>NZ_FNSO01000004.1:0-4800000 GCF_900105945.1 Amycolatopsis tolypomycina | reverse complement strand
CTGCGGATCGGCGTGCTGTCGTACAACTGCGTCGGGCCGCGTGATTCGTGGGCGACCTCCCGCAAGCCGGGCTGCGCGTACGTCCACGTCCTCACCCACTACGAGCTCGACCACGCCAGCCCCGGCGGGCCGCCGAAGATCTACACCTTCGCCGATCCGGACAGCCTGGAGGCGATGGCCGACGACATCCGCCGGCTGCGCGCCGAGGCCGACGTCGTGCTCGTGTCGCTGCACAAGGGCGTCGGGCACACCCCGGTGGTGGTCGCGATGTACGAAAGCCCGGTCGCGCGCGCCGCGGTCGACGCCGGGGCCGACGCGGTGTTCTCCCACCACCCGCACATCATGCGCGGCGTCGAAGTCCACCGGGGACGGCCGATCTTCCACGGCCTCGGCAACTTCGTCACCGTCACCCACGCCCTGACGCCCGGGGCCGGCGTGGGCGCCGACGAGCTGCGCGCGTGGGCCGAGCGGCGGACGAAGCTGTACGGCTTCGCGCCCGATCCGGACATGCCGTTCTTCCCGTTCCACCCCGAAAGCCGCAACACCGCCATCGCCTTCTGCCGCTTCGACGAGACCGGCCTGCGCGAAGCCGGGTTCGTGCCCTGCTGGATCGACGACCGGGGCCGTCCGGTGCCGGTCGGCGGCACCCCGGAAGGCGAGGCCGTCACGAAATACGTCGAGGACATCACCCGCGGGGCCCGGCTCAACGGCCGGTTCACCGCCCGCGGCACCGAAGTGCTCGTCGATCTCACCGAGGGGGTTCCCGCATGACCGACCAGCCACTGGCCGGCCGCACCGTCGTCGACCTGACCACCGCGCTCGCCGGGCCGTACGCGACGCTGCTGCTCGCCGGGCTCGGCGCCACGGTGATCAAGGTCGAAAACCCGGCCACCGGCGGGGATTCCTCCCGCAACAACGCGCCCTACGTCGGCCGCGACGGGCTGAACCTCGCCCGGCGGCACGACGACGACCTGTCGGTGTCGATGCTGCTGCGCGGCCGCAACAAGCTCAGCGTCACCCTCGACCTCAAGAACCCGCGGTCGCGGGCCGTCTTCACCGACCTCGTCCGGGACGCCGACGTGCTGGTCGAGAACTACAGCCCGGGCGTCACCGAGCGGCTCGGCATCTCCTACGACCGGGTCCGGGAGGTCAACCCACGGCTGGTGTACACCTCGATCAGCGGGTTCGGCGCCCAGGGCGGCCCGGGGTCGGGCAAGGCGATGGACTCGATCATCCAGGCGCTGAGCGGGGTGATGATGACCGCCGGCGAGCCCGACGAGGGCCCGGTCCGCTTCGGCCTGCCGATCGGCGACCTCCTCGCCCCGCTGTTCGCGGTGGTCGGCACGGTCTCCGCGCTGCTGCAGGCCGAGCACACCGGCGAGGGCCAGCACGTGGACGTGTCGATGCTCGGCGCGCTGACGTCGCTGGTCGCGTGCGAGCCCTTCGACGCCTTCGACGCGGTCGGCCTGCCGCAGCGCACCGGGTCGATGGTGCCGCGGCTGGCGCCGTTCGGGATCCTGCCGGCTCTCGACGGGTACGTCGCCCTTTGTGCGCCGACCGACGCGTTCGCCCACGGCGTGCTGCGCGCCATCGGCCGTCCGGAACTGGCCGAAGACGACCGCTACCGCACGCGGGACCAGCGCGTCCGCGCCGCCGACGAGCTGCACGGGCTCATCCGCGAATGGTGCCGGACCCGGCCCCTGGCGGAGATCCTCGCCGCGTTCACCGCCGAAGGCGTGCCCGCCGCCGAGGTCCGCGAGCCGCGCGAGGCCGTCCGCGACCCGCTGGTCCTGGCGCGCGAGGAGGTCGTGCCGCTGCGGCACCCGCGGCACGGGGACGTCGCCGACCTGGCCGGGACCGGGGTGCCGATCCGGTTCTCCGCCGCCCGCGTCGCCCTCGACCGCCCCGCGCCCGCCCTCGGCGAGCACAACGAGCACGTCTACCGCGAGCTGCTCGGCTACACCGAACAGCAGCTGGCGGACCTCGTCGCGGAGGCGGTCATTTGAGCACCGTCGGGTACGTCGGCGCGGACGTCCCGGTCGAGCTGATCACCGCGGCGGGGCTGCGACCGCTGCGGCTGGCCGGGAAGCCGGACCAGGACAGCGCGCTGGGCGACCGCTACCTCGGCCGCGGCGTGGACCCGGTCGCCCGGTCGGTCCTGACGCGGATCCTCACCGGGGACTACGGGCCGCTGGAAGCCATCGTCGTCTCCCGCGACTGTGAGGCCTCCCTGCGGCTGTTCTACGCCTTGCGGGAGCTGCACCGGGTCGAGCCGGAGCTGCGGCTGCCGCCGGTGCGGCTGGTCGACGTCCTGCACCTGCCGCACCACACGACCACCCGGTACGTCCACGCGAAGATCGCCCAGCTGCGCGAGTGGCTGGGCCGGTGGCGGCCCATCGGCGACGACGACCTCGCCGCGGCCATCACCGCCCACGACACCCTGCGACGGGCGCTCGGCCGGCTCGCCGCGCTGCGCCGGGAGAACCGGTTGAGCGGCACCCGGTTCCTCGAGGTCGTCGCCGCGACCACGACCCTGCCGGTCGCCGACGCCACCGCGCTCGTCGAAGGCGTGCCGGCCGGCTCGCGCGAGGCCGACGGGGTCCGGCTGTTCCTCACCGGGAGTTCCCACGATCACCCGGCGGTGTACGAAACGTTGGAGCGCAACGGTTTCCTCGTCGTGGGGGAGGACCACGACTGGGGTGAGCTGCTCTTCGCCCGCACCTGCGCGGCGCCGACCGAACTCGCGCTCGCCGAGCGCTACCAGCACAACGGACCGGCCGCGCCCCGCGCGTCCATCCGGCAGCGCGCCGCCCACACCGCGGCGGCCGCCCGGACGTGCGGCGCCGAAGTCCTGTTCTCCTACGCCCGCGTCCACGACGACGCGCCGCCCTGGGACTTCCCGGAGCAGCGGGCGGCCACCGGACTGCCCGCGGTGCTGGCCGAGCGGCAGCCGTACGGCGAGCTGACTCCCGAGGCGCTGGCGGCGCTGGTCCCGGTGGGAGCGGCGGCGTGACCGCCCGGCTGGCGTCCGCGACCACCGCGACGGCCTACCAGCGTGAGTGGTTCGCCCGGATGCGCGAGGCCGATGGTCCCTTGGCACTGGTCAACGCGGACGCGCCGCAGGAGATCTTCCGGGCGATGGACATCCCGTACGTCGTCAACCAGTGGTGGGCCTCGATCGTCGCGGCGAAACGCCAGACTCAGCGGTACCTCGGCCTGCTGCGCGAGCGCGGGTATCCCGACTACATCGAGCAGTACAGCGCGACTTCGCTGGCTTCGGCGTTCGAGGACGACCCCGAGCAGGCGCCGTGGGGCGGGCTGCCGAAGCCGTCGATCGTGCTCGGCGAGACCACCGGCGACGCGGCCCGCAAGATCTTCGACGTCTGGGACGCGCAACCCGGCGTCACCTACTACGCGCTGGAGAGTGCGGCGGAGAACGCCGTCCCCGAGCGGTGGTGGGAGCTCATGCCGTACCGCTGGGAGGAGGCGATCGGCCGCGACCGGCTCGACCTGCTGACCGGCGAGCTGACCGGGCTCATCCGGTTCCTCGAGCAGACCACCGGCCGGGTGTTCTCCGAAACCCGGTTCCGCGAGGTCCTGGACCTGGTCAACGAGCAGCAGGAGTGGAACCGGCGCACCCGCGACCTCATCGCCGCGGCCCGGCCGTGCCCGATCGCCGTCACCGACGGTATCCCCAGCGTCATGGTGCCCCAGTGGCACCGCGGCACGGCGTGGGCGCGCGACGCCGCCCGCGCGTTCCACGACGAGGTGCGCGACCGGGTCGACGCCGGTGTCGCCGTGTGCCCCGGCGAGCGGCTGCGGCTGATGTGGATCGGCCGCGGCCTGTGGTTCGACCTCGAGTTCTACCGGCGGTTCCAGGAGTCGCACGGCGCGGTGTTCGTCTGGTCCATGTACCTCGCCATCGCCGCCGACGGCTACCTGCGCTACGGCGACGACCCGCTGCGCGCGCTGGCCGCCCGGTTCGCCGCCTTCGGCGACCAGCTCTACACCCCGCCGTGGTCGGCCGAGTGGTACGTCAAGGAGGCGCGGCTGCACGGCGTCGACGGGGTCGTGCACCTCGTCTCCGACGACGCCCGCGGCAGCTACTTCACCACCCGCGCCCTGCGCGCCGCCGGCATCCCGGTGCTGGAACTGCACGCCGACAACGTCGACGCCCGCACCGGCGACGGACTGACCGCGCGGATGACCGCGTGGCTCGACGAACTGTCCTGACCGTCCGGAGAAAGGACTTCCGATGGCCTTGCTCAAGCCTGCTCTCGTCGCCGCCGCGACGGCTCTGGTCGCGGCGACGGCGGCGGTCCTCGTCCCCGGGGCTCCCGAGGCGGAGGTCGCGGCCTCGCCCGCGCCGCCCGCGTCGGCGGTGTTCCACCCGGTGGTCCGCGAAGCCGCGGCCAGGACGGGGGACTACGCCGCCGAGTACACCGTCTACCGGCCCGCGGACCTCGACCGGGTGCCCGGCCGCCTGCCGGTCGTGGTGTTCGGCAACGGCGCCTGCCGCCACACGAGCAACGACGAGCTGCTGACCGTCGAGACGCTGCTCGCCGCACACGGGTTCGTCGTCGTGGCCGTCGGCGGGTTCGACGAGCCCGCGCTGACGGAGAACGGCAGCCCGGTACCGGCGGTGATCACCGACGCGATCACCTGGGCCGAGCGGGAGAACGGCCGGCCCGGCAGCGACCTGCGCCACCGGCTCGACACCCGGCGGATCGGCGTCACCGGCCACTCGTGCGGCGGCATCGAAGCCCTGGTCGCCGGGGCGGACCCGCGCGTCAAGTCGGTGCTGTCCCTCGACAGCGGCTTCTTCGCCGACGGCACCCTCGGCTACGGCCGGGAGAACCTGCGGAAGCTGCACACGCCGGTGCTGTTCGTCGACGGCGGCCCGGCCGACGTCGCCTACGAGAACAGCGGGGCCAACTACGACCTCGTCACCGTGCCGGCGGTCCGCGCGACCAACCCGGCCGCGGGCCACACCGGTTTCGTCTACGGCCAGCGGGATGGCAATCCCGACCCGAGCGTCCGCGAGGAAGCCGTCCGGGTGCTCGTCGACTGGTTCGACTTCACCCTCAACGGCAACCGCACCGCGCGCGGCTCCTTCCTCGGCGCGGGCTGCGGCCTGTGCGCCACCCCGGGCTGGACCGTCACCAGCAAGAACTTCTGACAGGAGCAAGGCATGCGAAGCAGGTTCTGGAGCGGCCTGGCCGCGGTCATCGTGCTGGCGGCGGGGACGCCCGCGGCCGCCCACGCGGCGGATTCGTCGTGCCCGGTGATCGCCCGGTGCACCGACGGGCAGCTGACCGACGGGACGCCGTACACCTTCGCCAAACCGAGCCGGTGGAACGGCGCCGTGCTGGTGGACCTCGACTTCGCCGCCGGCGGCCTGGCGAGCCCGCTCACCGCGAGCCTGCTGGAACGCGGGTACGCGGTCGGTGGCACCACGCGCACGATCAGCAGCTGGAACATCGCGCGCGCCATCGACAACCAGGCGGAGGCGCTCGGCCGCTTCGAAAGCGCGTTCGGCCGCGCCCGGTACGCGATCGCCGAGGGCCGCTCGATGGGTGGCATGGTCGCCGCCGGCGTCGCGCAGGTGTACCCCGGCCGGTTCGCCGCGGCGGTTCCGATGTGCGGCGGGCTCGGCGGTGCGGTGGGGCAGTGGAACCAGAAGCTCGACACGGTGTTCACGCTGAAGACGCTGCTGTTCCGCGACTCGGCCCTGCCGGTGACCGGCATCCCGGCCGACGTCCCGGGAACCCGGCAGCAGTGGCTCGCGGCGATGAGTGAAGCCCAGGTGACCGCCGCCGGGAAGGCCCGCATCGCGCTGGCGGCGGCGATCGGGCAGGTGCCGGGCTGGGGCCTGGCCGCCGACGGCACGCCGACCCCGGTGCCGGACGCCCGGGACGCCGACGGCGTCGAGCAGGGGATGTTCCTGGCGCTGGCCGGCGGCCCGCTGCCGTACCTCGGGCAGGCGGTCGGCAGCAGGCGGACGATCGAGCAGCTGGCGGGCGGGAACCCGTCCTGGAACACGGGCGTCGACTACGCGCGCCAGCTGGCCTCGGCGGCACCGGAGCAGCGGAACGCGGTGCACCGGCTGTACTCCCGCGCGGGCCTCGACCTGCGCGCCGACTTGGCCCGTCTCGCAGCCGAGCCGCGGGTGGCCGCCGACCCGGCTGCGGTGGCGTACCTGGAGCGCGGCATCGTGTTCACCGGCGAGCTGCGGATCCCGGTCCTGACGGTCAACGGCACCGGCGACCAGATCTCGACGGTGGCCCAGCAGCAGTCCTACGGTGCCCTGGTGCGCGAGGCGGGCAACGCGTCCCTCCTCCGGCAGACGTACGTCCAGACGGCCGGGCACTGCACCTACACCACCGGCGAACAGCAGGCCGCCATCGACCGGATGCTGACCCGCCTGCGGACCGGGCACTGGCCGGACACCGCACCGGCCACGCTGAACCACCTGGCGACGGCCGCGGACGGCAGCCCGGGCCGGTACGTGAGCTACTCGCCGCCGCAGTTCAACCGGCGGTACCCGGTCGAAGTGCGGCGATGAAGCCCGGCCCCCCGAAGTCACGTTTGCGCGGTCTTCCGCAGCGGGTACCGCAGGGGTAGCCGACTGGATGGAGGCCTGCCGATGACGAACGAGCTGCCGGACGTGATCGGCGGGCGGTACGAGGTCGGGGCACTGATCGGCCGGGGAGCCACCGCCCGGGTCCACCGGGCCGTCGACCGGGAGCTGGGGCGCGAGGTGGCCGTCAAGGTCTACGACAGCCACGTCGTTGCCGTGGAGCAGCTGCGCCGGGCGCGGGAGAAGACGCTGCTGGCCAGCGTCCAGCACCGCGGGGTCGTCGCGGTGTTCGACAGCGGCACCGAGGGCGACCGGCCGTACCTGGTGATGCAGCTGGTCGACGGGGAGAACCTCGCCGAGCGGTTGTGCGCCGGGCCCATGGCCGCGGACGAGGTCGGCGAGCTGGCGGTGCGGTTGGCGGACGCGCTGGCCCACGTCCACGCCCGGCACATCGTGCACCGCGACCTGAAGCCGGCGAACGTCCTGCTCGGTCCCGACGGTCCGCTGATCACCGATTTCGGCATCGCGCACGCGCTGGACGCCACCCGGATCACCGGCACCGGCCTGGTCACCGGCACGGCCGCGTACCTGGCGCCGGAGCAGATCCTGGGGGAGCCGGCCGGGCCGCCGGCCGACATCTACGCCCTCGGCCTGATCCTGCTGGAGTGCCTGACCGCCCAGCTCGAGTTCCCCGGCACCTTGGCGGAGTCGGCGACGGCCCGGCTGCACCGCGCGCCGCGCATTCCCGCCGCCACACCCGACCCGCTCGCGCACGCGCTGACCCGGATGACGGCCCGCGAGCCCGGGGAACGGCCGAGCGCCGAGGAAATACCGCAGCTGCTGCGCAGCAGGCCTCTGGTCACCGCGGTGCCACTCGTCGCTCCGGCGCCGGCCCGGCGGCGTGCGGTGGCCGCGGCCGGGGGCCTGGTGACCGTGGCCGCGGCGGCTGTGCTCGCGGGGGTGCTCACCAGGCCGGCCGAGCCCACGACCACGCCGGGGCCACTGCCCGCGGCCGCACCGCCCACCGGCTCGGTCGTGGTTCCGTCCCCGGTCACCCTACCCCCGGCGTCGACCGTGGTGGTGGCCTCGTCGCGCGCCGCGAAGCCAGTGACGGTGGACGT
This sequence comes from Amycolatopsis tolypomycina, assembly GCF_900105945.1. NCBI lineage: Bacteria > Bacillati > Actinomycetota > Actinomycetes > Pseudonocardiales > Pseudonocardiaceae > Amycolatopsis > Amycolatopsis tolypomycina. Next base: position 4,792,299 of record NZ_FNSO01000004.1, on the reverse strand, counting down.
CGTGGACGCCGCGCACCCGAAGGCCCGCCCGCCGAAGCCGGACGGTGATCCGGTGCTGTCCGATCGCGGCCGTCCACGCCCGGACGGCGCGAAGGCCGCGGGGCCGGGAGGGACGCCGGGGAAACCGTGACCGCCCGGCAGGGCTGCGGGACGAGGTCGGCGCGGCACACCGGCCCCTTGCCCGCGCTGCAGGGCGCGGTCCTCGGCGCGCCCACGCCGACGGTGCACGTCGCTTCGCCTGGCTGACTCCTGGTGAGCCGGCCCCTGAGCGGGTGGCGGCGCCACGCAGAGGCTCGAGATGGAACCGGTGCCGAGAATCGCTGTCCCGCTCCGGCCTGTCAAGGGTTGACAGGCCGGGGGTGATGGTATGAACCTTTTCTTCGATCGTTCCCGCCGGCCCGCGAGGGCATCCGCCCGGCGCTCAGGACGAGCCGGATCACGCCGTCGCCGACCGGCGGCGGGTCCGCCCGTTCCCGGCCAGGGAGGAACCATGTTCACGAACGCCTCGCCGCGGCGCCGTCGCCGCGGACCCGGTGCCCGCTTGACCACGCTGGCGGCGGCCCTCGCCGTCGCCGCGCTCGGCTTCGCCGTCCCTTCGGCGAGCGCCGCCGACACGGTGATCTCCCAAGGGAAAGCCGCCACCGCCTCGTCGGTGGAAAACGCCGGCACTCCCGCGTCCGCCGCGGTGGACGGCAACACCGGCACCCGGTGGTCGTCGCAGTTCAGCGATCCACAGTGGATCCAGGTCGACCTCGGCGGCGCGGCGACCGTCAGCCAGGTCGTGCTCCGCTGGGAAGCCGCCTACGCGGCGGCCTACCAGATCCAGCTGTCCGACAACGGATCCAGCTGGTCCACTGTGTACCAGACGACCGCGGGAACCGGCGGCACGCAGACCCTGAACGTGACCGGTTCCGGGCGGTACGTGCGGTTGTCCACGACCGCGCGGGCCACGCCCTACGGCGTCTCGCTGTGGGAGTTCCAGGTCATCGGCACCGGCGGCGGGACCACGCAGCCCGGGACCGGCGTTCCGCCCGACTCGTTCTGGGGCGACACCGGCAGCATCCCCGCCGCGCGGAACGTGCTCACGGTCAAGGTGCTCAACCGCACGAACGGCAAGTACCCGGACAGCCAGGTGTACTGGAACTTCGGCGGGCAGACCCACTCGATCGCCGAGCAGCCCTACCTCGACATGCCGGCCAACTCGGCCGGGCGGATGTACTTCTACCTGGGCACCCCGAACGGCCAGTACGCCGACTTCATCGAGTTCACCGTCGGCCCGGACGTGTTCAACGGCAACACCACCCGGGTGGACGCGTTCGCGCTGAAGCTGGCCATGCGGCTGCACGCGCACGACGGCTACGACGTGCAGGTCGGCGACGCCTACGAGCTGTTCCAGGAGGACCGCTCGGCCACGTTCGCCCGGTTCCAGGCCGAGGTGCCTGCCGAGTTCAAGGGGCTGGCGACGGTGAACGCGCCGTACCGGATCCCGGCTCCGGGCAGCGCTCCGGACTTCCGCACCGGCGGCAGGTACGCGAACTACTTCACCTCCTACGCCCAGTCGGTGGGGGTCAACGAGCCGACGTCGAACATCACCGGCTGCGCCGGATCGCTGGCCGGCAATCCCGACATGTGCGCGGCGCTGAACCGGCACACGGCCCACCTGCCGCAGTCGCAGTGGCAGGACCCGTCGCGGTACTACCAGGCGGCGCCGGCGAACTACTACGCGAAGTTCTGGCACGATCACGGCATCAACCGCCTCGCCTACGGTTTCCCGTACGACGACGTGGCCGCTCAGTCCACGTTCGTCTCGCACGGAGACCCGCAGTGGCTGGTGGTCGCCGTCGGCTGGTGACGGCGGCTCGGTTGCCGGAAGATGCACCTGACCACCGACGAGGACACGAGGAGAACCGCGATGGGGCAGTCCGCGTCCAGGCAGCCGGCCGTCGTCCTCGACGGCTTCTCCTTCCTCGAGTGCCCGAGGTGGCACGACGGCCGGTTGTGGGTGTCGGACTTCTACACCGGGACGGTCGTCGCCGTCGACGAGCGTGGTGGCCGTGAGGTCGTCGCCGAGGTCCCCGGCCAGCCGTCGGGTCTCGGGTTCCGGCCCGACGGGCGCCTGCTCGTCGTGTCGATGCGCGACCACCGCGTCCTCGTGCGCGACGAGGCGGGGCGGCTGGCCGAGCACGCCGACCTGTCCGGGGTGGTGTCCGGGGTGCTCAACGACATGGTCGTCGACGACCACGGGCGCGCGTGGGTGGGCAACTTCGGCTTCGACCTCATGGGTGGCGCTCCGGTGCGGTACACCACGCTCACCCGCGTCGACGCGGACGGGAGCGTGGCCGTCGCCGCCGAGGACCTCGGGTTCCCCAACGGCATGGTGATCATGCCCGGCGGGGTGCTGGTGGTCGCCGAGACCTTCGCCGGCCGGCTGACCGCGTTCGACATCGGCGGCGACGGCGAGCTGAGCGGGCGGCGTGTGTGGGCCCAGTTCGGGCAAACCCCGCGGACCGACGACGTCGGCGAGGTGCTGCAGCGCCTCGAGGTGGCGCCCGACGGCATCTGCGCCGACGCCGAAGGCGCGATCTGGGTGGCCGACGCCCTCCACAACCGTGTCCTCCGGGTCGAGGAGGGCGGCCGGATCCTCGACGAGATCAACGCCGGAACCGGAGTCTTCGCCTGCATGCTGGGCGGCGACGACGGACGGACGCTGTTCCTCTGCGCGGCACCGTCGTTCGCCGAGCACGAACGCCGTCCGGTCCGGGAGGCTCAGCTGCTCGCGGTCCGGGTGGAGGTCCCGCACGCGGGCCTGCCCTGACGCCTCGAGAACCGCCGGTTTCCGGCGGCGTACATCCTGAGGTGGCCGAAGAGGCTCGAACTCATCGGTGCCACCGGCGACACCGGCTCGTTCAGCCTCAGCCTCAAGGTCGAGGAACACGCCGGAGCCTGGTACGTCACGGGCTCCGATCTCAAATCCTGATGCCAGGGCTAGCCGTGGAAGGCGATCGTGAAGCCGTGCAGGAGGCGCATTGGTACATCGTCTGGTTGCCCGGCTCGATGTCCTGTTTGGACCAGGCGTACGCCTCCGGGCAGCCCGTCGTGCCGCACGACGCCGGACCCGGGGGGGGGGGGGGGGGGGGGGGGGGGGGGCAGGGTTCCGGCAAAGTCGATCGCTGAGTGACCCTTCACCGGGTGGCCGAAGGCCGGTGGAGCTGTCGCCGATGCAGTGAACGACTCGTTCACTGCGCCAGACGTCATGAAAGACACTTTCATGACGTTCGAACCCGCTGCCACGCCCGGCTGAGCCCAGCAGCGCGGCTGCTCGGACAACTTTGCCGGAACCCTGCCCTCCCTGGGCAGGGTTCCGGCAAAGTCGTGTCGTTGCAGGCAGGCACGGCTCTCGGTGGTGATCATGTGGTTGTCGAAGCCCATGATCTGTGAGAGAGCCGTGCCTGCTGTTGCATCTTCTCCCATTCCTGCCGCGGTGGCTCAGCTGGCCACCGCCGCTGACCTTGACCAGGTCGCTGACCTGCGGGAATATCTCGTCCTGGTGCCTGATCCACGGAAGCGGCGCGGGATACGGCATTCACTGGAATCGATCCTGACGCTGGCCGCCGCCGCGGTCGCCGCGGGAGCCCAGTCGTTCACCGCAATCGGCGAGTGGGCCGCGGATGCACCACAGCGTGTGCTGGCCCGGCTGGGCACCCGGTTCGACCCCTGCCGTGACCGGCACGTCGCCCCGGGCGAGGCCACCGTGCGACGGGTGCTCTCCAGCATCGACGGCGACGACCTCGACACCGCGATCAGCGCCTGGATTACCGCGACCACCACCGCAGGCAGCCCATCGGAACGCACGCCAACAGCGATCGCGGTGGACGGCAAATCACTGCGCGGCACCTTCGCCCGCACCGGCGGAGCGGGGGTCCATCTGCTCTCCGCACTGACCCACCAGGACGCGATCGTGCTGGCCCAGCAGAACGTGGCCAGGGGAACAAGCGAGATCACCTGGATGCAGCCCCTGCTCGACGGCATCGACCTCACCGGCGTCGTGGTCACCGCCGACGCACTGCACACCACCCGCGGCCTGGCCCGCTACCTCACCCACCGCGACGCGCACTATGTGTTCACCGTCAAGGAAAACCAGCACCGCCTCCACGCCCGGCTGCAGGCGTTGCCCTGGCCCCAGGCCACCCGCCACACCAGCACCGGAATCGGGCACGGACGCCTCGAACAACGCACCACCGAAGTCCTGCCCGCCCCCGACGACCTCGACTTCCCGCACGCCGCACAGGTCTTCCAGACCACCCGCTACCGCACCGACCGCGTGAGCGGAAAACGGGAAAATCACACCGTTTACGGCATCACCCCCCTCACCCCCGACCAAGCCGGCCCCGCCACCATCGCCACTCTCCTGCGCGGGCACTGGAGCATCGAGAACCGGCTGCACTGGGTCCGCGACACCACCTACGGCGAAGACGCCTCCCGCGTCCGCACCGGCACCGCACCCCGCGCCATGGCCACCCTCCGCAACCTCGCCATCAGCGCCCACCGCGCAGCAGGCCGCACCAACATCGCAGCCGCCCTACGCCACACAGCCCGCCACGCCACCCGGCCCCTCACCCTCTACGGAATCCCCACATGACCAGCACAAACAACTTTGCCGGGCCCCTGGGGGGGCACCGTCGCGTTCACCGGCTCGATCGTGATCGGCAGGGAGAACGCGTTGCCGTAGCTGAGTGTCGAAGTTGAACTCGGCCAGGCTCGCGGGCTGTTCACCGGTGACGCAGTGGTCGGCGTACACGGCGCAGTCGCCGACGACGCAGTGGAAGTCCTGGCCCGAGACCGCGCCTGCCGGGCCGCCGAGCGCGGCCACGACCACGGCCGCGAGGACAGGATCTTCCTGAACTGGTTCATACCACTTGCTGCTGAGGCGGGCGCGGGGTCACGAGCGCACGAACGACCAGGTCACCGGGATGTTGCCCAGGTTGGTGTCGGCCAGCTGGGCGAACGCCGGCTGGCTGAGGTCGATGTGTGCGCTGTCGCAGCTCGGGCACTTGTCGACCACGGGCACGGTGAGGGTCCGGCCGTTGTGGGACACCCGGATCGACACGCCCCGGCACAGCGGGTCGTTGTCCGGACAAGATCGGTTGTCAACGTTGACAATGGGAGAAAAAGTGGCCAGTACGAAATCGGCCACAATTTCTGTGGGCGACTCCTGAAATCGTCGTGAGCACGGTGGGTTGGCGCAGGGGGCCGCGGCCGGGATGATGGGTGGGCCGGATGTGCCGATGATCCCGGGGGAGTGGCAGCCTGTGCGAGCGTGTGTTGTCGGCGCGGGACCAGGGGGAATCGTCACCGCCAAGGTGTTGCTGGAACACGGTTTCGACGTCACGGTCTTCGACAAGTACCAGCGGGTCGGCGGAATCTGGGCACCGGGTGGCTGCTACGACGGGCTGGCCAACCAGTCCGCACTTCGCATCTTCGAGTTCGCGGACCTGCCCAACCGCCTGCACTTCGCCGGCGCCGTGGACACCCAGCGCTATCTGGAGGACTACGCCGGGAAGTTCGGCGTGCTGGATCGCCTCCGGCCGGGCACCGAGGTGATCTCCGTCCGGCCGGTGGACGGGCCCGGCCGGGTGGGCGCCGCCGGCTGGTCGGTCGGCTCCCGGGCCGCCGGGGACGAGGCGGCGCAGGTTCGTCGCGAAACGTTCGACTACGTCGTGGTCGCCAGCGGGGCCCATCACCACGCCCGGCTGCCCGACCTGCCCGGACGTGCGTTGTTCGGCGGAACCGTGCTGCACTCCAACGAGGTGCGGGCCGGCACGTTCGCCGGCCGCCGGGTGGTTGTCGTGGGCGGCGGCAAGTCCGCGCTCGACCTGGTCACCCGCGCCGGGCGCGAGGCGGCCTCGGCCACGATCGTGCAGCGCAAGGTGAACTGGATGGTCCCCGAACGGCTCCTGCTCGGGCTGGTCGGTTACAAGTGGATCCTGTTCACCCGGTTCGGGGAGGCGCTGCTGCCCCGGTACCACGACCCGGCCTGCGTCCGCCCGATCGACCGCGTCAACGACCGGGTCAAGCGAGCCCTGTGGCGGCTCATCGCCCGCGACATGCTGATTTCCACAGGGCTGCACCGGCTGCCGAAGGAGCTCCGGCCCGCGCACCCACTTCCCTTCCACCTGGCACACGCCGGAGTGATGCCCCGCGGCTACGCACGGGCCGTCCGCCGCGGCGTGATCGCCGCCAAGGTCAGCGCGGTCGAGGCGTACACGGACAAGGGGCTGCGCCTGGCGACCGGCGAGGAAGTGCCGGCGGACGTCATCGTGTTCGCCACCGGCCACCACAAGATCTTCCCGTTCCTGGATCCGGAAGTGCAGGTGCACGATCCCGCCGGGCGGATACGCCTGTATCGGGGCATCGTCCCACCCGGCACCGACCGGCTGGGATTCGTCGGCTTCCGGCAGGTCTTCAACAACATCATGGGCATGGAACTCACCGCGCACTGGCTGGCCCGGCACTTCCGGTCGGCGTTGCGCACAGCGCCGAGTGAGCAGGAGATGCGGCAGGGCATCGACGCTCGCCTGGCCTGGCAGGAGCGGGTGCTTCCAGGCTCCGGTGGCTACGACTTCGGCCCGTACGACATCCACTGCGCGGACGAGCTCATGCACGACATGGGGCTACCGTCCCGCCGCGCCGGCAATCTGTTGGCCGAGTACCTGCTTCCCGGCGGACTCGCGCACCGCTACGCGGGCCTGACCGGCGCCGGCGGAACGCCCGAGGTGGGGCTCGCCACCGGGGGCGGCGTCTCGTGACCGCCATCTCGCTGCAGGTCGAATCGCGAAAGCATTTCATTCGAGAAACGGATTCAGGTTCGGGTAGCTCCCTGTAACGGGGGTTCGGGCAAATGCGACATCAGGGCACTAGGCACCACAGCTGGAGTCGCCATGTCACAGCACCCTGTCATCCTCTTCCTGCCGGGACTCGCCACCTCGGAGGAGAATTCCAGTGCCCGGATAGCCGAACTCCTGGCCTACAAGGCCAACCTCCGGAAGGGCACTTACACCATCGAGAAGATCGGCAGCCCGTCCACGGATCTCCTCGACGGACGCCGCATCGTCCGCACCGACACGGCCAATCCCATACCCGTTGTCGACATCCACACGGTCGAATACCGGACCAACCTCGATCCGATCGGCCCTGAAATCGGCGTCGCCCGCCGCGTTTGGCTGAACTTCACCTACGTGCTCCATGCGGGCTGGCCGGTCATCGGTGCCGTCAAGCGCAGGCGGAACGGTGTTACGGCGTGGAAGGCCGCCAAGACTTGGCGCGCCAAACTGCAGATCGCGCTGGGCGTTGTGGCCCTGACCTTCCTCATCGGCACGATGTTGTTCTCGATCTGGGCTCTGCTCCAAGCGGCCGACGTGGTGCCCGAGGTGATTCTGCCGACCTCGCTGAGCAGCGCGTGGAGACTCGGCATCGGCGGGGTCGCGTTGCTCGTCCTCGCCAGATTCAAGTCGATCGCGGAGCAGGCGGCGCCGTTCCTCCGGCAAATGGTCGAGTACACGCAGAACGAAATGCACGCCTCGAGCGCGACGCTGCCGCTGGCCGCCGCGGTGGACGCGGTGATCGAGGAGGATGCAAATCGCCGTATCCACCTGGTGGCGCACAGTTTCGGGTGCCTGGTGGCGTACGATTTCCTGTATCCGTGTCTCGATCTGGAACCGGACCTGGACCGACGGCACAAGAAATCGATCCGGTCGCTGGTCACGATGGGCTGCCCGCTCGACGTCGTCCGGCTCTACGAGCCTCGCTACCTGTTGAGAAAGCGCGGGGTGAGAGTGCCCACGCTGAAGTGGACCAACGTGTTCATCCCCGCCGACGTGTTCGGTTCGGATCTCCCGGGCGGCAACCAGGACGCCGACGTCGACCCGCTTCTCGACATCGACGTGACGTCCTGCAAGTTCACGGAGGAAGAACTCACCCTGTGGACCGCGCTGCGGTGGAAGGACTTCGCCAGTCACAACGACTACTGGGGTGACCTGAAACGGGACAACTGCCTCCACGTGGTCATGCAGCACACCTGGATGCCCGAGATCGAAGATCTTCCCCCGATGGCCGCGTAACGCACCTCCGTTCCGTCCCTGGGACGGGCTCAGCAGGTGATCGCCTGGGTCGGCGGAGTCGTGTTGTTGAGCCGCTTGACGTAGGCGCCGCCGCTGCGTCGCGCGCACGCGGCATCCTTCGTCGCGAATGGTCCACTGTAGACGGCGTAGATGTCGGCGCCGTTCAGTTGCTGCCGCAGGGAGCCGCAGCCGGTGGTTGGTGCGTGGAGGTAGGCCGCGCCAGGGTGGGCGGCGAGGAACCGCTGGACGTCGGCGCGGTAGCGGGCCGGGGTGACGGCCGAGCCGAAAATCACGATGAAGGACCCGTCGCACGCGGGCGTGCTCATCGCGGTCGCCAGGCCGAGGTCGGCGCCGGCGGAGATGCTGGTGGCCACGGACGTCCGGACGGTCACCTGGGTGGTCGTGGCCGTCACCGGTGGTGTGGGCGACGGCGGTGGTGTCGACGACGTCGAGCGCGGTGTCGTGCCGGCCGTCGTCGTCCCGGCCTGCGACGAGGGCTTCAGGATCGTGAACCACGCGGCGACGGCCACGAGAGCGAGCAGCGCGACCGCCGCGACCAGCCACGGTGCCTTCGACGCCCGCCGCCCTCCTCCGGTCACGGGCGCGACCCGGGTGGCCTGGTGCGTCGGGGGAGCGGTGGCCTGGACCGGGATCGTGCCGCCGAGCGCGGCCCGGGCCGCGTCCGCCAGTTCCGTGACACTGCCGAACCGCGCCGCGGGGTCCTTCGCCATGCCCCGCGCGATGACGGCGTCGAACGCCGCGGGCAGGCCGGGCCGCAGGTCGCCCGGCCGGGGCGGCGGCTGGTGCAGGTGGGCGCCGATCAGCGACGCGGCCGTCGTCGCCGCGAACGGCTTGCTGCCGGTCAGGCACTGGTGCAGGACGCAGGCCAGCGAATAGACGTCGACGCGGTGGTCGGTGGGCGCGTCCGTGAAGCGCTCCGGCGCCATGTAGTCGAGCGTGCCGACGGCACCGCCGGTCGCGGTGAGTTCCGTGCCGGGCCCGGCCGCGCGGGCGATGCCGAAGTCCACGAGGTAGGCGAACCCGGTCGCGCCGACGAGCACGTTCGACGGCTTGACGTCCCGGTGCACCAGGCCTTCCGCGTGCGCGGCGGCGAGGGCCTGGGCGACCTGCGCGACGACGTCGACCGCCTCGGCGGGGGCCAGTGCGCCGCCCGCGGCCAGCCGGGTGCCGAGGTCGTCGCCCTCGACCAGGCGCATGTCGAGGTAGAGGCGGCCGTCGATCTCGCCGTAGGCGTGGATCGGGATCACGTGCGGCTCGCGCAGTCGCGCCACCGCGTGCGCCTCCCGCCGGAACCGCTCCTGGAACTCGCGGTCGGCGGCGAACTCCGGCGCGAGCAGCTTCAGCGCGACGACGCGGTCGTGGCGCGTGTCGTAGGCGCGCAGGACCTCGCCCATGCCACCGCGGGCGATCAGCGACTCGACGCGGTACGGCCCGAACTGCCAGCTCACGCGTTTCCCTCCACCAGGCACCCGGACACCGGGAAGTCGTGTGTCCCGAGTCCGGGCGTTACACCGGATCCGCGTGGGCAGGGTATCGCGAGGTAGTGCCGTTCGAGGACGGTTACGGCCGATGGCGGAAGCTGATGCGCATCAGCCGGCTGTCCGCCCAGTCTTCGAGCCGGGTCGGCCGGATGGTGCCGGGGTCGTGGGGCTGGTTGAGATCCGCCACGATCTCCGCCAGCACGGCCTGACGTTCGGCTGGGTCGGTGACGGGCGTGGCCCGCGCGGGCAGGTCCGCGCGGATCCCGTTCTTGAGGTGGAACGTGAAGCCGGGGTTGGCGAGAAGGTTCGCATGCCAGTCGGTGGCGGCACCGCCGGCGCCGCTGCACAGGTACGTGGCGCCCGCGGCTCGGTAGAAGAAGATCTCGATGCGGCGTGGTCGGCCGGTGCGGCGCCCCAGCGTGGTGATGTCGATGATCCGTTCCCGGGTGCCCGCGGCGGGGGTGATCTCGACGGCTTGCCGGATGTGGCCGGGCAGGTGGGACGAAGACGAGTCCGGAGTGCTCATGCGGCATCGGCCTGCAGGGCGGGGCCGAGCAGGAGCCCGCCGTCGATGACGTACTCCGACCCCGTGATGAACGACGCGTCCGATGACGTGAGGAACAGGAGAAGACGGCTGACGTCGGCCGGCTCCCCGAGCCGGGGGATGGCGAACGGCTCGGGTGAGTAGAACTCGGCGATCGCCGCGTCCGCGCCGGCTGCCGGCTCGTGGATGAAGGGGGTCGAGATCACGCCGGGGTGGATGGTGTTCACCCGGATGTGGTCGCGGCCGAGCTCGAGTGCCGCGGTTCGGGTGAGGCCGCGCACGGCCCACTTGCCGGCGACGTACGGCGCGTAGTGAGCCGTGCCGCCCAGGCCCATGGTCGAGGCGACGTTGACGATGGCTCCTCCTGCCGCGCGGCGCAGAGCGGGCGCCGCGGCCTTGATGCCGAGGAAGGTCCCGGTGAGGTTGATGTCGAGGATGCGCGACCACGTGGCCTGGTCCGTGTTTTCGATCGTCGCCGGCGGGTTCTGCACGCCCGCGTTGTTGACGAGCACGTTCAGGGCGCCGAAGGCGCTCTCGGCGGCCGGCACGGCGGCGGACCACGAGCGCTCGTCGGTGACGTCGAGGCGGACGAAGCGAGCGCGGGTCCCGAGCTCGTCGGCGAGAGCGGCGCCGCGTTCGGCGTCGATGTCGCCGATCACCACGTTCGCTCCCGCCGCGTGGAAGGCGCGCACGTGGCTCGAGCCCTGGCCGCCGGTCCCACCGGTCACGAGCACGGTCTGGTTGTCGAAACGGGGCATCGAATGGTCCTTCGGTACCTGGGGGGCCGATGGTGAGCCGGTCGACTCACCATTTCGACACTAGGTCGGTGGCAGTGGTGAGTCAAGCCACTCACCTCGTATGCTGGGTCCATGAGCCGGGCCGTGACGACGTATCACCAGCGCGTCGCCCAGGAGAAGCGCGCGCTGATCGTGACGGCCGCGACCGCACTGTTCCTCGAGTTGGGCTACGACCGGACATCGCTGGCGCGGATCGCGGAGCGCTCGGGCGTTTCGCGGGCCACCCTGTTCAAGCAGTTCCCGAGCAAGGCCGCGTTGTTCGACGCCATCGTGACCGAGTCCTGGTCGGCCGCCGGCGAGGAGGATCCCCCGCCGGCGGGCAACGTCGTCGACGGGCTCGGCATCATCGGCCGTCGGTACGCCGAGCTGTTGGGCCGCGCCCGGATGACCGACCTGTTCAGGATCGTGATCGCCGAACTGCCGCGGTTCCCCGAGCTGGCCCATGCGCAGTTCTCGCGCGGGAAGATGCCCTACTTCGAGTCCGTGCGCAGCTACCTCCTGGCTGAACAGGAGGCGGGAACGGTGCGGGTCGAGGACGTGGACCTCGTGGCCACCCAGTTCCTGGGCATGATCTCCAACCACGTCTTCTGGCCGAAACTCCTGGTGCCGGGCTGGGAGGTGAGCGCCGAACGCGTCGCTCAGGTGGTCGACGAGGCCGTCCGCACCATCGCCGCCCGGTACGCCGTGCCCGGATCAGGGGTGCCCGCCGACGACTGAACGCTCCGCTCTTGTCGAGTTCGGCGTTGACCACCGCCGCCAGGTGTTCCGCGAGCTCGGGGAATGGTCCAGAGTTCGCTGGTCTTGTCGATCTGCGCTACCGCGGACCGGTGACGCCCTCAGTCTGCCGGCGGCGGTACACGACGAGCAGCAGAACCAGGCCGATGACGCTCAGCGCGTGGGTCGAGATCCGGCCGGTGATCGACAGGCCACGGAGAAGGTCGCTCACCGAGGCGACGCCGAGCACGACCGTCAAGCCGCCGTACAACGGCAGCCAGGCGCTCGCCAGCCGGGGATACAGGGCTACGCACAACAACCCGGCGCCCAGCGCGAGGTTCCAGGAAACACCGGCCGGCTGGACGGGGTGCGTCATCCCGGGCATGGCCGTCATGCCGGCGTCGGTGGGCAGGAACAGCGCGCCGAACCCGAGCCCGGCCTGCACGAGGGCGATGAGCGCGAGGGCGTAGCGCACGGCTGCGGCCTGCCGGGTGTCCTTCGCGAGAAGTGTCGTCACACTGGGGACACGGCTCCCGGGCTGGATCGGTTGAAAAAATCTCGAACGCCGGCAGGAGCAGCCGATCGTTCGCAGGCTGCTCCTGCCGGGCCGGGACGTGCCGCTCAGGCGTCGCCGGGGTCGGAGCCGACTCCGGAGGTGCCGAAGTGCGCCGCTGCGGTGTGCAGGCCCGCGGTGCGGCGCAGGGTGAACCGGTCGATTTCGACGCCGTCGTTGCGGAGGGTGCGCACGGTCAGGGTGGTCTTCCGCCCGAACCAGGCCGGCTCGGCGTCGATCGCCAGGAACGAGTAGCCGGTGTAGCGGACGCGGGACCAGCCGACGGTCTCGGTCTCCTTCCCACCGCCCTGCACCCAGTGGTAGGAGGTGAATTCGCCGTCGAAGGTGTCGGGGACCGGGAAGCTGTAGACACTCCGGCCGCCACCGCCGCAGGTGGCGTAGACCGTGCCGTCGCGGTCCGGGTCGACCGTGTCGCCGATGGCGACCTTGCGGGTGATGCGGCCGCCGCGCAGGGCGTCGGTGCGCTCGTAGATGTGGTTGTGCCCGTTGACCACCAGGTCGACGTGGAACTGGTCGAACAGCGGCACCCACTCCTCGCGCACGCCGCCTTCGGACGCGTGCTGGTTGGTCGTCGAGTAGGCGCAGTGGTGGAAGAACACGACGATGAAGTCGACGTCCGGCTGCAGCCGCAGGTACCGCAGGCGCCGCTTGAGCCACGCCGTCTGCGAGCCGCGGGAGTACCCGAGGTTCGCGGGGATCTCGTGGGAGACGTCGTTGGCGTCGAGGGAGATCACGCCGACGTTGCCGTAGATGAACGAGTACACGCTCGGGCACTCGGCCGGGCCGCTGCCGGGGAAGTCCCAGCGCGCGGTCTGGCCGCCGTAGCCGTCGGGCGAGTACAGCGCCTCCATGTCGTGGTTGCCGGTGGTGACCATCCACGGCACCGAAGCCGCGACGCCTTCGATCTGGGTGTAGTAGGCGTCCCAGACCTTCGGGTCGAACAGGTCGTGGCCGCCGTCGGCGACGGTGCCCGGCGGGAGGCCGGCGCCGCTCGGGTCGGCGTAGGCGATGTCGCCCGCGAGCAGGTGGAAGCGCGGGTTCTGCTTCGCGACGGCGCCGTCCTGGGCCAGCGCGGTGGTGGAGACGCCCTGGTCGCCGAACGCGGTGAAGGTGAACTTCCCGGCCGGGAAGCCGCGGGCGGGCGCGGTGGTGAACGTCGAGATCGCCGCGGCACCGCCGTCGCCCTTGGCCGGGTCGAAGCCGTCGTGGCCGACGGCGTAGGTGTAGGTGCGGCCCGGCGTGAGGCAGTTCGCCTCGGCGTGCAGGTAGTACTGGTCGTACGGCGCGATCACGCCCGCGACTTCGGAGTGCAGTGCCCGGGTCTCGGCGGGGATGCGGTGTCCCCACTGGATGCCCCGCCGGTCGTGGTGCTCGGCGACCCGCAGGAACGGGTTCTTCACGCGGGTGGGGACCTGCCAGGCGACCCGGATGTCGGTGCGCGGGTTGCGGCCGAACGCGAGGTGACGGCCGGCGGGCGCCACCTTCGCGCCATCGGCGTAGGCGGTGCCGGGCAGCAGCAGCGGGCCGGCGGCGAGCAGGGCGCCGGTCGCCGCCGCGCCCTTGAGCAGCGATCGGCGGGACAGGTACTCGTGCTGCTCGGCCATGGTGAGGCGGGCAGCCAGTGCGTCGGGAACGCCGACTCTCGGGATTTCCATGTGCGGATGCTCGCCCACGCATGTGCCGGCTTCGCGACACTGAGGCGAACGGCAGCCGTCCAGCTCCTCCGGGAACCTTCAAGGCTTGGTCAACGGCACTTTACCGCTGCTCGGTGGTGGGGCTCGTTCAGCAGGCCGGCCACGGCGAGCAGGAGCGTGGCGGCATCGACGACTGCGCGGATCTTCACCGCGGAGGAAGGCGCGACCGAGCACATCGGACTCGACCACCTGTCCCACACGAGCACGTACATCGCCGAGTGGGTCGCCGACGTCCTCGGTCAGTAGCCGGTGTCGCGTCCACGCCGGGATTCACCGCCGATTCATGCAGTCCACCCAGGACTCGGTGGTGACGACGATATCGGTCGGCAGGGTCTCGGTCACGGTCCCGTCCGACACCCAGATGTGCGAGCGATACGTCGCCATCGGCACCGACGCGGGTCCCTGCACGCCGACGAACCCGTTGACGGTGATCGAGCCGTCAGGGTTGTGGAGGTTGGATCCCGGCGGGAGGTAGTGCTCGGTGGCGGTCCAGCCGGGAGGCAGGTCGCGCATCCCGAACGCGAGGTCGGTGGTCCACGTCCCGCTCACCACGAAGATGAAGTAAGAGCCGTGGGTACGCCCGTCGGGACCGTGCTGGACACACATCCGGCTGGTCCGGTCGAACTGCTCCAGCTGCCACGTCCGGGTCTGCGCCGAGGCAACGGATGTGCCGACCAAGGGCAAGAGGAGCACCGAGGCGAGGACGAGCATCGATCTGGCGATCCGAATCGTCACTCTCCCTGAATCCCTCCCGAAACCGGGGCGAATACGTATCGGTGCACGCTAGTGACGGGATCTCAGAGCTTTCTGAGAATCGTCGGTGCGGTGTACTTCGACGCGTCGAGAAGCTGCCGACCTGCCGGCCATCCGCCTAGCCGTCGCTCCTGGCGTGCTCCGGTGCCAGCATGTCGGGTTCGGGGGTGGACAGCGCCGTCCGGAGGAAGCGGCGCAGGACCGGTGAGTCCTCGTCGGGGCGCCAGCAGACGGCGGTTTCGACGACGGCCGTGTGCCGGCGCAGCGGGCGCGCGACCAAGCCCGGCCAGAGCATCGAGCTGTACTGCGCAGGCAGCAGGGTCACCCCGGCGCCGGCCTCCACGAGGGCGAGTGCGTGCATGACCGAGGTCGCATCGCGGCGGGCGTCCTCCGCACGTCCGGCGTCGGCCCAGGCGGCGCGCAGGTGGGCGGCGAGCCCCGCGCCGGCCTCGGCCGTGACCACCACCCGTTCGCCGCCCACCTCCGCCAGGTCGATGCGGTCCCGGCCGGCGGCGGGATGCGTCCGGGCGAGCACCGCGACGAGGGGCTCGCGGGCCACCACCGCGACTTCCAGTGCCCGGGCTCGGCTCGCGGCGTGCCGGGGCCGGCCGGGGCCGCCGGGTTCGAGGTGGAGCAGGCCCGCGTGCGCGTCGCGGCGGTGGACCCGCTCGACCACGTCGGCATCGGCGTCTTCGGTGAGGACGAGGTCGACGCCGGGTTCGAGCATGGTGCCGCCGATCAGGTGGGGCAGCAGCCGGGGCGAGACGGTGTGGCCGACGGCGACGGTCAGCCGTCCCCGGGTGCCGAGACCGATCGTGCGCACCAGCTCGGTCGTGGTGTTGAGCTCGGAAAACAGGCGGCGCGCGCGTTCCGCCAGCGCCCGGCCCGCGGCCGTCAGCTCGACGCCGCGGCCGTGGCGGATCAGCAGGGGGACGCCGAGTTCGCGTTCCAGCGTCTGGAGCCGCACGCTCAGCGGAGGCTGCGTCATGTGCAGCGCCGCGGCGGCGCGGCTGACCGAGCCTTCCTCGGCGACGGCCAGGAAGCACTCCAGCGCCCGCAAATCCATATTCAGAGGCTATATCAGCGACGGTGACTTCGTATTGGACGTATAGCCGGGGAGTTCGCATACTCGTTCCACCGGTCGAAGCGGACCCAGAGGTGAGGCAGCGTGAGCGACAACCCAGACAACCCCGGCCAGGTCACCACGGACGTCCTGGTCATCGGCAGCGGACCGGCGGGCGCCTCGGCCGCGCTGTTCCTCGCCACCTACGGCGTGGACCACCTGGTGATCACCAAGTACCGGTGGACGGCCAACACCCCGCGCGCGCACATCACCAACCAGCGCACGGTGGAGATCCTGCGCGACATGGGCATCGAAGAGGACGTCAAGGCGCAGGGCACGCCCGCCGGGCTGATGGGTGACACGGTCTTCTGCACCAGCCTCGCCGGCGACGAGATCGGCCGGGTCCGGACCTGGGGGACGCACCCGGCCCGCAAGGCCGACTACACGCTGGCCAGCCCGTCCGAGAACTGCGACCTCCCGCAGACCCTGCTCGAGCCGATCCTGATCGGGCACGCCGCGGAGCGCGGCAGCAAGATCAGGTTCGACACCGAGTACCTGTCGCTGGAGCAGGACGACGACGGCGTCACCGTCACCGTGCGGGACCGGCTGTCCGGCCAGACCTACCCGATCCGCGCGAAGTACGTCGTCGGCGCGGACGGCGGCCGCAGCCAGGTGGCCCGCGACATCGGGCTGCCCTTCGAAGGACAGATGGACCTGGCGGGGAGCATGAACATCGTCTTCCACGCCGACCTGACGAAGTACGTCGAGCACCGGCCGAGCGTCCTGTACTGGGTGCTGCAGCCGGGCTCGGACATCGGCGGCATCGGGATGGGCCTGGTGCGCATGGTCCGGCCGTGGGACGAGTGGCTGGTCGTCTGGGGTTACGACATCAACCAGCCGCCCCCGCAGGTCGACGACGCCATGGCCACCAAGATCGTGCACGATCTGGTCGGCGACGACACGATCCCGGTCACCATCCGCTCCACCTCGTTGTGGGGCAACAACAAGATGTACGCCACCCGGTACCGGACCGGGCGCGTGTTCTGCGCGGGCGACGCCGTGCACCGGCACCCGCCGTCGAACGGACTGGGCTCCAACACCTCCATCCAGGACTCCTACAACCTCGCCTGGAAGCTCGCCGCGGTGCTGTCCGGCCAGGCGGGGGAGGGGCTGCTCGACAGCTACGACGCCGAACGCGCCCCGGTCGGCAAGCAGATCGTGTTGCGGGCCAACAAGTCCATCGAGGAGTTCGGCCCGATCTTCGACGCACTCGGGTTCACCACGACCGGCGACCCGGCCGAGCAGATCGCGAACATGCGGGCCCGGACCGAGGACACCCCGGAGGCGGCCGCGCAGCGGGCCGCGCTGCGGGAGGCGTTGGAGCTGAAGGACTACGAGTTCAACGCCCACGGTGTCGAACTCGGCCAGCGGTACGTCTCCGGCGCGGTGGCCGGCGACGACACGCCCGAGCCGGAGTTCACCCGCGATCCCGAGCTGTACTACCACCCGACCACCTGGCCGGGGGCGCGCCTGCCGCACTGCTGGCTCGGCCACGGCGGACACCGCGTCAGCACCCACGACATCACCGGCAAGGGCCGGTTCGCCGTGCTCACCGGCATCTCCGGGCAGGCGTGGGCGCAGGCGGCCGCCGGCGCCGCCCGGTCGCTCGGCATCGAGATCGACGCGCACGTGATCGGCCCCGGCCGCGAGTACACCGACGTCTACGACGACTGGTCGCGGTTGCGCGAGGTCACCGAGTCCGGCTGCGTGCTCGTCCGGCCGGACGCCCACGTCGGCTGGCGGGCCCGCGAACTGCCCGCCGATCCGGAAAAAGAGCTCACCGAGGCACTCGCCCGCCTGCTCGACCGCGCCTGAGGAGACCGGAAATGTTCACCTACACGGCTCGGCCCGCCCACATCGTCTTCGGGCCCGGCACCCTCGAGCAGGTCCGTGAGGAGGTCGAACGGCTCGGCCGGTCCCGGGTGCTCGTCCTGGCGAGCCCGGACCTGGCGGAACCGGGCGACCGGGTCGAAAAGGCCCTCGGCCCGCTCGCCGTGGGCCGCTTCGACGGCGCCGCCATGCACACCCCGGTCGAGGTCACGGAGCAGGCCGTCGCGCTGCTCCGGGAGGCCGGAGCGGACTGCGTGGTGGCGGTCGGCGGCGGTTCGACGACCGGGCTGGCCAAGGCGCTCGCCGTGCGCACCGGCGTCGACCAGGTGATCCTGCCGACCACGTACGCCGGATCGGAGGTCACCCCGGTCCTGGGGGAGACGGTGGACGGGGTCAAGACGACGCGCTCGTCGCCGGACATCCTGCCGGAGACCGTGATCTACGACGTCGAGCTTTCCCGGGAACTTCCCGTCCCGATCGCGGTGACCAGTGGCGTGAACGCGCTCGCGCACGCGGTGGAGGCGCTCTACTCGCCCGACGCCAACCCCGTCATCGACGGGATGGCGCTCGACGCCATCAGGCGGCTGGCACGCGGCCTCCGCGGGCTCGCCGAAGACACCCTCGAAGCGCGGACCGAACTGCTGCAGGGCGCCTGGCTCGCCGGCACCTGCCTCGGCGCGGTCGGCATGGGCCTGCACCACAAGCTCTGTCACACCCTCGGCGGCAGCTTCGGCCTTCCGCACGCGCCGATGCACACGGTCGTGCTCCCGCACGTCATGGCCTACAACGCCGCCGCGGCACCCGACGCGATGCGCCGCATCGCCGACGCGCTCGGCGCGACCGACGCCCCGACGGCCGTGTACGACCTGGTCGTCGCGGCCGGCGGGCCGACGTCACTGCGGGAACTCGGCCTGGCCGAGTCCGACCTCGACCGCGCGGCCGGACTCGCGACCGCGGCCCCGTACCCGAATCCCGCCGAGCCGACCCGGGACGGCATCGCGCGGCTGCTGCGCCGGGCCTGGGCCGGGGAGCGTCCCGCGCCCACCGGCGTGTCGGTGCTGGACCGGCTCACCGCCCAGGTCGTGTCGACGTTCGCCGGCACCCCGGATCCGCGGCTGCGCGCGTTGCTGCAGGACCTGGTTCCGCGGTTGCACGCCTTCGCGATCGACAACGACCTGACCCAGGACGAATGGCAGCACGGCATCGATTTCCTGACCCGCACCGGCCAGATCTGCGACACG
Organism: Amycolatopsis tolypomycina; assembly: GCF_900105945.1. Lineage (NCBI taxonomy): Bacteria > Bacillati > Actinomycetota > Actinomycetes > Pseudonocardiales > Pseudonocardiaceae > Amycolatopsis > Amycolatopsis tolypomycina. Next base: position 4,773,410 of record NZ_FNSO01000004.1, on the reverse strand, counting down.
ACACGGCAGGAGTTCGTGCTGCTGTCGGACACGCTCGGCCTGTCCAGCGTCGTCGATGTCCTGACCAATTCCCGCACCCCCGACACCACGCCGTCCGCGGTGCTCGGCCCTTTCTACGTCGACGGCCCGCCCGAAGTGGAGCAGGGCGCCGACATCGCCGCGGGGATGCCCGGCACCCCGCTGTGGGTGGACGTGCGGATCACCGACACGGACGACAAGCCCGTGGCGGCGGCGATCGTGGACGTCTGGCAGTCCAATGAGGACGGATTCTACGACGTGCAGCTGCCCGACCTCGACGGCCCGGTCCTCCGCGGACGGCTCCGCACCGACCGCGACGGCCGCCTGCGGTTCTGGTCCATCCTGCCCTCGGAGTACCCCATCCCGTCCGACGGCCCGGTCGGCGCGATGCTGGCCGCGACCGAGCGGCACCCCTACCGCGCGCCGCACCTGCATTTCATGATCGCGGCCGAGGGCCACCAGCACCTGATCACCCAGCTCTTCGTCGCGGGCGGCAAGTACCTCGACTCCGACGCGGTGTTCGGCGTCAAGGACGAGCTGATCGTGAACTTCGCCCCCCGAACCGGCCCGACACCCGACGGCCGAGCCATCGACGGCGAATGGCGCCGGCTCGATTTCACGTTCCAGATCGCCCGGCGGTGACCGGCGCCGGGGCAACGGGCTGCCGGGCCTCTGCCGGAAATGATCGCGACGTGTGTCGTGATCACTCGTTTGTCCGAATCGACCGGTTGTCCAGCAGGAGTGCGACAGCGTGCCCGAGCACTTCGGCGTCGCGAGGGCACGCTGATCCTGGCGACGGCGATCTGCCCGGACCTCCCGGCCGCGATGCGCTGATTCAGCGTGGCAGCTTGCGAACCTGGCGATCGACGGCCACGGACGCCGGGGCCACGCGCCGCACGGCGGCCGAAAGGGCCGGCCACTGCCCACACCGGCCGAGCACCAGGCGGCCGTTCCTGGCCTTGACACCGGCCGGCAGCACGGCATCCGGACGGACGGTGAGCACGACGGTCGGCGGTTCGGTCGCGCGCTGAGTCAGGCGTTCGATCTGGGGCCAGGGCAGTGCGTGCCGACGGCCGGGCCCGAGCAGTACGATCCCGGCCCGGGTGACTTCCACCGCGCTCCAGCCGCCAGACATCGTGCGCAGGCCGGCGATCGCCGCGACCGCGGCCGCGACGGCGACCACCGCGAAGAACAGCCCGAACACCACGCCGACCACGATTTCCCAGAGGTCTGGGCCGGCGTTGCGGAACGGGTCGGTGAAACTGATCCAGGAGAGCACCGCAGCCACCACGCTCGCGACGACGCGCAGAACGACTTTGGCCACGGCCGGAACACCGCCGGACCCGAGGGCGAAGGTCGAGCCGGGTTCCGGAGTGGCCGACGGGGTGGAGCGCGGTGGCAAGGCGGCGGTTCGCGGTCCGGGGGCCGGCTCGGAGGCCGCGGCCGGGCTTGGCGGGGGTTCGAGGCGCGGGGCCGGCGCGGCTTCGGGCTGGTTCGGGCGCGGTGTGGCTGTGCTTGGCGTAGGCTCGGGTTGCGGGGCCGGCGCGGCTTCGGGCTGGTTCGGGCGCGGTGCGGCTGTGCCTGGCGTCGGCTCGGGATGCGGGGCCGGCACGACCACGTCCGGCGTGCGTCCGGGCAGCGGCGCCGCAGCCAGGTGCGCCCCGGCGCCAACCGCCTTCAGTCGCGCCAAGGGGCCGCGGACCAGCGCCAGATCACTGGCCGAGTTCACCGCCCCCCGTTGGGGCCGGGGCAGCCCGAGCCCGGCCAGCGTCTCGTCCGTGTGCCGGTAGATCTCGTCCAGTGTCAACGGCTCCGGGCTCGCCAACGCGTCCAGCAACGCCCCCGTGAACGCCGTGTGGCGGGCGCCGATCGGGGCCTTCGCCGGCTCGTTGGCCGGGACCGATGTCAGCGTGTACGTGCCCGTCAACCGCAGCTGGCCCGCCACCAGGCCGGTGGGGGCGGCCATCGCCTCGATCGCCTGGCCGGAGAAACAGCTGTCCACCACCAGTACCCGTGCGCGGGCCCTTGCCCTCGCGAGCTCGCGCTTGACCAGGGTGATCGGCAGGGCCGTCCAGCCGGGGTGGTCCTCGCTCGTCGTGCGCAGGGCCAGGTGCAGCGTGCCGTCTTCGTCGAGGACGCCGTGGCCGGCGTAGTACACCAGCAGCAGGTCGCTTGCCTCCCTGCTGGCCTCGGCGAGGGCGCGGCCGACCTCGGCCGGGGTTGCGTTGTCGCCCAGGGTGCGGCAGCCGCTGCGGTTGAGGGTGCCCGTGGTGGGATCCGTGAGCGCCGCCCGCAGGTCGGACAGGTTGGTGCGGACCGCGGGCAGCGGGGGCAGCGCCGCGGACTCGTAGCGGCTGACGCCGATCAGCACCGCGCGCGAGGCGGCCGCGGCCGGGAACCGGGCGCGGCTCACCCCTGGCCGGACCGGCCCGGTCCGAGCAGCTCCTCGACGCTGCGCAGGACCGCCTCGGGATCGCGGGCCCGCTGGACGTCCACCTTGACCTCCCGCGTCTCGCCGGTGGTCGTCACCGTGACGCTCACGTCGGCCCGCGACTGGGTCAGCCACGTCGACACCGACCGGGCAAGCGAGCGGATCAGTACGGCCCCGGCACCACTGGAACCGAGGGCCACCGTGAGCACGTCCACGGCGCCGCCCATCTCGCCGGGCGCGATCGGCCGGTTCCGCAGCTCGACCAGGCCGCGCAGGTCGTCCTCGCGGCCCAGCCAGCGGTGCAGGGCACGCAGCCGCGGGATGGCGTCCTCGCCGGTGACGCGCAGGCGCAGCTCGGTGTCGTCGGGCATGCCGCAATCGTGCCAGGTTCGCCCGTGCCGCGGGCGCGGTTCGCCGAACTCCCGGTCAGGCGCCGAGGAGCGCGCGCAGGCCGGGCTGGAGCCGGTCGCCGTGGGCGCGGACCAGGTCGTCGCACAGCTCGAAGATCCGCTCGACCGGCAGCGTCGCCGCCGTGGCGGGGTCGGTCAGCGCCGCGTGCCGGATGTGGTGCGGGTCGTCCTCGACGGCCGCGCGCACCACCAGGTCGTCGACGCTCAGGTACGTCCGGTTCAGCGCGGCGAGCTGCGGCGGCAGCGCGCCGATCCGGGTCGGCCGGACGCCGGTGCCGTCGACCAGGCATGGCACCTCGACCACGCCGCCGGAGGGCAGGTTCTCGATCAGGCCCCGGTTGACGACGTTGCCGTAGACCGTCCGCGGGGTGCCCGTCAGGACACTGTGGACGATCTGCGGCGCGTACTCGCCGGTGCCTTCGACGGGCAGCGGCTCGTCGGCCGCGATCGCGCGCCGGGTCCGTTCGTACTCGGCCTCGTTCTCCGCGACGATCTCGAGGTAGGCGCCGATCGGCAGGCGCAGGCGGTCGACCTCGCTGTCGTGCCCGAGGTACCAGGGCACGTACTCGGCGGAGTGCTCGCTGGTCTCGGTCGGGTAGTAGCCGAGCCGCCGCAGCATGTCGAACCGGACGCGCCGCCGCAGCTGCCCGTCGGACTCCGCCAGCTCCCGCAGCCGCGGGTACAGATCCTCGCCCGCGTGCTCGAACCGCAGCACCCACGCCTGGTGGTTGACGCCGGCCGCGACGTAGGTGACCTCCTCGAACGGCACCCCGACGAGCGCGGCGAGCCCGTGCACCGTCCAGTACACCGAGTGGCACAGCCCGACGACCCGGGTCAGCCCGGTGGCCTCGGCCAGGTACTGGACGTTCATCGCCATCGGGTTCGTGTAGTTCAGCAGCCACGCCTCCGGGCAGACGTCGGCGATGTCCGCCCCGAGCGCCTTCAGGAACGGGAACGTCCGCAGCGCGCGGAAGATCCCGCCGATGCCGAGGGTGTCGCCGATCGTCTGGCGCAGGCCGTAGCGCGCCGGGACCTCGAAGTCGGTGCGCGTCGCCGCGGCCATCCCGATCTGGACCATGTTGACGACGAAGTCCGCGCCCGACAACGCTTCCCGCCGCGAGGCGTGCGCGGTGAGCACCGGCTTGACGCCGCGCACGGCCGCGATCCGCCGGGCCGCGGCCAGCGCCGTGGCCAGCCGGTCCGGGTCGATGTCGTGCAGGGCGACGTGCACGCCGTCCAGCTCCGGGTAGGCGAACAGGTCGGCGAGCAGGCCCTGGGTGAACACGACGCTGCCCGCGCCGACGAAAGTGATCTTGGCAGTCATGGAGATCCGATCCGGTGAACGCGGGTCAGCCCTTGAGCCCGCTGGAGGTGACCGACTGGACGAACGTCTTCTGCGCGCCGAGGAAGGCCAGCAGCACAGGCAGCACGGTGATGACGTTGCCCGCCATCACCGCGGCCCAGTTCGTGTGGTGCTGGCCCTGGAACGTGGTGAGCCCCAGCTGCAGCGTGTACGTCGTGTCGTGGTTGACGGCGATGAGCGGCCAGGTCAGGTCGTTCCAGGTGCTCAGGAACGTCAGCACGGCGACCGTGCTCAGCGCGGGCCGCGACAGCGGCACGACGATGGTGAACAGCACGCGCAGCCGCGAACAGCCGTCGATCCACGCCGCCTCTTCGAGCTCCCGGGGCAGGGACAGGAAGAACTGGCGGAGCAGGAACACCGCGAACGGCGTCACCAGCGACGGCACGACGAGCGCGCCGAGGGTGTCGATCAGGCCGAGCTTCTTCATCACCAGGAACGTCGGGATCATGGTGAGCTGGAACGGGATCGCCATCGTCGCGACCATCAGCGCGAGCAATGCCCGTGAGCCGGTGAACCGCATCCGTGCGAACGCGTACCCGCCCAGCGTGCCGAACAGCAGGTTCGACACGACGGTCACCGCCGACACGATCAGCGAGTTCGTGAACCAGCGGAGGAACAACGCGTTCTCGAGGACATAGCGGTACCCCGAAAAGTCCACATGGGACGGCCAGAGCGCGGGCGGGAACCGGTTGATCTCGGCGTTGCTCATCACCGAACTGAGCAGCAGCCAGACCAGCGGCGCCGCGAACACCAGCGCGAGCGGCACGAGCAGCAGGTGCCAGGCACTGAAGGGCAACCGGGGCCGGCGCAGCGCGGGCAGCGCGGCGCGCGGGGCGGCCGCTTCGAGCCGGGCGGTCATCGCAGCGCCTTCCCCGGCCGGCGCAGCACACGCAGGACGCCCACGACGACCAGCAGGGCCAGCGCGAGCACGTAGGCCGACGCCGCGCCGTAGCCGGCGGTGAAGTTCTTGAACGCCTGTTCCCACACGAAGTAGACGATGACCGTGGTCGAGCCGAGCGGTCCGCCCTTGGTCGTCACGTACACGAGATCGAACACCTGCAGCGACGTGATCAGCTGCCACAGCACGAGGAACGCCGTCACCGGCGTGACCGCGGGCAGCGTCACGTGCCGGAGCACGCGCCACGTCCCGGCGCCGTCCAGCCGCGCGGCCTCGACCAGCGACGGCGGCACGTCCTGCAGCGCGGCCAGAAACACCACGACGCAGAAGCCGGTACCGCTCCACAACGTGATGCCGACCAGCACCAGCAGCGCCTGCGCCGGGTCGGTCAGGAACCCCTGCGGCGACACGCCGAGGTGGTGCAGCAGCGAGTTGGCCGCGCCGAACTGCGGGTCGAGGATGAACGAGAACAGCACGCCCTGGGCCGTCGCCGAGAGCACGAACGGGACGAACACGAGCGTCCGGTAGACGCCGACCCAGCGGATGCGCCGGTTCAGCGCCTGGGCCAGCAGGAACCCGCCCAGGATGCTGAGCGGAACGTATAACACCGTGTACAGCACGGTGTTGCCGACGGCCTGGGCGAAGTGCGGGTCCTGGGCGAGCGCGGCGTAGTTGTCCAGGCCCACCCAACGGCTGGGTGTCACCAGGTCGTCGGCCTGGAAGGACAGCACGAGCGACCAGGCCACGGGCACCACGCCGAGGCCGAGGATGATGAGCACGGCGGGGGAGATGTAGGCCCACGCGGCCGCGGATTCGCGGCGCTGCCGTTGTACGGGGGTGACGGTGATGGGCCTCGGCAGTCCGGGCATGGCGGCTCCCTATCGCGGAATGATCAGGGCGGCGTTCGCGGCCGCGGCGCAGTCGCGCATGGCGTCGGCCGGGGTGGCCTGGCCGAGCAGCACGGCGACGATCGCGGTGCCGAGCGCCGCCGACACCTGGGGGTAGGCCGGGTGCACCGGCCGGACGCGGGCGTGGTCCAGCGCGTCGACGAACACCGGCAGGCCGGGGGTCTCGGCGGTTTTCTCCTGCCACGCGGGCAGTTGCCGCGTCCGGCGGCTCAGCGGGAGGCTGCCCGCGCCGTCGTCCCAGCGGACGTCCTGGGCCGGGTCCGCCAGCCAGGCCAGGAAGGTGCGGGCCGCCGCCACGCGTTCTTCGCCGTTGTCGAACAGCGTCCAGGTGTCCGGGCCGGAGATGGTGACCGGACGGCCGCTGAAGCTCGGCAGCGGCACGACCGCGTAGTCGATCCCGGCGTCGGCGATGTCGGGCAGCTGCCACGGGCCGGTCGGGACCATGCCGATGTGCCCGGCCTGGAACGCCTGGTACATCTGCTCGCTGCCGGTTTTCGGGTCGAGGTAGACGGCCTTCGCCGCGGCGAGGTCGCGGACGACTTCGAGGGCGCGGACGCCCTGGTCGGCGAACCCGATGCCGCGCCCGCCGGCCCCGACGACGTCGCCGCCGAGGTCCCACACCATCGGCCACAGCCGCCACACGGTGTCCTCGTCGCCGGTGGCGGGCCAGGCGGTGCCGAAGGTGCCGGCGCCCGGGTCGGTGAGTTTCTTCGCCGTGGCGACGAAGTCGGCCCACGTCCAGCCCGCGGTGGGCAGCGGGATCCCGGCGCCCGCGAAGAGTTCCTTGTTGCACACCACGGCGAGGGAGTCGAGCAGCGCCGGGACCGCGCGGACGCGGCCGTTGACGGTGACCGCCTCCCGGGCCGGTGCCCAGAAGCCGGGGCCCGCGTCGACGAGGTCGGTGACGTCGACGACGCTGGGGCTGCGCGCCACGCTGGCGAGGTCGGAGCCGAAGACGTAGGCGATGTCCGGGAACGACCCCGCCGCGAGTGCCGCGGTGATCTTCTGGAGCATCGCGTCGGCCAGGACGCCGCCGCCGAGGTCGATCCGGATCCCGGGGTGGGTGCGGTGGAAGTCCGCTACGAGCTCGTCCAGGACCTTCTTGCCGGTGTCGGTCTGGCCGTGCCAGACCTCGACCGTGACCGGGTCCCCGGTGGCGCGCGCCGGGCCGCAGCCGGCGAGCGCGGCACCGAGGGCCAGACCACCGGCGCCGCGCAGGAATCCGCGGCGGTCCATCAGCTTGTCTTGCCGGCGAACGAAAAAGACATCATCGGTACTCCGGATGATGGTGGGCACGACCCCGCCTCGGACCCGCGGGGTCCTGGCGACTCGGTCCGGGCTCGCGGTGGAACCGACATACCGGCTGGGCGTACCTCTGACGTCGGTGTGCCCGACGTGGACAGCAGTAAAGCGAGCGCGATCGACCGTGTCAACAGGTCTTGCGGACGTACCCGCTCGTGCCCTGGGGCACCACGTACAGGTCACGCCGGACCATGCTGATCTTGTTCCTCCACTCCGGGCAGCCCTTGCTCATGCCCGAGGCGGTGTACTCGACGTCGACCACGCGGTTGTTGAAGGGGCCGGCGTAGTCGGCGCATTCCTCGTACTCGCCGCATTCCTCGGTGACGGCGAAGTCGAGGCCGTTGGCGACCCGGTTGCCGGCCAGCTCCGGGGTGTTCTTCTGGGCGATGGCGAGGTTCTTGCTGTGCGCGTACGCGGACAGGAGCTTGATGTACTCCTGCGCGTGCGTGGTGGTGAGCAGGTTCTTCGACCGCGAATAGCTGTCGTAGTTGTCCGGCTCGATCGCCTGGTACCCCTTCGCCGCGCACGTGTCGATCCAGCTGCCGACCTTGGCCGCGACCCGGCTGCGCTTGTCGGCCGTGCGCAGGTCGAGCAGCGTCTCCTTCCAGTCGGGGTCGACGACCTTGGTGCCGTTCGCGTCGCGCAGCAGCAGGTCGCTCGGCCAGTCGCCGTCCGCGCCCTCCTGCGCCTGGAAAGCGTTGAGGTAGCAGATGTTGTACTTGCCGCTCGCCGGCGCCGCCGAGACGTCACGGCTGACGATCTGCACGCCTGAGGGCGGGGTGTAGGCACCGCCGATCTGGTAGTCGAACCCGGCGGCCTGCGGGGGAAGCGTGATCGCGGCCGACGCCGGTGCGGCGACCGCGGCGAGCATGCCCGCGGTCAGCGCACCCGCCGCCGTGAAAGAAGCGAATCGCCTGCCGTGAGATCGCTGCATCCGGAAACTCCGTCATCCTCGGGGGCTGTTGTCGGCGAAAGGTAGGCAGGACGGCCACCGCGGTCAACGAAACGCGCATTCGCGTTGCGCGTTTCAGCGGTCCTTGCCGGAGCCGACCGCGACCACGGTGACCCGGACCCCGGCCCGGCGGATCGCCGCGACCGCGCCGGGCTCGGCGGAGGAGTCGGTGATCACCTCGTGCACGTCCTGCAGGTCGCCCATGCGCGCGAGGGTGGTCCGCCCGAGCTTGCTGCCGTCGGCCAGCACGACCACCCGCTGCGCGCGGCCGAGCATGGCGCGGTTGGTCCGCGCCTCGTTCTCGTCGTGCGTGGTGATCCCCGCCGTCACGTCGATGCCGTCCACGCCGACGAACGCCGTGCCGACGCTGATCGACGCCAGCACGTGCTCGGCCCATGGCCCGACCAGCTCGTAGGACTGGGGCCGGGCCACGCCGCCGACGACGACCAGCTTCAGCCGGGGGTGCAGGGCCAGGTCCATCGCGATGTTCAACGCGTTCGTGACCACCGTCAGGTCGGCCCGGCCCGGCAGTTCCCTGGCGAGTTCGCTCGTGGTCGAGCCGCCGGTCAGGGCGATCACGTGCGGCCCGATCGGCAAGGTGCGGATCGCCGCCTGCACGATGGCGCGTTTCGCGTCCCGCGACCGGCTTTCCCGGTAGGGCGGCGGCACCTCGTTCGTGCGCCCGCGGGGCCGCGCGCCGCCGTGGGTGCGGGTCAGCAGCCGCTGTTCCTCCAGTTTGGCCAGATCGCGCCGCAGCGTGGCGGAGGAGACGCCGAGCCGGGCGCTGAGCTCACCCACGTGCAGCTCGCCGGTGTCCGCGAGCACCCGCAACAGCTCCGAGAGCCGTTCGGCCCGGGTGGTGCGCCGTTTCCGCGGGGGCATGGGCCGAGCTTACGACAGCGGGCGAAACGCTCACTCCGAATGCGCATTTGGCCACCCGGCCTTGCCCGCTCGTACGGGCGCGGGTGAGTCTCCGGGAGTACGTCCCGGACATCGGAGGCAGCAACCTATGCACAGCAACGGGCGGTGGCCCGGGGAAAGCCGGACCGCGCGGGAGATCGGGCAGCAGCCCGCCACCTGGCTCCGGGTGGCGGACGCCGTGCGGCGGGCCCGGCCGGAGATCGAGAGGCTGCTCGACCTCCCGGGCGCGCGGATCGTGCTCACCGGTGCCGGGACTTCGGCGTTCGTCGGCGAAGTCGTGGCCCGCGACCTCGCGCGGCACCTGGGCCGGCCGGTCGAGGCGATTGCCACCACGGAGATCGTCGCCGACCCGGCCGCCGCGGTCGTGGACGACCGGCCGATCCTCCTGGTGTCCTTCGCGCGCAGCGGGAACAGCCCCGAGTCCGTCGCGGCGGCGGACCTGCTGCGGCGGCTGGCGCCCGGGCTGCGGCACCTGGTGATCACGTGCGACCCGGAGGGACAGCTGGCCCGGCGGTGGTCCGGCGCACCGGACGCGGTCGTGGTCGCCCTCCCCGACGAGGTCAACGACCGCGGGTTCGCGATGACGTCGTCGTTCACCGGGATGGCCCTGTCCGCCCTGCTCGCCTTCGGCGTGGACATCGACGTCGAGGCGCTGGCGCGGGCCGGGTCCACTGTGCTCGACGGTGCCGCCGAACACGCGCCGGCGATCGCCGGCGCCAAGCCGGCCCGGCTGGTTTTCCTCGGCTCCGGGCCCCTGCGCGGGCTGGCGCGGGAGGCCGCGCTCAAGTGCCTCGAGCTGACCCGGGGCCAGGTGGTCGGCCTCGCCGACTCCGCGCTGGGCTTCCGGCACGGACCGAAGTCGGTGCTCGACGAGCGCACCATCGCCGTCGTCTTCCTCTCCACCGATCCGTACGCGCGGCAGTACGACGTGGACATCGCGCGCGAGCTGGTGCAGTCCCTCGGCGAGGAGCGGGTGGTCGTGGTGGGCGACGCCACCGAGTGCGGGGGTGCCCGGGTCTGGCCCGTGCCCGCGCTGCCCGGCTCACCCCTGGCCGGGCACGCGTTGCTCGCCGTCATCGCGGCGCAGGCCACCGCGCTCGCCTGTTCGCTCGCGCTGGGCGTCACCCCGGACAACCCGTTCCCCGACGGGGAAGTGAACCGCGTCGTGCGGGGCGTGGTCATCCACGAGTTCGATCCCGCGGAGGTGGGCTGACGTGTACCTCGGTGTCGACGGCGGGGGGACGAAGACGGCGTTCTGCCTGGTCGAGCCCGGCGGCCGGGTCGTGGCGGAGGCCAGGACCGCGAGCGTCTACTACCTGAGCGAAGGGCTGCGGATCGTGGAACCCCTGTTGCGCCAGGGGATCGGCGAAGCCTGCCTCGCCGCGGGCATGGCGGTCTCGGACATCGCGTACGCCTTCTTCGGCCTGCCCGCCTACGGCGAGGTCAGTGCCGACGTGCCGGAGCTCGACGCGGTCCCCGCCCGGATCCTCGGGACGCGGAACTACCGCTGTGGCAACGACATGGTCTGCGGCTGGGCCGGGTCGCTGGGCGCGGTCGACGGCATCAACGTCGTCGCCGGCACCGGCTCGATCGCCTACGGCGAGCACGACGGCAGGCAGTGGCGCGGGGGTGGCTGGAGCGAGCTGTTCGGCGACGAAGGCTCCGGCTACTGGGTCGCGATCCAGGGCCTGAACGCGTTCAGCCGGATGGTCGACGGGCGGCTGCCGCCCGGCCCGCTCGTCGACGAGCTGCGCCGCGCGCTCGGCCTCGCCGTCGACTTCGACGCGATCGACGTCGTCGTCAACCGGTGGCACGGCGACCGGGGCCGGATCGCCGCGCTGAGCAAGGTCGTGGTCCGGGCCGCCGACGCCGGCGACGCGGTCGCGACCGGGGTGCTGCGGGAAGCCGGCCGGGAGCTCGCGCTGCTCGTGGACGTCGGCCGGGCGGCGCTGGGATTCGACGCCACGCACCGGGTTCCGCTGTCGTACTCGGGCGGGGTGTTCGGTTCGGCGCACGTGCTGTCGTCGTTCCGCGACGCGCTCGCCTCGGCGTACGACCTCCGCGCGCCGCTGCTGGAACCGCACGTCGGTGCCGCGCTCTACGCGGCGCGCCTGCACGGACACCCGCTGCGGGCCGAGCAAGTCCACTCGACCGCGTCCCTGCCTCGCTGAGGAGCCCGAGATGTCTTTCACGCGTGCGAACGGCTGGATCCCGTACGCGGGACTGCTGGTGGTGTTCTGGGGTGTGTGGGGAGCCCTGTCCAGCCTGCCCACCAAGCTCTACGCCTACCCCGACCCGATGGTGTACGTGGTCTGGGCGCTGACCATGCTCGTGCCCGCGTACTTCTCCCTGCGGGGCAAGAGGTTCGACCGCGGCCGGGCCGCCGCGGGGTACGGGCTGCTGATCGGGCTCACCGGGGCGGGCGGGCAGCTGCTGCTGTTCAAGGCCCTCACGATCGGCCCGGCGTACGTGATCTTCCCGATCGTCGCGCTGTCGCCCGCCATCACGGTGCTGCTGGCCTTCGCCGCGTTGCGGGAACGCCTCGGCGGGTGGTCGTGGGCCGGTGTGGTGCTCGCGCTCGTCGCGATCGTGCTGTTCTCCGTGTCCACAGGGGACGGTGGCGCCGACGGGTGGCTCTACCTCGTGCTGGCCGTACTGATCTGCGTGGCGTGGGGCGTGCAGGCGTTCTTCATGCGCAAGGCCGCGCTCGCCGGCGTCGACGACGCTGCGACGTTCGGCTGGATGACGATCAGCGGGCTGCTGCTGATCCCGGTCGCCGTGCTGATGATGGGCGGGCTGCCGCTGGGCTTCCCGTGGCAGGCGCCCGCGCTCACCGCGGGCACCCAGCTGCTCAACGCGGTCGGCGCGCTGTTCCTCGTGATGGCGATGAGCCGCGGCAAGGCGTCGATCGTGGCGCCGGTGACCAACGCGCTCGCGCCGGTGCTGACCATCGTGCTGTCGCTGCTGTTCTTCGGGGCGGCACCGACCGGGTTCCAGCTCGCGGGCATCGTGCTGGCCCTGGCCGGCTCGACGCTGATGGTGTACCGCTCGGAGAAGAGCAGCGAGCCGGTGGCCGGCAGCGCGGCGTCATGACGCCGCGGATCGTGACCGTCACCCTCAACCCCGCCGTCGACGTCACCTACCGGGTCGACGAGCTGCGCCTGGGCGGGACCACGCGGGTGCCGGACGTCCGGTCCCGGGCCGGCGGCAAGGGCGTCAACGTCGCGGCGGTGGTCCGCGAGCTGGGTGGCGAGAGCCTGGTGCTGGCGCTGACCACGACCGGGGCGCCGGACGAGTTCCGGGCCGGGCTCGACCGGCTGGGCCTGGCCCACCGGCTCGTCCCGGCCCTTCCCGAGGTGCGCCGGACGGTGGCGGTGGTGACCTCCGCCGGCGGGACGACGATGCTGCAGGAGGCCGGCCCGCCGGCCGGCGGGACCGCGGAGGCGGGCATCCTCGCCGCGCTCCGGGCCGAGCTGCCGGCCGGCGCCGTCGTGATCTCCGGGAGCGTGCCCGCGGGGCTCGGCGCCGACGTCCCAGCGAAGCTGGCCCGGCTGTGCGCCCGGTCCGGCGTGCCGGTCATCGCCGACGTCTCCGGCGCCGCCCTCCACGAGGCCGCCGGGAGCGGCGCGGTGCTCATGCCGAACGAAGACGAGCTGACGGAACTGGGCGGCCGGGAAGCGTGCCGGGAGCTCGTGGCCGCGGGCACCCCGGCGGTGGTGGCGACCTTCGGCCGGGCCGGCGCGATCGCCGTTACCGCGCAGGGTGCCTGGCGGGCCCGGCCCGCCGAAGTCGTCACCGGCAATTCCGCCGGTGCGGGAGACGCGGGAGCCGCGGCGCTGGCCCTGCGGCTGGCGGCGTCCGAAGTGGACTGGCCGCGGGCGCTCGCGGACGTCGTCGCCACGTCGGCCGCGGCGGTGGCGCGGCCCGTCGCGGGCGAGATCGACGTCGCGGCCCGCGACCGGTGGATCCGGGAGATCAAGGTGGAGAGGGTGCGATGAACTGGGCCGGTTTGCTGGACGACCTGCGCACGCGGCGGCGCGCGATCGGGGCGTTCAACGCGATCCTGATCGAGCACGCCGAGGCCGTCGTGGCCGGGGCGGAGCTGTGCGGGCTCCCGGTGGTCCTGCAGATCTCGCAGAACGCCGTCCGCTACCACGGTGCGCTCGCGCCGTTCGCGGCCGCCTGCCTGCGGCTGGCGGAGAGCGCGACCGTGCCCGTCCTGGTCCACCTCGACCACATCGAGGACGAGGACCTGATCCGCGAGGGGCTCGACCTGGGCATCACGTCGGTGATGTTCGACGCGGCCGCGCTGCCGTACGCGGAGAACGTGATTCGGACGAAGGCGGTGGTCGAACGCTGCCACGCGGCGGGCTGCCGCGTCGAGGCGGAACTCGGCGAGATCGGCGGCAAGGACGGCGCCCACGCCCCCGGCGTCCGCACGGACCCGGCCGAGGCCCGCGAGTTCGTCACCGCGACGGGCGTGGACTCCCTCGCGGTGGCCGTCGGCTCGTCGCACGCGATGGCGGACCGCAGCGCGGTGCTCGACGAGCCGCTGATCGCGGCGCTCGCGGACAGTGCAGGAGTGCCGCTGGTGCTGCACGGGTCCTCGGGCGTGTCCGACGAGGGCCTGCGCGGCGCGGTGGCGAGCGGCATCGCCAAGGTGAACATCGGCACCCGGTTGAACCAGGTGCTGACGGCCTCGGTGCGCTCGGCGCTGGGGCAGCACGCGACGCTCACGGACCCCCGCCGCTACCTGGCACCCGGCCGGGCCGCGGTGCGGGACGAGGTGGCTCGGTTGCTGGCTCTGCTGGCGAGGTGAGCCGCGCTGGTGTCGCGCGTCCGAGGTTCCTCGCCAACGGCTCGGGCGGTGCGCCCCAATGTGGCGTTCGGTGCGTTGGGCGCACCCAATGTGGCGTTCGGTGCGTTGGACGCAACCAACGCCACATTGGGGCGCTCGGGACACACGGCTTCGGCCGCGCCGGACGGCAAACGGTTTGCGACGCGCGACACTACTCCGCGGGTGGTTCGCTCGGGAACAGGATCGGGCTGAGCAGGTACCGCGTCCGGCCGGGGCCGGCCTCGTTCGCCAGCCTCGGGGCGATCGCCGCGCGCAGCTCGGCGATCAGGGTTTGCAGCTCGGCCGGGTCGAGCCAGACCGCGTGCTGGCGGTAGCCGACCTGGTCGGCCACCGGGTCCGACTCTTCGCGGCCGAGGTAGGCGTCGAACTCGGCGACCAGGGCCGCGACCGCGCTCGCGAAGGCGCGGCGGTGGTCCTCGGGCGTCATCTTCCGGGCCGCCTCGAGGTCGATCACCGCGCGGTCCTGGCGCAGGCGGTAGTGGCGCTCGACCGCGCCGCGGACGCGCTGCTCGCCGGCCACTTCCAGCACGCCCGCGCTGGCGAGGAGCTCGACGTGCCGGTAGACGGTCGCCTTCGACACGTCCGGCAGCCGGCCGGCCAGGCCGGCCGTGGTGAGGGTGCGGTCGCCGCGCAGGGCGTTCACGATGCGGACCCGGACCGGGTGCGCGAGGAGCTTCAACGTGTCCACCGCCCAACGTTCTCATGTTCTGCTATCGTTCGCAAAACTTGAGAAAGGTGGGTGCCGTGGATGCCGAGGCGGTGGCGAGGACCGTGGTGGAGATGCTGCTCGGGGAGCGCTTCGAAGAGGTGGTGCGCCGGTTCTCCCGGCCGCTGCGCAAGGCCGTCCCGGCGGACGCCCTGCGGAGTGCGTGGGCCGCCGTGGCGCCGACGGCCGTCACCGGCCCGGCCGTGACCGAGCCGGGGCAGGCCGGGCTGACGCGGGTGCACCTCCCGGTCGGCGGCTGCACCGTCGTGATGTCCGTCGACGACCGCGGTGTGGTGCACGGCCTGCGGTTCGCGCCCGCGTCCGATCCACTGTGGACGGCACCGTCCTATGCGGACCCGCGGGTGTTCGCCGAACGGGAGATCACCCTCGGCGGGACGACGGGCGCCACCGTCACCTCCCCGGTGACCGCCGGGGGCGCGGGCGTGGTCCTGCTGGCCGGCGGCGGCCCGTTCGACCGCGACGAGAGCAGCGGCCCGAACAAGCCCCTCAAGGACCTCGCCTGGGGCCTGGCCACGCGCGGGGTGACCGTCGTGCGCTTCGACAAGACGCCGGCGCCGACGATGACCGAGGAGTACCTGCCGCCCGCGCTCGCGGCGCTGGCCGTGCTGCGCGGCGAACCGGGGGTCGAGCGGGTGTTCGTCGCCGGGCACAGCATGGGGGGCAAGGTCGCGCCGCGGGTGGCCGAGGCGGACCCGGCGGTGGCCGGGCTGGTGATCCTGGCCGGCGACGCCCAGCCGATGCACCACGCCGCCGTCCGCGTCGCCCGCCACCTCGGGCTGGACCCGGCCACGTTCGAACAGCAGGCGGCGCTCGTCGACAGCGACCGGCTGACGCCGGAGACCCCATCGGCGGAGCTGCCGTTCGGCCTGCCCGCGTCCTACTGGCTCGACCTGCGCGGCTACGACCCGGTCGCGGCCACCGCGGGCCTGCCCCAGCCGGTCTTCCTCGGCCAGGGCGGCCGCGACTACCAGGTGACGGTGGCCGACGACCTCACCCGCTGGCGCACCGGCCTCGCCGGCCGCCCCGGCGTGACGATCGAGGTCTACGAGCGGCTCGACCACCTCTTCCTGCCGGGCGACGGCCCCTCGGCCCCGGCGGACTACACCCGGCCCGGCCACGTCGACGCCGCGGTGGTCTCCGATGTCGCCGGGTGGCTGGCCCGCGTCGGCTGATCAGGGCTCGGTGCCCCAGGCGAGGGTGCCGGCCTGGTAGGCGGTGGCGGTGGCGAGGTCGGAGAACGCCGTCGCCGCGCGGTAGCTGTGGTCGTCGGCCTGGTTGAACGGCGACCAGTCGGCCTTGGCCACGCGGATCTGGAGCTCGCCGGTGTTCGCGCCGGCCGCGAGGCTGCCGCCGCTGAACGCGACTT
The DNA here is from genome assembly GCF_900105945.1 of Amycolatopsis tolypomycina. Lineage (NCBI taxonomy): Bacteria > Bacillati > Actinomycetota > Actinomycetes > Pseudonocardiales > Pseudonocardiaceae > Amycolatopsis > Amycolatopsis tolypomycina. Next base: position 4,757,256 of record NZ_FNSO01000004.1, on the reverse strand, counting down.
CGACGTACGCGTCGGCGCCCGGGCGCGGCGTGCTCAGCTTCACGACGCGCAGGGTGACGTTGCCGCAGCCGACGACCGCGTAGTCGCACCAGATCTGGTAGCCCGGGTTGGTGGCGTCGCCGGTGAACCAGTAGCGCGCGGTGACACCGGTCAGGGCGACCGCGGTGCTGCCCCGGTTGACGATCTGCAGGCCGGTGCGGATCTGGTTGTCGGTGGCGCCGCTGCCGGACCGCTGCTGCACGGCGAGGGAACCGGTGCCGGGGTTGCCGCCGCCGGTGGTCGTGGTGACCGACACCGGGCTGCTGGCCGCGGACTGGTTGCCGGCGGCGTCCCGGGCGCGGACCGAGAACGTGTACGCGGTGGCCGGGGTGAGGCCGGTGACCTGGTAGCCGGTGCTCGTGGTGCTGCCGATCGTCGCCCCGGCCGCGTTGAGCACGTCGTACCCGGCGACGCCGACGTCGTCGGTGGCGGCGGTCCAGGTGAGGCCGACGCTGGTGCTGCCCGGGGTGGCGGTGACCCCGGTGGGCGCCGACGGCGGCGTGGTGTCCCCTGTGGACGGTCCCGGCGGGGTGCCCCACAGCACGGTGGACCCCTGCGCGAGCACCAGCCGCGAGGCGTTCGCCGGGGCACTGCCGCTGGGCGCGAGGCCGGTGTGCGACCAGTCGTCGGCGGGGTTCCACGTGCCGGCGCTGGTGATCCGGAACTGGATTTCCTTGCGGTAGCGGGACTGGCCGCCGGGGGCGACGCCGCCGGAGCACGACACTTCGACGTAGTAGACGGCGCCGGAGAACTGGCGCACCGCCGGCGCGTCGCACTGGTTGTACGCCGACGTCACCGAGATCTGGCCGGGCGTGGTGGCACCGTCGAGGGTGAAGTAGTAACGCAGCGAGCCGGTGAACGTGCGGGCCGGCCACGCCGACTTGTTGAGCACGTAGGCTTTCACCTCGGTGAACGAGCCGCCGTCGGGCTGGTTGAGCGCGCCCTGCGCCAGGATCTCCGGGCCGTCCGGGGTTTCCGTCGGCGGGAAGGTGGCCAGGGGCGTGCCGCCGTATTCGCCGTAGAGGCGGGCCAGCGCGCCGGTGAAGCCGGCGTTGTAGTCCAGGGCCACCTCGTTCATCGTGTAGTTGCTGCGGTCGTCGGTGTAGGCGTCGTTGGCCGAGCTCGGGCCGCCGACGAGCGCGCCGTAGAGGGTGTGCCGGTTCAGCGCGGGCTCGGTGATGTTGTCCGCCCAGGAGCCGTGCGCGGTGCGGTGGTGCGGGCTGCGGGGCGGGTTGACGCCGAACCCGACCACGAAGCTCGCGCCACGCGGGTTGTCGCCGAGCGCGTAATTGATCTGCCGGACGGCGAAGTCGTGGTACGTGGTGGCACGCGCGGGATCGGTGGTGCGCAGCCAGTCCGAGTAGGTGAGCGCCACGAAGGCGGTGTTCGCCGCGTAGCGCAGCGAACCCCACTGGTCGAGCACGGCCTGGCCGCCGGGGGAGTAGGGCACGCGCTGGCCGTTGACGCCGGTGGTCCACCAGTCCAGCCAGCGGTTGGCGTCGGCGAGGTACTGGGGGTCGCCGGTGAGCTGGGCGAGCAGGACGTAGGCGCCGTAGGACTTGTCGTCCCAGGCCAGCGTCCAGCGGTAGGAGCGGGTGGTGGTCTGCGGTTCGGTGGCCAGCTTCTCGTAGGCCGTGCGCGCCTTCGTCAGGTAGCCGGTGTCGCCGGTGGCCTTGTAGAGCCAGATCGCGCCCCACACGAGCTCGTCCTGGTAGCCGCTCCAGGACTTGTAGAAGTTCTTGGCGTCGGTGATGCAGTCGGAGTAGACGCCGCGGTAGTTGTCGGCGAAGGCGTAGAGCTGCTTGGCGTGGGTGAGCAGCGTGGCCGCGTACGTGGGGTCGTCGGCCTTGAAGACCATCGAGCCGGCGGCCAGCTGCGCGGCGGCCTCGCCGGCGAGGTCCGAGCCGGGGCAGGAGGTGTCGACGCGGAAGGCGGGCCGCGCCATGGTCATCGTCTCGGCCGGGCCCCACCACTTGTGGTCGTCGTCGCCCCGGCCGACCTGACCGTAGAGCACGTTCGGCTGGGGGTGCGCCTTGAGCAGCCAGTCGCCGCCCCAGCGCAGGTTCGACAGCAGGTGCGGCCACTGCCCGGAGCTCTGGTAGGCGGCCCGGTTCTCCAGCGCGCCCCAGGCGAGCATGGTCATGCTGAACTCGAACGGCAGCCCGAACTTGACGTGGTCACCGGCATCGTAGAAACCACCGCTGAGATCGAGGCCGACGTCCTTCCCGTCATCGAGCGCGGACTGCCCGCGCCAGGAAACGCGGTTGCCCGCGGGCAGCGCACCGGAGCGCTGGGCGTCGTAGAACCAGACCGACTTCTGCAGCGCCTCGCCGTAGTTGAACTTCCCGGCCGCGCTCGCGGGTGCTCCCGGGACCACCAGGCTGAGACCGAGCACCAGCAGGGCAACGACCGCTTGGGAAATCGACTTCGTCGTCGAAGTGCGCACTCCGCCTCCTCAGGTCTGGGAGCGCTTCCAGAGTGAGGGTAAAGAGCCGGGGGCGGTGAAGCAAGGTGCTGTTTGGGAGCGCTCTCAATCCGAGGTATGGCGCTGACGCGTTCTCGGCGGACAAGGGAGACCACGAAGCCTGGCTGCGTGAGCCCGACGCCGCGATTAGCCCGTCCGAGTGAATTTGAATTTTCAATTTCTTACCCTAGGTAACGACGGTGTGTCAGTCGCTGACTGCGATTACCTGCGGAAATGATCGCAGATGTGGGTGCGTGAGGCCTTTCTGTGACCGAAAACGGCTTTTGGGCGCTGTTACGCGCGTGGATCGTGACGCGACGGATGCGGCAGAACGTGACCGAGGTCGGTCGCGCCGCTGGACTGAAAGAGGCAACCGTGTCCTACGCCCCCATGCCGCCGCAGCCGATGGCAGCTCCCGTTCCGTACAAGAACGGCCTCGGCACCGCCGGGTTCGTCCTCGGCCTGGTCGGCCTGATCTTCGCGTTCATTCCGCTCATCGGCATCATCGCGTGGCCGCTGACGATCCTCGGGCTGATCTTCGGCATCGTCGGGACGCTGCGGGCGAACCGGGGCCAGGCGAGCAACAAGGGCATGGCCATCACCGCTGTCGTGCTGTCCGCGATCGGACTGGTCATCTGCGTGATCTGGACAGCGGCGTTCGGCAAGGTCGTCAACGACGCCGCCAACAGCCTGCCCACCGCACCCGCGCCGCCCGCCGTGGCGGACGCCGGATCCCAGCCCGCCGCGGCGGCCCCGACCGGGCAGGCAACGGCGAAGCACACCGTTGTCCTCGAGGTCACGACGGCGGCGAAGTCAAACGTGCAGTGGAGCAGCGGATTCACCACGAACTCCCAGGAGGTCCTGGAGAAGGGCAAGACCTGGAACCAGACCCTGACGATGGACGACCTGGCGTTCACGTCGGTCACCGTCACCCCGGTCGAGTTCAAGGTGGGCAGCAAGGACAACACCTGCAAGATCACCGTCGACGGCAAAATCGTCGTCGAACACCACAACAGCGTCGGCGCCCTCTGCACCTACCAGCCCTGAGCCGTCCGGTGGTCCGAGATCACCAGCCGGTCAAACACAGCCGACCAGGGTGGCCACCGCCTCGGCCGGGGACGGCATCGCGGCGATCTCCGCCGCCACCTCCCGGGCCGCGTCGCGGGCCGCGGTGTCCTTCAGGAGCCCGGCTGCCTGCTCGGTGATCGCCTCCGCCGTCACCTCTTCGCCCACCAGCTGGGCCCCCGCGCCCGAGTCCACCACCGCCTCGCTGTTGGCGAACTGGTCGCCGCCCTGGGGGAGGACCAGCTGGGGGACGCCCGCGGCGAACGAGCCGAGCATCGTTCCGTTGCCGCCGTGGTGGACGGCGAAGTCGACGTGGGGCAGCAGGCGCGCCTGCGGGACCCACGGCACGCTCCGGACGTTTGGCGGCAGCTCGCCGAGGGCGGCCGGGTCCACCGTCGGCCCGGATGCCACCACCACGTCCACGTCGAGCGGGGCGAGGCCGTCGATCGCCGTGCGCAGGACGTCCGCGCTGCCCATCACCGTGCCGAGCGTCAGGTAGACCAACGGCCGCTCGCGGGCCGGCAGGTCGGGCAGCTCGCCGTCGGCGCTCCAGCCGACCGGCCGGACCGGCAGCCGCGGCACCAGGTCGCGGAAACCCCGGTGCTGCACCGAATCGGGGCAGATGTCGACGAACGGGTGGCCCAGCTCGGCCAGGCCGCGCCATTCGAGCCCGAACTCGGCCGCGAGCCTGCTCAGGGGAGCCAGCTTGTCCTCGTCCGGCGCCACGCGCATGACGTGCCCGAAGGTGTGGCCGACCGCGGGTATCCCGGCCGCCCGCGCGGCGAACGAGCCGGCGATGTTGGATGCCTCGTAGACGACCAGGTCGGGACGGCGCCGGGCGAAGAGCTCGGTGAGCCCGGCGAAGTAGCTGCGCGGCAGCACTTCGCCGAACACCCGGTCCGTCAGCTCGGTCATCAGCTCCAGCGGCATCTCCGCGCCGGGCGCCGCGCCGGCCTCGGCGAAGAGCCGGTCGAAGGCGACGCGGACGTCCACGCCGGCCGCGACGGGCTCGACCCCGGCGGCTCGCAGGTGCGGGAGGAAGCCTTCGGCGGTGGCGAAAACGACCTCGTGCCCGGCTTCCCGCGCGGCGACGGCGAGCGGCAGCAGCGGGTAGACGTGACCGTAGGCGGCCAGCGACGTGAACAGAAGGCGCATGTGATCGACGGTAGACCCGCCCGGCGGCGAACTTCTCTCCGACGTTGCGGACGGCGACGCTTTAATCCTCGTTTCAGGTTGGTCCGGGAGGATGGGCGGCAGACCGAAGGGGGACGAGCAGGCGTGCGGATCATGATCGCGGATGACGAGGCGGCCATCCGTGAGTCGCTGGAGCGGGTGCTCCAGGTCGAGGGGTACGACACCAGCACCGTCGCCAACGGTCTCGCCGTGCTCGACGGAGTGGGTGCCGACGCGCCGGATCTGCTGATCCTCGACGTGATGATGCCCCGCCTCGGCGGGCTGGAGACATGCCGGCGGTTGCGGGCGGCGGGCCGGGAGCTGCCGGTGCTGATGCTGACCGCCCGGGACCAGGTCGTCGACCGGGTCGCCGGGCTGGACGCGGGCGCCGACGACTACCTGCCCAAGCCGTTCGCCACCGAGGAACTGCTGGCCCGGGTGCGGGCCCTGCTGCGCCGCCGCGCGCCGGGCGACGACGAGTCGCCGATCCTGACGTTCGCGGACGTCAGGGTCGATCCTGACCGGTTCGAGGCGTGGCGGGGCGAGCGGCCGCTGCGCCTGACCCGCACCGAGTTCTCGCTGCTGCAGGTCCTCGTGCGCAACGCGACCCGGGTGCTGACCCGCGCCGCGCTGTTCGAGGCGATCTGGGGCTTCGACATGAGCGTCACGGCCAACAACCTCCAGGTGTACGTGAGCTACCTGCGCCGCAAAATGGAGGCCGAGGGGGAGCCGCGGTTGATCTACACGCTGCGCGGCCTGGGGTACACGTTGCGGGAGACGCCTCCGTGAGCAGGCCCGCCGGCCGGCTGACCCGGTGGTGGCGCCGCCGGTCCCTGCGGACCAGGCTGACGGTGATCGCGGCGACGGCCATCGCGGTCAGCGTGTTCGTGGCCTTCCAGGTGGCCATCGAGCTACTGGACCGGGAGCTGCAGGACACCGCCCGGAACCAGCTGCGCGCCGACTCCCGCGTCCTGGCGACGAACGCGGAGCGCAGCGGTCTGGCGCAGGTCCCGCTACCGCCGTACCCCGGATCCGGTGGGCTGGTGCGGGTCATCCTGCCCGACGGCTCGACCCGGACGCCGGCCGGCCAGCCCGCGCTGCCCGCCGTCAGCGAGGCCGCCGGGCGCGTGGCGCAGGGCGCGTCGGCCGACCTGATGGAGTCGACCGGCAGCGACGACGACGGCTACCTCGTCTACACGCTGCGGGCGGGCGACGGCGCGGTCCAGGCGGCCCGCGTCGCCGATGGCAGCCAGAACAACCGGTTCGGGTGGGGCATGCTGCTGATCGGGCTGGTCTGCGTGGCCGGCGGCGCGCTCGTCGGGCGGACCGTGGCGCGGGCCGGGCTGGCCCCGATCGACCGGCTGACCGCCGCCGCGGTCCGGGTCGCGCACACGCGGGATCTCGACGCCGACATCCCGGACGAGGGCGGCGGCGAGATCCGGCGGCTGATCCGGTCGATCAACGACATGCTCGCCGCACTGCGGGAATCCCGGCAGGCCCAGCGGTTGCTCGCCGAGGACGCCGCCCACGAGCTCAAGACCCCGCTCACCAGCCTGCGCCTCAACGCCGAGCTGCTGATCCGGCTCGACCGGCGCGGCACCCTGGACAGCGCGCTGCCGCCGGAGAGCCGGACCCGGCTGCTCAACGACCTCGGCGCCCAGGTGGCCGAGCTGAGCACCCTGGCCGCCGAGCTGACCGACCTCGCGCGCGGTGACGTCAGCGACGAGAGCACCGAGGTGCTCGACCTCGCCGACGTCGTGGTGGCCGCCGCGACCCGGGCGCGGTCACGAGTACCGGACATCGAGGTCGCGCTCGACGTGACGTCGGTGTGGGTGAGCGGGCGGCCCGCCGCGCTCCAGCGGGCGGTGCTCAACCTCGTCGACAACGCCGGCAAGTGGTCTCCCGCGGACCAGCCGGTCGGCGTCCGGCTCCGGGCCGAGGGCGCGTGGGCGGTGCTCGAGGTCGACGACGCCGGGCCGGGTATCGACGCCGCCGACGTGCCGCGGGTGTTCGACCGGTTCTACCGCGCCGACAGCGCCCGGGCGTTGCCGGGATCCGGGCTGGGGCTGTCGATCGTGCAGCGGGTCGTCGACGCCCACGGCGGCCGGGTCACCGTCGCCCGGTCCGCACGCGGTGGCGCGCTGCTCCGGGTCGACCTTCCGGCCGCGGTGAGGCAACCGGAGAATTCGGCGCCGAGCTGAAGTACCGTGGTACCACTCCCCTTCCGGGAATGACGACCGCAGTACGACGAAACGGGACGGAATCCGGCCTAGCGTTCAGGTCATGACGAAACCTGACAGTCCACTGCGGACGTTCGCGGCGGCCACCACGGTGCTGGCGACGGCGTTCGCCGTCGTCGCCTGCGGGGCGAAGGCCGACAACAGTGCGGCGCCCGCCGCGCCCGGTTCGCACGGCGCGCACGCGGACCGGCCGTCGGCCCCACCGCAGCCGCTGCGCGCCGGCGAGCGGTTCGTCGACCTGAAGATGGCCGAGGCCTACACACCCGCGCCGCCGGCGGGCGGCGGCACGGACGAGTACCGGTGCCAGGTGATCGATCCGGGCCTGACCAAGACGGCCTTCCTGACCGGGACCCAGGTCATGCCGGAGAACGTCGCCCTCGCGCACCACGCCATCGTGTACGTCGTGCCGCCGGGCGGCGCCGCCGCGGTGCGCGAGCAGGACGCGAAGACCCCCGGCCCCGGCTGGCAGTGCTTCGGCGGGACAGGCGTGAAGGGCGCCGAAGTCGAAGAGGGGGAGGCGACGTGGGCGGACACCTGGGCGCCGGGCGCCACGGAGACGCTGTTCACCGAGGACGCCGGCTTCAAGCTCGAACCGGGCAGCCTGGTCGTCCTCCAGATGCACTACAACCTGCTCGCGACCGACGGCAGGCCGGGCGGGTCGGACCGCACGGCGATGCGGCTGCGGCTGACCGACGGCACGCCGCAGACCAGGGAGTTCGACACCTTCCCGCTCGACGCGCCGACCGACCTGCCGTGCACCGCCGAGGAGTCGGGTCCGCTCTGTGACCGGGCGGCCTCGATCGCGGACGTCACGAAGCGGTTCGGGCCGGAGGTCGGCGGCACCGCGGACGAGCAGTTGGCGGAGTGCGGCCAGAGCGCGCCGAAGCCCGGCGACACCCAGACGTGCGACCACAAGGTGGAGGCGCCGATGACGCTGTTCGCCGGCTTCGGCCACATGCACCTGCTCGGGCGGGCCATCAAGGTCGAACTCAACCCGGGCACGCCGAGCGCCAAGGTCGTGCTGGACGTGCCGCAGTTCGACTTCGACAACCAGCGGCTGGTGAAACTGCCGTCGCCGGTGGAGATCGGTCCGGGGGACACGCTGCGGGTGACGTGCACGCACGACGCGGGGCTGCGCAAACGATTGCCGCAGCTGAGCAAGCTGCCGCCGCGCTACGTGGTGTGGGGCGACGGCACCAGCGACGAGATGTGCGCGGGAATCATGACGGTGTCTCCCCGCAAGTCCTGACGAATCGCCGGACGTGTGTGAGCTCCGAGCTCACACACGTCCGCACTGTTGCGACCTGAAAGGCGACTTCCCTTGTTCTCCAAGCCTTGTCGTGGCGAGCTCTGGGCACTCCTGCCGCTGCGCGTCTTCCTCGGCGGCACGTTCCTCTACGCCGGCCTTTCCAAGCTCTTCGACACCCACTACCTCGACCCCGCCTCACCCCTCGGCGTCCAGGCCCAGATGCTGCACGCCGCGACGACCTCGCCGATCGGCCCGCTGGTGTCGTTCGCGGCCGGCCACCCGACCGTCGTCGGCCTGGCCATCGCCTTCGCCGAGGTCGCGGTCGGGGTGGGGACGCTGCTCGGGCTGTTCGCCCGCGTCGCCGCGCTCGGCGGGTTTCTCCTTGCGCTGAGCTTCTTCCTCACCGTGAGCTGGACGACCCGCCCGTACTACTTCGGCGCCGACATCGTCTTCGCGGCCGCCTGGACCCCGCTGCTGGTCGCCGGCGACGCGGGCCTGTTCTCCACGACGGACCGCCTGCGCGCCGCGATCCGGCGTCGTCGCCCGCCGGACCACGTGCCGGACGGCGTCGAGCGGCGCATTCTGCTCTGGGGCGGCCTGGTCACCGCGACGGCCGCAGCCTTCGGCGGTGGCGTCATAATCCTTTCCCGGCTCACCACCACCGATCCGAAACCGAGCCGGCCGGCCGACCCGGGACCGAACTCCCGGACCGTGATCGCCGCGGTCTCGGCCGTCGCCGTGGGTTCGTCGACGAGCTTCACCACGCCGAACGGTTCCGCCGCATACCTGGTGCGCCCTTCGGCCGACACCTTCCTGGCCTTCCTCGCCACCTGCACCCACCAGGGCTGCCCCGTCACGCCCGCCGGCGCCGGCTTCCGCTGCCCCTGCCACGGCTCCAGCTTCGACGGCACCGGCCAGGTCACCGGCGGGCCGGCCACGAGAGCTCTGACGAGCGTGCCGGTGCAAGTCGTCGACGGGCAGGTCACCACCGCATGACCGGGCCCGGCCGGGAACTACGGTCGCGCCCCGGCCGACGCGCTGACCGGCCGGGTGAGTCCCATGTCGTAGGCGAGGATGACAGCCTGGATCCGGTCCCGGGCGCCGATCTTGGCGAGGACCCGCCCGACGTGGGACTTCACCGTCGACTCCGACAGGGTGAAGCGGTGCGCGATCTCGCCGTTGGTGAGGCCGTGGCCGATGGCGACGAGCACCTCGCGCTCGCGGCCGGTCAGGGCGCCCAGCCGGGGATCCTCCCGCACGGGCCCGCCGAGGTCGTCGCCGAGCCGGTCGGCGAACGCGTCGAGCCACCGCCGGGTCAGCGCCGGCGCGATCACCGCGTCCCCGGCGGCGACGGCCCGGATGCCGGCGAGCAGCTCTTCCGGGCGGGTGTCCGTCAGCAGGAACCCGCTCGCCCCGGCCCGCAGCGCGGCGAGCGCGTACCGGTCCACGTCGAACGCCGTCAGCACCAGGACCCGCGAACGCCCCCCGGCGGCGACGATGCGCCGGGTGGCCTCGATCCCGTCGGCGCCCGGCGTGCGGAGGCCCATCAGCACCACGTCGGGCCGCCGTTCGGCGGTGCACCGGACGGCCTCGGCGCCGGTCTCGGCCTCGCCGACGACCTCGGTGTCGGAGGTGCGCTCCAGCAGCATGCGAAACCCGAGGCGCTGCAGCGGCTGGGTGTCCACCACGAGCACGGAGATCATGAAGGGCTGCCTTTCAGGGTCGCGTGGGGCCGGCGGCGAGGCCGTGAACCCGCTTCGCTTACTTCGTATCGAGCGAACCTGAAACGACTGTTAAAGCGGCGCGGGCCGCACGGGCCGGGGGCGAATCACCTCCGGCGCCCGTGCGGTTTGCACGGTCCGGGGTGCGCGATGCACATCCGGCAATTCCGGAGAACAACTTCGATCGTGCAGAAGAAAGGCTTTCTTCTGCATTGACGATTCTGCCGCGGGCTGGGAGACTCGCGCCTTTTCCGTCCTACAGTGGGGCCCGCACTCAGACACCGGCACCGCCGCGCCGGCGCCGTCGACGGAAGGGCTGCACGTGTACCGGTCTTTTTCGGAGAAGCTCGCCGATCCCGACCTCATCGATCTCGGCGAAGGAATCTACGTCCTGCGGTTCGAGGTCATGAAGGTGGCTTCGGTCCGCGCGGCCGTCCAGGATCTGCTGGACCGCGGGGTCGTCCGGCCCGGGCAGACGCTCGTCGACAGCTCCAGCGGCATCTACGGGCACGCGCTCGCCCTGGTCTGCCGCGAATTCGGGCTCAAGTGCCACATCTTCGCGTCGATTTCGGTCGACGCCGGGATCCGGACCCAGCTGACCTACCTCGGGGCCACCTTCCAGCAGGTGCCCTCGTCGGCGAGCCTCAAGCACGACCAGGAGATCCGCGTCCGGCTGGTGCACAAGTACCTGGAGGCGAACCCGGACGCCTACTGGATGCAGCAGTACCACGACGACGTCCACTACCTCGGCTACCGCGGGGTCGCCCGCACCGTCGTCGAGGAGCTGGGCGTCGAGGGGCTGACCCTGGTCGGCGGGGTCGGCACCGGGGCGTCCACCAGCGGGATGGGCCGCTACCTGCGGGAAGCCTCACCGGATGTGCGGGTGGCCGGGATCCAGCCGTTCGGCAGCCGGTCGTTCGGGGCGGAGTCGGCGCCGATGGACTCGTTCATCATCGCCGGCATCGGCAGCGGGATCCGGTTCGCGAACATCGACTACCGGATCTACGACACCGTGCACTGGCTGGACTTCGACGTCGCGGCGGCAGGCTGCCGGCACCTACTGGCCACCACCGGCGTCTTCGCCGGGCTGTCCGGCGGGGCCGGCTGGCAGGTGGCGCGGCACGTGCGCGAGACCGAGCCGGGCGGCGGACCGGTGGTCTTCCTCGCCGCCGACCCCGGCCACCGGTACGTGGAACTCGTCTACCCGGTGGAGGCCGCGGACGCCCCCGATCCCGGTTACCGGCCGGTGCGGGTCAGCTCGCTCGACGACCTCGCCGGGCCGTGGGCCACGATGGACTGGGCCCGGCGGCCGTTCCACGTCCAGGACGACCTGCCCGAATGGCGCCAGGTACCGCGGGCCGCGTGACCGGGCGGCCGCCCGGCAGGGGTGCCGGGCGGCGCCTGGCCGTCAGGGCAGGCGGCCCTGGGCGCGCAGCGCGTTGAGCACCGTGGTGACCGCCTCCGAGGACTGGTCGACGCCGGTGGCGCGGAAGGAGTAGTTCAGCCCACCCGGGTTCACCAGGTTGAACTCCATCACGTACGGGTAGGCCAGGTCGATGCCCGAGTAGAAGACGCCGTGCTCCATCAGCCGTTTGCCGAGCCGGCGCACGAAGCCGTCCTCCTCCGGCGTCAGCGTCAGGCCCTCGAACCTGGTGCCGAGGGTGACGTTGGCGCGGTCGTCGTGCTCGAAGTGGAACCGGCGGAAGCCGCACACCGGGACGTCGCCCGCGATGATCACGCGCTTTTCGTTCTCCCGCACGTTGGGGATGTACTCCTGCACGGCGGCGTACCGCTTGGCCAGGCCGATGATCTCGCGGCTGTACATCTCGTACCGCGGCACGGCGTTGCCCGTGGCCGACTGCAGCAGCGCGGCCCGGTTGCGCTCGTTCTTCGACAGGAAGTAGACGTCGGCGCCGCAGCCCTCGTTGGTGGGCTTGAGCACCCAGGTGCGCCCGGCGTCCGACTCGACCAGCCCGGTCAGGAAGTCGAAGTCGTTCGAGACGTAGGACGCGGGCAGGTTTTCCCGCGGCACGACGGAGCCGAGCGCCGTCTTGGAGTTGAGGTAGAACAGGGCGGCGGCCTCGTTGACGAACGGCACCCGCTGGTTGAGCACCCACAGCAGCTGGAAGTTGTCCGCCTGCACTTCGGGGTTGGTGCCGGCGAGCACCCACACGAGGTCGAAGTCCTCGGCCGAGGCGTAGCTTTCCGACAGCGCCGGGAAGTCGTGCCCGGTCAGGTACTCCTCGGTCAGCCGGACCCGGTCGCAGACGACGACCGAATCGTGGATCGACAGGGTGTCGATGTCGCCGATGTGGACGTCGTGCCCCTCGCGGTGCAACGCGCTCGGGATGATGGAGTGGTTGTCCAGCCGGAACTTCGCGACTTCGGAGACCAGGACGAGGATCTTGTAGGGCACGAGCCGGTCCTTTCGGGTGGCGGGTTTCACGACCCGCGGGTGAACGCCGCGACAGCGCGGGCGAGGTGGGTTTCGAGTTCTTCGCGGGTGTCGCCGGCGGCGACGACGAACCCGTGCCGGTCCCGCGACTGGCGCACCGACGGCGGGCGGGCGCCGGGCGTGGCCGACAGGTGGGCCTCCACGACCCCGGGCAGCGCCGCGATCGCCGCGACGTCGACTTCGGGCACCGGTGCGTCGCCGGGGAACGTGACGTAGCGGATTCCGGCGACGCGGCGCCGGGCCGGGCCGTCCGGCGTCGGACGGCCGAAGACGACCGCCATCGACTGCTCGAAGACGTCTTCCCCGAGCGCGAGGCGGAGCATGTCGCTGATCCGGTCGCCGCCCGGGCGGCCGTGCGACTCGATCAGCCGGGGACCGGTGCCGGTCAGCATCACCTCGGTGTGCGAGACGCCGTAGTGGTACCCCGCGGCGTCGAGCGTCGCGGCGACGAGGTCCGCGACGGCCGCGGCCGGCCCGGCACCGAGGTCCACTGGCAGGGTGTGGCCCGTCTCGACGAAGTGCGGGGCACCGGTCGTCGCCTTCTCGGTGACGGCGAGGATGCGGTGGCCCCGGGGCGAGCTCATCGCCTCGACGCTGTATTCGGTGCCCTGCAGGAACTCCTCGACCAGGTGCGGGCTTTCGAGCTCCGGGCCGGCGAGCCGCGCGGCGGCGTCGGCCGGGCCGTCCAGCCGGGTCACGCCCGCGCTGCCGGTGCCGTCGGCCGGCTTGACGATGCAGGGGAACCCGATGTGCGCGATCGCCCGGCCGAGCTCGGCGAGGGTGTCGCAGACCGCGTGCGCGACCGGGACGCCGGCCCGGTCGCCGACCGCGGCGCGCAGCTTCGCCTTGTCCCGGAACGTCTCCAGCGCACCCGGCCGGGTGCCCGGCCAGCCCAGCCGCTCGTTGACCACCGCCGCCACCGAGGAGCCGGCCTCGCCGAACCCGAAGCAGGAGACCGGCCCGGGCAGGTCCAGTTCCCGCAGGCGGGCCACCAGCCCGCCCGGATCGGTGGTCCACGGGCTGTGCAGGAGCAGGCCCGGCACGGGGCCGGGGTCGGCCCCGCCGGGGGCGAGGACGACGACCACCGTCAGCCCGAGCCGGCGCGCGGCGTCGACGACCAGGTCACGGGGGTTGAGCAGGACGACCGTTTCAGGCATGCCGGACCCGCGCTTTCGGCAGGAGGAGACTGGTGGCGGCCGCGGCGACGGACACGCTGATCAGCACGAGCCAGACGCCGTCGCCGCTGAGCAGCTGCACGAGAACGCCGCCGAGGCTGGCGCCGGCGAGGCTGCCGACGGCCCCGGCCGCGCTCATCGCGCCGAGGGCGATCCCGGTGCGGCGCACCGAGCTCGCGCGGATGGCCTGCTCGTCGAGACTGGGCCCGATGAGCATCTCGGCGACGGTGACCGGCAACGCGAAGACCAGCAAGGAGAACCACCCCGCGTGGGCCAGCAGGACCGCGTAGGCGCCGGCGAAGAAGAGGAAGCCGAGGGCGAGCAGGGTGCGGTTCGCGGCGCGGGCGAAGACGTGGCGCAGCAGCGCGTACTGGCAGAGCACGACGAGCACGCCGTTGACCGTGAAGACGACCGCGATCGCCGCCGTGCTCCCGGTCATGGCCAGTGCCGCGATCGGCACGACGACGTTGAGCTGGCTGTAGATCGCCCAGTAGGCCACGCCGAGCACGAGCAGCGTGAGCCAGTGCGCCCGGCCCCACCGGTTCTCCGGCGGCGGCTCGGCGACCGCGACGGCCGGGCCGGGCCGCGCGGCCCGGCGTCCCGCGCGGGCCACCAGCCGGATGCCGAGCACGAGGTGGGACAGGACACAGGCACCCAGGATGTACCGGAAGCCGAGCGGGTAGACGGCCGCGCCGAGCGCGGGCCCGGCGACGACGCCGATGTTGACGAACGTCGAGCGCAGGGCCAGCATCGCCCGCGGCCCGGGACCGTCTTCGGAGACCAGCCGGGTCTTGATGGCCAGGCCCAGCAGCGAGCCGCCGACCCCGACGGCCACCACCCCGGCGACCAGGCCGGGGCCGCCGAGGCCGAGCAGGACGTACCCGGCGATCCGCAGCGCGAACCCGGCGGCCAGCACCGCTCGCGTGCCGAGCCGGTCGACCAGGAATCCGGTGAGCAGCGAAAAGGCCTGGCTGGAGAAGGCGAGCAGGCCGACGAGGAACCCGGCCTCGGCCGCCGCCACGCCGCGGCCGGTGAGCTCGATCGCCAGCAGCGGCAGGAACATGAACGTGGTCAGCCCGGTCAGCAGCACCGTGACCAGCAGGGCCCGCCCGTCCGGGGAGGTCTCGCGCCACGCTGTCACGGCGTGTCCGCCACGAGGTTCGCCGTCAGCCACGTCTCGGTTTCCCACAGCCGGGCCTCGACCTCGGCGGTGTCCCGGCCCTCGACCATGGCCCAGCAGACGTGGGAGGTGCTGTTCTGCGCGACGGCCCCGGCGGCGAGGGCGGTGTTGACCTCGTACTCGGTGACCCACTCGAAGGGCGGCCGTCCGGGGGCGCGCACGGCACGGCCCGGGGGGACGATCGCGACGGCGCCGTGCAGCCGGTCGGGCGCCGCCCGGGGCGGGTCGGCCACCGGCAGCCCGGTGGACAGCCGCAGCCAGGTGGGCAGCAGGTCGAGGCCGTAGGTCGCGCGGGTGAGCGCGGGGATCCGGGCGCCACCCACCCGCGACGCGATCTCGCACAGCAGCAGCTCCCCGTCCGCGGTGCGGAAGACCTCGAGGTGGTAGGCGGACACGGCAGGCGTGTCGAAGGCGGCGAGGCACTCGTCGAGGAAGGCGGTCAGCTCGACCGCGACCGGGTCGTCGGGGTGCAGCTGCAGCGATCCGTTGTTCTGCCCGGAAAAGACGCCGAGGCAGCTACGCAGGTACCGCGAGCAGGAGACGAACCGGAAGCCGTCGGCAAGCACGGCGTCGACGTGGTGGACCTCCCCGTCGACGAACTCCTCGGCCAGCAGGTCGTCCCGCCAGTGCCGGCGGCTGAACGCGGTCAACTCGCCGGCGTCCCGCAGCACGGTGATGTCCCGGGAGCCACCCTGCTTCCGCGGCTTGACCACCACCGGATAACCGACGTCGTCGATGAAGTCGAGCAGGTCGGCGAAGGTGTCGAGCCCGGCGAAGCGCGGCGTGCGGACCCGCTTGCCCGCCACTTCTTTCATGACGACTTTGTCGCGAAAGGACAGTGCGCTGTCCGGAGTCTGCCCGTGCACCCCGAGGTGGGTGCGAAGCCGGGCCACGCGTTCGAGGTCGTACTCGTTGTCCGTGACGACGTAGTCGAAGAGGCGATCGCGGGCGAGCTCCCGCAGCCGGAGTTCGGCGTAGGGGACGAACTCGCAGTCGGGCACGTGTTCGTAGTGCGCGAACCCGGCGGTGCTCTCGAGGGGGTTGTGGCTGAAGACGTGGAGGCCGCTGACGTGCTCGGGCAGCATGGCTGCGTAGTCGTTGAGCTGCCCGTAGTTGATGACCGCGACGTTGACCACCGCAAGCCCGCCCCTCGCCGCTAGTTCCCGTTGCCGTCACTGGATGCTAGGAAGCGGGCGGATCCTGCCTCATCTCCCAGGAGGCGGCATCAGGGCACGACAAGACATGCACGAATCCCGAAGAGGGGGTAGTTGCGCCGATCGGGTGACGCCGGCCGGGGACCGGTCCCCGGCCGGCCCCGGCTAGAAAGGCGCGAGCCCGGCCGGGCTCGCGGGCCGGAGGAGACGGGACGGGACGTGGCGATGCGGATGGTGGCCGGCGTGGCGCTCCTGGTCATGGCCGTCGGCGGCCCGGCTGCCGAGGGGGCTGCCGGGCCCGCGCCGCGCACGTGGCGTGTCGGACCGCACGGGCAGTACGCCACCGTCCAGGCCGCGGCCGACGTGGCGCGGCCCGGGGACACGGTCGCGATCGAGGCCGGCGTGTACCCGGGTGGCCTGACCATCCGCCGTGACGGCGCCCCGGGGCGCCCGATCCGGTTCGCCGGCACCGGCGGAACCGCCGTGCTGACCGGCGCCGGGGGCCTCGCCGTCGGCGGGCACGGCTGGCTGGAGTTCACCGACGTGACCGTGGCCGGCTCGACCGGCTTCGGCGTGTACGCCGCGGGGGCACACGACCTCGTGTTCGACAGGTTCGGCGTCGACGGCTCCCGCGACGGCGGGCTCGTGCTGGTCGGCACCCGGCGGGTGCGCGTCACGCACTGCGACATCCGGGGCACGAACGCCCGCGGCACCTCGGCCGACCACGAAGCGCTGAGCATCGCCTCGGGCTCGTCGGACGTCGAGGTGTCCGGCTGCCGGGTGCACGGCAACGGCGAGGAAGGCATCGACGTCAAGTACAACTCCGCCGCCCGGGTGAAGATCCACCACAACGTCGTGACCGGCAACCGGGGTCCGAACATCTATGTCGACTCTTCGTCCGCGGTGGACGTCTACGCGAACGTGGTCGGCGGGACCCGCGAGGGCAGCAAGGCCGGGATCGGGCTCGCCGTCGAGGACTACTCGGAAACCCGGCTGCTCTCGGAGGTCAGGGTTTTCGACAATTTGTCCACCGGCAACGCGCAGGCCGGGCTGAGCTTGTGGGTCGAGTCGACCGGGACGATGCGGAACCTGGAGATCGTCAACAACACCTTCGCCGGCAACGCCCGCGGCTCGGTGCTGATCGACGCCGACCGGTTCGCCGGCCGGAACACGTTGCGCAACAACGTGTTCGGCGATGGTCCGGTCGAGGCCGGCCCGTTCGCCGCCGACCACAACTTCACCGGAGACCCGGGTTTCGCCGACCCGGCCCGCGGCGACTACCACCTCGCCGCGGGTTCGCCGGCGGTCGACGCCGGCAGCCCCGAGCACGCGCCCGCGTTCGACCTCGACGGCGTCGCCCGGCCGGCCGGCGCGGGCTTCGACATCGGCGCCTACGAGCGGAGGTGTCCGTGAACGACGGGGACCGATCAGCGCGGTCTACCTGCTGCGGAACGCGCACGACGGCGGCGGGATTGCGCACCCAACCCGCTGATTTCTCCGGCCATAGTCTACAGAGGACAGTGAGGCGCCGGCGGCGATCGGTGGGAAAAGCGGGTCGAATTTCCGCCGCAACAACGTTTTCCTCAGTCCGGCGGCCTCACCGGCGGTGCCGGTGAATCGTTTACCCGCCTGGCGGTCCCGGCGGCAGTGGAAATTGCGTAGCGTCACGGGCCGGGGTCGACTGGCGGATCCGCGGCAGGCTGCCGGGGTTGTGCGGGGGAATGGTGCGAGGACGAGGGTGGGTGCCGCCCGCGACGACGATCGCGGCCGGCGTCGCGGCGGCGGCCGCGTTGGGGAAGGTCGCGCCCGTTTCCGACGCGGTGCGCGGGGCGTTCGGGCTGTCGGCCACGTGGCTGGGGCTGGTGATTTCGACGATCACGTTCGTCGCCGCCCTGTTCGCGCTGCCCGCCGGGGAATGGCTGCGGCCACGGGCGGTGGGCGGGTGGGTGGCCGCCGGGCTGGCCGTGCTCGCGGTGGCCGGCGGGCTGATGGTCGCCGTGGCGCCGGCCACGGGCGTGCTCGTCGGGCTGCGCGTTGCCGAAGGAGCGGGCTACCTGCTGGTGATGGTCGGTGCCCCGGTCGTGCTGGCGTCCCAGGTGTCCCCGCGCAGGCTGGCACCGGCGCTGGCGGTGTGGGGCGCATGCGTCCCGGCGGGGCTGGCACTGAGCGCGGTCGCGGGCGGAGTGCTCGGCTCGGCCTGGGGATGGCGCGGCTGGTTCCTGCTGCTGGCTGTGGTGTGCGCGGTGCTGGCCGTTGTCGCTGGTGCCGCGGCGGGCACGAGCCGGACGTCGCCGCCCAGCCCGCCCGGTCTGCCGGGGCGCGGGGTGACGGACGGGGCAGTGTCGCCCGACCCGCCGGGGCGCGGGGTGGCGGACGGGCCGCCTAAAGCGCCGGGTGGCCGGGTGGCGGCCGCGCCGTCGCTCAGCCCGCTGGGGCGCGGGGTGGCGGACGGGGCGCCTAGCGCGCCGGGAGGCCGGGTGGCGGCCGCGCCGTCGCTCAGCCCGCCGGGGCGCGGGGTAGCGGACGGGTCCCTGCCGCCCAGCTCGCCGGGGCGCCGGGTGACAGCCGGGCTGCCCAGCCCGCCAAGAGACCGGGGGTCGGCCGGATCGCCGCCGCCCAGTCCGCCGGGGCGCCGGGTCACAGCCGGGCCGCTGCTGCTCGGAGCCGGCTTCGCGCTGACCGCTCTCATCAGCGTCGCGGTCCTCTCCTTGTTCCCCCTCTACCTGAGTTCGAGGTTCAGCCTTCCGCCGGGTACGGCCGGCGCGCTCACCTCGGCCGTTGCCGTTGCGAGTGTGCCGGGCAGCCTGCTGGCCGGTGCCCTCCTGCGTCGGGGCGCCACTCCCCGCGCGGTTGGCGCGGCCGCCCTCTCCTGTCCGGTGTTCGCCGGCCTCGTCTTCGGTGGCGCCTTGCCGCCGGGCGGCGCGGTCGCACTGGCGGTCCTGCTGCTCTTCGCGGCGGGGATCGGGGTGGGCGCCGCGTACGGTGCGCTGCCGTCCGTCGTGGTGCGGGCGGATGCCCTGCCCGCCGCCAATGGCGTTCTCGTCCAGCTCGGGAGTGCCGGGACCCTGCTCGCGCCGCCGCTGTTCGCCGCCGTGACCGGGCTTGCGCAGTGGGAGCGTGCCGCCTTCCTGGTGCTGCCCGCCGCCGTGGCCGGGTTTGCCCTGCTCGCCCGCGCCACCGCGCGGCGTCCCCGTGGTGCCGGACACCCCGAGCACGCGGAAATCACCGAGGAGAAAGGGAACCGATGACCCTGCCCAGCGTGAAAGAGCTGTTCGCGGCTCCCGGCGAAGCCCGGGCGGACCTCATCCGGCGGACCCGCTGGCGTCCCGGCCCGCTGCCGGACCGGGGTTCGAGCTTCTTCATCCACCTCAGCGAGCTGTGCCCGGTCGCCTGCAAGCACTGCATGTACTCCTCCGACCTGGAACGCAAGTCCGAAAAGGACTCACTGAGCCCGGAGGAGCTGGAAGAAGCGATCGCCTTCATCGACGAGACCGGGTCGGAAAAGCTCAACATCACCGGCGGCGGCGAGCCCTTCCTCAAGCTGCCCAGCATCCTCCGGCTCCTGGAAACCGTGCGGGTGCCGCGGATCGAGCTGGTCACCGCCGGCTACTGGGCGAAGACGCAGGCCGCGGCCGACCGGATGCTCGACCGGCTCGTCGGGGCGCTGGCGAAGAACCCTCGGAAACCGGAGCTCATGCTGCGGCTGAGCCTCGACCGCTACCACCTCAACGCGCCGTACCCGGTGCTGATCGAGCACTACGGCAACATCGCCCGCGCCTGGGACCGGGGCGGCCACGACATGCTGCTCGGCTTCCGCGGCATCCAGCCGGACCTCGGGCACGTCGACCGCCTGCTCGCCGACGAGGTCGGGGGCGAACTGACCGAGATCGACGAGTGGAACCGGCGGCTGACGCTGCCCGGTGGCCGGTCGGCGCCGCTGACGTTCAACGTGTTCCGGCTCAGCGGCAAGGCGGGCGAACTCGTCGAAGGCGCCGAACTCAGCACGCACTCGAAGACGATCCGGGAGTACTACGGGCCGTTCGAGAAGCGCCAGGGGCAGCTGGTCCTGGCGACGGCGGTCAACGACGCGATCCGCGGCAGCTACACCGACACCGGCGGGCTCGCGATCACCATGAACAGCGACGGCAGCTTCTGGATCTTCTGCGGCACCGCCCCGGACCGGCGGCTCATGCTCGGCGAAACGGACTTCGCGGGCGCCATCGAGTACTTCTTCGCCGACCCGATCACGCGTCTGCTGGTCGACGACGGCGTGTGGGCGCTCTCGGACGTCGTCGCCGAGCTCGACCCGCTCTGCTGCACCGCCGCGGTGGCCAAGAACGACGTCGCCTCGCTGGTGGAGGACCTGCTGGCGGCCCCGGCGGTCCGGCTCGCCGTGACACTGGTCGCGCTGCACCGGCTGCTGGGCGAGGACAGGCTGAGCGTCGACGGCCTCCCGCCCGGGCACGAGCTCCTGCTGCCGGAGCCGGAGCTCGTCCGGGCGTGCCGCCACGCGATCGCGGGGGAGACGGCGTGACGGCCCGGGTCGTCGAGCTCCCCGACAGCGAAGGCCTGTACGCCGCGATCACCGTCGCGGACATCCCGAAAGCGCTGCTGCGCCGGCGGATCGGCCTGCTGGGCCGCGGACTGGCCCGTGCCGTCCGTGCCGCGGGCAGGCCCGGCGAGCGGGTGCTCTGCGTCGTCGTGCTGCGAGGTGGGGCGCTGCTGTACCCGGCGTTCGCCGAGGAGTTCGGCGACGCCGCGTTCTGCATGCTGGGGCTGCGCCGCGTCGGCGGCGACGTGGTCACCGAGTACCGCACCGAAGTCCCGGGCGGCGCCTACGACCGCATCGTCTACCTCGACTGCGTGGCCGCGACCGGGCGCACGGTCTTCGCGGCGCGCCGGACGATCACGCCGAGCTGCCACGCCGCCGAAGAGGTCGTGGCGGTGGTCTGCGCCGCGACGACCGCGACGCGGGCCCTGCACGCGGCGGGGCTGCAGGTGATCGGCTTCAGCCTCGACGAGGCCGAGACGAGCGGGGTCGTCGCGCCCGACTTCGGGCGGCTCGACGCGGGCGAGGTGTTCGCGGACGGCGGCGCCGTCGCCGAGCCGGCGGGGGACGCCGTGGGACGGCGGCCGCATGGGTGAGCCGCCCTCGCTCGTCCTCGGCGGCGTGACCCTGCCGGACGGGCGCCGGGCCGACGTGGCCGTCCGCGGTGACCGGATCAGCGCGGTCACCGAGCCGGCCGAACCGGCTGCCGGGCCGGCCGGCGTCCGGGTCGAGCTGCGCGATCACCTGCTGCTCCCGGCGCCGGCCGAGCCGCACGCCCACCTCGACAAGGTGCTCACCGCGGGCCTGATCGACAACGCCACCGGCGACCTCGAAGGCGCCGTCGACTCCTGGTACCGCTTCCGCGCGACGGCGCCGTTCCGGGACATCGCGGACCGGGCGCTCGAGGCCTGCCTCCGGATGCTCGGGCACGGCTGCACCGCGGTGCGCACCCACCTCGACGTCGGCACCCGGACCGGCCTGCGCTTCCTCGACGCGGTCGTGGCCGCCCGGGAGGAGCTGCGCGGGCGGCTGCACCTGGAGATCGCCGCGTTCGTCGACGTGCCCTCCTCGGGGCAGGCGGGCGCGGGCAACCTGGCGGTGCTGGCCGAGGCGATGGAACGCGGCGCCGACGTCGTCGGCGGGGCGCCGTACCGGGACCCGGACCCGGTGGCGTGCCAGGAAGAGCTGCTCGCCGTGGCCGCGCGGCACGGTGCGCCGGTGGACCTGCACACCGACGAGACGCTCGACGAGTCCGTCTCGTGCCTCGGGGAGCTGGCGGCGCAGGTCACCCGCTCGGGATTCCCGCACCGGGTGACCGCGAGCCACTGCGTCAGCCTCGGCGTGCAGGCGCCCGACCGGGTGCGGCGGATCGGGGCCGGGCTGGCGGCGGCGGGGATCGGCGTGGTCTGCTGCCCCGCGACCAACCTCTACCTGCAGGGCCGCGACCACCCGGTCGCGACCCCACGCGGCCTGACGGCGCTGGGGCCGCTGGCGGCGGCCGGGGTGACCGTCGCCGGCGGTGGGGACAACATCCAGGACCCGTTCAACCCGCTGGGCCGCGGCGACCCGCTCGACACCGCCGTCCTGCTGGTGCTCGCGGGCCACCTGCCGGTCGACGCGGCGTACGCGGCGGTCAGCGAGAAGGCCCGCTGGGTGCTGGGACTGCCGGAGGTCCGGATAGCGCCGGGCTTCCCCGCCGAGCTGCTGGCCATCCCGGCGCGGGACGTGCGAGGCGCGGTGGCCGACCGCGACCCGCGGCGCGTCGTCGTCCACTGTGGACGGATCGTGGCCGGCCCGCACCGCCCGGGTGCCGGAACCGGCGACCGGGGCTGACGCTCCCGGTGGTCAGCCGGCGGCGATCCGGCGCAGCCGCGCGGCCGTGGCGGCGGTCCTCGCCAGCACGAGTGGCGGCCGCCGGCCCGCGGCGGCCGGGAACCCGGGCCCGTCCGCCGTGGCCGCGTAGCCGCCGGCCTCCTGGTGCAACAGGACGCCGGCGGCGTGGTCCCACACGTTCGTCCAGCCGAACACGGCCGCGTCGTGCCGTCCGAGCGCCAGCTCGAGGTACACGACGCCGGCTCCGCTGCACGGCACCAGGCTCAGGCCCGCCCCGGCGAGCCGCGCGATCACGGCGTCGTCCTCGGCGGTCCGGTACGCCGGATCGGTGACGACGACCCGGAGCGGGTCCCGGTCGCGGTCCGGCAGCCGCAGCGGGCGGCCGCCGGCCACCGCGCCGCCGCCCGCGCGCGCCATCGCGCTCAGGCCGAGCGCGGGGGCGCACAGCCACGCGCCGAGCACGCTTCCGCGCAGGGCCAGCGCCACCATGACGCAGAACCGTTCGTTCCCGCGCACGAAGTTCGCCGTCCCGTCGAGCGGGTCGGCGATCCACACCGGACGGTCACCCCGCAGCAGCTCCAGCAGCCGCCCGTCCGCGGCGACGCCCTCTTCCCCCACGAAGACCGACCCGGCGACCAGGCCGCGGAGCTCTTCGGCCAGCCGCCGCTCGGCCGCCACGTCCGCGGCGGTGACGAGATCGCCCGCGGCCTTCTCCCAGATCTCCGCCGCCCGCAACCGGCGGAACCGGCTCAGCACCTCCTGCCGCGCGACGTCGGCCACCACGGCCGCGACCGTACCGAACTGCACCGACAGGCCCACCGCACCAACCTAGCCCGGCTCTCAGCCGCGGTGTTGCGGCAGGACCAGCAGGG
The DNA here is from genome assembly GCF_900105945.1 of Amycolatopsis tolypomycina. Lineage (NCBI taxonomy): Bacteria > Bacillati > Actinomycetota > Actinomycetes > Pseudonocardiales > Pseudonocardiaceae > Amycolatopsis > Amycolatopsis tolypomycina. The sequence continues at coordinate 4,734,087 of NZ_FNSO01000004.1, read as the reverse complement.
TGATCGAATTCGCCGGGTACGTCGTGGTGACCCGGCCGCGGTTCACCGGAAGATCGCCGCCTCGCACGATCGACGAGAGGTCGGCCGGGCTGTAGGTGAACCGTTGGGCCTTGCCGGTGCCGGTGCCCGTGATCGACAGCGGGGAGTTCAGGTCGGTGCCGGTCTTGTTGATCACCATGAGGGTGAGTGCGCCGTCGCAGCGGCGTTGGGCGCCGTAGATCGCGAGCTGTCCCTGGTCGGTGCTGGCCGCCGAGACGCTCACGTCGCCGAACTGGCTGCCGGCTCCGTCGTAGTTGCGGTACATCCGGAACGCGTACGCGGCCGGGTCGGTCGGCTTGGGTTCGCCCCACATCGTGGCGAGGTCGAGGCCTTCGCGGCCGAAGACGCCGAGGACGTCGGCTTCGGCCAGCGCGCCGTTGATGTCGTCGAGGGCGCCCCAGTTGTACTCGGTGATGGCCGTCTTGGTGCCGGGGTTGTACTGGGCGATCCACTGCTTCATCGTGCGGATGAACTGCAGCGGGGGCGCGTTGACGCCGCTGGGGCCGATCCAGGACTCCTCGACGTAGCTCGGGTCCCACAGCGACCGGATGGACCGCAGCCGCAGCGCGTTGGCCTCGGGGGTCTTGTCGCCGCTGATCTGCGGGTAGAAGTGCTGGTCGAAGTAGTCGAGGAAACGCTTGCCGCCGTGGGCGTCGCTGTAGTCCTTCATGTTCTTCAGGAACCACTGGGAGAGGTTGAGCCCGCCGTGCGCGGCCGAGTCGGGACCGGGGCCGCAACCGTCCACTCCGGACGCGACCCACTCGCAGTAGCCCCAGCCCGACGGGCCGAGCACCGCCGCCCGCGGGTCGGCGGCCTTGATGGCCGCGGCGGTCGCCGTGCTCTTGCTGCCCAGTTCGTCGTCGCTCACCGGCTGCGGGTGGACGTCGCGGTGGGTGGAGCTCCACAGCACCGGTTCGTTGTCGAGTTCGTAGATCGGGACGCCGCCCCGCGCCGCCGGGCCGAACCGGCTCACCAGGTGCGAGACCATTTCGCCGGCGAAGGACGCGTCCGCCGGGATCGAGGTGTCCGTGGGCTCGGCCCCGGTGAGATCGGTGTTGTTCAGGCGGCCGTTGCCGCAGTTGGCGTCCCACTGGTCGAACGAGTCCTGGGCGGGGAAGCGGGTGGCCGGGAACCCGCAGGCGAACGGGTGCGACGAGGGCGAATCCTTCGCCACCCAGCCGGACATCGGCACGGTGACCACCTGCTTCATCCCGCGGTCGCGGTTGCGCTGGACGAAGGCCTCGAGGGTGTTGTCCGGCCCGGCCACGATGTTCTCGAAGTACCAGTCGCTGCCGGTGTTGTAGGTGTGGTTCTTGAAGTTGTAGCGGCTGCTCGCGTTGCCGCCCCAGCGCGACACCGGGATGCCGAGCTCGGCGACGAGCGCGGGATCGCCGCCGTTCATCCCGTAGATGTCCGGGCTGATCGCGTGCCGCGCCGCGAACAGGTTGACCGACAGGCTGAGCCCGGCCGCGGAAGCCGGTGGTGCCGCGGTGGTCAGGAGCGCCGCCACCAGGCAACCGGTCGCGGCGAGGGGCTTGCCGGACCGTGGGCGATTCCGTCGCTGAGCAGCCACCGGGGAACTCCTGACGCCGTCGTATGGGAGCGCTCCCATACGATACACAGCCGCCACGGCAGCGGTTGTAAGTTTCTCGGCGCCGGACGCCGTGATCAGGCGGCGCCGGTCGCGGTGGTGGTGTCGAGCTCGGGCAGTGGACGACCACAGATCTCGTGAGCCTCCGCGGCCGTGAGGCCGAGCATCCGCAGCAGGTCCTCGGTCACCTGGTCGGTCGTGGCGGCGTCGTCGCGCTCGGGCTGCCGGTGCAGGAGGTGGCCGAGACCCAGCGCGGCCCCGGCGACCGTGATCATGGCGAGTTCGGGGTCGGTGACGGTGAAGCGGCCGGCTCGGACGGCGGCCTCGATGTCGCGGCGGGCGCGGGGGGCCAGTCCGCTCTGCGAGGTGGCGAGTTCGAGACCGTGGTGCAGGAGGACCTTGCTGAGTTCGGGGTGCCGCCGGTGCAGGCGACCGGTCAGCCGGAAGCTCTGCGCGAAGACCTGGGCCGGGTCGTCCAGGCCGGTGGTGAGCTCGTCCAGCAGGGCGCCGTGGACGTCGAGGGCGTCCTCGACCGCCGCCTGGTAGAGCTGCTCCTTCGTCTCGAAGTGGTTGTAGAACGACCCCATTCCGACGTCCGCGGCCTGGGTGATCTCCAGGATCGGGACCGCGGTCTTCCCCTCGGCGATGAGCGCCTGGGCCGCCCGGACCAGGGCCGCGCGGGTGCGTGCCTTGCGCCGTTCCAGTCGGCTCGGAGCTTGCTCCGGCATCCGTGCTCCCGTCTTCGCTGGTCGTCGCCGCATCGTAGCCCATCACGTCACTGCTGAGGAATTCGTCAGAAACCCTTGACTGATGACATGCTCGTAACTGACGATGTCGTCAACAACGTGGAAGGAGGAGCCGTGGGAGATCCGCACAGCGGGCTGCACAGCGAGCACGGCGCGCTCGCCCGTGAACACCCCGGCCGGGCGGCGAACCCGGTGATCAAGGTGCACGACCTGGCCTGGCTGGAGTTCGAGAAGCCGGACCTGGCGCGGGCGGAGGTGTTCGCCGGTGCCTTCGGGTTCACCACCGTGCTCGGCACCGGCCGCGAGCTGCACCTGCGGGGCACCGACGCCGGCGCGCCGTGCGTGCTCATCCGCAAGGGTCCCCGGTCGAAGTTCCTGGGACCGGCGTTCCTGGCCGCGACCACGGGCGACGTCCTCCGGCTGGCCGACGCCACCGGCCGGCGGGCGACCAGGCTGCCGGAGACGCTGGGCGGCGTCGTCGTGGACCTGCCCGACCCGAGCGGCCTGCGGGTCCGGGTCGTCGCGGACACCCACGTCCTGCCCGCGCTGCCGCCGCAGGACCCGCACCCGCTCAACTTCGGCCACGAGGTCCGGCGGGTCAACGCCGCGCAACGGCCGCCCCGCGCCCCGGCCCTGGCGCAGCGGCTGGGGCACGTGGTGCTGCAGACGACCCGCTACCGCGAGGCGCTGGACTGGTACCTGGACCACCTGGGCCTGATCGTCAGCGACTTCCTGTACTACCCCGGGCAGCGCGAGCGCGGGCCGGTGATGAGCTTCCTCCGGTGCGACCGGGGCGCCACGCCGGCCGACCACCACACGCTCGCCATGGTGCTCGGCCCGGCCGACCGCTACGTGCACTCCGCCTACCAGGTCGCCGACCTCGACGCCCTGGCCGCCGGCGGCGAATACCTGCGCGAGCACGGTTACCACCATTCATGGGGCATCGGCAGGCATGTCGAAGGCAGCCAGCTGTTCGACTACTGGCGTGACCCGGACGGGTTCATGGTCGAGCACTTCAGCGACGGCGACCTGTTCGACAACACCGTCGAGCCCGGCTGGGCCCCGCTGACCAGCTCGGGGCTGGCCCAGTGGGGGCCGCCCGCCACCGCCGACTTCCTCGGCGTCAAGCCCGGCAAGGAGTCCCTGCGCGAACTGCGCGCGGTGTTCGCGGCGCTTCGCGAAGACAACGAATTCGACGCCCGGCGCCTGCTGGGCCTGCTGAAAGTGGCCCGTTCATGAACGAGCTTGCGAGTGAATCATTCAACACAGCGCTTCCGGCTCAGGCGGCACCGAGCGCCAGCGAGGTGTGCGCATGAGCCTCACCGTCCTGCGCACCGCCGACGCCTGGTACCTCGCCACCCCGGACGGCGCTGCGAAGATCCCCACGACGGCGACGACCACCGCCGAACTGCTCGCCGACCGGGCGGCGATCACGGCCGCGACCGGGGACACCGTGCCGGTCGCCTCGCTCGACCTGGTTTCGCCGGTGACCGCGCCCTGCCGCGTGGTCGCCCAGATGACCAACTTCGCTTCGCACGTCACGGACGCCGGGATGGACCCGGAAACCGTGCCCCTGACGTTCTTCCGCAAGGCGTCCGGGTCGATCAGCGGCCCGTTCGACGATGTCGTCAAGCCGGCCCACGTGTCCCTGCTCGACTACGAGGTGGAGATCGGGCTGGTCATCGGCCGGGAGATCCCGGTCGGCAGCGAGATCACCGACGTGGCGGAGTGTGTCGCGGGCCTGGTCGTGACCAACGACGTCTCCGCCCGCGACATCCAGCTGCCCCAGACGCAGTTCTACGAAGCCAAGTCGTACCCGACCTTCACCCCGGCCGGGCCCGCCCTCGTGCTGCTGGACGGCCACGAGCTGAAGCGGTTCGCCGACCTGCGGCTGCGGCTGGCGGTCAACGGCGCGGTGCGCCAGGACGCGGTCGTCGGCGACGACATGATCCACCGCCCGCTCGAGGCCCTGCGGGCGCTGGCCCGGTTCCAGCGGCTGGATCCCGGCGACCTGGTCCTGACCGGGACCCCGGCCGGCACCGCGTTGTCCGCACCGCCGAAGGTCGTGGAGAAGATCGCCGCGCTGCTGCCCCCGGCGCTCAAGTGGAAGCTGTTCTTCAAGGGACAGGCCAAAAACCCGAAGTACCTCGCCGACGGCGACGTCGTCGAGGCGTCGGTCGCGACCGACGACGGTGCCCTCGACCTCGGCACCCAGCGCACGGTCGTGCGGTACCGGCGATGAGCGGGGCTTCCCTGTGGCCGCGCTACGCCGGGCCGGCCGACCTGGCCGTGATCGAGGCGGTCCCGCTCGCCGACCGGAATCTGCCGGAGTCGACCTACGCCCTGCTGCAGCGGGCCGCCGCGTGGTGGCCGGAGCACCCGGCGACCACCGTGCTGCCCGAGGCCGCGCGGTGGCGCGAGCCTGTCTGCCGCACGTTCGGCGAGCTGCTCGCCGACGTCCACCGCTACGCGAACCTGCTGCGCGAGCTCGGCGTCCGGCGGGGCGACGCGGTCGCGCTGATGGCGCCCAACTGCGCCGACCTGGTGCCGGCGACCCTGGCCGCGCAGCTCGCCGGCGTCGCGGCCCCGCTGAACGGCGGGCTGTCCCGCGACCACCTCGGCGAGCTGCTTCGCCTGTCCGGCGCCCGCGTGCTGATCACCGCCGGGCCGGAACTCGCGCCGGAGGTCTGGGACACCGCCCGGTCGCTGGCCGCCGAGCTGGACGTCGTCCTCGTGCTGCGCCCGACCGGCGCGCCCGGCGCACCGGCCGCGTTGCCCGCCGTCGAGGGGGTGCGCGTCGGCTACCTCGCCGAGCTCGCCTCCACAATGGACTCTGCCGACTTCGCCGGTGAACCCCCGGTGGCGGCGGACCTGGCCGCGCTGTTCCACACCGGCGGCACGACCGGGGCGCCGAAGCTGGCCGCGCACACGCACGCCAACGAGGTCGCCGACGCGTGGATGATCGCGGCCAACTCGCTGCTCGACGTCGGCTCGGTCGTCTTCGCCGCGCTGCCGCTGTTCCACGTCAACGCGCTGGTGGTCACGCTGCTCGCGCCGCTGTTCCGGGGCCAGCACGCGGTGTGGGCCGGCCCGCTCGGCTACCGGGAACCCGAGCTGTACGGGCAGTTCTGGCAGATCGTCGAGCACCACCGGATCGCGGCGATGAGCGCGGTGCCGACCGTGTACGCGGTGCTCGCGCAGTGCCCGGTCGACGCCGACATCACCAGCCTGCGCTACGCCATGGTCGGCGCTGCACCGCTGCCGGCCGCCGTGCGCGAAGCCTTCCAGGCGCACACCGGCGTCACACTGGTCGAGGGCTACGGGCTGACCGAAGCCACCTGCGCCAGCGCACGCAGCTTCCCGGACGTCCCCCGCCCCGGCACTGTCGGCCAGCGCCTGCCGTACCAGCGGATGAAGGTCGTGCACCCGGAAACGGGGGAGGAGCTGCCCGGCGGCGAAACCGGCGTACTGGCCATCAGCGGCCCCACCGTGTTCCTGGGCTACGTCGTCGGGCGGGACCGGACCGGCTACCTCCTCGACGGCCTCGGCAAGCTCCGCGACGGCTGGCTGGACACCGGTGACCTGGCTCGGCTGGACGCCGACGGGTTCGTGCACCTGGCCGGCCGGGCCAAGGACCTCATCATCCGCGGCGGGCACAACATCGACCCGGCGCTGGTCGAAGACGCCCTGCTGGCCCATCCGCAGGTGACCGCGGCCGGCGCGGTCGGCCGTCCCGACGAGCACGCCGGCGAGGTGCCCGTCGCCTACGTGACCCTGACGCCCGGCGCCACGGCGAGCGAGGCCGAACTGCTCGCCTGGGCCGCCGGCCGGGTGCCCGAGCGCGCCGCCGCGCCGAAGGCCGTCACCGTGCTCGACGCGCTGCCGGTGACCGACGTCGGCAAGCCCTACAAGCTCGCCTTGCGCGCCGACGCGACCCGCCGCGCGATCGCCGAGGCGCTGGTGGCGTTCGATCGCGTGACCGTCGACGCGGTGATCGAGGACGGCACCGTGCTCGCCGTCGTCACCCTTCCGTCCGAAGTGGACGAACCGGAGGTGGCCGCGGCGCTCGCCCGCTACGCCGTCCCCGCCCGCCTGACCACCGAAGGAAAGCCATGATCGTCCTGTCCGTCCTCGTGGCCGCCGTCTTCCTCCTCACCGGCGCGGCCAAGCTGTTCGCGCTCGCGCCCATGCGGGAACGCGCCGCGCACGCCGGCTTCTCCGTCACGGCCTACCGCGGCATCGGCGCACTGGAGATCGCCGGAGCCGCGGGTGTCCTGCTGGGGCTGTCGGTGCCGCTGCTGGGCGCCCTGGCCGGTGCCGGCCTGCTGCTCCTGCTCGTGGGCGCGCTCGTCACGCACGTGCGCAGCCACGACCGGGGCCGCGACCTCGTCCCGGCGGTGGTGTGCGCGGGGCTCGTCGCCGGCTACCTCGTGGCCCTCGGGGTGTCGCCGTGAGGGTGCCCGTCGTCATCGTCGGGGCGGGCCCGGCCGGACTGACCGCCGCGGCGCTGCTCGGCCGGTACGGCGTCGAGTGCCTGGTGCTGGAGCGGTGGGCGTCGGTCTACCCGCAGCCCCGCGCGGTGCACCTGGACGACGAGGTGCACCGCATCCTCGGCCGGCTCGGGCTGGCCGGGGCGTTCGCCGCCATTGCCCGGCCCTGCCACGGGCTGCGGCTGCTCGACCCGGGCTTGCGGGTGCTGGCCGAGTTCCGCCGGTCGCCCGGCGGCGGCCGGCACGGCTACCCCGAGGCGAACATGTTCGACCAGCCCGACCTGGAGCACCTGCTCCGCACCCACCTGGCGACGCTCGGCACCGTCACCCTGCGCGGCAACGCCGAGGTCACCGGGATCCGGCAGGACCGGACCGGCGTGCGCCTCGACATGACCGACCGCGGCACCGACGCGTGCGAGACGATCCACGCGGACTACGTCCTGGGCTGCGACGGCGCGAACAGCCGCACCCGGACGGCGATCGGCGCGACGATGGCGGACCTGAAGTTCGACCAGCGCTGGCTCGTGGTCGACGGCGCCACCACCGCCGACCTCGGCCGGTGGGACGGCGTGCACCAGGTCTGCGACCCCGGCCGGGCCGCGACCTACATGCGCATCGGGGAAACCCGCCACCGCTGGGAGTTCCGGCTGCTGCCGGGGGAGTCCGGCGCCGGCTTCCACGATCCGGACCGGCTGCACCCCCTGATCACGCCGTGGACCGGAGAGGCCGACCTGGAGATCCTCCGCGTCGCCGAGTACACCTTCCGCGCGCAGCTCGCGAACCGGTGGCGCGACCGCCGGGTGTTCCTGCTCGGCGACGCCGCCCACCTCACTCCGCCGTTCATCGGCCAGGGCATGGGCGCCGGGCTGCGGGACGCGCTGAACCTGGCCTGGAAACTCGCCGGTGTCCTCGACGGGAGCCTGCCCGAGACCGTGCTCGACACCTACGAGGCGGAACGCAAGCCGCACGCCCGCGCGATGATCCGGCGGGCGGTGCTGGTCGGCCGGGCCATGACCGAAGGCGGCCGGTTCGGCGACCTCGTCCGCCGGGTGGTCGCGCCGCACCTCAACGGCCGCGTCCTCGACAGCGCGACGCCGCCGCTGCGCCGCACGGACCTGGTCGTGCGGCCCCGTTTCGGACGGTCCCTGGCGGGCCGGTTGTGCCCCAACGCCCTGCTCGACGACGGAACCCGGTTCGACGACGTGGCCGGCGGCCGCTTCGCCGTCGTCACCACGAGCACGCCGTCGGAGACCGAGCGGGCCGCCATCCGGGCGTCCGGCGCGGTCCTCGTCACCACCCGGCGCTCCGGCGAGCTGCACCGGTGGCTGCGGACCGGCGCGGCCGTCGTCCGCCCGGACGGCACGGTGCTGAGCGCCGCCAGCAGCCTTTCCCGGTGCCGGTACCCCTGACAAAGGAGCAACGATGCCCCAACACGACGACGTGCCGGTGTACCGGCCGGACATCTATTCACCGCAAGCGATCCTGGACCCCTACCCGCACTACGCGAACCTGCGCGAACTCGGGCCGGTGGTGTGGCTGCCCCACCACGACGTCCACGCCCTGCCCCGCTACGCCGAGTGCAAGGCCGTCCTGCTGGACGACAAGACCTTCGTCTCCGGTGACGGCGTCGCGCTCAACGCGATCGCCAACCGGCTCTCCCGGGGCACGACCCTCAACAGCGACGGCGAAGACCACGCCCGGCGCCGGGCCCTGGTCGCCCACCGGCTCACCCCGCGGGCGCTGCGCGCGATGCGGGACGTCGTGGACAGCCAGGCCGCCGAGATCGTCGACGCCGCGGTGGCCCGGCGCACCGTCGACGGCGTCGAAGTCGCGGCCGCACTGCCCGCGGCGGTGGTCCCCGACCTCGTCGGGTGGCCGGCGGAGGGGCGGGAGAACCTGCTGCGGTGGGGCGCGGCGACCTTCGACATCCTGGGTCCCCTCAACGGCCAGGCGGCGCGGGCGGTCCCGGCCGGCCTGGGCATGGCGCGGTTCGCGCACTCCGTCGCGAAGCGGCGGAAGGTCCTGCCCGGCAGCATGGGCGACGACCTGCTGCGCGCGGCCGACGAGGGCAAGCTCAGCCACGCCGAGTGCCCGGCGCTGATGATCGACTACCTGGCGCCGTCCCTGGACACCACCCTCAGCGCGATCGCGAGCGCCCTGCACCTGTTCGCCACCCACCCCGGCCAGTGGCAGCTCCTCAAGGACGACCCGGCCCTGATCCCCAACGCGGTCAACGAGATCGTCCGCTACGAATCCCCGTTGCGCGCCTTCAGCCGCAAGGTCGCGCGCGACACCGAGGTGGCAGGCACCGTGTTGATGGCGGGCTCCCGTGTCCTCGTCCTCTACGCCTCCGCCAACCGCGACGCGCTGGCGTGGGACGACCCCGACACGTTCGACATCCGCCGGGACGCCGCCCGCCAGCTCGGCTTCGGGCACGGCACGCACGGCTGCGCCGGGCAGGGCCTCGCCCGCCTGGAGACCCAGGCGATGCTGCGCGCGCTCGTGGCCCGCGTCGACCGGATCGAGCCGGCCGGGCCACCCGAGTGGGCACCCAACAACATCATCCACCGCCTCGGGCGGCTCCCGATCGAACTCATCCCGGCCTGAAAGGGGACAACGGTGCAGATCTCCGTCGACCGCGACCGCTGCGAAGGCCACGGCCTGTGCGCCGAACAGGCCCCCGCGATCTTCGACCTCGACGACGACGCCGAACTCGTCCACCACTTCGAAGGCGTCGAAATCCCGCCGGAGCAGCTCGCCGCCGCCCGGACGGCCGTGACTTCGTGCCCGGTCGCCGCGTTGCGGGAGCTTCGGTGACACGACCGCGCTCGACCGTCGTCGCCGGCGCTCGCGCGCGGCAGATCGGCGCTCCCGGGCAACGCGGCGAAACGGTGCCGGGAGCCCGGACGACGCACGCCGGCTGCGCACGCGGTTCGACGACTCTTGCGGACCGGGATCCCTCGAGGTCGTGGGTCCGCTGCCGCCGCTCGGCGAACCCGATCTCCTCGAGGGAAGCGTGCCCGGTGGACCGGAGGTTTCCTCCCCGAGCACGGCCGAGCCCGGTGCGTTCCTTTTAGGACCGTCGGTGAGAATGGGCGCATGAACCTGTTGCTCCTCGCCGCCGCGCTCGCCATGGTCGTCCGGGCGCTGGCGGCGGCCCGGCTCGACCGGTGGAACCTGGGTGCGCCGGTGGTGATGGTGCTGGCCGGGGTCCTCGTCGGGCTGCTGTACGAGAACTCCATCGCGGCCGTGCTGAACACCGAGGCCGTGCAGCACGTCGCGGAGATCATCCTCGCGGTGCTGCTGTTCGTCGACGCCACCGAGGTGCGCGGTGGACGGCTGTGGGGCGGTTACCCCGGGCTCGTGGCCAGGGTGCTGTTCGTCGCCCTTCCGGTGAGCCTCGCGCTGGCGGCCCTGCTGGGCTGGTTGCTGTTTCCCGGCCTGCCGTGGGCCGTGCTGCTGCTCATCGCCGGCGTCACCATGCCGACCGACTTCGCGCCGGCGGAACAGCTCGTGCGCGACCGCACTTTGACGATGCGGGTCCGCAGTGTGCTGAACGTGGAAAGCGGCTACAACGACGGGATCGTCTCGCCGCTGTTCCTCTTCGCGCTGATCCTGGCCGGCGACCACACGCAACAGCGGACGCCGCTCGACGCGCTCGCCACCGCGCTGCCCTTCGCCGCCAAGGCACTGGTCGCCGGCGTCGTGCTCGGCAGCCTCCTCGCCTGGCTGCTGGACCGGGCCCACCACGCCGGCTGGGTGACGCCCCAGTCCGGGCGCCTCGTCGTGCTGCTGGCCCCGCTGCTGACCTACGCCGCGACCGTCGCCATCGACGGCAACGGCTTCGTCGCCTCCTTCGTCTGCGGCACCGCCTTCCGCTACCTGCACCGGCTGCTCAAGGCCCGCCGGGTCCGCGACGGCCGGGCCGACCGCGCGGAGGTCCGGGCCGACGCCCTGAGCAAGGACCTGCACCTGCTGGAGGACGTGACCACCCTGCTGACCACGACCATGTGGTTCGTCGTCGGCATCGCGGCCATCCTCGCCTTCACGCTGGGCGTTTCGTGGCAGGTCGTCCTGTTCTGCGCCGCGGTGCTCACCGTGGTCCGCGTGATCCCGGTGCTCCTCTCGCTGACCGGGTCGAAGCTGGCCGGGCGGGAACGCCTGCTCGTCGGCGTGCTGGGACCGCGCGGCACGACCACGATCGTGTTCGGGCTCCTGGCCTTCAACAAGCTGCCCGAGGGGCCGGCCGCCGACACGATCCTGGTCATCACCGTGGTCTGCGTCCTGGGCAGCGTGGTCCTGCACGGGATGGGCGCCAAGCCGCTGACGCGCCTGCTGACCCGCGGCTGACCCGGCCCGGCCCGCCGGGTGGCGGTGCGGGGCCGGCCACCCGGCTGGGCCGTCCGGCCGGTTCACCGGTACCGCCCGCCCGGGCCGTCGTCGACGATCGAAGAGCCTTTTTCGACGACGACGGAATGTGGAGCTGTTTCCCGTGCGCACCTGGATCGACCGCGCGACCTGGCGGACGCTGGCGGGCTACGTCCGGCCCCAACGCCGGACTGTCCTCTTCGGAGGGTTGCTCGTCCTGCTGGGCGGCTTGGCCGCGGCGGCGCAGCCTCTCGCGGCCAAGACGCTCGTCGACAAGCTCGGCACCGGCGGGGTGATCACCGGGCTGCTGGCGGTGCTGGTCGGTCTCGCGCTCGCCGGCGCCGCGGTCCGGATGGCCGGTGACTACCTGCTCGAGCGCGCCGCGGAGTCGGTCGTGCTGGTCGCGCGGAAGCGGTTCGCCCGGCGGGTGCTCCGGCTGCGCGTGCCCGCCGTGCAGCGCACCGAACCGGGGGACCTGCTGTCCCGGTTCACCAGCGACACGACCCTGTTGCGCGAGGTGTGCACCCACGCACTGGTGGGCCTGGTCACCGGTGCGGTGACGACCGTGGTGATGGTCGTGCTGATGGGGACGATGGACCTCGTCCTGCTCGGGGTCACCGCGGCGGTGCTGCTGGTGGTCGGCCTGCTCGCGCTCGCGGGCATGCCGATGATCGAAAAGGCCACCCGCGCCGCCCAGGAAGCCGTCGGCGAGACCGGGACGCGGATGGAGCGGGTCCTGGGCGCTTTCCGGACCGTCAAGGCCTCGGGCGCGGAAGCCCGGGAAACCCGGGCGATCGAAGAGGGTGCCGAACGCGCGTGGCGCGCCGGTGTCCGCTCGGCGCGCTGGGAGTCGCTGGTGCACGGCTCCAACGCGCTCGCGATCCAGGCGTCGTTCCTCGCGGTGCTCGGGGTCGGCGGCGCGCGCGTGGTGACCGGCGCCATCCCGCTGTCCACTTTGGTGGCTTTCCTGCTGTACCTGTTCTACCTGGAGGAGCCGATCGGGCAGCTTCTGCACGCGGGCAGCAGGCTGCAGATCGGGCTGGCCGCCGTGCGCCGGCTGTCCGAAGTGGAGCAGATGCCCGCCGAACCGGCTCCGGCCGGGCACACCGCCGGCGGCCGGGACGCGGCCGGGCTGGTGTTCGAGGACGTCCGCTTCCGGTATAGCCCGGAGTCCCCGGAAATCCTGCGTGGCGTCGACCTCGAGCTCCCCGCCCGGGGCATGACGGCGTTCGTCGGGGCCTCCGGCGCCGGGAAGTCCACGTTGTTCGCGCTGCTCGAACGGTTCCACGAACCGTCGTCGGGCCGGATCCGGCTGGACGGCACCGACCTCGCGGACTGGGACCTGGCCGCCTTGCGCGCCTCGATCGGGTACGTCGAGCAGGACGCGTCGCTGCTCTCCGGCACGCTGCGCGACAACCTCGCCTACGGCCGCCCGGAAGCCACCGACGAGGAGATCCGGGAGGCGCTGGTGCAGACCCGGCTCGACGGCCTCGTGGACCGGCTGCCGGCCGGCCTGGACACCCCGGTCGGGCACCGCGGAAGCATGCTTTCGGGTGGCGAACGGCAACGGGTCGCGCTCGCTCGCGCGCTCCTGCGCCGTCCTCGGCTGCTGTTGCTGGACGAGATCACCTTGCAGCTCGACGCGGTGAACGAGCTGGCGATCCGCGACGTCGTCACCGCCGCGGCCGAGACCACGACCGTGCTCGTGGTGGCCCACCGGCTCTCCACGGTCACCCGGGCCGACCGGATCGTGGTGCTGGACGAGGGCACCGTCCGGGCGACCGGCACCCACGAACAGCTCGTGGCGAGCGACCCGCTGTACGCCGAGTTCGCCGCCACCCAGCTGCTCACGGGCGACAGCGCAGTTCAGCGGGCTGCCGGATAGTGTCGGCGCGTGGCAGGCAAGCTCATGCATGACGTCCCCGTCCGGATTCCCGGGCCGGGCGCACGATCGCGGCTCAGCGCGGTGCCCCGGGTGTTCGCCACCGCGCTGGGCGTGATCGCCGCGCTGTGCGTCCTCTCGGCGGTGAGCGCCGCGCTGGGCCGGGGCTTCCAGCCCGTGCGGCAGTTCGTCGACGACGCCGTGTTCCCCGCCCCGCCCAACGTCGCCTACGGCCTGTTCCTCGCGGTGCTGGCGGGCGCGGTGGCCGGCCGCAAGCGGGCGGCGAGGACGATCTCGATCTGCCTGCTGCTGGCCCAGGCGGCGGCCAGCGGGCTGACCGGGTTGCTGGTGGCGCTGGACCCGGACGGCTTCCTGGTCGACGACGACGGGCAGCCGCTCGCGCTGCGCGGCTGGGACCTGTGGTCGCTCTGGCAGTCCTGCGCGGTCGCGGTCGTCGCGCTGGGGGTGCTCGTCGCCGCCAAGCGGGAGTTCTACGGGCGGACGCGGCCGGCCGCCCTGCGCAAGGCCGTGGTGCTGTTCGCCGGTCTGCTCGGGGTCTCCATCCTGCTCGGTGGCGCGCTGGTCCAGGTGTTCCCGGGCTCGCTGCGGTCGGCGGGCGACCGGTGGAGCTGGGCGGTCGAGACGGTCATCGGTGGCGCGATCCAGCTGGACATCACCCGGGTGGGTGACGCACCGGGCTGGGTCGCGCTGTCGGTGTCGCTGTTCGGCGTGGTTTCCCTGTTCGCCGCGCTGCTGTGGATGCTGCGCGCGCAGCGGATGACGTCGTTGCTGACGACCGAGGACGAGCTCGCCGTCCGGCGGTTGCTCGCCGCCCACGGTGAGCGCGATTCACTCGGCTACTTCGCCACCCGGCGGGACAAGGCCGTGGTGTTCGCGCCCTCGGGCGAGGCGGCGATCACCTACCGGGTCGTGGCCGGGGTGTGCCTGGCCAGTGGCGACCCGCTCGGCGCGCCGGACGCGTGGCAGCCCGCCATCGCGCGGTGGCTGGCGATGTGCGCCGAGTACACCTGGAGCCCGGCGGTGATGGGGGCCGGGGAAGAAGCCGCCGAGGCATACGTGCGGGCCGGGCTGAAGGCGATCGAACTCGGCGACGAAGCCATCCTCGACGTCGCCGGGTACACCCTGGCCGGGCCGGACATGCGCCCGGTGCGCCAGGCCGTCACCCGGATCGAGCGGGCCGGCTACACCGCACGCGTGCGCCGGCACGCCGACGTCCCGCCCGAGCAGCTCGCCGCCGCGGCCGCCCTGGCCGAGCGCTGGCGCGACACCGAGTCCGAACGCGGCTTCTCGATGGCGCTCGGCCGGCTGAACGATCCCACGGACGGGCAGTGCGTGCTGGTCGAAGCGCTCGACGCGGCCGGGAACGTCCGGGCGCTGCTGTCGTTCGTGCCCTGGGGCCGGACCGGGCTGTCCCTCGACCTCATGCGCCGCGACCGCGACGCCGACAACGGCCTGATGGAGTTCATGGTCAGCGCGCTGGCCGCCGGTGCGCCCGCGCTCGGTGTCCGGCGGGTGTCGTTGAACTTCGCGGTGTTCCGCGCGGTCTTCGAGGAAGGCGCGCGGATCGGCGCCGGCCCGGTCCTGCGGGCCTGGCGGCGGCTGCTGCTGTTCTTCTCCCGGTGGTGGCAGCTCGAATCGCTGTACCGGTCGAACGTCAAGTACCGCCCGCACTGGGAGCCGCGGTTCCTGATCTTCGGGGACCGGCACGACCTGGCGCGGGTCGGGCTCGCCTCCGCCATCGCCGAAGGCTTCCTCGGCGGTGGCTCGACCACGCCCGCGCACGACAGGGACCCGGCACTGCTGGCCGCGGTCCGCGACGCCGAGACGGCGGAGCGCATCGTCGACGACCGGCCGGTGCCCGCCTCCGAGCAGACCCGGATCCGGCTGGCCAAGCTGGACGAACTGCGGGCCCGCGGCGTCGATCCCTATCCCGTCCTGGTGCCCCGCGACACCACGCTCGCGGCGGTGGCGGCGCGCTTTCCGGACCTGGTTCCGGACACCCGCACGGGGGAGCGCGTCGCTGTCACCGGGCGGGTCATGCTGATGCGCGACCACGGCAAGCTGTGTTTCGCGACCCTGCGGGACTGGTCCGGCGACCTCCAGGTCATGCTCGCCGCACCGGACACCGCCGAGGACGCCCTGCGCGGCTGGCGGGCGGACGTCGACCTCGGCGACCACGTCGCGGTCCGCGGCGAGGTGATCACCTCCCGGCGTGGTGAGCTGTCGATCCTCGCCGAAAGCTGGACGCTGGCCGCGAAGTGCCTGCACCCGTTGCCCGACAAGCACTCCGGCCTCACCGACCCCGAAGCCCGCGTCCGGCAGCGCTACCTCGACCTGGTCGTCCGCCCGCGGTCCCGTGAGCTGCTGCGCGCTCGCGGCGCGGCGGTCCAGGCACTGCGGGCGACGTTGCTCGGCCGGGACTACCTCGAAGTCGAGACGCCGATGCTGCAGCCGGTGCACGGCGGCGCGAACGCCCGCCCGTTCGTCACCCACATCAACGCTTACGACATGCGGCTCTACCTGCGGATCGCCCCGGAGCTGTACCTGAAGCGGCTCTGCGTCGGGGGAGTGGAACGGGTTTTCGAGCTTGGCCGCACCTTCCGCAACGAAGGCGTGTCCTACAAGCACAATCCCGAGTTCACCATGCTGGAGGCGTACGAGGCCTACGCCGACTACACCGTCATGCGGGCGCGGTGCCGGCAGCTGATCAAGGCTGCCGCCTCCGCCATCCACGGCAGCGAAACGGCCGGAGAACTGGACCTCTCCGGCGACTGGCCGGTCGTGCCCGTCCACCAGGCCATCTCCGAAGCCCTCGGCGAGGAGATCACCAGCAGTACGCCGGAAGCCCGGCTGCGACAGCTGTGCGACGCCGCCGGGATCGTCCACAATCCACAGTGGACACGGGGTGCGGTCGTCCTCGAACTCTACGAACGCCTCGTCGAGGAGCAGACCACCGGACCGGTGTTCTACACCGACTTCCCCGCCGACGTCTCGCCGCTCACCCGCCCGCACCGCGACAACCCGGAACTGGCCGAACGCTGGGACCTCGTCATCAAGGGCACGGAGGTCGCCACCGCCTACTCCGAGCTCGTCGACCCGGTCGAGCAACGCCGCCGGCTCGTCGCCCAGTCGCTGCTCGCCGCGGGTGGCGATCCGGAGGCGATGGAAGTCGACGAAGACTTCCTCACCGCGCTCGAGTACGCCATGCCGCCCTCGGGCGGGCTCGGCCTGGGTGTCGACCGGCTCGTCATGCTGCTGACCGGCACCACGATCCGCGACACCCTCGCCTTCCCGCTGGTCCGGCCGGAATGACGACCGCCACTCACTGGTTGCGGAGCAGCCTGCCGCCGATCCACCAGCCGAGTTCGATCAGGACGATGCCCGCGGCGGCGCAGGCGAGTGCGGTGAGCGTGTGGCCGGTGTTGCCGGGGTCCAGCAGGAACAGCTTCCGCGTCACGGGCAGCACGAACATCAGGCCGGAGACCAGCACCATCGCCGCGACCAGGACGGCCTTCCACCACGTGTAGGGCCGGGCGACGATGCCCAGCACCCACAGGGCGAGCGCCATCAGCGTGATCAGGGCCGTGGTGCTCGCCTGCACCTGCGCGGCCTGGCTGGTGTCGCCGCCGGGGTGCACCAGGAGGTAGGCGGTGAAGGAGGCCGCGGCGATCACCACCCCGGACGGCACCGCCATCCGCAGCACCCGGCCCACGAACCCGCCGCGGGCGCGGTCGTTGTTCGGAGCCAGGGAGAGCACGAACGCGGGCAGGCCGATGGTGAACCAGCCGACGATGGTGACGTGCCGGGGCAGGAACGGGTAGGACACGGCCGTGAGGCCGATCAGGCCGGGAACCCCCACGATCAGGGCGAGCACCACCGAGTAGACCGTCTTGGTGAGGAACAGGTTGGCGACCCGCTCGATGTTCCCGATCACCCGCCGTCCCTCGCCCACGACGTGGGGGAGGGACGCGAACGCGTTGTCCAGCAGGACGATCTGGGCCACCGACCGGGTCGCCGGGCTGCCCGCCCCCATCGCGACGCCGACGTCGGCGTCCTTGAGGGCGAGGACGTCGTTGACGCCGTCGCCGGTCATCGCGACCGTGTGGCCCCGCGACTGCAGCGCGGCGACCATGGCCCGCTTCTGGGCGGGCGTGACCCGCCCGAACACCGTGCCGCGCTCCAGTTCGCCGGCCAGCGCACCGGGGTCCTCGGGCAGGGTCCGGGCATCGACCGGGGCCTCGGCCCCGGGCAGGGACAGGGATCGCGCGACCGCACCGACCGAGACGGCGTTGTCGCCGGAGATCACCTTGACGGCCACGCCCTGGGCGGCGAAGTAGTCCAAGGTCTCCTGGGCGTCCCCGCGGACCGTCTGCTCCAGGACCACCAGCGCGACCGGCGTCACCGCGCCCGGCGCCTCCGCGGCGTCGAGGCTGGTGGCGGCCCGGCCGAGCAGCAGCACCCGCAGGCCCTGCGCGCCGATCCGCTCCGCCTCCGCGCGCTCGGGCGAACCGGCGGCCAGCAGGACGTCGGGGGCGCCGAGCACCCAGTCGCCGTGTGCGCCGAAGCCCGCGCCGCTCCACTTGCGCGCCGACGAGAACGGCGCGACCGCCTCCGCGGTCCAGCCGGGCGCGGCCGGGCAGGCCTGGGCGATGGCGAGCAGGCTCGCGTTCGGGCGGGGGTCGGCGGCGGCCAGCGCGGCGAGCACGAGTTCGGGGGCGACGGCCGGCTCGCCGAGCGGCCGCACCTCGGAAAGCCGCATGGTGTTCTCGGTGAGCGTGCCGGTCTTGTCGGCGCACACGACGTCCACCCGCGCCAGGCCCTCGATCGCCGGCAGCTCGTTGACCAGGCACTGCCGCCGGCCCAGCCGGACCACGCCGACCGCGAAGGCGACCGAGGTCAGCAGGATCAGGCCTTCGGGCACCATCGGGACGAGCGCGGCCACCATGCCGCGCAGCGCGTCCGGCAGGGCCTGCGAGCCGGAGAGCTGGTTGTAGATCGACAGCGCCCCGGCCGGGATGAGCAGGTAGGTGATGACCTTCAGGATGGTGTTGATGCCGGCGCGCAGCTCCGAATCCGCGAGGGTGAACCGGCCGGCCTCCTCGGCGAGCTTGGCCGCGTACGCTTCGCGCCCGACCTTGGTCGCGCGGTAGGCGCCGGTGCCCGCCACCACGAAACTGCCGGACATGACCGGGTCACCCGGGTTCTTCACGATGGCGTCCGATTCGCCGGTGAGCAGCGACTCGTCCACCTCCAGGGCCTCGGCCGCCAGCACGGTGCCGTCGACCACGATCTGGTCGCCCGGCCCGACCTCGACCACGTCGTCGGCCACCACCTCGGCCGGCGCCAGTTCCCGGCTCACGCCGTCCCGGCGCACCCGCGGCCGGACCTGGCCGACGATCGCCAGCCGGTCCAGCGTCCGCTTCGCCCGCAGCTCCTGGACGATGCCGACGGCGCTGTTGGCCACGATCAGGCCGGCGAACAACCCGTCCAGCAGGTAACCGGTCGAGAAGATGATCACCGCCAGCACCGCGAAGATCGCGTTGATGCGGGTGAACACGTTGGACCGCACGATCTCGCCGGCGCTGCGGCTCACCCGGGCGGGTACGTCGTTGGTCCGGCCCTCGGCGACCCGCTCGGCCACCTCGGCGGCGGTCAGCCCGGTCGCGACGTCGTCGACGAGCAGGCGTGCATCCCCAGACATGGTCGCGACTCTACGCAACTTCGGACACATCCGGCCCGGCCGAGCCCACGAACGGGTGCGCACCCGGCCGGTGGCCGGGCCGACCGGCGGGGCGACATCCAGCCGGGTGGCGGGTTGTTCCGGACGCCCAGCGGCTGGGCGGCCCGGGGCGGGCGCACGACACTGGGAACAGACGGCGCGCCGCACTTTCGTCCCACTGCCCCGGAGGAGATTCCCATGTTCAATCGGATGCTGAGCCGCTTCGGCATCGGCGGCCCGTCCGTCGACACGGTGCTGGACTCGCCGCACGCCGTGCCCGGCGGGCCGGTCACCGGGCAGGTGCACGTCCAGGGCGGCACCGCGGACGCCGAGATCGGCCAGGTCGTGCTCTCGCTCGTCGCGCGGGACGAGGCGGAGCACGGCGGCGACGCGGAGATCTCCCGGCTCGTCGTGCAGCAGGGCCTGCGGGTGCCCGCGGGACAGCTGGTCTCGATCCCGTTCCGGCTGCCGCTGCCGTGGGAGACGCCCATCACCGGCGTCGGCGGCGCGGTCCTGCCCGGGATGAGCGTGGGGGTGCGTACCGACCTGCTCGTCGAGGGTGCCCCCGACAAGGGCGACCTCGACCCGGTGCTGGTCGGCCCGCTGCCTTCGCAGGACAAGGTGCTCGACGCGTTCGGCGCGCTCGGGTTCACCTTCCGCACCACCGGCATCGCGGCCGGGCCGCTGCCGGGCGTGGCGGGCGAGCTGGGATTCCACCAGGAGCTCGAGTTCTTCCCGCCGGCCCAGTACGCGGGCCGGCTGAGCCAGGTCACGGTGACCTTCGTGGCGAACGCGGCCGAGCTCCACGTGCTCCTGGACGCCGACAAGCGCGGCGACACGCCCGGCTACCTCCGGCTCACGCACGAGCAGGCGCAGCACACCGACTGGGCGACGCCGGTCGGCAGCTGGCTCGCCCAGGCCGCCGAGCGCGGTCCCGCATACCCGGCCTTCGGCGGCGCGCCCGGCTATGGCGGGCAGCAGGGGTACGACGACCAGCAAGGGCAGCAGCGGCGCGGGCCCGGGATGGGCGGCATGCTCGCCGCGGGCGCGGCCGGGCTGGCCGGCGGCATGGTCCTCGGGGGCGTCGCCGACGAGTTCTTCGGCGACGACGAAGGCTGACCTGCCGCGCACTCCGCTGCTGCGGCAGCACGAGCCCGCACTGCGCGGAGTGAACCGAAGACCCGCCGACGAACGGAACGCATGATCAGCCCACTGGACCTGTCGTTGATCTCCGGGCCGATCCCCGTCGTCGCCACCGTGGCCGGCGCGGTCGCGTTGCTCTCCCTGGCGGTCCGGAAGGACCGCCGGTGGTGGAGCAGGGTTCTCCCGGCCGTGGTGCTCGCGTGCGCGGTGGTCGTGGCCGGGGCGGTCTTCCTGGTCGACCACGTGTGGAAGCCGTGGCCGGAGCCGCTGCCCCCGGTCCTGGCGGTGTGGGCGGGCGCGACGCTGGTCGCCGCCTGCCTGGCGGTCGCGCGGCTGCGGTCCGGCCGGTGGTACCGGCGGGCCGGGCGGGTCCTGCTGGCGCTGGTCGTGCTGGCGAGCGCGGGCACGGCCGCGAACGCCTACTTCGGCTTCTACCCCACCTCGCGCGCGGCGCTCGAGGTGTTCGCGAACAACCGGGTCGGCCTCGACACGGCCGCGCGGCCGCCGTCGAGTGTGGTCGAAGTGCCGGCCGGCGGCAAGCTCGCCGACGTGTGGCGGAGGCCCGCGGACCTGCCGGAGAAGGGCACGGTGTCGGAAGCGGCGATCCCCGGGGCGTTCAGCGCCCGGCCGGCGTGGATCTACCTGCCGCCCGCGTACGCGGTGAACCCCCGGCCGCGGCTGCCGGTCCTGGTGCTGCTCGCGGGACAGCCGGGTTCGCCGCGTGACTGGTTCGACGCGGGCCGGCTCGCCGAGCGCCTGGACGCGTTCGCGCGGGCGCACGACGGGCTGGCGCCGATCGCGGTGGTGGCCGACCAGCTCGGCGCCCGGATGGCGAACCCGCTGTGCCTGGACTCGAAGCTGGGCCGGTCGGAGACGTACCTGGCCCGTGACGTGCCCACCTGGATCAAGCGGCGGCTGACGGTCGACGAGCGTCGCGAGGCCTGGACGATCGCGGGGCTTTCGCAGGGCGGCACGTGCGCGCTGCAGCTCGCCGTGCGCGCGCCGGACGTGTACGGGAACTTCGTCGACCTCACCGGGCAGCGCGAACCGTCGCTCGGCAGCAGGGCCGCGACGGTCAAGGCCGCGTTCGGCGGCGACGAGGCGGCGTTCACCCGCGTCAACCCGATGGACATCTTCGCCCGGCAGCGGTTCCCGGACACCGCCGGCGTGATCGTCGCCGGCCGTGACGACGCGGTCTACCGCCCGGCGGCGGCCGAGGTGTTCCAGGCCGGTCGCCGGGCCGGCCTGGACCTGCAGTGGAAGGAACTGCCGGGCGGGCACGACTGGACCGTGTGGCGTGCGGGCCTCTACGACTCCTTGCCCTGGCTCGCCGTGCGCACCGGACTGAGCCGATGACCACCACGAGCACCGGCCCGTCCGGGGAAACGAGCGGAATGAGTACACGATTGGGTGATTCGAAGGTCGGCCGCCTGATCCGGACCGCTCCGCTGACGTGCGTGTTCGTCATCGCGTTCTGGACCGTCGGTGCGCTGACCGGTGCGCTGGGCGAGCAGAACGACGAGGTGCTCGCCCGCGTCGGCGCCGGCACCGACAGTCCGGTGTGGACGGCGCTCTCGTCGGCGCTGTGGGCCATGGACCTGACGGGCTATGTGGCGACCACCGTGCTGCTGCTGGTGTTCGGCACGCTGGCCGAGCGCGAGTTCGGTGCCCTGCGCACGGCCGCGGTCTTCCTCGGCTCCCACGTCCTCGGCGTGTTCCTGGGGCTGGGTGTGGTCCTGCTCGGCAGTGACCTGCAGTCGACCTGGCTCGACTCGCTCCGGGGAGCGGTCGCGGCCGGCCCGTCGATCGGCGGGGTGGGGCTCGCGCTGGCGCTGTCGTTCCGGCTGCCGCCGTTGTGGCGCCGCCGCGTCCGGCTGGTGACCGTCCTGTCGGTGCTGGTGCTCACGCTGTACTCGGGGTGGCTGGAGGACCTGCTGCGGCTGTCCGGCGGCGTCGCCGGGCTGCTGATCGGCGCGGTGTTCCTGCGGGCCGGCGCGGTCCGCACGCCCCGGACCCTGGCGGAGAACCGCGTCCTCGTCGGGCTCGTGGTGGCGGCGTCGGCGCTCGGGCCGGTGGTGACGATGCTGTCGCCGTACCCGAACGGCCCGCTGTCGTGGTACTCGGATGTGGTGGCGGTCGCGCGGCCGGCGGCGGAGGACGTGACCTCGGCGTGCGCGTCCGGCGCGGCGGACCTGTGCCGCACGATGCTGATCCAGCTGTCCTACGGGCGGTTCCCGGCGTTGGTGATGTCGCTGCTCCCGGCGCTGCTGCTGCTCGTGCTCGCGGAAGGACTGCGGCGCGGGCGGCGGTTCGCCTGGTGGTCGGCGCTGACGTTCAGCGTGGGCCACGCGGCGGTCGTCGGGTGGTTCGTGGCGGATGCCGCGCGGCTACCCGCCGCCGGCGCGCTGGAAATCGCCTTCTCCTACGGCGTGCCCGTGCTGGCGCCGCTCGCCGTCACGGTCGTGCTGCTGGTGACGCGCCGGTACTTCACCGTGAAGCTGCCCCGGCACGCGATCACGAAGTTCTGGCAGTTCACATTGGGCAGCATCGGGGTGCTGTCGGCGCTGTACGTCCTCGGCGGCTCCTTGGTGCGCAACCAGTTCTCGCCCGAACCGGGGTTCGCCGGCCTGCTCGCCGACCTGCCGAAGCGGTTCCTGCCGCCGGGCTACCTGCTGGGGCTGATCTCGGCGGAGTTCCGGGCGGACGGGTTCGTCGGCACGCTGCTGTTCGAGTACACCGGCGTGGTGTTCTGGCTGATCGTGCTCACGGGCCTGCTGATGGCGTCGTGGCGCGCGTGGCCGTCCACGTCGGCGGCGGAAGCGGCGCACGCCCGCGACCTGATGCGGCGGTACGGCGGGTCGTCCCTGTCGTACATGACGACCTGGCACGGCAACCAGTACTGGTTCACCCCCGACGGCGAGACGGTGATCGCCTACCGCGTGGTGGCCACGATCGCCCTGACCGTCGGTGACCCGATCGGCGCCGAGCCGGCCGCGGCCGTGCGCGGGTTCGCCGCGTTCTGCCAGGAGAACGGCTGGACCCCGTGCCTCTACAGCATCACCGAGGAGACGCGGGACGCGGTGGGCCCGCTCGGCTGGTCGGCCGTGCAGGTCGCCGAGGACACGGTGGTCGAACTCGGCACGCTGAGCTTCACCGGCAAGAAGTGGCAGGACGTTCGCACGGCCCTGAACAAGGCGGCCAAAGCCGGCATCACGGCCGAGTGGTGCACCTACGCCGACGCGCCCCCCGCGATCACCGACCAGGTCCGCGCGATCTCGGCGGAATGGGTGGCGGACAAGGGCCTCCCCGAGATGGGCTTCACCCTGGGCGGCCTCCGCGAGCTCACCGGCGACGGCGTACGGTGCCTGCTCGCGATCGACGCCGACCGCACGGTCCACGGCGTCACCAGCTGGCTGCCGGTCTACGACAACGGCGAAGTCGTCGGCTACACGCTCGACTTCATGCGCCGCCGAGCGGGCGGCTTCCGCGGTTCGATGGAGTTCCTGATCGCCTCGGCGGCCCTGGAGCTGAAGACCGGCGGAATCCGGTTCCTCAGCCTGTCGGGCGCACCACTGGCCCGGCTGGACCGCGGGGAGCCCCAGCGCGCGCTGCAGCGGGTGCTGGACATGACCGGGCAGGTGCTGGAGCCGGTGTACGGGTTCCGTTCGCTGTTCGCGTTCAAGGCGAAGTTCCAGCCGAGCTACCGGCCGATGTACATGGCCTACCCGGACGCGGCCGCGCTGCCGCGGATCGCGAATGCGGTCGGGCGTGCGTATTTGCCGCAGGTGAAGGTGCAGGAAGGCTTCCGGCTTGCGGCGAAGATGATTACACGCGCGTGAGGGGAACGGCCGTCGCGGGCCGTTCCCCTCACGAGCGGCGCCGGGGAACGTCGTCCCCGGCGCCGGTTCACCACTGTTCGCCGTCGTCCCAGCCGCCCGGCTCGTCGGCGCCTGCCGGGGTGCCGTGGTGCTCGCCGGCGGTGGCTTCGTGGCCGCCGAATGCTCCGTTGATGCCCTGGACCAGCAGGGCGCCGCCGGCGACGCCGGCTGCCGCGGCTGCGGCGGTCTTCAGGAAGCCGCCGCCGGACCGGCCCTGCGGAGCGCCCGCCGGTGCGGCTTGGTCCCGGTTCTGGCCGAACATGCGGGACATGAACCCGCCGCTCCCGGCCTGCGCGGGCGGCGGCGCATAAGCGGGCGCGTAGCCGGGTGCCGGCGGGGCCCCGAAGGCCGGAGCCGCGGTCCCGTAGGCGGACGGTGGTGCCCCGAAAGCCGGCGCGGCGGCCGGGGCCGTCTGCAGTTCGGCGATCCGCGCCTGGGCCGTGCGCAGGGCGTCCTCCTGGACGAGGACGGCCTGGACCAGCAGGTAGAGCGCGTCCGGCTGGGCCTGGACGTACTGCGCGATCAGCTGCGCGGCCTCGGGGTCCTTCTGCACCGGCTGGGCCTGGCGCAGCCGGTCGGCCAGGCCGAGGATCAGCTCGCGGTCTTGGTTTTCCATGGGAGCTCCCTTCGTCGGTGTCCATGCTCGGCGCGGCCGCCGCGCGCGGACACCGGCGACCCGGCCCGAACTCCCCACCGACCGGCTGCCGACGTCCAGCCGACCGGCGGGGTACGGGTCGCCGGGCCCCGGATGGCGCACCGGCGCCGGGCGCGGCGAGACTGGTGCCCATGGTTCGCGTGATCGTGGTCGACGACGAGGAGCTGGTGCGCTCGGGCTTCCGCCTCATCCTGCAGGCGGCGGGTGACATCGAGGTGGTGGCGACCGTCACCGGCGCGGAGGCGGTGAAGGAGGTCAGCCTGCACGCGCCCGACGTCGTGCTGCTGGACATCCGGATGCCCGACGTCGACGGCCTGACCGTCCTGCGGCAGCTGCGCGGCCTGCGGACTCCGCCGGTCGTGGCGATGCTCACCACGTTCGACTCCGACGAGTACATCGCGACCGCGCTGCGTTCGGGCGCGGCCGGGTTCATCCTCAAGGACACCGCGCCCGAGCAGCTCGCCCAGCTGGTCCGCACCCTGGCGGCCGGGGGAGTGGTGCTCTCGCCGAAGGTCACCCGCACGGTCGTCGACGGCTACCTCGACTCCGGTGCGGGGTCGGCCGCGGCCACCCAGGTCGGCCGGCTCTCCGAGCGCGAGCGGGCGGTGCTCGTCCTCATCGCGGACGGACTGTCCAACACGGACATCGCGGGCCGGATCCACGTCAGCGTCGGCACCGTGAAGGACCACGTGTCCGCGATCCTGACCAAACTGGAGGTGGGCAGCCGGGTGCAGGCGGCGCTGGTGGCGCAGCGCGCGGGCCTGCTCGAGGGCACCGGGCCGTGAACCGGACGAAGGCGCTGCTCGCCGAAGCGGGCCTGATCGTCCTCGCCGCGCTGGACGCGGTGTTCAACCGGCCCACCGAGTACTGGGACATCGGCGTCGTCGTCCTGGCGGTCGGCGCGCTGCTGTTCCACCGGCGGTGGCCCGTTCTCGTGTTCGTGCTCACCCTGCCCGCGCTCGTCCTCGTCGGTTCCGTGCTCGCGACGCTCTTCGCGCTCTTCGCGGTCTCGGTGCGGTATTCGCACCGGGTGCTGCTCACCGCCTGCGGGCTCGTCGCCGCGGTGGGGTACTTCTTCCCGGGGCTGGAGTTCGCCTACTCGCGCACCGACATGGTGCTCACGGTCATCTACGCGACCATGACGGCGGCGGCCCCGATCTTCTTCGGCAGGCTCGTCCACGCCCAGCGGGAACTGGCGCTGCGGCTGGCGGACATCCGCGCCGCGCGCGAGCACGAACGCGTGCTGGACGCGCAGGCGATCCTGGCCGCCGAGCGCAACCAGCTCGCGCGTGAGATGCACGACGTCGTCTCGCACCAGGTCAGCCTGATCGCGGTCCAGGCGGGCGCGATGGGCGTCTCCACCCGCGACCCGGACATGAAGGCGGCGGCCGACAACGTCCGCAAGCTGTCCGTGGACACCCTCGACGAGCTCCGCCACATGGTCAACCTGCTCCGCGCGTCCGGCAGCCACACCACCGGGCTCACCCCGCAGCCGACACTGTCCGATTTGGACCGGCTGGTCGCCGGCAGCGGCATCGAGACCACCATGACGGGTGCCGCGCCCGAGGGCATCGACACCGCCGTCCAGCGCACGATCTACCGGACGATCCAGGAAGCGCTGACCAACGTCCGCAAGCACGCCCCGGGCAGCACCGCCACGGTCGACATCTCCCACGACGACACCGACCTCACGGTGACGGTCACCAACACCCCGCCGACCCGCCCGACGCTGGCGCTGCCCAGCGCCCACCACGGACTGGTCGGAATCCGCGAACGCGCCGCCCTCCTCGGCGGAACGGTCAAAGCCACCCCGACAACCGACGGCGGATTCCGGCTCGAGCTGCGCCTGCCTCGGACGAGCAGCCGCCGTTAGCGCTCGGCTGTCGTCGACGGCGGGCCGGGATGCGCCCCAATGTGGCGTTGGTTGCGTTGGACGCACCGAACGCCACATTGGGTGCGTTGGACGCACCCAATGCCACATTGGGGCGCTCGGCCCTCGATGCTCCGCGGCGGGCCGGAACCCACCGCGGAGCACCAACCTCATCGAAGGTGCTTCACCGGCTTGGTGGCGGCGTTGAGCAGGTACTCCAGCGGTCCACGACGGAAGAACCGCGACCAGACCCCGGCGAACACGATCGTGCCGAGGATGAACCAAAGCAGCGGCACCCAGGAATCCTGGGACTCGGGCCCGGTGGGCACCGACACCAGTGACGACACCACGAAGTGGCCGACGTAGGCCGTCAGGGACATGGTGCCCACCGCGATGACCGGGGTGGCCAGGCGGCGCAGCCGCGGCAGGCGGTCGACCGCCACCGTTGCGGCCACGATCACCGTGATCGCGACGCCCACGCAGCCGATGATGTCGAACGTCATTCCGCTGTGCGGCCCGGCCGTCAGCAGTGACCACGCCGATCCGGTGGCGTCGGCGCCGGAACCGGAACCGAACGACTTCGGTCCCGACGCCGGGCCTCCCTGCATCTCCGCGGCCTCCCGGACGCCGTCGAACAGCCGGCCCAGCAGCCAGGACGTTCCGTAGGCGAACACGATGAGGGCGGGCCCCAGCGCGGCCAGCCGCCGCCGGACACGGCCGTCGGTCAGGTCGAGGCGGCCCAGTGCCATGCCGGCGATCACGAACGCCATCCACGTCATCGCCGGGTAGAAGCCGGTGAGCAGGAGGTCCAGCACCCCCACGCCGCCGATCCGGTCGAGCGGGTCGTACGCCTTGAGGGCGGCCGTCACCGGCTCGGTCAGCAGCGTCCGCACGCCGAACGCCAGTGGCGGCATGGCGACCGCGAGCGCGGCCGCGATGATCGCCAGCGTCCTGGCCGGCAGCCGTACCAGGGGCAGGGCCAGCAGGAAGTACAGGCCGTAGAAGGCGAGGATCACCACGCCGCCGTAGGCCATCGCCATGACCGTGCCCAGCGCGAGCAGGATCCCGGCCCGGATCGCGATCCGGGCCTTCGCCTGTCGGCCGGCCAGGCCGGTCTTCGGCTCCAGGCGGCCGGCGATCAGCATCAGCGAGAAGCCGGCGAGGGTGGCGAAAAGGGCCGACGAACGGCCTTCCGCCAGCCCGCGCACCCAGGCGCCGACGCCGTCCACAGCGGACGCCGACGGTCCGATGTGGACGACGAACATGCCGAACACGGCGAGCGCGCGGGCCAGGTCGACGCCGACCAGCCGGGCCACCGAGTGGCGGGGCTCGGCAGCGTCGGGCGGGGGAGCGGTGTCCGGTGGTGGCTGCATCTGCGTCATACCGGAAGGGTCGCCGTCCGGCGGGGGCGCCCGCCATCCGGCAGGTTTCCGGAACCACCCCGCCGACCGGCGGGAACCGGCCGCTCACCGGGTGGCCCCGGCCGGCCGGTCGGTCGCCGGGTTCGGGCGGGCCGATAGTTACATCCGGCGGCGCCGGGCCGCGTGATCATGGAACGTCGAATTCATGAAGCACTCCCGCACGGCCATCTGGGTCTCGGCCGGGGCCGTGGCGGCGACCGGGGTCGTGGCGCTCGTCCTGCTCCTGCTCCCGGGCGCCGCCGGCAAACCCGAACAGCCGGACAGCACCGAGCTCGACCTGTCGGCCGACCTCGGGCAGTTCGCGCAGCGGATGTCGGCCGAGTCCGGCTACACGCCGCCGTCCCCCGCCGAGCGACGGGCGATCGGCGACGGCGTCCGGCTCGTGCTGGACGGAAAACCGCTCGACGCGAAGGAGACGCTGGCCGCCGTCGGCTACACGCTCCACAACCGAGTCGACACCGCCACCAAGCGGACCTTCTCCGAGGTGTCCGAAAGCACGGACTCCGCCCGCGGCTGGGGCCGGATCCTGATCGACACGGCCGACGCTGCTCGGCTGGCCATCGAAGTCCCTCACCCGAAGGCGGATCTGGGCAGCGAGCAGCTCGGCGCCGGCCTGTTCCGTCAGGTCCCCGGCTCGGTGCTCGTGATCGCCGGCGCGCACCGCCGGGCGGCGCCGGACAAGCAGGCCGACATGGCCCACACGAACGAAAGCGTATTCGAGACGGTGCACGAACTCCTGGTACAGCGCAAGGTTCCGGTGATGCAGCTGCACGGCTTCCGGAACGAAACGGCGCCGGACAGCGACGTGGTGGTTTCCGCGGGCCCCCACCTCCACAGCCCGTACGCGGAAAAGGCGGCACAGCGGCTCAAGGACGCCGGGCTCTCGGTGTGCCTGTCCTGGGTCACCGGCTGCGAAGGCCTGGAAGCCACCACCAACGTCCAGGCGAAGTGGGTCGCCGAACACGGCGGCGACTTCGTGCACGTCGAAGTGTCCCAGGACACCAGGTTCACGGCCGAAGCCAGCGAACGTGTCGTGTCCGCACTCGCGCGGCAGGCGGCCGGCCGATGAGCGAGCGGCGGATACCCGGCGTACGGGCGCCTTGGGCCACCGGGCTGGTGTTGTTCCTGGTACTGGCGACCAGCGCCGGGATCTTCATGTCCCGGCCGCGCGATGTCTCCCCGGTTCCCCAGTCCGTCCTCGACAGCAGGCGGGAAACCACGGTGGCGGCCGGGCAGGCCATCGCCCGGTCGCTCAACGGCGGCCTGAGCAGCCTGGCCGAGATCGCGACCGTCGTCGACGAATCGATGAGGCAGCGGAACCGGGCCCTGCTGATCCCGTTCAAGAGCCGGATCTGGAAGTCCCTCTACGTCATCGACCGGGCCAGTCGCGTGGTGGTGGCCCAAGTCGGGGAACCCGCACAGCCCGCGGTCCTCGGCGAGCCGATGCCGAGCGAGGCCGGCTCGCGGCTGGCCCAGGTCGGCACCGCCCAGCAGATCGTGCAGTACACCCCGGTCGGCAAGGCGGCCGACGCGAAGTACCTGCTGGTCGGGCACCTCGATCCGAACCGGTTCGGCGAGCTGCTCACGGTGGCCGGCGCGGACGGCGCCTGGCTGCTGGACAAGTCCGGCGCGGTGATCGCCGGCACCGGCAACCGCACGCCCCCGGACGGAGTCGTCGACCAGGGTATGGAGCCCGGCGAAGGTGCCTCCGGCAGCCGGGTCCAGCATGTCGCCGAGCGGACCGAGGTGACCGCCTGGGCCTCACTGGGCGGCAAGCGGCCTTCGAACGCACTCGGCTGGACCGTCGTGTCGAACCAGCCGACCACCGACACCGCCGCGCCCGGCGACGCTTCCCGCCGGCGTGGTGTCACGGTCGCCGCCGTGCTCGCCGCGCTCACCGCACTCGTCTTCGCGGCCCTCTACTTCGTACTGGTGCGCCCGATCCGGCTGCTCCGGCGGGTCGCCGAGGCGGCCGGACCGGACACGCCCAAGACGCCGAAGCACGGGGAAGCCGGACAGGTCGCGACGGCGTTCACCCGCGTCCGGTCCACCCGGCTCCCGCAAGAACCGACTGAGGAACGATGACCACACGCATTGGCCACCTGCGCACGCGGGTGTTTCCGCTGGCCCTGCTGACCTGGTCGCTCGGCGCCGCGGGCTTCCTCGGCGCCGCGGTCACCGTCGCGACCGCACCGTCCTCCTGGCTGGTCGACCCGATCCCCGAGAGCGTCGCGGCCGAACAGCAGACGCGCACCGCACTGGCCGCGCGCCAGCTGCAACGCTCGCTGGACAGCGGCGTGTCCGACCTGAACGCCGTCGCCGCGGGGATCCGGGTCCTCAAGGACGCCGAAACACCGTCGAAGCTGCTGACCCAGCTGATGGCCACGCGCGATCGGTACCGCGGGGTCGCCTACCTCGCGCCCACCGGCGAGGTCCGCGCCAAGGCCGGGGAGGACGTCGATGTCGCGGCGATCAAGACCGCCGACAAGCCGGCGCTCGCGGTCGGCCCGCCGCAGGGCGTCTCCCCGCGGGTGTTCGTCTCCGCACCCGTCACCGGCGAGCGGGCAGGCAGGCTGATCGCCGAGTTCAAGCCGAACGCGCTGATCAGGCCGCTGTCACTGGCGGGGCCGGGCAACACCCGGCTGCTGAACGCCGACCGCAAGGTCATCGGCGCGACCACCGGCTTCACTGCGTTCGAACCGCTGACCCGGCCGGACCTGGAGCAGGCCGCCAAGGATGCCGCGGGCGGGCCGGGCCACGCCCTGCGCGAGGTGGACGGCGAGCGGCACGCGCTCAGCTGGGCGCCGGTCACCAGCACCCAGCCGACCCGGCAGACCGGCCTCACGGTCGTCACCGACCGGCCGGAGGCCGCGCTGACGCTGCCCCACTCCGGTGAGAAACGCGAACTGATCCTCCTCGGGGCCGTCATCGCCGTGCTCACCGTCGTCGTCTTCGGCTGGCTCTACGTGGTGATCGTCAGCCCGCTGTCCGCGCTGGCGAAGGCGGCGGGACGCCTTGCGCGTGGCGACACCGGCGAACCGGTGATCGTCCGCCGCTACGACCACCTCGGCCTCGTCGCCCGCGACCTCGAACGGATCCGGCGCGATCTGGCCGGGAGGAACCGATGACCTTTCTGTACACGGTGTTCAGCCTCGCCCTCGTGGTGCTGCTCGTCGCGGGGGTCGTCGAGCAGCGCCGGCACCAGCGCAACCTCGACGCGATCCCCAGCCGGATCCTGGTCAACGGCATCCGCGGCAAGAGTTCGGTCACCCGGCTGTGCGCGGGAGCGTTGCGGGCCGGCGAACTGACCGTGGTCGCCAAGACCACCGGCACCGCGGCCCGGTTCATCCACCCCGACGCGACCGAGGAGCCGGTGCACCGCAAGTTCGGCATCGCCAACGTCGTCGAGCAGATCGGCATCGTCCGCCAGGCCGCCGCCGCGCAGCCGGACGTCCTGGTCATGGAATGCATGGCCGTCATGCCGCCGCTCCAGGAGATCAACCAGACCAAGCTCATCCAGTCCACCATCGGCGTGCTCAGCAACGTGCGCGAAGACCACCTCCAGGAAATGGGGCCCACCCTCGAGGACGTCGCCCGCTCGCTGTCCCGGTCGATGCCGGTCGGCGGCGTGTGCGTCACGGCCGAACGCGACCTGCTGCCCGTTCTCCAGGAGGAAGCGGACAAGCGGTCCTGCCGGCTGGTCGCCGTCGACGCCGACGACGTCACCGACAGCGAAATGGCCGGATTCCGCTACCACAGCTTCAAGGAGAATGTCGCCATTTCCCTCGAAGTCGCCCGGCTGCTGGGTGTTTCCCGGGAACAGGCGCTGAAAGGCATGTGGGACGCGCCTCCCGATCCCGGTGTCCTCACCGTGGAGTCCTACGACTTCGACGGCAAGTCGCTGCGCTTCGCCAACGTGTTCGCCGCCAACGATCCCCGCTCTACCGTGATGAACGTGCGGGAGCTCATCGAGCAGGGGCGGATCCCGGCACCCGTCTTCACCCTCGTCAACTGCCGGCCCGACCGCGTCGAACGCAACGGCCAGATGGGCGAGATCGTGTCCGAACTGGACACGGACAAGCTCTTCGTGATCGGCCACCCCACCAAGTCGGCGCTGGCCAAGGTCCCGGCCGGCTGGCGCGGTGAGGTCTTCGACCTCGGCGGCGCGAATCGTCCGGTCGACGAAATCCTGCGCACCATCCTCGACCAGATCGACCACGACGCGTCGCTCGTGGCGATCGGCAACATCCACGGCCAAGGAGAAAAACTGTTGCTCCACTTGAAGAAGGCGGGAGTGCCGTGCTGACCGCCACCGTGACGGCCGAGGTGGCCGTGCTGGGCATCGCCATCGGCCTGGTGTTCTCGCTCGGCTGCTACCTGCTGTCCAACCTGTCGCCCGGCGGGATGATCACGCCGGGCTGGCTCGCCCTCGCCCTCATCACCGACCCGCGCCGGCTGTGGATCATCGCCGCGGTCACCGTCGCCACCTACTTCGGCGCCCGGCTGCTGCAGAAGTTCGTGATCCTCTACGGAAAGCGGCTCTTCGCCGCGGTTCTGCTGCTCGGCGTGTTCCTGCAGCTCACCATCTTCCTCTTCCTGCTGCGGGACCACCCGTTCCTGTTCTCCCGCGGCACACTCGGCTTCATCGTGCCCGGCCTGATCGCCTACCAGTGCGTCCGCCAGCCGATCAAGGCGACCCTGGCCTCGACCGGCATCGTGACGCTGCTGGCCTACGTCGTCCTGCTGTCCGGCGTGCTGCTCAACCTGCTGCCGCACTCGTGAGCGTCGTACGCGATCATGGCCAGCTGGACCCGGTTGCCGCAGCCGAGCTTGACGAGCATCCGGCTGACGTGGGCTTTGACCGAGCCTTCGCTCATCTCGGAAGAGCGGGCGATTTCCGCGTTGGACAGGCCGTTCGCCAGCATGGTCAGGACGTGGCGCTCCCGGGCGCTCAGGACGGCCAGCCGGGCCCTGGCCCGCCCGGCGCGTTCCGGATCGTGCTCGGTGAACGTCTTCAGCAGCGAGCGAGTCACCTGGGGCGCCAGGAACGCGCCACCGGCGGCCAGCGCCCGCACGGCTTCGAGCAGGGCTCGCGGTGGCATGTCCTTGAGCAGGAAGCCGACGGCGCCCGACCGCAGTGCGCGGTGGACGTACCGGGCATTGCCGAAGGTGGTCAGCATGGCGACCGCCGTCGACGGCACGTGCCGGCACACCAGCTCCGCGGCCGACAACCCGTCGCCACCGGCCATGTGGATGTCGAGCAGTACAACGTCCGGCCGGTGGCGCCGCGTCAGCAGCAGCGCCTCGGTCCCGCTGCCCGCTTCCGCGACGACCTCGATGTCCTCCGCGGTCTCGAGCAAACCCCGGATGCCGGACCTGACCAGGGGTTCGTCGTCCGCGACGAGGACCGAGATCATGCGTTTCCCTCCTTCGTCAGCAGCACGGCGTGCACCGCGAACCCGCCGTCGCACCGGGATTCGATGCGCATCCCTGTCAGACGTGAGCATTCGACGAGTTCCGGGATGGACTTCAGGCGCGCGCCGACGGTGTACGCCGCGCACCACAGCACGGAGGGAAGGGCCGCCGCGGCGTCGAGGAGCAGCTCCCGTCCTCGCGAGCCCAGGTGGTGCCATCGTGCATCGTTTTTCTCAGGACTGGAAGCGGTCATGTCGGGGCGGGGCGCTCCTTCCGCGGCCGTCGTGCGAGAACTCGCGCGAACGCGATGGAGGGCCGCAGAGGCGGGGTGGTTCCGCGGCCCTCCACCACGGTGCTGACGAGGCGGGAACGTCGGGGCTGCCTCGTCCGTGGACCAGCCTGGCGCGCCTCGAAGCCGTCGGCCATCCGCCACCCGGCTGCCGCGGCCAGCCGGGTGGACGGAACCGCTCCACCCGGCAGTTCTTTTCCCGCTGTCCGTGTAATTTACAACGCCGGTGGCCCGTGAAATTTTCGGCGACATGTGCGGTCGTGAAAACAAAACCACTTTCTTGACGTTACGCACGACCGGGTGGTTCCGTGACGGTGACTCCGACTCCGGCGAAAGGGCTCGTGTCATGCGACGACACCTCCGGCGGCCGCGCCGTCGAGGCTTCACGCCGATGCTCGCGGCCGTTGCGGTGCTGCTCGCCCCCGCCGTGGGAACGGAGCCGGCCACGGCGGAGGCGGTTCCCGCCACCTCGGCGCGACAGGTCGACGGCGTCGCCGCGGGCAACGGCGCGATCGGGTCCGTCGACCTGGCCGGGACGTGGAGCTTCACCCCGGCGGGCCGGGCGACGACGTCGATCACCGTGCCCGGTGGTGGCTGGTACAAGCAGGGTTTCACCGATGTCAACGAAGCGGTGTACTCCCGGACTGTGACCGTGCCGGACTCCGGGCAGCCGCAGTCGGCGTGGATCGAGTTCGGTGCCGTCAACCACCAGGCGACGCTGTCGGTGGACGGGCGGGTGGTCGCCACCCGGACGACGGCCTTCACCCCGTCGAACTTCGACATCACCGCCTACGCCGCCCCCGGCACCACGCACACGATCAGCGTTGCGGTGAAGGGCCGCGGGGCCTTGCGCACCAGCGCGGGCAAGTACCTGGTCCCGGTGGCCGCCGACTGGTCGGAGGCCGTGCCGCAGGGGATCTTCCGCTCGGCGTTCCTGCGGACGTACCCGGCGGTGTACGTCAGCGACACCTTCGTCCGCACGTCGGTGGCGAACCAATCCCTCACCTACGACGTGTCCGTGACGAACACCTCCGCCGCCGCCCGGACGGTGACCCTCACCGGGGCGCTCGCCTCGGACGGCGGTGGCCCGTTCGCCTACCCGGCCCTGCCGAGCCGCGCGGTGAGCGTGCCCGCCCGCTCGACGGCCACGGTGACCGTCGGCCCGGTCGCGTGGACCCTCGGCACGGCTTCGTACTGGTGGCCGAACGTGCCCTACCGGCCGGGGTACCGGGCGCAGCTGCACCGGCTTTCGGTGCACGCGGTCACCGACGAAGGGCGCACCAGCGACACCGCGTACCGGTTCGGGTTCCGCGAAAGCAGGCAGAACGGCGAGTACTTCGAACTCAACGGCGTGCGCGTCAACTACCGCGGCGACAACCTCCAGGGCGCCGACTACGACCGGATCGACCACGGCGGCAAGGGCGACGCCTACGACACGCTGCCCGGCTTCCTCCCGCCGTCACCGGGCAATCCCGGCTGGCCGCAGGCGGTCGACAACTACCAGCGGCTGAACTTCAACGTCGTCCGGATCCACCAGGAACCCGCCAGCCCGTACATGCTCGACGTCGCCGACGAGCTGGGCCTGATGATCATCGACGAGAGCGGGGTCCGCGGCGGTGCGGAGGACTTCGTTGCCGGGCACGACAACATGGTCGGCCACGTCCGGGCGTTGACGCTGCGGGACCGCAACCACCCGGCGGTCGTCCGCTGGAGCCAGGCGAACGAACCGAGTTTCTCCAACGACTCCGAGCAGTTCGAGCAGGACCTGTACGCGGCGATGAACGGCGCTGACGGCACCCGCCCGATCAGCGTGGACGCCGCGCCCGGCGCCGACTCGCCCGGCCGGTACCCGAACATGAACTACCCCAACTTCGCGATTTTCGCGCACTACCTGGACGGCACCGGCCAGTACGGCGAGCGGGTGCCGTCGGTGACCGGCCGTCCCGACGGCGAAGGCGAGTACATCTGGCCGAAGTGCAACACCAAGCAGGGCTTCGAATGGTTCGCCACGGCGACGGCCGCCAAGCGCGGCAAGGGCGCCAACGACCTGCGTCCGTACACGCTGCTGTCCGCCTGGGCGAGTGTCATCCCCGGCGTGCGGACCACGGACTTCACGCCCGAAGAGGGCGGTCACCCGGTCTACGGCGCGGACAACCTCACCGACCCGTGGAGCAACCCGCAGTTCCAGCGGGTCCAGGCCGCGTTCAACCCGGTCGCCGCGATCGACCTGCCGTACTGGTCGGCGTCCGGTGTCTCCGACGCGGGCGGGTCGTTCCCGCTGCCGCAGGCGGTGCCGGGCTACGCCGCCAACAGCACGGTGACCCGGGCCGTCACCGTCTTCAACGACGACCTCACGGGTACGGCCGTGGACTTCGCCTGGAGCGCCCGGCTCGACAGCCCGACCGGCGCGGTGCTCGTCTCCGGCGGCTCGACCCTCGCCGTCCCGCTGGGCGCACGGGTGACCCAGCCCGTGTCGTTCACCGCCCCGGCCGCCGGCTCGCGGGTGTACCTCGTGCTGTCGACCGCGAAGGCCGGCACGACGACGTTCACCGACACGGTCGAGTACTTCACCCTGGGCGGCTCGAACACCGGCCCCGCGCCGGGCACCTACCGCGTCGTCAACCGCAACAGCGGCAAGCCGCTCGCCATCGCGGGCAACTCGACGGCCGACGGCGCCAAGGCGGTTCAGCAGACCGGAACCGCGACCTGGACGATCGCCACCATCGCGGGCGGGGCCTACACCTTGCGCAACACGGCGAGCGGCAAGGTCCTCGACGTCAACGGTTCCGCCACCACCGCCGGGCTACAGCTGCAGCAGTGGACGGCCAACGGCGGCACGAACCAGCAGTGGTACCTGCGCGCCACCGGCGACGGCTACTACACGATCGTCAGCCACGACAGCGGTTTGGTGGCCGACGTGTACGGCCAAGCGACCACCGACGGCGCGCAGGTCGTCCAGTGGACGGCCAACAACGGACCCAACCAGCAGTGGCAGCTGACTCCGGCGTGAGCACCCGGCGGCCCGAGGCACACCTGCTGCGGCTGCGGCAGTCAAAGTGCGAAGCTCGGACTGCCGATATGCGGCTACAGATCCCTGCCCACGCTTGATACGATCAAGGTGGGAGCGCTCCCAGGGTGCAGTCGAGCGGCCGGTTCCCCGGAAAACGGACCGCTCGTCCCTTCTCGGATGCTCGGAGGAACCCGGATGTCTCCCACCCGTCATGGAAAGCGGGCGGCCGTCGCCGCGGCGGTCACCCTTGTCAGTGCAGTAGCCACCGGAATCACCGTGGGCACCGCCCCCGCCCAGGCCGCCGCGGGCTGCCGGGTGACCTACCAGGTCGCGAGTCAGTGGCAGGGTGGCTTCACCGCGGACGTCGACGTCAC
Organism: Amycolatopsis tolypomycina; assembly: GCF_900105945.1. NCBI lineage: Bacteria > Bacillati > Actinomycetota > Actinomycetes > Pseudonocardiales > Pseudonocardiaceae > Amycolatopsis > Amycolatopsis tolypomycina. The sequence goes on along the minus strand of NZ_FNSO01000004.1, from coordinate 4,697,176 downwards.
CAACCTCGGCGATCCGGTCACCGGCTGGCAGCTGACCTGGTCGTTCGGCGCGGGCCAGCGGGTGACCCAGCTGTGGAACGGCACCGTCGCCCAGTCCGGCGCGCAGGTGACGGTCGGCAACGCCGGCTGGAACGGCACCCTCGGCGCCGGCGCGAGTGCCGGGCTCGGGTTCCTCGGCTCGTGGACCGGTGCCAACCCCGTTCCCACGGACTTCGCGCTCAACGGCACCCGGTGCAACGGCCCGACACCGACACCGACACCGACAACGACCACCACCACGCCGCCGGCGGACTCGCTCGCCCGGACGCACACCGTCGGCCGGGTCAAGGTCGCCGGGGATGTCGCGCAGTACACCTGGCCGGGCATCTACTTCGAAGGCCGGTTCCGCGGCACCGGTGTCGGCGTCGTGCTCAACGACGCCACCAACGACTACGACGTCCAGGTCGACGGCACCACGGTCGCCACCCTCGTCACGCCCGGCCGGACCACCTACCAGGTCCGGGGGCTGACCGATGCCGAACACCGCGTGCGGCTGGTCAAACGAACCGAAAGCCCGTGGGCCGCGGGGGAGTTCGGCGGCTTCGTCGCGTCACCCGGCGGCGAGATCCTCGCCAAGCCCGCCGCCCGCAGCCGGCAGATCGAGTTCATCGGCGACTCCCTGACCGCCGGCTACGGCAACCTCTCCACCACCCGGGACTGCTCGGGCAACGGCGGCATCGACCGCAACACCGACACCGACCTCAGCTACGGGGCGCTGACCGCGCGGGGCCTGGACGCCGACTACCAGATCAACGCCCAGTCCGGCCGGGGGATGGTCCGCAACTACAACGGCGGCGACCCGGGAACCGACTTCCGCACCGCCTACGACCGCACCCTGCAGAACGCCGCGGCCGACGTGTGGCACAACCCGGCCACCTGGCGGCCGCAGCTGGTCGTGGTCGCACTGGGCACCAACGACTTCAGCACGGCCATCAACCCCGGCGAACCGTGGACCCCCGACAGCCTGGTCGCCGCCTACCAGAGCGCCTACCAGGGCTTCCTCGGCAAGCTCCGTGCCCAGTACGGCGCCGAGGCGATCATCGTGGTGGGGGCGACGAACCTGTACGCCCAGCCGGCGCAGCAGGTCGTCACCGACCGCAACGCCCGCGGCGACAGCCGGGTCCGCTTCTGGAACTTCGACGACCCCGGCCTGGACCACCTCGGCTGCGACTGGCACTTCTCCCTCGCCGACCACCGCCTCATCTCCGGCTCGCTCGCCCGCTACGTCGCCGGCCTCCCGCTGACCTGGTAGCTGCCGAGGCGACGGGTGCTCACGGCCACGTCGTCGAGCCGGACGTCGTAGGCGGCGGGGGCCGGGTCGGGTTGGTAGAGCTGCCAGCCGAGCTTGAGGGTGGTGAAGTCGGGGAAGACGAAGTCGCCGGGTGCTCCGCCGTGGTGCCCGGTCGAGACCGTGAGGGCGGTCTGTTCGACGCCGTCGAGGTAGACCGTGACGCGGTTGTCGGTGGCGTCGAGGTGGAACTCCACGCAGCGCCAGCGTGCGGCGACGGCGGGGGCGGAGGTCTGCCAGGCAGTCCAGTCGCCGGTGGGGCCCAGGTCGGATCCGACGCCGTAGAAGTTCGCGCGGGAGGTGGGGACGTACTGGCCGCCGAGGGGGCGGACCAGGGTCGGGGAGCCGGCCCCGGAGGCTTCCGCGATGGTCCAGTGCGCCCAGTCCGGGGCCGTGGGGAATTCCGCCACACGGACGCGCAGGCGTACCCAGAAGCTGTTGCCGGGCGGGTTCAGCGCGGGGAGCACGAGGAAGGCGCGGCCGTTGCCGGTGGTGCGGAGGTGGAGTTCCCGGCCGTGCCCGGTCCTGCTCGGTTCGACGGTCAGGCTGCCGCCGTCGGCGTCGGTGGTCCAGCCGGGGCCGGCGGTGACCGGACCGAGCGGCAGGTGGTCGAAGTTCTCCCGGAAGAGGGTACGTTCGTGCGCGGACGCGGTGGCGGGGGCGGCCAGCAGGGCGGCGGCGAGGAGTGCGGTCACTGCGGATCTTCTCAAGCGGATCACGCCTCTCGTGGCGGGGCGGGCTTTCCGGGCGACGACGATCTTGCCGAACCGCCGCCGGTGGCGCAACGGCCGCCGGTGCCCGGGAGAAAGCGCTATCCGAGGATGTCGCTGCCACCGGTCGGTGGCGGTGGTCCGTGGCCGCCGAAGGAATTGAGCCAGGGCAGTGCGCCGAACGAGGGTTCCGCGGCGAGGGCGGTGGCCGGGATGGTGACTTCGACTTCGTATTCCTCCATGGCCGCGTTGTCCATCGCGACCAGCGACACCGATTCCGCCGGCGGCTCCACTTCGACGTGCGCGCGTTTGGGGGCCGAAGCGCCTTCGAGCTCCTCGGTCGCCCGGCGTTTGCTGGTGAGGGTGAGCGGCAACGACGCACCGAACCGCTGTGCGTCCTGACGGGTGCGCAGCACGGCCACCGGGCGGTTGCGCCGGTGCAGCGTCACCGAGCCCTGCACCCGCTCCAGGACGTCGAAGAAGGATCCCAGCGTCGCGTGGCGCAACGGGACGAACGTGGTGAACCGGGGCAGCGGCATGCGGACGGAGAACCGGTCCGGCAGCCCGGTGCCCAGTGCCAGTGCCGGATGCGCCGACCTCCCGCCACCGGGCAGCAACGGCAACCGGCCCGGCAACCGGCCCGGCAGCCCGGTGCCGGACAGCAGCGGCGGCGGGCCGAGGGCGATGAGCTGGTTCATGCCGGGGTGGCGGCCGCGCAGACCGGCTTCCCGGCGCCAGTCCTGGCCCCGGTGTTGCCCGAGCAGCTTGTCCACGACCCGGCCGGTGAGCGGGTTGAACTCCACCCGCAGCGGCTCGTCCGCCGGGATCGAGCCCAGCTCGCGGTGCCGGTCGGTGTGGACCTCGATCACGATCCGCTCGGCCAGCACCACGTCCCGGGCGACAGCGGTGAACCGGGCCCAGATCCTGCCGTGGTTGCCCACGTGCCACTTCTGGAGCTGGCTTTCGTAGGGGATCATCTGCGAATTGGCGGAGAAGGTGCCCGCCAGCAGGTTCGCGGAATTGGTCTCGCCGCCGATCTGGGCGCCGCGGATGTGCAGCCATTCCCAGTTGTCGGCGTCCACGTCCACCGGCCCGCCCTGGCCGGCCCGGTGGGCGTTGTGGAACGCGGCCGCGCCGTACGCGCTCCAGTTCTTCATCTCCTTGTCCTGGCTGCCGTCCCGGCCACCGGCGAGGTCGGCGACCCAGCCGGTGCTCACCGGCGCGGCGCGGATCGACTCGTAGGAGCTGTTCAGCCGCAGGATCTCGGCCGGGTCGGTCAGCGTGTGGAAGTTCGGGCTGAACTGCTTGCCGTTGACCCGCGGCTTCCGCCCGCCGCGCGGCCGGGCGACCACTGTGGACACGTAGACGTAGCCGGATCCCTGGGCGAACTGCGCGCCGTCGCTCTGCGCATCCAGTTTCGGGCTGGTCAGGTCCTGGGTCGGCGCCGCGATGACGCCGCCGTAGTCGCCCAGATCGGCGTCGTCGATGCCGAAGCCGCGCTTCAGGACGTCGTTCTTGTCCGCGTAGGTGTTGTCGAAGTACAGGGTGCCTTCCGCGTAGGGCAGGCGGGAACCGCCGCCCTCCCGGCGCAGCCACGGGCCCTGCGCCTGGCCCAGTTCGATGAGCCCGCTGACGATGCCGATCCCGTCGCGTCCCCACGGGTCGATCGCGACGAGCGGCCGGCCGGCCGCGTTCCGCTCCTGCCAGACGGTGCCCACCGCCGCCCGGAAACCGGTGTGGAGCGCGTGCGTGGAGCCGACCATCCACTCGGCCCGGAACGTCTTGCCTGCGCAGAATGTCTGGAATCCGTCCAGCATGCCGTGGTCCATGAAGACGCCGAGGTTGCTCGCCCCGCCGACGTTCCGGACGAACGCGAGATCCTGCGGCACCACCTTGTCCCGGTAGACGTAGTCGTTCGGGTCCTCCAGCCACGGCCGCCGCTGCACGACCACGGCCGGCGGCGATGGGGGCGGTTTCAGTGGTTCCGGTGGTTTCGGTTGTTTCGCCGGTTTCGGGGCCAGCAGGCCGGCGACGGCCCGGTTGCCGGCTGCGCGTTGCAGGGCGAGCAGTCCCGGTGCCGGCCGGGCCGCACGCCGGGCGTTGCTCGGCGCCGGGGTCGATTTGCCTGCCGCCGTCAGGTGTTCCGGCAAAGGTGGCCTCCTCCGCTCGCAACCCGGCCACCGAGCGTACGCCGAGCGGTTCCGGTGGGTAATGCCCCAACGGGCAGTCATCGGGGTCGCCTGCGGTGATCTTTTGCCCACGACGGATACTCGCCGTGAAACCGCTTGCGCCATCCGAGGTAATTCCCGCCCGATCGGTGACATCCGGCCGGGGGCTGTCGATGTGCCCGGCGGGGATTCCCACCGCGTGCGTGGGGACGGACCACTTCTGGGGGGACCACTCGTGCTGCCCTTTTCGCGATCGCGCGCCAGGATCGCCTTGGCCACCGCGTTCACCGCGGTCTTCGCGCTGCTCGTACCGGGTGTCGCGCACGCCGCGCCGCCGTCCAACGACGATTTCGACCAGGCGGTGGCCGTCACCGCGCTGCCGTTCGCTGCGCAGCTGGACACCGGGGAGGCCACCAAGGCCACCGATGACCCGTCCTGGTGTCAGCCCTATTCCGTCCGGGGCACCGTGTGGTTCCGCTACACCGCCACCGCGGACGGCTACCTGCGCGCCACCACCAAGGGCAGCGACCGGTCGATGATCCTCTCGGTCCATTCGGGCACCCGCGGCGATCTCCCGGGGATCGCCTGCGACACCGGGACGGCCGCGACCACGACGTTCCGGGCGACCGCCGGCACGACGTACTCCTTCATGGTCTCCGGCTACGACGTCCCGGGCGGTGCGCTCTCGTTCGCGCTGGACTCCGTCGCGCCCGCGGCCAACGACGACTTCGCCGCCGCGCAGCCGGTGCCCGCGCTGCCGTTCTCGGCGCAGCCGGACTTCTCGGTGGCCTCCTTCGAGGCCGACGAGCCCGGGTCGACCTGCCAGTTCGACGGCAACACCGTTCCTTCGGTCTGGTACGCCTACACGAACTCCGGGGCGGCGAAGTCGCTCACCGCCCGCGTCGCCGGGTACAGCTCGGCCGTCTCCGTGTACACCGGGGCGGGCCTGCCGGAGCTGAAGGAGGTCGCCTGCAAGACGGACTCCTCCTGGCAGCCGACCGCGTTCCGGGCCGCCGCCGGCGCGACCTACTACGTTCGCGTCACCGGGTCCGCCGACGCCCGCGAGCCCATCACGCTGACCCTCGACGACGCGCCGGCGTTGGCCCCGTCGATCTACCAGTCGCCGTCGTTCCCGTCGGTCTTCGACACCGTTTCGTTCTCCGCCGAGTCCTGGAACTCCATCGACGAGCCGATGACCGCGTCCTGGGACTTCGGGGACGGCGCCACCGCCGCGGCCACCACCGAGTCCGTTTCCCACCGCTACGCCAAGGACGGCACGTACACCACCACCATGCACGCGACGTCGCCGGACGGCCGGACGGCCACCAAGTCGGTCCCGGTCGTGGTGACCACGCACGACGTCGGGATCGCCCGGTTCTCCGTGCCCACCTCGGCGCGGACCGGCGACAGCAAGCCGATCTCGGTCGACGTGTCCAACACGCGGTACACCGAAACGGCGACCGTCGTGCTGACCAAGCACGACGGCACGTTCTGGCGGGAGGTCGGCCGGCTCACCCTCGAGGTGCCCGCGCGGCCGACCCGCACGGTGCGGTTCCCGTTCTCCTACACCTTCAGCCCCGACGACGCGGCCTTGGGCAAGGTCGCCTTCCGCGCCGAGCTGAGGCTGGACTACCCGGTGACCGACGCCCGGCCGGTGGACAACGAAGTGATCGCCATCGCCACGACCGTGCACCCGCGCGCCACGCGCACCGTCGCCGTCTGAGCCAGGGGGAACAAGAATGCAGCAGCACGCTTTCCGGCGCTTGCTCACCGCCGGTCTCACTGCCGGTCTCGCCGTCGCGGCCGCGGTGGTGACCCCGGCGGCAGCGCACGCCGCGGCGCCGTCGAACGACGACTTCGGCACCGCCACCACCGTCACCGCCCTGCCGTTCAAGGCGACCCAGGACATCGGGGAAGCCACGGCGAGCTCGGACGACCCGACGTCGTGCAACTCCTACATCGCGTGGAGCGTCTGGTACGACTACACCGCGGCCTCGGACGGGTTCGTCCGGGCGCTGCCGTCGAGCACCGGCACCCAGCCGTTCATCGCCGTGTACACCGGTGAACGCGGGGCGCTGACCCAGGTCCCCGGCGCCTGCGCGGCGTGGAACACCGGGCCGGCGGCGACCTTCCCGGTGACCGCCGGGCAGACCTACCACGTCATGGTGTTCCAGCAGTACTCCGGCGCCGGCCAGCAGGCCACGCTCGACCTCGTGACCGTCCCGCGGGAACCCAACGACGACTTCGCGGCGGCCACGCCGGCCACGCTGCCCGGGACGTACTCGGGCGACCTGACGCGGTCTTCGGCCGAGCCGGGCGAAGCCGCACCGACCTGCGACGCCGGCGCGGACCACTCCGTGTGGTACCGGTACACCCCGGACCGCACCCGGTCGATCAGCGTGGAAGCGCGCTCGCGCTGGTCGCCGTCGGTCACCGTCTACCGGGGCGCCGGCCGGGACACACTGTCCGAAGTGGACTGCGTGGCGGCGGGAAGCGGCAACAAGCGGCCGGTGTTCACCGCCACCGCCGGGCAGCAGTACTGGATCCGGGTGGCCGACGACGCGGACGGCGCGTCCTGGTACGAGATCCGCCTGACGACCGCGCCGGCGCTGACCCCCAACGCGAACGTCTGGCCCAGTACCCCGTCGGTGTTCGACGACGTCTCCTTCTCGGTGAACGCCGGTGACCGCCTCGGCCGTCCCGTGGTCAGCGGCGAGCTGCGGTTCGGTGACGGCACGTCGGTGACCCTGACCGGGAACACCCCGGTGACCCACCGGTACGCCGCGGACGGCGACTACCGCGTGGAGATCAGCGCGACGACCGACGACGGCCGGTCGGGCACCGGTTCCCAGACGCTGCACGTCGAAACGCACGACGTGACGCTGACGGGGTTGTCGCTGCCCGCACAGGCGCGGGCGGGCCAGACCAAGCCGGTCAAGGTGTCGGTGGTGAACAACCGCTACGACGAGAAAGTGCTCGTCGCGCTGAGGAAGAAGACCGAAAGCGGCTACTACCAGGAAGTGGGCAGGCTGACCCAGTGGGTGCCCGCCGGCGGCCGGGTGGACTTCCCGTTCGCCTACACCTACACCGCGGCCGACGCGGCGGCGGGCCAAGCGGAGTTCGAGGTGCTGGCGAGCATCGACGGCCGGTACGACGGTGACAGCCACGCGGCGGACAACCGACTGGCCGCGGTCACCGTGGTCCGTGCCGCGTCGGGCGTCCGGGCGAGCTGACGCTGGTTCCGCCGGGGCGGGGTGCCTGCCCCGCCCCGGCGGAGCCTGACCGGTCAGTCACTTCCGGGCGCCGGGAAGGCCGCCGCCGGCCCTTTCGGGCCGCCCGGTCTGCCCCCGCGGTCGTGGTCGCGCGGTCCCGGCCGGTCCTATCCTCGAACCGTGGAGCACGTGCGCAGGAAACCGGCCGTCCGGCCGCGCGATGCCCAGCCCGGCCGGGACTCCGCGGCGACGGAACCGGGCCTGCTGCGGTTGCAGCGCCTCGCCGGGAACGCCGCGACCACCCGGCTGGTCACCGTGCAGCGCGACCTCGACGACCAGGCCGCGCTCGCCGCGGTCGACGGGCTGCCCGCGCACGTGCTGTCCGGCAACGGCGGCGTGCCGCTGGCGACCGAGGCGGCGAAGCAGGACTTCCTGCGCGCGGGCCGGGAATGGTTCGGCAGCCACGAGGCGACGCTGGACCACTTCCGCGGCATCGAGCAGTCCACCGCGCCCGGCCGCCCGTTCCTGCACCGGAACGCGAAGGCCCGGCTGGAGGCGGCGATCGCGTCGCTCGGCGGTCCGGGGCCGTCGTCGACCGTGGCGTTCTCCTTCCGGAAGGCGTTCACCAAGGACACCCACTACACGCCCGCGTCGATGCACACGCTCGGCTACGCGATCGACTACGACGCCACCAACATGCCCCGCATCGGCCGCGGCGAGACGGCCGAGCTGCTCCGGCTCACCGGCGGCGGTCCCAGCAACGCCCAGCTCGGCGAGTACTCGGCCCGGCGGGCCGTCATCAGCGCGACCGGCGACGCGACCGCCGCGGGGGAGGCACCCCCGGCGCAGGCGGCGGCGCTGATGGACAAGATCCGCGCCGAGTCCCAGCGGCTGGCGACGTCCTCGCAGGCGTTCCAGGCGAGCCTCGGCGCCGCCCGCGACCAGTTCCTCGAGCTGCGGACCCAGTACTTCGAGGCCGCGACGCCGCAGGAGAAGACCGCGGTGCTGAACCAGGTCCCGGCCCTGATCGTGCCGTGGACGACCGCGATCACGACCGAGGAGCAGCGCCTGGCCGCGTTGGCGGCCACGGCCGCGCTCGACCCGGCCGCGCTGCCCGCGAAGGCTCAGCTCACCGCGCGGATCGCGCAGATCGAGGCGGCCGCGCGGGAGGCGGGCCGGGCCGTCGCCCAGGCGAAAGGCAAGGAACCGGACGCGAAGTCCAAGCTGTGGGGCCGGCTCGCCGCCTGGGAGAAGCTGGTGAAGACCGAGCCGGACGGCACGTTCGGCGAACGCGTCACGCGCGTCACCGAGCAGGCCCAGACCCTCCTCGACGGGCTCCGGCCCCTGGTGGGCGCGAAGGAAACGCTCGCGAAGCTGACGTCGTTGCGGGCCAAGCTGAGCGATCCGGCGTTCCTGTTCGGCAGCGCGAAGCGCAAGAAGGGCGAGCGGCCCACCACCGCGACGGTCGCGGACACGCCGTCGATGGCGCAGCTGGTGGAGAAAGGCTACTTCAACCCCCGCGACCCGGCGGCGGGCCGCGAGCACTTCAACGCGGAGTTCCTGGTCGCCCTGGCGCAGCACGGGTTCGACCTCGGCGTCGCCTGGACCGGCGAGTCCACCGACTCGATGCACATGGAGCTGGTCGTCCCGCGCGGTGGCTGAGCCGCCGGCTGCTCCATCCCGGTGAACCCCGGCCGGTGGGCCAAACCCGGCTGCCCCGGTCCGCGTGGTCGGTTCGCAGCAACGGCTGCCTGTTGGCGAATCGAGGGAGGCTGCGGTGCGACGCAGGGACAAAAGGTGGGCTCGAACGGTGCTCGCGGCGGTGCTCGCGGTGGTCACGGCCGGGGTGTTCGCCCCCGCCGCGGAGGCGGCGACCAATCCGTACACACCCGAAGGCGTCTGCGGTTCGGGGTACCACCGCGTGTCACCCGACGCGACGTTGACGCTCAAGAACGGCTCGCAGGTCTGGGGCCACACGTACTTGCTCTACAGCTCGACGACGAGGAAGAACTGCGTGGTCACGCTCAAGCAGTTCGAGGTGGGCGTCCCCACCTTCACCGTGGCCCACCTGCAGGTACAGGGCTCGAACATGGTCGGTGACGCGGACTACTACTCCTACTACGCGGGCCCCTACTACGCCTACGCGCCGGGCAGGTGCGTCCGGATCCACGGGGTGATCTGGGAGGACGACATGGTCCGCTACGCGCAGGCCTACGGTCCGTACGGCTGGTGCGGCTGACTCCGGCGCCGGCGTCGTTCATGCGACCAGCGGTTGCCCGTGGCCGCCACGACGGTCGAAGCTACCGGGACAAGGTCATCACCTTCGGCGGGGAGGGCGTCATGAGGCCTGGTCTGGTTTTCCTGCTCGCGGTCACGCTGGCCGCCACGGCGTGCGGCGGGGCCGGCGGCACACCGTCCGCCGGCCGGGACAAGGTCGGCTACCTGACGTCGTTCGGCACCTTCGGCCGGGACGCCTACGCCTACGTGGCCCAGGAGAAGGGCTTCTTCGCCGAAGCCGGGCTCGATGTCACGATCACGCCGGGCAGTGGCACGGTGGACGTGCTCAAGCTGGTCGCCGGGGGCCGGGCGGACGTCGGCACGGCGGACTTCACCGCCACCGCGATCACGGTGGCGAAGGAGAAGCTGCCGGTGACCGCCGTCGCGGCGGTGCACCAGCGGTCCCTCGCCGCGATCGTCTCGCTCGAGGGCAAGGGCATTACCCGGCCGGCGGACCTGGCCGGCAAGCGGATCGCCGATCAGGCGGGCTCGACGAACCAGGTGATGTTCCCCGTCTACGCCAAGGCCGCCGGCCTCGACCCGGCGTCGGTGCGGTTCGTGCCCGCCGCGCCGCCCGCCCTGCCGCAGCTGCTGGCGTCCGGGCAGGTGGACGGGATCGGGCAGTTCGTCGTCGGCCGGCCGCTCATCGAGGCGGCGGCGCGGGGCCGGAAGGCGGTCGTGCTGCCCTACGGCGACCTGGTGCCCGACCTGTACGGCAACGTGGTCGTCACGTCGAAGGAGCTCGCCGCCAGGAACCCCGAGCTGGTGCGGCGGTTCACCGCGGCGCTGCTCAAGGGACTCGGCTACGCGATCGAGCACCCCGGCGAGCTGGGGACGATCCTCAAGAAGCACCAGCCGGCCCAGGACGAGGGTGTCGCGGCCGCCGAGATCGGGCTGATGGCGCCCTACGTCCGGCCGGCCGGCTTCACCGGCCCGCTCGGCCAGGTCGACGAGGCGCGGGTGGGGAAGATCATCGGCACCCTCACCGGCGCCGGTGCCGTCCCGGCCGGCGCGCTCGCCCCCGCCGACGTCGTCTCCTTCGGGCTGGTGCCCCGGCCGTGATCGTCCTGGACGGGGTGGCGCAGGTCTTCGACGGCGGGGCCGGGCCGGTCCGGGCGCTCGCCGGAATCGACTTCGAGGTGGGCGAGCACGAGTTCGTCGCGGTCATCGGCCGGTCCGGGTGCGGCAAGTCGACGTTGCTGCGGCTCATCGCCGGGCTGCTGCCCCCGACCGCGGGCCGGATCTCCGTCGGCGGCGAGCCGGTGCGCGGCCCGCGTCGCGACGTCTCCTTCATGTTCCAGCGCCCGGCGCTGCTGCCGTGGCGGTCAGTGGTGGCGAACGTCATGCTGCCGGTCGAGATCTTCGGCCTGGCGCGGAAGCCCGCCCGTGATCGGGCGCACGAGCTGCTGGAGCTGGTCGGCCTGCGGGGGTTCGAGAAGCGGCTGCCCCACGAGCTGTCCGGCGGGATGCAGCAGCGGGTCTCGCTGTGCCGCTCGCTGATCCACGCGCCGTCGGTCATGCTCATGGACGAACCGTTCTCCGCGCTGGATGCCCTGACCCGCGCGGAACTCGGCGCGGAACTGCAACGCATCCAGCTGGCGCAGCCGCGGACGGTCGTGTTCGTGACGCACTCGATCGAGGAGGCCGTCGTGCTCGCCGACCGGGTGGCGGTGCTCACCCCGCGGCCCGGCCGGCTCCGCAAGGCCGTCGACGTCGCCGTTCCCCGGCCCCGCGTGCCCGGGCGGCCGGACGTCGACGAGGTGGGCCGTGCCCTGCGCGACCTGCTCACCACCGCGCCGTGAGGGGCCGGGGCACCGTGCTGCCGGTGGCCGGGGTGCTGGCGCTGGTCGGCCTCTGGTGGCTGGCGACGATCGTCTTCTCGATCGAGCGGTTCCTCGTCCCGAGCCCGGCCGACGTCGTCGCAGCGTTCCTCGAACTGCCGGGCTACCTGCTCGCCCAGAGCCTGGTCACCCTGGCCGAGACCGTCGCGGGGTTCGCTCTGTCCATTGTGGTCGGTGTGCCGCTCGCGCTGCTGATCGTGCTTTCGCCGCTGCTGGAACGGACGTTCTACCCGATCCTGCTCGCGCTGAACGCGGTGCCCAAGATCGCCGTCGCCCCGATCCTGGTGGTGTGGTTCGGCTTCGGCCAGGCCCCGAAGGTGATCCTGGTCGTGCTGGTGTGCGTCTTCCCGGTCGTCATCTCGACCGCGTCCGGGATGAAGTCCACGCCGCACGAGCTCGTCGAGCTGTTCCGCTCGTGGGATTCCTCGCGCCGCCAGGAGTTCTTCAAGCTGCGGATCCGCCACGCCCTCCCGCAGATCTTCGTCGGCCTCAAGGTGGCGATCTCCCTGGCGGTCGTCGGCGCGGTGATCGCGGAGTTCGTCGGCGCCGACGCCGGGCTGGGTTTCGTCATCGTGCAGTCCGGCGCCAGTGCCGACACGGCACTGGCCTTCGCCGCGATGACCCTGCTGGCGATCATGAGCATCGCGTTGTTCCACGGGCTCGCCTACCTCGAGCGGAAGCTGCTGCCGTGGGCCGAAGAGCACCGGAAGACCTGAGCTGTGAAGCGACCGGAGGGTGGGCAACCATGACAGCGATGCGAAGGTTCACCGGAAGAGCCGCCGTGGCCGCCGCGGTGCTCGCCGCAGCCTCGACCCTGGCCTGTGATCACGAACTAACTTGAGCCTGCACAAGTGGTCCTACCGCAAAGCTTGACCTGCGCATCCGGACGGTGGGTGATGGAATACGTTTCCATCTTCCGGCATGCTCCGGGACGACGGAAAGCTGGCCGTCGGTGTGGTCGAAGTGGGGTGGGGATGCCGCATCCGGCACGGGACACGGTGACGCTGCGCGACGTGGCGGCGGCGGCCGGGGTTTCGCTGGCGACCGCTTCGCGGGTGCTGGGTGCCAGCTCACGGACCGTTGCGCCCGAGTACCGGGAGCGCGTGCTGGCCGCGGCCGAGCGGCTGCGGTACACGCCCGGGAGCAGGCCGCCCGGACCGCCGGCTTCCTCGACGGGCTCCGGGCCGCCGGAGTCGCCGAAGCGGACGCGGTGAGCCGGGAGGGCGGTATCGAGGCGGGCCGGCGGCTGGTGGCCGAGGGGCTGGCCGGGACCGACGCCGTGGTGGCGGCCAACGACCTGATCGCGGTCGGCGTGCTCCGGGCCTTCCGCGAGGCGGGGGTGTCGGTGCCGGCCGAGGTGTCGCTGACCGGGTTCGACGACATCCGGCTGGCGGTCAACGTCACGCCGCGGCTCACCACCGTGGCGCTGCCACTGGCCTACGCCGGCACCGAGGCGATCCGCCTCGCGCTGGGCGACCCCGGTCCGGTCACCCACGTGACCGTCGAAGGCCGGCTGGTGGTCCGGGACAGCACCGCGGAACGCGCCCGGTGACCGGGTCTTGACGGGCCGGAGTGTCGCACGCCACACTCTAGGAATGCGTTTTCCGTGATTCGGCGAGAATCGGCGGCCTGAGCGCCCTCCAACGAACTCCGCGTCCCGCGGCTCGGGAACGCGGGAAGAAAGCGCTTCCTCATGCAGGTCCCTGTTGTGCGCACGTCGCCGGGTATCGAGAAAGCGCTTTCCAGCCAGGATGCTCCGCAGTCGGCCCAGTACCGGCCGCCTCTCCGTCCACAGAGGAGTCCCATGTCCCGCAAGCAGTACGCGATCCTCGCCGCAGGCCTGGCCGCGGCCGCGGCGCTGGCGCCCGTCCCCGCGGCGGCCGCCACCCCGCGGGCGCTGCCCGCGCAGTGTTCGGGGACCGCGCCGATCAAGTGCCACTTCGCCGTGGCCCCGGGCAACTACGACGTCACCGTCGGGCTCGGCAGCACCACCAGGGCGGCGAATACGTCGATGTCGGTGGAGGCCCGCCGTCAGGTCCTGAACCCCGTCTCGACCGGCGCGGGCCAGGTCGTTCCCACGACGGTCACGGTCAACGTGCGCACCCCGGAGGGGCAGCCCACCGGCCAGGGCGGCACCGGGACCGCGGGCCTGGACATCACGTTCGGCGGCAGTGCCCCGGCGATCGGCTCGCTGACCGTGACGGCGGCCGCGGCCCCGCTGGTGACGTACCTGGCCGGTGACTCGACCGTCTGCGACCAGCCGGTGGCGCCCTACACCGGCTGGGGCCAGATCCTGCCAGCCGCCGTCCGGAACGGTGCCGTGATCGCCAACTACGGCGACTCGGGCGAGAGCTCGGGCAGCTTCCTGTCGAACAGCAAGCTCTTCCCGACGATGAAGCCGCTGATCAGGAGCAAGGACCTGGTGTTCGTCCAGTTCGGGCACAACGACAAGCAGACGTCGGCGACGGCGTTCCGCGACAACCTCACCAAGCTGGTCAACGGCGTGCGGGAGCGCGGCGGGACCCCGGTGCTGGTGACCCCGCCGGTGCGGCGGCAGTTCAGCGGCACGAAGCTGACCGGGACCGCGCTGCACGTCAACGGCGTCGGCGTCGACCTGCCCGCGGTGATCCGGGCGCTCGGCAGGAGCGCGAACGTCCCGGTCGTCGACCTGACGGCCAAGAGCAAGGCACTGGTCGAGTCGCTCGGCCCGGCGGGCTCGCAGAAGATCTACCTGACCCAGGCGGCCGACGGCGTCACCGACAACACGCACTTCTCGGCCTACGGCGCGACCCAGATGGCCAACCTGGTCGTGCAGGGCGTGCGTGAACTGAACCTTCCGCTGGCGGGCTTCCTCCGCTGAACCCGCGTCCGGGAAAGGCAGGACTCATGATCCGGAAACTCCTCCGGTCGCTGGTCGTCGTCACGGTGTTCCTCGGCCTGGTCACTCCCGTCGGTGCGGCGCCCGCCGTCGCGGCCGGCCGGGTCCGGACGGTCACGGACTTCGACGCCGGCTGGCTGTTCAACTACGGGGACGCCGCCGGTGCCGGCAGTGCGTCCTACAACGACAGCGGGTGGCGCAAGCTCAGCGTGCCGCACGACTGGAGCGTCGAAGGGCGCACGCCGGGGGCGAACCCGTTCGCGCAGTCGGCGCCGAGCACCGGCCGCGGCGGATACCTGCCTTCGGGGATCGGCTGGTACCGCAAGCACTTCTCCCTGGCCGGGGTGCCCGCGGGCCGCCGGGTGTCGCTGGAGTTCGACGGCGTGATGGCGAACGCGAGCGTGTACGTCAACGGCACGCTGATCGGCACCCACCCGTACGGGTACACCAGTTTCCGCTACGACATCACAGCGGCGGCGAAGCTCGGCGGCGACAACGTGGTGGCGGTCAAGACGGACACGACGTCGCAGCCGGCATCGCGCTACTACACGGGGGCCGGGATCTACCGGGACGTCCGGCTGATCGCGACCGATCCGGTGCACCTCGGCCAGTGGGCCACCCGCGTCACGACACCGAACAACACCACGGTGCACGCGGAGACCACGGTGGTCAACGAGAGCGGCGCGGCGGCGAGCGTCAGCGTCCAGGGGGTCCTCAGCGACCCCGGCGGGGCGGCGCTGCCCGCGGTGACGACGGCGGCCAAGACCGTCGCGGCGGGTGCGTCGGCGACGTTCGCCTACGACGTGCCGGTGAGCAACCCGAGACTGTGGGACCTGACGAACCCAAACCTGTATTCGCTGGCCACGAACGTCCTGGTCGGTGGCACCGCGGTCGACGACGACGTCACCTCCGTCGGCATCCGCACGCTGACCTTCACCGCGAGCACGGGCATGATCCTCAACGGCAAGAACGTGAAGTTCCAGGGCGTCGCGTTGCACCAGGACTTCCACGGGCTCGGGATGGCCGCCCCGCAGCGGGCGATCCAGCGGCGGCTGGCGCAGCTGAAGGCGCTCGGGGTGAACGCCATCCGCACCGCGCACGACCCGCCGAGCCCGGCGTTCCTGGACCTGACCGACCGGATGGGTTTCCTCGTCCTGGACGAGTTCTTCGACGTCTGGACCCAGCACAAGTACTCCGACGTCGGCGACTACGCGACGTACTTCAACCGGACGGCGGCCGCGCCCACCGGGACACCGCCGGTGCCCGGCGCCGGCGGCGCGGTGCCCTGGTACCAGGTGGACGCGACCAGTGTCGTCATGCGCGACCGCAACCACCCGAGCGTGGCGATGTGGAGCACCGGCAACGAGATCCGCGACCCGATCGCGACCCGGACGCCCCTGCTGACGCGGATGGTGTCGATCGCCCACGCACTGGACCCGGGCCGCCCGGTCACCCAGGCGCTGTTCCGGCCGAGTGACAGCGGCGACGTCACCGGGGCGACCCGCACGATCGTCGACGTCTTCGGCGGCAACTACCGCCCGGACGAGGTGATCACGGCCGCGAAGGCGGCTCCGGCGCGGGCCGGGTTGTTCACCGAGATGGGCACGGACACCTCGGCGTGGGCGAAGGTGCGGGACAACGCCATGATCACCGGCTTGTTCCTGTGGACGGGCACGGCGTACCTGGGCGAGGCCGACGGCCTGTGGCCGCGCGCGGAAGCGGATTTCGGCCTGATGGACGGTGTCGGCACGGTCCGGCCGATCGGGTACTCGTGGCAGCGGACGTGGGGCGCGCCAACGACGTCACCCCCGGCGACCGGCACCACGGCGAACCGCGTGCTGCTGGCACCGGACCACAGCACGGTGTCGACCGACGGGGACGACGTCTCGTACGTGAAGGCGACCATCGCCGACTCCGCCGGCCGGGTGGTGACCGGCTCGTCGGCGCCGATCACGTTCACGGTGAGCGGGCCGGGCGTGCTGGTGGCGGTCGACAGCGGGAGCCCGGTGCAGGAGAGCTTCCGCGGCTCGGTGCGGAAGGCCTACCAGGGCGTCGCGTACGGCCTGGTCCGGGCCACGGGCGCGGGCACGATCACGGTGACGGCGAGCGCCGCCGGGCTGACGCTCGGCACGACGACGCTGACCGGCACCACGGCACCGTTCGTGCCCTGTTCCGGCAGCTGCAACTGAGGCGGAGACGGTGGGGGCCCGTGTGGAAGGAAGGCAGCGCATGGCATGGAAACGAAGGTTCCGGCAGCGGATCGGCAGCGGTGTCGCGGTCATCGGGGTGCTGGCCCTGCCGGCCGTTCCCCCGGCCACCGCGGAAGCGAGCGCGGCGGCCGTGGCCCACATCTACGTGGCGGGGGATTCCACGGCGTCGACCTACTCCACGGCCCAGGCGCCGCGGGCCGGCTGGGCCCAGGCACTGCCGGTGTTCCTGACCCCGAACGCGGTGGCGGTGAACGTGGCCAAGTCGGGGGCCAGCTCGAAGAGCTTCATCGACCTGGGCCGGCTGGACCACATCCTCGGCCTGCTCAAGAAGGGCGACTACCTGCTGATCTCGTTCGGGCACAACGACGAGAAGGCCGACGACCCGGCCCGGTACACCGTGCCGTCGACGACCTACAAGCAGTACCTCGCGCAGTACGTCGACAAGAGCCGCGCCAAGGGAGCGATCCCGATCCTGCTGACGCCGGTGGAGCGCCGGCACTTCGGCGGCGCGGGCGTCATCACGCCATCGCACGGGGCCTACCCGGCGGCGATGCGGGAGCTCGCGGCGGCCAAACGGGTGCCGTTGGTCGACCTGACCGCGTTGAGCACGGGGTTGTGGAACCGCGCGGGTGCCGAGGGGACGAAGAAGTACTTCATGATCTTCCCGGCGGGGAAGTACCCGAACTACCCCAGTGGCAGCCAGGACAACACCCACTTCCAGGCGGCCGGCGCGATCGAGGTCGCCCGGCTGGTCGCCACGGCCCTGCGCGACCAGGGCGCGGTGCCGCCGGCGGACTTCCGGCAGCTCACCGCGACCATTCCCCCGAGCGCGATCGGCTGGCCGGCGACCGCGCCCTCCTGACGGAATCCGGACACTGATCGATTGACCGAGTTGTCCGGGGCTATTGACCGGAATTCGTTCAGGCGCCCAAACTGCGTGCAGCCCACAACTCGCAGGAGACACCGATGTCGAGAAAGCGCTTACTGGGAAGTGTGCTCATGAAACGCCTTGTCCTGTCCCATTTTCTGGTGTTGTCGGCGGTGGCCGCCGTGGCGGTCGCCGGCAGCCCGGTTGCCGCAGGCAGTCCGGCGGCCGGCAAGAGCTACTACGTCGCCCCCTCGGGCAGTGACAGTGCCGCCGGGACGCAGTCCGCGCCCTGGGCGTCGGTCGCGAAGGCGCAGTCCGTCGCGCAGGCGGGCGACACCGTGTACCTGCGGGGTGGCACCTACACCTACACGCGGGCGAACAAGGCCTGCGCGAGCGGGACCGACCGGGTGGACGCGATCACGCTGAACAAGAGCGGCAGTTCCGGCAACCCGATCCGCTACTGGGCCTACCCCGGCGAAACGCCGGTCTTCGACTTCTCCCGGGTCAGTGACAACTGCCGGATCAAGGGCTTCGACGTCACCGGCAGCCACCTCCACCTCAAGGGCCTGGAAGTCAAGGGCGTGCCGCAGAACAACAACCTCAACCACGAGTCGTGGGGCATCTGGATCTCCGGCAGCAACAACACCTTCGAGCTGCTGAAGCTGCACCACAACATGGGGCCGGGGTTGTTCATCCAGGACGGCGGCGGCAACCTCGTGCTCAACTCCGACTCCTACGACAACTACGACCCGCGCACGTCGAACGGGGCGGGCGAGAGCGCGGACGGGTTCGGGGCGCACGTCAAGGCCGGCCGCCCGGCCAACGTCTTCCGCGGCTGCCGCGCCTGGTGGAACTCCGACGACGGGTTCGACCTCATCAACAACTTCTCGCCGGCGACGATCGAGAACTCGTGGGCGTGGCGCAACGGCTACCTGCCCGAGACGACCACGTCGTCCGGCAACGGCAACGGGTTCAAGATGGGCGGCTACGGCGGGGACTACGTCGGCAACGGCGTCAAGAACACGATCCGGAACTCGGTGGCGTTCAACAACAAGGCCTCGGGCTTCTACGCCAACCACCACACGGTGGCCAACGACTACTTCAACAACACCGGCTTCAACAACCGTCCCGACTTCAACATGCTCAGCGTCAACTCCGCCGGCGCGGCGATCGGTCTCGGGAACCTGCGCAACAACATCGCCTACCAGGGGACGCTGACGTCGAACATGTCCGGCACGAACGCTTCCTACAACTCGTGGAACCTGGGCGTCACGCTGTCGGACGCGCAGTTCCGGAGCGTGTCGACGTCCGGCTGGGACGCGGCCCGGCAGGCCGACGGCAGCCTGCCGGTGCTGCCGAACCTCCGCCTGGCGGCAGGCAGCGCGCTGATCGACAAGGGCACCGACGTCGGCCTGCCGTACACGGGCAGGGCTCCCGACCTCGGTGCGTTCGAGTCCTGACGAGAGCCGGCGAGATTCCGGGAGCGCGGACGGCCGGATGAATCGGGTATTCGACACGGAGGTCATGAAGTGCTGAACAAGAAAACCGGGCGAACGCTCGTGGCGAGCTTCCTGTCCCTGGCGATGGCGCTGGTTTCGACCGGCGGTGCCGTGGCGGAGACGCCGGCGGCGGCCGTCACGATCCAGAACGACGTGTTCTGGAAGGACACCTCGGGCAACCCGGTCTACTCCCAGGGCGGGGGTGTGCTCAAGGTCGGGAACACCTACTACTGGTACGGCGCGAAGTACAACGGCGCGGTCAGCTACTACAACAACCCGGGCGGCGGCAAGAACGGTGACACGTCGCTGAGCGCCATCACGATCTATTCGTCGACGGACCTGGCGAACTGGAAGTTCGAGGGCAACGCGCTGACCGGCAGTGACCTGGGCGGCGGCTGGGTCGGCCGGATCGGGGTCGCACGCAACCCGAAGACGGGCAAGTACGTGCTGGTCTCACAGCTCAACAGCGGGCTGGTGTTCGCGACCAGCAGCACGCCGAACGGTCGCTTCACCAAGGCCGGGACGCAGTCGAACATCGCCGGCGTGTCCACCGGGATGTCCGGCGACCAGTCGGTCTTCACCGACGACGACGGCAAGGCCTACCTGATCTACAGCAACAAGAGTGGCCGTTCGCACCTGTACGTCTCGTCGTTGCGGGCCTCGGACTACCTGCAGGTCGATCCAGCGAAGAACGTGTACAACGCCTCGGCGGGCCGTGAAGGCAACATCATGTTCAAGTACAACGGGACGTACTACTTCTGCTCGTCCGACCTGCACGGCTGGAACAGCTCGCACACGTACTGCATCAGCGCGAAGAACATCATGGGCCCGTACTCTGCGGAGTTCGTGCTGCAGGGGACGGACGCGGACTTCTCGCACGTGACGCAGACCGGCCTGGCGTTCACGGTGACCGGTTCCCAGGGGTCGTTCGTGATGTTCGGCGGTGACCGCTGGAGCGACTTCGCGGGCAACGGCATCGGGTACAACCAGTGGCTGCCGGTCACGTTCTCCGGGTCGACACCGGTGTTCCACTCGTTGAGCCAGTGGACGGTCGACGCGGCGGCGGGGACGTGGGCGGTCGGGCGCGGCAACAACCACGTCCTCAACCCGAGCGCGGAGGCCGACCGGGTGGCCCAGAACAACCTCGCCGGCTGGACGATCACCGGCGGGAACGTGAACAGCAACAAGCAGGGCGGGCACACCGGCCGCTGGGCGTTCGCGCAGAGTTCCTCGTCGGCCTACAACGCCAGCAGGTACCAGAACATCGCGCTGCCGAACGGCACGTACACGTTGTCGGCGTGGGTGAAGAGCAGCGGCGGCCAGAAGCGGGCGACCGTCTTCGCGAAGAACTTCGGCGGCGCCGAGCTCAGCGCGGCGATCAACCGGTCGCTGGGGAGCTGGACGAAGGTGGAGGTCCCCGGCATCCAGGTGACGAACGGATCGGTCCAGGTGGGCGTGTTCTCCGACGCGAACGCGGGCAACTGGGTCAACGTCGACGACTTCAGCCTCGTTCAGACCGGCTGAGCCCGGAGGCGCCCGGCGGGCCTGCCACCCGCCGGGCGCGCGGCACCGGGCGGAACTCGGTGGACGCGCTGTTTACCCTGGTGAGGTGATCAGTCGCCTCCGTACCTCCGTGGTCCTGCCGGCGGACTCCGCCTGGGACCGGGTCGAACTCAAGCTCTGGGTCGACGACCGGGACGTGGTCGGCTCGGTGTTCGCCGAGGGGCCGGGGAAGGACCCCGACCAGCTGCTGGGGCCGGACAGCCCGCTGCTGCCCGGTGCCGAGCCGCGGGAGGTGATGCTCGCCGAGGCGGTGTGCTCGTGGGGGTGCTGTGGTGCGGTCTTCGTCCGGGTCCGCCGTGAGGGGGTCGAAGTCGTCTGGGACGAGTGGCGCAACCCCGACGACCCCGGCCTGTCCCTGCCGGCCGTCCGGTTCGCGCCGGCACAGTACGAGGCCGAGCTCGCCCGTGCCGACGGCATGCGGTTCTGGGAGTGGCCCGGACGCACGGTGGCGCGGCTGGTGCGCACCAGGCTCGCCGCGGAGCCCGAGGTGCTGGGCCGGTGGAACTGCGGCGTCCACGGGGCCACTTCCCTGCCCGACACGCGTGACCAGGTGGAGCTGCTCTTCACGTCGCCGCCGTGGGACGTCGTCGACGACCACTTCGAGCGGACCGGCGAGTTCGCGGAGTTCACCCAGTTCCGCCTGCGGTCACCGGCGACCTGGGAGCCCGCGGAGATCCAGGCCGAGCGCATCATCGCCGAGCTGCGGGACAGCGACCCCCGCCCGCGCGCCGAGGTCTGCGGCGGCTACACGGCACGACGGTGAGCGAACGCGCGGCGATCACCGCCGGCGCGCCTATTTGGACATCCCCCGAGCTCAGCTGAGCGGGTAGTGGATCATCTCGACCCCGCCGGTCGCGTAGTTCGGCACGTCCGCGGCCACCGCCCTGCCCGCTTCGGACCCCAGCGCGGCAGCCATGGCTTCGGCCGAGTCGAAGTCGGCGTGGAAAACGGCGAAGTACCGCGGCTGCCCGCCGAGCGAAGCCACGTCGAAGGAGTACTGCGACTGCCGGAGGCCGGGCAGCTTCGCCGCGAGCGGCAGGTGGGTGCCGACGTAGTACTCCCGGAAGTGGGCTTCGTCGGCGGGCGGCGGGTAGAGCACGGTGAGGCGGTGCATCGGAGTCCTTTCGGTCCTGGTCGTTCCCAGCCTGCCACACCGCGGCCGCTCCGGTCGGCGGGCGGGAGGCGCGTGGACCCCTAAGGGGCTCGTGGGCGCACGACGGCGGCGGGTAGACACGAATGGCCCACCCCGATCCCGGACGAGGAGACCACCATGGCCACCCGCCGACCGGTCGTTCGCGGCCTGCTGCTCGCCCTTGTCGTGCTGTGCCTGGCGCCGGTCCACGCGCTCGCCGTGGCCGCGCCGGCCGGGCCGCGGTACCCGGTGGCCGGCCTGCACCGGCCCGTCGACCTGCTCGTCGACAAGTGGGGCGTGCCGCACATCTACGCCGCCGACACCAGCGACCTGTTCTTCGCGCAGGGCTTCAACGTCGCCCGTGACCGGCTGTTCCAGATCGACACCTGGCGCCGCCGCGGGCTCGGCCTGCTCAGCGAGGTGCTCGGTCCGTCCTATGTGGAGCAGGACCGGGCGGCGCGGCTGTTCCTCTACCGCGGTGACATGGACGCCGAGTGGGCGTCCTACGGGCCGGAAGGCAGGCTGGCCGCCACCCGGTTCGCCGAGGGCATCAACTCCTACGTCGACTGGCTGGGCCGCAACCCCGGCGCGCTCCCGCCCGAGTTCGGCAAGCTCGGCTACCAGCCCGCGCGCTGGCGCCCGCAGGACGTCGTGCGGATCCGCACGCACGCCATCGGGGAGAACCTGATGTGGGAGGTCGCCCGCGCGAAGCTGGTCTGCCTGGCCGGCCCCGGCGCGAGCCGCTACCTGCGGTCGCTCCACCCGGCGCACGAGGCGGCGGTGCCCGCCGGGCTCGACCCGTGCTCGGTGCCCGACGACGTGCTCAAGGTGTACAACCTCGCGACCGCCGGCGTGTCGTTCACCGGCAGCGGATTCCGGACCCAGGACGCCGCCACCAAGGACATCGCCGACGCCACCGCCGGCAGCAACGCCTGGGCGATCGGGCCGGGCCGGGCCGCGTCGGGCCGTCCGATCCTGGCCAACGACCCGCACCGCGGCGCGGACGCCCTGCCGTCGGGCCGGTACCTCGCGCAGCTGTCGGCACCCGGGCTGAACCTCGCCGGCGCGGGGGAGCCCTGGAACCCGGGGATCGCCATCGGGCACAACGAAAACATCGCCTTCGGCCTGACCAACCTGCCGATCGACCAGACTGACCTCTACGTCTACGAGCTCGACCCGGCCGACCACACCCGCTACCGCTACGGCACCGGCTGGGAGCGGATGACGACGGTCGCCGAGCCCATCGGGGTCCGCGGCGGCACGCCGGTCACCGGGCAGCTGGCCTTCACCCGGCACGGCCCGGTCGTCAAGGTCGACGAGGCGGCGCACCGGGCGTTCGCGGTCCGCACGGCGTGGACGCAGCCGGGCAGCGCGGCCTACCTGGGCAGCCTGAACTACCAGCGGGCGCGGAACTTCGGCGAGTTCACCGCGGGCATGCGGCAGTGGGGCACGCCGGGTTCGAACCTGGCCTACGCCGACGTGCGCGGCAACATCGGCTACGTCCCGGCGGGGCTGACGCCGCGTCGCACCGGTGCCGGCTACGACGGCCTGCTGCCCGTCCCCGGTGACGGGCGCTACGACTGGAACGGCTTCCACGCGAACAGCGAGCTGCCGGGGCAGTACAACCCGGCGGCCGGGTTCTTCGCCTCGGCCAACGACTTCAACATCCCGCCGGGCCATCCCGTGGTGTCGAACTACGAGTGGCAGCTGCCGTACCGCAAGCAGCGCATCGACGAGCTGATCACCGGCCGGCCCGGCGCGACCGTCGCCGACTCGCTCGCGCTGCAGCAGGACGAGAAGTCCCTGGTGGCCACCCAGCTCCTCGGGTTCGTGCGCGGACTGTCCTCGGCGGACCCGGACACCGCGCGGGCGCTGGAGCTGCTTCGCGGCTACGACGGCGTCGCGTCGGTCGATTCGCCCGGGGCCGCGCTGTTCGAGACCTGGATCATGAAGTACCTGCACTACGTGTGGGCGCACGCGGTGCTGCCGCAGGCCGCGGCGGACGCGCTGGTGCGCACCATCAACCCCGACTTCAGCCTGGTCATCGCCTCCTTCGCCGATCCGGCCGGGTGGCTCGGCCCGGACGGCGCGGCGGTGCGCGACAAGCTGATCCTGGACTCGCTGCCCGTGGCGTTCCGCGACGTCGCCGGCCGGCTCGGCGCCGACACGTCGACCTGGCGGTGGGGATCGCTGCACCACCAGGTGTTCGCGCACCCGCTGGGCGGCCCGAACGTCGGCCCGACCCCGGTCGGCGGTTCGTACCACACGATCCACCCGTCGTTCTTCCACCCGCTGACCTACGCGCAGGTCATCGGGGCGACGTTCAAGATGGCGCTGGACGTCGGCAACTGGAACGGCTCGGCCGCGATCAACGCGCCGGGGCAGTCCGGCGACCCGCGCAGCCCGCACTACGCCGACCTGAACGCCCTCTGGGCCGCGGGCGGCTCGTTCCCCCTGCTCTACAGCCGGAGCGAGGTCGAGCGGAACCTCGACGTCCGGATCCGGCTGGAGCCGGCGTCGGGGTGACGACGCCGGCTTCGCCGGGGGAGCCTCAACCGCGTTCGGTCACGGCCTGCGCCCGGGTGCTCGCCAGCTCGTAGAGCAGGCTGTTGACCGGCGTCGGCGTGCCGGTCTCCCGGCCGAGCCGGACGACGGTGCCGGTCCACGCCGCCAGCTCCGAGGGCCGGCCGGCCCGGATGTCGCGTTGCAGCGAGGTCGTGCCGTCGGCCGGGAGCCGGTCCAGGAACGCGAGCTCCGCGGCGACGATGTCGTCGGGGAGCCGGACTCCCTTGGCGCGTGCCAGCCGTTCGATCTCGGTCATGCTGTCCGCGATCAGCCGCCGCGTGGCCGCCCGGGCGCGCAGCACGCCGTAGGGGGCGTCGGTGACGGTGCCGATCGCGCCGAGCGAGGCGAGGGCGAGGAACTTCTCCCAGAGCGCGGCCCAGACGTCGGTGGCCACCACCGCGGTCAGCCCCGACTCCTGCAGGGCGGCCCGCAACCGGGCCACCCGCGCGCTCGGCGAGCCGTCCCACTCGCCGAAGGTGAGCTTCCCGCCGCCGAGGTGCCGGACGCGGCCGGGGCCGTCGAGGAAGGCGATGACCTCCGCGGCGCCCGGCAGGACGGCGCTCCGGCCGACGACCTCGGCCACCTGGCCCGGCGCGTCGACGCCGTTCTGGGTCGTGACGACCGCGGTCTCCCCGCCGATCAGCGGCTTGGCCGCGGCGATCGCGGGCTCGAGCTGCCACGTCTTGACCGCCAGCAGGACGAAGTCGGCTTCGCCGAGCTCTGCCGGGTCGTCGGTGGCCCGGACGGGGGCGACCGTGAAGTCCCCGGCCACGCTCGTCACGGCCAGGCCGTCCCGCCGCAGCGCCGCAAGGTGCGCCCCGCGCGCCACGAAGCCGACGTCATGCCCGGCCGCCGCGAGGCGACCGCCGAAGTACCCGCCGACGCCGCCGGCGCCGATCACCGCGATCTTGAGTCCCATGCCGCCATGTTACCGGTTGAACAGGTAACACGGCCAGAGCGTCCCGGCGGTGAGTTCGGCAACGGGAAAATAGTGACTCGGCAAAGAACGAGTAAGCATTCTTCTGTGCGGGCTTGCGCTCACCCGGGCGGGTGATAGCCGGTTTTACAGAACCCATTAATGTTCTGCTCAGCCGCTCTCGGCTCATCGGGTGCGCGCGAACGGGGTAAGTCCTTCAGGGCTCTGGGTGGGAAGGTTCGTGCTGTGTCCGATTTGGTCTTTGCTGTGCGAAGAATTGCTTTCCGGGTCGGCCGGGCGCCGTTCGGCAAGTGGTCCAGGTCTCGTTCCGTTGCCATTTTCGTGACCGTTTTCGCCCTCTTCTCCGGTTCGGTGACCACCGTGTCCGCGGCGCCCGCCCCGGCGGGCGCGGCACCGGTGCGCCCGGCTGCCGCCCCCAGACCGGGTGACTTCGGGCCGGGGGCGGCGTCCTCGGCCGACGTCGCCGTCGACGGCTGGGGTGACGCGCGGGGGTACCACCTGGAGCTGGGCCGGGAGAGCTCCGGCTTCGCC
Organism: Amycolatopsis tolypomycina; assembly: GCF_900105945.1. Taxonomy (NCBI): domain Bacteria; kingdom Bacillati; phylum Actinomycetota; class Actinomycetes; order Pseudonocardiales; family Pseudonocardiaceae; genus Amycolatopsis; species Amycolatopsis tolypomycina. Next base: position 4,671,458 of record NZ_FNSO01000004.1, on the reverse strand, counting down.
TGGCACGAGGTCGCGCTGCTGCACCCGGCCGGCCTGGACGACTCGTCGTGGACGGGCTACCAGTGCGTGTCCGGAACCGGCCGGTACGCCGCGGTGGCGGTGCTGCCGCTCTCGGCGGTCACCAGCCAGGCCGCGCGTGACCACGGCGCGGTCGCCTACGCCGTCGACCTCTCCTCCGGCGCCGTGCGCCCGCTGGCGAGCGGCGTCGGGCTGAAGTACTTCTCGCCCGGGTGCGGCACGGGCGACCAGGCCGTGTTCACCCTCGACGTCGGGGCGAACGACGAGAACACCCGGCTGGTGACCGCCAACCTGGCGACCGGGAAGGTCGACGGCTCGACGACGGTGCCCGGACAGGTCACCTCGGCGGTGCCGACCGCGACCGGGATCGTCGGCGTCGCCGGCTCGCGGCTGGTCTCGGTGCCCGCCATGGGAAAACCGGCCGTCATCACGAGCGTCACCGGTGCCGCCTACGACCTGCGGCCCGCGGCCGACGGCGGGGTCAGCTTCCTCCACGCCGCGCCCGGCGCGAAGACCGCCACCGCGGTGCACGAGCACGCCGGCGCGGTCACCACCCTGGGCTCCGGCGACCTCACGCGCCTGCACCTGTTCCAGGGCCGGTCCGGTCACGCCGTGCTGGCCGGTGCGGCCCGGACCAGCGCCGCGGCGCTGGCCGGCGCGGGTGTCCGGGCGGTCGAGGATGCCGGGCTGTCGCGGGCCGCCACCGGCTCCTCGCTGGACGGCGACGCCCTGCTGGGACCGGACCCGGCGGCGCAGAACCCGGCGCCGGTCCTGCTGTCGACCACCACCGGCACCGTCCTGACCCGCGCCGTCGCCGGCAGCACCGCGCCGCCGTCGACCACGCTGCCCGGCTACACCGCGGCCGAAGGCACCGCCGCCCACCGCCCGCAGCCGGGTTACCTGGTGCCGCACGCCGATGCCGCGCCCGCGCACGGCGGTGGCGGAGCGACGGCCACCGCGGCGACGACCGCCCAGACGCCGACCTGCGCGGTCGCGCCGCTCGACACGGCGAAGCAGGTCATGCAGCCGAACCCGGCACAGGTCGACTGGGCCGTGCAGCTGGCGGAACAGGGTCTGCTGACCGGCAGCGCGTACACGCGGCCGGCCGGCTTCGACAACCTCGGGCTGGCGGCCTACGCGCCCAACAACGACTTCCCGCTGATCCCGTTGGCGCACCCGGCCGGCGCGTCGAACACCGTGCCGCGGTCGATCTTCGAGGGCATCATGGCCCAGGAGTCGAACTGGTCGCAGGCTTCCTGGCACGCGCCGGCCGGCACGGCCGGCGACCCGCTGATCGCCAGCTACTACGGCGCGGGCGGTGACATCCGGTCCATCAACTACGCCGCCTCGGACTGCGGGTACGGGATCAGCCAGGTCACCGACGGCATGCACGTCGGCGACACCTCGCTGTCCGCGCACGGCCAGATCAAGGTCGCCGTCGACTACCAGGAGAACATCGCCGCCGGCCTGCAGATTCTGGAGACCACCTGGAACCAGCTCTACAGCGCGGGGATCATCGCGAACAACGGCGACCCGGCCGACCTGGAGAACTGGTACTTCGCCGCCTGGGCGTACAACTCCGGCATCCAGCCGAACGCCGCCAACGGCAACACCACCGGCTGCACGCCGGGCCCGTCGTGCACCGGCCCGGACGGCACCTGGGGGCTTGGCTGGACCAACAACCCGGCCAACCTGGACTACCCGCCCAACCGCGACCCGTACCTGCAGGACACCTACGCCGACGCCGCGCACCCGGCCAGCTGGCCCTACCAGGAACGCGTGCTCGGCTGGACTGCGAACCCGCTGCTGCGCTACGGCAGCAAGGCCTACGCCAAGCCGACGTACCACGGCGGGAACACGTGGGTGCAGCCCGCACCGTTCACCGCGATGTGCGACCTCGCGGCCAACCACTGCGACCCCAACAACACCAACACGGCCAACCCGGGCGCCAGCCACTGCATGCTCAACGACTTCGAATGCTGGTGGCACCAGCCCGTCACCTGGATCCCCACCTGCGCGACGACCTGCGCGACCAGCCCGTACGCCGTGTCGGGCGGCAGTGAACCGGCGAACCCCAGCCAGAACCCACCCACGTGCAACCAGGACACCTCGAAGGTCCCGGCGGGTTCGATCATCGTCGACGACGAGCCGTCGCCGCCGCTGAACCTGCAGGGCTGCGGCAACCCGAACTGGTCGAGCAACGGCACGTTCACCTACACCTACGGCACCAACTCGGCCGGTGATCCGATCGGCGCGATCGACACCCACCAGGCCGGCACCGGCCTGGGCGGCCACATCCTGTTCACCCACACCGAAGACGGCTCCGAGCCCGACCTCGTCAACACCGGCACCTGGACGCCGAACCTGCCGTCGCTGCAGTACTACAAGATCAAGCTGCACATTCCCGGCCTCGGCGCGGAGGCGACCGACGTCGTCTACACGATCAACCCCGGCGGCGGCGTGGCGCCGTGGAAGATCCGGGTCAACCAGGCCTGGAACTCCGAGCAGTGGGTCACCATCGGCACGTTCGCCATGCAGAACGGCGGCAACGTCGTGCTGACCAACAACGGCAGCTCGGTCGACCGGGGCGGCTTCGGCTACTCCGACTTCGACGTGGCCTTCGACGCGATCGCGTTCGTGCCGCAGGGCGGCACGCCCGGCCAGCCGATCGGCGGTCCGCCCGGCATCCAGGACGCACCGCGCGGATCCAACCCCGCGTTCGTCGCCTGCGGCTGCGCCCGGCGCACCGCCGGCGACCCGGTGGACACCTCGACCGGGTACTTCGGCCAGACGTTCACCGACCTGGCCACGCCCGGCCGCGGCCTGCCGCTGAACTTCACCCGCAGCTACGCCGAGGGCATCGCCGACCCCAGCGGCCCCCACGGTTCGCTCGCCGCCGACGGGCCGTTCGGCTGGGGCTGGACCGATTCGTACAACCTGTTCGCCACCACGGCCGCGACCGGGAACGTCACGGTCACCCAGGAAGACGGCTCCCAGGTCACGTTCGTCGACTCGGCCGGCAGCTACGCGCCGTCGGCGCCGCGGTACGACGCGACACTGGCCAAGAACGGCTCCGGCTACACGTTCACGCGGCGCGGCAAGGAGATCTTCACCTTCGACACCACCAGCGGCCACCTCACCGCGGAGACCGACCTGGCCGGCAGCAAGGCGAACCCGCCGTACCAGACCAGCCTCGCCTACGACGGCAGCGGCCACCTGCACACGATCACCGACCCGGCCGGCCGCGCGTACACGCTGACCTGGACCGGCAACCACATCACCGGGCTGAGCGACCCGGCCGGCCGCACCGTCACCTACGCCTACGACGGCACCGGCAACCTGACCGACGTCTACGGCGCGGGCACCACCCGCACCCCAACGCTCAAGGACGACGACCACACGCAGTACACCTACGCCGGCCACCTGATGACCTCGATGCGGTCGCCGAAGAACTACGGCGGCGCCGCGTCCGCGGTCACCGCGATGACGTACGACAGCGCCGAACGCGTGAAGACGCAGGTCGACGCCAACGGCCACACCACGACGTTCACCTACGGACCCGACGGCGGGCTGACCGCCGGGCAGACCCTGGTGACCGACCCGGCCGGGCACCAGACGCTGGACACCTACCAGAACGCCCTGCTCGTCTCGGAGACCAAGGGGTACGGCACCGGCGACGCCGGCACCACCAGCTACACCTACGACCCGGTGACCCTCGGCGTGTCGAGCCAGACCGATCCCGACGGCGACCTCCAGACGTTCACCTACGACGACCACGGCAACCGGACGTCCGAGTCGAACGCGCTGGGCTTCACCAAGAACTACGCCTTCGACGACCACGACGACCCGGTCGAGAGCATCGACGAGAACGGGGTCGCCACGGTCACCACCTACGACCCGGACACGCTGGTGCCGACGGCCACCACCGTCACCCAGGCCAACAACGTGGTGGAGTCGCTGACCGGCAACTTCGGGCCGGCGCCCACCCGCACCACCGCCTACCACCACGACGACGCCGCGCACCCGGCCGACCAGACGCGGCTGACCGACCCGAACGGCAAGACCACCACCACGACCTACGACGCCTACGGCGACAAGGCCACGGTCACCGACGCCGCCGGCGACAAGACCCAGTACGGCTACGACACCCGGACCGGCTGGTTGACGTCCACAGTGGACCCGAACGGCACGGCGGCCGGGGTCGCACCGTCGTGCACGCCGCCGGCGAAGGGCTGCACCACCTACGGCCACGACGCCCACGGCAACGTCAACCGCACCACCGATCCGCTCGGCCACAGCTCGACCGCGGTCTTCGACGCGGACGGGAACAAGACGTCGGCCACCGATCCGAACAACCACACCGTGATCACCACGTTCGACGCGGCCGACCAGGCGACCAAGGTGACGCAGGCCGACGGCACCACCCGGATCAGCGACCTCAACCCGGACGGCACGCTCGCCGACACCGTCGACGGCCTCGGCGCCAAGACGCAGTACGGCTACGACGGCCAGGGCCGCAGGAACAGCCGGACCGATCCGGACCACCGCGTCACGAGCACGCACCTCGACCCGGCGGGCCGCGCGCTCACCGTGACCGACGCGGCCGGGCGGGTCACGACCATGGGCTACGACGCGGCGGGCCTGCTGAAGTCGGTGTCCTATTCGGACGGTGTCACCCCGGGCGCCACCTACGCCTACGACCCCGTCGGCCGGCGGCGCACGATGACCGACGGCACCGGGACCTCGACCTGGACCTACGACACGTTCGGCGAGCTCACCGCCCAGACGCAGGGATCCGGTGCCGCGGTCGGCTACGGCTACGACAATGCGGGCAACCAGACGTCGATCACCTACCCGGGGCAGGCGACGCCGGTGCTCCGGACCTTCGACGACGCCGGACGGCTGAAGACCGTCACCGACTGGAACGGCAACCAGACCGTCTTCGGCTACGACAACGACGGGAAGGTGCGCACCACCCAGTACCCGGACGGCGACACCGTCACCGACGGCTACGACGACGCCGAGCAGCAGACCTCGACATCCGCGGTCACCGGGTCGGCCACGGTCCTGTCGGCCACCTACGGCCGTGACCCGATGGGGCAGCTGTCGACCCAGACCGTCGGCACGAGCTCGCAGCCCTTCGGCTACACCCCGCGCGAGCAGCTCGGCAGTGCCGGCGGCAGCACGTTCGCCTACGACGCGGCGGACAACCCGACCACCGTCGGCGCCGCGACGCAGGCCTTCGACGCGGCCGGGCAGCTGTGCTGGGCACTGGCCGGCAGCACGGTGACCGCCCCCACCTGCGGCACCGTGCCCGGCGGCGCCACGGCCGTCACCCACGACAACCTGGGGGAGCGCAAGACGTTCGGCTCCACCACCTACAGTTACAACCAGGCGGGGCGGCTCACCGGCACGGCCGGGGCCACTTACACCTACAACGGCGACGGCCTGCGCACGACCAAGACGGCCGGCGGGGTGACCGCCACGTTCGTCTGGGACGGCGGCGAGACGCCGAACGTGCTCTCCGACGGCACGAACAGCTACCTGTACGGCCCGGGCGGCCTGCCCATCGAGCAGATCGGCGCGGCGGCGAACTGGTTCGTGCACGACCAGCTCGGTTCGACGATCGGGTTGCTCGACGGCGCCGGCACCGTGGCCGGGCACGCCTCCTACACGCCGTACGGCGTGGCCACCACCAGCGGCAGTGCCCACACGCCGTTGCTGTACACGGGCCAGTACACCGACGCCGAGTCCGGGCTGATCTACCTCCGTGCCCGGTACTACGACCCCGCCACCGCGCTGTTCCTGTCCGTCGACCCCCTGGTCGACACCAGCGGCACTGCCTACGCGTACACGGGCGGCAACCCGGTCAACCGCACCGACCCGACCGGTGAGCTGTTCGGCCTGGACAACCTCATCGCCGGCGCGGTCGGCGCCATCGCCGCCGGCGGTGGCGCGCTCATCCACGGCGCGTTGACCGGTCACGTCGACTGGGCCGACGTCGGCATCGCCGCCGCGGCAGGCGGGGTGTTCGGGGCCACTTTCGCCGAGTGCGGTATCTGCGCCGGCGTGGCGACCAACCTCACGGTCGACTACCTGACCCAGTTGCACGACAACGACTGGGACAACAGCAAGGTCGACTTCGGCGAGGTCGTCGGCGAAGGTCTGATCGGCGCCGCGGCCGGCGCGCTCGGCGACGGGTTCAACGCGTACGGCAGGTCGGTCGGGTACGACGAGGACTACCTGAAGTTCCTGGGCCGGTTCAACACGACGATGATCGGCGGTCTGAGCATGGCACTCGGCGGGTTCGACCCGATTTACGCGATCAAGAGCGGCTGTGGACACTGACCCGGTGACGGAGCCGATGCCGATGCCGGCGGTGTTCCGCTGCTCCCTGCGCAACGGGCGCGTCGCCTACCTGGTGATCGTGCTGGGACTGTGCACCGCCGGCCTCGTCGCGGCCGGCCTGGCCGGCGGCGTCGCGGGCCGGGGCGCCGGCCAGTTCCTGTCCTGGCTGGGGGCGGTCGTGCTGGTCGCCGCACCGACCATCGCCTACCTCCGCCGCACCAAGATCGTCGTCGACGCCGAGCAGGTCCGGGTGCACACCCTGCTCGGGGCGCCCGGCACCGCCCGGCGGGAGGCCGTGGCCCGGATCCGGACGCCGCGATCGGGCCTCGGCTGCTTCGCCGACGCCGAGGGCAAGGTGCTGGTCGCGTTCCGGGACGCCTACACCCGGGAGCAGCTGGCCGAGCTGGCCGGCCTGCTCGGCGTGGAGCTGGTCACCGGCGACTGACGGGCACCTGCTCGCATCTGGTGCGCTTCGGCCCGCGCGGGCCGCAGGTGCCGCCCTCTCGGCTGCCCGTCCGGCCTGGGATCGGAGCGCCGCGCGCGCGATCCTGGGACGGGGCGAACGGGGGAGGGACCGTGGACCACCAGGAGCACCGCGAACCGGAGCGGGACGGCCCGCGGCCGCCCCTTGCCGTCGAACGGCTCGCGACTCCCGCGCCGGCGCGGGCCGAAGGGCCGATGGACCCGCGGACGATCACCGCGTTGCAGGGCGGTGCCGGGAACCAGGCGGTCAGCTCGCTGCTGGGCGCCGAGGTCCGCGAGCGTCGTCCGGCCCCGCCGCCGAAGGCGCCTCCGGTCGCGCCGGCGACGCCAGCGCCCGAGGATGTCCGCGTCCCGCAGCCGGTTTCACCGGTGAAGCCCGTCGCAGCCCCGGAACTGCCCGCCCCGGCCCGGCCCGCGAAGGCACCGGCGCCGCCGTCCGCCGTGCCGCACGGGATCGGTGGCCGACGGCCGGCGCAGGCGGCGCCGGTCACCGCACCGCCGGCGGCCGCGGCGGGCGCCCAGCAGGTCGTGGCCGCCGTCGCCGAGGCCGGCGCGGAAGGCCAGGCGACGCTGGCGGCCGCCGTCGACGAGCAGCTCGCGCTCGTCGAGACCACGGTCGAGGAACAGCAGGAGACGATCGAGCAGGAGACCACCGGCGAGCTCGCCGCGGTGGAGGCCGGGTTCACCGCGGCCGAGGGCCGGGTGACGACCGCCGTCGCTGGCGCCCAGCAGCGGATGCGCCAGGCCGGGCAGGCCGAGCAGGCGCGGCTCACGGCGTGGTCCACCGAGGCCGGCCGCCGGCTCGACGAGGGGTACGCGGCGCGAACCGGGCAGATCCGCGCCCTCGGGACGACCAAGGGCGCCGAGGCCGTCACCGCCGCGAACACCTCCGCCGCCGACACGCGCACGCAGGTCGACGCCCTCGCCGGGCAGGCGCGCACGCGGGGTGCGCAGCGAGCCGCGTCGCCCGGTGGTGCCGACGCCGAGGGCGCACAGGCCAGGGCGGCGGCCGCGCGCGAGGTCGCCGCGGACACCGCCACCCGGATCTCCGAATCACTCGGCGACACCGTGACGCAGCTGCGCGACCTCGGGCCGGAGACCCGGGCCCAGCTGGTCGGGCAGGCGAACGAGATCGCCGACCGGATCCGCACCCAGCTGCCGTCGATCACCGCGGTGCTCACCCAGACCACCGAAGGGGCGGGCAGCCAGCTCGGCCAGGCTATTTCCGCGGGCTGCTCGTCCCTCACCCGGCTCGGCGCCGACGTCGCCGGCCAGCTCGCCGCGCTGCGCTCGTCGGTCACGCAGGCGATCCGGGAACAGGTCGACCTGACCAAGGCCGCCGTGCGCGACGCCGGCGCCCAGGCCGTCGCGGCCGGGCAGGCGCAGCACGACCAGGCGGCACAGGGCGGTGCGGCGCTGCTCGACGGAATCCTCGGCGGGATCGCCAACCGCCGCGTCCGCCGCGCCGCCGCCGCCCGGCTGGCCGGTGAGCTGAGTGCGCAGGTGCGGCAGGGGTTCGGCGACACCGGGCAACAGGCACGGGTCGCGCTCGCCGAGATCGCCCAGGCGTTCAGCACGACCGCGGGCGAGGCCCTGGACGCGGTCCGTGCGGCGGCGGGACAAGCCCGTGACCAGGCCGCCGAGACCGCCGCCGCGGGGCAGGCGGGTGCCGACGGCCAGGCCGCGTCGCTGGCCGAAGAGCTGGCCCGCCTGGTGTCCGGGGCGCAGCAGTCCGGCGACCGGACGGTCGACGGCGCGTTCGCGAGCCTGGACCGGACCATCGCCGACCTCGACGCCCGGTTCGGGCAGGCGCTCGGGCAGTTCCGCGAGGCGCTGGCCCAGCGGGCCGCGGAGGCGACCGGACGTGCCCGGGAGCCGTTGGGCACGCTCGACGGCCGGATGGACCAGGCGATGCGCGAGGCCGAGGAGGCCACCCACCGCAGCTGGCTGGAGAACGCGGTGCGCAGCGTGCCGTGGGGCATGGTCGCCGGCCTGGTCGTCGGCCTGCTCGTCACGATCGCGGTGGTCGCGCTGCTCGGCACGGGGATCGGCGCGCTGATCCTGGCCGGCGCGCTGGCCGGCGCCCTCTCCGCGGCGGCGACCACGCTCACCGACAACGCCGTGCACGGCCGCGACACCAACTGGTCGGAGCTGGGCAGGCAGATGGTCGTCGGCGCGATCTTCGGCGCCATCGGCGGCGCGATCGGCGGCGGCGTCAGCGGAGCTCTCGGCGCAGCGGTCGAGCGGCAGCTGCTCACCCAGGCCGGCGCGCTGGCCATCGGCAAGGCCGCGAACGTCGTCACCGGCGCGACGCTCGGCATCGTCAACAACGTCGTCGCCGGCCGCCCGTGGCACGAGGGCCTGCTGGTCAACATCGGGATGTCGATAGCGCTTTCCTACGGTCCGGGCGGCCGGTTCATCGAGAACGTGACCAGCAGCGCGCGCGGGGCGATGGTCGACAGCGGGCACGCGTTCAACGTCACGCCCGCGGAGATCAACGCCTCGTCCGCGCGGATGCAGGCACGCGCGGACGCCATGCCGGACGCGCCCGTCGAGGGGGCGTTGCCGCACGAGGAGCCGCCCACGCCGGTGGCCGACGAGCGGACGACGGTGCCGGGTGGTGGGGAGGAGGAGCGGACGACGGTGCCGGGTGGTGGGGAGGAGGACCGGCCGACGGTGCCGGGTGGTGGGGAGGACGAGCGCACCACGGTGCCGGGTGGTGCGGAGGACGAGCGCACGACGGTGCCGGGCGGTGCCGAGGACGAGCGCACGACGGTGCCGGGCGGTCCGGAGGACGAGCGCACCACGATGCCGGGCGGCCCGGAGGAGGACCGGCCGACGATCCCGAACGACGAGCACGCCGATCTGCCGGTCGAAGACCTCCCGGACGGCACCGTCATGCACGACGAACACCCGATGAGCGAGGCCGACGCGCGCGTCATGTACGAGAACGCGCGTCGGGACGCTCCGCACAACGAGGTCGCCGTCTACCGCAACAGCGAGACCGGTGAATGCATTGTCGTGCAGGGCAACAACGAGTTCGTCGACGCCTACGAGGGCCGCAACCCGGCGATGCGCGAATTCCTGGAGAGCCGGCCGGGGGAGCCCGGCCGCTGGGACCTCGTGGAGCACTCGCACCCGGTCGATCCCGCGAGCGGCGTGACCCTGGAGCCGCATCGGTACCCGAGTGGCCGTGGCGGCGACTTCGACGTCGCGCGGCTGCAGGCCGAGGCCGGCGGGCGGCCGGTCGAGCAGACCATCGGGATCGTCACCGAGCGCGGCAACGAGACCGTCACCTACGGGTACGACCCGGCGAACCCGGAGCCGTACTCGCTGACGTACCCGGACGCCCAGGGAAACCCGGTGACCCGGCGCTTCCGGTCCATGGAGGCCTACGGCGAGTGGTACGAGAACCAGCCCGGCACCGGTGGCGGGACACCGCACCTCGAGGGCGACGCGACGCCCGCGGCCGCCGCGCCGGGGGAGCGCGAGGGCGAACCACCGGTGACCGCTCCGGAGGAACCCGCGGTCGCTCCCGGGGAACCGCCGGCGCGGGCGGCGGCCGAGCCTGCCGAGATCGACGCGGGCATCCGCCGGGTGCGCGAACTGCTGGCCGAACCCGAGGTGACGGCCGGGCGGCGGGGTGACCGGGCGTTCGAACGCGACGTGCAGGGCCAGTTGCGCAACCAGGAAGGGCGCACGCTCGAGGAGCAGCTCCAAAGCGCGCGGGCCGACGCGGAAGCCGCCCGCGAGCTGGGTGATCCGGCCATGCTGGAGGAATCCCGGCAGCGGCTCGACGCGCTGCGCGACCGGGTCGAGGCCCTCGAAGGGCAGCTGCGGCGGATCACCGAAGGCGACCTGCCGGGCGAACAGATCGTCGAGGGCCCGGTCGCCGGGGAACCGCCGGAGCGCGCCGCCGAACGCGCCCGCGTCGAAGGATCCGCCGAGACGCGGGCGAACTTCCGCCGTCAGGTCGCGCCGGACGAGGTCGTCGGCGCCCCGGCCGCCGAGGGCGGCACCGGGCAGACCGGGCACGCGCGTTCGGGCCACGGCTGGTCGGAGCAGATGCAGGCGGACATCCTCAACCGGCCGGACCGGGTGTTCACCGGCCTGAACAGCGACGGCCGGGCCGTCGACATCTACTATCGCAACAACGGGGACGTGGCGATCACGGTCGCCGGCCGCAAGGAGGAGGTCATCACCGCTTACGGGCCTTCGGATCCGGACGGCACGGGTTCCTTCAACGACGTTTCGAAGTGGGCGGACAAGCCGGGCTACGTGGAGATCAACCCGCGCAACGGCCGCCCGATCCGCCCGGGGAGCGCCGGTGAGTGACGACCTGATCTTCCGGACGCCGGTCCCCGCTCGGCGCTCGGCCGACGACTGGGCGGCGATCGTCGACCGGCTGGCCGGCACCCTGTCCGACGCGCTCGGGGTCCCGTTGCGGGTCGAGGGCCGGGACGTCGTCGACGACGTCGCGCTGACGTGCCGGGTGGCGACGACGTCGCCGGTCGCCGGGCTGCTGGGTATCGGGCTCACCGCGACGATCGGCTTGGAGGTGATCGAGCGGCGACCGGTGGTCAACGCGTTCGTCTTCCTCTTCGCCGGCGGGACGAGGCTGGCGTTGCGGGGAACCGCCGAAAGCTACGCGGAGCTGGTCTACGAACCGGGACGCTGGCGGCTCGCGGCCTGGACCGAGGACGAGTACGGCGAATTCACCGGCCGCCCCGCTCCTCGCTGAAGCCATTCGGACCAGCCGGGGCGCCGTCGAGTGGCCGTCGCAGGGCTGCCGGATTCGCGCCACGATAGGGCGGCGAACCCGCGGACTCCTCGGGCGGATCGGGAGGCGAGGCCGTGCAGAAGATCGTCCTGGCCCTGGTGTTCATCCTGGCCGCAGCCGGGTTGAGCGCCCCAGCGGCCGCGGTTGCCGAGCCGCGGTCGGACAGCGTGCGGGTGTGGAACGAGCTCGCCTTGGCCGCGGTCCGCGCCTCCCGCGCAACCGACGCCGACGCCGCCCGCACCTACGCGATGCTGAACGTCGCCGTTTACGACGCGGTCAACGGGCTCGCCGGCCCGGCTCGCGGCCCCGCGCTCGTGCCCGGCCCCGGCCCGCGCGGCGCCGATCCCCGTGCCGCGGCCGTCGCCGCGGCGCACGGCGTCCTCGTCCGGCTGGACCCCGACCGGACCGCCGGCTACGACGCGCAGCTGCAGGCCGACCTGGCCGCCCTGCGTCCCGGCCACCCGCGCGACGCGGGGGTGCGCTGGGGGAGTGAGGTCGCCCGGCGCGTGGTGGCCGCCCGCGCCGACGACGGCTCGGTTCCGGTGCAGAGCCAGCCCGCGGGCGCGGGGCCCGGGGTGTTCCGGGCCGAATGGTCCGGCGTGCAGTACCGCACGGTCCGCCCGTTCGCCGTCACCGACCCCGCCGGGTACGTCCCGGGGCCGCCGCCGGCACTGGCCGGCCTGGACTACGCCGCCGCGTTCGCCGAGGTCGCGCTGCTCGGCGACGCCGGGACAGCCGCCCCCGACAAGCTCGCCACCTACCACTTCTGGTCCGTGCCGGCCGGCACGGACCAGCCCGCCGGAGAGTGGGTGAAGATCGCGCTGACCGTGTCCCAAGGCCGGTCGCTGGCCGCCTCGGCGCGGCTCCTGGCCCTGCTGACGATGACGCTGGCCGACACCACGGTGCCGACCGTGGCCACCAAGTTCACCTACCGGCACTGGCGTCCTGCCACGGCGATCCGCGAGGCGGAGACCGACGGGAACCCGGCGACGCAGCCGAACCCGAACTGGGCTCCGCGGGCCGGCAGCACCGGCGGGAGTCCGGAGTACCCGTCCGGACACAGTTCCTACAGCGGCGCGGCGGCTGCGGTGCTGGCCGGGTTCTTCTGCGCGGACGGCATTCCCTTCACGCACACCACGGACACCGCACCGGGCGGCCAGGCCCGCACCTACCCGGGCTTCTCGGCCGCCGCGGCCGAAGCCGGCCGGTCGCGGGTGTTCGGCGGGCAGCACTTCGAGTTCAGCAACCAGGCAGGCTTCGCCATCGGCCGCGGTGTGGCGGCCGAGGTGCTCGCCACCCGCCTGCTGAAGCGAACCGGCCCCACCCACCACGGCAGTTGCCCGTTGTAGCCGGACCGCCGGAGCAGCGGGTTCGACGGGAACCGGGTGGGGTGGGAGACCGGGCTCGGCCGCCCACCCCAGCCAGGTCAGCCCTCGTCGCCGCCGTCTCCGTCGTCGTCGAACATCTCGGACAGGAGCATGCCGCCCACGACGCCGCCGGCCACTCCGGCCACCACGCCGCCCATGCCGGGGCCGCGCCGCTCGCGGTGGCCGTAGCCGGGCTGGCCGTACCCGGGGTGGCCGTAGCCGCCCTGGGTCATCTGGGCGTGCCGGGTCTCCACGACCTGGGCGAGCCAGTCGTGGATGCGGGCGGCCCAGTCCTGCTCCGCCGCTTCCTCGTGCCCGGCCTGGAACCGCCCTTCACCGCCGAACGCGCCCACGTGCCGGTCCGCCGTCAGCAGGACGGTGACCTCGGCGGGGGTGGTGACCAGCGTCAGGGTGACCAGCTCGACGCGGCCGGCGAACTGGCCGGACGGGTAGAAGTCGAACTGCTGGAAGAACGGCAGTTCCTGCCGGACTCCGTAGGCCTGCCCCTGCTGGACCGTGGCGGCCTTGAAGGTGAAGCCGAGCCGCCCGAACCCCTCCAGCACCGCGTCCTGCGACGGCAGCGGTTCGACGATCACCGGGTCGAGGTCGCCCTTGTCGACCGCCTTGGCGATCGACACCTCGGTGCGCAGCCCCAGCTCCAGGCCGGGCAGCCGACGGCCGGACACCTCGGTCACCGGGGCTTCCCAGGGGAGCGGGACGGTGAAGGGGATGGTGCGCTGTTCCTTGGCGGCCAGCCTGGTGACGCCCGCGACGACGACCCGGTGGAACTCCGCCTGCGACCGGCCACCCCGGTCGTTGTGGGCCTGAATGGCCAGCGACAGGGCGATGTGCTCGATCTCGGCGTCGGCCTCACCACCGGTCAGCCGTACCTCCCCGGCGAGCGGGGCGCCCGGCCGGCCGCGCGGGTCGGTCAGCACCGTGTCGACCGCGAGGCCGCCGACGCCGATCTTCTGCAACATCTTCTTGAACACCATCCGGGAGTCTTCTCCTTCGCCAGGTCGTGATCGACACCCTCCCAACGCCGTTGCGGAGCGCTTGGTTCCGGACAAAGCGCCCAAACTTCACATCAGGCCCGATCGGGTGGCTCACTGGTTGCAGCGCTTGCCGGTGTTGATGCAGGTGACGACCTGGTTCATCAGGCGCTGGCCCATGACGTTGGCGAAGTCGTCGTGGTCCGAACGCGGGTCGTGGTTCTCCTGCTCGAAGGCGTCCACTTTGTACTGTCCGTTGACCTGCACGTCCCGGGGGATGTCGTAGGTCAGGGTGATCACCAGCTGCGGGACGTTCTTGAAGCCCTGCGGGCACTTGCCCTGCTGATCGGCGAACACGATGTGGCTGCGGTGGTTGGCGCTGTCGATGTTCTTGCCGTCCCAGCAGTTCGGGAACGCGTGGATGCGCTTGACCTGGCTGCCTTCGGGGCAGATCGGGTACTTGTCGATGAGCCGGTCCTCGAAGCCGCTGCACGTCCAGCTCGGCCGGGCGTTGGCCGGGCCGTTGGTGCTCTGCTTGGCGTCGCCGTACAGGATCCGGAGGAACTGCGGCATCGCCACGACCTTGCGCGCGCCACCGCTGGTGAACGTCAGGTCGGCCCGCCGGACGCGCTGGATCTCGCCTTCGTTGTCGCCGATCTCGTTCTGGTCGTTGACGCCGGGCAGCTCGGCGGGCTTGCCATCCGAGTTGCCGCCGCCGTTGTCCAGGCCGCCCTGGCCGTTCTTCTTCAGGGCGCAGGTGGCCAGGCCGCCGAGGTCCGCCGGCTGCGCGCCGGTCCGGCCGATGGCGATGGCGATGCGGTCGAGGGTCGCCTTCCGTTTGTCCTTGAGCGGGCCGACGACGGCGTTCTGGATGTCCTGCTCCGACTTCAGGTCGCCGCCGGCGATCCGGGCGTTGGCCTCCTTGACCTGGGTGTCGAGCAGGTCGAGGTTGCGCTCGACCTCGGCGGCGGCCCGGTCGGGGACGTCGGCGAGCTTGCTGGCGACGTCGGGGCAGTCGACCTGGGTGCCGGCCTTCTCCTGCTTCGCCTGCTCGCGGTCCGCTGAGACGTCCTTGGCGGGCGGGTTCTCCTCGTCCTCCTCGGTGTCGATGCGGACGACCGGCCAGAAGTATGTCGACTTGTCGCCGTTGCGGCAGGTGGTGCCGGCCTTGGCGAGGCTTTCGTTGGTGGAGTCGGCGTTGGTGGAGAGGTTGCCGACGTAGTCGTGCAGGTGCTCGGCGCCGTTGCGGACGCCGGGCTGGGCGATGAAGTTGTCGGGGTTGAAGTGCTGGTTCTCGTTGCGGCCGCAGTCCACGGTGAAGGTGCCGCGGGCGCCTTGCCGTTGCAGTGCCTGGTTGACGTTGGTGCCCTTGGGCACCTGCGTGATGTCGACGTAGAACGCCTTGTCCACTTCGTCCGCGCCGGCGGTGCCGGTGCCGCCGGTGGTGGTGGCGACGACCAGGGCGCCGACGGCCAGCGCGAGGCCGATGCCGAGGGTGGCGAGCTTGGTGCGGCGGGTGATGCGGTGGCGGCCCGTGGCGGGGGTTCGGGGCATGGAGTTGGTCACCTCGTTCGGGTTTTCCCGGGCGCGGCAAGGTAAGGCTCGGCCCGGGCAGCCGGCGACACGTCCGGTCCGGACGTGCGGGACCCAGGGAGCGGCCGGCGGCCGCTGGTCCCGACGTAGCCAGAAACGGGCAATTCAGACAAGTGGTTCAAGACAGCGTGGCCGCGTTATCTTTTCGTTACCTTCGGCGGGCCGGTCAGGCCGTGGAGAACGAGGTGGGTGACGGTGTCGGCGACGCGGTCGTCGCCGGGGCCGCCCGGGGGCAGGGCGTGGTTGAGACCGGCCAGGACGAGACCCACGGCCGCCGCCACCAGCTCGGGGTCGCCGGGGAGCGGCTCGCGCCGGTTCTCCAGGTGCCTGCGCAGCGGGGCGGTCCAGCCGGTCAGCTCGGCGCGCAACCGGCCGGAGGCCGGGGCGGCTGCGGTCGCCGCCTGCAGCAGGGCGATGGCCGTGGGGCGGTGGGCGCGCAGCGCGGTCCAGCAGGCCGTGACGTGCGCGCGGAGCGGCTCGTCGCCTGCCTGGCCGGGCCCGCCGGTGTCGGCGGCCGTCGCGGCGGTGGACGCCAACCCGAACCCGGCGCGGTCAGCCGGGTCGGTGAGGTCGGTGCGCAGGGCGGCGAGGAGCTGCTCCTTGTCGCGGAAGTGGCGGTAGAACGACCCCACGGCCCGCCCGGCCGCGGCGGCGATGTCGGTGACCTTGGTGTCGAGGTAGCCGCGTTCACCGAACAACCGCCTCGCCGCGGCCAGCAGCTCGGCCCGGGTCCGGCTCGCGAGCTCGTCCCGCGTGCTCATCAGCCGGCGAGGTGGGGGAGCAGGTGGGCTGCGGATTCCCGCAGGTGTTCCCGGACGGCGCCGGGGTCGACGTCGAGGAGGGCGTGGTCGCGCTTGCGCCAGCGCCCGGCGACCATGACCGCTTCGATGTCGCGCGCGGTGGCGTGCAGGGCGGCGGCGACCGGGTTCGGCGCCGGGGCGTCGATGACGACGAGGTCGGCCTGCAGCCCGGCCTCGAGCCGGCCGACGCGGTCGGCGAGCCCGAGCGCCCGGGCGCCTTCGACCGTCGCCCAGGCGAGCGCCTGCTTGGCGGTGATCGTCGCGGTGAGGGAGAAGGAACCGGTGGTCTGCCGGTGCTGGTCGTGGTCGTGGCCGCGCTGGTGCGCCAGGGCGATGCGGGCGGCGGAGAGCACGTCGGCGGGGGTGACGGCGTCGGTGTCGGTGCCCAGCGACGGTGCCGCGCCCAGCCGCAGCAGGTGCCCGGTGACGGGGGAGCCGTGGCCCTGGCCGAGCTCGTTCTCGGGCGTGCAGGTGATGCTCGCGCCCGCGTCGACCAGGATCTTGAACCACTCTTCGGTGAGCCCGGCACCGTGCACGACGTTGGTGGCCGGGCCCAGCAGCCCGGCCGCCCGCACGGCCGCCCACGCGGGCCCGGGTGCGCCGCCGCTCTGGTGCAGGGACACCACGAGCCCGCGTTCGGCGGCGGCGCGGAAGTCGGCGACCGCGGCGTCCGGAGTGGACAGTTGCGGACCCCGGACCGCCATGCCGATCCCGATCAGCGGGCCGCCGGCCAGCCGGTCGACCTCGCCGACCGGGTGGGCCGCGTCGGGTGCGGAGTACGGCGTGCCGTGCAGGAACACCCCGCGGATGCCGGCGGCGCGCAGGCCGTCGAGCGCCGCGTCGGCGTGGTCCGGGGTGGGCGTGTTGTGGCACCAGTCGCCGAGGGTGGTGGTGCCGCGGTCGAGCTGGTCCAGTGCGCCGGCGAGGGTGCCGATCCGCATGTCCTCTGGCCGGTAGTGGCGGGCCACCGCGCCGTGCATCCGGCCGAGGTAGTCCGCCAGCGTCCAGTCGGTGCCGACCCCGCGCAGCGCGGTCTGCCAGGTGTGCAGGTGGGCGTTGACCAGACCGGGCATGATGATCTTGCCGGTGACGTCGACGGTCTCGGCGCCGGCCGCGTCGAGGTTTCCGCCGACGGCCACGATGGTGTCGCCGTCGACGAGGATGTCGGCCTGTTCGGTGTCGGGGCGGTGCGGGGCCATGGTGATCACACACGCGCCGCGCAGCAGGGTGCGGCTCACGCGCTCACCTCCGGGGTCAGCGCCCGGGCGGCGGCGCGGGTCGAGGCGAGGAAGTCGCCGGTGGCGATGTGCCCGAGGTAGCCGTCGGGCCGGACGAGCAGCAGCGTGTCGCCCTCGATCCCGTAGTCACGGCGAAAGCTGTCCTTGCCGTCGACGGTGATCCGCCGGAGCGGCGCTCCCGCGGCAGGCCAGTCGAGCTCGTCGCTCGCCGCCGCGGCCTGCGGGCCGTGCGCGACCAGGGTGAAGTGCGGGCCCCGGAAGACGTCGAACAGCCGTGAGCCGCCCAGGTCGGCGTCCGGGGCGCGGTCGCCGACCTGCAGTGTCTTCGTGCGGTCGCTGCCGCCGGGCGCGAGCGGGCCACCGTGGTAGGTCAGCGACAGCTGTTGTTCGTCGTTGCCGCGGCGCAGGCTCGACGGGTCCAGTTTGGCGAGGCCTTCGTACTTCTTCGTGGACAGGCCGAGCACCCCCGCGGCGATGGGGAGGCGTTCGGCTTCGTAGCTGTCGAGCAGCCGCGGGTCGGCTCCGGCGAGGACCTGGGCGAGCTTCCAGCCGAGGTTGTAGGCGTCCTGGATGCCGGTGTTGAGACCCTGCGCGCCGGCCGGGGTGTGCACGTGCGCGGCGTCGCCGGCGAGGAACACGCGCCCGCGGCGGTAGGCCTCGGCCAGTCGGATGTTGGGCCGGAACACCGACCGCCACCGGATGTCGCGCACGGCGATGCGCCGGTTGCCGGTGTGCGCCCGGATCCGCCGGGTGATCGCTTCCTCGCCCTCGGGCGGCTCTTCGCCGGGAGCGAGGCGGATCATCCACTGGAACAGGTCGGTGTGCGGCAGCGGGCAGGCGCCGGCGAACCGGCCCTGCACCCCCGGCCAGACGTGCCACCGGTCGCCGGACAGGCCGGCGGTGACGGCGTCGACGATGAGCATCCGGTCCGCGTCGCGGGTCTCGCCGAGGAACCCCAGCCCGAGGTGTTTGCGGACGGCGCTCGATCCGCCGTCGGCGCCGACGAGGTAGCGGGCGGTGATCCGTTCGGGGCCGTCGCCGCCGGTCACGGTGGCGGTGACCGATGTGGCGTCCTGGGTGAATTCGGTGAGTTCGCGGCCGTGTTCGACCTTGCCGCCCAGTTGCTCGAGGCGGTCGTGCAGCACCCTGTCGGTGCGGTACTGGGGCATCAGCCGGGTGTTGGGGTAGGGGACGTCGGTGCTCCGGTCGCGGTCGCGGAACATCCGCCACGGGACGGTGAGCGGGCCGAGGTGGATGCCGAGGCGGGGGTAGTCGCTGCTGCCGTCGAGGACGTCGTCGAGCACGCCGAGGTCGTCGAACACCTCCAGGGTGCGCGGCTGGAGGCCTTTGGCGCGGGAGCCTTCGAAGGAGTGCGGGGCCTTGTCGACGATCCGGACGGCCAGGCCGCGGCGGAGGAGGTCGATGGCGAGGGTGGTGCCGGCCGGGCCGGCGCCGGCGATCAGCACGTCGAGGGGTTCGTTCATGGTTCGAGCCGATCCGGGTGGGGAACGGCGAAGGACGCGAGCAGGTCGCCGACGTCGTCCGGCCGTTCGTAGGGGGCCATGTGGCCGCATTCGGTGATGACGTGCGTCTGCCGCGGGCGCAGCAGCTCCTGCACGGTGTCGAGGTGGGTGATCGGGGTGACCTGGTCGTCGTCGCCCCACACCAGCAGGACCGGCAGCCTTAGGTTGCCCGTGCCGCGGAACAGGTCCTGCCGCTCGTACAGCGGAAAGCGCTGCAGGGTCTGGAAGAACGCGTAGAGGGAGCCTTCGTACCGGTAGGCCTCCCGCACCGTGGCGACCAGCCGGGCGGAAAGGGCGGGGTCGCGGACGTTGTGCCCGAGGTGGCCTTCCAGGAGCTTGCGGCCGAAGCGCCGGGCGACGAACCCGGCAAGGAGATCGCTGCCCAGCAACCGTTGCGCCCGGGGCCGTTCGCCCAGCCCGGCCGGTCCGACGACGGTGAGCGTGGCGACCGATTCGGGGTGCAGGTTCGCGTGGGCCATCGCGACCAGTGCGCCCATCGACGTGCCGACGACGTGCCGCGGCGGAGTGGGGTCCAGTGCCGAGGTCAGCTCGGCGAGCTGCCGGACGAACAACGCTTCGTCGTAGCGGCCCCGGACGCGGTCGGAGTAGCCGCGGCCGTAGGCGCTGTAGGCGAGCGTGCGCAGGCCGCGGGCGTGCAGGCGGGCCGCCAGACCGTCCCAATAGGACAGCGGAATCGTGAGGCCGCCGACCAGGACGGCGAGTTCCCCGCCGTCGGGCCCGGTCAGCTCGTAGTGCGTCACCCCGTCGGACAGGGCGACGAAGCTCCCGCGCAGCGTCCGGCGGGCGGCTGCGTCGAGGCGGCGGTCCTCGTCGGCCGCGACGAAGTACTTCATCGCAGGAACTCCTCGATCGCCGCGGCCACCCAGTCGGGGTCCTCTTCCGGCAGGAGGTGGCCGCCGTCGGCGTGGACGCGCTCGGTGGCGCCCGGGATGTCGCGGGCGAAGTGCTGCCCGTCGACGTCGGCGCTGCGCAGGACCAGCGTCGGGGCGGAGATCTTCGGGATCTCGGCGCTGCGGTCGGGCTGGTCGGTGTTGGCGAAGTCGACGAAGGCCGACCGGTTCCCGGGGCGGCTGGTCAGCGCGTGCACCCGGGCCACCATGGCGTCGTCGACGATCGCGGAGTTCGCGCCGACGGCCTCCCGCAGCCCGCGGGCGGTCGCGCCGCGCGGGAGCCAGCGCCGCACCAGCGGGCGCAGCAGCGGGTTCCGGGCCAGCCGCAGCCCGGCGGGCAGCGTCTTCTCCGGGTAGCCGGTGGCGTTGACCAGCACCAGCGCGTCGACCCGCAGGGGAGCGTCCAGGGCCAGGTTCCACGCGATGTTGCCGCCGAGCGAATTGCCCGCCACGGCGAAGCGCGGCAGCTCCAGTGCGGTCATGAACCGGGCGATCGTGCGCGCGTACGTCCGGACGCGGTAGTCGCGGTCGGGGCGCGGCCCGGTGCGCCCGAAGCCGGGCAGGTCGGGGCGGATGACGTCGTGGGACGCCGACAGCAGCTCGGCGACCCGCTCGAAGCCTTCCAGCGACGACCCGCTGCCGTGCAGCAGCAGCACCGCCGGGCCCCGCCCGCCGCGTGCGTAGTGCACGCGAAGGCCGTCGACGGGAATGGACTGGATCTGGTTCATAATGGCAACAGTGTTGCCGTTATTGCGGCGGGTGTCAACTTCGGCATACTGGGCCGGTGACCAGTCCGTCCCCGGCCGCTCGGCGGTCACGTGGCCGTCCCGCCGTCCCGCTGGACCGGATCCTCGCCACGGCCCTGCAGCTCGTCGACGAGGAAGGCGCCGAGGCCCTGTCGATGCGCAGCCTCGCCCAGCGGCTCGAATCGGGCACGGCGACGCTCTACCGCCACTTCGGCAACCGGGCGACCTTGGTCACCCAGGTCATCGACCGCGTCTTCGGGGAGATCGAACTCGACTCGCGGGCATTGGCGGAGCTGAGCTGGGACGAGGCCTGCCAGGCCGTCGCGCGGGCGATGTTCGACACACTGGGCCGGCACCGGAAGGTCGCGCCGCTGCTGATCGAGCAGACCCCGACCGGGCCGAACGCCATGGCGTTGCGGGAGCGCTGCCTGGCCGTCCTCCTCGACGGCGGGCTCCCGCCGAGCGTCGCGGCGCGCGCCTACGCCACCCTCGCGCGGTACGTGCTGGGCTTCGCCATCCAGCTGGCCGGAGCCGGGGACGGCGCCGAGCAGGAGCGGGCGTCGGCGCGTTTCCACGAGCTGCCGGAGGGGGAGTTCCCGGCCACGCGCGCGGTCGCGGACTCGCTGCCGGTACCGCTGGCGGACGAGTTCGCCTTCGGCCTGGACCTGATCGTCGCCGGGCTGCGTCAGCGGCACGCCCGCTGAGCCCGTTGGCTATACCTTGCTCGCCACCACCGTGTAGTTCTCGGCCTCGGGGTCGAACGTGCTCAGTTCCGTCCGGAGCCCGACCCGGCGCAGCTCGGCTTCGAGTTCCTCGTACCGGTAGGGCCAGCACGACAGCAGTTCCGACCGGACGAGAACCGGCCCGGCCGCATCGACCTGCGCGATCGCGATCTCGATGTGGTGCTCCTCCGCCCAGGTCGGGGCGATCTCCCAGCGGTAGACCACGACGGCAGCGCGACCGTTCCGGCGGACGAGCCGGTCACCGATGTCCAGCCGGGAACCCCTGGCCCGCACGAGTTCCCACGTGCGGGACGTGAGCACCAAATGCCCGCCGGGGCGCAGAAGCCGGGCCATCGACTCCAGCGCGGCGACCCTGCCTTTCGCGCCCGCGGCGTGGTGCAGCGAGTTGCCGACGCAGAACACCATGTCGAAGGTGGAGTCGTCGAAGTGGCCGGGGAGCTCTTCCCAGCCGGCCCGCAGTGTCCGGACGGCTGCCCCGAACTCCTCGGACAGCTTCGCGGTGCGGCGAACCATCGCTTCGCTGGCGTCAGTGGCGACCACCTGCATACCGAGGCCGGCGAGGCCGACCGCCAGCTGCCCGGTTCCGCAGGAACAGTCGAGGACGTGCGCGCCGGGCGGCAGGAGACGGAGGGCGTCGTCGAACGACGCGGCGAACTCGGCCGGAGCCAGCTTCGCATCGGAAATGAGCCACTCGTACACCTCGGCAAGGGCGTCATAAGCCGTCACAACCACTACCTCCGTCACGCGGCACTCACGGTGGCAGCAGTACAGCAGCGGAGCGAGCCGATGCACCAATGGTTTTGCGGGGCAGACGTGATCCGGTCCACAGTAGACGGACGGCTTAGGGGGCGTTAGGGGTCGTTGTCCCGTCCTCCCGCTGGCTACGTTGGCCGGTGGAGGCCCACTGAGACGGAAAGGCGGTGGACGACATGGTCGCCCACGGGAACGACGCCGAGGACAGCTGGTTCCGCCGGTTCGCCGTTTCGCCCGAGGCGAAGGCGCGGCTGGTCTGCCTGCCGCACGCCGGCGGCTCGGCCACCTTCTACTTCCCGGTCGCGAAGGCGCTGGCACCCGGCATCGAGGTCGCGGCCGTCCAGTACCCGGGCCGGCAGGACCGGCGGCACGAGCCGTTCCTGACCAGCATCGAGGCCATCGCCGACCGGGTCGCCGGGCTGCTGCGGGACAAGACCGACCGGCCGCTCGCGCTGTTCGGGCACAGCATGGGCGCGATGGTCGCCTACGAGACGGCCCGCCGGCTCGAGGAGGCCGGTACGCCGGTCGCGGCGCTGTTCGTCTCCGGCCGGCGCGCGCCGTCGCGGGTGCGGGACGAGCGGGTGCACAGCCGCACCGACGAGGGCGTGCTCGCCGAACTGCGGCGGCTGAGCGGCACGGAGATGGACCTGCTCGGCGACGACGACGTCGTCCGGATGATCCTGCCGGTGGTGCGCAACGACTACCGGGCCGTCGAGACCTACCGGCACACCCCCGGCCGCCCGCTCGACGCGCCGATCGTGGCCTTCACCGGCACCGACGACCCGGTGGCCTCGGTCGACGAGGTCGCCTCGTGGGAAGACCACACGACCGGCGGCTTCGAGCTGGTGACGCTGGCGGGCGGCCACTTCTTCCTCACCCGGCACCAGGACGTGATCCTGCGCCGGCTGGCGGACGACCTCCTCGACCGCGGCGCGGCCCGCGTCTGAGGCACCGCCCGCCCCCGTCAGGCGCGGACGGTCGTACTGTCCAAATAGGTCAGGACCGCGCGGATGCGGCGGTTCTGGTCGCGGCTGGCCTCGAGGCCGAGTTTCGCGAAGATGTTGCTGATGTGGTTCTCCACCGCGCCCTGGGTGATCACCAGGTTCTTGGCGATGGCCGTGTTCGACAGGCCCTGTGCCATCTCGCCGAGGACCTCCGTCTCGCGGGCGGTCAGCTGCTCGAGCGGGTTGCGGGTGCGGGCCAGCATCTGGGCGACCACGTCCGGGTCGATCGCCGAGCCGCCGCCGGCCACCCGGCGGACCGCCGCGAGGAACTCGGCCACGTCGGCGACGCGCTCCTTCAGCAGGTAGCCGACGCCGGACGTGCCTTCGGCGATCAGGTCGACCGCGTAACTGCCCTCCACGTACTGCGAAACCACCAGCACCGGCAGGCCGGGGACCTCCTTGCGCGCCGCCAGTGCCGCGCGCAGGCCTTCGTCGGTGAACGTCGGGGGCATCCGGACGTCGGCGATGACCAGGTCCGGCCGGTGCTCGCGGACGGCGACGAGCAGGTCGTCGCCGTTGCCCACGGCGGCCACCGTCTCGATGCCGACGTCCGACAGCAGGCTCTGCACCCCCGCCCGCAGCAGGACGGAGTCTTCGGCGATCACGACGCGCATTTCGCTCTCCCAGAGAGGTTTCACCAGCGGACAGGCAGGTCGGCGCGTACCACCGTCGGCCCGCCCGCCGGGCTGACCACGGTGAGCACGCCGTCGATGGTGGCGGCCCGGTCGGCGAGCCCGGCCAGGCCGCCGCCGGGGCGGACGGAGGCGCCGCCGCGCCCGTTGTCGACGATCTCGACGACCACCGTCTCGTCGTCGCGGGTCACCCGGACCGAGGCGCGGTCGGCGCCGGCGTGCTTGGTGATGTTGGTCAGCGTCTCGCTGACGATGAAGTACGTCGTGGTCTCGACCGGCGCCGGCGGCCGCGGTTCGACGGTGACCTCGACGTCGACCGGGATCGGCAGCCGCGCGGTCAGCGACGACAGCGCCGCGTCGAGGCCGCGGTCCTGCAGCACCGGCGGGTAGATCCCGCGGGCCAGGTCGCGCAGCTCGGACACCGCGAGCTTGGCGTCCGCGTGCGCCGCGCCGATCAGCTCCCGCACGGCCGCGGAGTCGGCCGGGTCGTTCGCGTCGAGCCTCAGCTGGGCCCGGCCCAGGCTCATCGCGACGGCCACCAGCCGCTGCTGCGCGCCGTCGTGCAGGTCGCGCTCGATGCGGCGGCGTTCGGCCTCGACGGCGTCGACCCCGCGGGCCCGCGAGTCGCTCAGCTGCCGCGTGCGGGCCTCCAGCTGGGCCGTGCGGTCCGGACCGAGCATCGACGACGTCAGCGCGCCGTGCAGCGCCCCGATCCGCGGCGCGACGAAGATCCCGAACGGCGGCACGGCGACCGAGACGATCCCCGCGACGAACTCCACGATGCCCAGCGGGAACGCGAGCAGCACGTAGTTCACCTCGTGCCAGGTGACCGGGTCGACCAGCCGGGCCTGCCACGTCTGCAGCAGCCCTGGCCCGTGCGGCCGCCGCCGCGGCGCCGGGATGCCGACGGCGAGCATGGCGCCCGCCCAGCGCCGCTCCAGGTCCGCGAACCCCTGGACGAGGGTGGTGGCGGCGATCAGGATCGGGATGCCGACCCACAGCATGGTGGTGGCGATGCCGAGCAGCATCGTGACGAGCACGAGCACGAAGGCCACGAGCCGCAGCGGCAGGCTCAGGACGAGGAAGCCGATGGTCCGGACCACACTCGGCCGCCCGGTCACCGCCATCGCGCGATCCGTTCCAGCTCCGGCACGAGGTCGTCCAGGGTCGGGGTCGCGAGCATCTCGTCCCGCACCTCGAGCGCGCAGGCCCGGAACGACGGCTCGCCGAGCAGCCGTTCCAGTCCACTTCGGACGGACTGCGGCGTGACGTCCTCGAGGTCGAGCACCAGCCCGTTGCCGCGCTTCTCCTGGGCGACGGCGGAAACCCGCTCGCTCCACGTGGTGCCGGGGATGACCAGCTGGGGGACGCCGTTGACGACCGCGTTGCCGATCGTCGCTCCGCCGCCCTGGTGCACGATCGCCGAGCAGCTCGCCAGGAGCTCGTACATCGGCACGAAGTCGACCGCGCGCACGTTGTCCGGGACCTTCCGCACCGACGCGAGCTGGGCGGCGTTGAGCGTGGCGATCACCTCGACGTCGAGGTCCGCGAGCCCGTCGAGCAGGTCGGCCACCGACGTCTCCTCGACGCCGAGCACCTGCCGGTTCGAGATGCCCAGTGTCAGCATCACGCGCGGCCGCTCCGGCGTCTCCAGCACCCACCGCGGGATCGCCATCGGCTTGTTCTGCGGCACGAACCGCGCCGGCACGTAGTCGACGTCGACGCCTTCGTAGCGCAGGTACGACGGGTGGCAGTCGATCGTCTTGACGCCGTGGCGCAGCGCCTCGTCGTACTCCGCACCGAACCGGCCGACGGCGGCGGACATCCACTCGACGAAGGGATCCGGCGAGGTGTCTTCGGGGTGGCTCGCGCGCAGGTCGCGGTACTGCGCGGCGATCCGTGCGGTCTGGTCGGCCGCGTACATCATCCGCAGGTGCGGGACGCCGAGGGCGTGCGCGACGATCGGGGCGGCGTAGATCATCGGGTCCCACACGACCAGGTCCGGCCGCCAGCCCTTCGCGAACCGCACCAGCTCGTCGAGCAGGGAGTCCGGGGTGGTCCAGCGGAAGACCTCGACCCAGTGCTCGTACACCGTGCGGACGTACTCCTCGGTGTAGCGCTCCGGCCGGCTCTCGGAGATGCGGAAGCCGCCCTGCATGGCGTTGTCGCCGTCCATCTGCAGCTGCCGGTGCCGCGCGATGTCGAGCTCGTCGCCGAACCACATCGCGTCGAGGCCGGTCTCGGCGAACGACGCCACCTCGCGCGGGTTGCGCTGGCCCACGAACCGGACCTCGTGCCCGGCGGCGGCCAGCGCCCAGCCGACCGGGGCCATGCTGTAGACGTGCGTCCTCGTCGGGAACACCATCATCATGACGCGCATCGACGCACTCTCCGAAGTCGCGGGCGAAAAAACACTGCTCTGAAGGAAAAGGTAGTGGCGGCGCGCCGCCGGGCCGACCCGGCACCGCGGGCCTAGGGGTGCCGGACCCCTGTTCCGGCCCGCGCTCCTTCCGGTGCGCGGTACCCGTGCGCTAGGGAGTTCCCAGCGGGATTAGAACGGCTTTAGACGCCCCTTAGGGGCTGGTTCCGGCCACCTCGCGACGGCTAGACATGAACGTGGACCCGGCCGCGTGTGCCGGGGACGAGGGAGACGGACGAGGTGATGAGCATGGCCGTGCCACCGATCGCGAAGGGCTGGGCGTCCTTCGGCGGGTACCGCACCTGGTACCGCGTCACCGGGGAGACCGGGGGCGAGCTGCCCGCCGTCGTCGTGGTGCACGGCGGGCCGGGCAGCACGCACGACTACCTGCTGAACCTCTGCTCGCTCGCCGGGCACGGGTTCCCGGTGGTGCACTACGACCAGCTGGGCAGCGGCGGCTCGACGCGGCTGCCGGGCAAGGAAGCGGGCTTCTGGACGCCGGAGCTGTTCGGCGACGAGCTGGACAACCTGGTGCAGCACCTGGGCATCGAGGACAACTACGTCCTGTTCGGACAGTCGTGGGGCGGCCTGGTCGTCGCGCGGCACGCCGCGCAGCGCCCGGACGGCCTGCGCGGGCTGGTGATCGCGAACTCGCCGGCGTCCTACCCGCTGTGGCGGCAGGAGATGGACGTGCTGCGGGCGCAGCTGCCGCCCGGCGTCGACGACCAGCTGCGGGCGCACGAAGCCGCCGGCACCACCGACGCACCCGAGTACTTCGAGCTGATGCGCGCGTTCTACGACCGGCACGTCTGCCGCGTGCTGCCGTGGCCTGCCGACTACCTGGCCTCGTTCATGGAGATGGCCGACGACAACACCGTCTACGCCACGATGAACGGCCCGAGCGAGTTCACCGTCACCGGCACGCTCAAGGACTACTCGGTGATCGACGAGCTCGACGACATCGAGGTGCCGACGCTGCTGATCTCCGGGCGGCACGACGAAGCCACGCCCGTCACCGTCCAGCCGTACTTCGACCGGATCCACGACGTGCGCTGGGAGATCTTCGAGGACTCCAGCCACGTCCCGCACCTCGAGGAACCCGACCGGTTCCGCGAAGTCATGCTGGAGTTCCTGCGGGACATCCAGCCCACCGCGCCCGCCAGCCGGAGCGCCGAACGAGAGGTCGCCAGCCATGGATGAGGCCACCCGGCCGGGGTCGGCGGTCGTCTTCCCCGGGATGAGCCCGTGCCGCTTCGCCGACTTCGGCAAGTTCCTGCTCATCAACCCCTTCGCCCGCCGGCTGATCGGCGAGGCGAACGAGCGGCTCGGCTACTCGCTGGTCGACCGCTTCCGCGAAACCGAGGGCGACTACTCGCCGTACGCGCAGGTCGGCTTCATGCTCACCTGCGTCGCACTGGCCGAGTGGGCCGAGCAGGAGCAGGGGATGAGCCCCGACTTCTGCGCCGGCCCGAGCTTCGGCGAGAAGCCCGCCAGCGTGTACGCCGGGTCGCTGACCTTCCCGGACGCGGTGTGGATGACCGCGGAGCTCGCCCGCTGCCTGACCGAGTTCTTCGCCACCGAGTACACCGACGTCGTGACGCACTCGTTCGTCCGCACGCCGGAGGAGAAGCTGAAGGACGCCCTGTCCCAATTGGACGGCAAGGGCGAGTGGTTCGACATCTCGTGCTACATCGACCACGACTTCTACATGGTTTCCGTGCGCGAGAAGAACCTCGACTGGCTCAAGCAGACGGTCCGGAGCATGGGCGGGCTCTCCCTCTACACGATGCGGCCGCCGCTGCACTCGCGCGCGTTCGGGGCGCTGCGGCGCAAGGCGGAGGACGAGGTGCTCGGCGACCTGGAGTTCCACGACCCCCTGCTGCCGATCGTCGCGGACCAGGACGGCGAGATCCTGCGCACCGGCGACCAGGTGCGCACGATGCTGCTGGACAGCATCGTCAAGCCGATGCGCTGGCCGGACGTCGTCCACACGCTGGCGGACAACGGCGTGCGCAAGCTGTGGGTCGCGGGCCCGGACACGCTCTTCGGGCGCGTCCGCGTGACCACCAGCCGGTTCGAGGTCGTGACGGTCAACCCGCGCATGGCCCTGCAGCCCCGCCGCCGGGGCGCAGGACCGTCGCGGGTCAGCTAGCGGGCTGCAGCGCCGACAGCGTGGTCCACAGCCGTCCCGGGTTCTCGAACGTCTCCAGGTTCAGGGCGTCGTCCTCGAACCGCACGTTGTAGCTCTGCTCCAGCACGGAGAGCAGCTCCACGGTGGCGAGCGAGTCCAGCCCGTACTCGCGCAGCGGGGTCTCTTCGGTCAGAGCCTCCTCGGCGGGCAGGAACGGGAGGTACGAGCGAAGGGTCTCGTCGAAAGTGCTGTCCCACATGGCTACTCCGGATCGCTAGGTTGGGATCTACCGAGAGGAAACCGACCGCCCGGTTCGGTTTTGGACTCTACCGTGCGTCGGCCTCCCGGATCGACGCCTCGGCACCCCTATTCATTGTGGAGGACTTCGATGGACACCGGTCTCACCAGCGGGCTGCACACGCGGTTCCTGCGCGGCCTCGAACGCTCGGGTGGCGGCGTGGCCGTCCACGTGGGCGACCAGGCCCTGACCTACGAACGGCTGCACGAACTGGCCCTGCAGTGGGGCGGCGCGCTGGCCGAAACCGGCGCCCGCACCGTAGGGGTGCTCGCCGGCAAGGGCGTGACGGCCTACGCGGGAATCCTGGCCGGACTCTACGCCGGCGCGACGATCGTGCCGCTGCGGCCGGACTTCCCGGCGGCGCGGACCGCCCGGATGGTCGAGGCGGCGGGCATCGACGTGCTCGTCGCCGACGACCGGGGCCGCGCGGTGGCGCCGGCGGGGGTCCCGGTGCTCGGTGCGCCGTCCGCGGCCCAGGCACTGGCGGCGCCGCTGTCGCCGGCGTCGGACACCGCGTACGTGCTGTTCACGTCGGGCTCGACCGGGCGCCCCAAGGGCGTGCGGATCGGGCACGCGGCCGTCGAGCACTACTTCGGCCTGCTCGACGCCCGCTACGACTTCACCCCGGACGACGTGTTCTCGCAGACGTTCGACCTCAACTTCGACTGCGCGATGTTCGACCTGTTCTGCGCGTGGGGCGCGGGCGCGCCGGCGGTGGTCCTGCCGGGCGGGGCGTACCGGGACCTGCCGCGGTTCGCCGCCGAACGCGGGCTGACCGTGTGGTTCTCCACGCCGAGCGCCATCGACCTCGTGCGCCGCACCGGCGGCCTGACCCCGGGCGCGCTGCCGGGGCTGCGGTGGAGCTTCTTCGCGGGGGAGGCGCTGACCGTCCGCGACACGGCGGACTGGCGCGCGGCGGCACCGTCGTCGATCGTGGAGAACCTCTACGGGCCCACGGAACTGACGATCACGGTGTCGGGCTACCGCTGGGACGACGTCGTGACGCCGCGGGTGGCGGTGAACGGCGTGGTGCCGATCGGCGAGGTGCACGCCGGCCACGACCATGTCCTGCTGGACGGCGACGACGTCGAGGGCGAACTGTGCATCGCGGGGCCGCAGCTGACGCCGGGCTACCTGGACCCGGCCGACGAGCGCGGCCGGTTCCTGGAGCGCGACGGCAAGCGCTTCTACCGCACCGGCGACCGCGTGCGCCGCCTCGCCGACGACGGGCTCGCTTACCTGGGCCGGCTCGATTCGCAGGTGCAGGTGCTCGGCTGGCGCGTCGAGCTGACGGAGGTCGAGCACGCCCTGCGCGACTGCGGCATCCAGGACGCGGTGGCGCTCGGGGTGGCCGGCGACGCGGGGACCGAGCTGTTCGTGTTCTACACCGGCGGCGAACGGCCGGTGCTGGACATGGTGCGCGCCCTGCGGGCGGTGCTGCCGGAGGGGGTCATCCCGCGGCACTACCGGCACGTCGAGGAGTTCCCGCTGAACGCCAACCGCAAGATCGACCGCAAGACCCTGGCGGCCCGCGCGGCCGAACTCCTGGCGCCGACGCCCGTCTGAGCACAGCCGGAAAGACCCGTTCACCGCCCTCGGCGCGGTGGACGGGTCTTCGTCGTCCCCGGACCCGGACGACGCGGGGGTTAGGGGCGGTTAGGGGTGTGGATCCGCAGGTCGGCGCGGCTAGCTTGGCGAAGGTCTCCAGGTGTGCCTTCCACGCCGGCCCGGTCATCCTTCGAGTCCTACGGAGTGGCAGTCGTGAACGAATCTCTGGTCCATTCTCTGCTCGACGCGGCGGCGGCCGACGCGGCCGGGGCGTCGGCGGTCCGCGACCGCGCCGGTGCCTGGACCTACGGCGAGCTCGAGGCGTGGAGCCACGCCGTCGCCGTGGTGCTCGGGCGCTGCGGGGTCGGGCACGCCGACCGCGTCGTCGTGCAGCTGCCCACCGATCGGGCGCTCGTCGCGCTCTTCTACGGGACTTCCCGCCGCGGCGCGGTGTTCGTGCCGATCAACCCGGCCATGAAGAAGTTCCACTTCGACTCGGTCGTGGCCAACGCCGAACCCGTCCTCGTGCTCACGCCGGAGAACTTCGGTCCCTTTTGGACGGACGTCGAGGCGGCGGTCGGGCAACGCGCCCAAGCGGTGGCGACCGAGGAAGACGACATCGCCGTCCTCGTCTACACCTCGGGCAGCACCGCCGCCCCGAAGGGCGTGATCGGCCCGCACCGCCAGGTCGCCTTCGCCTCCCGCGCCATCCAGGAGGTCCTCGGCTACCGCCGCGACGACGTCGTCTTCTGCCGGTTCCCGATGTCCTGGGACTACGGCCTCTACAAGGTGCTGCTGAGCACGCTCGGCCGCAGCGAGATCGTGCTCGCCGACGCCGAATCGGACCTGCGGCTGCTGCAGCGGATGCGCGAGGTGGGCGCCACCGTCGTGCCGATCGTGCCGTCGCTGGCCACCATGATCGCCACGCTCGCGCAGCGCGACACCGAACCGGCCGCACCCGTGCGGCTGTTCACCAACACCGGCGCGGCCCTGCCCGGCTCGACCATCGCGCAGCTGCGCGAGGCGTTCCCCGGCGTCAAGGTGGTCCGCCAGTTCGGCCAGACTGAGTGCAAGCGGATCACGATCATGCCGCCGGACGAGGACACCGAGCGCCCCGGCTCGTCCGGCCTGCCCCTGCCGGGCACGTCCGTGCTGATCCTCGCCGCAGACGGGACCGAGCTGCCCGCCGGGGACATCGGCGAGATCGTCGCCGCCGGCCCGCACGTGATGCCCGGCTACTGGCGGGCGCCGGAGATCTCCGCCCGCGCCTTCCGCCGGGACGAGGTGACCGGCGAGCTGCGCCTGCACACCGGCGACTACGGCCGCCTCGACGCCGACGGCTACCTCTACTTCGAGGGCCGCCGTGACGACATGTTCAAGCGCAAGGGCATCCGGATGTCCACTTTGGAGATCGAAGCCGCGGCGATGGACATCCCCGGCGTCCGCGCGGCCGGGGCGATCCCGCCGAGCGACACGCGGGACCTCGCCATCTGCGTCGAGACCGACCTGCCGCCCACGACCGTGCTGCGCGAGCTGGCCAAGCGCCTCGAGCCGCAGAAGGTCCCGTCGCTGTGCCACGTCGTCGAGGAGTTCCCGCTGACGGCGCACGGCAAGAACGCCACCAAGGAACTCGCGCAGCTGGTCGAGGGAGCCCGCGCATGAGCAAGTACGCCGATCTCGCCGCGAAGTACGGCACGCCCGCCTACGTCTACGACCTCGACGTCGTCGCCGAGTCGCGGGACCAGCTCTTCGGCCTGCTGCCCGAAGGCTTCCAGCTGTTCTACGCGCTCAAGTCCAACCCGCACCCCGAAATCGGCCGCGAGCTGCGCCGCGGCGGCTGCCGCGCGGAGATCAGCTCCACCGGGGAGCTGGTGAACGCCCTGGAAGCCGGGTTCGACCCGGCCGGCATCCTCTACACCGGACCCGGCAAGACGGACACCGAGCTGGAGCACGCGCTCGCCGCCGGGGTCCGGCTGTTCTCCGTCGAGTCGCTGACCGACCTGCAGCACGTCGGCGCGGCGGCGGAGCACCAGGGCGTGACCGCGTCCGCGCTGCTGCGCGTCAACACCACCGCGAGCAGCGGCGGCACCGGCATCCGGATGATGGGCCGCCCGTCGCAGTTCGGCATCGACGCCGAGACGCTGCCCGACCTGATGCCCGCGCTCAAGGCGGTGCCGGGCACCCGGGTCGTCGGCGCGCACTTCTTCACCATGAGCAACGCCCAGGACGAGGATGCCCTGCTCGGCGAGTACGAGTTCGTGCTCACCTCGGCCGCGCGGCTGCGCGACGAGGTCGGCCTGCCCCTGGAGGTCCTGGACATCGGCGGCGGCTTCTCCTCGCCGTACGCGGTGCCCGGCCCGCGCACCGACTACCCGAAGCTGCGGGCCGGCCTCGAAACGCTGCTCGACCTGCACCTGCCCGAGTGGCGGGACGGCGGGATCGAGCTGGCCTGCGAGTCCGGCCGCTACCTGTCCGGCAGCTGCGGTTCGCTGCTGGCCGGCGTGGTCAACGTCAAGGACAGCCGCGGCAGCCGGTTCGTCGTGCTCGACGCCGGGATCAACGTCGTCGGCGGGCTTTCCGGGATCGGCAGGCTGCTGCCCGCGGCCGTCGGCGTCGAGGAGACCGGTGACGTCGTCGGCAGCCTCGTCGGTCCACTGTGCACGCCCGGCGACTCGCTGGCCAAGGCCGCGAAGCTGCCCGAGCTGGCGTCCGGCGACGTCGTCACCGTGCCGAACGTCGGCGCCTACGGCGTCACCGCGAGCCTGATCAGCTTCCTCGGCAGGCCCACGCCGGTGGAGATCGTGGTGCGGGGCGGCACGGCGCTGTCCGTGTCGCGCCTGGACTACCAGCGTGTCTACGAGGTGGCGCCATGACCGAAGAACTGCGCGCCTACGGCGCCGGGATCGTCACCGAGCCGCCGCGGCGGACGGTGATCGTCAGCAGCATGGCGTCGGACTCCCACACCTGGAACCTCGTCTACCTGGAGCTGCTCGTCGGCGAACTCGGTTTCGACGTCGTCAACCTGGGCGCCTGCGTGCCGGACGAGCTGCTGGAGTCGGAGTGCCTGAGCCGCCGCCCGGCGATGCTCGTGCTGAGCAGCGTCAACGGCCACGGTCACCAGGACGGCCTGCGCGTGATCCGGCGGCTGCGCGCTCTCCCGGAGCTGCGCGGGCTGCCGGTGGTGATCGGCGGCAAGCTCGGCGTCGGCGGGGCGCTCACCGCGGAGGAGACCGCGCAGCTGCTGCTCGCCGGGTTCGACGCGGTGTTCGACGACCAGCAGGGCGCGGGGGCGTTCCGCCGGTTCGCCGCGACGTTGCCCGCGGGCGTCACGCAGGTGGAGGCGTGAGTTTCGAAGAGTTCGTCGCGCGACGGCACGCCGCGGGCGAGCTCGTCGTGCAGCCCCGGATGGGGTTCGCGGACCCGGCCGTGATGCGCGCGGGACTGGCCGCGACGAAGAACGCGGCCGCCGCGACGGTCGGCACGGTCACCCTGGACAGCTACACCCGCGTCTGCGACACCGCTTCCGTGGCCCACGCGCTCGGCAACGGGATCGCGCTCAACGGCTACCCGATCGTCAACCACCCGCCCGAGGTCACCCGGGGGATGCTCGACGGGCTCGAAGGCCCGGGTTTCCCGGTGCAGGTCCGCCACGGTTCGGCGCGGCCGGCGGACATCTTCCGCGCGATGATCGCCGCCGGGCTGCACGCCACCGAGGGCGGCCCGGTGTCCTACTGCCTGCCCTACAGCCGCACGCCGCTCGACGAGTCCGTGCGCAACTGGGCGCGCTGCTGCGACCTGCTGCTGGCCGCCGAGCACCCGGGCGGCCGGCCGCACCTGGAGACGTTCGGCGGCTGCATGATGGGCCAGCTCTGCCCGCCGAGCGAGCTGGTGGCGCTGTCGGTGCTGGAGGCGTTGTTCTTCTACCGCAAGGGCTTGCGCAGCATCTCGGTGAGCTACGCGCAGCAGACGAACATGGCCCAGGACCAGGAGGCGGTGGCCGCGCTGCGCCGGCTGTGCGCCGAGCTGCTGCCCGAGGCGACCTGGCACGTCGTGATCTACGCCTACATGGGCCTGTTCCCGCGGACGCCGGGCGGGGCGCGGACCCTGCTCGGAAAAGCGGCCGAGCTGGCGGTGACGACCGGGTCGGAACGGCTGATCGTCAAGACCACCGCCGAGGCGCACCGGATCCCGACCGTCGCCGAGAACGTCGCGGCGCTGGAACACGCCGCCGCGGCCGCGGACGCGGTCACCGAGAAGGCCGTCGTGGCCGCCGACAACCAGGTCTACCGCGAGGCGCACGCCCTCGTCGACGCCGTGCTGAACAGCCACGCCGACCTGGGCCGCGCGATCGTGATCGCGTTCAAGCGCGGCCTGCTCGACGTCCCGTACTGCCTGCACCCGGACAACGCCGGGCAGGCGCGCAGCTACCTCGACCCGGCGGGCCGGCTCGGCTGGTCGGAGCTCGGGTCGCTGCCGCTGCACGGCGTGGTGGAGCGCCACCACGCCGGCCGGATCACCTCGTCGACGTTGATGTCGGCGCTTTCCCACGTCCAGCACGCCTTCGACACCGAGGCACTGGAACAACCGATGAGAGCGATTGGGGGCGGGTCGTGACGAGTTCACGCCGGACAGTCCGTGCGTATCCGTTCGACATGCACGAGATCTCCGTTTCCGAGCAGTACCACGTCCTGCAGCGCGAAGAGCCGATGAGCCGGGTGCAGATGCCCTTCGGCGAACCGGCCTGGCTGGCGACGAAGTACGCCGACGTCAAGCTGGTGACGACCGACCCGCGGTTCAGCCGGGAGCTCGCGCAGGGCCTCGACCAGCCGCGGATGCGCCGCCAGCAGATGGGCGACGGCATCATGGGGATGGACCCGCCGGACCACTCCCGCCTGCGCCGCCTGGTTGCGAAGGCCTTCACCGCCCGCCGTCTCGAGCAGATGCGCGAGGGCGTCAAGGACCTGGTGAACCGCCTCCTCGACGACATGCAGGCCCACGGCGACAGCGCCGACCTCGTCGAGGAGCTGGCGCGGCCGCTGCCGGTCACGGTGATCTGCGACCTGCTCGGCGTGCCGCAGGAGGACCACAAGATCTTCCGCGAGTGGACCCAGGCGCTGGTCAGCGACGCGACGGCCAAGGGTGACGTGCTCGACGTCTACGGCGACCAGCTGGACGACTACGTCGCCGGGCTGGTGGCCCAGCGCCGCGAGGAGCCGACCGACGACCTGCTCGGCGCGCTGGTCTACGCCCGCGACGCCGGCGACAAGCTGACCGAGAACGAGCTGATCTCGATCGCCGGCGCGGGTTTGCTCACCGGCGGCGTCGAGACGGTGTCGACGGCGTTGCCCAGCTTCATCTTCACGTTGCTGACCCAGCCGGAGCTCCTGGCGCAGCTGCGCGCGGAACCGGAGATCATGCCGACGGCGATCGAGGAGCTGCTGCGGTACGTGCCGATCAACACCGCGGCGATGTTCGCCCGCTACGCGACCGAGGACATCCGCTTCGGCGACGTCGTGGTGCGTGCGGGCGACCCGGTGCTGCCTGCCCTGCACGCGGCCAACCGCGACCCGGAGGTCTTCGCCGACCCGGACCGCATCGACCTGACGCGCAAGCCGAACCCGCACGTGGCCTTCGGGCACGGCCCGCACCACTGCATCGGCGCGCAGCTGGCCCGGCTGGAGCTGCAGGAGGCGTTGAAGGCGATCCTCGCGCGGTTCCCGGACCTGCGGTTCGCGGACGGCCGCGAAGGCGTCAAGTGGGAGTACGGCGTGATCGTGCGGGGGCCGTCCCTCCTGCGCATCGCCTGGTGACGGCGCGCGTGCCCCAACGCCCCAATGTGGCGTTGGTTGCGTCCAGCGCACCCAATGTGGCGTTCGGTGCGTCCAACGCACCGAACGCCACATTGGGGCGCTGGCGGGTGGCCAACAGCGGCAGCCGGGCGTGAGCACGAATCCCGCCCCTAGAAGGCTTTTCAGGGGATCCGGCGGCGGTGCGCGCCGACCTACATTCGATCAGAACGACCATGAGTGCTGGCTTGCTACAGCGGTGGAGTGCGGAATGCGTGAGTTTGAGACCGAATCGAATCGGGCGTCCGGGTTCGCGGAGCGGCTGACCGAACTGCCCGCCGGTGACCGCGCGGCATTCCTGGCCGACGTCGTCCACGACGCCACCCGGGGTGCGCTGCTGGCGGCGCGCCCGGACGTCCCGGCGGTGCTCGACCCGGAAAAGGCGTTCTCCGACCACGGGTTCGACTCGCTGGCGGCGGTGGAGCTGCACGCGCGGCTCACCGAAGCCACCGGGCTCGACCTGCCGGTCACCCTGGCCTTCGACCACCCGACCCCGGCCGCCGTGGCGCGTTTCCTGCACGCCACGGTGTTCGGGGCCGAGATCGTCCACAGTGGATACATCAAGGCCGAAGACGACGAGCCGGTCGCGATCGTCGGCATCGGCTGCCGGTACCCGGGCGGCACGGCCTCGCCCGAGGACCTCTGGCGCCTGGTCGAGCAGGAAGTGCACACGATCACCGGGTTCCCCACCGACCGCGGCTGGGACCTCGACGGCCTCTACGACCCGGACCCCGACCGCCCGGGCAGCAGCTACGTCACCTCCGGCGGGTTCCTGCCCGACGCCGGCGAGTTCGACGCGGACTTCTTCGGCATCGCCCCGCGCGAGGCGTCCGCCATGGACCCGCAGCAGCGCCTGGTCCTCGAGACGGCGTGGGAAGCCCTGGAGCGCGCCAAGATCGACCCGACGACGCTGCGCGGCACGCCCGCCGGTGTCTTCATCGGCGCCGAGGCGCAGGAGTACGGCCCGCGCCTGCACGAAGCTCCCGACGGCCTCGATGGCTACCTGCTCACCGGTAACGCGCCCAGCGTCGTCTCCGGCCGCGTCGCCTACGCGCTCGGCCTCGAAGGCCCGACGCTGACCGTCGACACCGCGTGCTCCGGCTCTCTGGTCGCCCTCCACCTCGCCGTGCAGGCCCTGCGCCGCGGCGAGACGCAGCTCGCGCTCGCCGGCGGCGTCGCCGTCATGGGCGGGCCCGGCACGTTCACCGCCTTCAGCCGCCAGCGCGGCCTCGCCGAGGACGGCCGCTGCAAGGCCTTCGCCGCGGCCGCCGACGGCACCGGGTTCGCCGAAGGCGTCGGTGTCCTGGTCCTGGAACGGCTGTCCGACGCGGTCGCCAACGGGCACACCGTGCTCGCCGTCGTCCGCGGCACCGCGATCAACTCCGACGGTGCGTCCAACGGCCTCACCGCCCCCAACGGCCCGTCGCAGCAGCGCGTGATCCACCGCGCGCTCGCCGACGCCCGGCTCACGCCGTCCGAAGTGGACGCCGTCGAGGCGCACGGCACCGGCACCCGGCTGGGCGACCCGATCGAGGCGCAGGCCCTGCTCGCCGCCTACGGCCAGGAGCGCGAGACGCCGCTGCTGCTCGGCTCGATCAAGTCCAACATCGGCCACACGCAGGCCGCGGCCGGCGTGGCCGGCGTGATCAAGATGGTCGAGGCGATCCGCCGCGGCCGGCTGCCGAAGACGCTGCACGTCGACGCGCCGACCCCGCACGTCGCCTGGACCGCGGGCGCGGTCGAGCTGCTCACCGAGGCCCGCGCGTGGCCGGAGGTCGAGCGGCCGCGCCGGGCCGGGGTGTCGTCGTTCGGCGTCAGCGGCACCAACGCCCACGTCATCATCGAGCAGGCGCCCGCGACGGCCGACGAGCCCGGCACCACCCAGCCCCTCCCGGTCGTCCCGCTCGTCGTCTCCGCCCGCAGCGAGGAGGCCCTGCGCGCGCAGGCGGCCAAGCTCGTGGCCACCGTGGAGTCGGCCGACCTGACCGAGGTCGGCTTCTCGCTGGCCGGCACGCGCGCCGCGCACGACCACCGCGCCGTCGTCGTCGCCGAGCACACCGAGGATGCCGTTCGCGGCCTGCGCGCGCTCGCCGCGGGCGAGCCGGACAACGCGGTCGTCACCGGCACGCGCACCCCGGGCAAGCTCGCGATGCTGTTCACCGGGCAGGGCGCGCAGCGGCTCGGGATGGGCCGGGAGCTCTACCTCGCCCACCCGGTCTTCGCGGAGGTCTTCGACGAGGCCATCGACCACCTCGACGTGCAGATGGACCGCCCGCTGCGGGATGTCCTGTTCGGCGACGACGCCGACGAGCTGAACGGCACCCAGTACGCGCAGTGCGTCCTGTTCGCGATCGAGGTCGCGCTCGCGCGGCTGCTCGAGTCCTGGGGCGTCAAGCCGGACCTGCTGCTCGGGCACTCGATCGGCGAGCTCGCCGCAGCGCACATCGCCGGCGTGTGGTCGCTGGAGGACGCCTGCCTGGTCGTCGCCGCGCGCGGCCGCCTCATGCAGGCGCTCCCCGAAGGCGGCGTGATGGTCGCGGTCGCCGCGACCGAGGACGAAGTCCTGCCGCTGCTCGACGAGGGCGTCAGCATCGCCGCCGTGAACGGCCCGGCTTCGGTCGTGGTCTCCGGCGAGCGGGAGGCCGTCGACGCCGTCGTGTCGGTGTTCCGGATGCAGGGCCGCAAGACGAGCGAGCTGCGCGTGTCGCACGCGTTCCACTCGCCGCTGATGGAGCCGATGCTGGCCGCGTTCCGGGAGATCCTGGAGGTCGTCGAGTTCAGCCCACCGTCCATCCCGGTCGTCTCGAACGTCACCGGCCGGGTCGCCACGGACGCGGAGCTGTGCTCGCCGGGCTACTGGCTCTACCACGTGCGCCGCGCCGTCCGGTTCGCCGACGGCGTCGCCGCGCTCGCCGCCGCGGGGGTCACCACCGCGATCGAGGTCGGCCCCGACGCCGTCCTCTCCGCGCTGGCCGCCACCGGCCCGCACGGCACGGACATCGCCTTCGTGCCCGCGCAGCGCCGCGGCCACGCCGAGGTCCCGGCGCTCGCCGGCGCGCTCGGCAGGCTGCACACCCGGGGCGTGCCGGTCGGCTGGACCGCGGTCTTCGGCACGGCCCGCGTGGTCGACCTGCCGACGTACGCCTTCCAGCGCCGGCACTTCTGGCTCACCGCGCCCGGCCGCGGCGACGCGGCAGGCTTCGGCCAGCTCGCCTCCGGCCACCCGCTGCTGGCCGCCGAGATCGGCCTGGCCGACCACGACGGCCTGGTCCTGACCGGCCGCGTCGGCCTGCGCTCGCACCCGTGGCTGGCCGACCACGCGATCGCCGGCACGGCCCTGCTGCCCGGCACCGCGTTCGTCGAGATGGCCCTGCACGCCGCCGAGCGCGCCGGCTGCGAAGGCGTCGACGAGCTGACCCTGCAGGCGCCGCTGTCCGTGCCCGACGGCGCCGGCGTCGAGGTGCAGGCCGTGGTCGGCCCGGCCGAGGACGGCCGCCGCACGATCGAGTTCTACTCGCGCGCCGAGCAGGACGTCGCCTGGACCCGCCACGCCGTCGGCGTGCTGGCCGAGGCCGCGGCCGGCGAGCCCGCCCCGCTGACCGAGTGGCCGCCGTCCGGCGCCGAGGTCGTCGCCACGGGCGAGCTGTACGAGGAACTGGCCGCCCA
Organism: Amycolatopsis tolypomycina; assembly: GCF_900105945.1. NCBI lineage: Bacteria > Bacillati > Actinomycetota > Actinomycetes > Pseudonocardiales > Pseudonocardiaceae > Amycolatopsis > Amycolatopsis tolypomycina. The sequence continues at coordinate 4,631,619 of NZ_FNSO01000004.1, read as the reverse complement.
GGGCTACGGCTACGGCCCCCTGTTCCGGGGCCTGCGCACGGCGTGGAAGCGCGGTGACGTCGTGTTCGCCGAGGTCGCGCTGCCCGCTCGCGACGACTCCTTCGGCATCCACCCGGCGCTGCTCGACGCCGTCCTGCACGCCACCGACTTCGCCCCCGGCGAGGCCCGCGAAGCCGACGAGATCCGGCTGCCGTTCGCCTGGACCGGCGTCCGGCTGCACGCCTCCGGCGCGGCCGAGGTGCGGGTGCGGATCACCTCGCCCGCCACCGGCGGGGTCTCGATCGACGTCATCGACACGACGGGCGCGCCCGTGCTGTCGGTGGAGTCGTTCCGCAGCCGCCCGGTCAGCGGCGCCGACCTCGGTCCGCGGGCCCAGGACCTGCTGCACACCGTCGAATGGACGCCGGTCGCGGCCTCGGACGCGGATCCGGGTGAGGTGCGGCTCGTGCGCGTGCCGGGCGAACGTGGCCGGGTTCCCGCCGCCGCCCGCCAGACCGCGCACCGCGTCCTGGAGATCCTCCAGTCGTTCGTCGCCGAGGCCACCCCGGCCAAGCTCGTGCTGCAGACGCGCGGCACGCTGGCCGACTCCGTGGTGCGCGGGCTGGTGCGCTCGGCGCAGGCCGAACACCCCGGCCGGATCGTCCTGGTCGAGGGCGAGACCACCGAGCAGACCCTGGCCATCGCGCTGGCGTCCGGTGAGCCCGAGCTGCGCGTCGACGGCGACCGCGTGCTGGCCCCGCGGCTCGTCCGCCTGGCCGGCGACGCCCCGGCCTGGGAGCCGGACGGCACCGTGCTGGTCACCGGCGGCACCGGCGGCCTCGGTGCGCAGGTCGCGCGCCACCTCGTCACCGCACACGGCGTCCGGCACCTGGTGCTGCTCAGCCGCCGCGGCCTCGACGCCCCGGGTGCGGCGGACCTGGTCGCCGAGCTGAGCGAAAACGCGACGGTGCAGGTCATCGCCTGTGACGTCACGAAGAAGCGGTCGCTGTCGGCCGCACTGAAGAAGGTCGAGGGACCGCTCACCGCCGTCGTCCACACCGCCGGCGTGCTCGACGACGGCCTGATCGGCTCGCTCACCGAAGAGCGCCTCGACACCGTCCTCGCCCCGAAGGTCGACGCCGCCTGGGCCCTGCACGACCTGACCGCCGACCTGGCCGCGTTCGTCCTGTTCTCCTCCTCGGCCGGCCTGGTCGACGGCGTGGGCCAGGCCAACTACGCCGCCGGCAACACCTTCCTCGACGCGCTCGCCGAGCACCGCCGCGCGCAGGGCCTCCCGGCGACCTCCCTGGCCTGGGGCCTGTGGACCGACGACGGCACCGCGCTCGGCATGAGCGCCGGACTGTCCGAAAAGGACCTGAGCCGGATCGGCAGGCTGGGCCTCGCCCCGCTGACCGCCGCCGAAAGCCTCGCCGCCCTGGACGCCGCCGTCGGCACCGACGCCCCGGCCGTCGTCCCGGCCCGCGTCGACCGCGCCGCCCTGAGCGCCCGCGACGACGTCCCGGCCCTGCTGCGCGGCCTGGTCCCGGCGAGCCGCCGCCGGGTCGCCGCGACCGCGGGCGAGCTCATCCCGGAGCGGCAGTTCGCCGACCGGTTCGCATCGCTGTCCGAAGCCGACCGCGACCGCGCGGTGCTCGACCTGGTCCGCACGCACGTCGCGGCCGTCCTCGGCCACGACGGCCCGGGCGCGATCAGCCCGGCCCGCCCGTTCGGCGAGATCGGTTTCGACTCCCTCGCCGCGGTCGAGCTGCGCAACATCCTCGACTCCGTCACCGGCATGCGACTGCCCGCCACGCTCGTGTTCGACCACCCGACCCCGCGCGCGCTGGCCGAGTACCTGATCACGCGCCTGGGCGGCCTGGCCCCGGTCAAGCCGGTCGCGCCGGTGACGACGGCCGACCCGGAGGAGCCGATCGCCATCGTCGGCATCGCCTGCCGCTACCCGGGCGGCGTCGCGACGCCGGAGGACCTGTGGCGGCTCGTCGCGGGCGGCGAAGAGGCGCTCACGCCGTTCCCGGCCGACCGCGGCTGGAACGTCGACGCGCTCTACGACCCCGAGCCCGGCAAGCCCGGCCACAGCTACGTCAAGCACGGCGCGTTCCTGCACGACGCCGCCGAGTTCGACGCCGGCTTCTTCGAGATCAGCCCGCGCGAGGCGGCCGCGATGGACCCGCAGCAGCGGCTGCTGCTCGAAGTCTCCTGGGAGGCGTTCGAGCGGGCCGGCATCGACCCGCTCTCCCTGCGCGGCAGCGCCACCGGCGTGTTCGCCGGCGTCATGTACCACGACTGGGGCACCCGCCTGGGCACCGTCTCCGACGACATCGCGGGCTACCTCGGCAACGGCAGCCTCGCCAGCGTCGTCTCCGGCCGCGTCTCCTACGCGCTCGGCCTCGAAGGCCCGACGGTCACCGTCGACACGGCGTGCTCGTCGTCGCTGGTCGCCCTGCACTGGGCGGTCCAGGCCCTGCGCCGCGGCGAGTGCACGCTCGCACTGGCCGGCGGTGTCACGGTGATGTCCACGCCGGACACCTTCGTCGACTTCAGCCGCCAGCGCGGCCTGTCCGCCGACGGCCGCTGCCGCTCGTTCGCCGACGCGGCCGACGGCACCGGCTGGGGCGAGGGCGCGGGCATGCTGCTCGTCGAGCGCCTGTCGGACGCTCAGCGCAACGGCCACCCGGTCCTCGCGCTGCTCAAGGGCTCCGCGGTCAACCACGACGGCGCGTCCAACGGCCTCACCGCCCCGAACGGCCCGTCGCAGCAGCGAGTCATCGCGAAGGCGCTGGCCGACGCGGGTCTCCAGCCGTCCGAAGTGGACGCCGTCGAGGGCCACGGCACCGGCACCACCCTGGGCGACCCGATCGAGGCGCAGGCGCTGCTGGCCACCTACGGCCAGGACCGCGCCGAGGACCAGCCGCTGTGGCTGGGCTCGATCAAGTCCAACATCGGCCACACCCAGGCCGCGGCCGGCGTCGCCGGCATCATCAAGATGGTCATGGCGCTGCGCAACGAGCAGCTGCCGCGGACCCTGCACGTCGACCGTCCGTCCACTGTGGTCGATTGGGACACGGGCGCGGTGCGCCTGCTCACCGAGGCGCAGGACTGGGCGCCGAACGGCCACCCGCGCCGGGCCGCTGTCTCTTCGTTCGGCATCAGCGGCACCAACGCCCACGTGATCATCGAGCAGGCTCCGGCTGACGCGGTGCCCGAGCAGCCCGCCGAACCGCAGCCCGAAGCCGTCGTGCCGGTCGCATTGTCCGGCCGGTCCCCGGCCGCCGTGCGCGGCCAGGCCGCCCGCCTGCGCGAATACCTCGCCGACCACGAGGACGTCGGAGTCGCCGAGCTGGCACGGTCGCTGGTCTCGACCCGCGCCGCGCTGGAGCACCGCGCGGTGGTCGTCGCCGGGACCACGGCCGAGCTGGCCGCCGGCCTCGACGCGCTCGCCGCCGGCGAGCAGGGCAGCGAGGCCGTGACCGAGGGCAAGCTCGCGTTCCTGTTCTCCGGGCAGGGCGCGCAGTGGGCCGGGATGGGCGCCGAGCTGTCGGCGGCCTACCCCGTGTTCGCGGACGCGTTCGACGCCGTCTGCGCCGCGGTCGACCCGCTGCTCGACGTGCCGCTGAGCGACGTCGTCTTCGGCACGACCGCGCTCGCCGACCGCGGCCTGCTCGACCAGACGCAGTACACCCAGACCGCGCTGTTCGCGGTCGAGGTCGCGCTGTTCCGGCTCGCCGAGTCGTGGGGGATCGTCCCCGACGCCCTCGCCGGCCACTCGATCGGCGAGCTCGCCGCGGCGCACGTCGCCGGGGTGCTGTCCCTGCCCGACGCCGCCAAGCTGGTCGCCGCGCGCGGCAGGCTGATGGGGGCGCTGAGCACGCCGCCGGGCGCGATGGTCTCCCTCGCCACCGGCGAAGAGGCCGCGCGGGAGCTGATCCGCGGGCACGAAGACGAGGTCAGTATCGCCGCCGTCAACGGCCCGGCGTCGGTCGTCATCTCCGGCGTCGCCGAGGTCGTGTCCCGCCTCGAGCGCGCCACCGACGTGCGGACGCGCCGGCTGCGCGTGAGCCACGCGTTCCACTCGCCGCTGATGGCCCCGATGCTCGACGAGTTCCGCGAGATCGCCGCCGGGCTGACGTTCCACGAACCGAAGATCCCGATCTTCTCCACGGTCTCGCCCGACGCGGACCTGACCTCGCCCGAGTACTGGGTCACGCACGTCCGCGAAGCCGTCCGCTTCGCCGACGCGGTGGCCGAGCTGGCCGCCGACGGCGTGCGCACGTTCCTCGAGCTGGGCCCGGACAGCGTGCTGACCGCGCTGGGCCGCCAGATCGACCCGGACGCCGCGTTCGTGCCCCTCGGCCGCCGCGACCGCGACGAGGTGCGCACCGCGCTGACCGCGCTCGGCCGCCTGCACGCCCGCGGCGCCGCCGAGCTCGGCAAGGTGCTCGGCGACGGCCCGGTCCGGCTCGACCTGCCGACGTACGCCTTCCAGCACAAGCGCTACTGGCTCGACGCGACCCCGTCCGGCGACGTGACGGCGGTCGGCCAGCAGCCGCTGCCGCACCCGATGCTCGGCGCGGTCGTGCCGCTGTCCGGTTCGGACACCACCGTGCTCACCGGCCGGCTCTCGGCCGGGTCGGTGCCGTGGGTGGCCGACCACGTCGTCAAGGGCGCGATCCTGGTGCCCGGCACCGGGTTCGTCGAGCTCGCCATCGCGGCGGGCGACCAGGTCGGGCACTCGACGGTCGAAGAGCTGACGCTGCAGGCGCCGCTCGTCCTTCCCCCGGACGGCGCCGTGGCGCTGCAGGTCGTGGTCGGCCCGGCCGACGGCGACCGGCGCCCGATCACGGTCTTCTCGCGGCCGGTCGACGGCGACGAGTGGACCCAGCACGCGCTCGGCACGCTGTCCGCGGCGCCGCGGCCCGAGCCCGCCGGGCTCACCGAATGGCCGCCCGCCGGGGCCACCCCGATCGTCGTCGAAGGTGCCTACGACCTGCTCGGAGAGCGCGGCTACGGCTACGGCCCGTCGTTCCAGGGGCTCAAGGCCGCCTGGAAGCGGGGGACCGAGGTGTTCGCCGAGGTCGCGCTGCCGGAGCCGGCGGCGTCGACGGCGAACCTCTACGGCCTGCACCCGGCGCTGCTCGACATCGCGATGCACGCCGACCTGCTCGGCGACCCGGGCGGCGCGACACTGCTGCCCTTCGTCTGGAACGGCGTCACGCTGCACGCCGCCGGCGCTTCGGTGCTGCGGGTCCGGATCGAGCGGCTGAACGGCGACGAGGTGTCGGCCATCGAGGTGGCCGACAGCGAAGGCCGTCCGGTCGCGACCATCGACTCGCTCGTTTCGCGCCCGGTCCGCCGGGAGCTGACCGCGGCGGCCGGGGAAGCCGACGGCTCGCTGCTGAAGATCGCCTGGCAGCCGGTGACCGTGCCGCCGTCCGACGCCGAGGTCGTGGCCGTGGGCCGCGGCCGGGTCGGGGTGGCCGCCACCTACGCCGGCTTCGCCGACCTCCTCGGCGCGATCGACCGCGGCGAGCCGGTGCCGGGTGTGCTCACGCTGAGCGTGCCCGAGCGCACCGGCGCCGTCCCGGAGACCGCGCGGGCCAACGCCGCCTGGCTGCTCGCCGAGCTGCAGGCCTGGCTGGCCGACTCGCGGTTCGCCGTGACGAAGCTGGCGGTCGTGACGCAGGACGCGGTGCCCGCCGGGGAGTCCACCGTGGATGTCACGCAGGGCCTGCTGTGGGGCCTGGCGCGTGGTGCGCAGGCCGAGCACCCGGGCCGGGTGTTCGTCGTCGACGCCGACTCGGAAGCGACCGCCGGGACCATCGCGGCGGTTGTCGCCTCCGGGGAGCCGGAGGCCGCGATCCGCGCCGGCGCGGTCGTCGTGCCGCGGTACGCCAAGACCGAGCCCGGCGACGCCTCCCCGTGGGGCACCGGCGCCGTGCTCATCACCGGCGGCACCGGCGGGCTCGGCAGCCTGCTGGCCCGCTACCTGGTGGCCGAGCACGGGGTCGCCGACCTGGTGCTCACCAGCCGCCGCGGGCTCGGCGCGCCGGGCGCGGCGCAGCTGGTCGAGGACCTGACCGACCTCGGGGCCCGGGTGCGGGTCGCCGCGTGCGATGTCACCGAGCGCGCCCAGGTCGAGAGCGTCCTCGGCACGATCGACAACCTGACCGCCGTGGTGCACGCGGCGGGCACGGCCGACAGCGGCGTCTTCGACTCGCTGACCGCCGACCGGCTCGACTCGGTCCTGCGGGCGAAGGTCGACGCCGCCTGGCACCTGCACGAGCTGACGAAGGACCTGGCTGCGTTCGTGCTGTTCTCCTCCGCCGGTGGCCAGGTGCTGCCAGCGGGCCAGGCGAACTACGCCGCCGCCAACGCGTTCCTCGACGGCCTCGCCGCCCACCGCCAGGCCGCCGGGCAGCCGGCGACGGCGCTGGCGTGGGGGCTGTGGGCCGAGAACACCGGCCTCGGCGGCGAGCTGGCCGAGGCGGACCTCGCCCGGATGGCGCGGCTCGGCCTGCCCGCGGTCACCGCGGAGCAGGGGCTCGCGCTGTTCGACGCGGCGACCGCCACCGCCGACGCCGTCATCGCCCCGCTGCGGGTCGACGTCGCGGCCCTGCGGGCCCGCACCGACGAGCTGCCCGCGTTGCTGCGCGGGTTCGTCCCGCCGAAGGCCCGCCGGACCGCGAAGGCGGCGAAGGCGGCCGACAACGCCCTCGCCGCGGAGCTGGCCGCGCTGGCCGACAGCGAGCGCGACCGCGTGCTGCTGGACATCGTCCGGACGCAGGTGGCCACCGTGCTCGGCTACGCCGACAAGTCCGAAGTGGACGGCGCACGCGCGTTCAAGGAGCTCGGTTTCGACTCGCTCGCCGCGGTCGAGCTGCGCAACCTGCTCGGCACCGCGACCGGCCTGACCCTGCCCGCGACGCTGATCTTCGACCACCCGACCGCCAAGGCGGTGGCGGACTTCGTCAAGGGCAAGCTGCTCGGCGCGGTCGCGAAGGTCCCGGCCACCACGACCCGGACCAACGCGTCGATGCAGGAGCCGATCGCGATCGTCGGCATGGCCTGCCGGTACCCCGGTGGCGTCCGGTCGCCGGAGGACCTCTGGCAGCTGCTGGTCGACGAGGTCGACGCCGTGTCGGAGTTCCCGGTCAACCGCGGCTGGGACATCGACAGCATCTACGACCCCGAGCGCGGCAAGCGCGGCAAGACCTACGCCCGCGAAGGCGGCTTCCTCCACGAAGGCACCTTGTTCGACCCGGCGTTCTTCGGCATCGGCCCGCGCGAGGCGCTGGCCATGGACCCGCAGCAGCGGCTCCTGCTGGAAACGGCGTGGGAGGCCATCGAGCGGGCCGGCATCGACCCGACCGCGCTGCGCGGCAGCATGACCGGCGTCTTCACCGGCGCGATGTACGACGACTACGGCAGCCGCGTCCCGGGCGCGCCGCTGGACGTCGCCGCCTACATCCCCAACGGCAGCTCGGGCGCGGTCGTCTCCGGCCGCATCTCCTACCTGCTGGGCCTGGAAGGCCCGTGCATGACGGTCGACACCGCGTGCTCGTCTTCACTGGTGACGTTGCACCTCGCGGTGCAGGCGCTGCGGGCGGGGGAGTGCGGGCTGGCCCTCGCGGGCGGCGTCACGCTGCTCTCGCAGCCGGACCTGTTCGTCGACTCCAGCCGCCAGGGTGTGCTCTCGCCCAACGGCCGGTCGAAGTCCTTCTCCGCGGCGTCCGACGGCGTCGGCTGGGCCGAGGGCGCGGGCCTGCTCCTGCTGGAGCGCCTGTCCGACGCCCAGCGCAACGGCCACGAGGTTCTCGCGCTGGTCCGCTCCAGCGCCGTCAACCAGGACGGCGCGTCCAACGGCCTCACCGCCCCGAACGGGCCGTCGCAGGAACGCGTGATCCACGCGGCCCTCGCGGCAGGCGGGCTGACCCCGGCCGAGGTCGACGCGGTCGAGGCGCACGGCTCGGGCACGAAGCTGGGTGACCCGATCGAGGCGCAGGCGCTGCTGGCCACCTACGGCCAGGACCGGCCCGAGGGGCAGCCGCTCTACCTGGGTTCGGTGAAGTCCAACATCGGCCACGCGCAGGCCTCCGGCGGCGCGGCCGGGGTGATCAAGGTCGTCCAGGCCATGCGGCACAACATGCTGCCGAAGTCGCTGCACATCGACGCGCCGTCCCCGGTCGTCGACTGGACGACCGGCGACATCGAGCTGCTGACCGAGGCCCGGCCGTGGCTGCCCAACGGCCGCCCGCGCCGGGCGGGCGTCTCGTCCTTCGGCATCAGCGGGACGAACGCGCACATCATCATCGAGGAGGCGCCGCCGTCCACGGTGGAACGTCCGCGCCGGACCGCGCCGGAGCTGCCGTCGGTGCCGCTGCCGATCGCCGGCACGACCGCCGCGGCGCTGGCCGACCAGGCGGCGAGGCTGGCCGCGTGGCTCCGGTCGAACCCGGAGCTCGACCTCACCGATGTCGGCTACTCCCTGGCGACCGGCCGGGCCGCGCTCGACCACCGCTCGGTGGTCCTGGCGGGCAATCGTGACGCCGCCCTGAAGGCCCTCGACGGGCTCGCGACCGGCGGCACCCCGGCGGGCACGGTGACCGGCACGACCAGCGCGGCCGACCTGACCGCGTTCCTCTTCACCGGCCAGGGCGCGCAGCAGCCGGGCATGGGCCGCGAGCTGTACGAGACCTTCCCGGTCTTCGCCGGCGCGTTCGACGAGACCTGCGGCCTGTTCGACACCGAGGTCCCGCTCAAGGACGTCATCTGGGAAGGCAGCGAGCTGCTCAACCAGACCGCGTACACGCAGTGCGCGCTGTTCGCGATCGAGGTCGCGCTGTACCGCCTGGTGGAGTCGTGGGGCCTGACGCCGGACTACGTCGCCGGGCACTCGATCGGCGAGCTGGCCGCGGCGCACGTCGCCGGGGTGTTCTCCCTCGCCGACGCGTGTGCCCTGGTCGCCGCCCGGGGACGGCTCATGCAGGCCCTGCCCTCCGGCGGAGCCATGGCGGCCATCGCGGCCACCGAGGACGAGGTGCGCACCGCGCTCCCGGCCGGGGTGGACATCGCCGCGGTCAACGGCCCGCGGTCGGTGGTCGTCTCCGGACCCGAGGACGCGGTCAAGGCCGCGATGGCGGTCTTCAAGGACGCCGGCCGCCGGGTCAAGCAGCTGGTCGTCTCGCACGCCTTCCACTCCGCGCTGATGGAGCCGATGCTGGCCGACTTCGCCGTGGTGGCGGAGAAGCTGACGTACTCGGCTCCGAGCATCCCGGTCGTCTCCAACGTGACCGGCCGGATCGCCACCGCCGAGCAGCTCTGCTCGCCCGAGTACTGGGTGGACCACGTCCGCGAGGCCGTGCGGTTCGCCGACGGCGTCGGCACGCTGCTCTCGGCCGGCGTCACCCGGTTCGTCGAGCTGGGCCCGGACGCCGTCCTGACCGGGATGGCCCGCGAGTGCGACACCGCCGCCGCCGACCGGCCCGACCGCGTCGTGGGCGTGCCCGCGCTGCGCCGGGGCCGCGACGAGGTGCAGACGCTGTTCACCGCACTGGCCACGGTCCACTCGCGGGGCGCGAAGCTCGACTGGCGGGCCCTGTTCGCCGGCCGCGGCGCGTCCACTGTGGACCTGCCGACGTACGCCTTCCAGAACAAGGAGTACTGGCTCAACGCGACGAAGCCCGCGGGCGACGTCGGCTCGCTGGGCGCCAAGTCCGCCGGGCACCCGCTGCTGGGCGCGCTGGTGGAGCTGCCCGACGGCGGCGCGGTGCTCACCGGACGGCTCGCGACCGACAAGCAGGCCTGGCTGGCCGACCACGTGGTGCTGGGCCGGACGATGCTGCCGGGCACGGCCTACGTCGAACTGGCCCTGCACGCCGCCGACCAGGTCGGCTGCGACCTGCTGGAAGAGCTGACCCAGCAGGCCCCGCTGCTGCTGCCCGAGGAGGGCGGCGTCGACATCCGCGTCGTCGTCGGCGCGCCCGGCGCGGACGGCCGCCGCGACCTCTCGGTGCACTCCCGCACCGAGAGCGCCTGGACGCAGCACGCGGCCGGCACCCTCGCCACGGGTGCGCAGCCGGCGGAGTTCGACCTCACGGCGTGGCCGCCGGAAGGTGCCGAAGCCGTCGACCTCACCGGGCTCTACGACGACCTGGCGGGCCTCGGCTTCGGCTACGGCCCGGTGTTCCGGAACCTGCGCGCGGTGTGGCTGCGCGAGGGCGAGGTGTTCGCCGAGGTCGCCCTGCCCGAGGGCACCGACTCCACGGACTTCGGGCTGCACCCGGGTCTGCTGGACTCGGCGCTGGGCGCGACGGACTTCCTCGTCCCCGGCGGGCCGAAGGCCCTGACCGAGACGACGATCCCGTTCGCCTGGAACCAGGTCTCCCTGCACGCTTCCGGCGCCACGACGCTGCGGGTGCACGTCCGCAGGGAGGGCAAGGACGCCTCGCTCGCCCTCGCCGACGCGGCCGGCACGCCGGTCGCGTGAATCGAGTCGCTGGTGACGCGGCCGGTGTCGGAGGGCCAGCTGGGCGCCAAGGTGCCCGACTCGCTCTACCGCATCGACTGGCAGCCCGCGGCGGGTGTCCGGCTGGTCAAGTCCCTCGAGGGCTGGGCCGTGCTGGGCAGTGACGACCTCGGCCTCGGCGTCCCGGCGCACACCGAGCCGGTGGCGGCCGACGTGCTGGTCCTGCCGGTCGTCTCCGCCGAGGGCGACGTGCCCACCCGGGTCCACGAAACCGTCCAGGCGACGCTGAAGCAGCTGCAGGCCTGGCTCGACGGCCCGTCCGACGGCAAGCTCCTGGTCGTCACGCGGGGCGCCGTGGCGGGCGACCCGGACCTCGCCCAGGCGCCGGTCTGGGGCCTGGTGCGGGCCGCGCAGGCGGAGAACCCCGGCCGGGTCCAGGTGGTCGACGTCGACGACCTGCCCCAGTCGCTGCGGGCGCTGCCCGCGGTGGTCGCCTCCGGCGAGCCGGAAGCGATCGTCCGGGTCGGCGAAGTGCGCGTGCCACGGCTGGCCAAGGTCACCACGGTCGGCGACCCGCTCGACTGGGCCGTCGACGGCACGGTGCTCGTCACCGGTGGCGCCGGCCTCCTCGGCGGGCACCTCGCGCGGCACCTCGTCGCTCGCGGGGCCCGGAAGCTGGTGCTCACCAGCCGCCGCGGCCTGGCCGCGCCGGGAGCGCGTGAACTGGTCGAGGAGCTGGGCGCCGGGGTGACCGTCGCGGCCTGCGACGTCACCGACCGGGCCGACCTGGCCCGGCTGATCGAGTCGCTGCCCGACCTCACCGCGGTCGTGCACGCCGCCGGGCAGATGGACAGCGCGGTGCTGACCGCGCTGACGCCGGAGCAGGTCGCGAACGTCCTGCGGCCCAAGGTCGACGCGGCCTGGCACCTGCACGAGCTGACCGCGTCGCGGGACCTCAAGGCGTTCGTCCTCTACTCCTCGGCGGGCGGCCTGCTGCTCGCCGCCGGACAGGCGAACTACGCGGCGGGCAACGTCTTCCTCGACGCCCTCGCCGGGCACCGCGCGGCACTGGGCCTTCCGGCGACGTCGCTGGCCTGGGGTCCGTGGGAGGGCAGCGGCGACGCCGTCGACCTGACGCACGTCGCCCGGTACGGGGTCGCGGAGCTGGCCGTCACCGACGGCCTGGACCTCTTCGACGCCGCCCTCGCGGCCGGTGAGCCCACGCTCGTGCCGGTGCAGCTGGCCGACCTGCGGGAAGCCGACCGGATCGCGCCGCTCCTGCGGGGCCTGGTCACGGCCACCCCGCGGCGGGCCGCCGCGGCGGCGGGGCCGGTGACCGCGGCGCCCGAGGCGGGCTTCGCGGACAAGCTGACCGGGATGTCGGCCGACGAGCGGGAAACCGCGGTGCTGCAGCTGGTCTGCGACAACGCGGCGGCCGTCCTCGGCTACGACGACGCTTCGGCGGTCGGCGTCGAGAAGGGCTTCACCGACCTCGGCATCGACTCCCTCGCCGCGCTCGAACTGCGCAACCGGCTCGGCGCCGCCTGCGGGCTGCGCCTGCCGGCGACGCTGATCTTCGACTACCCGAGCCCGCTGCCGCTGACCCGGTTCCTGCTCGGCGAGCTGCTGCCCGAGCTCGGCGAGCCGGCCGAAGGGGCACTTTCACGTGAAAGTGCCGTAGTTGGCGGGGGGGCAACAGGAAGTGACGAAGTGGCCGCCATCGCCGGGATGGACCTGGCCGACCTGGTCCGGTCCGCGATGGCGGGCACCGAAACCGAGGAGTCCCAGTGAGCCAGCCGTCCACCGAGCAGATCGTCGCCGCGCTGCGCCAGTCCATGATGGACAACGAGCGGCTCAAGGCGGACAACCAGAAGCTCACCGCGGCGATGAGCGAGCCGATCGCCGTCATCGGGATGGGCTGCCGGTACCCCGGCGGGGTCACCACGCCGGCGCAGCTGTGGGACCTCGTCGCGAACGGCACCGACGCCGTCGGCGAGTTCCCCGCGGATCGCGGCTGGGACACCGCCGCGCTCTTCGACCCGAGCGGCCGGCCCGGCACGACGTACTCGAAGGAAGGCGGCTTCCTCTACGACGCCGCCGACTTCGAGCCGGAGTTCTTCGGCATCTCCCCGCGGGAGGCCCGCACGCTCGACCCGCAGCAGCGGATCGTGCTGGAGACCGCGTGGGAGGCCGTGGAACGCGCCGGGATCGTGCCCTCGACGTTGCGGGGCAGCAAAACCGGGGTGTTCGCCGGGGTCATGTACCACGACTACGGCGCCGGCAGCAGCGACGGCAGTCTCATCTCCGGCCGGATCTCCTACACCCTCGGGCTGGAAGGCCCGTCGGTGTCGGTGGACACGGCGTGCTCGTCGTCGCTGGTCGCCCTGCACTGGGCCGCCCAGGCGCTGCGCCGCGGGGAGTGCTCGCTGGCGCTGGCCGGCGGCGTCACGGTGATGGTGACGCCGGACATGTTCGTCTACTTCAGCGAGCAGCAGGGCCTGGCGCCGGACGGCCGGTGCAAGGCGTTCGGCAGCGGCGCCGACGGCGTCGGCTGCTCCGAGGGCGCCGGGATGCTGCTGCTGGAACGGCTTTCCGACGCCCGCCGCAACGGCCACCACGTCCTCGCGGTGCTGCGCGGCAGCGCGGTCAACTCCGACGGCGCGTCCAGCGGCATCACCGTCCCCAACGGGCCCGCGCAGCAGCGGGTGATCCGCGCGGCGCTGGCCGACGCCGGCCTGAAACTGTCCGATGTGGACGCCGTCGAGGCGCACGGCACCGGCACCAAACTGGGCGACCCGATCGAGGCGCAGGCCCTGATCGCCACCTACGGCAAGGCGGCCACCGCCGAGAAGCCGCTGCACGTCGGGTCGTTCAAGTCGAACGTCGGCCACACGCAGGCGGCCGCCGGCGTCGGCGGCGTGATCAAGATGGTGGAGGCGCTGCGGCGCGGCGTCCTCCCGCGCACGTTGCACGCCGACGAGCCGTCGCCGCACGTCGAGTGGACCGACACCGTCTCGCTGCTCAGCGAGCCGAAGCCGTGGCCGGAGACCGGGCGGCCGCGCCGCGCCGGCGTGTCGTCGTTCGGCATCAGCGGGACCAACGCGCACGTGATCGTCGAGCAGGGCGACCCGGTGGCGCACTCCGCGGACGACGGGCCGGTGACCTGGCTGCTCTCCGCGAACGACCCGGAGGCTCTGCGGGCCCAGGCGGGCAAGCTCGCTTCGTCGGTCGGTGACGCGTCCACTGTGGACGTCGGGTTCTCCCTGGCGACCACCCGGACCCTGGCCGAGCACCGCGCCGGGGTCGTGGCCGCCGACCGGGCCGCCGCGATCCGCGCGCTCACCGAGTACGCGGCGGGCCGTCAGGCGGGTGTCGTCGAGGGCGTGGCCCGGACCGGCCGCACCGCGTTCCTGTTCACCGGCCAGGGCGCGCAGCGCGCCGGGATGGGCCTGGGGCTGGCGGCGGCGTACCCGGCGTTCGCCGAGGTCTTCGACGTGGTGGCCGCCGAGCTGGACAAGCACCTGGACGTGCCGCTGAAGACCGTGCTGGGCTCCGACGAGACCGGATACACGCAGCCCGCGCTGTTCGCCGTCGAGGTCGCGGTGTTCCGGCTCCTCGAGTCGTGGGGCATCACCCCGGACCACCTGCTGGGCCACTCGATCGGCGAGCTGGCCGCGGCGCACGTCGCCGGGGTGCTCTCGCTCGAAGACGCGTGCACGCTGGTGACCGCCCGGGCGCGGCTGATGCAGGCGCTGCCCACCGGCGGGGCGATGGTCGCCGTGGCGGCGGCCGAAGCCGATGTCGTGGGCCTGCTGACCGAGGGCGTGTCGATCGCCGCCGTCAACGGGCCGGCGTCGGTGGTGCTGTCCGGCGACGAGGACGCGGTGCTCGCCGTGGCTTCGAAGTTCGAGAAGACCTCGCGGCTGAAGGTGTCGCACGCGTTCCACTCGGCGCTGATGGAGCCGATGCTGGCGGACTTCGCGTTCGTCGCCCGGAACCTCACCTATCGCGAGCCGGAGATCCCGATCGTCTCCACGGTCTCGCCGGACGCCGACCTGGCCTCCCCGGAGTACTGGGTCGGCCAGGTCCGCGACGCCGTCCGGTTCGCCGACGGCATCCGCACGCTGCTCGACGACGGCGTCACGACGTTCGTCGAGGTCGGGCCGTCGGCCGTGCTCACCGCGATGGGCCAGGCGTGCCTGGGCGCGGAGGAGGAGGTGACGTTCGTCCCGGTGCTGCGCAAGGACCGCCCCGAAGCCGAGTCGGCGGCCGCCGCGGTGGCGACGCTGTTCACCGCCGGGTCCACTGTGGACTTCCCGGCGTTCTACGCCGGCGGTGCGCCGGTCGAGCTGCCGACGTACGCGTTCCGGCGCAAGCGTTACTGGCTGGAGAACCCGACCGGCGCCCGCGTCCGCGGCGTCGCCGAGGTCGGGCAGCGCGACGCCGAACACCCACTGCTGGGTGCCGTCGTCGTCGCGGCCGATGCGGGCGGGGCCGTGCTGACCGGCCGGCTCTCGGCCGCCACGCAGCCCTGGCTGGCCGACCACGTCGTCCAGGGCTCGATGCTGTTCCCCGGCACGGCGTTCGTCGAACTGGCGATCCGCGCCGGCGACGAGGTCGGCTGCGGACGGCTCGACGAGCTGACCCTGGCCGCGCCCCTGATCGTGCCCGCCGAAGGGGCGGTCCGGCTGCAGGTCGTCGTGACTGCGCTCGAATCAGAGCAGTGCTCTCTGGCGATCTATTCGCAAGTCGAGGGTGACTCGGAATGGGTGCAGCACGGCAGTGGCCGGCTGTCCGCCGCCGTGTCCGCGCCGGCCGCGGGAGCCGAGTGGCCGCCTGCCGGGGCGACCGAAATCGACGTGACCGCCCGCTATGACGAGCTGGCCGCGCAGGGCTTCGACTACGGCCCCGTGTTCGCCGGGCTCCGCCGCGTGTGGCAGGCGGGCGACCGGCTCGCCGCCGAGGTGGCGCTGCCGGAGGACACCGACGCTTCGGCGTTCGGCCTGCACCCCGCCCTGCTCGACGCGGCACTGCACACGATCGGCCTCGCCGGGCCGACCGAGGACAAGCCCGTGCTGCCGTTCGCGTGGTCGGGCGTGACGCTGCACGCCGCCGGTGCCGCCGAGCTGCGCGTGGTGATTTCTTCGGACGTCGAGAACACCGTGTCGCTGACCGCGACCGACGCCGCCGGTGCGCCCGTGCTGAGCGTCGAATCGCTGTCGCTGCGGCCGATCGCGGCCGACGCGTTCCGCGCGACCCGGTCGGCGGTGGACGACTCGCTGTTCCGCGTCGAGTGGCAGCCGTTCGCGGGTGACGCGGTTTCCGGTGTCTCGTCCGCGGTGCTCGGTGGTGGCTTCGGACTGCCAGGCAAGTCCTATGTGGACCTTCCCGCGCTGGTCGCCGACGGCGTGCGGCCCGACGTGGTGTTCGCGCCGTTCGTGGCGCCTGCGACGGCGTCGCCGGTGGCGGCTCGTGAGGCCACGCATCGGCTCCTGGCCCTGGCCCAGGCCTGGGTCGCCGAGGAGACCTTGGCGTCGTCGCGGCTGGTGGTCGTCGCCGAAAAGGCGATCGGGACGCGGCCCGACGAGGGCGTCGACGACCTGACCCACGCCGCCCTCTGGGGCGTGATCCGGACGGCGCAGCTGGAGTACCCCGACCGGTTCATGGTCGTCGATGTCGACGGCGATGACCTGCCCCTGGACGTGGTCCTCGGGGCGATGTACGCCGACGAGCCCGGCGTTGCGGTGCGCGACGGCGCGGTGCTGGTGCACCGGCTGGCGAAGTACGTGCCTGCCGCTGCTCCCGTTGCCCTGGACCCGGACGGAACGGTCCTGGTCACCGGCGGCACCGGCGTGCTGGGGCAGCTGATCGCCCGGCACCTGGTGACCGGCCACGGCGTGAAGAATCTGTTGCTCACCAGCCGCCGCGGCGCTTCGGCACCCGGAGCGCCGGAGTTGGTCGAGTCACTGACGTCGCTGGGGGCCACGGTTTCCCTGGAGGCCTGCGATCTCGCCGATCGCGACGCGGCGGCCGAACTGCTGGCGGGCGTGGACCTGGCCGCCGTCGTGCACACGGCCGGCGTCGTCGACGACGGCGTCCTGCTGGCACTGACACCGGAGCGGATGGACGCGGTGCTGCGGCCGAAGGTGGACGCGGCGTGGAACCTGCACGCCCTGACGGCCGATCGGGACATCCCGTTCGTCCTGTACTCCTCGGCCGGCGGCACGCTCGGCGCCGCGGGACAGGCGAACTACTCGGCGGCGAACGTCTTCCTGGACGCCCTGGCCCACCACCGGGCGGCGACCGGGAAGCACGCGGTGTCGCTGGCGTGGGGCCTGTGGTCCGAGGGCGGCATGTCGAACGAGCTGGCGGAGACGGACCTGATCCGGATGGCGCGCTCGGGCGTGTTCGGCTTGTCGTTCGACGACGGGCTTTCGCTGTTCGACGCGACTTTCGGGACGTCTGAGCCGTCGCTGGTGCCGGTCCGGCTGGACATGTCGGGCCTGCGGGCCGACGCGCACAGCGTCCCGGCGATGCTGCGGGGCCTGGTCCGCGGCGGTGCCCGGCGCCGGGCGGAGGCTTCGGACGACTCGTGGGCCCGGATCGCGGGCCTGCCCGCGGCCGACCGGGAGCGCGCGCTGCTGGACCTGGTGTGCGGCACGGCGGCGGTGGTCCTCGGGCACGAGCACCGCGACGCGGTCGACCCGCGCAAGGGCTTCATCGAGCTGGGCTTCGACTCGCTGACGGCGATCGAGCTGCGCAACCGGCTGGAGTCGGTGACCGGGCAGCGCCTGCCCGCGACGCTGATCTTCGACCACCCGTCGGCCTCGGCGCTGGCCGGGTTCCTCGGTGCCGGCCTGGCCGACCCGCCGTCCGCGGTGGAGGTCCGGCTGGCGGACCTGGAAACCGAGCTGCGGTCGCTGGACCCGGACGCGCGCGCCACGGCCGTCGGCAGGCTCCGCGAGCTGGTGGCGACGTTCTCCCCGGCGGACCAGGCACTCGCCGACGCGGGCGCGGACGAGCTGTTCGCGATGCTGGACGAAGAACTGGAGTCCCAGGGCTGAGCTTCCGGCTGCCTCCCCCGGCCGGACACCGGGACCGCTTCCGCCAACGGCGCCGGAAGCGGTCCCTTTTCGCGTGCGCCGGGGTTCGCCGGTGTGGTCCGGACGCCATGAACGACTCTTTCATGACGTCAGACGTCATGAAAGAGTCGTTCATGGCATCGCCGACCGGCCGCGGCCGACCGCCCGACGCGAGTAAAGGCTGCGCAGACACGGCAAAAGGCGGTGCACGGCGACCCGAACCGTGCACCGCCTTCGCGGGTTTTCGAACTGCGGACGCTCAGACTTCGGCGAGCAGGCCCAGCGAGCACAGCGAGCCGGCCAGCAGCTCCATGTCGTACCGGGTGTCCTCGACGTCGGTCTCCCACAGCGCCGCCAGCACCGCGCTCGCGCGCTCGACGTCGCCGTGGTGCTGCTTCAGCGCGATCCACATCGCCGCCGCCACCGGCTCGCAGTCGATCCGGCGGTTCGTGCCGCGGCAGGTCAGCTGCAGGTGCCCGTTGGGGAGCATCCGCTGGGTGACACCGGGAACGGTCTGGATCGCCATCATGACTACCTCCGGGGGCGGGTCGTTTTCCTCGATGTACCCAGTTTCGCGGATCGGGACCCGCCGGGCCATGGGGTCGGCACCTGAACCGCGGCTGGGGTTTACCCACCCCTGCCGCACCCGGATCAGGGGGTTGCGCCGGCACCCCAGTCGCGCAGCCGGGCGGCCACGACCGCCAGGACGTCGTCGAGCCGGTCGTTCAGGTAGAAGTGCCCGCCGGGGAAGACTTCGAGGGCGCAGCCGCCGGTCGTGTGGCTGCGCCAGGCGTCCGCCCGGCCGAGCCCGGTCACCGGGTCGGCGTCGCCCACCAGCACCTGGATCGGGCACGACGGCTCGGGTCCCGGCCGGTGCCGGTAGGTCTCGACGGCGGTGTAGTCGCCGCGGACCGCGGGCAGCACCATGCGCAGCAGCTCGTCGTCGCCCAGCACGGCGCTGTCGGTGCCGCTGAGCTCCTTCAAGGCGGCGATCAGGCCGTCGTCGTCGCGCTGGTGGACGTACTCGATCCGCTGCGCCGACGGGGCCTGGCAGGCCGAGGCGAACAGCCCCAGCGGCCGCGCGCCCCGCGCCTCCAGCCGGCGGGCGACCTCGTAGCCGAGCAACGCGCCCATGCTGTGGCCGAACAACGCCACCGGCCGGTCGAACCAGGGCCCGAGGTCGTCGGCGATCGCGTCGGCCATGGCTTCGACGTCGTCGAAACAGCGTTCGCCGAGGCGGTCCTGCCGCCCCGGGTACTGGACGGCGACGACGTCGGCATCCAGCCCGGCCTCGGCGGCAGTGCGCGAGAACGCGAAGTACGCCGTCGCCGACCCACCCGCGTGCGGCAGGCAGACCAGCCGCACGGCGGCGTCGTCGGCCGCGTGGAAGCGCCGGATCCACCGGCTCGTTCGTTCGTTCAGGGCAGTCACAGTTCCCGAAGTGTTCGGGGCTTTCCGGGTCGTGGCAACCCCTACGGGGTTCGACGAAATCACTCCACGTACCAAGTCATGATCAACCTCGCCACCCCACTGTGTTCGATTCACTCCGTTGGGTGACTTTAGGTTGCGGTTGGCCGTGCTTAGGCGGCTTTTGCGAACGTTGTCCGGGCAGGAAAATGACACCCTGCTTCGAGGAGCTTGCAATGGGCGTGATCTGGGGGCAGAACCGCCGAGACAATCCGCAGCGGGCCTTGGCCTTTCTCGAGGACCTGTTGATCGAATGCGACGCCGGTGTGGGGGAGACCGTGCTGGTCGGCGGAGCGCCGGCCAGCGGGAAGACGCACCTGCAGCACCAGCTGGTGGTGCGGGCCAAGGAACTGGGCATCGTGACGCTGACCGCGTCGGGTGCCGCCGACGAGCGGGACGTGGACGGCGGCGTCATCGACCAGCTGCTGGCGAGCCCGCTGCTGCCGCCGTGGCTGACCGGGTGCCCGGCCGGGACCGACGCCGACGACCGGATCGCCGCGCTGTGCGGCGCGGTGCACCGGCTGGCCGGCGAACGCCCGGTGCTGGTGGCCGTCGACGACCTCCAGCACGTGGACGAGACCTCGGCGCGGCTGCTGCTGCGCCTGCAGCGGCGGGCGCCGTCCGCGGCGCTGCTGCTGGTGCTGAGCCACACCGACGGCTCCTACGCGGAGCTGCCGTTCACCGCGCTGCCGCACCGGCACGTCGAGCTGACGCCGTTGTCGGTCCAGGCGATCGCCGAGCTGGTGCCCGCCGGCGGTGACGGGCTGCCGGAGCGGATCCACGAGCTGAGTGCCGGGAACCCGCTGCTGGTCCGGGCCCTGGTCGACGCCCACCGCGGCAGCGCGGACACCGGCTCGGCGTACTCCGAGGCCGTGCAGCTGCTGCTGCACCGCTACGGTTCGCCGCTGCGTGAGGTGGCGACCGCGATCGCGGTGCTGGACAGCGACGTCACGGCCGACGCCGTCGCCATCGTCGCCGGGGTCGACCCCCTGGAGGCGGAGGCGTCGACCGGGCGGCTCGCCGACGCGGGCCTGGTCGCCGGCGTCCGGTTCCGGCCGCCGGCCGCGGCCGCGGTGCTCGGCGGGCTGCGCGGGCCGGAGAAGGTCCGGCTGCACGCCCGGGCCGCCGAGGTCAAGCACCTGCGCGGGCTGAGCCCCGCCGACGTCGCCCGGCACCTGGTCGCCGCGGGCGAAGCGGAGGCCGACTGGGCGCTGCCGGTGCTGGTCGCCGCGGCGGAGCAGGTGATGCTCGGTGACGACATCGACTTCGCCACCCGCTGCCTGAAGCTCGCCGCGTCGGTGGCCGAGGCCCGCTGGGAGCAGCAGACGATCTCCCAGCTGCTCGCCAAGATCACCTGGCGCGTCAACCCGGCCGCCGCCGCGCCGCACCTGCGGTCGCTGCGCGAGGCGGGTTCGCTGGACCGGTCGGACCGGCTCGGGCTCGCCCGCCAGTCGCTGTGGCTCGGCGAGCGGGACACCTTCGAGCGCGCCTTCGCCGCGCTGGAGCACGACGGCGAACCGCTCGACCCGCGCACCTCGGCGGAGCTCGTCCTGGCCGGCTACTGGCACTACGGCGTCTCGACGACCACGGCAGGCTCCGGCGATCCCTGGCTGCACACGGCGCAGACACTGGCCGAGGTGTGGCGCACCGGCGGCACGGCGGCGACTTCGGCGTGCGCGGAACGGATCCTGCAGAACTGCCGGCTGTCGGACACCTCGCTGGAAGCGCTGGCCACGGCGATCGTCGCGCTCGCCTACGACGACAAGGCCGACCGCGCGGAAGGCTGGTGCACCTCGCTCGGCGAAGAGGCCGAATACCGCGGCGCGGTCACGTGGAAGGCGATGCTCGACGCGATCGGCGCGAGCCTGCGGCTGCGCCGGGGCGACGTCGGGGGCGCCGTCGACCTGGCGAACCGGGCACTGGGCATGCTGGACGCGCCGAACTGGGGCGTCGCGATCACCCACCCGCTGGCCACCCTGCTGATCGCGCACACCGCGGCGGGGGCGTTCAAGGACGCGGCGGCGGTGCTGCGGCACCCGCTGCCGGACGCGGCGCTGACGACCCTGGGCGGGGTCCGCTACCTGCGGGCCCGCGGCCACTTCCACCTGGCGACCAACCGCGGTCTCGCGGCCGTCAGCGACCTGCAGCAGTGCCGCCGGATCCTCGTCGAGCAGGACCTCGAGCTGCCGGCGATCCTGCCGTGGCAGGCGGACCTGGCGGAGGCGAACCTCGGCCTCGGCAACACGGCACCGGCCGTCGAGCTGGCCAAGCAGCAGCTGGCCGCGGCCCCGGCCGACGCGTACTCGCGCGGCTCGGCCTTGCGGGTACTGGCATTGGCGGGCGACGCGGCGGCCCGGCCGGCGCTGCTGGAGCGGGCGGCGGAGGCGTTCAAGACCGCCGGCGACCGGCTCGAGGTGGCGAAGACGATGCGCACGATCAACCAGCTGAGCCAGCGCGCCGAGCGCGGCAGCAACCTGGTGAAACCGGTGCACGCACTCCGCCAGGCCCGGTCCCGGCCCGCGCCCGCGGTGCCTCGCTCGACAGTCCGCCCGGAACCGGCGTCCCCGTCGGCCTCGGTGCTGAGCGAGGCGGAACTGCGGGTGGCCGAGCTGGCCGTGGACGGCCACACGAACCGCCAGATCGCGGCGACGCTGTACATCACGGTGAGCACCGTGGAGCAGCACTTGACGAGGGTGTACCGCAAGCTCGGCGTGGCCGGCCGCGCGGCACTGGCCGGCGAACTCGACAGCCCCGAAGGAGATCGGTGAACGCACTGCTGACGGAAGCGGAGCTCCGGGTGGCCGACCTGGCGGCGAACGCCACGGCGATCGAGGCCATCGCGGAAGCGCTGGGGGTGGCGGCCACCGAGGCGGCGGCGCTGCTGGAGGCGGTGTACCGGAAGCTGGGCGGGGCCAAGCACCGCTGAAACGCAATGAATGACTCATTCCTGGTGTCGGACGCCAGGAATGAGTCATTCATTGCATCGGGACGGCGCAGGACAGGTCAGGCAGCACGCCGATCGGCGACCACGGCGGTGATGATGTCGTCCAACGTGCGGGTCGGCGAGAAGCCGATCTGCTCGCGGGCGCGGGTGCAGTCCGGGATCCGGCGCTGCATGTCCTCGTACCCGTCGCCGTAGGCCTCCTCGTACGGGACCTTCGCGATCGTGCTCGCCGAGCCCGTCGCCGCGATCACGCGCTCGGCGAGCTGGGCGATCGTCGTCTGCTCGGTGCTGCCGAGGTTGAACACCTTGCCGTACGCCGTTTCGTCGGACAGCAGGGCCACCAGGGCCGGCACCACGTCCTGGACGTGGCAGAAGCAGCGCGTCTGCTGGCCGTCGCCGAACACCGTGATCGGCTCGCCCGCCAGTGCCTGCTTCACGAACCGGGGGATCACCATGCCGTAGCGGCCCGTCTGGCGGGGGCCGACCGTGTTGAACGGCCGGACGATCACCGTGCGCAGGCCGTGCTCCACCGCGTACAGGTACGCGAACGTCTCGTCCAGTGCCTTGGCCTCGGCGTAGGACCACCGGTTCTTCAGCGGCGAGCCGATGATCCGGTCGGCGTCCTCGGTGAGGCCGTCGGCGGTGTTCTTGCCGTAGATCTCGCTCGTCGACGCGACCAGGATCGGCACGTCGTGCTGCAGCGCCGCGTCCAGCATGGTCTCGGTGCCGTGCAGGTTGGTGCGGAGGCTGTCCATCGTCTTGTCGAGGATGGTGAAGACGCCGACCGCGGCCGCCAGGTGGAAGATCGCGTCGATCCCCGCCATGCACGCCTCGACGGCCGAGGGGTCGGTGACCGAGCCGCGCACGAAGCGGAAGCCCGGGTTGTCGCGGAAGCCGGCGAGGTTGTCGAGCGTGCCGGTACTGAGGTTGTCCAGCGCGACGACTTCGTGGCCGCGCTCCAGGAGGTGCTCGGTCAGGTGGGAGCCGATGAAGCCGGCCCCGCCGGTGATGAGGTAACGCACGTCGGATGTCCTCTCAGTGTCATCTGGGGCTTCGCCCCAGGCCGGGGGCTCCGCCACCCGGAACCCCCGAATGAAGTCAGTTGGCGAAGAGCGCAGAGTCGAAGCGGTACGTGGCGTCGATGACGAGCGGGCACTGCCCGAGCCAGTCGTAGCCGTGGCCGGGCTGGACGGTGTGGATCAGGGCGACGTCCCAGTCGCCGCCCGCCGGCTCGACGACGCTGTCGAGCAGGCCGCCCTTGACGCGGATCGTCGGCACCAGCGGGTCGTGGTAGCCGACCTTCGCGCCCTTCGCCGCCAGCAGGTCGATGATGTCCAATGCGGACGACGAGCGGACGTCCTGGACGCCCGGCTTGTACGTCACGCCGACCACGAGCACGCGGGTGCCCGCGAGGCCCTTCCCGTCGCGGGACAACGTGTTCAGCAGCCGCTCGACGACCTGCTTGGGACGCTCGGCGATGGCGTGCATGGCCTGGGTGACCAGCGGCGCGTTCTGCTGCGTCGCCCGCAGCTGCCAGAGCAGGTAGTGCGGGTCGCACGGGATGCAGTGGCCGCCGACGCCGGGGCCGGGGTGGAAGGCCATGAACCCGTAGGGCTTGCTCGCCGCCGCGTCGATCACCTCGATGGGGTCGATCGCGAAGCCGTCGCTGATCTCGGCGAACTCGTTGGCCAGCGCGATGTTCACGGCGCGGAAGGTGTTCTCGTACAGCTTGGTCAGCTCGGCCGCCTCGGCGGAGCTCACGCAGTGCACCGCCGGGGTCAGCAGGTTGATGACGCGCTGGGCCATCGCGGTGCACGTCGGCGTCACGCCGCCGAGCACGCGCGGGGTCTCCTGCTGCGTGTGCGTCACGTTGCCGGGGTCGATGCGCTCCGGGCTGGAGGCGACGAAGATGTCCCGCCCGACCCGGAACCCCCTGGCGGCCAACGGCTTCACCAGCAGCCGCCCGGAGGTGCCGACGTAGCTGGTCGAGGTGAGGATCAGCGTCTGGCCGGGCCGGGCGTGCTTGACCAGCTCCGCGCAGGCGCTCTCCAGCGGGCGGAGGTCGGGCATCAGGTACTCGTCCAGCCCGGTCGGCACGCACACCAGCACCGCGTCGGCCTCGGCCATCCGCGCCGGGTCGGCGGTGAGCCGGAAGTCCTCCTGGTGCACGGCCTTCTCCAGCCGGCGGTGGTCGGCCTCGATCAGGTCGACCTCGCCGGACCGGATCGCGTCGAGGCGGTTCTGCGAGAGGTCGATGCCGATCACCTCGACACCGCTCTCGTGCAGGCCGAGGGCGGTGGGAAGGCCGACGTACCCCATCCCGACGACCGCGACCGAGGTCAGCTCGTTCAGCTCGGCGATGGCCTGGTATTCAGCGACAGTACTCGTCATTGCGGTTCACCCGTCTTCTGCACGGTGGAATGGGACGAAGGTCAGTGCACGACCCGGACGATTTCGAAGGCTTCGGCGAGGCCGGTGGAAATCTGCGAACCGCGGTACTCCGCCAGCGCGCGGACCCCCCGCTCGCTGCGGGGGTGCGGCCACGGCTCGAGTTCCTTGCCGTACGCGCGCAGCGCCTCGATCTTGCGCTCGAGGTGCGAGTCGTCGAGGCGCTGCCAGCAGTTGGGGCGGAACGCGACCGGCAGCCCGGACGCCTCGCCGACGTCGGTGGCCGAGCGGATCTCGAAGGTCCGCACCTCCTGCACGCTGCCCTTGCCGGGCCGGCCTGCCACCCGGGCGGCGCGGCTGACCAGCGCGTGGTCGGTGCTGAGGTCGCACATGCTGGTGCTGAGGATCGTGTCGGGCTCGAAGTCGCGGACCTCGTTCTCCACGACCCGGTTGAGCTCGAGGTGGCTGACGGTGTCGAGGCGGTTGTCCCCGAACTCGTGGATGCGCACGCGTTCGATGCCGAGCGTCTTGGCGGCCAGCTCGATCGCGGCGGTGCGGTTGACGACGCCGGAGCCGTCGGCCGACCGCGAACCGTCGTCGTTGGTCAGGATGCAGAGCGAGATCGTCACGCCTTCGTCGGCGAGCCGGGCGATGGTGCCGCCGGCGCCGAGCGTTTCGTCGTCCCCGTGTGCGCCCACGACCAGCAGTTTGCGAATTTTCCTGTGCATACCGGATCCCCAGTCTCATTCCGAAGAGGCGAGCCAATTCCCGAACCGGCTCCTCGCCGAGGCGAGCGGGCGAGCACGGCATTCACGGATCGAAGTTCCTGCCGGAAATCTGACATCCGCCGACCAGTGCGGACAACCCCTAAAGACCGTCTAAAGCGGACCTTGGCGGGGCGGGGAACGCGGAGCGTAGGGGCGGCGCGGGCGGCCCGGCCGATGCGCCCCAATGTGGCGTTCGGTGCGTCTGACGCACCCAATGTGGCGTTCGGTGCTCCATCCATGCCCCCGCCACCGCCCTCAACGGAGGCGCTTCGCGCCGCAGTGTTGATCCAACGCACCCAATGTGGCGTTCGGTGCGTCAGACGCAACCAACGCCACATTGGGGCGCTCGGGGCTCGGGTCTCGGGGCGTTCAAGCCGGCCGATCTTGACGGCCGCCGCGCTTAGGGGCGCGGTTCCGGTGTCCTCCGGGGCCTTTAGGGGTGGGGACGCCCGCGGCGCGCTCGTATCGTCAACCGCATTGCTGTGGGGGCGCCTGATCCCCTTCCGGCGCAGGCGACGTGGAAGGAAAGAGGACTCGTGGGCAACTCCGAAGACAAGCTGGTCGGTGCGCTCCGTGCCTCCCTCAAGGAGAGCGAGCGGCTGCGCGAGAAGAACCGGCGGCTGACCGAGGCGGCGCGGGAACCGATCGCGATCATCGGCATGGCCTGCCGGTTCCCCGGTGGGGCCGGCACCCCGGAGGAGTTCTGGCGGCTGCTGGACGAAGGCGTCGACGCCATCGGCGAGTTCCCCGCCAACCGCGGCTGGGACCTGGACCGGCTCTACGACCCGGCCGGCGAGCGCCCGGGGTCGAGCTACGTCCGGGAAGGCGGGTTCCTGCACGACGCCCTGGACTTCGACGCCGACCTGTTCGGCATCAGCCCGCGCGAGGCCCTGCTCATGGACCCGCAGCAGCGGCTCCTGCTGGAAACCTCCTGGGAGGCCTTCGAACGCGCCGGCATCGCGCCGCACTCGGTGAAGGGCAGCCCGACCGGCGTGTTCGCCGGCACCATGTACCACAACTACCAGGGCAGCTACGGCTCGTCCGGGGTCATCTCCGGCCGGCTCGCCTACACCTTCGGCCTGGAAGGCCCCGCCGTCACCATCGACACGGCGTGCTCGTCGTCGCTGGTCGCGCTGCACATGGCCGTGCAGGCCCTGCGGTCCGGCGAGTGCTCGCTCGCGCTCGCGGGCGGCGTCTCGGTGATGTCGACGCCGCGCACCTTCGTCGAGTTCAGCCTCGACGGCACCCTCGCCCGCAGCGCCCGCTGCCGCGCCTTCGCCGACTCCGCCGACGGCACCGGCTGGTCCGAAGGCTGCGGGATGCTGCTCGTGGAACGGCTTTCCGACGCGCGCCGCCACGGCCACCCCGTGCTCGCGGTCGTCCGCGGTACCGCGATCAACCAGGACGGCGCGTCCAACGGCATGACCGCGCCCAACGGCCCCGCCCAGCAGCGCGTGATCCGCCAGGCGCTCGCCAACGCCCGCGTCAGCCCGGACGAGGTCGACGTCGTCGAGGCACACGGCACCGCGACGAAGCTCGGCGACCCGATCGAGGCCGGTGCGCTGCTCGCGACCTACGGTCAGGGCCGTCCCGAGAACTCCCCGCTCTGGCTGGGTTCGGTGAAGTCCAACGTCGGTCACACGCAGGCCGCGTCGGGCGTCGCCGGCGTGCTGAAGATCGTCCTGGCGCTCAACAACGGCGTGCTGCCGCAGACGCTGCACGTCGACCAGCCGACCCGGCAGGTCGACTGGAGTGCCGGGCAGGTCGAGCTGCTCACCGAGCGGCGGCCGTGGGAGCGCAACGGCCACCCGCGGCGCGGCGCGGTCTCGTGCTTCGGCCTGAGCGGCACCAACGCGCACGTCATCATCGAGGAAGCCCCGGAACCGGACGAAGCCGCCGAGACCCCGCGCGACACCGCCGCGATCCCGTTCGTGCTCTCCGGCCGGACGCCACAGGCGCTGCGGGCGCAGGCCGCGCGGCTGCTCACGGACCTCGACGAGAACCCCGCCCGGCTCCTGGACGTCGCCCGCACGCTGGCCGCCGGCCGCACGCACCTCGACCACCGCGCGGCCGTGGTGGCGAGCGACCGCGCCGAACTCCTGGCCGCGCTGCGCGGGTTCGCCGGCGGCGAGCCGGGCGCGCTGACCGGCGTCGCCCGCGGCGAGACCAACACCGGTTTCCTGTTCTCCGGCCAGGGTTCCCAGCGCCCCGGCATGGGCCGCGAGCTGGCCGCCGCGTACCCGCGGTTCGCCGAGGCGTACGCCGAAGCCTGCGCCGAGCTGGACCAGCACCTCGACCGCCCGATCCGCGAAGTCATCGACACCGACGCCGACGCCCTGGCGCAGACCGGCAACACGCAGGCCGCGTTGTTCGCCTTCGAGGTCGCGCTGTTCCGGCTCGTCGAGTCCTGGGGCCTGACGCCGGACGCGGTGTGCGGCCACTCCATCGGCGAACTCGCCGCCGCGCACTGCGCCGGCGTGCTTTCCCTCGCCGACGCGGCCAAGCTCGTCGCCGCGCGCGGCCGGCTGATGCAGGCCCTGCCCGCCGGCGGCGCGATGGTCGCCGTCGAAGGGACGCCTGAGGAGGTCGCCGCCCACGATCCACAAGGGACGGTCGACGTCGCCGCCGTCAACGGCCCGCGCTCGGTGGTCCTGTCCGGCGCCGAGGCCGCCGTCGCCGCGGTCGGCGACAAGTTCGCCGGAGCCGGACGGCGGACGACGCGGCTGAAGGTCTCGCACGCGTTCCACTCGCGCCTGATGGAGCCGATGCTCGCCGAGTTCCGCGCCGTCGCGAAGACGCTCACCTACGCGCAGCCCGAACTGACCGTGATCTCCAGCGTCACCGGCGCGGAGGTCTCGGCCGAGCTGACCGACCCCGAGTACTGGGTGCGCAACGTGCGGCAGCCGGTGCGGTTCGCCGACGCCGTGCGCGCGCTGGCCGCCGAGGGCGTCAACCGGTTCTTCGAGCTGGGCCCGGACGCGCCGCTGACCGCCGTCGTCCCGCAGTCCACTTCGGACACCGCGGTAGCCGTCGCGGCCCAGCGCCGGGACGTCCCGGAGGACGTCGCGCTCGCCACCGCCCTGGCCGCGCTGCACGTCCGCGGCGTCGTGCCGGACTGGGCCGCGCACTTCGCCGCCCGCGGCGCGAGCCGGGCGGACCTGCCGACCTACGCCTTCCAGCACCAGCGCTACTGGCTGGAGGTGTCGTCGGACTCCGGCGACCTCGCCTCGCTCGGCCTCGACCCGGTCGACCACCCCCTGCTCGGCGCGGCCACGCTGCTGGCCGACGCCGACGGCGTGGTGCTGACCGGCCGGATCTCCGCGGCCACCCACCCATGGCTCACCGACCACGTCGTCGGCGGCGCCATCCTGCTGCCCGGCACGGCGTTCGTCGAGCTGGCCGTCCGTGCGGGCGACGAGGTGGGCTGCGGCCGCGTCCGCGACCTGACCTTGCACGCCCCGCTGGTGCTCCCGGCCCACGGCGCCGCGCGGATCCAGGTGCGGCTCGGCACGCCCGCCGCCGACGGCTCGCGGGCGATCAGCGTCCACTCGCGACCGGACGACCTCGCCGCGACCGGCGGCTGGGCCCGGCACGCCGACGGCACCCTCGAACCCGCCACGGCGGGTCCCGCGTTCGACCTGAGCGCGTGGCCGCCGGCCGGCGCCGAAGCCGTCGACATCGAGGGCATGTACGACCTGCTCGCCGAAGCCGGGATGGCGTACGGCCCGGTCTTCCGGGGCCTGCGCGCGGTCTGGCGGCTCGGCGACGACGTCTTCGCCGAGGTCGCGTTGCCCGAACAGGAGCGCCTCGGCGCCGAAGCGTTCGGCCTGCACCCGGCGGTCTTCGACGCGACGCTGCACGCCATCGGCCTCAGCGGCGCGGCGGGGGAGGGCACGACGCTGCCGTACTCCTGGTCCGGCGTCGAGCTGCTGGCCGCGGGCGCGTCCGCGCTGCGGGTGCAGGTGCACCCGACCGGCGAGCAGACGGTGGAGCTGCGGCTGGCCGACTCGGCAGGCGCCCCGGTC
Source organism: Amycolatopsis tolypomycina (assembly GCF_900105945.1). Classification (NCBI taxonomy): domain Bacteria; kingdom Bacillati; phylum Actinomycetota; class Actinomycetes; order Pseudonocardiales; family Pseudonocardiaceae; genus Amycolatopsis; species Amycolatopsis tolypomycina. Next base: position 4,602,484 of record NZ_FNSO01000004.1, on the reverse strand, counting down.
GCCCGGGTCGGCGCGCTGGGGCTGCGCCGGATCAGCGAGGAGCAGCTGGCCGCGGCCCGCGCGGTGCCCGCCGGCACCGACTCGCTCTACCGGATCGACTGGGTCCCGGCGGCGCTCCCCGAAAGCACCGAGGACGTCGCCGTGTACGAGGTTGCCCCGGGAGCGACGGCGGCCGCGGCGAAGAAGGCCGTCCACAGTGCCCTGGCCGAGCTCCAGAACCGCCTGGCGGGACCGGATCGCCTGGTCGTGGTGACCCACGGCGACCTCGCCGGTGCCGCCGTCGCCGGGCTCGTGCGCTCGGCGCAGGTCGAGAACCCGGGCCGGATCGTGCTCGTCGAGGGCAGCGCGACGCCGGAGCAGCTGGCCGCGATCGCCGCCGCCGACGAGTCGGCGGTCCGCGTCGCCGACGGTGAAGTGACCGTGCCCCGGCTCGCCCGGGCGACCCCCGAAGCCGGGACCGCGCCCGAGTGGGGCACGGTCCTCGTCTCGGGTGGCACCGGCGCGCTGGGCAAGCTCGTCGCGAAGCACCTCGCGCGGCAGCACGGCGTCACCGACCTCGTGCTCGTCAGCCGCCGTGGCCCCGACGCCGAGGGCGTGGCCGAGCTGGTCGCCGAACTGGCCGAGCTGGGGGCGTCGGCGACCGTCGTGGCCGCCGACCTCGCGAACCGCGCGAAGGTCCGTGCCCTGCTGAAGAAGCACGCGGTCGACTCGGTCGTCCACGCCGCGGGCGTGCTCGACGACGGCGTCCTCGCCTCGATGACCCCCGAGCGCGTCGACGGCGTCTTCGACCCGAAGGCGCTGGCCGCCTGGCACCTGCACGAGCTGGCCGGCGACCTCACCGCGTTCGTCACGTTCTCCTCGGCCGCCGGCGTGCTCGGCGCGCCCGGCCAGGCGAACTACGCCGCCGCCAACGCCTTCCTGGACGCCCTCACCGCCGTCCGCCACGCCGAGGGCAAGCCCGCGCACTCCCTCGCCTGGGGCATGTGGGAGTCGGCCGCCGGCATGGCGGGGGAGACCCACGGCAAGCGCGGCCTCGGCGCCTTCGGCGTCGACGAGGGCCTGGCGTTGTTCGACACCGCGGTCGCCGCGGCCGGCGAGGTCTACGTCCCGATCAAGCTCGACCTGCCCGCGTGGCGCGACGCCGGCGGCGTCCCGGACCTGCTGCGCGGGCTCGTCCCGGCGGCGCGGCGGACGGTGTCCGGCCGCGAGGCCGGCGCGGACTCGCTGCTGGGCACACTGGTCCGGCTGCCTGCGGGCAAGCGCCTCGACCACCTGCGCGACCTGGTGGTCAAGCACGCGGCCGCGGTGCTCGGCCACGGCTCGGCCGACCTGGTCGACGCCGACCGCGCGTTCAAGGACCTCGGCTTCGACTCGCTCACCGCGGTCGAGCTGCGCAACGCGCTCAACGAGGCCACCGGCCTCAGCCTGACCGCAACCCTGGTCTTCGACCACCCGACCGCGGCGGAGCTGGCCGCCCACCTGCACGAGTCGCTGCTGGGCGACCTCGCCGACACGGGGGAGCCCGAGGAGGTCGTGACCGGTGCCGGGCACGACGAGCCGATTGCGATCGTCGGCATGGCCTGCCGGTTCCCCGGCGGCGCCGACAGCCCCGACGCGCTGTGGCGGCTGGTCGCCGCGGGCGGCGACGGCATCACCGACTTCCCCGGCGACCGGGCCTGGGACATGGCGCACTGGCTGCCCCAGGTCGCGCCGGACGGCGGCACCCCGCAGGGCGGGTTCGTCCCCGACGCCACCGACTTCGACGCCGCTTTCTTCGGCATCAGCCCGAACGAGGCCGTGATGATGGACCCGCAGCAGCGGATGCTGCTCGAGTCCTCGTGGGTCGCGCTCGAGAACGCCGGCGTGGACCCGTTGTCGCTGAAGGGCAGCACCACCGGCGTGTTCGTCGGCGTGATGCAGTCGGACTACGACCCGGGCGACGCGCTCGCCCAGGGCGGCGGGCTCTACCGCGGGTCGGGCGCGCTGAGCAGCGTGGTCTCGGGCCGCGTCGCCTACGCGTTCGGCCTGGAAGGCCCGGCCGTGTCGGTGGACACCGCGTGCTCGTCGTCGCTGGTCGCGCTGCACCAGGCCGCGCAGGCGCTGCGGGGCGGGGACTGCTCGCTGGCGCTGGTCGCCGGCGTGTCCGCGCTCGTCTCGCCGGCGCCGTTCGCGCAGTTCGTGGACGGCGCGGTGGCCCGCGACGGCCGCTGCAAGCCCTACTCCGCCGCGGCCGACGGCTTCGGCTGGGGCGAAGGCGTCGGCGTGCTGGTGATCGAGCGGCTGTCCGACGCGCGCCGCCACGGCCACGAGGTCCTCGCCGTTGTCAAGTCCAGCGCCGTCAACGCCGACGGCGCGTCCAACGGCCTCACCGCACCGAGCGGGCCGGCCCAGGAGCGGCTGATCCGCCGCGCGCTGGCCACCGCCGGGCTCGCGCCGTCCGAAGTGGACGCCGTCGAAGGGCACGGCGCGAGCACCCCGCTGGGCGACCGGATCGAGACCGGCGCGCTGCTGGCCACCTACGGCAAGGACCGGGCGGGCGAGCCGCTGTGGCTCGGCTCGGTGAAGTCCAACATCGGCCACACCCAGGCCGCGGCCGGGGTCGCCGGCGTGATCAAGATGGTGCAGGCGATGCGGCACGGCCTGCTGCCCGCCACGCTGCACGCGGCCGAGCCGACGGCCGACGTCGACTGGTCGGCCGGGACCGTCCGCCTGCTCGACGAGGCCCGGCCGTGGCCCGAGGTCTCGCGTCCGCGTCGCGCGGCCGTGTCGGCGTTCGGGTACAGCGGGACCAACGCGCACGTGATCCTGGAGCAGGCCCCGGCGGTCGACGCCGTCGCGGGCGAACCGGCCGGGGACACCGGTGGCGTGCTGCCGCCGCTGGTCCTTTCGGCCCGGACGGCCGCGGCCCTGCCGGACCAGGCGCGGGCGCTGCTCGCGCGGCTCGGCTCGTCGTCGGACCTGCTCGACGTCGCCCACTCATTGGCCCAGCGGCGGCCACTGTTCGCCCATCGCGCCGCGGTCGTGGGCGCCGACCTCGACGAGATCCGCGCCGCCTTGTCCACATTGGACGTCGTGGGCCGGGCGCGGCCCGGTGGCACGACGGCCTTCCTGCTCCCCGGCGAAGCGACGCAGGGCACCGAGCTGTACACCGCTTTCCCGGCGTTCGCCCGGGAATTCGACCGCGTGGCGGCCGGGTTCGACACCTATCTCGGGCGTTCGCTGCGTGAGGTCGTGTTCGCTGCCGCGGGAACGGCGGCCGCGCAACTGCTCGACCGGACGGAGTTCGCCCAGGCCGCGGCGTTCAGCACCGGCGTCGCGCTGGCCCGGCTGTTCGAAAGCTGGGGCCAGCGGCCGGACGTGCTGGCCGGGATCGCCGCCGGCGAGATCGCCGCCGCGCACCTGGCCGGCGTGCTGTCCCTGGCCGACGCCGTCAAGCTCGTCGCGCACCGCGGCCAGCTGATGGCCGAGGGTCCGCTGGAGGACGACCTGCTCGACGAGCTGGTGGAGATCGCGGCGGAGCTGACCTACGACGAACCGCGGGTTCCCTTCGCGTCTTCCGGTGACTTCCGCGATCCGGCGCACTGGGCGCCCGGCGGGGCGGTCCCGGAGTTCGAGGCGACGCACACCCTGGACCTGGGCGCGCTGCCGACGGTGCGCTGGGTGCTGCTGGCCGCCGCCCGGCTGCACGTGACGGGCGCCGGGCTCGACGTGACGCGGATGTTCGCCGGCCGCGCCGTGAAGACGGTTCCGTTGCCGGGCTACGCGTTCCACCGCGACCGCTACTGGCCCACCGTCGACATGGAGGCCCGCCACGCGATCGGCGACCACGAGCTGCCGGCGCCGCGCACCGAGGCGCCTGTCTCGTTCGAGCGGACCGAAGCGGGCGTGCAGTGGTTCGTGCTGGCCGAGGCGGCCGGGCTGCTGGGGTATCCCGGCCCGGACGCCATCGACCCGGACGCGCACTTCCTCGAGTTCGGCTTCGACTCGCTGACGGCCCTGAAGCTGCGGAACCGGATCGCGGAGGCGACCGGGGTCACCCTGGCGGGGTCGGCGGTGTTCGACCTCGGCACCCCGGCGGCGCTGGCCGCGCACCTGCTGGAGCTGCTGGCCGGCGCCCCCGCGGCGACGGGCGGCGACCCGGTGAAGGAGCTGTTCGTCGAGGCCGTCCGCGGCGGGCAGGTCGAGAACGGCATCGCGCTGCTGGGCGCCGCGGCGAACCTGCGGCCGAAGTTCACCGGCGTCGCCGGCCTCGGCTCGGTGCCCCGCCCGGTGACGCTCGCCGACGGCCCGGACGGCCCGCGGCTGCTGGCCGTCCCATCGCCGGCGGCGCTGGGCGGGGAGTACCAGTACGCGAAACTGGCGGCCCGCTTCCGCGGCCGCCGCGGGGTGGCCGCGCTGCCGACACCGGGCTTCCGCACGGGCGAGCCGGTGCCGGCCGACGTCGACGCGCTGCTCGAGGTGCTGGAGGAGAGCGCCCGGCTCGGAGCGGGCGACCAGCCGTTCGCGCTGCTGGGGTATTCGTCCGGCGGGGTACTGGCGTACGCACTGGCGGCCCGGCTGGAGAAGGCCGGCTCCGCCCCGGCGGCGGTGGTCCTGCTCGACACCTACGAGATGGACGCGGCGGGCGAGCCGACGGCGGACACGGTGGCGGACATGGCGGCCGGCATGATCGAGCGCGAGGAGCAGTTCGGCCCCTTCGACCGCGACAAGCTGACGGCGATGGCCCGCTACCTGGACCTGCTGGAGTCGGCGGTGCTGGGCGAGGTGGCGGCCCCCACGGTGCTCGTCCGCCCGGAAAGCCACTTCGGCGATGCTCCGGCCGACGACTCCTGGCGCTCGACGTGGAGCCGCGCGGACACGGAGGTGACGGTGCCGGGCGACCACTTCAGCCTGGTGGACACCGACGCCGAGACGACGGCGAAAGCCGTGGACACCTGGCTGGGTTCGCTCGGCTGACAGACCAGGGCGGCGCCCCTCCTCCCCCGGGGCGCCGCCCCGCCCTTCCCACGCGAAATGCCATGAAAGGGTCGTTCATGTCACCAGACGACATGAAAGGGTCGTTCATGTCGTTTCCGGAGGGGACCGCTCAGGCCGGCGAGGCGGTGAGCAGGCCCGCGATGCCGTCGAGTACCCGGTCCAGTCCGAAGTCCACCGAACCACCCCCCGGGTACTCGCCCCGGGCGGCGAGCTCGGCCAGTTGCGGATACCCGCCCTCGGCCAGCAACGGGCGCAGGAATGCGCGCACGTCCCGGGCTCGCGCCGGCGAGTCCGCCGAGTCCGGATCGGCGCGGGCCCGCAGCCGGTCGGCCGTCGCTCGTGCGAAGTCGCCCAGTAGCAGCGCCGAGCCGAATGCGTCCACATCGGACATGCCGGCCTCGGCCAGTACGGCCAGCAGCTGCTCGATCCACCGTAGGCGGTTCGGTGTCACCGCGCTGCCGCGCGAGCCCAAATCCAGCAGCCACGGCCGGCCGCGATACCGGTCCAGTGCCGCGTACACCCACTCCCGCGCCGCGCCGCGCCAATCCGCATCCGGGGTCAGCGGGCTCGGTGGCCCGAAGCCCGCGTCGCCCAGGAGGACCAGCAGTTCTTCCTTCGACCCGACGTACCGGTACAGCGCGTTGGTGGACAGGCCGACCGAGGCGGCGATGTTGGGCAGCGACGCCGCCGCCAGCCCGTCGGCGTCGGCGAGCTCGACGGCGGCCGTGACGATCCGGTCCAGGCTGTGCGACGGCTTGGGGCCACGGCGGGGCCGCAGCGGCGCGGCACCCCACGCCGGGGCCAGCCCGGGCGGCAGGTCCGGACGGTCGTCCGGCTCGGGTTCGGTCGGCATCTATCGCTCCGCGGTCCGTTTCAGTAAACTGTGCAAGTCTTACACTAATCGGAGCTGGGGGCGAGTGCTTGTGAGCGAGAGCAGCCGGTTCGGGCTGGGCCGGGTCACCGAGCTGGACCGGAAGCTGGCGGCCACCGAGATCGAACACGGCCGGTCGACCGGTGCCTACGACGGCGGGGAGGCCGCCCGGCGGCTCGCCCGCGTCCGGCTGGCCACCACCCAGGCCGCGCTGCGGGCCGCGGTCGCGGGGGCCGGCCCGGCCGCGCCGCCCGCCCTCGAGGCGGCCCCGCGGATCGCCGGCACGCTGTGGGCTTTCGTCAGCGTCGCCAACTTCGTCGTCTGGCTGCTCATCGGGCTCATCGGCGGCCAGTGGGACCCGTCGTGGCTGGTCTGGGTGGTGCTCGGCGGCGGCGTCCTGGCGGTGGGCGTGTGGGGCGTGCGGGACTGGGACCGCCGGATGCGCGTCATCCCCTGAACCGGGGCCGCCTTCCCCGTTCGGCGGTACTGCGCTAAACTGTGTAAGCCTTACACGATTAATCCGACCGTGCGGCCGGACGTCGACAGGGGGAGATGGATGCCCGAAAGCACAGAAGGAACCCGGTCCACCGGCGGTCTGGCCCGCCGCGTCGTCACCATCGTGTGGGCGGTCGTCGGCGGCATCCAGTTCGTGATCTGGCTGCTCATGAGCCTGATCAGCATGTCGTTCAAGGCGCCGTTCTGGCTGTGGACGATCGTCGGCGGCGGGATCGTCCTGGCCGTGTGGTGGTACCTCGACCCGGCGCGCCGCGCCCGGGAAGGATCGGAGTGAACGACGTGCCCACGATGACTTCCGTCGAGTCGCCGGTCCAGCTGGACGCGGTGCACAAGACCTACGGTTCCGGCGAAAGCGCCGTCGAAGCGCTGGCCGGGGTCACCGTCAACTTCCCGGCCGGCACCTTCACCGCCGTGATGGGCCCGTCGGGGTCCGGCAAGAGCACGCTGCTGCACTGCGCGGCGGGCCTCGACAAGCCGAGCTCCGGCCGCGTGACGCTCGTCGGCACCGACCTCAAGGGCAAGAGCGAGACGAAGCTGACCGAACTGCGCCGTCAGCACGTCGCGTTCATCTTCCAGTCCTTCAACCTGATGCCGGCGCTGAACGTCGAGCAGAACGTCACCCTGCCGACGCTGCTGGCCGGCCGCGAGCCGGACCGGAAGTGGGTCGACGAGGTGATCGCGCGCGTCGGGCTCACCCAGCGCGTCAAGCACCGCCCGGGCGAGCTGTCCGGCGGCCAGCAGCAGCGCGTCGCGATCGCCCGCGCGCTCGCCGGCCGTCCCGCCGTCGTCTTCGCCGACGAGCCGACCGGCGCGCTCGACACGAACACCGCGCTCGAGGTGCTCAACCTGATGCGCGAGCTGGTCAGCGCGGGCCAGACCATCGTGATGGTCACCCACGACCCGGTCGCCGCGTCCTTCGCGGACAACGTGCTCTTCCTCGTCGACGGCCAGATCGTCACGCAGATGGCGACGCCCAGCGTCGAGGCCGTCGCGGCGACCTTGGCGCAGCTGGGCGAGCGGGCCAAGCAGGCACGGGGGCAGCGGTGAGTTCGCGGCGGGTGGTGCTCAACCTGGCGCTGGCGAGCCTGCGCTACCGCGCGGCCGCGTCGCTCGCGTCGTTCGTCGCGATCCTGATCGGCTGCGGCCTGCTCATCGCCTGCGCCGGGCTGTTCGAGACGGCGATCGTGCTGCAGGCGCAGCCGCAGCGGCTCGCCGCGACGCCGGTCGTGGTCGGCGGTTCGTCGGCGTTCAAGCTGCCGGACGAAGAGTCCGAGGAGGTGCCCTACGCCGAGCGCGCGGGGCTCGCCGCGGACCAGCTCGTCAAGATCGGTGCGGTGCAAGGCGTCCAGCGCGTCGTCCCGGACGTCTCGTTCCCGGCGGTGCTGCTGAAGGACGGCGCGCCCGCGGGCACGTCCGTCCTTTCCGGACACGGCTGGGACTCCGCCGCGCTCGGCGGGTACGTCCTGCGCGACGGCACCCAGCCGCAGGCGCCGGGCCAGGTCGTCGTCGACTCGGCCACCGCGGAGGCGGCCGGGCTCAAGGCCGGCTCGCCCGTCGACCTCGCGATCGACGGCCGGAAGCTGACCCTCACCGTCGCGGGCGTCGCCGAACCGGCCCAGCCCGTCACGGCGCCGGCGTTCTTCTTCTCCGCGCCGGACGCGCAGCAGTTCTCGCCGCACCAGGGCCGCGCCGACCTGGCCGGGGTGTTCCCGGCCGAGGGCGTGGACGCGGGTGAGCTCGCCGCGCGCATCGCGGAGCAGGTGCCCGGCGTCAGCGTGCTGACCGGCGACGACCGCGGCTCGGCCGAGTTCCTCGGCGTCGACGGCAGCCGGCTCCCGCTGATCCTGCTGGCCGCGGTGTTCGGCGGCATGGTGCTGGTGGTCATGGCGCTGGTCGTCTCCGCGACGATCAGCCTCACCGTGCGCCAGCGCCAGCAGGAACTCGCGCTGCTGCGGGCCACCGGGGCGACGCCGAAGCAGGTGCACCGGATGGTCGTCGCCGAGACCATGGCCGTCGGCGTCGTCGCCGCGCTCTGCGGCGTGGTCGTGGGCAGCCTGCTCGGCAACCAGATCTTCGCCACGAGCATGTCGATCGGGATCGTGCCGGACGAGCTGGTGTTCCGGCAGGACATCATCGCGTTCGGCGCGGGCGTCGTCGCCACGCTCGTGATCGTCTACGCCGCCGCGTGGTTCGCTGCGCTGGCCGCGTCGCGGTCCCGGCCGATCCAGGCGCTGGCCGAGGCGTCGATCCCGAGCGCCAAGGTGAACCCGTTGCGGCGCATGGGTGCCGTGGTCTTCGGGATCGCGACGGTGCTGCTCGCCGGCACCACGCTGTTCATGCCTGCCGACACCGCCAGCGCGATCGGCGGTCCGGCGGTGCTCACCGGCGCCATCGCGGTGGCCTTGCTGGGCCCGGAGATCATGGCCTACGTCGCCGACCGTTTCGGCCCGTTCGTCCGCCGGGTCGCCGGCCGCGACGCCACGCTCGCGGTGATCAACTCGCGGGCGCGGGCGGTGGGCTTCGCCGCGGTGCTCACGCCGATCACCCTGGCCACGGCCGTCGCGCTCGGCAACGTGTACTCGGAGACGACGGCGCAGAAGGCGCAGATCGCCGCCTACGCCGACCAGCTGAAGGCCGACGCCGTGATCAGCACCGCGGCCGGCGGGATCGCGCCGGAGGCACTGGCGCAGATCCGCAGCACGCCGGGGGTCGCGACCGCGTCGCCGCTGGTGACCAGCGCCGGCTGGATCGAGCAGCCCTACGACGGCAACGGCAGCGACCCGCTGCGCCTGCTCGGCGTCGCCGCCGAGGACCAGGGCGGCACCGTGCTCGCCACCGAAGTCACGCAGGGGTCGCTGAAGAACCTCACCGGCGACTCGGTCGCGCTGCCGGAGGCCGTCGCGGACGACCTCGAGCTCAAGGTCGGCGACAAGATCACCATGCGGCTCGGCGACGGGGCGCAGGCGCAGGTCACCGTCGTCGCGCTGCTCGACAGCCCGTCGAGCTACGCGAGCATGGTCCTGCCGGTCGACCTCCTCACCGCCCACACCACGAGCGGCATGGCGGCCCAGGTGCTGGTCAAGGCGGCCGACGGCAGCGACGTCGTGTCCGCGTTGAGCGACCGGCTGAAGGACTGGCCGGGCATCGCGGTCGGCGGCGACGACGCGCTGCTGGAGAGCTTCCAGGCCGGCGCGGACGTCGAGGCGATGATCAACTACCTCCTGGCGGTGCTGGCGATCGCGTACGCGGCGATCGCGGCGGTGAACACCCTCGCCGTCGCCGTCCTGGCCCGGCGCCGGGAGTTCGGCGCGCAGCGGCTCGCGGGCGCGGACCGCGGGCAGGTGCGCCGGATGCTGTTCATCGAAGGCGGCATCGTGGCGGTGGCCGGGCTCGTGCTCGGGATCGTGATTTCGTTGTTCACGGTGCTGCCGATGGCGATCAGCACCGGCCAGATCATCCCGTCCGGGCCGATCTGGGTGTTCCTCGCGGTCGTGCTCGCGGTGTTCCTGATCATCTGGCCGGTGACGTCGCTGTCCGCGCGGCTGGCGATGCGCAAGAGCCCGATCGAAGCGGTGACGCTGCCGGGGCAGTGAATGGTTTAGGGGTTCGCGGGCCGGCCCGGCGTGGATAGTGTCGAATTCGACTGTCCGCACCGGGCCGGCCCGGTTTCCTTTTCTGGAGTGGATCCCATGCGCGTACTCCTGGCCGCCTCGTCGTCGCCCGCGCGGCTGCACAACCTGGTCCCGCTGGCGTGGGCGCTGCGGGCCGCCGGCCACGACGTGAAGATCGCCGGCGAGCCGTCGTTCGTCGACGAGATCCTCACGACCGGTTGCGTCGCGGTCGACCTCGACCCGGCGGAGTTCGCCGCACTGTGGCGGCCCGCCGTGGTGGTGTCCGACGCGGCGGTCTCGGCGGAGGCCGGGACGGTCCGGCTGCGGGGTCCGCTGGACGAGCCCGGTCCGGGCTTCGACACGGTGCCGCCGTCGCTGCGGGATCCCGCCGCCGCCGGGGCCCGCCCGATCCGGCACGTGCCGTACTTCGGGCCGGTCGAGGTGCCGGGTTGGTTGCGCCGCAAGGCAAGGCGCAGCCGGGTACTGCTGTCGCTCACGGACGCGACGCAGGCCGGGCCGGTGTTCGACGCGGTCGCGGGCCTGGACGCGGAGGTCGTGTGGGCGACGGACCCGGCGAGCATCCCGTCGGGGGTGCCGATGCCGCCGAACGTGCGCCTGGTCGACGCGGCGCCGCCGGCGGCGGTCCTGCCGACGTGCACGGCGGTCATCCACGACGGCGACGCCTCGCTCGCCTTGGCCGCAGCGGCCCACGGACTGCCGCAGTTGTCGTTGACGGAGACACCGATCGCCACGCGCATCGCGGCGGCCGGTGCGGGACACGTGGGCTCGGCCTCGGCGGTCACCGAGCTGGCCTCGCTGCGCGGCGCGGCGGAGGCGCTGCGGGAGGAAATCGCGGCCCTGCCGGCCCCGCGCGACGTGGTGGCGGAGCTGACCCGCGCGTAAGCGGTCTGCCGCGGCTGTCGTGAGTGGGAAAGCGCGTTGGAACGCGCGTTTCCACTCACGACCGGGTGCGCGCGGGGGCCGGGCCGGCAAGTGTGGGGCCGCGCCCGCCCCGTTAGGGGTGGGTTGGCCGAAAGTCTCTCGGTAGCGTTTTCGGCGTGGCACCTTCCACCCTTTTCGCGGTTAGGTGGTCGATTACGTGAGTACCGTTTTTCCTGCCATTTCCCGGCTGTACGCCGGAACGGGGGTAATGGCGTGAGCGCCGAAAACGAGCGGAAGCTGCTCGACTACCTCAAGCGCGCCACCGCCGACCTGCGCGAGGCCAAGGGTGCCCTGCAGGAGGTCCGGCGGCGCGACTCCGAGCCGATCGCGATCGTCGGCATGGACTGCCGCTATCCCGGCGGTGTCGAGAGCCCCGAGGACCTCTGGGAGCTCGTCGCTTCCGGGACCGACGGCGTCGGCGCGTTCCCCGCCGACCGCGGCTGGCCGCTCGACCGGCTCTACGACCCGGCGGGGGAGCGGTCCGGCACCACCAACACCCGCGAAGGCGGCTTCCTGTACGACGCCGCCGAGTTCGACCCGGAGTTCTTCGGGATCTCGCCCCGCGAAGCCCTCACCATGGACGCCCAGCAGCGCCTGCTGCTGCAGACCTCCTGGACCGCGCTGGAGCGCGCCGGCATCGTGCCCGAGACCCTGCGCGGCAGCAGCACCGGCGTCTTCGCCGGCGTCATGTACCACGACTACTTCGGCCACGCGGCCGCCGGCAGCGTCGTCTCCGGCCGGGTCGCCTACGCGCTCGGGCTGGAAGGCCCGGCCGTCAGCGTCGACACCGCGTGCTCGTCCTCCCTCGTCGCCCTGCACTGGGCCGCGCAGGCGCTGCGCCGCGGCGACTGCTCGCTGGCCCTCGTCGGCGGCGTCACGGTCATGGCCACGCCCGAGACCTTCGTCTACTTCACCGAGCAGCGCGGCCTGTCCGACGACGGCCGCTGCAAGGCCTTCGCCGCCGGTGCCGACGGCACGGGCTGGGGCGAAGGCGTCGGCGTCCTCGTCGTCGAGCGGCTGTCGGACGCCCAGCGGCTCGGCCACGACGTCCTCGCCGTCGTCCGCGGCAGCGCGGTCAACTCCGACGGCGCCTCCAGCGGCCTGACCGTCCCCAACGGACCGGCGCAGCAACGCGTGATCCGCCAGGCCCTCGCCACCGCCGGTCTGTCCACTTCGGACGTCGATCTCGTCGAAGGCCACGGCACCGGCACGAAGCTCGGCGACCCCATCGAGGCGCAGGCCCTGCTGGCCACCTACGGCCAGGACCGCGCCGAGCAGCCGCTGTGGCTCGGCTCCCTCAAGTCCAACATCGGCCACACCCAGGCGGCCGCGGGCGTCGGCGGCGTGATCAAGGTCGTCCAGGCCATCCGGCACGGCGTGCTGCCGAAGACCCTGCACGTCGACGCGCCGTCGCCGCACGTCGACTGGTCGGCCGGTGCCGTCGAGCTGCTCACCGAGGCCCGCGACTGGCCCGAAGCCGGCCGGCCCCGCCGCGGCGCGGTGTCGTCGTTCGGCATCAGCGGCACCAACGCCCACGTGATCATCGAGCAGGCCGAACCCGCCGAAGCAGCGCCCGCCACCGACGTTCCGGTGGTCGCCTGGCCGGTCTCGGCGGACTCCGTGGACGCCGTCGCCGCGCAGGCGCGGCGGCTCGTGGACCACCCCGGCGACCTCGCGGACATCGGGTTCTCGCTGGCCACCACCCGCTCGGCGCTCGACCACCGGGCCGTCGTCGTGGGCGCCGACGCCGCCGAGCTGCGCGCCGGGCTGACCGCCCTCGCGAACGGCGAAGCCGCGCCGAACGTCGTCCGCGGCCGCCGCGGCACCGGCCGGACGGCCTTCCTCTTCACCGGCCAGGGTGCCCAGCGCGCCGGGATGGGCCGCGCGCTGGCGAAGTACCCGGTGTTCGCCGAAGCCCTCGACGCCGCGTGCACCCGCCTCGGCCTCGACCGGGCTGCCCTGGACGACGCCGAAGCCCTCGCGCAGACCGGGACCACCCAGCCCGCGCTGTTCGCCTTCGAGGTCGCGCTGTACCGGCTCCTCGAGTCGTGGGGCCTGCGGCCCGGCCACCTGCTCGGCCACTCGATCGGCGAGCTGGCCGCGGCGCACGTCGCCGGCGTCCTCTCGCTCGACGACGCCTGCACGCTCGTCGCCGCCCGCGCCCGGCTCATGCAGGCGCTGCCCGCGGGCGGGGCGATGGTCGCCATCCCGGCCGGCGAGGCCGAGGTGACCCCGCTGCTGACCGACGGCGTGAGCGTCGCCGCGATCAACGGGCCGGCGTCGCTGGTCGTCTCGGGCACCGAAGACGCCGTGGCCGCCGTGGCCGCGCACTTCGAGCGCGCCAAGAAGCTGCGCGTCTCGCACGCCTTCCACTCGCCGCTGATGGAGCCGATGCTGGCCGAGTTCGCGGCCGTGGCGGCGAAACTCAGCTACGCCAAGCCCGAGATCCCGATCGCCTCGACCGTGTCCGCCGGTGCCGACCTGGCTTCGCCGGAGTACTGGGTGGAGCAGGTCCGCGCGACCGTCCGGTTCGACGACGCCGTCCGCGCCCTCGCCGAAGACGGCGTCCGGACGTTCGTCGAAATCGGCCCCGCCGCGGTCCTGACCGCCGCCGGGAGCACCGCGCTGGACGACGACACCCGGGTGTTCGTCCCGGCCGTGCGCCCGGACCGCGACGAGGCCCAGTCCGTCGTCACGGCGGTCGCCGCCCTGCACACCCGCGGGATTCCGGTGGACTGGCACGCTTTCTACGCCGGAGCGCGCCGCGTCGAGGTGCCGACCTACGCGTTCCGCCGCACCCGCTACTGGCTGGCCGCCCCGACCGCGACCGGCGACGCCGGCGACCACGGCCAGCAGGTCGCCGGCCACCCGATGCTCAGCGCCGTCGTCCGCGTGCCGGAGACCGACACGATCGTCCTCACCGGCCGCCTCTCGACGGACACCGTGCCGTGGCTGGCCGACCACGTCGTGCTCGGCACGGTCCTCGTTCCCGGCACGGCGTTCGTCGAGCTGGCCCGCGCCGCGGCCGACGAGATCGGCTACGCCGGGCTCGACGAGCTGACCCTGCACGCCCCGCTCGCCCTGACGACGGGCGCGGCAGTCCAGGTCACCCTCGAAGCCGAAGAGGACGGCCGCCGCCGGCTGACCGTCCACTCCCGGCCCGACTGCGACGACGCCTGGACCCGGCACGCCGAAGGGTTCGTCACGGCCGAGGCGGCCGCGCCGGCGTTCGACCTCACCGCGTGGCCGCCCGCCGGAGCCACCGAGGTCCCCCTCGAAGACCCGTACGCGCAGCTGGCAGACCTGGGCTACGACTACGGCCCGGCCTTCCAGGGCCTGCGGGCGATGTGGCGGCACGGCGACGACGTCTACGCCGACGTCGAGCTCTCGGAAGACGCCCGCGACTACGGCCTGCACCCGGCGCTGTTCGACGCCGCCATGCACGCCCAGCTGCTCGGCCCCGCGCCCGAGGACGGTGCCGCGAAGCCGATGCTGCCGTTCGCGTTCAGCGGCACGACCTGGCACGCCGCCGGGACCGCCGCGGTCCGCGTCCACGTGTCGCCGACCGGCCCGGACACCATCACCCTGCGGATCGCCGACACCACCGGCCTTCCGGTGTTGACGGTCGGCTCCCTGGCCGCACGGCCGATCTCCCTCGACAAGCCGGCCCCGAGTTCGCTGTTCCGCATCGCCTGGGAACCCGCTGCCGACGGGGCGGAAACGAAAGCCACCGTCCTGGAAGTGTCCGATGTGGACGGTACGGTGCCCGAACGGGCCCGCGCGGCCACGCGCCAGGTGCTCGACGCCATCCGGAACACCGAAGACCGCTTGGCCGTCGTCACGCACGGCGCGGTGTCGGTGCACGGTGAAGACGTCGACCCGGCCCTCGCGACGGTCTGGGGTCTGGTCCGCGCGGCCGAAGCCGAGAACCCGGGCCGGTTCGTGCTCGTTGACGGCGACGTCGAAACCGCGCTGGCGACCGGCGAGCCCGAGGTGGCCGTCCGCGAGGGGACGGCCTACGTCCCCAGGCTGGTCGCGGCGGCACCGTCCGGCGCGCTGGGCTGGAACGCGGGTGGCACGGTCCTGATCACCGGCGGCACGGGCGGCCTCGGCGCCGTCGTCGCGAGGCACCTGGTGACGAACCACGGCGTCCGGCACCTGCTGCTCTCCAGCCGCCGCGGTGCCGACGCCCCCGGGGCCGCGGACCTGCGCGACGAGCTGACGCGCCTCGGCGCCGAGGTCACCATCGCGAGCTGCGACGTCACCGACCGCGCGTCGGTGGCCGAGCTGGTCGAGGGCGTCCCGCTGACCGCCGTGGTGCACGCCGCCGGTGTCCCGTCCGCGGGCCGTGTCGAGAACCTCACCGACGACGAACTCGACCGTGTCTTCGCCCCGAAGGTCGACGGCGCCTGGCACCTGCACGAGCTGACCGAGAACCTCGACGCCTTCGTCCTGTTCTCCTCCGCCGCGAGCACGGTACTGGCCGCCGGCCAGGCCGGGTATGCCGCGGCCAACGCCTTCCTCGACGAACTGGCCCGGCACCGCCACGCCCAGGGCCTTCCGGCGACCTCCCTCGACTGGGGCGCCTGGGCCGACGACGGCGGCATGGCCGGCGAGCTGACCGAGGCCGACTTCCGCCGCCTGCGCCGCCTCGGCACCCCGCCGATGGCAACCGCCGACGCCCTCGCGCTGTTCGACGCGTGCCTCGTCGCCGACGACGCCGTCCTGGCGCCGGTGAAGCTGGACCTGGCGGCCCTGCGGTCCCGCGCGGACTCGCTCCCGCCGGTCCTGCGCGGCATGGTCCGCCCAGCACCCCGCCGCGCCGCCGCGAAGACCGACGGCGCGGTCGCCGCCCGCCTGGCCGCCCTGCCGGAGTCCGAGCGCGAGGCGTACCTCCTCGAGGTCGTGTCCGGGCAGGTCAAGGCGGTGCTGGGGCTCGGGTTCGTCGAGCCGGAGCGTGCGTTCCAGGAGATGGGCTTCGACTCACTGACGTCGGTGGAGCTGCGCAACCAGCTGGGCGCCCTGACGGGCCTGAAGCTGACGGCGACCATCGTGTTCGACCACCCCACACCGGCCGCGCTGGCCAAGCGGCTCCACGCCCTGCTGGGCCCGGCCCGCGGCGTGGCGGACTCGCTGCTGGCCGAGATCGACCGCCTGGAGACGCTCCTGGCCGGAGCGGGTTCTCTCAACGGCTCGACGGCGAAGGTCACCGCCCGTCTGGACGCCCTGCTGCGCAAGTGGACCGAGGCGAACACGGCCACCACCGAGGCCGCGGACCTGGACGAAGCCACCGACGACGAGCTTTTTGCCGTGCTGGACGAAGAGTTGGGCATCTCATGAGCAACGAGGACAAGCTCCGCGACTACCTGAAGCGCGCGACGGCGGACCTGCAGGCGGCCCGGCGCCGGGTGCAGGAGCTGGAGACCCGCCAGACCGAGCCCATCGCCATCATCGGCATGAGCTGCCGCTACCCCGGCGGTGTCCGGACGCCGGACGACCTGTGGGACCTGGTCGACCAGGGCCGGGACGTCATCGGGGAGTTCCCCGCGGACCGCGGGTGGGACCTCGAGGGCATCTACGACCCCACTCCCGACCGGCCGGGCAAGACCTACACCCGCCACGGCGGCTTCCTCTACGACGCCCCCGGTTTCGACGCCGAGTTCTTCGGCATCAGCCCGCGCGACGCCCGCCGCTCCGACCCGCAGCAGCGGATCCTCCTGGAAGCCTCCTGGGAGGCCTTCGAACGCGCCGGGCTCGACCCGCACTCGCTCAAGGGCAGCCCGACCGGCGTCTACGCCGGCGTCATGTACCACGACTACAGCGGCGGCAGCCCGGACGGCAGCCTGGTCTCCGGCCAGGTTTCCTATACCCTCGGCCTCGAAGGCCCGTCGGTTTCGGTCGACACGGCGTGCTCGTCGTCGCTGGTCGCGCTGCACATGGCCGCCCAGGGCCTCCGTGACGGCGACTGCTCGCTCGCGCTGGCGAGCGGCGTCGCCGTGATGGGCACGCCGGAGATGTTCGTCGACTTCAGCGGGCGCCGCGGGCTGTCGGCCGACGGCCGCAGCAAGTCCTTTTCGGACGACGCCGACGGGACGTCGTGGGCCGAGGGCGTCGGCGTCCTCGTGCTGGAGAAGCTGTCCGACGCGCGCCGCAACGGCCACCGCGTCCTCGCCCTGCTGCGCGGCTCCGCGATCAACCAGGACGGCGCCAGCAACGGCTTCTCCGCCCCGAACGGCCCCTCGCAGGTCCGCGTGATCGAGGCCGCGCTGGCCGACGCCGGGCTGTCACGCTCCGATGTGGACCTCGTCGAGGCGCACGGCACCGGCACCGCCCTCGGCGACCCGATCGAAGCGCAGTCGCTGATGGAGACCTACGGGCAGCGCACCACCGGCGAGCCGCTGCTGCTCGGCTCGATCAAGTCCAACATGGGCCACCCGCAGGCCGCCGCCGGGGTCGCCGGCGTGATCAAGATGGTGCAGGCGCTGCGCCACGGCAAGGCGCCGCGCACCCTGCACGTCGGCACGCCTTCGACGCACGTCGACTGGACGGCCGGTGCGGTCGAGCTGCTCACCGAGGCCCGCGACTGGCCCGAGGTGGGCCGGCCGCGCCGGGCCGCGGTGTCGTCGTTCGGCGTCAGCGGCACCAACGCGCACGTCATCCTGGAGCAGGCACCCGAGAGCGACGCCGTCGCGCCGCCGCTGCCCGCGGTCCACCCGCTGGTGCTGTCGGCCAAGACCCCGGCCGCGCTCGCCGAGGCCGCTGGGCAGCTCGCGTCCCACGTGGACGGCAACCTCGTCGACGTCGCCCACACCCTCGCCACCGGCCGCGCGCGGCTCGACCACCGCGCGGTGGTGCTGTCGGCGGACCCGAAGCAGGCCCTGGAGACGCTGGCCGCGGGCGGCTCGCGCCCCGACGTCGTGACCGGCACCGCCGACGTCCGCGGCAAGACCGTGTTCGTCTTCCCCGGCCAGGGTTCCCAGTGGACCGGCATGGCGACCGAGCTGCTGACCCAGTCGCCGGCGTTCGCCGCCCGGATGGCCGAGTGCGACACCGCGCTGCGCGAGTTCACCGGCTGGTCGGTCATCGACGTCCTGCACGGCGAGCCGGGCACCCCGCCCGCCGACCGGGTCGACGTCGTCCAGCCGATGCTGTGGGCGGTGATGGTGTCGCTGGCCGCGCTGTGGCGCGCGCACGGCGTCGAGCCGGACATGGTGATCGGCCACTCCCAGGGCGAGATCGCCGCCGCGAGCGTCTCGGGCGCACTGTCCCTTCAGGACGGTGCCCGCGTGGTCGCGTTGCGCAGCAAGGCGATCGGGGACGTCCTCGGCGGCCGCGGTGGCGGGATGCTCGCCGCCGGCCTGCCCGCCGCCGAGCTGCTGACCCGCCTCGACGCCTGGGACGGCCGGATCTCCCTGGCCGCCGACAACGGCGCCACCTCGGCCGTGCTGTCCGGCGACGGCGAGGCCCTCGACGAGCTGCGTGACCAGCTCGTCGCCGAGGGCTTCCGCGCCAAGCGCGTCCCGGTGGACTACGCCTCCCACTCCGCGCACGTCGAGCACCTCGCCGACCGCCTGCTCGCCGACCTCGGCCCGATCGAGCCCGGCGCCGGGTCCGTCGCGATGACGTCCACGGTCACCGAGGAGCCCGGCGCCACCATGGACGCGGAGTACTGGTTCACGAACTTGCGCACGACAGTCCGGTTCGCGCCGGTCGTCGCGCAGCTCGCCGAGGCGGGCTACACCCGGTTCGTCGAGGTCAGCCCGCACCCGGTGCTGGCGATGAGCATCCAGGAAACCCTCGACGAAGGGGGACACAGCGGGTCCGTCACCGGCACCCTCCGCCGCGACGAAGGCGGCATGACGCGGTTCGCGACCTCGCTGGCCGAGCACGCGGTCCGCGGCGGCGCGGCGGACTGGGCGTCGCTGGTGCCCGGCGGCCGGATCGCCGACCTGCCGACGTACCCGTTCCAGCACAAGCGCTTCTGGCTCGAAGAGGAAACCGCCACGACGCTGCCCCAGGCCTCGGTCGCCGACCAGGACTTCTGGCAGGACGTCACGAGCGGCGACGTCGACGCGCTGGCCACCCGGCTCGGCGTCGAAGCCGCCCCCCTCGGGGAAATCGTCCCGGCGCTCGCCGCCTGGCACGGCCGCCGCACCGAGCTGTCCACTGTGGAGTCCTGGCGCTACCGCGTGTCCTGGGCGCCGTTGACCGTCACGGGCGGGCTGGCCGGCACCTGGCTGGTCGTCGTCCCGGCCGACGTTCCCGAGGCGGCCGAGCTGGCCGACGCGCTCGCCGGGCAGGGCGATGTCGTCCGGGTGATCGCCGAGCACGGCGAACTGGCCGAGGTGCTCACCGAAGCGACGGCGTTGCGGCCGTTCGACGGCGTGCTGTCCCTGCTGGCCCTCGACACCCGCGAACACCCGGAGCACCCCGCGCTCAGCACTGCGGTCGCCGCCACCATCGCGCTGCTGCAGGCCCTGCGCGACACCGATGCCCCGGTGTGGGTCGTCACCCGTGGCGCGGTCGCGGTCGACGCCTTCGCCGGCGCCGACCCGGCCGCCGCCGCGGTCTGGGGCCTCGGCACGGTCGCCGCGCTCGACCAGCCCGCCACCTGGGGTGGCCTGGTCGACGTCGACGGTCCCGCCGACGCCGCCCGCCTCGCCGCGGTGGTGTCCGGTGTGGATAGTGAGGACCAGGTCGCGATCCGGCCGTCGGGCGTGTTCGCCCGGCGCATGGTCCACGCTCCGCTCACCGGCACCGCCGAGGAGTGGCGGCCGCGCGGGACGGTCCTGGTCACCGGCGGCACCGGCGCGGTCGGCGCGCACGTCGCCCGCTGGCTGGCCGGCCGCGGCGCCGAAAAGATCGTGCTCACCAGCCGCCGCGGGATCGACGCCGAAGGCGCACGGGAGCTGGCCGAAGAGCTGGGCGCCACGGTCGTGGCCTGCGACGTCTCCGACAAGCAGCAGCTCGCGGCGCTGCTGGCCGAGCACCCGCCGACGGCGGTCGTGCACGCGGCCGGCGTGCTCACCGCCGAGTCGCCGCTGACCGACGTCACGCCCGCCGAGTTCGCCGCCGCCACCCGCGCCAAGGTCACCGGTGCCACCCTGCTCGACGAGCTGCTCGGCGACACCGAGCTGGACGCGTTCGTGCTGATGTCCTCCGGGGCCGCGGTGTGGGGCACCTCCGGCCAGCCCGCCTACACCGCGGGCAACGCCTACCTCGACGCGCTCGCCCGCCGCCGCCGCGCGGCCGGCCGGAAAGCCACCGCGATCGCCTGGGGTTCCTGGGGCGGCGGGGGCATGGTCGACGCCGAGGCGAGCGACCTGCTGCGCCGCATGGGCCTGGCCGAGATGGCACCGGAACTCGCCGTCGAAGCGCTGGGCCAGGCGCTCGACCGCGACGAGACCCACCTGGTCGTCGCCGACATCGACTGGGCCGCGTTCGCCCCGGTCTACCAGCTCGCCCGCCCGCGGCCGCTGCTGCGCGGGCTGCCCGAGGTCGCCGAGGACAAGACGGAAACCCCGGCCGACACCGGTGACCTGCAGGCCAAGCTCGCGTCGCTCACCCCGGCCGAACAGAAGCGGACGCTGCTGGAGCTGGTCCGCGGCGAGGTCGCCGTGGTCGCCGGCTACGACGGCGGCTCGGCGGTCGAACCCGCGCGTGCGTTCAAGGAGCTGGGCTTCGACTCGGTCACCGCGGTCGACCTCCGCAACCGGCTCGGCGCGGCCACCGGCCTGAAACTGCCCGCGACCGTCGCGTTCGACCACGTCAACCCGCAGGCGCTGGCCGAGCACCTGTGGAGCCGGCTGGGCGGCGGCGAGACCGCGGTCCCCCTGGAAGCCGAACTCGACCGGCTCGAAGGCATTGCCTCCACTTTGGACGCGGCCGAGATCGACCGGTCCCGGATCGTCGCCCGGCTGCAGGCGATGGTCACCACGCTGCACAAGACCCTGTCCGGCACGAAGAGCACCGAAGTGCTGGAGACCGCGACCACGGATGAGCTGTTCGCCCTCATCGACAACGAGCTCGGCGCCTGAGAGGTATGTCCACGATGACTGACGAAAGCAAGCTGGTCGACTACCTGAAGCGGGTGACCGCCACCCTGCAGGAGACGCGGGAGCGGCTGCGCGAGGTCGAGGCCGCCGACGCCGAGCCGATCGCCATCGTCGCGATGGGCTGCCGGTACCCGGGCGACGTCCGCTCGCCCGAGGACCTCTGGGAGCTGGTGGCGCAGGGCCGCGACGCGATCGGGCCGTTCCCGACCGACCGCGGCTGGGGCCTGGACACGATGTTCGACGCCGACCCCGACAGCCCGGGCACGAGCTACGTGAGCGAAGGCGGCTTCATCCACGACGTCGCCCAGTTCGACGCTCCCTTCTTCGGCATCTCGCCGCGCGAGGCGCTCGCCATGGACCCGCAGCAGCGGCTCACGCTGGAGCTGGCCTGGGAGACGTTCGAACGCGCCGGCATCGCGCCGCACTCCCTGGCCAAGCAGCAGGTCGGCGTCTTCCTCGGCAGCGGCGACCAGGACTACTACGACGAGCTGCCGCCCGCGGTGCTCGCCGGCGAGGTGCAGGACTACCTGAGCACCGGCAACGCCGGCTCGGTCATCTCCGGCCGGATCGCCTACGCCCTCGGCCTGGAAGGCCCGGCCATCACCATCGACACGGCCTGCTCGTCGTCGCTGGTCGCGCTGCACCTGGCCGTGCAGGCGCTGCGGCAGCGCGACTGCACGCTGGCGCTCGCCGGCGGCGTGATGGTGATGTCGCGGCCCGGCCCGTTCGTCGCCTTCAGCCGCCAGCGCGGCCTCGCCGCCGACGGCCGCTGCAAGCCGTTCTCCGACAGCGCCGACGGCACCGGCTGGGCCGAAGGCGCGGGCACGCTCCTGCTGGAGCGGCTGTCCGACGCGCGCCGCAACGGCCACCGGGTCCTCGCCGTCGTGCGCGGCACCGCCGTGAACTCCGACGGCGCGTCCAACGGCCTCACCGCACCCAACGGCCCGTCCCAGCAGCGCGTCATCCGCCAGGCGCTGGCCAACGCGCAGCTCTCTGCGTCCGATGTGGACGCCGTCGAAGGGCACGGCACCGGCACCACGCTCGGCGATCCGATCGAGGCGCAGGCCCTGCTCGCCACCTACGGCCAGGACCGCGACCGCCCGCTGTGGCTGGGCTCGATCAAGTCGAACATCGGCCACGCCCAGGGCGCGGCCGGCGTCGGCGGCGTGATCAAGATGGTCCAGGCGCTGCGCCACGGCCTGCTGCCGAAGACCCTGCACGTCACCGAGCCGAGCACGGAGGTCGATTGGACCGCCGGGAACGTCGAGCTGCTGACCGAGGAACGTTCGTGGGCGGCGGGTTCGACGCCGCGTCGCGCGGGTGTCTCGTCGTTCGGGGTGAGCGGCACCAACGCGCACGTGATCATCGAGGAAGCGCCCGCCGTCGACGTCGAGGACGGCACGCCGAGCTGGCCCGCGGACGTGCCGGTCCCGTGGCCCCTCTCCGGGCACGGTGCCGCCGCACTGAAGGCGCAGGCAGCTCAGTTGTCCGATGTGGACGCTTCGGCACTCGACATCGGGTTCTCGCTGGCGACGTCGCGCTCGCCGCTGAGCCACCGTGCGGTGGTGTTCGACGGCAAGGCGGGTCTTGCGGCCGTGGAAGCCGGCACGCCCGTCGAAGGGCTCACCGCGTTCCTGTTCTCCGGCCAGGGTGCGCAGCGCGTGGGCATGGGAGCCGAGCTGGCCGCCGCGTTCGGAGTGTTCGCCGCCGCGCTCGACGAGGTCTGCGCGGAGCTGGACCAGCATCTGGACCGGCCGCTGAAGACGGTCGTCTTCGACAAGCCGCGGCTGATCAACCAGACCGGCTACACCCAGCCCGCGCTGTTCGCGATCGAGGTCGCGCTCTTCCGGCTGCTGTCGTCGTGGGGCGTCAAGCCCGACTTCCTGCTCGGCCACTCGGTCGGCGAACTGGCCGCCGCGCACGTCGCCGGGGTGCTGTCCCTGGCCGACGCGGCCAAGCTGGTCGCCGCCCGCGCCAAGCTGATGCAGGCGCTGCCGACCGGCGGGGCGATGGTCGCGCTGCAGGCCACCGAGGACGAGGTCACGCCGCACCTGACCGACGGCGTCAGCATCGCCGCCATCAACGGCCCGGACTCCGTGGTGCTCTCCGGCACCGAGGACGCCGTCACGGCCGTGGTCGGGCAGTTCGAGGGGCGCAAGTCGTCGAAGCTCAAGGTGTCGCACGCCTTCCACTCACCGCTGATGGAACCGATGCTGGCCGAGTTCGCCGAGGTCGCGCGCACGCTCACCTACCACCAGCCCGAGATCCCGCTCGTCTCCAACGTCTCCGGCGCGCTCGCCGGGGGAGAGGTCGCCACGCCGGAGTACTGGGTCTCGCACGTCCGCGCGGCCGTCCGGTTCCACGACGGCCTCACCGCACTGAGCGACCAGGGCGTCTCGCGGTTCGTCGAGGTCGGCCCGGACGGCGTGCTGTCCGCGCTGACCCGGCAGGCGACGGACGCCGTCGTCGTGCCGGTCCTGCGCAAGGACCGCCCCGAGCCCGCCACCGCGCTCACCGCGCTGGCCGAGCTGTACGTCAGCGGCCTGAACCCGGACTGGGCCGCGGTCTTCGCGGGCCGCGGCGCCCGGCGCGTCGACCTGCCGACGTACGCCTTCCAGCGCAAGCGCTACTGGATCGACGCCCGCGCCAACCGCGACGAGGTGTCCGCCGCCGGCCTCACCTCGGCCGGGCACCCGCTGCTCGGCGCGGCCGTCGCGCTCGCCGACACCGACGGTGTCGTCCTCACCGGACGGCTGTCCCTCGAGACCCACGCCTGGCTCGACGAGCACCGCCTCGGCGACGTCGCCACGGTGCCCGGCACGGCCTTCCTCGAGCTGGCCATCCGCGCCGGCGACCAGGTCGGCTGCGGCCGGATCGAGGAGCTCACCCTCGGCAGCCCCCTGCTCGTCCCGGACCGCGGTGGCGTCCAGGTGCAGGTCACGGTCGGCGCCGCGGGCGAGAACGGTGTCCGCGCCGTCGGCGTCCACTCGCGTCCCGAGGACACCGGCGACCCGTGGGTGACGCACGCGACCGGCACCGTCGCCCCGCAGACGCACCGCGGGACCGCACTGACCGAATGGCCGCCGGCCGGCGCCGAGCCCGTCGCCATCGACGGCCTCTACGACGACTTCGCCGGCACCGGCCTCACCTACGGCCCGCTGTTCCGCTCGCTGCGGGCGGTCTGGAGCCGCGGCCGCGAGGTGTTCGCCGAGGTCGCGCTGCCCGAGGACAGCGACGCCGAGCGCTTCGGCCTCCACCCGGCCGCCCTCGACGCCTGCACGCACGCCCTGCGCGTCGCGGGCGGGGGAGACGGCGGCGTCGGCCGCGTCCCGTTCTGCTGGACCGGTGTCGAACTGCACGCCACCGGCGCTTCGGCACTGCGGGTGAAGTTCACCCCGACCACCGAAGACGGCTTCGAAGTCGCGCTCGCCGACGCCACCGGCGCGCCGGTCGCCACCGTCGCCGAGACCGTGTTCCGCGCGTTCACCGCGCCGGTCGCGGCCGAGGCGCCGCTGTACCGGATCGAGTGGCAGCGCATCCCCGCGGAGTCCACAGTGGACGCCTCGGCGGCCGCGGTCTTCGACTGCACCGGCACCGAGCGCCCCAATGTGGCGTTCGGTGCGTCAGACGCACCGAACGCCACATTGGGTGCGTCAGACGCACCCAACGCCACATTGGGGCGCGTGCTCGGCGCGCTGCAGGTCTGGCTGGCCGAGGAGCACCCGGAGGACGCGCGCCTGGTCGTCGTCACCCGCGGTGCCGTCCCGGCGGCGGGGGGCGTCACCGACCTCGCCGCGGCCGCGGCCTGGGGCCTCGTGCGCTCGGCGCAGGAGGAAAACCCGGACACGTTCGTACTGCTGGACCTGGACGCGGAAAGCACCGCGGCCGAGGTGCTGCCGCAGGTCCTCGCCACCGGGGAAGCCCAGGCCGCGGTCCGCTTCGGCGCCGTCCTCGTCCCGCGGCTGGTGCGCGCCGCGGCGGCCGTCGAACCGGCGTACTTCCACCCGGGCGGCACCGTGCTGGTCACCGGCGCGTCCGGCGCGCTCGGCGGCGCGCTCGTCCGGCACCTGGCCGAAAAGCACGGCGCCCGGCGGTTCCTGCTGGTCAGCCGCCGCAGCACGCCCGCGTTGGCGGGCCTGGGTGCCGAGCTGGGCGTGCACGTCGACATCGCGCTCTGCGACGTCGCCGACCGCGCGGCGCTGGCGGAAGTGCTGGCCGGGATCCCCGCCGAGCACCCGCTCACGTCGGTGGTGCACGCCGCCGGCGTCCTCGACGACGGCGTCATCACCGCGCTCACGCCCGAGCGCCTCGACACCGTGCTGCGACCGAAGGTCGACGGTGCGCTGAACCTGCACGAGCTCACCCGCGACACGGCGCTTTCGGCGTTCGTGCTGTTCTCCTCGGTCTCCGGCGTGCTCGGCGCGCCGGGCCAGGGCGGGTACGCCGCCGCGAACGCGTTCCTCGACGGCCTCGCCGCCCACCGCGTCGCCCGCGGCCTGCCCGCGTTGTCCCTGGGCTGGGGCCTGTGGGGCGAGGTCGGCGGCATGGGCGGCACCCTGACCGAGGCCGAGGTCGCGCGCCTGGCTTCGGGCGGCATCGTGCCGCTGTCCACTTCGGACGCGCTCGGCCTGTTCGACCGCGCGCTGGCCTCCCGCCAGGCCGCCGTCGTCCCGGTCAAGCTCGACCTGCCGGCCCTGCGGAAGCTGGACCGGATCCCGAAGACCCTGGAAGAGCTGACCGGACGGCCCACCCGGCGCGTCGCGGCGAGTGCGGCCGCGGCCGCCGAGGACTCCTTCGCCGCCCGCGTCCGCGCTCTGCCGGAGGCCGACCGGGCCGACGCCGTGCTGGACCTGGTCCGCGGGCACGCGGCCACCGTCCTCGGCTACGGCGGCGGGCACGAGATCGCGCCGTCCGCGCAGTTCCAGTCGCTCGGCTTCGACTCGCTCACCGCCATCGAGCTGCGCAACGGCCTCACCGCGGCGACCGGGCAGCGCCTGCCCGCGACGCTGATCTTCGACCACCCGACGCCGTCCGCGCTGGCCGCGCACCTGCTCACCGAGCTGACGGGCGGGGTGGCAGAGATCGAGACGGCGTCGGCCAAGGCGTCCGACGAGCCCATCGCGATCGTCGGCATGGCCTGCCGGCTGCCCGGCGGGGTCACCTCGCCCGAGCAGCTGTGGGACCTCGTCGCCGGCGGCCGCGACGCCATCGGCGACTTCCCGGCCGACCGCGGCTGGGACGTCGACGGCCTGCTCGACCCGACCGGCCGCCGCCCCGGCACGACGTATGTGGCCCGCGGCGGGTTCGTCCACGACGCCGGTGACTTCGACGCCACCTTCTTCGGTGTGTCGCCCAAGGAAGCCCCGGCGATCGACCCGCAGCAGCGGCTGCTGCTGGAAGCCTGCTGGGAGGCGCTCGAGCGCGCGGGCATCGACCCGGCCTCGCTCAAGGGCAGCCCGACCGGCGTCTACGCGGGCGTCCAGTACCACGACTACGTGGGCGCGAACAGCGCCGGCTCGATCGTCACCGGCCGGGTGTCCTACACGCTCGGCCTGGAGGGCCCGGCGGTCAGCGTCGACACGGCGTGCTCGTCTTCGCTGGTCGCGATGCACATGGCCGCCCAGGCCCTGCGCGGCGGCGACTGCTCCCTGGCCCTGGCCGGCGGCGTGACCGTGATGGCGACGCCGGAGACGTTCGTCGAGTTCAGCCGCCAGAAGGGGCTGGCCGCCGACGGCCGCTGCAAGGTGTTCTCCGACGACGCCGACGGCACCACCTGGTCCGAAGGCGTCGGCGTGCTGGTGCTGGAGCGGCTGTCCGAGGCCCGCCGCCTCGGCCACCCGGTGCTCGCGGTGCTCAAGGGCAGCGCGGTCAACCAGGACGGCACGTCCAACGGCCTCACCGCCCCCAACGGCCCCGCGCAGCAGCGGGTGATCCGGGCGGCACTGGCCGACGCGGGCATCACCGCGGCCGACGTCGACGCCGTCGAGGCGCACGGCACCGGCACGAAGCTGGGCGACCCGATCGAGGTCCAGGCGCTGCTGGCCACCTACGGCAAGGAGACCTCGGCCGACCGGCCGCTGTGGATCGGCTCGGTCAAGTCGAACCTCGGCCACACCCAGGCCGCGGCCGGCGCCGCGGGTGTCATCAAGATGGTGATGGCCATGCGCCAGGGCGAGCTGCCCGCGACGCTGCACGTCGGCCGCCCGTCGAGTGAGATCGACTGGTCGTCGGGCGCGGTCCGGCCGCTGGTGGAGCCGGTGAAGTGGCTGCCCAACGGGCACATCCGCCGGGCCGGTGTCTCGTCGTTCGGCGTCAGCGGCACCAACGCCCACGTCATCCTGGAGGAGGGCGATCGCCGCGAGGTCACCGGCGGGCAGGACTACGAAGGTCCGGTCGCGTGGCCGGTGTCCGGCCGCGGCGCGGCGGCCCTGCGCGCACAGGCCGAGCAGTTGATGTCCTATGTGGACGAAGACCCGGAAGGCAGCCTCGCCGACATCGGCTTCTCGCTGGCCACCACCCGCAGCGCGTTCGACCGCCGCGCGGTGCTGATCGGCAGCCGGTCGCCGCAGTTCGTCCGCGGGCTCGCCGCACTGGTCGACGAAGAAGAGGCACGCGGCGTCGTCAGCGGCATCGCCACCGCCGGTGGGCGCACGGCGTTCCTGTTCGCCGGGCAAGGTGCGCAGCGCGTCGGCATGGGGGCCCGGCTCGCCGAGCAGTTCCCGGCCTTCGCGGCCGCGTACGACGAGGTCTGCGCCGAAGTCGACCGGCACCTCGACCGCCCGATCCGCTCGGTCACCGACGAGCTGGACCAGACCCGCTACACCCAGCCCGCGCTGTTCGCGCTGGAAGTCGCGCTGTTCCGCCTGGTGCGGTCGTGGGGCGTCAAGCCGGACGTCCTGCTCGGCCACTCCATCGGCGAGATCGCCGCGGCCCACTGCGCAGGCGTGTTCTCCCTGGCCGACGCGGCCAAGCTGGTCGTCGCCCGGGGTGCGCTGATGCAGGCGCTGCCGGCCGGTGGCGCGATGGTGGCGATCGAAGCGACGCCGGAGGAGGTCGGCGACGACAGCGTCGACATCGCCGCCGTCAACGGCCCGAACTCCGTCGTGATCTCGGGCGCGGCCGACGCCGTGGCCGCGGTGGCGGCGAAGTTCGAGCGCACCAAGCAGCTGAAGGTGTCGCACGCGTTCCACTCCCGCCTGATGGAGCCGATGCTCGAGGAGTTCCGCGCGATCGCCGCGGAGCTGACCTACACCTCGCCGCGGATCCCGGTC
Source organism: Amycolatopsis tolypomycina (assembly GCF_900105945.1). Classification (NCBI taxonomy): domain Bacteria; kingdom Bacillati; phylum Actinomycetota; class Actinomycetes; order Pseudonocardiales; family Pseudonocardiaceae; genus Amycolatopsis; species Amycolatopsis tolypomycina. The sequence continues at coordinate 4,574,241 of NZ_FNSO01000004.1, read as the reverse complement.
GTCTCGACGGTCGCCGAGGGCGCCGACCTGACCTCGCCGGAGTACTGGGTCCAGCAGGTCCGCGAAGGCGTCCGGTTCGCCGACGCGGTCACCCGCGCCGCGGCCGAGGGCGTCAACCGGTTCCTGGAGCTGGGCCCGGACACCACGCTCGCCGCGATGACGGCAGCGTGCTTCGACGAACGGCCGGACGTCCTCGCCTCCCTGCTGCACAAGGAGAACGACGAAGCCGTCGCCGCCCTGACCGGCCTTGCGCAGCTGCACGTCAGCGGCGTCGACGTCGACTGGGCCGCGGTGTACGAGCCCACCGGCGGCCGTCCGGTCGCGCTGCCGACCTACCCGTTCCAGCGGCAGCGCTTCTGGCTGGAGAGCACCACCGGCTCGGCGAGCCAGGAGGACCACCCGCTGCTCGGGTCGGCGCTCGAACTGGCCGGCGCCGACGGGCTGCTGTTCTCCGGACGGCTTTCCGTCGGGACGCACCCGTGGCTGGCCGACCACGTCGTCGGCGGCGCGATCCTGTTCCCCGGCACCGGGTTCGTCGAGATGGCGATCCGCGCCGGCGACGAGGCCGGCTGCCCGCGCCTGGACGAGCTGACCCTGGAGTACCCGCTGGTCGTGCCGGAGCGGTCCGGCGTCCGCGTCCAGTTCGCCCTCGACGCCCCCGGCGCCGACGGCAGCCGCGCGTTCAGCGTCCACTCGCGGCCCGAGGGCGCGAGCGGCGCGTGGACGCGGCATGCCACCGGCAAGCTCGCGAAGGCGGCCCAGAAGGCGGGCTTCGACCTGACGGCCTGGCCGCCCGCCGGCGCCGAGCAGGTCAACCTCGAAGGCACGTACGAGGAGCTGGCGGCCGACGGGCTGGCCTACGGTCCCGCGTTCCGCGGGCTCGTCGCGGCCTGGAAGCGCGACGGCGAGGCGTTCGCCGAGATCCGGCTCCCGGCGTCGGTGTCCGATGTGGACCGCTACGGCGTCCACCCGGCCGTGCTCGACGCCGCCCTGCACACCATCGGCGTCTCCGGCGCCGCGGGCAGCGAGCCCGCTCTGCCGTTCGCCTGGGAAGGCGTCCGGCTGCACGCCGTCGGCGCGACGACCCTGCGGGTCCACGTCCGCCCGGCGGGCACCGGCGCGGTCTCACTCGACGTCGCCGACGGCGCCGGTGCCCCGGTCGCGTCGGTGGAGTCGCTGCTGCTGCGGCCGATGTCCGCCGTCCCGCAGGCCGCGCCCACCGGTGGCGGTGACACGCTGTTCCGCGTCGCCTGGGAGCCCGTCGAACTGGACGCGGTCGCCGAGGTCACCGACTGGGCCGTGCTGGGCACCGACGCCTTCGGCCTCACCGAAGCGCTGGGCGCCGAGGCCGGGGCGACCGGCCCGGCCGTGCTGCCGGTGGCCGGCGACGACCTCCACACCGAGCTGCACCGCGTGCTCGGGGAACTGCAGTCCTGGCTGGCCGGACCGGGGGAGTCGCTGATCGTGGTGACCCGCGGCGCGGTGGCGGCCGAGGCGGGGGAGAACCCCGACCCGGTCGGCGCGGCGGTGGCCGGGCTGGTCCGCTCGGCGCAGGCCGAGCACCCGGGCCGGCTCACCCTCGTCGACCTCGGCGCGGGCACCCCGGCGGGCCGGACGCTCGCCGCGGTGGCGGCCTCCGACGAGCCGCAGGTGGCGCTGCGGGCCGGCGCGGTGCTGGTGCCGCGGCTGGCCAAGGCGGCCGACGCGATCGCGGCCCCGGTGTGGGACGCAGAAGGCACGGTCCTGGTCACCGGCGCGACCGGGGCGCTCGGCTCGGCCGTGGCCCGGCACCTGGTCGAAGAGCACGGCGTCCGCAACCTGCTCCTGGTCAGCCGCCGGGGCGCCGACGCACCGGGAGCGGCCGAACTGGCCGACCTCGACGCCGACGTCACCATCGCCGCCTGCGACGTCGCCGACCGCGACGCCGTGGCGGAGCTGCTGGCCGGGATCCCGGCGGAGGCGCCGCTGCGGGCCGTCGTGCACGCGGCCGGCGTCCTCGACGACGGCGTGCTGACGTCGCTGACGCCGTCCCGGTTGGACACCGTGCTGCGGCCCAAGGCCGACGCGGCTTCGGTGCTCGACGAGCTGACCCGGGACCTCGACCTGAGCGCGTTCGTGCTGTTCTCCTCGGCCGCCGGCGTCCTCGGCGCACCGGGCCAGGGCAGCTACGCCGCGGCCAACGCGTTCCTCGACGCCCTCGCCGCCCGGCGCCGGGCCGACGGCCTCGCCGGCACGTCGCTGGCGTGGGGCCTGTGGGCCGGCGGCATGGGCGAGGCCCTCGAAGACGCGGATGCCCACCGCATCGGCGAGACCGGCATCACCGCACTGTCCACTGAGGACGGGCTGGCCCTGCTGGACGCGGCGGCCGGCGGCACCGACGCGCTGCTGGTGCCGATCGCGCTGGACACCCGCGTGCTGGCATCGTCGAAGGACGACGACCTGCCCGCCGTCCTGCGCGGCCTGGCCGGCACCCCCGGCCGCCGGGCGGCGCAGGACGTGGCCGAGGACACCGAGACGCTGGCGAAGAAGCTCGCCGGGCTGCCGGTGGCCAAGCGCGTCCCGGCCGTGCTGACCCTGGTGCGCACGCACGCGGCGGCCCTGCTGGGCCACGCCGAGCTCGAGGCGGTGGAACCGGACCGCTCGTTCAACGAGGTCGGCTTCGACTCGCTGTCCGCCACCGGGTTCCGCAACAAGCTCAGCCTCGTCACCGGCCTGAAGCTGCCGGTCAGCCTGATCTTCGACTACCCGACCCCGCGGATCCTCGCCGAGCACCTGGTCGGCGAGCTCGCGCCGGCCGAGGTCGAGGTAGTCGAGGAAACCGCGACGGAGCAAGGGGTCCGTGACGCGCTGGCAGCCATCCCGCTGGAGAAGCTGCGGGCCGCCGGGCTCCTGGCCGGGCTGCTGGAGCTGGCCGGCGTCCGCCTGCCGGACGAGGACACCGCGGAACCGGAAGCCGTCGAAGAGGCCACGATCGACGACCTCGACACCGACGCGTTGATCAGCATGGCGATCGGCGGTGGTGACGACGACTGACCCCAAACGCCCCAATGTGGCGTTCGGTGCTCCATCCATGCCCCCGCCACCACCCTCAACGGAGGCGCTTCGCGCCGCAGCGCTGATTCAACGCACCGAACGCCACATTGGGTGCGTTGGACGCAACCAACGCCACATTGGGACGCAAGCGATCTCGTCGACCCCTATTCCGGGCCGCCCCGGCCATTATTGCCGCCGCCGAGCGGGATGTGGCCAACTGGTACGGAGAGTTTCCCGTGCTCCACAACGATCTTGACCCGAACGAGGAGAGGTAACCCATGGTCACCGGCTACGCAATCGAAGCACGGGGGCTGCGCAAGTCCTATGGCGACGTGGACGTCCTGGAAAGCGTCGACCTGAGCGTGCAGCGCGGCACGATGTTCGCGCTGCTCGGCCCGAACGGCGCCGGCAAGACCACGACGGTGCGGATCCTCAGCACCCTCCTGGAGGCCGACGGCGGCACCGTGACGATCAACGGCCACGACCTCACCGGGCCCAAGCGCAAGGTGCGCGAGCAGATCGGCCTCACCGGCCAGAACACCGCGGTCGACGAGCTGCTGACCGGCCGCGAGAACCTGGAGATGATGGCCCGGCTGTTCCACCTGGCCACCCCGGCGGCGAAGAGCAGGGCCACCGAGCTGCTCGCGCAGTTCGACCTGACCGAAGCCGCCGACCGCCCGGTCAAGACCTACTCCGGCGGCATGCGCCGCCGGCTCGACCTGGCGATCAGCCTGATCACCTCGCCGCCGGTGCTGTTCCTCGACGAGCCGACCACCGGACTCGACCCGCGCAGCCGCTCGGCGATGTGGGACGCGATCCGCGAGCTGCTCGACGGCGGCACCACGATCCTGCTCACCACGCAGTACCTCGAGGAGGCCGACCAGCTCGCCGACCGGATCGCGGTCATCGACAAGGGCCGCGTGGTCGCCGAAGGCACGGCGGCCGAGCTGAAGCGGAAGGTGGGGACCGAGCGGCTGAAGCTCACCTTCGCCACCGCCGCCGAGGCGGCCCGCGCGCACGGCGTCGCCGGCGGCGTGCTCACCGACGACACCGTCAGCGTCGCGATCGACCAGCCCGCCCAGGTCCGGCGGGTGCTCAACCAGATCGCCGACGCCGGCCTCGAGACCACCGGGCTGGAGCTCTCCGAGCCGACCCTCGACGACGTTTTCCACACCCTCACCGGAACCGCGGGAGAGAAGCGATGACCCAGACCCTGTCCAGGGAGGTCGAAGGGGCGCAGCTCCCCGACACCCCGAGCCGCTCGGCGTTCGCGCTGGCGCTGTCCGACTGCCGCGTCCTGATCGGGCGCAACGTCAAGCACATCCTGCGCAACACGGAGATGCTGTTCCAGGCGGTGTCGCTGCCGATCGTGCTCCTGCTGCTGTTCCGCTTCATGTTCGGCGGCGCCATCAGCACCTCCGGCGGCCTGGCCTACATCGACTACCTGGTGCCGGGCCTGCTGGCCATCAGCATCGCGTTCAACTCGACGACCACGGTCGTCGGCGTGGCCGCGGACCTCACCCAGGGCCTGGTCGAGCGGTTCCGCTCGATGCCGATGGCCGGCCCGGCCGTCCTGGTCGGCCACGTCGCCTCGGGCGTGCTGCGCAGCATGCTCTCGTTCGTCGTGATGGTCGCGGTCGGCCTGGCCATCGGCTTCCGCCCGGGCGGAAGCGTGCTCGGCTGGCTCGGCGCGATCGGGCTGCTGGTGCTGTTCGCCTCCGGCGTGTTCTGGCTCGCCACGCTGCTGGGGTCGATCGCCAAGACCGTCGAGGGCGCCGGCGGCCTGGGCATGATCCTCGTGTTCGTCCCCTACGCCACCAGCGCGCTCGTGCCGACGGCGTCGATGCCGTCGGTGCTGCGGGTCGTCGTCGAAAACCAGCCGGTCACCGTGCTGATCGACGCCGTTCGCGGCCTGATGAACGGCACCGACCTGGGCTCGACCGGCTGGCTCGCGACGGCCTGGTGGGTCGTCATCACCGCCGGCGCCGCGTACCTGGCGGTCCGGAAGTTCCACCAGCGCGCCCGCGGCTGACACTCCCGCGGTAGCGAGGCGGCCCGTGCTCCGCGCACGGGCCGCTTTCGCGCGCGCAAGGTCGACTTTAGGTCGGTCGGGCACTCTGCGTAGAGGAGATCAGACCAGTCCGTGAAGTGAGGTGCCTGACGATGCCGACCCGCATCGCCGAGAACCCGGCCGTGACCCTCGACGCGTGGTCCGCCCCGCTGGCGGCCGACCCGGCCGGCGCGGCGGCGTTCCTCGCCGAGGTCGCCGACCGGGTCGCCCGCCGCCCGCGCGTGCTCGTCCTGAGCGGCGGCGGGGTGGCGGCCGAACTGGCGGAACTGGGGTACCCCGTCGCGGAGGCGGGTCTCGACAGCCTGCCCGCGCAGCGTTTCGACGTCGTGTACGCCGGTTCGGACGTCCTTTGCCGGCTGCTGGTGCAGCGGGACCAGGTCCGTGCGGTCCGCAGGCTGGCGGCGGTGCTGCGGCCCGGGGCCGCCCTCGTCGTCCAGGGCCACCACCCCGACCCGGCGGCCTGGGCCGGGCACCCGCTGGTGACCGGGCACGACTGCGCGCGCCAGACGCTGTTCCTGGCCGACGCGCGCGTGCCCGTGCGGTACGTGTGGCCTGCCGAGCTGGACCTCATGGCCGAGCTGGCCGAGCTGGCGCTCGACGGTCGCTGGGGCGGGTGGTACGGCGAGGCTCCCGCGTGCGGTTCGGCCGTCGTCTCCGTCTACCGGAGCTGAACCCGGCGTTGGATCAAAAAAAGAGGCCCGGTCCCCGCTGGTGGCGGAGGACCGGGCCGCTGGGGCCGGACGCGGGCCGGGTCAGACCGCGTCCGACATCTCGCCGACGAGGATGCTGTGGTGCAGCTTTCGCAGCGAACTGCCGGGTTCGATGCCCAGCTGCTGAACCAGGTGCTGCCGGGCCGACGCGAAGGTCTCGAGGGCTTCCGCGCGGCGGTTCGAGCGCAGGAGGGCGGTCATCAGGTACTCGTAGAAGGTCTCGCGCAGCGTGTGTTCCTTCGCCAGCGCGGACAGCTGACCGACCACCTCGCGGTGGCGTCCGATCAGCAGCTCGGTCTCCATCAGCAGTTCCAGGCACTCCAGCCGGCTCTCCTCCAGCAGGGTGGCGTAGGCCTGGACGTCGGGGGAGTCGGTGAAGCCGCCGAACGCCTCGCCGCGCCACAGGTTCGCGGCCTCGCGAAGGACCTTCGCGGCCTCCTTGTAGTTGCGGTCCCAGTAGAGGGCCCGGCCCCGCTCGTAGCGGCGGGTGAAGCGGTCGGCGTCGAGCTCGCCGTCCGTGACGACCAGCGAGTAGCCGCGCGGGCTGGTCACCACGGGGCTGTCTTCGGCGTCGTCCCCGGTGCCGCGCAGCAGCTTCCGCAGCTGCGAGACGTAGACGTACAGGGCGGCGCTCGCCCGGGCCGGCGGGTGCTCTCCCCAGAGCTCGCCGATGAGGTGCTCGGTGGTCGCCACCTGGTTGCGCTTGACCAGCAGCACGGCGAGCAGCGTCTCGATCTTGCGCGCCCGCGGGGCGCTCACGCCGGGGCGTCCGCCCACTTGCAGCTGCCCCAGTATCTGGTAGTCCATCTCAGTGCCTTCCGGTGTCCGCGTCGATCGGATCTGCCCGGCCCGGCGCCCCCAGTGTGTCCTCCAGCGCCCGTCTGCCCGGTCCCACCTCGGCAGCATACTAAACCGACCTCCCGGTTTTCAAGACAAAACCGGGAGGTCGGTCGGTTTGTTTGGTTAGGGGTGCCAAGGATTCCTTGCCGGCGGCAGGATTCTGGGGTCGCGCAGGTTGTAAACCGGGCGGTTGGTATGTAATCTCGGGGCAGGCGCAGGGAGTCTCCGCGCCGGACACCCCGACCGGAGGGACCGACGGTGACCAAGCAGGCACGCTCGGAACACACGCGTCGCCTGTTGCTGGAGGCCGCGGCCGAGTTGCTGCACCAGGACGGCTACGCGGCCACCAGCATGGTGGGCATCGCGCAGGCGGCGGGGGTCACCAAGGGCGGCCTGTACTTCCACTTCTCCTCCAAGGACGAGATCTGCGACGAGGTCCAGGTCGCGGCGACGGCGGTGCTGGCCGAGCACGTGCACCGCCAGCGCGTGCTGCCGCGCCAGGCACTGCCGCGGCTGGCCGACCTCAGTCACGCCCTGATGCACTGGCTCGACACGGATCCGACGGTGGGCGCGAGCTTCCGCATGGCGCGCGAGATGGGCTCCGCGGACGAGCGGTTCGTGGCGTTCTCCCGCGCGTGGCTGGCCCAGGTCCACCGGTACGTGGCAGACGCACTGGAGGCCGGCGAGCTGGGCACCGACATCCCGATCGAGACGGCGGAGCTGCTGGTGGCGGTGACGTGCGTGGGCCTCGAGTCGGCGGTGTCGAGCCGGATAGTGAAGCCGGAGGGCGACCTGGCGGCAACGCTGAGCAAGCTGTGGCGGCTGATCGAGCTGTCGCCGCAGGCGCCGTCCAGGAGGGCGTGAGGAGTCTGCGGGCTGGGGGAGGGAAGCGCGAGTCGCTCGCCCCTCGGTCTGCCGGGCCGCGGAATGTGCTCGGCCTTCCCGGTCCCGTCGAGCCGTCGCGCGCGCCCGAGGCTTCTTTTTTGGCCCGCCCGCTCGTGAGGGCGTGAAAAGGCGGCCAGGCGCTTTGCCCGGCCGCCCGTTCCGCTCCTCAGGCCGTCTCGCTCACCTGCGCGGTCCCTTCGGCGATGAACCGGTGCATCCGCCGGGGCGGCACCACCGACTGCAGGATCGTCCGCCACATGAACGTCACGCGTTCGAGCAGGTCCGTCCGCCCGGTGAGCACCTGCGAACTGAGCTGGATCCCGGTGAACGACCCCTGCACGAACTGGGCGAGGTCGTGGGCGTTGACCTCCTTGCGCAGGTCGCCCGCGGCCTTCGCGGCGAGCAGGCAGCCGTGGATCGTGTCGATCCACCTCTTGTACGCGTTGCCCGCCGGTGCGATGAACGAGCCCTGCTCGATGACCAGCCGGATGCTCGCGCGGACCCGGACGTCCGTTTGCAGGCTGGCCGCCATCCCCTGGGTCAGGTCGATGACCGTCTGCAGGCCGGGGTTCTCGATCGCCGCCAGCGGGTCCCAGACCGTGAACTGCTCGTCGATCAGTGCGTCGGCCAGGTCTTCCTTCGACTTGAAGTGGAAGTACAGTGCGCCCTTCGTGACACCTGCCTCGGTCAGGATGTCCGAGAGGCTCGCGCCAAAGAAGCCGACCGCGTCGAACCTGGAGGCCGCGGCCTCCAGGATGGCGTTCCGTGTCTGCTCCGCGCGCTCTTGGCGAGCCAACTCAGCTCCTCTCACACGCCGCCCGAAGCAGTCCACAATCGACCATTCGGCGGCATCCTCGGTTGTGTCAATGGCCCAGTCTACGGGCCGCGAGCTGGGAAAGCCAGTGAAAAAAACCGCTCGGTTGGTATGGTTTTCGCATGCCGCTTCGGCTACAAATGTCATGGGGGAGCACTGGGGTACTGGGGAAGACATTCTGGGAGGGACCGTCATGGTCAGCACGGCGATTCACAGTTCTGTGCGCGAAATACCCGAAACCAAGATCAACGACAGGCCGCCCACCGCGGTCGATTTCCAGCAGACGATCCCGCGGGGCCTCGTGCACCGCGCGGCCGTCTCGGAAGTTTTCGTCACCGACCTGAACATCCTCGGCGAACACCGGTTCGAAGTCGGGGCGCAGTGGCCGCGCCGGCACAGCTTCTTCGGGCCGAGGACGCCGGAGTTCCACGACCCGATGCTGTACGCGGAGACGGTGCGCCAGGCCGCGCTGCTGATCGCGCACCGGGCGTACGGCGTGCCGATCAGCCACAGCTTCCTGTCCGACCGGAAGACGTACTCGATCGACACGACGGGACTGGCCACGCTGGGGCGGCCGGTCGACGTGGTCCTGCGGGCCAGTGCGCACGAGATCGAGTACCGGGGCAAGAACGTCGGCGGCATGCGGCTGGACTTCGAGTGCTTCCGCGACGGTCACCTGATCGGCACCAGCTCGGAGAGCTGGCGCTGCGTCTCGCCGGCGGTCTACCGCCGGGTGCGGGGCGACCACTTCGCGGCGACCCCGTTCCAGGCGGCGGTCCTGCCCGCGGTCACTCCGGCGCTGGTGGGCCGCGACCGCGCGGAGGACGTGCTGGTGGCGGCGACGGAGACGGACGGCACGTGGTCGCTGCGGTGCGACCCGGACCACGCGGTGCTCTTCGACCACGCGGTCGACCACGTGCCGGGGATGGCGCTCATCGAAGGCTCGCGGCAGGCGGCCCTGCTGGCGATCGGCGACCCGTACGCCATCCCCGCGCACGCGGAGTTCCGGTTCGACACCTACGTGGAGTTCGACTCCGACTGCCGGCTGGTGGCCGAAGCGGACGCCGCGGGAGCGGACCGCGTGCGGACCGTCCGGGTGGACATCCAGCAGAAGGGTGCCACCGCCGCGCACGGCACGCTGGGGATGCGTTTGTCGTGACTGCCGGGGGGTCGACAGACATCCTGGTGACCGGCGCGACCGGCTTCATCGGCACCGCGGTGCTGCGCGAGCTGGTCGCGCGGGGCATGGGCACGCGGATCCGCGTCCTCGTCCGGGGCCCGGCGCCGGCGTGGATGACGGACGCCGGCGTGACGACGTGGCGGGGTGACCTCACCGACGCGCCGAGCCTCGCCGGGCTGTGCGCCGGGATCACGAGCCTGGTGCACCTCGCGTCGCAGGTCGGCGGGGAACAGGCGTTGTGCACGGCCGTCAACGAGGACGGCACGGCCAAGATTCTCGCGGAGGCCCGCATCGCGGGCACGGCGCACGTGCTGTACCTGAGCACGTGCGCGGTCTACCGCGACGGCGTCCACCGGGGCGCCGCGGAGCCGGTGGACGGCTCCGGGCTGGTGACGGAACCGGCGTCGCCGACCAGCCGGAGCAGGCTGGCGAGCGAGCACCTGGTCCTGGCCGCCGGTGGCACCGTGCTGCGGCCGCACCTGGTCTACGGCACCGGCGACCGCCACGTGGTGCCGGCGCTGGCCCGCTGGATCCGGGCGGTCCCGGCGTGGGCGGCGGGCGGCGCGGCGTGCACTTCACTGGTGGCGGTGACCGACCTGGCCGCGGCGATCGCGGTGCTGGCGCTCGACCCGCGGCCCCACCGCGGCGCCGAGGTCTTCCACGTGGCCGACCCGCACCCGATCCGGGTCCGCAGGCTGGTCACGGCGATGTGCGAGCTCCTCGGCCTGCCGGTGCCGGTCGCCGACCTGCCGCTCGCCGAGCACCGCGCCCGCACGCGGGCGGCACTGCCGTCCTTGAGCGACCACCAGTACTCCCTGCTCACGCAGGACCACTGGTACGAGAGCAGCCGCATCTGGCGCCGCACCGGCGTGTCCCCGGGGCCGGGCTTCGGCCGCCGCCTGGCGGAGGCGGCGGACTGGTACCGCGAGTCACTGGGGATCCCCCGGCCGGCCGCCTGACCCGGCCCGTCACCGTCCACTGAGGACGGCCGGAATCGGTGGGGTGAACGACGCACGGTCGTTCACCCCACCGGCGGCCCGTCAGCGCCGGTGCGTGCGGCCGAGCCGGCGCCGGCGTTCGTCGTGGCGTTCGTCGTGCAGTTCCTTCAGCGACCGCATCATCGCGTCCTCCTGCTGCTTTTCGGGGGTTCCGGGTGGCGAAGCCCCCGGCCCGGGGCGAAGCCCCGGATGTTGCTGCATCAGCGGGTCGTGGCGCAGGTCCTTCCAGACCGAAACGCACAGCCCGACCATCACGAACAGGAACGGCACCGCGATCAGGATCGTGAGGTTCTGCAGCCCTGTCAGCGCCTCGGTGCCGCCGACCAGCAGCATGACCGCCGCGACCGCGCCCATCAGCACGCCCCAGAAGATCACCACGCTCTTCTCGGGGTGGACGCTGCCGCGTTGGGACAGCGTGCCCATCACCACCGAGGCGGCGTCCGCGCCGGAGACGAAGAAGATCGACACCAGCAGCATCACCAGTATCGCGATCGGCACGAACCACGGCAGGGTCTCCAGCAGCTCGAACGTCGCCGACTGCGCGCTGCCCGCACCCGCGATGTCCGTGCCCGCGCGCTGCCTGCTGATCGCCGCGCCGCCGAAGATCGCGAACCACAGCAGGCTCACGACGCTCGGGATCGCGATGACGCCGAAGATGAACTGCCGGATGGTGCGGCCGCGCGAGATGCGGGCGATGAACATGCCCACGAACGGCGTCCAGGAGATCCACCACGCCCAGTAGAAGACCGTCCAGCCGGACAGCCACGTCTGCATCTGCTCGCCGCCGGTCATGCCGGTGCGGCCGGACATCTCGGCGAACTCGCGGAAGTAGTCCCCGATCGCGCCGGGCACGATGTTGAGGATCAGCACGGTCGGCCCGACCACCAGCACGAACACCGCGAGCACCGCGGCGAGCACCATGTTGATGTTGGACAGCCACTGGATGCCCTTGGCCACCCCGGAAACGGCCGACGCGATGAACGCGACGGTGAGGATCGCGATGATCGCCACCAGCAGGCCCTTGCCCGGGTCGGCGATCCAGCCGACGGCGCCCATGCCGCCGCCGACCTGCAGCGCGCCGAGGCCGAGCGAAGCGGCCGAACCGAACAGCGTGGCGAAGATCGCCATGACGTCGATCGCCTTGCCCAGCGGGCCTTCGGTGCGCCGGTTCCCGAGCAGCGGCGCGAACACCGAGCTGATCAGCTGGGTCCGGCCCTTGCGGAACGTGCTGTAGGCGATCGCGAGGCCGACGACCGCGTAGATGGCCCACGGGTGCACGGTCCAGTGGAAGAGGGTGGTGGCCATCGCGGTGTGGACGGCTTCGTCGGAGTTCGGCGCCGCCGTCCCCGGTGGCGGGGCGGCCAGGTGCGAAACCGGCTCGTAGACCCCGAAGAACATCAGGCCGATGCCCATCCCGGCGCTGAACATCATCGCGATCCACGACGACGTCCGGAACTCCGGCAGCTCCTTGTCCCCGCCCAGCGGGATCCGGCCGTACCGGCTGATGGCCAGGCACACCGCGAAGAGGACGAACCCGCTGGCGGTGAGCACGAAAGCCCAGCCGCCGTAGGGGATCACGGCGTCGTTCAGCACGCTCGAGGCGACGTTGGCGAGGCTCGCCGGGGACAGCACGCCCCAGCCGATGATGGCGAGCGCGAGCACGGCCGCGACCCCGAACACGACGCGGTCGGTGGCGGCCGGCCGATCGGCCGCGACGCCGAGGGGAACGTGCTCGTCGGGCGAGTGCCCGGGCCCGGTGGTGTCCGGTGCGTTGGCGACGTCCGCCACCCGCTCTTCCGCTCGGCTGTCGTCCTGCGAAGTCATGGTCAAGCACGCGCCAGGGCGCGATCTCCTTTGTCCGGGTTGAGCCGTTTGCCCTACCCCGGCACCCTAACCAGAAACGGCCGCCGCCGCCGCGTCGTGGGTGCCGTTACGATCGCGCCACGCACACGCCGAGGGGGCGCCGGATGCCGAACCTGCTGACCGCGATCGTCGACCGCGTCGACGTCGAGTACGGGCAGTTCGTGCTGCAGGAGATCCCGATGACCCGCAACGCGCTCGAGGTGCCCGTCCCCGCGGGCGACTGGCTCGCGGCCGGCGGCGACGGCGGGCTGCTGCTGCACAGCGCCGGGACCGATCACCGGCCGTCGGTCCGCGTCGAGCTGTGGGACGCCGAGCCGCACGCGGCCGCCGGCGGCTGGGACCGGGTCGTCGAGCTGCGGTGCGACCTGGGCGAGCGGGTCCGGCTGCAGTCCGTCACGGCGACCCAGTCACCGCGGGTCCTGCCGATCACGCGGCCCGGCCCGCACCACGCCCGTGTCCACGCCGGCGGGCGCGCCGAGACCGCGGCCCTCGACGAAGGCACCTTCGCCGAAGGCGTCGAAGGCTGGCTCGTCCAGCTCTGGCCCGCCTGAGGCGCGGGCGCCGGAAACGGGTCGGCCCGCGAAGGAAGCTTCGCTACCGTGACGCGCATGCCGACCTACCGCGTCCTCGTCCGGGGCAAGTTCGACCGGCCGGCCGGGGCCGTCCGCGAGAAGCTCCTCGCCAACGCAAGCGACGACGACCTGTCCGGCCTTGCGTTCGGCGAACCGGGAACGCTGACCTACAGCAGGCACCTCGGCGGGTTCACCTTCCGCGTGCTGGTCGAGGTCCCCGCGGGCGGCGACGCCCAGCGGCGTGCGCACGAGGAAGCCGAGCTGCGGGCGATGGAGCTGCTGGACCGCGAGGGCTACCCGTACCGGGACCTCACGGTCGGCTCGACGTGCCTGGACGACGTCAGAACTGCGCGCTAGTTCGCCGGGAATGCCGGGCCGGCCGTGGACCGGCCCGGCGCGCGCTCAGCGCGAGTCGGCGACGGGGCCGCGCGTGGCGCCCAGCGGGATCAGGCCGAGCGCGATCATGCCGACGGCGAGGCCGAGGTGCAGCCAGTTGTCGGCGGTGTTGACGGGGACGAAGTTGGCCGCGCTGCCGTGGTCGATCAGCAGGCCGTAGAGCCACAGGACCAGGTAGATCACGCCGCCGCCGACGAGGAACGCCCGGGCGCCGCTCGCGGTGCGCGCCATGGCCAGCCCGGCGACGCCGAAGGCGAGGTGCACGATGTTGTGCAGGATCGAAACGGCGAAGATGCCCAGGAGCAGGGCGCCGGAATCGTGCCCGGCGAAGGTCAGCATGTCGTAGTTCGTCGTCACGCCGGGGATGAACCCCAGCACCCCGACCAGCAGGAAAACCACTCCCACGATCGCGGCGAGAAGCTGGCGCGGGGTGCGCCGGACCTCGGTCTCCATCGATGCCATGGTCGCTTCCTCCGAATTCGATGCGCGGGCCCCTCGGCCGGGGGACCCGCCGGCGGCATGCCCGGCGGCGCGGCCGGCAAACGCGTTTCGCCGCCCGCGCCGCCGGGTATGCCCCGGTTTCGCCCGATCGGAGGAAGCGATGAGCACTCCCGAAATCGACCCGGTGACGGCCGAGAGCATGGAAGCCGACGCCGACATCGCCGGCGAGCACACCGAGCCGACGTTCCGCGACCAGGAGCCCCGCGCGAACGAGAGCGACGAGGCGGACGCCGACCGCGGGGGCATGCCCCCGTCGTGAGTCACAGGACGGCCGCGCGGGGAGGTCCGGTGCTCGCCGATCCGGCCGTCCGCGACGGCGGCGGCCTTCGTTTCGGCGCTGCTGCCGGACGCCCGCGTGTTGCCGACGACCTTGTTCTTCCGGACCGAGTCGTCGTGGAACGTCTCGACGTCGCCGTCGGCCGGTTCGAGCCGGGGCTCGCCGTCGGCTTCGGCGGAGGTGCCGAAGAGCGCGGGGCGGGGCTTGGGTGCGGTGCCGGGGCCGTCGAGGGGATCGCCGGGTTTGACGGGTTCGGTGCGGGATATCCGACCGGGTGATCGTGGAGGAGGTGGTCACCGGTGCTCGCCCGGCACAATTCGGTGTGGCTGGTTCCCCGGCACGGAGCTCCGGCGAAGGCCGCGGTCGTCGGCGTGCTGGACCGGACAACGTACCCGCAGCTGCGCGACCGGCTGCTCGAGTTCGCGGTGGACTCCGACGACGGGGTGCTGATCGACATCGAGCGCCTCGAACTGCGCGACCGCGCGCTGATCAGGGTGTTCGCCCTGGTCGCCCTGCGCGTCGGCGACTGGCCGGCGATCCCGTTCGCGCTGGTGACCGGCCGCCCGGAACAGCGGGCCGCGCTGGCGGCCAGCTGCGTGCCGGTGTACCCGGACGCGGCCACGGCGGAGGCGGCGCTGACGCGCCCGGCCCGCCGGCGCGTGGGCCGCCTGCTCGACCGGTCACCGCGCACGTCGGCGCGCGCCCGCGGGTTCGTCCGCGGGATCTGCGCCGAGTGGATGGTGCCCGAGCTGGCCGAGGACGCCGAGCTGGTCGCCACCGAGCTGGTGGAGAACACGCTCCGGCACACCGATTCGGTGCCCCGCCTGCGGCTCGAGCTGCGGCGCCGGACCCTGGCGGTCGAGGTCGCGGACGAGAGCGCGCGCCCGGCGGTGCTGCGCGAGGGGCTGGACCTGGTCCACGCGGGCCTGGGGCTGCGGATGGTCACCAAGGTCGCGAAGCGGTGGGGGAGCAGCCGGTCGCGCTCGGGTGGGAAGACCGTGTGGGCCCTGCTGGCCCGTTCGTGAGCTGCCGGGGGAATGTCCCTCCGGCGAGAGCGGGACCCGGCCGTCAGGAGCGCGGCCCGGCCGAGCCGAGCGTCATCGGCCGGCGCGCGGGGTGCGGGGCCGGTAGTCGCGCTCGGCCTCGACCTCGCCCTCCGGGGTGTGGACGAAGTGCCCGACCCGGCGCTTGCGGGCGATCTGCCGCCCCGCCAGGACGGCGTCGACGCGGCGGGGGGAGGTGTTGGACGCCCGGCGGCCGCCTTCGACGCGGTTCTTCCACAGTCCGTCTTCGTAGTAGGTGTGCACGTCACCCTCCGCCACGACGCCGCCTCCCATCACCAGACCTCAAGGGATGCGGATGCCCGGGGACGTAGCGGACAAACTCAACGCAGCCCGAGTACTTCGATGGCGTTGTCCTTGAGGATCAGCGGCCGCACCTCGTCCTTGAGGTCCAGTGCGGCGAAGTCGGCGAGCCAGCGGTCCGGGGTGATCACCGGGAAGTCCGAGCCGAACAGCACCTTCCGCTTCAGCAGCGTGTTGGCCGCGCGGACCAGCTGCGGCGGGAAGTACTTGGGCGACCAGCCCGACAGGTCGATGTACACGTTCGCCTTGTGCGTCGCGACCGAGATCGCCTCGTCCTGCCACGGCACCGACGGGTGCGCCAGGATCACCGTCAGGTCCGGGAAATCGGCGGCGACGTCGTCGAGCAGCATCGGGTTCGAGTAGCGCAGCTTGATGCCGTGCCCGCCCGGCAGGCCGGCGCCGATGCCGGTCTGCCCGGTGTGGAACAGCGCCGGGACGCCCAGCTCCGCGATCGCTTCGTAGAGCGGGTAGTACCGGACGTCGTTGGGCTCGAACGCCTGCAGGCTCGGGTGGAACTTGAACCCGCGCACCCCGTGCTCGGTGACCAGCCGCCGCGCACGGAGCACGGCGGCCTTGCCCGCGTGCGGGTCGACCGAGCCGAACGGGATGAGCACGTCCGCGTGCTCCGCGGCCGCGTCGGCGATCTCCTCGCTCGACAGCGCGGGGTGCCCGGTCGCGGCCGGCGCGTCGACCGTGAAGACGACGGCGGCCATGTTCCGCGCCCGGTAGTGCTCGGCGATCGCGGTCACCGTCGGCGTCCGGTCCTGGCCGGCACGGAAGTACTTCTCCGACGCGTCCAGCAGTTCCTGGTCGAGGGCGAAACAGCCGTGGCCGTCCTGCTCGACGTGGGTGTGGACGTCGATGGCGGTCAGGGAGGAAAGATCCACGAAGAGCTCCAGGTCAGGGCAGGTCGGGCTGCGCGGCCTTGGCGGCCAGCAGGCGGTCGAGGACGGCGTCGCGGGCGGCGACGAGCCGGTCGTGGTCGGTGCCGGCCAGCTCGGCGTCGACGCCGGCGACGAGGCGTTCGGCGAGTTCCGGCGTCAGGTGGACGCGGCCGAGGTCGCGCCACCACTCTTCGGTCGGCGGGCCGAGGTGGCGCAGGACGTGCGCGAGCCCGCCCGCGCCGCCGGAGAGGTGCTGGTTGACGAACGGGCCGAGCACGGCCCAGCGCAGGCCGGGCCCGTGTGCGATCGCCGCGTCGATGTCGG
Source organism: Amycolatopsis tolypomycina (assembly GCF_900105945.1). Classification (NCBI taxonomy): domain Bacteria; kingdom Bacillati; phylum Actinomycetota; class Actinomycetes; order Pseudonocardiales; family Pseudonocardiaceae; genus Amycolatopsis; species Amycolatopsis tolypomycina. Next base: position 4,557,529 of record NZ_FNSO01000004.1, on the reverse strand, counting down.
CCACCGTCGCGACCCTGCGTTCCACCAGCGAATACGCCTCCTGCCACAGCGCGGCCTGCAGCCGGTTGGCGACGTGGCCGGGTACCTCCCGGGTCAGCCGGATCGGCCGCTTGCCCGCCGCGGTGTAGAACTCGACGGCGCGGTCGACGACCTCGGGCGCGGTCTCCCGGCCGGGGACGACCTCGACGAGCGGGATCACGTGGGGCGGGTTGAACGGGTGCCCGACGAGCACGCGCTCGGGGTGCTTCGGGCAGCCCCGCGCGATGACGCTCGGCAGCAGCCCCGACGAGCTGCTCGCCAGGATCACGTCCGGCCGCGCGGCCTCGTCGAGCACGCCGAACAGGCGGTGCTTGACGTCTTCGCGCTCGGGGCCGTTCTCCTGCACGAAATCGGCCTCCGCCGCGGCGGCGCCGGCTTCGGTGGCGAAGCTCAGCCGATCCTGGGACGCCCCTTCGGCGAGGCCGAGCCGGACCAGCGTGGGCCAGTGCGCCGCGACGTCGGCGCGCAACCGGTCTTCGGCGCCCGGCGCCGGGTCGGTGGCGACGACGTCGAAGCCGCGCGCGAGGAAGTGCGCGGCCCAGCCGGCCCCGATCACGCCGGTCCCGACGATCGCGACGGTGGTGATCGGGCCGGGCTTCGGCGCGCGGCCGGCCGGGGACGAGGTGATCCGGACGGTCATGCCCGCTCCCCGAGGAAGGCGTCGAGCGACGCGGGATCGGCCAGCACGTCCCGGCCGACGACGTCCCCGGCCGGGGCGCCGCGGAGCAGTTTCTTCACCGGCAGCTCCAGTTTCTTCCCGGTGCGGTTGCGGGGGATCGCCGGGACGGCGGTGATCGCGTCGGGCACGTGCCGCGGCGACAACGCGCTCCGCAACGCCGAGGCGATCTTGCCGCGCAGGTCGTCGTCGAGCGAGAAGCCGTGGCCCAGCGCCACGAACAGCCGCAGGTCGCCGTTGCCGCCCGCGGGGTCTTCGAGGTGCACGACGAGGGAGTCCTCGATCTCCGGGAGCTCCTCGACGACGGCGTAGAACTCGGCGGTGCCCAGCCGGACGCCGCCGCGGTTGAGGGTGGCGTCCGAGCGGCCGGCGATGACGCAGCTGCCCTCGGGCGAGAACCGGATCCAGTCGCCGTGCCGCCAGATCCCGGGGTATGTCGAGAAGTACGTTTCGCGGTACCGCGAGCCGGAGTCGTCGCCCCAGAACCCCACCGGCATCGACGGCATCGGGGCGGTGATCACCAGCTCGCCCAGTTCCCCGACGACCCGGGCGCCGTGCTCGTCGAAGGCCTGGGCGTCGACGCCGAGGCAGGGCCCGGAGATCTCGCCGGCCACGACCGGCTGCAGCGGGCTGCCCTGGACGATGCCGCTGCACACGTCCGTGCCGCCGCTGCCGACGTTGAGCAGGACGCCCGGGAACTTCTCGTGCACCCAGTGGAAGCCCTCGGCGGGCAGCGGGCTGCCGGCCGCGCCGAGCTGCCGCAGGGCGGACAGGTCGTGGTCGGCGGCCGGGTCGAGACCCGCTTTCCGGCACGCCATCAGGAATCCCGGGCTCGCGCCCATCAGCGTCGCCCGCGTTTCGGCGGCCAGCCGCCACTGCCAGGCCAGGTCCGGGTGCAGCGGGTTGCCGTCGACCAGCACGATCGACGCGCCGGTGAGCAGTCCCGACACCAGCGCGTTCCACATCATCCAGGCGGTGGTGGAGAACCACAGGATCCGGTCGCCCTGGCGCAGGTCCCAGCTGAGGCCGTGGTTCTTGAGGTGCTCCAGCAGGATCCCGCCGTGGCCGTGCACGATCGCCTTCGGCTTGCCCGTGGTGCCGGAGGAGAACAGCACGCACAGGGGGTGCGCGAAGCCGACCGGCTCGAACCCGGGCGCGCTTTCGGTGAGCAGGTCGTTCCACGCGAGCGTGCCGGGCAGGTCGTGGTCGCCGTAGGAGACGTGCACGACGTGCTCGGCAGTCGGCAGGCCCGCGCGGATCTCCGCGACCTCGGCGCGGCGGTCGACGTCCTTGGCGCCGTAGCGGTACCCGGACACCGTCAGCAGCACCCGCGGCTCGATCTGGCCGAACCGGTCGACCACCGAGCGGGCGCCGAACTCCGGGGCGCAGGAGGCCCAGATCGCGCCCAGGCTGGCGACCGCGAGGTAGGCGACCACGGCTTCGGGGATGTTCGGCAGGTACGCGACGACGCGGTCGCCGCGGCCGACGCCGAGCCGGGCCAGCCCCGCCCGGGCGCGGGCGACCTGGTCGCGCAGCGTCCCCCAGGTCAGCTCGGTGCGCTCCCGCGTCTGGGAGTAGGCGATGACCGCGGGTTCGTCGTCGGGGCCGTGGCCGAGGGCGTGCTCGGCGTAGTTCAGGGTGGCGCCGGGGAACCATTCGGTGCCCGGCATCGTGCGGTCGGGCACCACCGCCGTGGCCGGGGTGTGCCGGCGGACGCCGAAGAAGTCCGCGATCGACGACCAGAAGCCGTCGAGGTCGGTCACCGACCACCGGTGCAGCGCGGCGTAGTCGTCGAAGAAGTGCCCACGGGCTTCCAGCCACTTCAGGTACCGGCCGATCTCGGTGGTCTCGCGGACGTCGGGCGCGACCGGGCGGAGGATCATCGGCCCACCTTCCCGGCGCGCTTGTCGAGGAACGCCTGCATCCGTTCCTTCGCTTCGGCGCTGCCGCCGGCGATGGCGGCCATCAGCGCTTCCATCAGGTAGCCCTCGGCCGGGTTGGCCTCGGCGATGCGGGGGAGGGCCTGCAGGACGGCGAAGTTCGTGATGGGCGAGTTGTCCGCGATCTTGCGGGCCAGGCCCAGCGCGTGCTCCAGGCCGTTGTCGACGCGGTAGTGCGACAACCCGGCGGCGTGGCCCTCGTCGGCGTCGAGCACGCGGCCGGTGAGCATCATGTCGGCCATCCGGTGCGCGCCGATCAGCCGCGGCACCCGCACCGACGCGCCGCCGCCGACGAACAGCCCGCGCTGGCCCTCCGGCAGGGCGTAGAACGCCGACGGCTCGGCGACCCGGATGTGGGCCGCGGCCGCGAGTTCCAGGCCGCCGCCGACGACCGCGCCCTTGAGCACGGCGACCACCGGGACCCGCCCGCGTTCGAGCCGCTCGAAGGCGCGGTGCCACATCATCGAGTGCTCCAGGCCCTCGAACGCGTCGCGCTCGGTGAGCTCGGACAGGTCGAGCCCGGCGGAGAAGTGGTCGCCGACGGCGTCGAGCACGACGGCCCTGATCCCCGGCGGCGGGGAGCCGAAGAACGTTTCGAGGCCGAGCACGGTCGTGTCGTCGAGGGCGTTGCGCTTCTCGGGACGGGCCAGCCACAGCACGGCGATGTCGTCCCGCAGCTCCAGGCGCAGTGAAGGGGGCAGCAGAGGCGAGGTCATGCGGGTCCGTTCGTGAGGGTTTCGGCGGCCAGGGTGCGCAGTTCGACGCGGCGGATCTTGCCGGTGGCGTTGCGGGGCAGGGTGTCGGTGAACAGCACGTGCTTCGGGATCTTGTAGCGCGCCAGGTGCTGTTCGAGGTGGGCGCGGAACCGCGGCTCGTCCAGCTGCGCGCCGGGCCGGAGCACGACGAAGGCCGCGCCGGCCTCGCCCCAGCGCGGGTCGGGCACCCCGACCACGGCGCAGGCGTCGACCTCGTCGAGCCGGACGGCGACGGCTTCGATCTCGGCCGGGTACACGTTTTCCCCGCCGGAGATGATCATGTCCTTGACCCGGTCGACGACGTGGGCCCAGCCGTCTTCGTCGAGGCGGACGACGTCACCGGTGCGGAACCAGTCGTCGTCGACGAAGCTCGCCCGCGACTCCTCGGGCCGGTTCCAGTAGCCGCCGAAGACGTGCGGGCCGCGCACGAGCAGCTCGGCCGGGGTCCCGCCGAGCGGCTGCGGCGTGAGGTCGGTGCCGAGCGCGGCGACGTCGGTGAAGAAGTGCGGCACGCCGGCCGCGACCGGGTGGTCGAGCGTGCCTTCGTGGGTGGCCATCGAGACGCCGGGGGCGGCTTCGGTCATGCCGTAGCCCTGCAGGAGCTTGACGCCGCGGTCGAGCCACGCCTGCGCGACGCGCTCGGCCACCGGCGAGCCGCCGTAGAGCACGCAGGTCAGCGAGCTCAGGTCGGTGCGGTCCCAGTCCTCGTGCCGCCACATCATCTCGAGCATCGTGGGGACCGCCGAGAAGCTCGTGATCCCGGCTTCGCCGATCCGGGCGAGGATGGTGCCCGGGTCGAACTTCGCCACCGGCTCGACGCTGCCGCCCTTGAACAGCGTCGGCAGCGTGATCTGGCCCAGGCCGACGCAGTGGAACAGCGGCGCGATGCACAACGCCTTGTCGGAGCCCAGGACGTCGAGGTGGGCGAGCTGGTTGACCGTGTTCCAGGTGAGGTTGCCGTGGGTGAGGACCGCCGCCTTCGGCCGCCCCGTGGTGCCGGAGGTGTAGAGCAGCAGGCACGGGTCTTCGAGCCCGACCGCGGTGTCCGGCGCCGGCCCGCCCTCGGCGATGGCGTGCTCGAGGTCGCCCTCGGTCGTGAGGACGGCGCCGTCCGGCAGCGCACCGGCCGCCGCGACGAGGCCGGCGGTGTCCCCGCTGTGCACGAGCACCGACGCGCCACTGTCGTCGAGCATGTACCGGATCTCGGTGGGGGAGAGCCGGTAGTTGAGCGGGACGAAGATCGCGCCGCAGCGGGCGGTGGCGAAGAGCGTCTCGAACACCGTGATGGCGTTGACGCCCAGGTAGGCCACGCGGTCGCCCTGGCGCACGCCACGCCGGGCCAGCGCGCCGGCGAGTCGTTCCACCCGGTCGGCGAGCCCGGCGTAGGTGAGCGACCGGTCGTTCTCGACCAGGGCGGTGCGGTCCGGGGTGATCCGGGCGCGCCGCGCGGGCCAGCTGCCCAGGCCGAAGTCGGGCCGGTTCACGGTTTCCTCCTTCACCAGCGGAGCACCGGTTTGATCGTGGTGCCGGCGAGCATGTCGTCCACTGCCTGCTGAATCTGCCCGAACTCGTAGTGCGTGACCAGCTTTTCGAGCGGGAACCGCCCCGCGGCGACGAGCTCGGCCAGGGTCGGCACCAGCGCCTGGGTGTCCGCGTCGCCCATGGTCAGGCCGACGACGTGCCGTCCGGGCAGCAGGAAGTTGACGTCCACCCCGACCTCGGTGCCGAACGCGGGCGCGCCGACGACGACCGCGGTGCCGCGCGCGGCCAGCGCGCCGATCGCCGTGCCGAGGACGCCGGCGTTGCCGGTGGTTTCGACGACGCCGTCGACGCCGCGGCCGCCGGTGAGCTTCCCGACCGCCTCGGCGAGGTCCTCGACGCTCGTGTCGATCGTGTCGGTGGCGCCGAGTTCCCGGGCCAGCGCCAGCCGGGCCGCCACGCGGTCGACGGCGATGATCCGCGTCGACGGCGTCAGGTGGGCGGCCATGACGGCGGAGAGGCCGACCGCGCCGGCCCCGGTGACCAGCAGCGTGGCGCCCGGCCGCGGGGCGAGGACGTGCCACACGGCGCCGGCGCCGGTCATGATCCCGCAGCCGAGCGGGGCCAGCAGGTCCAGCGGCGCGTCGGCGGCGACCTTGACGACGCTGCGTTCGTCGGCGACGGCGTGCCCGGCGAAGCTGGACTGGCCGAAGAAGTGCCCGCCGAGCGGGGTACCGTCACGGGAGATCGGGGTGGTGCCGTCCGGGCGCTGCCCGCCGAGCAGGTTGGCGGGCAGCCACGTCTCGCAGTAGGCGGGGTGGCCGTCGCGGCAGTTCGCGCAGCGGCCGCAGGAGGTGTAGCTGAGCAGGACCCGGTCGCCGGGCTGCACCCGGGTGACCGCGGCGCCGGTCTCCTCGACGATCCCGGCGCCTTCGTGGCCGAGCACCCCGGGCAGCGGGAACGGCAGGGCACCGGCCGCGACGCCGAGGTCGGTGTGGCAGACGCCGGTGGCGACGATCCGGACGCGGACCTCGTCCGGGCGGAGCTCGTCGAGGGCCACTTCGCCGAGGGTGAACCCGGCGCCGGCCGACTCCACGACGGCCGCGGTGGTGGTGGGCATGGGCTTCTCCTGGTGTTCCGGTCCCGGGCTCAGGCGAGGGAGATGACGACGGACTTCGTGCGCGTGTAGGCGTCGAGGGATTCGGGGCCGTACTCGCGGCCGAAGCCGGAGTCCTTGACGCCGCCGAAGGGGATCGCGGGGTCGAGCATCGCCCAGTCGTTGACCCAGACGATCCCGGCCTGCAGCCGCGCGGCGACGCGGTGGGCGCGGGCGAGGTTCGTCGTCTGCAGCCCGGCCGCGAGGCCGTAGGGCGTGCTGTTGGCCAGCGCGACCGCTTCGTCTTCGGTCGTGAAGCGCTGCACGGTCAGCACGGGCCCGAAGATCTCCTCCTGGACGACGCGGGAGTCCGCCGGCAGGTCCGCGATCACGGTGGGCTGGAAGAAGAACCCGCCGTCGATGTCCGGCCGCCCGCCGCCGGCGACGATCCGGCCGCCGTCGGCGCGGGCCAGTTCGACGTACTGCTCCACCTTCGCCCGGTGCCGCTCGCCCGCCATCGGCCCGACCACGGTCGCGGGGTCGAACGGGTCGCCGACCGGCACGTGCGGCACGGCCTCGGCGAGCGCGCCCAGGACCGTGTCGTAGAGCGCGTCGGCGACGAGCAGCCGCGGCCCGCCCATGCAGAACTGGCCGGTGTTGAAGACGAACGCCTTGATCGCCGTGGCGACCGCCTGCTCGACGTCGGCGTCCTCGAACACGATGTGCGCCGCGTTGCCGCCCAGCTCCAGGGTGACCGGCTTGAGGTGCTCGCCGGCCACGCTCGCCGCGTGCCTGCCGACCGCGGTCGAGCCGGTGAAGGCGACCTTGTCGATCCCGGGGTGGCTCAGCAGCGCTTCCCCGATTTCGGCACCGAAGCCGGTGACGACGTTGAGCACGCCGTCGGGCACGCCGGCCTCGGCGAGCAGCTCGGCCATCAGCAGCGCGCTGAGCGAGGTGTCTTCGGCCGGCTTGTGGACGACGGTGTTCCCGGCGGCCAGCGCGGGCGCGATCTTCGAGGTGGACAGGATCAGCGGGAAGTTGAACGGGGTGATCGCGGCGACCACGCCGAGCGGCTCGCGGCGCGTGTAGGCGTGCGACGGGATGGGGATCTGGCGCGTCGCGCCGTCCACGCCCTGGGCCAGTGCGGAGTAGTACTCGTACTGCTCGGCGACGGTTTCGACGTCGACCGCCCGGCACAGCGAGATCGGCTTGCCGACGTCGGCGCTCTCGACGGCCGCGATCTCGTCGGCGCGGGCCCGCACCAGGTCGGCGACCCGGTGCAGCACCCGGGCCCGCTCCCGGCCCGGCGTCGCGGCCCAGCCGTCGAACGCCTGCCGGGCGGCGGCCACGGCGGCGTCGACGTCGGCGGCGCTCGCGCGCGCGAGGGAGGTGAGGGTCCGGCCGGTGGCCGGGTCCACGGCGTCGAAGCGGTCGGTGGTTTCGGTCCACCGGCCGCCGACGAACAGCCGTCCCGGTGCGATGTCCGGTCTGGTGCCCGGGCGCTCCTCCACTGCGGTCATCGGCCGACTCCTCACTGAGCTGGATCGAGCATGGGGCGACTGTATATCAGGAACCCTGAGATGGAAATCAGGATGCGGCGGCGAGCCGGTCCGTGTCAAGGGGGCCGCCGGCGTGCGGGCCGAGGCCGGAGTCCGATGTGGACGGAAGAGCGTGGATTCACCCGGATGGGTGGTTTGAGGTGCGCGCGTGCGGGTCGCGTGCGGGGGTAGGCGGTTCGGCCGTTGGCGGGGTTGCGCCGTTCGGATCAAGGACTACGCTGCGAAGTGCGGTTCAGCAGCATCCGTCCCCCGACTTGCCAGCGACACTTGCCAGCGACCGAGCGTGCCGGTCGACCACGGCCCGCTCGTCACGTCATCTGCGAATGAGGCGTGGAAGAATGTTAGTCGTGCAGCCCCCCGCGACGGCGATCCCCGTAGCGCCGTCGAAGCGCGAAGAGCGCACAGCGTCCGACATCCAGGTGATCCGCCCGTACTTCGGCGCGGTCATGGTCCGCATCCGCGGCGCGCTCGACGCGGACAGCGCCCCGCAGGTGCGGTCGGCGCTGAGCACGTGGGCACACCGCCGGTTCCCGGTCCTCGTGCTCGACCTGTCCGAGGTCGACTTCCTCGACGGCGCCGGCCTCGCGGCACTGGGCGGCATCCAGGCCAGGGTGGCCCGCGAGAACGCGACACTGCGCATCGTCACGGGCGACAACCGGGTGGTGCGCCGGGCGCTGTCGGCCAGCGGCCTCGACCACGCCCTCAACGTCAGCAGGCTGCCGTCCGGGTGGGAACGCGCGACGGAGATCCCCAGCCAGAGCTGACGGCCGTCCCCGGGCGGCCGCGGTCCCGGCGCGTCCGTACGTTCAGGGCCGGTCGAGCGGGGCGAGTTCGGCGAAGGGCCGCCGCACGAGGACCTGGTGTCCGGAGGCGTCCACGTCTTCCCAGGCGACGTATCGGCTGTGCCGGTGCAGCAGGCGGATCAGGGCCACCAGCGGCGCCGGCCCGCGCTGGTCGTGGCGCTGGTAGCCGAACAGCCGCACCCGCGTACGGCCCACGATCACCCCGCGCACCACCAGTTCCGGCATCCCGGCCGCGTTCGGGACCGCCTCCGCGCGGATCTCGCGGATCGCGCCGAGGTCGCGGCCCGCCGCGTCGCGGACCGGGCGGCCGATCAGCTCACCGGCTCGCACGGCCGGCTCCCGGGATGCGGTCGATGATGCGGCGGCGCAGCCAGTCCTCCGACGGGCTGTCCGTGGCCTGCGCGACCGCCGTCGTCACGACGATCGTCGGCTCCAGGCGGCGGATCGCGGTGAGCGGGATCCGTTGCGGGGCCCGGGCCCGGAAGCCGCGGCCTATGCGGCGCAGGAGGCCGCCGATCGGGCCGCCGAGGCGGTCGGCGAGGGCGTCCGGGCCCACCAGCAGCGCGTCGACGACGTACGTGCCGCCCTCGGCGCGGAGCTCGAGGTCGTCCACCTTGCCGACGACCGTGCCGTCTTCGCCGATGATCTGGCGGTCGAGCAGCGCGTCGCCGAGGTCGATGCGGCCGAGGTCGGTCCACGGGTTCATCGGCCTGCTCCCGTGAAGATCATCAAGGGGATCGCCACCAGCGCCGCGACGGCGATGACGACGAGCATGATCATGCCGACGATGTTGCTGAAATGGCCGTTGGCGTGCTTCCCGAGGTACTCGCGGTCGTTGGCGACGATGAGCACCGGCAGGTAGGTCAGCGGCAGCGCCACCGCCGAGAAGATCAGCGAGATCTCGGTCAGGCCGACCGGGTCGATGCCGGTCTGCACCACCAGCACCGCGAGCAGCAGGCCGGCGCCGACCGTCACGTGGAACCGGGCGGCGCCCCGCGGCGCGCGGCGCTTGCCCCAGTCCCAGCCGAAGTACTGGGCCAGCATGTACCCCGACGACAGCCCGGTTTCCAGCGCCGCCCCGAAGGTGGCCGCGAAGATGCCGATCAGCACGATCATCAGGCCCGCGGTGCCCAGCGCTAGCGTCACCGGCAGCACGATCTGGCTGACCTGGCTGACGTCGACCCCGGCCGGGAACAGCACCGTCGCCGCGCACGCCATCACGGCGATCGCGAGCAGGCCGCCGAGGGGGAAGCCCAGCAGCACGTTCGCGCGCTGCACCGGCAGGTCCTTGACCTTCCAGCCCTCCTCGACGCCGCCGGAGGAGAAGAAGAACACCTCGTACGGCGTCATCGCCGACGCGAACAGGGCGACCGCGTGGTAGGCGTAGGTCGGCAGCGCCTGGTCCGGCGGCGGGCCGAGGCCGGCGACCTGCGCCCCGAGCGACGACCAGTCGGGGTGCAGGAAGAACACCGCGACGGCGAACACCCCGATCGCGAGCCCGCCGAGGCCGAAGCCGGTTTCCATCCGCTCGAAACCCACCCGCCAGACCACCAGCCAGATGAGCACGCCGATCGGCAGCACCCAGACCAGCCGGTCGACCCCGGAGGCCAGCTCGATGACGATCGCGACGCCGCCGATCTCCGCGCACACGGTCAGCAGCGTGATGAGGAACGACCCGGTGAGGTTGAGCAGCGCCATCCGCGGGCCGAGCCGCTCGCGGATCAGGTCGAACACCGGGCGCCCGGACACCGCCACGACCCGCCCGGACATGTCGGCGTAGACGCAGATCCCGAGCACGCCGAGGACGGTCACCCACACCATCGCCATCCCGTAGCGGGCGCCGACGACCCCGCTTTCGACGAGGTCGCCGATGTCGACGAAGCCGCCGACCGCGGTGAGGATGCCGAGGGTGACGGCGAGCAGCCGCTTGCTCACGACGTCACCCCCCAGCGGGCGAGCTCGCCGATGAGCCCCTGCAGCTCGGCGTCGATCCGGTCGAGGCCGTCGTCGGTGCCGTCGCCCAGGCCGTCGTCGAGCCGGTGGGCCACCGCGACCGCGCGGTCGGTGATCGACGCCAGTGCCGCGCGGGCGCGGTCGTCGGTGAGCTCGCCGACGTCCTGGCCCGCGGCGCCGAGCTCGTCGGCGGCGTCCCGGACGGTCACCGAGAGGCTGGGCACCGGCGGCACCGCGGCCCGGTCGGCGGTCACCACCAGGCGCAGGAGTTCGAGCTGGCCCCGGATTTCCCGCCCGGCGTGCACGGTCTCGGCCCGGGCGTCGGTGCCACAGCCCGCCGCCAGCGCCGCGACCGCGACGACGGCGGCCACCCGGGTTCGCCGCAAGGCAATCACCACGCACGGGTACCCGCGTCCGGCACGGACAAACGCCGGGATGCTCCACGGTGGACAGATCGGGTGGTTGAACCGGCGCCGGGGCGGGCAATTGGGGGCCATGCCGAGCGAAGAACCTGTCCGCGTGGAGGACGGACCGGACGAAAACGACCTTCCGGTCACCCGGCCGGCGTGGCCGGTCACGGCGCTCAGCGCGGCGGCCCAGGGCGGCCTGCTGTGGGTGCTCGTGGCCGGCGTGCTGGCGCGGCGCCCGGGACGCCGCCGCCGGGCCGCGGGCCACGGGCTCGCCGCGGCCGCGGCCGGCATGGCGTTCGGCCACGGGCTGAAGGCGGTGTTGCGCCGCCCGCGGCCGCCGGCGCAGAACCTGCCCGCCCGCCGCGCGCTGCTGGAAAAGCCGAGGTCGTCGGCGTTCCCGTCCACGCACGCGACGACGGGGGCCGCGTTCACCGTCGCCGTCGCCCTCACCGAGCCCTCGACGGGAGCGGCACTGGCCCCGCTGGCGGCGGCGGTGTGCTACAGCAGGCTCCGGACCCGGGCGCACTGGCCGACCGACGTGTACGGGGGTGTCGCGATCGGGGCGGTGGTGGGTGGTTTCGTGTCCCGGCGGCTCAGGCGCGGAAGTACGCCCGGAAGGTGACGCCGTCCTCGCCGGTGTGCAGGCGGACCAGGTCGGCGAGGTGGTTGACGAGCAGCAGCCCGCGGCCGCGCGGCTGGTAGGGGCTCGCGGGGTGGCGCCCGGCGAGCGGGTCGGTCAGCCGGCCGCCGTCGTGGACCTCGCAGACGAACTCGCCGTCGCCGCCCCAGAGGCGGACCGTGCCCGCGCCGCTGCCGTGTTCGACGCTGTTGGACAGCAGCTCCGTCACGACCACCTCGACGTCGGCGACCTGGTCGGCACTCAGCCCGCAGGCGGCCGCGCGGACGTGGGCCAGCGCCCGGGCCGCGGCGAGGTCGGTGGTGCCGGCGAGCTCGAACGCCCCGTCCGGCACCGGCAGCGGCTCGTTGTACCGGCCGATGACGCCGTCCGGGTCGTAGGCGGTGCTGGGGCGCCGTCCGGTGCCGTCGACGAGGACCGGGTGCGTGGCTTCGGCGTCGGCGAGGACGTCCGGCGCGAGCGTCTCGACGTCGTAGGGGCAGAGGATCGTCCCGTCCCGGCCGGCGAAGGCGAGGTTGATGAGGGCTTCGTGCTGGACGCACGCCGGGTATTCGACGGCCGAGCGCGCGGCCCAGATGGGTTCGCCGATGATCCGCACCGGCCGCCCGGGGTGGCTGTCGGCGAAGGCGCGCAGCACGCCGGGGATGATCCGCCCGGGGTTGCGCCCGGCCTCGGTCATGTCCAGCAGCCGGACCCGGGCGGCGTCGGCGCCGAGCTCCCGCCGCAGCAGGGCGAGGTTGTCGCCGGGGACGGCGACCGCGACCGGTTCGTCGGCGGCGAGGCCGCCCCACACGAACGGCACGGTGCCCGCCAGGTATTCGGTGGCACCCCGGTAGAACAACGCCGGGTGCCCGAACGCGCCGGTATCCGTCTCCGCGGTTGCGCTCAAGCCGCCTCTCCTTCCGCCGGGACCTCACCAGTATGCGGTAACGCGTCCCCGATCGGGCGACCCCCGGTCACGCGCCGCTACAGTGGCGGCCTTCGACCTGGGGGGTCAGCTTGCCGGAGCCACGCCGGATCACGATGTCCGACGCCGCCGCGCTGCTGGGCGGCCTGGCCACCGGCGCGCTGGGGGCGTACGCCTACTACAGCCCGGCGCTGCGGCCGCTGGCCCACGCGTTCACGCTGTGGATCGCCCTGCTGGCGGCGGTGGTCCCCGGAGCCCGCGACGGCCGCGCGATCCTCCGCGCCGCCGTCGCACTGGCCGCGGCGGTGGTGGCGTTCTACTACGGCAAGGACGTCATGTACGGCATCAGGTACCCGGGGATGCCGTACTCGGTGAACCTCGAGCAGCTGGCGCTGTGGCTGGTCCTGGCGGCGCTGGCGGGCACGGCCGCGGGCCTGGTGTTCGGCCCGATCGGCCGCGAAGACGTCCGCGGCACGGTGAGCACGGCACTGGCCGCGGGCCTGCTGATCGGCGAGGTGGTCCGGCGGTCCGATCGCGCCGACGGGGTGGTGTTCACGGTGGCGACGCTGCTGGCGCTGGCCCTGGTCCTGGCGCGGGGGATCCGCTCGCGGCGGCAGGCGGTCCGGGTGGCGGCGTGGCTGGTGCCGATGGCGCTGGCCGGGTTCTTGCTCGTTTCCGGGCCGGACGTGCTGGAGCAGCTCCTGCTCGGGTAGCCGGTCAGTCCAGGCGAACGAAGCCGCCGCCGGTTTTGGCCGCGTCGAGGTCGGCGTGCGTCGATGCCTTCGTCATGACGCGGCCCCGCGTCACGCGGACATACGCGCCGTCCGACGGGAACACCAGCACGAACTTCGCCCCGTCGGTGCCGCGCAGCACCGCCCCCCGCCGCAGGTTCTCGAGGAATTCGACGATGTCGCGTTCGATCTCCTCGGCGAAATCGCGCTGCGACTCCTGCGAAATGTCGTAGAGGTCGGTGTCGATGTCGTAGGTGGCGCGCCGGCCGGTCACCGGGTCGCGCGCCTCGAACTCCAGGCCCAGCCAGCGTTCCGGGTTGACGATCACGGTCGCCTGCCACGTCGCACCGTGCAGCTGCCAGGTGTCCTCGGCGGTGGCCGTCGCCCCGAGCCGGCGGAGGACCGCCAGGAGCCGGTCGCCGGTCATGTCGCCTCCGCAAGCCGCGAACTGTTCGCACCGACACTACGGTGGTGGCCGGGAACCGTTTCGCGGGTGGCTAACGGTGCCGGGTGGCGAGCGGCAGCCGCAACTGCAGCCGGTAGCCGCCGTCCGGCCGGGGACCCGCCCGGACCGTCCCGCCAAGCAGCGCGGCGCGTTCCTGGAGGCCGACGAGCCCGTGCCGCGCGCTGGGCAGCGGCAGGGTCGGCCGGGTGGGCGCGCTGTTGGCGACGGTCACCGTGAGGTCGGTGTCCTCCTGGGCGAACTCGATGGTCGCGGTGCTGCCCGGGGCGTGCTTGCGGACGTTGGTCAGCGCTTCCTGCACGGTGCGGTAGATCGTGCGCTGGACGGCGGTGTCGATGCCCTCGGGCGCGGTCCCGGTCATGGTGGTCTCGATGCCGCTGCCGGCCACCAGCCGGTCCAAATCGGACAGTGTGGGCTGCGGAGCCAGTCCGGTGGCCGAGCTGCCGGACGCCCGCAGCAGGTTGACCATGTGCCGGAGCTCGTCGAGCGTGTCCACCGACAGCCGCCGGACGTTCTCGGCTGCCGCCTTCATGTCCGGGTCCCGGGTGGACACGCTCATCGCGCCCGCCTGGACGGCGATCAGGCTGACCTGGTGCGAGACGACGTCGTGCATCTCGCGGGCGAGCTGGTTGCGCTCGGCGGCCAGGATCGCCTGCGCGTCCAGCTCCCGCTCGTGCTCGCGCGCGGCGCGGATGTCCGCCAGCCGCAGCGCCAGCTCCTGCCGCGCGTGGACGAGCCTGCCGAAGAAGATCGGGGCCGCCGCGGTCATGGTCGCGTAGATGAGGGTGAGCGCGAGGTCGGTGCGCGGGTACTCGAACTCGAGGCCGGGCACGAAGTAGCCGGCCGCGGCGAGCAGGCCGCAGGCGGTGAGCAGGCCCCGGTTCGAGTACCGCACGGCGACCACGTAGAGCGCGACGAGCGTCGCGATCACCGACCCCAGCAGCACCAGCGCGGGCAGGGTGACGGCGAAGACGGGCACGGGCCACCGCCGCCGGACGAGCAGCGCGCCGACGGCCACGACGGCGGCGGCGGTGGTCAGCGGACCGGCCGGCTGGTTGAACGCGGCGTCGAGGGCGGCGACGACGATCAGCCCGGCGTCGGCGAGGGCGGTCTGCGTCCGGTTCACGACGCGGGTCCGCCGTCGGAGAGCAGGCCCGCGCGCTGGGCCACGAGCGCCGCCTGCACCCGGCTGCCGACGCCGAGCTTGGTCAGGATCGCGGACACGTGGTCCTTCACGGTGCCGACGCTGACGTGGATCCGGCCCGCGATGTCCGTGTTGGACAGTCCCTCGGCGATGAGCACGAGCACCGCGCGCTCCCGTTCGGACAGCGCGGCGGCCTGCTCGGCCGCGGCGGAGCCGGCACCGGAGTCGAGGTAGCCGTCGACGACCGTCCGGGTGACCTTCGGCGACAGGACGACGCCGCCGGCGGCCAGCGTGCGGACGAGCTGGGCGAGCTGCTCGGGCGCGGTGTCCTTGAGGATGAACCCGGCCGCGCCGGACCGCAGCGCGGTGGCGATGTACTCGTCGGAGTCGAAGGTGGTGAGCATCGCGACGACCGGCGGGTTCGCCGTGCCGCGCAGCTGCCGCAGGACGGTCAGGCCGTCGACGTCGGGCATCCGGATGTCGAGCAGCACGACGTCGGGGCGCCGCAGGCCCACCTCCTTGACGGCCTGCGCACCGGTGACGGTCGCCACGACCTCGATGTCGCCGGCCGCCTGCAGGATGAGGCGGAAGCCCGACCGCACCAGCTCCTCGTCGTCGACGACGACCACTCGAACCATGCGCCCAGTCTCGCGGGGAGCGGCCGGCGCCCGCCACCCGGAGCCCGGCTGCCGTGACCCGCCGACCGGCCGGCGCACACCAGCCGATCGGCGCTCGTGAGTGGTAAGGCGCGTTCTGACGCGCCTTACCACTCACGACGGGTGCGGCAGGGGTACCGGGTCAGCCGCCGATGCGGGCGCCGACCGCGGCCAGTGCCGTGGTCACCGGCTGGAAGAACGTCACGCCGCCCGCGCGGCAGTTGCCGCTGCCGCCGGAGGTGATGCCGATGGCGCTGTCGCCCGCGAACAGGGATCCGCCGCTGTCGCCCGGCTCCGCGCACACCGTCGTCTGGATCAGGCCCGTGACCCGGCCCTCCGGGTAGTTCACCGTCGCGTTCAGGGCCGTCACCCGGCCGCTGTGCAGGCCCGTCGTGCTGCCCATCCGGGACACCTGCTGGCCGACCTGGGCCGCCGCCGCGCGGGCGATCGCCACCGTGCGGCCGCCGCCCGTGTCGACGGCGCTGGGGGCGTTGGTCGCCGGGTTGTTGTACGTCAGGAGGGCGAAGTCGCCGTTGCCCGGGAACGTCGACTGCTTGACCGTCGCGACCGGCCGGCCGCCCTGCGTCGTCGACCACTGGCGACCCGCGGCCGTGCAGTGGCCCGCGGTGAGGATCGCGGGGCCGCTGGCGGTCGTCACGTTGAACCCGAGCGAGCAGCGGGCGCCGCCGGCGAAGATCGCGTCGCCGCCTTCGGCGAACAGGCTCAGCACGCCGGGTGTCCGTTCGACGCGGACCGCCTTGCCGCGGGTGGCCGCCACCAAGCTGTCCCACTTGGCGCCCTGGACGGTGCTGTCGGCGGTGACGACCGTTTCGCCGGTCCGCTCGTCGACCGCCCACGCCGTGCCGGTGATGGCCCGGGCGGCCGCCTGGGACGCGGCGTCGCCGGCGGCGCCGCCGGCCGCGTTCGCCTGGGGGAGGGCGATGGCCGCGGTGCCGGCGGCCAGCACGGCGGCCGCCGCGGCCAGGATCTTGCCTCGGCTGATCTTCCTGTGTCGGGAGCGCATGGCGGGGTGACCTCCGTAGCCGTTGATCCACTTCCTGTAGTGGTGCACGGCTGCGCGCGGTGTCCGGTTCACCGCGATCGGTAGCAGCCGGTCGTTGAGAGGACCCTGAGAGGCGGCCCTGAACTCCCCGGCACCGGCCCGCGTGGCCCTGGTCAGACAACCACTCCCGGGAGGTCACGGATGACCGAGATCATCGAGGCGCGGCGCGCGGCCGTCGTCCGCAACGAGGGCGAATACCGGCTGGTCACCAACCAGGCCGTGCCGGCGGGCACCCTGCTGTTCACCCTCGACGGCGAGCTCACGGCGACACCGACGCGCTACACCGTCCAGCTCGGCGAGCGGCAGCACGTCGACCTGCCCGCCGGCTGTCCGCTGGAAGAGGTGCTCGACCGCTACTCGTGGCGGTTCATGAACCACGCCTGCGAGCCGGCCGCGGTGATCCGCGACCGGTCGGTGCTCAGCCTGCGCCCGATCCCGGCGTGGGCGGAGATCACGTTCCACTACGCCAGCACCGAGTACGACATGGCCGAGCCGTTCGAGTGCCGCTGCGGCAGCGAGCGCTGTGACGGCGTCGTCCAGGGCTTCCGGTACCTGACGCCCGCGCGGCGGGCGGCCCTGCGCCCGCTGCTGTCGCCGTACCTGCTGGCCGTGCTCGACGGCCGCCTCGCCGAACCCGTCGGGGCGTGAGGAGTGAGCGAAGCGCTCCAGCCGGGCAGCACCGCCGAGGCCCTGCACCACTTCTTCGAGCGGTCGGCCCGCCGGTGGCCGGCCGCGGTCGCCGTCGACGTCCCGCCGTCCGGCGGCCGGCCGCGGCGGACCGTCACCTACCGCGACCTGTACCGCCGGTCCGCGGCCGTCGCCCGCGCGGTGCGGCACGCGGTCCGGCGGCCGGGGATCGTCGCGATCCTGCTGTCCCGCACCACCGAGGACCTCTACCTCGCCCAGCTCGGCGTGCTGCGGGCCGGCTCGGCCTACGTCTGCCTCGACCCGTCGTTCCCCGACGAGCAGCTGGGCCACATCCTCGGCGACGCGGCACCCGCGCTGCTCGTCACCGACCGGGCCGGGCACGAACGAGCGGTCCGCGCGGGCTACACCGGGGCGGTGCAGCGCGTCGACGGCCCGGCCGAGCCCGCGGCGCAGCCGGCCACGTCGGCTTTTCGGGGGCTCCGGGTGGCGGAGCCCCCGGCCTGGGGCGAAGCCCCAGTTGTCATCGCGCCCGCCGCGCCACCCGGGCTCGCCTACGTCATCTACACCTCCGGCACCACCGGCAAGCCGAAGGGCGTCCTGGTCGGCCACCAGGGCGTGGTCAACCTGATCCGCTCGGACGTCGCCGAGTTCGGCCTCGGCCCCGGCGACCGGGTGGCCCAGGGCTCTTCGCCCGCGTACGACTCCTCGGTCGAAGAAGCGTGGATGGCGTGGGCGTGCGGCGCCACCGTCGTCGTGCTGGACGACGAGACCGCGCGGCTCGGCCCGGACCTCGTGCCGTGGCTGCGGCGGGAACGGATCACCGTGCTGTGCCCGCCGCCGACCCTGCTGCGCGCGACGGCGTGCGAGCACCCCCGGCAGGAGCTGCCCGAGCTGCGGCTGCTCTACGTCGGCGGGGAAGCGCTGCCCGACGACGTCGCCGAGCGCTGGGCCCCCGGCCGCCGGATGGTCAACGGCTACGGGCCGACCGAGTGCACGGTGACCTGCCTGCGTGCCGACGTCGAGCCCGGCAAGCCCGTCGCGGTCGGCAAGCCGGTGCCGGGCATGCGGGCCTGGGTGCTCGACGAGCGGCTCGAACCGGTCGGGCCGGGGGAGAAGGGCGAGCTGTGCATGAGCGGCGCCGGCCTGGCGCTGGGCTACCACGGCAAGCCCGAGCTCACCGCCGAGAAGTTCCCGCAGCACCCACGGCTCGGCCGGCTCTACCGCACCGGCGACCTCGTGCACGCCGAAGCCGACGGCACGCTCTTCTACCACGGCCGGATCGACTCCCAGGTGAAGCTGCGCGGCTACCGGATCGAGCTGGAGGCGATCGAGGCGTCGCTGGCCCGGTTCCCCGGCGTCCGGGAGGCGGCCTGCCGGGTCCAGGGCGAGGGCGCCGGCCAGGTGATCGCCGCGCACCTGGTGCCGGACGGCGCCATGCCCGGCACCGCCGAGCTCAAGGACCACCTGCGCCATGCCCTGCCGCCGTACATGGTCCCCGCGGTCTTCGGGGAGATCGAGACGCTGCCGCGCAGTGCCGGCGGCAAGCTGCGCCGCACCGACCTCCCGGTGCTGACGACCGCACGGCGGCACGCGGCCGGGGAAACCGGCACCGAGACCGAGGAGTTCATCGCGGCCGCTCTCCGCGAGGTGTTCGGGACCGACGACATCGGCGCCGGCGACGACTTCTTCGACGACCTCGGCGGCAGCTCGCTGCAGGCGGCGATGCTCATCTCGAAGCTGCGCGCCAACCCGCTCACCGAGGCCATCGCCGTCCGGGACGTCTACCGCGCCCGCACGGTGTCGGGGCTGGCGGCGCTGGCCGCGCCGGCGACCCACGACGAGCTCGGCGCGGTCGCCGCCCCGGCGCGCGGCGCGGTCGCCGTCACCCTGGCCCAGGCGGCCTGGCTGGCCGGCGAACTGGCGATCGCCGCGCCGGCCGGCTGGTTCGCCGCGTTCGTCGCGCTGCCCTGGCTGGCCGAGCGGATCGGCCTGGTCGCGCTGATCGTGCTGCTGCCGATCGCGCTCGTGGCGATCGGGTTCGGCTGGACGCCGGTCGCCGTGTTCGCCGCCGTGCGGGCGAAACGGCTGCTCATCGGCAGGTTCGAGCCGATGCGGGTGCCGGTGTGGAGCGGGTTCCACCTGCGGCTGTGGATCGTCCGGCACCTGCTGCGGTTCGTGCCGTGGGGCACCATCGCCGGCACGGAGTTCCAGAACATGGCGCTGCGGCGGCTCGGCGCCCGGATCGGCAAGCGCGTGCACATCCACCGCGGCGTCGACGTCGTCCAGGGCGGCTGGGACCTCCTCGACATCGGCGACGACGCCACCATCGGCCAGGACGCCCAGCTCGGCCTGGTCCAGCTGACCGAGGGGCACCTGGTGATCGGCCGGGTCACCGTGGCCGGCGGGGCCACCGTGGACGTCCGCGCGGGCATGTCACCCAACACGCGGCTCGGCCGCGGCTCCTGGCTGGCCGCGCTGTCGTCCCTGCCGTCCGGGAGCGCCGTGCCCGACGGCCGCCGCTGGGACGGCGTCCCCGCCCACGACGCCGGCCCCGCGCCGCGCGCGCCCGTCCCGGTGGTCACCGGCAGCATGCTGTCGCCGTTCGCGCACGGGCTCGCGACCATCGCCGCGCGGGCGTTGTTCACCTGGGTGTTCGCGCTGCCCCTCTCGATCGTCCTCATTGGACTCGTCCTGGCCTTCGACGTCACCTACCCGGCCCTGCTGGACGCGGTCACCCGGCCATGGGCGCACGGCGTCTTCATGCTCGTCTTCGCGGTGGCGAGCTGCCTCTCGCTGCTGATCGGGGTCTGGGTCGAAGCGCTCTGCGCCCGCGCGCTCGGCCGCGTCGAGGAAGGCGTGATCAGCCGCTGGAGTCCCGCCTACATCCGGGTGAGCCTCAAGACGGGCCTGGTCACCACGGCCGGGAACTGGCTGTCGGGCGGGCTGTTCTGGCCGGTGTGGCTGCGCTGGGCCGGGATGCGGGTGGGCCGCGGCTGCGAGATCAGCACGATCATCGACGTCGTCCCGGAGCTGGTCGAGATCGGGCCGGACACGTTCTTCGCCGACGGCATCTACCTCGGCGGCCCCCGCATCCAGCAGGGCACGGTCACGCTCGCGAAAGTCCGGCTCGGGCGCGACACGTTCCTCGGCAACCACGCCGTCGTCCCGGGCGGGCAGCGGCTGCCGCCGGACATCCTGATCGGCGTCTGCACGGTCGCCGACGACCGCGTCATGCGGCCCGGCACGTCGTGGTTCGGCCACCCGCCGATGCTGCTGCCGCGCCGCGAGATTGTGGAAACGGACCGCAGTCTCACCCACGACCCGTCGGTCGCGCGGGTCGTCACCCGGGTGTTCTGGGAATGGCTGCGGTTCGCGCTCCCGGTCGTTCCCCTGGCGGTGATGACCGCCTGGTTCGTCATGATCGCCTACGCCGCGACGGCCCTGCCGTTCGCCGTGTTCGTCTTCCCGGGCGCCGCGATCGTGACGCTGCTGACCGCGTTGCTGCCGTGCCTGGTCGTCCTCGCGCTGAAGTGGGGGCTGCTCGGGCGGGTCAAGCCGGGCGTGCACCCGCTGTGGTCCTGCTGGTGCAGCCGGTGGGACTTCCTGTACGTCGCTTGGGGTGTCATCGCGAGCGGCGTGCTCTCGGCGTTGGAAGGCACCCTGATGCTGCCGCTCTACCTGCGCCGGATGGGCATGGACATCGGCAGGCGGGTCGTGCTCGGCGAGGGGTTCGCCCAGGTCGTCGACCCCGACATGCTGCACTTCGGCGACGGCGCCACGGTCAGCGCGATGTTCCAGGCCCACACCTTCGAGGACCGCGTGCTCAAGATCGGCCACGTGTACGTCGGCGCGCACTCGACGCTCGCCCACGGCACGGTTCCGCTGTACGGCGCGGACATCGGCGAGCACGCGCACGTCGCCCCGCACAGCGTGATCATGAAGCAGGAACGCCTGCTCCCGCGGCTGCGCTACGCGGGTGTGCCGACGAAGGAGCAGAAGGCGCCTTCGCCGCGGACGAACCCGGAGCCGCCGACCCGGCCGCTGCGGCAGGCCGGGCGGCGGCCCGCGCCCGAGCCGCCGACCCGGGCGTTCTGGCAGGTCGACCGGACTTTCGCCGTGCCCGGCGAGCAGCCGGGCCGGCGAAGTCCCCACCGGGCTACGGCGTGGTCAGGTCGAACCGCTGGAGGGTGACCGCACCGCCGAGCGCCTGGGTGGCGTGGTTGAAGACGGCGAAGCGGTAACCCATGAAGAACTGCCAGGCGTTGTTGAGCGTGAACGCCGTGCCCAGCGGCGTGAAGTTCACCCCGTCGGTGCTGTAGGAGAACCGGGCCTGGCGTCCGGTGCCGGGGCGGATGTCGGCGGTCGCGCGCAACCAGACCTTGCTGCCGGTCAGGGCCGCGCTCGCCACCTCCGTCCCGGTGCCGGTGGTGTTCCAGTTGCCGTCCATGGTCAGGCCGTTGACCATGACGATCCGGTTCCGGCCGCCGTCCCGCTTGACGCCGATGTAGGCCGAGGAGTCGCGCAGCATCGCCAGGCCCGTACGGTCGCCGTCGCGCATCGACGTCAGGTCGAGCGTGGCGGTGCCCGTGGAGCTCGGGCCCTGGATCCGGCGCGTCACCGTGTTGCGGGCCGCGTACAGGTCGTTGGTGACCGTGGCCGTCGACAGCTTGAGGCCGTTGCTCACCGAGAACTTCGTGGTGTCCGGGTTGTGGTTCCACTCCCACTGCGGTTTCAGGGTCGGGCCCGGGAAGGTGTCGGTGCCGGTCATCGGCTCGACCTGACGCGGTGGTGGCGGCAGGTTCGGCTTCGGGTACGTGACGCCCCAGCGGCCGTCGACCGTCTGCAGCCGCGGCCAGCCGTCGGCCGTCCAGGTGATCGGGGCGAGCGCCGGGACGCGGCCGCCGGGGTAGGCGTCGACGAAGGACATGTAGTACCAGTCGCCGTTCTGCGTCTGCACCAGCCCGCCCTGGTGCGGGACGCCGCCGCCGGAGATCGGGCCCGGCAGGTTCAGCAGGACCTGCTGGACGGTGTACGGCCCCCAGGGGCTGCTCGCCTTGAGGATGTACTGGCCGTTGGCCGGGCGCGTCACGAAGATGTAGTAGCTGCCGTTCCGCTTGTAGAACCGCGACCCTTCGAGCGTGCCGATGTTCGACGGCGTCTGGAAGACCTGCTGCGAGCGGACTTCGGTCTTCCCGTCCTTGGACAGCTGGGCGACGCTGAGGGTGGTGTTGCCGTAGGCGACGTACATCGTGTCGTCGTCGTCCACGAGCAGCCCGGCGTCGTAGTAGCACTTGTCGATCGTCGTGTGCCTCGACCACTGCCCGTCCACGGCGGTGGCGGTGTAGATGTAGGTCTTGGCGAAGTCGACGCAGCCACCCCAGTAGTAGGTGTCGTTGCTGGCGCGGTGGTTGAAGAACGACGCCCAGATGCCGCGCACGTACCCGCGCCCGCCGTTGAGGTCGTACTTCGCGCCGAAGTCCAGCTTGGGCACCGAATGGCCGGCGAACTCCCAGTTCACCAGGTCGTAGGAGCGCAGGATCGGCGCGCCGGGGGAGTAGTGCATCGTCGAGGCGGAGTAGTAGTAGGCGTTGCCGACCCGGATGATGTCGATGTCGGCGAAGTCCTGCCACAGCACCGGGTTCGTGAAGTTCGCCGCCGGCTGGTCCGGGGTGGTCGGTGTCGTGGGGGTGGTCGGGGTCGTCGGCGTGGACGGGGCCGTGGGTTCGACGCCGCCGGTGCAGAGGGTGCCGTTGAGCCGGAACTCCGACGGGGTCGGGTTGGCCGAGGTGAACGAGCCGTTGAAGCCGAACTCCGCCTTGCCGCCGGTCGGGATGGCCGCGTTGTAGGCGACGTTCTTCGCGCTGACGGTGGCGCCGGCCTGGGTGATGGTCGCGTTCCAGTGCTGGCCCACCTGCTGGCCGCCGGTGAACAACCAGGTCAGCGTCCACCCGTCGACCGCGTCGCCGAGATTCGTGATCGACACGGACGCGCCGAAGCCGCCCTGCCATTCGGAGGTCTTCGTGTAGGTGACCGAGCACCCGGCCGCGGCGTGCGCGGCCGGGGTCGCCACCAGGACGGCGCCGGCGAGGCCGGTCGCGGCGAGCAGGGCCGAGACGGCGGCCCGGGATCGTCGGCGTGACACCACGTCTGTCCTTTCGGGTCAGGCGGAGAACTGCCACCAGTTGACGTTGAAGAGGTAGCCGCTGCCGCCGGCGAACCGCAACACCAGGTCCTGCGTGCCGGTCACGCCGCTCACCGGGCAGGACACTGACGTCCACGTCTGCCAGCCGCCGGTGGCGGGCACGGTGCAGCGGCCCACCACGGTGCCGGTGGCGCTGCCCAGCCGTACCTCGATCGTGCCGCCGGAGCCCGCGGAGGCGACCCGGGCGGTGAACGTCTTCGCGCCCGCACCGAACGCGACGTTGCGGACCTTGACGTTGTCGCCGTTCTCGATCCAGCCGATGTTCATGCCGCCTTCGGAGGCCGGCTCGGTCTCGATCCCGGACTCCCGGTTGATCGTCTCCGCTTCCTGCCGGACGAAGGGGTTGAGCGTGTCGGCCGGCGGTGGCCCGCCCGTGGTCATGTTGATGGTCGGGATGGTGCCGTCGGCGTTGTAGGCGAACTTCTCCACCGCCACCGAGCGGGTGTAGCCGCCCCCGCCCGGCAACGCGCCGTTGTGGTAGAAGAAGTACGAACTGCCCTTGTAGTCGACGATCCCGGGGTGGTTGGTGAAACTGCTGCCCTGCGTGGGCATCACCGTGCCCCGGTAGGTCCACGGACCGGTCGGGCCGGGCGCGGTGGAGTAGCCGATGAACTCCGAGCAGCACTTGGCCGCGAACACGTTGTAGTACAGGCCGTTGCGCTTGTAGACCCACGGCCCTTCCTCGTACAGCGTCGGCCGGTTGCCGCCGTTGGGTCGCGTGCCGAAGCCGGCGGTGGTGAGCGGGATCTGGGTGACGCCACCGGAGTACGACGTCATGTCGGCGTTGAGCCGCACGTACCAGAGGTTCGGGTTGCCCCAGTACAGGTACGCCTGGCCGGTGTCGTCGATGAACACCGTCGGGTCGATCTCGCCGTTCTCGACGAGCGGGCGGCCGATGGCGTCCCGGAACGGCCCGGTGGGGCTGTCCGCGACGCCGACGCCGATGGCCATCCGGCCGGTCGCGCGGTTGACCACCGGGACGTACCAGTAGAACTTGCCGTTGCGTTCGACGGCCTGCCCGGCCCAGGCGTCCTGTTTGGCCCAGCTGAACGTCGAAAGGCTCATCGGCGAGCCGTGGTCGGTCCAGTTGACCATGTCCGCGGACGACCAGACCCGCCAGTCCTTCATGGTGAAGTAGGTCGAGCCGTCCTCGTCGTGTCCGGTGTAGAGGTAGACGCGGCCGTTGTGCACCAGCGGAGCCGGGTCGGCGGTGTAGATGTGCTGCACGATCGGGTTGTCGGCGTGCGCGGTGCCGGGCAGGAGCGCCGTGGCGCAGAGGGCCGCGGTCAGCCAGGCGAGCAGGCGCCTTCGTCGGGGCACAGTGGTCTCCGTTCGGGGAAGGGGGATCAGCTCGCTGCGCAGGTCGCGGTGAGGCCTTCGGCGCTGCCGGTGCCCTGGAAGCCGAACTCGGTCGACTGCCCGGCCGCGACCGTGCCGTTGTAGGAGACGTTCGACCAGGTGACGCTGCCGGTGGTGCCGCTGTTGGTGGCGCTCCAGCCGTTGGTCACGGCCGCGCCGCCGGGCAGGTTCGTCGTCACCCGCCAGCCGTTGAGCGCGCTCGAGCCGGCGGTGACCTTCAAGTTGGCCACGAAACCGCCGTTCCACTGGTTCAGCGACACCGAGGCGGTGCAGCCGCCCGGGTTCGGCGTGGTCGGCGTGGTGGGGGTCGTCGGCGTGGTGGGCGTGGTCGGCGTCGTGGGGGTGGTCGGCGTCGTCGGGGTGGTGGGTGTGGTCGGGGTGGCGGAGTTCAGCGCGTCGAGGACGCTGGTGTAGGCGGCCTTCTTGTTCCCGTTGCCGTCGAACAGCAGCGGGTTCTCCCCGGTGCGCCACGAGTCGGTGTCGCGGATGCCCCAGGTGGTGATGCCGGCGCAGCGGGCGACGGCCAGGCAGGCGCGGGTCACCGCGGCGTAGGCGTTCGCCTGGTTCGAGCCGGAGATGTCGAGCTCGGTGATCTGGACTTCGACGCCGAGGTCGGCGAACCGCTGCAGGTTGGCCTGGTAGTCGCCGGGCGGGTTGCCGGAGAGGTGGGACTGGAAGCCGACGCAGTCGATCGGGACGCCGCGGGCCTTGAAGTCGCGGACCATGTTGTAGATGCCGGTGCTCTTGGCGTTGACGCCGTCGGTGTTGTAGTCGTTGTAGCAGAGCTTCGCGGCCGGGTCGGCGGCCCGCGCGGCGCGGAAGGCGGCTTCGATCCAGTCGTTGCCCGTGCGCTGCAGGTTCGAGTCGCGGCGGCCGCCGCTGCCGCCGTCGGCGAACGCCTCGTTGACGACGTCCCAGGCGTAGATCTTGCCCTTGTAGTGGGTGGCGACCTGGGTGACGTGGTTCATCATGGCCTGGCGCAGGTCGGAGCCTTCCATGCGCTGCGCCCAGCCCGGTTCCTGCTGGTACCACAGCAGCGCGTGCCCGCGCATCCGCTTGCCGTTGCCGGTGGCCTGGTTGAGGATCCGGTCACCGCTGCTGTAGTTGAACTGCCCCCGGTTGGGCTCGGTGGCGTCCCACTTCATCTCGTTCTCGGCCGTGACCATGTTGAACTCGCGGTTCAGGATGTTCACGTACGTCGAGTCGCCGAGCTTGCTTGCCGCGACGGCGGCGCCGAAGTACCGGCCGCTCTGGGCCGCCGCCGCGCCGAGCGTCGAGGCCGCGCCGGCGGCGGAGTTGGCGAGCACCAGCGAAACCCCGAGCGACGCCGCCAGGAAAGCCGAAGCTGCCGCGGCTCGGGAGAACGACCGCGATGTCGTCTTCATGTGTACACCTTCATTTCGTGGGGAACGGGCGCGCGGTCACGGGCTGGTGCAGGTGGCCGCGTCGAGGCTCGCCGCGCCGGGACCGGACACGAGGAAGCCGAAGGTCGTGGTGGCGCCGGGGCCGAGCGCGCCGTTGTAGGCGACGTTCTTCACCGTCACCGGGCTGGTGCCGCTTGCCGTGCCGCTCCAGATCTGGCCGAGGGTCTGGCCGCTCGCCAGGGTGAACTGCACGGTCCACCCGTTGAGTGCGGCGGTGCCGGTGTTCACGACGGTCACTTCGCCCTGGAAGCCGCCGTTCCAGCTGCCGACGACCTTCGGCGTCGCGGTGCACGGGCCGTCCCCGGTCGGGGGCGGCGGATCTTCCCCGCCGATGCTGCCCGGAACCGCCTTGAGCGCGTTGTACCAGGCGGTGGCCATCTTGCTGTAGCCGGCCGCGTTGGGGTGGATGCCGTCGGGCAGGTCGGCGATGGCGACCGCCGGGTACATGTCGACCAGGTGCACGCGCTTGCCGGCCGCGGCCTTGGCCCGCATGTCCGGCGCGATGGCCGCGTTGAAGGTGCGGACCGTCTGGTCGGCGAACCGGATCGGGATGATCGTGGCGACGAAGACGTCGGCGCCCGGCACCTGGTTCGTGATCTTGTCGACCAGGGCCGACAGCCGCCGCGGCGCGCCGGCCGGGTCGCTGCCGTACATGTCGTTGGTGCCGATGTGGAGCAGGATCGTGCGCGGGCGGAACGTGTTCAGCCAGCCGGTGACGTTTGCGTCGATCTGGGCGATGGTCCAGCCCGGGTGACCCTCGTGGTTGCGGTCGGGCATGCTCGACGGCCCGTCGGCCAGCGAGCCGACGAAGTCGGTCGAGCGCCCGTCGGCCCGCAGCTTCGCGCCGAGGTCGAGGCGGTAGCCGCCGATCGACCCGCCCTGGGTGATGGAATCGCCCAGCGGCATGATCGGCACCGGGGCGGCGACGGTCGCCGCGGCCGCGGCGACCGGCACCACACCCAGTGTGGCGCAGGCCGTCAGCACGACGACGGCGGCGAGCTTCGCGAGTTTCATCGGGGAATCCTTCGTGTGCCGCGGTCCGGGGAGTGTGTTCCGCGCCGTTTCCGCTCGTGGGCCAGCGTATCCGGGCACCGGCACTCTGACCACGGCTTGCCTGTAAGTTTCAGTCCGCCGCCGCCGCCCGAAACTTTCGGCGCCGAAAGTCCCGGGCGGCGGAGTCCTCTGTGGACAGAGTGCTAGTTGATGCTCGCGGAGAACGAGTTCACCGCGAGGCCGACGCCGCCGCTCCACGGCTCGAAGCCGGCCTGGATGCTGGTGAGGTGCCAGGAGCGGTCGACGCGGGTGCGGTTGTCGACGTCGTTGACGAAGTCCAGCACGTTGAACGACCAGCCCGAGAGGGTGGACTGGGCCACGTAGGACACCACGTCGTTGCCGCCGTTGTTGCCCTGCCACACTTCCCAGCCGCGGCCGCCGATGCTGGTGGTGCCGACCCGGCCGCCGATCGGCTGGATGTTCCCCGAGCGGTTGAACCAGATCATGACCTCCATCTGGTTGACCCCGTTGGTCTTCGGCGTCGGGTCCAGCCAGATGTCGTAGGAGGCGTTGAAGACGCCGCCGACGTAGGTGTAGGAGATCGACGACGGGGCGCTGCCGATCCGGCTCAGCTGCCGGGGCAGGGGCGAGCCGGGGGAGCAGTTCGTGTAGTGGCACCCGAGGTAGACCGCCGGGTAGGACAACGGTGCGCCGCCGCTGGTGGAGCCCTGCTGCGTCTGGATCCGGAACCCGCTGCCGGTGACGTTGATGCACTGCTGCGCGCTGCTGCCCCACCGGTTGTTCATGACGACGTACCGGCCGCCGATGGTGGTCGAGCCGTACTGGTCGCAGATCAGCGTGTCCGCGTGCGCGGCCGGGGCGGTGGCGACCGGGGCCGCCAGACCGGCCGCGGCGAGCAGCACCGCGGACAGGGCGTTCCTCAGTTTCATGGTTTCCTCCACGTCGTTGTGGCCGTTTCTGGGAGCGCTCTCAACCGGAATCGCTTTCGATGTAACCACAGCGGGCGGTCGGAGCAAAGAGGGTGGCCGTGATGGATTCACCGGATGTGTGCCCCGTTCCGTGGGAACGGGGCACACATCCGGTCAGGGGGCTGCCCGCAACGTCCACTTCTGGTTCGCCTGCCCGTGGCAGGCCCACAGGATCAGCCGGGTGCCGGCGGTGGTGCCCTGCCCGGTCGCGTCGAGGCACCGGCCGGACTGCACGCCGGTGATCGTGCCGTCGGCGTTGACGTTCCACTGCTGGTTGGCCTGGCCGGAGCAGGTCCAGATGATCACCGGTGTCCCGTCGGCCGTGCCCTGCCCGGACGCGTCGAGGCATTTGTTGCCGGCGGTCGTCAGCTGCTTGCCGCTGGGCGTCCACGGCGCGCCGGCGCAGTCGGCCAGCTGCACCGGGGTGCCGTCGGTGGCGGCCGGGACGTCGGCGCAGCGACCCGACTGCGTGCCGACGAGCTGCCTCGCCGAGGACTGGCCGGGGGTGCCGATGCTGCCCGGGACCGCCTGCAGCGCCGAGTACCAGACCGCGGCCATCTTGTCGTAGCCGGTGGCCGTGGGGTGGACGCCGTCGATCAGGTCGGCGGTCGTCAGCGCGTCGTGCATGTTCACCAGGTGCACGTGCTTGCCGCCGTTCTGCTTGCTCTGCACCATTCCGGGGATCGTGGCGTTGAAGGTGCGCCCGGCCGCCTCCTGGCCGCTGTTGGCCAGCGGGATGATCGTCGCGACGAAGACCTCGGCGTCCGGAGCCGTCGCCGTGATGTGGTCGACCAGTGCGGACAGGCGGGCCGGCGCGCCCGAGACGTTGTAGTTCTGCAGGATGTCGTTGGTGCCGATGTGCAGCAGGACCGTGTGCGGGGTGCTGGTGCGCAGCCAGGACACGATGTTCGCGTCGATCTGGTCGATGCGCCAGCCCGGGTGGCCCTCGTGGTCGT
The DNA here is from genome assembly GCF_900105945.1 of Amycolatopsis tolypomycina. Lineage (NCBI taxonomy): Bacteria > Bacillati > Actinomycetota > Actinomycetes > Pseudonocardiales > Pseudonocardiaceae > Amycolatopsis > Amycolatopsis tolypomycina. The sequence continues at coordinate 4,528,647 of NZ_FNSO01000004.1, read as the reverse complement.
GGTCGCCGAGGGAGGCCGGCCCGTTGGACTGCGAGCCGACGAAGTCCACCTGGTAGCCGCCCGCCGATACCCGCTGCCAGAGCCCGATCCGGTACCCGCCGGGGACCTGCGTGCCCTCGGTGATGGAATCGCCAAGCGGCATCACCCGGACCCCGCCGTTCGATTCGGCGGCGGCGGTTCCCGGCAGCAGGGTGCCGGCGAGGACCGCAGCGGCGGCGGCGAGCCACCCGAGCCGTGCGCGCATCTCGTCTCCTCGAGGATCGGCCGTCACACGGCGGTGACGGCCCACTGGTTGTTGGTGCTGCTGTTGGGCGTCCAGAGACCCACGCTCGAGCCGGCGGCGGTGCTGCCCATGCCGTCGAGCGCGGTGCCGGTGGCCCGGTTGACGATCTGGTACCGGCCGTTGCCCAGGCCGGTCAGCTTCCACTGCTGGCTGGTGGCGCCGGTCCACGCGGTCTGCGCGCAGGTGGCGCCGTTGGCGGTGTTGCCCCGGCTGTCGGCGACCATCCCGTTGGTGCGGTTGACGATCCGGACGTAGCCGCCGCCGGCGTCGGTCAGCTGCCACTGCAGGTTCGTGCTGCCGTCCCAGTTCCACTGCTTGAGCGGGGAGCCGGCGGCGACGTTGCCACCGCTGTCGAGCACGAGGCCGGTGGTGACGTTCGCGATCCGGGACCAGCCGGTCGGCAGGGGACCGGAGCCGGGCGTGGGGATCGGGCCGGAGAACGTCAGTTTCACCACGTACGCCGGCGCGTCGAACGGCGGGTTGGCCGAAGGCAGCTGGACGCGCAGCGCGGCGGCGTCCTGGACCGGGGCGGGCAGGGCGGTCGCGGTGCCGGCGTCCGGGCCGAGCAGCTGCGCCGAGACGAGGTTGCCCAGGTTGATCCGGCTCGAACTCAGCGTCGTGATCGGGAAGGTGCTCCCGGGCCAGCCCAGCGCGGTCGCGTACAGCACGGTGTTGTCCTTGCTGCGGGTGAACCGGACGTCGGTCCTGGTTCCCTCCACCGGCGTGGTGAACGAGCCGCCGCCCATCTTCGTCGGCCCTTCGCCGTACACGGCCCACGCGCGGGTGCCGTAGACGGACTCGCCGAACCGCTTGAGGTAGTTGCCGATGCCGAGCAGGATCGTGCGCTGCCCGGCCGGGATGGTGCCGTCGGCCATCGGCGCGATGTTCAGCAGCATGGTGCCGTTCTTGCTGACCCGGTCGAGCAGCGAGTGCAGCATGGCCTTCATCGAGTAGTAGCCGATGCCGTTCGTGTAGCACCAGCTGGAGCTGGAGATGCTGTCGTCGGTCATCCAGTACGGGCTCATCAGGTCGCCCGGCCCGCCGCGTTCGAAGTCGAAGACCTCCCCGCGGTTGTTGAAGCCGTCCTTGTAGGTGGCGACGACGTCCTTGTTCCAGGCCACCGCCTGGTTGTAGTAGCGCGCCAGGAAGTTCAGCCGCTGCGCCTCGTCGACCTGGGTCAGGTTGAAGTCCTGGTAGACGAGGTCGGGCTGGTAGCCGTCGACGACCTCGCGCAGCTTGTCGAACCAGAGCTGGTTCTCCGCGGCCCGGCCGTTCTGGCCGAACAGCCGGCGCAGCGACTCGGTCGGCTGGTTCGGCACGTGGTCGTAGTAGCCGGTGAAGTGGTAGGCGTGGTGCAGGGCCGCCAGCAGCTTGAGGCCCTTCGCGCGGATGGCGTCGGCGTGCAGCCGGAGCAGGTCGAGCTTGGGCCCGGTCTTGACCGAGTTCCACTCGTTGGCCGTGCTGTTCCACATCGAGTAGCCGTCGTGGTGCTCGGCGACCGGGCCGGCGAACTTCGCGCCGGCGTCGGCGAAGAGCTGGGCCCACTCGGCCGGGTCGAAGTTCCCGCCCGCCGACTTGAGCTTCGGCGCGAACTGCACCCAGTTGCCCGCCTTGTCGCGAGCACCGTTGATGAAGTTCTGGTACGGCCACGCCGACGGGTCGCCGAACACCGCCTTGTGGTGGTTGTTCTCACTGGACCCGGCGATGTACATGTTGCGCGGGTACCACTCGTTGCCGAAGGCCGGGACGCTGAACACGCCCCAGTGGTAGTAGATGCCGAACTTGGCGTCCTGGAACCACTCCGGCGCGGGCGGGTGCTGGTCGACCGACGCCCAGCTCGGCGTGTAGCTGCTCGGTCCTTCGGTGGCCCAGCCGGCGGGCACGCGGACCACACCGGCGGCCGCGGCGGCCCCGGCCACCACGATCAGCCGGCGTCGCGACAGCTCGAACGAAGACATGGCCGAACCTCTCTGTCCGGTGGTGCGAGGGGAAGCGCCCCAATGTGGCGTTGGTTGCGTTCAACGCACCCAATGTGGCGTTCGGTGCGTTCAACGCACCGAACGCCACATTGGGGCGTTAGCCGAGCGTCCACTTCTGGTTGGCCGCGCCGGTGCAGGTGGCCAGCTGGATCTGCGTGCCGTTCGCGGTCGAGGACCCGGTCACGTCGAGGCACAGCCCGGACTGGACACCCGTGATCGTGCCGTTCGCGTTGACCTGCCACCGCTGGTTGCCCTGGCCGTTGCAGTTCCAGGTGACGATCTTGGTGCCCGGGGTGGTGCCCTGGCCGGTGGCGTCGAGGCACCGGGTGCTGTCGCCGCTGTAGACGGTCAGCTCGCCGGCGGTCGTGCGGGCCCAGGCCTGGTTGGTGCCGCCGTGGCAGTCCCAGAGCTGCACGTTGGCGCCGGGGGTGGTGCTGGCGCCGCTGACGTCGAGGCACTTGCCGAGCGCGCGCACCGGGCCCGCGGCCGGACCGCTCCCGCCGGTGCCCGCGGCGGCGATGACCTGCTGGGCGCCCGACGGCCAGTTCGTGCCGCTGACCTGCACGTTCCCGGTCAGCACGTTGTTGTGCGGCTGGCCGGTGGCCACCTGGGTGGCGCCGCCGTTGTACCAGTTGCCGCTGAAGGTGCTGTCGTTGGTGTTGTTGGCCCCGTTGGCGTTGGTGAACGCCCAGACGCCGGAGTCCTGGATCACGTTGGCCGACACGCTCACGTACCGGGAGCCCTCGTCGAGGTACAGGCCCACCGTGCGGTTGTTGTCGTAGATGTAGTTGTGGTCGATGGAGCTGCCGGGGTTGGCGGAGAGGTTGTAGATGCTGCCGCCGTCGTGCATCAGCCTCTTCGTGCCGTGCACCCGGTTGTAGCTGACGACCGTGTCCCGCAGCGTGGTCGGCGTCGTGTAGACGGGCTGGTAGTCGTACAGGCCGCGGTTGCGGTAGTCCTGGCTGCCGCCCTGGTCGTTGGCACCCCAGCCCCAGCCGACGTCGATGCCGTCGTAGGTCAGGTTCGAGACGTCGTTGTGCGTGATGACGGTGTGCGTCGCGTAGGTCGAGAGGATGCCCGCCATCTCGCGGTAGTCCAGGGCGACCCGGCTCACCGTGTTGTACGAGATGGTGACGTCCTTGTTCGTCATCGCGGGGTTCGACGGGTGGTGGGCGTCGGGGCGCACACCGCCGACGACGATGCCGCCGCCGGAGTTCTCGGTGAAGGTGTTGTGGTCCACGGTGATCGACGACGCCCCGAGGCCGATGCCGGACCCGTGGGCGTTCGCGTCGTTGCCGATGCCGAGGGCCACCTGGCCGAGGTGGGTGAAGGTGTTGCCGCTGAAGGTGATCCCGGTGGCCGCCGAGACCTGGACGGCGGCCGGTGCCTGGGCCCAGCTGTTGCGGGCGCCCTCGAACTGGCGGCAGCCGGACTGGCACGAGGTCAGGAAGTCGCCCGGCATCGGGGCCGCGGCCGGGAGGAACGTGCCGGTCTGCTGGTTCGCGTAGCCGACCGACGTGCTGGGGGTGAGCCAGGTGGTGTGCTCGAAGTTCAGGCCCTTGAAGGCGAGGCCGCGCACCGGGTTGTCGTAGCTGCCGCTGATCTGCAGCAGCGACTGCAGTCGCGGGAGCTCGACGGCGTGGCTGCCGGGCACCCAGCCGGCGGGCGCCTTGTAGTAGAGCTTCCCCGCCTGCGGGTCGAGGTACCACTGGCCGGTGTTCTTGAGGAACGAGTAGGAGTTCTGGAGGAACAGCTGGCCGCCGCCGAACGGCTTGGCGAGGGTGTCGTAACCCCAGTTGTTGTTGTTCCACGCCGGTTGCTGCATGACGATCGAGGTGCCGCTGATGCGCTCGACCGGGGCGTACCGGTCGGTGAAGGAGTTCTGGCTCTCCACCTCGATCCGGTTCTGCTGCGGCAGCGTGGCGAGGTAGTTCAGCGCCGGGTTGGTGATGGTCATCCCGGTCGTGGTGATCTGCACGTCGTTGCGCGAGATCGGGATCGACGCGCGCGGGGCGAGCGCGCCGTCGACGAACAGCTGGCGGGAGTCGGCCCCCACCGGCACGGACGCCACCCAGATGTTCTGGCCCGCGTCCTGCACCGCCCAGCCGGTGACCTGGCTGCCGCCGGAGAGGACCGGCTTCTGGCCGGCCGCGGCCTGCCAGGTGACGGTGTGGCCGTTCTGCCCGGAGTCGGCGCTGGTGAAGCGCAGCGGGGCGGTCAGCCGGTAGGTGCCGCCGGCCAGCTGCACGACGACGTCGTTGGCCGCCGACTGGGCGCGGGCCAGCTCCTGGGCCTTCGCCGGGGTGGCGACCGGCTGGTCGGGCGTGCCGGGATTGGCGTCGCTGCCGTTCGGGGCGACGGCGATGGTGACGGTCGCGGCGTGGGCGGGTGGCGTGGCGAGCGCGGTCACCACGAAGGCGGTGGCGAGCGCGGCGGCGATGCGCGACGGCATGACGGCCTCTCCGGGACGGGGGCGGGGCCCAACTGTCCACTGTGTACGGGAACGGGGTACCCGGTGGCCGGGCGCGAGACCGTGCGGGCCCTCGGCCGGCGGCGAACCGGACCTGATGTGTACGACTCATCCGGCGCGGCTTGAGGGTGACGGTTTTCGAAAGTTTCGAGGGTGCTCGACGGGTTTTCCGTTGTGGTGTCGGTGATCCATGAGAACAGCGTGCCTGCCTGGCGTCAAGCAAGGATCAGGCCCATTGCTCCGTCCCGGTGCCGCTGCGGGCGCCGGGGATGTAACTTTCAACCCGCCCTGACAAAGATTGACCGGATGGCGGGTAAGCGAGGTAAGGTGCTGCCCGGAGTTATTGGTCATACTCATTGCGTGACCCGTGACGAGGAAGTAGCACCGCCTGTCCCGTACCGCCCCGGCTACGAAGTCGTGGCGGAGCAGATCCTCCGGCTGATCGCCGAACTGGAGCTGCGGCCCGGCGACCGGATGCCGACCGAGAACGAGCTGGCGGCGCGGATGGGAACCAGCCGGACCATGGTGCGGGAGGCCGTCAAGATCCTCTCGGCCATCGGCCGGGTGCGAGCGCACAAAGGACGTGGGCTGTATGTCTCCGACGACGAGGGCATGCTCGGCGGGTCCCGGTGGGGCGCGTTCTTCCTGCCCACCGATCTCGGCCACGTCTACATGCTCTTCGAGTTCCGCCGGATCCAGGAGACCGCGGCCAGCCGCCTGGCCGCGGCCAACGCCACCCCCGCGGAGCTGCGCGCGATCGAGGCCGCCGCCGAAACCTGCCGCCGCGGCCACCTGAGCGGGCAGTACTCGCTGTTCGACTCCGGCGACGACGACTTCCACGCCGGGATCGCCGCCGCGTCGCACAACCAGTTCCTCGTCGCGGCCGTGCGCGAGGCCCGCCGCCTGCAACGGCAGTCGAACATCATCGGGATGTCCGGCGGGATCGGCGGGCACGCGGCGGGCGCGATCGAGGAGCACGCCGCGATCTACCAGGCCATCCGGGACGGCGACCCGGACGCGGCGGCGCACGCCGCCGGCGTCCACCTGGACAACACCCTGGAGGACTACCGCCGGGAGATCCAGCGCCGGCTCTTCGGCCTGTGACCATCCACTGTGGACCAGCTTTGCTCCGGGGTCCCCCGCCCCGGAGGACGACGACGTCCGAACACCGAGGGAGCCATGTGATGGTGAAGCGCAGATCCCTGTTCGCCTCCGCCGTGATTTCGGCCGTGCTCGCGCTGGGGGTGAGCGGCACCGCGCAGGCCGCCCCCGCGGCCGCGGCCACACCGGCCGTCGCGGCCGCCGGCACCGCGGGGTGCGGGAAGGCACCCGGGCTGGCGAGCGGCAACCACACGATCTCCAGCGGCGGCCAGAACCGCAGCTACATCCTGCGGGTCCCGGCCAACTACGACAACAACCACCAGTACCGCCTGTTCGTCGGCCTCCACTGGCGGGGCGGGACGATGAACGACGTCGACTCGGGCGGGACCGACGGCTACAACTGGTCCTACTACGGGCTCCGCCGGCTGGCCGACAGCTCCGGCAACAACACGATCTTCGTGGCCCCCCAGGGCAACGGCAACGGCTGGGCCAACCCGGGCGGCCAGGACGTCACCTTCATCGACGACCTGCTGCGGCAGGTCGAAGCCGCCCTGTGCGTCGACACCACGCAGGTGTTCGCCGGCGGCTTCAGCTACGGCGGCGCCATGAGCTACGCCCTCGCCTGCGCCCGCCCGACGGTGTTCCGCGCGGTGGCGGTGTACTCCGGGGCGAACCTCAGCGGCTGCAGCGGCGGCACCCAGCCGGTGGCCTACATCGGCATGCACGGCATCGGCGACAACGTCCTGCCCATCTCCTCCGGGCGGCAGCTGCGCGACCAGTTCGTGCGCAACAACGGCTGCACGCCGCAGAACCCGCCGGAGCCCGCCGGGGGCAGCCGGACCCACATCGTCACCGCCTACTCCGGCTGCCGGGCCGGGTACCCGGTCGTCTGGGCCGCCTTCGACGGCGGGCACGACCCGGGCCCGAAGGACGGCGGCGGCAGCGGCTGGCAGACCTGGACCTCGGGCGAGGTGTGGAAGTTCATCACGCAGTTCGGGTCCACGCCCTCGACGCCGCCGGTCCAGACCGGCGTGAACTACCGGCTGACGGCCCAGCACAGCAACAAGGTCGTCGGGATCACCGGCGCCTCGACGGCGGCCGGCGCGCTCATCGAGCAGGAGTCGGCCAACGGCGGGCTCAGCCAGCAGTTCGACTTCGTCGACTCCGGTGACGGCTACTACCGCGTCCGGGCCCGCCACAGCGGGCTGGTGCTCCAGGCGGCGAACGCGAACAGCGGCGCCGACATCAGCCAGCAGGCCGACGCCAACAGCACCGCCCAGCAGTGGCGGGTGGTCGACCAGGGCGGCGGCGCGGTGAGCCTGGTGAACCGGCTCAGCGGCCTGGCACTGGACGTGTGGGGCGTTTCGACCGCCGACGGCGCGCGGGTCTCCCAGTGGACGTTCACCGGGAACGCCAACCAGCGTTTCGCGCTCCAGCGTGTCTGAACCGGTGTCCGTCGCCGAGGGCTTCCGCCCCACCCTGGCCGACGTCGCCCGCGCGGCGGGGGTGTCGATCGCGACGGCTTCCCGCGTGCTGAACGGGTTCCCGCGGGTGAGCCCGGAGCGCCGCAAGCAGGTGGAGTCCGCCATGCTGGCGCTCGGGTACGCCCGCCAGCGGGCCGCGCGGGCGCCCAGCGCGCGGCACACGGGGTCGATCGCGCTGGTGGTCTGCGAGGAAGTGCCGCGGTTGTTCACCGACCCGTACTTCCCGCGGATCACCGCGGGGGTCGGCCGGGAGCTGACCGCGGTGGGCGTGCAGCTCGTGCTGCTCACCGTGCCGGCCACCGACGACTACCAGTCGCCGGTGGTCCGGTACCTCGACGGCGGCCACGTCGACGGCGCGCTGGTCGTCGGCATGCACGGCCGCCGCCCGCTCGACCTGGACTGGCTCGGCATCCCGGTGGTGTTCGGCGGGCGGCCGGTCCAGGCGGGGCGCACCGGCCGGCTGCCGTACGTCGACGCGGACAACCAGGGCGGCGCGCGGCTGGCCACCCAGCGGCTGCTCGACGGCGGCCGCCTCACCGTGGCGACCGTCGCCGGACCGCAGGACATGACCGCCGGCGTCGACCGGCTGCTCGGGTACCGGCAGGCGATGGCGCGGGCCGGCCGGTACGACGAGAGCCTCGTGGTGTGCGGGGACTTCGGGCAGGCGTCCGGCGAGTACGCGACGGCGCGGCTGCTGAGCCGCCGTCCGGACGTCGACGGGATCTTCGCGGCCTCCGACATGATGGCCGTCGGGGCGTTGCGCGCGCTGCGCCGCGCGGGGCGGCGGGTGCCCGAGGACGTCGCCCTCGTCGGGTTCGACGACCTGCCGATCGGCTGCTGGACGGACCCGCCGCTCACCACCGTCCGCCAGCCGGTCGAGGAGATGGGCGCCCGGATGACGGCCGAGCTGCTGGCGATGATCGACGGCGCGGCCCCGCGCCGGAGCACGGTGCTCGACACGGAGCTGGTGCCGCGCAAGTCGGCATGACTGTCCACAGAGGAGGAATCGTGCGCGTGTTCGTGGTGGTGGCCGCGATGCTGCTGACGGCGCTGACCGGGGCCGCCCCCGCCTCGGCGGCCGCCGCGCCCCTGGTGGGCGCGGCGTCGGGACGGTGCCTGAACGTCCGGGGCGGCACCGACGCGCCGGGGACGGTGCTGGAGATCCAGGACTGCGGTGGTCAGGCCGGGCAGGCGTACGAGTTCACCGCGGCGGGGGAGCTGCGGACGCTGAACGGCACGCGGTGCGTCGACGCCTCGGGCAACGGGACGGCCCCCGGCACGGCGGCGATCATCTGGTCGTGCCACGGCGGCGCGAACCAGCAGTGGCGGCAGAACGCCGACGGGACGATCACGGGTGTCCAATCAGGACTGTGCCTGGACGTGACGGGCGCCGGCACGGCCAACGGCACGGCGGTCGTCCTGTGGACCTGCCACGGCCAGGCCAACCAGCGGTGGAGCACCGGGACGACCCCGCCGACGCCGTCCGGCACCGCGCCGTGTGACATCTACGCGTCCGGGGGCACACCGTGCGTCGCGGCGCACAGCACGGTCCGGGCGCTCTACGGCACGTACGCCGGCAATCTCTACCAGGTGCGGCGTTCGTCGGACAACACGACGCGGAACATCGGCGTCCGGGCGGCGGGCGGCACGGCCGACGCAAGCGTCCAGGATGCGTTCTGCACGGGGACGACCTGCGTCATCACGGTGGTGTACGACCAGTCCGGGCGCGGGAACGACCTGTGGTACCAGGGATCGACGGTGGTCCCGGGCTCCAGCCAGAGCAGCCCGGCGAAGGCGACGTCGGAGTCGCTCACGGTCGGCGGCGCGAAGGCGTACTCGCTGTACATCAACCCGGGCAACAGCTACTGGCGCGACGGGCACCTGACGGGCGTCCCGACCGGCAGCGCGCCCGAGGGGATGTACATGGTGACGAGCGGAACGCACGTCAACGGCGGATGCTGCTTCGACTACGGCAACAGCGAGACCACCCGCAAGGCCGACGCGGCGGGCGCGATGGACGCGATCAACTTCAGCACGCAGTGCTGGTTCGGCGGCTGCCAGGGATCGGGCCCGTGGGTCCAAGCCGACCTCGAGTGGGGCCTGTACCCGGGCGGAAGCCAGCAGTGGAACCCGAACCAGCGCGCGCTGCCGAGCAAGTTCGTGACGGCGATGCTGAAGAACAACGGAACGTCCCGGTTCGCGTTGAAGGGCAGCAACGCGCAATCCGGAAGCCTCACGACGATGTGGGACGGAGCACTGCCGAGCGGCTACAGCCCGATGAAGAAGCAGGGAGCGATCATCCTCGGCAGCGGCGGCGACTGCTGCAAACCGGGCGGCGGCGCGAACCTGAGCGCAGGGACGTTCTACGAGGGGGCCATGGTGGCGGGGTACCCGTCGGACGCGACGGAGAACGCGATCCAGGCCAACGTGGTGGCGGCCGGGTACCGCTGAGCCCGGGGGAGGGGTAGGGAGGGGGCTTCCCCCGCGGGGACGGGCGGGAGGCCCCCTTCCTGCTGCGCGCGCCGGTGACGTCATGAAAGAGTCGTTCATGACACCAGAGGTCATGAACGACTCTTTCATGACGTTCGAACCCGCTGCCACATCCCAGCCCGCCCTCCTCGCCGAACCGGTTCGCCTCCATTTGGCCGATTGTCGGTGAATTCCCTGCGGCGTACGTTCCTTGGTGGTCGAACCGGTTCGATGACCGGGGATCGTCCCCCGCACGTCCACCGCCAAAGGAGCTGTTCGTGGACACCTCGCGTCAGCGGCCCCGCGTCCGCCGTGGCCTGGCCGCCCTCCTGATCACCGGGGCGCTCACCGGCGCCCTCACCGCACCCGCCCAGGCCGCCGACGAGTCGATCTCCGTCGACTTCTCCGTCGCCGGTGGTGCGCCCACCTCCCGGGCCTCCGGGTGGATCTACGGCATGACCGAAAACGCCTCGAACCCACCCGACCACTTCTTCCGGGACGTGAACTTCCAGGCGATGCGGGCCGGCGGCGCGCAGCTCGACAGCCCGGGCGGGTGGGTGTCGGGCAAGTACGACCGGCGGTGGAACGCCACCCGCGCCCAGCTCCTGCGCACCCGCTCGCTCGGCGGCCGGTTCGTCCTGCTCGTCCACGACCTCTGGGGCGCCGACGGCTACCCGATCTCCCGCTTCCCCGGCGACAACGGCGACTGGTCCGACTACGACGCCTTCCTCACCCGCCTGATCAACGACGTCCGCGCGACGGGCGCCCCGGTCGAGTGGGACATCTGGAACGAGCCCAACATCACGCTCTTCTGGAACCGGCCGCAGAGCCAGTACTTCGCCCTGTGGCAGCGCGCCTACCAGCGCATCCGGGCGGCCTTCCCGGCACAGCCGATCGTCGGCCCGAGCCTGGCCGGGGTGCCGTCGACTTCGGCGGGCTGGTGGACGCAGTACCTCGACTTCGTCCGCGGCTCGAACACCGTTCCCGACATCGTCAGCTGGCACTCCCTGCCGGGCGACCCGGTGGCGAACGTCGCCGCGGCGGACGCGTCACTCGGCGCGCGCGGCATCCCGCACCCGCGGCCGTACCAGATCAACGAATACGGGGCGTCGAACGAGCAGAACCCCGGTGACGGCGCCTGGTACATCGCCCGGCTCGAGCGCGCCGGCGCCGACGGGCTGCGCGCCAACTGGGCCAGCGGCGGGAACCTGCACAACGACCTCGGGAACCTGCTCGTCCGCAACTCCGCGGGCCGGTACCTGCCCAAGGGCGAGTGGTGGGCCTACCGCTTCTACGCCGCGCAGGCCGGCCAGATCGTGTCCTCGAAGCCGAGCCCGGCCTACGACCCGTTCGCCACGAAGGCGGCCGGGGTGGCGAAGGTCCTGGTCGGCGGCGGTGGCACCACCGGGAACGTCGCGGTCGCCCTGCAGCGCCTGGACACCACCGCCGGTGTCGTCCAGAACAACCAGGTGCGGGTCGTCGTCCAGCAGATCCCGTTCAACGGCGGGGCCGCGGTCCAGGGCCCGGTGACCATCCGGGACTCGGTGGTGGCCGTCTCCGGCAACGCCGTGACCGTCAACGTCCCGCACGCCGGCCTCGACGACGCGCTGAGCATCACCCTGCTGCCGCCCTCGGACGGCAGCTTCCAGACCGTCGCCGTCGCCCAGCACTCCCAGCAGTGCCTGGACAACACCGACCTGGGCACCGCGGACGGCAACCGGCAGCAGCAGGACTTCTGCGAGGGCGGCGCCCAGCAGCAGTGGACCTTCCGCCCGGTGGCGGGCGTCGCCGGCGCGTACACCGTCGTCAACCAGCAGAGCGGCAAGTGCCTCGAGGTGGCCGGTGCCTCGGCCGACGACGGCGCCGCCGTCCAGCAGCGGACCTGCACCGACGGCGCCACCAACCAGCAGTTCTCCCCGCGCCGGGTGACCTACGGCGGCAACGACGCCCACGACTACCAGCTCGTCGCCCGGCACAGCGGCAAGTGCGTCGACGTCAGCGGCGTTTCCACGGCCGCCCGCGGCGCGGTGATCCAGTGGACCTGCAAGCCGGTCAACCAGAACAGCCCGCTCAACCAGACCTGGCGGCTGTGGGGCCGCGGACCGGCCTGACGCGCTCAGGCGCCGGGCCGGTTGCCGGTCGGGATCGTGATCGGCGTGCTCGTCGAGGACGTGCCCTTGTTGAGGAACAGCATGGCGAGCGCGCGGACGAACTGGTCGAAGAGGTAGAAGCCCGCCGGGGCGATGGGCAGCAGGCCCTCCCGGAAGGCGATGTACGCGGGCCACCCGGTGCGGATCAGGGTGGCCGCCGCGTAGTCGCGCGGCAGGCCGAGCCAGTCGCCGACCTCGTTGCTGAGCACGTACCGCACGAACTCGTTGAGGAAGCCGCGGGTGACGCCCAGGTCGATCTGGGCGGTCAGGCCGAGCAGGTCCGCGGCGAGCTCCTTGCCCTCCGGCGTCGGGGCGAGCAACGGCGTGAGCACCTGCGCCGACTGCGCGTCCGCCGCGGCCCACGTCTGCGGGATGAACTCGTCGCGGACGCCGAGCAGGTGCATGGCGACCTGCCACTGGTGCAGGAAGGCGGCTTCGTCCGCCGCCGACATGGGGACGTGCCATTCGCGCAGCTTCCGGTGCACGAAGGTGCCGAGGCTGTGGAAGGTCACCAGGATGTCGCCGTTGCTGATCGGGATCCGCTCGTCGGCGACGGCCCGCCAGTGCGGCGACTGCGGCAGCAGGTGCCGCACCGCCGCGTGCACCAGGCGTGTCTTGGTGGCCGTGACGACGAACTGGCCGCTCGGCTGGAACGCGTTCAGGTCGCTCAAGTCGTAGCCGAAGGTGAACGTCTTCGCCGCGCGGTCCTGCATGTCCGCGCCGCCCGCCGACCAGTAGACCGACCGGGCCTCCCGCGGGATGACCGTGCTCATGATGCCGCTGCCCAGGCCGTAGAGCAGGAACAGGTAGGTGTCCTTGCGCCGGTTGAAGTCGGCGGCGCGGCGCAGCTTGGCGGGGTCGGCCCAGGAGGGCAGCCGGTTGACCCGCTGGAGCCAGGCGGCGAGGTCGGCGGGCAGGCCGGACGGCAGCGGGTCGTCGTTGTCCACCCACGACCGCAGCGCGGTGTTGACCGCGGGGACCCGGCCGCCGTCGACGAGCCCGGCCATGAGCGCGTCGACTTCGTCGTCCCACACCCACCAGGGGTCGGGCGCGGCCGTCGACGCCCAGGCCGGGACGGCGCTCGCGGCACTGGCCAGACCGAGGGCGACGCCGAGGGAGATCGCGTTCCTCCTGCTGAGATTGCTCATTTACTTACCTAGCTTCCTTGATAGGTAATGGGCTCTTCGTGAGGAGATTCCTGATTAACATAGAAGGTGACTCGCGGGTCGGCAAGACCCGGCAGGCCTGTGGTTGACTGGCACGCATGGCCTCGCGCACCTCTTCCCGGCGGCGGCCGCGGTGACCGCCGAGCCGGCCGCGGCCGTCCGGCCGCGCAACCGCAGGCAGCTCATCGTCGAGGCGGGCGCAGCGGTGTTCAGCGAGCGCGGTTACCACGCGGCGTCGATGGAGGAGATCGCGGCGCGCGTGGGCATCACCGCGGCCGCCCTGTACCGGCACTTCCCGAACAAGTACGCGTTGTTCGCCGAGTGCGCGAACGTCATGGCGGACCGGCTCGTCGCGGCGCTCGCCGAGGTGCCCCCGGCCGCGTCCCTCGACGCGCTCTTCGCCGCCGTCGCCCGGGTGACCGTCGCCCACCGGGAGACCGGGGGCGTGTACCGCTGGGAGGCCCGGTACCTCGAGCGCGACGACCGCCGGCTGCTGGCCGGCAAGTTCGCCCACGTCGTCGACCGCGTGGCGGCCGCGGTGCGGCGCGAGCACCCGGGGCCCGAGGAACACCTGCGGGCCGTGGCGGCGCTGGGGGCCATCGGGTCGGTCACGACGCACCACAACGCGATCGCCCAGCGCCGGCTCGAAGACCTGCTGCAGGCGGCCGCCCGGCGCGTCGCCGCCACCGACCCCGCCGCGGCGGCCGCGCCGCCGGTCGAGATCCCCGCCCCGCCGGTGCCGCGGACCCGGCGTTCGGAGATCCTCGCGGCGGCCGTCCCGCTGTTCGAGCGGGACGGGTTCGCCACCGTCACGAACGGCCGGATCGCCGAGGCGGTGGGGCTGGTGCCGTCCGCGCTCTACCGCTACTTCCCCGGCAAGGCCGACATCCTGGCCGCGGCGTGCCTGCAGGCGGCGGGCCTGCTGGCCCAGGCGGTCGACCACAACCTGCGCGGGAAGACCGGCCCGCACGCCGCGCTCAGCGCCCTGACGGCGACGTACGTGGCGTACAGCTTCGAGCACAGCGCCCTCAACAGCGTGGCCAACGCGGAGATCGCCGGCTTGCCGGAGGCGTTGCGCCGCCCGCTGGTGGCGGCGCAGCGCGAGCACATCGCGGTGTGGGAGCAGCACCTGCGCCAGGCCCGCCCGGACCTCGACGCCCGCGGCGCCCGGGTCCTGGTCCACGCCGGCTTCGGCGTGGTGGTGGAGGCCGGCCGGCGGCTGCGGTGGGCGGACAGCCCGCGGCACCGCGCCGCCGTGGCCGCCTTGCTGGTGAGCGCGCTCGGGGTGTGACTGCCGTCGTCGGCCCGGACGACCGCCCGGCTCCGGACTGCACCGAGAAGATCACCTCGCGGGCAACGCCGTGGTCTCGCACCGCACCTGCGGCGCGGCCTCGGTCCCGGTGGCCACGCAGTAGACGGCCCGGCCTGCCGCGGGAACGGGGTAGCTGAAGACGATCGGCGCATCCGACTCCGGCCCGGCCGAGAACTTGACGACGGTGTGCCGCCGGTTCCCGGTGCCGTGCAGGGTTTTCGAGTAGTACGTCGTGTGCGGCCCGATGGCCGTGGTGACGCCGGCGCCGTCGTCGTCGAGTTCGTGCACGTTGAGCACGTAGTCCCCGGTGGTGTACCTGCCTTCGTCCCCGTGCCCGGCCTCGGCGGGGGCCGGGCTGGTGATCTCGGGCGAGACGGGATCGGCGGCGGTGGCGATCACGGTGGCCCCGACGCCGACGACGGCGATCCCGGCCACGGCCACGGAGACGACGACTCGCTTGGCGGTGAACTTCATGGTCCCTCCCCTCCGCCGATCAAGCTAGGGGAGGGAAGGGCCGGGTCACCTCGGCCGATGGGGCGGTTCGGGCGCCGCAGTCTCGTCCTTTCGGCCGAGGTCCGGCGGCTCCGGCCGGGTCGGAGCCGCCGTCCGGAGCCCGGTCACGCCCGCGCCCGCCGCCACACCGCCAGCGCCGTCGCGGCCAGGACACCTCCGGCCGCGGCGACCACCCCGTGGTGCCGGCTCGCCCACAGCTGCCCGCTCCTCGGCGTCGCCTGCTCGTCGAACCGGCCGTGCGCCCCGAAGTCCCGCCCGCGGTCCGCCGGCGACCACAGGTTCTCCGGCCGGTCCGGCGGCTTCTCGGCCCCCGTCTGCTGGGCGCGGTACCCCGTCCTCGCCAGGTAGCGATCGAGAATCCCCGGCGCGACGGCGTTCGCGAGCAACGTCCCGACCGTGCTCCCGCCCACCCAGTATTCGCGCCGGCGCGGGTGGTCGGCCGCGTGCAGCACCGCGCGGGCCGCGACCTCCGGCTGGTAGATCGGCGGCACCGGCTGGGCCTGGTGCGGCAGCTTGGACCGGACCCACGAGAATTGCGGCGTGTTGACCGCCGGCATCTGCACCATCGTGGTGCGGACGTGGCTGCCGTCGTGCAGCAGCTCGCAGCGCAGCGCCTCGTTGAACCCCTGGATCGCGTGCTTCGCGCCGCAATACGCGCTCTGCAACGGGATTCCGCGGTACGCCAGCGCCGAGCCGACCTGCACGATCGTGCCCCGGTCGCGCGGCTGCATCCGGTGCAGGGCCGCCATCGTGCCGTGCACGTACCCCAGGTAGCTGACTTCGGTGACGCGGCGGAACTCGTCCGGCCCGATCTCGGCGAACGGCGCGAACACCGACGTGAACGCCACGTTCACCCACACGTCGATCGGGCCCAGCTCCCGCTCGACCCGGGACGCGGCGGCGTCGACCTGCGGGAAGTCGGCGACGTCGGCGGGGACGGCCAGGGCGGTCCCGCCGGCGCGGGTGACGTCCTCCGCGGCGGCATCGAGTCCCCGTTCCCCGCGCGCGAGCAGGGCGACCCGGGCCTGCCGGGCCCCGAACGCCCGCGCGACCGCGCGGCCGATGCCGCCGCTGGCCCCGGTCACGACGACGACCTGGTGCGGGTCTGTCATCGGTGCTTCCCGCCCGGCAGGAACTCCTGCAGCTTCGTCTTGACGCCCTGCGCGACCAGGTGGAACGCGTCCGGGTCGCCCTTGAGGACCGCCTCGGTCGCCGACTTCACCTGCGCGAAGGTGGCGTGCGGCGGGATCGGCGGCACGTCCGGGTCGCAGCGGACGTCCAGCACCGCCGCCTTGCCCGCCGACAGCACGGTGTCCCAGGCCGAGGCCAGCTGGTCCGGCTTGTCGACCGTGACGGCGGCGAGCCCGAGCGAAAGCGCGAAGCCGGCGTAGTCGACGTCCGGCAACGTCTGGGATTCCTCGAACTTCGGCGCGCCGCCCATCGCGCGCAGCTCCCAGGTGACCTGGTTGAGGTCGTTGTTGTGGAACACGCAGATCACGCACCGCGGGTCGCTCCACAGGTGCTGGTACCGCGCGATGGTGATCAGCTCGGCGAGGCCGTTCATCTGCATGGCGCCGTCGCCGACCAGCGCGATCACCGGCCGGCCGGGGTGGGCGAACTTGGCGCCGATCGCGTACGGCACTCCCGGGCCCATCGTGGCCAGGGTGCCCGAGAGCGACCCGCGCATGTTACGGCGCATCCGCAGGTTGCGCGCGTACCAGTTGGTCGACGAGCCGGAGTCCGCGGTGACGATGGCGTCCTCCGGGATCCGCTTCGACAGCTCGTTGACGATGGCCATCGGGTTGACCGGATCGGCGTCGACGGCGGCTTCCTTGTCGACGGTGTCCCACCAGGAGGCGACGTTCTTCTCGATCGTCTCCCGCCACGACCGGCCGGGCTTGCCCGCCAGCTTCGGCAGCAGCGCCCGCAGGGTGGCCGCGCTGTCGCCGACCAGGTTGACCTCGGTCGGGTAGCGCATCCCGATCAGCCGGCCGTCGAGGTCGATCTGGACGGCGCGGGCCTGGCCGAAGTCCGGCAGGAACTGGCTGTACGGGAAGTTCGAGCCGACGATCAGCAGCGTGTCGCAGTCGCGCATCAGCTCGTAGCTCGGCCGGGTGCCGAGCAGCCCGATCGAGCCGGTCACCCACGGCAGGTCGTCGGGCAGGACGTCCTTGCCCAGCAACGCCTTCGCGACGCCGGCGCCGGTGACCTCGGCGACCTGGCGGACCTCCTCGGCCGCGCCGCGCGCGCCCTGCCCGACCAGGATGGCGACCTTCTCGCCGGCGTTGAGCACCTCGGCCGCCGCGTCGAGGTCCGCCTCGGCAGGCACCGGCCGGGACCACGCCGTGCCCGGCGGGCTGGAGGGCACCTGCTTGAACGCGTGCTGCGGCGGCGAGTACGGCTCCTCCTGCAGGTCCGCCGGGATGATCAGGGCGGTCGGGCAGCGGGACGACTCGGCCGTCCGGATCGCCCGGTCGAGCGCGTTCGGCAGCTGCTCGGCGACGTTGACCTCGACGAGGTACTCGCTCGCGACGTCCTTGTAGAGCGCCTGCAGGTCGACCTCCTGCTGGTAGCTGCCGCCCATCGCGCTGCGCGCGGTCTGGCCGACGATCGCGACCACCGGGACGTGGTCGAGCTTGGCGTCGTAGAGCCCGTTGAGCAGGTGGATCGCGCCCGGGCCCGACGTGGCCATGCAGACACCGACCTTGCCGCTGAACTTCGCGTAGCCGACGGCCGCGAACGCGGCCATCTCCTCGTGCCGGGCCTGCACGAACCGGGGCTGGTTGTCCGCTTTGCCGAACGCGGCGACGATCCCGTTGATGCCGTCGCCGGGGTAGGCGAAGACCTGGTCCACGCCCCACTCGCGCAGGCGCTGGAGCAGGTGGTCACCGACTGTCTGGCTCATGGGTACTTCCCTCCGTTCGGCGCTCACGAATCGCTGTACCCGTTTTCGACGGCTACCATGCTTGCGTGACGCAAACGTGGGCGGAGTCAGACGGTGCCGACGCGGCCTTGGCCGCGCTCCGGGCGATGGTGCTGATCGCCGACTCGACCGTCGAGCGGAACACCGAGCAGCTGACGCTGACCCAGTTCCGCGCGCTGCGGGTGGTGGTCGACCGGACGCCGGTCACCATGGGCCGGGTGGCGCGCGAGCTGGCCATGAACCCGTCGTCGGTCACCCGGGCGTGTGATCGGCTGGCGGCGCTGAACCTGCTGGAAAAGGCGCCCAACCCGCTGAACCGGCGGGAGACGCTGCTCGCCCCGACCGGGCCGGGACGCCAGCTCGTGGACCGCGTCGACCGCGACCGCCGCCGGGTGCTGGCGGGCGTCCTGCGGCGGCTCGACCCGCCGGCGCGGGCGTCCGCGGTCGCCGCGTTCGAGCGGTTCGCGCGCGCGGTCGAAACGGACGAATCGGCACCCCATTCACTGTTGCGTCGCGCAAACTAAAATTGGGGAATCGACGTTTGCCTGGCGCTGCGGCGGGTATCCCGGCCGGAGTCAAGCCGTGATCGGAGGTCCTGGCCGTGGGAAAGCGCGACGGCATCACCGAACCCTGGGGGACCAGAACGCCCTACGGACCGGGGGAGCCGTGGCCGGTGCGGGTGGACAGCCGGCTCGCCGACGGCCTGCGTCCCGAGGACGTCGACCGCTGGGTCCGCAGCGCCGCGGTGCTGCACTCCAACGGTGACGGCCTCGACATCGCCGTGAAGGACGGCCGGATCGCCGGCGTCCGCGGCCGCGCCGACGACCGCGTCAACCACGGCCGCCTCGACCCGAAGGACCTCTTCGGCTGGCAGGCGAACTCCTCGCCCGACCGGCTGACGACGCCGCTGGTGCGCAAGAACGGTGAGCTCGTCGAGGCTTCGTGGGACGAAGCGATGGACCTGGTCGTCTCGCGCAGCAAGGAACTGCTGGACGAGCAGGGGCCGGGCGCGCTCGGCTTCTACACCAGCGGCCAGCTGTTCGCCGAGGAGTACTACACCCTCGCCGCGATCGCCCGCGGCGGCCTTGGCACCAACCACCTCGACGGCAACACCCGGCTCTGCACGGCGACCGCGGCCGCGGCGCTGAAGGAGTCCTTCGGCTGCGACGGCCAGCCGGCGTCCTACACCGACGTCGACCACGCCGACGTCATCGCCCTCTTCGGGCACAACATGGCCGAAACGCAGGCCGTCCTGTGGTCGCGCGTGCTCGACCGGCTCGCCGGGCCGAACCCGCCCGCGGTGCTGTGCGTCGACCCGCGGGACACCCCGGTCGCCCGGGCGGCGACGCTGCACCTGGCGCCGCTGCCCGGGACCAACGTCGCGCTGATGAACGGGATCCTGCACGAGATCGTCGAGCACGGGTGGGTCGACCGCGAGTACGTCGACCGCTGCACGGTCGGCTACGACGACCTGGCGGCGCTGGTCGCGGACTACCCGCCCGAGCGCGCCGCCGAGATCAGCGGCGTCGACGCCGGGCGGATCCGCGAAGCCGCCCGGCTGCTGGGCTCGGCGGAGCGGCTGCTGTGCACGGTGCTGCAGGGGTTCTACCAGTCGCACCAGGCGTCCGCGGCCGCCGTGCAGGTGAACAACCTCGTGCTGCTGCGCGGGATGCTGGGCAGGCCCGGCGCCGGCGTGCTGCAGATGAACGGCCAGCCCACCGCCGAGAACACCCGCGAATGCGGCGCGGACGGCGACCTGACCGGGTTCCGCAACTGGGCCAACGACGCGCACGTGGCCGAGCTGGCGCGGCTGTGGAACGTCGACACCGGGCAGATCCCGCACTACGGGCCGCCGACGCACCTCATGCAGATGCTGCGCTACGCCGAAACCGGCACCCTGCGGTTCCTGTGGGTGTCGGCGACCAACCCGGCCGTGTCGCTGCCCGAGCTGTCCCGCATCCGGTCCATTCTGGACTCTTCGCGGCTGTTCCTGGTCGTGCAGGACGCGTTCCGCACGGAGACCACCGAGTTCGCCGACGTCGTGCTGCCCGCGGCGATCTGGGGCGAGAAGACCGGCACGTTCACCAACGCCGACCGCACGGTGCACCTGTCGGAGAAGGCGGTCGACCCGCCCGGGCAGGCGCGTCCGGACCTGGACATCTTCCTGGACTACGCGCGGCGGATGGACTTCCGGGGCAAGGACGGCGAACCGTTCCCGCAGTGGCACGACGCCGAAACGGCGTTCGAGGCCTGGAAGAGCGCGTCGGCGGGACGGCCGTGCGACTACAGCGGCTTGAGCTACGCGAAGCTGCGTGAAGCAGGCGGCATCCAGTGGCCGTGCACTTCGGACAGTCCTCACGGGACCGAGCGGCTGTACGCCGACGGGAAGTTCTTCGCCCAGCCGGACTATTGCGAGAGCTACGGCCGCGACCTCGTCACCGGGGCACCGCTGGAACCGGCCGAGTACCGGGCGATGAACCCGGACGGCAAGGCGATGCTGAAGGCGGCCGAATACGTCCCGCCGCACGAGACGCCCGACGAGGAACACCCGTTCTTCCTGGTCAACGGCCGGACGATCCACCACTTCCACACCCGCACGAAGACCGGCCGGGCCCCGGAACTGCGCGCGGCGGCCCCGGAGGTGTGGCTGGAGGTGTCCGAACGCGACGCTGCGGCCGCCGGCCTGGCCGAAGGCGACCTCGCGGAGGTCTCGACGCCCCGCGGGGCGGTCCGCGCCCGCGTCCGCGTCGGCGGCATCCGCGACGGCGTGCTGTTCCTGCCGTTCCACTACGGCTACTGGGACGTCGAGCACCCGGCGGGCAAGGACGGCGACCGCGCGGCCAACGAGCTGACGTTCACCGACTGGGACCCGGTGTCGAAGCAGCCCCTGTTCAAGACGGCCGCGGCGGCGCTGCGCAAGGTCGCCGCCGTCGCGTCCCCGCGGCCGCAGCCGATGCCGGCGGCCGTCGACGAGGAGGTCGTCCGATGAAGCTCGGGCTGGTGCTGCGCGAACTGCACCGCGCGGAGACGACGCTGGCCAGGGACCTGCTGAAGACGTCCGACCGTCATAGTGCGGAACACGAGGTCCACCACGTCGCCCGCGACCTGGCCGCCTGGTCGGCGGCGCACGTCCGCGCGGTCGCCCACGCCGGCCGCGCGTATGAGCTGAACCTCGGCGAAGACGTCCCGGGCCCCGGCCCCCTGGCACCACTGCGGACGGCACTGTCCGAGCTGAGCGGCCGCCGTCCCGAGCCGGGCATCCTGGTCTTGGCCGACCTACGCCGCCTCCACCGCCGCGCGGCGGTGGTGTCGCTGGACTGGGAGCTGCTGGCCCAGGCCGCCCAGGCGGCAAAGGACAGCGACCTGCTGGAGCTGGCGACCCGCTGCCACCCCCAGACGCTGCGGCAGCTGAAGTGGACCAACGCGATGCTGAAGGTGCTGTCCTCGCAGATCCTGACCAGCTAGGTTAGCCGCGGACCGCGGGGGTACAGCGTGATCATGCTGCCCACGGTGAAGGACTTGGCCGAGCTGGCCCACCTCTTCGCATCCGAAGGCGACGACCTGTACGTCCGCTGGTCCCGCGGCCCCCGGATCGACCTGACGGAAACGGCATCGAGCCGCGACGGGCTGACGGGCATAGAGCTGCCGGGCCTTTCGGCGAATTCCCTGCGCCGCGAGCCCTGGTGGGGAGAACGATCGGTCCTTCTGTGGCTGGCCCGCCGCCTGTACGACTACGAGCACCTGCGTGAACTGCGCGGCCCGGGAGTACGGCCCTGGGTCCTGCGAGGCCGCGAGATAGCCCGCGGCCCGGACAACGAGCCACTGGTGGCCGGGGTGGAGCCACTGGCCTGGGTGGCGGACGAGGTGCTCCAGGAAGCACGCCGGCTGGTGGACGAGCAGGGCTCGCGCGAGTGGGGGCCGTTGGACCGCAGAGCCCACCGCTGACGGCCGTTGGCAGCGCCGATTCCCCACGCTTCGCTTGCCCTGCCGGGCTTTCCGGTGTTCTTGAGCCTATCGAGTGATGCCGGTGTGTTCGATGATCGGTAGCTTGGGAATATGGTCGGCAACGTGATTCCCTCACCTGACGCGGTGGCTTTCGCCGACCGCATCGGCGAGCTGCTCACGGCCATACGCTCCGCCGAGGCTGAACTCGGTGCGCTGCTGGTGGAAATCGAGTAGCGCGGAGTGATGGAGCTGTTCGGATACCGTTCTGCCGCAAGGCTTCTGGAACACCTCGCCGGCGAGCCCAAGCCGACCGCGGAACGCTTGATGAAGCGTGCCCGCTTGGTGAATCCCGGCCGGAACCTTGATGGCAGCCGGATTCCCGCGCTGGCGCCCGCCACCGGTGTTGCCGCGCGGGCGGGGCGGTTGAGCAATCCGATGATCGACGTGATCACCGATGTCCTGAACCAGGTGCCGCCCGAGCATCGCCTGAGCGCCGAGACCAACCTGCTCACCTTCGCCGAGCAGGCCGGGCACAAACAGGTCGCCGCCCTCGGTACCCGCATCCTCGCCCACCTGGTTCCCGACGGCCCCGCCCCCGACGACACCGAACCGGTGGCACCGAGTCGGGAGTTGTTCCTGCGGCGTTCATCGACCGGCGCCGAAAACCCCGACGCAACAACATCCACGAACCACAGCCATTTGCAGCCTGAACACGGGAAAAGCCCGCAGCCACACGGCTACGGGGCTGCACCCACGCGCTCACCGCAAGCCACCCATTAACCGCAGCGACTCATCGGCCACGCCGCTCACGGTCGATACAGGCCCTAGTGTCGCGCGTCGTTAGTTAGTTTACGGCCGTGGGTTTGCGATGATGGGTCATGCCTTCGTCAGGGTTGATGGTCAGTGGCGAGGACCGGGCCATTTTGGAGTCGTGGACGCGGTCCCGGGCAATCCGGGCGAGTCATGTCGAGAGAGCCAGGATCGTGCTGGCGGTGGCGGATGGGCACGGCACCGCGGGCACGGCCCGGCTGGTCGGGGTGTCTCGTCCGACGGTGATCAAGTGGCGTGACCGGTTCGCCGCGCACGGCCTGACAGGACTGGATGACGAGCCGCGCCCTGGGCGGCCGAAGATCGTTGATGATGCCTCGATCATCGCAGCGACGCTGGAACCACCGCCGGGAACGTTGGCGGTGACGCACTGGTCGAGCCGGTTGCTGGGCCGGCACCTCGGGATCGGGGACGCGACCGTGGCCAGGGCGTGGCGCAAGTATCACGTGCAGCCCTGGCGGCAGGAGACGTTCAAGTTCTCCACCGATCCGGAACTGGAAGCCAAAGTCCGCGACGTGGTCGGGCTCTATCTCAACCCGCCAGAGAAAGCGCTGGTGCTGTGCGTGGACGAGAAGTCCCAGATCCAGGCACTCAACCGCACCGCACCGATGCTGCCGCTGCGCCCCGGCCTGCCGGAGAAAGCCACCCACGACTACAAACGCAACGGCACCACGACCTTGTTCGCGGCACTGGAGATCGCCACCGGGAAGGTCACCGACCAGTGCTACGACCGCCACGGCAAAGCGGAGTTCCTCGACTTCCTCAAGAAGGTCGCCAAGGCCTACCCGCGCCGCGAACTGCATGTCGTGCTGGACAACTACCACACCCACAAGCACGCCGAGGTCAACGCCTGGCTGGCCAGGAACCCGAGGATCACGCTGCACTTCACGCCTACCTCGGGCTCCTGGCTGAACCTGGTCGAAGTCTTCTTCGGCATCATCACCCGCCAGGCCATCCGCCGCGGATCCTTCGACAACGTCAAACAACTCGTCACCGCGATCCGCCGCTTCATCGACGGCTGGAACGACCGCTGTCACCCGTTCACCTGGACCAAGACCGCCGACCAGATCCTGCCCCACACCACCCGTCAACGAACCTCAGACGCGCGACACTAGCTGCTGCCGGAGGGCGACCCGTCGCCGAGCCCGGCTCCCGCCCAGCCGCCAGTAGCAGCGCCTGCCTGGGACAGCCTGCCCGAGAGCAGCGCCCGCCCGAGAGCAGCGCCCGCCCGAGAGCAGCGCCCGCCCGAGAGCAGCGCCCGCCCGAGAGCAGCGCCCGCCCGAGAGCAGCGCCCGCCCTCCCTGGGGGTCCGTCCCCGCTCCAGCGTACCGACGCCCTCCGACAAAAACCCCGCCGAACCCGCCGTTCAAGCCGACTTGTCCACACCCCAGCCGAGATGTGGGCAACACGGCGGATCCCTCAGCCGCCGCCCAGCACCAGGCGCTCAGCCGCCGCCCTCCGTGCGCCCACCCCTGCCTTCCGTGCGCCCACCGCTGCCCTCCGGCCGCCCACCGCCCTCCGTGCGCCCACCGCCCTCCGGCTCGATCCGACGCCGATCGGCAACCTGCCGCAGAAACGCCACCGGATCCTCACCAAGACGCGCACGAGTCCGCTGGCGGATCACCGCCGTCACTGCGGCCGCCCCCACCGCCCAACCCGCGATCACCAGCACCACCGCCGGAGCCGGCAGCACGCGGTCCAAAAGCGCCAAGTTCACCGTCGCCGCCAGTGCTGCCACCCGGGCCAGCGTGAAGTACCAGTGGCGCGATCCCGTCGCGAAGACCCGCGTCCCGGCCAGGTAGATCGTCAGGCCCGCCGTCGTGAACCAGGCCGCCGCGTGGGGTGGGGACTCGTGCAGTGACAGGTTCACCCCCGCCGCCATCAGCAGCAGTGCGAAGGCCGGCATCAGGTGGCCGCCCGCGTACAGCGAATACGCCAGCGCCGGGTTGCCGCCCGAATAGCCGAGCATGCGCTCGTAGATCTCCACCGCCGAGGAGAAGTACACCCACCACAGCGCGCCCGCCAGCACCAGCCCGCCGGCCAAGGCCAGCCAGTACCCCAGGTCGTCGGCCGGCCGCTCGAGCGCCGCCGTGCCGACCGTCAGCACCAGTTCGCCCAGCAGCAGGATCATGAACAGCCCGAACCGCTCCGCCAGGTGCGCCGAGTCCACCGCCAGGTTCGGGTCGCGCGGCGGGGTGAGCATGAGCCGCCACCGCGCCGCCCGCGTGGGCCGCTCGCCGCGACGTCGGTTGCGACCGTCGCCCAGCAGCAGGAACCCCGCTTCCTGCACCAGCGCGAACGCCCACAGGAACCCGTAGTGCGGCAGGACCGCCGACACGCCGAAGAGGACGGCCGACACCGCGTAGCCCCAGCCGATCCGCCGCTGGTCGCCGCCGGCGCGCGGCCAGCGGTGGGCCGCCGCCAGGATCAGGCGGACCCCGGCCATCGCCGCCGCGAAGATCGCCGGGTGCCCCTCGAAGACGTGGTGCGCCTGCGTCGCGGCGATCCCGCAGGGGATCGTGCCGGCGAGCACGAACAGCCGGTCGGCGACGCGGCTGTCGTCGCCGCGGCGGTTGTACAGCACGGCGAAGCCGATCCACGTCCACCAGAGCGTCGCGAACAGGCCGAGCGCCGCCGCGGCGCGCGCCCAGTGCGGGTCCGCGACGATGCCGTGCGCCACCTGCCCCACCGCGAACACGAAGACGAGGTCGAAGTACAGCTCGACCCACCCGACCCGCTTGCCGGCGCGTTCGTCCACTTCGGTCACGGGGAATTAATAACACACCGTTCGGACAATGGTCGAATTCGACCCGGTGGCGGCTGTGGGTAATTCTGCCGCCAGCCCGAACGGGCGCCCTTGTTTACCGCCCAGTAGGCCCTGGGCCTGCGCGAACGCGCTTGAACAGTGTGCAAGCAGCGATCATCGGAACACGATCCGTGAGCCGCGGAAACAATTAGCCCGCGGGGTTGGAGAAACGCCGCTCCGCAGGGTTGACAAGCCCTCCGGGGGTGATGTCTTCTGCTGATCGGCCGATCAACGCCACATCTTTCCTGGGGTTCCACGTCCTGTCCGGGTTCGACGTCAGCCGTGCGCGCGGCTGGGAATCGAGCGGTTCCGCCATGCACGAAAGCTCCGCTCCGCACGAAAGCGAAAGCAGAGTCACGCCCCGCCGCCCGGCGGACGCCGCGTGGTGGCCCGCGCACTGGAGCGTCCGCACCAAGATCAGCGTCGTCCTGCTGCTGCCGGTCCTGGTCGCGGTGGCGCTCGCGGAAATCCGCATCCAGGGCGAGCTCGACCGGGCGACCACGCTCAGCGCGGCCCGCGACCGGCTGCCGGTGCTGCGCGACACGATCGACCTCACGGCGTCGCTGGGCGCGGAGATGGTCGCCGCCGTCGCGGTTCCGGCCGGCGCGCCGGACACGCTGACCGCGGCCGTCGACGCCAAGGTGGCCGCGGTCCAGCGCGACACCGGCTTCGCGCCGCTGCCCGCCGACGCCGGCCGGGCGCTGAACACCGCGCTCGGCAAGCTCGCCGGCATCCGCGCGGCCGGCAGCGGCGACGTCCGCACCAAAGCCGCCGGCTACAACGACATCATCGCCACCCTCGGCGACCTCGTGCCCGCGTTCGTCCCGGCCGACGCCGGCGGCGCGGAGACCGCCCGGCTGCTGATCCACCTGCGCGGCGAACTGGCCACCGAAGAGACCCTCCGGCGGGCCGCGCAGAACAGCCCGGACGACGCTTCGCTGCGCCCGGCCGTCATCCGGACCGCCGCCGAGCAGGAGGTTCTCGCCGAGCAGGCGGAGCACCGGCTGACCGGCGACCAGCTGGCCCGGCTCACCGCGGCGACCGACGCCGCCGACGGCAGGCTCGACGCCCTCCAGGACCCGGGTGGCGACCGCCCGCTCGCGTCGTTGCTGCCCTCGATCACCGCCGAGGCCGCGGCGGTGAGCGGCGTGCTGAACGACGTCGCGGCGCAGCTGGCCGGCGACGTCTCGGCCGCGGCCGACCGGGCCCGGGCGGACTCCCTGCGCGACACCGCACTGGTCCTGGGTGCGCTGCTCGGCGCGCTCGCGATCGCGCTGCTGGTGGTGCGGTCGCTGGTCACGCCGGTGCGCCGGCTGCGCGCGGAAGCCCTGCGCGCGGCGAACGACCGGCTGCCGGAGACCGTCCGGCAGATCCGCGAAGGCCACGACGTCGACTGGCGCGCGGTGCCCGGCTCCGGTGTCCGGACGGACGAGGAGATCGGGCAGCTGGCGCGGGCGTTCGACGACATGCATCGCCAGGCGGTCCGGCTCGCCGTCGAGCAGGCCGAGCTGCGCAAGCAGGTCAGCGAGATGTTCATGACGCTGTCGCGGCGGAGCCAGTCGCTGGTCGAGCAGCAGCTGTCGATCATCGAAGACCTGGAGGCGGGGGAGCAGAACCCGCGGCGGCTCGACGAGCTGTTCCGCATCGACCACATCGCGACCCGGCTGCGCCGCAACGGCGAGAACCTGCACGTCCTCGCGGGCGGCCGCCCGGTCCGCCACGGCCGCGAGCCGGTCCCGACGCGCGACCTGCTGCGCGCGGCGACGTCGGAGGTCAAGGACTACCGGCGGGTGGCCCTGGGCACCGCGCCGCGCGGCTCGGTCCAGCCCGAGGCGGCGGCGGACGTGGTGCACATCCTGGCGGAGCTGCTGGAGAACGCGACGCGCTTTTCGCCACCGGAGCACAAGGTGGCGCTGACGGCCGACCGCGGCGCCGACGGCGGCCTGCTCATCGAGGTGGTCGACCAGGGCCTGGGCATGACACCGGAGGAGCTGGCGACGGTGAACGACCGGCTCGCGGCGGCCGGGACGGTCGGCCCGGAGACGACCCGCCGGATGGGCTTGTTCGTGGTGGGCAGGCTGGCGGCGCTGCACGGGGTGACGGTCCGCCTGCGGGCCACGGGAACGGCGGCCCGCCACGCGGGGGTGACGGCGAGCGTCCACGTCCCGGGCGCACTGGTGCTCGCGGACCTGGCCCGCCCGATCGGCGCGGGCCGCCTGGCCACGGCACGGGCCACCCGCACCGGCCGCCGGGCACCGGTGGTGCCGGCCCAGGCGTCGACGCCGATCTTCGAGCAGGTGGTGACGAGCTGGTTCACCGAGCCCGCGGCCAAGCCGGCGGTGCGGCGGAACGGGCGGCCGGTGCAGGTGGAGTGGCCGGCCGCAGAAGAGACCCTCGCCCACCCGGCCGGTGCGGCGTCGCCTGCCGGGCGGGCGATCGCGGAGGCCCTCGCCGACCCGGCTAGTGCGGAGTCGCCTGCCGGTCGGGCCGGTGCGGAGTCGCCCGTTGGCCGGGCTATCGCGGAGTCGCCTGCTGGCCGGGCGATCACGGAACCGACCGCCGGTCGGGGCATTGCGGAGCCACCCGCTGGCCGGGCCATCGCGGAGCCGCCCGCCGTCCCCGACGGCACCCGGCTCGACCTGGCCCCCGTCGGCGAGTGGGACACCCCCGCCGACCGCGCGCGGCAGGCGCCCGACGGCATCCGGCCCGACCTGGCCCCCGTCGGCGAGTGGGACACCCCCGCCGACCGCGCGCGGCAGGCGCCCGACGGCACCCGGCCCGACCTGGCCCCCGTCGGCGAGTGGGACACCCCCGCCGACCGCGCGCGGCAGGCCGCCGAAAGCGCTCTCCAGGCCCCCGCCGCGCAGAACCTCACCGGCGCGGGCCTTCCCACCCGCCGGCCCGGGGCGCAGCTCGCCCCCGGTGCCGTCGTCCCGCGGGGGCGCGAACAACCCGGTGGCTCCTTCCGCGACGCCGCCGCCGTGCGCAGCAGTCTCTCCCGGCACTACCAGGGCCTGCGGGCCGCCCGGTCGGAGGCCGCGGCCCGTGCCGAACGATCCCGAAAGGACGAAGTGGATCCGCGATGACGGAACTGCACTCCCGGCGCTCCGCCACCCGGCCGGCGGCCCCGCCCCCCGGACCGCCGCCACCCGAACGGTCCGCGACGCTGAACTGGCTGGTCAACGGGTTCGTCCAGGACGTTTCGGGCGTCGCGCACGCCGTGCTCGTCTCCGCCGACGGCCTGCTCGTGGCCGCCGACGACACGCTTCCCCGCGAACGGGGCGACCAGCTCGCGGCCATCGCCGCCGGCCTGTCCAGCCTCTCCCTCGGCACCGCGGAGCTGTTCACCGCCGGGCGGGTCGTGCAGTCGGTGATCGAGATGGAGCAGGGGTTCCTGCTGCTGATGAGCGTCGGCGACGGCTCGAACCTCGTCGTGCTCGCCTCGACCGGCTGCGACATCGGGCTGGTCGGCTACGAGATGACGATGCTGGTGGAGCGGGTGGGGCAGAAGGTCGACGTGCCCGCGCGCGAGATACCGGTGGCCCAGGACCACCGGTGACCGACGACCCGGCCGGGGACGAGCCGCGCCGCAGCCCGGCGCTCGCCCGGCCCTACGCCTGGACGGAAGGCCGGACGGCGCCGGCGGTGGACATCGCCGTCGAGGCACTGGTCGAGACCACCGCCGACGGCCGCGCCGAAGCCGTCTACCAGACGTCGAGCGCGTCGGCGGAGGTGCTCGAGCTGTGCCTCCGGCCGCGGTCGCTGATGGAGATCGCCGCGCTGCTGGTGCTGCCGCTCGGGGTGGTCCGCGTGCTCGTGTCGGACCTGATGCAGGACGACCTGGTCGTCGTCCGCGACACGCTGTCGGACACCGCCGGCTGGGACGAGCGCCACGACTTGATGGAACGCGTGCTGCACGGGCTGCGCGACCTGTAGAGAGGACTTCGCCATGGAGCATTTCGCGCTGGGGCACTGGCTGCTCGTGCTCGCGTACCTGACGTCCGTGGTCGGCTGCGCGCTCGGCCTGGCGTGCGCGGTGCAGGCCCGCCACGCCGCCGATCCCCGCCACCGCCTGCGGTGGCTGCTGCTGGCCGCCGTTTCGATCGGCGGGGTCGGCATCTGGCTGATGCACTTCGTGGCGATGCTCGGCTTCAGCACGCCGGGCATGCCGGTCCGCTACGACATCTTCCGCACGGCG
The DNA here is from genome assembly GCF_900105945.1 of Amycolatopsis tolypomycina. Lineage (NCBI taxonomy): Bacteria > Bacillati > Actinomycetota > Actinomycetes > Pseudonocardiales > Pseudonocardiaceae > Amycolatopsis > Amycolatopsis tolypomycina. The sequence continues at coordinate 4,499,020 of NZ_FNSO01000004.1, read as the reverse complement.
CTGTCGGCGGTGCTGTCGGTGTCGGCGGTGTTCGCCGGGCTCGTGGTGGTCGGCGGCCGCGCGAAGTTCGGCTGGTGGCGCCTCGCCCTCGGCGGCGTCATCACCGGCCTGGCGGTGAACGTCATGCACTACACCGGAATGTCGGCGCTGCGCGTGAAGGGCGACTTCGGCTACGACGGCGGCCTGGTGGCGCTGTCGGTGGTGATCGCGGTGGTGGCGGCGACGGCGGCGCTGTGGTTCGCGGTCTTCCTCGACCGCCTCGCGCTGCGGCTGCTGGCGGGCTTCGTGATGGGCGCGGCGGTCACGGGCATGCACTACACGGGCATGGCGGCGGTCCGGATGACCATGGACATGAACGCCCCGGACCCGGCGGGCGCGGAGGTGTTCTCCTTCCTGTTCCCCGTGTTCGTGCTGGCCGCGATCGCGATGGCGGTGCCGCTGTGCGCGGTCCTGCTGGCGCCGGCCCGCGGGGGAGCTTCCCGCGGGCCGGCGATCTCACCTCCTTACAGGACGCACAGCAGCGAACAGGCCTTCGCCGCCGACCAGTCCGTTGTGGACGGAGGCGTGCCCGGCGGGACGTTCACCGGCAGGTAGGTCACCTTCGCCTTGTTGGTGATGGGGAACAGGTTCAGCAGCGCATACGTCGCACAGTGCACCTGCTTCGACTGACCTGCCGCCAGCGTGAACGGACCCGTCTGGCACGACGGCTCGACGCTGTCCACCACCTGCGCGGACGTGATCCCCACCGGACCCTCGTTCGTCACCGTGATCCGCCAGTACGCCGACGCCGCGAGCACGCCGAGCAGACCCACCGGGGCCTGCTTCGCCCACGGTCCGGCGCCGCCCGGGCCGCATTGGGCCGGGTGGACCGCCGTGCAGATCTCCTTCTGCACGGTCACCTTCGGGGTGCACGACGCACCCGGCGAGACCGGCAGCGTCACCGTGTTGGACGTGAACGACCCCGTCGAGTCCGTGCCCGTCGCCGTGTTCGCCACGGACGTCACCAGGCAGTCCGCCGAGATCGTCGTGCGGAAGCACAGCTGGGGCGCGTCGCCCGCGAAGTCGACCACCAGTGACCCGCTGAAGCCTGCCGCGCTGTGCAGCACCAGCGTCGTCGTCACGGTGATCGACGGGTGCCCCGCCACCGAGACGCCGGTCAGGTCGACCGAGCCGTCCGGGGCGAAGCCCGGGGTCGGCACCACCGCGTTGTCCTGGTCGACGACCGTCACCCGCGACGCCGCGAAGTCGACGTTCGCCGGGTCGACACCCGTCAGCCGCGCGGACGTGTAGCCCTGGACGTGACTTCCGCCGTCGCAGTAGAAGTCACCCGGCCGCAGGGTCACCTGCCCGCCGGAGCGGACGCACGGCGAGGCGCCGGTGGCCGGGTCCATCGAGAACAGGATGCCCGCGTCACCCAGGCCGAACAGGCAGCCCGACGGCGGGTCGAACGTGTACCCGTAGTCCCGGGTGACGCCGCCGTTCACCGTCGGGTGGGTGATCCGGGCGGGCAGCCCGGCGCACGCCGCTCCGGTCGTCCAGTCGTGGCACACGGCCGCGCCCGCCTCGCCGCCGTTCCAGATCGCCAGGTAGCTGCGCACGTGGCCGTTCGCATCGGTGACGACTTCCGGGTTGAAGACGTAGATCCCGCCGGTCAGGGCCGCCGCGCCCGGTGGGGCCGGCAGGGTCGAACCGTCCAGCGCGTAGCAGGTCGTGACGTTCGTGCCGCCGGTCGTCGACGAACACGCCCCGACCGGGGCGCCGGCCGCGTTGAACGCCGTGTAGGCGTTGTAGGTGTGGTTGCCCGCCGGTCCCGTGGGCCGCGAGGAAGCCCAGCCGGCGCACGCGGTGGCCGTCGCCGGGTCGAAGCAGCCCAGTTGCGGCTGGAGCGCGGAGCCGGGGTTCGCCGTCGACGCGAACACCTTGCCCGCCACCACGGTCATGCCGCCGTAGACGTAGGCCTGGTTGACCGCCGGCAGGATCGGCGCGTACGGCTGGCCGGCGCACGCGCTCTGCGTGGCGATGGTCCAGCAGGTCACCGCACCGGTGCTGAGCAAGCCGTACAGGTTGCCGCCGCTCTCCACGAGGCCCGCCATGTTGTTCACCGGCGGCGATCCGCCGAGCGTGGCCAGCGGCCAGTACCCGCAGTTGGCGGTGGCGGCCATGTCGAGGCAGCCGACGCCGGCCGAAGTCGCCGTGAGGGCCGGGTAGTAGACCTTCGCCGGCGCGGCGGGGTCGTGCACGTACTGCTCGATGAGGGTGGTGGCGATGTCCCCGGCCCCCAGGGTGCCGAGCGGGCCGGGCGCGGTGTTGAGCACCTTCGGCCACGGGCCGCCCGGGCAGTGCGTGCCGGTGGCGAGTTCGGTGCAGACCACCTTCGGCGCGGTGGCTCCCGCGTGGTGGTAGATGTTCCAGGCCTGCAGCACGCCGCCGGGGGTGCGGTGCAGGATCGGCGTGTAGCCGTCGCCGCCGGTGGGGGTGGTCACCGCCTGCACGGGCGGGGTGAGCGCCCCGGTCAGCTGGGTCGCGTCGGACCCGGCGGCGGGATTCGTCCCGCGGACGGCGGTGACACCGGACGCGGGTTCGGTGCCGCTGAACGTGCTGCCGTCGGTGGACCACTGCGGTGTCCAGCCGGGCGGAACGTGCAGGGAGCCGGACTGGTAGGACTGCCCGGCGCCGACGGCGTCGGTGATGGTGGCGGCGCCGGTCGTGGTCGCGTGGTCTTCGTAGCCGACGACCCAGTTCGCGGTCGCCCCGTGCGCGGCCGGGGAACCGGTGCCCTGCACGGACTTCGTCAGCGCCGACACCGCCGGAGCGGGATCGGCGGCGGCGGACAGGGGGACGGCGGTGGTCGCCGCGAGCACCAGGGGCAGGACCGCCCCCAGCATGCGTCTTCGCATGGTTGGTCCTCGATTCTTGCGGAGATGGGAATACGGCGGGGAAACGTTTTCCGGGCCGAAGGAAAATCCTATGCCGCATCGGTGGCGTGGTTGAAGAAGTCTCACCCGGGCGCCGAAAAGGCGATGCGAACAGCGCAATTAGTCGGCCGTTTGCCGTGGTGTTCAGGTGGCGTGACGAGCGGTTATCGCGGCGCGTGTCACCCGGATGCTGCGTACGTTCACTCGTTCGGGTAACGAGGTCAGGCTAAGAACCCGCGTTTTACGAAAGGGGTGAAGAATTATTCACCGGAAGCCGGTCAGTCGATCCGGTCGCGGTGGGCGGTCGGGTCCATACGTCGCCGCCGACGGTTCGACGACCGGACCTGCCTGCTCCAGCAGTACGCTTTGATGTGAAGTGTTCACCCGTTTGGGTGTCCCGGCTGTGCTGTGGCTAATTGGTGCTACCACATGCGTGGCATCGGAGAGGGCGGGGAAGGCATGGTTGAGGTGTTCTCGGTGGTGATGCCGGAGGCCCCGACCTTGGATGTGGTGTTCCTGCACGGTCTTGGTGGCGATGCGCGCACGACATGGGCGACGGGGGAGGCGTTCTGGCCGGACTGGCTGGGACAAGACGTGCCGGGGGCGGCGGTGTGGCTGGTGGGCTATGCGGCCTCGCCGGTGGGATGGTTCGGGCCGCGGGCGATGCCGCTTCAGGACCGGGCGGGAAATGTGCTGGCAGCGTTGCAGAACGAAGGTGTGGGTGAGCGTCCGCTGGTGCTGGTGGCCCACAGCATGGGCGGGTTGGTGGCCAAGCAGATGCTGCGGTACGCCGATGCCAGTCCGGCCTACGCGTCGTTCGCCGCGGCGGCGCGGGGCGTGGTGTTCTTGGCGACCCCGCACTTCGGTGCCGATATGGCCACCTTCTTGAAGCATTTGAAGCTGGTGCTGCGCACCACCGCGGCGATCGACGACCTTCAGCGCAATGCCGCGCATCTGCGAGACCTCAACTTCTGGTACCGCCACTGGGCACACCGGACCGGTATCCGTAATCTCGTGTTCTTCGAGGCGTATTCGAGGTGGGGTGTCCAGGTGGTGGACGCCGGCTCGGCCGACCCCGGTCTCGCCGGGGTCGATCCGATCGCCGTGGACGCCGATCACCTGACGATCTGCAAACCCGGTCGCCGTTCCGAGCTGGTTTACGGCCAAGTCCGCCGCTTCCTCGCCGCGATCCACGACATCGTCACGGTGACTGGGCCGGCCGCCGGCCAAGTCGCCCGAGAGACCCGAACACGGATTCCTGGCTACTCCGACGAGGTGCCCGCGCGGACGGCGGACGAGGTCGCCACCCGAGGGCTGCCGTCCACCGGCTGCGAGCCCGCCTGGCCGGTCAATGTCGGAGTGGTTCCGCAGTTGGCGGACCGTTACCAGGAGCGTGAGGTCTCGCCGCTTCTTCAGCGGACGCCGGCCGGATCGCGAACGGTCACCCTGGTGCTGGCCGGCATGGGCGGAGTGGGCAAGACACAGATCGCCGCGCAGTACACCGAGCGGGAAAGGGCACGCAAGGCGCTGGACCTGCTGGTGTGGGCGACAGCAACGGCGCGGTCTGAGGTCGTGACCGGTTACGCCGAGGCGGCTGTCCGTGCCGGCATTCCTGGAGCGGACGAGCGGAATCCCGAAGAAGCCGCGCGGCGGTTTCTGGAGTGGTTGGCGGCTACCGACAGACAGTGGCTCATCGTGCTCGACGACCTGGAAGACCCGGCTTGCATGAGGGGCTTGTGGCCTCCGAACTCGCGCGCCGGACAGGTACTGGTGACCACTCGCCGCCGTGACCCGTCCCTGGTCCGTGAGGATCGGGTCTTGATCGAGGTCGGCGTGTTCACCCCGGGCGACTCCGAGGCGTACGTGAACGCCAAGCTCGTCGGCCGGCAACACCTGGCCGACGGCGCCGCCGGGTTGGCGGCCGACCTGGGCCATCTGCCGCTTGCCTTGGCGCAGGCCGTGGCGTACATGCTCAATCGAGGGTTGACCGCCGAACAGTATCGGCAGCGCCTCGCGGAAAGCCGCAGGGGCCTGCGAGAGGTGCTGCCCGAGCCCGGCGAACTGCCCGACGACCACCAGCGAACGGTGGATGTCACCTGGTCACTGTCGGTGGAGCTGGCGGACACGCTCAACCCGCCGGGAATGGCACGGCCGCTGCTGGAGCTGGCGTCGCTGCTGGATGCGAACGGCGTCCCGGACGCGGTGTTCACCGCTCGGCCCGTGCTCGATCACCTGGCCGCCTCCCTCGGGCGCAGCGTCACACCGGCCGACGTGCGGGACGCGCTGCACGTGCTGCACCGACTGAGCCTGGCCACTGTCGACCTGTCCGGTCCCGACCGGGCGGTGCAGGTGCACGCCCTCGTGCAACGCGCCACTCGAGACACCCTCGCCGACGTGGGGCGCCTCGGCCGGACGGCTGCGGACGCGCTCCTGATCAGCTGGCCCGCCAACCACACGGATGCAAACCTCGCTCAAGCGCTGCGTTCGAACGTCCGAGCGCTGGACCTCAACACGCCCGATTCACTCTGGCTCCCTGGCGCGCATCCCGTACTGGTCCGCCACGGCAGGAGTCTTGCCGAGGCGGGTCTTGCCGTCGACGCCGCGGTCTTCTTCACCAGACTCCGCTTGGCGTGTGCCGACCGTCTCGGCGAGGACCATACGAACTCGTTCGTTCTCCGGCACCACCTCGCGCACTCGCGGGCCGAGATCATGGACTACGCGGGCGCGGCAGCCGAATACGAAAGGGTGCTGGCCGACGAAAGGCGGGTGCTCGGTGACGAGCACCCCTTGACTCTCACCGCGCGATCCTGCCTCGCGCACTGGCGGGGGCAAGACGGGGATTCTGCCGACGTCATCACCGAACTGGAGCAGGTCCTGGCCGACCAGCGACGGGTGCTCGGCGATGACCATCCCGACATTCTCACCACGAGACACAGGCTTGCCTACTGGCGGGGCCGGGCCGGTCACGAAATAGACGCGGTGAAAGAGCTGTACATGGTGCTCGCTGACGAGCGGCGGGTTTTCGGCGACGACCATCCCCAAACCCTTTCCACTCGCCGTGAACTCGCGGACTGGCGAGGCAATGCGGGCGACACCATGGGCGCCGTCTGGGAGCTGATGGTGCTGATCGAAGACCAGCGGCGAGTGCTCGGCGACGATCATCTCGACACACTCTCCACGCGCGGCATGGCCGCGGTCTTGCGGATTGACAGCGGGGACCCCGCGGGCGCGATGATCGAGCTGGAGGCACTGCTCGCTGATCAGCGACGTGTACTCGGTGATGATCACGTGGACACCCTCACCACCCTCGATATCATGATGAATTGTCGAGACGCGGTGTCGGACCCATCAGATGCCGTCGACGAGGTGGCGGAACTCCTCGCCAACCTGCGGTGTGGCCTGGGTGATGATCATCCTGCCACGATGGCGACCCGGTTCAGTCTTGCCAATCATCGAGGAATGGCCGGGGATGTCGCGGGTGCGGTTTCGGTGCTGGAGGAACTGCTTGCCGTTCAGCAGCGCGTTCTGGGTGATGACCACCCCGCAACCCTCGGCACCAGGCACAACCTGGATCACTGGCGGCAGAGAAGCTGACCGTTGCTAGGGCCTGTATCGAAGTTGTCTTCGGCAGGTTGAGCTGGAGTTGACCGTGTTGGGCGTGTCGGCGGCTGAAATGGGTGAGGTCTCCGGTATTTGGTTCGTCGACCAAGAAGAACCTGAACACCGGAGACCTCGTGGACACCCTAGCGGTGGCGGGGCGGTTCGACCTGACCGACGCTCAGTGGGCAGCGCTGGAGCCGTTGCTGCCCGAGCCGAAGCGGCCTGGGCGACCGTCGTTGTGGAGCAGACGGCAGCTGATCGACGGGATCCGGTGGCGGGGACGCACCGGGGCGCCGTGGCGGGACGTGCCTGAGAGATATGGGTCCTGGTCAGCGGCGTATGGGCTGTTCCGGCGGTGGCAGCGGGCTGGTGTCTGGCAGCGGATTCTGACCGCGTTGCAGGCTCTGGCCGAAGCCAAGGGGCGGATCACGTGGGATGTCAGTGTGGATTCCACGATCGCGCGGGCTCATCAGCATGCCGCGGGTGCGCGGAAAAGGGGGATCTGCAGGCCGAGCCGCCGGGCGGGGTCACCGTCGAGCCAGCGGATCACGCGTTGGGGCGGTCCCGGGGTGGGTGGACCACGAAGCTGCATCTGGGCTGTGAGCAGGGGCAGAAGCCGTTGTCGATCGTGCTGACCGCCGGGCAGCGTGGCGATAGCCCGCAGTTCATTCCCGTCTTGGCCGGGATCCGGGTGCCCCGGCTGTCCGGTGGTGGGCGGCCGCGGACGCGTCCGGACCGGGTGCTGGCGGACAAGGCCTACACCTCCAAGGCCAACCGGGCCCACCTGCGCAAACGTGGGATCAAAGCGACGATCCCGAGCAAGGCCGACCAGGATGCGCATCGCAAGGCCAAGGGGTCCAAGGGCGGCCGGCCACCGTCCTTCGACCCCGAAACCTACAAACAGCGTCACGCTGTGGAGTGCGGCATCAACCGGCTCAAACGCCACCGTGGGGTAGCTACCCGATACGACAAGCTCGCTGTCCGCTACGAAGCCACCGTCCACATCGCCGCCATCGACGAATGGCTCTGACCGACTTCGATACAGGCCCTAGCGTGCGGGCTGGAACAGCTCCACGAGGTTGCCCGCCGGATCGGCGAGGAGGATCTGCCGTCCACCCGGACCGGACACCACCTCGGTACGGAAGGCCACTCCGGCGTCCGTCAGCCGCGCGATCTCGGCGTCAAGATCGGCCACCACGAGGTGGATGCGGTTGCGCCCGGCAGCAGTGGACTCCGCCGGGGTGGCGCGGGCGCCCGAACTCGCGGGCCCGGACAGCAGCAGCCGCAGCGGGCCGCGGACGACGTCGGCGAACGCGGCGCCGGCGCTCATGCGCACCGTGAACCCCAGGTGGGTCGTGTAGAAGTCGGTGGCCGCCGGGACGTCGTCGACGATGTACCGGACGCTGGCGTGCTCTTCGCTCACCTCGCGAGGATACATCAACCTGGGTTGATGGAAAAGGGCGTCATGATGGGGCGGGAGCCGAGCGAAAGGACTGCGGATGACCGAGGAGGAGACGGCGATCGTCGCGGTGGTGCGGGACTTCGTGGACCGCGACGTCCGGCCGGTGGCGCGGGAACTCGACCACACCGACACCTACCCCGAAGCACTCGTCGAGCGGATGAAGGAGCTCGGCCTCTTCGGGCTGGCCGTCCCCACGGCCTGGGGCGGGACGCCCGTCTCGGCCCGCTGCTTCGCCGAGGTCACCGAAGAGCTGGCGCGCGGCTGGATGAGCCTCGCCGGCGCGATGGGCGGCCACACCGTCGTCGCCACGCTCGTCGCCGCCCACGGGACGCCCGGGCAGCAGGCCCGCTACCTGCCGCGGATGGCCACCGGCGAGGTCCGCGCCGCGATGGCGCTGACCGAACCCGGCGGCGGCTCCGACCTGCAGGCCCTGCGCACCACCGCCCGCCGCGCCGGGGAGTCCTATGTGGTCGACGGCGCGAAGACGTGGATCACCAACGCCCGCCGGGCGCAGCTGGTCGCCGTGCTGTGCAAGACCGACCCGCACGCCGAGCCCGCGCACGCCGGCATCAGCATCCTGCTGGCCGAGAAGGGCCCCGGCTTCCACGTCTCGCGCGATCTGCCGAAGCTGGGCTACAAGGGCGTCGAAAGCTGCGAATTGTCCTTTTCGGACTTCCATGTCCCGGTCACCGGGCTCCTGGGCGGCGAAGAAGGCCGGGGGTTCGCGCAGATGATGCGCGGGCTGGAGATCGGCCGGATCCAGGTCGCCGCCCGCGCGCTCGGGGTGGGCCGGGCCGCGCTCGAAGACTCCCTGCGCCACGCCCAGGAACGCGAGACGTTCGGCAAGCCGATCTGGCAGCACCAGTCCGTCGGCAACCTGCTCGCCGACATGGCCACCAAGCTGGAGGCGGCCCGCCGGCTCGTCCACCACGCCGCCCGCTGCCACGACTCCGGCGAGCGCGCCGACCTCGAGGCCGGGATGGCGAAGCTGTTCGCCTCCGAGACGGCGATGGAGATCGCCCTGAACGCGGTCCGCATCCACGGCGGTTACGGCTATTCCACGGAATTCGACGTCGAACGGTACTTCCGGGACGCGCCGCTGATGATCGTCGGCGAAGGCACCAACGAGATCCAGCGCACGGTGATCACCCGGCAGCTGATCCGGCGCCACCGGCTCCGCTGAGCACCGGGGCGAGCGTGGTGGGACCAGGCGGTCTTGGGGGGAGGGTACCGCCCGGTCCCACCACGTCTACCGGGCCACGCGAGGTGGCGGCCGCCGGCCCGGCTGTTGGACCGGCCCCACCGGAACGGGCGTGGCCCGGTCTTCCCCCGGGCGGAGCGCCCAGGACGGAGCGCCGCACTGCGGACGCCAGGTGCCGACGTGCACCCACTGGCGTCCCCAGGCGTGGGACGCGAGGACGGTCGGCCGCCGGCACCGGGGGCAGGTCTGCGGCGCCGAGTCGATGGACACTCGTCCTCCTCCCACACGTGAGCGGTCGCGGGGAAGAGGATCGTCCGAACCGGACCGGAGGGCACCGGGGAAACTACCCGGATCGCCACCCGGGTTGCCCGGCCAGCCACGACGCCACCTGCGTGCGGGAGGTGAGGCCGAGCTTGACCAGGATGTTCTCGACGTGCCCCTCGACGGTCCGTCCGCTGAGGACCAGCGCCGCCGCGATCTCCTTGTTCGTCATCCCGCGCGCCACCAGCTCGGCGATCTCCCGCTGCCGCCGGGTGAGCCCGCCGGGCTCGGCCGCCTTGCTCGCAGTCCCCGGGGCGGGCCGCTCGCCCAGCGCGCCGCGGATGACGTCGTCGAGGCCGGAACCGGCCGCCTCGGCGAAGGCCGCGTCGAACGCCTCGTCGCCGAGCGCCTTGCGGGCCAGTGCCGCGCACTGCTCGTCGACGCCCTGGTAGGGGCTCATTTCGCCGACGCGGGCGCCGCTGAGCCGCCAGACCGCGGCGGCGCCCCCGAGCAGCCGGGCCACGCGTTCGTGCGCGCCTTCGGCGGACTGGCACCAGGCGAGCGCCTCGACGAGGAACGCGAGCAGCGTGCGGTCGGTCAGCCGCAGCGCGATGGCCTCGCGCAGCAGGTCCGCGGCCTCCCCGGGTTCGGCCGCCCGCCAGCGGTGGACCGCGACCGCCCACAACGCGTAGCCGCGGGACCAGCGCGCCTGGTGCCGCTCGGTCAGGGCCAGCGCCTCCTCCGCGGCGGCCGCGCCCCGCGGATCGCCGAGGAAGAACCGCACCGCGGCGAGCAGGATCAGCGTGTCGAACACCAGCAGCGCGTCCCCGGCCGTGCGGTACCCGGCCAGCGCCCGCTCCAGCAGGACGGCCCCGCCCGCCAGGTCGCCGCCGAAGAACGTCGCCATGCCGGCGCACTCCGCGTGGCCGGCCCGCAGCCGTTCGTCGTCGAGCTCTTCGGCGAGCTCGGCCAGTTCCGCCAGCAGGTCGGCGTGCGGCGCGCCGGTCTGGATCGCGAGGAACGCCATCGCGTACAGCCCCCGGGCCCGGACCACCGTGCGCTCGCGGCACAGCTCGAGGCCGCGCCGCAGGTAGCTGCAGCCCTCCGGCACGAGGCCGCCGCCGTACCAGAAGTTCCACAGCGAGGCCGCGATGTCGAGCGCGTGGCCCGCCTGCCCGGGAGCGGACAGGCAGTGCTCCAGCACGGTGCGGAGGTTGGCGTGCTCGCGCCGGAGCCTGGCGAGCCACTCCGACTGCCGCGGGCCGAACCCCTCGGCCCGGTAGCGCCGCGCGAGCTCCGCGTAGTAGCCGGTCTGCCGGGCCCGCACGCCGGCCTCTTCGCCGGCGAGCTTGCCGCCGCCGTACTCGCGGACGGTCTCCAGCATGCGGTACCAGGCGTGCCGCCCGAAGGTGCCGTTCTGGCGGGTCAGGACGGACTTGTCGACCAGGCCCGTGACGACGTCCAGCGTGCTGCCGGCGTCCCCGGGCGCGCAGACGTGCTCGGCGGCGTCGAGGTCGAACCCGCCGGGGAAAACCGACGCCTGCGCCCACAGCCGCTGTTCCGCGGGGGTGCACAGCTCGAAGCTCCAGCCGACCGCCGCTTCGAGGGTCCGGCGGCGGGGCTGCGCGGCGAGCGGCCGGTCGGTGAGCAGGCCGAGCCGGTCGTCGAGCCGGTCGAGGATCTGATCGGCCGACAGCACCCGGACGCGGACCGCGGCGAGTTCGATGGCCAGCGGGATGCCCTCCAGCCGTCGGCAGATCCGGTGCACCGCCGCCCGGTTGCCGGGGGTGAGCTCGAAGCCGGGGGCGACGGCGGCCGCGCGCTCGGTGAACAGCGTCACCGCCTCGGCCGGGCCGGCGCCGGTGTCGTCCGCCGGCGGGACGGGCAGCGGCGGGACGGGCAGGATGTGCTCGCCCTCGACGTGCAGCGTGTGCCGGCTGGTGGCCAGCACCCGCAGCCCGCCGGAGGCCGCGAGCAGCTTCGCGGCCAGCATCGCGCACTCGTCCCCGACGTGCTCGCAGTTGTCGAGCACCAGCAGCAGCTGCTTGTCTTCGAGGTACTCGGCGAGCCCGGCCGCCTGGTCGCTGGTGCCGCGCAGGCCGAACGCCGTCGCCACGGTGTTCGGCACCAGGTGCGGGTCACCGAGGTCGGCGAGCTCGACGAGCCACACGCCGTCCGGGAAGGCCCGGCGCACGTCGGCGGCGACCCGCAGCGCCAGCCGCGTCTTGCCCACCCCGGCGGCGCCGGTCAGTGTGACCAGCCGGGCCGCCGCCAGCAGCCGTTTCGCTTCCGCCGTCTCCTGCCGCCTGCCGACGAAGCTGGTCAGCTCGGCGGGCAGGTTGCCGGCGCTTCGTCGGGAACGGGCACCCATGCGCAGAGTCTAGGTCCGGGTGGTCCCGCCGACCGTGGAGCACGTCCGGGAGAAACTTCGTCGTAGATATTGTTAACAATGTCATCGACGATTACTGTGCGACCATCGGAACCCGAAGCGAGGAAGCACCTTGATCATCGACTGCCACGGCCACTACACCACCGCGCCGCCGGCCCTCGCGGCGTGGCGCGACCGGCAGGTCGCCGCCCTGACCGGCTCCGGTGCCGCGCCCGCCCGCGCCGACCTGCGGATCAGCGACGACGAGATCCGCGAGAGCATCGAAGGCAACCAGCTGCGGCTGATGGACGACCGCGGCATCGACCTGACGATCTTCTCGCCGCGGGCCTCTTTCATGGCCCACCACGTCGGCGGCTTCGAGACGTCGGCGGCGTGGGCGGCGATCTGCAACGAGCTCTGCCACCGCGTCGCCACGCTCTACCCCGAGCGGTTCGCGCCCGCCGCGATGCTCCCGCAGTCCCCGGGCACCGACCCGGCCACCTGCCTCCCGGAGCTGGCGCGCTGCGTCGAGGAGTACGGCGCCGTCGCGCTCAACCTCAACCCCGACCCCAGCGGCGGCCACTGGACGGCCCCGCCGCTCACCGACCGGTCCTGGTACCCGATCTACGAGAAGATGGTGGAGTACGACGTCCCGGCGATGGTGCACGTCAGCACCAGCGTCAACCCCGCCTTCCACACCACCGGCGCGCACTACCTCAACGCCGACACGACCGCCTTCATGCAGCTCGTGCAGGGCGACCTCTTCGCCGACTTCCCGACGCTGCGGCTGATCATCCCGCACGGCGGCGGCGCGGTGCCCTACCACTGGGGCCGGTTCCGCGGGCTGGCGATGGCGCTGGGCAAGCCCGAGCTGGAGGAGCACGTGCTGAACAACGTCTTCTTCGACACCTGCGTCTACCACCAGCCGGGTTCGGACCTGCTCTTCGACGTCGTCCCGGCGCGCAACATCCTGTTCGCCTCGGAGATGATCGGGGCCGTCCGCAGCGTCGACCCGCGGACCGGCCACCACTTCGACGACACCCGCCGCTACGCCGAGGCCGCGAACCTGTCCGAAGCGGACTGGGCGGCGATCCGGGAGCACAACGCGCGCGCCGTCTACCCGCGCCTGGACGCGCTGCTGACGGGCCAGGGCCGGTGACCGCGCCGAAGACGCCCGGCTGGCTGGACTGGTGCGCGACACCGTCCACACCGGACTTCCGGCTGCCGCCCGGCGCGGTCGACGCCCACTGCCACGTGTTCGGCCCGCAGGGGGAGTTCCCGTTCGCGCCCGAGCGCAAGTACACCCCCTGTGACGCGAGCAAGGACCAGCTCTTCGCCCTGCGCGACCACCTCGGCGTCACCCGGAACGTGATCGTGCAGGCCACCTGCCACGGCGCGGACAACTCCGCGATGGTCGACGCCGTCCGCGCGGCCGGCGGCCGGGCGCGCGGGGTCGCCACGGTCCGGTCCGGCATCGGGGACGCCGAGCTGCGCGAGCTGGACGCGGCCGGCGTCCGGGGTGTGCGGTTCAACTTCGTCAAGCGGCTGGTCGACGCGTCGCCCCGGGAGGAGCTGGCGGCGATCGCGCGGCGGATCGCCCCGCTCGGCTGGCACGTCGTCCTCTACTTCGAGGCCGCCGACCTGCCCGAGCTGGAAGGCTTCTTCGGCACGCTGCCCGTGCCGCTGGTGATCGACCACATGGGACGGCCGGACGTCACGAAACCGGTGCACGGCGCGGAGTTCGACCGGTTCCTGCGCTTCGCCGGCCGCCACGACGTCTGGGTCAAGGTGAGCTGCCCCGAGCGGCTGACCGTCACCGGGCCCCCGGCCTACGCCGACGTCGTGCCGTTCGCCCGCCGCGTCGTCGCCGAGTTCGGAGACCGGGTGCTGTGGGGGACCGACTGGCCGCACCCGAACCTGAAGCACCACATGCCCGACGACGGCCTGCTCGTCGACCACGTCCCGCGGATCGCGGACACCCCCGAAGCGCAGCGGAAGCTGCTCGTCGACAACCCGATGCGCCTCTACTGGCCCGGCGAAACCGCCTGAACCCCCTGAAGGGCATGCAATGCAGCACGCCAACGCGCTCAACCGGCTGAACCGCCTGCCGATCGCGCGGTTCCACAAGTTCACCCTGTTCGCCGTCTCGTTCGCCTACTTCTTCGAATTCGCCGACATCAACAGCTTCGCCACCACCGCGCCCAAGCTGATCAAGCTCTGGGGCGTCACGGTCGACCAGGTCGCGTACGTGACGTCGCTGTCGTTCGTCGGCATGTTCTTCGGGTCGGTCATCGCGAGCACGATCGCCGACCGCTGGGGCCGCAAGAACGCGCTCGTGCTGACGACCGTGTGGTTCGGCGTCTTCTCGTTCGCGGCGGTGTTCTCCTGGGACATCGTGTCCCTCGGCGTGTTCCGCGTGCTGACCTCGGCGGGCCTGTCGGCGATGACGGTCGTCGCGGTCATCTACGTCAACGAGCTGTACCCGGCGGCCAACCGCGGCAAGTACCAGGCGTACGCGATCGTGATCGGCATCTGCGGCACGCCGGTGACGAACCTGATCGCCAGCGTCGTCGTCCCGCTCGGCGACTGGGCGTGGCGGCTGGTCTACCTGTGGGGCGCGCTCGGCGTCCTGCTGGTGCTGTTCACCCGGCGCCTGCAGGAGTCGCCCCGCTGGTACGAAAGCCGCGGCGAGCACGCGAAGGCCGACGCGGTGCTGCGGGAGATCGAGGCCCAGGTCGCGGCGGAGAAGGGCCCGCTGCCGGAGCCGGCGCCGCCGATCGAGGAGGCCCCGGTGGCCAGGGCCCCGCTGCGGCTGCTGCTGAAGAAGAAGTACCTGCTGCCGACGCTGCTGCTCACGGTCCTGTGGGTGACGCAGACGATCGGGTTCTTCGGCTATTCCAGCTGGGCGCCGACGCTGCTGGCGAAGGAAGGCTTCAGCGTCGAGAAATCGGTGTTCTACGTGGCGCTCACGACGGTCGGCGCGCCGCTGGGTTCCTACCTGGCCGCCCTGGTCACCGACCGCTTCGAGCGCAAGTGGTGCCTGGTCGCGTTCGGCACGGTGATCGCGCTGTGCGGGCTGTTCTACGGGCTGACGTTCGACCCGGTCCTGATCGTGGTGTTCGGCTTCCTGGTCAACATGTTCGAGCGAGGCTACACGGCGTTGGGGTATGCGTATTCCCCGGAGCTGTTCGACACCCGGGGCCGGTCACTGGGCACCGGCGTGTCGTACGGCCTGGGCCGGCTGTCGAACGCGGCGGGCCCTCTGATCGTGGCCGCGCTGTACAACGGCAGCGGGTACCGGAGCGTGTTCTTCTTCATCGCGGGCACGTGGCTGGTGGGCGCGGTGGTGCTGGCGGTGTTCGGGCCGCGGACCCGGCAGGCGCGGCTGGGGCGGGCGGCCGTGGCGCGGGCCGGGGTCTAGAACGCGTACCGGACGCGCAGGTAGGGGGCGTGGCGGGCGATCAGCTCCAGCAGCTCGTCGAGCCGGGCCCGCTTGTACCCGGCGCGGTAGCGGATGTTCACGCCGCCGCTCTCGCTGCGCTTGGTCTCCTGCAGGTCCGGCCGCCACAGGACCTGCTCCGCCTTCGGGTGCCAGCCGAGGTTGACCTCGTGCAGGCCGCGGTGGTGCGTCAGCATGATCACCTCCGCGGCCAGCTGGGCCTTGGTGACGTCGTTCGTGGCGTCGCCGAGGTCCTGCAGCAGCCGGGTCCAGTCGGCCTGCCACCCGTCGTGGACGACGACGGGGCTGAAGTTGACGTGCACCTCGTACCCGGCGGCGACGAAGTCGTCGAGCGCGCGCAGCCGGTCGGGGATCGGGCTGGTCCGCAGGTCCAGCAGCTTGGCGGGGCGTTCGGGCATCAGCGAGAAGCGGACGCGCGCGCGTCCTCGCGGGGCGAGGTCCAGCAACCCGCGGTTGACGTACTTCGTGGCGAAGGACGCCTTCGCCGTCGGCTGCCCGGCGAACAGGCCGATCAGGTCCGCGACGTTGTCGCTGACGAGGGCGTCGACCGAGCAGTCGGAGTTTTCGCCGAGGTCGTAGACCCACGCGGCCGGGTCGCACTGGTTCGGCTCGGTCTTGGGACCCCGCCGGGCGATGTGGCGGGTCAGGTATCCGGTGATCTGCTCGATGTTGGCGAAGACGGTGATCGGGTTGGAGTAGCCCTTGCGGCGGGGCACGTAGCAGTAGGCGCACGCCATCGCGCAGCCGTTGGCCGTCGACGGGGCGATGAAGTCGGCGGAGCGGCCGTTGGGCCGGGCCGTCAGCGACTTCTTGACGCCCAGGACGAGGGCTTCGCGCTTGATGCGCACCCAGCGGCGGACGTTCGTCTCGTCGCCGTGGAGTTCGGGGATGCGCCAGTGGCTGTCGACTTCGACGACGGTGGCGCCGGGGAAGCGGTCGAGCACCTGGCGCCCGCGGGGGAGCTCGGCGGCGGCGGGCTCGACGTAGATGCGTGACGGCGCCAGCAGCTTCTCCCGCTCGAGGGCGGCGTCTGTCACGGAAGGTTCACCTGCGCGGTCTCGGGGCTTCCGAGTGTACCGGCGGCGAGCTGCCCGAGCTGGTCGCGGGCCGCGGCGGCGACGTCGGCCCGCACGCCGAGCTCGCCCAGCATCCGCGCGGCGGCCGCCATCTCGGCGGTGCGGCGGACGGCGTGCCGGTACGAGCCGCCGACCAGCCGGTCCACAGTGGACGCGTCCGCGGCGGTGAGCTCGGCGACGACCACCTCGCGCAGCCAGTCCTCGCAGCCCGCGGCCCGGGCAGCCTGCAGGGCCTCGACCACGGCGGCGGACATCCCCTTGAAGAAGACGCTGCGCAGCAGCTTGCGTTCGGCGGCGAGCCCGGCCGCGCCGGGCAGCGTGGCGACGTCCGCGCCGAGCGGGTTCAGCAGGGCGGCGACGGCGTCGGCGGCCGGCCCGCTGGCGAGCATCGGCACCCGCAGTCCCCGGCCGGGGACGGGCGCCATGATCGCCACGTCGGCGAAGGGAACGCCGCGCCCGGCGGCGAGGGCGGCGAGCTGTCGCTTGGTGCCGGGGGAGGCGGTGTTCAGGTCGGCCCAGACGGCGCCGTCACGCAGCCCGGCCAACCCGGCTTCGAGCGCGTCCAGGGCGGCCGACGCGCTGTTGACGCTGAGGACGAGATCGGCCCCCTGGGTGGCTTCGGCTTCGGAACCGGTGCTGACGATTCCTTCCGCGGTGGGGACGGCCGGGTCGTAGCCGCGCACGACGGCACCGGCCGTCACCAGGGCGCGGGCCAGTGCACCGCCTGCTTCGCCCAGTCCGAGTACCGCGATGGTTCCGGTCATAGCAGAATCCTCCTCGCCAGCTACGATCGAGTACACGATGTGCTCGACAAAATTGTCAACAAACGGAGCCGAGCGTATGACGGAGAGTGCTGCGGACCGGCAGCCGGGGGAGCGTTCCGTGGTGGCGGCCATCCGCGACGCGATCGTCCGCGGCGAGTTCGTGCCCAACCAGCGGCTGGTCGAGGCGGACCTGTCCGACCAGTTCGCGGCGAGCCGCGCCACCGTGCGGGCGGCGCTGATCGAGCTGACCAACGAGGGGCTCGTCGAGCGGGTGCAGAACCGCGGCGCCCGGGTGCGCGCGGTGTCGCTGGAGGAGGCCGTCGAGATCTCCGAGGTGCGCATGATGCTGGAGTCGCTGTGCGCGGCGAAGGCAGCGGAGCGGATCTCGGACGCCGAAGTGGACGAGCTGCGCGAGCTGGGGGACCGGATGCGAGCGGCCGTGGCGGGCGGCGACGTGGTCGGGTATTCGGGCCTCAACCAGCAGTTGCACCGCCGGATCCGCGAGATCGGCGGCCAGCGGACGGCGGCCCAGGTGCTGGAGCGGCTGCGCGGCCAGAGTGTCCGCCACCAGTTCCGCCTGGCGATGCGCCCGGGCCGCCCGCAGGTGTCGCTTCCCGAGCACCTGGCGATCATCGACGCGATCTGCGCCCACCACCCGGCCGAGGCGGCCGAGGCCGCGCGCGTCCACCTGACGAGCGTGATCGAGGCACTGAAGTCGGCCGAGGCGGAGGTCTCACCGCTGCACGCCTAGCCGGCCCGCCGGGCACGCGGGCCGGCTCTCCGGGCGCGCGGGCCGACCTTCCCGGCACGCAAGCCTCCCGGCACGCAAGCCTCCCTGCGCGCGAGCCGCCCACTCCGCTTGCCCGCCAAAATTGTTGACAATTTCGTCGCCCGGATCGTACGGTGGCGACATGAAGCCCGTCATCGTCACCGATCCGCCGCGTGCCGACCTCGAGCAGGTGGCCCGGCTGGCGGACTACGGCGTCGCCACCGTGCACGAAGCTCTCGGGCGCTCCGGCCTGCTCGATGCCGGTCTCCGGCCGATCCAGGACGGCGCCCGGATCGGCGGCACCGCCGTCACCGCCCTGTGCTGGCCCGGGGACAACCTGATGATCCACGCCGCCGTCGAGCAGTGCCGGGAGGGTGACCTGCTGGTCGTCACCACCACCTCGCCGTGCCGGGACGGCCTCTTCGGTGAGCTCTTCGCCACCGCGCTGCGCCGCCGGGGGGTCCGGGGCCTGGTCACCACCACCGGCGTCCGCGACGTCGCCGACCTGCGGGCGCTCGGCTTCCCCGTCTGGTCGGCCGCGGTGAGCGCGCAGGGCACCGTCAAGGCGACCGCGGGTGCCGTGAACGTGCCCGTCGTCGTCGGCGGGCAGCTCGTGCGCCCCGGCGATGCCGTCCTCGCCGACGACGACGGTGTCCTGTGCGTCCGCCGCGAAGATGTCCACAGTGGAATCGAAAAGGCGCGGGCCAGGCTGGAAAAGGAAGCCGCGGCACGGGAAGCGTTCGCCGGCGGCCAGCTCGGCCTCGACCGCTACGGCCTGCGCGAGAAGCTCGGCGCCCTCGGCGTCCGGTACCTCACCGCCGAGGAGTACGCGAAGGAGCAGGCATGACCGGCGTGCGCTGCATGCTCATGCGCGGGGGCACCTCGAAGGGTGCGTACTTCCTCGCCGAAGACCTGCCCGCCGACCCGGCCGCCCGCGACGACCTGCTGCTGCGGATCATGGGCACCCCCGACCCCCGCCAGCTCGACGGCCTCGGCGGCGCGCAACCGGTCACCAGCAAGGTCGCGATCGTGTCGAAGGCGGCCGACGCCGGCCACGACGTCGACTACCTGTTCCTGCAGCTCGGCGTCGCGGAGCCGACCGTCTCGGACCGCCAGACCTGCGGCAACCTCCTCGCCGGCGTCGGGCAGTTCGCCGTCGAACGCGGGCTCGTGGCCGCCGGGCCCGAGCGCACGACCGTCCGCGTGCGGCTGCTCAACACGGGCTCGATCGCGGTCGCGGCCTTCGCCACCCCGGGCGGCGAGGTCGGCTACCGCGGCGGCACGGCCATCTCCGGCGTGCCCGGCACCGCGGCGCCGGTCGAGCTCGGCTTCGCTGACACCGAAGGGTCCGTGTGCGGCAGCCTGCTGCCCACCGGCCACGTCCGCGACGAGGTCGGCGGCGTCGAAGTGTCCTGTGTGGACAACGGGATGCCGGTCGTGGTGGCCCGCGCGCGCGACTTCGGCGTCACCGGGTACGAACCGGTGGAAGAACTGGCCGCCGACACCGCGCTCGCCCGCCGGATCGACGCGCTGCGCACCGAAGCCGGCAAGCTGATGGGGCTCGGCGACGTCGCCGGCAGCTCCGTGCCGAAGACGACCCTGGTCGCGGCCCCCCGCGACGGCGGCGCCATCTGCACCCGCACGTTCATCCCGGTCAAGCCGCACCCGTCGATCGGCGTGCTCGGCGCGGTGAGCGTCGTGACGGCGTTGCTGCTCGACGGCGCGGCCGGCCGGGAGCTGCTCGTCGCCCCGCCCGCGGGCGAGCCCGTCGAGGTCGAGCACCCGAGCGGCAAGCTCGCGGTCGGCATCGAGCTCGACACCACGGTCACCCCGCCCCGCGTCAGCCGGTCGACCGTGCTCCGCACGGCCCGGAAGCTGTTCGACGGCACCGTTTTCCCGCGCCCCTGACCGGCGCGAACCGGCCCGCCCCGCCCACGGCGATGGTGGACGGCCGGCACACGCGCTACCGTGAGCGTCTTGGGCAACGCTCTGCGTGACAGTGCCGGCCTGGGGGGTGGGGATGGCTGCGACGTGGTCCGCGTTCGCGGTGCGCGGGTTCCGGGCGCTCTGGCTGGCGGGCCTGCTGTCGGTGGCAGGCGACCAGCTGGCCCGGGTCGCCTTGTCGATACTCGTCTTCCAGCGCACCGGGTCCGCCGCACTGAGCGCGGCGACCTACGCGCTGTCGATGCTGCCCGCGCTCGTGTCCGGCGCGCTGCTTTCGTGGCTGGCCGACCGGTACCCGCGCCGCCGGGTGATGGTGGCCTGCGACGTCGTCCGGGCGGCGCTGGTCGCCGTGATGGCCGTGCCCGCGGTGCCGTTGCCGCTGATGGCCGCGCTGCTCGTGCTCGTGCAGCTGGCCGAAGCGCCGTTCTCGGCCGCGCAGGGCGCGGTCCTGCCCGAGCTGCTGGGCGGCCGGTACGAAGCGGGACAAGCGGTTCAGCAGGTCACCACGCAGCTGTGCCTGGTGCTCGGGTTCGCCGCGGCCGCGTTCGTGGTCACCGGCGTAGGCGCGCACGCCGCCCTCGCCATCGATGCCGCCACGTTCGCCTTCTCCGCCCTGCTCATCCGCGCCGGTCTCGGCAGCCACCCGCCGCCGGCCACGGCGGAAAGCGAACGCGGGACGGCGTGGTGGCGGCGGATCGCCGCGGGCGCGGTGGCCGTGCGCCGGGACCGGACGCTGGGCACCCTGGTCTGGCTGGGCTGGCTCGCGTTGTTCACCGTCGTCCCCGAGGGGCTCGCGGTCCCGTTCGCCTACCAGGTCGGCGCGGGTGGCGAGTGGATCGGGGTGCTGCTCGCCGCCGAACCGGCGGGTGCGGTCGCCGGCGCGCTGCTGTTGCGGCGGGTCGCCCGGCCGGTGCGGGTGCGCGCGCTCGGCGTGCTGGCCGTCGGGACGTCGGCGCCGCTCGTGGCGTTCTGGGGCGGGCCGACCCTGGGTGCCGCGCTGGCGCTGCTGTTCGTGTCCGGGTTGTGCTCGGCCTACCAGGTCACGGCGGGCGCGACGTTCGTCCAGCTGTCCCCGCCGCGGGTGCGCGGGCGGACCCTCGGCTTCGCGCGGACCGGCATGATCGCCGGGCAGGGCCTCGGCGTCGTCGCCGGCGGCGTCCTCGCCCAGCTGGTCGGGCCGGCGGCGGCGATCGCCTTGGCGGGCACCGCGGGAGCGCTCGTCGCGCTCGCCGCGGCCGCGGCCTGGGCACGTCGCCGCCCGGACGTCGTTTCGGCCGCGCTCCCGGCCGAGGCCTGAGGTCTCACCAGCCTTTGTCGCTCATCGCGGGCTCCTTTCCCGGTGGCAGGGGAGTGGGGACATCGAGTTCACCAGCCCTTGTCGCGCATCGCTCGCCTTTCCGTGCGGTTCGTCCGGTCCCGGATACCCCGGAATCGTCCCAGCCGCCCGGTCGGGTTGCGATGGCGGGAAACACCTGACATCCGGCCGTGACGCGACTACCCTGGGCGATCGGGGAGTCACCGGCGCGGGGAGGCGCTGCGATGGGGGAAAAAGCCGACTGGGCCTCGTGGAAGCTGTGGTCGTTGCCGACACGGGTGCGGGTCCTCGTGCTGGGCGTGAGCCTGCTGGCCGCCGGCGTGCTGGCGGTCGCGGCCCGCGCGGCGCCGACGGCGGAGCAATGGGTGACGGCGGGCTGGCTCGCGGCCGCGGCCCTGCCGCACCTGCACGCTTCGCACCTGATCGAGCGGCGCCGCCGCGACCGCGCGGGCACGCCGTACGTCGACCTGTGCAGCGTCTGGATCTTCGCCGGGGTCATCGTGCTGCCCCTGGTGCTCGAACTGGTGCTGGTGGCGGTGATCTACGTCCACCGCTGGGCACTGGTCAACCGGTTCGACGCGGTCCGGCCGGCGCACCGCACCGTGTTCACCGCCGCCACGCTCGCACTGGCCGCGGCCGCCGCGGCCGCCGTGCTGCAGGCCACCGGCGTCCAGGAGCACCTCGCCGGCGGGGCCCGGCCCGGCTGGGCCGACCTGGTCGCCGTGGTCGCCGCGGCCGCGGTGCAGTGGGCGGTCAACACCGGGCTCGTCGCCACGGCCATCGCCTGGACGGTCACCGTCGACCACCCCCGGCGGCTGCTGGGCAGCGCCTCGGACAACCTGCTGGAGGTCAGCCAGCTGGCGCTCGGCGTGTTCGTCGCGGTCGCCCTGCTGTGGTGGCCGCCCGCCGCGCTGCTGATGATCATCCCGACGTTCGCGCTGCACCAGTGCGTCCAGCTCGACCAGCTCAAGCTCGCCGCCCGCACCGACCAGCGCACCGGGCTGCTCAACGCGATCGCCTGGCACGACGAGGCCGAGCACGTGCTCGAGCGCACCCGCGGCCGGATCGGCGTGCTGATGATCGACCTCGACTGGTTCAAGCGCATCAACGACACCCACGGCCACCCGGTGGGCGACGACGTCCTCGCCGAGGTGGCCACGGTGCTGACCCGCGCCGTCCGCCGCGGGGACACGGTCGGCCGCTACGGCGGCGAGGAGTTCGCCGTGCTGCTGCCGGACGTCGACGAAGCCGAGGTCCGCGCGATCGCCGAGCGGATCCGCGTCCGCATCCGGGCGCTGCGCATCACGGCGCCGACGGGCGAGCCGGTGACGCTGTCGGCGACGATCGGCGCGGCCCTGCATCCCCGGGAGCCGGGCGCGGGGCTGGACGAGATGATCCGCGCGGCCGACGACGCGCTGTATGCGGGCAAGAAGGCGGGCCGGGACCGGGTGGCGGTCGCCGGACGCTGAAGCCGGTCAGTTCTGGCCGGGATCGGCCGAGCCGCGGTGGTGCTGGAGCGCGCGGCCCCGGTCGTGGTCGAAGCTCACCGGCACCTCGGTGCCGACCAGGGACACAGCCGCGGCGCTTCGCGGGTCACCGCGTCGTAGAGATCGTCGGTGGGACAGCGTCGCTTCGGCCGTGACCACGCTTTCGGCGGGCTCCACGTCCAGCGACGTCGCCGCGATCGTGATTGGAGGGGTATCTCGCGTGATTGGAGGGGTATCTCGCGTGATTGGAGGGGCGACACGCGTGATTGGAGGGGCGACACGCGTGATTGAAGGGGCATCGCGTTGATGCCCCTTCGCGCGCGGTTACCCCGGCGGCGCCGCCCCACACGCTCAGCTCGTCTCGCGCACTTCCAGGTGGTGCGGCGCGACGATCGACCGCGGGGGACCCGGGGCGGCGGTGAGGCGGTCGAGGGCGAGTTCGGCGATGCGGTCCTTGTCCGGCGACACCGTCGTCAGGGCCGGCACGCTGTACCGGCCGTCTTCGATGTCGTCGAAACCCACCACGGCCAGGGCTTCCGGCACCGGGACACGCCGGTCGGCCGCCGCCCGCAGTGCGCCCAGCGCCAGTTCGTCGGTGAAGCAGAAGACGGCGTCGGGGGGCTGCGCCAGGTCCAGCAGCCGCAGCATCGCCTGGTGGCCGTCGGCCCGGTGCAGGCGCCGCACCGGCACCGCCAGCTCCGGCTCGGCGGGCAGGCCCGCCTCGGCCAGCGCCTGCCGGTAGCCGGCGAGCCGCTGCCGCGCGGTCGCGTTGAGCGAGCGCGGCTGGATGCCGAGTGCCGCGACGCGGCGGCGGCCCGAGCCCAGCAGGTGCGCGGTGGCCTCGCGCGCGGCGGCGACGTTGTCGATGGCGACGTGGTCGACGCCGGCCGTGCCGTCGTGCTCGCCGAGCAGCACCAGCGGCACCGGGTCCGTGCGCGCGGCCAGCTCCGCGGGCGCCACCGCCCACGGGCTGAACAGGACGCCGTCGACCAGCTGGCCGCGCCGGCCGTGCAGCAGCTCCTTCTCGCGCTCGGCGTCGCCGTCGGTCTGGTCGATGAGCACGGTCAGGCCCCGGGCGCCGGCGATCCGGACGGTCCGCGCGGCGAGTTCGGCGAAGTACGGCGAGTCGATCTCCGGGACCACCAGGGCCACCAGCCCGGTCCGGCCTTGCCGCAGCGTGCGGGCGGCCAGGTTGGGCCGGTAGCCGAGGGCGTCGATGCTCGCCTGCACGCGCTCCCGGGTCGCCGGGGCGACGTACCGGAACCCGTTGACCACGTTGGACACCGTGCGCACCGAGACGCCGGCGTGCTCGGCCACGTCACGCAGTTTCGGGTGCACTGCGGCAGCGTACCGCTTGCAACGTGGCATGCCACGTTGCAAGACGAGCGCCACCCGATCGGGACGCTTCCCGTGGGCGCCGGATGTTTGGCGCCTCGGGAGGCGGGCACCTGGAGGCCATGACTGAAGCGGGAATCACCGAAATGTCGGGCCGGCCCGGGGTCATCGCGGGGCTGCGGCGCGTCCTGCTCGCCTTCGGCGTCGGCGGGGCGCTGGCGTGCCTCGCCTGGATGGCGTTGTGGCTCGCCATGCACGTCTAGGTCTTCAGGCTCCGGCCACGCGGGATGCGCCGTGGCCGGAGCCTGATCTCACTGGCAGGCTTCGCAGTCCGGGTCGTCGATGCGGCAGGCGGCACCGTCGGTGAGCGGGAAGTCGAAGTCCTCCAGCTCGGGCACGGCGACGGACTCTTCTGCGGTGGCGGACATGGCCCTCCCTTGTGGACGAACGGTTCTCCTGTGTGTAGCGCCGAAGATCGCCGCGCATTCCGTGACGCGCACCACATCCCGGCTCAGGCTTCGAGGAGCCGCGGGAAATCGGTGATCGGCGGCAGCGCGGCGATGCCGTCGCGGAAGCCGCGCGCGGCCGTGCGGCAGGCCGGATCGCCGAGCACGCGCTCCACGGCGGCGGCCAGTGCCTCCGCCGTCAACCCGGCGGCGTCGAGCCGCACCCCGGCGCCCAGTTCCTGCACGCGCGCGGCGTTGGCCGGCTGGTCGGCGAACAACGGCACCGCCACCATCGGCACCCCGGCCGACAACGACTCCCGCACGCTGCTGAACCCCGCGTGCGTCACGAAGACGTCGCTCGCGGCCAGCAACGCGCGTTGCGGCGGGAACCCAGCCAGCTCGACATTGCCCGGACGGGGACCTGTCCACGACGCCACCGCGTCGTCGCTCCCGAGCGCGACGACGGCCGGCACGCCCAGCAAACCCAGTGCTGCCACGGTGATCGCGAGCAGCCGCGAGTCCGGGGCGAGCAGGGACCGGACGTTCGAGCCGAACGCGGCGAACACGACCGGCCCGTCCGCCGACGCCGTCACCGGCGGTTCCGGCACGCGGTAGTACCCGTGCCCCGGGGTGCGCAGGCCGGCCGGGTACCACGGTTCCGGCAGCAGGCCGGCGGTCAGCCGGTCGGCCGCGGCACCGGACGGTGCGAGCCCGAAGCCCTGCCGCAGCAGGTCGAGCTGCCCGGCGAGCCCGGGCACCAGCGGCGGCACCAGCGGCGCGATGTCGACGACGGCGGACGGGACCCCGAGCACCTCGGCGGCCACGAGCGCGCCGAAGGCGTTGGTCTCCCGCACGATCACGTCCGGGCGCCACCCGGCGCCGACGACGTTCGCGGCGAACTCCGCGGTCATGGTGGGGTGGAAGAGCGGCACGTCGAGCGGGCCGGAGACTTCCGGCCGCCACTTCCCCAGTTGCCGGACCAGAGCCGGGTCGACGAGCTCCGGCCGCCGCCCGAGTTCCCCGGGCGCGAGCACGTCCGGCAGGACCACGACGGGCACGCCGAGCCGCTCGATCTCGCCGGCCATCGCGGCCCCGGTGGCGATGGCGGCTTCGTGCCCCGCTTCGCGTGCGGCGCGCGCGAGCGGGACGAGGACGGGCCGCAGGTGGGACGGAATCGGCAGCCCGGTCAGCAGCAGTCGCACAGTGCCCCCTTGATCGACTGCTGCTCAGCGTAACGAGGGAGGGGCCGGCCGAGGGGGCGGATTTCGCTGCCCGCCCCGGCGGTTCGCGGGAGAAGGACCGCTACGGAAGCCCGATCCGCCACCGGAACGCCGCGCGCAGCGCCTCGATGAGGGCTTCGTCGTCGACTTCGCTGGGGCGCTCGCCCATCGGCAGCCAGGTGCCCGAGTCCGGGATGCCGGCGATGACGCGGGTGAGCGTGACACCCGGGTAGGTGAACGTCTCGTGGCTGCCGTCGCCGTCGGAAACGACGACGTGGCGGGATTCCGCCCGGACGAGTACTTGCCGCTGGTCGTTCATGTCGCGCGTCTTCCCGGAACCGAAAGTCCTGCCGCGGTCCAGCATAGCCAGGCGAAGCGGCGAACACCTTCGTGCGAACAGCGGATTTCTCGTTCACGTCAGCTCAAGAACCACTGCAGGGCAACATCTCCGCTAGCGGACACGGCGTGCTCCGAGGGGGAGGAGAGTACGCCGTGCCCGTGCTTCGAACGGTACGCCGTGGACGGCCCGGTGGCGCCGGAACCACTCGTACGCCTCAGTGGCGCACCGTGACGGGGCCGGGTTGCTGTGGGCGGAACACCGGTGGGCGAAATGCCCGGTACCTATCTTTTGTCCTGTCCGACGAAAGTCGGTACCGCCGGTCCCGGCCGCGGATCACCCTCGACCCACCGGATCACCCGGTGCCGGCCCCATGGGCCGGCTCGTCCGGCGCGACCACCCCCTCGCGCCGGCTTCGCCCGCGATCGCGAAAGTGAGTTACCGGCATGCGCAGAACGTCCCCGGGACACCACCTCCTCGCCCGCTCCGCCACCACCCTCGTGGCCGCCGCCGCGGCCATCGGCTTCTTCACCCCCGTCTCCGCCACCGCCACCACCATCGACGGCTATTCCGCGACCGTGCAGCAGGAAGCCGTCGCTTCCCTCGCCGCGGAAGCCGGGATCAGCGAGTCCGCCGCCGTCGCGCTGCTGCGCACCCAGGCGGCGAGCGTCGGCACCCTGCAGCGCGTCACCGCTTCCCTTGGCTCGCGCGCGGCCGACGGCTACCTCGACGCGGCCGCCAAGCCCGTGGTCAACGTCCTGGACCAGACCGCCGCCGAGCAGGTCGAGCAGGCCGGCGCGCAGGCCCGGCTGGTCAAGCACTCCAGTGCCGCACTGGCGAGCGCGCAGGACGCCCTGCAGGCACTGCCCGCGGTGGCGCACACCGCGATCGGGCTCGACCCGAAGACCAATCAGGTCGTGCTGACACTGGCCGACGCGGCCAAGGGCACCGAAGCCCTGCTGACGGCGGCGGCGTCGCTCGGCGACCGCGTCCGCGTCGAACGGGTCGCCGGCGAGATGCACACCGCGATCTACAACGGCGAAGCCATCACCGGCGGCGGCACCCGCTGCTCGGCCGGCTTCAACACCAACCGCGGCGGCCAGAACTACATCATCGACGCCGGCCACTGCACGCGTGCGGTGTCGCAGTGGAACGTCGGCCCGTCGCAGGGCGCCAGCTTCCCGACCAACGACTACGGGCTGATCCGCAACACCACCGGCAGCGCGCCCGGCGCGGTCACCCTGTGGAACGGCTCCACCCAGCGGATCACCTCCGCCGGCACCGCCACCGTCGGGCAGCGGATCAGCAAGAGCGGCAGCACCACCCGCCTCACCTCGGGTTCGGTGCAGCGGACCAACGTGACGGTGAACTACGCCGAAGGCTCGGTGTACCAGCTGATCCAGACCAACGCGCTGGTCAACCCCGGCGACTCCGGCGGCTGCCTGTTCGCCGGCAGCGTCGGACTGGGTATCACCTCCGGCAAGGGCGGGGGGAGCTCCTACTTCCAGCCGGTCGGCGAGGCGCTGAGCGCCTACGGCGTCACGCTGAACTGAGCCGCCGCCGGTGGGGGCGCCACGCCGGTGCCCCCACCGGTCGCGTCAGTCGCGGCGGTTGAAGACGAGCCGGTAGCCGGCCAGGATGATCAGCGCGCCCAGGATCGCCAGGCCCCAGGTGCGCAGGTCGAAGAACGTGCCGAGCTCGGTGTGGAACAGCGTCTTGCCGATCCAGCCGCCGACGAACGCGCCGGCGATGCCCAGCAGCACGGTGATGATGCAGCCGCCCGGGTCCTTGCCCGGCATGAGGGCTTTCGCGATCACCCCGGCGATGAGTCCCAGCACGATCCAGGCGATGATGCCCACGGGGTGTCCTTTCGCTCCGCATCTTTGGCCGGCCCCAGGATGGCACAGGTCCACTGTGGAACGCAGGGCGACCTGCGGAGGTGGGTGTTTTGTCGGACCCCCGGAGTAGCTTCGGCCGCATGGTGCTGTCGAAGGAAGAACGCGAAGAGTTCCTGGCGCAACCGCACGTCGGTGCGCTGTCGGTGGTCGAGCGGCCCGGGCGTGGCCCGCTCACGGTGCCCATCTGGTACCAGTACACGCCGGGCGGGCAGCTGTGGGTGCGCAGCGCGCCCGGTGCGCGGAAGACGCGGGCGATCGAGACGGCCGGCCGGTTCAGCCTGCTGGTGCAGCGGACGCAGCCGACGGCCCGGTACGTCTCGGTGGAGGGTCCGCTGGTGGCCACCGGCCCTGACGACCCCGAACGGGCCCGCGAGATGGCGGCGCGCTACCTGCCGCCGGACAAGGTCGACGGTTTCGTGGCCTACGAGCGCGAGCAGCTCGGCGAGCACATCGTCCTGGTCATGCGCCCGGAGCACTGGCTGTCGGCCGATCTCGGGCCGGCTTGACGCTTCAGCGTCGACCCATCGGATCAATGGTGGGCCAGACTGTCGCGAACTCGGCTCCGTTCGGGCATTCGACAAGTTCACCGCCCGGGACGAAGGCGATTCCGGACAATCTCCCACGACATTTCTGTCATCTCGTCAGGTCTAGACATCCGATGGCTGACCGACCTAGGCTGAGCGCCATGCCGATCCGGACCCCGCTCGGCCTGGTCCTCGCCCTCGGCGCGGCCGGCGTCCTGACCGCGGCCTCGCCTGCCGTCGCGGAGGACGGGTGCGGCGGGCCGATCCGGCCCGCGGCCGTCATGACCGTCCGAGCCTGTGACAGCCCGGCCCGGATCGTCGCGAAGGCCGCGGCGGTCGTCCCGCGCGCCGGGCAGCTGGCCTGGCAGCAGCGGCCGGTCACCGCGTTCACCCACTTCGGGATGAACACCTTCACCGACCGCGAATGGGGCTCCGGCGCGGAAAAGGAGTCGGTCTTCGCGCCGCCGGCCGTCGACACCGCCCAGTGGATGCGGGCGTTGAAGGCCGCCGGTGTCACGCAGGTGATGCTCACCGCGAAACACCACGACGGTTTCGTCCTCTACCCGACCCGGTACACCAACCACTCGGTCGTCGCGAGCCCGTGGTGGCTCACGCCGGGCTGCACCGACCCGGGCCGGGATGCGGCGCAGGCGAACCGGGCCCAGGACCCGTCCGCGTACTGGCAGACCCGGAACACCGTGTGCGCCAACCCCCGCGGGGACATCCTGCGCGACTACGTCGATGCGGCGCGCGCGGCCGGGCTCAAGGTCGGCGTGTACCTCTCGCCCGCCGACGGCGCCGAGCTGCCGAAGCAGTTCTTCGACGCCGAAGTGCGGCGGATCGCCGCGAAAGTCGCCGCCGGGCAGCCGTTGAGCATCGAAGAGCAAGCCACCTGCGAAGACCGGGCGAGCGCGCCGCAGGGGCAGGGCCGCTACGGCACGAACAGCGCCGTCACCCGCCGGACGATTCCGACGCTGGTGCCGCACGACGACCGCGCCGCCGCGCTGGCGGCCGGGAAGCTGCCGGAGTTCGCCGTCGAGGCGGACGACTACAACGCCTACTACCTCAACCAGATCTACGAGCTGTTCACCCAGTACGGCCAGATCGACGAGCTGTGGCTCG
Source organism: Amycolatopsis tolypomycina (assembly GCF_900105945.1). Classification (NCBI taxonomy): domain Bacteria; kingdom Bacillati; phylum Actinomycetota; class Actinomycetes; order Pseudonocardiales; family Pseudonocardiaceae; genus Amycolatopsis; species Amycolatopsis tolypomycina. The sequence continues at coordinate 4,469,516 of NZ_FNSO01000004.1, read as the reverse complement.
ACGGCGCGAACCCCTGGCGTGACCACGGGATCGGCGAAACCTACGACTTCACCACGTGGTTCCGGGTGATCCACGCGCTGTCCCCGGACACCGTCACCTTCGCCGGGCCCGCGGGCGTGCGCTGGGTCGGCAACGAGGCCGGGCAGGCGCGCGAGACGGAGTGGAGCCCGCTGCCCACGACCGGCGACCCGGCCACCGCGCACAACGAAGAGCTCTTCGTCGGCGGGGCGACCGCCGGAGACCTCGGCTCGCGGCCGGTCCTGGCCGACCCGTCGGTGCGCTACCTGCAGTGGGCGCCCGCGGAGTCCGACGTGTCGATCCGGCCGGGCTGGTTCTTCCACCCGGACGAACAACCGAAACCGCCCGCGCAGCTCGTCGACATCTACCGCTGCACCGTCGGGCGGAACTCCTCGCTGCTGCTCAACGTGCCACCGGGTCCGGACGGCCGGATCGCCGCCGCCGACACCGCCGCGCTCGCCGGCTTCGGCCGGGCCATCGCCCGGACGCAGGCCCGCAACCTCGCCCAAGGGGGTCCCGCGGCCGTCACGGATTCCTCGCTCACCACGGCGGAACCGCTGGACCGCCCGCTCGACGTCCGGCTGCCCGGGCCGGTCACGTTCGACCAGATCCGGCTCGGCGAGGACATCACGCGCGGCCAGCACGTGGAAGGCGCGCTCGTCCAGGCCGAGATCGGCGGCACCTGGCAGACCCTCGCCACGGTCACCACGATCGGCTACACCCGCCTGGTCACCCTGCCCGCGCCGGTGACCGCCGGCCGGGTTCGCGTCGTCGTCACGCAGTCGCGCGCCACGCCGTACCTGGCCACTTTCGCCCTGTACCGCACCGCCGCCTGAAAGGGAGCCATGACCGCCCGCCGCCGTGCCCTGTTCGCCGCCGCCGTCACGGTGGCCGCCACCCTGACTGCCGCCGGACCCGCCACCGCGAGCGGCGCGTTGCCCCCGGTTTCCCCGACCCCGCAGCAGATCAGCCGCACGTCGGCGGACGTGCCGCTGCCGTCGTCGGTCGCGCTCGTCACCGAACCCGGCACCGACCCGGCGGCCAGGGAGCTGCTGACGTCGTTGCTGCGCGGCCACGGCGTCACCGTCGGCGGTCGCGGCCTGGTCATTCGGCTCGGCAGCACCGGCGAGGACATTCCCGAGCAGGCCGAGGGGTACGCGCTGAGCGTGTCCCGTGCCGGGATCACGATCGGCGGGCGCGACGGCGCCGGGCAGTACTACGGCGTGCAGACGCTGCGGCAGCTGGTCGCCCGGTCGGGGCGGGGGTGGGTGGTGCGCGGCGCGACCGTGCGCGACTGGCCGGACATGGCGCTGCGCGGATCGATCGAAGGCTTCTACGGTCCACCGTGGACGACCGCGGACCGGCTGCGGCAGCTCGCCTTCCTGGGCGAGGTGAAGGCCAACACCTACGTCTACAGCGCCAAGGACGACACCTACCTGCGCGCCCGGTGGCGTGATCCGTACCCGGCCGGCGAGCTGGCCACGCTCGGGCAGCTGGTGCGCGCGGCGACCGCGCACCACGTCGACTTCACCTACGCGCTCTCGCCCGGCGTCTCGATCTGCTTCTCCTCGGCGGCCGACGTCGCCGCGGTGATGGCGAAGTTCCAGGCGGTGTACGACCTGGGTGTGCGGTCGTTCTCGCTGCCGTTCGACGACATCTCCTACACCCGGTGGAACTGCGCCGCCGACCAGGCGGCCTTCGGCGCGCCCGGGCAGGCCGCCGCGGGCACGGCGCAGGTCTCGCTGCTCAACACGATCACCGAGGACTTCGTGCGGACCCACGACGGCGTCCGGCCGCTGCAGACCGTGCCGACCGAGTACAGCGACCTGAAGGACTCGCCGTACAAGACGGAGCTGCGCGAGCACCTCGACCCGTCGGTGGTGGTGCAGTGGACCGGCACCGACGTCGTCCCGCCGAGCGTGACCACGGACGAGGCCGCCCAGGTGTCCACAGTGTACGGACGCAAGGTGTTCCTCTGGGACAACTACCCGGTCAACGACTACGAGCAGTCGGCCGGGCGGCTGCTGCTCGCGCCCTACGCCCAGCGGCAGGCCGGGCTTTCGCGCTACCTCAACGGAATCGTCGCCAACCCGATGAACCAGGAGGCGGCGAGCGAGGTCGCCGAGTTCGGGGCCGCGGACTTCGCCTGGAACGACGCGGGCTACGCCCCGGAGCGCTCCTGGCCACAGGCCCTGGCCCGGCTCGCGGGCGGCGACCCGCGCGCGACGGCGGCACTGACGGTGTTCGCCGACCTCGAACACCTGGCGCCGACGTTCGGCCCGACGGCGTGGCAGCCGCAGGCACCGGTACTGGCCGCGAAGACGGCGGCGTTCTGGCCGCGCTGGACCGCGGGCGACCACCGCGCACTGGACGACCTGCGCGCGTACGCGGTCCGAATCCGCGACGCGGCGGCGGTGATCCGCGCCGGCCGGGTGGAGCGCGCGTTCGTCACCGAGGCGGGCCCTTGGCTGGACGCGGCGGCCCTGTGGGGAGCCGCGACGGTGACCCGCCTCGACGCCCTGTCGGCCACAGCCCGCGGCGACCGCGGCCAGGCAGAGCGCCTGACCGCGGCCGCCGACACCCTGGTGACGCGGGCGCAGGCGGTCAAGACCGGCAACACCAACCGCTGGGGCATCAGGCAGGCCCTGGTCGGCGACGGCGTCCTCGACACGTTCCTGGTCCGTGCCCGGGCCGCGACGGTGGGGCAGTCGTGAGCGGGTGAGCCAGTGTCGCGCGTCGCAAGTCGTTTGCCGTCCGGCGTGGCCGAAGCCGTGTGTCCCGAGCGCCCCAATGTGGCGTTGGTTGCGTCTGACGCACCCAATGTGGCGTTCGGTGCGTCCAACGCACCGAACGCCACATTGGGGCGCATCGCCCGGCCGCTGTCAACGAACCTCGGACGCGCGACACTAGCCGGTCAGGCCCACGTGCAGGAAGGCCAACACGGCGCCGGGCCCGACGAGCACGCAGATCCCGGCTCCACCCCACAACGGCTCGTCGTCGCGGAACATCTTCACCATCAGGCCGACGGCCACCACCACGGTGGCGATCAGCAAAACCAGTACCACAACAGGCATTTCCCGGTCCTTCGCGCAGCAGGGAACACGACGCCGGGTATCGGCGCCGCAGGATGCGGATCAGCTCGCGAAGGACGGGGGTGCCCGGGTGGACCGGGACGTCGGCGGTGCGGCGAGCGCGGGCGCGGCACCGGGGTTCTCGACACGCCATCGCCACGCGGCCGCGGGCGCGCCGGACGAGGGCGGTGTGACCGCCCACGGGATCGTGGCCGGCGCGCGCGGTGCGGTGTGGCGGCCGGAAATGAGGTCGTGCGACGGTGCGGTGGCCACCGCCGGGGCGTCGTGCGTCGCCGCCGCGGTGGGGACCGTGGGGGCCCCGCCGAAGCACAACAGGACGGCAAGCAGCAACCCGAGGCGGTGGCGCCGCCTCGGGTTGCCGTGCTGTCCTGTTCGTCCGATGTGGTCAGGTTACCTCAGCCGCCGCCGTAGGTGGCCTGGGTGACCGCGAAGACGTTGCGGTTGCCCGCGCCTTCCTGCAGCGTCCACAGCAGGTCGGCGGCGGTGTCGTCCTCCCAGTAGGAAATGCTCTCGCCGCTGCTGACCCAGGAGAAGGTCTGCGACGCGGCCGACGGCTTCCAGTAGTAGAGCTGCTTCGAGCCGGACGACTGGAACCACCAGCGGCCGTTGTGCGAGGCGACGCCGTTGAGCTTGTACCAGGGCAGCTGCAGTGCCTGGCTCGCCGTGGTCGTCGCGGCGAAGGTGCCGGCGGAGGCGAACGGGTAGCGGATCGCCCGCGGCGCGCGGTTCGGGTAGTCGGTGCAGCCGGACGAGCAGGTGTACTCGGTCATCACGATCGACTTGCTGACGCGGTCGAGGGAGATCGACGACCACGCGAGGTTCGTCCCGGACGTCGTCTTCGAGGAGATCGTGCCGACCTGCGGCAGGACGTAGGCGTAGTTGTGGGCGTAGTACGTGCTGCCGCTCTGGCCGATCTGGTCGGCCGTGCCGCCGGTGTTGGTCTTGAGGATCTTGCGCATGTCGAACACGCGCATGCCCTTGCCGGTGTCGGCGACGTAGAGGTAGTCGCCGTACCAGGACATGCCGCCGGCGTGGATCGGGATGTCCTTGAAGTTCGGGGCGTCGGCGGTGCCGGTCGGCTCGACCAGCAGGATCTTGCGGTAGGCGTTCGGGTAGTCGGCGTCCCAGTCGACGAGCGTGATCCGGCTGCGCTGCTGGCCGCCGTCGCAGCCGTCCTTGGTGTACCAGCTGACCGCGATGAGCTGGTGGCCGTCGTAGTTGCCGCCGTTCGCGGTGCCGACGGCGTCGCGGCTGGTGGTGATGCCCTGCGGGTAGTTGGTGCAGTCGGAGTTGTCGCCGCTGTCGAACCGGAACCCGGTCTCGAGCCCGGCGACGGAGAACGACGACGGCAGCGCGGTGCGGTCGTGGTTCGCGTTCTCCATCACGGTGTGCACGGCGGCGGTGCCGAGCTTCGACACCAGGGCGCTGTTCACTGCGTCGAACTGGTTGTAGTTGGCGGTCAGGGTGTACTGGTCGGCGGGCAAGGTGGACGGCGCGGCCGCGGCGGCGGACGCCGGCGCGGCCGCCAGGCCCGCCAGCACGCCGGCGGCCAGCGCGGCCTTGGCCAGACGGTGGAGTGACATGGGAGCCATCGTCGGACGGGGGCGTACAAGAGTCGTACAACCGCCGGGTTAATACTTTCCGCCTATCCCGTGACGTCCGATCTTCCGATGCGCGGGCCCGCCGGACCGGCGATCGTGGACGTACTCACCCCGATGCGAGTCCGAAGTGGAGTACGAATGTCCGTGGCATCCGAGACGACGCAGGCGTGGATCTTCATGGGCGTGGCCGGCGCGGTCGTGCTGGCCTTCGCCGTGCTGTTCCTGGCCGCGCTCGTCGGCATCCTGCGTTCCCCGCTGACCGGCGGGATGAAGCTCGTCTGGGTGATCTTCGCCTTCTGCGCGCCGTTCCTGGGCAGCCTGCTGTGGTTCGTGGCGGGCCGCCGCGACGCCGTCGCCCCGGTCCGGCGATGATCGTCGCCGACGGGCTGGGCAAGTCCTACCGGGACGGTGCCGGTGTCGGCGACCTGTCGTTCACCGTGCGCCCGGGCGTCGTGACCGGGTTCCTCGGCCCGAACGGCGCCGGCAAGTCGACGACCATCCGGCTGATGCTCGGCCTCACCCGCGGCCGCGGCCGCACGACCTTCGGCGGGCGGACCTACGCCGAGGTACCAGGTCCACTTCGGACGGTCGGCGTACTGGCCGACGCCGCGGCGGCCCACCCGGCCCGGACGGCGGCCGCGCACCTGCACATGGTCGCCGCCGGCGGCGGGGTGCCGTCCCGGCGGGTCCGCGAGGTGCTGGCGGAGACGGGGCTGACATCGGTGGCGCGGAAACCTGCCGGGCGCCTCAGCCTGGGCATGAAGCAGCGGCTGGGCCTGGCCACCGCGCTGCTCGGCGACCCGGAGTACCTGATCCTCGACGAACCGGCGAACGGGCTCGACCCGCAGGGGGTCCGCTGGATCCGCGACCTCCTCAAGCGGTTGGCGGGGGAGGGGCGCACGGTGTTCGCATCCTCGCACCTGTTGGCCGAGACGGCCCTGCTCGCCGAGGACCTGATCGTCATCGCCGGCGGCCGCCTCGTCTCGGCCGGGCCCTTGGACGAATTCGTCCGGCGGCACGCCCGCGCGGACGTGGTGGCACGGACGGAGCACCCGGCAGCGCTGCTGGTGGCTCTGGCCCGCGACGGCCTGCGCGTGCGGCAGGAGGCGAGGGACCTGGTGGTGGAGACGGCCGACACCGAGCGGGTGGCCGCGGTCGCCGGACGCGCCGGAGTGCAGGTGCGCGAGCTGTTCGTCCGGCAGAGCGGCCTGGAGGACGCGTTCCTGGCAGCGACCGCGGCTGCGAGTGCTGCTGCGACCCCGGCCGCGGCTGGGCCCGCGACCGCCGCTGCGGCCCCGGCCGTGGCTGCAACCGCGGGTGCCGCGGCGACTCCGGCCGCGGCTGCGACTCCGGCCGCGACCCCGACCGAGTCTGCGACCGCGGCGACCCCGATCCCGCCCCAGGCGGCAACCACCACCCCGCCGAGCGCCGCGCCCGACCGGCCCCGACAGGAGCTGCCGTGAAGCGCGCACTGGCGTACGAATGGGCCCGGGCCCGCTCCCTGCGGTCGACCTGGCTGCTCCTGGCCGTCGCCGGGGTGCTGCAGTTCGCGTCCGGCCTGTTCTGGGGGCTCAAGCGTGACCTCGGTGGCGTCGACGCGTTCACCTCGGCGTTCGGCCTGGCCGGGAAGCTCGGCGCGCTGCTCGTCGCCGCGGTCGGGGTGGGCGCGTTCGGGGCGGACCACCAGCACGGCACCCTGGCCACCACGCGGCTCGTGCTGCGGTCGCCGTCGCGGATCGTCGGGGCGCGGGCGGTGGTCACCGGCGGGCTCGGGCTGCTCGGTGGGGTGTCCATGGTGGTGCTGACCGCGGCCGGGGTGGTCGCGGGCGGGGGTGCCCTGCCCGCCGGCGAGGGGGCGGCGGGCAGGGCAGCCGGGGCGGTGCTCCTGCTGAACGTCCTTTCCGGGGTCGCCGGGGTGGCGCTCGGCGGGCTGCTGCGGCACAGCGGGCTCGCGATCGGGGTGTTCGCGGTGTGGGCGTTCGTCGTCGAGGTCACCCTCGGCCTGCTCGCCCACGTGCCGGCGACCGCGCTGCCGTTCACCGGCACGGCCCTGTTCGCCGCGCCCGGGATCGGGGTCTTCGCGGGCCTGGCCGGCGCGGCACTGGTGGCGACGGGGTGGACCCTGGCCCGCCGGGACGGCTGATGCGGCCTAACCTGAGCACGGTGAAGCGATGGCTGGGCTGGTGGGACGGGCGTCCCGTCCTGCTGGCGCTCGACGTCGCGGTCGCCGTGGCCGTGATCGTCGTGTCCCTGACCGGCGGCGATCCGCGCGACCCGCACCCCGCGCTCTACGTGCCCGCCGTCGTATTCTCCGGGGTCGCGCTGCTCGCGCGGCGGCGGTGGCCGTTCGTCGTGCTGCTCGCCGCCGTCGCCTGCATGCCCGCCGGGGTGACGCTGCTGCCGCTGGTGGTCGCCCAGTACTCCGTCGCCGCGCGGCACGGGGTCAGCGTCCTGACCGGGGTCGCCGTCGTCGTCGCCGGGATCGCCGGGAACGTGGTGCCCGTGCTGCAGAACCCCGGCAGCTTCACCCTCGTCGTGGTCGTGCTCGGCACCTTCGTGCTCGGCCCGGTGCTGGCCGGCCTGTGGATGCACCAGCGGGCCGTCCTGCTCGGCGTGCTGCGCGAACGTGCGGACGAAGCCGAGCGCACCCGGACGCTGCTGGCCGACCGGGCCGTCTTCGCCGAGCGGCGGCGGATCGCCCGCGAAATGCACGACGTCGTCGCCCACCGGGTCACCGCCGTCGCGCTGCAGGCCGGGGCCCTGTCGCTGCGGGCGCCGGACGAAGCGACCGGGCAGGCCGCCGAGACGATCCGGGCCACCAGCGCGCTCGCGCTCGACGAGCTGCGCGGGATCCTGCGGGTGCTGCGCGACGCCCCGGCCGGCGAAGCCGAAGACACCGGCCCGGGTGTCCTCGCGTCGCTGGAAGACCTCGTCGACGGCGTCGCCGCGACCGGCGCGCGGGTCGAGCTGAGCCTGCCGGACCCGCTGCCCGCGGTGGCGGGCCAGGTCGGCCGGGCCGTCTACCGGGTGGTGCAGGAATCCCTGACCAACGCGGGGAAACACGCCCCGCACGCCGCCGTCGACGTCCGGCTGGAGGTCACCGGTGACCGGCTGGCGGTCGAGGTGACCAACCGGCTGACCCCGCACGGCAGCACCGTCCCGGGGTCGGGCTACGGTCTGGTCGGGATGCGCGAACGAGTCGAGCTGGCAGGCGGTGACCTGCGGACCGGGCCGACCGGCGACGGCCGGTTCCGGGTGCTGGCGCGGTTCCCGGTGGGAGCGGAACAGTGACGGTCAAGGTCGTGCTGCTGGAGGACGAGGAGCTCGTCCGCAGCGGCATCCGGATGATCCTGGAGTCGGCGGGCGACGTCGAGGTGGTCGCCGAGGACACCGACGGCACGCGGGCGGTCGAGCTGACCGACCGCCACCGGCCGGACGTCGTGCTCACCGACGTCCAGATGCCCAAGGTCGGTGGCCTCGAGGTGGTCAAGCGGCTCGCCGGCCACCCGGCGGCCCCCGCGGTGGTCGTGCTGACGACCTTCGACGTCGACGAGTACGTCCACACGGCGCTGCGCCACGGCGCGGCCGGCTTCCTGCTGAAGGACACCCCGCCGCGCGAGCTGGTCAACGCGGTGCGCGTCGCGGCCCGCGGCGAGGCGATGCTGTCGCCGAAGATCACCAAGCGGCTGCTGGCCGAGTTCGCCGCCGGCGGCGGCTCCGCGCGGGCGCAGGCGAAGCTGTCGGTGCTGACCCCGCGCGAGCACGACGTGGCCGTCCACATCGGACGCGGGCTGAGCAACGCGGAGATCGCCAGGGCCCTGGCGGTCAGCGAATCCACCGTGAAGGTCCACATCGGACACATCATGGCGAAGGTCGAGGCTGCGAACCGGACCCAGGTGGCCATCCTGGTGCACGACGCCGGCCTAAGCTGACCCGCGCCGCCGGTCGAGCACCTTCAGCGACTGCTCGCACCACCGCAGGTTCTCCCGCTCGAACGACAGACCCCGCATCAGCGTGAGGTACGGGCCGATGCGCTCGGCCCCGGCGAGGTAGTCGTCCTCGAACCGGCCGTCCAGCAGGCGCGCGCGAAGCCGTTCGTACCGGGCGATCTTGGCCTCCGCCCGGGTCATCCGCTCCGCCAGCGCCCGCCGGACCGCCGGCTCGTCGCCCGCGTCCACGGCCTGGACCTGCACCAGCAGCTCGTCACGGATCACGCTCGGCCGGGGCGGCCGCGCGGTGAACGCGTGCAGCTCCCGCTGCCCGGCCTCGGTCAGCGAGAACAGCCGCTTGTCCGGGCGCCGCTCCTGGCGGACCAGCCGGGCCTGCACCAGGCCGTCGGCCGCCATGCCGTCGAGCTCCCGGTAGAGCTGCTGCGGCGTGGCCGCCCAGAAGTTCGCCACCGAGGCGTCGAACCCCTTCGCCAGGTCGTAGCCCGACGCCTCGCCCTCGAGCAGCGCCGCCATCAGCGCGTGGCGCAGTGCCTTACTCAACTAGTTGACTGCTTCGCGCTGGATCCGGTCGAACTGCGCCGCCATCGCCTCGGCGAGTGCCTGCGCCGCCGACAGCGGCCGGACCATCACCGTGAACTCGTCGATCAGGCCGTCCTCGTCGAGGTGCAGGAAGTCGCACCCCTCGACCCGCACGTCGCCGATCCGGGCCTGGAAGACGAGCGCGTGGTCGCGGCCTTCGCCGCCGCTCAGCTCGCGCACGTAGCGGAAGTCCTCGAACACGCGCAGCACGCCGCGCAGGATCGCGGCGGTGATCGGCTTGCCGGGGTACGGCTTGAACGCGACCGGGCTGCGGAACACGACGTTCTCCGCCAGCGTCGCGGCCATGGCCTCGGGATCGCGTGCCTCGACGGCCTTGCGGAAGCTGTCCATGCCCACCTCTCTTACTCAACTTTTTGACTATGCCGAGTGAGCATACCCCGGCGGCCGTCACGGCGTGCTGGAGACTCGGGCTACCGGCCGAGCCACTCGGCCAGCGTGGTCTCCGCGAGCCGCGCGCCCGGCCCCGGCAGGAGGTCCGCCGGCCCCGGCACCGCGCCGAAGTACGGCGCCCGCGGGTCGGTGACCACCTGGCGCGGATCGGCACGCGCGGTCAGCACGGTGCGCACCCACTCGTCGAGCCCGAAGACCTCCGGCCCGGCGATCTCGGTGACACCGCCGACCGCGTCGCCGACCGCGACCCGGCCCACGGCGGCGGACACGTCGGCGGCGGCCATCGGCTGCACGCCCGAACCGGGCAGCCGCACGACGCCGTCGGTGGTGGAAGTGTCCGCGATCCCGGCGGCGAACTCGAAGAACTGCGTCGCCCGCACGATCGAGAACGGCAGCCCCGACCCGGCGATCAGCTCCTCCTGGGCGAGCTTCGCCCGGAAGTACCCGACGTCGGGCTGCCGGTCGGTGCCCACCACCGACAGCGCGACGTAGTGCCCGGCGCCCGCCTCCTTCGCCGCGTCGACGAGGTGGCCGGTCGAGGTCCGGAAGAAGGCCATGACGTCGTCGTCGGCGAACGACGGCGAGTTCGACACGTCCACCACGACGCCGGCGCCCTGCAGCACCTCCTTCAGCCCCTCGCCGGTCAGGGTGTTCACGCCGGTGCTCGGCGCCGCGGGCACCGCGTCGTGCCCGTGCCCGGCCAGCCAGGTCACCAGGTTTCGGCCGATCAACCCGGTCCCGCCGATTCGTGACAGCGGAGGGTGGGCGTATAACGGGCTACACGGTGGCGCCGTGCCGCTCGTACTGGGCGCGCAGGGCCTTCTTGTCCGGCTTGCCCAGCCCGGTCATCGGCAGCGACTCCGCGACGATCACCTGCTTGGGCACGTGCACCGGGCCCTTGCGTTCCCGGACCGCCGCCTGGATCTCGGCCGTGAGCTGGTCGAGATCGGTGTCCGCGTCCGTGCGCAGGACCACGACCGCCGTGACCGCCTCGCCCCACTTGTCGTCCGGGGTGCCGATCACGCCGACCTGCGCGACCGCGGGGTGCTCGGCCACGACGTCCTCGACCTCGCGGGGGAAGACGTTGAACCCGCCGGTGACGATCATGTCCTTGACCCGGTCGACGATGAACCAGAAGCCGTCCTCGTCCTCGCGGGCGACGTCGCCGGTGTGCAGCCAGCCGTCGCGGAAGGTCTCGGCGGTGATCTCCGGCAGGTTCCAGTAGCCGCCGGCGAGCAGCGGTCCGGCCACGCAGATCTCGCCGGGTTCGCCGGGGGCGACCGGTTTGCCGTCCGGGCCGAGCAGCGCCGTGCGCAGGAACGCCGACGGACGGCCGCAGGAGGCCAGCCGGGCGTCGTCGTGGTCGCCCTTGGCGAGGTAGCTGATCGCCATCGGGGCTTCGGACTGGCCGTAGTACTGGGCGAAGATCGGGCCGAAGCGGTCGATCGCCTCGCGCAGGCGCACCGGGTTGATCGACGCTGCCCCGTAGTACACCGTCTGCAGCGAGGACAGGTCGCGCGTGCGCGAGTCCGGGTGGTCCATCAGCGCGTAGAGCATCGTCGGCACCAGCATGGTCGCGGTGATCCGCTGCTCTTCGATGATCCGCAGGGTTTCGGCGGGGTCGAACTTCGGCACCACGATCAGGGAGCCGCCCTTGAGCAGCGTCGGGGCGAAGAACGCCGCGCCGGCGTGCGAAAGCGGGGTGCAGATCAGGAACTTCGGCGCCTCGGGCCACTCCCACTCGGCCAGCTGGATCTGCGTCATCGTGGTCATCGCCCGCGCGGTGCCCATGACGCCCTTGGGCTTGCCGGTGGTCCCGCCGGTGTAGGTGATGGAGACGACCTGGTCCGGCGGCAGCACCGCGGGCTCCAGGGGCCGCGGCTCGAACGTCGCGGCGGCCGCGGTCAGGTCCTTGCCGACGTGGGCCAGCGGTTCGGGCACCGGGCCGATGGTGAGCACCTGGGTCAGGCCGGGGACCTTGTCCAGCAGGCCGAGCGCGCGGTCGACGAAGGCGGGCACCGGGTCGATGATCAGCGTGGTGATGCCGGCGTCGGCGAGGATGTAGGCGTGGTCGTCGAGCGACCCGAGCGGGTGCAGCGCGGTGCGCCGCGAACCCTGCAGCTGACCGGCGGCGATGATGAGCAGGACTTCCGGCCGGTTCAGCGACAGCAGCGCGACCGGCGCGCCGGTGCCTGCCCCGAGCGCCTCGAAGGCCTGGGCGTACTGGCTGACCTGTTCGGCGGTCCGGGCCCCGGTCATCGTGGTCTCGCCCAGCACCATGACCGGCTTGTCCCGATGCCGTTTCAGTGCGGAGACGACCAGGTGGCCGAGGTGGTTCGGATACCGCATCGCCTGCTCGTCCATCCCGGTCCCTTCCACGGCGCCAGACTAGAACACGTTACTGTTCTCGACAAGATACGGCGATCCGGCCGGGTTTGTCAGCTGAGCGGTGCGGTGGAACAGGTTCCAGAAGGTCGTGCGTGGTAAGGCGGGTTGGAACCCGCCCTGCCACTCACGACCGGAGTATTACCCCCTGGTGTACCCGCGGTTCACGGCGACCGCCGACACGCTCGCGTACCCGTCGAACAGGGCCTTCGTGTCGCTGCCTTCCTCGAGCTTCGGGTCCGGCACCGGGTCGTACGACAGCTGGTACGTCCCGTCGCCCGCCGGCCCGTACGTCACCCAGCCCTGGGCCACCCGGCCGACCGACGTCCAGCGCAGCGGCGACGGCCCGGCGCCCGGCGTGACGTCCGGCTGGTTCACGTTCATCAGCACCATGTCCCGCACGAGCGTCCAGACCCGCGGCGACCCGAGCAGCCGGACGACGACGTCGGCCGCGGCCGTGTACGTCTCCGTCGACGGCGGGGGTGCCACGCGGGTCCCCGCGCTGACCGCCACCGTCGGCACGCCTCGCTCGACCGCCGCGGTGGCCGCGCCGACGGTGCCGGACAGGTTGATCGAGACGTCGGTGTTCGGGCCCGCGTTGACGCCGGACACGACCAGGTCCGGGCCCGCCGTCCAGCCGAGTCGCTGGGGCAGGACGCCGGTCAGCGCGAGTTCGACCACGTCGGCCGGGGTGATCGACGGGCTGCCGGGGCCGCACGGGACGCTGCCCTGGCACGCGCCCAGCACCAGTCCGTGCCCCGGCGCGTTCGCGCAGTCGCCGGCGAACTCGGCCGGCACTGCCAGTGGCGGCGCCACGGCCGCCGTGGGCGAGCCCGCCGTGGAACGGCTCTTCGCGCCCTGGGACGCCCACGGGCCGACGATCGCCACGTCGGCCCCCGCCCGGCACAGCGCCCGCCGGAGCACGTAGATGCCGCGTCCGTCGGACCCGTCGGGCTTCGCGGCCTGCACCGAGTCGTCGTTGACCAGCAGAACCTTCTTGCCCCCCAGCGAAACCGGTTGATCGGGCCGCGGGTCGGCCTGGGCCGGCACGGCCAGCGACAGCGCCACCGCCGCCGCGACCGCGACGCGCACAGCCTTGAACCGCATCGCCACCTCCTCATTCGTTCGGAATCGGAGGGCCAGGGTAGCGAGGACAGAGGCCCGAGGGCGGTGATTCCGTGGAATCCACGGAAAAACCGCCCTCGGCGCGCATGGTCCTTTGTGGATGGTTACGGCACCGGCGCCGCCTGTGCCCTGGCCACGGCCTCGTCGCGGTCGGGCTGCAGCAGGTAGCCCGCCCGTAGGGCCCGGTCGGCCGCCGCGGTGAACTTCGCGACGTAGGTCGCGTGGTCCGGGTACAGCTGCCGGATCCGGTCCGGCGGCAGCGGCGTGGTCGTGCCCAGCAGCAGGCACGCGCCCGGCACGTTGCCGCCGGTGTTGTTGGGCGAGTAGGCCGCCACCGGGACGTCGAGGTCGGGCAGCCGGACGCCGCCGAGGGCGTTCTGGTCGCCGTCGCGCAGGATGATGAGGTTGAGCAGCATCGCGATCGGCGCCGCCGTGGGCGGGGCCGCGCCGCCGCGTGCCCAGCGGTCCAGGTGGCGGAACGCGGCGTTCTCCGCGTAGCGGAACGTCATGCTGTTGACCGGCTTGTCGCAGGTCGTCGGGGCGCCGTCGTTGATCGACCTGTCCCGGGCGTTGGCCGCGTTGTACAGGTTCAGGCCGTACTGGTCGGCGTGCGCGGTGCCGGCGACCTCCCAGGTCCGCACCTGGGCGGTGTTCTGCCGGACCGACGCCGACGCGATGACGTCGGTCTCCGCCTGCAGCACGAACACCGGGACGCCGAGATCGGCCCGGATCTTCGCCGACAGCGCGCCGACGACGCCGTCGCCGATCGGCGCGGCGAGCGCGGCCCGGCCGTGGATCAGGAAGCCGTCGTAGGTCCGCCGCACCGGCTGGACGGCGTTCGCGAAGGTGGTCAGCCGCAGCGCGGACTGCGAGTGCCCGGTGGCGAGCACGACGGACGGCGTCCGCCCGCCCAGCAGCTGCGGGTTCGCCCGGACCGCCTGCGCGGCCTGCGAGAACACGTCATACGAAAGCGCGTCACCGCTGAGGTTCACCGCGGCGTACCGGGCGGGGTCGAGGCTCTTGAGCTTGTCGGCACCGGCCTTCTGGGTTGTCACGCCGACGTAGACGTGGCCCTCGCGGACGAAGTGCTCGTAGGACTGCGAGAAGTCCACCGGGATGTCGACGCCGAAGCTGACGTTGAGCCATTCGACCACGACCGTGCCGGTGAACCGGGCGGCATCGCGCGGCCGCACGACGACCATCCGGGTCGTGTACGGGTTGCCGGTGGTGGCCACCCGGGTGGCCCAGCGGCCGTCTTCGGTCCACAGGCCCACCTGCTCGAACGTGTCGGCCTGGCCGGACAGCAGGTATTCCTCCTCGACGTACCCGCGGGCGGCGAGGTCGAGGACCCCTCGGGCGCCGCTGACCGGCCAGCCCCGCCCGGCGTTCGCGGGCACCGCCGTGACGGCCGGGGCGGCGGACGGCCCGGCGTGGGCGACCGGGGTGATCGCGAAGGAAGGCAGGAGCACGGTCAGCAGCACGAGCAGGGCTCTGCGCATGGGGAAACCCTTCTGGTCGTCGACGGTGCGCCGAGCGGCTCCCGGCTCGGGTACCGTCCACATCGGACACTGGGTGGTGACCGGACGGCCACCGCCGTTTTCTTTACTCGCCGGTAAAGGCCCGGGCAACGCCGGGCCGGTGAAGCGGGGAGAATCCACCCGGGATCGCTCAGGGATGTGACAAGTCAACGCGCCAGGCACTCGTTTGGCGCGAAATCGGGAAAGTCCTTTCGGCGCCGCAACCTTGCGCAGGTGTCACTCGTTGCGCGACTATCTCGGGACGTTCTGCACGTGCATGCGCACGGCGAGGGGGAGTGGTGACCGAAGTGGCGCCGGCGGTGGCCGGGACGACGGACGTCCCGAGCGACGCGGCCTTGATCGCGGCGGTCCGCGGTGGCGACGTCGCGGCCTACGGCGAGCTCTACGACCGGCACCTCGTCGCCGCCCGCCGGGTGGCGGCCGCGATCGCGGCCGACGCGGCGGAGCGGGAAGACCTGATCGCCGAAGGCTTCACCCGGGTCCTCCGGATTCTGCGCAACGGCGAGGGCCCGGACGAGGATTTCCGGCCGTACCTGCTGACGACCATCCGGAACACGATGATCAGCTGGCGCCGGCGCGACGCGGCCGTCTCGGTGGTGGCCGAGGTCCCGGACGTGACGCCGAGCGCGGGCAGTGACGAGCCGGTCGGCAGCCGGTTGCACGCCACGGTCGCCGCGGACGCGTTCACGAGCCTGCCCGAGCGGTGGCGCACCGTGCTCTGGCGCACCGAGATCGACGGCGAGTCGCCCGCGAAGATCGCCGAGGACCTCGGGATGACGCCGAACGGCGTAGCCGCGCTGGCCTACCGCGCCCGCGAGGGCCTGCGCCAGGCCTACCTCGACCAGCACGTTCCCGAGGCGCGGCGGCGCAACTGCAAGAGCGTCTCCGGTCAGCTGGCCAAGTTCGTGCGCGACGGCATCTCCGACCACAAGGCGCACCGGATCGCCGCCCACCTCGAGCGCTGCCCGGACTGCCGGGAGCTGGCCGACGGGCTCCGGCAGCTCAACCAGGAGCTGCCCGCCACGGTGGCCCCGCTCATCCTGGGCGTCCCGATCGTCTCGCAGTGGCTGTCCACCACCGGCTCGATCGCCTCCTCCGGTGCCGCCGCGGGCGCCACCGGCACGGGGGCGTCCGCCCTGTCGTGGGCGACGGCGGCGAAGGTGGCCGCCGCGGGCGCCGCGCTGGTCACCACGGTGACGATCGGCGCGAGCACGTCGAGTGACGCCCCGCCGCCGTTCACCGGCGAGGGCACGACGACCCAGCCCGTGCGCACCGGTCCGCAGGCCGGCTCCCGCGCCGGTCTCCCGCCGGGCGGCGTCGTGCCGACCTCGGACGCGGCGGGCACGGCCATTCCCGGCGGAACGGGCGTGGAACCGACGGGCGGGCAGCCGGCCGGCGAGACCGGGGGCGCCGCGGAAACCGGGGAATCGGGGGCCGCGGGAACCGGAACCGGAACCGGAACCGGTAACGGCAATGGCAACGGGAACAACGGGAACGGGAACGGGAACAACGGAAACGGTCTCGGGAACGACCCGGCCGCGAAGTCGTCCAAGCAGGCGGCCAAGGAGTCGTCGAAGGCCGCGAAGGAATCGTCGAAAGCGTCGAAGAAGGCCGAGAAGAGCAAGAAGAACGGGGAATGACCCGGCGCCGTGCGGCGCCGGGTCAGCCCGCTCAGCAGGGCTGCAGCAGCCAGCAGAGCCGGTAGTTCGCCTGGTAGGTCGCCCCCGTCGCCGGCGCGACGACGTTCTGCGTCCGTGCGCCGCCGTGCGCCCAGCTGGTGAAGGCGTACTTCATGTTCAGCGGGGGCAGGTTCTGCGGGCTGTTCGCGCTGATCGAGTTGGTCGACCCGGCGATCACCGTCCGGGAGAACGGCGTGCGCTGCTGGGTCCCGCCGACGGTGAGCATCGCCTGGCTCGGGCTCGAGGTGAAGTTCAGCGTCACCGTCTTCGGCTGGAGATCGATCGTCTTGGACCCGGTCCGGCCGGTCGAGTCCGTCGCGGTCAGCGTCAGCTGCAGATACGACGGGTACTCGTGGTCCGGCGCGACGAACGAGCCCGCGGCCACGCCCGGGAAGTCCTGGACGTTGTGGGTGTGGCAGGTGCCGTTGGCCGCGCAGTGCCGGATGGCGAGCCGCCACGACAACGCCGAAGGCGGCAGCTCGCCGTCCTGGGCGTCGACGGCCCGGCCGGAGAAGCCCACCGTCTGCCCGACCGACCAGTTCAGCGTGGCGGCCGGGGTGTCGATGACCGGCACCGGGTCGAGCCCGGCCGGGGTCCCGACGGTCACCCGGACGGTCGTGGCCGCCGACGCCCCGCGGGAGTCGGTCACCCGCAGCCCGGCGTCGACCGCCGCCGCGGTCGTGTAGGTCCAGGTGGGCTTCGGGGCCGCCGAATCGTCATAGGCGCCGTCGGCGTCGAGGTCCCACGCGTAGGACAGCGTGTCGCCGGCGTCCGGGTCGGTGGAGCCGGTGCCGTCGAACTGGACGGTCAGCGGCGCCGGCCCGCTGGACGGCGTGGCCGTGGCCACCGCGACCGGCGGCCGGTTGGTGCCGCCGGCGTAGCTCACCCGGCGCAGTTCGCCGGCGCCCAGTGCGACGTAGAAGAGGTCGCCGCCGGGGCCGGTGAGCACCTGCACCGGCGTGCTCGCGCCGGTCACGAACGGCACCAGCTTGCTCGGGCTCGGCTGGCCGGAGACCGTCTGCATCGCCCAGATGCAGCCCCGGGAGGAGTCGGCGAAGAACAGCGCGCCGGCGTACTCGGCGGGGTAGTTGCTGCCGGACTCGAACGCGATCCCGCTGATCGAGGAGCCCCCGGTCGGACACGGGTCGGTCGCCACGACCTTCGCGCCGTGGTTGTAGGCGTAGAAGGGCGCGGTCTGCCCGCCCGCGGAGTACAGCGACTCGCAGCGGTCGAGGTTGGCGCCGTCGTAGCCGGCCTGCCGGGCGCTGCCTTCGAAGCAGGGCCAGCCGAAGTTCTCGGCCACGCCGTCGCCGGCGTTCGCGACGCGGTTGATCTCCTCCCAGGTGTTCCAGCCGACGTCACCGGCCCACAGCTCGCTCGTGCCGGGCCGGAACCCGAACCGGAACTGGTTGCGGGAGCCGTAGGCGATCACCCGGCGGGCGTTGGCGTCACCGCTGCTCGCGAACGGGTTGCCGGGCAGGCCGTCGCCGGTGTCGGGGTCGAGGCGCAGGATGGCGCCGTTGAGCAGCACGGGCTGCCCGGCCGCGCGGCGCGGCGACTGCGACCGCAGGGCACCGCCTTCGGCCGACGGCGGGCTGAGGTTCGTGCCGGCCGGTGCGGGCGGGTCGGCGCAGGGGTTGCCGACCTGGCCGTAGTCGGCGAAGTTGAAGCTGGCGCCGTCGCCGCCACCGGCGTACAGGGCGCCGTCCGGGCCGAAGGCCAACGAGCCGACCGAGTGGCTGGGGTACTGCTGGCACCAGCCGGTGACCAGGGGTTTCTCGCTGACCGCCGTCCCGGCCGGACCCATGGTCAGTTGGGAGACGCGGCCGGTCACGACGCAGCCCTGGTCGGTCGCGCCCGGCGGGGTCGGGCAGGTGTCGCCCCACTTCGGCGCGGTGCCGCCCGGCAGGGCGTCGAGGGTGTAGGAGACGTAGACGTACGGCCGGGCCGGGAAGGCCGGGTCGACCGCCAGCCCGAGCAGGCCGCGGTCCCAGAAGTCCTGGGTCGGGGTGCGGAGGTCGGCGAACACGGTGGCCGTCGGGTCGGCCAGGTTGTCGAACACCTTGACGATGCCGCTCTTCTCCGCGACGAACACCCGCCCGTCGGGGGCGAACGCGGCGGCCGTCGGGGAGCTGAGCCCGCCGATGGCGAGCGTGTCGGTGAAACCGGTGGGCACGGCGGCGGCCGGCGCCGCGGTGGCGACGGCGACCGCGAGGGCACCGGCGAGGGGCACGACCACGCCCGCGGCGAGCAGGCGTCTCGATCTTCGGGGCAGCGGGAAACGGCGAAAACCCATCACGAACTCCTCGTGCGGCGGGGACCGGACTGGCGCGAGCGCCGTCCGGTATGGCGCGTGGCGTCCGAAAGTTGTTACGCCGACGCAAGAAAAATGCACGAACAGCTCAATCCCGTTAGGGGTCAACGACTTGGCGGTGCTCGCGCGGCCGTCCCGGTGCGGCCATGCTGGTGACACCCGGGGAACGAGGAGGGCGCCCGTGACACAGCTGCCGACGACGATGCACGCCTGGCGCGTGCGGCGGCCGGCCCGATGGCGACCGGGCCGGTGGACCCGGTGCGGGCTCCCGTGCCGCGCCCCGAGCCGGGGGAGTCGCTGGTGCGCGTGCTGGTGTGCGCCCCGAGCCGGGGGAGCTGCTGGTGCGCGCGCTGGTGTGCGGCGTGTGCCGGACGGACCTGCACGTCGCCGAAGGTGACCTGCCGGTGCACCGGCCGGGGGTGACGCCGGGGCACGAGGTCGTCGGCGAGGCCGCGGCGGGACGCTCGCCGTCGCGGGGATCCACCTGCCCGACGTGCCGCCGTTGGACTACCAGCGGCACCTGTTCCAGGAACGCCGGCTGCGCAGCGTCACCGCGAACACCCGGGCGGACGTGCGGGAGTTCCTGGCCTTCGCCGGGCCGCACCACCTGGAGGTCAGCCCGGTGCCCTACGCGCTGGTCGCGGCGGACCGGGCGCTGACCGACCTGGCCGCGGACCGGGTGACCGGAGCGGCGGTGCTGCGAGCTCCTTGATTTCATTGGTAACTCCAGAGTGTTATCGATGATGCTAACGTGGTTAGTATCAACGTGAACACCATGAAGGGGTGGACCATGATCATCATCACCGGCGGTACCGGCAAGCTCGGGTCGGCGATCGTCGACCGGCTGCTCGACCGGGTTCCGGCGGCCGAGGTCGGCGTCAGCGTCCGCGACCCGGCCCGGGCGGTGGGCCTCGCCGCCCGGGGCGTCCGGGTCCGGCGCGGCGACTTCGCCGACCCGGCCTCGCTCGCCACCGCGTTCGAGGGCGCGGCGCAGGTCCTCGTCGTGTCCACGGACGAGACGGGCCCGGAAGCCGTGATCCACCACGTCGCGGCGATCGAAGCGGCCCGCTCGGCGGGCGCCAAGCGCGTGCTCTACACTAGCCACCAGGCCGCGGCCGCCGGCTCGCTGTTCGCGCCGATGGCCGACCACGCCGCGACCGAGCGCCGGCTCGAGGGTGCGCCGTTCACGGCGCTGCGCAACGGGTTCTACGCGGCGACGGTGCCCCTGCTGCTGGGCGGCGCGCTGGAGACCGGCGAGCTGGCCGCACCGGCCGACGGACCGGTGTCCTGGACCGCCCACGCAGACCTCGCGGAGGCGGCGGCGATCCTCCTCGCCTCCGACGGCCGCTTCGAGGGGCCAACGCCACCGCTGACGGCCCCGGTGGCGCTCGACCTCGAGGAGGTGGCCGCCCTGCTGACCGACCTCACCGGCCGTCCGATCCGCCGGGTGGTGATGTCCGACGACGCCTGGGCGGCAGGGCTGACCGACCACGGCGTCCCGGCGGCACGCGCGGAACTCCTGCTGGGCATGTTCCGGGCGGCTCGCCGTGGCGAGTTCGCCGCGGTGGGGCCGGACTTGGAGACCCTCCTGGGTCGGCCGGCGACGTCGTTGCGAACCGTCCTGGCCGAGGCGCTCACGCACTAGCCGGCGGCGCGAGGAGGGTCCACAGTAGACGGCCGCGCGGGTACAAGAGACATACAAGCCCGGTGTACGAATTTTGGATTGCGCACTGGCGTACTCCTCCCATGCGAACTCCGAAGGCGATCCTCCTCGCGCTGGCCGTGGCGGCCGGCGTACTGGCGCTGCCCGGGACGGCGAGCGCCGCCTACAGCGACCCGTTGACGACGACCACCAAGCAGAACCTCGTGTGGCACGCCACGCCGGCCGCCGCGCTGACCGCGCTCGACAACGCCTTGCCGAACGTCAGCATGAACACCGTCGTGAACGACCCCAGCTACACCATGACCGGCTGTACCGCCGCGGAGAAGGCCTCGCTGCCCAAGGCGCCGGTGGCCACCAAGGCGATGTGCTGGGACGCCGACCGCGCCGGGTCGACCGCGTGGGTTCCCCAGGCCATCACGACCTCCGGGGACGCCGACAACGACGGGAAGTGGGGCGACGACAAGATCATCCTGTCCGGCTGGCACGGCACCGACGAACTCAGCACCAGCAACGAGAACCGGTACAACGACGCGCGGATCCAGGCGATCAACTACAACGACCCCGCCAAGCCGACGTACCGGATGCTGTACCTGGCCGTGCCCAACAGCACCGGCAGCAGCTTCTCCGCCGCCGAGGCGCACATGGGCGGGATGGCCTGGTACGGCGACAAGATCTACGTGACGGCCGTGGGCAGCACCTCGACCGCGATCAGGGTCTTCAGCACCAAGCACATCCTGCAGATGACCGACACGACGTCGGGCGCGATCGGCAAGACGTCGTCCGGGTACGCGGCTTGGACGTACAAGTACGCGATGATGCAGATCGGCTACTACAGCTATGCGGGCGGCACCTGCAACATGGCCTCCGACACCGCGGTCCCGTGCTTCTCGTCGATGTCGCTGGACCGCAGCACCACCCCGGCGAGCATCGTGACGTCGGAGTACTTCAAGGAGACGAACCTCCACGGCCGCCTCAACCGCTACCCGATGGGCGAGGACTACCTGCTGGCGGCGGGGTCGTCCGGCACGGTGACCGCGACCGAGGCGTTCCGGAGCAACGTCGGCAACGTCCAGGGGGTGCTGTCCAACAACGGCAACTGGTACGTGGCCCACAGCTCGGCGACGATCAACGGCCAGCTCTGGGCCCAGACGACGGCGAAGAGCACCTCGGCGAAGTGCGAGAACGGGACGACGACGGCCTGCTGGGCCATGCACCCGGAGGCCCTGACCTACGACTCCTCGACGGGCCTGGTGTGGTCCATGGCGGAGTGGTCGACGGCCGAATGCTCGGCGAAGAACCAGGTCTGCGGCCGCTCCGTGTTCGCGGTGCCGCTGTCTTCGCTGCCCGCGTGAGGAGTGTTCAGTTGACCGGCGCCGCCGGCTCGGGTTCCCGGGCCGGCGGCTCGGCCGCGGCGCGGCGGCGGTTCCACAGCTCACGGCCCCGCCGCAGCAGCACCGGGGCCACCATGACGCACAACGCCAGCGCCGTGACGTCGAGCAGGTACGCGGCCAGCCAGACGTGCTTGGCGATCTCGAAGTACCCGTCGCCGACCACCGACATCGCCGCGATGCCCAGCGCGCTCGTCACCGCGACACCCGCGACGATGCCGTAGCGCGTCGTCGCGCTGCGGCGGCGCGCCAGCGCCACCACCGCGGCGGCCAGGCCGAGCAGGACGAGCAGCGCGGGCAGCCACGGCACGCCCATCCCGTCGAGCCACTGCTGGAACGTCGTCGCGTCGCCGCCCATGTCGCCGCTGACCGGCGCCGAGTTGTCCGGGGGACGGCTCACCGCCGACCACGGCTCGTCCGGCAGGTACGGCAGGCTCCGGCCCAGCGTCGCCTGGAGGCCGACGCCGATCGCGTGCAGCAGCACGCCGGGGTGCTCCAGCAGCAGGTCCCACGCCTTGTGCTTGACCACGGTGGGGTCTTCGAGCAGCACGTCCGAGCCGGCGAGCGCCTCGGGGCCGTCCGGGTAGTAGGCGTGCCCCGCGCTGTCCTGCGCCGCTTCGGGCAGGCCGAGCCGGGACGCCGAGCCCGGCACCTCGGCCAGCGCGAGGGTGTAGACGACGTTGACCGCGTTGACGTCGGCGTAGTTGCGTTCCTGCCACGCCAGGTTCGCGCGGATCGGGGCGATGATCTCCAGCACGAGCAGGATCGCGAGTGCCGGCCCGACGAACCGGCCGGTCCACCACTTCCCGCGGCCCGGGCGCGCGGCGGTGACCGCGCAGACGAGCACGGCCAGCACGAACAGCGGCAGGAAGCCGATCTTGGCCAGCCCGCCCACGACCCCGCCGACGGCGACGAGCACGAGGGCGGCCAGCCGCGCGAAGCCGTCTTCGGCCCTGGTGGCGGCGATGACCGCGAGCCCGCACATCAGCGTGTACGCGCCGAACAGGCCGGCCGGCTCGGCGAACGTCGAGAGGAACAGCCGCGCGAAGGCCGGCTCGAGCAGGGGGAGCAGCGGGGGCACGAGGAACAGCAGCCGCTGGTGGCCGCGGGCCTGCAGCGCCCAGGCCGCGAGCAGGGTGACCAGGAAGACCAGCAGCACGTACAGCCAGCCGAGTTCGAGGAGGCTGAACGAACCGTGCCCGTTGGCGACCGAGCCGAACAGCACCGCGGCGCTGGAGGGCTGCGGATCCGGGCACGGTGTCCCGCGCCCGAAGTCGAGCACGACCCCGCCCAGCCAGCTCGCCTTGTGGTTCGGCGTCGCGGGCGTGAGCCCGGGCCCGCAGAACAACCGGTAGCCGTCCCCGTTGTCCCCGGCGCCGGTCGGTGTCCCGCCCAGCAGGCCGAGGACGAGCGCCAGCGCGAGCGCGGCGACCGCCGCGGTCGCCGTGGCGATCCCCCACCTCTTCATGCCGGTCAGCGTAGGTGGTCGGCCTCCGAGGTGGTTCCGGAACACCCGATTTGCGGGTGATCAGGCTCCGGGGTGCCCGCAGGCGTAGACGTTGGCCGAGGCCAGCGTGACACAGGCGGGGCAGGTGTTGACCGGGCGGTCGCGGCGGCCGTAGTACGGGTGGCGGGCGCCGCACAGCGCCGTGATCACGTCCCCGGGCCGCGGATCCGGGTGGCACCGGGGGCAGTAGGCGTGCGCGGCGCGTTCGACGTCGGCGGTCATGTCCGGCGGATACCCCCGTCCGGGGCGCACCAACCTGCCCGCGATTTAACTCAAGCGCTTGACTTAAAATGGGGTACGCTGTCCGTTATGACCCTCGAGGAACCGGTGACGCTGTCCGCGGTGGCGCCCGAGCTGCGGGCCCGGGTCCGGCGGATGCCGCGCCTGCCCCTGGAGCGGGCCTGGGTACGGCGGCTGGTGCGCGTGGCGACCGCGCGGATGCGGCCGCCGTCGCTGCCGGACGTCGACGTCGAGCTGCGGCCCGGCCTGCGGGTCCACCGGCCGCGGACCCCGCGGTCCGACCTGACGCTCCTGTGGATCCACGGCGGCGGCCTGGTCATCGGGGGCGCCGTCCAGGACGACCGGTTCTGCGCCGAAACCGCCCGCGAGCTCGGCATCACCGTCGTGTCGGCCGAGTACCGCCTCGCCCCGGAGCACCCGTACCCCGCCGCGCTCGACGACTGCCACGCCGCCTGGACGTGGCTGCGGGGCGACGTCGCCGCGGAGCGGGTGGTCGTCGGCGGGCAGAGCGCCGGCGGCGGGCTCGCGGCGGCCCTCGTGCAGCGCCTGCACGACGAGGGGGAGCGGCCGCGCGCGCAGTGGCTGTTCTGCCCGATGCTCGACGACCGCACCGCGGCCCGGCGCGCCCTCGACGGCGCCCGGCACCGGGTCTGGGACAACCGCCTCAACCGCTTCGGCTGGCGCGCCTACCTCGGCACCGAACCCGGCGCGCCGGTCGTGCCGCACTACGCGGTGCCCGCCCGCCGCGACGACGTCGCCGGGCTGCCGGAGACGTGGATCGGCGTTGGCGACATCGACCTGTTCCACGACGAAGCCGCCGAGTACGCCCGCCGGCTGCGCGCGGCCGGCGTCGCCACGACGTTCCACCTCGCGCCCGGCGGGCCGCACGGGTTCGAGGCGTGGGCGCCGTCGACGGGGTTCTCCCGCCGCTACCTGGAGACGGCGCGGGCGTGGCTGGGCCGTCTCCGGTGACCGGCTCCGTAAGGTGGGGGCCGGCAAGGCGTCGGGTGGACCGGGTGGGTGGATGAACGTCAAGGCGGATCGCGCGAGTGCCACGCGGGAGAGCATCCTCGTGACGGCGGAGCGGTTGTTCGCCGAGCACGGCGTGCACGCGGTGTCCAACCGGCACATCAGCGAGGCGGCCGGGCAGGGCAACAACGCCGCGGTCAACTACCACTTCGGGACCAAGGTCGACCTGGTGCGCGCGATCGCCCGCAAGCACTCCGCGCGGGTCGAGCGGCTGCGCGAGGAACTCGTCGAGGCCATCGACGGCGACGGCGACCTGCGCGACTGGGTGGCGTGCCTGGTCCGGCCGAGCACGAGCTACCTGCACGAGCTGGGCGCGCCGACGTGGTTCGCGCGGTTCAGCGCCCAGGTGATGACCGACCCGGCCCTGCGGGCGATCATCGCGGAGGAGTCACTGTCCTCACCGGCCCTCGCCCGCGCGGTCGAAGGCCTCAACCGCTGCCTCGACGGCCTGCCCGCCGAGGTCCGCGCCGAGCGCAGCGACATGGCCCGCCAGCTGATGATCCACATGACGGCCGAGCGTGAGCGCGCACTGGCCGAGGGCACGGCCACCCCCCGCGCGAGCTGGAACGACGCGGGCACGGGCCTGATCGACGCGCTGACGGGCCTCCTGCTCGCCCCGGTGACCCCGCCCTCCTGACCCCACCGGACGACACGAGGTCCGGTCCGGCTTCGGCTTCGAACGTCATGAAAGAGTCGTTCATGACGTCAGACGTCATGAACGACTCTTTCAGTGCATCCGCGACAGCTCCGACACCCCCGCCGACCGCGTCGCCCGTTCCAGGACTCAGTGCTCCGAAGTGGACGGTGCCGCCGGGCGGCCGCGGCGGATCAGCCAGCTGCCCGCGAAGGCGACCAGGCCGATGACCCCGGCCACGAGGAACGCCGCCCGCAGGCCCGCGGCGTCCGGGCCGGTCGCCGCCGCGTCGTGGCTGCCCAGCGTCGCCACGCTGACGAACATCGCCGTGCCGAGCGCGCCGGCCACCTGCTGCAGCGTCGAGAGGATCGCGCTGCCGTGCGAGTACAGGTGCTCGGGCAGCACCCCCAGCGACTCGGTGAACAACGGCGTCATCATCAGGCCCAGCCCGGCCATCATCAGCACGTGGATCCCGATCACCGCCACCAGCGGCGAATCCGGGCCCAGCACCGCGAACAGCCACAGCGAAGCGGCCATCGCCGCGGCGCCCGGGATCACCAGCGGGCGCCCGCCGACCTTGTCGAACAGCGCGCCGACCGGCCGGCCCAGCAAACCCAGCACCAACCCGCCGGGCAGCACGGCCAGCCCGCTGACGAACGTGCTCGTGTGCAACACCGTCTGCAGGTAGAGCGGCAACAGGATCGCCGCCGCGCCGATCAGGCACACGAACAGCAACGCCGTCAGCACCAGCGCGACGACGAAGCTGCGGTGGGTGAACGGCCGCAGGTCCAGCAGAGCCCGATCCCGGCGCTGCAGCCTCAGCTGCCGCCAGGTGAACACGACCAGCGCGGCCACGCCGACGACGATCGGCACCCAGCCCGGCACCAGCGGCTCGGCCCCGGCCTGCTCGCCGCCCGACGACAGCCCGTACAGCACCCCGCCGAACCCGATCGCCGACAACAGCACCGACGGCACGTCCAGCGGCACCCGGCGGCGTTCGCCGTCCAGCCGCAACAACACCGCCCCGGCCACCAGCGCGGCCAGCGACAACGGCAGCACGATCCAGAACATCCAGCGCCAGCCCAGCGACGACAGCACCGCGCCGCCGATCGTCGGCCCGATCGCCGGCGCCACCGCGATCACGATCGTGATCGTGCCCATCGTCGCGCCACGCCGCTCCGGCGGCACCAGCCGCATCACCGTCGTCATCAGCAACGGCAGCATCACCGCCGTGCCGCACGCCTGCACCACCCGCCCGGCCATCAGCAACCCGAACCCGGGCGCCAGCGCGCTCAGCACCGTGCCCAGGCTGAACGCCGACAGCGAGAACAGGAACACCTGCCGCGCCGAGAACCGCTCCAGCATGAACCCGGTCGTGGGGATGACGACCGCCATCGTCAGCAGGAACCCGCTGGTCAGCCACTGCACCGTCGTCGTCGGGACCCGCAGGTCGACGGTCAGGTCGCGCAGCGCGACGCTCAGGATCGTCTCGTTGAGGATCATCACGAACGCGGACAGCACGAGAACCCCGATGAGGAGTCCCGAACGCGCCGGAGTGCGAGTCACGTCGGCGGGCGGGGTGGACACGGTTTCGGTCATCGGGGTGGGACTCTCCTGGTCGGCCGGGACGGCCGTGCCGAACACGGACGTCCTTCGCAGTCTGCCCGTTTCCGGGCCTGCCTGTCAGGCGGTTTTCCGTACAGCGGACCCCCTGCACGGCCCCGCGGGGCATCCGATATGCTTCTGCCATCAACAAGTTCCGCAGCGCGCGATTAGCTCAGCGGGAGAGCGCTTCCCTGACACGGAAGAGGTCACTGGTTCAATCCCAGTATCGCGCACCACGAGTCCACCCCCGGATTTCGTGACGTAGTATACGGGCGATTAGCTCAGGGGGAGAGCGCTTCGTTCACACCGAAGAGGTCACTGGTTCGATCCCAGTATCGCCCACGATCTTCGCGGGAGAGCCCTGTTTGCGGAACACGCAAACGGGGCTCTTCTCGTTGTGTCCTGTGGGGGCCGAGCCCCCACACCCCCGCCGGGGGCAAGCCCCCGGACCCCCGGCGCGTGGTCGCCTTTTCGTGTTGGCTGCCCGGGGGATCCACTTCGGACTGCTTGGTCACAGCAGGCGGCGTTGGAGGGGGTCGGCCATGATCGTGTCCACCGTCTTCTTCACTTCGCTGTCCGGTGGGAGGGTTCCTCTTCTGCGGCCCGCGTAGAGGAGGTGGGCCGCGCCGATCAGGGACAGGGCCAGGGAATTCACCTCCGCGTCCGCCGCTATGCGACCCTGTTCGCGCTCGGCGGACAAGTAGCCCGTGAGCATTTCGCGGGCTTCCGTCAGGAGCGGTAAGCCGTCGCCCTCCTGGCGGAGGCGGGTGCGGAGCCCGTCGCGGAAGAAAACAAGACTCGTCAACGCCACCGAGACCGGATCGAACAACTCGGCCAGGGCGGCCACCAGGTTTTCGGCCACCGTACGGGTTCCCGCCGCCGCCCGCAGGAGTGCCGACTGGTCCGCCAGGCGGGCGATGCGGTCGCGGACGAGTTCGGCCAGGAAGTCGTCGAAGTCGGCGAAGTGCCGGTGCAGCACGCCCTTCGCGACGTCCGCCTCCGTGGTCACCGCGCGGCTCGTCAGCGCGTCCGGGCCGTCGCGCAGAAGGACCCGTTCGGCCGCGTGGAAGAGCTGCTTGCGCACGTCGCGCAGATGGACCCCGGTCGGCATGCGCCCATTCTCCGGCACGCCGGGCGCGAACGCCCGCGCGGTTGCCCGAGTGGGCAAGTGCCCACTAAAGTGGGCGCATGCCCACTCAACCGCACGAAGCCCGTGCCATGGCCGAATCCTTCGGTAGTGACGCCGAACGCTACGACCGGGCCCGCCCCGAGTACCCGCGCGAGCTGGTGGACCGGCTCGTCGCCGAAAGCCCCGGCCCCGACTTCCTCGACGTCGGCTGCGGCACCGGCATCGAGGCGCGGCAGTTCCGCGCCGCGGGCTGCCGGGTGCTCGGCGTCGACCCCGACGCGCGGATGGCCGCCTTCGCCCGCCGCGCCGGGATCGACGTCGAGGTGGCGAAGTTCGAGGACTGGGACCCGGCCGGGCGGACGTTCGACGCCGTCGTCGCCGGGCAGGCCTGGCACTGGGTCGACCCGGTCGCGGGCCCGGCCAAGGCGGCGGCGGTGCTGCGCCCCGGCGGGCTGCTGGCGGTGTTCGCGCACGTGTTCCAGCCGCCCGCGGAGGTGGCGGACGCCCTGGTGGCGGCGTGCCGGCGCGTGCTGCCCGGCCTGCCGTTCGCGGGGGAGTCCCGCCCCGCGGCGGAGATCTACGACGTGATGTTCGCCGGTTTCGCCGACGCCATCGGCAAAGCCCCCGGGCTGGGCGCCCCGGAGCGCCGACGGTTCACGTGGGAGCGGACGTACACGCGCGAGGAGTGGCTCGACTTCCTGCCCACAACGGGCGGCCTGACGCGACTGCCGCCGGACGCCCTGGCCGAGGTGCTGGCCGAAGTCGGCGCAGCGATCGACGGGATCGGCGGCAGCTTCGTGCTGCCGTACACGACGTTGGCGGTGGTGGCGCCGAAGGCTTGACAAGAAAAGTTGTCGGTGAGACGGTGGTGTTATCCACGAAGAACCCGACTTCGTTCGGCCGAACCCCGGAGCAACCATGTCTTTTCAGGCGTACCTCGACAACGCGGAGAAGCAGACCGGCATCACCCCACGCGGCTTCCTGGACCTGGCGGCGGGCAAGAAGCTGACGAAGGCGGGGGAGATCGTCGCCTGGCTGAAGGCGGACCACGGCCTCGGCCACGGCCACGCCACGGCGATCGCCCGCCTGGTGACGAAGGGCCCGGAGTACGTCGCGGAGCACCACGCGGGCGGCGTGCTCCACCTCGACGGCCTGGCCGCCCGCAAGTAATCCGGCCGGCCGCCGGGGAAGGGCGCGCGCTGGGTCCTGTCAGGCGAGGCCGGCTCGAGAACGTCATGAAAGAGTCGTTCATGGCGTCTGAGGTCATGAACGACTCTTTCATGACACGGGAAGCCCAGCGTCGTCAGCGGCCGGCTGTTGTCGCGGGCTTCGGTTGGGTCACCTCCGCGGCGGCCGGCGCGTGCCGGGGCAGGAATGCCGCGATCGCCAATGCCAGCAACGCCGCCGCCGCGCCCATGCCCAGCACGAGGCGGAAGCCGTTCTGGGATGGCAATGTCGCCGGGCCGAACGAAATCGTCAAGCGGGCCAGGATCAGGCCTGCCGTTGCGCTGGACACCGATGTCCCGATTGACCGCATCAGCGTGTTGAGGCTGTTGGCCGCCGCTGTTTCGGAGACCGGGACCGCGCCCATCACCAGGGCCGGCATGGCGCCGTACGCCAGGCCGATGCCCGCGCCGATGATGCTCGACACCAGTACCAGGTGCCACGTTGCGCTCATCAGGACGATGCCCAGTGCGTAGCCCGCCGCGACCACCACCGCGCCGAGCATCAGGGTCGTCTTCGGGCCGCGGGTGCGGGAAACGCGGGCCGACACCGGGGCCAGTGCCATCATCACCAGACCCGACGGTGCCATCACCAGGCCCACCGCGAGCATCGACCG
Organism: Amycolatopsis tolypomycina; assembly: GCF_900105945.1. Lineage (NCBI taxonomy): Bacteria > Bacillati > Actinomycetota > Actinomycetes > Pseudonocardiales > Pseudonocardiaceae > Amycolatopsis > Amycolatopsis tolypomycina. Next base: position 4,439,789 of record NZ_FNSO01000004.1, on the reverse strand, counting down.
GCCGAGGCCGTACCCGGTCGCCGTCGGCAGCTGCAGCAGCTGGGGGAGGACCAGGGACATCGCGAACATCGCGAAGCCGAACACCGCCGAGGCGATGTTGGTCAGCAGCACCTGGCGCCGGGCCGTCGTCCGCAGGTCCACCAGCGGCCGCGCCGTGCGCAGCTCCCAGCGGCCCCACAGCAGCAGCACGACGGCGGCCGCGGCGAACAGGCCCAGCGTCGCCGCGCTGCCCCAGCCCCAGTCGGCGCCCTTTGAAATGGCCAGCAGCAGGCACACCAGCGCGATCGAGAGCCCGGCCGCGCCGGGGACGTCGAACCGGCCGCCGGTGCGGACCGGCGACTCCGGCACCAGCGCGACGACCAGTGCGGTGACGACCACGCCGAGCCCGGCCGCGGTCCAGAACAGCGCGTGCCAGTCGGCGTTCTCGGCCAGCAGCGCCGCCGCGGGCAGACCCAGCGCGCCGCCGACGCCGAGCGACGCGCTCATCAGCGCCGTGGCGGAACCGAGCCGCTCGGCGGGCAGCTCGTCGCGCATGATGCTGATCCCGAGCGGGATGACGCCGGCGGCCAGGCCCTGCAGGGTCCGGCCGGCGACCATCGGCACCAGCGTGTCCGACAGCGCGCCGATCGTCGAGCCCGCGACCAGCGCGCCGAGGCTGATGAGCAGCATCCGCCGTTTCCCGTACATGTCGCCGAGCCTGCCCATGGTCGGCGTCGCCACCGCGCCCGCGAGCAGGGTGGCGGTGATGGCCCAGGTGGCGTCGGCGGCGGAGGCGTGCAGCAGCCCGGGCAGTGCCGGGATCAGCGGGATGACCAGCGTCTGCATCAGCGAGACGGTGATGCCCGCGAGGGCGAGGACCGCGACGACGAGGTTCGCGCGCGGCGACGCCTCGGCGGCGGCTCTGGATGGCTCGGGCAACGTGCGGTCCTCCGGAAATCGAATTAAATCAGTCGCTTGACTTAGCGTAGCAGTCTTCGGTTGACTGATCACGAACCGATGGCCACCGCGGAGGAACGATGACGACGACCGCCGAGCTCCCCGAGTTCCCGATGCCCCGGGCCGCGGGCTGCCCGTTCGACCCGCCGCCCGCGGCCCGCGCGCTGCAGGAAGAGGCCCCGCTCGCGCGCGTCCGGCTGTGGGACGGCAGCACGCCGTGGCTCGTCACCCGCCACGCCGACCAGCGGGCGCTGCTGGCCGACCCGCGGGTCAGCGCCGACGTCACCCGGCCCGGCTACCCCAGCCCCGCGCCGCTGCCGAAGGGTGGCACCGGTATCAGCTTCATCCTGATGGACAACCCCGAGCACGCACGGCTGCGCAAGATGGTGACGGCGCCGTTCACCATCCGCCGGGTCGCCGCGATGCGCCCGGCCGTGCAGAAGATCGTCGACGACCTGATCGACGAGCTGCTGGCCGGACCGAAGCCGGTGGACCTCGTCGAGGCGTTCGCGCTGCCGGTGCCGTCACTGGTGATCTGCGAGCTGCTCGGCGTCCCGTACGCCGACCACGATTTCTTCCAGGAGAACAGCAAGGTCATCATCCGCCGCGACGCCGGGCCGGAAGAGCGGGCGGCCGGGCACCGGGCCCTGATCGGCTACCTCGACGAGCTGGTGGGGGCCAAGCTCGAGAACCCGGCCGACGACCTGCTGTCCGGGCTGGCCGCGCGCGTCGCGGCGGGGGAGCTGACGCGGGCCGAAGCTGCGCAGATGGGCGTCCTGCTGCTCATCGCCGGCCACGAGACGACGGCGAACATGATCGCGCTCGGCACGCTGGCGCTGCTGGAGCACCCGGACCAGCTGGCGCTCCTGCGGGAGGGCGACGACCCGGCGCTGGTCGCGTCGGCGGTCGAGGAACTGTTGCGCTACCTGAACATCACGCACAACGGACGTCGCCGCCTCGCGCTGGAGGACATCGAGATCGCCGGCGAGACCATCCGTGCGGGCGAGGGCCTGATCATGGCCAACGACATCGCCAACCGCGACCCGGACGTCTTCCCCGACGGCGACCGGCTCGACCTGACCCGCGACGCGCACCGCCACGTGGCCTTCGGGTTCGGCGTGCACCAGTGCCTCGGCCAGCCGCTGGCCCGGCTGGAGCTGCAGGTCGTCTACAGCACGCTCTACCGGCGGATCCCGACGCTGGCGCTGGCCACCGACGTCGGGCAGGTCCCGTTCAAGCACGACGGGTCGGTGTACGGCGTGTACGAGCTGCCCGTCACCTGGTGAGTCAGACGCTCCGCAGCACCGACACGACCGCGCCGAGGATCACCGCGCGGTCGCCGTCGATGACGTCGTAGGCCGGGTTGCGGGGCTCGAGGTACACGTGGCCGTCGCGGCGGCGGTAGACCTTGACCGTCGCCTCTTCGTCGATCATCGCCGCGACGATCTGGCCCGAGTGGGCCTCGGACTGCTGCTTGACCACGACGATGTCGCCGTCGCAGATGGCCGCGTCGATCATCGAGTCGCCGCGGACGCGCAGGCCGAACACCGTGCCGCGGCCGGTGAGGTCGCGGGGGAGCTTGAGGACGTCGTCGGTGTGCTCGACGGCCGAGATCGGCGTGCCGGCCGCGATGTCGCCGACCACGGGCACCGGCACCGAGTCGCCGTCCTCGGCGGCGGCCGAGCCGTTGAGGAACGCGCGGACGTCGATCGGGCGCGACACGGTGGCGCCGCGGCGCAGGAAGCCCTTGTCCTCCAGGCTCGCCAGGTGCTTCGACACCGACGACGTCGACTGCAGGCCGACGGCCTCGCCGATCTCGCGCGTGCTGGGGGAGTAGCCGTGCTGGACCACCCAGTCCCGGATCGCGACCAGGATCCGCTGCTGCCGCTCCGGCAGGGCCGAGGGGTCGAGGTGCTCGAACGTGTCGTCGTAGGTGGTCACGGGCGTGATCCTAGGGGCAGTGGGCGGCCCGTCGCCGCCCGGTCCCCGGGTCGCGGTCCCGCTCACCGGAACGGCGGGTGACAGTTGGCTCCTTACCAACAGCATTCGTTACTTGGCGATCCGTTGACCTCGGTAACGAAGAGACGTATGGTCTAGACCACAATTTTCCTTCGCTCGTAACCCTTCCCGTCGCGGCGGACCTCTTCAGCGAGGCCGGGGCCGCGGCCTCGCCGTGCCCGGCGGCGGGATGTGAGCCCGTCCCCGAAGGAGCTGGTATGAACCGCAAACTGGTCGCCGCCGCGGCGGGTGTCCTCCTGGCCCCGGTACTGGTGGTGCTCAACCCCGCCGGGATCGCGAGCGCGCACGGCTACGTCAGCTCGCCGGCCAGCCGGCAGGCGCAGTGCGCCCAGCACGTCGTGTCGTGCGGGGCGATCCAGTACGAACCCCAGAGCGTCGAAGGGCCCAAGGGCCTGCGGTCCTGCAACGGCGGCGTGGCCCGGTTCGCCGAGCTCAACGACAACAGCAAGGGCTGGCGCGCCGCCGGCGTCGGCCGCACGGTGACCTTCACCTGGACGTTCACGGCCCGCCACCGCACGTCGAACTACCAGTACTTCATCGGTGGCCAGAAGATCGCCGAGGTGAGCGGCAACAACCAGCAGCCGCCGGCCACGGTCGCGCACCCGGTGAACCTCGGCAACCGCACGGGCCGCCAGACGGTCCTCGCGGTGTGGAACATCGCGGACACGACGAACGCCTTCTACGCCTGCATCGACCTGCAGGTGAGCTGACGCTCGCCTGTCCACTGTGGCCGGACGGGCCGGGTCGCCGCGCGGCGACCCGGCCCGCCCGCCGGAGGAACACTGGCACCCTGGTGCCATGGCTCTGCACGAACTCGGCGCGGCGGTGCGCCGGCTGCGCGAAAACACCGACCCGGCCGCGGCCGGGCTGCCGGCCGGACGGCGGCGGACGCGCGGGCTGCGGCGGGAGGAGCTCGCCGAGCTGGCCGGGGTGTCCGCCGACTACGTGCGGCGGCTCGAACAGGGGCGCCGCCACCCGTCCGCCGGGGTGGTGACCGCCATCGCCGGTGCCCTCCGGCTCGGGCGGGCCGACTACGAGCGGCTCTGCGCGCTGGCCGGGTACGCCGCGGTCGACGGGCAGGTGCCGCGCGAGCCCGGGGCGGCGGCACTGCGGCTGCTGGAACGGTTCGGCGGCACCCCCGCGTTCCTGGCCGACCCGGCGTGGAACGCGGTCGCCGTCAACGGTGCGTGGCTCGCGCTGCAGACCGGCGGCCCGGCCGGGCACGACCGGGACTGGAACGTCGCCTGGCGCACGTTCCGCAACGCACCCCGCGGGATCAGCCGGGACGACGACAGCGCCGCCGGGTTCCGGGCGATGCTCGCCGCGCGGCTGCGGGGCACGGCCCTGCGCTACCCCGCGGACGCGTCGCTGGCGGGGCTCGTCGACGAGCTGCGGACGACGAGCCGGCCGTTCGACACCCTGTGGCGGACGCCGGAAACCGTCACCACGTACGAGAACCGGGCGGTGTTCCGGCATCCCGACGGTGCGGACCTCGCCCTCGACGGCAACCTCCTGGAAGTGCCGGCGGACGGCCTGATGGTGGTGGTCCTCACCGCGGCACCCGGGTCACGCGACGCGGCCCGGCTCGGGGAGCTCGTCACCGCCGCCGGGCCGCCGTCCGTCGTCAGGGTGGGCCAAACCGGCCCAGGCTGATCCGGCGCGCGGCCGCGATCCTGGGGGCGAAGTGGATCACGGACGAAAGCGAGCAACCCGATGAAGGCAGTGCGGTTCCACGAGTACGGCGATCCCGGCGTCCTGCGCTACGAGGACGTGGAGCTGCCGGTTCCCGGGGCCGGGCAGGTCCGGATCCGGGTCGCGGCGACGTCGTTCAACCCCGTCGACGGCAACATCCGCGGCGGCTTCATGCAGGGCCCGATCCCGGTCGTGCTGCCGCACACGCCCGGCATCGACGTCGCCGGCACGGTCGACGCCCGGGGCGAGGGCGTCACCGGGTTCGAAACCGGCACCCCGGTCGTCGCCTTCCTGCCGATGGACGGCCCCGGCGCCGCCGCGGAGTACGTCCTCGCCCCGGCCGAGGCGCTCACGACGGCGCCGACGAGCGTCCCCCTGGCCGACGCCGCCGCGCTGCCGCTGGTGGGACTCACCGCGCACCAGGCGCTGTTCGACCACGGCAAGCTGACGGACGGGCAGCGCGTGCTGGTCAACGGCGCCGGGGGAGCGGTCGGCGGCTACGCCGTGCAGCTGGCCAAGAACGCCGGCGCGCACGTGATCGCCACCGCCGGCCCGCGCGGCGGCGCCGCGCTCGAAGCCGCCGACGAGGTCGTCGACCACACGGCCACCGACGTGGTCGCGGCGGTGACCGAGCCGGTCGACGTCGTGCTCAACCTCGCCCCGGTCGCGCCGGAACAGCTCGCGGCCCTGGTCACGGTGGTCCGCCCGGGCGGGGTCCTGGTCAACACGACGGTGTGGATGCCCGCCCCCGCCGACGAGGAGCGCGGCGTCCGCGGCATCGACCTGTTCGTCCGCAGCGACGCCGGCCAGCTGGCGCAGCTGGTGGCCCAGGTGGACCGCGGCGAGCTGCGGATCGACGTCGCCGAGCGGGTGCCGCTGGCCGACCTGGCCGAGCTGCACGCGCGCGCCGCGGCGGGCGGGGTGCACGGCAAGGTCGTCGTGGTCCCGGAGCACGTCAAGTAGACGTCGTTGCCGGAACCGGCCGGCCCATCCACTGTGGACGGTGGTCAGCGTGGGTGCGGCGCCGGCAGGCCGGCCGCGGTCAGTGCGGCCCACAGCGGGCGCGCGTCGAACCGCCGCGGCCCCAGGCCTTCGACGAACTGGCAGCCGTAGCCGGCGGCCGTGACGGTGGTCGTCCGGCCCCGGGCGTCGAGGAACCTCAGTTCGAAGCCGGGGCCGAGATCGGCGGTGCAGGCCACGTTCGAGGGCGGTTCCGGCAGTCCGCACGCGGCGGCGGCGACGTTCCGGATCGCGGCCACGTCGGTGGTGCGGTCCTCGGCCGGGGCACGTCCGGTGAGGGAGGGCAACGCGGGGTACAGCGGCCCGCGGACGACGAGTTCCCGCGGCTCGTAGGACGGCGAGCACAGCGCCTCCGCCGTCCGGGGCACCTGCTGGTTGCGGCCGCAGGCCACGGTGCCCAGGGCGACGAGGAGCACGACAGCGGACAGCCGGCGCACGGGCGGTACCTCCTTCGTTCCGGTGCCTCCCGGACGGAACGACCCGGCCTCGGGGTTGCACGGCCCCGGCTCGTCGGCTGCGGGCTTCTGGTGGCGGCCGCCGGCGACCGGGCGAGCTGTTCCCGCGCGACCCGGTCACTGAGGCCTTTGGTCCTCGCCGGACGTGACCCGTGGCCGTCGCGGTGTCCGGTGGGCTCCGGTGATGCTGGCGAGTGCCCGTTCCCCCGATACCGGAGCCCGACGATGAGCCGACCACTGCCCAGCGTGCTCGACCAGGCCCTCGCCTCGGCCGTGCGCGCGCCCTCGCCGCACAACACCCAGCCCTGGCGGTTCGTCCTCGAGCACGACGTGATCGAAGTCCGGCTGGACCGCGAGCGTGTCCTCGCCGTCGCCGATCCGCACGCTCGGGAGGCGCGGCTCGCCTGCGGCGCGGCCGCGTTCAACCTGCAGATCTGCCTGCGGGCCAACGGGTTCGCCACGGTCGTGCGGCTGCTGCCCGACCCGGCCGAGCCGGGGCTGGTCGCCGTGCTGCGGCTCGACGGCAACCAGAAGTCCACCGCGGCCGAGCGCCGGCTCGCCGAGGCCGTGTTCCGCCGGCACACGAACCGGCGGCCGCTGCTGGACAAGGAAGTGCCGCCGGCCGCGCGGGCGGCGCTCAAGGCAGCGGCCCTGCACGAGGGCGGGCAGATCGAATACCTCGACGCCTCGGGCCGCTACACCCCGGTCGCGTCCCTGGTCCGGCAGGCGGAATCCCTGCAGGAGACGGACCACGCGTTCCGCGCGGAGGCGGCGTTCTGGACCCACCGCGGGCCGGACAGCCCCGACGGGGTGCCGAAGATCGCGTCCGGGCCGCCGCCGCAGGGCAGCGGCGTCGTCTCACTGCGCGCGTCGCACGAGAACGAGGACCTGCCCGCCCGCGAGTACGAGCGGGAGCCGCTGCTCGCCGCCGTGCTGACGCGGGACCGGGGCCCGCACGCGGAGGTGCGGGCCGGGATGGCGATGCAGCGGGTCCTGCTCACCGCGACGGCCGACGGGCTGGCGACGTCGTTCCTGTCCCAGCCGTTCGAGACCCCGCGGACCCGGGCCTCGCTCGAGCGGCTCTTCGCGGGGGCCGGGCAGCCGCACACGCTGTTGCGCATCGGCTACGGCTACCCGGCCCGGCTCACCGCCCGCCGCCCGGTCGAGGAGGTGCTGACCCAGCGGACCACGGCTCACTGACCTGGATCAGCTCACCGTCACCGCGGTGTCGTCGAGGCAGAACGACGTCTGCAGCGACGAGTCCTCGGTCCCGGTGAACGTCAGCGTCACCGTCTGGCCGGCGAACGCCGAGACGTCGACCGTGCGCTGCTGGTAGCCGGTTGCCTTGTCCAGGTTGGAATACGTCGCCAGCGTCGTCGAACCCGCCTTGACCGTCAGCTTGTCGTACTGCGTCGACGTCGTGGTCTCGGCCGTGTCGATGTGCAGGAAGTAGCTGAGCGTCGCGTGGCAGCCTGCCGGGATCGTCACCGCCTGCGACAGCGTGTCCGTGTGCGTGCTGCCGTAGCCGTCGAGGTAGGCGAGGTAGCTCCCGGAGTGCGCCGGCTCGCTGCTCGTCGTCGTGGTGATCACGCCGCTGGTGGCCGTCCACGACGTCGCGCCGCTCTCGAAGCCGGGGTTGGCCAGCTTCTGGCCCGAACAGCCGGTGCCGCCCGGCGACGTGATCGTCCACGAGAACGTCGTGCTGCCCGTGGCGCCGGAAGAGTCCTTCGCGGTGGCGGTCACCGAATACGTCCCGGCGGTGGTCGGCGTGCCGGAAACCAGGCCCGCGGCACTGATCGCCAGGCCGGCGGGCAGGCCGGTGGCGGTCCAGGTGTAGCCGCCGCTGCCGCCGGACGCCGAGAGCTGCAGGCTCGCCGCGGTCCCGGTGACGCCGCTCTGGCCGCCCGGGTTTGCCGCCGTGACACCGCCGGACGACGTGCCGGCGGTGAACGCCGCGGTGCCGTTGGGGGTGCCGAGCCCGGTCGGGCCGTCCCAGCCGGTGCCCGCCTTGCACTGCACGGCCGTCGAGCAGGTGCCGTTGCTGCCGGAGGTGACGTCGTTGAGGTTCCCGGCGTGGGAGTACGGGTAGGCGGCCGGGGTGTCGGCCGCGCCGGGGGTGCCGGCGAGCGCGTAGACCGACGCGATGATCGGCGACGACGCGCTGGTGCCGCCGTAGACGGCCCAGCCACTGCCGCCGTAGGTCTGGTAGACCGCGACCCCGGTCTGCGGGTCGGCGACCGCCGAGACGTCGGCGTTGGCGCGCTTGGCGCAGCCGGTCGTCACGTTCTGGAACGCCGGCTTGGCCACGCTGGTCGAACAGCCGCTGCCGGCGCCGCTCCAGGCGGTCTCGGTCCAGCCGCGGGTGCCGCCGCCCTGGGTGAGCGACGTGCCGCCGACCGCCGTGACGTACTGCGACGACGCCGGGTAGCTGATGCCGTAGCCGTTGTCGCCGGTGCTCGCGGTGATCGCGACGCCGGGGTGGTGGAAGTAGCTGGTGTCGTAGCTCGGCTCGCTGCCGTCCTCACCGCCGCCGTAGCTGTTGGAAACGTACTTGGCGCCCAGCGAAACGGCGGTGTTCACCGCCGTGCCGAGGTCGGTCATGCTCGGCTGGTTCGCTTCCACCAGCAGGATGTGACAGTTGGGGCAGATCGCCGAAACCATGTCGACGTCGAGCGAGATCTCACCCGCCCAGCCGCTGTCGGCGGCCGGGAGCGGACTGGCCTGCCCGTTTTCGTTGACCTTCTTGAAACAGCCGTTCGCGGTGGTGCACGCGGGCAGGCCGTAGGTCGAGCGGTAGGTGGCGAGGTCGCTTTCGGCGTTGGGGTCGTCGTTGGAGTCCACAATGGCCACCGTCGCCGACGCGCTGCCGCTCGCGGTGAGGTTGTACGCGGAACGCAGCCCGGACGGCCCGAACCCGCTCGGCAGGGCGTCCGGCGCGAGGGCCGCGTGCAGGGTGTCGGTCTGGCGTTCGGCGAAACACGTTGCCATACCGGGCTTCGCGGTCTGGGCGCAGACGCGTGCGGTCGGGTGGGCGGCGGCCGCGGGGGCGGGCAGCGCGGCGGCGGGGAGCGCGGGGACGGTCAGGGCCAAAGCCGCGAAACCGGCTACGGCGAGGACTCTTCGACGCATGGATCACTCCTGGGGAGAGCTGCGAGGTGGCGGGGGCCCATGGGTGTCCTGTTTATACAGTTGGGACGCCGCCGCCGACCCCGTTCCGAAGCGGCCAAAGCAATTGGTGCCCGCAGGCCCGGCCGTCGTTGCGCCGAATGGCCCGCGGACCAACCGGCCAGTGCGTCCCGTTCGGCCCCGATCGGGACGAATCGGCGGGGGCGCCGGTCCGACTTTCGTCGTGAACCGCCCCCGACTTTCGTCGGGCGGAAGTGAACCGGCCGGGCCCGCCGTCCGTGTTCAAGGGCGGGTGTGGAGCGGAAGTACGGGAGACGAGCCTGGTGACTGCCATCGACGAAGCACGGCGCGGCGCCGGCCGCCGGGACCGGGAGGAGCCGGGCTGGAACGTCGATCCCGTCCTCGTCCTGACGTTGGTCCTGTTGGTCGGATTCCTGGCGCAGGGCCCGGTCCGGCGGCTGTTGTCCGCTCCGGTCATGCAGAGCTGGCTGACGGTGTTCGTGGCGGTGGTCGTGCAGGCGCTGCCGTTCCTGGTCGTCGGCGTGCTGCTCTCGGCCGCGCTCGCGGTGTTCGTGCCGCCGTCGGTCTTCACCCGCGTGCTGCCGCACCGGCCCGCGCTGGCCGTGCCGGTCGCCGGCCTGGCCGGGGCGGTCCTGCCCGGCTGCGAATGCGCGTCGGTGCCGGTGGCCGGCGCGCTGGTCCGCGGCGGCGTCCGGCCGTCGGCCGCGGTGGCGTTCCTGCTGTCGGCGCCGGCGATCAACCCGGTGGTGCTGACGGCGACGGCGGTCGCGTTCCCCGGGCAGCCGCGGATGGTCGTCGCCCGGTTCGCGGCGAGCCTCGCGGCGGCGTGCGTGATGGGCTGGCTGTGGCAGCGGCTCGGCCGTCCGGACTGGCTGCGGCCCCGCCCGCACGACCACGGCGAGGGCGGCGGCCGGGGAGAAGCGTTCTGGGGATCGGTGCGGCACGACGTGCTGCACGCGGGCGGGTTCCTGGTCGGCGGCGCGATGGCGGCGGCGACGCTCAAGGCCGTGGTGCCGGCGGGCTGGCTGCACGCCGCGGCAGGCCACCCGGTCGTGGCGGTCCTGGCACTGGCCGTGCTCGCGGTGCTGCTGTCGATCTGTTCGGAGGCCGACGCGTTCGTGGCGGCGTCGCTGACGCAGTTCTCGCCGACGGCACGCCTGGCGTTCCTGGTCGTCGGCCCGATGATCGACCTGAAGCTGTTCGGCATGCAGGCGGCCACGTTCGGCCGCGGGTTCGCGCTGCGGTTCGCGCCGGTGACGTTCGCCGTGGCCGTGACGGCGGCGGTGCTGACCGGGGCGGTGCTGCTGTGAACCGGACGGTGCAGGCGATCCTGCTGTTCCTCCTCGGCGGCGTCCTGCTCCACGCGGGCGTGAGCGGGCTGTACCTGCGGTACGTCAAGGCCGGGCTGCAGCCGCTGGTGCTGGCGGCGGGGGCGGTGCTGGTGCTCGCGGCCGTCGCGACGGCCTGGTACGCGCGCCGCCGCCCGCGCGGGCACCCCGGACCCCGGGTGTCGTGGCTGCTGGTGCTGCCGGTGTTCGCGCTGATCCTCGCGGCACCGCCGGCGCTGGGGTCCTACAGCGCGATGCGCACCGGCACGGCCGTGACGTCCCCCCGGATCGTCGCCCCGCTCCCGGCGGGGAACCCGGTCAGCCTGACGGTGATCGACTACGCGGACCGCGCGGTCTACGACCACGGCCGCTCGCTGGCCGGCCGCACGGTGACGTTGACCGGGTTCGTGGCGTTCGACCACGCGGGAGTGCCGTACCTGGTCCGCATGCTGCTGAACTGCTGCGCGGCGGACGCCCAGCCGGTGAAGGTCGGCTTGACCGGGCGGGTGCCGCCGGTGCTGCAGCCGGACTCGTGGTTCGAGATCACCGGTGCGTACTCGGCGCAGGCGGTGCAGGACCCGGTGAACGGGGGAACCATCCCGTTCGTCGAGGTCGGGTCGGCCCGGCCGGTCGCGGCGCCGGCGGATCCGTACGAAAGCCTGGGGTAGGGCGGTCCCGCGGCTGGTCCCGGGCGCGCGAGTGCGGTACAACCGGAAGCGTGGCCGAGCGCGTCCGGCGCCCTGACCCGCACGGTTCCGTCGAGCGTGACGTGCTGGTGCGGTACCTCGACGCCTGGACCGCGACCGTGCTGCGGTCGCAGCGTGGCGGCACGTACGTCGAGTGCGGCGACTTCGCCGCCGATGCCCTGCGCGTGTTCGGCGAGTTCGCCGACCGCCTCGCCGGCCACCGCCTGGAGGCGGTGTTCGTCGGCCGGGTGGCGCCGGACGGGACTCCGCCGGGGCTGGTCGTCCGGAGCGTCGCCGAGCTGGGTGCGCTCGACGTGGCGGGGCCGATGCTGGCGCACCTGTCCGGCCCCTGGCCGCCGTCGCTGGTGCGGGGCAAGGCGCACGAGGTGCTGCTCGTGGCCGAACCGGGCTCGGACCACCGGGACCGGCTGCGGGCGGCGGGGCTCGGCTGCGCGGTGGCCGTCGACCTGGTGGCCGAGGACGGTGCCGCGCGGACGCTCGTCTTCGCGACGGCGGACAGCAGGCACCTCGCCACGTTCAAGACCGAGCTGTGGGCGGTGGACGAGTTCGCGGGCATCCGCTACCGCGACCCGTACGACGCCGAGCGCACGCTGGTCGACATCTCGTTGACCCCGCAGCTGCTGCCGTTGCGCCGCGCGCTGCTGGCGGAACTGGCCCGGCGGGGTCCCCGCACAGTCGCCGAGCTGCAGCGGTTCACCCTGCTCGAGACGATCTACCGGGCCGAGGACGCCGTCGGCGCGCTGACCGCCGCGGTGGCCGCCGGTCAGGCCACGCGGGAGCCGGAAAAGGGCAGGCTGGGTTCACACACCGTTCTCGTGGTGAGCTAGCCGGGCGCCGGTTTCGGCCGGTTCCAGCGTCGGGCGGAGCGCGGTGACGATCGCGGTGGCGACGACCAGGTGCATCAGCATCAGCCCGACGACGTTGGCGACGGTGGCGCCCGCCGTGAGCAGCAGCAGGTCCGGGATCCAGGTCAGGACGAGGACGGCGGGGACGACCACGCGCAGCGCCTTCGGGGCCGTGCGGGCGAGCACGAACCAGCCGACCGCGCCCAGCAGCAGCCCGACGGCGGTGAAGGGCAGGTAGATCGCGGGGGACAGGCCCATGTGGATCCCGCCGTCGTCGAGGGCCGTCGCCGCGAGCGCGATGACGGTGTTCGCCACGGCGGCGGCCAGCAGGGCAAAGCCGAGCCGGATGGCGGTCTTGGGCGTGGGGGACATCGCTCCTCCTTGGGTTGCGTGTTCAACCCAAAAGGTAGGTTGGGTTGCGTGTTAAAGTCAAGGCGTGTCCGACGAAGAACAGGTCCGCTGGCTGGACGAAGACGAGCGGCATGCGTGGATCAACCTGGCGAAGATCCTGCTCACGCTCCCGGGCACGCTGGAGAGCCAGCTGCTGCGCGACGCCGACCTGACGCTGCTGGGCTACATGATCCTGGCCCGGTTGTCGGCCGTGCCCGGACAGAGCCTGCGGATGAGCGAGATCGCGGAGATGGCCAACGGTTCGCTGCCCCGGATCTCCCACGCGGTGGCGCGCTTGGAGGACCGCGGCTGGGTGGTGCGCGAGGTCTGCACGGGCCAAGGCCGCCGCTTCACGACGGCGACGCTGACCGAAGCGGGCCTGGCGCACTTGACGGCGTCGGCGCCGGGGCACGTGGAGACGGTCCGCCGCCTGGTGATCGACCCGCTGGGCGAGGACTTCCTGCGGGTCGGGCTGGCGGTGGAACGGGTGCTCGAGAACATGGGAGTGCCCACGGAGATCCTGAAGCCGCGGTAGCCGTCCCGCAAAGCGCCGACACGGCTGCGGACTTGAAACGTAACAATAGGTCGTAGTAGCGTCAGCCTCGCCTGAATTTGAAACCTTTTAACCTCTCGGACGGCAGGTGTGCGCATGAAGGTCGCCGTGCTCGTCACCTGCATCAACGACGCGCTCTTCCCCGACACCGGCAAGGCGGTGTTCCGGCTGCTGCGCCGCCTGGGCGTGGACGCGGACTTCCCGGAGGCGCAGACCTGCTGCGGCCAGCCGATGGTCAACACCGGCTACCTCGACGAGGCCGTGCCGGTGGTCCGCACGTTCACCGAGGCGTTCGCCGGGTACGACCACGTCGTCACGCCGTCCGGCTCGTGCGCGGGGTCGGCCCGGCACCAGCACCGCCTGGTCGCGCGGCGCGCCGGGGAGCCCCGGCTGGCCGAGACCGGGCCGAAAGTCCACGAGCTGAGCGAATTCCTCGTCGACGTGCTCGGCGTGACCGACGTCGGTGCCTCCTTCCCGCACCGCGTCACCTACCACCCGACCTGCCATTCACTGCGCATGCTCGGCGTCGCCGACAAGCCGCTGCGGCTGCTGCGCGCGGTGCGCGGCATCGACCTCGTCGAGCTGCCCGCGGCGGAGGAGTGCTGCGGGTTCGGCGGCACGTTCGCGGTGAAGAACGCCGAGACGTCGACCGCGATGGGCGCGGACAAGGCGCGGCACGTCCGCGCCACGGGCGCGGAGGTGCTGGTCGCGGGCGACAACTCCTGCCTGCTGCACATCGGCGGGCTGCTGTCGCGGCAGCGGTCCGGGGTGCGCGTGCTGCACCTGGCCGACGTGCTGGCTTCGACCGAGGAGGACGCGTGAGCGCCACGTTCGTCGGCATGCCCGCCTTCCCGGCGGCGGCGCGCGAAGCGCTCGCCGACACGCAGCTGCGCCGCAACCTCGCCCACGCCACCGGCACCATCCGCGCCAAGCGCGCCGCCGTCGTCGGGGAGGTGGGCGAGTGGGAGGAACTGCGCCTGGCCGGCGCGGCGATCAAGGACAACACCCTGCGCCGCCTCGACGAACACCTGCTGACCCTCGAAGCCGCGTTGCAGGCGCGGGGGACCACCGTGCACTGGGCGCGCGACGCCCGGGAAGCCTGTGACATCGTCGCCCGCATCGCGCGGGACCACGGTGTCGACGAGGTCGTCAAGGTCAAGTCGATGGCGACCCAGGAGATCGGCCTCAACGAGGCGCTCGCCGAACACGGCGTCACCGCCTGGGAAACCGACCTCGCCGAGCTGATCGTGCAACTCGGCGACGACCTGCCCAGCCACATCCTGGTGCCGGCGATCCACCGCAACCGCGCGGAGATCCGGGAGATCTTCCGCCGCGAGATGGCCGCCGCGGGCCGTCCGGCGCCCGACGGGCTGACCGACGACCCGGCCGAGCTGGCCGGCGCCGCCCGGCTGCACCTGCGCGAGAAGTTCCTACGGGCGAAGATGGCCGTCTCCGGCGCGAACTTCGCCGTCGCCGAGAGCGGCACCCTCGTCGTCGTCGAGTCCGAGGGCAACGGCCGGATGTGCCTGACCCTGCCCGAGGTGCTCGTTTCCGTGGTGGGCATCGAGAAGATCGTGCCGACGTGGGCCGACCTCGACGTCTTCCTCCAGCTCCTGCCGCGGTCGAGCACGGGGGAGCGGATGAACCCCTACACGTCGACCTGGTCGGGTGTGGTTCCCGGCGACGGGCCGCGGGAAATGCACGTGGTGCTGCTGGACAACGGCCGCAGCCGCGCGCTCGCCGACGAGGTCGGCCGGCAGGCGCTGCGCTGCATCCGCTGCTCGGCGTGCCTGAACGTCTGCCCGGTCTACGAACGCACCGGCGGGCACGCCTACGGCTCGGTCTACCCGGGGCCGATCGGCGCGATCCTCAACCCGCTGCTCAAGGGCGTCGGCGTGGACGAGCAAACCGACTCCCTGCCCTACGCCTCCAGCCTGTGCGGCGCCTGCTTCGAGGCGTGCCCGGTGCGCATCGACATCCCGGAAGTGCTGGTGCACCTGCGGTCCCAGGTCGTCGACGCGCACCGCGGCGGCGTCCCGAAACCCGAGGCGGTGGCGATGAAGGCGGCGGCCTGGACGCTGTCCGACGCGCGACGGCTCGGCCTGGCCGAACGCGGGCTGGGTGCGGCGAACCGGGTCTTGACCCGCTTCGGGCGGCGCGTGCTCCCGGGTGGCCGCCGCGCGCTGGCGCGCCTGCCGTGGCCGGGTGCACTGTGGACGGACAGCCGCGATCTGCCCGCGCCGCCGCGGGAGTCGTTCCGGGCCTGGTGGCGGCGGGGCGGGCGATGACCGCGCGCGAGGAGATCCTGGCGGCCGTCCGCGGGGCGCTGCGGACCGCGGACCGGACCGAAGCCGCGGTCCCGCGGGGGTACCGCACGGCGGTTGCGGACGTCGAGTTGTTCGCCGAGCGTGTGGTCGACTACCGGGCCACCCTCACGCGGTGCACCGCGGCCGAGCTGCCGGACACGATCCGCGCGGCGCTGGGGCCGGCGCGGAAGGTGCTGGTACCGGCGGGTTTCCCGGTCGACGTCGGCGGCTCACCGCCGCCCGCGACCACGGCGGAGCTGGCGGAGTTCGACGCCGTCGTCACCACGGCGGCCCTGGGCATCGCGACCACCGGCACGATCGTCCTCGACCACGGCCCCGGCCAGGGCCGGCGGGCACTGAGCCTGGTGCCGGACGTGCACGTGTGCGTGCTGCGCGAGGACCGGATCGTGCCGGGTGTGCCGGAAGCGGTGGCCGCGCTGGACCCGGCCCGTCCGCAGACCTGGATCAGCGGCCCGAGTGCCACCAGCGACATCGAGCTGACCCGGGTGGAAGGCGTGCACGGGCCGCGGACCCTGCACATCATCGTCGTCTCGGGCGGAAGTTAGCCGACCAGGCGGGGGAACAGCTCCCGCACCCCGCGGCGCAGGTCGTCGAGGGCGGTCTCCTCGCCGGCGAGGTGGCGCAGCAGGGCCTGCTGGAACAGCCCGTCGAACAACGCATACGCGTCGGCCTCGGAGCAGGTCGGTTCGGCGCCCGCGAGACCGGCGTACGCGCTCACGTTGCGCCAGATCATGTCCCGCAGGCTGTCGTCGATCTCCGCCACGTCCTCGCGGAACGCCGGCTCGAACAGGGACTGCGTGCGCAGGTCGTACCACATGCGGTGCATCAGCGGGGCCTCGCCGAGCGCCGTGGCCAGGCCGTCCGCGCAGGCGGCGGCCAGCTCCGCCGCCGTGGCCGCCTCGCCGACGCCGCCCTCGTAGCGCTGGACGCACGCCGCCTTGTAGCGGCGGACGCAGTAGGTGATCAGCTCGACCTTGTCGGCGAAGTAGTAGTGCAGCAGCCCGTGGGAGAACTTCGTGTGCTCCGCGATCGTGCGCAGGCTGGTGCGCGCGTAGCCGAGGTCGGCCAGCGCCAGCAGCGCCGCGTCGGCCAGTTCCCGGCGGCGGTCCTCGAACTTGTCGGCTGGGGTCCGGCGCCTCACGGCGGCTGCGCTGGTCACAGGCCCGAAGATACCATCCGGCCGTTTTCTGACCAATCGTCCAAGAAAATCTTGACATTCGTCCAAATGGCGGTCATGGTCTTCACCAGCCGCCGGCGAAGTCGGGAGGGACGACGATGTCTCTGTTCTTCTACCTGGAGAAAGGCGCCTCCCTGGACCCCGGGGCGCCCTGCTTGACCCTCGACGGGGTCTCGCGCGGTTACGGCGAGGTCGTCGAGCTGGCCGAGGCGGTCGCCCGCGCGTTGCGGCGCTCGGGCGTCGCCCCGGGGGACAAGGTCGGCGTCCTCTCGGCCAACGACCCGACCGCGTTCACCTGCGTCTTCGGCATCTCCCGGGCCGGCGCGGTGTGGTGCCCGATCAACCCGCGCAACGCCGCCGGCGAGAACGCCGAGCTCCTGGACCTCTTCGACTGCACCACACTGGTCTTCCAGCCCGCCTTCGAGGACCTCGTCCGCAAGATCGCCCCGCAGCTGCCGAAGCTGACCACGCTCGTCCGCCTCGGCGACGGCGACGACTTCGCGCCCGGCTTCGACGCCTGGCTCGACGCCGCCCGCGAAGACCCGCCGGTCGCGGCCGACCCGCCCGGCGACGTCGTCGCCCTCGTCGGCACGGGTGGCACCACCGGCCGCCCCAAGGGCGTCATGCTCACCGGCCGCAACCTCGAGACGATGTCGGCGATCACGCTGATGAGCTACCCCTTCGAGAGCCGCCCGGTCTACCTGGCCCTGGCGCCGCTGACGCACGCGGCCGGCGTCCTCTGCTTCCCGGTCCTCGCTCGCGGCGGCGAGGTCGTGATCATGGCCAAACCCGACGTCGGGGAGTTCCTGGCCCTGATCGAACGCCACCGCGTCACGCACACGTTCCTGCCGCCGACGCTCATCTACCTGGTGCTCGGCCACGAAGCACTCGACACGACGGACCTCTCGTCCCTGCAGTGCTTCTGGTACGGCGCGGCCCCGATGTCGACGGCGCGGCTGGCCGAAGCCCTCGACCGGATCGGGCCGATGGCGCAGCTGTTCGGCCAGTCCGAAGCCCCGATGATGATCTCGACGCTGTCGCCCGCCGAGCACCGCCGTCCGGACGGGACTGTCCACACGGGACGGCTGGCGTCGGCGGGCCGCCCGTCGCCGCTGGTCACGGTGGCGATCCTCGACGGCGACGGAAACGCCGTCCCGCAAGGTGAACGCGGTGAGATCTGCGTGCGCGGCTCACTCGTGATGGCCGGCTACTACCGCAACCCCGACGCCTCGGCCGAGGCGTCGGCGCACGGCTGGCACCACACCGGCGACATCGGGTTCCTCGACGGCGAAGGCTTCCTCCACATCGTCGACCGCGCCAAGGACATGGTCATCACCGGCGGGTTCAACGTCTACTCCGCCGAGGTCGAACAGGCGGTGCTGGCCCACGACGCGGTCCGCGACTGCGCCGTGATCGGCCTGCCCGACGACAAGTGGGGCGAGCGCGTCACCGCCGTCGTCCAGCTCCGGCCCGGCCGGGAACTGGACCGTGCCGAGCTGATCGCGTTCGTCAAGGACCGCATCGGGAGCGTGAAAGCCCCGAAGCAGATCGAGATCTGGCCGGACCTGCCCCGGTCGACCGTCGGCAAGGTCCTCAAGACCGAAATCCGCACCACCCTCACCGCCCGCTGAAGGGAAACACCATGAAACTCGCGCTCTACCTGCCGAACTTCCGGGACAAGGTGACCGTGCGGGAACTCGAGGACCTCACCGCGCTGGCCGAGGACCTCGACTTCGACTCCGTCTGGACGCTCGACCGGATCATCGTCCCGGAGACGTCGGACACCCAGGAGATGCAGTACTCCTTCGGCATGATCGAGGGCTTCCCCAAGGGCCTGCCGGTCAGCTCGCGCGGCGAGTTCCTCCAGGGCATGCCGCTCATCCCGTGGCTCGCGGCGAAGACGTCGAAGGTGCGGATCGGGATGAGCATCATCGACACGCCCTACCGCGCGCCCGGCGTCCTCGCCGCGGAGCTCGCCACCATCGACCACCTCTCCGGTGGCCGGCTCAACGTCGCCGTCGGCTCCGGCTGGATGCCCGAGGAGTTCGCCGCCGCGAGCGCGTCGCACCTCTTTCCCAAGCGGCACAAGCACGTCCGGGAAACCCTGGAGATCATGCAGGGCATCTGGACCAACGACGTGTTCGAGTACCACGGCGAGTTCGCCGACTTCCAGCGCAGCGGGTTCGGCGCCAAGCCGGTGCAGAAACCGCACCCGCCGATCTTCTTCAGCGGCCTCAAGGACGCCAGGCGCTCGGCCGCCCGCATCGCGAAGTACGGGCTGTCCGGCTGGATCGGCATCCAGGACTCGCCCGAGGACATCCGGCGCTGGCGGACCGAGATCCAGCGCGAGCTCGCAGCGCTCGACACCCCGCGCTCGGTCGACGACCTCGAGATTTCCAGCATGATCTGGTTCGTCATCACCGACCAGGACATGGACCAGAGCCCGCTCGGCAAGGGCACCAACCTGCTCGTGGGCTCGCAGGCGCAGATCACCGACCAGCTCAAGCGCTACCGGGAAGCCGGGCTGACCATGCCGTTCCTGTGGCCGCCCTTCCAGGACGTCCCGGTGGCGAAGACCTTGGACGACATGAAGCGGCTCAAGGAAGAGATCCTCCCCAAGATCGAAGCGATGTGAAAGGGACCAGCATGTCCGAACTCGCAGGAAAGCGCGTCTTCGTCACCGGCTCCGGCGCCGGCATCGGCAAGGCCATCGCGGCGCTGTTCACCGAACGCGGCGCCCGGGTCGTCGTGAGCGACCTCGACGCCCTCGCGGCCAAGCAGGCGGCCGAGGAGATCGGCGCGGCCGGCGTCGCGAACTGCGACGTCACCGACGAAACCCAGGTCCAGACGGCGATCCAGCAGGCGGTCGACCTCCTCGGCGGCCTCGACGTCCTGGTGAACAACGCCGGCATCGAGGTGTCGTCGCCGCTGCTGCAGCAGCCGACGGAGAGCTTCGACCGGATCTTCGCGGTCAACGTGCGCGGCACGTTCGTGGCGATGAAGGCGGCGACCCCGCACCTGGTGGAGTCGAAGGGCAACATCGTCAACATCGCCTCGATCGCGGGCATCGGCGGCAGCCCGCTGCTCGGCTCCTACTGCGCGACGAAGGCGGCGGTCATCCAGCTGACCCGCGTGGCGGCGGTCGAGATGCGCCCGACGGGCGTGCGGGTCAACGCGGTCTGCCCGGGCTTCGCGGACACGGCCATGGTCGAGCGCCTGGTCCCCGACTTCGAGGCGGCGACCCAGGTGCCGTTCGGCGACCTGGTCGCGGCCAAGCAGGGCAGGCTGGGCACCCCGCAGGACATCGCGGAGGTGACGGCGTTCCTGGCGTCCGACCGCGCGAGCTGGATCACCGGCAGCCACTACGTCCTCGACGGCGGGCTGACCGCGTCGCTCGTCTGAGCCGGTGGAAGTCTCCCCGGGCCGGCCCGGGGAGACTTCCTTACGCTTCGAGCGGCTCCAGGCCCAGGTGGTCGCGCAGGGTCGTGCCCGTGTACTCGGTCCGGAACGAGCCGCGCTCCTGCAGCAGCGGGACGACCTTGTCGGCGAACTCGTCGAGGCCGCCCGGCGTCACGTGCGGGACCAGGATGAAGCCGTCGCTCGCGTCGGCCTGGACCAGGTCGTCGATGGCCGCCGCCACCGTCGTCGGGGAGCCGATGAACGTCTGGCGGCCGGTGACCTCGATGATCAGGTCGCGGGTCGACAGGTTCTTCGCCTCGGCGAGCCGGCGCCATTCGCGGGCCGTCGCGACCGGGTCGCGGTACATGCGGACGCTGGCGCGGCCGGGGGCGATCGTGGACCCGTCGACCACCGGGTCGGTCGACGGCAGCGGGCCGTCGGGGTCGTGGTCGCTCAGGTCGGTGTTCCAGACCTGCTCGAGGAACTTGATCGCCGTCTGCCCGCTGACCTGCTGCCGGCGCACCACGTGGGCGCGTTCGTGGGCGTCGGCGTCGGTGTCGCCGAGGACGAACGTCGCCGCGGGCAGGATCACCAGCTGCTCGGACCGGCGGCCGTACTTCGCCAGCCGGCCCTTGACGTCCGAGTAGAACTTCTGCCCGGCTTCGAGGGTGCCGTAGCGGCTGAAGATCGCGTCGGCGGTGGCCGCGGCGAACTCGCGGCCCTCCTCGGAGTCGCCGGCCTGGATGATCACCGGGCGGCCCTGCGGGCTGCGCGGCACCGGGAACCGGCCCTCGATGTCGAAATGGGCGTCGTGGTGGGCGAACGCGCCCGCGGCGGCGTCTTGCAGGAATACGCCGCTGTCGGCGTCGGCGGCGACCTCGCTGCCGCGCCACGAGTCGAACAGCTCCCAGGCCGTGCGCAGGAACGTCTCGGCGCGCTCGTAGCGCTGGTCCTGCGGCAGGAACCCGCCGCGGCGGAAGTTCTCGCCGGTGAAGGCGTCCCACGACGTCACGACGTTCCACGCGGCGCGCCCGGCGGAGAGGTGGTCGAGCGAGGCGAACTGCCGCGCCACCTCGAACGGCTCGTTGAACGTCGAGTTGATCGTGCCCGCGAGGCCGAGCCGCTCGGTCACCGCGGCCAGCGCGGACAGCACGGTGAAGGTGTCCGGGCGGCCGACGACGTCGAGGTCGTAGATCTGCCCGCCCTGCTCGCGCAGCCGCAGGCCTTCGGCGAGGAAGAAGAAGTCGAACTTCGCGCGCTCGGCGGTCTGCGCGAGCTTCACGAAGGAGCTGAACTCGATGTGGCTGCCCGCTTCGGGGTCGCTCCACACGGTCGTGTTGTTGACGCCGGGGAAGTGCGCCGCGAGGTGGATCTGCTTCCGGGACATCTCGGCCTCCTCAGACGGCGGCGTAGCGGTTGGCGGGCCGGGACAGGCCGAGCAGCCCGCGCAGGGTGCTCGCCTCGTACTCGGTGCGGAAGGCGCCGCGGGACCGCAGCGCGGGGACCAGGCCGCGGGTGATCGCGGTCAGGTCGTGCGGGACCGCGCCCGGCCGCAGCCGGAAGCCCGAGAGCCCGGCGCGCTGCCAGTCGAGCAGCAGGTCGGCCAGCCCGGCCGGGGTGCCGGTGAAGACGAACGCGTCGGAGGTGTACTCCGCGCCGAACCGGTCGTCGAGCCGGGCCTTGCGGTCCGCGGCGGCCTGCTCGGTCTCGCCGAGGAACACGACGACGTCACCGAAGACGTGCAGGGTTTCGCCGCCGCGTCCGGCCCGCTCCTGCTCCTCGCGCACGGCGGCGACGATCGTCGCGGCCTGGTCGCGGTCGAACGGCGTCACGTAGACGACGTCGGCGGAGCGGGCGGCGAGCCGGTAGGGGATCGCGGCGTGCGCCAGCGCGCTGACCGGCGGCTGGCCCTGCGGCGGCCGCGGCGTGATCGACGGGCCCTTGACCGAGAACCAGCGTCCGCCGAAGTCGATGTAGTGCAGCTTCTCGCGGTCGACGAACCGGCCGGTGGCGACGTCGCGGATCTCGGCGTCGTCCTCCCAGCTGTCCCACAGCCGGCGCAGCACCTCGACGTAGTCGGCGGCCTCGTCGAACAGGTCGGCCAGTGCGCTCGGCTTGTCCGGCTCGGCGGAGTCCTCGAGCCGGAACTCGCCGAACTCGCGGCGGCCGAAGTGCCGGTTGTCGTCGGCCCGGCCGGCGACCTGCACCCGGACACCCGCGCGGCCGGTGCTGACGTAGTCGAGGGTGGCGATCGCCTTCGACAGGTGGAACGGCTCGGTGTGGGTGACCACCGCGGTCGGCACCAGCCCGATGTGCGAGGTCAGCGGCGCGACGCGGGCGGCGATCAGCACGGCGTCGAGGCGGCCCTGGACGATGTCGGTCCGCTCGCCCGGCCGGTCGAGGTAGTGCACCGTCTGCAGGGCCAGGGAGTCTTCGAGGGTGACGAAGTCCAGCTTGGCGGCCTCGGCTTCGCGCACCAGGTCGGTCCAGTAGCCGGCGGTGAGCAGTTCGCGCGGCCGCGCCCCGGGTTCGCGCCACGCGGCGGGGTGCCACCCCGATCCGTCCAGCGCGACGGCGATCCGTGGTCCTGTCATCCCGGCGTTCCCTTCTCTTCGGCCCGTCTCCGCAGTGTGCGCCGGATTCCGCGCGCGGGGCGGAAGCGGCCAACTGCTGGGACGGCGCCGGGTGGCGGGAATAACGGCGGGCACGCGCGCCGGTTCAGCCGGCCGCGTCGACGACCGCCTGCAGGCTGTCGGCCCGCTCCGGCAGCCCGACCGCCCGCCACAGTTCGATCGCCAGGCCCAGGTGGTGGCGGGCCGCGGCCGGGTCGCCCAGCTCGTTTTCCAGCTCGCCGAGCTGTTGCCAGCACGCCGCTTCGTTGCTGCGGTCGCCGTTCATGCGGAACACGTGCGCCGCGCGGTGGAGGGCCGAGTCCGCGCGGGGCCGGTCGGCGAGGTCCGCGTAGATCACGCCGAGCCGCTGGTCGGTGTAGGCGCCGCACCGCTCGTCGCCGATCTCGTTGAACATCTTCAGTGCTTCGGTGAGGTCGCGTAGCGCTGCCGGGGTGTCGCCGATGCCCAGGTGGTAGCGGCTGAGCGTGCGGAGGATCACCGCCTGCCGGTGGCGGTCGCCGAGCCGGCGGGCGATGTGCAGGCCCTCCTCGATCCACCGGCCCGCGTCCTCGGCGCCCTGCTCGAAGCCGATGATGCCGATGGCCGTCCGGATCTGGGCTTCCGCCTGCCGGTGGCCGGCCGCCACCAGGTGGGCCAGCGCCTCCTTGTCGACGGCCAGTGCCGCGTCGAGTTCGCCGCGGACGCGGTGCACCGTGCCCAGGCTCGCCAGGGCGAGACCTTCACCGCGCGGATCGCCGATCTCCTGGTACAGCTTCACGCTGCGGCGCAGGTCGTGGCGGGCCTCGGCCATTTCGTCGAGGTAGATGTGCACCTGGCCAAGCCCTTGCAGCAGTGCCGCTTCGCCGTGGGCGTCGCCGGCCGCCGCGGCGGCGTCCAGCGCGATCCGGTGGCTGCGGTTCCAGTCCTGGTAGAGGCTGCGGTGGTCGTAGTACGGCACCGCGGCCACCGCCAGCTCCCAGGCGAGCTCCGCCATGCCCCACTCCGCCGCGAGCTCGATCGCCCGCAGCAGCGTCCCGCGTTCGGCGTCGAACCAGGCGAGCGGATCGATCACGCGGTAGTCCGGGGTCCAGCGCGGCGCACGGCCCGGCGTCGGCCGGAACAGGCTGGGGTAGCAGAGGTCGCGGGCCTGCTCGGCGAGGGCGAGCCAGGCGGACAGCACCCGCTCCACCGCCGCCCGGCGCTCCTCCAGCGGGTAGTGCTCCTGCGCACCCTCCGCCGCGTACGCGCGCAGCAGGTCGTGCAGCCGGTACCGCGGCTGCCCGATGCGGTCGGTGGTCACCAGGCGCACGAGGTAGGCGTCGACCAGGGCGTCCAGCACGTCGTCGCCGTCCGCGCGGCCGAGCAGCGGGCCGATCACCCACGCGGGGAGCGTCTCCGCGCCCAGCAGCCCCAGCAGCCGGAACGCCCGGACGGCGGCTTCGGGCAGCAGGCGCAGGCTCAGGTCGAAGTTGGCCCGCACGTCGAGGTCGCCGACGCGCAGCTCGCGCAGCCGCCGCGATTCGTCCTCCAAGCGGTCGCGCAGCACCCGCAGGGTCCACGCGCGCCGGCCCGCGAGCTTCGCGCCGGTGATCCGGAGGGCCAGCGGGAGCCGGCCGCACAGCCGGACGATCGCGTCGGCCTGCTCCGGTTCCCGCTCGACGCGCTCGGCGCCGGCGACGCGGGCGAGGAGCTCGCGGGCGTCCGCCGCGGACAGCACGTCCAGCTCGACGTGCTCGGCGCCGGCCAGGTCCGCCAGCCGGTGGCGGCTGGTGACCACCACCGCGCAGCCCCCGGACGGCGGCAGCAGCGGCCGCACCTGCCGGGCGCCCGCGGCGTCGTCGAGCAGCACCAGCATCCGGCGATCGGCCAGCCGCGACCGGTAGAGCGCGGCTCGTTCGTGCAGGCCGGGCGGCATGACCGCGTCCGTGACGCCGAGCGCGCGCAGCAGTTCGGCCAGCATCACCGCCGGGTCGCGCGGCACGGCGGAGGTGCCGGCCAGGTCGAGGTAGAGCTGGCCGTCGGGGAACGCGTCGCGGGCTTGGTGAAGTGCGCGCACGGCGAGCGCCGACTTGCCGGTCCCCGGCGCGCCGGCGACGACCACCACCTGGCGTTCGGCCAGCAGGCCGAGCAGCTCGGCGAGGGGCTCGGCCCGGCCGGTGAAGTCCGGGATGTCGGCAGGCAGCTGGGCGACCGGCCGCTGCTCCCGGGTCGCGGTGACCAGGTCGAGGGCGGGGTCGGCGCGCAGGATCTGCGCGTGCACGCGCTGCAGCCCGGGCCCGGGGTTGGCGCCGAGCTCCCGGGCCAGCAGGCGCTGGATGCCGTGGAACACCTCGAGCGCGTCGCCTTGGCGGCCGCTGCGGTAGAGCGCGATCATCAGCAGCTCCCGCACGCGCTCGCGGTACGGGTGCTCGCCGGCGAGCCGGGACAGGTCGGGGATGGCCGCCGCGTGCTGGCCGCGCAGCAGGTCGAGCTCGGCGAGGTCCTCGAGCGCGCCGAAGCGGTACTCGTCCAGCCGGGCCCGTTCGGTGGTGGCCGCCGGGGTGTCGAGGCCGCTGAAAGCGGTTCCGCGCCACAGCGTCATCGCCTCGGCGAGGTGCTCCCGGGCGGCGGTCAGGTCCCCGTCGCTGCGGGTCTCGCGCGCCCGGGCCAGCCGGGACGCGAACTGGGTGCTGTCGAGCTGGTCGGGCTCGACCCGCAGCAGGTACCCGGTGCCCACCGTCCGCAGGGCGCCGTCGTCGAGGTCGAGCGAGCGGCGCACGTCGCCGACGTACTTCTGGACGAGGTTGACGGCACTGCGCGGCGGCTGCCCGCCCCAGGCGCCCTCGATGATCTGCTCGCGGTCGACCCGCTGGTTGGCGTGCAGCAACAGCATCCCGAGGACCCGGAGACACTTGCCGGAACCCACCTCGATCGGGTCGGCGCCGCGCCAGGCCGCGATCGGCCCGAGCACGCCGAATCGAACACCAGGCATGCGAACGTCCCCTCCTGTCGCCGAGCGTACCGCCGACCGGCCACGTTCCGTAAGACTGCAGTGTGACTGCAGTGAACGCTGCCAGGCTGCCCGTCGCCAGCCGATCACGTGGTGACGAGGGGGATCCACGATGGGAGTCAGGGCCGCGGCGCGCCGCGGCGGTGGTCCGGGGCACCGGGTGACGGCGACGGTCGCGGTGGCGGCCGCCGTCCTCGCCGGGGCACCGGCCGCCGCCGCGGCACCCGCGCCGCTTCCCGGCACGAATCAGCACCGATCCGGCTTGTGCGGCTCCTTCGTCGACACGGCCTCCGGGAAGAACGGGAACTGGGGGCCGGGCTGCGGGAGCTGGACCACGATCACGCTGGTGACGCGCAAGCCGGGCAAGGTCCGGCACGTGATCATCGAGCTGACCGACGCGGCGCGCTGGAACGAGGCCGCCGCCGACCGCCGCCGGGCCGGAGCCCCCTGCCCGCACCGGCCCTGACCGGCCCAGCCGGTGGTTGCCCCAGTCCGGACCGGGTTTCGTGCCAGACTGTCAGCCTGTCCGACCGGGAGGGGATCGCGTGACCGTGCCGCTGCGGGGCATCAGCGCGCGCGACGCCCTCGTCGCGGAAATCCGGCGGCACATCCTCAGCGGCGAGCTCAAGCCGGGGGAGCCGCTCACCGAGGTCGGCGTGGCGCGCCCGACCGTGCGGTCGGCGCTGCAGGAACTGCTCGCCCGCCACCTCGCCGAACGGACGGCCGGGCGCTCGCTGCGCGTGCCCGTGCTCACCGCCGGCGACGTCCGGGACCTGTTCTTCGTGCGGACGCCGCTCGAGCCGGCGGCGGTCCGGCGGATCGTCGAGGACCAGCGTCCGGTCACCGCCGCGGAAGCCGGGCTCGCCGCGATGGAGGCTGTGGCGCCGGGCGCGAGCTGGGGCGACCGGGTCGACGCGCACTCGAAGTTCCACATCGCGCTGGTCGGCTGCGCCGGCAGTCCCCGCCGCGACCGGATCTACCCGGGGGCGGGCGACCTCGCGGCGGAACACCGCGTGCCGCCGGCCGCCGTGCGGTCCGAGGACGGGGAACGCGTGTGACGGACCTGACCAAGTTCACGGCGCTCAGCTTCGACTGCTACGGGACCCTGATCGACTGGGAAGCCGGCATCCTGGCCGTCCTGTCGCCGTGGGCCGACGGGCTCGGGCTCTCCGGCGAGGAACTCCTGGTGGCCTACGCCGGCCACGAGGCGGCCGTCCAGCGGGAGGCGCCGGCCACGCGGTACCCGGACGTCCTGGCGGAGGCGTTCCGCCGCACCGGCGCCGGCCTCGGGCGCGAGGTGGGCGAAGACCAAGCTCGCCGGTTCGGGGAGTCCGTGCCGGACTGGCCCGCGTTCGGAGATTCGGCGGGCGCGCTGGCGCGGCTGGCCGCGCGCTACCGGTTGATCATCCTGTCCAACGTGCACCGCGCCGGGTTCGCGGGCAGCAACGAGCGGCTGCGCGGGACGTTCGCCGCGGTCATCACGGCCGAGGACGTCGGTGCCTACAAACCGGCCCCGAACCACTTCCGCGCGCTGGACGAGACGCTGCCGTCACTGGGGGTGGCGCGCGAGGAGCTGCTGCACGTGGCGCAGAGCCTGTTCCACGACCACGTGCCGGCGAAGCGGGAGGGGCTGCCGTCGGTGTGGATCAACCGCCGCCACGACCGCCCCGGCTGGGGCGCCACGCCCGAGCCGGACGGCGACTGGTCGTACGACCTGGAGTACCCGTCGATGGCGGCGTTCGCGGACGCGGTGGACCGCGCGTTCGCCGAGCGGGACCTCCGGTGACCATCGGCGAGGTGTCCACCACGGATTACCACGCCGGCGGTGAGCCGTTCCCGGCATGCGTCCGCTGCCGAACACCGCGCCGGTCGTGGTGACGAGCACCGTGGTCAGTTTCCCCTCCGGCAACCCTGGAAGCGGACAGAATCTGACCGGTATCGACGTTACCGTGAGCTCACCACAGCGAAGGGACTCACGATGACCACCACCCCCGACGGCTACACCACGGTTGCCCCCTGGGTCGTCACCAAGGACACCGGTGCGCTGCTCGACTTCGTCGCCGCGGCCTTCGACGGTGTCGAACTGGGCCGGGTTGCGCTGGCGGACGGCAGCATCGGGCATGCCGAGATCCGGGTCGGCGACACGGTTGTGCTCGCGTTCGACCAGCGCGATGACTGGCCTGACCTGCCGTCGCTGCTGCGCGTCTTCGTGCCCGACGCCGACGTGGCCTTCGCTGCCGCTCTGCGGGCCGGGGCGCGGGAGGTCACCGCCCTGTCGGACAGTGCCTTCGGGCAGCGTGGTGGGCGGGTTCGTGATCCCTTCGGCAACATCTGGTGGATCACCGCCGTCGTCGAAACCGTGGCTCCGGAGGAGGGCATGCGGCGGCTGGGGGAGCCGCGGTACCGAGAACAGATGCAGTTCGCCCAGGAAACCCTCGACGCCGAACTCGGCGGCCGTGCGCGGGGGCGGGCGAGTGAGGTGATCACCGCGCGACCGTGACGGTCAGGGCCGCCGGAGGATCGTGATGGAGTGGCCGACCTCGTCGACCGGGGTGCTGGTGCGGATCAGGGCCGCCAGGCTGCCGTCCGCCTTGGCCATCGCGGAATCCGAGACCACGAGCAGCCCGCGCACGGACTCCGGCGGCACCGCGAGCGGGTCGGCGGCCCGGATGCCGTAGTACGACGGGACGCCGCTGCCCTTGTAGACCAGCCACACGGGCTCACCCGGGTACCGCTGCCGCAGGCGGTCGGCCAGCCGGCCCAGGTCCTGGCCCCAGTCGACGTTGGAGTCGTGCAGCTGCCGGTGGGTCCCGGCGGGGCCGCCGAAGGCCTCGTTGGAATACGGCAGGTAGTACGGGAACGTGCGCAGGGAACTGACCGCCACCAGGGCGACCAGGACCACCGCGAGCCCGTGCGCCCACCGCCGCCGGAGGGTGACCACGCCCGCCGCCGCGATCGCCAGGAACATCGGCACGAAAATGGCGTAGCGGACGCCGAGGTCGCGGCTGCCCGTCATGGCCGCGGCCAGCAGCACGGCCGCCGGGACGAGGACGTAGGGGGCCGCCGGGCGCAGCCGGGGCACCGCCACCATCGTGGCGGCTCCGGCCGCCCCGAGGGCCAGCGCCCCCAGCGGCGTCTTCACCAGCAGCGCGGCCGGCAGGTAGTACCACAGCGCACCGACGTGCAGCTCGCCGAACAGGAACGTCGTCCACACCTGGTCTTCGAAGCCGAACTGCACGCGCATGCCGTCGAGGTACGGCTGGGGCAGCGGCAGCAGGCCGGCGAGCGCGCGCAGGCCCTCGGCCGGGGGCAGGCCCGGTGGCGGCACCCAGCGCAGCCGTGGATCGACGACGAGGTAGGAAATCCACACGACGGCGACCGCGACCAGCCCGACGCCGACGGCCGCCGCGACGCCGGTCCCGAGGCGGCGGAGGGTCCGTTGTGGACCAGTGGCGAACCAGACGGACAGCACGGTCAGCGCCAGGACCACCGGAACCGCCGCCAAGGCGCTCATCTTCGTGGCCACGGCCGCGCCCAAAGCGAGCCCCGCCAACGGAAGGAACAGCGTGGGCCGTCGCCGGGCGCGCCACAGCAGCCACGCCGACGTCACCAGGAACCCGGCCATCGGCACGTCCAAAGTGGCCAGTGAGCCGTGCGCGACGAGGTCGGGAGAAAGCGCATACAACGCCAGTGCCACGACGCCGCCTGCCGGACCGGCCAGCTCGCGGGCGAACGCGAAGACGACCAGCCCGAACAGCAGCGTCAGCACGATCACCGGCAGCCGGGCGGCCAGGAGCAGCCCGCCCGGGTCCTGGCCCGACTCGTACAGCACGTGCCGCCCGAGCTGCGTCTGGTCGCCCGCGAACCCGGCGTCGACGTGCGCGCCGGTGAAGGCCGATCCGGTCGCGATGATCAGCTTGCCCAGCGGCGGGTGCTCGGGGTTGTACCGCAGGCTGTGGTGCTCCAGGGAATACACCGCGGCGCCGACGTACACCGGCTCGTCGATGGTCGGGGTCTGCTCGACGGCCGCCGTGATCATCGCGATCGCCATCCCGGCGAGCAGGACGACCACGGCGGACACGAGCAACCACCGCCGCCACCGGCCGGGCGGACGAACGCCGGCCGGTGGCGGGACGTCCGCCCGGACCGCTTCGGTGATCACCACCTGAAGACGTCCGGCGGCGGCGATGGTTCCGCGGGCGGGACCTACGCTTTCCCGGCGAGCAGGAACGCGTCGACGATCGTCTGCTCCACCTTGTTGCCCGCCGGATCGGCCGCGGTCGCCTTCAGCGACACCGACTTGGCGCCGGCGGGGTGCACCAGCAGCGCACCCTTGTCCGTGAACGGCACCGCGTGCCAGGTTGCGCCCCCGTCGTGCGAAACGCTCAGGGCTTTCAGCTCGGCCGTGCCGCCCGCGTTGGTTTCCACGGTGATCGGCACGTACGTCGGAAGCCAGGCGGGGACCCGGTTCCGGGCGTCGACCGCCGGGGCGTACCGGACGGCGGGCAACGGCAGTGCCGCGGGATTCGTGCCGGGCGCGGTGTCCGAAGTGAACGTCCAGTCCACCACGACCTTCGACGAGACGGCGTTGTCCCGCGTCGCTTCGGCGTGGAGCACGTACGTCCCGGGCCCCGCCGGCACCGGGAACGCGCCCCGGCCGAGCACGTCCGACCGGCCGATTTCCTTACCCTCCCTTGACAACGTGGTCTGCGCGGCGGAGACGGGACCGCCGTCGGAGATCCGGCCGGCGTGCTGGTCGGTGAACATCGGCAGGTACACGGCGATCGTGTCGCCCTGCCGGAACGCCCGGATGCGCGGGCCCGGCGGGAACGCGGGGCCGAACACCGCCGCGTTCCACCGTTCCAGCACCGGACGGCCGAGCCGGTAGCTGCGCGGCACGGCGTCCAGCAGCAGGTTGACGCCGTCCTCGGAGAACAGCGGGTACCACGGCTCACCCGGGGTGTAGAACTCGTCGAGGCCGTAGGGGAGCGGGCGCGTGATCATGCCCTCCCGGGTGCCGGTCGAACCCGGTTTCGTGACCGCCGCCTCCGTCCGCACCCGGGCCATGTCCCTGTCCCGCACGGTGAAGCCCGGCTTCGCGGGGATCGAGCCGCGGAGGTGGTGGCGGACGTTGTAGAGGTATCCGCTGGTGCCGAAGCCGCCCGCGCCGTCCGGTTCCGCCGCCTGCGCCTCGACGGCGAGGTCGAAACTGCTCGCCGACGTCGCCGACGGGCGGACGCGGAAGTCGGTGAAGTCGGGGACGTGCATCCAGGAACTCAGGTGTCCCCAGCTCGTGTCCCGCTCGAAGCCGTAGGCGGCCCGGCCGATCTTCGCCGTCGGCCGGTCGGCGAACCGCACGTCCGCGGACACCGCCGTCCGCGTGTCGACGGTCAGCTGGGCCGGTCCGGAGACGACGAACTCCGGCTCGACGGCGAAGAGGTACCGCCGGTCGTCGGTCCAGGTGGTGGCCTGGAAGTAGAACCGCCCCTTCGGCACGCGAGCGGTGGGGGACGCGCCACCGAAACTGCGCGGGTTCTCGACGTCGACGAAGGAGTAGGAGAAGTTCGGCGTCGGGTTCCCCTGCTCGTCCAGGAAAGTGAGCGCGACGTCGTAGCGTTCGGCTTCGCGGGTGACCGCGATCGGGGTGCGCACGCCGCTGGCGAGCACCACGCCCTGGTAGCCGCCGTCCGGACCGGCCACGCGCGTGTCCGCCGTGACCGTCGCCGCCGCGGACCCGCCCGCGGGGATCGTCAGCGAGCCGGGCGTGACGGTGACCATGCCGTCCGGGGCGGCCGCGCCGTCCGGGCCCCGCACGTCGGTCGTGAGGTCCAGCGTCACCGGGGTGGTGCCCGCGTTCCGGTAGGTCACCGTGGTGACCAGCGGCTTGTCGTCGTCGTGCGGCCACTGCGCGGTGCCGAGGCTGATGGTCGCCGGGCTCGCGAACACCGGCCGGGAAACCGCTTTCGCCACGTCGACCCGGCCCGCGCCCTGCTCGAACACCGACATCGCGGCGCCCGCCTCGGCGGTGCCCATCAGCGCGGCCTTCAGCTCCGGCGCCTTCCAGTCCGGGTGCTGCTGGGCGAGGATCGCCGCCGCGCCCGCCACGTGCGGTGCCGCCATCGACGTGCCGCTCAGCCGGAAGTGGTGTTCGTCGACGGACGGCACGGTCGTCGCCAGCACGCTGTCGCGCGCCTTGGCGGCGGCGATCCCGACGCCGGGGGCGGTGACGTCCGGCTTGATCGCCCCGTCGCCGTAGCGGGGACCGTGGTTGGAGAACGGCGCGAGCTTCCCGTCGCGGTCCACGGCGCCGACGGTCAGCGCGGCGGTCGCGGCACCCGGGCTGGTCACGAGGTCGGCGTCGTTGCCTGCCGCGGCGACGAACAACGTGCCGGTCTGTTCGGTGAGCCGGTCGACGGCCTGCGACAGCACGTCCGTGCCGTCACTCGGGAACCGGGTCCCCAGGCTCATGTTGACGACCTTGGCGCCGCCGCCCGCGGCCCACTCCATCCCGGCGATGATGCCCGACAGCAGGCCGGAGCCGTCGTCGCCGAGCACCTTCCCGTTGAGCAGCCGGACACCCGGTGCCACGCCCCGGTACTTCGCGTCGCGGCCGGTGACGATGGACGCCACGTGCGTGCCGTGCCCCCAGCGGTCGGTGGTGCCGGTGGCGCTCCCGGAGAAGTCGCGCGCGTCGGCGACCACGCCGGCCAGGTCGGGGTGCGTGGTGTCGATCCCGCTGTCGAGCACGGCGACGGTGACGCCGCTGCCGGTCAGCCCGGCCTGCCACGCGGCGGGCGCGCCGATCTGCGGCACGCTCTGGTCGAGCGTGCCCCGGACCGGGGCGTCGAGCCAGATCCGCGGCGCGGCGGACCTCGCCGCCCGCGCCAGCAGATCGGTGCCCTTGGCCGCGCGCACGGCCGTCGCGCCGAGGCTCGTCAGCTCCCGCACCGGCCGCAGCCCGGTGTCGCGAGCCGCGGCGAGGCCGCCGCCGACGATCAGCGGCAGGTCGCGGCGGGCCTGGTCGTCGTACCCGAACTCCACCAGCTTCGTGACGTCGAACAGCAGCGGGTCCAGCTGCCCGGACCGGACGCCCGCCAGCGCGTCCTGCGGCGTGACGTGCACGTCCCCGGTCACGTCGGTCCGTTGCTCGAACGCCGTCTTCGCGCGGCCCGCGCCGGGCAGCACGGAAACCCCGCGGGATCCGGCGAGCACCACCCGGTCGCCGGTGACGAGCGTGACCGTCCGGGCCGGTCCGGGGTCCGGTTCCGCGGCCTGCGCCGCGGCCGCGGTGACCGTGCCGCTCGTCGCCAGCGCCACGGCGAGGACCGTGGCGACGGGATGTCTCCAGTTCATGCACCCTCCCAGTCGGATTTCGTACGCGGTACACAGTCCCGGGATCGGGTTCGGGGTTGCAGGAAACTTTCATCGTTTCGGCCGGAACGGCCGCGTCGGTCCGAAAGTCGACCGAAACTTTTTGCGCCGCGCTCCGGCGGCGTGCTGTTCTGCTGGCACGGGGGAACTTCACCGAAGGAGACCACGCATGGCGGAAAGTTCGTCGGACCTGCGCCGCAGGCGCTGGTGGCGGTCGACGACCACTCGAGTGCTGGCGGGCGTGGCGAGTGTCGCCGCGACCGCAACCGTTCTGGTGACCGCGCCCGGCGCGGACGCCGCGGCCAGTACCCTGGGCGCCGCGGCCGCGCAGTCCGGCCGGTACTTCGGCACGGCGATCGCCGGCAGCCGGCTGAGCAACTCCGCCTACACCACGATCGCGGCCCGCGAGTTCAACATGGTGACGGCCGAGAACGAGATGAAGCCGGACGCGACCGAGCCCAACCAGAACCAGTTCAACTTCTCGGCTGGCGACCAGATCTACAACTGGGCGGTCAGCCGCGGCATGAAGGTCCGCGGGCACACCCTCGCCTGGCACGCCCAGCAACCGGGCTGGATGCAGAACATGGGCGGCAGCAACCTCCGCAACGCCATGATCAACCACATCCAGAAGGTGATGGCCCACTACCAGGGCAAACTCGCGCACTGGGACGTCGTCAACGAGGCCTTCAACGAAGACGGCAGCCGCCGGCAGTCGAACCTGCAGGGCACCGGCAACGACTGGATCGAGGTCGCGTTCCGGACCGCGCGCGCGGCCGACCCCTCGACCAAGCTCTGCTACAACGACTACAACATCGACAACTGGAACTACGGCAAGACCCAGGGCGTCTACCGCATGGTCCAGGACTTCAAGTCGCGCGGCGTGCCGATCGACTGCGTCGGCCTGCAAGCCCACTTCACCGGCGGCAGCTCGGTCCCGAGCAGCTTCCAGCAGACGATCTCCAGCTTCGCGGCGCTCGGCGTCGACGTGGCGCTCACCGAGGTCGACGTCACGAACGCGAACACCGGCCAGTACTCGGCGCTGACCCAGGCCTGCATGAACGTCGCCCGCTGCGTGGGCATCACCGTGTGGGGTGTGCGGGACAGCGACTCCTGGCGGTCCAACGAGAGCCCGCTGCTGTTCGACGGCAACGGCAACAAGAAGGCCGCCTACAACTCGGTGCTCAACGCCCTCAACGCCGGCGGCCCGACCACGACACCCACGACACCGACGACGACCCCGACGGGGCCGACGACGACCCCGACCACGACCACGACGCCGGGTGGCGGCAATTGCACGGCAACGCTTTCGGCCGGGCAGTCCTGGGGTGACCGGTACAACCTGAACGTCTCGGTCAGCGGCTCGTCCAGCTGGACGGTGACGATGAACGTGCCCAGCCCCGCGCGGATCAGCGCCACCTGGAACGTCAACGCCAACTGGCCGAGCAGCCAGGTGCTGGTCGCGAAACCGAACGGCAGCGGCAACAACTGGGGCGTGACGATCATGGCCAACGGGAACTGGAACTGGCCCAGCGTCAGTTGCAGCGCCTCCTGAGCGGCGCGTTCCCGCCCCCGCTGGGGCGTGGTGGGTGTGGCGGCCGGGGTTCCCGCCGCACCCACCACGGAGCCGTGGTTCACCGGCCCAGTGCCACCGGCACCGGGCGGACCGCGACATCGCGGTAGACCCCTTCGAAAGTGTCCACTGTGGAATCCAGGTCGTGTCCGGCGATCAGCTCGAGGCTGGCCCGGCCCATCGCGGTCCGGGCCGGCTCGTCGGCCAGGACCGCGGTGAGCCGCCGGGCCAGCTCGCCCACGTCGCCGGGCGGGTAGAGCCAGCCGTTGTGCCCGGGCCGCACCAGGTGCGGCAGGGCCATCGCGTCCGCGGCCACGACCGGCTTGCCCGCGGCCATCGCCTCCATCGTCACCAGGCTCTGCAGCTCGGCGGTGCCCGGCATGCAGAACACCGCGCACCGCCGGTAGGCCAGCACCAGCTCGGCGTCCGGGACGAAGCCGTGGAAGGTCACCCGGTCCGCGATCCCCAGCCGCGCGGCGAGCGCCTCCAGCCTGCCGCGTTCGCTGCCGTCGCCGACGAGCTCGACCCGGACCTCCGGGGGCAGGGAGACGGCCGCTTCGAGCAGCTCGTGGACGTTCTTCTCCGCGTCCAGCCTGCCCACGAACAACACCGACGGCGCGCCGGCGGGTTCGGCGGGCGGGCCGGCGTAGTGCGCGCGGTCGACCCCGCAGGAGATCGCCAGCACCGGCCGGTGCAGGCCGTTGCGCTCGAGCAGCCGGGCCGCCCGGGGCGTCGGGGTCGTGCAGACCGTGGCCCGGCCGAAGACACCGGCGAGATCGCGCCACGCCAGCCGGGCCAGCGGGCGGTGGGTCCAGCGGGGCAGCGGGCCGTAGCCCAGCAGGTTCTCCGGCATGAAGTGGTTGGTGGCGACCACCGGGACCCCGGCCGCGGTGGCGGCGCGGACCGCGTGGCGGCCGACGAGGAAGTGCGCCTGGGTGTGCACGACGTCGGGATCGATCGCGGCGAGCAACGCGGGCACGGCCCGGGCCGTCCGCCACGGCGGGCAGATCCGGAACGTCGGGTGGAAGGGCGTGCGCCGCGACCCGATCCGGTGGACCGTCACGCCGGTCGCCGTTTCGGTGAAGGACGCGGGACCGGGTGACGGGCAGAGGACGTGGACGTCGTGGCCGCGCGCGGCCAGCCCGGTCGCGAGCCGGTGGGCGAAGTTGGCCGCGCCGTTGACGTCGGGCGGGTAGGTGTCCGCGGCGATCGCGATGCGCAGCGGGCCCTCGCGCCGCTTCCGGCGGGCGGGCGCGGCGGGTGCCGGCAGGGCACGGGTCAGCAGCACGAGCCCGGCGACCGCGACCACCCCGGGCACGGCGAGGCCGCCGAGCTGCCCCGGCGTCAGCTCGCCGTAGGCGAAGACGCCGATGAGGACCGCGCTGAGCGGGTCGACGATCGTGGTCGCGCCGGCCACGACCGGGGCGGGTCCGCTCGCGTAGGCCTGGTGCAGCAGCCACGCCCCGGCGAGGGTCGCCGCCACGGCCTCGGCCACCACGAAGCCGGCCGGGCCGCCGTCGAGCGCGGCCGCCCGGATCAGCGCCGAGGTGAACCCGAAGAGCACCGCCGTCGCCAACGCGGCCAGCAGGGACCGCGCCCGGCCGCGGGTGGCCCGGGCAGCCGCGGCCAGCCCGGCCGCGGCGAGCAGCGCCCACTGGGCGGTCCCGAGGCTGGGCGACGGCAGCGCGGCGTCCGTGGCCGTGGCGGCCAGCGCGACGAAGGCGGCCAGCCCGGCGACGCTCATCGCCAGCGCGGCGAGCACGGCCCGCGTCAGCGACGTCCGCGCGAGCAGGACGGTGAGGACGAGGGTGAGCACGCCGATCGGCTGCACCACGGCGAGCGGGGCCATGGTGAGCGCGAGGACGTGCAACGCGGCGCCCAGCCCGGCGAGCCCGATCCCGGCGTACCAGCCGGGGACGCGCAGGACCGCCCGCAGCACGGGACCGGCCGGCGCCCGGTGGACGGCGCGGTGCTGGAGGTGGACGGTGCCGGCGAAGCAGCACGCGCCCGCGGCGGCGAGGCCGATGGCCAGTGTCAGCATGGTTTCCTCCCGGAACGCAGGACGGCGAGGGCGGCCTCGCCGAGCAGGACGAGGTAGACGACGAACACGAGCCGCTCGGTGAGCCCCTGGAACAGCGGGCCGTCGAAGCCGCCCGAGGGGCTGAGGAGCACCGGCAGCTGGCTCAGCAGGAAGACCGCGAGGGCGCCCCACGCCCAGCGCGTGTGCCGCCGCAGCCGGCCGGCCAGCCCGCGGTGCGCCGGGTGGTGCGCGGCGCCGCGGGCGAGGAGCCCGGCCGCGGCAGGCAGGCTGACGAACAGGACAAGGCCCGCGTAGCGGTGGACCTCGGCGGAGAAGGTCATCGGCGCGCCGGTGGGGGCGGTGGGGAAGAAGGCGCACAGCGTCAGCCCGGCACCCCAGCAGCAGGCCAGCGCGACGACGGACCGGGACACGGCCGGCCCGGCCCGGCCCAGACCGGCCAGCAGGCAGCCGGTCCCGGCGGCGAGCGCCAGCACACAGCCGGCGAACAGCCCGGCGGCGGGGGACAGGGCGTAGTCGCTGATGACCTGCCGGACGGGATCGACACGGGCGGCCTGGGTGAGGTGCAGGACGAGGGCGGCACCGACGGACAGGCCGAAGCACGCGATGGCGGCGGCGGCCCAGGCGCCCGCGGTGCCGTGCCGGAGCACCGCGGGGGCGGGGCGGATCGTTTCGAGGGTGGACACGATTCGAACTTCGGGCCCGCGGATGAAAGGACCTTAAGAACCGCCGCCGAGGGGATTAAGAAAAGCGGTCCAGCGGCAGCCGCACCCGTAGCTCCGCGCCGCCGCCCTCCGCCGCTCCCGCGACCACCCGGCCCGCGTGCGTGCCGACGATCTGGGCCACGATCGCCAGCCCGAGGCCCGAGCCCGGCATGGACCGGGCCGCCGTTGCGCGGTAGAAGCGTTCGAAGACCTTGGGCCGGTCCTGTTCGTCGATGCCCGGTCCCTCGTCGGCGACCGTCAGGTCGGCGTTGCCGTCCCTTGTGGACAGTGCAACCCGGACCGTGCCGCCCGGTGGGCTCCACTTCGCCGCGTTGTCCAGCAGGTTCAGCACGACCCGGGACAGCCCGCCCGGCTGGCCGGTCAGCGGCGCGGGCGCGGCCGTGACGGCGAAGACCACCTGCGGCCAGCGGGCCCGGGCGCGGATGACCGCACCGTGCACGAGGTCGGCGAGGTCGAGCGGGCCGAACGGCTCGGGGTCGGTGTTCTCCGCGGCCAGCTCGACCAGCTCGGTGGTGAGAGTCGTCAGCTCCTCGGCCTGGATGCCGAGGTCCCGCAGCAGCCGCGCGCGGTCGTCCGCGGCCAGTGACCGGCCGGACGCGCGCTGCTGCTCGGCGTAGGTGAGCAGCTCGACGTTGGTGCGCAGGCTGGTCAGCGGCGTCC
The DNA here is from genome assembly GCF_900105945.1 of Amycolatopsis tolypomycina. Taxonomy (NCBI): domain Bacteria; kingdom Bacillati; phylum Actinomycetota; class Actinomycetes; order Pseudonocardiales; family Pseudonocardiaceae; genus Amycolatopsis; species Amycolatopsis tolypomycina. The sequence goes on along the minus strand of NZ_FNSO01000004.1, from coordinate 4,401,829 downwards.
GCAGTTCGTGCCCGGCGTCCTCGACGAGCTGCTGCTGCGCGGCCTTCGACGCGGCGAGCGCGGTCAGCAGGTGGTTGACCGCGGTGGCGAGCCGGGCGATCTCGTCGTGGCCGGACACCGGGATCGAGCTGTCCAGGTCCTGCGTCTCGGCCACCGTCTCGACGGCCCCGGTGAGCTGGTGGACCGGCCGCAGGCTCGCCCGCGCGACGCCCGAGCCGACCAGGCCGGCGAGGGCGGCGCCGGCGAGCCCGACCCAGGTGAGCAGGACCCGGAGGTCGTCGAGGGTCCCTTCGATGCCGATGACGCGGCTCGCCACCTGCACCGCGCCGCCGGGCCGGGGTGCGGTGCTGACGCGGTAGACGGTCTCGTCGCCCAGCTCGACGTCGTCGACGTCCTGGCCGGTCCCGTCCGCCGCGACGCGGGCGGCGGGCGAGGTCACCGGCCCCAGCCACGCGTCTCCCGCGCTGGTGGACACCACGTGCCCGCCGCTGTCGAGGAACCGGACGACGACGGGCGGCGGCAACCCGGCCAGCCGCAGCAGCCGCCGGATCTCCACGGGCAGGTCGTCGTCGGACCAGGTGCCCGGCAGCTGGTCGGCGCCGCGCAGGGTGCGCAGCGCCTCCGCGGGCGTCGCCGCCCGCGCCGCCTCGGCCGTGTCGGCGCGCAGCTGGCGGTCGAGGTTCTCGTACATCCGCTCGTGCATCAGCCACCAGCCCGCGAGGGACACGACGACGACGGCGAGCGCGACGCCGAGCGCGGAGAAGGCCGCGACCCGCGCGCGCAGGGTGAGCTTGCGCCGTCCGAGGCCGCGCAGCAGCTTCACAGGGGGTCCTCGCGCAGGACGTAGCCGACGCCGCGGACGGTGTGCAGCAGCCGCCCGCCGCCGTCGGCTTCCAGTTTCTTCCGCAGGTAGCCGAGGTAGACGTCGAGGCTGTTGGAGCTGCTGCCGAAGTCGAAGCCCCAGACGTGTTCGAACAGGACCGACCGGGTGAGCACCTGCCGCGGGTGGCGCAGGAACAGCTCGAGGATGGCGAACTCGGTCCGCGTCAGCCGCACCGGACGGCCGGCGCGCAGGACTTCCCGGGTGGCCGGGTTGAGCACGAGGTCGGCGAAGCGGAGATCGGCCGGCGATTCGGCGACGGCTTCGTACCGCGCTCGCCGCAGCAGGGCGCGCACCCGCGCGAGCAGTTCCTGGAGGGAGAAGGGCTTGGCGAGGTAGTCGTCGGCTCCGGCGTCCAGCCCGGCGACCCGCGCGGTGACGTCGCCGCGCGCGGTGAGCATCAGCACCGGCACGAGGTTCCCGGCCGCCCGCAGCCGCCGGCAGGTCTCCAGCCCGTCGAGCACCGGCATGGTGACGTCGAGGATGACGCCGTCGGGCTCGCGGTCCCGGATGACGTCGAGGGCCGCCTGGCCGTCCTTGGCCGTCTCGACGGTGTAGCCCTCGAACCGCAGCGTGCGCGACAGGGAGTCGCACACGGCGTCTTCGTCGTCGGCGATCAGGATCAGCACCCTGCCGATTGTCCGAGGCGGCGGACAGTGGCGGCCAGGCGAGGTGCTAAGAAACGCCTAAGAACTCCGGTGGCGGACGCGTCCCCCGACGACGCGCCCGCCACCGGCGGGGCCAGGCCCGCCGGGCGGGACCCGGTGGTGGGCGCGACCCCCAACGACGCGCCCGCCACCGGGTCGCCCCGGCAGTCCCCCTCTTTCGCCGTGCCCCTAGGGTTTCCGACGCCGTCCTCGTTTCGTCCTCGCGCCGGCATCCGCCGCTTCACCTGCGCGTTTCGAAAGGTCGGGCGCGGGGCTGGGCCGTGACGAGGCGGGGGGACGCGATGAGGTTCCGGATTCTCGGGACGCTGGAAGTGCGGGCGGACGGGGTCCGGGTCGGCTTGGCGAGCCCGCGTCAGCAGCGCGCGCTCGCGGTTCTCCTCCTCAACGCGGGCGCGGTCGTCCCGGTGGAGCGCATGATCGACGCCCTGTGGGACGACGAGCCGCCGGCGACGGCCGTGAAGCAGGTCCGCAACTGCGTCTCCGCCCTGCGCAGCCGGCTCGGCGAGGCCGGCGCGGCGATCGTCACCGACGGCCCCGGATACCGCTTGCAGACCGACGCCGACGAGCTCGACGCCCTCCGCTTCCGCCGGCACGTCGCGGCCGCGCGGGGACTCGCCGCGCAGGCCAAGCTCGCCGACGCCGTCGAAGAGATCCGCGCCGCGCTCGCCCTGTGGCGGGGCCCCGCGCTCGACGGGCTGCGGACGACGACGCTGGCCGGCCGGGCCGCGCTGCTCGACGACCAGCGCGCCGACGCCGTGGAGCTCGGTGCCGAATGGCGGCTGCGGCTGGGCGAAACGGGCGACGTCGTGAGGGAACTGACGGAGTTCTGCGGCGAGCACCCGACGCGCGAGTCGTCGCACCTGCTCCTGATGCGCGCCCTCGCGGCGGAAGGCCGCTACGCCGAGGCGTCGACGGTGTTCCACGGCCTGCGCCGCCGGCTGGCCGGCGAACTCGGCGTCGACCCGAACCCGGAGCTGAGGCGGCTGCACGACCGGATCCTCACCGAGGCCGCGCCCGAGCCCGAACCCGAGCCCGAACCCGAGGCCGAACCCGCGGACGCCGAGCCGCCCCACCGGTTCGACCGCGCGGTGACCGAGCTCGCCGAAGCCGTCACGTGGCAGTGGCGTGCCGAGGCCGAGCTGCGGTCGCTGCACCGGCCGCAGCCGATCATGCTGCGCTGGTCGGCGGTCGCGCGGGCGGGAAAGCGCGTGCTGCGCGGCGATCTCGACGACATCGCCGGGACGTTCGCCGCGTTGCCCGTGCGGCAGCTGGTCGTGCTCGGCGATCCCGGCTCCGGCAAGTCGGTGCTGGCCCTGATGCTGACGCTGGAGCTGCTGCGCACCCGCGCGCCGGACGACCCGGTGCCGGTGCTGTTGTCGCTGGCTTCGTGGGACCCGCAGCGCGAACACCTCGACAGCTGGCTGGCGGGCCGGCTCGCCGAGAACCACCCGGCCCTGCTCAACGCGCGCGAGTACGGGGCAGGCGCGCCGACCCGGCTGGTCCTCGGCGGTCACGTCGTCCCGGTCCTCGACGGCCTCGACGAGATGCCCGCCGACCTGCGCGCCGCGGCGCTCGACGCACTGGACCAGACGATGGCGGTGGGGCGCTCGCTCGTGCTGACCTGCCGCTCCGCCGAGTACGAGCAGGTGACGCGCGAAGCCGGCGCGGTGCTGAGCGCCGCCACCGTGGTCCGGCTCGAACCCGTCGCCCGCGAGGAGGCGCTCACGTATTTGTCGGCGCGGCAGGGCGAAGACCGCTGGCTGCCCGTCGCCGAGCGGCTGCGCCGGGAACCGGACGCGGCACTGGCCCGGGTGCTGCGGACGCCGTTGATGGTCGACCTCGTGCGGATCGGCTACGGGCGCCCGCACGCCGATCCCGCGGAGCTGCTGGCCGTCGCGGACGCCGACGTCCTCGAAGGGCGGTTGCTCGATTCCTTCGTCCCCAACGCCTACGCGCAGGTGCCGCAGCCGCCGGGGCGGAACCCGAAGACCAGCCCGACCGGGCGGTACACCGCGGAACAGGCGACGCGCTGGCTCGGGTTCCTGGCCCGGCACCTCGAACGGGCGCGCAGCCGGGACCTCGCCTGGTGGCAGCTGTACCGCGCGGTGCCCGCCGGAACCCGCGCGGCCTTGATCGGCGTGCTGATCGCGGTGTTCTTCGTCGTCACCGGCTGGGTCGACGACGGACCGGCGCTGGCGGCGGTCTACGGCCTGTCGTTCGGGGGCGCCGGCTACCTGACCCACCGCTTCGGGCGGCCGCCGGAGCCGCTGCGCACCGAGCTGCGGTTCGCCGGCGCGGCCCGGAAGTTCGCCGGCCGCTTCGCGATCGGCGCGGCGGTGGGTGTCCTGCTCGGCCTGGGCTGGTCGCTGACGGCGGGCCTGGTCGGCTTCCTGGCGCTGGTGTTCGGGCTGGTGTTCGCGGTGCACGTGTGGCTGGCGAAGCCGGTCGACGCCAGCCGGGTGTCGAGCCCCCGGACGATCCTGCGCAACGAGCGGACCGGCGCGATCGCGCTGGCGGTGTCCTTCATGGTGTCGCTGGGGCTGTTCGACGGGATGGCGTTCGCGTTCACCGCGCAGACGCGGTTCCTCCCGGTGCTGGGCGGCCACTACGACCTGGCGCTGGCCGTCGCGGGCGGCATCGCGGGCGCGGCGTTCGGGTTCTTCATGGCCCGCGGCGTCGCGGCGGCGTGCTACGGCATCGCGGGCGCGCTCGCCGGCGGCCAGGTGTTCCCGGCGGCGACGAGCGCGGTGCCGCCGATCGTGGCGGGCGTGTGTTTCGGCGCGGGCATCGGCCTGGCGGTCCTGGTGACGCGGGCCTGGGGCAACTACTTCGTCCACCACCTGTGGCTCGCGGCCACGGGCCGCCTGCCGTGGCGCCTGATGCACTTCCTCGACGACGCCCACCGCCGCGGCGTCCTGCGGCAGGCCGGGGGCGTTTATCAGTTCCGCCACGCCCGGGTGCAGGAACGCCTGGCCACCGTCACGGCCGAGGAATAGCGGGCACGGCGGCGCGTTCGGCATCGGCCACGGCGGCCGCCGTCACCTTCGTCGCGCCGAAGACGGTGGCCATGGCGAGCAGGCTCATTGCGGCGAACACCGGCCGCAGGCCGAAACTCTCGGTGAGGACGCCGCCCACGAGAGCTCCGAGTGGTCTCGTTCCGTACGCCACGAGGCGGTGCGAGCTGTTGGTGCGCCCCAGCAACCGGTCCGGGGTGATCCGCTGGCGCAGGGAGACCGTCGTGACGTTGGAGACGATGAGGCCGACACCGCCGACGAAGAAGGCGGCGCCGATGATCACCGGGTCGGCCGTCAGCGCCGGTACTCCCAGCGACGCCGCGCCGAGGAAGAACGCGATGCCGATCGCGCGGGCCGCGCCCAGCGCGCGCTCGGCCGGCTCGGCGAAGAAGGACCCGGCGAGGCAGCCGGCGGCGATCAGGCTGAGCAGCCAGCCGTAGGCCGCTCCGGAAAGCCCCATCGCCGAGTCCGGGCCCACGGCGTAGAGCACGAGCACGGCCAGGATCGCGCTGCTGGCGAAGTTGAAGACGCCGGTCATCACGGTGAACGTGCGCAGGATGCCGGTGCGCCACACGAACCGCAGGCCCTCGGCGATCTCGGCGCGCAGCACGGGACGCCGTCCGGTGGCCCGCACCTTGAACGGGCCGCGGACGAGCAGGAGGACGCCGACCGCGGCCGCCCAGAGGGCGATCGGCGTGCCCAACGGCAGCGCCGCCCCCGCGGCGACGAGCAGGCCGGCCGCCGGGGGACCGGCGAGTTCGAGGGCTGTCGTTTCGGCCGCGTACAGCCGGCCGTTCGCCCTCGGCAGCTGGTCGCGCCCGACCAGCTGCGGCACGATCGCCTGCGACGCCGTGTCGTAGCAGGTTTCGGCGATGCCGGTGCCGAGCGCGGCGACGTACAGCAGCCAGATGGAGCCGGCGTCGAGCAGGACGGCCACGAGCAGCCCGGTGAGCAGGGTGGCGCGGGCGACGTTCGCGAGCAGCATCACCGAGCGCCGGTCCGCGCGGTCGGCGATCGCGCCGGCCGGCAGGGCGAAGAGCAGCCACGGCAGGGTGAACGCCAGCGTCAGCCCGGCGACCAGCGCCGGTGCTCGCGTGTAGCCGATCGCCAGGAGCGGCAGCGCGAACTTGAGAATCCCGTCGGCGAGGTTCGACAGGGCGGCCGACGTCCACAGCCGCCAGTACCCACCACCGAGCGATGACCCCATTGATGGAGAGTTTCACATCGATGGAGAAAAGTCCATCAGTGCGTGTACTAGCCTTCGGCCATGGATGATCACGCTTCGTCGCCCGTGGCGCGACGCGAGGCCACGGTCAGCGAGGCCAAGGCGCTGGCGCATCCACTGCGGCTGCGGATCCTGCGGCTCTGCTGGCAGGGCGAGCTCACGAACAAGCAGCTCGCCGACCGGCTGGGCCGCGACCCGGGGACGGTGCTGTACCACGTCCGCCAGCTGCTCGACGCGGGCCTCCTCGAGCCGGCGCCGGTCCGCACCGGCGAAAGCGGCGCGCTGGAGAAGCCCTACCGCGCGAAGGCCCGGTCGTGGTGGCTGGACGACCCGCCGAACTCCGAAGCCGACGCGGCGCTGGCACCCATCGAAGCGGTCCAGGACGAGCTGCGCGCGGCAGGCCCCGGCTCGGTCCGCGTCTTCCTGCGGTTCGCCGTGCACCTGTCGGCCGAGGACGCGGCGGAGCTGGAGCGCGGCATCCTGGAGCTGGTCGACCGGTACGTGTCGACGGACGCGGAGCGCCCGGCCGAACCGGCGTACGGCGGGATGGTGGTGTTGCACCGCTTGGCGGAGTGACCCCTCACGCGACGGCGAGGTCCTCCGGCGGCGCCCACAGCGGCACCCCGTCCGCCCGGTCGGGGTGCAGCCAGTGCTGCCGCGCGGCGACCTCCCGCGCCACCGCCAGGAACGCCAGGACGCTCTCCGGCTGCTCGCCCTCGCGCCAGGCCAGCGACCACGGGTACACCGGCTGCAGCTCCCGCGGCCGGTGCACCGGGATCCCGAGGTCGGCGTACCGCCGGGCGTAGCTGTCGAACTCGAGCAGGTGAGCGGTGTCCGCAGCCCGGACGAGCGCGGCGTGGCACGTGTCGAACGTGCCGGGGTTGCCCAGCCACCGCAACGCCAGCCCCGTGTGCTGTTCCAGCGAACTCAGGTAACGGCCGTGCACGTTGTACAGCGCCGTGCCCGGCGCGTCCGCGAAGACCTCGATCGGGCGTTCGTGCACCGACACCGACGGGCGGCGGGGATCGCCGGGGCGGCCGACCAGGTGGAACGGCTCCAGCCGCAGCAGCTCGTGCTGCCAGCCCGCCGGGTTCGCCGCCTTCAGCGCGCTCGTGACGCGGATGATCGCGACGTCCAGGTGGTCCTCCAGCAGCGCCGTCAGCTGGCGGGCGCTGTCCATCTGGCTCTGGACGAGCCGGATGCCGGGGTGGGCGGCGTGGAACGCGTCCGCGACCACCCGGCCGGTGTCCAGCTCGAAGATGTGGGCGATCCGCACGTGGTGCGGGGTGGGTTCGCGCAGCATCAGGTCCGCGGTCGCCAGCAGCTGCCGGGCCAGCTGCAGGAACCGGTCGCCGCGCGGGGTCAGGGCCACGTGGCGGCTGTCGCGGACCAGCAGGGCGCCGCCGACGTCGGTTTCCAGCTTGCGGATCTGCTTCGACAGCGCCGGCTGGCTGATGAAGAGCTTGGCCGCCGCGCGGCCGAAGTGCAGTTCGTCGGCGACGGTGACGAAGTACCGCACCAGCCTGAGGTCGAGGTCCACGCCGACGATGCCACCACGGCTATCGATCCGGGCGCAACAGGTCTTGGACGACGGCACCGCCGGTCGGGTTGGCTTTTCGGAGACGACCGGACTAACTGGAGGATCCGATGACCGGCACCCCCGTCGTGTTCATCCACGGCCTGTGGCTGCACGCCGCCTCGTGGACCCCGTGGACGGACCACTTCCGGGCGGCCGGGTACGCGCCCGTCGCGCCGGGCTGGCCGCACGAGCCCGAGACCGTCGAGCTGGCACGGGCGAATCCCGACGTCGTCGCCGGTATCGGCATCGACGACGCCACCGGGCACTACGCGTCGATCATCGCGGGCCTCGAGCGGCCGCCGGTGATCATCGGCCACTCCTTCGGCGGCCTGATCACCGAGAAGCTGCTGGGCCAGGGGATCGGCCTGGCCGGTGTCGCCATCGATCCCGCGCAGATCAAGGGCGTCCTGCCGCTGCCGCTGGCGCAGCTGCGCGCCGGACTGCCGGCGCTCGGGAACCCCGCGAACCGCCACCGGGCGGTGTCGTTGACCGAGAAGGAGTTCCGGTTCGGCTTCGGCAACACCCTGACCGACGAAGAATCGGCGGAGCTGTACCGGCGCTGGACGATCCCGTCGCCGGCCCGGCCGCTGTTCCAGGCGGCGGCCGCCAACTTCGTCATGCACTCCGAGGCCGCCGTCGACACGCGCCGCGCGGACCGCGGGCCGCTGCTGCTGATCTCCGGGACGGCCGACCACACCGTCCCGGACGTCGTCACCCGCTCGACCTTCAAGCAGTACCGGGATTCCACGGCGGTCACCGAGCTGAAGCAGTTCGAGGGCCGCGGCCACTCGCTCACCATCGACGGCGGCTGGCGCGAGGTCGCCGACGCCGTGCTCGCCTGGCTGCGCGAGCAGGGGATCTGATGGACCTCGGACTGGACGGCGCGGTCGCCGTCGTCACCGGCGCCAGCCGCGGCATCGGCCTGGCCGTCGCCGAAACCCTCGTCGCCGAAGGCGCCCACGTCGTGGCCGGCGCGCGCGTCCCGGGCCCGGGCCTGGACGCGCTCGTCCGGGCGGGGAAGGCGCACGCCCTCGCGGTCGACCTCGGCACGGCGGACGGCCCGGGCCGGCTGGCCGAGCTGGCGGTGGCCGAGTTCGGCCGCATCGACGTGCTGGTCAACAACGTCGGCGCGGTGACGCCGCGGCCCAACGGCTTCCTGCTGGTCACCGACGACGACTGGACGCGGTCGGTGACGCTGAACCTGCTGAGCGCGGTCCGCGCCACCCGCGCGGTGCTGCCGACGATGGTGACCGCGGGCCGGGGGAGCGTCGTCACGGTCGCCTCGGTCAACGCCGTCCTGCCCGACCCCGGCGTGATCGACTACAGCGCGGCGAAGGCGGCACTGGTCAACTTCACGAAGTCGCTGTCGAAGGAGTTCGGGCCCCGCGGCATCCGCGCCAACGCGATCAACCCGGGCCCGGTCGCGACGGACCTGTGGCTCGGCGCCGGCGGCGTGGCCGAAACGGTGGCCGCCACGACGGGCGCGAATCCGGAGTCGGTCGCCGAGGAGGCGGCCGGGCACGCGGTCACCGGCCGCTTCACCCGGCCCGCGGAGGTGGCGAACCTGGTGGCGTTCCTGGCGAGCGACCGGGTGGCGGGCAACATCACCGGCGCGACCCTGGCCATCGACGGCGGTTACGCCACGGAGATCCACTGATCGGTTTCGGGGCCGGAAGTTCGCCCTCGGCGTGATCCGTCACGCCGAGGGCGAACACGCACGGCCTTCTTTTCCCGCGGCGGCACCCTGTTTTCCGTGATATCCTGGCAGCGATCGGACCACTCGATTACCGAGATATCCCGCCCGGCCGGCGAGATCTGCCTGATTCGACGACAGTCTCCGGTTTCCGCCGCGTTCGCCCCGCCCTGATCCATATCCGGTATGACGCACGAGCCCGCTGTTCCACGCGAGCGTGCGCGTGGACCGATGTGAAGGGGAATCTCCATGAGTGAAACAGTTCTGGCCCAGACGGTCAACCTCAACCCCGGCCTCGCCGCCATCGGCTACGGCCTGGGAGCGATCGGCCCGGGAATCGGTGTCGGTCTCATCTTCGCGGCCGTCATCAATGGTACCGCACGCCAACCGGAAATGCGCGGAAAACTTCAGACGTTGGGGTACTCGACCTTCGTGCTGAGCGAAGTGCTCGCGTTGATCGGGGTCGTCGTGTATTTCATCGCCTCCAACCGCTGAACCGGTTGCCCGCGCTCGGTGAACGGCCGAGCGCGGGCGCGGCGGTCCGGAGAAAGCCCTACCGCACGGCGAGGCCACCGGAAACGACCAGCGAACGGTAGTGCGGATACCGGCCGCCGAGGCCCAGAAGCACAACCCCCGTCAGCCGCCCGTCCCGGTGGTAGCCGACGGCCGCCTCGTCGTCCACGTCGCCTTCCAGGACGCGGATCTCGCCGCCCAGGCCGACCGCGCCGTAGGACTGGAGGCGGAAGTCGTACTGGTCGCTCCAGAACGACGGCACCGGCGTGAACGGCGTCTCGTCCGCGCCGGCGCCGGTGAGGTGACGGCCGAGCGTGGTTCCCGCGCGCTTGCCCGTGTCGGTCGCCATCGTCCAGTGCTCGACGCGGCGGGGGACCGCGTCGAACAGCGGGTTGGGGAAGCGGGCGAGGTCGCCGCACGCCACCACGTCCGGGCGGCCGCCCGCGCGCAAAGCGTGGTCGCACAACACCCCGTCGGTGAGGTCGAGGCCGGTGCCCGCCAGCCAGTCCGTGGCCGGCACGCAGCCGACTGCCTCGACCACCAGGTCCGCCGGCAGTTCGGTGCCGTCGGCCAGCAGCACCGACGTCGCCCGGTACGCCACCGGCACGGTGCCGAGGTGGAACCGGACGCCGTGGGCCTCGTGCCGTCGCCGCAGCGCCGCCCCCAGCAGACGGCCCAGCGGGCGCTCGACCGGAACGCGCTCCGGCGCGACGACGTCGACCGAAGCCCCGAGCGCCCGGGCGGCCGCGGCGACCTCGCACCCGATGAACCCGGCCCCGACCACGACCAGCCGGGCGCCGGGGCGGAGCGCGGCACGCACCCGCGCCGCGTCCTCGAGGGTCCGGATGACGCAGCGGTCCGGCCCGGGCAACGGGAGCCGCCGCGGACGCAGGCCGGTCGCGATCACCAGGCCCGACCAGCCCAGCACCTCGCCGCCGGCCAAGGTCACCGTGCGTGCGGCGAGGTCCGCCGCCGTCACCGGCTCGCCGAGCCGCCAGGTGACGTCGCGGGCGTGCCGGGGGACCCGGAACGCCAGGTCCTCGGGCTCGGCGCCGAGCGCGGTCTTCGACAGGGGCGGCCGGTTGTACGGCATGTGCGGCTCGTCGCCGATGACGACGACTTCGCCCGCGTACCCGGCTTTCCGCACGGCCTCGGCCGCGCGCAACCCGGCCATCGACGCGCCGACGACGACCACCCGGTCCGCGGCCACGTCAGTCCTCGACCGTGATCGCCTGCAGCGGGCAGACGTCGGCGGCTTCTTCGACGTCGTCGCGGTGGTCCTCGCCCAGCGGCGGCGACACGTAGGTTCCCGAAGCCGTCGCGCGGAAGGACAGTTTCCCTTGTCCGTCCAAAGAGAACACCGACGGCGCCGAGAAGACGCACTGCCCGTGGTCCTGGCACTTGTTCAGATCGACGACGATGTGCATGTCCACTCCCACGAATCAGGATCGGCGCGGCGGCCGGACGCCGCGGAACTCCCAGTCGCCGCCCAGCGCGGTCGAGAGCACTTCTTCGCTCTCCGTCGGCTGCGCGCCGACGTCCGTGCGGATCGGCACCGGGCCGGCGACGATGTCGTTGGTCAGGGTCCCGAGCCCGTCGACCTCCACGGAAACCACGTCGCCGGGCCGCACCGGGCGCGAGCCCGCCGGGGTGCCGGACAGCAGGACGTCGCCGGGGAAGAGGGTGATGGTGCGGGCGATGTCCGCGACGAGGTAGTGCATGTCCCACTCCATCTCGTCGGTGCTGCCCTCCTGCCGGACTTCGCCGTTGACGAGGGTGCGGATCGCCTTGCCGCGGAAGTCCCAGTCCTCGACCAGGCCGGGGCCGAGCGGGCACAGCGTGTCGGACCCCTTGACGCGCAGCATCGAGCCGGCGTCGGTGTCGCGGAAGTCGTGCAGCCCGAAGTCGTTCGCGATGGTGTAGCCCGCGATGTGGTCCGCGGCTTCCTTCGGCGAGACGTTGCGGGTGACGCGGCCGATCACGATGGCGATCTCGCCCTCGTAGTTGAGCCACTTGCAGCCTTCGGGCCGGACCACCGCGCCGTGGTGCGCGTTGAGCGACGACGTCGGCTTGTGGAAGTACGTCGGCGCCGCCGGGAGTTTCGTGCCGAACTCGGTCACCCGGCTGCGGTGGTTGAGGTGCACGGCGATGATCTTCGACGGCACGACCGGCGGCAGGTGAACCGCGTCGTCGGCCAGGACTTCCCGGCCGTCGGCGGCGCGCAGGCGGTCGCCGTCGCGGACGACGTCGACGACGGCGCCGTCGAGCAGGATGCGGCGGTGTTCGGTCACAGTGACACCTCGGTGCGGTGGGTTCGGCGGGGGCGGGGGAAGCCGTCGGCGGGCCGGTCGAACCACAGGTGCACCTGGCCGGTGCCGACGGAGTTCTCGTATTCGCCGTACTGGCGGGACTTCGCGGTGCAGTCGCCTTCGCCGAGCGCGCCGATCATCATCAGGTAGTGCCCGAACCGGGCCTCCGGCTTGAACCGCAGGAACTCCGGCATCGTCGCGAGCACGCGCTCGTGGTCGCCGCCGGCGAACCAGGCGAGCCGTTCGGCGTCGGCGGCCGCGGCCTCCGGGCTGAAGATGTGCTCGACCCCGGCGGCCTCGTGCGCGCGCAGCTGCCGCAGCGGCCAGAACGTGTGGCTCATCGCCCCGGAGGCGATCAGCAGCGCCTTGCGGTCGAGTCGCGAGATCGCGTCGCCGAGGGCCCGGCCGAGCCGCAGGCTGTCCTCGGTGTCGGCGGTCTGGCACACGCCGATCGACACCCAGCGCTTGTCCGGCAAGCCCTGGCCCAGGTACTCCCAGAGGTTGGTCGTGGCGTAGAAGATCGGCAGGTGGTGGTCGTCGATCGCGGTGATCCACGTCCCGTGCGCGTCGGCCCGGGCGGCGACGGCGTGGGCCAGCTCCGGGTCGCCGGGGAAGTCGTACGGACGACGGCACATGCCCCGCGGCAGCTCCTCCGACGTGAACAGGCCCGAGCGCCGGTCCTGCGCGGTCACCACGAACTCGACGGTCGTCGCCCAGTGCGAGTCGAGCACGACGACGGTGTCGTAGTCGAGGGTCTCGAAGACCTCGGTGCGCAGCTGCCGCAGCCCGGCGACGAGGGTGGTGTCCTCGCCGTGGTTGAGGGCCCGCCGTTCGGCTTCGGGCAGGGCGATGGTGGGGACGTGCGCGAGCAGCCCGGCGCCGACGATTTCACCCATCAGGACCTCCAGCCAGCCGGTGCGAACACGGTGTTCTTGACCTCGCAGTAGAAGTCGAACGACCAGGTACCGCCCTCCCGGCCGATCCCGGACTGCCGCGCGCCGCCGAAGGGGGCACGCAGGTCGCGGACGAAGAAGCAGTTCGTCCACACGGTCCCGGCGACGAGCCGGGCGGCGACGCGCCCGGCGCGTTCGGGGTCGCCGGTGAAGAGCATCGCGGCCAGCCCGAACGCCGAGTCGTTGGCGGCGGCCACGACCTCGTCCTCGTCGCGGAAGGTGTGCAGCACGAGGACCGGCCCGAAGACCTCTTCGGTGGCGATTTCGCTGTGCGGGTCGACGTCGGTGAAGAGCGTGGGCCGGTAGTAGAGCCCGCCGAGGTCGGTGTTCGGTCCGCCGCCCAGCAGCACCTTCGCCCCGGCCTGCTTGGCGCGCTGGACGAAACCGTCCACCCGGGACACGTGGTCGGGGTGGATGGAGGGGCCGATGTCGGTGGCTTCGTCCCGCGGGTCGCCCTGCTTCAGCTGCCCGGCACGCTCCAGGAACCGCCGGACGAACTCGTCGCGGATGGACTCCTCGACGTAGAGCCGGGTCCCGGACAGGCAGACCTGCCCGGCGTTGTCGTACTGCTCGACGGCGTTGGCGACGGCGAGGTCCAGGTCGGCGTCGGCGAACACGACGAACGGCGACTTCCCGCCCAGCTCCAGGGAAAGCGGCGTGAGGTTGGCCGCCGCCGCGCGGGCGATCACCTTGGCCGTGGGCACCGAGCCGGTGAAGGAAATGCGCCGGACGTCCGGGTGGGCGACCAGCGCGGCGCCCGCTTCTTCACCGATGCCCTGGACGACGTTGAGGACGCCGTCGGGCAGCCCGGCGTCGGCGGCGATGTCGGCGAGCAGCGACGCGGACAGCGGCGACCACTCGGACGGCTTGAGCACCACGGTGTTCCCCGCGGCCAGTGCCGGGGCGACCTTCCAGGTGGCCAGCATGAGCGGGGCGTTCCACGGCGAGATGAGCGCGCAGACGCCCGCCGGGTCCCAGGTGACGTGGTTGCGGTGGCCGCGGGTCTCGAAGTCCGGGTGGCCGAGCTCGTGCTCGAGGTAGTCGGCGAAGAACCGGAAGTTGTGGGCCACCCGCGGCATGACGCCCCGGCGGTGCGAGCGGATCAGGGCGCCGTTGTCGGTCGTCTCGACGATCGCGAGTTCTTCGAGGCGTTTCTCGACACCGTCGGCGATGGCGCGCAGCAGCCGGGCGCGGTCGGCCGGGGGTGTGGCGGCCCAGGCGGGGAAGGCGGCCTTCGCGGCGGCGACCGCGGCGTCGGCTTCCTCGGGTCCGCCCCGGGCGATCCGGGCGATCGGGCGGCCGTCGATCGGGGACAGGTCCTCGAACGTGTCCGCGGAAGCGACCCGGCGGCCGCCGATCCAGTGGCGGGTGTCGACGGCGGTTCCGGCGACGAGCGCGGTGTTCATGACGCCCTCCAGGATGTATCGTTCGGATCCAAACGTATCCGCCGTCCTGGTCTGGGTCAAGGGAGTGGTGCAGGTGGAGGATCCGGTCGTGGCAACGGACTGGCTGGCGCGCGCCGCCACGGTGAAAGCACCGGAGGGGGTGTTCGTGGCCGGGGAGCCCCGCGAGGCCGCGCGAACCCGCCCGGTGCGGTCCGCGCGGGACGGCGCGCTGCTGACCGAGCTGGCCTGGGCCGGCGAGCACGACACCGACCGGGCCGTCGCGGCCGCGCGGCAGGCGTTCGACCACGGACCGTGGCCGCGGCTGCACCCGCGCGAACGCGGCGAGATCCTGCAGCGCTTCGCCGTGCTGGTCGACGCGCACCGGGCCGAACTCGCCCTGCTGGTCAGCCTCGAAATGGGCAAGCCGATCCGGCAGGCGCACGACATCGAGCTGCGCGCGCTCGTCCGGACCCTCCGGTTCTACGGTGAGCTCGCCGACAAGGACCACGGCGAGGTCGCCCCGACGGCCGAGGGCGAGCTGGCCCTGGTCACCCGCGAGCCCGCCGGGGTGGTCGCCGCCGTCGTGCCGTGGAACTTCCCGCTCACCCTGGCCGGCTGGAAGTTCGCGCCCGCCCTCGCCGCGGGCTGCACGGTCGTGCTCAAGACGTCGGAACGCAGCCCGCTGTCGATGCAGCGCGTCGCCGCGCTCGGGGCCGAGGCGGGCCTGCCCCCGGGCGTGCTCAACGTCCTGTCCGGGGACGGCGCCGTCGTCGGACGGCGGCTCGGCGAGCACGCGGGCGTGGACGTCCTCACCTTCACCGGGTCCACCGAGGTCGGGCGGCACTTCCTGCGGTACGCCGCCGACAGCAACCTCAAGCGCGTCTACCTCGAGCTCGGCGGGAAGTCGCCGAACATCGTCCTGCCCGACGCGCCCGACCTCGACGCCGCCGCCGACACCGCGGCCTGGGCGATCTTCTTCAACTCCGGCCAGATGTGCACCGCCGGATCGCGGCTGGTCGTGCACCGCGACGTCGCCGACCGGGTGCTGGACCGGGTCGTCGCCACCAGTTCGGGCTGGTTCCCCGCCGACCCGCTGCTGCCGGACACGAAGATGGGGCCGCTGGTCGACGCGGCCCACCTCGACCGCGTGCGTGACGCCGTCCGCCGCGGCGTCGGCCAGGGCGCCCGGCTCGTCACCGGCGGCGGGCAGGTGCTGGCCGGGACCGGCGGGAGCTACCTCGAACCGACCGTCCTGACCGGCTGCGCACCCGGCAACCCCGTGCTGCGCGAGGAGATCTTCGGTCCGGTGCTGGCCGTGCAGGTGGTCGGCGACGAGGAGGAGGCGATCCGCGTCGCGGGGGACACGCCGTACGGCCTCGCCGCCGCGCTGTGGACGGCGGACCTCGGCGCCGCGCACCGGATCTCGCGGCGGCTGCGGGCCGGGACGGTGTGGGTGAACTGCTACGAGGAAGGCGACCTGTCGGTCCCGTTCGGCGGGGTGAAGCTGTCCGGCTTCGGCCGCGACAAGTCCCGGCACGCCCTCGACGAGTACCGCGACCTCAAGACCACCTGGATCCACCATGGCTGACCGGCGGCCGCTGATCGTCGTCCCGGCGCGGTTCTCGGCGAGCGCGTCCGCCCTGCGCTACCGGGCCGAAGTCGGGGCACGGGCCCTGCTTGAAGCGGTTTACGCGGCCGGTGGCGAACCGCTGCTGATGCACCCGGCCGACCCCGGCGAGGTCCCGTCGCGACTGTCCATTGCGGACGGTGTACTGCTGCCCGGCGGCGGCGACCTGCACCCGAGCTGGGCGGGCCAGGGATCGCACCCGGCCGAGTACGACGTCGACGTGGACCAGGACGCCTTCGATCTCGCGGTGGCGTCCTGGGCACTGAAAGCGGGCCGGCCGCTGCTGGCGGTCTGCCGCGGCGCGCAGGTCGTGAACGTGGCCCTCGGCGGCGACGTCGTGCAGGACCTGCCCGGGCACCGGCACCGGGTGCATCTCGCCAAGACCGCGCCGGGAACGCTCCTGGCCTCGCTCACCGGCGACGCGCTGGAGGTGTCGTGCTTCCACCACCAGGGCCTCGGCCGGCTCGGCGCCGGGCTCGAGGTGGTCGCCGAGGCCGCGGACGGCGTGCCCGAGGCGGTCGAGCTGCCGTCCGCCCGCGGCTGGTTCCTCGGGCTGCAGTGGCACCCGGAGGACACGGCCGCGACCGACCCCGCTCAGGCGGCCCTGTTCGCCGCGTTCGTGGCCGCGGCCCGGTCTCAAACGCCCCAATGTGGCGTTCGGTGCGTCTGATGCACCCAATGTGGCGTTCGGTGCGTTGAGCGCACCCAATGTGGCGTTCGGTGCGTTGGACGCAACCAACGCCACATTGGGGCGCGGGTCAGTCGGCCTGGGGGGTTTCCCAGGACTTGTCCTCGACCGTCTGGACCATGGTCCGCAGGCCGTTGGTGATCGTGGTCAGCTTGCCGCCGCTGATGCGGGCCACCACCTCGGCCTCGGCCGCGTTGAACCGCGGGTAGAGGTCCTCCATCAGGGCCAGGCCTTCGTCGGTGAGGACCAGGTGCACCAGCCGCCGGTCGGCGGCGTCGACCTCGCGGCGCAGCAGGCCGCGGCCCTCCAGGGTCTTGGCCACCCCGGTCAGCGTGCCCTTGGAGATCGCCGCGACTGTCGCCGCGTGCCGCGTCTCCAAGCCGTCGAAGATCCACACGCACCACAGGACGACGAAGCCCGTCCAGCTCAGGTCGTGCTCGCGCAGCACGGCGTTGGTGAGGTGGTTGCGGACGGCGTTGGCCGCGCGGTACAGGCTGGACAGCGCCGCCGCGGCGGGCAGGTCGAGCGCGAGCTTGGCGATGTGCGCGGACATCGCCTTTTCGGTTTCGGCGAGACCGTATCCGTCCGGCATGCCCCGATCGTACGGCCTCAAACGGACGGCAGCTCGGCCAGCCGCCGCCCGCCGTCCCAGGTGACGCCGACCTGGCGGTAGTAGCCGCCGATGATCTCGTGGACCTCGAGCCGGGCCAGCTCCTCGGTGGGCGCTTCGAACAGCCGCAGCTCGACGTCGCCGCGCCAGGCCTGGCCGCCCTCGAACGCGCTCGCGCCGGACTCGATCAGCTCCGCGTGCGCGTCGCCCTCGCCCCGGCCGATGCCGGGCAGGACGCGGTGGTGCGCCATCGGGTGCCCGTTGACGAACCCGTTCGTCGGCGACTCCGCCGTCAGCGTCAGGACGGCTTCGGCGAGCCGCCGGTCGCCGGCGGCCAGGGTCGCGCCGAACCTCGCGCCCGGGCGGAGCTGCGGGGCCGGGCCGAAGGGGTGCGGCCGGGTCTGCCAGATCGAGCCGAGCTTCTTCGGGTAGCCCTGGTGGATGCCGCGGGCGATCGCGAAGTCCTTGTCGACCCAGATGTAGACGCACCGGGAGTAGGTCCGGCCCTCGAACGCGCACCGGACCACGACGAACGCCTCCTTGTACTGCGAGCGCACCGGATCGAGGAGCTCTTCCCGCGAGGTCGAGCACGACTGCCAGTCGGCCCAGATCAGCGCCACCGCGCCCGGGTCCTCGTCGGCGAGCGTCAGCGGCTCGGGCAGCAGCTCGGCGACGCGGGCGGGGTCGGTCCGGTACTCCACGGTGAGCAGGTCGCCCGAGTAGAACCAGGGTGGCGACGGGATGAGCGACGCCTGCCCGCTCGCCGTGCGGGGGTAGAAGAAGCCGGCCACCAGTCCTCCCGAAAGTCGTTTGGGTCCGCACGATACCGCGCCGACTGACCGGGGGAAAGGCTTGTCAGCGTCCGCGGCCAGGGCTATCGTTCGGACTCAAACGAACCCAGGAGGTGTCGTGGGTCACTTCGACGAGGACGCCCTCGCGGCCGCCGCGGCCGAGCTGAGCGGCCGCGGTATCGACGTCGTCCGGCTGGGCTACCCCGACTTCATCGGCACCGAGCGCGGCCGCGACGTGCTGGTCGCGAACTTCGCCAGGACACTCGGCGACGGCGTCGCGTTCTGCCGCACGGTCTACGGCACCAGCCCGATGGGCGACGTCGTCGAGCTGGGAGCGGGCGGCCTCGCCGACGGCCTGCCCGACGTCGTCGCGTTCCCCGACCTGGCCACCCTCACCGACGTGCCGTGGGAGCCCGGCGTCGCGCACTGCCTCGCCGACGTCTTCGACCCGGACGGGACGCCGGCGCCGGAGAGCCCGCGCCAGGTCCTCAGGCAGGTGCTGGCCCGGTTCGCCGAGCTCGGCATGCGCCCGGTGGTCGGCCCCGAGCTGGAGTTCTACGTGCTCGAACCGGACGCGGCAGGCGGCTGGCGCCGCTACGGCGAGGCACCCGGCAACGTCTACGTCTCCGGCAGCAAGGGCGACCCCGAGAACCTGCTGCTGCGGTCCCTGCGCTCGCTGGCGGACTACGGGCTGGACGTGGTGACGGCCAACCACGAGTTCTGCAGCGGCCAGTTCGAGATCAACCTCTGGCACTCCGCGGCCCTCGACGCCGCTGACCGGGCCTTCCGGTTCAAGACCGCCGTCAAGGAGCTGGCCCGCCGCGAGGGCAAGCTGGCCACGTTCATGGCCAAGCCGTTCAACGACGAAGGCGGCTCGGGCTTCCACCTGCACTTCTCCACAGTGGACGACGACGGGCGGCCGCTGTTCGACGACCCGGCGGGCGAATACGGCCTCTCGAAGGTCGCCCACGCCGCCATCGCCGGAATCCTCGCGCACGCCCCCGCGCTGTCGGCGCTGGCCAACCCGACGGTCAACTCCGCCAAGCGGTTCGGCCCGGACACCCTGGCCCCGTGGCTGATCGACTGGGGTCTCGACAACCGCAGCGCGATGATCCGCATCCCGCCGGAACGCGGCCGGGCTTCCCGGCTGGAGCTGCGCCAGGGCGACGCCACCGCCAACCCGTACCTGGTGACGGCCGGCCTGCTCGCCGCCGCGTACCTGGGCATCCAGGACGGCCTGGCCGCACCGGCACCCCTGGAGGGCTACGGCTACGACCCGGCGAAGGCCCCGAAGCTGCCCGCGGACCTGGGCGCGTCGCTCGACGCCCTCGAAGCCGACACGGCGTTCGCCGAGCTGCTCGGCCCCCGGTTCGTCACGGCGTTCCTCGCCTACAAGCGCAACGAGCTGGAGCGGTTCTCCCGGTACGTCACCGACTGGGAGTTCCGCGAGTACGCCTACCACCTGTAGAGGAGGGCCATGACCACCGCGCACCCCCTGACCGCCGCCCAGGTCGACCTCACCGACCTCGGCGTCTTCGAGCGCAACGAGGCCTGGTCCCGGTTCGACGTGCTCCGCCGGGAAGCACCGGTCCACTGGAACCCGGAACCGGCGCCGAACTCCGGTTTCTGGTCGCTGACCCGGCACGAGGACATCGTCGCCGTCGACCGGGACGCCGAAACGTTCACCTCGACCGGGTACGTCAACCTCGAAGAGGTCCACGACGACGACCTGGCCGAGCTGCGGCGGTCCATGCTGGAATCCGACGGCGTCCGTCACCGGGCGTTGCGCAAGCTGCTGCAACGCGACTTCGGCGGCCAGACGCTGAAGAAGTACGAGGAGTTCCTGCGCGGCCTCACCGAGGCCACGGTCGACGCCGCGCTCCGCCGGGGCGAATTCGACTTCGTCAAGGAGATCAGCGCGGACTTCCCGATCCAGGTGCTGGCCCGGATGCTCGACGTGCCCGCCCGCGACACCGGCCGGCTGATCGCCTGGGGCAACCGGATCATCGGCAACACGGACCCGGACTACGCCGACGTCCTGCTCGGGGACGCCGAAAGCGACCGCTACAAGCACCTGCCGTTCCGCTCGCCCGCGTCGCTCGAGGTCTTCGAGTACGGGCGCGAACTGGCCCGGCAGCGCCGCGGCGGCGACGGCGAAGACCTCGTCAGCAGGCTGGTCAACCGCGTCCCGGTCGACGGGGAGCCGCTGACCGCGACGGAGTTCGACAACTACTTCCTGCTGCTGGTGGTCGCGGGCAACGAAACCACCCGGCACGCGATCAGCCATTCCATGCTGGCGCTGCTGGACAACCCCGACCAGCTGGCGCTGCTGCAGGCGGAGCCGGAGCGGATCCCGGTGGCCGTGGAGGAGATGCTGCGCTGGGCGAGCCCGGTCTACCACTTCCGGCGCACGGCCACCCGCGATGCCGAACTGCGCGGCCGGCACATCAAGGCGGGGGAGAAGGTCGTGATGTGGTTCGCCTCCGGCAACCGCGACGAAGACGTCTTCGACGACCCCTACACCTTCGACGTCACGCGGAAGCCCAACGACCACGTCACGTTCGGCAAGGGCAGCCCGCACTTCTGCCTGGGCAACAACCTGGCCCGGATGGAGATCCGGCTGATGTTCGAGACGCTGCTGCCGCGCCTGCGCCGCATCGACCGCGCCGGGGACGTCCGGCGGGTGCGCAGCAACTTCGTCAACGGCATCAAGCAGTTCCCCGTGCGGGTCGAGACCACCTGATGCGCGCGCTGTGCGTCTGCCACGACGCGCTGTCGGACCCCGGGTACGTCGGCGCCGCGCTGCGCGACCTCGGCTGGCAGGTCGACGAACTCGTCGTCGTGCCCGAGGACCGCCACCACGCGCCGGACGTCGAACCGTCCTTTCCGGACAGTGCCGCCTATGACCTGCTGGTGCCGCTGGGCGCGCCGTGGAGTGCCGGCGTCGACGACGCCCGGATCGGCCGGTGGCTGGCGCCGGAACTGCGGTGGCTCGCCGACGCGGTGGCCGGCGGCGGCGCGGTGTTCGGCATCTGTTTCGGCGCGCAGGCGCTGGCCCGCGCGCTCGGCGGCACGGTCACGCGGTCGCCGTCGCCGGAGATCGGCTGGGTCGGCGTCGAGTCCGACCGGCCGGACCTGGTGCCGTCGGGACCGTGGTTCCAGTGGCACTTCGACCGGTTCACCGTGCCGCCCGGGGCGGTCGAGCTGGCCCGCAACGCCGCGGCCCCGCAGGCCTACCGGATCGGCCGCAGCCTCGGCGTGCAGTTCCACCCCGAGGTGACGCCGGCCGGCATCCGGCGCTGGGTCGCAGGCGGCGGCGCGGCCCAGGCGCGCGGGCTCGGGCTGCGCCCGGCGGACCTCGTCGCGGACGCCGACCGGCTCGCCGCGGACGCCCGGCGGCGCACCGAGACGCTGGTTTCGGCCTACCTGAACGAAATCTTCGCCTGCTGACTATTGCGATCCAAACGTTTGAACCCGTACGATTCCCGCGCCGGGGGCGGAGCCGAGGAGGCACGCATGGTCGACCATGCCGTTTCGGAAAACGTGACCACCGGCCACCGGCTCGGTGGTTCCCTCAAGCTGGTGGACGCGATCGCGCAGTCCGTCGGCGTGATCGGGCCGGTCTTCTCGATCGCCTTCCTGGTCCCGCTCCTGGTCGGGCTCAACGCCTCCGGCAGCGGCGCGGGCGCGGCCGCACCCCTCTCGGTGGTGATCGCCGCGGTCGGCGTGCTGGGCCTCGGCTGGATCGTTTCCGAGTACACCAAGCGCATCCACTCCGCCGGCTCCCTCTACGACTACGTCACCGACGGTCTCGGCAAGCGCATCGGCGCCGCCGCCGGATTCCTGTACTACGCGGGCATTCTCGCGCTCGGCGCCGGGATCCTGGTGATGATCGGCGGCACGATCCACGACACCCTGCAGGCCGAGTTCGGCGTCACGCCGCTGCCCGAGGCCGGCTGGGACCTGCTCCTGCTGCTCGGGCTCGCGGTCGTGCTGTACCTCGGGGTCGCCCTGTCGACGCGGGCCCAGCTGGTCCTCGCGCTCGTGTCCTTCGCCGTCGTGCTCGCGTTCTTCGTCGTGGTGATCGTGAAGGCCGGCGCGGCCGACGACGTCGGCAAGGCGTTCACGCCGGCCTCGTCCCCGCAGGGCTTCGGCGGCGTCCTGTTCGGTGTGCTGTACGGCGTGCTGCTCTTCACCGGCTTCGAAACCGCGGCCAACCTGGGCGAAGAGACCGCGCACCCGAAGCGGGACATCCCGCGCGCGGTGCTGATCTCGGTGCTCACCGTGGCCGTCTTCTACGTCATCGGCTCCTACAGCCAGGTCGCGGGCTACCACTTCGACCTCGACGCGCTCGGCAAGAACGCGGGCGCCCCGCTGTTCGGGCTCGCCGGCCCGGTCTCCGACGGCGGGTTCGGCTCCGTCGCCGTCCGGCGGCTGCTGGAGCTGGTCGTGGTGCTCGACATGCTCGCGGTGCTGATCGGGTGCGCGGTGTCGGCGTCGCGGGGCATGTTCGCCCTCGCCCGCGACCGGCGGCTGCCCGCGGCGCTGGGCAAGGTGAGCGGCCGCGGCACCCCGCTGGCCGCGGCCGCGGTCGTCGTGGCGTTCCACGCGGTGGTCATCGTCCTCACCGCCACCTGGACCGGCCTGCTCGCGCAGCCGGAGATGCCGCACTACGTGGCGATGTTCAGCTGGGGCTCGACCTTCGGCGGGTTCTCCCTCGCCGTGATCTACCTGCTGATGTCGGCGGGTGCGCTGCGCGGCCTGCGCGACCACCGGCGCCGCTGGGCGGTGTACCTGGCGGGCACGGTCGGCATCGTCGTCACCGGCGCCGCGATCTTCGGCGCCGTCTACAAGGTGAGCGCGCCGATCATCTACGCGCCGTACGCGGCGGTCGTGGTCTTCGCCCTCGGGCTGGTGCTCGCCTTCCGGCACGCGGCGCGCGCATGACCGCGCCCCGGATGCTGCTGATCCTCAGCGAGAACTGGACGCTGACCTCGGGCCGGGACCTGCCGACGCTGGTGCGGTGGGCCCGCGAGGCCGAGGACGCCGGGTTCGACGCCGTGATGATCAGTGAACACGTCGTGCTCGGCCCGGACGCCTCGGACCGGGGCCTCATGGCCAACCCGCGCGAGTACGCGTTGCCGGGGAACCAGGATCCGCTGACGCCGTGGCCGCATTCGCTCTCCCTGCTGTCGTCGATCGCCGCGGTGACTTCCCGGATCCGGCTGGTCGCCGGGGCGATCCTGGCGCCGCTGCGGCACCCGCTGCTGCTCGCGCGGGAGCTGGGCACCCTGGACCTGCTGAGCGAGGGCCGCCTGGTCGTGCAGCCGACGGTCAGCTGGAGCCGCGACGAATACGACGCCCTCGGCGTGCCGTTCGCGCGGCGCGGCCGGATCCTCGACGAGCAGCTCGAAATCCTGGACCTGCTGTGGCGGTCGTCGCCGG
Source organism: Amycolatopsis tolypomycina (assembly GCF_900105945.1). Taxonomy (NCBI): domain Bacteria; kingdom Bacillati; phylum Actinomycetota; class Actinomycetes; order Pseudonocardiales; family Pseudonocardiaceae; genus Amycolatopsis; species Amycolatopsis tolypomycina. The sequence goes on along the minus strand of NZ_FNSO01000004.1, from coordinate 4,378,449 downwards.
CCTCGTACTCCGGCGAGTTCTTCGCCTTCGAGGACATCTCCTTCGAACCCAAGGCCTACCGCCCGGACGGCCCGCGGATGTGGTTCGGCGGCCAGCGCCTGCACGACCGGCTGCTGGACCGGATCGTCCGCTACGGGCACGGCTTCCACCCGCTCGGCGTTCCGTCCACAGCGGACTTGTCCCGGCTGCGGGCCGCGGTGCCCGGCCGCGAGCTGGAACTGGTCGGCGGCACGCGGGCGGTGTTCCCGGACGCGGAATCGTGCGCCGACCTCGGGCAGGCGATGGCCGCCTTGCCCGAGCAGATCGAGCAGGGCTTCACGACGTTCTGCCTGAAGCCGTCCCAGTTCACCGACGACCCGGACGACGTCGGGCGGCTGTGCCGCGAGGTGGTGCGCCGGGCCGAGGCGATGGGGGGCTAGCGCGACCGCATCAGGATGAAGTCGCCGTGGCCGCCGTAGCCGAGGACGTCCTCCGCGTACTGGGTGCCGTCGAAGGTCGGCAGCCACCAGCTCCCGCCGACGCGGACCAGCATCGGGTGCGGGATGTTCGTGCCGTACGGGGCGTTCAGCGTGCCCAGCTTGCGCATCCGCAGGTCGTACACCGGGTACTCCCGGGCGTCGCCGTCGCTGGCGAACACGTACCAGCGGCCGCCCACCCGCTGCAGGATCGTCCCCTCGGTCTGCTGCACCGAGAGGTCGGCGCCCAGCAGCGTCAGCCCTTCGTCGTAGTCCGCGCCGCGCGGGGCGGCCGCCAGCGCCGGGTGGAACACGAACGCCGGTTGCTGGGCGGGGCTTTCGACGAACGCGAGGTGCCAGCGGCCGCCGATCTTCGTCAGGGCCGGGTCCCACGAACTGACCGTCGTCGGCAGCGGCAGCCGCTCGGTGGGCAGGACGTGCACGCCCGAAAGCACGTCGGCGCGGGTGACGGTGTGGCGCACGTGGACACCGTCGAACGAGAAGTCGCCCCACGAGCTCATCAGCAGGACGAAGCGGTCGCCGTCGCGGACGATCTGGCCCGCGTGGTCGCCGAGGACGACGCCGTCGCGCGCGAAGAACAGCGTGGCCACCTGCTCCAGCTTGGCCGGATCGGCCAGGTCGAGCGTCCACACGGCCCAGTGCGCCTGCTGGAAGAACCCGAGACCGGCGTTCGTCATGGTCAGGTAGAGCTTGCCGTCCCGGATGTAGGGGCGGCCGTCGGCGTGCTGCACGACGTGCGGATCGCGGACGCCGGCCTGCCCGAAGTACCCGGCCCGGACCCGCCCGAGCCGCGCCGCCCCGCGGCTGCCGTAGGCGTAACCCAGCCGGCCCAGCACGGCCGGGTCGCGCAGGTCGATCCGCGCCCGGACCTGGTCACGCTCGGTCAGCAGCGGCCGCCAGCCGCTGCCGCGGTCGGCCAGCACCGTGACGGCGTTTTCGTTGACCACCACGGCAAAGCCGAACGGCGCCCGCAGATCGGCCGCCACGGTCTTGACCACGGCGGTCCCGGCCGCGGTGGTGACCTCGATCCCGGCCCGCCCCGCGGCGGCGTCGTAGGTGCCGAGCACGGAGACCCCATTCCCGGCCAGCCCGGCCACGACCGGCGCGCGGTCGTCGAGGACCTGCACGGTCACGGTCCCGTAGGGCGCCTTCGGCCGGATGCCGGTCTTGACGAGCGCACCGGGCCGAGCGGGGGAGTCGAGCTGGACGAACTTCGGGGCGATCAGGTCGAACGGCCGGAACTGCTCGGTGACCGCGAACTCCAGGTCCAGCGGGCTCTCGCCGGCCGCCTCGGCGGTACCGCCGAACAGGCTCGCGCTCACGCCGGTGACACCCAGCGTGGCGAGGGCACGGAGCACGTCACGTCGTTCGAAGCCGGTCACAGGTTGACCTCCGAGGGGGACGGCGGGGACACCAGCTTGCAACGTGGCATGCAACGTGGCAACCGCCGTCGGGCGTCATTGCGGGGCGAGCGCCGCCGCGACTCAGTCCTCCACGAGGAACTCCAGCAGCTCGCCCGCCAACCCTTCGGCCGGCTGCGTCCACTGCCTCCGCAGGGTGCGGAACAAAGCCGCCGCCCTGGTGCCCGGCCAGTCCGGTGGCAGCAGGGCCGGCGGCAGGACCGGGTCGCGGCGGATCAGCAGGAGCCACTCCGCGCCCAGGCGGATGCGGCACGACAGGGCGTCGCCGAGGTCTTCGGGGGCGCGTGAGCCCCAGCGGCGGAGGAATTGCTCGTAGCCCGCCGCGATCCGGGGGAGGTCCCAGGCTTCGCGGGCGATGCGGGCGGGGTCGGTCCACATGAACGGCTCGGCGCGGAACACCTCGGCGTGGTCGAGCAGGTCGAGCTCGGCCAGCGCCGCCGAGATGTCCGCCGCCGACGCCGAGACCCACAGGCCGCTGCGCAGCGGGCCGAACCCGAACCAGCCCAGGCGGGTGCGCAGCGCGTACCGGTCCGCGCGGCGGGATTCCGGGACCGAGAACGTCAGCAGCGTCCACCGGCCGTCCCAGTGCCGGTCGACGACGTCGCCGTCGAGCTTGCGCTGCCCGTCGCGCAGCACCGCCGTGCCGTGCGCGGTCAGGGCCAGGAACGCCTGGCGGCCCCGGCGGACGGTGCGGAGCAGGTCGCGGCGGCTCATCCTGCTGAGCGTCGCCCGGGTGGCGTGCTCGCCGACGCCGAGCCGGTCGAGGACGGCGATGACCCCGCCCGTCGACACGGCGATCCCGCGGTCCAGCACGTGGTCGCCGAACAGGGTGAGCAACAGGGCCTCGGGCCGCACGCCCGGTGCGCCCTCCTCCTCCGCCCAGCCGGCCGCTTCGAGCATGCGCCCACCTCCCGCGCGCCGGATTCTTCGCTGTTTTCGCGACGATCATCAATCGTTTGTTCGGCATTTCGAGGATATCACTGAGTTCGAAAGTTTCGGCATCGCGGAATACTCGATGAATTGTTGACGGTCGTTCCGAATCTGCCTAACCTCGGTGGGGCGAGGGGGATCGCCGACCGGAGGTCACCGATGAGTGGATTCAGAACGGCGTTCGTGACCATCGCCAGTGCCCTGCTGATGGCCGTCACCTCGGTGGTGGTGCCGTCGACGGCGTCGGCCGCCGCGCTGGTGGAAGTGACCGGCTTCGGGAACAACCCGGGCGGGATGCGCATGCACGTCTACGTGCCGGACAGGCGGCCCGCCAACCCCGCGATCGTCGTCGCCATGCACGGCTGCGGCGGCTCGGGACCCGGCTTCTACTCCGGCAGCGAGTTCGCCTCGCTCGCCGACCGCTACGGGTTCCTCGTCATCTACCCCAGCGCCCAGCAGCAGGCCGGCTTCGGCAAGTGCTTCGACACGTGGTCGGACGCGGCGAAGCGGCGGGGCGGCGGCAGCGACCCGGTGTCGATCGTCTCGATGGTGACGTACGCGCAGCAGCGCTACGGCGGCGACCCGAACCGCGTCTTCGCCACCGGGTCGTCGTCGGGCGGCATGATGACCAACGAAATGCTCGCCCTGTACCCCGACGTGTTCAAGGCGGGCGCGGCGTTCATGGGCGTGCCCTTCGCGTGCTTCGCGAACGCGGCGGACTTCCCGCCGTGGAGCAGCAAGTGCACCGGCAGCGGCGGCGCGAACCGCACGCCCCAGCAGTGGGGTGACGCCGTCCGCGCGGCCTACCCCGGGTACACCGGCGCGCGCCCGCGCGTCCAGCTGTGGCACGGCACCGCCGACACGCTCGTGCCGTATTCGCTGCTGCAGGAGGAAATCGAGCAGTGGACGAACGTGTTCGGCCTGAGCCAGGCGCCGACGTCCACCGACACCCCGCAGGCGAACTGGAACCGCCGCCGGTACGCCGACAAGGTCGAGGCCTACAGCATCCAGGGTGCCGGGCACAGCCTGCCGTCGGCCGGGATGGCGGCCGCCGCCATCGCCTTCTTCGGCCTGTCCTGACCGGCGCTCACGCGGTGAGGACCCGCAGCGCGGCGGCGTGCACCCCGGGCGCGGCGGCGAGGTAGCTCGTCCCCGCGATGTCCCACGGGCCGCCGTCGAGGTCCGTGACGACGCCGCCGGCTTCCTGGACCAGCAGGACGCCGGCGGCGTGCGACCGCACGTTGTCGAACTGCCAGTGCAGGTCCATCCGGCCCGCGGCGACCTGGGCGAGCTGGTGGGTGACCGGCACCGAGATCCGCACGTACAAGGCCGCGGCCGACATCGCGGCGAACGAGTCGCCCATCCGCGCGAAGAGGGCGGCGTCGTGGCCCGGCTGGGCCTGGCCGGTGCCCGCCAGCGCGCCGTCCAGTGCCGTCTTGGCGGAGACCCGCAGCCGTTCGCCGTTGAGGTGGGCTCCGCCGCCTTCGGTGGCGGTGAACAGCTCGTCCGCCACCGGGAAGTACAGCACGGCCAGCACCGGGCGCCCGTCGCGGACGAGGCTCACGCCGATGTTCCAGCCGGGCATGCCGTGCACGGCGTTGACGTTGCCGCCCATGGGATCGATGAGCCACCACTCGCCCCGCGGGCAGCGGCCCGGACCCGTGTTCGTCGTCGAGCCAGCGCGCCTCCGGCCGGAGCGCGGTCAAGGCCGGGCGCAGCACGTCGGTGACGGCGGAATCGTTGTCGTGCAGGCTTTCGAGCAGCTCGGCGAGGCCGGGCTGGCGGGCCGCGGGGGAGTAGCGGGCCAGCATCCGCGCCCCGGCGTCCCGGACGGCAGTGGTGGTGGCGGCGAGCAGGTCCTGGCTCATGGGTTCTCCTGTGGTTGTCTTGCTGGCGTGCAACTCGACTTGAACTTGCTCACGGTGCTCGACGCGCTGCTCGAGGAGGGCAGCGTGATGGGCGCGGCCGAGCGGCTGCACCTGTCGTCGCCGGCGGTCAGCCGCACCCTCGGCAGGCTCCGCGCGGTGACCGGCGACGACATCCTGGTCCGCACCGGCCACACGATGGCGCCCACGCCGTACGCGGTGGCCGTCCGCGAAGACGTGCACCGGCTGGTCAGGCAGGCGCGGGCGGTCCTGCAGCCGGCCCGCGAGCTGAACCTCGGCGAGCTGGACCGCACGTTCACGATCCAGTGCCACGACGCGCTCGCGGCCTCGGTGGTCCCGGTCCTGGCCGGCCGGCTCCAGGAACGGGCGCCGGGCGTGCGGCTGCGGGTGCTCGCCGAGCACTCCGCCGACACCGACGACCTGCGCCACGGCCGCGTCGACGTCGAACTCGGTGGTGCCCGGCCGCAGCTGCCCGAGTTCCGCTCGGCGGTGCTCGGGCACGACCCCCTGGTGGTGGCGATGCGCCGGGGTCACCCCGCGGCCGAGGGACTCGACCTGCGGGAGTTCGCGGCGCACCCGCACGTCCTGGTCTCCCGCCGCGGCCGGCTCACCGCCCCGATCGACGACGTGCTGGCCGAGGAAGGCCTGCGCCGCCGGGTGATCGCCTCGGTGGCGACCCTCGCGACGGCCCTGCAGCTGGCGGTACGCAGCGACGCGCTGGTCAGCTGCACGGCGGTGCTCGGCCGGCCGTTGATCGACGCCTTCGGGCTGATCACCCACCCCCTGCCGGCCGAGTCCCCGGCGGCGGAGATCTGCTGCACGTGGCACCAGCGCTACGACTCCGACCCGGCGCACGCATGGCTCCGCGACCAGGTCAGGGCGGCCCTCGAGGAGATCACGGCCGGCCGCTGAGGCCCGGTCTCCAGCGCCCCAATGTGGCGTTGGGTGCGTTGGGTGCACCGAATGTGGCGTTGGGTGAGCTTCCCCCCGTTCGCCGGACACGGCGGGTGTGGGGTCAGGGTGCCGCGTGTGGTGGCTGGTTGAGGGCCTCAAACGTGGCGGGGCTGTGCATCCCGATCTTGGAATGTCTCCGCTTCGGGTTGTACCAGCACTCTATCCATTCGAATATCGCATTGGCAAGTTCGTCTCGGTTTTTCCACGTTCTCGAGTCGAGAAGTTCAAGCTGAAGAGTGCCCCAGAACGATTCCATCATGGCATTGTCGTAACAGTCGCCGACTGTGCCCATGGACGCGAGCAGTCCGGCATTGCGGAGACGTTGCCCGAATGCCCACGAGGTATATTGCGAGCCGTGGTCGGAATGTAGAATGGTGGTGTCGTTTTCCGGCTGGCGGCGCAGGATGGCCATACCGAGGGCGTCGGTGACCAGTTCGGTGCGCATATGGCCGGCGATGGACCAGCCGATGATGAGCCGGGAATAGGCGTCCATGACCGCGGCGCAGTAGACCCGGCCCTCCTCGGTGGGGTGTTCGGTGTAGGGTCGGACACGGGCGCGGTTCCAGCGTTTCTGCTGGTCCGTTTCCCGTGCCCGCCCTCCGAACCGGACGTGCGACTCGTCGCCGCATCCGGCTCTCCACGTGTTCATGCCGCTGGTGCGGGTGAGCCTGATGTGTCTGTTTGCGACCATGGTGTGGGGATGCGAGCGCCCCGATACCGGTAACGCGTAATTGTTACGGTTTCCGGTCGGAACATCTCAATACTTCCGGCTCGGATCTGCCAGCCTGGCAGGAAGCGCCGGATAACAGTGTGCATGTTCAGTCCGAGGTGTCGTTTCCGGAGCCAGCCGATGATTCGCCAGACGGCGAAATGGTCGATATAGCCGAACGTCCGGGACGACACCCCGTGACGGAAGTAGTTGCACCATCCCCGCAGCACCGGGTTGAGACGGTGCAGCAGGTCGGCAAGTGTCCGATGATTCCGACGGCGGGTGAGCGCCCGTATCTTGTCCACGATCGAGGCAAGTGCCTTCTTCGACGGATAGGTATAGACAGCTCGTTTGCCGGTTCGGTTCCGCCAAGCGCGGCGCTGGATGCGCCAGCCAAGGAAATCGAACCCCTCATCGATGTGGCAGACCCTGGTCTTCTCGACCGACAGGCTCAGGCCCATCGGCGCGAGCACTGCGGTGACCTCGTCCCAGAGCGCTTCGGCATCGGCGCGTTGCCCGGCCAGCATGACCACGAAGTCGTCCGCGAAACGGACGAGCTTCATGACCGCGCCGCCGGCACGTCGGTGCTTGCTGCGCGTCCAATCCGGGCCGAGCGCTTGCCACTTGCGGGTGAAGTGCTCGTCCAGGACGGACAGGGCGATGTTGGCCAGCAGCGGTGACAGGATCCCGCCCTGGGGTGTACCGGTGATCGTCTCGCGGTTGCGGCCGTCCTCGGTGAGGACGCCTGCCCGCAGGAACGCCGTGATCCAGGCCAGGACTCGTTTGTCCGCGATCCGATCCCGCACCCGGTCCATCAAGGCTGGGTGTGAGATCTCATCGAAGCACGCTTCGATGTCCGCCTCGAACACCCACTCGTAGTTGCGCGTGGGTGAGGCGAGGTAGTGAATTTCGGCGATCGCGTCCTGAGCCCGGCGTCTCGGGCGGAAACCGTAGGAACACGGCTTGAAATCCGCCTCGAAGATCGGCTCGAGCACCAGCTTCAACGCAGCCTGCACGACGCGGTCCGCGGTCGTTGGGATCCCCAAGCGCCGGAGCTTGCCCGACGCTTTCGGGATTGCCTTCTCCCGCACCCGCCGAGGAACAAACCGATTCGCTTTGAGCTCAGCTCGCAGCTCCTCGAGCAGTTCCCACGCGGCGAAGCCAACATCGCGTGGTGCAATGCCGTCGACTCCAGCCGTTCGTGCACCTTTGTTGCCCCGCACCCGGTTCCAAGCCACAACCAGAAAAGCCGGGTCGTAGACGAGGTTCCGGAGATCATCAAACCGACGGCCAGGATCGGCCATCGCCCATCGGTGCAGCTTCCTCTGCATCACCCGTACCCGCATCTCGGCCTCATCGAGGCCGGGCCACGGAGCGCCGATATTCACCAGCGACCTCCCGGATCAGCGCGGATGCCGCGAACACGCTGGACCCCTTCGCCATGTGACCGGCTTTCCCGATCCCGGACTACTACGGGTCCTCCGCCCCACCCCAGTGGCATCAGCCGACGGCGGGCCTTCCCACCGGATCGCTGGCCGCGACCCGGGCCGGGGGCCACCAGGATGGTTCCCACGTTCACTGTCGAACCGTTCGACGGGGTCGGCGCCCAGCTATGCCCCTGCAGCATCGCCACGGCTACGCCGCAGACTTTCACCGTGGCCTCCCGACCGGCGACATCACCCGGCCCAGAAGTTCCCCGCACCACAACGTGATTCGGGTGCGCGCTGCAACCCAGCCCAGATCCGCCAGGTTCGAGCTGGTGGCTCCCTTGAGAGGCGTTCAGCCGCTGGTTCCTCACGTACGCCTTTCCGTCTCGCTTGCCGAGCACGGACCATCTGGCAGTCCTGATCCGCCTCGTCGTTGACAGGGCTGCTTCCCGCCCTCACCGGCACCTCCCGGCTCAGGCTGCCCCCTGCTTCACCCCACCGCTGCGACAGCAGAGCGGAGAAGGTCTTGCACCTCCTCACGGTTCAACAGCGCCTCGTGGCGCTCGATGTCGGTGATCCACAACCGGTCCGGGGCGTCGACGGTGAACTGGCGGTTGACCAGGTCGGCGCTGGGTTGCCCGGCCGGGTCACGGACTGTGGTGTGGTGCCGGCGGCGCCGGTAGAGGCCCTGGATCCCGGCCTCGCGCATGAGCCGCTCGACCCGTTTGAGGTTGACCGGCATCCCCAGACCGAGCATGAGTTCGGCGTGCACGCGCGGTGAGCCGTAGGTGCCGCGGGAATCGGCGTGGATCTGTTCGATGTGTTTCAGCAGTACCGTGTTCTCCGCCTCTCGGGTCGAGGGCGGCCGGTCGCGCCATTCGTAGTATCCGGAGCGGGACACGTTCAATACCCGGCAGGCCACCGCGACGTCGATACCGTCGGCGGCGAGCTCATGGACCAGCGGGAAGGTTACTTTGGGAGGATGTTCTCCCGCGCGAAGTACGCCGCCGCGCGTTTCAGGATCTCATTCTCCATCTCAAGCTGCCGGTTCTTCCGGCGCAGCTCGGCAAGCTCCTTCTTCTCCGCACTGGTCAGCTTTGTGGTTGAGCCGTTCTCGTCGGCGTCGGCCTGGGCCATCCAGTTGCGCAGGCAGGACTCGCTGATCCCCAGGTCCTTGGCCAGCGCGGCGACCGGTTTGTCGCCGAGGCGGGCCAGCTCGACGGCGCGCTGACGGAACTCAGGCGGGTGTGGTGCAGGCATCGGAACATCCTCCCTGGTGACCATCGGTCATCTCAGGTCAGGTGTCCGGACAACCGGGGGAAGCTCGGGGTGCGTTGGGTGCACCGAATGTGGCGTTGGGTGCGTTGGGTGCACCGAATGTGGCGTTGGGTGCGTTGGGCGCACCCAATGTGGCGTTCGGTGCGTTGGACGCACCCAACGCCACATTGGGGCGCTTGAGGCGCGGCGGGCGGGCCGGGCGCGGCGGGCGGGCCGGGCGGGGCGAGCGGGCGGGTGGGTGGAGCGGGCGCGGCGGGCGGAGCGGGCGGGGCGAGTGGGCGGAGCGGGGCGGTCAGGTGGGGAGTGGGAGGGCGATCGTGCCCGGGAAGCGGGGTGTCTCGGCCTCGTCGAGCATCGCCGCGGCGACCGTTGCGCGGCTGATCACCGCCTCGAAGTCCAGCGGGGGGCCGGCCGCCAGTGCGACCGTCCGGCGCCGGGGGCTTTCCGGGCCGTCGGTGAGCAGGCCCGCGTGGAACACCGTGCCGCCGGCCGTGAGGATCGTGGTGTCGGCTTCGATCTTGTCGGCCAGCCGGTCGCCCAGCAGCTTCGACAGTGCCGCGGCCGCCTCGCCGGCCACCTCCGCCGACTCGCCCGTGCCGTACGCGCCGAGCCAGATGATCCGCCGTGGCCGGGCGGCGACCACGGCCTTCGCGCCCGCCGCCAGCACGCCCGCCCGGTCCGTGCCGAGTCCGGAAAGGACGGTCGTGCCCGCGGTGATCGCCAGGGTCGCCGCGTCCTCGGCGTCGCCCGCCACGGTGTGCAGCCGCGCCGACGGGGGAACGGTGATCCGGCCGGGATCGCGGGCGATCGCGGTGACGGTGTGCCCGCGCCGCAAGGCTTCCCGGGTGAGCGCGAGTCCGGTGCGGCCGGACGCCGCGAGGACGGTGAGGTTCATGCCGACCACGCTAGGGACCCCGGCCGTTGACATCAAATGCAAGTTCGGCAAGTAATGATTTACCGTGACGCAAGGAAGGCTCAGCGGTGACCCGCGCCGGTGAGCGGTGCCGGGCTGTACCCGAGATACCGCCCCGGTGCGCCGAGTGCGGCGGCGGCCGCGTTGAGGCGCTCGGGCCGCAGGTCGGGCCACCGGCCCGTCTCGATCCGGGACTCCAGGGCGTGCAGCGCCGCGATGGTCTCCGACGGCTGGAACGCGCAGTGCCCCGCCGCGCCCACGTACGCCTGGCGCAGCAACGGTTCCCGGCCCGCCGCCCGGACCCGGCCGGCGTACCAGTTCTCCTGCTCGACCGGCACCAGGTGGTCCGCCGTGGTGTGGATGGCCAGCGAGGGCACGCGAAGCCGCCCGGTCGCCTGCGACGTGCGGGCCAGCGTGGCGATCGCCTGCGGGTCGGGCGTGATGTCCGCGTGGCGGGTCAGCTCGCCCAGCTCGGCGTCCAGATCGAGGCCCGCCGCCCGGTACAGCGCCCGGACCTGGCGGGCCAGCGGGCTGCCCGACAACAGCGCTCGGTAGTCCACACCGCGGGTGAACGCGCTGTTGCCGCCCGCCGCGAGCTCGACCTGGTAGCGGCCGGAGACGACGAACCCGAGCACGAACTGGGCCAGCGCCTGCTGTTGTTGCTGTTCCTGGCCCAGGTAGTCGGCCGGGCCGGGCGGGGCGTCGCCGGCCAGCCACGTCGGCGTGTTCATCAGCGCCGCGCCGAGGGCGATCCGGGCCCGGCCGGCCGCGGTGGCCTGGGCGTCGGTGACGAGCTTCGTCAGCGCCGCCCCCGACGCGTTCGCCTCGTCGGCGTTCGCGAAGCGGACCAGCTTCACCGGCTGGGCCGGGGAGAGCAGGCGCGACAACGCGTATTCGCCGTCGAGCTGGTAGTTGTTCAGGTTCAGCGCGCCGGCGACCAGGCCGCACGTCGTCAGCGCGCCGTCGAGCCGCCGGTGGCCGGACTCCGCTTCGAGGGCGCTCACCAGCCCGCCCATCGACGTGCCCCACGCGATGGTGCGGCGAGGCTCGCCGATCTTCCGCACGAGCTCGTCGAGGGAGGCGAACTGGTCACGCGGGGCGGAGGCGAGCGCCCACCACGACGGGCCGCTGTAGGACGAGCCGATCAGCGCGTAGCCGGCGTCGAGCAGGGCCTGCCCGGTCGGCTCGTCCGGCGCGTTGCGCGCCTCCAGTGGCCCGAAGCCGTGGCTGTAGAGGATGACCGTCCCGTTCCACGCGGCCGGCACGTCCGCCACCCAGGTCGCGCCGTCGGGCAGCTGCCCGGTGTAGTGCGTGGGGGTGGCGGCCTGTGCCGTGCTGCCGGTGGTCAGGCCGATCGCGGTCAGTGTCGTGACGACAAGGGCGCCGACGCGGCGGAGCCACCTGCTCATCCTCGGTGTCCTTCCCGCTGGGCGGCCGCGGGGACACCCGGCTCGGGGGTGAGGTCGCGGCGGTGGGTCTCCCGCAGGGCCAGCACGCAGACCGCCGACAGGAGGCAGAACGCGGCGATGGTCCACGACACGGGGGTGGTCGAGCCGCCGCCGTTGGCGCGCTGGAGCTCGGCGAAGATCAGCGGGGCGAACCCGGCGCCGAGCCCGGCGAGCTGGTAGCCCAGCGACGCGCCGGTGTAGCGGCTTTCGGTGTCGAACAGCTCGGAGTAGAGGGCGGCCAGCGGGCCGTACATCATCGGGTGGATGATGCCCTGGCCGATCACCAGAGCCAGGACGAGCAGGAACCCGCTGTCGCTGCGGACCATCGGGAACAGCAGGAACCCGAACACCGCCATCGCGGCCACGCCGGCCAGGACGACCGGGCGGCGGCCGATCCGGTCCGACAGCGCCGACCACAGCAGGATGCCCGCGACCGCGCAGGCCGAGGACAGCGTGAGCGCGTTGAGCATCTCCGGCCGCGGGTGCCCGTGCTGGACGCCGTAGGCGAGCACGAACGTGGTCAGCGTGGCCTGGACGACGAACGCGGCGAGCCCGACGCCGATGCCGAGCAGCAGCACGCGCGGGTGGTCCCGCAGCACGGCGACGACCGGGAGCCGGCGCCGTTCTTCCTTGCGGGCGGCCAGGAACGCGGGCGTCTCGTCGACGCGGGAGCGCACGAACAGGCCGATCGCGAGCAGGACGATGCTGAGCAGGAACGGGATCCGCCAGCCCCAGGCGAGGAAGTCCGCTTCGGACGTCAGCGCCGCGGTGGCGGACATGGCCAGCGTGGACACGACCATGCCGCTCGGGGCGCCGGCGTTGGTGAAGCCCGCCCACAGCCCGCGGCGGGACCGCGCGTGCTCGGCCGACATCAGCACGGCGCCGCCCCACTCGCCGCCGACCGCGATGCCCTGCACGATGCGGAGCAGCACCAGGCCGATCGGGGCGACCGCGCCGATCTGGGCGTAGCCGGGGAGCAGGCCGATGAGGAAGCTCGCGAGGCCCATCAGGGTCATGGTGAGCACGAGCATCCGCTTGCGGCCCAGGCGGTCGCCGAAGTGACCGAAGATCAGGCCGCCGAGCGGGCGGGCGAGGTAGCCGGTGGCGAACGTGCCGAAGCTGGCGACTGTGGCCAGAGCCGGATCGAGGTCGGCGAAGAAGACCTTGCCGAAGACCACCGCGCTCGCGGTGGCGTAGAGGAGGAAGTCGTAGTACTCGATGAGACTGCCGAGGTAGCTGGACGCAACCGCTCTGCGGAGCTGAGTGCTCATGAGGTTCACCCTCGTCTTTGGGGGCAGGTCTTCCGGCGCAGGTTCGTCCGGGGCGGACGACGGGGGAGCGGGCCCCAACGTTAGTCAGGGGCATGACGGCCGTCAATATTCTGCACAACATCAAGTGATCGCGGGCCGGGTTACGCTGACGCTCGTGCCGCACTTCGACGAGACCGGCTCCGGGCCCCGCCCGAAGTCCGTCATGCTCACCTTCCTGGGCATCCACCTGCTCGGCCGGGCGAGCGCGATCTATTCGGGCAGCGTGATCGACGTGTTCGGCCGGGTCGGCGTCTCGGAGGAAGCGGTCCGCTCGACGCTGACCCGCATGGCGGGCACCGGGTTGCTGACCCGCCACCGGCACGGGCGGAGGGTCTACTTCGGGCTCAGCGAGCGCCTCGCCGCGGTCCTCGAGGACGGCAGGCGGCGGATCTGGGAAACCGGCGCGGTCAACCGGTCGGAAGACGGCGGCTGGACGCTGGTCGGCTTCTCCCTGCCCGACACCCGCCGCGGCGACCGGCACGACCTGCGCCGCCAGCTGACCTGGGCCGGGTTCGGCCTGCTGCAGAACGGGTTGTGGGTCGCCCCGGGCGTCCGCGACGTCTCGGCGATCGTCGAGCAGCTCGGGCTCGACGGGCACGTCACGGTCTTCACGGCGCACCCGGCGAAGCCGACGGAAGCGGCCGAGCTCGTCCGCAAGGCCTTCGACACGGCGACGATCGCTTCGCGCTACCACGACTTCATGGAGAAGTGGGACGCCGGGAAGCCGTCGTTCCCGGACGACCTGACGCGCCGGCTGATGCTGCACTCGGACTGGCTGCACGTCGTCCGCCGCGACCCCCACCTCCCGGCCGGTCACCTGCCGGCGGACTGGCCGGCGATCGAGGCCGAGACGTTGTTCCGCAAGCTGGACGCGGACTTCCGCGACGGCGCGGACCGGCTGGCCGCCGAGACGCTCGAACTGCTGCCGACGTCCGGCTAGGCCGGGTAGGAATGCAGGCCCCGGCCGGTTTTCCGGCCCAGCCTGCCGGTGCCCACCAGCTCGGTCAGCAGCGGGCACGGGCGGTACATCGGTTGTCCGGTGCACTCGAGCAGCACCACCAAGGTGTCCAGGATGACGTCGAGCCCGATGAGGTCGGCGGTGCGCAGCGGGCCCATCGCGTGCCCGAAGCAGGTTTCGAAGACGCGGTCGACCGTGCCGGCGTCGGCGATGCCGTCGCCGACCGTCGCGATCGCCTCGTTGATCGTGGCCATCAGCACGCGGTTGGCGACGAAGCCCGGGCCGTCGGCGACCACGATCGCCCGCTTGCCCAGCCCGGCCAGCACGTCCGTGGTGGTGCGCAGGGTTTCCTCGCCCGTCGTGGCCGCGCGGACCACCTCGACGGTGTCCTTCAGCGGGGCCGGGTTCATGAAGTGGGTGCCGATGACCCGGTCCGCGCGGCCGGTGGCGGCGGCGAGCCTGCCGATCGGCACCGCGGAGGTGCAGGAGGCGAGGACCGTCGCGACCGGACAGAGCCCGTCGAGTTCGGCGAACAGCTTTTCCTTCAGCGCCAGCCGTTCCGCCGCGCACTCGACGACGAACTCGCTGCCGCCCAGGTCTTCGAGCCGTCCGGTCCAGCGGATCCGGTCCCCGGTCCCGGCCGGCGGGCGGGAGCCGAGCAGCGCCGCCATCCGCAGGCCGGTCCGGATCCCTTCCGGGCCCCGGGCCAGCGCTCGGGGGTCGGCGTCGGCGACGACGACGTCGTGCCCGGCCGCGGCGAAGCACTGCGCGACCCCGGTGCCCATCACCCCGGCACCCACCACTCCCACCTTCACCGCGCCCTCCCGTCGACGATCCGGACGTGCCCGGGTGCCGCGGGCGGCGGCCGCCGCGGGTCGAACGCCAGCGTCTCCTCGCCGGCCGGTTCGAACCCGGCGAACCGCAGCGTCACCAGCATGATCCGGTTGGCTGCCGTCGGGACGAAGCGGGCGACCGGACGCCGTCCGCGCGCGAGGATGTCCCGCACCAGGTGCCCGAGCAGGGCCGTGCCGATCCCGCGGTTGAGCACCCGGCACGACGTCAGGAGCAGCTCGAGGACGACGTCGGTGCCGTCGTGGTGCAGCACCGCGAGCCCGACGGTGCCGTGCGCCCCGAACCGGTCGGTCACGTCGGCGACGAGCACCTCGTGTTCGCGCGACGCGCACAGCTCGCGCAGCTGGGCGGCGTCGAGGGTGCGGCCGGTGGTGTTGAGCTGGTGCGTCCGCAGGGTGAGCTCGTGCGCGCGGGCGAAGTCGTCCTCGGTCGCGGCCCGCACGGTCATCGTCAGCCCGAGCGAGGTGAGGAACTCCGGCGGCGATCCGGGGAACGCGCGTTCCGCCGCGACCCGGTCGCGTTCGGCGAGGTACCGGTGCCGCCGCCGGCGCGACTCGCCGGTCACCAGCGCCGGCCGGAACTCGGCGAGGCCGGCGAGCTCGCCGACCCGCTCGGCGGGGTAGCAGCGGACCATCGGCAGAGCGGCGGCGACCTCGGCGCGCTCGGCCGGGTCGTTGTCGGCGAAGGCGATGGTGTCCAGGCCGATGTTCAGCTCCGCGGCGATGCGGCGGATCGCCGCGGACTTCTCGCCCCAGCCGACTTCGACCGCGCAGAACAGTTCCGCCAGGCCGTGTTCGGCGAGGTGCCCGGCGGCGCGCGCGGGCTCGCCGCGGCCCGCCACGGCGTGCAGGATCCCCCGCCGGTCCAGCGTGTGCAGGGTGTCGATCGCGGCGGGGAACGGCCGCGGCCGGTCGCCTTCCAGCACGACGCCGTCCCAGAGCGTGTCGTCGAGGTCCCAGACCAGGCACTTGACGGTCTTCACGGCCGCCACCGCAGCGCGTACTCGCCGAGCTGCTGCTCGGCGACCTCGTCGGCGCCTTCGATGATCCGCATGACCTTGGCGTCGCGGAAGAACCGGCCCACCGGGCTTTCTTCCGCGCAGCCCGCGGCCCCGAGGACCTGGCCGGCCCGGTCGGCGACCGCGGCGGCGGCCCGCGCGGCGACGTACTTGGCCAGCACGGTCCCGGCCACGGCTCCCGGGTCGCCGTGCTCCCGCAGGGTCGCGGCGCGGGCGCACAGCTCGCGCGCGGCCGTCGTGTCGGCCAGGCTCCGGCCGAGCAGGGCGCGCACGGTCTGGTGCCCGGCCAGCCGCACCCCGCCCTGCACCCGGTCCGCGGCGTGGTCCGCGGCCGCGCGCAGGCACGCCTCCGCCATCCCGACACAGCCCCAGGCGACGGTGAACCGCCCGTGGTCCAGTGCCGTCGCCACGACGTGCGAGAGACCGAAACCCGGTGGGGCGAGCAGGTTTTCCGCGGGCACGAGCACCCCGTCGAACCGGACGTGGGCGAGCTGCGCCGCACGCATTCCCAGCTGGCCCCGCACGGGTTCGACGTCGACGCCCGGCCGGTCGGCTTCGACGAGCACCGTGACGGGACGGCCCGCGGCCGTGGCGAGCACGAGGAAGACGTCGGCCAGCTGCCCGAAGGTGACCCACAGCTTGCGGCCCCGCAGGCGCACCTGCCCGCCCTCGCGCTCGGCGGACGTCGTCACGGCGGACAGGTCGCTCCCGGCGCCGGGTTCGGTGGCCGCGAACCCGGCGAGGACGGCACCGCGCGCCAGTGCCGGGAGCCAGCGCTCACGCTGGGCGGCGGTGCCCCAGCGCCGGACGGCCGCGGCGACCATGCCCTGCACCGTGACCAGGGCTCGCAGCGAGCTGCACACGCTGCCGAAGTCGGCGCACAGCGCACCGAGCGCGCCCGGCGCACGGTCGGTGGCCAGGAAACCCTCGTGCGCCACGGCTTTGACGACGTCCGGCGGAAGACCGCCGCGGGCGTCCCACTCCGCCGCGTCCGGCCGCAGCGACGCCGCGAACGCGGCGGAGTCATAGCCGGTTTTCGGGGGTTCCGGGTGGCAGAGCCCCCGGCCCGGGGCGGAGCCCCGTGAGTCCATTGTGGTCACCGACTTCCGGCCGATCGTTTGCCGAGCACGAAGGCGGTCACGCGGTTCATCGTCCGGAAATTGTCGAGGTCGAGGTCTTCCACCGCGACTTCGATACCGAACCGGCGCTCGATGTGCGCCACGAGCTCCAGGGCCAGCAGTGAATTCACCAGGCCCAGCGCGAAGTAGTCTTCGTCGGGTCCGGGGGTGTTCCCGGCCGTGGCGGTGGCGAAGAACCCGGTCAGTTCGGCCAAGATCTCCTCGGCGGTGCTGTCCGCGCCCCCCGGCTGTCCGCCCGTCACGCGTCCTCCCTCGACGAAGGTCACCCCCGTTCGAAGCTAACACGGACTTCCGCGCACCGACGGCGCCGAACGGCGTAATCGCTTGCCCGGAATTCGAATGTCCCCAATGGACGATCAATTTCCCTTGTGTTCGGCGGCAATTATGGACAGTGATCGCCGATCCCTCGATCGGCGGCTTGCCGTCGGCGCGAAGCCGCTGGAAGTATCCGGAGTTCGTCACCGCCGGGATTTCCGGCATCGTGCACGGGGAATTCTGGGGATGACTACCACGACTGGACCATTGAGCAGCGTGGGCGACCTGCTGGCCCACCGGGCGGCCCGCACACCGGCGGAAACCGCGGTGGTGTGCGGCCGCACCCGGTCGAGCTACGCGGAACTGGCGGCCCGCAGCGACGCGGTGGCGGCCCGCCTCGCCGAGCGGGGAGCGGGGCCGGAAACCCGGGTCGGGCTCCTGCTCGAACGCGGGACCGACATGGTGGTGGCGCTGTTCGGCATCCTGAAGGCGGGCGCCGCGTGTGTCCCGCTCGATCCGGCGCACCCGCCCCGGCACCGGGCCTCGCTGGTCGAGGACGCGGGGATCACCCTGGTGCTGACCCGGCCGGAGCAGGCCGGTGGGCTGCCGCCGTCGTGCGCGCCCGTGTTCGGGACAGGTGGGGACCGGCCTGCCGTTCCGCTGCCGCGGATCCGGCCCGGCAACCTGGCGTACGTGCTCTACACCTCCGGGTCGACCGGACGGCCCCGCGGTGTGCTGGGCACCCACGGCGGCCTCCTCGCCCTCTTCGCCGCCCACCGCGCGGGAATCTTCGCCACCGCGGGCGAGCGGCTGCGGGTGGCCCACACCACCACCCTGTCCTTCGACGCCTCCTGGGTTCCGCTGCTGTGGATGCTGGCCGGGCACGAGCTGCACGTCCTCGACGAGACCGCCCTGCGCGACCCGCGGGAGACCGTCGCCGCGCTGGCCGCCGCGCGGGTCGACGTGCTCGACGTGACCCCGTCCCACCTCCGGATGCTGCTGCTCGCCGGCCTCCTGGACGGTCCCGCGCGGCCGCGCGTGGTCGTCACCGGCGGGGAGCCCGTCGATCCCGGGCTGGGTGCCGCGCTCGAAGCCGCCGGCGTGGTGGCCTGGAACGCCTACGGCACCACCGAGACCACTGTGGACAGTCTCGTCTGCCGGGTGGCGCCCGCCGGGCGGGCCGTGCTCGGCCGCGCGATCGCGGGCACGCGCGCGCAGGTACTGGACGCCGGGCTGCGACCGGCCGCGGAGGGCGAGCTCTGTCTTGCCGGGGAAGGGCTTTCCCGCGGGTACCTCGGCCGGCCGGGTGCCACCGCCGCCGCGTTCGTCGCCGATCCGGCCGGGCCGCCCGGCTCGCGGATGTACCGCACCGGCGACCGGGTGCGCCGCCGCGACGACGGGCTGCTGGACTTCCTCGGCCGCGCCGACGGCCAGGTCAAGATCCGCGGCATCCGGGTCGACCCGGCCGAAGCCGAAGCCGCCCTGCGGGGCCACCCGGGCCTGGCCGCCGCGGCCGTCGTGGCCGGACGAAACGGCCGCGACGCCCAGCTGGTCGCCTACGTCGTGCCGAAGACGGCACCGGTCACCGGACTGCGGGGGTACCTGCGCGACCGCGTCCCGGATCACCTGGTGCCCGCCCGGTTCGTCGAGCTGGCCGCGCTGCCGCTGACCGGCGGCGGCAAGCTCGACCGCCGCGCCCTGCCCGCGCCCGGAAGCCCCGAGGGCGCCGCTCCGCGCAGCCCGGCCGAGGAACTGGTGGCCGCAGTCTGGTGCGAGGTGCTCGGGCTGGACCGCGTCGGCACCGACGACGACTTCGTCGAGCTGGGCGGGGACTCCATCGGCGCCATGCGGGCGGCCGGGACGCTCAACCGCCGCCTGGGCACGGCGTTGCCCGCCCGGGCCGTGTTCGAGCACCGGACCGTCGCCGGGCTCGCGGCCGCGCTCCCGGCCGCGCCCGGCAGCCCCGCGCCCGCACCGGCGACGCCGGGGGCCGCGCTGCCCCTGTCGTCCGGGCAGCAGCGGCTCTGGTTCCTCGACCAGCTCGCGCCGGGCAGCGCCGAGTACAACACCAGCGCGGGTTTCCGGCTGCGCGGGCCCCTCTCGCTCGACGCGCTGGCGAGCGCGCTGACCGCGCTGGCCGCCCGCCACGAGTCCCTGCGCACGACGTTCCCCACCGTGGCCGGGCGGGGCGTCCAGGTCATCGGGCCGCCGCCGGTGATCAGGCCGGACGTCCGCGCGGCCGGTGACCTCGAGCAGGATCTGCTCGCGGAGGTGGAGCGGCCGTTCGACCTCGCCCGCGGCCCGTTGTTCCGGGCCACGGTGTTCGAGCTGGGGCCGGACGACCACCTGCTGGTGCTGGTGCTGCACCACATCGTCACCGACGGCTGGTCGATGGGCGTGCTCGCCGGCGAGCTCGGCCTGCTGTACTCCGGGAAGGCGGCCGAGCTACCGCCGTTGCCGTTGCGCTATGCCGACTTCGCCGCCTGGCAACGCGAGCGGCTCGCCGGCCCGGAGCTCGACGACCGGATCGCCTACTGGGAACGGCAGCTGGCCGGGGTGACGGCGCTGGAGCTGCCCGCCGACCGGCCGCGGCCCGCGGTGCGGGGGACGGCGGGCGCGACCCACCGGTGCACCGTGCCCCCGGCCGTGACGGCCCGGCTGGCCGAGATCGGCCGCGAGCGCGGGGCCACGCTGTTCATGACGCTGGTCGCGGCCGCGCAGGTGCTCTTCGCGCGCTACACCGGCCAGCGCGACATCGCGCTCGGCACGGTGACGGCCGGGCGGTCCTGGGACGAGCTGGCCGGCCTCGTCGGCTTCTTCGTCAACACCGTCGTCCTCCGCTCCCGCCTCGACGGCGACCCACCGTTCGCCGGCTTCCTGACCGGCGTCCGCTCGACCGTGCTCGACGCGATGGCCCACGACGACGTCCCGTTCGGCCGCCTGGTGGAGCTGCTGGCCCCGGACCGCGACGCGAGCCGCTCGCCGCTGGTGAACACCATGGTGGTGCTGCAGAACGCGCCCGCGGCGCTCCCGCGGCCGAGCGGGCTCGAGGTCGAGGAGCTCGACCTGCCCCGGCGGTCCGCGCAGTTCGACCTCACGCTGGAGTTCGAGCCGCGGGACGGCGGCCTGCGCACCACGCTCGAGTACCGCACCGAGCTGTTCGACGCGGACACGATCCGGCGGCTGGCCGGCAACCTCCTCGCCCTGCTGGCGGGCATCGCCGACGACCCGGGGCGGCGGTTGTCCCGGCTGCCGTTCCCGGCGCCCGCGCAACGCCGCGAGCTGCTGGCGGCGGGCCGTCCGCCGGGGGACGGGCCCGGGCTGACCGTCCTCGACGTCTTCGCCGAGCGCGTCCGCGAGCGCCCGGACGCGGTCGCCGTGACCTGTGCCGGCACCGCGTGGACCTACCGCGAGCTGGACACCCGGGCGAACCGGCTCGCGCACCGCCTGATCGCCCGCGGCGCCGGCCCGGACGTCCGGATCGGCCTGTGCGTGCCGCGCGGGATCGACGCGGTCGCCGGCATGCTCGCCGTCCTCAAGGCCGGCGGCGCCTACGTCCCCCTCGACCCGCGCTACCCGGACGAGCGGCTGGCGTGGCTGCTCGCGGATTCCGGGGCCTCGACGGTGCTCACCGCCCGGCCGGTGCGCGACCGGGTGCCACGCGGGGCGCGGGTGCTGCTCCTGGACGACGAAGGGGCGCCCGCCGAGGCCCCGCCGCCCCGGGCCCGGCCGGCGAACCTGGCCTGCGTGCTCTACACCTCCGGCTCGTCGGGCCGGCCGAAGGGGGTGCTGATCGAGCACCGGGCGGTCACCCGGCTGTGCGCCGACCCCTACGCCCGGCTCGGCCCCGACGACGTCGCGACGCAGTACGCGCCCCTGTCGTTCGACGCCTCGACGCTGGAGATCTGGGGCGCGCTGCTGTCCGGGGCGCGGCTGGCGATCGACACCGAAGACGTGCCGTCGGTCGACGCCCTCGGCGCCTTCGTCCGGGCCGAAGGGGTGACCTCGCTCTGGCTCACCGCGGGGATGTTCCACGAGGTGGCGGCGGCCGACCCCGGGGTGTTCGCCGGGCTGCGGCGGCTCGTTTCCGGCGGTGACGTCCTGTCGCCGCGGCAGTGCGCCGCGGTCCTGGCCCGGTGGCCGGACCTGGAGCTGGTCAACGGCTACGGGCCCACCGAGAACACCACCTTCACCAGCTGCCACCGCGTCCGGGCCGCCGACGGCGGGCGGCCGGTGCCGATCGGACGGCCGATCACCGGGACGCGCTGCCTGGTGCTGGACCGCCACCTCGACCCGGTGCCGGCCGGGGTGCCCGGCGAGCTGTACATCGGCGGGAGCGGGCTGGCCCGCGGCTACCTGGACCGGCCCGGCCTGACGGCGGACCGGTTCGTCGCCGACCCGTTCGGCCACGGCAGCAGGCTCTACCGCACCGGCGACGTCGTGCGCTGGCGGGCAGGGGAGGAGTGGGTGCTCGACTTCCTCGGCCGGTCCGACGACCAGGTCAAGATCCGCGGCTTCCGGATCGAGGTGGGCGAGGTCGAGGCGGCGCTGCGGCGGCACCCGGACGTCGCCGAAGCCGTCGTGCTGGCGCGGGAGGACACCCCCGGCCACAAGCGCCTGGTCGGCTACGCCGTGCCGCGGCGGCCGGTCGAGCCCGCCGCGGTGCGGGAGTTCCTGGGCCGGAGCCTGCCCGGCCACCTGGTCCCCGGGGCGCTGGTCGTCCTCGACCGGTTCCCGCTGACCCCGCAGGGCAAGATCGACCGCCGGGCGCTGCCGGCCCCGCGCGCCGCGGGAACCCGCACCGCGGCGCCCCGCACGCCCGCCGAGGAGGTGCTGACCCGGGTGTGGGCCGAGGTGCTCGGCGTCGAGCACGTCGGGACGCGGGACAACTTCTTCGAGCTCGGCGGGGATTCGATCCTCGGCATCCAGGTCGTGGCCCGGGCCCGGCAGCTCGGGCTGCGGCTGAGCGCCAAGGACGTCTTCCTCCGGCAGACCCCGGCCGAGCTGGCCGCGGCGGGCTCCTGGGCGGAGCCGGCCGCGCGGGAGGCGCCCCGGCCGTCCGGTCCGGTGCCGTTGTCGCCGATCCAGCACTGGTTCTTCGAGACGGTCACCGAGCACCCCGGCCACTTCACGCAGTGGGTGTCGGCCGAGCTCGCCGCGGACGTCGACCGCGCGGCCCTGCGCACGGCCGTCGAGGAGCTGGTCGCGCACCACGACGCCCTCCGGCTGCGCTTCCGGCGAGAGGACGGCTCGTGGCGGCAGGAGTACGCGGAACCCTTTGCCGCCTTCCGCGCCGGCCCGGTGTCCACCATGGACTTCTTCGAGCTGGACGGCGGCGCGTTGTTCACGGCCGTCCTGGACGGCTCGCGGCTGCTGCTCGCGGCCCACCACCTGGTCGTGGACGGCGTCTCGTGGCGGATCCTCCTCGCCGACCTGCGCACGGCCTACCGCGCGGCCCGGGCGGGGCGGCCGGTGGAGCTGCCGCCGCGCACGACGTCGTTCGGCGACTGGTCCCGGCGGCTGGGCGCGCACCGGTTCGACGACCAGCTGGCGTTCTGGCGGCGGTCCACCGGTGAAGCGGCACCCGACGGCGACCCGCGGCCGCCCCGCGCGGTGACGGTCCGGCTGGCGGCGGGGGAGACGGCGGCACTGCTGCGGGGCACCCCGGCCGCGTACCGGACGCGGGTGGACGAGGTGCTGGTGAGCGCGCTCGGCCGGGTCCTCGCCGGCTGGCGGGGCGAGGACGTGGTGCTGCTGGAGCTGGAGGGACACGGCCGCGAGGCGATCTTCGACGACGTGGACCTGTCCCGGACGGTCGGCTGGTTCACGACGCTGTACCCGTGCCCCGTGGAGGTGCCCCGGGACGGCGGCTGGGGCGCGGTGCTGAAGTCGGTGAAGGAGTGCCTGCGGGCGATCCCGGACCGCGGGCTGGGGTACGGGGCGCTGCGGTACCTCGGGACGGCGGAGGTGCCGGCGTCCCGGCCGGTGGCGGCGTTCAACTACCTCGGCCGCTTCGACGCCGAGCCGGAGACCGGTGAACCGTTCCGTGCCCCGCCTTCGGTGATCGGCCTGACCCGGGCACCCCACGTCACCGGGACCGCGCGGCTCGACATCACCGCGGCCGTCACCGCCGCCGGGGAGCTCGAGTTCGAGTGGACGTACTCCCCGGGCGTGCACGACCACCACTCCGTCACCCGCCTTGCCACCGAGGTGCTCGCGGCTCTCCGGGAGATCGCCGCCCACTGTGCCGAACCCGGGGCCGGGGGCCGCACGCCGTCGGACTTCCCGCTCGCCACGCTGGACCAGGCCGAGCTCGACCGGCTCCTCGGCGACGGCCACGACGTCGAGGACGTCTACCCCCTGACCCCGATGCAGGCCGGGATGCTCTTCCACAGCCTGTCGGAACCCGGCACCTACCTCGAGCAGGTCTGCTTCACCCTGACCGGTGTCGACGACCCCGCCGTCCTCGAACGGGCCTGGCGGCGGGCCGTCGACGAGATCCCCGCCCTGCGCACGGCGATCCACGGGACCGGCCTCCGCGAACCGGTGCAGGTCGTGCACCGGGCCGCGACCCTGCCGGTGACCGTGCACGACGGGAGCGCGTACGACGAAGCCGCGGTGCTGGCCGCCGATCGCGAAGCCGGACTGGACCCGGCCGCGGCGCCGCTGCTGCGGGTCACCCTGATCCGGCTGGCCGGCGCCCGGATCCGGGTGCTCTGGACGTTCCACCACGTGATCCTCGACGGCTGGAGCGTCTTCGAGGTGCTCACGGACGTCCTGGCCCACGTCGCCGGGGTGCCGGTCCGCCGGCGTCGCCCGTTCGCCGACCACCTGGCCTGGCTGGCGCAGCAGGATCCGGCGGCGGCCGAAGCCCACTGGCGGAAGGCACTGGCCGGCCTCACCCCCACCCGGCTGCCGTTCGACCGGCCGCCCGGCCGCGCCCACCGCACCCGCTCGACGTCCACAGTGGACCGTCAACTGTCCGCAGTGGACTCGGCCGGCCTGGCCGCCTTCGCCCGGCGGCACCGGTTGACGGTCAACGCCGTCGTGCAGGGCTCGTGGGCCCGCCTGCTCGCCCGGCACGGCGGTGGCGAGGACGTCTGCTTCGGCGCGGTCGTGTCCGGCCGCCCGCCCGAGCTGCCCGGCGTGGACGCGATCGTCGGGATGTTCGTCAACACGGTGCCGGTCCGGGTGACGGTGGCGGAAGACGGGCCCGGCTGGTTCCGGCGGCTGCAGGCCGACCAGGCCGAGGCGCGCCGGTTCGGGCACGTCCCGCTCGCCGCGCTGCGCCGCTGGAGCGGGCTGCCCGCGCGGGCGAGCCTCTTCGACAGCATCGTGGTGTTCGAGAACTACCCCTTCGACGCGGAGGGCCTGGCCGCGCGCGGGCTGCACGTGGCAGAGCTGACGGCGGTCGAGATCACCAACTACCCGCTGGTCCTGGTCGCCCACGGCAGCACCCGCGAAACCGACCCCCTGACCCTGCGGCTCGGCTACGACCCAGCCCTGTTCGACACCGGCACGGTCGAGGACCTCGCGGACGAGCTGGTGGAACTGCTGCGCGAACCAGCCGGCCCCGCCGCACGCCCGCGCGATCGACAGCCCGCGGCGGTGGCCGGCCCGCGTGAACCCGCCGCGCTCCCGGGCGAGCCGCCGACTCCCGCGCCCGCGCGCGAGCCCGCCGCCGCGGGTGACCTGCGTACCGAGGCAGCCGGATCCACCGCAGCCCCGCGCGAGCCCACCCCGGCACCCGTCGAGGGCGAGCCGTCCTACCTCGCGCCGCGTACCGCCACCGAACGGGCGCTGAGCCGGATCTGGGCCGAGGTGCTCTCCGTGGACCAGGTCGGCGTCGACGACGACTTCTTCGCCCTCGGTGGCGACTCGCTCCTCTGCCTGCGGGTCACCGCCCGGCTGCGTGCGGACTTCGGTGCCTCCCTGCCGCCGCGGGCTTTGTTCGACAACCCCACCGTCGGGGCGCTGGCCCTGATGCTCGAACACCCGACGCCCGCCGCGCTGGGGCGGGTGGTGGACCGCGGTCTGCATCCCCCGCAGGACTACGAGCTCTAGGAGGTCGGCGCCGGTGCGCAACGACGACGTGGCCATCATCGGGGTGTCCGCCCTGCTGCCGGGCGCCCACGGGCTGGACGCCGTGCACGACCTGCTCGCCGAAGGCCGCGACGTCACCGGCCAGCCCGCGAAGGAACGGCTGTGGGAAACCGGCTTCCCGGACGGGCCCGGCTACCTGCCGATGGGCTACCTCGACCGGATCGACCGGTTCGACCACCGGTTCTTCGGCGTGCCGCCGGCCGAAGCCGCGTGGATGGACCCGCACCAGCGGCTCATCCTGCAACTGGCCCATGAAGCCCTCGAAAACGCCTGCTACGCGCCCCGGTCCCTGCGCGGCTCGCGGACGGCCGTCGTCCTCGGGAGCTCGCGGTCGGACTACGACGACCTCTTCGAAGAGGAGGACCCGCAGCAGATCCTGGGCATCCTGACGGCCTCGCTCGCGGCGCGGATCAGCTACCGCCACGACTTCACCGGGCCGGCGCTCGTCCTCGACACCGCCTGCAGCGGCAGCCTGGTCGCGATCGCCCACGCCGTCGCCCTGCTGCGCGGCGGGGCCGCCGACCTGGCGCTGGCGGGCGGGATCAGCGTCCGGCCGGTGCCGATCCGGGAGGCCGGGCACGTCCCGGTCCGCGGGGTCGAGTCGCCCGAGGGCCGGTGCCGTCCGTTCGACGAGAAGGCCACCGGCGCGGTCGGCGGCGAGGGCGGCGGGATCGTCGTGCTCAAGCCGCTGCCCGCCGCGCTCGCCGACGGCGACCACGTGCACGCCGTGCTCAAGGGCATCGCGGTCAACCACAACGGCTACCGGATGGCCAGCATGAGCGCGCCCAGCCGGGCGGCCCAGACCGAGGTGATCACCGCCGCCTGGCGCGACGCCGATGTCGACCCGGCCACCGTCGGGTACGTCGAGTGCCACGGCTCGGCCACCCCGCTCGGCGACGTCGTCGAGGTCGAGGCGCTGCGGCAGGCGTTCCTCGACGCCGGGGTGACGACCCCGTCCTGCGCGATCGGCTCGATCAAGGGCAACATCGGGCACCTCGACAACGCCGCCGGGGTCGCCGGGCTGGTCAAGGTGCTGCTCAGCGTGCGGCGCGGCGTCCGGTACCCGACCGCGCACTTCGAGACGCCGAACCCGCTGATCGACTTCGGCGGCCCGGTGCGGGTCAACCCGGCGTTCGGCCCGTGGGACGGCGACGCGCCGCGACGCGCGGGCCTGAGCTCGTTCGGGCTCAGCGGGACCAACGTGCACGCCGTCGTGGAGCAGCCCCCGCCGGCTCCCGAGCCCACGGAACCGGACGGAACCGAGCACCTGGTGACCGTCTCGGCGAAGACGGCATCCGCGCTCGCCCGCTACCGCGACGAACTCGCGGGATTCGCCGAAACCAGCGGGCACGACGTGCGCACCATCGGCCACGCGATGAACCGCGGCCGCGACGACCACCCCTTCCGGATCGCCGTCGTCGCCGGCGAACCCGCCGCGCTCGCCGCAGCTCTGCGGTCGGCCGCCGTCCCCGACGCGCCCGCGGCGGACGACCCGCCGGTGGTGCTGCTGTTCTCCGGCGACGGCGGGGTCGAACCCGAGCTCTGGGCGGACCTGTGTGCGGCGTGGCCGGTCCTCGGCGACGACCCGCTGCCCGACGAGCCGGGGCCCCGGCTCGTCGCCGTCCACCACGCCCTGCACCGGCTGGCCCGGTCGCTGGGCCTGCCCGACACCCACCTCGTCGGGTCCGGCGCGGGCAACCTGTCGGTGCGGATCGCGCGCGGCGAGCTGTCCCTTGTGGACGGCTTGGCGGCCGCGGCGGGCCGGGCCGTCGGGGCCACGCTCGACTCCGGTCGGCTGGCCGAGGCGGTGCGCGGGTTCGTCCGCGACGGCGCGGTGCTGGTCGAACTGGGCACCGGCGGCGTGCTGTCGCGGACGATGCGGCGGCTGGCGCCCGAGCTCGGCTGCGTCGAGCTGATCGCCGGTCCCGGACGGCGGGCGGTGCTGCGGCAGGTGGCGTCGCTCTACCGGCTCGGCGTCCGGCTCGACTGGGACCGCCACTACGCCGGGACGCCCGTGCCGCGGATCGAAGCCCCGGCCTACCCCCTGGAGAGTGTCCGGTGCTGGTGCCGTCCACCGGGCGCGCCTGCCGCCGAAACCCGTGCCGGGGAACCCCCGGCCGTCGTGGTGTCCGATGTGGACACCGAGCGCCGGGTCGCCGAGGTCTGGGCCCGCGCGCTGGGTGAGGAGGAACTCACCGCCGGTTCCGACTACTTCGCCCTCGGCGGGACGTCCATCGCGGCGATCACCGCGCTGCGCACCATGGAACGCGACTTCGGTGTCGAGCTGACCTTCGCCGACCTGTACGGCCACCCGACCGTGCGGGCGTTCGCCGCCCGCGTCGAGGCCGTGCGGGCCGAACGCGGACCGTCCGAAGACATCCCGGCCATCACGGTCCTCCCACGCGGCGGACCGCTGCCGCTGTCGGCGGGCCAGGAACAGCTGTGGTACGTCGACCGGCTGAACCCCGGCACCGCGCTCTACAACATCCCGCACGACCTGCGCCTGTCCGGTCCCTTGGACGAAGCCGCGCTCGCCGATGCCGTGCAGGACCTGCTCGACCGGCACGAGGTCCTGCGCACCTGCGTCCCGGACGACGACGGCGTGCCGTTCACCCGGCTCGCCGAACCCGGACCCCGGCTCGTGGTGCACGACCTGAGCGGGTCGCCCGACGCGGAGCGGCGCGCGCATCGGCTGGCCGAGGCCGAAGCCGTCCGCCCGTTCGACCTGGCCACCGGCCCGCTGGTGCGGATCACCCTGCTGCGCCTGGCCGCCGACGACCACGTCCTGCTGTGGACCTACCACCACATCGTCTTCGACGGCTGGTCGCCGACGATCTTCTTCCGCGACTTCACCGAGCTCTACCAGGCCCGGCTGGCCGGGCGGGCTCCCGACCTGCCGGACCTGCCCTTCCAGTTCGCCGACTTCGCGGCCTGGCAGCGCACCCGCCTGACGGGGGAGACCCTCGACCGCGGCCTGCGGTTCTGGCGCACGGCCCTGGCCGGCCTGCCCACCGCGCAGCTGCCGCTGGACCGGCCGCGCCCGGCGGCCCAGACCTTCGACGGCGGCCTCGTGGAGTTCTCCGTCGCCGAACCGGCGGCCGAGGCGGCCCGTGCGTTCAGCCGCGAGCACGGCGTGACGACGTTCGTCACCATGCTCGCGCTGGTCGACGCCCTGCTGCACCGCTGGGCCGGGTTCACCGACGTCGTCGTCGGCGTCGCCACCTCCGGCCGGACGCACCCGGCGACGCACGACCTCATGGGGTACTTCAACAACCTGCCGCCGTTCCGCACCCGGGTCGAGGGCTCGCTGTCGTTCACCGACCTCGTCCGGCGCTGCGCGGACACCGTCGCCCAGGTCCTCGACCACGAAGAGATCCCCCTGGAGAAGATCGTCTCCGCGGTGTGCGGACCGCGCGAACCCGGCCGGCAGCCGCTGTTCGACGTCGCCTACACCTACCAGAACGTCCCGCAGGACACCGCCGAGCTCGGCGGCCTGGAGTGCGCGCGCTTCGCCGAGAGCGGCGGCACGATGGCCGGGATCGCGCCGGGCACCGCGAAGTTCGACCTCACCGTCGGCGTCATCGACCAGCAGGACGGGCCGATGGACGGCTACTTCGAGTACGCGACGGCCCTGTTCGACCGCGAGACGGCGGAAGCGCTCGCCCGGCTGCTGCCCGGCCTGCTCGACGCCGTGCTGCGCGAACCCGGCCGCCCGCTCGACGCACTCCCGGCCGTCGACGGCGAGCCGGTCCCCGCCACCACCCACCGGGAGCCCGCCATGGCTGTATCCTCCATTGTGGACAGCGACACCGTCGCCCACGCCGAGCGCGTCCTCACCGCGATCTGCGCGGACCTGCTGACCGACGGCCCGGTTTCGCGAGGAGACAACTTCTTCGACCTCGGCGGCGATTCGGTGCTCGGCGTCCGGGTGGCCGCGCGGGCGGCGAAGGACGGCGTCCACTTCACCCCGCAGCAGCTGCTGCAGTGCCGCACGCTCGGCGAGCTGGCGCGGGCCGCGGTCGTCGACGGCCCGGCACCGGTGTCCGCGCCGTCCGCGGCGCCCGGGCTGCCTCGCGCGATCCCGCCGACGCCGATCATGCTCAGCTTCCTGCGCCGGATGCCGGACGACGTCGGCGACTTCGTCGACGTGCACACCGTGGAAACCACGCCCGGGATCGGCGCGGCCGCGATCCGGACGGCGATCGGGCACCTGCTGGCCCTGCACGAACCCCTGCGCTACCGGCTGCGGCGCAACGCACTCGGCGCCCGCCTCGAGGTCGCGGACGTCACCGCGGCGGACGTGTTCGACACGAAGGTGCTCCCGCCGCTGAGCGACGACGAGGAGCTCGGGATCGTCGCCGACGACTGCCTGGCGATGAAGGCCGAAATGGACCCCGCGCGCGGGCCGCTGTTCCGCGTCCGCCACTACGACCGCGGCCGCATTCGCGGCGGACTGCTCGTGTTGCTGGTCAACCACTTCGTCTTCGACAACATGTCCACTGTGGTCGTTCTCGACGACCTCGACGTGCTGCTCGCCGACCACACCGCGGCGGCCCCGGCGCCCCGCCCGCCGCGGTGGCGCGAATGGGCCGAGCACCTGCGGGCGATGGCGGCCTCGGACGAGCTGTCCGGCGAACTGACCTACTGGACGGCGACCCTCCGGGCCGGTGCAGCCGGGGGAACCATCGGCGGCTCGCCCGGCGACGGCATCACCGCCCGCACCCTCGACGACCCGGCCGTCGCCACGCTGCTGTCCGCCGGCGGCGCGGCCGGCCGGGAGGCGGCGCTGTGCGCGGTGTCCTGCGGCCTGGCCCGGTGGCAGGGCGCGCCGAGCGCCTTCGTGATGACCGAGGGGGAGGCCACCCCCAACCCGTACCGGCTGGCCGGGCGCGGCCCGTCGGTGGGCTGGTTCACCACCCTGCACCCGCTGGTGCTGCCGGTCGCGCCCGGCACGACAGCCCGTGACTGCCTGCCGGAGATCACCGACCGCGCGCGGTCGGTGCCGAACGACGGCGTCGGCTACGGGATGCTGCGCCACCTCTCGCCGGACACGCCGGGCACCGCGCAGCTGCGGGCCCTGCCCGAACCCGAGGTCCTGGTGCTGCACGGGCCGAGCGACACCTCGGCGTTCGACTCCGGCGTCCGCCTGCTGCGCACCCGCTGGGACCTGTCGGTGAACCTCAAGCGCGCGGTCGCCTCCTGGTTCCCGCTGGTCGTCACGAGCGCGGTGCGCGACGGAGCGCTGCGGCTGGCCGTGGCGGGCGGCGTCGGCCAGGAACGCCTGGACGCGCTCGCCGACGAGATCCTGGGCGCGTTCACCGAGCTCACGTGATCGCCCTCGCCGCGTCGGCGTGGTACCTGCCGGAGACGTTCCTGACGGTCGCCGAGCTGCCGTCCCTGTCCGATGCCGAACGCGCGACCTGCACCGCGCTCGGCATCGACCGGGTGCCCGCCGACGACACGCTGACCGCGGCCGACCTGGCCGCCCGTGCGGGGGAGCGGGCGCTGGCCACCGCGGGCCTCGACGCGACCGACGTCGACGTCGTCCTGACCGTGGAGCCGCGGGCGCCGCAGACGCTGGTCAGCTCGGAGGCCACCCGGCTGCAGGCGATGCTGGGCGCGCGGCGGGCGATGGCGTTTTCGGTCGGCGGCCTCGGCTGCGCGTCGCTCACCCCGGCGTTGCTCGCCGCGAGCGGGCTGCTGCGTGCCGACCCGGGCCTGGCGAACGTGCTCGTGCTGCACGGGAGCAAGCCCGCCACGCCCGGGCGCTACCGTCACCCCGTCACGGTCAACGGCGACAGCGGTGGCGCGCTTCTTCTGCGCCGTCGGGGAAATCTGCGGATCCGGGACATCCTGCTGGAGACGAACGGGGCCTACGCGGACCTGTTCCGCGTCGAGTACCGCGACGAGGAGTTCGCGCGCTGGCGGGAGGAGTGCACCGATCCGGCGGTGTATGCGTTCCGGCTGGCCGTGGAGACCCGCAACCGGCTGCGGGTGCTGGTCACCAGCCTGCTCGCCCGCAACGGCCTGAGCCCGGCCGACGTCCCCTGCTGGCTCGCCCAGAACCTGTCCACGGCCGCGTTCCGGAACTGGTCGGAGGCGATCGGCGTCCCGATCGCGAAAGTGTGCTTCGACAACCTGGCCCGCTACGGCCACCTCGGGCCCAACGACGTGTTCTTCAACCTCTCGACCGCGAGAGAGACGGGGGAGTTCGACGGCCGTGCGGTGCTGCTCAACATCAGCCCGGCCGCCGCCTGGAGCGCGTTGCTGGTGACCACCGAAGAAACCACGGCCCACGAGCTGTGAGCCCGGGGCGGGCGGTGGCCGCCCGCCCCGGGTGGTTCAGCGGATCACCGCTTGCAGGGGTTGCCCGCCGGGTGCGCGGCGGTGCCGTGCACGTCGGCCTGGGACTCCGCGAGCACGATCTTCGCCAGCGGGGTCTCCAGCGCCACGGCCTGCTGCTTCACGACGCCGTTGGCGATCGTCTGGCCGTTCAGCTTCAGCGAGCCGATGACCAGGGCGATGGTCAGCGGCGCCGAGCCCACCGTGACCGAGACGCCGTTGATCTTCAGCGAAGCGACGTTCGAGCTGCCGGTCAGGACCGGGGCGAGCCCGCCCGGGGACGGCTGGCAGGTCGCCGCCGCCTGGGACTGGATCACGCCCAGCTCGATGGTCAGCCCGAGCGTGCTGATCACCGTCTTGTCGATCTTGGCCGTCGCCTTCGCCTGGTCACCGGCCGCCGGGGCCGCCGACTGGTTGTCCGGCGTCAGGTCGGTCGACGAGGTCAGCGCGTGCGTCTGGACCTTGATCAGGCCGGCGTTGAGCGTCGCGTCGAGGACGGTCTTGCTGTCGTCGGCGCAGGGCACGTTCGCCGGGTTCGCCACGGCCGCGGTGATGCCGATGACGTTCGCGGCGGTGCCGGTGCAGGAGAACACGCCGTCGCGGTCGTCGTCGACGATCGTGCCGACGCCGGCCGGGTCGACCAGCCCGGCACCGACCGGGGCCGAGAGGGTGACGGTGAACGTCTCGTTCGGCTCGTCGACGGTGTCCGGGTTGACCAGGACGGTCACCGGCTTGGTCGTCTCGCCGGGCGCGAAGGTCACGTCACCGCTCGCCGCCTGGTAGTCCGCCGGCGCGGTCGCCGTGCCGTTGGACGTGGCGTAGTGCACCGACACGGGGTTCGGGCTCGCGCCACCGACCAGCGACACGGTGAAGGTGGCCGGCACCGGCGCGCCGCCGGAGCCTTCGGTCACCGTGACGTCGTTGATGCTCAGGCCGAGCACGCGCACGGTCGTCGTCTCGACGTACCCGCGGGACACGCCGTCGACCTGGTAGTCGACCGTGCAGTGGTAGGTGCCGGGCGCGGCGTCGGCCTTGGCCGTGATGGTCTCGGTGAACGTCGCGACGTCGCCGCTGGGTACCTTGACGCTCGCCGGGGCGTTGGTGACCGTCAGCTGCGGGTCGCAGCTGGTGACCTTCGGCGTCACCGTGACCTCGATGGCCTTGATGCCGTCGAGGATGGCCTTCGACACCTGGTCCGACGGCACGTTGTTCAGCAGCACGCCGCCGGTGGCCGTGGCGATCGCGCTGGCCTGGCCCTCGGCGTCCAGGTTGCCGACGTTGACCGCGACCACGCGGATCTTCGCCGCCTTGAGCGCGTCGATGGTCTGGGCCAAGGTGTGCCCGCCGCTGGGATCGTGCGACGGCGCGTCGCCGAACCAGGCGATGATGCGGGTGCCGTCCGGGCGGAAGGTGACCGCCCCACTGGCCAGCTCGTAGAGGGCGTTGAGGTCGGCCTCCGGGAAGTCGCCGCCGCCGCTCGCCGACCACTGGTCGATCCCGGCCTGCACCGCGGCGGTGTCGCCGGTGATGCCCTGGTTGACCTTGAAGGGCACGGAGTCGGTGAAGTCCTTGTACTCGGCCACGCCGAACTGCGCGGTCGGCTGCGCGGCGAGCACGTCACTGGTGATGGCGCCGGCGTTCGTGCGGACGTTGGCGATCGCGCCGCCCATGCTGCCAGTGGTGTCGGCGAGCAGCACGAGGTCGGGGTTCGGCGGCACGGCGGAGGTGGTGACGTGCTTGGTGACGGTGGTGCTCTGCCCGGCGGAGAGCGTGAGGTCGACGGTGGCCGGATCCACCCCGGGCGGCGCCGCGGCCGCCACCGCGGCCGGGGTGAGCAAGGCACTGACCGTGGTCAGCGCGACGAACAAGGATCTCCGCGACATGGACTTCCCTTCCGAAGGCCGGATTACTGCGGGTTGCCTCGGGAAGACGGAAAAGCCGGGAATTCGTTAGCGAGCGGGCAGAACGTCACTCGGAGCGCCCTGTGTCAAGGCGCTCAACGGGGCACGGCGGCGGATTCGGGCTACCGAAACCATGGTTTTGCCGGGCCGGAACAGCGAAGACCCGGGGGTGGGTTTCACTCTGTTCAGTGATGACTCGGCACGATCGGTGCCGGGTGACGCACGGGATCGCGGCGGTTTTCGCAGTGCGGGGAGCGAATTTCCGCCCGGATGTCGTAATGCCCGCGGTGGTCAGCGGCCCTGTTCGCCGAGATCGGCGAGCACCGCGCGGGCCGCCCGGGCACCGGAGGCGATGGCGCCCTGGAGCGAACTCGTGTCGCGGTGGTCGCCGCACACGTACCGGCCCTCGCCCAGCCGCACCGGGCGGCGCAGCTCGTGGGGTGGCGGCATCGCCGGGAGCGCGTGCGCGATCTCGTAGCGGGCGACCAGCGGCCAGCGTGTCGCGTCCGTGCGGTACATCCGGCCCAGTGCCCGGCGCACCTCGCTCTCCGGCAGGGCCGTCAGCGCCGACGCGCTCACGAGCGCGGCGCCGGGCGGGGCGTAGGCCGGGCACACCTCGCTGACCACGCTCGTGGTGACCACCGGCCCACCGCGCGCGTCGAGCACGATCACCGGCTCGCGCAACGGCGACCGCGGTGGGGCGAAGTACCACGTCGTCCCGCTGTTCCAGCGCGGTTCCGCGACGCCGGCCAGCCGGGCGGCGGTCGAGCCGTCGGTGGCGACGACGACCGCGCGGGCCGGCCACACCTCGCCGCCCGCCGTGCGGACCTCGCCCGGGCGGACCTCCTCGACCGGGGTGTCCAGGTGGATCGCCGACGTCGGCAGGGTCCGGGCGAGCTGCCGCGGCAGCTCGCCCATGCCGAGCGACGGCAGCGACGGGGCCGACCGCAGGAAACTCCGCCACACCAGCTGGAAGAACCGGGCCGAGGTGGTCAGCTCGGGTTCCAGGAACACCCCGGAGAGGAACGGCCGCAGCACGGTTTCCACGGCCCGCGCCGACAGCCCGGCGTGGCGCAGCTCGTCGAGCGTCGTGCGGTCGGCGCGGTCGACGACGGCCTGGGCCGGTCCCGCGGCGACACGCGCGGACAGCGTCCCGAGCGCCGCCAGGTCCTTCGCCGACAGGTAGCGGCGGGCCGCGATGTCGCGCAGGGCCTTGGGCGTGTCGAGCGGGTGGCCGAGCAGCGAGACGCGGTCGTCGTCGGCCACCCGGACCGCGCGCCAGAAGCGGCCGAGTTCCAGGGCGTCGACGTCGACCAGGCGCCGGATCGCCGGATAGGCCGGGTTGAGGATCTGGAACCCGCGGTCGAGCCGGAAGCCGTCGACGACGTCGGTGCGCACCCGGCCGCCCACGTCGTCGGAGGCCTCGAGCACCGCGCACGGCACCCCGGCCCGGTGCAGCGTGACGGCCGCGGCCAAGCCGGCGAGCCCGGCTCCGACGATGACGACTTCGGCCATTTCGCTCACCTGCCGGAGTGGGGGGTGGAGGGCGCCGGGCGTGCGCGGTCGAAAGGCATCGCGCTCACCCGCCGAACGACCGGGTCGCCGCGAGCCGGTTGAGCAGGCCGATCCGGCCGCGGTTGGGCACCGACCGCAGCGGGTGCCCGGCGAGCCCCCAGCCGGCCAGGAGCGTGTTCGCCGCGGCCCAGCCGGTCGTCGCCGCGCGTTCCATCAGGGCGACCGGCAGGTCGATCCGGATGCCGTCGCCGGCCAGTGCCAGCGCCGGGTCCGGTGTCCCGACCGTCGGGCGGCGGGCGAAGTCACCCAGCCCGAAGAGCGGGCAATCCTCGCGCCACAACGAAATCGACGCCGTCACCCCCGCGCCGGCGGTCTCCGGGTAGATCGCGTGCAGCCGGTCGTCCACGGCCTTCACCAGCGTCTCGCGGTCGTCGGTCGTGGCCGCGTAGGCGTGCAGCTCCACGACCGAGCCGCCGGTGCGGGCCGCCCAGCGCCGTGCTTCGCCCTCGTAGCGGTCCAGCACGCTGATGTTGTCCAGCGGCGGCACGCTCCCGGTGCCCAGGAACGACGGCCGGGTCGCGTCGACCGGCCGGTCCAGCCAGAGCCGGCGGACCAGGAACGGCGGCGCGGTGCGCAACCCGCCCACCGCGGCGCGCCACTCGGGCGTGCCCAGCCCGTGCGACGCGGCGACGATCTCCCGCAGCCCCCGCACGTCACAGGCGAGCACGACGGCGTCGAACTCCGCGACCTCCTGAGCCGTCGTGACCGCGAAGCCGTCCGGGGTGCGCTCGAGCGACGCCACCGGGGTGCCGGTCCGGATGCTCACCCGGCGGTCGGCCAGGTACCCGGCGAGGGGATCCCACAGCGCCTGCGGGAACGGCTCCGTCGGCACGTCGAACACCAGGCCTTCGCTGGAGCCCAGGAAGTACAGGTGGAACATGGTCGCCAGCTCCGCCGCGGACAGCTCGCGCGGATCGGCGAAGAAGCTGCGCGAGAACACCTCGAACGCCAGGTGCTTGGCCGCTTCGGGGAAGTTGATCGCGTCGAGGAAGCTCGCCGCGTCGGTGCCGTCGAGCCGGTGGTAGGTCTCCGGGACGCTGACCGTCGCCAGCGGCAGGGCCGCGCGGCCGTCGAGGCGCACCAGGTCCCGCGGGGTGAACGTCGGGCTGCGCCAGGCGAACGCCAGCGCGTTCCACGGCGGCGTCCGGGGGAGTCCGGCGAACGTGTCCGTGCGGCCCTCGGCGTCCAGCAATGGGTAGTCGGCCAGCGGGGTCAGCCGGTCGAGCCCGGGATCGGTGCGCATGAGCAGCGCCCGCAGGTTGTAGTACTGGCGGAAGAACGCGTGGAAGCCCCGGCTCATGGTGACGCCGGTGCCGTCCGGCAGCCGGTCGGCCCAGCCGCCGACGCGGCCGCCCAGGTGGCCGTCACGCTCGAAGAGCGTCACCGTGACACCCCGCTCGGCCAGCCCGGTGGCCGCGGTGAGGCCCGCGATGCCGCCGCCGACGA
Source organism: Amycolatopsis tolypomycina (assembly GCF_900105945.1). NCBI lineage: Bacteria > Bacillati > Actinomycetota > Actinomycetes > Pseudonocardiales > Pseudonocardiaceae > Amycolatopsis > Amycolatopsis tolypomycina. The sequence continues at coordinate 4,342,108 of NZ_FNSO01000004.1, read as the reverse complement.
CCGCCGCGGCCGGGCGGCGGCCGAGCAGCCCGGCGTCGGCCAGGCCGGGCGGAGCGGGCCGCGTCTCGATCCGGCGATCGGTGCCGACGGGACGGGTCACGGCTGCTCCAGCGGGTTGGTGCCGAGGACGGTGTGGACGACGCCGTGCTGCCAGCCGGGCATCGTTCCGGTGCGGACGTCGGTGAAACCGGCCTCGGCGAGCCGGCCGGCGAGCGCGGCGATCCCGTCGAACCCGGTGACGCTGCGCCGCAGGTGGCGGTAGAGGGTCGCGTCGCCGGTGGTGACCTTCCCGAGGGGGATGATCACGCCCGCGCAGACCGCGTTCCACACCCAGCGGGCGCGCCGCGAATCCCGGACGGAGTACTCGTGGACGGCAATGCGGCCGCCGGGCCGCAGCAGCCCGCGCAGCCGCCGCAGCTGGACTGTCGGCTCGGTCAGGTTGCGCAACAGGTACGCCGCCAGGATCGCGTCGAACGGGCCGGAAACGCCGTCGAGGTCCTCGACCGGCGTGTGGACGAAGGTGACGTTCGCCGGCCAGTCCTTGGCGCGGGCCTGCGCGAGCATCTCCCCGGACGCGTCGAACGCGGTGATCTCCGCCCCGGGCGCGACGGACAGCAGCGCCGCCGTCGACGCGCCCGTGCCGCAGCCGGCGTCGAGCAGCCGCAGGCCCGTCCCGTCCGGCGGCAGCGCCAGCCGCCGCGCCGAGAGCCGGAGGTGTTCGTGGTAGCCCGGGTTGGCACCGACCAGCCGGTCGTACCACCGCGCTTCGGTGTCGAAGGCCGACGGCACCGCCCCGCGGGGCAGGCCGTCCTTCGCCATGGCGTTCACGCGCGCTCCCGTCGGGGGCAGGTTCGTTCCCACACCAGCAGCACGGCGGTCACCAGCGCGAAGCCGAAGAGGAAGTCCTCGACGGGGATGTCCCACGGGAAGCGCCAGCCGGTGATGTGTTCGGGGGAGTAGCGGACGATCGGGTCGGACAGCTTGGTCAGCCAGCCGTCCACCGGGATCTGGAACGCGGTCACGATCGCCATCGAGATCCAGTACGCGGGCCGCCGGAACAGGCCCGTGCGCAGCAGGCGGAGTTCGAGCAGCACGACGACGGCCACCGCGGCGACCGCGGGCACGGTGTAGCCCCAGGGGATCACCGGCGGGCCTCCTTCCGGGCGAGCCGCCTGACCACCGCGATGGTGAGCTGGACGCCCTCGTAGGTCAGCAGCCCGCAGATCGGGATGACCACGAAGAACAGGATCTCCTCCAGCGGCACGGCGAACGGGGCGCGGAGGCCGGTGACGTGCTCGGGCGCGTAGTCCCAGACGCCGCCGGCGATCGCCAGCACGTCCCAGACCAGGAACACGAGCGCGACCGGCAGCACCGCGCGCGCCAGCCGCCGGGGCTGCCGGTAGACGCGCGCTCCCGCGAGCTCCAGCGGCAGGGTGACGAGCACGCACGCGGCCAGCACGACGAGGTATTCGGCCTTGCCCACGTCAGTTCACCGCCACCGGGAGCGCCGGGGCGGGGTGGCGCCGCCGGGCCCACTGCGTCCGCGCCACGGCCCCGCACGCCACGGCCAGCCGCTGCCCGCGGGAAACCGCCGCGCGCCCGGCGAAGACGTCGTGGCCGGCGGCTTCGATGCGGTCGAGGATGCCGCCGTACAACCGGGCCGCGGTCGCCACGCACGGGCGGGAAACCGGGTGCAGCATGGCGATGCCCGGCCGGGCTTCGGCGTAGATCTCGCGGGTGACGGCGATCTGGGCGCGGATCGCGGACCGCACCTGCCGATCGGCCCGGCCTTCGCGGGCGCACCAGGCCAGCCGTTCGCGGTCGACGCCGTCCGCGGCCAGCTCGTCGGCGGGCAGGTAGACGCGGCCGCGGCCGAGGTCCTCGGCGACGTCGCGCAGGAAGTTGGTGAGCTGGAAGGCTTTCCCGAGCGCGGCGGCCCGCGGCTCGGCTTCCGCGCGGGGCGCGACCGTGCCGAGCACGGGCAGCACCTGCAGCCCGATCACCTCGGCCGAGCCGTGCACGTAGGTGTCGAGCTCCGCGCGGGTGGCGTAGCCGGTGACGGTCAGGTCCATCCGCATCGAGGTGAAGAACGCCTCGAAGTACGCCTTGGCGAGCGTGTAGCGGGCCGCGGTGTCGATCACCGCGGTCAGCAGCGGGTCGTCGCTCGCCCCGGCGTCGAGGTCGGCGAGGAAGTGCTTCTCGACCTCGTGCAGGCGGAGGTCGAGCGTCTCCGGGGTGGCGTCGTCGTCCGGTTCGTCGACGATGTCGTCGAGCCACCGGGCGAAGCCGTAGAGCGCGTGGATCGCCGGCCGCTGCGCCGGGGTCAGCAGGCGCGTCGCGAGGAAGTAGGTGCGGCCGTGCCGGGCGTTGAGCTCGCGGCACCACGTGTAGGCCGCGCGCAGCCCGGGTTCACGGATGCCGGCGGCGTCGAGTTCGCGTCGGGTCATCGGGTCCCTCCGGTGATCCGGTCGGCGGCCAGTCTGCCGGAGATGAGCACGGTCGGCACGCCGACGCCGGGCACGGTGGCGCCGCCGGCCAGGACGACGTTGTCCGTGCCGCGGGGCAGGTTCCGCGGCCGGAACGGCCCGGTCTGGCCGAAGGAATGGGCGTAGCTGAACGGCGTCCCGGCGACCAGGCCGCGCTCGGCCCACTCGGCCGGTCCGAGCACGTAGGTGAAATCCGGGGTGAAACCGGGAAGCAGCCGCGCACGGGCCACGTCGAGGACCTCTTCGGCGTAGGAATCCGTTGCGGTGGCCCAGTCCGCGGGCCCGCGGTCGAGGTTGGGCACCGGGGCGAGCACGGAGTAGAGCTGGCGCCCGGGCGGGGCGAGCCCGGGATCGGACGCGGTCGGCCGGGTGACGAGCAGCGAGGGGTCGCTCATCCGCCGCCCCTGGGTGATGAGCTCGTCGAAGGTCGACCGCCAGCCGTGGCCGAAGGAGATCGTGTGGTGCGCGGTTTCGGGCTGGGTGGCCGGACCGCCGGCGTGCACGACGACCGCCGACGGCGCGGCCCGCAGCGGCACGGGCCGTCGTGGCCGCCGGCCGAGCAGCCGGTGGCTCTCGGGCAGTTCGGTCGTCAGGACGACGGCGTCGCACGGGTAGCGCGCCCCCGCGGCGGTGCGGACGGCGGTGACGCGCGAGCCGGTGCGTTCGAGCTCGCTGACGGCGTCGCCGTAGCCGAACTTGACCCCGGCGCCGGCCGCGACGCGGGCGAGCGCCTGCGGCAGGGCCGCGATGCCGCCCGGCGGGAAGTACACCCCGCCGACGGTGTCCATGTACGAGATCACGGCGTAGAGGGCCAGCGCCCGCATCGGCGACTCGCCCGCGTAGAGGGCTTGGAAGGTGAACACCCGCTTGAGGCGTTCGTCGCGCAGGAACCGGCCGACCTGGCCGTCGAGCTGCCGGAACCCGCCCAGCGCGACGAGCCGGGCGAGCTCCGGCCGGAGCATGCCGAGCGGGGAGTCGATGTTCGCGTCGATGAACCGGCCGAACTCGGCGCGGTACAGGCGGGTCAGCCAGTCGCGCAGCCGGACGTACCCGGCGGCCTCGGCCGGGCCGGCGAAGTCACGGACGGCGTCGGTCATCGCGGCGGCGTCGGTGTGCACGGGCAGGGTGCTGCCGTCGGCGAACTGCGCGACGTACGCCGGATCGAGCCGGGTGAGCGGGAGTTCCGCGGTGAGGTCGGCCCCGACGGCGGCGAAGGTGTCGCGCAGGATCGACGGCATGGTCAGCACGGTGGGCCCGGTGTCGAGCAGGTAGCCGTGCCGTTCGACCCGCCCGGCGCGCCCACCGGGCCCGGGGTCCCGTTCGAGGACGGTGACCTCCCGTCCCCGGCCGGCCAGGTGCAGGGCGGCGGCCAGGCCGGACAGCCCGGCCCCCACGACGACGACGCGGTCCACCGGTCCCGGGACGGTCCTCATCGGTCCCGCTCCGCGCCGGTGCAATGAACGACTCTTTCATGACGTCTGATGTCATGAAAGAGTCGTTCATGACGTTCGGACCCGCTGCCACGCCCGCCCGTCATCGGTCCCGCTCCGTGCACCGCGCCGCGAGGGCCGTGAGCAGGTCGGCGGCGTGGCGCGGGACGACCGCCGGGTCGATGGCCGCGAGGGCCTTGTCCGCCCGTTCGCGGATCAGCTCGCCCAGCCGGTCCCTCGCCCCGGTCGCCACGATCAGCTCCCGCCAGCGCGCGACGGCTTCGTCGTCCACCGTCTCCAGCTCGACCAGCTCGGCGAACTCGGTCTGGCGCCGCCGGTCGGCCATCGCCGCGGCGAGCACCACCACGCTGGAGGCCTTGCGGTCGCGCAGGTCCTGGCCGGCCGGCTTGCCGGTGACCGCCGGGTCGCCGAACACGCCCAGCAGGTCGTCGCGCAGCTGGAACGCCTCGCCCACCAGGCCGCCGAACTCGCCCAGCCCGGCCAGCAGCTCGGGGCCGCAGCCGGCCAGTGCCGCCCCGAACTCCAGGGGACGGCGGACCGTGTAGTTGCCGGACTTGCGGCGCAGCACGTCGAGCAGGGTGTCCCAGCTGGGCAGCGCCCTGGCGTCGTTCACCAGGTCGCCGAGCTGCCCGACGGCCAGTTCGGCACGCATCGCGTCGTAGTGCGGCCAGCCGCGGGCCAGCTGTTCGGCCGTCAGCCCGCTTTCGCGCAGCAGCTGCTCCGACCACACGAGGAACAGGTCTCCGAACAGGATCGCGGCGGACTCGCCGAACCGCCGTGCCGAGCCCGCCCAGCCCTGCTCCTCGTGCCACCGGGCGAACCGGAGGTGCAGGGCGGTGCGGCCGCGGCGCAGCTCCGAGCCGTCCATGACGTCGTCCTGGGCCATGGCGAAGCAGTGCAGCAGTTCCAGCGCGGCGGCCGCGCGGATCGCGGCGCCGGAGTCCGGCTGCCCGCACCGCCACCCGACGTAGGCGAACAGCGGCCGGAGGCACTTCCCGCCCGCCACGAACTCCGGGACGGCCGTTTCGGCGAGCGCGCCTTCGCTGCGGCCGGAGAAGTGCTCCTTCGCCCGCGCGGTCACGAACCCGTGCGCCTCGGCGAGGCAGCGACGGCTCAGCGCGTCCAGCTGCTCGGCGGGGGCCACTGCTGTGGTCGTGGTCATCCGACGCCCCTCGATTCTCGGCACTCTCTGCACGATCGGCCTATTCGAATCGCAACCGTTTCACAACTGCGGTAGCTTGTCCACTTGAACGCAGTGAGCTCGGCTGGTCCCGCCGCGAATCGATGCACAGCCGGACAAACGACCTTCCTGTGGTCGGGACGGCGATGCCACACCCGTCCCGGCGGGTCCGTCAGGTCACCCCTCGGCCGCGGGCCCCGCACCCGGCGGCGCCCTGTCTGCACCCGGGCGTCGCCGGGTGTCCGTCGGACACGCGTAGCCCGCGGCGAGCCGGATAATCTGTGGCGTGGGTCACAAATGGTCATTCGGACGGCGCGTCCGGGCGTGCCGTGGGGGTCCGGCGGGTGCCGGATGCCGTATCCGTGGAAGCGGACAGGGCCTGGCTTGGAAGAACGTGGTGGTGATGGACGTCGACGCGGTCAGCGGCCGGGACGGGCCCCGGCCCGGCGGTGCGTGGACGCCCGGCAAGGTCGCCGAACTGCTCGGCGTCTCGCCGGTGACGCTGCGGACCTGGGCCGCGCGGTACGGCGTCGGCCCGACGCTGCGCGACGACGGGCGGCACCGGCGCTACTCCGACGCCGACGTCCGCCGGCTGCAGTACATGCACCGGCTCATGGACCGCGGGATGCGGGCCAGGGAGGCCGCCGCGGCGGCGTTTTCCGGGGCCGGCGAAGCGGTCCCCGAGCTGTCCGCCGAACGGCACGCCGAGGAGCTCGTGCGGGCCGCGGAAGGCCTCGAGTTCGCGGCGCTGGCGGCACTGCTGGACGAAACGCTGGACGCCCTCGGCCCGGCCGCGGCCTGGACCGAGGTGCTCGTCCCCGTGCTGCGCCACCTCGGCGGCCGCTGGCTGCGCGGAGACGTCTGCTTCGCCGCCGAATGGGCCCTGACCGGGGAGATTTCGCTGGCCCTGCAGCGCTACAGCGCCGGGTTCGCGAACACCCCGCCGGGCCGGGCGGTGCTGCTCGCGTGCTGCCCGGACGAGCGGCACAGCCTGCCGATGGAGGTGCTGCGGGCCGCCATGGTGGAGGTCGGCATCCCGGCGGTCCACCTCGGCCAGCTGGTGCCGGCCGAGACGACCGTCGCGATCGCGGCCAAGCTCGACCCGGTCGTGGTGTTCCTGTGGTCGATGTCCGCCGCCACCGCCGACGACCTGCTCGCCCGGCGGCTGCGGCGGCGGGGTTTCGACGTCGCGACGGCGGGGCCGGGCTGGGCGGACCTCGTCGAGCGGGACACCCCCTGGGTCAACGACCTGCCCGCGGCGCTGGAGCTGGCCACCGAACGCCTGAAGGCCTGAACCCCGCACCCGAGCGGCGGGCAAAGCGTTGCGGAACCGCTCCAGATGCCTGAGGATGACTCGCGTGCCGGCCGTCCCGGCCGGCCGGGACAGGCGGGAGCGCAACCGGTGGACCTCAAGCGGCAGGTGATCGAGCGCTGGCCGGCGCGGTGGCCGGTGCAGCCGTTCCGGGAACCGGCGTGGGCCCGGCAGGAACCCACCTACGCCGCCTGCAGCCCCGCGCTGATCGAGGCGGCGGTCAAGCGGGCGGGCGCCCGGCCGTCGGGCAACTGGTACGTCTTCGCCGCGGCTCGGGACATCCGGGCCGACCGGCCCTTCGGAGCGCGGGTAGGCGGCCGAGAGCTGGTCGCGTGGCGCGGTCCGGACGGCGGGCTGCTGGTCGGCCCGGGCGCGTGCCCCCACCTCGGCGCGCCGCTGGACCAGGCTCGCGTGCACTGCGGCGAGCTGGTCTGCCGGTGGCACGGCCTGCGCGTCGGCGCGGGCCGGCCCGGCTGGACGGCGCTGCCGTCCTTCGACGACGGCGTCCTGGCGTGGGTGCGCCTCGACGGCGCCGGCGGCGAACAGCCCACCGAGCGGCCGCTCGTGCCGGCCCGCCCGGCTGGGACCACGGTCGACGCCGTCGCGACGCTGACCGGCGTCTGCGAGCCAGAAGACGTCGTCGCCAACCGCCTCGACCCGTGGCACGGCGCGTGGTTCCACCCGTACTCGTTCGCCCGGCTGCGCGTGCTCTCGGCTCCGCAGGGCGTCGACGTCGCGGAAGCCGACGACCGGTTCGTGGTCGAGGTGACGTTCCGGCTGGCGGGCAAGCTCGGCGTCCCGGTGCTCGCCGAGTTCACCTGCCCGGGCCCGCGCACCGTCCTGATGACCATTGTGGACGGTGAGGGCACCGGCAGCGTCGTGGAGACCCACGCGACCCCGCTCGGCCCGGACCGCGACGGCCGGCCCCGCACGGCGGTGATCGAGGCGACGATCGCCGCCTCCGGCCGGCCGGGGTTCGCCGCGGCGGCCCGGCTGGCACCGGCCCTGCGGCCGCTCATGCGCCGGGCCGCCGCCCGGCTGTGGCGGGACGACCTCGCCTACGCCGAGCGCCGCTACGCCCTGCGCGAAGACCGCCCCTGAAGAACGCCACTGACGGAAGTCCGCGTTCTCAGGATCCTGCCAGGCGGATGTGGCTAGCTTGGCGTGGCCGGGACGGAGCCGCCGTTCCCGCAGCGGGGTGGGGGGCGCGTCATCGACGTCAAGGAACGGGCAGCGGTCCGCCGTCCGCGGGCGGGGCAGGCGCTGACCGGGTGGCTGACGCGGCCGCTCGCGTCGTTCCACCTCGTGCTGGCCCTGACCGGGATCCTCGGGCTCTTCGGGGCCGTGATGGTGCTGAGCGCCTCGTCCGTCTCCTCCTACGACCCGAGCACCGGCGGCGGCCAGTACGACATGTTCTTCAAGCACCTCACGTACCTGGTACTGGGGTCCGGGGTGTTCTGGCTCGGCCTGCGCCTGCCGCTGCGGAAGATCCGGGGGCTGGCGAGCAAGGCGATGGCCGTGGCGCTCGGCATGCTGGTCCTCGTGCTCACCCCGCTGGGCTCGGCGGGCGGCGGGGCGCAGCGCTGGTTCGTCATCGCCGGGCAGTCGGTCCAGCCGATCGAGTTCGCCAAGCTCGCGCTGGTGTTGTGGGGCGCGCACGTCCTGGTGGCCAAGGAGCACCTGCTGCACCGGTGGCGGCACCTGCTGGTGCCCGTGGTCCCGGTGACGCTGCTGATGTTCGCGCTGGTGATGGCCCAGCCGAACCTCAGCGGCACGATCACCCTCGGCGTCGTCATGCTGGGCCTGCTCTGGTTCGCGGGCATCCCCGCCGGGCTGTTCGCGGCACTGGTGTCCGGCGCGGCCGCGGGCTTCACCGTGCTCGCCCTGTCCGCGGACTACCGGCTGGGGCGCGTCCTGACGTTCCTGTCCGACTCGCCGGGCCCGGACTCCGGTGCCTACCAGACGACCCAGGCGTTGTACGCGCTCGCCGACGGCGGGGCGTTCGGCCGCGGGCTCGGGCAGGGGAGCGCGAACTGGGGCTACCTGCCCGGCGTGGCGAACGACTTCATCTTCGCGCTCGTCGGCGAGGAGCTCGGCTTCGTCGGCTGCATCGCGGTGATCGCGCTCTACGCCGGCGTCGCCATCGTGGGGACGCGGATCGCGCGCCGGGCCCTCGACCCCTGGATCCGGCTCGTGGCGGGCACGCTCACCCTGCTGGTGGTCGCCCAGGCCGCGATCAACATCGGGTACGTCGTCGGCCTGCTGCCGGTCACCGGCGTCACGCTGCCGCTGATCTCCTACGGCGGTTCGTCGCTGCTGGTCACGCTGGGGATGCTCGGGATCCTCGCCAACTGCGCGCGCCACGAGCCCGGCGCCCCTGACCACCCCGGCGTCACGCGGTCGCGCGGGTGACCAACGAGACGGGCAGCGAGATGCGGTCGGCGGTGTCGGCCAGCAGGGCCCGGACGAGGGTCTGCCCGTGGTCGTACTTGTCGATCCGGACGGTACTGAGCGGCGGGCTGAGGTAGGCCGACAGTTCGAGGTCGTCGAAGCCGACCACGGCGCAGTCCCGCGGGACGGCGCCGCCGCGCGCGAGCACCGCCTGCACCGCCCCGATGCCCATCAGGTCGTTGCCCGCGAAGATGCCGTTGACCTCGGGCCGGGCGTCGAGGAGCCGGTGGGCCGCGGCCGTGCCGCCCGCGATGGTCGGCGGCCCCGGCACGATGCGCGCCGAGACGTCGCCGAGCCCGTGGGCGGCGCACGCGGCGACGAAGGCGAGCCGCCGCTCGTCGGCCGCGACGCCGACCGGGCCGGCCAGCATGCCGAGGCAGGCGTCCGGCCGCCGCGCGAGCAGCTCGACGGCGGCCGCGGTGCCGCTCGCGAAGTCGTTGCTCACCGAGGCCGCCACGTCCGGCGGCAGCTGCCGGTCGGCGACCACCAGCGGGACCGAGCGCGCGTAGCCGGCGAGGACGTCGTCGGGGAGGCCGTAGAAGAAGCCGACGACGCCGCGGGCGGAGCGGGCGAGGGCGTCCTCGAGGGCGTCGCGTTCCCGGCCCGGGTCGGCGTCGGTGTTGTACAGCACGACACTGCACCCGGCCGCCGCGGCGGCGTCGTACACCCCGCGGGCCACGGCCGGGTAGAACGGGTTCGCGATGTCGGAGACGATCAGCGCGATGACGTCCGACCGCTGGGTGCGCATGCCCTTCGCCAGCGCGTTCGGCCGGTACCCCAGCCTGCTCGCCGCGGCCAGCACGCGCTCCCGGGTGTCCGGGGCGATCTCCGGCAGGTCGCGCAGGGCCCGCGAGACGGTCTGCCGACCCACGCCGGCCTCGCGGGCCACGTCCTCGATGGTCACGCGCTTGACCCGCGGCAGGTGTCCGTGTCCGGGCACGCCGTCACCTCCTCCCGGGCTCCGCCGCCGAGCCTAGGGGGCACCGCGGGCCGAGGGTCAGCGGGCAGTGCAGGCCAGTTCGGCCAACGGCTGGACGGTGCCGGTCACGACCGCACCCCACGTCGTCGTCGCGCCGGGCGACAGGCTCCCGTTGTAGGACTGGTTGACCGCCTGCACCTGCCGGCCCGTCTGCGCCGGCACGGCGTTCCACGAGTTGGTCAGCTGCTGGCCGCCCGCGAAGGAGAACGCCGTCGTCCAGCCGGTCAGCGCGGCCGAGCCGGTGTTCCTCACCGTGAACTCCAGCTGGTGCCCGCCGGTCCACGACGACGTGACCGCGGACGTCACCGCGCACGACGCCCCGGCCGGCGTGGTGGGCGTGGTGGGCGTCGTCGTCGGTGTGGTGGTCGGCGTGCTCGTCCCGGTCGTGTAGCTGATGGCCGTGTAGGCGGCCGCGCACCCGGACAGGCACTGGTCCGGCAACGTGAAGCGATAGACGCGGCCGTCGTTGACGAGCGCGTCGCTCGCGTCGCGGACCCGGATCGCGTACGCGGTGCCCGCCGTGGCGGTCGGTCCGATGAGGAAGGCCTGCCCGAGGTCGCTGTCCGGCTGGGCCTGCTGCCAGGTGCCGTCCGCGCCGAGGAACTCCACGCCGTGGACGCCGTTGGGCAGGTGCGACACGGCGACGGCCGTCCAATACCGTTGTGAGCCTTGGAGGAAGCCGAGTTTCAGGTCGCCGGTGTAGCTCGGGGCGGGCACGTAGGACCACGAAACCCGCCGGTTGTTCCAGTGCGCCGGGTTCATGTCCCCGACCGGGACGCCGTTCTTCACGAACCGGTTGAGCGACGCCGTCGACAGGTCGAGGTGCCCGGGATCGTCGCGGCACCAGGCGTTCGCGTCGCCGCAGCTGTCGGCCACGACCATGGTCAGCTGGGCGCCGGCGTACCCGTCGGTCACCCAGGACCCGTTGCGGCAGAACGGTTGTCCCGCCGCGCCGTCGTTGACGCCGGTGCAGTAGTCGCCGATGGTGACCTGCACGAACCGCCCGCAGTTGCGGCCGTTGTCCCACAGGCCGATCTTCGCGGCCTGCGCGGGCGGGATCGGGCGCGGGTAGAAGCTGTAGTCGCCGGGGGTGTTGTAGACGTTGAGGGCGACGAAATCGGGCGAGTCGAGCATGTCCTGCGGCAGGCCGCAGCCGCCGTAGGGCGCGCCGAGCGCGTCGAAGTGGGTGGCGTTCCCGGTGATCGGCGCGACCGGCGCGGCCCCCGACTGCCACGGCCACAGCACGGAAACACCCACGACGAGCACGGCGATCACGGCGAGCACGGCCGGGCGCGCGGCTTTCCGGCGGGAGGCGGATCCCATGGACTCTCCTTCCGCCCTTCTTCGGCCGCAGGCAGGCGGAAGCGCCCCCGGCGGCGTTGTCTGGAAGCGCTCCCAGAGTCCTCCGCGCACCCGCCGTTTGTCAATCACGTCCGTGCCCGGTCGGCCGTCCTCGGGCCGTGCACAGCGATCCGGCGACGTTCGAGAAGCTCGCTCGTCCCTGGCCGTGACCGTCCGGCGTCAAGGCCGCCAGGCCGGGTCCCGGCCGAGGAAGCCGACCAGCTTGTCCTGTGCCGAAGCGTCCTCGTCGACCGGCACGGCCGGGCCGAACTGACCGCTGTCGCGCAGCATCTGCTCGATCGGGCGCAGCGCCGTCAACGCCTCGGCGCAGCGCTGCTCGCCGAGGTCGATCTCGCGGCCGAGTGCCCGGGCGAGGTCCCACGAATGCATCCAGACGTCCGCGGTGTAGAACTGGTCGAGCGCCTCCTCCACCGGCCGGTCGCCGGTGTTCGGGTTGCTGAGCACCCGCCCGGCGGGGTCGTCGAGGATCGCCTGGATGTCGGCGACGTGCTGCTTCCAGGCGCCGGCCGGATCCTCGTCGACGGCCAGGGCGGGCAGTTCGATCCCGGCGCCGCGGAGGAAGCCGCGCGGCCACTCGACGAGGTGGCGCACGACGTCGAGCGCCGTCCAGCCCGCGACCGGGGCCGGCCGCGTCCAGTCGCCGGGCGCGGCCGAGGAGACCAGTTCGGTGAAGCGGGCGGCTTCGGAGACGTGGTGCCGAGCCGGTGACGTCATCTCAGGCTTCCTTCGCGAGCAGGGCGTCGAGCTTGACGTAGCCCTCGTTGACCCCGACGTCCATGCCGCTGGCCAGCATGGCGTCCCGGGTCGCGAAGTCCTGCACCACGCTCAGCATCCGCAGCCGGGTGCGGCCGCCTTCGAGTTCCTCCAAGGTCAGGATTTCCAGGGCGACGCCGTCGGGTTCGCCGTCGTAGGTGAACGTCGAGACGATCCGCTCGTCCGGGCGCACCTCGTGGAAGCAGCCGTGGAACGTGGCGAGCTCCTCGCCGTCGCGGTCGTTGGCGAAGGCCCATTCGCCGCCGGTGCGCGCGTCCCACCGGGTGATCCGCGTCGTGACCGAGTGCGGCCCGATCCACTGCGCGTACAGCTCGGGGTCGACGTGCGCGCGGAACACCTGCGCGGGCGGGGCGTCGAACTCCCGGACGAGCCGGATGGCCGGGACCTCGTCGTCGGCCAGGATCTCGGTGTCGTACTTCGCCATGGTCATGATGCGTCCTTCCGGGAGCGCTTGGTTTCGTCGGTCATGCGGCCCAGCAGGGCGTCGAGGCGCCGGTAGCGCTCCTCGGCCTGCCGCCGGTACCGCTCGATCCACTTGGTCATCAGGTCGAACACCTCCGCGTCCAGGTGGACCGGACGGCGCTGGGCGTCCTTGCTGCGGGTCACCAGGCCGGCCTCTTCCAGCACCTTCACGTGCTTGGAGACCGCCTGGAGGCTCATGTCGTAGGGCTCGGCCAGTTCGCCAACGGTCGCGTCCGCGCCGGCCAGGCGCGCCACCAGGTCGCGCCGGGTCGGGTCGGCCAGTGCCGCGAACACCCGGTTGAGCCGCTCGCTGTCTTCGTCCACCGGTCTTCCTCAACTCTTCGGTTGAATACGACAGTAGAGCGAGCCCCGGGCGTTGTCAACCGAAGAGTTGAGAACGGGTGGGGCCCCGGTTTCGGAGCCCCACCCGGGCGATCAGAAGCTGTCCGCCGTGCTGATGCGGCTCTTCACCAGCGCCCCGGACGCGGTCAGCCGCCCGCTGCCGTAGTCGCTGCCCGCGCAGGTGCCCGGCGTCAGCGCGGCGCTGCTTTCGTCGGCGTCGGAGTACGTCCAGTTCGCGTAGCCGATGCGCAGCTGGTCGAGCAGGTCAAGCCAGGCCGTGGTGCCGGCCTGGTCGAGCGTGCCACCGCCGGTGGCGGTGACCGTGCCGAACTCCGTGACGAACAGCGGCAGCGTCGCCGCTGCCCGGCTCACCGTGGCGCGGTAGTTGTCCTTGTGGCTGGCGGCGTAGAAGTGGAACGCGTACATGATGTTCGTGGCGTTGACGGGGTTGTTCACGATCTCGGTTTCGTTCGACCCGTCGGAGACGCCGAGCGACGACCACCCCCGCGTGCCGACGATGACGACGGCGTCCGGGTCGGCGGCGCGGATCACCGGGATGACCTGCTCGGCGTAGGACTTGATGCCGCCCCAGCTGACGCCGTTCGGTTCGTTGGTGATCTCGTAGATGACGTTCTTCTTCGCCGCGTTGCGCGCGGCCACCGCGGCGAAGAAGGTCTTGGCGCGGTCGAGGTTGTAGTTCGGGTCGCCGGGGGTGAGGGTGTGGAAGTCGATGATCGCGTACATGCCGCGTTCCTCGGCTTCGCCGACGAGGGTGTTGACCCGGTCGGTGAACCAGGCCGGGTTGGTCTCGTACCCCTTTTCCTGCACGTACATGGAAATCCGGAGCAGGTCGGCGCGCCAGTCCCTGGCGAGGGCGTCCAGGGACGCGTCGTTGTAGCAGGAGTTGAACCACTGGAGCCCGTGCGTGCTCATGCCGCGCAGCTGGATCGCCCGGTTGGCTTCGTTGCACAGGTGGACACCGCAGACGTGCAGCTGCCCGTTGGCCGCCAGCGGCGTCCCGCCGGGCGACGGCGTGGTGGTGGTGGGCGTCGGCTCCGTGGAGCCGGTGCAGGCGACCCCGTTCAGGCTGAACGAGGTCGGCACCGGGTTGGCACCGGTGGTGGTCCCGGTGAACCCGAGATCGGCGGCGGCCCCGGTGCCCAGGGTCCGGTTCCAGTCGACGTTGGCGGCGGTCGCGGTCGTGCCGGACTGCGACCAGGTGGCGTTCCAGCCCTGGGCCACCTTCTGCCCGGCGTCCGGGAAGGTGAACCGGAGCGACCACCCGGAGACGGGATCGCCGAGGTTGGTGACCTTGACGCCGGCCTGGAACCCGCCCTGCCACTGGCTGGCGACGGTGTAGTCGACCCGGCACCCCTGAGCGGCGGCGGACGCCTGGGGCATGGCCAGCACCGCGGTGCAGCCGAGAACCGTCGCACCGGCCAGTGCCAGTGCAGCGATGGAGCGCTTCATCGAACTCCCTTTGGTCCGTGTTCGAATGTTTCACCGGCTGGGAGCGCTCCCAGAGATGAGAACATCCGGGGTCGGGGGACGTCAAGGGCTGGGGTGCGATGCGGCTTGCAGTGCTGGGAGTCGCTGAGGTTGGCGCGGGCGGCGCGGGGGAGGGGTGGGCAGTCGGGCGGCGAGGGCGGGTGCCGTGACGCGAGTGTGCCGGGGCGGGTGCTGCGGCGCGAGTGTGCTGGGCGGTGCCAGCCAGGCGTGCAGCGACGCGAGTGCGCCGGCCGGCGAGAGCGGTGTTGCGGCGCGAGGGTGCCGGGCGGGTGCCGCAACGCGAGTGCGCCGCGCGGCGAGGGCGGTTGCCGCGGTCATCCCGCACGCGCCGTCGCCGAGCGAGACCGCCGTCCACAGTGGACCGCCTCAGCCCTCGGGTTCCCCCTGGAGCGCCCGGTTCAGGCGGCGGGCTTCGTGGAGCTGGTCTTCGAGCGACACGATGCGGCAGGCGGCGTCGATGGCCGTGCCCTCGTCGACCAGCTCACGCACGCGGGCGGCCAAGCGCAGCTGGTGCCGTGAATAGCGCCGGTGCCCGCCGGCCGAGCGCTGGGGGGTGATCAGGCCCGTTTCGCCGAGGCTGCGCAGGAAGGCCTGGGTCGTGCCGAGCATGTCCGCGGCGCGGCCCATCGTGTAGCCGGGGTAGTGCTCGTCGTCGAACTTTCCGGGTGCTGCCGGTCTTTCCCCGTCGGGGATCATTCCACCTCCGCATCAGAAGGACCCCGATCGCCGAGTGGCGATCGGGGTCCTCGAAGGTTGGGTTTCACCATTTCCGGCCGGCGTGACCGCCGGCTTCCCGCGTCCGGCACAGCGCCGGATGACGCGGGGATCGCGCATCCGTGACCGAGCACCACCTCCGAACTCGATGGGCCTACGGCACCCGCGCGGCGCTACCGGGCCGCTGCGGGCGATCCCATGATGGTCCCGTTCCCTTCCTTCCTTGTCTCTCTCGGTACGCCCAGCACGTTACCCGCGGCCGCGGCGAATGTCTACCCTCGCGACAGGAGATTTTCTCGCTCGTTCGGGTGAAGACGACCCCGGTCCGGTTTCTGGCACAGTGGCCGTATGGGGGAGAACCGCGCTGCCGCGCTGCCCGCCGTCCGGGCCGTGATCCCGCCCGCGCCGGCCGCCGCGCTGGGGCGGCTGAAACTCGAGCCGGCACGCCGGCCGTTGCCCGGTTTTCCCGAGCCCGACGTGCTGAAGTCGTTGCGGGCGCTGCCCTGCGGGAAACGCGGTGGCTGTACCAGTCCCGGCCCGACCTCCTCGACCGGGTGGCGGACCTGACCGCCCGTCTCGTGGCCGAAGGAACCCCATCCGCCGAAGGTGACGAGGCGGCGATCGCGGCCGCGCACGGCGCCCACCACCTCGCGGTCGCCCTGGTGGTCGCGACCATCGTCGCGCGCGAAGCCGGCAGTCCCGGCGTTGCGGGCATCGTCGGGACGGCGCTCGGGGTCGCGGCGAGCCTGCTCCGCGAGGCGCCGATGCCCGACGGCTACTCCGCGGCCCTGCGGGAAAAGGAGCGGGCCGAGTATCGGCTGCCGCAGTCCGGGAGCACGTCTTCGCTTTGACCGAAGGCGGTTTCCCCGCCTACGGCCGCTTCGCGGACAACGGCCTCGCCGAACCCGCCGCCGGTGGCGTCGTCGTCCGCGCCGGCACGGAAAACGGGCTGGTCCGGGTCGGCGTCCGGGTGCTGGCCGAACCGCCCGCCACGGTGGAAACCGTGGGCTGGGAAGAGGTCGTCGACCTCAGCTGGCACGCGGAACGCGGCTCGGCCGGCGTGAGCGGCCACCGCGGGCGGGTGACGACGCCGCCGTGGCCCGGCGACTACCGCGTCCGCGTGCACGCCTACGGCCGCGACGACCCGGAGACCGAAAACCACGACCTCTGGATCTGGACGGCACCACCCGAGCCGCCGCGGGTGCACGCCCGGGCCGACCGCCTCGGCCACCGCCTGCGCGGCGAACCGGAACCGCCGGTGGTGGCGCGGCCCGAGGCGGCCCACCGCTGGATCGGCCGGTCCCGGCTGGCGGTCGCCGCGACGGTCACGGTCGCCACCCGGCCTGTCCGCCGAGGAGGTCATCCGTGGTCGCGATCGAGGAAAACGGCTCCTTCGGCTCCCGCACGCCCGTGCTCACCACCGCGTCCCGCGCCGGCCGGGCGGCGAGCATGTTCTGGAACGTCAACGCCGTGACGCGCCTGTCCTTCGCCCGCGCCGGCGAAGTCCTCGCCTCGTTCGAGCCGGGCCTGAGCGAGCCGTCCGCGGACGAGGAGGTCGTCGCGGCGCTGGCGGGGCTCGACTGGCGGGACCACCGCGACTGCACCGAAAAGGGCCTGGTCGCCGTCGAGCGGTTCACCGGCCGGGGGCTGTCCGCCGAGGACCTGGCCGAGTTCGACCGGCGCGGCGTGGCCTACCGGATCAGCGACCGCGGTTGACGGCGCTGATGTCGTCCTGGAGCCGTTCGCGCAGCGGCGAGTCGGCGTCCCGCGGCGCCGGTGTCGCCGGCTGGGACGGCTCGCCCGCCGGGCCCGGCACCGGGTAAACCTGGTGCTCGCCGGGCAGCGGCACGCCGGGGCAGATGGTGGCCGCCGGCCGGGCGGTGCCGAGGAAGAAGCCGTTCACCAGTTTGTCCACACAGGAATTGCCGCTCACGGCGTACTGGCCGTGGAAGGGCGAATCCGCCACCGAGATCATCGGGATGCCGGCCGCCCGCGCGCCCGCCTCGGCCTGCTCGTACCCGGTCTGCGGATCGAACTCGCCCTGCACCACCAGGATGTTCTTCGCGGCGCGCGGCGAAAGCCGCGGCAGCTGCTGCCGGGGCGCGTCGGACCAGAAGCCGCACGCCTCGCTGAGGCCGTACGCCCAGCCGAACAGCGGGTACGCCGGTCCCTGCAGGTCGCTGAGCAGCTTGTACCAGCTCGCCGTCCGCGTCGGCTGGTCGCCGCACGCCACGGCCAGCCGGGTGCCCGGGACGTCGGCGTAGTCGGGCTCCGGCGGGTCCGCGGCCACGTCGGCGGCGGTCAGCCGGTCCGCCGGACGGCCGAAGACGGCTCGCGAGGCCCGGTCGAGGTCGGCGCGCAGCGCGGCGGGCGGGGGAGTGGTCTTGCCGTCGAGCGCCGCCGCGCCCTTGGTGAGGATCAGGGCGCCGGTCAGCCACTGCCGGGCGCTGCCGTTGCCGACGAAGACCGAGTCGAAGACGTCCGGCGGCACGCCCTGCTCCTTGAAGAAGACGCGCAGCCGCTCCCACTTGGCCCGGACCTCTTCGGCGGTCCTGCCCAGCTGCTCCGGGAACCGGCGGGCCAGCCACGGCGCGTAGACGCGGTCGAACTGGCGCTGGTCGATCTTCGGGAACGCCTCGAACGCGGCCTGGAGGCGGCCTTCGAAGTTGACGCTGGAGTCGAGGACCAGCTTGCCGGCGCGGTCCGGGAACAGGGACGCGTACTTCGCCCCGAGCCAGGTGCCGTAGGAGAACCCGAGGTAGTTCAGCTTCTCGTCGCCCAGCAGCGTGCGGATCAGGTCCATGTCGTGCGCGGTCTGCCAGGTGGTGATGAACGGCGCGAGCGCGTCGCTCTGGCACGCCTCGGCCAGCACCCGCGGTGTCCGCTGGTGCAGTGCGATGCTGGCCGCCGAGCGGTCGCGGGCGTCGAGGTCGTCGTCCGCGGGCAGCCGCCCCAGCGGCACCCGGCACACGTAGCCGGCGTCGGTGCCGCCTTCCTGGCCGGTGCCGCGGGGGTCCATCCCGACGATGTCGTAGTGCTCGCCGACCGACGGTTCGAGGCCGGCCAGCGCGCCGGCGAGCGCGGTGCCGCGGCCGCCGGGCCCGCCGGGGTTGACCAGGATCGCGCCCTGCCGGGTGCCGGTGGCGGTCACGCGGCTGACGGCCACCTGCAGGTCGGTGCCCGCCGCCGGGTCCGCCCAGTCCCGCGGGACGGTGATCCGCGCGCACTCGGCCTGCTTGGGCTGGGCCCGCTGCTTGAACGGGCAGGCGCCCCAGGCGACTTCCTGGCCGCGGTACGGCGCGAGCGGGTCGGAGGTGGTCGCGGCGGCGGGCGCCGTGGCCGCCACCAGGACCGAGACAGCCACCGCCAGCCCTGCTCGGGACGTTCGCACCGCAGTTTCCTTCCTCACGCACCGGCCGGGCAAGATCAAAACACGGCGGGCGCGGGAGCAGCAGCACGAACACCGCGGCTCGCCGGAGGGTTCCTTCGATCCGGTGAACCCCGAAGGGGCAGGTCAGGTGCGGTACGGGCCGTGGTTGCCGAGATCGGGGCTGACCCGCGGCTGCGGGCCGTCCTGGCCGGGGACGGGGGTGACGGCAGGGCGCCACGCCGGGTCCGTCGCGGCCGGCTCGACGACCACCTCGGTGGCGGGCCGGACGTAGGTCTCGGTGCCGGCCTCCCGCTCCTGGAAGTGCTCCTCGACGATCCGGTCCTGACGGCGGCGGGCGAGCACGGCCAGCGTGAGCACGTGGGCCACGGCCATCAGCAGGAGGAAGATGCCGAGCCTGCCGACCAGCGCGGCCGTCGAGCCCGACCACTGCGGGCCGACCACCGAGAGCAGGGCGAGCACGCCGAACGACACCAGGTGGAAGACGGTCACCACCATCCACGCCATCGACCCGGAGCCCTCCCCGCCGTCCGGCCCGCTCAGGTAGCGACGGCCGCCGCGGTAGAGGACCTGGCCGTCGGCCACCACGAAGACCAGGCCGATGATCAGGAACCCGGTGAGGTCGTTGTCGGGCATGCGTCTCCTCCTCGTTTCCGGCGGAGTACCCGGCCGGGCCGCGGGCGGACGGCGGTTCACCGGAACGAGCGACGGTCGGCCGGCTCACACCGGGGAATCATTTCCGGCCGCCGGACGTCTGAGGGGGCGTGAAGAAGATTGGGTTCCTCTCGTTCGGCCACTGGTCGGCGGGCGCACACTCCGAGACCAGGTCGGCCGCCGACTTCCTGCACCAGTCGATCGACCTGGCGATCGCCGCCGAAGAGCTCGGCGTGGACGGCGCGTACTTCCGCGTGCACCACTTCGCGCGGCAGGCGGGCAGCCCGTTCCCGCTGCTGGCGGCGATCGGCGCGCGGACGTCGAAGATCGAGATCGGCACCGGCGTGATCGACATGCGCTACGAGAACCCGCTGTACATGATCGAGAACGCGGGCGCCGCCGACCTGATTTCGGGCGGCAGGCTCCAGCTCGGCCTCAGCCGGGGATCCCCCGAGCAGGTGATCGACGGCTGGCGCTACTTCGGCTACGCCCCGGGCGAGGGCGAGACGGACGCCGACATGGCCCGCCAGCACACCGAGGTGTTCCTCAAGCTCCTCGACGGCGAAGGCTTCGCGCAGCCGAACCCGCGGCCGATGTTCGCCAACCCGCCCGGGTTGCTGCGGCTCGAGCCGCACTCCGAAGGCCTGCGCGACCGCATCTGGTGGGGCTCGGGTTCGAACGCGACGAGCGTCTGGGCGGCGAAGCTGGGCATGAACCTGCAGAGCTCGACGCTCAAGGACGACGAGACGGGCGAGCCGCTGCACGTCCAGCAGCGCAAGCAGATCGAGGCCTACCGCGAGGCGTGGACGGAGGCGGGCCACGAGCGCGAGCCGCGGGTTTCGGTCAGCCGCAGCATCTTCGCGCTGACGAACGACACCGACCGCGCGTACTTCGGCCGCGACCGCCACTCCCGCGACCAGGTCGGCATGATCGACGAGAACACCCGCGCGATCTTCGGCCGGTCCTACGCCGGCGAGCCCGACGAGCTCGTGCGGCAGCTCAAGGAGGACGAGGCCATCCAGGCCGCGGACACCCTGCTGCTCACCGTCCCGAACCAGCTCGGCGTGGACTACAACGCGCACGTGCTGGAGAACATCGTGAAGCACGTGGCCCCGGAGCTGGGCTGGCGCTGACGAGGAGCGGCCCGGTGGCGGCCGGGCCGCTCGGTCAGCCGTGGGTGACCTTCAGGCCGTAGAACGCGACGCGGGCGCCCTTCGTCGTGCTGTCCGAAGAGGACTGGTTGTACGAGCCCGCCTTGAAGTACTGCTTGTACGGCTTGAACGACGCCGGGATGCCGTAGTGCGTCGTGCTGCCGTTGACCGTGAGGTCGATGGTGTTGCCACCGGAGATGCCGATCGTGTAGGTCCACGTCTTGCCCAGCGCCACGTGCCCGACGGTGTGCGGCGTCTGCCCGCCGTCGGGGGAGTTCTCCGTGCCCAGCACGATGTCCCCGCTCGCCCGGTAGTACAGCTCCAGCAGCGGTTTCGTCGACGAGCCGCCGGTGCCGAGGTGCACCTGGCCGACGCACACGTTCGACGTCACCGAGACCACGCGCAGGGTCGCGCTCAGCTTGTGCGACCCGCTCAGCGACCAGTTCGCCGCGGACCCGTCGCGGTTCATCTCGCGCAGCTCCGAGCGCGCGTAGTTCGAATTCGGCGTGGTGACGCCCTTCTCCGGCGCCCAGAAGGTCATCGCGCCGTCGCGGGTGTCGGTGTAGAAGTAGCTGTCCTGGAAGCCGTTCGGTCCCTGGAGCCGGGACGAGGAGATGGTCGTCGGCTTGCCCGGGGAGCCGACCGGTTCCTGCAGCTGCCAGACGGACAGGTCGAAGTTGCCGCCGGGGGCGACGGACGGGTCCGCCGCCAATGCGGGGGACGCGGTCGCCGCGGCCAGTGCCGGGACCGCCAGGAGGACGAGCAGGGCGCGAACACGCATCGTCGGGTGTCCTTTCACGGAGAAATGGTCTGGACAACCCGGCGGCGTGGGACTCACGGTAGGTCGGCGGTCACCCGATGTCAAGATCGCCGCACACGCGAACGGGCCCGGCCGAAGAACCGGCCGGGCCCGTCGCGGTGAACATCAGGCGAGGTCGAAGCGGTCCAGCTCCATGACCTTCGTCCACGCGGCCACGAAGTCGGCCACGAACTTCTCGCGGGCGTCGTCGCTGGCGTAGACCTCGGCCAGGGCCCGCAGCTGCGAGTTCGACCCGAAGATCAGGTCGACCGCGGTGGCGGTCCACTTGACCTCGTCGGTCGTCACGTCACGGATCTCGTAGACGTTCTCCGTCGACTCCGACGCCTTCCACTTGGTGCCCGGCGCGAGCAGGTTGGCGAAGAAGTCGCCTGAGAGCACACCCGGCTGGTCGGTGAGGACGCCGTGCGCGGCACCGCCGTGGTTCGTGCCGAGCGAGCGCAGGCCGCCGACCAGCACCGTCATCTCGGGCGCGGACAGGCCGAGCATGTACGCGCGCTCGACCAGCAGCACCTCCGGCTGCAGCTTCTCGCCGGAGCGCAGGTAGTTGCGGAACCCGTCGGCGCGCGGCTCGAGCACCTTGAACGAGTCGGCGTCGGTCTGCTCCTGCGAGGCGTCGGTGCGGCCCGGGTGGAACGGCACGGTCGTCTCGACGCCGGCGTCGCGCGCCGCCTTCTCGACGGCGGCCGAACCGGCCAGCACGATCAGGTCGGCGAGCGAGATCTGCGCGCCGCCGGCCTCGTTGAAGTCGCGCTGGACACCCTCGAGGACCTCGAGGACCTTGCCGAGCTGCTCGGGCTGGTTGACCTCCCAGTTGCGCTGCGGCTCGAGGCGGATGCGGGCACCGTTCGCGCCACCGCGCTTGTCGGTGGAGCGGAAGCTCGCGGCCGAGGCCCACGCCGTGGAGACCAGCTCCGCGACGGAGAGCCCCGAGTCGAGGACCTTCGCCTTGAGCGCGGCGATGTCGGCGTCGTTGACGAGGTCGCCCTCGACGGCCGGCACCGGGTCCTGCCACAGCTGCGGCTCGGCGACCCACGGGCCGAGGAAGCGGCTGACCGGGCCCATGTCACGGTGCAGCAGCTTGTACCAGGCCTTGGCGAAGGCCAGCGCGAACTCGTCCGGGTTCTCCAGGAACCGGCGGGAGATCGGGCCGTAGACCGGGTCGAAGCGCAGCGACAGGTCCGTCGTCAGCATCGTCGGCTTGTGCTTCTTGTTCGGGTCGAACGGGTCCGGGATGATCTCCGGCGCGTCCTTGGCGACGTACTGCTTGCCGCCGCCGGGGCTCGTGGTGAGCTCCCACTCGTAGCCGAAGAGGATCTCGAAGAAGCGGTTGCTCCACTGGGTCGGCTTGTCGGTCCAGGTGACCTCGAGACCGCTGGTGATCGCGTCCGCGCCCTTGCCGGTGCCGTGGGTGCTCAGCCAGCCGAGGCCCTGCGCCTCCAGCGGGGCGCCCTCGGGCTCCGGGCCGACGTGGTCGTCGGCCACGGCGGCACCGTGGGTCTTGCCGAAGGTGTGGCCGCCGGCGATGAGGGCGACGGTCTCCTCGTCGTTCATCGCCATCCGGGCGAAGGTCTCCCGGATGAAGTGGGCCGCCGCCTCGAAGTCCGCGTTGCCGCGGGGACCCTCGGGGTTGACGTAGATGAGGCCCATCTCGGTCGCGCCGACCTCGGGCGCCATCTCCGACTCGCTGACGTAGCGCTCGTCGCCCAGCCAGTCGTCCTCGGGACCCCAGATGACCTCTTCGGGCTCCCAGACGTCCACACGGCCGAAGCCGAAGCCGAAGGTCTCGAAGCCCATCGACTCCAGGGCGACGTTGCCGGCGAGCACGAGCAGGTCGGCCCACGAGATCTTCTGGCCGTACTTCTGCTTGACCGGCCACAGCAGGCGGCGCGCCTTGTCGAGGTTGGCGTTGTCCGGCCAGCTGTTCAGCGGGGCGAACCGCTGGTTGCCGTCACCGGCGCCGCCGCGGCCGTCGTGGATGCGGTAGGTGCCCGCCGCGTGCCAGCTCAGGCGGATCATCAGGCCGCCGTAGTGCCCGAAGTCGGCAGGCCACCAGTCCTGCGAGGTGGTGAGCACCTCGGTGATGTCGCGCTTGAGGGCGTCGACGTCCAGCTTCGCGAACTCCTTGGCGTAGCTGAAGTTCTCGCCGAGCGGGTTGCCCTTGGCCGAGTGCGCGTGCAGCACCGACAGGTCGAGCTGGTTGGGCCACCAGTCCTTGTTCGTGCGCGGCCGGCCCCCGGTCTTCGGCGTCGGGGAGTCGATCGCCGGGTTTTCGCTCTCGCTTCCGTGCGAAGTCACCGAGTCGTGCGCGACCGGGCAACCGGCCGCCGCCTTCTTGTCCACGCCCTGCGCGCTGGACGGGTTGTCCTGGGTGGAGCTCATTTACTTCCTTCCGGGAGCGGCGAATCATTTCGGGGACGGGCGGCCGCGCAGCCGGGGCAGGTGCCCCAGTAGACGACCTCCGCCTGGTCGATCACGAAACCGTGGTCGTCCGAAGCGGTGAGACAGGGGGTGTGGCCGACGGCGCAGTCGACGTCGGCTATCGCCCCGCACGAACGGCACACGACGTGGTGGTGGTTGTCACCCACCCGGGCCTCGTAGCGGGCGTTCGCCCCGGCCGGCTGGATGCGCCGGATCAGCCCGGTGTCGGTGAGCGCCCGCAGCACGTCGTAGATCGTCTGGTGCGAGACCGTCGGTTGCTCGGCGCGCACCAGGTCGATCACCGTTTCGGTGTCGACGTGGGGATGGTCGCGCAGCGCGGCCAGCACGGCCAGCCGGGGTCGCGTGACCCGCAGCGAGACCGCCCGCAGCTGTGCTTCGAAGTCTGACATCGCCGCCGACCCTAGGGCCTTTTCTGGAATGGGTCAAGTTATGACGCCCGTCCGTGTCGGTGATCCCGGGGTTCACGCTGAGTCAGCGGCATGGCTTAGAGTCCGGGGCATGCCGGACACGCAGTACGAAGACCTCCTCCGCCACGTCCTCGACACGGGCACCCGCAAGGGCGACCGTACCGGCACGGGCACGAGGTCGATCTTCGGGCACCAGCTGCGGTATAGCCTGGCCGAGGGTTTTCCCCTGATCACCACGAAGAAAGTCCACTTCCGCTCGATCGCCTACGAGCTGCTGTGGTTCCTCCGCGGCGACGCGAACGTCTCCTGGCTGCAGGAACACGGTGTCACGATCTGGGACGAGTGGGCGGCCGACGACGGCGACCTGGGCCCGGTGTACGGCGTGCAGTGGCGGTCGTGGCCGACCCCGGACGGCGGGCACGTCGACCAGATCGCCGAGGTGCTGCGCACGCTGCGTGAGAACCCGGACTCGCGGCGGATCATCGTGTCGGCCTGGAACGTCGCCGACATCCCGCGCATGGCGCTGCCGCCGTGCCACGCGTTCTTCCAGTTCTACGTCGCCGACGGGAAGCTGTCCTGCCAGCTCTACCAGCGCAGCGCGGACCTGTTCCTCGGTGTGCCGTTCAACATCGCCGGCTACGCGCTGCTGACGCACATGATCGCCGCCCAGGTCGGGCTCGGCGTCGGCGACTTCGTCTGGACGGGCGGCGACTGCCACATCTACGACAACCACGAGGAGCAGGTCCGCACGCAGCTCGCACGCGACGCGCGGCCGTTCCCGACGCTGGGCCTGAAGCCGGCCGACAGCCTGTTCGACTACACCTACGAGCACTTCTCGATCGAGGGTTACGACCCGCACCCGGGCATCAAGGCGCCGGTGGCGGTGTGATCGGGCTGATCTGGGCCCAGGCGGCGAACGGCGTCATCGGGCGCGACGGCGCGCTGCCGTGGCACCTGCCGGAGGACCTCAAGCACTTCCGCGCGGTGACGTCGGGGGCGGCGGTGCTGATGGGCCGCCGGACGTGGGAGTCGCTGCCGCCGCGGTTCCGGCCGCTGCCGGGGCGGCGCAACCTGGTCTTGTCGGCGACCCCGCAGGAGGGCGTCGAGACGTTCGCCGACCTCGCCTCGGCGCTCGCCGCGGTGGACGGTGACCTGTGGGTGATCGGCGGCGCGGCGGTGTACCGGGCGGCGCTGCCGGTCGCGGACCGGATCGTCGTCACCGAGCTCCGGGAGTCCTTCGAGGGGGACACGTACGCGCCCGAGCTGGGCCGGCCGGCGGACTCCGTGGGGGAGTGGCTGGAGTCCTCGACCGGCCTGCATTACCGCTTCCTCACCTGGGCCTGACCGGGCACTTTCACGTGAAAGTGCCCACCTGGGGGCGGCACTTTCACGTGAAAGTGCCGCCTGCTGGGCCGTTGCGCTCCGCGGGGTTGGCGCTATACGGTTGGCGAACTAGAACACGTTATAGTTCTAGTGGCCGGTCGTAGCGAGGAGCGGACATGGCGAAAAGGGCGGCGCGCGGCGACGAGGCCGACTACGTCGTCGTCGGGTCGGGCAGCTCCGGGGCGACGATCGCGGGGCGCCTGGCACAGGCCGGGGCCAGCGTGATCGTCCTCGAAGCCGGGAAGAGTGACGAGCAGCTGCTCGTCAAGAAACCCGGGCTCGTCGGGCCGATGCACGCCGTGCCGCAGCTCAAGAAGCCGCTCGACTGGGGCTTCTACGGCGTCCCGCAGAAACACGTTCTCGATCGGCGGATGCCGGTGCCGCGCGGCCGGGTCGTCGGCGGCTCCAGCTCCATCAACGGCATGGTCTACGTCCGCGGCAACCGCGCCAACTTCGACTCGTGGGCCGCCGAGGGCAACACCGGCTGGGACGCCGACAGCGTCAACGCCGCCTACAAGCGCATGGAGGACTTCGAGGACGGCGAGAACGCCTTCCGCGGCGCAGGCGGCCCGATCCGCGTCACCCGCGCGAAGAACCCCCAAGAGGGCTCGCTGCAGTTCGTCGACGCCACCGCCGACGCGCTCGGCTGCAAGATCCTCGACGACTACAACGCCGAGTCCCAAGAGGGCGTCAGCCGGATGCAGCAGAACGCCGCCGACGGCCTGCGCTACAGCGCCTCGCGCGGCTACATCCACCACCTCGCGCCCGCCACCCTGGAGCTGCAGGACCGGGTGGTGGTCGAGAAGGTGCTGATCGAGAACGGCCGGGCGGTCGGCGTCGAGGTCCTCGACCGCGGCCGCCGCCGCACCATCCGGGCCGGCAAGGAGGTCATCCTCGCCGCCGGCGTCATCGGGTCCGCGCAGCTGCTGATGCTCTCCGGTGTCGGCCACGCGGAGCACCTCAAGGAACACGGCATCGACGTCGTCGCCGACCTGCCCGTCGGCGACAACATGCACGACCACATGTTCCACGCGCTGACGTTCCACGTGACGACCAGCAAGAACAAGGGCACGGCGCCGTACTTCGCCCGCGGCCTGGCCCGGGAGCTGCTGCGGCCCGGCACCACGTTCCTGGCGAACTCGGTCTTCGAGGCGGTCGCCTTCCTGCGCACCTCGCAGGCCGGCGCGATCCCCGACCTGCAGCTGCACCTGCTGCCGTGGGCGTACGTCTCGCCCAACCAGGACGCGCCGATCCGGCACGACGTCGACAAGCGCCCCGCGCTCACCGTGCTGACCACGCTGATCTACCCGAAGAGCCGCGGCACGCTGCGGCTCGCGTCGAGTGATCCGGCCGCGGCGCCGGTCATCGACTTCCAGTACCTGTCCGACCCGGCCGACCTCGAGCTGCTCGGCGAAGGCTCGGAGATGGTGCGCGAGATCTTCGCGTCGAAGGCTTTCAAGGGCGCGGTCAAGGAGGAGATCCACCCGGGCAAGGACCTCAAGGGCCAGGCGCTGCGCGACGCGATCCTCAACCGCGCGACGTCGGTCTACCACGGTGTCGGCACCTGCCGGATGGGCGTCGACGAGCTCGCCGTCGTCGGCCCCGACCTGCGCGTGAACGGGGTCGAGGGCCTGCGGGTCTGCGACGCCTCGATCATGCCGTCGATCACCGGCGGTAACACCAACGCGCCCTGCATCATGATCGGGGAAATGGGCGCCCAGCTCGTCCTCGGGAGCCGGTCATGACGCTCACGCCGCTCGAACTCACCCGTCCCGCTTCGGTCACCGACGCCTTCCTGCAGCAGCTCGTGGCACGGGTGCCGGGCTCGTCCGGGGCGACCTGGAAGCTCACCGAGGTCTACACCGGCGACGTGCTCGTCGAGCTGCCGCAGTCGACACCGGAGGACATCGAGCGGGCGTTCGCCGTCGCGCGCGAGGCCCAGCGGAAGTGGGCGGCCACGCCGGTCCGGGAGCGGCTGGCGGTGTTCAAGCGGGCGCACGCGCTGTTCGTCGAGCAGGCGCGGACCGTCGCCGACCTGATCCAGGTCGAGAGCGGCAAGAACCGGCGGATGGCGATCGAGGAGACCTGCGACCCGCCGATGGTGATGAGCCACTACCTCAAGCGGGCGGCCCGGCTGCTGGCGCCGACCAGGCGCGGCGGCCCGGTGCCACTGCTGACGACGTCGACCGAGGTCCGGCTGCCCAAGGGGGTCGTCGGCATCATCGCGCCGTGGAACTTCCCGTTCGCCACCGGGGTTTCCGACGCCGTGCCGGCGCTGATGGCGGGCAACGCCGTGGTGCTGAAGCCGGACAACAAGACCGCTCTTTCCCCGCTCTACGGCATCCGGCTGCTGGAGCAGGCGGGCCTGCCGGAGGGGCTGTTCCAGGTGGTCTGCGGCGAAGGTCCCGACGTCGGCCCGACGCTGATCGACCACGCGGACTACATCATGTTCACCGGCTCGACGGCGACCGGCCGGGTGATCGGCGAGCGAGCGGGCCGCAACCTCATCGGCTGCTGCCTCGAGCTCGGCGGCAAGAACCCGATGATCGTGCTCGAGGACGCTTCCCTTGCGGAAGCCGTGCAGGGCGCGATCTTCGGGGCGTTCGGCAACACGGGCCAGATCTGCATGCACATCGAGCGGATCTACCTGCCGGAGTCCCGCTACGAGGAGTTCAAGACGGCGTTCGTGGCGGCGGCTTCGGCCCTCGACGTCCGGGCGGCGTACGACTTCGGCCCCGACATGGGTTCACTGGTCTCGGTCGACCACATGCGCCGCGTCAAGTCCCATGTGGACGATGCGGTGGCCAAGGGCGCCACGGTCCTGTGCGGCGGCAGGCCCCGCCCCGACCTCGGCCCGGCGTTCTTCGAGCCGACGATCCTCGAGGGTGTCACTTCGGAGATGGTCTGCGGCGTCACGGAGACGTTCGGCCCGGTGGTGGCGCTCCACAGGTACCGCACGGTCGACGAAGCGGTGGCACTGGCCAACGACACGGACTACGGGCTCAACGCGTCGGTCTGGAGCACCGACGTCACGGCGGCCCGCGCGGTGGCGGCCCGGATCGAGTCCGGCAACGTGAACGTCAACGACGTCCTGGCGACGGCTTACGCGGCCAAGGGGACGCCGTCCGGCGGCGTGAAGAACTCCGGCGTCGGCGCTCGCCATGGTGACCAGGGGCTGCTGAAGTACACCGACGTGAAGAACCTGGCCGTGTTGAAGAAGCAGGTCATGGGACCGCGGCCGGGGCAGGGGTACGAGAAGTACGTGGAGAGCATGCTGTCCGGGCTGAAGCTGATGCGGAAGCTGCGGATCCGGTAGCTCAGCCGTCGACCAGCAGCCCCCGCAACGGGCCCTGCAGCCGGGCGACGCGGCGGGAAACGCCCGGCAGCAGGACCAGGCGGTGGGTCCGCTGCTCGCCGCGGCGTTCCCGCTCGGCCTGCTCCTCGGCCAGGGGGCGCCACAGGTTGTCGACGATGTCCGCCGAGTCCCTGTTCTCCAGCTCGTTCACCGGATGTCCGAGGTGCTCGGCCCACAACCGCAGCCGGGTCGTGCGGACCACCTCGGCGTCGTCGGTGGCGATGTTGACCTCGGTGTCGTTGAACAGCGAGTGCTCGTTGAGGTTGGCCGAGCCGATCGTCAGCCACGAGTCGTCCACGATGCCGAGCTTCGCGTGGACGTACACCGGGGCCGCCGAGTCGCCGTCGTGGGCGCTGATCGTGGTGGCCAGCAGGCGCCGGTTTCCGTCGTCGGCGTCGAGCAGCCTGCCGAGCTGGCCGCGGGTGGTGTCGGAGCCGTTGCTCGGCTTGCGCGGCAGCAGCAGGACCACGCGGAACTCGTCGGCCGGCGGGTGGCGGAGCTTGTCGAGCAGCACTTCGGCGATCTCCGGCGACCACAGGAACTGGTTCTCCAGGTAGATCAGCCGCTGCGCCGATCTCAGCGCGCGCAGGTAGCCGTCGAGGACGGTGAACTCGCCCTTCGGCAGGAAGTCGTAGGTGTCGTTCGGCACGGTCCGCAGCAGCTGGACGCGGCTGCCGCCGACGGGTGCCGGGACCGCGGGCGACGGCAGGTCCTCGCCGGCCACCTCGGTCCACCGCCGCCGGAAGTGGTCGGCGACATCGGCGACGACCGGGCCGTCGAGCCGCGCCATCAGGTCGTGCCACCCGATCGGCCGCGGCGGGTGGTCCGGGCTGTCGTGCCGGTCGCCTTCCAGCGCGGTGAGGTCGACGCCGCCGACGAACGCGACGGCGTCGTCGACGATCACCAGCTTCTCGTGGTGGCAGTGCAACGTCCGCTCGCGCGAGTCCAGCACGCAGCGCACGTCGGTGCCTTCGGTGAACTTCCGCCGTTCGTCCCGCGCGAGCTTCCGCGACGGCTGGAAGGCCGGGAAGGGCGGCCCGGCCCAGAGCAGGACGCGGACCTCGACACCCCGCCCGGCGGCCTCGGCGAGCAGCTCGCGCAGGGTGGGGGAGCCGGCCTCCCGCGTCAGCCGGAAGTCCGCGCTGGCGTGCCAGTTGGCGATGTGCACGTGGGACTTCGCCTTCCCGATGGCCTCGGCGACGGCGGGCAGCGACTCCTCGCCGTCGATGAGCACCTCGACGCGGTTGCCGTCGCGGACGGGGGCTCGCCCGCCGAGCGGGTCCCGCGCACCGGCCGGGTCGAGCACGGCACCCCAGCCGAGCCGGTGCAGCCGCCGCCGGTGGTGGGCGCACAGGACGTGCTCCAGTCCGTCGCCCAGCCGTTCGTCCACCTTGTCCACGAAGGAGGGAAAGCTCTTCACCCGTCCCATATCACTACAGATCGGCCGGACTCGCCGTGCAGTGACGCTCCGTCAGAGGTCGAGCACCAGCCGCGGGGAGCAGGCGCGGGACACGCAGAGCATCATCACCTCGTTCTCCAGCCGCTCGTCCGCGGTCAGCACGGAATCCCGGTGGTCCGGTTCGCCGCCGAGCACGCCGGTTTCGCAGGTTCCGCACGTGCCCTCGCGGCACGACGACAGCACCGAGACCCCGGCTTCCTCGACCACCTCGAGGATCGACCGATCGGCGGGCACCGGCAGCACCCGCCCCGATCCGGCCAGCTCGACCTCGAACGCCTCGCGCGGCCCCTCGTCGGCCCGCGCGGTGAAGCGCTCCACGTGCAGGTCCGCCGGGCCGAGCGCCTCCACCGCGGCCAGCAGCGGTTCCGGGCCGCAGCAGTACACCGCCGTGCCCGGCCGGACGTCGGCGAGCAGGGAAGGGAGGTCCAGCAGCCCGTGTTCGTCCTGGGGCCGGAACGTCACGCGGTCGCCGTGGCGGGCCAGCTCCTCGGTGAACGCCATCGACCCGCGCGTGCGGCCGCCGTAGACCAGGTGCCAGTCGGTGCGGGCGACCCGGTCGAGCATCGGCAGGATCGGCG
Source organism: Amycolatopsis tolypomycina (assembly GCF_900105945.1). Classification (NCBI taxonomy): domain Bacteria; kingdom Bacillati; phylum Actinomycetota; class Actinomycetes; order Pseudonocardiales; family Pseudonocardiaceae; genus Amycolatopsis; species Amycolatopsis tolypomycina. The sequence continues at coordinate 4,311,452 of NZ_FNSO01000004.1, read as the reverse complement.
TGATGCCGATGCCGCCCGCGATGAACAGGTACCGCTCGGCGTCCACCAGTGCGAAGTGGTTGCGCGGGCCGTCCACCTCGATCCGGTCCCCGGCGGCGAGCTTGTCGTGCACGTAGGCCGAGCCGCCGCGGCCGTCGGGCTCGCGCAGCACCGCCACCCGGTACGCTGACGAGTCCGCCGGGTCGCCGCACAGCGAGTACTGCCGCACGACGCCGTCCGGCAGCCGGAGGTCGATGTGCGCCCCCGGCTCCCAGTGCGGGAGCGGACCTCCGGGCGCGCGGAGGGTGAGTGCCACCACGCCGTCGGCCAGGTTTTCCTTGGCTTCCACCAGGAGTTCGAGAGTCATCAGTGTCCTTCGGGGTGGGCGAGCAGCCAGTCCCACAGCTGCACGGGGTCGTCGAACTCGCGCTCGGCGCCGCAGTGGCAGACCGCGCGCAGCCGGTCGGTGCCGAGCACCCAGTGGATGCGGTGGACCCGGTCGCCGTCGAGCATCGGCCGGTTCACGAGGCCGCCATCCGCTGCAGCATCCGGCGGGCCGCGAGACCGCCGGTGTCGATGTTGATCGACAGCTCCTGGTAGCCGTCCGGTTCGGTGGCGATCACCCGCTCGAGGACGTCGAGGGCTTCGACGTCCTGCAGCACCACGGTCCGGTTGTTCTCCGCCAGGAACGCCGAAACGCCTTCGTCGTCGAGCGCGAAGTCCCGGGCCACAGCCCAGAAGTCGTGCGTCGAGTGCTCGGTCTCCGGCGTGATCGCGTAGACGACCTCGACGTGGAAGGCGTCCGGGTCGGTCCCGTCGGGGTTCGGCACGGACCCGACCGGCGCGATGCGGCTGTGCAGCTTGTACAGGCACGGCGGCGTGTACTCGATGTCCTGCCAGCGCGTGATGCGGCCTTCGAGGCCGGTCGACTTCGCGTAGAACGGCGGGCAGGCCGCGTCGGCCATGTGCCGCGAGACGTAGACGATGCCGGCGTCCTCGTCGACCTCGGTCGTGATCGGCGTTTCGGCGACCTCCGGGGTGCCGATGTAGCCGCCGTGCAGGTAGGTCTCGTGGGACAGGTCCAGCAGGTTGTCGACCAGCAGCGAGTACCGCGCCTTGAGCGGTTCCATCCCGCAGACGGTGGTGTAGTCGGGCGAGGCGAGCCAGGGCGCCCGGGGAATCCGTGACGCGTCGGCCTTCGAAGGGTCGCCGATGAACACCCAGACGAAGGAGTCCTGCTCCACCAGCGGGTACCGGGTCAGCCGCGCGGTCCGCGGCACCCGGGTCTGGCCCGGCACGGCCACGCACTTGCCGTCGACGCCGTAGGTGAACCCGTGGTAGCCGCAGATGACCTGGTCGTCGACCAGCCGCGACGGCGCCTGCGACAGCGGGAACCGCCGGTGCACGCACCGGTCGGCCATCGCCGTGACGTTCCCGTCGCGGGTCCGCCAGAACAGGATCGGCTCCCCGCAGACGGTGCGGCTGAACAGGTCGGTGCCGATCTCGGAGCCGTAGGCGGCGACGTACCACTGGTCGCGGGGAATGGCGCTCATCGGGTCGTCCTTTCGTGGTGGGCCGGGTCACAGCGTGGCGGAGTGACCCGGGCACCACGAAGGGCTATTTCATAAGATGGAAAGCGCCCGCGAAATCGCGCGTGCACTGGTCATGACCAGCGGAGCGAGCGCGTGCGGCGACACGCTCCCGTGCCGCACGACCAGCGAGACCGCCGCGACGACCTGCCCTCGCGCGTCGTGGATCGGCGCGCCGACCGAGAGCGCGTCGAGCGTCACCTGGCGCTCGCTGATCGAGAACCCGTGGGTGCGGACGTCGGCCAGCATGTGGCGCAGCCGGTCCGGGTCGGTCACCGTCTCGCTCGTGTACCGCTCGATCGGGCTGCCCAGCACCTCCTCCTGCACGTCCGCGGGCGCGTGGGCCAGCAGGACGAGCCCGACACCCGTCGCGGTCAGCGCGAACCGCCCGCCGACGCGGGTCAGCACCGGCACCGCCCCGGTCCCGGCGATCCGCTCGATGTACACGACCTCGGCGCCTTCGCGGACGGCGAGCTGGACGTTCTCCCGGGTGATCTGCGAGAGGTCCTCCAGGAACGGCAGGGCGAGTTCCCGCAGGCCCAGGCCCCGCGGCGCGAGCGAGCCCAGCTCCCACAGCCGCAGCCCGACCCGGTAGACGCCGTCCTCGTCCCGCTCCAGCGCGCCCCACTCGCAGAACTCCCGCAGCAGCCGGTGCGCGGTCGCGGCCGGCAACCCGCTCCGCCGGGCGACTTCGCTCAGCCGGAGTGCCGGCCGGTCGGGGGAGAAGGCTTCGAGGACTCGCAGGGCGCGGCCGAGCACCGGCCCGGTGGCGCCGGGGACGCGACCTCGGTGCGGCACGGCGACCTCCGGCGGATACACAGGTTCAGAGGTCCACTATGCCCCGCGCGGCCCGGCGCGCGGCGGCGGCGTCCCGGCGTTCCTCGAACCTCGACGCCTGCGTGTCGAGCCCCTTGATGAACGTGGCGAGCTCCTCCCGCGCGGCTTCGCCGACCGCGCCGAGGCCGGTCAGGTCGAAGACCTTCCAGTACCGCAGCAGCGGCTGGACGACGTCGTCGTGGTGGATGCGCAGGTCGTAGATGCCCGCCTTGGCCATCAGCGCCGCCTTGCGCTGGAAGCTCGGGATGACCGCGCCCGGCATCGCGAAGTTCAGCACCTCGTCGGTGATCGCGCGCATCATGGCGTCCGGCGAGATCTCCAGTGCCGCCTTGACGAGGTTGCGGTAGAACACCATGTGGAGGTTCTCGTCCGTCGACACCCGGGCCAGCAGCTTCTCGGCCAGGGGGTCCTGGGTGTAGCGGCCGGTGTTGCGGTGCGAAAGCCGCGTGGCCAGCTCCTGGAACGAGACGTATGCGCAGACGTTGAGCAGCGGCTTGTCGCCGGTGTCGTAGCCCGCCTGCATGGTCTCCATCCGCATCCGCTCCAGCTCGACCGGGTCGACGGCGCGGGTGACCAGCAGGTAGTCGCGGATGCAGATGCCGTGGCGGCCCTCCTCGGCCGTCCACCGGTGCACCCACGTGCCCCAGGCGCCGTCGCGGCCGAACGCGCGCTCGATCTCGCGGTGGTAGCTGGGCAGGTTGTCCTCGGTGAGCAGGTTGACCTCCAGCGCCGTGCGCGCGATCGGGCTCACCCGGGACTGCTCGGGGTCCCACGCCTCCCCGCCCAGCTCGGCGAAGTCGCGGCCCTGGCTCCAGGGGACGTACTCGTGCGGCATCCACTCCTGGGCGACGGCGAGGTGCCGGTTGAGGTTCTCTTCGACCGTGCCTTCCAGTTCGTGCAGCAGGCGGGTGGTTTCGGGGACCGGCATGGAACGTCCTTCCGTACCTACGCGACCGTAACTTACGGTGCCGTAGGCTACGACAACGGACGCGGCGGGCGGGAGGTTCCCCGGAGCCTTCAGCGGGTGAAGTCGAACACGTAGTCCTTGAGGATCGGGCCGAAGGAGCTCTTCCCGGTGGCCCGCACGACGGCTCGCCCGGGCACGCCTGCCGCCTGGGAAAGGACTTCGCACCGCACGGCGGGATCGGCCGGGACGACCTTCGTGATCCTCGGCGAAGCACCGGCGGCCAGCGGGATGGTGGCCGACGCCGCTCCGGCGTCGAACCCGCCGATCGTCCGGCCGCCGACCACGATCCGCAGCGAGAGGGGGCCGTCCGTCGGGATCGCCCGGCCGCTGAACTGCCGCCAGTAGCCGACGCAGGTGTCGCGCCAGCTGCCGGCGTCGGCCTCGTGGGCGGCGAGCTTGGCCTTCACCTCGGCGAAGCGCCGCGCGTCGACGTGCGGTTCGAGCGCGTCCCAGGCCTGCCGCAGCCAGGAGACGTAGTGGACGCCCGTCTGGTAGCGGTACACCAGCTCGTCCCAGAAGATCCGGCCGGTGCGCATCTTCCGGTCCCACGGCACGTGGTGGAACCACATCAGCAGGTTCTCGGGAACGGTGTCGATGTCGCCGTACCGGGCCGCGAGCACCGGGAAGTACTGCGCGACGAAGTTGCTGCCGGTGGGGGAGCGGTCGTAGCCGAGCCCGGCGGTGTCGGCCTTGTTGTAGTACACCGGGCTCCAGTCGTCCCGCGCGAGCCGCTCGGCCGGGTTGGGGCCGTAGTGGTCGCTGGACCGGAACTGGTGCGCGACGCCGAGCGGGGTCTGGTAGCTCACCAGCGCTTCCCGCGAGCCCATCATCATCGCCGCGATCGTCCGGACGACGAAGTCGCGGTTGCTCCAGGTCAGCCGGACCCAGTCCTCGGCGATGCCACGGGCGTCCAGGGTCCAGTCCCAGGCCAGCCTGCCGAAGGCGTACAGGTTCGCCTGCGCGAAGTGGTGCCCGGTCAGGTTGTCGGCGTTGCCGAAGTTGGCGACGCCGACGATGGCGGTGTCCGGGTGGCCCTGGGCCGAGCCGTCGACGACGTGGCCGACCAGGCGCCGGGCCAGCAGCCTGCCGTCCGGGCCGGTGGCGTACGTGTCGGACTTCAGCACCTCTTCCCACAGCGGGCCGAGGTAGCACAGCATCGTGTTCTGCCCGGTGTACTCCTGGGTGACCTGCAGTTCGATGGCCTGGTTCGTGTGTTCCATCCGGCCGAAGAGCGGGTTCGCGGGCTCGCGCGGCTGGTAGTCGAGCGGGCCGTTCTTGGTCTGCAGGAACACGTTCTCGGCGAACCGGCCGGTCGTGCCGTCGGGCTGCGGCTCCTCGTCGATGGGGCCGAATTCGAGGTAGGCGCGCTTGAGCCGGTCCGCGTCGACGTCGGCGTTGTAGACGAACGTCCGCCAGAAGATCCGCATCCCGAGCGGTGCCACCGCCGCCGCCATGCCGTTGGCGCCGTCGCCGTGGTCGTAGCCGAGGTCCTGCGGGCCCGGCTGGCCTTCGGAGTTCGCCTTGACGGTGAACCCCATGAAGTCGGGGATCGCGGCCTGCAGCTGCCGCGCCCGGCGCGTCCACCAGTCCCGGAACTTGGCGCTGTAGGGATCCAGCTCTTCGCGGGTGAGGGTGTCGGGCGCGAACCGGGCGTCCGTCGGGGCCGCGTAGTTGATGGACACGGCCAGCCTGACCCCGTACGGGCGCAGCGCGTCGGCCAGCGCGGCTTCCTGCTCGATCGCGGCCGGGGTGAGGTAGAAGCTGTTGGCGTTGACGTTGTTGATCGTGATGCCGTTGATGCCGAGGGACGCCATCGCGCGCGCGGCCACGAGGTACCGGTCGAGGATCACCGGCAGGTTCAGCGCCGCGGAGGCGCCGGTGGCGGTGAAGTCGAAGATCGCGCCGTTTTCGCCGTTCAGCCCACCGGTGCCGGCCGGGTTGTTGCCGGCGTAGAGGCGCTCGGTCTCCCAGTAGTTCAGGTACCGGTGGTTGATCCGCGGCACCGACGAAATGTCAAGTTCGGAGACGGGCTGCTGGGCCTGGATCCGCCGGAGGAAGGCGAAAGTGCCGTACAGCGCGGCGAGGTCGGTGGTGGCGGCGATGACGATCGACCGGTGCCCGCCGCGTGTCAGCGAGCGGATGAGGTAGCCGTCGCGCCCGAGCGGTGCCAGGTCGCGCGCGGGAACGAGCCGGCGCACCAGCGGCGAGCTGTCCGGCGTGCCGACGACCACCGCGCGATCCGGGAACCCGTCCCGCACCGGCACGGGCCGCCCCAGCAGCCCGCCGAGACCGCGGACGAGCTCGTCCCGCGCCGCTTCCAGGGTGGTTTCCACCAGGTGCTCGGTGGAGCCGGGTGCCATGCTCAGGTTCGCGGTGTGGCGGTGGACCTTCGCGGCGCCGGCGTTCTCCACGACGATCGCGCCGAGCGCGGCCCGGTACCGCGCGAGCAGGCCGGAATCGGCGACCGGCTCGTAGCGCAGCCACAGGTCGGAACCGTCGTAGCCGCTCGGGAAAGCGGGCGCACTCGCGTGCGCCGGAGCGGCGCTGAACATCGAGGTGGCCACGGCAGCCCCGCTGCCGATCAGGAAGGAACGCCGGCGGAACCGGCTCTGCTCGTTCTCGTCGCTGGAAGACACCGTGCCCCCATCGTGTTCACGAGTATTTAGTTCGGTTCCCGCACTATTGCGGGGTTCGGTCCGCGCTGTCAAGAATTGGCGATATACCGGGGAAATCCCGAAAGTTTCGGCGTGTCGGGACGGCCTGCCCCGGCCCGGATGATCGCCCGTGTCAGACTTCGCGGCGATGCTCACCCCAGCCGATCTCGCCGACCTGCTCGACTGCGAGCACCGCAGCCTCCTCGTCCAGGCGCTGGCCGCGGGTCTGCCGGGAGCGCCGCTGCCCGAGCCCGGCGGCCACGAGACCGCCGGCGTCGAAGACCTCGCGCTCGCCGCGAAGGCGACCGAGGAGGCATTGCGCTCCGGCGTGCCGGTGATCCACCGGGCCGTCTTCCTCGACGGCGAGTTCGCCGCGCAGGCGGATCTTCTGGTCCAGGACGGCGAAGGCCGCTACGAGGTCCACGACACGACCCCGGTCCGGCAGGCGACGCCCGCCGCGGTGGTCAAGCTGACCGCGTGCGCCGACGCCGTGCGCCGCGCCGGGTGGCCGGCCGGACCGCACCTGCACCTCCGGCTGACCGACGGCGGCACCCGGACACTGCGCGTCGAGGACTTCCGGCCGCTGGTCGACCGGCTGCGGACCCGGCTCGCCGGACGGCCGCCGCGGCTGCCGGTCCCGCTGTGGGCCGACGAACGCCCGGCCTGCGCCGGCTGCGGGTTCGCCCAGCACTGCGCGTCCGCGCGGGAAGCCGACCGCGACCTCTCGCTGGTCGCGGGGATGCGCGGTGACCAGCGCCGCAAGCTCGTCGCCGCCGGGCTCGGCTCGATCGACGCGCTGGCCGCCGCCGGCCCGGACGACCGCCCGCGGGACCTGTCCGCGACGGCGTTCGCGACCCTGCGCGCCCAGGCCGCACTGCAGGTCCGGCAGGACACCACCGGCGAGGTCTCCTACGAGATCGTCGATCCGGATGAGCTGGCCGCCCTGCCGGCCCCGGCGCCGGGCGACGTGTTCGTCGACCTGGCCGGCGATCCGCACGCTCTGGCCGGGGAGGGGCTGGAGTACCTCTTCGGCGCGGTGAGCGACCGGGAGTTCACGCCGTTCTGGGCGCACAGCCGCGCCCAGGAGCGGCGCGCGTTCGAGGAGTTCGTCGACTTCGCCGCGGCGCGCGTCGCCGAGCACCCGGGCTCGCACGTCTACCACTACGCGCCGTACGAGGTCACCGCGATCAAGCGGCTCGCGGCGGTGCACGGCACCCGCGAGGAGACCGTCGACCACCTGCTGCGCAGCGGCGCGGTCGTCGACCTGCACGCGGTCGTGCGCAATGCGCTGCGCGTGTCGCAGCGGTCGTACTCGATCCGCCACCTCGAGCCGCTCTACCAGCCCGGCGCCCGCGCGAAGACCGCCGTGTCCGACGTCGAGGCGTACGAGGAGTACCTGGCGTTCGCGCAGTCCGGTGAGCCGGAACGCGCCGACGAGGCGCTGCGCCGCATCGGCGAGAACACCGAGGACGACTGCGTCTCCGCGCGGCGGCTGTTCGAGTTCCTGCACCGCGTCCGCGCCGACGCGGGCATCGACGTCCCGGAGCCGGCGGAGGAGTCCGCCGAGGACGCGCTGCTGCGCGCGGCCGAGGAGGACGTCGCCGCCGAGCGGCGCGCCGAACGGGCCGCGCAGCTGGCCGCGCTGGTCGACCCCCTGCTCGACGGCCTGCCGGACGACCCGGGCCGGTTCACCGCCGACGAGCGGGCCCGCGCGCTGCTGGCGGCGTCGGTCGGCTACCACCGCCGCGAGACGAACCCGGCCTGGTGGGAGTACTTCCGCCAGCTCGCCGCCCCGCTCGGCGACCTCGAGGTCGACACCACCTGCGCCGTGCCGGTCGCGCTGGAGGCGGGGGAGTGGGTGCCGCCGGCGGGCCGGGTGCGCACGGCGAAGCGGACGCTGCAGCTGGCGTGCGACCCCGACCGGCCGCACCCGTTCGCCCCCGGCGACGACGTGCGGCTGCGCTACGGCGACACGGCCCGCGACGCGAAGGTCGTCGCCGCGTCGGCGGTGGAGCTGACGCTGGAGGAGAGCTGCCCGCCGGACGCGACCACGAACGACCGGCCGAACGCGGTGCTGCCGGGCAGCCCGGTGCGGCCGTCCCCCAAGGACGAGGCGGTGGCCGACCTCGCGCGCCTGGTCGTCGACACGCTCCCGGAGCTGCCGCGCCACCCCGGCGTCGACCTGCTCCGGCGGACCCCGCCGCGGCTGCGGGGCGGCGCGGCGCTGCCGCCGCCCGGCGAGGACCTGGTGGCCACGGTGATCGACGCGGTCGAGGGGCTCGACGGCTCGGCGCTGGCCGTGCAGGGGCCGCCGGGGGCGGGCAAGACCTACCTGGCCGGGCGGCTGATCGCCCGGCTCGTGCGGGCCGGGCGGACCGTCGCGGTCACCTCCACCAGCCACAAGGCCGTGGAGAACGTGCTCAGCGCGGCCAAGAAGAGCGCGCCCGACCTGCCGTGCGCCAAGCGCGCGAAGAAGACGCCGGACCCGGCCGCGCCGTGGGAGCAGCCGAAGAGCAACCCGGCGCTGGTGAAGTGGCGGGCCGAGCACGACACCGGGCACCTGGTCGGCGGCACGGCGTGGACGTTCGCCAACGCCGCGGTCCGCGAGGAGCCGTTCGACCTGCTGATCATCGACGAGGCGGGCCAGTTCGCGCTGGCCGACGCGCTGGCGGTGTCGATGTGCGCCCGCAACGTCCTGCTGCTGGGCGACCCGCAGCAGCTGCCGCAGGTCGTGCAGGGCACGCACCCGGCGGGCGCGGAGGCGTCGGCGCTGGGCCACCTGATCGGCGAGGCCGACATCATGCCGGCCGAGCTGGGGTACTTCCTCGACGAGACGCGGCGCCTGCACCCGGCCGTGTGCGAGCCGGTGTCGAAGCTGTCCTACGCCGGACGGCTGCACGCCCACCCGTCGGCCGCGGACCGCGCTATCGACGGCGTCGACGCGGGCCTGTACCTGGCCGAGGTCGACCACCAGGGCAACACGACCCGTTCGGTGGAGGAGGCCGCGGCCGTCGTGCGGATCGTGTCCGAAGTGCACGGTCGCCTGTGGACGGACCACGGTCCGGCGCGGCCGCTGGGCGACCACGACATCCTCGTCGTCGCGCCCTACAACCTGCAGGCGCGGACCGTGACGCGGGCGCTGGAGGAAGCCGGCTACCCGGGGGTCCGGGTGGGCACGGTCGACCGCTTCCAGGGCCAGGAGGCCCCGGTGGTGATCGCGACGATGACGTCGTCGTCGGCGGTCGACCTGCCGCGCGGCCTGGACTTCCTGTTGTCGCGCAACCGGCTGAACGTGGCGCTGTCGCGCGCGCAGGTGCTGGCCGTGCTGGTGTGCTCACCCCGGCTGGTCGAGGCCGACATCCGGACGGTCGACCAGATGCGCCTGGTCGCGGGCATGATCGGCCTGCTGACCGGGGCGCGGCCGTGGCCGGCGGGTCAGCTCGGCGGTTCGATCTCGCCGGCGTCCTCGTCGACGTCCTGAGAGCCGGGCGCCTTCCGGTCGGTCTCGGGGATTTCGACGTCGAGGTCGAGCTCCGGGGTGCCTGGAGGGGCCGGCGCGTCGGGGGTCAGGGGGCGGTTCTCGGCTTCGCTCATGCGGGGCGGTTACCCCGGGCGCCGGTGATCAAAGCGCGGGATCACGCGGGGTTGCGCGGCGCGGCCGGGTCGTCGCCCGCGAGTTCGGCCGGAGTCACTTCGTCGAGGGACTGCCAGCGGAACACCCCGGCACCCTGGGCGTACGCGAGGTGCCCGCCGAGCGCCCCACCCAGACCGGCCGCGGCCAGGCCCAGCATCCCGAACAGCCGTCCACCGCGACCGGCGCGGCGGGCCAGGTACGACGCGCCGAACAGGGCCGTCGCCGTGGCGTTCGCCGCCGCGTGCACCAGGCCGACCCGGCGTTGCCGCCGGTCCAGGCCCGTGTAGTCGGCCAGGCCGAGCACCATCGCCGCCGGGGCGGTCACCAGGCCGGCCGCGACCAGGCGACGCGCGGTGTCGCCGCCGCCCGGGAGCAGGTCGAACGCCGCCGAGCACAGCCAGGCGCCGATGGGCACCGTCACCGCGATCGGGTGCAGCGGGTGCCCGAGGCTGTGGCCGCGCAGCTGCCGCGTCACGCCGCTCTCGCCGTTCAGCACCCGCTCGAGCCGGGTGGCCGGGCCGTCGAGCACCGCGGCGTCTTCCGCTTTCCGCAGGGCCCGGTGCGCCCAGGCGGGCTTCGACCGGGCGTGACCATCGCGTCGGGGATCCATGCGCTGCGGCTACCCCGCCGCGCGCCGGTCAACCGTGCCGGCGCGACACCGCCGCGGTGAGGAGGTCGCCCGGCCGGGGCAGCGTGCCGAACAGCTTCGTGAACGCGCGGCCCCGGACGACCTTGCCGGGGTGGCTGCCGTGGACCTGCCCCGGTTCGTCCACAGTGGAGTCGACGTTGTCGGTGCCGTTGTCCGGCAACGTGTTCCGGAAGCTGCGGGAGCCGATCCGGCGCAGCGACAGCAGCGCGTCGGTCAGCGCGGCGATCGGGGCACCCTCCTGCGCGAGCTCGATGCGGAGGCAGTCGTAGAAGCCGCGCAGCGCGAACTTGCTGGCGGTGTAGGGCGCGTGCAGCGGCGCCGCCCGCACGCCCTCGACCGACGCGACGCCGATCACCGAGCCGCCGCCCGCGCGCCGCAGGGCGGGCAGCACCGCGCGCACGCCGTGGACGTGGCCCAGGAAGTTGATCCGCAGCACGCGGTCGAACTCTTCGTCGGTGATGTCTTCGACGCGGCCGAGGTGTCGATCCGGCCGAACTCCGCCTCGGCCGCTTGGACCAGGGCACGGACGGCGGCCGGATCGGCGATGTCGGTGGGCACGGCCAGCGCCGTGCCGCCCGCGGCCGTGATCTCGTCGACCAGGGCGCCGAGGGCCCGCTCGGTGCGGCCGGCGCACACGACACGCGCCCCCTGCGAGGCGAAGGCGAGCGCCGTGGCGCGCCCGATCCCGCTCGACGCACCCATCAGCACGGCCACCTGCTGGTGCGGCGTCCGAAGTGGATGGTGGGTCAGGGCGCCACGGTGGCCGGGACGGTGCTGCAGGTGGTCGCGCTGGCGCTGGCGCCGGTCTCGATCGTGCAGCCCGTGCTGGCCGGCGGACTGGTCGTCGCGCTGGCGGTCCGGTCGGTGCGCGACCGGTGCCTGCCGTCCCGGCTCGACGCGACCGGCGCCGTGCTGACGTGCGGCGGCCTGGCGGTGTTCCTGGTCGCGGCCCGCCGGGCACCGGCGACCACCTGCCACGGTGGTTCGCGGTCGTCGCCGCGGTGCTCCTGGCGGTGGGCCTGGTCGCAGTGTGCAGCCGCATCCGCCGCGGCCCGTGGGGCGCACTGGCGTGCGGCGCGGCGGCGGGCGTGGTGGCGGTGCTGATTTCGGCGGCGGTGAAGACGTTCGAGGAACGCGGCCCGTCGGCGGCACTGGGCGGCAGCGCGCTGTGGGCGGCGCTCGCGGTGGCGGTGGTCGCGCAGCTGGCAGCCAGCAGGCGTACGCCCGGGGTTCGCTGTCGTGGTCGATGCCCGCCCTGGTGCTGGCGGACCCGCTCGCGGCGGTGCCGGCCGCCCGGTTGCCGACGGGCGAGCGCCTCGAGCCGGGTCACGCGTTCGTGTGGGCCCCGGCCGCGGCGGTGGCGGTGGTGGTGGGCGTGGTGTTGCCGGCCCGCACCGGGGAGGGCTGCCGCCGTCCGGTGTTTCGCCGTCTTGCCCGCGTGGAAGCCCGGGGAACATGACCGAACCGAGTTACGACCCGCCGCAGGACACCGGCGAACCGGACGCCGTCGAGACGGATCCGGTGGCGCTGAACAGCGCGGAGGACCTCGACGAGGACCGGATCCGCGCCGACCCCCTGGAAGAGGGCATGGATCCCCCGGAACACTGGTCGGGCGTGACGAAGTACGGGATGACACCGTGGGAGCAGGCCCACCCGAGAGGCCTCGGCGACCGCATAGGAGAGGAACTCCCGGACCCGGCCACGGAGGTCCCCCCGGCGGGCGCCTCGGTCCGGGCGGACCAGCAGGCGGACGCGGACCCGGACACGGGCGCAACCCCGGACAACCCGCTCCAGCTGCAACCGGTCGAGGGGGACGGGCCCCCGGCGGACCGGGAGCCGGACCAGGTGGGCACGGAAGCGGGGTCGGCGGTGGCCGCGGGGCCGGAGCAGGGCGCGCTGCACGTGGAAGGCGAGCGCGGGGGCGGGGTGGATCGCTGAAACCGGGTTTCCAGGCGGGTTGAGGGCCGGGGCTTCCGCGGGCGCCGGTCGGCTGCCGGGCTGCTCGCCCGCCGGGCCGCCGGGCCGCTGGGCTGCCGGGCGGTCGGGCCGCTGGGTCGCTGGGCTGCCGGGTCGCTGGGCTGGCGGGCGGTTGGGCTGCCGGGCGGCTGGGCCGCTGGGTCGCTGGGTCGCTGGGCTGCTGGGCGGTTGGGCCGCCGGGCGGCCGGGCCGCTGGGTCGCCGGGCCGCTGGGCGGTTGGGCCGTTGGGCGATTGGGCCGCTCGGTCGGGCCGCCGCCCGGTCGGGCCGGCGCTCGGTCGGGCCGCGCGACTGGTTGAAGCCGGCCCAGGTGCCGAGCTGGGTCGGTGTTGGCCGAGGCCCTGATCGCCGCTGCCGGGCGTGGTGCCCGCTGTCGCGGACCGCCGCGGTGCGGAGCAGCCGCCGAACGGGGGTGCCCGGCGGCGCCCGATGCTGATAAGCCTCTGCTCGTGACCATGGACACGATCGACCTGCACAGCGTCAACCCGTGGGAGGTGTCCTTCCTGCGCGAGGAGGTCGGCGCCTACTTCGCCCACGGCGTCGAGCTCGCTCCCGGCGCGACCGTCCTCGACGTCGGCGCCAACGTCGGTGTCTTCTCCGCGGCCGTGTACGAGCGCCTGGACGGCGACGTGCGGATCTACGCGTTCGAGCCCCTCCCGCCCCTGCACGCGACGCTGGAGCGCAACGGCCGCGACTTCTTCGCCGGCCGGCTCACGGCGTTGCCCTACGGGCTGGCGGCCGCCGAGGACGAGCTCGACTTCAGCTACTTCCCGGCGGCGACCATCTTTTCGTCGTCATGGCGTGACGCGGCCAACGTCGACGCCGAGCGGCGCCGGGTCACCGCCAGCATCGTCGAGATGATCCGCCGAGGTGGGCTGGGCGCGGGCCCGAGCCGCGTGCCGGCGCCGATCCTGCGCGGGATCGTCGGGCGCAAGCTGCGGGTGATGCGGGAGTTGGAGACGCACCGCGTCCGCGTCCGGCCGCTGTCGGCGGTGCTCGACGAACAGGGCATCGAGCGCGTCGACCTGCTGAAGGTCGACGTCGAGGGCGCCGAACTCGACGTGCTGCGGGGACTCGAGGACCGGCACTGGCCCCGGGTGGCGCAGGCCGTCGTCGAGGTCGAAGGGTGGCGGCGCAACCGGGACACCGTCGGCGAGATCTTCGCCACGCGGGGGTTCACGGTCGAGGCCGTGCAGGACCCCGTCCAGGAGGCGGCCGACATCGGGATGGTCTTCGCGGTCCGCCGGCAGTCATGACCGGTGACCGGGCGTGATCATGTGGCAGGACGGGGGTCCGCCGTTGCATACTGCTGGAATGGCGCGCAGGAACCCGGAGACCGCACGGTGAGTCCCCGAGACGGGGCCTCACGCCCGAAATTCGGCAGAATCGACCCGTTTTGCCTGATGGCGGTGCTGCCGGTACTGGCCGTCGCCGGCATCCTCGGCGCACTGGTCCACTGGGCACTGGGGGTCGGCTGCGCCGCGTTCGCGGGGCTGATCCTGCTGTTCGACTCCTGGGTCAACCGGCCCCGCCCGGTCCCGCCGGAGGAGCGCCCGGTCCGGGCGAGCCGCCCGGCGGCGCCGCCTCCGGCGCGTGGACCTGCGCGTGCGCCGGGCCGGGCGCCGGCTCGGGCGCCGCGGCCGCAGGACGGTCGTGGTCCGGCGCGGGCGCCGGTGCGCCGGGCCGGGCCGCCGCCCGCGGGCAGGTAAGCGGCCCGTCTCCCGTCGGACGGCCGGGCCGATGCCATGAACGACCCTTTCCTGGCGCCAGACGTCATGAAAGAGTCGTTCATGACGTCGTAGCCGGCCTCACCGCTACCGATCGGCCACCGAGGGCGGCAGGAACCCGTGCTCCGACAGGTCGAACCAGTTCCCCTCCGGGTCCACCGCCCGGTACTCGGCGAACGGCCGGTCGCCGCCGCGCAGGACCGGGCGAGGGACACCCGCCGCCTCGAGGGTGTCGGCCAGCGGGGCCACCGCCGGGACCTCGAAACCGAAGTGGTTGAAGCCCGCCGGGACGTCGCCGGTCAGCTGGTGCTGGATCAGGGCCAGGTTGAGGTAGCCGTCGGTCACGAAACAGCTGCCGTCCGGGTCGGTGTGGAACTGCTCCATGCCGAACTGCGTGCAGTAGAACTCGGCCATCCGCGGCGCGTCGCGGACGACGATGGCGAGGTGGCGCAGCCGGGGGCGGCTCATGCGAATCATCCTTTCGGGATCATGTTGTGGAAGGCGGCGATCTCCGGTGCCCCGGCGTGCCGCACCACCGCCTGGGCGTGCGTCACGACCCCGGCGGGCCGGATCTCCGACGTCACGTGCACCAGCGAGAGCTCCGGCGTCAGCCGGCGGACCAACGTCACCGAGGCGGCCAGCGTCGTCCCGCGGTAGGCGCCGGAAAAGAGCCCGGCGTGCGTCCCGGCGACGGCGCCGCGGCCGGAAAGCGCTTCCCCGCGGACGTTCACGAAGTCGACGTCGGCGGCGAAAACCGAAGCGAACCGGACGGCGTCGCCTGCGTTCCAGCCCGCCGCCATCGTCTGCCACAGCGCGCGGATCGCGTCGTCGGTCATACGCCCACCATTTCCGCCGAGGCGTGCACCCGCAGCGACAACGGCGCGCAGTCGCCGTCCCACGCGGCCAGGGAATAGTAGAAACCGCCGCGGCGGCGTTCGAGGTAGCAGACGACGTTCAACGGCCAGCCCGCCGCGCGGAAGACGTATTCGTCCATCGGGGTCGGCCGCTCGCTCAGTGGACGGTCGCGTTCGCATTCCGGGCCGAGCCGGTGCCAGTCCGGGTGCAGGTGCAGCGAGCCGAGGACGTCGAGGCCGCGTGCCTCGGCGTCGCGCGTGATGCGCAGCAGGTCCGCGGGCTCGAACCACCAGGCACGCACCGGGTTTTCGTACGCCGAGCCGAAGCGGGGGACGATCGCCGCCGCGAATTCGGCGCGGGCGCTGGGGTCGGTCGTGCGGGCATTGCGGCCGAAGGCGAGGTCCGACACCACGAGCGCGTCTTCGGCGAAAGTGCCGAGCAGGACCGCAAAACAGGGTCTCGGCTCTTCGGGGGTGATGAACGCGTATTCGGTGGCCGCCGCGCCGAGGAACCGGCGCAGGACGTCACCGGAAAACAACACCGGAACTGTCACGCGGGGCAACGTAACCGCGCGCCGGGCGCGGCGGCCACGGCCGTCCGGGGGGTGACCCTATTGCATCGGGCGATAACGTCGTGATCATGCGCCTGGAACTGCGGCACCTCGAACTCGTGGTCGCGATCGCGGACGCCGGGAGCCTGCGCCGGGCGGCCGCGCGGCTGCACCTCAGCCAGCCCGCGGTGACCACCCAGCTCAAGCGGATCGAGCGCTTCTTCGGCGGTTCCCTGTTCGTCCGCTCGGCCGACGGCGTGCTGCCCACCCACGCCGGCGCCGAGCTCGTGCGCGACGCGCGGAACCTGTTGCGCCAGTTCGAAATCCTGCAACGCACCGCCCGGGTGAACGCCCGCAGCGAGGCGGGTGCGCCGGTGAAGGTGGGCGGGATCCCGGCGCAGCAGTTCAGCCTGCTCGTCAACGCCCTCACCGCGCTGGTGCCGCGTCGCGAGGTGACCAGCCGCACGATCCGCGAGACGGGCACGCTCACCGCGTTGCTGCGCTCGGGCGAACTCGACGTCGCGGTGCTGCGCGAGTTCCCGGGCTTCCCGCTGACCCTGCCCGACGGGGTGGAGCGGCGGCTCCTGCTGCGCGAGCCGATCTTCGTCGGCGTCTCCGAGCACCACCGGCTCGCCGGGCACAAGTCGGTCGGCCTCGCCGAGCTGGCCGAGGAGAAGTGGGTGATGCCGGATCCCGACGACAGCGGCATGAACGAGTTCTTCGACCGCGCGTGCGCCACGGCGGGGTTCGGCCAGCGCATCACGCACTTCACGACGGAGGCCCACGTGGCGTTCGCGCTCGTGGCGGGCCACCGCGCGATCTGCCCGCTGTACCCGATCGGCACGGCCCGCGACGGCCTGGCGACCCTGGCCCTGACCGGCACACCGCTGTACCGCGAGCTGGTCCTGGCGTGGCGGACGGACTCGGCGCTGGCCGCGCTGGTGGACGAGGTCTGCGCGGAGATCGAGCGCGGGTACCTCGCCCTGGTCGAGGGCGCGCCGTGCTACCGGCGGTGGTGGCACGACGGCGGGGCAGCGTTCGCCCTGCCGTGAACCCTGCCGTGAACCCTGCCGTGACGCTGCCCCGCGCCGCTCACCCGCCGACGTGGATGGCGGGCCGGCGGGCCGGGTCCTTCTCGGCGCTGCGGATGATCTCCCGGACCACCGGCGCGGTGTCGCCGCGGCCGAGGAGCAGGTACCGGAACAGGTGGCCGAGCGGGTTGCCTTCCGACCACTCGAAATAGCACCGCGGGCGAACGCCCGTCACGTCGCGCAGGGTCAGCAGGATCGCGGCGATCGCGTTGGGTGCCGCGGGGCTGTTCGCGCGGAGGATCCGGTAGCCGTCGATCTCCACGCCGCGCACCTGGAGCACGTTGCTGAACTCCGACGGGTCCACGACGTCGATCTCCAGGAACAGGATGTCGGCGGCGCCGGGCACCGGGTTCATGCCACGCTGTTCGGCTTCCTTCTCGGCGTACTCGGCCTCGTCGCCGCCCTGCCGCTTGTTGGCGATGACGTTCAGGGCACCGTCGTGGGCAATGGAATCGGCGATGAACCGGCGGGCCTCGTCGTCGAACTCGATGCGGTCCGCGCGCAGCTCCGTCGTGCGGGAAACGCGGGACACCAGCGAGACGACGATGATCCCGAGGATGAACAGGGCCGATATGGCGATCCCGTCCGGTTTTTCGATGACGTTTTCGACGAGCGCGTACAGCAGGACGATCGTGAGGACGACGAAGCCGATGGCCGCGCCGCGCTGGCGCCGCCGGATCGCCGAGATGCTGACCGCGACCGCGCCGGAGACCATCATCGCCAGTATGCCGGTCGCGTAGGCGCCGGCCTGGGCGTTGACGTCCGCGCCGAACGCGATCGTGATGAGCACGCTGATCACCGTGTAGACGATCACCACGGGCCGGACGGCGCGGCCCCACTCCGGCGCCATGCCGTAGGACGGCAGGTAGCGCGGGACGATGTTGATCAGCCCGGCCATCGCCGAGGCACCGGCGAACCAGAGGATCAGCACGCTGCTGATGTCGTACACGGTCCCGAAGAGCTCGCCGAGCTCGCGGTGGGCGAGGTAGGCCATGGCACGGCCGTTGGCCTCGCCGCCCTCCTTGAAGGCCTCGGCGGGGATCAGCACCGTCGTGACGAAGCTCGTCGCGATCAGGAACACCGACATGATGAGCGCGGCGGCGGTCAGCAGCTTCCGCGTGTTGCGGATCCGCGACTCCAGCTTCTCCTCGGCGTTCTTCCCGTCGGCCGCGACCAGCGGCATCATGCTGACCCCGGTTTCGAAGCCGGAGAGGCCCAGCACCAGCATCGGGAACGCGATGACGGCCGGGCCGATGACGCCGGTGAACCCGCCGCCGCCCGCGGTCAGCGCGTCGGTCCAGTGGGAGAGGGCGGCCGAATCGCCGACCAGGTCGATCACGCCCGCCACCGTCACCACGGCGTTGAGCAGCAGGAAGACCGCGACGAGCGGGATGGCGACGCCGACGGCCTCGCTGAAGCCGAGCAGGAACACCCCGCCGAGGATCAGCAGCAGCACGACGGTGATGAGCACCGCGTGGCCGTGCAGGAAGCCCGGCAGGTACGGGTTCTCCAGCATGTGCACGGTGGCGTCCGCCGAGGACAGCGTGATCGTGATGATCCACGACGTGGCGACGAACCCGAGCAGGGTGAGCACGAAGAGCTTGCCGCGCCAGAACGGCAGCAGGTTCTCCAGCATCGCGACCGAGCCCTGGCCGTGCGGGCTTTCGCGGGCGACCCGGCGGTACATCGGGAGCATCCCGAGCAGCGTCAGCGCGACGATCAGCAGGGTCGCCAGCGGCGAGAGCGCCCCGGCGGCGAGCGCGGCGATGCCCGGCAGGTACGAGAGGGTGGAGAAGTAGTCGACGCCGGTCAGGCACATGACCTTCCACCAGGACTGCGGCGTGCCGTGGTCTTCACCGCCCGCGCGGCCGACGGGTGCGACGCGGTGCTCCAGCAGCCATCGGGCCACGCCGGACGCGGGTGGTGGCGGCGTCACCGGGCTTTCGACGCTCGCCGGTACGGTCAAATCGGGTGAAACACCCATTTTTTCCCTCTCGTCCCCTCGCCCCGAAAACACCGGTCACCAGCATGCCCGACCCCGGACCGACACCGCACGGGAGGCTCCGGTCCTCTTCGGACGGTAGTGCCGGCGGGCGGCAAGAGCGACCGGATCGGCGAAGGGGCGTTTCGGCGCGGCGAGCCGGGGTAGCCGAGGCGACATGCCCGGACGCGAAGACCTGCCCAGCACCGTGCTGCGATCACCGCGCAAGGCCCAGGACACGTGGGTGGCCGCGCACGACTCCGCGCTGCAGACCTACGGTCCCGGCCGGCGGGCCCAGCAGACCGCCTTCGCCGCCCTGAAGCACACCTTCGAGAAGGTCGGCGACCACTGGGAGCCCAAACCCGAGCGCGGCCCGTCGGACGAGCAGGCCGCCGGGGGAGCGGGGCAGCCCGAGAAGCCGACCCGCGGCGGCGTCAACGCCACGGCGAGCCGGCAGCACCTCTACGAGCGCGCCAAGCAGCTCGGCATCCCCGGCCGGTCGCGGATGTCCAAGGAGGAGCTCGTCACCGCGCTGGAGAAGGAGAACCGGCGCCGCACCGACCGGGCCCGCCGCTCCGGGTGAACCCGGTGATCAGAAGTCGTCGGCACCGGTGAGCTCCTGCTCGAAGGCGTCCGCGCGGGCGACGACCGCCTTGAGCGGGCGCTCGAACTCCTCCTGGATGCTGAGGTCCTCCAGCGGCACGGTGTGCTTGAGCAGCGCGACGCCGTCCACCACCGCCGCACCGCCGACGGCCGAGCCGCCGGCGAGCTCGAGCAGCCGCCGGAGATCGACCTTGTCGGCCCAGCCGACCGGGGAGGAGATCTCGATCCACGAGCCGCCGTCGAGCTCGGCGAGGTGGTGCGCCGTCACCTGCTGGGTCCGGTTCCGCGGCCCCTCCAGCCGGAACCGCAGCCAGCCCTCCGACTCCTCGAGGACCTCGTACCGCGTCCGGACAAAGTTGATCACGTCGATCCAGGTGGTCACCCGCTGCGCCTCCCGCCTTCGGCCTGCCTGCGCGGTCGAGCATCTCATGTCCGCGGCGAAGACGGTTCGCTGGTCGCCGGGTTGTTTCCGTGTCACGATGGGTTCCGTGCGGGGCCGTCGAGCAGCACGGCGGATCAGGCCGGTCGATGTCGGCGGTGAACGCCGGTGACCACCGGCCATCCGGTGCGGTTCCCGGTCGTCGCCCTGGTGGCCTCGGCCGGCGGCCTGGACGCCCTCGCGCAGGTGCTCGGCCCGCTGCCCGCGGATCTCCCCGCGGCGGTGCTGGTCGCCCAGCACCTGGACCCGTACCGGACGAGCCACCTGACTTCGATCCTGGCCGGGCGGACGGCGCTGCCGGTGGCCGAAGCGGCGGACGGCGACGTGCTCGTCCCCGGCGTCGCCCTCGTCGTCCCGGCCGCCCGCCACCTGCTGCTGACGCCGGAGCAGCGGATCGTGCTGGTGGACGTCGGCGCCCTGCCGCCCGCGCGGCCGTCGGCCGACCTGCTGCTGGTCACCCTCGCCGTCACCTGCGGACCCCGCGCGCTGGCGGTCGTCCTGACCGGCAAGGGCACCGACGCCCAAGCCGGCATCCGTGCCGTGGCCCGCTGCGGCGGTACCGTGTTCGCGCAGGACGAGGCGACGTCGGCGCACTTCGGCATGCCCGGTGCCGCCATCGGCACCGGCCTGGTCGACGCCGTGCTGCCGCTCCCCGGGATCGCCGCCGCCGTCCTCGGCCACGTCGCCGCGGCGGCCGTGGGGAATCCCGCGTTTAGCCCGCCCGGTGGGGGCTACCCGCAGTAGTGGACGGTCTCCACTACCGTGAGGTCCGAAGTGAGGAGGTGGACGCCCGTGCCGCCCTTCCGGCGCGACCTCGTGGTCATCGGCGCTTCCGCCGGCGGCGTCGAGGTGCTGCGCACGATCGTGTCCGCCCTGCCCCCGGACTTCCCCGCCGCGGTGCTGGTCACCATGCACCTGCCGGCCGGGACGGAGAGCGCGCTGGCCCGGATCCTCGACCGCGCGGGCTCGCTGCCCGCCCGGTCCGCGCGGCACGGCATGCCGATCGAGCCGGGCACCGTGTACGTCGCACCTCCCGACCGGCACCTGCTCACGGGCGAGGAAGTCCTCGTCCTGACGCAGGGACCGACCGAGAACGGGCACCGGCCGGCGATCAACGCGACCTTCCGCTCGGCCGCCCTGACCCACGGGCCGAAGGCCGTCGGCGTAGTGCTCTCGGGCGTGCTGGACGACGGGGCGGCCGGGCTCCGCGCGATCGTGGACCGGGGCGGGGTCGCCGTCGTCCAGGACCCCGTCGACGCGCTGTACAGCGGTATGCCGGCGAACGCGCTGGCCCTGGTGGACACCGAGCACGTGGTGCGGGCCGTCGAGCTCGGCGCGCTGCTCGACAAGCTCGTCCGGATGCCGGTGGAGCCCGCCGAGGTCTCGCCGCCTGCCGAATCGCTCGTGCTGGAGGACCGGATCGCCCGCGACTCCGTGCGGGCCGGGGTGTTCCCGCCCGGGGACGAGGAAAGCGGATCCGGGTACACCTGCCCCGACTGCCAGGGTGCGCTCACCGAGGTCGACCCGGCGGGCCGGTACCGCTGCCGGATCGGGCACGCCTGGTCGGCGCAGGCGCTGCTGGCGGCCCACGACGGGGAATTCCGGTTCGCGCTCCAGAAGGCACTGCGCGCACTCGACGAGAAGGCGGGACTGGCGCGGAAGCTGGCCGCTCAGCTGTCCGGCAGGCACCCGGGCGGCCTGGCGGAACGCTACGCCGCGTCCGCCAGGGAAGCCGCCGAAGCGGCGGAGACGCTGCGCCGGTTCCTGCTCGGCACGACCGACGTCGTGGGTGAGGAAACGACGGCACCATGAATTCCGGCGCCATCCAGCTGGCCGTCGGCCGCCACGAGCAGGCGACCGTCGTCCGGGTGACGGGTGAGCTGAACATCGCCTCGTATTCGACGGTGCGCGACGGGCTGCTCAAGATCGCGACCGACGCGCCGGACGGACTGGTGGCCGACATCAGCGAGCTGGCCATCGAAGACTCCTCGCTGGTGAGCGTCTTCTCCCTGGTCGCCATGCGGATCGGCGACTGGCCGGCGATCCCGTTCACGGTCGTCGCGAGCGACGGCCACCGGGGACTGCTGAGCCGGCACGTGGTCGACCGCTACGTCCCGGTGCGCACCGACCTGGCGGCGGCCACCGCGGCGCTGGACCATCCGGTGCGCCGCCGGTGCGAACGGGTCTTCCCGCGCAGCGACGGCGCCTCGGCGCAGATCCGGGAGTTCGTGACGGAGCGGCTGGGCGAATGGGGCGTGCCCGAGCTCGGCGAGGACGCCCGGCTGATCGCCACCGAACTGGTCGAGAACGTGCTGCGGCACACCGCTTCCGAGCCGAAGCTGCGGCTCGACCTGCGCCGGGGGGTGTGCACCGTGGCCGTGGCCGACCAGGACACGCGCCCGGCCATGCTGCTCGAACGGCTCTCCCCGTTCGAGCCGGGCATGGGGCTGAAGCTGGTGGCGCAGATCGCCCGGTCGTGGGGCTGCAGCCGGTCGTGGGCCGGCGGGAAGGTCGTCTGGGTGGTGCTGGTTCCCCGTGCCCGCACCACCGGTGACCGTCCGGCCGGGTAGCGTGTCGGACCGTGACCGAGCCCAAGGAACCCAACGGCGAGTTCGAATCCGTGCTCACCTACCTCAAGGAGTCGCGGGGCTTCGACTTCACCGGGTACAAGCGCAGCAGCCTGATGCGCCGGGTCCGCCGCCGGATGAGCCAGGTCGAGATCGACAGCTACGCCGACTACATCGACCAGTTGCAGGTCAACGCCGACGAGTTCGTCGCGCTGTTCAACACCATCCTGATCAACGTGACCGGCTTCTTCCGCGACCCGGACGCGTGGGACCACCTGCGCCACCAGGTGCTGCCGGCCCTGCTGGCCGAGCGCAGCCCCGAAGAGCCGATCCGCGTGTGGAGCGCCGGCTGCGCGGCCGGGCAGGAGGCCTACAGCCTGGCGATGCTCTTCGCCGACGCGCTCGGGGTCGAAGCGTTCCGGCAGCGGGTCAAGATCTACGCCACCGACGTCGACGACGAGGCGCTGGCGCAGGCCCGGCACGCGGCCTACACCCCAGCGGAAGTCGAAGGGCTCACCGAGGCGCAGCTGGAGCAGTACTTCGAGCTGCAGGGCAGCCGGTACTGCTTCCGCAAGGACCTGCGCCGCTCGGTGATCTTCGGGCGCAACGACCTGGTGCAGGACGCGCCGATCTCGCGGATCGACCTGCTGGTCTGCCGCAACACGCTGATGTACTTCAACGCCGAGACGCAGACCAAGATCCTCGAGCGGTTCCACTTCGCCCTCGCCCCGCGTGGTGTGCTCTTCCTCGGCAAGGCCGAGATGCTGTTGTCCCACACCAGGATCTTCGAGCCGGTCGACCTCAAGCGGCGGGTCTTCCGCAAGGCGGTCAACGCTCCCGTGAGCTACAACCACTTCGTGTCCCACAGCTTCCCGCAGCGGCGGACGCAGGACATCTCCGGCCTCGAAGAACTGCGTGAGCACGCCTTTTCGGCGAGCCCGGTCGCGCAGATCGTCGTCACCGAAGCGGAGACGACGGCGCTCATCAACGCCCAGGCGGAAGTCGCGTTCGGACTGTCCGAACGCGACATCGGGCGTCCGCTGCGCGACCTCGACGTCTCCTACCGCCCGGTGGCCCTGCGCGCGTACGTCGAGCAGGCCCGGCTGGAACGCCGGTCGCTGCGGATCAAGGACGTCGAGTGGCGCCGCGCCGGCGAGACCGTGTGGTACGAGGTGCACGTCAACCCGTTGGTGAACAAGGACAAGTCGCGCTGCTCGGCGTCTCCGTGGTGTTCCACGACGTGAGCTGGGCGCGCCAGCTGCTCACCGAGCTGGAGCACACGAACCGGCAGCTGGAGTCGGCCTACGAGGAACTGCAGTCCACGAACGAGGAGCTCGAGACCACCAACGAAGAGCTCCAGTCCACAGTGGAGGAGCTGGAGACGACCAACGAGGAGCTTCAGTCCACCAACGAGGAACTGGAGACGATGAACGAGGAGCTGCAGTCGACCAACGACGAGCTCCAGACGATCAACGACGCGCTGCGCGAGCGCAGCCTCGACCTCGACGAGGTCAACGAGTTCCTCGAGTCGGTGCTCACCTCGATCCGGGCCGGCATCGTCGTCATCGACGCCGAGATGCGGATCAAGGCGTGGAACCGCGGCGCCGAGGACCTCTGGGGCGTGCGGCGCGAAGAAGCCGAAGGCACGCACCTGCTGAACCTGGACATCGGCCTGCCGGTCGCCGACATCCGCCCGGTGGTGCGCGAAGCGCTGGCGGACTCGAGCTACTACGGCGAGCTGACGCTCGACGCGATCAACCGGCGCGGCCGCGCGGCGGTCGTCCGGCTGTTGTGCAGCCCGTTGCGCGCCTCGAACGGCGAAAGCCACGGCGCACTGCTGATGATGGAGGAGACGAAGACCGAACAGCCCGAGTGATTGCGATCGCGTCCGCGGGGTGTTATCCGTGGAACCATGGGGTTGACCAAGGTGTGGCTCGCAACGCTCAGTGACGGCCTGCTCCGCGCCGACCAGGTGGTCGGCCTGACGGCGCACGCGACCCCGGCACTGACCGGGAAACCACCCCGCTGGCTGCTCGACGCAACGATCCGCACGGCGGCGGGCAGCGGCAGCGCGGACGGCTGGGACGTGGGCATCCTCCACCGCACGCTGATCCAGACACCGGGCGAACCGGTGGGGGCGCCGGAGGAGCTGGCCCGCCTGCTGGCCCGCCTGGACCGCGAGGACGCGGCAGGGTTGGTCGCGGCGGTGGCCGACAGCGGGGCAAGGGTACCGAGCGTCGTGCGGTTCGCGTTCCGGCCCTTCGAAGACGACGAGGGCTCCGGCGCCTGAGGCCGGAGCCCGCCGCCGCTACTTCGTCAGCGCCGCGATCCGGCCGAGGACCTCGTCCTGGCCCAGGGCCTGCGTGATCGCGTGCAGGTCCGGGCTGCGCGTCGACCCGGTCAGGGCGATGCGGATGATCTGCGACGCCTCGCGGATCGAGCCGGGGAAGCCCTCGGGGTTCTTCTTGAACTCCTTGGCGTTGCGGGCGAACCCGTGCTTGGCCGCGACCGCGCGGATCTGGTCGAACCACTCCTGGCCGTCGTCGAGCTGGCGGTAGTCCGCCGCGAAGTCGCGCGCCACGGCCCGCACGACCTCCGGGTCGACGCCGAGGGCGGCGATGCGCTCGTCCTCCGGCCCGGTGACGGCCGCGTGCAGCTGGGGGAAGAAGAAGCCGTAGACCGTGCGGAACTCGCTCCACTTCTTCAGGTCCTTGCGCGGGTTCTCGGCCCCCTCGCGCTCGACCGCCAGCGCGCGCAGGGCCAGGTCCGGCTCCTCGTCGAGGACCCGGCGCAGCTCCGGGTCGAACCGCTCGGCCCAGGTGCGGACGGCCTCGAGGATCGCCGCGCCCGACAGGGTGGCGATGTGGTCGGCGGCGATGTCGTCGAGCTTGACCAGGTCCACCAGCGGGCCGGCGACGCCGCACTCGTCGAGGTTGATCGGCTCGGTCAGCGCCTGCTCGAGCGGCATTTCCGCGAGCCGGCCGTTGGCGAGGCCGCGCAGGTAGTACAGGACCGCCTCGGCCGGGTAGCCGGCCTCGATGTAGAAGTCGACGGACGCTTCCGGGTCCTTGCGCTTGGACAGCTTGCGCTTGCTGCCGCCCTCCTGCTTCATCAGCGGCGCGATGTGCGCGTAGGTGATCGGCTCGAAGCCGAGCGCGGCGAACAGCTGCTGGTGCACCGGCACCGACGAGATCCACTCGTCGCCGCGGATCACCAGGTTGACGCGCATGAGGTGGTCGTCGACGGCGTGCGCGAAGTGGTAGGTCGGCAGCCGCGGGCTCTGGTCGGAGCTCTTGAGGATGACGACGTCGTTGCGGTTGGCCTCGGCTTCCAGCGGCCCGCGGATGGCGTCGGTGAAGCGGGCGCGCGCGCCGGTGTCGTCCGGGGCGCGGAACCGCACGACGTACGGGGCGCCGGCGTCGAGCTTGGCCTGGACGTCGGCCGGGTCGGCGTCGCGCCAGATGGCCCAGCTGCCGTAGTAGCCGGTGGGCAGCTTGGTGGCCTGCTGCCGCTGGGTGATGGCGGCCAGCTCCTCCTTGGTGGCGAAGTCGAGGTAGGCCTTGCCCTGGCGGAGGAGTTCGCGGACGTAGCTGAGGTAGATGCGCTCGCGGGCGGACTGCTGGTAGGGCCCGTAGTCGCCGCCGCGGCGGACGTCCTCGTCGGCGGCGAGGCCGAAGTAGGCGAAGCCGCGCTCGAACTGCTCGAGGGCGCCCTCGACCTCGCGGGACTGGTCGGTGTCCTCGACGCGCACCAGGTAGCGGCCGCCGGAGCGCCGGGCGACGTCCTGGTCGATGGTGGCGACGTAGATGCCGCCGAGGTGCACGAACCCGGTCGGGGACGGGCCGAGGCGGGTGACCAGCGCGCCTTCGGGAAGGTCGCGGGCGGGGTACTGCTGCTCCCAGTGCTCGGGTTCGGGCAGGTCGGCAGGGAAGAGGGCGTCGATGACCGCTCGGTCCAGCATGTGGGTGTTCTCCCCGCGTCGTGGTGCGCTTGCCTCGGCGAAAGTGGTCGTTTTCGCCGACGAAGAGCCTAGCCGGGACGGTCGCCCGGCCCGTCCGGTGGGTTGACGCCGCAAAAATATCGGTGCCGCGTGTGACACTGCGGATCGTGATCATCGACTTCGACGCGCAGCTGTGGGAATGGGACGCCCGGCGCACCGACAGCTGGGTCTTCGTCAGCCTGCCCGCCGACGTCTCCGAAGACGTCCGGGAGCTCGCCGCCGAGCCGCGCCGCGGCTTCGGTTCGGTGCGCGTCCGGGCGACGATCGGGGCCACCAGCTGGCAGACCTCGATCTTCCCGGACGGCGCGCGCGAGGCCTACGTCCTGCCGCTCAAGCGGGCCGTCCGGGTCGCCGAAGGCCTCGAGGTGGGGGACACCTGCACCGTGACGGTGGAGCTCGTCGACATCTGAGCGCGATCGGTGCGAAACCCGATCGGCGGCGGAAGCGATCTGTCATGATGCGGACACAGGCCCCGAACCGCACCGAGACCCGCACCGAGATCCGCAATGAGATCCGCAATGAGGGAGACACGATGTCCGCCCAGATGGACGAGCTGATCGCCCAGTTCCAGAACTTCCAGTACAAGGTGCGGCAGGCCGAGGCCCGCTTCGCCGGTGTCGGCGACATGCAGGAGCGGATCGCCCGCCTGGAGACCACGGTCACCTCGCCGGACGGCACCGTGACGGTCACCGCGGGTGCCGGGGGCACCGTCACCGACCTGCGGCTCACCGCCGGGGCCACCCGCGTCGAGGCCGGGCAGCTGGCCGCGACGATCATGGACACGATCCGCCGGGCCGTGGCCGGGGCCGCGCAGCAGCAGGCCGCCGTCGTGGACGAGACCTTCGGCGACGCGTTCGGCGTCGACGTCTCGGCGCGGGTGCGCGAAGCCCAGGCGGAAGCGTTCGGAACCGCGGCGGCCGAGCCCGCGTCGGAGGCACAGCCGCGGCGGCCGGAAGGGGCACCGCGGCCCGCCCGCCGCCCCGCGGCCGGTGACGACGACGACTTCGACCAGGGCCCCATCCTCCGCCGATCCTAGGGAAATCCGCGATGCCAGACGGAATCCAGACGAACATCGGGGCGATCTCCGCCTACGCCAAGCAGCTGCCGTTCTACGAGCAGGAAGCCGACAAGTTCGGCGCCAAGATCGACGCCGCCGACGTGACGAACGAAGCGTGGGGGCTCGTCGGCCTTTGGGCCAAGCAGGGCTACACCGACCGCCTCGCCGAGCTGCGCTCGCTGCTCACCGACCTCAAGGACGGCGTGGACGGGTTCACCACCAAGCTCACCAAGGCAGCGGAGATGTACCAGGGGATGGAAGACGCCGGGAAGATCGCCTTCGGCAGGCACGAGGCGCAGATCGACGCGATCGGGCAGGGCGAATGACCGAGCCGAAGAAGAGCATCGCCGACGCGCTGAACGTCGAGGCCTACGACGAGAGCATGGGCGCGAACCTCGACCGCGCGGCCGGGTTCGTGCCGGTGGCCGGCACCGCCTACAAGGCGGGCAAGAAGATCGGCGAGCACGCGCAGCAGGCCGCCGAGGCCGACGGCCCGGGCGAGCTGGCGTCCGCGGGCGCGGCGCTGGTGGGTGACGGCGCGGCCTTCGTGGGTGCCGCCGCGGCCGACATGGTCACCTTCGCGATGGACCCGATCGGCTGGCTGGTCAGCCACGGCCTCAACATGCTCCTCGAACTGGTCCAGCCGCTGCAGGACGCGCTGCACCAGGTCACCGGCGACGGCCCGGCCATCGGCCACGCCTCGGAGAACTTCGTCACGATCGCCCAGGGCTTCGTCGCCCTCGCCGACGACTTCGAGCGCACCGGCGACACCGCGCTGGCCGAGTGGGTCGACGAAGCGGGCAACGCGGCGAAGGAGGCCCTCGGCGACTTCTCCTCCGGCATCCGCGGCATCGGCTCGGCCGCCGGCTCGGTGGCCGAGGTGCTGCAGATGTGGTCGATGGTCATGGTGGTCATCGAAGAGGTGATCAAGGGGATCATCACCGAGCTGGTGTCCTGGCTGATCACCCTGTGGCTGCCCGCGCTGGCGGCGTCGGTGATCAGCTTCGGCGGCTCGGTCGCGGCGGCGATGACCGCGTCCATCGCCAAGGCGGCCAGCGTGCTGCAGAAGGTGACACGCTACCTCGGCAAGTTCGGCAAGCTGCTCGACAAGTTCATGGAGTACCTGGTCCGGTACTCCGGCAAGATGGAGGTCTTCGCCCGCAAGCTGCGCATCGGCGTGCTGCCCGGCGAGACGAAGTTCGGCATCGGTACGGCGGCGCAGGGCTTCCAGCCGAGCAACCGGGTGCTCACCACGATGTTCGGCACCGACGCCGGCGTCAAGCCGTTCCTCGCCGGTGCGGGCGTCAAGGCCGGCATCGGGGCGGGCAAGGGCGCGTTCGCCGAAGGCAAGGAAGCGGTCACGCCGGAGGGGGACGAACCGTGGTTCGACAAGAGCGAGATCGGCGGGGACCGCAGCCCGGAGGAGACCCGCAGGGACCTGGACATTTGAGCGAGCGCATCGACAACTGGGCCGAGGAGACCAAGGTCCGGCCCGGGCACCGCGAGCGGGTCGAGGCGCTGCTGCGGGACCGGTGGCGCGAGCCGGTCATCGTGCTGCACCTCGGCGACACCGACGTGGGCTACGACGTCCCCGGCCGCCGTGAGGACGGCACGATCAAGGGGAAGCGGCTCATCAGGCGGTTCTTCTGGAACATCCTGCGCGGGATCGGCGCTGTGGTGTTCGGCGTCTTCCTCCTGGCGCACGGCGAACGCCCGGTACTCCCGTTCGGGCGGACGATCGGCGTCACGGGCCCGGAGAACGCGATGGCGCTCGACCTCGTCGACCGGCTGCGGTCCGTGGACGGCGCGTGGCTGGCGTGTTCGCCGTCGTGCCTGGCGGTGGTCGACACCGGGGCGACTGCCACCGATCCGGCCGACGCGCCGCCGCCGCGGATCGTCTGGGAAGCGCGCAAGCCGCAGGCGCCGGCGCTCAGCTTCCGGAGGAGCACGCTGACCTGGCCGGACGGCTCGGTCTTCAAGCTCCCCATCCACGGCCGCGCCGAGCAGCAGCACCTGCGGAAGTTCGTCGAGTACCCCGACGTCGTCCACTGGAACGGCCGCTAGCAGGCCAGCCGGGCCCAGACGACCTTGCCGTCGTCGTGGTGGCTCACGCCCCAGGCCTGGGCGAGCTCGTCGACGAGCTGCAGGCCGCGGCCGCCCGTGCGGCCCGGCACCCGCAGCCGGGGTTCGCCCGTGCCGGTGTCGGCGACGGCCACGGTCACCTCGCACGGGTCGCGCGCGAGGTGGATCCGCAGCTGGTGGGGGCCGGTCGCGTGGACGTAGGCGTTCTCCAGCAGTTCCCCGACCACGATCATGGCGTCGACCCGGTCCGCCTCGGTGAGCGAAGCCAGCCTGGCCTCGGCCCACCGGCGTGCGGACGCCAGTCCCGCGGTGCCCCCTGCGCCGACGTCGAGCACGTGCCAGCCGGGCTCACCCGCCGCGCCCCAGTTCACTTGCACGGGCGATTCCTCCTTCACGGGAGGCGTACCCGGCCTGGCGGTGTTTACTCACCGGGTGTTTCCGGCGGCGGCGCCGGGTAGTCCTTCCCCGGGATGATCTGCGGAAGGGGACGCACGTGCCGCAATGGGCAGAGGCGGGGCTCTGGGGCCTCGTCGGCGGGGTGGCGCTGGTGCTCGGCGCCGCCGTCGCCTGGTGGGTGCGGGTGTCGCGGCGGGTGGTCGCCGGGATCATGGCCTTCGGGGCCGGGGTGCTCATCTCCGCGCTCGCCTTCGACCTCGTCGACGAGGCGCAGCGGTCCGGCGGGCTGTGGCCGACCGCCGCCGGGTTCCTCGGCGGCGCGGTCGTCTACGTCGTGATCAACGTGCTCCTCGCGCGCCGGGGAGCCCGGCACCGCAAGCGGTCCGGTGGGCAGCAACCGTCCGAACAGGACACCGCGGGCAGCGGGGCGGCCATCGCCGTCGGCGCGCTGCTGGACGGGATCCCGGAGTCGGTGGTGCTCGGCGTGTCCCTGCTCGGCGGTGGCGGCATCGGCGTCACCGTGCTTGCGGCCGTGTTCATCTCGAACGTCCCCGAAGGCCTCTCCAGCGCCGCCGGCATGAAGACCGCCGGCCGCGGCGCGCGGTACGTCTTCGGTGTGTGGAGCGGCATCGCGCTGGCCAGCGGGGTCGCGGCGCTGCTCGGCAACCTCCTGCTGCGGACCGCGTCCCCCGCGACGGTCGCCGCGATCACGGCGGTGGCCGCGGGAGCGATCCTCGCGATGATCGCCGACACCATGATCCCGGAGGCGTTCGAGCGCACCGAGCTCTACACCGGCCTGCTCGCCACGGCCGGCTTCCTGACGGCGTTCGTCATCGGGCACGCCGGCTGACGGCGACCGCGACCACGACGCCGGCCGCGGTGAACAGCGCCGTGGCCACCGGGCTCAGGAACTTCGACAGGCTCGGCGCGGTGCTCGGCCCGGCCAGCCACAGCACCAGCGCGGTGGCGTAGACCGTGGCGAGAGCGGCAGCCCACCGGCGGTGCCGCCGCCGGCGCAGCGAGCCGATCAGCACGACGGCGATGGGCACGCCGGACAACAGGGCGAACTGGCCGGCCACCATGACCGGAACGGCCCAGGCCGCGACGAGCACGGCCCTCGAGGTGCGGTGCGGCTGCGGGGTGGTGACAGTCATCGTCTGCTCCTTGCCGGGTTCAGCGCGCTTCGGCGGTGGTCTTGAGGTCGGCGAGCCAGGCGTCGAGCCCGGCGCCCAGGTAGCGGAGGGCGGTGGCGGGGTCGGCCTCGACCTGCTCGCCCGTCCAGCTCTCTTCGGTGCGCACGAGCACGCCACCCCGCATCGGCGTGAACGTCCAGACGTGCACGCCGCGGTCGATGCGCAGGCCGTCGCCGATCGCCGGCCCGGTCCAGCGGACGCACCGGCCCGGCCGCAGCTGCTCGACGCTCGACGTGATGACCAGCGTCGTGGCCGGCGTCGTGGGGGTGGGCGGCACCGGTGTGGTCCAGCGGAACCGCGAACCCGGCCGCAGCGGCCCGGTGTCGAGCCGTTGCGCGCTGGTGACGGCGGGCTGCCACGCGGGCCAGCCGGCCACGTCGGTGTGCAGCTTCCAGACCGCGGCGGCCGGCGCCTTGATCAGCGTCTCGGCCCGGTAGTGGAGCCGGGCGGCCGGGTCGATGCCCACGCCGTGGCAGGTCAGGGCCGTCGCCGGGGTGGCCGCGGCCGCGGCGGCGGTGCCGGTGAGGCCCGCGGTGACCGAAAGTGCGAGCAGTGCGGTACGCAGCACGTGTCCTCCTGGGTGTTAGTGCCTGTTGTTGTAGTTAGAAGCTATAACCAGACGGACGTGAGTGTCAATAGTGAAAGTGATAGCCTCTAACCGTGAACGAGACCCCGCGAGAGCGTTACCGGGCCCAGGTGCGCGAGGAGATCAAGCGCCACGCGTGGGAGCAGATCGCGGCGGCCGGGGTGCCCGCGCTGTCGCTCAACGCCATCGCCAAGCAGGTCGGCATGAGCGGCCCGGCCCTGTACCGGTACTTCGCGAGCCGCGACGAGCTGATCACCGCCCTCATCCGGGACGCCTACCGCAGCCTCGCCGACACGGTCCGCGCGGCCCGTCACGCGGGGGCGGGCGTGACCGGGTTGGCGACGACCGTCTGCGACTGGGCGCGCAGCGACCCGCAGCGGTACTTCCTCATCTACGGCACGCCCGTGCCCGGCTACCACGCGCCCGGCGACACCACCGCGATCTCGGCGGAGGTGATGGCCGTGCTGATCGAGGCCTGCGCCGAGGAAGCGGGGGAGGAGCCGCCGACGTCGTTCGACACGCACCTCGAGACCCACCGCGAGTGGGCAGGCGGCAGCCCCGCGCCGGCCGCCGCCCTGCACCGCGCGCTGTCCTTCTGGACCCGCCTCCACGGGGTGCTCTCGCTGGAGCTGGCCGGCCACTTCGCCGGCATGAAGTTCGACCCGGACCTGCTGATCGCCGAGGAGCTGGCCGCCCTGCGGAACGGGTGACTCAGCCGATCTGCTCGCGGATCCAGTCCGCCACGACGTCCACCCGCGCGATCGTCTCGGGGCCGGGCTGCGGGCACGGCGGCCCGGTGTTGACGATGGCCACCAGGGTTGCGGTGCGGTCGTCGTCGGAGACGAAGAACGGGCCGCCGGAGTCCTCCGGGCACGGCCCGTTCTCCACCGTGCGGGTGCCGACCGGCTGGGCCTGGAGGGTCGCCTGGTTGATGCCCGACACCTTGAACCTGCCGCGCTTGAGGTGGTCGGACGGGCCGAGCACGGTCGCGGACAGGGAGCCCCAGCCGGCGAACTGGAGCTGCTTCCCGAGCACCGGCCGGGTGGTGGCCAGCGCGATCGGGACGATGTCGTCGATCGGGGTGGCGAGCTTCGCCACCGCCAGGTCGTTCACGGGCGACTGCCGGACGTCGACGACCTCGGTCGTGTACCCGCCGGGATCGGTGTCCTTCAGTCGCCCGACGGTCACGGTCATCGTGTACGGCGGCCGCCCGCCGATCCGGACGTCCTTCACGTCGTGGAAGCAGTGCCCGGCGGTGATGACCCACTGCGGCGCGATCAGCGCGCCGCTGCAGGCACCACTGCGCACCCCGCCGCCGGGCTCGGGGATGTCGTCGGACGTCAGCTTCGCGTTGAACGGCAGGACCGGGTTCGGGGCCGGCCGGGTGAAGGTGGGCGACGGCGACGGCGACGGCGCCGGGGCCGCGGTGTCGGGCAGGCTCTGGCCGCCGGCCGCCGCGGCGAGGATGGGACCGGCGACGGTCGCCCCGGTCGCGGCGTGGGCGAAGGCGAGGCCGCCCCCGGCCAGCACCGCGACCGCCACCGCTCGTGCCCGGAACTGCCGTCGTCGATCCGAAGAGGTCCTCACACCTCTAATGCACGGGTGAGAGCCCGGAATGGTTGCGTGAACCGGGCGGCTGGTGCGTTCGCACTGGTCAGCCGCCCGGCTCCGCTCAGGGACGCTGCCCCGCCCGGTCGACGTAGGTCTTCACCGTCACCGCACTGTCGGTCGTTCCCAGGAACTGGTACGTGGTGGCGTCGAAGACCATCACGATCGGCTGCGCTTTCGGGCTGTCACCAGGTTCCACCGGGAACCTGATCCCGACACCCGGGCGGCCGGCGCCGTCGGTGACGTGGTCCAGGGCCATCAGCCCCGGTGTCCTCGCCGCCGCCTCGAACAGCGCCGCGTAGGAGGCAGGCTGGAGGACCTGCTCGTAGGCGAGCCCCCACACGGCCTTGCCGAGCACCGTGGGGTTGTCCTTCTGGGAGCTGGGCTGGGAGTTGAGGTAGGCCAGCATCCCGTCGGCGGTCGTCGGCAGGTCCGTCCGGTAGACCGGCGAGGGCTTGCAGTCCTCGAGAAACCCTTCCTTGCGCGGGTCGTTCGTGCCGTAGTTCGGCGCCTTGCCGTTGCGGCAGCCACCGATCTTGGTGGTGCCGATCAGGCCGTCGCGGGTGCCGTCGACCGAAAACCAGACCTCACGGATGTGGTGGTTCGGGTCCTCCGTCTTCACGTACAGGAACTGGTCGGGGCGAGGCGGCTTGGCCGGCTCCTTCAGCGCGGTGCTCGCCGCGGCGGTCAGCACCTTGACGGGGTCGGCGTGTGCCACGCCCGGCCCGACACCGACCTGCTCGGCGGGGGCCAGCGAGACGACGGCGGTGATCGCCGCGGCCAGGCCCACCGAGGCGCCGGCGATCCAGAACCAGCGGCGCGGCCGGTGCCGCCGTTCGCCGCGGGCGGCGGCCAGCAGCCGTTCACGGGCCGGGGCGAGGTGCTCCGCCGGGGCGAACCCGACGGCTTCCGCGCGGTCGCGGATCAGGTCCAGTTCATCCATGACCCGAGGTCTCCTTCACGAGGTCGAAGGCGCCGAGCTCGGCGCGGATGCGGCCGCGAGCCCGGCTGAGGCGGGATTTGACGGTGCCGACGGGAACGCCGAGCGCGTCGGCGACTTCCTGGTAGGCCAGGCCTTCCGCGGCGATGAGCAGCAGGACGTCGCGTTCGCGCGGCCGCAGGGTGGCGAGGGCCCGGTCGAGCCGCTTGGTGAGCGCCTGGGCGCTGACCTGGTCGGCGACCCGGTCGGCGTGGCCTTCTTCGGCGGGCGGCGGGCCGACGGCCAGCCTGAGCTTCAGTTCGCGCACTTCCGTCCGGCGCTGCCGCGAAATGAGGTTCGTGGCGATCCCGTAGAGCCACGGCCGCGCGTCGGACCGCTCCGGGTCGAACTTCGCGCGCTTGTCGAAGGCGATCAGGAACGTGTCCGCCAGGACGTCGTCGGCGACGGTCGGGCCGAGGCGCCGCACCAGGTAGCGGTGGATGTGCCGGGAGTGGCGGTCGAAGATGACCGCGAACAGGCTCGGCTGGTCCCGTGACCGCGCGATCACGCTCGCGTCGTCGTCGGAATCGGTGTCTTCCGGGGTCATCGCCCGCCTTTCGGTGCAGCCAGTGTCGTCGGCTGTTCTCCCGCGGCGCGCAACGGGTTCCGAAAAGGTCGGGAATCGGGGGCGAAAGTGGTGCAGGTCACTCAGGAGCAGTCGGTGGGGCTGCCGTCGGTCGCGACCATGCGGCGGTTCGCCTCGCCGAGGCCGTCGGCCACCGCACGCAGCTGGTCGGGCGTGAGGACGTCGATCAGCAGCTCCCGGACGAGGGCGACGTGCCCGGGCGCGGCCCGTTCCAGCAGGGCCATGCCCTCGTCGGTGAGCACGGCGTAGACGGCGCGAGGATCGCTCTCGCACGCGCGGCGGCGCACGAGGCCGGCCCGCTCCAGCTGGCCGATCTGGTAGGTCAGCCCGCTCTTGGAGTTCGAGACGGCGCAGGCGAGCTCGGCCATCCGCAGCTCGTGGTCCGGGGCGCCGCTGAGCCGCGCGAGGATCACGTACTGCAGGTGGGAGATCCCGGAGTCCTGCTTGAGCTGCTGGTCGAGCCGGCGGTTGAGCAGCTCGTAGGTGCCGAGGAACGCGTTCCACGCGCGCTTTTCCTCGGCGTTCAGCCACCGCGGACGACCCATGTCACAACCGTACCTGTTGTTCAAATTCGAACTCAAGGGGTACGGTGCGATCAAGGTTCAAATTTGAACGGAGTCGCCATGGTCCCCGCTGCCACCATCCGCACCCGGGTGCGAGTCCCCCTGCACTTCGCCGACGGCTACTCGGCCGCGGCCGAGGTCGTCACCTTCGACGGCCTGACGGACGGCGGCGAGCACCTCGCCCTGGTGTTCGGCGCCCCGGCCCGGCCCCTGGTGCGGATGCATTCGGAGTGCCTGACAGGTGACGTGTTCGGCTCCGCCCGCTGCGACTGCGGGCCCCAGTTGCGGGAGGCGGTGGAGCGCATCGACGGCGCCGGCGGCGTGCTCCTGTACCTGCGCCAGGAGGGCCGGGGCATCGGCCTGTACGCGAAGCTCGACGCCTACGCCCTCCAGGACGCCGGGCTGGACACCTACGAGGCGAACACGGCACTGGGCCTGCCGGAGGACGCCCGCGACTACACGGCGGCGGCCCAGATGCTCGCCGCACTCGGCATCACCGAGGTGGATCTGCTCACCAACAACCCCGACAAGGTCCGGCAGCTGCGCGAGCGGGGAGTGACGGTGGCGGGCACGGTCCCGACGGGGGTCCACGCGACGCCGGACAACCTGCGGTACCTCGACGCCAAGGTCCGGCACACCAACCACACCCTGGCGCTGCCCGAACTGGCCGGCTGAGCGACCTCTCCCGCAGCGGGCTGGGGCTCAGCGCCGTGCCGCCACCGTCGCCAGTTGCTCCGTGATCTCCGCCAGCAGCTCCGCGGCGGCGTCGCCCAAGGCAGCCAGGTCGGCCAGCGTCGTCTCTTCCGTGGTCACGGGCACAGCTCCTCCTCCAGTGCCTCGTGGCGGGCGACGACCGCTTCGGCGAACGCCGTGTGCACCCGGAGGTACTCGTCGCGGCCCACCGCCGTGTCGGCCCACTCGTGCCAGCGGATGTGTGCTTCGGCGACGTCGAGCTTCGCGGCCGCCGCCGCCGTGGCGGGGGACGTGCCGGCCAGGATCGCGTGGTGCATGAGGGACGGCGAGGCGCGCCGGGCGAGCTCGGCCAGCGCGGCGAGGCGGGCGAGCTCCGCGAGCGTGTCGGACGTGACCGGACGGGGGCGCGGCCGGGGGACCGCACGCGAGTTCCCGAGAACGCTGGTCATCAAATGACTCCTGAGGCGGAAAGCAATCCGAACGGCGGATGTTTACCCCGGGCAAGCCGGGGTAAACGCCGCCGCTGGTGATCTCCGTCTCACCGAGTCGAGTGACGCTTTCAGCTTGCCCGCACCGCTCCGCAGTGCCACGGGATCCGCTGCGGCCGCACGCTTTCCAGCGTCGGGACGACCGGGGCGATCGTGCCGTCGCGGCGGAACGTCAGCTTGTCGATCGTCGTCTCGCGGTGGGTGCCGTCGCCGCCCGGGATGCCGAAGCGGTGGTAGGCCAGGTACCAGTCGTCGGTGCCCGGGACCTGCAGCATCGAGCTGTGCCCGGTGCCGAGGATGCCCAGGTGGGCGTCCTTGCTCAGGATCAGGCCGCGGTTGGTGAACGGCCCGGTCGGGCTCGGCGCCGTCGCGTAGCCGACGCGGTAGTCCTCGCTGCGGGTGTCGTCGATCGACCAGCTGAGGTAGTACGTGCCCTTGCGCTCCACCATGAACAGCCCCTCGCGGAAGTCGTTCAGGCCGGTCAGCCGGGTGATCTTCGCGCTGTCGTAGGACACCATGTCCTCGTTCAGCGGGACGACGTAGGCGTTGCCGTTGCCCCAGTACAGGTACGGCTGCCCGGAGTGGTCGATGAACACCGCCGGGTCGATCGCCTGGCCGCCGTCGGGGTTCTTCGCGATCAGCGGCTTGCCCAAGTCGACGAACGGGCCGGTCGGGGAGTCGCTCACCGCGACGCCGATCTTGGCCTCGGCGCAGAAGTAGAAGTAGTACTTCCCGCCCCGTTTCGCGATCGTCGGCGCCCAGGCGTTCTTGTCCGCCCAGCTGACGTCCTTGCCGAGGTCGAGGATGACGCCCTCGTCCGTCCAGTCGACGAGGTTCTTCGACGACCACGCCGAGAACTTCGTCCCGCTCCAGCCGTCGAAGCCGTCGGTGGTCGGGTACAGGTAGTACGTGTCGCCGAACGCGACGATGTTCGGGTCGGCGTTGTACCCCGGCAGGACCGGGCTGCGGGTCTCGTGCGCCTCGACCGTCCACACGCGACGGTCGCCGCCGGCGCCGGTCACGGTGAACTGCTTCGGCGAACTGAGGTTCACCGGCTTGTCCGGCTTGATCGTCGCGCCCGGCGCCAGTGCGAACTTCGGCGCGAGCCGCCGCAGGTCGGTGCCCGGCTTGACCGGCAGCACGACCGTCCCGGCACCCGAATCGATGACGGCGGGCGTCTTGAGCGCGTCGAGCTGCACCGAGCGGATCGCGGTGCTGTTCGACGGGAGCGTGGCGACCTCGAGCCCGGACAGCGCCCGGTTGTACAGCCGCACGTCCTTCATCTTGCCGGTCAGGGTCTTGTCGCTCGCGTACACCGAGCGGCCGAGGTAGTTCGCCGCCGTGACGCCGCCGCCGAGGTCGGACGGCTTGATCGTGGCGCTGGAGTTGCGGGCGACCTCGACGCCGTCCAGGTAGAGCACCTCGACGCCGTTGCCGACGGTGAGCGTCACGTTCTTCCACACCCCGCGCGGCAGCCCGCCGGCGCCGGCCGCCTGCTCGGTGGTCCAGTTGCCGGTGGCGATGGCGCCGCGGAACCCGCCGCTCGCGGTGCCGCCGGTGGTGAAGAGGTAGCCGTTGCCGGTGCCGTCCTTCGCCGTGTTGCCCAGGCCCCACAGGAAGTACGGCGTCTGCTGGCTCGGGTCGACCAGGACGTCGGCCGACACGGTCGCGGCCGAGGCGCCGGTGAGCAGGTTGTTCGGCAGCTGGACGTGCCCGTTCCGGCCGCCGAAGGCCAGCGCGCCGCCGGCCCAGGAGACGTCACCGGCGAGGGCGCCGTCGTAGCCGTGCCCGGTGGTGTCGGCCGCGACCGTGCCCGACTTCGCGTCGAGCGGCCAGTGCGCGACCAGGCCCTTCGCGTCGGCCTTCACCGGTGCCGGGGGCAGGCTGAGCCGGTTCATCTCCGCCTGCGTGACCGGCAGGACGGTGCCGTGCCGTGGTGAAGCGGGCAAGTGGGCGCCGGTCGACATCGTCCACTTGCCCGAGTTCAGGTCGGTGGACTCGAACGGGACGTAGCCGCGGCCGCCGAACTCGTCGATGAACAGGTACCACTTGTTCTCGGTGTTGGACTTGAACCCGGTCGGCCCTTCGCCCGCGGACAGGCCGGGGCTGGTCGCGGTGGCCTTGCCGATGCAGTCGGCGACGAAGCCGTAGTGCGGGTCGAGCAGGTCGGTGGCCTTCTCCTCGGTGATGAACTTGCTGCACGGCGTCGTCGAGGTGTTGTTGCGCTCGTCCTTGGTGAACCGGTAGTAGGTGTCCTGGTTCTTGATCACCGTCGAGTCGATCACCGAGTAGCCCGGGTCGATCCACACCTGCGGCGCGCTGAAGGTGTGGAAGTCTCGCGTGGTCGCGTACATCATCCGGTTGTAGCTGTCGCCGAGGTGGTTCGGGTCGTTTTCCGCGTAGAGCTTCGAAGCCCAGTAGACGACGTACGTCCCGCGCTTGGCGTCCCAGAACGCCTCCGGGGCCCAGGTGTTGCCCGCGGTCGGCGGGGACACCTGGACGCTGCGCTGGCGCGACCAGTGCGCCAGGTCCGTCGACTCCCAGACCATGATCGACCGGCTGCCGGTGCGCTGGGCGGCGTCCCAGCCGCGGCCGTCGTAGATCCGCAGGTCGGTGGCCAGCAGGTAGAACTTGTCGCCGTCGGGGGAGCGCAGGATGAACGGGTCGCGCACGCCCATCTCGCCGAGGCTCGACTTGAGGATCGGCTGGCCGTTGTTGAGCTCGGTCCAGTTCAGCGGGTCGTTGCCCTTGCTGAGCGCCGAGTAGATCTGCTCGCCGTTGGAGGTGCCTTCGCCGGTGAAGTAGAAGAAGCTGTAGCCCGCCAGGGGTTCCTGGACGGGCTTGGGGGCCACGGTGGCGGTGAACCGCCGCGTGGTGCTCTCGCGGCCGAGGCTGACCTTCGCGGTCAGGACGACCTTCGCCGGGGCCGCGCCGGTCGCCGGCCGGGTGACCTCGCCGGTCGGGGTGATCACCGACGGCGCGGACGACGTCCAGGCGACGCTCGTGCCGTCCGGGCCGCTCGTCGGCAGCGTGAGATTGCCGCGGACGTCGTCGATGTCGGGCACGGACAGGGTGCTCGCGGCGGCGCGGAGACCGCTGCCGGTGTCGGCGGACGGCGCCGCACCGGCGCCGGCGCTGCCGAGGGGGACGAGTGCGGCCGCGACGGCCAGCACGACGCCGAAACGGCGCGGGGAGAACAACTTCATCGTTGTCGGTTCCTTCGGGGCACGTCGGGGACCTGCGCATGTTAACGTTAACATGATCCGGGTACGCTGACTCTAGGTCCGTGCGGTCCGGTGGTCAAGAGCCTTACGGCTGGTCGGCCAGCAGTTCGGCGATCGTGTCCCGCGGGTACGGCGTCTTGCGGCTCTCGGTGTGGAGCGCGAAGTAGAAGTCGTTGACGACGGCGGCGAGCGGCGCGTACCGGCGGAGCACCGGCGCCTGGTCCGGCACCTCGCCGGCGGCGCACGCGCGGACGAAATCGTTGCGGGTGCGGGGGTCCGGCCACGCTCGCAGGCCGCGGACGTGCCGGTTGACCAGGTGGGTCAGGACGTAGGCCCGGTCGTGGCCGTCGTGCTCGGCGAGGAACTCCGCCTCGGCGTCCGAGAGGTCGAACTCCCGTGCCACGGTCAGGCCGAAGTCGGTGAGGTAGAGCCGTTCGCCGTCGGTGACGATGTTGGCGAAGTGCGCGTCGAAGTGCTGGACACCGCGCGCGGCGAGGAATCCGGTGATGTGCCGCAGGTCCTCCTCGAGCGGCAGGTCGTCGCCCGGCCACTCGGCGAGGCTGTGCGGCAGGTACTCGAGGAACAGCACGAGGTCGGTGGTGGCGCGGGTAAGCGCTTCCAGCCGGCGCCGTACGCCGGGGTCGCCGTGCCAGAACGCCACGTCGGCCTCGATGTCGGCACGCGGGCGGGGCAGGCCGGGCAGGACGCGCCAGTGGTGCAGGAGCGGGAAGTTCCCGCACTCGCCGCCGACGACCCACGCGGTCGTCATGAGGTGCGCTTCCAGTTCGCGCCAGGCGCCGCCGCCCGCGGAACCGACGCCGTAGTGCGACCACGGCGGCAGTCCGTAGAGGTCGGCCGTGGAGCGGGGGTGCGCGAGTTCGACGTCGGTGAGCGGGACCCGCTTGACGAAGACGGGCTCGCCGGCCACGTGCAGCAGCCAGGACGACCCGCCGATGCCGGTGCCGAGCGGCCGGGCCGAGCCCAGGAGGTCGTCACCGGCATCGGCCAGCGCGGCGGCGATTCCGTCGTGGCGGGCGAGCCGGGGTGTCACGCGCGCACCAGCGGCAGGAAGACCTCGTCGACGATCTCGACGAGGACGGCATCGTCCACTGTGGTCAGTCCGCGGGTGAGGTATTCGTGGCGAAGGAGCACGAGGGCCACGGTAGCGACGCGCGGGTGCCGGGCCTCCGGCCGGGCCTCGCGTTCCATGGTCAGTCCGGGGTAGCCGGCTTCGGCGAGCTCGGCCGCCGCCGCGCACAGGATCGCCTCTTCCAGTTCGGTGCCCCGGCGCCGGGTCGGCTACGACACGGGGTTCGAGCTCGGCGGCCGCGTCAACCGCCCGTTCGACCCGGACCTGGTGCGCCGCGAGCTGAGCGCGACCGCCGAGTGTCCTGCGGTCCGATGAATTCTTGGCCAACTATCGCCGCAACCAGGTCGCTGTTGACAGAAAGCACTGTCTCTTCTAGCTTCATAGCGCAAGACATCGGATGTCCAGCCCGGTTCCGGGCCCGTCCGCCGACCGATGTGCACCCCTGCCGAACTGCTCGTCAGGAAGGACACACCGACGATGCGTCAATTCCCCCGCCGGACGGCCCTGCGCTCCCTCGCCGTCTCCGCTCTCGCCGTGCCGCTCGTGCTGGGCTCGGCTCTCCCCGCCCACGCGGCACCGCTGTGGCACCCGAACCCCGCCACGGACGGCCTGAAGGCCTTCGAGGGCATCGAGGCCGACCGCGGCAACCACCACCCCGACCGCAAGTACGTGGTCGTCGAAGGCGACCACTACCGCTTCAACATCTGGAAGGACGACCGCGACACCACCGGCGGCGGCGACCGCCAGCGCACCGAGTCCAAGGGCATGGTGCAGAACGGCACCACCCTGAAGATGCACAACGGCGAGACCTGGACCCTCTCCTACGAGATGTACATCCCGGCCTCGCTGCACGGCACCAGCAAGTTCACCCACATCTTCCAGACGAAGACGCCGTCGACCAACGGCGGCCCGTGGGTGACGCTCGACCTGACCCGCAGCGGCGGCAAGGAACTGCTCGACGCCCGCGCGTACGCCAACTCGGGTTCGCCGAGCATCGCGGCCACGGACCTCGCGCCACTGCGCAACAAGTGGATCACCATCGAGTGGACGTTCACGCCGGGCGCCAAGGGCAAGGCGGCGTGCGTCATCCGCAACGGCGGCGCAGTCGCCGCGCAGGGCTCGATGTCGAACGTGAACATCCCCGATCAGGGTGACTACGTCCGGCCCAAGTGGGGGATCTACCGGTCGGTGCAGAGCGCGTCGTCCGACATCCTCGACACCTACCTGCTGTTCCGCAACTTCACGGCGGCCCGCAAGTAGGTGCGCGTTCGCGCGACCAGGGTGACACTGGCGGCATGAGGGTCGTCGACGGGTATCCCGGCACACGCCGGCCGCCGGCGCCCGCGCCCGACGTCGCCGAACCCCCGCTCCGGCGCGGTCCGGTGCTGGTCACGGCCGTTTTCGCGGCCATGGGCGGCGCGTTGATCCCGGCCGCGTCGGTGGCGGGGCTCTGGCGGGTCTGGCAGTTCTACGCGATGTTGTTCGCCCTGGTCGCCGCGGTCGGGTTCGGCGCCGCCGTGGTCGCGCTCGGCTGGCCGACCCGCCGGACCACCCGCGCCGGGGCGCTCACCGCGGCCGCCGGCCTCGCCCTGTGGGTCGCGAGCCGGCCACTCGGGCTGCTGACCCGGCTCGACCCGTGGCAGCCCGCGGACACCGTCGTCGGCTTCACCGACTACGTCGCCGCCGCGCTGCAGGGCATCGCCGTCCTCGGCTTCCTGGTCGTGCGACGGCGGCGCGCGCACCCGTGGCCGTCGGCGCCGCGGCGGGTGGCGGCGTGGATCGTGCTGTTCCCCGTGCTGCTGCTCGTGGTCGCGGCCGGCGCCGCGGGCACGGTCGCGGCCGGCGACGGCATCACGAGCCCGGCCGCTTCCACGCTGCTCGACGGCGGCACGTTCGAGTACTGCCGCCCGGACGGCATTCCGCTCGCCATGGACCTCACGCGCCCGGCCGCCCGCGGCGCCCCGGTGGCGCTGTTCCTGCACGGCGGCGGCCTCGTCGCCGGCAACCGCCGTCCCACCGGGCCGGGTGCGCTGCTGGCGGGGTCGCGGCTCGTTCCGCTGCGCGACGCGCTGACGGCACGCGGGTTCGCCGTCGCCGCGATCGACTACCGGCTCGCCCCCGCCGCCCGCTGGCCTGCCCCCCTCGACGACGCCCGGTGCGCGGTGCGGTTCCTGCGGGCCCACGCGGCGGAGCTGGCCATCGACCCGGCCCGGATCACGGCCGTGGGCACCGGCGCGGGCGGCACGCTGGCGGCATTGCTGGGGGTGGCCGGGCAGCCGGAGGTCCGCGCGGTGGCCGCGATCGCCGCCCCGGCGGACTTCGGCCTCGCGGGCCTGGACCCGCTCGCCCGCGCGAAGGTGCTGACGGCACTGGGCCGCTCCCCGGCGACGCTGCGCGAGGCGAGCCCGCTGTCGTACCCGGGCACGGGCGCCCCGCCGTTCCTGATCGCCGGCGGCGGCCGGAAATCGGCGGAGTTCGCGGACCACCTGCGCGCGGCGGGGGTGCCGGTGACGACGGGCGCCGGTGATCCGGCCGAGGCGGCGCGGTTCCTGGCCACGGTCACGGGCACACTGGGGCCATGACGACGGACGCCTCCACCCGGGCCGAGATCCGGTGGCTGCTCACCCCGGACATCGACCCGGAGACCTACGTCCCGGACGACCCTGAGCGGTTCATGTTCCTGGTCCAGATGATCGCCGGGCCCGCCGGGGAGCCGGGCGAGGAGTCGTTCGACTTCGAGGTCTGCAGCCCGGGATGGCTGGCCAAGCAGGCCCGCGGCGGGCCGGTGGCCGGCCGCCACCACGTGATCGTGGACCGGTTCGACTGGCCCGCGCTGGTCGCCTACTTCGACGACCTGGTCGCCCGCTGCACCGGCGCGGACTGGTCCGAGGTCGCCGGGAAGCTGAGCCGGTACGGGCTCTGGGAGTTCGAGGACTACCGGGCCTGAGCCGTGGCTTGACCTGGAGCGCGCTCCAGGCCATAGCGTGGGGGCACACCGACCACGTCAGGAGCGCGTTTCATGGAACTCGGCTTCCACCTGCCCATCTTCGACATCGACGGCGGCACCCCCGCCATCGCCGGCGAGCTCGCCCGCGTGGGCGCCGCGGCGGAGGCAGCCGGGGCGACCTGGCTGTCCTTCATGGACCACTACTTCCAGATCGAGCCCACCGGCCTGCCCGCCGAGTCGAACATGCTCGAGGGCTACACCACGCTCGGTTACCTCGCCGCGCACACGTCCCGCATCGAGCTCGGCCTGCTGGTCACCGGCGTCACCTACCGGCACCCGGGCCTGCTCGCGAAGATCGTCACGACGCTCGACGTCCTGTCGGGTGGCCGGGCCGCCCTCGGCATCGGGGCCGCGTGGTTCGAGCGCGAGCACCGGGGGATGGGCGTGCCGTTCCCCCCGGTCGCCGAGCGGTTCGAGCGGCTGGAGGAGACCCTGCGCATCTGCGGGCAGATGTGGGACCCGGCGGACAACGGGCCGTTCGAGGGCAAGCACTACCAGCTGGCCGAGACGCTGTGCTCGCCCCAGCCGATCAGCCGCCCGAAGATCCTCATCGGCGGCGGCGGGGAGCGCAAGACGCTGCGGCTCGTCGCCCAGTACGGTGACGCCTGCAACCTCTTCGCTTCGTCGCCCGAGGACGTGGCGCACAAGCTGGACGTGCTGCGCCGCCACTGCGACGACCTCGGCCGCGACTACGACGCGATCCGCAAGACGGTGCTGGCCAACAACCCGCGCCCGGCACCGGAAACCCGCGACGAGTTCGTCCGCGCGATGGCGGACTACGCCAAGCTCGGCGTCCAGGCGGCGATCGTCACCCCGACGAC
This sequence comes from Amycolatopsis tolypomycina, assembly GCF_900105945.1. NCBI lineage: Bacteria > Bacillati > Actinomycetota > Actinomycetes > Pseudonocardiales > Pseudonocardiaceae > Amycolatopsis > Amycolatopsis tolypomycina. The sequence goes on along the minus strand of NZ_FNSO01000004.1, from coordinate 4,266,981 downwards.
GGGCTCGCCCGCGGCGTGGATCGAGGGGATGGCGCCGGCGGTGCCGCAGCTGGCGGAGCTCTAGCGTCCACAGTGGACACGTGAGAAATTTTCCTTTCGGGTGAACCGCTTCGCCGATTTGTCCGTGTCCCCTGGTGAGGTGGCGACCGAAAGGAGGGGCTGATGCCCCACGTGCGCACGACCGGACGACACCGCAAACCCGCGACGATCGGACTCGCCGCACTGGTGGGCGTAGCAGGCGCAACGGCAACGGCCATCGCCCTGACCAGCCCGGCGAGCAACGCGGCCACGGAGCAGTGCGGTGGTCTGGACACGGCGTTGCGGAACAACCTGACGTACCTCGCGAGCACGGCCTCGAACGCCCGCCCGGCAGCCCACCAGGCGGTGGTCGACCAGATCGAGCAGAAGCGCAAAGCGGCAGGCTGCGCCAACCAGGTGGCGGCCGACGAGGTGGCAACCCAGTGCGCGGCAATAGTGGCGGCCGCGGGGAACGAGGCCGGGAAGGAGGCGGAGCAGGACGGCATGGCCGCCGGCCAGGGCGAAGCGGGTGCCGGGAAGGCGCAGCAGAAGGGCGCGGCCGGCAAGAAGGGCGCCGCCGAGAACGGTATGGCGGCCGAGGACGGCGCGGCGGCCGAGGATGGCGCGGCGGCCGAGGATGGCGCGGCGGCCGAGAATGGCATGGTGGCCGAGGATGGCGCGGCGGCCGAGAATGGCATGGTGGCCGGGGAGGGCGCGGCGGCCGAAGGCATGGCCGGTGAGAAGGGCGCGGCCGGCAAGAACGGCATGGCGGGGAAGAAGGGCGCGGCGGCGGAGGACGGCAAGGCCGGTCAGAACGCCGCCGACCAGAACGCCGCTGACCAGGGTGCCGCCGGTCAGGGTGCCGCCGGTCAGGATGCCGCTGCCGTCCAGGCCTGCGAGGTGGTCCAGAAGTGCCTCGCCCAGGCCGCCGGTGCCGCGAACGAGAACGCCATGGCGAACCAGAACGGCAAGGCCGAGGAAAACGGCGCCGCCGACCAGAACGGCATGGCCGACGAGAACGGCATGGCCGGTGCCGCCGAGGAGAACGGCAAGGCGGGTAAGAACAAGGCCGCCGACCAGAACGGCACCGCCGGCCGGAACGGCAAGGCCGCCGAGAAGGAAGCCGCCGGTCAGGGCGAGGCCGCCGAGCAGAACGCCGAGCAGCAGAACGCGGGCAAGATCGTCCTCGACGCGCAGGACTGCGCGGCCATCCTGGACTGCGTCGCCCGGGCCGCCGATCCCGCGGCCGCCGAGCAGCAGGGCATGGCCGCGGAAGAAAAGCAGCAGGCCCAGGAGCAGCAGGAGCAGAAGAAGGCCAAGAACAAGGCCGACAACAACGCTGGCAACAACGCCGACGCCGACAACGCCGCCGGCGCGGCCGCGGCCCAGTGCGTCTCCGCCACGGTGGCCGCGAAGAGCAAAGCGACCGCAGGACGCTGACCACCCGGCCCGGACCGGTGCCCCCACGGCCCCGGTCCGGGCCGGACACCGTCCCCGAACCGGTGACCGGCGGGAACTCCGGCCCGTCGCCGTTCGTTCTCCGAACAGCGCGCAGTACTCTTGCGCTCGGAAAACGTCCGACGACAGCACGAGGCTTCAGTGACCACCGACCCGGCGGCCGAAGACGCCGCCCTGCGCGAGGCGGCCGATGAGCTCGCCGTCGCCGGGCAGCTCCCGCGGTTCCTCCTGATGTACAAGTTCGCCATCGAAGAGCTGATGACGAAGCTGCGGATCCTCAGCGAGGAATTCGACTTCGTCCACCGGCACGACCCGATCGAGCACATCACGAGCCGCGTGAAGCGACCGGAAGCCATCAAGGAAAAGGTGCGCCGCCGCGGCCTCGGCGGCGACTGGGTCTCCGCGGCCGCCGCCCTCGACGACATCGCCGGTATCCGGGTGGTCTGCCCGTTCGTCTCCGACGTCTACGAGGTCGCCCGCATGCTCACCGCGCAGGACGACGTCGAGCTCCTGCGCACCAAGGACTACATCGCCAGCCCGAAGGCCAACGGCTACCGCAGCCTGCACCTCATCGTGCGCATCCCGGTGTTCCTGTCCGACCGGGTGGAAAAGGTCAAGGTCGAGGTCCAGCTGCGCACCATCGCCATGGACTTCTGGGCCGCGGTGGAGCACAAGCTGTCGTACAAGTACCGCGACAGCGTCCCACCCGACTTCGCCGGTGAGCTCGCGGCGGCGGCCCGCACGGCGGCCGACCTCGACAGCCGGATGGCCGCGCTGCACGAACGGATCCGCTAGGGCGCGGCGAGGGCGTCGAGCATGATCCGCAGCCCGAATTCGAACTCCGCTTCGTGGTCGCATTCCGCGAGGGAGGGTGCCGCCGCCGTGACGGCAGGCAGGCCGGACGCCGTGAGGTCCGCGAGCCGGCGGGCGCTGCCGCCGAACGTCGGGGCCGCGTCGACCTCGCGCATCAGCGTGCCGATCAGGAACGCCACCACGGCCCGCAGCCCGTGCACCGCGCGCTCGGGCGGGTAGCCCGCCGCCAGCAGCGGGGCGAGCACCGCCTCCACCGGCGCCAGCGCCGTCATCGACGCGAGCCGGCGGGTCAGCACGAGCGGCGCCGCCCGCGGGTGGCCGAGCAGCGCGTTCCGGAACCCGTGCGCCAGCGCCGACATCGTCTCGCGCAGGTCCGCCTCCGCCGGCGGCCCGGGGATCGCGGCGAGCAGCACCTCGGCGATCCCGTCGAGCAGCGCGTCCTTGCCGTCGACGTGGTTGTACAGGCTCATCGGGTCGACGCCGAGCCGCCGCGCCAGCTTGCGCATGCTCACCGCCTCCAGGCCCTCCTCGTCGACGAGCGCGAGCCCGGCGAGCAGGATCCGTTCGCGCGACAGGACGCCCTGGGACGGACGGCCCCGCCGGGTCGTCACGGCGTGAGCACCGCGGGCAGGTTCTCGTAGCCGCGCAGGATCCGCGTGTCGCGGCGGCGCCCGCCGGGCAGCACGCGCAGGCCGGGGAACCGGTCGAAGATCGTGCGCAGCCCGATCTCGCCCTCCATCCGCGCCAGGGAGGCACCCAGGCAGTGGTGGCGGCCGGCGCCGAACGACACGTGGTCGCGCGCGCCGGCCCGGGTGACGTCGAAGACCGCCGGATCGGCGAACACGCCGGGGTCGCGGTTGGCGCCGGCCAGCACCGTGGTGACCAGCGCCCCGCGCGGCAGCGGAACCCCGGCGACCTCGGTGGCGCGCGTGGCCACGCGTCCGGTCAGCAGTACCGGCGGGTCGTACCGGAGCACCTCTTCGACGGCGTTGCCCCACAGCTCCGGCCGTTCGCGCAGCACGGCGAGCTGCCCGGGGTCGCCGGCGAGCAGGGCGATGCCGCTGCCGAGCAGGTTGACCGTCGTCTCGAAGCCGGCCGCCAGCACCAGGCCCGCGGTGGACTTCAGTTCCGTCTCGGTGAGGCCGACCCCGCCGTCGCGGGCCGCGACGAGCTTGCTGAACAGGTCGTCGCCGGGGTGCCGGCGCAGGTGGTCGAGGTGCTCGCCGAGCCAGGTGTCGAACTCGGCGAGCGCGGTCTCGACGTCGCGGAAGGTGCGCCAGCCGAGCCCGAGGTCGAGGCTGGGGGCGGCGGCCGCGCCCAGGGACAGCACCTTGCCGAGGTCGGACGGCGGCACGCCGAGGATCTCGCTGATGACGGTGACCGGCAGCAGCCCGCAGTAGGACTCGACGAGGTCGAGCGGGCGGGCCGGATCGAGCTCGTCGAGCAGGCCGTCGGCGATCTCCTGCACCCGGCCGCGCAGCTGTTCGACCGCGCGCACGGTGAACACGCCGGTGACGAGCTTGCGGTAGCGGGTGTGCTCGGGCGGGTTGACGGCGAGCAGCGACGGCGGCCGCACGGGGTGCAGGTGCTCGCCGGCCGACCATTCGACGAGCCGGCCGAGCGCGGAGCCGTCCGACCCGAGGACGCCGACGCGGAAGTCCTCACTGGAGAGCACTTCCCGCACGGCGGCGTGCGTGGTGGTCATCCAGCCGAAGCGCGTCCGCGCGAGCGGCCCGACGTCCCGGATCTCTTCGAACAGAGTGGTGAGATCCCGCCCTTCGGCCGCGGCGACGACCATGCGTCCCTGCAGGTCACCACGCTTGGCCTCGCGCCGCAGCACGGTGCGGGGGAGCGCGTGGCCGAGGCCCCAGCGCACCACGGGTTTCGTCCAGGCCAGGGCTCCGGTCATGACTTCCCCTCCGGTCGCGTACCTACAGTGTAGGTTATCGACGGCCGGACGCGGGGTCATCGCGGTTGTCGGGACCGCTCGCCGACCGGGGCGAACAGGACACCCAGCGCCACCAGCTCGGTCAGCGCCATCCCGCGTTCGACGAGGCCGAGCGGGATCAACGTCCACCACCGGCCGTCGGACGTCGCGGCCACCACGACCGCGCCCAGGATCACCGCGAACCAGCCCAGCGACACCAGGGCCAGCACCCGGGCCAGCCAGCGGCGGCCGGGGGACGCCGGGAACGCCGCGCGTGCCGCGACCAGGACCGCCAGTGGCAGCGCCACGAACGCCACCACGCTCGCGATCCGGTGCAGCGTGCCGCCGAAGTCGGCGCGGGAGACGGTGGCCCAGTCCGGCTTGGGGAAGGCCACGATGACCAGCAGCCCGACCGTCCACAGTGTCCCCAGGATGGCCGCCGGGGCCGGCAGCCTGCCCTGGCGGTGGAGGACCAGCAGGCCCGCCGCCGAGCCGGCGGCGACCAGGAGCACCGCGAGGTCGAAGACCCACTTGTGATCGGACAACCCGTACTCGCTGATCGTGCGGCGGGTGACACTGATTTCGTCCGTCGGCGGGATGACCTGCAGCAACAGCACCAGGCCCGCGCCGAGCACCAAGGCCGCGATGCCCGTCAGCGAGATCGCGACCGACACCCGTCGCGCGGGGAACGTGACCATGAACCGACAGTAGCCGAGCGGTGGTTGAACTCCCGGTGAAAAGCGGGTTGAACGCTGTACGACTTACGGCGGTTACCGCGGCCGGATTTCCTCCATTATGGTCCTCCGGTTCCGGTACGTCCGTGCGTGCCGGTCTGGCGTCAAGGAGGTCTCTACCTGTGGGGAATTCACCAAGACGGTTAGTGATGCTGGCTTCGGCCGTCGCACTGGCCGGAACGTTCGTCGCGTTGCCGTCCGGCACCGCGGTCGCGGCGCAGAACATCCTGCGCGCCGACAAGTCGGTGCCCCGCTCCTGCTTCGCGAAAGTCCTGCCCAAGGGCACCTCGGGTGCCGATCGCCGCGAGCTGACGTCCACTGTGGATGGCTTGGTGCAGGCGCGGCTCAAGGCCACGTCGGGCGCCGAGGGCGACTGGGACGTCGCCGTGTTCGACAAGGCCACCGGTGCGGTGGTCGCCGCCTCGACGGCGTTGCGCAGCCACGAACTCGCCGAGAGCTTCGTGAAGAAGGGCCAGGAGCTCGTCGTCCAGGGCTGCCGGTACGGCGGCTCGGCCGGCCAGGTCCAGCTCGGTGTCGACTTCCTGGCCCTGACGCCGCAGGGCACGCCGACTCCGGCGACCCAGCGCGCGGAGCTCGTCCGCGTCGAGACGCCCACCCGCGCCGACAAGGGCAAGCTGACCGCCCTCGGGCTCGACGTCACCGAGAAGGGTGACGCGACCGGGGTCGAGGTCGTGCTCGCCGACGACGCCGACCGCAAGACGCTGAAGGACAGCGGCTTCAAGTCGAAGGTCATCGAGGCGGACCTCTCGGCCAAGTCGGTCCGGGACGCCCGGACCGACCGCGAGTACGCCGCCAAGACCGCCGCTTCGGCGCTGCCGTCCGGGCGCACCAGCTACCGGCACCTCTACGAGTACAACTACGAGCTCAAGGAACTGGCCCGCAAGAACCCGAGTCTGGTCTCGGCGTTCACGATGCCGGAATCGACGTGGGAAGGTCGTGACGTCGTCGGCGTCGAGATCGCCACGGACGTCAAGAACGTCACCGACGGCAAGCCGGTGAACTTCACCATGGGCGTGCACCACGCCCGGGAGTGGCCGGCCGGCGAGCACGTCATGGAATGGGCGTACGAGCTGGTCAACGGCTACTCGCGCGACGCCGCCATCCGGTCGCTGGTGGGCAAGACGCGCAACATCGTCGTGCCGATCATCAACCCGGACGGCTTCGAGATCTCCCGCGAGGCCGAGCCCAAGGGCGACTTCACCCGCTTCGACTACGAGATGAAGCGCAAGAACTGCAACGTCAACGACTCGCCGCCGCAGTTCGCGACCGGCGTCTGCAAGGCGAACCCGGGCGGCCGCGTCCGCGGCACCGACCCGAACCGCAACTACGGCGGCTTCTGGGGCGGCGCCGGGGCCGAGCTGACCTGGAGCGGCGACACCTTCCGCGGGTCCGCGCCGTTCAGCGAGCCCGAGGTGCGCAACGTCCGCTCGATCGTGTCCTCGCGGCAGGTGACCAACCTGATCACGATGCACACCGTCGCCGCGCTCGTGCTGCGCCCGCCGGGCGTGGCGGACGTCCGCCCGCCGCTGGAGGAGCCGCAGTACAAGGCCCTCGGCGACAAGCTGGCCTCGCGCAACGGCTACACCAGCGAGCCGAGCTGGGCGCTCTACGACACGACCGGCACCACCGAGGACTGGTCGTACTGGGCCACCGGCGGCTGGGGCTTCACGATCGAGGTCGGCGGCAACGGCTTCCACGGGCCCTACGCCGACAGCGTCGTGGCCGAGTACGCCGGTCTGGCCCCCGCGGCCGGTGCCGGCAAGGGCGGCAACCGCCAGGCGTTCCTGGACATGCTGGGCAACGCGGCCGACCCGCAGCAGCACTCGACGCTGATCGGCTCGGCGCCCAAGGGCTACCAGCTCAAGCTGCACAAGACGTTCCAGACGCCGACGTCGCCGGTGATCCAGCCCGACGGCTCCACCAAGCCGCCGATCTACATCACCGACGACCTGAACTCGAAGTTCACCGCCACCGGCGGGCGCTTCGCGTGGTCGGTCAACCCGTCGACGCGGCCGTACGTGGCCGGCCGGTACGGGCGCACCCCGCAGGGTCCCGCGCAGCAGGGCTACGCGGTCGCCAACCCGGCTGGCGTGCCGCCGATCAACCAGAACTACCCGGCCGACCCGGCGGGTGACTCGTTCACCTTCCACGTCGACGGCCTGCCGAAGGTCGACAACGGGAAGTTCAGCGTCAACATCAACTGGGCGAGCACCTCGACCGACTGGGACCTCTACGTCTACGACTCGGCGGGCAACCTGGTCAGCTCGTCGGCCAACGGCGGCACGACGGCCGAGCACGCCGTGCTGTTCGACCCGCCGGCCGGCGACTACAAGGCCGTGGTGGTCAACTACGACCAGGCGAACCCGGACGCGGTCGACGACTGGACCGGTGACGTGTCGTTCTCGTCGCCGATCCCGCCGACCTACGGGACGAAGGAGGCCTACCAGCTGACCTGCTCGACGCCGGGCGGCAAGCTGGTCGGCGTGGCCGACGTCTACGCCGACCGCGGCCAGACGGTCGACGTCGGCGAGGTCTGCACCCGGTCCGCGCACGCGCAGAAGCAGCGCGCTTCGGGCGGCACCCGGTAGGACCGCGGCTCGTTCGTGAAGGCCTCCTCGCCGCGCGCGGGGAGGCCTTCACGGCGTCCAGGCGAGCACGAGGCCAAGGACGACGAGAATCGTGCCCACGACCCGGTTGAGCGCCGGTTTCGCGCGCGCGTACCAGCGTTGGGTCGAAGACGCGGAGAACAACAGGGCCACGCTCAGGTGCCACGCGGCCGAGGCGGTGACGATCAGCGCGACCGCGGCGGCTTTGACGGCCGTGGGTTCGGCCGGGGGCAGGGTCGCGGTGAGGACGCTGCCGAAGAACGCGGCGGCCTTGGGGTTGGTCAGGTTGCTGACCACGCCCTGGCGGAAGGCGCTGCCGTGACCCGACGGCGGGGCCGTGTCCGGGGCGCGGGCCCGGAGCCACAGCCGCACGCCGAGCCAGGCGAGGTACGCGCCGCAGACCACGCGCAACGCCGTCGCCAGCCACGGTGTGCGGGCCAGCAGGCTGCCGAGCCCGAAGACCGCGACCGCGGCCAGCAGGCCACCCGCCACGACCACCCCGAGCGCGACGGCCACCGCGGCGCGCCGGGTGCCGGCCGCGGCGGTGTGCGCGATCAGCACGAAGTTGGGGCCGGGGGTGACCGCGGCCGGCAGGTAGGCCAGCAGCACCGTGGCGAGGGTGGCGGCAGGGCTCACGAATCCCGGACCAGGGCCGCCATCCTGCGGATGGTCATCCCGCGGTCCAGGACGGCCGACGGCGGCAGCCGGACGTCGAGGCGTTCGGCGACCAGCGCCTCGATGCGGGCGCCGTGCAGCGACTCGCCGCCCAGCTCGTCCAGCCCGGTGTCGGGATCGGGCGAAGGCAGGTACAGCACCTCCGCCCAGATGGCGGCGACGGCGTCGAGCACGTCGGCGGCTTCGGGCGCGGGGCCGAGCGAGGCGACCAGCGCGCGGCGGTTCACCTTGCCCGTGGCCGAGCGCGGGATCTCGGCGACCCGCGCGATCCGGTCCGGGCCGTGCGCCGGGCGCGTCCGCGCGCAGAACCGGCGGAGGTCGTCGTCGGTGACGTCCCCGGCGACGACGACGGCGACCACGGCCTCGCCCAGCACCGGGTCGGCCGCACCGCCGACCACGACGTCGGTCACGCCAGGGTGCCCGGCCAGGACGTTCTCCAGGTCCGCCGGGAAGACCTTCTCGCCGGCGCGGTTGATCACGTCGTCGCGGCGCCCGGCCAGGACCAGTTCGCCCTCTTCGGTGAGCCGCCCGAGGTCGCCGGTGGCCAGCAGTCCATCCGGGTGCCCGATCAGTGGGCCATCCACTGTGGACAGATAGCCGGCGCAGACGTGCGGTCCGCGCACCAGGATTTCGCCCGACGCGCCCACCGAGACCTCGCAGCCGACCGGCGGCCCGACCGTGCCCGGCGGCACCGGCACCGACGGGCGGTGCGCGCAGATCTCGCCCGGCGCTTCGGTCAGCGCGTACGCCTGCAGCACCGGGACGCCGAGCGCGTCCCCGAGCCGACGGCGCAAGGCCTCCGGCAGCGGGGCGGACGCCGACCGCGCGAACCGCAGCCGGTGTCCCTCGAGTTTCCCGTCGGCGGCGAACGCGGCCACGCGCGCGTGGATCGCCGGAACCGCGCTGTACCAGGTCGGCGTGAACGCGCGGAACGCGGCGAGCATCCCGTCGTCGCGGTAGCCCGGCAGGCAGACGACGCTCGCACCGGCCGTCAGGCTCGACAGCACCACGCCGACGAGACCGTGCGTGTGGTGCAACGGCAGCGCGTTCAGCGCGCGGTCGGCCGGGGTGAGTTCGAGTGTCTCCGCGACCAGCGACGCCGCGTACCGCACGGCGTCACCGGACAGCGGCACGAGCTTCGCCGCGCCGGTGCTGCCGGAGGTCCGTACGAGCAGAGCAGTTCCCGGCACCGAACACCGCGGCCCGGCTACCCGCCCGACGTCGTCGAACGGCCGGACCACCGGAACATCGGCCTCGGCCGCTTCCGCGATGACCACGGAGGCGCCCAGCCCCTCGGCCGATCCGCCGGGCGGCAGCGGCGCGCAGACCGCGACCGACGCCGTCGCGAGCAGCATGGCGACCGCGGAGGGCGTGTTGCCCATGGCCACCGCGACGACCTGGTCCGGCTCCACGATCCCGCGCAGCCAGGCGGACAGCACGTCGACCTGGCCGGCCAGCTCGCGGTGGGTGGTGACCGTGCCGTCCTCGGCGAGCAACGCCGGCCGGTCGTCGCGGGCCGGTTCGATCATCGGCGCGCTCCTTCTCCCCGCCGTTCCCGCAGGGCCTGGATGCCGACGACGTCGTCGGGCAGCGCGTCCGGCATGTCCTCGTCGAAGCGCGAGAGCACGCGGGTGCGCAGCGCCCCCAGGCCGAGCGCGACGATCAGCAGCCCGAGCACGACGTAGCTGAACCCGATGCCGCGGCCCGGCCCGGTCCCGAGCACCGCGCCGACGCTCTCGGCGAGCCCGCCGCCGGGCATGAGCAGCGGCTCGAACAGCCCGATCACCAGCGGCGCCACCACGATCAGCCCGAGCGGGATGGTCGACCAGGCGATCATCTGGTCGAGCGCGAACACCCGGCCGTGGTACCGCTGCGGCACCTTGACCTGCACGATCGTCGCGTGGATGCCGTTGACCAGCGCCACGCAGAAGAACATCCCGGCCAGCCCGGTCGCGACGACGGCGATGCCGGCGTGCAGCCCGGCGACCGCGCCGCAGACGCCCATCGCGACGCCCGCGGTCAGCATCCCGCGCATCCGCCGCCGGCTCGGCCCGCCCCACATGGACATCGCCAGCCCGCCGAGCGCGGCCCCGATCCCGCCGAGGAACGACACCGTGGCCACGGTGGACAGGGAACCGAAGGACAGCACCAGCGGGAAGATCAGCAGGATCACCGCGGAGAGGAAGATGTTCAGCAGCCCCATGTAGGCGACCATGCCGCGGATGTAGCGGTTGCCGACCGAATAGCGCCAGCCGTGGACGATCTCGCGGCCGAGCGACTCGCGGTGCTTGTGCGGCATCGACCGCGGGAATTTCACCGCGGCGACGACGGTGACCGCGATCGCGAAGCTGACCAGGTCGAACACCAGGATGCCGCCGAGGCTGAACAGCGAGATCGCGGCGGCGGCGAGCAGCGGCGCGATGAACTGGCCGACACCCGTCGAGAGCTGCACGACGCCGTTGGCGTGGCCGAGGAAGTGCTTCGGCACCAGCTGCGGCACCGCGGACTGGTAGGCCAGCCGCTGGAAGACCAGTGCCACCGACAGCAGGCCGAGCCCGATCCAGATCTGCCAGATCCGCAGCTCCCCGGTGAAGTAGATCAGCGCGAACACGGCCTGGATGACGCCGGACGCGCAGTCGGCGGCCAGCATCACCTTCCGCCGGTCGCACCGGTCGACGATCGCCCCGGCGACCGGGGCCAGGAACAGCCCGAGCATGCCGAAGATCCACGACGTCGCGTACGACGTCAGCGAGCCCGTGGTGAGGTAGATCCACAGCGGGATCGCGTATTCCGTCAGCTGCGAGCCGGTGATGGACACGAGCTGCCCGGCCGCGACGGTGAGGAACCGCCCGAGGCTCGGCTGCGGCGTCCGGGGTGGCGGTAGGTCGTCGGGTGCTTCGGAGACCTCGGTGAACCACCAGCTCGCGTCCTCGCCGCGGGCCTCGTGCGTCAGCTCGTCGGTGGTCCCGGCCGCGAGGGCCGGGTGCACGGACGTGATGATCTCGGCGAGTTCTTCGGGACGGAACCGCAGGAAGTAGTGCCCGGCCTCGTCGAGGACGACCAATGCCGTCTTCCGGGTGACGATCTGCCACTCCCGGTAGCGCTCCTGGTAGTACTCGGTGATCGGGTCGCGTTCGCCGACCACCGAGATGATCGGCGCGCGCAGCTTCGCGGCGCCGGTGTCGAGCAGCGCGGAGAAGTAGTCCTCGGCGTGGGCGCCGTCCTCGCGCATCAGCTTGACGATCAGCTGGATCTCTTCGGGCGGCAGGCCTTCGAGGTCGGCGCCCATGCCGCGCAGCCAGTTGGCCCACGACCGGTCGCTGCGCAGCCGCTTGAGCTTGGTCAGCTGGCCGAGCTTGCCGAGCGCGCCCCGCACCGGCAGGGCGAACGGGAAGTTCGCGGCGACGTAGATCGCGTCGATCTCGCGCCCGGCCGCCTCCAGCCGCCGCGCGATCTCCGTGGTCAGCGCGCTGCCCAGGCAGTGGCTGTAGAGGACCAGGGGGCCGGTGACGCGCTCGAGGATCTCGGCGACGCACTCCTGCGCGATCTCCTCCAGGGGCAGCGATTCCTCGACGATGCCGGGGTCGTGCCCCGGCAGGGCGACGGCGAACAGCGTGCACCCGGGTGGCAGCGCGTCGGCCAGGGGCTGGAAGACGACCGCGCTGGTGCCCGCGTACGGCACGCCGACGTAGGTCACCACGCGTTCGTGGTCGGGGAGCGGCCGGGTCAGCTCGTAGAGCCGTTTGCCCGCGCGGCTTTCCGCGTCCGGGGTTTCGATCATCGCGGCCAGCTCGCGGATCGTCGGCTCGGCGAAGACGTCCATCACCGTGATGCCGGGCGAGCCCTCGGGCAGCCGGCGGCGCAGCCGCGAGACGACCTTGGTGGCCAGCAGGGAGTGCCCGCCGAGGTCGAAGAAGTCGTCGTCGATGCCGACCCGGTCGAGGCCCAGCACCTCCTGCCAGAGCTGCGCCATCAGCTTTTCGACATCCGTGCGCGGCTCGGTACCGCCCGCGTCCACTGTGGACGGCGCGGGTGCGGGGAGGGCGTTCCGGTCGAGTTTGCCGTTCGGGGTCAGGGGAAACGCGTCGAGGGCGACGTACGCGCTCGGCACCATGTAGTCCGGCAGGAGGCGCTTGAGCCGGTCTTTCAGCTCCTCCGGTCGCGCCGATCCGATGAGGTAGGCGACCAGGCGCTGGTCGCCGGGCCGGTCCTCGCGCAGGGCCACGACGGCGTCGCGGACGTCGTCACCGCGCAGCGCGGCCTCGATCTCGCCCAGCTCGACGCGCTGGCCGCGGATCTTGACCTGGGTGTCGATCCGGCCGAGGAACTCGAGGGTGCCGTCGGGCCGGTGGCGCGCCAGGTCGCCGGTCCGGTACAGCCGCGAGCCGGGTTCGAAGGGGTCCGGCACGAACCTCTCTTCGGTCAGCTCGGGCCGGTTCAGGTAGCCGCGCGCGACGCCGACGCCGCCGATGTGCAGCTCACCGGGTGTCCCCGGCGGGACGAGCCGCCGTCCGGCGTCGAGGACGTACAGCCGGACGTTGTCGATGGGCCGCCCGATCGGCACCCGCGTCAGCCCGTCGAGGAGGTCCGGCCGGCAGTGCCAGTGGCTGACGTCGATCGCCGCCTCGGTCGGGCCGTACAGGTTGTGCAGCTCGACGCCGGGGAAGCGGGCGGTGAACCGGCGCGCGAGGCCGGCTGGCAGTTCCTCGCCACTGCAGATCACCCGGCGCAGGGCCGGTGCGCCGGCCGTCTCCTCGGCGAGGAACACCTCCAGCATCGACGGGACGAAGTGGGCGGTCGTGACGCCCGCGGCGAGCAGGCTTTGGAGGTAGGCGGCGTCCTTGTGCCCGCCCGGCTTGGCGAGTGCCAGCCGGGCGCCGGTGGTCAGCGGCCAGAACAGCTCCCACACCGAGACGTCGAAGCTCACCGGGGTCTTCTGCAGCACCACGTCGTCGGCGCCGAGCCCGTAGGTCCGCTGCATCCAGTGCAGCCGGTTGACGATCGCGCGGTGCTCGGTGACCACGCCTTTCGGGCGGCCGGTCGAGCCCGAGGTGTAGATGACGTAGGCCGCGTTGTCCGGCCCGGCGACGGGGTCCAGGCGCTCGCCGCGGACGACGTCGTCGAGCTGGATCGGCTTGCGCTCCAGGGGCGGCAGCTCGTCGAGCAGGCGGCGCTGGGTCAGGATCGCGGCGGGGGCGGCGTCGGAGAGCATGAACGCGAGCCGCTCGGCGGGATATTCGGGATCCAGCGGCAGGTAGGCCGCCCCGGCCTTGAGGATCGCGAGGAGCCCGACGACCAGCTCGGGCGAGCGTTCGGCGCAGATCGCGACGACGTCATCGGGGCCCACGCCCTGGCCGCGCAGCTGCCGGGCGATGCCGTTGGCGCGGGCGTCGAGCTCCGCATAGGACAGTTCGACGCCGTCGAAGGTGACCGCCACCGCGTCCGGCGTCCGGTCCGCCTGTGCCTCGACCAGCGCGGTCAGCGTGGTCTCGGGGAAGTCCCCTGCCGTGTCGTTCCACGCGGTCAGGACGTTCGCCAGCTCGGCGTCGCCGAGCACCGGCAGCTCGCCGAGCGGGGTGTCCGGCGCGCCGACGGCGGCGGCCAGCAGCGTGCGCAGGTGCTCGCCGATCCGGGTGACGTCGGCGTGGCCGATCCGGCGGCTGCTGTACTGCAGGATCAGCGTGGGCTCGCCGTCCCCGGCGACGACCTGGAAGTGCAGCGCGTTGCGCGCGGCGAACGCGAACTCCGTCCAGTCCACGGTGGCTTCCAGGCCGGTGAACTCCGGCGCCTTGGCCCGGTCCCGGTAGCTCAGCGACACCGGCGCGAGCGCGGTCGCGGGCCGGACGCCCGATACCGCCCGGGCGAGTGGCACTTCCCAGTGCCGGTACAGCTCGCGGAGCTCGGCCCGCACGCCTTCCCCGAACGCCCGGAACGGCGTTGCGGCGTCGGCGTCGAGGGCGATCGGCAGCTCGTTGACGAACACGCCGACGGCGTGCCGGTGCCGCGGCGTGCGCGTCGACAGGTCGATCGCCACCGCAGGCCGCGCGTTGCCGTACCGGAACAGCAGCACCTGGATCGCGGCGAGCAGCAGCTCGAACTGCGAAAGCCCGAGGTCGCGGGCCGACTCCCGCAGCCCGGCGGGCAGGGTGAGCTTGACGAACTCGCCGTCCCGGGCGTCCGGCGGGCCGTCGAGCCCGGGCAGCACGACGTCCTCGGGAAGCGGCCGCGTCGCCCAGAACGCCTTGGCCTGCTCGAGCGCCGCGGCGACGCGTTCGGCCTCGCCCTCGACGTGCTCCCGGTAGTCCGGCGGCGCGGCCGGGAGCTGCGGCCCGGTCCCGGCGACGCGAGCGTTGTAGCAGGCCGCGAGGTCGCGCAGCAGGACGTCCTTCGACGCGCCGTCGAACACCAGGTGGTGCACGACGATCAGCAGCTCGTGGTCCTCGAACAGGACGAACCGGGACAGCGGGCCGTCGCCGAACGGCCGCGCGATCAGCTCACGCCGGGTACCCGCAGCGCGCTCCAGGACCGGCGGATCCTCTTCGACGAGGGTAAGGGAGCCGTCGCTTTCGGACAGTCCACACGCGAGCAGCGGGTGCCGCGTGACGACGTCGCCGCACGCCGCTTCCAGCGCGGCCACGTCGAGGTCGCCGCGCAGGACGACGGACAGCGGGATGTGGTACGCCGACCCCGCGTCGACCGCGTGCTCGGTGAACCAGATCCCGTTCTGGGCCAGCGATGCCTGCCTCATCGGACCTCCTTCAGCTGGGCCAGGACGAGCTCGGCCAGCCGGTCGATCTCCGGCGGCGCGTAGGTGAGCCGGTTGTGCACGAGCCAGCCGGTGATCCGGCCGTCCGGGTGCTCGGTGAGCGCCAGTTCCGGCACGCTCAGGTCGGGGCCCGGCATCGGCCACGCGAACATCAGCTCGCGCGGCAGCTCGACCGGCCCGGAGTCGAGGCCGGGGAAGTGCACCGGCCCGCCCCAGCGTTCGAAGCGCAGCCAGGCCGGCTGCGGGATCCGGCGGCTGAACTCCTCGTACGGGTGGTACTGGTGCTCGGTCGCGTCGAGCACGACCCGCCGGACGCGGGGAAGCAGCCGGTCGAACGGCGGGTCGTCGGAGACGTCGATCCGCAGCAGCAGCGACTGGACCAGGCAGCCGACCACGGCGTCGAACTCCGGCTTGGTGCGTCCGGGCAGCGGTGACATCACGACGACCTCGTCGCTGCCCGCCCACTCCGCCATCGCCTTCGCCCACACGGCCAGGAGTCCCATGTAGACGGTCGCGCGCCGCTCGGCGACGGCTTTCCGCAGCCGCTCGGACAGCTCCACCGGAATCTCGAAGGGCACGGAATGTCCTTCGAACGCCGGGACTGCGGCCGCGCGTGGTGCGCCGGGGAGGGCGGCCGGGGCGCCGTCGAGCGTGCGCTGCCAGAACTCGCGTGCCGCGGGCCAGCGGGTCCGCGCCCAGGCCGAGACGTCGGCCGCGCGGCCCGCGGGCGGCAGCCGATGACCTTGACCCGCATAACATTCGCCGAGCTCGCGCAGCAGCACGCCCATCGAGTGCCCGTCGAAGACGAGGTGGTGCACGCCGAGCACCAGCACGAACTCCTCCGGGCCTTCCTCGATGACCAGCGCCCGGACGAGCGGGCCGCGTTCGAGGTCGAACGGGCGCTCCAGCTCGGTGCACGCCTGGCGCACCGGATCGTCGGCGAAGACCTCGTCGAAGTCCGGTTCGCAGCGGTCCAGCACCACGGCGCGGCCTCCCGGGAAAACCGTGCGCAGCGCGTCGTGCCGGGCGACGACGTCGTCCAAGGCGCGGCGCAGCGCCCGGACGTCCAGGAGGTCGGTGATCCGGATCGCCACCGCGACCGCCGAGACCGCCCGCGGCTCGGCCGTCTCGCCGAGCCACCGCAGGAAGTACTCCTGCAGGGAGCTGAGCGGGACGCCGTCCGGCACGTCGGCCTCGGCCGGTGCGGATCGGCGGTCGGGCAGGTGGGTGGCCTGGGCGGCGAGTCCGGGGAAGTCGAACACGAACGACACCGGCACCTCGACGCCGAACTCCTCGGTCGCGAGCGCGGCGAACCGGGCGGCGGCGAACGAATCCCCGCCCGCGGCGAAGAAGTCGGCGCCCGCCGGGACGTCCCGGCCGAGCGCCCGCGCCCACAGGCCGGCGAGCCGCGCCTCGACGTCCGAGGCGGGAGCGGCGGGCTCGGAAGGCGCGTCGAAGAGGTCTCGCAGCTGCCGCTTGAGCACCTTCCCGGCGTCGTTGCGGGGCAGCGCGTCGACGACCAGCCAGCGCGCCGGGATCTCGTGCCGCGCCAGCCGGCCGGCGGCGAAGGCGCGCAGGTCGTCGACCGGTTTGCGCAGGACGACGGCGGCGGCGGGGACCGAGCCGAGCACGGGATGCGGGAGGCCGAGCACGGCGGCCTCGCGGATGTCCGGATGCGTGTACAGCTCGGCTTCGATCCGCAGGGTCGAGATCTTGAACGCGCCGGACTTGATCACGTCGCTCTCGCGGTCGACGAGGTAGAGGTAGCCCTCGTCGTCGAGCCGGCCGAGGTCGCCCATGCGGATCCAGCCGTCGCGGAACACCGCCGAAGTCGCGTTCGCGTCGCCGAAGTAGGTCCGCGCGGTGGTCGGGGAGTGCAGCCAGACCTCGCCGGTTTCGCCGGCCGGCAGCGGGTGGCCGTCCGCGTCGGTGATCTTCAGGTCGCCGTCGGCGGGCTGCCCGACCGCCGCGGGCCGGTCCGGGTCGAAGATCATCACCGTCTGGGCGGGCGCGGCCTCGGTCGAGCTGTAGTAGTTGACGATGTCGGCCTTGGGGAACGCCGTGGCCAGGGCCTTGGCGATCTCGGGCGGCAACGCGGCGGCCGTCGAGCCGAGCATCACCACCGAGGACAGGTCGTGCCGGTCCAGCGCACCGCTCGCGACGAGGTCGATCGCCATCGCCGGGACGAGGAACGCCGTCCCGGCGCCTTCGGATTCGACGAGCCGGCAGAACTCCTCGGCGTCGAACCGGGGGAGGACGAGTGCGGCGGGCTCGGCGGTGAGGGCGTTGAACAGCATCGTCTGCGCCGCGTTGGTGCCGAGCGGGAAGGCGTGCAGGAACAGCTTCGAGTGGGCGAGCGGCCGCCGCCGCATCCGCGGGTGGTAGCCGTGGGTCAGGTTGGCGTGGGTCGCGCTGACGCCCTTCGGCCGGCCCGTCGTCCCCGACGTGAACAGGATCTGGGCGAGGTCGCCGGGCCCGACGTCGACGCCGCCGGGCCGGTCCGCGATGACCTCCTCGACCGGCCGGCCCTGGGCGTCGAGACCTGAGCCACGGATCAGCCCCACCGCGCCGAAGTCGGCGAGCAGCCTGGTGACTTCGGGATCCGGGGTGCGGGCGGAGATCGGCATCGCGACCGCCCCGGCCGCCTGCACCCCGACGTAGGCGGCCGCGAAGTCGAGCCAGTCGTGCTCGTCGAAGAGCAGCCCGACGCGGTCGCCCCGCCGGACGTCCAGTCCGCCCGCGATCCGCGCTGCCCGGTCGTGCCATGCGCCGAACGTCAGTGCGTTCGCGCCGACGCGGATCGCGACGCGGTCGGGTTCGCGGGCCGCGCGGTCGCGCAGCAGCCCGGGAATGGTGTCAGCCATCGCCCGCCTCCAGCAGCCGGGCCGACGCGCTCGGCTCGTACCCGGATTTCCACAGCTCGGCCAGGGTCAGCAGCAGCGGCAGCGACCGGTCCGGCGGCAGGTCCGCCGCGTGTTTCCTGAGGAGCAGCTGGGTGAGCTCGCGCCGGTCGTCGCGGCTGTGGCCGAACGTCATCGAATCGGCGTGCCGCCGGTACCGCTGGCCCTCGACCGGCGCGACGTCGCCCTCGAAACCCGCGCGGGCCAGCCGCAGGTACAGGTCCCAGTCCTCGTACGCGGGCAGGCTCTCGTCGTACCCATCGACGGCCTGCAGCGCCTCCCTGCGGAACACGCCGGTCGCGCGGCCGTGCGTGTTGACCACCGTGCTGACGTCGCCGGCGTGCCCGAGCGGCGCCTGGACGTGGTCCAGCAGGCCGGTGTAGCGCACGTGACCGACTACATAGGACAGTTCCGGATGGCGCGCGAGCGCGGTGACGGCAGGGCCGAGGAAGCCCGGCGGCAGCTCGTCGTCGGCGTCGAGCGGGACGACGTACTCGCCCCGGCTCGCGGCGATCCCGGCGTTGCGGGCGGCGGACAGCCCGGCGTTGGGCTGGCGCACCTTGACCACGTCGGTCAACGCGTCGAACGCGGCGACCGTCCCGGCATCGGTGGACCCGTCGTCGACCACCACGATCTCGACGTCGGCATACCCGGCGGCACGCACGGAGGCGAGCGCGCCGTCGAGGAACCGGCCCTGGTCGAACAGCGGGATCACGACGCTCACCAGCCCCGGCTCGACCGCCGTGGCGACGGGCTCGACCTGCGGGAAGTGGAGCACTGGCCGGCTCTCGGCGCACTCCGGTGCGTCGGCGAAGAGGGCTTCGGCGAGGGCGGCCGGGTCGTCGGGGGCGACGACGATGCCGCCGCCGTGCCGCTCGACGACGTCGGCCGCGGTACTACCCTTCGGCGCCACGACGGTGCTCCCGCGCGCCAGGGCGAACGCGGCGGTGCTCGGGCATTCGGTGTCGCCGGCCGGGAGGACGCAGCGGGCACCCGGCGGCTCGTCTCCGGGCGGGCCGCCGAAGGTGACCGCGCGGGAGAGGTGTGCCGGCAGGCCGCGGCGCAGGTGGTCGCGATAGGACCGGCCGAGCGGATCGGTCGGGGTGTCCTCGCCGCGCAGCTCGAACCGGGTTCCCGGGTGGGCGTCGAGCACGAGCGCGGCCGCGTCGAGGAACGTCTCGATCCCGGCGTCCGGCCGGTACGCGCCGAGCCGCCACACCGCGGGCCGGGTCCGGCTCGCGGTGGGTGTCACCGACGTCGTGACCGCGGTGGTGACGTCGGCGTGCTCGGCGCAGTAGCGCTCGGCGAACACGGTGAACTGGTGCTCCGCGGTGAGCGGCCGGTGCGCGGCGGGACCGCCGCCGGCGGTCGACCACGGGCAGCGGACGACGGTCAGCGTGGTGCCGCCGAACTCGCCGAGCAGGCGTTTCGCCCGGATCGTGCTCAGGCCTTCGGCACCGGCGTCCAGGAACTCCACGACGTCCAGGTCGCCGAGGGTGCGGAGGGTGTCGAGGACGCGGTCGGCGTAGCGGTGCGCCTCGGCGAAGTAGCGGTGGTCCGGCCGCGCGGGCGCGGTCGGGACCCACGCGACGCGATCGTCCTTCCGCGACGGTGGCAGCTTCTCGGCGACCAGGAACACCCGGTGGCCGGCCTCGGCCGCCGCGCGAGCTCGCGCGAAGACCCGGGCGCCGTCGCCGAGGAACCGGTCGGCGGCGAGGTCACGACAGGAAAGCGCGAGCCGCATGGCCGCGGTGCCCCATCACTCCCGACATCTGACCCCCCAGTGTCGCAGACTGTTCGATCCTGGTTGATGAGCTTCACATCGGGGCCATCGTCCTGTCAATCTCTGTGGCATTTTGATCGATCATGGGTGATATCGCCCAGGGTGATCGCGGCCCACGACGGCAGCACCCGCTCCGCGCCCGGGAACCCCAGCCCCGACGTCACCTCGTTCGGCACGGCGACGCAGCGCAGTCCGGCCGCGACCGCGGCGGCGACGCCGGTCGGACTGTCCTCGAAGGCCACGGCGTCGGCGGCGGGCACCCCGAGTGCGTCGAGCGCGGCCAGGTAGACGTCCGGCGCGGGCTTGGGCCGGTGCCCGTCCAAGGCGGACACGACCGCGAAGTGGCCGCGCACCCCGATCCGTTCCAGGTGCTCGCCGACCCAGTCGCGCGTCGCGCCCGAAGCGACGGCGAGCCGCAGCCCGCCGGCCCGCGCGGCCTCGAGGAACTCGCCGACACCGTCCCGCAGCGGCAGCCGGGAGGCCGTGGTCAGGTGCTTCTCCCGCCACCGCGCGACGACGGCCTCGCGGTCGACCGTCCCGATCGCGGCTTCCAGGTGGGTCAGCACGGCGGTGACGCTCGACTGCCCGCCGATGACCGCCTGCCAGGCCGGCAGCGGCAGGTCGGCGCCGTGCTCGGCCAGCACCTGCCGCCAGGCGTGGAAGGCCGAGGCCTCGGTGTCCACCAGCAGCCCGTCGAAGTCGAAGATCAGCGCGCGCACGAGTGGGGAGTCTGGCAGCCGATCGCTTTTCGCGGAACCGGGTCAGGCCGCCCGGCCGCCGCCGACCACCTGGTCGCGCATCGTCCGCAGCGTCTCGTGGTCCACAGTGGACGGATCGGCGGCGAGCCATTCGCCGATCTCGTGCAGGAACTCCTCCGGCGTCATCGGCGCGACCGGCAGATCGCCCGGGTCCGCCGTCGTCAGGTCGCCACTGCGGCTCGGGTACACGATCATCACCCCGCGCAGCGCCACGCCCGGGAGCAGGTCGCGGTAGGCCGCCAGGCTCTCGGCGAGCCGGCTCCCGCCGCCGCGGAACGGGCGGCCGTTGCGCAGCAGCCTGCCGTCCTCGGCCGTCTCGTAGTGGCCCGGCAGCCACAGCTTCGACTCGATGAGCACCAGCCGCTTGCCGCACAGCACCGCGTGGTCGACGTCGGCGAACACCGAGCCCGGCCAGGCGAGCCCGTGGAAGATGCGGGCGCCGGGCAGCCGGGTCAGGTAGCCCTCGAGCAGGTCGGCGGTGAGCCGCTCGGCCAGCTCGTCGCGCTCGGTGCCGGGCGCGCCGAAGACCGTGCGGCCGCCGAACTCCTCGGCGTACGCCTCGCGGGCCTTCGCGGCCCGCAGGTACCCGCGCGCCAGCCGCTGCACCAGCAGGGCCGTGCCGGCGGTCAGCAGCAGCCAGACGAGCAGCACCGGCGTGCTGAACCCGACGCCGGTGACCAGCGGCAGGAGCACCAGCACCATCCCGGCGACCGCGACCACGACCGGCGTGTGGCCGGGGCCGCGGCGGCGGCCGTGCCGCATGCGGGTGTCCTCGCCGGCGAAGTGCCACCAGCTCAGGTCTTCGGCGTCCAGCTCGGGCAGGTCGGGGACGAAGCCGGGCTCGTCGCCGAAGCGCCGCCGCGGCCGGGGCCGGACCGGGACGGGGACCACCGTCGCGCCGCCGGTGTCGTAGCGGGCGCGGGCGACCGGGTCGCTCAGGACGTCGTAGGCCTCGCGCAGCAGGCGGAACGTGCCGACCGTGCCGCCGCCGTCCGGGTGCATCGTCTTGGCCAGCCTGCGGTAGGCCGTCTTGACGTCGGCCGCCGTGGCGTCGCGACGGAGGCCGAGCACCTCGTAGTAGTCGACGTCGGGCACGCGGGTGGTCACCTCCGATGGCTGCGCGAAGACTTTATGGGGTCGGGTCGCGGGCGTTGTCACCGCCTCGGCGGCGCGCCAGGGTGATGGTCCTCCGTGCAGGTCAGCGCGGTGTGTGGAGTTTTCCCGGTGACGGCAGGGAAACGGCCGCGCCGGTCCGGCCCGGCCGGCGGTCCGGGTGACGGTGTCGCGGGCGGCGCCGGTGGCTCGTTTGCCGTGGTCCTTCGGTGTCCACAGAGGACTGTTTGTCACCCGGAAGTGTTGGTGCGGCGGGGAAAGCCGGTGTTGTGGTGACGTTTCGTAGTCGAGAACTACCTGAATGGCCCTGAACATGTGTTCGAATCCGTGGCTAGGCTTGAGGCATGTCCTCCCTCAGACGTGACGGGTCCACCGCCACCCCACCTCGGCAGCGGGCCCGTCACCCCCGTCAGCGCTCGCGCAGCAGGTACCGCTGCAGCTTGCCGCTGGCATTGCGCGGCAGCGCGTCGAGGAACCGCACCCGGCGCGGGTACTTGTACGGCGCGGCCACGGCCTTGGCGTGCTCCTGCAGGGCGTGCACGACGTCCGGGCCCGGGGTGACGCCGGGCCGCAGCACGACGAAGGCGGTCACGACCGCGCCCCGATCCGGGTCGGGCGTGCCGACGACCGCGCACTCGTCGACGTCCGGGTGCGTCAGGAGCACCTCTTCGACCTCGGGAGCCGCGATGTTGTAACCGGAAGACACGATCATGTCGTCGCTGCGCGCCACGAACCGGAAGTAGCCGTCGGGTTCGCGCACGTAGGTGTCGCCGGTGATGTTCCAGCCGTCGCGGACGTAGTCGGTCTGCCGCGGGTCGCCGAGGTAGCGGCAGCCGGTCGGGCCCTGGACGGCGAGCAGTCCGGGCGTGCCGTCCGGCACCGGGTGGCCGTCGAGGTCGAGCACGGCGGCGCGGAAGCCGGGAACGACCTTGCCGGTCCGGCCGACGCGGGCGTCGTCGCCGGCCGCGGAGATGAACACGTGCAGCATCTCCGTGCTGCCGATGCCGTCGATCAACGGCGATCCGACGGTGTCGCGGTACTGCTCGGCGACGGCGGCCGGCAGCGCTTCGCCGGCGGAGACGGCACGGCGCACCCCGGCCAGCAGCGGGCCGTCACCGGAGCCGAGGATCGCGCGGTAGGCGGTCGGTGCGGTGAACAGCACCGTCACGCCGTACTCGGCGACGATCGAGGCCAGCTCCCGAGGGGTGGCGCGGTCCACCAGGAGCACCGAGGCGCCGGCGCGCAGCGGGAACACCAGGAGGCCGCCCAGGCCGAAGGTGAACGCCAGCGGCGGGGTCCCGCAGAAGAGGTCGTCCGGGGTGGGCCGGACGATGTGCCGGGAGAACGTGTCGGCGATGGCGAGCAGGTCGCGGTGGAAGTGCATCGTGGCCTTCGGCGTCCCGGTCGTGCCGGAGGTGAAGGCGAGCAGGGCGACGTCGTCGGCGGCCGTCGGCACGTCGGCGAACGTCGCCGGGTGCCGGGCGCAGCGTTCGGCGAGCCCGGTGTGATCGGACGCGGCACCGTAGGACACCACGGGGAGCCCGGGCGGCAGCTCGTCGAGCAGGTGCTCGTCGCAGAGGGCCACCGTGGGCCGCGCCCGCTCGGTGATCTTGGCGAGCTCGCCGCGGCGCAGCATCGGCATGGTCGTGACGGCGACGGCGCCGGCCTTGAGGACGCCGAGCCAGCACGCCGCGAGCCACGGCGTGTTGGTACCGCGCAGCAGCACGCGGTTGCCCGGCACGACCCCGAGCTCCGCGGTGAGTACGTGGGCGATCCGGTTGGCGCGCGCCAGGACGTCGCCGTAGGTCCACGTTTCGTGCGGCGAGCGCAGGCAGGGCCGATCCGGGCCGAGGCGGGCAACGGTGTCGTCGAGCAAGGCCGTCGCGGCGTTGAGCCGGTCGGGGTAGCGCAGCTCCGGCAGGTCGAACACCAGCCGCGGCCACTGCTCGGACGGCGGCAGCCGGTCGCGGCAGAACGAGTCGGTGTGAGCGCTGGGAGTAAGCCTCATCGCAGCCCCTCTGTCTCGCTCGGTCCCCTTCAGGAACGTAGCACTCGTTGCGACCGTCGAGAAGGCGCAATGTCGCGCCCTTGACGATGGCGACGAGACAGCGATACGGCGAGTGTCCGCCTTGTCGCGGGCGGAGGTCACCCCGTCGTGAGGGCGCGGGAACCCGTCACCGCGGGTGGTCGCCCAGTAGCTTTTCGATCATGGTCGAGACTCCCGAACCCCCGCCTACCCTGGCCGATCCGCGCGCCCTGCTGCTGGGCTACCTCGACCACAACGCCGCCGCCGTCCTGCGCAAGCTCGACGGTCTCTCCGAGCGCGATCTGCGCCGGAGCGTGCTGCCTTCGGGCTGGACGCCGCTGGGCATGGTCAAGCACCTCGCCTGCACCGAACGCTTCTGGATCCGGTACCTCTTCTCCGGCGAGGACGTCGACTTCTCCTGGCCCGGCACGGCCGCGCAGGAGTGGTTCGTCGCGCCGGAGGAACCCTCGGCGGACATCACGGCCTTCTTCCTGGCGGAGCGCGAAAACTGCGCCCGGCTCGCCGCGGTCACGCCGCTGGAGCGCCGGGCCGTGCGCACGACCCGCCGCGGTGGGGCCGAAGAACACCCGACGTTCGCGTGGATCCTGTGTCACCTGGTGCAGAGCTTCGCCCGGCACGCCGGGCACCTGGACGTCGGCCGCGAGCTGGTCGACGGCGTCACCGGCAAGTAGCGCCGTCAGGCGGGCGGGGCGACCGTGGCGTCCTGGCCCGCCCGGCGCAGCGCGTCGGCGACGAACCCGGTCGCCTTCAGCTCCTCGACCAGGTCGTTCAAGAACGCGATCGTCTCCGGACCGCGGTCCGGCGTGGTGCAGACGGCCTGCCGGATCTCCATGAAGCGCCCGGGAAGCACCCGGGTGCCCGGATGCGCGGCGACGTAGGCGGTCACCGGCTGCCGGATCCCGGCGGCGACCTCCAGGCCGCCGTCCTCGAACGCCGTGACGCCGTCCGCGCCGCGCACGATCGTGGCGTGCCGCACGGTCCGGGTCAGGTACAGGTCGTACGCGGAGCCCTCCTTGACGCCGATCCGGACGCCCGGCCGGTCGATGTCGGCCGTCGTGGCGAACGGCGAGTCCTCCGCGACGGCATACACGCCTTCGATGACGACGTACGGCGCCGTGAACGCCACCCGGTCCGCGCGGGCAGGTTCGATGGCCAGGAAGCCGAGGTCGGCCGCGCCCGAGGTCAGCGCCTCGAACGACTTCCGGGCCGCGTCGAAGCAGAGGAACCGCACCGGAACGGCCAGCCGTGCGGCCACTTCGCGGGCGAGGTCGACCGTGACCCCGCCCGGCTCCGCCGGCGTGCCGTGCGCGAGCACGGGATTGCCCAGGTTGACGGCGGCGCGGAGGGTGCCGGTGGGCGCGAGGTCCCCGGCGACGGCGGAAAGGTCTCCCATGACCGGCGAGGGTAACGGCGGTCGCGGGCGTCCGCCGCGCGATTGTCGCTCACGCCACGGGTGGCTCGTCCGCGGTGGTCAGGGCGTACACCGTCTCCTGGTGGTAGACCTCGCCGGGCCGCAGCACGGTGCTGGGGAAGTCGGGCCGGTTGGGGGAGTCCGGGAAGTGCTGCGCCTCCAGCGCGAAGCCGGCTCCGCGGTGGTACGGGCGGCCACCGGTGCCGGTCAGCGCCGCGGTGAGGTAGTTGCCCGAGTAGAACTGCAGCCCCGGCTCGGTGGTCCACATCGTGAGCACCCGCCCGGACACCGGCTCCCACACCCGGGCGGCGAACGGCGAGCCGTCGTCGAGCACCCAGTTGTGGTCGTAGCCCTGCCCGATCACGAGCTGCGGATCGGCCTCACCGATGCGCGCACCGATCGCCACCGCCCGGCGGAAGTCGAACGGCGTGCCCTCGACCGGAACCGGCTCACCGGCCGGGATGAGATCATCACCGGTGGCGCAGAACCGGCTCGCGGCGATCTCCAGCCGGTGCCCGTGGACGTCGCCGGTCCCTTCGCCGGCGAGGTTCCAGTAGGTGTGGTTGGTGAGGTTGACAACGGTCGGCGCGTCGGTGGTGGCCCGGTAGGTGATGCGCAGCCGATCGCGCGCATCGAGGCGGTAGGTGACCTCGACGGAGAGCCGGCCGGGGTAGCCCTGGTCGCCGTCCGGGCTGACCAGCGTGAGCCGCACGGCGACGCCGTCGTCGTCACGGATTTCGGTCGCGTCCCAGACGCGCGTGTCGAACCCGGCGGGGCCGCCGTGCAGGCTGTTCTTCCCGTTGTTCAGCGGCACCCGGTACCGGACACCGTCGAGGGTGAAGGTGCCACCGCCGATCCGGTTGGCAAACCGCCCGATGACCGAGCCGAGGAAGACCCGGTCCGCATCGGGCCGGTTGTTGGCGACGTAGGAGCCGAGATCGGCGAAGCCGAGGACGACGTTGCCGGGCTGCCCGTCGCGGTCCGGCGCTTCGAAGGACTGGAGCACGCCGCCGTAGTCGAGCACGCGCACGACGGGCCCACCGGGCCGCCCCAGCGTGTACCGATGGACGTCGGCGCCGTCGGCCTGGCCGAACAACTCGCGGGTGAGTTCGAACTCGGTCATCGCTGGGTCCTCCAACCGGCTGTTAGCGCTAACAGCCCGGGAAGACCTTAGCCGACCGCGTTGCCGCTGTCAGCCGGGTCCGGCCGCGGGCGCGAACGTCGCGACACCGGTGGAAGCCCGCACGCGCTCCCGGGCCCGTCAGTGTTCGCCCGCTGCCGGGCGGGTGCCCAGCAGGTGGTGGGCGCGCAACGCCATCTGGATCTCCAGCCGCTTCGCCGGGTCCGCCAGCCGGTCGCCGAACAGGTCGCTCAGCTGGCTCACGCGGTACCTGACCGTCTGGGGATGGATCCGCAGGGCCGCCGCGATCTCCGGCGTGTTTCCGTTGTGCTCCAGCCAGCTCAGCAACGTCTCCGACAGCCGCGTCTGCTGCTTCAGTGTCAAGCCCGCGAACGGTGCCAGTGCCTTTGCCGACAGCTCGTCCAGGAGGAACCGGTCGATCAGCAGCCAGTGCGTCGCCAGGTGGTCGTCCGTGTGGGTGACCGCGCTGTCGCCGGCCAGGCCGCGGCGGACCAGGTCCAGTGTGCGGCGGGCCCACAGCAGCGACGTCGCCGCCTCCGCCGGGCGGACCCGGGGGCCCACCGCCGCGCGCCAGCCCGGCAGGCGGCCTTCGAGGCCTCTCAGGTCCCGGTCCGGCTTCGGTGTCAGCAGGCACGGTTCGGGGCCGTCCAGGTCCACCAGCACGTCGGCGGCGAGCTGCGGCGTCGGGGGCGGATGCTGGTCGCTCCGCGGGTCGAGGGCGATCACCGTGACCCACTCCGGCATCGTCCACTGCGCCGCCTTGGCCATCGTGTCCAGGGTGGCCGGGGAGGACGGCGGGGTGGCCAGCAGCAGCTCGAACAGCCGGCGCCGTCGTCGTTCGAGTGTGCCTGCCGCCATCGCCTGCGCCAATGTGTAGCCCTCGACCGAGTAGGAGGAAATCTCTTCCACGTAGGCGAAAATCGCCTCCGCGCCGATGCAGAGCACCGCCGCCGGGAAGCGGTGGGCCTGGCCCAGCTCGGCCACGTACCGCCACGCCGCGCGGCCGCCCGCGCGGTAGGCGGCCTGCAGGGAGTTGAGGCTGCCGCCGTCGTGGTGCACCCGCCTGCCGACCTCCGCGAACAGCTTCGCCCCATTGTCCTGTGTGGACGCCAGGTCCTCGATGCTGTCGATGCAGCCGAGCACCGCCTGCTCGATCGCCAGCACGATCATCTTCCCGAACTCGCCTTCGAGGGGCCTGGCGTACTCGGGGACGGCCTTCTGGACCTCCTCGAGGATCCGCCGCGCGAGCGGGTCGGCGTGCGGCCGGAACCGGCGCGCCATTTCCGTCGGCAGCGAGCACCACAGCTGCCGCGCGCGGCCGGTGCCCCGCGGCTGCGGGATCGCCTGCGTGATCGTCCGGGTCATGGCTCACACCCCTTGCCGCGCGTCGTGGAAAGTTCGCGCCGTCGTCGGCGCGGACGCCATGTACTCACACGGGATCGGACTTGGCAACCGCCGGTTCTGCGCCGGGAGCGGGTTCTGTCACGCCGGGATCAACGGCTGCCCCGGAGTTTGTCACCTGCCGGACAAATGCGGGAACACTAACCGCGGCAAAGGTTTCCGGAATTCGATTTGTGAGCTCGGGCGGTATCTTCGCCACCCGCCGCGTTGTTAGCGTGATCAACCGGCACGCGGGAGGAGAACAACCGATGACGGCGCTCGTTTCCTGGTGTTTCCGCCGGGCCGGCGTCGTCATCGTGCTGTGGCTGGTGGCGCTGGGCGGGCTCGGTGCCGCCGCGCTGCACGCCGGCCCGGCCTTCCGCGACACGGTGGACCTGCCCGCCGCCGACAGCACCGCGGCGGCGAACCTGCTGGGCGCCACCGGCGCCGGGGAACGCGTCGTCGTCCGCTCGCCGGACGGCCCCGTCGACAGCGGCCCGGGCCGCGCCCGGCTCGACGCGCTCGCCGCCCGGCTGGCGGCGTTGCCGCACGTCACGGCCGTCGACCCGCCGCCGGGGCAGCTGTCCGCCGACCGGCGGACGGCGGTGCTCACCGTGCGCTTCGACGCGCCGGCCGCCGACCTCGGGCAGGAGACGGCCGACGCGCTGGCCGCCGCGGTCCGTGCCGCCGACGGCCTCACCGCCGGGGTGTCCGGCGAGCTCGCCGCGATGACGGCCGCCGCGCCCGACCTGGGCAACGCCGGGATCGGGCTGCTCGCCGCGGCCGTGGTGCTGCTGGTCGCCTTCGGCTCGCTCGCCTGCGTGCTGCTCCCGGTGCTCACCGCCGCCGTTTCGGTCGGCTGCGCCCTGGCCGCCGTGACGCTGCTGTCGCACGTCATGACCGTGCCGAAGATCAGCACCGAGATCGCCGCGCTGCTCGGGCTCGGCGTCGGCGTCGACTACGCGCTGTTCGTGCTCACCCGCTACCGGCAGGGCCGCCGGGAAGGCGCCCCACCGGCGGCGGCCCTGGCCGTCGCGGCCGCGACCTCCGGCCGCAGCGTGGTCTTCGCCGGCGTCACCGTGTGCGTCTCGCTGGCCGGGATGTTCACCGTCGGCATGCCGTTCCTGGACGGGATCGCGGTCGCCGCCGCGGTCTCGGTGCTGCTGACCGCGTTCGCCGCGCTGACCCTGCTGCCCGCGCTGCTGCGGCTCCTCGCCCGCCGGATGCGCGTGCGCCCGGACGGCGGGGACGGCCGGTGGGCCCGGCTGGCCCGGTCGGTGACCGCCCGGCCCGGCCCGTACACCCTCGCCGCCCTGCTGGTCGTGGCCGTGCTCGCGCTGCCGATGACCGGGCTGCGGCTGGGCGTGCCCGACGCCGCGCTCGACCCGCCCGGCAGCGTCACGCGGACCGCCGCCGAGCTCCTGGAAGAGGGCTTCGGGCCGGGCGCCGACGCGCCGTTGCTGGTGGTCGGGACCGGGGGCGGCGAGGCGGTGGGCGACCTGCGGGAAGCACTCCTGGCCAGCGCCGACGTCGGACCGCCCGCCACGCTGCCCGGGGACGTCTGGCTGCTCACGGTGATCCCGCGGACCGGGCCGAGCGATCCGGCGACCGGTGAGCTGCTCGCCTCGACGCGGGTGATGGCCCGGGTCATCGGCAGCCCGGACGCCCACGTCGGCGGGGTCGTCGCGGCACGGGCCGACTTCTCCGCGGCGATCACCGACCGCCTGCCGCTGTTCCTCGCGGCCGTCGTCGGCATCTCCGTCCTGCTGCTGGCCTGGGTGTTCCGCAGCGTGCTGATCCCGCTCACCGCGGCGCTGATGAACCTGCTGACCGCGGCCGCGACGACCGGCGCCGTGGTGTTCGCCTTCGGCGCCCCGATCGAGCCCTACCTGCCCGTGTTCCTGTTCGCCGGGCTGTTCGGACTGTCGATGGACTACGAGGTCTTCCTCATCGCCCGCATCCAGGAGGCCTGGCGCCGCCACGGCGACACCCGCGCCGCCATCGTCGACGGCGTCGCCGCGACGGGCCGGACCATCACCGCGGCCGCGCTGATCATGGCGCTGGTGTTCGTGTCGTTCGCCTTCGTCGACGCCCGGGTGGTGCGCGAGGCGGGCGTCGGGCTGACCGTCGCCGTGCTGCTGGACGCCGTGGTGGTCCGGTGCGTGCTCGTCCCGGCGGTGATGGCCCGGCTGGGCGCGGCGAACTGGTGGTTCCCGGGCCGGAAGGCCGTGGCCGCCGGCGAGCTGGCGGGGAGCGTGCGATGACGCGGCGGACCCTGGTCGTGCTCGCGCTCGGCGCGTTCGTGACGACGCTGGACAACACGATCGTCGCCGCGGGAGCGCCGTCGGTCGCCCGCGATCTCGGCCTGGCCGTCGAGGCGCTGCCGTGGATCGCGCTCGGTTACATGCTCCCGTTCGCCGGGCTCCTGCCCGCGGCCGGGGCGCTGGTCGACCGCTGGGGACGGCGGCCGGCCCTGACCGGTGCCCTCCTGCTGTTCGGCTTCGGCGCGGCGGCGGGTGGCCTGGCCGGCACGGCGTGGCTGCTCGTCGCCGCCCGGGTGCTCCAGGGGATCGCGGCCGCGTTCCTGGTGCCGGGGCTGCTGAGCCTGCTGCGCACCAACCTCGACGCGCGCGGCCGGACGCTCGGCGCCGCGGTCTGGACCGCGTGCCTGGCGGCCGCGCTGGCCCTGGGGCCCGCGCTCGGCGGTGTCCTGAGCGAATACTGGGGCTGGCCCTGGATCTTCTACGTCAACCTGCCGTTCGTGGCCGCGATGCTCGCCCTGCTGCCGGGCACCGTGGCGCCCGGCCGCGACGCGGGCACCCGCACGCCACCGCCGGCGGCGATGGTCCTGGTGACGGCGAGCCTGGTACTGGTCACCACCGCGCTGGCCGAACCCCGGTGGCGGCTTCCGCTGCTCGCGGCCGGGATCGCGGCCGGGGTGGCGTTCCTCGTCCGGGAACGGCGGGCAGCCGGCCGGCTGGTTCCGGCGGCCCTGACCGGGAACCCGGTGTTCCTGGGCTCGCTCGGCCTGCAGCTGCTGTGGGGACTGGGGATCTCCGGCGTCTTCTTCTTCACGCCGTTGCTGCACCAGGACTTCCTCGGGCTCGGCCCGGCCGGCGCCGGGCTGCCCCTGGTGCTGGTCGCGGTGGCGGTCGTGGCCGCGACGCCGCTGGTGCCGGCGGCCACCGCCCGGCACGGTCCACTTCGGACCGTCGCGGCCGGGCTGGCCGTGGTCGGGGCGGGGCTGCTCGCCCTCGCGGCGGTGAACCACGTTCCCGCGCTGTGGCCGCGGGTGCCGGGCATGGTCCTGATCGGCGCGGGCTCGGCGTTCACCGTCCCGATGACGTCGCACGCGCTGGACGTGGTGGCGCAGCGGCATTCCGGCACGGCGTCGGGCTGGCTCACCGCGGCCCGGGAACTGTCGAGCGCGCTCGGCGTCGCGCTGATCGGCGCGGTGCTGACCGCGGTGCGCGCGGCGCGGCTCGACGCGGGCGTGCCCGCCGGGGCGGCACTGGCCGGCGGGTACACCGCGGGCCTGCTCGCCGCGGCCGGGCTGACGTTCGCCGGCGCGCTGCTGGCCGTGCGCATCCCGGGCACCCGCCCCGCCGAGACCTCGTCGCCGCGTGACAAACGTGCTGTCCCGTAACCCGTTTCCCCATGAGTATCCACGATTGAATCGTTGACAACCGCATCGGCGCGGTTATTCACTGCGCCGGTAAACGCTCTCTGCGAGGATGCATTGGAAACCATTTCCCGGCCGGTTCCCGTCACCGGTGCCCCCGTCGCCGCGGGCGAGTCGTTCGCGACCCTGCTGGGTCACTGGGCGCGCCGCCTCGGCGACCGCATCGCCGTGACCCACCTCGACCACCGCGACGGCGCCGACGGCCGGGCGGTCACGCTCACCTGGCGCGAGCTCGACGACCGGGTCGAGGCCGTCGCGGCCCGGCTGTCCGAAGTGGCCGGTCCGGGGGAGCGGGCGGCCGTGCTGGCCGGGCAGTCCGCGGACTACGTCGTCGCGTTCCTCGGTGCGCTGCGGGCCGGGCTGGTCGCGGTGCCGTTGTTCGCGCCCGGCCTGCCCGGGCACGCGGGCCGCCTGGCCGCGGCGCTCGCCGACTGCGGCCCGCGCGTCGCGCTGACCACGGCCGGGGAGCACGAGGCGGTCACCCGGTTCCTCGCCGGTTCCCCGGTCGACCCGGTGGTGGTCGACGTCGACGCCGTGCCGACGGCCGCGCCGCGCGAGTGGCCGGCGCCCGATCCGGACGCCCCGGCGTACCTGCAGTACACGTCCGGGTCGACGCGCTCGCCCGCCGGGGTCGTGCTGACCCACGGCAACGTCCTCGCCAACGCCCGCCAGGCGTGTGCCGCCTACGGCGCCGAAAGCGGGACGACGTCGGCGGTCAGCTGGCTGCCGCTGTTCCACGACATGGGCCTGATCCTCGGCATCGGCGCGCCGATGGCGGGCGGGCTGGAGTCGGTCCTGATGGACCCCCTGGCGTTCCTCGAACGGCCCGTGCGCTGGCTGCGGGCGCTCTCGGCGAGCCCCGGCGCGATCAGCGCGGCCCCGAACTTCGCTTACGCCTACTGCGCGTCCCGCGTCTCCGAGGCCGACAAGGTGTACCTGGAGCTGAGCCGGGTCGTCTCGCTGATCAACGGCAGCGAACCGGTGCTGCCGGCCACGATCGCGAAGTTCCACGCGGCCTTCGCCGGGTGCGGGTTGCGGCCGGAGGTGCACCGGTCCTCCTACGGCCTGGCCGAGGCCACCGTGCTGGTTTCGGTCACGGACGCGGGGAAACCGCCCCGGCAGGCCACCTTCGACCGCGCGCGGCTGGCGGCCGGGTACGCGGTGCCGGCCGGCCCGGGCGCGTCCGCGACGACGCTCGTCTCGTGCGGCCGCCCGGTCGGGCAGCGGGTGCGGATCACCGACCCGGTGACCGGGCGTCCCGCCGAACCGGGCGAGGTCGGCGAAATCCAGGTCAGCGGCCCGAACGTCGGCCGCGGGTACTGGGGCCGGCCGGAAGCGTCGGCGGCCGCCTTCGGCCTGCCCCCGCGCGATCCGGACACCGGCGAGGGCTGGCTGGCGACCGGCGACCTCGGCGTGCTCTCCGACGGCGAGCTGTTCGTGACCGGACGGCTGAAGGACCTGGTCGTCGTCGACGGCCGCAACCACTACCCGCAGGACATCGAGCAGACCGTCGAGGAACACCCGGCCGTCCGGCCGCACTCGGCCGCGGCCTTCGCGATCGACGGCGACGAGGGGGAAGCCGCCGTCGTCGTCCTCGAACGCGCGAAGGGCGCCGACGCCGGCATCGCCGCGGCGACGGCGGCGCTGCGGGCGGCGGTGTCGGCCGGGCACGGCCTGCGCCTGCACGACGTCGTCTTCCTGGCACCGGGCGAGGTGCCCCGCACCTCCAGCGGCAAGATCAGCAGAGCCCGCTGCCGGGTGTCCTATCTGGACGGCTCGCTGCCCGCACGGCGGCTCGGATGAGCGCGCCGGACGCCGCGGCGATCCGCGCGTGGCTCACCGCGCGGCTCGGCGACGTGGACCCCGACCGGCCGCTGCACGAAACCGGACTGTCCTCCCGGGACGCGACGAGCCTCGCGGCCGACCTCGGCGAGTTCGTCGGCCGCCCGCTGGCCCCGACCCTGGTGTGGCAGTACCCGACGATCGCCGCGCTGGCCCATCACCTGTCCGATGTGGACGTCGCTGCCGCGGCCGTACCGCTGCCCGAGGACGGCGAACCGATCGCCGTCGTCGGCCTCGGCTGCCGCCTGCCGGGCGGCATCGAGTCCCCGGAGGCGTTCTGGCGCTTCCTCGCCGCGGGCGGCGACGGCATCGGCGATGTTCCCGAAGGCCGCTGGGAGACGTTCGCCCCGGCGGCGGACCTCGCCGGTGTGCCGGCGCGCGGCGGGTTCCTCGCCGACGTCGCCGGGTTCGACGCGGGGTTCTTCGGCATCACGCCGCGGGAAGCCGAAGCGATGGACCCGCAGCAGCGGATCCTCCTGGAGGTCGTCTGGGCGGCGCTGGAGCACGCGGGCATCCCGCCGTCGAGCCTGCGCGGCAGCCGGACCGGCGTGTTCGTCGGGCTGTCGGCGACCGAGTACGGCTCGCTGACGATGACCGACGTCGCGAGGGTCGACGTCTGGTCCGGCACGGGCGCGGCGGCGAGCATCGCGGCGAACCGGCTGTCGTACCTGCTCGACCTGCGCGGGCCGAGTCTCACGCTGGACACCGCGTGTTCGTCGTCGCTGGTGGCGGTGCACCAGGCGGTGCAGAGCCTGCGCCGCGGCGAGAGCGAGCTCGCGCTGGTCGCCGGGGTGAACGTCCTGCTCTCCCCGGGCATCACGGCCGGGTTCCACCGGGCCGGCGTGCTGGCCGCGGACGGCCGCTGCAAGCCGTTCGACGCCGGAGCCGACGGCATCGCCCGCGGCGAAGGCTGCGGCGTGGTCGTGCTGAAGCCCCTGCGGGCGGCCCGCGGCGACCGGGTGCTGGCGGTGATCCGCGGCAGCGCGGTGAATTCCGACGGCCGGTCCAACGGCCTGACGGCGCCGAACCCGGAAGCCCAGGCGGCGTTGCTGCGCGACGCCTACGCCACGGCAGGCGTCGATCCGTCCTCTGTGGACTACGTCGAAGCGCACGGGACCGGGACACCGCTGGGTGACCCGCTGGAAGCGGGCGCGCTGGCGGCGGTGCTCGGGGAGCGACGGGCGCCGGAGCGTCCGTTGCTGATCGGTTCGGTGAAGAGCAACCTGGGCCACCTCGAAGGCGCGGCCGGGATCACCGGGCTGCTCAAGGTGGTGCTGGCGATGACGCACCGGCGGCTGCCGCCGAGCCTGCACTTCCGCGAGCCGAACCCGCACATCGACTTCACGGCGTTGCGCGTGGTGGCAACGGGGACGGACTGGCCGCGGTACTCGGGGACGGCGCGGGCGGGCGTGTCGGCGTTCGGCTTCGGCGGGACCAACGCGCACGTGGTGCTGGAGGAGTGGCCGGCGGCGGCGTTCCCGCCCCGGGCGGGCGCCGGTGGGCCGCAGGTGTTCGCGCTGTCGGCCCGGTCGGCGGAGGTGCTGCGGGCACGGGCGGGCGAGCTGGCGGAGTGGCTGGAGGAGAGCGAGGCACCCCTGGACGCCGTCGCGGCGACCCTGGCGCACCGGCGGGAGCACCTGCCGGTACGCGGAGCGGTGGTCGGCGAGAGCCGGGGTGAAGTGGTGGAGGCTCTGCGTTCGCTGGCGGCCGGTACCGAGCGCCCCAATGTGGCGTTCGGTGCGTCTGACGCACCCAATGTGGCGTTCGGTGCGTTGAGCGCACCCAACGCCACATTGGGGCGCTGGGGCGAGCGCGGTGTCGTCTTCGTTTTCTCGGGTTATGGCTCGCAGTGGTCCGGGATGGGCCGGCTGTTGCTGGGAGCCGAGCCCGCCTTCCGGGCCGAAATCGAGGCCCTCGACCCCGTCTTCCGCGCCGAAGCCGGGTTCTCCCTGCGCGAAGCCCTCGAACACGACCTCCCCGACCTCGCCGCGACCCAGCTCGCCCTGTTCGGGATGCAGCTCGCCCTGGCCGCCCTGTGGCGGGCGCACGACGTCGTCCCCGCAGCTGTGCTCGGGCACTCGATGGGCGAGGTCGCCGCCGCCGTCGTGGCCGGGGCGCTCGATGTCGCCGGCGGCCTCAGGGTCATGGCCGCCCGCGCCCGGCTGCTCGCCGAACTCGACGAACGCGGTGGCGGGGCCATGGCCGTCGTCGAACTCACGCCCGCCGAGCTCGCGGCCTTCCCCGACGTCACCATCGCCGTCTACGCCTCGCCGACCCAGTGCACCGTCAGCGGGGCCGCCGACCGCGTCGACGCCGTGGTCGCGCACGCCGAAGGCCTCGGCAGGCTCGCCCGCAGGCTGCCGGTCGGCGGGGCCGGGCACTCCGCCGCCGTCGAGCCGGTGCTCGGCCCGTTCCGCGCCGCGATCGCCGGGCTGACTCCCGC
Source organism: Amycolatopsis tolypomycina (assembly GCF_900105945.1). Classification (NCBI taxonomy): domain Bacteria; kingdom Bacillati; phylum Actinomycetota; class Actinomycetes; order Pseudonocardiales; family Pseudonocardiaceae; genus Amycolatopsis; species Amycolatopsis tolypomycina. The sequence continues at coordinate 4,231,463 of NZ_FNSO01000004.1, read as the reverse complement.
AACGCCCGAAATCCGGTGCTACAGCAGCGTTTCCGACGATCAGCCCACCTTCGACGCCGAGTACTGGGCGGCGAACCTGCGCCGCCCGGTGCGGTTCAGCCAGGCACTGGCCGCCGCGGCCGCCGACGGGCACACGGTCTTCGTCGAGATCTCCCCGCACCCGGTGGCCCTCGCCGCTATCGAGCAGTCCGGTGTGCTCGGCCTGCCCTCGGCGAGCCGCCGGATCGACGAGCGGACGGCGTTCCTCACCAGCCTCGCCCGGCTGCACGTGCTCGGCGGTGACAACCTCGCGCTGAGCCGTCCCGGAGTGCCGGCCGGCCGCCCGCAGACGCCGCCGGTCGAGCTGCCCGGCCCGGTCTGGCGGCACGAACGCTTCTGGCCGCGCCCGGCCGTCCGCGCCGCCGGGACGCACCCGCTGCTCGGCGTGCACATCGAGGACCCCGGCGGCGGTCACCTGTGGCGCGGTGACGTCGGGATCGCCGCGCTGCCGTGGCTGGCCGGCCACACCGTCGGGGACACCCCGGTGTTCCCGGCCACCGGGTTCCTCGAACTCGCGCTCGCCGCCGCCGGACCGGGCGGCCGCGTCCGCGACCTCGAACTGCAGGAGGTCCTTCCGCTCGGCGAACACACGGAGGTGACGACGAGCCTGCGCGGGACCGAGCTGAGCGTCCACACGCGAGCCGGATCGTGGGTCCGGCACGCCACCGCGCGACTCGCCACGGGCGGCACGCCGTCGGCACCGTTCGGGGAAACGACCGGGGAACCGTTCGACGTCTACCGCGCGCTGGCGGAGCTGGGCCAGTCCTACGGCCCGGCCTTCCGCGGCCTGCGCCGGGTGGTCGCCGCACCGGGCCGCGCGTCGGCGTCGATCGCCCAGCCGGAAAGCGACCACCCCGCGTACGTGCTGCACCCGGCACTCGCCGACGCCTGCCTGCACGCCCTGGCCGCGGCGGTCGGCGACGCGGAGGTGCTGTACCTCCCGCTCAGCATGGGCGAGGTGCTGATCGCCGGCGACCCCCGCCGCGGAGTGCGGGTGGACGCGGTCCTCCAGGAGTCCGGCGACGGCGTGCTCGGCAGCGTCCAGCTGGTCGACGCCACCGACGCGGTCCTGGTCGAGTTCCGCGACGTCTACTGCCGCCCCTACCGCGACGCGGCGGTGACGCGCCTGCTGTTCGAGGCGGCCTGGCAGCCGGTGCCGCTGCCCGCCGCGCCGGAATTGTCGGTGCCGGCCGGTAGAGTGGAAAACGGGGGGCGCCCCCGCGGGCCCGAGCGTGCGCAGCGCTGGATCGTGCTGTCCGAGGACGACCGGGAGTTCCCGGGTGAGGACGTCCGGACCGCCCGCCTCGGCGACCGTGCTGAACTCGCGAAGCTGCTGCGCGACGGGGAACCGACCGCGGTCCTCGCCCTGCTCGGTGGTGGGGTCGAGCCCCTGGCCGGCGACGCTGCCGAGCGGGACCCGGCGTGTGGCGCGAGGTTGGCCGGAGCTGCCGCTGAGCGGGACCCGGCGCATGGCGCGACGTTGGCCGGAGCTGCCGCCGAGCTCGACCCTGTGCGCGGCGCGACGTTGGCCGGAGTCGTCGCCGAACCCGACCCCGTGCGAGGCGCGAGGCTCGTCGAAACCCTGTCCGGCGTCGTCGCCGAACTGGCCGAACTCCCCGTGGCGCCGCGGTTGTGGCTGGTGAGCGATGGTGCACACGCCATCAAACCGGGAGAGCCGGGCGACCCCGGACTGGCCGCGCTGCGCGGGCTCGTGCGCGTGCTGGCCTTCGAGCACCCCGAACTGCGCGTCAGCCACCTCGACGGCACCGACCGGCTCCATGACGAGATCCGCGCCGACGGGCCGGACGACGAAATCGCCTGGCGCGGTGGCGTGCGGTACGTGCGGCGGCTGGGCCGTCCCGCTGCCGGCGACCCGGTGCGGGAGCCGGTCCGCGACGGCGCGTACGTCATCACCGGCGGCCTCGGCGGGCTGGGCCTGGCGGCCGCGAAGTGGCTGGCCGCGCGGGGCGCGACGCGGCTGGTGCTGAACAGCAGGCACGCCGCCGATCCCGGGCTCGGCGAGCTCGGCGTCGACGTCCGGGTGGTGCCGGGCGACATCGCCGCGCCGGGGACGGCCGAGACGCTGGTCGCGGTGGCCGTCGACGGGGGCGTGCCGCTGCGCGGGGTGCTGCACGCCGCCGGTGTCCTGGCCGACGGCGCCGCGATCAGTCTCGACGCCGACGCGCTCGAGGCCGTGTGGCGGCCGAAGGCGCTGGGCGCGTGGCGCCTGCACGAAGCGACCGCGGGGCACGACCTCGACTGGTGGCTGGTGTACTCGTCGGCGGCCGCGTTGTTCGGCTCGCCGGGCCAAGCGGCCTACGCGACGGCGAACGCCTGGGCCGACGCGCTGGTCGCGTGGCGCCGCGCACACGGCCTCCCGGCGGCGACGATCGGCTGGGGCGCCTGGGGCGAGGTCGGCGCGGCAGCCGGGGCGGCCAACCCGGTGCTGGACCCGCTCGGCACCGAGGAAGCGCTGGCGGCGCTGGAGTTCGTGCTGGCACGCGACCGCGGCGCGACCGGCGTGGCCCGGGTGGACTCGGAGACGGTGCTCGCGCTGTTCCCACGGCTGGGGGAGCGGCCGTTCTTCGGCCTGTTCTCCCCGCCGGCGGAATCGTCCACATGGGACGGATTGGACGCCCTGCGTTCGGCGACACCGGAAGCTGCCCGCACGGCGATCGGCGATCACCTGGCGGGGCTGGTCGCGGACCTGCTGGGCTTGGCGGAGGTCGACCGGACGGTGCCGTTGACGCGGCTGGGGCTGGATTCGCTGTCGGCGATGCGGGCGCGCGGTGCGGTGGAACAGGACTTCGGGGTGCCGCTGCCGATTCCGTTGCTGCTGCGGGGGGCGAGCTTGGCCGAGCTGGCCGGGTACCTTGCCGAGCAGGCCGGGTTCGGGCCGGACGCGCCGGCCGGCGGGACGGGGGAGGTTGCCGAGTCGGCCGGAGCTGGTGCCGGGTCGCGGGAAGTCGCCGAGTCGGCCGGAGCTCCTGCACCTGTCGCCGTCGCGCCGCGGAAGCTCGCCGAGCCCGTGGTCACCGAGTCGGCTGGAGCTGCTGCACCGATTGCCGTCGGACCGCGGGATCCCGCCGAGCGCTGGGTCGCCCGGCACTGGCGCGCCATCCTCGGCACCCCCGAACCGAGCGTCCACGAGCCCTTCGGCGGCGACGCCACCCAAGCCCGCCGGCTGCACGCCGCCTTCGCCGAACACCTCACCGCCGTCCCCGCACCGGCCCGGCTCTTCGCCACCCCCACCATCGCCGCCATGGCCGATCTCCTGCGGGCGGAACTCGAAGGCCACGGGGGTGGTCCCGTGCGGCTCCTGCGTGACGGTGTCGCCGATCCCGTCTTCCTCTTCCACCCGGCCGGCGGCACCGCCAACGTCTACCGCGAACTCGCCCGGTTGCTCCCGGAAGGCCCGCCGGTCTACGCGCTCGAACGGCTCGACGACCTGACCACCGTCGAAACCAAAGCCGCCCGGTACGCCGAGCTGATCCGGGGCGTCCAGCCCCACGGTCCCTACCGGCTGGGCGGCTGGTCGTTCGGCGGCTGCCTCGCCTACGAGACCGCGCGCCACCTGAAACCCACCGAACTCGTCTTCCTCATCGACACCATCCTGCCGCTGCCCGCCACCGGCACGCCGGCCGACGAACTGCTCGACCGCTTCGACCGGTTCGCCGGCCACATCTCCCGCACCTACGGCGTCCCGTTCGCGGTGCCCCGCGCCGACCTCGCGAACCTGGACGAGGACGCGCAGCTCCGCTGGGTGATGACCAAGCTGGCCGAGCAGGTGCCGGACCTCGGCGAAGGCGTGCTCAAACACCAATACGAGTCCTATGTGGACGCCCGGGTGGCGGAACGCTACACACCGCGGCGCTACGGCGGACGTGTCGTCCTGCTGCGGGCCGGACAACCCCACCCGCTCACCACCGCGCTGGACCCCCGCTACCTGCGCACCGACGACACCCTCGGCTGGGACGAACACTGCACGGACCTCGAAGTCGTGCGGGTCCCGGGTGACCACGTCTCGATGATCGACCCGCCGCACGTGCACGTGCTGGCCGACCGGCTCGGGGCGGTGGTGCGGTGATGGACGAGCTCACCCCGACCACCGCCTTCCGGATCGCCGATCTCGCCGCCCGGCAGGACGAAGCCGTGCGGATCGCCGAAAAGCGAGCCGTCGACCGGCAGCACGCCAAAGGGAAGCTGACCGCGCGGGAACGGATCGGGCTGCTGCTCGACCCCGGGTCCTTCGTGGAGCTCGACCAGTTCGCGCGGCACCGGTGCACCGAGTTCGGGACGGACACGAACCGGCCGTGGGGCGACGGCATCGTCACCGGGCACGGCACCGTCGACGGGCGGCAGGTCTGCGTCTTCTCGCAGGACTTCAGCGTCTTCGGCGGCAGCCTCGGGGAGGTCTCCGGCGAAAAGGTCCTCAAGCTGATGGACCTGGCCATGACGCTCGGCTGCCCGGTCGTCGGGATCAACGACTCCGGCGGCGCGCGCATCCAGGAAGGCGTCGTCTCGCTGGCGTACTACGCCGAGCTCGGCCGCCGGACCGCGCACGCCTCCGGGGTCGTCCCGCAGATCTCGATGATCATGGGCCCGTGCGCCGGCGGCGCGGTCTACGCGCCCGCGATGACCGACTTCACCGTGATGGTCGACGACACCTCGCACATGTTCGTCACCGGCCCGGACGTCGTGCACGCCGTCACCGGCGAGCGCGTCACCGCGCAGGAGCTCGGCGGCGCGGCCGTGCAGAGCGAGGTCGCCGGCAACGCCCACCACCGCGCGGCCGACGAGGAGGACGCCGTCGACTGGGTCAAGACGCTGCTCGGCTACCTGCCCGCCAACAACCTCGACCCCGCGCCCGCCTACGCCGACGACAGCAGCGCCGGGCTCACCGCCGCCGACCTCGCGCTCGACCGGCTGGTGCCCGACTCGCCGCACCAGACCTACGACATGGCCGAGCTGATCGCCGCGCTGGTCGACGACGGCGAGTTCACCGAGGTGCACGGCGCTTTCGCGGCCAACATCATCTGCGCCTTCGCCCGGGTGCAGGGCCACACGGTCGGCGTCGTGGCGAACCAGCCGCGGCACCAGGCCGGCGTGCTCGACATCGACGCGTCGGAGAAGGCGGCGCGGTTCGTGCGCTTCTGCGACGCGTTCTCGATCCCGCTGCTCACCCTGGCCGATGTCCCGGGTTACCTGCCGGGCACGGATCAGGAACGCGCCGGGATCATCCGCCGCGGCGCCAAGCTGATCTACGCCTACGCCGAGGCGACCGTGCCGAAGGTGACCGTGGTGGTCCGCAAGGCCTACGGCGGCGGCTACGCCGTGATGGGCTCCAAGCACCTCGGCGCCGACGCCGTGCTGGCCTGGCCGACCGCGGAGATCGCGGTGATGGGTGCCGAAGGCGCTGCGCGCGTGCTCTACCGGCGCGAGCTGGCCGCGTTGCCGCCGGAAGAGCGCGACGCGGCCCACCGCCGGCTCACCGACGAGTACCGCAAGCGCCACGGCGGCCCCTACCTGGCCGCCGAGCGCGGGTACGTCGACCAGGTCGTGACGCCGTCGCAGACCCGCCTCCAGGTGGCGCGGGCACTGCGGGCGCTGCGCACCAAACGCCAGAGCCTGCCGGCCCGGAAACACGGGAACATCCCCCTCTGAGGAGTCACCATGAAGCGGATCGCCGTGCTGGCGTCTTCCGTCGTCCTCCTGCTCGCCAGTGCCGTGGCGCCGGCCCAGGCGAGCCCGGCCGTGGCCGACGACGGCGCGAAAGTCGTCCAGGAAACCTGGCTGGACGCCCGGACCGTCGACCTGCAGATCAGCTCGCCCGCACTGGGCACCACCGGGATGGTGCGGCTGCTCGTGCCGTCCGGCTGGGCGGCGCAGCCGACCCGGACCTGGCCCGTGCTGTACCTGCTGCACGGCTGCTGCGAGCCGGTCGACTACCGCTCGTGGGACCAGTTCACCGACGTCAAGGCGTTCACCGCGGCCAAGGACGCGCTGGTCGTGATGCCGACGGACGGGGCCGCGGGGATGTACACGAAGTGGTGGAACCTCGGCCTCTGGAACACCCCGGACTGGGACACCTTCCACACCGCCGAGGTGCGCCAGATCGTCGAACGCGGCTACCGCGGTGGCACGCGCCGCGCGGTCGCCGGGCTGTCGATCGGCGGGTACGGCGCGATGGCGTACGCGTTCAAGCACCCGGGGATGTTCGGCGCGGCCGCCTCCTACAGCGGGGTGCCGAACACGCTCTACCCGGGGCTCCCGGTCTGGATCATCGGCATCCTGGCGCGCGCCGGGTTCTACAACTACCTCAACCTCTGGGGCGACGCGTTCGGGTTGAAGACGCTCTGGACGGCCAACAACCCGTACGACCACGTCGACCAGCTGCGCGGCACCGCGCTCTACGTCTCTTGCGGCAACGGGCAGACCGGGCCGCTCGATCCGCCGAACCAGGCGGACTTCCTGGAGTCGACGGCGGAGATGTCGTCCCGCAGCTTCACCGACCGCCTGCGGACCGCCGGCATCCCGGCGACCGTCGACTACTACGGGCCCGGCACGCACAGCTGGCCGTACTGGCAGCGGGCCCTGCACCAGTCCTGGCCGGTCCTGGCCGGCGCGCTCGGCCTCCCGGCCTGAGCGGTTCCCTTTCCCCGTTTGGAGGTTGTGGTGAAGCCTGCCCGTTGTCGTGCCGTGCTTTCGGCGCTCCTGACCTGCTGCCTGGTGGCGCTGGGCGTGGCGGCCGCGAGCCCGCCCGCCGGCGCGGCGCCGCTGCTGCCCGGACCGTTCGACGACTCGTTCTACACCCCGCCGTCGCCGCTCCCGGCAGGCAAACCGGGTGACGTCATCCGCTGGCGGCCCACGGTACCGCTGCTGAACGCGCTCAACGCCGACGCCTGGCAGGTCATGTACCTCTCGACCAACGCGCTCGGGAACCGGAACGCCGTGACCGGCACGATCCTCGTGCCCAAGGGCGTCGACCCGGCCAGGGCGCCGATCATCGGCTACGCCGTCGGCACGCAGGGCCCGGCGTTCAAGTGCACGGCGTCGAAGGCGATGGAACGCGGCACGCTGTACGACCAGCCGGCCATCAACGACTCGCTGTCCAGCGGCTACGCGGTCGCCGTGACCGACTACGAGGGCTATTCGCCGGCGACCGTGCCGACCTACATCACCGGGCAGTCCATGGGCCCGGCCGTGATCGACTCGGTGCGCGCGGCGCAGGACCTGCCGGCCACCCGGCTGTCCCGCGGCGCCAAGGTGATCTTCCAGGGCTACTCGCAGGGCGGCGGCGGATCGATGTGGGCCGGGGAGAAGCAGCCCGCGTACGCGCCGGAGCTGAACGTCGTCGGCGTCGTCGCGGGCGGTGTCCCGGCCGACCTGACGGAGGTCTCGAAGGGTCTCGACGGCTACCTCGGCTTCGGGTTCCTGGCCTTCGCCGCGGTCGGTCTGGACGCGGCGTACCCGGATTTGCGGCTCGATTCGTTCCTCAACGAAACCGGCCGTCAGCAGCTCGCCGACGCGAAGAAGAACGCGTGCACAGCGGAACTGCTGCTGAACTATTCCTTCAAGAAGATCAGCGATTTCACGACGTCGAACCCGCTGGGGACACCGCAGTGGCAGGCGCGGCTCGCGCAGAACAAGCTGGGCGCGAACCCGCCGCGGGTGCCCGTGTTCCAGTACCACGCGAGCGTCGACGAAATCGTGAACACGCCGCAGGCGGAAGCGTTGCACCGGGCGTACTGCGCGGCCGGGGTCCGTGAGCAGTGGACGACCTACGTGGCCGAGCACGCCAGTGGCATTCTCGCCGGCAACGCCGACGCGCACCAATGGATCGTCAAGCGGTTCAACGGGGAACCGGCTCCGGCGAACTGCTGATCCCGATGCACTGAAAGACTCTTTCCTGACGTCCGACGTCAGGAAAGAGTCTTTCAGTGCGCTCGGGCCGGTCAGACCTTGCTCGCGGCGAAGGCGGCCGCGTCGTTGGCGTTGTCGCCGTAGCTCAGGTGGGCCAGGATGTTGAAGCCGCCCGCCTGGCAGATCGGGTCGCCCAGGGCGCAGTAGTCCTTGGTGCGGCTCTGGTAGGTGCCGGTGACCGAACGGCCGATCGCGCGGATCGGGTTGCCGAACAACAGGATCGCCGCGATCCGGGGGGCCAGGTCCGCCGGGATGGTCGCGACGATCGGGCCGCCGACGATCGCGCCGGCGCTGCTGATGCCGATCGAGTTGTCCACCACGTTCGCGCCCTGGGAGTAGCCGACCAGGACGAACCGCTGGGACGGGCAGGCCGCGGCCTGCGTGCGCACGTGGTTGACCAGGTCGGTGTTGCCCTTCTGCACCGAGGCGGGCTGGCCGAGGTCGGCGGGGTAGTCGACGCGGTAGCTGCTCACCGACCGCGGGCGCAGCCGGTTCTGCACGGCCGAGAACACCGGGTCGCCGACGATGAGGCCCAGCGTGCCGGGTTCGCCCGTGCCGCGGGCCACCGCGACGTCGATGTCGGTGCACGGCGCGGCGGACGCGGCCGGTGCGGCGGCGACCGTGAGCCCGGCGACGGCGAGGCCGACGGCGGCCGCGGCGGACGACAGGCGCTTCTTGGGTACGCGAATCATGGCTGTTCACACCTCATTGTGAGAAAACGTTGTGGGAAAAGGGGTCGGCAAGCGCTTTCCGTGGGGCGCGGAAATACCTGCGGCGCTTGCGGTTATCGCAGCGTCGCAGTGGTTGCCGGACCCGGCAAGAGGTGATTTCCCGGAGTGCCGGTAATTGTTCAGCCGATGACAAACAGTCCGGTGTGGACGCTCAGGTGGCGCACTGCCCGGCCCGGTCCGGGGTGTCGAGCCGCTCCAGCAGCGCCGGGTCGAGCCCGCGCAGCGCGGCCATGACGAACCCGGTGGCCAGCTCGCCCGCGGCGATCGGGTCGACGCCGGGGGAGTGGGACACGTGCATCGCGGCCCGCCCGACCAGGCCGACCATCATCGCCCCGAGCAGCTCCGCGCCGGGACCGACCGGGCGGCCGTGGGCGAGCAGGTGCTCGCGCACCTGCCCGATCACGTGCGTGGCAATGGAATCGGCCAGCGCGCGGCGCTCGTTCGACATCTCGTCGACGGCCGAATCGAACAGCAGCCGGAAACTTTCGGGGTGGGCGCCGGCGTAGGCGAACATGGCCATCACCGACAGCCGGACGCGCTCCTCCAGCGGACGCGTGTTCGCGGTTTCGTGGGCGCTGATCACCCAGGCGCGCAGCGCGGCGACCTCGCGCCGGACGGTGGTCCGGAAAAGCGCGGCCTTGTCCCCGAAATGCGCGTAGAGGGTGGGCTTCGTGGAATCGGCGCGGTCGGCGATCAGGCCCATGGTGGCCTGGGCGTAACCCCGCTCCGCGAACACGGCGCGGGCGGCGTCGAGCAGCTCGTCGTCGGTGGGCCGGGCGGCGGGGCTGCGGCGAGCGCTGGATCGATCAGGAGGACTCTGCCGGCTCATGGAGGTGTACTGTAACGACTCCTTGCTTTACTGTCCGGTAAAGCACGAGAAGCCGCCGTCCCCGGTGGAGGAAACCTGGTGTCCCGCGACAGTGCTCGGCAACCCGTCCCGGCGCCCCGGGACACCGGAGACGAGGTTCTCCGGCGAAGAGAACTGGCGGCGCTCATGCGTCCGGCCCTGCCGGCGCTGGCGGACTGGATCGTCCGGGAAGTCCTGCGGGCGGTGCCCGTCTACGCCCGGCCGGGCGACGGTTCCTACGGCCGCATGACCCGCCACGCCGTCGAGTGCGCCGTCGAGCTGTTCGTCGACCTGGTCGAGGATCCGCTGGCCTCCCGCGACCGGCTGTACGAAACCTGCCGACGGCTCGGCGTCGGCGAGGCCCGCGAAGGCCGGACCCTCGACGACCTGCAGGCGGCCTACCGCGTGGGCACCCGCGTCGGCTGGCGCTGGATCATGCGGCTGGGCCGCCGGCACCGGTTGTCGTCGGCGGCCATGGCGCAGCTGGCCGAAATGCTGTTCGGCTACGCCGACGAGCTCGCCCGGATGTCGAGCCGGGGCCACCGCGAAGCGTGGGTGGAGATCGAAGGCACCCGGGCGGGCCTGCGCCGGCGCCTGCTGCGGCTGCTGACCGGCCCGGGCGCCATCCCGAACGCGGTGCTGGCCGAACTCGCGGCGGCGGCGGGCTGGCCGGTGCCCCGCGAAGTGGCGGCCGTCGCCGCGGAAACGACGGTGAGCACCTCGTGGGGGCCCGACGCCCTCGCCGACCTCGATTCACCGCAGCCGTACCTGCTGCTGCCCGCCCCGGTGGACGCGCGGACGCTGACCCGGCTCGGCACGCGCGTCGCGGTCGGCCCGCCGACGGACCTCGGCGCGGCGGCGCATTCCCTGCGCTGGGCGCGCGCCGCCCTGCGGCTGGTGGCGGACGGCGCGCTCCCGGACGCCCCGGTGACGTGGTGCACCGACCACCTGACGGAGCTGTGGCTGCTGTCGGACTCGCCGCTGGCCGACCAGGTCGCCCGGCAGGAGCTGGCGCCTCTGGAGCAGTTCCCGGAGCGGACGCGCCGCCGGCTGGGCGAGACCCTGCTGTCCTGGCTGCAGAACGGCGGCAACTCGGAGAAGATCGCGGTCGACCTGTCGGTGCACCCGCAGACGGTCCGCTACCGGGTGCGGCAGCTGAAGCAGGCGTTCGGCGATCGCCTCGACGATCCCGACGCGCGGTTCGCGATGCAGGCCGCGTTGCGTGCGTCGGGGTTGCGGGTCGCGCGGAACGAGTTCTCCGCTCCGGAGGCGTAGGGGTCCCGGAGGCGTCCGCTGACGCGGGCCTGCCTGCCGGTCGCCCGGAACGAGTTCTCCTCTCCTGAGACCTGAGGCGGCCCCACCGCGGCTCCTGACCTTGTCCCCGGCGAGAACATGTTCTAGTTTTGGGGGCGGAAGGTGGTGTGCCGGTGAAGACGGAGCTGGGCCTGGCCGGCGCGGTGGTGCTGGTGACCGGGGGTGTCCGCGGCGTGGGCCGGGGCGTCACCGACGTGTTCCTGGCCCACGGTGCCCGCGTCGTCGTGTGCGCGCGGCGGGAGGCGCCGACGGAGGCGGAGTTCGTGGCCTGCGACGTCCGTGACGAGACGCAGGTGGCGGCGCTGGTCGAGGGGATCGTCGAGCGGCACGGGCGCCTGGACGTCGTCGTGAACAACGCGGGTGGGGCGCCGTACGTGTCGGCGGCGGAGGCGTCGTCGCGGCTGCACGAGAAGGTGGTGCAGCTGAACCTGCTGGCGCCGCTGCTGGTCTCGCAGCACGCCAATGCGGTGATGCAGCGGCAGGATTCCGGCGGGGCGATCGTGATGATCTCCAGCGTGAGCGGGACCCGTCCCTCGCCGGGGACGGCGGCCTATGGCGCCGCGAAGGCCGGGCTGGACAACCTGACCGCGAGCCTCGCGGTGGAGTGGGCGCCCAAGGTCCGGGTCAACGCGCTCGACGTGGGCATGGTGCGGACCGAGCAGTCCCATCTGCACTACGGCAGCGAGGCCGCGGTCGAGGCGGTGGGGAAGACCGTCCCGCTCGGGCGGCTGGCCGAGCCGGCGGAGGTCGGACACTGCGCCGCGTTCCTCGCCTCCGGTCTGGCTTCTTATGTTTCCGGCGCGACCTTGCGCGTGCACGGCGGCGGTGAGGTCCCGGCGTTTCTCGCCGCGGCGGATGTCAATCGGGAGGATTCGTGAGCGGGTTGTGCCAGGGCCGCGTGGTCGTCGTGACGGGCGCGGGCCGGGGGATCGGGCGGGCGCACGCGCTGGCGTTCGCCGCCGAGGGCGCGTCGGTCGTGGTGAACGACGTGGACGCCGACGCGGCCGCCGAGGTCGTCGAGGCCATCGGTGAGCGGGCGGTGGCGAATACGTCCGATGTGGCTGATTGGGCCGGCGCGAAGGAGCTGATCGGGACGGCGGTCGAGACCTTCGGGCGCCTGGATGTGCTGGTCAACAACGCCGGGTTCCTCCGCGACCGGATGCTGGTCAACCTCGGCGAGGACGAGTGGGACGCGGTCGTGCGTGTCCATCTGAAGGGGCATTTCGCGCCGTTGCGGCACGCTGCGGAACATTGGCGGGCCGAGGCCAAGGCCGGCCGGACGCCGACCGCGCGGATCATCAACACCAGCTCGGGGGCCGGTCTGCTCGGCAGCGTGGGCCAAGGGAACTACTCGGCGGCGAAGGCCGGGATCGCCGGGCTGACGGTGGTGGCCGCGGCGGAGCTGGCACGGTACGGCATCACGGTGAACGCGATCGCGCCCGCCGCGCGGACCCGGATGACCGAAGCTGTGTTCGCCTCGACCATGGCCCGTCCGGACGAAGGTTTCGATGCGATGGCGCCGGAGAACGTGTCGCCGTTGGTGGTGTGGCTGGGGAGCGAGGAGTCTTCGCACGTCACCGGCCGCGTCTTCGAGGTCGAAGGCGGGAAGGTGTCGCTGGCGCAGGGCTGGCGGCACGGCCCGGTCGTGGACAAGGGCGAGCGGTGGGACCCGGCCGAGCTGGGGCCGGTGGTGAAGGAGCTGCTCGAGCAAGCGCCCGAGCCCGAACCCGTCTACGGAGCGAGCTGATGGGCATCCTGACCAAGCGTGACGGCCACGTCGAGGTCGTCACGGTCGACTTCCCGCCGGTGAACGCCCTGCCGGTACAGGGCTGGTTCGACCTGGCCGACGCGATCACGCAGGCCGGTCGGGATCCCGACGTGCACGTGGTGATCCTCCGCGCGGAAGGCCGCGGCTTCAACGCGGGCGTGGACATCAAGGAGATCCAGCGCAGCGAGGGCTACGACGCCCTGGTCGGCGCGAACCGGGGCTGCTACGCGGCTTTCGGTGCGGTCTACGACTGCGAAGTGCCGGTGGTCGCGGCGGTGCACGGATTCTGCCTCGGCGGCGGGATCGGCCTGGTCGGTAACGCCGACGTGATCATCGCCTCGGAAGACGCCACGTTCGGGGTCCCCGAGGTCGAGCGGGGCGCACTCGGCGCGGCGACCCACCTGGCTCGGCTGGTGCCGCAGCATCTCATGCGCACGTTGTACTTCACCGCCCGCAAGATCACCGCGGCCGAGCTGCTCGCCCACGGCTCGGTCTACCGGGTCGTGCCGCGCGCCGAACTCGACGAGGCCGCTCTCGAAGTCGCGCGGGACATCGCGAAGAAGGATCCGCGGGTCATCCGGGCGGCGAAAGAAGCGTTGAACGGGATCGACACCCAGCAGGTGCACCGCAGTTACCGGTTCGAGCAGGGCTTCACGTTCGAGCTGAACCTGCTGGGTGCGTCCGACGAGGCTCGCGAGGAGTTCTTGAATGGCCGATAAGCGCACGACCGCCGACGACGTGGCGGCCGAGCTGAAGGACGGCATGACCATCGGCATCGGCGGCTGGGGTTCCCGGCGCAAGCCGATGGCTCTCGTGCGCGCGATCCTCCGCACTCCGGTGAAGGACCTCACCGTCGTGTCCTACGGCGGCCCGGACGTCGGACTCCTGTGCGCGGCGGGGAAGGTCAAGCGGGTCGTGTTCGGCTTCGTGACGCTGGACTCGATCCCGTATGACCCGTGGTTCGGCCGCGCCCGGGAAACCGGCGCGATCGCCGTCACCGAATATGACGAGGGGATGTTCGGGACGGCGTTGTCCGCGGCGGCGCAACGACTGCCGTTCTTGCCGACGCGAGCCGGGCTCGGCTCCGAAGTCATGCGCGCCAACCCCGATCTGCGGACCGTGCGCTCGCCGTACGACGACGGCGAGGAGCTGGTCGCGGTCCCCGCGCAGCACCTCGATGTGGCGTTGCTGCACCTCAACCGCGCCGACGCCCGTGGCAACGTCCAGTACCTGGGCCCGGACCCGTACTTCGACGAGCTGTTCGGCCTCGCCGCGGACCGGTGCTTCGTGTCGGTGGAGAAGGTCGTCGAGACGGCCGAGCTGACCGCGGGCGGGCCGGTGCAGTCGCTGCTGCTCAACCGCGGCGCCGTCGACGGGGTGATCGAGGCACCGCGGGGTGCGCACTTCACCACGGCGGTGCCGGACTACGGCCGGGACGAACGCTTCCAAAAGCATTATTCGGCGTGTGCGAAGGATCTCGAGGCGTGGCCGGGGTTCGTGGACCGGTTCCTGTCCGGCGACGAGGGCGCATATCTGTCCGAAGTGGACAAGTTCGAGGCGGAGGCGGCATGAGCGTGACCCGGGCCGAGATCGTCGTGGTGGCGATGGCGGAGGTGTTCCGCGGCGACGGCGAGATCGTGGCCAGCCCGATGGGCCTCATCCCGCAGCTGGGCGCCAAGCTCGCGCGGCTGACCTTCGAGCCGGACCTGCTGATGTCCGACGGCGAGGCCTACCTGATGACCACCGACGGTTTGGTCGAGGGCTGGCAGCCGTTCCGCAAGATGCTGGACACGATCGTCCCGCACGGACGACGGCACGTCGTCATGGGCGCCAACCAGATCGACCGGTACGGCAACCAGAACATCTCCGCCATCGGCGACCACGCCCGCCCGAAGAAACAGCTCCTCGGTGTGCGGGGTGCACCGGGAAACACGGTCAACCACCGCACCAGCTACTGGGTACCCCGCCACGGCACCCGCGTCTTCGTCGACAGCGTGGACGTCGTGTCGGGGGTCGGCTACGACAACGCGGCCAAGGCGGGGCCGTCGGCGCAGAAGTACCACGACGTGCACCGGGTCGTGTCGAACCTCGGCGTGTTCGACTTCGGCGGCCCGGACCACGCGATGCGGGCGGTGTCCCTGCATCCCGGCGTCACCCGCGACGAAGTGACCGCGGCGACGACGTTCGAGATCGACTTCACCGGCGTCGGGACCAGCCGCGAACCGACGGACGAGGAGCTGCGGCTCATCCGCGAAATCGATCCGAAGGGCCTGCGGGACAAGGAAGTTCCGGCGTGAAGACAGCCCTGACCGAGCTGGTCGGCGTGGAGCACCCGGTCGTGCAGACCGGGATGGGCTGGGTCGCCGGCCCGCGCCTGGTCTCGGCCACCGCGGAAGCCGGCGCGCTCGGCATCCTCGCCTCGGCCACGATGACCTACGCCGAACTCGAAGCCGCCGTCGCCGAGGTCAAGAAGCGCACCGAGAAGCCGTTCGGGGTCAACCTCCGCGCCGACGCCACCGACGCTGGTGAACGCGTCGACCTGCTGATCCGCGAAGGCGTGAAGGTTGCCTCCTTCGCGCTGGCGCCGCGCAAAGAGATGATCGCGAAACTGCGGGACCACGGGATCGTCGTGATCCCGTCGGTCGGCGCGGCCCGGCACGCCGAGAAGGTCGCCGCCTGGGGCGCGGACGCCGTCATCGTCCAAGGCGGCGAAGGCGGCGGGCACACCGGGGGCGTGGCCACCACGCTGCTGCTGCCCTCGGTGCTGGACACCGTCGACATCCCGGTGGTCGCGGCCGGCGGCTTCTTCGACGGCCGCGGGCTCGCCGCCGCCCTCGCCTACGGCGCCGCCGGGGTCGCCATGGGCACCCGGTTCCTGCTGAGCAAGGAGAGCACCGTTCCCGACGAGGTCAAGCGCCTCTACCTCGAGCAGGGTCTCACCGGGACGATCGTCACCCGCCGCGTCGACGGCCTCCCGCACCGCGTGCTGCGCACCGAGCTCGTCGAGAAGCTCGAACGCACCGGCCGGATCCGCGGGCTGGCGCAGGCGGCGCGCAACGCGCTGCGCTTCCGGAATATCACCGGCCTGTCCCCGGTTGCGATGCTGCGAGAAGGCTTCGCGATGAAGCACGGCAACGATCTGACGTGGAGCCAGCTGGTCATGGCGGCCAACACCCCGATGCTGCTGCGGGCGGGACTGGTCGAAGGCCGGACGGACGCGGGAGTGCTAGCGTCGGGACAGGTGGTGGGCATGATCCACGACCTGCCCACGGTGGCGCAGATCGTCGAGGGCGCGGTGGCCGAGGCAGGTGAGATCCTGCAGCGCCTCGGCCGGCAAACGGGAGGATGAGGAAGCGGTGTTGAAGGTCGGTTACAAGGCGTCCGCGGAGCAGTTCGGGCCGCGGGACCTGGTCGAGTACGCCGTGCGCGCCGAAGAGGTCGGCCTCGACTCGGTCTGGGTGTCCGACCACTTCCTGCCCTGGCGGCACGAGGGCGGGCATGCGCCGTTCGCGCTGGCGTGGATGCCGGCGGTGGCCGAGCGGACGAAGCGGGTGCAGATCGGCACGAGCGTGCTGACCCCGACGTTCCGGTACAACCCGGCGGTGATCGCGCAGGCGTTCGCGACGATGTCGCTGCTGTCGAACGGCCGGATGATCCTCGGTGTCGGTACCGGTGAGGCGCTGAACGAGATCGCGGTGTCGGGGCGGGAGTGGCCGGAGTTCAAGGAGCGCTTCGCCCGGCTGCGGGAGTCGATCCGGCTGATCCGTGAGCTCTGGACCAGCGACAACGTGAACTTCGATGGCGACTACTACCAGCTGGTCAACGCGAAGATCTACGACCGGCCGGAGCAGCCGGTGCCGATCTACGTCGCCGCGGGTGGCCCGGTGGTGGCCAAGTACGCGGGCCGGTCGGGGGACGGGTTCATCTGCACCTCGGGCAAGGGCATGGACCTCTACACCGAGAAGCTGATGCCGGCGGTCAAGGAAGGCGCTGCCGCGGCGGAGCGCGACGCCGAAAGTATCGACCGGACCATCGAGATCAAGATGTCCTACGACCGCGATCACGAGAAGGCACTGGAGAACACGCGGTTCTGGGCGCCGCTGTCGCTGACGGCGGAGCAGAAGCACACGGTGTCCTCGGCCGAGGAGATGGAACGGCTGGCCGACGAGCTGCCGATCGAGCAGGTCGCCAAGCGCTGGATCGTCGCCTCGGACCCGGACGAGGCCGTCGCCCAGATCAAGCCGTACCTGGACGCGGGCCTCAACCACCTCGTGTTCCACGGCCCGGGCCACGACCAGGAGCGGTTCCTGACCCAGTTCTCCGAGGACGTGCTCCCGAAGCTGCGCGCCCTCGGCTGATCACAGCCGCTCGATGATGGTGACGTTGGCGGTGCCGCCGCCTTCGCACATCGTCTGCAGCCCGTAACGGCCCCCGCGGCGCTCCAGCTCGTGCAGGAGCGTGGCGAGGAGCTTGGTGCCGGTGGCCCCGATCGGGTGGCCGAGGGCGATCCCGCCCCCGTTCACGTTGACCCGGTCGGGGTCCGCGCCGGTCTCGTCCAGCCACGCCAGCACGACGCTCGCGAACGCCTCGTTGACCTCGAACAGGTCGATGTCGGCGACCGTGAGCCCGCTCTTGCGCAGGGCGTACGCGGTGGCCGGGATCGGGCCGGTGAGCATCCACACCGGGTCCGCCGCCCGCACCGACAGGTGGTGGATGCGCGCCCGCGGCGTCAGGCCGTGCTCCCGCACGAACGCCTCCGACGCCAGCAGCGCCGCGCTCGCACCGTCGGAGATCTGGCTGGCCACCGCCGCCGTCAGCCGCGACCCCTCGCTCAGCGGTTTCAGGCCGCGCATGCGCTCCAGGCTGGTGTCCCGGCGTGGCCCTTCGTCGTGCCGGAAGTCCTCCACCGGCACGGTTTCCGCGTCGAACCGCCCTTCGTCGATGGCCGACAACGCCCGCTGGTGACTGCGCAGCGCGTACTCCTCCATGTCCGCGCGGCTGAGGTCCCAGTGCTCGGCGATCATCTCGGCGCTGCGGAACTGCGAGACCTCGACACTGCCGTAGCGCTCCTGCCAGCCCTTCGAGCCGGAGAACGGGTCGTCGAAGCCGTACTCGCGGCCGGCCAGCATCGCCGCGCTGATCGGGATGCGGCTCATGTTCTGCACGCCGCCGGCCAGCACCAGGTCCTGCGTCCCGGACATGACGGCTTGGGCGGCGAAGTGCACGGCCTGCTGGCTCGACCCGCACTGCCGGTCGACGGTCACGCCCGGCACGTGGTCGCCGAAACCCGCGGCCAGCCACCCGGTGCGCGCGATGTTGCCGGACTGCGGGCCGAGAGTGTCGGTGCAGCCCAGGATGACGTCGTCGACCAGGTCGGGGTCGACGCTCGTGCGCTCGACGACGGCCTTGATGACGTGCGCGGCGAGGTCGGCCGGATGCCACCCGGAGAGCGCGCCGCCGCGCCGTCCGACAGGGGTGCGCACCGCGTCGAGGAGGAAGGCTTCGGGCACGGGGACTCCTAGACGAGTAATGCGTAAGTCTGGGTGGTGGCTGGAGATGGGCGAAGGGTGTTCAAGATCGGTTTGTGACGACAGACCTGAACACCCTTCTCACCGCACTCTACGTCAAGATCGACGACCACCTCGCCGGCAGGCGGCGGGTGGGCAGGCCGCCGAAGCTGACCGACGCGGAGCTGGTGACCTTGGCCGTGGCCCAGGCGTTGCTGGGGTTCACCTCCGAGGCCCGCTGGCTGCGGTTCCTGCCCGCCCGGATGCCCGGCGCGTTCCGCTATCTGCCTGGCCAGTCCGGCTACAACCGTCGGCTGCGTGCCGCGTTGCCGCTGGTCAAGCAGGTCATGCGCTGGCTGGCGGCGGACACCGACCTGTGGACCGACACCACCTGGATCGTGGACTCCACCCCGGTCGAATGCGGTCGCTCCCGACCCACGGTCCAGCGTTCGGAGTTGGCCGGCTGGGCAAAGTATGGCTTCTGCCGCTCCCACTCGCGCTGGTTCTGGGGACTGCGGCTGCATCTGGTCTGCACCCCGGCCGGACTCCCGGTCGCCTGGGCGCTGGCCGACCCGAAGGTCGACGAGCGGCAGGTGCTCATGGCCATCTGCGACCACGAACCCCACCTGCTCACCGAACGTCCGGGGCTGCTGATCATCGCCGACAAGGGCTACGTCTCCGCGGAACTGGACCGCTTCCTGGCCGAGCGCGGGGTCCGGCTGATCCGGCCGTCCTACCGCAACCGCAAGCCGCATCCCGGTGAGCCGCTGCTCAAGTCCATCCGCCAGCTCATCGAGTCGGTCAACGACACCCTCAAGGGCCAGCTGAACCTGGAACAGCACGGTGGACGCACCATCGAAGGCGTCGGCGTCCGCGTCGCCCAACGCCTCCTGGCCCTCACCGCCGCCATCTGGCACAACCGCGCCACCGGCCAACCCATCACCCGATCACTGACCGCCTACGACCACTGACCGAGTTACGCATTACTCGTCTAGGGGTGCTGGCTGCTGACGGAGACGACTTCGCCGGTGAGGTAGGAGGCGTAGTCGCTGGCGAGGAAGACCATGACGTTGGCGACTTCCCACGGTTCGGCCGCGCGGCCGAACGCTTCCCGCTTGGTGAGGTCGTCGAGGAGTTCGTCGCTGGTCACCTTGGCGAGGAAGGGGTGCATGGCGAGGCTGGGGGCGACGGCGTTGATCCGGACGCCGTGTTCCGCGGCATCCAAAGCCGAGCAGCGGGTGAGGGCCATGACGCCGGCTTTGGCCGCGGCGTAGTGGGCCTGGCCCGCTTGAGCGCGCCAGCCGATGACCGAAGCGTTGTTGACGATCGCGCCACCGCCGCCCTGGGCCACGAACTGTTTCAGGGCCGCGCGGGTGCAGCGGAAAGTGCCGTTCAGCGTGATGTCGAGGACGCGCGACCACTCCTCGTCGGTCATGTCGATGACCGATTTGGTGCCGCCGAGCCCGGCGTTGTTGACCATGACGTCGAGCCGCCCGAACTGCTCGACGGCGCCGTCGATCAGGGCCTGGACCTGGTCTTCCTGGGTCACGTCGCACGGGATCGCGTGGACGTCGCCGAGTTCGGCGGCCTTCTCCTTCAGCCGCCGCTCGTGCCAGTCGCTGATGACGACCTGCGCGCCTTCTTCGAGGCAGCGTTTCGCCACCGCGGAGCCGATCCCGGTGCCCGCGGCCGCGGTCACCACGACCACTTTCCCCCGCAGCAGATCGTGGCCGGGTGGGTAGGTCGGGATCACGGGCGAGCCTCCCGGGGTAGGCCGAGCACGCGCTCGGCGATGATGTTGCGTTCGATTTCGTCGGACCCGCCGTAGATGGTGTCGGCGCGGGTGAACAGGAACAGCCGCTGCCACTCGTCCAGCTCGGGTCCGTCGGAAGTCATCGACCGCGCGCCTCGGGCGCGCATGGCGAGTTCGCCGAGCCCGCGGTGCCACTGCGCCCACAGCAGCTTCCCGACGGCCACTTCCGGCCCGGCGGCCTGCCCGAGCGTCCGCAATGCGTGCGCGCGCAGCACCCGGAGGCCGACGCGGGCGCGGGCGAGGTCGGCGCGCAACAGCGGGTCGTCGTAGGTGCCGAGCCGTTTCGCTTCGGCGGTGATGTCGTCGAGCTCGCGGCGGAACCCGATCTGCTGGCCCAGGGTCGAGACCCCGCGTTCGAAGCCGAGCGTGGCCATCGCGATCTTCCAGCCCTCGCCCGGCTCGCCCACGACCAGGTCGGCGGCCGTGCGGGCGTCGTCGAAGAAGACCTCGTTGAACTCGGAGGTGCCGGTGAGCTGCTGGATCGGGCGGATCGTGACGCCGTCCTGGTGCAGGGGCACCAGCAGGTAGGACAGCCCGTGGTGGCGCTGCGAACCGGGTTCGGTCCGGGCCACCACGAAGCACCAGTCGGCCACGTGCGCCAGGGAGGTCCAGATCTTCTGGCCGTTGATGACCCATTCGCCGTCACGCAGCACCGCGGACGTCGAGACGGCGGCGAGGTCGGAGCCGGCGCCGGGTTCGGAGTAGCCCTGGCACCACAGGTCCCGCACGGCGACGATCCCCGGCAGGAACCGTTGCTGCTGTTCGGGGGTGCCGAACGCGATCAGGGTCGGCCCGAGCAGCTGTTCGCCGATGTGGTTCACCCGCGCCGGGGCGCCCGAAGCCGCGTATTCCTCGTGGAAGGCGACCTGCTCCTCCAGGGACAGGCCGCGGCCGCCGTGCTCGACCGGCCAGCCGACGCAGGTCCAGCCGGCGCCGGCGAGGTGGCGTTCCCACGCGAGCCGCAGGTCGAACTCCTCGTGCTCCCGTCCCGGACCGCCGAGCCCGCGCAGGCGGGCGAACTCGCCGGTGAGGTTGTCGGCGAGCCAGCTCGCGACCTCCTCGCGGAATCGCGTCGGTCCCACGCACGCCTCCTTGCTGCCGGGCCGGTCCGGCACCTAGGGTAATGAGAACACGTTCTACTTTGTCGGTCCAGAGGAGGCTGTGGTGGGACAGACCACGATCCCGGCCGTCGTCCGCGATGCCGCCGCGAAGTTCGGGTCCGCGGAGGCGCTGGTCGACGGACCGGTGCGGCTCGGCTACGACGAACTTCTGGAACGTGTTCGAACGGTCGCGCGGGCGTTCGCCGCGTGCGGCGTCCAGGCGGGCGACCGGGTCGCGGTCGCCCTCCCCAACACCCACCACTGGGTCCTCTCGGCCCTGGGCGCCCTCTACGCGGGGGCGGTCCTGAT
This sequence comes from Amycolatopsis tolypomycina, assembly GCF_900105945.1. NCBI lineage: Bacteria > Bacillati > Actinomycetota > Actinomycetes > Pseudonocardiales > Pseudonocardiaceae > Amycolatopsis > Amycolatopsis tolypomycina. The sequence continues at coordinate 4,210,112 of NZ_FNSO01000004.1, read as the reverse complement.
CCCGGTCAACACCCGCTTCACCGCGACCGAGACGGTCGACCTGCTCGTCCGCGGCCGGGCCAGGGCGCTCGTCGTGGCCGCCGACTTCCTCGGCACCGACCGCCACGCCGCGATCCGCGAGACCGGCGTCGAGCTGCCGGACCTCGGCACCGTCGTCCGGGTGCCGCTGCAGGAGCCGCACCGGCCGGTCGAGGGCACGCTGGGCTGGGACGAGTTCCTTGCGCGCGCCGAGGACGTCACCGAAGCCGAAGCCGAGGCACGGGCGGACACCGTCGGCCCCGACGACGTCGCCGACATCCTCTTCACCTCCGGCACCAGCGGCCGCTCCAAGGGCGTGCTCTCGGTCCACCGCCAGACGGTCGACGTCGCCGCGGCGTGGGCCGAGTGCGGCCAGGTCACCGCGGAAGACCGGTACCTGGTGATCAACCCGTTCTTCCACAGCTTCGGCTACAAGGCCGGCATCGTCGTGGGCCTGCTGACCGGCGCGACGCTCGTCCCGCAGGCGGTCTTCGACGTCCGCGAGGCGCTGAAGGCGATCGAACGGGAGCGGATCTCCGTGCTGCCGGGCGCGCCGACGATCTTCCAGTCCCTGCTGCACGAGCCGCGCAAGGGCGACCTCTCGTCGCTGCGGCTCGCGGTCACCGGGGCGGCCAGCGTGCCCGCGTCGCTGGTCCGGCGGATGGGGGCCGAGCTCGGGTTCGAGACGGTCCTGACCGCCTACGGCCTCACCGAAGCCGTCATGGTGACGATGTGCCGTCCCGGCGACCCCGCGGAACTCGTCGCGAGCACGTCGGGCCGGGCCACGGCGGGGTTCGAGGTGGCGATCCACGGCTCGCCGGGCGAGATCGTCCTGCGCGGGCCGAACGTGATGCTCGGCTACCTCGACGACCCCGAGGCGACGGCCAAGGCCATCGACGAGGACGGCTGGCTGCACACCGGTGACGTCGGCGAGCTCGACGCCGGCGGCAACCTCACCATCACCGGCCGGCTCAAGGACATGTACATCTGCGGCGGCTTCAACGTCTACCCGGCCGAGGTCGAGAGCGCGCTGACCGAGCTGGCCGGCGTCCGCGACGTCGCCGTCGTCGGCGTCCCGGACGAGCGGCTCGGCGAGGTCGGCAAGGCCTACGTCGTCGGGACCGGGCTGACGGCGGAGGACGTCACGGCGTTCTGCCGCGAGCGGCTCGCCAACTACAAGAACCCGAAGTTCGTCGAGTTCCTCGACGAGCTGCCCCGCAACGCTGCCGGCAAGGTGCTGAAGCGGCTGCTGACCGAGGAGAAGGCATGAGTGAATCGGTGGTCCGGTCGGAGCGGCGCGGGCCGGTCGCGGTGGTGACCATGAACCGCCCGGACTACCGCAACGCCCAGAACTCGGCGATGACGTACGCCTTGGACGACGCGTTCACCGAGGCGGTGAACGATCCCGAGGTGAAGGTGATCGTGCTGGCGGGGGAGGGGAAGCACTTCTCGGCGGGGCACGACATCGGCAGCCCTGGCCGGGACGCCGACCAGTCGTTCGACCGGCGGGCGGTGATGTGGTGGGACCACGTCGACCGGGCCGGTGGTGATCAGCGGTTCGCGCGGGAGTCCGAGGTGTATCTGGGGATGTGCCGCCGGTGGCGGGAGATCCCGAAGCCGATGATCGCGAGTGTGCAGGGTGCGTGCATCGCGGGTGGGTTGATGCTGGCGTGGGTGTGCGATCTGATCGTGGCTTCCGATGACGCGTTCTTCGCCGATCCGGTGGTGCGGATGGGGATTCCGGGTGTCGAGTACTTCGCGCATCCGTGGGTGCTGGGTCCCCGCGCGGCGAAGGAAGTGCTGTTCACGGGGGAGCGGTTCACGGTCCAGCAGGCCAAGGAGTGGGGCATGGTGACCCGGATCGTGCCGCGTGCGGAGCTGGAGGAGCGCACGCTGGAGCTGGCGGAGAAGATCGCCGGGATGCCGCAGTTCGGGCTGGCGTTGGCGAAGAAGGCGGTCAACCAGGCCGAGGATCTGATGGGTTTGCGGTCCGGGATGGACTCGGTGTTCGGGCTGCATCACCTGGCGCACGCCCACAACGCGGAGACGTCGGAGGATTCGCTGGGTGGGCAGTCGGCGCGGTCGATGCGTGACGCGAACAAGGGGGCCTGATGGATCTCGACATCGACGAGGCTTCGGCGGCGTTGCGCGACGAGGCGCGGGAGTGGCTGGCTTCGCACGTGCGGGTGCTGCCGTCGATGGACACCGCGGAAGGTTTCGCGGCCCATCGGGAGTGGGAGGCCGAACTCGCCGAGGCGCGGTGGTCGGTGGTGTCGTGGCCGGTCGAGTACCACGGGCGGGACGCGTCGATGCTGCAGTGGCTGTTGTTCGAGGAGGAGTACTACGCCTCGGGGGCGCCGGGGCGGGTGTCGCAGAACGGGATCTTCATGCTCGGGCCGACGTTGTTCGCCCACGGGACGCCGGAGCAGCGTGACCGGATTCTGCCCGCGATGGCGACCGGCGAGCAGGTGTGGGCACAGGCGTGGTCGGAACCCGAGGCGGGTAGCGACATTGCGGCGTTGCGGAGTTCGGCGGTGCGCGCCGACGGTGGCTGGTTGCTGTCGGGGCAGAAGACGTGGAGTTCCCGGGCGACCTTCGCCGATCGTGCGTTCGGGCTGTTTCGCACGGATCCGGAGGCGCAGCGGCATCACGGCCTGACGTACTTCATGTTCGACCTGCGGGGCGAGGGTGTGACCGTGCGGCCGATTCCGCAGCTGGACGGTGAGCCGGGGTTTGCGGAGATCTTCCTCGACGAGGTGTTCGTGCCGGACGAGGACGTGATCGGTGAGGTGGGCCAGGGCTGGCGGGTGGCGATGACCACGGCGAACAACGAGCGTGGGCTGTCGTTGCGGAGTCCGGGCCGGTTCCTGGCGGCGGCTGATCGGCTGGTGGAGCTGTGGCGTTCGTGCGGTGCTGCGGAGTCCACAAGGGACAGAGTGGCCGATGCGTGGATCGGGGCCCGCGCCTATCAGCTCTACACGTTCGGGACGGTGAGCAGGCTGGCGGAGGGGGGTGAGCTGGGGCCGGAGTCGAGTGTGAACAAGCTGTTCTGGTCCCATTTGGACGTCGAGCTGCACGAGACCGCGCTCGATGTGCTCGGCCCCGCGGCGGAGACCGACCCGGCCTGGGTGAACGGCTACCTGTTCTCCCTGGCCGGTCCGATCTACGGCGGCACCGACCAGATCCAGCGCAACACCATCGCCGAACGGCTGCTGCAGCTCCCGAGGGAGGCCCGCCGATGAAGTTCCGGCTCTCCCCGGAGCAACGGCAGTTCGCCGCGACGCTCCACGAGCTGCTGGGCGGAGCGGACACCGCGGCCGCCGCCCGGGCCTGGGCGGCGGGGGAGCACGACCGCGGCCTCAAGCTCTGGCGCGCACTCGCCGACGTCGGCGTCTTCGCGCTGCTGGTCGACGAGGACCACGGCGGCCTCGGCGCCGGCCCGGTCGACCTGGTGGTCGCCTGCGAAGCACTCGGCTACCACGCCGTTCCCGGCCCGCTCGTCGAATCGGCCGCCGTCGCCCCCTCGCTGCTGACCGGCGACCGGCTCACCGCGCTCGCCGAGGGCGACCTCGTCGCCACCGTCGTCGCGCCGCCGGAAGTGCCCTTGGCCCTCGACGCCGACGTCGCGGGCGTGGTGTTGGACCTCACCGGCGCGGAGCTCACGGGCGTCGGCGACTTCGTGCGCTCGATCGACCCGCCGCGGCGGCTGTTCCGGGTCCCCGCTGCCGCCGGCGCCTCGAGCGGCGTCGCGTTCGACCGGGGTGTCCTGGCCGTGGCCGCCCAGCTGGTGGGGGCGGGGCAGTGGCTGCTCGACACGTCGGTGGCGTACGCGAAGCAACGCAAGCAGTACGGCCGGGCGATCGGCGAGTACCAGGCGGTCAAGCACCTCCTCGCCGACGTCGTCACCCGCCTCGAACTGGCCCGCCCGCTGCTCTACGGGGCGGCCGTCGCCGGGGACACGTTCGCCCGCGACGTCTCGGCGGCGAAGGTGCTGGCCGGGGAAGCCGCCCACCTCGCCGCCCGGACCGCGCTCCAGGTGCACGGCGCCATCGGCTACACGGCCGAGCACGACCTCGGCCTCCGGCTGACGAAGGTCCGGGCCCTCGTCGGCGCGTGGGGGACCGGGTCGTTCCACCGGGCGCGGGTCCTGCGATGACCGACCCGATGGAGACCGAGGAGGCGCGGGCGCTGCGGGACGCCGTCCGCGCGCTGCTGACGCGCCGGTCGGGCCCGGAATCGGTGCGGGCGGCGATGGAGTCGCCGCTGGGCTACGACGACAAGCTGTGGTCGACGCTCTGCGAGCAGATCGGCGTCGCCGCGCTGGTGATCCCGGAGCAGTACGGCGGCGCGGGTGCGGGGCTCGCCGAGGCGTGCGTCGTGCTGGCGGAGCTGGGCCGGACGCTCACCCCCGCACCGATGCTGGGTTCGGCGGTGCTGTCGGCTCAGGCGGTGTTGCTGAGCGGCAACGACTCCGCGTGCCGAGACCTGCTGCCGGGCATCGCCGCGGGCACCACACTGGCGGCCCTGGCCTGGTCCGGCGAGGACGGCCGGTGGACACCGGCCCTGACCGCCTCGGCCACGGGCCTCGACGGCAAGGCCTGCTACGTCCTGGACGGCGACCTCGCCGACGTCCTGCTCGCGGTGGCCGGTACGGAAGACGGTGTCGGTCTGTTCGAGGTCGCGCTCGACGGGGTCCGCCGCTCGCGCGTGCCGAGCCTGGATCCGGGCCGTCGCCTCGCGGTGGTCGAGTGCGCGTCGACCCCGGCGCGGCGGCTGGACGCGGGCGGGTTCGGCCCGTCCCTGCGGCAGCTGCGGGACACGGCGGTGATCGCGGTGGCCGCGGAGCAGGCCGGGGCGGCGGCGCGCGCGTTGGAGCTGACCGTCGAGTACACGAAGCAACGCCGCCAGTTCGGCCGCCCGATCGGCTCGTTCCAGGCATTGAAGCACCGGATGGCGGACGTCCACGTCCACGTCGAAGCGGCCCGTTCGGCGCTGTACGCGGCCCTGGTGGACGGCGACGCCGAGGCAGTGGCAACGGCAAAGCTGGTGTGCGGCGAGGCATTCACCCACGCGGCGGCGGAGATGATCCAGCTGCACGGCGGCATCGCGATCACCTGGGAGCACGACGCGCACTTGTACTTCAAGCGCGCCCACGGGACGGCCCTGCTGTTCGGTGAGCCGAAGTTGTGGCTCGACCGGTGAGCGGGGGCGTTTTCGGTGTGGGCGGGCTGCCGCTCGGCCGGCGAGCTGCGCGGGGGCTGTTCTCCGGCGACCCCGGGCTGCTGCTCACCCGTGAGCCGCGCCGGGCCTCTCCCCGGCGAACCCCGGGCCACCGCTCACCCCGTGAGCCGCGCCGCCGAGCCGGGTAGTTCGCGGTTCGCCTCGTCCAAACCGTGGGCGACCAACCTGCAAGCCCCGCAGCCCGCGACGTGCTCGGCGATCGCGCCCGCCCGGCGCGGTCCGAGGGCGCCGCGGACCCAGGCGCCCATGCGCCGGCGGGGTTCGCGGCATGTCGGCTCCTCCGGCTCGGGGACCTGGACCTGCAGGTAGGCCTGCCGCAGGCCCTCGCGGGCGCGCATCGCCGGCGCCGCGACGCCGTTCGGCGACAGCCCCAGCGAGGGCGCGACCTCGGTCGGGGTGCCGCCCTCGGCCGTGGTGCGCCACAGCACCGTCCGCCAGTGCCCGGGCAGCGTGCGGTACGCCGACCACGCCAACCTCGTGTTCGACCGGTGCAGGGCGAGCTCGTCGGCGCCGCCGGCGGTGGCGTCGGGGACCGTGGCGCGCAGCTCGATCCGGCTGCGCTGGCTGCTCCAGCGGGACACCAGGTTGCGCAGCGTCACCACCAGGTACGGCCGCAGGTCGCCGTGCGGGCCGCCGCCGGCGAGCACGACCGCCAGCACCCTTGCGAAGGTCTCGGCCACCAGGTCGTCCCGTTCGGCGGGCTGCCGCGACCAGGCGCCGGCGGCCCGCCGCAGGGGCTCGGCGTGCCGGCGGAAGAGCCGGCCGGCGGCGTCGAGGTCCCCGGCCCGCAGGGCGGCGAGCAGCACGGCGTCCGGCTGGTCGTCGGCTGGTTCCATCGCGGTCTCCCCGGGGTCGGGCACGCTCCGTGACACCGGGTACCCAGCGCCGGCGGCCCGTTCGGGTGGATCAGACCGCGAACACCTGGGCGTCGTCGGCGAAGGCCTTGAACTCCAGGGCGTTGCCCGCCGGGTCGAGCAGGAACATCGTCCACTGCTCGCCGGGCTGGCCCGCGAAGCGGACGTACGGCTCGATCACGAACTCCGTCCCCGCCGCGCGCAGCCGGTCGGCGAGGGCCTGGAACTGCGGCACGGTGAGGATCAGCCCGAAGTGCGGCACCGGGACGTCGTGGCCGTCGACCGGGTTGTGGACGCGTTCCGGGCCGCTCGGCGCCAGGTGCGTCACGAACTGGTGGCCGTGCAGGTTCCAGTCGATCCACGTCTCGGCGCTGCGGCCCTGCTCGAGGCCGAGCACCTCGCCGTAGAACCGGCGCGCGGCGGCCAGGTCGCCGACCGGCATGGCGAGGTGGAAGCGGGGGATGGCCAGGGTCATGGGGGCTCCTTCCACGGTGATCTTGTCCGGATGTTAACATTACGACATGAGTGGTTCGGTGGTCCCCGCCCGCCGCCGCGGATTGGCCGACGAGGTCGCGGACCGGATCCGCGACGCGGTCTTCGACGGCGTCTACGCCCCGGGCAGCCAGCTGCGCGAGGTCGAGCTCGCCGAGGCGCTGGGCGTCAGCCGCGGACCTGTGCGGGAAGCGCTGTTCAAGCTGGAGCGCGAGGGGCTCGTCCGCAGCGAGTGGCACCGCGGCACCACGGTGACCGCCCTGTCCGACGACGACGTCGCCGAGCTGAACAGCCTGCGGGCCGCCCTCGAGCAGCTGGCCGTCGAACTCGTCGTCGAGCGTGCCGGCGAGGATTCCCTGGCCGTGATCGACGCCGCGGTGGGCCGCATGGAACGCGCCATCGACGAGCACGAAATGGTCCGGTGCGACCTCGAATTCCACGACGCCGTCTACGCCGCCGCGGGCCACCGCCGGCTCCAGGACGCGTGGCAGGCGATCCGTTCGCAGGTGCACCTGTTCCTGCTGACCCGGATCGGCGTCGCCACCGACGGCTACCTCGACGGCATCCCCGCCGAACACCGCGAGCTCGTGACGGCGCTGCGGGCCCGTGACCGCGCGACGGCGCTCGCGCTGTTCGCCGAGCACCGCCGCCACGCGTTCGAAATCCTCAGTGGACGGACGGACTAGCCTGTCACAGCGTCAGGTCCGCCGCCGTCCGGATCTCCTGGGCCAGGCGCGTCGACTCCAGCCCGGCGAGCGGGTCGGCGGCGGGCAGGTCGCCGAACGACAGGCCGGTCAGCTCGGCGATCCGGTGGACCGGGACCTGGAAGGTGCGGTACGCGCCGTAGTCGAACTCGGTCGCCGCCTCCAGGCCCTCGATGAGCTCCGCCTGGCTGAGCAGGTACGCCGTCGCCGACAGGCTCCCGTCCTTCTTGACCATCGCCACGACCTTCCAGAACTGGCGCGGCAGCTGCACCCCGCGGTACTGGTCGTCGTCGGCGGCCAGCACCGGGCCGGTCACCACACTGACCTTCAGGTCGAAGTTGTCCGCGTTGTTCAGCACGTAGTCCTCGAGCCCGGCCCACGTCGTCTTGTTCTGGTTGAAGTCCTTGTGCTGCGGCGAGCAGTTCGTGAAGTGGAACGTGTCGTCGTTGCCCAGCTGGGCGACCGCCTCGGTCGCGCCCCACGCCGGGTCGAGGCGGCGGACCAGGTGCCCGCGGTCGAGGGGGTTGGCCCGGTAGATCTCCTCGCCGATCTGCTCGGTCACCGCGACGCGCGGGTCGAGCGACCAGTGGTCGGCTTCGCGCCGCAACGACCGGCTGGTGCGCCCGTCGATGTTGACCGCGGTGAACATCGCCAGCCGCCGTTCCCGGTGCATGACGACGCTGAAGTGGTGGTACGGCAGGACGTACCGCGGCTCGCCGGGCGCCTGCCGGTTGATCGCCGCCAGCGGCAGGAGCTCCGCGGACAGGCCGGGCAGCGGCACGGTGCGCCCGGGCAGGAAGTCCGGGTCGTAGCCCGCCCGGTTCGAGTAGTCCGGGTCGATCCGCCCGGCGGCCGGCTCGGCCCGCAGCCGGATGTCGAACGGCATCGACAGCGTGAGCACCGGCGAAGCGCCACCACCACCGCCGTTGGCGACGGCCGTCGGCAGCGCGCGTTCGGGACGGGTGGAAAGCCGGTCGAGCAGGGCCTGCTGCGCCGGCGTGAACGCCTGTGCCCGCAGGAACTTCAGCAGCTTGCTCACCCGGATGCCTTCGTTGAGGAACCCGCCGTACTCCGCGCGGCCCGCCGCCGGGACGCTCGCGTGGTGCAGCGCCACGATCTCCCACTGGTCGTTGAACACCGGCGAGCCGGACGATCCCGGCTCGGTGTCGGTTTCGTAGTGCAGGAAGTTCTCGAGGACGTCGACGACGCGGTTTTCCCGCAGCGCGACCTGTTTCTTGCCGCCACCGGGGTGCTGGACGATGGTGACGAAGTCGCCGACGATCGCCTTGCCCTCGCTGCCGATCAGCCGGTTGAACCCGAACGGCCGCAACTCGTCGGCGGTCGCTTTCACCGCGACGAGCGCGAAGTCGAGCGAGCGGTCGGCGGCGAAGAAGCGGTCGGGGTCGAGCGCGAACGCCCGCACCGGCCGGGGCAGGCCGTCGATGCCGTCCTGGTAGTCGAACTCGATGATGCTGAACCCGGCGGCCGCCGCGTCCGGCAGCACGTGGTGGTTGGTCAGCAGCAGCTCCGGCGACACCAGCGAGCCCGTGCCGTAGCCGACCAGCCTGCCCTGGGCGTTCCGGATGTTCACCCGGCCGATCGCGGACGCGGCCGCGACCCCGCCTTCGAGGTAGCCCACGCCGAGCAGGTCGTTCGTGAGGACAATGCGTTCGAGGATCGCACCCGCGGCCGTCATCGCTTCCGGGTCGCCGGCCGCGATCGCCGCCGGGCTCACCGGCCGGACGTCGGGGTAGTAGCGGCCGAGCCGGTCGATCCGGGTGGCGACCCGGCTCGGCTCGTCGGCCTCGGCGATCCCGCCGGGCTTGCGCAGCAACGCGATCTTCTCCTGCCGCTCTTCGGTCCGCTCGGCGGCCCGAGCGGCCGCGGCCTGTTCCTGTTCGGACTGCCGGTCCGTCTTGACGTCCACGATGCCTCCCCGCGAAAAGCTGGAAACATCGCGTTAGTCGCGGCACCGGAGAGCGCGTTACACGATTTCCGGCGCGTCGCCGGGAATTCTTTTTCACTCCACTTCGCGGTATTTTCGCGGAATAGGTTCCGTCATCGTGAATTACGCACGGGAAGCACGATCGCCGACGCGTGCGCGGGGCCGTGGTGCACCTCCTGGTCCGCGGCGCGCAGCGTGACCGCGGTGGCGTGCGGCTCGCCGGTGCCGGGATTCCGGGCGTAGCGCGGGAAAGCGCCGCTGGAGACCTGGACGCGGATGCGGTGCCCGCGCTTGAACCGGTGCGCCGTCGGCCACAGCCGCACCGTGACGGCGGCCAGTTCGTCCGCCTCGCGCAGGCTGGTGAGGCCGTCGCAGACGTTGACCGAACGGCCGTCCGGGCCGACGTCGCAGAGCCGTACGAAGACGTCGGCGAACCGCAGGCTCGACCGGAACCAGATTTCCGCGTGCACGTCCCCGATCACTTCGACGTCTTCGCCGAGCACGTCGGTGGTGTAGGTGAGGACGTCGGCGCGCGCTTCCAGCGCCGCGTTGTCCACCCGGCCCGCGTCGGGGGCCATGCGCACGCCGCCGGCCGCGGGGGTCGGGTCCGCCGGGTCGTAGCGGTAGCGGTCCGGCGCGGACTCGCCGGGTACGTCCGTGGCCAACGTGCCCCCGGCCTGCAGGTGGAATCGTTGCGGCGCATAGCCTTCCGGCGGCCAGGAAGCGAAGTCGCGCCAAGCTTCCTCGCCCATGACGAACAGCCGGACCGGGGCCCGCTCCGGCGGTTCTTCGCCACGGGCGTGCGCGAGCCCGAATTCCAGGGCCTCCCGCAGCGTCTTGCCCGTGCTGCCGAGCAGGCTGTCGCGGCCGGCGTGGGTCCACGGCCCGACCGCCAGGCGCGGCCGCCGTCCCGCGTCCTGCAGTGTCCGGAAGTCGCGCAGCTGGCCGGGCAGGAAGATGTCGTACCAGCCGGCGACCGAGCTGACCGGGACGGTGACGTCCGCGACGCGGCTGCGGTGGTCGATCTCGGCCCAGCGCGGGCTGGTCTCCGGGTGGACCAGGATGTCCTGGATGTAGTCGGAGCGGTGGCCGATGGCGACGACGTCGGCCTGGGCGAGTGGCAGCGTGTGCAGCGCCTGCCGGAGCTTCTTCGCCTGGGTGCGTTGCCGCAGCAGCGCGAAGCGGCGTTCCTGGGTCGCGACCTGGACGCCCCACCCGAACGGCGTCTCCAGCGAAAGGCCGTCCTCGCGCAGGAACTCCAGCGTCAGCCCGGACTCGGTGACCTGCGGGACCATCGCCTTCACCTGCGGCGGCAGGCGGTCGGCGGCCGCCCACTGCACGTACCCGAGATAGCTGGCGCCGACGAGCACGATCGCGTCGCCGGACCAGGGCTGCGCCACCACCCAGTCCACCGTCGCGAGGCCGTCTTCGCGCTCCTGCCGCAGCGGGTCGAACACGCCGCCGGAGCCGAAGCCGCCGCGGGTGCTCTGGATCAGCACCTGGAAGCCGCGCTCGGCCAGCGGACGCGCCAGGATCGCGCCGAACGCGCCCCGGCGGCCGTAGGGCGTGCGCACCAGCGCGGTCGGGAGCCCGTCCCCGCCGGCGCGCGGCGCCCAGTGGTCGGCGAGCAGTGCGACGCCGTCGCGCATCGGGACGCGCAGGTCCCGCCGGACGACGAGGTGCCGGGTGGCCGGCGCGGGCAGCTTCAGCAGGCGTTCGACAAGACGGCTGATCATCGGCCGGCCTCCTTCGTGATCATCGCGGTGACGACCGAGTGCATCCGCTGCAGCCGGTCGGCGAACTCTTCCGGGTCGAGCGGGTCCGGCCCGTCGACGACCCACGTGGTGACGAACGCCCCGGCCCCGCCGGTCAGGAAGGTGGCCAGGTCCTCGACACCCTCGGCGTCGAGGCGGCCGCCGAGCGCGCGCTCGAGGTTCTCCCGGTTGAACGGGAGGAAGAGGCCGGTCAGGGCCTTGTTGAGGGCGTAGGCGGACGCCCCGGTCTGCAGCGCGCGGTAGAAGCGCCGGTACCGGGCGAAGTGCCGGCCCAGCGCCAGCAGCGACGCGCGTTCGCCGTCGGGGACCGCGAGGTCGGCGAGCTCGCCGAGCAGTTCGCGCCGGACGAGGTCGAGCGCGGCCTCCAGCAGCAGCGTGTCCCGGTCGCCGAACTGCTGGTAGAGCACCTGGCGGCTGACGTCCGCCGCCTCGGCGATCTCGGACACGGGGACGGCGGTGGAGTCGCGTTCGGACACGAGCTCGACCGCGGCCCGCATCAGGGCCGCACGTGACCGGCGCACCCGCCGGTCCTTGGCGGGCGCTTCGGTCGTCCAGTCGTCGGCCACCTGGTCGATAATGGACAGGTGTCAAGAAAATAGCAAGTGTTCGGTAACGTGGGCGGCGCGGGGGATGCGAGGATGCGGCCATGTCATCGACCATGCGGGCCTTCGTGCTCACCGGGCCGGGCGAGTGCTCGGTGCAGGAGGTCCCCGCGCCGCGGGCCGTCGCGGGCGAGGTCGTCGTCGACGTCGAACGCGCGGGCGTGTGCGGCACCGACGTCGAGTTCTTCACCGGCGCCATGGCCTACCTCCACCAGGGGCACTCGGCGTACCCGATGCGGCTCGGCCACGAGTGGGCGGGCACGGTGACGGCCGTGGGCGAGGGCGTGGACCCGGCCTGGCTCGGCCGCCGGGTCATGGGCGACACGATGCTCGGCGACCGGACGTGCCGCCGGTGCCGCCGCGGTCACCAGCACACCTGCGAAAGCCGCCAGGAGGTCGGCATCCGCGGCGGCCGGGCCGGCGCGCTGGCCGAACGCCTCGCGGTGCCGGCGTGGTCGCTGCACGCGCTGCCGTCCTCTGTGGACGCGGTGCTCGGCGCATTGGTCGAGCCGGGCGGCAACGCCCTGCGCGCCGCCCGCGCGGCCGACGTCGGCGAGGGGGACCGGGCGCTGGTCCTCGGCCCGGGCACGATCGGCCTGCTCACGGCGATGTTCCTGCGCGCGGCGGGCGCCGAGGTGCACCTGATGGGCGTCGGCTCGCTCGACTTCCCCCGCAGCCTCGGGTTCGCGAACGCGTGGACCCGGGAGACGTTGCCCTCGTTGCCCTTCGACGCGGTCGTCGACGCCACCGGCGCGGCGGGGTCGCCGTCGCTGGCGGTGGAGCTGGTGGAGCCGGCGGGCCGGGTCGTCTACATCGGACTGTCCGGGCAGCCGAGCGGCCTCGACACCCGATCGCTGGTCCTGAAGGACGTCACGGCGGTCGGGGTGCTGTCGGGTTCGCCGGGGCTGGCGGAGACGATCGAGGCGTACGCGACCGGCGCGGTCGACCCCCGCCCCCTCGTGGCGGCGACGGTGGGGCTGGGCGAGGTCGGAGCGGTGCTCGGGGGAGAGCGAACCGGCGGCGCGGGCCCCAAGATCCACATCGACCCACACCGCTAACGCCCCAATGTGGCATTGGGTGCGTTGGACGCACCGAACGCCACATTGGGTGCGTTGGATGCACCGAACGCCACATTGGGTGCGTTGGATGCACCGAACGCCACATTGGGGCGGTTAGGCGCGTGGCGACGCGAGGGTGGTCGGCCGGCTCCGTCCGCGCAGGGTGACGTCCTCGGTCGCGATCCACCGGGCCGCTTCTTCCGTGGCCGCGGACTCCACGGCCGTCCACGAGGCGAGCAGGCGGCCGGGTGCGTTCTTGGCCAGCTCGGTCAGCCGGGCCGCCTCGTTGACCGGGTCGCCGATCACCGTGTACTCGAAGCGGCGCGGGTCGCCGACGTTGCCCGCCACCGCGTCGCCCGTGGCCACGCCGATGCCGGCCGGGCCGTCCGGGACCTCGGCGGCCAGCCTGCGGGCGATCGCGCGGCCCGCGGCCAGCGCGCAGGTCGCGTGGTCCGCGAGCGGCGCGGGCGCCCCGAACACGGCCAGCGCCGCGTCGCCGACGAACTTGTTGACCAGGCCGTGGTGCCGGTCGACCTCGTCGACCACCACCGCGAAGAACCGGTTGAGCAGCCCGACGACCTCCTCCGGCGGGCGGCTCGCGGCCAGCGCCGTCGAGCCGACGAGGTCGACGAACAGCACCGACACCGTCCGGACCGTGCCGCCCAGCTCCGTCGACGTCCGCATGGCCTCGACCGCCACCTCGTGGCCGACGTGCCTGCCGAACAGGTCGCGCAGCCGCTCGCGCTCGGCCAGCCCGGCCGTCATGTCGTTGAACCCCGCCTGCAGCAGGCCCAGCTCGGTGCCGTCGTAGACCGGGATCTCGACGGCGAAGTCTCCGGCCCGGACGCGGCCGAGCGCGTCGCGGACCGAGGCGATCGGGTTGACCACCGAGCGGGCGGTGAACACCGTGACCAGCAGGCCGAAGCACAGCACGACCAGCCCGAGCGCGATCACCGACACCGCGAGCTTCGTGGTGGAGACGTCGCCGCGCACCCAGGCCAGCACCGCGGTGACGACCAGCCCGGCCACCGGCACCCCGGTGCCCAGGCACCAGAACAGCAGCATCCGCCGGTTGACGCCGCCGCTGACCGGACGCGCCGGCGCCGTGCCCGCCAGCGCCAGCGCCGCGTACGGCCGTAAGGCGAACTCGCCGAAGAGGTAGGCGATGGCGCAGACGACGACCGCGGCGAAGGCGACCACGAGGCACGCGGTGAGCGCGACGGCCGGCTGCACCAGCGCCGCGAGCCCGCCGAAGACCAGGGTCGCGATGCCCCACAACACGGCCTGGACGTACGTCAGCCGCAACGGGACGCGCAGGCTCGCCGCGCGTTCGGCGTCGGTCGGCCGGCGTCCGTCGGCCGCCCAGCGCAGGGTCCGGAGGGCGCCGCGGGTGCCCCACAGCGCGCCCGCGACGACAGCGGAAACGACGTACACGGGTACTGCGACCGCGGTGAGGCGCACCAGTTCGCCGGACATCCCCGGCGCCGGCATGAGCAGTGCCGCGAGCCCGACGACGACCAGCGCGCCGATCACGTTGGTGGCGATCAAAGCGGCCGTGAGCAGGCCTTGGACCCGTCGGCGCAACGCCGTGGCGTGCTGGTCGAGCGGCCCGAGCAGGCCGGAGCCGAACGGCTCCGCCGGGGAGCGTCCCTGTTTCACCGTTTTGAGTGTACGGTCGTTCACCGAACTGCCCGCAGACGGGTTTCCGAGTATGTGTTACGGTTGGTAACAGTGAACCTGAGTAACACCTGACGAGGAGGTCGGTCGTGACGAGCATCAGCGAATCGGGCGTGTCGGACCGGGAGACCGTGGCGCGCCGGCTGCTCGACTCGTCGGAGCAGCTGTCCTACGACCCCGTCAAGGAGGTCGACTGGGAGACGCCGCTGGACACGGACTACCACGGCGCCAGCCCGGAGTGGAGCACGCTCTACGGCACCTCCTACTGGGCGGACATGACTCCGGAGCAGCAGCGCGAACTGACCCGCCACGAGGCGGCGTCGGTGGCCAGCACCGGGATCTGGTTCGAAATGATCCTGCAGCAGATGGTGTTGCGCGACTTCTACGCCAAGGACCCCACCGACCCGGCGTTCCAGTGGGCGCTGACCGAGATCGCCGACGAGTGCCGGCACTCGATCATGTTCGCCCGCGGCGCGGCGAAGCTGCGGGCACCCGCCTACCGGCCGCGCCGGTTCGTCGTCGAGCTGGGCCGGGTCTTCAAGGCGACCGCGACCGGGGAAGCCGCCTACGCGGCGATCCTCGTCGCCGAAGAGGTCCTCGACGTGATGCAGCGAGACTGGATGCGCGACGAGCGAGTGGTCCCGTTCGTGCGCACCATCAACAACATCCACGTCGTCGAGGAGTCGCGGCACATGAAGTTCGCCCGCGAGGAGACCCGCGAGCGGCTGCGCGGCGCCGGGTGGCTGCGGCGGCAGGTCAACGGCCTGGTCGTCGCGATCGCGTCGTACTTCATCGTGACGAGCATGGTGAACGGCAAGGTCTACGAGAACGCCGGCCTCGACGGCAAGCGGGCGCGGCGCGAGGCGAAGGCCAACGAGCACCACAAGTCGATGCTGCGCTCCAGCTGTTCCGGGCTGATGGAGTTCCTGCACTCGGCGGGGCTGCTGACCCGGCCGTCGCTGTGGTTCTACAAGCGCGCGAACCTGATCTGACATGGCGTTCGCGATCACCCAGACCTGCTGCGCCGACGCGTCCTGCGTGTCGGTCTGCCCGGTCAACTGCATCCACCCGACGCCGGACGAGCCGGACTTCGGGACCACGGACCTGCTCTACATCGACCCGGCCACCTGCATCGACTGCGGCGCCTGCGCCGACGCCTGCCCGGTGGACGCGATCTTCCCGGCCGGTGAACTGACCGGGCGGCTGCGGGCGTACGAGCAGCTCAACGCGGAGTACTACGCGGGCCGGGACGTGCTCGCCGACGTCTCGGCGGCGCCGAACTTCCACCGGTGGGCGCCGCCGTCGTTCGCGCGGGTGCTGCCGAGCGACTTCGCGTCGCTGGACGTCGCCGTCGTCGGCACCGGCCCGGCCGGGATGTACGCGGTCGAAGACCTGTTGCTGCACACCAACGCCCGCGTGACGCTCGTCGACCGGCTCCCGGTGGCCGGCGGCCTGATCCGCTACGGCGTCGCGCCGGATCACCCGTCGACGAAGAAGATCGGCGAAACGTTCGCGCGGTTCCACGACCACCCGCGGCTGCGGCTGCGGCTCGGCGTCGCGGCCGGCGCGGACCTGGCCGACCGGCACGACGCGGTGATCTACGCGGTCGGCGCCACGGAGGCCCGGCGCCTCGGCGTCCCGGGCGAGGACCTGCCGGGCAGCCTGCCCGCCGCGGCGGTCGTCGGCTGGTACAACGGTCACCCGGACGTGGCGCCGCCCGACCTCTCCGCCGAGCGGGTCGTCGTGGTGGGCATGGGCAACGTGGCATTGGACATCGCCCGCATCCTGACGGCGGATCCGGAGTCATTGGCGGTCGCGCCGTCGGTGCGGGCGCGGCTGCGGTCGTCCAAGGTGCGCGAAGTGGTGCTGCTGGCCCGCCGCGGCCCGGAGGCGGCGGCGTACACGCGGCCGGAACTCCTGGAGCTGGCGGCCCGCGGCGGCCTGGTGGTGGACGCGCACGCGGGCGTGGCGGAGGCCATCGACGGGGCGGCACCGGGGGAGAAGGCGGCGTGGCTGCAGGGGGTGCCGCGTGAGCGGGTGGACTGGTCGGCACCGCCGCCGGACGGACGCCGCATCGTGCTGCGGTTCCATTCGGCGCCGCTGGCCTTCGCGGGGGACACGGAGGTGCGCGCGGTGGTGGCGACTGGTGACGTCGAGATCCCGGCCGGCCGCGTGGTCCGGGCGGCGGGCTTCCGCGGGGCACCGCTGCCGGGACTGCCGTTCGACGAGCAGGCGGGCGTGATCCCGAACGACGCGGGCCGCGTGGAAGGGCGGCCGGGGGTGTACGTGGCGGGGTGGATCAAGCGCGGCCCGTCCGGCGGGATCGGGGCGAACAAGGCCTGCGCCCGGGAGACGGTGGGGTCCTTGCTGGAGGACGCGGTGGCGGGCCGGTTGCCGATGCGGCGGCGGACCGTGGGGGCGCGGTTGTTCGGCCGGGTGTGAGGTGTGGCCGGGGGCGGGTGGCGGACGTCATGAACGACTCTTTCCTGACGTCCGGCGTCATGAAAGAGTCGTTCATGACATGGGAGGTGTTCGAAGGGGTGAGTCGCGTCGGGGGAGGGCGCGGCCGGCTTTTCAGGCCATCGCGAGCACCGGGGTCGCCGCCGCGAAGGTGTCGGCTGCGGCGAGGTCGAACTCGCCGTGGTCGGTGCCCAGCCCCTGGGCCACCAGGCCCGCCGCGGCGCAGCCGAGTACCGCGGCGTCGCGTGGTGGGCGGCCGAGGCCGACGCCACGCAGGAACCCCGCCGAGAACGCGTCGCCGCAGCCCGTGGTGTCGATCACCGGGACGGCGAATGCGGGGACGGCGAACGTCTCCGCCGCCGTCACCACCAAGGCGCCGCGGGCTCCCCTCGTCACCGCCACGCAGCCGACGCCCCGGCCGACCAGCGCGCGGGCGCCCTCCTCCAGGGTGGCGGCGCCGGTCAGGTCGAGGACCTGGTCCTCGTTGGGCAGCAGGTAGTCCAAAGAGGACAATGCCGGCTCGAGCCAGGCCAGTACGCCGGGATCGCCGGGGGCGAGCAGGTCGGCCGAGGTCACCACGCCGGCCGCGCGCGCCGGGGCGAGGATCTTCGCGGCCTTCTCGCCGCCCATCAGCTCGGGGCCGCCCAGGTGCAGGTGGGTCGCTCGGGCGATCTCCTCGTGCGGGGCGTCCGACGGCTCGTACGTGAGGTTCGCGCCCGGCACGTGGAACGCGGGCCGGCTGCCGTCCGGGCGGATCGGCAGCACCGACGCCGACGTCTGCACGTCCGCGCGGCGCAGCACCAGCGACGTGTCGACGCCGTGGCGGGCGAGCATCGCCAGCAGCAGGTCGCCGATCGGGTCGGCGCCGACCGCGCCCGCGGTGCGGACCGCCGCGCCCAGCTTGGCCAGGGTGACCGCGGTGCCGGCGGCGGTGCCGGCCGGCCCGAAGCGGATCTGCTCGACCAGTGTCGCGCCCTGACCCGCCGGGATGGCCTCGACCGGCCGGACCTGCACGTCGAACACGTGCGCGCCCAGCGTGACGACCGTCTGCGTCATCGGCCGTACCCCCGGCTCACGGCCGCCGCGACGACGGCTTCCTGCTGGGCGGGGTCCAGGACGCGCGGCGCGCCGAGCGTCGCGGCCCGCACGTACAGGCCGCACGCCCACTCCAGCAGGAGCGCGTTGTCAACCGCGGCTTCGAGCGTCGGGCCGTGGGTGACGGCGCCGTGGTTGGCCAGCAGCGCGGCGGCCTTGCCTTCGAGCGCGGTGAGGGTTTCCGCGGCCAGCTCCGCCGACCCGAAGACGGCGAACGGCGCGACCCGGATCGCGCCGCCGAGGGCCAGCTGCTGGTAGTGCACGCACGGCAGCTCGTCGAGCACCAGCGAGACGGCGGTCGCCTGCGGCGAGTGGGTGTGCACCACCGCGCCGGCGCCGTGCCGTCGGTAGATCCCCAGGTGCAGCTCCAGTTCCGAGGTCGGGGCCCGGTCGCCGTCGAGCACGGTGCCGTCCAGGTCGACGATCGTGACGTCGTCGGCCGTGGCCAGGCCCAGCACGACCCCGGTCGCCGTCACCGCCACGTGGTCGCCGACCCGCATGCTCACGTTCCCCGCGCTGCCGATGAGCAGGCCTTCCCCGGCGAGCCCGTGACAGGCCCTCGCCACCGACCGCCGCGCCTCGCCGAGCGCTGAACTCGCCACTGTCATGCGCCGAGGCTAGGATAAACCCGAAACAAAGTCACGTTCAGGTTTGGGGAGCGGATGACGACCGAGGGCAGGCTGCGCCGGGTGCCGCGCCAGGCGCGCTCGCGGGAGAAGCTGGCCAAGGTGCTCGCGGCCGCCGACCGCCTGCTCGCCGAGGAGGGCGTCGAAGCGCTGACGACGACCCGGGTCGCCGCCGAGGCCGGCGTCTCGGTGGGCGCGCTGTACCAGTACCTGCCGGACCGCGAAGCCATCACCGAGGCGCTCGGCGAGGTCTACCTCGCCCGCCTGGAGAGCCTGATGGACTCGTTCGCCGAGCAGGCGGCCGGCGAGTCGTGGCCGGACCCGGTCGGCCTGCTCGTCGACGCGTTCGCCGGGCTCTACCGCGCGGAGCCCGGCTTCCGCGCGCTGTGGTTCGGCCGCGGTCTCACCGACGGCACCCGGGAGGCCGACCGCGCGCACAAGCGGGTGATGGCCACCGGGGTGCACCGCGTGCTCGTGGCGCAGCGTCTCCTGCCCGACGACTACGCGGCCGCGGTCGCCTGCCGCACGGCGTTCCTCGCCGCGGACGCGGTGATCCAGGAGGTGTTCCGCGGCGACGGGGCGCCGGAGCTGCTGGAGCCGGTCAAGACGATGCTGCGGGCGTACCTCGGGCAGCTGCCCCGGCCGTAGCGACGAGGAACTCCTCGCCCGGCACGACCCGGAGCCCGTCGGCGCGCCCGGCGAAGTAGCGCGCGTTCAACTCCGCGCCCGACACGTGGACGGATTCGCGAAACCCGGCTTCCCGGGCCATTTCGAGGATCTCCGCAGGGGCGAAGGAACTGACGAACGGCGTCCCCGCCGCCTCCGCGCGGCTTGCCGTCGCGCGGTGCCGGGTGCGCTCGGGTTCGTCGAGGAGCTCGGCCGGCAGCAGGAACGTCATGGCCACCGTGGACCCCGGCGCAAACCCGGCGATCCGGCGCAGCGTCTCCGCGTTGGCCTCCTTCGTGAGGTACATGCTGACGCCGGTCGACGCGACGACCGCCGGGACTTCCGGGTCGAAGCCTGCGGCCGTGAGCCGGTCCCACCACGACGTCGTCTCGAAGTCGACCGGCACGAAGTGCAGCCAGTCCGGCTCGCCCAGGCCGAGTTCGTCCAGGCGCGCGCGTTTCCACGCCTGCGGACCCGGCTGGTCCACTTCGAACACCCGCAGCCGGGCCGCGATTTCCGGGCGGCGCTGGGCGAACGTGTCCAGCCCGGCCCCGAGAACGACGTACTGCCCGGCACCGCGGGCCGCCTGCTCGCCGACCAGGTCCTCGACGAACCGGGCGCGCGCCACCATGCCGGCGCGGTAGCGGCCGGCGGTCGCGATGTCCATGTCGTCGCGGTCCCGCCAGCCGTCGCCGGGTGCGGCCAGCCGCAGGCCGAGCTCGTCGGCGAACACGTGGGGCGGCTCGTCGACCGCGACGTGCAGGGCCCGCCACAACGCGGTGCGCACCGCCGTGCTGTCCGGTGCGGGCACGTCAGGCCTTCCTCGGTGCCGACAGCGTCCACGTCCGTCCGTCGGGGTCTCGGACGGTCATTTCCCTGGTCCCGTAATGGGTTTCCTCGAACGGCGTGACGACCTCGACGATGTCGTCTGCCGCGAACTCGTCCGCGTCCGGGACCTTGAACACGACCTGCGTCCGCGGCTCCCGGCTCTCCGGCACCTCGGCGATGAACAGCCAGGGGCCGTCGCCGTTGCGCAGCTGCCCGGAGTTGTGGTCGGTGGCGAACTCGACCTCGTAACCCAGTGCTCGGAAGAACTTGGCCGCCTTGCCCCAGTTGTGCGTCTCCAGGTAGATCGCCTCGACGCCCTCGGTCGTCATGTCAGTGCTCCTCTTCGGGATCGGATTCGAGGTAGGCGCGCAGCGCTTCGGCGACGAGCGCCGAGAGCGACTGCTCGGTCTCGATGGCCCGGTGCTTGACCTGCCGGATCAGGCCGATCGGCAGGTACACGTTGAACTGCTTGACGTCGTCATCGCCCACACCCCGAGGCTAGCATGCTAGCAAGCTAAGTAGGCAAGTCCCGCTGTCCGGCGCTTGACGCGGCACCGTGGGCGGCCGACAATCCACCCCGAGAGTGTTAGCGCTAACAATCCTCGACGACGAAACCGGAGCGATGCCGTGAAGCTGCGCCTCGGACTGTCCGCCTTCCTGCTGGTCGCCGGAGTGGTTCCCGGGGTCGGCTCCGCCGCGGCGAGCACGACCGCCGCCGACGAGGTCGCCGTGCCGCCGCCGGCCATGGGGTGGGCGTCCTGGAACACCTTTGCCGCCAAGATCGACTACAACACCATCAAGGCGCAGGCCGACGCGCTCGTGTCGAGCGGCCTCAAGGACGCCGGGTACAGCTACGTCAACATCGACGAAGGCTGGTGGCAGGGCACCCGTGACAGCGCCGGGAACATCACCGTCGACACGGCCGAATGGCCCGGCGGGATGCAAGCGATCGCGGACTACCTGCACGGCAAGGGACTCAAGGCCGGGATCTACACCGACGCCGGCCGCGACGGCTGCGGCTACTACTTCCCGACCGGGCGGCCCGCGGCGCCCGGGAGCGGCAGCGAAGGCCACTACCTGCAGGACATGCTGCAGTTCCAGCGGTGGGGCTTCGACTTCGTCAAGGTCGACTGGTGCGGCGGTGACGCCGAGGGCCTCGACCCGAAGAGCACCTACCAGGCGATCAGCGACGCCAACAAGGCCGCGACCGCGCAGACGGGCCGCACGCTCACGCTGTCGATCTGCAACTGGGGCAAGAAGAACCCGTGGAACTGGGGCGCCGGGACGGCCCCGATGTGGCGCACCAGCACGGACATCATCTACTACGGCCAGAGCGCGACCCTCGGCCAGGTGCTGACCAACTTCGACCAGGCGCAGCACGCGGTTTCGCAGCACACCGGGTACGTCAACGACCCCGACATGCTCACCGTCGGCATGCCCGGCCTCACCGACGCGCAGGCGCGCACCGAGATGAGCCTGTGGTCCGTCTCGGGCGCGCCGCTGCTGGCGGGCAACAACCTCGCGACGATGAGCGCGGCAACCAGGGCGATCCTGGCGAACCGGGAGGTCGTCGCCGTCGACCAGGACCCGCGCGGCCTGCAGGGAGTCAAGGTCGCCGAAGATGCGGCCGGGCTCCAGGTCTATGCGAAGGTCCTCAGTGGATCCGGCAGGCGCGCGGTGGTGCTGCTCAACCGGACGTCTTCGGCGGCGACGGTGAACGTCCGCTGGGCCGACCTCGGCCTGACGCCGGCCGCGGCCACCGTGCGCAACGTCTGGGCCGCCGCCGACAAAGGCGGCTTCGCCACCGGCTACGGCGTCACCGTCCCGGCGAACGACTCCGTGTTGCTGACCGTCCAGGGCACCGACGCCGCGGCCGCGCACGGCACGACGATCACCGCGGGCGCCACCGGGCTGGCCGTCGCCACCTTCACCTACAACGCGACCACCACGCAGACCGCGACCCTCGCGGTGAACGGCCAGCAGCCGACCGTCGTCGCGTTCCCGGCGACCGGGGGAGCGGCCAAGACCGTCTCCGCGGTGGTCTCGCTGGCCAAGGGGACGAACTCCCTGACGTTCTCGGGCACTGCACCGCAGGTCACCGATATTGCCGTCCTTCCGCTCCCGGGCACGGCCGGGGTCGAGGTGGTGGGCGCGCAGTCGGGCCGCTGCGTCGACGTCAACGACAACGGCATCGCCAACGGGATCCAGGCCCAGCTGTGGGACTGCGCCGGAGGCCCGAACCAGACCTGGGTGCCGTCACGCGGCCAGCTCGTCGTCAACGGCACCAAGTGCCTCGACGCCTACAACAGCGGGACGGCGAACGGCACCGCGGTGGTCGTCTGGGACTGCAACGGCCAGCGCAACCAGCAGTGGACGTTCACCGCGAACGGGACCGTCACGAACGCGGTGTCCGGGCTGTGCCTGGACGCCAGTGGCGCGGTCACCGCGAACGGCACGAAACTCATCCTCTGGACCTGCGGCGGCGGCGCCAACCAGCGGTGGACCCGGCGCTGAAACGGCGGTGGTTTCCCCGAAACCCGGATTGGCGGAACGCGTGTCGCCACGCGCACGCCGGTGGTACGTTGCGAACTGTCGGGATGAGGCGAGGCCCAGTCGTCGGCCTTGCCGGGGGGATCCGGGAGGCGCGGGCATGGTCGGTGATCGGCGGGAGTATTTCACGGCAGACGGCGTCGCGGCGATGAAATGGGGACTCACCCGCGCGGCGGCCGCCAACGCAATCGAATACCATTTGCGGGGTAACAGTGGTTCACCCTGTTGTTCCGGCACCATGGAGAAAGGATATTTCCTGTCTCCGTATCACAGCGACGGAGCCTGCAGTACCTATCGCAGTGAAAATCCCGCCGGCTACGCCAGTACGCCGGAGCCGCCCCCGGAATGGAACCACTACCGCCTGCCCGCGATCCCGGAGACGCGAACCGGCCGCCGGGACGGGACGATCACGGTGGAGGACGTCTACGGAAAACCCACGGGCGAGACGTTCGATGCCTGGGCGGACGACCCGGGCCCGGGTGGGTTCCCTTTCCACGGCTTGTACCGGAAATGGTACAAGCAGATAGAGGAAACTTTTCGTCCCTGGGCCGATGTCGGCAAGATACCCGACGAGCGGAACTTCTGGGACGCGGCCGACCGGGTCCGGGACGCGATCAGGAAACTCGAAGTCCTGAACTGCCAAGGTGAGTCGTACTACCTGGCCTGCAGCAGCCTGGGTTTGATCGGCACGTACAGTCCCGGGGAAAGCGCCGGCCCGCCGGGAAGAATGTGGGCACCGCAGATCAACGGCCCGATCGACCTGTTCGTCATCCCGCTGCAAGGGACTTTCCTGAATCTGGCCGTCTTCGCCGAGATGCTGGCGGCCCAGCTGGAAGGCCTCGGCAACATGTGGCAGAACGCCCGGCAAGGCGTCATGGAGATCGGCTGGTACGCCACCCAGCGACTGTCCGGCAGGCCCGGCGCGACCGACCTCAAGGACCTGATCCACGGCGCCGGCTACCTCCTGGCGTCCATCGGGTTCCTGAAGGTTCCCACACCGGTGGGGATCGGGGTGACCGCCGCCGGGATCGCCCTGACGGGTGCGCGGCGTGACCATCACCAGCGGAAGTACCGAACACGTGCTGGGGCAGGTTCGCACCGCACTGTACGGCAGGCAGGAGAACTGCCTTCAGGATGCACTCGAGGGTGACGAAGGCGTGTGTATCAGCATGCTGCAGGTCGCTCAGCGTCACTTCGAAAGTGGCACCACGGTATACAACGCGGAGCAGAAGTCCTATTCCACGGTGTTCACGCTGAAGCCCGGCAACATCCGCGGCGACACGGCACCCGCAACGGCGTCCGATGTCGACATCAAGGTCGAATTCGACCGGCTTCGCAAAGCGGGAAGCATCTTCGCGGACGAGCTGTCCCGAGACCTGCACGACATAGCGGGTTCCCTGCGAGAAATCCTCCCCACGAGTTCGGCGTTGGAACGTCCGGAGATCGGCGGGGGCATGGGGATAGGAATCGGCTGGACCGGCCCGTGGGACCTCTGGAACGCCAACCGCATTCTGCTGGCGGAAGCCCTCGAGAAAACCGCAGGACAGGTCGCCGGTGTCGGTGACTACCTGATCTCCGCGTCGAATTTCCTCGAACGACAGGACGCTGCGGCGAAAGAGGCACTGGAGCAGGCCGGTGCCGAACTCGATGGACAGTTCGGGTAGTGACGTGCTGCGGGTGCCGCCGTACTAGGTCGTCGACTCCCGGATCACCAGCCGGCACGGCCGCAGGTGCCGGCCGGGGGCGGGCTCGCCGTTGATCGCCGCCAGCAGCATCCCGGCGGCGGTCCGGCCGAGCGCCTCCAGTTCCATGTCGACGCTCGTCAGCGGCGGCTGACAACCCAGTGCCATGACGTCCCAGTTGTCGAAGCCGACCAGTGCGACGTCGCCGGGCACGCGGCGGCCGGCCGCCTGCAGCGCGTCGGCGGCGCCGCGGGCGATCTGGTCGCTGCCGCAGAAGATCGCGTCGAACGCGGTGTCCGCGCCCAGTAGCATCCGGACCGCCTGCCGGCCCCACGCCTCGCTCCACTCGCCGAACATCGGGCCGCCCGCGGGCTCCAGGTCGGCCTCGGCGAGCCGCTCGGCGGCGGCCACCGCGCGCACGGTCGCCGAGTGGTGCCGCTCCGGGCCGGTGATGTGGGCGATCCGGCGCCGTCCGGTGGCCAGCAGGTGCTCGACGGCATTCCGCGCGCCGCCGGCTTCGTCCGGCACGACGGAGCAGTCGTGCGGGTCGGTCGAGCTGATGAACGCGTACACGACCGGGATCGGCAGGTCCGCGCCGATCGGCGGGCGGGCCTGGGTCCGGCGGCCGGTGACGATGATGCCGTCGACCCGGCGGGAGAGCAGCGTGCGGAGGTAGTACTGCTCGCGGATCGGGTCGTCGCGGGCGTCGCAGAGGAACACCGACATCTCGCCGGCCCCGAGGGCGTCCTCGGCGCCCATCATCAGCGGGATGCTGAACCGGCCGATCGTGTCGGTGGTGATCATGCCGACGGTGTAGGTGCGGCCCGAGTTGAGGGTGACGGCCGCGCGGTTGGGCTGGAAACCCAGCTGCTCGGCCGCCGAAAGCACCCGCTGACGGGTTTCCGCGCGCAGGGACCCGCGGCCGTTGAGCGCCTTCGACGCGGTGCCGACCGAGACACCGGCCAGCAGCGCGACCTCGCTGATCGTGGCCGGCTTGGCAACGGTGCCGGGAGTTTCCGAAAGTTTCCGCGGGGGCATGGTGGCACAGTACCTCCGTGCCCGCCCGCGACCCAGCGTAACCCGCATGTCTACGGCAAATGGTCCCTTGACGGGCTGATCCAACAGTCCTAGCTTGAGTCGGCAACCGGTTTCTGAAAGTTTCCCGGTCTGGCTTCTTCGACACCCGCAGGCGGCGGCCTCCCGAGAGGAGAGTCGATGACTTCGCACATCCGAACCAGGGCACGGTGGGGGCGGGCCGCAGCCGCCGTCGCCGGGGTGCTGCTCGTCGCGGCCTGCCAGAGCGGCCCGTCCGGCGCGGCGGCGGGGGACACCGCCGCCGCGGACGACGGCACCACGATCACCATGTGGACCCGCTCGCCGACCGCCACCTTCAGCCAGACGCTGATCGACGCCTACAACGCGAGCCACCGGAACAAGGTCAAGCTGACGGTCTTCCCGGCCGACTCCTACCAGCAGAAGGTCGGGACCGCGGCGGGGGCGAAGCAGCTGCCGGACCTGCTGGCGGCCGACGTCGTCTACGCCCCGAACTACGCGGCCAAGGGCCTGTTCCTCGACGTCACCGCCCGCGTGGCCCACCTGCCGTTCTCCGGCAGCCTCGCCCCGGCGCACATGAAGGCGGCCACGTCCGGCGGCAAGCACTACGCGGTGCCGCACGACATCGACCTGTCCGCGGTGTTCTACAACAAGGTCCTGTTCACCCGTGCCGGCCTCGACCCGGCGAAGCCGCCATCCACTTTGGACGAACTCGGCGCCGCCGCCCGCAAGATCGCCGCGCTCGGCGGGGACGTCAAGGGCTACTTCTTCGGCGGCGCCTGCCCGGGCTGCCAGCTGTTCACCAGCTGGCCGATGATCTGGGCCTCCGGCGGGACGGTGCTCAACGAGCAGGGGACCGCGGCCACGCTCGACAGCCCGCAGGCGGCGCAGGTCTACTCCTGGCTGCGGCAGCTCTACGCCGACGGCGCGGTGCCGGCGTCGGCGAAGAACGAGTCCGGGCCGACGTGGACGCAGTCGTTCCTCGACGGCAGGATCGGCATCCAGCCGATGGGCGCGACGGCGTTGCAGGGCATGAAGGAGGGGCCGGACCTGCAGGTCGGCGTCGCCCCGATCCCGGGGCTGAAGGGCGGCAGCTCGTCGTTCGTCGGCGGGGACGTCATCGGCATCGGCAGCAACAGCACGCACGCCGCGGCCGCGTGGGACTTCATCGCCTGGACGCTGTCCGACCAGGCCCAGGTCGACGTCGTCGCGAAGAGCAAGAACATCACCGTCCGGTCCGACCTCGCCGACAACACCTACGCCAAGCAGGACCCTCGGCTCGGCGTGTTCAACCGGCTGGCGAGCGAGGGCCAGACGCCGATCTCGGTGAACTTCGGCAAGACGTTCAACGACACCAACGGGCCCTGGACGTCGACGGTGATCGACACCGTCTTCGGCGGCGGTGACGTCGGATCGATCCTGAAGCAGCACAACGCGGCCGTCACCGATTCCTTGGCCGGCGGCAGCTGATCATGGTGTCGCTGCTTCCCCCGCGGGTGTCGGCGCCGGAGTCCCCGGCGCCGGCACCCCGCCGCCGGGGCTCGATCGCCCGCGGCCGCCGCCGGCTGGGGATCGCCTACGCCGCTCCGATGGCCGTGCTGGTCGCCGTCTTCTTCGTCGTCCCGCTCGGGCTGATGCTGTGGATGTCGGTCAACCACTGGCCGCTGGTCGGCGCCTCGTACCCCAACGGCGTCGGGAACTTCGACGCGTTGAGCGACCCGCTGTTCCTTCGTGCGGTGTGGTTCACGCTCAAGTACACGCTGGTCACCACCCTCGTGCTCAGCCTCGTGGCCTTCGGGCTGGCGCTGCTGGTGCAGCACAACCGGCGGGGCACGGGCCTCGCCCGCACGGTCTTCTTCCTGCCCAGCGTGGTCGGGCTCGCGTCGACGACGCTGCTGTTCTACGGCTTGTTCACCACCGACTCGTCGGCCCTCAACCAGGTCGTCGAGTTCCTCGGGCTGGGCCGGGTGGACTGGCTCGGCTCCGGCGGGAACGCGCTCGCCTCGACGGTCGGGATGATCACCTGGCGGTTCGCCGGGTTCTACATGCTCATCCTGATGACCGGCCTGCAGAGCATCGACCCGGCGCTGTACGAGGCCGCGCGCATCGACGGCGCGAACCCGTGGCAGATCCTGTGGCGGGTGACGCTGCCGCTGCTGCGGCCGACCCTCGCGCTGGCGATGGTGCTGTCGCTGACGGGCTCGCTGCTGGCGTTCGACCAGTTCTTCATCCTCACCGGCGGCCGCCACGACACGGCCACGGTCGTCATCGACATCTACCGCGAGGCGTTCCTGTCCCAGGACCTCGGGCGCGCGGCCGCGGTCTCGGTGGCCACGCTCGCCGTCCTCATCGTCCTCAACGTCGCCCAGCTGCGCCTGATCCGCCGGGAGGGGAAGTGAACCGGCTCCGGGCCGCGGGCGCGGGGGTCACCGGCGCCGCGCTGGCCGTGCTGTTCCTCCTGCCGCTGCTGTGGACGCTGTACTCGTCGCTGACCGGGCGGGAGGCCGGCGACTCCGGCACCGACAACTACCGGCGGCTCGCGGACTACGGCAGCGGCCTCGGCACCTACCTGCTCAACACGACGGTGGTGGCCCTGGTCGCGGTCAGCGTCACGGTGGTGGCGACGACGCTCGGCGGCTACGCGATGGCCCGGCTCGCCTTCCCCGGGCGCACCCTGCTGTTCCTGGTCACCCTGGCCATCCTGATGGTGCCCTACACGACGATCCTGGTCCCGCTCTACATCCTGCTCGGCTGGCTCGGCCTGCAGAACTCCCTGCTCGGCCTGGGCCTGGTGATGGCCGTGCTCCAGCTGCCGTTCGGCCTGTTCATGATGCGCAACTCCTTCGAGGCGCTGCCGGTGGAGCTGGAGGAGGCGGCGCTGATCGACGGCTGCTCGATCGGCGGCGCGCTGCGCAGGGTGCTGCTGCGTGGCGTCCTGCCCGGCGTCGTCACGGTGGCGCTGTTCTCGTTCCTGGCGGCCTGGAACGAGTTCGTCGCCCCGCTGATCTTCCTCACCGACGGCGAGAAGTTCACCCTGCCGGTCGCCCTGTTCAACCTCCAGTCCGGCAGCCTCGGCTCGGTCGACTTCGGGGCCCTGCAAGCGGGAGTGGTGGTCTCCGCCCTGCCGTGCGTGGCGGTCTTCCTCGTCCTGCAGCGGTACTACGTCCGCGGCTTCACCTCGGGAGCCCTCAAGGGCTGAGACATCCACAGGCTGACAGGGAGCACCTCGATGACCGAACGCATCCTCGGGCCCGTCCACCCCACGTCCGCCGCGAAGTCGGCGCTGCGGCCGCTGTTCCTCGGCGCGGCCGCCTTCGCACCGGACAGCCTGCTGGGCGGCTGGCAGGCGCGCAACGCGAGCCGCACCCTGCCGCACTGCGTCGAGCAGCTCGACGCGGCGGGCGCGCTCGACAACCTCCGCCGCGTCACCGGCGAGGTCGACGGCGACCGCCGCAACATGTGGTTCTCCGACTCCGACGTCTACAAGACCCTCGAAGCCGCCGCCTGGCAGCTAGGCCGCGACCCGGGCGACGCCGAGCTGCGCGCCTTCCTCGACACGACCGCGGCGCTGGTGGCCAAGGCCCAGGAGGACGACGGCTATCTGAACTCCTGCTTCGGCGTCGACAAGCCGGAGCTGAAGTGGCGGGAGCTGCACTGGAGCCACGAGCTGTACTGCGCGGGCCACCTGATCCAGGCCGCGGTGGCCGCCGCCCGGGCCGGGGTCGGGGCCCAGCTCGTCACGGTCGCCCGGCGGTTCGCGGACCTGATCGTCGAGCGGTTCGGCACGGTGGACGACGTCGACGGGCACCCGGAAATCGAGACGGCCCTGGTGGAGCTGTACCGGGTGACCGGGCACCGGCCGTACCTCGACCTGGCGGCCCGGTTCCTCGACCTGCGCGGCCGCGGCCTGCTCAACGGCGAGCGGTTCGGCCCCCGGTACCTGCAGGACCACGTGCCGGTCCGCGAGGCCGACGAGGTCGCCGGGCACGTCGTGCGCCAGCTCTACCTGCTGGCCGGCGTCGTGGACGTCGCCGTCGAGACCCGGGACGAGGGCCTGCTGGAAGCCGCGCGCCGGCTGTGGGCCGACGCGTTCGGCGCCAAGACCTACCTCACCGGCGCCCAGGGCTCCCGCCACCGCGACGAGGCGTTCGGCGACCCGTACGAGCTGCCGCCCGACCGGGCGTACGGCGAGACCTGCGCGGCGATCGCGAGCTTCCAGTGGAACTGGCGGCTCCTGCTGGCCACCGGCGAGGGCCGCTACGCCGACGAGATGGAACGCGCGCTGTACAACGCGATCGCCGGGTCGACCGCTCTCGACGGCACGCACTTCTTCTACTCGAACCCGCTGCACCTGCGGACCGGCCACGACGGCTCGCACGAAGACGCGCCGTCGCGACGCCTGCCGTGGTACTCCTGTGCCTGCTGCCCGCCGAACATCGCCCGGCTGATCGCGTCGCTGTCCGGCTACGTCGCCACCACCGACCCCGGCGGGCTGCAGGTGCACCTGTACACCGCCGGGACGATCCAGACCACTGTGGACGGTGCCGACGTCCGCGTCGAGACGCGCACCCGGTACCCGTGGGCGGGCCGCGTCGAGCTGACCGTGACCACGGCGACCCCGCTCATGCTCGCCCTGCGTGTCCCCGGCTGGGCCGACGGCGCCCTGATCGACGGCGTGCCCGCCGAGGTCCGCGACGGCTACGCGGAGGTGCGGCGCGACTGGACGGGCGGCACCACCGTGACCCTGGAACTGCCGATGCCCGCCCGCGTCGTCCGGCCGCACCCGCGGATCGACGCCGTGCGCGGCTGCGTCGCCGTCACCCGCGGGCCCCTGGTCTATTGCCTGGAGCAGGCCGACCTGCCGTCCGGCGTGGTCCTGGAGGACGTGCGGATCGACCCGGTGAGCGCTTTGTCGGACGTCTCGCTGCCCGAGGTGCCGGTGGCTCTCACCGCCCGCGGCCGGGTCGAGGTTCCCGCGTCGGACGAGCTGTACGGCGGCGGCGCCGGGGTGACCGGCGAGCCGGTCGAGCTGACCGCCGTCCCGTACTTCCTGTGGGGCAACCGGGAACCCGGCCCGATGCGGGTGTGGATCCCGGTGGCCACCGAGTAGTTCCGCCACCCCCTGGTCGGCATTCGGGAGCGCACCCAGCCGTGACCTGTTAACGCTCACAAAACGGAAGATTGCGAGGACCCGATGACGCGTCCTTTGGTATTCCGGCTGGCGGCCGCCGTGGTGCTCTGCCTGGTGGCCGGCCTGCTCTCCGTGGGCGCCGCGCAGGCGGCGACCGCGTTCACCAGCACGGTGGTCAACTCTTCGAACGGCCAGTGCGCCACCGTCCCCAACGGGAACAGTGCCGTGCAGCTGACCCAGGCGGGCTGCACGTCCGGCGCCGGGCAGTCGTTCCGGTTCACCCCGGTGTCCGGTGACAGCTACACCGTCGGCACGTTCACCTCGGGCAGCTGTGTGGACATCTACGGTGCGTCCACTGCGGACAACGCCGCGGTGATCCAGTACGCGTGCCACTCCGGGACGAACCAGCAGTTTCGGCTGCAGGCTGTGGAAAGCGCTTTCAGATTGGTCGCGGTCGGTTCGGGCAAGTGCGTCACGCCGGTGAACAACGCACTCGTCCAGCTGCCGTGTGCGAGCGCGAGCGCCTGGCGGCTGCCCGGCTACCAGTCTGGTGGCGGTGACCCGCAGGTCCCGCCGGAGAAGACCGTGCGGGTGTGGCTGTTGCGGCCGTCCGACGTGCCCTTCGACCAGCGCTACCCGGACGGCATCGCGAACGTGATGCGGGAGGCGCAGCGGTACTACCGGCAGGAGCTGGGCAAGACGTTCCGGCTGAACGAGCCCGTCGTGCAGGTGGTCACCGGCGAGCACGTGAAGAGCTGGTACGAGAACACGCCCAACGGCGGCGACCGCTACTGGTGGGCGGTGTTCAACATGCAGCAGGAGCTGACGCGGCGGTTCGACGTGAAGGACGGCGACCGGCGGTGGATCAACGTCGGCGAGGTCATCGCCGAGGGCCAGGGCGCGGGCGGCGGTGGCGGCAACGGCTGGGTGATCCTCTGCCAGCACGACGCCGACGGCGCGGCCGGGATCAACGGCCCGATGAACCGGTGGTACGGCGGCATGGTGCACGAGCTCGGCCACGCCTTCGGCCTGCCGGACTCCACTTCGACCGACGGGACGCCGATGTCGGCGTCGTTCTACGACTACCCGAACACGCATTTCAGCCAGAGCCAGAAGAACGGGATCCTCACCGGCCCGTACGGCTCGTTCCTCTTCTGAATCCCCGGATCGGAGACCCCGATGAAACGTCCGGCAGTGCTCGCCGTCGCCCTCCTGGCGGCCGGCTTCGCAGTGGTGGTCCCGGCGAACGCCGCGGCCACGTTCAGCAGCACGATGGTCAGCTCCTCGAGCGGCCAGTGCGCCACCGTCCCCAACGGCAACAGCGCGGTCCAGTTGACCCAGACGGCCTGCACCTCCGGTGCCGGGCAGTCGTACACGTTCACCCCGGCGTCCGGTGACGCCTACACCATCGGCACCTTCACCTCGGGCAGCTGCGTCGACATCTACGGCGCGTCCACCGCGGACAACGCCGCGGTGATCCAGTACGCCTGCCACGGGGAGACCAACCAGCAGTTCCGGCTGCAGCCGGTGGGGACGAACACGTTCAACGTCGTCGCCGTCAGCTCCGGCAAGTGCATCACCCCGGTGAACAACGCCCTCGTCCAGCTGCCGTGTTCGAGCGCGAGCGCCTGGCGGGTGCCGGGGTACGTCCCCGGGACGTCCGACTCCTACGAGGGCATCCCGAACCTGGCCCCGAACGCGTGCAAGAACTCCGGGCTGCCGCGGTCGTACGGCACGAACTTCCAGACGCCGAACGACCCCTACGGCCAGGGCTTCCAGAACACCACGGCGATCGGCTGGGACGGCAACTACTGGCCGGTCTTCAGCTACCTGTCCGGCTCGTTCTTCGCCCGCGGCGTCAACACGACGTACAACGGCCTCTGCGGCGGGATGTACTCGTTCAGCGCCTACACCTACGGCGGCAACCCGGGCGCGCAGTCGGTGCAGTGGACCGAGGACAACGGCTACCTGCCGGCGATGACGACGTCCCGCACCTCCGGGAACGTCGGGATCACGATCAAGAACTTCGCCGACAAGGTCACCATCAACGGCTCGCCGGTGATGCTCGTCTACACGCGGGTGTCCATCAAGAACAACGGCTCGTCCTCGGTGACGGTCCCGCCGGGTGGGTCCGGTCCGGGGCTGGTGCGGCTGACGTCGTCCACATTGGACACGGTCGCGGCCGGGCAGACCAGCAACCACGACTTCGTGGTGGCCGTGGACAACTTCGGCAGCGGCGTCGCCCTGCCGACCGGCTCGACGCTGTCGTCGAACGCGCCGAACTACGACACCGCGTACGGCCAGATGACGTCGTACTGGAACTCGCGGCTGGCCGAGACGAACACCTTCAGCCTGCCGAACACGACCCTGCCCAACACCGGGAACCTGGCGAACCCGGGCACCGCGATGGCGAACGCCTACAAGGCGGGCACCATCTACAACCTGATCATGCAGGTGGGCAAGGCGCAGTTCTCCGGTGCCAACAACTACAACTGGATCCTCAACCACGACGTCCCCGGCGAGCTGACCGCCAAGTTCCAGACCGGCGACTTCCGGGACGCGCGCAACCTGCTGCTCACCGCCCGGATCTCGCAGCAGGACGGCTGGGACGAAGTCGGTGCCAACTGGTACTGGGACGGCGTCTGGAAGACGATGGGCTCCTGGGCGACGTACCTGGCGAAGACGAACGACACCGCGTTCGTCAGCCAGTACTTCAACGACACCGGCTCGTGGGGTCCCAGCCTCCGCACCATCGCCCGGGTGAAGTACCCCGCCCAACTGGCCTCGGACGGGACGCTGCAGGCCAACTTCGACAACGACTCGACCGGGCGCTGGCTGTTCAGCAACTTCTCGGCGTTGCAGATGCTGGCGTCGTACAAGTACATCGCGACCAAGATCGGCCAGACCGCCGAAGCGACGTGGGCGAACACCGCGTACACGTCACTGCTGAACGCGCTGAACACGGTCGTGGGCCGCAACCAGTCCGCGAACGGGTTCACCTACCTGCCCTGTGAGGTGGACAAGCCCAACAGCGCCAACCGCTGCAACACCTTCAACGACGCCAACTGGGCCTCGCCCGGGTGGGTCGGGCAGAACCAGTGGTCGACGATGCTGTCCGGCGGCGCGCTGACCGGCATCATGGGCGACCCGGGCCAGATCGACCGGATGTACCAGTGGGGCTTCGGCAGGCTGTCGGCCAACGGCTACCCGTTCCCGACGTTCGGGGCGTTCAACGGGTACTCGACCGCGTACAACACGTCGTACTCCTCCGACGGGCTGTACTCGAACAACTACCGCGACCTGCCGATCACCAGCTACGCCTGGCAGCTCAAGACCACCACCGGCGGCCCGAACGCCTGGTGGGAGGCCAACGGCAGCGGGCCGAGCTCGGCGAACCCGTGGATCGGCAGCCACGCCGGCCCGCAGTTCGGCGCATGCCCGTACGCGTGGCCGATCGCCGGGCAGCAGCAGGGCCTGCTGGAGTCGCTGGTGGCCGAAGGCCTGGCGTCGACCGGGTCCGGGCCGTACACGTTCACCCGGCCGCTCTACATCGGCCGCGGCGTGCCCAATTCCTGGATCGCGCCTGGTCAGACGATCTCGGTCGGCAACCTGACCAACACCTACGACGTCGCTTCGGGCAGCCGGACCACCTACGGGGTTTCCCTCGCGGTGAGCGGTTCGAGCGGCGCGCGGGTCGTCACGGTGTCGCTGACGGGCAGCCTGCCCGGCGGCGCGGTCGCCATCCAGCTGCCGGTGTTCCTCTCCACCGGCGTGAACTCGGTCAGCGGCGGCAGCTACGACGCCGCCACGCACACGGTCACCGCGAGCGCGAACACGGTGACCATCACCCTCGCGAGCTGAGTCTGCCGACGGCTCTTACCCAGGAAAGGCGCGATGATGCGCGAACCCACCTTCGACCGTCGTCTGCTGCTCAAGGCCGTGGGCGCCCTCTCCGCGAGCGCCGCGCTGGCCCCGGCCTTCGCCGGTGTCGCCGCGGCCGCCCGTCCCGACATCGGCGTCTCGGTGTTCCCGTTCCCGCTGGGCGCGGTGCGGCTGCAGGCCGGGCCGTTCCTCGACAACATGAACCGGCAGCTGGCGTACTTCCGGTTCGTCGACGCCGATCGCCTGCTGCACACGTTCCGGCTCAACGTCGGCCTGGCCAGCTCGGCCCAGCCGTGCGGCGGCTGGGAGAGCCCGAGCACGGAACTGCGCGGCCATTCGACCGGGCACCTGCTGTCCGGGCTGGCGCAGGCGTACGCCAACACCGGCGACACCGCGTACAAGACCAAGGGCGACTACCTCGTCAACGCCCTGGCAGCGTGCCAGGCGGCCTCGCCGGGACGCGGGTATCACGCCGGCTACCTCTCGGCGTTCCCGGAGAACTTCTTCGACCGCCTGGAGGGCGGCCAGTCGGTCTGGGCGCCCTACTACACGCTGCACAAGATCATGGCCGGGCTGCTCGACCAGTACCTGCTCGCCGGCAACCAGCAGGCCCTCGACGTCCTGCTGCGCAAGGCGGCCTGGACGAAGGCCCGCACCGATCCGCTGTCGACGGCGCAGATGCAGGCGGCGCTGCGGACGGAGTTCGGCGGGATGCCGGAGGTACTGGCGAACCTGTACCAGGTGACCGGCGATCCCGCTCACCTCACCACGGCGCAACGGTTCGACCACGCCCAGGTCCTCGACCCCCTCGCGGCGAACCAGGACCGGCTCGCCGGGTTCCACGCCAACACGCAGATCCCGAAGGTCCTCGGCGCGATCCGCGAGTACCACGCCACCGGGACCACCCGCTACCGGGACATCGCCGTGAACTTCTGGCGGATCGTCCTCGACCACCACTCGTACGTCATCGGCGGCAACTCCAACGGCGAGTACTTCCAGACCCCCGACGCCATCGCGAGCCAGCTGTCGGACAACACGTGCGAAGTCTGCAACACCTACAACATGCTCAAGCTGACCCGGCAGCTGTTCTTCACCGATCCGGTGCCCGAGTACATGGACTACTACGAGCTGGCGTTGTTCAACCAGATCCTCGGCGAGCAGGACCCGAACTCGAGCCACGGGTTCGTCACGTACTACACGCCGTTGCGCGCGGGCGGGCTCAAGACCTACGCCAACGACTACGACGACTTCACCTGCGACCACGGCACCGGCATGGAGTCGCAGACGAAGTTCGCCGACAGCGTGTACTTCTTCACCGGCGAGACGTTGTACGTCAACCTGTTCATCGCGTCCGTGCTGACCTGGCCGGGCCGGGGCATCACCGTCCGGCAGGACACGACGTTCCCCACTTCGTCGGGCACGAAGCTGACGATCGGCGGCTCCGGGCACATCGCGCTGAAGATCCGCATCCCGAAGTGGACGTCCGGGGCGGTGGTGAAGGTCAACGGCGTCGCCCAGGGCACTCCGGCGCCGGGGTCGTACTTCACGATCGACCGGACTTGGGCGGCCGGGGACGTCGTCGACGTGTCGGTCCCGGCGTCGCTGACGTTCCCGCGGGCCAATGACGACGGGGGTGTCGGGGCGGCGAAGTACGGCGCGATCGTCCTTGCGGGTCAGTACGGCTCGACGAACCTGAGCGCGCTGCCGGCGTTGCAGACGGGGACGGTGAAACAGGACCCGGCGAACCCGCTGCGCTTCACGGCCACCGCGAGCACGGGCGCGGTCACCCTGCTGCCGTTCTACGCCACGCACCACCAGCGGTACACGGTCTACTGGCGGTTGAGTGGCTCGCCGCCTACCGGGACGTCCTACGAGGCCGAGGCGGGGACCCTGGCCGGTCAGGCGGCCGTGCGGAGTTCGTCGGGTGCTTCCGGTGGTGCGCTGGTGGGTTACGTCGGCGGTGGTTCGGCGAACTACGTGCAGTTCAACGGGGTGAACTCGACCGCGGGCGCGCGTCAAGTGACGATCTTCTACGCCTCGGGTGAGGCGCGGTCGATGACGGTGAGCGTCAACGGCGGTGCGGCGACTTCCGTCAACACGCCCAGTACGGGTGGCTGGGACACGGTCGGGTCGGTGCAGGTGACGCTGACGCTCGCCGCGGGGGCCAACACGATCCGCCTGGGCAACTCGTCCGGCTGGGCGCCCGATATCGACCGGATCGTCGTGGGCTGAGTTGTCGTGAGTGGGAAAGCGTGTTCTAACCCGCTTTCCCACTCTCGACCGCTCTACTGCGCCGGTTCGCCGGACGGGACCGGGAGCCGGGTGCCCAGGGCTGCCGGGGTGCCGAAGTTCGGCGTCCCGTCCGCGTTCCAGGTGAGCTTCTGGGCGCGGGTGGTGCGGTTCATGTCGCAGCCGCCGTTGGCGGAGTTGTTGGCGTGGTAGACGATCC
This sequence comes from Amycolatopsis tolypomycina, assembly GCF_900105945.1. Classification (NCBI taxonomy): domain Bacteria; kingdom Bacillati; phylum Actinomycetota; class Actinomycetes; order Pseudonocardiales; family Pseudonocardiaceae; genus Amycolatopsis; species Amycolatopsis tolypomycina. The sequence continues at coordinate 4,173,324 of NZ_FNSO01000004.1, read as the reverse complement.
AGTCCTCGGTGCCGTCGGGGGACTTGAAGAACCCGTTGTGGCCGGGGCCGAACACCGAGTTCGCGTTGCTGCGCTGGAACACCGGCTGCGCGGACTTCACCCACGAAGACTGCTGCAGCGGGTCGCCGCCGTTGTAGGTCAGGATGCCGAGCTTGTAGTCGGGAGTCGAGCAGTGGCTGGCGGAGAACACGATGAACGTCTTCCCGTTGCGCTGCAGCACTTCGGCGCCTTCGTTGACCGCGCCGCCGACGGTCTCCCAGCCGTACGTCGGCGACGACAGGATGCGCCGCGTGCCGCTCGCCGTCCACGGGTTGGACAGGGGCCGGATGAAGTTGGGCTGCGAGCCGTTGTAGAACGTGCCCAGCAGGTACAGGTTGCCGTTGAGCTGCAGGATGCTCGGGTCCAGCTCCCAGGTGTTGTCCTGGGTGGGGTCGAGCAGGTCGGCCTTGAAGCTGTAGGGGCCCATCGGGTCGGTGCCGGCGCTCTCGATGACGTGGATGCGCTGCGTCCCGAGGTCGTAGGGTTCGCGGCCGGCGACGTAGTAGAGGTACCAGCGCGGCCCGTTCGGCCCGGTGAGCAGGTGGAACTCGGGCGCCCACATCGTCCCGGCGCCGTTGGGCCGGGTGAGGGTGAAGATCACCGTGTCCGGCGCGGACGCCAGGCCGCCGAGCGTGCGCGACTTGCGCATGGTGATCGTCGAGTTCCACGTCGTCGTGGCCAGGTAGTAGTAGCCGTTGTGGTACTGCAGCCACGGGTCCGGGCCGTGCTGGCTCAGCGGGTTGGTGAAGGTGGCCGCGCTCGTCCCGGCGGCGATCCGCCAGACGCCGTTCGCCGCCGTCGTGCACGGCAGCTGCACGAGCCCGGCGCCACTCGCCGCCGGGGCGACGCACTTCCCGGAGTTCACCGAGACGACGGTGAACGTGTTCGTGCCCGCGGCCTGCAGCCGGAATTGCTGGTTCGTGCCGGAATGGCACGCGTACTGGATGACGGTGGCGTTGTCGGCGGTGGACGCGCCGTAGATGTCGACGCAGCTGCCCGCGGTCATCGTCGCAATGGTGTAGACGTCCGCGCTGTTCTGATAAGGGGTGAAGGTGAAACTCTGATTCGCGGCGGACGAACAGCCGCGCTGCACGAGTTGCACGGCACTCGAGGCGTCGGGCACCTCGGCGCAGTTCCCGCTGCCCTGGTTCACCATCGTGCTGCTGAAGGTGGTCGCCGCCCGCGCGGGTGCCGCCACGAAGAGACCGGTCAGCAGAATGGCCGCCGCCAGCCAGGGTGATCGCCGCATTGTGTCCTCACATCGACGAGGAGGAGAGAAACCCGGAGTCTGCGACGGTACGCCGGAAACCGGCAAATGAACAGAAAAAACGGCCGATTCCCGGTTTCGTGAATCGGCCATGCGTGCTGAACTAGTTTCGTTTGAGAGAGCAGTCGAAGAATGCGCTGAGGGCCGCTCGTTGACCGGCCACGCTCCGGTCCGGGTCGACGGTTCCGATGAACGGCGCGAGTGCCGCGGGGTCGAGGCCGAGCCGGGGGAGGAGCACCTGGTAGTCGGTGTAGCTGAAGTGCTCGCCGTCCGGCAGGTGCTGCGTGCGGACGGGTCCGCGCTGGTGGGTGAGGAACTCCTGCCACGACGGGTCGGAGGCGGCGCTGTGGTCGCCCGCGCTCAGCAGCAGGAACGGCTGGTCGAGGCCTTCGCCGGCGGCGCGGCCGAATTCGCGGTTCGACTGGGAGTACGCCATGCTGCCGTCGAGGTCGGCTCCGGCGTCGATGCGGGCGTCGGCCACCATGGTTTCGGCGGTGGTGAACCCGCCCGCGGAGTGGCCGAACATGCCGGCGCGGGAGACGTCCGGCGACAGCCCGGCGGGCAGCGCCCGGCGTTCGGCGTCCGGATTCCCGCCACGCGCGAGGGTTTCCAGCGCGTCGAGGACGAACCGGGTGTCGGCGACCCGCGTGGCGATGAGCTGACGGCCGGCGTCGGGACCCGAGGGCAGCACCCGCCGTTCGACGCGCCCGCCGGGGAACTCGACCGCGGCGGGCTCGTGGGTGTGGTCGATCGCCACGGTCACGTACCCCTCGCTCGCGAGCTGCTCCAGCTGCGCGGTCCCGACCGAGCGCGGGTACTTGGCGCTGGGCGAGTAGAGCACGACCAGCCGCGGTCCGCCGGCCGCGGGAACGCCGGTGCGGGCGTGCGTGGGGAAGGTGTAGTCCAGCCGGTCGGCGGTGATGCCGAGCGTCCGCGCGTCTTCCTCGGCGATCAGCTTCGCGGCTTCCGGTGCGAGGTAGGGCGTCTTCGGGCCATGGCCGGGCCGGGCGGGATACCGGACGGTGACCATGAGTTCCCGGGGCGTCCCGGCGACCCAGGGGTCCGGCCGCGCGGGGTCGACGAGGTGCAGGTCGACGCTGCCGACGGCGTAGGGACCGGTGGGGGCGGGGAGGGCGAGCCGGGTGGCCGCCGAGGCGGGGACCGCGGTCAGGAGGAGGACGCCGGCGAGCCCGGCGACAAGTGGTTTTCGCATGCTTCGACCGTATTGACGGTCTGCCTGCGGGACATCGGGACGATCACCGAGATCGACCCGGTCAGGGGCGTGGCCCGCGGGCCACGCCCCTTCGGGCTCAGAAGCCGTAGATCGTTTCGTAGACGCGCTCGGCGTTGGCCGCGACGAGCCCGTTGGCCCACAGCTGGTTGACCCGCGCGCGCTCGGTCGAGTTCGGGACCGCGTTGGTGCAGGACGGGCCGGGGCCGCCACCCGACATCAGCTCGGAGCACGGGCCCGAGTAGTGGTCGGGCAGGCCGAGGGCGTGCCCGGTCTCGTGCGCCGCGATGCGGGTCGGGTTGTACTGGCGGGCCTGGGTGTAGTCGATGAAGATGGTGCCGCTGCCGTGCCCGTTGGTGGAGGCGTAGGAACCGCGGGGGTCGTTGCCCTCGGTGAAGCGCAGGCTCGCACCGGAGTTGCGCTCGACGAGCCGGACGTTGGTGACGCTGCGGTTCCAGTTGGCGGCACCGGCGTTGATCACCGACCGGAACGTCGGTGCGCTGGAGGTGCTGTAGTAGACCGTGGTGACGGCGGCTTCCTGCGCGGTGGCGGCCGCCGCGGTCCCCGCGGCGAGCGGGGTCACGGACAGGGCAAGCGCAATGGCGCCGGCCAGGGCGAACTTCCTCGACATCGGAAGACTCCTCGTGGGGGACGGGGATTTGCCGGAATTGCGCGCGCTGTCGAGAATTTACCGGGAAGACACCTTTCTCCGGAGCCGACTAACGTAGGTGCCGCCAACTGGTGATTTCCCAACACCAAAGTCTGTTGACAACGACTGGTCAGGCGGTCCGGGTGAGGGCGAGCAGCTGCTGTTCCAGCTTCCGCATCGCCGGAACGTCGATGCCCGCGCCCCACAGTGGTGCCGTGCACGCGCCGTCGGCTGCCGCGACCACCAGGGTGACCAGCTCGGGCGGGAGGCCGTCGGCGTGGAGGTCGCGTTCCCACCTCTCCGCGTCCGCGCGGGCCAGCTCGGCGATCTCGGGGATCGAGATCAGCTGGGCGACCAGGGCGATCGTCTGGCGGATCGCGACCTCGTCGTAGGAGGTGTCCAGCGACGCCCGGACGTACGCGCGCGTCAGGCGGCCCGGCTCGGTGTCGGCCGGGTCGATCGCCGCCTGCACGTCGGTGCGGAAGGTGTCCAGCAGGTCCTGTGCCAGCGTGCGGACCAGCGCGTCCTTGGCCGGGAAGTGGTACAGCAGCCCGCCTTTCGACACGCCGGCCGCGCGGGCGATGTCGTCGAGGGAGGCCGAGACGCCCCGGGTGCGGATCACCGTCGCGGCGGCGTCGAGCAGTGCGCGGCGGGTCTCTTCCGGGCTGCGCCCGGCCTTGCGTGGCATGTCAGTCCTTTCCGGACGGAATCGTACGCCAGGCGATCACCGCGGCGACGGCGGTGACGGCGGCCGCCGCGAGCGAGGTCACCTGCATCGCGCCGGTGAACGCTTCCCGGGCCGCGTGGGCCAGTTCCGAGGCCGGGTCGAGCACGCTCGCGGCGCCGGCGAGGGAGTCGCGGGCCTCGGCCGGCACCGGACCGGGCGGCAGGAACGCGCGGTAGACCAGGTTCACCACCGAACCGAGGATCGCGATGCCCAGCGCCGCCCCGAGCTCGTAGGCCGTCTCGGAGATCGCCGACGCCGAGCCGGCCTTGTCCCGTGGAACGGCGGACAGCACCGAATCGACCGTCAGCGTCAGCGCCAGGCCGACGCCCAGCCCGACCGGCACGAGCGTCAGCCCCAGCCACCAGTACTGCGGTGCCCGTTCGGCGATCGACACCAGCGCGAGGCCCAGCGCGGCGACGGCGAGCCCCGCCGCGACGGCCCGGCCCCGCCCCAGCCGCCCGGCGACCACGCCGACCGCCGCCACGACGGCGATCGAGGCGAGCGTGGCCGGCATCTCCGCGAACCCCGCCTGCAGCGGCGAGAAGCCGCGGACGAGCTGCAGGTACTGCGAGAAGAAGAACAGCAGGCCCATCAGCGCGAAGACGGCGATGAAGTTCGCCAGCACCGCGCCGCTGAAGGCGCCGTTGCGGAACAGGGTGACGTCGATCAGCGGCGCCTCGGCCCGCCGCTGGCGGCGGACGAACAGGATCCCGGCGACCATCCCGAGCACGGCGGCGACGGCCACCTGCGCGTCGAGGCCCGCGCTGACGGCGTGCTTGACCGCGTAGACCAGCGGAACGATCGCCACCAGCGACAGCCCGGCCGAGAGCAGGTCGAACCGCCCCGGGTTCGGGTCGCGCGACTCCGGCAGCAGCCAGGCGCCCAATACCAGGAAGACGACGACGATCGGGACGTTGATCAGGAACACCGAGCCCCACCAGTAGTGCTCCAGCAGGGTGCCGCCGACCAGCGGGCCCAGCGCGATGCCGCCGCCGGACCCGGCCGACCAGATCGCGATGGCGCGGGTGCGCTCGCGCGGGTCGGTGAACAGCGTCCGGATGAGCGACAACGTCGACGGCATGATCGTCGCGCCGGCGATCCCGAGCAGCAGCCGCGCGACGACGAGCACGCCGGCGGTGGGGGAGAAGGCGGCCAGTGCGGAGGCAAGCCCGAACGCCGCCGTGCCGACGAGCAGCACCTTCTTGCGCCCGAAGCGGTCGGCGAGGTTCCCGGCCGTGACGAGCAGCCCGGCGAGTGCGAGGGAGTAGACGTCGCCGATCCACAGGATTTCGGTGGCGGTCGGCGCGAGCTCGCGGGTGAGCGACGGCACGGCCAGGTACAGCACCGTGCCGTCGACCGCGAGCAGGAGCACGGCGCCGACGAGCACGCCCAGTGCGGCCCAGCGGCGGCGGGGGCTCAACGGGCGGGCGGAGGTCGGCAGGGTGGCGGTCATGCCAGTTACTATACCGTCTGGACGGTACAGTAACTGTCGTGAGCCCGGTCACCCCGCAGGGATCAGGCCTTCGTCAGGAAGAAGTAGGCGTAGTGCTTGTCGAGCTCGTTGCGGGGCACGAGCTGGACGGCGGCCGGCGTCAGGCCGCAGCGCGTCGCGAGCTCCCAGAACTCCGCGATCGGGTAGGTCGTCATCTCGGCGAGCCCGGACCGGTAGCCGCGGCGACGCGGCCGCGTCCACCAGCTGCCCGTGTCGTACTTGATCTGGATCAGCGCCAGCCCGCCCGGGGCGAGCAGCCGCGAGGCGATGCGGAGCAGGCGCTCGCCGTACTCGGGCGTCGGGATCAGCTCGAAGACGTAGAAGCTGAGGAAGACGTCGCAGGGCTCGCCGACCTGCGCCAGGGCGGCTTCCGGTGCCTCGACGTCGATCGAGACGGGCGTGAAGGGCGTGTCGCACACGGCGGCGACCTCCCGCTCGCACTCCCGCAGGGTGGCGGGCGAGATGTCGACACCGATGTACTCCCGCGCGTGCGGGGCGAACTCGACGGCGTTCGCGCCGCCACCGCAGCCCCAGTCGACGATCCGGTCCCACGGCCGCGTGAAGCCGGCCATCCGGGCCCCGCGTTCGAAGAGTTCGACGTGCTCCCGGCCGATGCGCGACCACAGGTCGTTGTCCCGGAACACCGACGCGTCCCGCCAGTGGGAGTTCGCGAGCCACCGGTCGCCGGCGGGTTCGCGCCAGTACGCCTGGGCGTCGGTCGAGATCCGGCTTTCGGACTGCCGGGCACCCACGCCGGTCAGGGTTCGCTGAACGAGCTCTTCGGCTCGCCGGGCGAGCCGTTTGGCCTGCCGGGTCGCGGTCGACGTACTCGGCGCCAAGCTGAACATTCCAGTCACCGTCCGGAGGGGAGTGGGAGGAGATTGCCGTCACCGGGAATTGTGGTCGCCGCCACGGTCGTCGTGCCGGGGGCGAAGGTCCCCGCCGGTCCCGGGGAAGTCGGGACCGGAACAGGGCCGGACGGCCCTGTTCGCCGGTACGCTGGCGGAAGCGGAAGGAGGCGGACGTGACGGCCGAGGAACTGATCATCGAGTTCGCCTTGACCCGCATGGACCACCCGGACCTCGAGTTCGAGGAGATCGCGGCCCTGCTGGTACGCCGCGGCGGGCCGGAGCGGGAGCTGGAGTTCGCGGCACGCAACCTGGCCGATCGGGGGGAGCTGCGCGGCGCGACCTTCCCGACGGCGGTGGAATACGTGCTGCGGGTGGTGCTGACCCTGCGGGGGCCCTCGGACTAGTCCACTGTGGACGCGGCGGCTCGGGCGTCCCCGGCTGCGTGCTCCCGCCACGATCCCGGCGCCCCGGCCGCGGGCACCGCGCGTTCGACGGATTCGCTCACCGTGCGCGCCAACGCGCTCGCCGACCGGCAGTGGTGGAGCTCGTCCAGCGGCGCGACGATGCTGCCCCCGGATCGGCGACGCCGGGCTGCGGTGGTGCCGTCCCGGGGGTCCGTTTCGTCCTCCGCGTCCTCCTGAGTTGCCGCAAGTTTGCCCGTGAACCCTTCCGGCCCGAGGCGTTGTATGTTAAGAAACTTTACTAACTACAAGTCGGAGGCACGCCGTGAGCTCACCCCCTCGGTCCGGGGAACCGCCCGCCCTGGAGCGCAAGATCGGGCCGCTGCAGGCCACCGCGATCAACATGACGCAGATGTGCGGCATCGGCCCGTTCGTCACGATCCCCGCCATGGTCGCCACCATGGGCGGCCCGCAGGCGATGTTCGGCTGGATCATCGGGGCGATCGTCGCGCTCGCCGACGGGCTCATCTGGGCCGAGCTCGGCGCCGCCATGCCGGGTGCCGGCGGCACGTACCTCTACCTCCGCGAGGCGTTCCAGTACCGGACCGGACGGCTGATGCCGTTCCTGTTCGTCTGGAGCGCCGTGCTGTTCATCCCGCTGATCATGTCGACCGGCATCATCGGCCTCGTCCAGTACCTCGGCTACCTGATCCCCGGCGTCACCGACGACGCCGGCACGACGCCGCTGGGCAAGGTCATCGGCGTCGGCATCACGCTCGTGATCGTCGCCGCCCTGTTCCGCAAGATCGGCCAGATCGGCAAGCTCACCACCGTGCTGTTCGTGGTCATGCTGATCGCGGTGCTCACCACGGTCGTCGCCGCGTTCACGCACTTCAGCGGCGCGCAGGCGTTCGCGTTCACCCCCGGCGCGTTCAGCTCGGCCGGCGAGGGCACGTTCTGGGGCGGCCTCGGCGCCGGCCTGATCATCGCCATCTACGACTACCTCGGCTACAACACGACCGCCTACCTCGGCGGCGAGGTCCGCAGTCCGGGCCGCACGCTCCCGCGGTCGATCCTCTTCTCGATCCTCGGCATCATGAGCCTGTACTTCCTGCTGCAGGTCGGCGTGCTCGGCTCGGTACCCCTCGAGGAGCTCAAGACGGCCACTTCGGTCGCCTCCACCGTGCTCGAACAGGCGTGGGGGACCGTCACGGCGAAGATCGTCACCGTCTTCATCGTCGTCGCGGCGATCGGCTCGGTGTTCGCCGGGCTGCTCGGCGGCTCGCGGGTGCCGTTCGAAGCCGCGCGGGACAAGGTGTTCCTGCCGGTCTTCGGCAAGCTGCACCCGAAGCTCAACCTGCCGACCGCCGGCGTGCTCACCATGGGCGCCATCACGATCATCGGCTCGCTGTTCACGCTGACCGACGTCATCAACGCCGCCGTCGCCACACTGGTCATCATCCAGTCGCTGGCCCAGGTCGCGGCCATCGTGACGCTGCGCCGCCGCCAGCCGCACCTGCGGCGGCCGTACCGGCAGTGGCTGTACCCGGTGCCGACGCTGCTCGCGCTGGTCGGCTGGGTCTACATCTACGTCTCCGCGACCTGGCTCTCGATCGGGCTGTCGCTGGGCTGGATCGCCGTCGGCGCGATCGCCTACCTGGTCTACGCCAGGGCCGAGCACACCTGGCCGTTCGGGCCCAAGGAAATCAAGGAAGCCTTCGCCGCCGAACCGGAAGGGGCCCAGGCATGACCCGGAAGCTCGCGGTCCTCGCCGCGCTGCTGCTCGTCCCCGGCGTGCTGAGCGTGGCCGGACCCGCCGCCGCGCAGGACGCGCAGTCCCGCGGGCTCACCACGATCGGTCTCCAGGGCTGGCAGGTCCTGACCACGGCGAGCGTCAGGGACGGCGGCGACAAGGTCTCCACGCCCGGGTACACCACCCGCGGCTGGCTGCCGGTGCAGCCGGACGACGCCGGCGCGCCGGGCACGGAGATCAACGCCCTGGTCCAGAACGGCCGGTGCCCGGACGTCTTCTACTCCGACAACCTGCGCAAGTGCTTCGGGTACGTCGACAAGCTCGGCCCCGTCGCCACCTTGCCGTTCGCCGACCCGTGGTGGTACCGCACCGACTTCACCCCGGCCATCAGGCCGGGGCAGCACGCGCAGCTGACCATCCCGGGCATCGTCGGCGAGGGCGACGTCTGGGTCAACGGCACGCTCGTCGCCACGAAGGACGTCGTCAGCGGCGCGTTCGCCGGCCACACGTTCGACGTCACGAAGCTGGTCAAGCCGGGCCGCAACACCCTGGCGATCAAGGTCTACCCGAACGACCCGACGAAGATGTACACCCTCGACCAGGTCGACTGGGGCCAGATCCCGCCGGACAACAACACCGGCATCCAGTTCCCGCCCACCCTCCAGGTCTCCGACGCGCTGACCGGCGACAACGCCCACGTCGTGCAGGACAACGCCCCCGATCTGTCGAGTTCGAAGCTGACCGTGAAGGTCGACGTCACCAACAACGCGGCCACCGCGCGGACCGGGGACGTCGCCGCGACGATCACCCCGCCGTCGGGCGCGCCGATCGTCGTCGAGCAGCGCGTCACGATCCCGGCGAACACCAAGAAGACCGTGGCCTTCGCGCCGGTGAAGATCGCGCACCCGAAGGTGTGGTGGCCGTACTCGATGGGCGACCAGCCGCTGTACACGCTGACCACCGCGGTCTCGCAGGACGGCGTGCTCTCGACGTCGTCGAAGAGCACCTTCGGCATCCGCACGGTGACCTCGCGCCTGGTCGGGAAGTCCGCGCCGCTGCCGGAAGGCGCGCGGCAGTTCACGATCAACGGCAGGGACTTCGTCTTCCGCGGCGGCGGCTTCGCGCCGGACCTGTTCCTGCGCTACGACAAGGCCGACACCGCGCACCAGCTCGCGCTGATCAAGAACCTGGGCCTCTCCGGCGTCCGGCTCGAAGGCCACGACATGCCGCAGAACTTCTACGACCAGGCCGACCGGGCCGGTCTCCTGGTGATCGGCGGGTTCCTCTGCTGTGACGCCTGGCAGCCCGAAGACGCCTCGACGCTGACCGAGCGCGACTACCGGATCATGCACGACTCGGCGTACACCATCGCGCAGATGGAGCGGAACCACCCGAGCGTCTTCAACTACGGCTGGAGCGACAACGAACCGCTGCCGCGCCAGGAGTCCGAGACGCTCAGGGCCTTCGCGGAAGCGGACTTCCAGGTCCCGGTGATCGCTTCGGCGGAGTACAAGAGCACGCCGACCCTGGGCCAGTCCGGGGAGAAGGAAGGCCCGTACGACTGGGTCCCGCCGTCGTACTGGTACGACAGCTCGCACTTCGATCCCGAGGACTCCTCCCGCACCAACGCCGGTGGGGCGTGGGGCTTCGCGAGCGAGCAGAGCGCCGGGCACACCGTGCCGACGCTCGACTCGATCAAGCGGTTCCTCTCGCCCGCCGAGCAGGCGAAGCTGTGGCAGGACCCGGAATACAACCAGTACCACGCGAACTTCGAGCCGGGGCACGGCGGTTACGCCTTCGGCACGCTGTACACGCTCGACCAGTCGATCCTGCAGCGGTACGGGAAGTGGAACTCCCTGGAGTCCTATGTGGACCTGGCGAACATCGCGAACTACGAGAACACGCGCTCGCAGTTCGAGGCCTTCCTGCACCACTCGACGGACCGCGCCAACCCCTCGACCGGCGTCGTCTACTGGCAGCTGAACAAGGGCTGGCCGACACTGCTGTGGTCGCTCTACAACGACGACGGCGACCAGGCGGGCGCGTACTTCGGGGCCCAGAAGGCGAACAAGCCGCTGCACGCGATCTACGGCTACGACAACGGGTCCGTCACCCTGGACAACCTCGGCGCGGTGGCCCAGACCGGGCTTTCCGTGCGGGCCCGCGTCATCGACACCGCGGGCAAGGTCCTCGACGACCAGACGGCTGCGGGTATCTCGCTGGGTTCGCAGGGCGTGCGCACGGGCGTGCTCAAGCCGAAGGTGCCCGCCGAGACGAAGGCACCCGCGCCCGCGCAGGTCTACTTCGTCGAGCTGCAGGTGACCCGCGGCGGGACGGTCGTCGACCGGAACGTCTACTGGCTCTCGACGCAGAAAGACGTCGTCGACTGGGCGAAGACGCTCGGGAACCCGCAGGCGACGCTGGCGCAGTACGGCAACCTGCAGGCCCTGCGGAACCTGCCGAAGTCGCAGGTCAGCGCGGTGGCGTCGACGCGCCCGAGCGGGCCCGGCCTGGTCACCACGGTGACGATCACCAACACCTCGAAGACGCCGGGGGCGGCGTTCTTCCTGCGGGCCGACGTCCGCCGCGGCACGCCCGGCGGGCGGGAAGCGCCGGGGGACAACCAGCTCGCGAACGCGACCTGGGACGACAACGACATCACGCTGTGGCCGGGCCAGTCGCAGACGCTGACCGTCACCTACCGGGCCGCGGACCTGCGCGGCGCGGCGCCGGTGATCAGCGTCGACGGGTTCAACACCGGCCGGATCGTGGTGCGGGGGACAGGAGGGGCGCACGCGTGAGCGACGATCGGATTCTCGGGATCGACTTCGGCGGCACGAAGGTGGCGCTGGGGCTCGCCGACCGCGACGGCACCCTGCTGGCGACCCGCCGGCTGGACACCGACGCGCACGCGGGGGCCGAGCAGGTGGTGGTGCGCACGCTCGCCGCGGCCAGGGCCCTCCTGGCCGACGAGGGCGCGGCGCCCGGCCGCATCGGCGTCGTCAGCCCGGGGATCGTGCTGCCGGACCGCATCCTGCTCGCGCCGAACGTGCCGGGCTGGGAACAGCTGCACCTGGCGGAGCTGGTGGCCGCGGAGTTCCCCGCCGTGCCGATCTCGGTGGGCACGGACGCGAAGGCGGCGGCACTCGCGGAGTGGCGCTGGGGCACGCTCGCCGGGGCCGACCCGGCGGTGTTCCTGTCGCTGGGCACCGGCATCGCGGCGGCGGTGCTGGTCGGCGGCCGGGTGCTGACCGGCGCCAACGGAGCTGCCGGCGAGATCGGGTACAACCTGCTCTCGCCGCAGGACACCGAGGGTTTCGCGAGCGGAGCGGCGCCGCTCGAGGAAGCCGTCGGTGGGCGTGGGCTGGGCGGCCGGGCGAGCGAGCTGCTCGGCCGCCCGGTCACCGCCGGGGAGCTGTTCGCGCTGGCCAAGGAGAACGTCGAGGCCAAGGAGCTGGTGACGGCCGCGCTCGACGAGCTGTCGATGCACGTGGCCAACCTGGCGATCGCCCTGGACCCGCAACGCATCGCGGTCGGCGGCGGGCTCGTGCGCTCGGCGGACGTGCTGCTGCCGGCACTGGCGGACCGGCTCGCGCACGCGGTGCCGTTCCCGCCGCAGCTGGTGGCGGCGCGGTTCGACCAGGACGCGGCACTGCTGGGCGCGGTGGCGCTGGCACTGGGCGGCTGAGGCGTCCGGGTGGGTGGTCGCCGGTGTCATGAAAGGGTCGTTCATGACGTCAGACGTCATGAACGACCCTTTCATGACGTTCGGGCCGCCGGTCTCCTTCGCTGCCGGCGCTAGCTGCGGGCGGCGGCGACCTCTTCGGCCTGCCGGAACGCCGCGGGGGACAGCTGGAACCACACCAGGACCGCGCTGACCGCCTGGACGCCCGCAGCCATCACCCAGACCCCGCGCAGGCTCCAGTGGGCCGCGACCAGGCCGCCGGCCAGCGCGCCCAGCGGCGTCAGGCCCCAGGCCAGCGCCCGGTGGCTGGTGAGCACGCGGCCCAGCAGCGGCGCCGGCGTGAAGCGCTGGCGGCTGGACTGCGAGCAGACGTTCCAGATCAGCACGGTCGCCGTCAGGGAGACCAGCACGAGCCCCACCAGCGGCGGCCACGGCGGGACGACGGCGATCAGCAGCGTCACGACGGCGCCGAAGCCCTGCGAGAACCGCATCGACCACGAGTAGCCGAGCCGGTCCACCACCTTCTGCACCACGAACGACGACGCGACCCAGCCGACGGCGAGACAGGCGAGCAGCACGCCGTAGCCGAACGGGCCGACGTGCAGGATCTGCGTCGCGTAGAGCACGAACATCGCGTTGCCGGCGCTCGCGGCGAACGAGCCGAGCGCGACGTTGATCGTGATCGACCGCAGCAGCGGCGTCCGCACCAGGTGCCGCAGGCCGCCGGAGAGGTCCCGCAGCGGGTGCGTCGTCGCGGCCACCACGGACCGCGACGGGATCCGGCGGGCGAGCAGCAGCGCGGCGAGCGCGCAGCCGGCGGCCAGCCAGGCGGGCGACCCGGTGGCGAACGCGATCAGGAACCCGGTCAGCGGCGGCACGACGAACCGCACGACCCCCTGGTCGATCACCGTGAGCCGGGCGTTGGCGTGGGCGAGCTGCCCGGGTTCGACGAGTTCCGGCACGAGCGCGCCGCTGGCACCGTCCCCGAGCACCCGCGCCGAGGTGATGACGAAGGCGACGACCAGCAGCACGGGCAGGCTGAGCAGCCCGGCGGAGGTCACGGCGGCGAGCACCACGGCGGCGCCGGCGAGCACGGCGTAGGACCAGGCCAGCACGGCGGTCCGCCGCACCCGGTCGATGAGCACCCCGGCGAACAGGGAGAGCAGCAGCCAGGGCGCCTCCCCGACGACGTTGATCAGCGAGACCTCGCGCGGATCGGTGGTGACCGAGACCGCAAGCAGCGGGAGTGCGGCCAGGAGCAGGCCCTCGGCGGACGAACCGGACACCGCGACGGCCTGCAGCCGCACCCACCTGGAAGCCATGATCAAAGAGCTTGCCGAAGCGATCGGTGAATTCCAACCGATTTACCGGCCGGGGCGGCGAAAAGGTCAGCGGCGCACCCGGGTCGATTCGCGGACGACCAGCTCCGGGGTGAAGACCACGGCCTGCCGTTCCGGTTTCGTGTCCGACGTCTCCGCCAGCAGCAGCTCGGCGGCCGTGCGGCCGAGGCGGCGGGCCGGCTGGCGGACCGACGTCAGCGGGACCGCCGCGGCGCCCGCGAACTCGATGTCGTCGTAGCCGACGATCGCCATCTCGTCCGGGACGCGCACGCCCGCGCCGACCATCGCCTGCAGCACGCCCAGCGCGAGGAGGTCGTTCGCGCAGAAGACGGCCGTCGGGCGGGGGCTCGCGCCGAGCAGGCGCGCGCCCGCGTCGCGGCCGGATGAGACGTCGAGGCCGATCGCCTCCAGCACGGTCAGTTCCGCTCCGGAGCCGGCCAGCGCGGCGCGCACCCCCTGCTCGCGGTCGCGGCACTGGGCGAGGATGGCCGGGCCGTTGACGAACGCGATCCGCCGGTGCCCGGTCTCCAGCAGGTGCCGTGCCCCGAGCGTGCCGCCGGCGACGTCGTCGACCGCCACCGAGCTCGCCTCCTCCGCGGGGGCCTTCCGGTCGACGAACACGTACGGCGTGCCGGTGCGCCGGAACGCCCGCAGGGCCTCGCCGGACGTCGCGACCGGGCTCAGCAGCACCCCGCGCACCCGCTGCTCGGCGAACATCGCCAGGTACGAAGCCTCCAGCTCGGACCGCTGCCCGCTGTTGCAGGTGATGATGTTGAGGCCCTCGGCGTGCGCGGCCTGCTCGGCGCCGCGGGCGACGTCGACGAAGAAGGGGTTGCCGAGATCGAGCACGAGCAGCCCCAGGACGCGGCTGCGCCCGGCCCGCAGCTGGCGCGCGGACTCGTCCCGCACGTAGCCGAGCTCCTCGATCACCGAAAGCACGCGGCTGCGGGTCGCCGCCGCGACGACGTGCGGCCGGTTGACCACATTGGACACCGTGCCGATCGAAACGCCGGCCCGTTTCGCGACGTCCTTGATGCCGACCACCGGACCCCCTCGCTGAGAAGGCGCCAGCCTATCATCTGAAACGTTTCAGGCCGGGATTTCCGACCTTGGTCGGATGATCGCGCCGCTAGGCTCCGGGCAGGGGTGGCTGCTGCTGGGAGGAGTCCGGGTGCGGATCTTCACGATCGTCCTTTCCCTGGTGCTGACGTGGGTGTTCGCCGGCGCGGTCGCCTCGGCCTCGCCGGTGGTGGAAGGCGACACGGACAATCCGGTCGCCATCGCGCCCGGGGTCTCGCGGCCGGACACGCCGCACTGCAGCGTCACGCTCGCCGACGGCTTCCGCTCCAACGCCGCCGACGGCAGCCCGCAGTACTACGAAGGCACCCTCGCACCGCCGAAGGCCTGCCCGGGACCGTGGGCGAAGGTCGTCATGGACCAGACCGTCACCGTGCGCGGGCGGCAGTACGACCGGATCGGCGACCTGCGGATCGGCGGCACCGAAGTGTGGTGGGGGACGACCCAGGAGCCCAGCGGCGAAGGCCGCCGCGCGATCACCTACCACTTCGACAAGGACCTCACGCCCTACAGCGCGCTGCTGCGCACGCCGCAGCCCTTCCACGGCGGCATCGAGAACTACACCTCGGCGATCTACACCGGCGTCTACGCCCAGGCCGTGACGCTCACCTACTACCAGGCCGACCGCAGGCACCCCGCGCCCGAGGCGCCCGACCACGTCGCCGGGTTCGGGCACGCCGACGCGACGCCCGCCGCGCCCACCGTGCACTTCACCGCCCGGGACCTGCCGCGCAACATCACCCGCGCCTACCTCGAGGTGACCCTCGAAGGGCACGCCTGCGACGAGCAGTGGTTCGACGACGTGCCCGACGACGTCGCCGCGAAGTACCCGGCGGCCGGCCTGTGCGGGAAAGGCCCCTACCGCGAGGCGAACTTCGCGATCGACGGGACGGCCGCGGGGAGCGCGTTCACCTTCCCGCACATCTACTCCGGCGGGATCGTGCCGCAGCTGTGGCGGCCGATCGTGGCGATCGACACCTTCAGCCTGCACGCCGAAACCTACGACGTGACGCCGTTCGCGGGCCGGCTCGTCGACGGCGGCACCCATGATCTCTCCTTCTCCTTCCCGGACATCGGCGGTGAGTTCACCGTCGTCCCGACGCTACTGCTCTACACCGACAAAAACCGCGCGCAGACGTCCGGCGCCCTCACCCGGCACGACGTCGCGGCCGCGCCGGCCCGGCAGACGACGGTCAAGGACATCTCCGGCGGCGTGAACGTCACGGTCACGGCGCACCGCGACGACGTCACGGCCGGCTACGTCGACACCTCCGCCGGCCGCGTGTACACGCGGGTCGAGCGCACCCGCGACTACCGCAACAGCGACGACGTCACCGGCGGCGGCTTCACCCAGCACGTCGTCCAGGCCGACTCCGGGCAGCAGACCTCGGTGTCCACAGTGGACGGCCGGGTGCGGTCGGCGGCCAAGCACACCTGGTCCTACCCGCTGACCACGGACGCGACCGCCAACATCACCGACGACCAGAACCTGCGGATCTCGGGCTCGGTGGACATGACTCAGGTCCTGGGCGACTTCACCGGCGACGGCCGGAACTGGCGGCCGGCGCGTGCGTCGCGGGAGTGGCTCGCCTCCTCCGGCGTGCTGGCCCGCACGAACGGCGTGAACACCGAGGCCGACGGCCGCTCGAAGACGCTGTTCACCGGCTCGGACGACCTCGGGCGGCCGTACTTCCACTACGTCGCGACCGAACACGGGCTGATCACCGAGAACCGGGAGCTGCCGCCGCGGCGATAGGGTTCCGCCCCGTGACCGAACCCGCCTTCGTGACCGAGACCCGGGCCGCCTACGACACCGTCGCCGGCTCCTACGCCGAGCAGTTGCGCGACCTCCTGGCCGACAGCCCGTGGGACCGCGCGATGCTGGGCACGTTCGCCGAACTGGTCGGGAAGAGCGGCCCGGTCGGCGATCTCGGCTGCGGTCCGGGCCGGCTGACCGGCTACCTGGCCTCGCTCGGACTGGACGTGTTCGGCGTGGACCTCTCGCCGGGCATGGTCGAGGTGGCCCGCCGGACGCACCCGGGGCTGCGCTTCGAGGTCGGCTCGATGGCCGCCCTCGACCTCGGCGACGGCGCACTGGCAGGGGTGGTGGCGTGGTATTCGCTGATCCACACGCCACCGGCCGAGCTGCCGCCGGTGGTGGCGGAGCTGGCGCGGGTGCTGGCGCCGGGCGGACGGCTGCTGACGGGGTTCCACGTCGGCGACGAGCGGCGCCACCTCAGTCACGGCTACGGCCACGACATCTCGCTCGACGCGTACCGGTTGCCGCCGGACTTCGTCGCCGAGCTGTGCGTCGCCGCCGGGCTGGTCGTGGAAGCGCGGCTGGTGCGGGAGCCGCAGGGGTCGTTCGAGAAAGCGCCGCAGGCGTACGTGCTCGCCCGGAAGCCGGCGTGAACCCCGTCTCGCCGCTCGTCACCCGATCGGGCTAGTACGGTACTGTCGGTCCCATGGGGAGTCTCCGCTCACGGTTCCTGGGCTGGGTCGGCCGGCGCTACCTCGCCCGGCAGTCGAAAAAAGGGTTCGACCTCGAGAAGATGTCGTCCCTCCTGCCCGATTCGGCGCTGCTGCCGCTGAAGCGGGACGGCCTCGACCCGGTCCCCGACATGGCCGCGCGGCGGAGCGAGGCACCGATCGGCAAGCTCGACCTGCCGTTCGGGATGAACGCCTGGCTCGTCACCGGCTACGACGAGGCGAAGGCCGTCCTCGGGAAGGCCACCGGGTTCTCCAGCGACTTCGGCAACCTCGTCGGCAACGCCGGCGTGACCGCCGACCAGAACCCGGGCGGGCTCGGCTTCGCGGACCCGCCGGTGCACACGCGGCTGCGGAAGCTGCTCACGCCGGAGTTCACCATGCGCCGCCTGAACCGGCTGGCGCCGCGCATCGACGAGATCGTCGCCGAGCAGCTCGACGCGATGGCCGCCACCGACGGCCCGGTCGACCTGTGGCAGGCGTTCGCGCTGCCGATCCCGTCGCTGACCATCTGCGAGCTGCTCGGCGTGTCCTATGAGGACCGCGAGGACTTCCAGCGGCTGAGCACGGCCCGCTTCGACCTGTTCGGCGGTGCGGGCGCGTCGCTCGGCGCGATGTCGGAGTCGCTGACGTACCTGCTCGACATCGTCAAGAAGCAGCGCGAGCAGCCCGGGGACGGCCTGCTCGGCATGCTGATCAAGGAACACGGCGACGAGATCGACGACCGCGAGCTGGCCGGCCTGGCCGACGGCGTGCTCACCGGCGGCCTGGAGACGACGGCGAGCATGCTGGCGCTCGGGGCGCTGGTGCTGCTGCGCGACGAGAAGGCGATGGACGCCGTCCGCGGCGACGACGAGTCCGTGCACCGTTTCGTGGAGGAGCTGCTGCGCTACCTGACGGTGGTGCAGATGGCGTTCCCGCGGTTCGCCAAGGAGGACATGGACATCGGCGGCGTCCACATCGCCGAGGGCGACATCGTGCTGGTGTCGCTGTCGGCCGCGGACCGCGACCCGAAGCTGGGCCCGGACATGGAGACGTTCGACGCCACCCGCGAGCCGACGTCGCACCTGGCGTTCAGCTACGGGATCCACCGCTGCATCGGCGCGGAGCTGGCCCGCATGGAGCTGCGCACGGCGTACCCGGCCCTGATCCGCCGCTTCCCGAACCTGCGGCTCGCGGTGCCGGAGGAGCGCCTGTCGTTCCGCAAGGTGTCCATTGTGTACGGCCTGGACGAGCTGCCGGTGCTGGTGGACTGACGGGTCGGGTGCGGGACGCGGTCCTGGTGCGCTTCGATGACCATGGCGACCTCGGCGGCGGTGTTCGTCGTCGCGAGCTGCGCGAGGTAGCCGACCCCGGCGGCCAGGGCCGGCAGGTCCGCGGCGAAGTAGACCCCCATCAGCGGGTTCACGAACAGCTCGCTGCCCGCGGTGCGGGTGGTGCCGTGCACGTCCCCGAACTCACCCCGCAGCGCGGCGGCGATCTGGCCCTGGACGATGCTCGGCCGGTCCGGGGTCGCGCGGTCACCGCGGCGAGGCCGGCCATGTCCTCTTCGGGGGTGCCGAGCCCGGACTCGTCCCCGCGCAGCAGGATGTCCGTGCCGTCGTCGACGAGAGCTTCGTAGGCTTCCCGCAGCGGCCGGGCGCGGGGGAAGGCGTGCACGACCGGCGGCCACCCCTGCGTTTCGAGCCACGCTGCCAGGGTGCGCTCGGGGAAGTGGCCGTCGTGGCCCGCGCTGCCGGGCCGCACCCGCGCGACGTCCGGCGCGATTCAGTCGTCCAGCTCGAGCCGGTTCAGGTCGCTGAACGCCAGGTTCGCGAAACGGACTTCCTTGCCCTGGGCGCGCAGGGCGAAGGCGAGCGGGCCGCGGCCGGGTGAACAGCGGAGGCTCCGCGAGCGAGAACACGCCGCCACCGTAGGAGAAAAGCTCAGCGCACGCCGCGAGGCCGGAACTGGATGCTGATCCGTGGCCCGGCCGCCCGGGTGGTCTTCGGGACGGCGTGTTCCCACGTGCGCTGGCACGAGCCGCCCATGACGATCAGGTCGCCGTGGCCGAGGGCGTACCGGTGCGACTCGCCGCCGCCGCGGGGGCGCAGTGTCAGGTGGCGGGCCGTGCCCACGGAAAGGATCGCGACCATCGTGTCCTCGGTGCTGCCACGGCCGATCGTGTCGCCGTGCCAGGCGACGCTGTCGCGGCCGTCGCGGTAGTAGCACAGGCCGGCCGTGCGGAACGGCTCGCCGAGTTCGCGCGCGTAGTGCTCGCTCAGCTCCGTGCGAGCCCGGGCCAGCACGGGGTGGGGGAGCGGCTCCGCCTCGCGGTAGAAGCACAGCAGCCGTGGGACGTCGACCACCCGGTCGTACATCTTGCGCCGCTCCGCCTGCCACGGAACACCGGCGACGAGTTCGGCGAACACCTCGTCGGCGCCGGCGAGCCAGCCCGGCTGCACGTCGACCCACGCCCCGGAGCCGAGTTCGGTCCGGCGCGGGGCCAGTGCGTGCAGCGTGACGGGGCCGGACTCGCCGAACAGCGAGGCCTGCAGTGCCGGGGTCGTCATGACCCCGACCGTACACCACATTCGAACAGATGTTCTACGTGAAACATCGCCGAACCCGGCCGGTCAGTGCTGCACGTCGTAGACCAGCTTCTGGACGCCGTTGCCGTACGCCTCGCTCTCGACGAGCTTCAGGTTCTGCTTGTCCTTGTCACTGTCGCTGAACAGCCGCTTGCCGGCGCCGAGCAGGACCGGGAAGACGAGCAGGTGGTAGCGGTCGATCAGGCCCGCGTCGGCCAGGGCGCGGTTGAGGGTGGCGCTGCCGTTGACGATGATCGGCCCGCCCTCGGTCTCCTTCAGTGCCGCGACGTCGTCCAGGGAACGGAGGATGGTGATCTCGCCCCACGTGTCCACGAGGTCCTCCTTCTCGAGCGTCGTCGACACGACGTACTTGGGCATCGCGTTGTAGCCGGCGAACTCCACGGTCATCCCCGGCCAGACCGGCGCGAACGCCTCGTAGCTGACCCGGCCCAGCAGCAGCGCCGTGGCTTCCTCCTGCTCGCTGCCCTTGATCGCGTAGGCGGCCGGGTCGAACTCGATGTCCTGGAACGTCCAGCCCGCGTTGCGGTAGCCCGGCTCGCCGCCGGGGGCTTCGACGACGCCGTCGAGCGAGACGAACGAGGTGGAGATCAGGGTGCGCATGCGGTGCTCCTCGTGAGTGAATCGTGCTTCCACGAGTCTGTCGAACGGCGCAAGCGGGATTCGACACGGCCGCCGGAGAAAACTTCCGACACACCGCGTGGGTGCGAAGTGGGTCTTGTCCGGCGCGGCCTGGGCTCGTACAGTCGGTGCCACGCCGGATAAAGGTCTGGACCTTTTGCCGAGCCACCGCCGCCTCGAGTGACACAGGAGGTTGACGGTGCGCAGACTTCACGGTGCGGGCGTGCTCGCGGTGGCGGCGCTGGGGCTCGCGGTGCTCACCCCGGTGGCGGAGGCCCAGGTCGGCACTGGTCCGTGGACCCCGGAGTCGCCGGGCTACACCGAGCAGGAGCGGGGGTGCGGCCAGATCTCCGGGCTGACCTTCCAGCTCACCTGCTCGACCGGCAGCGGCGACCAGCGCGCGGAACGCCGCTACACCACCTACACCGGCGGCACCCACCAGTTCGAAGGCTCCTTCAAGATCACCAGCATGACCGGCTCCCGGATCAGCCTCAAGCAGACCTTCCGGGACGGCGCCAACGCCGGGCCGTACTTCATGCTCGCCGTCGAGAAGGGTGGCCGGCTGTACGCGGTGGAGGGCGGGGCGACGCTGGGCAGCGGCGCGACCGTCGGCACGTCGGTGCGGGTGAACACGATCAACCAGGTCGGCAGCTCGCACAAGGTGTACCTCAACGGCTCGCTGAAGCAGACGATCTCGAGCGCGAGCGGCAGCTACTACGACAAGTTCGGCAGCTACCGCACGGCCAGCGGCGCCGGGCCGGTCACGGTGCAGTGGAGCGGGGTCAAGTTCTGGCGCAGGTGAAGGCAGGGCGTCCCCGGTTCACGCCGGGGACGCCGCCCAGGCCTCGGGGTCGTCCCAGGCGGTCAGCCGCCGCGCGCTGGTGAACCGGCGGTGCGCGCCGGTCAGGGGGTCGTCGAAGTCGAGGACCCTGGCCAGCAGCTGCAGCGGCTTCGTGAAGTCGCCCAGGGGTTTCTCGCGCAGCTGCGGGTAGAAGTCGTCGCCGAGGATCGGGATGCCGAGGCCGCTCAGGTGCACGCGCAGCTGGTGGGTCCGGCCGGTCGACGGGACCAGCCGGTACCGGCCCCGGCCGTCGCGGTGTTCGAGCAGCTCGACGTACGTCTCGGCGTTCGGTTCGCCCGGCACCTCGCGCGCGGCCAGCACCCCGCGGTCCTTGACGATCCGGCTGCGGACGGTCCGGGGCAGGGCGAGCGCCGGGTCGTGCGGCGCGATCGCCTCGTACTCCTTGTGCACCCGGCGGTCGCGGAACAGCGTCTGGTACCTGCCGCGCACCTCGGGCGTGATCACGAACATCACCAGCCCCGCGGTGACGCGGTCCAGCCGGTGCGCCGGCGACAGGTGCGGCAGGTCGAGGTCGCGGCGCAACCGCACGAGCGCGGTCTCCAGGATGTGCTGCCCGCGCGGGATGGTCGCCAGGAAGTGCGGCTTGTCGACGACGAGCAGGTGCTCGTCGCGGTGCACGACGTCGATCGCGAACGGCACCGGCACCTCGTCGGGCAGGTCGCGGTGGAACCAGATGAACGAGCCGGGCGCGTACGGCGTGTCGACGCCGAGCGGGCCGTCGGTGCCGTGGATGCGTTCTTCGCGCAGCATCTGCTCGATGCGGTCCGGCGTGACGCGCGGGAGCCGGTCGACGAGGTGCGCCAGCAGCGTCGGCCATGTGCCGTCGGGCAGTTTGAGCCGGGCGGGGTCCAGCCCGTGGCGGGGCGGGATCGGCGGGCGGAGCTTGCGTCTCATCGATCCCGACTCTAACTAACCCTCCGGCGACGTCCGGTAGCGCGCGAGGTAGCGCGCGGTCACCTCGGCGTTCTTCGCCTCGGCGGCCTCGGCGCGGATGCGGCGTCCGGTGTTGTGCGGGAAGCCCTGGCGGCCGAGCCGGTGTTCGACGCTCTCCTCCATGTACGCGCACGAGTAGAAGTACGCGACCAGGGCGGCCATCAGGACCAGCGAGAGCCGCAGCCAGATCGACCCGGGCAGCAGCAGCCACACCGCGCACAGCGGCAGGATGCCGACCGACCGCTGGAGCACGTACCGCGCGCGCCAGTGCTTCGACGTCGCGTCGTGCAACGCCCAGTCGTTGAAGCGCTCGGGGAGCCGCACGCCCACCGCGTAGCCGAACCATCGGAGCACACTCGGTCGTTCCATGACTTCGACTGTACACTAATACTTAGTGCACTAATCATTAGCGCGATCGACGACACAGTAGGATGCGGGACATGATCGACTTGGGTGAGGACCCCCTGAAGCTGGACCGGCAGGTGTGCTTCGCGCTGTCGGTGGCTTCGCGCAGCGTGATCGCGATCTACCGGCCGCTGCTGGAGCCGTACGGCCTGACCCACCCGCAGTACCTGGTGATGCTCGCGCTGTGGGAGCGGTCGCCCCGGTCGGTGAAGGACCTCGGCGCGGCCCTGCGCCACGAACCGGCGACGCTGTCACCGCTGCTCAAACGACTGGAGGCGCTCGGGTACGTGACGCGCACCCGCAACCGCTCGGACGAACGGCAGCTGACGGTCGAGCTGACCGAGACGGGCCGGGCGTTGCGGGCCGAGGCGGAGAAGATCCCGTACAAGGTGGTCGAGACGCTCGGCATGGACGTCTCCGAGCTGGAAGCCCTGCACGGCGTGCTGACCCGGGTCATCGACGCGACGGCCTGAGGAATTCCCGGCCGCCCGGCGCGTTGCTCCGGGAGAGCCTTCCGGGAGGAACCTTGCTGAAGATCAGGCTGGGCGTCGCACCCGCGGCCGGCACCGGGCCGGCGGAGTTCGCCGGGCTGGCGGCCCGGCTGGAGGACGCCGGCGTCGACTCGCTGTGGCTGTCCGAGCTCGTCTACTCGCCCGAGGTCGACCCGATGATCGGCATGGCGCACGCGCTGGCGCGGACGGCGAAGCTGAAGGTCGGCACCGGCGTGGCGATCCTGCCGGGCCGGCACCCGGTGCTGGTCGCCAAGCAGCTGCGCACCCTGGCCGGGCTCGCGCCCAAGCGGGTCCTGCCGGTGTTCGGCCTCCGTCCGGCTCGCGCGGCCGAAACCGGCCTGTTCCCGGTCCCGGCGGGCCGGCGCGCGGCCGTGTTCGACGAATCGCTCGTGCTGCTGCGCCGGCTCCTGGAGGAGGACGAAGTCTCCTTCGACGGCGAGTTCTTCCAGGTCGACGGCGTCCGCCTCGGCCCGCGCCCGGCGAAGCGCCTCGACGTCTGGCTGGGCGGCTCGGCCCCGGCGGCCCTGCGCCGCACGGGCCGGCTCGCGGACGGCTGGCTGGGCAGTTTCCACACGCCGTCGCAGGCCCGCGACGCCCGCCTCGCCATCCAGCGGGCGGCGGCCGAGGCGGGCCGCGAGATCGAGGAGGACCACTTCGGCCTCAGCCTGGTCGTGGCGGACCACGGGATATCCGACGAGATCGCGGCCGCGGCGGCCCGGCGCAATCCCGGCGTTCCCCTGGCGGACCTCGTCGCGACGAGCTGGCCGGCGGCCCGCCGGCTGGTGGAGCAGCACATCGAAGCGGGGCTGTCGAAGTTCGTGATCCGCCCCGGCCACGCCGATTTCGACGGCTTCCTCGAGAAGTTCCAGGCCGAGCTGGTACCGCTGCAGAACTAACGGTGGCCGAAGTTGCCGTGCACGTGGCCGACCTGGATCGCGGTGCCGTGCTGCGGGCCGCCGATGACGTTCGTGACGCCGCCCGGCACCGGCTCGATCGTCGCCTTGGCCGCGGCCGGCTCCTCGGCGTAGCCGCGGCCGGCGCCGTACCGCAGCAGGTCCCCGCTCGGGTTCGGGATGTAGAGGTGGACGGTGCCGCGGTACTCCTTGATCCGGACCTCCGCCGGCACGACCTTCGTCGTCGGCAGTCTCGCGTATTGGCTGGCCAGGACGTCTTCGAAGACGCGCTCCGACAGCGCCACCGCGAGGAAGGTCTGGTCCGGGTCGGAGCGCTCCAGCACCGCGCGCACGGGGTCGGCGTCGAGCAGCCGGTGCGTGGTGATCACGGCACTGCCGATGGCGGCGGCCGAAGTGGTGCCCGGAGCCGGTTCGAGGATCGGGCCGACGTTCAGGCTCGCGCGCATCCGCAGCCGGGCGGGCCGGGCGGCCGACCGCAGCCGCGCGTCCCGCTCGGCGAGCACGGCCTGGAGCTCGTCGAAGAACCGCGTGACCACGGCGGGCAGGAACCGCGGGTCGAAGCCGAGCCCGTAGCCGTCGCCGGTGCCGTGCGGGAAGAGGGCGGTTTCCCAGACGTCCCGCAGCCCGGCGCGGGTGAACGCCTGGGAGAGCACGTCGGGGATCGCCGCGGACACCACCGCCTGTGCGGCACCGGGGTGGCTGCCGAACCCCTTCGTGTCGACGACCAGCAGCGCACGGTAGGGCGGGAGTTCGGCGACGGTCACGTCGGGCCTTCCTGGTTGCCGGTGGCTACCCGATTCTGACGGACTGCGGGGACCGCGGTCCTCGTACGTTCGAGGTAATTCGCCCGGCTTCCGTGCCGTCCCGGACGGGCGAGAGGTACACAGGGAAGTTCGAGTCTGGGCGGGGAGTTCTCGGATGACGTCTCGGAGCGGTGCCGCATCACCATCCGAAGTGCACAACCACATCGACGGCGGCGCGGCCGGGGTGGTGCTGCAGGCTGGGACGATCACCGGCGACGTCTGGGTCGCCGCGCCACGCTCGCCGCACCCGGTACCGCGGCAGCTGCCGCCGTCGCCGTCGCACTTCACGAGCCGGACCGGCGAGCTCGCGGTGCTGGACGAGGTCGCCGGGCAGGAATCCGGCGGACGGCCCGCGCTCGCCGTGCTGATCGGGCCGGGCGGGGTCGGCAAGACCGCCCTCGCCGTCACCTGGGGTGCGCGGCAGGCCGGCCGCTATCCCGACGGCGAGCTCTACGCCGATCTGCGGGGGTTCTCGCCCGGGCCGCCGGCGCGCCCGCAGGAGGCGCTCGGGGCGTTCCTGCGCGCGCTGGGCGTGGCGCCCGAGCGGGTCCCGCCCGACCTGGCCGAGCAGGCCGCGTCGTTCCGCACGATGACCGCGGGGCGTCGGCTGCTCGTCGTCCTGGACAACGCGTTTTCGGCGGCCCAGGTCCGGCCGCTGATCCCCGCGTCCGCCGGCTGCGCGGTGCTCGTGACCAGCCGGCTGCGGCTGGACGGGCTGCTCTCCGAAGGCGCGCGTTTCCTCGACGTGGCACCGCTTTCCCAGCCGCAGGCCGTGGAACTGGTGGCCCGGGCCGTGGGCCGGACGCGGGTCGCCGGCGAGCTCGACGAGGTCGCCGAGCTGGCCTCGCTGTGCGGACGGCTGCCGATCGCGCTGCGCGTGGCGGCCGCCCGGCTGGCGTCCCGGCCCCGGTGGCCGGTGGCGCGGGTGGTGGCCGAGCTCGGCGACGAGCGGTCGCGGCTGGCGAGACTGACGGCGGAGGGGGACGCCCCGGTGGCGGCGATGTTCGACTGGTCGTACCGGGCACTGCCGGAACCGGCGGCGAAGGCGTACCGGCTGCTGAGCGAGTTCCCCGGCGCCGCGTTCGGCGTCGACGTGGCGGCCGCGGCGACCGAGCTGGCGGACCCCGTCGACGCCCTGCAGAGGCTCGTCGACGCGAGTCTGCTGGAGGAGGTCGACGACCTGCGCTACCGGTTCCACGACCTCGTCCGGCTGCATGCGCGTGCCCAGCACGACGCCGGCCGCGCCGAGGTGGTGCCGCGGGTGGCGACCTGGTTCCTGCACGAGATGACGCGGGCGAACCTGGTCGTCATCCCGAACCGCTGGCGGGTCAGCCCGGTGTGCGAGCAGTACCGGAACACCCCGCCCGCGTTCGGTTCGGGGCGCGCCGCCCTCGAGTGGCTCGACGAGCAGCTGCCGGACGTGCTGGTCGTGCTCGAGGAAGTGGTCGCGCGGCAGCACGACGAGGTGGCGTGGCAGCTGTGCGAGGCGTTGTGGGAGCTGTTCCTGCACCGGAAGCACTTCCCCCGGTGGCTGCGCTCGCACGAGCTCGGGATCGCCGCGGCGCAGCGCTGCCGGAACACGGTCGCCCAGGCGCGGCTGCGCTGCCAGCTGGGGCGCGCCTACCTGGACCTTGGCCGGTTCGAAGCGGCGGAGCGGGAATGCGGCCGGGCGCTGGAGCTGGCGCGCGCGGCGGGCAGCCGGCACAACGAATCGGTGGCGCTGGACCAGCTGGGCACGGCGGCGCAGGGCCGCGGGGACGTCGCCACGGCGATCGCGTGCTACCGCGGCAGCCTGGAGATCGAAGCGGAGCTGGGCATCGAGCGCGGTGTCGCGCAACGGCACCGCCGGATCGGCGAGGTGCTGGCGGCGGCGAATCGTGGTGCCGAAGCGGTACCGCACCTCGAGCTCGCCCGGCGGATGTTCGCCGGCATGGGGGACGAGAAGGACGAGGCGAAGGTCTTGGTGAGCCTCGCCCGCCTGGCCGCCCGAGGCGGCGACGTTCCTTCGGCGACAGAGCGCCTGAAGCGTGCGTGGGCGGTGTTGTCGGAGTCCGGTTCACCGGTCTACCAGGCGGATGTCCTGGTCGGCTTCGCCGACGTGGCGGAGTACGCCGACGACCCGGCGGCGGCGCGGGGGCACCTCGTCGAGGCACTGCAGCTGTACGAGCAGGCCGGTGGGCCGCAGGGGGAGCGGATCCGGGCCCGGCTGGCGGCGCACGAGGCCACCGACGCCGCTCCCGGCGGAGAGCCCGGGCAAGCCGGCGAATGACGTCGTGATCAGGAGCCGGCGCCGGGCAGGGGTGGTGCCCGGCGCCGGGCTCGTCACCCGTGCGTCCGGCTGCGCGGCACCGGGATCATCGGCCACGTCAGGCGCCGGGGCAGGGGCGCCGGGGAAACCGGGACGGCTCGGGCCGGTTCGTCGAGTTCGAGCAGGTCGTACATCGTCTTCCGGAGGATCTTCCCGGCTTGGCCGGGGCGTGAGGTCAGCAGGCCGGCGATGTGCGCGCCGAGGTCGGAGTCCACCGCGGCCCGTGCGGCGGCGAGCTGGGGGAGCAGCGGCCGCGTGGCATCCCAGAGCGGGGTGTGCTCGGCGAGGACGGCGGCGGGGGTGCCGGGGAGCAGCGGCTGGGGACCGTGCGGGATGCGCAGGACGGGCGTGCCGAGCCCGGCGGCGAAGCACCCGACCGAGGTGTAGTCGGCCATCACGCAGTCGGCGGCGACGAACGCGCCGCGCCAGTCGGTGTGCGGGGCGAGCACGGTGAGCCCGGCTTCGATGGCGTCCGAGAGCCAGCCGAGCACCTGGCCGGTGCCGTGCTGCGACCAGATCTGCGGGTGCAGCGAGGCGACGACCTGCGCACCGGGTGCGGCGTCGACGACGCGCCGGAACAGCTCGGGGTCGACGCCGAAGCCCGAGCGGGCGGACCAGGTCGACGTGACGACCACGAGCTCCTGACCGGGCCGGACGCCGAGCTTGCGCCGGTAGCGTTCGCGGTAGGGGAGGCTGGCGACGAGCCGGTCGAAGGCGATGTCCCCGGCGACGACGGCGTGCGGGACGGCCTGCGGGCAGGTCTCGGCGAGCAGGTCCAGTTCACGGGCGTGGGTGAGCACGATCCGGTCGGCGCGCACCCGCCCGGCCCGCACCAGCTGGGCGGAGTCGAGGCCGGTGACGCGTTCGCCGGAGCGGTACTGCCCGAGGCCGCCACCGTGGGGCACGAGCAGGGCAGGGCCCGCCACGTCGTCGAGGCCGCGGGTGCTGCCGGCGAGCACGAGGCCGTGGCTCATCCGGCCGGCTTGGCGGGCAGGCAGGAGGATCCCACCGTCGGCGCGGACGAGGTCGGCGGCATCGGGCCGGTCCTCGCCGTCATCGGGCACGGAGTACACGTGCTGCACCCGGTGATCGGATTCGACGAGCGGCAGGAGGTCCCGGAGCCGGGTCAGCGCGACCGGATGCGGAGCGAGAACGAGGACGGACTTGCCGATCCGGGTCGCCCAGGGCCGCTCGGGTACGTCGTCGTCGGTCATTGTCGCCACCCCGCGGGGAAGGCGTAGCAGAGCGCACCGGCCCGGCTGGCCAGCGCGGGGTACGGGCAGGGGAACGGTCTGTGGTCGGCGCGGACTTCGGTTTTCACCGGATCTCCTCGGGCGGGCCGCCCGCTTCGGCGGCGCGGCGGACATGGCTCGGGTCGCACGGGCGCGACCGGGTGCACCTCGGTTCGCACCGGCGGTGCAACGCGGACAACCCTGTCCTTGGGAGAGACGGCGCGGGGCCGGCTACAGGCTCGTGGCCTGCGCGTTCGGCTCGGGCGGCGCTGAGTCACCGGTAAGGGTGACGTTGTGTCCCCGGAGAAGTGTTTCTGGGCCATAAGCCAGACGGTGGCTCCGTCCCCGGGATGCGGGGTCGTATGCTGGCGCCTCGGCAGTATGTCCGCGCTTGCTTCTGGGTGGGTCGGAGGTATTGCCTTTCCGAAGCGGCCCCTGGGTACCAGCCGGGGGCCGCTTCCTCACGCGCGTTTCATCAGTCCTCCAGTTCCTGCAGCACCTTGTCGATGAAGCCGGGTGTTTCCTCGGGAGTCCGTGCGGCGCCTTCCAAGCGGTAGAAGATCTGGATGAACTGAGCGGCCTTTTCGGCGCCGATGACGTCGTCGAAGAACAGGTCACCGTCGGGCTGCGAAAGGTTGAGGAACAGGTCGTTGTCCTGCTCGGACAGCTGGAGCAGTTCGAAGGAGCTCTGCATCCCGTCGATCCACCCGGCCTCGAACGGCAGGATCTGCAGGGTGACGTTGGGCCGCCGGGAGATCTCGCGGAGGTGGTGCAGCTGGGTTCGCCAGCCGTCGCCGTCCGTCACGCGTCGCCGCAGCACCGATTCGTCGAGGATGAAGAAGTGCTCGAGGTCGGTGTCCCCGAGCCGTTCTTGCCGCTCGGCCCGGAGCCGGATCCGGCGCTCCTGGACTTCCGGGTCACCGGTGTCCTTGGCCACCAGCGATCGCGTGTATTCGGGAACCTGCAGCAGGCCCGGGATGAGGTGCAGCTGGTACTGGCGGATGATGACCGCTGCCGACTCCAGGCCGAGGAACTTCAGGAACTCCGGGCTGCTCGTGTGCTTGTACTTGTCCCACCAGCCCGGTTTCCGGCCGGCTTTGGCCATCTCGACGTAGGTCTCGACGCGGTCCCGGTCGGTGATGCCGTAGTGCAGCAGGAGAGCCTTCAGGTCGGTGATCGACAGGCCGACGCTGCCGTTCTCGATGCGGATGAGTTTCGAGACCGACCAGTCCAGCGCTTCCGCGACGTCCTTCTGGGTGAGGTGCAGGGTTTCGCGCGCCTCCCTGATCTCTCCCAGCACTCGCCGCTGGCTGGCCACTGGCGAGTGCGCCCTAGTCATGATCGCTTCCACTCCTATCGCTCCGGCAGCACGTGGCTGTCTGCTACATGGCAGAACGATAGCATCCCCAGTGACAACCGTCACTTTGAGACCCGGCCGACAGTCACTTGGATGAATGCCGGTTCGCTCAGCGGACTACGGCAAACTGAAAAAACCCTGGTCAACCCCCTTGTGAGGGGGACCAGGGTGGCCGGTGCGGTGTGGCTAGGAGCGGCGGCTGCCGAGGAACATCCGCCAGGTTTCCCGCGTGAAGGACAGGCTGGGGTGGGGGTGCTTCGAGTCCCGCACGTGCACGCGATCGGCCGTGGTGGCGACCTCGACGCAATCCTTCTCGGGACCGTCCGCGCTGGCCGAACTCTTCACCCAGGTCAGCCTGGGTGAGCCTGTCTCGATCGCAGGCTGCCCGTCTTGTTCGGCCACGTGCGTCCCCCCGGGTTCTCGACGGGCGTGCGTCAATTTAACTGCGGAACGTGACGGATCAACACCGCCGAGAGCAGGATAACGCACGTCCGGCCGCGCGGTTGCCCTTTGATTCCAGGTCAGATCCAGGACATTTGTCGGACGCCCGGTGTGGCGGCCTTCCGTGTGGTGGCAAGGTATCGAGCAGGTGCGCGCTCGATTGCACGTGCACGCGGCAGCGTCTTCTGATCAATTCGGTCCGCGGCCGAAGAAAAGCGTCAGAACTCCAGTTGCTCCGTTTTCCGTGGCATCAGCAACAGTGCGCCCACCGAAAGCACGGCGACGGCCAGCAAACCCAGGAACACATAGTGCGTCGCATCCGCCAGCGCCCCCCGCACGAACACCGCCGCCGGCGAATCGTCGGTGTGGCCACCCAGCACCAGGCTCGTCGCGTCCACCGACGGCGGCAGCGGCCCGACCCCGGCCGGCGGGGAGGCGAACCGTTCCGCCAGCGTCGCGTTCGCGATCGCCCCGAACACCGCCGCGCCGACCGCGCTGCCCAGTGACCTGCTGAACAGGTTCGTCGCCGTCACCACGCCGCGGCGGTCCCAGCCCACCACCGACTGGATCGCCACCAGTGTCGGGCTCGCCGCCAGGCCCAGGCCGATCCCGAGGACGAACGCCGCGAACGCCGCCGCCCACAGGGACGACTGCGCGCCCAGCCGGGCCACCAGGACGCCGCCCGCGATGATGAACACGCTGCCGATCAACGCCGTGTCGCGGAAGCCGATGCGCAGGTAGATCTTGCCCGCCAGGGACGCCGAAATCGGCCAGCCCACCGTCAGCGCCGCCACCGCGAAGCCCGCCACCAGCGCCCCCGCGCCGAGCACGCCCTGGGCGTACGTCGGCAGGTACGACGTCAGTCCCATCAGGACCGCGCCGACCACCAGCGCCACCAGGTTGCCGCCCACCAGGACGCGCCGGGTGAACACCCACAGTGGCAGCACCGGCTCGGCCGCGCGCTTCTCCACCAGCACGAACGCCACCAGCAGTGCCGCGCCCGCGACGAAGATCGCCACGCTCGGCACCGAGCCCCACGCCCACGCGACGCCGCCTTCGAGGAGGCCGAGGATGATGAGGGAGCAGCCGATCGTCAGCAGCGCCGCGCCGAGGTAGTCGACCTTGTGCGGCTTGCGCTCCACGCGCTCGGCGAAGCCGCGGAACAGCATGAACGCCGCGATCGCGCCCAGCGGCAGGTTGATGAAGAAGATCCAGCGCCAGTCCAGGTACTCGGCGAACAGCCCGCCGAGCGTCGGGCCGACCACCGAAGCCGCGCCCCACACGCTGGCCACGTAGCCCTGCACGCGCGCGCGTTCCTCCACCGTGTACAGGTCGCCGATGATCGTCATCGACATCGGCTGGATCGCGCCGGCGCCGATGCCCTGGACCGCGCGGGCGGCGATCAGCACCGGCATGCTCCAGGCGACGCCGCACAGGATCGAACCGACCAGGAACGCCGCGATGCCGAAGAACATCACCGGCCGCCGGCCGAGCACGTCGGCGAACTTGCCGTAGAGCGGCACCGTCACGGCCTGGGTGAGCAGGTAGATCGAGAACAGCCACGGGAACTGCGCGAAGCCGCCGAGGTCCTGCACCACCGACGGCACGGCGGTCGCGATGATCGTGCTGTCCAGCGCGACCAGCGCCGTGCTGAGCATGACCGCGATCAGCACCGGGCCGCGTTCGGACCGGAAGCCGACCCCCTTCGTGGCGGCGGACGTCGTCATCGGCGGGGTGCTCCTCGGGACGGTCATGACCGGAGTCAACTACTTTGCAGTCCTAAGCATTCCATCCCGGCGGGACCGGCCCCAGCGAATTTCGCGGCGCCCGTGGCGGAAGATGGTCAGGATGAGCGACTGGATCCGGCCGATCGGGCGGGGCTGGGTGGTCCGCGACGCGGTCCCGGGCCCCGACGTCGACGAGTTCGCCGAGCCCGAGCGCGTGGTCGCGGCCCTGGCCGCGCCCGGTGCCGCGGACAGCCTCCTGGCCGTGCAGCACCCCGCCCGCACGCCCGCCGCCCTGGCCCGCGGTCTGGACCTCACGGCCGCCGTCCCGGTCGCGCGTGCCGTGCTCGAACGGCTGCGCAAGCGGTTCTACCGGCCGGTCCGCACCGTCGTCGCGCCCTACCGGATCGAAGGGCCGGACGGCGCGGCGCTCGGCCTGCTCTGCCTGGTCGACCCGGCCGCGGTGACCGACGACGGCGCCGCGCGCGTCCGTCACACGGAGGACGTCTACCCCGACGTCGTCGCCGAACGAGCCGCCGTCCTCGCCGGCCTGGGCTGCGCGACCAGCGCGGCGATGCTCGTCCCGGCCGCCGGTGGCCCGGAGCTGACGGAGCAGGTCGAGCAGGCCTGCGCCGGCCTCGGCCTGCCCGATTTGTCCACTTCGGACGCAGTCGGGCGGCGCCACGACCTGTGGGTGGTGCCCGAAGGCCCCCTGCAAAGCCGCCTGCTGGCCGCGGTGGCCGCCACGGACCTCCTGGTCGCCGACGGCAACCACCGCGTGGCCGCCGCGGCGGCGGCCGGCCACGGCGCGCTGCTCGCCCTGGTCACCGCGGGCCCGGCGCTGCGGATCGGCGCGATCCACCGCGTCCTCACCGGCACCGGCCTCGGCCCGGAGGACCTGGTGACGCGCTGGAGCGCGGCCGGCCTGGACGTCCGCTACGACGACCACGCCGTGCCGGCGCCCGGCGAGGTGGTGGTGCGCGCCGGCACGGCGGTGCTGCGCGTGCCCCTGCCGGCCCCAGCCGGGCCGTGGCCGGTGATCGACCACGAGGTCGTCGAGCAGGTCCTGTTCGCCCGCGCGCTCGGCGTGGACCCGGACGGTCCGTGCGTCCGTCCCCTCCCGGCCGGACGCCCGCTGCCCCCGGACGCGGACGCCGTGGTGCTGCTGGCACCGGTGAGCCACGCCGACGTCCTGGCCGTGCACGCGGCCGGTCGCCGGATGCCGCGGAAGGCCACGTACTTCACGCCGAAGCCGCGCAGCGGGCTGCTGCTGGCGGCCCTTTAGCGGGCGTCCCACCAGTGATGTCCGACACTTTTTTCGCGATTGATCATTCGGAAAAGTGGACGCGCGCCGACATGTGGGGCGACTGGGATCTTTTTTGCGCACCGATATTGCTTGACGGGTTGAGGGCTCCGGTGGTTCGCGAAACGGTACTGATCTTTCGTGCCCGGTACAGGTTTTCTGTTAGTTATCCTAAGTAAAGGAAGGTCTGTTTGCTGCCGGGCCAAGGATTTGTGCTGGTGGCAGCCGAAGCATGCTCGGCGTCGACGACTTTCCCTCGTGAAGACCAGGTTTGGCCTGTCGAAAATTGGTAACCCTAAACAACTGTGCGCGCCGAAGCCGGCTCATGATATGTCGGTCCGGGTTCGACTGGAGCGCTGCCCCTTTGGTACGAATAAGTACCAAGAGATGACAATAGATCTGATGACTGGACCACTTCGTGCAACGTCATCGGGTGTCTTCTCGTAAGAGTTGTCCTTGCCTCCGATTTCCGGCACATTCCGAGCTGGAGAACGAGCAAGGAGAGCAAGAAGTGGCCGTCAATCAAGATTCTTCGTCAAACACCGATGACGATCATGAACTGGAGCGCAAAGCCCACATCGCCGCGGACAAGGGTTTCCCGTGGGTGCGGTGGGGAGTCATCGTGGCGATCATCGGCGTCGCCGTGACAGTGGTCGGTGTTGTCGCGGGGTGCCAGCCGCGGGAACCGGGCACCCGGATCGACGGCGACAACAACGGGCCGATCGTGAACGGCGACAACAACGTTGTCAACATCCAGGCGGCCACCGAACGTGCTGCCGAAGTCGCGGGAACCGACGACACCAAGTTCAAGGAAGAGCTGAAGAAGCTCCCGGGCGCCGGCGAGCGGCCCGCGTCCTCGGCTCCGTGGCCCTATGCCGTGGTCGACACCGGGACCGACGGGCTGCTCGCTCGTGACGGCAATGTCGCCAAGGCGTCGCCGGTCGGGCACGCCGCCAACCGTGCGCTGATCTGGGTGGACTGCATCGCGACCTCGGACTTCACGCCGCCGATGGTCACCGGCGAGAACAACGTGGGCCCGAAGTGGGCCAAGGTGAGGTGGCGCCACCTGGCACAGCCGACCGATCGCGGCATCTCCGACCCGAAGCAGCCGCAAACCGCGTGGATGTACCTCGGAGCACTCGCACCGATCGGTCACAACGGTCAGATCCCCGCCTGCACCGGGTAGGCCCGCCGGGCTGCGGGGCAGGGGGCTTCACCCTGTCCCGCAGGCGGCCTTCAGCGGGCGTCCCACCAGTTCAGGACCCGGGTGGCGAACAGCGTCAGCCACTTCGACGGCTGCCCGGCACCGACGTCCACCGCGAACCACACCCGGCCGGAATCCGTCCGCTGCTGCAGCCACGTCCCGTCCGGCTGCCGGGCCGCGCGGATCAGCGCGATCGCCTCGGCCAGCCGCTCGTCCGGGCGGCCGGCGTCGCGGAAGTACGCGGCCGCGTTGAGCACGTCGTAGCGCCAGCGGAACGGGTAGCCGAACTCGCGCACCCACGGCGCGATCGGCTCGCCCGTCGACAGCCGGCGGAACAGGCCGCGCTCCAGCAGGTATTCCTCGCCCGCGAGCCGCGCGTCGCGGGACGCCGGTGTTCCGCCCGTCGCCGTCTCGTGCGCGAGCAGGCCCTTGAGCGCGTTGAGTGTCGAATGGACCGACGACCGCGTCGACCCCTCGACCCAGGCGCAGTTCCAGCCGCCGTCCGGCAGGTGGTGCTCGACGAACCAGTCCGCGATGCCCGTGACGTCCGCGCCCAGCCACACCCCGTTGGCCAGGGTCCAGGCGTTGATGCAGCAGTCGACTTCGCCGTTCCAGTACGGCAGGTCGTCGTACTCCCAGCGGCAGTTCCGGGCGAGCAGCTCGGCCGTGCCGCGCAGGACTGCGCCGTCGAGACCCCATTCGCGCAGGGCGTTCAACGACCACGTCGTCGCCGTCCACGGCTGGTCCTCGCCGCCGCGGAAGCCCGCCGGGAAGTACGCGCCGCCCGCCCAGCGGCCGTCGGGGTCCTGCCGGTCGAGGAGCCGCGCGCCGAACCCTTCGGTGGCGATCCGCGCCCGCGTCGCTTCCCAGACCGAGGGCGGCTCGCCCGCCAGGTCGCGCTCCACCTGCCAGCGCAGGGCCGGGTCGGCGTCGCGCACCCAGGCGAGCACGTCCATCAGGCCCCCGTGACGCCGTCGATCGCCTCGCGCAGGAAGTCCGCGTGGCCGTTGTGCCGGGCGTACTCGTGGATCATGTGCAGCATCACCAGCCGCAGGGAGACGTCTTCGCCCCAGCGTGCCTGGTGGCCGGTGACGTCCAGGGACTCGGCCGCCTCTTCGATCTTGCGCGACTGCTCGACCTCGGCCTGCCACGCCGAGAAGGCCTCCGACCGCGTCGACGAACTCGCGTCGTAGGCCACCTGGAAGTCGCCCTCGTCCGACCACACCAGGGGGATGTCCTCGGCGTTGATCACCCGCCGGAACCACGTGCGCTCGACCTCGGCCATGTGCCGGACCAGGCCCAGCAGCGACAGCGTGGACGGCGGGCTCGACGCGCGGCGGAGGTCCTCGTCGGACAGTCCGTCGCACTTCATCGCGAGGGTGGCGCGGTGGAAGTCGAGGAAGGTGCGCAGCATTTCGCGCTCGCCGCCGGTCAGGGGCGGTGCGGGGCGTTCGGTGGTCACGCGGGAGTGTCTATCACGCCGAGCAGTGTCTTTCGCAAAGAAATGTCGTACCCGTGTTTTAAGCTCGCGCCGTGGACTTGCCCGTCATGCCGCCGGTGCGGCCGATGCTCGCGAAAGCGGTGCACGACGTCCCTCGTGCCCCGGGGCTGCTGTACGAGCCCAAGTGGGACGGCTTCCGCTGCGTCGTGTTCCGCGACGGCGACGAGGTCGAGCTCGGCTCCCGCAACGACCGCCCGCTCACCCGCTACTTCCCGGAGCTGGTGGAGCTGCTGGCCGCCGCGCTGCCGCCGCGCTGCGTCGTCGACGGCGAGATCGTGCTGGTCACGCCGGCCGGGCTCGACTTCGAGACGTTGCAACTGCGGCTGCACCCGGCGGCGTCGCGCGTCCGTAAGCTCGCCGAGGAGACGCCGGCCAGCTTCATCGCCTTCGACCTGCTCGCCCTCGGCGACACCGACCTCACCGAGGAGCCCTTCCGGGAGCGGCGCAAGCAGCTCGAAAGCGTGCTCTCCACGAGCGCCGAGGGCCTGCAGCGCGTCCACCTGACGCCGCTGAGCGAAGACCCGGCGCAGGCCGAGGACTGGTTCACCCGGTTCGAGGGCGCGGGTTTCGACGGCGTCATGGCCAAACCCGGCGACCTGCCGTACGAGCAGGACAAGCGGGTGATGCTGAAGGTCAAGCACGAGCGCACGGCCGACTGCGTCGTCACCGGGTTCCGCTGGCACAAGGACGGCGCCGGCGTCGGCTCGCTGCTGCTCGGGCTGTTCGACGACGAGGGCGTGCTGCACCACGTCGGCGTGGCCAGCAGCTTCACCAAGGCCCGGCGGGCCGAGCTGGTCGAGGAACTGGCGCCACTGCGCGAAAACGCGCTCGAGAACCATCCGTGGCGCTCCTGGGCCGAGTACGAGCCCGAGCCCGGGCGCAGGCCGGGCGCGATGAGCCGGTGGGCGCCGCAGAAGGAGCTGTCCTGGGAGCCGCTGAGGCCCGAGTGGGTGGCGGAGGTCCGCTACGAGCACCTGCAGGGCGGCCGGTTCCGGCACGGCGGGCGGCTGGTCCGGTTCCGGCCCGACCGCACGCCGGAGTCGTGCACGTACGCCCAGCTCGACGAGGCGCCGCCCGCCGAGCTCGCGAAGCTGTTCGGGGAGGCGCGATGAGCGGGGCGGTGCTGCTCGACGTCGACGGCGTCGAGGTCAAGATCAGCAGCCCGGACAAGGTCTACTTCCCCGAGCGCGGCGAGACGAAGCTCGACCTCGTCGAGTACTACCGGGCGATCTCCGGGCCGCTGCTGGCCCGGCTCGGCGGGCGTCCGCTGCTGCTGGAGCGCTACCCGGACGGCGCCGGCGGCAAGAACTGGTACCAGAAGCGCGTCCCGAAAGGCGCGCCGCCGTGGCTGACCACCACCGTCGTCTCGACGCCGAACGGCACGACGAGCGACGCGCTCGTGGCCAAGGACCTGGCCCACATCCTCTGGGCGGTGAACCTCGGCTGCCTGGGCTTCCACGTCTGGCCCTACCTCGCCGACACGCCGGAGGTCACCGACGAGCTGCGCGTCGACCTCGACCCGTCGCCCGGCGTCGGCTTCGACGAGCTGCGCGAAGCCGCGGTGCTGACCCGGGAGTTCCTGGCCGAGCACGGCATCGAGGCCCACCTGAAGACGTCGGGTTCGCGCGGGCTGCACCTGTACGTGCTGCTCGAACCGCGCTGGGACGGGTTCCAGGTCCGCGCGGCCGCCGTCGCGCTGGCGCGGGCGCTCGAACGGCGGCACCCGGCGAAGATCACCGCGCAGTGGTGGAAGGAAGAACGCGGCTCGCGCGTGTTCGTCGACTTCAACCAGAACGCCCCGCACAAGACCGTGTTCGGCACCTGGTGCGTGCGCCCGCGCGTCGGCGGCCAGGTGTCCACCCCGATCGGCTGGGACGAGCTGGCCACCGTCGAGCCCGAGAAGCTGACGCTGTCCACGGTGCCCGCGCGGGTCGCGGAGCGCGGCGATCCGTGGGCCGGCGCGGGGGAGCGGCCGCAGTCGATCGAACCGCTGCTCGAGATGTCCGAACGGGACATGGCGGCCGGGCTGATGGACGCGCCCTGGCCGCCGGTGTACCCGAAGATGCCCAACGAGCCGCCCCGGGTGGCGCCGAGCCGCGCGAAGAAGACGTGATCAGGGCGGGCCGAGGCGGGGGTGGAGCTGGGCCCACGCCGTGAGGGCCACCAGCGCGGCCAGCCCGAACACCGCCGCCGACCCGATCCCGGCGGCGGCCGCGCCGGTCAGCAGCGAGGCCACGGTCTGGCCGACGCCGAGCCCGGCGAACGACCACGTGATGCCGCGGGCGGGCCGGTCGGGGAAGAGACGGGCCGCCCACAGGATGCACAGCCCGGTCAGCGCCATGTAGGTGACGCCGAACAGCGCGCCGGAAAGCAGGGCGAGGGGCACACCCGGCCGCGGCAGCGCGAGCAGCGCGATCCCCGCGGCCGCGAGGGTCCACGTCGCCAGGTTGACGGTCCGGAGACCCGCCTGCCCGGCCGCGCGGCCGGCCAGGCCGCCGAGCAACCCGGCCACGCCGATCGCGGCCCAGCACCAGGTCGCCGCCACCGGGCTCATCCCGGTTTCGGCGAGCCGGGACGGGGAGAACGTCCAGTACGGCGCGCTCGTCACGCCGATGAGGACGGAGTTGACCAGGAGCGGAACCACCCCGCGGACGGGCCCGGAGGTGGCGGGGACGCCGGGTGCTCGGGGCACCTGCCGCCACACGACCAGCGTCACCAGCACGCCGAGGGCGGCGAATGCCGACCAGATCACCGGCCAGCCGAGGGCCAGCAGGGGAGTGAACGCCGACGCGGCCAGCCCGAGGCCGGTCCCGGTGTTGGCCCAGGTCTGCGCCCGGTCGCGGGTGCGCGCCCCGACCGTCTCGCTGATCAGCTGCGCCACACCCGGCGAGACGAGCCCCGCGCCGGCGCCCGCGACGGTGATCCCGGCACCGAACACCACGACGTGCGGGGCCAGTGCCATCAGCCCGAGACCGAGCGTCGCCGAGGCCGCGGCCAGCAGCACGGTCCCGCGCGCCGACCGCGCGGACGTCCGCGGGGCGAGCAGCAGCCCGAGGCCGTACCCCGCGGTGGACAGGCCGCCGAGCACGCCGGCGCCGACCGCGGTCAGCCCGAACGTCTCGCTGAACCGCGGCACGAACGGCCCGTACGCGTAGCGCGCGAACCCGTAGCAGAGGGCGATCACGACCGCGCCGAGCGCCGCCGTGGACGCCCAGCTCTCCGTCTTCGTGCGAGTCACCATCACCATCCACCAAACAGACAGGTCTGTCTGATGTCAAGCGATGCTATGATCACTACAGGTGGCTGGCCATACTGATCTGTTCGGAGGTGTCGTGGTCCGGACCCGTCCCGGTGCCGCGGGCGCGAAGGTGCTCGAGGCCGCGTCGGCGTTGTTCTACCGCGACGGCATCCACGCCGTGGGCGTCGACACGGTGGCGGCCGAAGCCGGGGTGACGAAGGCGGCGCTCTATGGCAACTTCGGGTCCAAGAGCGGGCTCGTCGTCGCGTACCTGCGGGAGCGCGACCGGCGCTGGCAGGCGGAGATCGACCGGATCACCGCTGCCCACGCCGATCCGCGGGCGCGGGTGCTGGCGGTGTTCGACGCCTACGAAGCCTGGCTTTCGCGCGACGGCTACCGCGGCTGCGCCTTCCTGAACGCGACCTCGGAGTTCCCCGACCCGGCCGACCCCGTCCGCGAAGTCGTCCGGCACCACAAGACCGCACTGCACGGCTACCTGCGGGCGCAGCTCCGGCGCGGCGGGGCACCCGAGCGCGCGGACGCGCTCGCCGACGAGCTGATGCTCCTGCTGGAGGGGGCCGCGGTCACGGCCGTGGTCGCCCAGAGCTCGCAGCCGTTCGACACGGCGAAGCGGCTCGCGGCGACCCTGACCGCCTAGACCTGACCGCCTAGACTCCCAGGTCGAGGGCGAGCTGGCCCCGGTCCTC
Organism: Amycolatopsis tolypomycina; assembly: GCF_900105945.1. Classification (NCBI taxonomy): domain Bacteria; kingdom Bacillati; phylum Actinomycetota; class Actinomycetes; order Pseudonocardiales; family Pseudonocardiaceae; genus Amycolatopsis; species Amycolatopsis tolypomycina. The sequence goes on along the minus strand of NZ_FNSO01000004.1, from coordinate 4,133,672 downwards.
GCCGACGCCGGAGAGCGTCGCGAGGCACGCCGGGCACGGCGTCACCTCGGACGTGGCCGGGTCGAGCAGCTTCCAGCTGCGGGACTCCCGCTCGCCGCAGGCCGAACGCCGGTAGCGCAGGTCGCCGGAGCGGGTCATCAGGTGGGCCAGGGGGACGTCTTCGGGCAGCACGCCGACCAGGTACCAGCGTGGTGCGCTCACCGCGGTGGTCGTCATGGCGGTCAGTGTCCGTCGCGCCCGCCCGGCCGGGACGGCATTTGCCGATCTTCGGCGTGGCGGCGCGTCAGGCCTCGTCGGGCAGGTAGCGCAGGACGTGCAGCAGGCCGCGCTCGTCCACCGTGTCCGGGTCGTCGGCCAGGCAGCGGCCCAGGTCGGCGAGCACGGCCTCGGTGTCGATGCCGGCGCCGATCAGCACCAGTTCGGTCCGCCGCGGCTCGCGCGGCGGCCAGGCTGACCGCTCCAGCTGCACGAACCCGCCGACGGTGTGCAGGTGGAAGCGCGCTTTCGCGCCGGTGGGGCCGAAGTCGGCCTGGCCCTTCATCCGGTAGAGCCCGGCCGGCCGCCGCTCGAGGAACTCGACGAAGGCGCGCGGCGCCAGCGGCGTCTCGGCGGTGAAGGTGACCGTCTGGTACTCGGCGTGCAGGTGGTGGGTGTGGTCGTGGTCGTCCTCGCGCAGGTCGTCGAACGACAGCTGCCCGGCCCGCTCGCCGCGCGGTTCCGGGTCGAAGAACAGCCGTGGGTCGACCCGGCCGTGCTCGGTGACCAGCAGCGGGCGGCCCGGCGCCAGCTCTTCGACGGTCGCGGTGAGCTTCGCGAGCGCCTCGGCGGGCACCCGGTCGGCCTTGTTCAGCACCACGAGGTCGGCCAGCCGCAGGTGGTCGGCCAGTTCCGGGTGGCGCTCGCGCGCGGCCTCGAACTCCGCCGCGTCGACGACCTCGGCGAGCCCGCCGTAGCGGATGTCCGGGTTTTCGCTGGCGATCATCAGCCGGATGAGGTCGCGGGGCTCGGCGATGCCGCTGGCTTCGACGACGATGACGTCGATGCCCGCCTCCGCACTGGACAGCTTCGCGAGCATGGCGTCGAGCCCGCTCGCGTCGACCGCGCAGCAGAGGCAGCCGTTGCCGAGGGAGACCATCGTGTCGACCTGGCCGGCGACGGCGAGCGCGTCGACGTTCACCTGGCCGAAGTCGTTGACGACGACGCCGACCCGGGCGCCCTCGCGGTTGGCGAGCAGGTGGTTGAGCAGCGTCGTCTTGCCCGCGCCGAGGAACCCGGCGACGAGGACCACGGGGATCCGCCTGGCCTTCACGAAACGTCCCTCCTCTGCCGATCACCGCGACTCTAACGCGGGCGCGCGTACCCGGGCCGAGGCCCCCGGTGAAGGCCGTTCGGCGAATACCCACGAAAAGACGCACGCCGGTGCCGGGAAAAGGATCACTGCGGATTTGCGGCGCGACGTGATCGATTGACGGAAAACGCGCTGAGCCATGTCCGAATAACGCTTGGTAGCAGTTATTTTTTCAGTGCTGACCTGGCGTTTCCCGGTATTCCGGGATGGTCGGGACGTCGTTCACGAGTGGCGGCGTACGCGTCGCGAATCGTGAGGTATCCTCCCCCGCCTGGCCGGAGTTCCCAGTGCAGTGGGGGCTTCCGGCCGGCAGTGTCGTCGGCGACCTTCGGAGGAACGGTGGACTTTTTCGTCGGGCTGCAGATCGCGATTTCGGAGAGTGGGGAAGCGCGGTGACCGTTACACCCGAGCGGGTGACGCCCTCGCTGCCGCTCTACCCTCAGCGCGTCTCGGAGGAGCAGAGCGTCAATTCCGCGGAAGCGGAGGAATTCCTGGACCGGATGTTCGCCGAAGGCGCCGCGGAAGAAGGCGAGCGGTTCGAGGACCGGCTGGCGCAGGTACGCGCGGAAATCATGGAAACGGGCACCTACCGGCACACCCCGGCCGAGCTGGCGTACGGCGCGCGCGTCGCGTGGCGCAACTCGGCGCGCTGCATCGGCAGGCTGTACTGGCGCAGCCTCCGGATCCGCGATCGCCGCCGGGTCACCGGCGCGGCCGCGATCGCCGGCGAGTGCGTCGCCCACCTCCGCCAGGCGACGCGGGGCGGGCGGATCCGGCCGACGGTCACCGTCTTCGCGCCGGACACCCCGGCGGGGCCGGGACCGCGCGTCCACAACGAGCAGCTCATCCGCTACGCCGGGTACCGCTTCGAAGACGGGTCGGTGCTCGGCGACCCGCGGTACACCGCGTTCACCGAGCAGGTGCGCCGGCTCGGCTGGCGGCCGCCGGAGCGGCCGGGCTCCTTCGACGTCCTGCCGCTGCTGATCGAGGCCGAGCCCGGCGAGCCGCGGCTGTTCACGGTGCCGCCGGACGCCGTCCTGGAAGTGCCGCTGACCCACCCGGACCACCGCTGGTTCGCGGGGCTGGGGCTGCGCTGGCACGCCGTGCCGGCGATCAGCAACATGCCGCTGGAGATCGGCGGCGTCACCTACCCGGCGGCGCCGTTCAACGGCTGGTACCTCGGCACCGAGGTCGGCGCCCGCAACCTGGCCGACGAGCAGCGCTACGACCTGCTGCCGGTGATCGCCGAGCTGATGGGCCTCGACACCGCGTCCGAGCGCACGCTGTGGCGCGACCGGGCGCTGGTGGAGCTGACGCTGGCCGTGCAGCACTCCTTCGACGCGGCCGGCGTCACGATGGCCGACCACCACACGGAGTCGCAGCGGTTCCTGTCCCACCTCGAACGCGAGGAGCGGGCCGGGCGCCGGTGCCCCGCGGAGTGGAGCTGGATCGTGCCGCCGTTGTCCGGTGGGCAGACCGCCGTTTTCCACCGCTACTACGACGAACCGGACCCGGCCGAGCGACCCGCGTTCCTGCCGCCGCCGTGAGAACCGCCCCCGGGAACCGCGGAGAGTAGCGTGGAAGCGCCCGTTCGGCGGATCGTGCGCAACCCACGGGGCAGTCCGGTCCGCGAGGGCCGACAATGGACGCATGACCGCAGTCCTCGTCGCCTACGCCGGGCGTCACGGCGGAACCCGGCAGATCGCCGAGGTCATCGCCGCCGAACTCGGTGAAGCGGGCCTGACCGTCGACGTGCGCGACGCCGCCGACGTGGCCGGCGTCGAGCACTACGCCGCGGTCGTCGTCGGCAGTGCCCTGTACTACCACCGGTGGCGGCCGGAAGCCGTCCGGCTGCTGGAACGCAACGCCCGGGCGCTCGCCGAGCGTCCGGTGTGGTTGTTCCACAGCGGACCGTGCGGCCCCGGCGCGGCCACGCACCAGGTCAGCCTGCCGGCGAACGTGGCGCTGCTGGCCGCGCGCATCGACGCCGAGCGCACGGCCACCTTCGGCGGCAAGCTGGACCCGGCGACCGTGCGCGGCCTGATCCCGAAGCTGCTGGCGTCGGGCCGTCGGGCGGGCGACTTCCGCGACTGGGACCGCATCAAGGCGTGGGCCAGGGACGTCGGCCGCCGGGTCCGCACGCGCGTCGCGCACTGATCCCTTGCCCGCCCGGGGTGGTGGGTGCTAAACCGGGCCTGAGGTCTTCCGGTGGGAAACCGACGGAACGGGGCGAACGTGACGGCCGGGAAGAAAGCGCTTACATCGGACCAGCGCAACGCGTTCCTCGCGGCGCTGCTCGGCTGGAGCATGGACTCGTTCGACTACTTTCTCGTCGTCTTCGTCCTGGCGGACATCGCGAAGGACGCGTCGTTCGGCGCGACGGCGACGCAGCTGGCGTTCATCACGACGGCGACGCTGGTGATGCGCCCGGTCGGCGCGCTCCTGTTCGGCCTGTGGGCCGACCGCGTCGGCCGCCGGATCCCGCTGATGGCCGACGTCGTGCTGTATTCGGTGGCCGGCCTGCTGTGCGCGTTCGCGCCGAACTTCACGGTGCTGCTGGTGCTGCGGTTCGTGTACGGCATCGGCATGGGCGGCGAGTGGGGCCTGGGCGCGGCGCTGGCGATGGAGAAGATCCCGGTCGAGCGCCGCGGCTTCTTCTCGGGCCTGCTGCAGGTCGGCTATTCGATCGGCTACCTGCTGGCGGCGCTGGCGTACCTGCTGTTCCACTCGGCACTGGACCTGCCGTGGCGCTGGATCTTCGTGCTGAGCATCTTCCCGGCGTTGATCAGCTTGCTGATCCGCGCCCGCGTCCGCGAGTCGGAGGTGTGGGAGGCGGCACGCGAGAAGCTGAAGGTGACGCGGACGTCGGTGAAGGACATCCTGCTGAACCCCAAGGTGATCCGCCGCTTCGGGTACCTCATCCTGCTGATGACGGCGTTCAACTGGATGAGCCACGGAACCCAGGACGTCTACCCGAGCTTCCTGAAGGCCCACGACAACGGCGGCGCGGGCCTGAGCGCGGCGACGAGCACGTGGATAGCGGTGCTGTACAACGTCGGAGCCATCATCGGCGGCCTGACATTCGGGACGCTGTCGGAGAAACTGGGCCGCCGCCGAACGATCGTGACGGCGGCGGTGCTGGGGCTCCCGGTGATCCCGATCTTCGCGTTCGACCACGGCGCGGGCATGCTGGCCCTGGGATCGTTCCTGATGCAGATCATGGTCCAGGGCGCATGGGGCGTGATCCCGGCCCACCTGACGGAGATGTCCCCGGACGCCATCCGCGGCTTCTACCCGGGAGTGACATACCAGCTGGGCAACCTCCTGGCGGCCCTGAACCTGCCGATCCAGCAGGCCATCGCGGAGTCCCACGGGTATCCCTCGGCGCTGCTGTGGACGGTGGTGCCGGGGTTGATCGCGGTGGCGGTGCTGACGGCGATCGGTAAGGAGGCGGAGGGGATCAGGTTCGGCGAGTCGGCGGTGGCCACGGCGCCGGCGGGGTCGAAGTGACCTACGGCGTCACGAGCGCCGCTTCATAGGCGAAGATCGTCAACTGCACCCGGTTCGAAACGTCGAGCTTCGCGAACGTCCGCGTGATGTGCGTCTTCACCGTCGCCTCGCTGAGAAACAGCTCCGCCGCGATCTCCGCGTTCGGCTTGCCCTGCGCCACCGCCGTCACGATCTCCCGTTCCCGCGCGCTCAGCAGCTCCAGCTTCGCCTGGGCCCGCGACCGCCGCGGATTGGCCCGCGCGGCCACGAACTGGCCGATCAGCTGCTTCGTCGTCCGTGGTGACAGCATCGCGTCGCCGTTGGCCACCACTCGGACGCCGTCGATGATCTCCTGGGGGGAGCCCTCCTTCAGCAGGAAGCCGCTCGCTCCGGCCGCCAGGGCCTCGAACACGTACTCGTCCAGATCGAACGTCGTCAGGATCAGGACCTTCGGCGGACGCGGCTGGGCCAGCACCGCCGCCGTCGCCGCCAGGCCGTTCATGCGGCGCATGCGGATGTCCATGATCACCACGTCCGGGGCGTGACGGGCGACCTGCTGGACCGCCTCGTCGCCGTCGCCCGCTTCGGCCACCACCTGCAGGTCCGGTGTGCTGCCCAGGATCATCGACAGGCCGGTGCGGACCAGCGGGTCGTCGTCGACGAGCAGTACGCGCACGGTCACCCGCCCATGCTAGGACGCCGGTGCCACCCACGGCAGCCAGGCCCGCAGTGCGAACGTCCGCTCGTCGACCGGGCCCGCCGACAACGAGCCGCCGAGCAGGGAGACGCGCTCGTTGACGCCGGTCAGCCCGGTGCCCGAGCCCGGTGACGGCACCGGGTGCGCCGGCAGCGGGTTGAACACCTCCACCGACAATCCCGCGCCCGGGCCGCCGCGGACCAGCACCTCCGCCGGCGACCCCGGTGCGTGCCGCAGGACGTTGGTCAGCGCCTCCTGGAGGATCCGGTACGCCGCCGTGGCGAGCGGGGCCGGGGCCGCCGACGCCTGGTCGAGCAGGATCGTCACGTTGACCGGCAGACCCGCCTGGCGCGCGCCCGTGACGAGGTCGGGGATGTCGGCCAGCGTCGGCTGGGGTGGCTCCGCGGCACCGCCGGGCGCCCGATCGGCGAAGCCCGTGGTGCGCAGCACGCCGATCACCTGGCGCAGGTCGTCGAGCGACTGCCGGGCGGTGGTCCGGACCGTCTTGGCCGCCTCCACCGCGTCCGGCGTCGTCGCCGCCGTGACCTCCAGCGCGCCGGCCTGCAGGGAAAGCAGGGACAGCCGGTGGCCGAGGACGTCGTGCATCTCGCGGGCGATCCGCGCCTGCTCCTCGCGGCGCGCCACCTGGTCGCGCAGGGCCGCTTCCTCGGCGGCCAGGCGGCGTTTCTCGGTGAGGCTGTACCGGACGATGCCCAGGGTGAGCGGAACCGCCGTGTAGATCGCCGCGGTGACGGCGACGCCGATCAGCTTGGCGACGGTCGTGTCGGTCGAAATCCAGGCTTCGGCCAGCGACGAGTCCGTGAACCGGCCCACGTCGCGCCACACCGCGAGCGCGGTCGCGGCGAACACGAGCGTCGCCGCGCCCCAGCGCCACCAGCCGGTGAACCGGGTCGCGAGCGCGGCGAGGGCGATCAACGCGGCCAGCGAGTCGGCCACCAGCAGCAACGGCGGCACCACGGCGATGCCCGTCACCACCAGCGGCCAGCGCCACCGCCAGACCAGCATGATCGACGCGCCGACCCCGAGGAACCAGCCGAGCACGTTCGGCACGGTCGCGTGCAGTTCGTCGGTGCCGGGCAGGCTGAGCTCCAGCGACACGTTCACGATGCCCGTCACCAGGCTCGCGGCGACTGCCAGCACGGTGCACACCACACTCAGCACGGACCGTCCCATGGGGGTCAGCCTACGAGGTGATCACCGCGTCCCCATCAGCCGATCCGCTCGTCCACCGCCCGGCCGGTGACGACTTTCGTCGTAACGGGTCGAGTCCTGCGGACGACGCGGGCGGGACCGCGCCGCTGGTTTCCTTCTCGTCGTCAAGCCAGCCGAAAGGAAACCCCGATGACCGACTACACCCCGATCCAGCAGCACGCGGCCCCGCCGGCCGCGCCGCCGCGCAACGGCCTGGGCACGGCCGGGTTCGTCCTCGGCCTGATCGGGCTCGTGTTCGCCCCGATCCCGTTGGTCGGTGTCGTCGCCTGGCCCCTGGCGGTGCTGGGCCTGATCCTGGCCGCGGTCGGCGTGGCCAGAGTCCGCTCCCGGAAGGCGACCAACAAGGGCCTCTCGATCGCCGGCGTCGTCGTTTCGCTGCTCGCTCTCGTTCTCTGCACCCTGTGGGCGGTGCTGATCGGCAAGGCGATCAGCGACGTCAACCAGGAGGCGACCGCGCACCACACCATCGTCTACCAGGTGAGCGGCGACGCGAAGGCCGTCGACATCGACTACAGCACCTTCGACCGCAACACCATCCTCGTCAACACCGAGGCCGGCGCCGCGGTGCCGTGGACCAAGACCGTCGAAGCGACCGGGTTCCTCGCCGGGGCCCAGTTCACCGTGACAGCCGGCCCGGACGGTGGTTCGGTCGCCTGCAAGGTGATCGTCGACGGCAAGGAGGCCAAGTCCGCGACCGCGTCCGGCCCCGGGGCCGTCGCCAGCTGCACCGGCTTCTGAACCACCCGTGCCACCCGGGCGAGGGGGCCGGGCGGCACGGGGGAGGGGGAGAGAAGGGTGGGACCCGTCCGGGGGACGGACGGGTCCCACCCGGCGTGTCAGCCGCAGTGCTCGAACTCGCTGTCGTAGGCCTGCCCGCCGGCCGAGCCGCCCCACTTCACGCACTTGTCCGCCGCGGTCGCCTTGACCGGGCCGGCGAACCAGGAGAACGAACCCGAGTCGGTCTGCCGGGCCGCGCCCTTGACCTCCAGGTACGCGGAGGTCGCGGTGGCCGTCCCGGCGGAGGCGTTCTTCATGGTGCTGACGCAGTTCTGGCCGTTGGCCGCGTTGTACGACAGGTACACCGTGCCGGCCGCGCCGCCGGTGCCCAGCGGGGCGGAGTCGATGACGCTGTAGCCGCCACCGCACGCCGGGGCGCCGAGCGCGGCTTCGCTGACCGAGGCGAAGCGGATCGTGTCGTTCGCGTGGAACTCCGGGCCCGCTTCGAACAGCACGCCGACCGACGACTGCGACAGCTGGACCATGTCGGAGTACGACGCGTCCTGGCCCCACACGAGCAGGCTGCCCGCGGTGCCGGTCCAGTTGGCGCCCTCGTCGAAGGACGAGTGGATCCGCAGCTCCTTGCGCCGGTCGCAGACCGACGGGGCCGCGAAGACGATCCGGTTGTACTTGCCGCCGGTGTCGGTCGCGCTCATCCGCGCCGTCGAGCCCTCGACGACCGGGGTGACGAGGTCCGTGGCGAAGGCGAACTTGGCGCTGAACGTCTCGCCGCCGTCGGAGCTGATCGCGAAGGCGCGGTTGTGCGTGCCGTCGGCGAGGCACTTGTTGTCGTCATTGGCGTCGTTGCGCGCGGCGGCGTACACGCGGCCGTCCCGCAGTTCGGTGACGCTGATCTCCTGCGGGTTCATCAGGTCCGAAGTGGACGTGTCGGTCGCCCCGCGGTGCCAGGTGGCACCCTTGTCGTCGCTGTAGACCAGCGAGCCGGTGTTCTTGCCGCCGATCGTGTAGCTCATGCCGGCGACGAGCCGGCCGGCGTGCGCGCCGCGGGTCAGCACGATCCCGTGCGACGGACCGGTCGCGAGCCAGCCCGGAGCGCTCGCGAACCCGAGCTCGGTGGTCAGCACCTTCGGCGCGGCCCACGTCTTCCCGTTGTCCTCGCTGATGGACACGCGCGGGATGCGGCCGCAGGAGGGGTTGGTGAAGCACTGCATGGTGGACAGCAGCACGATCCGGTTGCTGCCCGGGATCACGATCGGCGCCGGGTTGCCCTTCACGTCGCCGAAGGCGTCGATGACGGTCTGCAGGGCGCCCCACGTCTTGCCGCCGTCGGTCGAGCGCTTCATCACGAGGTCGATCTTGCCGAGGTCGTTGCAGAAGCTGGCGCCGCCGTTGCGGCCCTCGGCGAAGGCGAGCAGGTCGCCGTTGTTCGCCTTGACGACGGTCGGGATGCGGTAACAGTCGTGGCCTTCGGTGTTTTTGTTGAACACGAGCGTGCTGGCCACGTCGGCCTGGGCGGTCGCGGCGCCGACAGCCGCCGGGACGGCGAGGGCGGCGCACCCCAGCAGCCCGGCCAGCAGGCCCTGCGCGAGTCGAGTGATCTTCACGGTTCGAGCTCCCTACGGAATCGTTCTTCGTCTCGGCAGCAGCGTCGACACGATCCGTACAAGAGCCGTACAACTTCGCGTATAACGAACTATACGTGAACGCCGGGGAGAATTCAGGTGAACGCGGCCAGCGTCCCGAACCCGGTCGCCAGCACCAGAAGCGTGGACAGGAGACCCAGGAGCAGGGCCCGGCCGCCGCCGCGCAGCAGCGTGCCGAGCCGGACGGCGCAGCCGAGGCCGAACAATGCCCCCGCGAGCAGGAGTGTCGACGTCGTCTTCGCGACGTCGAGCGCGAACGCCGGGACCAGGCCGGTGCTGCGGACGGCGACCATCGCGAGGAAGCCGAGGACGAACAGGGGGACGAGCGGAGCCCGCCCCTCGCCGCGCCCGCGTCGGGTGGCGCCGACGAGCGCGACCACCGGGGCGAGCAGGACGACCCGGCTCAGCTTCACCACGACCGCGATCCCGACCGCGGCGGCGCCGGCGGGCCCGGCCGCCGCGACGACCTGGGCGACCTCGTGCACCGAGATCCCGGCCCAGCTGCCGGTCCGGACGGCGTCGAGGCCGAGCGCACGGGCTAGCAGGGGAAGCGCGGCCAACGTGATGCTGCCGTAGCAGGTGACGAGCGCGACGGCGGTGGCGACGTCTTCGTCGTCCCGCTCGATCACGCCCTCCACGGCGGCGATGGCCGAGGCGCCGCAGATCGAGAAGCCGGTGGCGACCAGCAGCGCGAGCGCGCGCGGCACCCGGACCAGCCGGGCGAGGCCGAGCGTGCCGAGGAAGGTGACCGCGACGGTCAGCACGACCGCGGCGAGGGTGCCGGGGCCGAGCGCGAGCACGGTGGGGACGGCGAGCTGGAGCCCGAGCAGGACGACACCGGCGCGCAGCAGGCGTTTCGTGAGGCGGGCGACGGCCTGGCGGTGCTCGCCGGTCAGCACGGGCGTGCTGCCGACGGCGACACCCAGCACGACGGCGACGGTGAGCGCGCCGGCCACCGGCCACACCGAGCTGACCGCGTACGCCGCGGCGACGCCGAGCCCGGTGATCGCCAGGCCGGAGGTCTTCGCCGTCGTGAGTGCCATGCTTCCAGGGTCGCCGCGCCGTCGTCTTCGCGGTAGCCGCCGGTTCGCGGGGAGGTCATAGACTGGGGCTATGACCGGACCGGATCTGGACTCGCTGCGCCTGCTGGTGCTCGTCGACGACCTCGGCAGCATCGGCCAGGCGGCCGGGGCGCTCGGCATCGCCCAGCCGTCGGCCAGCAAACGGCTGTCCACTTTGGAACGCCAGCTGGGGCTGTCCCTGGTGGACCGGACCCGGCGCGGCTCGGCCCTGACGCCGGACGGCCGGGTGATCGCGGGCTGGGCCCACCGCGTCCTGACCGAAGTGGACGGACTGCGCACCGGCGCGGAGGCCCTGCGCACCCAGCGCGGCGCGCAACTGCGGGTGGCGGCGAGCATGACGCTCGCCGAGCACTTCGTCCCGGCCTGGATCGGCGAGGTCAAGCGGACCGGGCCGGACACCTACGTCGGGCTCGAGGTGGTGAACTCCGAGCAGGTCGCCGACCTGGTCGCGCGCGGCCGGGTCGACCTGGGGTTCGTCGAGTCGCCGGGGCCGTGGCCGGGGCTGGCCACGCGCCGCGTCGCCGCCGACCGGCTCGTCGTGGTGGTCCCGGCCGGGCACGCCTGGGCCCGGCGGCGCCGTCCGCTGACGGCCGGGGAGCTGGCCGCGACCCCGCTGGTCGTGCGCGAACCGGGTTCGGGCACCCGGGAGACGGTCGAGGCGGCGCTGCGCCGGGCCGGCGTCGGGCCGGTGAAACCGTTGCTGGAGCTGGGTTCGGCGTCGGCGGTGCGCAACGCGGTGATCGCCGGCGCCGGCCCGGCGGTGATCAGCGACCTCGACGTGGTCCGCGAGGTGGCGGGCCGCCGGCTGGTGCCGGTCACGGTGGCGGACGTCGAGCTGGGCCGGGTGCTGCGCGCGGTGTGGCCGGCGGGCCGTCGCCTGACGGGCCCGGCGGCGGAACTGCTGACGCTGGCGGTGAAGTCCGGCTCCTAGCGTGCCTTGAGCCCGGCCGCTTCCGGGCTGGTCAGGTGCGCCTCCAGCGTCCGGCACGCGGAGGCCAGGAGGGCGTTGCCCTCGCCCGCGCGGGTGGCCAGCACCACCTGGCACGGCTCGACGTCCGCCAGCGGGACGATCGTCACGTCGGGCCGGAGGCGGCTGAACCGCACCCCGGCCGGGACGATCGCCGCCAGCTGGCCCGCGGCGATCAGCTCGAACTTCTCCTCGAACTCGCTGACCAGCGGGCCGTCCGGCGCGGGGCGGCCGTCCGGGCGCGGGTCGACGCGCCAGAAGGCGTTCCACTCCGGGTCGTCGAGGCGGGGGAGCGGCTCGTCGGCGATGTCGGCGAGGGTGGCCGACGCCCGCCCGGCCAGCCGGTGGTCGGCGGACACCAGCAGCACCCGGTCTTCGGCGTAGAGCGGGATGACGCGCAACCCGCCGTCCTGCAGCGGCAGCCGCGTGACCGCGACGTCGACCCGGTGCTCCAGCAGCGCCGCCCGGGTTTCGGTCCAGCCGAGGTGGCGGGTCACCACCTCGGCTTCCGGGTGGCGGCGGCGCAGCTCGCGCACCGCCGGCGTGACGAACAGGTTGGTGCGGTAGCCGATCGTGACGCGGCTCGGGGTGGCGGCCGCGCGCGTGCTCGCCGCCGCCTGTTCGGCCGACTGCAGCAGTTCCTTGGCGTGGAGCAGGAACACTTCGCCCGCTTCGGTCAGCCGCGTGCCCTGCGGTGTGCGGTCGAGCAGGCGCGCGCCGAGCCGGCTTTCGAGCCGGCGGATCTGCCGGCTCAGCGACGGCTGCGTGGTGTGCAGCGCGGCCGCCGCCCGCCCGAAGTGCCGATGCTCGGCGACGGCCGTGAAGTACCGCACCAGCCGCAGGTCCAGGTCCGCCATGACCGCAGTTTACCTGCGGTGATGCCTGAACCGTATCGCCCGATGAGAACCAGGCTTTGGACGGCGGCGGTGGGGCGGCCCAACGATGGAACCACTGTCAGCCAGCCACGAGGAGTACGAAAATGCGGGTGTTCGTCACCGGTGCGACGGGGTTCGTCGGGAGCGCCGTCGTCCGGGAACTGCGGGACGCGGGGCACGAGGTCCTCGGTCTCGCCCGGTCGGAAGACAAGGCCGCGGCGCTCGCGGCCACCGGCGCCGAGGTCCGGCGCGGGACACTGGCCGACCTGGACGGCCTTCGCGCGGCGGCGGCCGAAGCGGACGCGGTCGTCCACACCGCCTACGTCCACGACGACTTCGCCGATCTGACGGCCGCGGCGGCGACCGACCGCGCGGCGATCGGCGCGTTCGGCGAAGCGCTCGAAGGATCAGGGAAGGCCCTGATCATCACGGCCGCGACGGGTCCGGTGGCCCCGGGCCGGCTGGCCACCGAGGAGGACGCGGCCGACCCGGCGTTCCCGCGTGCGGCGTCGGAGACGGCGGCCTTGGCGCTGGCCGAGCGGGGCGTCCGCGCGTCGGTGTTGCGGCTGCCGCACTCGGTGCACGGCGAGGGCGACGGCCACGGGTTCGTGCCGGCGTTGATCCGGCTCGCGCGCTCGACGGGCGTGTCGGCGTACCCGGGCGACGGCGGCGGGCGCTGGGCGGCGGTCCACCGGTTCGACGCGGCGCGCCTGTACCGGCTGGCCGTCGAGGCGGCGCCGGCGGGCGTGCGGCTGCACGCGGTCGGGGACGAGGGAGTGCCGCTGAAGGTGATCGCCGAGGTGATCGGGGAGCGGCTCGGTGTTCCGGTGCGGTCGGTGTCCGACGTCCCGGGGCACTTCGGGTGGCTCGCGCACTTCGCGGGGCCGGACGCGCCGGCGTCGGGTGTGCTGACGCAGAAGCTGCTGGGCTGGACGCCCGAGGGGCCGGGGCTGGTGGCGGACCTGGCGGCCGGGCACTACTTCGGGTGAGGTCTCCTTGCAGCCGATCGAGCGGCGATATATCGTGGGAGTGTCGCCGATACGATTGGGAGGTTGTCATGGAGAAGAGTGCGGGAGCGGACCGGATCTTCGCCGGGTTCGGGGGACACGGGCGCCCGGGGCACGCCGGGTTCGGGCACTTCGGGCCGGAGCACGGCGGGCACTTCGGTGCGGAACACGGCGTGCCGGGCCGGGAGGACTGGGACGGCGGCCCGGAGCTGGCGCGCGGCTTCCCGCCGCCGCCACCTCACCCGCCGCACCCACCCCAGCCCCCGGGTGGGCCGGGTTTTCCCGGCTTCCCGGGCGGCCCGGGGTCGTTCGGCGGCCCGGGCGGCTGGTTCGGCGGCGGCGGCGCGTTCCAGCGGGTGCGCGAGTTCCGCGGTGGCGGCCGCCCGCCGGCCCGCCCGGTGCGGCCGGCGGTGCTGGCGTTGCTGGCCGAGGAGCCGATGCACGGCTACCAGCTGATGCAGGAGATCCGCCGCCGCACGCACGACCGCTGGCGGCCGAGCCCGGGCTCGGTGTACCCGATCCTGCAGCAGCTGGAGGACGAAGGCCTGGTCCACACGGTCGAGACGGCCGGGCGCCGGGTGGCGGAGCTGACCGACGCCGGACGTGAGCACGTGGCGGGCCGCGAGGAGGAGTTCGCGGCCCTGTGGGAGGAGCCGGAGGAGGAGCCGGGCGCCGACCGCTTCGCGGCCCTGTGGCACGCGCTGGGCGAGCTGTCGGGAGCGGCCGCCCAGGTGGGCTACAGCGGCAACGACGCCCAGGTCGCGGAGGTGAAGAAGATCCTCGCGGACGCACGCCGCCGGGTCTATGCGGTCCTGGCCGACGCCGGGCTGGAAGACGAGGACGCCTGACCGGTTCCGCCGGCCGGATCGTCCACATCGGACGATCCGGCCGGCGGGTAGGCTCCCTGCCATGGAGGAGAAGGACTTCGCCGCGCACCTGACCGCCACCATGACCGGCAGCGCCCTCACCATGCTCCTCGGCGTCGGGCACCGCACCGGTCTCCTCGCCGCGGCCGCGCGCGGGCCCGCCACCAGTGCCGGCCTCGCCGAACGCGCCGGGCTGCACGAACGCTACGTCCGCGAATGGCTCGGTGCCATGGTCACCGGCGGCATCTTCACCTACGACGGCCGCGACTACACCTTCCCGCCCGAGCACGCCAAGTTCCTGCTCGGCGAAACCGCCGCGAACCTCATGCCGTCACTGCTGACCCTGTCCGCCTTCACCGGCATCCTGCCCGACCTGGAACGCGCGTTCGCCGAAGGCGGGGGCGTCCCGCGGTCGGCCTACGGCCCCTACCTCGAAACGCTCGGCGCGAAGACCGGTGACAGCTGGAAGCACATCTACCGCGAGCACCTCGTCGACGGCTTCTTCGGCGCCGTCCCCGGCCTGAAGGAACGCCTGACCGCCGGTGCGCGCGTGCTCGACCTCGGCTGCGGCACCGGGAACGCCATCGCCGTGGCCGCCCGTGCCTTTCCCGCCTCGCACTTCACCGGCCTGGACATCAACGCGAACGTCGTCGCGCAGGCGAACGAACACCGCCTGCCCAACACCGGCTTCGTCGTCGGGGACGCCGCCGAACTGGCCGCCGATCCGCCCTACGACGTCATCACCGCCTTCGACGCGATCCACGACCAGGACCGCCCGGACATCGTGCTGCGGCGGATCCACGACGCGCTCGCCGCGGACGGGCTGTTCTTCATGGTGGACACCAACTTCTCCAGCCACCTCGAGCAGAACGTGGGCAACCCGCTGGCGGCCCTGACCTACTCGATCAGCCTGATGTACTGCACGACGACGTCGCTGGCCGAAGGCGGCGCCGCGCTGGGGGCCGTGTGGGGCACCGAAAAGGCGTCGGAAATGCTCGCGGACGCGGGGTTCCGGCACGTCGACGTGCTCGGATCCCCGCGTCCGCAGAACTGCATCTACGTCTGCCGGCCCTGAGTCACTGCTGGTACGGTGCCGCCGCGGCCTTGGCGGCGGTGACGAACGCGCCCTTGTTCTTCGGCCAGAACGTGCTGTCGACGCAGGTGTAGCGCGGCAGGAAACCGCCGCAGGTGCCGCTCGAGCTGCCCACCTCGAACGTCACGCTCGCGACGCCGAGTTCGCCGTAGGTGAAGTCGTCCGTCGTGCCGGTGGTGTCGTAGCCGACGGTCTCCTCGTTCGTGCCGACGAGGTAGCCGTTCGACGCGGCCATCTTCGCGCCGTACTTGCGGTACTGCGCGTCGTTCGGCGAGGTGGCCTGGGTGAAGCCCCACGGGATGATGATGTCGTTGCCGTAGCTGTGCAGCGTGATCATCGTGCCCGTGGCGGTCGACGGCGCCGGGTCGTTGTTGCCCGTGCCGCGCTGGTCCGGGAAGATCGCGCGGGCCAGCTTCTCCAGCGCCTGCACCTCGGGTTCGGACCCCGCGCTCACGCCCTGGTAGGTCTCGGAGCAGGCCGAGTTGGAGTCGCCGCCCCACTTGAACGTCGAGTTGCGGTTGAGGTCGACGCCGATGCTCGTGCCGGTGCAGCTGCCGCGGGAGTTGTTCGCGTTCTTGCGCTGCAGCTTCGGCGAGTTCCCGCCGGAGGCGACGATGTCGACGCCGTCGGGGTTGGCGATCGGCACGACCCACACCTCGGTGGTGTCCAGAATGGACTTCGCGGTGGCGTCGGTGGCGTAGCCGTCGGCGAGGTAGTCGATCCAGCGCCAGGCGAGCTCGCCGGTCGACAGCTCGCGCGCGTGGATCTGGCCCATCAGGAGGAACTTCGGCTTCTTCGACGTCGTCGAGAGCGTGCAGTCGCCGGTCTGCTTCTTCGTCAGGCAGATGGCCTGGATGTCGTGCCCGCCCTGGCCCTTCGTCTTCTTCCACGACTGGCCGATCGTGTACTTCGTGGCCAGGTCGGGGTGCGCCGAGGCGACCTGCGAGAGGTGGTTCTCGTGCGCGGTGACGGTCCGGTAACCGCCGTAGTAGGTGTCGGCCGCGAGCTTGTTCGTCTCGGCGGGCAGTGCCTTGTAGACGGTGTCGAAGAAGGAGGGCCGGTAGCCGAGCGCCCGCAGCTTCGCGGCGACGGCCCGCCCGCCGACGACGTTGACGCTGACGGCGTCGTCCCCCTCTTCGACGTCGAACCCGGCTTCGGTCAGCGCCTGCGCCTGGGCGGCGGTGGCCGGGACGCGCCAGAACACGGGCGTGTCGGCCGCCTGCGCCGTGGCCGTGCCGCCGATCAGGGAGGTGAGCAGGATCCCGGACGCCGCAAGGGCGAGCCGGGACAGGGACCTTGACGCCATCGGGGGATCTCCTCACGCCGCACGGATGGAGTCCGGTCGGAACCCGTGGTCACCGTACCGGCACGCACAGTGTGTCGGCCCGACGTAAACGGGCCACACCCCCGAAAGTCGCGAAACCGCCCGAGCGCCCCAATGTGGCGTTCGGTGCGTCCAGCGCACCCAATGTGGCGTTCGGTGCGTCTGACGCAACCAACGCCACATTGGGGCGCTTGGGGCGCGCTACTTCTTCAGGCCGTGTTCGATCGCTTCGATGATGCGCGGCCGCAGCTCGGCCGCCGAGATGATCGCGTCGACCGAGCCGACCTCGACCGCGCGCTGGATGCTGTGCACCCGGTCGAACTCCGCGGCCACCTCGCTCACCTTCTCCGCGCGGACCGCCGACTGGACCTCCGCCAGCTGGGCGTTGAGCGCGGCCCGGGCCGCGCCATTCGCCGCCGCCACCTGGGACTGCAGCTCCGTCACGCGCGGGTCGTTCGCCGTGCGGTTGTTCACCTCGCCGGCGAACACCACCGCCGCCGCCGGGGCGCCGCCCAGCACCGAGGCGAACGAGCCTTCCAGGGCCAGCACCGTCATGTTCGGGTTCAACGCCTTGGAGAACACCACGAACGCGCCGCCGTGGTAGCGCGAGATCACGGTGAACACGATCGGGCCCTCGAAGTTGACGATCGCCCGGCCGATCTCCGCGCCGTACTCCAGCTGCAGCTTGCGCAGCGACTCCGGCGAGCCGTCGAAGCCCGACAGGTTCGCCAGCACCACCAGCGGCCGGTTGCCCGACGCCGCGTTGATCGCCCGCGCCGTCTTCTTCGACGACCGCGGGAACAGCGTGCCCGCGGTGTAGGTGTCCGGGCCGTCGGTGGGCGGGAAGCCGCGGCGGGGGACCGACCGCGACTCGATGCCGACCAGGCAGACCGGGCGGCCGCCGATGTGCACGTCCTGTACCGCCGCGGTGTCGGCGTCGGCCATGCCCGCCCAGCGCTCCAGCACCGGGTGGTCCTGGTCGGACAGCGCGCGCATCACCGTGCGGATGTCGAACGGCTTCTTGCGGTCCGGGTTGTGCTCGGCCGAGAAGATCTCGCCGACGGTCGTGAAGTCGCTGCCGACGATCGCGTGCGGGTACGCCGAGACGTCCCGGTCGACCGGGTCGCTCGTGCCCACCTTCCGCGGCCCGGCCTCGCCCGGCACCACGTACGTGTGGTCGTAGTACGACATCAGGACTTGCCGCGCGGCCGGCAGGTTCGGCGCCCAGTACTGCGCCTGGCCGTTCGGGCCCATGACGCGGTCGTAGCCGCCGATGCCGAAGTTGTCCTCGGCCGACACGCCACCCGAGAAGTCGAGCGCCTGCTTGCCGGTGAGCACCATCGCCGAGTCCGGCGTCATCACCAGGATGCCCTTGGTGTGCATGAGCATCGTGGCTTCGGCGTTCCAGTACGGCTGGGCGCCGACGTTGATGCCGTTGACGACGATGTTGATCTCGCCGCCGTCCTGGGTGAACGTGACGATCCGCTTGAGCGCCGCGGCGACCCAGTCCATGTTCTCGGTGCCCGAGGTCATCGAAATCCGCGCGCCCGAGGACAGCGCGAACCACTCCAGCGGCACCTGCATCCGCTCGGCCAGGTCGAGCGCCGCGATGACGCGCGAGCACTCCGGCTCCGACAGCGCACCGAGGGACTTCGTCGGGTCGCCGAGCAGCACGACCCGGGTGACGCCCTCGGGGTGGCGCTCGGTCGGCGTGGTGACGACACCCGCCACGATCGCCGCGCTGTTCTTGCCCTTCGGCCGGTCGACCGGGACCAGCACGCCCGAGTCGTCCAGGTCGTGTTCGGTGAACGTGCCCTCCGGGCCGGCGAGCAGGCCGGTGAGCTCGTACGGGTAGACGTTCCCGCGCCGCGCCGCGCGCAGCACCTTCAGGCGGTAGTCGTCGTGCGGCTTGACCGGCTCGGCCGTCGGCGCCTCGACGTGCAGCCGCGCGCCCTGGCCGGGGTCGAGGGTGATCCGGACGGCGAGCTCGGTGAGCTTGCCCGCGTCCGTGCGCCGCCGCGCCAGGAACTGGACCTCCTCGAGCCCCGCGCCCACCGACGTCGGCAGGATGCGCTGGACGAGGGTGTTGAGCTCCTCGGTGGTCAGGTCGGTCGGCGGCCAGACGTACATCATGATCCGGTTCGTGTCGAACCGCTTGTGCTGCGGCCGCTGCGCCTGGATGTTGCGGATCGCGTCGAGGCAGGCGGTGACCGCGTCCTCGAGCGCGGGCAGCGCGACCAGGCGTCCGTCGGCTTCGCGCAGCGGCGTCAGGTCGCGGACCTGGCCCATCGCGATCAGCCGCTCGTCGGCCGGGTTGGTCTTCGCCACGGCCTTGAACAGGTAGATCTCCTCGTCCGCCGACGGCAGGCGGGTGAGGTCGAACTCGCGCAGCCGCTGCAGCTGCAGGCGCTGGGCGATCTGCGGGTGCAGGCCGCGGATGAGCCGGTCTTCGGTGAAGCCGTCCCCTTCGCGCTCGTAGGTGAAGTGGTGGTGCATCACCGCGCCGCCGGTGCCGGCCACGGTGACCACGACCCGGCGGACGCCCGCCGGCAGCGGGGTGCCGGCCAGCAGGGTGCCGAGCTGCTCCGCGGTCGCGTCGACGTCCGGCTGGTCCTCCCAGCGCAGGTACAGGTCGGCGACCACGCCTTCGGTGGCCACCTCGCCCAGTGCACGCAGGGCGTCGGGCAGCTCGGCGATGTCGGCGGCCGTGGTGACCAGCGGCAGCACGCCTTCGGGGGTGTTGAGCTCGGCGGTCAGCCAGCGGTGCCCGCCGGCGTCGCGGACGGCGACCCCGGACAGCCGGCGGTTGCCGTAGTAGCGGCGGGTCAGCACTTCCAGCAGCGGCGCGTGGTCGCGGCCCGGCCGCCCGATCCGCTGCCCGATCAGCCGCACCAGCGGCTGGGAGCCGGTGATCATCGCCTGGATCCGCTCGGCGCGGTCCGGCGCGTCCGGGTGCTGGTCGAGGTAGGTCAGCTCGGTGCGGACGGCGGCGTAGACGCGGGCGCGGTTGCGGCGCAGCAGCGGCTGGGCGAACCAGCGGAAGACCACGCCGCGGGCCAGGTCGGACACCGCGGGGAAGCGCACCTGCGTGGCCTCGACGACGTGCTCCAGGACGAGCCCGGCGCGCTGGCTCAGCGCCTCGGCCGGCGGCGCGCCGGTGAGCCACTGCCGCAGCAGCTCCGACACGACCGCGACGTCGGCCGCGGTCCGCTGCTGGGCCAGGAAGATCCGGAAGACCGCGGCCTCCAGCTCCGGCGTGCGCTCCAGGTCTTCGACGCCGTAGTGCGCGAGCACGCGCTTCAGCTTCGCCTGGAAGCCTTCGCTGACCCCGGCGCGTTCGACGTCGAGGCTCTGCAGGTAGCTGTGGAAGAACTCGCGCGGGCTGTGCACCGCGCCGTTCGGCACGGTGTCCTCGCCGCCCGGGGTGTTGCGGCTCAGCTCGGACAGGTCGGCGAAGACGGTGAGCAGCTCCAGCTCGCCTTCGACCGGCCGGTTGCCCAGCTCGGAGCGCGCTTCGAGGTAGGTCGCGACGAGCCGCTTGCGCTCGGCCGGGTCGACGTCGAAGCCGAGCAGCAGGCTGCGGAGGTCCTGCAGGCCGCGTTCGACGCGCTCGGCCGCGGAGACGCCGTCCGGCACCGTCGGCAGCTCGATCTCGACGGTCTCGGTCTCGTCGGCCGCCTCCTCGGCGGCGTCGTCCGCCAGCGGTTCCAGGCGCATCAGCGGCGCGCCGGTCTCGACCTGGCTGCCGACCGACACCGGGCATTCGCGGACACGGGCGCGGAACGGCGCGCGCAGCACCGTCTCCATCTTCATGCTCTCCAGCACGAGGATCGGCGCGTTCGCCTCGACCTCGTCGCCGACCGCGAGGGGAGTGGCGACGACCAGCGCGGGCGCGGGGGAGCGGACGACGCCGCCCTCGTCGCGGCTGATGCGGTGGGTGACGCCGTCGACCTCGACGAGGTGGATCGGGCCGTGCGTGGCCGCGACCAGCCGGAAGCGCCGCCCGTTGACGAGGATCTGGCCGCTGTGGGCGTCGAAGCGGTCGATCTCGATGTCGGCGTGGTGCACGTCGGACGCGCCGGCCGAGACGCCGACGCGGAAGCGGCTGCGGCCGGCGCGGGCGACGGAGACGCGGTAGCCGACGCCGCGGAGCTTGAGGTCGAGCGGGCGGCCGCTCTCGTGCTGGACCTGCGGGCGGCCGCCGTGCGCGGTGGACAGCAGGCGCTGGACGGACACCTCTTCTTCGTCCTGGTAGGCCTCGATGGCGGCCGCGGCGAGGGCGATCGCGGAGTGCCGGTGGGTGACCAGCCGGCCTTCGGCGCGGACGCGGTCGATCCAGCCGGTGTCGGCGCTGGCGTCGATCACCTCGGGCTGGTCGAGCAGGTCGAGCACGAAGCTCTTGTTGGTCGCGCCGCCCTCGATGATGACGGTGGTCTCGGCCATCGCGCGGCGCAGCCGGCCCAGCGCCTCGTCGCGGTCGCGGCCGTAGGCGATGATCTTCGCGATCATCGAGTCGAAGTCGGCCGGGATCGTGTCGCCCTCGCTGACGCCGGTGTCGACGCGGATGCCGGGGCCGGCGGGCAGCGCCAGCCGGGCGATGCGGCCGGGGGAGGGCGCGAAGTCGCGGTCGGGGTCTTCGGCGTTCAGGCGCGCCTCGACGGCGTGGCCGAGCTCGGCGGGCTGGGTGCCTTCGAGCTTGCCGCCGCCTGCCACGTGCAGCTGCAGCTTGACCAGGTCGGTGCCGGTGGTGATCTCGGTGATCGGGTGTTCGACCTGCAGGCGGGTGTTGACCTCGAGGAAGGCGAACAGCTTCTCGCCGGGGTGGTAGAGGAACTCGACGGTGCACGCGCCGCGGTAGCCGACGGCCACCGCCAGCCGCTCGGCCGACGCCTTCAGCTCCGCGGCCTGCGCCGGCGCGAGGACCGGGGACGCGGACTCCTCGATGATCTTCTGGTTGCGCCGCTGCACCGAGCAGTCGCGGACGCCGAGCGCCCACGCCGTCGCGCCGTCGGAGATGACCTGGACCTCGACGTGCCGGGCGCCGGTGACCAGGCGCTCGAGGAACACGACGCCGGAGCCGAATGCGCGCAGCGCCTCGGAGCTGGTGCGCTCGTAGGCGTCGGCGAGGTCCTCGCCGGAGGCGACCATGCGGATGCCGCGCCCGCCGCCGCCCGCGGTGGCCTTGAGCATCAGCGGGTAGCCGATCTGCTCGCCCGCCTTGAGCGCGTCTTCGAGGGTGGCGACCTCGCCGCGGCTCCACGGCGCGACCGGCACGCCGACCTCTTCGGCGATCAGCTTCGCGCCGATCTTGTCGCCGAGCTTGCGCATCGCGTCGGCGCTCGGCCCGACGAAGGTGACGCCGACCTTCTCGCACAGCTCGGCGAAGGCCGGGTCCTCGGCCACGAAGCCCCAGCCGACCCAGGCGGCGTCGGCCTTCGTCTCGACCAGTGCCTGCTCCAGCTTGGCCAGGTCGAGGTACGGGCGGGCGGACGCCGGGCCCAGGTCGTAGGCCAGGTCGGCCTCGCGGACGAACGTGGCGGTGCGGTCGGCGTCGGTGTAGAGGGCGACCGTCTCGATGCGCTGCCCGGTCTCCGCCGACAGATCCCGGACGGCGTGGATGAGCCGCATGGCGGCCTCTCCGCGGTTGACGATGGCGACACGACTGAACACCGGATGAGCCTCCCAAGTACCCCACGCACAGCAGGCGACGTACCCGTCCTGGACGTCGCCTGCACTTGTCTACACCCTGGTGGATGACGATGGGGGAGACCAATGTCCGCCATGGCGCATGCCGGGGCGGCTGAGTTGTGGGGACCCGACAAAAAGCGACCCGCACCACACCGCCTGGACCGGCTTTCACGCGAGGTCTGCCACAAAGACCCCTACAACGGGGCAAACAGGGGATGGCGCGCAAGCGTCAAGATGCGAGCAGGACGTCCGACTCGAGGACCTGGCCCAGTTCGCGGCGTTCGGCGTCCGAAAGCGGGACGGCGGCGACCTCGCAGCGGCCGTCGGGCCCGGGTGCGGTGGTGATCGCCAGCACCGGCCGCCCGTCGATCTCGCGCAGCGTGACGCGGCCACCGCAGGACAGGTCGACGGTGACGCCGGGGCGATCGCGATGCCTGCCCAGCCAGCGGCTGACGAAATCGAAGGTCATCGTGGTCTCCCCTCGGTCCGGTGCACTCCCCCTGGAGTACAAGTGCCCCTCGGGAGTGCCCCGGATACCCCGGGTTTACACCCGAACGGGCGAAACGGCGGGCCGGCACCCCCCGACGCGGTGCCGGCCCGCCGCTGTTTCCGGTGGTCAGCGCAGCGGCGCCTCCAGCACGTACCGCTTGGCCAGCCCCGCGCCGCAGTCCACCTCGACGGTCCGCCGGACGACCGGGGCGCCGTCGTCGCCGCGCAGCGCGTACCCGACCGCCGTCGAGTCCGGGATCGTGCGGACCTCGGCGGGGACCCGGCCGCCCGCGGAGAGCCGGCGCAGCAGCCGCTGCAGCGGGGCGTCGAGCACCTCGTCCACAGTGGACGGATCGCGGGCGGCGTCGCCGGCCGACGGCGGCGCGACGGGCGCGCCCTCGCCCAGCCGCTCGACCTCGCGGGTGGCGTCGACGACCGTCGTCACCGTGCCGGCGCCGTCGATGCCGACCCGTACCTCGCCGAGGCCGGGCGTGACGACCGGGTGGCCGTCGACCAGCTGCGTGAACACGACGTGGGTTTCGCGCACGCGCGGGTCGGCGATCTCCTCGGCCGTGCCACCGGCGTGGTACTGGTGGCGCACCTTGTCCGCGACCAGGTCGACGCGGTCGGCCAGGCCGAACGTCTCGACGGCGTCCTGGGCGATCCGGACCGCTTCGTCCGCGCTCGGCGCGTCCCGGCCGGTGCCGTCGGCGTCGGCGAAGGTGATCTCGCGGACGCCGCGGTGGTCGACGCGCAGGCTCGGCCCGTCCTGGCCGTCACCCAGCACGATGCCGTGCGGGCCCAGCGCGTCCTCGGGCACCCCGCCGCCGAGCCGCACGCCGTAGTGGCCGGCCAGCTCGGCCAGCCGCGACGGCGAAAGCCGCTGCGGCGCGAACCGGGCGGTCTGCGCGGAGCCGGGCAGCTCCAGCCGCGGCGCCCGGATGCTCTTGGCGGCGTCGTACCAGGTCCACCACCACCAGTTCTTCGACGCGGCGGCGGTCTGGAAGGTCCCTTCGTTCCACAGCCGATCCTGCGCTTCGGCCTGCGTGGCCCCGCACGCGACGACCGAGGGCGCCTGGTGGTGGTCGATGTCCCACGACGCGTCCAGCCAGGCCTTGCTGAACTTGTGGCCGTTGCCGTTCCACTTGCTGAAGAAGTAGGCGCCGTAGTGCGGGCTGTCGACGCTGGTCGTCTCGAAGCCGAAGATCATCCGCAGGCCGAGGTTGGCCGCGTTCCACGTGCGGATCGGGCTGTGGCCGCCGCCGATGCGCAGCGAGAGGCAGGTGGAGAAGAACAGGTAGCGCGCGACCTCGTTGCCCAGCCGCATGTCGGCCGAGTTCGCCCAGGCCGAACCGCCCCAGGTGCCGCCCATGGGCATCGAGAAGACGCCGTTTCCGTCCATCGTGCCGTGTCCCGAGTGGTACTCGGCGACGCAGGCGTCGAAGCCGTAGGTGCCCTGCCAGTCGTCGTACTGCTCGCCGTAGATCCACGACAGCACGCCACCGTCGGTGTACCAGAAGTTCGGCGCGGTGAACTGCTTGACGTAATTGTAGAAACCGCCCGCGTCATCGTGGGTGTAGCGAAGATCGGTGATGCCGGGCGGAAAGTCCTCGATGGAGCAGACACCGTACCGGTTGGCACCCCGATCGGCGGCCACCCCGGTCCCGGCGAACGGATCAGCCGAGGTCAGCCCCCGCGCGGCCGCGGGTGTACCCGGTGGCGCGGTGACCACGCCGTTCTTGAGCAGTGCCATGATTCCTCCCCGTGGGTGGCAGAATGCAGCGATCGGACGGTAGCCGTCAAAGCGGTGAAAACAATCGGATACATCTTTTTGCCACACCTTCAGCGCAATTTTTTCAGTGCTGCACCGATTCCGTGGGCCGTTTTTGCGCGGGGCGGGGATCCGGTCATCCGGCACCGGCCACAGTGGACAGCTCGCGGGGAGGTGCGCACGGGGTCCGGCCCGCGCCAGGATGACGGGATGAAACTGGGGCAGGTGGCGTCGGCCGCGCGCCGGATCTTCTCCGCCCGGCTCGTCTACGGCGAACCGGTCGAACGCGACGGAACCATCGTGATCCCCGCCGCGGCCGTTTTCGGGGGCGGGGGTGGCGGCGGTGACGACACCGGTGCGCTGCCCGTGCGGGAGGGCGCCGGCTTCGGTGTGCTGGCCCGGCCCGTCGGCGCCTTCGTCGTCCGGGACGGCGTTGTCACCTGGGTGCCGGCCGTCGACGTCACGCGGCTCGGGCTGGCTGCCGCGCTCGGCGTTGTCGCGCTCGCGAAGATCTTCGCGAAGCGCGGCTGACGCTGCCGAAAGTTCACCGCCGGTTCGTGTCCGTGTTCGCCCGGCGCGCCTAGCGTCGGATGCGGAGGTGCGCATGAGTGACTTCGGGCGGCGGACATTGCTGCGAGCAGGAGGAACGGCGGTGGCGGCGGCCGCCGGGTTGCTGCCCGGCGTGGCGTTCGCCGCCCAGCCGGGCGGCACCAGCCGGACACACACCGTCACCGGCACGCTGAGACCGGACGTGCCGGACTGGTACTACCTGCCCGTCGACGTCCCGCGCGGCGTGCGGCAGATCGACGTCGTGTACTCCTACGACAAGCCACCGGTGCCCGCCGGGACCCGCGGGAACGCCTGCGACATCGGCATCTTCGGCCCCGAAGGCCACGAACTCGGCAACGCGCGCGGCTTCCGCGGCTGGTCCGGCGGCTTTCGCGACCGCTTCTCGATCAGCGCGTCCGAGGCCACGCCCGGCTACCTCGCCGGCCCGATCACCCCCGGCCGGTGGCACGTCATCCTCGGTCCGTACACCGTCGCGCCGCAGGGCCTGAACTACCGGGTGGACATCACGCTCACCTTCGGCCCCGACGGCGTGCCGTTCAAGCCGGACCCGGCGCCGGAAACCGCGCCCGCCCGTGAGCGCGGCCGCGCCTGGTACCGCGGCGACAGCCACCTGCACACCGTCCACTCCGACGGCCGCCGGACGCCGGAGCAGCTCGTCGCCGACGCGCGGGCCGCCGGACTCGACTTCATCGTCTCCACCGAGCACAACACCTCCAGCTCACAGCTGGTCTGGGGCGACCACGCCACCGACGACCTGCTGATCCTCAACGGCGAAGAGGTGACGACCCGGTCCGGGCACTGGCCCGCGATCGGCCTGCCCGCCGGCACCTGGATCGACTGGCGCTACCGCGCGGCCGACCCGCGGGACTTCCGGCGCTTCACCGACCAGGTGCACCGCGCCGGCGGCCTGGTCACCGCGGCGCACCCGTTCGCCAACTGCTTCGGCTGCACCTACGAATTCGCCTACGAGCTCGCCGACCTCGTCGAGGTCTGGAACGGCCCGTGGACCCAGGACGACGAGGCGAGTGTCGTCCACTGGGACGGGCTGCTGCGCGGCGGCCGCTTCATCCCGGCGATCGGCGACTCCGACGCGCACAACCCGGACCAGCGCGTCGCCCTGCCGCACACCGTCGTGCTCGCCGACCGGCTGCGCCGCCGGGAACTGCTGGCCGGGCTGAAAGCGGGACACTCCTGGCTGGCGGAGTCGGCGGCCGTGCACCTCGACTTCACGGTCTCCGGCGGCGGCACGAGCGCGGGCATCGGCGAACGGCTCGCCGGCGGCACCGGGACACCCGTCACGGTCAAGGCGGTCGTCGCCGGCGTGCCGGGGACGACGGTGACGTTCCTCGACCAGCTCGGCCCGGAACACACCGAGCCGATCGGCGACTCCGGCGCGGCCACGGTCACCTGGACGACCTACCCCCGGTACAGCCGGTGGGTGCGCGTCGAGGTCCGCCGCCCGTCCGGTGGCCCGAACACGACGGTGCCGAACGCCATGGTGGCGATGTCCAACCCGATCTTCCTCGGCGCCCCGCACTGAACCCCGGCCGGTGCCCCGCGTCCTCCCATTGGGCAGACTGGTGCGAACGGGTGACGGGGAGGCAGGGTGCGCGGTTGTGGCCTGAAGCTGGCCATCGTGCTGGGTGCGGTGATCGTGCTGGTCGCAGGGATCGTCGTGGTGGTGGCGTACACGCGCGGCTCGGTGAAGACGCCGGGGTGCACGGTGGCGCTGCCGGGGGACGGCGCCGCCGCCTACACCTTCACCCCGGAGCAGATGAACAACGCCGCGACGATCTCGGCGGTCGGCACCAAGATGGGCCTGCCCGCCCACGCCGCGACGGTCGCGCTCGCGACGGTGCTGCAGGAGTCGAAGCTGCGCAACCTCGAGGGCGGTGACCGCGACTCGGTCGGGCTGTTCCAGCAGCGGCCCAGCCAGGGCTGGGGCACCATCGCGCAGCTGCGCGACCCCGTCTACGCGGCGACGGAGTTCTACGAGAAGCTCGAGAAGCTGGAGAACTGGGACACGCTGCCGATCACCGAAGCGGCGCAGGCGGTCCAGCGGTCCGGCCACCCGGACGCGTACGCGCAGTGGGAACCGCAGTCCCGCGCCATGGCGGCGGCGTTCAACGGCCAGTTCCCGGCCGCGCTGACCTGCCGCAACCTGACCCTGGCGGCGCCCGCGGACGTGGCGACGGCGGCGACGGCGGAGCTGGGCACGTCCCGCCTGAGCGGCCCGCACCCGGCCGCGCAGGGCTGGACGTACGCGACCTGGCTGGTGGCCCGCGCGGAGGCGCTGGGGGTGGACAAGGTGAGCTTCGCCGGCCGGACCTGGACGGCCGAGTCGGGCGCCTGGGCCGAGGACTCCGCCGCCGGTCAGAACCTGGCGTTCCACCAGACCGCCGCGGCCCAGGCCGGCGAGTAGCCCCCGGCCCATGCGCCCCAATGTGGCGTTCGGTGCGTTGGACGCACCCAATGTGGCGTTCGGTGCGTTGGATGCACCCAATGTGGCGTTCGGTGCGTTCAACGCAACCAACGCCACATTGGGGCGCTCGGGCTCAGCGGGTCGCGGCGGCCCAGCGGACCGCCGGGCCCATCGCCCAGCCCGCGCCCAGGAACACCAGGCCCAGCACGAGCCAGCCCGCGAAGCCCCCGCCGATCACCACCGTGCTCAGCAGCGCCGGGCCCACCGCGCGGGCCACCGAGACGCCGCTGCCGAAGAAGCCCTGGTACTCGCCCTGCTTGTCCGCCGGGGCCAGCGCGAAGCCGATCTCCCACGAGCCCGCCGACTGCAGCATTTCGCCGAGCACCTGCACCAGCGCGCCGGCCACGAGCACCGCGAACGCCACTGCCGGTGACGTCCCCAGCGCCGACAGCGCGAACGCCACGCAGGACGCCAGGAGCACCCCGCCCGACCGGCGCACCATCCGCGCCGCCGCCTCGAGCGAGGCGAGGCGACCGGCCACGCGGACCTGCAGGAGCACCACCACGACCGTGTTGAGCACGAACAACGCCGACACCGTCCAGCCCGGCGCCGCCGTGTGGTCGACGATCCACAGCGGGATCGCGACGCTCAGCAGCGGCATGCGCAGCAGGAGGATCGCGTTGAGCAGCGTCACCAGCGCGTAGGGCCGGTCGCGCAGCACGGCGGACTTCGGCGCTCCCGGGCGCGCGAAGGTCCGGGGGACACGGGGGAGCGCGTGCAGCAACGCCGCCGTCACGACGAAGGCCGCCGCGTCGAGGGCGAAGACCGTCAGGTACGCCGATGCCGTGTCGACCGACAGTGCGAGGCCGCCCAGCCCGGCGCCGACGGCGAGGCCCGCGTTGCCCGCGGACTGCAGGTGCGCCCGGACGCGCGTGCGCCGCTCCGGGTCGGCGAGCGCGGCCAGCAGCGCCTGGCGGACCGCGGCCAGCCCGGTCTGGCAGCTGCCGTAGACGCACGCGGCCAGCACGAACGCCACCGGCGAGCGGACGACGAGGAACGCGAGGATCGCCGTGGCCGTCGCCAGTGCCAGCAGCACCGCCGAGCCGCGGGCGCCGTGGCGGTCGGCGAGGTGCCCGAGCGGCACGCCCGCGACCGAGCCCACCGCCCAGCCGAGCGTCAGCCCGAGCCCGACCTGCGCCGGTGTCAGGCCCGCGATCCGGGTGAAGAACAGCACCGAGCAAGTCAGGAACGCCCCGTCGCCGAGCGAGCCGACGAGCTGGGCGGCCGCGAGCAGCCGGCCGGCGGACCGGGTCCGCGGACGATCGGGAAGCCGGTCGAGTAGCACTGTCATGGGACGTACGTTAGAACGCGCTTTGGCCCGATCCCAGATCCAATTCCGAACACATGAATTGGGCCAATGTAGGGTCGCGGGATGGACTTCCACGTCAGCCTGGCGGGCCGCGGCGACCTCAGCGCCCGCATCTACCGCCAGCTGCGTGACGCCGTGCTGGACGGCAGGCTGCGCGCGGGGGAGCGGCTGCCGCCGACGCGGGAGCTGGCGCGGCGGCTGGCCGTCTCGCGCAACACCGTCGCGGTCGCCTACGACCGCCTCACCGCCGACGGCTTCCTCGCCGGCCGCGTCGGCGCCGGCACGTACGTCTGCGCGGAGCTCCCGCCGAAGCCGCGCAAAGCCCCCGCACAACGCGGTCCGCAGCCGAAGGCGGTGTGGCGGTCAGTGCCGGCGCCGGCCGCCGCGGCACCGGAACCGGTGTTCGACTTCCGCGTCGGCATCCCCGACGCCGCGCTGTTCCCCCTGGACACCTGGCGGCGCCTGCTCGCGCGGGAACTGCGGGACACCGCCGGGTTCGCGCACTACGCCGAGCCCGGCGGCCACCCCGGCCTGCGCGCGGCGATCGCCCGGCACGTCGGCGTCTCCCGGTCGGTGCGGGCCGATGCCGACGACGTGCTCGTCACCCAGGGCGCCCAGCAGGCACTGGACCTGCTGTGCCGCGTGCTGCTCGAACCCGGCGACCGGGTCGCCGTCGAGGAACCGGGCTACCGGATGGCGAGGTTGCTCTTCGCCTCGCACGGCGCCGAAGTCGTCGGCGTGCCGGTGGACGGCGAAGGCCTCGACGTCGCCGCGCTGCCTTCGCGCGCGAAGCTGGTGTACGTCACGCCGTCGCACCAGTTCCCGCTCGGCACCCCGATGTCCCTCGCCCGGCGCACGGCCCTGCTGGCGTGGGCGGAGCGGGCCGGCGCGGTCGTCGTCGAGGACGACTACGACAGCGAGTTCCGGTTCTCCGACCGTCCCCTGGAACCGCTGCAGAGCCTGGACCGCGACGGGCGCGTGGCCTACGTCGGATCGTTCTCGAAGACGCTGCTTCCCATGCTGCGCCTGGGTTTCCTGATCGCCCCGGCGTCACTG
The DNA here is from genome assembly GCF_900105945.1 of Amycolatopsis tolypomycina. Lineage (NCBI taxonomy): Bacteria > Bacillati > Actinomycetota > Actinomycetes > Pseudonocardiales > Pseudonocardiaceae > Amycolatopsis > Amycolatopsis tolypomycina. Next base: position 4,103,945 of record NZ_FNSO01000004.1, on the reverse strand, counting down.
CGCGACGCGGTGCACCACGCCCGCCGGCTGTCCGGCTGGCACGGCGAGCTGCCCGCGCAGGCCGCGTTGGCCCGGTTCGTCGACGAGGGCCTGTTCGCCCGCCACCTCCGCCGCGCGACGAAGGTGTACGCGGACCGCCACGAGCGCATCACGGCGACCCTGGAGCGGGTGTTCGCCGGCCGCCTGAGCGTGGTCCCGTCGGCGGCGGGCCTGCACCTGTGCGCCCTGGCCGCCGACGAGACGGACCTGGAGCCGATAGCGGCCCGCGCGGCCGAGGCCGGAGCGGCGATCCAGACGCTGTCGGACCTCTGCGGCGGTTTCCCACGCCAGGGCGTGGTCCTCGGCTACGGCTCGATCCCCTCGGCGAGCATCGACGCCGGGCTCGCGGTGCTGGACGCGGCCTGGGGCTCGGCGTAGTGGTCCGCCCGCCGCCGCGCGGCGATGAGGAGGCCGCCGGTGCAGGTGGCCGCCGCCGTTGTCAGGATCGCCAGCCAGCCGTGGCGGAAGGCCGCCAGGTCCGGTGTGCCGGCGAAGACCGCGATCAGCACCGCCGTGCCCAGGACCGTGCCGATCTGCCGGGCCGTGTTCACCATCGACGAACCCGCGCCCCAGCGGGACGGCGGCAGGACCGTGCCGACCACGCCCGAAAGGCTCGGCATGATCAGGCCGACGCCGAGGCCTGTCAGCAGCTGGCCCGGCAGCATCGATGCCGCGTAGTCGGGCACCGATCCCATGCGCAGCAGCCAGATCAGCACGCCGGCCCCGAACGCGACACCGCCGAGGGCGACCATCGGGCCCGGGCCGAAGCGGTGGACGAACCGGCCGCCGAGGACCGAAACCCCGACCACCACCAGCGGCCCCGGCGCCAGTGACAGCCCGGCCACCAGGATCGAGTCGTGCCAGACCGACGTCAGGAACAGCACGTTGCCGAACAGCATCGCCGCGAACCCGGCGGCGAACACCCCGGTCGTCAGGCAGGCCAGCCACAGCGTCGGGACGCGCAGGGCAGGCAGGTCCAGCACCGGGACCGGGTGCCGCGCCGAGCGCAGCGGGACCCAGGTCAGCGCGACGGCGGCCACCGCGAACGCCAGCAGCACCGGCCGCGCGCCCCAGCCGCGGTCGGACGCCTCGACCAGCGCGTACGCCAGCGCGCCGACGCCCACCAGCAGGCCGGCCGAGCCGAGGACGTCCGGGACGCCGCTGGAGCTGTCCCGCGACTCGCGCAGCACGCGCGGCCCGGCCAGCAGCGTCACCGCGCAGATCGGCAGGTTGACCAGGAACACCCAGCGCCAGGACGCCTCGACGAGCAGGCCGCCGAACGGCGGGCCGAGCGCCGCGGCCGCCGCGCCCACCGACGCCCAGACGCCGACCGCCACCGGACGCCGGTGCGGCGGGAACGCCGTCAGCAGCAGCGCCAGTGACGTCGGCATGACGAGCGCGGCCCCGATCGCCTGCACCGCGCGGAAGGCGACCAGCACGCCGATCGACGGCGCCGCCGCGCAGGCGGCCGAAGCCAGGGTGAACACCGCCACGCCGGCGAGGAACAGCCGGCGGCGGCCGTACCGGTCGGCCAGCCGCCCGGCCGGGGCGAGGCAGGCGGCGAACAGCACCGTGTAGCCGTTGAGCACCCACGAGAGGGTCGCCAGGTCGTCGCCGGGGAACGCGGCCCGGATGCCGGGGAAGGCGATCGTGACGATGAACGTGTCCAGGCTCGCCAGGAACGCGGCCGTCGAGACGACGAGCAGCACGACGCCGGGCTTCGGCGGGGCGTGGGTCATGGTCCTCCTAGGTTCAGTAAAGCAACCTAGCTGGACCGAGTGGGTCTCAACAAGAGACTCAGGCGGCAGTGAGCTCCTCGGCGCGGGCCTTCAGCGCCGCCAGGGTGTGCTCGATCGACGTGACGTTGTAGCCGGGACGGTCGGCGCGGCCGGTGACGCGCGGCCCCATGAACTTCCGCACCACCCAGCTGCCGATCCGGTACCAGTTCTCGGTGACGACGCAGCCGTCCGGCGCCGGCGCCAGCACGTACTCCCACCGCGAGACGCGCGAGCCGAACGGCGTGCGCACGTCGAAGGCGAACCGGCGGTCCGGCTCGAAGGCGACCACCCGCACCCGCGTCCACCACTGCAGCCGGCCGTTGCGGTTGCGGCCGCGGAACCGCGCGCCGAGGGCGGGCCCGGTGCCGTCGAGCCAGCGGCCGCCGACGTTCTCCGGGCTCAGCTCGCCCATCCGCGGCAGGTCGGTGACCCACGACCACACCGTGCCGGGGTCGGCGGAGACGGTCACACTGCGCGAAATCGTCGGTTCCACGCCCCGACGGTGACAGCGCCGGGCGCGGCCGGGCAAGGCGTGGGAGCGGAGTCCGCAGCCGAGGAGAGCAGGTCCCGGAAACCCGGCGGGTTGCGAAGCCGTCGTTCTGGGTATTCCCCGCGCGCGGAGGGAACGAGGAATCCCGCGACACGGAGGGTGCGGTGGTCAGCGTGATCCCGATCGAAGTGGTGGGGATGGCCGTCCCGGTCCCCGGCGAGGCGCCCTTGATGCTGCTGCGCGAGCCGGAGGGCGCCCGGCGCTGGCTGGCGATCATGATCGGGTACGGCGAGGCCGAGGCCCTCGTGCGGGCGCGGGAACAGATCGCGCAGCCGCGCCCGGGCACCATCGAGCTGCTCGGCGACGTGCTCGCGGCGTTCGGCCAGGGCCTCGCCGCGGTGGAGCTGACCGAGGTGCGGGACGGCATCTTCTACGCCGATCTCGTGCTCGCGTCCGGCACCCGCGTGTCGGCCCGCCCGAGCGACGCGGTCGCGCTCGGCCTGCGCCAGGGCGCGCCCATCCGCGTCGCCGAAGAGGTGCTGGACGTCGCGTCGGTGCAGCTCGAGGTGGAGCAGGAGACCGAGGGCCCGGCCGCCGACGTGCTCGACGCCGAAGCCGAGGTCGAACGCTTCCGCGCCGAGCTCGACGGCCTGCGGCCCGAGGACTTCGACGACCTGGAGTAGAGCCTGCCCGCTCAGCCCGCGGCGCGCGCTTCCGCAGGGCGGCCGTAGGCGCCGCCGTCGTTGCTGCGCTGCAGGAGACCTTCGTCGACGAGGTAGCGCCGCAGTGTCGCGTGGTCGTCGTGGACCATCGAGAGCTTCTCGCGGACGTCCTGCTCCGTGTACAGCCGGCCCGGCTCGAAGCGCTCGGCGAGGTAGGCCAGCACCAGCTGCCGCCGCTTGCCCGAGTGCGGGATCGAGACGAGCCGGCCGTGCCGGAACAGCGCGTCGAGCGGGTCGACCGGGGCCTTGGCCAGCGCGTCGCGGAACACCGACGGCACGGCCCGGTAGCGGCCGCCGGCCTCGGCGACGAGTCCCGCGTCGACGAGCCGCTTGGCGAGCTTGGCCGAAGCGTGGGACGCCTCGAGCCCGTCGGGGGCGGTGCAGATGCGGGCGAAGAGCTGCAGCCGGTCTTCGTCCGCGAGTGCGGAGACCAGCGCTTCCGGTACGGCCATGGTCTGCGACCGTACCCGGGCTCGCCCCGGGGGTGAACCGGGTTTCCGGCGGCCGGTAGGTTGCCCGGCGTGCCCCGTCCGACCGTGCCGGTGACCGTGCCCGAGGCGGTGCTGCGCACGTCGATCGTCGAGCGGCTGTTCGCTCGCGCCGGCGACGAGCGTCCGCTGTTCACCCACCAGGACCACCGCCACGGCGTGGAACACACGCTGACGTGGGCGGACTTCGCCGCCCGGGTCCGCGTGGTGGCGGGCGAGCTGCGCCGGGTGGCCGCGCCGGGGGAGCGCATCGCGATCCTTGCCGGCCAGGAGCTCGCCTACCCCCTCGCCTTCTTCGGCGCGCTGGCCGCCGGCCTGATCGCCGTTCCCCTGATGGTGCCCGCGAACCCCGCACAGGCCGACCGGCTCGCCGGGGTGCTGGCCGATTCGGGCGCGCGGCTGTGGCTGACGTCGTCGGCGGAGGTGGCGCGCCTGCCCGCGCACGAGCACGTCGTGGTGGTCGACGAGCTCACCGGGCCCGGCGCCGACCCGGTGCCGGTGACGCCGGACAGCCCGGCCTACCTCCAGTACACCTCCGGGTCGACGCGCGAGCCGGCCGGTGCGGTGATCCCGCACCGCGCGATCGTCGCCGCCTGCTGGCAGGGCAGCCTCGCCTACGCCGTCGACGAGGGCACCACCTGCGCCGGCTGGATCCCGTTCTTCCACGACATGGGCCTGATCCAGCTGCTGTGCCTGCCGGTCTTCGCCGGCGGGCGCGCGGTGTTCATGGCCCCGGCGGAGTTCGTGCACTCCCCGGTGCGGTGGCTGCGGCAGCTCGCGCGGTACCCGGCGGTGTTCACCGCCGCGCCGAACTTCGCCTACGACCTCGCCGCCGACACCGACACCGGCGAAGACCTCGACCTCAGCGGAGTCCGGGTCGCGCTCAACGGCAGCGAACCCGTCCGGCCCCGCACGATCGAGCGGTTCCACGCGGTGTTCGGGCCGCGCGGTTTCCCGCGTGCGGCGCACCGGCCGTCCTACGGGCTCGCCGAAGCCACCGTGTACGTCGCGAGTGCGGACGAAGAAGGGCCGCGAAGCGCGGTGTTCGACCGCGAAGCCCTCGCGCAGGGCCGGGCCGTGGAAACCGAAGGCGGCCAGGAACTCGTGTCGGTGGGCCGTCCGGTCGGGCAGCTCGTCCGGGTCGTCCACGACGGCCGGGAGCAGCCTGACGGCGAGGTCGGCGAAATCTGGGTGCACGGCCCGAACGTCGCCGACGGCTACTGGGGCCGCGGCGACGCCACCGCGTTCGGGGCCACGCTCGACGGCCTCGGCGGCTGGCTGCGCACCGGCGACCTCGGCGTCGTGCACCGCGGCGACCTGTACGTCACCGGACGGCTCAAGGACCTCATCGTCATCGACGGCCGCAACTTCCACCCGCAGGACATCGAAGCGGCGGCGGGGGAAGCCCATCCCGCGGTGCGCCGCGACCGCGTCGCCGCGTTCGGCGTGTCCGACGACGACGGCGAGGGCGCGGTGGTGGTGGCCGAGCGGGCCCGCGGCGTCGAAGCCGACGACCGGGAGGTGCGCCGGGCGGTGCTGCGCGCGGTGTCGCGCGAGCACGGTCTCACGCTGCGCGCGGTACGTCTGGTCCCTTCCGGTGGCCTTCCGCGCACATCGAGCGGCAAGGTCGCCCGGTCCGCCGCGAAAGCACGTTATGGTGGCAACCGTGAGTGATCGCCGCGCCGAGGTCACGAAGGTCGTCTGTGACAGCTTCCGGCTCGACCCGGCTCTCGTCGAGCCCGACGCGCCCCTGGAGGAGCTGGGCATCGACTCGAAGGGCCGGATCAAGCTGCTGGCGGCGCTGGAGATCTACTACGGCGTGACGATCGACCTGGACCGGCTCGACCGGTTCACCGACGTGGGATCCGTGGCCGAAGTGCTGGCGGACGCACTGAGAAGTGAGGGGCGCTGACATGAGCGGCGGGGGGTACACCGCGACGACGGAAGCGTTGTCCGCGGCGGCCAAGACGATCGGCGACCTGGCGGAACACCTGCTGGACGACAACCCCGACCTGCAGACGGCGCAGGTGACGGCGGAGAAGTTCGGCCGGGCGCACGGTGCCCACGCGACCAAGTACACCGCCGGCGCGCAGGCGTTGTGGGCCGCGGTTTCCGGCTACAGCAGCACCCTCGGCTCGTTCGGCACCAACCTCGGCACCGCCGGGGCGAGCTACAGCGCCAACGAGGACAACCAGTCGGGCACGATCACCAACGCCGGGGGCGCGCTCTGATGGCGGAAAAGAAGAAGTGGTCCGACGTCAAGGCGCTGCTGGACGACCCGAGCGTGCCGCCGGCGCAGAAGAGCGCGCTGATCAGCAGCTGGCTGCGGGAAAACCCGCCACCGCCGCCGTTCCTGGCCGACCAGGAGCCCGACGAGATCAAGCAGAAGCGGGCCGAAGCCGGCAAGTACGCGGAGGCGTTCAACGCGAACCCGCTGTTCGCCGGCCAGTCGGTCGACGAGGCCTACGACAAGGCGAAGCAGAGCGGCGACCAGAACAGCTACAACGAGGACCAGGAGAAGAAGGCCGTCGACGACGGCAAGAAGAAGCTCGACGAGACGAAGCCGCCCGCGGCCGACAGCGCCGGCAGCACGAGCGGCACCAAGACGTCCGACGAGATCTTCGACGCGGCCGCCCCGGCGCTGAAGCTGTTCGAGACGTTCGGCTCGCTGCTGGCGAAGCTCCCGCCCGACTGCCGCGGCAACACCCGCGCGCTCGACCTCGACAAGGACATCCGCACGCCGTTCGACGAGCAGCGCGGGATCAGCTTCGCGGACTTCGTCGCCGACGCCGGGCACTTCAAGCGCGGCGCGGAGACGGTGGACCGGACGCTGCAGGACACCGGCTCCCAGCTGGGCAGCCTGTACCAGAGCTGGAGCGGCGCGGGCGCGGACGCGGCGTCGGACACCTACAACGACAAGATCCAGCCGAAGGCGGCGAAGCTGTCCCAGACGCTCGGCACCGCGAGCGAGGCGACGCTGAGCACGGCCACGACGGTGTTCCAGCTGTGCAAGGGCAAGGCCGACGCGGTCATCGGGATGTACACCGACCTGGTCGGCAAGGCCGACTACCAGATGGCGCAGAAGGTCGTGGCGGTCGCCAACGGCGAGCACGGCAACGAGAAGGACCTGGCCCAGATCGCGGGCTGGATGGACCTGAACTTCGGCACGAACCTGGTCAAGACGCTCAACGACCAGGGCTGCTGCGACGGCGACGAGATCAAGAAGCACGGTCAGGACCTCGCCAAGCAGTGGGTGCAGAACCAGTTCAACCCCGACATGTGGGACCGGCTGTACCAGGGGTTCGTGAAGACCTGCAAAGACACGAAGGACCTCGTCGACCAGGCGTACGACGCGCTGGACAAGGTGATGGGCGGGGTGCGGAACGAGTTCGAGGGCGTTTCGCTGCCGGGTGGGCCCGGGTCGTCGGGTGGTGCTGGTTCGGCGGGTGGCGCTGGTTCGGCGGGTGGCGCTGGTTCGGCGGGTGGTAGCGGCGGCGGGGCCGGTGGTTCGGGTGCCGGGTTCGGCGGTGGTGCCGGTTCGGGCGGCTCGGGTGCGGGTGCGTTCGGTTCGGGCGGCTCGGGTTCGGGTGGTTCCGGTTCCGGTGGTCCGGGTGCGGGCGGGGCCGGCTTCGGGTCGGGGTCGGGAGCCGGCTCGGGTTCCGGGGCCGGGCCGGGTTCCGGTGGGCCGGTGCCGTCGATTCCCGAGACGGGTGCGGGGTCCGGCGCGCCGGGCGGGGGTGCGGGCGGCGGCTCGGGCACCGACCTGCCGAGCGGCGCGGGCGCGGGTACGGGCGGTGGCTCGGGCGCGGGTGGCGGCGGCTCGGTGCCGCCGATCCCGGAGGGGTCCACGCCGTCCGGCGGTGGTTCCGCAGGCGGTGGCTCGGGCTCGCCGGCGGGCCAGGACGACGGCGCGGCCGCGGCGGAAGCGGCCAAACAGCAGGCGGCCCAGGCGGCCGAGGCGGCGAAGAAGCAGGCCGCGGAGGCGTTGAACCAGTTCAGCGGCCCGGGCATCCAGACGGAGTCCGGCGCGGGCGCCGGCCTCGGCTCGGGTGGCGGGTCGGGCGGGGGTTCCGACAGCACGACACCGTCTTCGGTGCCGCCGCCCGACAGCGGCCAGGAGGCCGCCGAGGCGGCGAAGAAGAAGGCCGCGGACGCACTGAAGGAGTTCAGCGGCCCGGGCATCGAGACGGAGTCGGGCGACGACGCGGGCGGCCTGGGCGGAGCCCCCGGAACCGACGACGGCAAGGCGCTGAAGGACGTCGACGGCCCCGACGGCCTCCTCGGCGACGCCAAGGGCGACGACGAGCCGGAAGTCCTGAAGGTCAAGCAGGGCGACAAGACGTTCGAGATGACCGAGCCGGACGCCGACGGCAAGATGGACATCAAGGTCGGCGACGGCCCCGGCGACCCGAAGGACTTCAAGCTCGACTGGTCGGAAGCCACGCCCGCCGACGGTCCACAAGGGACGGACGCGGACACGTACCACCCCGGCCCGGACGGCAAGATCCACATCCGCGACGGCGACCTCGAGATCACGGCCGAGCGCCCCGACGGCCCGGACGGCCCCACGGTGGTGACGGTCGACGACGGCAAGGGCACCCCGACGACGTACACCCTGGGCGACGACGACAAACCGGCGGACGCCCTCGGCAGCACACCCGCCAAACGGCTCGACGACCTGCCGACCCACCGCGGAACCCTCGACGACCTCGCGGCGAACGACCCGTCCTCGCCCGGCAGCGAACCCGGCAGCGACTCCAGCACCCCGGGCGCCGGCGGCAGTTCCCACGTCAGCGGCTTTGCCGACCCGACCTCGCCGGGCAGCGGCTCGGATCACGCCGGCAGCGACGGCAAACCCGCCGGCGACCCGGCCTCACCGGGCGGCGGCGGCGCCCACTCCGCCCCCGCGGCGGCCGGCATCGGCGGCGGCGCCCACGCCGGCTTCTCCGGTGCCGGCTTCGAGCCCGCCGGCGGGGGACTCGGCGAAAGCCCCGTCTCCGGCGGTGCCCACACCGGGGCCGGCGGCGCCCATCCCCAGCCCGCGTTCGCGTCGGCCGCCGGGACGCCCGGCGCCGCCGGCGCGCCCGGCTCGTCGATGGCCGGCATGCCCGGCATGGGCGCGATGGGCGGCGCCGGTGCCCAAGGTGGCGGCGACACCGAACGCCGCGCGCCCGCCTACCGGATCGAAGGCGCCGTCTTCGACAACCTCGGTGAGCCCGGGCGGCGGATCATCGGCTCGCTCGACGACGAAGACCCGCCGTCCGCCCGGATCAGGTAGGAGCACGCATGACCGACATCGCCGCGATGAAGGCCGAGCTGGACGGCCTCGTCCGCGAACAGGCCGATCGCCGTGCCCTGCGCGAACAGCAGGGCGAAGAGATCAAGGCGCGCTCGCACGAATACATGACCAAGCAGGTCCAGGCCGCCGAGCGGTACGTCCAGCACGTCCGCGAAATGGCGCAGCGCAAGACCAAGTCCGGATGGAGCACCGACCGCTCGCACGCCGAACCGGCCTCCGCCTTCGACGCCGAGGCGTACTCCGCCGGGTTCGAACCGGCGCCGCGGCCCGTGCGGGACGAGCCGCGGGCCACGCGGCGCCCGCGGGCCGCCGTCGAAGAGGACGAGGACTTCAACAACCCCTGGTGAACCACAGGTCGACGGCGATCTCCCGCAACCGCACGGTGAACGTCTCCGCCGGGGCCAGCCGCCGCCGCAGGGCCGCCTCGAACCCGGCCCGCCCCGTGCCGAACAGGTGCGGCGCCGAGCTCGACAGCGAAAACACGCCCGCGACGACCTCGTCGACCGTGCGCGTCACGACGCGCCCCGGCACCTCGAACCGCCGCGGGCCGTGGAAGCCCGCCGCCCGGTAGATCTCCGCCTCGCCGCCCGCCGTGCCGTCCGGCAGCACGCCCTGGCCCGCGCGCCGCACCGGGCCGAGGTACTCGCGCACCAGCTCCGCGATCGCCGGGTGCACGCTCTCGTGCGTCGACGCGTGCACGTGGGCGCAGACGCCGTCCGGCGTCAGCATTTCCCGCACCGCCGCCGCGACGCGCGGCCGGTCGAACCAGTGGAACGACTGCGCGAACGTCACCAGCCGGAAGCGGCCCAGCCCGGCGGGCAGCTCCTCCGCGCGCCGGTGCACCCAGCGGCAGTTCCCGGCGCCCGCCGCCTGCCGGGCCGCTTCGGCGAGCATGGCGCCGTCGGCGTCGAGTCCCACCGCCTCCTCGAACAGCCCGGCCAGCAGCAGCGTCAGCGATCCCGGTCCGCAGCCGACGTCGAGCAGCCGTCCCGATCCGTCCAGCCCGAGTTCGGCGGCGAAGGCCGTGGCGAGTTCGGCGGGGTACGCCGCTCGGCCCCGCGCGTAGTACTCCGCGCTGCCCGAATAGAGGGACGGGTCCCATTCCCACGCGTCGGTCACCGCCCCAGCGTAGATACTCGGGTGCATGGACGACTGGTGGCGCGATGCCGTGGTCTACGAGGTCTACGTCCGCAGCTTCGCCGACGCGGACGGCGACGGCACCGGCGATCTCGCCGGTCTCCGCGGCCGGCTCGGCTACCTGGCCGAACTCGGGGTCGACGCCGTCTGGACCACGCCGTGGTACCGCTCGCCGATGGTCGACGGCGGGTACGACGTCGAGGACCACCGGGCCGTCGACCCGCTGTTCGGCACCGACGACGACGCCGTCGCGCTGATCACCGAGGCGCACCGGCTCGGGCTGCGGGTCGTGATCGACGTCGTCCCCAACCACACCTCCGACCGGCACCGGTGGTTCCGCGCCGCGCTGGCGGCAGGTCCCGGCTCTCCCGAACGCGCGCGCTACCACTTCCGGCCCGGCCGCGGCGACCGGCCGCCGAACGACTGGCGCAGCGTCTTCGGCGGCCCCGCCTGGACGCGCGCGCCGGACGGCGAGTGGTACCTGCACCTGTTCGCCCCGGAGCAGCCGGACCTCAACTGGGACCACCCCGAGGTCCGCGCCGACTTCGAGGACGTGCTGCGGTTCTGGTTCGAGCGTGGGGTGGACGGCGTCCGCATCGACGTCGCCCACGGCCTGCTCAAGGATCCGGAGTTCCCCGACCTCGGCGTCGACGACGAAGGGATCGTGCGGCCGCCCGACCGCAGCCGCCACCCGCACTGGGACCGCGACGGCGTGCACGAGATCTACCGGTCGTGGCGCCAGGTCGCGGCCGGGTTCGGCGCGGACCGCGTGTTCGTCGCGGAGGCGTGGGTCGACCGCCCGGACCGGCTCGCCCGGTACGTCCGGCCGGACGAGCTGCACACGGCGTTCAACTTCGACTTCCTGCGCTGCGCCTGGGATCCCGCCGCGCTGCGCGAGGTGATCGACGGGACGCTGGAGGCGCTGCACGCGGTCGGCGCCCCGGCGACGTGGGTGCTGTCGAACCACGACGTGGTCCGGCACGTCACCCGCTTCGGCGGCGGCCGGCTCGGGACGCGCCGGGCCAGGGCGGCGCTGCTGCTGATGCTCGCGCTGCCCGGCGGCGCGTATCTGTACCAGGGCGAGGAACTGGGCCTGGCGGAGGTCGAGGACCTGCCCGAGGCGGTGCTCGCCGACCCGACGTGGGAGCGGTCCGGCCACACCCGCCGCGGCCGCGACGGCTGCCGGGTACCGCTGCCGTGGTCGGGGACGGCACCACCGTTCGGGTTCACCGGCAACGGCGTGCCACCGTGGCTCCCGCAGCCGGCCGGCTGGCGGACCCGGACCGCGGAGGCCCAGGCGGCCGACCCGGACTCGATGCTCAGGCTGTACCGCGCGGCGCTCGCGACCCGCCGGGAGCACCCGGCACTGGGGGACGGGACGCTGACGTGGTCGCCCGCGCCGGAGGGGGTGCTGTGGTTCCGGCGCGAGCCGGGGTTCGGCTGCGTGGTGAACCTGGGTGAGGAGCCGTGCGAGCTGCCGGGGGACGCGCGGGTGCTGCTGGCGAGCGGGCTGCTCGACGGGGGCAGGGTGCCGCCGGACACCGCGGTGTGGCTCGCGGGGAGGTGAGCGCGCGCCGGGTGGGCGGGCCGTGCAGTGTGGCTGACCGGGTCGAGTGCGCGCCGGTGTGCTCGGCGCGGAGTGGCTCGTCTGGGCAAGCGCGCGGAGGTGCCGGCGAGGTGCTGCGGCCGAGCGCACCAGAGCGCTCAGCGCCCGCGGCCGGCGGATGAGGGCTCGGCAAGAGTTGAACCCGCGGCACCGGGAGGGTTCGGTGAAAGGGTGTGAAACCCGGCGCGGCGGGGTATCCGGTCGCGTTCGTTTCGCCGCCGAATCAGCCGGAGGTCTCCCGATGCCCGTGCGCACCGCAACCCCGCCCGCCACCGATGTCGTCGGTCTGGCGCTGGAAGTCCTTGCCGCGCAAGGGCTCAACCGCGCCGCCGCGCAGGCTGCGTTGTCTTCCATGGCCAGAGAACGAGGCCTGACCGTCGCGCGCTGTGCCGCGTTGGTCGTGGCCGCCGTTGACGGGCGGGTGGGCTGATGGCCTTCACCGTGCGGGCCGATGACGACACGGCCACCGTCGGCGGGGGTGTGCTCGTCGCCGTGGGGCTGGTTGTCGCGTTCTTCGGCTGGTGGTCGTGGTGGGCCGTCGTCGGGCTCGGGGTGGCCGCGGTGGGCGCGCTGTGGCTCACAGTCGCCCGTCGCGACGAGTAACCCGCCGGGGACGGGGAACGCCGCGTCCGACGGAGTACGAGACCCAGGAGGAGGCGTTCATGGCGCACCACGACGAAGACGTCATCGAGTTGCTGCAGCGGCAGCACCGGGAGATCCGCGAGCTGTTCGCCGCGCTGGAGACCGCCGACGGCGACCGGCGGCGGGAGCTGTTCCACGACCTCGTGCGGCTGCTGGCCGTGCACGAGACGGCGGAGGAACTGGTCGTGCACCCGGAGATCCGCGATCTGGAGCCCGCGGCCGAGCCCGTCGTCGACGCGCGGCTGGGCGAGGAGCACCGGGCCAAGGAACTGCTGACCACCCTGCAGAAGATGGGCCCGGACGCCGACGGCTTCGACACGCTGCTCGTCCAGCTGCGGGACGACGTGCTCGCGCACGCCGAGCACGAAGAGCGCGAGGAGTTCCCGCTGCTGCGGGCGCACCGCCCGCCGGAGCGGCTGCGCGCGATGGCCGCGACCGCCAAGGTCGCCGAAGCGGTCGGGCCGACCCGCCCGCACCCCGGCGTGGAGAGCGCGAAGGCCAACCTGCTGCTTGGCCCGCCCGCGGCGATCATGGACCGGGCCCGCGACCTCATCCGCGGCGCGCTGGGAGGCTGAGCGGGATGACCGAGCCCGACGACGCCGTCGATCCGGAGGAGTTCGCCGAGGAGGCCGGCCTCGATCCGACCCCGCAGGAGGTCGCCGAATACGAGGAGCTGGCGAAGAAGAACCCGCCGTGGTCGGCTCCGGACTGAGTGGGTACTCCCGGGGCATGGCAGCCGATCCGGCCCGCAAACTGCGGCGCTACCAGCAGATGCGCGACTTCGACCGCACCGCGGAGCCGGCCGGCGGCGCGGCCGGGCCGGACGGCCACCGGTTCGTGGTGCAGCGGCACCGGGCCCGCCGGCTGCACTACGACTTCCGCCTCGAGCTCGACGGCGTGCTGGTCAGCTGGGCGGTGCCGAAGGGGCCCACGCTGGACCCGAAGGCCCGCCGGCTGGCCGTGCACGTCGAAGATCACCCGATCGAGTACGCCGGCTTCGAAGGTGTCATCCCGCGCGGCGAATACGGCGGCGGCGACGTCATCGTCTGGGACCGCGGCGTGTGGCGGCCGGTCGAAGCCGACCCGGCACGCGCGATCGAGGCCGGGACACTGCACTTCGACCTCGAAGGCGAGAAGCTGGCCGGCCGGTTCGTCCTCGTGCGGAGCGGCCGCGGCGAAAAGGACCAGTGGTTCCTCCTGCACAAGCAGGACGAGCACGCCCAGGCCGGCTGGGACGCCGAGGACCACCCGCACTCGGTGAAGAGCGGCCGCACCAACGACGAGGTCGCGGCCGCCCCCGACGCGTTGTGGCACGGCGACCGACCCGCCGCGGAGGCGGAGGAACACGTCGGCGGCTGGCAGGCGCCGACGGGCGACGAACTGGCCGCCCTCGACGACCTGGGCGCCAAGGGCCGGTGGTCGGTGGCCGGCCGCGAACTCGCCCTGACCAACCTGGACAAGGTGCTCTTCCCGGCGGCGAGCGGCGGGAAGCCCGTCACCAAACGGGACCTGATCCGCTACTACGTCACCGTCGGGCCGGTCATGCTGCCGTACCTGGCCGGCCGCCCGCTCAACACCCACCGGTTCCCGCAGGGCGTCACCGAGCCGGGCTTCTGGCAGAAGGAAGTCCCGCAGCACGCGCCGGACTGGCTGACGACCTGGCGCAACGAACGCGCGGAGGCGGGGGAGAGCCGGCGGTACGTCGTCGCCGACAGCGTCGCCACGCTGGCCTGGCTGGCGAACTACGGCGCGCTGGAGCTGCACGCCTGGACCTCCCGGGCCGCCGACGTCGACCGGCCGACGTGGGTGCTGTTCGACATCGACCCCGGCCCGGAGACGACCTTCGAGGAGGTTCTCGACCTGGCGCGGCTGCACCGGACGGCGCTCGAGCACCTCGGCCTGACCGGCCGGCCCAAGGTGACCGGGCAGCGCGGGATCCAGGTGTGGGTGCCGATCGCCCCGCACTGCACCTTCGAGCAGACCCGCACGTGGGCGGAGACGGTGTCCAAGACGATCGGCCGGGTGCTGCCCGATCTGGTCAGCTGGGCCTGGACGAAGGACAAGCGCCGCGGCCGGGCCCGGCTCGACTACACGCAGAACGTGCTGAACAAGACCCTCGTCGCGCCCTACAGCGTCCGGCCCCGGCCCGGGGCGCCGGTCTCGGTGCCGCTGGAGTGGGACGAGCTCGACGACCCGGATCTCGCGCCGGACCGGTGGACGATCCGGGACGTGCCGGATCGCCTGGCCGAGCGCGGCGACCCGTTCTCCGTGCTGCTGGGCCTGGAACAGAAACTGCCGGGCCTGTAGCCGCTCAGGCCCGCACGGTCTCCAGCTCCCGGGGCTGCAGCCGGTCGAGTTCCGCGCGGGACAGGTGCGGGCGGCCGCCCGCGTGCCCGGTCGTCGCCGCGGCGGCCGCGACGGCCAGGCTCGCCGCCGTCTCCAGCGGACGGCGGCGGGTCAATGCCGCGGTCAGGGTGGCGACGAGCGCGTCGCCGGCGCCGGTGGGGTCGACGACGGGGGTCTCGACGTCCGGCACGAACCAGGTGCCCTCCGGCCCGGCGAACAGGTTGCCCTGCCCGGAAACCTCGAGCACGACCAGGGACGGTCCGAGCCGCCGGAGCTCCGACGCGGCGCGGGCGGCCGCGGCGACGTCGTCGACCGGCTTTCCGGTGAGCAGCTCGGCTTCGTGGCCGTCGGCGCGCACGACGTCGGCGGGGGCGAGCAGCTCGGAGGTCAGCGCGTCGTCCTGCGGTGCGCCGTCGAGCACGACCCGGGTGCCGGCGGTGTGCGCCAGCCGGGCGGCGAGCAGTGCCACCGGCGCGGGCTGCTGCAGCTGCACGATGAGCGACGCGGCGGCCGAGATCGGCGCGGACGCGGCGAAGACGTCGTTCTCGGTGAGCAGCGTGCCCTCCGGGACGTGCTCCAGGTAGCGGCGCCGGCCGTGGTCGTCGACGACGTCGACGAGCAGCGCGGTCTCGGTGCCCGCCCGGCGGACGACGTGCGAGGTCGCGATCCGGTCGGCCCGGGCCTGGGCGAGCAGCGTGTCGCCGGTGCGGTCCCGGCCGACCACCCCGACGAGGGACACCGACACCCCGAGCTGGCCCAGCGCCACGGCCTGGTTGGCGCCCTTCCCGCCGAGCAGCTCCTGCCGGTGCCGGACCGGGGCCGACGAGCCAGCCGTGGGCGCGTCCGGGACCTCGATCACCAGGTCGCGGGCGATCTGCCCGGCGACGACGACTTCGCTGAACATCACCGGTGCCACCGGTCGGTCATGGCGCCTCCTCGGATCACCGACCAGCTACCCCGCGCGCGCCGCGGGGTAAACCGCCCGTTCGGGGTGCCTGCCACCGGGTGATCCCGTTGCGCCGGACGGCCGCGGCGCTTCGCCCGTCCGCGTGGCCGGTCCCACAAACCCCCGCGCCGCCGCGAGCGGAGCACCGCGCGGTGCGGTAAATCAAGGGAACCAAGACCGGTGGAGGTTCGGTGACCGAGACACTCATGAACGCGGCGGATCGCTGGAGACCGCTGGCCGAATTGCTGCAGGCGCTGCTCGAGCGGATCTCGGGCGAGCTGCCCGGCTGGCTCGGCGCGGGCCTGACCGTCAGCCGCGGCGACCGCCCGCTGCGGGTGCTGGCCACCGCGGGCGTCGCCGAGCAGCTCATCCCGGCCCAGCTGGCGCACGGCGGGCCGGTCCCCGTCGCCGACGCCACCGGCGAGCCGGTCACCACCGACCGCCTCTTCGGCGACGAGCGCTGGCCGGACCTGACCCGGGAGACCGTGTTCGACGGCGGTCCGGCGGCCGCGGCGATCCGCGGCGCGGCCGCGCTCCCCGGGTTCTGGGACGAAGACGGCGCGTTCGTGCTCTCGGTCACGCTCGACCGGTCGCCCGGCGAAGCCACCCTGGCCGTCCTGCAGCGCTACGCGAAACTCACCGAGATGACGCTCGTGGTCGCCGAGACCGCCACCGCGGGCGACCCCGACCAGATGCTCGACCTGCTGGCCTCCCGCGCCGCGATCGAGCAGGCGAAGGGCGCGATCATGGCGGTCCGGCGGTGCCCGCCGGAGGAGGCCTGGCAGACGCTGCGCCGCGCCAGCCAGGAGTTCAACGTCAAGGTCCGCGAGCTCGCCGTGGCCCTCGTCGAGCACGTGGGCGGCCACCTCGCGGTCCCGCCGGAGGGCACCCGGGAGATCCTGCCCGGCGCCCCCGCCCGCCACGCCGCCGAACGGCTGTGGGCGGCCTTCACGACCGTCTCGCCCTGAAGGAGAGCGTTTCCGGATCGGGCGTTTGGGTATCAAAGACCCGTCCTTGATCACGTCACTGCGTCGCCGGCCCCGGCCGGCGCGGAAGGCCAACCGAATCCCGTGTCCCCTGTCATTCCGGTCCCCACCCGGTCCGCGCCCCTGGTGGCGCGCCGGACGGAGTACCGCCCCGGTTTCCTCGTGCTGATGTTCGCCGGCGAAATCGACGCGCTGACCCTGCCGATCCTCGAGCGCGAACTGGGCTCGGCTCCACCGGGTTCGACGGTGGTCGACCTCACGCAGGTGGCGTTCGTCGGCCTGGCCGGTGCCCGCGCGCTGGCGGTGGCGGCCGAGCGGGCGGCTGCGGAGGGGCGGCGCTTCGGGGTGGTGGCGAGCGGCCGGACCCTGGCGCGGCTGTTCCGGATCACCGGGCTGGCGGCCGTGGTGCCGATGTTCGCGTCGTTGTCGGACGCCTTGCGGGAGTTGCTGGCGCCCGACGTGCACGACACCGCCTGCTGAACGTTCCTTGGCGGGTGCACGGATCCGGACGTCATGAAAGAGTCGTTCATGACGTCAGACGTCATGAACGACTCTTTCATGACACCGGCTGCCGACCCTCTAAGCGGGCGACCAGCACACCGGCGTCCTGCCGGGACCCGCCGCCACCATGGGCGAGGACGGCCCGGGTGAGCCGGCGGGCGATTTCCGGGGGCAGCTCGCCCGCGTCCCGGCCGAGCTGCTCGGTGATCCGGGCGCGGCCGAACGGCTCGCCGGCGCCGTCGGGCGTTTCGGCCACGCCCCGGGAGCAGAACGTGAGCAGGTCGCCGGGTTCGAGCCGGAGCCGCGTTGCCGGATGCGGCGCGCCGAACCGCGGGGCGGCCGGTTCGGCCATGGGGGTCGCGGTGCCGTCCCGGACGATCAGGGGTGCGGTGTGCCCGGCGCCGAGCAGGCGCAGGACGCCCGTGCCGAGGTCCAGCTCGGCGAGCACGCCCCCGACCGCCGGGGCGTCCGGGAGGCCCGCGAGCTCGGCGCCCACCGCCGCGAACTGCTCGTCGAGGGACGCGCCGGCGTGGCGGGCCGCGCGGTAGGCGGTCAGCGCGGTCACGACGGCCGTGTTCGCGCTGCGGGTGCGGGCGCCGGTGTCGAACATCGCCAGCTGGGCCCGCTCTTCCGAGAGCGCGTAGTCGAACACGGTGCCGCTGAGGTCGTACGCCGGCTGGACGCTCACGCCCACGACGACGCGTTCGGTGGCACCCGTGAGCGGCGGCAGGCTCTGCCACAGCAGCTCGGCGGCGGAGTCCCGGCGGCGGTGACGGCGACGGCGGTCCAGTCCGTCGCCGTACTTGGTCGTGATGGTGACGAGGTGGCCGAGCAGCGTGGCCAGCCAGCGGCACTGCTCCCGCAGCGCCGGGTCGGCCCCGTCGTCCGGGACGATTTCCAGCACCCCCAGGCGTTCGACACCGTCGAGCAGCACCGTCCACAATGTCCCGTCCGGGGTGACGGTGGTCCCGGCGTGGCGGAACACGTCGCCGGCGACGGTGGTCTCGATGTCGAGGGCGGCGGCGCCCGGCCGCAGCGGCACGAGCGTGCGCTGGTCGTAGTCGGCCAGGTAGACGCCGATCTTCAGGTCGAGCGCCCGGCCCGCTTCGGCGACGATGGCCGGCAGCCGTTCCGGCGGCGCACGGTGGGCCCCTTCGAGCAGGTCGACGAGCGCCTTCAGGGGACCGTGCAACGGCTTCGCGTCCGGGACGGAGTGGCTGTAGGGCGCCCGGGCCGGGCCGGTGACCTCGTCGAGCCGCTCGTTGACGGCGTGGGCGAGCATGTCGCGGTCGACGCGGGGCAGCGTGACCAGCCCGTTCAGGTAGGCGTCCAGCTCCAGCAGGCTGAGGCTGCCGCCGAGCGCGAAGTACCGCATCCACAGCTCTTCCAGCGTCAGCTCGCTCCGGGTGAAGCAGGCGGCGATCAGCCGGCGCTGTTCCTCCTCGGGCAGGAAACGCATGCGCTCACCCTTCCCGCGGCTCGGAGCCGACGAGCCGGGCGGCGGTTCCGGCCGGGCTGGTGCCCTCGACGCGGGCCAGCGAGAGCAGGCGGTCGAAGGCGGCCTCCTCGCCGAGGCCGTCCCGGCCCATCAGGTAGCCCTTCGCCATGGCGATCAGGTCCCGGTCGCGCAGGGTGAGCTTGAACTGATCGCTGAACCGGCTGGCCCGTTCGTAGGCGCGGGCGTTGGCGACGAGCACGGCGGCACGCTCGGCGAACGTCGCCAGCTTCCGCTCGTCGGACGGCCCGAAGGCGCCGGGCGCGGTCGCGTAGATCTTGATGGCGCCGTGACAGCCCTCTTCGGTCACCATCGGCGCGGTGACGACCGACCGCAGCCCCGACCCGGCGACCGCGGCGCACCACCGGGTCCACCGCCGTTCGGTGGCGACGTCGTCGATCCGCTGCGGCGAGCACCCCTCCAGCGCGGCCAGGCAGGGGCCCTCGGCCAGCTCGTACTGGAGGGCGTCCGCTTCGCGCACCAGCGGCGCCGACGCGGTGGTGGTGACCAGCCCGCCCTCGGCGTCGACGAGCGTCACCCCCACTCCCGCCGCGGCGGTGATCGTCGTGCTCGCCAGGGAAACGATCAGTTCCAGCACCGAATCCACGGATTCCCGCGACAGCAGCAGCCCGGACATCCGGGCGGCGACCGCGGCCAGCTCACCGTCCAGCGGCAGGGCCTGTTCCGACGACATGGCCGCTGATTACCAACTCGCCGCCACCGGCAAACGTCGGCGGACATGGATTGGCGGCGGAGTGGGTACCCGAGGGCACTTCGCGCCCGAGCGGGAGGAGCAGACATGGAACGGCCGGACCCCAGCGCCCCGGCGGCACCGCTGTTCGACGAGGTCACCGGGGCGCTGGAGGCCCTCGCGGCGGTCCTGCGGGAGGAAGACGACTTCCGGATCCTCCTGCAGCACGTGTGCCTGCAGGTGCGGCACGCCGTCCCGGGGGTCGACGAGGCGTCGGTCACGCTGGTGACCGGGGAGGTGCCGCACACCGCCACCGCGACCAGCGCCGTGGTGGGGGAGCTCGACGGGGAGCAGTACCGCATCGGCGACGGCCCGTGCCTCGAAGCGATGCGCGGCGGCAAGATCGTCCGCACCTCGGTGGCCGACGCGCTCGAGCGGTGGCCGGGCTTCGCCGGCGCGGCGCGGGAGGCGGGCTTCGGGAGCTTCCTCGCCGCTCCGCTGGTCGCCGACGAGCAGTTCTCCGGCGCGGTCAACTGCTACGGACGGCAGGACGACGGCTTCGAGGAGGTCGAAGCGCAACTGCTGGAGCTCTACACGGCCGCCGTGGAGGCGATCCTCCGCGTGTACCACCGGTACCTGCGGGCCAGGGAGACGTCCGAGCACCTGCGGACCGCGCTGACCTCGCGGGCCGTCATCGACCAGGCCAAGGGCATGCTGATGGCGATCCGCCAGGTCGACGCCGACGACGCCTTCGCCCTGCTGGTGGAGCAGTCGCAGCGGGAGAACGTCAAGCTGCGCGAAGTCGCGGAGCGGTTCGTCGCGCGGGTCATCTCCGGGCACGTCCTGCCGCGGTAACGTGGAGCCGTGGCGGGGAGCCGGATCACGGTACGGGTGGGCGAGCGGCAGCTGACGCTCTCGAACCTCGAGAAGGTGCTCTACCCGCGGCACGGCTTCACCAAGGGCGAGGTGCTCGACTACTACACGCGGATCGCGCCGGTGCTGCTGCCGCACGTCCGCGACCGGGCCATGACGTTCGTGCGCTTCCCCGACGGCGTCACCGGCGGCTCGTTCTTCGAGAAGGACGTCTCCCGGCACGCCCCGGACTGGGTCCGCACCGCCCGCCTGACCGTCGGCGGCCGCGGCAAGGACCCGGAGATCGTCGCGTACCCGCTGATCAACGACCTGCCCGAGCTCGTGTGGGCGGCCAACCTCGCCGCCCTCGAACTGCACGTCCACCAGTGGACCGTCGGGCCCGGCGACGAGCGCAGCACCCCGGACAGGCTGGTGTTCGACCTCGACCCCGGTCCCGGCACGACGGTGGTCGACTGCTGCCGGGTCGCCGAACGGCTGTACGACGTCCTGGTGGCGGACGGGCTCACCCCGGTGGCGAAGACCAGCGGTTCGAAGGGCATGCAGCTCTACGCCGGGGTCGTGACCACGGACGGCGCCGAGCCGTCGCGGTACGCGAAGGCGCTGGCCGAGCGGCTGGCCGCGGAGACGCCCGACCTCGTCGTGGCGCGGATGACGAAGGACCTGCGGCCGGGCAAGGTCTTCATCGACTGGAGCCAGAACAACCCGTTCAAGACCACCGTGGCGCCGTACTCGCTGCGCGGGCGCGACGAGCCGACGGTGTCGGCGCCGGTCACGTGGGACGAGGTCCGCGCCTGCCGGCACGTCACGCACCTGAGGTTCACCGCGGACGACGTCCTGGCGCGCGTCGGCGACCACGGCGACCTTTTCGCCGATCTGGAACGCACCCGCGCGCCGATTCCTACCTTTGGCTGAACTTCGGTCGCGGAAATTCCCGCACCGGTCCTCGTGTCGGTTTTCCGGAAATTGCCGAAAACTGCGTCACCTGGGGATTTGATCGTCCACAGTGGAGCGCTGCACGTGCAGACGGGCGTGTCGCTGCACGGCGCGCCGGAACGGAAAATCCGGTGGTGGGCCGAAGTCGGCGAACTCGGTACGGTCTACGCACGAAGTGCGGCAGCCGCCGCCGTGGCGAACGACAACGACGTGGCGGCCGTCGCCGTTGTTGTTGAACCCGGCGAAAGGAAACGGGTGTCCGGCCTGATCGACACCGATCTCGAATTCTGGTTCCAGCGCGGGCTGCGCGCGTATCTGGGCGAGGTGGCGCGTGCGCTCGGCTTCGGCCTGGAATCCTGCACCGTGGACGTCGACGTCCCGGTGTCGGCGTACGTGGCGGTGGACTGGCGGCTGCGCCGGTTCCCCGAGCGCGACGTGGCGCTGCTCTGGGACGAGGTGCACGGCTGGGCGGTCGCGGTCGAGGCGGCGTGCGGGGAGGACATGATCGTGCTGTCCTACCTCGGCGGCGACGACGTCCTGCCGCCGCCGCGCGAGGTCGTGCGCTTCCTGACGGCACTGCGGGCCGGGGTGCAGGTGTCGGCCGGGCCGGGTTCGCCGGTGCTGCGTCGCGCGGGCCGTCATCAGGAACTCCTGGCGCTGTTGCCGGCGCGCTGACTCCCGTGGCGGACCGTGACCGGCGTCACGCGCGCGGCTGTCACATCGGCCAGGGCCGCGGAGTCGAGCGGGTGACGGACCCCGAACCCGGGGCCGCGGAGCCCGAGGAGTCCCGATGTCCACCGCTCACCTGATCGTCACCATCGCCGCCGCGGCCTGGGTCGGCTTTTCGGCCGTCTCGATGTTCGCCCGCGCGAAGTGGGTCGTCGAGCCGATCACCGAGTACGGCGTGCCGCGGGCGTGGTGGAACTGGCTCGGCACGGCCAAGGCGGCCGGCGCGGCGGGACTGCTCGCCGGCCTCTTCTGGCCGCCGCTCGGCATCGCGGCGGCCGTCGGGCTGATCCTGTACTTCGGCGGCGCGCTCGTCACCGTGGCCCGGGCGCGGTCGTACGCGCACCTGGCCTTCCCGATGCTCTACCTGGCGCCGGTGGTCGCTTCGCTGGTCCTGCTGCCCTGATCGGCGAGCCAGGTGAGGGCGTCGGCGGCGTGGCGCAGCACGGACAGGTGCCCGTCGCCGGGCGAAGGCCGGTACTCGGCGTGCGGGCACCGCCCGGCGAGCCACGCGCTGTGCGCGGCGGGCACCATCCGGTCCTGCTCGCCGTGCACGAGGAGGGCCGGCGCGGTGATCCGCGCGGGATCGACGCCCCACGGCGTGACGTAGGCGAGGTCGTCGTCGATCAGCCCGCCGGGCCCGTCCGCCAGCGCCGCGCGGACGACGTCGTTCAGCCACGACCACGACCCGCCGAGCGCGGCCGTGTCGGCGGCGGTGAAGACGTCCGGATCGAACTCGGCGGTGGCCTCGTACTTCTCCTTGACGGCCCGGCCTTCGGTGGCGGCCCGCAGCGAAGCGGCACTGGCGGCGGCCATGCCGTCGAACCAGCCGAGGCCGTCGGCGTCGACCGGCGCCACCGCGGCCAGGCTCGCGACGGCGAGCACCCGGTCCGGCAGCAGAGCGGCGGTGGCCAGGGCGTGCGACCCGCCCCCGGAGTGCCCCAGCAGGGCGAACGCCGGGATCCCGAGCGCGTCGGCGACCGAGGCGACGCACCCGGCGACGTCCCCGACGGTCCGCCCCGGCACGGCGGTGGAGGTGCGGTAACCCGGCCGGTCGAAGGAAACGAACCGCACCCCGAGCTCGGCGGCGAGCGGCAGCAGGGGTTCGGGCGGCGCACCGGTGTTCGGTGTCCCGTGGTGCCAGAAGACGGCGGGCCGTCCGGGGCCGCCGGTGTCGTAGACGTGCAGGGAGCGCCCACCGGGCAGGACCAGGTCGGTCTCGGTCACCATCAGCCGAGCCTAGCGAGGGCGGTGACGAAAGCCGGGCGCCGGCCGAGGTGATCGTGCACCCGCGGCACCCGGCCGGCGCGACCCGCGCTCAGCGGGCCAGCCGTTCGGCCAGCCAGGCCAGCGCCGGCGGGTACCGGTAGTCGATCCCGCCGTGGCCGGCGTCGAACAGCTCGAAGTGCACCCGTTCGGCCGGCAGGTCCGCCGCCGCCAGCTCCGCCCGGAACGCCTCCGCGCCGACGTCCAGGAAGTACTCGTCGCTCGTGCCCGCGTCGATCCACACCGCGCGCAGCGAACGGACCGCCTCCGCGTGGCGCGCCACCATCCGGACCGGGTCCCAGTCCAGCCAGCGCTGCCACTGCGCCGGCCGCAGTGCCCCGGTCAGCGGGTCGAACGGCAGCTCCGGCGTCCCGTCCTCGGCCGCCGAGAAGCACGCCGAGACGCCGAGCACCGTCAGCAGGGTGTCGTCTTCGGGCTTGGTGAACGCCGGGCGGCTCCGGAAGTCCGCCCACCACGCCTGGATGTCCTGGTCGTACCCGCGCAGCGCGCGGACCGCCTGGCCGAACTCGGGGACGTAGGACAGCTCGTACAGCGAGTCGCCCGCGTGCGTCGCCAGTGCGCCGAACAGGTCCGGCCGCAGCATCGGCGTGATCATCGCGCCGTACCCGCCCGACGACTTGCCCGTGATCGCCCGGGATTCGCGGTCCGGGATGGTCCGGTAGTGCTCGTCGACCCACGGCACGATCTCGTCGCACAGGTACGAGTGGTACCGGCCGGTGCCCGGCGAATCGACGAACTGCGAACCGCCGTACGCGGTCCACGCGTCGACGTACACCACCACGCACCCCGGTGCGCCGCCGGCGAAGACCGCATCGGCCGTCTCGACGAACGGCTGCCGGAACGGCGTGCGGTTGGCCCACATCGTCAGGTGCCCGGTGTAGCCCTGGATGACGTACACCACCGGGTACCGCTCGTCGCCGTCGTCGTAGCCGGGCGGGACGTAGACCCACAGCGGCCGCTCGTGCGGGTCGCCGAGCGGATTGTCCCGCAGCAGCGCGGAAGTCACGGTGTGCCGGTCGAGCCGTCCGGCGAGTTCGCCATCCCAGGGGAGCATGCCGCCAGTCAATCACGATCACCCGGTTGCGGGGGCTAAGCATTACCTGTTCGCGGCGCGTAACGTGAGCCGTTTCGCCCGAAGTTCGTGTTCGCACGCGGTGGTGGGAAGACCATGAGACATCCAGGGCCGTTGTTCACCTTGCTCGCCGGAGTGGTGCTCGCGGGCGGGATCGGCGTCGCCAACCTGGCGGCGGGGACCGGCGCCACGCCGGTCGCCGGGACCGCGAGCGCCGCGAGCAGCACGACCACCGCGCCACCCTCGAAAACGCCGGAGCCGCCGAAGCCCGCTCCGCCCGCGCGGGCGGACTACGCCGGGCGGGTGGCCGGCGGCGGCGCGTCGATCGCGGTGTCGGCGCGTGACGGCCACGCCATCGCTTACGTCTGCGACGGCAAGAAGGTCGAAGCCTGGCTCCAGGGCGTCACCGTCGGCGGGAAGCTGGACCTCAGGGGCGCGCCGAACGCGAGCCTGACCGGCAGTTTCGACGCCACCGCCGCCACCGGGACGGTGATGGCGGCGGGCCGGACCTACCGGTTCACCGTGCCGGTGGCGAAGAAACCCGCGGGTCTCTACCGGGCGACGCCGAAGGTGCAGGGCAGGGCGGCGAAGATCGGCTGGATCGTGCAGTCCGACGGCAGCCAGGTCGGCATCCTCACCGCCGACGGGGACTCGGCGCCCGCCCCCGTGCTCGACCCGGCCGCCGGTACCGCGACCGTCGACGGCACCCCGGTGACCGCCGAGGCGATCAGCGGCCTGGCCGGGACCGGTGACTTCTGATGGCCGCCCCGGCGGCGGGCCACCGCGCGGCCGCCGTGCTCGCGGTGCCCCTGGCGGCCGGCGCCGCGGTCTCGGTGGCCCTCGGCGTCTACGGCGGCCTGCACCCGCCGACCGGGGTCGCGGTGAACGTCGCGGGCTTTTCCGGCGCCCAGTCGGTGAAGGCCTGGCTCGCCACGATCGTCGTCCTGCTCGCCCTCGCCCAGCTGCTCACGGCGCTGGCGCTGTACGGCAGGCTCGGCGGCGCCGCGCCCGCGTGGGTCGCCCCGGTGCACCGGTGGTCGGGCCGGCTGGCCTTCCTCGTGTCGATCCCGGTGGCGATGCACTGCCTGTACGCGCTCGGGTTCCAGTCGTTCGACGCGCGCGTGCTCCTGCACTCACTGCTCGGCTGCTTCTGCTACGGGGTGTTCGTCGCGAAGATGCTGGTGCTGCGCAAGGACGGCGCGCCCGGGTGGGCGCTCCCGGTGGTGGGCGGCCTGGTCTTCACGGCGCTGGTCGGGCTCTGGCTGAGCGCGTCGCTGTGGTTCTTCACCCGGTTCGGCTTGATCTTCTAGCAGGCGGAGGACGAAAAGTGCGCAACGACGACGCCGACCCGGTGCTGGCGCGCCGCACGGCACTCGCGGTCCTCGGCGCCGGGCTGGCGGCCGGCTGCAGCACCTACGGCAGCGGCCCGGGCGGGACGGCGCCGGCCTCGGCGCCGGCCCCGGCTCCGGCGGCACCGAGCTCGGCGTGGCCGGGGACATCCCGGTCGGCGGCGGGAAGGTGTTCGCGGACAAGCAGGTGGTGGTGACGCAGCCGGCGGACCGGCGTCGAAGCCCCTGGACAGGAAGCCGATCACGGTCACCGGCGGCAAGATCGCACTGGCGTAGGTAATCCGGTCGCCCCGCGCCGGGCTCCTCTGGCACGATCGGGCGGGTGCGCCCGGTCGAGATCGCCTGCGACGAATCGGGCTCGGAGGGCGAGAACCTGCTCGGCGGCGAGACGGACGTCTTCGCCCACGCCGGCATCCGGATGCCCGGGCCCGACGCGGCCGCGTGCGTGCGCGAGATCCGGGCCCGCATCGGCTCGCCCGCGGAGGAGTACAAGGCCAACCACCTGCTCCGCGCCAAGCACCGGCCGGTCCTCGAATGGCTGCTCGCCCCGGACGGCCCGCTGGCCGGCCGCGGGCACGTGCACCTGACCGACAAGACGTTCTTCGCCGTGCGCGCGGCGGTGACGCTGCTGGCCGAGCCGGGCACGGAGGCGATGGCCCGGACCCTGCACCGCACGGGCCCGGCGGCGTTCGGCGCGGCCCGCTGGGAGTCGTTCCTGACGGCGTTCGTGAGCGTGCTGCGGCTCCGGCCGCGCCGCGGCGTGCCGACGTCACCGGAGGACTTCTTCGCCCTGGTGGCCGAGCTGGCGCGCGTCCCGGGTGAAGCGGGCGAGCTGGTCGCCCGCTTCCGCGGCGGCGCCGAGCGCGTGGCCGCGTACCGCGCCCGCCTGGCGACCGACCCGGGCCTGGTGCCGGTGCTGGACCCCCTGGTGCCGGCGGTGATCCACACCGTCCGCCACTGGAGCGCGAGCGGCACCCCGGTCGAGCTGGTCCACGACGAGCAGCTGGCCCTCACGGCCGAGCGCGTGCTCCAGCTCAAAGCGACGCTCGGCCCGCGCCTGGCGGGCGTGCGTTTCGTCGACTCCCGCGACGACGCCCGGGTCCAGATCGCCGACTTCCTGGCCGGCGTGGCACGCCGGATCGCCTCCGACGAGCGCAACGGCCGCGGTGATCCCGTGCTGACGACCCTGCTCAGGTCTTTTGTGGACGCGGACTCCGTCTGGGACGGGCCGGAGCGCGGCGCTCGATGACGCCGTCCGCCCCGCGTACCCTGGCGTGGGTGCGGACCCGGCCCACTCTCTCCTGGACGTCGACGGAGGCACCGCTGCCGCGGACCGCCGATCTCGACGAGCTGACCCGCGTCGTCGCGCGTGGGGGCGTTGCCGTGCTCAGCGGGGCCGGGCTGTCCACCGAATCCGGGATCCCCGACTACCGCGGTGAAAGCGGCAGCCTGCGCCGGCACACGCCGATGACCTACGACGAGTTCGTCACCAGCGCCGAAGGGCGGCAGCGGTACTGGGCCCGCAGCCACCTCGGGTGGCGCACCATCGCCCGCGCCGACCCCAACGACGGCCACCGCGCCGTGACGGCCCTGCGCGAAGGCGGGTACGTCGACGGCGTCATCACACAGAACGTCGACGGCCTGCACCAGGCGGCGGGCACCGCGGACGCCGTCGAGCTGCACGGCAGCCTGGACCGGGTCGTCTGCCTGGACTGCCGCCGCACCAGCCCGCGCGCCGAGCTCGACCGCCGGTTGCGGGCGGCCAACCCCGGCTTCACCGGCGCCGCCACCCGGATCAACCCGGACGGCGACGTCGAGCTGCCCGCCGACGTCGTGCGCCGGTTCCGGCCGGTCGCGTGCGAGGCCTGCGCGGGCGTCCTCAAGCCGGACGTCGTGTTCTTCGGCGAGAACGTGCCACGGCCGCGGGTCGAGCAGTGCTACCGGCTGGTCGACGAAGCGGCGGCGCTGCTCGTGCTCGGCTCCTCCCTGACCGTGATGTCCGGGCTGCGGTTCGTCCGCCACGCGGCGAACGCGGGCAAGCCGGTGGTGATCGTCAACCGCGGCGAGACCCGCGGCGACCGCTACGCCGCGGTGCGGGTCGACCGGCCGCTGGGGCCGGCGCTCACCGAGCTGGTCGGCCGGCTCGGGACCGCGTCACCGACGTGAACGAGCCGGTCCGGGCAAGTGGGGGGAACCTGGCCGGACCGGCTCTGGCGACGGACCTCCACAGCCGGTCGTCGCCTGCAAGACGCGGGGAGCGCCCCGGGCGTTACACCGGCTGCAACCCGTTCCAGGACCAGCGCGGCACGGCCAGCCCGGACGGCACCTCGCCGGGCGGCCCGGGATAGGTGAGCACCTCGGCCACCGCCCACTCCATGTAGGACCGCAGCGCGGCGCGGAACTCCGGGTCGGCGGGCAGGCCGGCGTCGTCCGCGGCCCGCACGAAGCAGGCCACGAACCGGCGGCCGAGGTCGCTCATGTCGCCGTTGCCGGCGTGCATCCGCAGCATCGCCGAATGGTCGCTGCACTCGCGGCTGAACCGCGGCGGGCCGCCCATCACCTCGGCCCAGTACCAGGCGAGCCGCTCGACGTGCCGCGGGTGCTGATCCTGCTTGGAGAACGGGTGGTTCAGCTCCGGATCGGCCAGGCAGCGCTCGTGGTGGGCGGCGGCCAGCGCGTGGAACGCGGGGTCGCCGCCGGCGAATTCGTACAGCGTCGGACGCACCCGCCGAGCCTGGCACGCCGAGGCAGCGGAAGCTAGCGCGCCCCGGCCGCCGCGCGCTCGGCGGCGGGGGAGAAGCCGCCGAGCGCGTCGACCGCCCGCCGGACGTCCTCGGTGACGAGGTCGTGGTTCAGCGCCCCGGCGGCGGCCGCGCCCTGGGCCGCGGCGATGATCACGGTCGCCCGCGCGTCGACGACGTTCCCCGCCGCCCACACGCCGGGCACGCCGGTCTTCCCGGACGGGTCGACGTCGCCTTCGACGTACCCGAGTCCGCGCAGCAGCTCGTCGTGCGGAACCGTCCGGCTGCGTAGGAACAGCGCCGCCCGCGGCACGAACCGCGGCCCGACCTCGACGCCGGTGAGACGGCCGTCCTCGCGCCGGACCGCGGTCACGACGCCCGGCACGACCCGGATCCCGCGCGCGTCGAGCCGGTCGCGGTCCTCTTCGGACAGCGGCGTGGTGTGCGCGAAGTAGACGACGTCCGGCGACCACTGGCGGACCAGCAGCGCGTGCTCGACGCTCGCGGGTTCGGTGCCGAGCACCCCGAGCGGCTGGTCGCGCACTTCGTAGCCGTGGCAGTAGGGGCAGGTCACCGCGTCGGTGCCCCAGCTTTCGCGCAGGCCGGGGATGTCCGGCAGGTCGTCGTGGACGCCGGTGGCGACGAGGACGCGCCGGGCGGTCAGCGCCCGGCCGCCCGCCAGCCGGGCGGTGAAGCCGTGTTCGAGGCTCAGCACGTGGTCTTCGAGGAGTTCCACGCCGTAGCCGCGGAGTTCCTCGCGGCCGATCCGCAGGAGCTCCGACGGCGGCAGGCCGTCGCGGGAGAGGAAGCCGTGCATGTGGGACGCCGGCGCGTTGCGTGGCGCGCCCCCGTCGACGACCGCGACGCGCCGCCGCGCCCGGCCGAGCATCAGGGCGGCGCTGAGTCCCGCGGCGCCGCCACCCACCACCAGGACGTCGAAGCTGTTGTTTTCGTTCATGCCGCCACCTTGAACCCGGCTTCGCGGATCCGACAACTTATGTTGCCGATTCCGGGACAAGCGGGTTTCCTGGAGGCATGACGGACGCGATCACCCAGGCCCTGGCCGAGGTCGGCCCCCGGCTCAAACGGGTCCGCACGCAGCGCCGGGTCACCCTCGCCGACCTGTCGGCGGCGACCGGCATCTCGAAGAGCACGCTGTCCCGGCTGGAGTCCGGCCAGCGGAAACCCAGCCTCGAGCTGCTGCTGCCGATCGCCAAAGCCCACCAGGTGCCGCTGGACGAACTGGTGGGCGCGCCCGAGGTCGGCGACCCGCGGGTCCGCATGACCGCGCGCCGCATCCCGCGGCACAACGGCGCGGCGATGACCGTGCTGCCGCTGACCCGCCAGCCGGGCGCGCCGCAGGCGTTCAAGATGATCCTCGAGCCCGAGACGGGCGAACCCGATCCCCAGGTCCACGAGGGGTACGAGTGGCTGTACGTCCTGTCGGGCCGGCTGCGCCTGATCCTGGCCGACCGGGACATGACGCTCGGGCCGGGCGAGGCGGCGGAGTTCGACACGCGCCTCCCGCACTGGTTCGGCGCGGTCGACGGCCGTCCGGCGGAGATCCTCAGCCTGTTCGGCAAGCAGGGCGAGCGGCTGCACCTGCGGGCGAAGTCGCGTTAGCCCAGGTCCCGCTGCATCAGCACGGTGTCGAGCCAGCGGTCCTGCTTGAACCCGACGCGGCGCAGCACGCCCGCGTCGGTGAAGCCGGCCGCGCGGTGGAGGTTGCGCGAAGCCGGGTTGCCGGAGTCGACGATGACCGCGATCGCCTGCCGCGCCCCGGCTTCCGCGCACCGCTTCAGCAGCTCGTCGAGCAGCCGGCGCCCGTGGCCCCGGCCCGCGGCCTCGGGCGCGAGGTAGATCGTCGTCTCGACCGAGTACCGGTACGCCGGCTTCGGCCGCCACGGCGTCGCCAGCGCGTAGCCGCGGATCTCGCCCTCCTCGGCGAGCACGAGGAAGGGCCAGGCGTTCTCGCGGATCTTCGCGCGCCACTCGGCCGCGGTCGGCGGAGTGGTCTCGAAGGTGAACACCGAGTCGGTGACGTACGGCGCGAAGACCGCGGCGATGCCCTCGGCGTCCGCCTCCATGGCTTCCTCTATAGTGGACATGGACGCTATTATAGAGGAATGATCGATCCGGCATCGCTCGGCCGCCACCTCCACGACCTGCGCGCGGGCCGCGGGCTGGCGTTGAGCGCACTGGCGGAGGCAGCGGGGGTCAGCGTCAGCATGCTGTCGGCCATCGAGCGCGGCGAGAAGACGCCGACGATCGTGGTGCTGTCCCGGATCGCCGACGGCCTCGGGCTGCCGGTGTCCCGGCTGCTGGCGGACCTGGAGACCGGCCGCGTGATCGTCCGCCGCGCGGCGGAGCAGGACCACATCGCCGAACCCGGCGGCTGGCACCGCACGGTGTTGACCCCGGTCGTCCCCGGCGTCAACTTCGAGTGGATCCGCACGACCCTCCCACCCGGCTGCGACGCGGGCGCGTTCCCGGCGTACGCACCGGGATCCCACGAGTTCGTCGCGGTCGAGTCGGGAGAGTTGTGTCTCGGTGTCGGCGACGCCGAGTACATCCTGGCGGCGGGGGATTCGGTGTACTTTCCCGCCGACGTCGGGCATTCCTACGCCAACCGCACCGGAAAGCCTTGCGTGTACTTCGTCGCGGCGTTGATCATGCGCTCCCGCTCGGCGGGGTGAGGCCGAGCGAGGAGATCGCCCCCGGCGAGCGCACCGGCCGGTTCCGGCTCGGCGGCGACCAGCCGGTGCTCGACGCCGACGGCCGCAGCCGCATCTCCGTCGAAGACGCGGCCGTGGCGCTGATCGACGAAGCCGAGCCGCCGCGGTTCGTCCAGCGCCGGTTCACCGCCGGCTACCAGGAAAATGGCGTGACACGGCCGAGCGGGCCGTGTCACCCTTCCGGTCATGTTCCCCGTGTCCGACAGCGCGACGCTCGCAGGCTTGTCCCTGCCGAGCGCCCTGCCGGCACGGCCGCTTCCGGTCGAACACAGCGGCGCTCGAAGCTGACCCTTCCCCGATTTCCCCCGCCCTGGGCGCGAAACCGCCGGGGGAGGGTCGACGCGCTCCGCCCGGTTTCGCGCATTCTCCTTTCCAGCGCAGGGAAAACCCATGACCAAGCAGCAGTACGTGCGGACCAAGCCGCACCTGAACATCGGCACGATGGGCCACGTCGACCACGGCAAGACCACCCTCACCGCCGCCATCACCAAGGTCCTCGCCGAACAAGGCGGGGCCAGCTACGTCGCCTTCGACCGCATCGACCGCGCGCCGGAGGAGATCGAGCGCGGCATCACCATCAACATCGCGCACGTCGAATACGAGACGCCGACCCGGCACTACGCGCACGTCGACATGCCCGGCCACGCCGACTACGTCAAGAACATGATCACCGGCGCGGCCCAGCTGGACGGCGCGGTGCTCGTGGTTTCGGCGCAGGACGGCGCGATGCCGCAGACCCGCGAGCACGTCGTGCTGGCGCGCCGGATCGGGGTCGAGCACCTCGTCGTCGCGCTCAACAAGGCCGACGTCGCCGAGGACGAGGAACTGCTCGACCTCGTCGAGCTCGAGGTGCGCGAACTGCTCACCCGCTACGGGTTCGACGGCGACGCCGTGCCCGTGGTCCGTGTGTCGGGGCTGCGCGCGCTCGAGGGCGACCCGCGGTGGACGCGGCGGATCCTCGACCTGCTCGCCGCCGTCGACGAGCACGTGCCGATCCCGCCGCGGCGGCTCGACCTGCCGTTCCTGATGCCGATCGAGAACGTCCTCACCATCACCGGCCGCGGCACCGTCGTGACCGGCGCGGTGGAGCAGGGCACCCTCGCGGTCGGCGACGCGGTCGAGGTGATCGGGCTCGGCCCGGCGGTGACCAGCGTGGCCACCGGGCTCGAGACGTTCGGCAAGCCGATGGACCGCGCCGAGGCCGGCGACAACGCCGCGGTGCTGCTGCGCGGGGTGAAGCGCGGCGAGGTCCGGCGCGGCCAGGTCGTCTGCCTGCCCGGCAGTGTCCGGCCGTACACGCGGTTCCGCGCGGACGTCCACGTGCTCTCGGCCGCCGAAGGGGGCAGGCGGACGCCGTTCGCGGCGAACTACCGGCCGCAGTTCCACTTCCGCACCAGCGACGTCGTCGGGGTGGTCGCCCTCGCCGAGGGTGTCGCCGTCGTCCGGCCGGGCGACGCCGCGGAGCTGACCGTCGAGCTGGGGCAGCCGGTCGCGATGAACCCGGGGCTGGGCTTCGCGATGCGCGAAGGCCGGCTGACGGTCGCCGCGGGCACCGTCCGCGAGGTGCTCGGCTGAAGATCGGGCTCGTCCCCGCCTGCGGGCGGGGACGAGCTTGACTCATCCGACCATTTGCTCTTAGCTGAAGACGCATTCCCGATCCGCCGTCGGAAGCGCAGGCTTCCGCCATGGCGAGATAAGGGAGTTCCCATGGGAAGAGCGTTGAGCCGCCGCCGTGCCGTCGTCTGGGGAGCCGCAGGCGCTGCCGGCGCGGCGCTGCCATTGGTCGGATCTCCGGCGGTCGCCGATGAGCTCGGAAGCCGCTTCTTCGACGTCACGAAGTTCGGAGCGAAAGGCGACGGCCGCACCCTCGACACGGCCGCGATCAACCGCGCGATCGACGCCGCCGCGGCCCGCGGCGGCACCGTGTACTTCCCGGCCGGGCGGTACGCGAGCTACTCGATCCACCTCAAGAGCAACATCGCGCTGTACCTGGCGGCCAACGCGACGATCCTCGGCGCAGCCCCGGCCGGCGGCCGGGGGTACGACGCCGCCGAACCGGGCGCGGGCAACCCGTACCAGGACTTCGGGCACAGCCACTGGCACAACAGCCTGATCTGGGGCGAAAACCTCGAGAACGTCACCATCGAGGGACCCGGCACGATCGACGGCCAGGGCCTGGTCGCCGGCGGCAGCGCGGAATCGGCACCGCTGGCCGGGAACAAGGCGATCGCGCTCAAGTGGTGCCGCAACGTCGCGATCCGCGACATCACGATCGTCAACGGCGGCCACTTCGGCATCCTCCCCACCGGCGTCGACAACTTCCGCATCGACGGCGTGGTGATCGACACCAACCGCGACGGCATCAACATCGACTGCTGCAAGAACGTCCGGATCGCCAACACGACCGTGAACTCCCCGAACGACGACGCCATCGTGCTCAAGAGCTCCTACGCGCTCAACCAGGTGCGCGACACCGAAAACGTCACCATCGACAACTGCTTCGTCAGCGGGTACGACCTCGGCACGCTCGTCGGCGGGACGTTCAAGACGGCAGGCTACGGCCGCACCGGCCGCGTCAAGTTCGGCACCGAATCCAACGGCGGCTTCCGCAACATCGCGATCTCCAACGTGGTCTTCGAGCACTGCCGCGGCCTGGCACTGGAAACCGTCGACGGCGGGTGGCTCGAGGACGTCACCATCAGCAACCTGACCATGCGCAACGTCCAGATGCCGCTGTTCCTCCGGCTGGGCGCGCGGCTGCGCGGGCCGGCGGGCCGCCCGGCCGGGTTCCTGCGCCGGGTGAGCATCAGCGACGTCACGACGATCGACGCGGACCCGCGCTACCCGTCGTGTTTCGCGGGGATCCCGGGCCACCCGATCGAAGACGTCAAGCTGAGCGGCATCCGCCACCACCTGGCGGGCGGCCTGACCCCGGGCGACGCGGTGCCGAACCCGCCGGAGCTGGAAACGGCCTACCCCGAGCCGTCGATGTTCGGCACCCTCCCGGCGTACGGCTTCTTCGTCCGCCACGCCCGCGGGATCAGCTGGGACAACGTGGACGTCCGCTTCGGCAAGCCGGACACGCGCCCGGCGTACGTCCTGCGGGACGTGACCGACGCCGACGTGCACCACTGCCGCGCGGACAAGGTGGCGGGCACGCCGACGTTCGTGCTCGACGACGTGACCGACTTCCGGGTGAGCGACGGCCGTCCGGTGCCCGAGGCGCGGGTCGACCACGCGGATCACCAGGAGCTGTAAGGGATTCCGCCCGGGTCCCGCGCCGCCGCGGGACCCGGGCGGTCAGCGGCCGCGCAGTTTCGGCCGGGCCAGGCCCACCACGGAAACGGCGATCAGCGCCACGGCGGCCACCGCCGCGATCACCGTCAGGACGGGCGCCCGGCCCTCGGTGCCGGTCAGGGTGAGGATGCTCGAGACGAGCAGGATCGCCCCCACGCCCAGGTAGAGCCAGCACAGCGAAACCGTGGCGGGGATGAAGTGCCAACGCCGGTCGGCCATCGCAACCTCCTCGATCGGGTGCTTCTCCGAACTGCCCCGATCCCGAGTCGATCAAACCGGCGGGAATCCGCCATGACCCGGGATCGCGATCAAGCCGTCGCAAACCTGCCGGCCACGACGATCCGCCGCCGGTTCACTGGGCCTCATGAACGCCCCCGCACCCCGCTGGCCCGCCGTCTTCGCCGTCACCGTCGGGATCTTCGCCATCGTCACCACCGAAATCCTGCCGATCGGGCTGCTGACGCCGATCGCGGCCGGCTTCGGCGTCTCGGCCGGGACCGCCGTCTGGACCATGACCGTGCCCGGCTTCGTCGCCGCCGTCGCCGCGCCGGTCGTCACGGTCGCCGCCGGCCGGCTCGACCGGCGGCTGGTGCTCGGCGGGCTGCTGGTCCTGCTCGCGCTCGCGGGGTTCCTCGCCGCCGCCGCGCCCGCGTTCTGGGTGCTGCTGGCCGCCCGGTTCCTCGTCGGCGTCGTCATCGGCGGCTTCTGGTCGATCGGCGCCGGCCTGGCGCCCCGGCTCGTCGGGACGGCGGCCGCCGCCCGCGCGACCTCGGTGATCTTCGCCGCCGTGCCGCTGGGTTCGGTGCTGGGCGTCCCGCTCGGCACCCTCGTCGGGCAGCTCGCGGGCTGGCGGACGGCGTTCGGCGTGCTCGGCGTGCTGAGCCTCGGGACGGCGGCCGCCCTCGTTGCCCTCGCCCCGCCGTTGCCGCCCGAAGCAGCCACGCGGCTGAACGTCCTGAGTGGACTGCTGCGGCGCCGCGGTGTCCGAAGTGGACTTCTGGTGACCTTTCTGGTCGTCCTGGCCCACTTCGGCACCTACACCTACGTCACGCCGCTGCTGCGGGACGTCGTCCGGCCCGAGGTGCTCAGCGGCTACCTGCTGGCCTACGGCGCGGCCGGGATCGTGGGCACCTTCCTGGCCGGGCGGTACCGGGCCGGCTTCGCGCTCGCGGCGGCGGTGATCGCGGCCGCCGCGAGCGTCCTGCCGCACACCGGGCCGATCGGTGCGCTCGTGACCCTCGTGGCGTGGGGCGTGGCCTACGGCGCGGTGCCGGTGTACTCCCAGGCCTGGTTCGCCCGCGAAGCACCGGACGCGCCCGAAGCGGCCACCGTGCTGTTCACGGCGTCCTTCCAGGCCACGATCTCGGCTGGGGCGCTGGCCGGCGGCCTCGTGGTGGACGCCGTGTCGGTGCCGGCCGTGATGACCTGCGGGGGAGTGGCCGCCGCCGTCGCCGCGCTCGGCATCCTCGGCGCCGGCCGCCGTTCGCCCGAGCGGGCGTTCCGGTGAACGGAACGTCCGGCTGTCGCCCGCCCGCGCCGCGGTGCGACGGTCGGACCATGGCTCCCGTGATGGCGGCGATCGTCGGCCCCGGCAACATCGGCACCGATTTGCTGGCGAAGCTGCGACGCAGTGAAGTGATCGAAGTCGGCTACGTGGTCGGCGTGGTCGAGTCGGACGGCCTCGAGCGTGCCCGCGCGCAGGGGATCGCGGCCTCCGCGGAGGGCGTCGACTGGCTGCTGCGCCAGGACCCCCTGCCGGAACTGGTGTTCGAGGCGACGTCGGCGAAGGCGCACGCCGCGAACGCCCCGCGGTACGAGGCGGCCGGCATCCAGGCGATCGACCTGACCCCGGCGCACCTGGGCCCGATGGTGTGCCCGCCGGTGAACCTCGGCATGCACCTCGACGCCCCCAACGTCTCGATGATCACCTGCGGCGGCCAGGCGACGATCCCGATGGTGCACGCCGTTTCCCGGGTGGTCCCGGTGCCGTACGCGGAGATCGTCGCTTCGGTGGCTTCCCGCAGCGCCGGGCTGGGGACGCGGGCGAACATCGACGAGTTCACGCGCACGACGTCGCAGGCGGTCGCCGAGATCGGCGGGGCCGGGCGCGGCAAGGCGATCATCATCCTCAACCCGGTCGAGCCGCCGATGATCATGCGGGACACGGTGTTCTGCGCGATCCCGGCCGACGCCGACCGCGACGCGATCACCGCCTCGATCCACGCAATGGCCGCCGACGTCCGCGAGTACGTGCCGGGGTACACGCTCCGGGCGGATCCGCAGTTCGACGACGCGCGGGAGGACTGGGACGGCAACGCGCGGGTCGGGATCTTCCTGGAGGTCCGCGGCAACGGCGACTACCTGCCCGAGTACGCCGGGAACCTCGACATCATGACCGCCGCGGCCGCCCGGGTCGGCGAGCTCATGGCGGGCGCGAAGCAGGAGGTGTCGGCATGACCCGACCGGAGCTGCGCCACGACGTCCGGATCGTTGACACGACCCTGCGCGACGGCAGCCACGCGATGGCCCACCGCTTCACCGAGCAGCAGGTGCGGGACACCGTGCGCGCGCTCGACCGGGCGGGCGTCGAGGTCATCGAGGTGACCCACGGCGACGGCCTCGGCGGCTCGTCGTTCACCTACGGCTTCTCCGCCGTCGACGAGCTGAAGCTCATCGCCGCGGCGCGCGAAGAGGCGAAGCAGGCGAAGATCGCGGTACTGCTGGTGCCCGGCATCGGCACCGCCGAGGACCTGCAGCGGGCCTTCGACGCGGGTGCGGAGATGGTCCGGGTGGCGACGCACTGCACCGAAGCCGACGTCTCGCCGCAGCACTTCGGGCTGGCGCGGGAGCTCGGCATGGAGACCGCCGGGTTCCTCATGATGGCGCACCGGACGCCGCCGGAGGACCTGGCGAAGCAGGCCCGGATCATGGTCGACGCGGGCTGCCAGGCGGCGTACGTGACCGACTCGGCGGGCGCGCTGCTGATGCACGAGGCCCGCGCCCGCTTCGAAGCGCTGGTCGCCGAGGTCGGCGACACGGCGTGGGTCGGCTACCACGGGCACCAGAACCTCTCGCTCGGCGTCGCCAACTCGGTCCTGGCCTACGAAGCGGGCGTCCGGTACATCGACGGCTCGCTGTGCGCGCTCGGCGCGGGCGCCGGCAACTCGCCGACGGAGGTACTGGCGGCGGTGTTCGACCGACTGGACGTCGACACGGGCCTGGACGTCGGGGGCCTGCTGGACGCGGCCGAGGAGGTCGTCCGCCCGTACCTGCACCGCTGGCCGAAGATGGACCGGAACGCGATCGTCCAGGGCTGGGCGGGGGTGTATTCGAGCTTCCTGCTGCACGCCGAGCGCGCGGCGGAGCGCTACGGCGTTCCGGCGCAGGCGATCCTGCGCCGATGCGGCGAGCTGGCGCTGGTGGGCGGCCAGGAGGACATGATCATCGACGTGGCGGTGCAACTGGCCGCGGAGAAGTGAGCAACCGAACCCCGGGTTCGGGCGTGGGAAGGGCATGGAGACCGATCCCACCCTGGACGACGCGCACGACATCCCCTGGCCGGTGCGCCGCCGCCTGCTGCGCACGGGCCCGATCCGGCGGGCGTGGTGGTTGCAGCGCGTTCCGGCGGTGTTCGTGGACGTCGTGCTGCACTTCCTGGTCGCGGCCGTGGCCGCCGCGGTGGTCGACCCGGGTTCGGGGGTCGCCTACACGATCACGTTGTTCGTGGTCTACATCGCGACCTCCTTCGTGCACCGCGTGTTCCTGCAGCGGTGGTGGGGCGCCACGATCGGCAGGCTGCTCGTCGGCCTGCGCTGCGCGGACCCGAGAACGGGCCGGGCGCCGACCCTGCGACGGCTGGCTTTCGGCTGGCTGTACGGCCTGTTGGCGACGGTGGCCGAGGCGCTCCCTTAGCCGGCGAACCGGTCCAGCGCGGCGAGCAGCCAGGCCCGCTTGACGTCACTGGCGCCGTGCCCGGACCGGTCGTCGACGAGGAGTTCGGCGCCCGGCCAGGCCTCGGCCAGCTCCCACGCCGTCGTCACCGGGCAGCTGAGGTCGAGCCGGCCGTGGATGAGCACGCCGGGGATGCCCGCCAGCCGCCCGGCGTCGCGGATCACCGCCCCCTCCTCGAGCCAGCCGGCGTGCGCGTAGTAGTGCGTGGTGAGCCGGACGAACGCCAGCAGCGCGTCGTCCGGCGGTCCACTGTGGACTTCGGTGGTGGCGCTCGGTTCCAGCGAGAGAACCGTTCTCTCCCAGGCATCCCACGCGAGGGCCGCGCGGTCGCGCTGGTCCGGGTCGGCCATCAGCCGGGCGTAGGCGGACACGACGTCGTCGTCCCCGGCGACGTCCCGGAAGCGCTGCCACGCTTCCGGGAAGAAGCGGCCGGCCCCGCGGTACAGCCAGTCGAGCTCCGACCGGCGGGTCGTGCTGATCGAGCTGACCACGATCTCCGTCACGCGGTGCGGGAAGCGCTCGGCGTACACCAGCGCCAGCGTCGCGCCCCACGAGCCACCCCGCACCAGCCAGCGTTCGATGCCGAGGTGCTCCCGCAGCCGTTCGAGGTCGGCGACGAGGTGGTCCGTGGTGTTGTGCCGCAACGACGTCGCGGGGTCGGCGGCGTGCGGACGGCTCCGGCCGCAGCCGCGCTGGTCCAGCAGGACGACGTGGTAGCGGGCCGGGTCGAACGCCCGCCGGATGCCCGGTGCGCAGCCCTGGCCGGGCCCGCCGTGCAGCACCACCGCCGGCTTGCCGTCCGGGTTGCCGCAGGTCTCCCAGTACACCTGGTGGCCGTCGCCGACGTCCAGCATGCCGTGGTCGTAGGGCTCGATCGGCGGGTGGAGGTCGATCACCCGCCCATCCTGTCAGGCGGGTGTGCCGAACCACCTGTGCATGGCCGCTTCGAGGTCGGCCGTCGAACCGTCTTCGCGTGCCCAGCCGATGTGGCCGTCCGGCCGGACGAGCACGCCCGTCAGGGCCGGCTCGCTGTCGCACTTCGCCGTCAGCACGTTCACGCGCCCCGCCCAGCCGCTCGCCGTCTCGCGCAAACCCGCGTCGTCGGCGAGGTCGAGCAGGAGCGCCTTGCCGTCGTGGAGGTGTTCGCCGAGCCTGCTGCCGTCGGCGAAGGCGAAGTCGGGCGCGGCGCGGCCGGTGAGGTCGTGCTCGCCCTCGATCGGGTAGCGGTGCAGGACGCCGGAGAGCTTCTTCGCGAGGTACGTCGCGCCGTCGCCGGTGTGCAGCAGGTCGCCGACGACCCGGCGCAGCGCCTGGGTCCGCACGTCGGCGCGCATCAGCGCGACCTGCGCCCGGGTCCACTCGAGGACCCACTCGCCGATCGGGTGCCGTTCGGTCGTGTAGGTGTCGAGCAGGCCGTCGGGCGCCCAGCCGTGGACGGTCGCGGCGAGCTTCCAGCCCAGGTTGACGGCGTCGCCGATGCCGAGGTTGAGGCCCTGCCCGCCGAAGGGGGAGTGGACGTGCGCCGCGTCCCCGGCCAGCAGCACGCGGCCCCGGCGGTACGTGCTCGCCTGCCGGGCGTTGTCGGTGAAGCGCGTCGCGCTGTGGAGCTTGGTCACCCGGACGTCCGCGCCGGACACGCGCCGGAAGCTGTCTTCGATCTCCTGCGCGGTGACCGGCGCGTCCCGGTCCTCGGGCGGCCCGTCGAACTCGACGGTGAGCACCCGCCCGGGCGTCGGGCCGTGGACGTAGAGACCGCCGGGGCCGTGCTGCCACCCGGCGGGCAGCGCGTCGGCGCCGGTGAGCTCGGTGAGCGCCTGCCGTCCGGTGATGGCGGGATCGGTGCCGGGGAACGCGAAGCCGGCCTGCTTGCGGACGAAGCTGCGTCCCCCGTCGGCCCCCACGAGCCAGCCGGCGCGCACGGTTTCCCGGTCGCCGAGGTGCACGGTCACGCCGTCGTCGTCGGCGTCGAACCCGGTGAACTCGACCCCGCGCCGGATCTCGACGCCCAGTTCGGCGGCCCGCCCGGCGAGGATCGCCTCGACGGCCTGCTGCTGGATGACGACCACCCGGGCGGCGGGCCCGACGTCCCGGAAGGCCGGGTCGGCGAAGTCGACGCCGTCCGAGGTGACCATGATCCCGGCGAAGTGCCCCACCGGCACGGCCTTCGGGCCACCCCCGCGTGATTCGAGGAACTTCTGGATCTGCGCGAAGTTCTGCTGCACGACGGCGTCCATCGCGGGCAGCAGGCCCCGGCGGTAGAAGGCTTCGGCCGTGGTCAGGTTGACCGACCCGGCCTTGATCGTCTGGTCCGGCTCGGGCAGCCGTTCGACGACGAGCACGTCCACGCCCGCCAGTCGCAGTTCGCAGGCCAGCATCAAGCCGACCGGTCCGCCCCCGGAGATCACCACATCTCTGTTCATGGCTTCGATGATGCCCAGAAAGTTTTACCGAGTCAAACTTTGGGGTCGGTCTATACTCGGCGCATGGCGGATCCCGGACTGCGCGAGCGGAAGAAGCAGGCCACCCGCCTGCTGATCTCCAACGTGGCCACCGGCCTCTTCGTCGAGCGAGGCTTCGAGGAGGTGACGGTGGCGGAGATCGCCGAGGCGGCGGGCGTGTCGAAGATGACGGTGTTCAACTACTTCCCCCGCAAGGAGGACCTGTTCCTGGACCGCCACGCGGAGCGCCTGGCCGAGCTGACATCGGTGGTCCGCAACCGCCCGGCCGGCGTCTCGCCGTGTGAGGCGCTACGCCGCCACCAGCACGCCTTGCTGGAATCGGGCCACCCCCTGTCCGGAGCCATCCCCGGCGGCCCCGGATTCTGGTGGGTGCTGACCTCGAGCCCGGCCCTGACGGCCCGCTGGTACGAGCAGGAACGCGAGATCGCGGAGGCGTTCACCGAGGTGCTGACGGCGGAGACGGGTTCACCGTTCCGGTCGCGCATGGCGGCGGGCCTGCTGACGACGGCGATCACAACGGTGTTCGCCCACGCGATCGGCCGCATCGTGGCAGGCGAAGAGGCGGACGTGGTCCGACGCGAGCAGGCCGCGGTGATCGACGAGGCGTTCGACCTGGTGGAACACGGGGTGCGCGGCTTTCCCGCCGCGGGGGACTGACGGCGCGAGCCTCAGCGCAGCGATTCCTTCGCGGCCCGGGCCACCGCCTCGGCCACCGCGGCCAGGGCGGGGGAGTCCAGCTTCCACTGCTGCCAGTGCAGCGGGACGTCGACGGGGCGGTCCGGGGCCAGGTCCACCAGTGCGTCTCCGCGCGGGCCCGCCTGGAGCTCCGGGACCATGCCCCAGCCGAGGCCGGCCGCCACGGCGTCCGCGAACGACTCCGAGGCCGGGATGTGGTGGCGGACCATCGTGAAGGTGCGGCGGCGGGTGAGGGCGCGGAGGAAGCGGTCCTGGAGGTCGTCCTTGCGATCGAAGACGATCACCGGGGCTGCCGGGAGGGTGGCCGTCAGGGGCGCGTCGGCGAGGTGGCGGGCGATGAACCCGGGGGATGCCATGGCGCGGTAGCGCATGCGGCCGAGGCGGTGAGACGTACAGCCCTGGACGGGCTGGGGTGACGCCGTCACCGCCGCCATGACCAGGCCCTCGCGCAGCAGGGTCGCCGTGTGATCCTCGTCTTCGCGCTGGAGGTCGAAGCAGACGTCCTGGTCTTCGGCGATGCCGGTCAGTGCCGGCAGGAACCAGGTGGCCAGGGAGTCCGCGTTGACCGCGATCGACAGGGTGCGCGTGCCCGCCGCGCCGAGGCCCAGTTCGGCCAGGGCGTCCTGCTCGAGCTGGGCCAGTGATCGGGCGAAGCGCACCAGGACCTGACCGGATGCGGTCAGCTGGATCGGCTTGGTGCGGAGCAGCAGGACCCGGCCGGTCCGCTGCTCCAGGGCCTTCACCCGCTGGCTGACCGCGGACGGCGTCACGTGCAGCACCGCCGCCGCGGCGTCGAAACTTTGCTCGTCCACTACGGCGAGCAGCGTTTTGACCTGGTCGAGCGGGAGATCCGACATCACGAGCGCTAATGTTACGTAAGAATCTTTAGCTGGAGTAATGCGGCGGCGGGGTCATAGCGTGACGGGGTGCTGCCTCTCCTGCTGGCCGGATTCGGGACCGGCCTGTCCCTGATCGTCGCGATCGGTTCCCAGAACGCGTTCCTGCTGCAACAGGGCTTGCGCGGTGGCGCGGTGGCGCCGCTGGTGGTCATCTGCGCCGTGTCCGATCTCGTGCTGATCGGACTCGGCGTCAGCGGGATCGGCGCCGTGCTGGAGCAGTGGCCGACGGCCATCGGCGCGATCGCCGTCGGCGGCGGGCTGTTCCTGCTCGCCTACGGCGCCCTCGCGGGGCGACGGGCGTTCCGGCCGTCGGTCATGTCGGTCGGCGAGGAGCGGACGCCGCTGCGCAAGGCGGTGCTCACCTGTGTGGCGTTCACGTGGCTCAACCCGCACGTGTACCTCGACACGGTCCTCCTGCTCGGCTCGCTGGCGGTCGCCCACGGCACCGGCCGCTGGCTGTTCGGTATCGGCGCCGGCATCGCCAGCGCGGTCTGGTTCAGTGCACTGGGCTTCGGCGCCCGGCGGCTGGCCGGGGTGTTCGCGAAGCCGGCGGCATGGCGGGTGCTGGACGGGGTGATAGCGGCAACGATGACGGCCCTGGGCGCGACGATGCTGCTCGGCCGGGTGTGAACGCCATTCGGTCGCTCAGGGGGAGCCCGGCTGCCGCCCCGGCTTTGTGCGGCCGGCCGTCGGCCGTTCGAGGCTGGGGTGGTGGTGTCGGCTGCGGTGGTGTCGGGTCGTCGAGGTGCCGAGCCACGGTGGTGGTGTCGGGCTGCGGTGATGCTGGGCGGCCGCGCTTCCGTGGTGGTGTCGGCTGCGATGGAGCTGGGTCGCGGTGGCGAGGCCCGGGCCCTGGGATCGCGGCGGCGCCGAGCCACCCGAGGCCCCAGGACGCGGCGATCCGCTCGCCGTCGGCCCGGGACACATGATCCGTGCCGATCACGATGTGGCGGGCCCGGCCGAGCAACCGCAGCAGTGCCTCGAGTTCGCGGGCAGTCATGCCGCGTCGTGGAACAGGAGGCCGAGCGTGTGCCGGTGGCCGGATCGGACCACCGAGACGCCGTGGCGGACCGGTGCCGCCGACAGCCGCGGGCCGAGCGGACCGGTCTGTCGCGGGTGGTAAACACCAGGCCGTGGCCCTGGGGAATGAGTGTCGCCGTGCCGCGGGACTGGGCCCGGGGTCGCTGCTCCACCAGGAGGAACTCGCCGCCGGTGTGGTCGGTGCCCGGCTCGTTGAGGTTGATCACCACCTGCAGCGGGAACACTCTATCGCCGTAGAGGTCGCGGTGCAGCGCGTTCCAGCCG
This sequence comes from Amycolatopsis tolypomycina, assembly GCF_900105945.1. Lineage (NCBI taxonomy): Bacteria > Bacillati > Actinomycetota > Actinomycetes > Pseudonocardiales > Pseudonocardiaceae > Amycolatopsis > Amycolatopsis tolypomycina. Next base: position 4,060,456 of record NZ_FNSO01000004.1, on the reverse strand, counting down.
CCCGGCTCGTAGCGCAGCAGGATCGGTGTTGGCCGCCGCTGGCCTGCCGCGTGGCAGATCGCCAGCCATTCGTCCAAAGTGGATGGCCATTCGGCCGGGCGGCCGAGGCGTGCGGACCAGTCCTGGGCGATCGGCAGCAGCCGCGGGTAGAGCGCCTGCCGCAGGCGTTGCACCGGATCCGGGAACGGTGCCGCGAAGTAGTGGTAGTCGCCGTTGTCCCCGAAGCGGTGACGGCGCAGGTTCACCGTCGCCCGGAAGTGCGACGGCTCATCCCACAGTGCGACCAGCTCCGCGCACTCGGCTGGGGTGAGCAGCCGCGGCAGGAGCGCGCAGCCGTAGTCGTCGACCTCGGCGGCCACCGCGACCCAGTCGGCTGCGGCGACGCGCTCTTCGAGCGTTGTCATGCTGCCTCCGTGGTCAGTCTGGTGCGCTTGGCTGTCGCGTTGCCGGGCTGAGAAGCCGCGAAGGTGCGAAGCGGCTGATGGGCCACCGCCGCCCAAGCGGCCGTGGCGGCGCGCTCTTCGAACGTCTTCATGCGGCCTCCATCGTCAGCAGGACGCGCTTGGCTTCCTCGCCGCCGGCGTACTGGCCGTACGAGCCGTCGGAACGGACGACACGGTGGCATGGCACCACCACCGGCAGGGGGTTCAGCGCGCATGCCGTGCCGACCGCGCGGACTGCCTTCGGGCTGCCCGCCGCCGCCGCTACCTGGGCGTAGCTTTCCGTGTGGCCGTAGGCGATCTCGGGTAGGTGGTCGAGCACCGCGCGGCGGAACCCCCGTGCCAGCCGGAAGTCCAGGGGGACGTCGAAGGTCTGCCGCTCGCCGTCGAAGTACTCGGCGAGCTGGCGGACCACCTCCTCGAACCGGGATGGCGCCCGGAGGATGCGCGGGCTGATGCTCGCCGCCAGCTCGCTCAGCACGGCGTCGTGGTCCTGGCGGTCGAAGGCCACCTTCACCAGGCCCTCCTCGGTCGCCGCCAGCAGCAGGGACCCGACCGGCGAGTCGACCGTGTGGTAGGCGACGTCCAGCAGTCCCTCGCGGGCCGCGTCGGCGACGAGCCGCTCGTGCATCGGGTTCGGGTCGAGCAGGATCTCGTCCCGCAAGTGCATGAAGAAGAAGTCCGTCATGAGTGCGCTCCTTCCAGGGGGTAGCTGGCCCGCAGTGCTTTGAGGCCGTCGGCGGCCGCGCGGCGTGCGGCGTCGACGGTGCCGCCGGTGATCTCCGCGATCTCGCGGTACGGCAGCCCGGCCAGGTAGTGGTAGGCGACGGCGAGGCGCTGCTTGTCCGGCAATCGCGCCAGCGCGTCCCACAAGTCGCCGTTCCACGCCTCCGCGCGGCCGGGCCTGTCCGGCACCTCGCCGACCGGGACCGGGTGGCGGGCCCGCGCACGGGTGACGTCGACGGCCTTGCGGTGGGCGATCGTGACCAGCCACGCCTGGACGTTGGCGTCGGCGGGCAGCTCCGGGTACGCCTTCAACGCCGCCAGGAAGGTTTCCGACCAGGCGTCTTCGGCGTCGGCCTGCCCGAGCACGGCCCGGCAGACCCGGAGGACCATCGGCCCGTGCTCGGCGACGACTTGCTCGAACGGTTTCACGATCACATGAGGTAGACGTCCGGGACCGCCGGAACGTGAGATCACGATTTCGCGGTGCCGGTGACGACGGTCGCGCCCCGCTCGTCGCAGGAGTGCACGCGCGGCGACAATCCTGCTGCCGCAAGGGTTTCCGCGAGCACCGGCGCCTGCCGTTCACTCGATTCGATCAGCAGCGTCCCACCGCGGGCGAGCCACTCCGGCGCCCCCGCGGCGAGGCGCCGGGCGAGGTCCAGCCCGTCCGCGCCCCCGTCGAGCGCCACCAGCGGCTCGTGCAGCCGAGCTTCGGGCGGCATCGTCGCGACGGCGTCCGAGGGCACGTACGGCACGTTCGCCAGCAGGACGTCGACCCGGCCGCGCAGGGACGAAGGCAGCGCGTCGTAAAGATCGCCCTGGTGGACCGCGGCGGAAGGGAGGTTCAGCCGCGCGCACTCGACCGCGGCGGGCTCGACGTCGGCGGCGTGCAGCTCACGCGGCGGGAGCGTCGCGGCGAACGCGGCACCCAGCGCCCCCGAGCCGCAGCACAGGTCGAGCACCACCGGGTCCGGTGGCGCCAGCGAGACGGCCACGTCGACCAGGAACCCGGTGCGGTGCCGCGGCACGAACACCCCGGGCCGCACGGTGACGCGCAGGCCGTGGAACTCCGCCCAGCCCAGCAGGTGTTCCAGCGGCAGCCCGGCGACGCGGCGTTCGACGAGCGCGTCGAGTTCCGCGGGGGTCGTGGCCGCGGCGACGAGGAGGTCGGCCTCGTCCTCGGCGAACACGCAGCCCGCGGCGCGCAGCCGGGAGACGACGGTGGGAGTGTCCAACGGGGAAGGAGCCTACAAGACCTGCACCGCGTCGCCGACGTTCAGCCCGTCGAAGAAGGCCGCCGAATCCGCCTCGGTCAGGTGGACGCAACCGTGCGACGGCGCGTCGAGCGGCCCGGCGTGGAAGGCGATGCCGCCGGGGGCGAAGAACACCGAGTTGGGCATGTCGGTGCCGTACTGGCTGCTGCGGTGCTCGCGGTCCTTCCACGCGACGCGGAACGACCCGGCGGGCGTCGCCTGATCGGGTGGGCCGAACCCGGCCGGGACCGGGCCGCGGACCACCCGGCCGTCCCGCAGCAGCCAGGCCAGCTTCTGCGCGAGGCTCACGCAGGCGCCGGACGTGACGGCGCACGGCGGCGCGGGCGGCGGAGGGGTCGTGGTCGTGGTCGGCGGCGCCGAAGACGTCGTGGTCAACGGCTCGGCGATCGGGCTCGGTGTCGTCGTCCGGGGCGCCGAGCAGCCCGCCGTCACCAGCGCCGCGCCCAGCAGGGCCACCGCGGTCCCGCGCATCCGTCGTCCCCTCGCCGAAGGTCCTGCCGGGGATCAGTACGGGTGAACGGCCCCGAAGGTTGAGTTACCCCGGAAGAGCGACGGCTATTCCTGCGGCACCGTCACGACCCAGCGCCCGGGGCGGCGGCGCAGGTACCCCCACCAGTACAGCGCCGACACCACGAGGACCCCGGCCGTGATGCCGAGGTCGAGCGCGCTCTGCTCGACCAGGACGTAGGCCAGCGCCGCGACGGCCAGTCCCGGCACGAGCGGCCACGCCGGCATCCGCCACACGTGCGGCTTCCGGTGCGCCGCCCGGCGCGCGCCGAGCGCGGCGGCCGCGACGCTCAGGTAGAGCGCGACGACGGCGACCCCGGTGACGCCGCTGAGGGTGTCCACCGGCACGAAGCAGAGCACGGCTTCGGACAGCCCGGTGACCAGCGTGGCGACCCACGGCGCGCCGAACCGCCCGCTCACCACGCTCATCGCGCGGTTGACCGGCGCCGGCCACGCCTGGTCACGCGCGGAGGCGTAGAGCACCCGCGAGTTCTGGATGACCATGACGATCACCGCGTTCACGATCGCCGCCGCGATGCAGAGGCTGATCGCCACCCCGACGCCGCTGCCGCTCCAGCCGGTGACCAGCGCGGTCAGGTCGACCCCGGCGAGCGCGGCGGTGTCCGGCACGGCCAGGGTGATCGCCACGACCGGCACGAGGATGACGACGGCGCTGATCCCCAGCGTCCAGAACACCGTCCTGGCCACGGTCCGGCGCGGTTCCCGCATCTCCTCGGCGAGGTAGACGGCGGTGCTGAAGCCCTGCACGACGAACAGCGCGACGGCGAGCCCGGCGACGACGGCGATCAGCCCGATCCCGCTGGTGCCGAGGGCGGGCTTGAGCAGCACGGCGGGGCTCTGCGTGGCGTGCGCGAAGCCGAGCAGGGACACGACGAAGATCGCGACGACCTCGATGACCAGGAAGATCCCGGTGATCCAGGCGTTGGAACGCAGGTTCAGCAACCCCATCACGGTGCCCGCGACCATGACGAGCGCGCCCGCGACCGACGGGCTGACATCGATGACGGCGGCGAGGTAGTCGGCCACCCCGATCGCGATGATCGGGGGCACGACGAGGATGACGACGAACGACAGCATGAAGGTCAGCCAGCCGGCGAACCGGTTCGCCACCGTGGTCACCATCGCGTATTCGCCGCCGGCGCTCGGCACCAGCGTGCCGAGTTCGGAGTAGCAGCAGGCGATGCCGACGCAGAGCAGCACGGCGAGGGCGATGGCGAGCGCGGTGCCGGTGCCGAGGTCGGCGAACAGCGGGGGCACGAGGACGAACAGCGACGACGCGGGCGTCACGCAGCTGAGCGTCAGGAGCGTGCCGCCGCCGACGCCGATGGACCGGGTGAGGGTGCGGGTCTTCGGTGCGGCCACGGTGACGTCGGGCGGGGCGGGAGTGCGGGGCATGGGCGTTCCCTCCGGCCGGGAGCAGGGTGCGACGGATGGAACAGCACTGATTCGGTGTTGTCAACGGCACCAAGACGACTGAATCCGTTGTCTGATCGGGCTAGGTCATTCGGATTTAGTCACTCATCGTCACGGCGTGGCGGAATTGCCCGGTGCCGCCCGCGTCGGGGATGATCCGGGGCGTGAGCAGCCAGGACACGACCGGCCGGCCCGCCCCGCCGGTGCTCGACGAGATCTCGCGGCAGATCATCGCGCAACTGCAGGAGGACGGGCGGCGTGCGTACGCGACCATCGGCAAGGCCGTCGGCCTGTCCGAGGCCGCGGTGCGGCAGCGGGTGCAGCGGCTGTCCGACTCCGGCGTCATCCAGATCGTCGCCGTCTCGGATCCCTTGCAGGTCGGGCTGTTCCGGCAGGCGATGATCGCGATCACCGTCGACGGCCCGCTCGAACCGGTCGGCGACGCACTGGCCGAAATGGACGAGATCGCGTACGTGATCCTCTGCGCCGGGCGCTACGACCTGCTCTGCGAGGCGGTCTGCGCGGACGACGAAGCGCTGCTCCAGCTGATCTCGACGCGGATCCGCGCGTTGCCCGGCGTGCGGCACGCGGAGGCGATGGTCTACCTGAAGCTGCGGAAGCAGACCTACCAGTGGGGCACTCGCTGACCGTGACGACTAAATCCGAAGGCTGTACTCCTTGGACGATCATGAATTAGTCGTTCAAGTTCGACTGGACGACTGAATCACTTGCATTCCGCGGTGACTGCGTGCGATAACCGAGGTATGACTGCCGACCTCGCCCAGGCTGCCCGCGACCACCTCTGGCTGCACTTCACGCGCCACTCGGCCTACGCCGAGACCGACGTCCCCGTGATCGTCCGCGGCGAAGGCGCCTACATCTGGGACGCCCGCGGGAAGCGGTACCTGGACGGGCTCGCCGGGCTGTTCGCCGTGCAGGTCGGCCACGGCCGCGAGGAGCTCGCCGAAGCCGCCGCGCGGCAGACGAAGCAGCTCGCGTACTTCCCGCTGTGGGGGCACGCGCACCCGACGGCGATCGAGCTGGCCTCGCGGCTCGCCGCCGCGGCGCCGGGTGACCTCGATCGGGTGTTCTTCACCGTGAGCGGCGGCGAGTCCGTCGAGACGGCGTGGAAGCTCGCGAAGCAGTACTTCAAGCTCGTCGGGAAGCCGGGCAAGCACAAGGTGATCAGCCGCGCGCTGGCCTACCACGGGACGTCGCAGGGTGCGCTGTCGATCACCGGCATCCCGGGCGCGAAGGCGGACTTCGAGCCGCTGGTGCCGAGCACCCTGCGCGTGCCGAACACGAACTTCTACCGCGCGCCCGAGCACGCCGACGACTACGCGGCGTACGGCCGCTGGGCCGCCGACCAGATCGAGCAGGCGATCGAGTTCGAGGGCGCGGACACGGTGGCCGCGGTGTTCCTGGAGCCGGTGCAGAACACCGGAGGGTGTTTCGTGCCGCCGCCCGGCTACTTCGCGCGGGTGCGCGAGATCTGCGACCGGCACGACGTGCTGCTGGTGTCCGACGAGGTGATCTGCGCGTTCGGCAGGGTCGGCCACGACTTCGCGGCCAAGCGGTACGGCTACCAGCCGGACATCATCACGACGGCGAAGGGGCTGACGTCGGGCTACGCGCCACTGGGCGCGGTGCTGGCTTCGGAGCGGCTGATGGAGCCGTTCACCCGCGGCGCGACGACGTTCATGCACGGGTCGACGTACGGCGGGCACCCCGTGTCGTGCGCGGTGGCGCTGGCGAACCTCGACCTGATGGAGCGGGAGGACCTGTACGGGCACGTGCTGCGGCGGGAGGACGCGTTCCGGTCCACTTTGGACCGGTTGCTGGACCTGCCCATCGTCGGGGATGTGCGGGGGGCCGGGTTCTTCTACGGGATCGAGCTGGTGAAGGACAAGGCGACCAAGGAGACGTTCTCGGCCGAGCAGTCCGAGCGGGTGCTGCGCGGGTTCCTTTCGGAGGCGCTGTTCGAGGCCGGGTTGTACTGCCGGGCCGATGATCGGGCCGAGCCCGTGGTGCAGCTGTCGCCGCCGTTGGTCTGTGATCAGGCGGAGTTCGACGAGATGGAGCAGATTCTGCGGGACACGCTGACGCGGGCTTGGAAGATGTTGTAGGGGGTGGCCTCCGGCCCCCGGCATCCACGATACCGGGAGGCACCGACAGTTTCGGGCCGCGCTGACCCGATCGGGCGGGGAACTCGCTTTCCCCGCCCGATCACCCCTTTCCTGAGTACCGTGGTTTGCGGGGGGACCGGAATGCGGCCGTGACCGGCCCGCCCGTGTTCGCGCCGATCGGCCGCGTTCTGCGGGGGAGGAGACCCGATGACCGCCACCACGGACAGCCCGCGCCTGCCTTTCGCACGGCCGAACGTCCTGGAGATCGCGCCGCTCTTCGCGGTGCTGCGGCGGCAGGGGCCCGTTGTCCCGGTGACCACGCCGGCCGGGGACCCGGCCTGGCTCGTCACCGGGTTCGAGCAGGTCCGTGCCGTGTTCACCGATGCGCGGTTCGGGCGCTCGCACCCGGCGCCGGAGGAAGCCGCCGCGTTGTCGAACGCCGCCATCCTCAGCCGGCCGCAGGGCGACCACGAAACCGAGCACACCGAGCACGCGCGGATGCGGCGGATGCTCGTGCCCGCCTTCTCCGCCAACCGGATCCGGCGGCTCGCCGGGCACGTGCAGGAGCTTGCCGACGGCTGCTTCGACGCCGTGGAACAAGCCGGCGACGGCCCGGTCGACCTGCACGAACACCTCTCCTTCCCGTTGCCCGTGCTGGTCATCTGCGAGCTGCTCGGCGTCCCGTACGAGGACCGCGACACCTTCCGCGTGCTGTCCGACCGGATGGGGCGGATGGACATCGGCGACGGCGCGGACGCGGCGCTCGACGAGTTCACCGCCTACATGAGCCGGCTCGCCGCCGCCAAACGGCGGGAGCCCGGCCAGGACGTCGTGTCGGACATGGTCCGGGCGCAGGCCGACGACCCGTCCTTCACCGACGACGACCTCGCGCGGCTCGCCGCCGGCCTGCTGTTCGCCGGGCACGAGACGACGTCCAACCGGATCGACCTCGGCGTGCTCTACCTGCTCACCGATCTCGCCCGGCGCGACGCGCTGGCCGTCGATCCCGCGGGCCGGGTGCACGGCGTCGTCGAGGAAATCCTGCGGCTGTCCGCCCCGAGCGGGCTCGGCGTCCTGCGTTATGCGCACGACGACGTCGAGCTCGGCGGCGTCACGATCGCGCGCGGCGACGCCGTCGTGCTGTCGATCGCGGCCGCGAACCGGGACGGCTCCGTGTTCCCGGAGCCGGAGAAGTTCGACCCGGATCGCAAGCCGAACTCGCACGTCGCCTTCGCCTACGGTGGCTGGTTCTGCATCGGCGCCAGCCTGGCCCGCACCGAACTGCGTGTCGTTTTCGGGTCGCTGTTCCGGCGGTTTCCGGGGTTGCGCCTGGCTGCCGGCGTGGATGAACTCACGATCCGGACCAACCGTGTCACCGGGGGAGTGGACCGCGTGCCGGTCCTCTGGTAGACCAACGGCGGTCGTGAGCGGAGGAAAGACGTGACGTTGTGGGACAAGCTCGGGATGGACGACAAGCTCGTCAAGGTGCTGCAGGAGATCCCGCCGGGTCCGGACGCCGCGGAGTTCGGCCGGGCGTACGTCACGATCCACCAGCTGGCCGTCGAGCTCGACCAGCGGTTTCCCGAGGTCCGCAAGCAACTGGACGTCCCGCTGGGCGGCGGCGCGACGCGGCACGCCGGGCTCGTCGAACTGCTCGGCAAGGAGCTGGTGGACAAGATCAGGCGCTACGGCGACGTCTACCCGATCGAAGCCGCGCAGCTGTCGTCGGTGCGGTTCCGGGAGGTGCGGTTGCGCGGTCCGGGCGGCCGTGACCTCGTCGGCGCGTCGAAGACCGACCTGCCGCTGATCCGCCTGCGGCCGAAGGACTGACGCGGTGCTCGCGCCGCCGCCGGTCCGGGTCCTGGTGGCCGAACGCGATGCGGCGGTGCGAGCGCGCCTGAGCACGATCCTCGACGAAGCGGACGGCGTCGAGCTGGTCGGCGCGGTTCCGGACGCGGCGGCGGCCCGGGTCACCCTGCGCCGCCGGCTGCCGGACGTGCTGCTGCTCGACCTGCGGCTGAGCCCGCCGGAAGAGTTCCCCCGGCGCCCGGCGGTGGTGGCGCTGGCGACGTTCGACTCGGACGCGGGCATCCTGCGCGCGCTGCGTGACGGCGCGGCCGGGTTCGTGCTGCGGTCGGCCCGCGGGCGGGACCTGGTCAAGGTGGTCCGGCTGGCGGCCGACGGCCACCTGGTGCTGTCCCCGGACGCCACCCGCCGCCTGGTGTCGGCGGCGACGCGACTGTCCGGCCCGCGCGACGAGCGGCTGGCGCGGGTGGACGGGTTGTCGGCCCGCGAGACCCAGGTGCTCGTGGGCGTGGGCGCGGCGCTCACGAACGCGGAGATCGCCGGGCGGCTGGGCCTGCCGGAACCGGTGGTGCGGGACTGCGTGACGAGGGTGGTGCGGAAGCTGGGGTGCGCGCACCGGACCGGGGCCGGGCTGCTCGCGTACGAGCGCGGGCTGTGCCGCCCGGGCGTGCCCGGCCCGAACTGACATGAACGACTCTTTCCTGACGTCCGACGTCAGGAAAGGGTCGTTCATGTCATGCGATCAGAGGCCCGCCAGGCCGTTCGGCACCCCGACACCCGTCGGCGCGTCGTAGCCCGGGCCCGCTACGCACAGGTAGTCCCAGCCGCACTTCTTGCCCGCGCCCGACGGGTCGTTGTGGCCCGTTGTCACGTCCGTGAACGCGGCCGCTCGAGCGTAGATGTCCGCTGGTTGCGTCACTCCTGCGTGACCCGCGCGGCCGATCAGCCCCGCCACGAACGGTGCCGAAGCGCTCGTCCCGCTCGCCGGGAGCCAGCCGCCCGCGTCCGCGACGTGGATCGCGACGTCCTCGGCCACCGCCGACACGTCCGCGACCGTCCGCTTGCTGCAGTGGGTGTCCTTCTGCCACTTCGGCTTCGCGATGTACGCCGAGCAGCCGCTGCCGCCGTACGGCCAGGCCCACTCCGCCCAGCCGCGCGGTGAATCCGGGTCGCGGGCCAGCGAGGTGCCGCCGACCGCCACCGTCGTGGCCAGGACCGCCGGGTAGCTCGCCGCCGTGAAGCCGCTGTCGCCGGAGGATGCCACCACCGTCACGCCCGGGTGCCGGTAGTGGCTCGCGTACGCCAGCGCCGCGCCGCCTTCCCTCGCGCCGTAGCTGTTCGACACCACCTTCGCGCCCAGCCGCACCGCCGTGTCCTCCGTCTCCGCCAGGTCGGCGAAACCGGGCGTGTTGCCCTCCACGACCAGGATCCGGCACGACGGGCACGCCGCCGACACCATCGAGACGTCCAATGTGGACTCGACCGCCCAGCCGAAGTCGGACGGCGGCAGGGGTGCCGCCACGCCCTGCTGGTTGACCTTGCGGAAGCAGCCGTTCGCCGTCGTGCACGGTGGCAGGCCGTACTGCGCCCGGTAGGTGGCCAGGTCGGCCTCCAGGTTCGGGGCGTCGTAGGCGATCGAGATCCCGATGACCGTGTCCGGCCCCGCCGTGGCGGGCAGCGCATAGGCCGACGCCAGGTCGTCGGCACCCCAGCCGGCCGGGCCGAAGGCCCGGGCCGCACCCGGCGTGTACGTGGTGAGGCACCGCAGCACGCCCGGTCGCTCGGGGCACGCCGCCCGCGGACCCGGTGCCGCACTCGCCGACGGCGTCACCACGCCGGCGGCCGCCACCGCGGCGGCCAGCACCCCCAGCCATCTTCTGTTCACAGTGGACAGTCCCCTCATGACGTGTAGACGTGGTAGGCGGCGGTGATCGTCTCGCTGATCGTCGCCCCGGCGGCGTCCGAAGCGGTGACGCGCAGGGAGACGTCCGCGCCGCGGAACGACTGCGTGACCACGCCGAAGTCCGCGTGGAACACCCCGTCGCCGCGGGCGGTGACGGGCGCGTCCTGCCAGGTCGTGCCGTCGGTCGAGTACTGCACGGTCGCCGCCGTCACCGGCGAGGCGGTGCTCTGCTGCAGGTGCCCGACCGTGAGGTCCAGGCTCTGCGGGCCGGACACCGTCGACCCGTCCGGCCGCAGCCCGCCGACCGCGTATCCCAGCGTCAGCAGCGGTTCGACCGCGCACTCCCGGTCCGGGCCGCCGTCCCCGCGGGCGCAGTACAGGCTCGGCGGCAGCGTCGCCCCCGCGACGTGCTGCGACCGCCACGTCCACTCGGTGTGGGTCGCGGTGCTCTGCCGGTACATCGGCCCGGTGCGCCCCGCGTCGATCGTGAGCCCCAGCGTCGACGGACCGGGCGCGACCTCCTGCGCGAAACCGACCTCGGTGGCCCCCATCGGCTCGCCTTCGGCCAGGGTCGTGCCGTCCTGGGTGAACCGGTAGTGCCCGGTGATCGTGTCCCGCGACTCGCCGTAGAAGCCGAAGCCGGTGTGGCCCGGCTGGTTGTCGCTGAACGGCGTGATCGAGAACCGCAGCAGGTCGCCCGCCCGGGTCGCGCCCGGCAGCGTGTACGACCGGCCGTCGGACAGCGGCAGCAGCGCCACCGCGCCCGCCGGGTGCAGCGGGAAGCGGTTCCACTCCTCGGTCACCGCCGAGCCGCCCCGGTAGCTGTGGAACTGCTCGCGCTGGCCGCCGGCCCAGCCGGGGAACGGCCCCGGCAGCACGTACTTCGAGAACCCGCCGAACCACCCCAGGTCCGGTGCCGCCGAGACGTACTCGGTCTGCTTCCGCGGCAGCTGGATCGGGTGCGACACCCGGCCGCTGATGTCCTCGAACGAGAACATCCCGCTGCGCTGCCGCAGGCCGAGCGAGGAGTACTCGCTGTAGTAGGTGGCGTCGACCGCGGCGACGTCCTTCGCCGTGATCACGTACCGCTGCTGCGGAATCACGCCGACGCTCGCCTTCTGCAGCACGTATTCGTACGGCGTGCCCGGCCCGGGCGGCGACACGAGCCTGCTGTACGGGTACGTCTGCAGGGCGCCGGTGCGCACCGGGACGGCCGTCGGCGACACCGAGATCGGCACGCCGGGCCCGGCGTCGAAGTCGACGAGCAGCGCCGGCCCGGTCACGGCGGCCCGGCGGAACAGGAACCCGGTGTCGTCGAGCAGCGCCGGGCGCGGCGTCACCCAGGTCACCTTGCTGGACGCCCGTTTCGCGTCGACGCGGACGGTCGCGTCGGCCTTCACCGCGAACTCCGGCTGCGCGCTGAACCGCACCTCGGTCGGGTTGCCGTCGGCGTCGAGCGTCCAGAACAGGCCGAGTGCGCTGTAGTTGCCCTCCGGCACGCTGAACTTGGCCGTGCCGCCGAAGAAGTAGTTGAAGTTCTCGTCCGCGCCGAGTGCGTTGCCGTCGTCGGTGTTGTAAAGGAACGCGACGCCGGTGTCGGCGGGCTTGCCCGCGATGTCGGTGGCGTCGACGGAGACCGTCCGCATCACCGACCGCGGCCGGGCCGCCTGCCGCTGCGGCGCGCCCGCGAGGGCGTACCGGACGCCGTTCGCGAACAGCCCCTGGCCGCCGAACCGGCCGCGGGCACTGTCCTGGGTGAACTGCTTGGCCAGCGCTGCGCCGAACGTCGCGGGGTCCACCGGCGCCTTGGCCCCGGCCAGCAGCGCCTTGACGTCGAACAGGCTCAGGTCGAGCCCGCGCCCGAGGTAGGGCAGCGCGGTGCCGGGGACCTCGTAGTCCCGGTCGCCGAGGCGCAGGTGCACCAGCGCCCGTGCCATGCCCTTGGCCGCGGCGGGGCGGATCTCCCACGAGTCCCGGCCGTCCGGGGCGGTCCGGACGGTCACCTGGTCGCCGGTGACGAGCGTGACGGTCGACGACGGGACCGCGGCGGCGGCCGAGGCCGGTGGGGCGAGCCCGGTCAGCCCCGCCGAACCGGCGAGCAGGACCGCGAACGCCGAAAGACATCTTCGCACTGGCACCTCCGTGTGGTGGTCGATTCACCACTACCGACGAGCCAGTCGCCCGGACCGTTGAGCCCGGTGGGCGATCTTTCCCGAATTGCCCTGATCGGACCAGCGGCGCTCAGAGCGTCCGGCAGGTGAGCGCCGGGCGGGCGGCGTCGCTCCCGGTGCCGGTCAGGGCGATCAGGCCGAAGGTCGTCGACGCGGCCGCGTCGAGCTTCGCGTTCCAGGCCGCGTTTTCGACCGTCACCGTGGAACCGTCGACCGTGAACGTGCCGTTCCACAGGCCGCTGATGCGGTGGCCGGCGGGCAGCGTCCAGCGGACGCTCCAGCCGGACAGGCCCGCGGCCCGGTCGTTGCGCACCGTCACCTGCACCTGGTAGCCGCCGGGCCAGGAGTTCGTCACCTCGTAGCGGGCGGCGCAACCCAGCTCGGCCGGTGTCGTGGGCGCCGGGCTCGTCGGCGCCGCGGGGGCGGACGAGACCGGGGCGGCCACCGGCGTGCCGTCCGGGACGATCACCGTGCCGATCACGACGCCGAGAGCCAGCAGGACAGCGCCCGCGGCGCCCGCCAGGACGAGCCGGCGCCGCGGGCGGCGAACGCGCAGCAGCCGGGTGCCGGCCCGGGGCCGCGGCCGGGGCGGTGGCAGCGGACGGCCGCCGGTGACGGCCTCGAACAGCTCCTGGACCTCCGCCATCGACGGGCGCGCTTCGGGGTCTCGCTGCAGCATCCGGGTCAGCACCTCGGCGAGCGGCCCGGTGTGCCGCGGCGGGATGACCTCCTCCTTCGCCACCCGCAGCAGCAGCGTGATCGCGTTGTCGTCCTGGCCGAACGGGGGAGCGCCTTCCAGTGCGCGGTAGAGCGTCGCGCCGAGGGAGAAGACGTCGGCGGGGAAACCGGCTTCGTGGCCGCCGGCGACCTCGGGCGCCAGGTAGGCGGGCGTGCCGGCGATGAACCCGCCGCCGGTCACGGTGCCTTCGCCGGTGGCACGGGAAATGCCGAAGTCGGCGATCTTGACGACGCCGGACTCGCCGAGCAGGACGTTGGCGGGGGTGACGTCGCGGTGCACGACCCCCTCGGCGTGCGCGGCGGCGAGCGCCGAGGCGATCGGCGCGCCGATGCGCGCCACCTCGTCGGCGGGCAGGGTCTCCCGGTCGAGCAGGATCTCCGCCAGGCTGCGCGACGGCAGGTACTCCATCACCAGGTACGGCCCGCCGTCGGCCTCGACGACGTCGTGCACCGTGATCGCGTGCGGGTGCCGCAACCGGGCCGTCAGCCGCGCTTCGCGCAGCGCGCGCACGCTCGCCTGCTCCCCGGCGGCCTGCCCGATGGCGGCGTCGTAGTCGAGCTGCTTGACCGCGACGACCCGGTCGAGGCGCTCGTCGCGGGCGCGCCAGACGACACCCATGGATCCTTGGCCGATCTTCGTCGCCAGCCGGTAGCGCCCGGCGATCAGCTCTCCTGCGTCGGTCACGGCGACCTCCCCGGCCTTCCCCAGAGCACACAGAGCACACGGATGGGGGTGGCGATCGGTTCGAGCCTAGCGGCCTGCCCGCCGGGGTGCCGACGGACAGGCCGCGCTCAGGCGCCGGGCCGGTGCAGCTGGTCCCACGCCGGGACGTACGGCGTGAACCGCAGCTTCATCCCGGCTTCGCCCGGCAGCTTGTCCGCCTTGCGGGCGTTGCAGCTGCGGGCCGTGCCGCCGCACGCGGCGACCGTGTTGAGCCAGTCGGTCCGGGCGCCGCCGCGGCTCAGCGGCGTCACGTGGTCGATCGTGGTGGCGCGCTGCCCGCAGTAGGCGCAGCGGTGGCCGTCACGGACCAGCACGCCGCGCCGGGACCAGCGCGGCGGCTGCGTATATCGCCACTTCATGACGACGTAGCGCAGTAACCGCACGATCTTCGGGCGCGGGAACAGACCGTAGGCGAGGCCCTCTTCGGCCTCGTGGATCTCGGCGACGTGCCGCACGAGCATGCGGATCGCGTGCGGGACCGAAACGGTCTGCAGCGGTTCGTAACCCGCGTTCAGGACGAGCACCTTCACAGCGCACTCCTTTCGACGATGGGGACGCGGGATGGCTCCCGCCTGTGGGAAATCATCGTCGCCGAGCGGCTTGACCTGCGTCAATCGTGTTTCAGCGCAGGGGATGCGCGCGGAAGAAGCGCCAGATGACCGGCGTCGCGTCGATCACCGTGGGTGTCGCGGAATCGTTGTTGGGCCGGGTGCTGGGCCAGACGTGGCCGGCGCCTTCCACGCGGTAGTGCTCGAGCGCGCAGCCCCGCCACTTCTGGGCGACGACGCCCTCGACCGGTGACCACGACACCGGGCCGGGCCGGCAACCGTCCCTTGTGGACCATGCCGCCAGCCAGTCCGGGATCGCGGGCAGGCCCTTCGCCGGGTTGCCGGTGTAGGGGATCGTCGTGTCGGCCGTTCCGTGGAAGTCGAGGATCGGCGCCGGCCGGCTCGGGTGGCACGCGCCGCCCTGCGGGTAGAACGCGCCGGACACCGGGGCGAACGCGGCGATCCGGCTCGCCAGGCGGCAGGCCAGCACGCCGACGAAGCCGCCGCCGTTGGACTTGCCGGCCGCGAAGATCCGGCCGGGGTCGACGCAGAGCGTGCGCTGCAGCTGGTTCAGCAGGTCGCCGGTGAACCGGACGTCGTCCGCGGCGGCCGAGTAGGGCGCCCCTGTCCACGCGGACTCGCCGTCGGTGCCGATCAGGCCCTGCGGGTAGACGGCGATCGCGTCCAGCGCCGAGAAGCCCGACAGCTCTTCCTGGTACTGCGACGTCCGCTTGTGCCCGTGGAAGGAGAGGACGAGCGGGTACGGCCGCCACGGACGGTAGTGGGCGGGCAGGTGGACGGTGTACTCGCGGTCGAGGCCGCCCGAGGTGACGTGCCGGGTGGTCGTCACCCCGGCCGGGAAGCCCGCGGGACGGCCGCAGCCGGTGGTCGGGACGGGGTGGTCGGCGACGCCGGCCGCGGCGGCGGGCGCGGCGAAGGCGGTGGTCAGGGCACAGGCCGCGGCGAACACGGCCGTCCACCGGGGGAAGCGTCCGGGCACTCGATCCTCCTTGATCGGCAGCGGGGCGTGGCCAGCATCACACCGGGAGCCGCCGGGCGCTCCATTGCGTTCATAAAGTGCGCGGTCTCGGAAACTGTCGGACCCGCTCGGTAGGATCGACCCAACGTCGGCCCGAGGACGTCCCCGAGTGCATCCCGAGTGCATCCCAGGACATGCGGAAAGGAATGGAAGTGACTGCCCCGATCGAGACGCTGGAGTTCCAGTCGGAAGCGCGTCAGCTGCTCCAGCTGATGATCCATTCGATCTATTCGAACAAGGACACGTTCCTGCGGGAGCTCGTGTCGAACGCCTCCGACGCCCTCGACAAGCTGCGGCTGGAGTCGTACCGCGACAAGGACCTCGAGGCGGACACCGGCGACCTGCACATCGCGATCGAGACCGACCCCGAGGCGCGCACGCTGACCGTGCGCGACAACGGCATCGGCATGACGCGCGAGGAGGTCGTCGCCCTGATCGGGACGATCGCCAAGTCCGGCACCGCCGACTTCCTGACCAAGCTGAAGGAAGCCAAGGACGCCGCGGCGTCGCAGGACCTGATCGGGCAGTTCGGCGTCGGCTTCTACGCCAGCTTCATGGTCGCCGACAAGGTCACCCTGGTGACGCGCCGCGCGGGCACCGCCGAGGGCGTCCGCTGGGAGTCGACCGGCGAGGGCACGTACACGATCCAGCCGGTCGAGGACGCGCCGCAGGGCACCGCGGTCACGCTGCACCTCAAGCCCGAGGACACCGAGGACCACCTCTACGACTACACGTCCGCGGCGAAGATCCGCGAGATCGTCAAGCGGTACTCCGACTTCATCACCTGGCCCATCCGCATGAAGGGCGAGGGCGAAGAGGCCGAGACCGTCAACTCGATGAAGGCGCTCTGGGCGCGCTCGTCGAGCGAGGTCACCGAAGACGAGTACCACGAGTTCTACAAGCACGTCAGCCACGACTGGCAGGACCCCCTGGAAACGATCCGGCTCCAGGCCGAGGGCACGTTCGAGTACCAGGCGCTGCTGTTCCTGCCCTCGCACGCGCCGATGGACCTGTTCCTGCGGGAGCGCAAGCGCGGCGTGCAGCTCTACGTCAAGCGCGTCTTCATCATGGACGACTGCGAGTCGCTGGTCCCCGAGTACCTGCGGTTCGTCAAGGGCGTCGTCGACGCGCAGGACCTTTCGCTCAACGTCTCGCGCGAGATCCTGCAGCAGGACAGGCAGATCCAGCTGATCCGCCGTCGCCTGGTGAAGAAGGTGCTCTCGACGGTCAAGACCATGATGACCGCGGACGCCGAGAAGTACGCGACGTTCTGGCGCGAGTTCGGCCGGGCGGTCAAGGAAGGCCTGCTCGACGACTTCGAGAACCGCGAAGCCATCCTCGAGATCTCGTCGTTCGCCTCGACGCACGACGCCGAGAAGCCGACGTCGCTGCGCGACTACGTCTCGCGGATGAAGGACGGCCAGGAGCACATCTACTACATGACCGGCGAGTCGCGGTCCGCGATCGAGAACTCGCCGCACATGGAGGCGTTCCGCGCCAAGGGCTACGAGGTGCTGGTGCTGACCGACCCGATCGACGAGATGTGGGTCGACGCGGTCCCGGGCTTCGACGGCAAGCAGTTCCAGTCCATCGCCAAGGGCCAGGTCGATCTCGAGTCGGAGGAGGACAAGAAGGCCACCGAGGTCGCCCGCGAGCAGCAGAACAAGGACTTCGAGAGCCTGCTGACGTGGATGGGCACGGCGCTGGGCGAGTCGGTCAAGGAGGTGCGGCTGTCGTCGCGGCTGACGACGTCGCCGGCCTGCATCGTCGGCGACACCCACGACCTCACCCCGACGCTGGAGAAGATGTACCGCGCGATGGGGCAGGAGCTGCCGCCGATCAAGCGCATCCTCGAGCTCAACCCGGACCACGGCCTGGTCACGGGACTGCGCGAGGCCCACGCGGCCCGGCCGGACGAGGAGGGCCTGGCCGAGACGGCCGAGCTGCTCTACGGCATGGCCCTGCTCGCCGAGGGCGGCGAGCTGGCCGACCCGTCCCGGTTCATCAAGCTGCTGGCCGGCCGCCTGGAGAAGACCCTCTGACCCGTAACTCGCGTGATCGGGCCCGTAACTCGCGTGATTGAAGCCGGAACTCGCCGGTTCCGGCTCCAATCACGCGAGATCCGGTTCTGATCACGCGAGATCCGGGTTCACGCCCGACGGGAGCTCAGCAGGAGCAGGCACAGCACCGCGATTCCGGTGACGAGGCCCGCGACCAGCAGCATCGGGTCGAGGGTGGCCGGCGTCGCCGCGGTTGCCTGCTGGACCGCGGGCTGCGGCTCGGCGGCGGGCGCGGCAGGCGCGGCCGGGTCGGTGGCGGTCGGCGGCGGAGTGGTGGCCGGGGGAGTCGTCGGCGGTGCGGCGGCGGCCGGGGTGCCGGCCGCCGTGGTCTGCCGCGGCGTGGTGCGGGGTGCGGTGGTCGCGGGCTTCGGCGGTGCGGGCGTGGGGGCGGGCAGCACCGTCACCGAGGCCCGCATGTCCGGGTGCACCGAGCAGTAGTACTGGTAGGTACCCGGCTGGCGAAACGTGTAGCTCCAGCTCTGCCCGGCCGACAGCTGGGGGCTGCGGAAGGCGACCGGCGCGCTCGTCGTGACGACGTCGTGGGGGGCCTGGTCGTGCTGCATCCAGGTGACCGTGTCGCCGACGCGGACGGTCAGCGCGGCGGGGGAGTAGGCGTAGTCCTGCATCATCACCTGCTGCGTCGCGGCGGTGGCCGGTCCCGCGAACGGCACGTTCAGGAACACGAGCAGGCCGGCGACGGCCAGGGCGGCGCGCCTCATCGGACGAATCCGGTGACGGACTCGGTGACGAACTCGATCGCGATCTCGACGCGCAGCCGCCGCCCGGCGAGCAGCCGGGCGAGCCGGCCCGCGTGCCGGGGTTTCCGGCGGGCCGGGAGCACCACCCCGGCGGCCCAGACCACGACACCGCGGGCGTCCCGGTGCCGGACGTCGCCCTTCAGCCGGACCGTGCGCCCGGCCACGCTGCCTTCGACGACGAACGGGTCTTCGGCGACTTCGGCCGCGGTGAACGTCAGCTCCTCGCCGCGGAACGCCCGGCCGAGGAACGGGACCGGCGTCCGCAGCGAGCCGGGGTCGAGGGTGACCGTGAGCGCGGCGCCGGGTGTCCAGTGCCCGCCGGTCGCCCTCAGGCGGCTGCGGACCAGCGGTGGCCGTGGGGAAACCTCGATGACGCACCGGTCGCGGCGCAGGGCGTAGCCGGTCGCGGCGGGCAGGACTGCGGTGTCGGACATGAAGGATGGCCTCCGGGGAAAGGGAAGAGCGGGTGGCCCGGGGGAGACCGGGCCACCCGCTCCGGATCAGCAGCTCGCCTGGTTGAGCAACGGCGTGAGCACGTTCTCGAGCCACACCGTGTGCGTCTTGATGTACTGGTCGAGGTTCAGCAGGTCGGTCACCTGCTGGCCGAGCGACTCCTCCAGGTGCGCGCTCTTGATGTGCGCGACGATCGGCGCGAGCGTGTCCGTGAGGACCTGACCGCCCGAACCGTCGAACGCCGGGGCGAGCACCGTTTCCAGCCACACCGTGTGGGTCTTGATGTACTGGTCCAGGTTGAGGATGTCCTGCACCTGCTGACCGGGTGAGGTCTCCAGGTGCGCGCTCTTGATGTGGTCGAGGATCGGCTGCAGGACCGCCTTCGGCACGCAGGAACCGCCGCCCGCCGGGGTGGACGGGGCCGGCATCGGGTGGCTCGGCGCCGACGTCGGGGTGGACGTCGGGGTCGAGGTCGGCGGGGCGCCGGTCGGGGCCGCGCCGGTCACCGTGACGGTCGCCTTCATGTCCGGGTGGATCGAGCAGTAGTACGAGTACTTGCCCGCCTTGGTGAAGGTGTGGCTGAACGTCTGGCCGGTCTGCAGCGTCGGTGAGGTGAACTTCTCCGGCCCGTCGGTGACGACGATGTTGTGCGGCGCGGTGTCGTGGTTGGTCCACGTCACCGTGTCGCCGACGGCGATCGTCAGGTCGGCCGGCGAGAACTTGTAGCCCATGGCTTCGACCGACTTGCCGGACGGCGCCGCGGCCGGGGCGGCGGCCCCGCCGGCCTGTTCCTGGACCAGTCCCTGGTAGAGCGGGACGGCCAGGGGACCCTGCTGGGCCAGCGCGGCGAGGTCGACGTTCGCGGCCTGGGTCGGCGCGGCCTGCTCGGTCTGCCCGCCGCGCAGCGTGGCGAGGCTGAACAACGCCGTCGCCAGCGCGACGATCGCCACGGCGATCGGCCAGTTCCGCCGTCGCCGCACCACCTCCGGCTGCTCGGGGGCGGTGGGGGTGGGGTTGTCCATCGAGGGACTCCTTTCGCAGGGCGATCAGCGGCCGGGGCTGGCCGTGACGAGGAAGCTCGCTGCGAGGAGGACCACGAGCACGAGCGTGGTCTCGGCGGCGACGGAATGGACGAAGGGACGGACGGTGCCGGCGTCCCCGCGCAGGACGACGGCGAAGTCGAGGCGGCGGCCCACCCAGCGGCGGCTGAACTGGGCGGCCAGCAGCACGACGGCGAGCACACCCAGCTTGACCAGCAGCGTCTGCCCGTAGGACGTGCCGAACACCCGGCCGACGCTGCCGACGGTCTGCCACGCGAGCACCACGCCCGCGGCGACCACGACGGCGACCGACGTCATCGCCAGTTTCGAGTAGCGCGGGATCACCGAGGCGAGTTCTTCGGGGTCACGGCGGGCCAGGACGCCGAAGAGCAGCACGGCCAGGCCGCCGATCCACGCCGAAGCGCCCGCCAGGTGCGCGAAGTCCGCCAGCTGCGTCAGCCACGGCCGGGTGCTCTCCACCGCGTGGCCGGTGAGCCCGGTCGTGCGGAGCAGGCCGACCAGGATCGCGCCGGCCCCGACCCGCCAGGGCAACGCCGTGGCGGCGTCGCGGCCGCGTTGCAGCAGCCAGGCCAGCACGACCCCGCCGAGCAGCCACAGCAGCGCCCTGGCGAACCAGATCCGCCCGAACTGGCTGTCGAGCGCCTGGCCGAGCAGGTCCCAGGCGAGGAAGTCGCCGGGCGGGCGCTGCGCGGCCCACGCCGCCTGCAGGCCGAGGCCGGCGAGCGTGCCGAGCAGGCCGAGGACCCAGCCGGTGACCAGCACCGCGCGGGCGCCGCGGTGGCCGGCACCGGCGGGCCAGAGCACGGCCAGGAACAGCAGGCCGCCGGCGAACAGCGTGAGACCGGCGTAGTCGACGGTTCGGGCGAGGACGTACCACGCCTTGACGGGTTCCACGGCTCACCGTCCACTGGGGACAGTCGTGACGGCGGTCGCGGGGACCATCGCGGGCTCCAGGCCGCCGTCGGGGTTGCGGCAGTAGCCGAGGACGAGCGCGCCGACGCCGTCCGGCCCGGTCACCCCGAGCCCGGAGGTGACCGCGCCGAGCAGCGGCAGCCCGCCGACGGTGTCCAGGACCTGTTGCGGCACACCGGGTTGGCACGTCGGCACGTCGGTTCCCGGCGGGGGCGCCGGTGAGGTGGACGGCGGCGGGGAAGAAGGCGGGGAACCGGGATCGGGGGAGCCCGGATCCGGGATCGGGACGGCGCCGGGCATCGATGGCATCGGAGCCGCCGGCACATCGCCGACCGGCACCGCGGGCAGCGGGGACGGCGGGCCGCCCGTCGGCAGCTGGCCGACCGGAAGTGGTTGCGGCGCAGGCGTTTGCGGGGCGGCCGGGGGATGCCCGCCGTCCGCGACCACGGGCGGGGTGGCCGCCGCGGTGCCCGGACGCAGGCCGATGCCGGACGCGTAGCCGACGACGATGACGACCGCGCCGGCCAGGCTCGCGGCGATGACGTGGTCACGGCGCAGGGCGGGTCCTCGCACGGGTTCGTCCTCCAAAGAGCGGGAATGCGTTTCCCGGAAAGGTTCTCGGGCAATTCCGGAGCGGCGGGGAAAGAACGGGATGTGGGAGCAATAAACCAGCCGGCACGTTTCGCGGGGTGATCTTCACGTGAAGGACAGGTAAAGTCGAGCGGCCCGCGCGCGGCGCGCAACGGTGAGAAGCTGCGCCGAAAGCCGCGTTCACTGAGCTGTTCGGGTGACCGATGATGCGGACTACCGGAGTAGCGGCCCGATTTGCCCGATTGCCGGGCCGGGTTCCGCCGCGGCGGTGAGAATTGCTTAACACAGGCGTTTCACGGCTTTCCGCCGTGGTGCCCGATCCGCTCGCTACGGTTCCGCTCGTCGTTCGAATTCCCTCCGAAGGCGAGGAACCATGACTTCCCGCTGGTCATTCCCGGTCCGCCTCGCCGCCGCGCTGGCGGCGGCCGGCGGCGCGGCCCTGTGGTGCGCGCCCGCCGCGGACGCGCACAGCGTCCTGGTGTCCAGTTCGCCGGCCGCGGGCGCGTCGCTCGCCGCGGGCCCGGCCGAGGCCGTGCTCGAGTTCAACGAGCAGGTGGAGAACCGGTTCACCGAGCTCGCGGTCCTCGGGCCCGACGGGACCTCGCACTGGGAGGCCGGTCCGGCGTCCGTTGTGGACGACCGGGTTTCCGCGCCGCTGCGTCCCCTCGGCCCGGCCGGTGCCTACACCATCCGGTACCGCGTGACTTCCGCCGACGGCCACCCGGTCTCCGGCACCGTCCCGTTCCGGCTCACCGTGGCGGGTCCGGGAGTGGCGGAGCCGGCGGTCGCGCCCCAGGACGGCGACGGCTCGGTACCGCTGTGGCCGTGGCTCACCGGAGGTGCCGTCCTGCTCGGCACCGGGTTCGCGGTGGCCCGGCGCCTGAGCCGCGCGGACGCTTGAGGCCGGGCCCTGGCGGGTATCCCGGGCCCATGACGAACCTCGACGACACCACGACCGCGAAGCTCGACGAATTCGTGCTCGCCCGGCTCGCGGAGGACGAAGAGCGCGTCCGGGCGGGCGAACTGCCGCTGATCGACGAAGCCGAACGGCGCGGGCGGCTGCGGATCATGTACGCCGACGACGGCGACGGCCTGCTGCTCGCCGGCGGGCCGGTCGAGGCGATGGAGGACCGGCACCCGGTGCCGTTCGCGGAGAAGGCCGAGTTCCTGCGCCGCGAGATCCGCGACGCCCACGACGACGCGTCCGTCAAGCTCATCGCCTCCGTGTACGAAGCCCACCCCGACTGGCGCGACGAGTGGCGCCCGTGACCTGATGCCCGCGTGGGAAGCCCGGCCGCGCGTCTTCGCCGACCGCGAGGACGGCGGCCGACGGCTCGCGGATGCCCTGCGGGGCCGCCGGTGGGCCGAGCCGCTGGTGCTCGGCCTCGCCCGCGGCGGGGTGCCGGTGGCCGCCGTCGTCGCGCGGCGGCTCGGCGCCGAACTGGACGTGGTGGTGGCGCGCAAGATCGGTGCGCCGGGCCGCCGTGAATACGGCGTCGGCGCGATCACCCCGGACGGCCCGGCGATCTACGACGAAGCCGCCCTGCGGGCCCTGAACCTGACCGCGGCACGGATGGCGCGGGCCGAAGGCCGGGAGCAGGCCGAGGCCCGGCGGCGGCGCGAGCGCTACCGCGCCGGCCGGGAGCCGCCCGGCGTCAGCGGCCGTGACGTCCTCCTCGTCGACGACGGCCTCGCGACCGGCGTCACCGCGACGGCGGCCCTGCGGGAGGTCCGCGCTGCCCGGCCCCGGACGCTCGTGTTCGCGGCCCCGGTCGCCGCGCCGGGCGCGGCGGCGCGGGTGCGGCTCGAAGCCGACGACGTCGTCTGCGTCGCCGAGCCGCGGGGATTTCGCGCGGTCGGCCAGTGGTACGCCGATTTCCGCCAGCTGGGTGACGACGACGTCCTGGGCCTGCTCACCCGCTGACTCCACCCGGGGTGTGTCGGGTTGACCCGATGGGTGATGGGGTATCACCCGATGGGGCCACCGACCGGAGGGGCGGGAGCGGGATGAGTGAACGGGACGGGCTCGGCGCGGCGGCGCGCGGGCTGCGGCAGTACCTGCTGGTCGTCGCGGCCAAGCTGGACGCGCCGGCCTGGTTCTGCGAGGTCGACGTCCCGGCGGGCGCGTACCTCGCGCTCGAACGGCGGCTCGCGCGCTTCCCCGACCACGAAACGGCCCTGCTGTGGGACGAACGTGACGGCTGGTCCGCGGCCGTGGAGTCGGCGACCGGCGACGAAGTCATCGTGCTCGCCTACCTCGGCGAGGACGTCCTGCCACCGCCGGAAGCCGTCGTCGCGTTCGTGACCGGCCTGTACGGCGAACAGTACCCAGGGCAGCCGGACGCACCGGACTTCCGGAGACCCGGCACCGCGGACGGGTTCGACGAGCGGCTCGCCGCCTACGCCGGGGACCCGGTCGGGCAAGCCTGACTCAACGGGGCGGCAGCACGCAGAACTCGTTCCCCTCCGGGTCCGCCAGCACGATCCACGGATCGTCGGCCGGGTCGTCGAGGACCTTCGCGCCGAGCATCACCAGGCGCTCGACCTCCGCCCGCTGGTCCTGCTCCACCGGGGCGAGGTCCAGGTGCAGCCGGTTCTTGACCGCCTTGTCCTCCGATAGAGGCTGCCAACAAGTAATCAAGGCAGTCGGCCCCCGGCGGTGCTGCGAACACCAGCCGAGGGCCTTGATCGGAACTGAGGTCCGACCCGTGAAGAAGACTACTGAGACCCCCACTTGGTTGCGTACCGCCGACGTGATTCCGTGCCCGTCCTGGTGCGTCGGCGGGCACCGCGAGGCCCAGCACCCCGACGACCGGCGGCATTTCTCCAAGGCCGGGATGGAGTTTGAGCCGGTGCTCGCCGAACCGTCGCTGGAGGACCTGACCCCGGTCTACGGCGGCCGTCAGCTCGTGCCGGTCCGCTTGACCGTCGGGATGGACCAGGGCTACCGCGAGGTCGGCCCGCAGATCAGCATCACACCGGAGTCGACGGCGCACGGCCGGGGCGTTGTGTTCACGGTGGCCGAGGCCGAGCAGGTCGGCCGGATGCTGCTCAAGCTGGCCAAGCAGGCCCGGAAGGCCGAGGGGGCGCAGCGATGAACGAGCCCATCGACGTCGCCGCGTTCGTCGCGCAGCTGGCCGACGACAACCGACTCGCCCGCGAGCTGGACGACTTGGTCGCCCACGACGTCCGAGCCCGCGCCGACGACGCGGTCCTCGCCGAGCTGGAGCCCGCCACGGAAGCACCTCTGCTCGAGCAGCTCGTCGCCCGCGCGCTGTGTGTCTTCCTGGAGGCCCAGCTGCGCGGTCTCCACGCCGTGCGCGACGCAGCCGAGTACGAGGCGGCGCTGTACAAGACGTTCGGAGAGGTCGACCTGCCAGAGCCAGCGAGGTACGACGAGGCCATCGAGGCGTACCGGCGCCTGATCCAGGAAGACGAGCAGTGCTCCCGGGCGCGGTGGGCCACAGCCCAGCGTCCGGGGCCTGCGGGCGGACCGGTGGTGCCGCACCGGTCCGCGGCCGCGGTGTAACGGCCCACGTGATCCACGCGACGTGGGCGGACATGAGGTCCAATCGGCTCGCCTGGATCACCGGCGTCGCGCTGCTGCTGCTCGCCGGCGTGACCGTGCTCGGCGCCGTCGGCGCGCTCGTGCCGGACGTCCTCGGCGAGCCCGCGGCGCGCGCCGTGTTTGGCGTCGTCGCGCTCGCTGGTCTGGCCGGCGTGGTGGGAACGCTCGTCGAGATCGTCCGTCTCCGCGAGGCCGCCGCCGACGACCGGTAGCCTGGTCGTACCTCTTCGCGGAGGACCGGCCCCGGGTAGCTCCCGGGGCCACGCGGAGAGGCCCCGCGAAGAGGAGTACCCGCCATGCCCTCGGCGATCGGCGACAACCTGCGCCAGATCCGCCACGCCCGCGGCAAGTCGCTCGCCGTCGTGGCCGGCCGCGCGGGCATCTCAGCGTCCTACCTGTCCCGCCTGGAGTCCGGCGACCGCGCCCTCGATCGTCGGTCGTTGATCGTGAGCCTCGCCGACGCGCTGGAGGTCGCGCCGAGCGAGATCACCGGGAGCGCGCTCACCACGCCCGGGGAGCTGGAAGAGGACCGATCGCTGAACGAGGTGCGCCTCGCCCTGCTCGCCGTGAGCATGGGTCAACCGCGCGGCCGGGTCCTCCCCGCCGAGGTCCTGGAACCGCGGGTTACGGCGATCCTCACCGCGCAGCGGGACTGCGACTACGGCCTCGTCGGCGAGAAGCTGCCGGGCCTGATCCGGGACCTGCACAGCACCCTGCAGGCGCACCGCGACGAACGCGCCGTGCTGCGCCTGCTCGTGCTCACCCACGTGCAGGGCACACAAGCGTGGCTCGGCGACATCGGCGCGAGCCTGGACCTGGCGTGGCAGGCGGCCATGCTCGCCCAGGACGCGGCGCAGCGGCTCGACGAGCCGCTGTTCACGGCCGTGAGCGGGTTCGGCACGGCCTTCGGGCTGCTGGCGGCCGGCGGGTTCGACATGGCCGAGGAGACGCTGCGGACGTCCTTGCCAGGCACCGGGACGCCGGAACAGGCGCAGCTGGCGGGCATGCTCACGCTGACGTCGTCCCTCGTCTCGGCCGCGCAGCGCAACAACGCCGAGCGGCTCGCTGCGCTCGATCATGCCGCCGATCTCGCGGACCACACCGGCGAGAGCAACGCGCTGTGGTTCGGGTTCGGCCCGTCGAACGTCGGCGTGTGGCGCATGTCGGTCGCGCTGGAGGCCGGCGAGCACAGCGAGGCCGCGAAGATCGCTGAGACCGTGAACCCGGAAGCGCTGCCCTCGCCGACCAGGAAGTCCGCCTACTACCGCGAGTACGGGCGGGCCCTCGCCCGGCTGCCGAAGCGTCGGAACGACGCCGTGCTGATGCTGCGCCAGGCCGAGTTGATCTCGCCCGCGCGGATCCACCGGCACCCGTTTATGCGCTCGATCCTCTCGGAGCTGGTCGCGAAGGCAAAGCGTGACCAGATCGGCCGCGAGCTTCGCGGCATGGCCTACCGGGCCGGCCTGCCCGTGTAGCCCATCCGAGTGTTTGCCTGGGTGGCAAACTCCGACGGCTTCCAGCGCGCACGCTGGCGATCATGAAGTCTCGGGGATGGCAGCGTGAGCGCCTGGTCATGACGGTGGACAGCACCGGTACGGAACTGCCGGTCATCACCGGCGTCACGACCGACCACAGAGGCCGGCTGGTCGGTGCGATGGCGATCGGCGACGGCCCGACCGCCGTGCTTGAACCGCCGGACGACGGCAGCGTGCACGGCCAGATCAGTCTCAACGCGATGATGACGCTCCTCGACGTCGAGGAGCTGCGGGCGCGCGTCGAGATCAAGAAGCGGCGGAACCAGCGATGAGCCCGGGAGAGCAGGGCTGGCAGCTGTTCCGGTCGTTCCGGACGACCGACGCTGAGGGACGGCCGACGGACCTGCAGTTCGGCCTCGTCGACACGGCGAAGAACGGCACTCAGCCGGCAATCCGGGTCGACGGCAAGACCGCCCTGATGCCCCTGGAGGAGATCGGCGCCGAGCTGCCCGAGGTGATCCGCCGGGTGCTGCTCACCTGGTGGCAGCGAGAGGGCGGACGGTGACCGCCGTGACGGCGCCGGCCGCGAGCGAGTGGGCGGCCCGGTACCACCGCGAGGACAGGCAGATCCACCGCTACCTGAAGGCCGATCTCGCGGACCCGGGCGTCGACTGGCTGGTGCCCGCCCACAGCGCCGATCCGCTGTACCCGGAGCGGCACGCCCGGGTCGAGATCTCGGACCGTCCGGCGCCCGGGAGCGGGCACCACAGGCTGTGCTGCCGCGCGTGCTGGGTGGCCGGCTGATGGCGTTCAGCGGGAAGGGCTTCGAGGGCATCGAGACGGCCGCCCGCGCGATGGCCCAGGAGATGACGGCCCAGGTCCGGAACCAGCGCCCCTGCCCCAGCAGCACCAGCACCAGCACCGAGTCGAGCAGTCCCGGCGAAGAACCCGAGCAGCCGCCAGCACCTCGGGACCCCTGATCCGCTCGGCCGCCGCAGTGTCCCCCGAGCCTGCGGCGGCCGGGCAACCCACGCCGCCCGTCGCGCCGTCCTCCCTCCGTGCGCGGCGGGCGGCTTCGTGTCTGCGCCCCCGCCCGCTGGCCGCACGCGCAGCCGGAACGGCTTCCCCCGGGGGAACACCCCGGCGGGTGCTGGCGACGGCTCAGCGAGCCGCTCAGCCGTCGCCAGCTCGGCGCCCGTCAGCCGCCGTTCCGAGAGAGCCAGTCCAGGTCCTCGGCGATGTCCATCGGGGACGCGTTGGCCGGCGGGTGGAAGTGGTCGATCTGGACCAGCGCGCGGCCCCGCTCGTCGGACACAGCGACACCGCCGCCGCCCCGGCCCATCGCGGCGTTCGCCTGGTCGAGGATCGCCTGCGACCGGCCCGACGACGGATCCAGCGGGATGAACGCCTCCGGCACGCGCATGTTGTCGCCGATCACCCGCCAGGTGTTCGGCGGCACGACGGTGGCTGTCGAGCCGGACATCGGCGACAGCGTGCGACCGACCGCGTTGAACGCGATGGCGCCCTGCGCGAACATCTGCCGCCGACCGGTGAGGTTGGTCGGGCTCGTAACGTCCACAAAGGACGTGGTGACCGTGACCGTCTTGCCGTGCAGCAGGTCAATCGTACGCTGGAACTCCGCGACCTTGGCCTGTTCGGCCGCGGCGTTCGAGGTGAGCACGATGTTCTTGCCGCCCGGCAGCTGGACGACGGCCTGGCCGAGGTTGTTCACGTTGACCTTGAGCCCGACGGCCGTGAGGTCCGCGACGGACATCTTCGCGATGCTCTGCTGCAGGCTGGCCGGCAGCGGCCCGGACCACGAGTTCGCGAGGTTGATCGTCTCGCGGTTCTGCGCCTTCAGCGCGTCGGACACCTTGCCCGACTCGTCGCGGGCCGCCGAGTTCGCGTACGCGGCCTGGTACGCGGCCTGTTCCTGGGCCGCGAACGCCTGCTCGACGCCAAGCAGCGAGCGGGCCTTGTCGTCCTCGGTGGCCTTGCCGTCCTTGGACACCTTGGCGTAGTCGGCGAGCGCCTGCTTCGAGTTCAGCACCGCGCCGCGGTAGCCGAGCTGGGCGTTCTGCTGCGCGTAGATCGCCTGAGTGAGCGCGTTCACCGCGTCCCGGGACCGGTTCTGCGCCTCCGTCGACTGGTCGGTTGCCGCCGCCTCGGCCGCGGTCGCGTCGGTGCTCTCGCGGAACGCCACGCCTTTCGACTGGATCGCGACCTTGAGGTAGTTGACGGTCGAGGCCGCATCCGGGTTCGCCTTGGCGTAGGCGTCGAGCTGCCGGTTGACGGCTTCGAGCGCGCCCTGCTCGCCCATGACGGCCGAGGTGACCTGCGGGAGCGCGACGCCGTACTGACGCGCGAAGTCCAGCAGCGACTTGCTGTTGCCGTTGATGTTCTTCTGGGCCAGGTCCTGCGCGACGGACGCGCGGACGCTGTCGTCGATCGCGCCCTTCGACGCCCGCAGGGCCTCGGTGTAGCTCCGCTGGGAGGCGTCGAGCGTGGCCGCGGCCTTGGCGGCACGCTCGGCGTCCTGGCCCATGATGAGCAGGGCCACGCCGAGGCCGGCCGTCGCGAGCGCGGCAGGGCTAAGCGCGCCGGCCACGAGACCGGACATGGTCGTCTTGAACTTGGCGCCGATGCCGTCAGCTGCCTTGATCTTCCCGCCGAGCCCCTCGAACCCCGCACCGGCGTCCACCCCGAACTTGCTCAGGATCATGCCGGCCGCGCCGATCCCGCCGACGAACTGCGTCACCTGGGGCGGGAGTGCGGACACCGCGGTGAGCACGCCGTGCAGCACGGTCGCCAGGCCGGAGCCCGCCGACGAGAACCCCTGCAGCACACCGAGGGCGCCGGAGCCCTGCGACGTGAGATCGACCAGGCCGCCGGTCACCTCGTCGACGATCACGAACAGCGACCGCAGCGGGCCCGCCGAGCCGGTGGCCACGTTGGCGAACAGCGAGCCCAGGCGCGCCTCGACCGTGCGGACGATGCCGCCGAGGGTGCTCAGCCCGTCGCCCGCGCCCTGGGCGCCCCGTGAGGCGTTCGAGGCGAACTCGCTGACGCCCTGGCCGGCCTGGGCCGCGAACGACCGCAGGCCCTGGAATACGGGCCCAGCGGCACGGACGGCGGTGACCACGCCCGGCATGGCGTTCTCACCGAGGTCGGTTGCCGCGCCCGTCAGCTGGCGGATCTGCGGCGCGGACGCCTGCACTGCGGAGGTGACCAGAGGGCGGAGCCGGACCCAGGCGGACCCTACGTCGTCGATGGCGCCCACGACGTCGTCCTGCAGCGGCTCGGACATCGTCTCGGCGTCGCTCTTGAACTGCGACGACAGCACGCTGAGCCGGGCCTGCACCGCGTCCGACTTGGCGACGGCGGCCACCCCGAACGCCGCGAACCCCGCCGTCATCAGCACGAGGCTCCCGGCGACGGCGGCCGAGCCGATGGCGGCCGCGGCCGGGAGCCCCACGGTGAGGCCGGCGAACTTCATCCCGCTGAAGTTCTTCTCGGCCTTGGTCGCCGCGTCCTTTGTGGACCGGTCGACCTTCTTGCCTGACTTCTCGGCCTCGTCGCCGATGTCCTCGAGGTCCCGCTTCGCGGCAGCCTTGCCCCGGTCCCAGTCGGCCTTGTTCATCTTGAGGTAGGCGACGAGCTCGCCGATGTTCAGCGCCACGCGTGGCTACCTCCGGTTCGGGTCGGGCGGTGGGGGCGGCGGGAAGAAGTGGCGGTGTACGCGGGTCTCGGCCCCGAACAGGCCGGCGATCCGCGTGCTGAGCCATCGCCAGGAACGGGTGTGCATGAGCGCCCGGTCGCCGACGTCGAGGCCGTAGGTCTGGTGCAGATCGGCCTCGATCAAGAGCCATTGGTCCAGTAGCTCTGGCCAGCTCGGGCCTACGGCTTCGTTGAGCGCTTCTTGGGGGACGTCGTACCAGCGGTGGAGGCCGCTTGCCGCGTCGTAGTCGCCCCGGCCCGTGACGCGCGGGTGCGGCGTCCGTTCGGACTCGGGGCCGGGGCTTCCCCCGAGAGGGCACCGGAGTTCATCGCGTGGTCGGCGACCTCTTCGCCGAGGGTGAAGAACAGCAGCGCATACCGCGTGATCCGCTGGATCTTCACCCAGGAGACGCCACCGGCAACCAGGTCGTCGAGCCCGGTACCGAGAACGAGCTGCGGGAGGTCCCGGTTCTCGCTGGCGAGCGCCTGCTTCGCCTCTTCGGTGAGCTCGACGTCCTCGCTCAGCTGGTAGATGCTCATCAGCTTGAGGCCCGTCAGAGCGTCGGGCGAGGGGATCCGGTAGGTCGTCCCGTCGAGGGGTACGTACAGCGAGTCATCGGCCAGGTAGGCCGACAGGTCTTTGACCGTCACGTGCGGAACTCCGTTCAGTACTGGGGGTGCTGGCCGCGGGCGTCGCCGTTGGCCTGGTCGGTGGGTGCGTGCGGGCGTTTGACCGCCCGGCGCATCTGGTCGTTGATCGCGTGCCGGAGCGCGGTGGGCGGCGAGCTGGCCGCGCGGATGGCGGAGTCGAGCCCTTGACGCCCCTTGCTCGCGTCCGGCCGCTCGTCGGTCGCCAGCGATCCACCGGCTGCGATCTGGGCTCGCGCCAGCTCTGCCGCGACGGTGGCGCCGAGAGCGCCGCCGCGGTGGCCCGTGCCGGCCGCTTCGCCCCGAGCGTGCGAGAACAGCGGCTCCAGGCCCGCCTGGTGGACGTCTGCCTCACGGGCCGCGAGACGCGCGCTGGCTGCGTCTTCGCCGGTGACTTCGGCGAGCCGATCGTCGATGGTGTCCAGGACCGCCCGCGCGTCGTCCGGGTGCAGCCCCTTTGCACGGAGAACCGTCGGCAGCTCCTCGGCGAGGGCGTGCAGCGTATCGGGGTCGTCGGCCTCGTCGATCACCTGCTGCGGCGTCATGCCGGAGCTGAGCAGCGTCTGCACGCGCGACCACGCGGCCTGCCGGGCGAGCATCCCTTCGACCCCGGGCGTGGGCTCCGGGAGGGCGTCGAGCGAACGCTGCTGCAGGGCGCCGTACGCGGAGCCGGTCGCGTCTTCGAGGTCGGCGACGGCCTGACTGCTGCGGGCCTGGATCTGCTGGATCTGTGCGGTGTTGCGCGCCTGCTTGCCGTCGTCGGTGAGGTGCGGGTCGTCAGGAGCGTTGTGGACGGCCGCGAGTGCCTCGCGGTGCTGGTTGAGGATGTCCTGCAGCTGGGTCGGTGCCTGGCGCAGGGTTTCGAGGTGCTGGTCGGTCGGCGCGGACTCGGCCGGCGTGTACGGCTGGATCGCCGAGAGCCGGCGACCCCACGAGCGGCCCCAAGGGCCGCGGGGACTGGTCATGCTGGTGCCTCCTGGGTGAGCGTCGCGATCGCCTCGGCGAGGTGCCGGACGCACGCGCGGTAGGTGGGCTCGGCGGCCGACGTCATCCGGAGCGGCCAGATGGCGACCGTGGCGAAGTAGCCGGGATCGCCGTGGCGGCAGGCGATGCACGAGTTGTGGTTCCCGGCGGGGGACGGCTGGCCGAGGCTGCGCAGGGCGGCCTCGTAGTGGGTGAGGCAGACGACCGGCCGCGCGCCAGCGGGGAGGCCCGCGGCGGCCAGGTCGGGCGGGTAGAGGCTGAGCTGGTGCAGCTGGCGCCGGTCGGTGGTCCGGCACACCAGGCACGCGTCGGGCCGGACTCCGTGCGTCGGGTCGGCCGCGTCCAAGAGCCGGCCGCCGACGATCTCGCCGGAGCCCTGGGCAGGCGGGATGTCCGCGTGGTCCTCCGTCACCGGAGGGCCGGGATGACGAGGTGGTCCTCGCGACTGGTCACGAGCCTGCGGAGGACCTTGACGGCATCGGCGGCGACCTGGGCGGCGAACAGGGTCTGTCCCCTGGCCAGGGCGACGGATCCGCGGCAGGGGATGGCCCGCGCTCGCGTGTGGAAGGTCCGGGCCGCGGCGGTCACCGGGGCGAGGGACTCGGTCGGGGCGAGGGGATCACCCTGGGGGACGAGGACTGCGGGCGTCGACATGACGCTCCTTTCGGGACGGTCAGTGCTGGTTTGGGTGTCTCGCGTGGCCTGCACGCGATCCCCGCTCGCACCTGGCGGGCGGTGGTGTGCGACGTCCGGCGCCTGGCCTGGACGGTGGATCAGCCGACGTCGCGCGCCTGGCGCTCGTTGGCCGTGATCAGTCTGGCGGAACCCCGTTGCGGCGGTTCCGGATCCGGAACCGCCTGTCCCGTGTAGACAATCCATCCGCCGTGCGTCTTGCGCCCGGGAAGGCGTCCGGCGGTGAGGAGCCGGCGCACGTAGCGATCGGAGCACCCCATCGCCTCGGCGACCTCGCTCACGGACCGGCCGACCGCGGCCGCCGGCGCGCTCGGTGGCGTGTCCGGCGGTGCGCCGCCGTCCGCGTGGCGCTGCCTCCCCTTATTCAGGGCATCCAGGAACCAGATGGCCCGGGACGTGGGTACGGCTCCGGTCGTGCGGCTGCGCTCGTTGGCCGCGAAGATCATCAGCTTGAGAACTTCGCCTGTGAGGTCGGCGGGCACGGTGACGCTGCCGTCCGGCGCGACCAGCTCGGCGGGATCAGGGCTCGGTGGGCTGATCATCAGCCTGTCCCTCCTCGCCGAGGTCAAACCGCTCGCGGAGACCATCGCGGAACACGCCGAGTTCGTGGCGCGTCCGCGGCTGCACGCGGCCGGCGCGGATCTTGTCGTCCCGCTGCTCCCGGCGGAGCTCGCGGAGCAGCGCCTGTGCCCGGGCGCGGGGTGTCGTGGGTTCGGTCATCCGGCCCACCCCGCGTGGATCTGGTGCCGGCCGATCCGGAACACCACGGCCGGCCCGGCCTGCTCGTGCAACTGCCGGGACTCGTCGAGCAGCTGGCCGATCGCGTCGAGCACGGCAGGGTCGTCGAGCGCGCCCGGGCGGTGCAGCAGGCCGTACGCCTCGGCGCGGGCGGCGCTGGCGGTGCGGTGCAGGCGCACCCGCTCGGCGAGGTCGCTCGGTAGCGGCCGGTGCCCGGCGACGAGCGCGAGCCCAGCGCGGTGCCTCCGGCGCCGGACCGCGCCGTCGGTGTTCGGGCGGAGCGACGGCCCAGCGGCCGTGAGGAGCCGCGCGGCGAGCGGGCCGGGGTCGTTGACCGCGAGGACCGACGCGAGGGCGTGCAGCGTCACCTCGCGCGGCCGCATGGTGCCGGCCGCGAGGCGCTGCAGGGTTCGCCGGTCGAGCCCGGCCGCGCGGGCGAGGCGGCGGACGCTCCAGCCGCCCGCGAGGCGCTCGGCGGTGAGGAGCGCGCCGAGGGTGGCGCGTAGCTGGGCACGCTCGGCGGGGGACACGCGACCACTTGGTGACCGGTGGTCGCGTGAAGGGGGCGGCGCAACGCGTGCGCGCGCACGCGAGCGGTCCGGCGGCGCGGTAGCGGTCATCGGGCGGAGCCTTTCGCGGCGGCGAGGGCAGCGCGGACGGCGGCGATGCCGGCGCGGGCGACCTCGGGGTCTGGTGTGGGCTTGCGGGGCTGAGGCGTCGCCAGGTGCGGGCGGCAGACCCTGCACGGGATCGGGTGGTCGGCCTCGCGGTCGAGCCAGCCGCGGTCGCAGTGGTGCGCGGTGATGGGCCGCTCCTCGCACTCGTCCTCGTCGTCCAGCAGCTCGCCTGTTCGGTCATGACGCATCGGGGATCACCTCCGGAGGCTTCGTTCTTGCGAGGGCTGCCAGGACGGCCGCGCGGCCGCGGCGGGCGCGATCGGCGGCGCCGGGGTCGTGGTCGCATAGCTGGGGGCCGATGTAGCCGCTTTCGTCGCAGAGGGCGCAGGCGGCGACAGCGCGGGCGCGGTCAGCGGCTCGCTGTCGGGCCGCTGCCGCGTACGTGCGGTCAGGTGGTTGCGCTGGGAGGTGATCCGGGTGTGGTCGCTGTTGTGGCGTGGTCACTTGGGTTGGTGGGGGGTCGTCAGTGAGCCCTGATCCCGGTCGCGTGTGAGCCCTGATCGACGCATCACGGTCATCCGCTGAGCCCTGATCGGACGGTACGGGCGGATCCGGAATGGACGGTGCGGCCGCCTCATCAGGGGCAGGGTGTGAGCCCTGGTCTTCATCAGGGGTTGCCTGTGAGCCCTGATCCTTCTTCGATCGGGCCGTGCGTAGACGCTCGGCCTCGGCGGCTTGTCGCGCCTCGGTGATTGCGTCCGCAGCCGCGTCGATTTCGCTGGGGCTAAGCCACTTCAGCCGCTCTATGACGTCGTCGGCGATGATCAGCCGGTATTCGTCGGTGTGGCCCTTGCGGCGGTTACCGCGGCGCACGAGCTCAAGCAGGCCGACTCGAACGAGTTCCTGCCGCGCGCGCTTCACGCTGGCGTAGGAGAGCTCGCAGAGGACGGCGAGACGCGCGATTCCGGGTCGTACCCGGGTGCCGTCCGGGTTGGCGAACGTCCGCAGCGTGAAGGCGACGAGCTTGGTCGTCGAGCTGAACCGCGCGGCGAGCACCATGCGTTCCCAGTCGAACAGGAACCTGCGCTCTTCCTCGTCCCAGGTACGATTCGCGGCACCATCAGGCTGGTGGACGGTCGGGTGCGCGGGCGGGGCCTTCTCGGGGCCCTGTCCGTTCTCATGCCACGACACGACCACCTGCCTCGGTGTCGGTACTCGGGGCCGCGCGCGCGGCCCGCTGGCGCTCCATCGCGATGCGCACGATGCGCGCAGCGCGGGCGAGCGTGGCCGGGTCGTCGATCGCGCGTTCGCGCTCGTTGGGCGCGTCAGCCGTCGGAGTGGGCGTCATCAGGAGCGGGCTTTCCTAAGCCGCGCCGCGGTCGCTGCTCTGGGTGTCCAGCCACGCGTCGACTTCGGACCACCGGTAGCGGACGTGGCGTCCCACGCGCGTCCACTTCGGACCCTTGCCCCGGGCGCGCCACTGACTGAGCGTCGCCTCGGGAATCCCGAGGTACTCGGCGAGCTGTGACGGCGTCGCAAGTGGCCGTCTGTCCATCGAATCTCCCGTGTTGCTCTGTGGCATGACTGTCAGGCCAGAGAGTTACATCGGAGGACGCCGCTTGTCAACGTTCCGCATTCGTGTCATGCTCCGCCATGACGCGGTGACGACTGGAAGGCGATTTGGTGCGAATCGAAGAAGTGATCGGCGACCGCATCCGGCAGGTGCGCGACTTGCAGGAGCTGACCCAGGAACAGCTCGGCCAGCGGCTCGGCGAACTACTGGGCAAACCGTGGTCCCGGCAGGCCGTTCACGTCGCTGAACAGGGCGGCCGGCAGTTCACCGCGGCCGAACTGGTCGCGCTGGCG
Organism: Amycolatopsis tolypomycina; assembly: GCF_900105945.1. Classification (NCBI taxonomy): domain Bacteria; kingdom Bacillati; phylum Actinomycetota; class Actinomycetes; order Pseudonocardiales; family Pseudonocardiaceae; genus Amycolatopsis; species Amycolatopsis tolypomycina. The sequence goes on along the minus strand of NZ_FNSO01000004.1, from coordinate 4,024,879 downwards.
AGCGTGCTCAACACGACCGTTCCTCGGCTCATGACCCCGACCGTCGAGGTCCGCGAGGTCGAGCTGCCGAGCGGCGCGCGGGTTGCCCGCGTTCCGCTCACCAAGCGCGTGATGCCGCGCGGATCAGTCGGCAAGACCTTGAACAGCATGGAGGAGCAGCTCCGACTGCTCGCCGTGGCTGTGAAGGCGCAGCAGGATCAGCAGGGCAACATCTGGGCGGCGATCGACTTGCTCCACCAGTCGCTCGAGGCCGTCGGCGAGCAGGCCGACTCGGGGGAGCAGGGCGACGGCAGCTGAGCCTTCGCTACCGCTTGCGCCAGTCGATCACGGCACGCTCGCCGTCGAACGCCTTCAGGCCTGGCCGGGCGCGCTTGATCGTCACCCGCTCGACGAACAGCCGCACGAACTCGCGCTGCTCGTCAAGCAGCATCCCCGGCCACGCCTCGCGGACCGCAGCGATGTCGACGTGAACGGCCGGCGGCGGCAGTTCCGCGAGCTCGGTGCGCAGCTTCTGCTCCGTCACGGCGAGCGCCTGGCGCGCGGACTTCCACTCGACGTCGGTCAGCTCGCCCGGCGTGCCCCACAGGGCCGCGAGCTCGCGGCGGCGCCGCTCGATGTCCTGCAGGCCCTTGCCGAGCGCCTCGCGTCGCTCGTCGTGGTCGTCGGCCGCGACAGATTCGAGGAACTCCGGCTTGTCCAGCTCCTCGAACAGTCGGTCGCGCACGTGCTCTTCCAGCTCGACACCGAGGATCCCGACGCAGGACTTCCCGCCATACTTCGGGTGGCAGAGGTAGTACGGCTTCGGCTCGCGGTTCCGCAGCTGCTTCATCGACGCCACCATCCGGGCGCCGCACACCCCGCACACGGTGATGCCGCCGGTGAGCAGGTACCGCCGGCCAGCTCGGGAGCCCACGTGGCGCGCGGTCGCGATCGGGTACTCCCGCCCGTCGCTCCTGGTGACGCTGCGGTTCTCGGTGAGCCGGACTTGGCACTCCCGCCACGTGTCCTCGTCGAGGATCGGTGGCCAGTTGCCCTTGCCGACGATGCGGTCACGGTACACGCGGAAACCCGCGCTGATGGGGCTCAGGATCACGCGCCGGATGCCCTTGCCGGTCAGCGCGCCGCCGTGCGTGCCGGTGACCCCGCGGGCGCGGAGTGCGGCCGCGATGTTCTCCAGCGCCCATCCGCTGAGGACTTTCTCCGCGGCCCAGCGGAGCGCCTCGGCCTGGACGGGGTCGTGCTCGTAGGTCTTCACGCCGTCGTCGTTCGTGGTGTTCCGGTACCCGAACCGCCGGCCGCCGCCCGGCAGGCCGAGAGCGGCCTTCTCGGCGAGCATGTCGTTGACGCGGCGCTTGATCCGTCGGACTTCACCCGCGCCGAGCACAGCCTTGATCCCCGCGACGTCGTCCTGCACTCGGACGATCCCATCGCGGTTGGTGTGCAGCTCGCTGATCCCGGCGGCGTCCAGCTCGGCGGCCAGCCGAAACCACCGGACTTCGTTCCGCTCGATGCGGTACTGCTCGACCGCCCACACGTGGGCGATCTTGCCGTCGGTGAGCCACTTCCGGAACCGCTCGAACTCCGGCCGGAGGTCGTCACCGGCCGCGGACACACCGGCGTCGGCGAACACCTCGATGGGGCGCCCTGGCCACGTCTTGGCGGCGTACTCGCGGCCCCACCGTTCCTGGGCCTCGACGCCCTCGTAGGACCCGTCAGGGCGCGGGGAGAGGCGGCAGTAGAGCGCGACGTAACCGATCACGATCCAGCATCGTGCCATCGGTTACGTCTTGACGGCAACTCTCCTCGGGGACGGGCTGGAACAGCAGCGCCGGGCCGTCGTCGAACTCGACCTGGCGGTAGGTGAGGCCGTGGGAATCGGTCCACGTCCGGGTCTTCCCGGCGCCGAGCGCCGCGGACCAGAACTCCGCGAGCAGGTCCGGCTGGTGGCAGTCGACCGCGACGGCCAGGATGCGCGCGGCCGTCACGACGCCGCCACGACCCGGTTGATCGCCTCGGCGACCAGTGCCGGTTCCGACACCGTCACCGTCAGCCCGGGGTGACGGATCCGGCCCCACGGCTCGATGCCTCGCACCGGCTCCCGGAACCGCAGGCACACCCCGCCGTCGGTCGTCGTCCCGAACGTCAGGCCGCGGTCGGCGAGCGAAAGCCGGACGCCGAAGGCGCGCAGCGGGCTGTACGGGCCGGTCGCCTCCGCGCCGGCCAGGTTGCTCAGCGGGGTCTCGACGAGCCACGGTCCGAACCGGACGCGCAAGCCGGTGGCGTCCAGTTCCAGACCGGCCTTCGGGCCCAGGATCCGGCGCAGCCACGCGGGACCGGCGAACTCGGCGTGGAGCCGGTGGTGCACGACGACGGTGGATTCGCTCACCGCTGCCGGTTCGCTCGTCGTCATGCGCCGCCACCCAACGGCGGGACGTCCGATTCGCTCTCGCGGTGCATGGAACCTCCTTCACGTGGGGCTCCTCCCCGGCTACCCGGTGGCTGCCCGGTGAAACGTCGCAAGATCACCGCGAGCGCGCGGCGACCCGGTTGACCGCCCGCGCGGCGACGATCCCGAGCACCAGCCCGGCGATCGCGGTCAGCCCGTGCAGCCAGTTGTCCGCCCAGTTCAGGTTGATCGGGTCCTCGGGGTTGACGAGCGCGGTGGCGAGGATGCCGTACGCGGTCATCCCGGTGAAGCCGACGAACAGCACCCAGCAGTAGATGATCGACCTGGCGCGCCGGGTCGCGGCGAGCAGCCCGAGCACGCCGACCGCCGTGTGGACGAGGTTGAGCAGTGGGGTCACGCTGAAGATCCAGACCGCGCGGCTGGTCTCGTGGCCGACGTCGGCGGTTTCCGGGGTGAGGAATCCGGCGATTCCGAGCGCGAGGTAGAGCAGCCCGAGCACGGCGACGACCGGCCGGAGCCAGAAAGCCGGGAAACGGGTTTCGGCGGAAGACATGGGTTCTCCTTCCCTCCGCGGCCGGATACCCCGTCACGCGTGCGGAAAACGGACAACTGGAAAGGGCCGGACGGCGGGCTGGGGGGCCGCCGTCCGGCCCATGGCCGGGACCCGCGCCGGTCCCTGCAGCCAGGACGCGGGCCCCTGGTACTAGGGGGAACGCCAGTCGTGTCCGCGGTGGGCGGTCCCGTGCTGGGCTCCCATCAGGAGCAGGCCGCCGTCGACGACGAGCGACGCGCCGGTGATGTAGCCGGCCGCCGGGGTCGCCAGGAACGCGACCGCGGCGGCCACCTCGGCCGCGTGGCCGGGGCGGCCGAGCGGGATGCCGGGCCGGTCCTGCTCGCGCGGGTCGGCGTCGGCCTGGCCCGTCATCGGCGTCGAGATTTCGCCCGGGGCCACGGAGTTCACGGTGATGCCGTGCTCGGCGAGCTCGAGGGCGAGCACCTGGGTCAGCGCGTCCGCCCCGGCCTTCGCGGCGCAGTAGGGCGCCGCGCCGACGCGGGGCACGTGTTCGTGGACGCTGGTGATCGTGATGATCCGGCCGCCGTGGCCGGCGTCGATCATGTGCCGGGCCGCGCGTTGCGACAGCAGGAAGACACCGTCGAGGTCGACGTCGAGGACTTGGCGCCACTTCTCGTAATCGAGGTCGATCGCGAGTTCGCTGCTGCCGGTGCCCGAACAGTTGACCAGGACGTCGATGCCGCCCAGGTCCTCGGCGAACGCGTCGACGACGTCGGCGGCACCGGGCAGCTCGGTCAGGTCGAGCTGCCGGACGTGCGCGGTGACGCCGTGCGCACGGGCTTCGGCGGCGGTTTCCGCCGCACCGTCGGCGTCGGAATGGTAGGTGAGGCCCACGTCCAGGCCGCCGCCGGCGAGGGCGGCCACGACCGCGCGGCCGATGCCGGAGTCGGCGCCGGTGACGACGGCGCGCCGCGGCGAAGCGGCTTCGGCGGGCAGGGGCGCCGGGAGCGACACGGGCATCTCCTTTCGTTCCCGATCGGCTACCACCCCCGCCGGCGACTAAACGCGGTCGCGGCGGGGTATTCCGCTCCGATGAGACTGGCCGTGCTGGACATCGGGTCGAACTCCGCGCAGCTGCAGGTCGTGGACGTGTCCGCCGGCGCCCCGCCACTGCCGGCGCACGCGGTGAAGGAACCGACGCTGCTCGCCGAAGAGCTCCAGGCCGACGGGACGCTGAGCGACGAGGGGATCGAGCGGGTGACCGCCGCGGTGACCCGGGCGGTGGACGCGGCGGTGCGCCTCGGCGTCGACCACCTCTACCCGTTCGTCACCGCGGCCGTGCGCGACGCGGTCAACCGCGACGAGGTGATCGACCGCATCCAGGCGGGCGCCGGGATCCGGCCGCAGTTCCTCTCCGGCGAGGAGGAGGCGCGGCTGACGTACTTCGCCGCGCGCCGCTGGTACGGCTGGTCGGCCGGGCGGCTGCTGCTCATCGACATCGGCGGCGGGTCGATGGAGCTGGTGCTCGGCCGGGACGTCGAACCCGAGCTGGCCGTCTCGCTCCCGCTGGGCGCCGGCCGGCTCACCCGCGAGTTCCTCACCGCCGACCCGCCGACGCGCAAGCAGCTGAAGGCGCTGCGCCGGCGCGTCCGCGACACGCTGTCGGAGGTGCTCGACCGGCTGCGCTGGGAAGGCCCGCCGCGCCGCGTGGTCGCGACGTCGAAGACGTTCAAGCAGCTGGCCCGGCTCACCGGCGCGCCGCCGCAGCGCAAGGGCCCGTTCGTCACCCGGGATCTCGTCGTCGCCGACGTGCGCGCGTGGATCCCGCGGCTGGCGCGCATCCCGGCGGCGGAACGGGCGGGGCTGCGCGGCGTCTCGAAGCCGCGGGCCCGGCAGGTGGTGGCCGGCGCGGTGGCGGCGGAGGTGACGTTGTCCGCGCTGGACGTCCCGGGCGTGGAGGTCTGCCCGTGGGCGCTGCGGGAGGGAATCCTGCTGCGGCACCTGGAACAGCTCGCCGACTCGATGCCGTTGCCGTTGCAGCCGCTGACCCGGCACCCGGACGCCACGGTCCGCCCGCTTCACCCGGCGGGGGAGCAGCCGGTGCCGTCCTGAGCGTGTGTCGGCTCGCCTGCGGGGTAACCGCGCCGTTCCCCGAACGGAAGGAGAGCTCCCGTGAGCAAGCCGAACCCGATCGAACTGCAGAAGTACCTGTCCGGTGTCGACTACCCCGCGAAGCGCGACGACCTGGTGCGCGCGGCCGAACGCAACGGCGCGGACGCCGGCACCCTGGACGTCGTGCGCGGCCTGCCGGACCGGACCTACGAGGGGCCCAGCGGCGTGAGCAAGGAGATCGGCGGCTGATGTCCGGTTGTCATGAACGACTCTTTCCTGGCATCGGACGTCAGGAAAGAGTCGTTCATGACGTTGCCGCCGCCGCGATCGGCGAGGTGACCCCCGGCTGAGCCAGTGCCGTAACGGCGCGGCAGACGTCGGCCGGGTCGATCGTGTCCAGGCAGGGGTGGCCCGGGACCGGGCACACCCGCGCGCGGGTGGCGCGGCAGGGCGCCCGCTGGTCACCGAGCACCACGGTGGGGACGCCGTAGGGCGCCCACCGCTCCTGCGGCACGACCGGGGCGAACAGCGACACCACCGGCGTGCCCGCCGCCGCGGCCAGGTGCGCGGGACCCGTGTTGGGCGCCACCACGACCTGCGCGCCGGACAGCACCGCCGCCAGCTCCGCCAGTGACGTCCGGCCGCCGAGGTGCACCGCCGACGACCCGGCCACCTCCCGGGTCAGCGCCCGCTCGGACGGCGCGCCCGTCACGAACACCCGGTGCCCGTCGGCGGCCAGCACCCGCACGGTCTCGCGGCTCCAGGCCGCCGACGGCTGGCGGGCGGGCACCGACGCCGCCGGGTGCACCACGACGTACGCCCCGCCGCCGGTCAGCCGGGCCACGTTCGGCAGCGGCCGCCGCAGCGCGAGGGCGCCGTGGTCGTCCGGCGGCAGCGAGAAGCCGGCCGCCTCGGCGAGCGACAGCATGCGGACCGGCTCCGGCGGATCGCCGTCGACGCGGTGGCGCAGGTCGAGCAGGCTGCCCGGGTAGTCCTCGGAGATCGCGCCGATCCACGGCACCCCGGCCTGGCGCAGCAGCAGGGCCAGCGGCAGCGGGGACTGGTGGAACGACGTCAGGATCAGCGCCCGGTCGAACGCCTTCGCCCGGACCAGGTCCACGAACGCGCCGGTGTCCTCGGCGGTCACCGGCGGGGGCTCGGGGTCGATCCAGGGTGCGGTCCAGGTCAGCAGGTCGGCGACGCCGGGCAGCAGTTCGCCCGCCGCGCGGCCGTGTGGTCCGGTCAGCAGCGTCACGCGCGCCCCGGCCGCGGCGACCGCGCGGACGCACGGCCCGGCGAGCAGGACGTCACCGAGGTTGTCCTGGCGGGCGACGAGCACCCGGGTCATCCGGCGACCCCGGCGACGCGCAGCGCCTCGGACAGGTCGCGGGCGACGGCGGCGTCGCGGCGGGCCCGGGCGATCTCCGGTTCGAGCGTGCGGTCGGTCGGGACCAGCACCGCGCGGGCGCCCGCGGCGAGCGCGGCGTCGACGTCGGCGCCCGTGTCGCCGATGACCACACAGGACGCCGGGTCGACGCCGAGCTCGCCGGCGGCCCGCAACACCATGCCGGGGGCGGGCTTGCGGCACGCGCAGCCGTCGCCGTCGTCGTGGACGCAGACCTGCCACGTGCCGAACGGGCCGAAAATCTCCTGCACGCGCGCGTTCACCGCGTCGAGCTGCTCGCGGGTGATCAGTCCTTTCGCGACACCGGACTGGTTGCTCACCACGCCGACCGGAATGCCCCGCTCGCGCAGGCCCTGCACCAGTTCGACGGCGCCGGGGACCGGGCGGACGCCGGCCGGGTCGTTGAGGTAGGGGACGTCGATGATCAGCGTGTCGTCCCGGTCGAACAGCACCGCCACCGGGGGCCGCGGCCGCCGCGCCGCGATTTCCCCGCGCAGCCGGTGATAGCACGCGGCGGGCGGGATCAGGGCGCTGGTGACGACCATGCGCGCGACTTCGCCGGGGGTCCGCGGGCCGGGCAGGATCCGGCGGGTGGCGAACTCCGCCGTCAGCCCGGCCCAGACACCGGCGGCGAGCAGCGCTTTTCCGCGCTGCTTGACCAGTGGCAGGGCGAGCGCGGCCAGACCGGCCACTGTGGACAGTGCGTGCAGGCCGAGCCTGCCGTGCCCGGCGCCGGTGCGCTGCCGCCAGAGCACGCCGTGCTTGGCGCGCATCAACGCGTTGTCGGCGTTGCCGCGCTGGGCCTTAAGGCTGTAGAAGAACCCGGACCGCCGGGCCGGGTGCGTGGTCAGCCGCTCGCCTTGGCCGATCCGGTGCCCGGCTTCGGCGACGCGCAGCGCGAGGTCGGAGTCCTCACGGAACGCGCGGGGGAACCGCTCGTCGAACCCGCCCGCCTCGACGAGCGCGCTGCGGCGGTAAGCCATGTCCGCGGTGATCCACCGCGCGTGTTCGAGGCCCGCGGTACCGCGTTCGTCGTCGGTGGGACGGCGGCCGCCGGGCAGCGGGACGGTGATCCGGCCCTGCGAGGCGGCCACGTCCGGGGGCAGGGCGGCCAGGTCTTCGCCGAGCTGCCGCGGCCAGTCGGGGGCGAGCACGACGTCGTCGTCGACGAACGCGATCCACTCGCTCTTCGCGGTGCGCCAGCCGAGGTTGCGCGCCGCCGCCGGCCCGCGGCCGCCGGAGCGGAGCACGCGCACGCCGTCGGGGACGTCCAGGGCGAACCCGCGGGGACGGTCGTCGACGACGAGGATTTCGGCCGGCCGCGGGTCGGGTCCGGTGCGGAGGGTGTCGAGCAGCGGCCGAAGCGTCTCCCGGCCCGTCGTGGGGATCACCACGGTGTAGTCGAGGGTCACCGGCCCCGGTTACCCCGGGCTGGGGTGGTCAAACGGCGTGTCGAAGTGCGCGTGCCCGGGTAACCGGCGGGCGACGAGAAGGAGGTGCGGATGATCGAGATCCGGAACCCGGCCGACGGCAGCGTGGTGGGCACGGTGCCGACCGCGGGCGAAGACGAGATCGACGCGGCGCTCGGGCCGGCCCGCCGGACCCGGACGCCATGGGCCCGGACCCCCGCCGCCGAGCGCGGGGCGTTGCTGCACACCGCGGCCGAGCGGCTGCGCGCGCACGCCGACGAGCTGGCGAAGACGAACGAAGCGGAAACGGGCAAGCCGCGGGACGAAGCCCGCGAAGGCGTGCTCGCCGGGGCGGGAACACTGGACCAGTACGCCGAACTCGGCCCGGTCCACCGCGGCCGCAGCCTGCTCGGCGACGTGGGCGCGACGGACCTGATGGTGCCCGAGCCGTACGGCGTCGTCGTGGCGCTGACGCCGTGGAACGACCCGGTGGCGGTGGCGTGCGGGCTGCTGGGGGCGGCGCTGGCGACCGGGAACACGGTGGTGCACAAGCCGAGCGAGCGCGCGCCGCACACCGGGCAGCTGCTGGGTGAAGTGCTCGGTGACGTCTTCCCGGCCGGAGTCCTGCAGACCCTCCAGGGCGACGGCGCGGTCGGCGCGCTGCTGGCGATGCGCTCCGACGTCGACGTGATCGCGCACGTCGGCAGCACGGCGACGGGCCGGTCGATCGCGGCGAGCGCGGCCGCCACGGGGGCGAAGACGTTGCTGGAGAACGGCGGCAACGACCCGCTGCTGATCGACGAGGACGTCGACCCGGTGTGGGCGGCCGGCCAGGCGGCGCTGGGGGCGTTCGCGAACTCGGGACAGATCTGTGTGGCGGTCGAGCGGATCTACGTGTGTTCGGCGATCGCGGAGCCGTTCCTGGCGGCGCTGGTGAAGGAGGCGGAGTCGCGGACCCTGGCTCCCCTGGTGGACCGGCGGCACCGGGAGCACGTGCACTCGCACGTGTCCGACGCGGTCTCGCGGGAGGCGCGTTTGCTGACGGGCGGCGCGATCCCGGACGGCCCGGGCGCGCACTACCCGGCAACGGTCCTGACCGGCTGCGGGCCGGAGCTGAGGGTGATGACGGAGGAGACGTTCGGCCCGGTCGCGCCGGTCCGGGTGGTCTCGAGTTTCGACGAGGGTCTGGCGGAAGCGGCGAAGGGCGAGTACGGCCTGGCGGCGACGGTGCTGACGGCGTCGATGGCGCACGCCCAGCGAGCGTGGCGCGAACTGCCGGCCGGGACCGTGAAGGTGAACAACGTGTTCGGCGGAGCACCCGGCGGGGCGGCGCACCCGCGCGGCCGGAGCGGGAGCGGGTACGGGTACGGGCCGGAGCTCCTGGACGAGCTGACCCAGACGAAGCTCGTGCACATCGCGCCGCCGGCATGACGGAGCAGCAGGAAAGGAAACCGCGGAAGGCGACCCCCCGCCCCGGGGCACTTTTACGAGAAAGTGCCCCGGCGAGCCGACCTCGGGCCGGCCGGTTCGCCCGCGTGCTCCGGCTCACCGCGGCCGCCGGATCCACCGAAACCACCGACGAAACCGAGCGGCACGATCGCACCCCCGTCGGCTGGCTTGCTCGTGCTCTCCGGGTTCCCGGCCGGGAACGCCGGGTCCTCGTCCAGAGCGCCAAGGCCACCCTCGCCGCGACCGCCGCCTGGCTGCTCGCCACCCTCGTCCTGCATCTCCCGCAACCCTTTCTCGCCCCCTACGCCGCCGTCTTCCTCGTCGAAGCCACCGTCTACCGGTCGCTGCGCGGGTGGATCCAGCAGGTCGGCTCCGTCGGGTCCGGTGTGCTGCTCGCCGCCGTTGCCGGGCACTTTATTCCCTGGCAGGCCGTGGCGCTCGCCGCCGTCGTCTTCCTCGGCTTGCTCGCCGGGAGCTGGCGGCGGTTCGGGGACTCCGGTGTCTGGGTCGGGGTCACCGGCATGCTCGTCATCTCCTACGGCACCGCGCGCGAGCCCGTCCTGCTCGGCGACCGCCTCCTCGAAACCGCCCTCGGTGCGGCCATCGGTGTTGCCGTCAACACGCTGATCTTCCCGCCCCTGTACGGCGAACGGCTCGCCGCCGCGGCCGGGCGGCTCGGGAAGGCACAGGCCGCGCTGCTGGAGACGCTGTCCGACCTCATCCGCCGTGACGAGCCGCCGGAAGATCTCGACGGTCTGCAGTCCGCGGCGCAGGACACCCGCAGTCAGGTGCTGGCCGCCGAAGAGGCCGTCGGCCTGACGCGGGAAGGGCGGATGCTGAACCTCCGGCGCGGCCGTCCCGCCGCCGGGACGCACCACGAACGTCCGCTGCGGACGCTCATCGGGCTGTGGCCCGCGCTGTCGCAGCTGCTCGCCGCCGTGCGGACGACGGCGGGGAGCCGGCCGGATCACCCCTTCGAGTACCCCTGGCCGGACGCGCGGGAGGCGCTGGCCGACCTGATGCACCACCTCGCGGGAGCCGTGCAGGCCGTGGCGGTGGCCGGACGGCCCGTCGAACTGGACGAATGCCGGGCGCTGCTCGAAAAGCTCGAAAAGCGGCTGGTGACGGCCGAAGAGGACGGCGTTCCGGCCCGGCTCGGCCTGGGCACCATGACGCTGCCCGCGCGGCTTCTCGTGGAACAGCTGGAAAAACGTTGAAGGCCGCCTCCGGCGAGGAGGCGGCCTTCCCACACCGTGCGCTACTGGACGGCGATCGCTTCGGCTTCCGACCGGTGCCGGCGGCAGGCCGTGCACACCATCGTCTGGCCCAGCAGCGTGCCGTCCCCGGACACCAGCCGGGCGACGTGCAGCGCGGGCAGGCCGCACTCTTCGCAGGGGATCGGCTTGCTGTCGCGGCTGATCATGACTCGGTTCGGCATGGTGGAGCCCCCTGGCGGCGGGTGGACGGACGAGGATCGACGGTCCGGCTGGGTTACCCACGTGGCCTGCGCCACACTCGTCCGGCGCAGCGATGTCACTCGAATGGCGTAGTCACTTGGCCGGGTACTGCTGCGCCCGCAACAAGTCGGCGAGGTGGACGGCGTTGCGGACCAGGGTCGCGTTCGTCGAGGCCACGGCCTCGGGCGTCTCGTCGAGGTCCTGGTAGTCACCACCCTGCATGGCCTCGCCGTTCCAGTAGGTCGCGCCCTGGGCCGGCACCGTGAAGCCGACGTCGTTGAGCGCCTGGAACAGGTCCGCGATGATCTTGTGGGCGCCGTCCTCGTTGCCGACGACCGCGGCCACGCCGACCTTGCCGAACATCGCCGGGCGGCCTTCGTCGTCCGTTTCGGACAGTTCGGCGTCGAGCCGCTCCAGCACCCGCTGGGCGACGCTCGACATGTGCCCGACCCACGTCGGCGTGGCGATCAGCAGGACGTCGGCGGCGGCGATCTTCCGCCGGATGCCCGGCCACGCGTCCCCGTCGCCCATGTCGGCCTCGACCCCCGGTCGCACGTCGTGGTCGACCACGCGCACCAGTTCGCCGGTGGCGCCGCGTTCGGCGAAGAGGCCGAGCAGCTGCCGCGCGATGAGGTCGCTGCTCGACTTCGCGGGCGACGGCTTGAGCGTGCAGGTCAGCGCGAGGACGCGCAGGGTCATGACTGCCTCCTGGGATGGGTGCCGACGCCGATGTGGGCGAACCCGGCTTCGGCGAGGGCGTCGGGATCGAGCAGGTTGCGGGTGTCGACGACGACCGCGCGGTCGGCCGCGGCGGCCAGCCGGGCCCAGTCGAGGTCCCGGAACTCGGGCCACTCGGTGAGCACGACCAGCGCCGCGGCATCCTTGGCCACCAGGTACGGGTCGTCGACGACCTGGACCGTCCCCGTGCCGGGCACGCACCCGACGGCCGGGTCGTGCGCGGTCAGCTCGGCCCCCGCGCGGGCCAGGTCGTCGGCCACCGCGAGGGCGGGGGAGTCGCGCAGATCGCCCGTCCCGGCTTTGAAGGCCAGGCCCAGCAGGCCGATGCGGGCCCCGGCGAGCGACCCCGCGGGAGAACCCGTCACCGCCTGCCGGACGGCCCGCACCACCCGGGCGCGCTGCCGGGCGTTGACGCGGACCGCGTCACGCAGGATGGCGAAGTCGACGCCCGCCGATTCGGCCGCGTGCAGCAGGGCCGAGGTGTCCTTCGGCAGGCACGATCCACCCCAGCCGGGGCCGGGGGCGAGGAACTCGGGGCCGATCCGCGCGTCGAGGCCCATGGTGCGCGAGACCTCGCGGACGTCCGCCCCGAACCGCTCGCACAGTTCGGCCAGCACGTTCACATAGGACAGTTTCACGGCGAGGAACGCGTTGCTGGCGTACTTCGCGAGTTCGGCGCTGGCCGAGTCGGTCGCCACGACCGGGGCGCCGGTCGGCTCGTACAGCCGCGCGACCCGCCGCGCCGCCGGCGAATCCGCGGGATCGGTGCCGACCACGACCCGGTCCGGGTGCAGGAAGTCTTCGACGGCGTGGCCTTCGCGGAGGAACTCCGGGTTGGCCACCACCGGCAGGTCGTCGCGGCCCAGCAGGTGCGGCAGCCGGGCCGCGGTGCCGACCGGCACCGTCGACTTGGTGACCAGCACGCAGCCGGGCCGCAGCAGCCGCCCGAGCTGCGGTACGACGTGTTCGAGCACGCCGAGGTCGGGGCGTCCGTCCTCGGCGGGCGGCGTCGGCAGGCACAGGAAGACGAGGTCCGCGCCGTAGAGCTCGGCCTGGGCGGTGGTGAAGCTCAGCGTCCGGTCGGCGAGCCCCTGACCGGCCAGCTCGGCCAGGCCGGGCTCGGCGATGGACACCACACCCCGGCCCAGCTCGTCCACTTTGGACTCATCGGCGTCCACGCAGGTGACCCGGTGCCCGAGCCGCGCGAAGCACGCGGCGCTCGTCAACCCGACGTAGCCCGCGCCGACGATCCCGATGTGCTCACCCATGGGCCACCCGCATTTCCAGGGCCGAACGCGCCGCGGCCAGCACCCGCTCCTCGCCGAGCAGCAGCAATCCGCCGTCGGGCTCCTCGCCGTGCGGGTCGCCGACATTCCCGGCCCACAGCACGACATGCTGCCGCGCCGACGGCGGCGGGCCCCACAGCCGCGGCGGGGTCGGGCCGAACAGCAGCACCGACGGCGTGCCGAACGCGGTGGCGAGATGCCCGACGCCGGTGTCGCCGCAGACGACCAGGGCCGCTCCGGCCACCAGCGCGGCCAGTTCCGCCAGGCCGGTGCGCCCGGCCAGCACGGCGTCCTCGCCGAGCCCGGCCGCTTCGGCGATCGACACCGCCAGGTCGCGTTCGCCGGCGCTGCCGGTGAGCACCACGCGGTGGCCGTCGGCGGCGAGCTGCCGGACGACGGTCGCGAACCGCTCGGGCGGCCAGCGCCGGGCCGGGAACGCCGCACCGGGGTGCACCACGACGGCGTCCGGCGCCGGGCTCGGCCCCGGCGGCACCGGCAGGTGCAGGGCCGAGCGGTCCGCCTCCAGGTGGTGGTACTCGACGAGCCGGCACCAGCGGTCCACCTCGTGCACGTCGTCGCGCCAGGCGAGGCCGGGCACGTCGGGGAAGTCGGGGCGGCGATGGGTCAGCAGCTCGGCCGGGTCGGTGTCGAGGAGGTCGTGGATGCTCTCCGGGCCGCTGCCGTGCAGGTTGACCGCGAGCCGCGGCGGGGAGCCGGGCCAGGCGAGGTCGCCGAGCCCGGACGTCGGCAGCAGCTCGTCGACCGCGTCGATCAGCTCCACCAGGTCCCGCAGGCTTTCCGGCGCGGCCAGCACCAGCCGGTCGCCCGGGTACGCCGTGCGCAGCGCGCGCAGCGCGGGCACCGCGGTCAGCAGGTCCCCGACGCCGAGCGCGCGCAGCACGAGGACCGCGGCGCTCACGGCCACGACCCCTCCTCGGACGCGCACACGACGAGCTCGCGGACCTCGGCGCCGGGCGGCTGCTGCAGCGCGAAGACGACGGTGTTCGCGACGTGCTCGGGCTGGTTGAGCTTCGCGTCCGGCGGCGGCTTGTACTGGTCGGTGCGGTCGTCGAAGAAGTGCGTCCACATCCCGCCGGGGATGAGCAGCGTGACGCCGACGCGCCCGGCCAGCTCGGCGGCCAGCGCCCGGGTGAAGCCGACGACGCCGAACTTCGAGGCGCAGTAGGCGGTCGCGTCGCTCACTGCCTTGATGCCCAGGGTGGAGGCGACGGTGACGACCGTGCCGTGCGAGCGTTCCAGGGAGGGGAGCGCGGCGCGGATCACCGCGGCCGTGCCGAGCAGGTTCACCTTGACGACCCGCTCCCAGTCCTCAGTGGACACAGTGGGCAACGGTCCGCAGGCGTCGGTGCCGGCGGCGGTGAAGACGCCGTCCAGGCCGCCCGCGCGCTCGGCGAGCTCGCGGACGGCGGCCTCGGTCGCGGCGGTGTCGGTCAGGTCGGCTTCGACGTACTCGGCCGGGTCCTCGGGGCGGACGCGGTCGAGGACGTAGGGGGTGCCGCCCGCCTTGCGGACGGCGTCGACGGTGGCGGCACCGAGGCCGGACGCGCCACCGGTGATCAGGACGTTGCCGAGGGGTCGCATCGCTCTCCTTCGCGGGCGAGGGGAATCAGGCACTGGCCGCCGCGGCGACCAGCCGGGAGGTCGAGTAGCCGGGCACGGTCGGGACGAGCACGACCTCGCCGCCGTGCCGTTCGACCACCGCGCGTTCGGGCAGATCGGCGTCCGCGTAGTCGCCGCCCTTCACCCAGACGTCCGGGCGCAGTCGCTCCAGGACCGCCGTGGGCGAGGGCTCGTCGAACACGGCGACAGCGTCCACAAAGGACAACGCCGTCAGCAGCCGGGCCCGGTCGCGGTCGCGGACCAGCGGGCGGCCGGGGCCCTTGAGGCCCCGCACCGAAGCGTCGGAATTGAGGCAGACGACGAGGGCGTCGCCGAGTGCGCGGGCCTGCCGCAGCAGGCTCACGTGCCCGGGGTGCAGCAGGTCGAAGCAGCCGCCGGTGGCGATCAGCCGTCCGCCGGTTTCGCGGACCCGCTCGGCGAGACCGAAGGCGTCGGTGGCCGGTTGCGGGTCGGGGACCGGGCAGTCGTTCGTGGACAGCGCGGTCGCGCCACCGGCGGCGACGAACCGGGCGGCCGCTTCGACCGCGGTCACCACGGCTTCGGTCGTGTCCGCGCCGCCGAGCAGGGCCGCGGTGGCCGCGGCGGCGAACCGGTCGCCCGCCCCGCACGTGTCGGGTGCGGTGTGGCCCGGCGTCCGCGCCGAGGCGGGGATCGGGACGGTCGTTTCGCCGAGGCCGTCGGCGAGCACCGCACCGCGGGACCCGACGGTCACCGCGACCGCGTCGGCGTGCCAGTGGCCGCGCAGCAGCTTGGCCAGCTCGGCCGGCTCCTCGTGCCCGGCGAGCACCGCGCTCGCCTCGGCGAGGTTCGGCGTGACCAGCCGCGTGCCGGGCACCGGCTGGGCGCCGCGCGGGTGCGGGTCCCACACGACCGGGACCCGCTCGGCCAGCTCCCGCAGGAGCCGCCGGACGTCCGGGTTGCGCGTCAGGCCGCGGCCGTAGTCGGCCACGAGGATCGCGCCGGCGTCTTCGAGGACTTCGTGCACCCGGGCGGGCAGCGGGTCGGTGGTCGCCGTGCCGTCGCCGGAATCCAGGCGCAGCAACGACTGCCCGCCCGCGCGGACGCGGGTCTTGCACACCGTCGCGCCGCGCAGCGGCAGCGGCAGCACGGTGACGTCCGGCTCCAGCAGCCCGGTGAGCGCGTGGCCGCCCTCGTCGTCGCCGAGCGGCGTGACGAGCACGACCTCGGCTGCCGACCGCGCGGCCAGCAGCGCGGCGAGACCGGCGCCGCCGGGGCGGCGGCGCCGGGCCGTCAGGTCGACCACCGGCACCGGCGCCTCCGGGCACAGCCGCTCGGCGGTGCCTTCGGCGTCGACGTCCAGCAGGGTGTCGCCCAGGACGACCAGCGGCTTCACGCGGTCACCCCGAGCGCGTCGTCGAGCGCCGCGCAGAGGCCGTGGACCAGCGCCAGGTGCATCTCCTGCACGGTCGCGACGGTCGGCGCTTCGACCGTCACGGCGTCGTCGCACAGGGCGGCGAGGGGGTTCGGGGCGGGCCCGGTGAGCGCCCACGTCGTGACGCCGAGTTCGTGCGCGGCCTTCGCGGCGGCGACGACGTTCTGGCTGGTCCCGCTGGTGGACAGGCAGACCAGCACGTCGCCCGGCCTGCCGTGCGCGCGCACCTGGCGGGCGAAGACCTCGTGGTCGCCGTAGTCGTTGACGATCGCGGTGGTCGCGGACGTGTCCGCGTGCAGCGCGATGGCCGACAGCGGCTGCCGCTCGTCGCGGAACCGGCCGACGAGCTCGCCGGTCAGGTGCTGGGCCTCGGCGGCGCTGCCGCCGTTGCCGCAGGCGAGCAGCCGGCCGCCGGCTTCGAACACGCCGGCGAGGTGCCGTCCCCACGCGGTTATCTTGGGGGCGGATTCGCGGGTCCGCTCGGCGGCTTCGGCCAACGCGGCGAGATGGTCTTCCATCACGGCACCTCCTTCTCCTCCGGCGACGCCGCGCCGGGTCGGGTGGTTCGGGGACGCCGGAGCACGAACGGGCCCAGCGCGAGCAGGTCGATCGGGGCCGAGCCGAAGCATTCGAGGGCATCGCGGGGCGAGTCGACCATCGGGCGGCCCGCGGTGTTGAGGCTGGTGTTGATCACGACCGGCAGGCCGGTCCGGCGTTCGAAGCCGGCCAGCATCCGCGCCAGCACGGGGTTTTCGCGTTCTTCGACGGTCTGCACGCGGGCCGTGCCGTCGACGTGCGTGACCGCCGGGATGCGGTCCCGCCAGTCTTCGGCGACGTCGTGCACGAACAGCATGTACGGGCTGGGCAGCGGGCCGCGGGTGAAGATCTCGGCGGCCCGCTCGGCCCGCACCATCGGCGCCACCGGGCGGAACTGCTCGCGGCCCTTGACGTCGTTGAGCCGCTCGAGGTTCGCCTTGCGGCCCGGGTGGGCCAGCAGCGACCGGTGCCCGAGCGCCCGCGGACCGAACTCGGCGCGGCCCTGGAACCAGGCGATGACTTCGTCGTTCGCCAGCGCTTCGGCGACGGTCTCGGCGAGGTCGTCGGGGCGTTCGTAGGGCAGCTTGGCCTTGACGAGGATCTCTTCGAGTTCCTCGTCCGTCCACCCGCGACCGAGCCCGGCGTCACCCATCGGGGCGCCGCGTTCCCCGGCGTCGGCGGCCAGCTGCAGGGCCGCGCCGAGCGCCGTGCCCGCGTCGCCGGCGGCGGGCTGCACCCAGATCCGCTCGAACGGGCCTTCGGCGTGCAGCCGCGTGTTCGCGACGCAGTTGAGCGCGATCCCGCCCGCCAGCGCCAGGTCACGCTGGCCGGTGGCCTCGTGCAGCCAGTCCGTCAGTTCCAGGAGGATGTCTTCGAGGACTTTCTGGACACTCGCGGCGAGATCGGCGTGGCGGCGCGTGAGTTCCTCGCCGGGTCCGCGACGCGGGGCGAGCGCGGCCAGGTCGACGCCGGACGCGTGGAAGCCGCCGTCGCCGGTCACGTGGACGTGCTCGCAGAGCTCGTCGAGAAACTCCGGCTTGCCGTAGGAAGCGAGCGCCATGACCTTGTATTCGTCACTGGACCGCGCGAAACCGCAGTGCTCGGTCAGGTCTTCGTAGAGCAGGCCGAGCGAGTGCGGCAGCTTCTGGGCCGCCAGTTCCTTGAACCGGCCGTCGCGGTATTCCCCGGCCAGGTAGGACGTGCTTTCGCCGCGGCCGTCGGCGACGAGCACGGCGCAGTCGCCGAACGGCGCGGCGAGCGCGGCCGACGCGGCGTGCGCGACGTGGTGCCGGACGAACTTGACGATGCCGGGGTCGAGTCCGGGCAAGGCGGACTTCAGGAACAAGGGTGCCCGCTTGGCGAACTCCGTCCGCAACTCCTCGCCGCTGGGGTCGTGGCCGGGCAGGCCCGGCTCGACCAGCGCGGGGTCGTAGGAGTAGCCGACGGCGTCGAGGTCCTTCGCGGACAGACCCGCCTGCGCCAGGCACCAGGCGGCGGCCTGGGCGGGCTGCTCCCAGGTGGAGAACGGCACCGCCTGCTTGCCGTGCTTGCGGCGGCTGAAGCGTTCTTCCTCCGCCGCGGCGACGATCTCCCCGTCCACCACCAGCGCTGCGGCCGGGTCGTGGAAGACGGCGTTGATCCCGAGTATGCGCATCGACCTGCCTCTGGCGTTTCGGTGCGGACTCGTGGGGCCCGCTCTCGCCTATAGCGCTACCCGGCGAAGTCGTTGATAAACGATGGCGCGCAAAAGCCCTGGGCGTCGCTACTCACCGCGACGGCGCCCGGCGGAACCACGCCGCAGTGCGACGGAGACCGTCGTCGGCGTCGATCTTCGGTTCCCAGCCGAGGGCGTCGCGGGCGAGGGTGATGTCGGGGCAGCGGCGCTGCGGGTCGTCGACGACGGCGTCGACGGACACGATCGGCGACGCGGACCCCGTGATGTCCTTGATCCGTTCCGCCACCTGACGGACGGTGAGCTCGTAAGGGTTGCCGATGTTCACCGGTCCGGGGTGGCCCGACCGCGCGAGGGCGAGCAGGCCACGCACGGTGTCCTCGACGTAGCAGATGGACCGCGTCTGTTCGCCGGTGCCGGTGACGGTGATCGGCTCGTTCTTCAGGGCCTGGTCGAGGAAGGCGGGGATCATCCGGCCGTCGTGGGCGCGCATGCCGGGGCCGTAGGTGTTGAAGATCCGCGCGATCGCCGTGTCGGTCCCGTGTTCGCGGCGGTAGGCCGACGTCATCGCTTCGCCGTAGCGCTTGGCTTCGTCGTACACGCTGCGCGGCCCGATCGGGTTGACGTTGCCCCAATACCCTTCGCGCTGCGGGTGTTCCAGGGGATCGCCGTAGACCTCGCTGGTCGAGGCGAGCACGAACCGGGCACGCGCGCGGCGGGCCAGCTCGAGGGCGTTCTCGGTGCCGTGCGAGCCCGCGCGCAGCGTCTCGATCGGCAGGGCCAGGTAGTCGCGGGGCGACGCGGCCGAAGCCAGGTGGAACACGACGTCGGCCGCCAGGTCCGGCGGCATCGGCTGGGTGACGTCGTGGCGCACGAACCGGAACCGCTCGTGGCGGCGCAGGTGGTCGAGGGTGTCCGCCGAGGACGTCACGAGGTTGTCCACGGCGATCACTTCGATGTCCTCTTCGAGCAGCAGCTCGCACAGGTGGGCGCCGACGAAACCGGCACCCCCGGTCACCACCGCACGTGCGAACCGCCTGGTCACTCCCGGATCCGTCATGCCGTGGCGGCTACCCGGCAGCGGTGGCCGCAAAACCGTGTAACGGGGTGGTGAGCGGGTAAGCGCCATGACCATGCGAGTTCTGCTCACCGGTTGGGCCAGTTTTCTGCACGGGGAAGCCACGGCGGGTGACGTCCTGAGCCTGCGCGCGGCGGCGGACGCGCTGACGGCGGCCGGGATCGACCACCGGATCGCGTGGAGCCCCGGCTTCCGGCCCGGCACCCTGCACCTGCCCGACGCCCCGCCCGAGGACTACACGCACGTCGTCTTCGCCTGCGGCCCGGTCCACGGGCCGCAGGTGCGTTCGCTGCACGACCGCTACGCCGCGTGCCGCCGGATCGCGGTCGGCGTGTCCGTGCCCGACCCCGAAGATCCGGCGGTGACGGGGTTCCACCGGGTTTTCCCGCGCGACGACGGCGGCGGTACCGCCGAACTCGACCTGTCGCTCGGAGCGCCGGTGTCGCCCACGCCGGTGCTCGGCGTGATCCTGGCCCCGTACCAGCCGGAGTACGGCGGCGCGGGCCGGCACGGCGACGTCCACGAGGCACTGACCGGCTGGCTCGCCGGGCTGGACTGCGCCCGCGTGCCGCTGGACACCCGGCTCGCGCACGAGGACTGGGAGCGGTGCGCGACCCCGGACCAGTTCGCTGCCCTGGTGTCCAAAATGGACTTGGTGGTGACGACCCGGCTGCACGGCCTGGTCTTCGGGCTCAAGGCCGGCGTGCCGGTGCTCGCCGTCGACCCGGTGGCCGGCGGCGGCAAGGTGACCGCGCAGGGCGAGGCACTGGACTGGCCGGTGGTGGCCGCTTCGGACGTCACGGACACGGCGTTGCTCGACGCCCGCCTGAAGTGGTGCCTCGCCGCGCCGGTGCGGCCGCCCGCGCACCCGCCGTCCCTGGCCGCGCTGGTGGCCGAGCTGGTGGGGCCGCGGTGAGCGCGCGCACGACCGTCGTCATCGCCACCCGCAACCGCGCCGCCGAGCTGGGGCACACCCTGACCCAGCTGTCCTCTTTGGACCCGCCGCCGCCGGTCATCGTGCTGGACAACGCCTCCGAGGACGAGACGGCCGAAGCCGCGCGGCGGCATGCGAACGTGCGGGTGATCCGGCTGCCGCAGAACCTCGGTGCCGCCGCCCGCACGCTCGGCGTCGTCGCGGCGGACACGCCGTACATCGCCTTCAGCGACGACGACTCGTGGTGGGCGCCGGACGCCCTCGCCGAGGCGGAGCGGATCTTCGACGAGCACCCGCGGACCGGCCTGCTCGCCGCCCGCACCCTCGTCGGCCCGGAATGCCGGGACGACCCGGTGACACCCGAGATGGAACGCAGCCCGCTGGGCCACCCGGACGGCGCGCCCGGGCCGCTGGTGCTCGGCTTCCTTGCCTGCTCCGCGATCGTGCGCCGCGCGGCGTACCTGCAGGTGGGCGGGTTCAGCCCGCTGCTGCACTTCGGCGCGGAGGAGCAGTTGCTCGCCTACGACCTGGCCGCGCGCGGCTGGGAGGTCTGCTACGTCGAGCGCCTGCGCGCCCACCACCACCCGTCGCCGTCGCGGCCGCCGTCGTCGTGGCGGCGCCGGGCGGAACTGCGCAACCGGCTGCTCATCGCCGTGCTGCGCCGGCCGCCGCGGGTGTGCCGCCGCGAGGTGGCCCGGACGCTGGTGCAGGCCCCCGGCGCCGTCCTCGGCGCGGTCCCGCGCCTGCCGCGCGCGCTGAGCTCCCGCCGCGTCCTGCCCGCCCACGTCGAACACCAGGCCCGGACTCTGGAAAGGACCGCCGAATGGCGCGAATCTCGGTCGTGATCATCACCTGCAACCGCCGCGAGCAGCTGCGGGAGACCCTGGCGCACATGACGTCCCTACCGGACGCGGCGCCGGTCTTCGTCGCCGACAACGGCTCCGCGGACGGCACGGCGGACATGGTCGCCCGCGAGTTCCCCGGCGTCCGCCTGTTCCGCCTGGCGGAGAACCTCGGCGCGGTGGCCCGCAACGTCGCCGTCGAGGAGGTGACGACCCCGTACGTGGCCTTCTGCGACGACGACACGACGTGGCAGCCGGGCGCGCTCACCCGGGCCGCGGACCTGCTCGACGCGTATCCGGGCCTGGGCTCGGTGACCGGGCGCTGCCTGGTCGAGCCCGGCCTGGCCGAGGACCCGATCACGCCGGAGCTGCGCGAGTCCCCGGTGCCCGGCCCGGACTGGCTGCCGGGACCGGCGCTGCTCGGCGTCATGGCGGGCCTGACGGCGGTGCGTGTCCGCGCGTTCCGCGAGGTCGGCGGCTTCTCGACGCGGATGTGGCTCGGCGGCGAGGAGGAGCTGTTCGCCCTGGACCTCGCCGCGCGGGGGTGGTGGATGTGCTGGGCCGAGGACGTGGTGATCCACCACGCGCCGTCGAAGCTGCGCGACCCACGGCACCGCCGCCGGCTCGGCATCCGCAACACCGTGTGGACACTCCTGCTGCGCCGCCCGTGGCCGGCGGTCCTCCGCCGCGGCCGCGACGTGCTGCGCTCGGCGCCCTTCGACCTGGCCACGGCGGCGGCGCTGGTGGACGTGGCCCGCGGCCTCCCGTGGGTGCTGCGGGACCGCCGCGTGGTCCCACCGCACGTCGAGGAGGGCCTGCGCCTGCTGGAAGCGCCCCAGCGGGAGTCGAAGGCCCGCCGCTACGTGGGCTGACCACCGCCCGAGGGGGGCACTTTCACGTGAAAGTGCCCCCCTCGGCGGCGGTCAGCGGGCCTCGGCGGTGGCGGCGGCCTGCGGGACCAGCTTGTGGTAGGCCCGGAGCGTGTCGGCGGCGACGCGGTCCCACGAATAGCGGGCCACCGCCCGGTCGTGGCCCGCGGTCCCGTACGCGTGGCACAAAGCCGGGTCGTCCAGCAGCCGCCGCACCCGGGACGCGAGCTCCTTCGGCTGGTGGGGGCGGACCAGCAGCCCGGTGACGCCGTCGACGACGGTGTCGGTCAGGCCGCCCACCGCGGCCGCCACCACCGGGACGCCGCAGGCCATCGCCTCCAGGGGCACGATCCCGAACGGCTCGTACCACGGCGTGCACACCACGGCGTCGGCCGAGCGCAGCAGGGCAGGCATGTCCTCACGGGACACCTGGCCGGGCCAGCGGACCCGGTTGCCGACGCCGAGCCGCTCGGCCAGCTCCCGCAGCCGGCTCGCCTCGGGGTCCTGGGACAGCCGGCCGCGCTCCGGGCCGCCCGCGATGACGAGCTCGGTGTCCGGCAACTGGGCCAGCGCCGTGATCGCGATGTCGAACCCCTTGCGCGGGACGAGCCTGCCGACGGCGACCAGCCGGTGCGGCAGCCGGCGGCGGGCGATCGGGCCGTCGGGGGAGAACCGGCCGAGGTCGACGCCGCAGGGCACGATCGAGATCCGGGACCGCGGCACGCCGAGGCGGGACAGCTCGAAGACCTCGTCGGAGCAGGTGGCGATCACGCGCCCGGCCTGGCGGCCGATGATCCGCTCCAGCCGGATGCGGTCGGCCGGGCTGGTGTCCTTGTCGCCCTGGTAGCGCTTCTTGACCACGCCCAGTGCGTGGAAGGTCTGGGCCACCGGCGTCCCGGTCGCGCTCGCGGCCAGCGACGTCGCCAGGCCGGACATCCAGAAGTGCGCGTGCGCGACGTCCGGCCGGTCGAGCGCCCACTGGTCACGCAGGAAGCTGCCGAACTCGCCCATGTAGGGCAGGAGGTGGTCCTTCGGTTCCTTGCGGGGCGGCCCGGCGGGCACGTGCACCACGCGGTAGCCGTGCGGCGTGCGGACCTCCGGCGGCTCGTCGCGGCTCTCCCGGCGCGTGTAGACGGTGACGTCGTGGCCGGCCCGGGTCAGCGCGGCCGACAGCTCGGCGACGTGCACGTTCTGGCCGCCGGCGTCGGCTTCGCCCAGTGCGGCGAGGGGGTTGGCGTGCTCGGACACCATCGCGATCTTCATCGGTGAGGCGTTCCCTTCGAAGTTCAACGGGCCGTCTCGGCGAGGAGGTGGTCCCAAGCGGTCAGGAAGGCGTCCAGCCCGTAGTGCTTCAGCGCGTGCTCGCGGGCGTTCTTGCCGGCGAGCGCCGCGAAGTCGGGCTCGTGCAGCAGCTCGCGGAAGCCCCGCGCCAGCACGGAGACGTCGGTGGAGAGCACGCCCGCGTCGGCCGGCACCGCCTCGACCGCCTCGGTGGCGGCGAAGACGACGACCGGCATCGCCAGGTGCATGGCCTCCAAAAGGGACAGTCCCAGCGACGTCCAGCGGGCGGTGTGCAGGTAGACGCGGCGGCGGGCGATCTCGTCGTGCAGCTTCGGCGCCGGGACGTCGCCCAGGCCGCGCAGCGGCTCGCCGAGCTCCTCGGTCCCCATGCCGAACACGTCGACGGGCCCGGCTCCGGCGAGCGTGCCGAGCAGGTCGGCGCCGGTGACGCGCTCCCGGCGCACCGGCTCGTTGATCATCGACACGCCGGCCGCCAGCTCGCCGGTGTAGCGCGGTCCCGGGTCGGGGATGCCGTGCGGCACGACGGTCACGGGCGCGCGGCCGCAGTCCCACATCGCCGCGTTGAAGTGGGTCACGTGCGCGACGGTGATGTCGGACCGGCCGGCCAGGGGGTGTTCGCTGGCCGCGGCGTACGGCCGGGGCGCGTTGTGTTCCACGTAGACGGACGGCACGCCGAGGCGGGCGGCGAAGTCCAGCTCCTCGGGGCGTTGCAGCACCACGACGTCGGGCTCGGCCTCGGCCAGCCGGTCGAGCGGCACCTCGGTGACCGAAGGCCAGTTCCGGCCCGCCTTGCCGAGTCCCCAGGGCGCCCCGTCGGGGGACACGGGCAGCAGGTAGTCGTGGCGGCCGCGGACGAAAGCGTCGGTCCACGAGCCGTGCACGTGCCAGAGCAGTACTCTCAGGCGCCGGGATCCGGGATCGGTCATGACTCCTGGTTTCCCGGAGATCGGCCGTTAAACGTACGGCCGGACGGGGTACCCGGCCCCCGACGGGCGTGCGCGACGAAGGGACATCCAGACAATGCGCTTCACCCCACGGGGCACCCGGTTCTTCGACCTGCTCGCCGACGCGGCGAAGAACCTCGTCGTCGCGACCGCGCTGCTCAGAGAACTCGTGGCCGCCGAGCCTGCCGAGCGGGAACCGATCGCGAAGCGCCTGCACGAGGTCGAACACCAGGGCGACGAGCTCACCCACACGATCATGGTGGAGCTCAACAGCTCGTTCGTGACGCCGTTCGACCGCGAAGACATCCAGGCCCTCGCCGCCAAGATCGACGACGTGCTGGACTTCATGGACACCGCTGCGGACCTGGCCGTGCTTTACCGCATCGGCACGTTCCCGCCGGGGATCGACGTCCTGGTCCGGGTGCTCTGCCGGGCCGCCGAGCTGACGGCGTCGTCGATGCCCGGCCTGGCCAAGGTGGGCGACCTCGAGCCGTTCTGGATCGAGATCAACGAACTGGAGAACGAGGCCGACCGCGTCTACCGGCGGATACTGGCCCACCTGTTCGAGCCGGGCGGCGACGCCCTCGAGGTGCTGAAGACCAAGGAGGTCGTCGAGCAGTTCGAGCTGGCCGCCGACGCCTTCGAGCACCTGGCCGACGTGGTGCAGACCATCGCGGTCAAGGAGTCCTGAGTGACGGGGACCGCCGCCCTGGTCACCGTGATCGTGCTGACGCTGGTCTTCGACTACACCAACGGTTTCCACGACGCGGCCAACGCCATCGCCAGCGCGGTGTCGACCCGGGCGCTGACCCTGCGCGCCGCGCTCGTGCTGGCCGCGGTGATGAACCTGGTGGGCGCGCTGCTGTCCACCGGCATCGCCGCGACGGTGGCCAAGGGGATCATCGACGTCCCGGTCGGCCCGGACGCGCTCACCGTGGTCTTCGCGGCCCTGCTCGGGGCGATCACCTGGAACCTCATCACCTGGTACTTCGGGCTGCCGTCGTCGTCCTCGCACTCGCTGATCGGCGGGATGGTCGGCGCGGCGCTGGCCGCCGCGAGCACCGTGCACTGGTCGGGCATCGCCGAGAAGGTGCTGATCCCGATGGTGGCCTCGCCGCTGATCGGGCTGGTGCTGGGCTACTTCGCGATGGTCGCCGCGCTGTGGCTGCTGCGGCGGGCGAACCCGCACCGCAGCGGCCGGGTGTTCCGCCGGTTCCAGATCGTCTCCGCCTCGGCCCTCGCCCTCGGCCACGGCCTCCAGGACGCCCAGAAAGGCATGGGCATCATCGTGCTGGCCCTGGTCGCGGCGGGCCAGCAGAGCACGTTCGCGGTGCCGCTGTGGGTGACGCTCGTGTGTGCCGTGGCCCTGTCGCTGGGCACCTATTCGGGTGGTCTCCGGATCATGCGGACGCTCGGCAGGCGCGTGTTCCCGCTCGACCCGCCGCACGGCTTCGTCGCGGAATCGGTGGCGTCGTCGGTGTTGTACGTGACGGCGTTCGCGGTCAAGGCGCCGATCTCGACCACGCACGTCATCACGGCGGCGATCATGGGTGTCGGCGCGACCAAGCGGCTTTCGGCGGTCCGCTGGGGCATTGCCCGCGACATCGTCATGGGCTGGGTGCTGACCTTCCCGGCCGCCGCCGCGGTGGCCGCGGCCGTGTACCTGGTGACCGACATGCTCACCTGAGCCGCGGTGGCCGCGATGTCATGAACGACTCTTTCATGGCGTTGGACGCAGTGAACGACTCTTTCATGACATCGGCCAGCCCCTGAGCGGGCGCGGGTTTGTCCCTCGCCGCGGGCGGGAAGCCGGGTCGGAGACCCCCGCCCGCGGAAAGGGAGAGCCATGAAGGCAGTGACCTGGCACGGCAAGCGCGACGTCCGCGTCGAGGAGGTGCCGGACCCGAAGATCGAGGAAGCCACCGACGCGGTCGTGCGGATCACCTCGACCGGGATCTGCGGCTCCGACCTGCACCTGTACGAGGTGCTGGGCGCGTTCATGACCGAGGGCGACATCCTCGGCCACGAGCCGATGGGCGTGGTCGAGGAGGTCGGGCCGGAGGTCACGAACCTCAAGCCCGGCGACCGGGTGGTGGTGCCGTTCAACATCTCCTGCGGCCACTGCTGGATGTGCGAGCGCGGCCTGCAGTCGCAGTGCGAGACCACGCAGGTCAGAGAGCAGGGCAAGGGCGCCGCGCTGCTGGGCTACACCAAGCTCTACGGCCAGGTCCCCGGCGGCCAGGCCGAGTACCTGCGCGTCCCGCAGGCCCACTACGGGCCGATCAAGGTGCCGGACGGCCCGCCGGACGAGCGGTTCGTCTACCTCTCCGACCTCGTCCCGACCGCCTGGCAGGCCGTCGAGTACGCGAACGTCCCGGACGGCGGCACGGTCGTCGTCTTCGGGCTCGGCCCGATCGGGCAGATGTGCTGCCGGATCGCCCGGCACCGCGGGGCCGGCCAGGTGATCGGCGTCGACCTGGTGCCCGAGCGCCTCGCCCGGGCCCGCGAACACGGCGCCACCGCGCTCGACACGCGTGACCACAAGGAAATCGGCGACTCCATCCGCCAGCTGACCAACGGGCGCGGCGCGGACTCGGTGATCGACGCGGTCGGCATGGAGGCGCACGGCGCCCCGGTCGGCAAGCTCGCGCACACCCTCGTCGGGCTGCTGCCGCAGCCGCTGGGCGAGAAGATCACCGAGAAGGCCGGCATCGACCGGCTCAGCGTGCTCTACGCCGCCATCGACAGCGTCCGCCGCGGCGGCACGATCTCGCTGTCCGGTGTCTACGGCGGGATGGTCGACCCGATGCCGATGATGGAGCTGTTCGACAAGCAGATCCAGCTGCGGATGGGCCAGGCCAACGTCCGGCACTGGCTCGACGACGTCATGCCGGTGCTCACCGGCGACGGCGATCCGCTCGGCGTCGAAGGCTTCGCCACGCACAAGCTGCCCCTGGCCGAGGCGCCCCGCGCGTACGAAATCTTCCAGAAGAAGCTGGACGGCGCCCAGAAGATCCTGCTGCAGCCCTAAACCCTTGGGAGGGAACTGACTCTTGCGAGCCGTCACCTCGCTGCCGTACGAAATCACCGAGGAGGACCACGTCCGGATCCCGATGTCCGACGGGACCGTGCTGTCCGCCCGCATCTGGCGGCCGGTCTCGTCGGACACCGAGCCGGTGCCGGCGATCCTCGAATACATCCCCTACCGCAAGCGCGACCTCACCGCGCCCCGCGACTCGATCCACCACCCCTACCTCGCCGGGCACGGGTACGCCTGCGTGCGCGTGGACATCCGCGGCACCGGCGAGTCCGAGGGCGTCCTGGCCGACGAGTACCTCGAACGCGAGCAACTCGACGCCGAGGAGGTCCTCGAGTGGATCGCCGGGCAGCCGTGGTGTTCCGGCGACACCGGGATGATGGGCATCTCCTGGGGCGCGTTCGCCGCCCTGCAGGTCGCCGCGCGGAAGCCGCCGAGCCTGCGCGCCATCGTGATCTCGTCCTTCACCGACGACCGCTTCGCCGACGACATGCACTACATGGGCGGCTGCCTGCTCTCGGACAACGTCGCCGAGTCCGGCACGATGTTCGCCTACGCCACGCTGCCGCCCGACCCGGCGGTCGTCGGCGAGCGGTGGCGGGAAATGTGGCTGGAGCGCCTGGAGAACTGCAGCCTGTGGATCGAGAACTGGCTCGGCCACCAGCGCCGCGACGACTACTGGCGGCACGCGTCGGTGTCGGAGAACTACAGCGACGTCCAGGTGCCGGTGCTGGCCTCCAGCGGCTGGGCCGACGGCTACTCCAACGCCGTCATCCGGCTGCTGGCCCACCTCGACGTGCCGCGCCGCGGCCTGATCGGCCCGTGGTCGCACAAGTACCCGCACCTCGGCGAGCCCGGTCCGGCCATCGGCTACCTCCAGGAGGTCGTCCAGTGGTGGGACCACTGGCTGCGCGGCGAGGAGAACGGGGCCATGGACGGGCCGATGCTGCGCACCTGGATGCAGGAGAGCGTGCCGCCGTCGACGTCGTACGAGGACCGGCCCGGCCGCTGGGTCGGGGAGGCCACCTGGCCGTCGCCGCACGTCGTGCCGCAGGAACTGCCGCTGGCCCGGCACCGCCTCGCGCGGCCGGGCGAGGACGTCGCGGACGAAGCCCTGACCGTGTCCTCGCCGCTGTCGGTCGGGCAGTTCTCCGGGAAGTGGGCGTCCTACAGCGCCCCGCCGGACCTGCCCTACGACCAGCGCGAAGAGGACGGCGGGTCGCTGGTGTTCGACACCGACGTGCTCACCGAGCGCTGCGAGATCCTCGGCTCGCCGAAGGTGCGCCTGGAGGTATCGGCCGACCAGCCGGTCGCGATGGTCGCGGCGCGGATCTCGGACGTCGCCCCGGACGGGCGCGCCACCCGCGTCACCTACGGGCTGCTCAACCTGACCCACCGCGACGGCCACGACGAGCCGGCGCCGATGGAGCCGGGGGAGCGCTGCGCCGTGGAGATCGAGCTGAACGCCGTGGCGCAGGCCTTCCCGGCGGGACACCGGATCCGGCTTTCGCTGTCGACGTCGTACTGGCCGCTGGCCTGGCCGCCGCCGACACCGGCGCTGCTGAGTGTCCACACCGGACACAGTGCGCTGGAGCTGCCGGTCCGTCCGGTCGCCGAGCCGGACGAGCTGCCGGCCCGGCCGTTCGGAGAACCCGAAGGCGCGCCGCCGATGTCCGTGACGGCCCTGACGCCGGGGGAGCAGCGCTGGACCGTCTCGCGGGACCTCGTCGACTACCAGTCGGCGCTGGACATCGTGAAGGACGCGGGGACCGTCCGGTTCGACGACCTCGACCTGGAGGTCACCCGCGACGTCCGCGAGCGGTACAGCTGGGTGGCCGACGACTTCTGCTCGCCGGTCGCGGAAACCGCGTGGGACGTCACCTTCGCGCGCGGCGACTGGGTGGCCCGCAGCGAGACCCGCACCCGCGTGTCGTGCACGGACACCGAGTTCGTCATCGACGCGCAGCTCGACGGCTACGACGGGGCTCGCCGGATCGTGTCGCGGAACTGGCACCGGCGGATCCCGCGTGACCTGGTCTGAGTTTTGCGGCCGCGACACGGGGTAAGCCTTGCGGGTGCGCATGGTGATCACGGGAGCCACCGGGAACGTCGGAACGGCCCTGCTGGCCGCGCTCGAGCCCGGCCACGACGTGGTCGGGCTCGCGCGGCGGCTGCCGGACACGGCCGTCGAGCCGTACCGCCGGGCGGGCTGGCGGGCCGTCGACGTCGGCCTGCCCCGCGCGGAGGAAGAGCTGGCGGAGGTGTTCGCGGGCGCGGACGCGGTGGTGCACCTGGCTTGGGCGATCTCGCCGGTGTGCGGCGACCCGCCGATGTGGCGCACCAACGACCACGGCACCCGGAGCGTGCTCGCCGCGGCGGCGGCCGCCGGGGTGCCGCACGTGGTCGTCGCCTCGTCCGTGGCCGCCTACGGGCCGGCGCCGCGCTGGGAGAAAGTGGCCGAGGACTTCCCGTGCGACGGCATCGCGGGCAGCGCCTACAGCCGCGGCAAGGCCGCGCTGGAAACCCTGCTGGACCGGTTCGAGGAGAAGTACCCGCAGGTCCGGGTGGCGCGGATCCGGCCGTGCGCGATCCTGCACCGCGAAGCGGCGGGGGAGTTCGCGCGCTGGCTGCTCGGCCCCGCCGTGCCCGCGCACCTCGTCGGCGGACGGCGGCTGCCGGTTCCGCTGTGGACGGACCTGCGGGCGCAGATCGTGCACACCACCGACGTCGCCGACGCGATCCGGCTGATCCTCGACCGGGGGTTCACCGGCGCGGTCAACCTGGCCGCGCCGGAGGTGCTCGACGCCGACGCGCTGGCCGGCGTCCTCGGCGGCACCCGCGTCCCGGTGCCGAAGCCGGTGGTGCAGCTGGCGACCCGGGCGGCCTGGCTGGGCGGGGTGCTGCCGGTGCACCCGGGCTGGCTGGAGCTGGCCGACCGCGCGGCGCTCGTGGACACGACGCTGGCGGAGACCGCGCTGGGCTGGCAACCTCGGTATGACGCCGCGGCCGCGCTCGCCGACCTCGTCGCCGGGCTCCGGGCGGGCGCGGGTGCGGCGAGCGCGCCACTGGCTCCGCCGCGCCGCGACGGGGTCCTGGCCCGGCTCCGCTCGCTCACCCGGGTCGGGCCGAGCCACCAGTCGCAAGCCTGAGGCAGCCGGGAGGCCGCAGTGAGTACGGAAGCCGTCGACGCGGTGGTGATCGGCGCCGGGCACAACGGCCTGGTGGCGGCGAACCTCCTGGCCGACGCGGGCTGGTCGGTGCTGGTGCTGGAGGCCACCGACTACGCCGGCGGGTCGATCCGGACCGCGGAGGTGACCGAACCGGGCTTCCGCAACGACCTCTTCAGCGCCTTCTACCCGATGAGCGCGGTGTCGCCGGTGATCAGGGGCCTGCGGCTGGACGAGCACGGCCTGCGCTGGCGGCACGCGCCCGACGTCCTGGCGCACGTGTTCCCCGACGACCGCTGCGCGGTGCTGTCCCGCGACCTCGACCGCACGGCGGCGTCGGCCGACGAGTTCGCGCCGGGCGACGGCGACGCGTGGCGTGAGTTGTTCGCCCAGTGGCGCGAAATCCGCGAGCCGCTGCTGAACGCGTTGTTCACGCCGTTCCCTCCGGTCCGCCCGGCGCTGAAGCTGCTGCGCCGCACCGGAACCGGCGACGCCCTGCGGCTGGCGCGCATGCTGACGCTGCCCGCGCGCCGCTTCGGCGACGAGCTGTTCGACGGCGAAGGCGCGAAGCTGCTGCTGGCCGGGAATGCCGCGCACAGCGACCTTTCCGTGGACAACGCCGGCAGCGCGGTGTTCGGCTGGCTGCTGGCGATGATCGGCCAGGACGAAGGCTTCCCGGTGCCCGAAGGCGGCGCGGGCGAGCTGGCGGCGGCGCTGGTCCGGCGGCTGGAGTCCCGCGGCGGCACCATCCATTGTGGACGTCCGGTGCGGTCGGTGCTCGTCGGGGACGGGCGGGCGCTGGGCGTGCGGGACGCGGCCGGTGTGGCGATCCGGGCGCGCAAGGCCGTCCTCGCCGACCTGCCGGCCCCGCTGCTGTACCGCGAGCTGGTGGGGGAGGAGTGGCTGCCGTCCCGGCTGGTCGCCGACCTCGGCAAGTTCGAGTGGGACAGCGCGACGGTGAAGGTGGACTGGGCGCTGTCCGCCCCGATCCCGTGGACGGCGGAGGCGGCCCGCGGCGCGGGCACGATCCACCTCGGCGCGGACCTCGACGGGCTGTCGGCGTTCGGGGGCGAGCTGGCCCGCGGCCGCACCCCGCGCCGCCCGTTCGTGCTGCTCGGCCAGATGACGACGAGCGATCCCTCGCGTTCCCCGGCGGGCACGGAAGCGGCGTGGGCGTACACGCACGTCCCGCGCGGCACGATGGAGAACCGGGCGGCGCTGGAGCGGCGGATCAAGCGGATCGAGGAGACGGTGGAGGCCAACGCGCCGGGCTTCACGGGGCTGATCAAGGCCCGCTACGCGCAGGGCCCGGCGGAGCTGGCGGGCCACAACCCGGGCCTGGTGGGCGGCGCGGTCAACGCGGGCACGACGGCGATCCACCAGCAGTTGTTCTTCCGCCCGGTGCCGGGCACGGGCCGCGCGGACACCCCGGTGGACAGGCTGTACCTGGCGGGAGCCTCGGCCCACCCGGGCGGAGCGGTCCACGGCGGCCCCGGCGCGAACGCGGCCCGCGCCGCCCTGGC
Source organism: Amycolatopsis tolypomycina (assembly GCF_900105945.1). Classification (NCBI taxonomy): domain Bacteria; kingdom Bacillati; phylum Actinomycetota; class Actinomycetes; order Pseudonocardiales; family Pseudonocardiaceae; genus Amycolatopsis; species Amycolatopsis tolypomycina. Next base: position 3,993,163 of record NZ_FNSO01000004.1, on the reverse strand, counting down.
CCGGGCCGGACTCCTGGGCGGCGGCTATGCGGCGGTGATCAAGGCGGCGCACCGCGCGATCTACGGCTGAGGTCGCTGGGGCGGGCGAGCCACGGCGGATGTCGCGAGGTCACGGCTCCGGCGGGCACGGCCAGGCGATGCGCCCCAATGTGGCGTTCGGTGCGTTGGACGCACCGAACGCCACATTGGGTGCGTTGGACGCAACCAACGCCACATTGGGGCGCTCGTCCCGGTCGTCTGGGGCTGCGGCGGGACCGGCTAGGGGTGGGGGTGGCCGTGCTGGGCTCGGGCGTGCTTGCCCGTCGCCAGGTCTGCCAGGCGGGCCAGGGACTCCGTGTTGCGTGGCTTGGCCACCAGCGCCTGCACCGCCTCCGGGAGTACCTTGCCCGGTCCGCGGGTGACGTGCTCGGTCATCCGGACCAGCGTCTGCCCGTCGCCGTGGGGGACCAGGGTCAGGCCGACCGCCGCGGCGCCCAGTGGCCAGCCGCGGGCTTCCAGGGACAGGGACAGGCCCGGCTCGACCGCGCGGACCACCGTCACGTCCTGGATGTGGAACGGCCACGGGCCCACGCTGTGGTGGATCCGGGAGCCGACCGCGGGCCAGTCGTCGTCGACGTCGCGGATGTGCGAGCTGCCGACCACCCAGCCGGCGTAGAGCCAGCCGTCGGCGAGGACGGCGAACACGGCGTCGGGCGGTACGTCGATCACGCGGCTGACCTCGGGCACGGCTTCCTCCAGCTTCAGGCGACAAAACACGCATACCCATTCGCGGACGGGGTATGCCTCGCCACGATCGAGTGGAGGTGGCGATGGTGGCCAGGCACGGAAAAGCACCCGAAGGGCCGGGAGAACTGTCGAAGCGGTCGTGGGGCGCGGTGCTGAAACGCACCTTCAAGCAGTTCAACCGGGACAACCTGACCGACTGGGCGGCGGCGCTCACCTACTACGGCGTGCTGTCGCTGTTCCCGGGCATCATCGTGCTCACCGCGATCCTCGGCCTGCTCGGCCCGGACAAGATCCAGACCGTCATCGACAACATCAACCAGGTGGTGCCGGGGCAGGGCAAGGACATCCTGGTCGGCGCGATCAAGGAGCTGACGGGCTCGCGGAGCCTCGCCGGCCCGCTGGCGATCCTGGGCCTGCTGGGCGCGCTGTGGTCGGCGTCGGGCTACATCGGCGCGTTCATGCGGGCGTCGAACGCGATCTACGGCATGCCGGAGGGGCGGCCGGTCTGGAAGACGATCCCGCTGCGGATCGCGTTGACGGTCGGGATCGTCGTGCTGCTGGCGGCGTGCGCGCTGGGCGTGGTGGCGACGGGGTCGGTGGCCCGCCGGATCGGCGACCTGATCGGCCTCGGCTCGACGGGTGTGCTGGTGTGGGAGATCGCGAAGTGGCCGGTGATCGCGCTGCTGGTCAGCCTGGCGTTCGCGTTGCTGTACTGGGTGGGCCCGAACGTGCGGCTGCCGAGCTTCAAGTGGCTGACGCCGGGTGGGCTGCTGGCTGTCGTGCTGTGGGTGCTGGCGTCGGCCGGGTTCGCGCTGTACGTGGCGAATTTCGGTTCCTACAACAAGACCTACGGTTCGCTGGCCGGGGTGATCGTGTTCCTTGTATGGTTGTGGATCTCCAACCTCGCGGTCCTGCTGGGGGCCGAGCTGGACGCGGAGCTCGCGCGTGGTCGCACGATCGAGGCGGGGCACGCGGAGGACCAGGAGGATCCGTTCCTGCCGCCGCGGGACACGAAGGCGATGGACGACGACGAGGCCGCGGCGGTGGCGGAGTCGGAACGGAAGTGAGCGGATGGCCTGCCGGATCACGGAACTGGTGCTGGACTGCCGGGACCCCGACCGGCTGGCGGAGTTCTGGTGCGCGGTCCTCGGCTACGAGGTGATCGGCCACGAGCCGGACGGCCTGGAACTGGGCCCGCCGGGCGGCCGCTTCGGCGACGGCTCGGTGACGCTGATCCTGGCCCAGACGGACAACCCGCGCCGCGGAAAGCTCCCGTTGCACCTCGACGTGAGCCCGGCGGGCACGGACCAGCAGACGGAACTGGCGCGCTTGACGGCCCTGGGCGCCCGGCCGGCGGACGTGGGCCAGACGGGCGAGGAGTCCTGGGTGGTCCTGCAGGACCCGGAGGGCAACGAGTTCTGCTTGCTGCGCAAGGACGTGGGCGCGGGCTGACAACGGCTCGCGGCACGAGGACCCGCGGCGCGACGGCTCCGGTGGCAAGCGCCCCAATGTGGCGTTGGGTGCGTTGAACGCACCGAACGCCACATTGGGTGCGTTGGATGCACCGAACGCCACATTGGGTGCGTTGGATGCACCGAACGCCACATTGGGTGCGTTGGATGCACCGAACGCCACATTGGGTGCGTTGGATGCACCGAACGCCACATTGGGTGCGTTGGATGCACCGAACGCCACATTGGGTGCGTTTCCGGCTTTGACCGGCGGTCAGCCTTCCCCGGCCGAACACCGACGCCACTGCACCGCGTCCCCGGTCCGATCGGCGTGCCAGACCGGCGCCGCCTCAGGCTCCCACGTCGGCACCAGGCGGCCCGTCACCACCCGGCCGCGCGCCACCCTGCCGAACAGCTCCACCCCGTCCTGCCGCCGGGCCGCGGGGATCCACGCCGGGTACCGGGTGCCCGGCAGCTTCCGCTCGACCCACTCGCGGGCCGAGCCCTCGGTCCCGTGCTCGGACTCCACGATGCTCGACACCACGCCGTCGCCGCCCACGGTGAGGGCGATCGACGCGCGCCAGCGGACTGCGGAGGATGTCATCCCCTCCAGGTTCCCCGACGAGCTCGGTCCCCGGCCAGTACACGTTCGGATGGATCCCACCGTGCCTCCCACTCCGCACCGTCACGACGCGTTCAGCAGCCTCGCGCACGCCCGCTCCAGCACCGCCCGGGCGTCGTCGCCGTCCAATCGCGCTGCTCGCTTCAACGCCGGTGCGATCGTCTTCTCCGCGCGGTACGCCTCCACCAATCGGGGGTCCACATAGGACGATCGACAGACCGCCGGCGTGTTGCCCAGCGCCGTCGAGACCTCCTTCATCACCTTGGCCTCCGCGCGCTTGCGGGCCGTCTCCGACGTCGGGGGATCCGCTGCCGCGAACGCGGCCGCCGCCAGGACCGTGGCGTTCCACGTGCGCATGTCCTTCGCCGTGCAGTCCTCGCCCGCGAGCTCCTTGAACCGCTCGTTGATGTCGGCCGCGTGCACCTCGTGCCACGTGCCGACCTCGCGGTAGACCAGCAGGCGGTCGCTGCCGGAGCGGCTGCGCAGCAGCGACTTCACCACCGCCGCCAGCTCGGCGTCGCAGATCGCCACCTCGCGGTCCAGCCCGCCCTTGGCGACGTAGCAGAAGCGGCACTCGTCGCCGCGGACGGCCGCGTGGGAACGCAGCAGGGTCGCGACGCCGTGGGTGCCGTTCTCCTCCGCGTACTCCTCGCCGCCGGTGCGGAAGATGCCCCGGTCGAGCATCCGCAACGCGGCCGCCAGGACCCGCTTCCGGGTCAGGCCGCGCCCGGCGAGGTCGTCGGCCACCGAAGCACGCCACTCGGGCAGCCGGCGGGCCATCTGCAGCACCCGGTCGTGCTTCTCCTCGTCGCGATCCCGCCGCCACTGCTCGTGGTAGAGGTACTGGCGCCGGCCGGCGTCGTCGGTGCCCACCGCCTGGACGTGCCCGTTCGGGTACGGGCAGATCCACACGTTCCGCCAGGCCGGCGGGATGACGAGGTCCTTGATCCTGGTCAGGACCTCCTCGTCGGTCACCGGGGAGCCGTCGGGCATGGCGTAGGAGAACCCGCGGCCGCGGCGGATCCGCTTGATGCCCGGGCCGCGCAGGTCACTGCGCCGGAGTCTGGTGCGTCCCACCGCCGCGAAATACCCGCCCCACGTACCGGGAAACCATGATTGCCCCCTCCGGTGGCGGGTAGCCGACGACCGAAGCACCGGAAGGAGCACGGATGACCACCGCAACCAAACCCCTCGCCGTCGTCACCGGCGCGTCGAGTGGCATCGGGCTGGAACTGGCGAAACAGTTCGCCCGGCACGACTTCGACGTCGTCCTGGCCGCCGAGGACGCCGAGCTCGACACCGCCGCCGAGGAGGTCCGCGCGTGCGGCGCGCGGGTCGAGGCGGTCCGCACCGACCTCGCCGCCGCGGCCGGGGTCGAAGAACTCGTCCGACGGCTCGCGGACCGCCCGGTCGAGGCACTGGCCGTCAACGCCGGCGTCGGCATCAACGGCGAGTTCGCCGGGGAGACCCTGCTGGAGGACCAGCTGACGGTCGTCGACCTCAACGTCCGCTCGGCCGTGCACCTGACCAAGCGGGTCGTGCCCGGCATGGTCGGCCGCGGCCACGGCCGGGTGCTGTTCACCTCGTCGATCGCCGGCACGTCGCCCGCGCCCTACCAAGCCGTCTACGCCGCCTCGAAGGCGTTCCTGACGTCGTTCTCCGAGGGCCTGCGGGCCGAGGTGAAGGACAAGGGCGTCACCGTCACGGCGATGCTGCCCGGTCCGGTCGACACCGAGTTCTTCGAGCGCGCCGACATGACGGACACCAAGATCGCCGCCGGCGACAAGGACTCCCCGGCCGACATCGCCGAAGCCGGTTACGAGGCCCTGATGGCCGGGAAGGACAAGATCGTGCCCGGCGCCGTGAAGAACAAGCTCCAGGCAGCCGGCTCGCGCGTCCTGCCGGACGAGGCCAAGGCAAAGCAGCAGGGCAAGATGATGCAGCCCGGATCGGCGGACGAATGAGCGTCATCGACGAAGTCACCGAGAAGGCGAAACAGGTGCAGCACCGGTACGCCGGTGGCGAAGACCGGCCGCTGGGCGGGTACGTCGTCACGATGAGCGCGTACAGCGGGCTGGTCGGCGGGCTGACGCTGCTCGGCCGCGCCGTCGGGGCCCGGCTGCCGCAGCGGTTCGGCGCCGGCGACACGGTCCTGCTGGGCGCGGCGACGTTCAAGGCCAGCCGGCTGCTGGCCAAGGACGCGGTCACCAGCCCGCTGCGCGCGCCGTTCACCCGGTACGAAGAACCGGCCGGGGACGACGAGCTGAACGAGTCCGTACCGGGCAAGGGACACGTCGAGCACGCGGTCGGCGAGCTCGTGTCGTGCCCGTTCTGCCTGAACGTCTGGGTCGGCACCGGACTGGCCGCCGGGATGGTGATCGCCCCGCGCGCGACCCGCCTGGCGGCCACCGTGCTGACCGCGGTCGGCGTGGCGGACGCCCTGCACCTGCTCTACGACGCGGGCAAGAAACTAGCGTCCGGATAGCCCGGATCCCTGCGCCGCGGCTCATTCCGGGCCGCGGCGCAGCGGGCGGACCGCCGGGCCCTGCACCACCTCGCCGTCGACGCCGAAGCGCGAGCCGTGGCACGGGCAGTCCCAGGTCTTCTCGGCGTCGTTGAACGAAACCAGGCAGCCGAGGTGCGTGCAGTGCGCGCCGACCGTGTGCAGCTTCCCGGCCTCGTCGCGGTGGGCGGCGACCAGCTCGCCGCCGACGCGGACGACCTCGGCGTCGCCGGGCCGGAGGTCGTCGAGCCGGTCCGACCGCCACAGCGCCGCCACGTGGTCGCCGACGAGGTACTTCGCGACGGTGAGGTTGTCCTGGGCCACCTCGAGCACCGAGCGGGCGTCGAAGCGGTTGGGGTCGAACAGGTCCGCGGCCGGGTGCGGCTCGCCGAGGATCCGCGCCGCCAGCACGTGGCCCGCGGCCGTGCCGCCGGTCATGCCCCACTGGCCGAACCCGGTGGCCACCCACAGGTTCTTCGTCCCCGGCAGGTAGCGGCCGACGTAGGGCAGCAGGTCGGGCGTGGACATGTCGTGGGCGGACCAGCGGTGGGTGACCCGGTGCAGGCCCGCGTGCGCGTCCGCCCACTCCGCGAGCCGCCGGTAGCGGCGTTCGACGTTGACGTGCGCGCCCACGCGGTAGTGCTCGCCGCCGGCGATCACCATCGGCGTCCCCTGCTCGGTGTACCCGCGCACGGAGTGGTGGGTGTCGGCGTCGAGGAACATGCCTTCCGGCGCGGTGTTCCCGGCCGCCGGGCCCGCGACGACGAGGTCGCGCACCGGGGCGAGCCGGGCGAAGTACAGGCCGCGGTCGAGCACCGGGTAGTGGGTCGCGACGACGACCTCGCCCGCGACGACGTCGCCCCGCGAGGTCCGGACGGTCTGCCCGTTGAGCGCGGTCGCCCGTGCGTGCTCGACGATCGTGCCGCCCGCCCGCTCGACCTCCGCGGCCAGGCCGAGCAGCCACCGGCGCGGGTGGAAGTGCGCCTGCCCGGTGGTCCGGACGGCGCCGAGCGCGGGGACGTCGAGCGCGACGTCCTCGGTGAACGACGCGGGCAGCCCCGCGGCGGCGGCCGCGTCCGCCTCCTGCTTGAGGGCGTCCACGGTGCTTTCCCGCGTCGTGTAGACGTAGCTGTCCGCGCGGGTGAAGCCGCAGTCGATGCCGAGCTCGGCGGCGGTGGCGGCGATCCACTCGCACGCCGCCGCCTGCGTGCCGGCGTAGGCCTTCGCCGTCTCGGCGCCGTGGCGGGACGTCAGGTCCGCGTACTTCGCCCCGTGCTGGGCGCTGACCTTCGCCGTGGTGTGGCCGGACACCCCGGCCGCGACCCGCTCGGCCTCCAGCACGACCACCGAGCGGCCGGCGCGGGCGAGCAGCAGCGCGGTGGTGAGCCCGGCGATGCCCGCGCCGAGCACCGCGACGTCGGCGGATTCCGGCACGGGTACGCCCGTGCGGTCCGGGGCGGGAGCGGTTTCGACCCACAGCGAAAGCGGTTCGGGCAGGGCGGTCATGCCTGCGGATGCCCGCTGACGGCGTCGGCAAACCGGCCATCCGGCCCCGTTTGGCCCGCGCGAAACCACGGGTAGCCCCTGCGCATGAGTACCGACATCTTCGTGATCGGCCTGGACGAGGAGAACCAGCGCGTTCTGGAACGCCTGCCCTGGGCCGGGACCTACCGGTTCCACGGCCTGCTGACCCCCGAAGAGCTGCAGCACGGCGACATCGACTTCGAAGCGCTCCTGAAGACCGCCCAGCACGAACTGGACGCGTTCGACGGCGAAGTCGGCGCGATCGTCAGCTACTGGGACTTCCCGGCCGCCTCCCTGGTGCCCATCCTGTGCGCCCGGTACGACCTGCCCAGCGTGCCGCTGGAGGCGGTGCTGAAGTGCGAGCACAAGTACTGGAGCCGGCTGGAGCAGAGAAAGGCGATCGACGAGCTGCCGAACTTCGGCATCGTCGACCTCGACGCCGAGCACCCTGCCCCGCCGGAGGGCGTCGGCTACCCCATGTGGCTCAAGCCGGTGAAGTCCTTCTCCTCCGAACTCGCTTTCAAGGCCGAGAACGACAGCGAGTTCGCCGACGCCGTCGCCGAGATCCGAGCCGGGGTCGGCCGCGTGGGGGAGCCGTTCGGGTACGTCCTCGAACAGGTCGACCTGCCGCCGGAGATCGCCCGGGTCGGCGGCGCCGCGTGCCTGGCCGAAGAGGCGCTGCACGGCGTCCAGGCGGCCGTCGAGGGCTACGTCTACCAGGGCGAGGTCACCGTCTACGGCGCCCTCGACTCGATCAACTACCCGGACAGCTCGTCGTTCCTGCGCCACCAGTACCCGTCGCAGCTGGGGGAGGAGCCGGTCCAGCGGATGCGGGACGTCGCCGAGCGGGTGATGAAGCAGATCGGCTTCGACAACGCCACGTTCAGCATCGAGTTCTTCTGCGACCCGGAGTCGGGCCAGGTGTGCCTGCTGGAGATCAACCCGCGGCACTCGCAGTCGCACGCCGAGCTGTTCGAGTTCGTCGACGGCGTGGCCAACCACGAGATCATGGTCCGCCTCGGCCTGGGCCAGGACCCGGCCCGCCGTCCGACGAAGGGCACCTACCAGATCGCCGGCAAGTGGTACCTGCGCCGGTTCGAGGACGGTGTGGTGACGCGGGTGCCGACGCCCGAGGAGATCGCGGCGGTGCAGGACCGCATCGACGGCACGCAGATCGAGGTCGTCCCCGAGGTCGGGCAGCGGCTGTCGGACCTGCCGGAGCAGGACAGCTACAGCTTCGAGCTGGCCCACCTGTTCGTGGCCGCGCACACCGAGCACGAGATGGCGCAGAAGTACCAGGCCTGCGTGGACGCGCTGCCGTTCGAGTTCGACCCGGCGTAGGCCTGGGTCAGTAGTAGCCCTTCGTGCCGTCGAGCAGCTCCCGGACGATGTCGGCGTGGCCCGCGTGCCGCCCGGTCTCCTCGACGAGGTGGATCAGCATCCAGCGGAGGTTGGCGCCCCCGGCGCGGTAGCCGGGGTGGCGGCCGACGTCGTCCAGGGACGCCGCGGCGACGATGGCGTTGCTGCGGGCGCACTGCGCCTCGTACTCCGCGAGGAGCTCGGCGAGCGGACGGCCTTCGGTGCGCCAGTCGGCGTCCTCGGCCGACTCGTCGAAAGCCGGGTTCTCTCGCTCGTCGCCGCCGAGGAACAGCACCTCCAGCCAGGTGTGCTCGGTCCACCGCATGTGCGCGACGAGCCCGGCCATCGTCATGGCGGGCGAGGTCGGGAGCACCGGGCGGTGAGCGTCGGCTTCGCTCAGCCCCGTGCACTTCCAGCGGAGGATCCGGCGTTGCAGGTCCAGCCAGCCGACGAGCGCGGTGCGTTCGTCCGCCTGCAGCGGCGGGCGAGTCAGTTCCGGTGCCATGCCGGCGCACGCTACCCGGGGGCGGCGCGGCAAGGCACCTGGTTTTGCCGTCCGGCCCGTGGCGCGAAAAGCGGGGGTCGCGTTCGGACAGTCCGAACGCGACCCCCGCGGGGTGTCGAGGGCTCAGCCCGACTGCGGGTCGCTGTCGTCGTGCTCGTTCCCGCCCGACGTGCCCTGCTCGCCGCGGAGCGTCTCGCGCTGCGCCTCCGGCGTGTCGCCGTGGGGGTCGTCGCCCCGGGCGCCTTCGGCGGGGTCGGTCGGGTGCTGGGTGCGCTCTTCGGATGTCATCTCGGCCCTCCTTCACGGTCCTTTCCGCACCGGATACCCGGCCGTGCCGGGCTCAACCACCGGCGTTTGCCCCGGTGATCGCCGGGTAAGCGGGGGCGACGCGGTTTGCCGCCGGCGATCGCGCCGGGACCGCGGCGAGTGAAGGAGACCCAGATGACCACGTCGGCGGAACCCGTCCGCCCGGGCCCCTTGGCCGCCCGGTCCGTCGTCCACCGGCCCGTGCCGGCCGCCCCGCGGATGCTGCGCCTGCCCGGCGTCTACCGCCCGCAGGAAGACACCGCCCTGCTCGCTTCGGCGATCGCCGAACTGGCGATCCCGGCCGGCGCCCGTGCCCTCGACCTGTGCACCGGCACCGGCGCACAGGCGATCACGCTGGCCCGCCGTGGTGCGGGAACCGTTTACGCGCTGGACCTTTCGCGCCGGGCGCTGGCTTCGGCGCGGCTCAACGCGCTGGTCCGGCAGCTCGCCGTGCGCCCGTGCCGGGGCGGTCTCACCCGGGCGCTGCGTGAGGGCCCGTTCGACGTCGTCGTCGCGAACCCGCCGTACGTGCCGTCCCCGGCGCCGGCGGTCCGGTCCACCCGGGGCTGGGACGCGGGCCCGGACGGCCGCGCGCTGCTGGACCCGTTGTGCACCGCCGCGGGCACGCTGCTGCGGCCCGGCGGGACGATGCTGCTCGTGCATTCCGCCTTGTCCGATGTGGACAAGTCGCGGGAAATGCTGGAAGCACAGGGGTTGCGGGCTTCGGTGGTCCGGCGCGCGTGGATCCCGTTCGGCCCGGTCCTGTCCGGACGGACGGAGTTCCTCGAGGCGGCCGGGCTGATCGAGCCCGGTCAGCGGGTGGAAGAGCTGGTGGTGCTCCGTGCCGACCGGTGAGCGGGGACCGCGGCGGGTGACCGTCGTCCCGGGCGGCCCGGTGCTGGTCGAGGGGCCGGTCGAGCTGTGCACGCCGGACGGCGAGCTCGTGCGGTCCGAGCGGTTCCTGGTCGCGGTGTGCGCGTGCCGGCGCAGCAAGCGGTTCCCGTTCTGCGACACCAGCCACCGCAAACGCGTCCGCACGCAGGCGGACGACTGACGTGGCCTGCCTCCCGGGCGCAGGCCCGGGAGGCCACGGCCGTCACGGTCGCAGCGAGGACTTCCCGGCCTTCCAGCTGTCCAGCAGCTGGGCCCCGAAGCGGCCCTCCAGGAACTCGGTGGCCTGGATGCCGAACACGACGTCGGCGGCCAGCTCGGGCTCCTGGTCCAGCAGGTCGCCGAGCACGTCGTGGCGCATCACCTGCTCGTGGACGGCGTCCGCTTCGATGTGCTCGGTGTAGAAGAACCGGCAGGCCTCCGGCGCGTCGAGGCGCCGCAGGGCCTGGTCCAGCCGCTGCGCGGAGGGCGCCGTGGTGATCTCCGCCGCCGCGAAGTGCCCGCACAGCGCGCCGCGCAGCGACCGGTGCAGGCCGAACAGCGACATCATGTTGACCACCGCCAGCATCGAGCCGGGGACCTGGTCGATGAGCTCCAGGTAGCCGTCGGGCAGGCCCGCCGCGTGCAGCAGGTCGGCGTAGAGGCGCGCGTGCACCCGGTCCGCGCGGCCGCCGCCGAACTCGTCGAACTCGACCGCGACCAGCGCGGCCTTGGCCCGGCCGCGCAGCCGCGGGATCACCCACGCGTGCGGGTCGGCTTCCTTGTGGTGGTAGATCGAGCGGTGCGTGAAGTACTCCCGCACCTGCGCCCAGTCGCCGTGGTCGCGCAGGTAGTGCGACACGCCTTCGGCGTCGATCGGCTCGACGAGCAGGGCGTCGAGTTCGGCCGTGACGTCCTCGCCGCCGGCCACGTTGTCGCGGAGCGCGGCCAGGAACCGCGCCTCCAGCGCGCCGCGCAGGCGCAGCAGCTCCGGGTCCCACTCCCAGTCGGGGGAGACGCCCGGCAGGCCCTGGTAGTGCAGCTCGTAGCACAGGTGCAGCGCCAGCTGGAGGTCGTCGCCGAGCGGGTCGGTGTCGGCGAGGACGTCGAAGTCGAGGTCCGCCCGCGGCCGGGCACGCAGGAGGGTCCCCAGGACGGACTCGGAGAGCGGGCCCCGGGCGGCCGGCAGGGTGGCCGCCCCCGGGGAGGTGGAAGTCGTCATGGTCGCGGCTACCCGGTCAGCAGCGTTCCATGCGCCGCGGGCACGGTCACCGCGGTGAGCCACCGCACCGCGGCCGCGGTCCCGTCGACGGCGGCCGCACGCTGCTGCGCGGCGCCGGTGCCCTCGGCCCGCACGGCGTCGACGAGCTTGCGGACCTCGGCCAGGTCGCCGCTCTCTTCGAGGGGCTCGCGGACGTGCGTGAGCAGCTCGTCGACCAGGGCCCACGCGGGCCGCCGCGTCTCCCCGGCGGCGTCCACGAGCTGCCCGTCGAGGCCGTGGCGCGCCGCGGCCCACACGGCCGCCGCGGTCACCTGCGGGGACAGCGGCTCCGCTTCCCGGCCGTCGGCGAGGTCGGCCAGCGCCCGCTGCACCAGCGCCCGGCTCAGCAGCGCCTGCAGCACGGCGTGGTCGACGGTCAGCGCGGTGTCGGCGACCCGGAACTCGACGGTGGGGAAGCGGCCGGACGGCCGGGCCAGCCAGAACGTCTGGTCCGGGTCGACGAGCGCGCCGCACTCGACCAGCGCCTCGACGGCCCGCCGGTACTCGGCGTGCCCCCGCAGGTGCGGGGCGACGCCGGAGCCGGGGAAGCGGGACTGCAGGACCATCCGCCAGCTGGCGTACCCGGTGTCGCGCCCGTGGTCCAACGGCGAATTGGCCGAAAGGGCCAGCAGCGTCGGCAGCCACCGGCCGAGGTGGTTGACGACGGCGACCGCGGTGTCGGGATCGGGCACGCCGACGTGGACGTGGCACCCGCAGGCTTCGTAGTCGGCGACGACCGCGCCGTAGATGTCGTCGATTTCGGCGTACCGGCCAGTGCTCGCGGGCGGCGGCGCGGCCGGCGCGGGCCCGATCGGCGTACCGGTGGCCAGCAGCGCGCAGTCTTCGGCCGCGGCGGCACCGGCCAGCACGCGGCGCGCGGCGGTCAGCTGGTGGCGGAGCTCGTCCGCGCCCGCGCAGACACCGCTGACGGCCTCCAGCTGCGTGAGCCGCAGTTCCCGGTGCACCCGCACGCCGTCGGGCAGCGGGCCGTGGTGGCGGTGGCGGGCCAGCACCGGTTCCGCGCACGGCGACGCGTGCCCGGTGCGGGGATTCACGAGGAGGAACTCCTCTTCGACACCCATCGTGGGCGGGCCGTCGGACATGGGCGGGCTCCTTCCGGAGGGCGTTCGCCGGGATTACCCGTTCCCGCCGCGGAAATGCGCCCGGACCCGGGCCTTGTTTCGCCGAACGCGCGCCGCGGGTACCTCGCACCCATGACAACTCACGAGCGGCTGCGGGTGGTCGGGGCGGAGACTTCGCCGTCGCACCGGCTGCCTTCGCCCCGCGCCCCGTCCGACGGCGACCCGGGCAGCCGGATCCGCTGGAAGAGCCCCGACGCGGTCGTCGTGGAGGTCACCGGCGAAGTCGACCTGTGCACGGTGGCCGGCCTGGCGGCGGTGCTGGACGAGCACGTCCGGGCCCGGCCGGGGGTACTGCGGGTGGACCTGGGGCAGGTCCGGTTCCTCGGCGCCGCGGGCATCCGCGTGCTGCTGCGCGCCCACCGCCACGCCGAGGCCGCCGGCGTCCACCTGGTCGTCGACCCGGGCCGATCGCGGGCCGCGGTGCGGGCGCTCGAACTGCTGGACCGCCTCGAGGGCAGGCCGCCGGTGAGCTAGTCACCCGCGAGCAGGTCGACCACGTCTTCGGCGCGGTCCCGCTCGGCGAACCGCCGCCGTTGCCGGTCCGCGCCGCCGCCCTCGGCGGCCAGGCGGGCCGTGCCCTCCCGGGCGAAGTCCAGGTCGCCCGCCGCTTCGAGGGCCGGGGCCGTCAGGGAGATCAGGTCGTCGAGCACCGCCTTCGTCGGCTCCAAGCCGCCGCTCTTCGGGTGGGGGCAGCAGCCCGTGACCCCTTCGCGCGAGGCCCGCCAGAGCTGGGCGCGCAGCACCTCGTTCGACAGCATCGGTGCGGGCTGGTCGTCGGCCAGTGCCGTGGCGACCAGGGCGCGGGCCAGCACCCCCAGCAGCACCGCGTCCTCCGGGACCGCCGCGACGTCGGCGATGCGGAACTCCAGCGTCGGCTGCTTGTCCGAAAGCCGGACGTCCCAGTAGATCATCCCGCGGTCGAGGATCGAACCCGCGCGCAGCCAGCCGTCCACAATGCTCTCGTACTCGTCGAGCGACGCGAACCGCGGTGGCGGCCCAGCCGACGGCCAGCGGCTCCACTGCTGGTACCGCCAGCTGCAGTAGCCGGTGTCGTAGCCGTCGGAGATCGCCGAGTTCGCCGTCACCGTGAGCAGGACCGGCAGCCACGGCCGGATCCGGTTCAGCACCTGGACGCCGGCTTCCTTGTCCGGGATCGCCACGTGCACGTGGCAGCCGCAGGTGAGCGACGTCCGCGCGGTGGCGCCGAAGTGCTCGGCCATCCGCTCGTAGCGCGGGTTCGGCGTGATGACCGGCGGGTTCGCCTCGAACAGCACCGGGGACGCGGCAGGCAGCACCCGGTAGCCGCGGCGCCGGGCGGCCCCGGCGAGGTCGGCGCGCAGCGTGCGCAGCTGGCGCAGGGCTTCGGTGTGGGTCCGGCAGACGTCGGTGGCCGCCTCGGCCTGGGACCGCGTCAGCTCGTGCTGCAGCTCGCCCTGGTCGTCGCCGGCGGCTTCGGCCGCGTCGACGACGTCGTCGCCGGCGTGGGACAGGTGGCCACGGCGGTCGACGACGAAGAACTCCTCTTCGATGCCGAACGTCAGCGGTTGGTTCACCGGTGTACTCCTGGAGGTCGGGGCCCGATGAATACCCGGGCACCCGTTCGGGCAAACGGCGTTTTCCGGGCGGCCCGGCGGGTATTCGCCCGGTCATGTCGACCGATGCGATCGTGCTGCTCAAGAACGACCACAAGACCGTGGAGAAGCTGTTCAAGCAATTCGAGAAGGCGGGGGAGGACGCGTACGACGAGAAGCGCCGGATCGCGGACTCGATCATCGAAGAGCTGACCGTCCACGCCTACATCGAGGAGGAGATCTTCTACCCGGCGGCGCGGGAAGCCGTTCCGGAGACGAAGGACCACGTCCTGGAAAGCGTGGAGGAGCACCACGTCGTGGTGTGGATGCTGTCGGAACTGCTCGGCATGGACCCGAAGGACGAGACGTTCGACGCGAAGGTCACCGTCCTCACGGAGAACGTCCGGCACCACGTCGAAGAGGAAGAGGACGAGTGGTTCCCCGAGGTCCGCTCGGCGATGGGCCGCAAGCAGCTGCAGGAGCTGGGGCAGCGGATGATCGACGCCCGTTCCGACGCCCCGAAGAACCCGCTCGACCTCAAGAGCGCCAAAGCCTGACACACGCAAGGGGGGCACTTTCACGTGAAAGTGCCCCCCCTTGGCGCGTCAGGACTGCGCGACGACCCGGATCGACTCGAGCTTCGAGTCGGCCGGGTCGGGCAGCTGCATCCCCGCGCCGAGCCCGCTGCGCAGGTAGTCGAGCATCGGCCGGGTGAGCACCTCGCCGGGCAGCACACCGGGCGCGCCGGGCGGGTACGGCGTGATCATCTCGGCCGAGATCCGGCCCACCGCCTCGTCCGCCGGCACCTGCTCGGCCTCGCCGAAGAACGCGTCACGCGGCAGCATCGCCGTCTCCAGCTCCATCTCCCGCGGCGAGGGCAGGTCCACCTGCGGCGGCTTTTCGAACGAGGGCGCCACCTTCACCAGCGCGTCCAGGGCGTTGATCAGCGTGCCGGCCGTCTGCTCGTCGTCGGAGTGGTTGAACTGGGCCACGATCCGGCGGTGGTCGGCCAGGCCGACGGTGACGCGCTGGTGCTCGCGCAGCCAGTCCGCCGCCTGGTAGCCGCTGATGCCCAGCTTTTCGAGGTCGAGCACGACCTTCAGCGGGTCGACCGAGTCGGCGAGGTCGGGGCCGAGGAACTCGTCGTGCTGCACGGACAGGCCCAGCTCGGTCAGCCGGCCGCGGACCGACTCCACGAGCGTCAGCGCGCCGGCCAGCAGCTCCTTGCCGTGCTCGGCCATCTGCCGCCGCCAGCCGTCGAGGGCGGCGTAGACGAGGGAGCTCGCGCTGGTCGTGCCGAGCAGGTCCTCCCGCGCCTTCAGCACGTCCGGGTCGACGCGGTCGCCCTGCAGGTGGAAGACCGAGCTCTGCTCGACCGCGGCCCCCATCTTGTGCACGCTCGTGACGCACACGTCGGCACCCGCGTCCATGCCCCACGGCGGCAGGCCGTCGTGGAACGGCAGGTGCGCGCCCCACGCCTCGTCGACGATCAGCGGGAGCCCGCGTTCGTGACACCACTCGGCGATCGCCGCGAGGTTGCCGCACGTGCCGTAGTCGGTCGGGGTCACCACGAGGGCGCCCTTGACCTCGGGGTCGCGCTCGTAGGCCTCGGCGAACTCGCGCACGCCAGGTGGGTGGCTCAGGTGCCGCTCGGCGTCCCAGTGCGGGTGCACCCACACCGGCCGGACGCCGCTGACGATCAGCCCGGAGATCACCGACTTGTGGACGTGGCGGGGGACCAGCAGCTTCTCGTGCGGGCCGGCGACGGCGAGCATCGCGCTCTTCACCGACAGCGAGCTCCCGCACGTGGAGAAGAACGTGTGCTCGGCGCCGACCGCGTCGGCCATCAGCTGCTGGGCTTCTTCCAGCACGCCCCGGCGCATCAGCCGGTCGTCCAGGCCGTTCAGTGCGATGACATCGGACTTGAACACGTCGGCACCCACGACTTCGAGGACCCGCGGGTCGATGCCGCGGCCCTGCTTGTGGCCGGGCGCGTTGAACGGGACGTAGCCGGCGCTGTGGTAGTCGCGCAGCGCTTCGAGAACCGGTGCCTTGCTGTGGTCCATTCCGCCGGAGTAGCCGGACGCGGCCCCGGTGAAACACCCCGGTGGCGTGACCGTCCGCGGTTGGGGTATCCCGGAGGGCATGGAGTCGCACGAAGAGCTGCACGAGCGGGCCGACGAGCGGATCGAGCACCTGGACGAGCGGCTGTGGGCCGTCGCCACCGCGCTGCACGAGCGGCCGGAACTGTCCTATGAGGAGCACGCGGCCGCCGGACGGCTCACCGCCGAGCTGGCCGCGGACGGCTTCGAGGTGGAAACCGGGGTCGCCGGGCTGGCGACGGCGTTCGTCGCCCGCGCCGGCGAAGGGCGGCCGTGCGTCGCCCTGCTCCTCGAGTACGACGCCCTGCCGGGTCTCGGGCACGCGTGCGGGCACAACCTGATCGCCGCGACCGGCCTGGGGGCCGCGCTGGCCGCCAAGGACGTGCTGGGCGACACCCCGGGCTCGCTGCTCGCGGTGGGCACCCCGGCCGAGGAACGCGGCGGCGGCAAGGTCGCGATGGCCGAGGCGGGCGTCTTCGACGACGTCGACGCGGCCCTGATGGTCCACCCCGGTGTCCACTCGTGGTCGTGGGCGCCGCTGACCGCCCAGGTCGAGGTCAAGGTGACCTTCCACGGCCGGGCGGCGCACCCGACCGGCGACCCGGAGCACGGCATCGACGCCCTCGCCGCGCTGATCCAGGCGTTCGGGGCGATCTCGGCCCTGCGCCAGCGGCTGCCCGCCGGGTCGCACGTCCAGGGGATCGTCACCCGCGGCGGCGAGGCGACGAACATCGTCCCCGACCGCGCCGAAGGCCGGTTCGGCCTCCGCGCGCTGACCACGGACGCGCTGGATCGCCTGGTCGAGGACGTGACGACGTGCGCGGAAGGCGCGGCGCTGGCGACCGGCGCGAAGGTCGACGTCGAACGCCTCGGGCGCGGGTACGCCCACTTCCGCGACAACCCGGTGCTCTCGGAGCGGTTCACCGAGCACCTGGCGGCCTGCGGGATCCACGCGACCCCGCCCTCGCCGGGCGTCTTCCTCGGGTCGTCGGACATCGGGGACGTCAGCGTCCGCGTCCCGGCGATCCACCCGTTCGTCGCGATCACGGCGGAGGAGAAGTCGGATCACACGCCCGAGTTCGCGGAGGCGGCGGCGAGCCCGCGCGGCCGGGCGGCGATGCTGGCCTCGGCGGCGGCGCTGGCGCGCACGGTGATCGACCTGCGGACGCACCCGGCGCTGGTCAGCCGCGCGTGGGACTGCTTCCGGGACCTGGCGCGGAATGGGCGGTGACCGGGCGCCGCCGCAGCAGGCGCTCCACGTGGTTCATCGCCTCGACGCCCTCCGGGATCGCCTGCATGAGCCAGTTGTGGAACATGCCGGGGTATTCGCGGTAGTCCAGCTCGACGCCCGCTTCTTCGGCCCGCTCGGCGAAGCGGCGGGCGTCGGGCAGCAGGACGTCCCGGGTGCCGATGAACAACGTGATCGGGGCCAGGCCGGTCAGGTCGGCGTGGATCGGGCTGACCAGGGGGTCGCGCGGATCGGTGCCTTCGGCATACATCAGGCCGGCTTCGCGCAGCCCGGCGATGCCGAGCATCGGGTCGGTCTCGTCGAGCAGCTCCGACACCGGGTCTTCGAGCAGGACGTCCAGCCACGGCGAGTACAGGACCAGCCGTTCGGGCTGCGGCCGCCCGTCCGCGCGCAGGTTCTGCGCGATGGCCAGGGCCAGCGCGCCGCCCGCGGAGTCGCCGGTCACCACGACCCGTTCGGCGTCGAGCTCGTCGTAGGCCGCCTGGACCATCGGGATCGTGGCGGTGTGGTCGTGGTGGGGGACCAGCGGGTACACCGGCAGGGTCACCGCGCAGCCGAGCCGCGCGACCAGGTCGGCGGCGTACCGCCAGTGGTGCTTTTCGACTTGTTCGACGTACCCGCCGCCGTGCAGGTGCAGCACGTGCAGGTCGCAAGCCTGCTCGCCACGCGGCCGGAAGGTGTAGCAGGGAAAGCCGCGCACGTCGTGTTCCTCGACGTCGACCCGCCGCCGGACCTTCCGCGGCGGCCGGGCCATCGACGGCTTCTGGTGCCGCGGCAGCCGGTGGTGCAACGCCGAGGCGTTGTCGTAGAACCGTTTCTGGCCCGACGCCCGCAGCAACGCCATCCTGACCTTCGCCTGCACACTGACCACTGCACACTCCTTCCCGTCCGCACCCGGTTACCCGGGCGCGGACGGGCGCTAACTATGCGACGGAGGTGTAGTGCGACGCGTCACCTTCGAGCGACTCGCTGGACCGCCCGTCGATGCCCACCGGGACGTCCCCGGCGACCGTGACGCGGTTGAGCCGCCGCGGCAGGCCGTCGTAGTTGTCGATCGCGTAGTGCTGGGTGATCCGGTTGTCGAACAGCACCAGCTGGTCCGGCTCCCACGCCACGCGCACGACGTTCTCCGGCCGCGTGACGTAGGACTGCAGCAGCCGCAGCAGGTCCCGCGACTCGTTCACCGACAGGCTTTCGATCCGCTGGGCGAACCCGCCGATGAACAGGCCGCGCTCGCCGGTCACCGGGTGCACCCGCACCACCGGGTGCACGGTCCGGTACTTCCGCGAGACGAACTGCGCCCGGCGTTCCCGCTCCTGCTCGTCCACCGTCTCCGGCGGCTGGACGTAGTCGTAGTCGTTGGTGTGCACCGCCCGCAGCGTGTCGGCGAAGGCGCGCAACGGCTCCGGCAGGTCCCGGTAGGCCGCGGCGGCGTTCGCGATCAGCGTCTCCCCGCCGTAGGGCGGCACCACCAGGCTCCGCAGCGTGCTGGCCTTGGGCGGGTTGAGGACGAAGGTGACGTCGGTGTGCCAGTGGTTTGCGCGGCCCCGCTCGCTGTCGACGGGCAGGATCGTCGGCGCGCCCTCGACGGCCGGAACCGTCGGGTGGGCCTTGGTCAGCTCGCCGAAGTGCGCGGCGAACCGCTGCTGGCCCTCGTCGTCGAGGCGGACGTTCCGGAACACCAGCGCCTTGTGCTCGTGCAGGGCGTCGGTCAGGAACGCCACCTGGGACGCGTCGAGGTCACCGGCCGGGTCGAAGCCGACGATCTCGGCGCCGATCCTCCCGGTCAGCTTGCGGACGTCGGTGCCGATGGTGGTCATGCGGGCTCCTTCACTCGGTTGCGGTTGACGGGCCGCGCGAGGCCGTAGTGCTCGCGCAGGGTGGTGCCGGAGTACTCGGTGCGGAACAGGCCGCGCCGCTGCAGTTCCGGGACGACGAGGTCGACGAAGTCGTCGAGCCCGCCGGGCAAGGTGGGCGGCATGACGTTGAAGCCGTCGGCGGCGCCGCCGCGGAACCACGCCTCCAGCTCGTCGGCGACCTGGACCGGCGTGCCGGCGAAGACGCGGTGCCCGCGCCCGCCCGCCAGCCGTTCCAGGAGCTGCCGGATGGTGAGGTCCTCGCGCCGGGCCAGGCCGACGACCAGGTCGAACCGGCTCTGGCCGCCTTCGGTGAAGCTGCCGACCTCCGGCAGCGGGCCGTCCAGCGGGTAGCCGGTGACGTCGTGGTCGAGCATCTTCGACAGCTGCTGCAGCCCGTAGTCCGGGGTGATCAGGGCGTTCAGCTCGGCCTCGCGCTCGCGGGCTTCCGGTTCGGTGCGGCCGAGGATCGGCGAGATCCCGGGGAGGATCTTGATCTCGTCCGGCGTCCGGCCGTACTTGGCGAGCCGGCCCTTGACGTCGTCGTAGAACGCCTTGCCCTCGGCGAACGTCTGCTGCGCGGTGAACACGGCTTCGGCGTGCCGGGCCGCGTACTCCTTGCCGGTTTCCGACGACCCGGCCTGCACGAGCAGCGGGTACCCCTGCACCGGCCGTTCGATGTTGAGCGGCCCGCGGACCTGGAAGTGCGGCCCGTCGTGGGCGATCGCGCGGATCCGGTCCGTGTCGGCGTAGACGCCGCTCGCCCGGTCGACGAGCGCGGCGTCGTCGTCCCAGCTGTCCCACAGCTTCTTGACGACCTCGATGAACTCCCCGGCCCGGTCGTACCGCGCGGCGTGCGCCGGGCGCTTGGCCAGGTTGAAGTTGCGGGCCTCGTCGATGCCCGCCGAGGTGACGATGTTCCAGCCCGCGCGGCCGCCGGAGAGGTGGTCGAGCGAGGCGAACTTCCGGGCCAGGTGGTAGGGCTCGTTGTAGGTCGTCGACGCCGTCGCGATCAGTCCGATGTGGACTGTGGACGCGGCGAGTGCCGAGAGCAGTGTCAGCGGTTCGAAGTGGCTGTGGGAGTTGTGCTTGACGTTGCCCCACAGGGCGACGCCGTCGGCGAGGAAGATCGAGTCGAGCCTGCCGCGTTCGGCGGTCCGCGCGATGTCGACGTAGTGCCGCAGCGTCCGGGCCCGGTGCGGGTCGGTCGAGGGGTGCCGCCACGCGGCTTCGTGGTGGCCGTTCGGCATCACGAACGCGTTGAGGTGCATCATGCCTTCTCCTTGGTGCGCCAGGTGGAAAACCGCCGTTCGAGGCCGACGAAGCCGGCGTTGACGACGACGCCGAGCACCGAGACCGCGATGATCCCGGCGTACATCTGCTGGATCTGGAAGTTCACCTGGCTCGTGTTGATGAGATAGCCGAGCCCGGCCTTGGCGCCGACCATCTCCGCCGCCACCAGCACCAGGATCGAGTAGGACGCCGCCATCCGGATGCCGGTGAACACCGTCGGCACCGCCGAGGGCAGGATCACCTTCCGGAACAGCCGCGGGCTCGACAGCCCCAGCGAGCGGGCCGCCTTGACCAGCAGCGGGTCGACGGTGTTGACCCCGGCGATCGTGTTGAGCAGCACCGGCCACACGCACGCGTACACCACCAGGCTGACCTTCGACAGCTCGCCGATGCCCAGCAGCAGCGTGAACACCGGCAGCAGCGCCAGCGCGGCGGTGTTGCGGGCCAGCTCCAGCAGCGGCTGCAGGAATCGCGCGACCGGCCGGTACCAGCCGATCAGCAGGCCGAGCGGCACGGCGACCGCGACGGCCACGGCGAACCCGGCGGCGGACCGGCCGACGCTGGCCAGCAGGTGGTCGGCGAGCTCGCCGTCGAGGACGAGCTCCCACAGGGCCTGCAGGTCCTCCGACAGCGGCGGCAGGAACGTCCGCGTGCTCTCGTCGAGGACGAACCGGGGGACCAGCTCCCAAAGCAGCACGAACAGCACGACCGCGGCGGAGGCGTGCACCGCACGGGTGAGCCTCTTCCGGAGCCGGCGTGGTTTCGCCGGCGGATCGTCGGGTCTGGTGTGGACGGCGGGAGCTTCGAGGGTGGTGGTCATCGGGCCGCGCTCCGTTCGTGTTCGGCCGCCTTGCGGACCTCGTCGTGCAGCAGTTCCCAGAGCCGGTGGCGCTGGCGCCCGAACTCCGCCCCGGAGCGGACGTCGCCGGTGCGGTCGCCGAGGTCGATGTCCACGACGGCCTTGAGCCGCCCGGGCCGGGACGTCAGCACCGCGACCTGCTGGCCCAGGTAGACGGCTTCGTCGATGCCGTGGGTGATGAAGACGATCGTCTTGCCGGTGCGGCGCCAGATCCGCAGGAGTTCTTCTTGCAGCTGCTCGCGGGTCTGCGCGTCGAGCGCGGCGAACGGCTCGTCCATCAGCAGCACGGCCGGGTCGGAGGCGAGGCTGCGGGCGATCGCGACCCGCTGCTTCATTCCGCCGGACAGTTCGTGCGGGTAGCGGTCCTCGAAGCCGGACAGCCCGACGAGGGCGAGGTATTCGCGCGCCCGGTCGGCCCGTTGCCGCTTGCCGAGCGGCCCGCCTTCGAGGCCGAATTCGACGTTGGCGCGGGCGGTGCGCCACGGGAACAGCGCGTACTGCTGGAAGACGACCCCGCGGTCGAGACCAGGGCCGCGCACCGGCTCGCCGTCGATGAGCACCTCACCGGACGTCGGGGTGGCGAGCCCGGCCAGCAGGTCGAGCAGCGTCGACTTGCCCGAGCCGCTGGGGCCGACCAGCGACAGGAACGTGCCGTCGGCGATGTCGAGGGAGACGTCGTCGAGCGCGGTGAGCTCGCCGAAGGTCTTGGTCACCGAGCGGATGCCGATCACTTGGTCACCGCCGGCGCGCCGTCGCGGTAGGGGTTGAACTCGTTGGTGTAGAGCTTTGCGGTGTCGACCTTGTCGTGCTTGAGGTAGCCCTCCTGCTTGAGCCACGGCTCCCAGCGGGTGTAGTCGGCGTCGGAGATGAGGCCGCCGCGGGTGATGCCGACGCTCTTCCAGTACTTCAGCGTGTCGGTGCTTTCGTTGCGGCCGCGCGCCTTGATGATCTTCGTGAAGCGGGCGATCACCTCGTCGCGCGGAGTCGTGCGTTCCCATTCGATCGCCCGGGCCACGGCTGAGACGAAGATCTTCGCGGTCTCCGGGTACTTCTTGATGAAGTCGGTGCGCAGCACGTACGGGCCGCCGTTGTAGGGCCCGAAGGCGCCGACGTCGGTGAACAGCGGTCGGATGCCCCCGGTCGCGACGGCGTGGTCCTGCAGGATGCCCTGGAGCGCGGCGACGTCGAGCTGGCCGTTGCGCAGCGCCTGCTCGGCGTTCACCGGCGGGATGACGACGAGCTGCACCTGCTTGATCTCGTCGTCGGAAAGGCCCTGTCCCTTGAGCCAGGTGTCGAGCGCGGCCTCGAGGTTCGCGCCCGCGGTGTTGACGCCGACCTTCTTGCCGATCAGGTCGCGGGCGGTCCGGATCGGGCTGTCGGTTTTGGTGTAGAAGCCGATGAAGGCCAAGGCGTCGGAGCCGTAGTAGTTGACGACCGCCTTGACCGGGGCGCCGGCTTCGACGAGCTTGACGACCGCGCCGGTGAAGGCACCGCCGAAGTCGGTCTGGTCGGTGGCCGCCGACTGGATGTCCTGCGGGCCGCTGATCGTGTTGCCGACCCACTTGAGCTTCACGGGGCCGAAGTAGCCCAGGTCTTCGGCGAGTTCGGGCAGGGTGACGGCGTTCGCGCTGCCTTGGTAGCGCAGCTCCAGCTTCTCCGGTTGCCCGGGCGCACCGGTGGCCGTCGCCGAAGCGCAGCCGGCCAGCAGCATCACGGCGGCGGCGAACAGGGGCAGGGTTTTCTTCACGGTGGTTTCGTCCGTTCCGGGAGTCGGTGGGGTTGCCGCAATTGTTGGCGGCACCCGGACGGACGGTCAATTTTGCGAGTTCGTGAAATAACTCGGCTGGTTCACGAGGCGCGCGGCAACCCCGTCAGAAGCGGACCGAGCGGGTCTTCGTAGAGCACGTCCAAGAGCACCGCGCCGCCGGCGGTGGCCAGCTCGGTGCCCGGGAAGCTCGTGCCCACAACGGTTTCCGCCGGATCGGGGCAGCGGGACCGGGCGCCGACCTCGTCCCGGATGATGGGAAGGCAGCTCGGCACGTGGGCTACACTCCGATCGACCACCACGAGCACGGCGGGATTGAGCACGTCGAGCAGCAATGCCGCCGCCTGCCCGAGCAACCGGGCGCTTTCGTGGAACATCCGCAATGCCGCGGAACCGCCGTCGGCGGCGAGCGCGAGCAATTCCGGAAAGTCCGGATGCGCGAGCAATCCGTTTTCCACGCCTTTGCGCGCGAGCGTGGCCTCGGAAACGGCTGCCTCGAGACAGCCGGTCCGCCCGCACCGGCACGGCTCGCCGCTGTCGTCGACGCGCAGGTGCGCCACGGCGCCCGCGGCCGAGCGCGGCCCGTGGTGCACGGTGCCGCCGGTGGCGAAGGCGGCGTCGACGACGTTGCCGGCGAACAGCTGCACCACGCTGTCGCGGGCCCGCGGGTGCCCGAAGAGCCGTTCGGCGTGCACCAGCGCCCGCGCGTGCCCGTCGACCTCCACGGCCAGCCCGGTGCTGCCCGTCAGCAGGTCGCGGACCGGGACGTTCCGCCAGCCGAGCAGCGGGTGCTCGACCACGGTGCCGGATTCGCGGTCGACCCACCCGCCGGTGGCGACCCCGAGCCCGAGCGGCTCACGGTCCGGGGCGTGCCCGAGCAGGAGGTCGTCGAAGATCTCGGCGGCGCGGGCGAGCAGGTCTTCGGCGGCCAGCCCGTCGTGTGGTTCTTCGTGCTGGACCAGCACGTTCCCGCGCAGGTCGAGCAGCGCGACGGTGGCGTGGTGCACGGCCAGGTGCAGGGCGCCGGCGACGTGCCGGCCGGTGTCGAGGTCGACCGGCACGTGCGGCCGTCCGACGCCCCCGCGTGACTCGGCTTCCGGGAGTTCGCGCAGCAGTCCCCGCTGCAGCAGCTCGGCGGTGTGCCCGGTGACGGCGGCCGCGGAAAGTCCGGTCCGCCGCGCGATGGTGCTGCGCGCGATCGGGCCGTCGTCGAGCACGGCCCGCAGCACGGCGCTTGCGCTGGCACTGCGCCGGGCACCGCGCGCATCCGTCCTCTGTGGACTGCCCGCCCGGCTGCTCATCGTCCGATCGTGACAGATCCGTCAGCGCGGGCCCAGCGTGCCCAGGATGCGGGCGGGCCGGCCGCGCCCGAGGTTCCTCGGTTCCTGCCGACGGCCCGGCTCTTGCGCCCCAATGTGGCGTTGGGTGCGTTGGACGCACCGAACGCCACATTGGGTGCGTCAGATGCACCGAACGCCACATTGGGTGCATCCCGCACGGCTCGGGATGGGCTTGACGCATACCCATATGGGAATATGATGAGCCGCGTGGCAAGAGCAGCGACGACAGCCGACACCTTCAACGCGGTCGCCGAACCCCGGCGGCGGCAGATCCTCGACGTCCTCATGGACGGCGAGCGGTCGGTCGGCGACCTCGTCGACCTGCTCGGCCTGGCCCAGCCGCAGGTGTCGAAGCACCTGCGCGTGCTGCGCGAAGTCGGTGCGGTCGACGTGCGCGGCGACGGCCGCCAGCGGCTCTACCGGCTCAACGGCGCCGCGCTCAAGCCCATCCACGACTGGGTCAAGCGCTACGAACGGACGTGGGCGGCGCGGTTCGGCCTGATGGACGACGTCCTCGAGGAACTCAAGGAACAGGAGCAGTGACGTGGAGATCACCACCCCCGCCGACGACCGGATCCTCATCACGCGCGAGTTCGACGCGCCGAAGCACCTGGTCTACCGCGTGTGGACCACGCCGGAACTGGTGAGCCGCTGGTGGAGCGGCCACCGCGGGACCACCACCGAGGTCAAGCTCGACCTGCGGCCGGGCGGCCGCTGGCGCTACGTCCTGAAGACCGAAGACGGCGCCGAGGTCGGCTTCCACGGCGAGTACCGCGAGATCGTGCCGGACGAGCGGATCGTCTACACCGAAGTCTTCGAACTGCCCGGCGTGGACCCGGACGACGTGGACGGCCCGCTCATCACGGTCACGTTCACCGCCCTCGACGGCGACCGCACCCGCCTGGAGCTGCTGACCGAGACCGGCAGCGAGGAACTGCGCGACACGATCCTGCAGTCCGGCATGGAGGTCGGCGTGCGGGAACAGTTCGTGATCATCCAGGAGCTGGCGGACTCCCTGCGCTAGCGGCCCGCAGGAACCGCTCGCCCGTCTTCGCCAGCGCCTCGGCCAGCTCCGGCGCGTCGAGCACCTCGAAGTCGACGTCGAGCAGGCCCAGGTACAGCGCGAGCATCTGCGCGTGGTCGGACCCGACCTCGGCCACACAGCGGTCCGGCCCCTCGGGCGTCACGTCGACCGCGATCGGCAGGCGGGCCCGGACGTACTCCACCGAGGCGTGCAACCGCACCCGGGCGTGGAACCGCCACGTCGCCGCGCCCGCGCTGCGCTGGACGAACCGCGCGACATCGCCCTCCGGCGGCTGGCGCGGGGTGAAGCGCGGGCCGTTCGGCACTTTCGGCGTCATCCGGTCGACGCGGAAGGTGCGCCAGTCGCCGCGGGCGGTGTCCCAGGCGACCAGGTACCAGCGCCATCCCCAGCTGACCAGCCGGTGCGGCTCGACGTCGCGGCGGCTCGGCGTGCGCTGGTGGCTCGTGTAGTCGAAGCGCAGCCGCTCGCTGGCCCGGATCGCCGCCGCGATCGCGGTCAGCACGTCGGCGTCGACCGCCGGGCCGGCGCCGGGCACCGCGACCGTCGCGGTCTGCAGGGCCTGCACCCGGTGCCGCAGCCGCGACGGCAGCACCTGCTCCAGCTTGGCCAGCGCGCGCACCGACGTCTCGCCGATGCCGGCGATACCCGCCGCGGTCCGCAGCCCGACCGCGACAGCGACGGCTTCGTCGTCGTCCAGCAGCAGTGGCGGGAGCTGGGCGCCCGCGCCGAGGCGGTAGCCGCCCTGGACGCCGGGGGCGGCCTCGACCGGGTAGCCGAGCTCCCGCAGCTTGCCGATGTCGGTGCGGACGGTGCGCGCGGAGACGCCGAGCCGGTCGGCCAGGTCGGCGCCCGTCCAGTCGCGCCGCATCTCGAGCAAGGACAGCAGCCGGAGGAGACGGGCCGAGGTCTGCAACATTTTCCGAGGATCGCACGAATCGCGGAAGGAAGTCTTCCGCAATGGCTCCTAACGTGCTTCTCATGACGAACGAAATCCGCCCCTTCCGCATCGACGTCCCGCAGGCCGACCTCGATGACCTGCACCGACGGCTGGCCTCCGCCCGGTTCGCCGACCCGGTGCCCGGCGACGAGCCCGACTGGTCCCGCGGCATGCCGACGTCCGAGGTCCAGGCCCTGGCCGAGTACTGGCGCGACGGCTTCGACTGGCGGGCCCAGGAAGCGGCGCTCAACGCGTTCCCGCAGTTCACGACCGAGATCGACGGCCAGGCCATCCACTTCCTGCACGTCCGTTCGGCCCAGGCCGACGCGGTGCCGCTGCTGCTCACCCACGGCTATCCCGGCTCGGTCGCCGAGTTCCTCGACGTCATCGGCCCGCTGACCGAGCCCGGCCCGGACGCCTTCCACGTCGTCGTCCCGTCGGTGCCCGGCTTCGGGTTCTCGACGCCGCTGAGCGGCCCCGGCTGGGAGCTGGCCCGCACGACCGACGCGTTCGCCGAGCTGATGACCCGCCTCGGCTACGACCGGTTCGCCGCGCAGGGCGGCGACCTGGGGGCGGGGGTCACCGGCCGGCTCGCGGCGCTGTACCCGGACCGCGTCATCGGCACCCACGTCAACAGCGACCGCGGCACGATCGCCCTCGCCGGCGAGCAGCTGCCACTGCCGGACGGCCTGTCCGAGGCCGAACAGTCCGAATTGGACGCCGCCCGCCGGGAATGGCAGGCCGGCCGCGGCTACCTCGACCTCCAGTCGCACAAGCCGGAGACGATCGCGGCCGCGCTCACCGACTCCCCGGTCGGGCAGCTGGCCTGGATCGCGGAGAAGTTCGAGGCGTGGACCGGCGCGAACGGCGTCGACCGCGACCGGCTGCTGACCAACGTGAGTCTCTACTGGTTCACCCGCAGCGGCGCGAGCGCGGCCCGGTTCCTGTACGAGTCCGCCCACGCGGCGCACGGCTGGCTGGCGCCGTCGGACGTCCCGGCGGGCTGGGCGGTGTTCAACTCCTCGCCGATCGTCCGGCGGATCATGGACCCCGACGAGAAGATCGCGCACTGGTCGGACTTCGCCGAAGGCGGGCACTTCGCCGCCATGGAGGAGCCCGAACTGCTTGTGGCCGACATCCGCGCGTTCTTCCGCGGGCTGCGGCCGTGAACGCCCGGGCGCTGAACCGGGCGCTGCTCGCGCGGCAGCACCTGCTCGAGCGGACGTCGTTGCCCGCCGCGGAGATGCTCGGGCACCTGGTCGGGATGCAGGCACAGGCGCCGCTCGCGCCGTACGTCGGGCTGTGGACCCGGATCTCCGGGTTCCGGCCGGCCGAGCTGGCGTCCCTGGTGTCGGGCCGCGACGCCGTGCGTGGCCTGCTCATGCGGGGCACCGTCCACTTGGTCCTCGCCGAGGACGCCCGGGTGCTGCGGCCGCTGGTCCAGCGCGTGGTGGCCGGCGGCTACACCGGCCACTTCGGCCGCCGCGTCGGCGACGCCGACCTCGACGCGGTGGCCCGCTTCGGCCGGGTGCTGCTGAACGAGCGGCCCCGCACCCGGCGTCAGCTGCAGGACGCACTGGCCGCGCGGTGGCCGGAGCACGACGCCGAGGCGCTGTCGTACGCGGTCAGCTACCTGGTGCCGACCGCGCAGGTGACGCCGCGCGGGGTGTGGGGGTCGACCGGCCCGGCCACGCTGACCACCCTGGACGGCTGGCTCGGCTCTCCGCTGGCCGAGGGGCCGTCCCTGGAGGACGTGGTGCGGCGGTACCTGCGGGCGTTCGGCCCGGCTTCGGTCGCCGACGTCCAGGCGTGGTCGGGGCTGACGAAGCTGCGGGAGATCGTGGAGCCGATGGGCCTGCGCACGTTCCGCGCGGAGTCCGGCGAAGTGCTCTACGACGTCGAGGATGGCGTGCTGCCGGATCCGTCGACACCCGCGCCGGTGCGGTTCCTGCCGGAGTACGACAACGTCCTGCTCTCGCACGCCGACCGGGCGCGGATCCTCCCGCCCGGGCGGCGGGTCCCGCTGCCGCCGGGCAACGGCGCTTCGCGAGGGACGCTGCTGGTCGACGGGTTCTACCGCGCGGACTGGCGCCTGCACGCCGACCGCCTGGAGGTCACCGCGCACGACCGGCTCACGGCGGGGGAGCGGGCGGAGATCCTCGACGAGGGCGCGCGGCTGCTGGAGTTCCTCGAGGCGGGCGAGCGGTCTGTGCGAATCACCGGAAACTGAGCGCTTGGCCGGTGAGGGGAGCTAGCGCAGCGGGTCGTGGCCCCAGTTCATGAGGGAGTGCCGCCATCTGGTGTCCTCGACGTCGCCCGAGGGGCGCTGGGCCAGGTGCCGGTGCACGTAGCCGACGACCTTGCGCATGTGGGCGAGGTCGTCGCCGGTGAGGTCGTCCTTCTTCTTCCGCAGGACCTCGACGATGCGCCGGCCGGACTTGTGCCCGATCGACTCCCTGCCCTCGTGCTGCCCGGCGGCCTTCGACTCGTCGGTCCCGAGCCAGTCGTCGAGCTGCTTGGCGGTCATGTTGACGCTGCTGCCGAACTCGCGGCAGGTCTATTCGTCGTCCATCCGTCACGGGTACCCGCGGCGGCCGCGCAGCACGCAGGTCAGCATCGGAAGGGTGAACTCGCCGTCCGCGGTTTCCGGCTGGGCGGCCAGGAAAGCGCGGAGCCGGCTGAGCGTGTCCGCGCGTTCCCGGGGCGGCATGACCAGCACGCCCGCCCGGGTGGCCAGGGTCGCCACCAGCGCGTCGGCCGTGCGGCGTTGCCCGTGCGGGAAGGCGGCCCGCTCCGGCGCCGGCCGCAGTATCCCGGCCGTTTCGGCGCGCCACCCGGCGGGCGTGTCCCGCGGCCCGATCACCGCGCGTCCGGCGACCCGCGCCAGCCCGGCCACCCAGCCGGCCCGGTCGTCCACGACGTTCCACAGCCCGGCCAGGACGCCACCGGGCGCCAGGACCCGCGCGATCTCGGGACCGGCGACGGCCATGTCGAACCAGTGCAGGGCGTTGCCGGCCAGCACCGCGTCGACGGACGCGTCCGGCAGCGGGATCGCCTCGGCGCTGCCCGGCCGGGCCCGGACGTCCGGCAGGGCGCGGCGCAGCTCGCCCAGCATGGCCGGATCGGGCTCGACCGCGGTCACGTCGAGTCCCAGGGCCACCAGCGTGGCGGTGAGCTTGCCGGTTCCGGCGCCGAGGTCGAGCACCCGCGGTCCGGGCGCGAGGTCGAGTGCCCAGCGCACCGCGGCCGCCGCGTAGTCCGGGCGGTGCTCGGCGTAGGCCGCGGCCGCCGCGCCGAACGACGTGGCGTGCTTCTGCTCCACGCGGTTCACCGTATCGAGCGCCCGATTCGGGGTACCCGCAGCTCCATGACCCAGGAATTCGAGAAAGGCGACCGCGTCCGGTGGGACGCGGGCAACCAGAGCTCCGTCGGCACCGTCGAGGAGAAGATCACCGAGGACACCCACGCCGGCAAGCGGGACGTCAAAGCATCCCCCGACAACCCCCAATACCTCGTCCGCAGCGAAAAGTCCGGCAAGACCGCCGTCCATCACCCGGACAAGCTTCACAAGGCCTGACGCGCCGCCCGCACCTTCTCCGCGACCTCCACCAGCTCCTCCCGCGGCCGCACCCGCCAGTCCGCGTTCAGCACGAACCCGTCGCCCGCGAACCGGGGGATCACGTGCAGGTGGACGTGCGGGATCTCCTGGCCCGCGGCCTTTCCGTCGGCCAGGAACAGGTTGATCGCCTCGCAGCGCAGGTCCGTGCGCCGCAGCGCCGCCGCCAGCTCCTGGGCGATCGTGAACATCCGCGCGCCCGCCGCGGGCGGCAGGGACGCCAGGTCCGCGTGGTGGGCCCGGGGGAGGACCAGCAGGTGGCCCGTGGTCACCGGGCGCAGGTCGACGACCGCCACGAAGTCGTCGTCCTCGTGGACGAACGCCGCCGGGGCCTGGCCCGAGCCGATGGCGCAGAAAACGCATTCTCCGGTCGACGTGATGGCCGGCATACGGCGGAGTTCAGCCATGCGGGTGACCCTAGCGGCCGCCGAGCCAGTGGTGCAGGGCCCACCACGACCGGAGGGCGTCGAGCACGCCGCCGCCGCTGTTCTCCGCCAGGGCCACCGGGGTGAGCTCGGCCAGCCGGTCGAGGCGGTAGCGGACCGTGTTCGGGTGCAGGTGCAGGGCCTCCGCCGTGGGACGCAGGCGCTGGCCGTGGTCGAGGTAGGCCAGCGCCGTTGCCGCCAGCTCGCGGTGGAACGCGTTGCCGCGGTCGAGCGCGCCGAGCAGGCCCGTGGTGAGCAGCTCCGCCAGCCGCGGCTGGGCCGCCAGCGCGACTTCGCCCGCCAGCGCCGTCAGGTCGTGGTGGCCGGGCCCGGCGAGCCGCGCGGCCGCCGTGCAGAGCCGGTGCACCTCCGTCAGTTCGGGCAGCGCGGCCGGGGGTGCGACGACCAGCACGACGCCGCCGGCGAGCGGCACCCCGGCCGGCGGGCGCGCGGCCAGGCCGGTGAGCCTGCCCTCGACCAGCCCGTACACCCCGCCGAACTCCAGCAGCGCCTGTTCGAGGGTGCGGGCCCGCGCCGGGTCGCTGACGTCGGAAACCACGCAGGAGTACCGGCCGTCGGGCCGCAGCCCCGCGGCCCGGAGCTCCTCCGGTGCCGGCCGGGGACCGGCCAGCAGGAGGGTGCGCAGCAGCTGGGTCCGCGCGTCGCGCACCGTGCGCGACAGCTGCAGCTCGGCCGCGTGGTAGCCCTTGACGATGTGCCGTTCGAGCGCGCCGGTGTAGCGCTCGGCGTCGAGGATCGTCTCGAGGATGACCTCGTCGGACAGTCCGGCGGCCCGCGCGCGTTCGACGGCGAACCGGGCCGCGAGTGTCTTGCCCGCCTGGACCCCGCCCAGCAGGTCGGCGAGCGGGACGCCCTGCGCGGCGCGGTCGGCGCCCAGCGCCTCGGCGGTCGTGTAGTCCGCGGTGTCGGGGTTGGTCGTGGCGCGCAGCGCGGCCGACAGCAGGAACTGGACGTGCCGCCGGTTCTCCGCCTCCGGCAGCCGCGCGACCTCGGGTGACTGGCTCCGCGCGGCCTTCACCAGCTCGTCCAGGACGGCGTCGTCGGCGGCCAGCTCGTCCAGCACCTGCCGGAGCAGTGGCGAGGCCGGCACGGCACCTCCCGTTGTGGCGAGGCCACAACACCGCGCCGCGGTGTTGGGCGAGCGGCCCTACCGGAGCGGCTCCGGTGGCCGGTTATCGTGACAATACCGGACAGTAACCTCGTTTCTCCGCGAAATCCACCGCACCTCTTCAATGCCGAAAGGGTGTCTCCCTGTGCGCAATCCCCGCCGGAAACGGTCGTACCTCTCGCGCCTGGCCTGCCTCACCGCCTCGGTCGCCCTGCTGGCGACCGGCGCCGCGGTGCCGGCCACCGGCGCCGCGGCGGCCCTGCGGGAGGTGATGTTCGTCGGCAACAACTGGGAAGGCACGGCGGACGTCATCCAGTCCCGCGGCTCGTTCGCCAAGATCGGCCGGGTGAACATCATCCCCGACAAGGACGAGCGGCTGACGGAGATCTACCTCAACCCGATCAAGCTGGCGTTCTTCCTCGGCATCCGCAACGGGCCCGGCGAAGGGCACGACCAGTTCGTCGACGACATGTACACCACGCCGGACGGCGGCTCGGTGGTGGCGTCGCGGCCGAGCTTCGCCGACGTCGTCTCGATCAACCTGACGACCGGCCGGATCAACTGGCGCTTCCCGGTCTCGGGCTTCCGCTCCGACCACATGGCGGTCTCGCCGGACGGCCGCCGCGTCGCCGTCTCCGCCTCGACGTCCAACACCGTGCACGTGCTGGACATCGTCACCGGGCAGCAGGTCGGCTCCTTCGCCACCGGCGACAAGCCGCACGAGAACGTGTTCACCGACGGCGGCCGGTACCTGTGGAACATGTCGATCGGCGAGGTCAACACCGACCTCGACGACCCGGGCTGGGACTTCACCAAGGGGGACCGGCGGATCACCGTGGTCGACGCGGCGACCTTCCGCCAGGTCAAGGTGATCGACATGCGCCAGCGGCTCGACGCCTTCGGCCGCAGCGACCTCTCCGACGCCGTGCGGCCGGTCGCGTTCACCCCGGACGGGTCGAAGCTGTACTTCCAGGTGTCGTTCTTCAATGGTTTCGCCGAGTACGACGTGGCGACCGACAAGATCACCCGGGTCAAGGAACTGCCGAAGAACCCGGCGACGAGCGACGACCGCAAGACGTTCGTCAACGACTCCCGCCACCACGGCATGTCGATGAACCCGGCGGGCACCAAGCTCTGCGTTGCGGGCACGATGGACGACTACGCCACGGTCGTCGACCGCGCCACGCTGCAGCAGGGCACCCTGGTGCCGGCGGTGAAGCCGTACTGGGCCACGGTGAGCGGCGACGGCAGCGCCTGCGTGATTTCCGAAGCCGGCGCCGACCAGGTGACGGCGATCGACTTCGCGACCGGGCGGAAGCTGCTGTCGGTCCCGGTGGGCGACCATCCGCAGCGGGTCCGCATCGGCCACGTGCCCGACGGCTGGACGGGTCCCGCGCGGTCCTGAGTTCAGGAGACGGCGAAGGCCGCGGTCAGCCAGCCGCGGACTTCGTCGTCCACATCGGACACCCCGCGCAGGCTCAGCCGGTGCCCGGCCCGCGGCCCGCTCGCCCAGCTCGCCGGGGCGATGCGGGCCGTTTCCACCGGCCGCGGCAGCCACAGGTACACGAGCACGTCCTTCGAGCGCGGGCGCAGCTCGGCCAGCTTCCGGTCCCGCTTGAGGAACACGCCGACCTTGACGGCGTCCTCGTGGACCTCGCCGAGCGTGCGCAGGTGGTCGAGGACGGCGTCGTAGACCGCGCGCTGCCACGGCGGCTTGCCGGCGAACGTCTCCTCGACCGTGCAGCCGGGGACGCACGTGTGCCCTTGGCGGGCGCGCGCGAACTCGCGGTCGCATCGCGGGCACGTCCAGCGGGTCGCCATGCCGTCCAGGATGGCACTCACAGCGCGGCCGGACCGAGCGCCGGGATGGTCGCGGCCGCGTGCAGCAGCTGCCGGGCCGCCTCGCCCGCGGCCGCCCGCTCCGCCGGCGGCAGCTTGTCCAGCAGGGCCCCCAGCGCCGCGTGCCGCCGTTCGAGCATCCGGGCCACGATCTCGTGGCCGGACTCGGTGACCTCCAGCGTGACGACGCTGCGGTTGCCCGGGCTGCGGCCGCGGGCGACGTACCCGAGGGCTTCGAGCCGGTCCGCCAGCCGCGTCACCGAGGACGCGTTGACGCCCATCGCCGTCGCCAGCTGCGAACTGGGGACCCGGCCCAGGCGGTCGAGGACGAGCAGCAGGCGCGTCTGCGGGAACGACACCTCGGGCGGGGCCGCGTGCGCGCATTCCCACGCGATCCCCACCAGCACCACGGTGAGGCTGTCGAGGGCGGCCACGTCCGCGTCTTCGTGGGGTTGCATGCCGCAATACTTGCCAACCGCAAGAGCATCGGTCAAGATGGACATCCCCGGCGCTCGCCGCGGTGTCCGGCCGGATCGGCCGCTCTTCCCTTTCGTGTGCCATCGGCGCGTTTCAAGGCTGAATCCGTTGGCGCACAAGAAAATTCCTTCGGATTTCGCTGAACCGCCTCGCGACGGCGTCCGTGTACCCCGTACCGAACTGTCGTCAGAAGGAGGAACCATGCCGGATCACCGTGGTATGACGGGCCGCGCCAAGGCCCGGACCGCGCTGGTCGTCGTGGCCACGCTCGCCGTGGTCGGCGTGGGCTCGGTGATGGTGCTGCAGGCCAATGCCCAGACCGCGCCCGGCTCGACGCAAGCCGGGGTCCCGGCGCCCGACATGGCCGGCATGCAGATGGGCTCGGCCGCGCAGGCCGGAGCCGACAGCAGCACCATCGCCGGCGCCGGGCCGGTCACCGAGCTCGACAAGACGTTCCTGATCAAGGTCCGCCAGGCCGGGCTCTGGGAGATCCCCGCCGGTGACCTCGCGCAGACCAACGCCAGCAGCGAACAGGTGAAGCGCGCCGGGCTCCACCTGCTGGACGGGCACTCGCACCTCGACCAGCTCGTCCGCGAGGACGCGAAGATGCTCGGCGTGCAACTGCCGGACAAGGCGACCGCCGAACAACAGGACTGGGTCCGCCAGCTGACCAACGCCAAGGGCGCCGAGTTCGACAAGCTGTTCGCGAACGTGCTGCGCTCGTCGCACGGCAAGATCTTCGCCACCATCGCCGAAGTCCGCGCGGGCACGCAGAACGACGTCATCCGGCGGCACGCGACGCAGGCGAACGCGACCGTCCTCGACCACATGACCGTCCTGGAGGACACCGGTCTGGTCGACGCCAAGACGATCGCGGAGGTCGCCACGGCGGTGAACCCGCCGGCGAAGTGACGCTCCGGGAAGGGAAGGTAGCCGCCCGACGGGGATCCGGGCGGCTACCGGGCCGGGGGCACGATGCCGTACTCGTGGATCTTGCGGTAGATCGTCGCGCGTGAAATGCCGAGCAGCTTCGCCGCCCGGACCTTGTTGCCGTCGGCGTCCTCCAGGCACCGCACGATGGCGTCCCGCTCGATCGACTCGAACCGGTTCAGCGGCCGCCGGGTCACCGCGTGGAACTCCGCCGGGAGGTCGCCGGGCCGGATGGTGCCCGCGCGGCGGCGCTGGGCCACCTTGCGCAGCACCTGGTGGAGCTGGCCGGTGTTGCCCGGCCACTCCGCCCGCATCAGCAGGTGCAGCGCCGCGGCCGAGCACGTCAGCCTGCCGCCGTAGCCGAGCTTGCTCAGCAGCAGCGGGACGAGCTCGGCGAGGTCGTCGACGTGGTGGCGCAGCGGCGGCACCCGCACCGTCCGGGGGAAGGACTTCAGCAGCTCGGCCAGCGCCGGTTCGGTCTCGGCCTCGGGCACGAGCGTGAGCACCACCCACGGCGCGCTCGCGTCCTCGCGCAGGGTGCGCAGGGCCGCCGCCAATGCGGTGGCGGCCGGGGCCATGAGGCGGTCGGCGTGCCGGATCACCAGGGTCCGGATCGGGGTCTCGGCGTGGTCGCGCAGCAGCGCGGCCCAGTCCGGGGCGAGGACCGCGTCGACGGTGACCAGCCGCGCCGCCGGGTGGTGGCGCTGGTGGATGCCCTTCGCCAGGGTCAGCTTGCCGGTCCCGGGCTCGCCTTCCAGGGCGACCCACTCGCCGTGCTGGTGGCCGGTGTCGAGGTCGTGCCCGCAGCGCAGCCACAGCGGCGCCGAGCCGACGACGCCGGGCAGGTACATCGGCAGCATCGGCGTCGGGACGGCGAGGGTCTTCTCGGCCTCGATCAGCTTCACCGACAGCACGCCGCCCGCGGTCTCGGCTTCGCGGCGGCCCGCGACGCGCCGGCACAGCACGCGCACCCGCAGCCCGCTCGAGAGGGCGAGGGTCGCCGGCGTCGGGCGGCCCTCGGCCAGCGCTTCGGTGGCGTGGCCGAGCAGCACCGACTGGTCGGCCGGGTCCAGCAGCTGCCGGGCCCGGTCGTTCATCATCACGATGTCCTCGTTGAACGCCAGCACGATGCCCGTCCACCGGCGGCAGGTCTGCAGGTAAGCCTGGAACAGCAGCATCTCCCGCAGGTCGCTGTGCCGCAGCAGGGCCTGGCGGATCTGCTCGGCCGTCGACCGGGCCAGCGCGACGAGCAGGCCGCCCGCGTCCTTGTACCAGCAGGTGAGGTCGACGGCGCCGACCTTCTTGCCCGAGATCGGATGGTGGATCGGCACCCCGGCGCAGGCCAGGTTCTCCAGGTGCTCGGCGTAGTGCTCGTGGCCGAACACCGTCGTCGGCCGCCCGTCCTCCAGCGCGGTGCCGATGCCGTTGGTGCCGACGGACTGCTCGCCGTAGCTGAACCCGGGCACCAGTTCGACGCGCTCGAGGTGCCGGGCCAGGTCGGCGTCGCCGGTCCGCTGGGTGAGCACGACCCCGCTCGTGTCGGTGAGGATGAGGCTGATCGGCTGGCCCTCGAACTGCTCGCCCAGCTTGGCCAGCACGGGTTCGGCGCCGCGCATGAGCGGGATGTCGAGGTTCTGGTCGCCGAGGTAGCGCGGGTCGATCCGGTCGGCGTCGACGCGGAACTCCCGCGACCGCCGCCACGAGGCCAGGATCGTCGGCCGGACCGCGCCGTCGGGCACCGGTTCGGAGGTCAGGAAGCACACCCGGCTGCGGGCGAGCGCGTCGTCGGCGAGCAGGGTGCCGGGCGCGATCTCGTCCACGTGACCTCCCGTAGTGACGCCCGTCCAGGGTAAGCGCGCGGGCGCGGCGGCGGTGTCTCAAATTGAGACGCTCCCGCCCGCGCGGCGGCGGTGCGATGGGGACATGGCCGCCGAGACGTACAACCCGTGGACGATCGTGCACCTCGCCTTCACACACCTGGCCGAGCAGGGGCTGCACCCGGCGCTCGGCGCGGACGGCGATCCCGGCGAACCGGCCGCGGCGCTCCTGCGCGCCTTCGGGATCGTCCCGGCGGCCGAGGGCGACGCGCGGGTGCGGGCCGGCGTCCACGACGAGCTGGCCGCCCTGCGCGCGCGGCTGCTCGACACACCGTGATCAGCGGCGCTGTCTCAGATTGAGACCCGCGCCGCGCACGAGGGCCCGCCTAATGGTCAACGCCGGGCCGGCGAGCCGTGAACAAGGGAGTGAGCCATGAGTCGCCAGAGTGTGGCGAAAGCCCACCAGAAGATCCAGGAACTGTCGTGGGAACCGGCGTACCACACCCCGGTTTCGCACTACGGCACCGACTACACCTTCCGCAAGGCCAAGAAGAAGGACCCGCTGAAGCAGGTCCTCCGCTCGTACTTCCCGATGCAGGAGGAAAAGGACCACCGGGTCTACGGCGCCGAGGACGGCGCGATCCGCGGCAACATGTTCCGCCAGGTCCAGGAACGCTGGCTGGAGTGGCAGAAGCTGTTCCTGTCGATCATCCCGCTGCCGGAGATCTCCGCCGCGCGGGCGATGCCGCTGCTGTTCCGCACGGTCCCGAACCCGGAACTGCACAACGGCCAGGCGATCCAGATGATCGACGAGGTCCGGCACTCGACGATCCAGCAGAACCTCAAGCGCCTGTACATGCAGAACTACATCGACCCGGCGGGCTTCAACTCGAGCCTGCGCAACTTCCAGAACGACTACTGCGGCACCATCGGCCGCCAGTTCGCCGAAGGCTTCATCACCGGTGACGCCATCACCGCGGCGAGCATCTACCTCACGATCGTCGCCGAAACGGCGTTCACGAACACGCTGTTCGTCGCGATGCCGGCCGAGGCCGCCGCGAACGGCGACTACCTGCTGCCCACGGTGTTCCACTCGGTGCAGTCCGACGAATCCCGCCACATCAGCAACGGCTACGCGACGCTGCTGATGGCGCTGTCGGACGAAAGCAACCACCAGCTGCTCGAACGCGACCTGCGGTACGCGTGGTGGAACAACCACGCCGTCGTCGACGCCGCGATCGGCACGTTCATCGAATACGGCACCAAGGACCGCCGCAAGGACCGCGAAAGCTACGCGGAAATGTGGCGCCGCTGGATCTACGACGACTACTACCGCTCCTACCTCGTCCCGCTGGAGAAGTACGGGCTCGTCATCCCGCACGACCTCATCGAAGAAGCCTGGAACCGGATCTGGAACAAGGGTTACGTCCACGAAGTCGCGCAGTTCTTCGCCACCGGGTGGCTCGCCAACTACTGGCGCATCGACCCGATGACCGACGAGGACTTCGAGTGGTTCGAGTACAAGTACCCGGGCTGGTACGACAAGTACGGCAAGTGGTGGGAGAACTACAACCGCCTGGCCACGCCGAACGGGCACCACCCGATCGTCGCCGAGAACGTCGACTACGTGTACCCGCACCGCTGCTGGACCTGCATGGTGCCGTGCCTCATCCGCGAGGACATGGTGGTCGACCAGGTCGACGGCCAGCACCGGACGTACTGCTCGGAGACCTGCCGCTGGACCGACGCCGAGGCGTTCCGGCCCACCTACCAGGGCCGCAACACCCCGAACATGGGCAAGCTGGTCGGCGCCCGCGAGTGGGAGACGCTCTACCACGGCTGGAACTGGGCCGACGTCGTCTCCGACATGGGCTTCGTCCGCGACGACGGCAAGACCATGGTCGCCCAGCCCCACCTGGACCTCGACCCGAAGAAGATGTGGACGCTCGACCACCTGCGCCGGATGCCGGCGGTGCAGTCGCCGAACGTGCTGCTCAACCAGATGACCGACGCCGAGCGTGCCGCGTTCGTCGCCGACTACCACCGCCAGGGCCCGGCCGGGCGCCCGGCGCCGCAGGCCTGACGAGACCACAGGGGCGGCACTTTCACGTGAAAGTGCCGCCCCCAGGTAGGCACTTTCACGTGAAAGTGCCGGATTGGGGCGGGGATGGCGGAGAAGCATCGGGTCCGGTTCGAGCCGGTCGGGATCGAGATCGACGTCGCCGAGGACCAGACGATCCTGCGCGCCGCCGCCGAGCAGGGCGTCATGCTCATGCACGGCTGCAAGGAAGGACAGTGCGCGGCCTGCAAGTCGTTCCTCCTCGACGGCGACGACGTCGAACACGACCGGTACTCGACCTTCGCGCTTCCCGACTACGAAAAAGAGGAAGGCTTCACGCTGCTGTGCCGGGCCCACGCCTACGAAGACCTGACGATCGAGCTGCTCAACTACGACGAGGAGATGATCCAGTCCGGCCTGCCGATCCAGGAGGCCACGGTCGAGGTCGTGGCGAACGATCCGGTGACCCACGACCTGCGGCACCTCGTGGTCCGGCTGGACGGCGACCTGAAGTTCTTCCCCGGCCAGTACCTGGACTTCGCGGTCCCGGGCACCGAGGAGACGCGGTCGTTCTCGATGGCCAACACCTCGGCGCGCGACGGCTTGCTGGAGTTCGTCGTCAAGATCTACCCCGACGGGTTGTTCTCCCGGTTCCTGTCCACCGAAGTCGCGGTCGGCGACCGGCTCCGGGTGACCGGCCCGTTCGGGGTGTTCACCCTCCGCGACAACCCGGGCGCGGACCTCGTCTTCGTCGGCGGCGGGGCCGGGATGGCGCCGATCCTGTCGCTGCTGCGGTCGATGGCCGAGCGTGGGATCGACCGGAAGGCCGTCTTCTACTACGGCGCCCGCCGCCGGCACGACCTCTGCTTCGAGGCCGAGCTGCGGGCGCTGGAGGAGAAACTCCCGGGCTTCCGGTACGTCCCCGCGCTGTCCGAGCCGGGTGACGACGACTGGACCGGCGAAACCGGCTTCGTCACCGACGTCCTGCGCCGGGCCGGCGTCGACCTCACGGGCGCCGACGCCTACGTCTGCGGGCCACCGCCGATGGTCGAGGCGGCGCTGGAGCTGCTGCCCGCGCTCGGCGTCGACGGCAAGCGCGTCTTCTACGACAAGTTCACCACCACGGGCGAAGGGTAGGAAAACCCATGACAGCCACTTCCGAACGCAGCGTGCCGAAGCCGGCGTTCACCGACGCCGAGGCGGGCGCGAAGGTCTTCCCCGACTCCACCGCCCGCCAGTACAACTACTTCACCCCGGCCAAGCGCAAGCAGAGCCACTACGAGGACGTCACCGTCGAGGTCCAGCCCGACCCGCGGCACTACCTGTCCCAGGGCTGGCTCTACGCCTTCGCCGACGGCCAGGGCGGCTACCCCCTGGAATGGACGGCGCTGAAGGCGTGGGGCTCCGACCGGCCGCTGCCCGAACGCGGCCCGGGCTCCGGCGGTCAGGGCTACGACTGGCCGGCCCACGGCTGGCACGAGTTCCGCGACCCCAACGAGGAATGGGAGCTCACGCTCTACCGGTACAACGCGAACGTCGTCCGCCAGCTCAACCAGAACATCGACGCCGCCCGCCAGGCCAAGGCGTTCGAGCAGTGGAACCGCAACTGGGTCGACTTCGTCGCCAAGCACGTCGGCGCCTGGATGCACGTCGACCACGGCCTGGGGCTGTACTTGTTCACCAACGCCAACCGGCGTGCCCCGACGAACATGCACAACAACGCCATCTCGGTGAACAGCATGCACCGGATCCGCGCGGCCCAGGACCTGGCGTTGTACAACCTCACGCTCACCGAGGAGATCGAGGGCTTCGACGGCACCGCCCACCTGTCCACCTGGAACGAAGACCCGGCCTGGCAGGGCGTGCGGGAGACCGCCGAGCAGCTGACCGGGATCTGGGACTGGTGCGAGGCGGTCTTCGCCGCGAACGTCGTCTTCGAACCCCTCGTGGGCGAGCTGTTCCGCAGCAACCTGGTCCAGCAGGCCGCGCCCGCCAACGGCGACTTCGTCACCCCGACCCTGATCGGCGCCGAGGAGTTCGACTTCTCCGAACGCGACCTCCGCTACACGAAACCGCTGTTCCACCTGCTGATCAACGACAAGGAGTTCGCCGGCCACAACAAGGCGCTGCTGCAGAAGTGGCTCGAGGACTGGGTGCCGCGGTGCATCGCGGCCGCCCGGACACTGCAGCCGCTGTGGTCGCAGCCCGACGCCAAGCCGATCCGGTTCGAGGACGGCCTCGACCGCGTGAAGAGCCGGTTCGCCGGCATCCTGTCCGAACTGGGCCTCAAGGCACCCGAGGAGCTGGGCCAGTGACTGTCTTCAAGACCGCGGAAAGCCCGTTCAAGGCCGACAACACCGCGTCCAACATGTGCGGCTTCACCCTGATGAACAACCAGGTGGGCGCGATCATCGCGGAAGTGATGGGAACGAAGGACAACGTCACCATCACGCCGCTGCCCTCGATGATCCGGGTCGACGCCGTCGGCCGGATGGAGGTCGTCTACGCCGAGGTCGACGAGGCCGCCGGCGAGGAAGAGGGCTGGTTCACCGCGGCCGAGTTCGAGGAGAGCATGTCCACCCACTACGGGCGGATGATCCACGAGGACGACCGCACGATCATGTTCGCCAACCCCGAAGACGCGGCGGAATACCTCGACTTCGACCTCAAGCCGATCAAGTAAGCGAAGCACTCGATCCCGCTCAGGAGGATCAACCATGTACGAAAAAGACGGCGAGAAGTATTTCGTGGTGGACGCCCACACCCACTTCTGGGACGCGAGCCCGGAGAACTGGGTGGCGGGCCAGGAGGAATACGCCAAGGGCTGGATCGAGTGCTTCCACGCCTACCAGGGGCTCGGCCCGCAGGAGACGCACTGGCCGCTCGACCGGTTCCAGAAGTACTCCGAGGAACTGATGATGCACGACCTGTTCGAGGTCGGGCACGTCGACAAGGCCATCTTCCAGCCGACCAACCTGCGGCAGTGGTACAAGACGGGCTTCAACACCACCGAGAACGACGGCGCGCTGGCCGAGAAGCACCCGGACAAGTTCCTCGTCAACACGACCTTCGACCCGCGCGAAGGCGAAGCGGGGATGAAGGCCTTCGAGGAACGCGTCAAGCGCTACAACTGCAAGGGCGTCAAGCTCTACACGGCCGAGTGGCGGGGTGACTCCCGCGGCTGGAGCCTGAAGGACCCGGCGGCGGCGCGCTACCTGGAGAAGTGCGAAGAGCTGGGCGTCACCAACATCCACATCCACAAGGGACCGACGATCTGGCCGCTGGACAAGGACGCCTTCGACGTGTCCGATGTGGACCAGGTGGCGACCAGTTTCCAGGGCCTCAACTTCATCGTCGAGCACGTCGGCCTGCCGCGCATCGAGGACTTCTGCTTCATGGCCACCCAGGAGCGCAACGTCTACGCGGGCCTCGCCGTCGTGGTCGGCGGCCTGATGCACGCCCGGCCGAAGTTCTTCGCCAAGGTCATGGGCGAGCTGATGTTCTGGCTCGGCGAGGACAAGCTCATCTTCGGCGCGGACTACGCGATCTGGGAGCCGAAGTGACAGGTCGAGGGCTTCGTCGACTGGAACATGCCGGATGACGAAGAGCTGTCGGACTTCGCGCCGCTGACCGTCGACCAGAAGAAGAAGATCCTCGGGCTGAACGCCGCCCGCCTCTACGGCATCGACGTACCGGAAGAGCTTCGGTTGAAGGATCCGGAGAACGTCGAGCCCGTCGGCGTGCCGAACTCATGACCGCCGTGGTGACCGGGGCCCGCGCCGCCGTGTGGGCGGCGCTGGGCACCGTCCGGGATCCCGAACTGGACGAACCCCTCACCGACCTCGGGTTCGTGGCCCGCTGCGAGGTGAGCGACGCGGGCCACGCCGTCGTCCGGCTGCGGCTGCCGACGTACTTCTGCGCGCCGAACTTCGCGTTCCTGATGGTCGCGGACGCCTACGACGCCGTGGCCGGGGTGCCGGGCCTGACCGGGCTCGACATCCGGCTCGACGACCACTTCGCGTCCGACGTCATCAACCGCGGGGTCGCGGCGCGGCAGGGGTTCGTGGCGTCGTTCGACGGCGAGGCCGTCGACGAGCTGGACACGCTGCGGTACGACTTCGTCCGCAAGGCCGTGCTGGCCGGCACCGACCGCGTCTGCCGGTCCCTGGGCCGGGACCCGGCGTCCCTGACGCTGGGTGACGTCCCGCCGAGTCCGGACCTCGACCGGCTGCGGGCCCGCCGCCGCGAGCTCGGCCTGCCTGCCGAGGACGGCGACCCGCTGCTGCTCGACCCGGCCACCGGGACGACACCGGTCGACGCGAAGCGGCACCTCGCCTTCGCGCGGCTGACCCGCACGAGCATGGAGGCCAATTCGGGCGTCTGCCGCGGCATGTTGCGCGTGCGGTACTCGCTCGACGCAGAAGAGGAGGGCACGGGATGAAGGCCGTGCGGCTGCAGAAGTACCACCAGC
This sequence comes from Amycolatopsis tolypomycina, assembly GCF_900105945.1. Classification (NCBI taxonomy): domain Bacteria; kingdom Bacillati; phylum Actinomycetota; class Actinomycetes; order Pseudonocardiales; family Pseudonocardiaceae; genus Amycolatopsis; species Amycolatopsis tolypomycina. The sequence continues at coordinate 3,950,114 of NZ_FNSO01000004.1, read as the reverse complement.
ACCCGGTGATCGAAGACGTCCCGGAGCCGCGCGCCACCGGGCCCTTCGACGTCGTGGTCAAGATCGGCGGCGCCGGCGTCTGCCGCACCGACCTGCACATCATCGAGGAGCAGTGGGCCGAGAAGTCCGGTGTCGAACTGCCGTACACGATCGGCCACGAGAACGCGGGCTGGGTGCACGAGGTCGGCCCGGCAGTGACGAACGTCGAGGTCGGCGACACGGTCATCCTGCACCCGACGCCGACGTGCGGGCTGTGCCACGCCTGCCGCGCGGGCGACGACATGCATTGCCCGAACGGGAGCTTCCCCGGCATCAGCAGCGACGGCGGGATGGCGGAGTACCTGCTGACGTCGGCGCGGGCGTGCATCAAGCTCGATCCCTCGACGTCGCCGTCCGACGTGGCGGCGTTGGCCGACGCCGGGATCACCGCCTATCACGCGGTGCGCAAGGCCGTCCCGCAGCTGTACCCGGGCACCACCTGCGTCGTCAACGGCGCCGGCGGGCTCGGGCACATCGGCATCCAGTCCCTGCGCGCGCTGACGGCGGCCCGGGTGATCGTGGTCGACCGCAACGCCGACGCTCTGGAGCTGGCGTCGACCCTGGGCGCCGATTTCACAGTCTTGGCCGACGGCAAGCAGGTCGAAGCCGTGCTCGACCTGACCGGCGGCCATGGCGCCGAGGTCGTCCTCGACTTCGTCGCCGAGCAGGGCGCCCAGCAGGACGCCTTCGCGATGACCCGGCGCGCCGGGTCGCACTTCGTCATCGGCTACGGCTCGAACATCGAGATCCCGACGATCGACATCATCTCCACCGAACGCAACGTCATCGGCAACCTCGTCGGCACCTACAACGACCTGGCCGAGCTGATGGTGCTCGCCCAGGCCGGGAAGGTCACCCTGCACACGAAGAAGTACCCCCTGGACGCGGCGCTCGACGCGCTGGCCGACCTCGACGCCGGACGCGTGCGCGGCCGGGCCATCCTCACCCCCTAGGAGCAGCCATGGCGAAGGAACTGCGGTTCGGTCCGGACGCCCGCGACCTGCTGCTGGCGGGCGTGGACAAGCTGGCCGAAGCGGTCAAGTCCACGTTGGGACCCAAGGGCCGCAACGTGATCATCGAGAAGATCACCGGCTCGCCGGTGGTCACCAACGACGGCGTCACCATCGCCCGCGAGATCCACCTGAAGAACCAGTTCGAGAACATGGGCGCGCAGCTGGTCAAGGAAGCGGCGATCAAGACCAACGACGTCGTCGGCGACGGCACCACCACGGCCACCGTGCTCGCCCAGGCGATCGTCCGCGAAGGCATGCGGGCGATCTCGGCCGGCGGCAACCCGGTGCTCGTCAAGCGCGGCATCGACCACGCCGTCGGGCTGCTGGTGGCCCACCTGGAGAAGCAGGCGCACCCGGTGGTGTCCGAACAGGACTACGCGCGGGTGGCGGCGATCTCGGCCAACGACGACGACGCCGTCGGCGCGGTCATCGCCAAGGCCCTGCACACCGTCGGCGACGGCGGCGTGGTGACGGTCGAGGAGTCGCCGTCGATCGGGATGAGCGTCGAGTTCGTCGAAGGGTTCGAGTTCGACAACGGCTACCTTTCGCCGTACCTGGTCACCGACCCGGGCCGGCTGGAAGCGGTGCTCGACGACCCGTACATCCTGATGTGCGCGGAGAAGATCACCAAGGTGCAGCAGCTGATGCCCCTGCTGGACAAGGTGATGCGGGCGCCGAGGCCGTTGGTGGTGATCGGCGAGACGGTCGAGGGCACGGCGCTGTCCATGCTGGTGCACAACCACATGAACGGCACGTTCCAGTCGGTGGCCGTCCGCGCACCCGGCTTCGGCGACCGGCGGCTGCACAAGCTGGAGGACCTCGCCGCGATCGTCGGCGGCGCGGTGCTCTCGCGGCAGTCCGGGTTCACGATGGAGACGATGACCCTGGAGCATCTCGGCCGGGCGAAGCAGGTCCGGGTCACCGAGAACCGCACCACGATCGTCGGCGGCGCCGGGTCGTCCGAGGCGGTCGATTTCCGGGTCGGGCAGCTGCGGGCGGAACTGGAACGCGCGCAGTTCGGCGTCGACGAGGACGTGCTGACCGAACGGATCGGTGCCCTGACCGGCAAGGTCGCGGTGGTGCGGGTCGGCGCGGCCACCCCGGCCGAGCTGAAGGAGCTGCAGCACCGCGTCGAGGACGCCTTGTCGGCGACCCGGGCGGCGATGGCCGAGGGCATCGTGGCCGGCGGGGGAGCGGCGCTCCTGCACGCCGAAAAGGCTCTCGAAGGCCTCGGCTTGGACGGTGACCAGGCGATCGGCGTCGAGATCGTCCGGCGGGCCCTGGCCGAACCGGCGTTCCTCATCGCGCACAACGCGGGCCACCCGGCGCACGAGATCGTCGCCCGGACCCGCGAGCTGGGCGACGACGAGGGGTTCGACGCCCTGCACGACCGCTACGGCGACATGATCGCGCTCGGCGTGGTCGACCCGCTGCGGGTGTGCCGGTCGGCGGTGCAGAACGGCGCGTCGGTGGCCGGCCTGCTGCTCACGACGAACTCGCTGATCGCCGAGGAACAGACGCCGTGGGGCGGCAGCCCGGCCCTGATGACCGAGTTCGGCCCCCTGGACGAGGGCCTGCACCAGCCGTCGCCCGACGCCAGCACACCGCAGTCCCTCGGGATGGGCCCCTCCGTCGGCTGAGTCCCACGTCCGTCAGCCTGCGGAGTGAGGAGGTCTTCCCGCCGGTGTCCTGAGCCCCGGCGGGGAGACCTCCGGCTCACGGGGCGAGGCCGTGCCGGGCCAGCTCGTACCCGGCGAGCTTGTCGATGACGTCCCGGTCGCGCTCCCGCCAGCCGGTCGCCGCCTGGTCCACCGCAGCCAGGCGCCGCAGCGGCTGCGTGGCGAGGGCCCGCAGCGCGAGCAGGTCGCGCCCTTCGTCGCCCAGGGTCCGCAGGTGCGCGGCCGCGGTGGCGCGGCGGGTGAAGTTCCAGCGCAGCGGCAGCCAGGTGAGGGCCAGGGCGAGGACCGGCAGCGCGATGATGATCGCCGCCAGCCACCACGCCAGGTTCTCGACGGCGTCGATCTGCCAGCGGCCGGCGTCGGTGAGCTTGGTCCCGACGTCCGAACCGCTGTGCAGGGCCCGGGCCAGCGCGTCCCCGACGAGCGGGATCTTGTCGGCGGAGTTCGCCGCGGAGTCGAAGGTGCCGCGCAGGCCGGTGCCGGCGTCGACCAGCCCGTCGCCGGGGGCCCGCAGCTTCATCACCTCGTCGTACACCGAGGTCCCGAGCCAGACCGCCAGGACGACGAGCAGCACGGCCAGCAGGTCGCTGACGAGCTGGGCGGTGCGGCGGATCGGCCGTTCGGCGTAGAGCTGCATCGTCGGCTGCCTTTCGCGGTGGGGGCCACGGCAACGTACCCGCGTGCCCGTGGCGTGAACCGCCACGGTCGGCTATGACGCCGGTCATGGTGTTTTCCGCGCGGCTGTGGTCTCATGGGGACTATGACCACTGTCATAGAGGTCGCGGCTCGCTCGCAGGTGGCCACGCTGGTCGCCGCCTGCTCGCCGGACAGTCTCCGGCGCCGGTTCCTGATGGGCGGACCGGCCCGTCCGGCCGACGTTTTCCAGCGTTACCAGCGGTTCCTGCTCGCCGGGCCACCGGACGGCGTCGCGCTGCTCGCTCTCCGCGGCGGCACTCCGGTGGGGCTGCTCAACTTCGTTTCGGAGACGCCGGGGGAGGCGGAGATCGGGATCCTCGTCGCCGACGCGTGGCAGCGGCAGGGGATCGGCAGCACGCTGAGCCGGTGGCTGTGGGCGTCCGGGCGCTGGGCGGGCTGGACCGTGCGGGCGACCGTCCAGGCCGGCAACACCGGCGCCGAGGCGTTGCTGCTGGGCCAGGGGTTCCGTCCGGTGCCGTCCTACGAACGCGGCGAACGCGACTTCGCGCTGGTCGTCCCGGACTGGGCTACCATGACGGACGTCATGAAGGAGGCAGCCGATGACGAGGACACCGCGCGAGCGGATGGTGCTCAGCGCCGCGCAGCTGGTGCGGATCCACGGTGTCGGGGCGACCGGCATGCGGGACGTGGTCGCCCACGCCGAAGCCCCGCGGGGGTCCCTGCAGCACTACTTTCCCGGCGGTAAGAACCAGCTGATCGCCGAGGCCGTCACCTGGGCCGGCGACTACGCGGCCCGGCGCGTGGCGCGCGTCGCGGCGAAGCTCGAGAACCCGACGCCCGGTTCGCTGTTCGAGGCCATGGCCACCCAGTGGCGCGACGAGTTCACGACGGCGGGCTTCGACGCGGGCTGCCCCCTGGTGGCGACGGTCGCCGACGCGGCGGCCACCAGCGACAACCTGCGCGAGGCGGTCGGCAAGGCGTTCGAGGGCTGGCAGCGCCCGGTCGCGGCGACCCTCGAGCAGCTGGGCGTGCCCCCGGCCCGCAGCGGATCCTTGGCCGTGCTGATGCTGAGTGCCTTGGAGGGCGCGATCGTCCTGGCGCGGGCGCACCAGGACGTCGCGCCCCTCGACACGGTGGTGGCGGAACTGCGGCCGCTGCTCGACGGCGCCGTGGACAAACGCCGACGACGGGTCTAGAGGTCGCGGAAGAACTCCCGGATGTCCTGGACGAGCACGTCGGGCGCCTGCAGCGACGCGAAGTGCCCACCGGTGTCGTACTCGGTCCAGCGCGTCACGGTGTTCGACAGCTCGGCCAGGCCGCGAATGGCGTGATCGCCGCGGAAGTTCACGATGGCGGTCGGGACACCGGAGGGTGCGGGCCGTTCACCCCAGCCGTCCTGGCCGGCTTCCAGGTAGAGGCGCGCGGCCGACCCGGCGGTGCCGGTGAGCCAGAAGATCGTCACGTTGGTGAGGAGGGCGTCCCGGCTCACCGGGGTCTGGCCGGTGGTGGCCGGATCCCAGTCGACGAACCACTCGAGGTTCCACGCGAGCTGCCCCGCTGGGGAGTCGTTGAGGGCGTAGGCGAGGGTCTGCGGCCGGGTGGCCATCTGCGTGGCGTAGCCGGAGTGGGAGTACCACCAGAGTTCGTTCTCCTGAGCTTTCTTCCGGTCCTCTTCGGACAGTCGTTCGAGATCGCCGGGAGCGGTCGCCACCCCGGCGTTGGCGACGGCGTTGAGGTGCACACCGGTGACCGCCTCCGCAGCTTGCCGGCCGAGTTCGGGCGAGACGATGCTGCCGAAGTCGCCACCGTGGGCGCCATAGCGGTCATAACCGAGCCGGCGCATGAGCTCGGCCCAGGCCTTCGCGACGCGGCGGGTGTTCCAGCCGCGTTCGCGGGTCGGTCCGGAGAAGGCGAACCCGGGCACGGACGGCGCGACGACGTGGAAGGCGTCCGCCGGGTCCCCACCGTGGGCTCGCGGGTCGGTGAGCGGCCCGAGAATGCCCCGGAAGTCGGCGATGGTGCTCGGCCAGCCGTGGGTGATGATGAGGGGAGTGGCGTTCGGTTCCGGGGATCGCACGTGGACGAAGTGGATGCGCTGGTTGTCGATGGTCGTTGTGTACTGGGGATGTTCGTTGAGGGCGGCTTCCTGGGCTCGCCAGTCGAAGCCGTTCCGCCAGTAGTCGACGAGGTCCTTGAGGTAGGTCTCGTTGACGCCGTAGTCCCAGTTTGCGTTCGGTAGCTCGCCTGGCCAGCGCGTCTGGGCGAGGCGGTGGTCGAGCTCGTCGAGGTCTTGCTGGGGGATGGTGATGTGGAAGGGATCCATGGAGTCACGGTCTCGCGGATATAGGACAGAACCCGTCCTGAGCGAGCGCCGAGACCTGGTGGGAGTGCACGTTCCGGTCGATGGTCTCGGGTGTCAAGGACAGATATCGATCAGGCTTCTCACGTGTGCGTGCCGCCGTCGATGCGGATCTCTGTGCCCGTGATGAACTTTCCGTCCTCCGAGGCCAGCATTGCCACCACTCCCGCCACCGTCTCCGGGCCTGCCACCGCGTTGCCCACCTCTGTCGTGTGGTCCGTCGGCAGGATCGGCAGCAACCGGCCGAACAGCGAAAAGTCCACGTCCGACGGCAGCCAGCTCGCCGCCGAGTCCGTGATGCCGCTCTTCACGCTTCCCGGGGCGATGCTGACCGCGCGCAGGCCCCGCTTTCCGTACTCCAACGCCAGGGCGTGCGTGAACGCCTGGATCCCGCCTTTGCTCGCCGAGTACGCCGCCATGTACGGGTGGGCGAACGAGGCCGATGTCGAACTGAAGTTGACCACCACTCCCGCCGACGACTCCAGCAGGGCCGGGAGGGCCGCGCGTGTCACCAGGAACGTGCCCGTCAGGTTCACCGCCAGCACCCGGTTCCACGACTCCAGCGACGTCTCGTGCGTGTGCGATGCCAGCAGGATCCCCGCCGCGTTGACCAGGACGTCCAGGCCGCCGAGGGCGACGACCGCCGCCTTCACCCCGGAATCCACCGACGATTCGTCCGCCACGTCCATCGTGAACGTCGTCAGGCCCGGGGGAGCCGCCGCCTGGGTGCCCGACAGTCCTTCCGCGGACACGTCCGTGCCGACGACCTGGGCTCCCTCCTCCAGCAAGCGCAGCGTGGTGGCCCGGCCGATGCCGGAACCCGCACCGGTGACCAGGACTCGGCGATCGCGCAGGCGTTCCATGACGATCACCGTAGCCACTACGCACCTACGGCGACCCCGCGGCGTGCCTTACCCAGACGACGGGACGCGACACGTCCGGCGGGCCGGATAGCTGCCGAGCCGTCGCGAACACGCCCGTCGCCGTCACGGACGCCGCCACCGCGAGCGCAGCCGCCTGTGTGACGTGCTTCAGCAGCGGCCGCCCGGGCGCCCGGGTCTCGCGTCGACGCAGCTTCTGCAGCGCGCAGCCGATGGTCGCCTCGACCGTGGCCGGTGTGCGGGCGACGATCTCCGCGATGTCCGTCGTGCTCAGCTCCAGCCCGTACCGCAGCACGACGACCTCCCGCTGGCGGCGGGACAACCCCTCCAGCGCCGGGCGCGGACGCACGGGCCGCCGCCGCGTCAGGCGCACGACAGTCGCGCGGAGCCGGGTGATCGCCCGGTCGTCAGGGGCTCCCCGGAGCCGGACGAAGGCCTCCTGCGCGATGCCCTCGGCGTCGTCCGCGCCGAGCAGGTGGGCCAGTCGCGCGAGGCGGCCGAAGTGCTCGGCGAACAGGGCCCGGAACAGCACGTCCTGGTCGCCGGGCGCGGCCTTCGGAGTGTTCACGGTGCCCTCACGCCCGAGTGGCGCCGTCGGTTTAGCCCCGGCCGGAGATCAGAGCGGGGGCACCCGCTCGGGCTCGGGCGGCGGGCCCGGGGGTGTCCCGTCGCCGAACGGGCGGCCGCCCAGCTCCTCGCGGCCGTGGGGGGTGAGCCAGCCCGACGGGTCCGGGCCCAGCGGGACGATGCCCGTCGGGTTCACGTTCTTGTGCACCACGTAGTAGTGCTCCTTGATCTGGGGGAAGTCGATCGTGTCGCCGAACCCGGGCGTCTGGAACAGGTCGCGCGTGTACGCCCACAGCACCGGGAGCTCGGCCAGCTTCTGGCGGTTGCACTTGAAGTGGCCGTGGTACACCGCGTCGAACCGGACGAGCGTGGTGAACAGGCGGACGTCCGCCTCGGTGATCGTGTCACCCACCAGGTACCGCCGGTCCGCCAGCCGCTCCGACAGCCAGTCGAGACAAGCGAACAGTTTCCGGTAGGAGTGCTCGTACGCCTCCTGGGACCGGGCGAACCCGCACTGGTACACCGCGTTGTTGACGTCGGTGAACACCTTCTGCGCCACCTCGTCGATCTCGTCGCGCAGCTTCTCCGGGTACAGCTCCGGGGCCCCGGGCCGGTGGAACTCCGTCCACTCCGTCGACATGTCCAGCGTCATCTGCGCGAAGTCGTTGGTGACGACCTGGCCGGTCGGGATGTCGACGAACGCCGGGACCGTGATGCCGCGGGGGTACTCCGGGTCGCGCTTGAAGAACGCCTCCTGCAGGCGCTCGATGCCGAGGACCGGGTCCTTCGAACCCGGATCCAGGTCGAAGCTCCAGCTCCGCTCGTCGTGCACCGGGCCGGCGATCCCCATCGACAGCACCGGCTCCAGGCCCAGGAGCCGCCGGACGATCACCGCGCGGTTCGCCCACGGGCACGCGCGGGCGACCACCAGCCGGTAGCGGCCCGGCTCCACCGGCCAGCCGTCGCGGCCGTCGGCGGTGATCCGGTCCGGGATGTAGTTCAGGTCCCGCTTGTACTCGCCCTTGTCGCTCATCGGCGTCCTCAGCAGTCGTCGGTCGGGGGAGCGGTGTCCAGTGCCGCGGCCAGCCGGGCCAGCACCGGCCCGGCCGTGCGGATGTCCTCGGCGCTCAGGTGGTCGAACACCGAGGCCCGCACGCGGGCGAGGTGGCTCGGGTAGGCCGCCTCCAGTTTGGCCAATCCGGCCTCGGTCAGCACGGCGTTGGACGCGCGGCCGTCTTCGGCGCACCGGCGCTTCTCGACCAGGCCGCGGCGGGTCAGGTCGTCGACGACCCGGCTGATCCGGCTCAGCGACAGCCCGGTGGTCGCCGCCAGCGCCGAGATGCGGAGCAGGCGGTCCGGCGCCTCCGACAGCGCGACCAGCACGCCGTAGTCGGTGATCGCGAGGCCCGTCTCGGGCAGGAAGTGGTCCTCCAGCGCGCGCGGCAACGCCGTCATGATGCGCATCAGCGGCCGCCAGAAGGCGGCTTCGTCGAGGTCGAGCGCGGCCAGATCACCCATGTCGGCGACTCTACCGAAAGCTTGCTTGCGCAACCAGCCAAAGTGAGTACAGTGTCGTTGAACCCTCAATCACCGGGGGGTGCCACCACGAGGAGAGAAGAACAGCGATGACCAGCGCGACCACCTACCCCCAGCTGACCGGCGAATACACCCTCGACGCCGCCCACTCGCGGATCGGGTTCGTCGCCCGGCATGCCATGGTGACCAAGGTGCGCGGCAGCTTCAACGAGTTCACCGGCGCCGCGACCATCGACGGCGACGCGCCGGAGAAGTCGAGCGTCCAGGTGACCATCCAGGCCCACAGCATCGACACCCGCAACGCCGACCGCGACGGGCACCTGAAGAGCAACGACTTCCTGTCGATGGACGAGTACCCGCAGATCACCTTCACCTCGACCGAGATCAAGCAGACCGGCGACACGAGCTTCGACGTCACCGGCGACCTGACCATCAAGGACGTCACCCGTTCGGTCACCGTCCCGTTCGAGTTCGAGGGCTCGGCCAAGGACCCGTTCGGCAACGACCGGATCGGCTTCGAGGGCTCGACCACGATCAGCCGCAAGGACTACGGCATCACCTGGAACGCCGCCCTCGAGACCGGTGGCGTGCTGGTGAGCGACAAGGTCACGCTGGAGTTCGAGATCTCCGCGATCAAGTCCGCCTGACCGGCGGGAGCGGGAACCGGGCTCACCGGTTCCCGCTTGCCCGCAGGTTGCCGATGCCGACGTCGAGCGCCGCTTCCAGGTGGTCGATGCGGCCGGTCGACAGCATCACCACCACGCCGCCCTGGATGCCGGCCAGCAGGGCGGCCGCCGCGCGTCCGGCGTCCAGGTCCTGGCTGACCTCGCCGGCCCGCTGCAGGTGGCGGATGCCCGCCTCGATCTCGTCCTGCCAGCGGTGCAGCAGCTCGGTCACCACGGCCTGCGCCCCCGGTGTCGCCCGGCCGAGCTGGGAGATCAGCACGTTGAGCGGGCAGTGCTGCCCCCGGCTGTCGTAGTGCGAGACGACCGTGTCGCGCCAGCGCCGCCACGCCGCCCACGACGTCAGCCTGCCCAGCTGCGGCTGCTGGACCTCGATGACCTGGTCCGCCTCGTACCGCGCCACCGCCAGCAGGAGCTCTTCCTTGCCGTCGGGGAAGTAGTGGAAGAGCTGGCTCTTGCTCGTCCCCGTCCGCGCCCGGACGTCGTCGAGCGTCGTGACGGCGACCCCGCGCTCGCGGATCTCCGCCGCGGCGCCCTCGACGATCCGCTGCCGCGTCGCGGCACCCTTCGGGGTCAGCTTTGGACTCACAGGTCCACTTTAATTCGCTGGCCGCGCCCGGGACAATCATCGGTATGTCGACCATCACGCCGTTCGCGATCCTCGCGGTGATCGGCGCCGTGTCCGGGGCGGTCACGGCGTGGCTGCTCCTGCGCCGGGACCGTCCGGCGGAGGTGCTCACGCCGTCGGCGCCGCCGGAACCGGTGCCCGAGGAGGTCGAAGCCCGGCTCCTGGCCGACGACTACACCACCCGGCTGGCCGCGCTGGACTCCTTCGCCGAGCACGCCGACGGCCACCCCGACCGCCGACGGCAGTGCGTCGACGAAATCCTCGCCGAGTTCGGGTACGAGTGGCCGGACCAGCCGGCGTGGCAGGCCGAGCTGTGGCGGCGCCTGCTGCCCCACCTGCGTCCCGGGTCGCCGCGGTTCTGGCCCGGGATGGACCTGGACTTCGACGACCTGGTGCTCCACGCGGTGGACCTGCGCGGCTGCGCGGTCGGCAAGGCGAGCTTCGCCGGGACGTACTTCGCCGGACCCGTGGACTTCACGGGCATGACGGCCGCCGAGTTCGACTTCACCGGGGCGCAGGTCCGGACCGACGCCGACGTGGTCCGGACCTGGCCGCGGGGCTGGGCACCGGGCGAGCCCGAGCCCCAGCCGTGGGTCGAGCTGCGGGAGCGGTAGCCGCTACGGCTCGCGGATCGGCAGGTCCGCCCCGTCGCGGAGGAACACCGGGATGCGCTCCGCCGGGGCCGGGGCCTCGACCCACTCGCCGCCCGCGTACCGCTCGCCGGTCACCGCGTCCGTCCACGTCGCCCCCGCCGGGAGGTACACCCGGCGGGCGGTGACGCCCGGTTCCAGCACCGGGGCCACCAGCACGTCCGGGCCGAGCAGGAACTGGTCGTCGACGTCCCAGGCCGCGCTGTCCGCCGGGAAGTCGACGAACAGCGGGCGCATCGGCGGGATGCCCTGCTCGTGCGCCACCCGCATCTGCTCCATCAGGTACGGCCGCAGCCGCTCGCGCAGCCGCAGCGACCCGGTGATCGACTCGTACGCGGACTCGCCGTACGACCAGACCTCGTTGGGGCCGCCGGTCATCTGCGGGCCGAACGCCGGGCGCGGGTCGCGGTAGCCGTGCAGGCGGAACAGCGGGCAGAACACGCCGTAGGAGAACCACCGCACCATCAGCTCGCGGTATTCGGGCGAGGAAGGGTCGCCGCCGTGGAAGCCGCCGATGTCCGTGGTCCACCACGGGATCCCGGCCACCGCCACGTTCAGCCCGGCCCGCACCTGCGTCCGCAGCGACTCCCAGGTCGCGCCGATGTCACCCGACCAGAGCGCCGCCCCGTAACGCTGGCTGCCCGCCCACGCCGAGCGGGACAGCAGCACCACCTCGTCGTCGCCCTCGGCGCGGATGCCGTCGTGGAACGTCTGCGCGTTGGCCTGCGGGTAGAGGTTGAACACCTCCGCGCCGGGGCCGGCGTGGAAGCCCAGGTTGTGCGGGTGGCCGGGCTGGATCTCCGGCTCGTCGCCGTCCAGCCACCACGCGCGCACGCCCAGGTCGTAGTAGTTCTCCTTGACCTTGCTCCAGACGAACTGCCGCGCCTGCGGGTTGGTCGCGTCGTAGAACGCCACCGGCATCTCGACGTCGAAGCCCTTGTCCTTCCACGGCGCGTGGAACGGGACGCCGCTCTCCGCGGCGACCAGGAGCCCTTGCTCGTGCAGCTCGCGGTAGTTCTCCGACAGCGGGTTCACCGACGGCCACACCGACACCATCAGCTTGACGCCGAGATCATCGAGCTCCCGCACCAGCCCGGCCGGGTCCGGCCAGTCCGCGGTGTCGAACTTCCAGTCGCCGAGGTGCGTCCAGTGGAAGAAGTCGGTCACGATCACCGACAGCGGCAGCCCCCGTGCGTGGTACTCCCGCGCGACGGACAGCAGCTCCTCCTGCGTGCGGTAGCGCAGCTTCGACTGCCAGAACCCGGCCGCCCACTCCGGCAGCATCGGCGCGTGGCCGGTCGCGTCGGCGTAGTGACCGAGGATCTGGCGCGGGCCCTCGCCGGTGGTGATCCAGTAGTCGATCTGCCGGGCGTCGTCGGCGACCCAGCGGGTGCCGTTGGCGGCCAGCTCCACGCGGCCGACGGCGGGGCTGTTCCACAGGAACCCGTAGCCGCGGCTGGACAGCAGGAACGGCACCGACACCTCGGCGTTGCGCTGCACCAGGTCGAGCACGAGGCCCTTCTGGTCGAGCCGGCCGTGCGTGCGCTGCCCGAGACCGAAGATCCGCTCGTCGTCGTAGGCGGTGAACCGCTGTTCGAGGCGGCCGTAGCCGTTGCGGGAGGGCATGAACAGCCGCGCCCCCGGCCACCAGAAGTGCGCGCGCTGCTCGGAGAGCAGCTCCTCGCCGGTGCCGGTGCGGACGAACTTCAGCTGCGTGTCGATGCCGGTGTCGGTGTCGGCGATCTCGACGATCGCGGTGAGCGCGCCGTTGACGACCCGGCCGGTGCGTCCCTCCACGGTCGCGGTGGCGGCGGACGGCTTCGCGGGCAGCAGCGCACCCGGGACGTCGTCGAGGATGCGGTGCCGTCCGGCGCGCACGCGGAGGCTGTCGGCGCCCCACGGTTCGACGCGCAGCACCTCGTGCCGCACGCGGACTTCGAGCGAGCGGCCGTCTTCGGTCGTGGCGATCACGCGGTGTCTCCTTGGAATCAGTCTTTGACGGCGCCGCTGGTCAGCCCGGCGACGACGTAGCGCTGGGCGACGACCAGCAGGACGGCCGCGGGGATCGCGGCGAGCACGGCGGTCGCCATGATCCCGTTCCAGTCGGCGGACTGGTTGCCGACGAAGCGGTAGATGCCCACGGTGATGGGCTCGAACGACTGACCGGTGGTCAGGGTGACGGCGAACAGGAAGTCCGCCCAGGCGAACAGGAACGCGAACAACCCGGCGGTGACGAGGGCGTTGCGGCTGACCGGGAGGATGATCGAGAAGAACGTGCGCCAGTACCCGGCACCGTCCACTCTGGACGCCTCGGTGAGCTCCTTCGGCACCGAGATCATGAACGCCCGCAGGAGGAGAATCGCGAACGGGATGGTCGCGGTGGAGTCGGCGAGCACCAGCCCGAGGTAGTTGTCGATCAGGCCGAGGTTGCTGAACACGGTGTAGAGCGCGTTGGCCATCACGATGCCCGGGATCATCTGCACGATGAGCAGCACGAACACCAGCACCGGACCGCCGCGCACCTTCAGCTGGGCCAGCGCGTACGACGCCGGCGCCGCCACCAGCAGCGACACGAACACCGTGCCGAGCGCGACCACGACGCTGGAGAGCAGGTTCGGTCCCTGCGTCGAGACGGCCTTGCGATAGCCGTCCAGGGTGCCGTCGACGGGGAAGAACGCCGGGTCGGGACGCAGCAGCGCGCCGCTGGGCTGCAGGGACGCGTTGACCATCCAGTACAGCGGGAACAGCAGGACCGCGACGATCAGCACGCCGAACACCGTGCGCGGCCAGTTCGCCGTCTTCATGCCGCCTCCGCCAGGGTCGCCTTCGCCGAACGGAGGTACAACAGCCCGAAGAGCGTCGCCACCACGATGAGGACGTTGCCGACCGCGGCACCCTGCCCGAACGCGAAGTCCTGGAAGGACAGCCGGTACGACCACGTTGTCAGCGTCTGCGTGGCGTTGGCCGGCCCGCCGCCGGTGACCACCATGATCACGTCGAACACCTTGATCGTGTAGACCAGGCCGAGCATGAGGACGATCCCGGTGACCGGCCGCAGCAGCGGCCAGGTGACGTGCCGGAACCGCTGCCACGCGCCGGCGCCGTCCAGCGCCGCGGCCTCGTAGAGTGACGCCGGGATCGCGCGCAGGCCGCCGTGCAGGATCACCAGGTTGAACGGGATGCCGATCCAGATGTTGGTGAGGATTACCGCCGGCAGCGCCCAGCTCGTGCTGCTCAGCCACGGCACCGCGTCGAGACCCACCGCGCGCAGGAAGGCGTTGAGCACGCCGTGGTCCTGGTCGAACATCCACCGCCAGACCGCGCCGCTGACCACCAGCGGCAGCAGCCATGGCAGCAGGAGCAGCGAGCGCAGCAGCGCGCTGCCGAGGAAGCGGCCGTTGAAGAACACCGCGAGCGCCAGCCCGATGCCGAACTGGAAGACGATCGACCCGGCGGTGAACAGCACCGTGTTGAGCGCCGCCGTCGAGAACAGCGGGTTGTGCAGCACGGCGGAGTAGTTCGCGATGCCGACGAAGGGTGCTTCGCCGGTGTAGAACGACTTCACCGTGTAGTTCTGGGTGCTCATCACCAGGTTCGCGACCAGGGGATAGCCGAAGAACAAGATGATGTAGGCCAGGGCGGGCAGCAGGAACGCCCACGCGGCGAACCGGTTGTCCCGGCGGGACTTCCGGTTCGCGCGGGGTGCCGCCGAGACCGTCGGGGCAGCGGCGAGCGTCACGAGCCGCTCGCCTGCTGCGCGGCCTTGAGCGCCTGGTCGACCGGGGTCTTGCCGGTCAGTGCCGCCTGGAGCGCGTCGGCCAGTGCCTGGGAGACCTTCGGGTACTTCTCGCCGAGCTCGGCGGTGCGGGAGCGGGCCGTGCCGACCTCGTCGACGAAGGCCTGCATGGCGGGCTGGTCCTTGCCGAACTTCTCGGCCACTGCCGTCTTCGAAGGGATGTAGGCGTGCGCCTTGCTCCACTCGACCATCGTCGGCTCGGACAGGATGCAGGAGAGCACCTTGCCGGCGGCCTGCTGGGCGGGCCCGCTGGTCACCGGGATCGTGCCGACCTCACCGCCGAGGGCGACCACCGGCTTGCCGCCGGCCTGCGGCACCGGCATCGGCACGACGCCGTAGTGCAGCGACTTCTGCTCGTCGAGGCGGGCGATGTTCCACGACCCGTTGATCATCATCGCCGCGTTGCCGCCGACGAACTGGTCGGCGACGTCGTTCTGGTTCCAGGTCACGACGGACTTCGACGCCGACCCGGAGTTCACCAGGTCGGTGACGTACTGCAGGGCCTGCGTCGCCTGCGGCGAGTCCAATTGGGACAGTTCGGCGCCGTTGCTCCAGAAGAACGGGAGGAACTGCCAGGTGCCCTCTTCGGACGGGATGGCCGAGAAGGCGAGCCCGTACTTGCCGTCCTTGGTCAGCTTCGCCGCGGCGGCCTTCAGCTCGTCCCACGTCTTCGGCGGCTCGACACCCGCGGCCTGCAGGAGGTCCTTGTTGTAGATCAGCGCGAGGCCGTTGACGCCGGGCGCGACACCGTACACCTTGTCCTGGTAGGTCCCGGCCTTGACGATGCTGGGGTAGTAGCCGTCGGTGCTGATGCCGTAGTCGCTCAGCGGGGTCAGCGCGCCGGTGGCGGCGACCTGCTGCAGCGTCGGGTTGTCGGTGAAGAGCAGGTTCGGCAGCGTCTTCGAGCTGGCGCTCTGCAGCACCTTCGGCAGCATCTGGTTGGTCGGCACCTTCTGGCGCTCGATCTTGATCCCGGTCTGCGTGGCGCAGGTGTCGAGGATCTTCTGCCAAGCGGCGGACCCCTGCTCGTCGGCGTAGTAGTCGAGCTCGGTGATCGACGTGGCGGCCGGCGCGTCGGCGCCGCCGGGCGCGGACGGGGCCGGGCTGGGGCTGCAGGCGGCCAGCAGCGCGGCGCCCGCGGTCAGCACGAGGGCACGGCGAACTACGGTCATGGTGATTCTCCTTCGGCGGCGGAGCAGAACCGGATCAGGCGCGGGGCGCGGCGGTGCTCTCGCGCCGGGTGAGGCGGGGTCCGAGCAACCGGACCTCCGGGGTGGTGTGGCCGGCGAGCCGGCGCATGGTCATTTCGACGGCCTGGGTGCCGACCTCCTCGGCCGGGATGGCCACGTTGGTCAGCGAGACGACGTGCTGCTCGGCCATGCTGTCCGGGCACACGGCGATGACCGAGATGTCCTCGGGCACCCGCAGGCCGCGGTGGCGCAGGTCCGACAGCAGGCCGGGCAGCACGGCCTCGTTGTGCACGACCAGGCCGGTCAGGCCCGGGTCGGCGGCGAGCAGCTCGTCCAGGCAGGCGCTCACCGCTTCGTAGGAATGGGCGCACGCGTGGGAGGCCGCGCGCACGTCCCGGCTTTTCGCGGCTTCGTCGAAGCCGCGCAGGAACCGCGTCGCGTAGCTCGTGCCGCGCCGGTAGACGGCCGGGGACGGGCCGATCAGCGCGATCGAGCGGTGGCCGAGCTCGGCCAGGTGCGCGACGCACGCCGAGGCCGCCGCGGTGAAGTCGAGGTCGACGCAGCTGAGCCCGGCCGGGTGGTCGGGCACGCCGATGAGCACCACCGGCAGGTCGAGCGCCAGCAGCATCGGCACCCGCGGGTCGGCAGTTTCGACGTCCATCACCATCAGCGCGTCGGCGATCGCCGAGGACGCCACCCGCTGCAGCGCGGCCGGGCCCTCGTCCTTGGTGAGCAGGAGCAGGTCGTGGTCGTGCGCGCGGGCCGCGGTGACCGCCGACGCGACGAACTCCATCACCACGGCGACGTTGAGGTCCGTGCGCAGCGGCACGACCAGCGCGAGCACGTTGGTTTTGCTGCTGGCCAGCGCCCGCGCCCCGGCGTGCGGGTGGTAGCCGAGCTTGCGGATGCTGTCCTCGACCAGCCGCCGGGTCTTCGGCGAGATCGAGCGCTTGCCGCTGATCACGTACGACACGGTGCTGGGGGCCACGCCTGCCGCGTTGGCGACGTCGTTGATCGTGACCACGGGCGGCCTCCAGGGGGGACGGGGAGGAGAGGGCTGTCGAAGCGCATCGACGATGGCACGAAGGTAAGTGACACCCGGGCGAAACACAAGCATCATTCGCCGTTTGCCGCCATTCGATGAATATTCGACGAGAAGCGTCTTCGTCGAAAACGTCGAAAGCACCTGTTGACGGCTCTTTTTGCAGCTCAGCGGCGCGCTGCCGCCGTTCGGCCGCGTCGCCTGGGAGCGTTCCCAGGCAGTCTTGACCTTCTGCTCACACGGCTGTAATAGTCGTCGGGTTCCCCGCCGTTCGACGCGAATGTTCCGCGCCACGCCGTCGAAACGATTCGACGATTCGGAGGCCGTCCGTGCGCTTGTCCCTCTTCCGCCGTGCTCTCGTCCCGGCGGTGGCCGCAACCATGCTGCTGGCTTCGTCGCCGGCACTCGCGGCGCCGCCCCCACCCTTCCGCGATCCGTCGCTGCCCCTGGCCACCCGGATCGACGACCTGCTGTCCCGGTTGACGGCGGACGAGAAGATCTCGCTGCTGCACCAGTACCAACCGGCCATCCCGCGGCTGGGCATCGGGGTCTTCAAGACCGGCACCGAAGCCCTGCACGGCGTGGCCTGGTCGACCGACTACGACAACTCCGGTGCCGTCGTGAAAGCCGACGGCACGGTGTTCCCGCAGGCCATCGGCCTGGCCACCACCTGGGACCCCGCGCTGGTCAAGCAGGTCGGCGCGGCGGTCGGGCAGGAGGCGCGCGGCTTCAACGCCCGCAACCCGACGCTGTGGGGCCTCAACCTGTGGGCCCCGGTGGTGAACCTCCTGCGCGACCCGCGGTGGGGCCGCAACGAGGAGGGCTACTCCGAAGACCCGTACCTGACCGGCGAGCTCGCGATCGCCTACGGCCACGGGATGCAGGGCGACGACCCGCGGTACCTGCAGGCCGCGCCGACGCTGAAGCACTACCTCGCCTACAACAACGAGGTCAACCGCGACACCACCAGCTCCTCGGTGCCGCCGAAGATCCTGCACGACTACGACGAGCAGGCGTTCCGGGTCCCGCTGCAGGCGGGCGCGGCCAACGCCGTGATGCCGTCGTACAACCTGGTCAACGGCCGGCCCAACCACGTGAGCCCGGACCTCGACGACAAGCTGCGCAAGTGGGCGCCGCAGGACATCGCCGTGGTCAGCGACGCCGGCGCGCCGTCGAACCTGGTCAACTCGGAGAAGTACTACCCGACGAAGGCCGAAGGCAACGCGGCGGCCCTCAAGGCGGGCCTCGACAGCTTCACCGACAACGACACCGACGGCTCGATCACCACGAACGCGGTCAAGGAGGCGATCGCCAAGGGCCTGCTGACGATGGCCGACGTCGAGAACGCCGACCGGCACCTGCTGTCGCTGCGGTTCCGGCTCGGCGAGTTCGACCCGCCGGGCAGCAACCCGTACGCGAAGATCACCCCGGCCGTCATCGGCTCGCCCGAGCACCAGGCCCTGGCGCGCAAGGCCGCCGACGAGCAGATGGTGCTGCTGCGCAACAACGGCGGCGCGCTGCCGCTGAAGGCGGAGCAGAACAAGAAGGTCGCGGTCGTCGGCCCGCTGTCGAACACGCTGTACGAAGACTGGTACAGCGGCGCGATGCAGTACAAGGTCACGCCGCTGCAGGGCATCAAGGAGCGGCTCGGCTCGGCGGGCACGGTCGCGTCGTCCGAAGGCGTCGACCGGATCGCCTTGAAGGACCTGGCCACCGGCCGGTACCTCACGGCGCCGGCCACCACCGGCAAGGTCACCGCGGGCGGGACCGTCGCGGGCACCGGCGAGTCCTTCGACGTCTACGACTGGGGCGCGGGCAAGAACACGCTGCGCGCGGCCGCCAACGGCAAGTTCCTCAGCTACTCCGGCGGCGCCCTGGTGAACGACGTCGACCAGCCGGCCGGCTGGTTCGTGCAGCAGCAGCTGAAGCTCACCGCCCAGCCCGACGGCAGCTACGTGCTCGAGTACGCGGGCAACGAGGTGAACGAGCCGTGGTTCGGCCCGAACAAGTTCGCCGTCGTCGGCGCGGACGGTGTCCTGACGATCTCGTCCCCGGACGCCGCGCACGCCACCAAGTTCGGCCGTGAGGTGCTCAGCAGCGGCGTCGAGAGCGCCGTGGCCGCCGCCAAGGGCGCGGACACCGCCGTGGTCGTGGTCGGCAGCATGCCGTTCATCAACGGCCGCGAGGCCAACGACCGCACGAGCACCGAGCTCGCCCCGGCGCAGCGCGCGCTGATCGAGGCGGTGCAGAAGGCGAACCCGCACACGATCGTCGTGGTGGAGAACAGCTACCCGACGACCGGCTGGGACACCCTGTCGGTGCCCGGCATCCTGTGGACCAGCCACGCCGGGCAGGAAACCGGGCACGGCGTCGCGGACGTCCTCTTCGGCGACAAGGACCCGGGCGGGCGGCTGACGCAGACCTGGTACGCCTCCGACGCCGGGCTGCCGAGCATCCTGGACTACGACATCGCCAAGACCGGGATGACCTACCAGTACTACCGCGGGAAGCCGCTGTTCCCGTTCGGCTACGGGCTCAGCTACACCAGCTTCCGGTACGACAACGTCCGCGCTTCCCAGGCCGGCGGCAAGGTCAAGGTGAGCGTCGACGTGACGAACACCGGCGCCCGCAGCGGCTCCGACGTCGTCCAGCTCTACTCGAAGAACTCCGGCGTGCAGCGGTTGCGGGACTTCTCGAAGCTGACGCTGGCGCCGAAGGAGACCCGCACGGTGCGGTTCGAGGTGCCCGTGGCGGACCTGGCGTCCTGGGACGTCGCCCGCGAGCGGTCCGTGGTGGCGGCCGGGGTGTACGAGTTCTCGGTGGGCCGCAACGCCACCGACCTCTCGGCACCGCAGCCCGTCTACGTGCCGGGGGAGCGGCCGCTGCCGCGCGACCTGAGCCGTCCGACGCAGGCCCAGAACTTCGACGACTACTCCGGCGCGACGCTGACGGACACGTCGAAGGTTTCGGGTACGTCGGTGGCGGCCACCGCGGGCAGCTGGCTGGCGTTCAAGAACGTCGCACTGGGCGGCCCGCAGAAGTTCACGGCTTCGGTGTCCGCGACGGCGTCGGCGAAGATCACCGTCCGCCTCGGCTCGCCGACCGGTCGCGTGCTCGGCACGGTGCCGGTGGCTTCGACCGGCGACCGGTACGCGTACACCACGGTGAGCGCGGCCCTGGCGAAGGCGAGCGGGCGGCAGGACGTGTACCTGACGTTCGACGGCCCGGTGAACCTGGCGACGTTCTCGCTGCGGTGAGCTAGGGCTTCCGGCCCACACCCGCGTACGGAAGGGAGTTGACCGAGGGGTCGTCGGACATGTCGCCGACGCCCTCGGGGTTCCACATCGCGCAGCCGACCAGGCCCGGTTCGACGAGGTCGAAGCCCTCGAAGAACCGGAGCACCTGGTCGTGCGTGCGCGGGAACGGCTGGTTCTGCTGGTTCTGGCCCGTCTTGTACACCTCGACCGCCTCGTCGAGGCGCTCCGACCCGGAGTCCGCCGCGACGTGCGTGACGGCCAGGAAGCTGCCCGGCGCGAGCCGGTCGCGGTAGCGGGCCAGGATGCCGGCCGGTTCCCACTCGTCCGGCACGAAGTGCAGCAGCAGCAACATGAACACGCCGGTCGGCTGCTCGGGGTCGAGCAGCCGGCGGGCGGGTTCGGCGTCGAAGATGTCGTTGACGTCGCGCAGGTCGGCCTGGAGCACCGCGCAGTTGTCGTTGTCCTGCAACAACAGCTCGCTGTGCGCGACGGCGACCGGCTCGCGGTCGACGTAGAGCACCCGGCACGCCGGATCCACCTGCTGGACGATCTCGTGCAGGTTGCCGACGGTCGGGATGCCGGAGCCGACGTCGAGGAACTGCCGGACCCCGGCGTCGACCATGTACCGCGCGGCGCGGCGCAGGAAGGCGCGGTTGAGCCGGGCCGCGTCGCGGACGCCGGGCATGATCTTGAGGATCTGCTCCCCGAGGGCGCGGTCGGCGGCGAAGTTGTGGTCGCCGTCGAGCCAGAAGTCGTACACCCGGGCCGGGTTCGGCACCGTGGTGTCGATCTCCGGCGGTACCCAGCTCAGTTCTCCGGTCACGGGACCTCCCACCCTCGCCGACACCGCGCCTCTTGTGGCACTGCGGGGTCGGAGCTTAGCCCCCTCATCCGTTCGTGTGGACTCGCGCTCCTCGTGGACACGTCCCGGCTAAGGTGGCCCGGTCACGAGGAGACGAGGCCATGACGAACGCGCGTCCCGTTCCCGGACGGCGGCCGCTGCTCGGGCACACGGTGCCCCTGCTGCGCGACCCGCTGAAATTCTTCACTTCCCTGCCCGCGCACGGAGAAGTCGTCAAGGTTCAGCTCGGCCCGCTGCCGGTGCACGTGGTCACCACCCCGGAGCTGGCCTGGCAGGTGCTCGCCACCGACGCCGACAAGTTCGACAAGGGCCTGGTCTTCGACAAGATGCGCCCGCTCTTCGGCGACGGGCTGGCCACCTCGAACGGCGAGCTCAACCGCCGTCAGCGCCGGCTGGTGATGCCCGCCTTCGGCCGCACGCGGATCGCGGGCTACGCCGAGCACACCATGACGAAGCTGGCCGGCGAACTCGTGGATTCGTGGCGGCCGGGCGAAGTCGTCGAGTTCGACAAGCGGATGCAGGACCTGGTGCTGACCATCGCCGGGCAGACGCTGTTCTCCACCGCGCTCGGCGACGAAGCACTGGCCGAGATCCGGCGGTCGATCCCGATCATGCTGAAGTACGTGCTGGTCCGGGCGTTCTCGCCGAAGTTCGTCGAGAAGCTGCCCATCCCGCCGAACCGGCGGTTCGACGCCGCGGCCGCCCGCCTGCGGGACGTGATCGGCGAAACCGTCGTCGCGGCCCGCGCGGACGGCGCCGACCACGGCGACCTGCTCTCGATGCTGTTGCTGGCCCGGGACGAGGACACCGGCGAAGGCATGTCCGACCGCCAGGTCCACGACGAGGTCATCACGATCCTGACCACCGGCGCCGAGACCACCGCCGTCGCGCTGGCCTGGTTCTTCCACGAGCTCGGGCAGCACCCGGACGTCGAACGGCGGTTCCACGCCGAAGTCGACGAAGTCCTCGGCGGCCGGCCCGCGCGCTTCGAGGACCTGCCGGATCTCGTGTACACGCACCAGATCGTGAACGAGATCGTCCGCCGCACCCCGCCGCTCATCCTGATGCGCCGTGCCCGGGAGGACGTCGAGCTCGGCGGCGTCGCGATCCCGGCGGGCAGCGAGGTCGCCGTCAGCCAGCACACCCTGCACCGCGATCCGCGCTGGTTCCCCGAGCCGGACCGGTTCGACCCGGACCGCTGGACGCCCGGCCACACCGCGGAACTGCCGAAGGGGGCGTATATCCCGTTCGGCGCCGGCGCGCGGCTGTGCCCTGGCCACGTGTTCGCGCCGACGGAGATCGGCATCGTGGCCGCGACGGTCGGTGCCCGGTGGCGCCTGGTCCCGGTGCCGGGCAAGAAGGTGTACGCGCAGATCAAGGCCACGATGCAGCCGAACCGGCTGCCGATGACCGTGGTGCCGCGGAGGACCTGACGGTACCCGTTCGGCTACCGGGTGTAGTGTTCCGGAGTTCCTTCACCTGTCCGAGTCCAGAGGGAGTGCGGCGTGAAGCTGCCCGTCAAGGTGACGACGGCCTTGTTCGCCTGCGGTGTCCTGTTCGCGTCGCTGACCGCGGCCGTGCCCGCCGCGGCTGCCGCGATCTCCTGCACCGACACGGATCTGCCGGTCTCCGGGCCCGGGCTGCCCCCGCTGGTGCCGGGCGCGCCCGCGGTCGTGCACGGCCGGCTGTGCCTGCCCGCCGGCGACGCACCGGACACGGTCCAGCTGCTCGTGCACGGCGGGACGTACAACAGCGCGTACTGGGACCTGCCCTACGAACCACAGCGCTACTCCTACCAGCGCGACATGGCCGCGCACGGCTACGCGACCTTCGCCGCCGACCAGCTCGGCGCCGGGCGCAGCAGCCGTCCGCTGAGCCTGCCGCTGTCGGTGTGGGCCGCGGCCGAGTCGATGCACGAGGTGGTCGGGCACCTGCGGGCCGGGCGGGTCGGCGGGGTGCCGTTCGCGAAGGTGGTCATCGTCGGGCACTCGGTCGGGTCGGGGATCGTCGCCGTGGAGGCGTCCACCTACCGCGACGTCGACGGTGTCGTCCTCACCGGCATCACCCACCTGCCCGCACTGCCCGTGCTCGCCCTCGGCGCGGCGCTGGGCCTGCAGCCGGCGTTCCTCGACGGGCAGCTCGGGACCCTCGGCAGCGACCCGCTCTACTTCACGACGAAGCCGGGCGCGCGGGCCGGGCTGTTCTACGCCGCCGGCGACGCCGACCCGGCCGTGATCGCGGCCGACGAGGCGACCAAGGACCAGGTTTCGGTGCCCGGGATGGGCACCGTCGCGTTGTTCGGCATCATCCTGCCCGCGACGTGGGGAATCACCGCACCGGTTTTGCAGGTGGTCGGGGAAAAGGACGTCCTTTTCTGCGGGGTGCTCGCGTTGCGCGACTGTTCGGACGCCGCGGTGCTGCGGGCGCAGGAGGCCCCGTATTACGCTGATCCGTCGAAGCTGTCGATGTTCGTGCTGCCCGGGGCGGGGCATTCCGTGGCGTTGCACGAAAACGCGGACGAATACCGCAACGCCACCCGTTCGTGGCTGCAGGACCGCGTCGGGATCGCTCCGCAGGGTTATCACTCGATCGGACGAAACTGAACTGGTGCGTGTCGCACAATTCCAGGCCAAGATATATCGGTTAACCCGAACCGGTGTGTGCACTGACCCCCTGGACAGCCTGAGGTGACTGCTCCCCATCCCCGCGGCGACGCGCCGCGGAACACCCCGTCCGCCGACCGCGCGGCGAGACGGCTCGGCACGCTGGCGCGCAAGTGGGGCTACCTGATCAGCACCACGGCCTACCTGCCGCACACGCCCGAGGAGATCGAGCGCGAGCTGGCGGCCCTGACCCGGCGGCTGTTCGACGCGGTGGTGAGCGATCCGCCCGACCTCGAGGCGGCCGCGGCCGCGGGCGGGCGGCTGGTCGAGCTGCGGTGCGTCGGCGCGGAGAGCCTGCGCCGCACCCTGGACGTGCTCGGCAAGGGGCTGCTGCGGGAACCGGAACTGCGTCGGGTCGGCGGGCTCGCCGAGCGGGTCGTCTCGGTGCTCGGCGCCCTCAGCTCGGGCTACGGCGAGATGCTGCGCGAAGACATCCAGAGGCGCCAGGAAGGCCTCAGCCGGGCGCTGCTGAAGGTCGAGCAGGAGACGCGGCAGAAGCACGTCATCACCCGCGCGCAGTTCGAGGAGGTGTTCGCCGGCTCGGCCAGCGGCGTCGCGCTCACCGAGCTGGACGGCCGGGTGCTGCGGGCCAACGGGGCGCTCGCCAAGACGCTCAACCGCACGCCGGCCGAGATCGCCGCGATGTCCCTGTTCGACCTGATCCACCCCGAGGACGTCGAGCAGCTGCGGGAAAGCTACCGCGACCTGGTGGCCGGCCGGCTGCACCGGCTGCGGGCCGGCCGCCGCCTGGTCGGCAAGGACGGCGAGCCGATGTGGGCCACGTTCGCCGCCTCGGTGATCCGCGACGCGGTCGGCGCGCCCCGGCAGCTGCTGACGATCGTCGACGACGACACCGAGGTGTCGCTGCTGCAGCGGCGGCTGAGCCACCAGGCCCTGCACGACGTGCTCACCGGGCTGCCCAACCGCCAGTTCTTCAGCACCCGCCTGGAAACCCTGCTGCGCGACGCCGACCCGGCCCGCGGCGTCACGCTCTTCCACCTCGACCTCGACGGCTTCTCGCAGATCAACGGCGGGCTCGGCCAGGAGCTCGGCGACCGGGTGCTGCGCGGGGTCGCGGCGAAGCTGAAGACGGTGTTCGAGCCGGAGAAGGCGCTCGTGGCGCGCCTCGGCGGCGACGAGTTCGGCGTGCTGGTGCAGAACACCGAAGACACCCCGGGCGTGGTGACGCTCGTCCGCCGGATCACCCACGAGCTCGCCGAGCCGGAGTACGTCGACGGCCGGCGCGGGGTCGCGGTGTCGGCCGCCATCGGCGTCGTCCACCGCCCGCCGCGCGACAGCACGCCCGCCGAGCTCCTCCAGGCCTCGGACCTGACGCTGCGGCGCGCCCAGCGCACGGGCAACCAGTGGGGGCTGTTCGACCGCGAGCTGGACCGGCGCGACCGGCACGGCTTCGGCCTGGCCGCGTCGATGGCGGGCGCGTGGGAGAACGGCGAGATCGAAGCCCGCTACCGCGTACTGGTGTCCGCGACGAGCGGGGCGGCCGAGGCCGTCGAGGCCCGGCTGTGCTGGAACCACCCGGCCGAAGGCGTGCTGCCGCACGAAACCTGCGTGCGGCTGGCCGCGGAGACCGGGCTCGCGCTGCCGCTGGGCACATGGCTGCTGCGCACGGCAGCCGAGCGGCTGGCGGCGGCCGGGCTCGGCGTGCCGCTGGTCGTCGAGCTGACGGCGCAGCAGGCGGCGGACCCGGAGCTGGTCGGCGAAATCCGCCGCGTGCTGGGCGACACCGGCCTGGCACCGGACCTCCTGCGGCCCGGCTTCCCGGCCGCTTCCCTGGCCGCGGAGGCCGTGGAAGCCGCGGACAACTTCAAGGTGCTGGGCGAAATCGGCGTCCGGGCGGAGATCCACGGCTTCGCCGAGGTCACCTGCCTGACCGAGTTCCCGGCCCACGCGGTCCGGATCGCCGCGCACCTGGCCGCGCGGCGGGCCCACCCGCTGGTGGCCGGACCGCTGGCGGCGCTGGTCGACGCCGCGCACGCGGCCGGCGCGT
This sequence comes from Amycolatopsis tolypomycina, assembly GCF_900105945.1. Lineage (NCBI taxonomy): Bacteria > Bacillati > Actinomycetota > Actinomycetes > Pseudonocardiales > Pseudonocardiaceae > Amycolatopsis > Amycolatopsis tolypomycina. The sequence goes on along the minus strand of NZ_FNSO01000004.1, from coordinate 3,924,604 downwards.
CGGTGTCGGTGGCCGGGGTGCGGACGGCCGACGAGGCCGCGTGGTGGCAGGACAGGGGCGCGGACCTGTTGTCGGGCCCGGCGTTTCCGGAACTGCCGGGTGGCCTGCCCGGCTGCTGAGCCGGCTCGCGCAGATCCGCACGAGGACTTCGTCGAGGGGCTTGCGCCGCAGGTCTGGCACGACGCAGTTGTCGGCGGGGTAGCCGACCGGGATCACCGCGAACGCCTTTTCGTTGCGGGGCCTGCCGGGGAACCGCATCGGCGACGGCGTGTGCGTCAGCGCGGCGAGGCCGGCCACCTGCAACGCCGTGAGCAGCATGCCGACCGACTCGTCGACGTAGTAGTGCTTGTGGAGGGCCGACGAGGCCGCGTGGTGGCAGGACAGGGGCGCGGACCTGTTGTCGGGCCCGGCGTTTCCGGAACTGCCGGGTGGCCTGCCCGGCTGCTGAGCCGGCTCGCGCAGATCCGCACGAGGACTTCGTCGAGGGGCTTGCGCCGCAGGTCTGGCACGACGCAGTTGTCGGCGGGGTAGCCGACCGGGATCACCGCGAACGCCTTTTCGTTGCGGGGCCTGCCGGGGAACCGCATCGGCGACGGCGTGTGCGTCAGCGCGGCGAGGCCGGCCACCTGCAACGCCGTGAGCAGCATGCCGACCGACTCGTCGACGTAGTAGTGCTTGTGGAGGGCCGACGAGGCCGCGTGGTGGCAGGACAGGGGCGCGGACCTGTTGTCGGGCCCGGCGTTTCCGGAACTGCCGGGTGGCCTGCCCGGCTGCTGAGCCGGCTCGCGCAGATCCGCACGAGGACTTCGTCGAGGGGCTTGCGCCGCAGGTCTGGCACGACGCAGTTGTCGGCGGGGTAGCCGACCGGGATCACCGCGAACGCCTTTTCGTTGCGGGGCCTGCCGAGCAGCACCGCGTCCGTCCCGGGCGGCCGGAGCGCGGCGAGCCGGGCGGGCCGGTTGACCGAACGTACGATTCGCGGTTTCGAGCGTCCGGTGAACGGACAGTAAGGTCATCCTTGCTTCGGAAATTGCGCCTGACGGCGTAAAGAAACTAGGCCGTTCGGTCCTGTCGCGTGAAGTGATCTCCTCATTACCCTCCAGTAGCAGACAGTGGTGCCGATCACAGTCGTGTCGCAGTCGTGGCAGGAGGCCTCATGGCGTCGCGCGTCCGGGGACAGAGCTCCGAAGACCGGCGCGAACTGCGGCTCCGGCACCTCACCGGCTGCCTTCCCTGCACGCTCAAATGCGCGTACTGCGGGCTGCCGGTGCGGCTCGCCGGGCCGGGCGACCACCCTGGCTACGGCGTGGTCGAAGAAGTGACCGGCGAACTCGTGCTGCTGCACCGGTTCTGCCGCACGGCACTCGGCCGCTGCCGGACGCGGGGGTGCGTGCTGCGGCGCGCCCACCTCGGCCGGGCGACCGAGCAGTACGAAACCGGCCGGCGGCCCGGGCGCTACCAGCGCCTCGGCGTCCGGCGGTCGCCCGACCTCGATCTGTACCGGAAACACTGGCGGATCGCGAAGATGCGGTACGCGTGCAAGGCGTGCCGGTACTACACCGGCTCGCACTGAGCCGGTCCTTCCATCACGACGCGGAGGACTCGTGCTCGTTCGTCTCATCCTCGGCCTGCTCATGACCGTCGTCGGCCTCGCCGTCGCCGGCAAGCGCGTGGCCTTCCTGTACCGGCTGATCAAGGCCGGCCAGCCCGACACCAAGCGCTCCGACGAGCTCGGTGCGCGGGTCTTCGCGCAGGTGCGCGAGGTGTTCGGCCAGCGCAAGCTGCTGAAGTGGTCGGTGCCGGGCCTGGCGCACTTCTTCACGTTCTGGGGCTTCGTGATCCTCGCCTCCGTGTACCTCGAGGCGTACGGCGCGCTGTTCGACGAGAAGTTCGCCATCCCGTGGATCGGCCACTGGGCGGTGCTCGGGTTCCTGCAGGACTTCATCGCGGTCGCGGTGGCCGTCTCGCTCGGCGTGTTCACGATCATCCGCCTGCGCAACGCCCCCGAGCGCAAGGACCGCGCGTCCCGGTTCTACGGCTCGCACACCGGCGGCGCGTGGCTGATCCTGGTCATGATCTTCAACGTCGTCTGGACGATGTTCTTCTTCCGCGGCGCGTCTTCGGCGTCCGGCAACTTCCCCTACGACTCCGGCGCGTATGTCTCCCTCGGCGTCGGGAACCTCCTGGAGCCGCTCGGGCACTCGGCGACCGAGGTGCTGGAGACGATCGGCCTGCTGCTGCACATCGGCGTCATGCTGGTGTTCCTCAGCATCGTGCTCTACTCCAAGCACCTGCACATCTTCGTGGCGCCGATCAACGTCTCGGCGAAGCGGCTGCCGGACGCGCTCGGCCCGCTGCTGCCGATGGAGTCCGGCGGCAAGCCGATCGACTTCGAGGACCCGGGCGAGGACGACACGTTCGGCCGCGGCAAGATCGGCGACTTCACGTGGAAGGGCATGCTGGACTTCGCCACGTGCACCGAGTGCGGCCGCTGCCAGTCGCAGTGCCCGGCGTGGAACACCGGCAAGCCGCTGTCGCCCAAGCTCGTCATCATGAACCTGCGCGACAACCTGTTCGAGGAGGCGCCCTACATCCTCGCGGGCACCGAGCACGAGGGCGCGCGCCCGCTGGTCGGCCCGGAGGACGACGGCGGCGTCATCGACCCGGACGTCCTCTGGTCGTGCACCACCTGCGGCGCGTGCGTCGAGCAGTGCCCGGTGGACATCGAGCACGTCGACCACATCGTCGACATGCGCCGCTACCAGGTGATGATCGAGTCGGCGTTCCCGACCGAGCTGGGCGGGCTGTTCAAGAACCTGGAGACCAAGGGCAACCCGTGGGGCCAGAACAACTCCGAGCGCCTCGCCTGGACCAAGGACCTCGGCTTCGACGTCCCGGTGTTCGACGGTGAGCTGGCCGAGGACGTCGAGTACGTCTACTGGGTCGGCTGCGCGGGCGCGTTCGACGACCAGGCCCGCAAGACCGTCCGCGCCACGGCCGAGCTGCTGCACATCGCCGGGGTGAAGTACGTGGTGCTGGGCAAGGAGGAATCCTGCACCGGCGACCCGGCCCGCCGCGCGGGCAACGAGTTCCTCTTCCAGATGATGGCGCAGCAGACGGCCGAGACGTTGAACGCCGTGTTCGAGGGCCGCGAGCCGCGGCTGCGCAAGATCGTCACGACCTGCCCGCACTGCCTCAACACGCTGAGCCGCGAGTACCCGGACCTGGACGGGCACTACGAGGTCGTCCACCACACCCAGCTGCTCAACCGCCTGGTCCGCGGCGGGCAGCTGACCCCCGTCAAGCCGGTCGAGGACGGCCCGAAGGTCACCTACCACGACCCCTGCTACCTGGGCCGCCACAACAAGGTCTACACCCCGCCGCGCGAGCTGGTCGGCGCGACGGGCGCGGCCTTGACGGAGATGCCCCGCCACGCCGACCGGGCCCTGTGCTGCGGCGCGGGCGGCGCCCGCATGTGGATGGAGGAGCAGATCGGCAAGCGCATCAACCTGGAACGCGTCGACGAAGCGATCGCCACGGACGCGGAAACGATCGTGACGGGCTGCCCGTTCTGCCGCGTGATGCTGACCGACGGCCTGGTCCAGCGCCAGAGCGAGCAGAAGGCGGAGAACGTCGACGTCCGCGATGTGGCGCAGCTGCTGCTGGAGCGGGTGAAGGCCGGGGACACCTCGGACACCTCGGCGCCGAAGGTCTGAACGGGTTCACCGGCGGGCGGAGCTAACGACCGAAGTGCACGAAGGCGCCCCACACCAGGACAGCGAGGTCACGATCGGCGCCGGTCAGCTCACGTGCCAGTTCCTCGCGCGTGAGCTGCACCGTCGCGTGCAGCGCCTCCGCGGCCCGGGCCGCGGAGGGTGCCGGAACCGCGATGAACCGGTAGAAGCGTTCCGCGACGTTCTTGGCGACGCGGTCGTCCACCCGCCAGTTCGCGGCCACGACCCGGTCGAATCCCGCGGCCAGCATCGCACCCGCGAGGTGCACCGCCTCGTCGGGCAGGGTGAGCCGTCCCGACGACGACTCGCAGGCGCTGAGGTAAGCCAGGTGCGCCCGGGCCGGGCGGGTCGCCCGGAGGTCGGCGAAGGTGACCCCGCCGGTGCGGGCTTGGTCGTGGGTGAGCAAGTGGGCGCTGTCCAAGCTGTAGGCGTTCTGCCGGCCGTGTCCTGCGAAGTGGAACCAGGTGTGGTGCGGGAGCTCCGCAAGCAGACGGGACCGTGTCGCGTCCGCGTCGAGGAGCAGGGTGCTGTCCCGGATGACGGCGGCCGCGGCCCGCGCTTCGTCGGTCGCCGCTCCCAGGGAGGCCTGCCCCGGGGTCTTGCCGACTCCCACGGCCAGCACGCGCTGGTTCCCCGACGGGGCTTCGGGAGCCAGCAGAGTCCGCAATGTCGGCACGTACGACGGAATCACGTGGTCCAGGACCGTCTCCGGTAGCTCGTCGCCGGTGGTCTTCCGGTACCGGCCGGCGGCGTGGACCGGGAACAGCGTCACCAGTCCGGTCAGGCACCACCACACCCGCCGCCGCGGCCCGAGGGCGGCCAGCACCGGCGCGGCGACGCTCTCCCACAGCCAGCTGAGGACGTTGTGCAGAGAGCGGACGCGGAGGTCGACCGTGGCCCGGTCGACCGCGGCCAGTTCCGGGCCCAGGACGAACCGGTCGCGGTGCTGGAGGAACCGGGCCGCCTGGTCGACCAGGTGCTCGTGGCGCAGCCGGGGCAGCGGCACGACGGTGAGCTGACCGTCGGCCAGCACGAGCGCGTCGGAGCGGAGCTTGCTCGCGTTCACGATGACCGCCGGACCGGGCAGCCGGGCCAGGAGTTCGGCGCACGAAGGACCGCCGAGGAACCGCTCGAACCCCGGCTCCGTCCGGATTGCGGCGAGGATCTCCGCCTCTTCGGCCTCCAGTCCCCGGCGCAGCAACAACTCGGCGTGCGTGGCCGGTGTGTCCGCGCTCGTCCGGAGGGCCCCGATCCGGAGGCCGACTTCGACAAATCGCCGGGCGAGCTCCGGGTGTGTGGCCGCCAGGTGATCGAGGTTGGCCGGGTCCGTGGCGGCCGAGCCGAGCAGGATGCCGCGGCCCCGCTCGAGGAGCTCGACCGCGAGGTGCGGCTCACCGGCGTCGAGTGCGGCGGCGGCCGCGTCCGAAGCGAGGGCGAAGAACCGGCTCAACCCGTGTTCGCGGTCGGCCTGCCGCCACGTGCGGGGCACCATCCTGACCAGGAGCTCGACGGCCGTGGTGTAGGCGCGGCAGGCGCCGGGCCGGTCGTGGCCGGTGAGGAGCTCGCCGAGGGAGGCGTGAGCCCGGACCCGGTCCTCCGGGGCCATGGGCGAGTCCAGCACAGATTGCAGGACGGCAACTGCCTCGGCGCGGGCCGCGGGCGCGTCCAAGCGTTCGGCGCGCATCTTCAGCAGGTGCACCAGGGCGAGCCGGCTCCCGACCGGGACCCGGTGATCCCTTTGCCCTTCGATTGTCAGGGCGCGGGCCAGCTGCTCGGCCTCGTCGAAGATCGCGGGTTCGGACTCGGTCTCGAGTCGGTCGACGAGGGCAGCGACCAGTGTGAAACGCACCAGCTGGTGACCGACGGCAGCCGGCCCGGCCGTGGCCAGCCAGGCACGGCAACACGTTTCGGCCTCGGCTTGCACGGCCCGGTCCGGGTGCTTTCTCAAGGCGGTGGCGAGATTGTTGACGAACAGCCCTCGGCTCGGCAACCGCTCCGGCGCCACGGAGAGCGCTTCGCGCAGTGTCGCGATCGCCATGTCGAGGCACTCGCGTTCGTCGGGCCCGGCCAGTCCGTTCGCCGTTTCGAGGTAGACCGACCCCAGGATGGACAAGAGCATCGGCCGGAACGGATCGTGCGGCGCTAGGGAACGGAGAGCTTCGTGGAGGTAGCCGGACGCCGTGTCCAGCGCGGACGTGACCCCGAAGTACCGGAACTGGTCGATCAGGGCGAGCGCGAGGTTGGCTTGCCGTCCGGGGAGGTTGACGTCACCGGCGGGCGTCAAGGCGAGGATCTCAGTGAACCGGGCGGTCACCTCTTCCAGCAGCGCTCGCTCGCCGTTGCGCCGGAACTGCTCGTGCCGGGTGTTCGTGAGTGCGGTGAGCCGGCCCGGGTAGCGGACGTTGTCGCGCGCGGTGAGCCGAACCGCTTCGGTGAGCTCCGCCGCGGCCTGGGCCAGTGCGTCCGGCCGCTCGAAGGCGATCGCCAACTTGCTGTGCAGCTCGCCGAGAGTCGTGAGGGCCATGACCCTCAAACCGGGTTCGGCGGTCACGTGCACCGCGTGTCCGGCGGCGGAGATCGCTTCACCGAGCACCGCGTGATCGCCGCTGAGGTCGAACCAGGCACCGAGGAGGGAGGCGAGTTCATGCGCGCTCCGGGGCTCGCCCATCGCCGCGGTCGGACGGCAGAGGTCGATGGCCGCGGCGAGGTCTTCCGGGGCGCCGGTACGGTCGAAGCGGTGGGTCAGCACCGTCGCGAGACCGCTCCGGATCGTGGCGAGCCCGTGCACGTCGGCCTCGGGCGCCGCCTTCAGGGCTTCCCGGTACGTCTGCTCGCTTTCGTCGAGGTGGGCGAGCTCCGAAGTCCGGTCGAACCGGTCTCCGAGTGCCTGAGCGAGGTTGTTCAGGTAGACGTAGCGCCACGGATCATCGTCAGCGTCGTCGCCGGTGGCCGCCCGGCCCTGGGCGATCGCCTCCTCGAGCGGGGCGCGGTCGGACGTCGCCTCGGCCAGATCCCGCAGCACGCGGCTGAACTGGCTGTGCAGGTGGTTGCGGAACCAGGAGCGTGGTGTCACGTCGAGCAACGCCCGCAGGTCGTCGCACGCCCGGAGGAGGTACCCGGTTCGGCCCGTGGCGCGATAGGCCTGGATCAGGTTCTCGATCGGATCGAGGGGAGGGTTGCTGTCCGGCACGGGGCTCCTCGGTTCGATGGAGGCGTTCGGGTCTGCGAGTCGCTCGGTCTCGCCGCGACGCAACGGGACTCCGCCTGGACCCACTCGAACGGACCATCGGGTCACGCGTTGTCGGGCTCGCCGGGCTCCATGGCGACACCGAGGAGCGCACAACACGGTGCACCACCAGGCGCGGCCACGACCGTGCGATCGCAGTGACTCAGCGGGCACCGGTGCGCAACGCGGAACTGCCCGCGAAGCCACGGCGGCGTCTTCCCGGCCGTCTCGCCTTCGCGGGTGACCTGCGTTCTGCCGTTGCGCAGCAGCCGGTCGATCTTCCCGGTCAGCGCGCTCCAGCCGTCGAGCGTGTCCAAACCCGCGCGGGTGTCCGCCAGCAGATCCTCGAACCGATCGCGTTCCTGTATCACGGTTGCTTCGTCGCGGATCTGTGGTAGGCGGATGCAGATATCGGCCCACAGCTTGCCGTTGTCGTCGCCGGGCATTCGTTCTCCGATCACCTGGGGTGCGGTTCTTCGGTGTGTTTCGGTGTGTAACGTGGCACATCACGCAGGAGGTGTCGATGTCCTCGGTCCCGGAAATCGTTCCCGACGACATCCCCAGGGAGATCCTGGGGAGGGTGCATGACGCGGTCTTGCGGATCACCGTGTCCCGGCAAGGGTGGCACGGCCCGGTCGAATCGGTCGGGATCCGGCGGGTCATCGCCGGCGGGCGCAGTGGTGCCCTGGTGCTGGACGTGGTGCTGCGAGCAGGTTCCGAACGCCGTCAGCGGGTGATGAAAATCGGGCCGCCCGCCGAGATAGCGGCGGAGTTCGAGAATTTCCGGTGTTTTCTCGATGATTACCCCTCGGCGGTGTGCGCGCCCATTCAAGAGGTGACGGACGGGGCGCGTGAGGGGGTTGAGGAACCGGGAGCCGAAACCGAGTGCGTCGTCTATGCGCACGTCGAGGACTACGCCGGTCGAGCGGAAGTGCCCGCGGTGACCCTCGAAGACGTCGTCCGGGAGGCGTTCGGTGGTCGGGAAACCGAGCTGGAACTCGCCCGGGGGCTGATCGTCGCGTTGTTCGACGCGATGGCGACGCCGTTCCACAACCGGCAGGTGGTGCGAGCCGAGCGCAGCCTGCGCGACCTCAATCCCACGCTCGGGCCGGACCTCGTGGTAGAACCGGGCGTAGTGGCCGCGGAGCTGTCGTACCCGGAAGACGTCCTGCAGGCTTCCCTCGGGGAGGAGGGCTTCGTGCCCGGCGCGCCGATCCGGCTGGCCGATCCGGCTCACTCCGTCGTCCGTGTCGTCCTGCGCCCGCCGGGTGACGGCCCGATCGCGGGCACGGTCGTGAGCAGCAGGTTCGCGCAGCGTCGGGCACGCTTCGACGAGTCGTTCGACACCCTCGAGCGCGCGGCGGACGCCGTGGTGGCCGACGGTGTGCGCACGGCCGATCCGGCGCGCGGGCTGCGGCGCGTGCTGACCGATCCGCAGCTCGGCCGGGTGCGCGGGGTCGTGCACGGGGACCTGAACGCCCGCAACGTCATGTGCGTGGATGGTCGCCCGGTGCTGATCGACTTCGCCAAGACCGGCGACGGCCAGCCGGTCTTCGCCGACGCCGCGTGGCTGGAGATCAGCCTGCTCCGGGACGTGTTCGCAGAGCTGCCGTACGGCGAACTCGTCCGAGTGCAGCGGCTGCTCGCCTTGGCCGTCCGGCTGCCGCAGCCCGGGACGGACGACCATCTGGCGAAACTGCTTCAGGGGAAGTCGGAGACCGCCTTCCGGATCCTGGCGAAGATCCGGTCGAGTGCGACTCGCGCCTACCCGCGCGAGGTGGTCGCCTGGCGGGACTACCTCGCGCAGGTGCACTTCGCGGCTTATCGGACCGCGAAGTGGGAGGACGAGGCCCAGTCCGCGGCCAAGCTCCGCGCGGTGCACGCCGCGGCCGCGGCGGCCACCGAATGGCTCGTGGACGACGACCCGTTCGCACACTGGACGAAGCCGGGCGAGGTGCTGGAGTGCCTGGCCGGCTTCGCCGACCCGTCTGATGCCGAAGCCGTCGACGTCGTCGCCAGGCTGGTTGCGGCCGTCGACCGTGTGGGCCGGCCGCCGCTGGAGCTGAACCTGCACGAGCTGAGTGATCGGTACGTGGCCAGGCACTTCGTGGCCGAGGCTCGCGAACTGGTCATCGAGCTTTCCCGGGAGCACGACGACTTCCTGGCCACTGTCCCGGAAGACCGGACAAAGCCGCTCGTCCTCGTCGGGGGCGCCGGAAGCGGGAAGACCCGTATTCTCCGCGAGCTCGCGTACCGGGCCGCGATGGACATCGTCCGCCCCGCCGGGGCGGCCGGACGGAAGATGCCGCGGTTGCTCGACGCCGGCCGGCTGCTCGCCGACGGAACAGAAGGCGTGGGACTGCCGCGAGAGGCCCTCGTCCTCGGTGCGGTCCGGCTGCTCGTGGACGGCGTCGACGACGTCCCGTTCGCCGACCGTGGGCGGCTGTTCCGGTACGTCGCGGCCTTGCACGAGCGGTTCCCGCGCGTCGCTGTGGTCGTGGCCTCCCGGAATCGGGACCAGGCGGAACGCGCCGGGCTGCCGACGAGGCAGATCGATCCGTGGAACCCGCACTGTGCCCTGCGATTCATCGCCGGGGGCCGGACGCGCGCCCCGATCCCGGAAACGGATTTCCCGGATCTCCATCGCGAGCTCGACGCCCTCGGGGGCGCCACCCCGGGCATGCTGGCGATGTATGTGGATGTTGTCCGCCGGCGGCGTCGGACGATTCCCCTGGCCGAGGTCTACCACGAGTACTTCGTGGCCCGGCTGGGCGACATCGATCCCACCGGCCTCGCCGAGGCCGCGGAGGTGAGCGTCGATTCCGGCGGCCCCACGCCCCCGCCGGTGCCGCTCGAGGAGTTCCTCGCGCGCGGCATCCTCCGCCGGGAAGGCGGGAAGGTGCTCTTCAACCACGGGATCGAACGGGACTTCTTCGCCGCGATGGCCCTCACACTCGCGTCGGAGGAGCAGGTGTGCGAGCGCGCGCGGCGATTCGCCTGGCGGCCGGTCACCTTGCTGGCAGCCCGGCTGCCCGAGGTGCCGGACGGTGTCGTGGCCACTGTCGTCCGGACGGTGGCCACCGCCGATCCCGGATTCGCCGCGAGGCTTGTGCGCCTGCGGCCGTCATTGCCGTGCTGCTCGGAATTCATCGCCGCCCAGTCGGCGATCCTCGGCGATCCGCAGCAGGGACAGTTCGCCGCGCTCACCGCGGTCGAGGCTCTCAAGGTCGTGGGAACGCCTGAGGCGCTGCGGCAGCTCAGACGACGGTTGACCGAGGAGTCGATGCCACCTTCACTCTTGAGACCGGCGCTGAGTGCCCTGATTCCCCAGCCGTCGGAGCCCCGAGACGTCACGGTGCCGCCGGGCTGGCTGCGTGACCTGCTCGCCGAGCTCCTCGACGTGGGACGTCCGCCTGAGGTGCAGCGTGAAGTCATGCGTGTCACCACTGCCTGGAGCGTACGCGGCCTCGAGCTGCTCTTGGCCCAGCTGATCACCGCGGCCGACCACGGCGTCGCCCAAACGGCCGACGAAAAGCTGTCCGCGTTGAAGGTGGTGCTGCCCGGCGCGCTGCGCACCGAGCGGCCGCGGCTCGTCGCGGCGCGTTTGGCCGAGATCGAGCGGCTGCTGCCCACGCTGTGGCGGGACGAGGAGATCCGGGCGGCACAGGCGGAGCGGGTCGAACAGCTGCGGCGGCTGGACGACCCGGCGCACTGGCTGCCGCGGCTGTACTCCTACGGCATCCGGCACGAGGTGGCCGTTCGGCTCAAAGGCGAGCTCGACGACCCGGTCGACCTGGGCGCCCTGCGGCGTCTGGCGGACCTGGACGTCGGCGACGCCAATGCCCTGGCCTACCGGATCATCGCGGAGCACCCCCGGCTGCGGGACGATCTGGTACTTGCCGCCGACGCCGGTTCGCCGAACTCGGTCCTGCTCATTGCGGCGGCAGCCGTCAAATCGGCGGCGACGGTGGAGCACGCCGCCGGGCTGGTGGCAAAGCTCGCCGAGGAGGACTCGGGAGAACGGATCGAAGGCTTGGCGGCCCTGGCCCACGCGGTGGCCCAGGCCGATCCGGCTCGGGGGTTCCGGATCAGCCGGAACGCCGCGCGCCGGCTGCGGGAGCGCGCCGTCCCCGCACGCCTGCACTGGCCGTGGACGACGATGCTCGCGTACACCCGGCCCGACCCCGCGGAACTGGACGTCCTGCTGGCCGAGGGGGTGGCCGATGCCGTGGCCGAACTGGCCGTCTTGTGTACGGCCCTGGACGGGGCGTCGGGTGACCCGGTGCCGCTCGGCGAGGCCGCTCGCCGTTTCCTGCTGGCCGATCGGAGTGACGAACCGGTCGTGCGGGCCTTGGCGTTGTGCGCGGCCGGGCTCGCGGAGGGGCTGCCGCAGATCGCCGAACTGATCTCCGCCAACGATCCGGGCGCGACGGCCTCGACGATCGCCTCGGGCCGGTATGGCCGGCTCGAACTCGCGCCCCTGGCGGAGGTCTTGCCGGCCTACGGGCAGCTGGCCCTCCGAAGCGGGGAAGCCGACACGGCACTCCGGCTCTTGAGAGGTCTGGACTGCACCGGTCAGCACCCCAGCGTCGCGGAGGGGAAGGCGATCGCCCTGGGGTACCTCGGCGACTGGATCCCGGTGGTCGAGGCAGCGGCGGGGGACGGCGGGCGGCTGGATACCGCGGCGAGGCGAACACTGCGCAAGTGGGTGCCCGGCCCCGCCACGCCGGCGAGCCTGTGCGAGCCCGGTGCGATCGCGTCGTGGCTCAAAGCACGTCTGACGGACGCGGCGCTCCCACCCGGCCCGCGCTCGCTCACCCGGGAATTGCTGCTCGAGATGGAGGCCCGGCACGGTGCGCTGCTCCCGGACTGACGCTACGCCGAACGGGTAGGAGCGCTGGTGGCCGGGCCGCCCGGCCTGCTGGGGTAGGGGCGGGGAGGTGACGGCGGTGAGCACTACTTCAGCCGGTCCGGGTTTGTTCGCCGCGCTACCCGCTTCCACGGTGCACGCGCTGCTGGGCGTCGGCGTCGAACGCCGGTTCCGGCCCGGCGAGGTGCTGATGCTCGAAGGTGAGCTGACGACCCACGTGATCCTGCTCCTTTCCGGTTGTGTGAAGGTCACCGCGACCACGGTCGACGGTGGCCGCGCCTTGCTGGCCGTCCGGTTACCCGGCGAGCTGATCGGCGAACTGGCTGGATTGGACGACAAACCGCGCTCGGCGACCGTCACGGCCGTCGGCCTCGTCAACACCCGGGTGATGACACAAGCGGTCTTCCAGGCGTTCCTGAGGGACCACCCGGACGCCGGGGTCGCCGTGAGCCGATCGGTGGCGGCGAAGCTGCGGTGGGCGACCGACCGGCGGATCGACTTCAGCGGGTACGACGCCCCGGTCCGGGTGGCTCGCGTCCTGGCCACTCTCGTGCGCTCCCACGGCACTCGCACGTCCCGCGGCTGGGAGATCGGATTCCCGTTGTCGCAGCCGGAACTGGCGGCCTTGATCGGTGCGGCCGAGCCGACGGTGCACAAGTCGCTGACCGAACTGCGCCGCAAGTCCGTGCTGGAGACGGGCTACCGGAAGATGACAATTCTCGACCTGCCCCGCCTGCAGCGACTGGCGGGCCTGCCTGACTGAGCCGGGGGAATCCCGTTCTTGCACGGGGTTCCCAGGTTCGGGGCACGGCACAGTCCGACCCGTGAACGCCCCTTCCTGGCCACCCTCTTCCTTGCTCGGCCGGCTCCGCGGCAGGGACGCCGACGCCCTGCTGGCTCTGGGTACTCCGGTCGGCTATCCGCCGCAGCAGCGCATCATCCGGCAGGGTGATCCGGCTCAGTATTCGCTGCTGGTCATGCAGGGATCGGTCAAGGTCGTCGTGGGCACCGAGCGCGGCCGTGACGTCGTCATCGCGGTGCGCGGCCCGGGTGACCTCCTGGGTGAGATGGCGACCCTGGAGCGCCGTCCACGGTCGGCACACGTGATCACCTGTTCGGCGGTACAGGCCCGGATCATCCACAGCCCCGAGCTCACCGATTTCCTCGGCCGCAACGTCGAAGTGAGCCTTGCCGTCGCCCGGATGCTCAGCGAGCGGCTCCGGTCGGCGGACCGCCGGGGGATCGATTTCGTGGTGTGCCCGGCTCCCGTCCGGGTGGTGCGGGTTCTGCTCGACGTCGTCCAGCAGCACGGTTCGGCCGCCGGACCGGAGCGGGAGCTGGGGATCCCGTTGTCCCAGGCCGAGATCGCCTCGATGGCGGGCACCGGGCTGAGCACGGTCGAGAAGGCCTTCCGCCGGCTCGAGTCGGAAGGAGTGCTCGGCCGCCGCTACCGGCGAGTGCTGATCGTCGACCTGCCGGCTCTGCGCCGATTCGGCGAACTTCCTGGCGGAATCCCGTACTAGTACGGCGTCGGCTGTCGCGATCTGTCACAGAGTGATCCACGTCAGCATGAGCCGCCCGAAAGAGTCGTCCGAGAGAGTGCACATGCCGAATCCCCGGGACCTGTTCCGCAAGAAGTTCCGCTCTCTGTTCACCGTGCTCGCCGCGGGCCGCACCGGACCCGCGCCCGGCGACCGGCTGTTCGCCAGAGCGCATCCGGAGCGCGTCACGGTGACCGAATGCCACCACTACGAACAAGAGATCTCCCGCAATCCGTCGATCGACCGCGTCGGGGCGCCGACCGGGCGGATCGAGATCGTCGTGCCGTTCGACGGGGCCGACCACTTCACCCGCCGAGCGTGTGCCGACGTCGCGCCCGCGCTCGAAGCCGGTGGAAAGGACCCTCGGAAGGCGCTGATCGGTCATTTGGCCTTCACCGGGCACCAGCACACCGACCTGGGAGCGGTTCTCGGGCTGGACGACAGTTACGGCGCCCTGCCGATCGAGGTACCGGTCGTCGGGCCGGATGCGCCGGGCGGCCGCCACGAGCTGCGCCGGGATCGGCAAACCGGGGTGATCTGGCACGAGTACCGGCCCGATCCGAACCTGCTCGAGGTGTACCCGGTGAAGGTCGGGATCGACTTGCTCGACCCCGACACCCTCGGAGGCGTGATCACGACCCACGAGCTCACGAACTTCGCGAACGTGTCCCAGCAGCCGAACTTTCGTTCCTACCTGTGGCTTCGGGTGACGGTCAAGGTCGTGCTTCCCTGGCAGGAGGGCCGCCCCAAGCTGTCGCCCGTCGTCGAACGCATTTCCCTGTTCTGGCCGACGATCACGTCGCTGAACGTCCTGAAGGTCGAGCACGGCACCTCGGACGGTGGCGAGCGGCTCATCACCTACAACCCGGTGGGCCGGACTATCGAGTGGCGGGACGTGCCCATGACGGTGGATGAGGACCACAAGCGGCGCGACGATGAGGTGTGTTTTTTGAGCGACACCATGGTGGTGTTGATCAGCCAGCCCGGCGAGCTGTACCGGCAGGCGAGCCTCGACGGCACGGTCGAGATCGAGATTCCGGATTACCTGCTTTCGGGAATGCAGACGAGGCTCTTCGACAGCACCGGCCGGCGGGTCGAGGACGGCCATCGGGAGAGCACTCGGCTCACCTCGAATGTCCGCCTGATCTTGGCCGACGCGTTCGCGAGGCGAATGCTCAAGCCACACCAGCACCTGTATTTCGACGAGGTCATCCCGGAGCAGGCCCGCATCGCCGACATCGAGAACGCATTGGCGGACCAGGGCTTCCAGGTGAAGTTCGCTGACAAGTCGGAGCCGGACGGTGTACGTCGATGGCAGGGAACGGCCAAACGCACTGAAGGACCGGAGACGATGTTCCTGCGGATCTTCGTCGAGGGAAGCCACCACGAGACCGAACGCACGGTCCACAAGCCCGGCGGCCACTCGTACACCAGCAAGCTGCCCAGTGGTGAGCTGAAGGTGTTCATGTACGGCGAGCTGCCGCGGGCAAGTCGCGCGGTGACTCGCGAGATGAATGCGCTGCACGCCGCAATCCGCGACCGGTTCGACCGAATCCGGGCGCTGCGGTGAAACCCGGGACTCGACGAGGAGTGCCACCGAATGCCTTATGAACTCCGCGAACGCGCCCCTCGCGTTCGCTGCCACAGCTGCGGTTCCGTCAAGATCTCCGCGGTCTGCCACCACTGCGGGCGACCCCTGTGCCGGGAGCACGTCCGCAGACCGGCGATCACGAGCGAATTCGAAGGATTGGGACTGCGCAGGACCCAGCCGCACCACTGCGCCACCCACGACCACGTCGTTCGGGCGTCGCTCCGGCAGATGTACTACGTGGCCGGCGGCATCGCCGCGGCGGGATTGCTCGTGTTGTTCCTGCTGCCGCTCGCCGGCGTGATTCTCGTGCTCGGAAGCGCCGGCGCCGCGGGGCTGATCCGGTACGGGGATCGCCGTCGTGACCGGGCCGCGCTGCTCGCCCGGCCGGCTTTGCCGGTCGTGCCCAGCATCGACTCGGTCGAAGTGCGGGAGGTCCTGCGTGGGGAGCTGGTCCTCGACGTGGACGGCACTTACCGGACGTCGGTGACACCGGTCGACGGCCACATCAAGGTCGAAACGACCTTCGGCCGCCCGGATCAGGACCGGCTGCGGGAGTACTGCAAGAAGTTCCGGCTGAGCAGCCGCGAAGATGTACCGTTCTCGGCGGGCTTCCTGGTCCTCCGCGGTCCGGCCGGGCTCGAGTTCACCGACCGGGTCGGCGGCGGACTGGTCGTCCCGCTGGCCGGCCTGGTGGGCACGCAGCCTTTCCTGGCTTCCCAGGACGGGCCCGTGAGCGCCAAGTGGCAGGTACGGCTGGGGCACCGCGTCACGGGGGTGCCGGGCCGGAGCGAGATCCCGTTGTGGCTCACCCCGGCGCTGATGCCGGAGTCGGACCAGCGCATCCTCCAGCTGGACCTGCAGTGGCTCGGCAACTGGCCCTCGGCGGAGTCGGGTCTCGACGCCGACCGCGTCGAGCGGCTGACGCTCTACGTCCCGGCCGCCTGGGGAAACGTCGAACACGTCGACGGAGCCACGGTCGGCAGTCGCGTCGACCCGGACAGCGGCCGCCGGCTGATCGAGTGGAAGCAGATCTCCCTCGACCAGAAAAAACGCCGGCACACCTTCGCCGTCCACTTCGAGGAGCAGATCCGGCTGAGCGATGTGATCAAGGGGGCGCTGGTCGTCTCGTTCCGCGGGGCGCTCTCCGGGCTGGAGGGAGTGGACCTGTTCGAGCCGCTCGGCGGACGACGACGAGGTGGTCAGTACACCGACGTCAAGACCGAGGTCACCGCGGACGTCGAACTGAGCCTGAACGGTGTCCGCTACCAGGACATCCGGGTCGTCCCGGATCCGCGCAAGGACGACCCCCTGCAGATCCCGGAGGCGCATGAGTTCCCCGGCGTGATCCCGGATCACGACACGCTCATCGCCCTCACCGACGCCATGAGCACGGACGGGTACTACGTCAAGCGGGTCATCGAGAACCCGCCACGCGATCGCGGCCGCGCCGACCTGGTCAACCGGGCCTGGGACGTCGCCGGACGCCGCTACTTCGGGGTCTACCCGGTCGACTTCCACCTCGTGCTGACGGGCGAGGAAGCCTACGGCAGCGATATCCGCGCGGAGGCCGGCAACACGAAGGTGCGGCTGTACGTCAAGGGCGCCTTCGCCAGCAAGGAGATGGAGGACGAGATCGAGTCGGTCTGGTACGGCTTGCAGGGCATCATCTCGGAGACCCTGCAGCAGCGCAAACCGGGCCGGTCGCACGACGAGCACCACGTCGGGGCGAGGCACCGCGCGTCGGACGTGCGAATCCAGGAGCTGAAACGGCGGCGCGAGAGATTCGAGGACGCGTTGCTGAATCGGCGGATCTCCGAAGACGTCTGCCGGGAAATCCTCGCCCACATCGATCGCGACATCGCCGAACTGGACGAAGGCTACGGCGGCAACCGGAACTGGGAGGGGTGAAATGGCCTGGAAGTGCAGTGACTGCGACACCGAGGAAGACGGCGAGGGAAAGGTCGTGGTCGACGCCGTCTGCCACCACTGCGGGAAACCGCTCTGCCGGTCGCACCAGCAGGCCGTGCTCGACGACGCCTTCGCGGTGACCGGCACCGGTGGCTTGATCCCGCTCGACCGGATCGCGCTGCACTGCGAGAGCTGCCGCCGGGCCCATCACCCGCGGGCCACGCTCATGGACGGGAGGACACGATGATCCACGCCGAAATCACGTCCGGCGGGCTCCACGCCGGTGAGGACGCGAACATCGTCGTGCACTTGCGCAACGACGGGCCGAAGCCGTGCACGAACATCCACTTCGCGCTGCGGCTGCCGGCGCAGATCCCGGCCCTGCGGGGCAACAAGGAGTTCGCGGTGCCCCGGCTCGACGCGGGCACCGAGTGGACGACGACGGTCAAGGTCCGGCCGTTGCGCCCGGGCTCCTGGACGGCGACCAGTGCGAACTTCTCGTTCCGCGACGACGTCGGCGGCGGTCACCGCATCACCGACTTCCAGGCCGTGCTCGACGTGGCGCCGCCCGTGGAGCTCCCGCCGGCGGAGCCGCCGAGGTTCGAGATCGAACTCTCGACCGTCCGCGTCGCGTGCGGGGAGTGGGACGCCGTCAAGGGCGAGATCGTCAACACCGGAGCCGCCGCCATCACCTGGGGGCGGCTCAGCCTGCAGGGACCGTTCTCGGTCGACCCGAAGGGGACGGCCGTCTCGCTCGGCCATCTCCCGCCCGGGGAGCGGGAATCATTCGAGTTCCACATCCTGGCCAGGGAAACGGGGCGGGCCGTTCCCGTCCACCTGACGGCGGTGTGCGCGAACGGAGCGGGTGGCCCGGTCGAGCGCAAAGTACGGCGAACCGTCGCGGTGGGGCACCTCGGGCAGCAGCAGCCCGGCACCGTGGAAGTCCTCTACCTGGCGGCCAATCCGACCGACACCGAGCGGATCAGCTGGGACGCCGAGTTGCGTGATGTGGAGGACACGCTGCGGATGGGCCGGCACCGGGACCGGTTCGTGCTCCGCCAACGCGGTGCGCTGCGCGTGCGGGACCTGACTCAGGCCCTGCTCGACTTCTCGCCGCGGATCGTGCACCTTTCGGGGCACGGCACCGAGGACGGGCAGTTCCTCGCCGAGGCCGCGGGAGGCGAAGGCCAGGTGCTTTCGGTGCCGGGGCTGGCCGCGTTGTTCGAGGAAGTCTCGGACACCGTGGAGTGCGTGATCGTCAACGCCTGTCACAGTGCGCGGCTGGCCGAAGCCCTCGCGGAACACATCAGCTACGTCATCGGCATGCGCAGCTGGCTCGGTGACCGTTCGGCCACGGACTTCAGCGTCGGGTTCTACCAGGCGCTGGTCGCGGGCCTGCCGATCGAGCCCGCGTTCAAGAGGGCCCGAGCGGCGATGGCTCTGGGTGACGAGCGCCTGCACGGGCGGCACGTCCCGGTGCTGTACCACGGCCAGTGAGGAAGTCAGAGCTGGGGTGTGTGCACCCATGCGCGTTCGGCGAAGGCCTTGTCGGGGAGGACCGCGTCGACCGGCTCGAACGCCGCCGCGTCGAGGTCGCCGCCGACGATGACATCGCCGAAGAGCACGTCGGAGACGATCAGGGCGAAATCGGCCGAGCGGTCCTGCACGAGCCGGGCCCTCAACGGCGCGCAGTCGAGCAGCCGGTGCACGGCGACGGTCACGGCGCCGACCCAGCCGTTCGCGCCCGGGGCGACGTGGCCTCGGTGCAGCGCCACCCGCAGCCTCAGCCGCGCCCGGTCACTCAGGTCGGCGTTGACGGTGGCCAGTGCAGTGCGGACACCTTCGACGAGCCGCGGGATGACGACCGTCTCGTCCAGCCCGGTGGGCAGAATCGCGAACTGGCCGTCGCCGGAGGGCTGGAGGTCGACTTCGTCTTCCGGGATTCCGGCGGCTCGCCTCGCCTTCGCCAGTACCTCCACGAGCCGTTCTTGCGACCGGGCCGCTTCCCCCGTGGTGAAGCGGCCGTACGCCACGGTGTCGGCCGCCATGCAGAGGCGCACGGCCGGGCTCCGGTGGCCGACCGGCCGGGGCGGCGGCACGGGGCGCTGTCCCCATCCCGACGGCAGGGTGACGGAGAACGGGACCGGGCCGGTGCCGGCGTGGAGCCGTCGGCGGTGCCAAGCAGGGCGCAGCAGGGTTCCGTCGAGCCGGTTGACGCCGGCCAGCTCCGCTTGGTCCAACGGTACCCACAGGGTGGCCCGGACTTCGGCGGTCCGGGGCGCCGCGCTCGCGCCGAGTGGATCGCCGACGAGCCAGCCGCAACCTTGCGGCAGTTCGGAGACGACCATCTCGGTGGCCGGCTCGGCCGTCGTGCCCGAGAGTTCGTGGACGCGCACCCGCGGATCGGAGAACCCGGCGATCAGGTACACGGCCCCGATCCGGGCGCGGTGACCGGCGGTTTCCCAGGCGTACTGCTGACGGATCTCCACCAGGCCCGTCCCTGCGGGGGCGTCGAGGGCCGGCTCGTCGGGCTCGGCCGGGTGCGCGGTCGGCACGCCGATCGTCACTTCACCGAGAGCGCGTTTCCGGGACGGGGTGCGCAGTTCGGCGACGCGCCGTTCGGAATCGGTCATCGCAGCGGCGGCAGATCCGGGGCGAGCCGTGACGGACCGGCGAGGAACGCGCTCTGCGGGGCGATCAGAGCGCGATCGAGGCGACCGTGGGCGATGTCGTCGAAACCAGCCAGCAGGACGCCCGGATACGCCTCGTCTTCGGCCACTTCAATCAGTTCCCGGCTCAGGCGTCGCGCGGCATGATTCGTCATCGCCAGCTCGCGCACGTCGAATCCGCGCAACTGCCGGTAGTGTTTGCCTGGCACGGATTGCGGACCTTCTTGGACGGTGCGGACGTTGGTGAACTCCAATTCCGGGACAATCCTGTCCAAGTGGTGGACGCCGACCTCGGCGAGCTCTTCGTGCAGTTCGCGACGTAGGCACTCGTCAGCGGTTTCGCGGTACGCCCCCGTCGCGAACCAGGTTCGGAACCGGCGCAGCGCGCCGGCCGGGAGAGTGCCGCGAAGGTCCGCTCTGAGCTTGTGGTGCGGAGAACCCGTGCGCTCGGGCTGGAACCCGAGCGCGTCCAGGATCCGGGCGGCCGGGGGGAAGAACTTGATCACTCCGCCCGGCGGTCCGAAGGCGCCCGGACGTTTGGGGGCGTCGAACAGTACAAAACGGTCGTCATCGGCGAGGCGGAGCAGGACGCTGAACGAGATCCGCACCCGTCCCCGGCGAGCAGGCAGGAATGTCGGTGGGGGTTTCACGATTACAGCCTCCCGTCGTCCGGAATCGTGACCTCGGTGATCGTAACAGCTTCTGCCGAAACATCGACTGTTCAGTGATTTGCGGGTTGTCCAGGAAGGAGAATGGTCGTGGGACTCTTCGGAGGCGGAGAATCGTTGTCGGAGGACTTTCGTGCTGCGTTGGCCGATGACGCGGGACACCACCGCCGGATGATCGCGAAGGGCGAGCCGAACATCCGGTCGTGCTTCCAGGACGGCGAGACTGTCCGGCTGATCGCCGTGGAGGACTTCACCGCGACGCACACCCTGGTGGTGACCGATCGCCGGTTGCTCGTCATGCGCAAGGGCGGCCGGGTCCTGGACCGTTCGGTCACGCCGGAGGAGATCCGAGACGTCGAGGTGCGCCCGACCGGCACCGGGTCGTTCCTCCTCGTGGTCGCGGGGCCGGGAACCACGGTCAAGTTCCAGCGACCCGGCGTCGCGTATTCCGTCGGGGAGGCGATCGAGAAGCTGGCCCGGCGCCGGCCGCCGGTCGAAACCGCCGCCTCGGGGTTCGCGGCGACCGACGGTCGGGCCGTCCCGATCCTGTACCCCGGTTTCTACCTGGACCTGCTGACCGAAACAGGTGTCCCGGCGAACCCGGAGAACGTCGTCAACCTGATCGAGCGGGTGTTCGTGATGGTGATGGGTCAGGCAGACGAGTACTTCCGCCAGTGGGGCGACGACGATGCGGCGCGGCGGTTCCACGACCGGTTCGACGGTGGCGGCCCGGAGGATCGCGTCCTCAACTCCGTGGACGACATGGTCGACTGGCTGTGGGCCTGGAACTTTCGCTGCCACACACCGCTGATGCAGCTCTTCCCGCGGATCCAGGCGCTCCTGCTGGAGCCGCACAGCTTCCTCCGGACCGGGAACGGTCGCGTCCCGTCCTGGGCCGAGTACCAGGAAGGCTGAGCGAGCCGGCGCCGAAGGTCTGAACGGGTTCACCCGTTCGCCGGATATCCCCGGCCCGTCGCACGGCTCTTCCTGTAAGGGAGCCGTGCGGCGGGAGGAGGGCCGATGGGCGGGGCGAGGATCGAGACGCTCGGTGGGTCCGGGGTGCGCCTGGAGGTGCGCCGGGGTTCGTGGCTGGTGGGGCGCGGGCCCGACGCTGACCTGCGGCTGCGCTCGGAGCAGGTGTCGCTGCGGCACGCCTGGATCCGGCAGGACGCGCGCGGCACCTGGGTGGCCGACGCCGGGTCGCGGAACGGGACCTGGGTCAACGGGCGGCGCCTGGCGCCGCGGCAGGACCACCCGCTGCGCGACGGTGACCGGCTCGAGTTCGGGCCGGTCTCCGCCGTCTACGCGGACGGGTCCGGGGCCGCGCACACCCGGACCTGGCAGCGTTCGCCGTCCGGCGGGGTCTCCTTCGGGGACGTGTCCGCCGGGACGATCAACAACGCCGGGCGCGACGTCAACAACAGCTACGACCACCGGCAGCAGCACAACTACGAGTTCAGCACGCCCGAAGGGCAGATGATCTCGGAGCTGGCCACCGGGCGGGGCGCCGGCCGCGCGGTCATGGTGCTGGGGCTGCTGACGATCCTGGCCGGGTTCGGCATCTGGGCGTCGGTGATCTTCCGGTTCATCAAGGCGGGCTCCGACGCGGTCTCGTCCGGGTCGTTCGACGCGCCGCCGCCGCTGCTCGGGCCGGAGGTCTTCGACGGCGTGCCGCTCGGGGTGGTCGGGTTCGCGCTCTTCGGGCTCGGCGGGGTCGTGCTGCTGATCGGACTGGTCATGGCCAAGGCGGCGCGCGAGCGGCGCCGGAACGGGAGGCGCTAGATGGACGGCATCCACTTCCACGGCGACGTCCGGGCCGGGACGGTCAACAACGCCGTCCACGGCGACATCAACACCGTCCACGGTGGACACCAGGAGATCCACCGCGGCTTCGACGCGCGGCAGGTCGCCGCCCTGGTGCGGTCGGTCCGCGCGGAACTCGACGCGGCCCGGCTGCCGCCGGCCACGAAGGACGCCGTGCACGACGCCCTCGACGAGGTCGACCGGGACGTCGTGCACGGCGGGAAGGACGCGGGCGCGAAGGTGCGCCGGGCCCGTGACCTGCTCCGGGACGCCGGCGGCCTCGCGACCGCCGGCGCCGGGCTGTGGACCGCGGTGCGGGCATTGGCCGCCGCGGTCGGCGTTCCGTTCTAGCCGTCCACAGTGGAGGCGACCACAGTGGACGGTGCCGCGAGTGTCCGGCCGCCCAGCTGCGCGGTCGGCACCCGGTAGGTTTCGCGCGCCGTCGCCGCGGCTCCGGCCGCCACCACGCACACCGCGGCGGTGAAGATCGCGACGCCGAGCCAGTCGTCGCGGCCCGAGCCGATCGCCGCGACCACGCTGGGGGCGAAACCCGCCACCGCGAAGCCGATCTGGGTGCCGATCGCCATGCCGGACAACCGGACCTGGGCGCTGAACATCTCGCCGTACAGCGACGGCCAGACCCCGTTCACGCCGGAGTAGGCCACCCCGAACAGCACGATGCCGAGCCCGAACAGCAGCGCGTACGAGCCGATCGAGATCGACCACAGGTACGGGAAGATCAGCACCCCGCAGGCCAGGCAGCCGGTGATGAACACCGGCTTGCGCCCGACGCGGTCGGCGAGGCCGGCCAGCAGCGGGATCGCCGCCAGCGCGACGACGTTGGCCAGCACGCCCACCCACAGCATCGGCGTGCGGGCGAGGCCGATCGTGTTGACCGCGTAGCTCAGCGCGTAGACGGTGAAGATGGTGCTGACCGAGGCGATCGTCGCCGCGACGACCACGCGCAGGACGTCGGCCCAGTGGTGCCGGAACAGCAGCGCGACCGGCAGTTTCGCCACCTCGGTGCGGGCGAACACCGGCGTCTCGTCGAGCTTGCGCCGGATCACGAAGCCGACGACGACCACGAGCGCGCTGCCCCAGAACGGCACGCGCCAGCCCCAGGTCAGCAGGTCCTCGGCGGGCAGCGCGGCGACCGGCAGGAAGATCGCGGTGGCCAGGATCTGCCCGGCCTGCGTGCCGCTCAGGGTGAAGCTGGTGAAGTAGGCGCGCCGGTGCTCCGGGGCGTGTTCCAGCGACATCGAGTTCGCGCCCGCCTGCTCGCCGGCCGCGGAAAGGCCCTGCAGCAGACGGAGCACGACCAGCAGGACCGGCGCGAGGACGCCGATGCTCCCGTACGTCGGCAGGCAGCCGACGCAGAACGTCGCGAACCCCATGAGCAGCAGGGTGAAGACGAGCACCCGCTTGCGGCCGAACCGGTCGCCGACGTGGCCGAGGACGAACGCGCCGACCGGCCGGGCGAGGTAGCCGACGCCGAAGGTGGCCAGGGCCAGCAGGGTGCCGGTGGCGGGGGAGGAGGCGGGGAAGAACACCTTGCCGAACACGAGCGCGGCGGCGGTGCCGTAGATGAAGAAGTCGTAGTACTCGAGCGCGCTGCCGATCCAGGCGGCCAGCGCCGCCTTGCGGGGCATCGATCCGGTCACGGGAACGATCTCCTGACATCCGTGCTTCGTTGCGCAGAGTTCGGCGGGGAAGCAATGTACGGTCTAGTTAGTTAATAGAGAGTGCGAGACCGGGGCGCCGGGTGTCAAGAGGCGGATTTCAGGCGGTCAGGTAGTTGATCAGCAGGTCGCCCAGCATCGTGCGGTAGTGCTCGCGACGGGCCGGATCGAGCATGTCGCGGCCGAAGATCGCCTGGAACGTGTGGCGGTTCGCCTGCTGGAACACGCAGAACGAGCTGATGATCATGTGGACGTCGAGCGCGTCGGCGTCCGCCCGGAACAGGCCGGCCTTGTGGCCTCGCTCGAGGATCCGCGTGATCCCGCCGAGGGCCGGGTCGGCCAGTCCGGCCAGGATCTCCGACTGCGACAGGTGCTCCGCGCGGTGGATGTTCTCGATGCTGACCAGCCGGATGAAGTCGGGGTTGGCCTGGTGGTGGTCGAAGGTCAGTGCCGCCAGCTGCCGAAGTGCCTCCTCGGGATCCAGGTGCTCGACGTCGAGCTGCTGTTCCGAGGCGCGGAGGGCGGAATACGCCCGCTCCAGCACGGCGATGTAGAGCTGTTCCTTGCCGCCGAAGTAGTAGTAGATCATCCGCTTGGTGGTGCTGGTGCGGGCGGCGATCTCGTCGACCCGGGCGCCGGTGTAGCCCTTGTCCGCGAACTCCCGCGTGGCCACGGCGAGGATGTCGGCGCGCGTGCGGTCCTTGTCGCGCTGGCGCTCGGCCTCCGACGATGGTGCGGCCACCGGGCTCCCTCCGCTGCAGGTGAACGCCCCCACTCTAGTGCAGCCCTTCCGCTCGAACGCACGCCGCGCTACCGTGAACGTACTAGTTCGTACATTAAGTTCGGAGGGTGCGGCGTGACCAGCTACTTGATCGGGCTTGTCGGCACGGGCATCGGGCCGTCCGCGAGCCCGGCCCTGCACGAGCGCGAGGCCGACGAGCTGGGCCTGCGCTACCTCTACCGGCTGCTGGACCTCGACGTCCTGGGCCGCCCGGTCGCCGACGTCCTCGCCGCCGCCCGGCTCGCCGGGTTCGACGGCCTCAACGTCACCCACCCGGCCAAGCAGGCCGTCGTCCCGCACCTCGACGAGCTCTCGCCGGAAGCCGCCGCGCTCGGGGCGGTCAACACCGTCGTCTTCCGCCAAGGGCGCGCGATCGGCCACAACACCGACGCGACCGGGTTCGCCCGCAGCCTCAGCCGCGGCCTGCCGGACGTCCGCATGGACGACGTCGTGCTGCTCGGCGCCGGGGGAGCGGGCGCGGCGGTCGCGCACGCGCTGCTCTCCCTCGGCACCGGACGCCTCACCGTGCACGACGTCGACGGCGCCCGGAGTGCCCACCTGGCCGCGGCCCTCGACCGGCGGTTCGGCCCGGGCCGCGCGGTCACCGGCGACCTGACCGCGCTCGAGCGTGCCGACGGGCTCGTGCACGCCACCCCGACCGGCATGGCCGCCCACCCCGGCTCGCCCGTCCCCGCCGAGCTGCTGCACGAAGATTTGTGGGTCGCCGACATCGTCTACCGCCCGCTGGAAACCGCGCTGCTCGCCGCCGCCCGCGCCCGCGGGTGCCGGGTGCTGCACGGCGGCGGCATGGTCGTGCTGCAGGCCGCCGAGTCGTTCCGGCTGTTCACCGGCGCCGACCCGGACCCCGGCCGGATGCTGCGCCACTTCGACGCCCTGGAAGGGGAGGCCGCCCGTGCTGCCTGAGCCGCGCACCGCCATCGCCACCGTCTGCCTGTCCGGCACCCTGGAGGACAAGCTCGCCGCGGCCGCCGCGGCCGGGTTCGACGGCGTCGAGCTGTTCGAGAACGACCTGCTGGTGTCCCCGTCGAGCCCGGCCGAAATCCGTCGCCGCTGCGCCGACCTCGGCCTGTCGATCGACCTCTACCAGCCGTTCCGCGACTTCGAAGCCGTCCCGCCTGACCTGCACCGGGCCAACCTGCGCCGGGCGGCCTGCAAGTTCGACGTCATGGCCGAGCTCGGCACGGACACGATCCTGGTCTGCTCGTCGGTCTCGCCCGAAGCGATCGACGACGACGAACTGGCCGCCGAACAGCTGCACGCGCTGGCGGAGCTGGCCGATTCACGCGGGATGCGGGTCGCCTACGAGGCACTGGCCTGGGGCAGGCACGTCAGCGGGTACGAGCACGCCTGGCGCATCGTCCGCCGCGCCGCCCACCCCGCGCTCGGCGTCTGCCTGGACAGCTTCCACATCCTGTCGAAGGGCCACGACCCGGCGGCGATCCGCGCCATCCCCGGCGACAAGATCTTCTTCCTGCAGCTGGCCGACGCGCCGAAGCTGCCGATGGACGTGCTGCCCTGGAGCAGGCACCACCGGCTCTTCCCGGGACAGGGCGACTTCGACCTGACGGCGTTCACCGGGCACGTGCTGGCCGCGGGCTACCGCGGGCCGCTGTCCCTCGAAGTCTTCAACGACGTGTTCCGCCAGGCCGACCCGCGCCCCGCCGCCGTCGACGCGCTGCGGTCGCTGCTGGTGCTGCAGGAGTCCCTGGGCGTGCTCGACCTGCCGGCCGCGCCGGCCCTGACCGGGCACGCGTTCGCCGAGGTCGTCACCGACCCGGGCGGCGGGCGCGTCCTCGCGAGCCTCGGGTTCGCGCGCACCGGCGTGCACCGCACCAAGCCGGTCGAGCTGTGGGAGCAGGGCGACGCCCGGGTGGTGGTCAACGAAGGCGGCGCGGCGCACGGTGCCGTCGGCGCCGTCGCGCTGGCCAGCACCGACCCGGTCCGCTCGGCGCGCCGGGCCGAAGCGCTGCGGGCGCCGGTCCTGCCGCGGGTGCGCGGCCCGCGCGAGGCCGACCTGGCGTCGGTCTCGGCGCCGGACGGCACCCAGGTGTTCCTCTGCGGCGACGACTGGCGCGAGGACTTCGTGCCGACCGGGGAAACGGCAGGCGGCGCGGGCGTTTTCGGGATCGATCACGTGGCGCTCACCCAGCCCTTCGACCACTTCGAGGAAGCCGCGCTGTTCCACCACGCGGTGTTCGGGCTGACGCCGTCGCCGGTGACGGAGTACGCGGCGCCGTTCGGGCTGGTGCGCAGCCGTGCGGTGGCGGCGGGGGACGTCCGGCTGACGCTGGAGGCGGCCGTGGTCCGCCGCGGCGAATGGGCGCCGGCGGTCCCCGAACCGCAGCACGTCGCGTTCGCCTGCACGGACGCACTGGCCGCGGCCGCGGCGATGCGCGCGGCGGGCGCCCCGCTGCTGGACATCCCCGGCAACTACTACGACGACCTGGCCGCCCGGCTGGAGCTGCCGCCGGCCCGGCTCGCCGCGTTGCGGGAGCACTCGGTGCTCTACGACCGGGACGCCGAGGGCGAGTTCCTCCACTTCTACACCGCGCTGGCCGGGGCGCGGGTGTTCTTCGAGGTGGTGCAGCGGATCGGCGGGTACCGCGGCTTCGGCGTGGCCAACGCGCCGGTGCGGATGGCCGCCCACCGCGCCCGCCGACATGCGGCCCCACCGGTGAAAACGCCGGCCTGATCACCACCGCCGCCCCGGGAACCCTTTCCCGGGGCGGTTTTCGTTGTGCCGCGCGGACCGGGGCATGCGGAATCCCGGTGTCCCCGCGGTGAAAAAGGTCCGGACCACCTTCCTATTCGGACGACTTCTGGCACGTCGGGCCGCACCCAGGTGACCGCCCGGTTACTCCTCGCATGCGTTTACAACGTTCCGGCAACCGCCTTGACAGGGCCTGTGGTACGTACCACTCTAACCCCAACATTGGTCTACACCATTTGGGGCGTCCGGCCGCGGTGGCCGGGCAGGGAAAGGACGGCATCGAGTGAAACGCTGGCTCAAGCTGGCGGCGGGCGCCGCCGCACTCACGCTCGCGACCGCGGGCTGCGCGGGCTCCGGCGGCTCGGACACCGCGGCCTCGCCGAGCGGCAACGCGCCGCTGAGCGGGACCGTCACGGTCTGGCTGATGACCGGCTCCGCGCCGGAGACGCTGACCGACGCGCTCAACAAGGAGTTCGAGGCCGCGCACCCCGGGGTCAAGGTCAAGTACGAAGTCCAGCAGTGGGACGGCATCCAGCAGAAGCTGACCACCGCGCTGGCCAGCGGCGCGCCGCCGGACGTCATCGAGATCGGCAACACGCAGACCGCCGCGTTCGCCTCCCAGGACGGCGTCCTGACCGACCTGACCGCCGACAAGGACAGCTTCAACGGCGCGCAGTGGCTCAAGGGCCTCGCCGACTCGGGCAGCTACGACGGCAAGGTCTACGGCGTCCCGTTCTACGCGGCCAACCGCGAGGTCATCTACCGCAAGGACATGTTCGAGCAGGCCGGCATCACCAAGACGCCGACCTCGAACGACGAGTGGATCGACGCGATCGGCAAGCTGAAGACCAAGTTCGGCGCCGACCCCGAGTTCCAGGCGCTCTACATGCCGGGCCAGAACTGGTACGCGCTGCTGTCGTTCATCTGGGACAACGGCGGTGACATCGCCAAGGCCGACGGCAAGAACTACAAGGCGACCCTGGACACCCCCGAGGCCAAGGCCGGCCTGGAGTTCTACAAGAAGCTCGTCGACACCTCCGGCACCAAGGCGCCGAAGGACGCCGACGAGGCCAAGCCGCAGCAGGCGACCGTCTACGGCGCCGGCAAGGCGGCCATGATGATCGGCCTCCCGTGGGAGCTGGCGACCGCCGCCAAGACCGACGCGAGCCTGACCGCCAAGACCGGCGCCTTCGCGATCCCGAGCAAGACCGCCGGCCAGAGCGCCCCGGTCTTCCTGGGTGGTTCGAACCTCGCCATCCCGGCCAACAGCAAGAACGTGGCCGCGGCCAAGGAGTACATCAAGCTGCTCTCCAGCCCGAAGTACCAGAGCCAGCTCGCCGCCGCCGGCGTCGTGCCCGGCACGTCGACCGACCTCACCGGCCTGGACAAGGACCCGCTGGGCAGCGTGATGGCCAAGGCGTCCACCAACGGCAAGGCCGTGCCGGCCAGCCCCAAGTGGGGTGACGTCGAGTCCGGCCAGAACCCGGTCAAGGACATGCTGACCGCGTACCTCACCGGCAAGAAGACGCTCGACCAGGCGACCGCCGACGCCAACGCAGCGCTGAACAAGCTCATCGGCGGATGACCGCGACCGCGAACGTGACGATGCCGGCGGGGGCGACCCCGCCGGCATCGCCGCGCGACACCCGGGTCACCAAGCGCAGGCGGGGCCGGTTCGGCGACCGGGTGCTCCCGTACCTGCTGCTGCTCCCGGCGTTGGCGGCGATCCTGGTGCTGCTCGCCTGGCCGCTGGTCCAGGTGCTGGCGATCAGCTTCCGCAAGCTCGACATCGGCCAGCTCGTCTCCGGGAAGATGATCTGGATCGGGTTCGACAACTACACGAACACGCTGTCGGACCCGGAGTTCTGGACGATCACCGTCCGGACCCTGGTCTTCACCGCGGCCATCGTGGCCGCCACGATCGCCGGCGGGCTGCTGCTGGCGGTGCTCATGCGCCACCTCGGCCCGGTCGTGCGGATCATGGTGCAGGTGACGCTGGTCCTCGCGTGGGCCACCCCGGTGATCGCCACGACCACGGTGTTCCAGTGGATCTTCGACCAGCAGTACGGCATCCTCAACAAGACGCTGGACCGGCTGGGCTTCCACTCCTTCATCGGCTTCTCGTGGTTCTCCAGCGGGGCCAGCACGCTGACGGTGATCGGGCTGCTCATCGTGTGGCAGGCCGTGCCGTTCGTGACGTTCTCGCTCTACGCGGGCATCATCGGCGTCCCACGCGAGCAGTACGAGGCGGCCGGCATCGACGGCGCCAGCGCGTGGCAGACGTTCCGCGCGGTCACCTGGCCCGCCATCCGGCCGATCACCACGATGGTGACGTTCCTGTCGGTGCTGTGGGACTTCAACGCCTTCGCCCAGATCTGGGCGATCCGCGAGGGCGGCCCCGACGGCGGGAGCACCACCCTAGCCGTCGTGCTGTACCTCAAGGGCATCGCGGGCAACCACTTCGGCGCGGCGGGCGCGATCGCGACGCTGATGCTGATCGTGCTGGCGCTCATCACCGGCCGGTACATCCAGCTGCTCGTCCGGACCCCGGAAGGTGATCTCAAGTGAGGAAATCGCTGCCGCAGCGGATCGCGCTGTCGGTCGTCGGCGTCCTGGTGGCGCTGGCCATCGTCTTCCCGACGTACTGGATGTTCGTCACGTCGCTGAGATCGCCCGGCCAGATCCTCTCGCCGAAGTACGACCTGATCCCGACGTCGTTCTCGTTCGGCAACTTCGCCACCGCGCTGAGCAAGGACAACTTCCCGACCTACCTGATGAACAGCCTGATCGTCACGGTCGGTTCGGTGCTGTGCGCGCTGGTGGCCGGCACGCTGGCGGCGATCCCGCTGTCCCGGCTGCGGTTCACCGGCCGCCGGGGCTTCCTGGTGCTGGTCATGGTGGCGCAGCTGGCGCCGGTGTCGGCCCTGTTCATCCCGCTGTTCCTGCTGATGCGGGACGCCGGGCTGCTCAACACGCTGCCGTCGCTGCTGCTGATCTACTTCGCCACCACGCTGCCGTTCACGGTCTGGATGCTCTACGGCTTCGTCAACGGGATCCCGTACGAGCTGGAAGAGGCCGCGATGATCGACGGCTGCAGCCAGACCGGCGCGTTCCGCCGGGTGACGCTGCCGCTGCTCGGGCCGGGGCTGGTCACCACCTCGGTGTTCAGCTTCATCACCGCGTGGAACGAGTACCTGTTCGCGCTGGTGTTCATCCAGGACAAGCCGAAGGAGACGCTGCCGGTGTGGCTGGCGTCGTTCCGCACCGCGTTCGCCACCGACTGGGGCGGCGTCATGGCCGCGTCGGTCATCTACGCGATCCCGGCGCTGATCTTCTTCCTGCTCGTGCAACGCAAGCTCGTGTCCGGCGCGACCGCCGGCGCCGTGAAGGGGTAGCTGTTGAGTTCTCCCGAGAAGCTCGCCGAAGCCGTCCTCCTGCCCGGGTTCGCCGGCACGACCGCGCCGGACTGGCTGCGCCGCCGGATCGCCGAGGGGCTCGGCGGGGTGGTCCTGTTCGGCCGCAACGTCGTCGACGACGAGCAGGTCGCCGCCCTGACCGCCCAGCTGCGGAGTGCGCGGGACGGCGTCGTGGTCGGCATCGACGAGGAGGGCGGCGACGTCACCCGCCTCGACGTCAACACGGGGTCGTTCGTGCCGGGCCCGCTGGCCCTCGGCGCCGCGGACGACCCGGAGCTGACGACGGCGGTCGCCGCCGCCCTCGGCGAGCGGCTGGCCGCGTGCGGCGTCACGGTGAACCTCGCGCCGTGCGCGGACCTCACCCTGGCCGCCGAGGACCCGATCATCGGCGTCCGGGCGTTCGGGGCCGACCCGGCGAAGGCGTCGCCGCACGTCGCGGCCTACGTGACCGGGTTGCAGAAGTACGGCGTGGCGGCCTGCGCGAAGCACTTCCCGGGCCACGGCGCCGCGACCGAGGATTCGCACGTGGCCCTGCCGGTGCTGCCGCGGACCGTCGAAGAGCTGCGGGAGATCGAGCTGGTCCCGTTCGCCGCGGCAATCCGGGCCGGGGTGCGCTCGGTGATGTCCGGTCACCTGGTCGTCCGGGCCTGGGGCGACGAGCCGGCCACGCTCAACCGCACCGCCCTCACCGACGTCCTGCGCGGCGAACTCGGCTTCACCGGCGCGGTGATCACCGACGCGCTGGAGATGGGCGCGGTGTCCGGGGCATACGGGCGCCACGACGGCCTCGGCCGCTCGGCGGTGCGGGCCCTGGCGGCCGGGGCGGACGCGCTGTGCCTCGGTGGCGCGGCCTTCGAAGCCGCACACCTGGACGCCTGCGTGACGGCGATCGTGGCCGCGGTCGCGGCGGGGGAGCTGCCCCTGGAGCGGCTGGCGGAGGCGGCGGCGCGGACGGCGGCGCTGGGCACCGACCCGGCCCCGGCGTCGGTGGGCCCGGTCGACCGGCGGCTCGGCCTGGAAGCGGCCCGCAAGGCGCTGCGCATCCAGGGTGAGCCGCGGTTGGCCGGGCCGGCGCTGGTGGTCGACGTCCAGACCGAGCCGACCATCGCGGCCGGGCCGATGCCGTGGGGCCTCGGCGCGCACCTGGCCGAGCTCGTGCCGGGCAGCCGGGCGATGACCGCGACGCCGGACGACGCCGACGCGGTGCTCGAAGGGGCGAAGGGGTTTCGCAGCGTCGTCGTGGTGACGCGGGAGGCGCACCGGCACCCGAAGGTCCGCGCGCTGCTCGACGCCCTGTCCGGGCTCGAGTACATCCGCGTGGAAACGGGCGTACCCGGACCCGGCGGTGGCCCGCGGATCGACACCTTCAGCGGCTCCTGGGTCAGCCTCCGCGCGGCCGCGGAATACCTGGCCTGACCGGGATTTCGTCCGCTTTGCCGTATCTCCAGAAGTCCGGCCGCGGTTTGTACGCGCCTTGTACCGGCGGTCCCCATTCTGTTCCCACACCGAATACTGGAGGACAGAACAATGAACTTGGGGATCGTGAAGCGGCTGGCCGGGGTGGCCGGCATCGCCGCGGCGCTCGTGGTCGCCGGCGCGGGCCCGGCGTTCGCGGCCACGGGCACCGTGCACACCGACTCGGGTGCGCCGCTGACCGTGCGGTCCAGCCCGAGCGCCACCGCGGGCTCCATCGGCAGCATCGCCGACGGCACCGCCGTGACCATCACCTGCCAGACCAACGGCTCCACGGTCGACGGCAAGTACGGCACCTCGGACATCTGGGACAAGGTGGGCGACGGCTACATCAGCGACGCCTACGTCTACACCGGCTCCGACGGCCGGGTCGCCCCGGACTGCGCGGGCTCGACGCTGACCTGCTCCACCGCGGGCACCGGCAACCCGAAGACCTGCGCGCAGGCCGTGGCCTACGCCAAGACCCGCATCCACACGAACGACCTCGACTCCTACGAGGGCTGGTGCGACCGGATCAACGCCCAGAACTACGGCTGGTCCGCGTCCGGCTCGGAGACGGCCTACATCCACTGGACCCAGATCCCGGCCTCGTTCAAGCACGCGGGTGACTACCAGGTCCCGGCGGGCGGCCTCGCCTACTTCAAGAGCAGCGGCGCCGGCCACACGATGATCTCCATCGGCGACGGCAAGTTCCTGTCGAACGACATCAACGGCTACGGCAGCTACACCGAGACCACGATCGCCCAGATCAAGAGCAAGTGGGGCCAGACCTACCTCGGCTGGGCGCAGCCGTGGTTCAAGATCAACCACTGACCCGCTGACCGCGCACGGGCCCCTGTCCGCCTCCCTCGGACAGGGGCCCGGGCGCGTCTCACACCTTCATGATCCGGTGCGCCGGGTCCGCCAGGTACGCGAGCAGGTTGCCCGGCCGGTACGGCGGCTGCATCTGCTCACTGCGGTGCAGCGCGCACGACCCCGCGAACTCCGTCGCCGGGTCCGCGCGGCCGATGACGCGGTTCGCCGAGCCGAACCACCGGAAGAACCCGTTGAGCGAATTGTGCAGTTCGCCGAGTTCGTCGCGGGCGGCCAGGTGGCCGAAGGCGTCGTCTTCGAACGCCAAGCCGCACCGCTCGGCCCGGTCGGCCATCCACCGCAGGGCGAGGTTCGACAGCGCAGGCTGCCGGTAGCCGCCACCGACGTCGGAGTGGGCGCCGGCGAACCAGACCTGTTCGCGGAGCTGGCCGTTCGAGGCCTTCGACGGCGCCCACACGGCCGGGCTGAACGACTTGCGGTGCTCGTCCACCGCCAGCGCCTGGAACGCCGCCTGCACGATCGACGTCAGCTCCATGTCGTGGAACTGCCAGCGCTTGTTCAGCAGGTGGATCAGCCGGCCGCCGCTGAGCGGGATGCCCAGCGCACCGACGGTGTCCCAGACCCCGACGAACCGGATCGGCGTCCGGTCTTCGCGGGCGTACTTCGCGCGGAACTCGCGGGCCCGCGGGCTGTCCGGACCGGACGTCGCCCGGTCGCGAGCGCGGTACAGCCCGTAGGCCTCCTCGAGCCGGCCGAGCTCGCCGGGGTGCAGGACGCCGCAGTTGCGGATGAAGCCCACGACGCTGCGCGCGGTGTAGGCGCCGCGACTGAAGCCGAAGAAGAAAAGTTCGTCACCGGGTTCGTAGTTTTCGGCGACGAAACGGTAGGCGTCCTTCACGTTCGCCGAGAGCCCGACGCCGAAAGCGCCACCGGTGATGCGGTCCCACAGCTTTCCGGTACCGACCCCTTCGCGGTAGTACACCCGCTGTTCCGTGCCGGCCGGATCGGCGGGCGCGACCACGGCCTGGAGCTGGCCGACGTTGGTCGGAGCCGGCTGGCGGAGGCTGTTCCACGTCCCGTCGCAGCAGATCACCAGACGTTTCGCCATGCTTCCTCCCCGGGTCCGGTCGTCCGTGAGTCGCCTCGGCCGGGTTCCGCGTTACGCTCGCGCGTTGCCCGGAAATGGGGTGCGGCTCCTCAGGCGTGGGGAAGCGGGAAGACGTTCAACCCCTCTTCGGGCAGGGGCGTGGACCGCCAGCCGAGGTCGACCGCGGCTCGGCGGATCCGGCCGTCGCCCCAGCACGGGATGCCGGCCGGGAGGTTCGGCACCAGACCCGGCACCAGGGTGTGCGCGGCGTGGAAGCCGGCGGCCTCGACGTCGCGGGTGGTGCGGTCGACGCTGATCACCTCGAACCCGCGCTCCTCGA
The DNA here is from genome assembly GCF_900105945.1 of Amycolatopsis tolypomycina. Classification (NCBI taxonomy): domain Bacteria; kingdom Bacillati; phylum Actinomycetota; class Actinomycetes; order Pseudonocardiales; family Pseudonocardiaceae; genus Amycolatopsis; species Amycolatopsis tolypomycina. Next base: position 3,890,274 of record NZ_FNSO01000004.1, on the reverse strand, counting down.
CGCGTTCCTGGTAGGCCTTGAGCCGCCGCTCGCCCAGGGACGGGAGGCCCTCCCAGGTCCGCACCGGGAGGTTGCGCACCCACGGCGCCACCCGCGCCGCGGCTCGGGGGTCGAGGTGGATCTGCTGCCGGCACGCCGGGTCCACGACGTCGGCGAAGTCTTCGCGGTAGGAGTCGAGGTAGCGGCGGTCGGCGCGGTAGGGCTTGAGGTGGCCCGGGTACCGCCGGCCGGCCGGCGCGCGCTCGTCGTCGAGGGTGCGGTAGGTGTGCTGGAGGGTGAACCCTTCGGCGAGCGCCTTCTTGGCCGCTTCGAACGCGTCGGGCCGGGTCGCCAACCCGATCGACAGCCGGCGCCGGGTCCGGTCGAACACCGCGGCGGCGACGATCGGGACGTCGAACTCGTTGTCCAGCGGGATGAGGGTGACGTCGTAGGTGTCGGCGGTGTCGGCGACCAGTGCCCGGATCTCCGCCGGGACGGACAGCCGGCGCAGCCGGGGCGTGTTGGCCCACCAGACCATGGTCGTGTCGCGTGCCAGGACCTCTTCGAGGCCGGAGGTTACGGCGTCTTCCACGCTGGTGCCGCCGGCGAGCCCGGCGGTCACCGGGCCGGTGAACCGCGGGCCGCCGGGTTCGGGCTCGGCCGAGACGAGGCACGCCGGGACCCAGATCGGGTCCTGTGTCGTGTGCGAAAAGCCTTCCACCCAAGCGCACTCGACGTCGGTCGTGAACGGCGCGAACGGGAAACCTGCGCTCGCGTACTGCCGTGCCGAGTAGAGGTTCAGGCGGCGTGGGTCGAGGGCCGGGACGCCGTCGCGGCGCAGCCGGTCGTAACTGGCGTGGCGGATCCGGCGTTCCGGCCCGAGCCGGCTGCCGCAGTAGCGCGCCACGGCCGCGCCGATCGCGGAGTCGCGGGCGGGTTCGAAGTCGTGCCACGACGTGCCGGACGCCTGACTGTCGTGGGGCAGGTCGGCGACGTCGACCGCGCACACCTTCAGGCGGGCGGGCATGCCCGGCGCGGCGGGCAGTTCGCGGACCGCGGTGACGATCCCCGTGCGGTCGTCGACGAGCAGGTCGGGCCGCGGCCCGTGCGCCACCACCACCGGCCGGGGCCGGTCGGGCACGGGCAGCACGGGCCGGGAGAGCACCCGCAGCCGGACGGGGTCGAGTTCGAGTTCGCCGGTCGTGGTCTCGGCGGGCGCACCGGAGGCCCAGCGTTCGAGCTGGACGGCGAGGGCGGTGAGCAGCCAGCGGGTCTCCCCGGGCCGGAACCGCGGGCCGGGCGGGGCACCGGCGGCGGCGAAGGCGTCGAGCACCCGCGGGTCGGGGGCGGCGGAGCGGCGGCGGGCCAGCGCGTCGGCGAAGTCGGGGCCGGAGCCGGGGGTGACCGCGGGCCCGGCGATCCCCTGGCCGCGTTCGCAGCGGAAGGGGAGGAAGCGCACCCCGCGGTCGGCGCAGAAGGCCTCCAGCGCGGTCAGCTCGGCATAGGCCGGATGGGTGAACGCGGCGACGACGATCGTGTCCGCGGGAGCCACCGGGAAGGGGTGGTCGAGGCCGGTGAGCCGGGCGATCCGCGCGTAACCGGACGGCGCGAGGAGGCCCGCGAGGGGTTCGGTCAGCTCCGGCGCCCCGGCGAGCAGCACCGTGGTCGCGGCGAGGCGGCGGGCACCGGCGTCCTGGTCCGCGCGCAGGCAGGCGTCCGCCTCGAGGAAGTCGAGCACCTCCGCGTAGCCGGGGTCCATCCCGGCCAGCAGCTTCTCGCGGGTGCGGGTGCCGTCGCACCGGTCGAGCCACCCCCGGACCTCCGCCACCGGGGCGGTGATCGGGAACTGGCCGCCGTTCGGCGTGCTGAGCAGGCACAGTCCGGGTTCGAGGGCGTGGAGCTCGATCCCGGTCAGTTGCGGGCGGATGTGGTCGGGCATGGCGAACCCCTCGATCGGAAAGAGCCGGACGGGGCCGTGCCGCGGCCCGGGAGCGGGGGCCGCGGCACGCCGGCGGTGTGGTTGTGACTGCTACCTGGCGAAAGTTCCTCCTTCAACGGGTTCCGGTGAGGTGTCACCGGGTCGGGGTGACGTGAACAAATATGGGTTCCGAGTGTGCGCCGTGACGTCTTCTGGAATGCGGTGCGCACCTCCGGTTCGTGCGTTCCGCATGGGCCGTGCGGAGGCCCGCACGGGCATGACGACGCAAGGCCTCCTCAGCGGCACAGCCGTCGAGAAGGCCTTCACGGTCGACCCGGAGGTCGGGGGTCAGCGCGGGTGAGTCTCCGAGTATGTGGTCCAGACCTTGCCCGCGGGGAAAGGCGCGCCGGTGACCATGCCGCCATCTTCGCGCGGGAACCGGCGGCGCACCATCCCCGGGTGCGCCGCCGGTGCCGAGTCACGCCCGGCAGGTCCGCCCGCGGTTCACGCAGTTCACCAGTCCGTTCATGATCCGCTGCGACATCACGTTGGCGAAGTCGTCGTGGTCGGACAGCGGGTTGTGGTTCTCCTGCGGGAACGCGTCCACTTTGTACTGCCGCTTGACCTGGATGTCCCGCGGGATGTCGTAGGTCAGCGAGATCTGCAGCTGCGGCACCGCCTTGAACCCGTTGCCGCACCGGCCGAACCGGTCCGGGTAGACGATGTGCGTGCGGTGGTTGGCGCTGTCGGTGTTCTTGCCGTCCCAGCAGCTCGGGAACGTGTGGATGCGCTTGACCTTGCTGCCTTCCGGGCAGATCGGGTACTTGTCGGTGACGCGGTTCTCGAACCCGGTGCACGTCCAGCTCGCCTTGGCGTTGGCCGGTCCGTTGGTCGAGACCTTCGCGTCGCCGTAGAGCACGCGCAGGAAGCGCGGCATGGCCACGACCTTCCCGGCCGGGCTGCCGCGGAAGGTGATCTGCACCCGCTGCGGCCGCTGGATCTCGCCGTCGTTGCCGGGCAGCTCGTTGTTCTCGTCCTGCCCGGGCAGCGCGCCACCGGGAGCCGACGAGCTCGGCGGCGGGGTGGGCGTCCCGGTGTCCTTGCCCGGCTTCGTCCCGCACGGCGCCAGCCCGCCGAGATCACGCGGCTTCTGGGCGAACCGGCCGATCGCGATGGCGATCCGGTCGATGATGGCGGTGCGCCGGTCCTTGAGCGGGTTCAGGATCGCGTTGCGCACGAAGTCCGGGCCGCCCTGGCCCTGGGTGACGGCGATGCGCTGGTTGGCCTCGTCGCTCTGGGCGTCGAGCTGGTCCAGGTTGCCGTCGACCTCGGCCATGGCCTGGTCGGGGATGTCGGGCAGCTTGCTGGCGACGTCCGGGCAGGCCACCTGGACGGTCTTCGCTTCGCGGTCGGCCTGCGCCCGGTCGCCGTCGGGCTTCTTGGCGGGCTCGTTCTTCTCCTCTTCGCCGGTGTCGATGCGGACGACGGGCCAGAAGTAGGCGGACTTGTCGCCGTTGCGGCAGGTGGTGCCGGCCTTGAGCAGGCTCTTGTTGTTCGAGTCGGCGTTCGTCGACAGGTTGCCGACGTAGTCGTGCAGGTGCTGGGCGCCGTTGCGGACGCCGGGCTGGGCGATGAAGTTGTCCGGGTTGAAGTGCTTGTTCTCGTTGCGGCCGCAGTCGACGGTGAACGTGCCCGTCGCCGCGCCGCTCACCGGGCGCGGGTCGAACTGGTTGGGCTTGACCTTCAGGATGTCGACGAAGAAGGCGGGGTTCGCCTCGTCGGCGCTGGCTTCACCGGTGTTGCCGGTGGTGGTCGCGACGACGATGCCGCCGACCGCGATCGCGAGGGCGAGGCCGCCGGTCGCGATCTTCGTCCGACGGGACAGCCGATGCCGTCCTTGGGTGCGGGACATGGGAAATCCTCCGGGGTGTCGGGCTGGCGGGAACGCGCGACACTGCACGGGAACGAGCCCAGGCTCGTCCCGAACAGGCGGGGTTGGCGTCACGGGTTTGGTGATACGTCGGCAAGGCACGATGCCCGGCTGGTCCACTGACCCGACATCAGTGGGGTGCGCGCCCACCTGCCCGTGGCCGCGCCGTCAACCGGCTGGTTATCGTTCCGTTATGGAAGCTACACGGTCGCTTGACACCGGGCAAGAAGTTCTTTTCGACTGTTACAACGCGTCAGGCCCGGTTCGTGTTTCCGTAGCGGAACACGGCGCTGACCTGCAGATTGTCTCCGTGTGGCAGGCCAGCGGAAAAAACTTTGAACCGAAGTGAACCGGCATCCGTATCCCTCGGTGAGGCCGGTTGAATGCCCGCGGTACGGGTGCTCACCGGGAATTGCCGTGAAATGGGTGAATGGTGCCTTCGGCGACCCATTCTCAGAACTCCGCGGCCGCCAGCGCCGCGGTGATGAGCGAGACCGATTCGCCGACCGGCCGCCCGGCGGTGTCGACGACCAGCCGCTCGCGGTCCCACGGTGCGTATTCGCGGGCCACGATCTCCGCCCAGGTGGGCGGGTCGAGTCCGGGGACGCCGGGGTCGCGGGTCTCCGCGCGCCGCCGGTGCTCGGCCGGGTCGGAACAGACGACCTCGGTTTCCAGCACCCGCGCCCCGGCGGCGGAACCCGTGGCCCGCCAGGCATCCCGGGTGACGGCGAGCGGGTTGACGCACTCGGCGATCACGCTCACGCCGGTGCGGAGCAGGTCGGCGGCGACGTCGTAGGCGACGACGTAGCCCACCGGGCCGAGCGGCGCGGCCAGTGCGGTGCTGCGCAGGATCGCCTGCTCGATCGTGTCGATGCGCAGGAAGGCGAAGCCGGTGCGGCGGGCGAGTTCCGCGGAGATCGTGCTCTTCCCGGTCGCGGGCAGGCCGCCGACGACGACCAGGCACGGGGGCGGCACCGGGAGATCCTCGCACGCGCGGTCACCGGGTCAGGAAGCCGCCTCGTCATGGGCCAGCAGGCTGCGCCGCAGGGTGGTGAGCGCGCGGTGCTGGGCGACGCGGACCGCGCCGGCGCTGCCGAGGCCGACCGCCGCGGCCGTCTCTTCCGCCGTCATGCCGAGGATGATCCGCAGGACGAGGATTTCGCGCTGGCGCGGCGGGAGCGTGTCGAGCAGGCCGGACGACCAGTCGAGCGCCGCGGACCGCTCGACCTCCTCACCCGTCGGGTCCGCGCCGCCGGCGCCGCCCGCGCGGCCGGTCGGCGGTTCGGCGACCGGGCTGGTGCGGTCGCGCGCCCGGCGCCGGTGGAAGTCGGACACCTTGTGCGCGGCGATGCCGAACACGAACGGCACGAACCCGTCGGGTGCGAGGCGGTAGTCCGGCAGGGCGCGGACGATCGCCAGCAGCACGTCCTGGGCGCAGTCCTCGGCGTCGGACGAACCGTCCTGCCACGTGCGCAGCCGGCCGAGGCAGTAGCGGAACACCATCGGCCGCAGCGTGCGCAGCAGCGCGGCCACCGCGGCGCGGTTGCCCTGCACCGCCGACCGGACGAGCTCCGGGTCGAGCGCGGCGGCCGTTGCGGGTGGCGGGCCGCCGTCGGTGGAGTGCGCCGTCATCGGCCTCACCCTCTTTTCGCGACGTTCCCGGCAACGGACGGTCACGACGCTAGGTCACTCCGCGTGGCCGCGACACCGGCCGGGCGACCGTCCCGAACCGGGTCTTCCGGCCCTGGCCGGAACCGCCCGGATGTGCCTGCGTGCGGCGGCGCGCGCGGCCGGGCCGAACGGCCCTATCGGCGGACCGGGTGAAGCGATCACGCTGGTGGCCGGGGAATTCACAGGAGAAACACAGGGAACGAGATGGTCGACGACGTGGGCTTCGGGCTGTTGCTGGACCGGCAGCAGTGCCTCGCCTTGCTCCGGACGGCGAGCCTCGGACGGGTGATCTTCACCCACCGGGCCATGCCGGCGGTGCGTCCGGTGCGCTTCACGGTCGTCGACGACGCCGTCGTCTTCGCCGTCCCGCCCGGCAGTCCCCTGTACGCGGGGGCGCGCGACGCGGTCGTCGCGTTCGAAGCCGACGAACTCGCCGCCGACCTGGGCGCCGGCTGGTACGTCAGCCTGCTGGGCCGCGCCACCGAGGCCACGGCCGTCGACCTCGGCGTGCCCGCCTGCCCGTGCCCGGCGCCCACGCCGGTTTTCCAGCGGTTCCTGCGCGTTCCGGCCGAGACCATCAGCGGCCACCGCATCGTCTGCCACGCGGAGTGATCCCGCGATCGCCGTAACGGTGGGGCGCCCGTCATCGACCCACCGGATGGATGAACCGGATTGGGCCGACACGGGCAGTGGCCTGTGGCACCCTTGACGGCCCGGGGTAGGCCCGGGGAACCAGCGGAGCCAGCGGGGTCGACGGACAGTGGCGGACGAAATCAGCATGCCGGCGATCCTGGCCGCCGTGGGCGGCATCGCCCGCGAGCTGGAGCTGCCCGCCCTGCTGGACCGCGCGGTGACGGCGACGTGCGAGCTGCTCGGCGCCCGGCGCGGCCGGCTGACACTGACCGAGGGTGGAAAAGCCGACTACGGCCGGGGCGAGCCGGGCCCGGGCGCCGTCGAGCTGCCGGTCCGCGCGGGCAGCGAGACGTTCGGAACCCTGGTCGTCGAGCCCGGTGCCGGCGGGGAGTTCGGCCGTCGTGAGCGCGAGGTGCTCGGCGCGCTGGCCGCGGCCACCGGGATGGCCGTCGAGAAGGCCCTGCTCGTCGACCAGATGCGCCGCCGCGAACGCTGGCTCGAGGCGTCCTACGACGTCACCCGCGCCCTGCTCGCGGCCCAGGACCTGCGGGCGACGCTGCGGCTGGTCGCCGAACGCGCCCGCGTCGTCGCCGGCGGGACGGCCGGCGCGATCGCCCGGCCCGACGGCCCCGGCCGGCTCGTGTTCGACGTCGTCGAGCCGCCGGGCGAGGACGCCGACCGCCTCACGGGCCTGACCGTCCCGACCGAGGGCACCGCCACCGGGATGGCGTTCACCACCCGGCGCCCGGTCGTGGTGCGCGACTACGGCGAGCACGTGCAGGAGCAGCAGCGCCACCACGCCGGGCGGATGCCGGCGGTCGTCAAGGACCTCGACTCGGCGATCTCGGTGCCGCTGATGGTCGGCGAGGAGACGCTCGGGGTGCTGGTGGTGGCCAAGTTCCGCGACCGCTCGCCGTTCACCGAGTCCGACGTCCAGCTTGCCGAGACGTTCGCCGGGCACGCCGCGCTCGCCGTCGAGTTCTCCCGGGCGCAGGAGGCCCGCCAGCAGCTGGCGGTGTTCTCCGACCGCGACCGGATCGCCCGCGACCTGCACGACCTGGTGATCCAGCGGCTGTTCGCGACCGGGCTCGGCCTGGAGGGCGTCAGCAGGCTGATCGCCGACGCCGGGGTCGCCGCGCGGGTGGCCGGGTTCGCCCAGGACCTCGACGGCACGATCCGGGAGATCCGCAACAGCATCTTCTCGCTCCAGGCACCCGCGCAGGCGCAGGGCAGCCTCCGCGCGGAGCTGCTGCGGGTGGCCGTCGACGCCCGGGACGCGCTCGGCTTCGAGCCGCGCGTCGGCTTCGACGGGCCGCTCGACGCCGCGGTCCCGGACGCGGTCCGCTCCGACCTGATCGCGTCGCTGCGCGAAGCCCTGACGAACGTCGCCCGGCACGCGGGCGCGAAGTCGTCGTCGGTCGAGGTCACGGTGGACCGGCTCGGCCGGCGGCTGACGCTGGTGGTGCGCGACGACGGGGCCGGGCCGCCGCCGGAGGCCGGCCGGATCAGCGGGCTGGCCAACCTCGCGTCGCGGGCGGCCCGGTGGGGCGGCACCTGCGTGCTGGCGGCAGGCGAGGACGGCGGCGCGCGGCTGGAATGGACGGCGGAACTGCCGGCGATGACCGGCGAGCAGGGGAGTGGACGATGACGATCGGCGTGTTCCTGCTGGACGACCACGAGCTGGTCCGGACCGGGCTGAAGACCGTCTTCGAGCCCGAAGCCGACATCGAGGTGGTCGGGGAGGCGGGGACGGCGGCCGAGGCGCTGGTCCGGATCCCGCAGGCCCGCCCGGACGTGGCGGTGCTCGACGTCCGGCTGCCCGACGGAGAGGGCGTGGCGGTGTGCCGGGAGATCCGGTCCACGGTGGACCCGCCGCCGGCCTGCCTGATGCTGACGTCCTATTCGGACGACGACGCGCTGTTCGGCGCGATCATGGCGGGCGCGGCCGGGTACATGCTCAAGCAGGTCTCCGGCCGGTCGCTGATCGAGGCGGTCCGCACGGTCGCCGCCGGCGGCTCCCTGCTGGACGCCACGCTGACCGCGTCGGTGATGAACAAGCTGCGCGGCGAGAACGTCGCGGCCCCCGACCCGCGGTACGAGCAGCTGAGCCCGCAGGAGCGGCGGGTGCTGGACCTGGTCGCGGAGGGCCTGACCAACCGCCAGATCGCCGAGCGGCTGTTCCTGGCCGAGAAGACGGTGAAGAACTACGTCTCCTCGGTGCTGCACAAGCTCGGCGTCGAGCGCCGCACGTCGGCGGCGGTGTACATGTCCCAGCGGCGGGCCGAGCCCGGCCGATCGGGCTGAATCCGGGACTGTTCGGACGTAACGGGTGGGTCGTTCGACGTATCCAGCCGCCGATGGAGTACACCTGTCGGGTGACGCACGGAGCGCGTGCGCGGCAACGAGGGGACGACATGGCGGGGTTGTCGGGCGGGGACTGTGTCAAGCAGGACTACGTCACGGGGCAGATCCGGGCACTCGCGGACGCGGTGCGCCGGGAGGGGGCGGGCGGGGTGGGCACGCACAGCTTCCAGCTGGCGGAGCACCTGGCGGCGGAGGGCGGCATCCACCGCGGCGACATCATGGCGGCCACGGCCACCCTGCTGGCGATGACGGCCTGGTGCGACGGCGAAGCGGAGGCGGCCCGCAGGTTCGCCGAACTGGCGGGCGAGCACGACGTGGAGTCCCGCGAGCTGGTGACCCACCTGCTGCGCCTGGAGGCGGGCGCGGACCGCGGCTGGCTGCCGCAGGAGCAGGTGGAGGCGTTGCTGGAGTACGCCCGCCGCGAGCACCGGGGCGACCTGGCGAGCCGGGTCCGCGCCATCGCCGGCACCCGCCGCGGCCGGCACCGGCGGGAGGACTGACGGCGGGGCCCGGCGGTCGGCAATCCGGAAGAACTCCGGGGCCGTGACCGCTCGTATCGTCGAGGACGGCCGGTTCCCCTCCTAGGCAAGGACTCCGCATGGACGAAGCACGGATGTGGGCCGGGGTGGAGCAGGGCAGGCTGCGGCTGGCGGATTTCCTCGAAGGACTGTCCGAGCAGGACTGGGAACGCCCGTCCCTGTGCGACGGCTGGCGGATTCGCGACGTGGCGGCGCACCTGGCGGGCAACGCGCAGTTCGGGACGAAGGACTGGCTGCGCGAGGCGGTCCGTGCCCGGGGCAGCTTCGACCGGATGGTGCGCGAGTCGGCCCGGCGCCTGGCCGCCGCGCCGCCCGGGGAGATCGTGGCGCAGCTGCGGACGTTCGCCGGTTCGCGCCGGGTGCCGCCGGCGCCGGGTGCGGGTGCGGACTCGACGATCATGGACGTGCTCACGCACACGCTGGACATCGGGCTGGTCCTCGGCCACGAGCCGGAGATCCCGCCGGAGGACGCGGTCGCGGGGCTGGGCAGCCTGTGGAAGCTCCGGTTCCCGTTCAACCCGCGCAAGCACCTGAAGGGGCTCCGGCTGGTCGCCGAGGACGCGGACTGGGCGGTCGGCTCGGGCCCCGAGGTGCGGGGCCCGGCGGCGAGTTTCCTGCTCCTGCTGACCAACCGCCCCGCGGCCTACGACCGGCTCGAGGGGCCGGGCCTGGCCTCGGCCCGCGTTCGTCTCGGCTGAGCGCGGAACCTGGTCCGTCGCGGCCGGGCCGGGTCGGCCAGGCCGACCCAGCCCGGTCGGCCACGACGACCCGGCCAGCGCGAGCCGGCGCAGGTAGTGGACGCCGTCGAGGTCGCTGCCGGGCATCCGCAGCCGCCGCGGCCGGTCAGCGCCTCGATGTCCTGGTCGGCCTCCCACTGCTCGTCGTGGACGAACACCGCCGCGCGCTCGTAGGGCAGGTCGGGCTCGGCGCCGGCGAAGGTGTCCGTCAGCCGCTCACTCCGGACAGGGCGAAGAACTCCTGCCGCGTCTTGGGTTCCTCCCGCAGCAGGCCGTGCAGGGAGGACGTCACGGTCAGCGCGCCGCTCGCCCGGACCCCGCGCAGGGACATGCACAGGTGCTCGGCCTCGATCACGACGCCGACCCCCTTCGGTGCCAGGTGTTCCTGCAGCCAGTCCGCGACCTGCTTGGTCAGCCGCTCCTGCACCTGCAGGTCGCGCGCGAACATCTCGACGACGCGCGCGAGCTTCGACAGCCCGAGGATCCGCTCGCCGGGCAGGTAGCCGACGTGCGCGACGCCGCGGAACGGCAGCAGGTGGTGCTCGCACAGCGACTGCACCGGGATGCTCTTCGCCAGCACGAGCTCGTCGTAGCCCTCGTCGTTGGGGAACGTCGTCAGCTGGAAGTCGCGCGGCCGCAGCATTTCCGCGTAGGCGTGGGCCACCCGCCGCGGGGTGTCGTCCAGGTGCTCCGAGGACGGGTCCTTGCCAAGGGCACGCAGCAGGTCGGCGACCGCGCGCTCCGCCGCGTGCAGGTCGACGGCGTCGCGGTCGGGAACGACACCGAGGTGCCGCAGCGGGATCGGGGCGCTCACGGGTTCGACGGTCACGGACGTGCCTCCTTCTAAAATCAAGTCACACCGAAGTTAGAAGCTCCCCGGGGTTTTCGTCAACAGGTATTTGTTTTAGAATGCGGTGATGCAGGAGACCCAGGCGGGGGCGCTGGCCGCGGTCGCGGCACTCGACGAGCCGACCCGGCGCCGGTTGTACGAGTACGTCGTCCGCCGCGCGGAGCCGGTGAGCCGGGACGACGTCGCCGCGGCGCTCGGCGTGCCGCGCGCGACGGTCGCGTTCCACCTCGACCGCCTGGTGGACGAGCGGCTGCTGGCCGTCGGGCACGAGCGCCGCACGGGCCGCAACGGGCCGGGGGCGGGCCGCCCGGCGAAGCTGTACCGCCGCTCCGACCGTCAGGTGAGCGTGTCGCTGCCCGAGCGCCAGTACGAGCTGGCGGGCCGGCTCCTGGCGGCGGCGGTCGAGGAGGCCGACGCAACCGGCGGCTCGCCGCGGGAAATCCTCACGCGGTGCGCCCGCGAGCACGGCGCCGAGCTGGCGGCCGGCGGCCGGGACCTCGTGGCCACGCTGGAGGACAACGGCTTCGAGCCACGCTCGCAGGACGGCGAGGTCGTGCTGGTGAACTGCCCGTTCCACCGGCTGGCGCAGGCCCACACGCGCCTGGTGTGCGAGATGAACCTCGGGCTGGTCGAGGGCATGCTCACCGGCGTGGGTGAGAAGAAGCTGCGCGCGCGGCTGGACCCGCAGCCGGGCTTCTGCTGCGTACGCCTCGGCCGGGACTGACGCCGGGCAGCAGCGCCCCAATGTGGCGTTGGTTGCTCCATCCATGCCCCCGCCACCACCCTCAACGGAGGCGCTCCGCGCCGCAGTGCCCGTTCAACGCACCCAATGTGGCGTTCGGTGCGTCCAGCGCACCGAACGCCACATTGGGGCGCATGGGCCGGGCGGGCTACTTCGGCGGGACTTCGCCGAGCCGCCCGACCACCGCCGTCGTGATCGCGCTCGCGCCGAGTTCCGTGCCCGGCTTGAGCCACGGCTGCTCGGGTTCCGCGCCGGCGATCGTGCGCTCGCCGAGGAAGGCACCCGTGCCCGGGTCGATGATCAGCTGGCGGATCGCGTGGCGGTCGTCGAGCCCGAGCGCGACGCCGGTGCGGCCGTCCAGGTTCGCCGACGCGGCCAGCACCTTGATGCCCGGGATCTTCGCCAGCGCCCGGTACCACTGCGCCCGCAGCTGCGCCGGCATCTGCCCGGCGCGGAGGATCTCGATGCCGAAGTGGAACATCACCGACGGCGTCGAGCCGCGGCCCTTCGTCAGCTGCTGCAGCTTCGCGTACAGGGCCGCCGGGTCGCGGGGCAGTGCGGCGTAGAACGCCGGGCTGTCCCAGTCGCCCGCGTCCCCGCACTTCTTCGCCGGCTTGGCCTTCGGGAAGAAGTCGCCGCAGCGGCCCTGCCACTGCCCCTGGTCGGTGTTCGTGATCGCCGGCTCGGGTGCCTGCGCCTGCGGCACCGAGCCGCCGAGGAACCGGCCGGTGCTCAGGATCTTGCGCGTCTCCTGCCAGACGTCGTGCTCGTCCGCCGGGATCCAGCGGTCGACCTGCTGCTCCCACAGGTAGGTGTAGCCGGTGCCGTCGCCGGTCTGGACGCCGCGCTGCACCCAGGTGTGCTCGGCGACCAGCCGGAACTGCCCCGGCCCGACGGGCTGGTCGGCCGCGCCGACGGTGACGTCCGCGGCCCGCGTCAGCACCTGGGCCGCCGACATCAGCCGGATGTCCGGGGCGGCCGCCGTCGGCACCGGCGGCGAGGCAGTGGTCCGGACCGGCGGTGCGGCGGCCGGGCCGGGCGCCGGAGCCGTCGGGCGCTGCTGGACGACGACGACCGTCACCGCCACCACGCCCGCCACGGCGGCGGCGACCGGCAGCGCGAACCGGCGCACGCGCTTCGGGCGCAAGGGGATCACGGGTGCGGCGTCGAGCTCGGCCAGCAGCCGGGCGCGGGCCGCGGACAGGTCGGCCGGGGCGGTGCGGACGTCGCGGTGGAGCAGCTCGAGGGTCTCGTCGAGCTCGTTCATGACTGGTTCTCCTCGGTGGGGACGAGCCGGGCCTGGAGCCGGTGGCGCACGCGGTGCAGCCGCGAGCGCACCGTGCTCGCGGGCACGCCGAGCGCCTCGGCGACTTCGGCCGGTTCGAGACCGGCCCAGGACGTGAGCAGCAGGACGTCGCGGTCCTGTTCGGACAGTGCGGCGAGTTCGCCGGCGAGCACGCGCAGCCGCGCCGCCGCGTCGACCCGGCCGGCGACCGTCGTGTCGTGGTTTTCGGCGGGCCGGTCTTCGGCCCCGGCCTTCGCGGTCAGCCGGAAGCCGCGGACCTCCTGGCGCACGTGGTTGCGCAGCAGGTTGGTGGCGATGCCGTAGAGCCAGCCGCGGATCGGCGCCTTCCGCGGGTCGTAGCTCGCCCGTCTTCGCAGCGCGACGACGAAGGTCTCCGCCACGAGGTCGTCGGCGACGTGCACGCCCACCCGGCCCGCGAGGTAGCCGCGCAGGGGAGGGGCGTACTCGTCGAAGAGCCGCGCGAAGATCTCCTTCGGATCTCGCGCGGCGAGGTCGGGCCGGTCCAGCCGTTCGACGATTCTGGTCACGGTACTGGTTGTCGCGGCCCGCCGCCCGCGTCCCCGGACCCTCGTCCGAGTGAGACGCACGCCACATCCGGCGAACAGGGTGCCGGGGTACGGACAACAGCAGGTATGCGCCGACGAATCGCGATGCTGCTGGCCGGGACGTGCGTCGCCGCGGTGGCGGCGGTCCTCGTGCTGGCCGCGCGGCTGCGGCCCCCGGAGCCGGCCGAAGCGGTGCTGTGGCCGCCGGCCCCGCCGTCGTTGACGACGAGCGTGGCCACGACGGCGACCGCGGCACCGCGCGACGACCCGATGTCCCGCTCACCGGGATCGGGCGGAGGGCTCGCCGAGCCCGGTGAGTCACCGTGGCGGCCGTGAAAGCGTTCTCCGTTTTCCCCGGGCGGTCCGGGCCCGGCGCGGGACGTCCGGAAAGCGCCGGTTCGGCGGTACCGTCTCGGGGGTGAGGCGGTACGACGTGGAGGGGGCCAGGGTGGTGGACCGGGCGAAGCCGGGGGAGCAGACGAGGACTTCCCCGCCGGGGCCGCGGCAGCCGAGCCTGGCCGACGTCGCCGGCATGGCCGGTGTCTCGCACATGACGGTTTCGCGCGTGGTCAACGAGAGCGGGCCGGTGCGCCCGGAGACCCGCGAGCGGGTGCTCGCCGCGGTGCAGAAGCTCGGCTACCGGCCCAACACGGCCGCGCGGGCGCTGGTCACCGGCCGGTCGGGCACGCTCGGCGTGGTCGCGCTCGAGTCCAATCTCTACGGACCGGCGAGCACGCTCTACGGCATCGAGAACGCGGCCCGCGAGGCGGGCTACGGTGTCGCGATCTGCAGCGTGACGCGCCCGGGCCGGACGTCGATCGGCGACGCGGTGGAGAGCCTCCGGCGCCAGGCGGTGGAGGGGATCGTGGTGATCGCCCCGCACGTGACGGCCGGCCGCGCGCTCGCGGCCGCCCCGTCGGACATCCCCCTGGTGGCGGTCGGCGGCGGCGAGGCGGCGCCGGTCCCGGTGATTTCGGTCGACCAGTACGACGGCGCCCGCCTGGCCACCGAGCACCTGCTGTCCCGCGGTCACCGGACGGTCTGGCACCTGGCAGGCCCGGAGGACTGGCTGGAGGCCCGCGACCGCGAGCGCGGCTGGCGCGAGACCCTGGAGAGCCACGGCGCCCGCGTCCCGGCGGTGGTCCGCGGCGACTGGAGCCCGCGGTCGGGGTACGAGGCCGGGCGCGCGCTGGTGGGCAAGCGGGGGCTCAAGGCGGTGTTTTCGGCCAATGACCAGATGGCGCTGGGGTTGTTGCGGGCGTTCACCGAGGCCGGGATCCGGGTGCCGGAGGATGTGCACGTTGCGGGGTTCGACGATGTGCCGGAGGCGGAGTTCTTCACGCCGCCGTTGACGACGGTGCGGCAGGATTTCATCGAGGTTGGGCGGCGGACGTTCGGGTTGCTCGAGGAGCGGATGGCCGGTGGTGATGCGGGGGCTCGGCATTTGGTGGCTGCTGAGTTGGTGGTTCGGGAGAGTACTGGGCCGCACTGATCCCGGTGGGGTTTTCTGCTCCTGCCGGGTTTCCGCCACCCCGATCGCCGATTGTGACTACGGCCGGCGGCACCGCGTCAAGGCGGGAAAGCGTGCCTTGACCCGGCGCCGCCGGCCGTGTTTCGGCTTCGGATCGGGGTTGCGGGGGGTCTGGGCGTCGTCTGTTGCGGTGGGGAGGCTGCCGGGCTTCCTTTGGCTTGCGGTGGGTTGGCTGCCGGGCCCTCCGCCGCCGCCGCCGCCTCCTCCTCCTCCTCCTCCTCCAGTTTGGCGGGTTTGCCTCGTCAAATCCCTTTCGCCCCACTGCTGTTAACGCTAACAATCCCTCCGCACTGATCCATCTTGGTGTTGTATCTTGACCGCTTCTGTGTGGTCGGCAAAGGTTCGTGTTCGATTGTGGTCCCCGCCGCTCAGGAGGCCCGGATGCGCTCCGCTCGCCGTTGCCGGATGCTGCTCGCCGTTCTGCTTTCCGCCCTGCTTGCCTTTGCCGGTGTTGCCGCCCCGGGGGCGCACGCCGCGCCAGGGAGGCCGGGGGCCTTGCACTCCGTCACCTACGATGGGTACTCCTTCCTCGTCGATGGGAAGCGCATCTACCTGTGGTCCGGTGAGTTCCACTCCTACCGCCTGCCCAGTCCCGATCTCTGGCTCGACGTCTTCCAGAAGATGAAGGCCGCCGGCTTCAACGCGACCTCGCTCTACTTCGACTGGGGTTACCACTCGCCGAAACAGGGCGTCTACGACTTCACCGGCGTTCGGGACCTCGACCGGCTCCTCGACATGGCTCAGCAGGCCGGCCTCTACGTCATCGCGCGGCCCGGGCCCTACATCAACGCCGAGGTCGACGGGGGTGGGTTCCCGACCTGGCTGTCCACCACTCCCGGGCACACCCGCAGTGCCGATCCCGTCTACCTCGAGTACTCCGACGAGTGGCAGACGCAGATCGACCGCATCATCGCCCGGCACCAGCTCACCAACGGCACCGGGAGCGTGCTCGCCTACCAGGTCGAAAACGAGTACTACAACGGCAACGCCGACGGCCGCGCCTACATGAAGCACCTCGAGGGCAAGGCTCGCGCCGACGGCATCACCGTTCCGCTCGTCGGCAACAACAACGGCACCTTCAACGCCGGGGATGCCGCCCTCGACGTCGATGCCGCCGACTCCTACCCGCAGGGTTTCGACTGCTCGAACCCCGCCAAATGGAACGGCGTGCCGGACATCAGCTACGACCACGTGCCCGGCAAGCCGCTCATCACCGCCGAGTTCCAGGGGGGTGCCTTCGACCCGTGGGGCGGCCCTGGCTACGAAAAGTGCGCGCAGCTCATCAACGACCAGTTCGCGAACGTCTTCTACAAGCAGAACATCGCCGTCGGCGCCACCGTGCAGAGCTTCTACATGCTGCACGGCGGCACCTCCTGGGGCTGGAGCGCGATCCCGCAGAACTACACCTCCTACGACTACGGCGCCGCCATCACCGAAGGCCGCCAGTTCGACCCGAAGTACGCCGAAGACAAGCTGATCGGCTACTTCACCCAGTCCGTCGCGCCGCTGACCAAGACCGACGGGCTCGCCGGTGCGCCGCTGACCGATCCGGCGCTCACCGACACCGCGCGGATCAACCCCGACACCCGCACGCAGTTCCACACCCTGCGCCACAGCGACTCGACGTCCACCGCCACGAACACCACCAGCGTCGCGCTCGACCTCGCCGCGCACGCCGGCTACACCTACGACGACCGCGCCACCGAGGTCGCCTACACCGGCACCTGGAGCCACGTCGGGCCCGAGGTCAACTACACCGGCGGCGACTACCAGCACACCGAGTCCTTCTCCAACGTCGACGGCGACAGCGTCAGCATTCCCTTCACCGGCAGCGGGATCCGCTGGGTGACGTCGAAGGACCCGAGTCACGGCATCGCCGACGTCTACCTGGACGACGCCAAAGTCTCTTCCGTCGACCTCTACGCCGCGGGCAAGCAGAACCAGATCACCGGTTACGAGGTGCGTGACCTGCCTGCCGGGCCGCACACGCTGAAGATCGTCGTCACCGGGCAGAAGAACGCGAAGGCGAACGGCGCTTTCGTCGTGGTGGACGCCGTCGATCTGCTGTCCGGGAGCACCGATTACTACCCGGTCGTGCCGCAGCAGCCCGGCACCGGCATCACGTTGAACGGCCGCCAGTCGAAGATCCTCGTCGCCGGCTATGACCTCGGTGCCGCGCGGATGCAGTACTCGACGTCGGAGATCATGACGACCGCTGCCATCGGCGGCCGGGACGTCGCCGTGCTCTACGGTGACAAGGGCGGGCCCGGCGAGACCGTGCTGCGGTTCGCGAAGCAGCCGTCCGTGCAGGTCCTCGGCGGCGCCGCCACGTCCACTTGGGACGCCGCCCGCGGCGACCTGCGGCTCAACTACACCCACGACGGCCTGGCCCGCGTGCTCGTCACCGCGCCCGGTGCGCGCCCGCTGCTCCTGCTGCTCGCCGACAAGGCGACGGCGGCGACCTTCTGGCGCCAGGACACCGCGGCCGGTCCGGTGCTGGTCCGCGGTACCCACCTGGTGCGGACCGCGGCCGAGCAGTACGGCGTGCTGGCGCTGACCGGCGACACCGGCACCGACGGCGCCTTCGAGGTCTTCAGCACGGCGAAAACGCTGCTGTGGAACGGGTCCTGGGTGCCTGCGAAGCCGACGTCGAGCGGCAGCCTGACCGGAACCGCCCCGACCGCGAAGGCCGTCACGCTGCCCGCCCTGACCGGCTGGAAGCACCAGCAGGAGTCTCCGGAGAGCCAGCCGGGCTTCGACGACTCGGCGTGGCCCGTCGCGGACAAGGAGACCACCAACAGCTCGACCGCGCTCGGCACGAAACCCGTCCTCTTCGCCGACGACTACGGCTTCCACACCGGCAACACCTGGTACCGCGGCCACTTCACCGGCGACGGGAAGCAGACCGGGATCACCCTTTCCAGCCAGAGCGGCGGCCCGGCCGGGGCGTTCTCGGCGTGGCTCAACGGCGTCTTCCTCGGCAGCTCCACCAGCCCGCAGCACACCTTCCCCTTCCCGGCGGGTGCCCTCAAGCCCGGCGACAACGAGCTCTCCGTGCTGACCGTGAACATGGGCCACGAAGAGGACTACGGCGCCAGCAACGGCAACAAGGCCGCGCGCGGGCTCACCGCCGCGCGGCTGACCGGCACCCCGCTGACGTCGGTGACCTGGCAGCTGCAGGGCGTCCGCGGCGGCGAAACCGGTCTGGACCAGGTGCGCGGGCCGCTCAACACCGGCGGGCTCTACGGCGAGCGCGCGGGCTGGTCGCTGCCCGGCTTCCCGGACCGCGGCTGGGCATCGGCCTCGCTCCCGGTGAAGGACACGACGCCGGGCGTGTCGTGGTACCGGACCACCGCGGACCTCGACCTGCCGCGCGGTCAGGACACCTCGCTCGGCCTGACGATCACCGACGACCCGGCGCGGCAGTACCGGGCGCTGATCTTCGTCAACGGCTGGCAGCTCGGCCAGTACGTCAACTACCTCGGGCCGCAGCACAGCTTCCCGATCCCGAACGGCGTCCTGAACCCGAACGGCCGCAACACGATCGCCGTCGCGGTGTGGAACCTCGACGGCAGCACCGGCGGCCTCGGCACGATCGCCTGGACGAACTACGGCAGCTACCGCTCGCCGCTGACCGTCCGGCCGAACGCGTCGCCCGGCTACGACCCCGTGCGGTACGCCATGCCGCCGGCACCGACGGCCGGGGTGTCCCTGACCGCGCCGGACACCGCGTCGGGCGGCCAGGCGTTCACCGCGTCGGCGACCGTGCGGGTCCCGGCGGGCGCGCCGCCGGCGTTCGACGTCAAGCCGGCGCTCACCGCGCCGGCCGGGTGGACGGTCGGCGCCGCGGCACCGCCTTCGGTCGCGCGGATCGACGGCGGCAAGTCGGCGACGTTCACCTGGACCGTCACGCCACCCTCCACTGTGGACACCGCCGCGCTGAAGGTCGCGGTCGCCTACCGGCAGGCGGGCCGCCCGGGGTCGGTGACCGGGGAACGGATCGTGGGGGCCGTTCCCCCGGCACCGCCCGCGGGGCAGGCGGCCGTCAGCTCGCTGCCGTTCCTCACCGCCACGAACGGCTGGGGCCCGGTCGAACGCGACACCAGCAACGGCGAAGCGAGCGCGGGCGACGGCAAGCCGATGACCATCGGCGGGGTGGCCTACGCCAAGGGCCTCGGCGTGCACGCGGCGAGCGACGTCCAGCTCTACCTGGCGGGCACGTGCACCCGGCTGACGGCCGCGG
Source organism: Amycolatopsis tolypomycina (assembly GCF_900105945.1). NCBI lineage: Bacteria > Bacillati > Actinomycetota > Actinomycetes > Pseudonocardiales > Pseudonocardiaceae > Amycolatopsis > Amycolatopsis tolypomycina. Next base: position 3,871,286 of record NZ_FNSO01000004.1, on the reverse strand, counting down.
TGGGCGTCGACGGCGAGACCGGGACCGGCGGCAGCGTGACCTTCAGCGTCGCGGTCGACGGCGTCACGCGGGTGACGACGCCGGTGGTCCGCGGCGGCCAGGCGGCGGTCCCGGTCGACGTCGACGTCACCGGCGCCCAGGTGCTCGACCTGATCGTGGGCGACGGCAACGGCCAGGACCACGCCGACTGGGCGGTGCCGACGCTGACCTGCCTCACGCCGCCCGCCGGGTGACCGCGGGCAGCGGCCGGAGCAGGAAACCGGCGCGGATCTCCCGGCGTTCGCGCCACAGGTGGTACAGCGCGAGCCCGAAGACGACCGAGCCGAGGACGTTCGCGGTGAAGTGCCACCAGACGCGGTAGGTGGTCAGCCCCGGGCCCGGGTCCACGAGCCCGAAGAACGTGGACAGCCCGATCGCCCGGGGCGCGCCGAACGCGATCGACAGTGTCAGGACCAGGTGCTCCAGCCCGTGCAGGCCTTGCATCCAGACGCCCATCTTCGCCCAGCGGCGGGTGCGGGTGCCGGTGGCCCGGCGGGTGATCACCATGACGCCCGCCAGACCGGCCAGGAAGAGGAAGTTGCCGGTCAGGTGCAGCAGTTCCATGCCGAACGTCGGCCGGCCGGGCAGGACCAGCTGCAGGCCGTTCGCCAGGCCGGTGCCCCACGGCGTCATCCAGGCGGGGGAGTTCGGGTGGCCGAGCCAGTACCCGACCTGGGCGACGTGCTCCTGGACGTGCCCGAGCTGGCCGAGCACGCCGAAGCCGATCACCCCCAGCGCCCCGCGGTACACCCAGGGCCGCACCGGCCCGCGGTCGGCGTACGCGAGCACGCCGACCGCGGTCCACATGGCCAGCGCCCAGAGCACCAGCAGCACCGCGCCCGCGGTGTCCCACCCCGACATCGACATCGGCATCGCCATGGCCGCCTCCTTCGTCCCCTCGGACGCTAGCCCGGAACCGGGCGGCCGGACGTCTTCCGGCGTGCGCCCGGGAACCGGACAAACCGTTACAGGGCAACGGTTTCCGCCTCAGGGGAGGACAAGCCGGACGGCGAGTGCGGTGATCACGGCGCTCGACACCAGCGCTGTCACGAGCCGGCCGCGGCGCCCGGTGAGGACCCGGCCGAGCAGGGCCCCGCCGCCGGCGAGCGCCGCTTGCCAGCTCGCCGAGGCGGCGAACGCGGCCAGCACGAACACCGCCTGGTCGAGCACCGTGACCTCCGCGCCGGCGCGGTCGCCGACCACCAAAGCGGTGAAGTACACGACCGTGGCCGGGTTGACGAGCGTGATGCCGAGCAGGCTGACGTAGGCGCGGCCGGGGGCGAGCGGCGTCACCGGGCGGGTGGCCGGCGCCCGGTGCGAGCGCACCGCACGCACGGCACCGTGGGTGGCGAGCACGATCAGGACGGCCGCCGAGAGCCAGCGCAGTGGTGTGGCGAACGGGGCGATGACGCCCGCGATCGCGGCGCCGCCGAGCACGGCGACCAGCGCGTACACGCCGTCGGCCGTTGCCACGCCCATGGCCGCGGACAGGCCGGTTCGCAGCGACGTGCGGGCGGACAGGGCCACCAGGTACGTCCCGACGGCGCCGACCGGGATCGCGATGCCGTAGCCCGCGACCAGGCCGGCGAGCAGCGCGGCGCTCACGGCGCGGAGACGATCGACCCCCACCGGCGGCACGGCTGCTGCTGGACCGGCGCGGTGGTCGCGGCGACGGTCGGCAGGAGCGGGGTTCGATACGTGGTCATGCGCAGATCGTGGCGCCCTCGTGCGGGGGAGGCAACCGGGTTTTCCAGCCGGTGGGCTCCGGCGAGCTGTGCTTGAATCGCCCGGGGAGGCACGCGAGCGAGAGAGGGTTTTCACGATGCGGGTCGACCTGAGCGGCAAGACGGCACTGGTCACCGGCTCCACCCAGGGCATCGGTGCGGCGATCGCGACGGGCCTCGCGGCGGCGGGCGCGCGGGTCGCGATCAACGGCCGGAGCGAAACCGGCGTCCACAAGGCCATCGCGCGGCTGCGCGAGGAGGTGCCGGACGCGGACTTCCTGCCGGCCCCGGGCGACGTGTCCGAGGAGGCCGGCGCGGCCCAGGTGGTCGAAGAGGTGCCGGACGCCGACATCCTGGTCAACAACCTCGGCATCTTCGGCGCCCAGGAGCCACTGGACATCACCGACGCCGACTGGCGGCACTACTTCGAGGTCAACGTCCTGGCCGCGGTGCGGCTCACCCGCGCGTACCTGCCCGGCATGACCGACCGCGGCTGGGGGCGGATCCAGTACATCGCCAGCGATTCCGCGATCGTCATCCCGGCCGAGATGATCCACTATGGAGTGTCGAAGACGGCGTTGCTCGGCGTGTCCCGCGGTTTCGCCAAGCACGCCGCCGGGACCGGCGTCACCGTCAACGCGGTGATCGCCGGCCCCACGCACACCGGCGGCGTCGAGGACTTCGTCTACGAGCTCGTCGACAAGGACCTGCCGTGGGAAGAGGCCCAGCGCGAGTTCATGAAGCGCCACCGCCCGCAGTCCCTGCTGCAGCGGCTGATCGAACCCGAGGAGATCGCCCACCTGGTGGTGTACCTGAGCTCGCCGTTCGCGTCGGCGACCACGGGCGCGGCGGTGCGGGTGGACGGCGGGTACGTCGACGCTATCCTGCCGTGACGGGGATGTTGGTCAGCCCCGACCGGGCGTTTGTGACGGTGTTCGAGGCGTGGACGACATTCGGGTTCGCCGCGCACTTCGAGACCGAGCTGATCTTGATCGCGTAGGCGCCCACGCCGCCGAGGTCGGACTTGTTGGCGCGCCAGACGTTCCCGCAGCCGTTGGCGAACGCCGGGCTCGTGCTCGGGTTGTGGGTCTCGTAGCCGTTGGCGAACGTGCCGGGCGGGGCGAACGTGCCCGTGTTGCCTTCGATCGTGTAGCCGGTGCCCTTGACGTCGATCCAGGAGTCCGCCGAGTTCTGGCCGGTGACCCCGCGGCCGTCGAAGGTGTTGCCGCGGATGACACCGCCCGCCGTGCCTTCCTTGACGTCGATGGGTTCGGCGGCGATGAACGGGCCGATGTGGTTGTCCAGCACCTGGATCCGGTCACCGCGGTCGGCGCCGCCGGAGTTGCCGTGGCAGCCCCAGTTCGAGCCGGCCGAGCCGAGGTAGACGCCTTCGCCGTAGCCCGGCTGCACGAGGCCGGTGTAGCTGATCGTGGAGTTCTTCAGCACGCTGTCGGCCGAGGAACGGCGGAAGTGCACGGCTTCCTCGTCGACGTGGTGCACGGTGACACCGTCGATGGTGGTGTGCGGTGAGTTGTCCGCGACGATGCCCTTTTTGGACTCCTGCACGGTGAACCCCCGCAGGGTCCAGGAGGGCGCGTTCGCGAGCCACAGGCCGTAGCCGGAGTCCCAGCCTGCGGTCGGTGCCGGGCAGGCCGGGGCGGCGCCGGCGGGGCCGTCGTTGATCAGGACGGCGTCCGCCGGGCCGGACAGGGTGACCGGGCCGGGTTTCGTGGTGACGAAGGAGCCGCGGTAGGTGCCGGGCGCGAGCCGGATGGTCTGGCCAGGGACGGCGCCGGCGAGCGCGGCCCGGAGCTGGGCGGCGGTGGTGACGTCGACGACGTCGGCTCGGGCGGGCGCGGCGACCGCGAGCGTGGCGGAAATGACGGTGACGCCGAGGAAAACGGCGGAGCGAGGGGACACCGATGGCCTCCGGAAAGCGGACTGCGGAGGTGTTGCGGCGGACACCCGGACGTTTCCTTTATAGGTCACCGGCCCGCCGTTGGTCAACAGGATGAACAATGGTCATGTATGTGAACGGCGGGGCGGCGTAACACTTTCCGGTGACGTCGAGCTGAAGGCACGCCGGCCGGGGAATTCTCCCGGTGAACCCCTTGACACACAGGGGAAAGCTCGGCGGAAGGAGAGCACGATGAACACCCGGATCGCTTCCTGGGCCACGGCCGCTGCACTCACGGTTTCCGCGGTCGTCGCCGCGGCCACGCCGGCGTCGGCGGACATGGTGCCCGGCAGCAAGACGCAGTTCTACGCCTATTGTTCGGTCGACCTCTTCGGCGTGCCGATCGCCTGCGCGCAGACGGACGAGACGCACGCGTCGCACGTCTGCCAGTACGTCGCCACGACGCTCGGCCTGGGCCTCGACTGCATCCAGCGCTCCGCGAAGTGACCCCCGCGCGGGCCCCGGCACCCCGGCCGGCGTGGGCCGAAGGGCACCTCCCTCGCAGCTGACGAGCGGAAGGTGCCCTTCGCCGCGCCGGGCGCTGGTACAGGATCGGGACATTCCTGGTGCACACCTGTCGAACAGCCCCGACGATCCGGCGATCTTCTCCCGACACAGTGATCGGTGACCACATCCCGGCACTCGGAGGAGACCGATGGCCCGCACCCGCATCCCGCCCCTTGCCGCCGGTATCGCCGCCGGCTTGGCCGTGGTGGTCGCCGCGGCCTGGTGGGTCGTCCTGCCGCCCGAAACCGCCGGGCGGGCGCTGGCCACCCGGCCGGTCGTCGACCTTCCGCTGCCGTGGCCCGCCGAAGGACAGGCCAGCGTCGAAGTGCAGAACCTGGGCTCGCTCGGCAGCCGCGGTGAGCAGCGGCCGGTGCCCATCGCCAGCGTCACCAAGGTCATGACCGCCTACGTCGTCCTCAAGGACCACCCGCTCGGCGCGGACGAGGCCGGTCCCGAGATCACCGTCGACGAGCAGGCCGAGGCCGAGTCGACGTCGGCCGAGGAATCGAGCGCGCCCGTGCGGGCGGGGCGGCGGTTCAGCGAACGCGACCTGCTCGCCCTGATGCTCATCCCGTCCGGCAACAACGTCGCGCGGCTGCTCGCCCGCTGGGACGCCGGCAGCCAGGACGCCTTCGTCGCGAAGATGAACCGGGAGGCCGCCGCCCTCGGCATGACCAGCACCACCTACACCGGTGCCAGCGGGGTCGAAGACTCGACCACCAGCACCGCCACCGACCAGCTGCGGCTGGCCCGCGAAGCAATGAAGCACCCCGTCATCCGGGCCATCGTCGCCACGCCCAGCCTGCGGATCGACGGCGTGCCGGGCACGGTCGCCAACACCAACACCCTGCTCGGCCGGGACGGCGTCATCGGGCTGAAGACCGGCTCGTCCACCGCCGCCGGGGGCGCCCTGATGTGGGCCGCCCGTGCGGGCAACGGCGCGCTGATCCTCGGTGTCGTCCTCCAGCAGCGGCCGGGCGGCACGCCGTCGGCGGGGCTGCGGGCCGTGCTCGAGACCAGCGCCACCCTCATCGCCGCCATCCAGCGGGAACTGCCGGCGGCCGTCCGATGACCGTGACCGCCGAGCGGCCCGCGCCGACCCGGCAGACGTGGCGCCGCGGCCGGGTCGTCGCCGCGTTCGCCGTCCTGACCGCGCTGCTGCTGCTCGCGCACCCGCTGGTGCCGAACTGGGCGGGCAACGCCGGCAGCCTGCTGGAGACGTTCCTGCCCTGGACCGGCCTGCTCGTGCTGCCGCTGCTGGTCGCGGCCCTGGTCCGCCGGTCGGCGCTCGCCCTTCTCGCCCTCCTGTTGCCGGCGCTGGTCTGGGGCGGGTTCTTCGGCACCCGGCTCTTCGACAAGCGCGAACCCGGCGGCGACCTCACGATCGTCTCGCACAACGTCAACGACGAGAACCCGGACCCGGCCGGCACCGCGCGGGCGCTGGCCGCCGCGGGCGCCCAGGTGATCGCCCTCGAAGAGCTGAAGAAGTCCGAGGTGCCGAAGTACGAGGACGCGCTCGCCGCGGCCTATCCCCACCACTCCGTCCAGGGCACCGTCGGGATCTGGAGCACCTACCCGCTGCGTGCCACGCGGCCGGTGGCGATCATGCCGTGGACCCGGGCCCTGCAGACCACAGTGGACACTCCGAAGGGCCCGGTGGCGGTCTTCGTGGCGCACCTGCCCTCCGTGCGCGTGCGCCTCGACGCGGGGTTCACCGCGAACGGCCGCGACGCCGCGATGGACCTGCTCGCCGACGCCGTCGCCGCGGAAGCCGCACCCCGGACCGTGCTCGTCGGCGACTTCAACGGCACCGCCGACGACCGCGCGCTCGCGCCCGTCACCGCGCGCCTGCAGGCGGCGCAGGAGGAAGCCGGCGACGGGTTCGGCTTCACCTGGCCGGCCGCCCTGCCGCTGGCCCGGATCGACCAGATCTTCGTCGGCGGCGTGCGGCCGGTGGCCGCCTGGACCCTGCCCGCGACCGGCAGCGACCACCTGCCCGTCGCCGCCACCGTGGCCTTCTGAAACCGGTCGCGGACCGGTGTGGTAAACGCCCCGCCGACGGGGCGAACATGCCGTTGAACACCGGGCCGCGCTGACGGGCGGTGAATTTCAAACGACGCTCCGCGCAGGTCGCGCCGTCGAATTCGTCGTCGCGACGGTGTGAAGGCCATGTGACTAGACCGTTACGCGACCCGGGGTTGACCCCGTGGGTGTTATCGCTAACACTAACTCCTCGTCGTCACCGGAACAGGTGACGCAGACCATGTCGGAGCGGACGGAAGGGGACACCGGTGGCCGAACGACCCCGCTCCGGCGGACCCCTGAAGGCGACCTCCGCCGGGACGCGGCAGCCGAGCCTGACCGACGTCGCGGGCGTGGCCGGGGTGTCCCACATGACCGTGTCCCGGGTGATCAACGGGACCGGCCCGGTGCGTCCCGAGACCCGTGCGCGGGTGCTCGCGGCGATCGAGGAGCTGGGCTACCGGCCCAATTCCGCGGCCCGCGCGCTGGTCACCGGGCGGACCGGCACGCTCGGCGTCGTCGCGCTCGAGTCCAATCTGTACGGTCCGGCCAGCACGCTCTACGGCATCGAGAACGCCGCCCGGGAAGCCGGGTACGCGATCACGATCTCCAGCGTCAGCAGGCCGGGCCGGTCGTCGATCGCCGACGCGGTGGAGAACCTGCGCCGCCAGGCGGTCGAGGGCGTCATCGTGATCGCCCCGCACGTCAGCGCGGGCCGGGCCCTGGAAGCCGCGCCCGCGGACTTCCCGGTCGTCGCCGTCGGCGGCGGGGAGGCGGCACCGGTGCCGGTCATCTCCGTCGACCAGCGCGACGGCGCCCGCCGGGCCACCGAACACCTCCTGGCGCTGGGCCACCGCACGGTGTGGCACATCGCCGGGCCGGAGGACTGGCTGGAGGCCCGCGACCGCGAGCTCGGCTGGCGGGAAACCCTGGAACGCCACGGCGTCGGGGCCCCGCAGGTGATCCGCGGCGACTGGAGCTCCCGGTCGGGCTACGAGGCGGGGCGATCCCTCGCCAAGGAAAAGGATCTGGACGCCGTCTTCGCCGGCAACGACCAGATGGCACTGGGCCTGCTGCGCGCGTTCGCCGAAGCGGGCATCTCGGTGCCGCGGGACGTGCGCGTGGCGGGCTTCGACGACGTCCCCGAGGCGGCGTACTTCACGCCGCCGCTCACGACGGTGCGCCAGGACTTCATCGAAGTCGGACGGCGTACGTTCGGCCTGCTGGCCGGGCGGATGGACGGAGGCGACCGGCACGCGCGCGCCCTGGTCGTCCCCGAGTTGATCGTGCGCGAGAGCACCGGACCGCGCTAGCGCCGCGGCCGGCGGGACCGGTGGTTCCCGAGGGATTGTTAGCGCTACCACGCAACTGTCAGTTTTCACCCGAAGTCCCCACACAGGTTTTCCCACTGATCATCGTCGATCGAGGAGTGAACGTGCTGAAGAAGCGATGGGCCGCCGCGGCGGCCGCGGCGGCCGGACTCGTGCTGCTCACCGCCTGCGGGAGTGGCGGTTCGTCCGGCGGCTCGGCCGGCGGCGCCGTCACGCTCGGCTTCGCCCAGGTGGGCGCCGAGAGCGGCTGGCGGACGGCGAACACCAAGTCGATCCAGGAGTCGGCCAAGTCCGCCGGGATCGAGCTGAAGTTCTCCGACGCGCAGCAGAAGCAGGAGAACCAGATCTCCGCGATCCGCTCGTACATCCAGCAGAAGGTCAAGGTCATCGCCTTCTCGCCGGTCGTCGAGTCCGGCTGGGACACCGTCCTCAAGGAAGCCAAGAACGCCAACATCCCGGTCATCCTCACCGACCGCGCGATCGACTCGCCGGACAAGTCGCTCTACAAGACCTTCCTCGGCTCCGACTTCGTCGCCGAGGGCAAGAAGGCGGGGGAGTGGCTGACCAAGGAGTTCGGCAGCGCCACCGGCCAGGTGAACATCGTCGAGTTGCAGGGCACCACCGGCTCGGCCCCGGCGAACGACCGCAAGAAGGGCTTCGCGGACGTCATCGCGGCCGACCCGAAGTACAAGATCGTCGCCTCGCAGACCGGTGAGTTCACCCGCGCCAAGGGCAAGGAGGTCATGGAGGCCTTCCTGAAGTCCCAGCCCAAGATCGACGTGCTCTACGCCCACAACGACGACATGGCCCTCGGTGCCATCGAGGCCATCGAAGCCGCCGGCAAGGTCCCGGGCAAGGACATCAAGATCGTCTCCGTGGACGCGGTCAAGGACGGCATGCAGGCGCTCGCCGACGGCAAGATCAACCACATCGTCGAGTGCAACCCGCTGCTCGGCCCGCAGCTGATGGACCTGGTCAAGAAGGTCGCCGCCGGCGAGCAGGTGCCCGCCCGCATCGAGACCAAGGAGACCGAGTTCGACCAGGCCGCGGCCAAGGCCGCCCTGCCGTCGCGCCAGTACTGATCCTCGCCCGCAGGTCGTGAGTGGTAAGGCGGGTTCTAACCCGCCTTACCACTCACGCCCCCCGGCCTCCACCCCGGAGCACACCAATGCCTGAACCGCAGCCCATGGTGCGGATGAGCGGTATCCGCAAGGAGTTCCCCGGCGTCCTCGCCCTGGACGGGGTCGCCTTCCGGATGTACCCCGGCGAAGTCCACGCCCTGATGGGCGAGAACGGCGCCGGCAAGTCCACCCTCATCAAGGTGCTGACCGGGGTGTACGGGGTGGACGCGGGCACGATCGAGCTGGGCGGCGGCGAAGTCGCCTTCAGCGGGCCCGGCGAGGCCCAGCAGGCCGGCATCAGCACGGTCTACCAGGAAGTCAACCTCTGCCCGAACCTGTCCGTGGCGGAGAACGTCTGCCTCGGCCGCGAACCCCGCCGCTTCGGCCGCATCCAGTGGGGCCCGATGCGGAAGCGCGCCGAGGAACTCCTGGCCCGGCTGGACGTCCACGTCGACGTCTCGGCCGAGCTCTCCACCTGCTCCATCGCGGTGCAGCAGCTGGTCGCGATCGCCCGCGCGCTCGACGTCGACGCGCGGGTGCTCGTCCTCGACGAACCGACGTCCAGTTTGGACGCCGGCGAGGTCGAGCAGCTGCTGAAGGTCGTCCGGTCCCTGCGCGAAAGCGGTATGGCGATCCTGTTCGTGTCCCACTTCATCGACCAGGTCTTCGCCATCGCCGACCGGATGACCGTGCTGCGCAACGGAAAACTGATCGGCGAGTACCGCACCGCGGACATCACGCCGGTCGAGCTCGTCACCAAGATGATCGGCAAGGAGCTCCAGGTCCTCGAGGACCTGGAGGACTCCGGCCCCACCCGGGCCGAGGTCGCCGGCGCGCCGGTGCTGCTGGCCGCCGAAGGCCTCGGCCGCAAGGGCGGCGTCGCGCCCTTCGACCTCACCGTCCACGCCGGCGAGGTCGTCGGGCTCGCCGGCCTCCTCGGCTCCGGCCGCACCGAGCTCGCCCGGCTGCTCTTCGGCGCCGACCACGCCGACAGCGGCACCGTGCAGGTCGACGGCGACACGACGTCGCTGCGCACCCCTCGGGCCGGTCTGGACCACAAGATCGCGTTCCTCTCGGAGAACCGCAAGGCCGAAGGCCTGGTCGAGGAACTGACCGTCCGCGAGAACATCGTGCTCGCGCTGCAGGCCTCCCGGGGCTGGGCGCGGCCGCTGTCGCGCCGCCGCCAGGACGAAATCGCCGAGAAGTACGTCAAGGCGCTCGACATCCGGCCCGCCAACCCCGAAGCGCTGGTGGGCAACCTCTCCGGCGGCAACCAGCAGAAGGTCCTGCTGGCCCGCTGGCTCATCACCGAACCGCGGCTGCTGATCCTCGACGAGCCCACGCGCGGCATCGACATCGGCGCCAAGACGGAGATCCAGAAGCTGGTCACCCAGCTCTCGGGCGAAGGAATGGCCGTCGTGTACATCTCCGCCGAACTGGAAGAGGTCCTGCGGCTGAGCCACCGCGTCGTCGTGCTGCGCGACCGCAAGGTCGTGGCGGTGCGGGACAACAACCAGGCGCTCACCGCGGACGACGTCATGGCCACGATGGCCGAGGGGGTGCAGGCGTGACTACCGCCTTGAAAAGCATGACCAAACAGCGGCTCTTCTGGCCCGTCGTGGCGCTGCTGGTGCTGCTGCTGGGCGACCTGATCGCGAGCCCGTCGTTCTTCAAGATCGAGCTCCGCGACGGGCACCTCTACGGGAACGTCATCGACATCCTGAAGAACGGCGCCCCGCTGATCCTCATCGCGATCGGCATGACGCTGGTGATCGCCACCCGCGGCATCGACCTCTCGGTCGGCGCCGTGGTCGCGATCAGCGGCGCGCTCGCCTGCCTGTGGATCAGCGACAACCCCGACGGCGTCGGCACCACGCTGGTCGCCTTCGGCCTGGCGCTCGGCCTCTCGCTCGTGCTCGGCGTGTGGAACGGCTGGCTGGTCGCGGCACTGGGCATCCAGCCGATCATCGCGACCCTGATCCTCATGGTCGCCGGCCGCGGCATCGCGCAGCTGATCAGCGACGGGCAGATCATCACCGTCAACTCCCACTCGTTCGAGTGGATCGGCAGCGGGTACCTGTTCACCCTGCCCAGCGCCATCCTCATCGCGCTGGCCGTGTTCGTGATCGCCTCGGTGCTCGTCCGCCGCTCCGCGCTCGGCCTGCTCGTCGAGGCCGTCGGCGGCAACCCCGAAGCCAGCAGGCTGGCCGGGCTCCGCTCGGCGCGGCTGACCTGGCTCGTCTACGTCTTCTGCGCGCTGTGCGCCGGCATCGCCGGGCTGATGATCAGCGCGAACGTGCACAGCGCCGACGCCAACCACGCCGGCCTGTTCATCGAGCTCGACGCGATCCTCGCGGTCGTCGTCGGCGGCACCCAGCTGACCGGCGGCCGGTTCTCCCTCGGCGGCTCGGTGATCGGCGCGCTGCTCATCCAGACGCTCACCACCACCGTCAACGCCCTCGGCATCCCGCCGGAGTCGATCATGCTCTTCAAGGCCATCGTCGTGCTGGTGGTGTGCCTGCTGCTCTCGCCCGCGTTCCGCCGCAAGTTCCGGCGGCGCGGAGCCCGCCCGGTCACCCCGGCGCCCACACCCGCTCCGGAGAAGGTGGAGGTCACCGCATGACCACCCTCGCCCGTGTCAAGGGCTACCGGCCGCAGCAGCGGCACGTGCCGATCCTCGCGACGCTGGCGCTGCTGATCGCCGCGTACGTCTTCGGCGCGGTCCAGTACGAGGCCTTCGGTTCCGGCCAGGTCATCCTCGACCTGTTCATCAACAACGCGTTCCTGCTCGTGGTCGCCGTCGGCATGACGTTCGTGATCCTCACCGGCGGCATCGACCTGTCCGTCGGGTCGGTGGTCGCGCTGTCCACCGTGGTCTCCGGCGACCTGCTGCAGAAGCACGGCTGGCCGGCGTGGGCGGCGATCGTGGTGGTGCTGCTGATCGGGGCGCTGCTCGGGGCCGGGATGGGCGCGCTGATCCACTTCTTCGAGATCCAGCCGTTCATCGCGACGCTGATCGGGATGTTCTTCGCCCGCGGCCTCTGCTACACGATCACCACCGAGGCGTACTCGATCGACAACGCCACGATCGCCACGCTGGCCCAGACGCAGATCCCGCTCGGGCCCGAGCTGCACATCTCGATCAGCGTGGTGGTGGCCCTGGTGGTCGTCGCCGTCGCGGCCTACGTCCTGGTCTTCACCCGGTTCGGGCGCACGGTCTACTCGATCGGCGGCAACGCGCAGTCCGCGATGCTGATGGGCCTCAAGACCGGCCGCACCAAGATCGCCGTGTACACGATCAGCGGCGTCTGCTCGGCCCTCGGCGGGCTGCTGCTGGTGCTCTACAAGTCCTCGGGCGACCCGCTCAACGGCGTCGGCCTGGAGCTGACCGCGATCGCCGCGGTCGTCATCGGCGGCACGATCCTGACCGGTGGTTCCGGGTACGTCCTCGGCACCGTGCTCGGGATCATGGTGCTCGGCATCATCCAGACCCTGATCACCTTCGACGGCACGCTCAACTCCTGGTGGACCTCGATCATCACCGGGGCCCTCCTGTTCGTCTTCATCGTCCTGCAACGCCTCGTCACCCGACGAACCCGCTAGCGCGGAAGGGCACTTTCACGTGAAAGTGCCCCCTTCCGATCACACTCAAGGGAGAGTCATGCTCGGCAGACTGCGGCGGCCCATGGCCGTGCTCGCGGCCCTGACGCTGTTCTCGGCGCTGCCGGTGACGGCCGCCGCGGCGGACCCCGAGCCGGGCCTGGCCGGGCACTGGACGTTCGACGACGGCAGCGGGACGACCGCCGCCGACACCGCGGGCAGCCACCCCGCGACGCTGACCGGCGGCGCGGGCTGGGGCCCGGGCATCCGCGGCGGGGCACTGACGACCGACGGGGTCAACGGCTTCGCCGACGCCGGTGCGCCGGTGCTCGACACGACGAAGAGCTTCTCGGTGAGCAGCTGGGTGAAGCTGGACAAGACGTCCGGCTTCCAGACGTTCGTCAGCGTCGACGGCACCCAGGTGAGCAACTTCTTCCTGCAGTTCCGCGACGACTCCCGCCGGTTCGCCTTCACCCGGCTGGCCGGGGACTCGCCGGCCGACGGCGTCGTCGCGGGCGCGAACTTCGACCCCGTCGCCGGCCAGTGGTACCAGCTGACCGGCGTGTACGACGCGGCCGCGTCGACGCTGTCGCTCTACGTCGACGGCACCCGCCAGACGACCGTCGCCGCGCCCACGGCGTGGGCGGGCACCGGGCACCTGGTGATCGGCCGCGGCAAGTACGGCGGCAACCCGGTGGACTTCGTCGACGGCACGATCGACGACGTCCGCGCCTACTCGGGTGCCGTGACGGCCGCCGACGCGGCCCGCCTGGCCATCGCCGGGCACTGGGGCCTGGACGAGGGCACCGGCACCACGACCGCCGACGACTCGCTCGACGCGCGCACCGGCACTCTCACCGGTGGCGCGGCCTGGGGCGACGGCGTCGTCGGCGCGCACGGCGTCACGCTGAACGGCACCGACGCCGCGGTCGACGTCCCGGCGCCGGTCGTGGACACCGCGCAGAGCTTCACGGTCGCGGCGTGGGTCAAGCCCACCGCGGCCGGCGGCTTCCGCACCGCGGTGAGCGTCGACGGCAGCACCATCAGCGGCTTCTACCTCCAGCGCGCGGCCGACGGCCGGTTCGCCTTCACACGCCGCGCGGGCGACGGCGACACCGCTTCATCCTCAGCGGTGTCGACGTTGCCCGCGCAGGCCGGCCAGTGGCAGCACCTGGTCGGTGTCTACAACCGGGCGGCCGGCACGCTTTCCCTGTACGTCAACGGAACCCTGCAGCAGAGCGTCCCGTTCACGACGCCGTGGACCGCTTCCGGGCACCTGGAGATCGGGCGCGGCAAGTGGGCGGGCGCCCCGGCCGACTGGTTCGCCGGCGGCGTCGACGACGTCCGCGCGTACCCGACGCCGCTGACCGGCTCCGCGGTCGCCGCGCTGGCCGCCAGCGGTTCGTGGCACTTCGACGAAGGTACCGGCACGGTGGCCCGCGACTCGTCGGCGAACGCGGCCGACGGCACGCTCAAGGGCGCCACCTGGACCACCGGCGCGGCCGGCAAGGCCGTCCAGCTCGACGGCAAGTCCACTGTGGACATGGGCAGCTCGCCCGCCTTCGACACCGGCACCGGCTCGCTCTCGCTGGCCGCCTGGTTCCGCACCACCGCGGCCGGCACGCTGGTCGACCACGGTGACGGCTACGCGCTCGGCGTCACCGGCGGCAAGCTCACCGCCCGCGTCGGCCCGATCCAGGTGACCACGAACGGCGGCGGCCTCGCCGACGGCAACTGGCACCACGCCGCGCTCGTCCTCGACCGCGCCGCCCAGCGGCTCACCGTCTACGCCGACGGTGACGCCTCCGCGGTCACCAGCACCTGCGGGACGCCCACCGGCACGACCCTCGACGTCTCCGCCTGCCCGGCCTCGGGCACCGCCGCGGCGCCGTTCACCGTCGGCGCCGGGTTCACCGGCGCCGTCGACGAGGTCGAGCTGCGCCGCTTCCCGCTGACCGCCGCGCAGATCGGCGCACTGGCCGGAGCCAACCAGCTCGCGGTCGACGCCAACGTCGTCCGCGCCAACACCCGGCCGACGACCTACGGCTCGATCCTCGAGGACATCAGCCACTCGGTCGAAGGCGGCCTGTACGCCGAACTGGTGCGCAACCGCACCTTCAAGGAGGGCTACCAGCCCGGCAGCGGCGCGGGCAACACGCCGGTGCCGTACTGGTCGCTGGTCACCTCGGCGGGCGCGGCCGGCACCTACGCGGTCGACACCGCGAATCCGCTGAACACCGCGCTCGACCGCTCGCTCAAGCTGCACGCGGACACCGTCCCGGCCGCCGGCCGAGTTGCCGCCGCGAACGTCGGCTTCTACGGTATCGCCGCGAAGCCGTCCACCAAGTACACCGGCAGCTTCTTCGCGAAGGGCAGCTGGAAGGGCGCGGTGCGGATCAGCCTGGAGAAGCCGGACGGCACGGTTCTGGCGAGCAAGGACGTCCAGCCGGTCGGGGACGCGTGGACGCAGCAGACGTTCAGCTTCACCACGCCGTCGACGATCACGAACTCCACCGACAACCGGATCGTCGTCTCCCTGGTCAACAAGGGCAAGACGGCGCTGAGCGGGGACGCCTGGTTCCAGCAGGTGTCGCTGTTCCCGCCGACCTTCAAGAACCGGCCCAACGGCGTCCGCGCCGACCTCGGGCAGAAGCTCGCGGCGATGAAGCTCGGCCTGTTCCGCGTCCCGGGCGGCAACTACCTCGAGGGCAACACCCTCGACACGCGGTTCGAGTGGAAGAAGACCATCGGCAAGCTGGAGGACCGCCCCGGCCACCAGAACACCGCGTGGGGCTACTGGTCCACCGACGGCTTCGGCATCCTCGACTACCTCAAGCTGGCCGAGGACATCGGCGCCCAGCCGCTGCTCGGGCTGTTCGCCGGCTACACCCTCAACGGCCAGCACGTCAGCCAGGCCGACTACCCGCAGTACATCGAGGAAGCCCTCGACGAGATCGAGTACGCCATCGGCGACACCTCGACGACGTGGGGCGCGAAGCGGGCCGCCGACGGGCACCCGGCGCCGTTCGACCTGCGCTACGTCGAGGTCGGCAACGAGGACTGGTTCGACACCTCGGGCAGCTACGCCTGGCGCTTCACCGACATGTTCAACGCGATCAAGGCGAAGTACCCGCAGCTGACCGTCGTCGCGACGACCGGCGGCCTGCAGGGCGGGGCCGCGTCGAGCACGTCGACCGGGGTGCGCCCGGACGCCGCGGACGACCACTACTACCAGTCGCCGCAGTGGTTCACCGACAACTCGACCCGCTACGACACCGCGGACCGCTCCGGCCCGGAGATCCTCGTCGGCGAGTACGGCGCCCAGGACGGCAGGCCCACCGGCACCCTGGCCGCCGCCATCGGCGAGGCCGCGTTCCTCACCGGGCTGGAACGCAACAGCGACATCGTCATCGGCTCGATGTACGCGCCGGTGCTGGTGCACGAAAACCAGTCCAACTGGCCGGTCAACCTGATCGGCCTCGACGCCGGCAGCAGCTACGGTTCGCCGTCGTACTGGGTGCAGCAGATGTTCTCCAGCACCCTCGGCAAGCAGATCGTCACCAGCCGCCTCAACCAGGGCAGCCCCCTGCGGCAGGTGGTCAACGTGACCACGAAGAGCGGAAGGAAGACCTTCACGGTCAAACTCGTCAACCCGACTTCGCAGGTGCAGACCACCCGGCTGTCGCTCACCGGCGTCACCGCCGTCGACGGCACCGGCACGCTCACCACGCTCACCGGCGACCCGGCGGGGCGCAACACCCTCGCCACGCCGACCGCCATCGTGCCGCAGACCAGGGAGATCACCGGCCTGGCCGCGACGTCGAAGCTGACGTTGCCTGCCAACTCGGTGACGACACTGGTCCTCACCGGCCGCTAAGACCCCGGGACGCGGCGCGTTCACCGCCGCCCGCGCCGCGTCCCGGTCACCAACCAGGAGGGAAGACACCGTGGGAGAACCACTCACCGTCGGCGTCGACTTCGGCACCCTGTCCGGCCGCGCGGTGGTCGTGCGCGTGGCCGACGGGGCCGAACTCGGCTCCGGCGTCTTCGAGTACCCGCACGGGGTGCTCGACGAGACGCTGCCCGCCACGGGCCGCGCGCTGCCGCCGGAATGGGCGCTGCAGGTGCCGGCGGACTACGTCGGCGTGCTGCGCAACGCCGTCCCGGCGGCCCTGCGGGACGCCGGCGTCGACGCGGCGGACGTCGTCGGGATCGCCACCGACTTCACCGCGTGCACGATGGTGCCGACGACCGCGGACGGGACGCCGCTGTGCGAACTGCCCGAGTTCGAAGGCAACCCGCACGCGTACGTGAAGCTCTGGAAGCACCACTCGGCGCAGCCGCAGGCCGTGCGGATCAACGAGCTGGCCCGCACCCGCGGCGAGAAGTGGCTCCCGCGCTACGGCGGCCTGATCTCCTCGGAGTGGGAGTTCGCCAAGGGCCTCGAGCTGTTCGAAGAGGCGCCCGAGGTCTACGCCGCGATGCGGCACTGGGTGGAGGCGGCCGACTGGATCGTCTGGCAGCTCACCGGGACCTACGTCCGCAACGCCTGCACCGCCGGCTACAAGGGGATCCTGCAGGACGGCCAGTACCCGAGCCGCGACTTCCTCCGCGAGCTCGCCCCCGGCTTCGAGGACTTCGTCGCCGACAAGCTGGAGCACCCGCTGGGCCAGCTGGGCTCCCGCGCGGGTTCGCTGACCGCCGAGGCCGCGGCCTGGACCGGGCTGCCCGAGGGCATCGCGGTCGCCGTCGGCAACGTCGACGCGCACGTCACCGCCCCCGCCGCGCAGGCCGTCGAGCCCGGGCAGATGGTGGCGATCATGGGCACCTCGACCTGCCACGTGATGAACGGCGCCGAGCTGCACGAGGTTCCCGGCATGTGCGGCGTCGTCGAAGGCGGCATCGTGGCCGGGCTCTGGGGGTACGAGGCAGGCCAGAGCGGCGTCGGCGACATCTTCGGCTGGTTCGTCGAGCACGGCGTCCCGGGGGCCTACGAAGGGCACGAGCACCTCACCCGGCTCGCCGCCCAGCAGGAGATCGGCGAACACGGCCTGATCGCCCTGGACTGGCACAGCGGCAACCGGTCGGTGCTGGTCGACCACGAGCTCTCCGGCGTGATCGTCGGGCAGACGCTCGCCACCCGCGCCCAGGACGTCTACCGCGCGCTGCTGGAGGCCACCGCCTTCGGCACCCGGAAGATCATCGAGACGTTCAACGCCGCCGGTGTCCCGGTCACCGAGCTGATCATCGCGGGCGGCCTGACGAAGAACGCGCTGCTCATGCAGATCTACGCCGACGTCACCAACCTCCCGCTGTCGGTGATCGGCTCGGCGCAGGGACCGGCGCTCGGCTCGGCCATCCACGCGGCCGTCGCCGCCGGCGCCCACGCGGACATCCGCGCGGCCGCCGCCGCGATGGGCTCGGTCGAACGGGCGGTGTACCGTCCGGTGCCCGCGCACGTCGCCGCCTACGACGAGCTGTACGCCGAGTACACCGAGCTGCACGACTACTTCGGTCGTGGCGGCAACGATGTCATGCACCGGCTGGCCGCCCGCAAGCGCGCCGTCGCGAAAGGACAGTCCTGATGTCCCTGACCGGTGAAGTGCTCGACACCGTCGCCCAGCTGCGCGAGACGGTGGCGAAGCTGCACGGCGAGCTGACCCGCAACGAGCTGGTCATCTGGACCGCGGGCAACGTCTCGGCCCGCGTCCCGGACCGCGACCTGATGGTCATCAAGCCCTCGGGCGTGTCCTACGACGAGCTGACGGCGGACCGGATGGTGGTCACCGACCTGCACGGCGAGCTCGTCGAAGGCGACTTCGCGCCGTCGTCCGACACCGCCGCGCACGCCTACGTCTACCGGCACATGCCGGAGATCGGCGGCGTCGTGCACACCCACTCGACCTACGCCACGGCGTGGGCAGCCCGCGGCGAGCCGATCCCGTGCGTGCTGACGATGATCGCCGACGAGTTCGGCGGCGAGATCCCGATCGGGCCGTTCGCCCTCATCGGCGACGACTCCATCGGCCGCGGCATCGTCGAAACGCTTCGCTCGAGCCGGTCGCCCGCGGTGCTGATGCGCAACCACGGCCCGTTCACCGTCGGCCGCACCGCGCGTGACGCGGTCAAGGCCGCGGTGATGGTCGAGGACGTGGCCCGCACCGTCCACAAGGCCTTCGAGCTCGGCACGCCCGAACCGCTGCCGCCCGAGGACGTCGACCGGCTCTACGCCCGGTACCAGAACGTCTACGGCCAGCACTGAAACTCTTCTCAAGGAGAACGATGACCCGCGCGTCGAAACCCCAAGTCTGGTTCCTCACCGGCAGCCAGGGCCTCTACGGCGAGGAGACCCTGGAGCAGGTGGCCGGCCAGTCCCTGCAGATCCAGCAGCTGCTGGCCGCCTCCGGCGGGCTGCCCGCCGAGATCGTCGGCAAGCCGGTGCTGACCGAGGCCGCCGCCATCCGCCGGGTGCTGCAGGAAGCGAACGCGGACGCCGACTGCGTCGGCGTCATCGCGTGGATGCACACCTTCTCACCCGCGAAGATGTGGATCACCGGCCTGGACGCCCTGCGCAAGCCGCTGCTGCACCTGCACACCCAGCTCAACGAAGCCCTGCCGTGGTCGACCATCGACATGGACTTCATGAACCTCAACCAGGCCGCGCACGGCGACCGCGAGTTCGGGTTCATCCAGACCCGCCTCGGCGTCCCGCGCAAGACCGTCGCCGGCCACGTGTCCGACCCGGCCGTCGTGGCGCGGATCGACGCGTGGGCGCGCGCCGCGATCGGCGCCGACCACCTGCGCAACCTGCGGCTGGCCCGGTTCGGCGACAACATGCGCGACGTCGCCGTCACCGAAGGCGACAAGGTCGAGGCCGAACTGCGGTTCGGTGTCTCGGTCAACACCTACGGCGTCAACGACCTCGTCGAGCTCGTCGACGCCGTGTCGGATGTGGACGACCTGGTCGCCGCCTACGCCGCGGACTACGACGTGGTGCCGGACCTGGCGGCCGGGGGAGCGCGGCACGAGTCGCTGCGCTACGCGGCCCGGATCGAAGCCGGCATGCGGAAGTTCCTCGCCGACGGCGGCTTCGGCGCGTTCACCACGAACTTCGAGGACCTGGGCGGGCTCCGCCAGCTGCCCGGCCTCGCGGTGCAGCGCCTGATGGCCGACGGCTACGGCTTCGGCGGCGAGGGCGACTGGAAGACCTCGGCGCTGCTCGCCGCGGTCAAGGCGATGGGCGTCGGCAAGGCCGCCGGCACGTCCTTCATGGAGGACTACACCTACCACTTCGGACCGGGCAAGCCGAAGATCCTCGGCGCGCACATGCTCGAGGTCTGCCCGAGCATCGCCGCCGCCAAGCCGTCCTGCGAGATCCACGCGCTGGGCATCGGCGGCCGCGAGGACCCGGTCCGGCTCGTGTTCGACGCCGCCCCCGGGCCCGGCGTCGTCCTCGGCCTGGTCGACCTCGGCGACCGGTTCCGCCTGGTGGCCAACGAGATCGACGTCGTCGCGCCGGACGAGCCGCTGCCGAACCTGCCGGTCGCGCGGGCGGTCTGGGAGCCGGCGCCGTCGCTGTCGACGTCGGCGGAGTCCTGGATCACCGCGGGCGGCCCGCACCACACCGTGCTGACCCAGGCGGTGAGCACGGAGACCCTTCGCGACTTCGCGAACCTGCTCGGTGTAGAACTGCTCGTCATCGACTCCGGCACGACCCCGCACGACTTCGCCGACCGCATCCGCTGGAACCAGGCCTACCACCGGCTCGCCCAGGGTTTCTGACCGGGCACTTTCACGTGAAAGTGCCCGGTTGTTGAGAAAGGAAGAAAGAACGATGAAGTTCACCAGAGGAATCGCGGCGGTCGCCGCCGCGGGGCTCGCGCTCACGCTGTCGGCGTGCGGCTCCAGCCAGAAGACCGCGGACCAGACCGCGGCGCCCGGCGCCGCGAGCGCCGCGGGTGCCCTGGTCGGCGTCACCATGCCGACGAAGTCGTCGGAGCGGTGGATCCACGACGGCGACAACATCAAGGCCGCCCTGGAGAAGCTCGGCTACAAGGTCGACCTCCAGTACGCCGAGAACGACATCCCCACCCAGGTGAACCAGATCGAGAACCAGATCACCAAGGGCGCCAAGGTCCTGGTCATCGCCTCGATCGACGGCACCGCGATCACCACCCAGCTGCAGGAAGCGGCCGACAAGAAGATCCCGGTCATCGCCTACGACCGGCTGATCCGCAACTCGCCGAACGTCGACTACTACGCCACCTTCGACAACTTCAAGGTCGGCGTCGAGCAGGCGAACTCGCTGGTCAAGGGCCTGGGTGACGGCCCGGGACCGTTCAACATCGAGCTGTTCGCCGGTTCCCCGGACGACAACAACGCGACCTTCTTCTTCAACGGCGCGATGTCGGTGCTCAAGCCCCTGATGGACAGCGGCAAGCTGGTCGTCAAGAGCGGCCAGACCGACTTCGCCCGCGCGGCCATCCTCCGCTGGGACCCGGCCACCGCGCAGCGCCGCATGGAGGACCTGCTCACCAAGACCTACACCGGTGGCGCCAAGGTCCAGGGCGTGCTCTCGCCGTACGACGGCCTGTCCATCGGCATCCTGTCGGCGCTGAAGAGCAACGGCTACGGCACCGCCGGCCAGCCGTACCCGATCGTCACCGGGCAGGACGCCGAGGTCGCCTCGGTCAAGTCCATCATCGCCGGTGAGCAGTACTCGACGATCTTCAAGGACACCCGCAAGCTCGCCGACACCACCGTCCAGATGGCCGACGCGGTCCTCAAGGGTGGCAAGCCCGAGGTCAACAACACCAAGGACTACGACAACGGCAAGAAGGTCGTCCCGTCGTTCCTGCTGCAGCCGGTCACCGTGGACAAGACGAACTACCAGAAGGAACTCGTCGACTCGGGCTACTACACGGCAGGTCAGCTGAAATGACCGAACTGCTCGGCATGCGCGGGATCACCAAGACCTTCCCCGGGGTCAAGGCGCTGTCGGACGTCAATCTTTCCGTGCGCCGCGGGGAAATCCACGCGATCTGCGGGGAGAACGGCGCCGGGAAGTCCACCCTGATGAAGGTGCTCTCGGGCGTCTACCCGCACGGGAGCTACGACGGCGAGATCACCTTCGACGGGCAGCGGTGCGAGTTCGGGTCGGTGCGCGACAGCGAACGGCGCGGGATCGTGATCATCCACCAGGAACTCGCGCTGTGCGGCCAGTTGTCGATCGCGGAGAACATCTTCCTCGGCAACGAGCAGGCCAAGCGCGGCTGGATCGACTGGAACCGCACCAACCACGAGGCCGGCGCGCTGCTCAAGCGCGTCGGCCTCGCCGAAAACCCCACCCGGGCGGTGCAGGAGCTCGGTGTCGGCAAGCAGCAGCTCGTCGAGATCGCGAAGGCACTGTCCAAAGAGGTCAAGCTGCTCATCCTCGACGAGCCCACCGCGGCGCTCAACGACGACGACTCGGCCCACCTGCTCGAGCTGCTGCGCGGGCTGCGGGACGAGGGCGTCACGTGCGTGATCATTTCGCACAAGCTCGGCGAGGTGACGGCGATCGCCGACAACGTCACGATCCTGCGTGACGGCAAGACGATCGAGACCCTGGAAGCGGCGGGGCTGACGGAAGAGCGCATCATCACCGGCATGGTCGGCCGCGACCTCGAGCACCGGTTCCCGCTGCGGGAGCCGGAGATCGGCGAAGAGGTGCTGCGGATCGAGGACTGGACCGTGCACAGCCCGACCCAGGCCGGCCGGGTCGTCGTCGACCGCGCGTCGCTTTCGCTGCGGCGCGGGGAGATCGTCGGCCTGGCCGGGCTGATGGGCGCGGGCCGCACCGAGCTCGCGATGAGCGTGTTCGGCCGGTCGTGGGGCAAGGACATCTCCGGCCGGATCATCAAGCACGGCAAGGAGATCGAGATCCGGTCGGTGCAGGACGCCGTCCGGCACGGGATCGCCTACGCCACCGAGGACCGGAAGCGCTACGGGCTCAACCTGATCGAGGACATCCAGCGCAACGTGTCCGCGGCCGGGCTGGGCAAGCTGGCCAAGCGCGGCTGGGTCAACGAGCACGCCGAGCACGACACGGCCAACCGCTACCGCCGCGACCTGCGGATCAAGGCGCCGAGCGTGCAGAGCGTGACCGGCAAGCTCTCCGGCGGCAACCAGCAGAAGGTCGTGCTGGCCAAGTGGATCTTCACCGATCCGGACGTGCTGATCCTGGACGAACCGACCCGCGGCATCGACGTGGGCGCGAAGTTCGAGATCTACACGATCATCAACGAGCTGGCCGCCCAGGGGAAGGCCGTCCTGGTCATCTCCTCCGAGCTGCCGGAGCTGCTCGGGCTCTGCGACCGGATCTACGCGCTGTCGGCGGGCCGGATCACCGGCGAGGCCCAGCGCGAAGAAGCCACTCAGGAACTGCTGATGCAGTACATGACTAAGGAACGGGAATGACCACGACCGAAGCGCGGCCCGCCGTGCCCCCGGTTGAGCGCTCCAAGCGGAGGATCTCGATCAACCCGCGCCAGAGCGGCATCTACGTCGCGTTCGCGCTGATCGTGGTGCTGTTCGAGGTGCTCACCGGCGGCGCGCTGCTGGAACCGCAGAACATCTCCAACATCATCGTGCAGAACAGCTACGTGCTGATCCTCGCGATCGGGATGATCCTGGTGATCATCTCCGGGCACATCGACCTGTCCGCGGGCTCGGTCGTCGCGATGACCGGTGCGGTGTCGGCGGTGCTGATGGTGAACTCGCACATGCCGTGGTTCTGGGCGGTGCTGATCACCCTCGTCGTGGGCGCGGTGATCGGGGCGTGGCAGGGCTACTGGGTCGCCTACTTCGGCATCCCGGCGTTCATCGTGACGCTCGCCGGCATGCTGGCGTTCCGCGCGCTGACCCTGACGGTCCTGGGCAACCAGGGCATCGGCCCGTTCCCGGACGCGATCCGCACGCTGTCGAACGGCTTCACCGACGGCTACCTGGGCAACATCGGCCTCGGACCGCTCGGCGGCGCCGACCTGGTGTCGCTGCTGGCCGGCGTGGCCGCGGTGGCCGGGATCGTGTTCACGCAGTGGCGCAAGCGGATGGGCCGGCTCGGCTACGGCCAGGACGTCGACCCGTTCCCGATCTTCGTGCTGAAGCTGGCCGGGATCGCGGTGCTGGTGCTGGCGCTGGTCGTGCAGCTGGCGCGGTTCAAGAACCTGCCGTGGGTGCTCATCCTGCTGACGGTGCTGGTGCTCGGCTACTCGCTGGTGGCGGGCAAGTCGGTGTTCGGGCGGCACATCTACGCCGTCGGCGGCAACCTGCAGGCCGCGACGCTCTCGGGCGTCAAGGTCAAGCAGGTGACGTTCTGGATCTTCGTCAACATGGGCGTGCTGGCCGCGCTGGCGGGGATCATCTTCGCCGGCCGCCTCAACCAGGCGGGCCCGACGGCCGGGATCAACTTCGAGCTCGACGCCATCGCGGCGGCGTTCATCGGCGGCGCGGCCGTCCAGGGCGGCGTCGGCAAGGTGGTCGGCGCGATCACCGGTGGCCTGATCATGGCGGTGATCAACAACGGCATGTCGCTGATCGGCGCGCCGAGCGAGCGGGTCATGCTGGTCAAGGGTGTCGTGCTGCTGGCCGCGGTGGCCTACGACATCTGGACGAAGCGCCGCGCGGCTTCCTGAGTCCGCTGTTCGGCAAGGGGCCTTTCCCGTTCGCGGGGGAGGCCCCTTCCCCGTTCGACGAATTGTTTCTTTCGAACTTCTCGAATATTTCGGAAATTCTTGACCGTGCGAAGGCGGGCCGGTCATAGTCCCGGCATGCGCCGCCTCGTCCTCGCCCTGATCACCCTGCTGCTGTGCGGTTTCGGCGTCCCGGCCGCGGGGGCGGCACCGGGGCACGCCCGCACCGAAACCGTCCTCGCCGCCGGCTGGAAGTTCCACCTCGGTGACGTGCCCGGCGCCGCGGACCCCGATTTCGACGACTCAGCGTGGACGCCGGTTTCGCTGCCGCACACGTGGAACGCGGCCGACGGCTCGGACGGAGGTGGCGACTACCGGCGTGACGTCGGGTGGTACCGGACCCGGCTGACGGTTCCGGCCGGGGACCGGCGGGTGTTCCTGCAGTTCGACGGCGCGAACCTGGTCACCGACGTCTACGTCGGCGGGAAGCGCGCCGGACGGCACGAAGGCGGCTACTCCGGCTTCCGGTTCGACATCACCGGCCTCGCGCCCGCGGGCCGGACGGTGTCCGTCGCGGTGGCGGTTGACAACCGGAAGAACGCGGAGGTGGCCCCGCTCGACGGCGACTTCACCCTGTTCGGCGGCCTCTACCGGGACGTCAAGCTGATCGTCACGGACCCGGTGCACGTCGACGCCCTCGACTACGGCGGTCCCGGGGTCTTCGCGCGGCAGAAAGCGCTCACCGCGGCGGCGGCCGACCTCGACGTGACGACCCGGGTCACCAACGACACGCCGTCGACCCGGCGGATCCCCGTCCGGACGGTGGTCCGGGACGCGGGCGGCCGTGTCGTGGCGGTCTCGGCCACGGTGGTGACCGTGGGACCCGGCCGGACCGTGCCGGTGACGTCGGCGCTGCGCGTCGTCCGGCCGCACCGGTGGAACGGCGTGCGGGACCCGTACCTGTACTCGGTCACCGCCGCAGTGGGCGGCGACGCGGTGACCGTCCCGCTGGGACTGCGCACGTTCGCCGCCGACCCGGACCGCGGCTTCTTCCTCAACGGCGTCCCGTACCCGCTGCACGGGGTGAACACCCAGCTGCCCAGCCGTCCGGACCGGGGCGCGGCGGTTTCCGGCGCCGACATCGACGCCGACTACGCGCTGATCGCCGAGCTGGGCGCGAACGCCGTCCGGATGGCCCACTACCAGCACTCGCCGCGCGAGTACGAGCTCGCCGACCGGCTGGGCCTGGTGGTGTGGACGGAGGTGCCGCTGGTCGGGTTCGTCACCGACTCCCCGGCCTTCAGGGCGAACAGTTTGGTGCAGGCCCGCGAACTGGTCCGGCAGAACTACAACCACCCGTCGGTGGCGCTGTGGGGCCTCGGCAACGAGCAGTACGTCTCCAACCCGGCCGCCAACGCCGTGCTCGCCGCGGTCCAGGACGTCTTCCGCGCCGACGACCCGGACCGGCTCACGACGTACGCGCACTGCTGCCTGTCCGACGCCGACCCTCTCGCCGGGCACGCGGACCTCACCGGCTACAACCGCTACTACGGCTGGTACCTGCCCGGCGCGGCGAACCTGGGGAAGTGGGCGGACGACCTGCATCGGGCCGACCCCGGCCGCCGGATCTCGGTCTCGGAGTACGGGGCGGGCGCGAGCGTCCGGCAGCACGAGCAGCGTCCCGTCCCTCCGGTGCCGGGCGGCAAGTGGCACCCCGAGGAGTACCAGGCGGAGGTCGCCGAGGCCTCGTGGCAGGTGATCGAGGCCCGCCCGTACCTGTGGGGCAGCTTCGTGTGGGTGATGTTCGACTTCGCCTCGGACGGCCGCAACGAGGGCGACCGCCCCGGGATCAACGACAAGGGCCTGGTGACCGACGACCGGGTGACCCGCAAGGACGCGTTCTACTGGTACCAGGCGAACTGGTCGCCGCGGCCGGTCCTGCACATCACCTCGGCCCGCGACACCGTCCGGACGACCGAGACGACCGACGTCAAGGTCTACGCCGGCACCACGCCGGTGAGCCTTTCGGTCAACGGCGTGCCGCTCGGCACCCGGGTGCCGAGCGGCCACATCGCCGTCTGGTCCGATGTCGCCCTGCGGCCGGGACCCAACGTGGTCCGGGCCACCAGCGTGCAGGACGGCCGGGTGCTGACGGACACCGTCACCTGGACCCGGCCGTCCTGACCGGTCACTGGTTGCAGCGCTTGCCGGTGTTGATGCAGTTGACGACCTGGTTCATCAGGCGCTGGCCCATGACGTTGGCGAAGTCGTCGTGGTCGGAGCGGGGGTTGTGCTTCTCCTGCTCGAAGGCGTCCACTTTGTACTGACCCTTGACCTGGATGTCCCGCGGGATGTTGTAGATCAGCTTGATCACCAGCTGCGGCACGTTCTTGAAGCCCTGCGGGCACTTGCCCTGCTGGTCGGCGAACACGATGTGCGTGCGGTGGTTGGCGCTGTCGATGTTCTTGCCGTCCCAGCAGTTCGGGAAGGCGTGGATGCGCTCGACCTTGCTGTTCGGCGGGCAGATCGGGTAGTGGTCGGTGAGCCGGTCCTCGAAGCCGGTGCAGGTCCAGCTGGGCCGGGCGTTGGCCGGGCCGTTGGTGCTCTGCTTGGCGTCGCCGTAGAGGATGCGGAGGAACTGCGGCATCGCGACGACCTTGTTGGCGCCGCCGCTGGTGAAGGTGATGATCGCGGCCTGGACGCGCTGGATCTCGCCGTCGTTGTTGCCGACCTCGTTCTTGTCGTTCACGCCGGGCAGTTCGCCCGCCTGGCCGCCGCTGTTCTGGCCACCGTTGTCGAGGCCGCCCTGGCCGTTCTGCTTGAGCACGCACGGCGCGAGCCCGCCGAGGTTGGTCGGCTTCGCGGCGCGGCGGCCGATCGCGATGGCGATCCGGTCGATGGTGGCGGCGCGCTTGTCCTTGAGCGGGCCGACGACGGCGTTCTGGACGTCCTGCGGCGTCTTCAGGTCGCCGTTCGCGATCCGCTTGTTGGCCTCGTCGATCTGCTTGTCGAGCAGGTCGAGGTTGCGGTTGACCTCGTCCATGGCCTGGTCCGGGACGTCGGGCAGCTTGCTCGCGACGTCCGGGCAGTCGACCTGCGTGCTCGCCTTGTCCTTGGCGCTGCCGGCCCGGTCGGGCTGCTTGGCGGGCGGGTTGTTCTTCTCTTCGTCTTCGCCGGTGTCGATGCGGACGACGGGCCAGAAGTAGGCGGACTTGTCGCCGTTCTTGCAGGTGGTGCCGGCCTTGGCGAGGCTCTTGTTGTTCGAGTCGGCGTTGGTGGAGAGGTTGCCGACGTAGTCGTGCAGGTGCTGGGCACCGTTCTTGATCCCCGGCTGGGCGATGAAGTTGTCCGGGTTGAAGTGCTGGTTCTCGTTGCGGCCGCAGTCCACGGTGAACGTGCCGCGCGCGCCCTTCTGCTGCAGCGCCTTGTTCACGTTGTTGCCGGAGGGGACCTTCGCGATGTCGAGGAAGAACGACGCGTCGGCTTCGTCGGCGCTGGCCTCACCGCTGCGGCCGGTGGTGGTCGCGACGACGATGCCGCCGACCGCGATCGCGAGCGCCAGACCACCGGTCGCGATCTTCGTGCGGCGGGTGATGCGATGTCTGCCCGTGGCGGGGGTGCGGGAAGTATTCCGGGCCATGTTCACCTCGTTCGGTTTTCCGGGCACGCCGAAAACGGCCTGCGTGCCCGGGCTGGAGACGCGCGGAACCCGGGGAGCGACATCGGGGCGACGGGTATCGGGGGAACCCGCCCGGTGTCACTGGTTCCGGCATTGGGGGGAACGGCCGCCGGCTCGGCCCGGTTCAGCGCGTTACCGTTTCGTTATTTATGCAAGGTGAACAAAGTTCACGTCTACCGGTGTGATCGCTAACATCGATCCATGCCCGTGGACGACGCAGGTCCCGACGGCCCGCTGCCCCTCCGGCGGCGGGGCATGCTCGGCGTGATCGCGACCGGATCGTCGGCGTCCGGGCCCGTGTTGCACGGCCTCCGCGCGGCCGCCCGCGAGCAGGAGTACGTGCTGAGCGTCTTCAGCGTGTCGAGCAAGAGCAGCGCCGCGGTGCTGGCGGCGGTGGCCGGCCTGCAGCTGCAGGGCGTGGCCGGCATCGTGGTGCTCGACGGCTACCTGCTGGCCGAGCTGGCCCCGGTCGCCGGCATCCCGCTGGTCCCGGCGGCGTCGACCGACCAGTACGCGGGCGCCCGCCAGGCGACCGAGCACCTGCTGGAGCTCGGCCACCCGACGGTCTGGCACCTCGGCGGCCCGGAGGAGGGCCCGGTGGCCCGCGCCCGCGAGCGCGGCTGGCGCGAGACCCTGGAACGCCACGGAGCCGAGGTCCCCCCGGTGGTCCGCGGCGACTGGTCGGCCCGGTCGGGCTTCCGCGCGGGCCAGTCCCTGGCGGTCGAGTCCGGTGTGGGCGCGGTGTTTTCGGCCAACGACCACATGGCACTGGGCCTGCTGGCAGCATTCGCGGAGGCGGGCATGCGAGTCCCCCGCGACGCCCACGTGGTCGGCTTCGACGACGTCCCCGAGGCGGCGTATTTCGCACCCCCGCTGACAACGGTCCGCCAGGACTACCTGGCGGCGGGCCGCCGCACGCTGGCCACGGTATCGGCCCGCATCGACGGCGTCCCGGTCCCGGCCTGGGCGACCGTCGAGGCCGAGCTGGTGGTGCGGGAGAGCAGCCGCTGCCTCAAGGGCGCCTAGCGCAGGCCAAGCGGCCCGGCGGCAGCCGAAGCGCCCCAATGTGGCGTTCGGTGCGTTGGATGCACCCAATGTGGCGTTCGGTGCGTCCAACGCAACCAACGCCACATTGGGGTCGCGGGGGTCACCGGGTCAATGGCAGCGCCGTCATCCCGCGGAGGGCCGGGTTGGGGCGGCGCTCCACCTCGCCGCCGATCCGCAGCGTCGGGAACCGCTTTCCCAGTTGCTCGAGCAACACCGTCATCTCGAGCCGCGCGACGGCTGCGCCGAGGCACAGGTGGAGGCCGTGGCCGAAGAACAGCCCGCGGCCGGCGTCGCGGGTGATGGCGAAGCGGTCCGGGTCCGGGAAGCGCGCCGGGTCGCGGTTCGCCGCTCCGATCAGGAGCACGACCATGTCGTCCGCCGGGATCTCGTGGCCGTCGAGCACCGTGGGGCGGGCCGCCGCGCGCTGGCTCATCTGGGCGGCGCCGTCCCAGCGCAGCATCTCCTCGGCCGCGCCGGCCGCCAGCCCCGGGTCGCCGGTGAGGAGCGCGAACTGGTCCGGGTGGGTGAGCAGTGCGTGGATCCCGTTGCCCAGCGCACCGGCCGTGGTCTCGTAGCCGCCGCCGAACAGCACCAGGAGCGCGTTGAGCACTTCCTCCTCGGACATCAGGTCCGCGCCCTCGGCGGGCCGGGCCAGCAGCGCGGACGTCAGGTCGTCCCGCGGTTCCGCCCGCCGCCGCGCGATCAGGTCGACGAAGTAGTCCCGGAATTCGACGGCGGCCGCGTCGACCGCGGCACGCAGGTCCGCCGGCATCGCCGGGTCGACCTGCATGCCGATCAGGCCGGTGACGCGGCGGAGCCGGTCCCGGTCGGCTTCGGGCACGCCCACCAGGTCGCCGATCACCGCCATCCCGAGCGGGTAGAGGACCGTGCCGGCGAACTCCGCCGCGCTCCCGTCCGCCGTGGCGTCGGCGAAGCCGTCCAGTACCCGGTCGACCGCGCGGCGGACCGCGGGCTCCAGCTCCTGGACGCGCCGCACGGTGAAGTCCCGCATCAGCAGCCGGCGTTCGCGCGTGTGTTCCGGCGGGTTCTTCCACGGCAGCAGGGCGGCCAGCAGCGCCATGGCCGGGTTGTCGCGCCAGCCGGGCCGGTGCCGGTCACGCCACTGGGCGTCCAGCACCCGGAACGTCTCGCCGTCGGCGAGCACCTGCTGGCAGTCGGCGAACCGGCTCAGGACCCAGCCGCCGAAGACCTCACTGCGGAAGACCGGTGCCTCGTCGCGAAGCTTCGCGTAGACCGGGTACGGATCGGCGATCCCGGCCGGGGTGGACAGGGACAGCAAGGCCTGGTCGGCGGCTGCGGACACGAGTGCTCCCTCCAGTGGCGAAACGGTGTCCGCAGTCTTCTCCTCGGCACCGCGCGGGGGCAGGGGCCCGACCCGGAGTCACTCCGATGGCACAGTGACGGCCAACGCGAGTAACACCAGCCCGGCCACCGGAGCGAGGACGAACGCGGCCGAGGCGCCCAGCCCGTCCGCGGTGTGCCCGGCGAGGAACGCCGCCAGCGCCGAACCCGCCGCACTGGCGGAGTTGTTCCAGGTGAACGCCTGGGTGCGGACCGCCGGGTCGACCGCCCGCTCGGTGAGGACGTTCAGCTGGACCAGGGTGGGCGGGATCGCCGCCTCGGTGATCACCACCGCCGCGCCGAGCCAGAGCGCCGACGGCGCCAGGGGGAGCAGCAACGCCGTGGCCGCCAAGTACGCCGCGGCGACGACGAGCCGGCGACGGGCGGGGGCGCGGCGCCGCCGCAGTCCGTAGAGCCAGCCCGAAACCAGCCCGGCGACGCTCCCGGCGGCGACGATCGGCGCGGCCGCACCGGGCACGCCGTGCTCCGTGGCGAACGCGCTCACGGAGACACCCATGGTGCCGAAGTACAGCCCGACGGCCAGGTTCAGCAGCGGCAGGCGCAGGAACCGCGGCCGCAGCGAAGCGGGGCGAGCGGGCGGTGGCGCGGTCCGGCGCTGGACGGCCAGTGCCGCGCCGCCGCCGACGATCAGGGCCGCGGCGAGGGCACTGGCCAAGGGCGCGTGCCCGGCTGCCCCGAGCGCGGTGACCAGGACCGGCCCGACGAAGAACGCCGACGCGTTGGCCAGTGACTCCAGCGAAAAGGCGGTGGGCAGGTCGGCGGGCCGCAGCAGGTGCGCCCAGCGGGCCGCGGAAAGCGCGCCGAGCTGGGGGACGGCCGCGCCCGCGCAGACGGCGAAGGCGACCGCCGCCGGGGTGGGCGCCCAGAGCACCCCGGCGACGGCGATCCCGTGTGCCGCCACCGAAAACGGCAGGACGCGAGGCTGGCCGAACCGGTCGGCCAGGCGGGCGAGCTGCGGGCCGAGCCCGGCTTCGGCGAGGGCGAACCCGGCCGTGCCGAGACCGGCGGTGCCGTAGGAGCCGGTGCGGGCGTGGAGCAGCCACAGCAGGCCGAGGCCGGTCATGGCGATGCCCACGCGCCCTGCGGCGGCGGTGCAGAAGAAGGCGGCGGCGCCGGGAACGCGCAGCACCGAACGATATCCGGATGACATGGGGGAGTCCCGTGGCGGAACGGCCCGGCCAAGGCGGGTCCGGACGACTGCGGAGAACTCTGGCAGACGAACCGTGCCCGGGCAACGGGTTAAAGCTTCAGGCGGTCGCCGAGCCCGCGGACGTGGTCCGCCGTGCCGCAGTCCAGGTCCAGCTGGCGACGGCGTTCCGCGACGAACGCGCGGCCCAGCCCGGTCCGGTCCGAAGTGGACATACTCCGCCGAAGCTCGTTCAGCAGCCCGCGTTCCTCCCCGCGGACGTGGGCGTCGACGGCGTTCTCCAGGCGCAGCAACGCCTTCTCGAAGTCGTCGCCAGCCAGGACCGCCAGCAGGTCGTCGGCGAACGGGGTGCCGGGCGCGGCCGGGCGGACGATCCGCTCGGTCGCCGTCACGTGCGCGACCAGCAGCGCCGACAGCTCCGCCACCAGCGCCGGCCGGTCGGCTTCGCTGTTGCGCAGGTCGCGTAGCAGCTGCTCGAACCGGCGGTGGTCGGCCAGCACCACCTCGACCAGATCCGAACCGGGCGCCGCCGCGGCCGGGGCCGGGCGCATCCAGCCGAACGTCAGCTCGACGGCTTGGCGCCAGTGCGCGTACTCGGAGTCACGGCGGGCCGGGTCCATCGCCGGCAGCCACTGGCCGGCCCGGTGCCAGTTGCGCCGCAGCCCTTCCAGGTCCGGCCAGTACCCGACCGACAGCCCCGCCGCGTAGGCCGCGCCGAGCGACACCGTCTCGGCCACCATCGGGCGCACCACCGGCACGTCGAGGACGTCGGCGATGAACTGCATCAGCAGGTTGTCCGCGGTCATCCCGCCGTCGACCTTCAACGTCGACAGCGCCAGCCCCGAGTCGGCGTTCATCGCGTCGACGACCTCGCGGGTCTGCCAGCCGGTCGCCTCCAGCACCGCCCGCGCCAGGTGGCCCTTGGTGATGTACGACGTCAGCCCGGCGATCACGCCCCGCGCTTCGCTGTGCCAGTGCGGCGCGAACAACCCGGAGAACGCGGGCACGATGTAGCAGCCGCCGTTGTCCTCGACCGTCCGGGCGAGCGTCTCGATCTCGGGTGCGCTGCCGATCAGCTCCAGGCCGTCGCGGAACCACTGCACCAGCGAGCCGGTGACGGCGATCGACCCTTCGAGGGCGTACACCGCCGGCTCGTCGCCGATCTTGAAGCCGACCGTGGTGAGCATGCCGTGGGTGGACAGCACCGGCGTCGGGCCGGTGTTGAGCAGCAGGAAGCTGCCGGTGCCGTAGGTGCATTTCGCCTCGCCGGGGGCGAAGCAGGTCTGGCCGAACAGCGCGGCCTGCTGGTCGCCCAGCGCGGCGGCGATCCGGATGCCGGGGACGACGCGGCTGGTCGTGCCGTAGACCTCCGTCGACGACCGGATCTCCGGCAGCATCGCGCGCGGGACGTCGAAGAACTCCAGCAGCTCGTCGTCCCAGTTGAGCGTGCGCAGGTTCATCAGCATGGTGCGCGAGGCGTTGGTGACGTCGGTGACGTGCACGCCGCCCTCGGCGCCGCCGGTGAGGTTCCAGATCAGCCAGCTCTCGATGGTGCCGAACAGGACGTCGCCGCGCTCGGCGCGCTCGCGCAGCCCGGGTGTGCGTTCGAGCAGCCAGCGGATGCGCGGCGCCGAGAAGTACGTGGCCAGGGGGAGCCCGCACAGCTTCCGGACGCGGTCGGCGCCGGGTTCGCGGGCGAGCTGTTCGAGCATGGCGTCGGTGCGGGTGTCCTGCCAGACGATCGCCCGCCCGACCGGGTTGCCGGTGCGCCGGTCCCACAGCACGGTGGTCTCGCGCTGGTTGGCGATGCCGAGCCCGACGACCTGCTCGGCGGTGGCGCCGGCGTCGGCCAGGGCCTGCGGCACGATCCGGGAGACGTTCCGCCAGATCTCGGTCGCGTCGTGCTCGACCCAGCCGGGCCGCGGGAAGTGCTGCTGGTGCTCCCGCTGCACGACGGAGACGAGCCGGCCGCGGGCGTCGAACAGGATGCACCGGGTGGAGGTGGTGCCCTGGTCGATGGACATCACGTACCGCTGGACCATGCCCCTCCCTTCACCATCGGGACGCACCCAGGTCCCGTGAAACCGCGCGCGCCGCGTCACGGACCTGCGACAGCAGCCTCGGGCTCGGGGCGCCGTCGGGCTCGCAGATCCGCTCGGCCGCGCCCGACACCCCGATCGCGCCCACCACGATCCCGCCGTGGCCGCGGATCGGCGCCGCGATCCCGGCCTCGCCGGAGATCATCTCGCCGTTCTCGGCCGCCCAGCCCGCCTCGCGTACCTTCGCACACGCCCGCTTGATCGCCGTCTGGGTGACCAGGGTGCGGCGCGTGTACGGCTCCGGGGTCGCCTTCAGCGTCGTGTCGTAGGCCAGCAGCACCTTGCCCAGCGCGGTCGCGTGCAGCGGCAGCAGCGTGCCGACGTCGAGGGTCTGCAGGCTGTCGTCCGGGCGGAACACGTGGTGCACGACCAGCACCCGGCCCTCCAAGGGCGCGCCGATCCGGACGGCCTCGCCGCTGCGGGCGGCCAGCGCGTCGGCCCAGTTGATCGCCCGGGAGCGCAGCTCGTTGACGTCGAGGTAGCTCGTGCCCAGGTGCAGCAGGGCCGCGCCGAGCTGGTACTTGCCCGTGTCGCGGTCCTGCTCGACGAAGCCGACGCCCTGCAGCGTGCGCAGGATCCCGTGCGCGGTGCCCTTCGCCAGTTCGAGGGACTCGGCGATCTCGCCGACGCCCAGGCGCCCCGAGCCGCGCGCCAGCAACCGCAGGATCGCGGCGGCGCGCTCGATGGACTGGATCGGACCCGGCACGGCGAGACCCTAACCCGACCGGCCCTGATTCGACAATGTCGAACATCCACTTCGGCCGTTCGACAATGCCGACCGGCGTCCGTTGACCGGCCTGACACGCGAACTTAACTTTCATCCACCAATAGGGGGACAAGGTCCTTTGTGGAGGAAAGCAATGGTGCGAAGCCTCAAGGCCCGCGGGCTCGCCGGCGAGATGGCCGCCGAGTTCGTGGGGACGATGATCCTCATCCTGTTCGGGTGTGGCGTGGTGGCGCAGGTCGTCGCCGCGGGCATCGGGGACCACGACAGCATCGCCTGGGCCTGGGGCCTCGGCGTCACGCTCGGTGTTTACGTCGCTTCGCGGATCAGCGGCGCGCACCTGAACCCGGCCGTGACCATCGCGCTCGCGGTGTTCAAGGGCTTCGAGTGGCGCAAGGTCGCCCCCTACGCCCTGGCCCAGACCGCCGGTGCGTTCCTGGCCGCCATGCTGGTGCGCTGGAACTACACCGAGGTCCTCAACGCCAAGGACCCCGGCCTCACCATCAAGACGCAGGGCGTGTTCTCCACCCTTCCGGGTAACGGCACGCTTCCCGTGGGTGACTGGGCCGCCTTCCGCGACCAGATCATCGGCACCGCGATCCTCGTCCTGGTGATCTTCGCGATCACCGACCTGCGCAACACCGCCCCGGCCGCGAACCTCGCCCCGGTCGTCGTCGGCTTCCTCGTCGTCGCCATCGGCATGGCCTGGGGCACCAACGCCGGCTACGCGATCAACCCGGCCCGCGACTTCGGCCCGCGCCTGGCGTCCTGGCTCACCGGTTACGACACGGCGTTCACGGACCAATACGGGTTCCCGTACTGGTGGATCCCGATCGTGGCGCCGGTCATCGGCGCGGTCATCGGCGGCGCGATCTACAAGTACCTGATCGAGCGGAACCTGCCCGCCGACGCCCCGCTGGACAGCATGCCCGCCAAGGACCTCGAGCCCGCCAACTGAGTAGGAGCCAGACCATGCCGGACTTCGTCGGTGCCGTGGACCAGGGCACGACCAGCACCCGCTTCATGATCTTCGACCACGGCGGCAACGAGATCGCCCGCCACCAGCTCGAGCACGAGCAGATCCTGCCCAAGCCGGGCTGGGTCGAGCACGACGCCACCGAGATCTGGGAGCGCACCCGCTCGGTCATCGCGACCGCGCTCAACAAGGCCAACCTGACGGTCAACGACCTGGCCGCGTTGGGCATCACCAACCAGCGCGAGACCACCGTCGTCTGGAACCGCCGCACCGGCCGCCCGTACGGCAACGCCATCGTCTGGCAGGACACGCGCACCGACCGGATCGCCTCGGCGCTCGAGCGCGAGGGCAAGGGCGACGTCATCCGCCGCAAGGCCGGCCTGCCGCCCGCCACCTACTTCTCCGGCGGGAAGCTGCAGTGGATCCTGGAGAACATCCCGGGCGTGCGCGAAGACGCCGAGAAGGGTGAGGCCCTCTTCGGTACCACGGACTCGTGGCTGATCTGGAACCTCACCGGCGGCCCGGACGGCGGCGTGCACGTCACCGACCCGACCAACGCCTCCCGCACCATGCTGATGGACCTCGAGACCCTCGACTGGGACGACGAGCTCCTGTCGTTCTTCAACGTCCCGCGGCAGATGCTCCCGGCGATCCGGCCGTCGTCGAACCCGGGCTTCGGCACCACCCGCGCGGACGGCCCGCTCGGCGGCGAGGTCGCCATCACCGGCGTCCTCGGCGACCAGCAGGCGGCGACCGTCGGCCAGGTCTGCTTCCGGCCCGGCGAAGCCAAGAACACCTACGGCACCGGCAACTTCCTGCTGCTCAACACCGGCCAGGAGCTGGTCCGCTCGAAGCACGGCCTGCTGACGACCCTGTGCTACCAGTTCGGCGACGAGAAGCCGGTCTACGCGCTGGAAGGCTCGATCGCCGTCACCGGCTCGGCCGTGCAGTGGCTGCGCGACCAGCTCGGCATCATCAGCGGCGCCGCCCAGAGCGAGAGCCTGGCCCGCCAGGTCGAGGACAACGGCGGCGTCTACTTCGTCCCGGCGTTCTCCGGCCTGTTCGCCCCGTACTGGCGCTCCGACGCCCGCGGCGCGATCGTCGGCCTCACCCGCGCCACGACGAACGCGCACATCGCGCGGGCCACCCTGGAAGCGATCTGCTACCAGACCCGCGACGTCGTCGAGGCGATGCAGAACGACTCCGGCGTCACCCTCGACGTGTTGCGGGTGGACGGTGGCGTCACCGCGAACGAGCTGTGCATGCAGCTGCAGGCGGACATCCTCGGCGTGCCGGTGTCGAAGCCGGTCGTCGCCGAGACCACCGCCCTCGGCGCCGCCTACGCGGCCGGGCTGGCGGTCGGCTTCTGGAAGTCGACCGACGAGCTCGAGCAGAACTGGAACGAGGACAAGCGCTGGACGCCGACCTGGAGCGACGAGCAGCGCGCCGAGGGCTACGCGGGCTGGCAGAAGGCCGTCGGCCGCACGCTCGACTGGGTCGACGTGCAGTGAGCCCTATTTTCGGAGCAGGAGGAGGAACACCGTGACCCCGCTTTCCCCGCAGTACCGGGCGGAAACGCTGCGGAAGCTGGTCAACGAAGAGGTCGACGTGCTCGTCGTCGGCGGGGGAGTGACCGGGGCCGGCGTCGCGCTCGACGCCGCGTCCCGGGGGCTGTCGACCGCGCTGGTCGAGGCCCGCGACTTCGCCGCCGGCACGTCCAGCCGGTCGTCCAAGCTGATCCACGGCGGCCTGCGCTACCTGGAGCAGCTGGACTTCAAGCTGGTCCGCGAAGCGCTCAAGGAACGCGGGCTGCTGCTGCAGAAGCTGGCCCCGCACCTGGTGCGGCCGGTCAAGTTCCTGGTCCCGCTGCAGCACCGGGTGTGGGAGCGCGGCTACATCGGCGCCGGCGTCACGCTGTACGACACCCTCGGCGGCGCCCGCGCGCTGCCGCGGCACCGGCACCTGTCCAAGCGAGGCGCCTTCAAGGCGGCTCCCGGCCTGGCCGACGACGCGCTGATCGGAGCGATCCAGTACTACGACGCCCAGGTCGACGACGCCCGGCACACGATGACGATCGCGCGCACGGCCGCCGAGCAGGGCGCTTCGGTCCTGACCCGGACCCGGGTGACGTCGCTGCTGCGTGACGGCGAGCGCGTCGTCGGCGCGAAGGTGGTGGACCGCGAAAGCGGGGTCGAGTTCGAGATCCGCGCGAAGACCGTCGTGGCCGCGACCGGTGTGTGGAGCGACGACATGGCGGAGGCGGCGGGCATTCCGGCGCCGTTCACCGTCCGCGCGTCGAAGGGCATCCACCTGGTGGTGCCGCGGGAGAAGATCGACCTCGACACCGGGCTGATCCTGCGCACGGAGAAGAGCGTCCTGTTCGTCATCCCGTGGGGCCGCCACTGGATCGTCGGCACCACCGACACCGAGTGGGACCTCGACCGCGAGCACCCGGCGGCGAGCCGCGCCGACGTCGACTACGTGCTCGAACACCTCAACGCCGTCCTGCGCACCCCCGTGACGCACGACGACATCGAGGGCGTCTACGCCGGCCTGCGTCCGCTGCTGGCGGCGAAGAAGGCCGCGACGACGAAGCTGTCGCGGGAGCACGCGGTGGCGCACCCGGTCCCAGGCCTGGTCATCGTGGCCGGCGGCAAGTACACGACGTACCGGGTGATGGCCGCGGACGCCGTCGACGTCGCGGTCGAGGAACTCGGGCGTCCGGCGCCGCCGTCGTGGACCGACCGGCTCCCGATCGCGGGTGCCGAGGGCTACCACGAGCTGTGGGAGGACCGCTTCGCCGTGGCCGCGAAGTCGGGGCTGCCGCTGACCCGCGTCGAGCACCTGCTGCAGCGGTACGGCACGCGGATCTGGAACCTCCTGTCGCTCATCGAGGAGGATCCCTCGCTTCGGGAGCCGATCACGGAGACGTCGGAATACCTCCGCGTGGAGGCGGTGTACGCGGTCTCGCACGAGGGCGCGCTGCACCTGGAGGACGTCCTGACGCGGCGGACGCGCATCTCGATCGAGGAACGCGACCGCGGTGTCGCGGCGGCGCCCGTCGTGGCGGGCTTGATGGCCCCGCTGCTGGGCTGGGACTCCCACCGGACGGACCGCGAGGTGGCGAACTACCTGGCCCGCGTCGAAGCGGAGCGCTCGGCCCAGGAAGCCCCGGACGACGCGGCGGCGAACGCCACCCGCCTCGCGGCCCCGGCGCTGCTGCCGAGCTAAACCGGTCGCCGCCGCCGCGCGTGGACACCCCGGAACCGACCTGAAGGGGAGGAACAGGGATGTTCAGAGGTGTTCTCGCGACGGCGGCGGTGGCGCTGGTGCTCACCGCGGCCCCGGCGACCGCGGACGAGCCGGGCGGCCCGATCGACCTGGGCACGCTGCCCGGCGGACTGACCAGCTGGGGAGATCGGGTGTCGAACGCCGGATCGGTGTTCGGGACGGCGTACGACAAGCAATCCGTCGAGCGCGGGGCCCGGTGGGACGCGGCGGGCCGGATCACCGAGTTGCTGCCGCAGCCGGGCTACCAGGTGGTCAAGCCCGTTGCCATCACAGAAGACGGGGTGGCGATCGGGGACTCGACGAATACCAACGGATGGCTCGGACGGGCCACCCTTTGGGACGCGTCCGGGACACCCGTGGACCTGCCGCCGGTGTCCAGCTTCCCGGGCAACTCGATGTCGAGTGTGACCGCGGTCAACGCCCACGGCATCGCCGTCGGGTACTCCTACGGCGGTCCGGGCCCGGAGACGGCCACCAAGTGGGACACGGCCCGGGGCACGGTCACGGCCGTCGGTTACGGCCGCGGATTCGCGATCAACGACGCGGGCGCGGTGATCGGCTCGTACCAGGGGGAGCCGAGGTACTGGAACCCGGCGGGCGACCTCGTGCCGCTGGAAGGCGGCGGCACCGCCAACGACCTCGACGAGGCAGGCACGGTCGTCGGCTCGAACGGCTCCCACGCCGCGAAGTGGGATGCGGCAGGGCACCTCACGGTGCTCGACACCACGTGGAAGTCCAGCTCGGCGAAGAAGATCGGCGCGGACGGCACGATCTACGGGGAAGTGGACGCGGGTGACGGCGAGGTCCGCCCGGCCCGCTGGGACTCGCTCGGGCAGCTCACCGTGTTCCCGGTCCCGGACGGCGGGTGGAGCCGCCTGGTCACCGCGAACGACACCGGCAGTGCGCTCGTGCAAACCGGTTCCTCCCAGTCCTTCGTCTGGGGTCCCGGCGGCCGGATCACCCTGCTGCCGCTGCAGGCGCCGGACGGGTACTGCACCGCCCAGGACCTCAACGACCGGGGCGCGGTCACGGGCGCCTGCTCGATCCCGGGCCGCAACCTGCACGCCGTGCGGTGGGACCCGCCGGTCATCGGGAACTGGTGAGCACGCCCAGTTCCGCGAGCACGTACCGGGCGTTGGCCGAGATGACGGGGTTCGTGTGCCGGTAGTACGGCAGCTGGATCACCGCCATCGCCAACGCCCGGCCGCGGCCGCGGGCCCAGGTCGCGTCGTCGGGGGCCACGGCGTCGCGGAAGGCGCCCCGGGTGTCCGCGGTCAGCAGGTTCCACGCCGGGATGAGGTCGATCGCCGGGTCGCCGACGCCCGCGGTCGCCCAGTCGAGGACCCCGGAGAGCCGGCCGTCGCGCAGCAGGAGGTTGCCGGGCATCAGGTCGCCGTGCACCCAGCACGGCGGCCCGGTCCACTGTGGAGCGTCGAGCGCTTCGGCCCAGACGGCCCGGGCCGCCGCCGCGTCGAACGGCTCGTCGGTGCGGCTCAGCTCGTCGATCGCCTCGCGGGCGAACGAATCCATTGTGGACAGCGGCCGTCCGCGGCGGGCCGGCGGGCCCGCCGCCCGGTTCGCCCGGACCGCGAGGACGAACTCCGCCAGGCCGCGGGCCGGGCGGCCTTCGAGCGCGGGTGCGCCGTCGAGCCAGCCGTGCACCGCCCACGGCAACGGGTACCCCTCGCCGGGTTCCCCGACCGCAACGACGGCCGGGACCGCCATGGGCAGTTCGCCGAGGGCGGCCAGGGCCCGGCGTTCCTTCTCGATGTCGGCGGCGCCGCCTTCGGTGAGCGGGAGCCGGACGGTCAGCGAGTCGCCCAGGCGGTAGACGGCGTTGACCGTGCCGCCGGAGGCCAGGGGAGTGATCGGCAGGTCGGCCCACCGCGGGAACTGCCCGTGCACCAGCCGCCGGACCAGGGTGGTGTCGATGGCGTGCTCGTCGGCGTGCATCCGGGCCATGTGATCACCGAACCACGCACGTCAACCGGGTTTCGGTGAGCCAGGGCACCCCGGATTGCACGATGATGCATCGCCGTGCATAATCATTCGCATGTCCAAGGTGCTCACTTCCCTGCCCGTCGGCGAGCGTGTCGGTATCGCCTTCTCCGGTGGCCTCGACACTTCCGTAGCGGTCGCGTGGATGCGCGACAAGGGCGCGGTGCCCTGCACCTACACCGCCGACATCGGCCAGTACGACGAGCCCGACATCGAGTCCGTGCCCGGCCGCGCCGGCCAGTACGGTGCCGAGATCGCCCGGCTCGTCGACTGCAAGGAAGCCCTCGTCGAAGAGGGGCTCGCGGCGCTGACCTGCGGTGCGTTCCACATCCGCACCGGCGGCCGCAGCTACTTCAACACCACCCCGCTCGGCCGCGCCGTCACCGGCACGCTGCTGGTGCGCGCCATGCTCGAGGACGACGTCCAGATCTGGGGCGACGGCTCCACCTACAAGGGCAACGACATCGAGCGGTTCTACCGCTACGGCCTGCTGGCCAACCCCTCCCTGCGCGTCTACAAGCCGTGGCTCGACGCGGACTTCGTCACCGAGCTCGGCGGCCGCAAGGAGATGTCCGAGTGGCTGCTGGCGCACGACCTGCCCTACCGGGACAGCACCGAGAAGGCCTACTCGACCGACGCCAACATCTGGGGCGCCACGCACGAGGCCAAGTCCCTCGAGCACCTCGACACCGGCATCGAGATCGTCAAGCCGATCATGGGCGTCGCCTTCTGGGACCCCGAGGTCGAGATCGCCACCGAGGACGTCACCATCGGGTTCGAGCAGGGCCGGCCGATGACGATCAACGGCAAGGAGTTCGCCTCCGCCGTCGACCTGGTCCTCGAAGCCAACGCCATCGGCGGCCGGCACGGCCTGGGCATGTCCGACCAGATCGAGAACCGGATCATCGAGGCCAAGAGCCGCGGCATCTACGAAGCCCCGGGCATGGCGCTGCTGCACGCCGCCTACGAGCGGCTCGTCAACGCCATCCACAACGAGGACACCCTCGCCAGCTACCACAACGAAGGCCGCCGCCTCGGCCGCCTGATGTACGAAGGCCGCTGGCTGGACCCGCAGGCCATGATGCTGCGCGAGTCGCTGCAGCGCTGGGTCGGCACCGCGATCACCGGCGAGGTGACGCTGCGGCTGCGGCGCGGCGAGGACTACTCCATCCTCGACACGACCGGCCCGGCGTTCAGCTACCACCCGGACAAGCTGTCGATGGAGCGGACCGAGGACTCGGCGTTCGGCCCGGTCGACCGGATCGGCCAGCTGACCATGCGCAACCTCGACATCGCCGACTCGCGCGCGAAGCTGGAGCAGTACGCGAGCCTCGGCATGGTCGGCGGCTCGAACCCGAAGCTGATCGGCGCCGCGCAGGCCGCATCGACCGGCCTGATCGGCGCGATGCCCGAGGGCGGCGCCGAGGTGATCGCCTCGCGCGGCAAGACCGACGACGTCGAGCTGCTCGACAACGCCGCGATGGAGTTCGGCACGGACTGACAGTTGAGGACCCGGAGGCCACCACGCTCGCCGTGGTGGCCTCCGGTGCGTTCCGGGTCAGCTCCGCGCGGCGGCGACCGCGCCGGCCACGCGGGACGCGAGATCCGGGTCCGCCAGCTCGGGCAGCAGCCGGTCGACCGGGGTGAGGCCGGCCAGCGCCCGCGCGCAGGCGGCGTGGACGTCCGGATGCGCCTGCGGATCGCCGGTCCGCGGCCCGCCCTGCAGCAGGCCCGGCAGGGCGAGCAGGGGCGCGACCGGGTCGCCCGGTGCCACCACGGCCGGCCGCGGGCCGGGCTCGTGGCGGCCGGAGAGATCGACCACGACGTCGACGTCCCGCGCGAGCTGGGCCAGCGGGAACGCCGCGGCGTCGGCCGGGTGCCACAGCATGATGTCGGCGGTGCCCGCCGCCAGCAGCACGGGGATCACCAGCGGCAGGGTGGACGGCGCGGCGACGAGGACCCGCGCGTCCGCCGGGGTCCGGCCGCGCCGGGACAACGCGACCTGGACGGCGGCCGTGAGGGCGATCGCGAGGGTGTCCTCGGCGGTGAAGACCGCGAGTTCGCCGGCGAGGGCGAGCTGGGCGGTCCGGGTGGCCACGCGGTCGGCGCCGGTGAGGAACACCGCGTCCGCGTCCAGCGCCCGGACGGCCGCGACCAGCCCGGGCGCGTCGGCGGGCACCGTGCGGGCCACGGCGCGGAGCGGGGTGTGGTCGGTGAGCAGGCGGGCGGCCGCGGCGGCGTGGTCGCCGGCCACCGTGAGGACCAGCTCGGTCACGGAAATCCCTTCTCGGCGGGCCGTGGGGTAACCTGTTCAGCAATTGCGAACATTAGCAAGTCTGGGATTGTGGCAGGAGGGCGGCCGGTCGTGAACGAGTTCGAGCTGAACCTGCGGCGCCGCGTGGGCGTCGTCTACCGCGAGCTCGCGGCGGCGCGGGCGGACGGCGAGGACTACGCCGGCGAACTGCACGCCGCGCGGCTGGAGGAGCTGTACGACCTCGCCCGCCGGCACGGCATCGACGTGGCTGCGCCGGTCGACGTGGATGCGGCGATCCCGCGGCAGGATCGGTCCTGACCGGCGCCGGGGGAGTGCCCCGCGCGGCCGCGCCGGCGGCACGGCAGGATCGGGGCATGCGCACCATCGGACGGCGTGGCGGGGAGGGCTCCCCGTGAGCAGGCCGCTCTACCAGGTCAAGGCCGAGTTCTTCAAGACGCTCGGGCACCCGGCCCGGATCCGGATCCTGGAGCTGCTCAGCGAGCGCGAGCACGCGGTGTCGGAACTGCTGCCGGAGGTCGGGATCGAGCCG
Source organism: Amycolatopsis tolypomycina (assembly GCF_900105945.1). NCBI lineage: Bacteria > Bacillati > Actinomycetota > Actinomycetes > Pseudonocardiales > Pseudonocardiaceae > Amycolatopsis > Amycolatopsis tolypomycina. The sequence goes on along the minus strand of NZ_FNSO01000004.1, from coordinate 3,828,165 downwards.
GCGAACATGTCGCAGCACCTCGCCGTGCTGCGCCGGGCCGGGCTGGTGACCACCCGCAAGGCGGGGTCGGCCGTCCACTACTCGCTGACCAGCACCGACGTCGCCGAGCTGCTCGCGGTGGCCAGGAAGATCCTGACCGAGGTGCTCAGCGGCCAGGTCGAGCTGCTCGGCGACCTCCGGACGGCGGCGGTGGCCGCCCGCCGGGAGGAGTGACCCAGGGTCGGGAACGACCCTGGGGAGGAGCATGGACCTGCGCGAGACCCTGCACCGCCACGTCGACGACGGCACGCTGCCCGGCGCGGTGGCGATCGTGGACACCGGCGGCCGGCGGGAGGTCGTGGCCGTCGGCTCGGTCGACGCCGAGGGCAGCCGCCCGATGGCCGAGGACACGCTGTTCCGCTTCGCGTCGATAACCAAGCCGATCACCGCTGCCGCGCTGCTGGTGCTGGTGGACGACGGCCGGCTCGCCCTCGACGACCCGATCGGCCGCCGGCTGCCCGAGCTGGCCGAGCCGAAGGTGGTGCGCACCCCGGCGAGCGCGCTCGACGACGTCGTCCCGGCCAAGCGGCCGATCACAGGTGTCGTACAGCCAGGATTCACCAGGGTGGCAGAGCAGCGGTACGTCTCCCGGCCGTCGCCCTGCACGGGGACAGCGCCTGCATCGCCGGGAGCGTGAAGTGGCCGAGCCAGGCCGGGCCACCGCGTTCTCCAAGAAGACCGCCGACGGGCTGGTGCTCGCCGATCCGCCGGACGGCCAGCGGCGCACGATGCCGGCGTTGCCGCTGGGCAATGGCGGCCTCGCCGGGACGGCGGGGGACTGGGCTCGGCGCGCTGTTCCTCGAGGGCCAGGGCTGGGGGATGGGCGGCTCGGTGGACATCGCCGTCACCGAGCCGTGGCACGTGCCGGGCCGGTACGGGTGGGTCGGCGGCACCGGCACCACCGCGCACGTCGTGCCTGCCACCGGCACGGTCGCCGTCCTGCTGACCCAGGTCGGCGAGGACAACCCCGTGCCGCAGAGCCGGCTGCGGGACTTCTGGCGCGCGGCGGCCGCGTAGGGTCGGCAGTGGATCTCTACTGCGGAAGGACACAGCGGGTGGGCGAGTCGAACTGGGCCGGGAACCTCACCTACGGCGCGGACGCGGTGACGACGCCGCGGACCGTCGGCGAGGTGCAGGAAGCCGTCGCGGCCGCGACGCACGTCAAGGCCCTCGGCAGCCGGCACTGCTTCAACACGATCGCGGACTCCCCGGGCGGGCTGCTGCTCGACCTGCGCGCCCTCGACGTGCCCGTCGAGATCGGCGACGGCACGGTGACCGTCGGCGGGTCGGCCCGCTACGGCGACTTCGCGCGGCAACTGCACAACGCGGGCTTCGCGCTGCCGAATCTGGCGTCGCTGCCCCACATCACGGTGGCGGGCAGCGTCGCGACCGGCACCCACGGTTCCGGGCGGCGGCAGCCGGGGCTGGCCGCGGCCGTCTCCGGGATCGAGCTGGTCACCGCCGACGGCGAGCTGCGGACCTTCACCCGCGCCGACACGGAATTCGCGGGCCTGGTCGTCGGGCTCGGCGCGTTCGGCGTCGTCACCCGGCTGACCCTCGACGTCGTTCCGGCGTTCGACGTCCGCCAGGACGTGTTCGACGATTTGCCGTGGGCAGCCGCCCAGGACCATTTCGACGAAATCGAAGACGCCGGCTACAGCGTCAGCATGTTCACGAACTGGGCGAACGACAAGATCGACCAGGTGTGGCTCAAGAGCCGTGTCGACGATTTCACGCACCGCGCCGGGCTTTTCGGCGCCGTGCCGGCGGACGGCCCCCGCCACCCGGCGCACGCGGCGGGCATCCCGGCGGACAACTGCACGCGCCAGCTTGGGGTGCCGGGCCCGTGGCACGAGCGGCTCCCGCACTTCGCGCTGGCGTTCACCCCGAGCGTCGGGGACGAGCTGCAGTCGGAGTACTTCGTGCCGTACCGCGACGCCGCCGCGGCGATCCGGGCGGTCCGCGAGCTCGGCGACCGGGTGGCCCCGCTGCTGCTGGTCTCGGAGATCCGGGCCATCGCGGGCGACGACCTGTGGCTCAGCCCCTGTCACGGCGGCGACCGGGTGGCCCTGCACTTCACGTGGCAGCCGCGGCAGGCCGACGTCGAGGCACTGCTGCCGGTGCTCGAGGAGCGCCTGGCGCCGTTCGGGGCGCGGCCGCACTGGGGCAAGCTGTTCCACGGCGTCCCGGCGGGCTACCCGAAGCTGGCCGAGTTCCGGGCGCTGGCCGAGCGGCTCGACCCGGACGGCAAGTTCCGCAACCCCTTCCTGCACCGCAACGTCTTCGGGAGCTGACCCACCGATGTCATGAAAGAGTCGTTCATGACATCGGACGTCATGAACGACTCTTTCATGACGTCCGGAGCGGGCCGTCAGCGCGCCGGCGGGGCCGTCGTGGCGCGGACGATCAGGTGCGTGTCCAGCACCTGCGTCGTGTGCTCGTCGGCCTCGCCGTCCAGCAGGCCCAGCAGGATCGTCACCGCCGCGCGGCCCGCGGCCTCCGTCGGCATCGCGATCGTCGTCAGCGGGGGCGCCGAGATCGCCGCGAACACCAGGTCGTCGAAGCCGACCAGGCTGATCTCGTCCGGCACCGGCACCCCCCGCGCGTTCAGGCGGGCCAGCGCGCCGAAGGCGACCAGGTCGTTGTAGGCGACGATCGCCGTCACGTCCGCGGCCAGTGCCAGGTCCGCGCCCTGCAGGCCGCCTTCGAACACCGGGGGGAACGGGCCGAACTCGACGACTTCCGTGCCGTGCTTCCGCGCGGTCTCCGCCAGGCCCAGCTTGCGGGCGTGGTTCGCCCACGACGCCCGCGGCCCGCCCAGGTAGGCGCAGCGGCGGTGGCCCAGCGCCGCCAGGTGCTCGATCGCCTGGCGCATCCCGTCGGCGGCGTCCATCACGATCGACGGGATCCCGGCCACCTCCCGGTTGAGCAGCACCAGCGTCGTCTGCCCGGCGAGCGCGCGCAGCTGGTCGTCGGTCATGCTCGGGCTGCACAGCACGACGCCGTCGACCTGCTTGGCCATCCGGCGGACGAGGTTCTGCTCGGTCGCCGGGTCCTCGTCGCTGTTGGCGAACAGCACCGCGATGTCGTCCTGCCGGGCACGGGCCTGGACGCCGTTGAGCACGCCGGTGAAGAACGGGTTGCCCAGGTCCGAGACCACGATCCCGATGTGCCCGGTGCGGACCGCCGGCCCCGGCTGCGGCGCGCCTGCCGCGTGGTAGCCCAGCTCGTGCGCCGCGGCCAGCACCCGGGTGCGGGTCTGCTGCCGGACCAGGTCCGGGGAGGTGAACGCCCGCGAGACGGTCGAGATCGACACGTTGGCCCGGCGGGCGACGTCGTGAATCGTCACGGTCACGGCTACTCCTCGGCAGGCTCCCCGGCAACATCATGGAAACTCCCCGACCGCGTTGTCAACAAATCCTGCAAACCGGCAGTCAGGACTTGCAACGGGAAGTGGTCTATTCCAGTAAGCGCTATCTCGAAACGGCCGCCGCCGTTCGGAGTATCGTCGCATCGACGATTTCGACCGGACTGTCCTGATCATTGACACGTTTGTCGCGCGCCCCCTACGGTGGCGACCGGAGTTTCTCCCGAAAGCCCATTCGTCGCCTCCCGCGCGGGCACCCAGCGGTCCCGCCGATCGGAGATCCATGTCGGGGAGCCGGAGCCGCACCGTCGCGGACCCGCCGAGGCTGGCGGTCGTCGGCACGTCCGGCTACGCCTTCAGCTACCTGCACCGCGCGCGGATCCTGCACGACGAAGGCCTGGTCCGGTTCGCGGGCATGGCCGACATCCGGCCGCCCTCGGCCGCCGCCGGCGCGCTGCTGCCACCCGGAGGCACCGCGCACGCGGGCGTCGAAGACCTGCTCCGCCGCTGCCGGCCCGACATCACCGTGGTCGCGACGCCGCCGCACGCGCACGTCCAGACCGCCGCCTCGGTGCTGCGGGCGGGCAGTGACCTGCTGCTGGAGACCCCGCCGGTGCTCGACCTCGCCGGGTTCACCACGCTGGCGCGGCTGGCCGCGGAGACCGGAGCGGCCTGCCAGACCGGGTTCCAGAGCTTCGGTTCCCCGGTGCTGCCCGTCCTCCGCGCGGCGATCGCCGCCGGCAGGCTCGGCACCGTGGCCGGCGTCGGCGCGGCCGGCGCGTGGATCCGGACCGACGCCTACTACCGCCGCAACCCGTGGGCCGGCCGCCGCTGGCTCGACGGCGAGGCCGTCGTCGACGGCGCACTGACCAACCCGTTCTCCCACGCCGTGGCCACGGCCCTGCTGGTCGGCGGGGTCGCCGAGCGCGACCCGGCGGAGATCGCCCTCGAGCTCTACGGCACCCGCGACATCGAGGCCGACGACACCGCGTGCCTGCGGATCCGGTTCGGCGACGGGCCCGAGATCGTCGTCGCCGCCTCGCTGTGCGCCGAACAGGACCACGAGCCCTACGTCGTGGTGCACGGCGAGCGGGCGCGGGCGAAGTTCTGGTACAAGAGCCACCGCCTCGAGATCGACGACGAGCGGTTCCACCTCGGCGAACCGGCCGACCTGCTGCGCAACCTGATCGCCCATCACCTCGACCCGGACGGCGTGCCGCTGCTGGCGCCGCTGTCGGGAACCCGGGCGTTCGCCTCGGTCGTCGAGGCGGTGCGGGACGCGCCGGAGCCGTCGCGGATCCCGGCGGGCTGGATCCGCACGGTCGGCGAAGGGGCGAGCCGGCACCCGGTGGTGCGCGGGATCGGCGAAGAGGTCGCCGTCGCCGCGGACCGGCTGGCGTTGTTCTCCGAAATCGGCGTCCCGTGGGCCAGTGCCGCGCGACGGCGGCCGGGCGGCCCGGCCGCCGAACGCACCGGCTGAGGCGAGCCGGTGCTCCTCGCGCTGACGGCCGGCTCGTCGACCCGGATCCGGTAAGCGCTTTCTCAGGCTGCCCTCGTTCAGCCCGCTGAATGCCAAAACCGTTGCTGCACAAGGGCTATTCTTCCGAATTGGTCGTTGACACCGGCGCGGCGCACTGCCTACCGTGAGCGCGCTGACAGCGTTTTCAGAAAAGTGCTGACCGGCTGAGGACGGAGAGTTCGATGGGGCGGACAACTGTGCGTGGAACCAGACGGGGTGTCGTCGCGCTGGCCGTGGTGGTCCCGTTGCTGCTGACCGGGGTGGCCGCCTGCGGCTCGGACTCCGGCAGCGGCGGCGACGTGACCATCAACTTCGTGTGGTGGGGCAGCGAAGGGCGGGCGAACCTCACGAAGAAGGCCGTCGAGCTCTTCCAGCAGAAGAACCCGCGCATCAAGGTGCAGACGTCGTTCTCGGCGTACGCGGCCTACTGGGAGAAGCTGGCGACGCAGACGGCCGGGGGCAAGCCGCCGGACGTGCTCAACGTCGACAGCCGCTACCTGGCCGAATACGGCGGCCGCAACGTCCTGGCCGACCTGAACTCCGGCGCCGGCAAGGCGATCTCGCTCGCCGACGTCAACCCGGAGCTGGCGGCCACCGGCGTCTACCAGGGCAAGCGGTACGCCGTGCCGTGGGCGCAGAACACCCCGGCGATGATCTACGACCCCGCCGCGTTCACCGCGGCCGGCGCAGACCCGGCGAAGGGGCTGACCTGGGACCAGTACGCCGAGGCGGCGCAGAAGGTCGGCGCGGCGGGCTCGGTGCGCGGGGTGACCGACTTCGGCATCCTCGACACGACGCTGGAGATCTGGCTGCGCCAGCAGGGCAAGCAGTTCTACACGCCCGAGGGCAAGCTCGGCTTCACCGGCGACGACCTGCGCCGCTACTGGGAGCTGGCGAGCAAGTTCCGCGACACGAAGGCCGCCTCGGCCCCCGACGTCACGGCGTCGTACAACACCTCGCCCGAGCAGTCCCCGCTGGGCAAGAAGCTGACCAGCTCGGAGTTCGCCTACGACAACCTGCTGCCGGCGTACCAGAAGGCGAACGGCAAGCCCCTGAACGTGGCGCCGTACCCGAGCGGCGCGAACGGCGACACCGGCCAGTACCGGCGGCCGTCGATGTTCCTGGCCGTGTCCGCGCGCAGCCAGCAGCAGGAGGCGGCGGCGAAGCTCGTCGACTTCCTGGTCAACGACCCCGAGGTCGGCAAGATCGTCGGCACCGACCGCGGCCTCGCCCCGAACCTCAAGATCCGCGCGCAGCTGGCGGCCGACGCCAAGGGCAACGACAAGACCCTCTACGACTACGAAGCCGCGCTCGAGCCGAAGCTCGGGGCCGCGCCGCCGGTGCCGCCGAAGGGCGCGGGCGCGATCCAGAAGCTGCTCCAGCGCACGTACGAAGAGGTCGCGTTCGGCCGGATGAGCATCGGTGACGCGGTCAACCGGTTCATGACCGAAGCCCAGAAGGGACTGTCCTAGCCGATGACGACCCTGCGCACGCCGGACCCGCCGGTCGCCCCCGCGGCGGCCGCGCGCGTCCGGCGCCGGGACCGCCCGGCCGGGCGCCGCCGCAAGAGCCAGCCGGAGGCGTTCGCCTTCCTCGCCCCGTGGCTGCTCGGCGCGATCGCGCTGACCGTCGGCCCGATGGTGGTCTCGCTGTACCTGTCGTTCACCGACTACGACATGTTCACGGCGCCGGAGTGGGTCGGCTTCGGCAACTTCACGCACATGTTCACCGAGGACGACCGTTACCTGCAGTCGGTGACGGTCACGCTGATCTACGTGTGCGTGTCGGTGCCGTTGAAGCTGTCGGTGTCACTGCTGGTGGCGATGCTGCTCAACACCCGCCGCGGCGCAGGAGGCTTCTACCGGGCGGCGTTCTACGCGCCTTCGCTGCTGGGCGCGAGCGTCGCGGCGGCGCTGGTGTGGCGGGCGCTGTTCATGGGCGGCGGCCCGGTCAACGAGGTCCTCGCGTTCTTCGGCTGGCACACCCCGAGCTGGGTCGACGACCCGCAGTTCAGCCTGGCCTCGATCGTGCTGCTGGGCGTGTGGCAGTTCGGCGCGCCGATGGTGATCTTCCTGGCCGGGCTCAAGCAGATCCCGGCCGAGCTGCACGAGGCGGCCGCGATCGACGGTGCCGGCGCGTTCCGCCGGTTCCGGCACATCACGCTGCCCATGCTCTCGCCGGTGATCTTCTTCAACCTGGTGATGGAGGCGATCCACGCGTTCCAGGCCTTCACCCCGGCGTTCGTCATCGGCGGCGGCCGCGGCGGCCCGGCCGACGCGGACCTGTTCTACACCCTCTACCTGTTCGAGGTCGGCTTCCAGGACTTCCGGATGGGCTACGCGTCGGCGATGGCGTGGGTGCTGCTGGTGGTCATCGCGATCGTGACGGCCATCGTGTTCCGCACCGCGAAGCTGTGGGTGTTCTACGACGATGCGGAGGACCGGAAGTGACCGTGCTCCCGCGCAGCGCCCGCTCGTTCGGCTGGCACCTGCTGTGCCTGCTCATCGTCGCCGTGGTGCTGTACCCGCTGGTGTGGCTGGCGTTCGCGTCGGTCAAGCCCCCGGACGAGATCCTCTCGCGGCTGGCGCTGCTGCCGACGAGGTTCGTCTTCGACGGCTACACGAAGGGCTGGGAGGGCGCGGCGGGGGTCGGGTTCGGCCGCTTCTTCCTGAACTCGTTCCTGGTGGCCGGCCTGTCGGTGGCGGCGAACGTGCTGTCGTGTTCCCTGGCGGCGTTCGCCTTCGCCCGGTTGAAGTTCCGGTTCCGGGGCGCGCTGTTCGCGTTCATGATCACGACGTTGATGCTGCCCTACCACGTCACGCTGATCCCGCAGTACGTGATCTTCCAGCAGGCCGGCCTGGTCAACACCTTCGTCCCGCTGATCCTGCCGAAGCTGCTGGCGACAGAGGCGTTCTTCGTGTTCTTGATCGTCCAGTTCATGCGGGGCATCCCGCGCGAGCTGGACGAGGCGGCGATCATCGACGGCTGTTCGGTGTACCGCACGTTCTGGCACGTGGTGCTGCCCCTGTCGAAACCGGCGCTGGTGACGACGTCGATCTTCACGTTCATCTGGACGTGGAACGACTTCTTCACGCAGATGGTGTACCTGAACGACACGGAGAAGTTCACCGTCCCGCTGGGGCTGCGGCTGTTCGTGGACACCAGCAGCGAGTCGAACTTCGGCGCGATGTTCGCGATGTCGGCGCTCGCGCTGGTCCCGATCGTGCTGTTCTTCCTCGCCTTCCAGCGCCTGCTGGTCGAAGGCGTCAGCACCAGCGGCCTGAAGGGGTGAACGGATGAGAACCCAGTGGCGCACCGGGCTCGGTGACTTTTCGGACTGCCTGCTGGCGGGGCTGCTGGTCGCGCTCGCCTCGGTCCCGGTGGTGACGGCACCCGCGGCGTTCGTCGCGGGCTGCCGGGTCGTGGACCGCTCCCGGCGTGACATCGGGAGTCCACTGTGGACCACGTTCTGGACGGACTTCCGCTCGGCGGCCCGGGGTGGGGCGGCGTTCGCGCTGGGCTGCCTGGCGGCGGTGGTGCTGTTCGCGGTGGACCTGGAGGTGGTGGCGGCCATGCCGGGGGCGGGCGTGCTGCGGCCGGCGCTGTGGGTGCTGGCGGTGGCGGGGGTGGTGGTCGCGGTGCGGACCTGCGAGCTGGTGGCCGGCGGCGGCACGGCGGCCGGGCGATGGCCGGACGGCGGCTCGCGCACCCCGGCCGGCCCAGCCTGGGGCCAGGTCGCCGGGGAGGCAGCGCGGGAAACGGCCGTGGCGACTGGCGGCCCGGCGGAGAGCGGCGCGGCCGGGCGATGGCCGGATGGCGGCTCGCGCACCCCGGCCGGCCCGGCTTGGCGCCCGGCCTTCGTCACCGCCGCGCGGGAAACCGCCGCCGACCCCAAGGACGCCCTTCTCCTCGCCGCCGCCTTGGGCATCAGCGTCCTGCTCGTCTGGATGCTGCCGATCCTCGCCCTCGTCGTGGCCGGGCCGCTCGCCCTGGCCGCCGTCGCCACCGGTGGCCGCCGATGAGGCCGGGCGTCGTCGTCTTCGGCATGGCCGGGTATGCCGGTCAGCACCTGCGTCGGGCCCGTGCCCTGCACGACCGCGGCGAAATCCTCCTCGCCGGGGCCTGCGACATCCGCGAGCCACCGGAGGACGCCCGCGCGCTCCTGCCCGAAGGCGCCGCGATCACCCGGGACGCGGCCGAACTGCTCGCCCGCACCACCCCGGACGTCGCCGTGGTGGCCACCCCGCCGCACACCCACCTCCCGCTGGCGAAGCTCGCGCTCGCCGCCGGGTGTCACCTGCTCGTCGAGAAACCACCCGTCCTCGACCTCGCGGCCTTCGCCGAACTCACCGAGCTGGCCCGCGGCCGTGCCTGCCAGACCGGCTTCCAGAGCTTCGGCTCCGCCGCCATCCCCCTGGTCCGCAGAGCCATCGCGAACGGCGAGATCGGCACGGTCACCGGGATCGCCGCCGCCGGGGCCTGGATCCGGCGGGACCGGTACTTCGCCCGGGCCGCGTGGGCGGGCCGTCGCCGGGTCGGCGGGCAGCCGGTCGTGGACGGCGCCCTCACCAACCCCTTCGCCCACGCCGTCGCGACCGCCCTGCTGGTCAACGGCACCGCCGAGGACCTGCCGGAGCGGACCGCCGTCGAGCTGTACCGGGCGCGGGACATCGAGTCCGACGACACCGCCTGCGCCCGGCTGAGCTTCGCCGGAGCGCCGGACGTGGTCGTCGCGGCCACCCTCGACGCCGAGGCCGACCACGACCCGTACGTGCTCGTCCACGGCACGAACGGCCGGATCCGCTGGCACTACAAGACCGACCTGCTCACGGTCGACGGCGAACAACGCCAGGCCGCCCCGCCGCGCGACCTGCTGGCCAACCTCGTCGCGTACCTGCGCGACGGCGAGCCGCTGCTGGCCCCGCTGGCCGCCACCCGCGCCTTCACCGCGCTGGTGGAAGCCGTCCGCGACGCGCCCGAACCCCTGCCGCTGCCCACCGAATGGGTCCAGGCCGTGGACAGCGGGCCCGACCGGCACTTCGTCGTGCCGGGTATCGACCGGGACGTCGACACCGCGGCCGAGCGGCTCGCGCTCTTCTCCGAACTCGCCCTGCCCTGGACCGGCGCCGCCACGCGCGCCTGAACGAGAGAGGTGATGGCGGTGCGTCGCCACGCGATCGTCGGCCTGGGCTCCCGCGCCCAGCTGTTCGCCCAGGCCCTGGCCGCCTCGCCGCGGGCGGAGCTCGCGGCCTTCTGCGACCACAACGAAACCCGCATGCGGGTGCACAACGACTGGCTCGGCACCGAAATCCCCGGCTACCGGCCGGCGGACTTCACCGCGATGCTGGCGAAAGAACGCATCGACGTCGTCGTCGTGTGCACCCCGGACCACACGCACGCGGACTACGTCGTCGCCGCGCTGGAGGCCGGCTGCGACGTCGTCACCGAAAAGCCCATGACGACCGACGTCGAGGGCGCGCGGCGGATCCTCACCGCCCGGCGCGAGACCGGCCGCTCGGTGCGGGTCGCCTTCAACTACCGCTACAACCCGGTGCACCGCCGGGTGCGGGAGCTCCTGGCCGGCGGCGCGATCGGGGAGGTCGGCTCGGTCGAGTTCAGCTGGCTGCTCGACACCGCGCACGGCGCCGACTACTTCCGCCGCTGGCACCGCGACAAGGCCAACTCCGGCGGCCTGCTCGTGCACAAGTCCGGCCACCACTTCGACCTCGTCAACTGGTGGCTCGGCCGCGGCCCCGAGACGGTGTTCGCCCTCGGCCGGCTGTTCTTCTACGGCGACAAGACCGGCAAGGCCGCCGACCGGTTCGCGCTGGACCTCGAGGCCTCACCCAAGCTGCGCGCGCTCTACGGTGACGCCGGGCGGGAAGACGGTTACGTCCGCAACCAGGACGTGTTCGCCCCCGGCGTCACCATCGAAGACGACCTGTCGGTGCTCGTGCGCCACGAAGGCGGCGCGGTGCTGAACTACCACCTCCACGCGTATTCGCCGCGGGAGGGCTACCGCGTCGCGTTCTCCGGCTCCGAAGGGCGCCTGGAGCTGGATGTCCGGGAGAACGAGTACGCCGCCGGGGCCGAACCGGTGCCGAAGCGGGCGAGTGCCCGGCTGACCGTGCAACGGCTATGGGCACCGCCGGAAACCGTGTTCGACGGACAGCTCGGCGACGGCCACGGCGGCGGCGACGAGCGCATGCTCGCCGAACTGCTCGGCGACGCCGAACCGGACGCGCTCGGCTGCGCGGCCGACCACGACGCCGGCCTGCAGGCGCTGCTCACCGGGCTGGCCGCGAACCGGTCCCTCGACACCGGACGGCCGGTGTCCGTCGAGGAACTGCTGGGGGAGATCGGGGAGCCGGCGTGAGCCGCGCGGCGGTGGGCACGCCGGAGGTGACCGAGGAGGACGACGGCCGGGTGTGCGTGCGCCTCGGCGACGTCGTCCTGGCCGAGTACGTCGTCGAGCCGCCGACCCCGGCCGGGGACTCACCGAAGCCGTACCTGCACCCGCTGCGCACCACCGCCGGCGAGGTCGTGACCGCGGTCCGCCCGCACGACCACACCTGGCACAACGGCCTGCAGTTCACCATGGCCCACCTCTCCGGCGAGAACTTCTGGGGCGGCCGCACCTACGTCCGCGGCCGCGGCTACACCCCGCTCGACAACAACGGCACGATCGGCCACGTCCGCTGGGAGAGCATCGACGACGCCGGCGGGCACTGCGAGCTGCGGCACGAGCTGGTCTGGCGCACCGCGGCCGGACGGCGCTGGCTCACCGAGCACCGCACGCTGCACTTCGGCGACGTCTCACCGCGCGGCGGGCACTGGACGCTCACCTGGTCCAGCCGGCTGCGCAACACCAGCGGCCACGAGCTGCGCTGGGGGAGCCCGGTCACCGAAGGACGGGACACCGCGGGCTACGGCGGCCTGTTCTGGCGCGGGCCGCGTTCGTTCGTGGGCGGCACGGTCCGGACGTCGGACGGGAAGTCCGCGGCGGACGCGATGGGGCACCGGGCGCCGTGGCTCGCCTTCACCGGGCAGCACGACGAAAGCCTGCGGAGCTCGACGCTGTTGTTCGCCGACAGCCCGGAGAACGCGGCCCACCCGACGGCCTGGTACGTCCGCAACGAGCCGTTCCCCGTGGTCAGCTTCGCCGCGACCTACCACCGGCCGTGGCTGCTCGAACCGGGCGAGGAGCTGACCCTGACCCACCACGTCGTCGTCATCGACGGCGCCCCGGACGCCGCCGGCCTCGCCCGGCACGCGGCCCGGGTGCTCAGGAGACAGGACACCGACTAGAGGAGCCGACATGCGCTGGAAGGCTTGGGCGGGGACCGTGGCCCTGCTCGGAGTGACGCTCGCCGCACCACCCGCCCAAGCCCACGGACGAGACCCCGGCCGGGTCGTCCTCGGCGCCCACGACGGCTGGGCCGCGGCGACCACCGGGACCACCGGCGGCGCGGCCGCCACCCGCGACAACATCCGCACGGTGACCAAGCGCTCCGAACTGGCCGCCGCGCTCGCGGCGAACCCGGGCGCACCGAAGATCGTCTACGTCCGCGGCACCGTCGAGGGCAACGTGGACGCCGCCGACCGGCCCGTGAGCTGTGAAAGTTTCGCCGATCCCGCCTACAGCCTCCCGGCGTACCTGGCGGCGTACGACCCGGCGACCTGGGGGAGAGTGCCGCCCTCGGGACCGCTGGAGGAAGCCCGCGAACGGTCGCAGGCCAACCAGGCCGGGCAGGTCGTGCTCGACGTCGGCCCGAACACCACGATCGTCGGGCTCGGCCGTGACGCCACGCTGCACGGGCTGACCCTGCGCGTCACCGGCGACAACGTGATCCTGCGCAACCTGCACTTCTCCGACGCCCACGACTGCTTCCCGCAGTGGGATCCCCTCGACACCGCCGACGGCAACTGGAACTCCGAGTACGACAACCTCGACCTGGTCGGCGCGACCCACGTCTGGGTGGACCACAACGAGTTCAGCGACGGCGGCAACGACCAGCAGCCGACGTACTTCGGCCGCAAGTACGAGGTCCACGACGGCCTGTTCGACATCGTGAACGGCTCCGACCTGGTCACGGCGTCCTACAACCGGCTGCACGACCACGACAAGACCATGCTGATCGGCAACACCGACAAGCCCACCCACGACGTCGGCAAGCTGCGGGTCACCCTGCACCACAACCTGTTCTCCGAGATCGGCCAGCGCGCGCCGCGGGTGCGGTACGGCCAGGTGCACGTGTACGACAACCTCTACGTGGTCAAGGATCCGGCCGCCTACACGTATTCGCTCGGCGTCGGCGTCGAGTCCCGGATCTACGCCGAGAACAACTTCTTCCGCATCCCGGCCGCGTTGCCGTTGGGCCAGTTGGTGCACTACTGGAAGGGCACCGTGCTGCACGCGACCGGGACGCTGGTGTCGCAGGGCAACCAGTGGCCGCGTCCAGTTGACCTGCTGGCCGAATACAACGCGGCCAACGACCCGGATCTGGGCGCGGACGTCGGCTGGACGCCTGCCTTTGTCGAACGTCTCGACCCTGCGTGGGCGGTCCCCGCGCTGGTGCTCGCCGGTGCCGGCACCGGTCGCTGAAACCTTCGACAGTTTCGGCGTTTTCTGAAAACGCACGCCGGTGGCGACCATCCGGGCGACATGCGTGCCGCTGCGGCGAACGACATTGACACACTCCAGCCCGCAACCCGAAACTCGGGGGCGAGAAAGCGCTTTCACAACCCGGTCGGACGTTTTCCATCAGCGCCGATTGAACGCACGAGACCAGGGAGTGATGAATGGTTCCCCCCAAGATGTCCCGGATCATCCGGGTAGTGGCGGTCGCCGCGCTCGCCGTTTCGGCGGCGGTCGGCACCGGCGCCACCGCGTCGGCCGCGTCGTGGCCGACGCCGAGCGGCAGCGTGCCGGTGGGCGCGACGATCAAGGTCACCAGCGGCACCTACGACGGCGGGCTCAAGCGGTTCTACGGCACCGGCGACCTCGGTTCCGGCGGCCAGGACGAGGGCCAGAGCCCGCTGTTCCAGCTCGCCAACGGCACCACCCTGAAGAACGTCGTCCTGGGCAGCCCCGCCGCCGACGGCGTGCACTGCCTCGGCACCTGCACGCTGCTCAACGTCTGGTGGGAGGACGTCGGCGAGGACGCCGCGACCTTCAAGGGCACCTCCGCCTCCCAGACGATGACCATCGACGGCGGCGGCGCGCGCAAGGCCTCGGACAAGGTCTTCCAGCACAACGGCCCCGGCACCATGTACATCCGCAACTTCCAGGTCAACGACTTCGGCAAGCTGTACCGCTCCTGCGGCAACTGCAAGACGCAGTACAAGCGCAACGTCGTCGTGGACAACGTCACCGCGACCGTGCCCGGCAAGACGCTCGTCGGCATCAACACCAACTACGGTGACACCGCGAAGCTGACCCGGATCACCATCGTCGGGGATTCGAGCCGCAAGATCGTGCCCTGCGAGAAGTACAAGGGCGTCACCAGCGGCGAGCCGACGAAGATCGGCACCGGCCCGGACTCGACGAACTGCCTCTACACCGCGGCCAACATCACCTACAAGTAACCGACCCGCGCCGGGGGTGGTGGCCGCCGTCCGCCATCCCCGGCGCGTTCCACCGTGGAGGCGTCATGTTGAAGACCCTGCTCGTCGCGTCGGTGCTCGCCGGTGCGTCGCTCGCCGCTCCGCCGGCCGGCGCGGCGGCGGCGAACGTCGTCGTGGCCAAGGACGGATCCGGGAACTACACCACCGTGCAGGCCGGGATCAACGCGGTTTCGGCGGGCGGCACGCTCTCGATCAAGCCCGGGACCTACCGCGAGGTCGTCTCGGTGCCCTCGGGCAAGACCGGGATCACGATGCGCGGCACCACCGGGAAGGCCGCGGACGTCGTCATCGACTACGACAACGCCAGCGGGACCAAGAAAACGGACGGCTCGACGTACGGGACGTCCGGCAGCGCGACCGCGACGATCGCCGCGAACGGCTTCACCGCCACCGCGCTGACCTTCCGCAACTCCTTCGACCGGAACGCCCACCCGGAGATCAAGGACACCCAGGCGGTCGCGGTCAAGACCACCGGCGACCGGATGGTCTTCGACAACGTCACCTTCCTCGGCCACCAGGACACCCTGTACGCCGACACCGCGGCCGTCGGCACGATCGGCCGGCAGTACTACCGCAACTGCGCCATCAGCGGCGACGTCGACTTCCTCTTCGGCCGCGCCACGGCGGTGTTCGACCGGGCGACGATCACCCTGCTCGACCGCGGCTCGAGCAGCAACAACGGCTACCTGACCGCGGCCAGCACCCGGCGGTCCAACCCGTACGGCTTCCTGATCACCGGCAGCAAGGTGCTCAGCTCGGCCGCCAAGGCCAGCTTCCACCTCGGCCGGCCGTGGCACCCGGGCGGCGACGTCGACGCCATCGCCCAGGTGCTGATCCGCGAGACGGCCCTGCCGGCGGCGGTCAAGCCGGCGCCGTGGACCGACATGTCGGGCTTCTCGTGGAAGGACGCGCGGTTCTTCGAATACCGCAACACCGGCGCGGGTGCCGGGACCGGTGCCGACCGGCCGCAGCTGCCCGCCGCCCAGGCCGGCAACTACACGGCGCAGAAGTACCTCGCGGGCAGCGACGGGTGGAACCCCGTGCGCTGACACCGTCGTGAGCGGTTAGGCGGGTCAGAACGCGCCTTACCCACTCACGACCGTCGCGTGTTGACGTTAACAACGTCCAGGATCAGCGTCGAACCGAGGACATCCCATGAGCCTGCGCCGCCTCCCGGTCATCGCCGTCGTCGCGGCCGCGCTGCTCGGCGCGCCCGCCGCGCAAGCCGCGACCTACCCCGACCCCGGGTACGTCACCGGGGACGTCGAGGCCGTGCACGACCCGGCCGTGATCCGCGCGGCGGACGGCAGCTACCTGCTCTACTCCACCGACAGGTACCTGCAGATCCGCCGCTCGACCGACCGGATCCACTTCACGCGGATCGGCTCGGTGTGGCCGAACGGCGCGCCGTGGACCGCGCCGTTCACCGATCCCGGGAAGCCGGAATACCTGTGGGCGCCGGACATCTCGTTCCACAACGGCAGGTACTACCTGTACTACGCCGCTTCCTCGTTCGGCTCGCGCAACTCGGCGATCTTCCTCGCCACCAGCACGACCGGCCTGCCGGGCAGCTGGACCAACCACGGCATCGTCATCCAGACCAGCACGGGCAACGACTACAACGCGATCGACCCGAACCTGTTCGTCGACTCCTCCGGCCGCTGGTGGCTGAGCTTCGGCTCGTGGTGGACCGGCATCAAGATGATCCGGCTCGACCCGGCCACCGGCAAGCGCAGCACCTCCGACACGGCGTTGCGCAGCCTCGCCCAGCGCACCGGCAGCACGACGGCCGAGGAAGCGCCGTTCATCATCCAGCACGGCGGCTACTACTACCTGTTCGTCTCCTGGGACCTGTGCTGCCAGGGCACCAAGAGCACCTACCGCGTGATGGCCGGCCGCTCGACGTCGATCACCGGCCCGTACACCGACCGCAACGGCGTCCGCATGACCGCGGGCGGCGGCACGGAGATCCTGGCGAGCCACGGCGCGGTCCACGGCCCCGGCCACGTCGCCGTTGTCCACGACTCCGACGCCGACGTGCTCGTCTACCACTATTACTACTCCGACGCGACGCCGTTGACGGGCAAGCTCGGCATCAACCTCATCGGCTACGACAGCGCCGGCTGGCCCTACGTGTACTGAACCCGGGAGGCAACGATGCCCCACACCCGCAGGACGATCCTCGCTGCCGGCGCCGCCGGGCTCGCGACCGCCGCGTTCGGCGGCAGAGCCTCGGCGGCAGGCTTCGAAACGGTGCTGGACGGCACGTTCGCGAGCTACAACACGCTGCAGGCCGCGTGGAACTACCGCTACCCGTGGGGCTCGGACCACAACGGCACCGCCCGGATGTACGCCAGCGCGTCCGACCACAGCCAGGTCTACCTGGAGTCCGGCGGAGTGCTGGTCCTGAAGGCCACGCGCATCAGCGGGAACGAGGGGAACAGTGCGAAGGACCCGTACCTGCCGATCCACTACCACTCCGGCGCGATCCACGCCAAGCAGCAGATCACCGTGACCGACCAGTTCCCGCAGTGGGAGGTCCGCGGCGAGTTCCAGGCCCCGTCGGCGCGGGGCACCTGGCCGGCGTTCTGGTTGACCGGCGCCACGAGCTGGCCGCCGGAAAGCGACATCCTCGAGTACAAGGGTGACGCGCGGAACTGGTTCAACACCTACAAGAACGCCAGTGGGGCCTGGTCCAACACGATCGTCGGGGTGAGCAACCCCGGTGGCTGGCACGGCTACCGCGCCTGGATCGCGAAGGTCAACGCGTCCGATGTGGACATCCACTACTACCTCGACGGCAAGTGGGTGGGCCAGCACCGCGGCGCGAACTTCGTCGGGAAGCCGATGTGGCTGATCATCAACCTGCAGATGGAAGGCTCGGCCGGCTCCCCGGGGCCGACGTCGCCGACCTACTACCGCGCCCGCAACGTCTACGTCGGCCGCAACCGCGTATAACGACCTATACCTCTCGTCGCCGAAAGTGAGTCCATGCGCCGGTTCCTGTCGTTCCTGCTCGCTCTGCTCGTCGCGACCGGGCTCTGTGCCGCGCCGGCGTCGGCCGCCGAGGCGGCACCGCCGAAGCACCAGGTCACGTTCGACAAGTACTCGCTCATGCTGGACGGCCGCCGCCAGGTCGTCTGGTCGGGGGAGTTCCACCCGTTCCGGCTGCCGAGCCCGGACCTGTGGCGGGACGTCCTGCAGAAGATGAAGGCGACCGGCTACAACGCCGTCTCGATCTACTTCGACTGGAACTACCACTCGCCGGCGCCCGGGGTGTACGACTTCTCCGGCGTCCGCGACATGGACCGCGTCCTCGACCTGGCCGCCGAGGCCGGGCTGTACGTCATCGCGCGGCCCGGCCCGTACATCAACGCCGAGGTCACCGGCGGCGGCTTCCCGGCCTGGCTGAACACCCAGGCCGGCCGGGCCCGCAGCGACGCCCCCGACTACCTCGCCGCGGCCGACGAGTGGCTCACCGCGATCGACCGGATCATCGCCCGCCACCAGTACACCGACGGCCGCGGCTCGGTGATCCTCTACCAGATCGAGAACGAGCTGGCCGCCACCGGCACCGCGCAGAAGAACTACGTCGCCCACCTCTACGACAAGGTGAAGGCCGACGGGATCACCGTCCCGGTCTTCCACAACGACAAGGGCCGCAACGGCATCTGGGTGCCGCCCGGTTCCGGGGTGCCCGGCACCGTCGAGGGCAAGGTCGACCTTTACGCCTTCGACGGCTACCCCGGCGGCACCTGCCGGACCGACGCGACGCCGGGCAACCCGAACGTGGCGCCGGACTGGGGGACCTACGGGCCGGGCGGGGCCAAGGGCGGCGCGAGCGCGTCGCCGAACACGCCCGGGTTCGTCGCCGAGTTCGGCGGCGGCTGGTTCGACTACTGGGGCAGCAACGGCACCTACCCGTGCACCGCGGTGCGGCAGGGGCCGGGCTACGAGCGGGTCTTCTACGGCACGAACCTGGCGAACGGCCTGACGATCCAGAACTTCTACATGACCTTCGGCGGCACGTCGTGGGGCGGCCTGGCGGCGCCGGTGGTCTACAGCTCCTACGACTACGGCGCGGCGATCGACGAAGGCCGTCAGCTGCGGCCGAAGGTGTTGACCATGAAGGAGATCGGGTCCTTCCTGGCCACCGTGCCGGACCTGGCCAAGCTGGACCGCGGGGCGCCGGTGACGCCGTCGTCGGCCGCGGTGAAGGTCTACCACAACGTCAACCCGGACACCGGCGTGCACTTCTACCTGCCGGTGCACAACCCGTCGAACGCCACCACCGACGACAGCTTCACCTTCCCGCTGTCCACATCGGACGGTGACTACACCGTGCCGCTGCGGCTGAACGGCCAGGACGCCAAGTACCTGGTCGCGAACTTCGACGTCGCCGGCCAGCACCTGGTGTACTCGACGTCGGAGCTGATGGCCCAGGCGGCCGGGACCGTGCTGCTGCACGGACGGCCGGGGGAGGACGGCGAGACGGTGCTGCGGTACGCGACGCAGCCGCGCGTGGACGTCCTCGCCGGCGACGTCACGACGACCTGGTCCGGCAACGACCTGCGGCTGAACTACCGCCACGACGGGCTCGCCCGCGTCCGGATCAGCGGCGGCGGCCGCCCGGCCGTCACGCTGCTGCTCGCCGACGACGCCGCCGCGGACACGTTCTGGCCGGTCGGCGGCCTGCTCGTGCGCGGGCCGGACCTGGTGCGGACCGCCCACGCCGGGTTCGTGCTGACCGGCGACACGAAGGCGCCGAGGGACCTCGAGGTGTGGGGTGCCCGCGGTCCGCTGCTGTGGTGGAACGGCGCGCCGGTGCCGATGCGGCCCACGACGTCGGGCAGCATGGTCGCACTGCGGCCGCTGCCCGGACCGGCCGACCCGCGCCTGCCGGAGCTCACCGGCTGGCGCTCGGCGCCGGGCTCCCCGGAGGCCGAACCGGGGTACGACGACTCGGCGTGGCCTTCGGCGGACCGGACCACTACGAACAGCACCACCCCGCCCCCGGCCGGGCAGCCGGTGCTGACCGCGGACGACTACGGCTTCGGCGTCGGCGACGTCTGGTACCGCGGCCGGTTCACCGGGACGGCGGGGGAGAAGGTCGCCGTCCGCTACGGCGGCGGCGGTGCCGGGGTGCTGCAGGCGTGGCTGGACGGGCAGTACCTCGGGCAGCACGTCCTGCCGTCCGCGCTGGCCGCGCCGCCGACGACCGGCACCGCGGAGTTCACCGTGCCCGAAGGGCTGCGTGGCGACGGCCCGCACGTGCTGTCGGTGATGGTCCGCAACAACGGCCACAACCAGGACGGCGGCGTCAACGACGCGCACAAGGAAGGCCGCGGACTCATCTCGACGTCCCTGACCGGGGTGGCGTGGAAGCTGCAGGGCGGCACGGCCGACCCCGTGCGCGGCCCGTTGAACAGCGGCGGTCTCGCGGGGGAGCGCGCGGGCTGGCACCTGCCGGGCTTCCCGGACCGCGCCTGGGCACCGGCGGCGGTCCCGGCGGCGACGGCCGATCCGGGGACGACGTGGTACCGCACGACGTTCTCGCTGCGGATCCCGCGCGACCAGGACACGTCGGTGGGCCTGACGATCGGCGACCCGGCGAAGCCGCGCTCAGGCGGCCGCTACCGGGTGCTGGTGTACCTCAACGGCTGGAACCTCGGCCAGTACATCGGGGACGTCGGCCCGCAGCACACGTTCGTGCTGCCGACCGGCATCCTCGACCCGCACGGCCGCAACACCCTGGCCCTGGCGGTCACCAGCGACGGCGGCCCGGGCAACGGCCTGGAGAAGGTGGAGTTGACGGACCTGGGCACGGCCCGGGGCGGCGTGCCGGTCCGGCCGGTCTTCTCACCGGGCTGGCGGCGGTGAGAGGGCACGGTCACGATCCTGCCGAGGCTCCCGGCGCTGGGAGGGCGCCGCTCCGGGCGACGATGTGGCCCGCCTTGACGACGAGGTCGCGCGGCGGCCGCGTCACCACGGCGTGGGCCGGGGTCTCCGCGTCGACCACCACCAGGTCCGCGGGCGCGCCCGCGGCGAGGCCGTAGCCGTCGAGGCCGAAGGCCCTGGCGCCGCCGTAGGTGACGGCCTCCAGGGCCAGTTCGATGTCCTCGTCGCGGCGGAACGTGCTGCGGTAGGCCAGGTGCATCGCCCGGTCCAGGAGGTCGCCGCTGCCGTACGGGCTCCACAGGTCGCGGATGTCGTCGTGCCCGCACGCCACGTTCACCCCGGCCGCGCGCAGCTTCTTCACCGGCGGGACCGGGAAGTCGAAGACGGCGGCCGTCGTGATCGTGACGCCCGCTTCCGCCAAGCCCGCGGCCAGCCTGTCCTGCGTCGCGGCGTCGGCCTGGCCGAGTGCGTAGGCGTGGCTGACCGTCACCCGCCCGGCGAGGCCGGCCGCCCGCGTCCGCTCGATGATCAGCTCCAGCTCGAACACCCCGAGCGAGCCGGGGTCGTGCAGGTGCAGGTCGATCCGCACGCCGTGGCGTTCGGCGAGGCCGAAGACGACGTCGAGGTGCCGGACCGGGTCGCGGTCCATCCCGGCCGGGTCGATGCCGCCGACCGCGTGCACCCCGAGCTTGATCGCCTCTTCCAGCAGCGCGGCGGTGCCCGGGTTGGTGAGGATGCCGCTCTGCGGGAAGGCGACCTGCTCGACGGTGATCCGCCCCGCCAGCCGCGCGGCGGTGTCCCGGACGACCTCGACCCCGGTGAGCCCGGTGCCCGAGTAGACGTCCGTGTGCGTCCGGACGTGCGTGGTCCCGGCGGCGGCCATGGTCTCCAGCAGCGCGCTGACCCGGGCCGGGTCGGGCAGCCCGAGTTCGGCGCGGCGGAGGCGTTCGTCGGCGATCCGGTCGGCCAGCGCGGGCCCGGCCGAGTGCGGCCGCCACGGCCCGCCGTAGAGCGTCTTGTCCAGGTGGCAGTGGGCTTCGACGAGCCCGGGCAGCACGAGCCGCCCGCCGAGCTCGACGACTTCGGCGTCCCTCGCTTCGATGCCGGGCCCCACCGCGGCGATGACGCCGTCCGAGAGGAGGAGGTCGGCGGGGCCGGCGGTGCCCCAGGGACGGCCGTCGCGCAGCAGGAGTCCGGGCATCATCGCTCCTCACGGTCGGTTCCGAGCTTCACACACTTTCGTCCGGTTTGGTGGCCGCGGCGACGGGGTAGGAGGTGAACATCCGCCGTTGACCCTGTGGAAGGAGCACTTCGATGAGCGCCCTCGACCTGTCCGCGATGCTGCTGACCGCGACCACCGCGGAGCCCCGGCCAGGGACGTTGCGGGTCACGGTGGCGGGCGAAATCGACATGGCGACGCGCCCGCGGCTCGACGACGAACTCGACCGCGCGGTCGCGGCGGCACCCGGGCACCTGGTGGTCGACCTGCTCGGCGTCGGGTTCTGCGGCGTGACGGGCGTGGCGTCACTGGGCCGGCTGCGGGCACGCTGCGCCGACGCCGGGATCGACCTGGTGCTGAAACCGTCGAAGGTCGTGCGGCGCGCACTGGACCTCGCCGCGGTCGCGCCGCTGTTCCGGCTGGACGGCCTTCGGGAACAGCGGCTCGTCGCCCAGTGACGACCACCCCGGCCGCGGCTAGCTAGCTGATCGGCACCGTCGCGGTGCAGGACACCGTGCCGTTGTCGAACTTCGCCGACGCCGTGCCCGTGTAGATCGTCGGCACGGTGGTGGTCGACGGCGTCGTGAACGTGGTGCTCCCGGTCGTCGCCGAGGACTGGGAGTACACCGTGTGCGTCGTCGAGCCGGCCCGGTACGAGATCCGCAGGGTCACCGTGCCCACGGCGTCGCCGATGTAGGGCCCCGACGAGGTGTACCCGCCGATGATGCGGTGGTAGCCGCTGACGGAGTCGTACTGGAGGGTGAACGTGCCGCTGTAGCCGGTGGCCTGGCAGGTGGCCGTGCGCCGGACGATCGTGGCCGCCTGCGCCGGGGCCGCCAGCACCGTGGCGCCCGCCAGGATCGCCAGCAGGCCGGCCTGTACCGCAGTCTTCATGGTTGTTCCTCCCACTCGCTTCGCCGCCATCCTGCCCGGTGCGGCTTCCGTTCCGCTTCCCCTTTACACGGTGGTGCGGACGAGGTGGACGGGACAGGCGGCGTGGTGCAGGAGGGCCTGGCCGGTGGAGCCGAGCAGCAGGCCGGGGAACCCGCCGCGGCCGCGGTCGCCGAGGACGACCAGCTGGGCGCCGCCGCTGCGGTCGACGAGCTCCTTCCGCGGGTGGGCGTGCACGACCACCTGCTCGACATCGACGTCCCCGGTGTCGTGGGCCAGCACCCGCTCGCCGAGCAGCCGCCGGCCGGCCTCGGTGACGCACCGCGGGTCCCGGTGCGGCGGCGGGCTGTCCGCCCACGCGTGCAGCACGACCAGCAGCGCGCGGCGGAGGCGCGCCTCGGCGAGCGCGGTCTCCAGGACCCGCGCCCCGGCCTCGCTGCCGTCGACGCCGGTGACGACGGGCCGCGCGGCCGCACCGGTTCGTCCCAGCTGTCCCCGCGGACGACGACGGTGTCGCACCGGGCGTGCGTCCCGACTGCGGCGGCGACCGACCCGGCGAGCAGGCTGGTGAGCCTGCCGTGCCCGGCCGACCCGACGACGAGCAGCCCGGCCGACCGCGACGCCTCGATCAGTGCCTGGGCGGCCCGGTCGGGGTCGAGCCGGGTGGCCGCGCCGGCCATGCCCTGGGCGGCGGCGAGCTCCTGGGCGGTCCGCAGCGCCCGCGCCCGCAGCGCCTCGACCATCTCCTCGGGCGGCGGAACCACCCCGCCGGCGAGCAGGGCGGGGACCCCACGGACGACACGCGTACCCCCACGGACGACACGCCGGCCGCCCCGCCCGCCGCCGTGTCGTCCGTCCAGGTACGCGTGTCGTCCGCCTGGGTGCGCGTGTGGTCCGGTCGCGGGCGGGAGCCGGGTCCGGCAAGATCTGCGGGTGGCCGACCCCGAGTCCTAAGGAGCCCGATGGCGGTGCTGGTCGTGGCGGCCGGGGTGCTCGGCCTGCTCGTCGGGTCGTTCCTCAACGTCGTCATCCACCGGGTGCCGCGCGGGGAGTCGGTCGTGCGGCCGCCGTCGCACTGTCCCGGCTGCGGGCAGGCCATCAAGGCCCGGCACAACGTCCCCGTCGTCGGCTGGCTCGTCCTGCGCGGCCGGTGCGCGGGCTGCGGGACCCGGATCAGCGTCCGGTACCCGCTCGTCGAGCTCGGCACCGCCGTCCTGTTCGCCCTGCTGGCCCTGCGCCTCGACCCGCCGGCCCTGCCCGCCTTCCTGTACTTCGGCGCGATCGGGATCGCGCTGGCCCTGATCGACCTCGACGTCCGCCGCCTGCCGGACGCGATCGTGCTGCCGTCCTACCCCGTCCTGCTGGTCCTGCTGGCGGCGTCGGCCTGGTGGCGCGACGACTGGTGGTCACTGGCCCGCGCCGGGATCGGCGGCGCCGCGCTGTTCGCCTTCTACCTCCTCCTCGCGCTGGCCTACCCGGCCGGCATGGGCTTCGGCGACGTCAAGCTCGCGGGCATCCTCGGCGGGATCCTCGCCTATCTCTCTTGGCCGGCTCTGCTGGTCGGGGCGTTCGGCGGGTTCCTGCTCGGCGCGCTCGCCGGCGTCGTCGTGCTGGCGACCCGCAAGGGCGGCCGCAAGACGGCCCTGCCGTTCGGCCCGTTCATGATCGCCGCGGCCCTGCTGGCGATCTTCGCGGCCGGTCCGCTCGGTGCCGCCTACCTGCGGCTGACCGGTCTGGCCTGAGCCGTCAGCGGTTGCCCGACCAGCTCAGCACCGACACCTGACGCGCCCCCGGCACCGGGTTCGTCGGATCACCGTCCACATAGGCCACGCGCGCCCGCGCCGACGGCGTCCCCGAAGGCGCGCACGTCCCCGCACCCGGACACACGTACGCCGACAGGTAGACGCCGAAGACGAACCCGGGCGAGTCGTCCGGCACCTCGATGACCGCCCCGGTGAACGTCACGCTCCCGGTTTCCTTCACCCACAACGACCGCGCGATGACGCCGAAGCGGAAGATCGGCTCGGTCGCGTTGTTCAGCGTGACGTCGAGGACGGCCTTCGGCGCGTACGTCGTCCCCTGCACGTAGAACCGGTTGCCGGAGTTGTTCACGGCGGTGACCAGCGCGCACGCGGAAGGACTGGTGTAGAGCAGCTGGGTGCACCCGCTCTCGGCCCGCAGCGCGGGCGGCGTGTAGCTGAGCTCCAGCTGCAGCGCATCCACCAGTTCGGTGCCCTCGTGCTTGACGTTCACGCTGTAGCCCAGCTGGCCGCCGGTGAAGGTGCCGTCGTACACCGCCTGGGCCAGCTGACTCGTCACGTCGGTGACGTCGGTGGCCGTCGAGCCGTCGTTGGGCGTGGACAGGGTCAGCGGGATCGGCGAGCCCCCCGCCGGGGTGAACTGGGCCGTGCGCGCATCCTTGCTCGCGCCGTTGTCGTTGCTGTGGACCACCCGCACCTTCGCCGACGTCAGGATCGTCCCGGCGGGCGGTGCCGTGGCGGGGGAGAAGCCGGTGGCGGTCAGGGTGGCGGTGCCGCCGCTCTTGCCGGGGGCCACCCAGGTCGCCCCTGCACCATCCACTTTGGACAGCGAAGCGGTGGTTCCGCCGGTGAAGCCGCCGGTCACGGAACCGGGGCCGAGCGCCGCCGTCACCGGCGACTCCGCACCGGAGGTGAGCCCGTAGAGCGCGACCGGTGGCCGGTCCGCGCGGTACGTGCCGCAGATCTCCGCCTGCCCGGCCTTCACCGCCAGCCGGCTGTCGCCGCCGAACACGAACTGGACGCCGACCGCCTTCGCGTCCTCGATCGGGTTGTCGCAGGCGCCGGGGATCTTCGCCGGGACCGGCGGCTTGGCGATGATCCGCCCGCTCTCGTCCACCGGCGTGCCCGCGACCAGGTAGCCGTTGTCGATCGTCCACTCGTCGGTGCCGCCGGGCAGGGACGGCGGCCGGACCGGGGCGCTGTTGTGGAAGTCGAAGTAGTACGTGCCGGGCGTGAACCACCACGTGCTGTCCTTGCACTTGCTGCTGCTCGACATCATCGCCGACAGCCCGGCCGCGTCGTCGTAGTACCCGGGCTGGAAGGTGACCAGCGAACCGGCCTTGGTGCACGGCGGCAGCGGCTGCCGCGGCGGCACGGACGTCAACGCCGGCGCGTAGCCCGGGTCGGCGCCGATCGCCGACCCGCCGTAGCCGCACGACGGCGCGGGCGTGCTCCGGATCGTGCCCGCGCAGGCACCGCGCGCGTACACCGCGGTGTTCGTGTCGAGCGAGCCGTTGACCACGCGGATGTTCGAGTTCGAGTACACGACGCCGTGGACGCGGAACGCCGAACCGGTCGGCTGCTGGATGTTGAGCCCGTCCTCGCCGCCGGTGCCGAGGGTGAGGATCGCGTTGCCCGGCCGGTTGCACACGCTCAGGGACGGGCACTGGATCAGCACCTTCGCCGGATCGGCGGTGCACGACACGGCGGCCGAACCGGCGCCGCCGAAGTTCGGCAGTGTCAGCGTGTCGGACCCGCCGAAGCAGTGCTCGCCTGCCGCGCCGGTGAACGTGCCGTTGCGGATCGCGTTGATCCCCGCCTGCAGCGCGCCGTCGGCCGTGTAGGCGGACGCGGCCTGGTCGCGGAGGGCGACCGTGGTGCGGACGCTGGTGTCGGCGAACGACAGCAGCGCGCCGAGCACCACCGCGACCACCGTGACCAGCACGAGCACCAGGGGCAGCGCGGCTCCCGAGTCGTCGCCCTTCCACCGGCGCTTCATGTCTGCCTCCGTTGCCCGAACAGGGTGATGGGGTAGGGGTCGGCGTGCTCCGCCACGGCGGTGAAGGTGAACTTCACCCACAACGGCACGGCCGCGTCGGCACACGCGCTGGAGCACGTCACCGCGGGCGTGGCGGGGTCGACGTGGTGGGCGACGACCGCGTCCGACACCGTCGCGGAATCCAGGCAGCGCAACCGGTGCAGCTCGGTCCCGGCCAGGTAGTAGGCGACGACCGCGGTGCGCCGGGTCGCGACCGGCGTGCCGGTGTCCCAGTCGTCGGACAGCAGCCGGACGACCGAAACCGGTGTCGCCGCCGTGCCGCACACCTGGGCACCGCTGTCGTAGGTCGCGCCGAGCTGGATCGACGGCGAGTACGGGACCTTCCCGTTCGCCACCGCGCCCGAGTAGTCCCGCAGGCCGACCGCGGCGACGTCCTGGGCGAAGAACGCCGCGCTCTGCTGGGCATCGTGGGAGACGGCCAGCCGGGCGGCCGTCGCGTCGGTGTTCTGGATCGACACGATCACCGCGTTCGCGATCGGGGCGGCGACCACCCCGAGGATGACGACCACGATCAGCAGCTCCACCAGCGTGAACCCGGCGTCGGACCGGCGGCTCAGCACAGCGGCTCCCCGAGCCCGCACCGCTTGCGAACCACGACCTCCAGGCGTTCGCTCGCCCGCCCGTCGCCGCTGGCGACCTGCAGGGTCACCTGCTGCAGCCCGGTGTCGGTGCCGCAGGTCGCCGACCACGCCGAGCCGGTCCAGTACTTCACCGACGTCACCGAGCTGGTGAACCCGGACGGCACGGTGAACCCGGCCGGCGCGGCGTACTTCGCCGGCGCGGCGCACGCGAAGTAGCCGCCCGCCATGACGGCCTCGCCGAAGTCGCGCACCCCGGCGCCGGCCGTGGCCTGCTTGCGGTGGACGTCGGACATGAACACGCTCACGCCGATCCCGCCGACGATCGCGACCACCGCGACGCCCAGGATCGCCACCGCGATCAGCAGCTCGAGGAGGCTTTCGCCTCGATCGTCGGTGTCCGTCAAACCCGTGTTCATCAGACGTGCACCTGGTCGAAGATCCCGTACATCGCCGAGACGAGCGCGACCGCGACGAACCCGACGACCAGGCCCATCACGACGATGACGGCCGGCTCGAACAGCGCGGTGAGCTTCTTCAGCCGGTAGTCCAGTTCGCCTTCGTAGTACTGGGCGGTGACCTCGAGCTGGGTGTCGAGGGTGCCGGTGTCCTCGCCGACGCGGATCATCTGCGCGGCGGTCACCGGGAACAGCCCGGAGCCGGTGAGCGGGCGCGAAAGGCCTTCGCCGTTGAGCACCGACTGGCCGACGCGGCCGAGCGCGCGCATGAACACGCGGTTGCGCAGCGAGTCCGTCGCGACCCGCAGGGCCTCCGGCAGCGGGACCCCGGCGCTCACCATCGAGGAGAGGATCCGGCAGAACCGCTCGACCAGCGCGTGCCGCACGGTCGGGCCGATCGCCGGGACGGCGAGCACCGCGCGGTCGCGGGCGTACCGGCCGCGGGGTGTGCGCACGCCGAGGGCGTACAGCGCGACCACGGCGAGCAGCCCGGCCAGCAGCGCCCACCACCACTGGCCCAGGAAGTCGGTGACGGCCAGCAGCAGCCGCGTCGGCAGTGGCAGCTCGGCGTCCAGGCTGGCGAAGAACGCCTTGAACCGTGGCAGCACGAACGTGGCGAGCACGACGACGGTGACGACCGCCATCAGCGCGATCATCGCCGGGTAGATCAGCGCGGCCTTGATCTTGCGCCGGGCTTCCAGGTCGCGTTCGAGGTAGTCGGCCAGCCGGTCGAGGACGACGTCGAGCTGGCCGGTGAGCTCCGCCGAGCGCAGGATCTCGCGGTAGAACTCGGGGAAGATCTTCGGGTGCCGGTCGATGCAGTCCGAGAGCCGGTCGCCGCCGCGCAGGCCAGCCTCGACGTCGCGCAGCATCCGCGCGACCGACGAGTTCGCGGCCTCGGCGCCGAGGATCCGGACGGCGTCGATCAGCGGCAACCCGGCCCGGACGAACGCGCCGAGCTGGCGCGAGAGGTGCATGACGACCTCGCGCTTGACCCGCGGCGCGGTCAGCTCCAGGCTCAGCACGCTCTTCTTTTCGGTGACCTCGATGTCCCGCAGTTCGCGTTCGTACAGCGCGAGGACGGCGGAATCGGCGTCGGCGGCCTTCTGCACCCCGCGGGTGCGCTGCCCGTCCGGGCCGGTGGCGACGTAGGCGTACCGGTTCATCGGGCCCCTCCGGTGAGGTAGATCGACCGCAGCACTTCGGCCGGGGTGGTGACACCCTCGGCGACCAGCCGCAGGGCCTCGTCCTGCAGCGTCCGCATGCCTTCCTTGCGGGCCAGTTCGTGCACCTCGCGGTGCGGCGCGCTCTCCAGCACCAGCGTGCGGATCCCTTCGCTGACCGGCATCAGCTCGTAGACGCCGGTGCGGTCCAGGAACCCGGTCTGCGCGCAGAAGTTGCAGCCCGCGCCGCGGACGAACCCGCCCGCCGGCTCGTCCGCGCCGAGTGAGTCCATGAAGGACAGTTCCTCGGCCGACGGCGCGTAGTACTCGCGGCAGCGCAGGCAGATCCGCCGGACCAGCCGCTGGGCGAGCACCGCGGTGACCGACGACGCCACGAGGAAGTTCTCGATCCCCATGTCGAGCAGCCGGTGCAGCGCCGACGCGGCGTCGGTGGCGTGCAGCGACGAGAGCACGAAGTGCCCGGTGAGCGCGGACTGCACGGCGATCCGCGCGGTGTCGACGTCGCGGACCTCGCCGACGAGGATGACGTCCGGGTCCTGGCGAAGGATCGACTTCAGGCCGTCGGCGAAGGTGACGCCGGCCTGCTCGTTGATCTGGATCTGGTTGATCGAGGACATGGTGTACTCGACCGGGTCCTCGATGGTCATGATGTTGCGCTCGCTGCTGTCGAGCTCGCCCAGCGAGCCGTAGAGCGTGGTGGTCTTGCCGCTGCCGGTCGGCCCGGCGCAGATCACCATGCCGTAGGGCGACTGCAGCACGCCGGTGTAGCGCGCGGCCATCTCCGCCGGCATGCCGAGCTGGCGCAGGTGGAACAGCGGCCGGCTCTTGTCCAGCAGCCGCAGCACGACCTTCTCACCGCCGACGACCGGTGTGCTCGCCACCCGGATGTCCACCGGCCGGTCCTCGACGTCCATGCTGATCTGGCCGTCCTGCGGGCGGCGGCGCTCGACGATGTTCATCCCGGCGAGGATCTTGATCCGGCTGGTGACCGCCGGGCCCATCGAGCCCGGCAGGTCGAGGACGTCATGGAGCACGCCGTCGATGCGGTAGCGGACGCGGATCCGGTCGGCCTGCGGCTCGACGTGGATGTCGGACGCCCGGTCGCGCAGCGCCTGCTTGATCATCAGGGACACGACGTGCACGACCGGCGCGTCGTCGTTCGCCGCGGGCGGCGCTTCGGCACGGGCCGCGTCACGGCGGACGGCGTCCCGGGCTTCGAACGCCTTGACCTGCTGGTCGACGCCGGTGAGCGCGCGGTAGGTGCGGCCGATGGTGGCGAGGATGTCGGCGCGTTCGGCGACGGCGACGGTGACCGGGCGGCCGAGCGCCTGCTGCAGCGCGGGCGCGGCGGCGGCGTCGGCCACCGCGACCAGCACGGTGTCCTCGCGGACGGTCAGCGGGATCGCGCAGAGTTCGCGGGCCTTCGCCTCGCCGAGCAGGTCGGCGGCGGCGCGGTCCGGGGTCACCGTGCGGAGGTCGACGGTGCGGGGCTGGGTGCGGAGCCTCATGCCGGCACGCTCCGGGGCAGCGGCCGCGGGTCGATGTCCTGCGGGTGGAGGCTGCGGGCGGCGGCGTCGGCGTGGGTGACGAGCCCGGCGGCGACGAGCTGCGACAGCGACTGCTCGAGGGTCACCATGCCCTCGCGGCGCCCGGTCACCAGCGCGTTGCGCAGCTGGTGCGGCTTGCCCTCCTTGATGAGGTTCCGGACGGCGGTGGTGGCGACGAGGACCTCGAACGCGGCGACCATCCCGCCGCCGACGCGGGGGAGCAGCCGCTGGTAGACGATCCCGGTGAGGGCGGCGGCGAGCTGCACCCGCACCTGCTCCTGCTGCCCGGCCGGGAAGACGTCGATCATCCGCGCGAGGGACTGCGCGGTGTCGTTGGTGTGCAGGGTGGCGAAGACGAGGTGCCCGGTCTCGGCGATGGTGAGGGCGAAGCGGATCGACTCGAGGTCGCGCATCTCGCCGACCAGCAGGACGTCGGGGTCTTCGCGGAGGGCACTGCGCAGGGCTGCGGGGAAGGATTCGGTGTCGGTGCCGACCTCGCGCTGGTTGACCGCCGAGCGGCGGTGTTCGTGCACGTACTCGATCGGGTCTTCGACGGTGAGGATGTGGCAGGCGCGTTCGGTGTTGATCCGGTCGATGACGGCGGCGAGCGTCGTCGACTTCCCGGAGCCGGTCGGCCCGGTGACGAGCACGAGCCCCTGGTGGCGGCGGGCGAAGTCGGTCAGCACGGGCGGCAGGCCGAGGTCGGCCATGCCGGGGATCCGCCGCGGGATCATCCGCAGCGCGACGACGGTCTCGCCGCGCTGGGTGAAGGCGTTCCCGCGGACGCGGGCTTCGTCGCGCCAGCCGAAGGAGAAGTCGAATTCGTGGGCGGCGCGCCAGGCGGCGGCCTGGTCGTCGGTGAGGAGCTCGGTGAGCAGGGCGCGGGTGTCCTCACCGGTGAGGACGGGGTGGCCGGGGACCGCGGAGAGGTCGCCGTGCACGCGCAGCTGGGGCGGCAGGCCGGCGGTGAGCAGCAGGTCGGTGCCACGCGCCTGCCACAGCGCCTCGAGCAGGCCGTCGACGCGGCTGCCGATCTGGGTGGGCATGGGTTCCCTCCGGGGCGAGGTGTCTGTCCTGAGTGGATGGTGACCGCGGGGCGGGAGTGAGGCCCGCCCCGCGGAGCTGGGGTCAGCAGGCGGCGGTGACGTTGCCGGTCGCGCTGTCGTAGGCGATCGTGTAGCCGCCGGAGCCGTCCGGCACGTCCTTGATGTACTTGCCGGTCTTGAGGGCATCCAGCGAGGCCGGGTAGGAGCCGGCGTGCTGGGCGTAGTAGGCCTCGACGGCCGTCTGGACGGTCTTCAGGTCCGTCTTGCACGCGGCGGTCTTGCCTTCGTTGTTGAAGTTGGACACGGCGAAGACGACGACCCCGGCGAGCACGCCCAGGATGACGACGACGATCAGCAGTTCGATGAGGGTGAAGCCGTCCTCGTTGGCGCGGGCGGCACGCAGTTTCTCCAGCATGGTTCTTTCCTTTGGTTTGCAGGGCTTTCAGGGGTGTTCCGGGTTCAGTTGCAGATCGGCACCTCCCCGGAGCGGAGCCGCCAGGTCCCGGCGACCGATCGCACACTCAGGTAGGCGGTCTTGTTGTTGCCGGACAGGCCGAAGGTGGCCGACATCGCGGTGGTGGTGGTCGCGACCACGGTCGGGTTCGCGTTGTTCGCGGTGGGCGAGGAGAGCACCTCGAAACGGGGCGGCAGGGGCGCGTTCGGGTAGGTCCAGCTGACCGTCACCGTGGGCTCGGTCCCGCCGCCGTTGTTGCACTTCAGGTTGGAGATGGTCGGGGTGCTCGGCGCCCGCAGCGGCAGGGCCGCCGCGTAGCCGGTGCCGGGGCCGGTCTTCAGCCAGGCCGCCTCGGCCCTCGCCGCACCCACTGCGACCAGGCCGGTGATCACCGTGGTCCACGCCGCCGCCACCATCGCGGCCGCGAAGACCACCCGGGGTGTGCTCATCCGCTCACCACCGTGACCGTCACCGGGATCGCGAACAGCGCGCCCTGGCAGCCGTCTTCGGCGGCGGTGCTCATCGAGACCGCGCCCGACAGGGTGAGGGTCGCGCTCCCGCCCGCGGGCACCGGCGCGTTCGGCGACTGCGCGGTCCAGGTCACGCCCGTCGTCGTGCAGGTGCCGGTGCCGCCGGACGCGGTCGGCGTCCCGTTGGCCACGATCGTGCTGACCTTGACCGGATAGGGATTGGGGTTCTGCACCAGGATCTTGGCTTCCCCGGCCGGCCCGCCGGGGAAGAGCAGGCCGTTGCTGAACGCCGAAGCGGCCACGGTCCCGGTCGTCGGGGCGGAGGCGGTGCCCGCCTTCGCGTTCGCGGCGCCCGAACCGGAGCTGGTCCACGCCGCGACGGCGATCCCGCCGCCCAGCGTCGCGCCGACCACCGTGGTGACCACGAGCACGCGGCGCAGGGTCGGGTTCTTCATAGCTTGACCGCCGTTCCTGTGTAGGTCAGGGGAAAGGTGACCGCGCGGCACGCATCGGGCGCGCCGGGCAGCATGTGGCTGGTGAGGGCGACGTCGGCGGTCCCGTTGCCGGGCACGGTGACCGGCGCGGCGAGCGCGTCGAGCCGCACCGAGGTCGCCGGGCAGGCCGGCACCGGTCGCCCGCGGCTGTCGACGGGCTTGCCGACGGCGGCCGTCACGGTCCGGACGAGGATGGGGAAGTTTTCGGCGTTGGCCAGCCGGATCCACCGGGCCCCGGTCGAACCGGGGAACAGCGCGGTGGCCCGGCCGGGCACGTCGGCGATGCCGAACTGCTTGATGCCGTTGCCGTTCGCGGTGTTCGCGACCGGCGCGGGGCCGATCGCGAACCACGTGACCACGACGGCCGCGAGCGCTCCGGCCGGAACACCGCTCCGCCACCTGGACATCGGGGTCCTTCCGTCGGATCAGGAGGCGTTCGAGGCGAGGGTGGCGGTGAGCGGCAAGGTGAAGGTCTGGCTCTTGCAGGCGTCGGTGGCGCTGCCGCTCATCGTCGCGTGCAGGGTGTAGGTGCGAGAGCCCTTGGCGGCGATGGTGCCGGGCGTGGTCTCGGGGACCGCGCTGGTGACGGTGCCGGCGGCGCAGCCCCCGACCTCGTCCGAGGAGCCGGCGCTGATCCCGGTGACCACGACGGGGTAGTCGTTCGGGTTGTTGATCGTGACGGTGAAGTCGGTGCCGCCGCCCGGGTAGAGCGGGGTGCCGGTGCCGACGGGCGCGATCGACGAGTTGGCCGACGTGGTCGAGGTGACCGAGCCGGTGCCGGCGCCGGTGCTCGTCCAGGCCGCGTAGGCGACACCGGCGACGACCACCACTCCGGCGGCACCGAGGACGACCGCGGACCGCTTGCTGATCTTGCGCATGGAGTTCTCCTGGAAGCTGTTTCATCGGGGAAGCCGGGACTCGGTCGCGATCCGGCTGGTCCGTGTGGACCGTCACGAAGAGTGTGCGAATTCCGCGGCGATCTTCTCCCCAGGCGACCGGCCTGACTGCGAAGGTCCGAGGTCCCTTGTCACGGGCGGCCCGGCGTGTTACGCGCGCGGGATCCGGGCCGGGGGCCGGTCGTTTCACCGGAAAAAAGTTCCGATGCGTGACCGTGACCTGCGCTTTTTCTGACCCGTTCGGCCGAATGGCGGAGACCGTCCCGTGATCTTTTCGCGGCTCTTTGGTGATCGCCAACGGCCATCCGTGCCGGGTCAGGTCGCGCTCTGGCCCGTGGTAACGGTTCGTAATAATTGAACGTGTTCAACTTTTCGGGTAGCGTCGGCGTCATGAAGGTTGTGGTCCCGGGCGGCACCGGGCATCTGGGTCGGGTGCTGAGCCGCGCGCTGGCCGGGCAGGGGCACGAGGTCGTCGTCCTGACGCGGCGGGAGGCGCGCCCGGAGCCGGGAGTGCGGCACGTCCATTGGGACGGCCGCGGCCCGGGCGCGTGGACGGCGGAGGTCGACGGCAGCG
This sequence comes from Amycolatopsis tolypomycina, assembly GCF_900105945.1. Classification (NCBI taxonomy): domain Bacteria; kingdom Bacillati; phylum Actinomycetota; class Actinomycetes; order Pseudonocardiales; family Pseudonocardiaceae; genus Amycolatopsis; species Amycolatopsis tolypomycina. Next base: position 3,794,085 of record NZ_FNSO01000004.1, on the reverse strand, counting down.
ACGTCGTGCTCAACCTGGCCGGCCGGTCGGTGAACTGCCGGTACACCCGGGCGAACCTGCGGGAGATGCTGAACTCGCGCGTCGACTCGGCCCGCGTGGTCGGCGGCGCGATCGCCCGGGCGGCCCGCCCGCCGCGGGTGTGGCTGCAGATGAGCACGGCGACGATCTACGCGCACACGTTCGCCGCGCCGCACGACGAAACCACCGGAGTCCTCGGGGGCGACGAGCGCGAGGTGCCGGCTTACTGGGCCTACAGCGTCGGCATCGCCAAGGCGTGGGAGCGCGAGCAGCGCGAGGCGGCGACGCCGGACACGCGCAAGGTGGCGCTCCGCACGGCAATGGTGATGAGCCCGGAACCGGGCGGCGCGTTGGCCATGCTCCTGCGCCTGACCCGCCTCGGCCTGGGCGGCCCGGTCGCGGGCGGCGGCCAGTACATGTCGTGGATCCACGAGGACGACCTGGTCCGCGCGATCACGTTCCTCATCGCCCACGACGAACTGAGCGGCCCGGTCAACCTGGCGGCCCCGGAACCGTTGCCGTACGCCTCGTTCCTGCGCACCCTCCGCGCGGCGGCCGGGATCCCGGTCGGCCTGCCGGCGACGAGGTGGATGGCGGAGCTCGGCGCGTTCGTCCTCCGCAGCGACACGGAACTGCTGCTGAAGAGCCGCCGCGTGGTGCCGGGAAGGTTGCGCGAGGCCGGCTTCGAGTTCACGTACCCCGAGTGGCCTGCGGCGGCCGAGGACCTGGTCCGCAGATCACGCCGGCCCCTGAACACGCCCTGAGCCGCCCCGTGTCGTCCGCCTGATCACGCGTGTCGTCCCTCCAAGCACGCGTGTCGTCCGTCCAGGCACGCGTGTCGTCCGTCCGGACACGCCGGCCGACCGCCTGGGCAGGCCGGCCGACCGCCTCGGGCACGCCAGCCGACCGCCTCGGGCATGCCGGCCGACCGCCCTCCCCACGGCGCACGCCCCGGCCGGCAGCAAGCCTCCTCGCCACCCTAAGCCCAGACGCCACAAGAATGTGGCACTTAAGCGTAGGGTCCACGGAGGCAGCCAGCAGAGCCCCGTCAGCCCAGGTCGGCGTTGTCCCGCAGCCGGCGCAACACCAGGGCCAGGTGCAGCCGGAACCGGCCGGCCGGCGAGTCCACCTCGAACCCCAGCACCGCCTCGGCCCGCGCCAAGCGGGCCGGCATCGTGCTGTGGTGGCGGTGCAGGGCCGCGGCCGCCTTGCGGGCCGAGCCCGTGGCGCACAACGCGTCCAACGCCGCCAGCGTGTCCCTTCCGTGGGGCTCGGCCGCCAGGCGGTCGAGCGCCTGGACGTCGGGCAGCTCGGCCAGTTCCGCCGGGCCGAGCTTGCCGGCGAGGGCGGCGAGCCCGCCCAGCCGCTCCCACCACACCACCGGCTCGGCCGCCGACGTGAACCGCAGGGCCGTCCGGGCCGCGGCCCACGACCGGGCCACGTCGAGGGCGGGGCCGTCCGGGCCGATGCCCGCGCGGGCGCCGTCCGGCAGGGACGCCACCTCGCCCGGCAGCAGCACCGCGCGCACCCCGCCCAACCGCGCCGAGCGGCCGGCGAGGGCGTCGACGCCGGTGCCCGCGAGCACCCGCAGTCGCGTCGCCGGGCCGAAACCGAGCAGGTGCAGGGCCCGTGACCGTTCGGCCGTGCCGACGTCCTCGGACAGCACCAGCTCGACCAGTGCCGGGTCCCCGAGCTCGGGCCGCGGGACGCCGGAGTGTTCCAGCAGGATCGCGGCGGCGATCGCGAACCGCTCGAGCAGCATGTCGTCGAGCGGGACCGGCGCGCCCGTCCGCGCCACCCACACGACCACCCCGCCCTCCAAGGCCCGGGTGGCCGCTCCGGAGGGCGCCGGACCCGGGGTGACGACGTCCTCGCCCGGCGCGGCCCGCAGTGACAGGCCCTGCCCGGGCGCGTGCACGCCGACCGGGCAGCCGGCGAGTTCCGCCGTGCTGCGCACCAAGGCGTCCAGGCCGGCGCGGCCGGTGATCAGGCGGTCGAAGAACCCGATCACCCGCACGGCGTTCTCGGCATCGGCGTCGAGCCCGGACAGCCTCAGCAGCAGGCCTTTCATGCCGTCACGATAGGCGCGCCCGCCGCCGGTTGGCGAGCGTGCGGCCCGCAACGCCCGCCGCGTGGCGGTGGCCGCCGTCACCGGCCGCGGCCGATGATCGGGGCATGACCTACGCGATCGATCCCGAGCTGCTGCCCTGGCTGGACATGCTCCCCGCCGTGACCCTCACCGACCACGAGTCCCTGCTGGCCGCGCGCTCCTCGATGGCGCAGCTCAGCGAAGTCCTGCCCGCCTACGAGCCGGTGCACCCCGTCGACGTCCGGGACACCGCCGTGCCCGGACCCTCCGACGCCCCCGACGTCCCCGTGCGCGTCTACTCGCCGGCGAACCGCACCGACGCCGGACCCGGCCTGCTCTACATTCACGGCGGCGGGTTCGTCATGGGCGATCTCGACACCTTCGACGCGCACCTGCTGCGCCTGGTCGACGAACTGGGGATCGTGATCGTGTCGGTCGGCTACCGGCTCGCCCCCGAACACCCGTTCCCGGCCCCGGTCGAGGACTGCTACGCCGCCCTGGCCTGGGCTGCCGCCAAGGCCGGCGAACTCGGCATCGACCCCGCCCGCCTCGGCGTGGCCGGCGAGAGCGCCGGGGGCGGCCTCGCCGCCGCCGTGGCCCTGCTGGCCCGCGACCGCGGTGGTCCCCGGCTCTGCTTCCAGTACCTCGGCATCCCGGAGCTCGACGACCGGCTCGACACCCCGTCGATGCGCGCCTACACCGACACGCCGATCTGGAACCGCCCCAACGCCGTGTACAGCTGGACGTCCTACCTCGGCACGGAACCGGGCGGCGCCGACGTTTCGCCGTACGCCGCGCCGGCTCGCGCCACCGACCTCGCCGGGCTGCCGCCGGCGTTCGTCACCACCTGCCAGTTCGACCCCCTGCGCGACGAGGGAATCGCCTACGCGCAGCGGCTCGCGCACGCGGGCGTGCCGGTCGACCTGCGCCACTACGCGGGCACCTTCCACGGCTCGAGCCTGGTCGAGACGGCGGCGGTCTCCCGCCGCATGGTCGCCGACGAGCTGGACGCTCTGCGGCGCGGCCTCAGCGGCACGGCCGGCTGACGGGCGGGCGGCCCGGTGCCCCCAGGCCACCGGGCCGCACCCGCTCACGACACGACGTCGGTGACCGTGTCCTTGACGACCTGCCACCGGCCGTGCTCGCGCACCAGCGTCAGGCTGATCGTGAAGTGGCGGTCGATGCCGTGCGACGGCTCGAGGTAGTGCGCGTCCAGGATCGCGTACCCCATCTTGCAGTCCTCGACGACGGTGTGCGTCACCGTCCACGGCATCGAGAACTCGTAGGGCACCTTGAACTGCTCCAGCACCGGGTCCACGTTCGCGTCGTAGCCGATGATGACCTGGCCCCGGCGGCCCACGGTGACCATGTCCCGGTGGATGATCGCGCGGTACCGGGCGGCGTCGCGCTTGTTGTAGCTGTCCATGTCCTCCCACACGGCGTGGTCGAACGCCTGACGGCACTGCCGCTGCCCGTCACCGGCCGCGTCGGTCGCCGCCGCGGCGGGCGTGCCGAGCACCGCCGCCACCAGCGCCGTGCCCAACGCCGCGTAACCCCATCTGCGCATCTGCGTTCCCTCCGCCTCAAGCGAACTCGTGTTCCGGTGACCGACGCTGCCGGGACGGCGCATCACAGCTGCATCACTTCCGCACCGGCGCCGCCGCGCGGGTGGCTAACCTCGCCCGCGGGGTGAGTGATGGAGTTCCGCGTCCTGGGTCCGGTGCAAGTGCTCGGCGGCGGACGGCCGATCGGGCCGTCCGGGCCGCGGCAGGAACGCATCCTGGCGGCGCTGCTGCTCGACGCCGGCCGGGTCGTGCCGGTGTCGCGGCTGGTCGAGGTCGTCTGGGACGGCGAACCCCCGGCCACCGCGGTGCGCCAGGTCCGCAACCTCACCACGGCGCTGCGGCGCACGCTCGTCGCGGCCGGGGCCGGCGAAGACGTCCTCACCGCCGAAGGACCCGGCTTCGTGCTGCGGCCGGCCGGGTTCGACCTCCACGCGTTCGAGGACCTCGCGGCCCGCGGCGAGTACCGGGCGGCACTGGCCTGCTGGCGCGGCCCCGCGCTCGCCGGCGTCGACAGCGCGGCCCTGCGCCCGGATGCCGAACGGCTGGCGGAACGCCGGCTGGCCGTGCTCGAACAGTGCCTGGCCGCCGAGGTCGACGCCGGCGACGACGGCACCGTCGCCGAGCTGACCGCGCTGGTCGCCGCGCACCCGTTGCGCGAAGGCCTGGTCGGGCTGCTCATGCGGGCGCTGCACCGGGCCGGGCGGCAGGCCGACGCGATCGACGCCTACCAGCGCGCCAAGCGGCGGCTGGCCGACGAGCTCGGGATCACGCCGGGCGCGCCGCTGCGTGCGTCGTACGCACAGCTGCTGCACGAGGAGCCCGCGCCCGGCCGCTGCTTCCTGCCCTACGACGTCCCGGACTTCACCGGTCGCGCGGCCGACGTCGCCGTCGCGCTCGACGCGCTGCGCGCCGGGCGGCCGGTGGTCGTCGACGGGATGGCCGGGGTCGGGAAGACCGCGTTCGCGGTCCGCGTCGCGCACCGGGCCGCCGCCGACTTCCCGGACGGGCAGCTGTTCGTCGATCTGCACGGCCACACGCCGGGCCGCGACCCGCTGCCGCCGGAAGCCGCGCTCTCGGCGTTGCTGATGCAGACCGGCGTGCCGGCGAGCCGCCAGCCGGACGGCCTCGACGAACGGGCCGCGCTGTGGCGTTCGCGCGTGGCCGGGCGCCGCCTGCTCGTCGTGCTGGACAACGCCCGCTCGGCGAGCCAGGTGGTGCCGCTGCTGCCCGGGGGCACGGGCGTGGCGGTGCTGGTGACCGGACGGCGCCGGCTCGCCGCGGTGGACGGCGCGCTCGGGCTCTGCCTGGACGTCCTGCCGCCGCCGGAAGCCGAGGCCCTGTTCGCGGCCGCGGCCGGGGGACGGGCCGGCGCCGGGGTCGCGCGGCTGTGCGGCTTCCTGCCGCTGGCGCTGCGGATCGCCGCCGCCCGGCTGCAGGCACGTCCACTGTGGACGGTGGACGACCTGGTGGCGCGGCTGGGCTCCGAACGGCGACGGCTGGGGGAGCTGCGCGCGGGCGACCGGGACGTCGCGGCGGCGTTCGCGCTGTCCTACCGCGATCTCACCCCGCCGCAGCGGCGGATGTTCCGCGTGCTGGGGTGCCACCCGGGCGGCGACTTCGCGGCCGCCGCGGCGGCCGCCCTGTACGGCACGGATGTCACCGAGGCGGAGCGGCTCCTGGAGGACCTGCTCGACGCGCACCTGCTGCGGCAGCCCGCGCCGCACCGCTACGGCTTCCACGACCTGATCGCCGAGCACGCGCGGGCGGAGGCGGACGCCGGCGAGGCCGCGACGGCGCTGGGCCGGCTCCTGGACCACTACCGCGACGGCGAGTTCTCCTTTGTCGCCGAACGCGCCAACCTGGTCGCCGTCACCGCGCTAAACGGCCACGACGAGCACGCGTGGCGGATCGCCGACCGCGCGGTGGCCGCGCTGCGGGAGCAGGGGCACCGCGACGAGCTGACGGCGCTGGCCCGCGCGGGTGCCCGGGCCGCGGACCGGCTCGGCGACCCGCACGCCCGCCAGCTCGGCCTGGCGAACCTCACGACGGCGCACTGGGAGACCGGACGGCTGGCCGAAGCCGTCGAGACGTCGACAGCGCGGCTGCGGCTGGTCCGCGAGTCGGGCGACCGCGCGGCGGAAGCGGCGGCCCTCGCCCGGCTCGGCGCGGTGCACGGCATGCTCGGCCGGTACGCCGACGCGGTCCGGCGCTACCGGCAGGCCCTGGTGCTGGCCGCGGAGACGGGCAGCCACGAGGTCGCATGCCTGGCTTGGGGCAACCTCAGCAACGCCCAGGAGATGCTCGGCCGGTACGAGGAGGCGCTGACGTCGGCGGCCCACGCCCGCGCGATCCGCGAGGAGATCGGCGACGCGCGGGGCGCGATCCTGGCGAGTGCGCAGCTGGGCCTGGTGCTGGCCCGCCTCGGCCGCCTGCCGGAGGCCCGGTCGACGGTCTCGACGGCGGTGGGCGCGGCGGTCGAGGCGGACTACGCGTTCGGGGAGGCGTGGAGCCGGATCGACCTCGCGGAGGTCCTCCTGGCGGACGGGTGCGCCCGCCAGGCGCGCGCCGAGGCCGAGCGGGCGTGCGCCATCCTCGGCCGGCTCCACCACCCGCTGCTGCTGACAATGGCGGCCAACAGCAGCGCAGCGACAGCCCAGGCGATGGGCGACCCAGCCGCGGCGGCCGCCGCCTACCGCCTGGCGCTCACGACCGCGCGCCGCATCGGGTACCGCGCCCAGGAGGCACGGGCGCTCCTGGGGCTGGGCGTCGCCGAGGCGGCGCTGGGGCGGGACGCGGAGTGCCACCTGCGGGAGGGGCGGGCCCTGTTCGCCGAAATGGGCCTCACCGCGGCCGCGCTGTCATGAACGACTCTTTCATGACATCCGATGTCATGAAAGAGTCGTTCATGACGTGCTGTCAGTCCGCCGGACCGACGTCGATCAGCACCTTGCCGGTCACCCCGTCCTCCGATGCCGCGTGCGCCTTCGCCGTCTCCGCCAGCTCGAACCGGTGCAACGGCACCCCACGCTGCTCGCCGACTCCCAGTGCGCCGTCCGCCAGAGCCGCCGTGATGTCCTCGGCGCCCGCGCGCAGCTTGTCCTCGCCCACCGTGTACAGCACCAGGAACTGGTACCGGGCGTTCAGCCACAGGTTCGTCCCGAAGTCCAGGGTCACCGTCCCGGTGCCCCGGTCGTCGCCGTACGTCGCGACCGTTCCGCGGGGGCGCAGGACCTCCGTGTGCAGCTTTGCGTTGGCCCCCATCGCCACCTCGACCACCAGGTCCACGCCGTCCGGCGCGATCTCGCGGATGTTCGTGCCCAGCGATGGGTCGGGGTAGCGCAGCACGTGCTGGGCGCCCGCCGCCCGGGCCAGTGCCTCCTTCTCCGCGCTGCTGACCGTGGCGATCACCGTCGCGCCGGCCCAGCGGGCCAGCTGGATCGCCGCGTTGCCCACGGCGCCCGCGCCGCCGCTGACCAGCACCGTGCGGCCCGCCAGTGCTCCAGGGGAGAGGCGGGCCGGGCCGTCCTCGGCGACGGTGAGCGCCCGGTGCGCGGTCAGGGCCGGGATGCCCAGCCCCGCGCCCTCGTCGAAGCCGGCGCCGTCGGGCAGGCGGACCAGCTTCGACGCCGGCAGCACCGTGTACTCCTGCGCCGTGCCGGACGCGGGCCCGTACGCGCCCGCGATGATCAGCCACACGCGGTCGCCGGGTGCGAAGCCGGTGACGTCCGGGCCGACCGCGTCGACCACGCCCGCGCCGTCCTGGTTGGGGACCGTTTCCGGGATTTCGGTGCCGGGCTCGGCGCGCAGGCCGCTGCGGGCCTTCCAGTCCGTGGGGTTGACCGCGGAGACGACGATCCGGACGCGCACCTCACCCGGTCCCGGGTCCGCGACGGCCCGCTCCGACAGCTCCAGCACCTCGGGTCCGCCGTGCCGGCGGTAGACGACTGCCTTCATGCCCGGTGCAATCCGCGGACCGGCGGGGATATTCCCGCGGCCGGTGGAAATGGGCGACGGGAAATCTCCATCCATGCCCCCGCCGCCGCCCTCAATGGAGGTGCTTCGCGCCGCTGTGTTTGTTTTTCGGTGCCGGGAAAGCGCGAAAACGTGATCCCCCGGCCGGGCGATCTTCGGTGCTCGCCCCAGCGAAATCGGCCGCCGTCGCAGAAACTGGGCGCGTGGGAGAGGAAAAGCGCAACCAGGGGGAAGACCGGCCGAAGGGCGACGACGGTGAGCCGACGCCGATCTTCGACGCCGTGTTCAGTGCGACGCGCGCGAAGGCGAATACGCCGAATCCGCCGCGGGAGCCGGGCAAATCCGGGCGGTGAGCGGGCGTGCACACCCGAAGCCGAGGAACAAGCGTGGCCGGCGTCGTGAACAGCATGATCGCCGCCGAGTACGTGGCGGGAGCCTCGATCTCCGAGCTCGCCGAGCGCTGGGGGATCGACCCCCGCCAGGTCGTCGAGCGGATCTGCGCGGCCACCCGCCGCTAGATCGCGCGTTCCCCCTTGCCCAGCACGACGATGCCGCCCTCGCTGACGTGGTAGTGCCCGCGGTCGCGGGCGAGGTCGACGCCGATGTGCGCGCCCGCCGGGACCACGACGTTCTTGTCCAGGATGGCCCGCCGCACCACCGCGCCGCGGCCGACGCGGGCGCCGTCGAGCAGGACCGAGCCCTGCACCACCGCGCCCTGCTCGACGATGACGTCGGGGGAGAGCACCGAGTCGACGACCTGGGCGCCGGAGATGATGCAGCCGTTGCTGACGATCGACTGGTTCGCCGAGCCGCCCTCGACGAACTTCGCCGCCGCGCGCTGGCCGGGGTGGGCGAGGATCGGCCACCGCCGGTTGTAGAGGTTGAAGATCGGGTGCGTCGAAATCAGGTCGACGTGCGCGTCGTAGTAGCTGTCGATGGTCCCGACGTCGCGCCAGTAGCCGTGGTCGCGTTCGGTCTCGCCGGGCACGACGTTGGTGTTGAAGTCGTAGACGGCGGCTTCGCCCGATTTGACCAGTGCCGGGATGATGTCGCGGCCCATGTCGTGGTGTGACGCGGCGTTTTCGGCGTCGGCGTAAAGCGCTTCCAGCATCACCTTCGTGGTGAAGATGTAGTTCCCCATGGACACGTACGCCTCTTCGGGGGAGTCCGGCAGGCCCGGCGGGTCCGCGGGCTTCTCCATGAAGGCGTCGATCAGCAGCCCGTCGGTGGTCCGGATGACGCCGAACGAGCTCGCCTCCTTCCGCGGGACCCGGATGCCGGCGACGGTGACGCCCGCGCCGGAGGCGATGTGCGCCTCCAGCATCTGCCGCGGGTCCATCCGGTAGATGTTGTCCGCCCCGAACACCGCGATGTACTCGGGGTTTTCGTCGTGGACGAGGTTGAGGCTCTGGTGGATGGCGTCGGCGCTGCCCTGGTACCAGCGCGGGCCCAGCCGCTGCTGCGCCGGCACCGGCGTGACGTACTCGCCGGTCAGCGACGACAGCCGCCAGGTCGTCGAGATGTGCCGGTCGAGCGAGTGCGACTTGTACTGCGTCAGCACGCACAGCCGCCGGATGCCGCCGTGCACCAGGTTCGACAGCACGAAGTCGATCAGGCGGTGGGTGCCGCCGAAGGGCACCGCCGGTTTCGCCCGGTCCGCCGTCAGCGGCATCAGGCGCTTGCCCTCCCCGCCCGCGAGCACGATGCCCAGGACATGGCATTCGCTGTTCACAGCGACCTCCCGCACGCCTCGTAGAGGGCGACCGTCCGCTCGGCGATCGCCTTCCAGCCGAACTCGCCGACCGCGCGCTCGCGGCCGGCGGTGCCCATCGCGGCGGCCCGGTCCGGGGAGCCCACCACCTCGTTCAGCGCGGCGGCCAGGCCCGCCTCGAACCCCTGCGGGTCCTGTTCGTCGTAGTGCACCAGCAGCCCGGTCCGGCCGTCGTCGACGACTTCGGGGATGCCGCCGACGTCGCTGGCCACCACCGGCGTGCCGCAGGCCATCGCCTCGAGGTTCACGATGCCGAGCGGCTCGTAGACCGACGGGCAGGCGAACACCGCGGCATGGGTGAGCAGCTGCACGACCTCGTCGCGCGGCAGCATCTCCGGGATCCAGCGGACGCCGGTGCGCGTCTTCTCCAGCTCGGCGACCAGGCCGCGGAACTCCGCGTCCAGCTCGGGGGTGTCGGCGCCGCCGGCGCACAGCACCAGCTGGACGCCGGGGTCGAGCGAAGCGCCGGCCCGGACCAGGTGCGGGACGCCCTTCTGCCGGGTGATCCGGCCGACGAACAGCACGTACGGGCGGTCCGGGTCGATGCCGTGCTTGGCCAGCGCCTCGGTGCCCGGGTCGGGGCGGTAGAGCGTGGTGTCGATGCCGTTGTGGATCACGTGCACGCGCTCGGGCGGCACCGCCGGGTAGGCCGCCAGGACGTCCCGGCGCATCCCGCCGCTGACCGCGACGATCGCGTCCGCGGCTTCGTAGGCTTCGCGCTCGATCCACGACGAGACGCGGTAGCCGCCGCCGAGCTGCTCGGCCTTCCACGGCCGCAGCGGCTCCAGCGAGTGCGCGGTGACGACGTGCGGGATGCCGTGCGTCAGCTTGGCCAGGTGCCCGGCGAGGTTCGCGTACCAGGTGTGGCTGTGCGCGAGGTCGTGGCCTTCGAGGGCGTTGGCCATGGACACGGCGATGTCCATGGTCGTGAACGCGGGCTGCCGGTAGCCGTGCGGATCGGTGTGCCCGGTGGCGTCGGCGCGGTCGGCGCCCCAGCAGTGCACGTCGAGATCGACCAGCGGTCGCAACTCCCGGGCGAGGAACTCCACGTGGACCCCGGCACCGCCGTAGACCTCCGGCGGGTATTCGCGGGTGAGCAGGCCGACCTTCATGATGCGAACCCTATGGCCTCGGTGGCCCGCGGCGCAGTCTGGCGGACAGGGGAATTCCGCGAGTTTTCCGTCACTGCCCGGGTGATCGCCGCGCCCGGCGTCCCGTGACCCGGCGCGGCCGGGTCACGGGCACCCCGATCAGCGCTGGTACCGCAGCGCCCACTCCTCCCCGCAGTTCCAGCAGCTGCCGACGAGGAGCGTGCCGCCGTCCCCGTCGACCGGGCGCCAGCCGTCGACGCGCACGCTGGACGGGCCGGCCGGGACGGTCCCGAACGCCACGTGCCCCTGCGCGTCCGACACGGCGGTCGCGGTGACCGAGCCGTCCACGCGGTCGAGCAGCTCGACCGCCGTCCCGGTGATCGCCTCGCCCGCGTCGACGGTGTAGTTGTTGTTGCCGTCGTGGTAGATCACCCCGCCGGTGGGGCCGGGCGGGGCCGGGACGTGGCCGAAGAGGTTCAGCTCGGGCCGCCCGTCCGCCGGGCCGGGGTCGATCCCGAAGTCGCAGGCCGCGTAGAAGCCGCCGTAGGCGGGGGCGGCCGAGGGCACCGTCCCGGTCTCGGTGAACGTCCGCGACTCACCCGCCGCCAGGTCGATCGTGGCCGGGGTCGCGACGGCCCAGTCCGGCCACCCGAGGAGGTGGTCCTCGCCCCCGAAGCGGTCACAGCCCGCGGTGACCCCGTGCAGGTCTCCGCCGCTGACGTTGGCCAGCGTGAAGGTGACCTGGACGGGGTCGCCCACCTGGTAGGTGCCGCGGTCGAACGAGCCGGTCACGTGCAGCTTTTCGGAGAGCGGCCGGACCGCGCGCAGCGGCACCGACGGCCCGGGGTCGCTGCCGTCGCCGCGCTGCTCGGCGGCGGACCCGTACACCCAGCCGTCCGGCAGGTTCCGGGTGGCGATCCCGTAGCGCTGGGCCGGCAGGTCGGGCGCGGAAGCGCTCGTGCGGGACGCCGGAGTTCCAGGTCCAGACCACGGCGGTGATCGTGAACGTCCGGGTGGCGCCCGGGTCGAGGGCCACGCCGGCCGACGGGCTGCGACCGTGACCTTCGGCATCGGCCGGCCGGTCGGGGTGGTGAGGGTCAGCGTGATCGGGAAGGGCCTGCCGACCAGCTGGGGACCGGCGTCGACGGAGGCGGTGATGATCAGCGACGGCGTGTCGGCACCGGGCGGCGCCGCCCGGTGCCGGCGCAGCTGAACTGCGATCACCGTCAAGCTAGCGAACGGGACACCGCCGGACCGGGGCCGACGGGGTGATCAGGCGCGGCCCGGCCGGGCTTCAGCCGACGGCCGCCTGCGCGGCGTCGAGCCCCGCGTGCAGCGGCAGCACCCGGTCCAGGCCGAGGATCTGCAGCGGCCGGGTGACCGCGGTCTCGCCCGCGGCGATGGCGTACGGCACGTTGCGCGCGGAGGCGGCGCGGGACACCTCGACCAGCACGCTGAAGACGGTCGAGTCGCAGAAGGTCGTCTGGGTGAGGTCCACGACGACTCCCCGCGCGCCGTCCCGGATCGGATCCAGCAGCGCGTCCCGCAGGCGGGGCGCGCCGTCCAGGTCGAGCTCGCCCGCGCAGCGGACGATCACGATGCCGTCGTCGGTCGTGGTGGCGATGTCGGGCGCGGTGTGGTCGGTCATCGTCCTCCCCCTTCTCGGCGCCTCGACGGGGAATACCCACCGCGGCGGGGGTTCACGCCTCCGGGCGCGGTGCTGCCGCTGCGGCATCCGAGGGAAGCCGATGCACAAGCGCTGCGAGGCGGTATAGCGTGGAGGTTCCCGGCCGCCGTGGCTGCCACACCGCGCGGCCGGTGCGTTCCGGCCGCGCGGGCCGGATCACCGGCGCCGGGCGGCGCCGGAGGGGACGCGGCAGGCCGTCGCCCCGCCGCCGCGTCCCCGCGCACCGCCCGCGTGCCTTCGCCGGTCGGCAGGCCGGTGCCTCGCTAAACTTCGGCAGTTCGCGGTCGGCGAGGCGAAGGGGCACGGTGGAACCGGACAACGACGCGCCGCCCGGCGCCGGGGCATGGGCGCCCGGAAAGGTGGCGGAGCTGCTCGGGGTGTCGCCGGTGACGCTGCGCAGCTGGAGCGCGCGCTACGGGATCGGCCCGCCCGCCGCGGCCGGACGGCACCGCCGCTACTCCGACGGGGACGTCCGCCGCCTGCAGCACATGCAGCGGCTGGTCGCGCGGGGGATGCCGGTGCGGGAGGCGGCCGAGGCGGCGTTCGGCCACGCGCCCGCCGGGCTCGAGGTGCCGGCGGCGCGCCGCGCGCGCGAGCTCGAGGACGCCGCGGAGGAGCTCAGGTACGCCTCGGTGGCCGGGCTGCTGGACGAGACGCTGGGCACGCTGGGCCCGGCCGCCGCCTGGACCGACGTCCTGGCGCCGGTGCTGCGCGGCCTCGGCGACCGCTGGCAGCGCGGCGACGTCTGCTTCGCGTCGGAATGGGCGTTGACGTCGGAGATCTCGCTGGCGTTCGAACGGTTCAGCCGCCGGTTCCCGGCGGCGGTGCCGGGCCGCCCGGTGCTGCTGGCCTGCTGCCCGGCCGAACGGCATTCCCTGCCGATCGAGGCGCTGCGGGCGACGCTCGCCGAGGCGGCGGTCCCGGTGGCCTACCTCGGCCAGCTCGTGCCCGCGGAAACGGTGGCGGACCTGGCGGCCCGCCTCGACCCGGTCCTGGTGGTGCTGTGGGCCACCGCGCCGGCGACCGCCGACGACCTGCTGGCGGCGCGCCTCGGCGGGCTGGGCTGCGCGGTGGGGACGGCCGGACCGGGCTGGGCCCACCTCGGTGACCGCGGCTTCCGCTGGGTGAACGACATCGCCTCGGCGGTGGAGCTCGCCGTGGAGCACGCCGGGGCCTGACCGCCGCTCGCCGGTGCCGATCGCTGCCGAGTCGTTGCAAGCCCGTTTTGCCTCGCTCAGCGGGACACACTCCGGGCCGGGTGCCGACATCGATGTCAATAATCCGAATTCTTGTCCTCCTTGTCTTCTTGACGGTGTCGAGGACCGCGGCGGAAGCTTCCTGGCAACGTTGTCAGCCCGCCGCGCGACACCCCGCCAGGTCCTGCGCCGGATCCCGGGCTGCCGCTTCGAGAACGGAGTTCGCATGGCGGAGGAGAACGAGGTGGCCGCGGTGTCACGACGGCACGTCCTGGCGGCCGGCACCGGGCTGCTGGCGGGGTTCGGCCTCGCGGCCGTCCTGCCCGGAACGGCGTCGGCCGCGTCGGCCGCGCCGGCCGCACCGACCGCGCCCGAGAGCCGGAAGACCGACCTCGCGCTGTTCCGGCCGGTGCAGGTGTCCTCGACGGACTACGCCGCCACCCCGGCCGAGTTCGCCGTCGACGGCCTCGCCCGCACCGGCGTCCGCGGCTCCGGCTGGCGCGCCGGCCAGGGCGACGGCCAGTGGATCGTCGTCGACCTGCAGGCGGCCTGCGCCCTCGAGTCGGTGGTGCTCACCTTCGAGGCCCAGCCCGGCGACCCGGCCTTCGACGACACCGCCTCCCGCTCCCGGACCAGCGGTTTCGAGATCCAGTCCAGCTACGCGACGGCGTTCGACCTCGACGTCTCCGGCGACGGCAAGGCCTGGCGCACCGTCTTCCACACCGACGAGGGCACCGGCGGCGTCGTCACCATCCCGCTCTCGGTCACCGCGCGCTGGGTGCGGTTCACCGCCGGCCGCCGCTCGACGACCAACCCCTTGGGCCTCAACGGCTTCCAGGTGTTCGGCACGAGCCGCGAAGCCCGGCCCGCCGTCCGCGGCTGGACGAGCTTCCCGGTGCGCCCGGACGACACCCCGCCCGCCCTCGCCGTGGCGGCCGACGGGACCGTGCCGCTGGACTCCGGCTGGGTCCTCACCATGGACGACTGGGCGCCCGCCGGCGACGGCAAGGCACTCTCGGCGTCCGGTGTGGACACTCGTGGCTGGCTGACGGCGACCGTGCCCGGCACCGTGCTGGCCTCGCTCGTGGCACAGGGGCAGCTGCCCGATCCGGTCTCCGGGATGAACAACCTGCACGTCCCGGAAGCCCTCTCGCGCCACGCGTGGTGGTACCGCCGCCGCTTCGCCCTCCCGCGCGGCCTCGACACGTCCCCGGGCCGGCACGTCTGGCTCGAGTTCGACGGGGTCAACCACGAGGCCGAGATCTGGCTCAACGGCACGCGGATCGGCACCCAGAGCCACCCGTTCGGCCGCGGCGCGCACGACGTGACCGCCGCGCTCCGCCGCACCGGCGAGCAGGCCCTCGCGGTGAAGATCTCGCCGATGCCGCGGCCCGGCAGCCCCGGCGACAAGGGCGCCGACGGCAGCTCCTGGGTCGACGCGGGCGGCACGATGTTCGACAACTCGCCGACCTACCTCGCCGTGTCCGGCTGGGACTGGATGCCCGCGGTCCGCGACCGCGCGTCCGGCCTCTGGGACCACGTCCGCCTGCGCTCCACCGGCGCCGCGGTGCTCGGCGACGTCCGCGTCGACACGAAGGTGCCCGACGGCAAGACGGCCGAAGTCACCCTGACCGTGCCGGTGCGCAACGCCGCCGCGACGGCCCAGCGCGTCCGGGTCACCGCCGCGTTCGGCTCGCTGAACCTGACGGCCACCGTGACGGTCCCGGCCGGGCAGACCACCGACGTCGTGTTCCCGAAGCAGCGGGTCGAGAACGCGAAGCTCTGGTGGCCCAACGGCTACGGCGACCCGAACCTCCACGACCTGACACTGACCGCGGCGATCGGCGCCGCCACGAGCGACCGGCGGACGGTCAAGATCGGCCTGCGCGAGATCGGCTACCGCTACGACCTGCCGATCGTCATCGCCGACGGCCGCGCCACGCAGACCGTCGAGCTCGCACCGCAGAACGCCCGGTTCGTCCGCATGCAGGGCCTGAAGCGCGCCACCGGCTGGGGCTTCTCGCTCTGGACGATGTCCGTGCTGAACGGCTCGGGTCCCGACCTGGCACAGGGCAAGCCGTCGGCGGCGCAGTCGGTGGCCGACGGCAACCCGCCGGAACGCGCCTTCGACGGCGACCCGAACACCCGCTGGACGTCCGAATACAGCGACAACCAGTGGCTGCAGGTCGACCTCGGCGCCGCGACGGCGTTCGACCGCGTGGTGCTGACCTGGGAGACCGCCTACGCGGCGACCTTCAAGATCCAGGTGTCGCAGGACGGCGGCACCTGGACCGACGTCGCGTCGGTCGACAACAGCCCGAAGCCGCTGACGTTCCTCGTCAACGGCGTCAAGGTCTTCGCCCGCGGCGGCAGCTGGGGCTGGGACGAGCTGCTGCGCCGGATGCCCGCCGAGCGGGCCGACGCCGTCGTCGCGATGCACCGCGACATGAACTTCACCATGATCCGCAACTGGGTCGGGTCGTCCTACCGGCCGGAGCTGTTCGACGCCTGCGACAAGTACGGCATCCTGCTGTGGAACGAGTTCTGGGACGGCTGGTCGACCGACCCGGCCAACCACGACATCTTCCTGGCCCAGGCCGAGGACACCGTGCTGCGCTACCGCCACCACGCGTGCGCGGCCGTCTGGTTCGGCTGCAACGAGGGCACGCCGCCCGCGGTGCTCGACAACGCCCTGCGCGACCTCGTCCACACCTGCACCGACCTGCTCTACCAGGGCAATTCGGCCGGCGGCGTGATCACCGGCGACGGCCCCTACCGCTGGCTGGACCCGAAGCAGTACTTCACCGGGGAGGCGACGGGCGGCAAGTACGGGTTCTGGAGCGAGATCGGCCTGCCGACGGTGTCCGTGGTCGAGAGCATGCGCAACCTGGTCGGGGCCGGCGACCCGGGCTGGCCGATCGGCGCGCCGTGGTTCCTGCACGACTGGTCCACCAACGGCAACCAGTCCCCGCAGGGCTACCTGGCCGCGATCGACGCCCGGCTCGCGCCGTCGACCAGCCTGGCCGAGTTCTGCCGCAAGGCACAGTTCGTCAACTACGAGAGCATGCGCGCGATCTTCGAGGCGTGGAACGCGAAACTGGGGAACGACGCCACCGGCGTGCTGCTGTGGATGTCGCACCCTGCCTGGCACAGCACGGTCTGGCAGACCTACGACTACGACCTCGACGTCAACGGCAGCTACTACGGCGCGCGCAAGGGCTGCGAAGCCCGGCACGTCCAGGCCGACCTGACGACGTGGCAGGTGCGGGTGGTCAACCACACGCCGGGCGCGCTGACCGGCGTGACCGTCACCGCCCGGCTGCACGGCCTGGACGGGGCGGCGCTCGGCCCGGCCCGGCAGCAGCAGCTCGACGTGGCCCCGGTGTCGGCGGCGGCCGCGTTCGCCGTCCCGTTCGACGCCGGCCTGCCCGACCTGCACCTGCTCCGGCTGACCCTGACCGGCGAGGGCGGCGCGGTGCTGTCGGAGAACACGTACTGGCGCTACCGCACGGACACCGCGATGCGCGCGCTCAACCAGCTCCCCGGGGCCCGGCTGACCACGACGTGGCGCCCGGACGGCGACGCCTACACCGCGACTGTCCGCAACGACGGGAGGACGGTCGCGGCGATGATCCGGCTGTCGCTGCGGGAGCGCAACGGCACCGACCGCGTGTTGCCCACCCGCTACGGCGACAACTACTTCTGGTTGCTGCCGGGGGAGACCCGCACGGTCCGCGTCGAGCCGCGGCGCCGGGTGCCGAACGCGAAACTGCTGGTGGAGGCGTACAACGTGGCTGCGAAGCTCACGTCGTAGCCCGCGTCCGGCCGAAAACCGCGTTGGCCGGGGGACCGGCCGCCGCTAGTCTTCGCCGGAACCTGTCCACCGCGCCGATCGAAGGGAGCCGGCCATGCGTCACCGCGTCGCCGTCGCTCCCCGGTCGCGGTCCGAGGTGATCCTGGTGTCCCCGGGTGTCCGGTGCCTGCCGCGCGGCTCGCACCGGACCCCGTGACGCCCATCCCGCTGTCACGGGGAATCGCGCCGTCCTGACCACTTCGTCCACAAAGGACAAGGCTGTGCGCACCCGACCCCTGACCACCGTCCGCAACCTGGGCATCCTCGCCCACGTCGACGCGGGCAAGACCACCGTCACCGAACGGATCCTGCACCGCACCGGCGCCACCCACAAGACCGGCGAGGTGCACGACGGCACGACCGTCACCGACTTCGACCCGCAGGAACGCGACCGCGGCATCACCATCTTCGCCGCGGCCGTCAGCTGCGAGTGGGCCGGCCACCGGCTCACCCTCATCGACACGCCCGGCCACGTCGACTTCACCGCCGAGGTCGAGCGGTCGCTGCGGGTGCTCGACGGCGCCGTCGCGGTGTTCGACGCCGTCGCCGGGGTCGAGCCGCAGAGCGAAACCGTGTGGCGGCAGGCCGACCGGCACGGCGTGCCGCGCATCGCGTTCGTCAACAAGCTCGACCGCGCGGGCGCCGACCTCGACGCCGCCGTCGCCTCGATCCGGGCGCGGCTGCACCCGGCCCCGCTGGTCGTGCAGCTGCCGATCGGGCGCGAGGACGGCTTCACCGGCGTCGTCGACCTGGTGCACCTGCCGGTGGACGCCTCGGCGGAGGCTCGGCGGCGGCGTCGCGTGCTGGCGGAGGCCGTCGCCGAGCTGCACCCGGTGGCGCTCGACGAGTTCTGCGCCACCGGCACGGTTTCGGCGGAGACGCTGGAGAAGGCGCTGCGGGAGCTGACGCTCAGCGGCGCCGGGCTCGTCGTGCTGTGCGGGGCGGCCTACCGCGACCGCGGGATCGAGCCGCTGCTCGACGCCGTCGTCGCGTACCTGCCGTCGCCGGCCGACGTCCCGCCGGTGCGGCCCGACCGGCCCGCCGACCCGGCGGCGCCGCCGGCCGCGCTGGTGTTCAAGGTCGCCACGACGGCCACGGGACGGCTGACGTACCTGCGGGTGTACTCGGGAACGCTGCGGAAGGGAGACCAGGTGAGCGACGCGGGACGCCCCGAGCGCATCGCCCGTGTGCTGCGCGTCCAGGCCGACCGCTGTTCCGAAGTGGACAGTGCGGTGGCCGGCGACATCGTCGCGGTGGCCGGGCCGAAGGCGGCGCGCGTCGGCGCCACGCTCTGCGCGCCGGGCGACCCGGTGCTGCTGGAGCCGCCGGTGACGGCGGACCCGGTGGTCTCGGTGGCGGTCGAGGCCCGGCGCGACGCCGACCGGCTCGCGGTGGCACTGGCGCGGCTGGCCGAGGAGGACCCGTCGCTGGTCGTGCGGGTCGACCCGGAGACCGGGCAGACGGTGCTGTCCGGGCTGGGCGAGCTGCACCTGGAGGTGGCGGTGGAGAAGCTGCGGCGGGACCGCGGCCTCGAAGTCGTGGTGGGCCGCCCGTCGGTGGCGTACCGCGAAACGGTGGTCGGCGGGGTGACCGGGCTGGTCTACCGCCACGTCAAGCAGGACGGCGGCGCGGGCCAGTTCGCCCACGTGGTCCTCGACGTCACCCCGGCGGCCGAGGGCTTCGAGTTCACCTCGGCGATCGTCGGCGGCCGGGTACCGCGCGAGTACGTCCGCGCGGTCGAGGCCGGCTGCCGGGACGCGCTGGCCGCCGGACCGCTGGGCGGCCACCCGGTGACGGGCCTGCGCGTGACGCTGACCGACGGGGCAACGCACCCGAAGGACTCGTCGGACCTGGCGTTCCGCACGGCAGGCCTGCTCGGCCTGCGGCAGGCGCTGCGCGAGTGCGTGCTTCGCCTGCTCGAGCCGGTGGCCGAGGTGGTGGTGACGGTCCCGTCCGACGCGGTCGGCGGAGTGCTCGGCGACCTGGCGGCCCGCCGGGGGCGCGTGGCCGGCTCATCGGTGCGGCCACCCGCGGCGGAGGTGACGGCGACGGTCCCGGTGGCGGAGCTGTTCGGCTACGCAAGCCGGCTGCGGAGCCGCACCCAGGGCCGCGGCACGTTCACCGCCCGCCCGGCGGGGTTCGCGCCGGTGCCGTGAGGTGAGGGGTGGCGGGCCGGGAGGGAGACCCGGCTCGCCACCCGAACCCGCGGGATCGCCCGGCGTGTCGACCTCCTGATCACGCGTGTCGACCCTCCGATCACGCGTGTCGACCCTTCCGTCACGGAGGTTCGAGCTCCCGGCTCGCCTTCAGCCGCGGTCAAGCGACTCGGCCCCGGCCAGGAGCCGGTCGACATCGTCCTCCGTCGTGTACGGCGCGATCCCCGCCCGCACCGCCCCGGCGTCACCCAGCCCCAGCCGCCGTGAGCACTCGAGTGCGTAGAAACTCCCCGCCGGCGCGTTCACCCCCTGCGCCCCGAGGTGTTCGTACACCGCCCGCGATGGCACCCCTTCCACCGAAAACAGCACCGTCGGCGTCCGATGCCGCTCCGGCGCCCCGTACCGCGTGACCCCCGGCAGCGACGCCAGACCCGCGTCGAGCCGGGCCAGAAGGGCGTTCTCGTGCTCCTCCAACCCCGCCATCGACGCCAGCAGCCGCGACCGCCGCGAACCCGTGCCCGGCACCAGCCCGGCGAGGAAGTCGATCGCCGCGGTCGTGCCTGCCAGCAGCTCGTACGGCAGCGTGCCCAGCTCGAAGCGCTCCGGGACCGCGTTGGTCGACGGCAGCAGCTTGTCCGGGTGCAACGACTCCAGCAACGCCGGGGCCGCCGCCAGCAGCCCGAGGTGCGGGCCCAGGAACTTGTACGGCGAGCACGCGAAGAAGTCGGCTCCGAGCGCCGGGACGTCGACCGCCGCGTGCGGGGTCAGGTGGACGCCGTCGACGTACAGCAGCGCGCCCGCGGCGTGGACCTCCGCCGCGATCGCCGGGATGTCCGGGCGGGTGCCCAGCAGGTTCGACGCCGCCGTCACCGCGACCAGCCGCGTGCGGTCCGACAGCAGCCCGCCGAGCGGCGCGAGCTCGCCCGTCGCCGGGTCGAAGTCGGCCCAGCGGACCGTGGCGCCGGCCGCCGCGGCGGCCTGGACCCACGGGCGGATGTTCGCGTCGTGGTCGAGGCGGGTCACCACGACTTCGTCGCCCGGGCCCCACTTCTGGGCCAGCGTGCGGGAGAAGTCGTAGGTCAGCTGGGTCATGCTGCGGCCGAAGACGACGCCGGCCGGGTCGGCGGCCAGCAGGTCGGCGGCGGCCGCGCGCGCCTCGGCGACGACCGTGCTCGCCCGCCGCTCGGCCGCCGTGACGACGCCGCGGTTGGCGATCGCCGCGCAGAGCGTCTCGGCCACCGCCTGCCCGACCACGTCGGGGACCTGCGAGCCGCCCGGTCCGTCGAAGTGGGCGGCGCCGCCGTCGAGGGCGGGGAAGTGCGCGCGGATGCGCTGAACGTCGTAGGTCACGGCGCCAGCATGCCCAACGCGGCGCCCCGGCCTCAAGATCTCCGCAGCGGGGCGGCCGCCGTGGCGGGCAGCTGCGGCGGCGCGGCCACCGGGCGGCGGACCGGCGCGGGCGGCCGGAGGTGACGGCGCAGCCGCTGCGTCGGCTTCTCGACGTAGTTCCACGACAGCTGCCCGACGGCGTAGGCGAGGGGGACGGCGAGCAGGATCAGCAGCCACACGTGCCGCACCCCGGCGAGGATGAGCAGCTGCTGGATCGGGAAGCCCCAGATGTAGGTGCCGTAGCTGCCGTAGACGTACGGGGCGGCGACCTCCAGCTTCCGCGGCCAGTGCGTCGCGAGCGTGATGGCGCCGTACGCCGCGCTGAGCGCCAGCGCGTACCGGCTCGCCGGCGTCTGGCTCAGCCCGAGGTAGGCGCCGAACAGGACGAGCGCCACCCACGGCTTCAGCGGGATCCGGTCACGGTAGGCGTGCAGCACCACCCCGATGACGAAGGGCACCAGGAACGACACCGTCGAGCCGACCGGGACGGTCAGCAGCGAACCGCCCGCGCCGTGGTACTCGAACGTCGCCCGCAGCACGCTGTCGGTGTAGACCATGCCGCCGAGGACGAGGAACAGGAACCAGCGCGGCACGCCGATCAGCACGATCACGCCGGCCACCAGCACCAGCCCGTAGCCGAGCAGCTCCATCGGCAGCGTCCAGAGCGCGCCGTTCACCGAGAACGGGTACGGGTTGTTCGCGAACACCCCGGGCAGGTCGTGCTGCAGGTAGAACAGCACGGTCGTGCCGACGAGGTAGCGCCAGGTCTGGATGTGCGTCCAGTAGTCGTGGGCCGGCCAGGTCGTCACCAGCGGGCCGATCACGAACACCGTCACCAGCAGCACCACGACCAGCGGCGGCATGATCCGCAGCAGCCGCCGCGCGGCGAAGCGCCACCACGACGGATCGCGCGCCCAGCTGTCCTGGATCTGGTAGCCGCTCATCGCGAAGAAGCCCATCAGCGCGATGTAGCCGGGTGACATGTGCCAGGACGCGGGGAAGATCGTCAGCCGCTGCGGGTGCAGCAGCGGCATGCTGTGGTCGACGATGACCGTGATCGCGCCGATCATCCGCAGCCACGCGAAACCGGTGTTGGGATTGGCGTGAATTTTCGACGAGATCGGCACGGATCGGGATGCTAGCCCATCCGGCTGTGCCGCTTGACCCGAACGGCTCCGAAAGTCAGCGTCCGCGGTTGCGGGGGTGCTCCCGCACCCGGCGTTCGTTGCCGTGCTTGTAGTTGCCGGTCACCCGGGCCATCAGCAGCTGCTGGTCGTCACCCCGCGCCACCGCGGCCAGGAACCGCGCGGCGGCGGCCCCGCGCAGCGTGCCGGCGGGCCGCCCGTGGTGGGTGATCGTCACGGTGCCGCGCTCGTCGCGGTAGGCGAAGCCCTCCGGTGTCCCCATGCGCCCCAGGGTGGCACGGGCGGCAACCGGTTTCCCCGGGGTGCTTCGGGGGTTTCCCGGATGGCGCCCCGGCCGGGACCCGACAGAATGCGTGGGATGACAGGGGGAGCGGCCGTGCGGGCCAGGCTGGGGAACCGATACGTCCTGCTCGGGGCGCAGTTGCTGGTGCCGGCCGCGGTGCTCGTGTCGTACAACGGCGGCCGGTGGCGGTTCCCGGCCTACCGCGTCGACCTCGACGTCTACCGGCTCGGCTCGGGCGCGCTGCTGCACGGCCAGGCCCTGTACGGCACGCTGCCGCCGACCGGCGACGGCCAGTTCCTGCTCTTCACCTACCCGCCGTTCGCGGCGATCGTGCTGGCCCCGCTGGCGGTGCTGCCGTACTGGGCCGCGTGCCTCGCGCTCACCCTGCTCACCCTCGGCGCGCTGGCCGCGGTCGTGGTGACCGTGCTGCGGGCGCTCGGCGCGCGCTGCGACTGGCGGCGGGTGGCGGTGCTGCTGCTCGCGGCCGAGCTGCTGGAGCCGGTGCTGCGCACGCTGTACGCCGGCCAGATCGACCTGCTGCTGCTGGCGCTCGTCGTGCTGGACGTCCTGGTGGACACCCCGCGGTGGCCGCGGGGCCTGCTGATCGGCCTCGCCGCCGCGATCAAGCTGACGCCGGCGGTGTTCCTGCTGTACTTCCTGCTCCGCCGGGACACCCGGGCCGCGGTCACGGCGGGGGTGACGTTCCTGGCCGCGACGGCGCTGGGCTTCCTGCTCGCCGGCGCGGACTCGGTCCGGTACTGGACGGGCGCCCTGTGGGACACCGGCCGCGTCGGCGAGCCGACCTACGCCGGCAACCAGTCGCTGCTCGGGCTGCCGGCCAAGGCCGGGGTGCCGCCGGAGGCCCGGACGGCGTGGTGGCTGCCGCTCGTCGCGGTGGTCCTGGTGCTGACGGTGCTGGGCGTGCGGCGGGCGCTGGCCGCGGGGGAGCGGACCATCGCGCTGGGCCTGAACGCGCTCGGCGGGCTGCTGGTCTCGCCGATCTCCTGGACCCACCACTGGGTCTGGGCGGTGGTCGTCCTGCTCGGCTGGGCCGAGCTGGCCCGCCGCACGCGCCGCCGCGGGGTGGCGGTCCTGGCCGGGACGGGCGCGGTGCTGTTCGTCGCCGGGCCGCAGTGGTGGTGGCCTCGCGGCGGGGAGGTGGAACGGCACTGGTCGGTCCTGCAGCAGCTCACCGGAAACGGCTACGTCCTGTTCGCGCTCGCGCTGCTCGTCACCGCGGTGCTGGTGCGGTTCCCGCGGCCGGAGGGCGAGCCGCTCAGCGGGGCTGTTCCGGCCGGCGCCGCAGCCAGCCCGCGCCGAGGATGAGCATCCCGGTGCCGAGGGCCAGGTCGAGGCAGACGCCCGCGGTGTTCAGCGGCAGCGTGTCGGTGATGGCGTGCGGCAGCGGGAGCAGCCCGGCCAGGCCCACCACGGCGTAGCAGGCGCCGGCCACGACCAGGAACCGGGCGGCCCAGCACGAGGACCGGGTGCAGAACACCGCGGCGGCGCCGGTCAGCAGGTGCACCAGCGTCCACACCCCGGACACGGCGAGCACGCCGAACAGCACCCGCGGGCCACCGCCGTCCGGCACCCCGGCCATCAGCTCCAGTGCGGCCAGCACGAGGAAGAGCAGGCCGATCAGCATGCCCATGCCCTGCACGGGGGCGGGGCCCCGCCGGGGCGCCCTGGTCTCGGGTTCGCTGGCCGTCATGCCTGCGGGGTTCCCCGCCCGAACCCTTTTAATGCACGGCATCCCGGGTATCCGGGCACGATCCGGACCGGCGACGAGGAGTGCAGCAATGACCGAGTACCGCCACAGCGCGACCGCCGACATCCCCGCGGACGAGCTGTTCGCGTTCCTGAGCCACCCCGAGAACCTGCCGCGCTACTTCCCGGAGATGAAGGTCGCCGAGCCGAAGGGCGGGGACAGCGTCCACGTCGAGGCCGAGGTGCACGGCGAGCGCGTCGCGGGGGAGGCGTGGCTGCACACCGACCCGGCGACGCGGTCGCTGAAGTGGGGTGCGGAGGGCCCCGACGACTACCACGGCGAGCTGCGCATCGCCGACGACGGCCCGGCGTCCTCGCAGATCACCGTGACGCTGCACAGCGTCCGCGAAGCCGACGGCAACGAGGTCCAGCAGGGCCTCGAGCGCACGGTCGCCGCCATGACGCACGCCGCGTCCGCCGACGCCGACGTCGAGGCGGCCGAAGGCCAGGGCGGCTGGACGTCCTACGACGCGAAGAGGGATTCGTCGAGCTGAGGCGGGAAGGGCCCGTAGGCGTTGCCGCGCGCCCCGCGGGTGCGCACGGCCGGGACGGCGAACACGTACTTGAGCAGTTTGGGTGGCGCGGTGCCGCGGCCGCGGGCCCGGGCGGCGGCCGCCCGCCGCTCGACGCGCACCTGGTCGGCCTGAACGCGCTCGATCGCGCGGATCCGGTCCGCCTGCACGCCCGCGAGGTCCGCGGGCGTGACGCCGCCCCGGCGGAAGGCCGGGACCAGCCGGTTCGCCGCGGCGACGGCGTCCTGGACCGCCATCAGGATGCCGTTGCCGCCGACCGGGGAGATCACGTGCGCGGCGTCGCCGAGCAGCAGCAGGCCCGGGCGGTGCCAGTCGGCCACCCGGGAGATGTCCACCGACAGCAGCGTCGTCTGCGAGAAGTCCGCCAGCAGGTGGGCCCGGTCGGCCAGCCACGGCACGCGCTCGCGGAGGAACGCGCGGATCGGCTCGACGCCGCGTTCGCGCACGGCCGGGTATGCCCCCTTCTCGATGCTGTAGCCGACCTGCCAGTCCCGGACGCCGCCGAGCACGCCGACGTAGGAGTCCCGCCCGAAGTAGAGGTCGAGGTCCGCGTCCGGCGGGTCGGCGGCCGACCGCGGCAGCCGGAACCACAGCAGGTCGGTGGTCGCCCCGAGGGACCGGGCTTCGAGGCCGGCCAGGCGCCGCACCGTGGAGAACCGGCCGTCGGCGCCGATCACGACGGAGGCGGCCAGCTCGCCGCCGCGGTGGCGGACGCCGGTCACCGTGCCGTCGTCTTCGATGAGCCCGGTGACCTTGGCGTTGGTCCGCAGCGTGAACGACGGGAACGCGCTCGCCCGCTCGGCGAGGAAGTCGAGGAACCGCACCTGGGGCATGAGCGCGACGTAGCCGAACGGCGTCCGGAGGCGGTCGTAGTCGGCGGCGCGGTAGACGCCGTGCGGGGTGTGGAAGCGGAACGAGCGCGCCTTGAAGTGGTCGAGTGCGAGCAGGTCGTCGGCCAGGCCCAGGCGGTCGAGCAGTTCGAGGGTGTACGGGTGCAGCGAGTCGCCGCGGAAGTCGCGGTCGAAGTCCGAGCGCGCCTCCAGCACGGTGACCTCGATGCCGGCCCGGGCGAGCAGGTAGCCGAGCAGCAGCCCGCCGGGGCCGCCGCCGGCGATCGCGACGCTCACGTCTCGTCCACTGTGGACAGGCGGAAGACCGCCATTCCGGGCAGGTGCGCCAGGATCTGCGCCGGCGTCGCGTCCTGCGGGACCGGGAACGCCCGGATCGCCCACGGCACCCGCATCGCGGCCAGGTAGGCGGCGACGACGGCGGCCGCTTCCTCGCCGACGGTGGGCTCGGCGCGGCGGGGGTCGCGACGGCCGGCGGACAGCAGCGCGCATTCCGGCGTCGCCAGGAGGTTCGCCACCCAGTCGCGGTCGCGGACGGGGGAGACGAGGTAGTGCCGCGTGTGCCGCGCGATCACGGCCAGTGGCACGCGCCGCGGGGTGCCGGTGCGGCGGCCGCGCGTCTCGACGACACGCAGGGCGTACCCGCCTTCCGGGGCCGGCTCGGCAGGCGCGTCGATCAGCTTCGCGGTCATTTCGGCGTTCATCGCTCGGACGTCCACGGCACCCACGGTAGCAAAACTAGCTAGATTGTCTAGCTAACTTAGAATGCCAGGCGTGGAAGACAGTCCCGTCGCGCTCCGGGTGAACCTGGCCCTGCGCGAGCTGCTCGCCCTCGCCCACGACGTCCAGGTCGCCCTGGCCCGGCGCCTCGGCCTGGGCGCCACCGACGTGCAGGCGCTGCAGCACCTGGCGGGCGGCGCGCCGATGGGCACCGTCGACCTCGCGCACGCCCTCAAGATCCGGTCCGCCTCCGCCACGGTGCTGGTCGACCGCCTGGCAGCCGCCGGGCACGTCCGCCGCGACCCGCACCCGCGTGACGGGCGGCGGGTCACCCTCGTCGTCAGCGAGGCGGCGCGCGCCGAGGTCGGGGCCGCGCTCGCCCCGCTCGTCGACGCGATCACCCGGTTGACGGACGGCCTGGCGCCGGGGCAGGCGGAGGTGGTGGCCCGGTTCCTCGGCGACACCACGGAGATCCTGCGGGCTTACGCTGCGGAGCCGCCGGAAGCGGGTTAGCGTTCCGCGCATGCGAGACGAGCCCGCGCTGTGGCTGTTCGCCGACCAGCTCGGGCCCCACTTCCACGGCACGGCCGGCCACCGCGGCCGCGACGTGCTGCTGATCCGGTCGGCGGCCGCCTTCGCCGGGAAGCCGTTCCACCGGCAGAAGCTGCACCTCGTCCAGGCGGCGCTGTACCGCCTGGCCGCCGACCTCGGCGACCGCGTCACCCTGATCGACGCGCCCGACTACCGCACCGGGCTCCGCCGGTTCGGGCGGCCGGTCGTGGTGCACGAGCCGACGTCGCACGCCGCCGACGCCTTCGTCCGGCAGTTGCGCGACGAAGGCGTCGTCACGGAAATCCTGCCCACCCCCGGCTTCGTGCTGTCCAAAGCGGACTTCGCCGGCTGGGCCGCCGGGCGCACGCGGTTCGTCATGGCGGACTTCTACCGCGACCAGCGGCGGAAGTTCGGCGTGCTGCTGGAGCCGGACGGCGAACCCGAGGGCGGGCGGTGGAGCCACGACCACGACAACCGGCAGCCGCCCCCGAAGACCACCCGGCTCGGCGTCCCCGCGCCCTGGCACCCGCGCGAGGACGCGATCGACGACCGGGTCCGCGCGGAACTGGACGCGGCCGAGCGCGCCGGGAAGATCCACCCGGTCGGGGTGGACGGGCCACGGCAGTTCGCTGTCGGGCACGACGAAGCCGAGGAAGCCCTGTGCCGGTTCCTCGACCACCGGCTGCCCGTGTTCGGCCCGCACCAGGACGCCATGCTGACCCACGACTGGGCGATGGCGCACGCGCTGCTTTCGGTCCCGCTGAACCTCGGCCTGCTCGACCCCCGCGACGTCGTGCGGCGGGCCGAAGAGCGGTACCGGGCGGGGGAGGCGCCCCTGAGCAGCGTCGAGGGGTTCGTCCGGCAGGTGCTCGGCTGGCGGGAATGGGTGTGGCACCTGTACTGGCACCAGGGGCCGGACTACCTCCGCCGCAACGCGTTGCGGGCGCACCACGAGCTGCCGGAATGGTGGCGGAGGCTGGACGCCGACGCGGTCGAGGCGGCGTGCCTGCGCACCGCGCTGGCCGGCGTCCGCGACCGCGGCTACGCCCACCACATCGAACGCCTCATGGTGCTCGGCAACCACGGCCTCCAGCGCGGCTACGACCCGGCCGCGCTGACCCGCTGGTTCGCCACGGCGTTCGTCGACGGGTTCGCCTGGGTGATGCCGGCGAACGTGATCGGCATGAGCCAGTACGCCGACGGCGGGGTGGTCGCGACCAAGCCCTACGCGGCCGGCGGCGCCTATATCGACCGGATGAGCGACCACTGCCCCGGCTGCGTCTTCGACCCGAAGAAGCGAACGGGGCCGGACGCCTGCCCGTTCACCGCGGGGTACTGGGCTTTCCTGCACCGCAACGCCGAACGGCTCCGCGGCAACCACCGGATGCGCCGGCCGTTGAGCGGGCTGGACCGGCTCGCCGACCGCGCCGAGGTCGTGGCCCGGGAAGCCGGCCGCCGGCACTTCTGATCGTATAACGACCTATACGGCCGGGCGACGACGAACAACCGCCAGCGCCGCAACGACGAAAAGCCCGGCAGCGACCGCCATGGCGGCCTGCACGCTTGTGGTGCAGGCCGCCCGGGCCGCCGCGAGCAGCTCGGGGGCCGCCGCCAGGCCGTGCGCCGCCGCTTCCGCCTGCGCCGGCCCGGCCGACGCCAGCCGGGCCGCCGCCTCCGGGATGCCGGGCGGGAGCACCAGGTGCGCCGCGTAGACCGTGGCGGCCAGCGAACCGAACGCCGTCGTGCCCAGGCCCGCGCCCAGCTCGTACCCGGTCTTCTCGACCGCGGCCGCACCGCCCGCCCGGTCGGCCGGGGCGGCCGACAGGAGCGTGTCCGTGCTCGACGTCAGGGCGAGAGCCATGCCCAGGCCCGAGCCGGCCAGTGCGGCACCCAGCCACCACGGCGACGCCAGCCCGCCGGCCGCCGGGATGGCCAGTGCGGCCGCCGCCAGGGCGAACCCGGCCGTGCGGACCCGGGCGTTGCCGAAACGCTCCAGCAGCGCCGGGGCCCCCACGCTGCCCGCCGCCGAGGCGCCGAGCACGAGCAGCAGCCGCGCCGCCGCGGCGGTCGGGGAGAGGCCGAGCACCACCTGGAGGTACTGGGCGAGCAGCAGGCCGAGCCCGACCAGCGTGCTCATCACCAGCAGCACCCCGCCGACCGCGCCCGGCACGCCCGGCCGCCGGAACAACGTGAGGTCCAGCAGGGGAGTGCGCGCCCGGCGCTGGCGGCGGACGAACAGCGCGAGCAGGACGCACCCGGCCGCCCCCGCCCCGAAGCCGCCCCCCGACGGCCCGGCGGCGAGGGCGATCCCGAGCACGCCGCCCGCCGCGAGCGCGGCGCCGAGCGCGTCCCACGGTTCCCGGCCGGGCAGGCTCCGCGGCAGCCACCTCAGCGCCGCCCCCACGGCGGCCAGGATCACCGGCGGGTTGACCAGGAACGTCGCCCGCCAGCCCCACGCCTCCACCAGCAGCCCGCCGAGGACCGGCCCGAACACCGAACCGGCCCCGGCGATGCCGCTGCAGACCGCGATCGCCGTGCGCCGCCGGTGCCGGTCCGGGAACAGGTCCCGCAGCAGCGCCATCGTCACGGGCATGATCAGCGCGCCGCCGACGCCGAGTGCCGCGCGGGCGGCGAGCAGGGCCGGGACGCCGGGGGCGAGCGCGCAGCCCAGCGACGCGACGCCGAACACCGCGTAGCCGGTGACGAGCACCCGCCGCCGTCCGAAGCGGTCGCCGAGCGTGCCGCACGGCAGGAGCAGCGGCGCCGCGGTGAGCGGGTAGATCGCCACGATCCACACCTGGGCGGCCGCGCCGGGGCGCAGCTGCCGGACGAGGTCGGGCAGGGCCACGTGCAGCACGGTCGCGTCCACGGCGACCAGGAGGAGGCCGGCGCCGAGCACGGCCAGCGGCGGCCACGCCCGGACGCCCGCCCGCGTCACGGCCACAGCAGGTCCGCGAGGTGCCGCGCGACGACGTCGACGTGCGGCGGGTCGACGACCGACAGGTGGTGCGCGGCCACCGGGACGATCTCCAGCGCCGGGCACAGCTCGGCCCAGCCTGCCGCGAGGTCGGTGCGGGAATAGCGCGGTTCCATCGCGAGCCCGGCGGCGTACGGCTCGGTCGCCCGGTACAGCACCACGCGGCCGGCGTAGGGCCGCGGCGTCGCGCGTTCCGCGGCCAGGGTGTCCAAAAAGGACTCCCGCTGGTGGCGCAGCACGCCGGGGCTCAGCAAGCCCGCTTCGGCGACCCGCCGCATGGTGAGGTCGATCTGTTCTTCTTCGGGCAGGGGCGCGAGTTCGTCGTGGCCGAGCCGGACGGTCCGGCCGTAGGTGCCTTCGACGTAGCCGGTGAAGCGCAGGAACCGGCGGGCCGACGACGCGCGGGGATCGAGGTCCGGCTCGGGCAGCGGCAGCATGGTGTCGATCAGCGCGACGAGTTCGACCGGTTCGCCCCCGTCGGCGAGCCGGGTGGCGACGCCGTAGGCGAGGGCGCCGCCGAAGGACCAGCCGGCCAGGCGGTAGGGCCCGTGCGGCTGCCGGGCGCGGACCAGCGGCAGGAGCTGTTCGACGCGGTCTTCGAGGCCGGCGCCGGGGACGCGTTCGAAGCCGGCGCAGGGCACGCCGGCGGGCAGCCGGTCCAGCAGCGGCCGGTAGACGGTGCACGTGCTGCCGCCGGGGTGGAACAGCAGCAGCGGCGCGGTTCCGGCGTCGCCCGGCTTGAGGACGTGCACGGGCCCGCGTTCTTCGCGGGTGTCGAGCAGGGCTCGTGCGACGTCGGCGACGGCGGCGAGGGAGTCGTGCCGGAGCAGGTCGGCCGGATCGACGGGGGTGTCGAGCTCGGCGGTGAGCCCGGCGGCGAGCAGCCGCGCGACGTGGTGGGGTTCGCCGGTGGCGCCGAGGCGGGTGTGCGGGCCCGCGTCGGTGCCGGTGTGCTGCCGCCAGAGCCGCAGGACGAGCCGGTCGGCGGCGTCCCAGGCCCGGCCGCGGGCGGGCGGTTCGTCGCCGCGCGGGGCGAGATCGCGGTTGAGGTCGGCGAGGGTGGCACCGCGGAGGACGGCGGCGGGGTCGGGTTCGGTGCCGAGCTCCCGGCGGACGGCGTCGCGGATCCGGTTGGCCATGAGGGAGTCGAGCCCGAGTTCGACGAGCGGGACGTCGGGGTCGAGGCGGTCGGGGGAGAGGCCCATGATCGCGGCGACGATGTCGGCGAGCGTTCTCCCGGTGCGGGGCTGGTCGGCGTGGCTCGGCGCGGGCTCGGGGGTGCTCGGTTCGGTGTCGGTGTACCAGTGCCGTTCGTGGCGCCAGGGCATCGGCGGCACGTCGGTGACGCGGGCGTCGTCGTCCGGCGCGGCGAGGGTGATGCGGGTGCCGGTGCAGTACAGGGTGGCGGCGGCCGCGGCGAAGGCCCGGACCTCGTCCTGGCCGCGGCGCAGGGTGCCGGTCACGACGGCGTCGGCGATCCCGGCGGCTTCGAGCGTCCGGGCCAGCGAACCCCGCAGGATCGGGTGCGGCGACACCTCGACGAACACGCGGTGCCCGTCCGCGGCCGCCGCGGCGACGGCCTGCCGGAACCGCACCGGGCGGCGCAGGTGCGCGGCCCAGTAGCGGGCGTCGAAGTCCGGCAGTTCGCGCGGGTCGGTCAGCACGGTGTCGTACCAGGGCACCAGCGGCCGCCGTCCGCCCAGTTCGGCGAGGGCGTCCCGCAGGGGGCCGAGGACAGGTTCGACGCCGGCCGAATGCCCGGCGACCCCGACCGGCAGCCGCCGCGCACCCCGCCCGGCGGCGGTCAGTTCGGCGACGAGCCGATCGAGCGCATCGGCATCCCCGGCGACGGTGACCTGCCCGGGCGCGGAGTCGACGGCGAGTTCGACGCCGGGCCGGCCGTCGAGTTCGTCCGCGGCCAGTTCGACGGCGGCCATCGCACCGCCGGGGCCGAGTGCGCCGAGCAGCCGGGCACGGGTGGCGACGAGGTGGACGGCCTCATCGGCGGTCAGCGCCCCGCAGGTGACGGCGGCGGCCGCGGAGCCGAGCGAGTGCCCGAGGACGGCGGCGGGCCGGACGCCGAGCGCCTCCCACCGCGCGGCGAGCGCGACCTGCGTCCCGAAGATGGCCAGTTGCGTGTCGGCGAGGGAGAGGGGAGCGGCGCCGGTGAGCAGCGAGCGGAGCGAGCGTCCGCCGTGTTCGGCGAAGGAGTCGCCGAGCTTGTCGACCTGCGCGGCGAAGGCGGGTTCGGAGGCGAGCAGCCGTCGGCCCATTCCAGCCCATTGGGACCCGTGCCCGGAGAACACGAAGACGGGCCCCTCCCCACCGACGGCGGAGCCGGTGAGCGCACCGGCGGGCAACGGATCTTCTTGCTGGGCGACGGCCCGCAGCAAGGCGGCCAGTTCCCGGTGGTCCCCGGCGACGACGGCGGCGCGGTGCGGGCCGCCTTCGTCGCGCCGGAAGAGGGTGTGGGTGACATCGGCCGGCGAACTGCGCCGCCCGGCGGGCGAATCGAGCCAACCGGCGAGCTGCGCGGCCCGCTCGATGAGGCGGTCGTGGGTGCGCGCGGAGAGAAGCCCGATCCGGACCTCGGTGCGGTCAGTCGTGCCGCTTGGCAGAGCCGTCCGGAGCTCGGTGCGGTCCGGAGTGCCGCTCGGCCGCGCCGTCCGGACCTCGCCGGAGTGACCGGCGCGCTCCGAGCCGCCGGCCCGCCCCGGAGCCCCGCTCGACCGCACCGGCTGGTCGGCCCGAAGCCCGCCGCCCCGCGCTCCCGGCGTCCCCGCCCGGCCCCCGCTGAACGAGCGCCCACCCGGCGCCGCCGCCTCCTCCAGCACCACGTGCGCGTTCGTCCCGCCGAACCCGAAAGCCGACACCCCCGCGACCGCGCGCCCGCTGCGGCGCGGCCACGGCGTCGGCTCCGTGACCACCCGCAACCCCAGCTCGCCGAACGGGATGTGCGGGTTCGGGGCCGCGAAGTGCAGCTGGGGCGGGAGCGTGCCGTGCTGCATCGACAGCACCACCTTGATCAGCCCCGCTATCCCGGCCGCCGCCTCGGCGTGGGCGATGTTCGTCTTCACCGAGCCGATCAGCAGGGGCTCGTTCGGCCGGCGGCCCGTGCCCAGGACCGCGCCGAGTGCGCGTGCCTCGATCGGGTCGCCGAGCAGCGTTCCCGTTCCGTGAGCCTCCACATAGTCCACAGTGGACGGATCAAGGCTGCGGTAGGCGTCCCGCAGCATCGCCCGCTGCGCCGGCGGGTTGGGCGCGGCCAGGCCGTTCGACCGCCCGTCGGAGTTGACCGCCGACGACCGGATCACCGCGAGCACGCGGTCGCCGTCGCACTCGGCGTCCGCCAGCCGCTTCAGCACCACCACGCCGCAGCCCTCGGCTCGCGCGATGCCGTCCGCGGCCGCCGAGAACGTCTTGCAGCGGCCGTCGGCGGCGAGCAGGCCCGCTGCCGCGAACGCCGCCGTCGGGCCCGGCAGCAGCATCAGGTTCACCCCGGCCGCCAGCGCCAGGTCCGCGTCGCCGTCGCGCAGGGCGCGCACCGCGTGGTGCACCGCGACCAGCGAAGACGAGCACGCCGTGTCCACCGCCACGCTCGGCCCGCGCAGGTCGTAGACGTACGACAGCCGGTTGGCCGCGATGCTGCCCGCCGCGCCCGTCGCCGTCCACAGGTCCGGCGCGCCGCCGGTCATCGTGAGGTGGCCGTAGTCGTGGGTCGCGATCCCGGTGAACACGCCGGTCCGGCTGCCGCGCAGCGACGACGGCGCGACGCCGGCGTGCTCCAGCGCCGCCCACGTCACCTCCAGGAGCATCCGCTGCTGGGGGTCCATCGTCGCCGCTTCGCGCGGGGTGATGCCGAAGTGCTCGGCGTCGAACCCGGCGACGTCGTCGAGGAACCCGCCGAGCACCGGCGCCGCGTCGGCGTCCCAGCGGCCGGGTGGCGCGGTCCGGACGGCGTCCCGCCCGGTCCGCAGCAGGTCCCAGAACTCGCCGGGCCCGTCCGCGCCGGGGAACCGGCAGCCGAGGCCGACGACGGCGACCGGGTCGGTCCGGCGGCGGTCGGTGCCCGGCCGGACCTCGGGCTCGTCGGCGCCGGTGAGGCTGCGGACGAGGTGGTCGATGGTCGGGCTCTCCCACAGCAGCGTCGGCGGTAGCCGCCTGCCGAGCCGTTCTTCGAGGTCGGCGGCGATGCCGACGGCCTGGCGGGAGGACAGGCCGTAGTCGCCGAGCGGGTGGTCTGGCTCGGGGGTGACGCCGGTGTGCTCGGCGATGGTGGCCACGAGCCAGCGGCGCAGGGTGTCGGTCATCGCGCGAGGGCCTTTCCGTAGTCGCCGGCGAGGTAGCGGTCGCGGCAGGCACCGCGCGCGATCTTGCCGCTGGACGTCCGCGGCACCCGCCCGGGCGGCACGAGCAGCACGTCCCGCAGCGCGAGCCCGTGCGCGTCGGAGATCAGCCGCCGGATCGCCGCGGCGAGCGCGCGTTCGGCGGGTTCGGCCAGGTCGGCGTGGCCGCGGTGCTCGGCGACCACGACGACGGCTTCGGTGTCGG
The DNA here is from genome assembly GCF_900105945.1 of Amycolatopsis tolypomycina. Taxonomy (NCBI): domain Bacteria; kingdom Bacillati; phylum Actinomycetota; class Actinomycetes; order Pseudonocardiales; family Pseudonocardiaceae; genus Amycolatopsis; species Amycolatopsis tolypomycina. The sequence continues at coordinate 3,759,922 of NZ_FNSO01000004.1, read as the reverse complement.
TGCCCGCGACGGCGAACGCGGCGACGCTGCCGGGGCGGATCGCGGGATCGGCCGACGCGGCGGTCGCTTCGACGTCCTGCGGGTAGTGGTTGCGCCCGTCGACGATGATCAGGTCCTTGATCCGGCCCGCGATGTAGAGCTCGCCGTCGTGGCGGACGCCGAGGTCGCCGGTCCGCAGCCACGGCCCTTCGGGCAGGCTGCCGAGCAGCCGGGCGCCGAAGGTTTCGGTGCTCTCCAGGGGTTTCCGCCAGTACCCGGCGCCGACGTTGGGCCCGTGCACCCAGATCTCGCCGACCGAGCCGTCGGGCAGCACGGCCGCCGTGTCCGGGTCGACGAGCGCGACGAGCTGCCCGGCCGGCGCACCGCACGCCACCAGCCGGACGCCGTCGGCGGACGGCCGCGCCTTGCCCGTGGCGAGGGCGTCGCGGTCGAAGGTGGTGACGCGCGGGACCGCGGCGGGGCCGGTGGTGACGAAGACGGTGGCCTCGGCGAGGCCGTACGCCGGGCGCGTCAGCTCCGGCCGGTAGCCGGCCGCGGCGAAGGCCGTGTGGAACCGGTCGAGGACGTCCGGGTTGATCGGTTCGGCGCCGTTGACGATCGCGGCGACGCGGCCGAGCCGCAGCCGGGCCCGGTCGGCCTCGCGGATCCGGCTCGCGCAGTAGTGGAAGGCGAAGTTGGGGGCCGCGCTCCAGCTGCCCGCGTGGTCGCCGAGCAGTTCCAGCCAGCGGACCGGCCGCTCGACGAACGCGAGCGGGTCCATCAGGACCGACCGCAGGCCCAGTGCCAGCGGCGTGACGAGGCCGAGGACGAGCCCCATGTCGTGGAACAAGGGCAGCCACGAGACCGTGGTGGCCGCGGCCGGGTCGAGGCCGAGGCCGCGCACCGCCTGGGTGACGTTGGCGAGCACGTTCGCGTGGGTCAGCACCACCCCGGCCGGGCTGCGGGTGGAGCCGGAGGTGTACTGCAGGTACGCGACGTCGTCCGGGGCCGCGGCGGGCGCCGGCCACGACCGCGCCGGCTCCGGCCGGTCCACCGCGACGACGGCGACGTCCCGGCCGACGAACTCCTCGACGTCCCGCTCGGCCGCCGCGGTGGTGACGACGGCGGCCGGCGTGCAGTCGGCGAGGACCGCGGCGAGCCGTCCCGCGTGCCCCGGCAGGCCGGGGTCGAACAGCGGCACCGCGATCGCGCCCGCGGCGATCGCGGCCAGGAACCCGACGACGTAGTCCGGGCCCTGCGGGCAGAGCACGGCGACCCGGTCGCCCGGCGACACGGCCAGCGCGCCCGCGGCGGCGTCGACGCGCTCGGCCAGCTGCCGCCAGGTGAGCGTGCGCCGCCGCCCGGCGGGATCGGCGGCGAAGTCGGCGAAGGTGAGGGCGGGGGCCTCGGGGGTGGTCGCCGCCCAGTGGCGCAGGCACGCGGTCAGGGTGTCGCCGCCCACCGCCGGGAAGTTCTCCTGGGACATGGGTTCTCCTTGCTAGCGGCCCAGCCGCGGGGCCGCGTGCTGCCACGCGGCGACGGCCAGGGCGTCGAGGTCGAGGTCGGTGGCTCCGGCGTCGCGGAGCAGGACCAGCACGCCGCCGGCGGCGATGGCGACGGTGCGCAGGCGCAGGCCGGGCAGCCCGGCGGGCTGGCCGGGCAGGGTCAGGACCTGCTCATACGACAGGGTTTCCGCGCCGGGAACGGCGGGCGGGGTGCCGACGGTGGTGGTCGACACCGTCGGGATGTCCTGGTCGTCGACGGTGACGCGGGCACAGCGGCGCGCCTGCGCGGCCCAGGCGGTGAGGCCGGGCGGGTGCGGGGTGCGGGCGACGAGCTCGGACAGCTGCCCGCCCGGGACGGCTGCCTGGAAGCCCTGGCCGGTCGCGTTGCCGGGGCGCAGCAGCCGGCCGTGGACGACGTCGGCGCACTCTCCTGCGTCGCTGCGATCCGATGTGGACGGTGACGATGTGGACAGTGCCGTGGCGACGTCGAACCCGGCGCGGGCCGCGGGCGGGCCGGGGATCGCTTCGGCAGGCAGCAGGGCGGCCGGGGGCACGGCGGGCGGGCTCGGCACGGGGAGCGCCGCGGCCGGTTTTGCGGGCGAAATGCCGGCCACGGCGGCCGCGGCGACCAGCAGGAGCGGGGGAAAACGAATTCGGGTGGCCATGGAGAACCCTTCCGGGAGCATTTCTCGACGGAGGTGCGGCCCCTGCGCTGGAACCCTTCGCCGGGGACAGTCGAGTGACGTCCGAACCCGGCGGCACGGCGAAGGCTACGCCGGGAAATCGGTTGCCGGAAGCACCTCAAGACGGCGTAAACATTCCCATGTACAGCGTGTGAGCTGCTGGATCGCAGGTTACTGGCGAGTTCGGTGCCGGGTTGTGGGACGGGCGTCCGAGTCCAGTCACTCTGCGCGACCAGAGCCTCACCCTTGTGGGGGAGTTTGTTTTCCTGTCATTCACATTGTCTGCTCACATCGTGGACAGGACAATTGCTGTCCCGGACGGTTTTCCTTTAGCGTGGCCGCACCTGGAACCGACCGGGAAAGGAAACACATGCGCCCTTTCGTGAGGTGGTGTGCGGCCCTGGCCGCCGCGGTGTGCGCGCTGCCCGGCACGCCCGCTTTCGCCGCCACCGCCGTCCCGGACGCCCGGGCCGACGACGGCTCGCACGTCGTCGCCCAGACCACTGTGGACGGTGACGCGCGGGTGCTGGACCTGACCGTGCGCTCGGCCGGCGTCGGGGCGTACGCGATGGTCCGGCTGATCCTGCCGCGCAACTGGGCCGAGCGGAGCTGGCCCGCGGTCTACCTGCTGGCCGGCGAAACCCGGCTGCAGGACTACCGCGGCTGGAGCGCCAACACCGACGTCCGGCGGCTCGCCGACGACGCCGGTGTCCTGGTCGTGATGCCCGGCGCCGGAACGGCGGGCTTCTTCACCGACTGGTGGAACTACGGCAAGGACCTCGCGCTCAACCAGTGGGAGACCTTCACCGCCGTCGAGCTCCCGCAGCTGATCGACCGCGGCTACCGCGGGAACGGCCGCCGCGCGGTCGCCGGCCTGTCCCTCGGCGGGTACGGCGCGTTCGAGCTCGCCGCGCGGCAGCCGGGCGTGTTCCGCTACGCCGCGTCCTTCAGCGGCAACCTCAACCCGGCCGGCCCCACCGGCGAACTGCTGACGAGCGCGATCGTCGGCTCGGCCCGACTCGACCCGGAGGCCCTGTGGGGTGACCGGCGCCGGGAAGCCGCGCGCTGGGAGGCGCACGACCCGCTGGTGAACGCCGATCGCCTGCGCGGCACGGAGCTGTACCTCTCGGCGGGCAACGGGCTGCCGGGCCCGCTGGACGCCCGGCTCCCGATCGACGTCCTGCCCGGGGCGATGCTGCTGGAGTTCCTGTGCGGTGCCCAGACCGCCGCGATGGCCGGCCGGCTGCGCGACCTCGGCGTCCCGGTGACGGCGGACCTCTACGGTCCGGGCACGCACCAGTGGGCGTACTGGCAGGAGCAGCTGCACAAGACGTGGCCCCGGATGCTGCAGGTGCTGGCGTCGTGACACCGTCCTATGTGGTCACCGGCGCGGCGGGCGGCATCGGCCGCGCCTGCGTGGCGGAGCTGGTCCGCCGGGGCGCCCACGTGTGGGCGAGCGTCCGCACGGACGACGACGAAGCCGAACTCTCGCGCGCGTACGGCGAGGCGGTCACGGTGCTGCGGATGGACCTGCGCGACCCGGAGTCGATCGAGCGGTGCGGCCGGCGCGTGGCGGCGGCGGGACCGGTGCGGGGCCTGGTGAACAACGCGGGCCTCGCACGCCCGGGGCCTCTCGAACACGTGCCGCTGGAGGCGTTCCGGGAGCAGCTGGAGGTGAACGTGACGGGTCAGCTGGCGGTGACGCGCGCGATGCTGCCGGCGCTGCGGCGCACGGAATCCGCGCGGGTGGTGACGATCGGCTCGATCGGCGGCCGGATCGCGGGCCCGATGGTCGGGCCGTACCACACGTCGAAGTTCGCGCTGGTGGGGTTGACCGACAGCCTGCGCGCGGAGCTGGCCCCGGAGGGAATCCGCGTGGTGCTGGTCGAGCCGGGAGCGGTGGCAACCCCGATCTGGCCCCGAGCCCGGGCGGCGGCGGAGGAGGTCCGCGCAAGCCTGTCCCCGGCGGCCCTGGAGAGGTACGGAGCCCAACTGTCGGCGGCCGAGCACAGCGCGGCCCGGTCGGCCCGGACGGGAGTGCCACCGCGAAAGGCGGCGGAGACGGTGGTCCGCGCGCTGACGGCCCGCCGCCCGGCACCGAGGTACCTGGTGGGTCCGGACGCCCGCCTGGCGGCGCTGCTGGCGAGCCTGCCCTTCCGGCTGCGCTACCGCCTGACGGCGGCAAAGCGGTGAGCGGGCAGGTCGCCGGGCAGTGCCGGACGCCGGGTGTCGCTCGGCCGAGGTCGGCGCGATGAGCCGCCAGGTGGTCATCATCGCGCCCGGCTCGCGTGGCGACGTCCAGCCCTGCGTCGCCCTCGGGCGTGGCCTCGCCGCCGATGGTGATCGTGTCCGCGTCCTCGCCGCTCCCGCCTTCCGAGCCCTCGTCGAAACCCACGGCCTCGCCTTCGCGCCCCTCTCCGCGGATCCCGCCGCCGTCCTCGGGTCGGCCGCCGGGCGGGCGTGGACCTCCGGGCGGCGGCGCACCTTCCTCTCCGGGCTGCGGGCCGCCCTTCGCCCGGTGCTCGACCGGCTCCTCGCCGACGTCCACGCCGGTGCCGCCGGGGCCGATCTCGTGCTCGCGCCGACCCTCGGCTTCCTCGGCGCGCACCTGGGTGCCCACCTCGGCGTCCCCGACGTCGAACTGCACTACCAGCCCAGCCTGCCGACGCGGGCCTTCGCGCACCCGCTGCTGCCCGCGGCCGCCCGGCTCGGCCCATGGGGGCGGCAGCTGAGCTTCACCGCCGTCGACGCGCTCGCCTGGCAGCTCCTGCGCCCCGACGTCGACCGCTGGCGCGCCGAGACGCTCGGCCTGCCCGCAGCCGGCCGCCGCGGGCCTCGGCGAAGGTCGACCGTGCTGTGCGGTTTCTCCACATCCGTCGTGCCGCGGCCGCCCGACTGGCCGGATCGCGCGCACGTCACCGGGTACTGGTTCCTCGAGCCCGGCCCCTGGCGTCCGGACCCGCGGCTGCGGGACTTCCTCGCCGCGGGACCGCCGCCCGTCTACGTCGGCTTCGGCAGCATGCGCCCGGCCGAAGCGGAGGCGACCTTCGCCGTCGTCCGGGCCGCGCTGCGCCGCGCCGGGCTGCGGGGCCTGCTCGCCGCCGACGGCCCGGACACCGACGACCTGCTGACCGTCGCCGACGTCCCGCACGCGTGGCTGTTCCCGCGCACCGCCGCCGTCGTCCACCACGGCGGCGCCGGCACCACCGCGGCCGGGCTGCGGGCCGGCGTGCCCACGCTGGTCTGCCCGGTCTTCTCCGACCAGCCATACTGGGGCGCCCGCGTGGCGCGGCTGAGCGCCGGCCCGAAACCGCTGCCGCTCGCGCACCTCGACACCGGCTCGCTCACCGCGCGGCTGCGGGAGCTGACGGAGAACCCGCTCTTCCGACGCGGCGCGCAGTACGTGGGCGCCCGGCTGCGCGCCGAGGACGGCGTTGCCCACGCCTGCTCGGTGCTGCGCCGGGGCTAAGCGAAGATCGTCACCGCGACGCCGGCGCCGATGATCAGGACGCACGCCGCGATCGTCGTCCGGCGGTAGTGCAGGATCAGGGCGGCGAACTCGCGGAGCAACGCGCTCGGCAGGAAGTAGCTGGCCGTCGGCGAGCCCGTCGCGTGGAACGGCAGGCCCAGCCGCCGGCACTCCACCGCCGCCCGGAACACGTGGTAGTTGCTGGTCACGGCGACCACGCGCCGCGCGTCGGCGGGCAGGAGCCCGGCCGAGAACCGGAGGTTCTCCTCGGTTGTGCGTGCCTGGTCCTCACGCCGGATCAGCTCGTCCGGCACGCCGCGCTCGCGCAGGTAGCCGTGCATCGCCTCGGCTTCGCTGACCGACTCGCCGGGCCCGCGCCCACCGGACACGACCAGCAGCGGCGGCGTCGCCTCCCGGGTGTGGAGCCGGATCGCGCGGTCGAGCCGCCCGGCGAGCAGCGGCGGTACGCGGTCGCCGTCCAGGCCGCAGCCGAGCACGATGATCGCGTCGAACCCGCCGCGGCGGCCCAGCCTGCTGTACACCACGGAGTAGACCAGCAGCGACAGGAACAGGAACCCGAAGTAGCCGGCCAGCACGGCGGCGATGGCCACGACGGCCGAACCCCACCGGCCGAGCGGCGCGAACGCGAGGGCTTCCAGCGTGACCAGCCCGGCGCCGAGCCCGAGCGAAAGCAGGTTCCCGGCGCTGCGCCCTTCCCGCCGCCACATCCGCACGCCGTTGGCGATCAGCGCGGCCGGCAGCACCAGGGCGACGAGCACCGCCACGACGCCGAGCAGGCCCAGCAGCACCGGGGTCAGCCACTCCAGGTGCCATGCCGTGCGCAGCAGCCACAGCGCGGTCAGCAGCAGCGCGACCCCGAGCCAGACGGCGTTGCTCAGCCGCCGCGGTTCACGCGCCATCCGCACGGCGAACACGAGAAGGGCCACCCCGGCGGCGACCGGCAGCACCCCACCGGCGACGTTCACCCGAGCCTCCCTGGAATCCCCCTGCGGGCCCCAACCTAGCCGGGCGGGCTCTGGCAAGGTGCGGGAGGTGACCGACGGGCGCGGTGCGGTACGCGCTGATCCGCACCCGGGATCAGCCAGCCGACCAAGCCCGTTACCCGTAACTCGCGTGATCAAAGCCGGAACTCGCGTGATCAGAGCCGGAACTCGCGTGATTGGAGCCGGAACTCGCGTGATTGGAGCCGGAACTCGCGAGTTACGGCCCCAATCACGCGGATGACGGCCCCAATCACGCGGATGACGGCCCGGATCACGCGAAAGACGGGCTGGATCACGCGAGTTGTGACCCGGTCAGGCCGCGGGACGCACCGGCCGGAAGCGGACCCCGGCCGGCATCGCGCGGTGCGCCCAGTACCCGAGCACGGCCAGCAGCGCGATCTCCAGGACCATCATCACCCGCTCGACCAGCCCGGTCGCCACGGTCGGCAGGTGGCCGCCGAACACCACGTTCACCGCGAAGGGGACGATGAACGGCAGGTAGAACGGGATCGCCGCCAGTGCCAGCCGGCGGGACCACGTCGCGACGCGCCGCCAGCGCGGGTCGTCGCGGTGGCGGCGGCCCAGCGCCCAGCCGACCACCGGCAGGCTCAGGCACGTCACCGCCGAGGCGTACAGGTGGATCTTGCCCGTTGCGGTGATCGCGCCGCCCTGGGGGTCCTTCGCGAAGATCACCACGGCCAGCAGGCTCACGCACCACAGCGCCTTCGCCGCGACGAGCGCCGGGTTGGCCAGCAACCCACGCCGGTACAGCGCCACCAGCAGCAGCGCCGACCCGGTGCTCGTGAGCAACAGCGCGCTGTCCCACAACCACCGCCCCGGGCTCAGCGCGTAGTCGCTGAGCATCGTGCTCACCGGGTCGAGGGGCGCGAGCCGCCGGTCGACGTGCAGCACGGCGAGGAGCACGACGGCGCCGAGAAAGGCGGTCAGGGCGGTCGGGACGAGGAGGCGGGCACGCAGGCGGGGACGCACGGGGGCGGGACACAGCATGTAGGGAGACACTCCGGGGCGGTTCGGCTGGTTCAGGCGCAGCCGCGCACGCTACCCGTGACCTTTCCGTGACCATGGCCGACGCGTTCCCGCTGTGACACAGCACACGGTCAGTGGTCGCCGTCCTGCGGGATCTCGGCCGAGTCGGTGAGCCGGAGCTTGCGCCGCGCCCGCTGGTAGAACGTCGTCATCCCGAGCCGCACCACCCGCGCCGCGCTCGGGCGGGCGCGCAGGTCGAGCCGCTCGCCGGGGGAGACGTACCCCTCGACCTGGCCGTCCACCTCCACCGCGAGCCGGCCGCTGGTCGGCAGCAGCTCCAGCGTCACCTCGTCGTGCACCGAGAGCACCACGCCGCGGCTGTACGCCGAATGCGGCGCCGCCGGCGTCACCAGCAGGGCCTCCACCGACGGGCTGGTGATCGGGCCGCCCGCCGAGAAGCTGTACGCCGTCGAGCCGGTCGGCGTCGCCACCACCACCGCGTCGGCCGAGTAGCTCACGAACGGCTGGCCGCCCACCCGCACGGCGACCACCGCGCTGCCCTCGCCGGGCACCCGCACCACCGCGATGTCGTTGAACGCCGTGATCCGCCGTCCCTGCAGCACCGCGTCCACGGCCAGCCGCGGCTCGACCGTGAACTCGTGGTCGTCGATGGCCGAGAGCGCGCCCGGCAGGTCGGGGACGTCGACCTCGGCCAGGAAGCCGAGCTTGCCGAGGTTCACCCCGAGCACCGGCGCGCGCTGCCCGTCGGCCAGCCGCATCGCCCGCAGCATCGTGCCGTCGCCGCCCAGGCTGACCAGCAGGTCGGCCCGCCGCCCCAGCTCCTCGGGCGGCACCCCCACCGCGGCGCAGTCCAGCCGGACGATCTCGTCGGTGATCCCGAGGATCTCGATGTTCCGCTTGCCCGCCCAGCCGAGCACGGCTTCGACGGCGGCCGCGGAGTCGCGGCGGGGGTGCAGCACGAGGCCCGCGGCGTGCACGTCAGCGGTCCCGGGCGGGGGAAGAGAGCGTCATGCGCTCAGTCTGCCCGCTCCCGTCCCGGGCCGCCGCGAGAACCGCAGGGCGCTGTCGTCGAGCTTGCCGTGCCGGAGCTTGACGACGTCGTGCGCGTAGCTCATGCCCAGCTGCCACGGCGGCCGTGAACCCGCCTTGGGGAACTCGTCGATCGACCGCTGGACGTACCCGGCGTCGAAGTCCAGCAGCGGCCGCTCGGTGACCGCCGGGTCGTCGTTGACCGGCACGCACTGGTCGAAGCCGTGCCGGTCGAGGTGGCGGAGCAACCGGACGACGTACTCGCCGACCAGGTCGGCCTTGAGCGTCCACGACGCGTTCGTGTAGCCGATCGTGAAGGCGAAGTTCGGCACGCCGCTGAGCATCATGCCCTTGTAGGCCATGGTTTCCGGCAGTTTCACCGGGTTGCCGTCGACGGCCAGCTCGATGCCGCCGAAGGCCAGCAGCCGCAACCCGGTCGCGGTGACGACGACGTCCGCCTCGAGCTCGTCGCCCGATTCGAGCCGGATGCCGGTTTTCGTGAAGGCGGCGATCCGGTCGGTGACGATCGAGGCGTCGCCGCGCTTGAGGGACCGGAACAGGTCACCGTCCGGGACCAGGCACAGCCGCTGGTCCCAGGGCTGGTAGCGCGGCTTGAAGTGGGTGTCGACGGCGTACCCGGCCGGCAGCTGCTTCACGGTGGCGCGCCGGATCATCGCCTTCACCAGGCCCGGGCGGCGCCGGCTCAGCTGGTAGATCAGCGTGCTCACCGCGACGTTCTTCCAGCGCGCGATCGGGTACGCCAGCCGCGCGCCGAGCAGCCCGCGCAGCCGGTTGGCCAGCGCGTCCTCCGACGGCAGCGACAGGATGTAGGTGGGGGAGCGCTGCAGCATCGTCACGTGCGCGGCGCGGTCGGTCATCGCCGGCACGAGCGTCACCGCCGTCGCGCCGCTGCCGATGACGACGACCTTCTTGCCGGTGTAGTCGAGGTCCTCGGGCCAGTGCTGCGGGTGGACGACCGTGCCGCCGAAGTCCTCCAGACCGGGGAACTCCGGCGTGTGCCCGGCCGCGTAGTCGTAGTAGCCGCTGCACAGGTACAGGAACTTCGCGGTGAAGGTCACCGGCTGCCCGTCGTGCTCGGCCTCGACCGTCCACCGGGCGTCCTGTGTGGACCAGGCGGCCCGGACCACCTGGTGCCCGAACCGGATGTGCCGGTCGATCCCGGCTTCGGCGGCGGTGTCGCGGACGTATCCGAGGATCGACGGCCCGTCCGCGATGGCCTTCGCGTCGGTCCACGGCCGGAACCGGTAGCCGAGCGTCTGCATGTCCGAGTCCGACCGGACGCCGGGGTAGCGGAACAGGTCCCAGGTGCCGCCGATCGAGTCGCGGGCTTCGAGGATCGCGTAGTTCTTGCGCGGGAACGCCGTGCGCAGGTGGTGGGCGGCGCCGACGCCGGACAGCCCGGCGCCGACGATCAGCACGTCGAGGTGTTCGGTCATCTCAAACCGCCTTCGTCCGCCGGGTGCGCTGCAGCACGCGTGTCAGCACGGCGTTGTAGTGGGTGGGGGTGATCCGGGTGAGCGCGTCGAACACGTAGGCGTCCGGGCCGACCAGGATGCGGGCCTTCCCGCGGTCGACACCGGTGTGGATGATCGCCGCCGCCTTGTCCGGCGACGTCATCGTCATCGCCTCGAACTGGGCGGCCATCTGTTCCTTGGTCCGGCCGAGCCCTTGGGGGTCGCGGCGCACCCGGGCGTTGCGCGCGATGTTCGTCGTGATGCCACCCGGGTGCACGGTGATCGCGCGGACGGCGGTGCCGTGCAGCTCCTGCCGCAGCGACTCGGTGAAGCCGCGGACGGCGAACTTCGCCGCGCAGTAGGCGCTCTGGTACGGCACCCCGAGCAGGCCGTACACGCTGGAGGTGTTCACGATCGCGCCTTCGCCCTGCTCGACGAGGATCGGCAGGAACGCGCGCGTCCCGTGCACGACGCCGCGGAAGTTGATGTCGTGCAGCCAGTCGTCGTCCTCGGGCACCGCGTCGAGCACGCTGGACGTCACCGCGACGCCGGCGTTGTTGAACACCGCCGCCAGCGGCGCGGGGAGCCAGTCCTTCACCTCCGCGGCGAACCGCAGCTGGTCTTCGGCGTCGCGGACGTCGAGGACGCGGGTGAAGACGCGGCCGTGGAGCGCCGCCGCGGTGGCCTTGAGGCCGTCTTCGTCGACATCGGCGAGGGCGACCGGCGAACCGAGCCGGGACAGCCGGGTGGCCAGCGCGCGGCCGATGCCGGACGCCGCGCCGGTGATCACCACCGGGCGGCCGCCGAGGCTACGAGGCCGGGACATCGCTGCTCCTCGCGTGCCGGTCGATCAGGTCGAGGATCGTCGGCCACGCGCCTTCGGGCAGGTCGTGACCCATGCCGCGGACGGTCTCGAGGCGGGCGCCGCGGATGGCCCGCGCCGTCGCGGCGCCGCCGGTCGGGTGCACCATCCGGTCGCGGTCGCCGTGGATCACCAGCGTCGGCGCGGTGATCTTCCGCAGCAGCGGCGTCCGGTTGCCGGACTTCATGATCGCGGCGAGCTGACGGCCCACGCCGCCGGACGTCGGGTCGCGGTCCCAGCCCGTCCCGGCTCGCTCGCGCACCCCGGCCTCGTCGAACGGGAAGCCGTGCGAGCCGATGTGGCGGAACATCCGCACGGCGTTCTCGACGGCCTCGTCGCGGGACTTCGGCGGCTTCGCGCCCATCATCCGCAACGTCGAGAGCGCGGGCCGGCCGAGCAGGCGCGACCCGGTCGTCGACATGATCGACGTCAGGGTCCGGATCCGCGCCGGGTACAGCGCCGCGGTGGTCTGGGAGATCATGCCGCCCATGGAGACGCCCGCGATGTGCGCGGTCTCCAGGTCGAGGGCGTCGAACAGGCCGGCGGTGTCGGCGGCCATGTCCGTGAGGTCGTACTGCTGCGCGGGGAACCGGCCCGCGAGCATGCCCGGCAGGCTCGGCGGCCGGAAGCGCGGGTGCGTCGAGCGCCCGGCGTCGCGGTTGTCGAACCGGATGACCTCGTACCCGCGTCCGGCCAGCTCCGCGCAGAAGGCGTCCGGCCAGCTGTGCAGCTGCTGGCCGAGCCCGGCGACGAGCACCAGCGGCTCGGCGCCGGCGTCCCCGATCCGTTCGTAGGCCAGGGAAATCCCGCGGCCGACGTCGGCGATCTGTTCGGTCACTGCTCTCCTCCGGTGGTGCTGCGGCGGCGCACGACCGCGCGGCCGCCCTTGGCGGGGGCGTAGGCGACGCCCCGCGAGTGCCAGCGTTCGCCGGGCGCGGACGTCGGTACCAGCGTGAAGTCCCGCAGCAGGGTCCGCAGCACGACGGTCATCTCCATGGTCGCGAAGGCGGCGCCGAGGCAGCGGCGGGTGCCGCCGCCGAACGGGATCCACTGGTAGAGATCGGGTCGCGCGCCGGCGAAGCGGTGCGGGTCGAAGGTGGCCGCGTGCGGGAAGACGGCGTCGTCGTCGTGGATCAGCGCGATGCTGACGAGCACCGCGTACCCCTTCGGCAGCGTCCACCGGCCGAGCCGGAAGCCGTCCTGCTTGACCTGCCGCGCGGTCAGGTCGATGACCGGGCGGGTGCGCTGGACCTCGAGGATGGTGGCGTCGAGGAGCTTGTCGTCTGTGCGGAGTTCCGCCAGCAGTTCCGGGTGCCGGCGAAGGCGTTCGACGGCCCAGGCCAGCGTGGTCGCCGTGGTCTCGTGCCCGGCGGTGAGCAGGGTGAGGAGCTGGTCGGAGATGTCTTCGCGGCTGAGCCCGGACCCGTCGTCGTAGCGGGTCTGCAGCATCATCGACAGGACGTCGTCCTTGGGTTCGGCGCGGGCCTTGGCGATGAGCCGGTCGACGATGGCGTCGTACTCGCGGCGCAGGCGTTCGAAGCGGCGCCACGGGTTGAAGCGGCCCTTCTTGGAGATCGGCGCGACGGCCAGCCGCGAGCCGAGGGTGACGAACGGCGGCAGCAGCGCGCGCAGTTCGGCGAACTCGGCCCCTTCGGCGCCGAACACCGCGCGGAGGATGGCGTTGAGGGTGATCCGCATCATCGACGGCAGCGTGGCGAAGGCCTTGTCTTCGGGCCAGCTCGCCAGTTCGCGGACGGTTTCCTCTTCGACGATCCGCTCGTAGGTGGCCAGCCGGCGGCCGTGGAAGGGCGGGACGAGCAGCTTGCGCTGCCGTTTGTGCTCGTCACCGGAGAGCGCGAACATCGACCGGGACCCGAGCACGCGCCCGAGGTTGACCTCGAGGTTGTCGACGAGGTCGGGCCCGGAGGTGAACAGCTGCTTGATCTCGGCGGGGTCGCTGATCACCACGGCGTTGCCGAAGATCGGCACGTTGACGGTGAAGGCGTCGCCGTAGCGCTCTTTGAGCCGCCGCATGCCGCGCAGCGGCTGGGTCAGCGCGTAGACGCCCTGGACGGCGCGTGGCGCGGTGGGCCCCGGTGGCAGCGTCGCGGGGCTTGTCATGGTCGTCATCGACCCCTCCCGAAAGGTGGTACGCGAACGTACCGTCGGTACGGTACGCCGGTGTACCATCTGGTTTCAAGAGGAGGGGTATAGCGTGACTTCCGTGGACGTCGACACCCGCCGGCACCGGCAGCGCCTCCTGGACGGGCTGGCCGAGTCCATCACCTCCGTCGGCTTCCGCGACACGACGGTGGCCGAGATCGTCCGCCGCGCCCGCACGTCCCGCCGGACGTTCTACGAGCACTTCTCCAGCCGCGAGGAGTGCCTGATCGCGCTCCTGGCCGAGGCGAACCGGTCGATGATCCAGCAGATCTCCGACGCGGTCGACCCCAAGGCGCCGTGGTCGGTCCAGGTCCGCCAGGCGATCGAGGCCTGGATCGCCTGCGCGGAATCCGAGCCCGCGATCACGCTGAGCTGGATCCGCGACGCCCCGGCCCTGGGCGTCCCGGCGCGCGACCTGCAGCGCGACGCGATGGAGGGCTTCATCGCGATGACGCAGCGCCTGACGGACACCCCGGAGATGCGCGCGGCGGGCATCACCCCGCCGTCCCGCCAGCTGTCGATCATGTTGCTGGGCGGGCTGCGCGAGCTGATCGCGACAACCGTCGAGGACGGCGGCCGGGCCGGGGACGTCACCGAGGTCGCGGTGCGCGCGTCGATCGCCCTGCTCGGCCCGGCCTGAATCCCTAGCCCAGGCGAGGAAGTTCGCCTCGTGGGCCGGTGCCGAGCGGAGACCACATCGCCGAGCTCTCGGAGCTGCTGCCGACCAGACGCCCGGGCCCGATGCTCACCTCGCCGGTCGGACCCGAGGAAACCTGGTTCAGGCTGGCCGACAGGTCGGCCTCTACCCCGCCCGGCAGTTTGAGCCGGACCAGGAACGGCAGGACGAAGCCGAGTGCCACCAGGCCCACCAGGATCGGGGTCAGAGTGCTGATCACGACGGTCGTGACCTTGTCGGTGAGGAAGAAGCCCAGCCAGAGCGTGACGAGGAGGGCGCCGGCCACCACGATCATCGTCGCGCTCCCGGCGAGGCTGTTCCTGGTGATCGCGAGACTTTCCTCGGCGAGCGCCATCACACGCCGGGCCTCGATGTGCTCGGGATCGTGGTGCAGGCAGCGGCGGAAGTGGTGCAGTGCCCGCCGCCGGTAGAACGGCCGGGCCTGGGCCTGCGGGCCGCTTTCGCCTGCCTTGTACGCCGCGACGCCGGCCACGTAGTGGGGATCCGGCTGGTTGGCGGCCAGCTCGATCGCCTGGCGGGCGGTGCTCAGCGCTTCGAGGTGCAGGTCACGACGCTGGGTCTCGTCGCCGCGCCCGATGAGCAGCCGCGCGAGGGCGACCAGCAGCTGCCAGCGCGGCTGGTCGCAGTCCTGGCGCCGGAGTGCCTCCCGCAGCACGCGTTCCGCCGCGAGCAGGTCACCGGGGGACTTGATCAGGGCCAGCGACAACCCGATGGCGGCGGCACCCCGGGTCGGTTCGATGACCAGCGCCTGCCGGAAGTGCCGCGCGGCCCGGCGGGCTTCGGCCGGGTCGTCGGTGCCGTCGAGGTCACGCTGCAGGTGCAGGGCGCCGAGCTCGATGTGCGCCTGGCTGTCGTACCAGTTGCGCTCCAAGGCCTTGAGCAGCAGGGCCTCGGCTTCTTCGAAGCGGCCCATCTGTGCGAAGAGCGCGCCCAGGTCGACGTAGCTGCCGCCGTACGGGTCGATCTCGATGGACCGGCGGAGGTGGTACTCGGCCTGGGGCAGGTTGCCCTGCCGGGCGTAGAGCACGCCGAGGCAGGTGTGCGCGAGGTGGCGGCGCGGGTCGTCCTCGAGCACGTCGAGGCAGAGCCGTTCCGCTTCCTCCTCGTCGTTCGGTTCGCCGTCGTGGACGAGCGTCCAGGCCAGCCCGACCATGGCTTCGTTCGATCGGTGGTCCTCGGCGATCGCCGCCCGGAACCGGCTTTCGGCCTGTTCGAAGTCGCCCCCGCTGTAGGCGGTCCAGCCCAGGCAGTGCAGGGCGTCGGCGCGGCCGTCCTTGCCCACGGCCAGGGTGAGGGCACGCTCGAACGCCTGCCGAGCCCGGGCGAGCTCGCCCCGGTCGCGGAGCACCCAGCCCCACTCGATCATGACACCGGCGGTGACGTCCGGGCGTTCCAGCCGCGAGGAGAGAAGGCGCTCGGCATCGCCGAACCTGCCCAGTGAACGCAGAGCCGCGGACTTCGCGATCAGCGCCAAGTTCGACCGGGGAAGCCGGGCCAGGGTCCGGTCGAACCAGGTGAGGGCTTCTTCGTGCCGGTTCCGCACGTCGCAGAGGCGGCCCATCTCCAGCATCAGCCCGGCGTGGTCGGGCAGGAGGTCGAGCGCGGTGACCAGCGCGGCTTCCGCGTCTTCGTGCCGCCCGGACCGCCACAGCGCGTTGGCGTGGTTCGCCCGCACCCAGCCGTTCTGCGGATCGAGTTCGATGGCCTTCTCGTAGACGGCGATACCGTCGGCGCGGCGTTCCATCCAGGCGTACGTCCAGGCCAGCTCGACGTGGAACTCCGGGTAGTTCGGGCGGCGCGCGATCTCCTCGACGAGGATGCGCACCGCCTCGTCGTACCGGCGCAGAACCCGCAGGCAGCCCACCTTTCCGCGCAGCGCGGCACTGTCGGTCGGGTGCTGCGCCAGGACCGCGTCGTAGTCCGCCAGTGCCTGTTCGCGGTCACCGAGCTGGACACGGATGTCGGCGACCGCGCGCCGGAACGGGAGGTCGTCCGGGAAGCGTTCGGCGGCGTTCAGCGCGATGGCGATGGCCCGCTGGTGTTCCCGGGTGTCGCGGAGCAAGCCGATGCGGCGTTTGAGGACATCGGGTTCGTCGGGCAGGTCCCAGAGGATCTCGCGGGCCTGTTCGTACTGGCCGGCGTGCCGGAGGTACCAGGTCAGGTCCAGCGCGAGCTTTCGCCGCGCGGGCACGGCTGCGCAGGCTTCCCGGAGGACGGCGACGGCGGCGGTTTCGTCGCCCGTTTCCAGGTGGAGCGCGGCCATGCGGGGGCGAAGTTCGACGGTGAACGGGTTGAGCCGCACCGCCGCCCTGGCGACCTCGCCGGCTTCCGCGTGGCGGTTGCGCCGGGCGAGCAACCGGACGCGCCCGATCCACGCGCCGGTGAACCGCGGCCAGCGGCGGTTGATCGCCACGTAGAGCTCCAGCCCTGCTTCGATGGCGCCGACATCTTCGCTCAGCAGGGCCTGCTGTTCGACGACGCGCGGACTTTCGGGAAGCCTCGCGCGGGCTTCCGCGAGCAGACCCTCGGCTTCGTCATGGCGGTAGAGCCAGCGCAGGGCCCGGCTGACGTTCGCCGTGTGCAGAGCCTCCCCGGGAGCCAGTTCGGCCGCCCGGCGGAACGAGGCCAGTGCCTCCTCGTCGCGATCCTGATCCGCGAACACCCAGCCGAGTTCGCGGTGGAGGTCGGCGTCATCGGGGCACACGAGCAGCGCGGCGCGGGCAGCGGATTCCGCAGCGGAGAACCGGCGGGCCTCTCTGAAGGACCAGACGAGGCAGCGCAGAGCGGAAGGCTGCGCCGGAGCGAGCGCAGCGACTTTCTCGGCCACGGCGATCGCAGTGTCGATCTCGCCGGAATCGCGGTAGCGCCACACCTGTTCGATCAGCAGGGCGACGGTGTCGGAGCAGACGTCGAGCGCGGTCCGCAGGGTCGCGTGCGCGTCGGCGTTCCGGTCGAGCCTCGCCAAGGTGTCCGCTCGCCACTGGTAGTTGATGGCGAGGTGCTGGTCGAGGGAAATGGCCTGATCGAACTTCTCCAGCGCGCCGGTGAGGTCCTGGCAGTCCTGGAGCGCGATTCCCCAAGCGCGGTAGAGGCGGCTTGCCTCGGGCAGCTTCCGCACCGCCATTTCGGCGTGGCCGATCGCTTCGTCGAGACAGTATGCGTCGGTCAGGGCCTCGATCTTCAGGTAGTGCGCTTCGACGTACTCGGGCCGCAGATCCGTCGCACGGTCGTATTTTTCGACCGCCGCCGTGAACCGGCCCGCCTTGGCGAGGCCGAATCCCCACGCCACGAACAGTTCCGCAGCTTCGGGATGGTGCCGCACCGCTTCCTCGGCCGCGGCGGTCGCCTGCTCGGCGCGGCCCAGCCACCCGAGGGCCTTGATGCGGCTTTCCAGCGCCTCCAGGTGACCGGGGTCGTGCCGGAGGACCGTCTCGCACTCATCGAGCAGGTGCTGCTCATGGTCGGTTTCGTCGCTGGTCACCCGGGCCCGTGCGATCCGCACCAGGTGCGCCTGCGGATTTTCCCCGAGGACGGCGTCCGCGGCGGCCCGGGCGTCGGCGTACCGCCGCAATCTGCTCAGCGCCGCCACTCGCCACGCCTGCGCTTCTTCGTCGAGCGGGGCCAGTTCCGTCGCGCGGCCGAAGTGCCCGAGCGCGATTTCCGCACGTCCCCGCTCGAACGCGAGCCGGCCCAGTTCGATGTGCGCGGCGGCTCCGTCGAGCAGTTTTTCGATGGTCATTTCCGCTTCGGCGTAGCGGCAGGCACGGCGCAGCGAGGTGACCATTTCCCGGGACGCGTTCACCGGCGTAGTGGACACCACGCGGCATGGCAGGCGCTTCTGCCGATCGGGGGAAGCTGCCCCGGTGGCGACCCGCGCCACCGGGGCCTGACCTGCTTGCGTTACGCGTCCAGGTCCTGCGCGATCAGGTCCGCCAGCGCGTCGACCGACGCCTGGGCGTGGTCACCCTCGGCGGACAGCTCCACCTCGTCCCCGAACCCCGCGCCCAGGGTCATGAGGCCCAGGACGCTGGCCGCGTCGACCGGGTCGCCCGCGACGCCTTCGGTGATCTTCGCGATGCGAACCTTCGCGGGCTGGCCGGCCGCGGACTTCGCGACCAGGCCCGCCGGGCGGGCGTGCAGCCCCACACTGCTGGCGACGAGCGTACGGCGTTGGTACACAGTGGACTCCTTCACGCGTTGACGGGCTGACCGGACACGGCGGCCGAGCGTTCGGCCGCCCGGAAGCGCACCTGCTTGAGCGCGATCACCGACCCGGCGGCGACCAGCGTCCCGGCGATCAGCGCCACCAGGAACATCAGCGGGCTGCCGATCAGCGGGAGCACGAAGATCCCGCCGTGCGGGGCGCGCAGCGTGGCGCCGAACGCCATCGACAGCGAGCCGGTGACCGCCGAGCCGAGCATGATCGACGGGATCACGCGGAACGGGTCCGCCGCGGCGAACGGGATCGCGCCCTCGGTGATGAACGACGCGCCGAGCAGCCAGGCCGCGCGGCCGTTTTCACGCTCCGCCTCGGTGAACAGCTTCTTGCGGACCGTCGACGCCAGCGCGAGCGCCAGCGGCGGCACCATGCCCGCCGCCATCACCGCGGCCATGATCTGCAGCGACGCCGTCGCGCCGGTCGTCAGGCCGCCGACCGCGAAGGCGTACGCCGCCTTGTTGACCGGGCCGCCCATGTCGAAGGCCATCATCAGGCCGAGCAGCGCGCCCAGCAGCAGCGCGCTGGCGCCGCTGAGGCTGTTGAGCCAGCCGGTCAGCCCCGACGTCGCCGCCGCGATCGGCTTGCCGACCACCACGTACATCAGTACACCGACCACAATGGACCCGAGCAGCGGGTAGACCACCACCGGCATGATCCCGCGCATCGCCTTCGGCACCTGGATCTTCTTCAGCGCCAGCACGACGCCACCGGCCAGGAGCCCGGCGACGAGGCCGCCGAGGAAGCCCGCCCCGACCGTGACGGCGATCGCGCCACCCACGAAACCGGGGGCGATCGCCGGGCGGTCGGCCATCGCGAACGCGATGAACCCGGCCAGCACCGGCACCAGGAAGTCGAAGGCGGCACTGCCGATCTGGAACATCAGCGCGGCCCAGCCGGCGACCGAACCCGCGTCGAAGTGTTCGGTGACCTTCGGCGCGTCGACGATCTGATAGCCACCCAAGGCGAAGCTCAACGCGATGAGCAGGCCGCCCGCGGCGACGAACGGGATGAGGTAGCTGACGCCGGTCATCAGCCACTGGCGGACCTTGGTGCCCGCCTTGTCGTTCGCCCCGACCTTCGAGGTCAGCTCCGGGGCGGCGGCCGGCGTGGCGGGGGCGGGCTCCCTGGCCGCGGCCTTCGCGCGCTCGAACAACCCGGCCGCGTCGTTGATCGCGGCCTTGACCGGCGCCTCGACGATCGGCTTGCCGGCGAAGCGCTCCCGGCCCTGCACCGCGAGGTCCGCGGCGAAGATGACGGCGTCCGCGCTCGCGATGTCCTCGGCCGACAGCGGCTCGGACCCGGCCGAACCCTGCGTCTCGACGACGATCTCGTCGCCGTTGGCCTTGGCGGTCTGCTCCAGCGACTCGGCCGCCATGTAGGTGTGGGCGATGCCGGTGGGGCAGGCGGTGATGGCGACGAACTTCATGGTCAGGCCACCTCCTGGCGGATGTAGCCGGCGACGGCCGCGGCGTCGGTGGCGTCCAGCAGGTTCTGCTTGAACTCGGCCCGGACCAGCCGCCGGGCGAGGGCGGCCAGCACCTTCAGGTGCTCGCTGCCGCCGCCTTCCGGCGCGGCGATGAGGAAGATCAGCTTCGCCGGGCCGTCCGGCGCGCCGAAGTCGACGCCCGCGTCGCTGCGGCCGAACGCCAGCGTCGGTGCGGTGACCGCGGCCGAGCGGCAGTGGGGGATGCCGATGCCGCCTTCGAGGCCGGTGGCCATCTGCTCTTCGCGGGCGGCGACGTCCTTGAGGAAGAGGTCGAGGTCGGTCACCCGCCCGGCGGAGACGAGCCGCTCGGCCAGCGCCCGGGTGGCACCGTGCTTGTCGGTCGCGTCCAGGCCGAGGTCGACCAGGTCGGCGGTGATCAGGTCTGGGGTGGTCATGCGGCGGCTCCGCTGAGGGTGAAGGTGGGGTCGGC
This sequence comes from Amycolatopsis tolypomycina, assembly GCF_900105945.1. Lineage (NCBI taxonomy): Bacteria > Bacillati > Actinomycetota > Actinomycetes > Pseudonocardiales > Pseudonocardiaceae > Amycolatopsis > Amycolatopsis tolypomycina. The sequence goes on along the minus strand of NZ_FNSO01000004.1, from coordinate 3,739,913 downwards.
TTCGAGCACGTGCACCTGCTCGGGGTGCACGTCCTCGGGCGTGGGCATGCGGCTGCCCTCCTGCGTGACCGCGGCGGTGCCGTAGGCGACTGCGGTCCGCAGGGCTCGGGGGCCGGTTCCTCCCGCGTGGAGGAACCCGGCGAGTGCGGCGTCTCCGGCGCCGACGGTGCTGCGCACGGCCACGAGCGGGCCGAGCGCGTGATGGGTCTCGGTCTCCTCGACGAGCACCGCGCCGCGCGCGCCCAGGCTGACCAGCACGCGGCCGACGCCGCCGGAGATCAGCTCCCGGCAGAACGCGACGACGTCGCCGAGCAGGGGCAGCGGGCGCCCGGCGAGCTCGATCAGCTCGTCGAGGTTCGGTTTGAGCAGGTCCGGGCCGCCGGCGCAGGCGGCGGCGAGCGGTGCGCCGGAGGAGTCGACGGCGACCTTCGCCCCGGCTTCGCGGGCCAGCTTCGTCAGGCGTGCGTAGAAGTCGTCGGGCACGCCGGCCGGGAGACTGCCGCAGCACACCAGCCACTCGCCGCGCGCGGCCAGCTCGACGGCCCGGCCTTCGAGGGTGGCGAGCTCGGCGGGGGAGATCCGCGGGCCCGGCTCGTTGATCTTCGTCGTGGTCCCGTCGGCTTCGACGAGCGTGATGTTGCTGCGGGTCGACCCGGTGATCGGCACCGCGACGACCGGGACGCCTTCGGGCGCGAGCAGGTCGGCCAGCCGCTCGCCGACCGGGCCGCCGGCGGGCAGCAGCGCGACGGTCGGGGTCCCGGCGGCGGCCAGCGCGCGGGCGACGTTCACGCCCTTGCCGCCCGGGTCGAGCCGGACGGCTTCCGCGCGGTTGACTTCGCCGCGGTGCAGGTCGGCCAGCCGCAGTGTCCGGTCGAGGCTCGGGTTGGGGGTCACGGTGACGATCACGCCAGCACCACCTCCGGGCCCGCTTCTTCGAGTTCGGCCACCACGCCGGCGTCGATGCCGCTGTCGGTGACCAGGACGTCGATCTCGCTCAGCCGCGCGAACCGGCTGAGCTGGTCGGTGCCGTACTTGCTGTGGTCGGCCAGCAGCACCCGCTTGCGCGCGGCGGCGACCACGGCGGCCTTCACGGCGGACTCCGCCATGTCCGGCGTCGTGCAGCCGTGCTCGGCGGAAAAGCCGTTGGCGCCGAGGAAGGCGACGTCGACGAGCAGGCCGTCGAGCGCGTGCAGCGTCCAGGCCTCGACCGCGGCGAGCGTCGTCCCGCGGACGCGGCCGCCGAGGATGTGCAGCGTGATGCCCGGGCGGGTGGCGAGGATCGAGGCGACCGGGATCGAGTTGGTGATCACCGTCAGTTCGCGGTCGGCGGGCAGCAGCGTCGCGAGCCTGCTGGTCGTGGTGCCCGCGTCGAGCAGGATCGAGCCGCGGTCGGGGACCAGGTCCAGCGCGGCCCGGGCGATCGCGTCCTTCTCGGCGGCGTTGGTGTGGTCCCGTTGCGCGACTTCGGGTTCGAAGTCGAGCCGCTCGACCGCGACCGCACCGCCGTAGACGCGGCGGACGATGCCCTGGCGTTCGAGGACGCCGAGGTCGCGGCGGATGGTCTCGGGGGCGACACCGAGTTCGGCGGCGACGTCGCCGACGTCGACGCGGCCGTCACGTCGTGCGCGTTGCGCCAGGAGCTGATGCCGTTCGGCGGCGTACATGCCCGTTCCTCTCCGATGTTTGCCCGTTGCCGTTTGATTGTGCCCGTTGTTACCGTACTGTCAATCCCCAGTTACGAGATCCTTGGCGCTCGGAGGTCCTGCAATGCCGTTGTCCGGAGTCGGAGTCAGCCCTGGCCGCACCGCTGGCCCCCGCGTCCTCGTGGCCGCTGACCTGCCGGAACCTGCCGCCTCGCCCCCTCCCGCGGACCTCGCGGCCGAAGCGGGCAAGATCGGGCAGGCGGCGGCTTCGGTGGCGGCCGCGTTGTCCGATCGTGCCCGTTCCGTGTCCGGAGATGCCCGGTCGGTGCTGGAGACCACGGCCGCGATGGCGGCCGACCCGGCGTTGACGGCGTCCGCGGAGAAGCTCGTCCTGGACCGTGCGCTGCCCGCCCCGCGCGCGGTGTGGGAGGCGGCGGGGGAGTTCATGACGGCGCTGCAGGCCGCGGGCGGCTACATGGCCGAGCGCGCCCGGGACGTCGCCGACGTCCGGGACCGGATCGTCGCGGCGTTGCTGGGCGTGGCCCCGCCGGGCGTGCCGGACCTGACGTCACCGAGCGTGCTGGTGGCCCGCGACCTCGCCCCGGCCGACACCGCCGGGCTCGACCCCGACCTGGTCCTGGCATTGGTGACGGCCGAAGGCGGCCCGACGAGCCACACCGCGATCCTGGCGCGGGCACTGGGCATCCCCGCGGTCGTGGCCTGCGCCGGCGTGCTGGACCTGGACAGCCCGGGACTCGCGGTCGACGGCTCCGCGGGCACGGTGACCCCCTCGGACGGCACGGTCCGGGCACCGGCCCGCACGTCCCGCCCGACGTGGGACGGCGTCGGCCGCCTCGCCGACGGCCACCGCGTGAAGCTCCTGGCCAATGTGGGCTCCGCCGCGGACGCCACGGCGGCGGCCGCGGCAGGCGCCGAGGGAATCGGGCTGTTCCGCACGGAATTCTGTTACCTGTCAGCGTCTTCCGAGCCGACGGAGGCGGAGCAGCGGGCGGCGTACGCGGCGGTGCTGGCCCCGTTCGCGGGCAAGCCGGTCGTCGTCCGGACCCTGGACGCGGGCTCGGACAAGCCCCTCGAGTTCCTGCCGATGGGCGAGGAACCCAACCCGGCACTGGGCGTCCGCGGCCTGCGCGTGGCGTTCAACCGCCCGGAACTGCTGGACCGCCAGCTGGCCGCCATCGTGGCGGCGGCCGCCGACACGGGCGTGGAGCTGTCGGTGATGGCCCCGATGGTGGCCACGGCGGCGGAAGCGGCCTGGTTCACGGCCCGAGCCCGCGCGGCGGGCGCCGACCGGGTGGGCGTGATGATCGAGATCCCGGCGGCGGCGTTGTGCGCTGCGGAAATTCTCGCCGAGGTCGACTTCGTGTCGCTGGGGACGAACGACCTGGCCCAGTACGTGTTCGCGGCCGACCGCCAGCTGGGCGCGGTGGCGGCACTGAACGCCCCGGACCAGCCGGCCCTGCTGCGGTTGGTGGGCATGGTGGCAGCGGCCGGTGCCGCAGCGGGCAAGCCGGTGGGCGTCTGCGGCGAAGCGGCGGCAGATCCTGCCCTGGCACCGGCTTTGGTGGGCCTGGGTGTGACGTCGTTGTCGATGAACGCGGTGGCACTGGCCGGTGTGGGCGCGGCACTGCGCGCGGTGGATCTGGCGGCGTGCCGAGCGTCAGGTCATGGTCGGATCGCCTAGCCCGAGTTCGGGCGGCCGCCCGCCCCGCCGGGTGACGACGAGCGCCCCGGACCCGAGCGGCGACGCCGGTGCCCCCGGCCGCGACAGCTCCAGGCGCAGCAGACGGGCACCCGTCACGTCGAGGTCGATGGCGGCCGGTTTCCCGGCCGCCACGTCGTGTTCGGACCGCGGGGCGCCATCGAGCACCACCCGCACCCGGCCGACCTGGAACGGGTCGGTGGCATCGTCGAGCACCCCGGCGACGGTGGTGAACCGCCGGTAGTTGCCACCGAGATCCAGTTCGACGAACCCCGGTCCGGCGGCCGTCGGCGAAGCCGGCCGCAGGACGATGCTCTGCTCGTAGCGGACACCGTCGATGTCCGCGGCGCCGCGTTTCACGCCCTGGCTGGCGCACAGCCACGGCAGTTCACCCGCGGGCACCCGCTGCTCCTGACGGGCACCGCCGAGCCATTTCCCGCGCCGGGGCATCGGGTACTGGCCTTGCCCGGTGATCGCGGCGAGCAGGTCGGCCACACCGGCCGGGGTGAACTCGTCGACGTGGTACCTGGTCGTCGAGTGCGCGTTGAGGAAGGCGGGGATTTCGTCGACCGACCGGCCGGGCAGGACGACCGGCAGCACCCGTTCGGTTTCGCGGCGCAGGTCCCGGGTGAGGTTGTTCCGGATGATCGCTGCCTCGAACTGGGCGCCCCGCCCCTCGTGGGGCAGCGCGGTGCCGTCGGCACGGCGTTTGTAGTCCGGGGAGGCGATGACGATGATGAAGTCCGCCCGCTCCAGGTTCTCGGTCGCCCACAGCGACCAGTCCCGGCGCGTGTTGTCGTACCAGGCATCGAGGTGGACGTCCAACCCGATCTCGACGCGGAGGAAAGCGGCGAAGCGGTGCACGAGGTCCTTGTGTGCCGGGGTGTCGTGGGAGTAGGTGACGAACACCCGGGGCGCGGCACGGTCGGGCATGGACGCCCCTTCGCATCGAGTCGGTGAATAACCGATTCCGCTGATCGGCCATTCGCAAAGCTGCCCTGTCATCTATCCGCGGGGTCTGCGTTTGTCAAGCTTTTCGGACGAGTGAGTCGAATTGGTCACCGATGGCCAGGTATTGGCATGGTTCTGTCCAGTTTCCCGCCTTTCTTCGTCGCGCAAACCCGGCCTAGGATGGGCCGTTGCCTGGCGGGGAGCGGCGAAGGAGCGAAGGCACGCGTGTACGAGTACGACGTGTTCATCAGCTACCAACGCGCCGGCCGCGACATTTCGGCATGGGTGAAGAACCATTTCCGCCCCCGGCTGGCCGAAGTTCTCGACAACAACTTCTACCGCGACGTCCGTATTTTCTGCGACGACCAGGTCCGCACCGGAGCGAGCTGGGCGGGGGAGGTGCGCACGGCGCTGCTGCGCACCCGGGTGCTGGTCCCGGTGTGCTCGCCGAAGTACTTCCGGGACGAATGGTGCCTGGCGGAGTGGCATTCCATGGCCGAACGGGAAGCCCTGACCGCCCGCGCGCAGCCGTTGATCTACCCGGTGATCTTCTGCGACTCCCGGACCTTTCCGGCGTGGGCCCACGAACGGCGCTTGCGGGATCTGCAGCAGTGGAACCTCCCCTTCGAGCACTTCCAGACCGCGCCGGCGTATCTCGACTTCCACCAGCAGATCAAGCAGATCGCCGCGGAGCTCGAAGAGCTCATCGAACGAGCGCCGGAGTGGCGGGCGGACTGGCCGGTGCGCACGCCGGCTCCCGAGCCGCCGAAGCGGGCGCAGAAGCCGAGGTTCTGACGGATGCCGGGGTCGGTGTTCACCTTCTACTCCTACAAGGGCGGCGTCGGCCGCAGCTTCACGCTGGCCAACATCGCCGTGCTGCTCGCCCGGTGGGGTCACCGCGTGCTCTGCCTGGACTGGGACCTCGAGGCCCCGGGCCTCGCCGACTACTTCCGGCCACGGCTGCCCGCGCGGCCGAGCGGCGGCGTGGTCGACATCGTCGACGACTTCCGGCACGGCCGGTTCGCTCCGGAAGCCCACGTCCAGCGGCTGACCGACGTCGGCGTGCTGGACTTCATCGCCTCCGGCCGCGAAGACGGCGGCTACGTCGGGCAGGTGCAGGAGATCGACTGGGACGAGCTGTACGACGACGGGTTCGGCGAATACCTCGAGCAGTGCCGCGAGCAGTGGGCCGCGCACTACGACTTCGTCCTCATCGACAGCCGCACCGGGATCTCCGACATCGGCGGGATCTGCACGGCGCACCTCCCGGACCACCTCGTCCTGCTGTTCACCGCCAACCGGCAGAGCATCCTCGGCGCACTGGAGGCGGCCCGGCGCGCCGACGCGGCCCGCAACCTCCTGCCCTTCGACCGCGCGCGGCTGACCGTCCTGCCGGTGCTGTCGAGGTTCGACAACCGGGAGGAGTACGACCGGTCGGAGGCGTGGCGCCGGATCGTCGTCGACGAGACGGCCGAGCTGTACCGCACGTGGGTCGACCAGACGGTGGAGCCGGCGACGATGGCCCGCCACCTCACGTTGCCGTACGTGTCGTACTGGAGTTTCGGCGAGCAACTGCCGGTGCTGTCGGAACAGACGCCGAGCGCCGACCAGATCGGCTTCGCCCTCGAAACGGTCGCGGCGGTGATCGCCTGCCGCCTCGACCGCACGGACCTGCTGGCAGAGAACCGCGACGCGTACGTGGCAGCGGTGCGCGCGAGCCGCCAGGAGTTCAAGCACGAACTGCGCGTCAGCATCCCGAGAGCGGCGTTCGGCCCGGCCGGCGACCTGGTCGAGGAACTGAAGAAGCTGGACGTCCGGGTGGTGAAATCCCTCTCCGGCGACCGATCCCTGCTGGCCAGGGCCGAGGACGACGCACGGCACCTGTGCCTGATCGTCGACGGCAAGGTGAGCCGCTGGCAGTCGGCGGAGGTGGAGCTGTTCCTGCACCGCACGCTGGGCCAGGACCGCCGCGTGATCCCGATCCTGACCCAGGGCACGGAGGCGGCCGGGCTGCCGGGGTACGTGGGCAACCTCCGGTACCTGCGCCTGGGCGCCCGCGGCCCGGCCGGCGTGGCCCGCGACCTGGTCGCCCAGCTGCGGGGCCAGTCGCCCCTGGTCGACGCGGTCGACGTCGCCGAAGTGCTGCACCAGGCCCGCGGGGCACGGTTGCGCCCTTCGCGGTGGGACCTGGTCGACGAGCTCGTCGAAGGGCTGCGCGCGGCCATCGGCGCGGGCGACGACCTCCGCACGAACGACCTCGCGACGGACCTCGCGGTGGCAACCCGAGCCCGCCCCCCGAACGGCGCGCCCCGCGACACCGTGCCCCCGGCAACCCGCCGGTCGATCGACTGGCTCCTGCGCCTGCTCGACACGCGCGCGAAAACCACGATGCAGCACCGGAAGGATTCCGAATGACCGACCGCTTGGGACAGAAACAGACCGCGGCGATGTTCACGCTGATGGTGCTGGGCCGGGAGGTGACCAACCAGGAGCTGGCGGAGGTGGTCGGCTTCACCCTGACGGGTACCGAACGCACCGGCCTGAACAAGCTCGGCTACGTGGACAGCGACCGGACCGGGCCGAAGCGGAGTTTCGTCCACCTGCTGAGCGAAAGCGGCTGGGCATGGTGCGAAAAGGAACTCGCGGCGGGTGGCCCGCCGCCGCAACGGGGCCAGAGCCCGCTGGCGACGGCCCTCTACGTCGTCCTCGGCGGTCTGGGGGAGTACCTGGACCGCGAGAACCTCCGGCTGGTCGATGTCTTCACCCCGGCCGACTCCACACCGCTCGCCGATCGCATCCGCGTCGCGTATCGCGAGCTCGTGAAGGAACCCCGGGGCTGGGTCGGATTGGGCCAGCTGCGGTCGAAGCTCGGCGGCGCCGCCGCGGCGGAAGTCAACGCTGCTCTGTTGGAACTGAGCAGCACCGGCGAGGCGCACCTGGTGCCGGAGGAGAACCGCAAGGCCCTCACCGCGGCCGATCGCGAAGCGGCGATCCGCATCGGCGGTGAGGACAACCACCTGATCTCGATCGAGGCGTCGTGATGGACGAACTGACGGCGTTGACCACCTTGCGGTTCGACTGGGCGGACACGCCGGACCACGTCTGGCGGGACTCGCCCTACCATGTCGACGGGCTGCACGACGACGCGCTCGCCGCTCTCGACACGGGCATCCGCGACGCTGTCGCCAGCGATGGACCGAGCCCGATCGGGCTCGTCCTGCGCGGGACGAAAGGGGTTGGCAAGACGCACCTCCTCGGGCTCGTCCGGCGCCAGGTGCACCGCGCGCGGGGGTACTTCTTCCTCGCCGACGTCACCGCGGCCGAGGCGTTCTGGGAGAACACGGCCGAGGCCCTGCGGCGCGGGATGTCCAGGCTCGACGATTCGAACGAGTCACAGCTGAAGAGCTTCCTCCTGCGTGTGTGCCTGCGAGCCCAGGTCAGCGCCGAGGTCACGGCCACCATTCGCCGGGGCCGCGGGCTGACTGTGGACGACGTCGAGGCCTTCATCGACGGGGTGCGCCGCTTGGACGAGATGGTCGCCGACCACTGCGAGGACACTGCGCGGGCCCTCGTGCTCATCGCCTGCCGGGACCGGGCTGCCAAATATGTCGGCGAGGACTACTTGGACGGGGACACGGAGCTCACGTCCGACGCCCGGAAGTGGAACATCTATTCGCGGCCGAAGCCGGCCCGTGTCCTCGTCGAGGAGATCACCCGCCTGTTAGCTCTCACCGGGCCGGTCGTGATCGCCGTGGACCAGCTCGACACCCTGGTCGCGCGGTCGACCAAGCGCACCCACGAGATCGGGAGCAGCCTCGAGGAAGACCTCCTCGTGGCGCAGATCGCCGACGGGCTCATGAACCTGCGCGAGGTCACCCACAAGACGTTGACCGTGCTGGCCTGCCTGCCCAGTACCTGGGAGCAGATCAAGACGAAGGCGGCGGGTACCGTGCCCGACCGCTTCCGGGAGTCGGTGACACTCGGCCGGATCACCGACGCCGCGCTCGGCCGGGCCCTGGTCGAGAAACGGCTCGGCGTGGCCTACGAGCAGATGGGCTTCGAACCGGCGCACCCGACCTGGCCCGTCGCGCCATCGGCCTTCGAAGGAACCTGGCAGCAGTGGACCCCGCGCGAACTGCTGAAGCGCATTGGGGCGCACATCGACCTCTGCCTGCGCAGCAGGCAGGTTCGGGAGCTCACTTCCTTCGACGAACAGGTCGAGGTGCCGGTCGCCCCCGTGCGCACCGCCGTGGAGGACGACCGGTTCGCCGAGCTCGACACCCAGTTCGCCCGGCTCGAAGCCGAAATCGAACCTGGGCGGCTGCTCACCGAGAAGACCGAGGACAAGGTGATGCCCGGGCTCCTGTCGGCCGCCCTGCGCTGCTGGATCGCCGAGGTGGGAGACGACGACCTGGAGTGGTCGTGCGAGCACCAGAACGGCCGGAGCGACGTGCACGCCTGGCTCACCCGTACCCTCGACGAGGACGCCGATCTCCAGGAGCACTGGGCGTTCCGGGCGATCGCGGCGCAGCATCCCCGCGCTGCGTTGAGCCGGTTCCGCAAGGCCCGGTCGGCGGTCGGACAGCGACCGGGCGTCGACAACCGGCATCTCGTCATCATCCGCAAGCCGGACTGGTCGAAGGGGACGCAGACCCAGCTCGAGGTGAAGGAGTTCCGGATGGCGGGCGGGCAGCGGATCCCGCTGTCCGACCGGGACGTGCGTACTTTCTGGGCGCTCGACCGGATGCTCGCCAACGGCGGCCGCGAGCTGCACGAGTGGCTGATCGACCGCCGGCCCGCCAGCCGGTCCGATCTGCTGTCCGCTGTTCTGCCGGAGAAGCCCGCCGGGGCGGGTGTCGAGCAGGCAGCCGAGCGGCGGCCCACCGAAGCGACGCACCCACCGCCGGCCGAGGGTGAAATCACCCTCGGCTCCGTCGTCGGCTCCGGTGAGCCCGTGCGGATCGAACTCTCCGCCCTGCGCAAGCACGCCGCCGTCTTTGCCGGGTCTGGTTCCGGGAAGACCGTCCTGCTCCGGCGGATCGTCGAGGAATGTGCCCTCCAGGGCGTCTCCGCCATCGTGCTGGATCCCAACAACGACCTCGCGCGGCTCGGTGACCCCTGGCCCGACCCGCCGGACGGCTGGGCCAGCGGTGACGCCGCGCTCGCCAAGCAGTACCTCGCCGACACCGATGTCGTCGTCTGGACGCCTGGGCGGGCCACCGGGCGGCCGCTTGCCTTCCGGCCCTTGCCCGACTTTGCCGGGGTGCTCGACGACACCGATGAATTCACCGCCGCCGTCGAGGTGGCCGTGGCCACGCTTGCGCCTCAGGTTCGGCTCACCGGGACCACCGCGAAAGCCAACATCGGGCTCGCCGTGCTGCGGCAGGCCGTCGTCCACCATGCGCGGACCGGGTCGCGCAGCCTGCCCGAGCTCGTCGAACTCATGTCCGACCTGCCCGACGATGTCAGCAACCTCAACGACGCCAAGCGCATCGCCGCCGATCTCGCCGAGGTTCTCAAGGCCGCCATGGTCAACGATCCGCTCTTCGCCGGTGGGGGCGAACCCGTCGATCCCGGCGCCCTGCTCACCCCGGCCGGCGGGAGGCGGGCGCGGGTCTCCGTGATCAGCTTCGTCGGCCTGCCCGCCGAGGAACAGCGGCAGAACTTCGTCAACCAGCTGCAGATGGAACTGTTCGCCTGGATCAAACGCCACCCGGCGGGCGACCGGCCGCTCGGTGCCCTGTTCGTCATGGACGAAGCCCAGACGCTCGCCGCCTCGGGCAGCCTCACCGCGAGCACCCGCAGCACCATCGTGCTCGCCTCCCAGGCCCGCAAGTACGGGCTCGGCCTGCTGTTCGCCACGCAGGCGCCCAAGGGCCTGCACAACCAGGTCGTCGGCAACGCGATGACGCAGTTCTTCGGCCGCCTCAACAGCCCGGCCCAGATCGCCGCGGCCAACGAACTGGCGCGCGCGAAGGGCAGCCCGGTCGCGGACATCTCGCGCCTGGAACGGGCGCAGTTCTACGTTGCGGGGGAGGCGTTCGGGTTCCGCCAGGTGGCGACACCGCTGTGCCTGTCGCACCACCCGGCCAGCCCGCTGCGCCTGGAAGAGGTGATCGCGCGGGCCAAACAGAACTGAGCCGGTCGATCCGGGCGGGGCTCGTTCGACGCGTGGGTGAAGCCACCCCGACCGGAGGAGCCCGCCATGATCCGCCTGTACATGTCCATGTCGCTCGACGGCTTCATCGCGGGCCCGGACGACCGCCCCGGCCAGGAGCTGGGCCGCGGCGGCTTCCGGCTGTTCGACTGGCTGGACGACCGGCACGGTGACGGCCCCAGCGCGCAGGTGTACCGCGAGGCGACGGCGACGGGGGCGCTCATCTCGGGCCGCCGGACCTTCGAACTCGCGGGCCGCTGGGGTGGCGACCACCACGACGGCGTGCCGATCCACGTGCTCACCCACCACGTCGATCCCGCCGACACCCCGCCCGGGAGCGCGCGGTTCTTCACCGATGTCACCGCTGCCGCGGAGGAAGCCCGCGCCGCGGCCGGCGAGCGCGGGGTCATGGTGCACGGCGCCGGCGCCGCGCAGGCGCTGCTGGCCGCCGGCCTGCTGGACGAACTGGAACTCCACGTCGTCCCGGTGCTCCTCGGCGAAGGACGGCGGTTGTTCGACGGCACCAAGGCCGAACTCGAACTCGTCCGGCGCCTCGACGACCGCGACGTCCTCCACCTGCGTTACCGGGTGCGGTGAGCTCCGGCGCGCGGGACGCCGGAGCCACCCCTTCAGCTCAGCCGTGGCGGAAACACAAGGTGCCCCACTGGAAACCCGCGCCGATCGACGACACCACGTACGTGTCGCCCGGACGCACCGCGCCCGCGCCGAACCGCGAGTGCAGTGCCGTGAACACGCCCGCGGATCCCGTGTTGCCCAGGCTGTCCACCGTGATCGGCGCCCGATCGGCCGGCACGCCCAGCTTCTCCAGCGCCGCGGTGAGGATGTTCAGGTTCGCCTGGTGCAGGAAGAAGTGCGCGACGTCCGCCACCCGCACCTCCGCGTCGTCCGTCGCGCGCAGGACGCTGTCGGGCAGGCAGCGCGTCGCCGTGTCCCACACCGCGCGGCCATTCATCTTGAGGTAGGCGCCCGGGGCCGGGATCTCCACCTCGTACGACAGTTCCGCGCCGAAGTCCCAGCCCAGCAGGCCGGCGCCCGGCGCGGCCCGGGTGAGGACCGCCGCTCCCGCCGCGTCGCCGAAGAACACCCTCGTGGTGCGGTCCGCCGGGTCCGTCACGCGGGACGCGCAGTCCGCCGCCACCACCAGGACCGTGCGGGCCGCCGGTGTCTGCAGCAGGTGCGCCGCCAGGAACAGCGCCTGGACGCCGTTGGCGCACGCGGCCTGCGTGACGTCGAGGGTCAGGGCGCGGTCGGCGCCGAGCAGCTCCTTGACGATCAGCGCCGTCGACGGCAACGGCTGGTCGGCGGTGTACGTGCCGACGATGATCGCGTCGACGTCGCGGGGGGTCACCCCCGCCGCGGCCAGTGCGGGGCGGGCGGCCGCCGCGCACATGTCCGAGGTCGCGCGCTCGGGCGCCAGGCGGCGGCGCGTCCGGATGCCGGTGCGGCTGACGATCCACTCGTCCGACGTGTCCAGCGTCGACGCCAGTTCGGCGTTGGTGACGACCTCCGGCGGCAGGTGCACGCCGGTGCCCGTGATCGCCACGGGTACGGAAAGCGCGCTCACTCCGCGCCGCCGGCGTAGACGTTGCGCGACGGGTGCAGCTGCTGCTCGAGGTCGGTGTAGAAACGGCCGGACTCGCACGGCCTGCCGAGCAGGATGCGGCGGGCCGCTTCCCCGCACAACGCGCCGCCGAGGGCCACGCCGGACGCCAGCTGCGGCCAGCTGCTCAGCGTGCGGCCCAGCTCGCCGAACGACGCCGCCAGCTCCGGGCTGATCCGGCCCGCGTCCACCATGGCGAGGATCAGCTCGGTCCGGGCCTGGGAGTTCAGCTCCAGGAGGTCGATCGACTTCACGTCGCCGAGCAGCCCGTGCAGCAGCGGCCGGTCGGGTTCGCGGTCGAAGCGCTCGACGTCGAGCATGCCGCGGTCGTTGCAGTCCATCACCACCGGGATGCCGAGGTCGCGGGCGTACTCGCGGGCCGCGATCTTCACCCACGGCGTGTCGCACTCCTCGACGAGCAGGTCGAGACCACCCGCGAAGAACCGCTCGATGGTCTCCGGCGTCAGCCCGGCCCGCTCGATTTCGATGTCGAGGTACGGATCGATCTCGTACATCTGCCGCGCCGACAGCACCGCCTTGTTGACGCCGAGGTCGTGCAGCCCGCCGCGCAGCCGGTTGAGGTTGGACAGCCCGAAACCGTCGAAGTCGGCCAGCTTGAACGCGCCGCCGATGCCTTCGAGTGCGAACGTCAGCGCCGCGCTGTTGCCGACCGAAAGGCCGATCACGCCGATCCGCTTGCCGAACAGCCGCCGCTGGTCGGGCCGCTCGATGCGGCCGCGGTTGCGGTCGGTGCGGACGAGCCGGAACTCCTCGCGCGGCAGGACGTGCACCAGCCGTCCCGACCACGGGTACCACGCCCACGTGCCGTACTCCCACGGCTCGGCGCCGGCCAGCTGCTCCCGCTTCCTGCGCTCGATTTCGTGCGCGTCCCGGCACGCCGGCTCGCGGCTGCGGACCAGTTCGGTGAGCTGGTCGTCGATCGTGTCGTGCACCTCGCGGACGTTCCCGGAGGCGAGCAGCGCGCCGACGTCGGACGCGCTGTGCAGCACCGGCCGCCAGGTTTCCCGGTCCGGGGCCGCGGCGCCGGTCAGGGTGACCGGCGCGGCCCGGCGCACCGGCGGAACGGGCAGCAGCGGCGCGCTGCCGGCGGCCGCGATGACGGGGAATTCGTCCCGCAGCCGCGTGATGAGGTCGTGGTGCCGCCCGCCGCCGTCGGCGACGCGGTGCAGCATGATGACGACGTCTTCGGTGTACTGCGGGACGTACCGGCGGGTGCCGCGCACCGGCCGGAAGCCGAAGCGCTCGTGGAAGCGGTCCTGGCCGTCCTTCGTGCCGGACGTGCCGATCATCGCCCGCGCGCCGAGGTGGTGGGCCGCGCCGATCGCCAGCGCGTTCAGGTGCAGGCCGAGCCCGAGCTTCCGGGCCCGGTGCTCGACGACGAGCCTGCTGTGCTCGAACACGTCCGCGGCGCCGAAGCCTTCGGCGGCCAGGAGTTCCTCGTAGTGCTCGTCGCCGAGGAAGTCGCGGGACTGGAACAGCGCGCCCGTGTCCGGTGTGGACAGCCGGATGTACCCCAGCGGCGGCCCGCCGGGGCTGCGCCGCGCGATGAAGTGCCAGGCCCCGAAGTCGAGGTCCTGGTCGTCGGCATGGGTGCCGTCCGCGCGGCGGAACGCCGGACGGCGGCCGTGGTCGAACAGGATGCGGGCGCGCAGGGCCCGGACGGCGTCGAGCAGGGGGCCGCCGTCCTCGCCGGGGCCCGGACCGCGGAACGCGGTGACGTGCCAGTCCGGGGTTTCCGGCGCGGGCGCGCCGGGGTGGTTCAGGGGTGTCAAGTGTCGCCTTTTCTCCGGAAGTGCCGGACGGCAACGGGAAGCCGCCCGCGAGAAGGCCCCGGCCGGAGTGTGCGGTCCGGACCAGGGCGGCGGAAAGGTAACAGGGCACGGGAGTACCGGACCGATGACGGCGGCCCGGCCGGGTAAACCATTACCCGCGGTGGGAAGAGCAACATCGGGTGACGTCGGCCCGGTCGTGGTGGAGATCGGCCGCGGTGATCCACTCGAAGGGGTGCCGGACGATCTCGGAACGCAGCGGCCGCCGGGAGGGCCACGGGTGGCGCCGGGGGAGCAGCTTCACCCCGGCGGGCGAAAGCTGATCCGCGGGGTGCCCGGTCCCGCGGACCGGGCACCCGGGCGGTCAGTCCGCTTCGGGGAAGTGGATGTCGGTGACGTGCACGTCCACGACCTCGACGTCGAGACCCAGGTACTGCTCGACGGCGTCGATCACCGCGACGCGCAGCTGCTCGCCCAGCGCCTTGACCGCGTGGCCGAACTCGATCACGACCGGGATGGTCACCCAGGCGACGTCGTCGGCGAGCTCGACCTTGACGCCGTCCTCGGCGACGCTGTGCACGCCCTCGGTCCGGCCGGCGATCCGCAGGACGATCTTGCCGACCACGCCGTCGGCGATCGTGGTGCTGCCGCGGGAACCCGCCGCGGGGCGGGCGGCGGCCGGCTCGGCCTCGGCGACCGCGACCGGCTCGGCCTCGGCGGCGGGTTCGGCGACCGCGGCCGGTTCGGCTTCGGCGACTGCTTCCGCGGGCTCTTCGGTCTCGGCGACGGCCTCCTCGGCCGCTTCTCCCTCGTCCTCGTCCTCGGCCGCGTTCGAGTCCGTGTCGTCCTCTTCGGTCTCGGCGACATCCTCTTCGGAGTGTTCGGCGGCTTCCGAGTCAGCCGTGTCTTCCACGGCGTCCGCGGTCTCGTCCTCGGCGGTTTCCGTCGTGGTCTCCGCCTCCGGTGCGGATTCCTCGGCGACCGCGGGCTCGGGTTCGACCGAGCCGTAGGCGTACCCGCCCGCGTCGGGGTTTTCGTTCTTGGGGCGGCCGAAGATGCTGTTCATGACGTCGGACATGGTTTCCCTTTCCGGGCGCGACGACTACCTGTGGGGACAGCAGACGGCGACATGCTAGGGGACGGCCCGTGATCCGCGTCACGGGCCCCCGCCTTCGAGACTCGCTTGTGTCCCAACAGATATCCGGCTGATCACCGTCCGTCAGGCCGCATGCGGCGGTCGGTGATCGCGTCCGGTAATTGTCTTCTTTTCGTCGCTTGACGATTCCTATCCGTCGTTCCGGAAAAGCCACGGCGGAACGCTCGAGCCGATCGCCTGATATCCCGCCGGGTTGAGGTGGAGGTGGTCGCCCACGTCGTAGGCGGGCAGCAGCTTCGACGGCGCCGCCGGGTCGCGGACCACCTTGTCGAAGTCCAGCAGGGCGTCGAAGTGGCCCGGCTGGCGGATCCACGCGTTGACCTTCTGCCGCGCCTCTTCCCGCAACGGGTTGTCGTATCCGGTGTTCCCGCCGAACGGCGTGATCGTCGCACCGTACACGCGGATGTCCTGCGCGTGGGCGCGCACCAGGATCTGGTCGTACGCGTCGATCAGCTGGTCGGCCACGCCCGCCGCGTCGGCCGGGGCCGCCGTGCCGATGTCGTTGACGCCCTCGAACACGATCGCCCACGAAACCCCGCTCGTGGCCAGCAGATCGCGGTCGAGGCGGGCCAGCACGTTCGGGCCGAGGCCGTCCTGCAGCACCCGGTTGCCGCCCGCCGCCTGGTTCACCACGGACACGCCGTGCAGGCGCGACGCCAGCACGTTCGGCCAGCGGTCGTTGCCGTTGGTCGTCGAACCGCGGCCGTCGGAGATGGAGTCGCCGATCACCGCCACCGCGTTCGCCGGGGACAGCACCTCGATGCCGCTGAGGAAGTACCAGTGGTCGACCGGGGTCGCGCCCGGCAGCTCGAGGTCGGACACGTGGTTGCCGGCCAGCAGGTACGACGTCGTGCGCGAGCCCGGGTGCGAGGTGATCGACGTCGAGGCCTGGCCGTTCGCCAGGTACGCCGTCACCGAGATGTTCTCCAGGGACCGCACCGGGAACGGCAGCGGGTCCGACACCACCTGCGCGCCCTGGGGCACCGTCGTCGACGGCTTGCCGTGGAAGGTCACCGGGACGACGCTGCCCGGCACGACGCCGGAGACGCCGGCCGCGCCGGAGACCGGGCGGGCCACCGACACCGCGGTGAGCGGCAGCGGCGCGCCGCCGAAGGCGTTGGAGAACCGCAGCCGGATCCGCTGGCCGCCGACGGTCACCTGCGCCGTCTCGCGCAGCGTTGCGTTGTCGAGCACCCGGTCGGCGCCGGTGAAGGGCGCCGGCGGCATGTTGCCCGGCTCGGTCAGCTGGGGCATCGACGTCCACGTCGCCACCCAGTGCGACGGCGCGGGACGGGCGGACGCGCCCACGAAGAGAAAGGTCAGCACGGCCAGGACGACGATCACCAGAGGACGTCTCATAAGGAGAACTCCGGGGTCAGGACCCGGTCGAAACCGACGACGCGGCCCGGCCCGGTCAGCGTGCAGTGCAGGGTCGTGACGATCTGCTCACTCGAGGTCCCCACGCGCAGCTCGACGTCGCCGGGGTCGACCCGGCGGTGTCCGGCGCGGCCGGTGTAGGAGGTCAGGTCCGCGTGCAGGGCGATCTCCAGCACGCAGGTCTCGCCCGCGGGCAGCGAAACCCGGCGCGCCGCGATGAGCTGGCGTTCCGGCCGCGCCACCTCGGCCACCGGGTCGTGCAGGTAGACCTGGACGACCTCGGACGCCTCGCGCTGGTGGTCGTTGCGCAGCGTCACCCGCACCCGGCAGACGCCGTCGGTGGGCCAGAGCGAGCCGGTCGCGCTGACGTCCAGCCAGGTCACCGGCGCGTAGGACAGCCCGTGCCCGAACGGGAACAGCGGCGAAGGATCCACTGTGGACACCTCGCTGCGCCGGCCGAGCGGCGCGGCCAGGTACGTCGACGGCTGGCTCGCCCCGGCCGCCGGGAAGCTCACCGGCAGCCGCCCGGCCGGGTTGAGCCGGCCCGCGATGACGTCCGCCAGCGCGCCGGCGCCTTCTTCGCCGGGGTAGAACCCGCAGACCACGGCAGCCAGCCGGGGCAGCTGGCGGGACAGCTCGTACGGCCGGCCCGAGAGCAGCACGAGGACCACCGGCTTGCCCGTGTCGAGCAGGGCGTCCAGGAGTTCCTCCTGGCGGCCCGGCAGCCGCAGGTCGGCCGCGTCGCAGCCTTCGCCGGACGTGCCGCCGCCGAACAGCCCGGCCCGGTCGCCCAGCACGGCCACGCAGACCGACGCGTCCGCGCAGGCCGCCACGGCTTGCGCGATCCCTTCGTCGTCCCCGCCGGTGACCGGGCAACCCAGGGCGTATTCGACGTCGTAGGAGCCGCGCAGCGCTTCGAGCACGGTCGGCACCGAGACGCCGAACGGGACGTCGGGGTGGTGGACGCCAACGTGCAGCGGGAACGAATAGCAGCCGAGCATCGCGCCCGGGGTGTCCGCGCGCGGCCCGACGACGGCGACGCGGGTTCCGGGGGAGAGGGGGAGCGTGCCGTCGTTGTGCAGCAGCACGATCGAACGCTCGGCCACCTCACGGGCCAGCGCCCGCGACTCGGCGTCGTCGAGGTCGATCTCCTCGGGGAACTCCGGCGCCCAGCCGGCGTCGAGCAGGCCCAGCTCGCACTTCTGGCGCAGCACGCGTTCGAGGGCGCGGTCGACGGCGGCGACATCGACCGCGCCCTCTTCCACCGCGGCGAGCAGCGGCTCGCCGTAGCAGTCCATGGTCGGCAGCTCGACGTCGATGCCGGCAGTGATCGCCTGCCGGGCGGCGTCGGCGCGGTCGGCCGCGACCCCGTGCAGGCGGTGCAGGAAGGCCACGGAGAAGTAGTCGGCGACCACCGTGCCGTCGAAGCCGTAGGTGCCGCGCAGCAGGTCGGTCAGCAGCGTCGGGTCCGCCGCGCCGGGCACGCCGTCGACGTCGGTGTAGGTGTTCATCACCGACCGCGCGCCGGCCCGCAGCGCCAGCTCGAACGGCGGGAGCAGGACGTCGGCGATTTCGCGCGGCCCGGCTGAAACCGGGGCCAGGTTGCGCCCGGCGCGCGAAGCCGAGTACCCGACGAAGTGCTTCAGGGTGGCGATCACGCCCGAGGACTCGAGGCCGGCGACGTAGGCGCTGCCGATCGTCCCGACCAGGTAGGGGTCTTCGCCGATGGTTTCCTCGACCCGCCCCCAGCGCAGGTCGCGGGCCACGTCGAGGACGGGCGCGAGGCCCTGGTGCACCCCGAGTTCGCGCATGGTCCGCCCGATCTTCGCGGCCATCCGGCGGATCAGGTCCGGGTCGAAGGTGGCGCCCCACGACAGCGGCGCCGGGTACACCGTCGCCTGCCACGCGGCCAGCCCCGTCAGGCATTCTTCGTGCACCACGGCGGGGATGCCGAACCGGCTGCTGGTGACGATCTGCCGCTGCGTGCGCGCGAGGCTGTGCGCGCCGATCACCGGGTCGACCGGCCGGGTGCCGAAGGCGCGGGTCAGCTGCCCGATGCCGTGCCGGACCAGGTCGTCGAAGTCGACCGCCGCGTCGACGAAGTCGTGCTGGTGCGGCGCCATTTCGCCGCCGGAGTCGATGCCGACCCAGACCCCGTAGAGCTGGGCGAGCTTCTCGCGCAGGGTCATCCGGGACATCAGGGCCCGGACGCGTTCGCCCGGGTCGGCCGCCGGGTCGCGCCACGGCTCTCCGGCCGTGGTGGGCTGCGTGGTCAAGGCTGGTCCGCCCTTCGTCTGGGGGGAGGAGTGAGGAGGAGGAAACGGTTCAGGGGAGGGCGCGGGTGGAGTGCCGCACCACCAGGCCGGTGTCGAGCGTGACGTGCGTCCGCTCGACGTCGTCGCCGTTGATCAGCGCGATGAGCATCCGGATCGCCCGGTGCCCCATCTCGCGGATCGGCTGGTCCACTGTGGTCAGTGGCGGGCTGCAGAGCGCCGACTCGGGCACGTTGTCGAAGCCCACCACGGAAAGGTCGTCGGGCACGCGCAGCCCGAGCTCGCGGGCCGCGGCCACGGTCGCGATGGCCGAGATGTCGTTGGCGGCGAACACCGCCGTCGGCCGGTCCGGCCCGGTCAGCAGGGCGTGGGCCGAGGCCGCGGAGACCTCCGGGTCGTAGGCGCCGTTGCGGATCAGGGCGTCGTCCGGGGTGATGCCCGCGGCGGTCAACGCCCGCAGGTACCCCGTTTTCCGCAGTTCGGCCGACTGCAGGTCGGGCCGGCCGGTCAGGAACGCGATCCGCCGGTGCCCCAGGTCGAGGAGGTGTTCGGTGGCCAGCTGCGCGCCGCGCAGGTTGTCGGAGTCGATCGTGGGCAGGTGCGACGGCCCGGTGTGCGGGTCGACGGCGACGACCGGCGTGCCCGGCACGGCTTCCAGGGAGACGGCGGGGGTGACCAGCACGGCGCCGTCGACGAGGGTGCCGCTCAACCGGGACAGGTAACGCTTTTCCCAGCCCGCCGGGTCGCCGGTGCGCCCGCCCGCGGAGTAGACGACGAGTTCGAAACCGCTGCCGCGGATGGCATCCGCGGCGCCCTTGAGCAGCTCGGTCGAGAACGGTTCGAGGTCGGCGACCAGGATGCCGATGACGTTCGTCCGGTGGTTTCTCAGGCTCTGCGCCACGAGGCTCGCCTCGTAACCGAGCTCTTCGATCACGGCGCGGACCCGCGCGAGCGTTGCGGCGGAGACGCCGTAGCGCTCGTTGATCACCTTCGAAACCGTGGCCACCGAGACGCCGGCCCGAGCGGCGACGTCACGGATGGTCACCCTGGAACTGGGCTGCATCGGCTCAGACTAGCCATAGAAAACGTTATCGACAACGATTGACACGGCATTTGTCCGGGAGCAGACTCTTCGCCAACCCGGGCGCAGTAGTGCCGCCCCGTCCAACTCGGCCGAAGTCGTCAGGAGTGGACCCACAATGTTTGTGAACCGCCGGATCACCGCCCTCGCCGCTCTCGCGGCCGCAGTCCCGCTCGCGCTCGCTGCGTGCAGCGGGGGCAGCGAAGCCCCCGCGCAGCCGAGCGGCCCGGTCACCTTGACCTGGTGGCACAACGGCACCACCGATCCGATCAAGACGGTCTGGGAGAAGGTCGTCGCCGACTACCAGAAGGCGCACCCCGACGTCACGATCAAGGCCCAGCCGCTGCAGAACGAGGACTTCAGCACCAAGGTCCCGCTCGCCCTGCAGTCGGCCGAGCCGCCGGACATCTACCAGTCCTGGGGTGCGGGCGACCTGGCCTCGCAGATCACCTCGGGCAAGGTCGCCGACATCACCGGGGACACCAAGGACTGGATCGAACAGGCCACCGGCAAGTTCGGCGAGAAGTGGCAGGTCGACGGCAAGCAGTACGGCGTGCCGTTCACGCAGCACTTCGTCGGCTTCTGGTACCGCAAGGACCTGTTCCAGCAGGCGGGGATCACCACCCCGCCGAAGACCATGGACGAGCTGAACGCCGCCGTCGCGGCGCTGAAGGCCAAGGGCATCGCGCCGATCTCGGTCGGCGGCAAGGACCGCTGGCCCGATGCCTTCTACTACAACTACTTCGCCATCCGCGAGTGCTCGACCGCGGTGCTCCAGCAGTCGGTGAAGGCGGTCAAGCTCGAAGACCCGTGCTGGACGAGGGCCGGGCAGGACCTGAAGAACTTCCTGGCCACCGAACCGTTCCAGACCGGGTTCGCCGGCACGCCCGCCCAGCAGGGCGCGGGCAGCTCCGCCGGCCTCGTCGCCAACGGCAAGGCCGCGATGGAACTGCAGGGCGACTGGGAACCCGGCACGATGTCGTCGCTGACCGAGGACAAGGACCTCGAGTCGAAGATCGGCTGGTTCCCGTTCCCGACCGTGGCGGGTGGCCAGGGCGACCCGGCCGCCGTGCTCGGCGGCGGTGACGGCTACGCCTGCACCACTCGCGCGTCCAAGGCCTGCACGGCCTTCCTGCAGTACCTGGTCAGCGAGCCGGTGCAGACCGAGCTGTCCGCGAAGGGGACCGGCCTGCCCGTGAACGCCGTGGCCGCGAAGGCGCTGAAGACCGACGTGCTCCGGCAGGTCTACGACTACGGCACGAAGGCGCCGTACCTGCAGATGTACTTCGACCGGGCGTTCCCGACGGCGGTCGGTGCCGCGCTGAACGACGCGGTGGCCAACATGTTCGCCGGCCAGGGCACCCCCGAAGGGATCGTCACCGCCGTCAACCAGGCCGCGGCGGGCAACAAGTGACCACGGCGACGACCCCGGAGCGGACGGCGGCGCGGCCGTCCGCTCCGGCGGTCACCGCCCGCAAGCACCGGCCCGGCCTGCGCAAGCGGCTCGAGCTGATGCTGTTGCTCGGGCCGTCCCTGCTGCTGTTCATCGGGTTCGTCCTGGTGCCGATCGGGATCGCGGCGTACTACAGCTTCTTCAACTGGAACGGCTTCGGCCCGCTCGACGACTTCGTCGGGTTCAAGAACTACTCCGATGCCTTCGCGGGCACGGTGTTCCAGGGCGCCATCGTCCACAACCTGATCATCGCCGGCCTGTCCATCGTGGTGCAGCTGCCGCTGTCGATCGGCCTGGCGCTGCTGCTCAACCGGAAGCTGCGGGGACGCGCGGTGCTGCGCGCCCTGGTGTTCGCGCCGTACGTCCTCTCCGAGGCGATCACCGCGGTCATCTGGGCGCTCATGCTGCAGCCGAGCGGCTTCGCCGACCAGGTGCTCAAAAGCGCCGGGCTCGGCGGGCTGGTCCACAACTGGCTGGCCGACCCGGGCATCGTGCTCTACACGATGTTCGCGGTGATCACCTGGAAGTACATCGGGTTCGGCATCATCCTGCTGCTCGCCGGCCTGCAGGGCGTGCCCGCCGAGCTGCGCGAGGCCGCGGCGCTCGACGGCGCGTCGGCGTGGCAGACCACCCGGCACGTCGTGCTCCCGCTGCTCGGGCCGACCATCCGGATCTGGATTTTCCTCTCGGTGATCGGCTCGCTCCAGCTGTTCGACGTCGTCTGGATCATGACGCAGGGCGGCCCGGCGAACGCGTCGACGACGATGGCGACCTACCTGATCGACCACGGTTTCAAGCGCTACGAGTTCGGGTTCGGCTCCGCGGTGGCGGTCATCCTGTTCGTCATCTGCTTCGTGTTCGCCCTGCTGTACCAGCGGTTCGCGCTCCGCCGCGACACCCAGGGCGCGCTGACGAGGATGGTGGGCTGATGCGCTCGGGCAAGTTCGGCCTGTCGATGGGCTACCTCGCGGCGATCGTGGTGGTCGGCGTGACCGTCGTGCCGCTGCTGTTCGTGGCGCTCGGCGGGTTCCGCACCAACGCGCAGCTCAACACCGACCCGGCCGGGCTGCCGGGGCCGTGGGTGTTCGACAACTACGCCTCGGTGCTCGGGTCGAGTGCGTTCTGGACGTTCCTCGGCAACAGCGCGCTGATCGCGGTGATCGCCACGGCACTCGCCGTCGGGTTCGGCTCGATGGCCGGGTATGCGCTTTCGCGGTACCACTTCAAGGGCCGGGAGGCGTTCTACACGCTCTTCACGCTCGGCCTGCTGTTCCCGCTGGGTGTGGCGACGCTGCCGCTGTACCTGTGGCTGCGCCAGCTGGGACTGCTCGAAAGCTTCTGGGGCGTGGCGATCCCGGAGGCGGCGTTCTCGCTGCCGGTGACCATCGTGATCCTGCGGCCGTTCATGCACGCCATCCCGGGCGAGCTCGAGGACGCGGCCGTGCTCGACGGCACCACCCGGCTCGGGTTCTTCTGGCGGATCCTGCTGCCGCTGTCGGCGCCCGCGCTGACCACGGTGGCCGTGCTGGCCTTCGTCACCAGCTGGAACGCCTACCTGCTGCCGCTGCTGGTGTTCAACGACTCCGGGAACTTCACGCTCCCGCTCGGCGTCGCGATGTTCCAGTCCCAGTTCTCCCAGGACACCGCGCGGGTGCTCGCGTTCACCGCCCTGTCGGCGATCCCGGCGCTCGCGTTCTTCGTGCTCGCCGAACGGCGCATCGTCGGCGGGCTGACCGGATCCGTGAAGGGCTGACTCAGGAGGTCTGCCGTGCCGTCCGAGGTCCACCGCCGTACCTTCCTCCAATTGCTCGCCCTGGCCGGCGCCGGTTCCGTGGCCCTCCCGGGCCTCGCCGAAGCCGGCACCGGGTTCCCGTTGGCGTCGCGGGGAAAGGCCGCGACGATCGTGGTCGGCTCGGGTGACTTCCCCGGCGTCCGACGGGTCGTGGGCGACCTGGCCGCCGACATCGAGCGCGTCACGGGCGTGCGGCCCGCGGTGTCGTTCGACGTCGTGCCCGCGCGGGGCCCGGTGGTGCTGGTCGGCACCCTCGGCCACAGCCCGCTGGTCGACGACCTCGTCGCGGCCGGGAAGCTCGACGTCACCGGGATCGCCGGGAAGTGGGAGACGTCGCTGAGCCAGGTCGTCGACGGCCGGCTGGTGCTCACCGGCAGTGACCAGCGCGGCGTGATCTACGGCGTCTACGAGGTGTCCCGGCGCATCGGCGTCTCGCCCTGGTACTGGTGGGCGGACGTGCCGCCGCGGCGCCAGGCGGAGCTGCACCTGCCGGGGGAGCGGTTCAGCCTCGGCACCCCGCACGTGAAGTACCGCGGGTTCTTCATCAACGACGAGAACCCGGCGCTCGGCACCTGGGCGCCCGCGTACTTCGGGCCCGGCAAGGCGCCGGGCTTCCCCAACGGCTTCAACCACCTGTTCTTCGCCAAGGTCTTCGAGACCATGCTGCGGCTGCGGGCCAACTACCTCTGGCCGGCGGTGTGGGGGCGCGCGTTCGCCGAGGACGACCCGCTCAACCACGCCACCGCCAAGGAGTACGGCATCGTCATGGGCACCTCGCACGAGGCGCCGATGATGCGCGGCATCGAGGAGTGGAACCGGCACGCGGTGCCCGCGGTCCGCGACGCGGCCGGGAACATCACGACCCCGGGCCACGACCCGTACGGCGGCACGGGGGAGTGGAGCTTCCGGCGCAACGGCGAGGCGATCAAGGCCTACTGGACCGACGGGATCCGCCGGATGGTCCGCGAGGACTTCGAAGGCGTCGTCACGCTCGGCATGCGCGGCAACGGCGACGTCGGCCTGCCCGACGGCGACGGCATCGAGCTGATGCGGGAGATCATCGCGACCGAGCGGGAGATCCTGGCGCGCGAGCTTTCGACGGACGTCCCGCAGGTGTGGACGCTCTACAAGGAAGTCCAGCGGTACTGGGCGAAGGGCCTGCGCCCGCCGGACGACGTCATCGTCGTGTTCACCGACGACAACTGGGGCAACATCCGCAAGATGCCCGACCTGTCCCTGCCGCCGCACCCGGGCGGCTACGGGCTCTACTACCACTTCGACTACGTCGGCGGCGGGCGCAACTACAAGTGGGTCGACACCGCGCTGCTGGCGAACACGTGGGAGCAGCTGCACCAGGCCTACGCCTACGGCAACGACCGCCTGTGGGTGGCGAACGTCGGCGACATGAAGGGCAACGAGCTGCCGCTGCAGTTCTTCCTCGACTACGCCTGGGATCCCGCCGCGCTGCCGGCCGAGCGACTGTCCACATGGGAACGTGCGTTCGCCGCGGAGAACTTCGGCGCGGCGTTGGCGGCGGAGATCGCCGGGGTGCTGCACGACTACGGGCGGCTGCAGTCCCGCCGCAAGCCGGAGCTGCTCAACCGCCGGATCACCGTGGACGCCGCCGGCACGATCACCTACGACGACCAGATGACGCCGTTCAGCCTGGTCAACTACCGCGAGCTGGACCGGGTCACCGACGAGTGGCAGGACCTCTCGGCACGGGCGCTGAAGATCTCCGCCCGGTTGCCCGCGGCCTACCGGGACGCGTTCTACGAGCTGGTGCTGTACGCGACCCAGGCGACGGCGAACCTGTACGCCCTGCGGCGTGCGGAGTTCACGAACCTGCTGTACGTGACGCAGGGCCGGGCCTCGGCGAACGCGCTGGCCGCCGTCACCGAGGCCCGCTTCGCCGACGACCTGGCGCTGGCGGCGAAGTACAACACCGGCATCGCGGGCGGGAAGTGGAACGGGTTCCAGACCCAGCCCCACATCGACTACGGCGACGTCGAACGCTACGGGCCGAACGCACCGTGGCAGCAGCCGGAGAAGGACAACGTGGCGCTGCCGGACGTGATCTTCCCGGCGGTCCGCCGGGTCGACCTGCCGGCCGCGGCCGCGCTGGGGGTCGCGATCGACGGCTCGGCGGACGCGTGGCCCGGCGCCGCGGGCCGGCCGGTGCTGCCGGAGTTCAGCCCGTACCAGAGCGCGCCACCGCAGTACATCGACGTCTTCAACCGCGGCCGGACCCCGTTCCGCTGCACCGTTTCGCCGGGTGCGCCGTGGGTGCAGGTCGAGCCGCGCGGCGGCCGGGTCACCGAGGAGCTGCGGATGACCGTCCGGATCGACTGGAACCGGGCCCCGAAGGGCACCACGACCGTGCCGATCACGGTGTCGGGCGCGGGGAGCTCGGTCGTGGTGGACGCCGTGGTGCGCAAGCCGGCGGGGCCGGTCCGCGGGTTCGTCGAGGCCGGCGGGTACGTGTCGATGGAGGCCGAGCACCGCAGCGCCACCGTCGGCGCGGCGGACGTCGGCTGGCGGCGCATCGCGGACATCGGACGAACCGGCGCGGGGATGACCCCGTTCCCGGTGACGGCGGCGAGCCGCGCACCGGGAGCGGGGCCGCGCCTGGAGTACCGGATGACGCTCTTCACGACCGGACCGGTGACGGTGTGGGCGTACCTGTCCCCGCGCAGCAACGTGCTCGCGGGCGACGGCCTGCGGTACGCGGTCTCGTTCGACGACGCGGAACCGCAGGTCGTGAACATCACGAAGGCGACCGGGGCGGACGACACGGCCATGAACCGGCAGTGGGAACGGACCACTTCGGACAACGTGAACCTGACGTCGACGCGCCACACGATCGCGGCGGCGGGCCTGCACGTGCTGAAGTTCTGGATGGTGGACCCGGCGGTGATCGTGCAGAAACTGGTGGTCGACACGGGTGGGCTGCGGGCGAGCTACCTGGGGCCGCCGGAAAGCATGCGGTGGCCGTGGTGAAGGGCATGGCCGTGGTGAAGGGATGGCTGTCGTGAGGGCGTGGCCGCCGGGGGCGCCCCCCGGTTTCCACTCTACCGGTGAGCACCGACAGTTTCGGAGCCGAGCAGCCGCCGATCGACCGCCGGCGCCGCGCCCGCCGGCCGTGGATCAGCTTCGTCCGCTACCGCGCTCCGCCGGTCAGCACCCGGTAACCGCGGTGCGCCGGGGCGGCCGTGCTGTGGCGGACCACCAGGCTGGTCGCCAGCTCCAGGCGATGGCTCTCCGGATCCACCCCGCGGGCCAGCGAAATCGCCAGCCGGGCGCCGGCCGCCGCCATCTCCTGCAGGGGCTGGCGGACCGTGGTCAGCTCGGGGGTCAGCCAGCGGGCGATCGGCAGGTCGTCGAAGCCCACCACCGAAAGGTCGTCCGGGATGCGGAGTCCCGCGTCGCGGGCCGCCTCGTACACGCCGAGTGCCTGCAGGTCGCTGCCGGCGAACACCGCCGTCGGCCGGTCCGGGAGGGTGAGCAGTGAAGCCAGTTCCCGATAGCCGGCGCGGACGTGGAAGTCGCCGCGGCGCACCAGGGCCGGGTCGAACGCCAGCCCGGCCGTCTCCAGTGCCGTGCGGTAGCCGTCGATCCGGGCCCGGCTGCACAGCACCCCTTCCGGTCCGCCGATCATCGCGATCCGGCGGTGGCCCAGCTCGATCAGGTGCCGGGTGGCCGTCAGCCCGCCCTGCCAGTTCGTGGCCCCGATCGAGGGCGTCTCCGGGCCGGGCGCGCCCGCCGGGTCGACCACGACCAGCGGGATGTCCCGGGCCCGGAGCTTCGCCAGCTGCCCGCCGGTGAAGTCCGAGCAGACCGAGACGATGCCGACCGGCCGCCGGGCGAGGACGCTCTCCAGCCAGCTCTGCCCGGGCGTGTGCCGGCCCGACGATTCCGCCAGCACGACAGCCATTCCGTTTTCGCGGGCCACGCACTCCACCCCGCGGATGATTTCAAGGGCCCACGTGCTTTCGAGTTCGTGGAACATCAGCTCCAGCAGCCGGGAACGGCGGGATCGTTCGTCGGCACGGCGCCGGTACCCGTATTTCCCGATGACGGCTTCGACGCGGGCTCTGGTGCTTTCGGCGACGTCGGGTCGGCCGTTCAGCACTTTCGAAACTGTCGGGACGGAGACACCGGTCTCGGCGGCGATCCGGGCGATGGTCACCCGCGACTCGGACGGCTCGAGCTCGTCAGACTTCGTTGTCATGAAGGAGATTCTAGGTCATCGAAACCTGATTTGAAATGGTTGGAAACTTTCGGAGCACCGTGAGCACCATTGTCTCGTGGAGGATGAAGATGCCGGGAAGAATTCCTAAGAAATGCGTCCTTGCGACGGTCGCCGCCGTCATGGGTATTGCCGCGTGGCAGGCGCCGGCCGCTTCGGCGGCACCGGCTTCGGTGCCGCTGCAATACACCACGAACCGGTACGTCGGCAGCGCGGTGGCCGCGGCCTATCTGGCCTCGGAAACCGATTACCGGGCGGTGCTGACCCGGGAATTCGACAATGTGACCCCCGAGAACGAGATGAAGTGGGGCACGATCGAAGCGGTCCGTGGCCAGTACGACTGGTCCGGCGCGGACGCCATCGTCCAGTACGCGCAGAAGCACCACAAGACCGTCCGCGGCCACACGCTGGTCTGGCACTCCCAGCTCCCGGACTGGGTCGGCGCGCTGCCCGCCGACGAGCTGCGCCGGGTCCTGCGCGACCACGTCACCACGGAAGTCAAGCGGTACAAGGGAAAGATCCGCGCCTGGGACGTCGTTAACGAGATCTTCAACGAGGACGGCACCTGGCGTGACACGGTCTTCCACCAGAAGCTCGGGGAGGGCTTCGTCGCCGACGTCTTCCGCTGGGCACACGCCGCCGACCCGCGCGCGAAGCTCTACATCAACGACTACAACATCGAAGGGATCAACCCGAAGAGCGACGCGGTGTACAACCTGGTGAAGACGCTGCGGAAGCAGGGCGTGCCGATCGACGGCGTCGGCATCCAGGGCCACCTGTCGATCCAGTACGGCTTCCCCGGCCAGTACCGCGAGAACCTGGCCCGCTTCGCCAAGATCGGCGTGGAGACCGCGGTCACCGAGGCCGACGTCCGGATCCCGACCCCGCCCGACGCGGCCAAGCTCGCCACCCAGGCCAGCTACTTCGGCCAGTTGTGGGACGGCTGCCACGCGGTCCGCAAGTGCGTCGAGTTCACCACCTGGGGCTTCACCGACCGGCACTCGTGGGTCCCGGACGTCTTCCCCGGTGAAGGCGCGGCCTGCCTGTTCGACGAGAACCTGCGCCCGAAGCCGGCGTACTTCGCCCTCAACCCCCGACCGGACCGGGGTGCAGTCCCCGTGCGGTGAGTGCGGCGAGGATGCGGGGCACCGCGTCCACCGTGGCCGGGCGGCCTTCGTGCATCAGCACGACGCCGCCCGGCTGCGCGGCCGCGGCCGCGGCGACGATCTCGTCGGCGGAACAGCCCGCCCAGTCGCGGGTGTCGACGGTCCACAGCACCTCGGTGAGCTCGTGCGCGGCCAGGGTCGCCGCGACCGAGGCGTCCGTGTCGCCGTAGGGCGGCCGGAACAACGCCGGGCGGATGCCGGTCAGCCGGGTCAGGAGGTCCTGCGTGCGCCGGACCTCCTGGTCGCGGGCAGCGGGGTCGGCCAGCGTGGTCAGGTGCGGGTGCGTCCACGTGTGGTTGCCGATCGCGTGCCCGGCCGCGGCGATCGCCCGGACCAGGTCCGGGTGGGCCGCGGCGTGCTCGCCCCACAGGAAGAACGTCGCCCGCGTGCCGCCGAGCGCGGCCAGCAGGGCCGGCGTCGTCTCGGGGTACGGGCCGTCGTCGAAGGTCAGCGCGACGGTGTCCATCCTGCCAAGATCACCCGGCCCGGCCGCCGCGGGCAAGGACTTTCGCTCGTTATCGGGCCAGCGCGGCGAGGCGCTTCGCCGTCGGCCAGCGGACGTTCCACGCCCAGCCCAGCTTCTCGAACACCCAGATCACCCTGGCCGAGACGTCGAGCTGGCCGCGCAGCACGCCGTGGCGGGCCGACGTCGGGTCCGCGTGGTGGGTGTTGTGCCAGGACTCGCCCATCGACAGGATGGCCAGCGGCCAGAAGTTCGCCGAGCGGTCGCGGCTGGCGAACGGGCGTTCGCCGATCATGTGGCAGATCGAGTTCACCGACCACGTCACGTGGTGCTGGAAGGAGATCCGGGCCAGCCCGGCCCAGAGGAACGCGGTCAGCGCGCCCCACCACGACAGCGTGATCAGGCCGCCGAGCAGCGGCGGGAGCAGCAGGCTCAGCACCACCCACAGCGGGAAGAGCCGGTCGACGACGCGCAGGTCGCGGTCGGCGGCCAGGTCCGGGGCGAACCGGTCGACGTTGGTCTTGTCGCGGCCGAAGAGCCAGCCCATGTGCGCGTGCCAGAAGCCGCGGACCAGCGCCACCGGCGAGGTGCCGAACAGCCACGGCGAGTGCGGGTCGCCGTCGCGGTCGGAGAAGGCGTGGTGCCGCCGGTGGTCGGCGACCCAGCCGATCACCGGGCCCTGCGCGGCGAGCCCGCCGGCGATGGCGAGCGCGATCCGCAGGGCCCGCTTCGCGCGGAAGGAGCCGTGGGTGAAGTAGCGGTGGTAGCCGACGGTGACCCCGAGCGTCGACACCACGAAGAACGCGCCGCCGATCGCGAGGTCGACCCAGCTGATGCCCCAGCCCCAGAACACCGGGACGGCGACGGCCAGTGCCAGGAACGGCACCAGCAGGAACGTGCGGATGGTGATCAGCTCGGGGATGGTCTGCTTGCCGGAGAGCACGGGTTTCGGCGCCGGACGGGCCTTCACGGAGGCGGTCATGCACTACTCGTTTCGAGGTCTACGCCGCGCGGGGGCGCGGGAGAGCCGGGGGCGGGAACACCCGGCGGTCAGCGGTCGGAAGGTGACCGGGCGGGTCGCCGCTCCTGCCGGCGATCGGCCTCGAGGCCACGGTGCGAGAGTGAAACCGGCCGGACGCCGGGATACGGGATGTGCTCTCGTCCGCACCCACGTTACCCGACCGTTGTGAATCCGCAGTGTGGCCGCGCACGAGAAAGGCCCTCGCCCCGGAACCGGGGCGAGGGCCTCAGGCTGCCTCGTGGCTCAGATGACGCTGACGCGCTGGGCCTGCGGGCCCTTCTGGCCCTGGCCGATTTCGAACTCCACGCGCTGACCCTCGTCGAGCGACTTGAAGCCGCTGCCCTGGATCTCGGAGTAGTGGACGAACACGTCCGGACCCCCGCCATCCTGCGCGATGAAGCCGAAGCCCTTTTCGCCGTTGAACCACTTGACACTGCCCTGAGCCATACCAATACCTACTCTTTGTAGTGAGCCTGGGCGCCCCGTTCGG
This sequence comes from Amycolatopsis tolypomycina, assembly GCF_900105945.1. Classification (NCBI taxonomy): domain Bacteria; kingdom Bacillati; phylum Actinomycetota; class Actinomycetes; order Pseudonocardiales; family Pseudonocardiaceae; genus Amycolatopsis; species Amycolatopsis tolypomycina. The sequence goes on along the minus strand of NZ_FNSO01000004.1, from coordinate 3,709,510 downwards.
ACACCCGGTCTCGACCCCCATCCTTCCATTGCCGGTCCGCGGTGGCCACCCCCGGTGGTCAAACTCCCCAATCGGGTCGCAGCGGCATGCCCATTCCGCCCTCGCTGTCGGTCCGCACGCCCAGGATGTGGTGCAGTTCGATCTCGCGCCGTTCGAAGGCCAGCCGGCAGGCCGCGAGGTAGAGCGCCCACACCCGGCTGCGCCCGGCGCCGGCCTCGGCGACGGCCTCGTCCCAGTGCTCGTCGAGGTTGGCGCACCACCCGGCCAGCGTCTTCGCGTAGTGCTCGCGGAAGTTCTCCGCGTGGCGCACCTCCAGCCCGGCGTCGTGCATGGCCGTCATCAGCTCGCCGGGTGCCTCGAGCTCGCCGTCCGGGAAGACGTAGCGGTCGATGAACCCGCGCGAGCGGTGCGCGACGCTGGTGTCCGGGTTGGTGATGCAGTGGTTGAGCAGCCGCCCGTGCGCCTTGAGCTTGCCGGCCAGGAAGCGGAAGTAGCCGGGGACGTTGCGGGCGCCGATGTGCTCGGTCAGGCCGATCGAGGAGATCGCGTCGAAACCGGTCTCGGTGACGTCCCGGTAGTCCTGGTGGCGGATCTCGGCGCGGTCGGCGATGCCGAGCGCGACGATGTTCTTCTGCGCCCACTGGGCCTGTTCACGTGAAAGGGTGACGCCGATGGCCTCGACGCCGTAGTGCCGGACGGCGTGCGCGACCATCCCGCCCCAGCCGCAGCCGACGTCGAGCAGCTTCATCCCGGGCTGGAGGCCGAGCTTCTTGCAGACCAGGTCGAACTTGTGCGCCTGCGCCTCCTCCAGGGTGGCGTCCTCGTGCGGGAAGACCGCGCACGTGTAGGCCATCGACGGGCCGAGGACCAGCTCGTAGAACCGGTTGGACACGTCGTAGTGGCTGGCGATGGCCTCGCTGTCGCGCTCCTTCGAGTGCCGCAGCGCGGTCAGCCCCCGCCGGAACCGGCTCGGGTGCTCCTCGGCCGGTGGCTTGACCACCCGCAGGTGGCGCGGGCCGAGCTTGCGCAGCAGCCACAGCCGGTCGGCCGGGGTGAGCTGGTCGACCTGCGCGGCCAGCGCGCGCAGCGCCGTGTAGAGGTCGCCCTTGACGTCGAGCGCGCCGGCGACGTACGCGCGGGCGAGGCCGAGGTCGCCGGGGGAGGACATCAGGTAGTCCAGCGCCAGCGGCGAGCGCACCTCGATGGCCACCGGGGCGTCGGCCGGGCCGCTGCGGCTGCCGTCGTAGGCGGTGATCGACACCTCGGCGCGGGGTCCGAGCAGCCGCTCGAAGACGGCGCCGACGGTGATGCTTTCCTGGGTCACGTTCGTTCCTTTCACCGGCGGCGGACGCATTTTTCGTAGAGGCCGAGCAGCCGCTCGCGCGGGTCGTAGGCGCGCTTGAGCTTCCGGTAGGCGTCGCCGTTGTACAGCCGCCAGAACTCGTCCTCGGTGTAGAAGCTGTCGGAGTAGAGCGACTTGTGCCCGCCGAGCCGGGTGACCTCGGCTTCGACCATCCGGTTGTGCACGCCGTCGCGCTCGCCGGGGTCCAGCGGCACGGCCGACCAGAACCCGAAGTTGACGTACAGCTGCTGCGGATCCAGTTCGTACAGCGGCCAGCGGACGCCGCCGGGCCGCTGCCGCAGCGGGCAGATCCAGACCGGGCTGATCGGGATCTCGCGTTCGAAGAATTCGAGGAACTCCGCGGCCCGGTCGAGCGGGACCTCGATGTCCTGCACGATCGTCTCCTCCGGCGGCAGCCGCCGGAGCTTCAGCAGCCGCTCGGCGATCCGGAACCGGCGGTCGAGCGCAACGGCCTTCCAGTACACCGACGACCGCAGGAACCGGCGGCCGAGCAGCAGCCGCGGCAGCCGGTGCTGGACGCCGAACGCGCGCGAGCACCAGAACCAGTCGGTGTCCCAGCGCCAGAGGTAGTCCCGGACGGTGAGGTGGTCGGTCTCGCGCCGCTGGATGGAGCGGTAGTAGATGTCCAGCCAGGTGTAGTCGCTCGTGGCCGGTGCGGTGTCGGTGAACGTCCCGAGGGTCAGGTACAGCTCGTCCGGGCCGAAGACCGTGCCGTCGACGAAATCGACGTGCTCGCCCTCGTGTTCGCTCGTCGCGCAGATCTCGCCCAGCGCCGCGAAGTACTTGCCGCGGTCGTGGTGGCGGACGTGCCGCAGCTTCACGAACGGCTTCACCGGCTCCAGGAGGATCCGCAGCCGCAGCGCGTAGCCGAGGGTGCCGTAGGAGTTGGGGAAGCCGTGGAACAGGTCGCGGTGCTCGTTGTCCGGCGTGGCGACGACGATCTCGCCGTCGCCGGTGAGGACCTCGAGCTCCAGCACCGATTCGTGCGGCATGCCGTTGCGGAACGACGAGGACTCGATGCCGAGCCCGGTCACCGCGCCGCCGAGGGTGATCGTCTTCAGCTGCGGCACGACCAGCGGCATCAGGCCGTGCGGCAGCGTGGCGTCGACGAGCTGCTCGTAGGTGACCATGCCTTCGACGTCGGCGGTGCGGTTTTCCGGGTCCACCCGCAGCACGTGGGTGAACCCGGAGACGTCGAGGCCGGGGTGCTTCGCCGCGGCACGCGAACGGAAGAGGTTGGACGTCCGTTTCGCCAGCCGGATGGTGGTGTCACCGCCGATGGCGGTGAGCTGCTGTCTCAGGGCGTCGACGCGGGCTTCGTGCGCGGGGAAGGCCGGGCCCGGACGGGCTTCGGGCACCCCCGCCTGATCGGTGGTCACGTCGTTGATCCTGCCTCACCGGCGGCCCGCGTGGCTCGTCGAACACCGTGAAATGACTCATTCACGTAAGTGGTCCGCGGACGCCGCGGCGGCTCACGCGACCGCGCGGAGGGGCGGTTGCTCCCCGAGGACCGATTCGGCGTCGGCGAGGAAGGCGTCGATGCGCCGCAACCGCTCGGCGGTGCGCCGTTCGATCGCGGCCAGCCGGTCGGCTCGGCGCCGGGCGTCGTCGACGATCCGGTACGCCAGCGCGCGGGCGTCGGCGGTGCGCTGTTCGGCGGCCTCCGCCGCCTCCCGGGCGATCGCCGCCGCGCGTTCGCGGGCGGTCGTGACGATCCCGTCGGCTTCGGCGTGCGCGAGTTCGAGCAGGTGCCGGACGCGGTCGCCGACGGCGGCCGGATCGGCGGGGGTGCGGCACAGCCGGTCGGTGCGGGCGCTGAGCTCGGCGTGGTCGGCGCGGGCCCGTTCGAGCTGCCGCGCGAGGGTTTCGGCTTCGGCGACGGCCGCGTCGCGGTCGGCCGTCAGCAGGCGGATCTCGGCGAGGAGCTCGTCGATCCGCTCGTCGACCTGTTCGCGGTCGTAGCCGCGGAACGTCAGCGCGAAACTCTCGGGCAGGGGCAGCGGCGCCGTCATCGGGCCGCGGCCGGACGGCGCAGCAGCGCGGCGAGCGCGCCGGCGTCACCCGCGGGCCGCAGCCGCGCCGGGTCGGGCCGTCCCACGGTGTGGTCGTCCTCGTGCAGCGCGGTGACGAACCGTGCCACCCGGAGCGGCGACGGGACGACCTCGTCGCCCAGGTAGCGCAGGACGATCAGGTCCTCGCCCGAGTGCGTCTCGATCGCCGCCGCCCAGCCGCGTTCCTCGTCCCACAGCAGGGCCACGTCGCGGTCGGGGTAGTGCGGCAGCCGGGTGTCGAGTGCGACGTAGGCCGACACCGGGCTGTCGTGGTCGAGGGTGCACGACTCGAGGCCGATGCCGAGCTCGGCGGTGACGTCGCGGAGGTACTCGAGCAGCGCGGGGACGGCGGGGTGCTGGTAACCGGTCGGGAGTTCGATCGATGCGGTCACGGGGGTCGTTCGCCTTTCTCTGTCGGGTTACTCCGGTTCTAACATGTCGTCCTTTCGATGACAAGTGAGATGTCGCCGGATGGACGACATTGACGGTCCGGTTCGCCGGGATTGAGCGGCCCGGCCCCGGGGTACCCGATCGGGCGACCGCGGAGGATCCCGCGGCGGGACGGGGAAAGCGAGGCGGCGTTGAGCATTCTGATCGACTTCGGGCGCGACACGGAGTTCTCGTTCGAGCGGCGGTTGCGCGGCTACGTGGGGGCGGTGGCCCGGGCCGTGGGGGTGGGCCTGGAGTCGTGCACGCTCGACGTCGGCACGCCCGCGGCGGCGTACATCGCCCTCGACTGGCGCCTGTCCCGCTTCCCGGACCACGACCTGGCCCTGGTCTGGGACGAGGTCCACGGCTGGGCGGCGGCGATCGAGGACACGACCGGCGCGACGGTGCTGTGCCACCTCGGCGGCGAGGTCCTCCCGGAGCCCCGGGCGGTGGTCCGGTTCCTGGCGGCGGTGCGCGCGGACGATCCGGACGCCGGCACCCTGGAGGCCCCGGTCCTGCGCGAGGCCGGCGACCACGAGCGCCTGCTGGCCATGGTTCCCACCGGCCGGAGCTGATCGGTTTCGGGCACACTGGCCGCCATGGGGAAGCTGACGGCGGAGGCCGTGGTCGACCGGTGGGTACCGCAGACGCCGCATGTCTCACCGGACGGCCGGTGGGTGGTGTTCGCGAGTTCGCCGGTGGGCAGGCCCGGCGAGCACCCGGTGAGCGGGCTGTGGCTGGCGCCCGCGGACGGGAGCGAGCCGCCCCGGGAGTTCGCCGCCGCCGGCGCGGAGGACCGGGAGCCGCGGTGGGGGTCCGATTCCGCCGGGGTGTACTTCCTTTCCGACCGCGCCGAACGCGGGACGGCGCAGCTGTACCGCGCCGGTCTGGCCGGCGAGCCGGAGCGGCTGACGGACTGGCCCACCGGCGTCACCGGCTACGTGCTGCTGCCGGACTCCGGCGCGGTGGTGCTCATCGCGCCGGAGGAGAAGGAAACGACGGCCGATCCCCGGGTGCGCGTGGTGCGCGGCGGACCGGCCGGTTCCCGCCCCACGTGGGACTCGGCCGAACGGCCCGACCGGCTCTGGCTCCTCGACCTCTCGGCCCGCGCCGTCCGCCCGCTCGGCGACTTCGGCTCGCGTCACGTCGTGGAAGCCACCCTGCGGCCCGACGGCCACACCCTCGCCGTGCTCACCTGGTCCGTCGCCGACCGGGAGCCCGGGCTCTACGAACCCGGGCTCCACCTCGTCGACCCCGCCACCGGTGCCCGGCAGGAGCTCGGCGTCCCGGCGCTGGAGACCGAGGCGCTGACCTGGTGGCGCGACGACAGCGGCTGGCGCCTGGCCTACCTCGGCATCACCCCGCCCGGCCTGATCGGCGGCCGCGCTGTCTTCGACGCCGCCGACCACCGGAACCTCACCGCCGGGATGAGCGTCTGCCCGATCGAGCTGGCCAGGGCAGGCGACGACCGGCTGCTGGCCCTGTTCGCCGAAGGCCTCGACACCACGATCCGGCGCCTCGAGCCCGACGGCGGCACCTTCGCCGAACTCCGCCGCGCGACCGGCAGCCTGCTGGACCTGAGCGCGAGCGGAGACAGCGTCGCCGTCGTCGGGAGCTCCGCCACCGAGCCCGAAGCCGTCCACTGTGGACCACCCGGTGGTCCGCTCGTCCGGCTCGGCGACCCGCCGCGGCACGAAATCCGGTGGGGCACCCAGGAACGGCTGTCCTACCGCGCCGAAGACGGGCTGGAGCTCGACGGCCTGCTCGTGCTCCCGCCCGGCCGGACCCGCGCCGACGGGCCCTTCCCGCTGGTCACCCTGGTCCACGGCGGCCCGTACGACCGCTGGGCCGACCGGTTCCAGCTCGGCTGGTTCCGCAACGGCCAGTGGCTGGCGGCGGCCGGGTTCGCGGCGTTCCTCCCGAACCCACGCGGCGGCCTCGGTCACGGGCACGCCTTCGCGGCGAGCGTCGCCGGCGACGTCGGGGGCGCGGAGTTCACCGACCTCCTCACCGGGATCGACCTGCTCGTCGAGGCCGGCGTCGCCGACCCGGACCGGCTCGGCATCGCCGGCGGGAGCCACGGCGGGTTCGTGGCCGCCTGGGCCGTCACGCAGACGGACCGCTTCAAGGCGGCCGTGGTCAACGCCGGCATCGCCGACTGGCCGCTGCTCGCCGCGACCGGGGAGTGCGGCCGCTACGACCGCGCCCTCGGCGGCCGGGAGAACAGCCCGATCGCGTATGCGGACCGGATCGCGACCCCGGTCCTCATCGTGCACGGCGAGGACGACACGAACGTCCCGCTGTCGCAGGCCGAACTCCTGCACCACGCCCTCGGCGACCGGCCGCACGAGTTCGTCGTCTACCCCCGGGAGGGCCACTCCCTCCGCGAACGCGGCCACCAGCTCGACTACCTGCACCGCATCCGCGCCTGGTTCTCGGACCTGCTCGCCTAGCGGGTTCCGCCTCCAATCACGCGAGTTCCGGCTCCAATCACGCGAATCCCGGCCCCAGACGCCGGACTCGCGTGTTCAGAGACGGAACTCGCGTGATTGGGCGCGGATCTCACGTGCTGGGCGAGCGACCCGGCCGGCGGGCGGACCACTTGCTCCACAATGGAGTGTCCACACCGGACACGAATCCGGGCGCGCCGAAGCGTGGCGGCGGCGCCGGAGCGCACGCCGCCGGAGCCCGCGGCGACGTTCAGCCGAACGGGTCAATGCGGCCGGATGGCCTGGGGGAGAAGGAAAGGCTTTCGAGCACCGCCTGGGAGCGCACGTGGACACCGGCGCGGCTGGTTGCTCAACCGTTGCCGCTCAGCATAGTGCAACTGCACTATGCTGAGCCATCCGGTGTGCACACAGCGGTGCGGGCGAAACCAGGAAACGGGTGGCGGATGGGTGGGGCAATGGTCGACGGCGTGCGCCCGGGGGCGGGGACGGACGCCTCGGGCGTGGGCGAGGCCGGGGAGCAGGAGCTGCGCCGGCTGCTGGCCGGCCTGACCGCCGTCCGCGACGGCGACTTCGGCATCCGGCTGCCGGGCGGGGCCGACGGCCTGCTCGGGGAGATCGCCACGGTCTTCAACGGCATGGCCGACCAGCTCTCGCTGTTCACCTCCGAGGTCACCCGCGTCGCGCGGGAGGTCGGCAGCGAGGGGCAGCTCGGCGGCCAGGCGAAGGTCCCCGGCGTGTCCGGCACCTGGAAGGACCTCACCGATTCGGTGAACGCCATGGCCGGCAACCTCACCACCCAGGTGCGTGACATCGCCCAGGTGGCGACCGCGGTGGCCAAGGGCGACCTGTCGCAGAAGATCGACGTCGACGCCCGGGGCGAAATCCTGGAGCTCAAGGACACCGTCAACACGATGGTGGACCAGCTGTCGTCGTTCGCGGACGAGGTCACCCGGGTGGCGCGCGAAGTGGGCAGCGAAGGCCGCCTCGGCGGCCAGGCCCAGGTCCCCGGCGTCGGCGGCGTCTGGCGCGACCTCACCGATTCGGTGAACTTCATGGCCGGGAACCTGACCGACCAGGTCCGCAACATCGCCCAGGTGACGACCGCGGTGGCGAAGGGCGACCTGAGCCAGAAGATCACCGTCGACGCGCGCGGCGAGATCCTCGAACTCAAGAACACCATCAACACGATGGTCGACCAGCTGTCGTCGTTCGCCGACGAAGTCACGAGAGTGGCGCGCGAGGTGGGCACCGAGGGCCGCCTCGGCGGCCAGGCGGACGTCAAGGGCGTCTCGGGCACCTGGCGCGACCTCACCGACTCGGTGAACTTCATGGCGGGCAACCTGACCGACCAGGTCCGCAACATCGCCCAGGTCGCCACCGCGGTGGCCAAGGGCGACCTGTCGCAGAAGATCAACGTCACCGCCCGCGGCGAGGTCCTGGAGCTCAAGGACACGCTGAACACGATGGTGGATCAGCTGTCCGCGTTCGCGGACGAGGTCACCCGGGTGGCGCGCGAAGTGGGTACCGAGGGCAGGCTGGGCGGCCAGGCCGACGTCAAGGGCGTCTCCGGCACCTGGAAGGACCTCACCGAGTCGGTCAACGTCATGGCCGACAACCTCACCGCGCAGGTCCGCTCGATCGCCCAGGTCACCACCGCGGTCGCCCGCGGCGACCTGTCCCAGAAGATCCGCGTCGACGCCCGCGGCGAGATCCTCGAGCTGAAGGACACCATCAACACGATGGTCGACCAGCTGTCCGCGTTCGCGGACGAGGTCACCCGGGTGGCGCGCGAGGTCGGCACCGAGGGCAACCTCGGCGGCCAGGCGACCGTCCGCGGCGTGTCCGGGACGTGGAAGAACCTCACCGACAACGTCAACGTGATGGCGTCCAACCTGACCGGCCAGGTCCGCTCGATCGCCCAGGTCGCCACCGCGGTCGCCCGCGGCGACCTCTCGCGGAAGATCACCGTCGAGGCCAAGGGCGAGGTCGCGGCACTGGCCGACGTCATCAACACGATGGTCGACACGCTGTCGGCGTTCGCGGACGAGGTCACCCGCGTGGCCCGCGAGGTCGGCACCGAAGGCATGCTCGGCGGCCAGGCGCGGGTGCCGAACGTGGCCGGCACCTGGAAGGACCTCACCGACAACGTCAACTCGATGGCGAACAACCTCACCGGGCAGGTCCGCAACATCGCCCAGGTGACCACCGCCGTCGCCCAGGGCGACCTGACCCGCAAGATCGACGTCGACGCCCGCGGCGAGATCCTCGAGCTCAAGACCACGATCAACACGATGGTCGACCAGCTCTCGGCGTTCGCCGCGGAGGTCACCCGGGTGGCCCGCGAGGTCGGCAGCGAAGGCCGCCTGGGCGGGCAGGCCGAGGTCGAAGGCGTGTCGGGCACCTGGAAGCGGCTGACGGAGAACGTCAACGAGCTGGCCGGGAACCTCACCCGGCAGGTCCGCGCGATCGCCGAGGTCACCAGCGCGGTCGCCGAGGGCGACCTGACCCGCTCGATCACCGTCGACGCCTCCGGCGAGGTCGCCGAGCTGAAGGACAACATCAACTCGATGGTCGAGTCGCTGCGCGAGACGACGCGGGCGAACCAGGAGCAGGACTGGCTGAAGTCCAACCTGGCCACGATCACCGGGCTGATGCAGGGCCGCCGCGACCTCGCGGTGGTCGCGGCCGCGGTCATGGACGAGCTCGTCCCGCTGGTCAACGCCCAGTACGGGGCCTTCTACCTGGCCGACGACACCGCCGAGGTCCCCGAGCTGCGGCTGGTCGGCGCGTACGGCCACCCGGACGACGGAGACGGCCCGGCCGTGCGGTTCCGCGTGGGCCAGTCGCTGGTCGGGCAGGCCGCCCGCAGCCGCCGGGCGATCGCGGTCGACGACGTCCCGCCCGGCTACGCCACGATCTCCTCCGGTCTCGGGAGCACCGTGCCGGCCAGCCTCATCGTGCTGCCGATCGTCGTCGAGGACCAGGTGCTCGGCGTCATCGAGCTGGCGTCGGTGCACGGCTTCACGCCGGTGCACCGCGCGTTCCTCGAGCTGCTGATGGAGCAGATCGGCGTCAACGTCAACAGCATCGTCGCCAACGCCCGCACCGACGAGCTGCTGGGCGAGTCGCAGCGGCTGACCGCGGAGCTGCAGGCCCGCTCGGAGGAACTGCAGGCGCGGCAGGAAGAACTCCAGTCCTCCAACGCCGAGCTGGAGGAGAAGGCGGCGCTGCTGGTCACGCAGAACCGCGACATCGAGACGAAGAACCTCGAGATCGAGCAGGCCCGCCAGGAGCTGGAGGCCCGCGCCCAGCAGCTGACGCTGGCGTCGAAGTACAAGTCGGAGTTCCTGGCCAACATGAGCCACGAGCTGCGCACCCCGCTCAACAGCCTGCTGATCCTCGCCCAGCTGCTCGCGCAGAACCCGACCCGCAACCTCACCGCCAAGCAGGTCGAGTACGCGGGCATCATCCACTCCGCGGGCTCGGACCTGCTGCAGCTGATCAACGACATCCTCGACCTGTCCAAGGTCGAGGCCGGGAAGATGGACGTCACCCCGGAGCAGGTGTCGCTGCGCGGCCTGCTCGACTACGTCGAGGCGACGTTCCGGCCGATGACGTCCCAGCGCAACCTGGACTTCCGGATCACCGTCGCGCCCGGCTCGCCGCCCGAGCTGCTCACCGACGACTCGCGGCTGCGGCAGGTGCTGCGCAACCTGCTGTCCAACGCGGTCAAGTTCACCGAGGTCGGCGGGATCGAGCTGCACATCGAGCCGGTGGACCCGGAGCGGCTGCCCCGGCCGCTGCGCGTGCACGGGCCCGCCGTCGCCTTCCGGGTCACCGACACCGGCATCGGCATCGCCGAGCACCAGCTCGAATCGATCTTCGGCGCGTTCCAGCAGGCCGACGGCACGACCAGCCGCAAGTACGGCGGCACCGGGCTCGGCCTGTCGATCAGCCGCGAGATCGCCCAGCTGCTCGGTGGCGTCATCACCGCCGAAAGCACCCTCGGCGAGGGCAGCACCTTCACCTTCGCGCTGCCGGTCGCCCGCCCGGACTTCGCGCCGGGTTCGGCGAGCGAGCCGCCCAGCACGGCCGTCGTGGTGACGGACTCCGGTGCCGCCGTCCCGGCCTCGGGGCCGCGGGCGCACCGGCGGCTGCTGGTCGTCGAGGAACGCCAGCACGGCCTGCTGACGCTCGTCGCCGAGAGCGCGGCCGCCGACCTGGCCGACAGCCGGGACATCGGCCTCTCGCCCGCCGACGTCGAAGTCGTGACGGCGGTGGGCACGCAGGAGGCGGCCGCGGCGCTGGCCACCGACGCCTACCACTGCGTGGTGCTCGACCTGGACCTGCCGGACCGGACCGCGTTCAGCTTCCTCGACGCGATGCAGGGCGACAGCGCGCTGCGGCTGGTGCCGGTGCTCGCGCACAACAGCCGCCGGCTCGACGGCGAGCTCGAACAGCTGGTGCAGTCCCGCGCGGACGTGCCGTCGCTGGAGGTGCTGTCCGGGCTGGACGAACTGCGCGAGCGGATCGCGCTGCACCTGTCGGCGGAGGAGCCCGGCGCGGTGCTGCCGCTGGTCCGCCCGGACGAGCCGGCCGCGCCGGTGCGCGCGGCCGACGTCGACACCACGCTGGCCGGGCGGACGGTGCTGATCGTCGACGACGACCCGCGCAACGTCTACGCGCTGACCGGGATCCTGGAGCTGCACGGCATGCAGGTGCTGCACGCCGAGGACGGCCGCAAGGGCGTCGAGACGGTCGCCTCGCACCCCGGCATCGACCTGATCCTGATGGACGTGATGATGCCGGAGATGGACGGCTACACCGCGACCGCCAAGATCCGCGCGATGCCGGAGCACGCGGGCATCCCGATCGTCGCGGTGACGGCCAAGGCGATGCCGGGTGACCGGGAGAAGAGCCTCGCCTCGGGCGCCACCGACTACGTGACCAAACCGGTCGACGCCGACGACCTCATCACCCGCATCAAGCGGCACGTGACCGCGTGATCGGCGACGACCGGTTGCCCGCCGGAGAGCAGACTGTGCTGCCCCCGGTGGAGGTGTCGGCCAACCTCGCGCGGCTTGCCGAGACGGTCGCGCGCCTGCGCGGTGAGATCGAGCACGCGCACGCCGTCGCCGACGGCCGTGCCCTGATCGAGCTCGCCAAGGGCGTGCTGATGGAGCGCCTGCACTGCGCGCCCGCCGATGCGGCGCGGCAGCTGGAGACCCTGGCCGCGCGCGCCGGGATGACGCCGCTGGAGTTCGCCGCGGACGTCGTCGGCGAGGCGGCCGCGGACCGGGTGACCGACGTGGCGCGGGATTTCCTGGCCCGAGCCGACGACTCCGGCGATTCGGTCGCGGTCCGGCTGCGGACCGCGGAGAGCGGCGTGCTCGCGGCCGGGGACACCCAGCGCGTCGCGGAGTCCATTTTGGACCATGCGCTGCGGCCGCTGGGGGCGACCGCCGTCGCGGTGTGGCTCGCCGGGTCCGACGGGTCGATGACCCTGGCCGGATCGGCCGGGTTCTCGGCCGAGGAGGCGGCGCGCTGGCGGTACGTGCCGCCGGGCGTGGCGACGCCCGCCCGCAGCGCGCTGCTCGAGCGCGACACCGTCTGGTGCCCGACGCTCGCCGGGGCCGGCCTGCCGTCGATCGGGCAGCACACCTTCGCCGGGGGCGGCCGGGTGACGGTGCCGACCGGGACCGGCGGGCGCATCATCGGCGTCGTCGAGATGTGCTGGCCCGACCCGTTGCCCGCGGAACCGGGGCGCCTGCGGCGTCAGCTGGAGGCGCTCGCCGAACTGTGCGCGTACACGCTCGACACCCGGGAGCCGGCCCGGGCGGCCGACGTGCTCGGCGAGCTGGTGGACCTCATCGACGGCCTGCACGACCCGGCCGTGCTGCTGACCCCGTGCCAGGACGGCGGCGACTTCCGCGTCCACCACGCGAACGTCCGGTTCGCCGACCCGGGCGGGCGCCCGCGCAGCCGGATCGTCGGCACGCGGCTGCTGGAGTCGTACCCGCTCGCCGCCGAGGAGAGCGGCTTGCTCGACAAGATCCAGCGCGTCTACGCCACCGGCGAGCCGTTCCGGGCCGAGAGCATGGCGATCACGACCCTGGTCGACCAGGTGCCGCTGACGGTGCTCACCGACGTCAGCGTCACCCGCTTCGCCGGGAACGTGCTGCTGATCCTGCGCATCCAGGACGACGCGGCGAAGCTCGCCGTGCTGCTGCAGCACGCCCAGCGGCTGGGCCGCATCGGCGGCTTCGAAGAGAACGTCGTGACCGGCGCGATCACCTGGAACACCGAGCTGTTCGCGCTGTACGGCCTGCTGCCGAACGCCGCACCGCTGTCGCTGCACGAGCTGGCCGGGCACGCGCACCCCGACGACGCGCCGGCGATCGGCCGGTTCCTGCGGGCGGTGCTGCACCACAAGCGCCCGTCGTCGACGGCGTTCCGCCTGCAGCGCTCCGACGGCGTCGCCCGGCACATCCGGGTGGTCGCCGAGCCGGTCGTCGACGGCCGCGGCGAGCTGGTCGCGGTCCGGGGCGCCTACCAGGACGTTTCGTCGCAGCACTGGACCGAGGTGGCGCTGGCGGCCACGCGGGACAGGCTGGCCGAGACCGAGCAGGAGGCGATGGAGCGCAACCGGCTGGCGCTGCAGCTGCAGCACGCGATCATGCCGCCGGCGAAGGGCCCGATCGACATGCCGGGCCTGCGGGCGGCGGTCCGCTACCGTCCCGCGGAGAAGGAGCACCTGGTCGGCGGCGACTGGTACGACGCGGTGGCCCTGCCGACGGGCGAGGTCCTGCTGTGCGTCGGCGACGTCGCCGGCCACGGCATCGACGCCGCGACGGGCATGGTGAGCCTCCGCAACGCCCTGCGCGGCCTCGCGGCGACCGGCGCCGGCCCGGCCCAGCTGCTGACGTGGCTGAACCTGGTGGCCTACCACCTGACCGACCACGTCACGGCGACCGCGGTGACGGCGGTCTACGACCCGGCCCGCCGGAAGCTGCGCTGGGCCCGCGCGGGCCACCTGCCCCCGATCGTCCGCCACCGCGACGGCACGGCGACGACCTTGCCGCTGATCCGCGGTTCACTGCTGGGGGCGGTCCGCGACGTGGCGTACGAGGAGGACGAGCTCCAGCTGGCGGAGGGCGACATCCTGCTGATCTACACCGACGGCCTGATCGAGCGCCGCGACCGCCCGGTCCAGGACTCGGTGTCCCGCCTGGTCACCCTGGTCGACGGCCACGACGGAGGCCTGGAGCACCAGCTGGACAGGCTGCTCACCTACAGCACGGCCGACACCGACGACGACACCTGCGTGGTCGGCATCGAAGTCACCACCGCCTGACCCGTGTCGACCCTCCAATCACGCGTGTCGACTCTCCCATCACGCGTGTCGACCCTCCCATCACGGGCGATGCCCCTTCCCGCACGGGTGGCGGCCTGCCGGTCGTGGGGCGGACCGGGCATCGGCCGTGCCCGGCGAGGCTTCTCGCGTGATTGAAGGTGCATCACTCGTGATGGGAGGGTCGACACGCGTGATCAGGGGGACGACACGGCGTCAGGGGTTGATGGCCAGCACGAGGAAGCCCGCCAGCAGGACCAGGTGCACGCCGCCCTGGAGGCGGGTCGCCCGGCCGGGGACCACCGTCAGGACGCTCACCACCACCGTCAGGGCCAGCAGCACGATCTGGGTCGAGCCCAGGCCGAGCAGCAGCTGGCCCGGCAGCCACACCGACGCCAGCGCGATCGCCGGGATCGTCAGGCCGATGCTGGCGATCGCCGAGCCGTACGCCAGGTTCAGGCTGATCTGCATCCGGTCGCGCTGGGCCGCGCGGACCGCCGCCAGCGTCTCCGGGAGCAGGACCAGCAGCGCGATCACCACGCCGACGAACGACTGCGGGAACCCGGCCGCTCGCACGCCGGCCTCGATCGCCGGTGACTCCACCTTCGCCAGCCCGACCACCGCGACCAGCGCCACCAGCAGCAGCACCAGGCTGCCCAGGGCGGCGCGGTTCGACGGCGGGTCGGCGTGGTCGTCCTCCTTGACCGCGCCGTCCGCCGCCACCGGCAGGAAGAAGTCGCGGTGGCGCACCGTCTGCGTCAGCACGAACGTCCCGTACAGCACCAGGGACGCCAGCGCCGCGAACGTCAGCTGGGTGGGGGAGAACGCCGGTCCCGGCGTGCTGGAGGTGAACGCCGGGAGCACCAGGCTCAGCGTGGCCAGCGTCGCGACCGTGGCCAGCGCGGCCCCGCTGCCTTCGGAGTTGAACAGCGTCGAGCCGTAGCGGCGGGCGCCGACGAGCAGGGAGATGCCGACGATGCCGTTGGTCGTGATCATGACGGCGGCGAACACGGTGTCCCGCGCGAGCGAACCGGCCTCCGGGCCGCCGGAGACCATCATCGTGACGATCAGCGCGACCTCGATGACCGTGACCGCCACCGCGAGCACCAGCGAACCGAACGGCTCCCCGACGCGGTGGGCGACGACTTCGGCGTGGTGCACCGCGGCCAGCACGGTCGCCCCCAGCGCGACGGCGACGAGGGCCACGAAGACCGGGCCGAGGTCGCGGCCCCAGGCGAGCGCCAGCACGAGCACGCCGAGCACCGGGGTGACGGAGGTCCAGGACAGCAGGAAGGATCTCAGCGCGGCGACCATGCCTCCACCCTGTCATACCAGCACGGGTTCCGCTGTCCCGTAAGGCACTTCTCACATCGTCCCTTGTGGACGGTCGTCGCCGGTGGCCACCAGCCGCGGGGCGGCGGCCAGGACGTGCCGGCGGAAGGTTTCGCTCAACGGCGGAAGATTCCGCCCTGCCGCCCACGCGAGCCCGATGTCGCGCGCGGCGTCCACATCGGTCAGTTCGAGGTGGGGCGCCGGGAACTCCGCCGTGTGGGGGAGCGGCACGACGGCCACGCCCAGCCCGGCGGTCACGAGCCCGCGCAGGGTCTCCACCTCGTCGCCTTCGAACCCGATGCGCGGGGCGAACCCGGCCTCGGCGCACAGCCGCTCGGTCGTCTCGCGCAGCGCGTATCCCGGGCGCAGCAGGATGAACGTCTCGGCCGCGACGTCGGCGAGGCGCACCCGCCGCCGCCCGGCGAGCCGGTGGCGCGGGGGCACCGCGAGCCGCAGCGGCTCGACGAGCAGCCGGGACCAGTGCAGCTGGGGGTGCCCGGGGTCGCCGCTGGTGATGACGACGTCCGCGGTGCCGTCGAGGAGCTCTTCCTCGAGCCCGGCCTCGCCGTGCTGCCGCAGCTCGAAGCGCGCGCCGGGGTGCTCGCCGAGGAAGCCGCTCAGCACCGCGGGCACCAGCCACGTGCCGAAGGTGTGCAGGAACGCCAGCGGGACGACCCCGGTGTCCGGCGCGACGATCTCCCCGACCTCGCGCAGGCCCTGGTCGAGCTGGTCGAGCACGAGGTCGACGTGCCGCCTGAACGCGTGCCCGGCCGGCGTCAGCCGCAGCACCCGCCCGGACCGGCGGAACAGCTCGGCGCCGGCCTCGTGCTCCAGCCGCCGGAGGGCGCGGGACAGGGCCGGCTGGGTGAGGTGGGCCCGCGCGGCGGTCTCGGTGACGGTCGCGCCGGCCGCGACCTCCCGGAACAGCCGCAGCGTCTGGACGTCCATGCCCTCAGTGTATGGATTTTCCCCCAATCAGGCATTGGACGCATCGATCGTCGCGCGCCACGCTGGAGGTATGGCTACCGTGGCAGAACAACTGGTCAGGACCCTGCGCGACGCCGGGGTCGAGCGCATCTACGGCATCGTCGGGGACAGCCTGAACCCGATCGTCGACGCGGTCCGCCGCACCGACGGCATCGAGTGGGTGCACGTCCGCCACGAGGAGACCGCCGCCTTCGCCGCGGCGGCCGAAGCCCAGGTCACCGGCAAGCTCGCCGTCTGCGCGGGCAGCTGCGGGCCGGGCAACCTGCACCTGATCAACGGCCTGTTCGACGCGCACCGCTCGGGCGCGCCGGTGCTGGCCATCGCGTCGCACATCCCGTCGAACCAGATCGGCGCCGGCTTCTTCCAGGAGACCCACCCCGACCGGCTCTTCGCCGAGTGCAGCCACTTCAGCGAGGTGGTGGCGGACCCGGCGCAGCTGCCGCGCCTGCTGCGGATCGCCACGCAGGCCGCCGTCGGCAAGGGCGGCGTCGCGGTGCTGACCATCCCGGGCGACCTCGCCGACCGCAAGGCCACCGGGCCGCTCACCGAACGGCTCCCGCTGGTGACGCCGTCGCCCGCGGTGCCTGCTCCGGAGACCGTCCGGGACCTCGCCGACCTGCTGAACTCCGGTGAGAAGGTGATGCTCTTCGCCGGCGCGGGCGTCCGAGGCGCGCACGACGAGGTCATGGCGCTGGCGGAGACGCTCGCCGCGCCGGTCGGGCACTCGCTCGGCGGCAAGGAGTGGATCCAGTACGACAACCCGTTCGACGTCGGCATGAGCGGCCTGCTCGGCTACGGCGCCTGCTACGACGCGATGCACGAGGCCGACCGGATCGTGCTGCTGGGCACCGACTTCCCGTACGACAACTTCCTCCCGCAGGCGCACACGATCCAGGTCGACCACGACGCGTCGCGCCTCGGCCGTCGTACGCCGCTGGACCTGGCCGTGCACGGCGACGTGCGCGAGACGCTGCGCGCCCTGCTGCCGCTGCTGCGCCCGCGCACCGACCGCGCGTTCCTCGACCGGATGCTGCGCGAGCACGTGCGGAAGCTGGAGAAGGTCGTCGGCGCCTACACGACGAAGATCGAGCACCGGCGCCCGATCCACCCGGAGTACGTGGCTTCGGTGCTCGACGAGGTCGCCGCCGACGACGCGGTGTTCACTGTGGACACCGGCATGGGCAACGTCTGGGCCGCGCGCTACCTGACGCCGAACGGCCGCCGCCGCGTGCTGGGCTCGTTCCGGCACGGCAGCATGGCGAACGCGCTGCCGCACGCCATCGGCGCCCAGCTGTCCCAGCCGGGCCGCCAGGTCGTGTCCCTCTCGGGCGACGGCGGGCTGGCCATGCTGATGGGCGACCTGCTGACGCTGCCGGCCTACGACGTCCCGGTGAAGGTGGTGGTGTTCAACAACGCCACGCTGGGCATGGTGAAGCTGGAGATGCTCGTCGACGGCCTGCCGGACTTCGGCACCGACCACGCCCCGGTGAACTTCGCGGCGATCGCGGCCGCCTGCGGCGTGTTCGCCGAGCGCGTCGAGGACCCGGCCGACGTCCGCGGCGCGCTGGAGAAGGCGTTCGCCCACCCCGGCCCGGCGGTGGTCGAGGTGGTGACCGACCCGAACGCGCTGTCGATCCCGCCGCGCATCACCGGCGAGATGGTGCGCGGCTTCGCGCTGGGCGCGACGAAGACGGTGCTCAACGGCGGCGTCGGCAAGATGGTCGACCTGGCCCGCGCCAACCTGCGCAACACCCCGCGGCCATAGCTGCCGGCTACACACGGTGGTGATCGACCACTCGTTCGGCTGCTGGGGCGTGGCGGGGTTGCCTCCTACCTTCGAGGGAGTGCTCGCGTCTCGTCGTGGGAGGTGACCGGCGTGCTCGTGGCCCGCCAGCACACCGAGGAAAGCCGCCCCCGCCCGGCGGCGGCCGAGCACCTGGAGCGGGTGCTGCGCTCGTGGGGCCCGGGCCCGAACCACCTGACGGGGCTGGCACTGGCGGGCATCGCGTTGCCGAGCAGGCTGGGGCCGCGGTTCGTGGACGCCCTGGTGTTCACCCGCTGCGGAGTGGTGGTGATAGCGGCCCACGAGCCCGGCCCGGCGGAGTGGCCGGGCCCGGGCGACCGGACGGGCCTGGCAGTCGCGGCGGCACGCGGAGCGTTGGCCGGCCACGAGGGGGGCCGGCATGTGACGGGCCTGGTCGCGGTGGTCCCGCCGGCGGAACGGCGGGGCGACGCCGCGGGGGAGCGGGACCTGCGGTTGGGTGAGTGGGCGGCTGTGGCGGCGGGCGGGCCGGAGGTGGCGGGTCCCGCTGATGCCGCCTCGGGAAGCGAGGCGGAGCGGCCGAACGAACCGGCGCCGAAGTCGCCCAGCCAGCGCGCGATCCTTCCCGGAGGCCCCGCCGCCCCAGCCCCCGCGCCGCCGCCCGGCCCACCGGCCCTGCACTGGCCCGAGCCGAAACCCGTGGCCGGCGTGGCCGTCGTCCTCGCCGATCCTCGCGGGTTGCGGCGGATCATCGCCCAGCACAACCGGTGGCGGACCGTCTGGTCCGCCGATGACGTCCTCGACGCCTGCTACGCCCTCTCGCTGGCGCACCTCGCCCCACCCCGGGCCGCCCTCATCGCCGACGGGTTTCCCGCCCGGCTCCCGGTGCTCGACCGGCTGCCCGAACTGCCCGCCGTCGTGCCCGTGCCCACGGAACCCGCGCCGGCGCCGGTCGAAGACGAGCCCGTCGCGTGGACTCCGTCGGCGCGGGCGGTCGTCTTTCCCCGGCAGCGGCCCATCCGGCAGGTTCCGTGGGTCCTGCTCTTCGTGCTCACCGTGCTCGTCGCCGCCGGGGTGGTGGCCGCCGTGTTCGTCAACCAGGTCTTTCACGGCTCGTGACCTGCCACGATCGTTTCGCGCCAGCTGACACGCCTGCACCGTTTCCCCGGGGCGTCCGCTGGGCACTTCCCGGTAGACGTGAAAGGGGTTCACGATGCCGCGTGCCCGAGCGCTTGTCCTGCTCGCCGTCCTCGCCGGTTCCTCCCTCACCGGCTGCAAGCTCGCCGACGAGCTCGCGTCCGGTGCCGGGCCCGTGACGCAGGGCCCGGGAACGGTCGCCGCCCCGCGGGTGTCGCCCGGCGAGGCCCGGACCGAGCTGGCGGCGCTCAAGGTCGCCGTCCGGGGGACCATGGACGGCTACAGCCGCGACGAGTTCCCGCACTGGGACAAGGTCGACGCGAACTGCGACGTCCGCGAGGAGGTGCTCAAGCGCGACGGCAAGGACGTCCAGACCGACGCGCAGTGCGCCGCGAAGTCCGGCACCTGGGTCAGCCCCTACGACGGCGAGACCTGGCACAAGGCGTCCGATGTGGACATCGACCACATGGTCCCGCTCGGGCAGGCCTGGGTCAGCGGCGCGAAGAGCTGGACGCGGGAACGGCGTGAGCAGTTCGCCAACGACCTCGTCCGCCCGCAGCTGAAGGCGGTCACCGACAACCTCAACGTGCAGAAGAGCGACAAGGCCCCGGACGCGTGGAAGCCGCCGCTGGTGTCGTACTGGTGCGCGTACGCCACCGACTGGATCGTCGTCAAGCGCAACTACGGCCTGACGATCACCGTCCCGGAGAAGAAGGCGCTGGAAACCATGCTGGACCGCTGCTAGAACGAGCGGGCCGCCGCCAGCGCCTGGTCCGCATAGGACTGTCCGAACAGGACCGTGTGGACCAGCAGCGGGAACAGCTGGTGCAGCCCGACGCGGTCGCGCCAGCCGTCGGCGAGGGGACTGGCTTCCCGGTACGCGCCGAGGACGTGGTCGAGGTGCGGGCAGCCGAACAGCCGCAGCATCGCCAGGTCCGTCTCGCGGTGCCCGCCGTGGGCGGCCGGGTCGATCAGCCACGCCTCGCGCCCGTCCCACAGGACGTTGCCGGTCCAGAGGTCGCCGTGCAGCCGCGCGGGCGGCTCGGCCGAAGCCGGGATCCGCGTGCAGGCCCGCTCGAACACCGTCGCTTCGGCCGGCCCGAACGTCCCGGCGTCCACCGCCAGCCGGACGTAGGGCAGCACCCGGTCGGCCGCGTACCAGGACGCCCAGTCCCCGGCGGGGACGTTGGTCATCGGCGCCCGGCCGATCCAGGCGTCGGCGAGCCCGTCCGGCGGCGGCGCGCCGAACGCCGGGGCGCCGGCGGCGTGCACCCCGGCCAGCCCGCGGCCGAAGCGTTCCGCCGCCGCGGCCGACGGACGCCCCGCCGGGACGCGGTCGATGACGAGCCGCTCCTCGTCGTGCCTGCGCACGGTGGGGACCGGGACCGTGCCGGCCGCGGCCAGCCAGCGCAGGCCCGCGACTTCGGCCGCCGTCGCGCCGGGAGCGTGCCCCCGCTTGACGACGACGTCGCGACCCTCTCCGGACTCGGTCATGTCCCGCACGGTACCGGCGCGCTACGGTGGTCGCCGGAGACAGGGGGAGCCGACGGTGACGGTGCAGGTCAAGAAGTTCGAACAGCTGCTCGGGACGCTGGCGGA
The DNA here is from genome assembly GCF_900105945.1 of Amycolatopsis tolypomycina. Classification (NCBI taxonomy): domain Bacteria; kingdom Bacillati; phylum Actinomycetota; class Actinomycetes; order Pseudonocardiales; family Pseudonocardiaceae; genus Amycolatopsis; species Amycolatopsis tolypomycina. The sequence goes on along the minus strand of NZ_FNSO01000004.1, from coordinate 3,689,049 downwards.
GGTCCAGCGTTCGGAAGCGCGCGACTACTCGGCGTTCAGCGTGCGCGGCAAGCGGTTCGGCTACTTCTGGCCGCGGACCCGGACCGTCGGCCTCAAGCAGACGGTGTCCGAGCAGCTCGCGCTGGTCTCGGAGCGGCCGGACGTCTTCGAGGTGCAGTTCACCGCAGGCGGCTTCGGCTGGGTCGTTGTCCACCTCGACGGGATCGACGCCGACGAACTCGCCGAGCTCCTCTACGAGGCCTGGCGGCTCTCCGCCCCGGAAGACCTCGTCGCGGAGGTGCCCTTCACCAGGATCGCCCGCGCGTAGAGCAGGTCGAACCCCTGCCGCTGCGCGTTCTGGTGCGACTTCGACCCGGGCTGCGTGGTGACGACGGCGAGTTCGCACCCGGCTTCGGCGGCCGCCGCGAGCCGGGCCCGCAGCAACGCGCTCTGGACGCCGCGGCGCCGGTGGGCGGGCAGGGTCGCCGCGCCGCCGAACTGCGCGATGCCGTCGGTCACCCGGATGCACGCGCCGCCCGCGAACTCGCCGTCCCGCTCCGCGAGGTACCGCCGGACCCCGGCCATGTCCCGCAGCGCGTTCCGGAGGAGCTCGCGGGGGAAGTGCTCGTTCGAGGGCAGGCCCTGGTCGTCGGCGACCGAGGACGCGTCGGCCATCGCGGACAGCCAGGTCTCCAGCTCGTCGTCCCGGACCGGCCGGACGTCCGTGGGGAACTCGGTGCCACCGAGCCGCCGCCCGAGCACGTTCTCGTAGGACTCGAGGCGGTAGCCGCGCTCGGTGAAGAACGCGCCCATACCGGCCTCGGCGAGCTGGGAAAGCTCAACTTGTACTGGTGCGCCCAGCTCGGCGAAGGCGGCTTCGACCTCGTCGAGGTTTTCGGGCAAGCCCCCGAAGCCCAGGCCGGCGACCTTGTTGAACGGCGAGTCGGGCTCGGCGAAGGTCGCGACACCGCCGGCGAGCGGGCGCGTGAAGCCGCGAGCACCCCCGACCCGCGCCCGGGTCGCGTCGCAGCAGTCGGCGACGAACCGCACCTCCGCGCGTTCGATGCGCTCTGCCAGACCGACGTCGCAGAAAAGCCGTTCCCCGTCCACGTCCCCACAGTGGCGGACGCGGACGGGGAACACCAACCGGTTTACCCCTCGACGCGGTGCGCGGCCCAGAACGACGTGAGGTCGGTCGAGCCGGCGGCCGCCTGCGCCGCGGCCTTGAACTCCGCCGTGGTCGACACGCCGTACCAGTGCGACTGCGCGTACGACTTCAGCAGGTTCGCCATCGCCGTGTCGCCGATCAGCCGCCGCAGGTCGTGCAGGGTGCACTTGCCGTAGTTGTAGACCACCGTCGAGTACCGGGACGAATGCGCGTCCCAGTAGGCCATCGAGTTGGTCAGCTTCTCCGCGCTCGACTGCCACGTGATGCCGCAGCCGCTGCCGGTGATGCCGCGGTAGAGGTCGGTGGCGTAGTCGGTGAAGCTCTCGTCCAGCCACGGGGAGGTGTACTCGTCGTCACCGACGATCCCGTAGAACCACTGGTGGGCGATCTCGTGCGGCAGCGCCACGTTCGACACCAGGTCGAGCACGAAGCCGGGGTACTCCATGCCGCCGAACCAGAAGTTGTTGTCCAGCACCACGTCCAGCTCGCCGTACGGGTAGTCGCCGAAGCGGCCCGAGTGGACGTCGACGGAGTCCGCGGCCAGCGACAGCATCGAGTTCGCGCTGCTCGTCGAAATCCCGCTGACCGAGTAGACGTTGACCCGCACGCCCTTGCCGGACGTCGTGCTGATCTTCGCGAACGGCCCGGCGGCCCAGGCGAAGTCGCGGACCTTCGCCGCCACCGCGTGCGTGGTGGTCGTCGTGCCGCTGGTCGTCTCGGTCGACGTGCCGGTGGCCGGGGTGAGCAGCGACGCCGGGTGCACGAGCGTGACGTCGAAGTCGCCGATCACCGTGTAGAACGACTCGCCGTTGTTCGTGTACGGGTCGAGGTGCCAGCCCGCGCCGTCGCGGACCGCGAGCACCGGCAGTGCGTTGCCGATCATGTTGTAGGCGCCGTCGTGGCCGAACCGGTCGGCGCCGCTGGGCACCACGATCTTCAGGTCGAAGCCGATGGTCGCCGACTGGCCCTGGGCCAGGGGAGCGGGCAGCGTGATCTTCATGGCCGTGCAGTTCACGCTCAGCGCGGACGGCGTGCCGCCGGTGACGTTCGTGACCGTGATCGGCGTCGTCGGGCAGGCGCCGTGGTAGTTGTCCCAGAGCCGCAGGTACACCTCGGGCAGCGCGGTCGCCGAGCTGTTGGTGAAGCTGACACTCTGGTGCCCGGTCCACGTGTCGCCCGCCGTGTTCGACGTCAGGTTCACCGTGTAGGCGGGGTTGATCGGCGTGCGGGCCGAGTCGGCGGGCGCGGCCGAGATCGTCCACGTGAAGGTGGCGCTGCCGCTGTTGCCTGCCGGGTCCGTCGCCGTCACGGTCACCGAGGACGTGCCCGCGGTCGTCGGCGTGCCGGTGATCTTGCCCGTGCTCGCGCCGATCGCGAGTCCCGTGGGCAGGCCGGTGGCGCTGTAGGTGAGCGCGTCGCCCTGCGGGTCGCTCGCCTGGATCTGCAGCGACGCGGCCTGACCGACCGCGCCGGTCTGGGCGCCAGGTGAGGTCACGACCGGAGACTGCGCGGACCCCGCGGTGGTCAGAGAGAAGTCGTCGAGGACGAAGTTGGTGGCCAGGCTGGAATCCTCGGTGCCGGTGATCTTCAGCGTCACCGTCCGGCCGAGGTAGCGGGAGACGTCGACGGTGCGCTGGACGTAGCCGGTGTTCTTGTCCAGGTTCGAATAGCTCGCCAGGGTGTCGGAGCCCGCCTGCACGACGAGCTTGTCGTACTTCGTGCTGGTGGTCGTCTCCTTGGTGTCGATGTGCTGCCACCACGACAGCGTCGCCGACGCGCAGCCCGCCGGGAGCGTCAGGGACTGGGACAGGGTGTCGGTGTGCGTGCTGCCGGTGCCGTCCAGCCGGGCGAGCATCGTCCCGCCGTGCGCGGGTTGCGCCGTGGTGGCCGCGGTGATCACGCTGCTGGTCTGGGTCCACGGCGTGGTGCCGCTCTCGAACCCGCCGTTGCCGACGAGCTGGTCGCCGCACACCGCGGCGGCCTGGGCCGGCGTGGCGACGGCGACGGTGCCCAGCAGGCCGATGGCGACGCCGAGCACGGCAGGAAGCACCCTCGATCTCATGGAGGTCGTCCTTTCCCGGCTCCGCCCGTGGGAGCCAGGAGAAGCGTCCTCTTCGGCCCGGATGGGCGGAACCCGCCGAGAGTCGGGTTCCGGCGGCGCTTCGTCGGGTATGTCCGGCAACGTCCGGGTGTACGGATCTTGTACGCCGGATTGCGAGCTTGGGGCCATCCGACAGGAGGAAGACATGGCCCCCAAGTTCAAGGCGCTCACCGTGGCCGTCGGCGCGCTGCTCGCGCTGGCCGGCAGCGGCGTCGCGCACGCGGCGCCGGCCGCGGTGGCCGCCGACGCGACCGGCATGGAAGCGATCTTCAACAACCCGCCCGAAAACGGCGACCGCGACCACGCGATCGAAACGCGGCTGGTCCAGCTGGCCAACGGCACCCCGGCCGGCGCGGAGATCCACGTCTCGCTGTTCAGCTGGACGCGGCCGGCGTTCGCCGAGGCGATCAAGGCGGCGCAGGCCCGCGGCGTCAAGGTGCGGATCGCCCTCGACGGCGCCGCGGACGACGACCCCGCCAACACCGCGATGCCGATCCTCAAGTCCGCCGGGCTCACCCAGCTGGTCTTCTGCGGCACCGGCGGCCTCAACACCGGCTGCATCGCCCACGACGGCAGCCCGCACTCGATCAACCACGACAAGCTGTGGATGTTCTCGGAGACCGAGGGCAAGAAGAACGTCGTCGTCATCGGCTCGCACAACCTGACCACCGTGCAGGGCAACATGTTCAACAACGCCCTGCTCACCCACGGCGACGCCGACCTGTACGGCTTCTACCTCGGGCACATGCAGAAGATGCTGGCGCAGAAGAAGAACAACAACTACTTCGCCGACGCCGGCTACCACAAGACGCTGACCACGATGGTCACCAGCTACCTCTCGCCGCGCGCCGACTCCGGCGGCGGCACGTCCGAGGAGTTCGCCACCGACACGTGGGCGCAGCTGCTGAAGTACATCACCAAGTACGAAGCCGGCTGCTCGCTCAACGTCGTGCAGGCCAACATCGCCGACTCGCGCACCCCGGTCGTCACCGAGCTGGCCCGCATCGCGAAGCTGGGCTGCAAGGTCAGGATCGTCTACGACGACATGGGCACCGCGGCCCTCGCCGCCCTCAAGGGCAAGGCGAACATCACGCTCAAGAAGTTCAACACGACCGTGAACGACCGCGAGATCACCGTGCACTCGAAGTACATGCTCTACACGGGCAACTACAGCGAGAAGGCCGGCCGGCAGCTCGTCTTCACCGGCTCGCACAACATCTCCGGCGCGGCCCTGCGCGACAACGACGAAATCCTGATCAAGGTGGAGAACGCCGGGATCAGCGCGGCCTACCAGGACAACTTCAGCACCATCCTGGCCCGCGCCAAGTGCTCGGCCCCGGCCACCTGCTGAGTGGTCTGCCACTCACGAGGGCTCGAGGACCCGTGCCGCCCGGGTCTCCAAAGGCCGGTAGCCCGCCTGGGCGGCCAGCTTGACCGCCGCTTCGCCGTGGGTGCGCGCCGCTTCGGCGTCACCCGCGGCGAGCGCCGCTTCGGCGAGACCGGTCAGCGCCGCGGCCTCGCACCACGTGAAGCTCGTCTCGCGGGCGATGTCCAACGCCGCGGTCAACGGCGACACCGCGTCCTCGGCCCGGTCCAGCCGGAGGCAGACCTCGCCGAGCGCGGCCAGTGCCGACGCCTCGGTGCCGCGGTCGCCGATGCGGCGGGTCAGCTCCACCGCTTCGGCCGCGTCGGCCAAGGCCCTGCTGCCGTCGCCCGCCCGGGCCTCCATGACCGCGCGGCCGGAGAGCGCGGCGGCTTCGCCGTACTGGTAGCCGAGTTCCCGGTTGGCGGCCAGTGCCCGCTGGTAGAACTCGGCCGCGGCGGCGTTCCCGAGGTCGCGGTGGACGTGCCCGAGGTCGACCAGCAGCACCGCCACGCTGAACCGCGCGCCGTCGCGTTCGGCGATCTCCAGTGCCCGGGCGAAGTGGCCGAGGGCGGCGTCGAAGTCGCCCACCTGGCCGCAGGCGAACCCGAGGTTCGCCAAGGCCATCGTGATGCCCGGCATGGCGGCCGCTTCGCACAGTTCCAACGCTTCCGAGCCGCACGCGATCGCCTCGCGCGCGTCGCCGAGGCGCTGCAGCACGGCGCTGAGGTTGTTGAGCGCCGCGGCGCGGCCGGCCGGCCACTCCGCCGCCAGGCCGTCGGCCAGGACCGTCGTCAGGTGGTGGCGGGCGTCGGCGTACCGGCCGCTGTTGACCCCGGCGAGCGCGATCGACAGCCGCATCGCCGCCTGGGCCTGGCGGTCACCGGCGGCCAGCGCGGCCTCGAGCGCCGTCGTCGCGGTGTCGATCCACTCCGTGTGGTGGCCGCGGTGGTGGAAGAACGCCCGCAGCGCGTCGGCCAGGTGCCACGCGTACTCGCGCGGGCCGTGCGCCGCCGCGTGCTCGACGGCGGCGGCGAGGTTCGGCCACTCCGTGTCCAGCCAGGCGAGCGCGTCTTCGGTGCCTTCGAACGCCTTGTCCGGCTCGGGCCGGGGGAGCCGGAGGAAGTGCGGGATCAGCAGCCGGCCCGCCGCGTCGGCCGTGGCGAGGTAGTGGTCGAACAGCCGCCGCCGCGCCGCCTCCGCGTCGGCGGCGGGGTCGTCGGCCGCGACCCGGCCGCCCGCGTAGCTGCGCAGCAGGTCGTGGAAGCGGTAGCGGCCGGGCAGGTGCCGTTCGACGAGGTTGGCCGCCGCGAGGGCCTTGAGCTGCCGGCCGGCCGGGCCGTCGGCGATCGCCGCGAGCCGGGCGGCGACCGGGGCGGTGAACGTCTGGCCCGGCACCAGCGCGAGCCGCCGGAACAGCAGGCGGTGCGCGGCGGGCAGGGCCCGGTACGACACGGAGAACGCCGTCGTGACAGCGCTTTCTTCGGCGCCGTCGACGCTCAGCCCGGCGAGCGGATCGCCGTCGGCGAGTTCGCGGGCCAGCTCGGCGATGCCGGAGACCTCGCCGAGGTTGGCCGCGGCCAGCCGCAGAGCCAGCGGGAGGTGCCCGCACAGCCGGGCGAGCTCCGCCGCCGCGGCCGGCTCGGCGGCGACCGCGGGTGGCCCGAGCACGGTTTCCAGCAGCTGCCGGGAATCCTCGGCGGGCAGCACCGACAGCGGCACCGCCCGCGCGCCGGTGCGGGCGATGAGGTCGCCGAGCCGCTGGCGGCTGGTGATCAGCACCGTGCCCGACGACGGCAGCAGCGGTGTCACCTGGGCGCCGTCGCGGGCGTTGTCGAGCAGGACCAGCACGCGCCGGTCGGCCAGCAGCGAGCGCCACAGCGCCGTGCGGCCGTCCGCGTCCGGCGGGATCGCCCGTGGGTCGGTGCCCAGCGCCCGCAGCAGCTGCGCGGCCGCGACGGCCGGGGTGAGCGGCTCGTGCTCCGGGTCGAACCCGCGCAGGTCGAGGTAGAGCTGCCCGTCGGGGAACCGCTCGCGGGCGCGGTGCGCCCAGCGGACGGCGAGCGCGGTCTTGCCGACGCCCGCGGTGCCGGTGACCACCCGGATGTCGGGCCCGTCGCCCGCCGGCTCGTCGAGCCGGGCCAGCTCGGCGGCGCGGCCGGTGAAGCCGCGGACGTCGTGGGGCAGCTGCGCCGGGAGCACCGGTTCCGGCGGCGGCTCCGGGGCGGGGTCCAGCGCCGGGTCGGCGGCCAGGATCGCGGCTTCCAGCCGGACCAGCTCCGGCGCCGGGTCGAGCCCGAGCCGCTCGACGAGCCGGGCGCGCAGCCCGCGGAAGGCGGCGAGGGCGGCGTCGGTGCGGCCTTCGCGGTGCAGGGCGAGCATCAGCTGGCCGACGAAGCGTTGCCGCAGCGGGTGCGCGGCGACCAGCGTCGTCAGCTCGGCGAGCACGGCCCGGCCCCGGCCGAGCCGCAGCTGGGCGTCGATGCGGTCTTCCAGCGCGCTCCAGCGGGCCTCGGTCAGCCCGGCGAGCAGCCGCTCGGCGACGGCGCCGGACGCGGCACCGGCCAGCGCGTCGCCCCGCCACAATGCGAGGGCCTCGTCGAGCAGGGCGACGGCGGTTTCGTCGTCGGCCGCGCGAGCCCGGCGCGCGAGGGCGGTGAAGCGGTGGGCGTCGATCGTGTCCGGGTCGGCGCGCAGGACGTACGCGGGCCCTTCGGTGACGAGCTCGGGGCCGTCCGCGGCGCGGAACACCGCCCGCAGCCGGGAGACCAGCGCCTGCACGGTGTTGCGCGCGCTGGCGGGCGGATCGTCGGGCCAGAGCACGTCGACGAGGGTGTCCATGGCGACCGGGCGGCCGGCGTCGAGGAGCAGGACGGCGAGGACCAGGCGCTGCTTGCGGGAGCCGAGATCGACCGGGGCGCCGTCCGCCGTCGCCTCGACGGCGCCGAGGACGCGGAACTCCACCCGGTCACTCTCCTCACTCACCCGATCGTGGCGTGCAAGCGTACTGCAAGCCTGGTGCAGGCCCGGTCGGCCATCCTGGCCGGGCTGCAGGACACTATCCCGACGATGTCCACGGCCGGCTCGGTCGCCGGGGAACCCGGCGGATTCGGCTGTCGTTCGCGGGCGGCACGAGCTGGGGGTAGGACCACCACGGCGACCCCTCCACGGTCGCCGTGGTGGCCCTTTTCGCTGCCCCGGGCAGCTTCCGTCCCGGATCGCTGCTGCTCCGGTGGCGGCGCGGCCGGGCACGACGCAGAATGCGCGCATGCAGCCGACGGTCGTCCGGGTGGCGCGCCTGGCCGACCCGGCCGGGCCCGCCGACGGCGTCCGCGTGCTCGTCGAACGCCTCTGGCCCCGCGGCACCGCCCGCACGGCGGTGGTCCTGGACGGCTGGTACCGCGGCCTGGCCCCGTCCGACGAACTCCGCACCTGGTACGGCCACGACCCGGAGCGGTTCGCGGAGTTCGCCGAGCGCTACCGCGCCGAACTGCGCGAGCCCGACCGCCTGGCGGCCCTGCAGCGGCTGCGCGAGCTGGCCGCCGGCGGCCCGGTGACGCTCCTGACGGCGAGCGGCTCACCCTCGATCAGCCAGGCGGCCGTGCTCGCGGCGGTGCTCACCGGCGACTGAGCCCGTGTGGCAGACGTCATGAAAGGGTCGTTCATGTCATCAGACGTCATGAACGACCCTTTCATGACGTCGCCACGCGGCCCGCGACCAGCCGGACCGTCGCGGTCGCCGAGCCGAGCTTGGCGTGGCGCGCGGTCAGCGTCAGGGTGCCCGGCGGGCCGGCGAACGGCCGCAGCCACACCGCCGCCGCGCCGCCTGTCGCCCCGAAGTCCAGCACCGGGTCGCCGACCAGCTCGCCCGGGCCGGTCAGCGTCAGGCGCACCTCGCCCGTCGTCCCCGCGCGCAGCGTGCCGTAGCGGTCCAGTGCCGCGACGACCACGCGGGTCGCGTCGCCGCCGTCCGCGCGCAGCTCCGGGTCGTCGGGCACGCAGCCGAGCACGTCCAGCCCGCGGTCGCCGCTGAAGCGCCTGCTGACGACCAGCCGCCCGCTCGCGTAGCCGTCGATGCGCAGCTCCGGCCGCCGTCCCTTCGGCACGACCAGGTCCGCCGCGAACGGCGGGTAGGGCAGGTGCGGGAACTCCGCGCGCCGGCTGCGGGCCTCGCCCGCGGGCCTGCCGTCGAGGAACAACAGCAGCCGCTCGCAGTTGGACCAGATCGGCGCGCCCGGCCCCGGCCCGGACGGCCGGTCCGTGAAGTCCCAGGCGAAACCGGGCTCGACGACCGCCCGCTTCGCCGGGTCGACCTGCGAGGCGTAGAAGGCCGCGGCGGGCTTGGGGATCCGGAAGATGTCCGACACCCCGGCGTACTTCACCCCGTCCACCGACCGCTGCCAGCCCGACGGGTAGTCGAACGCGCACCACGCGAGCAGCCCGCAGTAGCGGTCGTCGGCGGCGGCCAGGTCGTGGGCCTTCGCGTGCAGCTCCGCCTGCTGCCGGACACTCGAAGAGTCCGTGCGCCGGGAGGCGCGGGCCCCGGCGAGCGTGCCGATCGTCTCCGTCACCAGGTACGGCACCCCCGGCCGCGGCGGCCGCAGCCGGAAGGGCGTCCCGCGCCGGGCGGTGTAGTCGTTGTAGGCCAGGACCTCGACGTCGCTGCCGGCGAACCGGCCGAGCGTGGTGCTGGCCAGCGCACCACTGGTCGGCCGCGACGGGTCGAGCTGCCGGGCGAGCCGTCCGGTCCGCTGGTACAGCGCCGTCGAGCCGTTGGCTTCGTTCACCCGCGTGCCCCAGACGACGATGCTCGGGTGGTTGCGGTCGCGCACGACCATGCCCTCGACGTCGGCCAGGTTCCGCCGCTGCCAGGCGTCGTCCCCGACGTGCCCCCAGCCCGGGATCTCCTCCCACACCAGCAGGCCCAGCTCGTCGCAGGCGTCGAGGAACGCGCTCGACTGCGGGTAGTGCGAGCAGCGGACCATGGTGCAGTTCAGCTCGCGACGCAGGATCTCGGCGTCGCGCCGCTGGACGCGCTCGGGCAGCGCGCCGCCGGCGAACGGGTACCACTGGTGGCGGTTGAGGCCGAACAGCTTGAGCCGCCTGCCGTTGAGGAAGAAGCCCTCGGTGGTGAACCGCGCGTCGCGGAACCCGGTCCGCACCACCCGCTGGTCGAGGGCGTGCTTTCCGGACTGGACGGTCACCAGCACTTCGCAGAGGGCGGGATCGTCGACGTCCCACAGCCGCACGCCGTCGAGCCCGCCGACGGCGAATTCGACCGTCGTGCCCCGGATCGGCGCGGCGCCGTGGGCCAGCTCGCGGCCCGCCTGCCGCACCGACGCGGTCACCTGGCCCGCCACCGGCGCGTCGAGCGTGCACGTCAGGTGCAGCGACCGGCCGGGGGAGAGGACGTCGGCGGGCCGGGCGAAGACGTCGGTCAGCTGGACCCGCGGCACCGCGCCGACCGTGGCGGGCCGGTAGATCCCGGCCGGCTGGTAGAAGTCGATCACCGACGGGTCGCCGCGCGGCAGGTTGGGCGGCACGTCGAGCGCCCACCGCCCGTCGACGACGACGGCGAGCACGTTGTCGCCCGCCACGACGTCCGGCAGCTCCACCTCGAAGGGCAGGTAGCCGCCTTCGTGGGTGGCGACGAGCCGGCCGTTGAGGTGCACCTCGGCGTTGGTCATGACGCCGTCGAAGCGGGCCGTGTGGCGTTCGGTCGTCGCCGCGGTGAAGTGCTTGCGGTAGATCCACCGGTCCTGCCAGGACGCCGGGTCCCAGCCGGTCCACGAAAGCGGCGTCACGCAGTGGGGCAGCTGCACCGGCGCCAGGTCGATCTCGTCGAAGCCGAGCTCGGTGGCGCCGTCCTCGTACCGCCCGAAGAGCCAGAAATCGCCCAGCCGCACCGAGTCCGGCCCGGGTGCGGCGTGCCCGGCCGACCCGGCGACGACGCCGAGCAGCGCGGCTCCGCCGGCGGCCAGGAACCCGCGCCGGGACAGCCGTGGCTGTGTGTCGGCCATCGACGACCTCCCCCTGGGGTATCGCTTGTGGCCGGTAAGACGTCACCGACGATCGGAGGGTTGCTCAGCGCAGGGTCGAGGCGCGCACCACCAGTTCCGGGGTGAACACGACTTTCCGGTGTTCGTGGCCGGTTTCGGTCGTTTCCGCCAGCAGCAGTTCGACCGCCGTGCGGCCCAGGCGGCGGCGCGGCTGGCGGACCGACGTCAGGGGCACCGCGGCCGCCGCGGCGAACTCGATGTCGTCGTAGCCCACGATCGCCAGGTCGTCCGGGACGCTCATGCGGAGGTTCGCGCACGTCTGGAGCAGGCCGAGCGCGACGAGGTCGTTGGCGCAGAACGCGGCGGTCGGGCGGACCGACGCCGGCAGGCCCGCCAGCCGCTCGCCCGCGCCCCGGCCGTCGGCCACGGTCAGCGCCGACGTCGTCAGGTCGACCAGGTGGTCCGGGCCGAGACCGGCCGCTTCCAGGGCCCGCAACGCGCCGAGCCGCCGGTCGCGGACCTGGCCGACGGTCGTGTGGTTGCCGATGAAGGCGATCCGGTCGTGACCCTGCTCGACCAGGTGCCGCACGGCGATCTCGCCGCCGTAGACGTCGTCGACCGCGACCGAGCAGTGCGTGGTGCCTTCGGGCGTCCGGTCGACGACGACCACCGGCGTCCCGCGGCGGGCGATCTCGCCCAGCAGCGGCTCGTCCGGGTCGACCGGCGTGATGAGGACGCCCTGGACGCGCTGCTGTTCCAGGCGCCCTAGGTAGGCCGCCTCCCGCGACGGCTGGTGCGCGCTGTTGCACAGGAACAGGGAGAGATCGGCGGCGTCTGCCGCGTCCTCCATGCCGGCCGCGACGTCGGTGAAGAACGGGTTGCTGCCGTCGAGCATCACGTAGGCCAGCACGCGGCTGCGCCCGGCCCGCAGCTGCCGCGCGGATTCGTTGCGCACGAAGCGGAGTTCGGCCATCGCGGCCTCGACCTTGGCCCGGGTCGCCGGGCTGACCCGGTCGGGCCGGTTGAGCACATTGGACACCGTGCCGAGGGAGACGCCGGCGGCCGCCGCGACTTCCTTCATGCCGGCCACCCGCGGCTCGGCACCGGGCTCCCTGATCACCATCGAAACCCCCTCGTGGGTCAGCGCTGTTGAAACGTAACATCACCGCGTATGAGCTGGTGAAGATGCCGTTTGGCCACGGCTTCGCCGATGCATTGACTTCTCGTTCCGTCGCATAGTAGCTTCACCGCACCAGATTTGTGAAACCTTTCAATCCGGAGGTCGCGATGACGCGGCAGGACCCCGGCCGGGCCCCTCTGCTGGAGGTGCGTGGCGTGACGAAGTCGTTCGGCGCGGTCGCGGCCGTCGCCGGGGTGAGCTTCGGCCTGGACGCCGGGGAGGCCCACGCGCTGGTCGGGGAGAACGGCGCCGGCAAGTCCACGATCGTCAAGATGCTGGCCGGGGTGCACAAGCCCGACGACGGCACGCTGCTGCTGGACGGCGAACCGGTCGAGTTCGGTTCGCCCGCCGACGCCAAGGCGGCCGGCATCGCGGTGATCTACCAGGAGCCCACGCTGTTCCCCGACCTGAGCGTCGCGGAGAACATCGTGATGGGCCGCCACCCGCGCAAGAGCCTCGGCCGGATCGACCGGGCGGCGATCCGCGCCGAGGCCGAGCGCCTCTTCGCCCGGCTCGGCGTCCGGATCGACCCGGCCCGCCCGGCGCGCGGACTGTCCATTGCCGACCAGCAGATCGTCGAGATCGCCAAGGCGCTCAGCGCCGACGCGCGCGTGCTGGTGATGGACGAGCCGACCGCCGCGCTGACCCAGGTCGAGGTCGAGCGGCTCTTCAGCGTCGCCCGGACGCTGCGCCAGGAAGGCGCGGCGATCATGTTCATCTCCCACCGCTTCGAGGAGATCACCGAGCTCTGCCAGCGCGTGACGATCATGCGCGACGGCAGGCACGTCTCCACCGACGCCCTCGAAGACGTCACCGTCGAGGAGATGGTCAAGCGCATGGTCGGCCGCGACCTCGACGCGCTGTTCCCCAAGCAGGACGTCGAACCCGGCGCGGTCGTCCTGGAGGTCGAAGGCCTGGCCCGCGAGGGCGTCTTCCGCGACGTCTCCTTCTCCGTGCGCGCCGGCGAAATCGTCGCGTTCGCCGGGCTCGTCGGCTCGGGTCGTTCCGAGGTCGTCCAGGCGGTCTTCGGCGTCGACGAGCGGGACGCGGGTGTGGTGAAGGTGAGCGGCAAGAAGCTCAAGCCGCACTCCTCACGCGCCGCGATGGCCGCCGGGATGGCCCTGGTGCCCGAGGACCGGCGTCAGCAGGGCCTGATCATGGACCTCTCGATCGAGCGGAACGTGACGCTGCCGCGCTCGCGCGCCCTCGCCAAACTCGGTTTCCTGACCGGCGCGAGCGAACGCCAGGAGGCCCGGCGCTGGACCGAACGGCTGCGCACCAAGTACGGCAGGCTCGGCGACCCCGTCGGCACGCTCTCGGGCGGGAACCAGCAGAAGGTCGTGCTGGCCAAGTGGCTGGCGATGGCGCCGAAGGTGCTGATCGTGGACGAGCCGACGCGCGGCATCGACGTCGGCACCAAGGCCGAGGTCCACCGGCTGATGTCGTCACTGGCGGCCGAAGGCGTCGCGATCGTCATGGTGTCGTCCGAACTGCCGGAGGTGCTCGGCATGGCCGACCGCGTGCTGGTGATGCGGGAGGGCCGGATCGTGGCCGAGCTCCCGCGCGCCGAAGCGACCGAAGACTCGGTCATGTTCGCCGCGATGGGACAGGGGGCCGCCGCATGACCGTCACCGAGGAGGCCCGCGTGACCGGGGAACCCACCGTCCACTCGCGACGGTCGTGGACCGCGAACGTGCTGAAGGCCCGTGAATCCGGCATCGCGGGAGCCCTGGTCGTGCTGGTCGCGTTCACCGCGACGCAGAACTCGCGGTTCCTCTCGGGCCAGAGCATCCGCGACATCCTGCTCGGCACGGCCATCCTGGCGGTGCTCGCCGTCGGGCAGGCGATCGTGATGATCACCCGCAACATCGACCTCTCGGTCGGCTCGGTGCTCGGCCTGTCGGCGTTCGCCGTCGGCTCATTGATGAAGGACAACCCCGGCCTGCCGGTGATCGTCGCCATCCTGGTGGGGCTCGCCGTCGGCGCCGTGTGCGGGCTGCTCAACGGGGCGCTGGTGCGCTTCGGCCAGGTGCCCGCGCTGGTCGTCACCCTGGGCACGCTCTACGCCTACCGCGGTGTCAGCTACTTCTGGGCCGGCGGCCGGCAGATCAACGCCGACAAGCTGCCGGCGTCCTTCCTGGACTTCGGCACGGCGTCGCTGCTCGGCGTGCCGTGGCTGGTCCTCATCGCGGTGCTGGTGCTGGTCGTCGCCGGGATCGTGCTGCGGAGCTACCGCGCCGGCCGCGAGCTGTACGCGATGGGGTCGAGCCCGCAGGCGGCGAAGCTGGCCGGCATCAAGGTCGGCCGCAACACCAGCGCGGCGTTCCTGGTCAGCGGGGCGCTCGCCGGCCTGGCCGGGGTGCTGTTCGCGGCCCGGTTCGGCACCGTGGACGCGGCCGCCGGCACCGGCTACGAGCTCAACGTCGTCGCCGCGGCCGTCGTCGGCGGGGTCGCCGTGTTCGGCGGCAGCGGCTCGGTCTGGGGCGCGGGCCTCGGTGCGCTGCTGCTGACCGTCATCGGCAGCGCCCTGGCCGTGCTCGACATCAACCAGTTCTGGCAGCAGGCGATCGTCGGGGCGCTCATCCTGCTCGCCATCGGCGCCGACCGGCTCGTCGCCGTCCGGGTCGCGAAGGCACTGAAGAAGAGGGATTCCCATGTCTGACCAGGGAAACCGGCTCGGCAGGCTGCTCAGCTGGGACGCCGCCGTCGTGCTCGTGACGGTCATCGTCCTGATCGTCGCCTCCGGCGCCGTCGAGAACTTCGGCACCAGCCGCAACTTCACCTTCCTGCTGCTCGACCTGCTCCCGATCGCGCTGGTCGCGCTGCCGATGACGTTCATCATCGTCACCGGCGAGATCGACCTCTCGGTGGCGAGCACGCTCGGCCTGACGTCGGCGGTGATGGGCTCGCTGTGGGACGCGGGCCTGACGATCGAGACGATCATCCCGCTCTGCATCGTGCTCGGCGCGGTCCTCGGCGCGTTGAACGGCTTCTTCGTCACCGTGCTGAAGCTGCCGTCCCTCGCCGTCACGATCGGCACCCTGGCTCTCTACCGCGGGCTGGCGTTCGTCGTGCTCGGCGACGGCGCGGTCGCCGACTTCCCGCGCGACTACACGACCTGGGTCACCGGGACCATCGGCGACGGCCCGATCCCGAACGTGCTGATCCCGCTGGTCGTCGTCGCCCTGATCTTCGGCGTCGTGCTGCACGCGACCCCGGTCGGCCGCGGTGTCTTCGCGGCGGGTGCGGGGGAGCAGGCGGCCCGGTTCGCCGGCATCCGCACCGGGCGGCTCAAGTTCTGGCTGTACGTCGTGGCCGGCGCGGTCGCCGGTCTCGCCGGGGTCCTGTGGACGCTGCGGTACTCCAGTGCCCGCGCCGACAACGGCTTCGGCCTCGAACTGGCCGTCGTCGCCGCCGTGCTGCTCGGCGGGGTGTCCATCTTCGGCGGCAAGGGCACCCTGCCCGGCGTGCTCGCCGGGGTGGTCCTGCTGGCCTCGCTGCAGAACGCCCTGCGCCTGCAGGACGTCTCGAACGAAGCGCTCAACATCGTGACCGGTGTGCTCCTGATCGTGTCGGTCCTGCTCCCCAACATCGTGACTTCGGCCCGCACGGCAGTGCGACGCCGTCGGCAGCAAGCGATAACCCCGGAAAGGTGACGAAGATGTCCCGACGGTTCCTCACCGGTGCAGTGTCGGCCGGGCTGGTGCTGGTCCTGGCCGCGTGCAGCGGCACGACCAAGAACGACAACGCCGGTTCCGGCGGCCAGCAGTCCACCGCGGCGGCGGACCCGAACGCCGCGGCGAAGGAGGGCGTCAAGATGGCGTTCCTGCCCAAGCAGCTGAACAACCCCTACAGCGACATCGAGGTCTCCGGCGGCAAGGAGGCCCTCGGTGAGCTGAAGGGCGAGTACAAGCTGGTCGGGCCGAACGACGCCAGCGCGTCGTCGCAGGTCAGCTACATCAACACGCTCATCCAGCAGCAGCAGGACGTCATCGGCATCGCCGCGAACGACCCGAACGCCGTCTGCCCGTCGCTCAACCAGGCCCGCAGTGCCGGCATCAAGGTCGTCGCGTTCGACTCCGACGCGGCGAAGGACTGCCGCGACGTCTTCATCAACCAGGCCACCACCCAGGGCATCGGCGAGGCGCTGGCCAAGCAGGCCAAGGACCTGACCGGTGGGTCGGGCGAGATCGCGGTGCTGTCCGCGACGCCGAACGCCACCAACCAGAACGCCTGGATCGAGGTCCTGAAGAAGGAGCTGGCCAAGCCGGAGTACGCGAACATCAAGCTGGACAAGATCGCCTACGGCAACGACGACGACCAGAAGTCGTTCCAGGAGGCCCAGGGCCTGCTGCAGTCGTTCCCGAACCTCAAGGTGATCGTCTCGCCGACCACGGTCGGCATCGCGGCCGCCGCGCGGTACGTCAGCACGTCGAGCTACAAGGGCAAGGTCGCGGTGACCGGGCTGGGCACGCCGAACCAGATGCGCGCCTTCGTCAAGGACGGCACGGTCAAGCAGTTCGCGCTGTGGAACCCGGCCGACATCGGCTACCTCGCCGCCTACGCGGGTGTCGCCCTCAAGTCCGGCCAGATCACCGGCAAGCAGGGTGAGAAGTTCAAGGCGGGCAAGCTCGGCGAGTACACGATCGGCGAGAGCGGCGAGATCGTCCTCGGCCCGCCGACGACGTTCGACGCGAACAACATCGACAAGTTCAACTTCTGATACTCCCGGCCGGGTCGCGACGGGCGGCCCGGCCGGGTCCCACCAAGGATGGACTGTGCCCCGATACTGCTTCTGCCTGCAGGTCAAACCCGACCGGAGGGCCGAGTACGCCGAGCGCCACCGCGCCGTCTGGCCCGAGATGCAGCAGGCCCTGCGCGACACCGGCTGGCGCAACTACTCGCTCTTCCTGCGCGAGGACGGCCTCCTGATCGGTTACGTCGAGGCCGACGACCTCGCCGCCGCACAGGCCGCGATGGCCGAGACCGAGGTCAACACGCGCTGGCAGGCGGAGATGGCGGAGTTCTTCACCGGCCTCGACGGCGGCCCGCCCGACGAAGGCTTCCAGCTCCTGGCCGAGGTCTTCCACCTCGACCCCACCCCTGTCGCGGAAGGACAGTGATCGCCGTGGATGTCAAAGCGGCTCTGCGGGCCCAGCGCATCGAGACGCCGTCGTGGGCGTACGCGAACTCGGGCACCCGGTTCAAGGTGTTCCCGCAACCGGGCGTGCCGCGCACGCCCGAGGAGAAGATCGCCGACGCCGCGATGGTGCACAAGCTCACCGGCGTTGCGCCGAGCGTCGCGCTGCACATCCCGTGGGACAAGGTCGACGACTACGCCGCCCTGACCGCCTATGCGCGTGACCTCGGCGTCGAAATCGGCGCGATCAACACCAACGTCTTCCAGGACGAGGACTACAAGCTCGGCTCGGTGACCAACCCCGACGCCGGCATCCGCCGCAAGGCGACCGACCACCTCCTGGAAGCCATCGACATCATGGACGCGACCGGCTCGCGCGACCTGAAGCTGTGGTTCTCCGACGGGATCAACTACCCCGGCCAGGACGACATCCGCGACCGGCAGGACAGGCTGGCGTCGGCGCTGCGCGAGACGTACGACCGGCTGGGGCTCCAGCAGCGGATGCTGCTGGAGTACAAGCTGTTCGAGCCGGCGTTCTACGCCACCGACGTCCCGGACTGGGGCACCTCCTACGCCCACTGCATCGAGCTGGGGGAGCGGGCGACGGTCTGCATCGACACCGGGCACCACGCCCCGGGGACGAACATCGAGTTCATCGTCGCGTTCCTGCTGCGGGCCGGGAAGCTCGGCGCGTTCGACTTCAACTCGCGGTTCTACGCCGACGACGACCTGATGGTCGGGGCGGCGGACCCGTTCCAGCTGTTCCGGATCATGTACGAGATCGTCCGCGCCGACGCCCTCGACCCTTCGTACGGCATCGCGTTCATGCTCGACCAGTGCCACAACATCGAGGCGAAGATCCCGGCGATCATCCGGTCGGTGATGAACGTCCAGGAAGCGACCGCGAAGGCCCTGCTCGTCGACCGCAACGCACTGCGCGCGGCCCAGCAGGCGGGCAACGTCCTCGAGGCGAACGCCGTGCTGATGGACGCCTACAACACCGACGTCCGGCCGCTGCTGGCCGAGCTGCGCACCGAGGCCGGGCTCGACCCGGACCCGATCGCCGCCTACCACCGCAGCGGGTACCAGGAGAAGATCGTGGCCGAGCGCGCCGGCGGCACGCAGGCCGGATGGGGAGCATGACGATGACCGTGCCGGAGCAGCTCATCGCGCGCAGCAACGCGCTCGGGGCCGACCCGCGCAACACCAACTACGCCGGCGGCAACACCTCCGCCAAGGGCGCGCTGACCGACCCGGTCACCGGCTCGCCCACCGACGTCCTGTGGGTCAAGGGCTCCGGCGGCGACCTCGGCACGCTGACCGAGGCGGGCCTCGCGGTACTGCGGCTGGACCGGCTGCGGGCCCTGGTCGACGTGTACCCGGGCGTCGAGCGCGAGGACGAGATGGTCGCCGCGTTCGACTACTGCCTGCACGGCCGCGGCGGCGCGGCGCCGTCGATCGACACGGCGATGCACGGTCTCGTCGAGGCCGCGCACGTCGACCACCTGCACCCCGACTCGGGCATCGCGCTGGCCACGGCGGCCGACGGCCCAGCCCTGACCAAGGAGTGCTTCGGCGACCGCGTCGCGTGGGTCGACTGGCGGCGGCCCGGGTTCCAGCTCGGCCTGGACATCGCCGCGGTCAAGGCGGCCAACCCCCAGGCCATCGGCGTGATCCTCGGCGGCCACGGCATCACGGCGTGGGGCGCCACCTCCGAGGAGTGCGAGCGCAACTCCCTGGAGATCATCCGCACGGCCGAATCCTTCCTGGCCGAGCGGGGCGCGCCGGAGCCGTTCGGCCCGGTGGTCCCCGGCTTCGAAGCCCTGCCCACCGCCGAACGCCGGGCGCGGGCGGCCGCGCTGGCGCCGGTGATCCGCGGGCTCGCCGCCACCGACCAGCAGGTCGTCGGGCACTACACCGACAGCGAGGTCGTGCTCGACTTCCTGGCTCGCGAGAAGCTCCAACCCCTTGCGGCGCTGGGCACGTCGTGTCCCGACCACTTCCTGCGCACCAAGGTCCGGCCCCTCGTGCTCGACCTGCCCGCGACGGCTCCGGTCGACAGTGTCCGCGAACGCCTGAAGGAATTGCATACCGAATACCGTGCGGAGTATGCGGCCTACTACGACCGGCACGCGAATGCGGATTCGCCCGCGATGCGCGGGGCCGACCCGGCGATCGTGCTCGTCCCCGGGGTCGGGATGTTCTCCTTCGGCAAGGACAAGCAGACCGCGCGGGTGGCGGGCGAGTTCTACGTCAACGCCATCAACGTCATGCGCGGCGCCGAAGCCGTCTCGACCTATGCGCCGATCCCGGAAAGCGAGAAGTTCCGGATCGAATACTGGGCCCTCGAAGAAGCCAAACTCCAGCGCATGCCCAAGCCGAAGCCCCTGGCCGGCAGGATCGCCCTGGTCACCGGCGCGGGGTCGGGCATCGGCAAGGCCATCGCCCAGCGGCTCGCGGCCGAGGGGGCCTGCGTGACGATCGCCGACCTCAACGGCGACGCGGCCACGGAAGTCGCGGCGGAGATCGGCGGCACCGCAGTCACCGCCGACGTCACCGACGCCGCGGCGGTCCAGGCCGCAATCGACGCGACCGTGCTGGCCTACGGCGGCATCGACCTGGTCGTGAACAACGCCGGGCTGTCCATCTCGAAGCCGCTGCTGGAGACCACCGAACGCGACTGGGACCTGCAGCACGACGTCATGGCGAAGGGCTCGTTCCTGGTCGCCCGGGCGGCGGCCAAGGCCATGATCGACCAGGGCATCGGCGGGGACATCGTCTACATCTCGTCGAAGAACTCGGTGTTCGCGGGCCCGAACAACGTCGCCTACGGCGCCGCCAAGGCCGACCAGGCCCACCAGGTCCGGCTCCTGGCCGCCGAGCTGGGTGGGCACGGCATCCGCGTCAACGGCGTCAACCCCGACGGCGTCGTCCAGGGCTCCGGCATCTTCGCCGGCGGCTGGGGCGCCCAGCGGGCCGCGGTCTACGGCGTCGAAGAGGCGAAGCTCGGCGAGTTCTACGCCCAGCGGACCATCCTCAAGCGCGAGGTGCTGCCCGAGCACGTCGCCGCCGCGGTGTTCGCCCTCACCGGCGGCGAGCTGACCCACACCACCGGCCTGCACGTGCCGGTGGACGCCGGGGTGGCCGCCGCGTTCCTGCGTTAGGAGTACTCATGACGCTCGACCGCATCACCCCGCGCCGCACCCGGGTCGGGCTCGTCTCCGGCGGGCTCGGCGCGTACTGGCCGCAGTTCCCGGAGCTGCTGCCCCAGCTGCAGGCCTCGGCCCGGCGCGTCACCGAGCGGCTGTCCACTATGGACTGCGAGGTCGTCGACGCCGGGTTCGTCTCGGACGCCCAGGAAGGGTCGGCCGCGGCCGAAAAGCTGCGGGTGGCCGGGTGCGACCTGATCATCGGCTTCCTCACGACGTACCTGACGTCCAGCATGCTGGCCCCGGTCGCGCAGCGTTCGGGCGCGCCGGTGCTGCTGCTGAACCTGCAGCCCACCGAGGCCATGGACCACGAGTCCTTCGACACCGGCGCGTGGCTGGCCTACTGCGGCGCCTGCCCGCTGCCCGAGATGGCGAACGCGTTCCGCCGCCTCGGCGTCGAGTTCCGCTCGGTGTCCGGGTACCTGGAGGATCCGCGGGCGTGGACGCGGATCGAGCGCTGGATCAAGGCGGCCGGGGTGCGGGCGGCGCTGCGGCACGGGCGCCACGGCCTGCTCGGGCACCTCTACCCGGGCATGATGGACGTCTCCACCGATCCGACGCTGGTGTCGGCCCAGCTCGGCGGGCACGTCGAGATCCTGGAGGTCGACGACCTGCGGGTGCGGGTGGAAAAGGTGACCGACGACGAAACCGCCGCGCGGGTCGCGCTGGCCCGCGAAGTGTTCACTGTGGACGAGTCCGTTGTGGACGAAGACTTCGCGTGGGGCGCCCGGGTGTCGGTGGCGCTCGACCGGCTCGTCGACGACTTCTCGCTCGACTCCCTGGCCTACTACCACCGGGGTCTCGACGGCGAGACGCACGAGCGCGTCGGCGCCGGCTTCATCCTCGGCGCGTCCCTGCTCACCGCCCGCGGCATCCCGGCCGTCGGCGAGTACGAGCTGCGGACGTCACTGGCCATGCTCGTCATGGACCGCCTCGGCGCCGGCGGCTCGTTCACCGAGCTGCAGGCGCTGAACTTCCGGGACGGCGTGGTCGAGATGGGCCACGACGGCCCGGCGCACCTCGGGATCAGCGCCCGCAAGCCGCTGCTGCGCGGCCTGGGCGTCTACCACGGCAAGCGCGGCTGGGGCGTTTCGGTGGAGTTCGACGTCAAGCACGGGCCGGTGACGCTGTGCGGGCTCGGCCAGGGCCGCGACGGGACGTTCACGCTGATCGCGGCCGAAGGCACGGTGGTGCCCGGGCCGCTGCTGCGGATCGGCAACACGACCTCCCGCGTCGACTTCGGCTGCGACCCGGGGGAGTGGACCGACGCCTGGTCCGCCAGCGGCATCGCGCACCACTGGGCGCTGGGCACGGGCCACCGCGTCGCCGAGCTGACGGCGGTCGCGGACCTGCTCGGGCTGGAGCTGACGGTGGTGCGCGCGTGAAGCGAGTCGCGGCCGTCGACCTCGGCGCGTCCAGCGGGCGGGTGATGGCCGGGACCGTGGGACCCGGCGTGTTGCGCGTCGAGGAGGTCCGGCGCTTCCCGAACGGCGGCGTCCGCGCGGGGCCGGCGCTGTACTGGGACATCCTGGGCCTCTACCGCGAAACCCTGGCCGGGATCCGCGAAGCGGGGCGCCTGGACGGCGTCGGCATCGACTCCTGGGCGGTCGACTACGGGCTGCTGGACGAGCGCGGCGCGCTGCTCGGCAACCCGGTCCACTACCGCGACGCACGCACCGACGGCGTGCCCGAGTCGGTGGCCGCGGTCGTCTCCGCACGTTCCCTGTACGACGTGACGGGCTTGCAGCAGCTGCCGTTCAACACGCTGTACCAGCTGGTTTCCGAAGGCGACCGCCTGGAGACGGCGTCGACGCTGCTGCTCATCCCGGACCTGCTGAACTACTGGCTGACGGGCGCGATCGGCGCCGAGCGCACGAACGCGTCGACGACCCAGCTGTACGACGTCCGCGCGCGTACGTGGGCTGCTTCGCTGGCATCGAAGGTGGGAATCCCGCCGCGGCTGCTGCCCCCGCTGCGCGACCCGGGCACGGTGGTCGGCACGGCGGACGAGCTGTCGGGCCTGCCGGTGGTGGCGGTGGGCTCGCACGACACGGCGTCGGCGGTGGTAGCGGTACCCGCGTCCCCCGGCACGAACTTCGCCTACATCTCCTCGGGCACGTGGTCGCTGGCCGGCCTGGAGCTGCCCGCACCGGAGCTGGGCGACGCGGCACTGGCGGCGAACTTCACGAACGAGGGCGGCGTCGACGGCACGATCCGGTTCCTGCGCAACGTGATGGGCCTGTGGGTGCTGTCGGAGACGTTGCGCACGTGGTCGTGCCCCGAAGAACTGCCGTCGTTGCTGGCCGCCGCGGCCGCGTCCCCGCCGCTGGCCGCGGTGGTGGACATCGACGCACCGGAGTTCCTGCCCCCGGGCGACATGCCGGCCCGTCTCACGGCGGCCTGCCGGGCCACGGGCCAGCGGCCGCCGTCCGGCCGCGCGGCGGTGGTCCGCTGCATCGTGGACAGCCTGGCGATGGCCCACCGCCGCACGATCCGCACGGCGGCCGCCCTGACCGGCCGCAGTGTCGACGTGATCCACCTGGTGGGCGGCGGAGCCCGCAACGAGCTGCTGTGCCAGTCGACGGCGGACGCGTGCGGAGTACCGGTACTGGCGGGCCCGGTCGAGGCGGCGGCGCTGGGCAACGTGCTGGTCCAGGCCAGGGCACTGGGGGAGGACCTGCCGGACCTGGCGGCGATGCGGGAGCTGGTGCGCGAGACGCAGGAGATCCGCCGTTACGAGCCCTCGGGCACGGCGGACTGGGCGGCGGCGGAGGCCCGGCTCAGAGGTTGATGTCGCCGTGCACGTCCCGCAGCTGCACGACCTTGCCGGTGACGTTCCCGGTCACCTGGTTGTACACGCTCCCGTGGCTGAGCGAGACCTGCCGCCACTCCTCCCGCAACGCTTCGGCGAACTCACCGTCCTCCGCCTCGGCCTCGGCCAGCCGCTCGGCCAGCGCCGCGATCGGCCGGCCCTCCTCCGGCGCCGCCGCGGCCGCTTCCAGCAGGGCGATCGCCTCCGTGTCCTTGGCGAACTTGCGCTTGACCAGCTCGTAAAGGCCGGTTGCCCCCTTGGCCGCCAGTGCGGCGGCGATGGAGACCAGGATCGGTTCGGGCATGCCTTCGAACTTAGCCGCGCACGTCCCCCGCGAGCTACAACCAGCCTCGCTCGTCCGCGACCCGGACCGCTTCCACCCGATTGCGCGCCCCGGTCTTCGTGATCGCGGCCGAGACGTAGTTGCGGACCGTGCCCTCCGACAAGTACAGCCGCGCCGCGATCTCCGCGATCGTCGCGCCGCTGCGGGCCGTGATGAGCACGTCGCGTTCGCGGGCGGTCAGCGGGGACTCGCCGGCCGCCAGGGTGGCCACGGCGAGCGCCGGGTCCACCACCCGCTCGCCCTCGGCGACCCGGCGGATCGCGTCGGCGAGCACGTCGGCCGGGGCGTCCTTCACGACGAAGCCGGCGGCGCCCGCCTCCATCGCGCGCCGCAGGTAGCCCGCGCGGCCGAACGTCGTGAGGATGACGACGCGGCAGTCCGGGACCTGCTCGGCCAGCACCGCCGCGGCCGCCAGCCCGTCCAGGCCCGGCATCTCGATGTCGAGCAGGGCGACGTCGGGCCGGTGTTCGCGGGCCGCCGCGACGACCTCGTCCCCGCGGCCCACCGCGGCGACCACGTCGAAGTCGTCCTCGAGCGCGAGCAGTGCGCACAACGCCTCGCGGACCAGGGCCTGGTCGTCGGCGAGCAGCAGCCGGATGCTCACACCGTCACCTGCAACCGCCACCCGCGCGGGCGCAGCGGGCCCGCCGAGAGGTACCCGCCGGCCGCGGTGACGCGCTCGCGCAGGCCGTCGAGCCCGGACCCGCCGGTCGCGGTCCCGCCGACGCCGTCGTCGACGACCTCCACTGTGGACTCCGAGAGCGTCACCGCGCACCGGGTCGCCCGCGCGTGCCGGGCCACGTTGGTGAGCCCTTCGCGCACCACCCAGCCGAAGAGTTCCTGGTGCGCCGGGCCGACGACGTCGACGGCCGTCGGCAGGTCCGCGGCGACGCCGCACGCGCGCAGCAGCTCGCGGCCGCGGGCGAGTTCACCCGCCAGCGTGACGTCGCGGTAGCCCGACACGGCCGCCCGGACGTCGGTGAGCGCCTGCCGCGCCAGCGTCTCGACGGCCGCCATCTCCTCGCTCGCCCGCGCGGCCTCGGCGCTGACCAGCCGCCGCGCCAGGGTGCTCTTCACCGTGATCGCGGTGAGCGAGTGGCCGAGCAGGTCGTGCAGGTCACGCGCGATCCGCATGCGTTCGGCCTCGGACGCCAGCCGCGCGACCTCGGCGCGGGCCTCGACGAGGGCGGTGTTGGCCCGGATCGCCTCGGCGAACGCGGCCACCATGAGCACGGTGAACACGAGCGCGACCGCCTGCGTCCAGCCCGGCCCGCCCGGCCACGGCACGACGACGGCGGCGATCGCGGCCGCGGCCACCAGCACGAGCGCGACGCGCCGCGGCAGCCGCGGCACGGCGACGGAGAGGACGACGGCGGCGAGGAAGAACGCGTCGGCGTTGGCGAACGGGATCGCGAGGGCGAACAGGGCGGCGCAGGCGCCCACCAGCAGCCAGAACAGCCGCGTGGCGCGCCGGTCCGCCGCCGCGGCGGCCAAGAGGTAGGCGACGGCGAAGGCGCCGACGACCACGCAGCCGGCGACGGCGGCGGCGCCGTCCGAGTGCTGCAGCACGCCCGCCACGGTCACGCCGGGGTAGACCAGCAGGCCCGCGTCGAGCAGCCGCAGCCGCCAGCCGCGCACCCAGCGCTGCACGTCCGATGTCCCGTCC
Source organism: Amycolatopsis tolypomycina (assembly GCF_900105945.1). Classification (NCBI taxonomy): domain Bacteria; kingdom Bacillati; phylum Actinomycetota; class Actinomycetes; order Pseudonocardiales; family Pseudonocardiaceae; genus Amycolatopsis; species Amycolatopsis tolypomycina. The sequence continues at coordinate 3,664,089 of NZ_FNSO01000004.1, read as the reverse complement.
ACCCCCGGGACGTTACCGGGCCCGCCGGGCGACGGCGTGGGAGCGCTAGGTTCGCAGGCATGGCCGAGACCCAGCGCAAACCCGTCCCGCGCAACGACGACGGCGAGCTCGACACCGCGACGGCGTTCCTGTCGTTCGCCCGCGAGTGCGTGCTCAAGAAGACCGACGGGCTCACCGAGGAGCAGCTGCGCCGGGTCATGGTCGCCTCGGGCACCTCCCTGCTCGGGCTCGTCCACCACCTGACCCTGGCCGAACAGGTCTGGTTCGGCCACCACATCGCGGGCGGCCCGGACCCCGGCAACGTGGGCATGGACGTCCCGGCGGGCCGCACCGCGGCCGAGGTGCTGGCCGGCTACCGGGCGGCGATCGAGGCGAGCGACGCGGCGATCCGGGCCGCCGGCGACCCCGGCAAGCCCGCGGCGGTGGCGATCGACGGCCGGTGCCACACCCTGCGCTGGGTACTGGCGCACATGACGAGCGAAACCGCGCGGCACGCGGGGCACGCCGACATCCTGCGCGAACAGCTCGACGGCGTGACCGGCCGCTGATCTGTCCGGGACAGGTCCGGTGAGTGGTCTGGACATCGCGGGCGACGGCGTGCTCAGCTTTCCAACGTTGTAACGCCGCCGAGTCCCCTTCACCGGAACGGAGTTCCGCCGTGCGGACCAGAACTGCGAGAACCATCCGGCGGGCCTGCGCGCTCGTCGTCGCCGGGAGCGCCGTCGCGGCGGTGACCGTCGCGACGCCCGCCGTGGCCGGGCCTGCCCGCCAGACCGTCGTCGCGGGGAACGCCCGCTTCCAGGTGCTGTCCCCGACCCTGATCCGCACCGAATATGCCGGTGACGGCCGCTTCACCGACGCCGCCACCTTCAACGCCGTCGGCCGCGGCGCCTTCACGCCGACGCCGTACACCAGCACGGTTTCCGGCGGCGTGCTCACCATCCGGACCAGTGCCGCGACGCTGACGTACCGGCTGAACTCGGGCCCGTTCGACGGCGGCAACCTCGAGCTCCGCACCTCCGCGACACTCGCGGCCCCCTGGCGTCACCTCACCTGCACGGCCGGCGCGCGGTGCGAGGCCGAAGACCTGACCGCCGACGGCCTCGGCGTCGCCACCGACCACTCCGGCTACACCGGCGAAGGCTTCCTCGCCGGCTTCGAGAGCACCGGGAACTCGGTGACGGCGGACGTCCTCGCGCCGGCTGCCGGCACGTACTCGGTGAGCGCGCGCTACGCCAACGGCCAGGGCGGCGACGGCCAGCACGTCACCCGCACCCTCGGCGTCTCGGTCGACGGCGGCGCGGCGCAGAAGCTGACCCTGCCGGTGACGGCCGACTGGAACACCTGGGCCGTGGCCTCGGTCCCGGTCACCCTCGGCGCCGGTCACCACAGCGTCCGCGTCGAACGGGCCGCCGCCGATTCCGGCAACGTCAACCTCGACGCCGTGGCCGTCCTGACCGCCGGCGCCGCGTTCCCGCCGGCGTCGGCGCGCGCGGTCACCGGCTGCCCGGCCGGGGTGAGCTGCGAAGCCGAAGCCGGGCTGCGGACGGGCTCCGCGGTCGTCGCGACCGACCACACCGGCTACGCCGGCCGCGGGTTCGTCGCCGAGCTCAACCGCGGCTCGACGCTGACCCACCGCGTCGCGGACGTCCCGGCCGACGGGACGTACCTGCTGCACGTCCGCTACGCCAACGGCACCGGCGGCGACGGCAGGCACGAGACGCGGACCGCGCCGGTCACCGCGAACGGCGTCACCCGCACGCTGACCCTGCCCGTCACCGACGGCTGGGACGCCTGGCAGAGCGCGTCCGTGCCGGTGGACCTGAAGGCGGGCACGAACGACGTCGTCCTCGCCTGCCCGGACGACACCAGCTGCCACGTCAACGTCGACACCGTCGCCGTCACCCCGGCCGGCGCCGCGGCACCGCCGCCGCACCTCGCGCTCGGCGGCTACCGGCGGGGTCTCGACGGGGTCAACGGCGACAACGGTGCGCCGTCGACGACCGAGGGGCTGCTGCACTCCGACGGCTGGTACCTGCTCGACGACACACCCTCCGCGCTCTACGACACGCGCACGCGCGCGGTGACGCAGCGCCCGTCCCACGGCGGGAACCCCTACCAGGACGGCTACCTCTTCGCGTTCGGCCACGACTACAAGACCGGGCTGCGCGACCTGGCCACCCTCACCGGGCCGCCGCAGCTGCTGCCGCGCTGGGCCTACGGCGTCTGGTACTCCGAGTACATCGACCGCACCGCGGCCGATTACCGCGACACGATCCTGCCGCGCTTCCGCAGCGAAGGCGTTCCGCTGGACGTCCTGGTGACCGACACCGACTTCAAGGCGCCGGACACGTGGAACGGCTGGCAGTTCGACACCGCGAAGTTCCCCGACCCGGCCGGCTTCTTCGCCTGGTCGAAGGCCCAGGGCCTGCACAACAACCTCAACATCCACCCCAGCATCATGGGTTCGGACCCGCAGTTCGCCCGCGCCCAGGCGACGGCGAAGGGCAAGCTGGCCAAGTCGAACTGCGGCACCGACTGCTACGTCTTCGACTGGGGCGACCCCGACCAGCTCAAGGCCTACCTCGACCTGCACGCCGGGATGATGCGGCAGGGCAACGACTTCTGGTGGCTCGACTGGTGCTGTGACGCCTCGCGCTCGAGCCTGCCCGGCGTCACCCCGGACGCCTGGATCAACCAGCAGTACGCCGACCTCGCGGCGCCCGCGACCGGCCGCGGGTTCGTGATCTCGCGGGCGTACGGGTCGCTGCAGGCTGGCGGCTACGGCGGCCCGACGGGACTGGCGACGGGGCCGTGGGCGGACAAGCGCAGCACGCTGCACTTCACCGGTGACACGGCCTCGACGTGGGGCACGCTGCGGATGGAGGTCGGCGTGACGCCGGCCGAGTCGGCCGCGACGGGCATGTCGGCGATCAGCCACGACATCGGCGGCCACAACGACACGACGGGCCTGCGCGGCAGCGAGACCTACACGTCCGGCGGCCAGCAGCGCCAGACGTTCAAGCTGCCGGACGACCTGTACGCGCGCTGGGTGCAGCTCGGCACGTTCCAGCCGATCGACCGGCTGCACAGCAACCACAGCGACCGGCTGCCGTGGCAGTACGGCGACGCGGCGAAGGCGTCGGCGACGAAGTTCCTGAACCTGCGGGAAAACCTGGTGCCCTACACGTACACGCTGGCCCAGGAGGCCGCGACGACGGGTGTTCCGGTGGTGCGCCCGACCTACCTCGAGTACCCGGACGAGCCGGGCGCGTACACGGCGGCGGCGAGCGAGTACTTCTACGGGCCGGACCTGCTGGTGGCGCCGGTGACGTCGCCGGGTGCCTCGGCGACGACGTCCGTGTGGTTCCCGCCGGGCCAGTGGACGGACTACTTCACCGGCAAGACGTACGCGGGCGGGACGACGCAACAGGTGACGTCCGACCTGGGCACGATGCCGGTGTTCCTCCGCGCGGGCGGCATCACGGTGACGCGTACGGCCGACGTCACCAACGACGTCCAGAACCCCCTGAACCGGGTGACGGTGACGGTGGCACCGGGCGGCTCGGGCACGTTCTCGCTGTACGAGGACAACGGCGTCTCGTCGGCGCGGTCCGCGACGACGAAGATCACCTACGGCGAGCGCTCCGGGGCGCACACGGTGACGGTGGCGCCCGCGCAGGGCTCGTTCCAGGCGGGGCCCCGCGAGTGGACGGTGAAGTTCCTCGGCGTGCCCGCGGCCCCGAGCCGGGTGAAGGTGGGCAGCGGCTGGGCGCCGTCGACGGCGTGGAAGTGGGACGCGGCGACGAAGACGCTGGCGGTGACCGTGCCGGCCCGCCCGGGCCGGGCGCCGGTGACGGTCGCGTACTGAGCGTCTGGCTGTGGTGGCCCCTCGGGATTCCGAGGGGCCATCGCGGTGTCGGCCCTCGGGTCCCGCAGGACGGTCCGCGGCTGCTTCCGCCGCATCCACCTGCCCGCACGAGAACGGGGTGGCGCGGCGCACGGGACGAGGCGCGTGGCCACCCCCAGCGGCCACGTGAGTCACCCGCGAGGTCGCTGCGCCACCCCGGAGCCGGTGTCACGTTTCCGAAACACCAGACAGGCGTATCGTAGTCTTTCCGACACAGGGTGTGTCAAGTTTTCGGAACAGCTACTCTGATTGGTGTCACGTTTCATGGCTGCAGGTGGTGTGTGGTGAGCGAAGAGCGCAGTTTCGCCGAACGGCTGGCGCACCTGATCGCGACCGTGCACCCGCCGGATCGCAAGCCGTACTCCTACCGGGAGATCGCGCACGGCGTCGCCGAGCAGACCGGCGTCTCGATGTCGGCGACGCACGTCCAGCAGCTGGCCGTCGGCGCGCGCAAGGACCCGAAGCGCTCGCACATCCAGGCGCTCGCGCAGTTCTTCGGCGTCCCGGTCACCTACTTCTTCGACGACGAGGTGGCCGGCCAGGTCGACCGCCAGGTCGAAGAGGTCGTGGCGTGGCGCGACAGCGAGGCGCGGAACCTGGCGCAGCGGGCGATGCGGCTTTCGCCGCGCGACCGCGAAACCGTGACGGCGCTGCTCGATCAGCTCAGCAGCTACGACGACACCCGGCGTCGCGCCGGCCGACGGCGGAAGCCGGAGTGACGGTCCGGGCTCGGCTACGATGACCTCGTCCGTGATCGCGCCCCGGTGCACCCGGCTGGCGCCCGGTGAGCGGGGAGGACCCATCGACGAGCGTGGCCTGCCGGCCCTTCGCGACCGCGCCCGCGAGCGCGTGCGGGCGGTGCTCGCCGCCGTCCCGCTGCCCCGGCCGTGGTCGATGAACGCCTGGGTCGACGGTCTCGAAGCGTGGCGCGGGCGCGAGATCGACCTCGTCCCGATCGCCTACCGGCCCGGCCAGCCGTCCGGCGCGTGGCAGGCCCGCCCGGACTACGACCTGATCGCCTACACCGAGCACACGTCGGCGCTGCACCAGGACCACATCATCGCCCACGAGCTCGCCCACATGCTGTGCGCGCACACCGGGACCTGCCTGATGGCGGAGGCCGAGGCCGCCGAACTCGCCCCGGACCTCGAGCCGCGGGCGTTGTCGCACCTGCTCACCCGCGTCACCACGGGCACCGACGAGTACGAGGCCGAGCTGATGGCCGTGCTGCTGATGAGCGCGGCGACGAGCGAACCGGCCGCCGTTCAGCCGGGCGCGTCCGGCCGAGCGGCGGACCAGGCTAGGCGGCTGGCGGCACTCCTGGGATAGTCGATTCCCGTGATCGACATTCTTTTTGTCGGGGTCGGGCTCTTCGCGTTGTTCGTCGGGATCTGGCGCGCGGTCCGCGCCCGCCGCACCGGCGCGGGTGCGGGCCTGGCGGTGTCCCTGATCGCGCTGGGCGCGGCGTTCTGCTTCCTGTCGAACCGGGCGCAGCAGTTCGAGAGCGAGATCTACCCGAGCCTCGGCCGGCTGCTGTCGAACCTGGCGACGATGGTCGCGGCGTACGGCATCGGCCTGACGGTCGCCGAGATCAGCGGAACCCGCGACCGCGGCCGGCGCACCCGGCTGGTCGCGCTGGGGGTGGCGTTGACGGTGCTGGTGGTGACGTTCTTCAGCACCCCGGACCTGCCGCGCGGCATCGGCGTGTTCGACGAGCTGTACCGCACGCACCCGACGCTGGTGGTCTACGTGTTCACCTACACGGTGTACCTGGGCCTCGCGGTGATCGACATCGGCATCGTGGCGGCGGTGACGATCCGGGCGAGCGGCGGCGCCTTGCGCGCGGGGCTGGCGCTGTTGCTGCTGGCGTCGGCGTTCGCGGTGGCGTACCTGGCGGGGAAGGTGGTCGGGACGGTCCGCGCCCTGCAGGCCGACCACCCGGCGAAGGCGTTGTGCCGCGGGCCGTTCTCGACGCTGCCGTGCGCCCTCGACGTCGGGTTCCCGGCGATCTCGGTCCTGCTGATCGTCCTGGGCCTGACGATCCCCGCGGTCCCGGGCCTGGTGGCCGCCCGCCGCGACGCCCGGACGCTCCGCCTGCTGCGGCCCCTGCGCGGGCACCTCACCCGGCGCTTCCCGGAGATCGCCCGGATCGATCCGGCGGGCCCGTCCCGCCGCGAGCGTCTCCTGACGGCGATGAGCGAGACGAACGACGGCCTGATCCTGGCGGGCGTGACCCCGGACCAGCCGCCGTCGGCCGCGGCCAGGCTGGTCCGCGACCTCCCGGACGAGCCGGCCGAGACGCCGCCGCCCGTCGCACCGGCGGAACCGTTCGCCGCCGACGTCGCCCGGTTGCGGGCGATCGCCCGCGAGTACCGGACGCTGGAGGGAACCCCGGCGGAGTGACCGCGCGGTCACCTCATCCGCCGAAAGGCGCCTCCAGCCGAGGTTCCCACCCCCGATCGGTGAGGGCGACGAGCTGCAGGGCGGCGGCCCGCCCGGCGATCGGCAGGAGCGGCCGCACATCCCGGGCGACGCGCTCGAGGGTTTCCGCGGAGCCCCCCATGGCGACGGTCAGGTGCGCGGCGGGCCGCGGACCGAACCGGCCCCCGTAGGGCAGCACATCGGGCCACCGAGCGCAGACCGCATCGGCGACGGGTTGCAGCGACGGAGCCGCAAGAGCCACGAAACCGGGTGTGGTCACGAGTTCGGTGAGTTCCACCTCGGGCGGCGCGAAGCCCGCCGCCAGTGAGCGGACGGCCGCGGTGACGTCTTCGGTCAGCGAGGCGTCCGGCAAGAAGGGGTAGAGCGCGGTGACGTGGGCGGGCAGCCCGGGCCGCACAAGGCCGGGATCAACCCGCCGAGCCGTGGCGAGCACCGGTTCGGCGGTGGGGAGCAGGATCACCAGCGCGGTGGTTCCGGGTTCGGGCACCCCTGCATCATGGCAGCGCGCCGGAGGTGGTCGCGGGCAGCCGCCCAGGATTGCCGTGGGGGAGCGGCGCCTTCGGCAACGGCCCACGCCGCACGGTCAGCGGCAGGCTCTGCACCCGCCCAACGGTGCCTTCCGGTGGCAGCGGTCTTCGGCAACCGGACCCCTACACCGGGCGGCGGCAGTGGCAGCGAGGCGGCGCGGTTTTTCGTCGGCTGGGCGGAACCCGGCCATCGGGGCGGCAGCGGTCTTCGGCAACCGGCCTCAATCGGGCCTCGAGCGGCAGTCCATCACCAGGCCGCTGCCTTCAGGCGGCAGCGGCCTCCGGGAACCGGCCCGCCCGGGCCAGTGCGAGACTCCGCCGGCACAGCTCCACGAGCTCCCGGTTCGCCCGGCTCTCCGGCACCGACCCGCAGACTCCGCAGCGGATCGTCACCTCGCCCGCCAGCTCGTCCACCGCCACCAGCGCCTGGTGGTCGCAGCGGCGGCACCAGCGGTAGCCGATCGCCGGGTTCGTGTGCACCGGTGAGGACACGCAGTCGTGCAGCCAGCGGCGGTGGGTCCGGCACGTCACGCGGTCCGTCGGGTCGAGGCCGCCGGCGTCCTCCACCCGGTCTTCACGGGCCAGGGTCGCCGCCAGCAGGGGCTGGCGGGCCGCCGCCGGCTTGTCGTGTGGGCTCGGGGTGGCCCACGCGTGGTGGTCGCCGCATCGGCACTTCTCGGTCATGTCGCCCCCAGTGGTCGGGTCGTTCGATTCCCCGAGTGTGAGCGGGGCAACAGTGCGTCACAACCCCAAAAAAGCGGAGTTTCGACCGGCGGCACGTCACCCGCGGCGGGCGGATGAGCGGACTTCGGCCCCTGGGTATGCGAACATATGTTCTATGACCGCCGAGGGGCCCATCCTGCACGCCGACCTCGATTCCTTCTACGCCTCGGTCGAACAGCGCGACGATCCGGCGCTCAAGGGGCGTCCCGTCATCGTCGGCGGCGGGGTGGTGCTCGCCGCGAGTTACGAGGCCAAGGCCTACGGCGTGCGCACCGCGATGGGCGGCGCGCAGGCCCGGCGGCTCTGCCCGCACGCGGTCGTCGTGCGCCCGCGGATGTCCGCCTACCTGGCCGCCAGCCGCGCGGTGTTCGAGGTCTTCCACGACACCACGCCGTGGGTCGAAGGCCTCTCGATCGACGAAGCGTTCCTCGACGTAGGGGGGTTGGCCAGGATCGGCGGACGACCGAGCCGCATCGCCGAACGGCTGCGCGCGGACGTCGCCGAGCGGGCCGGGCTGCCGATCACGGTAGGGGTGGCGCGCACCAAGTTCCTCGCCAAGGTGGCCAGCCGGGTCGCCAAACCCGACGGCCTGCTCGTCGTCCCGCACGACGCCGAGCTGGAGTTCCTGCACCCGCTGCCGGTTTCGGCGCTCTGGGGCGTCGGCAAGGTCACCGCCGAGAAGCTGCGGGCCCGCGGGATCACCACCGTGGGCGAGCTCGCCGCGTCCGAGCACGTCGACCTCGTCGGCCTGCTCGGCCGGGCCGCGGGGGCGCACCTGCACGACCTCGCGCACAACGAAGACCCGCGCCGTGTCGAGCTCGGCAGGCGGCGGCGCTCGATCGGCGCCCAGCGGGCCCTCGGGCGCGGCAGGCGGACCCCGGCCGAGCTCGACATCGTGCTGGTGGCGTTGATCGACCGGATCGCCCGCCGGTTGCGGGCTGCCCGGCGCGTCTGCCGGACGGTGACGATCCGCCTGCGCTTCGCCGACTTCTCCCGCGCCACCCGCTCGCACACGCTGACCGACCCGACCGCCGGCACCGGCGTCCTGCTCGCCGCCGCGCGCGAGCTCCTGGTCGCCGCGCTGCCGCTGATCGCCGACCGCGGGATCACCCTGCTGGGCGCGGCGCTGTCCAACCTGGCCGACGAAAACCCGTTCCAGCCGGCGCTGCCGTTCGAGCGGCAGCGGGCGACCGAGCTCGACACCGCCCTCGACGCCGTGCGCGACCGGTTCGGGAAGGCCGCGGTCACCCGCGCGGTCCTGCTCGGCCGTCCGGACGACCTCGAAGTGCCGATGCTGCCCGACTGAGCGCCGCGTCGCGCAGTTCCGCGGGCCGCGGGTGATCGATGCGATTTCCGATCCGGGCGCCAATCCACCCGGATCCCGCAATGTCGTCCGTGGTGACTCCGAGCCAGCCGTCGAACACGGGGTGAAACGGGTCCAGTCCACTCTGGACGAGCCGATCCGCGACACCGGCGGCGCCGGGACGCGGAATCGTCCGGGTGCGGACCGGCACGCGAACGAATCGAGCCCGACGCAAGAATCACATACTGGTCTATACCGGAATTGCGGCACACCGCCGTGGGGCGGAGAAGGGGAACGACCTGGTCCCGACGAGCGAATGTGGCGCCCGGGCGCCGGTGGCCGTGAACATCGGGGCTGCCGATGCCGGGGCATTACCGGTAAACTGGGTCCCGGTCACCTCGCCGCGGTACCGATTCGATTTCGGACATATCACAAAAATCGATTTCTGCCAAGACGATGAGCATTTGTGCTCGGTTGCGGGTCACCCTGGACGCGGGCGACCCGCTCGCCCGGGCGGCCATTGTGGACGCTTCAGGGTGTCGCGCGTGCCGGGCGTGATTCGACAGGTTAGGGTCTGCTCGACCGTGTTCTGGAGAAGATGAGGAACGACGAATCATGGCGCAACGGGTACAGGTCCAGATGGTGGACGACCTCGACGGCAGCGAGGCTTCGCAGACCGTCCCCTTCAGCCTCGACGGCGTGACGTACGAGATCGACCTGTCCGAGGAGAACGCCTCCGCGCTGCGGGACGAACTGGCTCGCTACGTCGCCGCCGCGCGGCGCATCGGCGGCCGCAAGGTCCGCCTCGCGACCGGCCAGTCGCTGTCCGGCCCGTCGGGCTCGGGCACCGACCGCGAGCGCAACCGGCAGATCCGCGAATGGGCGCAGGCGAACGGCTACGAGGTCGCCGAACGTGGCCGCCTCTCCAGCGAAATCATCGCCGGTTTCGAAGCCGACCAGGCCGCGGCGGCCGAGCCTGCCGAAGCGAAGCCGGCGCGCAAGCGGGCGACCCGCAAGAAGTCTTGAAGCCGGTGCCGGCGAAGCCGTGCCATCGGGTGCGGTTTCGCCGGCCGGGCGCCGCCTGAGCGGTTTCGGGTGGCATTGAGTGTTCTTCCGGTGCCTCACCGTCACCCGGCCGGTTCGATGTGGACGTCCGAAGCGGTTCTGCGGCCGGAAAACGGGTGGCGCACCATTCGCCGCACGGCGAAAGCTTGTCGGAGGGCGGCTCCGATGGCCAGACTGTCAGTGCTCCGCGCGGCCGGTACCGCGGCGGAGCACCGGTCCGGTGGCCGCCTCCTCCCTCGATGGCCACCGGGCCGCCTCTCTTCTGCCCGTGACGGGCTCCCGCGCTGACGACGATCGTCCATCCGGGCGGCGGCGCAACCATCCCTGTGGACTTCCACGCCGAACCGGCGCACACTCAGCCTACTCCATACTGCATACAATCTTCAGTTTGGTGGGAGGCGGTCGCGATGCCCGAGGTGCGTGAGCTCCGGGACGTCTACGGACGGCAGTACCGCGTCGGCGAGTCCGACCGGGAGCTGCTCGGCCGGCCGCGGACGTGGATCACCTGGCTCGCCGCGGCGGCCATGCTCGCCGCCGGCGTGCAGCAGTACGGCTTCGGCGCGATCGTGCCGTCGCTGAGCCGGACTCCGGGCTGGACGTTCGGCGGGATCGTGCTCGCGCTCGCGGTGTGGGCGATCTGCCAGGCCGGCGTCGCGTTCCCGGTGGCGTGGCTGCGCGAACGCGGCCTGCTGCCCGCGCCCGCGGCGATGGCCGCCGGTGCCGTGCTGTGCGCCGCCGGGCTCGTGACGCTCGGCCACGCGACCAGCCTGCTGACCGTGTTCCTCGGCTACTCGGTGCTGGGCGGACTCGGCACCGGCCTGGTCTACGCCACGTGCGTCGGCGCGGTGCTCGCCTGGTTCCCCGACCGCACCGGGTCCCGCGCCGGCGTCGTGAGCGGCGCGTTCGCCTTCGGCAGCGTGCCCTTCGTGGTGCTCGCCGCCGCCCTGCCGGCCGCGCGGCCGGTGCTGCTGGACGTCACCGCCGTGGTCGTGTTCGCCGTCATCGCCGGGTGCGCGGCGCTGCTGCGGTACCCGCCGCGGCACTGGTGGCCCGCCACGCCGGAGCCCCGGACGTGGGCGCTCGACCGGGCGCACAACCGGCGTCCGGCGGTCCGGCACTACCGGCCGGCGGAACTGTTCCGGTGCGGCACGACGCTGGCGCTGTACCTCGTGGTGGTGCTCGCGGCGGCGGTGTTGCTGTTCGACCTCGCCTACCTGGCGACGTTCACGGCCGCGCGCAGCGGGACGGGCCTCGCCGCGGCCGCGCTGGCGTTGCTCGCCGCGGCCACCGGCGGCGGCCGTGTCCTCATCGGACGGCTCGCCGGCCGGCTCGGCCGGCGCCGGATCCTGCGTTCCGCCCTGCTCGCGGGCGGGATCGCGCAGTTCGTGCTGTTCTATTCCGGTGAACACCGGCACGCCGTCGGCCTGCTGCTGGGCGTCACGCTGGCCGGGCTCGGCAACGGGTGCTGCTACACACTGCTCGTCGGCCTGGTGCGGGAGTACTTCGGCGAGGTTTCGGTGGCGCAGAACTTCGGGATCCTCTACAGCGCCAAGGCCGTCGGCGCGGTGGTCGGGGCCGGGCTGGCCACGCTGTTCGTGACGGCGCACGCCTTCACCGCGGCGGGCGTGCTGAGCCTGGCCGCGGCGGTGCTGTGCGGCCGGTTGACCCAGCCCGGCCGGCCCAAGTCGCTGCTCCCGGCGGCCTGACGTGGGGCGGACGACGAGCAGGCGGCGCGTGCTGCGCGTCCACGACGGCGGGCGGACGACGCGGCCGGACACGCTCACCGTCGAGGAGCCGCTGGAGATCCGGGTGGGCGGCAAGCCGCTGACGATCACGATGCGGACCCCGGGCGACGACTTCGACCTCGCCGCGGGCTTCCTGGTCGGCGAGGGCGTGGTCCACGCGGCGGCCGACATCCGGTCGATCCGCTACTGCGCCGGGGCGACGGCCGACGGCGGCAACACCTACAACGTCCTGGACGTCGCGCTCGCCGACGGCGTCGCCCCGCCGGACGCCTCGGTGGAGCGCAACTTCTACACGACGTCGTCGTGCGGCCTGTGCGGCAAGGCGAGCCTGGACGCGGTGCGCACGACGGTGACGTGGCCGGTCGACGCGGACAGGTTTGCCACCGACCCGGCGACGCTGGCGACGATGCCGGACGAACTCCGTGCGGCACAACGGGTGTTCGACCGCACGGGCGGCCTCCACGCGGCGGGCCTGTTCGACGCGGACGGCAAGCTCCGGTGCCTGCGCGAGGACGTCGGACGGCACAACGCGGTGGACAAGGTGGTCGGCTGGGCAACCCGAGGCGGCGGGCTGCCGTTGTCCGGAACGGCGCTGATGGTGAGCGGGCGGGCGTCGTTCGAGCTGGTGCAGAAGGCGGCGATGGCCGGGATCCCGCTGCTGGCGGCGGTGTCGGCACCATCGTCGCTGGCGGTGGACCTGGCAGCCGAGCTGGGGTTGACGCTGGTCGGCTTCCTGCGCGGGACGTCGATGAACGTCTACACGCGACCGGACCGCTTGGGATTCGAGCCGAGCTGAGCAAGCACGGCGGCCACGGCGGGCCCGGAATCGGCCCGGTACACGGCGGCAAGCTGCCACGGCGGGGGACGGTCGAACCGCCGCACGGTGAGTTCGGGAAACCGCGCGGCGACGGAGGCGGGCAGCACACAGGCGGCAAGCCCGGCCCGCACGAGCCCGGCGGCCACGGCGAGATCATCGACTTCGAGGGCGACGAGGCGGTGCGGGAAGGCCCGATCGACGGCGTCGCGGATCGCCCAGCCCGACGGGAAGTCCACAAGGGACAGCGCGGAGAGATCGGCAGGGGCCGAGCGCGCCCCACCGGGTGCGGTGGCAAGGACCAGTTCTTCAGCGGCAAGAAGCGTGGTGACGAGGTCGGCCGAGCTGCCCGATCCGGCGATCTCGCCAGTGGCCGAAGTCATCACCAGATCCACAGTGGACTCCGTCGGCGCGCACCGCACCTGGCGGACCTCCACTGCCAAGCCCGGGTGCGCGTGCCGCAGCGCCGCGAGCGTCCGGTGCAGGTCCGCCAGCAACCCCGGGCACACCCCGAGCCGGACCCGGCCGGTCACCGGCGACACCGCCGCGCGCGCTCGCTCCGCCGCCTCCAGGGCCGCGCGGGCCGCCGGGACGAACGCCTCGCCCGCCGGGGTCAGGACCACCCGGTGCGTCGTGCGGTGGAACAGCGGTGTGCCCAGGTCGCGCTCCAGGGCCCTGACCACCGTGGACACCGTCGACTGGACCGTCCGCAGGCGCTGGGCGGCCGCCGTGAAGCCGCCTTCCTCGGCGACCGCCACCACCACTGCCAGCTGGCGGAGCTCCATCAGGCCAGCAGCTCGCGGGCCAGCGCCGCCGTCTCGCTCGGTGTTCGGCCGACGCGGATCCCCGCCGCCTCCAGTGCTTCCTTCTTCGCCGCCGCCGTGCCCGCCGAGCCCGACACGATCGCGCCCGCGTGGCCCATCGTCTTGCCCTCCGGGGCCGTGAACCCGGCCACGTAACCCACCACCGGCTTCGCCACGTTGGCGCGCACGAACTCCGCCGCGCGCTCCTCCGCGTCACCGCCGATCTCGCCGATCAGCACGATCAGGTCGGTGTCCGGGTCCTTTTCGAACGCCTCCACCGCGTCGATGTGCGTCGTCCCGATGATCGGGTCGCCGCCGATGCCCACGCACGTCGAGAAGCCGATGTCGCGCAGCTCGTGCATGAGCTGGTACGTCAGCGTGCCGGACTTCGACACCAGCCCGATCCGGCCCGGTCCGGTGATGTCGGCCGGGATAATGCCGGCGTTCGACCTGCCGGGGGAGATGATGCCCGGGCAGTTCGGGCCGATGATCCGGGTCCGCCCGCCGGCCGCGACGGCGTGCGCCCACAGCCGCGCGCTGTCGTGCACCGGGACGCCTTCGGTGATCACCACGGCGAGCCCGATGCCCGCGTCCACCGCTTCGATCACGGCGTCGGCCACGAACGGCGGCGGCACGAACAGCACGCAGACGTCGGCGCCGGCCGAGGCCATCGACTCCGCGACACTGCCGAACACCGGCAGCGAACGACCGGAGAACTCCACCTGCTGCCCGGCCTTGCGCGGGTTCACCCCGCCGACGACGTTCGTCCCGGCGGCCAGCATCCGCTGGGTGTGCTTCGCGCCTTCGGAACCGGTGATGCCGGAGACGACGACCCGGCTGTTCTCGTCCAGGAAGATGGCCACGACTCAGACCTCCGCGATCGCGAGCTTCGCCGCCTCGCGGGCGGCATCGTCCATGGTGGCCACCACGGTGACCAGGGGGTGTGCGGCTTCGGCGAGGATCCGCCTGCCCTCGGCGACGTTGTTCCCGTCGAGCCGGACGACCAGCGGCTTCGACGCGCGCGTCCCGAGAATCTCGAGCGACCGCACGATCCCGGTCGCCACCGCGTCGCACGCGGTGATGCCGCCGAAGACGTTGACGAACACGCTGCGCACCTGCGGGTCGCCGAGGATGACGGTCAGCCCGTCGACCATCACCTGCGCCGACGCCCCGCCGCCGATGTCGAGGAAGTTCGCGGGTCCGCGGGCGCCCGCCTCGGCCGCGGCCGCCGCCACGACGTCCAATGTGGACATGACGAGCCCGGCGCCGTTGCCGATCACGCCGATGTCGCCGTCGAGCTTGACGTAGTTGAGGCCCTTCGCGCGGGCGGCACGTTCCAGCGGATCACCGTCCGCGGTGTCGTCGAACGACGCGGAACGGCGGAAGGACGCGTTGTCGTCGAGCGTGATCTTGCCGTCCAGTGCGACGATCCCGGTGCTCGTCAGCGCCAGGGGATTGACCTCGACGAGCGTGCAGTCCTCGGCGACGAACACCTCCCACAGCTTCTCGACGACGCCGGCGACTTCGCCGCGGACGTCGGTGGGGAAGGCGGTGGCCACCGCGGCCGCGTCGACGCCGGCCAGCGGATCGACCGGGACGCGGACCAGGGCGTCCGGCCGGGTGGCCGCGACCTCCTCGATCTCCATCCCGCCCTCGGCCGACGCCATCGCGAGGAACGTCCGCCCGGCACGGTCGAGCAGGAAGGAAAGGTAGTACTCGTCGGCGATCTCGCTCGCTTCGGTCACCAGGACGCGGTGCACGGTGTGGCCCTTGATGTTCATGCCGAGGATGTCGTCGGCGGCCTGCTCGGCGTCGTCGGCGGTACGCACCACGCGGACGCCGCCCGCCTTGCCGCGCCCGCCGGTCTTCACCTGGGACTTGACCACGACCGGCCCGCCGAGATCCGCCGCGACCGAACGAGCGGCGGCCGGGTCGGCGGCGACGCGGCCGCGGGGGACCGGCACACCGTGCTTCTCGAAGAGATCGCGGGCTTCGTGTTCGAAGAGGTCCATGCGGGAGCGTCCTTTCCGCGTAGGGGCAGGGCGAAGGCGTGGAGTGGTGGTCCGCGGGGGCCGGTTCCGAGTCCGGAAAAACCCTGCGGATGGCCCTGGACACAGCCAGCTAGAAGAGTGACTATATGCCTACCCCATACGGTATGCAATCTACAGTCTGCCGTGATGGGGCCGCTGACCTCGGAGAAGGCGACACGCACCGCCGGACAAGAGAGATCCGGTGGCGGACCAGAGGAGTTGAGCCATGGCGCTGACCACGACCGGCACGACCGCGGGGGAGAGTGCCGCAGCGACCAACGGCGCCGAGCCCGCGCCCGCCACGGAGATATCTGGCGGCCACCTGGTGGCCAAGGCGTTGAAGGCCGAAGGGGTCGACACGATCTTCACCCTGTGCGGCGGCCACATCATCGACATCTACGACGGCTGCGTCGACGAAGGCATCGAGGTCATCGACGTCCGGCACGAACAGGTCGCGGCGCACGCGGCCGACGGCTACGCGCGGATCACCGGCAAGCCCGGCTGCGCGGTCGTCACCGCCGGCCCGGGCACCACCGACGCCGTCACCGGGGTCGCGAACGCCCTGCGCGCGGAGAGCCCGATGCTGCTGATCGGCGGCCAGGGCGCGCTGACCCAGCACAAGATGGGGTCCCTGCAGGACCTCCCGCACGTGGACATGATGACGCCGATCACCAAGTTCGCCGCCACCGTCCCGCACACCGCCCGCGTCGCCGACCTGGTGAGCATGGCTTTCCGCGAGGCCTACGCCGGTGCGCCGGGACCGTCCTTCCTGGAGATCCCGCGTGACGTCCTCGACGCGCGCGTCCCGCTCCAGAACGCGCGGATCCCCGAAGCCGGCCGCTATCGCGCGTCGACGAAGAACGCGGGCGACCCCGCGGACGTCGAGAAGCTCGCCGACCTGCTGGTGCACGCCAAGAAGCCGGCCATCCTGCTCGGCAGTCAGGTCTGGACCACCCGGGCGACCGGCCCGGCGACCGAGCTGGTCCGGACGTTGAACATCCCGGCCTACATGAACGGCGCCGGCCGTGGCACGCTGCCGCCGGGCGACCCGCACCACTTCCAGCTCTCGCGCCGGTACGCCTTCGACAACGCCGACGTCATCGTCATCGTCGGCACCCCGTTCGACTTCCGGATGGGCTACGGCAAGCGCCTGTCGAAGGACGCCACCGTCGTCCAGATCGACCTCGACTACCGCACGGTCGGCAAGAACCGCGACGTCGACCTCGGCATCGTCGGCGACGCCGGGCAGGTCCTCGCCGCCGTCGCCGAGGCCGCGTCCGGCCGCACCGACAACGGCGCCGTCGGTCGCAAGACCTGGCTCGAAGAACTCCAGGCGGTGGAGGAGAAAGCGAAGCAGAAGCGGCTGCCGCTGCAGCACTCCGACGCGAGCCCGATCCACCCGTACCGGCTGGTCCACGAGATCAACGAGTTCCTCACCGAGGACTCCATCTACATCGGCGACGGCGGCGACATCGTCACCTTCTCCGGCCAGGTCGTCCAGCCGAAGTCGCCCGGCCACTGGATGGACCCCGGTCCGCTCGGGACGCTCGGGGTCGGCATCCCGTTCGTCCTGGCCGCGAAGCACGCGCGCCCGGACAAGGAGGTCGTCGCCCTCTTCGGTGACGGCGCCTTCAGCCTCACCGGCTGGGACTTCGAGACGCTCGTGCGGTTCAACCTCCCCTTCGTCGGGATCGTCGGCAACAACTCGTCGATGAACCAGATCCGCTACGGCCAGGCCGCGAAGTACGGGCTGCCCCGCGAGCGCGTCGGCAACACCCTCGGCGACGTCCGCTACGACGAGTTCGCGCGGATGCTCGGCGGCTACGGCGAAGAGGTCCGCGACCCGGCGGACATCGGGCCGGCGCTGCTGCGGGGACGCGAATCCGGCCTGCCGTCGCTGATCAACGTCTGGGTCGATCCCGACGTGTACGCCCCCGGAACCATGAACCAGACCATGTACAAGTGAGCGGAGGCCAAGGCATGGGCAAGGCACTGGAGGGCGTCCGCGTCCTCGACATGACCCACGTGCAATCCGGTCCGTCGTCGACGCAGCTGCTCGCCTGGCTCGGCGCGGACGTGATCAAGCTCGAAACCCCCGGCCGCGGCGACATCACCCGCGGGCAGCTGCGCGACCTTCCCGGCGTCGACAGTCTCTACTTCACGATGCTGAACGCGAACAAGCGCAGCATCACGCTCAACATGAAGAGCGACGAGGGCAAGGAAGTCTTCGAGAAGCTCGTGTCCGGAGTGGACGTCCTCGTCGAGAACTTCGGCCCGGGCGTGGTCGACCGGTTCGGCTATCCCTGGGAGAAGCTGGCCGCGCTCAACCCGCGGCTGGTCTACGCCTCCATCAAGGGGTTCGGTCCCGGCCGCTACGCCGACTTCAAGGCCTACGAGGTGGTCGCGCAGGCCATGGGCGGCGCGATGAGCACCACCGGCTTCGAGGACGGGCCGCCGACCGCCACCGGTGCCCAGATCGGCGACTCCGGCACCGGCATCCACCTGGTGGCCGCCATCCTCGCCGCGCTGTACCAGCGGACCTCCACCGGCCGCGGCCAGCGCGTCCAGGTCGCCATGCAGGACGCCGTGCTCAACCTGTGCCGCGTCAAGCTCCGCGACCAGCAGCGGCTGGCCCACGGCCCGCTGGGGGAGTACCCGAACGACCAGTTCGGCGACGAGGTCCCGCGCTCGGGCAACGCCTCCGGCGGCGGCCAGCCCGGCTGGGCCGTCAAGTGCGCGCCCGGCGGGCCGAACGACTACATCTACGTGATCGTCCAGCCGCCCGGCTGGGCGCCTCTGGCCCGGCTGATCGGCAAGGCCGAGCTGGCCGACGACCCCGCGTGGGCCACGCCGGAGGTGCGGCTGTCCAAACTGGACAAGATGTTCGCGCTCGTCGAGGAGTGGACCGAGAAGCACACCAAGTGGGAAGTGATGGAGAAGCTCAACGCCCACAACATCCCCTGCGGTCCCATCTTGTCCACGAAGGAGCTGATCGAGGACGAGACGCTGGCCGAGCTCGGCTCGGTCGTCGAGGTCCCGCACCCCGAGCGCGGCACCTTCAAGACCGTCGGCTGCCCGCTCAAGCTGTCCGACTCGCCCGTCGAGATCCACCGGTCGCCGCTGCTCGGCGAGCACAACGACGAGGTACTGACCGAGCTCGGCTACAGCGAAGCGGAACTCGACAAGTTCCGCGCGGCGGGGGTGATCTGACGTGGGGGATCGCGCGGCGGTCGAAAAGATCCTGGAGCAGGCGGCGGCCGAGGGGCGCTCGTCGCTGACCGCGCCCGAGGGGCGTGCGGTCTGCGAGGCCTACGGTATCCCGACCCCGGCCGAGCGGCTGGCGATCACGGCGGAGGAAGCCGTGGCCCACGCCGAAGACATCGGCCTGCCGGTGGTGCTCAAGATCGTCTCACCGGACATCCTGCACAAGACCGAGGCCGGCGGCGTGCTCGTCGGGCTGCAAGACGCCGAAGCGGTGCAGGCGGGCTTCGCGCAGATCGTCGAGAACGCGAAGGCCTACGACGTCGAGGCACGCATCCTCGGCGTCCAGGTGCAGCAGATGCTCACCGAAGGCCAGGAAGTGATCATCGGGTCCGTCACCGACCCGACGTTCGGCAAGATCGTCGCCTTCGGCCTCGGCGGAGTGCTGGTGGAGGTGCTCAAGGACGTCACCTTCCGGCTCGCGCCGACAAGCACCGAAGAAGCCCTGTCGATGGTCGACGGTATCCAAGCAGCCGAAATCCTCCGTGGTGTCCGTGGCGCGGATCCCGTCGACCGAGACGCCCTCGCTGCCGTGATCACCGGCCTCGGCGAGCTGGTCACCGACTTCCCGCAGCTGTCCGAGGTGGACCTCAACCCGGTGCTCGCCACCACGAGCGGCGCCACCGCGGTCGACGTCCGCATCCTGGTCGACCCGGACGCGGCGCAGGAGCCGCACCGGTTCACCCAGGAGGAAATCCTCGCCTCGATGAACCGGATCATGAAGCCGGCGGCGGTCGCCGTGATCGGCGCGTCGGCCGAGGCCGGGAAGATCGGCAACTCGGTGATGAAGAACCTGGTCAACGGCGGGTACGCGGGCGAGATCCACCCGATCAACCCCAAGGCCGCCGAGATCCTCGACCGCAAGGCCTACGCGAGCATCGCCGACGTCCCCGGCGACGTCGACGTCGCGGTCTTCGCCATCCCGGCCAAGTTCGTGCCCGCGGCGCTCGAGGAAGCCGGGAAGAAAGGCGTGGCGGGCGCGATCCTCATCCCGTCCGGCTTCGGCGAGACCGGCAACATCGAGCTCCAGGACGAGGTCGTCGCCATCGCGCGCAAGCACGGCGTCCGCATCCTCGGGCCGAACATCTACGGCTACTACTACACGCCGGAAAACCTGTCGGCGACATTCTGTACACCGTATGACGTCAAGGGCGGCGTGGCCCTGTCGTCGCAGAGCGGCGGCATCGGGATGGCGATCCTCGGCTTCAGCCGCTCGGCGAAGATGGGTGTCTCCTCGATCGTCGGCGTCGGCAACAAGGCCGACATCGACGAGGACGACCTGCTCACCTTCTTCGAGCAGGACGACAACACCCAGCTCGTCGCCATGCACCTCGAGGACCTCAAGGACGGGCGCGCGTTCGCGGAGACGGCGAAGCGGGTCTCGCAGCGCAAGCCGGTTGTGGTGCTGAAGGCGGGCCGGACGTCGCAGGGCGCGAAGGCGGCGAGCTCGCACACCGGCGCGCTGGCCGGCAACGACAAGGTCTACGACGACATCCTGCGCCAGAGCGGCGTGATCCGGGCGCCCGGGCTGAACGACATGCTCGAGTACGCCCGCGGCATCCCGCTGCTGCCCACGCCGCAGGGCGAGAACGTCGTCATCATCACCGGGGCCGGCGGCTCGGGCGTGCTGCTCTCGGACGCCTGCGTCGACCACGGCCTCGACCTGATGGCGATCCCGCCGGACCTCGACACGGCGTTCCGGAAGTTCATCCCGCCGTTCGGCGCGGCGGGCAACCCGGTGGACATCACCGGCGGCGAGCCGCCCTCGACCTACCGCAACACGATCGCGCTCGGCCTCGAGGACGACCGCATCCACGCCCTGATCCTGGGCTACTGGCACACCATCGTCACCCCGCCGATGGTGTTCGCGGAACTGGTGTCCGAAGTGGTCGGGGAGTACCGCGCGAAAGGCATCCACAAGCCGGTCGTCGCGTCGCTGTCCGGGGACGTCGAAGTCGAGGAAGCCAGCGACTACCTCTACGACCACGGCATCGTCGCCTACCCGTACACGACCGAAAAGCCCGTCGCCGTGCTCGGCGCGAAGTACCGCTGGGCGCGGGCCGCGGGCCTGCTCTGAGCGTCCTCCACAGGGGCTGGCCCACACACAAGGAAAGGACGATGATCCACCCGCACGACGGCAACAGAGGGATTCGAGTCAATGGTGACGAAAGAGAACTCTTATGACCGCAGCCACGTACCAGGAGATCACTGACAAGAACGGAAGAATGTACCGGGTCGGCGAGACCGACCGGGACATCATGGGCAGGCCACGGTGGACGATGGTCGTCCTGCCCTGGGTGGCCATGATGGCCATCAGCTCCTCGGAATACGCGTTCACCTCGGCCGAGGACACCTTGTCCGCGGCGCACGGCTGGCACGGCGCCCACATCTTCTGGCTGCTGGCCGTCTGGGTCTTCTTCCAGGCGGCGGTGGCCTTCCCGGCGGGCAAGCTGCGGGAAAGCGGCAGGTTGTCGGCCCGGTCGGCGATGCTCCTCGGCTCCGCCGGCACCGTGCTCGGCTACCTGGCGCTGGCCTACTCGCCGAGCGTCTTCTGGGCCTACGTCGGCTTCGGCCTCTTCGGCGGTGGCGGCGCCGGGTTCGTCTACGCGACCTGCATCAACATGGTCGGCAAGTGGTACCCGGAGCGCAAGGGCGGCAAGACGGGCTTCGTCAACGGCGGGTTCGCCTACGGCTCGGTCCCGTTCATCTTCATCTTCACGAACTACCTGGACCTGGGCAACTACGGCAGCATCCTGCCCGCGGTCGGGCTGTTCCTGGCCGCCGCCGTCGCGGTCAGCGGGTTCTTCTTCCGCGACCCGCCGAAGAACTGGTGGCCGGCGCACGTCGACCCGCTGAAGGTGTCCGACGACCCGCGCGTCCGCCGGTCGCTGGCGAAGAACCCGCCCGCGGTCAAGCAGTTCACGCCGCGGGAGGCGCTGAAGACCGGGATGCTGCCGCTGATGTGGATCTGCCTGCTGTGCACGGCGGGCGTCAACATCTTCGGCATCTCCGCGCAGGTCCCGTTCGGCAAGGAGATGGGCTTCGCCGGCGGCATCGTCGCGCTGGCGATGAGCCTCAAGGCGGTCATCAACGGCGCCGGGCGCGGGGTGATCGGCTGGATCTCCGACCGGTACGGCAGGCGGCAGACGCTGCTGCTCGTCTGCGTGGTGCTGGGGCTCGCCCAGATCGCGGTGTACCTGTCCGGCTCGATCGGCAGCATGCCGCTGTTCCTGCTGGCGTCGATGATCTCCGGGTTCGGCGGCGGCGCGATCTTCCCGCTGTTCGCCGCGCTGACCGCGGACTACTTCGGCGAGAACAACAACGCCAGCAACTACGGCCTCGTCTACAGCTCGAAGCTCGTTTCGGGCATCGTCGGCGCTGGCCTCGGGAAGCTGGTCATCGACGGGTGGGGCTACGGCGCGGCCTTCTACCTGGCGGCCGCGACGAGCCTGCTCGCCGCCGGCCTCGCCTTGTTCCTGCGCCAGCCGGGGCGCAAGCCCGGCGGAATGCGTACCGAGCTCGCCGAAACCGAGCTCGTCGCGCGCCCCGCCACCGGCTGACGTCCGGCTCGGCGGCAGAAGGCACGAGTCGGCGCGGACGAAAGAGATCCTTCATGACCACAGCGAAGTACCAGGAGATCACCGACGAGAACGGACGGGTGTACCGCGTCGGCGAGACCCCGCACGACATCATGGGCCGCTCGCGCAGCTGGATGGTCTGGCTGCCGTGGATCGCCATGATGGCGGTCAGCGTCTTCGAGTACGGCTGGGGTGCCGTCGAAGGCACCCTGGAAGAGAAGTACGGCTGGACGCTGTCGGACGCGTTCTGGCTGGCCAGCATCTGGGCGGTGTTCCAGGCCGCGGTCGCGTTCCCGGCCGGGCGCCTGCGGGAGAAGAACATCGTGTCGGCGCGCACGGCCATGCTCGCCGGCGCGGTGTGCAGCGCGGTCGGCTACTTCACCATTTCGCACAGCGGCAACCTCGTGCTGGCGTTCGCCGGCTACTCGGTGCTGGGCGGCATCGGGGCCGGGCTGGTGTACGCGACCTGCGTCAACATGGTCGGCAAGTGGTACCCCGAGAAGCGGGGAGCACGGACGGGCTTCGTCAACGGCGGGTTCGCCTACGGCGCCGTCCCGTTCATCTACGTGTTCGCCGCCTTCCTCACCCCGGCCAACTATTCGACGATCCTCGACGTCATGGGCGTGTACATGCTCGTCGCCGTCGGGATCTGCGGGTTCCTGTTCAAGGACCCGCCGAAGAGCTGGTGGCCGAAGGACGTCGACCCGCTCACGTGGGTGCGCGACCGGCAGGCCAAGAGCGGGGGACTGGCCAAGAACCCGCCCGCGGTGAAGCAGTTCTCGCCGATGGAAGCCGTCCGGACCGGGATGCTCCCGCTGATGTGGGTGTGCCTGGTGATCATCGGCGGGGTTTCGCTGTTCGGCATCAACTTCCAGGTGCCGTTCGCGAAGGTGAGCCACTTCGGCGCGTTCGTCGCCGCCTCGTCGGCCGGGGTGCTGGCCGTGGTGAACGGCACCGGCCGCGCGGTCGTCGGCTGGGCGTCGGACAAGCTCGGGCGGCGGCAGACGCTCACTCTCGTGCTGGTGGTCGCGGCCGTCGCGCAGTTCGGCGTGCTCTACGCCGGGAACACGCACAACCTGGTGCTGTTCATGGTGTTCGCGTTCCTCACCGGCTTCGGCGGCGGCGCGTTCTACCCGCTGTTCGCGGCGCTGGTGCCGGACTACTTCGGCGAGAACAACAACGCGTCGAACTACGGGCTGGTCTACAGCGCGAAACTGGTCGGTGGCGTCGGCGGCGGCGGTCTCGCCGCCGGGGTCATCAGTGTGTGGGGCTACACGGGCGCGTACATCCTCGCCGGGTGCATCGCGCTCCTTTCGGCGGTGCTGACGCTCTTCCTGCGCCAGCCCGGCCGGAAGCGCCACCAGCTCGCCGAAACCGAGCTGGTGGCGCGCCGGCCGTCGGCGTCAGCCGGCGGCTGATCCGGTGGGCGCTCCCCGGTCCTGCCGCAATCAGGATCGGGGAGCCTCCGGACGTTCGTGGTAGGCCTGGCGGGTCCGTTCGGTGTGCTTGGCCATGATCTTCTCGGCCGCGTCGGCGTCCTTTGCGGCGATCGCGTTGATCAGCTCTTCGTGCTCGTTCCACGCGTCCCGCCCGCGAGGCCGGGCAATCGGCGTGTAGTACCAGCGGACCCGGCGGTCGACGAGGCCGATCAGCTCCGCCAGCACCTTGTTCCCGGACAGTTCGGTGATGAAGGCGTGGAGGGCGGCGTTGGCCGCGACCAACCCCTCGGTGTCCTCCTCGGCCAGCGCTTTGATCCCGGCCTGCTGCAGCACCTGCAGCTGGAAGACGTCCTCTGTTTTCGCGTTGCCGGCCGCGAGCTTCGCGGAGTGCGTTTCCAGCACGCTGCGGACGCTCAGCAGCTGGTCGGCCTCCTCGTCGGTCGGCAGGTGCACGAACGCGCCCTGGGCGGGGCGGAGGTCGACCCAGCCTTCGCTCTGCAGCCGCTGCAGAGCTTCCCGGACCGGCTGCCTGCTCACGCCGAGGTACTCGGCGAGGTCGGCCTCGACCAGGTGCTGACCCGGTTCGAGCGTGCGGTTGATGATCAGTTCGGCGAGTGCTTCGTAGACGACCTGCCGCAGCGGCGCGGGCCGTTCGACGCGCTTGGCGGCGGTCGAGCTGAGCGAGCCCTTGGCCGTGCGGCGCCCGGTCGGGCCGCGGTCGGGCAGCGGGGAAGCGGGCTGGCTCACGGGACACCTCGAGTCGGAGAGGAAAGCGGTGATCTCGATTCAGGATACAGGTTTTGGTATGCAAAATCCCAGAATCTCACCCGGCTCAGCGATTTTCTGCCGATGTGGATCAACGATGGCGGGGCGACATCACCCCAAGTGTCCGGTTTGTCGCGCTTGGTTGCGCCGCCGGAGTGGCGCTCGAAGTTCCGGGGCGGATGACCTCTGGTTTTGAGTGCGGATCCAGGATACTGTATGCAATCACGCGCAGGACCAGGGAGGCACATCATGAAGGTGGCTGTTCTCGGGGCCGGGGCGATCGGCGCCTACGTCGGGGCCGCGCTGCACCGCGGCGGGACCGAGGTGCACCTGATCGCCCGCCGCGCCCATCTCGCCGCGATGCGCGAACGCGGCGTCCGCGTGCTCAGCCCGCGCGGCGACTTCACCGCCCACCCCCACGTCACCGACGACCCCGCCAAGGTGGGCGAGGTCGACTTCGTGTTCCTCGGCCTGAAGGCCAATTCCTACGCCTCCTGCGGCGAACTGCTCGCCCCGCTGCTCGGTCCCGAGACGGCGATCGTCGCCGCGCAGAACGGCATCCCGTGGTGGTACTTCCACGGCCTGCAGGGACATCCCCTGGAAGGGCAGCGGATCGAGACCGTCGACCCCGGCGGCTCGGTGACGGCGGTGCTCGACCTGGAGCGGGCGATCGGCTGCGTCGTCTACTGCTCGACCGTCATCGAGGAGCCGGGCGTCATCCGGCACCTGGAGGGCACGCGGTTCTCCCTCGGCGAGCCGGACGGCGAGATCTCGGCGCGCGCCAAGGTGCTCAGCGCGGCGATGATCGCCGGCGGGCTCAAGGCGCCGGTCGAGGCCGACCTGCGCAACGACATCTGGATCAAGCTGATGGGCAATGTCGCCTTCAACCCGCTGTCGGCGCTGACCCGGGCGACCATGGCCCAGATGTGCGAGCACGACGACACCCGCCGGCTCGTCGCCACCATGATGACCGAGACACTGGCCATCGCCCGCGCGGCCGGCGCCGACCCGCAGATCTCGGTCGAAAAACGCATCGACGGCGCCTGGCGCGTCGGCCACCACAAGACGTCGATGCTGCAGGACCTCGAAGCGGGCAAGCCCCTCGAGATCGACGCGATCATCGGCGCGGTCGTCGAGCTGGCCGGCCTCACCGGCGTCCCCGCGCCCGCCCTGCGGCACGTCCACGCCGCCATCTCCCTGCTCGACCACACCAGCAAAGTCCCCGTCGGGTCGCACTGACCGGAGGTCCCCGTGAAGCGCAGGAACACCGAGCCCTACGTCCGGCTCACCCAGCCACTCGTGCGTGATTCCGGCGTGCTGCGGCCGGCGACCTGGGCGGAAGCCCTCGACCGGGCCGCCGCCGGGATCCGCCGCACCCTGGACGGGAAGGGGCCCGAGGCGTTCGGGATGTTCTCGTGCGCCCGCGCCACCAACGAGATGAACTTCGTCGCGCAGAAGTTCACCCGCGCGGTGATCGGCACGAACAACGTCGACTCGTGCAACCGCACCTGCCACGCGCCCAGCGTCGCCGGGCTGGCCCGCGTGTTCGGCAGCGGCGGCGGCACGTCCTCCTACCAGGAGATCGAAGACGCCGACGTCATCGTGATCTGGGGCGGCAACCCGCGCGAGGCGCACCCGATCTTCTTCCACCACGTGCTCAAGGCCGTCCACAAGGGAGCGAAGCTCTTCGTCGTCGACCCGCGGCAGACCAGCACCGGGAGCTGGGCGCACCGGCAGCTGCAGCTCGAAGTCGGCACCGACATCCCGCTCGCCCACGCCATCGCCCGGGAGATCATCCACTCCGGACTGGCGAACACGACGTTCATCGAGCGGGCCACCGAGGGCTTCGCCGAGTTCGCCGCGTCGGTCGAGCCGTGGACCCTGGAGGTCGCCGAGAAGACCACCGGCGTCCCGGCCGAGCTCATCCGCGAACTCGCCCACACCTACGCCCGTGCCGACCGCGGCCAGCTGTCGTGGACCCTCGGCATCACCGAGCACCACAACGGCACCGACAACGTGCTGTCGCTGATCAACCTGGCGCTGCTGGCCGGCCAGGTCGGCCGCTACGGCGCCGGGCTGAACCCGCTGCGCGGGCAGAACAACGTCCAGGGCGGCGGCGACATGGGCGCCATCCCGGACCGCCTCCCGGGCTTCCAGGACGTCCTCGACGCCGGCGTCCGGGCGAAGTTCGACACCGCGTGGGGCTCGTCGATCCCGCCGCACAAGGGCCTGAACCTGACGCAGATGCTCGACGCGATGGAACGCGGCGACCTGACCTGCGTGTACATCATCGGCGAGAACCCGGTGCAGTCCGAAGCGGACTGCGAGCACACGATCAAGCGGCTCGCCAACGTCGACCACCTGGTCGTGCAGGACATCTTCCTGACCAAGACCGCGCAGCTGGCCGACGTCGTGCTGCCGGCGAGCGCGGCCTGGTGCGAGAGCGACGGCACCTTCACCAACTCCGAACGGCGGGTCCAGCGCGTCCGCAAGGCCCTCGAACCCCCGGAAGGCGCGCGCGACGACATCGAGCTGCTGTCGGAACTGGCCCGCCGGCTCGGCCACGACTGGCACTACACCGGCGGCGAAGAGGTCTGGGACGAGCTGCGGTCGCTGTCGCCGATGCACGCCGGGATGTCGTACGCCCGGCTCGAAGCGCTCGGCGGGATCCAATGGCCGTGCTTCTCCGAAGACACCCTCGAACCGACGTTCCTGCACGGCCGGCTGTGGGCCGAAGACCCGGCCGAACGCGGCCGCCCGGCGCCGTTCACGGTGCTCGAGCACAGCCCGCCGGTCGACCTGCTCACCGAGGAGTTCCCGATCCGGCTCACCACCGGGCGGCGCCTGGACTCGTACAACACGGGCGTCCAGTCGGGTGGGTTCCCGTCGCCGCTGCGGCAGGGGGAGACCCTCGACCTCTGCCCCGAAGACGCACGCGCGCTCGGCGTCGAACCCGACGAACTGGTCCAGATCTCGTCGCGGCGTGGTGCGATCGTCGCGCCGGTGCGGCTGGACAAGGGCCTGAAACCGGGGCTCGCGTTCATGACCTTCCACTTCCCGGACGAGGTCGACGTCAACGTCATCACCATCGAAGCCACCTGCCCGATCGCCGGGACCGCCGAGTACAAGGCCGCCGCCATCCGCGTCGACAAGCTGCCGGTGGAGGTCTGAGGTGGACCTCAAGCTCCTGGACGCGCTCGCGTCGCACGAAGAGCGGGAAGCCCTGGCCGGGTTCGCCGGCGGGGGCCGTGACCAGCTGCTGCCCGCGCTGCACGCGGTCAACGACCGGGTCGGCTGGATCAGCCAGGGCGCGCTCAACCTCATCTGCGAGACGCTGCACGTGCCCCCGGCCGACGCGTACGGCGTGGCGAGCTTCTACTCGCTGTTCGCGCTCGAGGAGCGGCCGGAGCGGGTGGTGCACGTGTGCACCGACCTGGCCTGCCGGATCAGCGGCGCGGATACTGTATGCGATGTCCTCACCGAGCACGTCGGCGCCGCGGGGAAGGCGCGCGGCGGGGTCACGTGGCAGCACAGCCCGTGCCTCGGCGTCTGCGAACGGGCCCCCGCGGCGCTGACGTTCCAGGCCGGCGACCCGGCGACGACGGAACTCGTCGCCCCGGTCACCGGCGCGTCGGCCGTGCTGGCCGCCGGACGGGAGCCGGCTGGTTCGGAGGGGGCCCCGCCGGTGATCCACCAGCGGGACGGGCTGCGGCTGCTGCGCCGGGTCGGCGTCGTCGATCCGTCCAGTTTGGACGACTACCGGGCCACCGGCGGCTACGCGGCCCTGCGCAACGCCCTGCGGATGGGACAGGCCGCGGTCATCCGCGAGGTCACCGACTCCGGGCTGCTCGGCCGCGGCGGCGCCGCGTTCCCGACCGGGCGCAAGTGGGCGGCCACCGCCGCCCAGCCCGCCGGGCCGCACTACCTGGTGTGCAACGCCGACGAGAGCGAGCCGGGCACGTTCAAGGACCGGGTACTGCTGGAAGGCGACCCGTTCGCGCTGGTCGAGGCGATGACGATCGCCGCGTACGCGATCGGTGCGACCCGCGGGTACGTCTACCTGCGCGGCGAGTACCCGCGCGCGCTGCGGCTGCTGCGGAACGCGCTGGCGGCCGCCCGCGAGCGCGGGTTCCTCGGCGAGGACGTCATGGGCCACGCGGGCTTCTCGTTCGACATCGAGATCCGGCGTGGCGCGGGCGCCTACATCTGCGGCGAGGAAACGGCGATCTTCAACTCGATCGAGGGCTTCCGCGGGGAGCCCCGGACGAAGCCGCCGTTCCCGGTCGAGCAGGGCCTGTTCGGCAAGCCGACCGTGGTGAACAACGTCGAGACGCTCGTCAACGTGCCGCTGATCCTCACCGAGGGGGCGGCCGCGTACCGTTCGCTCGGCACGGCGGCTTCGGCCGGGCCGAAGCTGTTCTGCCTGTCCGGCAACGTCGAGCGGCCCGGGGTCTACGAAGTACCGTTCGGAACTTCCCTGCGCGAACTGCTGGCGTTGGCCGGGGGAGTACCGGAGGGCCGCTCGCTGCGCGCGATCCTGCTGGGCGGCGCGGCCGGCGGGTTCGTCCGGCCGGACGAGCTGGACCTGCCGCTGACGTTCGAGGACGCACGAGCGGCGAAGACCACGCTCGGCTCGGGGGTGGTCCTGGTCCTCGACGACCTCGTGGACCTGGGTGGGTTCCTGCTGCGGATCGCCGAGTTCTTCCGCGACGAGTCGTGCGGCCAGTGCGTCCCCTGCCGGATCGGGACGGTACGCCAGGAGGAGGCGATCCGGCGCGTCCTGGCGGCCAAGTCCGACGAGCGGCCGCTGCTGCGCGAGGTGGGCGGAGTCATGCGGGACTCGTCGATCTGCGGCCTCGGCCAGACCGCCTGGAACGCCATCGAATCCGCGATCGACCGGCTGGGAGCGCTCAAGTGACCATTGTGGACATCGGAATTCCGAAGCGGCTGGTCGAGTTCACTGTGGACGGATCGACGGTCCGCGTCCCCGAAGGCTCGACGATCCTCGACGCGTGCACGGCGGCGGGCAAGGACATCCCGACGCTCTGCTACGGCGACACCCTCGAACCGGCGAACGCCTGTCGTGTCTGCATGGTCGAGGTCGAAGGCTCGCGAACACTGGTGCCGTCGTGCTCCCGCAAGGCCGAGCCGGGCATGGTCGTGCACACGGATTCGGAGCGGACACGCACGAGCCGCAAGGTCGTCCTCGAACTCCTGGCGTCGGCCACGGACCTGTCGACAACGCCGGGCGTCGCGGAGTGGATCGCGGAGACCGGCGCGGACCCGGACCGCTTCGGCCCGGACGCGGCGACGGTGGCCCAACCGGCGTTGGTGGACAACGAGCTGTACGTCCGGGACTACGGGAAGTGCATCCTCTGCTACAAGTGCGTCGACGCCTGCGGCGAGCAGTGGCAGAACTCGTTCGCCATCAGCGTCGCCGGCCGCGGCTTCGACGCGCGGATCTCGACGGAGTTCTCGAACCCGTTGCCCGACAGCGCCTGCGTGTACTGCGGCAACTGCGTCGAGGTGTGCCCGACCGGAGCGCTGAGCTTCAAGCGCGAGTACGACAAGCGCGAGGACGGCACCTGGGACGAGTCACGGCAGAAGCAGACGACGACCGTGTGCACGTTCTGCGGGGTCGGGTGCAATCTCACGCTGCACGTCCAGGACAACGAGATCGTGAAGGTGACCTCGCCGCACGAAAGCTCCGTGACGCACGGGAACCTCTGCATCAAGGGCCGCTTCGGCTGGCAGCACGTCCAGAACAGGTAGCGGCACCCCGTTCACCCGAAGGCGCCGTGACTCGTCGAGTCGCGGCGCCTTCGGCGTCTTGGCGTTGACCCCGGCGCAGGTCAGCAGCTATTCTCGATATGCGAAAGAAAAATTCCGGATAGTGAAATTCGAGGTCGCGATGCCTGAAGAGGGCCACTCCCTGCCGTACGTCGCCAACCTGTCGATCCTGTTCAAGGAGGTCCCGCTCCTCGAGCGCGCCGCCGCCGCGCGGGAGGCCGGGTTCACCGATGTCGAGTTCTGGTGGCCCTTCGACTCCGCGGTGCCCGCGCGCGAAGACGTGGACGCCTTCGTCGGCAGCCTCGACGGGGTCCGGCTGCGCGGGCTGAACTTCTACGCCGGGGACATGGCGGCCGGGGAGCGGGGGCTGGTGAGCTGGCTCGGCCGGGAGACCGAGTTCGCCGACAGTCTCGTCGTCGCCCTCGGCATCGCCGAACGCACCGGGTGCCGGAGCTTCAACGCGCTCTACGGCAACCGGCTCGACGGCGAGGACCCGGCCAAGCAGGACGACCTCGCCCGGGCGCACCTGGACAAGGCCGCCGACGCCGCCGCGCGGATCGGGGCGCAGCTGGTCCTCGAACCGCTCTCCGGCGCGGACGCCTACCCCCTCAAGACCGCCGCGGACGCCGTGGCCGTGCTCGACGACCTCGGGCGCGAAAACGTGCGGCTGCTGGCCGACCTCTACCACCTGGCAGTCAACGGTGACGACCTGGACGCGCTGGCGACGACCCACCTCGCCCGGATCGGGCACGTGCAGATCGCCGACGCTCCCGGCCGCCACCAGCCCGGCACCGGCGAACTCGACATCGACGGGCACCTCGCGAAGCTGCAGAACGCGGGCTACGCGGGGTTCGTCGGGATCGAGTACGTCCCGGAGCCCGACACGCTCACGTCGCTGGCCTGGCTGCCGAAAACCCGAAGGGGACGAGCATGAAACTGGGATTCATCGGACTGGGCGTGATGGGCGCCCCGATGGCCGCGCACCTGGTCGCGGCCGGTCACGACGTCAGCGGCTACGACGTCACCCCGGCCGCGGGGGAGAAGCTGGCAGCGGCCGGCGGGCGGGCCGCGACCGGCGTCGCGGACGCGGTGGCCGGCGCCGACGTCGTCATCACGATGCTGCCGAACCACCCGCAGGTCGAGGAGGTCGTGCTGGCCGACGGCGGTGTCCTCGACACCGCCGAGCCGGGCACGCTGCTGATCGACATGAGCACCATCCGGCCCGAGACGTCGATCGCGATCGCGGAAGCCGCGCGGGACCGGAAGATCCGCGTCCTCGACGCGCCCGTCTCGGGTGGGCAGGCCGGCGCCGAGCAGGCGGCACTGTCCATCATGGTCGGTGGCCTCGAAGCGGACTTCGCGGCGGCCAAACCGGTCCTCGACGCCGTCGGCAAGACGATCGTGCACGTCGGCCCGCACGGCGCCGGCCAGGTCGTCAAGGCCGCGAACCAGCTCGTCGTGGGCGGGATCTACGGTCTCGTCGCCGAGGCGATCGTGCTGCTGGAAGCGTCCGGTGTGGACGCCGCCACCGGGCTCGACGTGCTCGCGGGCGGCCTCGCCGGCAGCCGCATCCTCGAACTCAAGCGCAAGTCCATGGTGGACCGCCGGTTCACGCCCGGCTTCCGGATCGACCTGCACCACAAGGACATGGGGATCGCGCTGGCCGCCGCCCGGCAGGCCGACGTCGCGCTCCCGCTCACCGGGCTGGTCGCCCAGCTCGTCGCCGCCGGCCGTGCCATGGGGTACGGCTCCCTGGACCACTCGGCCTTGCTGAAGGTCGTCGAACAGTTGTCGGGCCGCGTCCCGGCGGAGGTGTGACATGCCCCGGATCCCCGCGATGCAGGCGGTCGTCGACGTCCTGGAGAGCGAAGGCGTCGACACCGTCTTCGGCTGCCCCGGCGCCGCGATCCTCCCGCTGTACAACGCCCTGCAAGGCCGGGCGATCGAGCACCTGATCGTCCGCCACGAAGAGGGCGCGACGCACATGGCCGACGGCTGGGCCAGGACGAACGGCAACGTCGGCGTCGCCATCGGCACGTCCGGCCCGGCCGGGACGAACATGATCACCGGGCTCTACACCGCGCACGCGGACTCGATCCCGATCATCTGCATCACCGGCCAGGCCGCCACGACGAAACTGCACCAGGAAGCTTTCCAGGCCGTCGACATCGTCGAGATCGCCAAGCCCGTGACGAAATGGGCCGTGCAGGTCAAGGAGGCCGCGCAGCTGCCGTGGATCTTCCGCGAGGCGTTCCGGATCGCCCGGTCCGGCCGGCCCGGCCCGGTCCTCATCGACCTGCCGATCGACGTCCAGAAGCAGGACATCGAGTGGGACTCCTCGATCGACTCGCCGCTGCCGGTGACCCGGGTGACCCCGGCGCCCGCGCGGGTCGAGCGCGCGCTGGACCTGCTGCTGGCCGCCGAGCGCCCGCTGATCCTGGCCGGTGGCGGCGTCGTCCTCGGCGAGGCCAGCGAGCGGCTGCGGGCCGCGGCCGAGCGGCTCGACGTCCCCGTGCAGGTGACGCTGATGGGCAAGGGCAGCTTCCCCGAGGACCACGAGCTGTTCGCCGGGATGGCCGGCATCCAGACGTCCCAGCGCTGGGCGAACGCGGCCTTCCTGGAGGCCGACCTCGTGCTCGCGCTCGGCGCCCGGTTCGGCGACCGGCACACCGGCGAGCTGTCGGTCTACCGCGGCGACCGGAAGTTCATCCACGTCGACATCGAGCCCACCCAGCTGGGCAAGGTGTTCGGCCCCGACCTCGGGATCGTCTCCGACACGCGGGAATTCCTCGACGCGCTGCTGACGGCCCTGGCCAGGCGCACAGCGCCGCCACGGCGCGAGTGGGTGGCCCGGATCGGCGAGCTGAAGGCGGCGCTGCCCCGGCGAGACGACTTCGACAGCCTGCCGATCAAGGCGCCGCGGGTGTTCAAGGAGATCAACGAGACCTTCGGCGAGGACACCTACTTCGTCACCGCGATCGGGCTCTACCAGATCTGGTCGGGCCAGTTCCAGCAGGCGCACAAGCCGCGCCACTACCAGGTGTGCGGCCAGGCCGGCCCGCTCGGCTGGGAGATCCCGGCGGCGATCGGCGTCAAGAAGGCGCGGCCGGACGCCGAGGTCGTCGGCGTGGTCGGGGACTACTCGTTCCAGTTCCTCGTCGAGGAGCTGGCCGTGGCCGCCCAGTACGACGTCGGCTTCGTCCTGATCATGCTCAACAACGAGTACCTCGGGCTCATCCGGCAGGCCGAAACCGGCTACGAGATGAACTTCGAGGTCGACATCCACTACGACACGATCGGCACGGACAACGTGAAGATCATGGAGGCCTACGGCTGCTCCGGCACCCGGGTGCACGAGCCGGGGGAGATCCGCACGTCCCTGGAGTGGGCGCGCAAGGAGGCCGAGCGGACCAGCCGCCCGGTCCTGGTGGAGATCATGATCGAGCGCGAGGGCAACGCCGCCATGGGCGCCGCCCTCGACGCGGTCCGCGAGTTCGAGCCCGCCGGCTGATCCCGGCTCAGGCCAGGATGGCGAGCAGCTCGTCGCTGCTCCGGTCGGCCAGGTCGGCCGGCGTGCCGATCGCGGGCGCGCCGGCCACGAAGCCGGGGCCGCGCACGACGTCGTTCGCGACGGCCTTGTAGAAGTTCTGGCGCTGCGCGTTGAACCGGGCGGCCCTGGCCAGCTCGGCCTGGCAGGCGATCGCCCGGATGATGCCGGCGAACAGGCAGGCGACCGGCAGCCCCGGCTCCTGGATCTCCAGCGGGGTGAGGCCGGCGACGGCCGCGGCCGTTTCGATGCGGTTGGACACGACGAAGCTCCTGAGCACGGAAGGGGACCGGACACCCGACGGTAACCAGGCGGCGGGCGGCCCGGCCCCAGGTTCCGCCTTCCCCGCAGGACCCTTCCCGAATACGCGGTACCCGGCGCCGCCGTGCGAGGCCCCCGACCTCGCACGGCGGCCTTGGCGTGCCCGCGGGACGAGCCTTGGAGGAAAGTACAAACGCGGGCCGGAAATTCACCCGTCTTTCAGGGGTTTTGCCGTGGTCGGGGCCACGCGGGAGCGTGTCTACTTCTTGCCGAAGCACCCCCGAAAGGACGTCCACAGTGGAATTCCTCCGACCCGCCTCGCTGGCCGGCGCGCTCGCCGCGAAGGCCGCGAACCCCGGTGCGGTCCCGCTCGCCGGTGGCACGGACGTGATGGTCGAGCTCAACTTCGACCACCGCCGCCCGGAAGCCCTGCTCGACCTGGGACGCGTGCCCGAGCTGCACGAGCACGGCACCGACGGCGGCCGGATCCGGATCGGCGCGGCCGTGCCCTACAGCCGGATCATCACCGAGCTGGGCACGAAACTGCCCGGCCTGGCGATGGCCGCGCGGACCGTCGGGTCCCCGCAGATCCGCAACCGCGGTTCGGTGGGCGGCAACCTCGGCGCGGCCTCGCCCGCGGGGGACTCCCACCCGGCCCTGCTGGCCGCGGACGCCGAAGTCGAGATCGCCTCCGTACGCGGGACGAGGATCGTCGCCGCGAAGGATTTCTACGTCGGGGTGAAGAAGAACGTCCTGGCCCCGGACGAGCTGATCACCGCGGTCCTGCTGGCCCCGGCCAGCGGGCCGCAGCAGTTCAGCAAGATCGGCACGCGCAACGCGATGGTCATCGCCGTCGCCGCCTTCGGGCTCGCCCTGCACCCGGCGGAGAAGCGGGTCGGCACCGGCGTCGGCTCGGCCGCACCCACCCCGCGGCGGGCGTTCGACGCCGAGGAGTTCCTGGCCGCCGAGCTGGACTGGGACGCGCCGAAGCCGATCGCCGACTCGGTGAAACGCCGCTTCGGCGACCTGGTCGCCGCGGCCGCGTCGCCGATCGACGACGTCCGGGGGAGCGCGGCCTACCGGCGCCATGCCCTGGGCGTCATGGCGAGAAGGACGCTGACCTGGGCCTGGACCGAATATTGCGGAGGGAGCGCGAAGTGCGCGTGAACGTCACCGTCAACGGCGAACCCCGCCGGGCGGACAACGTCTGGGAAGGCGAGAGCCTGCTTTACGTGCTGCGTGAGCGGCTTGGCCTGCCGGGCTCGAAGAACGCCTGCGAGCAGGGCGAATGCGGTTCGTGCACGGTCTACCTCGACGGCGTTCCGGCGTGTGCGTGCCTGGTCGCGGCCGGGCAGGCCGAGGGCCGCGAGGTCGTCACCGTCGAAGGGCTCGCCTCCGGCGACGACCTCGACCCGGTGCAGGAGGCGTTCGTCGAACGCGGGGCCGTCCAGTGCGGGTTCTGCACGCCCGGCCTGCTGGTGGCCGCGCACGACCTGATCGAGCGGAACCCCGAGCCGTCCGACGTCGAGATCCGCGAGGCCCTCGCCGGCAACCTCTGCCGCTGCACCGGCTACGAGAAGATCCTCGACGCCGTCCGCGACGCCGCCGCGAAGAAGGCGGTCCGATGAGCGCGCCGGCCCGCTCCCCGCAGGAGCTGCACGACACCATCGCCGGCGGCATCGGCGAGAGCCCGCTGCGCCCGGACGGCACGCTCAAGGTCCGCGGCGAGTTCGCCTACTCCTCGGACCTCTGGCACGAGGACATGCTGTGGGGCGCCACCCTGCGCAGCCCGCACCCGCACGCCCGGATCGTCCGCCTCGACGTCTCCCGCGCCCTCGCCCAGCCGGGCGTGCACGCGGTGCTGACGCACGAGGACGTGCCCGGCGAGAACGTCTACGGCCTGAAGTTCCAGGACACCCCCGCGCTGGCCGCCGGCCTGGTCCGCTACCAGGGCGAACCGGTGGCCATCCTGGCCGCCGACGACCCGGAGATCGCGCGGCAGGCGCTGAAGGAGATCGTCGTCGAGTACGACGTCCTGGAGCCGATCACCGACCCCGAGCGGGCCGCGCACGACGACACCCTGCCGAAGCTGCACCCGGGCGGAAACCTGGTCCGCCACCAGCGGATCGTCAAGGGCGACCCGGACGCCACGGCCGACGTGGTCGTGACCGGCGTCTACGAGATCGGCATGCAGGACCAGGCGTTCCTCGGCCCGGAGTCCGGGCTGGCCGTGCCGGCCGAGGACGGCGGCGTCGACCTCTACCTCGCCACCCAGTGGCTGCACGTCGACCAGCGGCAGACGGCGAAGGCCCTCGGCCTGCCGCTGGACAAGGTGCGGCTGACGCTGTCCGGGGTCGGCGGCGCCTTCGGCGGCCGCGAGGACCTGTCGATGCAGATCCACTCCTGCATGCTCGCGCTGCGCACCGGGCGTCCGGTGAAGATGAGCTACAACCGCCTGGAGTCGTTCTTCGGGCATGTGCACCGCCACCCGGCGAAGATGTACTACGAGCACGGGGCGACTCGCGACGGAAAGCTCGTGTACGTCCGGGCGAAGCTGTACTTCGACGGCGGCGCGTACGCGTCCAAGACCCCGGTCGTGGTCGGCAACGGCACGACGTTGGGCGTCGGTCCCTATGACGTACCGAACGCCCACATCGAGGGCTGGGGTGTCTACACCAACAACCCCACCTGCGGCGCCATGCGCGGGCTCGGCGCGGTGCAGCCGACGTACGCCTACGAGTCCCAGATGGACAAACTCGCCGCCGCGCTGGCCATGGATCCCGCCGAGCTGCGGATCCGCAACGCGCTCAGCGAAGGGTCCACTGTGGTCACCGGCCAGGTGGTCGACTTCCCGGCGCCGGTGGCGGAACTCCTCCAGCGGCTGCGGGACATGCCGCTGCCGCCCGCGCGCGGCGAGCAGGCCGACATCCGCGAACTGCCCGGCGGCGCGTCCAACACCACCCACGGCGAAGGCGTCGTCCGCGGGGTCGGCTACGGCGTGACGATCAAGAACATCTCCTACGCCGAAGGCCTCGACGACTACTCGACCGCCCGCGTCCGCCTGGAGGTGATCGGCGGCGAAGCGGTGGCGATGGTACACACCGCCGCCGCGGAGGTCGGCCAGGGCCTGGTGACGCTGCAGCAGCAGATCGCCCGCACCGAGCTGGGCGTGACGCGGGTGAGCGTGCACCCGGCGGACACGAGCGTCGGCGACGCCGGTTCCAGCTCGGCGTCGCGCCAGACGTACGTCACCGGCGGTGCGGTGCGCAACGCCTGCCGCGCGGTCGCGGATACGGTATACAGCCGACTGGGACGCTCGACCGAAGGCATGACCCTGGCCGGCGGGAAGGTGGTCGCGGCCGACGGCGAAGTCGTCGCCGACCTGGCCGAGCTGCTCGGCGACACGGCGATCGAGGAGACCCGCGAGTACCACCACCGGCCGACCCACCCCCTCGACCCGGAGACCGGCCAGGGTGACGCGCACGTCCAGTACGGCTTCTCCGCCCACCGCGCGGTGGTCGACGTCGACCTCGACCTCGGGCTGGTCAAGGTGGTGCAGCTCGACTGCGCCCAGGACGTCGGCAAGGCGATGAACCCCGACGCCGTCGTCGCCCAGATCCAGGGCGGCTCGGCACAGGGCCTCGGCCTGGCCGTGATGGAGGAGATCCTCGTCGAGGGCGGCAAGGTGCGGAACCCGTCGTTCACCGACTACCTCATCCCGACGATCCTCGACATGCCGCCGATGCGCGTCGACGTCCTCGAGCGGCCCGACCCGCACGCGCCCTACGGCGTCCGCGGCGTCGGCGAGCCGCCCACGATCTCCGCCACGCCGGCGATCGCCAACGCCATCCGCGCGGCCACCGGCCTCGAGCTGCCGCGCGTCCCGATCCGCCCCGAGCACATCACCGGAGTCTGAGATGACCACGTCGATTTCCGCCGAGCAGGAATGGCTGTCCGAAGCCGTCCGCATCGCCACCCACAACGTCGAAAACGGCGGCGGCCCGTTCGGCGCGCTGATCGTGAAGGACGGCGAAGTGGTCGCGACCGGCGTCAACCGCGTCACGGCGAACCTGGACCCCACCGCGCACGCGGAGGTCGTCGCCATCCGGGCGGCCTGCCAGGAGCTGGGCACGTTCAAGCTGGACGGCTGCGTGCTCGT
Source organism: Amycolatopsis tolypomycina (assembly GCF_900105945.1). Taxonomy (NCBI): domain Bacteria; kingdom Bacillati; phylum Actinomycetota; class Actinomycetes; order Pseudonocardiales; family Pseudonocardiaceae; genus Amycolatopsis; species Amycolatopsis tolypomycina. The sequence continues at coordinate 3,625,927 of NZ_FNSO01000004.1, read as the reverse complement.
CTCCAGCTGCGAGCCGTGCCCGATGTGCCTGTCGTCGGCGCTGTGGGCGCGAGTGGACAGGATTCTGTATACCGCCGACCGCGACGACGCGGCCAAGGCCGGTTTCGACGACCGTGCCTTCTACGAACTCTTCGACCGCCCGCGCGAGACGTGGACGGTCCCCGTGACGCGACTGTCCGCAACGGACGGATTCGCGCCGTTCGCGGCCTGGCTCGACAAGAGCGACCGCACCGACTACTGACCCACGAGGCCAGCAGCTGACCGGAGCACAACCCAATCGAACGTCCCGCTCGCCCAGGCACGGCGCTGTGCCTTGGCCTGGCCGAGCACACCCACCGGCAAGGGCAGGACGCATGACCCAGACCGAAGTCCCCACCCCCGTAACGGAACCTCCCGTACAACGCAGCTCGTTCCTGGACAAAGTGTTCGAGCTGCGGGCGAGGCAGACCACGATCGGCCGTGAAGTCCGCGGCGGCGTCACCACGTTCGTCGCGATGGCCTACATCGTGCTGCTCAACCCGCTCATCCTCGGCGCCTCCGCCGACATCACCGGCGCCCGGCTGTCGGCCGCCCAGGTGACCACGGCGACCGCGCTGGCCGCCGCTGTGATGACCGTCCTCATGGGACTCGTCGGCAACGCACCCCTCGCGCTGGCCGCCGGGCTCGGCATCAACGGCATCGTCGCCTTCCAGATGGCGCCGGAGATGACGTGGGCGCAGGCGTTCGGGCTGGTCGTGCTCGAAGGCGTGTGCATCGTGCTGATGGCGGTCAGCGGCGTCCGCGAGCGGATCATGAACGCCATCCCGCGGCCGCTCAAGACGGCGATCACCGTCGGGATCGGGCTGTACATCGCGCTCGTCGGCCTGGTCAGTGCCGGGTTCGTCACCCGCGTGCCGGACTCGGCGCAGACCACGGTCCCGGTGCGCCTCGGGGCGGGCGGGCACCTGCACGGCTGGCCGATCGTCGTGTTCTGCTTCGGGCTGCTGCTGATGATCGTGCTGGTGGCCCGCAAGGTCCCCGGCGCGGTGCTGATCAGCATCGGGGTGGCCACCGTGTTCGCCGTCGTGCTGCACCAGGGGTTCGGGGTCGGCGGCTGGGGACTCACGACGCCGGAACTGCCCGACCACGTCGTCGCTGCCCCCGATTTCGGGCTCTTCGGCCACGTCGACCTCTTCGGCGGCTTCGCCTCGGCGGGCGCGCTCGCGGCCACGGTCTTCCTGTTCACGCTGGTGCTGTCCGGTTTCTTCGATGCGATGGGCACGATCACCAGCGTCTCCGACGAAGCCGGGCTGTCGAAGAACGGCAAGGTGCCCCGGATGGGCCGCATCCTGCTGGTCGACGGCGCGGGCGCGATCGCCGGCGGCGTCACCGGCTCGTCGCCGAACACGGTGTTCCTGGAGTCGGCGGCCGGCGTCGGGGAGGGCGCGCGGACCGGCCTGGCGAGCGTCGTCACGGGCCTGCTGTTCGCCGGAACACTGCTGTTCACGCCGCTGGCCGGGGTGGTCCCGGCCCAAGCGGCGGCACCGGCGCTGGTGGTCATCGGCGGCATGATGGTCGCGCAGTGCCGCACCATTCCGTGGCACGACCCGGACTACACGATCCCGGTGTTCCTGACCGCGGCGCTGATCCCGTTCACGTACTCGATCACCAACGGCGTCGGCGCCGGCCTGATCGCCTTCGTGCTTGTCAAGATCGGCCGTGGCAAGTGGCGCGAAGCGGGCTGGCTGCTTTCCCTGCTGGCCCTGGTGTTCGCGGTGTACTTCGCCATCGACGGCGTCGAAGCCCTCTTCCGCTAAGGAGTTCCCGTGCCCCTGATGTTCTTCAACGGCGGCGCCATGCGCGGCGAGCCCCTGCACCACCTGCTGGCCGGATCGCCGTTCGTGGCGACGGCGGAAACGGCCCCGAAGTACCGGTTCTACGCGGTGGGCGACCAGTGCCCGGCCCTGTACCCGGTCTCGCACGGCGGCGCCCCGGTCACCGGCGAGGTGTACGACGTGTCCCTGGACGCCCTGCGGGACAAGGTGCTCCCGGCCGAACCCCACGAGCTGGAGCTGGGCGTGGTGGAGCTGGCGGACGGGAGTTCGGCCTTCGCCATGCTGCTGCGGCGGCCGTACACCTCGCACGTGGCCCTCCGGGACATCACCGAGATCGGCGACTGGCGGGCGTTCAAGGCGAGCGCGTGAAGGTCCTGATCGCCCCGGACAAGTTCAAGGGCTCGCTGACCGCGGCGGAGGTGGCCTCGGCGGTGGCGGCGGGCCTGGCCGACGTCCACCCCGCGGCGGCGGTCCACCGGCTCCCGGTGGCCGACGGCGGCGAGGGAACCCTCGACGCGGCGGTGGCGGCGGGCTTCCACCGCGTCGAGGTCCCGGCCCGCGGCCCGGCGGGCGAGTGGCGGACGGCGTCGTACGCGGTCCGCGGCGACACCGCGGTGGTCGAGCTGGCGGAGGCATCCGGACTGCACCTCCTCCCGCCGGCCCGCCGGCCGCTCACCGCCACGAGCGCCGGGACCGGCGACATCATCGCGGCCGCGATCCGGGCCGGCTGCCGCCGGGTCGTGCTGGGCGTGGGAGGAAGCGCCTGCACCGACGGCGGCGCGGGAATGGTGACCGCACTCGGCGCCCGGCTCCTCGACCACGACGGGCGCGAAGTCCCGTTCGGGGGTGCGGCATTGTCCGAGGTGGCTTCCCTGGACGTGTCACACCTGTCCGAAGTGGACATCGAGCTGGCGAGCGACGTGGACAACCCCCTGTACGGACCGAGCGGGGCCGCAGCGGTCTACGGCCCGCAGAAGGGGGCGTCCCCGGCCGACGTCGAAACCTTGGACGCGGCCCTGCGGCACTGGGCATCGATCGCCGGCCCGGAGTACGCGGCCCACCCGGGAGCCGGAGCGGCCGGGGGAGTGGGCTTCGCGGCCATGGCGGTGCTGGGCGCGCGGATGCGCCCGGGCATCGACCTGCTCCTCGACCTGCTCGGCTTCGACGAGGCACTGGCCGAAGCCACCCTGGTGATCACCGGCGAGGGCTCCCTCGACAGGCAGACGCTGTCCGGCAAGGCCCCGGCCGGAGTGGCCCGCGCGGCGGCCGCGAAGGGAATCCCGTGCGTCGCCGTGTCGGGGCGCTGCGAGCTCACGGCAGCGGAGCTGGCGAGCGCAGGCATCGCAGCGGCGTACGCACTGACAGACCTGGAACCGGACCCGGCCCGCTGCATGGCGGAGGCAGCGTCCTTGCTGCGCCGCCTGACCCACCGGATCACACTACCGAACACCTGATACCAAACTCTTGTTATCATTGTAACCATGGCACCGAAGACGGCGGCGGACACCCGCGGGCGAATCCTCGAGGCGGCGGCGGCCCTGCTGGCGGCGGAGGGTCGTGAAGGCCTGTCCACCCGCGCGGTGAGCGCGGCGGCGGGAGTCCAGCCCCCGGCGCTCTACCGCCTGTTCGGAGACAAGGACGGCCTCCTCGACGCGGTGGCGGCGTACGGCTTCGACGAGTACCTGAAGAGCAAGCGAGCGATGGGTGAAACGGCCGACCCGGTGGAGGACCTCCGCCGCGGCTGGGACCTCCACATCGAGTTCGGCTTGGCAAGGCCGGAGTTCTACGTACTGATGTACGGCGACCCCCGCCCGGGCCGCACCTCCCCGGCAGCTCGCGAGGCGGAAGCTATGCTGCGACGCATAGTGAAGCGAGTGGCATCGGCAGGCCGTCTCCGCGTGAGCGTAGAGCGGGCGGCACACCTGACACACGCAGCAGGAATGGGCGTAGTGCTGACCCAGATAGCAACGCCGGAGGCAGAGCGAGATCCCGACCTCTCGGAAACGGCCCGCGAAACGGTGCTGGACCGCATCTTGACCGGAGCGAAGGAGCCGGCAGGCACAAACCTCCCGGAGCGCGCGGTGGCACTGAAGGCGGGACTCGACGGCGCGACAAGGCTCACCAAAGCCGAGCGCACGCTCATGGCCGAGTGGCTCGACCGCATCGCCAACGCATAACCAGCCCCAGTCCGCCCAGGCCCCCCGCAGCCCCGATCAGAAGCCGCCAGCCGGCCCAATCTGAATCGATAAAGTCCGATCGGACATTGCCTGTCACCACGCCACGGCTCAATATGTTGCGGCCAACAACATATCCACGACAACGCCGTCGGAGGCCCCCGATGATCAGGTGGAAAGCGGTCCTGGCCGCCACCGGAGCAGCAGTCCTGCTGGCCGCAACCCTCCAGGGAACCGCCCAGGCAGCAGGAACGGCAACGGACTGCTGCGGAGGAGGAGCCTCCTGGGCCACGGGCAACAAGTCGGCACTGGGAACATCGACGACCACCGCCGGCCCCGTCTGGTTCACGGTGGCCAACGGGGTGACGTCGGAGGTCTTCTACCCCCGAGCCGACGTCCCCAACATGCAGGACATGCAGTACGTCATCACCGACGGCTCGACCTTCGTGGACCTGGAACGCGACGCCACGAACCACGTCGTGACCATGCCCGACGAAAAAGCCCTCCAGTACACGATCACCAACACGGCGAAGAGCGGCAAGTACCGGATCACGACGAACTACGTGACCGACCCGGCCCGCGCGACCCTGGTGACGAGCACCCGCTTCCAGTCCCTCGACGGCGGCAGCTACCGCCTCTACCTCCTGGCCAACCCCTCGATGGCCGGCGGCGGAGCCAACGACAACGCCTGGTGGGACGGCACCGGCCTGCTGGCGAGCGGAACCGAAACACTCTTCGGCGGGTCAGCGACGACGGTCGTCTCGGCACTGCGAGCCTCGACCGGTTTCGCCGCCCACGACAACGGCTACAGCGGCGCGGCCAGTGACTGCCTGGTGGACCTCCGCGCCGACAAGGCACTGAACAACCAGTTCGACAACATCTCCGGCACGGGCAACGTGGTCCAGTGTGGACAGATCCCGGTGGGCGCGGACACCACCTTCACGGTGGCCCTCGGCTACGGCGGCACCGCGGCGGCCGCCTCGTCGGCCGCGAGCGCGTCGCTGAGCAGCGGGTTCACCGCCGTGTCGGCCTCCTACCGCAGCGGCTGGAACTCCTACGTCAACAGCCTCAAACCCGCGCCGGCCAGCGTCTCGGCCGACACGCAACGACGCCGTACCTACTACGTCGCGGCCATGGCGCTGAAGACGGCCGAAGACAAGCAGCACCCCGGAGCAAGCGTCGCGGGCCTGGCCACTCCCTGGGGTGACTTCACCAACGGGGACCACCTCAACGACGGCTACCACCGCGTCTGGGGCCGCGACCTCTACCAGCAGGCCACGGGCCTCATCGCGGCAGGCGACACCGCCCAGGCGAAACGCATGGCCCAGTTCCTCTGGAACTCCCAGTGGATCGGCACCCCGACCGCGGGTGACGGCATGACGTACCCCGCTGGCTCGTTCCCGCGCTACAGCCCCGTTTCCGGCGTCGCCGGGGCAAGCCCTCAGCAGCTCGGCTGCTGCGAACAGCTCGACCAGGACGCGAACGCCATCCTCCTGGCGTGGATGACCGGCCTCACCGACGCGTCGACCTACGCCAAGGTCAAGACGACGGCGAACCACATCGTGTCGACCGGTCCGGACACGACCGAGCGCTGGGAGGAGCAGTACGGCAAGTCACCCTCCTCGGTGGCGGCCGAGATCGCCGGCCTGATCGCGGCCGGAGCCATCGCCCGGGCCAACGGCGACACGGCGAGCGCGGCGTCCTGGGAGTCCACAGCGGACTCCTGGCGCAACTCCCTGGCCGGCTGGACCGTCACGACGTCCGGCTACTGGGGCGGCCACACGTACTACGAGCGTCTCGACCGCGCCGGAAACCCGAACGACACCGCGACGATCTGCTTCGACGAAGGCTGCTTCTACGAGCACGACGTCACGGACTTCGGCTTCCTCGACCTGGTCCGGCTCGGCATTCGCCCGGCAGCCGACGCGACGATCGCCGGCTCGGTGGCCCCCACGGCCGCGGCGTCCGACGGCAACGCGCCCATGCAGGTGACGCTGCCCAACGGCGACATCTACTTCCACCGCTACCCCCACGACAACTACGGCGAGAGCAACGCCAACTGCAGCGGCTGGCCCGCCGGTGCAGGCCAGCGCTTCGGCCGCCTCTGGCCGGTGCTGTCCGGGGAACGCGGGCAGTACGAGCTGGCCAACGGCAGGTCGGCGGCGGTGTACCTGAAGTCGATGGCGGACTCGGTCAACGACGGCTACTTCGTCCCCGAGCAGGTCTGGGACCGCGCGGACGTCGGCTGCTTCGGTCTCGGCCGCCCGACGGGCAGCGCGGGCCCGCTGATGTGGGCCGAGGGCCAGTACCTGCGCCTGGCCCAGAGCATGGACGCGGGCCACAACCTCGACACCCCGTCGATCGTCAAGGCCCGCTACGGCACCTGACCGCCGTGTCGTCCCTTCAGACACGTGGAGTTGCCCCGTGGGGCCGGACACCTTGATTCCAGACAGTGGTCTGGAGGGAGGATGTCCTGATGTCTTCCAGGTCGAAGTATCCGGAGCAGTTCCGTCGTGACGCGGTCGAGCTGGTCAACTCGAGTGACCGGCCGTTGCGGCAGATCGCCCGCGAACTAGGGGTCAACCACGAGACCCTGCGGGCGTGGGTCAACACCGCCAAGCAGGCCGCGGAGGCCGGGCCGCCGGCAGAAGACCCGGCGGAGGCCCTGGAGGTGACGCGGTTGCGGAAGCAGGTCGCTGAGCTGCAGAAAGAGAAGGAGATCCTGCGGAAAGCGGCCGCCTATTTTGCGCGCGAGATGGATCGATGATCTACCGCTACCGGTTCATCTCCGAACACCGAACCGAGTTCGGTGTCAAGCGGTTGTGCCAGGTCCTGGGCCTGCGCCGGCAAGGCTTCCACGAGTGGATCGCCGCCGAAGCCGGCCGTGCCCGGCGGGCGGAGGCCGAGGCCGAACTGGTCAGGCTGATCACCGAGATCCATACCGAACACCGCGGTGCCTACGGCGTCCCCCGTGTCACCGCCGAACTGCACCGCCGCGGGATCGTGGTGAACCACAAGCGGGTCGAGCGGCTCATGCGCGCACACGGCCTGGCCGGGATCACCCGCCGCAAACGCCGAGCGTTGACCCGGCCTGCGGCCGGCCCGGTCACCCCAGCACAGGACCTGATCCGCCGCGACTTCACCGCCGAGAAACCCGGGACACGGCTGGTCGGGGACATCACCTGCCTGCCCACCTTCGAGGGCTGGCTCTACCTGGCCACCGTCATCGACCTGCACACCCGGGAGGTCGTCGGTCACGCCATGGCCGACCACATGCGCACCGACCTCGTCTGCGACGCCATCGACCTCGCGACCGCCCGCGGCCTCATCCAGCCCGACGCGGTGTTCCACTCCGACCGCGGCGTCCAATACACGAGCAGCCAGTTCCGGGCCGCCCTCGCCGAGCACCGGATCCGCCCGTCGGTCGGGCGGGTGGGGTCCTGCTACGACAACGCCGTCGCCGAAGCCTTCTTCGCCACCCTGAAGACCGAAATCGGTGTCTCGATCTGGCGCACCCGCGCCGAGGCGCGCCAGGACGTGTTCACCTGGCTGCGCTACTACAACCACAACCGGCTGCACTCAACGGTCGGCCAGAACACCCCAGCCGAAGCCCGAATCAACTATCGTCAGGCCCTGGCTGCCTGAAAACCCCGTGTCCGCCTCACCGGGGCAACTCCACACGCGTGTCGTCCGTCTGAGCACGCGTGTCGTCCGTTCCGTCACCGCACCAGGCGGACGGTCTTCGCCGCGGGAGCGAAGACCGCCGTCTGGCCGCGGGTCAGGGCGACCGTGTCGGCTTCGAGGCCGTCGCCGAACGCGACCAGCCGGTCGGATTCGACCTCGACCGTCAGCGGCGCCCGCGTCAGCTCGCCCTCGGTGCAGGTGGTCCCGGTCGTCGGTGACGGCCAGGCCTCCCGCACGAACCAGACCAGCCGGGCTTCGCCGGGGGCCGGCAGGGGCAGGCCGCTGCGGCGTTCGCGCCACACCGACCCGCACCAGCCGGTCGCCCCGGTGCCCGTCCCGACCAGGATCCCCGACGACGCCTGGCGCTCCGCCCGCCCGCCACCGACCCCCAGCCGGTAGCGGGCAGTCTGGTGCCCGGCATGCCCCAGGTAGATCTCGTTGAGGGCGAGCAGCCGCTGGCCGTCGTCCGCGGTGAGCTCCGCCATCGTCCGGTGCTCGACGTCGCCGGTGGACCGCACGAGATCGGCGACGGCCTCCACCGGGTGCCTGACCAGCACGCCGGGCTCACCCGGGGCGACCCCGATCACCGGCTGGCCGTCGAGGTACTTGGCGACGTTGGCGATCAGGCCGTCCTGCCCGACCACCACGACGACGTCCTCGGGCGTGAACAGGAACCGGTCGAGGTCGGCGCGTTCGACCTCGCCGCGGCGCCAGTCGAGCGGGATGGCGGCGCTGGCCGCGGCGAGCGCGGCACGCACCGCCGCGTCCGCCGCGGTCACCTCGGCGAGGTCGCGGCCCCGGGTGCGCAGGAAGAACTCCGCCTGCCCGCGCGTGCCGTGGCGGGCGAGCAGCTCGTCGAGTTCGGTGCGGCGGTGGACGAGCACGACCCGCGGGGCCAGGCTCACGAGCGCACGCCCAGCTTCGTCAGCAGCGGCGTGAGCAGGTCCGGCGTCAGCACGAGGCTGTCGATCTGCGGCAGGTTGCCCGCGAGTTCCTTGAGCGCCAGCCCGGTCAGCACCCCCTCCGGCAGGTCGCGGTACGCCGCCAGCCTGGCCGCCTCACCCGCCGCCTCCGCCTCGCCGAGTGCCCGCTTGCCCGCGGCCTTCACCTGGGTCAGCCGCTCCTCGCGCGACGCCTGCGCCTCCGTCTCGATCCGGTTCGCCTCCGCCGCTTCTTCGGCCTGACGCCGGGCGTTCGCGCCGCGCTGGGCGAGCAGCTGCTCCTCGCGGCGGGCCAGCTCGATCTGGTTCTGCAGCTCGTTTTCGCTGATCGCGCGCTCGCGTTCGACGGCGAGGGCACGCCGTTCGAACGTCGCCCGGTCGGCCTCCTGCTGCACCTTCTCCCGCGCGGTCGTCTGGAGCGCCTTCTCGACGTCGGCCTCGGCCCGGATCGCCACGACGCGGACGTCGATCACCGCCGAGCCGGTCTGCGCGAGCCGGGTGTCCTCTTCGGCCAGGCCGGCGCGGATGCGGTCGCGGACCGCGCGGACGCCGTCGACGAGCGCGGTGGCCAGCGGGGTGCGAGTCAGCACCTCGACGGCGTACTGCTGGACGTTTTCGGTGAGCAGCCCGCTGATCTGGGCGAGCGGGTCGCTCCGCCAGCGGCCGGTGTCCGGGTCGATGGAGAAGTCGATGCGCTGCGCGGCCAGCGCCGGGTCCTCGATCCGGAAGGTGAGGGCGAGCTGGACGGTGACGTCCTGGAAGTCGGCGGTGCGGGCGTGGAACAGCAGCGGCAGCTCACGGTCGTCGACCGGGACCTCCGAGACGACCGCCGTCAGCGGCCGGTACCAGAACGACAGCCCGACGCCGTCGTGCGCGAGCTTGCCGCGGCGGTAGTGGCGGATGTGCACGGTGGGGGCACCCCGCAGGTGCCGGAACCCGAACCGGCGGTCGATGTCGGCCATGGAGCCTCCTCTTATCGTCGACGTGACGATATGGGTCGGCTGGCTAATCGTCAAGATGACGATTAGGGTGGGTGGCATGGGTCACCCGCCGTTCGCCGTCACCGTGGACCTGGTCGTGCTCACGTTGACCGGGGAGGAGCTGTGCGCGCTGGTCGTCCGCCGGGGGATTCCGCCGTACCTCGGCGACTGGGCGTTGCCCGGCGGGTTCGTCCGGCCCGACGAGGACCTGGCGGACGCGGCGCGCCGGGAGCTGGCGGAGGAGACGGGCCTGGCCCCGGGGACCGTCCACATCGAACAGCTGGCGGGCTACGGCGCGCCGGACCGGGACCCGCGGATGCGGGTGGTGACGGTGGCGTACCTGGCACTGGCGCCGGACCTGCCGGTACCGCAGGCTGGCACCGACGCGGCGGAGGCCCGCTGGGCGCCGGTGCGGTCGTTGCGCGCCGAGCGCCTGGCGTTCGACCACGACCGCATCCTGGCCGACGGCGTCGAGCGGGCCCGCGCGAAGCTGGAGTATTCACCGCTGGCGACGGCGTTCTGCGCACCGGAGTTCACGGTCGCGGAGCTGCGGCGGGTGTACGAGCTGGTGTGGGACACGCGCCTGGACCCGCGCAACTTCCACCGCAAGGTGACGGGCGCGGAGGGCCTCCTGGAGCCGACGGGCAGCACGACAACCCGCGACGGCGGCCGCCCCGCCCGCCTCTACCGGCGCGGGGCGGCCAAGGTGCTGTACCCGCCGATGCTGCGGAGCTGAGCCGGGCGCTTCGCTCACCCAGCCAGCCGAGATCGCCGGCCCCCATGCGCCCCAATGTGGCGTTCGGTGCGTTGGACGCACCGAACGCCACATTGGGTGCGTTGAGCGCAACCAACGCCACATTGGGGTGCTTGGGACGGGGCCGGGCCGGCGAGCCGAGCGGGCGCGACGTCAGTGGCCCGGTACCGCCCGGAACCACAGCGTGAACTCCGTCTTCTGCGCCACCAGCCGGTACCGCGGCAGCACCCCGGGCCCGCAGGACGCCGTCCCGAGTCCCTGCTGGGCCACGTCCAGCGTCAGATGCACCACGTCGTCCGGGAGCAGGTCGTCGGTGTGCCGCGCCGCCTCCAAAGCCGCCGCTGTCCAGCGGCGGGCCGTGAAGTCGAAGACCGGGTCGCCGTCCACGCGGATGCCCGCGCCGTCCGGGTCCGTCCACCGGGCCCAGCGGACCGCCGTGCGGTTGCCGTTCTCCTGGGGGAACACGTACGGCGTCTGCAAACCGTCGACTCTGCTCGAGAACCGGCCGATCCGCGCCGCCTGGCGGCTGTCCGGGTACGCCTCTCCCGGGCCGCCGCCGAACCACTCCGCCGAACCCAGTGTGCCCGGGACCGCCATCGCCAGGCCGAGGCGGGGGAGCGTGCCCGGGAACTCGCCGTCCGGGGTCACCTCGACGCGCAGGCGGAGGCGGTCTTCGAACGCCGTCCACGTGTAGTCCGCGAACAGCCCGAACGCCTGGGCCGGCGGGGCCACCCGGGTGCGCACCACCAGCTCCTCGCCGTCGGCGTCGACCGTGATCACCCGGTGCTGCATGCGGTGCAGCCCGGCCTCGCGCCACAGCTCGGCCTGCGGCCGGCCGGCGAACTCGCCCCGGTCGTTGTCCGTCGTCGCCCGCCAGACGTCGAGGCGAGGCCCGTGCACCGCGTGGCCGCCGAGGGACGACAACACGCCCGTCGCCGGGTCGAACTCGCCGGCGCCCAGCACGAGCCGGCCGCCCGTGCGGAACACCGGCCCGCGCCGGGGGAGCGGTTCCGCGGCCCGTGCCGCCGACACCGCCAGCTGTCCCCAGGCGACGACGTGCCCGGCCGGTGCCCACGTCGTCGCCGACGCCCATGCCGCCGACACCGTCAACCACGACTCGCCGCTCGTCGACGGCAGGGCCGGGAGCGGAACCGTCACGCTCTGTCCGGAGTGGACGGACGGGACGTCGAGAACGCCTCGGGCGACCTCGGTTCCCTCCTCCTCCAGCACCCAGGTGAACGTGAGGTGCCCGGTGTCCACGAAGTCGTAGTGGTTGCCGATCCGGATGCCGGCCGGGTCGGCGGAGATCCGGACCGGCTCGATGACCTTCGCGAACTCGATCAACCCCGGCGACGGCGTCCGGTCGGGGAAGACCAGGCCGTCGATGACGAAGTTGCCGTCGTGCAGCTGCTCGCCGAAGTCCCCGCCGTAGGCGAAGTGCCCGTCGGCGGCGAGGCCGTGGTCGATCCACTCCCAGACGAACCCGCCCTGGCAGTTCGGGTACCGCTCGAACAGCTCCCGGTACTCCAGCAGCCCGCCCGGGCCGTTGCCCATCGCGTGCCCGTACTCGCACTGCAGGAACGGGAGATCCCGGCGACGCGCGTTGTCGTCCTCCCGGCGCCCGATCCGCTCGACGTCCTCGTGCGTGGCGTACATCCGGCTGTGCACGTCCACGTAGGCGCAGTCGTGGTCGCCCTCGTAGTGCACCGGCCGGGACGGGTCGCGGTCGTGCACCCACTCCGCCATCCGCGCGAGGTTCTCACCGGTGTGGCTTTCGTTGCCCAGCGACCAGAGGATCACGCTGGGCCGGTTCTTGTCCCGCTCCACCGTGCGCCGGATCCGGTCGAGGTAGGCCTCGGTCCAGCGTGGGTCGCCGCTCGGGTTGCCGGCCCAGCCCAGCAGTTCGAAGCCGTGGGTCTCCAGGTCGCACTCGTCGATCACCCACAGGCCATGGGTGTCGCACAGCTCGAGGAACGCCGGGTCGGGCGGGTAGTGACTGGTCCGGACCGCGTTGATGTTGTGCCGCTTCATCAGCAGCACGTCGGCCAGCGCTGTCTCCGGCGACACGACCCGCCCGGTGTGCGGGTCGTGCTCGTGGCGGTTGACCCCGCGCAGCATCAGCGGGCGGCCGTTGACCTTGAGCTGCCCGCCGGAGATCGTCACCGTCCGGAAGCCGATCCGCACCGGCACCCGCTCGGCCGCGGTGGCCAGCGTTCCGTCGTACAGCCGGGGCGTCTCGGCGCTCCACGGCTCGACCGGCAGCTCCAGCGGCTCACCCGCCGGGTGCCCGGTGACGCCCAGCTCGGGGATGGCCAGCACGACGTTCGGGCCGGTCTCGACCCGGACCGTGCCCAGGCCGGTGGTGTGGTCGTAAAAGGCGCGGACCCAGTAGTCCCCGATGCCGCCGGCCGGGCGGGCGAGCAGGGTGACGGCGCGGAAGATGCCCGAGGCCCACCACATGTCCTGGTCTTCGAGGTAGCTGCCCGCCGACCACTGGTGCACGCGCACCACGAGGACGTTGCCCGACGGCCGCAGCAGCGCCCCGACCTCGAACTCCGACGGCAGCCTGCTGCCCTGCGTGACGCCGAGTTCGGTGCCGTTGAGCCAGATCTGGCCGCACGAGTCGATGCCGTCGAAGCGCAGCACCGCGGACCCGGCGGGCCAGTCGGCGGGCAGGTCGAACCGCAGCCGGTGGTCGCCGGTCGGGTTGTCGGACGGCACGTGCGGCGGGTCGACCGGGAACGGGTACGGCACGTTCGTGTAGGCGGGCCGCCCGTGGCCGTGCAGCTGCCACAGCGACGGCACCGGCAGCTCGTCCCACGCCGAGTCGTCGAATTCCTCGCCCTCGACCCCCGCCGGCGCGGCCGCGAGGCTCGGTGACAGCCGGAACCGCCAGGCGCCGTTCAACGACAGCGCCGGCGCGTCGGAGGTGAAGGCCGCGCGCGGCGGCAGCGAACCGCGGCCGGGGCCGGGGTCTTCGACGTACGACATGTGGTCCCTTCCAGACTGTCCGTGAACGTTCCCGTGAACGTTCACGGCCCGCCTCGCAGTGTGCTTCCCGGCCGGAACGGGTGTCAAGGGATCAAGCGGATTCGCGCAGGTGGAGGCGGGCGCGGACGATCAGCTCGGCGGGGTCGAGCGGCTCGGCGCCGGTCACGAGCCGGGCTGCCTGCTCGACGGCCAGCGCGCCGACCGCGCGGGTGTCGATCGCCACGCTCGAGAGCTCCGGCTCGACGAGGGTGCCGAGGGCGAGGCCGTCGAACCCGATCACGGCGAGGTCGGCGGGCAGGCGCAGGCCGAACCGGCGGGCCTCGCGCAGGGCGCCGATGGCCATCACGTCGTTGAAGGCGAACACGGCGGTGACGTCGGGGTGGGCGGCGAGCAGATCGGCGAGGGCGGCGCCACCGCCGTCGACGGACTGGGCGCCGGCCGCGATCCAGCCGGGCTGCACCGCGACGCCGTACTCCGCGGCGGCCCGCAGGAACCACCGGCGGCGGACGCTCGGCGCGGGGTGCCCGTCGAGCATGCCGATCCGCCGGTGCCCGCACGAGACGAGGTGGGCGACGGCCTCGCGGACGCCGTCCTCGCCGTCGATGCCGACGCCGGGGAACCGCGGGCTGCGCGGCTCGCGGCCGATCAGGACCACCGGGATGCCGGCGGTGAGGCGCGCGAGGTCGTCGTCGGACCGGCCGAAGTACCCGGCGACGGCGTCGACCTGGGTGCCGATCACCCGCAGCGTGGCGAGCTCCTGGTCGGGGTCGTCGGCGGTGTCGTGCACGACGACGTGCCAGCCGCGGGCCCGTGCCGCCTCCAGCGCCCCGGAGGCGACCTCGGTGAAGAAGGGGTTGAGCAGGTCCGGCACGACGAGCCCGATGGTGGTGGTGTCGGGCCGGACGAGGCCGCGGGCGAACCGGCTGGGCCGGTACCCGAGCGCGCGGGCGGCGTCGAGGACGCGCTGCTTGGTCGAGCCGTCGATCTCGGCCTTGTCGTTCAGCGCCCGGGAGACGGTCTGCCGGGAGACCCCGGCGGAGCGCGCGACGTCGTGGATCGTCACCCGCCGGGGTTCCGTGCTGCTCGAGGACACGCGTCGAGTATGCCCGCCCGCGGCCCGGGCGCTACCCGGCCGGGGTGCGGTCGCGGCGCTTGACGACGAACCGCCAGCCCACCGCCAGGATCACCGCCAGCACCGGGATCGAGTAGAACGCGATCTTCTCCGCGCCGTCCGAGAAGCCCATCAGGGCCACCACCAGTGCCAGGAAGCCGAGGGTCGCCCAGCCGCTGTAGGGCGCCCACGGCATCCGGTACGACGGGCGCTCCAGCTCGCCGCGCAGGGCGGCCTGGCGCAGCCGGAGCTGGCAGAAGATCAGCGTCGCCCACGTGCTGATCACGCCGAGGGACGCGATCGCGATCGCGATGTCGAACGCCTCCTTCGGCACCAGGTAGTTCAGCACCACGCCCAGCACGTACGCCACCGACGTGAACAGGATGCCGCCGTAGGGCACCTGCCTGCTGCTCATCCGGCTGACGAACGACGGCGCCTCGCCCTTTTCGGCCAGCGACCGCAGGATCCGGCCGGTCGAATAGAGGCCCGAGTTGACGCTGGACAGCGCCGCGGTCAGGACCACCGCGTTCATCACGTCGCCGATGCCCGGGATGCCGAGCCTGCTGAACACCGTCACGAACGGGCTCTCGTCGCCGCTGTAGAACGGCCACGGCAGCAGCATCGCCAGCAGCAGCACCGAGCCGACGTAGAACACGCCGATCCGCCAGACCACGCCGTTGATCGCCTTCGGCAGCACCTTGCGGGCGTCCTTCGTTTCGCCGGCCGCGATGCCGACGACCTCGATCGCCGAGTAGGCGAAGATGACCGCCTGCAACGTCATCAGCGCGACGCCGATGCCGGCCGGGAACAGTCCACTGTGGCCGGTCAGGTTGTGCGCGCCGGCCGGGGTGCCGCCGATGTCGGCGCTGGTCAGCACCAGGCCCGCGCCGACGACCAGGAAGACGACGATGGCCAGCACCTTGACCACCGAGAACCAGAACTCCAGCTCGCCGAACACCTTCACCGACAGCAGGTTCACCGCCAGCAGGACACCCAGCGCGATCAGCGCGGTGATCCACTGCGGCACGTCCGGCAGCCACTTGTGCACGTAGATGGCGACCGCGGTGATCTCGGCGATCCCGGTCATCGCCCAGTTCACCCAGTACATCCAGCCGGAGACGAAACCGGCCCACGGCCCGATGAACTTCCGCGCGTAGGTGACGAAGCTGCCGGAACTGGGCTCGTGCAGGACGAGTTCGCCGAGCGCGCGCATCACGAAGTACGCGGCGATGCCGCAGATCGCGTACGAGAAGATCAGCGACGGCCCGACCTGGTGGAGCTTGCCGCCGGCGCCGAGGAAGAGCCCGACGCCGATCGCGCCGCCGATGGCGATCATCTGCACTTGGCGGTTGCCCAGTGCTTTCGAGTAGCTTTCACCTTTTTCGGTGAGCAGCGAGGAATCCATGGTTACCGGACGCTAGAGCGTGTGCGGCAGGTCACCAAGCAGGCTAAGGAAGACTTAAGGTGTGCCGGAGATCACTGCGGAGATTTCTCCGCGGATTGCCGGATTCGATTTGACACGGGGTGGCCGAAGCCGGCGCCGGTGCGCCTTCTACGCTCGGGCCCGTGGATCTCGCGGCGCTGCTGGACCGGATAGCCGACGACGTCGCGCCGGAGGTCGGCCGCGGCGCCGTCGCGGACTACATCCCCGCGCTGGCCAGGGTCGAGCCGTGGCGGTTCGGCATGGCGGTGGCCGAAGTGGACGGTGCCGTGCACGGCGTCGGCGACTGGGAGCGCCCGTTTTCGGTGCAGAGCATGTCCAAAGTGTTCACCCTCGCGCTGGCGCTTTCGCGCGGGGACAGCGTGTGGGCGCGGGTCGGCCGCGAACCGTCGGGCGGCCCGTTCAATTCGCTGGTGCAGCTCGAACACGAGAACGGCATTCCGCGCAACCCGTTCATCAACGCCGGTGCCCTGGTGGTGACCGACGAGCTCGCCCGCCACGGCGACGCGGCGGACGCGTTGCTCGCCTTCCTCCGGCAGGAAAGCGGCCGCGCGGAAATCGCCGTGGACGCCGAAGTGGCGGCGTCGGAGGCCGCGCACGCGGACCGCAACCGCGCCCTCGCGCACTTCATGGCCTCCTACGGCAACATGCGCCACCCGGTGCCGTCGGTGCTGGACCAGTACGTCCGCCAGTGCTCGATCGCGATGAGCTGCGGCGACGTCGCCCGCTCGGCGTTGTTCCTGGCCCGCCACGGCCTCCGCAACGACGGCTCGCGCCTGCTCGGGCTGAGCGCGGCGAAGCGGATCAACGCCATCATGCTGACGTGCGGCACGTACGACGCGGCGGGCGAGTTCGCCTACCGCGTCGGCCTGCCGGGCAAGAGCGGCGTGGGCGGCGGCATCGTCGCGATCGTCCCGGGCCGGTGCGCGGTCTGCGTCTGGAGCCCCGGCCTGGACGCGCGCGGCAACTCCGTCGCCGGGGTGGCCGCCCTCGACCGCTTCACGACGCTGACCGGCTGGTCGGTGTTCTGACTTCAGCGCAGGTAGTTGTAGACGCTGGCCCGTGAGATCCCGAGCAGGTCGGTCAGGACCGGCACCGCGTTCTTCAGCTCCAGGAACCCGCGCTCCTTCAGGTCTCGCACCAGCTCCTTCTTCGCGGCCGCCGGGAGGCTGCGCGGGGTGTGGCCGCGCTCGCCGGCGTGGTCCTCGACCAGCGCGCGCAGCTCGTCGGCCGTGCGGGCGCGCAGGGTCTCGGCGAGCGGGGCCGGCTCGCCGGTGGTGGCCAGCCGGGTCAGGGCGTGGGCCGCCGACCCGAGCAGGGAGACGTCGAGGTTGAGGCACAGTGCCGCGACGTACTCGCCGGCCGAGTTGCGGAGGCCGATCGACGTGCTCTTCGCCGGGCGGCCGTCGGGGAAGCGGTTCGGGTAGTTCTGCAGCACGTCCGGGAACTCCGGGTCGGCGATGCGGGCCAGCCCCAGCTCGGTGGCCGGGTCGCCGACCGCGCGCCCGGACAGGCCGCCTTCGATCGCGCGCACGGCGTGGGCGGGGTCGCGCAGGTCGTGCAGCACCACCTCGCACAGGCCGGGGAACATCCGGCCGACGGCGTGCGCGATCTTCTCCGCCTCGCGCAGCAGCAGCTCGTCCTCGTTCATCCGATCAGCTCCCGCAGCCGGTCCGCGGCTTTCAGGCCCGAGCCGGTGAGCACGACGACCGTGGTCTCGCCGGGCCGGATGGCGCCCCGCGCGCGGAAGACGTCGATGGCCGCGGCGGCCGTCGCGCTGGTGGGCTCCGCGTAGAGGCCCAGTGCCGCGAGCCGGCGGGCGGCCGCGGCGATGGCGTCCTCGTCGATCGCGGCGGTGTCCCCGCCCGAGCGCCGGATCGCCGCGACGACCTCCGGCAGCCGCACCGGACGGCGGATCGCCGTGCCTTCGGCGACGGTCGGGGCGAACTCCGGTGGCTCCCGGTCGTGGAAGGCGGCGTCGACGGGGGAGCAGTTGCGTGGCTGCGCGACGAGCAGGCGCGGGCGCCGGGTGATCGATCCGGCGGCGAGGAGCTCGCCGAACCCGAGGTCGCAGCCGAGCACGATGCTGCCCGCGCCGGCCACGGTGACGACGGCGTCCGGCGCGCGGAAGCCGAGGTCCTCCCACAGCTCGTAGGCGAGGGTCTTGGTGCCCTGCAGGAAGAACGGGTGCCAGTTGTGGCTGGCGTAGGTCGTGCGGTCCGACCGCCGGACGGCTTCGGCGGCGGTGTCGTCGCGGGTGCCCGGCACCAGCTCGACGGTCGCGCCGTACGCGCGGGTCTGCAGCACCTTCGCCGGCGACGTCCCGGCCGGGGCCAGGACGGTCGCCGCGATCCCGGCCGCGGCGCTGTAGGCCGCCACCGACGAGCCGCCGTTGCCGGAGCTGTCCTCGAGGAGCGCCCGCACGCCGGCGCCGGCCAGCGCGGAGACCATGACGCTCGAGCCGCGGTCCTTGAAGCTGCCGGTCGGGCCGAACCATTCGAGCTTGAACCGGACCTCCGCGTCGCCCCAGGCCTGCGGGACGAGCGGCGTGCAGCCCTCGCCGAGCGACACCGGGCGGAGGTCGCCGGGCAGTGCGGCCCGGTACCGCCAGAGCGAGCGGACGCCGGTGTCGACGTCCGCCGGGCGCAGGCCCGCCCCGGCGGCGACGGTCAGCGGGGCGCCGTCGTCGCCGCGCCAGCGCAGCGGGTCACCGGGGTAGCGCGCCCCCGACCGCTCGTCGGTGTACCAGTACTCCACCGTTGCCTCCCGGTCTGGACAGTTGGTCCAAGTATAGACGTACTGTCTAGTACTACTCCCGAGTATGCGAAATACCTTCAGCTTCTTCTCAGGAAAAGGTTGTAACGCGGAGACGGAGAATTTCGATCACCGACGTGCTGCCCGCCTCCGCCCGGGTGCCGGTCGTGGTCGCCCGAATACCACGGGTCGTGCCGGGCGGGCCGTCGATGCCCCTGTTCGTGGTCTTGTGAGCACCGAGAACCCTGGTGCCTGACCAATCCACAGTGGACCTGCGATGCCGTTCGGGAGCGGCCCGCAAATTCTACGGACGATTCTTCCGGTGCTCCCGAAAAGCGATGGTGAATCGGGGCAGGCAACCAGTGGCGCACAGTATTCCGGGGGTGGGGAAGAGGAGGTCTTCGTCCCCCCGCTTTACCGCCGGGATAAGCGGGGAAGCCGCTCGGGAAACGCCGGACCCGACGGTCGGCGTGGTCCGGACCGGGCAACCGCCCCGCGTCCACCAGGCGGGATGGCTTGCGCCGTCCGGCGGCGCGTGCCGGGTGGACCACGCTCCGGAACTCCCAGAGCGGACACCCACGGGCAATCGTCATCCGCGCGCCCGCGGCGGGAACGTGACGGCGACGTTAAATTCTTGCGCCGTCAGCCTGGTCGCTCCCGAATTTTCTGAACCTCGGCTATGAAATCGCGGTGGGTTGTTGACGGCACGGAAGGAACCCGCTTAAGTACTCCCCGTTACCCTTCACCCTTTCGTGCGTAGCGGGAGTTCCCATGCGTCTCTCGAAAGACGACTCCGTGCCGGCCGAGCTGGTCGTCGCCGTGTCGCCGCTGCGATGGCCGTCGGCGCGCGGCGTGGCCGCCGCTGCCCGCGGAGGCGGGCTCGGCGTGCTCGACCTGACGGCCGGGGGCCCCGCGGCCGCGGACGAGCTCGCGCTGCTCGGGGAATGGGGCGTCCCGGCGTTCGGCGTCCGGCTGGCCCGGCAGGCCGACCTGCCCGAGGCCGTGACCACCGTGCTGCTGACCGAAGACGCCGGGTGCACGCCGCGGGACTTCCCGGGCCGGCGGGTGCTGGCCGAGGTCACCTCCCGCGCGGCGGCCCGCCGGGCGGTCGAGGAGGGCGCCCACGGCCTGATCGCCCGCGGGCACGAATGCGGCGGCCGAGTCGGGGAACTGAGCACCTTCGTGCTGCTCCAGGCCTTGCTGGCCGAGGACGGCCTGGACGTTCCGGTGTGGGCGGCGGGCGGCATCGGGCCGCACACCGCCGCGGCCGCCGTCGCGGGCGGCGCGGCCGGGGTCGTCGTCGACACCCAGCTCGCCCTGCTGCCGGAAGCCGAGCTGCCCGCGGCCCTCACCGCCGCTGTCACCGGCCTCGACGGCTCGGAAACGACCGTCGCCGACGGCGTCCGCGTCCTGGCCCGGCGCGGCATTGAGCCCCTCGAAGCCGGTCAGGACGTCTTCCTCGCCGGCCGGCTCCGCGACCGCTGGGGCACGGTGACCGGGGCGGTGCGCGGCCTGGCCGACGCCGTCGCCGAGGCCTTGGGCGTGCCGGACACGGTGCTGGGCCCCGGCACCGCGGGCAGCCGCGCGCTCGGCACGGAATTGCCCGTCGCGCAGGGACCGATGACCCGGGTCAGCGACCAGCCCGCCTTCGCCGCCGCGGTCGCCGCGGGCGGGGCGCTGCCGTTCATCGCGCTCGCCCTCTCCGGCCCGGAACAGACCCGGGACGTGCTGGAACGCACCCGCGCGGCCGTCGGGGACGCACCCTGGGGTGTCGGGGTCCTCGGCTTCGCCGCCGACGACGTCAAAGCCGCGCAGCTGTCGGTCATCCGCGAACTGAAGCCGACGCACGCGATCATCGCCGGCGGCCGGCCCGCCCAGGCCGTGGCCCTGGAAGACGCCGGCATCGCCACCTTCCTGCACGTGCCATCGCCCGGGCTGCTGAAGCAGTTCCTCGAGGCGGGCGCACGCAAGTTCGTCTTCGAAGGCTCCGAATGCGGCGGCCACGTCGGCCCGCGCACCAGCTTCCCGTTGTGGGAAGCCCAGCTCGGCGTGCTCGCCGACTTCCTCGCCGTCACCCCGGCCGCGGCCGCGGACCTGCAGCTGCTGTTCGCCGGCGGCATCCACGACGAGCGCTCGGCCGCGATGGTGGCCGCCCTCGCCGCCCCGGTGGCCGCCCGCGGCGCGGCGATCGGGGTGCTGATGGGCACCGCGTACCTCTTCACCCGCGAGGCCGTCGACGCCGGCGCCGTCCGGCCGCTGTTCCAACGCCGGCTACTCGAAGCCGAGCGGACCGACCTCCTCGAAACCGCGCCCGGCCACGCCACCCGCTGCGTGCGCAGCCCGTTCACCGAGGAGTACGCGGCGATCAAGGCGGACCTCGCCGAGCGCGGCGTGCCCAGCCGGGACGCCTGGGAGCACCTGGAAACGCTCAACGTCGGGCGGCTGCGGCTGGCGAGCAAGGGGATCGAGCGCGTCGGCGCCGAACTGCGGGACGTCGGCGAAGACCGTCAGCTCGCCGAAGGCATGTTCATGGCGGGCGAGGTCGCCGTATTGCGCTCGGCCGTCACCACGATCGCCGACCTGCACACCGCGGTGGGTGCGGGCGCCAACGCGTTCCTGCGCGCCCGGGCCGCGGAGTTCGGCGTCACCGAGGCCGAACCGCCCGCGCCGGCGCCGCTGGACATCGCGATCGTCGGCATGGCCTGCATGTTCCCGCAGGCCCCCGACCTGGCCGCGTTCTGGGCGAACGTCCTGGCCGGCACCGACGCGGTCACCGAGGTGCCCCCGCAGCGCTGGGACACCTCCCTGTACTACGACCCCGAGGGCCAGGGCGAGCGGACGCCGTCGCGCTGGGGCGGGTTCCTGCCCGAGATCGGGTTCGACCCGCTGAAGTACGGCATCCCGCCGTCGTCGCTGGCCAGCATCGAGCCGGTGCAGCTGCTGGCGCTGGAAGCCGCGCACCGCGCACTCGCCGACGCGGGCTACGCCGACCGCCCGTTCGACCGGGCCCGGACCTCGGTCGTGTTCGGCGCCGAAGCGGGCAGCGACCTGTCCAACGCGATGACGCTGCGGACCGTGCTGCCGTCCTATGTGGGCGAACTGCCGTCCGAACTGGACGAACGGCTGCCGAAGATCACCGAGGACTCCTTCCCCGGCGTGCTCGCGAACGTCATCGCCGGGCGGATCGCCAACCGGCTCGACCTCGGCGGGGCCAACTACACCGTGGACGCCGCGTGCGCATCGTCCCTGACCGCGGTGGACGTCGCCTGCAAGGAGCTGACCGCCGGCACCAGCGACCTGGTCCTCTGCGGTGGCGCGGACCTCCACAACGGCATCAACGACTACCTCCTCTTCGCCTCCGCGCACGCCCTCTCGCCGACCGGCCGCTCGGCGACGTTCGACAGCGCGGCCGACGGCATCGCGCTCGGCGAAGGCGTCGCCTGCCTCGCCCTCAAGCGTCTCGCGGACGCCGAACGCGACGGCGACCGCGTGTACGCCGTGATCAAGGGCGTTGGCGCGGCTTCGGACGGCCGCGCCCTCGGGTTGACGGCACCACGGCCCGAGGGCCAGCACACCGCGCTGACCCGTGCGTACCGCAACGCCGGCGTCTCGCCCGCGCGCGTCGGGCTGGTCGAGGCGCACGGCACCGGCACCGTCGTCGGCGACCGGACCGAGCTCGGCACGCTGACGAAGGTGTTCACCGAGGCCGGCGCCGAGCCGGGCGGCTGCACGATCGGGTCGGTGAAGTCGCAGATCGGGCACACGAAGTGCGCCGCGGGCCTGGCCGGGCTGATCAAGGCCGCCCTCTCCGTGCACACCGGCGTCAAGCCGCCGACGCTGCACCTCTCGGCGCCGAACCCGGCGTGGGACCCCGCGACGAGCCCGTTCGTCTTCCAGGCCACCGCGCAGCCGTGGACCGCGCCGCCGGCCGAGCGGCTCGCCGGGGTCAGCGCGTTCGGCTTCGGCGGCACCAACTTCCACGTGGTGCTCGGCGCGCACGACGGCGTCCCGCCCGCGCAGGCCGCGGACGAGTGGCCGGCGGAGCTGTTCACCTTCACGACGGAGGCCGCAGCGCGGGAGCTGCTCGCGACGGCGTCGGAAGGCTCTTCCCCGTGGCGGCTGCGCGATCTGGCGCTGGCGGCCGCCCAGCGGGCCGCGGGACGCCCGGCCAGGCTCGCCGTCGTCGCGTCCACTGTGGACGAGCTGACCGGGCTGCTGCGGCAGGCGCTGGACGGGCGCGACGCACCCGGCGTGTTCCGCGCGGACGACGGGGTGCCGGGCGAGGTCGCGGTGTTGTTCCCCGGCCAGGGCAGCCAGCGGCCGGGCATGTTCGCCGAGCTGTTCGTCGCCTTCCCCGAGCTGCAGCGCTACCTGCGCCTGGACCGGGTCACGGCCGAGGTCGTCTTCGGGCCGGCCGTGTTCGGGGAGGCGGCGCGGCAGGAGTCGGTGGACCGGGTCACCGACACGCGCGTCGCCCAGCCCGCGCTCGGGATGGCGGGGCTGGCGGCGTTCCGGCTGCTGACCCGCGCCGGCGTGCGGCCCGCGATGCTGGGCGGCCACAGCTACGGCGAGCTGACGGCGCTGGCCGCGGCAGGCGCCTTCACGCCGGAAGGGCTGGTGCACGCCAGCCACACGCGGGCGGCGGCGATCCTCGACGCGGTCCCCGACGGCGATCCGGGAGCGATGGCCGCGGTGTCGGCGTCCGCCGCCGAGGTGCTGGCGGTGCTCGGCGAGTCGCCGGTCGTCCTGGCCAACCACAACTCGCCGAAGCAGACGGTGATCTCCGGGCCGACCGCCGACGTCGAGGCCGCCGTCGGGCAGCTGCGGGCCGCCGGGCTCGGGGCCAAGCGGATCCAGGTCGCGTGCGCGTTCCACAGCTCGCTGGTGGCCCCGGCGGGGGAGACGTTCGGCCGGGCCCTGGACGCGATCGGCGTCGTGCGGCCGACGGTCCCGGTGTACGGCAACCGGACGGCCGCGCCCTACCCCGAGTCGCCGCACGCGATCCGCGGCGAGCTGGCGGCCCAGCTGGGTGCGCCGGTCCGGTTCGTGGAGCAGATCGAGGCGATGTACGCGGCCGGCGCGCGGGTGTTCGTCGAAGCCGGGCCCGGGGCCGTGCTGGCCAAGCAGGTCGCCGCCATCCTCGGCGACCGGCCGCACCGCACGGTCGGGTTCGAGCAGCCGGGCCGCCGTGGCCTGCCGGGGTTCCTGGGCGCGCTGGCGCAGCTGGCGGTGTCCGGGGTGGGCGTCGAGACGGGCTGGCTGTTCCGCGGCCGGGACGCGGTGGACGCGTCGACGGCACCGCGGCCGAAGCGTCCCGGGTGGACGGTCGACGGCCACCTGATCCGCGCGGCCGACGGCACGATCCCGGCGGGCGCCCTCCGCCCGGCGGAGCGGATCTCGCTGGGCGTGGCGGTCGCGGCACCAGCGGCGGCGACGTCGGAGGCGATGGTCGCGGACTTCCTGCGCACGAGCCGCGAGATGATCGCGGCCCAGCGCGACGTGCTGCTCGGCTTCCTCGGCACCGAGGCACCGGCGGAGGTCCGGGCGCCGATCACGGTGCCGGTGATCGAGCCGCCCGCGGTGGTGGTGCCGGTCGCCGAGCCCGCGACGGTGGCTGCGGCGTCGGTGCTGGAGACCGTCGTGGCGGTGATCGGGGAGCGGACGGGTTATCCGGTGGAGATGATCGAGCCGGACCTTGATCTGGAAGCCGATCTGAGTGTGGATTCGATCAAGCGGGCGGAGATCGCGGGTGAGCTGGCGTCGCGGCTGGGGCTGGCCGGCGGTGACGTGGAGGAGTTCGCCAAGGCCCGTACGGCGGCGGCGATCGCCGAGCTGATCGGTGACGAACGCCCCGAGCCGGCGTCGGTGCTGGAGACCGTCGTGGCGGTGATCGGGGAGCGGACGGGTTATCCGGTGGAGATGATCGAGCCGGATCTCGATCTGGAAGCCGATCTGAGTGTGGATTCGATCAAGCGGGCGGAGATCGCGGGTGAGCTGGCGACCCGCCTGGGACTCGACACGGGCGGCGACGTGGAGGAGCTGGCCAAGGCCCGCACGGCCGCGGCGATCGCCAAGCTGATCGACGGCGAGCGCCCCAATGTGGCGTTGGGTGCGTTGAGCGCACCGAATGCCACATTGGGTGCGTTCAGCGCACCGAACGCCACATTGGGTGCGTTCAGCGCACCGAACGCCACATTGGGGCGCTTGGAGCCGGTCGAACCCGCGCCCGTCGTCGTTGCGCCGAAACGCCTGGTCATGGCTGGATTCGCGCTGGCGCCCGCCGAGGTTCCCGACGTTGGCGGGCGGAAGTTCCTCCTGCTCGGGCGCGGTCCGCTGGCCGAGGCCGTGCGGACCCGCCTCGCCGCGCTGGGCGCGGTTGCCGAGGTCGCCGACGAGGTCCGGGACGGGTTCGACGGGGTCCTCTTCCTGTCCGGCGACCGGCCCCTGCCCGCCGTCTTCCCCCAGTACCAGGCCGCCCTCGCGACAAACCCCGCGTGGCTGCTCACCGCCGGTCCCGGCGAAGGCCTGCGCGGCTTCCACCGCAGCCTCGCCCGCGAATACCCGGACACGCTCACCCGCGTGGTCGAACTCGCGCCGGACGGCACGTCCGACGACCAGGCAGCCGCGCTGGTCCACGAGCTGTCCACGCTAGACAGAGAGCCCGTCGTCGTCCGGGAAGGAGAGCACCGCACCGGCTTCCGGATGACCGAACAGGACCTCGGTCCGCTCGGCAGCAGCGGCGCGGGCCCGGCGGGCGACGGTGCCGCCGAGGCCGCCGCGATCGGCCTGACCCGCGACTCGGTCGTCCTGCTCGTCGGGGGCGCCAAGGGCATCACCGCCCGGTTCGCCGCCACCCTCGCCGCGGCCGCCCGGTGCCGGATCGAACTCCTCGGCCGGACGCCGGTGCCCGCCGACGAGGACGAATACCCTCAGGCCAGAACCGCCAAAGACCTTCGCGCCGCGCTCATCCAAGCCGGGCTGAAGAGTCCCGCGGAGATCGAACGGACCGTCCGCCGGATCCAGGGCGAACGCGAGGTCCGGCAGACCCTGGCCACCCTCGGCGCGCTCGGCAGCCCGGTGCGCTACCAGTCGGTCGACATGCTCGACGCCGAAGCCGTGCACCGCGCCGTCAAGGAGATCCACGCCGAGCACGGCCGGCTCGACGGCATCGTCTACGCGGCCGGCGTCATCGAGGACAAGCTCGTCGCCGAGAAGACGCCCGAGTCGTTCGAGCGCGTCTACGCCACGAAGGTCGACGGCGCCCGCACCCTCCTCGACGCGACCGCCGACCTGCCCGACGAGCCCGCCTTCGTCGTGCTGTTCGGCAGCATCGCCGCGACCCTCGGCAACCGCGGGCAGTCCGACTACGCCGCCGCCAACGACGCCCTCGAAACGCTGAGCCGGCACTGGCCCGCGGGGCGCGCGGTGACCGTCCACTGGGGACCGTGGGCCCCGACCGGCGACCACGACGGCATGGTGACGCCCGAGCTGATGCGCGACTACGCCCGCCGCGGCATCGCGCTGATCGACCCGGAAGAGGGCACCCTCGGCCTGCTGCGCGAACTGGCGTGGGGCCGCCCGGACACCGGCGCCGTCGTCCACACCGCGTCGGGCTGGTGACGCGGATGCCGGACGCCGTTGCGATCGTCGGGATGTCGGTGCTGCTGCCCGGCGCCCCCGACCTGCCGAGCTACTGGCGCAACCTCACCGGCGGCGTCGACGCGATCACCGACGTGCCGCCCGGGAAGTGGGACCTCGCGCACTACGCGCCGGACGAACAGGGCCGCGCCGACCGGGTGTACTGCCGGCGCGGCGGGTTCGTCGACGAACTGGCCGAAGTGGACGTCACCGGCTTCGGGATCATGCCGAACTCCGTGCCCGCCACCGAACCCGACCAGCTGATCGCGCTGCGCGTCGCCGCACAGGCGGTCGCGGACGCCGGCGGCCCGGACCGGCTGCCCGCCGACCGCGCCAAGGTCGGTGTCGTGCTGGGCCGTGGCGGCTACCTGACGCCGGGGCTGGTCCGGCTCGACCAGCGTGTGCGCACCGCGAGCCAGCTCGTCCGCACCCTCGGCGAGCTGCTGCCGGACCTCGACGCCGACCGCCTCGACGCCGTCCGCCAGGCCTTCACCGACCAGCTCGGCCCCGAGGCACCCGAGTCCGCGATCGGGCTGGTGCCCAACCTGGCCGCGTCGCGGCTGGCCAACCGGCTCGACCTGCGCGGTCCGGCCTACACCGTGGACGCCGCGTGCGCGTCCTCGCTGATCGCCGTCGACCACGCCGTGCGGGAGCTGGCCACCGGCCGGTGCGACGTCGTCCTCGCCGGCGGCGTGCACCACTGCCACGACATCACCTTCTGGAGCGTGTTCACCCAGCTCGGCGCGCTGTCGCCGTCCGAGCGGATCCGGCCGTTCCACCGGGACGCCGACGGCGTCCTGATCGGCGAAGGCACCGGGATCGTCGTCCTCAAGCGCCTCGCCGACGCCGAGCGCGACGGCGACCGCGTCTACGCGGTGATCACGGGCACCGGCGTCGCCTCCGACGGCCGCACGGCGAGCCTGGCCAGCCCCGACTCCGGCGGCCAGGTCCGGGCCGTCCGCCAGGCGTGGGCCGCGGCGGGCCTCGACCCGGCGGCACCGGACTCGATCGGCCTGCTGGAGGCCCACGGCACCGCGACCCCGGCCGGCGACGCGGCGGAGCTCGCCACGCTGAAAGAGGTCTTCGGCGCCCAGGGGAGCGCGGTGCTCGGCTCGGTCAAGTCGATGATCGGCCACACGATGCCCGCCGCCGGGATCGCCGGGCTCGTCAAGGCGGCACTGGCCGTCCACCACGGCGTCCTGCTGCCCACCCTGCACTGCGACGACCCGCACCCGGCGCTCGCGGGCACCCGGTTCTCCACTTTGGACACGGCGGAACCGTGGGACGCGCCGGTGCGCCGCGCCGGTGTCAACGCGTTCGGCTTCGGCGGCATCAACGCCCACGTCGTGCTGGAACAGGCGCCGGGCCGCGCGAAACCGGTCGTGGTGCGCGAGCCCGAACGCGTGCTGCGGCTCGCCGCGCCGACCGTCGACGCGCTGCGCGAGGCGTTCGACCGGCCCGGCCACCACGACCCCGGCACCGGTCCGGTGCGGCTCGGCATCGTCGACCCCACGGAGAAGCGGCTGGCGCTGGCCCGCAAGGCCCTCGCGCGGGGCCGGGCCTGGCGCGGCCGCAACGACGTCTGGTTCGCCGACCGCCCCCTGCTCGGCCCGGGTGGCGGCAAGATCGCCTTCCTCTTCCCCGGCCTGGAGTCGGAACTGACGTTGAACTGCGGCGACGTCGCCCGGCACTTCGGCCTGCCCTGGAAGCACGCGGACGTCGAAGTCGGCGACGTCGGGCGGCAGGGCGCCGCGGTGTTCGAGCTGGGCAGGCTGCTGCACGCCGCGCTCGGGCGGCTCGGGGTCACCCCGGACGCCGTCGCCGGGCACAGCCTGGGCGAATGGACGGCGATGGCGGTGGCCGGCGTGCACGCCGAAGCCGAGGTCGACGCCTTCCTCGCCGGGTTCGACCCGGACGCGCTGGTCGTTCCCGGGCTCGCCTTCGCCGCGATCGGCGCGTCCGCGCCCCGGGTGCTCGACGAGCTGGCCGGGCGGGCGGACGTCGTGCTGTCCCACGACAACTCGCCGAACCAGGCCATGATCTGCGGCCCGGAACCGGCGGTCGGCGCGCTCGTGCGGCAGTTCCGGGACGCCGGGATCGTGGCGCAAGTGCTGCCGTTCCGGTCCGGCTTCCACACCCCGATGCTGCGGCCGTACCTGGACCCGATCCGCGAAGCCGCCGAGCGCTTCACCCTGCACCCGCCCGCCCTGCCGCTCTGGTCGGCGACCACGGTGTCGGAGTACCCGGCGGACGAGGCCGCCGTCCGCGACCTGTTCGTGCGGCACCTGCTGCAGCCGGTCCGGTTCCGCCCGCTCGTGCGGGCCCTGCACGACGCCGGGTTCCGCGCGTTCGTCCAGGTCGGCGCCGGGCAGCTCGGCTCGCTCGTCGGCGACACCCTGCACGGCGAAGAGCACCTCGTCGTGGCGGCGCACTCGGCCCAGCGGCCCGGGCTCGCGCAGCTGCGCCGGGTGGCCACCGCGTTGTGGGCCGACGGTTTCGACGTCGACTTCGCGCGGCTGCCCGGCGAACGGCAGGCGACGCCCCAGGCGGTCAAGCTCGACCTCGGCGGCCGGCTGATCTCCCTCGACGAGCAGGTCCGCGCCCGGATCGCGCTGCCCGCCGTCCGGAAGTCCACAGTGGACGACCTGGCCGCGAAGGGCCCGCTCGCCGCGGAGTTCGCCGCCCTGCTGGCCGACACAGCAGACCTGGCTTCCACCCTCCTCACCGGGGCACTTTCACGTGAAAGTGCCCCGCCGCCCAGGGGGCACTTTCACGTGAAAGTGCCCCCGCCGGGGGAGCTGGAGGCCACGCTGGAGGTGTCGCTCGAAGCGATGCCGTACCTGCTGGACCACTGTTTCTTCAAGCAGCCGCCCCAGGCCGACCCGGGCGACCGCTGGCCGGTCGTCCCGGCCACCACCGTGATCGACCACCTCATGCGGTTCGCCGAGCAGGCCGCGCCCGGACGGCACGCGGTCGCCGTGCACGACGTCCGGCTCAGCCAGTGGATCACCGCGGTCCCGGCGGTCACCGTGCCGGTGCGCGTCCGGCCACAGGGGGCCGACCGGGTGCACGCGGCGATCACCGGCTACTCGCAGGCCGTCGTGGAACTCGCCCCGCAGTACCCGGCAGCCGCGCCGGCGCCGTGGCGGTTCCCGGCGTCGGCCGAACAGGTGCCCGAGACCACGGCGGCGCAGCTGTACGACGAACGCTGGATGTTCCACGGCCCGCGGTTCCAGGGCGTCACCGAGCTGACCGCTGTCGGTGAACGCCACGTGCGGGCCGTGCTGACCACACCGGCCGCGCCCGGCGCACTGCTCGACAACGTCGGCCAGGTGCTCGGCTACTGGATCATGTCCCGGTTGCCCGAGCGGACCACCGTCTTCCCGGTCGCCATGCGCGAAATCCGGTTCCACGGCCCGCACCCGGCGCCCGGCGAGCGCCTGGAGTGCCTGGTCCGGATCACCGGGCTGACCGACGAGTTCCTCGACGCCGACATGCAGCTCGTCCACGACGGAGCAGTGTGGGCCGAGTTCACCGGCTGGCGCGACCGGCGGTTCGACAGCACCGCGCACATCCGCCAGGCCGACCGCACGCCCGAGCGCTCGACGCTATCCTACGAGCAGCCGGGCGGCTGGGCGCTCGTGCGCGAGCAGTGGCCGGACCTGGCCACCCGCGAGCTGATCATGCGCAACTACCTCGCCGGCCCCGAGCGCGCCGCCTACGACCGGCGTCCGCCGCGCGGGCGGCGCCAGTGGCTGCTCGGCCGGATCGCCGCCAAGGACGCGGTCCGCCAGTTCCTCTGGGCCCGCGGCGAACCCGAGATGTTCCCCGCCGAGCTGCGCATCGGCAACGACGCGGCCGGCCGCCCGTTCGCGACCGGCGCCTACGGCCGGGACCTGCCGCCGCTGACGATTTCGGTGGCGCACCGCGCCGAAGCCGGCGTGGCCATCGCCCGGCACGGGCCGTGCGGCATCGACGTCGAAGAGGTCGTGCCGCGCTCGGAGTCCACTGTGGAGTCCGCGCTCGGAGCGGGTGAGCTGGCGTTGTTCGCGAGCCTGCCCGGCGACCCGGAGCAGTGGTTCGCCCGGTTCTGGACCGCGAAGGAGGCCGTCGCGAAACTGCGCGGCACCGGCCTGCGCGGCGAACCCCGTGACTTCGAGGTCGTCGCCGCCACCCCGGCCGAGCTGACCGTCCGCGTCGCGGGCCACGAGTACCGGGTGCGCTGCGCCGACGTCGAAAACCCGCCGGGTGCCCCACCGCGCCGCTACGTCGTCGCCTGGACCGAAGAGACGAAGGAGACTGCCGGATGAGCATCGAGACCACGGCCGCGAACGAGGTGACCGTGCTCGCCCAGCTGAGCGGGATGCTGCGTGAGCTGCTCGAGGAGTACGGCCTCGACACCGAAATCACCATGGACACGACGTTCCACGACGACCTCGAACTGGAGAGCGTCGACCTGGTCGCGCTGTCCGGGCAGCTGCGCGAGCACTACGGCGACCGCGTCAACTTCGCGCACTTCATCGCCGAACGCGACCTGGACGAGATCATCGCGCTGACCGTCGGCGAGCTCGTCCGCTACATCGTCGCCTCCCTGCGGGCGACGGCGTGAGCCGGATCCGCGCCGGCGAGCTGGACGTGCACGTCCAGCGGCTCACCCCGGACGTGCCCCTCGACGGCGACGCCCCGATCGTGGTGTGCGTCCACGGTCTGCTCACCGACAGCCTCGCCAGCTACTACTTCACGCTCGGCCCGGCCTTCGCCGCGCGCGGTCTCGACGTGCTGATGTACGACCTGCGCGGGCACGGGCGCACGACCCGGCCGTCGTCGGGGTATCAGCTGGAACGGTTCGTCGACGACCTCGTCGCGGTCCTCGACGCGAGCGAGGTCACGCGGCCGGTGCACGTCGTGGGCAACTCCTTCGGCGCCTCGGTGGCGCTGGGCCTGGCCGCCGCCCGGCCCGACCGGGTGGCCAGCGTGGTCGTGATCGAGGGCGAACCGCCCACCGAGGAGTGGACCCGGCACATGGCCGACGGGCTCGCCGACGCCAAGACCCGGCTGGCGATCGACGAGGTCATCGGCTGGATCGCCGACAACCACGGCGCGCACACCGCGCGGCTGTCCAGGGCCGCCAACAAGATCCTGCAGACCACCACGATCGCCGAGGACATCCCGCGCAGCGCGACGATCGCGGCGGACCTCTCGGCCGTGCGCTGCCCGGTGTTCGCCATCTTCGGCGGCGACTCCGGGCTGGCGGCGCAGGTGCCGCACTTCGAGACGCACCTGGAGAGCTGCCGCTGCGTCGTGCTGCCCGACCAGGGGCACTCGGTGCTGGTCGAGCGGACCGCCGAGGTCATCGAGCTGATCTCGGACTGGGTCCGCGACACCGCGCGCACCCGGGCCCGGGTGCGGTAGTGGCCCGGTTCCTCTTCGTCGTCCCGCCCCTGGTCGGGCACGTCAACCCGGCCGTCGGCGTGGCGGCCGAACTCACCGCGCGCGGCCACGAGGTCGCCTGGGCGGGCCACGACGAGCTGCTCTGGCAGCTGGCCGGCCCGGAAGCACTCGTGTTCGCCTGCGCCGTGCCCCCCGACCTGCCGGTGCGCCCGGCCGAGCTCAAGGGCCCGGCGGCACTGCGGTTCCTCTGGCAGGACTTCCTCGTCCCGCTCGCCGACGCGATGGCGCCCGGCGTGGCCGCGGCGCTGGCGGCGTTCGAGCCCCACGTCGTGGTCGCCGACCAGCAGGCAGTGGCCGGCGGGCTGCTCGCCGAAGCCGCCGGCCTGCCGTGGGTCACGTCGGCGACGACGTCGGCCGAGCTCGTCGACCCGCTGGCCGGCATGCCGAAGGTCGGGGAGTGGGTCGGCTCGCTGCTCGACGGCCTGCGCGCGCGGATCGCGGGCGGCCGGGGTGCCGCCGACCCGCGGTTCTCCCCGCACGGCGTGCTCGCCTTCACGACCCGCGAACTGCTCGGCCCGGCCGCCCTGCCGCCGTCGGTCCGGCTCGTCGGGCCCGCGCTCGGCGCGCGCCCGGCCACGACGGACTTCCCGTGGGAGTGGCTGGACCCGTTGCGGCCGACCGTCCTGGTCTCGCTCGGCACGGCCAACACGGCGGCGGGCGCCGGGTTCCTGGCGGCGACGGCGGAGGCGTTCGCGGGCCTGCCCGCGCGCGCGGTGATCGCCGACCCGGGCGGCGTGCTCGGCGACGTCCCGCCGAACGTGCTGGTGCGGCCGCAGGTCCCGCAGCTGCCGCTGCTGCCCCGGGTCGACGCGGTGCTGTGCCATGCGGGCCACAACACGGTCTGCGAAACGCTCTGGCACGGCCTCCCGCTGGTCGTCGCCCCGATCCGCGACGACCAGCCGATCGTGGCGGCCCAGGTGGTCGCCGCGGGCGCGGGCGTCCGGCTGCGGTTCGGCCGCGCGGACGCACCCCGCATCGCGACGGCGGTCGAGGAGGTCCTGACGGAGCCGTCGTACCGGCGGGCGGCCGAGCGGGTGGCGGCGTCGTTCCACGCGGCGGGCGGGAGCACGGCGGCCGCGGGGCACCTGGAACAGCTGGCGTTGGAGAGCCTGGCGCACCTGGCGCTCTGAAAGTGGTTGTTTACAGCCAAAAACGAAGTCGTTAGCGTCGCTGTCAGTGTCAGGGTGGTGTTGCCGCTGTTGCGGTGGTTGGGATCCTGGCCGCTGGTGACCTGGCTCGTAGCGTCGCTGCCACCTGCTTGCGGGTTGGCGATCATGCGTTGTGCCGGTCACCGGTGAGCCAGGGCCGACCGGCGTGACTTGATAGGAGCGTGGCAGCGCCCCCACTGAGGTGTGTCCGCCGGCCGGCCCAGCCGTCCCTTCGAGCTGGAAGGAGACCATCCCCATGGTGGTGATGCTGGGTATCGATGTCCACAAGAACACCCACACCGCGGTCGCGGTCGAGCAGGTAGGGCGCAAACTCGACCAGAAGACGGTGCGCGCGACCGATGCCGGTCACCGGCAGCTGCTGCGCTGGGCACTGCGCAACTGGCCAGACACCGAGCTGACGTTCGCGGTGGAGGACTGCCGGCACGTGTCGACCCGGCTGGAACGAGCGCTGCTCGCCGCAGGCCAGACCGTGGTCCGGGTCCCGCCGAAGCTGATGGCCGGAGCTCGCTCCTCGGCGCGCACGCGCGGCAAGTCAGACCCGATCGACGCACTGGCCATCGCCCGGGCCGCGCTGCGCGAACCGAACCTGCCGGCCGCCACACACGACAGCGTCTCCCGCGAGGTCAAACTGCTCGTCGACCACCGCGAAGACCTGGTCAACACCCGCACCCAGATGCAGAACCGGCTGCGCTGGCACCTACACGAACTCGACCCCGAACTCGACCCCACCGCCCGCAGCCTGGACCGGCTCTGCGAACTCGAC
This sequence comes from Amycolatopsis tolypomycina, assembly GCF_900105945.1. Classification (NCBI taxonomy): domain Bacteria; kingdom Bacillati; phylum Actinomycetota; class Actinomycetes; order Pseudonocardiales; family Pseudonocardiaceae; genus Amycolatopsis; species Amycolatopsis tolypomycina. The sequence goes on along the minus strand of NZ_FNSO01000004.1, from coordinate 3,592,262 downwards.
CGGCTCACCGCCTGGCTGGCCCAGCAGCCGGCATCGATGGTGGTGCGCATCGCCACCGAGCTGGTCACCGACATCCGGGCACTCACCGTCCGCGCCAACGCACTGGAGCGGGAACTCGCCCAGCGGATGGCTCACCTCGCACCCCGCCTGCTCGCCATACCCGGCTGCGGTGCCCTGACCGCAGCGAAAATCGTCGGCGAAACCGCCAACGTGACCCGGTTCCGCTCCGAAGCCTGCTTCGCCATGCACGCCGGCGTCGCCCCCATCCCCGCCTCCTCCGGCAAGACAAACCGACACCGCCTCGCCCGCGGCGGCAACCGACAACTCAACGCCGCGCTGCACCGCATCGCCGTCACCCAAACCCGCCTGGCCGGCCCCGGCCGCGACTACATCCACCGACGCCGAACCACCGGAGACACCACCATGGAAGCACTCCGCGCCCTCAAACGACGCCTCGCCCGCGTCGTCTACAACACCCTCCACCACGACACGACCCAACAACCAACCACGCTCCCCGCAGCGGCTTGACATAGGAGCAACGGATGACTGTTTCCGAATGTCGTGCCGAGGACGTTCCCGTGCTGGTCGCGTCGGCCGCGGCGTTGTTCGCCGAGGACGGCGGGCGTCACGACCCGTTCATGGACACCGGCTGGCCCGCCCGCGAAGGCCACTCCTACTACGCGGGTCTCGTCGAAGACCCGCAGTGCCTGTGCCTGCTGGCCGACGGCGGCGCGGGCCACCTGATCGGGCGGCTGCGCCGGCCGGACCCGCTGCGGCCGGACGCCGTGACGGCCGTGCTCGAGAGCATGCGCGTCGCTCCCGAGCGCCGTCGCGAAGGCATCGGCGGCGCGCTCGTGGACCGGTTTCTGGCCTGGGCCCGCGAGCGCGGCGCGAGCGAAATGAGTGTGCAGGCGTACGCGCAGAACGCCGGTGCACTCGCTTTCTACCGTGCGCACGGGTTCCGCCCGTTTCTGGTGGCCTTGACGCGCACCTGAGCCGTTCTCGCGTCACACTGGAGGACATGGGCTTCCTGGACGGGCGGGCGGTCGTGATCACCGGCGCGGGACGTGGGCTGGGGCGGGCTTTCGCGCGGCACGCGGCCGGAAACGGCGCGGCGGTCGTCGTCAACGACGTCGACGCCGAACCGGCCTGCGAGACCGTGACCGCGATCGTGGCCGACGGCGGGACCGCGGTCGCGAGCGTCGGGTCGGTGGCCGACGCCGGGTACGCCCGGTCGCTGATCTCCCTGTGCGCCAAGCGGTTCGGGGCGCTGGACGGGCTCGTCAACAACGCCGCCGTCGGCTACCACGCGCCGCCGTGGGAAGACGACGATCCCGAGCGGACCCGGGCGCTGGTCGAGACCAACGTGCTGGGGCCGCTCCACTGTGGCACCGCGGCCGCGAAAGTCATGTGCGCGCAGGGCCGCGGCGTCATCGTGAACGTCACCTCGGGGTCCATGATCGGCCAGCCCCGCGCCGCCGCGTACTCGGCGTCGAAGGGCGCGGTGGCGTCGATGACCTACTCGTGGGCCACGGACCTGGCGGACCACGGGGTGCGCGTCAACGCCGTCAGCCCGATCGCCTGGACCCGGCTGATGGCGGCCGATCCGAAGGGCAATCCCGACGCGCCACCACCGGAACGGGTGGCGCCGCTGGTGACCTACCTGCTCAGCGACCTTTCCGCCGGCGTCACCGGCCAAGTACTGCGGCTGGCCGACGGGCACCTGCACGCCGTCCGGCAGCCGGCCGTCATCCGGCCCGTCCTGCACCGGGAAACCTGGACCGTGGAGCAGATCGCCGCGGCCGTCGCGGGCGAGCTCGCCCTCGAATCGCCGCCGCGGGAGCGCTGGCGGCTCTGAGGCGGACCACCGGAACGGGTGGCTATCCACAGTGGACACCGGCTACTAGCTTGGAGAGATGACGGCCACCGCGGAGGTCACCCCCGGCGCGGCGGTGCCGCCCGCCCTGAGCCGCGGCCGGGTCAACGCCGTCTTCGGCGCCGTGCTGCTCGGCATGCTGCTGGCCGCGCTGGACCAGACCATCGTCGGGACCGCGCTGCCGACCATCGTCGGCGACCTCGGCGGCGCCGGGCACCTGTCCTGGGTGGTCACGTCGTACCTGCTCGCCGAGACGATCATGACCGTCGTCGTCGGCAAGCTCGGCGACCTGTTCGGCCGCAAGCTGATGTTCCAGCTGTCGGTCGTCGTGTTCGGCGTCGGCTCGTTCTGCGCCGGGTTCGCCGACAGCATGGTGTGGCTGATCGTCTGGCGCGCGGTGCAGGGCCTGGGCGGCGGTGGGCTGATGGTGACGTCGACCGCGCTCATCGCCGACGTCGTCCCGCTGCGCGAGCGCGGCCGGTACCAGGGCGTGCTCGGCTCGGTGTTCGGCGTGGTGACGGTGGCCGGCCCGATGCTCGGCGGCTTCTTCGTCGACCACCTCTCGTGGCGGTGGGCGTTCTACGTGAACATCCCGCTGGTCGTCGTGGTGCTGGTGGTGGCGTCCACGGCGATGCCGAACGCGCGTGCGGTGGTCAAGCCGGTGATCGACTACCTCGGCATCCTGCTCGTCGGCCTCGCCGCGACCGGCCTGACCCTGGTGACGAGCTGGGGCGGCACGCAGTACGCGTGGGGCTCGCCGGTGATCATCGGGATGGCGATCGGCTCGGTGGTGCTGCTGGCCGCGTTCGTCGTCGTCGAGCTGCGGGCGAAGGAGCCGATGCTGCCGATGCGGCTGTTCCGCAACCCGGTGTTCACCGTCGGCGGGATCATGAGCTTCGTCGTCGGGTTCGCGATGCTGGGCGCGCTGTCGTACCTGCCGACGTACATGCAGTACGTCCAGGGCACGTCCGCGACGACGTCCGGGGTCCGGCTGCTGCCGATGGTGCTGGCACTGCTCGTGGCGTCGATCGCCGCGGGCTACGCGGTGAGCCGCACCGGGCGCTACAAGGTCTTCCCGCTGGTGGGCGCGGCGGGCATGACGATCGGGCTGTACCTGCTTTCGCGGCTGGACACCGACACCGGGTTCTGGGAGGCGTCGGCGTACATGGCGGTGCTGGGCCTCGGCATCGGGCTCGGCATGCAGGTGCTGACGATCGCGGTGCAGAACACGGTGGACTACGCCGACCTCGGCGTCGCGACCTCGGGCGTGACGTTCCTCAGGTCGATCGGCAGCTCGTTCGGCGCGGCGATCTTCGGCACGGTGTACGCCAACCAGCTGACGCCGAAGCTGGCGGCGCTCCCGGTGCCGCCGGGCGTCGACCCGCGGGCGTTGCACGCGCTGCCTCCGTCGGTGTCGGCGCCGGTGATCCGCGCGTACAGCGACTCACTGCACGTGGTGTTCCTGGCGGCGGCACCGGTCGGCTTGGTGGCGTTCGCACTGGCGTTCTTCCTGAAGGAGGCCCCGCTACGCGACACGGCCCGCGCGGCGGCCCCGGACCTGGGCGACGGCTTCGCGATGCCGGAGGCGCGCACGGACGACAGCGAGCTCGAACGCGCGGTGGCAACGCTGTTCTTCCGCGAACGCCGCAAGGTGGCACCGGCGATCGTCTCCCGCGCGGGCACCGAGCTGGACGAGGGCGGGATCTGGTGCCTGCTGCAGGTCCACCTGCGGCAACGCCGCGGTTCGCCGGCGACGCTGGGGGAGATCGGAGCGTTCTTCGGCGTGCCCGCACCGGTGCTGGAGCCGGCGTTCAACCGCCTGGAGCTGACGGGCCACCTGCGGTACACGCGCGACGGCTGGGAGCTGACGGCCGCGGGGCAGGCGGAGTTCGGGAAGGTGGTCCAGGCCTGGCACGACTGGCTGGCCGACCGCCTGGGCGATTGGGGCCCGGGCAGCCGAGCCGAACTGGACGCGGCGATCGGGCGGGTCGCGGCCCGGCTGATGGACCAGAGCGCGGAGTCCCGCGCCTACGGCCGCCACGCCCTCACCTGACGCCACGCCCTCGCCTGACGGGCGGCGCAGGCCCCGACTCCATGCGCCCCAATGTGGCGTTGGTTGCGTTGAACGCACCCAATGTGGCGTTCGGTGCGTTGGACGCACCGAACGCCACATTGGGGCGCATGAGGCTGGGGGCCGGGGTGCGTCAGCGGCGCCAGAAGTCGTGTGGGGTATGGCCGGGGCGGAAGCCGCTGGCCTCTGCCAGTGCTGCCGCCGCCGTGAAGCCGTGGCCGACCAGGCCTGGCTCGTGGGCGTCGCTGCCGAACGTCACCGCCGGGCCGCCTGCCTCGAACCACCACCGCACCACCTCGGCCGGCAGTGGCACCTTCGTGTTCACCTCCAGCGCCCGCCCGCTCGCCTTCAACGCGCGCAGCACCGTGCGGAACTCCTCCTCGAAGTCCGTCGCCACGAACGGGGGGCCCTCGGCCGGCCACGAACGCAGTGCGTAGTCGATGTGGGCGAGGACCGCGAAGTCCGCCGTCGACTCCACCAGCTCCAGTACCTCGCCGAGGTAGGCCCGCAGCAGCTCACCCGGCGGCCGGCCCGACACCACGGTCAGCTCGTGGTGGTGCCCGCCCTCCCGCAGGGAGTGCACCGAACCCAGCACGCGGTCGAAGTCGTGGGCCGCCAGCAGTGCGTCCGCACGAGGGCCGTGCCAATGCGGCTCGCTCAGCTCCACACCGGACAGGATCCGCAACGACGGAAACCGCTCCCGGCACTCTTCGACGCACGCCAGGTACCCGGAAACGTCGAGGTCCGGCGGCTCCAGGACGCCGTCCGGGCGCAGCCGCACCCGGAAGTGGTCCGGCAGGAGCGGCCGGATCGGCTCCGGGATCAGCCATGACGTCAGGTCTGCGTGCTCGGTGAACGCCACCGACGGCAGGCCCAGCTCGAGCGCCCGTTCGCACGAGCCGAGCATCGAGCCGGTGACCGTGTCCCATGACCATTCGGTGTGCACGTGACCGTCTGTCGGAAGGCTCACCCGGCCACCGTAGCGAGTAGCGTCTGACCCATGGCAGGCAAGGCTGTTGAGCTCGAAGTCGGCCCGCACACCGTGCGGATCTCCAACCCGGACCGCGTCTACTTCCCGGCCCGCGGCGAAACCAAGCTCGACCTGGTCAACTACTACCTCTCGGTGGGCGACGGCATCGTCAACGCCCTGCGCGAACGCCCCTGCATGCTGCACCGCTTCCCGTCCGGTGTGGCGGGGGAGAAGGTGCACCAGAAACGGGTCCCGAACGGCGCGCCGCCGTGGCTGGAGACCGTGCGGGTCACCTTTCCGCGCTACAACCGGCACGCCGACGAACTGTGCGTCACCGAACTCGCGCACGTCGCCTGGGCCGTGCAGATGTCCACTGTGGAGTTCCACCCGTGGAACTCGCGGCGGGCCGACACCGAGAAGCCCGACGAGTGGCGGATCGACCTCGACCCGATGCCCGAGTGCGGGTACGACCGGGTTCGGCGGGTCGCGCACGTCGTCCACGAGATCCTCGACGAGCTCGGCGCGGTCGGGTGGCCGAAGACCTCCGGGGGACGTGGCCTGCACGTCTACGTCCGGATCGAGCCTCGGTGGGGCTTCCCCGACGTGCGCCGGGCCGCGCTGGCGTTCGCTCACGAGGTCGAACGGCGGGCTCCGGACGACGTCACGACCACCTGGTGGCGGAAGGACCGCGATCCGCGGCTGCTGTTCGTCGACTACAACCAGAACGCTCGGGACCACACGATTGCCAGCGCCTACTCGGTCCGGGGGAATCCGGAAGGGACGGTGTCGACGCCGATCCTCTGGTCGGAAATCGATGATGCCGAGCCTGGGGATTTCACCATCGCCACCGTCCCTGGGCGGTTTGCCGAGGTGGGGGATCTGCATGCCGGGATCGACGACGCTGTGTTCTCGCTCGAGCCGTTGCTGGAGTGGGCCGAGCGGGACGGGGTCGAGGAGCCGCCTGAGTGATGCTGCTGTCCGCAACCCCGAAGCCCGATTGTCCGGTCAGTCCAGGCGCTCGATGATCGTGGCGTTGGCGAGGCCGCCCGCTTCGCACATCGTCTGGAGGCCGTAGCGGCCGCCCGTCTGCTCCAGGACCGACAGCAGCGTCGTCGCCAGCCTGGCTCCGCTGCCGCCCAGGGGGTGGCCGAGGGCGATGGCGCCGCCGTTGATGTTGACCTTCGCCGGGTCTGCGCCGATCTCCCGCTGCCAGGCCAGTACGACGCTGGCGAACGCCTCGTTGACCTCGAACGCGTCGATGTCCGACACCTCCAGGCCCGCCCGCGCCAGGACCTTGCGGGTTGCCGGGATGACGCCCGTCAGCATCAGGAGGGGGTCGTCGCCCGCGACGGCGAAACTGTGGATGCGGGCTCGTGGCCTGAGGCCCAGTGCGGTGGCCGTTTCGCTGCTGGTGATCAGGAGCGCCGCGGCGCCGTCGTTGATCGGTGACGAGTTGCCCGCCGTGGTGTGCCAGCCGAGGCCGGGGAAGCGGTGCTCCCAGATGTCGGCGCGGAACGCCGGCTTCAGCCCGGCCAGGATCTCCGGGGTGGTGCCGGGGCGCACCGTCTCGTCGGTGGTGACGTCGGCGAGCACGCCGTCGGGGCCGGGGGCCTTGAGCGGTGCCACTTCGCCGGTGAACTTGCCGTCGGCCCACGCCTTCGCCGCGCGCTGGTGGCTTTCCGCGGCGAACTCGTCCAGCTGCGCTCGGGTGAAGCCCCACTTCGCGGCGATCAGCTCCGCGCTGATGCCCTGCGGCACCAGCCCGTCGGGGTAGCGGGCGGCGACCTGCGGGCCGAACGGGTCGCGCCCGGCCACCTGGCTGCCCATCGGCACCCGGCTCATCGACTCGACGCCGGAGGCGATGACGACGTCGTACGCGCCGGCGATGACACCCTGCGCGGCGAAGTGGACGGCCTGCTGGCTGCTGCCGCACTGGCGGTCGACCGTCACCGCGGGCACCGACTCCGGCAGCCCGGCGGCCAGCGCCGCCCAGCGAGCGGTGTTCATGCTCTGCTCGCCGATCTGGCCGACCGCGCCGCTGATGACGTCGTCGATCCGGGCCGGGTCGAGGCCGGTGCGCTCGACGAGCGAACGCAGGGCGTGGGCGTGCAGGTCGACCGGGTGCACCCCGGCCAGGCTGCCGTTCGGCTTGCCCTTGCCGATCGGGGTCCGTACCGCGTCGACGATCACCGCGTCCGTCATGGCGTCTGCCTCCTCGCAGATCGGGGATGTCTTCGGTATACGCCCGCCGAGTTGGATTTCACAACTCACTTGTTCGCCAGGTCACATGGTGCTGACGTGCTAGGTTGGATTTTCAACCCCGTGGAGGTGGCGATGGTCCGGCGTGGTCGCGAATGCTCGGTCGCCGAGGCGCTCGAGGTCGTCGGCGAGCGGTGGAGCCTGCTGGCACTGCGCGAGATCATGCTGGGGGAGCGGCGGTTCAACCAGATCGCCGAGAACACCGGGGCCAGCCGGGACATCCTGGCCGCGCGGCTGCGCAAGCTCGTCGACGCGGGCGTGCTCGAGAAGGTCCAGTACGACGCTCACCCGCCACGTCACGAGTACCACCCGACCGAAGCCGGCCGCGCGCTGCAGCCGATCCTGCTCGGCCTGATGGCCTGGGGCGACAAGTACGTCCACCAGGGCGAACCGCCGACCCTCTGGCGTCACGCCTGCGGTGAAGTCCTCGAGCCGGCCACGGTCTGTGCGCACTGCGGCGAGCCGGCGAACGCGCCGAGCCTCCGCCCGATCCGGCTGGGGGCCGTGCACGCCTGACCGGAGCCACCCAGGCCTCCTCGCATCCCGCGAGGAGGCCTTTTTGCTGCGCGGGCGTTGACTTGAGACCCACGTCACTGTAACTCTTGAACGAATCAGTGCAAGAACCTGACAGAAGGCCGACAGATCGAGGCAGTAGTCAGGAAGAACCCGCTCCGAATCGTCTCCCTCCTCCCCGGACCAGAGGACCTCCATGAGAACGAAGCGAGTGCTGTCACCCGCGGCCACCTTCGCCGCCCTGTCCCTGCTCCTGGCCACGCCCGCCGCACCGGCGAGCGCGGCCCCGGCCGTCGCCGCGACGGCCGTCCAGCCCGCCGTCCAAGCCGCCTCCGCGACCTACACCGCCAGCAGCCAGCTCGCCGGCTATCCCGTCTCGAACGTCGGCGACGGCAACCAGAACACCTACTGGGAAAGCACGAACAACCAGTTCCCGCAGTGGGTCCAGGCCGACCTCGGCGCGCCGACGGACGTCGCGCAGCTGGTGCTCAGGCTGCCGGCCGCGAACTGGGGCGCCCGCACCGAGACGTTCAGCGTCCAGGGCAGCACCGACGGGACCACCTTCACCGACCTGAAGCCCTCGGCCGGGTACGTGTTCGACCCGGCCAAGGCCAACACCGTCACCGTGGACGTCACCGGCAAGCCCCGGTTCGTGCGGCTGAACGTCACGGCGAACACCGGCTGGCCCGCCGCGCAGCTGGCGGAGTTCGAGGTGCACGGGCCCGCCGGCGGCGACACGCAGCCGCCGTCCGCGCCCGGCAACCTCGCCTACACCCAGCCCGCGAGCGGCCAGATCCGGCTGACCTGGTCGGCTTCGACGGACAACACCGGCGTCGCCGGCTACGACGTCTACGCGAACAACCAGCTGCGCGGCAGCGTCGCCGGGAACGTCCTGACCTACACCGACAGCCAGCCCGACGGCGCCACCGTCTCGTACTTCGTCCGCGCGAAGGACTCCGCGGGCAACCAGTCGGCGAACAGCGCCACCGTGACGCGCGCCGGCAGCCAGGCCGGGACGAACCTCGCGCTGGGGAAGGCGATCACGGCGTCCTCGACGGAGTGGACGTACGTGGCGGCCAACGCCAACGACGACTCCCTGGCCACTTATTGGGAAGGCGGCGGCGGGACCTACCCGAACCTGCTGACCGTCGCGCTGGGCGCCAACGCCGACCTGAACCAGGTCGTGGTCAAGCTCAATCCCGATCCGGCGTGGGGCCCGCGGACGCAGACGATTGCCGTCGAAGGCCGGGAGCAGAGCAGGTCGGCATTCACGACGCTGGTCCCGGCGCAGGCCTATAGCTTCAGCCCCGCGACCGGCAACACCGTGACGATCCCGCTCGGCGGCCGCGCCGCCGACGTCCGCCTGCGCGTCACCGCCAACTCCGGCGCGGGCGGCGGGCAGGTCGCGGAGTTCCAGGTCTTCGGCGTCCCCGCACCCAACCCTGACCTGACGATCTCGGGCGTGTCCTGGTCGCCGCAGAACCCCGTGGAGACCGACGCGATCACCGTGTCGGCGACCGCCCGCAACGCCGGGACGGCGGCCTCCGGCGCGACGAACGTGAACCTCTACCTCGGCACGACCAAGGTCGGCACGGCGAACGTCGGGGCGCTCGCCGCCGGCGCGTCGACGACCGTGTCGGCGAACATCGGCACCCGGGACGCGGGCAGCTACCCGCTCACGGCCAAGGTCGACGAGGGCAACGCCGTCATCGAGCAGAACGAGGCCAACAACGCCTACACCGGCTCGTCGGCACTGGTCGTGAGCCCCGTGTCCAGCTCCGACCTCGTCGCGGCGACGGCGTGGTCGCCGGGGAACCCGTCCGCGGGCAACACGGTCACCTTCACCACGATCCTGCGCAACCAGGGCACCGTGGCGAGCGCGGGCGGCACCCACGGAATCACGGTGACGATCACCGACCAGAACGGCTCCGTCGTCAAGACGCTGAGCAGTGGCTACACCGGAGCCATCGCTGCCGGCGCCACGGCGGCCCCGGTGACCGTCGGCACCTGGACCGCGGCCAACGGCCGGTACACGGTGAAGACGGTCGTGGCCGCCGACGCCAACGAGCTGCCTGTCAAGCAGGGCAACAACACGAGCACGCAGGCGCTGTTCGCCGGCCGGGGCGCGAACATGCCCTACGACACCTACGAAGCCGAGGACGGCGTCGTCGCGGGCGGCGCGGCCGTGGTCGGCCCGAACCGCACCATCGGCGACCTCGCGGGCGAAGCCTCGGGCCGCAAGGCCGTCACGCTGAACTCGACCGGCTCCTCGGTGGAGTTCACCACGCGGGCGGCGACCAACACCCTGGTCACCCGGTTCTCCATCCCGGACGCCGCGGGCGGCGGCGGCATCAACGCGACGCTGAACGTCTACGTCAACGGCACCTTCCTCAAGGCGATCGACCTGACCTCGCGCTACGCGTGGCTCTACGGCGCCGAAACCGGCCCGGGCAACTCGCCGGGCGCCGGGCCGCGGCACATCTACGACGAAGCCAGCACGCTGCTGGGCACCACCGTGCCCGCCGGCAGCCGGATCAAGCTGCAGAAGGACGCGGCGAACACGACGAACTACGCGATCGACTTCGTCAGCCTCGAGCAGGCGACCGCGGTCGCGAACCCCGACCCGGCGCACTTCGCGGTGCCCACCGGGTTCACCCAGCAGGACGTGCAGAACGCCCTCGACAAGGTCCGGCAGGACACCACCCTCACCGGCGTCTACCTGCCGGCCGGGACCTACGCGCTGTCGAGCAAGCTGAACGTCTACGGCAAGGCCGTCACGGTCACCGGCGCCGGGCCGTGGTTCACGAAGTTCGCCGCGCCCGCCGGGCAGGAGAACACCGACATCGGCATCGACGTCCAGGCGAGCGCGAACGGCTCGACGTTCCGCGGGTTCGCCGTGTTCGGCAACTACACGTCCCGGATCGACGGCCCCGGCAAGGTGTTCAACCTGACGAACGTCGCGAACCTGACGATCGACGACATCTGGGTCGAGCACCAGGTGGTGATGGTCTGGGGCACCAACGTGGACAACACCACGATCAAGAACTCCCGGATCCGCGACACCTTCGCCGACGGCGTCAACCTCACCAACGGCAGCACCGGCAACCACGTCACCAACATCGAGGCCCGCTCCACCGGAGACGACAGCTTCGCGCTGTTCGCCGCCACCGACCTCAACCCGGGCAACCAGTACGACAACGTGTACGAGAACCTCACCGCGCTCACCCCGTGGCGCGCGGCCGGGCTCGCGGTGTACGGCGGGTACAACAACACCTTCCGGAACCTCTACATCGCGGACACGCTGACGTACTCGGCGATCACGATCAGCTCGCTCGACTTCGGCTACCCGTTCCTCGGGTTCGGGCCGCAGCCGACGACGGTCCAGAACGCTTCCCTTGTCCGGGCCGGCGGCCACTTCTGGGGCCAGCAGACGTTCCCGGCGATCTGGCTGTTCTCCGCGTCCAAGGAGTTCCGCGGCATCCGGGTGTCCGATGTGGACATCCAGAGCCCGACCTACAGCGGCATCATGTTCCAGACCAAGTACAACGGCGGGCCGGAACACCCGGTCGAGGACACCGTGCTGACGAACGTGTCGATCACCGGCGCGCACCGCAGCGGGGACGAGTTCGACGCCAAGTCCGGGATCGGGATCTGGGCCAACGAGCTGCCGGAACCGGGTCAGGGCCCGGCCGTCGGCTCGGCGACCTTCACCGGGCTCACCCTGGCCGACAACGCCGAGGACATCCGCAACCGCACCACCACGTTCACCATCAACCGCGGCTGAGCCAGGCCGCGCGGGCCCACCGGGAAACGTTTCCCGGCGGGCCCGCGCCGTGCCAGGATGGCGCCGGAGGTGGTCGACGTGCGGATCCTGGTCACCGGCGGCACCGGGCAGCTCGGCTCGGCGGTCGTGGCGCGGCTGCGGGCGGCGGGCGAGGAGGTCCGCGTGGTGAGCCGCCGGGCCGGACCGGACGTCGTCCGCGGCGACCTGCGGACCGGGCGGGGCATCGACAGCGCCGTCGCCGGGGTGGACGCGGTGGTCCACTGCGCCACCGACTACTTCGGCCGGGAGACGCAGCTCGCGCGCACCCTGATCGAAGCGGCGCGATGGGCGGGCACCCCGCACCTGGTGTACGTCTCGATCGTCGGCGTCGACCGCGTCCCGCTCGGCTACTACCGGGCCAAGCTCGAAACCGAGCAGCTCTTCGCCGACTCGGGCCTGCCGGCCACGATCCAGCGGGCGACCCAGTTCCACGGCCTGGTCCGCGGCATCATCGCCGGCGCGGCCCGGCTGCCGGTCGTGCCGGTACCGCGGATCTCCTTCCAGCCGGTCGACGTCCGCGACGTCGCCCGCCGTCTCGCCGAGCTGGCGACGGCCGACCCGGCCGGCCGGGCGCCCGACTTCGGCGGCCCGGAGATCCTCACCGCCGCCGAGCTGGCCGAGGCGGTGGGCGAGGCCACCGGGCGGCACCGGCGGATCGTGCCGCTCAAGGTGCCGGGGGAGACGTTCCGGGCCTACGCCGGCGGCGGGCACCTGGCTCCCGAGCACCGCGACGGCGAGATCACCTTCCGCGAGTACCTCGCCGAGCGAGCCGATCACGGGTAACCGGTCCATCCCGAAGAATCTTGACCACTGGACCGGATAGGTCATATGTTTGGCGGGCTTCGTGGCCGTTTTCCGCCCAACGCCGAACGGATGACCCATGCCAGGACTGCCTCTCCCGCCGTCGCGGCGGACCTTCCTCAAGCTCGGTGGCGCGGTCGGCGCCGGCGTTGCGCTGGGTGGCCTGCATCCCTTTGCTGCCAACGCCGAGGTGATCCGACCAGTGGGTGAGGAGCTCGTCCCCGACGCGCGGTCGACCACGCTGTGGTACCCGGCTCCCGCGGCCGAGAACAAGATCATCGAGCAGGGCCTGCCGATCGGCAATGGTCGGATCGGTGCCCTCGTCGGCGGCGACCCGGCCGCCGACTTCCTCTACCTCGCCGACGCGTCCCTGTGGACCGGCGGCGCCAACGACGTCCTCCAGGACGACGGCCAGTTCCCCTACGAGACCGAGAAGTTCGGCACGCTCGGCCTGCTCGCGAAGCTGCGGATCGCGGTGCCGGCGCACACCGGCGTGACGGACTACCGGCGCACGCTCGACCTGAGCAACGGCCTGGTGGTGATCACCTACCGGCACCAGGGCGTGCAGTACCGGCGTGAGTACTTCGCGAGCCACCCCGACGACGTCGTGGTGATCCGGTTCAGCGGCGGACCCGTCACCGGCTCGGTGACGCTGGAGCCGACCCGGGGCGAGGCCATGTCCGGCGCGACGGCGTTCACCGGCACGTTCGCCAACGGCCTGCAGTACGCGTGCACGGTGGCCGGCGGGACCACGTTCAGCGGCAGCGAGGTCGTCGTCGTGCTCAGCGGCGGCACGAACTACGTCCCCGACGCGGCGCGGAAGTTCCTCGACGCGTCCCTCGACCCGCTCGCACTGGCGAACCGCAAGGCGGCGGCCGCGCTCGCCGTGGGCGGATGTGTCCTGCGGGCGACGCACGTCGCCGACTACCGGCGGCTGTACGACCGGATGAGTGTGGACCTCGGTCCGTCGCCGGCGGCGAAGCGGGCCCTGGACACGTGGTCGCGGCTGGTGGCCCGGCACGACGAGCCGGGCGTGGCCGACCCCGAGCTGGAGGCGAGCTACCTGCAGTTCGGGCGGTACCTGACGATCACCGGCTCCCGCGACGGCCTGCCGATGGGCCTGCAGGGCCTGTGGCAGAACAACAACACGCCGGACTGGATGAGCGACTACCACACCGACATCAACGTCCAGATGAACTACTGGCTCGCCGACCGCGCGGCGCTGCCCGAGAGCTTCACTGCCCTGGCCGATTACTGCCTCGCGCAGCTTCCCGTGTGGACGGACAGCACGAAACGGCTGTTCAACGACCCGCGCAACAGGTTCCGGAACACGAGCGGGAAGGTCGCCGGCTGGGCGGTCGCGTTCTCGACGAACATCTACGGCGGCTCCGGCTGGTGGTGGCACCCGGGCGGCAACGCGTGGCTGTGCAACTCGCTCTGGGAGCACTACGCCTTCACCCAGGACAAGGCGTACCTCGCGCGGATCTACCCGCTGCTGAAGGGGGCGGTCGAGTTCTGGGAGGCGCGGCTGGTCCCCACGACCGTCGACGGCCGCGAAGTGCTCGTCGACGACCACGACTGGTCACCCGAGCACGGCCCGCAGGACGCCCGCGGGATCACCTACGCCCAGGAGATCGTCTGGGACCTGTTCGAGCACTACCGCGAAGCCGTCGCGGTGCTGGGCCGCGACCGCGCCCACGGCGACCGGATCGGCGGGCTGCAGAAGAAGCTCTACCTGCCGAAGGTGAGCCCCACGACCGGCTGGCTCGAGGAGTGGATGTCGCCGGACAACCTCGGCGAGACCACGCACCGGCACCTGTCCCCGCTGATCGGCTTCTTCCCGGGCGACCGCATCGCCGCCGACACGGCACCGCGTGAGCTGCTCGACGGCGTCCGGGCGCTGCTGGTCGCGCGCGGGATGGACAGTTACGGCTGGGCGACCGCGTGGCGTTCGGCGTGCTGGGCGCGGCTGAAGGACGCCGACCGCGCGTACCAGCTGCTGCTCACGGTGCTGCGGCCGTCGGTGAACAACGGCAACGGCACCGCGCCCAACTTCTTCGACATGTACAGCCAGGGCAGCTACGCGATCTTCCAGATCGACGCCAACCTCGGCGCCCCCACCGCGATGCTCGAAATGCTGCTCCACGCGCGGCCGGGGGTGCTGGAGCTGCTGCCCGCGCTGCCTTCGGCGTGGGCGGCGTCGGGCCGGGTGACGGGGATCGGCGCCCGTGGCGGGTTCACGGTCGACCTCTCCTGGCGCGACGGGAAGGTCACACAGGCGGTGATCCGCAGCGTCGGCGGCACCCGGACCGAGGTGCGGGCCGGGACGTGGCGGCGCACCGTGACCCTGCGGCCAGGAGCGTCGGTCACGGTCCGGCCATGACCGCCGTCACGGGTGGGGCACGCCGACGCGGCGGGGCGGGAACAACGCGGTCCACAGTGCCTTCCACGACTTGGCCGGCGGCCGTTCCCGCACCACCGGCAGCGGACGCGGCCCGGCGCGGTACTCCATTTCCACCCGCACCCAGTCGTGGATCCAGTCGCCTCGCATGGCGGCTCCTTTCGTCGTGGAGCCCACGCTCGTCCTGAGGGGCGGGCGACCGCATCGGGTGATCACGCAGTCCGGCGACGGCCGGCCCCTTACCCGCTATCGTGGCCGGGTGGCCGCGACGACGTTCCTGTTCGTGCCCGGTGACCGGCCCGATCGCTTCGGCAAGGGGCTGACCAGCGGCGCCGACGTCGTGATCCTCGACCTCGAGGACGCCGTCGCCCCGGCGGGTAAGGGCTCCGCGCGCGCCGCGGTGAGGGAGTGGCTCGCGGGGCACCGGGCGATGGTGCGGATCAACGCGCCGGGCACGCCGTGGTTCGCCGCGGACGCCGAGCTGGTGGCCGCGCGGGGCGTCCCGGTGATGGTGCCGAAGGCGGAGGCACCGGGGGTGCTCGCCGGGTTCGGCGAGGTGGTCGCCCTCGTGGAGACCGCGCGCGGGGTGGAGGCGGCCGGCGAGCTGGCCGCCGTGCCGTCGGTGACGCGGCTGGCGTTCGGCAGCGTCGACCTGGCGGCCGAACTCGGCGTCGCCCCGGAGGACCGGGAGCCGTTCGCCTACGCACGTTCGCGGCTGGTGATCGCTTCGGCGGCGGCCGGGCTGCCCCCACCGGTGGACGGCGTCACGACGACGTTGGCCGACGACGCCCAGCTGGCCTCGGACGTCGGTTACGCGCGCCGCATGGGCTTCGGCGGCAAGCTGTGCATCCACCCGCGGCAGCTGGCCGCGGTCCAGGCCGGCTTCGCGCCGACGGAGGCGGAACGCGACTGGGCCCGCCGGGTCCTCGCGGCGGGAGCCGGGGTGTCCGTTGTGGACGGCCGGATGGTGGACAGGCCGGTGCTCGCCCGGGCGCGGCACATCCTGGGGGAGTGACGTGGTGTCGCCCCGGATCGGGCTGCGCCGGCTCCGGCCGGGCGACAGCGAGTTCTGCTTCCGGCTGCACCGCCGCGCGCTCGGCGAGTACGTCGACGCGGTCTGGGGCTGGGATGACCCGGCGCAGCGCGCCTACCACGAGCGGAACTTCGACGCGGCGCACACCCAGGTCATCACGGTCGACGGCCACGACGCCGGAGCGCTGACCGTCCTGAACGGCGACACCGAAGTGGTCCTCGGCCTGATCGAGATCGACCCGGTGTACCAAGGCCGCGGCATCGGCGGGCACGTCGTGCGGGCGCTGGTCGCCGAAGCGGTGTCGCGCGGCCAGGACGTGGTGCTCGAAGTTCTCGCCGTCAACGTGCGCGCGAAGGCGTTCTACGAACGACTGGGCTTCGTCGAGACCGGCCGTCCGCGCGAGCACAAGATCGCACTGCGCTACACCGCGCCCTGACGCCGCAGCGCCGCCGGGTCGAAGCCGAACTCCGTCAGGACCGCGTCGGTGTGCTCGCCCAGTGCCGGGACCGGGTCCATCCGGGGTGCCCGGCCCGGGAGCGTGATCGGCGGCAGGGTGGCGCGGATCGGCCCGGCGGGCGTCGCCACGTCCGCGAAGCGGTCGCGGGCGGTGAGCTGGGGGTGGGCCAGGACGTCCGGCAGGTCGCGGCGGCGGGCGTGCGCGATCCGGCCCGCGCTCAGCCGTGCCTCCAGCTCGGCGCCCGTGAGCTTCGTGAAGATCGCGCCGATCTCGGCTTCGAGCGTGGTCCGGTTCGCCACGCGGGCACTGCCGGTCGCGAACCGGGTGTCGGTGACCCAGTCCGGCCGTGCCACCGCGTGCTTGCAGAACGCCGCCCACTCGCGCTCGTTCTGCACCGCCAGGACCACCTCCGTCCCGTCGCCCGCGGCGAAGGTGCCGTACGGCGCGATCGCGGCGTGGCTGGTGCCCGTCCGCGGCGGCGGTGTCCCGCCGTAACCGGCGTAATAGAGCGGAAAGCCCATCCACTCGACCAGCGAATCGAACAGGCTGATCTCCAGCTCGGTGCCCTGCCCGGTGCGCTCGCGGTCGTACAGCGCGGACAGGATGCCGGAGAAGGCGTACATTCCGGCGCCGATGTCCGCGGCGGGAATGCCGCTCTTGGCCGGTTCCGCTGCCGACCCGGTCACCGAAACCAGCCCGGCTTCGGACTGGATGAGCAGGTCGTACGCCTTCGCGTCGCGGTACGGGCCGGTCGAGCCGTACCCCGACACCGAGCACGTGATCAGGCGCGGCCGGGTGGCGCGCACGGCCGCCGCGCCCAGGCCGAGCCGCTCGGCGACGCCCGGCGCGAAGTTCTGCACGAACACGTCCGCGCGGTCCAGCAGGGCGGCCATCACCCCGGGGGCGGCGTCGCTCTTGAGGTCGAGCGTGACGCTCTCCTTCGACCGGTTCAGCCAGACGAAGTGGCTCGACTGGCCGTGCACGGTTTCGTCGTAGGCGCGGGCGAAGTCGCCGGTGCCCGGCCGCTCGATCTTGAGGACGCGGGCGCCGAGGTCGGCCAGGTGCCGGGTGGCCAGCGGCGCGGCGACCGCCTGTTCGCAGGACACGACGGTGACGCCGGCAAGGGGCAGCTCGAGGGGCAGGGAGCGCATGGCCGCATCCTGCCACCGGCCGCCGGTAAGGCCGGGCCGGATCCGCGGGAGTTTCGGGCAAAACCGTTGACGCGTCTCGAAGCGGCCTTGCACTCTGCATCGATCAGCTGACCCCGGCGAGCGAGGTACCCGATGGGCAGGGTCCGGCAGACCGACATCGCGCGTGTGGCCGGGGTTTCGCAGGCGACGGTGTCGGTCGTGCTGGGCGGCAACCGCACCGGGGTGCGGCTGGCGGAGTCGACGCGGCTGCGGGTGCTGGAAGCCGCGGAGCAGCTCGGGTACGCCGATCCGCTGGCGAAACGGCGGGCCTGTCACGACCTCTTCGGGATCTGCGCCGCCACGCCGGCGTTCGAGGCGCACCAGCCGATCCTGGCCGGCATCGAAGCCGAGGCGGCGGCGCTCGGCAAGGACCTGATCATGTTCACCGCGTCCGGCCGCACCCGGCTCGCCGACGGCTGCCTGTTCCTCGGCGCCCCCGTCCCCGCGGAGCTGGTCGCCGCCGGGTTCCCGATCGTCTCCATCGGACACTGGCCGGAACTCGGCGACGGCGTTCCCTGCGTGGCCGCGGACTACGCGTCGGCTTCGGCCGAAGTGTTCGCCCGGCTGCGGCGGGCGGGGCACCGGCGGATCCGGCACCTGCGCGAACCGGCCGGGCACCTCGACGCGGCGGTGGTCCGCGGCTGGCTCGACGAGGGTGTGACGGCGCTGGTGGCCGACGAGGCGGCGTTCGCCGTGGCGCACCGGGCCGTGCTCGCCGCGGGGGTCGAGGTGCCCGGCGACCTCTCCTTGGCGGTGCTCGGCCGGCCGCCGTCCGGGACGCCGGGCCCGGAGATCAGCGGTTTCGAGGTGCCGCGGCGCGCACTCGGCCGCGAGGCGGTGCGGCTGCTGGCGTCCGTCGTGGCCACGGGGGCAGGCGAGCACCGGCTGCTCACCTGCCCGCCGGTGGCCGGGGCGACGATCGCGTCGCTTCAGGACAGCGCGCCGCCGTAGTCGGGCAGCTTGAAGGTCCGCTCGGCGTGCCCGCCGTCGAGGTCGGTCACGTTGTTGCCGATGTTCGCGACGATCGTGTAGCCGGCCTGTTCGATGGCGATCCGGGCCTTGGTCTTGTTGGTCTGCACCGGGTCGAAGTTGAAGAGGGGACGCAGGGAGAGCCCGTCGTTCGGGTACCCGACGGCCTTCAGGTTCCCTTCGGTCGGCCACCGGAGGACTTCGGTGCGATCGCTGACGAACAGGACGGCGGCGCCCTTGGCCTTGGCGAGCTTGGCGAGCGCCAGGACCGGCTTGAGCGCCGGGGTGGTGAACGCGGGGTTGTAGTAGCTCTCCAGGCTGGTGTTGTCGATGTCGAGCACGATCGCGTTCCGGCCACCGGGGACGGCGAGCCGCTGTTCGAGGTAGGCGGCGGCCGGCGTGGTCACCGCGGTGACGTCGGCGATCCAGGTGGCATAGCTCGGCGCGGCGGCCTGCACGGCGGCCGGCGTGGCGACGGGCCGGGCGTCGGCGGTGCCGGCGCTCCCGAGCAGCAGCAGGACGGCGGAAGCGGTGCCGGCCACGGCGAGGCGGGCTTTCGAGGGTGACATGGCTGACAGTCCACCAGCCGGCCACGGGGAAAGATACCGACGAGTAGCCGAATTTGTTTCATGTTCATCGGGGGTCGGGAAACCGGGGCGCGCCGAGGCCTCGGTCCGGCCGGGAGGCGCTCGGGCCGGGGAGAAGTGAGCCGCCGCGGCCCGGGAGAGCAAGCCGCCCGTCAGCTCCGTGCGCGACCGCCGGTCGGCACCCTGGCCGGGCGGTCGCCACCGGACCGGCCGGGCCGTCGCCGGTGGGGAGCCGCGATCCGGCAGGCCGTGCGGCACCGCGGCGGAGACCGTCGGCCGGCCGCGGCTGACCGGCGAACAGCGGGAAGCGATGGCTCGGGTCACCACCGGATCATGCGGGTGTTCCGCCCGTCGTCCGCGGAGGTGCCGCCTCGTCGGGCGCCCAGCGGTGCAGCAGGCGGGTGGCCACGCCGACCGGCAGGAGCCCGATGACCGCCAGCGCCGGCCATCCCGCGCTGCTCGACACCAGCGCCGTGACCAGGAGCGGTCCGACGACCATCTGGACGTCCAGTCCCAAGCCGAACACGGACTGGTACTCGCCGACCCGGCGCTCGTCGGCGAGGGCGAACGAGAGGCCCCACGCCCCCGCGGTCTGCGTGATCTCGCTGATCGTCAGCAGGACGACGGCGGCCGCGAGCAACGTCCAGGACAGCGGGGTCAGCTCGCCCCCGGTGAACATCAGCAGCGCACACGCGCAGGCCATCGCGATGGTGCCGCGCCACTGGGTGCGGGCCGCGCCCCGCACGGTGCCGGTGCCCCGGCTGAGCCGTATCTGGAGCACCACGACCAGCAGGCAGTTGACCGTCAGGATCGACGGCACCACCCAGCCGGGGGCGTTCGTGTGGTGCAGCAGCCACAAGGGCAGGCCGATGAGCAGCGCGGAGTTGTGCAGCGAGCCGAACATGTTCGCGATGGTGGCGACGAGGAACGGCCGGTCCCGCAGGGCGGCGAACCCGCGCCGGTGCTCCGCCTCGGCCGGATCGGCTCGGACGGCGGGCAGGCGCAGCGCGATCAGCACGCACGCGGCGAACATCGCGACGTTGACGAGCAGGAGCATCCGGAACGCGCCGGTTCCGCCGACGAACAGCGCACCCGCCGAGAAGAGGCTGCCGAGCGCGAACCCGGCGTTGAACGACACGTGAGCCGCTGCCCGTACCGCGACCCTGGAGGTGGGGAACAGCTTGGCGATCACCGCGGGGCGGACGGGGTTGAGCAGCCGCTGGCCCAGCACCACGAGCGAGGTGGTCACGAAGAAGCCGACGATCGACGGCGGCAGCAGGTAGCCGAGCATGAACAGCGCGATCGCGCCGTTCAGCAGGGCGAGCAACCCGCGCCGGTCCACGCGGTCGGCCAGCTTGCCGAACGGCAGGATCAGCGCGAGCCCGACGAAACTCGCGGTCGACAACGCGACGCTGATCTGGCCCGGGCTGCGCTGGAGCACCTGGGTGAAGAACACGATCTCCGAGGAGGCGAACGCGCCCGCGCCGAAGGCGTCCAGCCCGTACATGGCGACGATGCCGAGCCGAGCCGAATGGCGGGGCGTCGTCCCGGTCGTGTCGCCGGGCAGGTTCACGGCGCGATTTCGGCCGAGGGCACCGCGGTCGCGGCGGCGCTCGGCAGCTCGGTGCCGCGCAGCCACACCTCGGGCCCGTCCGCGGCGCGCAGGCGGAACCCGAACGTCAGGCAGGCCGCGACCTCCGCCAGCAACGCGTACATCCCGTCGTGGTCCCGGGCGGTGGCGTTCAACACGGACAGGTACTGGCTCTGCGGTCCGGGTGTCATCGGCGCGCCGGGTGCCAGCAACAGGCGGTACGCGAGGACGCCGTCGAGCGCGCGCACCTTTCCCATGCCCTCCACGCCCAGCAGTTGCACCGCGTCCCGTGGCCCGAGGTGGTAGAGCTGGAACACCAGCGGCAGGCCGTTGGGGAACTCGATCCCGGGCGGCTCACCGACCGCGACCCCGGCCGCCGTGACGAACAGGTTCGGCCCGCCGGAGTGCGTCGACAACTCGCTGACGAACCCGTCGAGGCGGCTGTTGACCTCGATCACCCGCGGCCCGTCCGGGGTCAGCTTCAGCTCCGTGCTGGTCAGGCCGTCGCGGGAGCCGAGCGCGCGCAGGGTGGCCTCGGTGACCTCCCGGGCCCGTTCCTGCGCGTGGTCGTCGAGGTGGCTCGGCCAGAACTGCCCCGTCTCGCGGAACGGCTCGGCCAGGGGGAACTTCGAGAGCACCGGCAGGTGGGTCATGACCCCGCCCACGGTGATGGTCTCCACCGAGCAGTAGTCGCCGTGGCGCCCCTGGTCCACGCCGATCAGCAGTTCTTCGAGCACCATCGTCGTCTCCGCGGGACCACCCGGGCCGGGTGCGAGCAGCCGGCCCGCCAACCGCGCGCCGGTCGCGGCGTCGTCGATCCGGTAGGTGTTGCGGCTCCCGCCGCCGTAGCACGGCTTCAACACGGCGGGCAGGCCGACGCGGGCCACTGCGCCTTCCCAGTCCTCAGGCCGGCGCAGCATCGCCGAGCGCACGGTGTCGACCCCGTGCTCGGCCAGTGTCCGGCGCTGAACGTCCTTGTCGGTCAGGGCGAGTGCCGTCGCGGGAGACTGGCCGCGAAGGCCGTGCCGGTGCGCGATTTCGGCGGTGACACGGGCGAGCAGGTCGGTGTAGCAGATCACGCCGTCGCAGCCGGAGGCGTCGGGCAGCTCGCCGAGCGGGTCGAAGAACACCGGTTCGAGAACCTGGCCGAGCATGGCGACGCCGGGATCGTCGCGGAACTCCTCGGGAACCGCGACGACGAGGTCCGCCACGGGCCGCAGGTTGCGCAGGAGCTCGACCGGCCCGAGCGCACCGGGGGCGTAGAGCAGCATCAGGCGCACGAGTCCGCCTTTCCGTTCAGCCGGGCGCGGACGGCGTCGATGAACTCGCCGAGCACGGGGTTCTCGAACAGATCACGCACCGACACCTCGACGCCGTAGGTGTCGTGGATGCGGTTGAGGACCTGCATCGCCGTCACGCTGTGCCCGCCGGACTCGAAGAAGTCCGACTCCTCGCCGACCGGGACGGCGAGGACCTCACCCCAGATCCGGGTGACGGTCGCGCCGACGTCGGCGGTGCTGTTCCTGGTCTCGGTCATGCCCTGTCCCTCACGTCGTCGATCCGGTGGAGCCATTTGCCGGGGGCCTGCTCCGCGCCGCGGTGGATGTCGGCGAGCAGCGCACCCAGCCGGGTGGCCACCGGCCCGGGGCGGCCGTCGCCCACCTGCCACGTCCGGTCGCGGCCGCGAACCTGCCCGACGGACGTGATCTGCGCGGCGGTGCCGCAGGCGAACACCTCGGTGATCCGGCCGGAGCGGCAGCCGTCCTGCCACTCGTCGACGCTGACCGGACGCTCGGCCACGGTCAGGCCGAGCCGGGGGGCGAGCTCGAGAACCGACTCCCTGGTGACCCCCGGCAGGATCGTGCCGGTCAGCGGCGGCGTGACCAGCCGGGCCGCGGTGCCCTCGCCCTCGACGAACAGCAGGTTCATCCCGCCGAGCTCCTCGACCCAGCGGCGTTCCAGTGCGTCGAGCCAGACCACCTGGTCACAGCCGTGTTCGGCGGCCTGTGCCTGCGCGCGATAGCCCGCCGCGTAGTTGCCCGCGTACTTGGCGGCCCCCACGCCGCCCGGCACGCTGCGCACGTAGTCCTCGCTCAGCCACACGTCGATCGCCCGCTTGGCACCGAAGAACATCTCGGTCACGAACGCCGTGAGCACGAACAGGTAGCGGCGGGCAGGCCGCAGCGCGAGATCGGCGTCGGCGGCGAGCAACAGCGGGCGCAGGTACAGGCTGCGGTCCCGGTCCGGTGGCACCCAGTCCGCATCCACCCGGATCAGGTGCTCGATGGCGTGGAGGAAGTCGCGCACGGGCAGGCGCGGCATCATGAGCCGGTCGGCGGAGCGCCGGAACCGCTCGCCGTAGCGGTCCGGCCGGAACACGCCGACGCACCCGTCGTCCAGCCGGTACGCCTTCAGCCCCTCGAAGACGATCTGGCCGTAGTGCAGGCCCACCGTCGCCGGGTCGAGCGGCAGCGGGGCCATCGGCTCGACCCGGCCGCCGTGCCACGCCGCGTCCGGGTCCCAGCGCAACGTGACCATGTGCTCGGTGAAAACGCGGCCGAAGGTCGCGTCCCGGCACCGTTCGGCACGGGCGCCGGCGTCGAGCCGGGCGGCGACCTCCCGGATCGTGAACCGCGTCGCATCGGCCGGCGTCGTGTTCGCGGCGGTCATCGGGTCGCACCCCCGTCGTCCTCGTGGCGGCTCTCCGGCGCGAGGCCGGTGAGCTGCTTCTCGGCTTGCTCGTCGGTCATCCCCAGCAGTCCCAGGACGAACTCCGCCTCCTCCGCCGCGGCCGTCCAGCCGCCGAGGGCGGCGGTCAGCTGCGCGGCCAGCAGGCGCGGCGTCGGCGCCCGGAACAGCGTGAACTCCGTGATGCCCGCGTCGTTCGCCAGCCCGAACAGCTCGCGCAGGTCCACGGCGATGCGTGCGGCGGCGAGGGAGTGGCCGCCCAGGGCCAGGAAGTCCGCGTCCGGGTCGGTCACCTCGGTGTGCAGGTGAGCGGTCCACACCGCCTGGACCGCACGGATCACGGCGGCACCGCCGTCGGGGGCGGCCGGAATGACCGGCGCGGCAGGTAGATCGGGTGTGGCGAGTGGCGCCGGTGCGGGCAGGGTGGCGGCCAGCTCCCCGGCCGCGGTGTCCGGAGTGGACAGTGCGGCGGACAGCAGTTCGACGAACTGGCTGGCCATCCGCTCGGCTGTCGTGTCGTCGTAGAGGGACACCGCGTAGGACAGTTCGAGGTCCGCGCCGTCCTGCGCCCGGTCGAGCACGCTCACCGTGAGGGCGAACGGCGAACGGCCGTTGTCCACCTGCTCGACCGGACCGATGTCCAGGTTCGCGAAGCCGTCGCCGGGCGTCCGGATGGGGGCGACCATGGCGAACAGCACCTGGAACAGCGGGCCGTAGCCACTGGTCCGGGGTGGGCGGACTTCGTCGACCACGGCCTCGAACGGAAGCCGTTGGTGGTCGAGCGCGTCGAACACGGACTCCCGGACGGTCCGGACCACCTGGGCGAACGACCGGTCACCGACCTCGGTCCGCATCACCACGATGTTCACGAAGTAGCCGACAAGCCGCTCGAACGCGCCCCGGTGCCGGGCGGACACCGGGGTGCCGACCACGATGTCGGCCAGTCCGGTGAGCCGGTGCAGCAGGACGGTCAGCACGGCGAGGTACACCGCGTACGGGGTGGTGCGCTCACGCCGGGCGAACTCGCGCACGGCCGCGACGACCGGCCCGGGCAGCGGGAGCGTGAAGATCCGGTTGGCCCACGACCGCTCCCCGCCCGGTTCCCGCGCCGACGCGGGGTCGCGGTCGGGCGGCGGCAGCACCACGGGCGGGACTGCGGAGAGCCGCTCGCGCCAGAACGCGGCCAGCGTGGCCCGGCCCGGTCCGGTGAGCAGCTCCCGCTCCGCGGCCACGGCGTCGGCGTAGCGCGCGTCGAGCACCTCGAGCCGCGGGTCCTCGCCGCGCACCCGGGCCGAGTAGGCGCGGCCGAGCTCGTCCAGCAGCACGTCGAGGGAGACACCGTCGAACACGATGTGGTGCACGACGATCAGCAGCTCGTGCCGGTCGTCGCCGAGGTGCAGCAGGCGCGCCCGCGCCAGGGGAGCGTGGTCGAGCGCGAAGCCGGCGGTGATGTCGGCGGCGCACCGCCGGGCCTTCTCCGCGGTCCGCTTCGCCGCGGGCAGCGGCCGCAGATCGTCGACCACCAGCGGCAGTTCGACGGCGTCCTCGCCGGCGACGACCGCGACCGGGCCGCTGTCGCCCTCGGCGAACCGGGTCCGCAGCGGCTCGTGCCGGGCGACCGCGACCGCGAACGACTCCCGCAGCGCACGCTCGTCGAGCTTGCCGCGCAACGGAATCCGCCAGGCCAGCGTGTGCACCGGGCCGCCGGGGCCGAGCCGTTCGAGGTGCCACAGGCTGCGCTGGGCCAGGGACAGTGGATGGGACGGCACGGGCACTCACTCCCTCCAGTCGGATTCGAGTTCGAGCTGCAGGGCGTCCAGCTCGTCCTGGTCGATGTCGAGGAAGAGGTCCGCTGCCGTCGCTCCGCCCGCGTACGGATCGTCCGCCAGCGCGGCCAGTGCGGTCAGTGCCGCTTCCCAGTGGTCGGCGAAGGCGCGGACGGACGGCTCGTCGAGCACACCCGGCGCCCAGGTGAGCGTCGTTCGCAACCGGAGGCCGTCCGGGCCCTCCACCGCGAGTGCGGTCACGTCCAGCGCGCTGGTGAGCGGCGTGGCACCCGGGACCCCTCCGTCCAGTGCGGACAGGGACACCGCGGCACCGTCCGGGCGCCCGCCGTCGAGGCGGAACCGGCCGAGGTAGTTGAACGCCACGGCGGGCTCCGTGAACGCGGACAGCGGTTGTCCCGTGCCGGCGGCGAGGTGGCGCAGCAGGCCGTAGCCGAGACCGTCGTCCGGCAGGACACGCAGCTGCTCCTTGACGGCGCGCAACGCCGAGGAGGTCGTCCGGGCGGCGGTCAGGTCGAGCGCCGCGGGATGCCGCACGGTGAACCAGCCGACGGTCCGGGACAGGTCGAAGCGGGAGTCCACGTCATGGCGCCCGTGGCGTTCCACCATCACCCGCAGCACCGGCGACGGCGTTCCCCGCTGGTCCCGCCAGTCCCGCACGGCGAGCGCGAGCGCGCACAGCAGCACGTGGTCCACGCTCGCGCGGAACCGGTCCGGGACGACGTTGAGCACCGGGCCGGTGTGCTCGGGCGGGAGCTCACACACCAGCTCACCCGCGCTTCCCGCGGTGTCGGCCACCGGGTCGAGCGCCCGGCCGAGCTCCGGTTCCGGTGCCGACAGCACCCGGGTCCAGGTGTCGAGCTCGGCGAGCCGTGCGGGGTCGGACGCTTCCCGCACGAGGTGGTTCACCCAGGTCCGGAACGAGGTCCCGGTCGCCGGCAGCCGGATCGGACGGCCCTCCACGGCGTCGTTCCACGCGACCGCGATGTCGTCGAGCAGCACCCGCCAGGAGACGCCGTCGACCGCCAGGTGGTGCACGGCCAGCAGCAACCGGCCGGCCCGGCCGCGGCCTCCGTCGAGCCACACCGCGTCGACCATGCGGTGGACCGGGTCGAGGCGACCGGCGACGTGCGCCGCGAGCTGCTCGTCGCCGCAGGTGTCCGCGTCGACCCTGGTGAGCCAGCCGGCCGGGTCCACCTCGGACAGCGGGGGCACCGTCAGCACCTCGGAGCCGTCCGGGGCCGTCGTGAGCCTGGCGCGCAGCACGGCGTGCCGGTCGGCCAGCGCGGTGAGCAGGGCGACGAGCGCGGATTCGCCCGCGCCCGAAGGCAGCCGGAGCAGAGCCGACTGGTAGAACCCGGTCGCCGGGCCGCCACCGTCGCGCCACCAGCGCATGATGGGCGTCAACGCGATGACGCCCGTGCCCGCGTCGGCGGAGCCGGCCCGGCCGGTCTCCGGAGCGTGCGCGGTCGCCGCCGCGGCCAGTCCGCGCGGGGTGCGGTGCTCGAACACCATGCGCTCGGAGAACCCGATCCCGGCGCCGCGGGCCGCGCCGGCGAGCCGGATGGACCCGATGCTGTCCCCGCCGAGCCGGAAGAAGTCGTCGTCCGGGCCGACCGCGTCCAGGCCGAGCAGCCGGGCGAACAGGGTGCACAACGCCGCCACGCGGGCATCGTCCGGCGCCGGCCCGGCGGTGCGCCGGTCGGCCCGGCCGGCGAGCAGGCGCCGCTTGGCCGCCGAAAGGGAGGCGGCCGGCGCGGGCAGCGCCGCGCGGTCGAGCTTGCCGCTGGGCGTGCGGGGGAAGGAGTCCAGCACCACGACGGACTCCGGAACCATCACCGCGGGAAGCACCGCGCGCATCCGCGCGATGAGCCCCGGCTCGTCCGGCTCGGGCCCGCCACGAGCGCGAGCCACGTACGCGACCAGCTGTGCCACGTCCGGACGGTCGCGGCGGACGACGGCGACGGCGGCGGCGACCGCCGGGTCGCGCAGCAGGACGTGCTCGATCTCGCCGAGCTCGATCCGCTGGCCGCGCAGCTTGACCTGGTGGTCGACCCGGCCGAGGAAGACCAGCGCCCCGTCCGGACGTCGCCGCACGAGGTCTCCGGTGCGGTACATCCGGCTGCCGGGCGGTCCCCACGGATCGGCGAGGAACCGTTCGGCGGTCAGCCCCGGCCGCCCGCGGTAGCCGAGCGCGAGCTGGACACCGCTCAGGTACAGCTCGCCTGCCACCCCGACCGGAACCGGGGCGAGACGGTCGTCGAGCACCCTGGCGCCGGTGTTCCACACCGGACGCCCGATCGGCGGCGAGAGGACCGCGTCGTCCGGCCCGCACTCCCACGCGGTGACGTCGACCGACGCCTCCGTCGGCCCGTACAGGTTGTGCAGCTCGACGCCGGGCAGCACCTCGGCCGACCGCGCGACCGCGGCGGCGGGCAGCTCCTCCCCGCTGCAGATCACCCGCCGCAGGCACGTCCGGGCCCCAGCCGTCTCCGGCTCGTCCAGGAAGGCCCGCAGCATCGACGGGACGAAGTGCAGTGTCGTGATCCGCTCGCGGACCACGAGCCGGGCCAGCGCGAGGGGATCGCGGTGCGCGCCGGGCGGGGCGAACACCACGGTGGCGCCCGCGAGCAGTGGCCAGAACAGCTCCCACACCGACACGTCGAACGTGGCCGGTGTCTTCTGCAGCACCCGCTCTCCCGGTTCGAGCCGATAGGCGTGCTGCATCCAGCGCAGCCGGTTGACGATGCCGCGGTGCGGCACCTCGACGCCTTTGGGCCGGCCGGTCGAGCCGGACGTGTAGATGACGTACGCGACGTCAGCGGGGTGTGGGCCGGGCAGGGCCCGGGTCGCCGCCTCGGGCGACCCGTCGACCTCGATCACCCGCACGTCCGTCCCGGCGAACGCCCCCGCGAAGGCGGACGTGGTCAGCACGCAGACCGGGCGGGCGTCGGCGAGCACGAGGTGCAGCCGCTCGGCGGGGTGGTCGAGGTCGAGCGGCAGGTACGCCGCGCCCGCGCGCAGCACCGCACCGAGCCCGACGGCGAGGTCGAGCGACCGCGGCAGCGCGACGGCCACCACGTCGCCGCGGCCCGTTCCGGCCGTGGCCAGGCGATGAGCCAGCGCGGTGGCCCGCTGGTCCAGCTCGGCGTAGGTGAGCTCCTCGTCGCCGGCCCGGACGGCGATCGCCTCCGGGGTGGCGGCGGTGGCGTCGGCCAGCGCTCGGGTGAGGGTCTCGTCGGGGAGGTCGACGACCTCCCCGCTGCCGTCGGCGCGCCACCGCTCGCGCGCGGCCTCGGACAGGGCCGAGACCTCGCCGACCGGGACGTCCGGGAACGCGGCGAACCGGTGCAGCAGCACCACGAGCTGGTCGAGCAGAGCCGTTGCCGTGGCGGCACCGAACAGGTCCGTGCGGTAGGTCAGCTCCGCGGTCATGCCGTCCGCTTCGTCGGTCACGGCGAGGCTCAGATCGAACTTCGCCTGCCGGACGGGAAGGGGGAACCGGTGCGCGACCAGGCCGTCCGGCCACCCGGCAGCCGGGGCCGCGGGCGGGATCACGTCCAGGAACGCCTGGAAGACGGGGTTGTGGCCGGTCGCCCGGTCCACGTGCAGCCGCGCGACCACCTGCTCGAAGGGGACATCGGCGTCCGCACGCGCTTCGTGCACCGCCTCGGCCACCCGGCCGAGCAGCTCGCGGAACGTCGAGCGGCTGTCCACTCCGGTCCGCACGACCCCGGTGGTCACGAAGCAGCCGACGAGGTCGGCCACCTCCGCCCTCGTGCGCCCGGACACCGGGATGCCGACGCAGACGTCGTCCTGGCCCGACCACCGGGAGAGCAGGACCTGGTACGCGGCCAGGACGGCGGTGAACAGCGTGACACCGTGTTCCCGGCACCGCCGCGACAGTGCCGCGGCGGCCTCGGCGTCGAGGTGGACCGACACCGCATCGCCCTCCGTGGAGAGCTCCGGGCCGCGAGGCCGATCGGTCGGCAGGGCGAGCAGCGCGGGCGCGCCCGCCAGCCGCGCGACCGCGGCGTCGAGCCGGTGCGCCACGGCCGTGCGGTACTCCTCGCTGCCGGTGTGGGCCGCCCAGTCCGCGAAACCGATCGGCAGCGCCGCCACCGCACTCGCGCGGCCCGTGACCGCGGCCGTGTAGAAGCCGGCCAGCTCGGTGCGCACCACCTCGATCGAGGCGCCGTCGAACACCGCGTGGTGCGCGGCGAGCAGCAGCACGTGATCACGCTCGCCGAGCCGGAACAGCACGGGCCGGAACAGCGGCCCCGCCGTGAGGTCGAACGGAACCGAGGCTTCCGCGAGCACGGTCGCGGCCGGGTCGCCGTCGACGGCGTCGCGGACCGGCAGGGTGAACTCGCCGGGCGCGGGCGGCGGCGCGACCCGCAGCACCAGCGCACCGGCGAGATCGGTGCCGCCGGGGGAGTCGAACGCGAACGTGGTCCGCAGCGCGTCGTGCCGGGCGACGACCTGCCGCACGCACTCCGCCAGCACGCCGGGGTCGAGCACCCCGCGCAGCCGCAGGGCGTGGTGGAGGTTGTACGCCGAGTTCGCGCCGGGACCCAGGTAGCGGTCGAGGAACCACAGCGCCCGCTGCGGGGACGTGGCCGCCACCGGAGCCGTCGGATCCCGGCGCGGAACGCCGCCGCGGTCGCTTCCCCGGCGCCGGGCCAGCAGCTCCCGCTTGGCTGCCGACAGCCGGGTGTTCGCGGTGTTTGTTGTCGGATGACCCCGATCGGTGCCGCCGGTCATCCGGACGCGTCCAGGAGCGCGGCGGGCACGGACCTGCGGGTGCCGGTGATCCGCAGCTCGCGGATCCCGGCGATGATGTTCGAGCGCAACCGCACCGGGGCCGCCGCCTGCTCCAGGCCGGTGAACCGGCCGAGCAGCTCGGCGAACGCGATGCGCAGGGTCACGCGGGCGATCGTGTGCCCGATGCAGTAGTGCGGTCCGACGCCGAACGCGATGTGCTTGTTGGGTTTGCGCGCGATGTCGAAGTGGAACGGGTCGGTGAAGACCAGCTCGTCCCGGTTCGCCGAGCCCAGCCACACGACGACCGGCTCGCCCGCCCGGATCGGCACGCCCGCCAGTTCCGTGTCGCGCCGGACGTACCGCATGAAGTGGTTGGTCGGTGACGCCCACCGGACGGCTTCCTCGACAGCGGTGTTCGCCAGGCCGGGGTCCGCGGCCCACCGGTCCAGCTCGCCGGTGCCGGCGAGCCGGGCGACCGCCGCCGTGACCACCTGCGGGGTCGTCACGATCGCGCCGATGAGCAGGCTGTAGCAGTTGGCCATGATCTGACCGTCGCTCAGGCCCCTGCCGTCGATCCGCATGCGCAGCAGCGTGCCGATCAGGTCGTCGCCGGGGTTGCCGCGGCGGGCCACGACAACGTCGTGGAAGTAGGCGAAGATCTCCCGGTGCGACCGGCGCAGCGTCTCGGCCGGCCCGCCGGCGACCTGGTATGCCGGATCGTCGGCGGCCAGCGCGGCGATGGCCGCGTGGGTCAGCGCGGGCCAGTCCGCCCGCGGGATGGCCATCATGGTTCCGGTGACCGCCATGGGCAGGTTCGCCATGGCCGCGGCGAGGTCGAACGGGCCACCGTCCGCGAGCGGTGCCAGCAACTCGGCGACGAGCTCGCGGATGTCGCCCTGGTAGTGGTCGATCGCGCGAATCGACAGCGCGCGCTGCAGCGGCTCCCGCATCTCGCCGTGCCGTGGCGGGTCGGTGACCGCCAGCTGGCTGCCGCTCGCCGGGTCGCCCGCGCCGAGCAGGTTCAGCAATGTCCCCTGTTGCGAGCTGAACGTCTCGTGCTCGCGCAGCACCCGGCTGATGTCCGCGTGCCGGGTCACCGACCAGAAGCCGCGCTCGCTCACCCGGTGCCAGCGCACCGGCGAGTCGCGGCGGTGCGCCGCCCAGACCGCGTGCGGGTCGCCGCTGCCGTACAGCTCGGCGTCCACGAGGTCGACGTCCGCCGCGGCGGCCCCGAACGGGCACCGGCTGGCCGGGGCGGTCACCGGTTCGCCCGGTCGGTCGAAGCCGGCATGTCGAACTCCGCGTAGCAGGCGATGTCGGCGCACTCCGTCGGACCGAAGATGTTCAGCACGCGGGCCCGGGACCCGGGCGACTCGAGCCACGGCCGGAGCCGCTCGGTGTCGGTCGGCTCGCCACCGAGCGCGAGGCACCGGATCGAGGACAGCGGGCGGTACTCCGCCGCGGCCGCGAGGTCGACGAGCGGGTAGACGGCCGAGGGAACGCCGGGGTTGAGCACGGCGACCTGGTCGCGTTCGATGAAGCCGAGCATCGCCCGCGGGTCGTACGGACCGTCGGCGAGCAGCGCGAGAGTGCCACCGCACACCAGCGGCGTCAGGTAGTTCTTGACCGAGGCGTCGAAGTTCGAGGCGACGATCTGACCGACGCGGACACCGGGGCCGATCTCGCACACGTCGCGGTACCAGGACAGGAGGTTCATCAGCGAGTGCATCTCCACCTGCACGCTCTTCGGCTCGCCGGTCGACCCCGACGTCTGGATGACGTAGGCGACGGCACGCGGGTGGTGCCGGGCGTCGAGATCGGCGGGCGGACCGTCGAGGTCCGCCGTCATCTGCTGCACCGGCACGGCGAGGTCGGCAGCGGCGAGCGACGTCTCGGTCAGGACCACCGCCGGCCGCACGTCGGCCACGAGCGACCGCAACCGGGCGACGGGGATCTCCGGGTTCAGCGGGACGAACGCGCCGCCCGCGCGGAGGATCGCCAGCATCCCGGCGACCATCGGGTACGAGCGCCGCGCCAGCACGCCGACCGACGTCTCCGGCCCGACACCGCGAGCCACCAGCCACCGCGCCAGCCGGTCGACGTCGTCTCCCAGCTCGCGGTACGTCCGGGTCCGGGCACCGTCCACGACGGCGACCGCGTCCGGCCGCCGCGCCACCTGCGCCGCGAATGCCGTTCCCACCTGGCCCATCCGGCTACACCGCCCGGCGCCGCGCGAAGGTGTCACCCACGACGTAACCGTCCAGGCCGTGACGTTCGCCGTACTCGATCAGGTCGCTCGTGCGGTTGATGAAGCCGCGGCCGGAGAAGTTCAGCGAGGTGTTGCACAGCACGCTGAAGCCCGTTCGTTCGCGGAACGCCTCCAGCAGCCGCGCGATGCGCGGGTTCTGCTCGGGAGTGACCGTCTGCGCCCGCGCGGTGCCGTCGACGTGGGTGACGGCCGCCAGTTCCTCCGTCGTGACCCGGCTGAAGTACAGCATGTACGGGTCGGGGATCGAGCCCTCGAACCAGCGGTGCGCGTCGGACTCCAGGCAGATCGGGGCGATGGGCCGGTAGCCCTCGCGCTGCTTGATCTTGTTGAGCCTGGTCGTCATCTCACTGCTGAACGGCGCGGCGAGGATCGACCGGTTGCCGAGCGCCCTCGGCCCCATTTCCCACCGGCCCTGCACCCAGCCGATCACGTTGCCGTCGGAGAGGTGGTTCGCGACCTCCCCGTAGTCGAGGGGCACGGTCTCGTACCGCCGGGAGTCGAACTCGGCGTCGTGGACGAACTCCTCACCGGCGTAGGCGTCCCACTCCACCTTCGCCGATCCCGTGTGGTGGAGCTGCGCGTCGATGGCCGTGCCCAGCGCCGAGCCGCTGTCGTTCGGGCACGGCGGGACGAAGACCTCGGGGAAGAGCCCGCACTCGCGCCACCGGCGGTTCCACTCGCAGTTGAGACCGCAGCCACCGGAGATCAGCAGCGGCAGGCCCTCGGTGAGGTGCTCCCGGGCGTAGTCGTGGAACCGGTCGAAGATCGCGTCGGACAGCTTGGCCGCCACGTTCTTGTACGCCTGCGACTCGACCCCGACGTCGTGGAACTCCGACCACTTCATGTCCTCTTTGGACAGCTGGAGGATGATCCCCTCCTGGGCCAGGATGAAGTCGATGACCTCCTTCTCCGCCAGGGTCAGCGGCCCCTTGTCGGCGAACCCGGTCAGCGCCATCTGCTTGCCGGCGTCCTGCAGCCGCAGCAGGCCCTTCGAGACGGGGAACTTCGGGTCGGCGAGCGCGAACAGCCAGGCGTACTTGTTGCCGGGGTCGGCGAGCACGTGACGCAGGTGCTCGACCGCGCCGTTCTCGTCGATCCGGTAGAAGTCGCCGATGTTGCCTTCCCAGACCAGGCAGTAGGCAGGCTGCCGGTTCGCGAACGGCGCCATGCCGTAGGCGGTCATGATGTGCGACCGTTCGTGCGTCGAGGAGAAGACCCGCACGTCCCGGCCGAAGAACCGGCCGGCCTCGTCGCTCACCGCCCCGTCGCCCACGCCGAAGTAGCCCGTGCGCGAGGGGCGTTCGACCGAGTGCGTGCCCTTCACCCAGCCGCCGATCGCGATCACGTCCGGCAGCCGGTCCAGCCGGCCGGCCGCCGCGGTCACCGTCTCGGCCGTGATCCCGGCGTACCGCGGGAACGAGTCCTTCTCCGCTTCCAGCGAGAAGAGCAGCTTGCCATCGTCGATCGCGGCGATCGAGCCGTCATGGCCTTCCTTGAACGAAAAGATCAGCACTTCGGCACCCGCCGTCTCCGTGAGTAGTTCTCCGACCGAGGACTCATGACCGCAACCAGTCCAGCGCCGCGCCGAGCTCGTCCACCACCTCGCGGCCGCCGAGCAGCCCGTAGTGGTCCCCGGGGACGATCCGGACGTCGAACTCCGCTCCCGCCACGGCCGACCAGCCGTGGCTCGGGTCCTGCCGGACGGAGTCCTGCGCGGCGATCATCCGGACCCGCCCTTGGTGGTCCTGGTGCGCGCGGTGGTCGAGGAGGGCGCGCGCGTGTGCCTTGAACACCTCGAACCGGCGTCGCACGTACTCCGCGGGCGCGTCCGGTTCGAGGATCCCGAGCGACCGGGCCCGGTCGACGAGCAGATCCAGCCGCTCGGCCGGGCTCAGCCCGGCGAGCGCGGCGGCGTCCGGGGCGAGCGCCCGGCCGGCCGCGCGGCCCCAGTCGTCGGCGAACACGGTGATCAGCTCGGCGTCGGACGCGCCGGGGTCGATCCCGAGTCGCAGGTGGGTGTCGATCAGGACGACCGGGGGTGCGGCGCCGATGATCCGCCGGATCCGCTCGGCCATCTCGTACGCGATCGTCCCGCCCATCGACCAGCCGGCGAGCACGCAGTTGCGGTGCGCCCCGGCGGCGACGAGCGCGGCGACGTAGTGCGCGGCGAGATCTTCGATCCGTTCCAGCGGCCTGGTGCCGTCGGCCAGCCCGGGGGCGTCCAGCCCGTGCACCGAACAGTCGGCCGGGAGCGCGTGGGCGAGGTCGGCGTAGCAGAAGGTGCTCCCGCCGATCGGGTGCACGAGGATCAGCCGCGGCGGGCCGCCGTCGTTGTCCTGCCGCATCGGCACCAACGGGCCGTGTCCGCTCTCGCCCGCTTCGATGAGCCGGGCGATCCCGGCCGGCGTCGGGGCCGCGTAGAGCACGCTGGCGGAGAGCTGGATCTCGAAGTGCGCCGCCAGCCGCTCGATCAACCGCACGGCCAGCAGCGAATGCCCGCCGAGGTCGAAGAAGTTGTCGTCGGGCCCGACCACCTCGGTGCCGAGGACCTCCCGCCACACCTGGGCGACCGACCGCTCGGTCTCCGTCCGCGGCACCCGGGACCCCGGATCGGCGGCGGGGCCGGGCGCGGGCAGCGCATGGCGGTCGACCTTGCCGCTGGCCAGCAGCGGAAGACGGTCGAGCGGCACGATCGCGGTGGGCATCATGTATCCCGGCAGCAGCGCGTCGAGGTGCTCGTGGACACCGGTGACATCGCCGCTGCCCGCCACGACGTAGGCGACGAGCCGCCGGTCACCGGGAACGTCCTCCCGGACGACCACCGCCGCCGCGTCGACGGCCGGGTGCCGGGCCAGGGTGGCCTCGATCTCGCCCAGCTCGATCCGGAAACCGCGGACCTTCACCTGGTTGTCCGTGCGGCCGAGGTATTCGAGCTGACCGTCGTCCCGCCACCGGCCGAGGTCACCGGTCCGGTACATGCGCGACCCCGGCGGCCCGAACGGGTCCGGCCGGAACCGTTCGGCGGTGAGCCCCGGCCGGCCGGCGTACCCGCGCGCGAGACCGTCCCCGGCCAGGTACAGCTCGCCGACCGCGCCCGGCGGCAGCAGCCGGGCGCCCGCGCCGAGCACGTAGACCCGGTCGCCGGGGATGGGCCGGCCGATCGGTGCCGGGCCGGCGAACGGCACGCGGGGCCGGGGGGCGCCGTCGAGCCAGTCGGCCAGCAGCCGCCGGCGCTCGTCCGGCAGCACGACGTCGACCGAGCCGGCCGGCCGCTGCGGATCCTCGGCGAACGCCGTCAGCACCATCGTCAGCCGGTCGAGGAGCAGGCCTGCCTGTTCGGGTGCGATCCGGTGGACCAGCTGGAGGTCGAACTCGGCCCCCGGGGCGACCGTCACGCTCACCGGGTAGTGGTTCGCGTCGACACCGTGGACGTCGGTGATGCGGGGCCCGTCGCGCCACCGCGTGTCCCGGTCCGCCACCGGATAGCTCTGGAACGTGAAGATCGTGTCGAACAGCTCGCCAAGGCCCGCGGCGCGCTGGATGTCCGCGAGCCCGAGGTGGTGGTGCCCGAGCAGCGTCGACTGTTCCTTCTGCACTCGGGCGAGCAGTTCGTCGACCGGCATGCTGGCGGGCACGCGAATGCGCACCGGCACGGTGTTGATCAGCAGGCCGAGCATGCGATCGGAGTCCGGCAGCTCCGGCGGGCGGCCCGACACGGTGGTGCCGAACACGACGTCCTCACGGCCGGTCATGCGTGCGAGCAGCAGCGCGAAGGCGCACTGGCACACGGTGTTGACCGTGACTCCGGCGTTCCTCGCCATCGTCACGAGCGCCGCGGAGACGCCGGCGTCGAGCCGCCGCGTGAGGCGTGCCGCCGGTCCGGGGCGGACGTGCTCGGTCAGCCGGGTCGGCTCGTCGAGTTCGTCGAGCGCGGACGCCCATGCCCGT
This sequence comes from Amycolatopsis tolypomycina, assembly GCF_900105945.1. Classification (NCBI taxonomy): domain Bacteria; kingdom Bacillati; phylum Actinomycetota; class Actinomycetes; order Pseudonocardiales; family Pseudonocardiaceae; genus Amycolatopsis; species Amycolatopsis tolypomycina. The sequence continues at coordinate 3,556,268 of NZ_FNSO01000004.1, read as the reverse complement.
TTCGCCGCGCCGGTGTCCTGAGCCGCCCGCCAGTCGAGGTAGTCGCGGAACCGCGCGGGCGCGGGCAGGGCCTGATCGTCGCCGCCGGCGGAGTAGGCCATGCCGATCTCGTCGAGCAGCAACGGCATCGACCAGCCGTCGAGCAGGATGTGGTGGCAGCTCAGCAGGAGGACGTGGTCGCCGGGGGCCAGCGTGAGCACCGTGCACCGGATCGACGGCGGCTTGCCGAGGTCGAAGCGCTCGGACCGCTCGGCCTCGGCGAACGCGCGGACGGCCGCGGGCTCGCTCGCCCGCTCCGCGACGGGCAGGCGCACAGCGTCCGGCACGAGGGCGACGGGTTCACCGGACTTCCGGAAGCGGAACGCGGAACGGAGGTTCGGATGGCGGCGCAGCACGCAGGCGAGGGCGGCGCGCAGGCGGTCCGTGTCGAGCGGTCCGTCCAGGCGGACGGTGAGCTGCACCAGGTACGCGTCCGGCGCGCGGTCCGGGTTCCGCGCGTGGAACAGCAGGCCCTCCTGGAGGGGGGTCAGCGGCAGGACGTCCACGATCCGCGCCATCAGCGGCTCCGGTCGCCGTCGAGGTGGGCGGCCAGGAGCGAGAGCAACGGCTCCGGCGCGTCGAGGAAGGAATAGTGATCCCCGTCCAGCAGTTCGAACGTGGTCTTCCCGCACCGGGTCCAGCCGCTCATGAGCGAGGGCACGACACCGTCGTCGCCGCGCCATCCGATCGCGACGACCGGGCACGGCAGCACGACCGGGTCGGGGACGAAGTACTGCTTGTTCGCGTCGACGTCGATGCGGAGGACACCCACCAGCATGTCCATGAGCTCCGGATGCGGCTCACCGCCCAGCTCGAGCATGAGTTTCCGGAGCTCGCCTGCCAGCTCGGCATCGGTCATCTCGAGGAACCGGCCGTACGGCCCGTCCTGCGGCGCCACCTCCGAGGACACGAAGAGCGCGGCGGGCTGCGGGTGGCCGCGCTGAACGAGGCGCACCGAGGTCTCGTACGCGGCGAGCGCCGAACCGCAGTGGCCGAACAGCGCGTAGGGCCGGTCGAGGTGCGGCGCCAGCGCTTCGGCCAAGGCGTCGGCCAGCGACTCGTACGTGGTGTGCGCGGCCTCCCGCATCCGGTTCTCCCGGCCCGGCAGCTGGATCGGGCACAGGTCGACACCGCCGGCGGAATCCGGCCACCTGCGGTACATGGTCGCGCCGCAGCCCGAGTAGGGGATGAGGAACACCCGGGCCTCGGCGTCGGCGGCGGGTGCGCGCAGGAACCATTTCGACGACAACTTGTCAGCCCCCACTGGCGTGCGTGATCGGCGCGGGCGTCGGTCGCCTGCGTGCGGTCACCGGCAGCTCGGTGATGCCGGCGATGATGTTCGACCGCAACCGGCGGGGCGGTGCGACGACCTCGAAGTCGGTGAACCGGCCGAGCAGTTCGGCGAAGACGGCCTGCAGCGTCACGCGCGCGATCGAGTGGCCGATGCAGAAGTGCGGGCCGATGCCGAACGCGACGTGCCGGTTCGGGTTCCTGGTGATGTCGAACGTGTAGGGGTCGGGGAAGACGTCCTCGTCCCGGTTGGCCGACCCGAGCCAGACGACGACGGGATCGCCTGCCCTGATGGTCACGCCCGCGAGGTCGACGTCGCGGGTGGCGTGGCGCATGAAGTGGTTGCTGGGCGACGCCCAGCGAAGCGCTTCCTCCAGCGCCCGCTTCATCCGGCCGGGACTGCCCGCCCAGTCGTCCAGCACGTCCTTGCCGGCGAGTTCGAGGAGCGTGGCCGTCGGCACCTGGGGCGTCGTGACGATCGCGCCGACCAGCAGGCTGTGGCAGTTCGCCATGATCTCGCTCAGCGACAGCGTGTCGCCGTCGACGTCCATCGTCAGCAGGGTGCCGATCAGGTCGTGACCGGGATCGGCGCGCCGCTCGCTCACCAGGTCCTGGAAGTAGGTGAAGATCTCGCGGTGCGCCGCCTGCAGCGTGGCCTCCGGCCCGGACGGCAGGCGGTACTTCGGGTCGTCGGGCGCGAGCGCCGACATCGCGAGGTGCGAAAGCCTGCTCCAGTCGAACCGGGGCAGTCCCATCAGCGTTCCGGTCACGGCCATCGGCACCCGCGACATGGCCGCCGCGAAGTCGAACGGCCCCCCGTCACCCAGCGGCGCGAGCAGCTCCGCCACCAGTTCGCGAATCCGCGGCCGGTAGTGCTCGGCCTCCCGGATCGACAGTGCCCGCTGGATCGGGTTGCGCATGCGCGTGTGCCGCGGCGGGTCGGTGGTGACGAGGTTGCTCCCGCTGGCGGGGTCGCCCTTGCCGAGCAGGTTGAGCAGGGTCCCCTGCTCCGAGGTGAACTCGCCCGGCGCGCGCAGCACGGTGCAGACGTCCTCGTAGCGGGTCACGGACCAGAAGCCGGGCTCCTGCCAGCTCACCGGGTCGTGGCGGCGCTGTTCCCGCCAGATCCCATGGGGGTCGCCGTCGCTGTAGAGCCCGTGGTCGACCAGGTCCGTGTTGCCCCACGGGCACGTCACGACGGCACCTCCGCGCCCATCGCCGCGGCCAGTTCGCGCACCGTCGGTCCCAGGTAGAGGGTGCGGGCGGCGACGTCGATCCCGAACCGCCTGCGGACGATGCCGAGCAGGTCGGCGGCCAGCAGGGAATGCCCGCCCAGTTCGAAGAAGTCGTCGTCGATCCCCACGGGTTCGACCCCGAGCAGCTCACCCCAGATCTCGGCCACGGACGTCTCGAGCGCGGTGTCCGGTGCCACGTACTCGCTCGCCAGCACCCGCGGCGAGCGGGTCACCGCCGGCAGGGCCCGCCGGTCGACTTTTCCGTTGCGGGTCAACGGCAACTCGTCGACGACCAGCACCGCCCACGGAACCAGGTACGAGGGCAGTGTCCGGGCGACCCGGTCGCGCAGCCGGGCGCCGAGACCGGCGTGATCGCCTGGTCCGGCCGGTACCACGTAGGTGAGGAGCCGGTGGCCGTTCGACGCGTCCGGCTGGGCGACGACGACCGCCTGGGCCACCTCGGGCCGCCGGGCGAGCTCGGCCTCCAGCTCGCCGGGTTCCACCCGGTGTCCCCGGACCTTGACCTGGGTGTCGATCCGGCCGACGAACTCGACCGTGCCGTCCGGCAGCCAGCGGGCGAGGTCGCCCGTCCGGTACATCCGGGCCCCCGCCCGCCGCGAGAACGGGTCCGGGACGAACCGCGCCGCCGTCTCCTTCGGCCGGCCGAGATACCCGGTGGCCACCCCTTCGCCTCCCGCGTACATCTCCCCGCACACACCGACCGGGACCGGGTGCAGCCGCGGATCGAGGATGGCGAGCGTCGTCCCGCTCACGACCGGCCCGATGGGCACGCTGCCCCCGGTCAACGGCGCCCGGATCGTCCAGCAGGTGGTGAACGACGTGTTTTCGGTGGGTCCGTAGCCGTTGGTGAACACGAGGTGCGGATGGGCGTCCAGCAGCGTCTTCACGTGACGCGGCGAGACGACGTCCCCGCCGGTCAGCACATGCCGGACCTCTTTGAAGCAGTCGAGCTGCGCGGTCACCATGTGGTGGAACAGGCCGGTGGTGAGCAGCAGGACGGTGACGTTCTCGGCGCGCACCGCGTCGGCCAGCCGGTCGAGCTCGACCGGACCCGGTGGCAGGATCGCGAGCCGGGCACCGTTCAGCAACGCGGTCCAGATCTCGACCGTCGACGCGTCGAAGGCGACCGGCGCCGACTCCAGGACCACGTCGCCGGGGACGACCTCGATCCAGTTCGGCGCGACCACGAGACGCGAGATCGCGCGGTGCGGGACGGCCACGCCTTTGGGCACTCCGGTGGAGCCCGACGTGTAGCTCACGTACGCGAGGTGATCCGGGGTGACCTCGACGTCGACCGGCTGGTCCGCCCGTGCGTTCCACGGGACGACAGCGCCGGTGAATCCGGCCGGGGCGGCCATGGCCGGATCGACGAGCAGCACGGCCGCCTGCGCGTCGCGCAACAGCAGCTCGTGCCGGGCGGGCGGATCGTCGGGATCCAGCGCGAGGTAGGCGCACCCGGCCCGCAGGATCGCGAGCAGACCCGTGACGAGCTCGGGGGACCGGCGCCCGAACACCGCGACGACCTCGCCGGGCCGGGCGCCGGCCCCGTGCAGTGCGGCGGCCAGCCCGGCGGCCCGCTCGTGCAGGTCACGGTAGGTGAGAGTGCGACCGGCGCAGCTGATCGCGACGGCGTCCGGCGTCGCCGCGGCGTGGTCGGCGAACACGTCGTGGACGCACCGGGCGGGGCGCGGGGGACGTTCGTCACCGGAGACGGTCTCGAGCCAGGCGAGGTCGTCGCCGGTGGTGAGCCGGAGCTCGGACACCGGACGGTCCGGGTGCGCCACCCCGTCGGTGATCAGCGCTCGGAGCCGCACGAGTTCCGCCGGATCACCGTCGACGGATCCGTCGGGCGCGAACCGGACCACCGCGTCGACGTCCGTCTCGTCGCTTTCGCCCGGTACGGCGGACGAGGCCACGAAATCGCAGACCGCACGGAACGACGGTGCCGCCGAGAAGTCGACCGTGACGGTTTTCGGCACCGTTTCCGCATACGCGATCGTGACCTGCTCCTGCAGGGTGCGCCGGTGTACCAGGATGGCGGAGGCCGCGATCATCGAGGTGCGGTTCCCGGTCGTCATCGCGTGCCTCCGTCCGGTCCGGAGGGGTACTTTGGGGTTTCGCGGTCACGGGGGAGGGCGTCGAATTGGATTTCGAGATGCGCATCGACCGGCGGTTCACCGGCCCCGCGAACTCCGCGCACGGCGGTTATGCCTGCGCATTGTTCGCCCACCGGGCCGCGGACCTGCTCGGTGTCGAGCCGAACGACGTGGCGGTGACCCTGCACGCGCCGCCGCCGCTGGATTCGCCGCTGTGCGCCGAACCCGCCGCGCGGCGGGTCCACGTCTGGCACCGGGACGAGCTGATTGCCACCGTCCGGGAGTCGAACGTCGCGATCGGCACCGCGGATTTCGTCGAACTCCCGGTCGCCGAGCAGTCGGCCGCGCATTTCGCGGGGCGCATCGCCCACCCCTTCCCGACCTGCTTCGCCTGCGGCACCGCACGGCTCGACGACGGTGTCGGGCTGAGTCCGGGGCCGGTGCGGGGCAGGCCCGGCACCGTGGCGTGCCCGTGGACCACGCCGGCCGCCCCGGTTCCGGACTGGCTGGTGTGGGCGGTGCTCGACTGCGCCGGCGGCTGGCTGTTCGACCAGCAGGCCGAACCGATGGTGCTCGCGCACCTGGCCGTTCGCCTCGCGGGTGGGGTGCCACCGGGCGAACGGACGATCGTGACCGGCCGGCTCGACTCCCGGTCCGAGCACGGAGCGACGGTCACGACCACGCTCTACCGACCGGGTGGCGGGGAGCTGGGGCGTGCGCACGCCACCTGGGCCCGGCACCGGCGGTGAACCGGGGATCACGACGGCCGCCGGTCCGGGTCGATGTGTGCAATCCGCGTCATCAGCTGTGAACACCCGCCTGCTTCGAAAAGTGGTGGTGGACGGTGATCCGTGGCGACCGGGGCCCATCAATCGGCCACGCCTCGGGAACCGAAGGTAGTGATGTGTTCGGCGCCGGGACAACGGTCAATCGTCGAATCCATATGGACAAAATGATGAAAATGTTTCGACGCACTGACGTAGACATCGCGGACGAACTCGGCGGAGCATGGCCCTACAGTGAAGCCACCCGGGGGAGGTAGTTCATTGCCCGACGACGGACCATTTCTCGTGGTCGTCAACCATGAGGACCAGTACTCGATCTGGCCCGCAGGTCCGGAAATCCCGGCCGGGTGGACGCCGGTAGGCAGAACAGGAACCGAGCAGGAATGTCTCGGGTACATCGAAACGGTGTGGACGGACATGCGTCCACGTAGTCTTCGGCAGCATATCTCGCACATCGAGCCCGACCCCACAGAGGTGGCAGCGAATGGCCCGGAAAGTCGACCACAATTTCGCGGACGAGTGCGCGGCAGCAGGTGACGCCCCACGCATCGCGGCCGCGGCCGCGTTCCTGGAGATGGGGGACCGGCTCGGCATCACTCCACTGATCGCCACCGGCGAAGTGGTCACGACGGCCGAGCTCGCCGCGGCCGTCGATCTGCCGGAAGCGGGCGTGCGCACCTACTGCGAGGCGCTGGAGTCGGCGGCGATCATCGAACGGGCCGGCCCGGCGGACGACGCCTTCCGCGCGGTGCCGGACTTCGACGTGATCCAGCACCAGGCGGGTTTCGTGTCCTGGACGATGAACGCGAACCGGCCCTTCATCGAGGGCGCACGCGAGTTCCTCAGCGACCCCGGTCTCGCGTCCGGCATCGACCTCCGCGACGGGCGCGAGGTCGCGGTGAGCTCGCAGTGGATGGGCAGCAAGGGCTTCTACCCGGCGGCCCTGGCGGCCATCATCGACGCCAAGCCGGCCGTCGCCGTCGACCTCGGCGCGGGCACCTGCAGGCTGCTGATCGAGATCATGCAGAGCCTCCCCGACACCAAGGCCGTCGGTCTCGACCTCGATCCGGGCGCGTGCCAGGCGGCGCGCGACGCCGCGGATCTCGCCGGCGTCGGCCACCGGCTGACGGTGGTGGAGCGTTCGATCCAGTCGATCGCCGCCGATCCGAGCCCGCTGAACGGAGCCGAGGTGATCCACGCCGGCTTCGTCTTCCACGACATGCTGCCGGGCGAGGAGGACGTCGCCGACCAGGTGCTGGCCAACTGCCGGGAGGCGCTCGCGCCCGGCGGCATGATGGCGATCACCGAGGCCGTGCCGTACCTGCGCAACGATCGCGAACGCCGGTTCAGCGCGATCGTGAGCTACTACCACCGCCAGTTCATGAAGCGACGCCTCCTCACCGAGGACGAGTGGAGGGACAAGCTCGTCGACGCGGGGTTCTCGAACGTGTCGTCGGTCGAGCTGGCGTTCCCGACGGGTCGCCTGTTCCTCGCCAGGAAGTGACGGCCGCATCGACCGGCGCGTGAGCGCAGGCGCGTGGGCGATCCCGCCCAGGCGCCTGCCAGGTCGGGTGATCGCCCGTGCCGGCGGCTCATCGATCGCGGCCCGCCTCGATCCGGAACCGCTGGCCGACGAGAACCGCTTCGGCGCGCGTGGCGATGTTCAGCTTCGACTGGATCCGGGCGACGTGCGAGCGCACCGTCGTCTCCTGGATGTGCAGCTTCCTCGCGATGGCCGCGTTGCTGGTTCCCTCGCTGATGAGCATGAGCACCTCGGCCTCGCGAGGGCTCAGCTCTTCGATCGGCCGGGTGGCGGAGGCCTTGGTCGGGATCGTCGCGGCGAGCAGCGCGAGAAGCTGCTCGACGACCGGGGTCGGAACGTACGGACTGCCTTGGAGCACGGCTCGGAGCCCGTGGCCGAGGTCGGTGGCGGCGTTGGTCCGGCTGACGAAGCGCGTGACACCCGCCGCGACGGCGTTGACCAGCGCCCGCCGGTCGTGCACATCGTCGATGAAGAGGATCACGTTCTTGGCCGATGGCGGAATGTCCCCGTCGGTGACCACGGCGACGTCGTAGGAGTCATCGCACATCTCGCGACCGGACCAGATCGACGAGGATTCCGCGATCACGGTCGCGTACTCCACCGACTCGACCAATCCGCGAATTCCCGCCCTGATCAGCGGATCGGGATCGCACACCAGAACCCTGAGCAACTGCATCTCATCCCCCCAGCGGACAGCACGCAGACCTGCGGTTGTACTACCACTACTACTACAACAGCAGCATGCTCCGTTGAACCAAACGTGCAACTCGGGGGCGAGGGGAACCGCCGGCGCCGGGCGGCCGCGGGATCGCCGGGGCCGGTCGTCGGGGCACGAGTTGCCTGTTCGGAGCGGGGTGGCGGCCGCACCGGCGCGGCGAGCACCGCGCGCGGACCGAAGACCCGGTGTGGCAGTCGTGACGCTGCATTTCAATTGAGGGATCGAAACGAAGTTTTCGCTTGTGGCACCGCAAGGAAAATATGCCCTATATCACATTTCTCACTGTGTGTGGTAAATGGGCAAGCGACGCCACCCGTATGCCGTATTGGATACCTCTGGTGCCACGTGATCCGAACGGTGCGTAGAACGCCCACACCGCGGTTCGGGCGAGAAGGGGGGAAGGGTCGGCGCCGGGCGTGCCGGAGTCCCGGCTTCCTCCCGCCGGGTGATTTCCGGTCGGTGGGACGTGGCCCCCGCTGCCAGTAGGGTCGGAGTGGGTGGCCGGCCAGGGGCTGGTACGTCGCCGGGCACCAGGGGAAATTCCTGTTCAGTCGTCCCGGGGGGAAACGGGAAGTGACCGAGAATTCGTACGGCTCATGTTTGCTCCCGGCTGCCGTTCGGGTGCGGGCCAAGGTGCTCGTCGTAGGGGGTCCCGACGACCTCGCGGCGAGCCTGGACGGCGCCCAGTCGGTCGGCGGCCTGGACATCGCCGGCGCAGTGCGCCCGGGTGAAGGGGTGTCGGCCGTGGTCGATGCCCTGAGCCCGGACCTGGCGATCATGCACTGCGACGCCGACGGGGTGGAGGTGCTCCATGCGCTGGCACAAATGCGCGGCCGAGACCAGTGCGACGTCCTGATGGTCGTCGACCGGCCGCGGGTGGACGTCGTGCTCGGCGCGGTCCGGCTCGGGGTGTTCGCCTGCATGGTCGCGCCGGTCGAGCGGCACGTGGTGCGCGCCCTGCTGGAGAGCTGGGTCGACTGGTGGCACCTGCTCAAGTGCACGGCCCAGCACGATTCGCTTGACCAGCACGATTCGCTTGACCAGCGCGAGGCGGACGTGCCGCTGCCCGGCCTCGCGACCGGCGCCGGCGCTGACGGCGGCACGGCCGCGGGCACGACGCTGGACCTGGTGGCGAGGACGCTGCGGCAGCAGCGCGGGCCGCTGTCGGCAGCCGAGGTCGGGGAGCTGTGCAAGCTGTCGGCGGTCGCGGCCCGCCGCTACCTCAAGCAGCTGGTCGACCGGGGGGTGGCCGTGATGACCGTGGAGTACGGCAAGACCGGCCGTCCCCGGCACCTTTACCGCTGGACGACCCTCACGCCTGGCTGAACGCCAGACCCACACCGAAGCTCACCAGCACGCCGCCCATCGTCCCCTCGACCGCGCGCCGCACGGCGGGCCGCCGCAGGACGTCCCCGAGCTTGGCGAACACCAGCGCGTACGCGGACATGCAGGAAAAGCTGACGACGGCCGTCACCGCGACCAGGGCCACGGGCAGCCACCCGGGGGAGCCGGGGCCGGTGAACTGCGGCAGCAGCGCGGACATGAACAAGGCCGTCTTCGGGTTGAGCGCGTTGGTGAACAGGCCGTCGCGGTAGGACGAGGCGACGCTCGCGGGCGCGGCGGCAGCGGCCGGTGCCGCCGCGGACTGCCCCGAGCGCAGCGCGCCGAGCAGTGAGCGGAGGCCGATGTAGCACAGGTAAATCGCGCCGATCCATTTCACCACGGTGAACGCGACGACCGAGGTCGCGAGCAGCGCGGCTATTCCGACGATGGACGCGATTCCCCAGCCGACCTGGCCGGTGCTGCACCCGGCGGCGGTGGCCATGGCCGCCCGGCGCCCGCGCCCCAGCGAATTCTTGATGACCACGGCCGTGTCCGGGCCGGGAATCAACGTCGCCAGCAGGGACACGCCGGCGAAAGCCACAAGCGTCGTGAACATGGCCCAACGATAGCCCAGCCGGTCAGGCCGGGACGAGTTCGTGCAAGCGGGGGGAGCAGGCCGGCCTGACCACGCCTGGGGGCGTCGGCTCGCCGGATCGGGCGAGGTCCTTGAAAAACTTGGGAAAGTTTGCGAACTGCGCCACCCCGGTGATTCGTCCGTAGCGGCGTTGACGGCAAAAAGCAGCGACCCATAGGTTGGCCAGGTCCTCGATTTCCGGAACTCGGCCCCGTGCATTTTCCCTTGACGCACAGGCCCGAGTTTCCTCCAATGAGATTCTGGTGGAGAACATGGATGATCCCGCTCTCTACGCGCCGATGACCTATGACGAGTCGGGATACCCGCGCTACGCGTTCCCGGTCGACCACCCGGCCCACGGTGACGACGACTACACACGACGGCGCAACCGCATCGCCTTCCAGGGCGCGGAACACGTTGTCGGCACGCCGGCGCCGGAGATCGACTACCACGAGCTGGACCACCAGACGTGGCGGAACATCCAGCGGGCGCTGGCCGAGCGGCACGCGGAGTACGCGGCGGCCGACGTGGTGGCCTGGGCCGCCGCGCTGGATCTGCCCACCGACCACGTCCCGCAACTGGAGGAGGTCAACAGCCGGTTGCGCCGCATGACCGGGTACGCGTTGACACCCGCTGTCGGTTTCGTGCCGATCGAACAGTTCTACGGTGTGCTGGCCGATGAGAAGTTCTACGCCGCCCAGTTCATCCGGCACCACTCGCAGCCGTTCTTCTCGCCCGAGGCGGACGTGGTGCACGAGCTGGTCGGCCACTCGCCGGCGCTGGGCAACGACAAGGTCGCCGAGCTCTACCGGTTGACGGGCGAAGCGGTGCGGCGAGTCGAGAGCCCCCGCACGATCGAGCTGATCTCGCGGGTCTTCTGGTTCACGCTGGAGTACGGCGTGATCGAGGAGAACGGCCTGCACCGCGCGTACGGCGCCGGTCTCCTGTCGTCCTTCGGGGAACTGGAGAGCTTCCGCAAGGCCGACATCCGCCCGCTGAACCTGACCGAGATGGCGACCACCGAATACGACATCACCGACTACCAGCACGTGTTGTTCGCGGGCCGATCGATCGGGCACGTGCACGATTTCTTCGCCGATTTTCTGCGGGCCGTGGACGACGAAGACCCGGATCGCATCGGGGTTTCGTTCTGAAGGTACTGCAACCTGGGGAGTTCGGAGATGACCGCACAGCAGGAACACGCGCCCGTCACACCGGCGCGCAACCGCATCGACGACCTGGATGCGAAACTCATCGCGCTGATCACCGAGCGCAGGCGGATCTCCGCCGGTATCCAGCGGGACCGGATCGCCGCCGGCGGCGTGCGGACGGACACCGCGCGGGAACGGGAGATCTTCCGCCGGTACCACGACGCGTTCGGCAGCGCCGGCACGACGTTGGGGTCGATGGTGCTGGAGATCTGCCGGGGCAGGCTCGGCGCCGAGCGTGAGCGGGCCGCCGCCGTCGAGCCGGGGCGGGAGCCGGACACCCCGCCCTTGCGGCTGGGGGTGTTCTCGTTCGCCAACTGCGGCGCGGTGCGCTGGGGGCTCGGGGACCGGCAGGTGGCGACGGGCACGCCGGAGGCCATGGCGGCGGCGCTGCTGGCGGGCGAGGTGGACGTCGCGCCCATCAGCCTCGTCGAGTACCTGCGCCACCACGACCGGCTGCTGGCGCTGCCGGACCTGGGAATCGGCAGTGACGGCGAGGTGCTGTCGTGCCAGCTCTTCACCCGGGGGCCGCTCACCGACCTGGACGGTGGCCGGGTCGCGCTGGGCTCGACCAGCCGCACGGCGGCGTTGCTCGCGACGATCCTGCTCGCCGAGTGGGCCGGGGTGAACGCCGAGTATCGCGTGGAGCCGCCCGTGCTGGCGGACATGCTGCGCGGTGCCGACGGTGCGGTGCTGATCGGTGACGCGGCGCTGGCCGAGACGTTGCACCCGCACCCGGGGCTGCACGTGCACGACCTGGGCGCGTTGTGGCGGGAATGGACGGGCCTGCCGATGGTGTTCGCGGTGTGGGCGGTCCGCCGTGCCACGGCCCTGCGCCGGCCGGCGGCCGTGTCCGCCGCCCACGCGACGCTGCTGGAGGCCGCGCAGCAGGGCAGCCGGCAGCTCGACGAGGTGGCGGAATCGTTGGCGGCCAACGGGTTGTTCACCCGCGAGGAGATGTCCCGCTACCTTGCGACGCTCGAACACAGCCTGGGTGGACGGCACATCGCGGGCATCCGGCACTTCGCGAAACTCGCGGCGCGGCGCGGTGCCGTGCCCGACGACGCCGACATCACCTTCTTCGGAGGACAGTCATGATCCGGCACATCGTGCTGTTCAAGTTCAAGGACGGGGTGTCCCCGGAGGACCCGCGCGTCCCCGTCGCCGAATCCCTGGCGCGCCGGGTCGGCGACGAGGTCCCCGACCTGCGCTACTGGTACGCGGGCCGGAACTTCTCGGACCGGCCGGTCGCCTACGACTTCGTGGTGATCGGGCTGGTGGAGGACGAGGCTGCGCTGGACCGCTACATGACGCACCCGTTCCACCAGGACGCCATCGCCGTCTGGCGGGAGATCAGCGACTGGGTCATCGCCGACGTCGTCGAGCGGGACGCGACGGTCGTGGCGCACGAACTCGCCGCCCGTCGCTGACCACAAGGGGGAAGCATGTTCACGATCTTCAACGAGGAACTGGCCGGAGTCGCCCGGCGGTTGCGTGACGACCACCGCGAATTCGCCGCGGGGCGGTGGGACGGGGCGCGCCTGGAGGCCCACCGCACCACCATGCTCCGGGCCACTGTGGACTACGTGCGGGCGAACTCGCCGTTCTACCGCAAGCACCTGGCGAACGTGCGCACCGAGGAGCTCGGCTCGTCGGCCGGTGCGGCGTGGCGTGCGGTGCCGTTCACGACGAAGGACGACCTGCGCGCGGCCCAACACGACATCCTGTCCCGCCCGTTGTCCAGGGCGTGGATCTTCTACGAGACGACCGGCACCACGGGGGCAGCCACTCCGTGCCCGCGTGACAACGTGGACTCGCTGGCCAACAACACGGCGCTGACCGTCCACTACGACACGATCTTCCGGCAGTACGGCGACGACCAGGTGATCGGCGTCTCCGGACCGACCGAGCTGCACGCGTTCGGCGACACGTTCGGAGACGTGTGCCGGAACCTGGGCCTGGCGGTGGCGAAGATGTGGCCGCACTCGCCGATGGTCGGCTTCGACCGGGCCCTGGCGGTGTTGCGCGACCTGGGCGTCACCGGCCTGTTCTGCACGCCCGGCATGGCGCTGACGCTGGCGAAACGGTTGCGCGCGGCGGGGCTCGACCCGCGCCGGGACCTGCGGGTGCGGGTGCTGATGCTGACCGGCGAACTGGCATCACCGGAGCTGCTGGCCAACATCGGCGAGCTGTGGGGCGCACGGGCGTATAACGCCCTGTACGCCTCGCAGGAGGCGTCGGTGCTGGCCGCGGCGGGGGCGGACGGCGGGCTGTACACCGCACCGCTGATCAACCACTACGAGGTCGTCGACCCGGTCACGGGTGCGCCGGCGGCCGAGACCGGGGACGTGACCCTCGGGGAGCTGGTCGTCACTGCGCTGTACCAGGGCGCGAAGCCGCTGGTGCGCTACCGCACGGGCGACCTGGTGCGCCGCACGCGCGGGGACGCCGGGGCGACGCTGCCGGCCGACCGCCTGGAGGTGCTGGGCCGCACGCGCGACGAACTGGTCGTCGGCGGGCAGCGGATCAGCGGTTACGACCTGGAGAACCTGCTGCTCGGCCACGTCCGGGGTTACCTCGACTACCAGGTGGTGCTCGACCGTGACGAGTCCGGCGCGGACCGGCTGTCGTTGCGCCTGGAGGCGGACGAGAGCGAGCCGCCGCGCGTCGACCCGGAGCTCGCCGACCACTGCCGGGACGTGCTGGGCGTCGAGGTGAGCGTGGGCCACGACCGGTTCGGCAGCATCACCGGCACGGGCGCGATGGTGAGCTGGAAGGCCGCCCGCGTGGTGGACAACCGCTCCGGCGAGGACGCCGACGAAGAGACCGCTGCCGCCCGGTCCCTCGCGTCGGCGAGGCGCTGACGTGACCGCCGAGGTGTCGGGCGGGACGCGGACGGACGAGCGGCCCGCGACGACGGCGTGGGCGTACCACCGGGACGGGTTCGTGCCGGTCGCCGAGGCCACCGTCCCGGTCACCACGCAGGGCCTGCACTACGGCACGGGCGTGTTCGAGGGCATCCGGGCGCACGTGGTGCCCGGTCGGTCGGAACTCGCGGTGTTCCGTCTCCGCGACCACTTGGAGCGGTTCGCGCGGTCGTGCCGGCTGTTGCGCATCGACCTGCCGCAGGACACGGCGGAGCTCGCGGCCGTGGTCGTCGAGCTGTTGTCGCGCAACGGTGTCGCGCGTGACACCTACATCAGGCCGTTGGCGTACAAGTACCGCCCGCTGCCCGGGACGGGGCCGGGGGTGTCGTTGCGCGGCAACTCCGACGCGCTGTCGGTGATCGCGTTCACCTTGGGCGACTACTCGCCGGCGGCGGGCGTGCGCTGCTCGTTCAGCTCGTGGACGCGCCCGCCGGGCCGGTCCCTTCCGGTGCGTGCCAAGGCGACCGGGACCTACCTGAACAACGCGCTGGCGGTGGACGAGGCGCGGGCGGCGGGCTACGACGACGCGATCCTGCTCAACGAGCGTGGCGACGTGGCGGAGGCGAGCACGGCCAACGTGTTCGCCGTGCGCGGCGACGAACTGCTCACCCCGCCGCTCGACGCCGACATCCTCGAAGGCGTCACCCGCGACACCGTGCGGGTGCTGTCGGCCGATTTCGGCCTGAGCTACACCGAACGCCCGCTGCAACCGGCCGACCTGCTGGTCGCGGACGAGGTGTTCCTCACCGGCACGGGCATGGGGGTCACGCCCGTGGTCGGGATCGCCGGCCGGGACGTCGGCACCGGCGAACCCGGCACCGTGACCACCGGCCTGCGCCACCGTTACCACGACCTGGTGCGGGGTTCGGACGACAGGTACGAGCACTGGCTCACCCGCGTGCGAGTGCCGTGAGATGCGTTGGGAGAGCGAGATGTCCGTGGCAGAACCGATGTTGCTGGCCGAACCACGCCTTGCTGTGCTGTCGGGCAGCGACGTGCCCGTCAAGGCGGTGGGCACGCTGGGGCCGGCGGGAACGAGCAGCGAGCAGGCGGCCCGGCACGTGTGGCGCACCTTCGCCGCCGACGGCCCGCCGGAGATCAGGCTGTTCGACACCTACGAGAAGGCCGCTGAAGCGCTGAGATCCGGCGAGGTGAGCCACGTCGTCGTGGCCAGCGCGTATTCCGGCGTCAACGACTACTACATGGACACCAGGCTGGCGCTGTGCGGTGCGTTCATCCAGGACACGCCGCTCTACGGCCTGGCGCGCCGGCGGGACCGGAAGGCGCTGCCGGACTGGCCGCGCATCGCCACGCACCCCGCGCCGACGGCGCTGATCGCGCAACTGCTGCCGGAGCGGTTCACCGGCTACGAAGCGATCAAGGTGACCTCCACCAGCGCGGCCGCGATCGCGGTCGGCGACGGCGTGGTGGACCTGGCGCTCACCACGCAGCCGGCCGTGGCGGCGCACGACCTGGAGTTCATCTCGCGCACGCGCACGATCCGGATGCTGTGGTCGGTGTTCGTCGCCGCGCGGGTCTGAAAGGGGCCACATGCAGTTCCTCGACGAGCACGACGTCCACCGGCTGTACCCGGTGGAGGCGGCGATCGACCTGATGGCCGAGGCGATGCGCCGCTACAGCGCGGGGCAGGTGAACCAGCCGCTGCGCACGATCCTGCGCCCCCCGCACGAATCGGGTCTGCTGGGCACGATGCCGTGCCACGTGGCGGGCGACGACCACGCCGGGTTCGGCCTCAAGGCGATGGTCCTCAAGCCGGAGAACCCCGCGCGCGGCCTGGACCTGCACATCGGCGTGGTGATGGTGTTCGACCCTGACACGGGACGACCGCTGGCCGTGATGGACGCGGGCGCGATCACCGCCACCCGCACGGCCGCCGTGTCGGCGGTGGCCACCGACGTGCTGGCCCCGCCCGACGCGGGCGACCTGGCCGTGCTCGGCTCGGGCGTGCAGGGGCGCAGCCACCTGCGGGCGCTGGCCGTGGTCCGCAAGCTGCGCCGCGTGCGGGTGTGGTCGCGGACCCGCGCGCACGCGGAGGACTACCGGGCGTGGGCCGAGGGGCTGGGCATCGACGTGGAGGTCGCGCCGGACGTGCGGTCGGCGCTCGACGGCGCGGATCTGGTGTGCACGACCACGGCGGCCCGCACCCCGATCGTCGAGGCGGGCTGGGTGGCGCCTGGAGCGCACCTCAACGTGGTGGGCGGCTCGTTCGCCGACGCGCGCGAGCTCTCGTCGGAGACGGTGGCGAGGGCGGCGGTGTTCGTGGACAGCCGGGAGTCGGCGGCGGCCGAGTCCGGCGACCTGCGCGCACCGCTGGCCGAGGGCCTGATCGGGGCCGACCACGTGCGGGCCGAGCTCGGCGAGGTGCTCCTCGGACGGCACCCCGGCCGGGAGCGACCGGACGACACCACGCTCTACAAGTCGCTCGGTCTGGCCGTGCAGGACGTCATGTCGGGCTTCTACGTGGCTCGCGCCGCACTCGAGGAGGCGTCATGACCCCGGTTCCCCGCACGGTACTGGACGAAGTGCCCCTGTACGTGCCGAAACCGCCGGTGGCGCGGGCGGACGGCGTGTCGCACCGGTTGTTCCTCAACGAAAACCCGTACCCCCCGCTGCCGTCGGTGCTGGCCGAGATCTCGCGGGCGGCGCTGACCGCGCACCACTACCCGGAGATCATGCCGGGCGAGCTGGTGGCGGCGCTCGCCGCACGGCTGGGCGTGCCGGAGAGCGACGTGGTGACCGGCCCGGGTTCGGTGGGGATCTACCAGCAGGTGGCGCAGGCGATGCTGGAGCCGGGGGACGAGGTCGTGTACGCGTGGCCGTCGTTCGAGGCGTTCCCGATCGTGGCGCGGATCGCCGGGGCGCGACCGGTGCCGGTGCCCCTGCGGGACGGGGTGCACGACCTGGCGGCGATGGCGGAACGCGTCACCCCGCGCACGCGGGCCGTGTTCCTCTGCGACCCCAACAATCCGACCGGCACGTCCGTCGGCGCGCGGGGGCTGTCCGCGTTCCTGACCGCCGTGCCGGAATCGGTGCTGGTGGTGCTGGATGAGGCGTACCGCGAGTTCAGCACCTCGGCGGTGGACGGCGTCGAGCTGTATCGACGGCACCCGAACGTCGTCGTGCTGCGGACGTTCTCGAAGGCGTACGGTCTGGCGGGGCTGCGCGTGGGTTACGGGGTGGCGCAGCCGGTGCTCAGTGCGGCCCTGCGCAAGTGCGCCGTGCCGTGCGGGGTCAGCGGGATCGGGGTGCGCGCGGCGCTGGCGTCCCTCGCGGCGGAGCCGGAGCTGGCGAAGCGCGTGGCCATCGTCAAGGCGGCCCGGGAAGGACTGCGCGCGGCCCTGCGGGAACGCCAGGTGCCGGCGCCGCCCACCGACACGAACTTCCTGTGGCTGCCGCTGGGGTCACGGGCGGACGAGGTGGCCGACCTGCTGGAGCGGGCCGGTCTGCTGAGCCGCCGGTACCCCGGCGAGGGCATCCGCCTGACGGTGGGGACGCCGGAGGCCAACGCCGCCGTCGTCGCCGCGCTCGAGAAGGCTTTCGCCGCCGCCTGAGCTCGGACGCCGGGGCGTGCGGCCGTCCCAGCAGGCGCGCAGCCAGCGCACCCGGCCAGCCGGGTGATAGGAATGGCCGGTGACCGAACCGAACCTGATCGAAGCCGCCGCGGCCGAAGCCGTCACGCTGACCAGCGAGCTCATCCGCATCGACACGACCAACACCGGCGATCCCGACACGCTGGTCGGCGAGCGGGCGGCGGCCGAGTACGTCGCGGAGAAGCTGACCGACGCCGGCTACGAGATCACCTACGTCGAGTCGGGCGGGAAGAACCGGCACAACGTGATCGTCCGGCTCGAAGGGGCCGACCGGTCCCGGGGCGCCCTGCTGATCCACGGTCACCTCGACGCCGTGCCCGCCGACGCCTCGGAGTGGTCGGTCCACCCCTTCTCCGGGGCCATCCAGGACGACTACGTCTGGGGGCGCGGCGCGGTCGACATGAAGGACATGTGCGGGATGGCGCTCGCGCTGGCCCGGCACTACAAGATGCACAACGTCGTGCCGCCGCGCGACCTGGTCTTCGCCTTCCTGGCCGACGAGGAGGCCGGCGGTCACTACGGCGCCCAGTGGCTGGTCGAGAACCGGCCCGAGCTGTTCGAAGGCGTCACCGAGGCGATCAGCGAGGTCGGCGGCTTCTCGATCACGCTCAAGGACGACGTCCGCGCCTACCTCATCGAGACGGCGGAAAAGGGCATCCGCTGGATGAAGCTGCGCGTGCGCGGCACCGCCGGGCACGGCTCGATGATCCACCGCGACAACGCCGTCACGAAGCTGGCCGAGGCCGTGGCGAAGCTCGGCAACCACCGGTTCCCGCTCGTGCTCACCGACTCGGTCAGGGAGTTCCTCGCCGGCGTCACCGAGATCACCGGGTGGGACTTCCCGGAGGACGACCTGGAGGGCTCGGTCGCCAAGCTGGGCAACATCTCCCGGATGATCGGCGCGACCCTGCGCGACACGGCGAACCCGACCATGCTCACCGCCGGGTACAAGTCGAACGTCATCCCGTCGGTCGCCGAGGCCGCCGTCGACTGCCGGATCCTGCCCGGGCGCCTGGAGGCGTTCGACCGCGAGCTCGACGAGCTGCTCGGCCCGGACATCGAGAAGGAGTGGATGGAGCTCCCGCCGGTCGAGACGACGTTCGACGGCGCGCTCGTCGACGCCATGAGCGCCGCCGTGCTGGCCGAGGACCCGGGCGCGAAGACGCTGCCGTACATGCTGTCCGGCGGCACCGACGCGAAGTCGTTCCAACAGCTCGGTATCCGCAACTTCGGCTTCGCGCCGCTCAAGCTGCCGGCCGACCTCGACTTCTCGGCGCTGTTCCACGGCGTCGACGAGCGCGTTCCCGTCGAGGCGCTGAAGTTCGGCACCCGCGTGCTGGACCGGTTCCTGCGCACCAGCTGATGACCGGGTTCGCGCTCGCCGACGGCACGTCCCTGCAGCTCGTCCGCAGGGGCGACCCGGCCGCGCCGGTGACGGTGGTGTTCGTCCACGGCTACGCGCTCGACCAGCGCAGCTGGGGCCGCATCGCGCCGCTGGTGCCGGACGCCGCCGACGGGCCGGTGGCCGTGCTGACCTACGACCAGCGCGGCCACGGCGGCTCCGGCCGGGCGCGGCGCGGCACGGCGACCATGGCGCAGCTCGGCGACGACCTCGCCGAGCTGCTGACGCGCGAAGTGCCCGAAGGCCGGGTGGTGCTGGCCGGCCACGACATGGGCGGCCTGGCGATCATGTCGCTGTCCCAGCGGCACCCGGAGCTGTTCGCCGAGCGGGTGTCCGGCCTGGTGCTGCTGGCGACGTCGTCGGGCACGCTCGCCGCCGAGGTGTCGGCGACCTGGCCGAACGCGCTGGGGAAGCTGGCCCGCGACCTCGAGGCGGTGCTCGGGTCGAAGCTGTTCGGCGTCGTGCGCGAGCACACGAGCCGCGCGGTCAGCGCGGGCCTGCGCTGGTGGCTGTTCGGCGACGACCCGGACCCGGACCTGGTCGAGCTGACGGTGAAGATGATCCGCGGCAACTGGCCCCACACGGTGTCGCTGTTCCGCCCGGCGATGGACGCCTACGCCCGTGACGCGGCGCTGGCCCAGGTCGGCGACCTGCCGGTGACGGCGATCGTGGGGGAGCGGGACCGGATCGTGCGGGCGTCCGATGTGGAGCAGTGGGTCCGCGGCCTGGGCAACGGGACGGCGGTGGTGCTGCCCGGTGTCGGGCACGTCGTGCCCCTGGAGGCCGCGGCCCAGGTGCTGCCGCGGGTGGTCGCGCTCGTCAACGCGAGCCTCCGGAGTTAGTGCCGGCCGCGAGGAAGATCGGCACCGCCACGAACAGCCGGTCGTCGGCGGCCCGGGCCGTCTGTTCGGCCAGCCAGGCGCCGTCGCCGCCGAGGTCGGCCAGGACCGGCAGCACCGCCGCGTCCGTCCACACCAGCGTGTGGACCTCGACCGTGACGTCGGTGAACCCGTTGTCCAGCAACAGGTTCCGGTACCGCCGGGCGATCCGCGGGTGCGGCATCCCGTCCGCTCGCGTGTGGACGATCCGCCGGGTGCGGACCGGGTCGTCGGAGTCGATCACGATCGTGTCCCAGTCCTGGCCGGTGAGCACCGCGCGGCCGCCCGGGGGCAGGACGCGGCGG
This sequence comes from Amycolatopsis tolypomycina, assembly GCF_900105945.1. Classification (NCBI taxonomy): domain Bacteria; kingdom Bacillati; phylum Actinomycetota; class Actinomycetes; order Pseudonocardiales; family Pseudonocardiaceae; genus Amycolatopsis; species Amycolatopsis tolypomycina. The sequence goes on along the minus strand of NZ_FNSO01000004.1, from coordinate 3,536,253 downwards.
GCCTCCGCCACCGCGAGCGCGGGGTCCGGCAGGACGTGCAGGACCTTGTCGGCGCGGTAGCCGGTCACCGAACCGTCGGGGAGGGGCAGGGCGGCCGCGTCGGCGACGTGGAACTCGCCGTCGGGCCAGCGGGCAGCCGCCGTCGAGACCATCGCCGGGTCGGCGTCGACGCCGATGGCCCGGACCCCGCGGGCGGCCAGTTCGCCGACGGCCCGGCCGCCGCCGCAGCCGACGTCGACCACGGTGTCGCCGAGGTTCCGGTAACTCAGTTCCCGCAGGGCAACGGCTTGCGGGCGGTCGTCGAGGGCGTCGAGGAGCGTGAGCAACGTGGACATGCCGCCCATCGTGGGACTTAATGTCGGGATGAAGTCAATCGGCGAAGTGGCGGCTCGCTTCGGGCTGCCGGCCCACGTGCTGCGCTACTGGGAAGCGGAAGGGCTGCTGACCCCCGCCCGCGTCGGTGACCGGCGCCGCTACGCCGACGCCGACGCCGACGTGCGCCGGGTGGCCGCCGTCCTGGTCGCCAAGGAAGCCGGGTTCGAGCTCGCGGACATCCGGTCGATGCTGACCGACCGGTCCGCGGCCGGCCGCGCGGCGATGGCCGCCCGGCAGCGGGAGCGGCTGCGGACCCGCATCGCCCGGGCGCAGGCCGCGCTCGAGCTCCTCGAGGGCGACTGCCGGCACGACGACCTCATGACGTGCCCGCACTTCCAGACCCTGCTGGACCGACAGCTCGAACGTTCTTGACAATTTCTCTGTTCGGCTGGATGCTGGGCGCATGTTTCCCGTGGCGGTGATCGAAGACGCGGCGGCGGCCGAGGTGTCGCTGGACCCGGTCCGGGCCCGGCTGCTGGCCGAGCTGGCCGAGCCTGCCTCGGCCACGATGCTCGCCGCGCGCGTCGGCCTGCCCCGGCAGAAGGTCAACTACCACCTGCGCGCCCTGGAGAGCCACGGCCTGGTGGAGCTGGTCGAGGAACGCCGCAAGGGCAACGTCACCGAGCGGATGATGCGGGCGACGGCGGCTTCGTACGTCATCTCGCCGACGGCGCTGGCCGCCGTCCAGCCGGACCCGGCGCGCTCGCCCGACCGGCTGTCGGCCCGGTGGCTGCTCGCCGTCGCCGGCCGGCTCGTGCGCGACGTCGGCCTGCTGATCACCGGCGCGGCGAAGGCCAAGCAGCGCGTGGCGACCTTCGCGCTCGACGGCGAGGTGCGGTTCGCCTCCGCCGCCGACCGGGCCGCGTTCGCCGAGGAGCTCACGGCCGCCGTCACCGCGCTGGTGGGGAAGTACCACGACGAGACGGCCGAGCAGGGCCGCAACCACCGGGTGGTCGTCGCCGTCCACCCCAGCGTCCCGGAGGAGTCCGCAGGTGGGGCATGAGTTCGAACTGACCGACGCCGCCGAGGTCGCCGCGACCCCGGAGGAGGTCTGGGACGCCATCGCGACCGGGCCCGGCATCGACTCGTGGTTCATGGGCCGCAACGAGGTCGAGGGCGGCACCGGCGGCACGATCCGCGGAGCATTCGGTGCCTACCAGCCGGAATACCGGATCCGGGAGTGGGATCCGCTGGAGAAGCTCGGCTACGGCAACGACCCCGCGCCGGACGGACGGCGGATCGCCTACGAGTTCCTCGTCGAGGGCCGCGACTCCGGCAGCACGGTGATCCGGTGCGTCACCAGCGGGTTCCTGCCCGGCGACGACTGGGCGGACGAGTTCGAGGCGATGACCGCGGGCGGCGAGCTGTTCTTCCGCACCCTGGTTGAGTACGTCACGCACTTCGCCGGGCGGATCGCGACCCCGGTGACGGCCTTCGGGCCGCCGGTGGGGGACTGGGCCGAGGCGTGGACTCGGCTCGGCACGGCGCTCGGCCTGGCCGCGCGGCCCGCCGTGGGAGACCGGGTGCGGCTCGGCGGGGAGGGCGTGGTCTACGCCGTGAACGACCAGACCGTGGGCGTGCGGACGGCGGACGCGATGTTCCGCTTCCTGCGCGGCTTCCACGGCCCGATGGTCGCCGGCCACCACCTCTTCACCCCGGGCGCGGACCCGGAGGTCGAGGAGAAGGTCTGGGCCGAGTGGCTGAACCGGGTGTTCGGCTAGGTCGGCAGGGCGCCGGGCAGGCTCTGCGCCGTCTTCTTGCGGCGCAGCCACACCCGCCGCGTGCCGTCCGCGTAGAGCCGGACGGTCCGCAGTTCCCAGCCCGCGAACTCCGCGTGGATGGAGAGCTGGATCGCCGCCGCACGCCGGGACACGCCCGGGGGGAGGTGCAGGCGGCGATACTCCCAATCCCCTTCGACCACCGCCTCGCTGACCGCTGTCATGGCTGGATCACCTGGGTCCCTTCTCCGGCGGCCGAGCCGACGATCACCCGGCCGCTCTTTTCGTCCACCCCCACCGAGTCCGGCTGGCGCACGGTGGGGAACCGGTACTTCTCCACGGGCTCGCCGCCGCGGACGTCGAACCCGGCCACTTCGTTCCGTTCGGTGAGCGTCACCCACGCCAGGCTGCGCGTCGCGTCGTAGGCGATCCCGTACGCCCCGCCGGGCACCGGATACCGCTGCCGCAGGATCAGCGGCCCCGCCGAGAACGCCAGCAGCGCCCCCGCCCGCGCGTCGGTCACCAGCACCCGGCCGTAGGAGTCCGCCACGGCGTTCGCGGCGCCGTCGCCCGCCCGCAGGCCCTCGTCGACCTTCCCGCCGGCGACGTCGACCGAGAACACGGCGGTCCGCAGCCGGTCGAGCACCACCACGCCGTCGCCGGTGTCGACCACGTCGTCGGCGCTGTAGAGCTGCCCGCCGATCGTCCGCGCGGGCCCCGCCGCCGGCAGCACCCGGATGTCCTTGCCCGTGCCCATCGCGACCAGCCGATCGGCCCCGTAGGCGATGCTCGACGCCGGCTGCCCGCCCGTCTTCGTCTCGGTGAGTTTCCGGTCCGGCAACGTCAGCTGCTGCACCACACCCTGCTCGGGCTCGGCGATCTCGATCCGCCCCGGCGCCACCGTCAGCTTCGCCACCTTGCCGTATAACGGCATATTCACCGGCGGTGACGCGAGGGCGTTCAGGTCGTACAGCTGCAGCGACGGCGGAGAAGACACGGCAACGACGAGGGTCGAGGTCTTCGCGTCGACGGCGACGGCCGACACCGAGCCGGTGCCGAGCACCTGACCGGCGGGTTTCACGGTCACGGCGGGGGAGACGGCCGGGCGCGCGGCGGTCGGGTTCGCGACGATCTGCAGGTCGTCGGAGGTGGACTTGGCCGACGAGCAGCCCGAGAGCACCAGGGCACCGGCGAGCGGGAGCGCGATCCACGACACGGCGGCGAGCCGATGCACGTTGCGGCCTCCAGGCGTTCCTCGGCGGTTGGTCTTCACCAGCATGCTCCTTGATCCCCGTGCCGTCACGTGCGTGTCACCGAACAGACACCTGGCGCTCACCGCGGCCAGCGTTCGGGGTAGCCGACCTCGATCGCGCTGACGTCGTCGAGCGCGGACCGGATGGCGGGCGGGAGGGTGATGTCCTCCGCCGTCAGCGAGCCGGTGAGCTGGCCGGTGTCCCGCGCGCCGACGACCGGGGCGACGACGCCGGGCCGGTCGCGGACCCAGGCCAGTGCGACGGCGAGCGGGGACGTGCCGAGCCCGTCGGCGGCGGTCGCGACGGCCTGCACGATCCGGGCGGCGCGGTCGGTGCGGTGGTGCTCGACGTACCCGGCGTACGCGCTGTTCGCGCCGCGGGAGTCGGCGGGCGTGCCGGTGCGGTACTTGCCGGTGAGCACGCCGCGGCCGAGCGGCGCCCAGGGCAGCAGGCCGATGCCGTGGTGCGCGGCCGCGGGCACGACCTCGCGGTCGATCCCGCGTTCGAGCAGCGAGTACTCGACCTGGGTGGAGACGATCGGCGCGACCGCCGAGGCACCGGCGGCCGCGGTGGCCAGCTGCCAGCCTGCGTAGTTCGAGACGCCGACGTAGCGGACCTTCCCGCTGGTCACGGCGTACTCGAGGGCGGAGAGCGTCTCGGCGAGCGGGACGTGCTCGTCCCAGGCGTGCAGCTGCCACAGGTCGATGTGGTCGGTGCCGAGCCGCTTGAGCGAGCCGTCGAGCGCGGCGAGCAGGGCGCCGCGGGAGGCGCCGCCGCCGAACGGGCCGTCGGTGCGCTTGGCGACGGCCTTCGTCGCCAGGACGACGTCTTCGCGGGGCACGAGGTCGCCGAGCAGCGAGCCGAGCACCCGCTCGCTCTCGCCTTCGCCGTAGATGTCGGCCGTGTCCACCAGGGTGCCGCCGGCGTCGACGAAGGCGACCAGCTGGCTGGCGGCCTCCTCCGCGTCGGTGTCGCCACCCCAGGTCATGGTGCCGAGCGCCATACGGGAGACGCGCAGTCCCGAGCGGCCGAGCAGTCGCTTTTCCACGACCGCCGAGCCTAGTGGGCTGCCCCGTCCGGAGGAGACCAAGGTGAGTCGTGTCGCGATCAAGGCCCCCGTTAGGGTCTGGCCCCGTGCGACTCGGACTCAACCTCGGCTACTGGGGAGCGGGGAACGACCCCGCGAACCTGGCCCTGGCCAGACAGGCGGACGACCTCGGCTACGCGGTCGTGTGGGCGGCGGAGGCCTACGGCTCGGACGCGGTGACGGTGCTCACGTGGATCGCGGCGCAGACATCGCGGATCGACGTCGGGGCCGCCGTGCTGCAGATCCCGGCCCGCACGCCGGCGATGACGGCGATGACCGCCGCGACGCTCGACACGCTGTCGGGCGGCCGGTTCCGGCTCGGCCTCGGCGTGTCCGGCCCGCAGGTGTCCGAGGGCTGGCACGGCGTCCGGTTCGCCTCGCCGGTGGGCCGCACGCGCGAGTACGCGCAGATCGTGCGGACGGCGTTGCGCCGTGAGCGGCTGAAGTTCGAGGGCGAGCACTTCACGTTGCCGCTGCCGGACGGTCCCGGGAAGGCGCTGCGGCTGACGGTCCGCCCGGCCCGCAAGCACATCCCGCTGTACCTGGCCGCGATCGGCCCGAAGAACCTGGAGCTGGCCGGCGAGATCGCCGACGGCTGGCTGCCGGTGTTCTTCTCGCCGTCGCACGCGGGGGAGCAGCTGGCCCACATCCGGGCCGGCGCCGAGCGGGCGGGCCGCGACCTGGCCGGCTTCGACGTCGTCCCGTCCGTGCCGCTGGTCCCCGGCGACGACTGGCGGACCTGCGCGGACGCCGTCCGCGGCTACGCGGCGCTCTACCTCGGGGGGATGGGGAGCAAGGAGAAGAACTTCTACAACCGGCTGGCGTGCCGGATGGGATTCGCGGCCGAGGCCGCCGAAGTGCAGGAGAAGTACCTGGCGGGCGACCGCGCGGGGGCGATGGCGGCGGTGCCGGCGGAGTTCCTCGACGCGACGTCGCTGCTGGGCCCGAAGGAACGGATCGCGGAGAAGATGACGGAATACGCCGAAGCCGGCGTGACGACCCTGTCGGTGTCGCCCTACACGCCCGAGCCGGCCGCAGCGCTGCGCACGGCCGTCGAGGCCCTGGACCTGGCGGGGGTGGCCTGACGTGGGCTGGTTCGAAGCACTCGTCCTGGGCCTGGTCCAGGGCCTGACGGAGTTCCTGCCGATCTCGTCGAGCGCCCACCTGCGGATCGTCGCGGCGCTGGCAGGCTGGGACGACCCGGGCGCGGCGTTCACCGCCGTCACCCAGATCGGCACCGAGCTGGCGGTGATCATCTACTTCGGGCCGAAGATCGGGAGGATCCTGCGCGCCTGGTTCTTCTCGGTGTACAAGCCGGAGTGGCGCCGCGACCCGGACGCCCGCCTGGGCTGGCTGATCATCGTCGGCTCCCTGCCGATCGTGGTGCTCGGCCTGCTCCTGCAGGACCAGATCGACAGCGCGTTCCGCGACCTGCGGATCACCGCGACCGTGCTCATCGTGTTCGGCCTGATCCTGCTGGTCGCCGACCGCATCGGCAAGCAGGAGCGGACGCTGGACAACCTGACCGTGCCGCACGGCCTCGGCTTCGGTTTCGCGCAGGCGCTGGCCCTGATCCCGGGCGTGTCCCGGTCAGGCGGCACGACCAGCGCGGGCCTGCTGCTCGGGTACACGCGGGCGGAGGCGGCGGAGTACTCGTTCCTGCTGGCGCTGCCGGCGGTGTTCGGCTCGGGGGTGTACAAGCTCAAGGACATCGGCTCCGGCAACGTGCCTGCTCAGTGGGGTCCGACGATCCTGGCCACGCTGGTGGCGTTCGGTGTGGGGTACGCGGTGATCGCGTGGCTGATGGCGTACATCAAGAAGCGCAGCTTCGTGCCGTTCGTGGTGTACCGCCTGGTGCTGGGCGTGCTGCTGTTCGTGCTGATCTTCACCGGCGCGCTGGACCCGAACGCGGGTCCGGTCGGCCACTGAGCCGCGCCGGAACGCAGTGAATGACTCATTCCTGACGCCTGACGCCAGGAATGAGTCATTCACTGCATCGGGGCCACTGCTTGATCGGCCCCCACGTAGGGTGGGGGCCGTGAGTACGGTCATTCTGCTCCGGCACGGCAAGTCCACGGCCAACGGCTCCGGCATCCTCGCCGGGCGGTCCCCGAAGGTCAACCTCGACGACACCGGCCGTGCCCAGGCGGAGAAGCTCGTCGAACGGCTGGACGGCGTGCCCCTGTCGGGGCTCGTCGTCTCCCCCATGCTGCGGTGCAAGCAGACCGTCGGCCCGCTCGCGGCAGCGCGCGGTCTGGACAAGGTCGTCGAGCCCGGGCTGTCCGAAGTGGACTACGGCGACTGGACGGGCAAGGAGCTCAAGCACCTGGCGAAGGAGCCGCTCTGGCGGGTCGTGCAGGCGCACGCCTCGGCCGCGGTGTTCCCGGGCGGCGAGGGCCTCGCCCAGATGCAGGCCCGGTCGGTGGCCGCCGTCCGCGCCCACGACCGGCGGATCACCGCCGAGCACGGTGACCACGCCGTCTGGCTGCTGTGCAGTCACGGGGACGTCATCAAGTCCATCCTGGCCGACGCGCTCGGCCAGCACCTCGACGCCTTCCAGCGGATCGTCGTCGACCCGGCGTCCATCTCGGTGGTGCGCTACACCGAGACGCGGCCGTTCGTCATGCGGGTCAACGACCACGGTGGCGACCTGCGCGGCATCGTGCCGCCCGAACCGAAGCCGAAACGGGGCAAAAAGGGCACCTCGACCAGCGACGCCGTCGTGGGCGGTACCACGGGCCGGTGACCCCGGCCACCTTCGGAAAGCGCTGACATCCACCCAGGTGGAACCCGTAGGGTGGCGGGACCGAGTGTTTGTCCCCGACCTGGAGCCTGCCCGATGATTTCGCCGGACAATCCGTTCGCCGCACCCAGCGAGCTGCCCTACGCCCTGCCGCCCTTCGACCGGATCTCCGACGAGCACTACCGGCCCGCGTTCGAGGCCGGGCTGGCCGAGCACGCGGCGGAGATCGAGCAGATCGCGGCCCAGGACGCCGAGCCGACGTTCGAGAACACCATCGTGGCCCTCGAGCGCGCCGGCGAGCTGCTGGGCCGCGTGGCGAGCGTGTTCTACAACCTGGCCGGCTCCAACAGCACCGACGAGATCCAGGCCATCCAGGCGGAGTTCGCGCCGAAGCTGGCCGCCCACCACGACGCGATCCACCTCAACCCGCAGCTGTTCGCCCGCATCGACGCCCTCCACGCGCGCCGCGACGAGCTGGGCCTGGACGCGGAGTCGCTGCGGCTGCTGGAACGGCGGCACACCGACTTCAGCCGCGCCGGTGCCGGGCTCGGCGAGGCCGAGCAGGCCCGGCTGCGCGAGCTCAACGAGCAGCTGTCGACCCTGCAGACGAAGTTCCAGCAGAACCTGCTCAAGGACACCAACGACCTGGCCGTCGTCATCGCCGACCGCGCCGAGCTCGACGGCTTCGGCGAAGGCGCGATCGCCACCGCGGCCGAAGCGGCGTCCGCCCGCGGCGAGGACGGCAGGTACGTGCTCACGCTGAGCCTGCCGACCAGCCAGGCGTCCCCGCTGGAGACCCTGCGCGACCGCGACGTCCGCGCGCGCATCCACACCGCGTCGATGGCGCGGGGCAACCGCGGCAACGCCTGCGACAACAACGCCGTCGTCGCCGAGATCGTGCGCCTGCGCGCGGAACGGGCCGCCCTGCTCGGCTACCCGAACCACGCCGCGTACGTCATCGCGGACGAGACGGCGAAGACGGCCGAAGCCGCCGCCGGGCTGCTGGAGCGGCTGGCGCCCGCGGCCGTCGCGAACGCCCGCGCCGAAGCCGCGGAGCTCCAGCAGCTGCTGGCCGCCGACGTGCCCGGCGCCGAGCTGCGGCCGTCGGACTGGCCGTTCTACGCCGCCCAGGTCCGCCGCGAGCGCTTCGACGTCGACACCGAGGCCCTGCGCCCGTACTTCGAGGCCGACCGCGTGTACCTCGACGGCGTCTTCTTCGCGGCGACGAAGCTGTACGGCCTGACGTTCACCGAGCGCGACGACCTGCCGAAGTACCACCCGGAGGTCCGGACCTTCGAGGTCTTCGACGCCGACGGCACCCCGCTCGGCCTGTACCTGCTCGACCTCTACACCCGCGACTCCAAGCGCGGCGGCGCATGGATGAACACCTTCGTCGACCAGTCCGAGCTGCTGGGCCGCAAGACGGTCGTGGTCAACGTGCTCAACGTGAACAAGCCGCCGGCGGGGGAGCCGACGCTGCTCACCTTCGACGAGCTCGTCACCGCGTTCCACGAGTTCGGCCACGCCCTCCACGCGCTGGTCTCCGCGGTCCGCTACCCGACCTTCTCCGGCACCAACGTCCCCCGCGACTTCGTCGAGTACCCGTCGCAGGTCAACGAGATGTGGATGCTGTGGCCGGAAGTCCTGGCGAACTACGCCAAGCACCACGAGACGGGGGAGGCGCTGCCGCAGGAGCAGGTCGAGAAGCTGCTCGCCGCCCAGCAGTACGGCGAAGGGTTCTCCACCACCGAGTACCTGGCGGCATCCCTGCTCGACCAGGCCTGGCACGGCCTCGGCGTCGACGACCGGGTGGGGGACGTGCAGCGGTTCGAGACCGAAGCACTGGTGAAGGCCGGCGTGGCCGTCGACGCGATCCCGCCGCGCTACCGCACGACGTACTTCGCCCACATCTTCAGCGGCGGCTACAGCGCCGGGTACTACTCCTACATCTGGAGCGAAGTCCTCGACGCCGACACCGTCCAGTGGTTCCGCGACAACGGGGGACTGACCCGCGAGAACGGCGACCACTTCCGCCGCACGCTGCTCGGCAGGGGAGGCAGCATCGACCCGATGGACGCCTTCCGCGCCTTCCGGGGCCGCGACCCCGAGATCGAGCCGCTGCTGGCGCGGCGAGGCCTCGGCGGCGTCTGAACCACCCGGTCACCTCAGTGACCTCTTCAACTGTATAACGACCTATACGCCCGGGCGATTTTTTTCAAAAATCGCCCGGGCACCTTCATGTCAAAGAAGCAACGACGGGGAAGGTCAGCCGGGGGCCACGATGTGGTCGACGAAGCCGTAGGCCAGGGCCTCGTCGGCGTCGAACCAGCGGTCGCGGTCGGCGTCGGTGGTGATGCGTTCGACGGCCTGGCCGGTCTGGCGTGCGGTGATCTCGGCGATGCGGCGTTTCATCTTGCCGAAGACCTCGGCCTGGATGGCGATGTCGGTGGCGGCGCCGCCGATGCCCGCCGAGGGCTGGTGCATGACGATCCGGGTGTTGGGCAGCAGGTAGCGCTTGCCGGGGGTGCCGGAGGAGAGCAGGAACTGGCCCATGGAGGCGACGAAGCCGAGGCCCCAGGTGGAGACGTCGGGTTTGACGAGCTGCATGGTGTCGTAGATGGCCATGCCGGCGGTGACGGAGCCGCCGGGTGAGTTGATGTAGAAGGTGATGTCCTTGGCGGGGTCGTCGGCGGCGAGCAGGAGGAGCTGGGCGATGATGCGGTTGGCGACGTCGTCGTTGACTTCGGAGCCGAGGAAGACGATGCGGTCGCGCAGGAGTTGTTCGTAGACCGTGTCGTTGGTGCTTTGGCCGGGCGTCTGCAGGTCGGGTACGGCGAGAAGGGTCATGGGGGCGACGGTAGGGCTCATGATCGCCGGTCGGGGTGCGGTTTCGCTGTGAGCGTGCGGTGTTCGCTCCGGGCGATGCGGAGGTTCGTTCCGCGGATCGGGGAAACCGCGGTGTCCTCGTCACTTGGGTGGATGTGGGTGCCGGGGTGCGGAGCTAGCGTCTGGCGTGCTCGAGTCGGCCCCAACCGTGAGGACAGCGATGAACAGGATCGAAGAAGCCGCCGGCGTGCAGGCCGGGACGCTGGTCGGCTTGCAGGTGAGGCTGCCGGTGCAGCCGGTGAGCTGTGCGGCGACGGCCGCGGCGGCGACCAGGTTCGCGGCGCACGCGGCGTTCGGCAAGGCCGCCGGGTTCGGGTTGGCGTTCATCGCGGCGACGGCCGCGGCTTATGGTGCCGGGGTGGCCCAGGGCCGTTTCGAGACCCGCGACGACGTCACCGGCACCGGGGGTGTCGAGGGTGGTCTGAGCGCCGAGGCGTTGCTGCGGGCGCGGACGGATCTGCTGCCTGCCTGAGCCGGGAAAGGGCCGCCGTCACTGGTGTGGCGGCGGCCCTTTCGCGTGGGTGGCTCAGGTTCAGATGAGGCCGAGCTTCTGGACGGTGTCGCGTTCCTCGACGAGCTCGTTGACGGAGGCGTCGATGCGGGCGCGGGAGAAGTCGTCGATCTCGAGGCCCTGGACGATCTTGTACTGGCCGTTCTCGGCGGTGACCGGGAAGGACGAGATGAGGCCTTCGGGGACACCGTAGGAGCCGTCGGAGGCGACGGCGGCGGAGGTCCAGTCGCCGGCCGGGGTGCCGTTGACCCAGGTGTGGACGTGGTCGATGGCGGCGGAGGCGGCCGAGGCGGCGGAGGAGAGGCCGCGGGCTTCGATGATGGCCGCGCCGCGCTTGGCGACGGTGGGGATGAAGTCGTTTTCGAGCCAGGCCTGGTCGACGGCGTCGGCGATGGGCTTGCCGCCGAATTCGGCGTGCTGGACCGAGGGGTACTGGGTGGCGGAGTGGTTGCCCCAGATGGCGACCTTCTTGAGTTCGGTCACCGGGACGCCGAGCTTCTTGGCGAGCTGGGCGAGGGCGCGGTTGTGGTCGAGGCGGGTCATCGCGGTGAAGCGGTCGGCGGGCACGTCGGGGGCGTGCGAGCGGGCGATGAGGGCGTTGGTGTTGGCGGGGTTGCCGACGACGAGGACCTTGATGTCGTCGGCGGCGCCGGCGTTGATGGCTTCGCCCTGGGGCTTGAAGATGCCGCCGTTGGCTTCGAGGAGGTCGCCGCGCTCCATGCCCTTGCTGCGGGGGCGGGCGCCGACGAGGAGGGCGATGTTGGTGCCTTCGAAGGCCTGCTTGGGGTCGTCGAAGATGTCGGTGCCGGCGAGGAGGGGGAACGCGCCGTCTTCGAGTTCCATCGCGGTGCCCTCGGCCGCCTTGACCGCCTGCGGGATCTCGAGCAGCCGCAGCTTCACCGGGACGTCCTGGCCGAGGAGCTGACCGGACGCGATGCGGAAGAGCAGCGCGTAGCCGATCTGGCCGGCGGCGCCGGTGACGGTCACGTTGACGGGGGCTTGGCTCATTGCGGTTCTCCAGCTTGAGACGACTTTGGCTTGTGGGTGGAGCCTATCCCTCCCGGGCGTCGCTGGTCGGGTGCGTCCAGTCACTGTTGTGAGGATCGCAGCCCGGTCGGGGTGCCGCCGGTGCCGGGGTGCTGGTCGGCCGGGCCGGACGTCATGCGGGTGATCGTGGGCGGTCGCCGGGGGAGCGGGGGGCGAAATCGTTTTCTCCGCCCCGTTTATTCACGGCCGCCGGAATGGGCTTTGGCAAATTGTCGAAAGGTGAGCAATGCCGCTTGGTGGGACGAGACGTGCAGTGTTGCTCCGTTCAGCGGGGTTTGCTTCCATGATCCTTTCGCTACCATGGTCCGGCCCCCGTCCCCAATTTGAATGTATTGGGAAGGATTCCGATGCTGTCTGCGGTCGTTGCTGCCGTAATGGCGCTGTCCTCTGTGGTCGCCCCGCATTCGTGGAACACTCCTCCGCCGCCCGACAAAATCGTCATCGACGTCGTGAACGCCATCGGCACGGGCTGCCCGCTGGGCACGTCCGCGGTGGCCGTTTCGCAGGACAACACGGCGTTCACCGTGACGTACAGCGCCTACACCGCCTTGGTCGGGGTGGGTGCGGGTCCGCTCGACGCGAGGAAGAACTGCCAGATCGGCCTGCGGGTGCACGTGCCGCAGGGGTTCACCTACGGAATCGCGCAGGCGGACTACCGCGGGTTCGCGCACCTGGAACGTGGGGCGACCGGCCTGGAAAGAGCGAACTACTATTTCCAGGGTAATTCGCCGACGGCGTATATTCAGCACCCGCTGACCGGGCCGTTTGAAGACGACTGGCATTTCACGGACAAGACGGAAGTCGGGGCGATCGTGTTCAAGCCCTGCGGCGAGGAACGCAATCTGAACATCAACACCGAATTGCGGGCCGCGGCAGGCACGTCGGACCCGAAGAAGACCACGAGCTACGTCACGATGGACTCGACCGACGGCAGCATCACCACCGTCTACCACTTCGCGTGGCTGGCCTGCCCGTAACCGGCACGAACCGGGGCGGCGCGCGGCGCGCCGCCCCGGCGGTTCACCTCGCGGGGGCGCGGGGATCGGTGGCTTCGACACCGAAGACGCGGCCGAGGGACACCAGGGCTTCGTCGAGGTGGCTGAGGCTGGACAGGACGGCCCGGGTTTCGGCCGCATCGACGCGGTCGGAGACCGGGGTGCCGTCGTCGCGCACGAGCGTGCCGGGTGTGGGGCCACCCGGTGCGTCCAGTGCCTTGTGCACGACGTCGATGTTGGCGAGCAGGCGTCCGGTGAACTGCCGGAGCCGGTCGGCGTCGGTGCCGGTGAGCTGGCCGGGCTGGGCGCGGGCGGCCACGTGCCGGGCCCGGAAGGCGATCGTTTCGAGCGTGGTCAGCACGTGCCAGCCGTAGTCGCGGCGGGCGCTGCGGAGGTTGACCGGGTGGGTCAGCGGCTCGATGGTGGCCCGGACCTGTTCGACGGCGCGGTCGAGGTCGCGGGACAGTTCGATGATGTTGACGTTCTCTTCGCCGGCGAGCAGGCCGCGGGTGTGTTCGAGGAACTCCGCCAGGTCGTCGAGGACTTCGGCGATGTCGTCGAGCATGACCGAGCGGGTGCGGACCGGCACGATGACCACGGCGGCCAGGATGCCCGCGGCGGCGCCGACGGCGGTTTCGGCGACGCGGATCCAGAGCACTTCGAGGCTGAAGGTGCCGAGCAGGCTGTAGAGCAGGCCGAGCATGCTGGTGACGAAGAAGGCCATCACCACCTGGGAGACCCGCGCGGTGTAGACCATCCCGAAGACGCACACGAGGATGAGGCCGAGGGTGGCGGTGGTGTTGCCGCCGACGAGCGGGGTGAGCAGGACGCCGCCGACGATGCCGATGAGGGTGCCGCCGAGGCGGCGGACGCCCTTGACGAAGGTGGCGCCGGCGCTGGAGGCGCCGATGAACACGACGAAGACGGTGAGCACGGCCCAGTACCAGCGCTGGTGGGAGACGAGTTCGCCGCCGAGGACGGCGAGCCCGCCGCCGACGACGGCTTGGATCGCGCTGCGGGTGCGGTTGTCGTAGGCGAACTTCGGTGCCGGCTCGTCGGTGTCCTCTGTGTTGTCCACGTCGGGGGCGAGCGGGTCCGGGGTCGCCTCGGGGGCGGCGGCTCGCTGGGCTCGGTCGTCGGCCAGGGCGAGTTCGGCCAGTGCCTTGCGGACGCCGTCGCCGGGTGCGGCGTGTTCGCCGATGCGGCTGCCTTCGACGAGCAGCCTGCTGTATTCGCCGGTTTCGCTGATCAGGGGCAGCTCGCGGGGGTCGCGTTCCATGAGGGCGCGGAAGCGGGCGAGCCGGGCGATGAGGTCGTCGCGGACCTCGGTGGTGAGGTCGGCGGAGCAGGTGCGCTGGACGGTGCTGGCGAGCCACTGCACGGCGAGTTCGACTTCGATGGCGCGGCGGCGGAGCCGGTCGGCGGCGTGGGCGTCGACGACGTCGGGGGCGGCGTCTTCGATGAGCAGGACGCATTCGTGCAGCCGTTCGAGTGCCGTGCGCAGCTGACGGCGGGTGCGGTCGCTGCCGTTGACGGCGAGGTGGGCTTCGGCGGCGCGGACGACGGCGGCGAGGCGGGCGCGGAAGGCGCGGCGCACGCGCAGGAACTCGGCTTCGGCGTTGCGGCGCAGCAGGACGAACCGGACGACGGCGTTGGCGAGGACGCCGACGCCGAGTGCCATCAGCAGCTGGGGCACCTGCTTGACGTGGGCCTGCAGGAACATCGGGAAGAAGAACAGGAAGAAGGCGATCGAGCCGAGTGCGGTGCCGCGGGCGCCGAAGCGCTGGGCGTAGACGGCGACGAAGATCAGCAGGACGAACACGATGCTGTCCAGTGGTGGCAGCGTCGAGCCGAGGCTGGCGGCGGTGATCGAGGCGGCTCCGGTGAGGAAGGCCAGCACGAGGGTGACGGCCTGGCCGCCCGGGGTGGGGTCGTTGACGGTGAACGCGGTCATCATCGCGGCGATGGCGCCGACGAGGGTGACGGTGAGCGGGACGTGCGCGGGCAGCAGGGCGGCGACGGCGAGGACGATGCCGAGCACGGCGGAGCCGGCCAGGCGCAGCCGGACCAGGCCGGGGTCGGCCGCCACGAGCCGGTCGAGTGCGGCGGTGCGGAGGTGGTTCGTCGGGCCGTTGTTCATCGGACGGTTGTTCATCGAGCAAGGAGCTCCCACTGGGCGAGGGTGGTGCGGCGGCCGCGGGTGGCGGTGATCCGCAGCCGGTAGCGGGTGTGCGCGGCGGGGGTGGCGAGGACGAACGGGCGGGTCTGGCGGCGCCAGCGGAACTGTTCGTCGGCGCGTTCGTCGAGGGTGGTCCAGTCGGTGCCGTCGTCGGAGCCTTCCAGGACCCACGCGCTCGGGTCGCCGGAGCGGTCGCCGGAGGTCAGGGTGTAGATGGTGAGTTCGCGGGGTTCGCCGGTGACGGTGAACTCGATCGCCGGGGTGGCGGTGCGGAAGGTGACCTGGGTGCGGCTGGTGTCGTCGAAGAGGGCGGCGGTCTTGGTGCCGTCGGAGCTGGTCGCGGTGCCGGTCAGGTCGGTGGCCGGGGCCGGGTGTTCGGCGGGGGGTGGCGGGGTGCCCCAGCCGGTGGGTTCGGTGGTCAGGTCGAAGACGAGCTCGGCGCCGGCGGCGAGGGTGGCGTGGGCGATCGACGTGTCGTCGTGCGGTTCGCCGTTGACCGTGAGCCCGCGGACGTAAAGGGTCTCGTCGGTGTTGCCGGGTGCGTGGATGACCAGCTTCTTGCCGTCGCCCAGGTGGACGGTCGCTCTTTCGAACAGGGGTGAACCGATGGCGTAGCGCGGGCTGCCCATCTGCAGGGGGTAGAAGCCGAGGGCGCTGAAGACGTACCAGGCGGACATCTCGCCGTTGTCCTCGTCGCCGGGGTAGCCCTGGCCGATTTCGCTGCCGAGGTAGAGCCGCCGCAGCACTTCCCGCACGACGGCCTGGGTCTTCGCGGGCGCGCCGGCGTGGTGGTAGACGTAGGGAATGTGGTGCGAGGGCTGGTTGGAGTGGCCGTACTGGCCCATCCGGACGTCGCGGGCCTCGGTCATCTCGTGGATCGGCCCGCCGTAGGCGCCGGGGCGCCGTCCGGTTTCCGGGGTGGCGAAGAAGGTGTCGAGCTTGGCTTCCAGTCCGGCGAGGCCGCCGTGGAGGGCGGCGAGGCCGGGGCCGTCGTGGGGTGCGGTGAAGGCGGTGTTCCAGGCGTTGGTTTCGACGAAGTCGCCGCCCCAGGCGGCCGGGTCGTAGCCGTGCGCGGGGAACCTGCGGCGGCCGTCGCGGTGGCGGCCCTGGAAGAAGCCGATCTCCGGGTCGAAGTGGTGGACGTAGTGTTTCGCGCGCTCGCGGAAGTAGGCGGCGTAGTCGGCGTACATCCGTGCCCTCGCCGGGGCACTTTCACGTGAAAGTGCCCCGGCGAGGTTGGCCAGGCCGAAGTCGTTGAGGCACCCTTCCAGCGCCCAGGACAGTCCTTCGCGGACCGACACCGGCGTGTAGTGCAGGAAGATCGACTCTTCGAGGCCCTTGCGGCCGACCGCGCGGCGTGGCGGGGCGACGGTGGCGTTCTTGAGCCCGGCGTCGAAGGCGGCCTCGACGTCGAAGTTGCGGACGCCTTTGAGGTAGGCGTCGGCGAACGCGACGTCGGAGCTGGTGCCGGTCATCAGGTCGGCGTAGCCGGGGGAGGACCAGCGGGCGATCCAGCCGCCTTCGCGGTACTGCTGGACGAAGCCGTCGATCATCCGGCCGCAGCGTTCCGGGGTGAGCAGGGCGTACGCGGGCCAGGTGGTGCGGTAGGTGTCCCAGAAGCCGTTGTTGACGTAGAGCTCGCCGTCGACGACCTTCGCGCCGGTCCGCCGGCGGGTGCTGGGCCACCACCTGCGCACGACCGGGCTGGCGTGCCGGATCCCCTTCGGCGTGTCCTCGTGCGCGACGTTGGGGTAGAGGAACAGCCGGTAGAGGTTGGAGTACAGGGTCGTGCGCTGGTCTTCGGTGGCGCCTTCGACCTCGACGCGGCCGAGCTCCTCCTGCCACAGCCGCCGCGCTTGGGCCTTGACCTGCTCGACCGTCGTCCCGGCCGGGATCTCCAGCTCCAGGTTGCGCTGGGCCTGGGCGAGGCTGATCAGCGACGTCGCGATCCGCAGGGTGACGTCGGGGCCGTCGAACTCGAAGTACCCCGAGACCCGCCGCCACGGTGGGAAGCGGACCTTGGCGCCGCGGGTGGCGGGGGCGTCGGTGACGCCGTAGACGAACATCCGGCGCGCCCCGGCCGAGAGCCTGCTGCGGACGGTCGTGTAGCCGGTGATCACGCCGGTGTCGGCGTTGATGCGCAGGCGGCCGCGGTTGCGGACGTTGTCGAACAGCAGCCAGCCGTGCTTGTCCGGGAAGGTGAACCGCATGATCGCCGCGTGCGAGGTCGGGGCGAGGTCGGCGGTCATCCCGTTGGCGAACCGGACGCCGTAGTGGTGTGGTGAGCCGGTCTCGTCGGCGTGGGAGAAGGCGAGGGCGCGCTTGCGGCGGTCGCGTTCGACCGGGCCGGTGCCGGGCATGAGGTGGAAGGTGTGCCGGTCGCCCATCCAGGGGCTCGGCTGGTGTGACAGCGCGAACGCCTGCAGGGCGGGACGGTTCTGCTCGTCGTTGTGGCGGTGGTAGGAGTAGAGCCAGTTGGTGACGCCGGCGTCGGTGACCGGGGTCCAGAAGTTGAACCCGTGGGGCACGGCGGTGGCCGGGAAGGTGTTGCCGCGGGAGAATTCGGCGCTGGAGTGCGTGCCGCGGGTGGTGCGGACGCAGTCGACCGGGTCGCGCGGCGGCTGGGGGCGTTCGGCGATCCGGACGTCGTCGAGCCAGCCGGTGATCTCGCCGGGTGCGTCGGTGCGCAGCACGAGCCGGCTGATCCGGCGCCCGGCGAACGCTCCCAGCGGGCGGCGGACGAGGTTCCACTGGTCCACCCAGAGCGTCTTGTCGTCCACCGGGTCGAACCCGGCGGTGGTGCCGTCGGCGAACTCGACGTCGACGCTGACCCGGGTGGCGTGGTAGGCGGGGATGTCGCCGTCGGCGGCCGGGAAGACCACATAGGACAGCTCGGTGCGGCCGGTGACGGGCGCGTCGAGTGCGAACAGGACGGCGTGGGGCCGGGCGGTGTAGCGCAGGGCGCGGGTGCCGGTGAAGCCGACGCCGGTCTTGGCGGTGGGCGAGCGGTCCGGGCCGCCGCCGACCTGCAGGCCGGGGTCCGCGGGCTGCGGATCACCGGTTTCGAAGGACGAGAAGAACACGGCGTCGGACATGCGCCCACCGTAACCGCCGCCGAACGGCGCAGCGTGCTGAACACCGCTGCCCGGGGGCCGGGCAGCGGTGCCCCTTCCTACGCGACGGCCGTGCCCTCCAGTTCGACCAGCTGGCCCGGGATCGCGAGCCGGCTCACCCCGAGCATCGTGGTGGCCGGCGCGACCCCGGCGGCGCCGAGCCGGGCGGCCAGCACGCCGTAGTGCGGGAACAGCCCGTCGACGTCGGTGGTGTAGACGTTCAGCCGGACGAGGTGGGCCAGGGACATCCCGGCCGCGGCGAGCACCGCCTTCAGGTTGTCCAGGCTTGCCGCGAGCTGGGCGGCGATGTCCCCCTCGTGCTGGGGCTTGCCCTCGGCGTCGGTCGCCGCCTGGCCCGAGCAGTACAGGGTGCGGGTCTGCCCGGAGACGACCTCCCCCTGGTTGAAGCCCAGTTCCAGCGACCACGTCATGGGGTTGACCGCCGTTCGTTCCAGTGCCACTTCAGCTCCGTTCGTTGCGATTGCTGCGCCGGGGAGCTTTCCGGGCAATCACGACATCCTGTGTCGGGTATTCGCTACGGTTTGCCGGTGCGTGCCGACCGGCTGGTTTCCCTGGTGCTGCTGCTGCGCCGGCGCGGGCGGCTGACCGCGGACGTGCTGGCCCGTGAGCTGGAGGTGTCCACCCGCACGGTGCTGCGCGACATCGACGCGCTGTCGGCGGCGGGTGTCCCGGTGTACGCCGAGCGCGGCCGCCACGGCGGGTTCGCGCTGCTGCCGGGGTTCCGGACCGAGCTGACCGGGCTGAACCACGACGAAGCGCTGGCCCTGCTGACGACCGGGCGGGCGTTCGGCCTCGGCCCGGCACTGGCCTCGGCGCTGCGCAAGGTCGCCGACGCCCTGCCTCCGGCCCAGGTGGCCACGGCCGAACGGTTCCTCGTCGACCCCGAGACCGACCTGCTTTCCCGCCGTCCGGCCGTCGAGGAGGTGGACCGCCCGACGATGCTCGCGGTCCGCCGCGCGGTCCTCGACGGCCGCCGGCTGCGCCTGCACTACGCGGCCACCGGCCAGGAACCGCAGTGGCGCACGGTGGACCCGATCGGCCTGGTCACCGTCCGCGACCGCGGCTACCTGCTGGCCACGCGGGCGGGTGCGGACCGCACGTACCGGCTGTCGCGGATCCTGGCCGCCGAGGCGCTCGACGAACCGGCCGAGCGGCCGGCCGACGTCGACCTGGACCGCATCTGGCGGCAACGCTGCGCAGCGTTCCTCGCCGACGGCCACCTGACGGCGAAGGTCCGGGTCCGCCCCGGCCGGCGCGAAGACCTGCTGGGCACGGCCGTGGCGGTCCGCGCGGAGGCACCCGAGGCCGACGGCCGGCTGCGGTTCGAGGTGACCTACCAGGACGCCTGGCACGCGGAGTGGGCCCTGTGGCAGCTCGGGACGGACGCCGAAGCCCTGGAACCCCAGTCGCTGCGGACGGCGCTGCGCGACCGGGCGATGGCCATCGCCGCCCGCTACACCGACGCGTCCTGACCCTGACTGGCCGCCCACGACGCCAACAGTGCCAGGCCGTCCGCGGCCGCCGTGCCGGCGGGCGCGGTGTAGACGGTCAGGAGCAGGCCGGGGTCGGCGGGCAGTTCCATCGACTCGACGTCCAGGTCGAGCCGGCCCACCACCGGGTGGTGCAGGCGCTTGTGCCCGGACCGGTGGAGCCGGACGTCCTGGGACGCCCACCGTTTCCGGAACAGTGCGCTGCGGGTCGACAGCTCCCCGACCAGGGCGATCAGCTCCTCGTCATGCGGGTTGCGGCCGGCTTCCATGCGCAGCTTCGCGGCCACATCGCCGACGATCCGGTCGTAGTCGACGAAGAACTTCTCCGCCGCTTCGGGGTCCAGGTAGACGAACCGCGCGGTGTTCGCCGGCCGTCGCGGGCCGGCCAGCATCGGGGCATACAACGCGCGGGCCTGCTGGTTCACGGCGAGCACGTCGTAACGGCCGTTGCAGATCCACGCCGGCGCATCGGTGATGGCGTCGAGCACCTGCTGCAGCGCCGGCCGCACCGGCACGGCGGGGCGCCGCCGTCGCGGACCGCCCGGCCCCCGGGACCGCCGCGCCAGCTGGAACAGGTGCTCGCGCTCGGCCTCGTCGAGGTGCAAGGCCGCCGCCACCGCGTCGAGCACCCCGTCGGAGGCGCCGGCGAGGCTGCCGCGCTCCATGCGCACGTAGTAGTCGACCGACACCCCGGCCAGCAGCGCCACCTCTTCGCGACGCAGGCCTTCGACCCGCCGGTTGCCGCCGTAGGCGGGCAGCCCGGCGTGCTCGGGCGCGATCCGCGCGCGGCGCGAGCTCAGGAACTCCTTGATCTCGGTGCGCAGATCGATCGTGGTCACCCCGTCACCGTAGGCCCTGTCCGGACGCGAAGGGAGGTACTGCGAGTACCCCCGGGGCTAGGTACCCGTCGCGGTCGTGGCGATGCCGCCGTCGACCGGGATGACGGTGCCCGTGAGGTAGGCACCGGCCCGGCCGGCGAGGAACACCGCGATACCCGCCATGTCGTCGTCGCGGCCGAGCCGGCGCAGCGGGGCCTTCGCCGCGATCTCGTCGCCGACGGCTTCGAGCGTGGTCGCCATCATCTGCGACGGGAACGGCCCCGGCGCCACCGCGTTCACCGTGACGTGCTGGGGGCCCAGTTCCCTGGCCAGCACCCTGGTGAGCTGGTGGAGCGCGGCTTTGCTGCCGGCGTAGGAGTAGTTGGACGCCGCGGCGACATGGACGCCACCGGCGATGCTGCCGATGTTGACGATCCGCGCGGGATCCTCGGCCGTGCCTGCCCGGCGCAGGGCCGGGAGCAGCGCCTGCACCAGCCAGAACGGCGCCTTGAGGTTGAGGGCGAGCACCGTGTCCCAGGCCTCGTCCGGGAACGTCTCCAGCGGCTCGCGCCACATCGCTCCCGCGTTGTTGACCAGGATGTCCAGGCCTTCCGAGCCGACGTGCTCGGCGAGGCGCCGGCACTCGTCGTGCCGGGACAGGTCGGCGGGGAACGCCTCGACGTCGCCGAATTCCGACAGCCGGCGCTGGGCCTGCGCGCACGTGTCCGCGTTGCGTGAGCTGATGACGACGCGGGCGCCCGCCTGCAGGAGGCCGCGCGCGATCATCGTCCCGATGCCCTGGGTGCCACCGGTGACCAACGCGTGCTTCCCGCTCAGGTCGAAAAGGCCCGCGTGCGTGGTGAAGTGGTTGTCCGCCATGGGTTACAGACTGGCCGGGGTCCTCGACGCCGGGGAGACCCTGGTGGAACAGGGACTGCGGGAGCCCCCTTCCGGCAAAGGTGAAGGCCACCCCCGAGGAACCGGGGGTGGCCTTCACCGCACTACCGCGGAACTACATCTTCGCGCACTGCCCGACGTTCGGCCCGCGCACCGTGTTCGGCAGGTCGTGGTCGGTCGGCGCCGGGTTGTTGACCGCGCACGCCAGCGGGCCGCCGACCGTGCTCGACGTCAGCACCGGGCCGTGGTTGCCGGTCAGCGCCACCGGGCCGCCGATGTCGGTCAACTCGATCGACACCTGGCCGGTCGCCCCGGTGATCGCCACCGGACCGCCCACCTTCGTGCGGTTCAGCACCACCTGAGCCGCCCCGGTCGCCGCGAGCGGGCCCTTGACCTGGCCGCCGCGGACGATCAGCGAAGCGCCGCCGCCCACCGTGACCGGGCCGGACACCGTCGCGTTCTCCAGGCACACCGTGCCCGAGTTGACCGACAGCGGTCCGGACTGGACGCCCGTCACCGTGCGCGTGCACGCCGCGTCCGGCTTGCCCAGCAGCTCGAACTCGGCCAGCTGCGCCGGGGCGCCGGTGCTGGTCGCGGTCACCTCGAGCCGGTAGTGGGCGTAGTGCGCCGGGTTCGCCACCTTGAACGCCCGGGTCTGCTGCCGCCAGCTGAACGCCTGGTTGTCCTGCCGGTCGGCCACCGCCCACGTCTTGCCGTCGTAGGAGCCCTTCAGCACCCAGCTCTTCGGGTCACCCGCACCGGTCTGGGACGTCAGCGTGTAGTGCGTGACGGCCTCGTCGGTGTTGTTCAGCTGGTACTGCACGGCCCCGGTGACCGCGGCCTGGGTGCGCGAGGTGTTGTCCACCAGCGCGGCCGCGTTCGACCCGTCCGAAGTGGACAGCGTCCCCCTGCCGGGGCCGGTCTCGTCGTGCAGCGGCGCCGGGGCGGCGTCACCCGTGGTGATCGACTTCGGCGCGTCGTTCGGGCCGGTACCCCACGACGACGGGTTCGGGCCCATGTCGAAGTCGATCCGCCCGCCCTTGGCGATCAGGTCGTGCGGCAGCGACGTCGAGGAGTACGCCTTGCCGTTGACCTTCACACCCTGGACGTAGACGTTCTTCGCGCTGTTCTTCGGCGCGTTGATCACCAGGTCCTTGCCGCCGGCCAGGTGGATCGTCGCCTTCTTGAACAGCGGCGACCCGATCGCGTAGTCCGGGCTGCCCATCTGCAGCGGGTAGAAGCCCAGCGCGCTGAAGGTCCACCACGCCGACTGCTCGCCGTTGTCCTCGTCACCCGCGTAGCCCTGGCCGATCTCGCTGCCGGTGTAGAGCCGCGAGAGCGCCTCGCGGACCTTCTCCTGCGTCTTGGCCGGCTGGCCCGCGTAGTCGTACATGTAGAGCGTGTGGTGCGAGGCCTGGTTGGAGTGGCCGAGCTGGCCCATCCGCACGTCCCGCGCCTCGCGCATCTCGTGGATCACGCCACCATAGGAGCCTGGGAAGTTCGCGGTCTCCTGGTCGGCGAAGAACGCGTCCAGCTTCTTCGCCAGGCCGGCCTTGCCGCCGTAGAGGTTCGCCAGGCCCTGCCCGTCCTGCGGCACGGAGAACGCCATGCCCCAGCCGTTGGTCTCGGTGTAGTCGATGCCCCACACCCGCGGGTCGTAGTCCTGCGGCGACCGGCTGAACTTGCCCTGCGCGTCGCGGCCCTGGAAGAACCCGACGCTCGGGTCGAACAGGTTCACGTACTGCTGCGCCCGGCTGGTGAAGTACTCGTAGTTCGCCAGGTACTCCGCCATGCGCGGGTCACTCGCCGGGGCCTCGTCGTAGAGCTTCTTCGACAGGTTCGCGATGCCGTAGTCGTTGACGTAACCCTCGATCGACCACGAGAACCCGTGGTCGGCCGTGTTGGGCGAGTAGCCGAGGAAGATGCCCTCGTCGATGCCCTTGCGGCCGACGGCGTTGTTCGGCGGGGTCACCGTCGCGTTCTTCAGCGCCGCGTCGTAGGAGGCCTTGACGTCGAAGTTGCGGACGCCCTTGAGGTAGGCGTCGGCGAACGCCACGTCCGAGCTGGTGCCGGTCATCAGGTCGGCGTAGCCCGGCGAGGACCACCGCGAAATCCAGCCGCCGTCGCGGTACTGCTGCACGAACCCGTCGACCATCTTCCCGGCCATGTCCGGCGTGAGCAGCGCATACGCCGGCCAGGTCGTGCGGTAGGTGTCCCAGAACCCGTTGTTGACGTACGTCTGGCCGTCGACGATCTTCGCCCCGGTCTGCGTCGGGGTGTCCGCGCCCGCCTTGGGCGAGACGAAGCTGGCGTACTGGTACTTCGGGTTCTGCGGCGTGCCGGTGTTCTCGAACCCGGAGTTCGGGTAGAGGAACAGCCGGTACAGGTTCGAGTACAGCGTCGTGAGCTGGTCCTTCGACGCGCCCTCGACCTCGATCACCTTCAGCTGGTCGTCCCACAGCCGCTGCGCGGCGTCGCGGACGGAGTCGAAGGTCGCGGTCGGCGCGATCTCCTGCGCCAGGTTCTTCTTCGCCTGGTCCACGCTGATCAGCGACGTCGCGATCCGCATGGTCACCGTCTTGTCGGCACCGGCGGCGAACCGCAGGTAGCCGGCGACGTTGTCGTGGCCGGTGCCGGTGAGCTTCGCGCCCGCCGTGACCGGCTTGTCGAAGGTGGCGTAGACGAACATCCGGCCCGCCCCGGCCGACAGGCCGCTCTTGACGTCGGTGTAGCCCGACAGCGTGCCGCCCGCGGTGTCGAGGGTCAGCCCGCCCTGGTTCTTGTAGTTGTCGAAGATCAGGCTCGTGTCGGTGCCCGGGAAGGAGAACCGGAACACCGCCGCGTGGTCGGTCGGGGCGATCTCGGTCTTGATCCCGTTCTCGAACTGCACGCCGTAGTAGTGCGCGCGCGCCGTCTCGTTGTCGTGCTTGAACGCCAGCGCGCGGGCGTCGCGGTTGGCGTCCGGGACCCCGGCGGCCGCGGACGGCATCACCTGGAAGGTCTGCCGGTCGCCCATCCACGGGCTCGGCTCGTGGCTGACGCTGAACGCCTGCAGCTCCGGCAGGTTCTGCTCGTTGTTCTGCGAGTGGTAGTTGTACATCCAGCGGACGTCGCCGTTGTCGGCGTTCGCGTCGGTCACCGGGGTCCAGAAGTTGAACCCGTGCGGCACCGCCGTCGCGGGGAAGTTGTTGCCGCGGGAGAACGTGCCGTTGGCCATCGTGCCGCGCGTGGTGAGCACGTTGTCACTCGGGCGGGTGCTGGCCGGCGGGGTCGGCGTCGCCGAGATCTTCACGTCGTCCAGCCAGCCCTGCAGCGAGCCGGGGCCGTCCGGGTTGTCGAAGCCGACCAGGATCCGGTCGACCGTCTTGCCCTTGGCGACCGTGCCGATCGCCGAGCGCACCAGGTTCCACTGGTTGGTGTAGAGGACCTTGCTCTTGCCCTGGCCCTCCGGGGTGAGCGGGAAGCCGTACTGGTCGGTCGCGCCGAGGTCGCGCAGCCGGGTGCCGTCGGTGAAGACCAGGTCGATCGCCACGTTCGTGCTCTGGTACTTCAGGTCACCGGTGATGAACTGCGGCTGCACCTTGTAGGTCAGCTCGGTCGAGGGCACGACCGGGATGTCGACGTCGAAGACCTTGTTGTAGGACCAGCCGTGGGCCTGGGTCTGGCTGCCGGAGTAGCGGAACGCCTTGAGCCCGGTGAAGCCGACGCGGTTCTTGTTCGTGTACCCGCTGGTCGGGCCGGCGTCGGTGAAGGAGCGCATGTTCGGCAGCGGCGGCGGCGCGGGCTCGTCGTTGGCCAGCAGCAGCTCCGACAGCTGCAGGATCGGGCCGCCGTTGTTGCGGGTGATGTCCAGCCGGAAGTACTTGAACGCGGCCGTCGGGGCGGCCAGCTGGTAGTCCTTCTGCTGGAACCGGGCGGTGAACGCCTGGTCGGCCTGCTTGTCGAGGTCGGTCCAGGACGAGGCGTCGTTGGAGCCCTGCAGCGTCCAGTCCCGCGGGTCGCGGTTGTCGAAGTCGTTGGCCGAGGAGATCGCGTAGTGCGTGATCGACGTCGGCTCCGACAGCGTGATCTGCGCCGAGGCGGTCGGGTTCCAGGACAGCCACTTCGTGTCGGTGGTGCCGTCGACGAGGTTCGAGACGACCTCG
This sequence comes from Amycolatopsis tolypomycina, assembly GCF_900105945.1. Lineage (NCBI taxonomy): Bacteria > Bacillati > Actinomycetota > Actinomycetes > Pseudonocardiales > Pseudonocardiaceae > Amycolatopsis > Amycolatopsis tolypomycina. The sequence continues at coordinate 3,510,975 of NZ_FNSO01000004.1, read as the reverse complement.
CCGCCGCTGGTGTTCTCGCTGGTGGCGCTGGTTTCGGTCACCTTGCCGCGGATGTCGCCGGGGATCGCGGTGCCGTTCGCGCCGTTGATCCCGGCCGCGCGCGGCTTGCCCGCCGCGTCGGTGTCGACCGTGTCGGTCCACGTCGGCTGGACGTCACCGGGCTCGAAGGAGGACGAGAAGTCGGCGGGAAGGGCGTCTTCGGCGGCGGACGCCGCGGCGGGGAGGGCGACCAGGCCGGCGGCGACCACGGCGGCGGTCACCAGGAAAGCGACCGGCGGTCTGGCGCTTCGGGGCATCGTTGCTCCAAGCTCGGAGGGCGGATTCAGCAGCGCCGCGCAGGCGGGGACCGGCGGCGCCAACGAAGGGAAACGCGCGGGTGACATCGATGTCAAGACCGCTCGCCAAACCTGACCGGAATCAGACAACGCGGAAAACGGGGGCCCGATGAAACCATTCAGGATCTTCACCGCCATAGCCACCTTGACGCTCGCCACCACCACATTCACCCCGGCCACCGCCACCGCGGCGACGGACACGACCGTCCGGCCGGTGACCACCTGCGCCGACCTGGTCCGCGGGTTCACCCTGCCGGGCGCGCCCACCCACGTCACCGCGGCCACCGTCGTGGCGGCCACGGCCACCGACCCCGAGTACTGCGGCGTGCAGGGCTACGTCGAACCCGCCGTCCGGTTCGAGCTGCGCCTGCCCACCACGACCTACACCGGGCGCTACCTGCAGTACGGCTGCGGCGGCTTCTGCGGCGTGGTCAGTCCGCCCGCCTTCGCCGACTGCCTGCCGCACGGCGGCGACTTCGCGGTCGCCGCCACCGACGACGGCCACGTCGGCAAGACCCCCGCCATCGTCGACGACGGCAGCTGGGGCGCGAACGACCAAGCCGCCCGCAACGACTTCGAATACCGCGCACCCCACGTCGTCTCGCGCGCCTCGAAAGCGATCATCCAGGCCTTCTACGGCGCCCCGCCCCGCAAGTCCTACTTCTCCGGCTGCTCCGACGGCGGCCGCGAAGGCCTCCTGCTCGCCCAGCGCTACCCGGCGGACTTCGACGGCATCGACGCCGGCGCGCCCGCGCACTACTGGAGCCCGCTGCTCGGGGTGTACCAGACGTGGCTCGCCCGGGCCAACAGCGCCGCCGACGGCAGCCCGATCCTCACCGCCGCCAAGCTGCCCGTCCTGCACAACGCCGTCCTCGCCGCCTGCGACAAGGCCGACGGGCTCGCCGACGGCCAGCTCGACGACCCCCGGGCCTGCGACTTCGACCCCGTGACGCTGACCTGCGCCGGCGCCGACGCGCCGTCCTGCCTCACCCCGGCCCAAGTGAACGTCGTCCACAAGCTCTACGCACCGCCCACCGACGACCGCGGCACCCTGCTCTACCCCGGCGGCCAGCTGCCCGGCTCCGAGCTGTCCTGGGCTGGGTGGATCATCCCGACCCCGGAGACCGGCGGGTTCGCCTTCGCCCGCAACCTCGCCGACAACTACCTGCGCTACCTCGGCTACCCGATCGGCGCACCGGCCGCCACCATCGACACCTTCGCCTTCACGAAACGCGAATTCGACCGGCTCACCCCGGTCGGCGTCCGCTCCAACGCGATGAGCCTCGACCTCTCGGCGTTCCAGCGCCGCGGCGGCAAGCTCCTGCTCTGGCACGGCTGGAACGACCAGGCCATCCCGCCCGCCGGCACCCTCGACTACTACCAGCGCCTCACCCACGGCCGCCCGCAGAACTGGGCGCGGCTGTTCATGGTCCCGTCGCTCTACCACTGCGGCGGCGGCACCACCCTCACCGAGTTCGACCCGCTGCGGCAGCTGGTCGACTGGGTCGAACGCGGCAGCACGCCCACGGCGGTCACCGCGACCGGCCGCGCCGCCGACGGCACCGTCACCCGCACCCGGCCGGTGTTCGCCTACCCGCAGCGGGCGGTCTACGACGGCACCGGCAGCGTCGACGACGCCGCCAACTTCCGGCCCGCGCCGCCGTCCTCGCCGGTCCGGGACGTCGTCCACTGGGCCGGGGAGAGGCTGTACGGCCTTCCGGGGCCGGTCGCGCCGTAAAACCGGTCCCGCGGGTTCCGGCGCCGTCGCTAGGGTCACGACCATGACGACGCCGGAACCCGCCGACCGCGTACTCGCCCGCGCCTCCCTCGCCGACGGCGACCCCACCGCCTGGTTCGACCGGCTCTACACCGCCGCCGCCCGCGGCGAAGCCGAAGTCCCGTGGACCCGCGGCACCCCGAACGCCGACCTCGCCGCCTGGATCAGCCCGGGCGATGGCCGCCGCGCCCTGGTGGTGGGCAGCGCCCTCGGCGACGACGCCGAACTGCTGTCCGCGCACGGCTGGGCCGTCACGGCCTTCGACGTCGCCCCGACCGCGGTCGACGCCGCCCGCGCCCGGTTCCCCGAGTCCACAGTGGACTACGTGGTGGCGGACCTGCTGCACCCGCCGGGGGAGTGGCACCACGCGTTCGACCTGGTCGTGGAGATCATCAACATCCAGGCCATGCCCCGGGAGTTCCGGCCCGCCGCGGTGGCGTCCCTGGCCGGCTTCCTCGCCCCCGGCGGCACCCTCCTGGTCTGTGAGGTCGCGGAGGAGAGCACGGACGTCGCCACGTGGGAAGGCCCGCCGTGGCCGTTCAGCCGCGCGGAGATCGAGTCCGTCGCCCAGGACGGCGTCCGGCTGGTCAGCCTGGAGACCATCCGCGACGGCGCCCGCCACTGGGCCGAATTCACCCGCTAGCCCGGTGGCGGCCCGGCGTCGTCCCCACGACGGCGGTGAAGGCCGCGATGAAGTGGCTCGGGTTCGCCCAGCCGCACGCCCGCGCCGTGGCCGCCGTGTCGTGGCCGTCGGCCAGCAGGACCAGGGCGTGGCCGACGCGGACCTGCGTCCGCCACTCGTGGAACGTCATGCCCAGCTCGTCGCGGAACAGCCGGCTGAGCGTGCGCCCGCTCGCACCGACCTGCTGCCCGAGCTCCGCCAGCGAGGTGTTGTCGCCGGGGTCGTCGTAGAGGCGCCGCGCGAGGGCCCGCAACCGGTCGTCGCGCGGCTCGGGCAGGTGCAGCGGCTGCTCGGGCGCTTCGCGCAGCTCGTCGACCAGCACCCGGCGCAGGCGGGCGCTCGCCGCCCGGTCGTACTCGCGCGGGCCGGTCAGCGCCAGCAGCACCTCCCGCGCCAGCCCCGACGCGGTGAACACGGCGGGACGGCCGGGGACGAGCCGGGCCAGCGACGCCGGCAGGAACACGATCCGCATGTCGGTGTGGCCGTGCGCGCGGTGCCGGTGGACGAACCCGGCCGGGGTCCACGCCACCCGGTTCGCCGGCACGATCGACGTCCCCCGCTCGGTGTGCACCGACAGCACGCCCCGCGCCGCGTAGACCAGGTGCCCCCGGTCGTGGGAGTCCGCGTCGCTCGTGCCGCCCGGCGGCCACAGGTGGACCCCGCCGGACGGCCAGATCCGCGACGTCGGCTCAACGTGGCGGCCAAGGGGCATGAACTGGCATGTTACCGGTGGTCCGCCAGCCGGGCGGCCGGTGAAAGTGGACCCCGTGAAGACGATGCGAGCGGCGGTGTGCCCCCGGCCCGGCGGGCCGGAAGTGCTGGAAATCCGGGAACTGCCCGTCCCTGCGGTGCGGGACGGCTGGAGCCTGGTGCGGATCAGGGGTGCCGGCCTCAACCGGTCGGAGCTGCGCACCCGCCAAGGACACTCCCCGAGCGTGCGGTTCCCGCGCGTGCTCGGCATCGAATGCGTCGGCACGGTGGCCGCCTCGACCGACCCGCGGCTGCCCGAGGGCACCACGGTCGCGGCGATGATGGGGGAGATGGGCCGCGCCTTCGACGGCGGCTACGCCGAATACGCCCTGCTGCCCGACCCGCTGCTGATGCCGGTCACCACCACCCTGCCCTGGACCGTCCTGGCCGCGCTCCCCGAGACGTACCTGACCGCCCACGGCGCCCTCGACGCGCTCGGAATCGGCACCGGCGGGCGGCTGCTCGTCCGCGGCGGCACGTCCTCGGTCGGGCTCGCCGCCGCCTCGATCGCGGCCGCCCACGGCGTCGACGTCGCCACCACCACCCGGCGGCCGGACAAGGCCGCCGCACTGACCGGCCACGTCCTCATCGACGACGGCGGCCCGCTCACCGGCCTGGCCGAGCTGTGGCCCGACGGCCCGGACTGGGTCCTCGACCTCGTCGGCGCCCGCACGGCCGTGGAGTCCCTGCGCCTGGTCCGCCGCGGCGGCACGGTGTGCGTGGCGGGCTCGCTCAGCGGCTGGATCGTCCCGGACTTCGAACCCATCGCGAAGATCCCGTCCGGCACGAAACTGACCGCCTTCCACAGCGACGACCGCAAGGGCAGCACGGAACTGCTGCAGCGGATCGTCGGCGAAGTCGAGGCCGGGACCTACCGGCCGCACGTCGACCGGGTCTTCCCCCTGGACGACATCGCCGCGGCCCACCGGTACATGGAGGAGGACCGTGCCGCGGGCAAGCTCGTCGTGGTGCCGTGAGCCGGTGGCTAGGCTCGGTGATCGTGCCCACCCAGTCACTGCGGATCCCCACCCCGGACGGCCAGGCCGACGCCTTCGCCGCGTTCCCCGACGACGGCGAACGCCACCCCGGCGTCCTGATGTACCCGGACGGCTTCGGCATCCGGCCCGTGCTGCGCGAAATGGCGCGGCAACTGGCCGGCCACGGGTACTTCGTGCTCGTCCCCAACCCCTTCTACCGCCACGGCCCGACGCCGGTCATCGACCTCCCCGAGTACATCGGCGAAGAGGCCCGGCCCGGGGTCTTCGCCCAGCTGATGCCCATGATCGAAGCCCACACCACCGAACGGATCCTGCGCGACGCCGACGCCTACCTGCGGTTCCTCACCGCCCGGCCCGAGGTCGTCCCCGGCCCGATCGCGACGACCGGCTACTGCATCGGCGGCCTCCTGGCGACCCACACCGCCGCGGCCCACCCCGGCCAGGTGGCCGCCCTCGCCGCCTTCCACGCCCCCGTGGGCGCCGCCGGGCCCGACAGCCTGCACCGGATCACCGCCAAGGCCCACTTCGGCCACGCCGAAACCGACCTGACGCCCGAAGCCCTCGGCGAGCTCAACCAGACCCTGGACGCCGCGGGGCTCGACCACACCTCCGAGATCTACCCCGGCACCGTCCACGGCTTCACCATGTCCGACACCGACTCCTTCGACCCCGCCGCCCTGAAGCGGCATTGGGAAAGCCTGCTGGCACTCCTCGGCCGCGCCCTCTAGCAGTTCTCGAGGAACCGGGCCAGGACGCGGGTGCCGAAGTGCAGGCCCGCCACCGGCACCCGCTCGTCCACCCCGTGCGCCATCGCCCGGTACGGGAACCCCTTCGGCAGCCACAGCGGCGCGAACCCGTAACAGGCGATCCCCAGCTGGGTGAACGCCTTCGCGTCCGTCCCGCCGCCCAGGCAGTACGGCACCACCACGGCTTCGGGGTCCTCGGCCCGCAGCGCCGACGCCATCGCGGCGAACCACGGCGAATCCACCGGCGCCTGCACCGGCGGCTGGTGGGCGACGAACTCGCGCGTCACGCCCTCGCCGAGCAGCTCGTCCAGCGCGGCGAACAACGACTCCTCGGTGCCCGGCAGCACCCGCACGTCGACCTGCGCGGTCGCCGTCGACGGGATCACGTTCACCTTGTAGCCCGCGTCGAGCATCGTCGGGGTCGTGCTGTTGCGGACCGTCGGCAGCACCAGCGAACCCGCCGGGCCGAGCGCCGCCACCGCCGCGTCCACGCCGTCCGAAGAGGACAGATCCACCGGGACGCCCAGCGCCGCGCCGGTCCGCTCCAGGAACGCCCGCACCGCCGGCGTCAGCGTCACCGGCCACTCCTGCGCCGCGATCCGGTGCAACGCCCCCACCAACCGGGTGACGGCGTTCTCGTCGTTCGGGCGCGAGCCGTGCCCGGCCCGGCCGCGGGCGGTCAGCCGCAGGTGCGCCGTCCCGCGCTCGGCCGTCCCCACCGGGTACAGGTGCACGTCACGGCCGTCGGCGGCGGGCACGTGGTAGGTGTAGCCACCCGACTCGCTGATCGCCGCCACACAGCCCTCGAACAGCTCCGGGTGGGCCGCGACGAGCCAGTGCGCGCCCCACTCGCCGCGGTCCTCCTCGTCGGCGACGAACGCCAGCACCAGGTCCCGCCGCGGCCGCGCGCCGCCGGCCAGCGCGGCCAGCACCATCGCGACGAAGTCCTTCATGTCGGTCGCGCCGCGGCCCCACAGGTACCCGTCGCGCACCTCACCGGCGAACGGCGGCACCGACCAGTCCGCGGCGTCCGCCGGGACGACGTCCAGGTGCCCCTGCACCAGCAGCGCCGGCAGTGCCGGATCGGTGCCCGGCACCCGCGCGATCACGCTGGCCCGGCCCGGCGCGGCCTCCAGGACCCGCGACGGGATGCCCAAGCCGTCCAGGAACGCGGCCACGTACTCGGCCGCCGGCCGCTCCGGGCGGGCGTCGTTGTTCCCGCGGTTGGTCGTGTCGAACCGGATCAGGTCCGCGCACAACTCGACGACGTCAGCCATAGATACCCTGCACCGCCCCTGCCGCGATCGCCGTGACGACCTTGAAGCACTTCATCGCCTCGGTCATGTCCGGCGCGTCGAACCCGACCCGCCGCGTCCCGATCTGCTCCACCGTCGGGATCACCGCCGTCGCCTGCGCCAGGTGGCTGGCGTCGAACTCCACCTCGATCCGGTGCGGCCCCACCCGCCGCTCCTCCCGGCCCGCCCGGCTCATGGCGTCGGCCGCCGCGCCGGTCAGCAGCTCCGCCGTGCGCGAAGGCGGCAGGCAGATCGCCGCGTACCGGCTGACGCACTCCTTCACCTGGACCAGCTCCGCCTCCGGAGCGTAATCACGGGCGTCCTCACACGTTTTGTCGTCACCCGAAACGAGCAGGACAGGGACGCCGTACTCCGCGGCCATGCCCGCGTTCAGCCGGCCCTCGCTCGCCGGGACGTCGTCCAGCCACACCCCGGTGATCTGGTTCTCCAGGTAGGTGTGGGAAAGGACCCCGTCGAAGCCCGCGCCGGCGTGGTAGCCGAGGAACACCACACCGTCCACACCGGAATCGACGCCCTGCATCATCGACAGCGGCTTGTGCCGCCCGGTGAGCATCCGCGCCCGCGGGTCCAGGTCCTCCAGCAGGAGATTCCGCTGCGAGGAGTGCGCCTCGTTGACCAGCACGTCGCTCGCCCCGGCCTCGAACAGCCCGGCCAGCACCGCGTTGACGTCGCCGGTGAACAGCCGCCGGAAGCGGTCCCACTGCGGCGAACCGGGCACGACGTCGTCGGTCCAGGTGACGCCGGTGGCGCCCTCCATGTCCGCCGAGATCAGGATGCGCATGCCGGGCACTCTAGCCAGCACGCCCGGCGCCCGGACGCGGAACGCCCCCACTGCCCGATGTCACTCAGCGTGACGATCAAGCGATCGATAACGATCGGGCAGTCGCCGAGGCGGCAACATATTGCGCGGTTGTCCCGATATGTGGTTACTTCTCGTCCTTGGGGAGGTTCACAAGCGAACGATGGGGTGGTTTCGGTGCAGTTCCAACGTAGATCCGGGCGTTTCGCCCGCGTGGGCGCGGTCTTCGCGGCCGCGACACTGGCGGCGATCCCGCTCGCCGTACCCGCCCAGGCCCAGCAGGGCAAGGTGCTGCGGGTCGCGCTCACCACCGGCATCGACCACCTCAACCCGTTCACCGCGGCGCTCTCGGCTTCGACCCAGATCGGCCGGTTCACCTTCGAGTTCCTGACCATCCCGAACGCGGAGAAGGCCGAAGCCTCGCCCGCGCTCGCCGAGTCGTGGACCCCGTCGGCGGACAAGCTGACCTGGACCTTCAAGATCCGCAGCGGCGTCAAGTGGAGCGACGGCAAGCCGGTGACCGCCAAGGACGCGGCCTTCACCTTCAACCGCATGCTCACCGACGAGAACGCCCGCACCGCCAACGGCAACTACGTTGCCAACTTCGAGACGGTCACCGCACCCGACGACACCACGCTCGTCATCAAGACCAAGGCCGTGCAGGTCAACATGAACCTGCTCGACGTGCCGATCGTGCCGGAGCACATCTGGGCACCGATCAAGGACCTCAAGGACCCCTCGACCGACACCCTCGCCGTTTCCGGCGTCTCCGACGGCCCGTTCCAGCTCACCGAGTACAAGCCGAACGAGTACGTCAAGTTCAAGGCCAACAAGGGCTACTGGCGCGGCGCTCCGAAGATCGACGAACTGCAGCTGCTGGTGTTCAAGGACACCGAAGCCGCCGTCAACGCGCTCAAGCAGGGCGAAGTCGACGTCATCAACCGGCTCAACCCCAACCAGTTCGAAGCGTTGAAGGGCCAGCAGGGCATCACCACCAACGCCGCCCCCGGCCGCCGTTACGACGAGCTGTCGATCAACTTCGGCGTCACCGACAACGCGAACAACCCGATCGGCGACGGCAACCCGGTCCTCAAGGACATCAACGTCCGCAAGGCCATCACCCAGGCGGTGGACACCCAGGCCATCGTCGACAAGGTCCTCAAGGGCCTCGGCCAGGTCGGCGGCGGCGTCGTGCCCGCCATCTACGCCGACTACCACTGGGACCCCAGCGACAGCGAGAAGGTCAAGTTCGACCTCGCCGCCGCCAACACCACCCTCGAACAGGCCGGCTACCGGAAGGGCCCCGACGGCGTCCGCACCGCCCCCGGCGGCGCCAAGCTCGAACTGCGCCTGACCGGGCACGCCAACCGCAGCTACGACCAGGGCGTCGCCCAGTACGTCACCGGCTGGCTCAAGGACATCGGCATCACCGTCAAGCAGGACCTCGTCTCCGACGACGAACTGTCCGACCGCACCCAGGCCGGCAAGTACGACCTCGCCATCGGCGGCTACGGCACCAACCCCGACCCGGACTACGCCCTCTCGCTGCACACCTGCGGCGCCCGGCCCGCCCCGGACGGCAAGGGCGGCAGCACCGACACCTTCTTCTGCGACGCCGCCTACGACGAGCTCTACAAGAAGCAGCTCACCGAAACCGACGACACCAAGCGCGCCGAGTACGTCAAGCAGGCACAGGCCCGGCTCTACAGCCAGTTCCCGACGATCGTGCTCGACTACCAGAACGCCCTCGAGGCCTACCGCTCCGACAAGTTCGCCGGCTTCACCACCCAGCCGCAGCCCAAGGGCGCCATCCTCGAGCAGACCGGCTACTGGGGCGTCTACGGCGCCACCCCGGCCGGCACCACGAACACGGCCGATTCCGGCAGCGGCAACACCGTGCTGTGGATCGTCATCGGCGCGGTCGTCGTGGTCGTCCTGGTCGGCGGCGGCATCGCACTGGGCCGCCGTGGCAAGACGTCAGAGGACCGCGAGTAAGACATGACCACCCCCGACCAGGCCGCGGTGCTCGTCGACCCCGACGAGCACCGCGGCGGGACCGGCACGGCCCGGTTCGTGCTCACCAAGATCGTCGAAGCGCTGATCAGCATCGTGCTGGTGATCGTGCTGTTCTTCTTCCTCTTCCGGATGCTGCCCGGCGACCCGGTCGCCGCCATGACCCGCGACCACCCCACCAGCCCCCAGCAGATCGCCGAGCTGCGCGAGAAGATGGGCGTCGACAAGCCCGTCCTCGTCCAGTTCGGCACCTACTTCTGGAACCTGCTGCACGGCGACCTCGGCGAGTCCCGGCTGCTCAACAACGGCCGCCCGGTCGCCGACATGATCGGCGAACGCCTCTGGCCGACCATCCTGCTCGTCGGCAGCGCCACCTTGCTCGCCGTCGTCCTCGGGCTGTGGCTGGGCATCCGCGCCGCCTGGCGCCGCGACAGCTTCTTCGACCGCAGCCAGACCGGGCTCGCCCTGACGCTCTGGTCGGTCCCGCAGTTCTGGCTCGGCCTGATGCTGCTCGTGGCGACCGGCGGCCTGTTCCCCAGCCGCGGCATGCACTCCCCGGACGCCGCGCCCGATGTCCTCTCCCAGACCCTCGACGTCCTGCACCACCTGGTGCTGCCGTGCGTGACGCTGCTGGCGGTGTTCTACGCCCAGTACATGCTGATCATGCGGTCGTCGCTGCTGGGGGAGATGAACGCCGACTACCTCACCACCGCCCGCGCCAAGGGGCTGCGCGACGACCTCGTCCGCCGCCGCCACGCCGTCCCCAACGCCCTGCTGCCCACCACCACGCTGGTGTTCATGCAGTTCGGCTCGGTGCTGGCCGGCGCGGTCACCGTCGAGGCCGTGTTCAGCTGGCCCGGCCTCGGCCAGCTCACCTACGACGCCCTGCACGGCCCCGACCTGCCGGTGCTGCAGGGCGTGTTCACCGTGCTGGCGGGCGCGGTGGTGCTGATGAACCTGCTCGCGGAACTGCTCTACCGCGTGCTCGACCCGAGGGTGCGTACCTCATGACCACCGCCGAGACCCCGCGGCAGATCGCCTGGAGCCGCCGCCGCGCGTCACTGGCCAGGACCTGGCGCGAGTTCGCCGCCCAGCGGGCCGCGCTCACCGGGCTCGTCCTGCTCGCCGCCACCGTGCTCGTCGCCCTGCTCCTGCCGCTGATCAGCGACGAGACCGGCCTCGACGTCACCAAGGCCACCGGGGCACCGCTGTCCCCGCCGAGCGCCGACTTCTGGCTCGGCACCGACAACTTCGGCCGCTCGGTGCTGCTGATGACCGTCTGGGGCACCCGGATCTCCCTGCTCGTCGGGTTCTCCGCCGCCCTGCTGTCGGTCGTCATCGGCACCCTGATCGGCATCACCGCCGCCCACTTCGGCGGCTGGGTGTCGGCGACCCTGCTGCGGTTCACCGACTTCTTCCTGGTCCTGCCCTCGCTGATCCTCGCCATCGCGCTCTCGGCGGTGCTGCCCAAGGGCGTCGGGACGATCATCCTCGCCATCGGCTTCACCGCCTGGCCCAGCACCGCCCGGCTCGTCCGGGCCCAGACCCTCACCATCGAGAGCCGTCCCTACATCGAGCGCGCCCACGCCCTCGGCGGTGGCCACCTGCACATCATCGGCAGGCACGTCCTGCCCGGCGTGATGCCGCTGGTGCTGGCCAACACCACCCTCGTCGTCGGCAACGCCGTCATCGCCGACGCGACCCTGTCGTTCCTCGGCGTCGGCGACCCCAACTCCATCACCTGGGGCCTGGTGCTGGAGAACGCGCTCAACAACGGCGCCATCAGCCGCGGCGCCTGGTGGAACGTGCTCCCGCCGGGCATCGCCATCGTCCTCGTCGTCCTCTTCTTCACCCTGGTCGGCCGGGGCCTGGAGACCGTGTTCAACCCGAGGTTGAAGAAGTGACCACCCCGCTGCTGCAGCTCACCGACCTGAACGTCACCTACGCGGTGGGGGACAAGGAGGTCCCCGCCGTCCGCGGCGTCGGCCTCACCCTCGACCCCGGCGGCACCCTCGGCGTCGCCGGCGAATCCGGCTCCGGCAAGTCCACCGTCGCGATGAGCGTGCTGCGGCTGCTGCCGCGCACCGCCAAGATCGCCGGCGAGATCCTCCTCGACGGCGAAGACGTCACCACCATGAAGTGGGGACGGCTGCGCGCGGTCCGCTGGGCCGAGGCGTCGGTGGTGTTCCAGGGCGCCATGCACGCCCTCAACCCGGTCCGCAGGATCGGCGAGCAGATCGCCGAACCCCTGCGGCTGCACCCGCCCTCGGGCAAGCCGCTCACCGACACGCAGGTCAACGCGCGCGTCGCCGAACTGCTCACCCAGGTCGACCTGCCCCCGAGCCGGGCCGGCGCCTACCCGTACGAGCTGTCCGGCGGGCAGAAGCAGCGCGTCATGATCGCCATGGCACTGGCCTGCTCGCCCCGGCTGATCATCGCCGACGAACCGACCACCGCCCTCGACGTCATCGTCCAGGCCCAGGTCCTCGCGCTGCTCTCGCGGCTGGTCGCCGAACAGGGGATCGGGCTGATCATGATCAGCCACGACCTGTCCGTGCTCGCCGACACCTGCGAACGCATCGCCGTCATGTACGACGGGCAGATCGTCGAAGAAGGCCCCAGCGCCGAGGTGATGGGCTCGCCTCGCCACGAGCACACCCGGGCGCTGGCCGCGGCGTTCCCGACCGTCGGCGACCCGGTGTCCCGCTTCGCGCCCGCCACCAGCACCCCGCTGCCCCCGGAGCCCGCGGACCGGGTGGCGGGGGAGCCGCTGCTGGCCGCGGAGAACCTGCGCGTGTCCTTCCGCGACCGCACCGGCAAGCGGATCCACGCCGTCGCCGGCGTCGACCTCACCGTGGCCCGCGACGAGATCGTCGCCCTGGTCGGCCAGTCCGGCTCCGGCAAGACCACGTTGGCCCGCACCCTGCTCGGCCTGCAGAAACCCGACTCCGGCGTGGTCCGCTACGCCGGGAACCCGGTGCCGACCGGGGGCGCCGGGCTCAAGGCCTACCGCCGTCAGGTGCAGCTCGTCCTGCAGGACCCGACGAGTGCGTTGAACCCGGCCCACACGGTGTACGAGGCCGTCGCCGAAGGGCCGCGGATCCACCAGCTCGCCGACGAGCGCGCCGTCGTCCACCGGGCACTGGAAGCCGCCGAGCTGCGGCCGGCGGAGAAGTACGCCGACCGGCTCCCGCACCAGCTCTCCGGCGGCCAGCGCCAGCGCGTCGTCATCGCCGGGGCACTCGCGCTGGAGCCGTCGGTGGTGGTGGCCGACGAGCCAGTGGCGTCGCTGGACGCGTCCGTCCGCGGCGAAATCCTGGCCCTGCTGCTGCGGCTGCGGCGCGAACTCGGCCTAGCGGCGCTGGTGATCACCCACGACCTGGGCCTGGCCTGGAACATCGCCGACCGCGTCGCCGTGATGTACCGCGGCGAGCTCGTCGAAACCGGGACCGTGGAGCAGGTGCTGCTCGACCCGCAGCACGAGTACACGAAGTCTCTGCTGGCCGCCCTGCCCGGCGGCACCGCCCAGCGCCGGACCGTGGAAACCTGACCGCCCGCCGTTCCACGGACGTCATGAAAGAGTCGTTCATGACGTCGGATGACATGAACGACTCTTTCATGACGTCCCTCGCCCGGCGGCCGGCAAGGAAAACCGGCACTGCGGGAACTCCGCACGAGCGCGTTGTGTAACCTCCGAACGGAAATGGCGACCACCACCGACCCCGCACAGACGCCCTCGACCGGACTGGCCGAGCGGCTCCGCGTGCCTTCGCGATTCCCCTACCGCACGATCGCGATGGGCACCGTCGGCAGCACGCTGCTGATGATCGCCGCCCTCGGCGCCGGCGGGATCCTGATCTCCGACCCCGTGCTCGGCCACGGCCCGCTCTCCTGGGTCCGCTACGGCCACGGGCGGATGCTCGCCAACGTCGTCCTCTACACCGGCTTCGGCCTGGTCGTGTGGGCCTGGGTCCGGCTCGGCCGCTACGTGCTGCTCGGCCGCGTCGGCAGCCGGCCCGTCCTGATCGCCGCCGGCTGCTGGATGGCGCCGCTGCTGGTGTCGCCGCCGCTGTTCACCCGCGACGTCTTCTCCTACCTCGGCCAGGGCGCCCAGCTGCTCTACGGGCTCGACCCGTATGCCAACGGCCCGGCCGAGCTCGACGTGCTGCCGAACGTGGTGCAGAACGTCCACCCGCTCTGGCAGACCACCCCGGCCCCGTACGGACCGCTGTTCCTGCTGATCTCCAAGGGCGTGGTCGCCACCACCGGCGACAACATGATCCTCGGCGTCATCCTCATGCGCCTCGTGCTGCTGGTCGGCCTCGCGGGGACGCTGTGGGCACTGCCACGACTGGTCAAGCACCTCGGCGGCAAGCTCCCGGTCGCGCTGTGGCTCGCGGTGGCCAGCCCGATGATGGTGATCCACCTCTTCGGCGGCCCGCACAACGACCTGATGATGCTCGCGTTCCTCACCATCGGCGTCCTCGCCGCCCTGGAACGCAAGCACGTGCTCGCGGTCGTCCTGGTCACGATCGGCATGCTGATCAAGCCCACCGCGGCGATCGCGCTGCCGTTCATCGTCTGGATGTGGGCCAACCACCTCACCGGCGAGTCGAAGGTCCGCAACTTCCTGCGCGCCGGCGCGGCCTCGGTGGGCCTGTTCCTGCCGGTGTTCGTCGCGGGCACGTGGATCTCCCTCGGCTCGCTCAACCTCGGCTGGTGGTCCGGGCTCAAGGCCCCGCAGCTCATCGCGAACTGGCTGAACATCCCGACCGGCATCGGCGAGGTCTTCTACAACCTCGTTCACCTGATCGTGGACGTCCAGGTCTCCCCGTTCGTGACGGTCGCCCGCGCGGCAGGCATGCTCCTGCTGATCGGCTTCGGCGTCCGCCAGTGGTGGCTCGCCCGCGGCGGCGGCACGGAAGCGGTCTACCGGGCCGGGATCTCGCTGCTGGCGGTGGCGATCCTCATGCCGCCGACGCTGCCGTGGTACCTGACCTGGGGTTTCGTGCTCCTGTCGGCGTTCAAGTGGCAGCCGCGGCACCTCGCCCTGGTGGTGGCGGTGTCGGTGTTCGTGACGCTGGTGTACTACCCGACGGGCGAGCAGGCGCTGTACGACTGGTGGTTCATCGCCGGGGTCGTGCTGGCCAGCCTGTACGCGGCGGCGTCCCTGCTGCGCCCGGACCCGCTGGGCATCATCGACGCCTGGCGGCGCCCGGAGAAGTTCCTCCGCGACTAGCTCCCCGCCCAGCCGCTCCACCGGTGCACGTCCGTGACCACCACGGCGTGCTCCGGCGGTCGCGCGGCGTACTGCTCGTACTTCGCCACCAGCCATTCCACCGGCTCGGACCCCGCAGGCAGCACCCGCGCGACCCCGTCGGCCCGGACCCACCACAGCCGTGACCAGTCCTCGTCGTAGCCGTCCGCCAGGAAGCACACCGCCGGGTTCGACTCGATGTTCGCCAGCCGGCGCAGGGCCGTCGTGGACTTCGGTTTGTGGTCCACCGCGAACACCACCTGATCGCCCCGGACCGCGAACGTCACCGGGACCAGGTGCGGCACCCCCTCGGCCGAGACCGTCGCCAGCCGCGCGACCCGCGCGGCGGCGAACCGGTCCCGTGCCTCTTCGGGGGTCACGTCAGGGCCGGCGCGTCGAACGTCAGCGTCCCCAGGTCCGCGTCCAGCGTCACCGGCACTCCCAGCGGCAGCGTCGGCGACGACGCCACGTGCCCGAACCCGAACTCCTCCACCAGCGGCACCCCCAGCGGCCCCAGCCGCTCCACCATCAGGGCCCGCACCTCCGCCGGGTCGCCGCACGCCGCCCACGAGCCCAGCACGATCCCGCGCACCCCGGCGAACCAGCCGCTGCGCAACAGCTGCGTCAGCATCCGGTCCAGCCGGTATACGCTCTCCGTCACGTCCTCCAGCAGCACGATCGCGTCCCGTGCCGACCCGTGCTCCGGCGTGCCGATGCCCGCCGCCAGCAGCGACAGGTTGCCGCCCGTCACCACCCCCGACGCCCGGCCCGGCACGATCGCCGACCCGCCGCGGACCACCAGGGTGTGCTCCGGCTCGAACAGCGACCGCCGCAGGTGCTCGACCGCGAAGTCGTCGAACAGCACGCTCGCCGGCATCGGGGAGAACATCGTGGACAGTCCAAGGTGGACACCCACGGCCCGGTGCAACGCCGTGATGTCCGACGATCCGGCCAGCACCTTCGGGCCCGCCGCCCGCAGCGCCGCCCAGTCCACCAGGTCCAGCATCCGCTGCACGCCGTACCCGCCGCGGGCCGCCAGCACGCACCGCACGCCCGGGTCCAGCCACGCCTCCATGAACTCCGCCGCCCGCACCTCGTCCGGCGCGGACAGGTACGGCGGCGAGCCGGGCGAGGCACCCACGCACGGCCCGACCCGCACCTCGACGCCCCAGCCGCGCAGCACGGGCAGCGCCTTCTCCAGCAGGTCCGCCGGCACCGGCCCGGCCGGCGCCACCAGCGCCACCGTGTCCCCGGCCCGCAACCGCGGCGGCCTCACCGCGACAGCTCCAGCCGCGCCACACCCGGCGTCTCGAACCCGAACACCTGGCCGTAGAACGACAGTTCCGCCTCCAGCGCCGCCACGATCGTCGCCGCCTGCCGGAACCCGTGCTGCTCGCCGTCGAACCGCTGGTAGGCGTACGGGATCCCGCGCCCGGCCAGCCGGGCCACCAGCCGGTCGGCCTGCTCCGGCGGGCAGATCCGGTCCTCCAGCCCTTGCTGGAAGAGCACCGGCACGGCCAGCTCCCCGACGTTCGTCAGCGGCGAGCGCTCCACGTACCGTTGCTTCGCCGAGGGCAGCGGCCCGACCAGCCCGTCGAGGTAGCGCGACTCGAAGTCGTGCGTGTCCGCGACCCACCCGGCCAGGTCCAGCACCGGGTACATCACCGTGCCCGCCCGGTAGGTCTTCGTCGTCGTCAGCGACGCGGCCGCGGTGAACCCGCCCGCGCTGCCGCCCTTGATCGCCAGCCGGTCGCCGTCGGCCAGCCCGGCCGCCACCAGCGCCTCGGCCACCGCGACGCAGTCGGCGACGTCCACCACGCCCCACTGCTCCCGCAGCCGCTCCCGGTAGGCGCGGCCGAACCCGGTCGACCCGCCGTAGTTCACCGCCGCCACGCCGATGCCGCGGCTGGTGAAGTACGCGATCTCCAGGTTCAGCTCGGCGAAGTGCTGCCCGGTCGGGCCGCCGTGGACGTCGACCAGCAGCGGCGGCCGCTCACCATCGGGCGCGGCGAAGTCCGGGTTCCGCGGCGGGTACAGCACCACCGGCACGGTCTCGCCGTCCGCCGTGGTGAACACCCGCTCCTGCGGCACCGGCAGGTACGCCGAGGGCAGCTCCGGCTGCGGCGTCAGGTCCGTCACCGCGCCGCCCGGGGAGACCCGCACGACCGCGGCCTCCCGCGCCGGGCCACCGGCCACGCCCACGATGTCTTCGCCCGACACCGCGAGTCCTGTCGAAGACCAGGCCGTCAGCTCGCCGGCCAGCGGCGTCACCGAGCCGTCGGCCTCGTCGAGCACCGCCAGCCGGCCCGCGGACAGCACCGCGTGCCGGCCGCCGCCCAGCGGCGCGAACCACCGCGACCCCGTCTTCCACAGCGGCCCGCCCAGCTCCTGCTCGACCGGTGCCAGGTTCTTCACCGACCCGTCCAGGCCGACGCGGTGCAGGTTCCACCAGCCGTCCGGGTCCATGAGCGCCAGCAGCGTCTCCGGCGTCTCCCACTCGACCTGGCACACCGAGACGTCCGCGCCGCCGGCCGGCACCCGGTGCGGCCCGAACGCGCCGTCCTCGCCGACGGGAGCCACGCACAGCTCGGTGCCGTCCCACGGCATCAGCGGGTGGTCCCAGCCGAACCAGGCCGCGTGCCGCCCGTCCGGCGACAGCTTCGGCACCGTCAGGAACCGGTGGCTCGCGGCCAGGACCCGCTCGCCGCCGCCGTCCACCGCGATCGCGACCAGTTCGCGCTCGACGTCGGCCGGCCGCGGCCCGGTGCCGCGCTCCCGGACCGCCCACACCTCACCCGGCCGCCCGGCCCGCAGGTCGCCGTAGCGGACGCTCTGGGGTTCCGCCGGAGCCGGCGTGAGCGGCACCACGCCGGTTTCGCTCTGCGCGTACACGCGCTGATCGGCCCAGTGCGTGAACACCACGATCCCGCCGGCCACCGCCCACGGCCGGCCGCCGTACTCGTGCAGCCGGTTGCGGACGTTCCACGGGGCGGCCAGGACGTCCTCGGTCCCGCCCGGCACCGCCCGGACCAGCGCGACCCGGCCCTGTTCACCGGGTCTGGCCTCGGCCCACCACACCTCTCCGCCGACGACGTCGAGCCACTGCGGGCCGCCGCCGGCGGCGGCCACGTCGGCGGCGGTGATGGGTGAGGACCAGGTTCCGTACGGGGAGATCCGAGACACCCCCCGAGGCTAGCGGCCCGCGAACCATGGGGCGGCGGATGCCGATCATGCGCCGGTGGCCTAGGGTCGTCAGTGCTATGTCTCGCGTAATCCACGTCTTCCGCCAGCCGGATCGGTTCGTCGCCGGCACCGTCGGCGAGCCCGGCGATCGCACGTTCTACCTCCAGGCGTCGGAGGACGTGCGCACCATCAGCGTCACCATCGAAAAGCAGCAGGTCGTCGTCCTCGCGGAACGGCTGAGCTCGCTGCTGGAGGAAGTCGCCAGCCGGTTCGGCGCCGACGTGCCCGACGACGCCCCCGAGGACCTCGTCGACCTCGACCCCCTCACCGTCCCGGTGGAGGAGGAGTTCCGCGTCGGCACCATGGGCCTCGGCTGGGACGCCGACAGCAGCGCGGTCGTCATCGAGCTGCTCGCCATCACCGAGGGCGAGGTCGACGAAACGGTCGTGCTCGACGACACCGAGGAGGGCCCGGACGCCGTCCGCGTCTTCCTCAGCCCGGCCGCCGCCCGCGCCTTCGCCGAGCGCGCCGACCGCGTCGTCAACGCCGGCCGCAAGCCGTGCCCGCTGTGCGCCGAGCCGCTCGACCCGGCCGGGCACATCTGCCCCCGGCAGAACGGCTACCGGCGCGAGACGGACGCGGGCGAAGACTGACCATGACGCCCGCCCCGGCCGACCCCGCCTCCCGCGAACTCGTCACCCACGGCCGCATCGACGTCGAAGGCCGGCTGGTCGACGCCTCCAACGTCACCCTCTTCTGCGCCATCGAGCTCGACGGCGTCACCGGCCGGGTCGTGTACAAGCCGGTGTCGGGGGAGAAGCCGCTGTGGGACTTCCCCGACGGCACCCTGGCCGGGCGCGAGGTCGCCACCGCGATCATCGCCGACGCCGCCGGCATCGGCGCGATCCCGCCCACGGTCCTGCGCGACGGCCCGTTCGGCCCCGGCATGGTCCAGCTGTGGATCGAAACCACCGAAGACGACCTCGTGGAGGTCCTGTCGCCCGCCGACGTCCCCGACGGCTGGCGCCCGGTCCTCAACGCCCAGGACCGGTTCGGCGAGCCGGCGGTGCTGGCCCACGCCGACCACCCCGGCCTGCGCGACCTCGCCGTGCTCGACATCGTCGCCAACAACACCGACCGCAAGGGCGGCCACCTCCTGCCCGGCGTCGACGGCCGCGTCTACGGCGTCGACCACGGCATCTGCCTGCACACCGACCCGAAGCTGCGGACCGTCCTGTGGGGCTGGATCGGCGAGCCGCTGCCACCGGACACGGTTGAGAAGCTGCGCAAGCTGCGCTCGGAGATCGACGGCGGCCTCGGCAAGACCCTCGCCGAGCACATCACCCGGTTCGAGATCCGGGCACTGGCCGACCGCACCGACGTCCTGCTCGCCGAAGGCATCTTCCCCGAGCCGGGCGACGACTGGCGGGCCATCCCGTGGCCGCTGTTCTAGTCGACGAGGCCGCCCGCGCGCGGCTGGTCGACCGCTTCGGCGCGGAACTGGCCGAACCCTGGTGCGACACCCTCCCGGAACTGGTGGCCCGGCTGAGCGCGAAGTGGGGCCTCGAAGTTCGCGAAGCGAGGCCTGGCAACACCGGCCGCACGTTGCTGTGCACCGGCCCCGGCGGCGACGTGCGCGTCCTCAAGCTGACTCCGGATCCCGAGGTCGCCCGGCTGGAGTTCACCGGGCTGAGCGCGTGGGCCGGGTGCTCCCGTGTCGTTCAGATCCTCGACGCTGACCTCGACGCCAACGCCATCCTGCTGGAAGGCCTGGTCCCGGGCACCGAGCTGTCCGGTCGCGACGTCCCGTGGGCCGAGATCGGCGAGCTGCTCGACCAGCTGCACGCCGCCGAGCCACGTGGGGAGCTCCGGCGGCTGGCCGAGGGCATCGAGTTCATCTTCGCCCTCTCCGAACGCCGTCGTGGCGAGTCCGCGGCCGCCGAGCACATGAGCGCCGAGGTCCTGGCCAAGGGGCGTGAGCGTGCTCTCGAACTCGCCACCAGCGGACCGGTCACGCTCATCCACGGCGACCTGCACCCGGCCAACGTCCTCGACGCCGGCCCCGGCCGCGGCGCGGTCGCCATCGACCCGCGGCCCGGGCTCGGCGACCCGGCCCTCGACGCCATCGACTTCGTCTACGTCCCGATGGCGGCCGGCGGCACCCTCGACGACGGCATCGCCGCCCTCGCCCCGCACGTCACGGACTTCGACACCGACCGCGTCCGCGCCTGGTGCGTCGCGATGGCCCCGCTGATCGCGCTCCCGTCGTTGCGTCGCGGTGAGCGGACGCCGTTCACCGACGCGGTCCTGGAACTGGCGCGCTGACCGGCGTGGCATGCCCCGGCTGAGCGGCCGGGCGCACTAGGTTGCCTGGTCGTGCGCTCCCACTCCTATGACGACGTGCTCGCCGGCCCGCGCCGCAAGAAGGTGCCGGAGGTCCCCGCCGAACCCGGCCTGGTCGTCGAGGACCCGGCCAGCGGCTACTGCGGCGCCGTGGTGAAGATCGAGTACGGCAACGTCGTCCTCGAAGACGCCAAGGGCCGTCACCGCGTCTTCCCGCTCGCGCCCGCCGGGTTCCTCCTGGAAGGCAAACCCGTCACGCTCGTGCCGTACCGGGCGCCGGCCAAGGCGCCGGCCCGGCAGGTCTCGGCGTCCGGCTCCGTGCGCGTCGAAGGCCTCAAGGCCCGCGTCGCCCGCGACTCGCGCATCTGGGTCGAAGGCAAGCACGACGCCGAGCTCGTCGAACGCGTCTGGGGTCACGACCTGCGCGTAGAAGGCGTCGTCGTCGAACCCCTCGACGGTGTCGACGTCCTCGCCGACCGGATCGCCGAGTTCGGCACCGGCCCCGGCCGCCGCCTCGGCGTCCTGGTCGACCACCTCGTGCCCGGCAGCAAGGAATCCCGGCTCGTCGACGCCGTCCGCGACGAGAACGTGCTGGTCACCGGCCACCCGTACATCGACGTCTGGGAGGCCGTGCGACCCGAGGCGGTCGGCATCCGGGCGTGGCCGAAGATCCCGCGCGGGACCGAGTGGAAGCAGGGGATCTGCGACGCGCTCGGCTGGGGGCAACCATTCGAAGGCTGGCAGCGTGTCCTGAGCGGAGTGAGCAGTTTTCGCGACCTCGAGACCCCGCTCATCGGGGCCGTGGAACGGCTCATCGACTTCGTCACCGAGCCGGCGGAAGAGGGCTGAATGTCCGTTTTGTCCAAGGTCACGCGAAGGTCACGTCCCGTCACCACGCCGGTGCGAACCGGCGCGATCTGAGAGCATGAAGCCATGTCTTGGGCACTGGTCTGGTTGATCGTCGGGATCGCCCTGATCATCGCCGAAGTCGTCTCCGGCGACTTCGTGCTGATCATGCTGGGCGTCGCCGCGCTGTTCGGCGCCGGTGCCGAGGTCCTCACCGGCAACCTGGTCATCGACGTGGCCGTGTTCGCCGTCGCCTCCGTCGGCATGCTCCTGCTGGTCCGCCCGGCGCTCAAGCGGCGCTTCCTGGCCGGGCCGGTCCACCACACGGGCATCGAAGCGCTGATCGGCGCCCGCGCCGTCGTCCTGTCCACAGTGGACGCCGAGGCGGGGCAGGTGAAGCTGGGCGGCGACGTCTGGTCGGCCCGCAGCATGGGGGAGCACCTGCCGCCCATCGCCCCCGGCACCCAGGTCACGGTCGTCGAGATCTCCGGCGCCACCGCCGTCGTGTCGGCCGAGCCGTGAGCCTCGGCCTCGTCACCGTCGGCGCGGGCCACGCCGCGGTGATCGAACGCGGCGGGCGGTTCCGCGCCGTGCTCGGCCCCGGCCGCCACTTCGTGCTCCCGTTCGCCGACCGGGTCCGCGCCCGGTTCGACCTCGGTGACCAGATCCTCTCGGCCCCGCCCCGCCCGGTCGAAGCCGGCGACGGGCACGAGGTCCTCATCGGCTTCGAGGTCGTCTTCGCCGTCACCGACCCGCGCCTGGCCACCTACGAAATCGCCGGCCCGGCGCTCGCGATCGAACAGCTGACCCGCACCGCGCTGCGGCAGGAAGCCGGCCTGACCACCGCCGAGCGCGCCGTCACCGCGCCCGGCGACCTGCACCGTACAGTGTGGACGGTGCTGCACGACACGACCGGCCGCTGGGGCGTCACCACGAAGGAACTGCAGCTCGCGGTGAGCCCGCCCGCCGCGCCCGGAACGCCGTCAACCGCGCAAGAATGGTACTAGGTAAGGGGAAATTCTCTTGACCGGATTTGTGATCGGCCTGGTCATAGCCTTGGCCTTGCTCGTGATCATCACGATAGCCAAGGCGGTCATGGTGGTGCCGCAGGCGCAGTCCGCCGTGATCGAGCGGCTCGGCCGGTTCCGCACGGTCGCCTCGCCCGGCCTCAACATCCTCGTGCCGTTCCTGGACAAGGTGCGCGCCCGGATCGACCTGCGCGAGCAGGTCGTCTCGTTCCCGCCGCAGCCGGTGATCACCGAGGACAACCTGACGGTCTCGATCGACACCGTCGTGTACTTCCAGGTCACCGACTCGCGCGCCGCGGTGTACGAGATCTCCAACTACATCGTCGGTGTCGAGCAGCTGACCACCACCACGCTGCGCAACGTGGTCGGTGGCATGAGCCTCGAGCAGACCCTGACCTCCCGCGACTCCATCAACAGCCAGCTGCGCGGCGTGCTCGACGAGGCCACCGGCCGCTGGGGCATCCGCGTCGCCCGCGTCGAGCTGAAGGCGATCGACCCGCCGCCCTCCATCCAGGACTCGATGGAGAAGCAGATGCGCGCCGACCGCGAGAAGCGCGCCATGATCCTCACCGCCGAAGGCCAGCGGGAGTCCGCGATCAAGACCGCGGAAGGCCAGAAGCAGAGCCAGATCCTCGCCGCCGAAGGTGCCCGGCAGGCGACCATCCTCGCCGCCGAGGCCGAGCGGCAGTCCCGCATCCTGCGTGCCCAGGGTGAGCGGGCCGCGCGCTACCTGCAGGCCCAAGGCCAGGCGAAGGCGATCGAGAAGGTGTTCGCCGCGATCAAGGCCGGCCGCCCGACCCCGGAGGTGCTGGCCTACCAGTACCTGCAGACGCTGCCGCAGATGGCGCAGGGCGACGCGAACAAGGTCTGGATGATCCCCAGCGACTACGGCAAGGCCCTCGAAGGCTTCGCGCGCGCCCTCGGCGCCCCGGGCGACGACGGCGTGTTCCGGTACGAGCCGCCGAAGGAGGACGACGTCCCGGCCAAGCCCGACCTCGAGGACGACGAGGTCGCCGACTGGTTCGAGACCAAGAGCGACCCGAAGGTCGCCGAAGCCGTCGCCGCCGCGGAAGCCGTGGCCCGCAAGGAGGTCCCGGCCATCGGGGCGCCGTCGTCGCCGCCCGAGCGGCCGTCGATCCCGCGCCCGCTCCAGCAGCAGTCCGAGCCGGCGGCCGACGAGGACCGCGGCACCGAGGCCGTGCCTTCGCCGCAGCAGCCCCCGACGCCGCAGAGCGGCCAGCCCGCCCTGCCCCAGCCGCAGGCCCCGGCCGGCCCGCCGCCGGGCGGCCAGTACCCGCAGGGCCAGCCGCCGCAGGCGCCGCCGCCGGGCCAGTTCGGCGGTCCGCAGCAGCAGAACCCGGGCAGCGGCCCGTTCCCGCAGCAGCCCCCGTTCGGTGGCCCGCGCCGCTGACCCAAGCGCCCCAATGTGGCGTTCGGTGCGTCAGACGCACCGAACGCCACATTGGGTGCGTTGAACGCAACCAACGCCACATTGGGGCGCTTCAGGCCCGGCGGTAGACCGTGACGTCGTCGATGTCCGCTTTGGACCGGTCCTTCAGGACGACCACGCAGACCACGGTGACCACCGCGGCCACGATGATGTAGCCGGAGATCGCGTACGGCGTCCCGGTCGTGTGCAGCAGCCACGTCGCCAGCAGCGGCGCCGGGCCGCCCGCGAACACCGACGCCAGCTGGTAGCCCAGGCCCGCGCCGCCGTACCGCAGGTGCGTCGGGAAGCTCTCGCCGATGAGCGCGGCCTGCGGGCCGTACTGCAGGGCGTGCGGGACGAACGACACGACGACCGCGACGAACACCAGCACGTGGCTGCCGTGCGCGAGGATCGTGAAGTACGGGAAGGCGATCAGCCCGGTCAGCACCGCCCCGCACAGGTAGACCCGCTTGCGGCCGAAGGTGTCCGACAGCGCCGAGAACAGCGGGATCAGCGCCAGCTCGCAGGCCGCCCCGACGAGGACCGCGTTGAGCACGAAGGTCTTGCTGAACTCCGGCCGCGACACGACGTAGATCAGCACGTAGCTGGTGAACAGGTAGAACGGCATCTGCTCGCTGAACCGCACGCCTGCCGAGAGCAGGATTTCCCGCCAGTGGTGGCGGATCGCGTCGAGCACCGGCGTGCGGGCGGTCTGCCGGTTCTGCACCAGCTTCGCGAACATCGGCGTCTCGAGGATCTTCAGCCGGATCACCAGGCCGACCGCGACGAGTGCCAGGCTGAGCAGGAACGGGATCCGCCAGCCCCAGGAGTCGAACGCGGCGGGGGAGAGCGTCGCCGACAGCAGCGTCATCCCGCCGGTGCCCAGCACCAGCCCGACCGGGACGCCGATCTGCGCGAAACTGCCGAGCAGGCCGCGTTTGCGCTGGTCACCCCATTCCATGGCGAGCAGCACCGAGCCGCTCCACTCGCCGCCGATGGCGATGCCCTGCACCAGCCGCAGCAGCACCAGCAGCAGCGGCGCGGCGATGCCGATCGCCGACGTCCCGGGCAGGATCCCGACGATGCCCGAGGAGATGCCCATCAGCAGCAGCGTGACGATCAGCGTTGCCTTCCGCCCGATCCGGTCACCCCAGTGCCCGAAGATGGCGGCGCCGACCGGCCGCGCGGCGAAGCCGACCGCGTAGGTCGCGAACGACTGCATGGCCCCGGCGTAGGCGCTCGAGGCGGGGAAGAACAGGTGCGGGAAGACCAAGGCCGCCGCGGTGTTGTAGAGGAAGAAGTCGTACCACTCGATGGTCGTCCCGACGGCGCTCGCCAGCGCCGCCCGCCGGACCTGCACCCTGCTGTCCGGCGTCACCTGGCCAGTGACGCCCCTGTCGCCCAGAACCATGCTCGCACACCTCCGGTGACCGATGTCACACAACAGTGTGACGCCCGGCCACGATTTCGGCGATCGTTGCCGAAAGAATTTGCCGACTGAGCAACTTTGCAGATTCTGCAAGGTTCTGTACGGTGGTCCCATGGACACCGACCGCGCCGGGCTTCGCGAGCGCAAGAAGCAGGAAACGCGCATCGCGCTGAGCTGGGCGGCCATCCGGCTGACCGTCGAACACGGCTTCGCCAACGTCCGGATCGAAGACATCGCCGCCGAAGCCGGGGTCTCCACCCGGACCTTCAGCAACTACTTCGGCAGCAAGGGCGAAGCCATCGTCGCCCGCCACCACGACCGGGCCCGGGCGATCGCCGCCGCGCTGCGGGAACGTCCCGCCGGCGAACCGATCTGGGACGCCATCACCCAGGCCGCGCTCGACGGGTACGCGCTCGGCGAACCGGTGCCCGGCGGGCAGGCCGCCGACCGGAGCTGGCTCGAAGGGCTGCGGCTGATGGTCGCCGAACCCGCGCTGCAGGGCGAGTTCCAGAAGGCCGGCGCGGCCGCCGAAGCCGAGTTCGCGCTCGCCGTCGCCGAACGCACCGGCACCGACCCCACCCGGGACGTCTACCCGAAGCTGGTCGCGGGCGTCGTCGGGGCCGCGCTCAACGTCGTCACCCAGCAGCTGCTGACCGCCGAACCGCCGCAGCCGCTCGACGCCATCCTCCGGGACGTCTTCGGCCGGCTCGCCGCCGGCCTGCCCGAATCCCGCTAGCCCCACGCCACCCCGCAGCACGCCCGCACGCCGGGCTGCTTCGCCGTGCCCGAAAACAGTCCACAAGGGAGTCCGCCATGGAAGACGTCGTCATCGCCGGTGCCGGTCCCAACGGCCTCATGCTCGCCTGCGAGCTCGCCCTCGCCGGCGTCCGGCCGCTGGTCCTGGAACGGCTGCCCGAACCCACCACCGAGAACCGCGCCAACGGCCTCGTCGGCCAGGTCGTCCGCCTCCTCGACCGCCGCGGCCTGCACGACCGGCTGGCCGGCCCGATCGCGCCGCCCGCGCCGGCGTTCGTCTTCGGCGCGCTGCGCCTGGACCTCACCCTCGCCGAACGCAATCCCCTGCACATCCTCGGCGTACCACAGCGGCGCGTCGCGGCGATGCTCGAGGACCGCGCCACCGAGCTCGGCGTCGAGATCCACCGTGGCCACGAGCTCACCGGCCTCACACAGGACGCCGGCTCCGTCACCCTCGACGTCACCGGTCCCGGCGGCCCGTACCGGCTCGCGGCCCGGTACCTCGTCGGCGCCGACGGCGGGCGCAGCGTCACCCGCAAGCTCGCCGGCATCGCCTTCCCCGGCGTCACCGACGACCGCACCCTGTCCCACACGGCGAACGCCACCGTGCCCGCGGAGCTCACCGACCCGGACTCGGGTGGCCTGCACGTGCCGGGACACGGCGTCATCCCGCCGTTCTTCCACTACCGCACCGAAACCGGCCTGTTCGTCCACGCGCCGTTCCCCGCCGGCCCGCTGATCAGCACGATGGAATGGGCCGACGCTCCCGAGAGCGCCGACGAGCCGCCGATGACCCTCGACGACATGCGCGCGAGCGTCCGGCGCGTGCTCGGGTTCGACCTGCCCCTCGGCGAACCCGAGGGCGACGGGCCGCACCTGCTGCGGCGGCTGCGCGGGCGCAACACCCGGCTGGCCGCGAGGTTCCGCGAGGGCCGCGTCCTGCTGGTCGGCGACGCGGCGCACGTCCACTCCGCCGTCGGCGGCCCCGGTCTCAACCTCGGCCTCCAGGACGCCGCCGGGCTCGGCTGGAAGCTCGCCGCCACCGTGCGCGGCTGGGCGCCGGCCGGGCTGCTCGACACCTACGAGAGCGAACGCCGCCCGGTCGCCGAGCGGGTCGTCATGCACACCCAGGCCCAGTCGGCGCTCCTCGCGCCCGGCCGCGACGTCACGGCGCTGCGTGACCTGTTCGGCGAGCTGCTGCGGCTGCCGAGCGCGGTGCAGCACGTCGCCGACCTGATGTCCGGGGCCGACGTCCGCTACGAGCCGGGCACCGACCACCCGCTCGACGGCCGCTGGGCGCCCGACCTCGTGCTGGCCGACGGCACCCGGCTCGCCGAGCTGACCACGACGGCCAGGCCGCTGCTGCTGGACTTCACCGGCTCGCTCGGCGACGAGCTGCGCGGCTGGACCGACCGGGTCGACCTGGTCTCCGGCCACGCGGCGGCCGACGCGACCGCGCTGCTGATCCGCCCCGACGGCTACGTCGCCTGGGCGACGAGCTCCGCGGCGCCGGACGACACCGAACGCAAGGCCCTGCACGCGGCCCTGGAGCGGTGGTTCGGCCGCCCCCTTGACGCGTAGGAGATTCCCTACGTATTGTCGGCGGCATGACGATCACCCACGTGCAGTTCCTGACCTTGCCGGTTGCCGACCACGCCCGCGCGCGGGACTTCTACGTCGGCAAGCTCGGGTTCGAAGCGCTCGTCGACCGCCGCACGCCCGAAGGCGGCCGGTTCGTCATGGTCGCGCCGAAGGGAGCAAAGACCGGCGTGGTCCTGACCGACCAGCAGGTCACCGGGATCGAGCCGGGCCCGCGGCACTTCCAGCTGCAGACCACCGACGTCGACGCCAACGTCACCGCGCTGCGGGCGGCCGGGATCGAGGTCGCCGATCCGCAGTCCCGGCCGTGGGGCCGGGCAACGTCGTTCCGGGACGTCGACGGGCACACGATCGGCCTCCTGGAGCCGTCCGGCTTCGGTGCCGTGCCGCGCTGATGCCGGTCAACGACGACGTCTTCGCCGCACTGGCCAGCCCGGCGCGGCGCGAAGTGCTGCGGCTGCTGCTCGACGGCCCGATGGCCGCCGGCACCATCGCCGAGCGGTTCGCCATGGCCCGGCCCAGCCTTTCGGAACACCTGCGGGTGCTGCGCGAGGCGGGCCTGGTCAGCGAACAGCGCCAGGGCCGCAACCGCGTCTACCGCCTCGACGCCGCCCCGCTCGAAGAGGTCGCGGACTGGCTGACCCCGTACGAGCGCTTCTGGCGCACCAAGCTGGCCAACCTGCGTGACCTGCTGGACGAGGAGGAAGACCTGTGACCGAGGACGACCCGAGGGCGATCCACGTCGACCAGTTCCTCGCCCACCCGGCCCGCAAGGTCTGGCGCGCGCTGACCGAACCCGACCTGCTGGAACGCTGGATCGCCATGCCCAACGACATCAAACCCGTCGTCGGGCACCGGTTCGAGCTGCTGGCCGAGCCGGTGCCGGCGGCCGGGTTCGCCGGCGGCCCGGTGGCGTGCGAGGTCCTGGAGGTCGAGCCCGAGCGCAAGCTCAGCATCCGCTGGGGTCCGCAGTGGACGGTGACGTGGCGGCTCGAACCGGAAGGGACCGGGACCCGGCTGTTCCTCAGCCACGAAGGGTTCGACCCCGACGACGAGTTCCAGCGCGTCTCGCGCCGGATCATGGGCGGCGGCTGGCGTTCCCACGTGCCGCGGGCGCTGGCCCGGTTGCTGGACACGCTGCCCGATCCGGCACCGATACCATCGGAAGGTGACCCCCGCCGCTGACGCCGCCGAGTCGAAACCGCTGCGTGCCGACGCGCGCCGCAACCGGGCGCGCGTGCTGGAGGCGGCCGAGAGCGTGTTCGCGGCCAAGGGCACCGGGGCACCGACCGAGGAGGTCGCCCGCGTCGCCGGCGTCGGCATCGGCACGGTCTTCCGGCACTTCCCGACGAAGGAAGCACTGCTCGAGGCGGTGCTGTTCGCCCGGTTGAGCCGGTTCGTCGACGAGGCCGAAGCCGCCGTCGCCGCGGAGTCCGCCGATCCGGGTGGCGCGTTCTTCACGTTCCTGGGCAGCTGGATCGAGATGTCGAGCGCGAAGAACGCCTACTTCGAGGCGCTCACCGCGGCCGGCGTCACGGTCCCGGTGGCGAAGTCCGACATCGGCGGGCGGCTGCTGGCGGCGCTGGGCGTGCTGCTGTCGCGCGCCCAGGCGGCGGGCGCGGTGCGGGCCGACCTCGTCGTCGGCGAGCTGATCCCGGTGATCATCGGGGTCGCGCGGGCCGCGGAGTACGCGGGCCCGGACGCGGCGTTGCGCGACCGGGCCGTGGCGATCCTCTTCGACGGCCTCCGCCCGTCAGCGGGGGAGCGGCGCTGAGTCCACCGGCGCCAGCGCCGGGCGCTTCGCGGCCATGGTGTCCCCGGACGACTCGCCCCTGACCCGCCGCCGCACCCACGGCAGCGCGTGTTCCCGCGCCCACTGCAGGTTCTCGCTCCGGCGCGCGGCCGGGCTCAGCACCACCCGCGGCGCCGGTTCCGGGTTGACCAGCGGGTGCTCCACGCCGAGGACCCGCAGCACCTCGATCGCGACCTCGGTGTGCCCGAGCGAGTTGAGGTGCAGGCGGTCCGGCGCCCAGAACCGGCGGTCGCACAGCTGCCGCATCGACCACAGGTCCACCAGCAGCGCGCCGTGGCGGGCCGCGATCCCGCGCACGAGCTCGTTGTAGATGGCCACCCGGCCGCGGATCGCGCGGAACAGCGGGTCTTTGACACCGTCGACCCCGGTGAACAGGACGACGCGGGCACCGGTCGCCCGGACCCGGGCGACGGCGGCTTCGTAGTCGACGAGCAGCGCGTCGATGTCGACCTTGGGCCGCATCAGGTCGTTGCCGCCGGCGTAGAGCGTGACGAGGTCGGGCTCCATGGCCAGCGCGGGCTCGAGCTGTTCGGCGAGCACCTGCGGCAGCAGCTTGCCGCGGATGGCGAGGTTGGCGTACCGGAAATCCGGCTCCACGGCGGCCAGTTGTTCGGCGACCCGGTCGGCCCAGCCACGCACGCCGTTCGGGGCGGCCGGGTCGTCGTCCCCGACGCCTTCGGTGAACGAGTCCCCCAGGGTCACTAAGCGCTTGCTCATGTGTCCAGTGTAGGCAGGTCGCGGAGGGGAGCATCGGAGACCTGTCGCAGCCGGGCCGGGTGTTCGCAGCCGGGGCGATTCGCCACCCGACGCGACCGAGCTCCACCGGCGCCGCCTGCCGCGAGCCGCTGCGCATGCTGCTCGGAGCCGGACTTGCTCCTCGAACTCACCGTTCCCGCGCACGGGCTTCTACCGCGGCGCCCACGCCGCGCCGCTGCCGATCGCCGCTGGGACTCTGCCCGCGGTCATGGTCCACACCGACATGCCCGCCTACCCGCCGGCCGCTGTCCGCGCTGCTCGAGGCGGGCTTGGTGTTCGAGCGGTTCGCCGAAGGTGGCGCGCCCACGCCGACGGTCTTCCCCTGGCGGGCGACAAAGTCCTGCTCCGAACGAACCAACCGATGATCGTCCGGACCGGATCGCTATTCTCCCGCGATGACTGGGGAAGTCCGAATCGGTGACCAAGCCCGCGCGGCGGCCACCCGCACACTCGACACGGCGTTGCGTGCCGGCCGGCTCGACCTGGCCGAGTACGAACGGCGGCTGGTGATCGTCCAGGCCGCCAGGCTGCGGAAGGACCTGGCACCGGCCGTCGCCGATCTGCCCGACGGTTCCGGCCGGACCGGGCCGGGCCTGCGGGTCGCCACCGCGGACCGCGAACGAGCGCTGGTCCAGCTGGCCGGCGCCCTGACCGACGGCCGCCTGGAGGCACGCGCCTACGCCGACGCCGAGGAACTGGTGAACCGAGCCGTCACCTACTCGGACATCGACGCCGTCATCGGCAACCTCGACGCCAAAGCGAGCCACACCGAGCGCGACCAGGCCATCGCGCGCATCGAGGCCGCGGTCGCCGGCGGGCTGCTGGAGCCGGCCGAGCGGCACGACCGCGTCGCCGCGGTCCGGCGGGCGACCACCGACGCCCAGCTGGCCGCGCTGGTGGCCGACCTGCCCGCGGATGCGGGCCCGGCCCGGTCGCCGCGGGTGTCTCACGCCGAGCGCGAAGCCGTAGTCGCGCAACTGCACGAAGCCGTCGAAGCCGGGGTGCTCGAACTCCCGGAGTTCGACGAGCGGGTGCGCGCGGTGTACGCGGCGCGGCTGCGCGACGAGCTGGCGAGGCTGGTGGCGGACCTGCCCCGACCGGCGGCGCCCCCGGCTCCGCTGACCGCCTTGCCGCCCATCACCCAGCCTCCGCGGAAGCGGCCGTCGTTCGAAACCGGGATGGCCACGGTCAAGGTCGCGGCCGTCGGCTGGGTCCTCATGATCGGCATCGTGATCGCACTGGGGATGGCGGGGCTGACCGCCCTCGCCTTCGTGGTGGGGGCGCTGTCGGCGATCGTGTTCGTCGGGATCCTCGTGTGGGCCAAGCGCACCGTGACGGCTGCGATGGAGGCGGAAAGCGCTCGCCCGGGCGAAAAACCGTTCCTGCCGGCGGTCGAACCGTTCCCCGGCCGGGGGCCGACGTGGGTCGACGTGGACCCGGCCGAGTGGACGAGCGGGACGCCGGGCACGCGGACGCTGGGCAGGCACAACGGCGAACTGCTGTCGATAGCGGCAATCGTCCTGCCCGACGGCACCCCGGTGGCGATCACCGGCGGCGCCGACAACACGGCCCTGGTGTGGGACCTGACCGACGACTCGCTCCGGCACACGCTCACCGGCCACACCCACGACGTGGTGGGCGTGGCGGCGATCGTCCTGCCGGACGGCGTCCCGGTCGCGGTGACCGTCAGCCCGGACCGGACCGCCCGGGTGTGGGACCTCCGGGACGGGTCACAACGCAGTTCACCGCTGAAAGTGGGCTACGAACCGCGAGGGGTGAACTGCCTGTCGCTGGCCGACGGCACGCCGGTCGTCGTCGTCCACAACGTGAGCGAGGGAATCCGGCGGTGGGACCTGCGGGATCACAAGCCGCTCGGGAAGGTCGCCCACGGCTCCTACGAAAGCTTCGTCGACGGGATGTTCCCGGTGGTGCTCCCCGACGGCACGGCGCTCGTTCTCGCCACCGACTGGGAAGGTCCGATCAAGGCGTTCGACCTGAAAACCGGGAAGACCCGCTTCGAGCTGCTCGGTCACACCGGCTCCGTGCGGTCGATCGACACCACGGTGCTTCCCGACGGCACGCCGGTGGCCGTGTCCGCGAGCGACGACAAGACGATCCGCATCTGGGACCTCCGCCGCCGCACCCTGCGCCACCGGGTCACCGGCCTGCTCCGCCCCCAGCTGGCGGTGATGTGCACGACGCTGCCGGACGGCACCCCGATCGCGGTCACCTGCGACGACAACCGGAACAAAACGGTGCGAGACCTCCGCGACGGTGCCGAGCTGCCGTACCCGATCGCGCTGGGCGGCGACCTCCTCAGCGCGGTGACGCTCCCGAACGAGACCCTGATCCTGGGCCTGTCCGACGACTACGACTGCTCCTCGGCGGCCGTTTTCTCGCTGCCCTAGGCGCTGACCTGCCGGGCCCGGTGCTCGGCCACGTGCACCCGAGTCGCGCACCGCGTCGAGCAGAACCGGCGACGGCCGTTGCGCGAGGTGTCGACGTACGCCGTTTCGCAGCCTTCGCGGCTGCAGATGCCCAGGCGGTCCGGGGCCTCGCACACCAGGTGGGCCAGCCCGCCCGCGGTGTACGCGCGGACCCGGCCGACCGGGCCCGCGTCCTCGGCCGAGTAGTGCAGGTGGGGCGGCTTGCCGTCGTGGGTGGTGATGTACGGGCGGCACGCCGCATCGGCCAGCAGCTCGTTGACCAGCTCCGGCCGGGCGGCGGCCTCGGCGGCGAACACCGGCCTCAGCCGGCCGGCCCACGCGCCGATCAGGGCCGCTTCGCCGTCGGTCAGCGCCTTGATGGCCATGCCGTTGCGGACCATCCCGGCGAGGAGCTCGCTCGCGGAACCGGCGTTGACCAGGTCGGCGGCCACCAGCGCGGCGGGGCCGCCGTAAGGGTTGAAGTGCACAAAGTCATTA
Organism: Amycolatopsis tolypomycina; assembly: GCF_900105945.1. NCBI lineage: Bacteria > Bacillati > Actinomycetota > Actinomycetes > Pseudonocardiales > Pseudonocardiaceae > Amycolatopsis > Amycolatopsis tolypomycina. The sequence continues at coordinate 3,478,196 of NZ_FNSO01000004.1, read as the reverse complement.
CAGCACGATCGTGGCATGGACCGTAACCGTTGCCCCCGCTGCGGCTGGCCGCTCGCCGAACTCCCGGCGGCCGCGGCGCAGCCCGTCACCCCCCGGCTCGACTACGTGCGCTGCGTCTGCGGCAGCTGGCTCGCCCGCTTGGACGGCGAAGTCGTCGGCGCGACGCGATCGGCGCGGTGAGGTGGAGGTCCGGGGTGCCCGGGTCGGCTTGGTCGCGGCCGCCCTCGCCACGGGGCGGCCCGGGACTCCGCGCGGGCCGGCCGCCGATCGGCGCCGTGAAGTGGAGGTCGCGGGCGCCCGGGCCGGCCGCCGATCGGCGCCGAGTCGATCGCGCCGCCCTCATCGCCGGGAGCCTGCACCGCCGGCCCGGAGATCGAGTCGACCAGCGCCGCCGTGACTCAGAGGTCGAGGGCGCCCGCCGCGTTGTCGTTCCACTGGTCGACGCGGCGGATGTACTCGTACAGCGCCCGGCTGCCGCGCACCCAGCGGCCCTGGTCGGCGATCGCGAGGTCGTCGGCTCCGGCGCGGCGGGCCTCGGTGGCGAACCCGGACCGCAGCGAGTGCCCCGTCACCGGGTACGGCAGGCCCGCCCGCACGCCCGCGCGGGTGAGGATCTGGTTGACGCCGGTCGTGCTCAGCGCGGGCTCGCCGACGTTGCCGTGCCGGTCGACGCGGCGGAACGCCGGGCCCTCGGTGATCCCGGCGCCCGAGCGCCACGCGAACCACGCCCGCACCGGGTCGGTGTCAGCGCTGTCGCGCCGCGGGACGACCATGTCGCCGGTGCTCTTGCCGTGCCGGACCGTCACCGCCAGTCCCCGGTCGTCGACCGGCTGCACGTCGGTGACCAGCAGGTTCGCCAGGTCCGAGCAGCGGGCGGCGATCGGGAAGCCGATCAGCAGCATCGCCCGGTCGCGGGCGCCGGCGAGGGTGTCGGGGCACGCGCGCGACATCGCCCGCAGGTCCGCCAGGGTGACCATGGTGGCCTTGCCGCGGCCGCGCTGGATCCCCTCCCTGGCCAGCCGCTGCCGGTACCCCTTCAGCGCCCGCCACGCCGCGCGGCTCGCTTCGGGATCGACGACCACCTTGTGGTGCCGCAGCCCGGCGAGCGCTCCGGTGAGCCGCCGCTCGATCGTCGACGGCGCCGCCGGGGCCGCCCGTTCGGGCACCTCGGGCACCGCCCGCTCGTCCGGCCGCAGCGTCCGGCCCCGTTCCAGCCACACGACGAACCCGGTCAGGGCACCGATCGTCGCCGACAGCGGCGGGATCCCGGCTTCGGCGGTGTAGTCCTGCCACACCTGCCAGTCCTGGGCATAGGCCTTGAGCGTGTTGGGCGGCCGCTGCTCGTCGACGTGCCGGGCGGCGGCCTCGTCCAGCAGCGCCAGCCGCTCGTGCGCGCTCAGCGCGGCGTCGGTCACCGGTTCCAGGTCGGGCACGCGCCGAGGTTACGGGATCTCGGCAGGTTCCCCTGTCGATCCACGCGGGTGCCGTTCGTGTCAACAGCGAAGGCACACATGCTGGCAGGCCCGCCCAGGTCGCGTTGACGCTGCGACTGCTCGGCGGCCTGACCAACCCGTAGAGCAACGCCGCGGAGCGGGCCCTGCTGGAACGCGAGCGATCGTCAACCCTCGATTGACGTTCCGAGGGGGTCCCAGTTTTTCGGCCCCCTCCAGAAGCGCTCTTCGCCGCCCTCGCGCGACTACCCGGTTCTGGGTTTGGATATGTGACCTTATCCAAACCCAGAACCTCCGACGTACTGTTCAGATTCTGAACAGCTGATTCTAGTTCTGATTAGAAGCTTTGATAGAGTTCTCGACGTGACAGAAGACGCTGGTCAAGTGCGGGTATGCGAGTACCGGAGGTGCGGAGCGCCGCTGCCGCCGGCAGTGGGGCGGGGAAGCCGGGCCCGGTTCTGCCAGGACGGGAAAACCTGGGGGCGCCGGAACCTCAGCTGCCGCGACGCCGAGGCGGTGCTCTCGGACGCGGAGTCGCTGCGGGAGAGCGACACCGAGCTGGACGACACCGCCGTCACGGCGCTCGCCGGTCAGGTCGACCGGGTGCTGGAGCCGGCGCGCGGGCTCGTCGACACCCTCACGACGCTGCGCCACCAGCTCGACGCCACGACCGCCACCGCGCTGGCCGAACGGGACGCCGCCCTGGCCGAGGCCGACGAGCACCGCCTGCACCGCGGCCGCGCGGAAGGCGACGCCGCCCAGGCTCGCGAGACCGCCGAGACGGCCGTCGCCGCGGCCGCTGCGGCGGAGCGGGACAAGACCGCCGCCGTCCGGGAGCGGGACGAGGAACGCGCCGCCCGGCGTGCGGCGGTGCAGGAGCAGCAGCGGGCCGAGGGGCAGCTGGCCGCGGTCCGCGACGAACTCGCCCGCGTCGCCGATCGCGCCGACGCCTCGGCCGCCCTCGCCGGTGAACGGGCGGCGGTGATCGCCACCCTGACCGCCGAACTGGCGGCCGCCCGGACCGCGCTGGACGAGGAACGCGGCCGTGGTCAGGCCGCCGTGGCGCGCGCGGACGCGGTCCAGGAACGGCTCGACGCGGCCCGCGCCGGCCACGAAGCCGCGCTCAACGCCCTTCGGGACGAGCACGCGAAGGCGGCCGCGGCGGCGCTCGACCGCGCCCGCGTCGAGGCCGAGCGGCTGCGTGCCGGGTTCGACCAGCGGATCGCCGAGCTGCAGGCCGCGCACGAGCAGACCGTCCGGTCGATGCACGAGACCACGACCAGCCTCGGTGCGGAACTGCGTGCCGCGCTCGGCCGGGCCGACACCGCCGAACGCGAGCTGGCGGGCGTGCTCACCGCTCTGGGGGAGACACCGGAGCTGCCCGAAACACTTAAGCAGTTACTTGACCGTTGGCCGCGTGAGAGTTAACTTAAGTAGGTGCTTGACCATGACTTGGACCTGGTGTTTCGCGCTTTGGGCGACCGGACTCGGCGGGCACTGGTGGAGCGGCTGGTGCGCGGGCCGGCGTCGGTCAGCGAGCTCGCCGAGCCGTTGACCATGTCGCTGGCCGCCGTCGTCCAGCACCTGCAGGTGCTGGAGGCCGCGGGGATCGTGCGGTCGGACAAGGTCGGCCGCGTCCGCACCTGCCGGGTCGAACCGGCGGTGCTGCGCGCCGGCGAACAGTGGCTGGAACGTCAGCGCACCGCGTGGGAGAGCAAGCTCGACCGGCTCGGCGACTTCCTCGCCGAGCCGCCCGGAACGTCGGAAGGGAGCACGTCATGACCGTCTTGCACAGCACGTTCAGCCTCGAGCGCACCTACTCCGTGCCGCCGAAGCGGGTGTTCGCCGCCTGGGCCGATCCGGAGGCGAAGAAACGCTGGTTCGTCTCGAAGGGCGAGCACGAGCTCGACTTCCGCGCCGGCGGCCGGGAAGCCGTCGAAGGCCGCACGCCCAGCGGCGGAGTCCTGCACTTCGTCGCCACCTACCACGACATCGTGCCCGACGAGCGGATCGTCTTCTCCGGCACGCTCACCGGCGACGGCGCACTCGCGACCGTCTCGACGACGACCGTGGAGCTGTTCGCCGAAGGTGACGGCACGCGGCTGGTGCTCACCGAGCAGGACACGTTCCTCGACGGCGCCGAGAAGCCGGAGTGGCGCGAGCAGGGCACCGGCGACTGGCTCGACCGGCTCGGCGACGAACTGAAGTGAGCACTACCGGGCCCGGTAGTGCTGCGGGCTGGCACCGAACTCGCGCTTGAACGCCGCACTCAGGGCGAAGGCACTGCCGTAGCCCACCTGGCGGGCGATCGAGGCGATCGTCGTCTCCGGGTGCTGGCGCAGCAGGTCCGCGGCGAGCGCGAGCCGCCAGCTCGTCAGGTACGCCATCGGGGTCTCACCCACCGTGGCCGCGAAACGGCGGGCCAGTGCCGCCCGGGAGACGCCGACGTCGGCCGCGAGCTTGGCGACCGTCCACGGCTCGGCCGGCTGGTGCTGCAGGAGCCGCAGGGCCTGGCCGGCCACCGGATCCTCGTGGGCCCGGTACCACGCCGGGGCGCTGGTGTCCGGCCGGTCGAACCACGCCCGCAACGCGGCGATGAGCAGCAGGTCCAGCAGCCGGTCGAGGACGGCTTCCTGGCCCGGGACGTCCCGGGTGATCTCGGTGGCCAGCAGCCCGACGAGCGGGGTCGGCCAGTCGGCGGCGCGCAGGACGATCAGCGCGGGCAGCGCGGCGATGAGCTTCCTGCTGATTTCGCCTGCCATGCCGTAGGTGCCGGTGAGCAGCACGACCGGGCCGCCGGTGCCCCAGGTGCGGACGCCGAGGTCGGCGTAGGCGGTGAGGTGCCCGCCGTCGGGGGTGCGGCATTCCTGGCCGGGCAGGATGAGGGCCTGCGGCGGGGTCGACGGGTGGTCGGCGACCAGGTACGGCTCCGGGCCGCGGGTGATCGCGACGTCGCCCTCGCCCATCAGGACGCCTTCGCCGCCGTCGGGCACGATCCACGCTTCGCCGCGCACCACCGCCACCACGGTCAGCGGCGCCCGGTCTTCGATGCGCAGGGACCACGGCGGGGTCAGCACCGAACGCAGCAGGAACGCGCCGTGGGCGCGGGGACCGTCGAGGAGGGCGGCGAGCGGGTCCATACCGGAAACTGTAGACGCTGAAACATGCCATCGCGGCTCTGAACCATGGAGAGTCTCACCAGGAGCCGGTTGACTGACCGGCATGACAACGAACTTCCTGGTGGTGGGCGGCACCGGCAAGACCGGGCGCCGGGTGGCGGACCGGCTGCGGGAGCGCGGCGAGAAAGTGCGCATCGCCTCGCGGCGCGGGGTGCCCCCGTTCGCCTGGGGCGACCGCGGGACGTGGGCGGACGTGCTCGCCGGCGTCGACGCGGTCTACCTCACCTACTACCCCGATCTGGTGGTGCCGGAAGCCGCCGGTGACATCCGGGCGTTCACCGAGCTCGCGGTGGCGGCCGGGGTGCGGCACCTGGTGCTGCTGTCCGGCCGCGGCGAGGCGGAGGCCGAGGCCTGCGAAGGGATCGTCCGGGCGGCCGGCACCGGCTGGACGATCCTGCGGTGCAGCTGGTTCGCGCAGAACTTCAGCGAGCACTTCCTCCTGGACGCCGTGCGCGCCGGGGAGATCGTGCTGCCGGCGGGGACGGTGACGGAGCCGTTCCTCGACGTCCGCGACATCGCCGACGTCGCGGTGAAGGCGCTGACCGAGCCCGGCCACACCGGGCAGCTGTACGAGCTGACCGGGCCGCGGCTGCTGAGCTTCGCCGACGCGGCCGCGGAGATTGCGGCCGCCGCCGGGCGGGATGTCCGCTATGTTCCGGTTTCGGCCGGGGAGTTCGCGGCCGCGGCGGCGAGCCAGGGTGTCCCGGAGGCGGAGGTCGGTGCGCTGGCCGAGCTGTTCGCCCGCGTCCTCGACGGCCGGAACGCATCGGTGACGCCCGACGTGGCGCGGGTGCTGGGCCGTCCGGCGACGGATTTCGCCGATTTCGCGCGGGATGCCGCCGCGACCGGGGTCTGGACGCGGTGAAGGGGAAGGGGAAACCGATGTCGACGGTGGTTCTGGTGGCCGCGCTGGTCGCGGCGGGTCTGATCGCGGGGTTGTTCTACGCCTACGCCTGCTCGGTCATGCCGGGGCTGGCGCGCGGGGACGACAAGACGTTCGTCGAGGGCATGCGGGGGATCAACATCGCCATCGTCAACCCGGTGTTCATGCTGACGTTCCTGGGTGCGCCGCTGCTGGCCGGGGTCGCGGTGTTCCTGCACCTGGGCGAGCCGGCGTTGCCGTGGGTGATCGCGGGGTTCGCGTTCCTGGCGGGGATGGTGCTGCTCACCGGGGCGGTCCACATCCCGCTGAACAACGCCCTGGAGCGCGGCGGTGACGACTTCGCGGCGGTGCGGGCGGCGTTCGAGACGACGTGGGTGCGCTGGAACGTCCTGCGCGCGCTGGTGAGCACGGCGGGGTTCGGCTGCCTGGTCGGCGCCGTGCTCACCGGGCGGGGTTAGTCCGCGAGGCGGAAGAGCAGGTCGGTGACCCACTGCGCGGGGTCGGGGACCTCGCGGGGGTCGGTGCGCAGGACTTCCAGGCGGCAGCCCCATGCTTCGCCGTCCGCCCCGTCGGTGCGGTCCCACTCCAGGTCGTGGGCGGCACCCCAGGCGAGGACGGCTTCGGTGGCGGCGGCCAGGCCGTCCGGGGCGCCGACGTAGGTGTCGAGGACGTACCGGCCCGCCGGGAGCTCGCCGAGGAAGGCGGGCTCGTGCGGGGTGTGGTCGCCGTCGATGGGCACGCCGGCCTCGACGGTGAACCGCAGGCCCGGGTGCAGCACGCGGTAGCGGAAGAACGGGGCTCCGGCCAGGGTGACGCCGCCGGCGGTGAGCGTGCCGATCAGGGGTGGCAGCCGGTCGGCGATCCGCGGGAAGTCGGGGATGGCGAGGGTGGCGCGTTCGGCGACGTAGCGCTGGGCGGGCCGGTCGACGACGGCGGGCATCAGGTGAAGTCCTCCGGTCCGAGCATCGGGCGGACCTCGATGCTGCCGTAGGTCGCGGCGGGGTGGCGGGCGGCGAGTTCGAGGGCTTCGTCGAGGTCGGCGCAGTCGAGGATGACGAAGCCGCCGATCTGTTCCTTGGCTTCGGTGAAGGGCCCGTCGGTGAGCAGGACCTCGCCGTCGCGGACGCGGATCGTGGTGGCTTCGGTGGGCGGGCGCAGGCCACCGCCGCCGCGGATCTTGCCGCGGCGTTCCAGGTCCTCGCTCCAGCCGCCGCAGCCGTCGTTCGCGTGTTCTTCGGCGGTTTCGTCGCCGCAGATCATCAGCAGGTACTGCATGTCAGCATCCTTTCAGGACTTCGCGCAGGCGCGCGGCGAAGGCTTCGGCGTGGGTGTCGAAGCCGCCGTGACCGCCGGGGAACACCTCGATGCCGAGGTCGAGGGCCGCGGCCAGCCCGTGGGCGGCCTGGTGGACCGGCAGCCCGGTGGACTCTTCGCCGACGGCGACCACCAGCCGGGCCGGCGTCGCCCGGAGTGCGTCGAGGTCGGGCTCGTAGGCGCCGGTCGCGGGCATGAGGTGGCCGAAGAAGTAGGCGAAGTTGCCTTCCGCGCGCGGGTCGAGCGGCGGGGCGGGATCGACGCCGACGATCTTCATGAACGCGGCGAAGGCGGCGGCGAGACCTTCTTCGCGGAACAGGGTGGGGAGGTCGGGTCCGCCGAGTGCGGGCAGGTACCGGGTGACCGGCGGTTCGTGCAGGACGACGGTGCGGACGTCGGCGGCGTGGTGGCGGAGGTGTTCGAGCAGGGTGATCGCGCCGCCGCTGCTGGCGAAGACGTCGGCGGGGCCGGTTTCGGCGAGCAGCCGGTGCACGTCCTCGGCGTGGTCGCGGAGGACATCCGGGCCCGGGGCGCCGTCGAGGGCGTTGCGGGACAGGCCGCGCGGGTCGTAGGTGACGACGGTGTGGTCTTCGGCCAGCAGCGGCCGGATGTGGGTGAACACCTGGGCGTCGGCGGGGCCGCCGGGGACCAGCAGCAGCGCCGGGCCGGTGCCGTGGACGTCGTGGGCGAGGGTGGTCATGGGGTTTCCTCCGGTGGTCGGGCTTCACCCGCCCGACGAACGGCGGCGTCCGGGACCGACACCAGTTCCGAAATTCTTCGCGTGAGGTAGCGGCGTTCGGCTTCGGTGCCGGCGAGGTCGCGGGCCTGGGCGTACCAGTGGGCGGCGTCGGCGTGGCGGCCGAGGCGGCGGAGGAAGTCGGCGCGGGTGGCGGCGAGCAGGTGGTAGCCCGGCAGCGGCAGGGCGTCGAGGAGGGCGAGCCCGGCTGCCGGGCCCTCGGCCATGCCGATCGCGATGGCGCGGTTGAGTTCGACGACGGCGCTGGGGACGTGCTTGCGCAGCTGGTCGTAGAGGCCGGCGATCTGCGGCCAGTCGGTGTCGGCGGCGCGGGCGGCGGTGGCGTGGCAGGCGGCGATGGCGGCCTGGATCTGGTACGGGCCGGGACGTCGGCGCCGCAGCGCGGTCTCCAGGATCGTGGTGCCTTCGGTGATCGCGGCGGTGTCCCAGCGGGTGCGGTCCTGCTCTTCGAGGGGCACGAGGACGCCGTCGTCGTCGACGCGGGTGGCGCGGCGGGCGTGCTGGAGCAGCAGCAGGGCCAGCAGGCCGAGAGCTTCGGGTTCGTCGGGCATCAGCCGGGCGAGGAGCCGGGCGAGCCGGAGGGCTTCGGCGGCGAGGTCCGGGCGGAGCAGGTCCGGGCCGGCGCTGGCCGAGTAGCCCTCGTTGAACGTCAGGTACAGCACGCCGAGCACGGCGTGGGTGCGTTCGGGCAGCAGGTGCGCGGGCGGGACGCGGTAGGGGATGCGGGCGTGGCGGATCTTGCGCTTCACCCGCACGAGCCGCTGGGACATGGTCGCGTCGGGGACGAGGAACGCGCGGGCGATCTCGGCGGTGGAGAGGCCGGCGAGGGTGCGCAGGGCGAGCGCGACCTGGGCTTCGGTGGCCAGCGCGGGGTGGCAGCAGGTGAAGATGAGCCGCAGCCGGTCGTCGGTGACGCCGCTGTCGTCGGGTTCGGGTGGGTCGGGGACGGGCATGCGGGCGGCCTCCCGGAGCTTGGCGGCGCCGACGGCGTCGCGGCGGAGCCGGTCGGTGGCGCGGTGGCGGGCGGCGGTGGTCAGCCACGCGCCGGGCCGGTCGGGGACGCCGTCGCGGGGCCACGTGCGCAGCGCCAGCGCGAAGGCTTCCTGGGCGCACTCCTCGGCCAGGTCCCAGTCGCCGGTGACCCGGATGAGCGTGGCCACGACCTGGCCCCATTCCTCGCGGAACGCCGCGGCGACCACGGTTTCGACGTCCACCTTCGCTCCTTCCGCCGGTGTCACCCGCCCGACGAACGGCCGGGCGCGAGACCGACAGCGGCGGCGTGACAGGCGCCGAACCCTTCGGCGCGCGCGACGATCCGGCCGGCTTCGACGCGGACGGCGGCCTCGGTGGCGTCGCTGACGGCGGTGACGCCCGCGGCGGCCGCGAGCGCGCCCCCGGCGTCGCAGGCCAGGCGCAGCCGGGGCCGGTCCGGGGGCGTGATCGCCTGGTCGAGGCAGCCGCGCAGGTCGGCGACGGCGAGGCGGGCCAGCGGGGCGAGTTCGCCGGGGTCGCTGGTGACGAGCACGGCCGTGACGTCGGCACCGGCGCGGACGGCTTCTTCGAAGGCGGCGGCGCGGTGCAGGCCCAGCACGGTGACGACGCCGTCGCCGGGCCGGAAGGTTTCGCCGGTCAGCAGGTCGGTCGCCGCCGGCGGGGCCCACGGCTCGTTCGCGGGCCGGGCCTGGGTGGTGATCGGCGGCTCGGCGGGCCAGTCGTCGCTCAGGTCGAGGTCGAGCAGGGCCGCGCAGGCGGTGACGAGGTGGAACGGCTCACCGAAGCCGGGTGCGGCGGCGGCGAGCTGGCTCGCGCCGTGCAGCGTGGTCAGCGCGGCTTCGGCGACCCGCACGAGACGGCGTCCCGGGCGGCCGCGCTCGAGGGCGAGCCCGAGCAGGACGGCGTCGAGCCGCATGAGCTGCGCGAACGGCCGGCGGGTGTGCTCGTCGGCGAGGACTTCGGGAAGCAGGTCGCGGCCGAGCCGGGCTTCGTCGCTGTCGCTGTCGGTGGCCAGGGGGAGCCGGGCGATCCAGGCGCGGGCGAACGCGGCCAGGACGTCGGCCGCGGCCGGGTCCGCGGGTGGGGTGGCGGGGCGGGGGGCGCGTTCGGCGAGGTCGGCCAGGACCGCGAAGTACAGGGCGCGCTTGCCGGGGAAGTTGGAGTAGACCGCGCCGCGGGTGAGTTCGGCGCGTTCGGCGATGACGTCGATCTTCGCCTCGCGGAAGCCGCGGCGGGCGAACTCGTCGCGGGCGGCGGTGAGCACCTTGGCGCGGTTGCGTTCCTGGGTTTCCGCCCTGCTGAGCCTGACCATCGTCCTCCTTGCCGTCGGGTCCGGGGTCAAGATACCGTCACCACTGAGATGATTAGAACATCTGATATCAACATCTGGAGTGGTGGATGACCCCCGAGATCGACCTGACCGACCCGAAGGTGCTCACCGACCCGTTCACCGCCTACGACCACGCGCGGGAACTCGGCGCGGTGGCCAGGCTGGTCATCCCCGGGTTCGGCCCGTTCTGGGCCGTGACCCGCTACGCCGAAGCGCGCGCGATGCTGGGCGACGCCCGGTTCGAGGTGAACTCCGGCAGCTTCCTGCGCCCGCCGGGCATCCCGGACCACTGCCTGGCCTACATGGAGACGATGGCGGAGAAGGACGGGCCGGAGCACCTGCGGCTGCGGCGGCTGGTCGCCCCGGCGTTCACGCCGAAGCGGGCCGCGCAGCTGCGGCCGCGGCTGGCGGCGATCACCGGGCGGCTGCTCGACGAGCTGCCCGGGCACGCCGAGGACGGCGTCGTCGACCTGGTGCCGCACTTCGCCCGGCCGCTGCCCATCGACGTCATCAGCGAGCTGGTCGGCATTCCCGAAGCCGACCGGCCGCGCTGGCGCGAGTACGGTGCCGCCGTCGCGAGCGGGATGGGCCCGGACTTCGCCGCGGCGATCCCGGCGATCATCGAAGGCGCGAAGGAGGCGGTCGCCCGCAGCCGGGCCGAGCCGGGTGACGACCTCATCGGCGACCTGGTGCGAGTACAGGAGGCGGACGGTGACCGGCTCTCCGACACCGAGTTGGTCACCCTGGTCTGGCACCTGGTCCTGGGCGGGCAGACGCCGGTGAACCTGATCGCCAACGCCGTCGAGGCCCTGCTGCGGCACCCGGACCAGCTCGACCTCCTGCGCGCCGACCCCGGGTTGTGGCCGGGCGCGGTGGAAGAGCTGATGCGCTTCTGCAGCCCGCAGCTGCTGACCACGCCGCGGTTCGCGCGCGAGGACGTCGAGATCGGCGGGCAGGTGATCGGCAAGGGCGAGCGGGTGACGGCGGCGGTGGTGGCCGCCGACCGCGACCCGCGGGCCTTCGGCGATCCGGACCGCCTCGACGTCACCCGGTCGGGGCCGGCGCAGCTGGGCTTCTCGCACGGCCCGCACTTCTGCCTGGGCGCGTCGATCTCGCGGGTGCAGACGGAGGTGGCGTTGTCGTCGCTGTTCGCGCGTTTCCCGGACCTGACGCTCACCGAGGACGTGCCGCGGGCGCCCGACGGCGGGACCTGGCGCCCGGCGCGGCTACTGCTGGCGCTGTAGGAGCGCTTGTTCGCATGTCATGAAAGGGTCGTTCATGACGTCCGGCGTCATGAACGACCCTTTCATGACGCCGGGGGCCGCTCCGCCGCGCGGGTGGTGACCAGCGCTTCGATGCCGTCGAGGACGCGGGCGAGGCCGAAGCGGAAGGTGTAGGCCGGGTTCTCGGCGGCGTTGTGGGCCTCGCCGGCGGCTTGGCCGACGCGGGAGGAGATCGGGAAGTGCGCCGCGTCGGCGGCCGGGATGCCGGCCAGCACCGGCCCGGCGCGCTCCCACCACTGGGCGTCGGTCAGGCCGGTGGCGCGGACCAGGCGGGCGTTGTCGAGCGAGCTGCGCGCGGTGGTGCGGACCAGGCCGGTGACGAGGCTGACCACGGCGTCCATTTCGACGTCGCCGAGGCCGATGCCGTCGATCGCGCGCAGCTCCTGTTCGTACTTGGCGAAGCTGTGCGGGCCGAGCGCCGAGCGGCTGGTGGTGACCTGCAGCAGCCAGGGGTGGCGGTGGAACAGCGCCCACTGGTCTTCGGCGATCGCGGTCAGCGCCGCCCGCCAGCCGAGGCCGTCCTCGATGGTGGCCAGTTCGCCGTGGGCGTGGTCGATCATCAGGTCCAGCAGCTCGGCCCGGCCCGGGACGTAGGTGTAGAGCGACATGGGGGAGACGCCCAGCTGCTCGGCGACGCGGCGGATGGTGACGGCTTCGATGCCGTCGGCGTCGGCCAAGGCCACTGCCGCGCGGACGACGTCGGCGGTGGCCAGCTTCGGTTTCGGGCCGCGGCGCGGGGGGCCCGGGACGCCCCAGAGCAGCTCGATCGCCCGCCGCGGGTCGCCGTCCCCGTTCTCCTGCGTGCTCACGCCGGCCATTCTGCCCACCTGATTTCCGTACAACGTACAGAGTTGTGCTAACCTCTTCTCTGTACACTGTACAGAGTTAAGGGGCTTGATGACTCCGCTGATCCACGCCGAGGGACTGCGCAAGCGCTACGGCGACTCCTGCGCCCTCGAGGGGTTCGATCTCTCCGTCCCGGCCGGCACCCTATGCGGCCTGCTGGGACCCAACGGCGCGGGCAAGACCACCGCGGTCCGCGTGCTCTCGACGCTGCTGCGGCACGACGGCGGCGTCGCCAGGGTGGCCGGCTTCGACGTCGCCACCGAACCGGCGAAAGTGCGCTCGGCGATCGGGGTGGTCGGGCAGCAGGCCGCCGTCGACGAAATCCTCTCGGGACGGCAGAACCTGATCCTGTTCGGCCGGCTGCACCACCTGGGCCGCGCCGAAGCCACCCGCCGCGCCGACGACCTGCTCGAACGGTTCGGCCTGGCCGGCACGGGAGCGAAGCCGGTGTCGGCCTACTCGGGCGGGATGCGCCGGCGTCTCGACCTGGCCGCTTCCCTGCTGGCCGCGCCGCGGGTGCTGTTCCTCGACGAGCCGACGACCGGGCTGGACCCGCGCAGCCGCAACGAGGTCTGGCGGGCGGTGCGAACGCTGGTCGGCGACGGGACGACGGTGCTGCTGACGACGCAGTACCTGGAGGAAGCCGATCAGCTGGCCGACCGGATCTCCCTCGTCGAGCACGGCCGGGTGATCGCCGAAGGCACCCCGGCCGAGTTGAAGGGCTCGCTCGGGGCGACCCGGATCGAGCTGGTGCTCACCGACCCCGACGCTCTCGGCGCCGCGGCCGCGCTGCTCGCCCGGGTCACCGGCGCCGAGCCGGTCACCGAGGAGCTGCGGGTGAGCGCCGCGGCCGAGCCGTCGATGCTGACCGACGTCGTGCGGGAGCTGGCGGCGACCGAACTGCCGTTCGCCGACGTGGCGCTGCGGCAGCCGACGCTGGACGAAGTGTTCCTGGAGCTGACGGGGGTGGCGCGATGAGGTGGGCGATCGAAGACGGCTGGACGCTGACCCAGCGCTACCTGGCGCAGCTGGCCCGGCGCCCGGCGCGGCTGGTCGGCGTGGTGGCGTTCCCGATCCTGATGGTGCTGATCTTCGCCTACCTGCTCGGCGGCGGGATGAGCGTGCCCGGCGGCGGCTCCTACCGGGAGTTCCTGATGCCCGGGATGTTCGCGATGACGATGGCGTTCGGGCTGTCGGGGACGATGATCGCGGTGGTGGACGACACTGGCAAGGGCGTCACCGACCGGTTCCGGTCGCTGCCGATGGCGCCGTCGGCGGTGTTCACCGGACGGGTGGCCGCGGACCTGGTGAACGCGACGCTCGCCTTGGCGGTGCTGGTCGGCTGCGGGCTGGCCGTCGGCTGGCGCCCGCACGGCAGCGCCGGCGAAACCCTCGCCGCGCTCGGCCTGCTGCTCCTGCTGCGGACGGCGCTGGTGTGGATCGGGATCTACCTGGGCCTGCTGACGTCGGACCCGTCGATGGTGACGCTGACGCAGACATTGGAGTTCCCGTTCGGGTTCCTCTCGGGCGCGTTCGTGGCGACCTCGACGATGCCGGTGTGGCTGGGAACCGTGGCGGAGTGGAACCCGTTGTCCTCCACGGTGACCGCGGCGCGGGTGCTGTTCGGTAACCCGGGCGCGGCCGGGACGTCCTGGGTGAGCGCGCACGCGGTGCCGATGGCGGTGGTCTGGCCGCTGGTGCTGCTGGCGGTGTTCGTGCCGTTGTCCGTGCGCCGATACGGGAGGCTGGGGAACTGAACGTCCACTTCGAACCGGGCGAACCACCACGGGCGGGCCGCCTGGTGGTCGACGGCCGCGAACTGTCCATTGCGGACGGTCTGCCGCACCTGCTCGCCGGCACCGACGCCTTCTGGGCGACGGCGGCGCGGGCCGCGCTGCGGCTGGTCGCCGCGGGACGGCTGCTGCCGGGGGTCACCGCGGGCGGGCACGACGCCTGGCGCGCCGGGCCGCTGGAACCGGCCGAAGCCGCGTGGCTGCGCGACCTCGCCGCCGCGATGCCGCCGGACGAGCGCGCGCCGGGGCCGCTGCTGCGGGCGTTCCTCGACGCCGTCGCCGACACGCTGCCCCGCACGCCCGCCGCGGCGAAGGCGGCCGGGACGCGGTTGTTCGCCGCCGTCGCACCGCAGCGCGCGCAGTCCCTGCGTGACTGGGCGGACGAGCTGGCCGCGGGACTCGACTCCGGCATCCGGGTGTCGCTGCGGCTGGAGGTCCCGGACGGGTACGCCACCGGGCGCTTCCACGCCGTGGTCCAGGTGCACAGCCTGACCGATCCCGGGCAGGTCGCCGACGCGGCGGAGCTGTGGGCCACGGGGCGGTTCGGGCCGCGCGCCCGCATCGACACCGTGCTGGCGCTGCGGCGGGGTGCGCAGGTGTGGCCGGCGCTGGGCCCGCTGCTGACCTCGGCGGTGCCCGACGAGCTGGTGCTCGGCGAGGACGAGGTGACCGAGCTGCTCGCGGCCGCGGCGCCGCGGCTGGCGGCGGCCGGGATCGACGTGCACTGGCCGGCCGAGCTGGCGGGTTCGCTGACCGCGCGGGCCGTCGTCCGCGCCGGCGACACTCCGGGTGACCTGCCGTCGTTCTTCGGCGGCGGGCGGGCCCTGGCCTTCGACTGGCAGCTTGCACTGGGCGGCGAGGTGCTGACCGAGGCGGAGCTGGACGCGCTCGCCGAGGCCCGCCGTCCGGTGGTGCGGCTGCGCGACCGCTGGGTGCTGGTCGACCCGGCGCTGGCGGCGAAGGCCCGCGACCGCGCGCTGAAGCCGCTGACGCCGGTCGACGCGCTGGGCGCGGTGCTGTCGGGGACCACCGAGGTCGACGGCGAGGTGGTCGAGGTCGTCACCGACGGCTGGCTGGCCCGGCTGCGGGAACGGCTGTCGGCGCCACCGGAACCGCAGGCGCCGCCGGCCGGGCTGGCCGCGACGTTGCGGGACTACCAGCTGCGCGGGCTGCAGTGGCTGGCCACCGTCACCGGGCTCGGCCTCGGCGGGTGCCTGGCCGACGACATGGGCCTGGGCAAGACGGTCACGCTGATCGCGCTGCACCTGCACCGGGCGGCCGGCCCGACGCTGGTGGTGTGCCCGGCGTCGCTGCTGGGCAACTGGGAACGCGAGATCCGCCGGTTCGCCCCCGGCGTGCCGGTACGGCGCTTCCACGGCGGCGCCCGGTCACTGGCGGACGTCGAGGACGCCGCCGGGTTCGTCCTCACGACTTACGGCACGCTGCGCACCGATCCCGCGCCGCTGGCCGGGGTGCGGTGGGGGCTCCTGGTGGCCGACGAGGCCCAGCACGTCAAGAACCACCGCTCGGGCACGGCGCAGGCGTTGCGGCTGGTGCCGGCGGCGGCGCGGGTGGCGCTGACCGGGACACCGGTGGAGAACACGCTCTCGGAGCTGTGGGCGATCCTCGACTGGACCGCGCCCGGCCTGCTGGGGTCGCTGACGGACTTCCGGACGCGGTGGGCCAAGCCGATCGAGTCCGGCGACACCGTGGCGGCCGAGCGGCTGGCGCGGCTGCTGCGGCCGTTCCTGCTGCGGCGGCGCAAGTCCGACCCCGGGATCGCGCCCGAGCTGCCGGCCAAGACCGAGACCGACCGGCCGGTGGCGCTCAGCGCGGAGCAGGTGGCGCTGTACGAGGCGGTCGTGCGGGAGATGATGGCCGACATCGCCGCCAGTGACGGCATGGCCCGGCGCGGCCGGATCGTCAAGCTGCTGACCGCGCTCAAGCAGATCTGCAACCACCCGGCCCAGTACCTCAAGGAGCCGGGTGGCCGCTCGGGCAAGGTGGAGCTGCTCGACGAGCTGCTGGACACGATCCTCGCCGAAGACGGCGCGGTACTGGTGTTCACCCAGTACGTCGCCATGGCGCGGCTGCTGGAGAAGCACCTGGCCGGCCGGGGCATCGCGACGCAGCTGCTGCACGGCGGCACGCCGGTACCGCGTCGTGAAGAGATGGTGGCGCGCTTCCAGGGCGGTGAGGTGCCGGTGTTCCTGCTGTCGCTGAAGGCGGCGGGTACCGGGCTGAACCTGACCCGCGCGGACCACGTCGTGCACTTCGACCGCTGGTGGAACCCGGCGGTGGAGGACCAGGCGACCGACCGCGCGTACCGGATCGGGCAGACCCGCCCGGTGCAGGTGCACCGGCTCGTCGCCGAGGGCACGGTCGAGGACCGGATCGCGGCGATGCTGCGGGAGAAGCGGACGCTGGCCGAGGCGGTGCTGGCCGGCGGCGAGGCGGCGTTGACGGAACTGTCGGACACCGAGCTGGCGGAGCTCGTCGAACTGAGGAGCCGCGGATGAGCGACGACCGGGTGCGCGGGTTCCCCGCGTTCGGCGCGGGCGGGCGGTTGGCGCGTTCGTGGTGGGGCCGGGCGTGGGTGCGCGCGATGGAGGACACCGCACTCGACCTGCGTCAGCTGAAGAAGGGCCGCAAGTACGCCGCGGCGGGGCTGGTCGGGCCGATCACGGTCAGCCCGGGCCGCATCGCGGCGACGGTCGAGGACGCCGACGGCGGCCCGTACCGCACCCGGCTGCGGCTGGCGGAGCTGTCGGAGGCGGACTGGACCCGGTTCCTCGACCGGGTCGCCTCCCGGTCCGGGCACCTGGCGGCCCTGCTCGACCGTGACCTGCCCCCGGACCTGGTCGAAGCGGCCGGGGTCGACCTGCTGCCGGGGATCGGCGACCTCGACCCGGAGTGCGACTGCCCGGGCTGGGAGCTGCCGTGCCGGCACGCGGCGGCGTTGTCGTTCCAGGCGTCGTGGCTGCTCGACGCGGACCCGTTCCTGGTGCTGCTGATGCGCGGCAAGGGTGAGCGGGAGATCCGCGCGGAGCTGGAGAGCCGCATCGCGCCGGTGGCGTCGGCCGAGCTGCCGGCGGCCGATCGGGTCCCGGGTGAGCTGCCGGACCTGGCGGAGTTCCGGCCGTCGGGCGCCCCCTCGATCCCGGCGGCGCCGGGGGTGCCGGCCGAGGCGTTCGCACTGCTGGCGGTCAACGCGGCCGGCCGGGCGCGCGAGCTGCTGGACGGGCGCCCCTGCCCGGGGCGGCGGGTGGACGCGGTCCGCATGGCGGCGGAGTTCCCGTCCGCGGCCGAGCGGCTGGGCGAGGGGGCGGGGTTCGCGCGGGCGGTCGCGGCGTGGCGGTACGGCGGGCCGGACGGCGTGGAGGTGCTGGAATCGCGGTGGACGCCCCCGAAGGCGGTGGTGGCGGCGGCGCGGGCGGCGCTCGGGGAGGAGGCGGTGTTCGAGCGCAACCACTGCACGGTCGGGGAGGTGCAGTTGAGGCTGGACCGCGCGGGAAGGTGGCACCCGTACCGGCTCGAGGGGGACGAGTGGTGGCCGAGCGGGCCGCCGGAGCGCGACCCGGGGCTGCTGGCGGGCTGAGTGACGCGCGTCCGCCCATGCGCCCCAATGTGGCGTTCGGTGCGTTGGACGCACCGAACGCCACATTGGGTGCGTTGGACGCAACCAACGCCACATTGGGGCGCTGGGACCAGACGCGACGGACCGGCCCCGCGTCGACGTCACCTGGGCGGAAATCCGTCCCTTTTCCCGGTATCCAGCGCGGTACTCGTTGTCTCCTGTCCCCCGACGGCGGGTTTCGCCGGGCCACTGGGGGTGCGGGCGCGCGGGGTTCGTCCCCGCGCGCCCGCCCGGTTTCCGCCGGTGTCCGTTTGCCCGCTGTCGAAGCTGGAGGGGGGCGGCCGTATGGGGGTCCCCCTCCAGCCTCAGGCGATGGCCTCGACCGCGTAGTCCTTGACCCGCATCGAGTCGTGCATGCGAAGGCCGCCCGTGTTGAGCTTCGCGAGCGCGCGTGTCATCCCGGCCGGCAGCGCCGAGACCAGCTGCCCGCCCCGCGCCAGTGCCCACATCCCCGCGCGGGAACCCGGAATCAGGCTGCGCGCGGCGCCGACCGCGAACGCCCGGCTCTTGCGCACCAGCTCGCCCAGCTCGGCCTCGTAGGCGGCGAACGCGCGCTCGTGGTCGCCGCGCGCCGCGGCGAGCTCGCCCGCCAGTACGTACGCGCCGAGCACCGCCAGGCTGGTGCTGCCGCCGACCGCGGGGCCGGGGCAGTAGCCCGCGTCGCCGACCAGGATGACGCGGCCGCGGGACCAGGTGTCCAGCCGCAGCTGGGTGATCGAGTCGAAGTAGAACGCGCCGTCCATGGCGGCGAGCCAGCCGTCGACCTGCGGGTGCAGCCCGGCAAATGCTGCCCTGAGCAGTTGCTGCTGCCGCGGGACGTCCCGGTGGTGGTAGTCGAGCGGTTCGCTGCGGCGGAACAGGAACACCGCCCTGGCCTCGTCGAGGTGCCGGGCGCTGTAGATCCCGGCGACGCGGCCGGCGCCGAGGTGCATGACCGTCTCGCCGTCGAGGCCGAGCGTGTCCGGCAGCGACAGCACGCCCAGGTACGCGCCGATGAACGTCGTCAGCCCGGCTTCTTCGCCGAACACCAGGCGCCGGACGTTCGAGTGCAGCCCGTCGGCGCCGACGACGACGTCGAAGCGGCGGGGTGGCGCGTGCTCGAAGGTGACGTCGCCGTCGGGGGAGAGGGCGGTGATCGAGTCGCCGAAGAGGTACTCGACGTCGTCGCGGCCGGCGTCGTAGTAGATCTCGCTGAGGTCGTCGCGCATGATCTCGACGTGCCGGTCGGAGGTGGCCCGGTAGATCTTCGTCAGGTCCACCCGGACGGGCTTGCGGTGGCCTTCGCGGTGCAGCGTCATCCGGGTCGTGCCGGTGGCGAGGGCTTCGACGCGGGGCAGGACGCCCATCCGTTCGGTGATGTCCATGGCGGGCCGGAAGAGGTCGACGGCGTGGCCGCCGGTCTTGCGCAGGGCCGGGGCGCGTTCGACGACGGTGACGTCGAAGCCGTGGCGGGCGAGCCAGTACGCCAGCACCGGGCCGGCGATGCTGGCGCCGGAGACGAGGATCCGCATGAGTACCTCCCTGACTTAACGGTAGGTAAGTTGTACCACGGTTCCTTACCTATCGTTAAGTCAGTTATGCTGGGCCGGTGCCGAAACCGTCCGACACCAAGCAGCGCATCCTCGACGTCGCCCGCGACCTGTTCACCAGCCAGGGCGTCCAGCGCACCAGCCTGCAGGACATCGCCGACCGGCTCGGCATCACCAAGCCCGCGCTCTACTACCACTTCCCGTCCCGCGACGACCTCGTCCGCAGCATCGTCCAGCCGATGCTCGACGACGGCGAGAAGTTCCTCCTCGACCAGGAAGCCCGCGGCGACGGCTCGGTCCGCGAGCTGGTCGAAGGCTTCTTCGACTTCAACTACCGCCACCGCGCCGACGTGGTCATGCTGCTGTCCGAGCTGCCCACCCTGGCCGACCTCGGGCTCATCGACCGGGTCCTGGCCTGGCGGACCCGGCTCACCGAGCTGATCTGCGGCCCGTCGCCGACCCTCGACCAGCAGGCCAGGGCGATCCTGGCCCTGGGCGGCCTGCAGGACGTCTGCATGCAGTTCCCCGACGTCCCCGTCGAAGACCTCAAGGCCGCCGCGGTCGCCGGCGCGCTCGACGCACTCGGCCGCTAGCAAAACTTTCCCGCCGCGTGTCGAGAACGCGCCGGCGGCTCCGTCCCCGGGGCAGCAGCAGCCCCGACCGGACAAGGAGCCCGACCATGCAGCAGCACGAGATCACCGAGGTGCTCGACCGCCCGCTCAGCCGCGAACTGCTGGCCCGCGACGTGACCCGGCTGGCCTACGTCGCCAAGGACGGCACCCCGCGCAGCATCCCGATCGCCTTCACCTGGAACGGCTCGCAGATCGTCCTGTGCACCACGAAGAACTCGCCGAAGCTGCCGTCGCTGCGCGCCAACCCGGCGGTCGCCCTGACCATCGACACCGAGGTGCACCCGCCCAAGATCCTCCTCGTCCGCGGCCGCGCCGAACTCGACGTCGTCGACGGCATCCCCGAGGAGTACCTGCAGATGAACGGCACCTACCAGATGACCCCCGAGCAGCGCGTGGAGTGGGAACGCGAGGTCCGCTCCCTCTACGACGGCATGGTCCGCATCGTCGTCACCCCGACCTGGGCCAAGCTGATCGACTTCGAGACCACCCTGCCCAGCGCGGTCGAGGAGCTGGCCCGGCAGCGCGCCGAACGCGTCGGCTGAGTTCTTGACCTTGCCGTTACGGCACCTGGTTGACTGCGGTTCGTGTACGGAATCGGAACGGTGGCGCGGCTGGCCCAGGTGTCGGCGCGCACCTTGCGCCACTACCACGAGATCGGCCTGCTGACACCCGCGTACGTGGACCAGGCCACCGGCTACCGGCACTACACGCCCGAGCAGGTACTGCGGCTGCACCGCATCCTCGTGCTGCGCGACCTCGGCGTGCCGCTGTCGGCCGTCGGGTCGCTGGTCGACGACGACGTCACCGCCGAGCAGCTGCGCGGCATCCTGCTGCTGCGCCGGGCGGAGGCGCGCGACCGGCTCACCACCCAGATCGACCAGCTCCGGCGGGTCGAACTGCGGCTCGCCCAACTGGAGGAGGGACCCATGAACGGCTACGACGTGATCGTCAAACCGCTCGACCCGGTCCGGGTCGTCGCACTCAGCGCCGACATCACCGGACCGGAGGAGATCGCCGAAACCGGCGGCCGGATGTGGCCGCGGCTGCAGGCCGCCCTCGACCGGCACCGGGTCGAGGGCGGTGGCCTCTCGTTCATGCTGTACGAAGACACCGGCGACGCCGAACGGCCGATGCGGCTGACCACCGCGCTGCCCGTCCCGAGCGGAATCACCATCGCCGACGGCGACGTGACCACACGGGAGATCGCCGCCGTCGCCCGCGCCGCGACCACCGTGGTCCGCGGCGCACCGGACCAGTTCGGCGACGCCTTCCGGGCGCTCAACGACTGGATCACGCAGAGCGGCGAGCGGGCCACGTCCTTCGAACGCGAGGTCTACCTCGACTGCGACGGCCCGCCGGACACCTGGGTCACCGAACTGCAGACCGTGCTGGCCGGCTAACGCACCGCGGCACGCTCGAGGATCGCTCCCGTGTCCACGCCGGCCGGGAGCGTGCCGAACGCGATGCCCCAGTCGCCGCCGAAGCGGGACGCGCAGAACGCGTCGGCCACCGCCGGGTGGCCGTGGCGGACCAGCAGGGAACCCTGCAGCACCAACGCCATCGCCTCGACCAGCCGCCGCGCGCGGTACTCGATGCCCTCGAGGTCGGTCAGCTCCTTGCGGACGCGGTCCACGGCGTCGTCCAGCCGCGCGTCGCCGCCCGCGGCCTGCTCGACCTCGGCGAAGAACGCCGCCACCGACTCCGGCTGACGGCCCATCGCGCGCAACGCGTCCAGCGCCGCGACATTGCCCGAGCCCTCCCAGATCGACGACAGCGGCGCCTCCCGGTAGAGCCGCGGCATGCCCGACTCCTCGACGTACCCGTTGCCGCCGAAGCACTCGAGGGCCTCGGCCGCGTGCGCCGGCGCCCGCTTGCACACCCAGTACTTCGACACCGCGAGCCCGAGCCGCCGGAACGCCTGTTCCTGCTCGTCGTCGCGCCGGTCGCCCGCCGCGGCCAGCCGCATCGCCACCGTGGTCGCCGCCTCGGACTCGATCACCAGGTCGGCCAGGACGTTGGCCATCAGCGGCTGGTCGGCCAGCGCCTTGCCGAACGCCCGCCGGTGGGTGGCGTGGTGCACCGCGCGCACCGCACCCAGCCGCATCCCCGACGCGCTGCCGAGCGTGCAGTCCAGCCGGGTGTTGTTGACCATCTCGATGATCGTGCGGACCCCGCGGCCCTCCTCGCCGACCAGCCAGCCCACGGCGTGGTCGTACTCGATCTCCGACGACGCGTTCGACCGGTTGCCGAGCTTGTCCTTCAGCCGCTGCAGCCGGATCGGGTTGCGCGAGCCGTCGGGCAGGATGCGGGGGAGCAGGAAGCACGAAAGCCCGCCGGGCGCCTGCGCCAGCGTCAGGAACATGTCGCACATCGGCGCCGAGGTGAACCACTTGTGCCCGACCAGGGTGTAGCTGCCGTCGGCGGCCGGGGTCGCCGCCGTCGTGTTCGCCCGGACGTCGGAGCCGCCCTGCTTCTCGGTCATCGACATGCCCGCGAGCAGGCCGCGCTTGGTGGCCGGCTCCCGCAGCCCGAAGTCGTACTCGGTCGCCGCCAGCAGCGGCTCGTACCGCGCCGCCAGCTCCGGGTTCGCCCGCAACGCCGGGATCGCCGCGTAGGTCATCGAAATCGGGCAGCTGTGCCCGGCCTCGACCTGGCCCCAGACGTAGAACTTCGCCGCCCGCGCCGCGTGGACGCCCTCGCGCGGGTCCTGCCACGGTGTGCCGTGCAGGCCGTGCGCCGTCGCGACCGTCATCAGGTCGTGCCAGTGCGGGTGGAACTCGACCTCGTCGATCCGGTGGCCGTACCGGTCGTGGGTGCGCAGCACCGGCTCGTTCTCGTTGACCAGGCGGCCCCACTCCTGGGCCTGCTCCGAACCGGCCAGCCGGCCCAGCTCGTGCAGCTCGCCGCTCGCCCAGCCCGCCCCGGCCCGCTCGAGCCCGGCCAGCAGCGCCGGATCGTCGGCGACGTCGTGGCCCACCAGCGGCGGAACCTGGTTGGTGACCTCATGCGTGGCGGGCATCGCAACCTCCTAGAGCGCGGAGAACGAACGTGCGGAGCTCGGCGACGTCACCGGCGTTTCCGCTGGTCAACGGCCCGATCATGACTTCGGCGGCGGCACCGACCAGCGCGGCGGCCGTGAGCCGGCCGTCCTGGGGCGGCAGCACGCCCTGGTGCACCCCGGCGGCGACGTGCTCGGCGACCACCTCGGTGAACGCCCGCCGGAACTCCAGCCGCTCGGCATCGATCAGCGCGTCGACCGGCTCGGCGAGCAGGGCATAAGCCTGCCTCGGCGCCTTGAGCGCCCGCTGGGCGAACGTCTCGAACACGGCCACCACCCGCTCGGCAGGCCCGGCCGTCGCGGCGGCCGCCGCCCGGACCGCCTCGACCTCCCGCGTCACGACCTGCCGGAACACGTGCACGACGAGGTCGGCTTTGGTGGGGAAGTGCCGATAGACGCTGCCAACGGCAACCCCGGCCCGCTCGGCGACCGCGGCGACGGAACAGCCGCTGTAGCCATGGTCGGCCAGCTGCCGCGTCGCGGCGACGACGATCGTCTCGCGCTGGGCATCGAGGCGTTCCTGCACCTTGGGGGTGCGGCGGTAGGGCACGTCAAGAAGTGAAGCACTGATTCATTGCTTCAGTCAACGCTCGAGCAACCGACTTCCGCGTACCACCCCCGGTAGCGGAGCTCCTACTTCCCCGTGATCACCCCGACCGCGATCCCCAGGATCGCCGTGTTGTACACGAACGACACCAAGCTGTGCGTCAGCACCGTGTAGCGGATCGGGCGCGCCTGAACCTCCACATCGGACGTCGCGAACGACGTCCCCACGGTGAACGCGAAATACGCGAAATCCAGCAGGTTCGGCTGCTCGGTCGCCGGGAAGCGCAGCCCCGGCGCCGCCCGGTGGTGCAGGTGTGCGTAGCGGTCCGCGTACCCGAAGTGCAGCAGGATCCACGCCGCCAGTACCGCCGGCACCGCACTCACCTGCAGCACGAACGCCAGCTCGTCGTCCTCCTCGGCCACCGCGTTCGCCACCAGGATCAGCCCGCCCGCGGTCAGCCCCACCACGCTCACCAGCAGCGTCGAAGCGAAACTCGACCGCCGGCCCAGCAGGCTCGTCAACCACACCGGCTCGCCGTCGGCCGCCGCCCGGTAGCGCCGGATCCGCAGCCAGCGCGTCACGATCACCGCGACCGCCAGCACGTCCCACGCCAGCAGGAACACCACGTCCAGCCCCGTGTTCGGCGCGAACAGCCAGCCCATACCCAAGAGCACCAGCAGGAACTCCGCGCACTGGTACCAAATCCGCCGCATCGCGCGAAGCTACTGCCGCCACGGCGCCTCGGCACCCCGGATCACCTGGTCAGGTAGCCCGCTTCACCAACGCCACCAGGTACCGGCACGGCACCGAACCGGGGTTGGCGAACACGCAGTCCGCCGCCGGCCCCAGCTGCAGGCAGTCCCCGGCGGCCAGCTCGTGCACCTGCGGCCCCTCGTGGAACCGCAACCGCCCGGCCAGCACCCAGATCTGCTGGTGCAGGAACGCATACGTCCCCGCCACCAACGGGACCTCCACGCCCGGCGGCAGCTCCACCTCCACCAGCTCCAGCGGACGGCCGGCCGCGGGGGAGACCGACCGGCGCCGGTACCCGGTCTCCGGGTCGACCCACACCGGCTGCTCCACCGCCCGCGCCAGCCGCCGCTCGTCGCCCTCGGCCCGCGCGATCAGCTCCGACAACGTCAGCCCCAGCGCCGCCGACAGCTTCGCCAGCGACGCCGCCGTCGGCTGCACGTCGCCCCGCTCGATCTTGCCGATCATCGCCCGCGACACCCCCGAGGACTCGGCGAGCGCCGCGGCCGAGAGTCCTTGCGACGTCCGGGCGGCGAGCCGCCACCACTCAGGACGCCACCCCCCTCGCCGCACGCGCCGCCTACCGCTGGTCCTGCGAAACGAGCATCTACCTCGAACAAGGCCGCCGACGCACCGCCGCGGCCGCGCCCTCTACGAAACCCTCTTCGAACGACTGCGCCAACGCGGGTTCTGCCGCGCCTTCGCCGGCATGACCCTGCCGAACCACGCCAGTGCCGGCCTCCACCGCACCCTCGGCTTCGAACCCGCCGGCGTCTACCGCCGCGTCGGCTGGAAACACGGCGCCTGGCGCGACGTCGCCTGGGTTCAGAAAGACCTTCGCGCAACCGAAGGTTGCACATCCGCACCCGGCGAGCTAACGTGACACGCAACCAAACATTGCACAAGGAGCACGCATGGAACACGGCACCATCGAACGCGAAATCCACATCGACGCCCGCCCCGACATCGTCTTCGACGTCATCAGCAGCCCCGAACACCTCCGCCGGTGGTGGCCCGACGAAGCCGAATACCCCGTCGAACCCGGGGGAGCAGGCCGCATCGGCTTCGGCGGCCACTGGGTCCAGTTCACCGTCGTCGACGCCAGCCCACCTCGGCACTTCTCCTTCCGCTGGACCCACGCCGAAGGGGAGACCGCCGCACCCGGCAACTCCTTCCTCGTCGTCTTCGAACTCGAACCCGACGGCACCGGCACCCGCCTCAAGATGACCGAAACCGGCTTCCGCGAACGCGGCTGGGACGAAGCCAAGATCGCCACCGAACACGCCGACCACGTCTCCGACTGGGACCACTTCCTGCCCCGCCTGCCCGCCTACGCCACCCAGGTCGGAGCCACCCCGTGAACATCACCGTCGACGACGACCTCTGGTCCGCCATCGGCGACCCCACCCGCCGCCGCCTGCTCGACCTGCTCCTCAGCCAGGGGAGCGCCACGGCCACCAGCCTCAGCGAACACCTCCCGGTCACCCGCCAGGCCATCGCCAAGCACCTCACCGTCCTCGACCGCGCCGGCCTCGTCCACGCCCACAGCGCCGGCCGCGAAAAGCAGTTCCGCGTCGACGAAGACCAGCTCGCCCGCGCCGTCGCCCAGCTCACCGACGTCGGCAACGCCTGGGACGCCCGGCTCCGCCGCATCAAGCGCATCGCCGAAACCATCCAGGCCGAAACGAACGAAAGGAACCGCTAGAGATGGACATCCTGCACCGCATCGGCGTCCACGACGCCACTCCGGAGAAGGTCTACGACGCACTCACCACCCTCGACGGCCTGTCCGGCTGGTGGACCGAGAAGACCGTGGGGGACACCGAACCCGGGGGCGTCATCGCGTTCCGCTTCATCCCGGGCGGCTTCGACATGAAGGTCCTCGAAACCGTGCCCGGCAAGCTCGTCCGCTGGGAGGTCGTCGACGGGCCGCCGGAGTGGCTCGGCACGACGATCCGCTGGGAACTCGAGCAGCGCGGCGACTACGCGATCGTCCTGTTCAAGCACGAAGGCTGGCGCGAGGCGGGCGAGTTCATGCACCACTGCAGCACGAAGTGGGCGAGCTACCTGCTGAGCCTCAAGCAGCTCGTGGAGACCGGGGAAGGTGCCCCGAGCCCGCGGGACGTGCAGATCAGCGACTGGCATTGAGGCGGACACTGACGTTACTTGACATAATGTACATTATCGGCACTTGGTGACGCACTGAACGAATGGCCGGGAGGGGGCGCCGAACCGCGTAGCCGGGGCCCTTGAGTGGTTCACGAGAGCGTTGCCGAGGGCGGCCCAGAACGTCATGAAAGAGTCGTTCATGACGCCTGATGCCATGAACGACTCTTTCATGACGTCCGGGAGCCCGAGAGCATCCCCTGAGAGGCGCGAGCCCGAGGTCCAGTCACTAGACCTTAAAACGTCACGGTGACGAAATTGACCAGGGTTACCTGGCGGCGGACGCGCTGTGCAGCGCGATCAGCGACGCCCGGCTTCGCCACTACGGGCCCCTCAGGGCCAGGCGCAGCCTCACCAAGCCGGAGTCGAACATGTGTGCGCACACCCCGCCTTCGCGGCGCGAGGGACACCTGAGGTCGCCGAGGCAGTCTCAGGAGAGTTCCATGTCCCCCAAGGGGTAGCACCTCGGTCACGCCGGCGTTTCATGCATAATTGCCATTATGCATGAAACGCCGGGTTCCGACCCGGCCCCGGAAACTGTCGGTGGTGTGCGGTACAAGATCCACATGAAGGTTTCCGAGGCCCAGCAAGCCTTCTTCGCTGCCCGCCGTCCGCGCAAGGACTCCCCGCACACCACCGACGCCTACCGCCGGGATCTCGCCGGCATCACCACTCTCCTGGTTTCGGAACTCGGCCGCCCGGCCGAAGACCTGGAGGTCGCCGATCTCACCGGGCCGGCGCTGCGGGCGGCGTTCGGCGTGTTCGCCGACGGGCACGCGAAGAGTTCGGTGCTGCGGGCGTGGTCGACGTGGAACCAGTTCCTGACGTTCTGCGTGGCCGACGGGCTCCTGGCGGGCAATCCGATGGGTGCGGTGGCGCGGCCGCGGACGCCGGCGTTGACGCCGAAGCCGTTGCGAGGTGAGGAGACCCCGGAGCAGCTGTTGTCGGCGGCGGCTGCGGGGTCGCGGCGGGCGCGGGATCCGTGGCCGGAGCGGGACGTGCTGGTGATCGCGCTGGGCCTGGTCGCGGGGTTGCGGGCGGCGGAGATGCGGGCGCTGACGTCGCGGTCGCTGGTGGGGCGCGCGGGTGAGCTGCGGTTGCACGTGAAGGGGAAGGGCAGCCGGGATCGGTCGATTCCGGTGCAGCCGGTGCTGGCGGAGCTGATCGAGCGGTACCGGGAGTCGTGCCGGGTGCGGTTTCCGCACGTGCGGTTCTCCCCTGGTTCGCCGTTGCTGCTGGATCGGGCGGGTGAGCCGATCGGGCGGGGTGCGCTGGAGTACCTGGTGAAGTCGTGTTATCGGGGTGCGGGGTTGCACGACCGGGTGCCGGTGGGCGCGAATCTGCACGCGTTGCGGCACACGTTCGCGACGCGGCTGGCGGAGGACGGGGCGACGGCGTCGGAGATCATGGCGTTGCTGGGGCACGCGAGCTTGGCGACGAGCCAGAACTACATCGAGGCGACGGGTCGGGAGCAGCGTGCGGCGGCGGCGAGCAACCGGACGTACCGGGCGTTGGACACGCTGGGCTGAGGGGTCTGCTCCCCCGGGGTCAGCGGAGTTGTTCGAGGTCCTTGGCGGCGCGGGCGATTTCGGCGGCGAGGGTGCGGAGTTCGTGGGGGTCGGCGCCGTCGTCGGTGGCGGTGACGATGTCTTCGGCGGCGCAGCGGAGCTGGAAGAGGCGGTCCTGGAGGGCGGCGATCTCGGTGTCGGAGAGGACGACGGCGTCTTCGGGCAGGCCGCTGCGCTGGAGGGCGGTGCGGCGTTCGTAGGCGCGCTGGCGGCAGGATTGGCCGCAGTAGCGGCGGCGGCGGCCGACGTTGCCGCCTTCGGGGAGGCGTCGTCCGCACCAGCCGCAGTGCTTGGGGGCGCCTCGGCGGGCCGGGGCGAGGTCGATGGTGGTCGGCTGGGTCAGTTCGGCGGTTTCCCTCACCCGGGAGACCCTAGCTGGCCACCGTTTGCTCATGCCGGGGTCATGGCGGAAGTGCACACTTGGGGGATGCACGTGTCGTTTCCGTATCTGGCCGATCCGCTCCCCCGTGCGTTCGCCCACCGGGGGTGGCATCTCGGTGAGCTGGCGGGGCTGGAGAACTCGTTGCCGGCGTTCCAGCGGGCGTGTGCGGAGGGGTACCGGTACCTCGAGACGGATGTGCACGCGACGGCGGACGGTGTGGTGGTGGTGCACCACGATCCGGACTTGGACCGGACGACGGACGGGTCGGGGCCGATCGCGGCGCAGACGTGGGCGCAGCTGAAGAACGTCAAGGTGGGCGGGAAGGTGCCGCTGTCGCGGTTGGAGGACGTGCTCGAGGAGTTGCCGGACGCGCGGTTCAACGTGGATGTGAAGGCGGATCGGGCGGTGGAGCCGTTCGTGCGGGTGCTGGAGCGGACGAAGGCGTTCGACCGGGTGGCGGGGGCGGCGTTTTCGGACGCGCGGCTGGTGCGGTTGCGGAAGCTGGCGGGGCCGCGGCTGGTGACGGCGCTGGGGCCGCGGTCGGCGTTCGCGTTGTGGGCGCGGGGGCGGTTGCCGCTGCTCCCCCTCGGGCGGCTGGTGCTGGGGGCGATGGCGCAGGTGCCGGTGCGGCAGGGGGCGTTGCGGGTGGTGGACAAGGCGTTCCTGGCGATCGCCGGGCGTTCGGGTGTCGAGGTGCACACGTGGACGATCGACGATCCGGCGGAGATGCGGATGCTGCTGGACCTGGGGGTGCACGGGATCGTGACGGATCGGCCGGATCTGCTGCGTGAGGTGCTGATCGAGCGGGGTGCGTGGCCGGTTTGACCTGTTCGCCGGAGTGACCGGTTCGGCGGGGTGTCACTAGCGTGGGTTGTTCGCCCGGTGCGGGCGTCCTTGGGGAGGGAATCCATGCGAAGACGTGGTGTTGTGCTGCTGTTCGCCGTTTTGGCGGTGCTGGGGCTGGTGGCGGGGCCGGCGGTGGCGGCGGATCCGCCGCCGAATTCGGAGCCGTACACGGCGCCGATCGACCAGCCGTTCCAGCTGGGTGAGTGCTATCGGGACATCAAGCACGGGTATGCGGTGAAGAACGTCTTCGGGGCGTGCTGGTTCACGGACATGAAGTTCACGCACTACGTGTGTCCGGAGCCGGAGTGCGCGGTGGACGGGACGGCGGCGGCGTATGTGTACACGACGGTGAACGTGTTGAAGGAGTCGCGGCGGGTGGCGGTGTCGCACCGGTTCGTGAACTGGCGGGTTTCGGGGGTGCCGGAGTCGGCGCGGCTCGGGGTGACGGTCGCGTGTGGTCCGTCGGCCGGGGGTGGCGGGTTCTGTGACCGGCCGTCGGTGCCGGTGGTGAGGAGCATTGCGGAGTGGCGGGTGGCGCCGGACGTCACGGAGGAGTTTTCGCTGGACGGCGAGGACGTGCCGGTGGCGGGGGTGTCGGCGGCGGTGGCGGCGGAGAGGCGGACGCAGTACCGGGTGACGTCGCGGTTCGTGGCGGAGGTGCCGTCGGGTGAGCGGTACGCGGTGTCCGACGTGGTGAACGGGACGGGTGTGCGGTGCGATGTGGCGCGGCAGCTGGATCCGGCGTATGTGCGGGGTGCGGACTGTGTGTTGCGGACGTGGTTGCTGCCGTGGTTCACGTTCTCGGCGGGTGAGGTGCCGATCGCGGAGACGGGGGCGTTCGTGCGGGCGGTGGCGACGGCGGGGCGGTTGCCGGGGTTCCCGGGGGTGAACGGGGGTAGCGCGGCCTTCACGGGTCCGCAGTTCCGGGTGTTCCACGACGTGGCGGCGCGGCAGGCGCACCGGGCGGCGGCGGAGGCGAGGTGCCTGCAGGTGTGGGGGCCGGACTGGGTGCGGCATGCGGGTGGGTTGACGAACGCGTGTGCGGCGTATCCGTTCGACGAGAGTGTGCAGGGTGCGGCGCCGGGTTCGTTGTTCGAGGTGCGGCCGGTGCTGGATGCCGATCAGGCGGAGTTCTCGCGGCGGTTCACGCGGTTCCTGGCGGAGAACCACGTGCTGGACGGGGACGGCTACTACGTCTATCCGACCCCATGACACTGCCGTGACGGGTCAGCGGGGTGGTTTGCCGGTCCAGGCGGCTTCCCAGGTCTTGGGGCCGAGGAGGCCGCTGTCCTTGATGCCGTTGGCGCGTTGGAGGTCGAGGACGGCGGTGCGGGTTTTTTCGAGGTAGCAGCCGGTGCCGGCGAAGCCGTAGCCGAAGGCGTTCATGCGGAGCTGGAAGGTCTTGAGCGCTTCGGCGCAGTCGCCGTAGGAGTAGACGACGCCGGGCCAGGCGGGGCGGGGGCCGCCGGGGCCGGGCGGTGGGGTGGGCAGGCCTCCCCCGCCGATGTAGGCGGATTCGGTGTAGCTGGGGACGCGTTTGCTGCGGGCGTCGGCGTCGGCGGGGAGTTTGAGCATGCCGGCGCACTGCCAGGGTTGCCAGCCGCGCATGCGGTAGAGGTAGAGGGCGCGGTAGTCCTGTTCGGCGGGGGCGGCCTGGTCGGGGCGGCCCTGTCCGCCGACGCTGCGCCAGGTGGGCAGGTCGAACTGGTAGGCGCCGTAGTAGCCGTTGCCGGTGTTGGTGGCGTAGCGGCCGCTGGATTCGCACATGCGGAGCTTGGCCCAGGCGCTCGACGCGGGGTCCGCGGAGGCGGTGGCGGGGCTGGTCAGTGGCAGACCCGTGGCGGCGATGGCGAGGAGCAGGAGTCTCGCCACGGTGCGTCGGCGGTTCTGGATCATGGGTGCACAGTAGGAGCGTGTCCCACCGACCACAACAGACACGATAGGCGCTCCAGTCTCACATGAAACACTCTTCACCTTTGGTCGCGACACGCCGTGGGTGGCGAACGGGGTGGGCCGGCGGGGCGGTGGATGATCACGAAGCGACAAACCGGACACGGTTTCGGTGGCGTGATCGCCGGGTGGGCGGCTCCCCCGTAGTCTCCGCGCTGACCTGGATGTTCTCGAGGCGAAGGAGCCGTGGATGACGCTGGCCGGGACGCGCTCGACCAAGCGCGAACGCTGGGGCTGGTATTTCTACGACTGGGCG
Organism: Amycolatopsis tolypomycina; assembly: GCF_900105945.1. NCBI lineage: Bacteria > Bacillati > Actinomycetota > Actinomycetes > Pseudonocardiales > Pseudonocardiaceae > Amycolatopsis > Amycolatopsis tolypomycina. The sequence goes on along the minus strand of NZ_FNSO01000004.1, from coordinate 3,447,046 downwards.
AATTCGCCGTTCTATTCGTCGACGACGACGGTGTTCGGCGCGCTGTCGATGAGCCCGATCGCGGCGGCGGACGCGAAGGCGAACATCACCCTTAACGGGGACCGCGCGTGCCTCGACGCGGCGGGGCATCCGGACACGTTGAACAACTGCGACGTGACGTTGCTGGGGTTGCACTTCCCGGCCGGTTCGGTGTGGGGCTACCTGCTGTCGGTGGCGACGGTGGTGCAGGTGCTGGTGCTGCCGATCGCGGGTGCGGTGGCCGACCGCAGTCACAACAAGCGGCGGATCCTGGGTGGGTTCGCGTTCCTGGGTGCGGCGGCCGCGGCGGGGATGTTCTTCCTGACCGGTTCGGACTGGCAGCTGGGTGCGGCGCTGTTCATCGTGGCGAACATCGGCTACGGGGGTTCGCTGGTCGTCTACTACTCGTTCCTGGCCGACATCGGCGGGCCGGACGAGCGCGACGGCATCTCGGCGAAGGGCTGGGCGTTCGGGTACCTGGGTGGCGGGCTGGCGCTGGCGTTGCAGCTGGGGTTCTACCTGAAGCACGACCTGTTCGGGGTGGGCCAGGACCTGGCGGTGCAGATCTGCTTCCTGACGTCGGGGTTGTGGTGGGCGGCGTTCACCTTCCCCGCGGTGCGGCGGCTGCCCCGCCGGCACGTGCCGGTGGACGTCGCGCCGGGGCGGTCGGTGCTGCGGGCGGGGTTCACGGAGTTGCGGCAGACGCTGGTGGCGGCGAAGGCGTATCCGTTGACGCTGGCGTTCCTGGGCAGCTACCTGGTCTTCACCGACGGGATCAACACGGTGGTGACGGTGTCGGCGCAGTACGGCAAGGACGAGCTGGGGTTCGGCAACGAGGTGCTGATCGTCACGATCCTGGTGATCCAGTTCGTGGCGTACCTGGGTGGCACGCTGCACGGGCTGGTGGCGCGGCGGATCGGGGCGAAGCGGACGATCCTGGGCAGTCTGGCGGTGTGGATCGCGGTGCTGGCCGGGGCGTACTTCGTGCAGCCGAAGCAGATGGTGCAGTTCCTGGCGGTGGCGGTGGGGATCGGGCTGGTGCTGGGCGGGACGAACGCGTTGTCGCGGTCGTTGTTCAGCCAGATGATCCCGGCGGGCAAGGACGCGCAGTACTACTCGCTCTACGTCGTGGGCGAGCGCGGGACGTCGTGGCTGGGGCCGCTGGTGTTCGCCGGGGTGGGGCAGGCGACGGGGTCGTTCCGGCTGGCCATCATCGCGTTGGTGATCTTCTTCGCGGCGGGGCTGGTGCTGGTGTGGCTGGTGCCGGTGCGGCGGGCGATCGTGGCGGCGGGCAACACCCCGCCGGGTGTTCTTTAGCCACCGATAGGGTCGGGCGTCGTGACCTTGATCGACGACGCCGCCGGCCCTGATCCCACCGATGCCCTGTCGTCGGTTCCCGCGGCGGGTTCGCGCCGCGGGACGCCGCCGGTGGGCAGGCTGAAGTTCTGCTACGGGCCGATGGACTGCGGGAAGTCGACCCTGGCGCTGCAGATCGACCACAACCACGCGCGGCAGGGCCGCCGGGGGCTGGTGCTGGTGCGCCACGACCGGTCGGGGGCGCCGCAGATCTCCAGCCGGATCGGGCTGACCCGGCAGGCGGTGGAGGTCGGCGAGGACACCGACGTGCGTGACCTGGTGCGGCAGGAGTGGGCGCGCGGGCAGCACGTGGACTACATCGTGGTCGACGAGGCGCAGTTCCTCTCCCCCGGGCAGGTCGACCAGCTGGCGGAGCTGGCCGACGAGGTCGAGATCGACGTGTACTGCTTCGGGATCGCGACGGACTTCCGGAGCCGGTTGTTCCCGGGAGCCGCTCGTCTGTTCGAGCTGGCGGACGAGCTGCAGCCGGTTCAGGTGGAGGTGCTGTGCTGGTGCGGGCTGCCCGGGCGGTTCAACGCGCGGGTGGTCGACGGCGAGGTCGTGCGCGAGGGCGATACCGTCGTGGTGGCAGATACCGAACAATCCGTAGTTGAAACTTCAGCTTCAGCACGTTTTGAGGCCGAATTCGCTACGGTGCGTTATCAGGTATTGTGTCGCCGCCACTTTCGATCGGGTGACTTGGGCCGGTTACCGCTCATCACGGTCAGTTACGGTTGACCTGAGCGATACGCTAGTAGCCCATCCGGGGGATATCAGCACTAAGAAGGCCGTATTGACGTCACGCCGGAGCGCGAAATGCCTCCTACTAGTGGAAGCTGATGCAGGCGGGTGACGCAGCTCATCGTGAGCAACGACATGGCGGCCCGGGAATCCTCCGGGGCCGTGCGTCGTTGCATAGGGTGAGCAACACCCTGGCTCCACCCCGGAGCTGACTGAAAGGACCCCCATCATGGCCGACCGTGTTCTTCGTGGAAGCCGGCTGGGAGCGGTCAGCTACGAGACCGACCGCAACCACGACCTCGCCCCACGCCGCACCGTGCGCTACGCCTGCCCGAAGAACCACGAGTTCGAGGTGCCGTTCTCCGACGACGCCGAGATCCCGACGGTCTGGGAGTGCCGCCTGCACGGGAGCGAATCGGAGATCGTCGATGGCGGGCAGCCCGAGCAGAAGAAGGTCAAGCCGCCGCGCACCCACTGGGACATGCTCCTCGAGCGGCGCACGATCCCGGAGCTCGAGGACCTGCTGAACGAACGTCTCGCCGAGCTGAAGGGCCGCCGCACCTCCCGGTCGGCGTGACCCCGCAGGGCTCGGCCTTGTAGCCAAGCTCCCACCACAACGGAAAGGCCCCCGCGACCTCCCCCCGCGGGGGCCTTTCGCATGCCCGGAACGGTCGGCCCGCGGGGCTCGGCAACGTCATGAAAGGGTCGTTCATGACGCCAGATGTCATGAACGACCCTTTCATGACGTTTGACCCGGTCGGCTGCTGCTGCGAAAGAGGCCCTGGAGGGCGGCCCACTGCAGCAGCAGGATGGTCTTGGCGTCCGCGATCTCGCCCGTGCCGACCATCTCCAGGGCCTTGGTGAACGGGAGCTCGAGCACCTCGATGTCTTCGCCTTCGTCGGCGATGCCGCCGCCGGCGCCGCGGGCGGCCGGGTCGTAGGGTGCGGCGTAGCAGTGCAGGCGCTCGGTCACCGAGCCTGGGCTCGTGTAGACGTCGAACACGTGCTCCAGCGCGCCGATCCGGACGCCCGTCTCCTCCTCGGCCTCGCGGCGGATCGCCGTCTCCGGGTCGTCGGTGTCCAGGAGGCCGGCCGCCGTCTCGATGAACATGCCGTCCGGGTGGTCGTTGACGTAGACCGGGTAGCGGAACTGGCGGGTGAGCAGGACCGTGCCGCCTTCGACGTCGTAGAGCAGCACCGTCGCCCCGTTGCCGCGGTCGTACGTCTCGCGCTGCTCGGTCGTCCAGTGGCCGTCGGCGTGCCGGTAGTCGAACGTCGTGCGCCGCAGGACGTACCAGGCCGACGACAGCAGCTCCACGTCGGTGACCCGGACACGCGGGTTGCGGGACAGGCTTGTCGAAGAGGTCATGTCCCGACCATAATGTGCACGACTCGGAAGAAACAAGGAGGATCGTGCATGCTGGTCGGGGAACGCCGTGAACTGCTGCTCGCCCGGCTGGCCGCCGACGGCAAGGTGCTGGCCAAGGACGTCGCCGCCGAGCTGAACGTCTCCGAGGACAGCATCCGCCGCGACCTGCGCGACCTCGCCGCCGCCGGGCTCTGCCAGCGCGTCTACGGCGGTGCGCTGCCCGTCTCCCCCGCCGTCGCCGACTACGCGAGCCGGACGTCGATCGCCGTCGACGGCAAGGGCCGGGTCGCCACCGCCGCCGCCACGCTGGTCCGCCCGGGCTCGACCGTCATCCTCGACGGCGGCACCACCACCCTGGCCGTCGCGAAAGCCCTCCCGGCCGACCTCGAGGCCACCGTCGTCACCCACAGCCCGACCGTCGCCGTCGCCCTGCTCGACCACCACGGCATCGAGGTCTTCCTCCTGGGCGGCCGGCTGTTCCGGCACTCCGCGGTCACCTGCGGCGCCGCCGCGGCCGAGGCCGCCCGGTCGATCAGCGCCGACGTCTTCCTGCTCGGTGTCACCGGCGTCCACCCCGAAGCCGGCCTGACCACCGGCGACGCCGACGAAGCCGCGATGAAACGCACCCTGGCCCGGCGCGCGGCCGACACCTACGTCCTGGCCAGCGCCGAGAAGCTCGGCGCGGCCTCCCGGTTCACCGTGCTGCCCTTCGCCGACGTCGCCGGGATCGTCACCGACGCCGACGACCAGAACGTGCAGGAACTTGCAGACCAGGGCGTGGCGATCCTGAAGGCGTGACCTCGGCGTACCACTCGCGCCCGGCCACCAGCCCGAACAGTGGTGCGGGCAGCCACACGAGGACCCGCAGGACGCCGGCGAGCCGCCCGGTGCCGCGCACGTCGGACACGTGCGCGGCCAGCGCCGCCTGCTTGCGCGCGGCGAACCGCCGCACGTCGAACCGGTGGGTGATCGCCGAGGCCGGGCTGTAGACGTGGCCGAGCGCCTCGGCGTCGTAGTCGAACGGGATCCGCAGCGCCCGGACCACCCGCACGAACCGCTGCGCGAAGTCGCGGGGCAGGGTGGCCTCCAGCAGCCGCGTCCCGGTCAGCCGGGCCGCCCGGCGGGCCACCTGGTGCACCTTCACGTGGTCGCGGTGCCCGTAGCCGCCGTTGCCGTCGTAGCCGAGCAGCAGGCCGGCACGCTCCTCGTGCAGCACGGCCGCGAGCCGGTGGGCGGCTTCCTCGGTGTCCGCGCGGGCGAAGCGCTGCCGCCCCGGCGGGTCCGCGAAGAGCTGGGGACCGTGGCCGCTGTCGGCGTAGCCCAGGTGCACGACCCGGTGCACGCCGAGGATGGCCGCGGCGGCCTCCAGCTCGGCCCAGCGGGGTGTCGGGTGTTCGGCGGCGATGCCGTCGGTGGCCACGACGACGACCACCCGGTGCCCGTCGGCCGCGGCCCGGGCGAGCGTGCCGCCGGTGAGCAGCACGGGGTCGTCGGCGTGCGCGTGGAAGGCCACGATGGTCGTCACCGGGCCCATCATGGCCCAGAACGGGCGAAAACGGCTCAGGCGCGCTTGAACAGCTTCCGCAGCTGGTGCCAGCGGCGCTCGAGGCCCCACTTCGCCACGCGCAGGAACGCCTCCTGGATGATCGAGCCGTTCATCTTCGACTCGCCGATCTCGCGCTCGGTGAACGTGATCGGCACCTCGACGATCTCGAAGCCGGCCTCGTCGGTGCGGATCGTCAGGTCGATCTGGAAGCAGTAGCCGTGCGAGTTGACCTCGTCGAGGGCCAGCTTCTCCAGCACCGGACGGCGGTAGGCGCGGAACCCGGCGGTGATGTCGCGGACCCGCATGCCGAGCGCGACCTGCGAGTAGATGTTCGCGCCGCGGGAGAGGACCTGGCGCTTGACCGGCCAGTTGACGACGCTGCCGCCCGGCACGTACCGCGAGCCGATCGCCAGGTCGGCGTCCCCGACGGCGTCCAGCAGCCGGGGCAGGTCCTCGGGGGCGTGCGAGCCGTCGGCGTCCATCTCGACGATCGTGTTGTACTCCCGCGCCAGGCCCCAGCGGAACCCGGCGATGTAGGCGGCGCCGAGGCCCGCCTTCTCGGTGCGGTGCAGCACGTGGACGTGGTCGTTGGCCGCGGCGCGCTCGTCGGCCAGCTCGCCGGTGCCGTCGGGGCTGCCGTCGTCCACCACGAGCACGTGCACGTCCGGGAGCGCCTTGTGCAGCCGGTCCAGGATCGGGCCGAGGTTCTCCCGCTCGTTGTAGGTCGGGATCACCACCAGCACCGGCTCGATTTCCCGGGCCCCCCGCGGCGCCTGCGACATCCCTGCTCCTCCGATATCCGCGGCGGTCAGTCCGCCGCTTCCCCTGCCGTGCCGGCGCTGCCGCGCCGGGTGCGAAAACGGAGTACGAGCCCACCGGCCACCCCGGCGATCGCCAGAGCCAGCAGCCCGTACTCCGTCCACGCACCTAGTTGATCCGACAGCGTAGTCTGCGTCCGCAGCGGGACGCGCCCGACCAGGGAATCCGCCGTGAAAAGGCCCGTTGAGCTGGTCACCGTCCCGTCGGGCGCGACGATCGCGCTCACCCCGGAGACGGCCGACACCACGACGGCCCGGCCGTGCTCGACCGCCCGCAGCCGCGACATCGCCAGCTGCTGCACGCTCATCTCGCTCTCGCCGTACCAGGCGTTGTTGGTCGGCACGACGAGCAGTTCGGCGCCGTCGCGCACGGCGTCGCGGGCCGGGTAGTCGAACGCCGCTTCGTAGCAGATGAACACGCCGACCTTCGTGCCGGCGACGGCCATGGTCTGGTTCGCGCCGTCGCCGGGGACCATGTCCACCGTTTCCTGGTCGAGGAACGGCGTGACCAGCTCGGCGACCTTGCGGGCCGGGACGTATTCGCCGAAGGGCACCAGCTGCTGCTTGGCGTAGCGCGCGCCGGGCCCGGTGCGCGGGTCCCAGGCGATGACGGAGTTCTGCAGGTGCCGGTCGGGCAGCTCGTAGATGGCCCCGATCAGCGCCGGCACCCCGAAGTTCGCGACGAGCTGGTCGACCTGCAGGTCGGGGCCGGTGACGGTGGTGGCGCTCTCCGGCCACACCACCAGGTCGGGCTTGGGCACCTTGCCGGCCTGGATGTCCGCGAGCAGACGGCGGCTCTCGGCGATGGTGTTGTCGCGCAGCACGGTCCGCTCGCCCTGCAGCGCGAGCCCGATGTCCGGGGCGTTGCCCTGGACGGTCGCGACGGTGCGTTCGCCGTCCTGTGCGCCGGTCCCGATCGCCGGCCACAGCGCCAGCCCGGCGACGACGGGCAGCAGCGTGCCGAGGGCGGCGAAGACCACGGGCCGGGTGAGCTTGCGCACTTCCCACAGCCGGGCGGCGAATGCGGCCAGGCCGAAGCCGGTGAGGACGACGGCCAGCCCGACCAGCGGGGCCCCGCCGATCGAGGCCAGCGGCAGGAACGCGCCCTCGGGCTGACTGAAGGCGACCCGGCCCCACGGGAAGCCGCCGAAGGGGAACCACGCGCGCGGCGTCTCCAGCGCGATGACCACGAGCGCGGCCCACAGCGGCGCGGCCGGCAGGCGGGACACCAGCGTGATCAGGCCACCCGCCAGGCCGTGATAGAGCGCCAAGGCGAAGGACAGGCCGAGCCACGGCCAGGGACCGAAGTCCGGGCCCAGGAAGTCCAGCAGCCAGGTCAGCAGCGGCAGGAAGAACACGAACCCGAACGCGAAGCCGTAGCCGAACCCGGCCCGGAAGCGGCGTCCGCGCAGCACGAGGGCCAGCCCGGCGAACGCCAGGGGCGCGAGCCACCACAGCGGGCGCGGCGCGAAGCTGAGGTAGAAGGCGAACCCGGACGCGAGGGCGGTGACCAGCCGCAGGAGCCACGCGCGGGGGAAATGCCGGGTGCGCGCGGGTTGGTGCGGGGCGCCCGGTTCGGGGTCCGCCACGGTGACTGCCACAGCCGACAACTCTAGGTGATGGCGTCGTGGAGGACCGCACCCGCGCGGACCGTCCGCAGGCAGCGCGGGAGCGCGGCGTCCGGTTCGAGCCTCGGCAGCGGCGGCACGCCTGCCCGCGGGTCGGTGGACCAGCGCTGCACGCGGCTGTCGGGGGTGGCCACGACGAGGTCGGTGGCGTCCCAGATCGCGTAGTGCGCGGGCGCGCCCGGCACGAGGCTGCCGGTGACGCCGTCGTTGACGCCCGCGGCGCGGTGCCCGGCGCGGGTGTGGGCGGTGAACGCCGCCCGCGGCGACAGGCCCGAGCCCGGCGTCCGGTGGTAGGCCGCGGCACGGACGGCGGCCCACGGGTCGAGCGGGGTCACCGGCGCGTCGGAGCCGAAAGCGAGCAGGACGCCTTCGGCGGCCAGCGCCGAGAAGGGGTTGAGCCCGGCCGCGCGGTCGGCGCCGAGGCGTTCGGCGTACATGCCCTCCGGGCCGCCCCAGAGCGCGTCGAACAGCGGCTGCACGGAGGCGACGACGCCCCAGCCGGCCAGCAGTTTCGCCTGGTCGGTGGTAACCATCTCGAGGTGCTCGAGGCGGTGGTGGCGGACGGCCAGCGCGCGCTGCCCGACCTCTTTTTCGGCCAGCCGGAAGCCTTCGACGACCTCGGCGACGGCGGCGTCGCCGATGACGTGGAAGCCGGCCTGCAGCCCGGCTTCGGTGCAGGCGGCCAGGTGCCCGGCGATGCGGTGGGCGTCGAGGTAGCGCGTCCCCTCGCCCGCGTGGTCGGCATACGGCTCGGTCAGGGCGGCGGTGCGGGAGCCGAGGGCGCCGTCGACGAACAGGTCGCCGGCCAGGCCGCGGGCGCCGAGCTCGCGGGCCGTGTCGACGGCGCCGAGCTCACCCCAGTAGCCGACGACCTCGGGGGTGTCCGGGCCGGCGAGGGCGAGCAGGGCGGCGAGGTCGTCGCGGCCGGAGATGTCGGGGCCGGCGCATTCGTGGACGCTGACGATGCCTTGGCGCGCGGCCTCGGCGAGGAACGCCCGCTGGGCGCGTTCGCGCTGCTCGGGCGTGATGGCGGCGCGCACGGCCGCGCGGACGACGTGGTGGGCGGCGCGGGTCAGCGGGCCGTCGGGCGACCAGCCGTCGGCCTTCTCCGCGGCCGGGGTCAGCTCCACCAGGGGGGTGGAAACCAGGGCGGAGTGGACGTCGACCCGGCTGAGGTAGACGGGTGTGGAGCCGGCGGCGGCGTCGAGCTCGGCGCGGCTGGGCAGGCGCGGGTCGGTCCAGGTGGTCTCGTCCCAGCCGTGGGCGAGCAGTACCTGGCCGGGGGTGACGGCGGCGCGCACGCGGGCCAGCAGTTCGGTGCCGCTGCGGACGCCGGTGAGGTCGAGGCCGGTCAGGTGCAGGCCGGTGGCGGTGGCGTGGACGTGCGCGTCAACGAACGCGGGGGCGACGAAGGCACCCTGGAGGTCGATTTCCTCGGCGCCGGAGTGCAGGGCACGCGCCGGGGCGTCCTGGCCGACCCAGACCACGGTGCCGCCGGTGACCGCCATCGCCGTGGCGTCCGGGCCGGCGGGGGTGTAGATGCGCCCGCCGAGCAGGAGCGTCGTGTGTTCGTCCGTCACGCCCCTGAGTCTGCCCCCTGCGTCCACGTGGGGGACAGCGACCCAGCAGGCAGGAAGATTTACTCCGTGAGAACGTTATGACAGGATATTTTAACGCGTTCCCGACGACTAGGAGTACAAGTGACTGCGATCCAGGAACCTGTGACGCCTGCCGCCGCCTTCGACCAGCCCTACGAGTACGCCCGCGCCGAGCTGGTGGAACCCGACTGGCGCCGCTTTCCTGGCTGGCACGACGTGACCGAAGCCGAGTGGCGTGACGCCCAGTGGCAGCGGGTGCACTGCGTCCGCAACGTCAAGCAGCTGCGCGCCCTGATGGGCGACCTGCTCGAGGAGCGCTTCTACGACGACCTGCTCGCCGACCAGCGCGAGATGGCGACGATGTCGATGCTGCTGCCCCCGCAGATGCTCAACACGATGGCCCCCACGGCCGGCACCGACCCGGCCAAGGTCACCGAGGCGTTCTACGCCGACCCGATCCGCCGCTACATGCTCCCGGTGCGCTCCGACCGCGACCCGGTCTGGCCGAGCCACCCCCATTCCGAACGCGACTCCCTGCACGAGGCCGAGATGTGGGTGGTGGAGGGCCTCACCCACCGCTACCCGACGAAGGTGCTGGCCGAGATGATCTCGACCTGCCCCCAGTACTGCGGCCACTGCACCCGCATGGACCTGGTCGGCAACTCGACGGAGACGGTGGAGAAGCACAAGCTCAGCCTCAAACCGGTCGACCGCCAGGACGCGATGATCGCGTACCTCAAGAAGACCCCGGGCGTCCGCGACGTCGTGGTGTCCGGCGGCGACGTGGCCAACGTGCCGTGGCCGCAGCTGGAGTCGTTCCTGATGCGCTTGATGGACATCGACACGGTCCGCGACATCCGCCTGGCGACCAAGGCACTGGCGGCGCTCCCCCAGCACTGGCTCCAGCCGAAGGTGGTGGAAGGCCTGGAGCGCGTCGCCGTAACGGCCCAGCGCCGCGGGGTGAACCTGGCGATCCACACCCACGTCAACCACGCCCAGTCGGTGACCCCCCTGGTGGCGGAGGCGGCCCAGACGGCACTGAACGTCGGGGTCCGCGACGTGCGCAACCAGGGCGTGCTGATGCGCGGGGTGAACGCCACGCCGGCGGCGCTGCTGGACCTCTGCTTTGCGCTGCAGGGGGAAGCGAACATCCTGCCGTACTACTTCTACATGTGCGACATGATCCCGAACGCCGAGCACTGGCGGGTGTCGGTGCACGAGGCACAGGAGCTGCAGCACGCGATCATGGGCTACCTGCCGGGGTATGCGACGCCGCGGATCGTGTGCGACGTGCCGTATGTCGGCAAGCGGTGGGTGCACCAGCTGGCCGAGTACGACCGGGAGCTCGGGATCTCGTACTGGACCAAGAACTACCGGACCGGGATCGAGCTGGAGGACCCGGAGGCCCTGCAGCGGCGGTACCCGTACTACGACCCGATCTCGACGCTGCCCGAGGCCGGCCAGACCTGGTGGGCCAACCGGTCCAGCTGACGCGTCCCTCGAGCATTGAGCTGGTCACCCCGGCGGCAGCACGAGGGACGCGCTGCCGCCGGGGCCGGTGACGGTGAGGCGGACCGTGGTGACGTCCGCCCTGGTGACCGTGATCTGCCAGCTCCGTGGCCACCCGACGTCGAGGACGCTCGTCGCCTGCTCTGCGAGCTCGGGGATCCGGTCGAGCGGGACCTGGGCGGTTGCCGCCAGCAGCTCGATGGTGCGGCGCAGTTCCGCCGCGTCCGGGAACTCCTGCCGCGGGCCGACGGTGATCGTGGTGGAACTCGAGGATGACGCCGGCGGCTGTTCGGCGGGCGGTGGTTGCGGGGTGAACAGCTCGACGCGGAACAGGCCGAGCACGATGGCCGCGCCCAGGAGCAGGCCGGTGCAGCCGGCCAGCGCGAACCCCCAGCCCTCCGGGGGCTGCTGGACCACGGGGGACTCGGGGGCGGGCCGGATGACGGCTTCGGCCGCGCGGTGCTGCCACTCCGGCGTCGGGTTCGGGACGATCGTGGCTCGCCACGGGCGGTCCGGCGGGTAGGCGACCACGAGGACGTCACCGGGGCGATAACGCGGGAGGTCGACCAGGTTCACGTCGGAGGTCATCCGGCTGCGGAACGGCGGCTCGCCGCCAGGGGCGATCGTGAGCTCGAAGTCGACCGGGACGTCGCCCGTCTCCGTGCCGCCCGCGCGCAGGCTCTCGATCCGCGCCAGCGCCAGGCGGGGAACGACCGCCGCCTCGCGGGTGCGGCGGGGGATGCCCGCGACGAAGACCAGGAAGCCGTAGCCGATCGGCAGGCCCACGCCGAAGAGGATCAGCGGGGCCTTCTCGAGCACGATGCCGGCGATGAACGCACTCAGTGTCGCCCCGGCGACGCCGCCGCCGAGGAAGCCGGCCAGCAGGGCGGCCGGACGGGCGGGACTGGACATATGAAAGCGCTCTCCGCTCTAGCAGGACGACCCGGCAGGCGCCGGTTCCACCAGGACCGTGCCGGGGTCGCGGGGGTCGTAGCGGACCTGCACCGCCGAACCGCGGGCCGGGGCCTGGAACAGGGACGTGACCATGGTCGTCACGACCGTGCGCTCCCCCGCCTCCGTCGGAAACCGGACGTGGACGACGAACCGCGGGTGGCCCATGACCCAGACGTCGGTGAACTCGACGTGCGTGACGAAGCCGGTCACCTGGCGGCCGCGGTGACGCAGCGCCTGCACGCGGTCGTCGGCCTCCGCCTCGGCGAGGAAGGCGCACACCAGCACCACGATCAGCACCAGGGCCACGAGGGCGGCCACCGCGGGCACGAGGTAGGGCTCGTAGTACACGACCCAGTCCACATCGGACCACGGCTCGGCCGCGCCGCCCGGGACCGGCAGCCGCTGCCCCACCGACTCCGGCGGCGTCCACGACGGGATCGCCAGGCCGCTGCCCAGCGCCACGCCCAGTGCCGTGGCCAGGGAGCTCGCCCGGAAGCCGACGCCCATCCGCCGCAGGGAGATCCCGGCCGCCCACAGCATCGCGAAGCCGAGCGACGACGCCACCGTGACGGCGACGGTGAAGAACAGCACCAGCGACACCGCCGGGCCCGCGTCGGCCCCCCACGCGCCGACGCGGTTCAGCGACATCAACCGGAAGCCGTCCAGCAGCCCGAGTGCCCCGGACCAGCCCGTCGCCGCCCACGCGAGCGTCGTGGGCACCCCGAGCAGCCACAGCCGGAGTCCCGGCCCGCGGTCCGGCCGCGGGTCTTCCGGCAGGGCGAAGGCGAACACCGCCGCCCTAGCCGATCGGGCCGAACACGGCGACCTTCGCCGGGTCGGCCGGGTCGACGCGGGCCTCGTGCCGCGTGCCGGGCGCGTACTGCTGGATCGTCGCCAGCGGCGTGATCAGCGGCGTCACCGTCCGGTAGGTCGTGCCGTCGGCGCGGGTGACCTCCAGCGTCGCGGTGTACCGGGCCTGCCCGGCGACCGTCCGGTGCGTCGGCTCCAGGCCCCGCACGACCAGGGTGGCCGGCTCGCCGGTGTCGTAGAGGCGGCGCAGTTCGGTGCCGTAGGCCTGCAGTTCCTGCTGCTGGCGCAGCTGCTCGTCGGCAGGCAGCGCCAGGAACGCCGCCATTTCCGGGTCGGCGTTCAGCATCCGGAACGCCTGCGCGGCCAGCTGCGGCGTCGGCAGCTGCGGGGTGATGTCGTACCCCTCGGCCGCGGCCTCCTGCCGGAACTGCTCCGCGTGCTGCCGGAACTCCTGCGCGCCGCGGGCCGCACCCCGGCGGCTCGCCTGGTCGACCCGGTCGCGGATCTTCTTGAACATCGGTCCCTGCCTTTCGCCGTGTGGGCACACAGCTTCGGCGGGACGCGCTGCTACCGAACCCGGGTTTGCCCGTCGTCGGAGGCATCGAGGCAGGTCAGGGCCGCCCAGAACGCCGGCGAGCAGGCCGGTTCGGGCCGTTCGCGCCACCGGGCGAGCCGGGTGCGCTGCCACCCGCACAGGTCACCGACCGGGTCGTCGCCGGCCAGAGCCGTGTCGACGGCGATCACCAGTTCGGCCATCGGGTCCGCGCCGGGCGCCGCCGCCGACGTCGGCAGCGCCCACACCGTCGCGGCCACCAGCCGCGCGCCGGCCGCGACGGCGGCGAGCAGCACGCCGAACGGCTCGGGCAGGCCGAAGTCGCTCGCGCTGGCGCAGCCGATCAGCGCCAGCCGCGCCGGCATCGAGCCCGGTCCGGACAACGCCAGGTCGGCCGCGGTGAAGGGCCGGTGCGCGCCGATCGGCTCGGCCGTTCCGGGCAGCTCCGCCGCGCAGGACAGGTGCAGCGCGGTCTGTGCGCCGTGGTCGTCGCGGACGCGGCTGACGTGCCCGACGTAGACCAGCCGGGAACACGGCTCGGCCGGCAGCCGGGCGAGCAGCCGCCGGTCGGTGTCGGTGCGGCGGACCAGGTCGAGCCCGCGCGCCGCGGCCGGCCGGACGGGACCGGCGGCGAGCCGCGCGTCCAGGTGCCGGATCAGCGGTGACTCCGGATCCTGCCTGCCCAGCACCGAGCCCAGCTCGCCGAAGGCGCTCTGGCCCGGGATCCGCGGATCCAGCACGTACACCGGTGGCCCGGCCGCCGCGGGTGGCCGGCGCGGGATCCCGACCGGCGCCAGCAGCGACACGTCGGCGACGTCGAGAACCCGGTCGTCGCCGTCGAAACAGCTGCCCTCCTCGCCCGGCTCGAGCGCGCGGTCCGGCCGCCGGTCGGGCAGGGCGAGCAGTCCCCACGGCACCGCGGCGAGGCTCGGCGACGGCTGCACGCGCAGCACCGGCCGTCGTCCGCCGTCGGCCGCCGCCCGCAGCCGCGCGACGAGGTCGGCCGGCAGGAGGTTGAGGGCGAGGATGCGCGCCAGCCGCTGTTCGCCGTCGAAGCTGCCGAAGGCGTCGTCACCGAGCGAGCGCCGCACGGCGTCGGCGACGCTCTCGCCTTCCCGCGGGGTCGGCGACGCCGCTGCCAGCAGCTCCCGGGCCGTCGCGACCAGCGCGGCGTCGACCGGGTGCGTGTGGACGGTGTCGAGGTCGCCGGTCGTCCGCCAGCTGAGGTAGGTGTGGCCGGCGTCGGCGTAGCGCAGGAGGAACGTCTCGGTTCCGGTGGCCGGCCAGGTCGCGACGGGATCGGTGGCCGGCCGGGTCAGGCCGTACCGCGCGGCGGCGACGTCGAGCCAGCGCTCGAGCCGCATCGGCGCGGCCGGCGACCACCGCAGCGCGGGCGGCGGGGCCAGGCGCAGCGGGAGAGCCGCCGTGACCGTGCCCAATGCCGCCAGGGGCAGTCCGGCGGCGGGCGGGGCCGGTTCCGGGGCGGGCAGCGTGCCGGTGAGGTCGAGGGCCGGCGCCTCGGCTCCGGTGTACGCCCCGACCGCGCAGGTGCGCTCGATCAGTTCGGCGGCCAGCCTCGGTTCCCGCAGCCGGGCCAGCAGCACCATCAGCAGCTCGGTCGCCGGGCCGGCGACGTCGCGCGCCCACGCCGTGCGTGCCCGCGGGGACGCGAACTCGAACCGGTAGTCCGCCGCCGCCAGTGCCACCGGGAGCAGCAGGTCCAGCACCGCCGGCAGGTCGTCCCCGCGGGCGAAGCCGATCCCGGCCGCCGCGAAGTCGGTGTGCAGGCGCTGCAGCCAGTCCCCTGACGCCCGCGCCGATTCCCGCGCGCGGTGCACGTGTTCCTCCGCGGCCGCCCAGTCCTCCTCCGCGGCGGCGCAGCGGGCGAGTGCGACGTCCAGCCGTCGCAGGGCCGGCGTGTCCCCGTTCGACTTCCAGATCTCGCCCGCGTGCGCGAACTGCTCACGCGCCTGCCGCGCGTCACCGGCGATCAGCAGCAGGGCCCCCAGCGCGTGGCTCGCCTCCGCCACGTCACCGGTCGCGCCGGCCGCGGTGAGCTCGTCGCGGGCGGCGACGAGCGCGGCCACCGCACCGGGGAAGTCGCCGCCCAGCGCGCGGTCCGCGGCGAGGTCGACGGCGAACTTCGCGGCCGCCGGCCTGCCCTCGTGCTGCGCGGAGAGCCGGACCAGGTCCGCCCGCGCGTCGGCGTCCTCGCCACCGGCCCGGCGGAGGCGGGCGCGTTCGGCGCGTGCCATCGCCCGCAGCGACGCCACCTGGTCGCGGACCTCGTCGATGTCCGCGATGGCGGCCAGTGCCACGAGGATCTCCTCGAGTGCGGCCAGCGCGCCGGCCGGGTCCCCGGCGGCGGCCTGCACGCGTGCCTCGAGAATGCGCAGCGTCAGCTCGTCGGCGCCGTGCGGGTCGAGCAGCCCGCGCGGGTACTGCCCCGGCTCGGCCGCCTTGCGCAGCGCCGCCCGGTGCCGCTGTCCCGCGATCAGTTCGGCGGCCTTGGCGACGTCGCCCTCCTCGGTGGCCAGCGAGATCAGCACGCGGTCGGCGACCTCGCGAGAACCCTCCAGCATCCGGATTTCCGCGTACTGTCCGAAGTGGACAACACCGGTGACGCTGGTCCGGAACGCGCTCAGGACCGCCTCCGCGCACTGGCGCGCGTTGTGCAGGTCGCCGGCGGAATAGCAGACCGTGGCCAGGTCGCTGACGGCGGCGAGTTCGAGATCGGTCCGGTCGAGCCGGTGGGCGAGCTGCCGCAGCCTGCCGTACTCCCGGTGCGCACCGGTGACGTCCCTGGCCGCGGCGAGCTGCTTGGCCGCCCGCTGGATCTCCAGGGCCTGCTCGAACAGCTCCGCGTACTCGGCTTCGGTGAGCGAGCACGCGGGCAGCACACCGTAGGGCTGCGGGTCCAGTCCGAAGTGGACGGCGACGCACCGGCAGTTGTAGCCGTGCGAGGTCGCCCCGGCCAGTTCGGCGGGCAGTGGCCGGTCGGGCGGGTTCAGCGGCGGCGGCATCCCGGCGAGCACGTCAGAACTCCGCCGCGCCCGCCGCGCGCTCGGCCAGCGTCCGCGCCACCGGTGCCAGGGCCTCGCGCGCCCGCACGAGCGACACGACTTCGGCCCGGTCCGCCGGCGTCGTTTCGGCGAGGCTCTCGGCCGTCACGCCCACCACCAGCCCGAGGTGGCCGGTGGGGACGGCGGCCAGGTCGACGGCGCCGGTGAACCGGCCGGGGCCGAGCCGCAGGGGAACCTCCGCGAACACCGCCCCGTCGTCGGTCGCGAACGCGGTCAGGGCCGCGTCCGCGAACGCGCCGTCGACCTCGACCTCGAGCCGGGTGGCCGCCGGGGCGGCGACGATCCGCCAGGTCACCGTGTCCTCCGCGGCGTCGAGGACGCCCGGGGGCACCCGCGCCCAGTCGACGCTCGCCCGGCCCCCGGTCACGACCCCCTCGCCCGTCGCCTGCGGGCCGGCCCCCGCGGCCAGGGCGTAGGCCCGACGGCCCGGGGCCGAAGCCGCCGCCAGCGCGGCCGCGGCTTCGGCGCGCACGACGTCGTCCCGGTCGTCGAACCACGCCGACAACCGCAGGCACAGGTCGCGCACCTCCTCGGGGACCGCCGTCGCGGCGATCCCGTCCGCGGCGGCGTCGAACAGTTCGCCCGGCGTGGCTTCGAAGCCGTCGAGCATGCCCTCGGCCAGGTCGTCGACCGCCGCCGTGGCGACCGCGGCCTCGAGGTCCAGGAGCGCCGGGTCCAGCGGCGGCACCCCGAGCACCGGGCTCGCCGGCCACCACCGGCGGGCCCACAGCAGCAGCGCGAGGGTGGCCGGTTCCGGCCGGGCGGGCACGTCCACGTGCCCGGCTTCGAGCGCCGCCGGCGCGTGGTCGGCGCCGACGAGCCGCGTCAGCCACGGTTCCGCGGCCGTCGCGTCGGTGAGTTCGATCCGCATCGACGCCGGAGTGCCGGCGAGCAGCTCGGCCAGTCCGAAGTGGACGAGCCCGCCGTCCGCCGCGACGACGGGGGTGTGCACCGGGTGCGTCACGACACGGCCTCCAGGTCCGGCAGCCGGGCCACGAGCGCTCGGCGGACCTTCGTCCGCAGGTCCAGGGAGGTCGAGCGGACCACGCCGGTGACGAGGTCCCGGACATCGGCGGCGTCGGACGGCAGGTCGCCGCGGACGTCGAAGCCGTGCAGCCGGATCCACAGCCTGCCGAGGAACTGCCGGGCGAACTCCCGCAGCTCGCGCACGAGTTCGGCGTCGGGCCGCGGGGTGAGCGGCGTGGTGCCGGCCAGCGCCCGGCGGGCGTGCAGCACGTAGCCTTCGCGCGCGACCCTGGCGTTGAGCTGCCGCGCGAACCCGGGGGCGTTGCCGGGCGCACTGCCCTCGAGCGGCCGGAGGGCGGGTGCGAGGACGACGCCGAGCGCGAAGCACGTGGCCAGCACGGGCAGGCCGAGCCCGAACCCGGCGGCGACGCGGGCGAGCTCGTCGCCGACGAGCCCGGCGACGGACCCCCGTTCGTCGGCGGGCAGCCGGCGCAGGGTGGCGCGCACCCGCCGTTCGACACTGCGTTCGAGGAGTTCGGGGCCGGTTTCGTCGTGACGGCGCAGCGGCGGGACGGCGGTGCGGTCCCCGCGCTGCAGGCCGAGGTCGCCGAGGCCGGGGACGGCCTCGGCGAGTGCGCCGGTTCCGCCGGGACGGCGCAAGGCGAGCCCGAAGGCGTGCCCGGCGCCGGACTCCGCCAGCGCCCGCCACGTGGCGTCGGCGAGGTCCTCGGCGAACGCGCCGAGCAACGCCACGGCGGCAGCCGGCTCGGGACCGGTGTCCGCCCCGGCGTGCCAGCGACGGTCGAGCTCCGCGGTCAGGTCCGCGGTGACCCGCGGATCGTTCAGGTAGGCGGCCAGCCGGGCGACCCCGGCTTCCGCGGCTTCGCCGTGCAGCTCGCGCAACGCCGACGCGGCCGCCTCCGGCGCGTCCGGCCCCGGCATGCCGAAGCTCGTGGCCAGCTCGTACGCCAGGGGGAAGCAGACGTCCTGGACGTCGCCCGCGGTGATCCGCAGGGCCCGGCGCTGCCGCTTGAGGTGCGGGAACCACGCGGCTGTTGCCCGGAGCCGGGCCGCGTCGGCCAGCAGGAGCCGGGTCAGCTCCGCGGCGTCGGCGGGCTCCAGCAGCGGGCGGCCCAGCCGTGGCCGCGTCGAGGTGCGCACCACGAGCGGGTCGATGATCTTCTTGACGGTGCGGGTCAGCGGGCCGCCGTCGCCGGAGGAGAGCACCTCGACGCCGGAGATCCGCGCCCACGCCGCCGCGAGGACGGTGGAGCGCAGCCGGGGCTTGCTCGTTCCCGTCACCGCCACCCCCTCGCTCCCACCGCACCCTACCGACGACGGCCGAGCCCGGGACGCTTACGCCGTCACGACCGGGACACCTTGCCGCGGGCGGTGTTGATCCCGATCGCCAGCACGATGGTGACCACTGCCAGGGCGCCGGCGGTCCAGGCGGCGGTGGTGTAGCCGGAGTCGGCCGGGGCGAAGCTGCCCGCCGGGGTGTGCGCGGCCAGGATCAGGCCGCTGACCGCGCTGCCGAGGGAGAAGCCGACCGAGCGCACGACCTGGTTGACGCTCATCGCCGCGGCGGTCTCCTCGGCGGGCGTGACCGCCAGGATCGCCTGCGGCATCACGGCGGAGAAGCCGCCGACGCCGAAGCCCAGCACGCCCATGACCACGACCGGCCACGCCACCCCCAGCCCGCGAACGCCGGCGAACAGGACGCACGCGAGGACGATCACGACACCGTTGGCGGTCAGCAGGCCGAACGGGCCGACCTTCTCCCGCACCTTCGGCACCACGCGGCCCGCGACGAAACCCAGCGCCGAGAACGGGACCAGCACCAGGCCCGCTTCGACCTCGGTGAGCCCGTAGCCGTAACCGACCTGCGAAGGGGTCTGCACGAACCGGGTGATCAGGGTGAAGAGCAGGTACATGGCGGTGCCGGAGACGAACATGACCACGTTGGCGCCCGCGACCGCGGGGTGCCGCAGCGCGATCAGGTCCACCAGCGGCCGCGTCACCTTCCGTTCGACGACGACCCACCCGGCCAGGACCACGACGCCGACGAGGAGGATCAGCACGACCAGCAGCGGGTTGCTCGACCACCAGCTTGACTGGCTGGTCACCAGGAGCACCGCCACCAGCCCGGCGGAGAGCAGGGCCGCGCCGAACCAGTCGACCGGTTCGGCCGCGGACGGCGCGGCGGTGTCGCGCGGGATGGCGAGCACGGCGGTGACCAGCGCGGCCACCGCGACCACCACGCCGAGCAGGTAGGCCACGCGCACCCCGCCGAGCTGGGTGAGCAGGCTGGCGATCGGGTAGCCGACGCCGATGCCGATGGTGGACGCCACCGACAGCATCGCGATCGTGCTCACCGCGCGCTCGCCGAGGTGCTGCCGGGCGGTGGCCATCATCAGCGCGGTCAGGCCCAGCCCGACCCCCTGCGCGGCGCGGCCGGCCAGCAGCACCGCGAAGGGCGCCGGCACCACGGTGGCCACGCTGCCCACCGCCACGACGGCCAGGGTGGCCAGCACGACCTTCCGCCGCCGGTGGGCGCTGCCCAGCCTGCCGAGCAGCGGCGTGGCCACGGCGCCGGTCAGCAGCGTGATGGTCAACGTCCACTGCGCGGTGGACAGCGACACGTCGTAGTCCTTGGCCACGGCCGTGATCAGCGGCGCACCCAGGCTCCCGATCGCCGCGACCACCAGGGCGATGAACACCAGCGCCGCCACCAGTGTGGTGTCGCCGCGGCCGGCAGCCGCCGCGTGGCCGGTCTCCGGCGCCGGGGAAGCAGCACTCACTGGTTGTTCTCCTCGGTCAGGTGGTCGAACAGTCCCGCGTGGATCCGCGTGCGGAGGCCGCGGGCCCACTCCGCGTCGACGTCGTCGATGTCCAGCGCGGCGGCGACGTTGAGCAACATCCCGTAGGCGACGAAGCTCTTCACCGCCACCGGCGGCAGGCCGGTGTGCCCGGCGGCCGCCGCCCACATCCCGGCCATCTGCTCGCGCACGACCTCGCGGACCTCGCGGTCACCGCAGGCGGCGAAGGCCTGCAGCTGCACCAGCAGCCCGGTGCGGTCGGCCAGTGCGCGGTCGTAGAACCGGCCCATGACCGCGACCGAGTCGACCCCGGAGGTGTCGACGGCGGCGCGGTCCATCCCGTCGACGAGCCGGGTGAACGCACGCTGCACCACTTGCAGGAACAGGGCTTTCTTGGTGCCGAACAAGCGGAACACGTAGGCCTGCGAGATCCCCGCCCGGCGGGCGAGCTCCTCCATCGAGGCGCCGTGCAGCCCGGCCGCGGCGAACTCCTCGGCCGCCAGCTCCAGCAACTGCTCGCGTCGCTGCTGGGCGGACATGCGCTCGGCGGCACCGGTCTTCATGGCGGCAAGGCTAGCAGGAAGTAGTTACTAACCACTAACTAGCGGGGGTGTCCCCCGTCACCCCGGCCGCCGTGACCGAGGTCGGGCACGGCGTTTTCCGGATCACGGCTTTCGCGAGATCCGCGTTTCCGCGGCAATCGGACTTGCCGGGTACCGGAATTGCCGAACGAGACCATTGCCGGACGACAATTGATGGCACGCACCGACTGCGCGACTGGACCGAGGCACCGGAGCGGCGTGCTCCGAATGGAGCAACACCGGTGGATCACCACCGGTCCCATATGACCCGAATCACTAAAATTCCCCGAGAAACCGCCAATCGAGGGAACAAAATCCGGACAATCTCTCACGAACTCCCCCAGTAGCCGGGTTTCCACCCACGGTTGAGACTGTCGAATCCGGTCCGGTCGATCATCGACGTCGCGCGTTTTGTTGACGCGGCTCGACGCGGCCAAGTATGAATTTGGCAGCGATGGGGCGTCCCGGTTCTCACCGATCACGAGATGGGTTCGAGTGCATTGAGCGCGCCCTTTTCCGGGTGAACCATCGCCTTTCCGTGACGCTTCACAATCGCGCCTGGGGTGGCGCCGGATTCGGTGGGGAAGCGAATGAGCGACGACTCGGCTGCGCAGCAGACACCAGCGTGCCCGTTCAGCGGGACGGAACCAGGACCGGAACCACCAGCCCGGACGGTGCCGGTGGCACCCGGCCGGCTGCCCATGATCGGCCACATCTGGCCGCTCATGCGCAACCCCTTCGACTTCTTCGCCGACCTGCGTGCCCGCGGCGACGTGGTGCAGCTCTACATCGGCAAGCGGCCGATCTACTTCCTCACCACCGCGCGCCTCGCGCACCAGGTGCTGGTGAAGGAGGCCCGCTCGTTCGGCAAGGGAATGGTGTGGGAGGCCGTGCACCCGTTGAGCGGCAACGGTTTGCTGGCCTCCGACCGCGCGCTGCACCGCCGCCAGCGACGCCTGATCCAGCCGCTGTTCCACCGGCAGATGATCGCCTCCTACGCGCAGATCATGACCGCCGAGTCACAGGCGCTGGCCGAATCCTGGCAGCCGGGGCAGCAGGTCGTCGTGCAGCAGGCCATGATCGAGCTGACGCTGACCACCATCGTGCGGTCGATGTTCTCCGGCAGCCTGCCCGGTGACGTCGTGCGGGAGATCATCCGCTCGCTGCCGATCTTCACCTACGGCATGGTCGCCCGCACCGTGCTGCCCGCCTGGCTGTGCAAGGTCACCGGGTTCGACCGGCGCTTCCTCGACGCCGCGAACCGGCTGCGCGCCGCCGTCGACCACGTGGTGCGCACCGACAAGAGCGCCGACGGGACCGACCTGCTTTCGCACCTGCGCGCCGCCCGCGACCCGGACACCGGCGAGGCGATGGGCGACGACCTCATCCGCGACGAGCTGGTGTCGATCATGATGGCGGGCACCGAGACCACGGCCGCCACCCTCACCTGGGCGTTCCACGAGCTGTCCCGGCACCCCGAGGTCGAGGCGAAGCTGCGCGCCGAACTGCGGGACGTGCTCGGCGGGCGCCCCGCGGAGTACGCCGACATCGAGCAGCTGACCTACACCCGCGCCGTGGTGAACGAGGTCCTGCGCCGGTACTCGCTGCTGATGCTCTTCCGCCGCGCGGAGGAACCGGTGGTGGTCGACGGCATTCCGCTGGCCGCGGGCGCGGACGTCATGTTCAGCCAGATCGACCTGCACCGGGACGGCGCGGCGTTCCCCGATCCGGACCGGTTCCACCCCGGACGCTGGCTCGTCGACCGCGAGGACCTCCCGCACCGCACTGCCTTCCTCCCGTTCGGCGAGGGCAACCGCCGCTGCATCGGCGAGCCCTACGCCCAGGCCAAGGCGGTCATCGCGCTGGCGACCATCCTCGGCCGCTGGCGGCTGGTCCCGGCACCCGGCCACACCGTGCGCCGGGTCGCCGCGGCGATGCCGCGCCCGAACAGCCTGCCCATGATCGTCACCCCGATCGACACCGATGGGAGCGAGCCGGCCCATGCCTGACACCACCACCAAAACCGACCAGAGGCGGGGCGCCGCCGTCGAGCCGATCGCGATCGTGGGCATCGGGTGCCGGTTCGCCGGCGGGATCGACTCCCCCGCCGGGCTCTGGAGCCTGCTCGAGCGCGGCGGCAACGCCGTCCGCGAGGTCCCGCCGGAGCGCTGGGCCGCGGACGAGGTCTACGACCCGCAACCCGGCGTGCCCGGCCGCACCGTGTCCCGCTGGGGCGGGTTCCTCGACGACATCGGCGGCTTCGACACCGCCGCCTTCGGCATCACCGAGTACGAAGCCGAGGCGATGGACCCGCAGCACCGGATGCTGACCCAGGTGGCCTGGGAGGCGCTGGAGCACGCGGGCATCGCGCCCGGTTCGCTCAAGGGGTCGCAGACCGGTGTCTTCTTCGGCCTCGCGCACCACGACTACCTGCTGCGGACGTTCGACGACTCGCTCGTGGACAACCCGTACGTGATGACCGGCAACGCGCACTCCGTCGGCGCGGGCCGGGTGTCCTACCTGCTCGGGCTGCACGGGCCCGCCGTGGCCGTGGACACCGCCTGCTCCTCGGGCCTGTTGTCGGTGCACCTCGGCTGCCAGAGCCTGCGTGCCGGGGAGTCCGACCTGGCTCTCGCCGGCGCGGCGATGCTGCAGCTGGGCCCGGAGGTCGGCGTCCTGTTCTCGCAGTGGTCGATGCTCTCGCCCCACGGCCGGTGCGCCGCGTTCGACGCCGCGGCCGACGGGTTCGTCCGCAGCGAGGGGTGCGCGGTCGTCGCGCTGCAGCGGCTCGACGACGCACTGCGCGACGGCAACCGGGTCCTCGCCGTCATCCGCGGCTCGGCGGCCAACGCCGACGGCCGCTCCGACAACATCGTCGTCCCCTCCGCGACCGCGCAGGAAGCCGTGCAGCGCAGCGCCCTGCGCGCCGCCGCCGTCGACCCGTCCGCGGTCGAACTGGTCGAGGCGCACGGGCCCGGCACGCCCACCGGCGACCCGGTGGAGTTCCGCGCGCTGTCCGCCGTGTACGGCGCGGGCGACAAGCCGTGCGCGCTGGGCTCGGTCAAGACCAACATCGGGCACACCGAGTCGGTGTCCGGCGTGGCCGGGCTCATCAAGGCCGTGATGTCGTTGCGGCACAGGAAGATTCCGGGCAATCTGCACTTCACCGAATGGAACCCGGACATCTCCCCGGACGGGACGCGGTTGTACGTCCCCACCGAGCTGCGCGAGTGGCACGCGAACGGCTCGCCGCGGCTGGCGTCGGTCTCCTCCTACGGGTTCAGCGGCACCAACGTCCACGTCGTCCTCGAAGAAGCCCCGGACACCGCGGTTCCGGTCGTGCTCCCCGCCCCGGCGGAGAAAGCGTTTCCCGTCCTCCTGTCCGGAAGCACCCCGCAGGCCTTGGCGGAAACCGCGGGTCGCGTGGCGCAGTGGCTGTCGGACGCGGGCCGGTCGGTGCCGCTGGCCGACATCGGCCGGACCCTCGCCCGCGGCCGGGAGCACCGGGCGGAGCGGCTCGTCGCCCTGGCGTCGTCGCACGGCGAGCTGGCCGGGCAGCTGACCGCGGCCGCGGCGGCGCGGCCCGCGCCGGGCCTGGTGTCCGGCACGGTCGGCAGCCACAGCGGGGCGCCGGTGTGGGTGTTCTCCGGCCAGGGCTCGCAGTGGGCGGGCATGGGCCGGGTGCTGCTGGAGACCGAGCCCGCGTTCGGCGCGATGATCGACGAGCTGGAGCCGCTGATCGCCCGCGAGGCCGGGTTCTCCGTGCGTGCCGAGCTGGTGGCCGACGAGACCGTCACCGGCATCGAGAAGGTCCAGCCGACGATCTTCGCCGTGCAGGTCGCCCTCGCGGCCGCCTGGCGGTCGCGCGGGGTCGAGCCCGCCGCGGTGATCGGGCACTCGCTCGGCGAGACCGCCGCGTCGGTGGTCGCGGGCGCCCTGGCCCCCGACGACGGGGTGAAGGTGATCTGCCGCCGGTCCCGGCTGATCACCCGGATCGCGGGCGGCGGCGCCATGGCCACCATCGAGCTGCCGCACCAGGAAGTCGCGGCCGAGCTGGCCGCCGCGGGCATCGAGGACGTCACCGTCGCGGTGATCGCCTCCGCCGGATCCACGGTCGTGGCGGGCAACCCCGCCCGGGTCGACGAACTGGTGGCCGGCTGGGAGGCCCGCGACCTGCACGCCCGCCGGATCGCGGTGGACTACGCCTCACACTCCCCGCACGTCGACCCGATCCTCGACGAGCTGGCCGAGCGGCTGGAGGACCTCGCCCCGGCCGCGGCGACCGTGCCGGTCTACGGCACCGTGCTGGACGACCCGAAGAAGCCCGCCGCGTTCGACGCCGGGTACTGGGTGCACAACCTGCGCCGTCCGGTCCGCTTCGCCGACGCGGTCACCGCCGCCGTGCTGGACGGGCACCGGATCTTCGTCGAGCTGTCCCCGCACCCGCTGCTGATCCACGCGATCACCGAAACGGCGAAGTCGATCGGCCGCGACGCGACGGCCGTGCCCACCCTGCGCCGCGACGGCGACCAGTCCACCGGCCTGCTGCCCCGGCTCGCCGACCTGCACTGCAGCGGTGTCCCGGTCGACTGGGCGCGCGCCTACCCGGCGGGCGACCTGGTCGACGTGCCGCTGCCGGCGTGGGCGGGCACCGACCTGGGCGTGCTGGCACTGCGGGTGCGGAAGCCCGGCGCGCGGGTCGACGCGCACCCGCTGCTCGGCGTGCACGTCCACCCGGTCGACGCCGGCGACGAGCACACCTGGCAGGCCACGATCAGCGGCCGCGACCTGCGCTACCTGGCCGACCACCAGGTCCACGACCAGCCGGTGCTGCCGGGCGCGGCCTACTGCGAAATGGGCCTCGCCGCGGCGAAGACCGTGTTCGGCGCCGGCCTCGACACGGTCGAAGTGGCCGACCTGACCATCCACGAGATGCTGCACCTCGACGAGCACACCGTCGTGTCCTCGCGGACGCGCCCCGCGGGCGACGGCGTCGTGCGGTTCGAGTCGCTGACCCGCCGCGACGGCGAGGACCCGACGCTGCTGGCCACCGGGACCCTGCGGGTGCGCACGGCGGCCGAGCCGGACCGGCTCGACGTCGCCGGGCTGCTCGCCGCCCACCCCGGGTCACTGTCCCCGCGGGCGGCCTACGCCAAGTTCCACGGGGCCGGTGTCCGGCACGGGGACGCGTTCGCCGCCCTGGTCGCGCTGCACCTGTCCGAGGAGCCGGGCGTCGGGCAGACCGTGCTGGCCGAGCTGGCCCTGCCCGCGGCGGTGCGCGGCGACCTCGGCTCCTACGGGATGCACCCGGTCCTGCTGGACGGCTGCCTGCAGACGCTGGCGGCGCACCCGGCGCTGATCCGCGACGCCTTCCCGGTGGGGGCCGGGGCGCTGCGCGTGCACCGCGACCCCCACCGCGCCCGCTACTGCCTGGCCCGGCTGCGCCGGCTCGACGAGCAGCTCGCCGTCGGCGATGTCGCGTTGCTCGACGAGGACGGCGCCGTGGTCGCCGAGGTCACCGGCATCCGCCTGGCCACCACCGACCGGCGGCTGGCCGAGCGCCTGCTCGCGGTCGGCTGGGACCGTGCCGACTTTCCGCAGCCCGCGGCCGCCGCCGGCCCGTGGCTGGTCCTGACCGAGCCGGCCGCGGCCCCGGAGCCGTTTGCCGCCGAGCTGACCTCGGCGCTGGGCGCCGGGACCACCCACCTGACGCTGGACGTCACGGCGGACGACCTGGAGGCGCACCTGGCCACGCAGGCGCCACAGGGGCTCGTCGTGGTGTGCCCGGCACCGACCGGCACCGCCGGCCACGACGCCGTGGAACGCGCGCAGCGGCGGGTGAAACGGCTGATCGGCCTGGTCCGGTCGCTGGTGGAGCGCACCGACGGACACCGGCCCCGGCTGTGGGTCCTCACCCGCGACGCCCAGCAGGTGGGCGCGGGCGACGGGCTGAACCTGGAGCAGACCGCCCTGCGCGGCCTGTGCCGGGTGATCGGTCACGAGCACCCGGAGCTGGCGATCTGCCACCTCGACACCGACGCCGCGACCGCGCCCCGGCGGGTGGCCGAGCTGCTCGGGGCGAACGGCGACGCCGACGAGGTGGCCCTGCGCGGCGGCGAGCTGTTCCTGGCCCGGCTCAAGGTCGCGCCGCTGCACGACGGTGACCGCCGGGTGCGCCCGATCCGCCACGGCCGGGACCGGTACGCACTGGCCGCCCGGCACGCCGGTGATCTCGGCAGCCTGGAGCTGGTCGCGGCCGAGCCGCGCGCGCTCGCGCCGGACGAGCTCGAGATCCGGGTCGAGGCCTTCGGCCTGAACTACGCGGACGTGCTCAACGCGATGGGCCTCTACAAGACCGTCGACGGCAGCCCGATGCCGTTCGGCTTCGACTGCGCGGGCACGGTCGTCGCCGTCGGTGCGGACGTCACCGCGTTCCGGGCCGGCGACCGGGTGGCGGCCATGCACCCCGGCGCGTTCCACGCGTTCGCGGTGGTGCCCGCCTGCAAGGCCAACCGGATCCCCGACGACGTCACGTTCGCGGCGGCCGCGGCCCGGCCCAGCGTGTTCGCCACCGCCTGGTACGGCCTGCACCGGCTGAGCGGGCTCGGCGCCGGCGAACGGGTGCTGATCCACTCGGCGACCGGTGGCGTCGGCCTCGCGGCCATCGCCGTGGCCCGCCACCTCGGCGCGGAGATCTACGCCACCGCGGGCACCGACGCGAAGCGGCAGTACCTGCGCGACCTGGGCATCGAGCACGTCTTCGACTCCCGCTCCACCGACTTCGCCGACCGGATCCGCGAGCTGACCGGCGGCGAAGGGGTGGACGTGGTGCTCAACTCGCTCACCGGCGCCGCCCAGCGCGCCGGCCTGGACCTGCTGCGCATCGGCGGCCGGTTCGTCGAACTGGGCAAGAAGGACATCTACGCCGACGCGCGCATCGGGCTCTTCCCGTTCCGCCGCAACATCTCCCTGCACAGCGTCGACCTCGGCGTGCTGCCCTACGAGCACCTCGGCGGGATCCTCCGCGAGGTCCACGAGCTGCTCGCCGCGGGCGCGCTCACCCCGGTTCCGCACACCACGTACCCGCTGGCCGAGGCCGCCTCCGCGTTCCGCACGCTCGCCTCGGGCGGCCACGTCGGCAAGCTCGTCCTCGCCGTCCCCCAGCACGGCGAGGGCGAAGCGGTCGTCCGGCCGGACGACGTCCCGGTGATCCGGGCGGACGGCGCGTACGTCGTCACCGGCGGCCTGGGCGGCCTCGGCCTGATCATCGCCCGGTGGTTCGCCGGGGAGGGCGCCGGCCGCGTCATCCTCAACGGCCGCTCGGCCCCCTCCACCGAGGCGCAGGCGACCATCGACGAGCTGCGCGCGGGCGGTGCCGACATCGAGGTGGTGCGCGGGGACATCGCCGCGGCGGGCACCGCCGGGGAACTGGTGCGCGCCGCCACCGCCACCGGCCTGCCCCTGCGCGGAGTCGTCCACGCCGCCGCGGTGGTCGACGACGCGGCGATCACCGGCGTGGACGACGCGCTGGTCGAGCGGGTGTGGGCGCCGAAGGTGCGGGGTGCGCTGCGCCTGCACGAAGCGTGCGCGGACAGCGAGCTGGACTGGTGGTTCGGGTTCTCCTCCGCCTCGGCACTGGTCGGCTTCGCCGGCCAAGCCTGCTACGCCTCGGCCAACGCCCTGCTGGACGGCCTCACCACCTGGCGGCGCGGACACGGGCTGCCCGCGCTGAGCGTCAACTGGGGCGCGTGGGCCGAGCACGGGCGCGGCACGATGTTCGCCGACCGCGGCAACGCCATGATCGACCCGGACGAAGGCGTGAAGGCCTGCGACGCGCTGCTGCGCCGCGACCGGGCCCGCGCGGGCTACCTGGCGATCCTGGACGCGGGCTGGCAGGCGATGTTCGCGGAGAAGATCCGCACCTCGCCGTTCTTCGCCGCCATCCCCGCCGACCGCGACGCCGATCAGGGCGGCGACACCGCCGGGTACCCCGTGCTGGCGGAGCTGCGGACCGCCGACCCGGCGGCCCGGCAGCGGTTCCTGGAGCAGCACCTCACCGCGCACGCGGCGGAAATCCTCCGGGTCGACGCCGCGGGCCTCGATCCGGACCGGTCGCTGACCGACCACGGCCTCGACTCCCTGATGGCACTGGAGCTGAGCACCCGGATCAACCGGGAGTTCGACATCCGGGTCACGCCCAAGCAGATGCGCCAGGACGCCAGCCCGTCGGCGCTGGCCGCGCACATCGTCGCCCGGCTCGACCTCGGGGCGGCGCAGTAGATGGCAACCGACCGACCGCGCACAGGGAGTCACCGTGGCCAACCGTCCGCCCCGGGTCGCGCACGCGGCCAGCGGGATCATCAGCCTGCTGGTCCTGGCCTCCACGATCCTGGTCCTGGCGCCGATCCCGCCCTTCGGGTCGCCGGAGACCGAGGTCGCGCAGTTCTACGCCACCCACGTCACCAGCGGGTACGTCTACCAGTTCATCGCCGGCATCGCGCTGATGGCCGCGCTGTGGTTCCTCGCCTACCTCTACACCCGGTTCCGCCGGGAAGTGCCGGCCAGCCCGCTGCCGGTGCTGATGATCGCGGCGGGCACCGCCTGGGTGGGCTTCGCCGTGGTGTACCTGGGCCTGTTCCAGATCTTCTCGGGCTGGGCGCGGGACCCGGCGACCCGGCCGCTGCTGCGCGCGTTCTCCGACGCGTACGTGCTGGGCTTCATGTTCAGCGCGGTCCCGGCCGCGGTCGTCGTCGGCGCGGCGGCGCTGTGCACGAGCCGGGCCGCGGGCTGGCCGGGCTGGCTCAAGCCGGCGGCCGCGGCCGTCGTGGTCGTCCAGTTGCTCGGGTGCGTGCCGCTGCTCGCCCCGGGCGGCCCGCTGAAGGCGGGCGGGCCGATCACCTACGCGAGCGTGTTCGCCGTCATCGGCTGGCTCGCCGCGGCGAGCGTCGCGGCCGTCCGCTCGGAACGGGCGAAACCGGGCCGGGACCGGACGAAGTCGTACTCGGAAGCCTGAACCCGTTCACCGGAGCGCTGGGATGACAGACAAGTTCGACGTGGTGATCGTGGGTGCCGGGCTCGCGGGCCTGCAGATGCTGCACGAGGTCCGCGAGGCCGGGCTCACGGCACGGGTGCTCGAGGCCGGCGGCGGCGCGGGCGGCACCTGGTACTGGAACCGCTACCCGGGTGCCCGCTGCGACGTGGAGAGCCTGGAGTACTCCTACCAGTTCTCCCCCGAGCTGCAGCAGGACTGGGAGTGGACCCGGCGGTACGCCGGCCGGGCCGAGATCATGCGCTACATCGGCCACGTCGTCGACCGCTTCGACCTGGCCCGCGACATCCGGTTCCGCACCCGCGTCGAGGCCATGACCTACGACGAGCCCACCGCCACGTGGACCGTGCGGACCGACGGCGGCGACGAGGTCGTGGCCCGGTTCGTCATCATGGCCACCGGCTGCCTGTCCGAGCCGAACGTGCCGGACATCCCCGGCATCGGGACGTTCGCGGGCGACGTCCTGCACACCGGGCGCTGGCCGCGGGAACCGGTCGGCTTCGCCGGCAAGCGCGTCGGCGTCGTCGGCACCGGCTCGTCCGGCGTGCAGGCCATCCCGATCATCGCGCAGGAGGCGGCCGAGCTCGTCGTCTTCCAGCGCACCCCCGCGTACACGCTGCCCGCGGGCGACGAGCCGCTCGACCCGGCACTGCAGGCGGCGATCAAGGCCGACTACGCGGGGTTCCGCGCGCGCAACAACGCGATGCCCACGGCGGGTCTCTCCCGGTTCCCGGCGAACCCGAACTCCGTGTTCCTGTTCTCCGCCGCGGAGCGGGAGGCGATCTTCGAGCACTGCTGGAACCGGGGCGGGCCGCTGCTGCTGCGTGCCTTCGGCGACCCGCTGGTCGACCCGGCGGCCAACGAGGTCGTCGCCGAATACGTCCGCGGCAAGATCCGCGAGACCGTCACCGACCCCGAGGTGGCCGCGAAGCTCACCCCGACGCACGTCATCGGCTGCAAGCGCATCTGCCTCGGTGACGGCTACTACGAGACCTACAACCGGCCGAACGTGCGCCTGGCCGACATCGCGGCCCATCCGTTCGAGGAGGTCACCCCGACCTCGGTCCGGACCGGGGAGGGCACGTACGAGCTGGACGTGCTGGTGTTCGCCACGGGGTACGACGCCATCACCGGCGCCCTGTCGCGCATCGACATCCGCGGCCGCGACGGGCAGTCGCTGCGGGCGGCGTGGTCGGCCGGCCCGCGCACCTACCTGGGGCTCGGGGTGCCCGGCTTCCCGAACCTGTTCACCATGACCGGCCCCGGCAGCCCGTCGGTGCTCACCAACGTGCTGGTCGCCATCCACCAGCACGCCACATGGATCGGCCGGTGCCTCCGCCACCTCGCCGGCACCGGCATCCGGACGATCGAGGCCACGCCCGAAGCCGCGGAAGCCTGGGGCCACCACGTCGCCGACGTCGCCGGGCGGACCCTGCTCCCCTCGTGCGGGTCCTGGTACCTGGGCGCGAACATCCCCGGCAAGAAACGCGTCTTCATGCCGCTGGCCGGGTTCCCCGACTACGCCGAGAAGTGCGCGGTGATCGCGGCCACCGGATACCCGGGCTTCGCCCTCGCCCACGACCCGGTCCCGGCCACCCGAAGCTGACAGGAGCGCACCCCGCATGAGCCACCCCGAGATCCCGGAAATCGACTTCGACCACCACTCGCCGGAGTACTCCGCCGATCCCTGGGCCGCCAACACGGCCCTGAGCCGGAAGTGCCCGGTGGCGCACAGCTCGCACTACGGCGGCTTCTACGTCGTCACCGGCTACGAACAGGTCGCCTCCGTGGCCCGCCGCCCGCAGGTGTTCTCCTCCGCGCACGAGCTGCCCAACACCCCGGGCCGTCCACAAGGGACGATCATCCCGGCTTCGACGTTCCGCGCGCTGCCGCTGGAGATGGACCCGCCGGAGTTCCTGGAGTGGCGCCGGGCGCTGAACACCTTCTTCACGCCCACCGCGGCGAAGAAGCTGCGCCCCCGCATCGAGGCCTACACCACCTGGTGCCTCGACCAGTGCGTCGAGTCGGGCGAGATCGACCTGGTCATGGACCTGGCCAACGCCGTGCCCGCACTGCTGACCCTGGACATCGTCGGCCTGTCGATGGACAACTGGCGCGTCTACGCCGAGGCCGTGCACTCGCTGGCGTACACGCCGTCGGACACACCCGGGTACAAGACGGTCGAAGCAGGCTTCGCGATGCTCATCAAAGAAGTCGTCGAGACCATCCCGGTGCGCCGCGCGAACCCCGGGAACGACCTGATCAGCTTCCTCACCCGGATGGAGATCGGGGGCGAGAAGATCGGCGACGCGGACATCATCGCCGTCTGCAACGCGATGATCGCCGGCGGCATGGACACCACCACCGCCCTGCTGTCCTCCACCTTCGAGCACCTCGACCGCAACCACGACGACCGCACGCGCCTCATCGAGCACCCGGAGGACATCCCCCGGGCGTGCGAGGAGCTCCTCCGGTACTTCACCCCCGTGGTCTGCGTCGGTCGCACGGCCACCGAGGAGGCCCGGATCGACGGCGCCACCGTCCGCCCCGGCGAGCGCGTGCTGATCTCGTGGGCCGCGGCGAACCTCGACGAGAAGGTCTTCCCGGACCCGCTCACCATCGACTTCGACCGCGACACCCGCAAGCACGCCGCCTTCGGCATCGGCGCGCACCGCTGCATCGGGCGCCACCTCGCGCAGACCGACTTCCAGGTCGTCGTCGGGGAAGTGCTCCGGCGGCTACCGGACTACCGGCTCGTCGAAGGGGCGGCCGTGCGCTACCCGACGGTCGGGCAGATCAACGGCCACGTGACGATGCCCGCCCGCTTCACCCCCGGCCCCCGGATCGGGCCCGCCTTCGAGACGGCGAACGACCTGTTCGCCTCGTTCGGCGAGCCGCGATGACCGGCCTCCCGCGCTTCCCCGCACCCCGGACCTGGCCGCTCGACCCGGCACCCGCACTGCGCGCGGTCCAGACGACGGCCCCGATCACCCGCGTGCAGATCTGGGACGGCAGCACCCCGTGGCTGGTCAGCGGCTACGACGAGGTCCGGACCCTGCTGCGGGACCCGCGGCTGAGCGCGGCGCCCGAGCACCCCGGCTACCCGCACTCGACCCCCAGCAGGTTCATGCAGCGCCTGAGCTTCCTCACCATGGACGCCCCGGAACACACCCGCCAACGCCGCTTCGTCGCCAAGCCGTTCTCCGCCAAGCGCGTCGAGGCCATGCGGCCGCAGATCCACGAGCTGGTGCACGACCTGATCGACCGGCTGCTGGCCGGCCCGAAACCGGCCGACCTGCTGGAGGCGTTCGCGCTGCCGGTGCCGTGCACCGTGATCTGCCACCTGCTCGGCGTGCCGTACGAGGACCACGAATTCTTCTCGACGAGCGCCAAGGCACTCATCGACCCCCGTGCCACCCACGAGGAGGCCATGGCCGCCCGGCAGGGCCTCGTCGACTACATCGACCGGCTCCTGACGGCCAAACGCACCGACCCGGCGAGGACATGCTGTCGGAACTGGCCAACGAGCAGGTCGCCACCGGCAACCTCACCCAGCACGACGCCACCCTCATCGGCATGCTGATGCTCCTCGGCGGCTTCGACACGACGGCGAACACCATCTCCCTCGGCGTCCTGGCCCTGACCGAGCACCGCGACCAGTTCGAAATCCTGCGGCAGCTGGAGACGCCGGAAGAAATCGACGGCGCGGTCGAGGAAATCCTGCGGTACACCGCCGTCCCCCAGGGCGGCAGGCGCCGGGTGGCACTGGCGGACATCGAAATCGGCGACGTGGTCATCCGCGCCGGAGACGGGCTGATCCTCGCCGGCGACCTGGCCAACCGGGACGCCTCGGTGGTCGAGGACCCGGACCGGCTGGACCTGCGCCGGCCCGCACACCGGCACGTCACCTTCGGCCACGGACCCCACCAGTGCCTGGGCATGCCCCTGGCGCGGCTCGAACTGCAGATCGCGTTCCCGGCCCTGGTGCGCCGCATCCCGACGCTGCGCCCGGCGGTGGCCATGGACCGGATCGAGTTCCGCGAGCCGGGCACGGGCGTCTACGGAGTGAAGGAACTGCCCGTAACGTGGTGACGACGATCGATTCCCTGCTGGCGAAAGCCGTCGACAACGGCGTCGCCGCGGGCTTCCACGCAATGGCCACCCACCACGGCGAGATCGTGTACTCGGGCGGCGCGGGTACCCGTGACGGTACGGCTCCGTGGACGGAAGACACCATCGCGTGGCTCGCGTCGATGACCAAGCCGATCGTCGCCGTCGCCGCCCTGCAACTGGTGGAACGCGGCCTGATCGGCCTGGACACACCGACGGCCGACGTCCTCCCCGAACTCGCCGCGGCCCAGGTCCTCGAGGGTTACGACGGGGACGTCCCCCGCCTGCGGCCGGCCCGGACCCCGGTGACGCTGCGGATGCTGCTGTCGCACACGGCCGGCGCGGGCTACGCGTTCCTGTCGGCGGACCTGGCCCGGTACCAGCGGGAGAACGGCATCCCGACGAGCCTGGAGTGCAAGCAGGCCTCGATCGTGGACTCACCGCTGGTGTACGAACCGGGAACGGACACGCGGTACGGCACCGGCCTCGAGTGGGTGGGGCTGGCCATCTCCCGGCTGACCGGACGCGATCTGGCAACCCACCTGCGGGAAGCCGTCTTCGACCCGGCGGGGATGACGGACACGGCGTTCGGCATCGTGGACCGCTCCCGCCTGGCGACGATGCAGGCGGGGCCGGTGACCGTTCCGTTCGAGCTGCCCGCCGAGCCGGAGTTCTTCTCCGGCGGAGGCGGGTTGTACGGAACCCCACGCGACTACCTGAAGTTCCTGCGAACACTGGGCGACACCACCGACGGCGTGCGGCTCCTGTCCCCGGCGACCCTGACCGCGGCCCGGCGGAGCCAGTCGGCGGTGTTCGGCCGGCTGACGTCGGCCAACCCCGCGACGTCACACGACATCGACCTGCTGCCGGGCACTCCGGTGTCGTGGTCACTGCTCGGGATGCGCAACGAGGAGCGCACGCCGCAGGGCCGTCCGATCGGGACGGTGGCGTGGGCAGGGGGTGCGAACTGCTACTTCTGGGCAGACCCGGACGGCGCGACGGCCGGTGTCCTGTTCACCCAGCTCGTTCCGTTCGCGGATCCCGAGGTGATCGCGCTCTTCGCGGGGATCGAGGAGGCGGTCCGCGCCTGAGTCCGGCACCTCACCCGGCGGTGGTGTCCAATCCGGCCTGCCCCGCTCGTCGGGATGGCGAACCTCGACCTCCGGAGGAGACGCCATGACCACCCACACTCTCGCCGTACCCGGCGCCCGCATCACCTACGACGTCACCGGCAGCGGCCCGGTCCTGCTGCTCATCCCCGGCGGCGCCGCCGACTCCACGATGTTCCACCCCATCGCGCCGATCCTGGCCGAGGACCACACCGTCGTCACCTACGACCCCCGCGGCATCTCCCGCAGCCCCCTCGACGGCGAACCCGGGACACTGCGTGAGCACGCCGACGACGTCCAGCGCCTGCTCGCCGAGATCGGCTCGGCCGACGCCGACGTCCTCGCCAACAGCGGCGGCGCCATCACGATGCTCGAGTACGTCGTGCACCACACCGGCCAGGTCCGCACCGTCGTGCTGCACGAACCGCCGGTCACCCGCTACCTCGGCCCGGCCGCCCTCGACGGCCCGGACATCCCGGCGATCCATCGGGAGCACGGGATCGGCGCCGCCATCGCCGCGTTCACGGAGATGTCAGGCTTCGACATCGCCCCGCCGGCCGACCCGACGCCCGAAGAACTCGCCCACATGAAGGTGATGGAGGGCAACTTCGCGTACTTCTTCGGCCACCTCCTGGCCGCCATCGGCGCCTACGAACCCGACCTCGACGCACTGCGGGCAGTGTCGGCGCGGCTGGTCGTCGGCGTGGGCGAGACGGCCGCCGGGCTGCCCGCCCACGAAGCCGGCCTCGGGCTCGCCGCCGACCTCGGGCTGACCGCCGAACCGTTCCCGGGCGACCACGGCGGGTTCGCCGCCGAGCCCGCCGCCTTCGCCGCGCGCCTGCGCGAAGTCCTGAAAGGACACTGAAGAACAGCTGTTCAGCAGCCCCACCTGCCGGGGATCATCCGTTCGCGCGGTGCTTCGGGCCCGGGTCAGAACAGCTCGATCGACCGGTCCGCGCCGGACAGATCCCAGCGGAGCACGTTGCGCGAGCTGCGGCTGGTGGCGAGCTCGAGCAGCACGGCCGTCATCGGACGGCGCGTCCGCATCCAGTCGTCGGGCAGGCTCGCGCTCTGCCGGGTCACGTGCCACCCGTCGGGGTCGGCCGTCCACGGCACCCAGAACAGCGCGCCGCCGCTCATGTCGTCGGCGAACGGGATCACCCCGCCGGGCGCCGGGAACGGCGCCGGGATCTCCGGGTAGTACTCGCGGCCTTCGCGGACGCCGTCGAGAAGGCGGCCGAAGTCGTCGGTGAACCGGGCCAGGCCCTCGGTGTTCTGGACCGGGTTCCAGAGGCGGAGCACACCGCGGAAGCAGCACGACGGGAACCGCCCCATGAACTCCTTGTAGTCGGCCGGGAACACCAGCCCCAGCCGCCGCTCGACGTGGTCCCAGCCGTACTTCGGCGCGACGGCACCCGTCCAGCCGACCGCGTCGGCGATGCGCTCGACGACAGCCCGATGCCCTGGTTCCCCCATGAGCCGATCATGGCAGACCCCGGTCAGCGATGCGCCCCCCGCGGCCCACATACAACGGCGACGAGACTCGCCGGGCCCGGCGGAATCCTCTGCAAGCCTTGCGGGTCCGTGGTGGCGATCGGCCAACTCGCGGTGCGCGATGACCTCGGGCAGTGAGTTCACGACCGCTGCTGTTGCTGACGCGCCCCCGCTCACGAACCCCACGCCACGCTGCAAGGGGCAGCCCGAAGTCCAGCTCTTCGAGCGGGTTAACGCCCCAGCCTGGGCCCCGTCAGGGGACTGTGTGGCCGGCCGACACGGTCAGCTTTGCCGTTCGGACCAGCCGGTTTCCCGGAGTATCCGGCGCCAGCCCGCGACGTCGCCGCTGTATCGCTTTCGGTCGAAGAACAAAGCCGGGACACCGTCGTCCACCACCAGAAGGCGGACCCAGTTGCTCTCCCGCCGGTCCCAGCGCCGCCATCCACCGAACACCCGCTTCGCGAGACCTTTACGCACGGTGTGACAGCGCATCAACTGGATGCTGTATCCGAGAGTGCCGTCGCCGCTCTCAACGCCCCAGCCCTCGCCGAAAGACTGCCTGGTGAACCGGTAGAGAACGTTCTTCTCCGACGGCCAGGGCGCCAGCTCTTCCGCGGGCCCGCCCAGTCGGTGCTCGACAACCACGAAATACTCTGCAACACGCGACGCGCGCCGCTGCTGCCTGTTGAACTCCTCGATGGCCGGAGCCAGTTCTCGAGCGGCCGCGTTCAAGACCTTCAGCGTCAGGCTGCGCTCGCGCGACATCCTTCTCCCCCGCAGGTCCGTTGGCCGACGTCACGCGACTATAGGGCAGGCGGTAGCAGATCACCGCACCGGCGCGGATCAGGCCATTCCCCGCCGGCCGCGCAGGCCCACGCTCTACGATCGCCCGCGGAGGTGGGGCGTGGAGCCGTTGAGGCCGGGTGAGCCGGCGCAGGTGGGGCGGTACCGGCTGCTCGCCGTGGTCGGCGAAGGCGGGATGGGGCGCGTGCTGCTCGGGGTCGCCCCCGATGGCCGGCTGGCCGCCGTCAAGCAGGTTCATCGCGGGTTCGCGCACGATCCCGGGTTCCGTGCACGGTTCCGCCGCGAGGTCGACGCCTCCCGGCTCGTCTCGGGCGCCTACACCGCCGCCGTGATGGACGCCGACCCGCACGCGCCCACCCCGTGGCTGGCCTCCGTCTTCGTCGCCGGTCCTTCGCTGCAGGAAGCCGTCGACGCGACCGGGCCACTCCCGCCCGCCGCCGTGCGGCAGCTGGCCGCCGGGCTGGCGTCCGCGCTGACCGGGATCCACCGGGCCGGGCTCGTGCACCGGGACCTCAAACCCGGCAACGTCCTGCTCGCCGACGACGGACCCCGCGTCATCGACTTCGGCATCGCCCGCGCCGCCGAGGGCAGCACCGACCTGACGCACACCGGGGTCATCCTCGGCTCGCCCGCGTTCATGTCGCCGGAGCAGGCGGACGGGCGGCCGCTGACCCCGGCCAGCGACGTCTTCTCCCTCGGCGCACTCCTCGTCCTCGCCGCCACCGGACGCAGCCCCTTCGCCGGGGCGTCGGCACCGCAGTCGCTCTACAACGTCGTCCACACGCACCCTGACCTGCGGATCCTCCCGCCCGACATCCGCGCTCTCGCCGAACCCTGCCTCGCCAAGGACCCGGCCCGGCGGCCGACGCCGGCGCAGCTGCTCGAACTCCTCGGGCCGCTGCCGCCGGTCCAGCGGCCCTGGCCGCCCGCCGTCCACGCGCTCATCGCCCGCCACCAGGCCGAGGTCACGGCCGCCGTGACCCAGCCCCCGAAGCCGCGACGGCTCGGCCGGCGGATCACGCTCGCCGCCACGGCCGCCGCCATCCTCGTGGCCGGCACGATCACCGCCGTCACGATGCTCAACGGCGACAGTGGGGCGACCGCCGCCCCGGCGAGCAGCCCGGCCCCGGTGACGACGACGTCCGCGCCGAACCCGGACCCGCTGGGCCCGGACAAGCTGCGCGCCGCCGACCCGTGCCAGGTGCTGCCGTCGGTACCCGGGATCGGGAAGCTCACCCCGCAGGGCGCGGTCCACCTCTTCTCCTGCACCTTCCAAACCGCGCAGCGCCAGTCGATGGAGCTGACGATCGGGGGCCCGTCGGCCGCCAAGGGCACTCCCACCGGCGAACTGGCCGGCCTGCCGCTCAGCCTCGACGTCAAGAGCAGCGGCTGCACAGCCTCCGTGCCGATCACCGACCGCCCCGCCGACACCATCGGCATCGAGGCCGGCACCCTCGGGCCAGGCAAGTTCGCCCAACCATGCGACGCCGCGAAGTCCGCGCTCACCGAAACACTGAACCGCCTCCGCGCGGGGAACGTTCCGGCCGCACCACCGGGAAGTCTCGCGGCGGTCGACCCCTGCGGCCTCGTCGACACCGCGACCACACAGCGGATCGCCGGCCCGATCACCAAGG
Organism: Amycolatopsis tolypomycina; assembly: GCF_900105945.1. NCBI lineage: Bacteria > Bacillati > Actinomycetota > Actinomycetes > Pseudonocardiales > Pseudonocardiaceae > Amycolatopsis > Amycolatopsis tolypomycina. Next base: position 3,408,497 of record NZ_FNSO01000004.1, on the reverse strand, counting down.
TCCAACCCCGCGGCCTGCACGAGTGCCGCTGGACGGCCGGCGGCGAAATCAGCGTCAACCTCGAACGGGGGTACCCGCCCGTCGCGGCCAAGGACGGTTCCCACACCAAGGCCGGCACTGTCGACCTCGGCGGGCTCACCGCCTCCTTCACCGCCGACCAGGACAACCCCGCGTCGGTCACCTGCACCCTGACCTGGCCGCACCGGCAGGTCGGCGAACAAGCCTCGGAGAACGTCATCGTCCGGTACGCCACTTCCGCCAGCACGCTCACCATCGAGCAGACCTGCCGCCAGGTACAGGACTTCGCCAAGGCGGCCCGGCCCGGACTGCCGAAGCCGTGAAGCCACTGGAACCGGGCGACACCCGGCAAGCCGGGAAGTACCGCCTCGTCGCCGCACTCGGCGAAGGCGGCATGGGCCGCGTCCTGCTCGGCGTCGCCCCGGACGGCCGCCTCGTAGCACTCAAGCAGGTCCACGCCGAGTTCGCGCGCGACGCTCACTTCCGCAGCCGGTTCCGGCAAGAAGTGCTGGCGTCACAACGGGTCTCGGGGGCCTTCACCGCGGCGGTCATGGACGCCGACGCCGACGCCGAAACCCCGTGGCTCGCTTCGGTGTTCGTCACCGGGCCGTCGCTGAAGGAAGCCGTCGAAGCAACCGGGCCACTGCCGGCCGAAGCGGTGCGCCGGCTCGCCGTCGGGCTCGCGACCGCGCTGATCGAGATCCACCGGGTCGGGCTGATCCACCGCGACCTCAAGCCCGGCAACGTCCTCCTGACCGCCGACGGGCCACGGGTGATCGACTTCGGCATCGCCCGCGCCACCGAGGGCGGCGCCGACCTCACCGGCACCGGCGGCATCGTCGGCTCCCCCGCGTTCATGTCCCCCGAACAGGCCGAAAGCCGCCCGCTCACCCCGGCCAGCGACGTCTTCTCCCTCGGCGGCGTGCTGGTGATGGCGGCGACCGGCCGCGGCCCGTTCACCGGCTCCACGACGGCGCAGCTGCTCTACAACGTCGTGCACGCCAGCCCCGACCTGACCGGCCTGCCACCCGAAATCCGCACCCTCGTCGAGCCGTGCCTGGCCAAGGACCCGGCCCGGCGGCCGGCACCGCAGCGCATCCTCGACTTCCTCGGCCCGGTGACGCCCGGAACCCGGCCGTGGCCGGACCCGGTCCACCGGCTGATCGACGCACAGGACACCGCGGTCCGCACCGCGCTGTCCTGGCCGGCGCCCGCGCCACTGCCCATCCCGCCGCCCGCGCCGCCCCGACGTCGCCGCTGGTTCCCGGTCGTGACCGCCCTCGCGACCGTCGCCGGGCTCGCCGTCGGCAGCCTGGTGGCCGTGCTGGTGGCGCGGGCCGACGCGGATCCGCCGACCGCGGGCGCGAACCTCGATCCGACAAGCCTGGAAACGCTGCGGCGCACGGACCCGTGCAAGGTGCTGAACGGCGTCAGCGTCCCCGACGCGGGCAAGCTGAGCGCCGTCCCGGACTCGGGGTACTTCGACCGCTGCGAATACCGGACGAAGTCCGGCCAGAAGATCTCGATCAAGCTCGGCGACCAGATCTACGTCGAGGCCGGCAGGCCGGCCGAGGACCTCGACGGCCGTCCGGTGCTGTTCACCGAAATCAGCGGCAGCACGTGCGACGCCAGCGTCCAGGTCCCCGCGCAGCCGGAACTCGGGGTGACGGCGCTGGCCGAGACGTGCGGCCTGGCGAAGACCACCCTCGCCAAAGTCCTCGACCGCATCCGCGGCGGCACCGGGTACGACCTGCCGCCCGGCACGCTGCTCGCGACGGACCCGTGCTCGGTGCTCGACAAGACCGCGGTGACGCCGGTGCTCGGCCCGGTCCGCGAAGTCAAGCTCAACCGGCTGCGCGATTGCGAATGGACGGCGACGACATCCCTGCGGCTGACCTTCGACAAGGGCTACTCGAGCGTGCCGGACGACGGGAGCCCGGTCGACCTCGGCGGCGTCACCGGCACCCGCAACCCGACCGGCGACAGCTGCGCGGTGTCGTGGCACCACCGCCAGTTCGACGCGAAGCGCACGGAACACATCCGGATCTTCGCCTTGAAGACCGGCGGTGGTGCTTGTGACGTCGCTGCGGCGTTTGGGAAGGCTTTGGCAGGCAAGCTGCCGCGACCTTAGCCACTGATCGTCCCGGTGCCGTACACGACGTTATACACCTTGGTCGGGATCCTCACGTGAGCGGCGGGAAGTCGTGCGACGGGCCTGCGTGAGATGCTCGACGCCGGACCTGGGAGGAACCGGACATGACTGGCGCGCTGATCGGGCGAGCGCACCCCGCCGCGGCGTTGCGGGCCGAGCTTGACCGGGCCGTCGCGAGCCACGGTGGCCTCGTGCTCGTCACCGGCGAGGCCGGGATCGGCAAGACCACCCTCGTCACCGGGCTGGCCGACGAGGCGCGCCGGCGCGGGGCGCTCGTGCTCGCCGGCGCCTGCTGGGACTCCGGCAGCGCGCCCGGGTACTGGCCGTGGGTGCAGGTCGTGCGCGCCCTGCGGCGGGAACTGCCGGAAGACGAGTGGGCGCGGACCGACACCACCACGCTGTCGGCGCTGCTCGGCGAAACCGTGGGCGCACCGGCCGACGACGGCTTCCGGCTGCACGACGCCGTCACGACAGCGCTGGCCGCCGCGGCTCACGACCGTCCGGTCGTCGTGGTGCTCGACGACCTGCACTGGGCCGACGCGGCTTCGCTGCGGCTGCTGGAGTTCGCGGCGCGGCACACCTGGTTCGAGCGGCTCCTGCTGGTCGGCGCCTACCGGGACGTCGAGGTCGACGCGCCGGGCCACCGGCTGCACGACCTCGTCCTGCCTCTCGTGGCGAAGGCGACCACGGTGACGCTGACCGGGCTCGCGCCGGACGAAGTGGCCGAGCTGATGAGCCGCACCGCGGGCACCGAGCCGGATCCCGCGCTGGCCGCCGAGGTGCACCTGCGGACCGGCGGCAACCCGTTCTTCGTCGAGCAGACCGCGCGGCTGTGGCACAGCGGCAGCCCGGTGTCGGCCGTCGCGCCCGGTGTCCGGGACGCCCTGCGGCGGCGCCTTTCCCTGCTGCCGACGCCGGTCACGCGGTTGCTGGTCGACGCCGCGGTGCTCGGCCGGGAGTTCCACCGCCGGGTCCTCGCCGCGCTCGCCGGGGCGCCGGCGCCGGAGGTCGACCAGCTGCTGGCCCACGCGGCCGCGGCCCGGCTGGTGACCGCGCTCGGCAACGGCCGGTTCGCCTTCGCCCACGACCTGGTGCGGGAGTCGCGGTACGCCGAGCTGGCCCCGGCCGAAGCCCGGCGGCGGCACGCCGCGGTCGTCCGCGCCCTCGACGCGTCGCCCGAGCTGGCACCCCTGGTGTTCGCGGCCGACCGGGCCCGCCACGCCTACCTCGCGGGCGCCGAGGTCGACCCCGGCCGCGCGGCCGACCTGCTGGTGGCCGCGGCGCGCGACGCGAGCGCGCGGCTGGCGACCGAGGAGTCCATCGGCCACTACCGGCACGCCCTGGAACGCGCCGGCGACCCGCGGCGGCGCATCGTGATCGGCCTCGACCTCGGCACCGTGCTGAGCCGCTGCGGCGAGAACGACGAAGCGTGGCGGCAGTTCGAAGACGCGGTCGCGCTGGTGCGCGAGCTCGACGACGACGCGCTGCTCGCCAGGGCCGCGCTCACCCTGTCCCGCACCGCCCCGGCCGGCCCGCGCCTCGAGCTGACGTCGGAGCTGCTCGTGTCGGCGTACGAGCGGCTGGCGGGGAAACCGGCGGAGCCGCTGTCGCTCGAGCGCGTCACGCTGGAGCTCGCCGCACGGGCCGCGATGCTGGCGCGCGACGGCGACGACGACCAGGAGCTGTCGTTCACGCTGTGGGCGCGGCACGACCTGATCTGGGGGCCGGGCACCGCGCGGGAACGGGAGCGGCTGACCGACGAGCTGGCCGTGCTGGCCCAGCGGACCGGCGACCGCGAGAACGCGTACTTCGCGTCGTCGCTCAAGTGGGTCGCGCTGCTGGAGCAGGGCGACCCGCGCTACCTCGACCAGTTCCGGGCCTTCCAGGCGCTGGCCGACGGCAGCGGCCTGCCCGGTGCCGAGTTCGCGGGCCTGCTCGACCGCAGCATCATCCGCGCCCAGCGCGGCCGGTTCGCCGAGGCGCACGCGGACCTGGACCAGGTCGAGGCGCGGTTCGGCCAGGACTTCGGCTTCATGATGGACCACGTCCGCTGGAGCTACCTGCTGCTGCAGGGCCGGTTCGACGACCTGGCCGCCCACGCCGCGCGGGTGGCCGCCGGCGACCACCCGCACCCCGACCTGCTGGCCGTGCTCACCGCCGCCCAGCGGGGCGACGCGGCCGCGGCCCGCGAGGCGGCCGTCGTCGCCGGGCCGTTCTCCCGCGAATTCGCCCCGCTGTGGCTGCGCTGCCAGGCCCAGGTGGCCGCGCTGACCGGTGACCGCGAGGCCTGCGAACGGCTCCTCGGCGAGCTCGCGCCGTACTCCGGGGAATGGCTGGTCGCGTTGTACGGCTGCGAGATCAGCGGACCGGTCGACCTGTGGGCCGGGCTCCTGGAAGCGGCGCTGGGCCGCCTCGACGAAGCGGTGACGCGGCTCGGCGCGGCGGCCGCGTCGGCGGACCGGATGCGCCTGCGGCCGTGGGCGGCGGAAATCCGCGCCCGGCTCGCCGCGGTGCTGGTCACCCGAGGCACGACGGGGGACGCCGCGCGGGCGGCGTCCCTGCTCGAAGCCGTGCGCGCGGAGGCCGCCGAACTCGACATGCCGCACCTGGTCTCCCCGCCCGAGCCGGTCGAGGCGAAACCGGTGCCCGCCAACGAGTTCCGCCGCACCGACGAGGTCTGGTCGCTGCGGTTCGCCGGCCGCGAGGTCCGGGTGCCGGACGCGAAAGGCCTGCGAGACCTCCACATCCTGCTCGGGCTCCCGGGTACCGACGTGCCCGCGGTCCGGCTCCTCGCGCCCGAAGGCGGCCAAACGGTGGTGGCAGCAAAAGGGATCGGCGCCGACCCGGTCCTGGACGAGACGGCGAAGGCCGCCTACCGCCGCCGCCTCGGCCACCTCGACGAGGAGATCGACAGCGCGGCGGACCGCGGCGACGACGCCCGGGCGGCGAAGCTGGACCGCGAACGCGAGGCCCTGCTGGCGGAGCTGCGCGCGGCGGCCGGGCTGGGCGGCCGCACCCGCCGCCTCGGCGACGAGGCGGAGCGTGCCCGCAAGGCCGTGACGGCCCGGATCCGGGACACGCTCCGCAAGCTGGCCGACCTCCACCCGGAACTGGCCGGGCACCTGACGTCCTCGATCACGACCGGCTCGTCGTGCCGCTACGCCCCGGATCCGGCAGTCCGCTGGCGGCTCTGACCCGCGGTCACTTGCGGTTGTAGAGCCGCATGGTCAGCGTGCCGAACACCGCCACCAGCAGCACCGACGCGCCCAGCGTGATGAGCACCGCCGGGACGTCCCACGCGCCCGCCATCATCGAACGCACGCCCGTCACCAGGTGGGAGATCGGGTTGATGTCGACGACCACCCGCAGCCAGCCGGGCATCGTCGACGGGCTGACGTAGATGTTGGACAGGAACGTCAGCGGGAAGATCACCATCATGCTGACCCCCATCACCGACTTCTCGGTGCGCAGCAGCAGCCCGAACATCGTCCACACCCAGGAGAACGCGAACGAGAACACCAGCAGCAGCGCCACCCCGGCCGCCACGCCGGCGAACCCGCCGCCGGGGCGGAAGCCGAGGATCAGGCCCACCACCATGATCACCGCGGACGCGATCAGGTAGCGCAGCACGTCGCCGAGCAGGTAGCCGACCATCGCCGACGGACGCCAGATCGGCAGGGTGCGGAACCGGTCGAAGACGCCCTTCTCGATGTCGGTGTTGATCGAGATGCCGGTGTACATCGTGATCATCACGATGCTGCTGGCGAGAATGCCGGGCAGGAAGAACTGCAGGTACTCCCCCGGCGAACCGGCCAGCGCGCCGCCGAAGAGGTAGGTGAACATCAGCGTCATCATGATCGGGAACGCGGTGACGTCGAACAGCTGCTCGGGCACGTGCTTGATCTTCAGCACGGCCCGCCAGCCGAAGGTGACCGACGTCGACAGCGCGCCCGGCCGCGGCGGCCGCTCGGTCGCGACGAGCACCGCGGCGAGGTCTTCGGCCCTCGGTGCGGTGAGTTCGGTGTCCTTGACTGCGGTGGCACTCATGCCGCTTCCTCTCCGCCGGCGGTGTGGTCGGTCAGGGCCAGGAAGACCTCGTCGAGGCTGGGCTGGCCGAGTGAGAAGGTGTCCACGGTGATCCCGGCGGCGGCGAGTTCGGCCAGCGCGCGGGCGGACTGTTCGGCGGCGGCGGTGTCGCCGGCCGCCGCGGTGAGCCGCGCGGTGAGCGCGACCGGGTCCGGCTCGCGCTGGATGGCGGCGTCGACCACCCGGGCCAGCACGCGTTCGGCGGCCTCCCGCTGGGCGGCGTCCCGCAGCCGGAGGTGGACCGCGCCCGCGCCCACCGAGGCCTTCAGCTCCCCTTGGGTGCCTTCGGCGATCACGCGGCCGTGGTCGATCACCGCGATCCGCGACGCCAGCTGGTCGGCTTCGTCGAGGTACTGGGTGGTGAGCAGCACGGTGGTGCCCTGCGCGACGATCGCGCGCACGATGTCCCACACCTGGTTGCGGCTGCGCGGGTCGAGCCCCGTGGTGGGCTCGTCGAGGAACAGCAGGTCCGGGGTGTTGAGGATGCTCGCGGCGATGTCGAGCCGCCGCCGCATGCCGCCGGAGTAGTGCTTGACCTGCTTGTCGGCGGCCGCGGTCAGGCCGAACGCGGCGAGCAGCTGCGCGGCCCGGTCGCGGGCGGCCGGCCGGGTGTGGCCGAGCAGGCGGCCCAGCAGCACCAGGTTTTCGGTGCCGGTCAGGTCTTCGTCCACCGACGCGTACTGGCCGGTGAGGCTGACCCGCCCGCGGACGGCGTCGGCCTCCCGGACCACGTCACGGCCGAACACCCTGGCCTCACCGCCGTCCGGACGCAGCAGCGTGGCCAGCATCTTGACGGTGGTGGTCTTGCCGGCACCGTTGGGCCCGAGGACGCCGTAGACGGTGCCGGCCGGCACGACGAGGTCGACCCCGTCCACGGCGCGGGTGTCGCCGAAGGCTTTGACCAGCCCGGTGGTTTCGATCGCGGGTGAGTTCATCTGCGGACCTTTCATGCGCAGTAGGGGCGGCTCCGGCGGGCGTCGCGCAACGCGAGCCCCCACCAGGTGAGTTCGTCGAGCAGGGCGGTCACGTACTCGTCGTCGAACGCCGGCTCGAGCAGATCGAGGGCGACGACGTCGCGCATCGTCACGGTGTGCAGTTCGAGGAAGACATCCCGCAGGTGTTCGACGGCGTGCCGGCCACGGGCACGGTAGCCGTAGGAGACGAAGCCGACCGGCTTCGCGTGCCACTCGTCATAGGCGAAGTCGATCGCCTGCTTGAGCGGCCCGGGGAAGCTGCGGTTGTACTCCGGCGTGACGACGACGTATGCCTCCGCCCGCGCGATGCGCTCCCGGAACCGGGTCAAGGCCGGGGTCGGCGCGGCCGGGTACGCCGCCGGGAGGTCGGCGTCCACGAGGTCGAGCGCATCGAGGTCGAGCCCGGCCCGCCGTGCGGCCGTGGTGGTGAACCAGTGGCCTACCGCCGCGCCGGCCCGGCCTTCTCGGGTGCTGCCGATCAGGACCGCCACTCGCAGTGGCTCCGCCATGGCTGCCTCCTCTCGCTTCACCTTGTGGGCGCGAGAGGCCTGCCAGATCGAATCTGGCTGGAACGTTTCAGGCGCTTGGTGGTCTCTGCTCGGAGGTGCGGCGTCCGTACGGGACGGCTCGGGCAGCGGCGGTTTCCCGGTGGGCCGAGGTGAGCAGGCCCCACGCCATCGATCCGGTCGCCCGCGTCCTCACGAGCTTCAACTACGCCGTGATCACCGGGATCACCGCATCCCGAACACGGTTGGCAGTACTGGAGAATCTCGCCGGCGCAGTTTTCGTCATATCGGCAGTACTGCTGTTCTATTCGGTGGCATTGACCATAGACGCGGTGAACGGCGCATCCAGTGTTCCTGATCCAGATATGTTGTCCGTGGCCAAGAAATTGCGATGGCTGGTCGACCCGAACATCCGGTACTGGAACGAGCCCGGCAAGGGCGGCCACTTCGCGGCGTTCGAGCAGCCGGCGTTGTTCATCGACGAGGTCCGGTCATGCTTCCGGCTGGTCCGCCGATGGTCACCCGGACTCGGTAAGCGGCTGGCTAAAGATCAACAAGTGCCCATCGGGTGTCCGTACGTTGAAGTCGCGCATCCCGTAGGGCCGGTCAGCCAGTGGCTCGACGATGTCGGCGCCGCGGGCGCGCAGCTCGTCGTGGCAGGAATCGACGTCGTCGACGACAACCGTCACCCTGGCCGGGCCGACGCTGCTTTCGGCGTACAGGTGGAACTCGGCGGTGTCGCGGATCACGGCCGCGTAGCTAGGTGGGGTCTCCCAGGTGAATATGGTGTCAAATCCGAGCACGTCCGTGAAGTACGACCGCGCTGCCTGCACATCTCGGCACGGCAGCACGGGGATTGCCACCCGCATGACCATTCCGTCACCTTACCTGACTTTGGCTCAAGATCGATGATCTTGAGTAGGGTGCTCATCCTCGGCGCGCGGATACCCGACGTGCCGTACGTGGTCCAGGCGTGGCGCCACGAGCACCCGGATGAGCAGATCCCGGCGGGCACATCTGCACCCAGCCCTGGCCTGCCGGCCCCAAGGACCAGCGCCGCGACCAGATCATCTACTGCCGGTACCGGGCGGACCGGGCTCGGCGCACCCTGCACGGCATCGACGAACAGGTCGCCAAGGCCGAGCAGGCCGTCGCCGGCAAGGGAGATTCGGCACGCTCGGCGTCGCGATGATCCTCGCGGCGGCCGGGCTGGTGCCCTGCGACCCGAGCCGCCCCGACGCCGACCCGCACGACCTCACGAACGTCCCGAACATCGTCGCCTGGCGCTATTTCCTCCAGCTCGGGTTCGGTGGGCCCGAGCCGCGAAGACGCGATCCGGGCCCGCCGGCGCCTCCCGCCAATAGGCGAGCGCGGCGGCGTGGAACGCCTTTGCGAATTCAACAACGCCGACGAATTCCGGTAGATTCCACATTCATTCCGTTGGCCCGTCTCCTGTGTTACCTTCGGATCCGATCGGCCCACGGCCGTGCTCTTCAGGCCTGTCCGTGGGTTCGTGCGCCTGAGGGGGTCGAGTCCGATGCGCCGTCTTGTCGTGCTGGTTCTCGCGTTGCTGTGCGCGGTCGTCGCCGGGCCGGTGCCGCCTGCGGCGAACGCCGTGGTCGCGCCCAAGCCGCCGCCGCTGTCCACGCCGTGGACCTCGCAGGTGGACACCGGCAACCCGCTGCCCGAGTACCCGCGGCCGCAGCTGACCCGGCCCGATTGGCAGTCCCTCAACGGTGAATGGGAGTTCCTCAACCCCGCCACCGGCGCGAACGGAAGCGTCGACCGCTATGCCGCGCCGCCGCTCGGGCAGACGCTGCCCGAACGCATTCTCGTGCCCTACCCCGTCGAGTCGGCCTTGTCGGGCATCATGCGCAACGACAACCGGGACCTGATGTTCTACCGCCGCACCTTCACCGTGCCGCAGGCGTGGGCCGGGCGGCACGTGCAGCTGCACTTCGGCGCCGTCGACTACGAGGCGACCGTGTGGGTCAACGGCGTCCAGGTCGCCACGCACAAGGGCGGCTACGACCGGTTCGAAGCCGACATCACCGCCCGGCTCAACGGCGGTACCAACGAACTCGTCGTCCGCGTCTACGACCCGACCGACGGCCGCGGCGAGAAGCAGCCGGTCGGCAAGCAGGCCAACACTCCCTCGGACATCTTCTACACCCCGACCTCGGGAATCTGGCAGACGGTCTGGCTCGAACCGACCGCGCCGTCGTCGATCCTGTCCGTCGACATCGTCCCGAACCTGGCGACGGACACCGCGCGCGTGCGGGTGTCCGGCCGCGGCGACGTCAGCGGGTACTCCGTGCTCGCCGAGGCGATGACCGGTGGCGCCGTCGTCGGCACCGCGACCGGGGGCTTCACCGAGTTCTCCGTGCCGGTGCCGAACGCGCGGCGGTGGTCACCGGACGATCCGTTCCTCTACGACCTGCGCGTCTCGCTGCGGGACGCCTCGGGCGCGCCGGTCGACCAGGTCGTCGGCTACTTCGGCATGCGCGAGATCGGCACGAAGAACGTCAACGGCGTGCTGCGCCCGACGCTCAACGGCGAGTTCACCTTCCAGATCGGCACCCTGGACCAGGGTTTCTGGCCGGACGGGCTGTACACCGCACCCACCGACGAAGCCCTGGCTTCGGACCTGCGCAAGCACAAGGACCTGGGCTTCACCATGGTGCGCAAGCACATCAAGGTCGAACCGGCACGCTGGTACCATTGGGCCGACCGGCTCGGGTTGCTGGTGTGGCAGGACATCCCGTCGACACTGTTCGCCGACGCGACCCGCACGCCGGCGCAGATCGCTGAGTTCGAGACCGAGGCGCGCGAGATCGTCGACGAACACCGGTTCTCCCCCGCCGTCGTGACCTACGTGCCCTTCAACGAGGGCTGGGGCGAGTGGAACCTCGACGAGACGAAACGGGTCACGACCAGCCTGAAGAACTACGACCCGACCCGGCTGCTCGACGCGCACAGCGGCTTCAACTGCTGCTACACCAAGGGCGACCCGGGCACCGGCGACATCATCGACTGGCACCTCTACCCCGGGCCGGACGCGCCCCGGCCCGCCGGGACCAGGGTGTCGGTGCTCGGCGAGTTCGGCGGGCTCGGCCTGCGCAACCCCGGCCACGAGTACAGCCCCACCGGGAAGTTCTTCGCCTACGAGCAGATGGCGAGCGCGGCGCAGCTGAACGACCGCTACACCGGGATGGTCCGGGACGCACGGCAGCTGATGACCACCAAGGGACTCTCGGCCTTCGTCTACACGGAGCTCACCGACGTCGAAGGCGAGTACAACGGCCTGTTCACCTACGACCGCCGCGTGCAGAAGGTCGACACCGGCCTGATCCGCGCCGCGCACGCCGACCTGATCGCCGCCTCGCGCAACCTGAACGCGGCCGTGCCGCTCCCCCTCGGGCAGGTCCGCTCGTTCCGCGTCACCACGCCCGGGTACACCGACCGGTACCTGCGGCACGCGGACTCCTTCGCCCGCACCGACGTCCTCACCACCGGCAGCGCCGACGGCCCGCGGCAGGACGCCTCGTTCCGCACCGTCACCGGCCTGGCGGACCCGCGCTGCTTCTCCTTCGAGCCGGTCAACTTCCCGGGCAAGTACCTGCGCCACGCCGACAACCGGATCCGGATCGACAGCGACACCGGCGGTTCGTTCGCCGCGGACGCCACCTGGTGCGCCCGGCCGGGACTCGCGGCCGGCGGGACGTCGTTCGAGTCATTGAACTTCCCCGGCCGGTACCTGCGCCACTACGCCGAAACGGTGTACCTGGCCGTCAGCGGCGGGACGAACCCGTGGGACACCGCGACCGGGTTCGCCGCCGACGCGACCTGGAACGTCTCGGCGCCGGCGCTGTGGCGCAGCTCGCGGGCCCTCTCGGTGAACGCGCGCCAGTCGCTGCGGGTGACGACGTGGGGCTACACCGACCGGTACGTGCGCCACCAGGACGGCCTCGCCGCCACCGCGGTGGTCACCAACGGCAGCAGTGCCCTGCTCAAGCAGGACGCCACCTTCACCGTGCGGCGCGGGCTCGGGGAATCCTCGTGCTATTCCTTCGAGTCGGTGAACTACCCCGGGCAGTTCCTGCGCCACCAGGCCGGCCGCGTCCGCATCTCCCCGGACGACGGCACAGCCCTGCTGCGCGCGGACGCGACGTTCTGCACCCGGCCCGGCGTCGGCGGCACCGGCGTGACGTTCGAGTCGCTCAACTTCCCCGGCGCGTTCCTGCGGCACTACGACGCCCAGGTGTACATCGCCTCGGGCGGCGGCACGGGCGCCGAACGGCCCCAGACCCTGACGGCCGACAGCAGCTGGACCGTGGCGGCGCCCTGGGCCCCGTGACCTCCGCCCGCGGCGCATAGGGGTGGCGGTCACGCCGGACGGGTGACGCGGCTCAACCGGCGGACGGGGCGAGGCGTGGAGTCGGCATCGACCGATTCCGAGGGGGAATTCGAATGTTCCGACGTGCTGCCGCGCTCACCGTCGCGGTCCTCGCCCTGGGCGCCGCCGTCATGGCACCGGCCGCCACTGCGGCGGCGGCCTGCAGCTGGACGGCGCACAAGATCGTGGCGCCCGACGGCTACTCCGACACCGAAGTCACCATCACGGGGACCGACAGCCACGGCAACTACGCCGGGCACGTCCTCGACCGGAACGTCAACCAGGGCAAGGTCGTCCTCTGGACCGACGGTGAGCCCCGCATTCCGGACGCGCTCGCGCCGTTCGCCTACCCGAACGTCGCCGACGAGAACTCCGCCGGGACCGTGCTGCTGGACGGTGGTCTTCCGGGGACGAGCTGGGGCGTCTACCTGTTCAGCGGCGGCCACCACGGTCCCGGCACCCTGACCCGCCTGCCCGACCCGGCCGGCTACCGGCTCGACTCGGCCGTCGCGCTCAACGACCGGGGTGACGTGCTCGCCTCCGCCACCGATCTCGGGGACGGCCACCGGGTCAGCGTCCTGTGGTCGGTCCTGGCCGCGGGACCGCAGGTCATCGACCTGCCGGACCGGCACGGCATGGACCTCGACGACGACGGCACCGTGCTGCTGCACGCCCCCGACAACAAGCTCGGCGGGCTCTGGCGGGCCGGCGTGGTCACCCCGCTGACCGGTGAAGACCGTCCGGTGCTGATCCGGCAGATCCGCAACGGCGTCGTGGTCGGCACGGCGATCGACTCGTGGCCCGCGTCGCGTGCCCTGGCGTGGCACGGCCCGGCCGACCCGCGACCGCTCGAACAGGGCGGGACGGCGGAAGCGACCAACAAGCACGGGCTGATCGCGGGCAGCCTGACCAACCTGATCGGACCGTCCGCGGTCTGGCAGGACACCAAGCTGCTCGGCCTGCTCCCCTTCCCGGACGGTGGCTACGCGGACGTGTACGTCGTCGGCGACGACGGCGTGATCTTCGGCAACACCGACAGCAAGCACGCCGCACTGCGCTGGACCTGCGACTGAAGTCCGTGGTGCCGGATACCGGGTCATCTCCTCGCTGCCGGCCACGACCGACGGCGGGAGCAAGTGGGGGCTGTACCGGGACTCCGAGGACTCGAGCCGGAACCTGTACGACCGCGGTACGCGGCCCAGTGCATCAGCTACGCGGGCTGGGTCGGCGACCGGACCGGGGACAACGGCACGAACGCGGTCGCCACCAGCGGCTGGGGCTGGTGCGACTGAAGCCTCCGTCACGCGGGGCGGAAGCTGCCCAGGCAGGGGTGGCCGGGCAGGCCGGCTTTGGCCGGTTTGCCCGGCTGCGGGTAGCCCAGCAACCACAGCTGCCCGGTCATCGCGACGTTCGCGGCCAGCGAGATGTCCGCGGTGAGCCGGAACCGCGTCTGGCGCCCGTCCGGGTACAGCGCCCAGCCCGTCAGCCGGACCGCGCTGCGGGCCCGGGGGACGAACGGCGTGTCGAGCGCGATCCGCAGTTCCACCCAGCCGTCCTCGGTGATGGGGCGGCGGATCCGCAGGCTGCCGACGGCCATCAGCAGTCCCAGCATCAGGAAGACCGCGCTGCCGCCGGCGATGCCGCCCACGCCGGCCGCGTCCGCGATGCCGCCGGAGCCGGGGTCCGCCGCCGACGCGGCGAACGCGAGCCCCGCCGCGCCCACCGCCAGGAACGCCACCCCGCTGACGGCCGACCGGCGGGCCTGGAACGCCCGGTGCGCGGCGATCACCGGATCGTGCGACGGCGGCGTGGGGTGGCGTGCGACGAGCTCGGCGGGCACCGCCCCGGCCACGGGTGCGTCCTCGATCCGCGCGGCCCGCAACCACATCGCGCCCGGCACGCGGACGAACACCCGCCGGCCCGTGCCGAGCACCCACAGCCGTCGCTGGCCTGCCAGCTGCACGCGGGGGCCGTCGGTGAGGCGGGTCCGCAGCCAGCGCCCGTCCGGCAGGCGCACCGAGACCCGCGACCCCTTCGTGAACAACCCGTCCGCAGCGATGTCGAGCCGGTGGTACGGCTCCCCGAAGAGACTTCGGACGCGCCGGTAGAGGACCAGGACGTAGGTCCACATCGCCAGCAGACCGCCGAAGACGCCGAAGTAGAAGTAGGGCAGCGTGCTCCCCCACCCTCCGGTGAGCATCAGCAGCACGCCCAGCAGGACCAGCGCGCCGCTGAGTCCCATGCGGACAATGGTCAGTTCGGTCAATTTCTGGACAAACCCGGCAAACAACGATTCGGCGCCCGACGGCACATTCGGAACGGGTTCGTAGACGCGAACTCTGTCCGTGCCGGAAGTGCTGTCCATGCCTTGTCCCCCATCGGTTCGTGTGCTCGGCCGCGGCAGCGTATCCGGCGGGAGAAAAGGGACTCGGGCCGGAGGTGCAATTCCGCGGAATAGGGATCAGAGGTCGTCGAACCGGCGGAGGCGTTCGATGGCCTCGGCCGCCGACAGCGAGGTGACGGGCAGCCCGGCCGCGTGCTGGAACTTGGCGTCGAAGGCCCTGGTCCACACGCCCGCCGCCCACGCGCGTTGCCATTCGCCGGCGCTGAGTTCCCGGCCGCGCGCCCGGCCGTACGCGACGAGGAATCGCCGCGTGTCCTCGACCGTGGCCAGCCTGTCCGCGTCGGCGGTCGAGTACAGCGCGGCCGCGAAGCCGACGAGGATGTCTTCGCTGTCCACGGTCAGGCTGTCCCAGTCGTGCACCACCAGGAGCGCGTCCTCGTGCCAGCGCAGGTTGCCGGCGAGCCAGTCGCAGTGGCCGATCACCGCGCCGGACCCGCCGACCCGCAACCGGTCGCGAGCACGACGTCCGGCGTCGTCGATCCACTCGGCGCCGGGCACCCCGTCGAGATCGATGTCGGAGTCTTCCGAGCGCGGCCAGAGGCCGTCCCCGCCGTGGTTCCAGGCCGCCCACGACGGTGCCGGGCCGAGCGGCGGCAGCTCGTCCGGAGCGGGCGCCACCCGGACCAGCCACGCGAACGCCTCGGCGAAGGCGGACGCCGCGTGACCGGCGGACGGCAGCACGGCGCCGCCGGGGACGTGGACCTCCGCGGTGGCGACGTGACCGTCGAAGGGAATGGCGCCGGTGAGCGGCTCCGGGCAGGGATAACCGGCCCGGAACAGGCGACGCTGGACCTCGACGCACACCGCCACCCGCGGCGCGTCCGGGCGAACCTTGACGACGACCTCGCGGCCGTCGGCCAGCCGGAGCCCGATGACGGCGGAGAGGTGCCCGGACCGGAACATCTCCTCGACCGGCGAACTGCCCAGGTGCGCCCGGCACCAGCGGGCGAGACGATCGGGGTCGGCCGAAGGCACGCGAGGCGGCATCCCGGCATCCTGGCAGACGAACCGGGTCCGGCCCGGGCGTAGGCTTTCCGGGTGCGAATCGGCGAGCTCTCCCAGCGCACGGGCGTGAGCCCGCGCTCACTGCGGTACTACGAAGAGCAGGGCCTGCTGACCAGCTCCCGCTCCGCCGCCGGGCAGCGTCACTATCCCGACGCCGTGGTCCAGCGCGTGTCGCTCATCCGGCAGCTGTTCGAGGCGGGGATGTCCAGCCGGGTGATCGCGACGGTGCTGCCCTGCGTGGACGTCCCGGGCGACCTGGACGTCGCCGAGGAGACGTCCGCGGCGATGCTGCGCGAGCGCGAGCGGATCGACGCCGAAATCGCGCACCTGGTCGAGACCCGGGATGCGCTCGACGTGCTGATCAAGGCCAACAGCCGGCACCGGGCGGAGCTGTCCGCGACCCGGTGACGCGCCTGTGACCTGCGCCTCAGCCGGTTGCCCCTCACACCGATGTCAGCGGTGAGGATGGCGGCAACGCCCGGAACCACCGGGCCGGTCAGCCGGGAGGCAGCGAAAAATGGGACAGGCGTGGGGTTTCGGCAGGCACGGCGGGCCCGAGGTGCAGGAGTTCTTCGAGCGTCCCGATCCCGCTCCCGGTCGCGGCGAGGTGCTGATCCGGGTCGACGTCGCCGGGGTGAATCCCCTCGACCACCTCGTGCGCTCGGGTCTGGTCCCCGGGCTCGACGGGGGACGTCCGTTCCCCCGCGTGCTGGGCATGGAGGCGGCCGGAACCGTGCTCGCACTGGGCGAGGACACCGACGGGCTCGAGGTGGGTGACGCGGTCTTCGGCTTCGCGCTCACCGGTGGCGGCACCTACGCGGAGACGACGGTGCTGTCCGCACCCAACACCGCGCGCATCCCGGCGGGCCTCTCCCCGACCGTGGCGGCGACGCTTCCGGTGGCCGGGACGACCGCGGTGGACGCGCTCGACCAGCTCGGCCTCCCGGCCGGCGCCACGATCCTGGTCAACGGGGTGGGCGGCGGAGTCGGCCTCGCCGTCGCCCGGCTGGCCGTCGGACGCGAGCTGCGGGTGGTCGGCACCGGGAGCACGGCCAAGCGCGAGCACGCCGAGGCCATCGGAGTCCGGTTCGTCGACTACACCGCCGGGGACGTCGTCGCCGCGGCACGCCACCTGGTTCCGGACGGCTTCGACGGGATCGTCGACCTGGCCGGCGGCGCCTCGCTGCGCACGGTCGCCCCACTGGCCCGGGACGCCCGCAACGTCATCGCCGTGGGTGACATGTCCGTGTCCGAGCTCGGGGGCCGGTTCGTCGAGCGTCGCCTCGACCGGGGGAACCTCGAACGGTCCGCCGGACTGGCCCTCGATGGAGTCCTCGCGCCCGTGGTCACGGCGGTCCACCCGCTGTCCGATGCCCCGGCCGCCCTCGCCACCGTCGAAAAGGGGCACGCCGCGGGGAAGGTCGTGATCAAGGTCGCGTGAGAACGGCCCGGTCGATTAATGTCCGCCCGCCTCCCATCCCGGTGAATTCCGTCGTCGTGGCGGCCGGCGATCACGAATCGATGACTTTTGCCCTCTTCTGCCGCAACCGGTGTATTCCGCCGTCCGGCCCAACGCTCGGAAAGGGGTCCGAGCGGTCACGAGGAGGGCCAAGTCATGGAAACACCGGAACACTGCTTCGTCGCACCCGATCCCGAGCTGGCGGATCGGCTCAAGGAAGGTCTCGACCGCCTGCGGGGCGACGCGCCGGAGACGCTCGCGGGGTTCGTCGGCCCGGCCCGGAAGTCGCGGGCGATCGGCCTCGACGACGGCACGATCATCCCGCCCGACGAATACCCGCTGGGCACGCCGGAGGCGGTCATCCGCAACGCCGCCATGGAACGCGCGCCCCTGCGGGGCAGCGTCCGGGTCATCGTGGTCCTGGTCGACTTCTCCGACAAGCAGCTGACCGCGACCGCCCAGCACTTCCGTGACCTGTTCTTCTCCACCGGTGTGCTGCCGAACGGCAGCGTGAAGGAGTACTACCGCGACGTCACCAACGGGCTGGTCGACATCACCGGCGACGTCGTCGGCACCTACCGGATGCCGCAGACGCTGGCCTGGTACGCCAACGGGAACTTCGGCATCGGCCGGCCGACCGGGACCACCCGCGCGCGCGACCTGGCGCGCGACGCCGCCGTCGCCGCCGATCCGGCGGTGGACTTCGGTCCGTACGACAACGACGGCAACGGGTTCGTCGACGCGTTCATCATCGTCCACGCCGGTCGCGGCGGGGAGCAGACCGGCAGCCCCGGCGACATCTGGTCCCACAAGTGGGTGCTGCCCGCCGCCTACCAGGCCGACACGACGAAGATCTACGGCTACCTGACCATCCCCGAGGACGCGAAGCTCGGCGTCTGCGCCCACGAGCTCGGGCACCTGCTGTTCGGGTTCCCCGACCTCTACGACGTCGACGACACCTCCGAGGGCATCGGCAACTGGTGCCTGATGGCGGGCGGCTCGTGGAACGGCGGCGGCGACGTCCCCGCGCACCCGTCGGCGTGGTGCAAGGCCAACCAGGGCTGGGTTTCGGTCACCGGCGTCACCACCAACCAGACGGTGAGCATCCCCGACGTCAAGACCAGCCACAACGTCCTGCGGCTGTGGAAGGACGGCGGGGCGGGCTCGGAGTACTTCCTGGTCGAGAACCGGCAGAAGACCGGCTACGACGCGCAGCTGCCCGGCGAGGGCCTGCTGATCTGGCACATCGACGACGCCCAGCCGGGCAACACCGACGAGAACCACTACAAGGTCGGGCTGGTGCAGGCGGACGGCAAGCGCGACCTGGAGCTCAAGCACAACCGCGGCGACGCGGGCGACCCGTACCCCGGCAGCTCCGGCAACACGGCGTTCTCGCACACGACGACCCCGAGCTCCGACTCCTACGCCGGGGTCGAGACCTGCGTGTCCGTCACCGGCATCTCGGCGTCGGCGGCGACCATGACGGCGTCGGTGACCGTCCGGTGCGGCAAGAGCATCCTCAAGGACCTCAAGGACCGGCCGAAGGACCGCAAGGATCTCCCGAAGGACCTGAAGGAACCGTGGAAGGACCGCAAGGACGTCCGCAAGGAGTTCAAGGAGCCGCTCAAGGACCGCAAGGACCACATCAAGGAGATCAAGGAGCAGGAGTGGCCGCCCGTCGGCCGCGCGCCCGGCGAGCAGGGTGACCTCGAGTCCGCCGTCGCCGATCTCGCCGCGCGCGTCGCGGCGCTGGAGGGCCAGGCCGCCGAGCCGTTCATCGGCGCGGAGCTGCGGCCGGACCTGATCGGCGGACCGGACTACGGCCAGGAGACCACGTCGGCGGCCGAACGCATGGCGGCCGGGGACGCCGAGGCGAAGCGCGAGTTCGACGCGCCGCCACGGTCATGACGGTCCTGGTACTGGCCGACGACGGGGATTCCGGCGCGGCGGCGGTGGCTTCGGCCGTCGCCGCCCGCCGGGGCGGCTCCGCGGTCACCGTCGTCTCGCCGCGGCGGCTGGCCGTGGCGAGCCGCTGGGTGCACACCGTCGCCCCGGACGGCACCGCCGCGACGGAGATCCGGCTGGCCGGCGGCGGGTGCGTGCCCTGCTCGCCGGCCGCGGTGCTCAACCGGATCGACGGCGTCGCGCCGGTCCGGTTCGCGCGGGCCGGCGCCCGGGACCGCGACTACGCGGCGATGGAGCTGCACGCGCTGTTCGTCAGCTGGCTGGCCGGGCTGCCCTGCCCGGTGGTGAACCCGGTGAACGGCAACGGTTCCGCGGCTTCGGCGGCCCTGCCGTACTGGCTGCTCGCGGCGCGCCGGGCGGGCCTGCCGGTGGTCCACATCGGACGCACCGTCGGCACCCGCGCCGGCCATCGTGCGGCGCCGCCGGCCGCGCGGACCCCGGCGGGCTCGGTCCTGGTCGCCGGGCGGCACACGGCAGGCGCGCTGGCCCGGCGGTTCGGCGACGGCTGTGCCGAGGTCGCGCGGGCCACCGGCTGCCCGCTGCTGGAGTTCCGGTTCGTCCGCGAGGCCGGTGCGGTGCGGCTGTCCGCCGTCGACCCGCGGCCCGGCCTGCACGACCCCGCCGATGTCGCGGTGGTGGCGGGCTACCTGGTGGAGGTGGCGTCGTGATCCTCTTCTACGGCCGGGCCGAGGACACCCCGCTGACCCGCTGCATCGAGACCACCGCCGAGCTGGGCGTGGACCACCGGTTCATCGACCAGGCGGCGCTGCGCCACCACGACCTGTCCGTCCACTACGGACCAGACGGCGCCGGCGGCACGGTCGTCCTCGGCGGCGAACACCTCGATCTTCGCGACGTGACAGCGGTTTACGCGCGGCCCTTGGAGCTGCCGGCCGGCGGGAGCCACGCGGCCGAGTTCAACGACGCGTTCGTCGAATGGCTCGACCTGACCGACGCGCTGGTGGTGAACCGGCCCTCGGCGATGCACTCGAACACGTCGAAGCCGTTCCAGGCGCGGCTGATCGGCGCCGCCGGGTTCACCGTGCCGGACACCCTGGTCACCGACGATCCGGCCGAGGTCACCGCGTTCCGCGCGCGGCACGGGCGGGTGGTGTTCAAGTCCGTCAGCGGAATCCGCTCGATCGTCACCGAGCTCGACGACCGCACCGGCGCGCGGCTCGAGCTGGTCCGGGCGTTGCCGACGCAGTTCCAGGCGTACGTGCCGGGAGTGGACGTGCGGGTGCACGTCGTCGGCGGCGCGGTGTTCCCGACGGAGATCGTCAGCGAGGCGCTGGACTACCGGTACGCGCGCCGGTCCGGGCTGAGCGCGGAGCTGACGGCGGTCGAGCTGCCGGACCCGGTGGCCAAAAGATGCGTGGCGCTCGCCGAGCTGCTGGACTTGTCGCTGTGCGGGATCGACCTGCGCCGCCGCCCCGACGGCGAGTACGTGTGCTTCGAGGTCAACCCGATGCCGGCGTACAGCTACTTCGAGGACGGCGGCGGCCAGCCGATCGGCCGCACGCTGGCCGAGCTGCTCAGGGAGGCGCCATGTCGCAGGTCAGGGACAACCTCACCGCGTTGACCGGCACGATCGAGGCGCGCCGCGCCCATCCGGCGCTGCCGGGCCACGAGGAGGTGCGGATGCGGATCGAGGGCTCGGCACCGGTCGAGGGCAAGGCCGACCTGCTGGCCGCCTCGGCCGGCGACGTCCTCGAGGTCGCGGTGCCCAGGCAGCTGCTGGGCGACGCGCACGCGGGAGCCCGGGTCAAGCTGCGCGCGGCGCGCGGGACGGCCGGGTGGATCCTCGCCGAGC
The DNA here is from genome assembly GCF_900105945.1 of Amycolatopsis tolypomycina. Taxonomy (NCBI): domain Bacteria; kingdom Bacillati; phylum Actinomycetota; class Actinomycetes; order Pseudonocardiales; family Pseudonocardiaceae; genus Amycolatopsis; species Amycolatopsis tolypomycina. The sequence goes on along the minus strand of NZ_FNSO01000004.1, from coordinate 3,387,719 downwards.
CGCACCCGGAGCCGGGGCAGTTCAGCGTCTCGTAGCCGCCCCGGCCCGCTCCGGACGTCATGAAAGAGTCGTTCATGACGTCCGGTGTCATGAACGACTCTTTCATGACACCGGTGGCCTCCCCCGTGGCGCTGTCAGAGCACCACTTCCAGCGTCACGTCGCCGATGCGGAGGCTCAGCCGGCGGTCGGAGCGGGGCCCGGTCTTCCGGGCGCCCTTCAGGTACTTCGCGAACGCCTTGCGCTGGGCGGGGGTGGCCGACCGCCAGCGCAGTTCCAGCACCGTCCGCACCGGGGGGACGAGCTCCCGCACCCGCTCGTCGAGGCCGGCGAGCCGGGTTTCGTAGTCCTCGTCCGGGCGGTAGACCAGGTCCAGGTCGATCGACGGCTCCGGGCCGCCTGCCTCATGGTGGCAGCTCGCGATCCAGCCGGCGAGCCAGTCGAGCGCGATCCGCACGGAGGACGAGATCTGCTCCTGCCACGCACCGAGGTAGGGCGCGTTCACTGCCTCCGCGGTCACCGCCTCCGGCATCACGATGAAGCCGCGGACGTCGGTCCCGAGCAGCTCGACGTCGATCCGGGGCCACAGTCCGCTCGCGTCGATCCGGAAGCGCGGGAAGTGCCCGGCCATCGCGGTTCCGGTGCGCAGGCGGGCCCAGTTCATCGCGTCGACCGGTGGCCGGTCGGGCGTGTACGGTCCGGTCGTCCGGTGCCCGAGCTCGCCATCGCGCATCATGAACACGGCCTCGAACGCGGTGCCCCGCACGGTCATGCTCACCGGGAAGAACGCCCCGATCTCCGCCATGAACTCCTTGCCGGTGACCAGTACCTCGGTGCCGAACGCCCCCGGGATCATCGCCGCCTCCACCATCTCCGCTTCGCCTGGTCCGGTTCGTCCGGCCGGGTCCCCAAGGTATCCAGCTCGGCTTGGACGGCGCGGGTTTCCGGGTGCTCGGTGCCCAGGCGCAGCCGCCGTTTCCGGAGCACCTCGCGCAGGACCGGCTCGGCCTCGGCCGGCCGGCCGAGCAGGCGGTGCACGCGGGCGAGCCCCACCCGGGCCTCGAGCGTCCGCGCGTCGTCGGGGCCGAAGTGCCGGGTGAGCCGGGGCAGCAGGTCGTCGTAGGTCCGTTCCGCCTCCGCGAGCTCGCCGCGCGCCGACAGCAGCGGCGCGAGGACCGCGGCCGCCTCCAATGTGGCCGGATGGCCGGGGCCCAGGTCCTGGGCGCGTTCCCCGGTGACCGCCCGGGCCAGCGCCAGAGCCTCCGGCTCGCGGTGCAGGTCGGCGAGGACCGCGGCCCAGCCGAGCATCGCGGACTGGGTTTCCAGGTGCCCGGCGTCCCACAGGTGCGAGCGGATGTCGACCACGAGCTGCCACGTCTGCTCGGCCGGCGCCAGGTCGCCCTCGCCGCGCAGGACCGCGGCACACCGGGCGAGCGTCACGAGGTCGTCCTGGAGCTGCTCGGCGAAGAAGCCGGCCCAGAACTCCTCGCCGCGGTTCAGCTCCGCCGGCGGCCGCAGCAGCAGCACCAGCCGTTCGGCGACGCTCGGCGCCCGCGCCGGCTCCCGGGCCGCCGATTCCTCGGCGACGGCGTGCATGTACAGCCGGTACCCGGTGTCGTCCCGCGCGAGGATCTTGCCCAGCTCGCCGGCCAGCTCCAGGCTGCGGGTGACGGCGTTGCGCTCCCGCTCGCCGAGGCGGGCGAACGTCTCGACGAGCGCCGGACGGCTGTCCGCGCGGGTCGGCAGCGGGACGGCGACCTCGGCCCGCAGCTCGTCGAACGCGGGCTCGGCTTCCGGTCCCAGGACGCCGGTCGCCGCGGCGAAGTCGTACTCCCAGTCCAGGGCCCAGGTCAGCAGGCGCCCGCCTTCGTCGCCGGCGAGGAGCAGCGCGCCGTCCGGGGCCAGCGCGACGTCGGTGACCACGTCCGAGAAGCCGGTGAAGGCACGCAGCTGCCGTCCGGTCGTGAGGTCCCACAGCCGGGCCGTCCGGTCCTCCCCGCCCGAGGCCGCGAGCCGGAAGTCCGGGACGACGGCCAGCTGCCGCACGACGGCGGCGTGCCCGGTCAGGACGTGGACGCAGCTCGCGGCCGCGACGTCCCACAGCCGGACGGTGCCGTCGACCGAACCGGACAGCACGTGGCGCCCGTCCGGGCTCATGACGACGTCGGTCACCGCGTCCGTGTGCCCGGTGAGCACCACCTCGCACTGCCCGTCGGCCAGCCGCCAGACGCGCACCGCGGCGTCGGCGCCCCCGGTGACGACGAACCGGGCGTCGTCGCTGAACCGGGCCGTGCCGATCCACTCGTGGTGCCCGCGCAGCACCCACTGCAGCTCGCCCGCGGCCAGGTCCCAGACCTTCACGCTGACGTCCTGGCCGAGCGAGAGCGCGTAGCGGTGATCGGCGCTGACGGCGACGTTCTGCATCGCCTGCGCGTGCGCCTCCCAGCGGCCGAGGGCCCGGCCGCTGCCGACGTCCCAGGCCGCGACCACGCCGTCGGCGGTGCCCGACAGCACGACCCGGCCGTCCTCGCTGATCGCGACGTAGTAGACCCGGTCGCGCGGGCTGGTGAACAGCTGGACGATCCGCCCGTCGCGCGGCCGCCAGGCGACGACCCGGCCGTCCTCGCCGCCGGACACCGCGAGCCGGCCGTCGGCGGTCATCGCCGCGGCACTGAGGTGCCCGGTGTGCAGGCTGAGCGTGTGCAGCAGTTCGCCCGTCTCGACGTCGAAGACCCACGCCTCGGAGGCGTTCCCGTTGCGGGCGAGCGCGGTGGGGCTGCGGCCGCTGAACTCCAGCGCCCACGACGCGCGTCCCGCGGGGTCGATCCGGCCCGCCGCCCAGGCGTCGGCCAGCGCGGTCCGGCGGCCGAGGGCGCCCAGTCGCCGCCAGAGGCGCACCGGCTCCGCGTGCCGCCGGTACCCGGGCAGCGCCCGGGCCGCGCGGATCCGGTCCGCGGCGTCGCCGAGCCGCCCGGCGCCGGCCAGTTCGGCCGCTTCGGCCACCAGCTCGGTGGCGCGGGCGGCCGTGGCGGCGACGTCCGGGGCCGCGTGCGGGCGGACGTAGCTCCAGGGTGCCGGCGGCCCGGCGGGCGGCAGGTGCCACACCCGCACGGACTTCCCTTCGGCGGTCACGGCGACCCGCCCGGCCGCGCTGAGCACGACCTGCTTGGTGCCGGGCACGGAGTCGAGGGACAGCCGGCACCGGCCGGTGTCCAGGTCCCACACCCGCGACGGCTCGGTGCGGCCGCCGCTGGAGAACCCGACGGTGCCGTCGAGGTTGACGGCGAGCCTGCCGAAGCCGGTCCCGAGGTCTCGCAGGGGTTCGCCGGAGGGCAGCGCGACCAGGCGGACGTCGGTGCTGCCGAGGCCGGTGACGGCGAGCCTGCCGTCGCCACTGAACCGCGCCGCCATCCGCGTCCCGTCGAACCGGTGCACCAGCTCCCCGGTGCGGACGTCGTACACCGAGCAGGTGCTGCGCCGGTGGTCGACGACGGAGCACAGGGTGCCGTGCGCGCCGAGGACCTCCGCCTTCTGGTCGAACTCCCGGACGGCCACGGGTTCACCGGTTTCGAGGTCCCAGGTGACGGTCTCCCCGTCGAAGCCGCTGGTCACGGCGTGGCGCTGGTCCGCGGTCAGCGCGACCAGGCCCACCCAGCCGGGGTGGCCGGGCAGTTCGAACCCGGTTGCGGCGGCCAGGTCGAGGACGAGCGCCCGGCCGACGCCCCCGCCGACGACCACGAGCTGCCCGTCGTCCCGCACCGCCAGCGCCGACGCGCGGTAGCCGTCGAGGTGCAGCTCCTGACGGCATTCCCGGGCCGCGAGGTCCCAGATCCGCAGCCCGCCGGACCCGTCGGCCGACACCGCGACCTGGCCGTCCGGGGTCACCGCCAGTGCGGTGATCCAGTCTTCGTGCTCCCCCGGCAGGAGGGCCTGCGCGGGCGCCGGCGCGTATTCGACCGACCCGAGCTCGGCGGTGACCTGCGCATCCCCGGGCGCCCGCGCGACGGCGTCGCGCAGCAACGCGGCCGCCGCGACCGGGTCGCCGCGTTCGCGGTGCACCAGGGCGAGCAGGTGCTCCCCCACGCCGTCGCCCGGCTCGCCGAACCGCAGGGACTCCAGCTCGTCGACCAGTTCGGCGTCGGTGCGCAGCCCGGTCCGCCACCGGTGCAGGCCGCGGTTGTAGCGGGCGTGCGGGTGGTGCGGATCGGCCTGCAGCGCCCGGGTCCACAGCTCTTCGGCGCTGTCGCGGCGGCCGAGGTCCAGCAGGGACAGGGCGTGGTTGGACAGGCCGTCGGCGAGCAGCGTCGCCGACGGCGGCACGCTGCGGGAGTACGGGCCGACTTCCCGCTCGTGCACCCGGACCAGGCGTTCCGCGAGCGGCCCGAACCGGCCGGGCCGCGCGGCCGGGTCCTCGGCGAAGCACTCGCGCAGCAGGTCGGCCACCTCGCCGGGCATCGGGAGGGCGGCGTCACCGGCGGAGCTCTCGAGGACGCCACCGGCTGCGGGCCCGTGCTCGTGCGGCCGCCTGCCGAGGAACATTTCGAGGACGGTGACCGCCCAGGACCAGACGTCCGTGGCCGTGGTGAGCCCGCGCAGCGACCGCGCCTGTTCGGGCGAGCAGTATTCGGGCGTCAGGCCGCCGCGCTCGTCGGACGGATCGGCGCCGGCCATGCCGAAGTCGGTGACCTTCACCGTGCCGTCGCGGGCGAGCATCACGTTGGCGGGCTTGACATCCCGGTGCACGACGCCGTTTTCGTGCGCGTGGTCGAGCCCCCACGCGGCCTGGATGGCGACGTCCAGCAGCGCCCCGAGACCGCGCTCGTGGAGGCTCCGGCTCCGGACGGCCTCGGCCAGGCTGCCGCCGTCGACCCACTCCGCGAAGACCCGCGGCACGCCGTCGAGGGTGCGGACGTAGACGCAGTTCGCGATGTGCGGGTGCAGGCCGAGCCCGACCCACACCTCGGCTTCCCGTTCGAAGTCCCGGACGGCTTCCGGCGAGCGGAGCAGGGCCCGCCGCGGCGTCTTCACCGCCAGGTCGACGTCCCAGCCGCGGTGCCGCACCTGGTGCACGAGCCCGCGGCCGCCGGTGCGCACGACGTCCAGGACCTCGTACAGGTCGAGGATCACGTCACCGCGGCGCCACACCTCCATCGGCGTCAGTCGACGGTGGCCACGTACAGCGGGGTCCCCAGCAGCACGGACTTGGCGGAGCCGTCCGGGCTGTCGCCGTGCAGCAGGCGCTTCGCGACGAACTCCACGTTCTGCGCCGGCCACCGCAGGCTCCCGACGGCGCCCTGGACCCGCGCGAGCGCGGCACGGTCGGCCCGGTCGAGGTCGCTGTCGAGCGCGTCGGCGACGTACTCGTCCTCCAGTTCCGAGGTGACGCCGAGGCCGTCGAGCATCGAGGCCATCATGGAGCGCCCGACCCCGTGCGCGGCGGCGTCCGGGACGGAGTCGCACACGTGCCGGGCCGAGCCGCCCAGCCCGACGACGGTGTCGTCGCTGCGCCCGCCGAAGAACACCAGCGAGCCGGTCGGATCACCGGGGAACGCGCCCCAGCGCATCGGCAGCAGGCCCCAGAAGAACTGCCCCGGCTCGTCGACCGAGCCGAGATCACCGTGGTCACGCAGGTACTCGACGACGGTCAGCAGGCGGCTGTACCGGTTGTCGGCGGGTGACTCGCCGGTGCGCTTGGCCGACAGCACCTTGAGGTCGACGCCCACTTCGAGCTTGCGTTTCGCCCCCGCCCTCGGGTCGATCTGGGGCAACAGCATGTCGACCTTGCTGTCGCTCACGTAGACGTAGTAGCTGTACGACATCGCCGGCTTCCCTCCCAGGCTCGCGGCCCGGTCAAGCCTAGCGACCGGCCGGGGCCGGCGGACGGGACCGCCCGCCACCCCGCGTGCAACCGGTGATTGCGGACCTGGATCCGGCCCACGCTGTCGTTCTGCAAGTAGTGTCGCGCGTCCGAGGTTCGTTGACACCGGCCCGGCGACTCCCCCGAGCGTCTCGACCGGCGAACAAGGTGCGACGCGCGATCAACGAATCTCGTCGACGAAGGCGCTGCCGTCAGGGGGTCGCGGTGTAGAGCGTCGCCCGGATGATGTCGGTCAGTGCTTCCACCACGTTCTCGTCCTGGGCCGGGTCCGTGGTGCGGACCAGCTGGTAGCCCGCGCGCTCGACCATCCAGGTGAGGAGCGCCGCGGTCTCGGCCGGGCGGACCCGGCGCATCACGCCCGCCGCCTGGCCGCGCTCGATCGCCTCGCGGGTGGCGTTGATGATCGACTGCATCAGCGTGCGCACCTCGGCCGCGACCGTCGGGTCGTACGCCGCTGTTTCGGTGATGATCGTGAAGGCCGCCGCGCGGCGGCGGTACACCTCGACGATCGCCGTGATGGCCGCGGTGAGGCCGGCCGGGTCGGCCGTCGCCCACCAGGTGGCCGACACCTCGCGGAGCTCGGCCAGCACCGTGGTGGCGAGCCGGCGGACCAGGTCGCCCTTGTCCTCGAAGTGGACGTAGAACGTGGACCGGGAGATGCCCGCCGCCGCGGCGAGGCGCTCCACGCTCAGCTCGGTGAAGCCGTCGCCCTGGGCGACGAGCTCCTCGGTGGCCGCGAACAGGCGCCGCTCCAGCTCTTCGCGGCGGTTCTGCCGCCTGCTGCCCGCGGGCCGGGTTACTGAAGGCACGGCCGGAGCATACCCGGACAGCAAATCTGGACACTGTGTCTTGACGCAGTGTCCGACGTCGGCGCATCCTGGGCCGAACGAGCCTGGGAGGCGCTGTGCCGGTGTGGTGGGTCCTGTGGGGAATCGGCGTCGTGAACATCGCCGTGGTGTTCGCGAGTGTGGTGGTGTACGGGCGGTCCCGGCGGATTTCCCGGATCGGCAAGCAGCTTCTGGCAAGGGACGAAGTGCTCGACCTGATCCGGGACGGCTTGGTGCGCTCCTTCACGCGGCGGCACGGCGTTCTCGAGGTGTCCCTCCACCCCCGGGCGACCAAGCACAGGGACCTGTGGGAACGCCGCGCCCACCCGCAGGACTACCTGGCGTTCGTGACGGCCGCCGACGTGCTGCTCGCCGACGGCCGGGTGATCTACTACGCCGACGAAACCGGCCAGGGCCCGTCGTCGATCAACTACCGGTGGATCACCTTCGCGGAAGCCGCCGCGCTCCTCGGCGCGGACAAGGTCTCGGAATTCGTCCGCGGCGCGGATCCCGGCGACGGCCGGACGGCGTTCCACGGGACGCCCACCGGCATCGGGCTGGCCGACTACGGCTGGGGACGCCGGATCGAAGTCGCCCCGGCGCAGGCCGCGGCGCTCGTGCCGCTGGCCCGCGCCGCCCAGGCCACGCACCGGAGACTGCAGTTCCGGGTTGACGGCAGCTGGGAGGTCACGGCCGGCGGGTGACGGCCGACCAGGCGTCGACCGCGCCGTGGCCGTAGAAGCCGTTGAACGCGGCGTCGCCCTCACAGGTCGCCGTGTACGAGGCGTCCCGGCCTTCCTTCAAGTAGTCCACTGTGCGCGGGACCGGGCACGCGATCTTCGACGCCGTTTCCTCGAGGATCCGCTGCACCACGTCCGGGTTCAGCCCGAACCCGCCGCCCGTCGGCCGGCCGTGCTGCGACACGATCAGTGCCGCGACGCCGGCCGCGTGCGGGGCCGCCATCGACGTGCCCTGCAGCCAGCGGAAGTAGCCGGCGCGCCCGTCGGCCGCCGTCTCCTTCCGGATGCCCACCGCGGCACCCGCGGGTGTGATGTTCCCGGCCGCGTCGATGTACCCCGCGGCCACGCCGGCGCTGCGCGCGTAGGTCGAGAGGATCTCGTTGTCGCGGCTGTCGTACCACGGCGTCCCGAAGTAGTCGCGTTTGTACCCGCCCGGCGCCGACACGGAGATCTGCTCGACGCCGTAGTTCGAGTAGTCCGCTTTCGCCTGGGACGGCCCGAATCCGGCCACGCCGATCGTGTGCGGTCCTTCGAGTGGCAGCGTCAGGCAGGTCGCGTTGTCCACCGTGCGCGGGTGCGCGCTGTTCGACGGGAAGTCGGGGCTCGTCGCGTCCGGCTGCGGCGCGGCCAGGTCGCTGTGCTGGTTGCCCAGCGCGACCACGATCGTGACGCCCTTGCGGTGCGCGTAGTTCAGGGCGCGTTTCGTCGCCTCGATGACCGTGCGCTGCTCGGCCTGTTCCGCGGGGGAATCCGCCGGGTTGGCCGGGCAGTTGAACAGCCACGGGTCGATGTAGAAGGACATGTTCACCACGTCGATGCCCGCGTCGCCGGCGTAGGTCAGCGCGTCGACCGTCGGCTGCAGGAAGTAGAAGCCCGAGTCCTGCGCCGCGCGGAGGTTCACCAGCGTCACGTTCGGCGCGACACCGGAGACCCCGAAGCCGTTCGCGGCCGCCGCGATGGTGCCGGCGAGGTGGGTGCCGTGCCCGTTGCCGTCGACGTCGACCGGGTCCACGCAGCCGCGGTACTCGCACGGCCCGTCCACCGGCACGCCGTTGCCGTCGGCGACGATGTCCTTGGTGAAGTTGCGGGACGCCGCGCGGTCGAAGTTCGGCGCGAGGTCCGGGTGCGTGCCGTCGATGCCGGAGTCGATGACGCCGACCTTGACCCGCCGGTCGCCGGGCTGCACCGTGCGCGCGAGGTCCGACCGCACGGACTTCAGGCCCCAGAGCCGGTCGTCGAGCGGGTCGAGGCCGGCGGACGACCCCGGCCGAGGCGCGGCGCGGCCGGGGTCCGCCTCGACGACATCGGGTTTGGGCACGGCCTTGCCGCTCTTCGGCACCGTGCCGATCGACTTCGCCTTGGCGGCGCCGAACACCGCGCGGTCGCCGGAGACCCGTTCGAGGAACCCGCCGGCGGGCGCGGCCGCGGTGATCAGGCCGGCCGCCGCGTTGCTCGTGACGACCGTGCCGCCCGCCGCCCAGATCGCCTTCTCGGCCGCCGCCACGTCGTACCCGCCGGCACCTTCACGAGCCAGGACGGAGAACTCGGAGACCGGCAGCGGTGGCTGGGCCGACGTGGCGGGCACGGCGATCGCGCCCAGCAACGGCACGGCGAGGGCCAGTGCGAGTGATCTGTTCAATGCTCTTCTCCCCCGTGACGCAGTTCCAGCGTGCAGCACTTGACGCTGCCGCCCCCCTTGAGCAGCTCCGACAGGTCGGCGCCGATCGGCTCGAAGCCCCGCTCGCGCAGCTGCGCCATCAGCCGCGTGGCCGCCTGGGGCAGGATGACGTGCCGGCCGTCAGAAACGGCGTTCAGGCCGAACACCGCGGTGTCGGCGGCCGAGGCGACGACGGCGTCCGGGTACAGCTGTTCGAGCCGGCGCCTGCTGTCTTCGCTGAACGCCTCCGGCGCGTACACGATCACGTCGTCGGCCAGCACGGCCAGCGCGGTGTCCAGGTGGTAGTAGCGCGGATCGGTCAGCGTGAGACCCACCACCGGCAGGCCGAAGAACGCCGCGGCCTCGGCGTGCGCCCGGGGGTCGGTCCGGAACCCCGAGCCGGCCAGGATCCGGGGGCCGGCGACGAGGAAGTCGCCTTCGCCCTCGTTGGCCCACCGCGCCTGCCGGACGTCCCGGTACCCGTGGCCGGCGAACCACTTCAGGTACGCCACGGACTCCCCACGACGCTGCCGGTGGCGGAAGCGCGCGACGAGCACCCGGCCGTCGACCACGGTGGCGCCGTTGGCCGCGTACACCATGTCCGGCAGTCCCGGCACCGGGTCGAGCAGGTCCACCCGGTGGCCGAGGTCGAGGTAGAGGTCCCGCAGCCAGTCCCACTGCGCGACCGCCAGTCCGGCGTCGGTCGGCTTGCCGGGGTCCATCCACGGGTTGATCGAGTACGCGACGTCGAAGTACGCCGGTCTGACCATGAGGTAGTGCCGCAAAGTCTCTCCTGGGGTGCTCAGGCCGTCTGCAACGACTTCTCGGTGCCCACCAGCCGCTTGACCAGCTGCGCGCGGATGCGGGGCGGGATGTCCGGGGCGAACCGCCGGAAGTAGCTCTCGGCGTGCGCGGTGCTGCCCATCAGGAACGGCAGGTCGAACACGACCAGCTTGCGCACGGCCAGCAGCGGCACCGGCGCGCGCAGCGCCTTGAAGCCGTCGTTCCACAGGCCGGGCTGGTCGCACACCGGGTGGAACTGCCCGATCATCAGCCCGTCGGCGACGAACCCGTCCTTGGCCTCGCGCTGCAGGTCGTCCAGCGGGGTGGCGTCGTGGCGGTCCAGCTGCGGCAGCACGAGCAGGATCGTCAGCAGTTCCCGGTGCTCCGGCGCGATGCCTGCCGAGAGCCGCTCGTACCACGTGCGCAGGCTCCCGACCGCGGCGTGGACGTCGACGTCGCCGGGCGCGGCGCTCAGCGCGGCCAGGTGGAAGAGTCCTTTGTGGAGCGACGGCTGGGTGTACGGGCACACCGGGCCCTTCCGGCCGAGGTCCGGGTGCGGGGACACCAGGTACCGCCACGCCCAGGCGAGGATCTCGCGCAGGTGCGGGAGGTGCTCGGCCGGGACGGCGCCGGCCGTGACCTCGGCCGCCGTCCAGATGTGCACCTTGTCGTCGCCGATCATGAGCCGATGCTTTGCGCGAAGGTGAAGACCCCGTCCGGATCGACCTGCTCCTTGATCCGCGCCAGCCGCGGGTAGTTGACGCCGTAGTAGGCGGTGCGCCAGTCCGCGAGGTCCGGGTCGGTGAAGTTCTGGAAGGCGCCGGCGGACACGTACGGCGCCATCGCCTCCCCCAGGTCCGCCAGCCAGCGGAGGTTGGCCTCGACCACGGCCGGGTCGTCGTCCGTGGCCCACGAGGTGTCCATGGCCAGCAGGAACATCGTGTCGCGGTGGACGAAGGCGGTGTCCGTCGCGCCCACGCGGTTGATCGCCCCGCCCCAGGAGAACAGGGCGGCGCCGCCGCCGTCGGGGTTGCCGCTGCCGGGACGGCGTTCGACGAAGCCGAGCATCGTGGCGATCGCCTCGTCGGGCAACGGCCGGGTGACGATGTTCGTGCGGGCCGCGAACGCGCCCTCGGCGGTCTCGTGCCGGAGGTCGTCCTTGGCCTGCCAGAAGGTCCGGTCCTCGATGACCGCGCGGACCGGCGGCGCGACCGACAGCACCGGGTCGAGGATCTCCCGCAGGTCCGCGGCCGGCCCGAGGTGCTGCCCGATGGCCGACACGATCGTGTCCCCACCGGCCTTGCTGACGCCGATCCGGGCCGCGAACTCGTCCGGGGCGAGCCGCACGGTGTCCTGCAGGACGGAGAAGACCTTGGCCGCGTCCGCGCCGTCCCACAGCAGTACGTAGGTGGCGCAGTCGGTCACCGGCCGCGCCTGGAAGGTGAAGGACACGTTGACGCCGAAGTTCCCGCCGCCCCCGCCGCGGCACGCCCAGAACAGGTCGGCGTCATTCTCGGCGTCGCAGTGCCGCAGCTGCCCGTCCGCGGTGACGATCGTGGTCGCGACGAGCGCGTCGGCGGTCAGCCCGTACACACGGGACGTGGCCCCGCACCCGCCGCCGAGGGTGAGCCCGCCGATGCCGACGGTGGCGCTGTTGCCCAGTGCGAAGGCCATCTCGCAGGGTTCGATGGCGGCGTAGACGTCCGTCATCAGCGCGCCGCCCCCGGCCGTCACGAGCCCGGTGGCGCCGTCGGCCGTCACCGTGTTCAGCGCGCCGAGGTCGAGGACGAGGCCGGTGCCTGCCGAATGACCGGCGAAGCTGTGCCCGCCGCCGCGGGCGACGACGTCGACGCCGGTGTCGCGCGCCCAGGCGATGGCGCGCTGCACGTCCGCGGCGCCGGCCACGGACACCACGCCGGCCGGGGTGATCCCGGCGAACCGCTTGTTGAACGGCGAACTCGCGGCGCGGAACCCGGCCTCGCCGGGCCGGCGCACGCGGCCGGTCACCGCGCGCTCGAGACGTCGCCAGTCCGCGTCGGAGGGGCGCCGGGACACTAGCTCACCTCGTCGAGGTAGGAGACGCCGGTGGCGGCGTGCGGGCCGTAGCGCTCCCACACCTCGCGCAGCCGCAGCCTGCCGTCTTCGGCGACCTCCGGGGTGTTCACCGTGTGCCCGCAGATCACCTCGCCGGTGGCCAGCACCACCGTGTAGCCGAGGTGGAGGACGCCGTCCTCCCGCTGGGTGCCGGCGAGCGCGCCGCGCCGCACCTCTCCCCCGGCGAACTCCGCCCAGACGACGTCGTCCTCCTGCCGGTACACGGCCACGGCCTCGGCGCCGGCCTTGCGGAACTTCCGCCCGTCGTAGTCGATCACGCCGGCCCCGCCTCACCGGCGTCGTGGGCGGCGAACTCGGCCGACATCTCCCGGTCCCACCAGATCGCGTAGTAGGAGAAGTCTTCGCCGTGGGCGGGGTCGTTGACGAGGTGGTGCTCGATGCCCGGCTTCAGGAAGACGATGTCCCCGGCCGCGAACGCGTGCCGCCGGTCACCTGTGACAACTTCGGCGCGCCCGGCCATGCCGATGAAGATCTCGTGCTCGTGGTGTGCGTGTGCCACCGACGCGTCGCCAGGGCGCAGCACGCACCAGGCCCCGCGGAACGGCGCGGTGAGCCCGTCCCACGGGTAGAGCAGCTTCATGTCGAGGCCGTACGCCCGCGTCAGGTGCTCGGGCTCCAGCCTGCGGATGTCCACGAGGGCAAGGTCCTGTTCAGTCACATCCCACTCCGATCAGCGCGGTCCGGCGGTCGGGCGTCCGACGCCGACCGACGCTAGGTCGGGCCGGTTTCCCGGCGATAGGGGAACTGTTCCCGATCGCCGGTGAATTCCCCGCGGCCGAGTCCCGCGTCGCGAGCCAGCACTATCGCCTGTGCCCGATCGGCTACTCCGAGTTTCGTGAAAATTGCCGACACGCGATTGCTGATGGTCTTGGACGCGAGCCCGAGATCGCGCGCGATCACCGCGTTCGACCGGCCGGCGGCGATGCGGTCGAGCACCTGCCGTTCCCGGGTCGTCAATTGCGGAAAGGGATACGGCTCGGGACCTCCGCCCCGCACCAATGCGCTGAACCGGGCGGCGATCGCCCGGCCGACGATCGCCTCGCCCGCGGCCACGACCCGCACCCCGCGCACGAGCTGCTCGGCGTCGGCACCCTTGACCAGGTACCCGCGCGCGCCGGCGTGGATCGCCGTCCGGACGGCGGTGTCGTCGTCGGCCGAACTCAGCACGAGGACCTTCGTTCCCGGTGACACCAGGGAAACCCGGCCGATCACGTCGCCCGGCCCCGATCCGCCGAGCAGCGGATCCACGACCAGCACGTCCAGCCGGTGCCGGGCGGTCTCCGCGAGCACCCCGTTCGCCGTGGCCGCCTCGCCGACCACGTACACCCCGCCGGCGCGCTCCAGCGCGGCCCGCACCCAGTGGCGCACCGACGGCTGCGGGTCGGCGAGCAGCACGGTCACCGGCGCGGGGTCCAGGTGTTCGGCCGGCCACAGCCGAACGGTGTTGCCGAAATCGGTGGCCTGACTCATCGTTCCCCCTACGTCGACCGCTGCCGATCCGTTCCGATCGGCTCCTCCCGGTGGAAGCACGTGTACACCTTTCGTATCGGACGGCTGAGTGGCTTCGTTAGGGATAATTGATCGCAATCAATGTTCTTGATCGCAATCAATTCGCCGCGATCACTCCGATCGGCGCAACCGAGGGGCGGCGGCGACCCGGCAAGATTCCCCGGCGGCGGGGAAAATTTTCCCTACCACCCGGGAAAGCGGGCTCCTTACGATCGCTGGCGGCGGCACGCGGCACGCCGACCTATTCCCAGAATCGGAGTGTATCTGTGACCGAAGTACAGGTGGGTTTGCTCGCGATCGGAGCCGGACCGGCGAACCTCGCGCTCGCGGTGGCCGTCGAGGAGTCCGGGCACCCGGAACTCGCCCGGCAGACACTGCTGCTGGAGCAGGGCCCGGACATCAAGTGGCAACGCGACCTGCTGATGCCGTGGGCGCGCAGCCAGGTCTCCTTCCTCAAGGACCTGGTGACCCTGCGCAACCCGCGCAGCAGGTTCTCGTTCCTCAACTTCCTGCACGACCAGCAGCGACTCGACGAGTTCGTCAACCTGGGGACGTTCCACCCGTTCCGGTGGGAGTTCTCCGACTACCTGCAGTGGGTCGCGAAGTCACTGGAGCAGGTCCGCATCCGGTACGACGCGAAAGTCCGGAGCGTCGAACCCGCGCGCGACGACGACGGCTCGATCGTCGGCTGGATCGCCACCCTCGCCGACGGGGACACCATCCGCTGCCGCGACCTGGTCGTCGGCGGCGGGCGGGACACGCACGTGCCGGACGTCTTCGCCGGCCTGCCCGCCGACCGGCTCATCCACAGCGCCCAGTACCGCCGCCGGATCGCCCAGCTGCCCGCCGACGCGCCGCTGCGCGCCGTCGTCGTGGGCGGGGCGCAGAGCGCCGCGGAGATGTTCATGGCCCTGCACGACAACCTGCCCAACAGCACCCGCACGATGATCGTGCGGTCCGTGGGGCCGCAGAACTACCAGACGAGCAAGTTCGTCAACGAGCTGTTCTTCCCGTCGTTCGTCGACCGGTTCTACGACAGCCCGCCCGAGGTCCGCCAGCAGGTGCTGGACGAGATGCGGCTGACCAACTACGCCGGCGCGGCCCCGCCGTTCCTCGACCACATGTACACGACGCTCTACCAGCAGCGCGGCATCGGGCAGCAGCGTTCGGAGGTGCGGACGCTGACCGAGGTGGTGGGCGCGCGGGTCGACGGCGACGAGGTCGTGCTCGACCTGCGTGACCGCACCAGCGGCAAGGTGGAGCCGCTGCACTGCGACCTGGTGCTGCTGGGCACCGGCTTCGACAACCGGATGCCCGCGCTGGTGCGCGACCTGGCCAAGCACGTCGGGCTGGCGGAGATCTCGGTCAGCCGCTGCTACCGCGTCGACCTCGGCGAGTCCGCGTGGGGCGCGGTGTACCTGCAGGGCGTCAACGAGGCCACGCACGGCATCGCCGACTCGCTGATCAGCGTGCTGGCCCACCGGTCCCACGACATCGTCGACGACCTGCTCGCCCGCCGCGGCGGCGGCGAGCGCGAGGCCGTCTGATGGACCGCCTCGTGGTGATTTCGCCCGCGCCGACGGCGAACGGGGACCTGCACCTGGGCCACCTCGCGGGTCCGTTCCTGGCCGCCGACGTCTGCACCCGCTACGCCCGCGCGACCGGCCGGGAAGCGCTGTACGGCACCGGGATGCACTTCACGCAGAACTACGTCGTCGCCGCCGCCGAGCGCCTCGGCGTCGCCCCGGAGGACCTGCGGGAGCGCTCGTCCGAGCAGGTGCTGCGGACCTTCGCCGCGATGGGCGTCGAGATCGACGGGTTCGGCTGCCTCGGCGACCGGTTCACCGCGCTGGTCACCGGGTTCTACGAGCGGCTGCACCGGCGCGGCCTGCTGGAGCTGCGGACGGTGGCGTTCCCGTACCTGCGCAGCACGGGCGAGTACCTGATGGACGCCTACGTCACCGGCGGGTGCCCGTTCTGCCTCGCCGAGGGGTGCGCCGGGATCTGCGAGAGCTGCGGGCTGCCGATCGCCCCGGGCGACCTGATCGGCCCGCGCTCGACCGCGCGGCCGGACGAGCCGCTGGAGATCCGCGAGGTGGACATCCTCGTGTTCCCGGTCGAGCGGTACCGCGCGCAGCTGGAGGAGTACTTCGCCCGGACGCCGATGCGGCCCGGCATGGCCCGGCTGATCGGGTCCGCGCTGGCGCGGCCGCTGCCGGACTTCCCGATCACGCAGCCGGCGTCGTGGGGCATCCCGGCGCCGTTCCCGGAGGTGGCGGGGCAGGTGTTCTACGCGCACATGGAGGGCATGCCGTGGAGCATGTTCACCACGGCGCTGGGCGCCGAGCGGCGCGGCGCGGTGCTGAGCTCCGACGACGAGCTCTGGCGGTCCGGCGCCGGCACGACGGTGGTGTACTTCCTCGGCCTGGACGCGACCTACCCGTTCGCGATCGTGGGCACGGCGCTGCTCACCGCGCTCGGCGAGCACGTGCTGCCGGCGCAGTACCTGACCAACGAGTTCTACGAGCTGGCCAGCGAGAAGTTCTCCACCAGCCGCGGGCACGTGGTGTCCGGGCGGGAGCTGGCGACCGAGGTGCCGCGCGACCTGATCCGGTTCCACCTGTGTGCGACGAGCCCGGAGTACCAGCGCACGGACTTCACCCGCGAAGCTCTGGCACGGGTGGGCGAAACGCGGCTGACGGGCCCGTGGAACCGGGTCGCGGCGGCGGTCGACCGCTGGGTGGACCGCGGTCCGCTGCCGGTGTCGGCGGAGGCCCGCCGGACGGCGAAGCGGATGGTGGAGCGGTTCGCCGACGCCTACGAGCTGCCGCGGTTCAGCCTGACGGCGGCGGCGTCGACGTTGGCCGAGCAGCTCGGCCGCCTCGACCGGCTGGCTTCGTCCGTGACCGAGGGGACGGCGGGCGACCTGTGCCACCAGGTGGAGGTGTTCCTGCGGTGCGCGGCGCCGATCCTGATCGACCTCGCGGCCGCGGCCCTGCCGGACACGATGCTGCCGGGCCATCCGGACGCGGACACGGTGACACCGAAGCGCCTGCCGCGGCTGTCCGTCACGGCCCCGCCCAAGCGCCCCAATGTGGCGTTCGGTGCGTCCAACGCACCCAATGTGGCGTTCGGTGCGTCCAACGCACCCAATGTGGCGTTCGGTGCGTCCAACGCACCCAATGTGGCGTTCGGTGCGTCCAACGCAACCAACGCCACATTGGGGCGCACGGGACCGGCCGGGGCGACGGCGCGCTGATGGCCGCGGTCGCCGTCGTCGGGGCCGGCGTCACCGGGCTCGTCACCGCGATCGGGTGCGCCAGGGCCGGGCACCGCGTGACCGTGCTCGACCGCGGTGCCGTCCCGAACCCCGCGTCGACGTCGTCCGACCAGCACCGGGCCCTGCGGGTCCTGCGCCCGGACGACGTCGACGGCACCGCGCGGATGGCCGAGGCCCGCCGCCGGTGGGCGGAGCTGGAATCCCTGCTGCGAACGGACTTCGTCCGGCCCGTCGGTGTCGTCACCGCCGGTACGCCGGACGAACTCGCGCGGGCCTTCGACACCGCCCGCCAGGCGGACGTTCCGGCCACCGCCGTCGCGCCGGAGGCCCTGCCGCCGGTGCTGTTCCCCGACGGAACCAGCGGCGTTTTCGATCCCGGTGGCGCCGTGCTGCTGGCCGATCGGTTCCTCCGCGCGGCCGTCGGCTGGCTCGCCGCGCACCCCGGCGTGACCCTGCGGCCGGGGTGCGCCGTCACCGGCGTCCAAGACCACTCGGTCCTCGCCGACGGCGAAGAACTCCAGGCGGACGTGGTGCTGCTCGCCGGTGGGCCGTGGACCAGGGACCTGGCCGGGCCGCCCGTCGTGCTGCACCGGCAGACCATGGTCTACCTGCGGCCGCCGTCGCACCTGACCAAGTGGTGGGCGACGGCTCCCGGCGTGGGCCGGATCGGGGCCGAACGCAGTGCCTGGCTGCTGCCGCCCGGCGACGGCACCCTGCTCAAGATCAGTTCGGACGCCGTGTGCCGGGAGGTCGCGACCACCGCGGACGCCGACGACCCCGGACCGTGGGCCCGCCGGCTGCTCGCCGAGCCGATCCTCGCCGGTGCCGAGGACTACGTCGTGGCCGGGACCAAGGACTGCCACTACGCGGCCGACGCCGGCACCGGTGGTCCCGTGCTCGCCCGCCTGCACCCGTCGGTGTGGGCCCGCTCCGCCTGCGGCGGCTCCGGGTTCGGCGCCGCCCCGCTCGTCGCCCGGGAAATTCTCGGCCGAGTCAACGACAAGGAGTGTGCGTAGTGGAGTTCACGATCGTGGGGGCCGGCATGGCCGGCGCGTTCCTCGCGCTCTCGCTCGGCCGGCAGGGACACGTCGTGACCGTGTACGACCGCCGGCCGGACCCGCGCGGGACGTCCGTCGCGGTGACGTCCATGAACCTCGGCCTGTCCCGGCGCGGCCTGGCGGCGCTGGACCGCCTCGGGCTGGCGGACGAGGTGCGGCGGCTCGTCGTGCCGATGCGCGGGCGGCTGCTGCACAACACCGACGCGAGCCTGCGCTTCTCGTCCTACGGCGACGGTGGCATCCTCGCCATCCAGCGCCGGGACCTCAGCGCGCTGCTGGTCGACGCGGCCCTGCGGGAACCCGGCGTGCGGTTCGTGTTCGACACGCGGTGCACCGGTGTGGACCGGGAACTGCCGTCGGCGACCTTCGAGGCCCCGGACGGGCAGACGTTCAAAGTGCGGCCGGACGTCGTGGTGGGTGCGGACGGCGCGTTCTCCGCCGTGCGCCGGTTCATGCACCACGAGCTGCGCGCGGAGTTCTCGCAGAGCTACCTCGAGTGGGGCTGGCGCGAGCTGCACATCCCGGCCGCCGCCGACGGCACCCACCGGATGGCCGACGACGTCTTCCACCTGTGGCCGCGCGGCGACACGATGATGTTCGCCCACCCCAACCGCGACGGGTCCTTCACCTGTTCGTGCGTCCTGCCGTTCCACGGCCCGACCGGCTTCGACGCGCTGCGCACCACCGCGGACGTGGAGACGTTGTTCCGCCGCGAATTCCCCGACGTCCTGGCGCTGGTCCCCGGCCTCGCCGAGGAGTTCCTGAACCGGCCCACGTTCAACCTCGTCACGGTCAGCACCGCGCCGTGGACCCACGAGGGCAAGGTGGCGCTGATCGGCGACGCCTGCCACGCCGTCTACCCGTTCCTGGCCCAGGGCATGAACTCGGCCTTCGAGGACGCGCTCGAGCTGACCGACAGCCTCGCCCGTCACCCCGCCGACCCGGCGGCGGCGCTGGGCCGGTACTACGCCCGCCGCAAGCCGAACACCGACGCCCTCGCCGCCATGTCCCACCGCAACTTCGCCGAGCTGCGCGACACCGTGCGGTCCCCCGGCGTCCGCCTGGAACGGGCGTGCGACACGGTTCTGGAGAAGCTGCTGCGCCACCGCTGGATGCCGCTGCACGCGATGGTCACCAACACGACCATCCCGTACCTGCAGGCCCAGCACCGGGCGAGCCGGCAGCACCGCATCCTGCAGACGCTCGGCGTGGCCGCCCTCTCGGCCGCCGCCGTCGGGGTGGGCCGCCGGCTCCGCCGCTGATCCGCCCACGCGAAAGAGGCCTTCGCCGGACCATCGGCGAAGGCCTCTTTCCTTGGCAGCGAACAACTACTCCGGGCGCGTCTCGATCCGCACCAGGCCCGCGGCCTTCTCGGCGCGCTGCAGCGCCTCGGCCGGGCTGTCCGCCTCGGCCATCACCAGGCCCGCGCGGTCCCACGAGCTGCGCAGGCCGGCGAACCGGTGCCCCGGGCCGACCTGGAGGTCGACCAGGAACACGCCCGCCACCCGGCGGGCCTCCTCGAGGCCTGCCACGGCGCCGATCACGCCGGGCTCCATGGGGACGAACCGCACCGCCGCGCCACCGGTCGCCCGGGTGGGCAGCGGCGGCGGGGTTTCGCCGCGCATCACGGCGAAGTACGCCCGCAGCAGCTTGACCGGGTAGGCGTGGTCGATGATCTCCATGATGCCGTCCCCGGCGATCCGGCCCGCGCACTCCACGAGGTACGGGACGCCGTCGTCGCCGACGATCCACTCGCAGTGCACGATCCCGTCGGCGAACCCGACCGCCGCGAGGAGCCGGCGGGTCACGCCCGCCAGCGTCGACGTGAGCTCGTCCGGGATGTCGGCGGGCACGATGTGGGCCAGCTCGACCGGCCGCGGGCCCGGGTAGAGCTGCTTGCCGGTGACGTTGGCGAACAGCTGCTCCCCGCCGCGCACGAGCATCTCGACGCTGTATTCGGCGCCGGGCACGTACCGCTCGGCCAGCATCCGCAGCTCCATCGGCCGGTCCGGGACGAAGATGCCCTCGTCCTGCTCCAGGCAGTTCGCCCACGCCTGCTCGACGTCGGCGGGGTCGTGCACGATCTGGGTGCCCACCGCGGCCTGCCGGTTCGCCGGCTTGAGCACCACCGGGCCCGGGTGCGCGCGCTGGAACGCCCGCACGTCCGCCGGGCTCGTCACGGTGACGCTCTCCGGGTTGGCCAGGCCGGCGGCCGCGCTGACCCGGCGCAGCACGGCCTTGTCCCGCAGGACCAGCGCGGCACCGAGGCCCGCGCCCGGCACGCCGTAGCGTTCGGCGAGCCGGGCGGCGAACGGGGTTGCGTACTCGATCAGCGGGATGACCGCGACCGGGTCCAGGTCCGGGTGGGCGGCGTGGAACTCGTCGGCCGCGCCGGGCCGGGTGTGCTCCCACTCGACGAGCTCGCGGACCAGCGCGGACCCGGCCAGCTTCGCGCGCAGGTCGCGCTTGCGGACCACGTCCGGCTCTTCGACGAGGACGACCGAGCCGTCGGGCTCGACGCCGGTGAGGGCCAGCAGCACCGGCGTCACGAACCCGACGACCAGGACGGGCCGCTCAGGCATCGGTCTCGGTCTTGGGCTTGTCGACGATGCCGAGCATGAACCGCATCGACGGCTTCGCGCCGACCAGGTGCGCCCCCACGGTCTGGGTGACGCGGTCGCGCGCGGTCGGGTGCATGGCCATGGTCACCGCGTCCCGCAGCCACCGGTTCATCGGGTCGCCGGACCGGATCGCCGCCGTGCCGAGCAGGTCGCACAGCCGCAGCACGACGCGCTTGGCCATCTGGAACGCCTGCCAGCCGGTCAAGGCCGGCGCGACCCGCTCGTCGGGGGTGAGGTCGTCGAGCGTGCCGATGCCGTCGGCGGTGACCTCCCACTGCCGCTCCAGCGCCCGGTACACCCCGGCCCGGGTCGTGCTGTAGTCGGCTTCGCACTCGGCCAGGGTGATCTGGATGTGCTCGTTGTCCTTCCAGGCGAGGCCGCTCATCCGCCACGGCGAGCCCTTGAGCATGTCGACGCGCTCGATGGTGAGGTCGCGGACGTAGTCCAGGGCGGCCCGCGCGACGCCGAGCGGGGCGCCGCACATGCTGCGCTGGATCACGTCCGGCTGCACGAGCGGCCCGTTCGGGACCTTCGGGTTGTCGAACGTCAGGGTGTGGTTCTCCGGCACGAACACGTCGGTGATCGTGTAGTCGCTGCTGCCGGAGCCGCACAGGCCGAGGGTGTACCAGTTGTCGAGCGAGCGGATGTCCTCCTGCGGCACCATGAACAGCCGCGACTCGTGCGGGTTGCTGCCGTCGGGGCTGGCGTAGGGTTCGCCGTTCTCGAACACCATCGCGCCGGAGGCCACCCAGTCGGCGTGGGTCGAGCCGCTGCCGAACCCCCACCGGCCGGTGAGCCGGTAGCCGCCGGGCACCCGCTCGGCGTGCCCGGTCACCGGGAGCACCCCGGCCGAGTGCATGTCGATGCTGGTGAACATCCGGCGGGCTTCGTCCTGGTCGAGGAAGTTCGCGTGCAGGCCGATGTCGGAGCCGAGCTTGGCGCACCAGCCCACGGACGCGTCGCCGTAGGACAGCGCTTCGATCACCTCGGTCTGCTCCATCGACGTCATCTCGGGGCCGCCCCATTCCCGGCTGAACCCGATGCGGAAGACGCCGGCGTCGCGCAGCAGCTGCACCACGTCGTCGGGCAGGCTCCGGTTCGCCTCGATCTCCGCGGCGCGTTCGCGCAGGACCGGCGCGAGCGCCTTCGCGTTCTCGAGGATCTGCGCGCCGGTCAGCGGCACATCGGTGCGGGCGGGCTCGGTCATGGTCATGCGGAAACTCCCTCGTGTTCGTCGACGTCGAGCAGCCCGGCGGGCATTTCGAAGGCGGTACCGGGTTCTGGTGGGTCGACCGGATCGGCGTCGACCCGCACCGAGGCGGCGGCGGCGTCCAGTCGCCGGCCGCAGGTGACGGGGTCGTCGGCCGCGCACACCACGAACGAGTGCCGGGCCAGGTAGCCGCCGGGTGGCAGGCGCAGGGTGGTCCCCCGGTCGATCATCGGTGCCGCGAGGACCAGACCGGGTGCGTTGTCCGGGACGGTGATCTCGTGGACCAGGCAGTCGTGGTCCGGGTAGCCGAACCGGATGCCGGCGACCGCGTGCCGGGTCGGGGTGATGGCCGGCCGGTGGCCGGTGGCGACGGCGAACAGGACCTCGCCGGGGTCGATGCCGGTGGCCGTCTTGCCGAGGAACGGGATCAGGTCGCCGCCGAGCCGTCCGTTGACCTCGATGATCAGCGGGCCGCGGTCGGTCAGCCGGACCTCGGTGTGGGTGATGCCGTCTTCGACGCCGAGCGCGCGGTGCGCGCGGGCCAGGACGTCGAGCAGCTGCGGGTCGTGCAGCAGCGGGTCGCCGGCGTCGACGACGTGGCCGACCTCTTCGAAGTACGGCGGGTCGCCGGTGTGCTTGCGGGCGACGAACATCGGCAGGTACTCACCTTTGTGCACGGCGGCGTCGATGCTGATCTCCGGCCCGCGGACGAAGCCCTCGACGATCGCGGCGCCGCCGTAGCGGCTCTGGTCGACCGTGGCCGCGCCCATCGCGACGGCGAAGGCGGCGTCCAGCTCGGACTCGTCGCCGGCGAACACCACGCCGATGCTCGCGCCCATGGCCCGCGGCTTGAGCACGACCGGGTAGCCGATCCGGGCGGCCGCCGCGCGGGCCTCGTCGAGGCCGGTGGTGAGGGCGTACCCCGGCTGCAGCAGGCCTTCGGCGGTCAGCACGGTCCGGGTGCGGTTCTTGTCCCGGCAGCCGCGGACCCCGGGCACGCTCAGGCCGGGCACGCCCAGTTCGGCGGCGAGCTCGCCCGCGGCGAGGACGACGGGTTCGTCCCAGCACATCAGGCCGACGACCCGGTGGCGGGCGGCGACCTCGCGGGCGGCGGCGAGCATTTCGCCGGCGTCGAACACGTCGACGTGGACGATCTCGTCGAAGTAGCCGCGCTGCCAGGTGGGCTTGAGGTTGTTCAGCAGCACCAGGCCGAGCCCGGCCCGGCGGGCGCACCGGTGGATCGACTCGACCAGGTACTCGCGGTAGGTCCGCAGCCCGCTGCCGATGACCAGCAGCACGCCCTCGGGTTCGGTCATGATCGCTCTCCCACGGCTTCCGGTTCGGGGACGGGGGCCGGCACCGGCGGCGTCCGGAGCCCGTAGATGTGCATCGAGCCGGCCGCGACCGACAGCAGCGCGCAGCAGCCCCAGAACACCGGGCCGCCCGCTCGGGTGAAGACGAACAGCCCCAGCACCGGGCCGATCGTCGCGGCCAGGCCGGACAGCGTTTCCTTCGTCGCGATGTAGCGGCTGCGCACCCGCACCGGGAAGGTGGCCGGGTGCGCGGCCGTGCTCGGCCCGTGGATCATCAGCCCGGACACCGCGAAGAGCGCCCCGGCGAGCACGAAGAACGGGTGCTGCGCGAGCAGGCCGTAGAGGGTGAACCCGAGCGCGCTGACGAGGTTGCCTGCCAACCCGGCGACGTACTTCGGGATGCGGACGATGTAGGTGGTGATCTTCAGTTCGCAGGTGATCAGCACGACCGAGGAGATCACCAGCACCGTGCTGTACAGCCCGACCGGGTAGCCGGCGGAGACGATGTTCAGCGGCAGCACCGCGACCGATCCGGCGTAGACCATCATGCCGAACACGCCGGCGACCAGGTAGCAGAGGAAGCGGGTGTCGCGGAGCATCGTCCCGTAGACCGCCCGGGCGCTCGCGGTCTTCGCCGGGCCGCCGTCGGGCTCGGTCCGGTGGCCGGCGCCGGACTGCCGTGGGAGCAGGGTGAACGCCAGCAGCGCCCACAGCGCCGCGGTCGCGCCGTCCAGCCAGAACAGCAGGTCCCAGTTCACCAGGATGAGCAGGGCGGCCAGCAGCGGGGCCACGGCGGCGCCGATGTTCAGCGCGATGCGCATCATCGAGAAGCCCATGACCTTGTGCTCTTCCGGCATGGACTCGGCCAGCAGCACCGCGGCCGCCGGCCGGTACGCCTGGATGGCCAGGCCGGACAGCGCGACCACCGCGAGCAGCGCCGCGGGCACGCCCCGGACCAGCGGGATCGACGCGACGAGCGGGGCCGCGCACGTCATCACCGCGACGATCGTCGTCCGGCCGCCGAACCGGTGGGTCAGCTCGCCGCCCAGCATGGCGCCGAAGATCGCGCCCACGCTGTAGGCGGCGAGGCAGACCCCGGCGAAGCCGGGCGAGCTGCCCCGGAACGTCAGGTACAGCACCAGGAACGTCTGGACGAACGCGCCCAGCTGGTTGACCAGCATGCCGGCCAGCAGGTATCTGACCGGGGCGGGGGTCGCCCGCAGCACGGCGAAGACGCCGGTCCGCGTACTGCCGGTCACCCGGCCACCTCCTTGGTCGGTCGCACAGTCACCTCCGTGGTCACGAACTCGCGACGGCCGGCGGCACCGTGTGTCCACAACGGACGGTGAGCGCCGTCGGCCCGATGCGCAAAGGCTAGGTTCGGCCGGTTCCCGGTGGGTAGGGGAACTCTTCCCGCCGATCCGGGAATCTCGGCCAGCTCACCGCTCCGCGGCGAAGGCCCTGACCAGCGCGGGGATCGGGTAGCGGCCGGCGACGTCGGCGCGCCGGAGCAACCCGGCGTCCACAATGGACTCAAGGAGCTCTTCGGCGGTCTCGGTGGCCACGCCCAGCGCCGCGGCGACGGCGGCCGGAGTCGCGGCGTCCGAGCCGAACTGGCGGACGGCCGCCCGCGCCGCGGCGGAAAGCCCCTCGTACGCCGCGGTGAACCGGTCGCGGACGGTGACGTCCCCGACGCCGAGGCTGTCCAGCAGCCGTTCGCGGCCGGCGAGCCGGGCGGCGGTGGCGGCGATCGTCCATTCCGGCCGGACCGCGATCCGGCGCCCGATGACGCTGACGGCCAGCGGGAGATCCCCGCACAGC
This sequence comes from Amycolatopsis tolypomycina, assembly GCF_900105945.1. NCBI lineage: Bacteria > Bacillati > Actinomycetota > Actinomycetes > Pseudonocardiales > Pseudonocardiaceae > Amycolatopsis > Amycolatopsis tolypomycina. The sequence goes on along the minus strand of NZ_FNSO01000004.1, from coordinate 3,362,909 downwards.
GCGGCGATCGCGTCCGCGGCCGAGTGCTCGGCGTGGATCCGGTGCGTGCCGGCGAGCCGCCCGAGCAACGCCACCGAATCCGCGCGGGGGAAGGCGGCCAGCTCCACCCGGTGCGCGTCCTCCAGGGCGGGCAGCCGCGCGCGGCTGGTCACCACGACCTGGCTGCGCGCCGTCCGGCCGAGCAGCGGGCGCACCTGTGCCTCGGTGCCGGCGCCGGTCAGCAGCACGAACAGCCGGTGTTCGGCCAGCAGCGACCGGTACAGGTCGATCCGGTGCACCGGGTCGTCGGGCACGGCGGAGGCCGGCACGCCCAGCGCCCGCAGGAAGCCCCGCACGATGTCGTCGGTCGACCGGCCACCCGGCCCGGTGCCGCCCAGGTCGGCGCAGAGCTGCCCGTCCGGGAAGGCCGCGGCGACCTCTTCGGCCAGCCGCACCGCGAAGGCGGCTTTGCCGGTCCCGATCGGACCGGTGACGAGGACCGGCGCTCTCCCCGGCCCGCCCGCCTCGATCGCCGCGGCGGCGGCCGCGAGTTCGGGTGCACGCCCGACGAAGGTTCTCGAGCCGGGCGGGAGCTGGGCCGGCCGCACGGCTTTCGTGCGTGCCTCCTGGGCGACGCTCCACCAGCGCTGTTCCCACGCCCCGCGGTCACCACCGCACGCGGACACGAACGCCAGTGTCACGGCCAGGGTCGGCAGCCGCCGCCCGCTGGCCGCGGTGGACAGCACCGACGGGGCGAAGTGCGCTGTCCTGGCGAGTTCCCGGTAGCCGGCGTTGCCCGCCCGGTTCCGCAGCACCCGCAGCTCGTGAGCGAAGGCGGCGACCGGCCCGGCGGTGGGATCCAGCGGGCGTTCGGGGCGACCCATTGCCATCTCCCTCTGCCTGAGCTCATTGCTAAAGGGGCGATGAGCTTTGCTTCAGATACAAAGGGAAACCGGGCCACCGTGGCTGACCCGATCGGCGTAACCGCGGTGGCAGGAAACCACGCCGTTTCCGGCCACCGCAGCGTGCTACCTGCCGGGTGCAAAGGGTTTCCTGAGCCGTCACCGCCGGGCGGGCACGAGCGCCGCCGCCACTTCGGCCGGAGTCGGCCCGCCCGCGCGGGCGCCGGGTGCCGTCACCGACAGCGCGGCCGCGACGTTCGCCGTCCGGACCGCCCGGTCCAGCGGGTCGCCGGCCGCGAGGCGGGCGGCGAGCACGCCGTTGAACGTGTCGCCGGCGCCGGTCGTGTCGACCACCGTCGTCCGGTGTGGAGCGACCTCGACCGGCGGTCGGCCCGGCAGCGCGTAGCGGACGCCGTCGCCGCCGAGCGTGACCACCACCGGTGCCCCGGACCGCGCGGCGAGCGTCGCGAGATCGGGGGCGAGTTCGGCGGCCTCGCCCCCGTTCGGGGTGAGGATCGGGCCGTGCCGCAGCAGGTCCGCGACGACCGGGACGACCGGGGCGGGGTTGAGCACGCAGCACACCCCGGCCGCGGTGGCCTCCTCGACGGCCGCGGCGACCGCCGCCTCCGGGATCTCGGTGCTGACGAGCACGCAGCCGCACGACGGGAGAGCCGCCCGCAGCGAGGCCCGGACCCGGTCGGGGTCGACGTGGGCGTTCGCGCCGGCCCCGACGGCGATCTGGTTCTCGCCCGCGGCGTCGACGACGATCACCGCGGCCCCGGTGGGCACCTCGGGGAGCCGTTCGACGAACGCGACGTCGACCCCGGCTTCCGCGAGCTCGGCCAGCGCGCCCGCGGCGACGTCGTCGGTGCCGACCGCGCCGATCAGCCGGACGGGCGCGCCGAAGCGGGCGGCCGCGACCGCGGCGTTCGCCCCCTTCCCGCCGCCGTGGCGCACCATCGCGGGCCCGACCACCGTCTCGCCGGCGCGCGGCAGCCGGCCGGTGACGACGACGTGGTCGACGTTCACCGCGCCGACCACCACGACGGCTCCGGTCACCACGCCACCCCCGCCCGCAGCAGGACGTTGGCGTACGGCGTCGCGTCCCCGGTGCGGACCACGAAGCGGCACTGCCCGAGCCGGTCCTTGAACTCCGCGTGCGGCAGCAGCTCCGGCTCGACGAGTTCGCCGAGGGCCCGGTGGACGTCCGGGTTGGCAGCCACGACGTCCTCCGACGCCCACGCCGCCTCGACCGTCACCTCGGCCAGCAGCGGCCGCAGGACCGTGAAGAAGTCCGGCGTGCCGTAGACGACGCCGAGGTCGATCACCTCGACACCGTCGGGCACCGGCAGGCCCGAGTCGCTGACGGCGAACAGGTCGGTGTGCCGCAGCTGCGCGAGCGCCCGGGTGAGCTGCCCGTTGATCAGGCCGGTGCGTTTCACGCGGCCTCCGAAAGGGTTCCGGTGATCAGGCCGACCAGCTGGTCGCCCGTGACGTCGGCGACCGGACGGCGCGCGACCGCCCGCCCGCGGCGCAGGACCACGACGGTGTCGGCCACCCGCATCACCTGCTCGAGGTCGTGGCTGATGATGAGCACGGTGACGCCGCGGTCGCGCAGCGACAGGATCAGCTTCTCCACCGCCGCCGTTTCGCGGACGCCGAGCGCCGCCGTCGGCTCGTCCATGATCACCATCGACTTGCCCCAGGTGACCGCGCGGGCGATGGCGATGCTCTGCCGCTGCCCGCCGGACATGCGCCGGACCGTCGTGCGCACCGACGGCACGTTGACGTCGAGCCCGCCGAGGATGTCCCGGCTTTCCCGGATCATCCGCGGCCGGTCGAGCACGCCCAGCAGCGGGATCGGCCGCAGCAGCTCGCGGTTGAGGAAGAGGTTCTGCCACACCGCGAGGTCGTCGATCAGGCCGAGGTCCTGGTAGACCGTCTCGATGCCGAGGTCGCGCGCCGCCTGGGGCGAGGCGAGCCGGATCGGCTCGCCGCGGAAGAGCAGCTGCCCCTCGGTGGGCGGGTGCACGCCGGTGAGGCAGCGCACGAGCGTGGACTTGCCGGCGCCGTTGTCGCCGACGATCGCGGTGACCTCGCCCTCGGCGAAGCCCGCCGTCAGCCCGTCGAGCGCCCGCACGGCGTCGAACGACTTCACCAGGTCGCGGGCCTCGATCAGGTACTTCGTCTCTGTCATGTGCCGCCTCACTTCCGGAACCGGGCGAGCAGGGCCGCGAGCAGCACCACCGCGCCGACGGCGATCGTCTGGAAGTACTGGGAGATGCCGATGATCGTGAAGCCGTTGACCAGGCTGGTCAGCAGCACCGCGCCGGTCACCGAGCCGACGACCGAGGCCTTCCCGCCGAACAGCGACGACCCGCCGAGCACCACCGCGGCGATCGAGCTGAGCAGGTAGTTGGTCTGCAGCGACGGGTCCGCGCCGCCGTTGCGGGCCACCAGCATCACCCCGGCCACGCCGCAGAGCAGGCCGGACGCCGCGTAGGCGGCCAGGCGCACCCGCCGCACCGGGATGCCGGAGCCCAGCGCCGCGTCGGAGCCGCCGCCGACGGCGAGCAGGTGCGTGCCGGCGCGGGTGCGGAACAGCGTGAACCACACCAGCACCGCGGCGGCCAGCGCGATCAGCCAGAACCAGCGCACCGGCCCGATCCCGTCCAGCGCGATCGCCTGCAGGAACGACGAGGACACCGCGACCGTGTTGCCCTCGGTCAGCAGCAGGGTGATGCCGCTGACCACGCTCAGCGAGCCGAGTGTGACGATGAAGTCGGTCATCTTCAGGTAGCCGACGAGGAACCCGTTGACGAGGCCGACGACGACGCTGCCCGCGATCGCGATGAGGATCGCCAGGCCCAGCGGGACACCGGCGGTCGCGGTCGCGCCGAGCAGCGCGGCCGCCCACGGCAGGTTCGCGCCCACCGACAGGTCGATCCCGGCCACCACGACGGCGAACTGCTGGCCCAGGGCCAGCACGGCCAGGATGGACGAGGCGACCAGCAGGTCGCCGATGTTGCTGAGAGTCAGGAAGTGCGGGGTCGCGATGAAGAACGCGACCCACACCACGACCAGCGCTCCGGGTGCGGCGTAGTCGGCCGCGCGGGCGAGGTCGAACGAACGCGGCCGGGCCGCCGTCGCCGTCATCCGGCGACCAGCGCGGCGAGCGGGTTGTCGAACGGCGCGAACGGCTTCGGGAACGAAGCGAGCTGCTGGTCGACGACCGCGTTGTCGATGAAGGCGATCGGGGCGACCACGCGCTGCGGGATCGGCTTGCCGGAGTGCGCCGCGATGCAGGCCTGCACGGCGAGCTGGCCTTCGGCGTACGGGTACTGGGTGATCGTGCCGTAGAGGTCGCCGCTCTTGACCGACGCGAGGGCGTCCTTGATGCCGTCGACCGAGATGACCTTGATCTTGCCGGCCAGGCCGGCGTTCTTGATCGCCTGGACGGCGCCGAGCCCCATGGTGTCGTTCGCGGCGAAGATGCCGGTGATGTCCGGGTGGGCCTTGAGGATCGCCTCGGTGACCTGCAGCGCCTTGTCCTGCTCGTAGTCGGCCGGTGCGCGCTGGACGATGTCGAGCTTGCCGCCGGTCGCCTCGGTGAAGCCCTTTTCGCGGTTGATGCCGTTCTGCTCGCCGGCGATGCCCTGCAGGATCACGACCTTGCCGGTGCCGCCGAGCGCGGTCAGCATCTTCTGCCCGGCCAGCGTGCCCGCCGCGACGTTGTCGGAGCCGATGAACGACGCGTACGAGACGCCCGCCGCGCTCGAGGCGGCCGGGTCGATCTGCGAGTCGAGGTTGAGGATCGTCTTCTTCGCGCGCGCCACCGGCACGAGCGGGGTGATCACGTTGCTCGCGTTGACCGGGACGACGCCGAAGCAGTCGTAGCCCTGGCCGGCCAGGGTGGAGATCTTCGCGTTCTCGCCGTCGGCGTCGGTCTCGGACGTGCCGGCCTGCACGTTGACCTCGACGCCGCGCTGCTTGCCCTCGGCCAGCGCGCCGTCGCGCAGTGCGGCCCAGTACGGGTTGGTGAAGTTGCGGGTGACGATGGCGATCTTCGGACCGCTCGCCTGCTTGGCGTCGTCACCACCGCGGCCGCAGGCCGTGGTCATCCCGGCGACCGCGGCGGCCGCGACCGTCACCGCGACGATGCGGCGAAGGTTCCAGCTTCCCATGAGTGTTCTCCCTGGTCAGAGCGAATCAACACGTGTTGATTCTTGAGTGCGAACACGGGCTGAGGCGCCGTCAACTCGTGTTGATGAGGCATCCTGTGCTCTGGCACACTGCTTGTCAAGACTCGGGCTGAAGAACGGAGTTTCTCGGATGGCGGTGACGCGGGCGGACGTCGCCCGGCGGGCGGGGACGTCTCCGGCGCTGGTCAGCTACGTGCTCAACGACGGGCCCCGGCGCGTCGCCCCGGAAACCCGCGAGCGGATCCTCGCCGCGATCGACGAGCTCGGCTACCGGCCCAACACGGTGGCCCGGTCCCTGCGGATGGCGAAGGGCCACGCGCTCGGGCTGGTCATCCCCGACAGCGCGAACCCCTACTTCGCGCTGCTCGCCCGCGCGGTCGAGGAGACGGCGCACCGGTTCGGCTACCCGCTGCTGGTCGGCAATGCCGCCGACGACGAGACGCGCGAACTCGGTTACCTGCGCGCGTTCCTGGACCGGCAGGTGGAGGGCGTGCTGGCGATCCCGTCGACGACGGGTCCCGCGCTGCGCGCGGAGTACGCGAAGATCCCGACGCCGGTGGTGTTCGTCGACCGGTCGTTCGGCGACGGGGACGTGCCGACCGTCGTGGCCGACGCGGTCGACGGGGCGCGCGAGGTCGTCGCGCACCTCATCGGGCACGGCCACACGCGGATCGCCTGCCTGAGCGGTCCGGACGTCTCGACCTCCCGCGACCGCGTGGCCGGGTACCAGCGCGCGCTGGCCGAGGCCGGCCTCACCGCGCTGCCGGTGCTGCGCCGCCCGTTCGGCGGCCGGGCCGGCTACGAGGCGCTCGCAGCGCTGCTGGCCGGGCCGCACGCGCCGACCGCGTTGTTCGTCACCAGCGACCTCGCCGCGCTCGGCCTCCTGCGCGCCGCCACCGACCACGGCCTGCGGGTCCCGGACGATCTCGCGGTCGCCTCGTTCGACGGCATCGAGTACGCGGCCTACACCAGTCCCGGTCTCACCACGGCCGAGCAGCCGATCTTCGAGATGGGCAAGCTGGCGGCCGAGCTGCTCGTGGGCGCCCTCGGCGACGAACCGCGCCCGAGCGGGCTGCACACCCTGCCCACCCGGCTGACGACCCGGGGTTCGTGCGGCTGCGCCGACTCGTTCGTCCGGTCGTCGAACACGCTGCTGGAGCGGATGCCATGAACGACTCTTTCATGACGTGGGACGTCATGAAAGAGTCGTTCATGACGTTCGAATCCGCGACCGAGCGTCCTTGCGCAGCCGTCGCCGCACGCGGCGGCCGCCCACCAGCAGCACGGCTCCCCCGGCGACGACGAGGCCGGCCACGGCCAGCACGGCCCCGAGCGACGCCGGTGCCTCCGGCGTGGCCGCCACCGCAGTCGGCGCGAACGTCCGGATCGGCACGGTGCGGCCGTCGTTCGGGGCGATCGGGGGCCGGATCGCGCCCCACGGCTGCTTTTCGGCCCAGGCCATCGGGGCCGGGGGTGGCTGGACCGCCAGCCGACCGGGCACCGTCAGCGTGCCGATTTCGTAGTCGGCGAAGATGCCCTGCCGCGCCGACACCCGCCACACCCCGTCGTGGGGCAGGACGACCGCGGTCGCGTAGTGCGCGGGTTCGCGCAGGGCGACCCCGGGGAACACCACGGGCCCGCCCTGCTCGGGCGTGAAGACGAGCGCCGTCACGCCCAGCTCCCCGTCGGTGACGTGGGAACCGTGCTGCAGCACCCAATACCCGACGGTGTAGGGCTGACCGGCCCGGAACGTGTCCGGCAGCGGGTCGGGGTAGGTCACCGCCCAGTTGCCCGCCCGCGCGCCGGGTGCCGGCACCAGCATGGCCACCAGGACGGCGCCGAGCACGGAAAGGAGTCGCAGTTTCATGCCCGCCCTACACCGCGGGAAGCGATCCGGTTCCCGCGGAACCTCGCGGCCGCGGCCGGTGTAGAGGAGGGTGGAACACCGGTGGGAAGGGGCGGGCGACGGACGACGACGAAGTGGTGGCCCGGATTCGCGACGGCGACAGCGCTGCCTACGGGACGCTGGTCGACCGGTACACCGCGCTCGCCCACCGGACGGCCTGCCTGCTGGGCGCCGGGCACGAGGCCGAAGACGTCGTCCAGGAGGCGTTCGTGAAGGCTTTCCGGGCGCTGCCGTCGTTTCGCGGTGGTGCCTCGTTCCGCGCCTGGCTGCTGCGGATCGTCGCGAACGAGACGCACAACCTCGTCCGCTCCCGGCGCCGGCGGGCCGCGACCGAGCTGCGCGCGGCGAGCCTGGCACCGGTCGGTGACGGCGATCCGGCGGCACAGGCGCTGTCGGACGCCGCCGGTGCCGCGTTGCTCGACGCGGTGCGGGCGCTGCCGGAGAAGAACCGGGCCGTCGTGGTCTGCCGGTACTTCCTCGACCTCACCGAAGGCGAGACGGCGGAGGTGCTCGGGTGCCCGCGGGGCTCGGTGAAGTCGCGGGCGCACCGCGCGTTCGCCCGGCTGCGGGAGCTGCTGGCCGAACCGGCCAAGGAGGCGGTCGGTGACTGATCCCCAGGACGCGCGGCTGGCCGCGGCACTGCGTGCCCTCGGCGAACGCCTGGAGGTGCCGCCGGCGCCCGACGTGCGCGAGGCCGTCCTGGCCCGGCTGCCCGCCCGGCCGCGACGGCGTCCGGTGGTGCCGCGCTGGGCCGGCATCGCCGCGGCGCTGCTGCTGGTGTTCGCCGCGGCGGTCACCTTCTCCCCCGCCGTGCGCGCGACCGTGACCGACCTGCTGCGGTTTGCCGGGATCGAGCTGCGCACCGAACCCGGTCCCCCGGTACGCGGCCAGGGCCTGCTGCCCGGCGAGCGCTCGGTGGAGCTCGCCGAGGCGCGTCGGCTGACGGCGTTCCCGATCGGGGTCCCGGCGGCGCTCGGGCCACCGGACGACGTGCGGGTCACCGGTGCCCCCACGCGCGTGGTTTCGCTGCTGTACCAAGGCGGAACGGTCCGGATCGACGAGTTCGACGGGCAGCTCGGGCCGGTCTTCGAGAAGTTCCTCGGCATGTCCGGCGGCCGGCGGGTGAGCGTCGCCGGGGCACCGGCGATCTGGATCGACCGGCCGCACGAGCTGATGTACGTCGACCGGACCGGGCAGTGGCGCACCGAAACCGCCCGGCTCTCGGCGCAGTCGCTGCTCTGGCAGCGCGGCGCGGTCACCTACCGGCTCGAAGGCGCGTTCGCCGTCGAAGAGGCACTGAGGATCGCGGCGACGGTTTCCTGAACGTCGCCGTGTCCGCATGCGGCCAGCGGCCGGATTCGCTCATGCGGCGCCCCGGAAAACCCTCATATGCTCTGCCGCGTCGAGCCGCCTTCCCGGGTCGTGGCCGACGCAAATCTTTCCATTCGATGAGGGGTTTTCCCATGTTCGGAAACAGAATGCGCGCCGCTTTGCTGGCGTTCTCCGTCCTGCTGAGCGGCCTCACCACGACCGTGCTGACCGCCGCTCCCGCGTCCGCCGCCGCGTCGTGCGCCGGTGGGGTCTCGGTCTACGGCGTGCTGCCCGACGGCCGGCTCTCCTACACCACGATCGACCCGGACAACGGCAACATCACGCACGTCGTCGTCTCCTCGAAGTCGCTCGGGTTCACCCCGAAGGCGTTGGCCACGCTGAACTTCAACACGCTGCTGGTGACGTCCCCGGCTGGTGTCCTCTACCGCGTCGACGTCGTCACCAACAGCGGCAGCCTCACGTTCAACGACCCGATCGACGTCCAGCACGGGTGGACCCACAACCTGCTGGCCTACGACGGCCACGGGCACCTCTACGGCACGACGTCCGGCGGTTCCCTGCTGCAGTACCTCGTTTCCGCGCCCAAGCCCGGCGCGAACCAGATCGGCCAGCGCCGCGAGATCGGCAGCGGCGGGTTCGCGCTCAAGACGCTTTCGGCGTCCGGGGACGACCGGCTCATCGCGACCGCGGCCGACGGGCAGCTGATCAGCTACACGGTTTCCCAGACCGGCACCACCTACACCCGCGCGCAGCTCGACGACGCCGGCTGGCAGAGCTTCGAAAACCTCGTCTCCCCCGGCGGCGGCCTGTACTACGGCAAGAACCCCGACGGCGCCATGTACTGGTACGAGGACGACGACCCGGCCGACGGCTCCGGCACGGACATCGCCTACCACCTGAACGACCCGGTCGCCTCGCGCGGCTGGACGCAGTACCTGCTCTCGGCCGACCCGGCCGGCTGCACCAGCACCACCCCGGTCAAGCCGCTGCGCTCGAAGATCGCCACGCTCGCCACGGGCGAGGTCGGCACCGGCGAGGCGAGCTGCGACAAGTACAACGACGCCTGCGACCGCGGCGCGCTCGACTGGTGCGCGATGTTCGCGACCTGGACCTGGTCCGCGGCGGGCGTTTCCGGCGTCCCGCGCGGCACGTTCATCGCGCGTGCCCTCGGCAAGTGGGGCGTCGACCACGACCTGTTCAAGTACCGCTCCAGCAGCACGCACGGCAGCCCGAAGATCGGTGACTGGGTCATCTACGGCGCGCCGGACGGCACCACCGGCGGTCACGTCGACGTGATCACCTCCGTGCACCCCGACGGCACGCTGACCGTCGTCGGCGGCAACGTCGACAGCAGGGTGACGCGGAAGGTGATCGACCCCGACACCGCCCGCTCCGGCCGCGACAACGTGCTGATCTCCGGCTACGTCTCCCCGCCCGGCGCCTGACCTTCCCCCGTTTTCCCGGCGGTGCCGCGGCACGGGCCGCGGCACCGCCCTCCACAAACCCTGGAGTTTCCCTTGCGTACCACCAGATCGATCGCCGCGGCCCTGGCCGCCCTGTCCATCCTGACCGCCGGCGCCACCGCCGCGAACGCCACCACCGAAGCCGACACCATGGCCGCCCGGATGGCGCAGCTGGCCGCCTACCAGACCGCGGCCTGCGTCCCCGGCGGCCCGACCGCGGCCGACACCGCCGCGGCCACCCGGCTCAACAGCGTCCTGACCGGCACCCTGAAAGGCCACATGACGCCCTACCGCGTTTCGTGCGCCCGTGCCGTCATCGACGCCGTGCAGGCCCGCGGGCTGGACGAGCGCGCGGCCGTCATCGCGATCACCACCACGATCGTCGAGTCCCTGATCGAGAACATCAGCGAGAAGGTCGACCACAGCAGCCTCGGCCTGTTCCAGCAGCTCGACTCCTGGGGCACCGAGTCGCAGCGGCTCAACCCGGCCTGGGCCACCAACGCGTTCCTGGACGTGATGGCGGACTTCTACCCGAACGGCAGCTGGCGCACCGCCCCGATCGGCGAGGTCTGCCAGCGGGTCCAGCGCTCCGCCTTCCCCGAGCGCTACCAGCCGCAGGCCGCGGACGCGCAGCGCATCGTCGACGAGCTGAGCAGCCCGGCCGCGACCACCGTGTCGGTCTACGGCGCCCTGTCCGACGGACGCCTGACCTACAGCACGATCAACTCGCAGACCGGCAACCGCACCAAGACCCTCGTCTCGTCCGACAACCTCGGGTTCGCGCCCAAGGCGCTGGCGACGCTGAACTTCAACACCGTGCTCGTGACCTCGCCCGCCGGCGTGCTCTACCGCGTCGACGTCATCACGAACAACAACTCGCTGCAGCTCGGCACGCCCGTCGCGCTCGGCGGCGGCTGGACCCACGACATGCTGACCTACGACGGCCACGGCCACCTCTACGGCATCGCCGGCAGCACCCTGATGTCCTACGTCGTCTCCCGGCCCAAGCCGGCGAGCAACCAGATCGGCCAGCGAGCCGTGATCGGCACCGGGTTCACCATGCGCACCATCGCCGCCACCGGCGACGACTGGCTCGTCGGCATCAGCACCACCGGTGTCCTGCGCTCGTACCACATCGCGGCCGACTACACCTGGACCGGCAAGACGCTGGCGGACCGCTGGAGCACCTTCGACCAGATCGTGTCACCCGGCTACGGCCTGTACTACGCCCAGACCCGCGACGGCGCGCTGTACCGCTACCACGACCACAACCCGTTCGACTTCGACGGCTCGGACATCCAGGGGTTCGGCACCGACCCGGTCGACACCAGCGGCTGGACGCAGACGCTGCTCTCGGCCCAGCCCTTCGGCGCCTAGCGACATGGGAGACGAGGCCGCCCGCTGGTGGGGCGAACCGGGCGGCGGTCCCCGCCCGGACCCGCCGGGGTGGTGGCCGGAGCCGGACAGCCTGCACTGGGTGCGGAGCCCGGAGCCGGCGGGCCAGGACGACCGCCCCGACGGCTCCGCGTGACCGGATCCGGACAGTGGCCGGACTTGCTCTCCCCGCGTAAGACATCGGGGCCTAACTTGTCACATGTCAAAGATCGCTTTCGCGGGGAGGACGACATGATCAAGCGAGTGCTGGCCGGGCTGGCCGCGGGAATCGCGGCGACGATCGCGTTCGGGGCGCTGGCTGCCCCGGAGGCGGCGGCCATCCAGGATCCCACCACCAAGTGCGTCTGGATCTGGACCCAGGGCGGGGGTGTCTGCAAGAAGCTGGAGTAGACCTAGTCGAGCCAGCCCAACCGGGTGGCCGCGTGCACCGCGGCCACCCGGTTGTCGGCTTGCAGGGCGTCGAGCAGGCCCTGGACGTGGCGGCGCACCGTGCGTTCGCTGACGTCGAGGTGGCGGGCGATGGCTCCGTCGGTCATCCCGGTGGCCAGCAGGTCGAGCACCTTGGCCTGGGCCGGCGTCAGCCCGTGGCGCTGCTGCCCACCGCCGTCCCCGATCGGGACGGCCTGGGTCCAGACCAGCTCGAACAGCATCCGCAGGGCGGCCACGATGGTCGGGCTGCGCACGAAGACCGCGCCCTCCATCCCGCTGGGATCGAGCGGCATCAGCGCCGAGTGCTGGTCGGCGATCACCATTTTCATCGGCAGTTCGGGCGCCACCCGCATGGTCCACCCGGCGGCGATGCTGGCCTCGACGACGCCCTTCGCACCTTCGAACTCCAGGGCGGCGCGCTCGTAGACGTTGCGCAGCCGCACGCCGCGTTCGGTGACCGCGTCGGGCAGGGCCATCACGGTGTTCGCGTCCGGCTTGCGCTTGAAGTGCCGCGTGGTGAAGGTGAGGAACTCCTCCTTCGCGGACAGGCACAGTTCGAGCGACAGCGCCCCGATCCGCTGCGGTTCGGTCAGCACCTCGACGGCCGCGTCGGTGCCGCCGCCGTGGGTCGCCCGGTAGACCGTCTGGAGCAGGTCCAGCTGCTGACGCGCCGCGACGATCTGCCGCTGCTGCTCGACCAGCCGCTGCTGCGCGCCGAGGATCGCGTGGTCGACGGCCCGGATCGGTTCCATCGGCGCGAGCACCGGGTCTTCCCGGTAGTCACGCCGGACGAAACCGCGTTCGATCAGCTCCTGCATCTCAGGGCTGCCGGCTCGCGGATCGTCCAGCGGCACCGGCCCGGTGCGCACCATCGCGTCGTAGAGCGCCCCCGCGTCGGCCGACAGCAGCCCTTCCAGCATCCCGCCCCCTCCGGCGTTCGTCCCAGCCCAGATTAGTCCATCCGGCCGGACAGCCGAGCGCTACTTCGCGCTGGGGCGGAGGATGCCGTGCAGGATGATGTCCAGGATCGCGACCAGCTCGTCGGCCAGCGGGCCCGGCGGTTCCTCGAACTGGGCCCACCGGTACAGCGTGCCGAGGTAGGCGTCCCGCAGCAGGTTGCCGATGCGGCGGGCGTCGGCGTCCGGCGCGATCTCGCCGCGGGCGATGCCGGCCGCCACGATGTCCGCGAAGATGTCCGCCGCGTGGGGTTCCTCGAGGACGGGGCGGCCCGCCTTGACCCAGGCCAGCAGCATCGTGCGGGTGCGGGCCCACTCGCTCTCGTTCATCGCCGCGAGGGCGCGCATGCAGTACGCGAGCTCGTCGACCACGCCGGCCGGCTCCGCGTCGGCGCGGCTGCGGCCCAGGTGCTCGTTGAGGTGGTCGCGCCGCTGCTCGCCCCACAGGGACACCAGGTCTTCCTTGCGGCGGAAGTGGTTGAAGAACGTGCCGCGGCCGACGTCGGCGCGTTCGGTGATGTCCTCGACCGTGGTGTTCTCGTACCCGCGTTCGGTGAACAGCTCCAGCGCGCTCGTGTACAGCCGCAGCTTCGCCGCGCGCTTGTGCCGCTCCCGGCGGCCGAGCGGGGCCTGCCCGGCCGCCTCGGTCGTCATCACGTTCGGTCTCCTCGCTGTGCGTCGCCTCCTGTTTGTACCAGGGTACAAGTTTGACTTGCAGTTGCGCAATGCGGGCGAAGTTCTCGAACCGGACATCGATGTCAGGCGGCGCTGCGGTGCTCCGGTGCCGCGGTGAGCCGGGCCAGGAGCTCGTCGGCGCGCACCGGTGCCAGGAGGTCCGCCGCGCTGACCGGGGCGCCTGTCACCGCAGCCAGCGCCCGCCGCAGCTGGGTGGCCATGATCGAGTCGAGGCCGAGGTCGCGCAGGGAACGCCGCAGGTCCACCGCGCCCGGCGTGGTGCCGAGCACCTGCGCGACCGCCCGGGCGAACACCTCGCGGACGTCGCCCGCCGGTGCGGCGATCTTCGTCACCGGCACGAACTCGACGCCGTGCATGGCTCCGGCGACCCGGCCGTCCGGGTGCACGACCAGCAGCTCCGACCGGTCGCCGAAGCGCGCGACGGTCCAGAACTCCCCCTCCGGCAGCTCGCCCGCGGTGACCTCCTCGACGGCAGTCATCGCGTACGACGTGTCGGGCCAGATCGCGAGCATCGTCCGCAGCGCCGCTTCGAAGACGCCGAAGCGGCCATCCGCTCCAGCCTCGTGCTGGGCGACGACGACGCCGTCGCCGCGCCACAGCCGCCGCACCCCGGAGCCCGCCGCGAACCGGTGGCCCCGGCGGACGGCGAGCTCCACGAACCCGCCGCCGGAGAGGAAGTCCGGGCAGGCGTCGAGGGCGGCGTCGAGCCCGCCGTCCGCGGGCAGGCCCGCTCCCCCGGCGACCGAGCCGGTCACCCGGCAGGCGGCCCCGTCCGGCCCGGTCGCCGTCAGCGTGAACCCCGGCGCAGCGAGCTGGGCCGCGACCGTGACGTCTCCGTCCACACAGGACAGCATGTCCCCGGCGAAACGCAATCCGCGCAAGGCCGAAGCCCCGGTGACGTGCCACGCCGCCGCCAGGTACGCGACCGCGGGCACCGGCCTGGCACCGTCCACTTCGGTCGCCCGGCAGGCGTCGAGCAGGCCCAGCTCGCCGAGGGTCACCGTGCGGTGCCCGGCCGATCGCTGCCGGGCGGGCGCGGCGGCCCAGTGCTCGGTGGTGTCCCACGGGTAGTGCGGGAGCGGCACGTGCGGGCGCGGCCCGCGGTGGAACCGTGTCCAGTCCACCGCGCCGCCGGCGGCGAAGACCGCGCCCACGGCCTTCAGCAGCGCCCGGTCCTCCGGTTCGCGGCGCGAGAGGGTCGCGACGGCGGTCGAATCCGGGTGCTCGCCGAGGCAGTCGCGCAGCGCACCCAGCAGCACCGGGTGCGGGCTCAGCTCGACGAGCACCCAGGGCTCGTCCGCGGCGAGCCGGGTGACCGCGGACGCCAGCCGGACCGGCGCGCGGAGGTTGTCGGCCCAGTACCCCGCGGTCAGCTCGGCGCTGTCGACCGGGCGGGCGCGCACGGTCGACAGCAGCGTCGTTTCCCCGGCCGGGGCCGGCTCGACGTCGTCGAGCTGACCGCGCAGGTCCGGCAGCAGCTCGTCCATCAGCGGCGAGTGCGACGCGACGTCGACCTTCACCGGACGCGCGAACACGCCCCGGTCGTCGAACCGGGCGGCCACCCGCTCGATCGCGGCGGCCGCGCCGGAGAGCACCGTGGCCCGTGGCGCGTTCTCGGCGGCGACGCAGACCTCGTGTTCGTCGGCCGTCAGCTCCGCGGCGGTGTCGGCGGGCAGCTCCACGGCCAGCATCCGGCCGGCCCCCGACACCCGGGTCATCAGGCGGCTGCGGCGGCAGATCACCGCCGCGGACCCGGCGAGCGACAGCGCGCCGGCGGTGTACGCCGCGGCGGCTTCGCCCATGCTGTGGCCGAGGCAGAGGTCCGGCTCGATCCCGCGGGCCCGCAGCAGGTCGGCCAGCGCGGCTTCGTACGCCCACAGCAGCGGCTGGGCCACTTCGACGCGGGTGAGGTCGCCGGGGCGGGGGTCGCGCAGCCGCTCCAGCACCGACCAGCCCAGCTCGGCGCGCACGGCGTCGTCGCACCGGCGCATCGCCGCGCGGAACCCGGGCGCGGTTTCGAGCAGCCGTCGGGCCATGCCCGCCCACTGGCCGCCCTGGCCGGGGAACACGAACCCGACCCGCGGCGACCGGCCGGCCCGCTGCCGTCCGGCCCCGGGTGTGGGTTCGTCGCGCGCGCACGCCCGCAGGTGCGCCGCGAGCTCGTCGTGGGTCTCCCCGACCGCCCAGAGCCGGTGGTCGAGCGCGTCCCGGCCGGTCGCGGCGGCGTGGCAGATGTGCGCCAGCGGATAGCGCTTTCCCGTGTCGCCGAGGAAATCGGCGTAGGCGGATGCCAAGGCGCGCAGGGAATTCTCCGACTTCGCGGACAGCACCAGCAGCTGCGGTCCGGTCGTCCCGACCGCCGGCGGCTCCTCGGCAGGCACCCCGGCGACCACGACGTGCGCGTTCGTGCCGGAGATGCCGAAGGAGCTGACGCCGGCGAGAGCGTGTTCGCCGCGGGGGTTCAGGGGCTGGTTCTCGGTGACGAGCTCCAGCGCGGGCTGCCGGTCCCGGACGGTGGCGGGGTCGGCGTGCAGCGAAGCGGGGATCAGCCCGTGCTCGGCGACGAGCACGGCCTTGGCCAGGCCCGTGATTCCCGCCGCGGCTTCGGTGTGGCCGACGTTGGTCTTGACCGAGCCGATCCGCAGCGGGACTGAAGCGCCGTTTGGGGCGCCGGCCCGGGCTTCGGCGAGAGCGGCCAGTTCGACGCCGTCGCCCGCCACGGTGCCGGTGCCGTGCGCTTCGACGTAGTCGAGGTCCGCCGGTGTCACCCCGGCCGTGCGGCAGGCCGCCCGCAGCGCCGCGGACTGACCGGCTTTGGCGGGCTTGAGCATGAGCCCGTCGCCGTCGCCGTCGTTGGTGACCGCGCTGCCGAGCAGGGCGGCGCGGACGCGGTCGCCGTCGCGGCGGGCGTCGCCGGTGCGCTTGAGGACCATCGCCACGATCCCCTCGCTGCGCACGAACCCGTCGGCCTCCGCGGCGCCGAACTTGCAGCGGCCGTCGGGCGACAGCATCCCGCCCTGGGCGTAGCTGATCGCGTCCGCGGGGCTGAGCACGACGTTGGTCCCGGCGACGATCGCGACGTCGCTCTCGCCCGTGACGAGGCTCAGCCGGGCCTGGTGCACCGCGACCAGCGACGACGAGCACGCCGTGTCGACGACCAGGCTGGGCCCGCGGAAGTCGAAGGCGTGCGAGACGCGCCCGGCGGTGACGGCACGCAGCACGCTGCCGCTCATGCCCAGGACGTCGGACCCGGCGTCGGCGCCGGTCACCGCGGCGTAGTCGGCCGTGGCCTGGCCGACGAACACGCCGGTGTTCGAGCCGGCCAGCGTGGCCGGCGGGATCCCGGCGTCCTCCAGTGCCTCCCAGACCACCTGGAGCAACAATCGCTGCTGCGGGTCCATCAGATTCGCCTCGCGCGGCGATATTCGAAAGAATCCGGCGTCGAAACCACGGATGTCGCGCAGGAAGCCGCCGTAGCGGGAATTGGTCTTGCCCGGCACCGGCGGCTGCGCACAATGGGCCGAGACGTCGAAGCGGTCGGCGGGCACTTCGGTGACGGCGTCGATGTTTTCGCTGATCAGCCGCCAGAACTCCGCGGTGGAATCCGCGCCGGGAAGGCGGCACGACATCCCCACGACACCGATCGGCGCGGCCGTGAATTCGGGATTGGACATTGCTCCCCCAAGTCGAGTGTCCGATTTCCGGGGCCTTGCAGCCCCGATCCACGCTAACAGCCGCATTCGCACTGGTTCAGGTGTCCTCCGGCGGTTTCCGGCGCGATTCCCCCGTTTCGCGGTGCCCGCCAGGGCCTGACCGGGGGAAATCCGTGACCCGGCCGGGGCAGCCGGAGCCGTTGTGAGATGCCTCATGCCAAAGTTGGACTTGAGTACAAGATTGATCACTGGTAGCTTCGGGGTGCGGTCACCGGAGGACCGCGCACTGGGGGACCGCCGTCGTGCGGCCCCGAACCTCCGGCCAGGTGAACGTCGCGTGCCCGAAACCGCGACGGGGTACTAGCCGAACACCGGCCGGAGCGGACGCGCCCAGCGCCCGGACGACTGGCAGGGAGGGAACGCACCCATGACCACGGCCACCGCCGTACCGAGCCGGCCGACCGGCCGGCTCACCCCGGAACCGTCACGGGCCACCGTGCTCGGTTCCCTCGAAGTCGAGATCGACGGCGTTTCGATCGTGCCGCCCGCGATGAAGGCCAAGCAGCTGCTCGCGCTGCTGCTGCTCAACGAGGGCCGCGTGGTCCAGTCGGGCACCATCGAACGCGAGCTGTGGGAGGACCCGCCGCGCAACGCCGCCAACGCGATCCAGAACGGCGTGCTGCAGATCCGCAAGAAGCTGGCCGCCGCGCTCGGCGAGCGCGGGTGCGGCGCGGCCGCCAAGCAGCTGCTGTGCACCGAACCGGCCGGCTACCGGCTGGCCGTCGCGCTCGACCGCTCGGACCTGCGCCGGGAGCGCGAGCTCGTCGCCGAAGCGGACGACCTCGAAGCCCGCGGCGACCTGGCGGGCGCGTCGGCGAAACTGCAGGAGGCGCTCGACCTGTGGCAGGGCTCCCCGCTCGGGGACCTGATCCCGGGGCCGGTGCTCTACGCCCAGATCGTGCGCCTGCTGGAGGAGAACAAGTCCATCCTGATGCGCCGCATCATGCTCGACCTGAGGCTGCACCGGTACGCGAGCCTCGTCGGCGAGCTGCGCGCGCTGATCCCGATGGACGAGTACGACGAGTCGCTGCACGCCAGCCTGATGTACGCGCTGCACATGACCGGGCGGCGCAACGCGGCGCTGTCGGTGTTCCGCAGCCTGCGGCAGAGCCTCAACGACAACCTCGGCCTGGAGCCGTCGCGGCCGCTGCAGGAGCTGCACCGCAAGGTCATGCTCGACTCCTCCGCCGACCCGGTCCGGATCGAGGACCTCCCCTGGCACGCGTGCGCGACGCCGGCGAAGGCGGGTGCCGCGTGACCCGAACCGACTCCAGTCCGGAAAGGACGGTGCGAACCATGTCCAGCCAGGCCGTGCCGACACGGCTGGCCCTGCTGTTCTCCGTGATCTGCGGGGTCACCACGGCCAACGCCTACTACGCCCAGCCCCTGCTCGACCGCATCGCCGAGGACCTGCACGCGTCGACGGCGGGTGTCTCGCTCCTGGTCACGACCGGGCAGGTCGGCACCGCGCTCGGGCTGCTGTTCATCGTGCCCGCGGCCGACATCGTGCGGCGGCAGAACCTGCTCACGGCGTTGTTCGTGACGAACACCCTCGCCCTGGCCGGCAGCGCGGCCGCCCCGAACGCGCCGACGCTGGCCGTGCTCGCGGTGTTCGTCGGCATCGGCGCGGTGGCGATCCCGGTGATCAGCGCGTACGCGGCAACCCTGGCCGACGACGCCTCCCGCGGCCGCGTGCTCGGCGTGATCATGGGCGGCGTCCTGTTCGGCATCCTGATGTCCCGGACGGTGGCGAGCCTGATCGCGGCGGCCGGCGGCTGGCGCACGGTGTACGTCGTGGCGGCGGTCCTGATGGCGGCCGCGACGGTGGTGGTCCGCACGACCATCCACGGCGACCAGCCCGCTCTGCAGAAGCGCTACCTCGCCCAGGTCGGTTCGGTGCTGGCCCAGTTCCGCCGGTCGTCGATCATGCGGTCGCGCTGCGCCATCGGGGCGTGCGTGATGGCCGCGTTCACGGCGTTCTGGACGAGCGTGACGTTCCTGCTGGCGGGCCCGCCGTTCGAGTACTCCCAGATCGGCATCGGCCTGTTCGCCCTGTCCGGCGTGGCGGGCGCCCTGATGGCCTCGGGCGGCGGCCGGTTGATCGACCGCTACCGCCACTGGCGCTGGCAGTCCAGCGGCGTCGCGCTCGGGGTGCTGGCGGTGTCGTTCGGCATCCTGGCGCTGGGCCGGTCGAGCATCGTGCTGCTGGTGCTGGGTGCGCTGGTGATGGACGCGGCGATCCAGGCGGTGCACGTGACCAACCAGAGCGTGGTGTACGAGGTCGACCAGCAGGCCCGCGCGCGGATCGCGAGCGGCTACATGACGTCGTTCGCGATCGGTGGCGTGGCGGGTTCGTACGTGTCGGCCCAGGCGTTCGAGGCCACGGGCTGGTACGGCGCCTGCTGGGCGGGTGCGGGCTTCGCGGTGCTGGGGCTGCTGGTGTGGCTGTTCGGCAGCGGCGGCGAGCGGGCCGCCCAGCGATCGCTCGCCGAGGCGCGGCTCGAGTCCGCGACCCGGTGAATCACGGCGACGAAGGCCGCCTCCGGATGTTCCGGAGGCGGCCTTCCGCGTCTCAGGCTCCCGTCACGCTCACGACCCGGGAACCCTTGCGGCTCAACGCATACGCGGCGATCGCGGCGGGCACGAACATCACCGAGCCGTAGATCCCGGCCGGCACCGCCATCGGCTCGCTGCCCAGCACCGACATCGCGAGCGTGATGGCCAGTGCGGCGTTGTGGATGCCGATCTCCATGGCCGACGCGATCGCCTGCCGCCGCTCCACGCGCAGCAGGCGCGGGACGCCGTAGCCGACCGCCAGGCTCAGCACCGACAGCAGCAGCGCCACCGGGCCGAGCGTGTCGGCGTTGTCCAGCAGCAGGCGGAAGTTGCCGACGATGGAGAACGTGACCGCCAGCACCAGCACGACGACCGACGCGATCTTGACCGGCTTCTGCATCTTCTCGGTCCAGGCGAGGGAGCGGTGGCGGACCGCCATGCCGATCGCCACCGGGACCAGCACGACCGCGAACATCTGCAGCAGTTTCGCGGGCTGCAGCCCGATCGAGGCGTCGCCGGCCATGAACTGCGCCAGCGACCAGGCGACCACCACGGGCAGCGTGAACATCGCGAGCACGGAGTTGACCGCGGTCAGGGTGACGTTGAGCGCGACGTCACCGCCGGCGAGGTGGCTGAACAGGTTCGCCGACGTCCCGCCGGGCGAGGCGACGAGCAGCATCATCCCGACGGCCAGCACGCCGTTGAGCCCGAACAGCACGACCAGCCCGTAGCAGATGGCGGGGAGCACGACGATCTGGCACGTCAGCGCGATGACGGCGGCCTTCGGGTACTTCACCACCCTGGCGAAGTCGGCCGGGGTCAGTGACAGGCCGAGGCCGAACATGACCAGCGCGAGCGCCGCCGGCAGGAATATCGAGACGATCTGCGCGCCCATCCGAACCTCCGCGAGTTCCGTGCGAGAACCGGCTGCCATCCTGCCCCCGCGCGGGCGCGATCTTTCTCCTTTCGAGCCTTGAATGCCCGATTTGTAACCTTCGCGGCCAGGCGCGGCAGCGGCTCGAACGTCATGAAAGGGTCGTTCATGACGCCAGACGTCATGAACGACCCTTTCATGGCATGGGTGGCGGCCCCCTGCGCCACTCAGTCCAGTGTGTGGGTGTGGACCCGCTCGTCCCCCCGCGTGTAGGCCACGGTGAACACGAACGCCGTGACCTGCCAACCGTTCCCGGTGTGCTGCCAGGAAATGTCATGCCGGCCCCAGCACTCCCACACGCCGCCACCGAGACCGTCGTCCAGGACGTTGCACGCGTAGCAGTTCACCGCCACCTCGGCCCGGTCGCCGGACACCCGGATCCGCGGCAGGCTCAGCAGGTGGAAGTTCTTCTTGCGCGCGTGCAGCCCCCGCCGCCACCGGGCGACGATCTCCTCGCCCGTGAGGTCCTCCGGCGCCGGGGCGCCCAGTGACGTGTGGTCGAGGTGCACCTTCTCGGCGACCAGGTCCGCCATCCGGGCCCAGTCGCGGCTTTCGAAGCCCGCGAAGAGATCGCCGAGCAGCTCGGCGATCTCCGCGCGGGCGACATCGGTGTGTCGCACGAAATCTCCTCCGGACGGACGGTCAGAAGAACCGGGCCAGCCGCGAGCGCAGGCCACGGACGTCGAGCCCGTACGCGGCCGCGTGCTCCTGCGGCGTCCCGTAGCGGCGCAGCTCCTTCGCGGGCACGCCGATGCTCAGCA
Organism: Amycolatopsis tolypomycina; assembly: GCF_900105945.1. NCBI lineage: Bacteria > Bacillati > Actinomycetota > Actinomycetes > Pseudonocardiales > Pseudonocardiaceae > Amycolatopsis > Amycolatopsis tolypomycina. The sequence goes on along the minus strand of NZ_FNSO01000004.1, from coordinate 3,341,685 downwards.
GCCGGTGCGGGATGTCCTCCAGTGCCGCGTCGACCTCCGCCGCCGAGGTGCCGGTCAGGTACGGCTCCACGAGGGCCACGTCGGGGCTGGACAGCGTCCGCCGCAGGGTTTCGCGGTCGAACGGGCGGACGCGCGGGGCGTACAGCACCGTGAGGTCCATCCCCGCCGTCGCTGCCAGGACCGGGTCGGCCAGCGGCCCCACCGCCACGACCGTGCCTTCGCGGCCGCGGCGCAGCACCGTGAACCCGTCTTCGCCGTTCCAGTACGCCTTCGCGTTCGTGTCGGTGGACAGCCGGATGTACTCCAGGTCCGAACGGCCGGCCGCGGCGCGCAGCATGGCCTCGGCCTCGTCGGCGTGGCCGGGGACGCTGATCGTCCAGTCCGGCAGGGTGCTCAGCAGCGCCACGTCGGCGGGTGACTCGTGGGTGCGCCCGTCCACCGCCAGGTCGTAGGACGCGCCCGCGCTGACCAGCACGGCGCCGACGTCCTGGTGGTTGAGCCCGATCTTGATCTGCTCGAACGGCCGCTCCACGAGGAAGCTCGCGAAGGTGTGCGCGATCGGCCGCAGCCCGGCCATCGCCAGGCCGCCGGCGACGTCGATCATCAGCTGCTCGCGGATGCCGACGTTGACGAACCGGGGGTGGCTGCGCGCGGACTCCGGCAGCTTGTCCCACGTGATGTCGGCGAACACCGCGGCCACCCGCTCGTCTTCGGTCACCAGGTCGTCGACCACCGCGGCGAACCGCGCGCGCATGGCGTTGATGTCGGCGAACCGCTGTTCCCAGGTCATTACCATCGAAAAACGCCTCCTCACCGGCGCCGGGGCCGGCCGTCCTTGCGTTCGACTTCGGCGACCACGACGTGCGGCCGTCCGAAGTGGGGTTCGGTGAACGCCGCCTCGAGCGCGACGTGGTCGCGGCCGTCGACCCGCCGCGTCGACCAGCCTTCGACGGCGAAGCGGGTCTCGACGCCGCCGGGCCAGTCGATGGTCGCCGAGTCGTTGTCGATGACGACGACGTTGAGCCGGTCGAGCCCGGCGCGGCCGGCGAAGGCGATGGCCTCGTGGTTGGGGCCTTCGTCGAGCTCCGCGTCGCCGGCCAGGACCCAGATCTGGGGCTGGTCGAGGCCGCGGGCGCGCAGGCCCAGCGCGGTGCCGACGGCCAGGGGCAGGCCGTGGCCGAGGGAGCCGCTGGCCATCTCGACGCCCGGCACGAGGGTGCGGTCGGGGTGGTAGCCGAGCGGGCAGTCCCAGTCGCCGTAGCCGGCCAGGGTCTCGGGCTCGAGGAAGCCCTTGGCCGCGAGCACCGCGTAGTAGGCCATCGGGCCGTGCCCCTTGGAGAGGAAGAAGCGGTCGCGTTCCTCGTCGTCGACGCGGTCGGGGCTGACGCGCAGCACGCGGTCGTGCAGCACCCACAGGACGTCCAAAGTGGACGTCGAGGAGGGCGCGTGCTTCTCGTCGCCGGTCATCAGGCCCATCAGCGCGTCGAGGCGCTCGAACTCGGTTTCGGTGGGCCGGGACAGTGTCTCGATCGTCATGGTGCCTCCGTGGTGGTGATCAGGCGGACAGGTCCCACAGGGTGCCGTCGGCCAGCCGGCGGTCCACCTCGCGCAGCAGCGGCAGGTCGACCGCGTCGATCTTGTCGAGCTGGTACCGCACCCCGGTTTCGGTCATCTGCGCGCGCTGGAAGTTGTGCGGCATGCTCGCCGGGATCCCGATGAAGCCCGCGCCGAGCGCCTTGGTGGTCTCGGCGACACGGTTGATGTCGTCGACGAACACGACCTCGTCGTAGTCGTAGCCGAAGATGTCGGTGACGATCTCCTTGACACCCGGGCGGAACGGGTTGACGTCGACGTACGGGGTCTTCGTGTCGAAGTAGGGCTCGAGGTGGCCGAGGAAGCGGTCGAAGGAGTACTCCTTGCCGCGGCCGCCGTAGCTGGTGACGCGCACCCCGGTGGCCGCGAGGGTCTTGAGCAGGTCCTCGGCGCCGGGGGCGACGCGCACCGGGTGCTCGGCGAGGTAGCGGTCGCGCTCGGCGAAGAAGTCCTTCATGACGTCGTTGGCCGAGTACGGCAGCTTGCACTTGAGCGCCATGTACTGCCCGGCCGCCAGCTGCGGCGAGCCCCAGACGTGGCGCTCCAGCTCGGGGGTGTACTCGGCGCCGTGGCGGCGGACGAACCGCTCGATCACCGGGCTGTAGGTGTCGTTGAACAGCACGCCGTCGGTGTCGAGGGCGATGAGCTTGATCTTGCCGAACTCGGTCATTTCGCTCCTTGGTCGGTGTTCGGGTTGCGGGGCAGGCAGGTGAAGCCGGCTTCGACGAGGACGCGGCCCTCCTGCTCGAAGCAGACGAGCAGGTCCGAGCCCACGGCCGCGCCGTCGGTCGAGACGGTGATGGGGGTGTCGAGCTCGGCGTAGGCGCCGAAGGCGGCGTTGAGGCCGGTGACCTCGACCGCGTCGGCCGGGGTGCCGTGCGCGGTGCTCGCGGCCAGGACGGCGAGCTGCCGCCCGGCTTCCATCAGCACCATTCCTGGCACGTGGTCCTGGGCGTGGTCGAACAGGCTGGGGTGGCCGCCGTCGATCCGCAGCCGGGCCGAGACGCGGTCCGCGCCGACGCGGGCGTCGGTCAGCACGACGTTCTCCGGCCGGTCACGCCCGACGAGCCCGGGGGCCACCTCCGTTGTGGTGAACCGGAAATCGTCCGAAGACGGCACCCGGCCGTCGTGGCAGCGCCCGCGCATCAGCCGGTACAGCTCGTCGGGGCAGTACTGGACGCGCATCACGACGTCGGCGGCGTGCCGTCCGGCGACGTAGACCTGCATGCGGTAGCGCATCGCGCGCAGCTCGCCGGCCCGCCACACGGCCTCGTCGGTGTGCGCCGAGATGACGACCTCGGCCGGTCCGATGTGGACGTTCGCGGGCAGCGGGTGCATGGTCAGCGACCAGGACTGCAGCACGAACTTGGTGTCGCGCGGGGCGCCGAAGTGCGCGTGCACCGCGTGGGTTTCGGCCTGGCGGCAGCACTCGAGCAGCAGCAGCGGGTCGATCGGGGTGCCGCCGGTGTGGTCGCCGTAGTAGGCGTGCGACGCGGGCAGCCGGGCCGCGGCGACGAACCGCGACTCGTCGACCCGGACGCTGTCGGTCAGGAACACCTCGGACAGGGCTTCCCGATGGACCTCCCCCCGCGCGACCGTGCGGTCGAAGGCGAGGCGGGAGATGGCGGTGGCGGGATCGGCCACCGCCGTACGGACTTCTGTCCGTTCGGCGAGTTCGGTCACCGGTCTCTCCTCACGATGGTTGTGCGTGAACGGAACCCACTCTGGTGGCGGCCGGTCCGGTGCCGGTCACGCGGCAGTCACCCGCCATTGCTCCCCCGCGGCCGAGTCCGGCGTTAGGGCTGGCAGAGCGGGCCCGCCGACGATGGGTTCCGGTGACAGTGAACGAACTTCCCGCGAAAAGGAGTTGCCATGACAGCCTGCGAACACCGCGAGGCGGGCCGGTGACGGCGGCCGCGGTGCTCTGCGGTCTGGGGTCGTGGCTGCCGGACGGCGAGGTCACCAACGCCGACCTCGCCGCGCAGCTCGACACCACCGACGACTGGATCCGCACCCGCACCGGCATCCGCACCCGCTACGTCGTCTCCCCCGGCGAAGCCACCGGCGATCTGGCCGTCGAGGCGGGCCGCCGCGCGCTGAAGTCCGCCGGGACCGAGCACGCCGACGCCGTGGTCGTCGCGACCAGCACCCCGGACCGGCCGTGCCCGGCCACCGCACCGGAGGTCGCGAGCCGGCTGGGCCTGCCGGACGTCGCCGCGTTCGACGTCGCGGCCGTGTGCACCGGTTTCGTCTACGCGCTGGCCACGGCGGCCGGGCTGATCGCCACCGGGGCGGCCGGCTCGGTGCTGGTGATCGGCGCCGACACGTTCTCGACGATCCTCGACCCGGCCGACCGCACCACCCGCGCCATCTTCGGCGACGGCGCCGGCGCGGTGGTGCTGCGGGCCGGCGAGCCCGGCGAAGCGGGCGCGATCGGCGGCCTGGCCCTGGGCAGCGACGGCAGCCGCAGCGAGCTCATCGAGGTCCCGGCCGGCGGTTCGCGGCAGCGGTCGACGGGCCGGCCCGCCGCGCCGGGCGAGGAGTACTTCGCGATGCAGGGCCGCCCGGTCTTCGCCGAGGCGGTGCGCCGGATGAGCGAGTCGGTCGAGGCCACCGCGGCCCGGCTGGGCTGGCGCGTCGAGGACGTCGACCGCGTCGTGCTGCACCAGGCCAACGCCCGGATCCTGGCCGCGGTCGCCGCCCGGCTGGGCATCCCCGCCGAGCGGTTCGTGGCGAACATCGACCGCGTCGGCAACACCGTCGCCGCCTCGGTGCCGCTGGCGCTGGGCGACGGCGTCGCCGACGGCGAGCTCCGCCCCGGGCAGCAGGTCGTGCTGGCCGGTTTCGGCGGCGGCCTCACCTGGGGTTCGGCCGGCCTGGTCTGGCCCGAGCTCACCCCGGCCTGATCACTCACCCACCGAAGGAGGAACACCCATGTCCACCACCGAAGAGCAGGTCCGCACGCTGCTGATCGAGAAGCTGCGGGTGAAGCCGGACGCGCTCGGCGCCGACGTCACGCTCGAAGAGCTGTCCTTCGACTCGCTCGTGCTGATCGAGCTGAGCCTGTTGCTGGAGAAGCGGTTCGGCATCCGGCTGGCCGAGGGCGAGCTGACCGGCGAGCACAGCATCGCCGGGGTCGCCGAGCTGGTCGATGGCAAGGAGGCCGCGGTCCGATGACGCACGTGTCGACCGCCGACGTCGCGATCACCGGTCTGGGGCTGGTCACCCCGGCCGGGATCGGTGTCGAGGCGAACTGGAACCGGATCCGGGCGGGTACGCCGTGCGCGGCGCCGGACCCGGTGCTGAAGGGGATGCCGACGGACTTCTCCTGCCGTGTCCCGGGGTTCGACCCGGACGAGCTGCTGGGCGGGTTCGCGGGCTGGCAGCTGGACCGGTTCGTCCAGCTCGCCGTCGTGGCCGCCCGCGAGGCGATCGCCGACGCCGGGTGGGACCCGCGGACCTGGGACGCGCCGCGGGTCGGCGTGGTGCTCGGGAACTCGCTCGGCGGGGCCGAGACGTTCGAGGAGCAGCACCGGGCCCTGCGTGACGACGGCCCGGCGCTGGTGTCGCCGCTGGCCGTGCCGAAGTACCTGCCGAACATGGTGTCCGGGCAGGTGGCGATCGACTGCGGCGCCCGCGGCGCGAACCTGGTCGTCGCGTCGGCGTGCGCGTCCGGCGCGATGGCCATCGGGATGGCCCGCGACCTGCTGCGCTCGGGCCGGTGCGACGTCGTGCTGGCCGGGGCCGGGGAAGCCGCGCTCACCCCGACCGTCGTGGCGGGGCTGCACAAGATGGGGGCGCTGTCGAAGCGGTGCGACGCCCCGGAAACGGCCAGCCGCCCGTTCGACGCCGGCCGTGACGGGTTCGTCGCCGCGGAAGGCGCCGGGATCCTCGTCATGGAGCGGGCCGACGACGCCGGGGACCGGGCCCGCGCCCTGGTCCGGGGCTACGGCACCACGTGCGACGCCCACCACGCGACCGCTCCCGACCCCGAGGGCGCCGGGATCGAGCGTGCGCTGCGCGAAGCACTGGCGGACGCGGGTGTCGAGCCGTCGGCGGTGGACCACGTCAACGCCCACGGCACGGCGACGCCGATGAACGACGTCGTCGAAGCGCGGATGCTGCGGCGGGTGCTGGGCGAGCGGCCCGCGGTGACCTCGACCAAGGGCGTCACCGGGCACACCCTCGCGGCGGCCGGCGCGATCGAAGCCGCGTACACGGCACTGGCGATCCAGCACGGCGAGATCCCGCCGACGGCCAACCTCGAGCACCAGGACCCGGAGATCGACGTCGACGTCGTCCACGGCACCGCCCGCGCGGGCGCGGTCGACGTCGCGGTGAGCACGTCGATGGGGTTCGGCGGCCACAACGCCGCCCTGGTGCTCACCCCGGCGTAGAGAGGAGCAGTTCATGAGCCGGTCCGTCCTGATCACCGGCGGCAACCGCGGCATCGGCCTGGCCACCGCCCGCGCCTTCGCCGACGACGGCGAGCAGGTCGCCATCACCCACCGATCCGGCGACGCACCGCCCGGCGTGCTGGGCATCCACGCCGACGTCACGGCCGAGGGCGACCTGGAGCGGGCGGTGGAGAAGGCCGAAGCCGAGCACGGCCCGGTCGAGGTCCTCGTCGCCAACGCCGGCATCACGGCCGACACCCTGCTGCCGGGCATGCCGCCGGAGCGGTTCGAGCAGGTCGTGGCGACCAACCTGACCGGCGCGTACCGGACGGTCCGCGCGGCGATCCGCGGCATGCTCCTCGCCCGCACGGGCCGGGTGGTGCTGCTGTCGTCGGCACTGGCGTTCCTCGGCTCGCCCGGCCAGACGAACTACGCGGCGAGCAAGGCGGGCCTGGCCGGCCTGGCCCGGTCGCTGGCGTGGGAGGTCGGCGCCCGCGGCATCACGGTCAACGTGGTCGCCCCCGGCATCATCGACACGGACATGACGAAGCCGCTGTCCGGCCCGCGCATGGACGACCTGATGCGGATGACCCCGCTCGGCCGCACGGGCACCCCGGAGGAGGTGGCGGCGGCGATCAGGTTCCTGGCCTCGCCTGCGGCGAGCTACATCACCGGCGCGGTCCTCCCGGTCGGCGGCGGCCTCGGCATGGGCATCTGACCCTGGCTTCGACTTCGACTTCGACGAGGAGGTCCGATGGAACCCGAAGAACCCATCCCGCCCGTGGACGAGAAAGATCCCGTGATCGTGCTCGGCTACAACTGAGCCAGCCGCCGGATGAGATCCGCCGCGGCAGCGCAGGCTTCGTCGGTCACGATGTGCTCGGTGCCCGGCTCGATCTTCAGGTCGAGCCGGGCACCGGCCGCTTCGAACAGCCGGCCCGTCTCCACGACGCGGTGGGCCGGCACCCACGGGTCGTCCTCGATGCTCCGCAGCACCACCGGCACGCCGTCGAGTTCCGCGCCGGTCGGTGGCTTGATCGGGTCGGGGCCGATGAACCCGCCGGTGAACAAAACCGCCGCAGCCACACGCCGGGGCCGGGTCAGCAACAGGTGCGCCAGCAGGCAGGCCCCCTGCGAGAACCCGAACAGCACGACGTCGGACAGCGCATCGACGCGGGCCTCGATCGCCGCGAGTGACTCGTCGAGGTGGGGCTGGTTGCCGGACAGGGGCTGCAGGAACGGCAGCGGGTACCAGCTGCCGCCCGCCGCGGCCGGGGCGACGAACCGGGCCGGCAGCGGGCCGAACCGGGTGGCGAGCTCGCGCATGAACTCCGGTTCCTGCCCGCGGCCGTGCACGGCGAGCACCGTGACCGCCGCCTCGGGCGGGCCCCAGGTCAGGACCCGCTCGTCGAGGTGGGGGTTCACCCGCTCAGCCGTCGATCGGCTCGAGCGCGGCGAGCAGCTCGTCGCGGCGGTGCTCGAACTGCTCGGGCAGCTGGAACCGCTGCCCCAGCTCGTGCGGCGACTCGTCGCAGTCCCAGCCGCCGTCGGCGTGGGTGACCGCCAGCTCGAACAGGGCACCCGCCGGGGACCGGACGTAGACGCTCTTGAAGTACTTGCGGTCCTTCAGCTCCGAGATGTCGGTGTAGCCGCGGCCCTCGACCTCGAACTTCAGCTCGTCCTGGTTCGCCAAAGTGTCGGCGTTCCAGGCGAAGTGGTGGTGGGTGCCGGCCCCGTAGTGCCAGGTCCCCTGGTCGTCCGTGCGGTTGACGGTGATCTCGAGGTGGTTGCCGTGGGCCTGCTTGCCGAGCTGCACCGCGATCCGGTCGCCGTCCTCCACCAGGCCGTCCTGGGCGTAGAAGGTGTCGTTGGCGAACTCGACCGTGCGGTCCGGCGTCGTCACGTGCACCCCGAGCCCGTGCAGGCCGTGGATGGCGTACTCCGGCGGGACGCCGTGGCCCGCGTGGCCGACCCGGTCGTCGCCCTCGTTCGCGACGAACATGTACTCGATGCCACACGGGTGCTCGAACGCCAGCCGCCGCCGTCCGAACACCTCCACGTCACGGACCTCGACGTCGTGCTCGGTCAGCCGCCGGTGCCAGTGGTCGAGGCTGCCCTCGGGCACCGACAGCAGCACCTCGCGGCTCTGGTTGGTGCCGCGCTTGCCGGACAGCCCGGCCTGCGCCCACGGGAACGTCGTGACCACGCTCGACGGATCGCCGTTCGCGTTCGCGTAGTACAGGTGGTAGATCGGCAGCGAGCCGTCGAAGAGCACGGTCCGCTTGATGAACCGCATGCCCAGCACCTTGACGTGGAAGTCGACGTCCTCCTGCGCCCGGCCGACCGACAGCGTGATGTGGTGGGAACCTTCGATGTAGGCCATGCCCCACGCTACGAGCGGCCGGGCGCCGCGGGCATCGGCGAAACGTGCACGCCGATGTCGCCGATGTGCACGGCCCGGCTCCCGGCGTACCCTGGCCGCGTTGCCCGAGTGCCCCCAGGAGCGACCATGGCCGGTGCGTTGAGCCTGATCCCCGCCGCGCAGGCCGTGCCCCGCACGGCGGCCAAGGTCGGCCCCGGCGTCTGGGAACAGCAGGTCAACACGGGGGTGTCGCTGCACTTCAGCTTCGAATTCGACAACCCGAAGGCGTTCGCCGGGTCCATCGCCCACCGGGCCGTCGGTGAGCTCGGCCTGTTCGGCGTCGCCTGCCTGCGCCACACCGTCCACCGCCGTCCCGACGACCTCACGCGCGCCGCCGACGCCTCTTTCCTGCTGACCCTGCAGCTCGCCGGCTCCAAGCAGCTCACCCAGGACGGCCGGGCCACGACCCTGCGGGCGGGCGAGTTCGCGCTCTACGACTCCGAACGGCCGCTGACCCTCGACGTCGGCGACGACTACCGCTCGGTGAACGTGCGCTTCCGCAAGGCGGCGCTCGGCGCCCCCGACGCGGCGGCCTTCACCCACCTGGTGGCCCGGAAGTTCTCCGCCGACCACGGCATCGCGCCCGTCGTCTGGTCGGCCGTCCTCGGCCTCGGCTCGCTGGCCCCGGACGGCCAGTCCGCCGGGCTCCTGGTGGCGGGCAACGTGCTCGACATGACGGCGACGATGCTGCGTGCCCACGCCGGGATCGCCGGGCCGGCCGGGGGCGACGACCGGCTCCGGCGACGACAGGCCGTGCAGGCCTACATCGACGAGCGGCTGGCCGACCCGGACCTGCGCGTCGACACCATCGCGGCGGCGTGCTTCGTCTCCGTGCGCCACCTCCACGCGCTGTTCCGCGGCAGCGGCCACACGGTGGCCGGGTGGATCCGGCACCGCCGGGTGGCGGCCTGCAAGCGCGACCTCGCCGACCCGGCCGCGCACGCCGTCCCGGTGGCGGCGATCGGGGCCCGCTGGGGGTTCGCCGACCCGTCCCACTTCGGGCAGGTCTTCAAGGCCGCCGCCGGGCTCACCCCGGCGGAGTTCCGCCGCCGGGCGCTCAGGTGACGGTGAAGCTCGCGGTCAGCGTCGCGGCGGAGCTGTTGCCGACGTAGACCTGGATTTCGCCCGGCTCGACGCGGAACTTCGCGGCGTTGTCGTAGAAACCGACGTCCTCGGGGGTGAGGGTGAACGACACCGTCTTCGCCGCGCCCGCGGCCAGCGTCACCCGCTCGAACCCGCGCAGCCGCCGGACCGGCTGCACGATGCTCGCCACCGGGTCCCGCAGGTAGAGCTGGACGACCTCGTCGCCGGCACGGGCGCCGGTGTTGGTCACCCGGGCACTCACCTCGATGCGGCCGCCGCGGGCCGGCATCCGGGTGGCCGACAGGCGCAGGCCGTCGATGCGGAACGTCGTGTACGACAGCCCGTGACCGAACTCGTAGAGCGGACCGGACGCCAGGTCGAGGTACTTCGACGTGTACTTGTTGGCCGGGTCGGCCGGGCGGCCGGTGTTCTCGTGGTTGTAGTAGATCGGGACCTGGCCGACCGCGCGCGGGAAGCTGACCGGCAGCTTGCCGCCGGGGTTGACCGCGCCGAACAGGACGTCGGCGATCGCGTGACCGCCCTGCACGCCCGGCGCCCACGCCTCGAGGATGGCGGGCGCGGTGTCGTGCAGGGCCGGGATCGTCAGCGGACGGCCGTTGACCAGCACGACCACGAACGGCTTCCCGGTCTCCTCGATCGCCGCCACCAGCTGCTCCTGCACGCCGGGCAGGTCGATGGTGCTGCGCGCGGCCGCTTCCCCGCTCATCGCGGCGGTTTCGCCGACCACGACGACGGTGACCTCGGCCGCGCGGGCCGCCTGCTGCGCGGCGGCGAACCCGCTGGTGTCCGTGCCGTCGACGGTGCAGCCGGCGGTGTAGGTCACCGTCGCGCCGGGTGCCGCGGCCTTGATGCCGTCGACCACGGTGACCGGCGGAGTCGTCCCGGCGCCGGTGCCCAGGCCCGCCCAGGTGCCGTTGAGGTCGTAGGTCGCCGTGCCGAGCGATCCGACGACGGCCACCGAACCGACCGATTTCGCCAGCGGCAGCACCGGTCCGTCGTTCTTGAGCAGCACCATGCACCGCCCGGCGGCCTGCCGCGACGCGGCGAGCGCGGCGGGAGAAGGCGCTTTCACTTCGCCCGCTTCGTCGACATACGGGCGTTCGAACAACCCCAGCTTGACCTTCACCAGCAGGATCCGGCGGACCGCGTCGTCGATCTGCTCGCGGGTGATCCGCCGCTCGGCCAGCAGCCGCGCCCCGTACCGGACGTAGTTCGTGCTGACCATTTCCATGTCGACGCCCGCGGGCAGCGCCGCGGCCGCGGCGTCCGCGCCGTCACCGGCCAAGCCGTGCAGGATCAGCTCTTCGACACCGGTGTAGTCGCTGACGACGAACCCGCGGAAGCCGTAGGCGCCCTTGAGGACGTCGTGCAGGACGTAGCCGTTGCCGTGGGCGGGCACGCCGCTGATGGTGTTGAAGCTCGCCATCACGGTCGCCACGCCGGCCTCGACGCTCGCCTTGAACGGCGGCAGGTAGAGGTTGTGCAGCCGCTGCAGCGAGACGTCGACGGTGTTGTAGTCCCGGCCGCCTTCCGCGCCGCCGTAGGCGACGAAGTGCTTGGCGCACGCGGCAAGCCGATCCGGCGAAGCGATGTCGTCACCCTGGTAGCCGCGCACCTTGGCGACGGCCATGCGAGCGGCCAGGAAGGGGTCTTCACCGGAGCCCTCGGCGATCCGCCCCCACCGCGGCTCGTGCGTGACGTCCATCATCGGGGCGTAGGTCCAGTGGATCCCGCCGCGCCGCGCCTCCCGCGCGGAGACCGTGGCATCGGCGCCGGCCACGGCGGGGTCGAAGCTCGCGCCCTGGGCCAGCGGGATCGGGAAGTTCGTGGTGTACCCGTGGATGACGTCCAGGCCGAAGATCAGCGGGATTCGCAGCCGGGTCCCCTCCACGGCGACGCGCTGCAAGGCGTTGAGCTTCGCCGCGCCCACAACGGAAAAGACGCCGCCGAGCCGCCCGGTCGCCAGCGCGGCCCGGGCGGCGTCTTCGGTGCCGACGAGCTGGAGCTGGCCGAGCTTCTCCTCGACGGTCATCTTCGCCAGCAGCGCCTCGACCCGGGGATCACGCTCCGGCCGGACGGCTTCGGCGGCGGCCGGAGAGACCAGCGCGCCCGCTCCCCCGGCGGCGAGCAGGCCACCGACCCCGGCGAGCAGGCTCCGCCGGTTCACCCCCTCGGCGGTGGCCGTGGCGTCGTGGCTCCCGGGCTGTTCCATGGCGAGACCCTTTCGCGAGAGAACGAGACCAAACAGGGTAACCACGAACACCCCGCGGCCGCGGTCTGAAAGCCCTCGCCGGTTCGCGGTCAGGACACGCAGGGCGGTTCGGTGGCCGCGCCCGCCGGGAGGAGTGCGCGCTCGGCTTCGGTGTAGTCGCGGGCCGCGGCGCGACAGAGGTCGGTGAACCACGTGGCGGGGTCCAGGCGGAATATCCAGTCCGCGGTGCGGGTGGGCAAGGTCAGCGTGTCCCCGCGCACGCGCACCGTCCCGGTGGGGATGGCCGCGGCGCCCAGCAGACGGCGGGACGGCAGGTGCCAGATCTGCAGCGTGCTGCTCCTGTCCTGGTCGACCAGCAACGTCTCGTCCGGCCCGAACCCGACCAGGTCGCCCGTGTCGGGTGACGCCGCGATGGGGCCGTGGATCCGACGGCGGGCGTCGACGTCCCACACCGTGATCGCGCCGTCGGCGGTGTGCACCGCCAGCCGGGCACCGGACTCGTCCGCCTGCACCGAACTCGCGCGCGACGAATCGAGGAGGCCGGTCTCGAGGGATGCCAGGCGCGCGCGCCCGCGGACGTCCCACAGCTCCACGGCTCCCCGGTCGGCGGTGCTCACGAAGACCTCGCCGGGGTGCCCTGGCCTCGGCTGGACGTTCGCGAAGTCGTCGCCGACCGTGACCGAAGCGCCGAGTCTCGCGCCCGTGGCCGCGTCCCACCGGCTGAGCACTTCGCCACACTGCACCACCAGTTCGGTACCGGGTCCCGGGGTCACCCCGAGGGTTCCCGCTCGGGGATCGCAGCGGGGGTCGAGCCGGAAGCTGCGTTCCACGGCGAGCCCGGGGACAGCGTGGACGGTGACCGCTCCGGGGTCGGCGACGGCCAGGTGCCGGCTGTCGGCGGTGAAGGCCACGGCGCCGCCGGTGCGCGGGGTGGCCGGGTCCGGCACCGGCTGCTCGGCGAGGACGGCGTGGGCGGCGGTGTCGGTGAGCACCAGGCTGGTGCCCACGACGAACGCGTCGTACCGGCCATCCGGGCTCACCACACCGCGTGCCGACCGGTACCCGGCCGGCGTTTCGGTCGCGCGCATCGCCAGGACCGACGTGCCGGTGGCGGCGAACACCGTGACCGTCCCGTCCGGCCGCGGCACCGCCATGAGCCGTTCGGAGGTGCCCGCAAGGGCGAGTCGCGGGGAGCGGAACTGGTACCGCTTGCCGGTCACCGAGTCGACCAGCAGGACGATCCCGTAATCGCCGTCCGACGGCAGTTCGGAGGTCTCCTCGACCACGTACCGGCCGGTCGTGTCCACGCCGAACGACGCCGGACCGCCGGGCTCGCAGAACGTCAGCGGTCCGGAGAGCCGGTCCGTCCCGGTGGCGGTGTCGACGATCCGGACTCGCCTGCCGTCGTCCGTGCAGGCGGCGACGGCGGCGCCGTGCCCGATGACGAGGCCGCCGACGGGCAGGTCACGGAGTTTGCGACCGGTGAGCGCGTCGGTCAGGGCGCCGGTGCCCGGGACGACGAAGGTGCCGGAGTCCGGGCCGAGGGAGTACGCCGCCACGCCACCGCTTTCGGTCCGGGGTGGCGGCAGCGAACGGGACGACCGGCCGGCGAGGTCCCAGAGCACGGCCGAGGGCTGGTACCTGCCGTCGGCGGCCCGCCCTTGGTGGTCGAGCAGCAGCTTCGCCCCGTCGAGCGAGAACACGAGCCGGTCGGCCCCCTCGGGCACGGGCGTTCCCGCCGGCCGCAGGACCGTCGGCTCGGCTTTCGTGGTGAGGTCCCAGACGCGGATCACGCCGTCGCGGCCGGCCACGGCGAGTTCCGCGCCGTCCTCGCTCAGGGCCACGGCGGACGCCTCCGCCGTGGCCGGGGCGTGCCACGCCTGTGGCCGTCCGGCGGGAAACCCCGTCCACACGGTCACTTCCGAGGAACCGTCCGGCTTCCTCACCAGTGCCCCCTGCACCGAACCGTCCGAAGTGGACGCCCAACCGATGAGGGTGCCGGACCACAGCCCGGCGTGGACGGCCGTCACCGAACCCATCGACAGCCGCTGCTGCAGGAGCGCGCCGTAGGCTTCGGCGGTCCCGCTGTCGTTGTGCCACGCACCCAGCGCGAGCTGCAGCGCGGTCACCGGGTCGGCGCCGGCCTGGCGTTGCGCCTCCCGCCCGATGAGCTGGGCCGCCTGGCTGCGCAGCTGCCGCTGCTTGTCCCGGTTGTCCGACCAGGCCCGCACGCCGAGGCCGCCGACGACCAGCGCGAGCACCGCGATCAGCGCCGTGATCAGCTGCCACGTGCGGACTTCGCGACGCCGGCGCGTGACACCGGCCTGGACGAACCGCCGCTGCGCCGCCGGGACGTCGTCGCCCCGGCCGGCCACCCAGTCCTGGGCCGTGGCCAGCGCACCACCGCGCAGCAGGGTGCCCGGGTCCCGCCCGGCTTCCCAGCGCGTCACCGCCGGCCGCAGGTCTTCCAGCCAGGCCTGGAACTCGCGGTCCTCGGCCAGCCAGCCGCGCAGCCGCGCCCACTGGTCGATCAGGGCCTGGTGCGCCAGGTCGGCGATCTCGCCGCCGTCCACCGCCTGCCCGAGCACGACGAGCCGCCGGGCCGCGAGCTCGGCCAGCGCCGGGTGCAGCGGCGAGGGCAGCTCCGCGACCCGCACCGGGCGCCGGCTGAACCCGCCGTCCTCCTCCGGGCGGGCCAGCCGGGTCAGCAGCTTGCGGACCGCGACCCGCGTCCCGGCGTCGAGCTCTTCGCGGTAGACGGCTTCGGCGTAGCCGGCCAGTGCCCCGGAGACGCCGCCGAGCCGCTCGTACTCCGCGTGGGTCAGCTGCCCGCCGCCGGCGCCCTCCCACAGCCGGGTGAGGGTGAACTCGACCAGCGGCAGCCGGCCGGGCGCGGCCCCGGCGTCGTCCAGCACCCGTTCCACCAGGCCCGCTTCGAACACGCCCTCCGGAACGGGCCCGGTAATGGCCTCGCGCAGCTCGCCCCGGCTCATCGGGCCCAGCAGCATGATCCCGTGGTACAGCGCCTCGGCGGTGCCGCCGGTGAGCAACTCGTCGAGCGACGCCGACCGCAGGGTCAGCACCGCCCGCAACCCGCCCGGCCCGGCCGTCACCAGCGCAACGATCAGGCCAAGCAGGGTGCGAGCGCGCTCCGGATCGCCCGCGGCGAGCTCCTCGAACTGGTCGGCGAACACCAGCAGCCCCGCTTCGCCACACCGGCCGGCGAGCCGGTCCGCCAGCAGCGCCGGAGCGCGCCCGGCGGAATCGGCCAGCAGTTCGGCGAGCTTGCCGGCCGCGACCAGCCGGTCGACTTCGCCGAGATCCGGTTCGAGCACCGGCACCAGCACAGTGGCCAGCAGCAGCGCGGGCGGCAGGTCCGGGTCGGGACGGAACCGCACGACCCTCGCCCGGGTCCGGGGCAGCAGACCGGCCAGCACCAGCGACGACTTCCCGCTGCCGGAAGGCCCGGCCACGACCACGAGCGGCTGTTTCGCCACCGCGGACGTCAGGCGCCGCACCGCATCGGCCCGGCCGTGGAACAGGCCGGCGTCCTCCTCGCGGAAGGGTTCCAGCCCCCGATACGGACACGGCCGCCGGGTCGGGCGCAGCTCGGGGTGCACGTCGAGGAGCGTCTCGGTGGGCACCAGGTAGGCGTCGGTGCCCTCGCCGCGGGCGGTGGCGACGATCATGCCGGCCACGCCGCCGAGCCGGTCCACCCACGCCGGCGAGCCGCTGAAGCCACGCTCGACGGCCGGGTGGCCCGGCTCGGTGACCATCTGCAGCCAGCCCGTGCCCTGCCGGCCACGCAGCCGGGCGGCCACCCACACCCCGTCCGCGCGGTGCTCGGTGAACCCGCACGCCCGGACGCCGTCGTCCCACCCGGCGCCGGTCACGAGCGGCACCGGACGCGCCCCCGGCGGCAGCGGGCTCCGCACGGCCACCAACGCGGTGTCACCGGAGCGGTCGGGACGCTGCGGGCCCAGGGCGAGCACCTCCGCGTCCACCACCGGAACCGGATCGCCGTCCGGACGTTCGAGCAGCGGGAACTCCAGCCGGACGGCCCTGCCCGCGACGACGTGGGCACACGTGAGGACGAACCCGGGCGCGACCAGAAACCCCGAACCCAGCAGCCTGCCGGACACTTCCCGCACCCGGACGACCGCCGCATCGGCTGTCTCCACGTCGCACCCCCCGGCCCCGTCGACCGATCCGATGCTAGCGGCCACGACACCCGGCGACGGCCGTCCGGCACGGGCGAGCTACCGGCCGACCGCCCGATCGGCCCAGGCGATCACGGCACGGAAGTACTCCGGCGCGTTGGGCGCGTAGTTGATCGCGTGCCCGTACCCCTGCAGCGCGTACGTCGTCAGATCCACCCCCGCCGCGTAGTACGGCAGCTCCGAGCTCCGGATCCCGCTCGCCGACGCACAGTTCGTGGCCAGCAACCCGCAGAACACCGTGTCCTGCCCCAGCACCACCATCACCGGCTTGTCGATCAACAGCGAGTACGGCGCGATGATGCCGATCGGGAAGAGATCGGCCGCCTGCTCGTACGCCGACGTGTCCTTCGTCGCCTCGTCGAACGCGATCGCCCCGGCCACCTTCGGACCCGGCGCGTGGAAGATCGAATAGCGGCTGTCCGGCACCGTGGTCAAGTACCCGACGTCGTAGCCGCCCGTGGCGAAGCGGGGATCGAGCATCGCCGGGTACGTGGCCGCGAACACCGCCGTCGTCCCGGCCAGGTTCAACCGGTGCGCCAGCCCCGTGACGAGCACGGCGTCGACGTCGTGGAAGGTCGCCGCCTCGATGCTGGCCGTGCCCGAACCGAACGAATGCCCGGCCAGGATCACCTTGCCGAACTGCGGGCCCTGCGCCCCCGACCGCACCGCCTGGATCACCTGGTGCACCACCGCGGCCTCGGTGATCGTCGTCAGCACCGCGCTCGGCGGCGTGCTGCTGCGCCCGGTACCGAGCCGGTCCAGCGCCAGCGTGGCATACCCCGCGTTGTTCATCGCCAGCCGGTACGACCGGATTTCCGGCTGGTACCCGATGTCCCAGTAGGAACTGTTGTACGTGCCGCCGGGAATGAGCACCTGCACCGTGTTCGCCCCACCGTCCGGCACGCACAAGGTGCCGTGCATCGTCTGCGGGAGCGCCACCAGCGTCACCGGGAAATACACCTCCCGGCAACTCGCGCCTTCCGCTCTCGCGGAAACCGGAACCAGCAGGAAACCGAGTGCCACCACCACGAGCAGCGCGGCCCGCCGTCGACGCACGGCGGCGCGCTTCATCCCACCACGGAACTCGAACACGGAAAACTACCTCCGAAAAGATCAGATTTCGAAAAACGGGATTGATCGAATTATCAGACCGCCCGGCGGGGAACCACGGTCATCGGCATCCGGTCGGGATACGCGGCCGAAGTGACCGTCAGCCGCACCGGCACACCCGGCACCGGCACCAGCTCCCACCCGGCCAGAACGGTCGCCGCGACCAAAGTGATCTCGGTGTGCGCGAAAGCCTGCCCGATGCACTGCCTGCTGCCCGCCCCGAACGGGACGTACGCACCCTTCGGAACACGCGCGGCACGTTCGGGCAGCCAGCGATCGGGGTCGAACTCCGCCGGGTCCTCGTGGAACCGCGGATCGAAGTGCAGCGAAAACGGGCTGAACATGACCTCCGTACCGGCCGCCAACCGCACCCCGCCGAGCTCCACCTCCCGCAGCGCCCGCCGCATGAGGATCCAGATCGGGTACATCCGCAGGACCTCGCTCACCACACGGCGCAGGTACGCCAG
The DNA here is from genome assembly GCF_900105945.1 of Amycolatopsis tolypomycina. Taxonomy (NCBI): domain Bacteria; kingdom Bacillati; phylum Actinomycetota; class Actinomycetes; order Pseudonocardiales; family Pseudonocardiaceae; genus Amycolatopsis; species Amycolatopsis tolypomycina. Next base: position 3,324,160 of record NZ_FNSO01000004.1, on the reverse strand, counting down.
CTTCGCGACGTCGGCGAAGGTCGCCGCACGGCCCCCCACCACCGCGTCCACCTCCGCCCGCACCCGCCGCAGCACGTCCGGATGCCGCGCCAGCTCGTGGAAGAGCCAGGTCAACGCGACCGCGGTGGTCTCGCTCCCGGCCGTCAGCAGCGTGACCACCTCGTCGTGGACCTGGTCGTCGGTCATGCCCTCGCCGGTGCCGGGATCCCGCGCCAGCATCAGCATGGACAGCAGATCGCCGTGGTCCTCACCGGTGACACGCCACCCGGCGATCACCTCCCCCACGACCACCCGCAGCCGCTCGACGGCCCGGTCGAACCGCCGGTTGGCCGGCACCACCGGAACGTGTTCGAGGAAGCGCGGCGACAACGCCCGGACCATGCCCGCCTTCAGCACGACCGGGATCGACCGGCGTGCCTCCGCGACCGCCCGGCGCCCCAGTTCGGTGGCGAAGAGCGTCTCCCCGACGACCGTGATCGCCAGCCGCTGCATGTCCGCGTCCAGCCTGCGGACCTCACCCGCCTGCCAGGTCCCGGTCAGCTCCCGGGTCACCCGCACCATCGTGTCCGCGTACGTGGCGAGCCGGGCCCCGTGGAACGCCGGCTGCATCAACCGGCGCTGCCGCCGGTGGAACGCACCCTCCGACATCACGAGCCCGTTTCCCATGAACGGCCGGAAACGATCGAAGATGATCCCCTTCGAGAAGCTGCTCCCCTCACCAACGAGGACAAGATTGACCAACTCCGGGCTCGTCAGGAAATACGTCTCCAGCGGACCGAGGAAGAGCCGCACGATATCGCCGTGCACACGCAGGGAAGAGGTGAACGCGACCCGCTGCCGCAACAGCGACGGGGTGTGTCCCAGCAGGATCCGACGGCCTGGTGCGACCGGGACGATCATTTCCTCTCCTTGGCAGTCTGGAAGAGGTCTGCCACCTTAGGCCCATCCGGCGGCACGCGACAGCACCCATCGGCTGAACTGCCGTCACACCGATGGCGTAATCATGGGCGCCACCGGAGTGAGTATGTTCTTCCTGCGAAGGCGAGTGAGGTGGACGGTGATGACGCAACACCAGGAAGAGGAATGGGTACCTCCGGGTATCGACACGACGAAACCCAGCAGTTCCCGCACCTACGACTATCTGCTGGGCGGCGCCCACAATTTCCAGGCCGACCGCGACGCCGCGGAACAGGCCGAAAAAATCATGCCCGGCATCCGCGACGTCGCCCGGCTCAACCGCGCGTTCCTCGGCCGGGTCGTGCGCACCCTGATGGACCTGGGCATCCGCCAGTTCCTCGACATCGGCTCCGGCATCCCCACCGTCGGCAACGTCCACCAGATCGCCGGCGAGATCGACCCCGGCTGCCGGGTGGTCTACGTCGACCGCGACCCCATCGCCGTCGCCCACAGCAAGATGCTCCTGAGCGCCAGCGAGCACGCCACGATCGCCCACGCCGACTTCACCGACCCCGACGGCATCTTCAGCCACCCCGAAGTGCGCCGCCTGCTGGACTTCGACGCCCCGGTCGGCCTGCTCACGGTGGCGATGCTGCACTGGATCCCCGACTCCGAAGACCCGCACGCGCTGCTGGCCCGCTACCGCGACCACGTCGCCCCCGGCAGCTACCTGGCGATCTCCCACCTGGTCAGCGACCAGGACAGCGACCGCATCAACAGCGCGGTGGGCACGTTCAACCGCGCCCGCGGCCACGACCAGGCAACCACCCGCACCTACAAGGAAGTCGAGACGATGTTCGGCGACTTCGACCTGATCGAACCGGGCCTGGTCGGCTGCGCCCTGTGGCGCCCGGCCGGCCCGGCCGACATCTCGGACGACCCCCACACCAACACCCAGCTCTACGGCGGCGTGGCCCGGAAGGCCGGCTGACGCTGCCGGCGGCGTCGCTGCTGCTTTTGTTGTGGGTCTTCGTCGAAATTTTGTCGAGATGACCACTGCCGTATAGGGCGTTATACATTCTTCTGTGTCAAGTCAACGACCCTCAGACACGCAGGAGCAGGTAGCCGGCGACGAGCAGCAGCGGACCCGCGACGCTGCCGATCAGCAGGCAACCCCACCCGGTGCGCACGTCCTGCTCGATGTCCGCGCTCAGCTGCGCGTGGGTGCGGCCGGCGACGAGGTGCTTGCGCCTGGCCGGGCCGAGCAGCGGGCGACCCTCCCGGACCCCGGGGCGGCCCTGGACGTGCAGCGGCTCCCCGATCGGCAGGACGTACTCCTGCACGCTCCAGCCCAGCGAGTCGGACAACCACCCGCGCCGGAACGACTTCTCGTTCAGGATGCCCCGGGCGATCAGGCCCCGGAGGTGGGCACTGTCCTGCGCCGACCCGACCTCCTCCTGCACGGCGCGCCGCACCGGCGGGCTGTGGCCGGTCCGGCTCGACCGGTGTTCCGGGTGCACGAGCCGCCCGTCGACGAGGACCGAGCCGCTCGCGTCCCGGACTTCGAACGCCATGGTGCCGCCGGTTTCCCAGACCAGCCGTGTCGACGGGCCGTCACCACTGACCCGCTCCTCCACCTGGCTGAAGTACCAGGCGCACGGCGCACCGGACAGCGGTGCGGTCAACGTCCCTTGTGGACCGGGCCCGCTGCGGCCCTCCACGGCACACAGCCGCTCCCCCGCGCCGGTCACCTCGGCGCACCGCGAGACCGGCAACCGCGCGATCCGCCGGCGCTCGCGGCGGGCGCCCCAGGTCAGCAAGGCCCACACCGGCATCAGGACGGTCGACGCGGCGCCGAGCGCCAGGAGCACTACCGCCAGCGCCGTCATCCGGCCTCCCGTGGTGTGACCGGGGAAAGCCTACGCGTCTCAACCGGTCGGATCGGGACCGAGTGCGCGGTCCAGCAGCTCCCCCAGCTGGTCGAGCTGGGCCTGCGACAGGTCTCGGAACGACGTCTCGACGACGGCGTCCGCCAGCCGCTGTCCCTCGGCGCGCAGCCGGGCGCCCTCCTCGGTCAGGCGGTGGCGCACGGCGCGGCCGGGGCCGGGGACGCGTTCGATGAGCCCGCGTTCCGCCATCCGGGTCGCCAGCGAGCCGAAGGACTGGTCGGTCTGGAAGGTCAGCACCGCCAGCTCGTGCAGCGAGGCCTCGGGCCGCCGGTGCAGGTGGCGCAGGGTGTCCCACTGCACCAGCGACAAGCCCAGCGGCGCGAGGGCCTTGCTCAGAGCCCGGTGGTGGCGGTGCTGCAGGCGCTTGACGGCCAGGGAGACGTCGCCGGGGCGGTACTTCATGCGGGGAGCCTAACGCAGGTTGCTTATCTAAGGAACCTTATCTAAGGTTCCTTAGATACAGACCGGGAGGAACCCATGACAACGCACACCCTCGGCACCGCCGAAGTGACCGTCCAGGACCGCAATCACACCTCGACTTTCCTGCTCCTGCACGGCGGCGGCGGGGTCGCGACCATGGCCGCCTTCGCCGACCTGCTCGCCGAGCGCACCCGCTCCCGGGTCCTGCTGCCCACCCACCCGGGCTTCGCCGGCACCCCGAAAGCCGAAAGCCTCACCGGCGTGGCCGCACTGGCCCGGTTGTACGTCGACCTGCTGGACCGGCTCGACCTCACCTGCGTCACCGTCGCCGGCAACTCCTTCGGCGGCTGGCTGGCCGCCGAAATCGCCCTGCTGAAGAGCCCGCGCGTCAGCCGCGTGGTGATCATCGACGGGATCGGCATCGAGGTCGACGGCCACCCGCTCACCGACATCAGCGGCATGTCGCTCACGGAGATCCGGGCGCTCTCCTTCCACGACCCCGGCCGGGCGCCCGCCCCGGCCGGCGGCCGCAGCGGACCGAGCCCGGACGTGCGCGCCCTGATCGGCTACACCGGCCCGGCGATGACGGACCCGGCGCTCGCCGGCCGGCTCGGCGGCATCGACGTCCCCGTGCACGTGCTGTGGGGCGAAAGCGACGGCATCGCCGGCCCGGAGTACGGGAAGGCCTACGCCGCCGCGATCCCGGGCTCGACGTTCACCCTGCTCCCCCGCACCGGACACCTGCCTCAGGTCGAGACACCCGAGGAACTGCTGGACGCGCTGCTCGACGCCGGCCATTGAAAAGACCGACACTGTTGCCGTTCGGCCAATTGTCGGCGGCGTCCTGCTCCATCCGCCGTGCGACTTCCGGAAAGAGCGACGTCGCGGCATTGTCGAATTTCCACCTGGTCGCCCGGCACTTCATGAATCGTTTTTGGCACCCCGGACCCGCTGGTCCACTCGGATCATTGCGCCTGCCTGCGTCGTTACGAGCGTTTCCGCATCGGGACCATTCCGTGACCTACGGCGGTGCCCCACGGTGAAACGCCGGGGCGAGATCGGGCGATTAGTACAGCGGGTGACCATCCCGCTACGCGAAACGGAGCAGCCGGCTGGGCTACCCGCACGAGAGCTGGTTCCCCGATTCGCGTCGGGGATCCGGACCATTTCTGGCGGACGGGGAGAAGATGCGCCGGACATTCGTCGTCGCCGACTGCATTCGTCCCGCGGGGTACGAAGACCGGCTGAAACGGGTGCTCCACGACCTGCACGACGGGCTCGGTCCGACGCTCACCGCCGCGGTGCTCGGGCTGCGCGCCGCCCGGGACCTGGTCGCCCGGGACCGGGCCGCCACCGAACACCTGCTGGCCCGGCTCGAAGACGAGCTCTACGGCGCGATCACCGACCTGCGCCGGATCGTGGCGGACGCGCGGCCGCCCGCGCTCGACGAGGCCGGGCTCGTCCTGGCCGTGCGGCGGTACGCCGCCACGCTCACCGGGCGGGTGCCCGCCGAACACGGCCCGCTGCGCGTCGACGTCGAAGTGCGCGGCGAACTCCCGCCGCTGTCGGCGGAGGTCGAGGTCACCGCGTACCGGATCATCCGCGAGGCACTGGTGAACGTCGCCCGCCACTCCGGCGCCCGGGAGTGCACCGTGCACCTCTGGCCGCGGGACGGCGACCTGCACGTGGAGATCGTCGACGACGGCGTGGGCACCGACGGCGAGGCACTGCCCACCGTCGGCGGGAGCGGGCTGCGGTCGATGCGGGAACGCGCCGGCGACCTCGGCGGCGGCTGCCGCGTCGAGCCGGTTTCCTCCGGTGGCACGCGGATCGCCGCCTGGCTGCCCCTCGCCGCGGGGAAGTGAGGCGGTGTTCGGTTCCCTGCGCGTCCTCGTGGTCGACGACCACCCCGTCTTCCGGGCGGCGCTGTGCGCGATGCTCGACGCCACCGACGGCATGGAGGTCGCCGGCGAGGCGGCCGACGGCCTGACCGCGGTCGCCGACGCGAGCCGGCTGGAACCCGATGTCGTCCTGATGGACCTCAACATGCCCGACCTCGACGGCGTCGAGGCGACCCGGCGGATCGTGAGCGCGAGCCCGCACACCGGCGTGCTCATGCTGACCATGTTCGAAAACGAGGCCGCGGTGTTCGCGGCCATGCGCGCGGGCGCCCGCGGCTACCTGCTCAAGGGGGCGCGCAACGAGCAGATCATCCGCGCGGTCCGGGTGATCGGTGACGGCGAAGCCATCTTCAGCCCGGCGATCGCCACCCGGGTGCTGTCCCTGCTGGGCACGGCGACCCCGCGTGACGAGTCGTTCCCGCGGCTCACCCTGCGAGAGCAGGAGATCCTGCGGCTCGTCGCGCAGGGTATGGGCAACGCGTCGATCGCCGAAGAGCTGGTGCTGAGCCAGAAGACCGTGCGCAACCACGTGTCCCACATCTTCCGCAAGCTCCGCGTCACCGACCGGACCCAGGCCATCGCCAAGGCGCGAGAGGCCGGCATTGCCCGATCGGAGTAAGGAAAGCGGGACATATCGGGACTCCATGTCCCTGTTGGTGAGACGCCCGCACCACGATCCTTGGGGGTGGCGCGAGCCGGCGTCTTTCGAGGGAGGACTTCACCGATGATCACCGACCAGGTTCCGGTGCTGCTGCACGCCACGGACACCATCACGCACGCGGGCGTCACGGCCGCGCTGCGGTCACGTCCCGAAATCCGCTTCGCCGACGAGGACTCCGGCGAGCCGGCCGTCGTGCTGGTCATCGTGGAGCGGCTGAACGCCGAGGCCCGGCAGCTGCTGCGCAGCCTGCAGTGCGCCGGCCACGCGGGCGTCGTCCTGGTGGCCGGGGAGGTGGAGGACTCGGAGCTGCTCGACGTCGTCGGCAACGGCGTGTCGGCGATCATCCGCCGGGCCGACGCCACGCCGGACACCCTGGTGCGGCTGGTCAAGGCCGCGGCCGTCGGCGAAGGCGCGCTGCCGCCCGACCTGCTGGGCCGCCTGCTGTCGCGGGTGTCCCGGCTGCAGCGGGACGTGCTGCGCCCGAACGGGTGGGACCTGGCCGGGATGTCCCAGCGCGAGACCCGGGTGCTGCGGCTGGTCGCCGACGGCTTCGAGACCAAGGAGATCGCCGACCAGCTGAGCTACTCGGAGCGGACGGTGAAGTCGATCCTGCACGACATCACCAACCGCTTCCAGCTCCGCAACCGCGCCCACGCGGTGGCGTTCGCCATGCGCGAAGGCCTGATCTAGCACGGGTTCACTCGACCCGGCCGGAGAAGGACACCGACGGGGTGCAGCGGCCGCGGTCGGGCGCGTTCTGGCAGCTGACCGCGAGCACGATCTTCTCCCCCGGCTGGAACCGCCAGGCCTGCAGCCAGTGGTGGTCGAGGTCGCGGAAGTTCGAGAGCCCGACCTCCAGCAGCACGGTCTTGGTGCCGCCGGAATCCCGCAGCAGCCGCAGGGTTCCGGTGTCACCACGCGGGTTCTGCAGGATCAGGTCGGTGATCACCAGCGTCTTGGTCGCGTCCGGCAGGGTGTAGGGGAACTCGGCGAAGCGGTTGACGTTCGAGTCGATCCGCGCGTCGGCGGCCACCCGGAAGTCCGTCGGCGTGCCGTCGGCGGCGGCGTTCGAGACGCGGGTCGGGGGCGTGCCACCCGGACCCGAGCCCGGGGGCGCGGGGTTGTCGCCCGGCGGGGTCAGGCCGACGGCCTTCATCGCCTGCTCGGAGTTCTGCTTGGCCTGGTCGGCGTTCTTCTTCGCCTGGTCGGCCCCGGCGCCGGCGTCCTGAGCCGCCTTCACGATCTCCTGGTTCTGCTCCTCGGCTGCCTCCCGCGCGGCCGACTTCACCGCCGGCCGCAGCACGGTGAACCACAGCGTCAGCAGGGCCAGCAGCAGGACGAGCAGCGCGGCGAGCGCGGGCAGCAGCCACTTCGGCAGCAGCTGCCGCTGCACCATGGTGCCTTCGGTCTTGAGCGGCTCGGCGCCGTCGGCGACGACGAACACCTGGAAGCGGTGCCGGACGGACTGCCCGCGCAGGAAGCGTTTCCGCGGCTTGGTGCGCAGCCGGACGAACGCGGCGGTGCCCGGCGCCAGCTCGGCCCGGTCGCGTTCGAGCCGGAAGTCCAGCTCGTCCTCCGGGTCCAGCGTGCTCAGCTCGACGACCACCGGCCGGTTGCCGCGGTTGTCGACGGCGACCTCGAAGTCGGCCTTCGAGCTGCCCTCGACCTTGCCCGGCACGATCTCGGCGGTCACGTCGGTGAAGGCGCCGAGCTCGACGGCGCCCTCCTCGACGACCGAGCCGGCGGGGTCCTCGCTCGAGAACACCCGGACACCGAACGGGATCGTGCCGGCCGGGACGTCGGAGGACCGCGGCGGCGCGAACCGCACGGTGACGGTCCCGGTCTCCCCCGGCATGAGGTTGACCGTCGCCGGTTCCGCGGTGGCCCAGCCACTCGCGTCGCCGACGACGTCGACCGTGAACTGGTCGACGACCTGCCCGGCGTTCCGGATGGTCACCGTGCAGCTCGTCTCCTGGCCGGGTTCCGCGACCAGGCCGGCCTCGGACAGCGTCGCCGTTGCTCCCATGCGCGAAGTCTCCCTTTCGTGTCGCGGGTCCGGCACCAGCGGACGGGTGTGCGGCCGTGCGCCGGTGGTTGCCCCTATGGGCAGTGGGTTCGGGTGCGGCTCAGCCGCGGCTGATGAACGGGGGTTGTTCCGTCCGCAGGACCACGAGGACCGGGGCCGACTGCACCGTGCCGAACTTCGGTCCGCTCACCGGGGCGACCGTCACCGTGCGCGGCCCGATCAGGTCGTGGTGGAAGACCAGGAACTGCGTCTCGAACCGTCCGTCGACGCCCACCGTGGCGAGGCCGGGTGTCGCGGAGATCCCGGCCGACCAGGCGAGCCGGACCGTCGCGCCCGGCGGGAAGTCCGTCCCCGTCACCCGCGGGACCGAGCCGAGCGGGGCGACGCCCGGGTCGACGGTCACCACCGGCTGCCGGATCACCACCCGCGCGCCGGCCGTGTTGTCCCCGGCGTTGTTGTCCGGTCCGGTCGTGCTGACCGTGCCGGACACCGGCGAATCCGCCGCCGCCTTGGCCGCCAGCGAAATCCGGATCTCGACGGTCTGGCCGGGCGCCAATGTCCCGAGGGCACAGCTGCCGCCACCCGGCGCGCACCCCGGTGACGCCGAGGTCGCGGGCAGCTGCGGCGGCAGCTGGGTGACCAGCCGGACGTTCGGCATCGGCGCGCCGGACCCGTTGTGCACCAGGTAGGTCAGCACGACGTCGTCGCCGCCGGCGAAGAGCGGGACCGCCGACACGGCCAGCCCCACCGACAGAGAGCCCGGCGTCACCGGGGGCACCGGCTTCGCGCCGACGGTGACCACGGCCGTGGCGGAGTTGTCCCGCGCGTCGGCGTCCTGGCCGGCCGTGGTGACCGTGCCGGTCGCGGCCTGCGTCCCGGGTTCGGCGCCGGTGGCGCTGAACCGCACCCGCGCCTGCGCACCGGGCGCGAGCGTGCCGAAGGTGCAGACGAGGTCCGGCGTGCAGGTGCCCACGCTGGTGATCGGCGCCTGCGGCCGCAGCCCGGCGGTCAGCCGGACGAACAGCCCGACGGCGGGCGACGCGGCGACACCGTGGTTGGTGACGACGAACTCGAACGTCGTCAGCCCGGAGAACGGGATGGTGGCCGGGACGGCGGTGGCGGTCACGCCGACGTCGGCGATCCGCTGGAACGCCGGCTGCGCGGCGCCGCCAGGGCCGGCGATCAGCACCGCCGGGGTGCCGCCGGCCGAGGGCACGACCTGGATGACCGGCCGGGCTTCCCCGGCCACGCTGTGGAAGGCGATCAGCGCGCCGTCCGGCGACCAGGCGGGATCGTCGACGGAGCCGGTGTCCGGCACCAGCACCCGCGCGGCCCCGCCGTCGGCGGGCGCCACGCAGAGCCGGCGGCGGTCGCTCTGGAACACCAGCGCGACGCCGTCGGGCGAGACGTCCGCCGAGCCGTGCCGTCCGGCACACGCCGTCCCGAAGGACGGCGAGAGATCCCGCTGGATCCCCGCGACGACGCTGTCCGGCCCGCTTTCGAGCGCGACCTGCCACAGCTCCTGCCGGTCCCCGCCGGGGTCGACGGACATCACGGCGGTCTCGGTCGCGGTGCCGCCCGCGCCGGTCGCCGTGCACGTGACGGTGGTGGCACCGACGGCGAACAGGCTGCCCGACGACGGCGTGCAGAACGGGGTCAGCTGCGTTTCACGGTCGGCGTCGACCGCGGTCGCGGAGTACTCGATCACCGTCGGGGCGGTCCCGGTCACGGTCTTGTCGTGCACGGTGATCAGCGGCAGCCGCGGGTCCTTGACCCGCACGGTGACGTCCTCGGTGTAGCCGGGCCGGACGAAGTTCTCCCCGTCGATCCGGAACTCCACCCGGCAGTGCAGGAAGGCGCCGACGGGCGCGGTGGGCGCGACAGCCGCGAACTCGGTGAAGGTCGCGTTCGTGCCGCCCGGCACCTGCTGGGTCCCTTCCGGGGTGAACGTCAGCGTCAGCCCGGGGTCGCAGAACGGCACCGGCTGCACCCGCACCAGCAGGTCGCCGATCTTCTCGGTGATGACGGTGCTGAGGTTGCCCGGATCGGTGCTCGCTATGACGCCGTCGGTCGCGTTCACCAGCTGGGTCGCCTGGCCGGTCGCATCCAGGCCACCGCCGCCGTTCCCGGCCGACACCGCGACCACCCGGATGCCCTGGGCCTTCAGGTGCTCGATCGCCTGGGCGAGCGTCACGCCCTGGGTCGGCTGGTGGGGCACGCCGCTCGGGTCGTGGCTGGGCGCGTCGCCGGCCAGCACGATGATCTTGCTGCTGTCCGGCCGGAACGAGACGGCACCCGAGGCGATCCGGTCGAGGGCGTGGATCCAGTCCTCCGGGACGTCCCCGCCGCCGAACGGCGTGATCTTCGTGAAGGCGGCCTTCACGGCGTCCTGGTTCTTCGTCAGGTCCTGCTGCACCTGGAACAGGCGGCCGTTGGGGTTGTTCGCGTCGACGACGTCGTCGCGGTCGCCGAACGCGACGGCGGCGTACTGGGCCTCCGGCTGCGCCGTGCTGAGGGTGCCCATGACCTGGGTCAGGCCGGTCTGCATGTTCCCCAGCGCGGTGCCCATCGAGCTGGTCTGGTCCATCAGCAGCACGATGTCCGGCCGGGCGGGCACCTTGTCGGTCGGCACGGTCTTGGCGATCGCCGCCGACGAGCCCTGCCCGACCGGGATGTCCACGACCGTCGGCTGCACGCGCCCCGGGGGCGGCGGCGCGACCCGCGAGGCCGCGCGCGTCAGCGTGACCTTCGTGCCGTCGGCCGACCACACCGGCTGGGTGTCGTCGCCGCGCAGGTACGGCGGGATCGGGATCTCGCCCAGGATCCGGCCGTCCGCGACGCGGGCGATCCGGACGGTGTCCTGCTGGTCCTCGCCCCGGAACGCGGTGTTCGCGAACGCGATCATCGAAGCGTCCGGCGACCAGGCCGGGTGCTGCTCGTGCTTGGCGCCGTCCCGCGGGCCGGTGAGGGACCGGGGCGCGCTGCCGTCGGCGTTGGCCACGACGACTTCGGTTTCCCCCGACGCCTCGCCGGGGCCGGCCTGGGTGTAGGCCAGCTGCGCGCCGTCGGCGGAGAACGCCGGGTCGAACTCGTCGGCACCCGGGCGGTGGGTGAGGTCGCGGCGGTCGCCGCCGGTGGCGTCCGCGCTCCAGATGTCCGTGGTGGTGCCCGAACGCAGCTCGGTGAACAGCGGTTGGCCGGTGCTGCGGAACGCCGGCTCGGTCTCGCCGATCGACGCCAGGGCCGAGATGACCGACACCCGGCCGCCGGAGATCTGCTTGACGTCGCCGAGCGGGTCCTGCGCCCGGGTCGTGAAGGCCAGCCGGGTGCCGTCGGGCGACCACGCGGGCTCGGCGGAGTCCCCGGGGTCGGGGACCGCGCGGGTGACCGCGCCGCCGGTCTCGGCGACCAGCGCGACGTCGCCGGCCGGGTGGAAGCGGGTGGTGGTGAACGCGATCCGGGACGGGCCCCACGCGGGCTGGGTGTCGGCGGCCGGGTCGGCGGTCAGGCGCGTCGGCGTCCCGCCGCCGGCCGGCACGGTGTAGACGTCCCCCGCCGGATCGTCGCGCGTGCTGCTGAACGCGAGGCGGGTGCCGTCGGGCGACCAGCTCGGCGAGTCGTCGGTGGCCGGCCCGGTCGTCACCTGGCGCAGGCCGCGGCCGTCCACGCCGACGACGAAGAGCTTCCGGCTGCCGGCGCGTTCGGAGGCGAAGGCGACCGTGCGGCCGTCCGGCGACAGCGCCGGGTGGCTGTCGACGGCGTCGTCGTTCGTCAGCGGCCGCGCCACCTGGCCGCCGTCGGGGAGGTAGAACAGCTCGCCGTCCCGCTCGGCTCCACCGGCGGTCGCGGCGCGGTGGCTCACCCACACGAGACCGCCGGTGCCCGCGGACGCGTCGGAGTCGACGCTGCCGACACCGCGCGGCAACGCCGGCACCGCGCCTTCGCCGGTCGCCTGGTAGAGGCCGGTGGTGGCCGCGCTGACGTACCCGACGCGGTACGGCGCGGCCACCGGTGCCGGTGCCTGCGCTTCGGTCGGCGTGAGCGCTCCGCTGATCGCCCAGCCGCCGAGCACCGCGACGACCGCGCTGCCCGCCACCGCTCGCTTCGCGCGCATGGTCGGTCCTCCCCAAGAAACTTCGGTGTCAGCCGGCTTCGAACAGTTCGATCTCGGAGATCGCGACGTCCGTGCCGTTGAGCGAGCGGTACAGCCCGGTCACGTGCAGCTCGACGCTCGTGGCGCCTTCGCTGTTCTCGATCGGGACTTCCTGGGAGTCCGGCGTGTCGGCCAGCACCATGTCGTAGGTCTTGCCGGTCGAGAACACCAGGTGCAGCTTCTGCGGCCGGTGCGCGGCCGGGAAGTTCGCCGCGTCACCGGAGTACACGATCGCCTTCCGCAGGTCCGCCGGGTGGTCGAAGGTGAACACCAGCACCTGTTCCCGGTCGGCCGGGGCCGCCCAGAACGTGTTCTTGGCGTTGTCGGTGACCAGCGGAGCCGCGTGTCCGTTCGCCTGTGCGGTCGCGCTCACCTTGATCGGGTGGATCGGGTTCAGCTTGGCCTCGAAGATCCCGGTCACCTGGCTCCAGAGCCCCACCGCCGCGGTGTTGATCGCGCTGCGGAACGGCTGGTACAGGGCGTAGATCAGCGCCGAGAAGATCAGCGCCACCGCGACGGCCCGCCGGATCACCTTGCCGACGGTCCGGCGCGCGGCCCCGGCCCGCCCGGTCCGGCGGCGGACGCCGTCCTTGCCCGGCCGCGCCCCCGCCTTGTGCGCCTTCGGCTTGCGGCCGAACAGCCGTCGCCACCACGACGTCTTGACGACCTCGGCCTCGGCCAGCGGCGCGCCGCACCGGCTGCAGAAGTTGCGGGTGGGCGCGTTGCCCTTGCCGCACTTCCCGCAGATCAGGTCGCCGGGGTTGAGGACCTGCTCTTCGACGGTCTGCTGCACCGGCTGCCGGACCGGGGCGATCGGCTCGGCGGGCTGCACGACCTGCTGCTGCTGCACCACCGGCGGTGCCTTGACCGCGACCGGGCCGTCGTCGTCCCACTTCAGGTAGCGGCCGCATTCGCCGCAGAACTCGACGTCGGCGGGCCCCTGGTGCCCGCACTCCGCGTAGATGACCAATCCTCAGCCCTCCAGCACTTCCACCGTGACCCGCACGTGGGCGGGCACCGCATCCACGACCGTCGCCGTCAGCCGCCGCACGTCGACCCGCGCCGGCTCGGGCACCCGCACCAGCACCCGCACCCAGGGCGGCCCCGGATCCGGCAGCGGCGCCCCCGGCTGCGGGTCGGCGACGACCCCGCCGCTGTCGGTCACTTCGACCACACCGCCGGTCAGCAGCCCGACGTGCTCGGCGAGCCCGCGCCGCGTCCCGCGCCACCGGTGCAGTTCGACCGACCGCGTGACCAGCTGCCGCAGCTGTTCCGGGCTCCAGCTTTCGTCGACCCGCAGCGCAACCCAGTGCGCCAGCCAGCCGACGAAGTCCGCGGGCGCCACCCCCGGATCGAGGTAACCCGCGAAGTTGTCCAAAGTGGAGATGACCGGCGCGATGACCTCGTCGAGCGCACCGGTGAACCCCTGCACGAACCGATCCTCGGCGTACACGGCGGGGAGTTGCTCGCCGATCGGGTGGGGGCTCGGCAGGCCGGGGATGCCGGTCCTCATGCGCCCACCACCACGAGCCGCGCACCGACCTGGTCGCCGGTGCTCGGGCCCGCGGTCCGCCACACACCCACCCGGCCCGAACCCCGCAGCCCCGCAATGCCCGTCCTCATGCGCCCGCCTCCCGCACCCGCACCTGGTGCCCGAACGAAAACGCCAGCGCGTTCGGCGGCAGGTCCAGCCGATCGACCTGTTCGCCCCGCTCCCGCGTGATCGGGTTCGCCGCGAACAGCCGCACGTCCTCCACCAGCTCCACCCCCGGCAGCCGCTGCAGGACCGCGAACACCTCGCCCGACTGCACCGGGCGGCCGAAGGGCCAGCCGTCGCCGTCCGGGCCGCCGCTGATCGGGTTGAAGTAGTCGTACAGGGCCTGGCTCGCCCGGGCGCCCAGTGCGCCCGCCGTCGTGCGGCGCCGGGCGCGCAGCCGGGCAACCACCGTCACCCCCTGGTAGAACGGCGGTTCCACGGACACCAGCGCGCCCACGCACCGCCGCTCGCCGAGGTAGCGCTCGATCCGGGCGCGCATGCCGGGGTCCAGCATCAGGGTCGCGAACGCGAGCTCGCCGCTGTCGGGCACCGCCGGCACGACCAGGACCCGGATCGCGCCGGTCTCGCGGCCGTCGGGGCCGTGCGCCGGGATGCACCGCACGCGGGCCGCTTCCGGGGCCGCTTCGCGGGCGAGCTGCTCGTAGTCCTCGGCCGTCACCGCGCGGTCGCGGGTGCGCAGCAGCAGCGGCCCGCGCAGCGCCGCGTCCCGCACCGACTCGCCGTCCACCCCGCCGATCGCCGGACGCCGGTTCACCACGCTGCTCACGAACGGGATCGGGTCCCGCTGCACCTCCAGGACCTCGCGGGCGACGTTGCCGCGCCGCCCGCCGCCGGACCGGTATTCGGGCACGCGGATCGCGGCGGACTTGGGCGGGACGGCCCCGTAGTACCGCAGGCCGCCTTCGGGCTGGCGCACCGCGGGCCCGAACGCGACCTCGCCGCCGACGCGGTCGAGCATCACGTGCCGGTCGTCCGGGCCGGAGTCGGCGAACGAGCGGACCTCCGTCCACTGCTGCCAGCCGTCCGGGCCGGAGACCTCGACGACCAGCTCGCCCTCGTCGACGACCACCGGGGGACGGCCGAGCGGGAACCGCTGCCCCGGGGTGCCGTCGGAGGTCCCGGCGATCTCGTTGCGGATGATCTCGGCGTGCACCGCACCGACCGTGCCGCCGATGGTCGAGGCCTCGACCGCGTGCAGCCGCGGCGAACGCTGGTAGAACGGCTGGTTCTGCTTGGCTTCGACCAGCCGGCACCGCAGCCAGCCCGCCCGCTGCCGCGCGAGCACCGACATCGTGTGCCCGTGCGGGACGTGCACCACGATGTCGCCGGCCCGGTTGAACGCGCCGGTGCTGTCCCGGTCGACCTCGCACGCCGCCCAGCCGGTGCCGTCCCAGGCCTCCCACAGCCACGGCGGGTCACGCGGGTCGACGCCCTGGCCCTCGACCTCACAGTTCAGCCGCAGCAGCACCGCGCAGCCGGGCACCGCGTCCGACAGTCCGAAGAGGACGGCGTCGCCCGGGGCCGGCGTCTCGGAGAAGACCGCCGGGCCGCCGCCGACGAGCAGTTCGTCGGTGCGGTCGACCGGCGGCAGGCCGGTGTCGGCCGTGCTGGTCGCCAGGTGCGCGAGCGAGCACGGCACGATGTTCAGCGTGTGCTCCACGGTGAAGACCACCGGGTCTTCGACTTCGTTGCGCACGCTCGCGACCTGCTTGCCCGCCGCGACGACCACCGGGACGTCGCGGGCGGCCGAGAGCCAGAACGTCACGTCGGTCCGCGCCGCGGCGGGCGGGAACAGCCGGACGCCGATCAGGTCGAGGAACCGCAGGTAGTGCAGCTCGGGCACCCGGTTGACCCGGTAGAGCAGCTGGTCGACCATCTGCGCGAACGTCTCGATCAGCGTGACGCCGGGGTCGGAGACGTTGTGGTCCGTCCACTCCGGACAGTTACGCTGCACCAGGTACTTGGCTTCGTCGACCAGGTCCTGGAACCGGCGGTCGTCGAGGTTGGGCATCGGCATGGACATCAGGCACCGTCCTCGCCCGAGTCGTGCGGCGGGATGACGTAGAACGGGAAGACGAGGTTGCGCGGGTCGTTGGTGCCGCGCAGCCGGTAGCGGATGTCGATCAGCAGGGTGCCCCGGTCGGCCTCGTCGAAGCTGACGACGACGTCGTCGAGGGTGACCCGCGGCTCCCAGCGCTCCAGCGCGATCCGGACCTCGTAGGCGATCTGCCCGGCGGTCGCCGCGTCGGCCGGCGCGAACACGAGGTCGTGCACCGCGCAGCCGAACTCGGGGCGCATCGGGCGTTCGCCCGGCGAGGTAGCCAGGATCAGCCGGATGCTTTCGACGACCTCGCGCTCGCCGCCGACCAGCGCGATCGAGCCGGTCGCGTCGGTGTGCAGCGGGAACGCCAGTCCCCGGCCGAGGAAATCCACGTCAGCCTCCGATCATGACGGTGGGACAGCCCATGACGATCGGGGCGCCGCAGGCGGCCATGTCACCCATCCGCGCCGCCGGCATGCCGCCGATGAGCACCGTCGGGCAGCCCGGCGGCGCGATCGGCGTCGGCGGGTGCACCGCGGGCGGCGGGAACGAGCACGTGTGCAGCGTCCCGACGTTCGCGGCGGGCATCCCGCCGATCAGCACGGTCGGCACGCCCGGGCCGGCGATGACGCCCGGGTGCCCGGTCGGGTCGCCGACCCTCGCGGCTGGTGGCATGCGCATTCCCCCGTCAGTTGATCTTGACCACGCTGCCGCGCACGGTGACGACACCGCTGGCGGTCAGCTCCGTCTGGCCCTGGCCCGCGACCGACACGGTGGCGCCCTCGAGCTTCGCGCCGGCCGTGCCGCTCAGTTTCAGCTGGGCGGATGCCTCGATGCTGGCGTCGGTCTGGGACTTCACCGACACCTTCTGGCCCTTGAGCTCCAGCGGCCCGGTGCCGGCGTCGATGCTCACGCCGTTCTGCGCCTTCACCGTGACGCTCTTGCCGCTGGTCACCTCGATGACCTGGTTCTTCTGGTCGATCTTGACCACGAACTTGGCGTCGCCGGAGGACAGGATGATCCCGTCGTCCTCGGCGAACTCGAGCTTGTGGCCCTTCCGCGAGACGAACCCGCGGACGGCGACCTCGCCGCTGTTGGCGTCGACGACGGGCTTGGTGAACTTCGACGGCGCGGCGTCTTTGTTGTTGTACAGGCCGCCGAGCACGTAGGGCGCTTCGAAGTCGCCGTGTTCGAAGCCGACCAGGACCTCGTCGCCGACCTCGGGCAGCACCACCGCGCCCCGGTCCTTGCCCGCGCCGGGCTGGACCGTGCGCGCCCAGGTGCTGGCGAAGTCCTTGTCCAGCCACGGGAACGTGAGCTTGACGCGGCCGAGCTTCGCCGGGTCCTTGAGGTCGCTCACCACCGCGGGCACGACCCCCGGCCACGACGCGTTCTTCGCGCCGCCCGCGACCAGGCCGTAGAGCGAGCGTTCCTGGCGCCCGGACACGGTGAACTCGGTCGTGTAGCCGACGTCGGCGTTGAACAGGTGCCGGGTGCTGGTCAGCGTGTACTTGCCCGAGAAGGGCTTGCCGACGCCGGTGAGCGTGACGGCGGTGCCCGCGCGCAGCTTCGGGTTGCCCTTGGCGACGCCGTCGAGCTCGGTGCAGGCGCTGCCGAGCCGGTCGGCCAGTGCCTTCGCGGTCGCGTCGGCTTCGCCTTGGGTGCGCCGGGGCGCGGCGGCGTCGAGGAAGGGCGGGCTCGCGAACTTGCCGGCCAGCGCCACCGGGTCCACGTCCGCCACCTCGGTGCCGGCGTTCTTCGGGGTCGCGGTGGCCGAGACCTGCTGCTTGTTCTCGTAGTCCCAGCCGTTGACCCGCACCTCGGGGACCTGCTCGGCCGCGGTGACGCTGGCGCGCAGGCCGATCAGCGTCCGGTGGGCCTCGAGGACGAGCGGGTCGGCGGTGGCCTTGGTGGTGGTCGAGGGCGCGCCGGAGGGCTTCTCCGGCAGTTCGAAGTTCAGCTTCCCGTCCCGGACGGCGATCTGCGCCCCGACCGCTTCGGCCAGCCGGGACAGGAACTCCCAGTCGCTGACGTTGTCCTGGGACAGCTGGGTGTTCGGCCGGCCGCCGAAGCCCTTGACGTTGTCGATCTTCCCGGCCGGGATGTTCGCGCGCTGGGTCACCTTGCGCACGACGTCCGCGATCGTCATGTTCGGGTAGGCGGCGACGCGGCGGCCGCGGAACAGCCGGTGCGCGTGGTCGTACCCGCGGACCTCGGTGAACGTGCCGTGCGGGTCCAGGTCGATGGCGACCGCCGTGACCTCGCCGAAGAGCAGGTCCTGCGGCTTCTCCGGGTCCGACGTCTGGACCTTGAGCTTGACCTTCGCCCCGACCTTGAACTTGCCCTTCTCCAGCACGACGCCGCCGGGGTCGCGGAAGCGCAGCACGAACGTGTCGGGCAGGTTGCGGCTGTCGTCGACGTAGGCGTAGCTGAGCATGACCTTGACGTCGTCGGGCAGCGGCGTGCTCTCCACCTCGACGACGAGGGTGTTCGTGAAGGTCTCGTTAGCCATCGAGCTCCTCCAGCGCGGGCACCAGCAGCCGGGTGCCGGGCCGCAGCCGCATCGGGTCGTCGATGTCGTTGGCGTCGGCGATCTCGCGCCACCGCCCGGCGTCCCCGTAGGCCCGGAACGCCACCGAGGGCAGCGAATCCCCGGCGACGAGCACGTGCGTGTCCCGCGCGGCGAGCGCCCCCGACGTCGGGTTCTGGCCGCCCAGCTCGCCGGAGATCTCCTCCAGGTTCACCGTGCAGACGGCGCGTACCGGCGTCCCCGACGGCGTGAAGAGCGTGTACTTCACCGTGACGCTGGCGACGTAGGCGGGGAAGCCGGTCATGCCACCCCACTTGAAGATCACCCACGGCGGCGACGGCTTGTTGTGCTGGCGGCTGTCCTCGGTGGCGACGCAGCAGGTGAACAGCTGCTCGACCTTCTTGACGACGGCGTCGTCCATCTTGTCGGTGGCGTCGAGGAACATTTCGAGGGCGAGCTTGGCCGGGTCCGACCCCTTGAACTGCGGCGGCGCGCTCTTCTTGGCGTTCGGTTGCGCGTCGCGGCCCCACTTGGCGTTCTTGCTCAGCGACAGTTCCTTGGGGTTGAACTGGAACTTGATGTCGAACATCTTTTCGCCGGGCGGCTGCCCGGTCCCCCCGGACTGCGGCGGCTTCCGCACTTCCAGCAAGGCGCGCTGCAGGTTGTTCGGCGCGGGTTCCCCGGAACCATAGGCGGCGGGCGGCTGCGAGCCGGCCGAGGTGAAGGTGACGGGTGAGGACATGGCTAGGCCTTCTTCGCCGGGCTGAGGAAGCCGTGGTGGGCGAGTTCGAGGGTCTCGGTGGCGACCTTGGGCGAGTCGGGCGAGAGCTGCGGCCCGCTCCACCGCACCGGGACGACGCCTTCGAGCGCCCAGCTGGCGATGACGGTGCCTTCGAGGGTGCGGGCTTCGATGGTGGCGGTCTTGCGTTCGATCCCGCTCGCAAGGCTGGCGAACCATTTCGTGATTTGGGCGCTGGCCTCGGTGACGGGCCGCGAGAGCTTGATGTTCGAGTACTTGATCCGGGTCGGCAGCTGCCAGACCATGCCGTTGTTGCCGCCCTCTTCCCGCTGTTCCATGACGAATTCGCAGCCGAGGCCGTCGCAGCTGGAGAAGGCGCCGAGGTTGCCGAGGTTCTTGTCGTCCAGCTTGACGACATAGCACACGGCAACGGCCTCATCGGTATCCGGCATCGGCGGTTCCTCCTTCAGTGCGGGCGATCGGTGAGCGCACCCCGGCGCTCACGGTCGAGACGAAGTTCGGTCTTGAGGCGGCGTAGCAGGGGGTCGAAGAGCTTCCTGACGAGCTCGTCGGTTTCCGGGACAGCAGGTTGTGCCGCGGGTGCTTGTACCGGTGCCTCGGTTTGCCGTGCGACGACGACCGGGGGAACGGTCTGGCTGACGGGTGACTCGATGACGGGAGGCCGCTCGGGTTCGGCGATCCTCGCGACGGGCAGCGTTTCGGGCCCGCGGTCGGCTCGTTCCGCCCGCAGCGGCATGGCGGGGGTGGCCGAGCCGTCGACCGTGCGGGCGACTGGAAGTGAAGGCGTGCTGTCGACGGTCTGGGCCACCGGCAGGGCTGTGTCGGCCGCCCGCGGCGTGCTTTCCTTCGGGCCCACTGCACTCTCGATGATTCGAGCCACTGGGAGCGGCGGAGCCGTGCCCGCCGTGGAGGCCACGGCACCGTCGACCGCCTGGGACAACGGCAGCGGCGCTGCAGCGGGGGCCGCCGGCAGCGCTGCTGTGCCGACCGAGGAGCCTGCTCCCGCGACAACGCGAGCCACCGGCAACGATGCAGCCGCCCCCGCCACGCCATCGGCATCGCGAGGTACCACCAGCGGCGCAGCTCCGCCGGTGGTGGAGGCGACCGCACCGTCGACAGCCCGAGCCACCGGCAACGGCGCACCCGCACCGGCCGAGGAGCCTGTTCCCGCGACAACGCGAGCCACCGGCAACGATGCTGCGGCGCCCGCCCCACCTTCCGCGGCGCCGATCACGGGCAACGGCTCAGCCGCGCCATCGACAGTCCGGCCTCTCGGCAACGACGGAGCTGTGCCCGCGGTGGAAACCACCGCATCCTCGACAGCCCGAGCCACCGGCAACGGTGCTGCGGCGCCGGTCACGGGCGACAACGCAACCGAGCCTGCCAAGGAGCCCGCCCGACCATCGACCGCGCGAGCAACCGGCAACGGCGCAGCGGAGCCCGCCCCACCTTCCGCGGCGCCGGCCGCGGGCAACGGCGCAGCTGTACCTGCCGTGCCATCGACAGCCCGAGCCACCGGCAACGGCGCAGCCGTGCCCGCGGTGGTAGCCACGGCATCCTCGACAGCCCGAGCCACCGGGAGGGGCGCAGCGGTGCCTGTCGCACCATCGGCAACCCCGCCAACCGGCAACGGCGCAGCCGAGCCCGCCCCACCATCGACAGCCCGGAATACCGGCAGCGGCCCCGCCGAACCCGCCCCACCATCGACAGCCCGGGATACCGGCAGCGGCCCCGCCGAACCCGCCCCACCATCGACAGCCCGGCCAACCGGCAACGGCGCAGCCGTACCGGCCAAGGAGGCTGCCCCACTATCCACAGCCCGAGCCACCGGCAGCGGCGCAGCCGAGCCCGCCCCACCATCGGCAACCCGGCCAACCGGCAACGGCGCAGCCGTACCGGCCAAGGAGGCTGCCTCACCCTCCACAGCCCGAGCCACCGGCAGCGGCGCAGCCGAGCCCGCCCCACTATCCACAGCCCGAGCCACCGGCAGCGGCGCAGCCGAGCCAGCCTTCGAGGCCTTCGCGCCTTCGGCGGCGCGAGCTACCGGCAATGACTCAGCCGAGCCCGCCAACGAGCCCGCCCCACCATCGACAGCCCGAGCCACCGGCAACGGCCCAGCCGAACTCGCCCCACCGTCCACCGCGCGTGCCACCAGCGGCGTGGATTCGAGGGCTCGCGTCACCGGGAGCGCCGCGTCTTCGGTGACGCGAGCCACGGGCAGCGGCGCATCCTCCACCGACGGCGCGGCATCCTCGACCACCGGCCGCGGCGGAAGTTCGGACTCCCGGCTCACCGGCTGGTCAACCGCACGGGCCACCGGCAGCGGCTCAGCCGCACGACCGGCGTCAACAGCAGGCGGCGGAACTTCGGGCCCCCGCCTCACCACCGGCTCTGCCGCCCCATCGAGCACCCGCGCCACCGGCAACGGCGTGGGATCGAGCCCACGGGTCACCGGCTCCGCCGTGGCCGAACCGTCGCGGGCCGGCGGCAACGCCGTGGCCGAAGCGTCGCGGGCCGGCGGCAACGGCGTGGCCGAACCGTCGTGAGCCAGGGGCAACGGCGTGGATTCCGGCCCGCGCGCCACCGCCTCTGCCCCACCTTCGACCAGCTCCCGCGTCTCGGCGGAAACACTCGTCGAGCCGCCCGGGGGTCCGGGCGGCTCCGTGGTCTCGAGCGGACGGAATGTGTTGACCGGCGAAGCCTCGTCCGCGCGCTGCACCGACGGCGGCGAGCCGGACGGTGGCAGGATCGGCGCGCCCAGCCCCAAGCGCCTGGGCGTCGCCTGCTGGACGACCGGCAGCTCCGGCGGCGCCGCAACCGGAGCGGGCTCGGTCTCGATGACCGCCGACGGTACCTGCAGCGGGACCACCGGCTCCGGCTCTGCGACCGGAACGTCCACAGGGGACGGTTCTGCGATCGCCTGTACCGTCCGCACCGGGGGCCCGTCGACCGCCGCCGCGGAGGTCAGCGGTCGCACCGGTTCGCCGGGCGGCACGACCGGTAACACCAGTGGCGGCGGCGGTTCCTCGGGAGACGGAACACGCTGCACCGCGGCACCCCGCGGCCGGGAAGGGCCCGGCTCGACCAAAGGCATCGCAGGCGACGGAGACGGCGACGGCAACGAAGGCTGCGGCGCCGGCCGCGCCAGGTCCGCGATGACGCCGGCCGGCTCCGCGGGGCCGATCCGATGCCCCAGCGGTTCCAGGTAGGCCGGGCTCTGCCAGGACGTCAACCCGGCACTGAACCGCTGCACCGGGTTGACCAGCGGGTGCTCGGCCAGCACCCGCTGGATCGGCGCCACGCTCCGCCACTCCCCCCGCGTCACCGGCAACGCGACCGGAGCAGCGGCGGGCACAGGAGCCTTCCTGCGGAACCACATTCCTGCGTCACCGTCCCTGGCTCATCCGGGTGTTGATCCGGGCGATCTCGGCGACGTAGGTCAACCGGTCGGGGTGTTCGAGGTCGAGGATGTCGTCGAGGGACCAGTGCAGGTGGTAGGCGACGTACGCGACTTCCTCGTGCAGCCGGTCGGCCGCGTACGTCACGATTCCCCCAGGCGGCCACCGGCGACGTCGACGACGAAGCCGTGGCCGCACTCGGGGCACGCCACGCCCGCCCTGGTGTGGCCCTCACTGTTGACCCGGCGGTACATGTCCTGCAGGAACGCCAGGTCGGAGGCGAACAGGTTCTCGATGATCCCCGCGTGGACGTCGGTGATGTCGCCGATCCGGGTGACGACCCTGGCCAGCAGCACCACCGTCAGGAACGCCGAGTTCTCGCGCACCCGGTCGTCCCGCAGCGGGATCAGCTCGTCGCGGGCGGTGGCCAGGCGCATCACCCCGGAGTGGTGCACCTTGCCCTCGTCGTCGACGTACCCGCGCGGGAGCTCGAACGCGAACTCCGTCCGCAGCTTCGGCCGCTCGGTGCGCGGCTCGTCCGACGCCACGGGAGCGTCGGGCGCCGAAGCCATCACCCTGCGCATCGGCTCACTCGACTTCCATCTGCTCGTAGGTGATGACGAGCTTCTCGGTGAGCACGCTCGTGTCGCCGGCCTTCAGCGAGCCGATCTCCAGGCTCTTCGGCCACGCGTTGGTGAGCTTGTAGCGCTTGAGCGCGGTGCCCTCGTAGTCGTAGACGATGATCGCGCCGCCCTTGCGGGCCGTCGCCATCTTGCCGAAGTGGGCGTCCTTGACCCACTTCTCGAAGCTGTTGTCCTCGGTCAGGCCGCGGGTCAGCGTGACCTCGCCCGCCTTGGGCCGTCCGGGCAGCTTCTTGATGACGTACTTGCCGTCGACGGTGTTCTGCTTCAGCTCGATGACGTCCTGCTCCATCTTGAGGCCGGAGACCTCGGAGATCTGCTTGATCTGGACGCCGTCGATTTCCAGCCCGAAGGAGTGGCCGACCGCCTTGTCGAGATCGGGAAGTGCCATGTCAGAACCCCTTCACTATTCGTTGACGAGGCTGGTGCCGCCGGACATCTGGGCCAGCCGGAAGATCACGAACTCCGCCGGTTTCACCGGGGCGATGCCGACTTCGCAGATCACCTGGCCGAGGTCGATGCCTTCGGCCGGGTTGGTCTCGCGGTCGCACTTGACGAAAAAGGCCTCGTCCGGGGTGAGCCCGAACAACGCGCCCTTGCGCCACTCCATGACCAGGAACGCGCTGATCGTGCGCCGGATCCGCGCCCACAGCGCGTCGTCGTTCGGCTCGAACACGACCCACTGCGTGCCGTTGAGGATGGACTCCTCGAGGTAGTTGAACAGCCGCCGGACGTTCAGGTAGCGCCACGCCGGGTCGCTCGAGAGCGTCCGCGCGCCCCAGACCCGGATGCCCTTGCCGGAGAACGACCGCA
Organism: Amycolatopsis tolypomycina; assembly: GCF_900105945.1. Lineage (NCBI taxonomy): Bacteria > Bacillati > Actinomycetota > Actinomycetes > Pseudonocardiales > Pseudonocardiaceae > Amycolatopsis > Amycolatopsis tolypomycina. The sequence goes on along the minus strand of NZ_FNSO01000004.1, from coordinate 3,300,412 downwards.
CGCAGTTGACGCCGATCGGGTTGAGCAGTTCCTGCTCCGCCTTGGTCAGGTGCGTCTCGAGCGCGAGCGCGCCGCGGACGACCTCGTTGGCCGGGGCCTTGTGGACGCCGCGGGTGGCGTCGGTGCGCGCCCACACGCCGGCCATGTGGCCGCTCGGCGGGATGTACGTGTTGGTCCCCGAAGCCGGGTCGAGGACCTGCACCCACGGGTAGTACAGCGCGGCGTACTTCGAGTCGTAGCCGGCCGCGTCCATCCGCCAGCTGCGGACTTCCTGGGGGTTGAGCGCGGGCGGCGGGTCGATGATCGCCATCCGGTCGCCCATCAGCTCGCAGTGCGCGATCATCGCCAGCTGCACGGCCTTGACCGTGTCGAGGTCGATCAGGTCGCGCTGGTAGGCGGCCATCAGGTCCGGCGCGGCGACCATGGTGATCTCGTCGATCGCCTCCAGGCCGCCGAAGCCGGTCCGGTCGGCGACGTCGCCGACGTAGTCGTCGGCCGCGACCCGGCGCGGGACCGGTGGGGCGGACGGCTCCTTCGGCGGCGCCGAGAGCACCGCGGTGCCCTTGTCGGGCTTCGTGACCGCGCCGCCGGTGGCGACCTCTTCGATGGTGATGAGGCTGGACTTCTCGCGCACCGCGGTGACAACGTTCTCCTTGGTGCGCTTGGTCGTCACGTTGTGGGTCTCGACGACCTTGCCGTCCTGCTTGACCAGCACGGTGAACCGGTCTTCGGCCGGGTTGTCGCCCGTCGGGTCGGCCACCTCGACGGTGATCTCGCCGGCCGGCTTGCCCTCCGGCAGCTCCTTCGCGACGAAGCGGTAGCCGCCCAGCACGGCCTGGCGGGCCTCGATCTGCTTCGGCCCGGCGCCGTTGTCCTGGGCGCGCGAACCGCCGATGCGGACGATGTAGCAGTTGGTGCCGCCGTTGAGGAAGTAGCCGTAGACCGACTGGGCCAGGTAGCAGCCCTCCATGAAGTCGCCGAAGGTCTGCGTGAACTGGCCCCAGTTGGACACCAGCGTCGGGGTGTTGAAGGGACCGTCCGCCGCGAAGCCGACGAAGGCGGCCACTGCGGTGCCCACGCCCTCGATCGGCCGTGCGCCGGCTTCGATCTCCTCGACGTACACCCCCGGCGTGAGATAGGTGGGCATGCGTGCCTCCCTTGTCGACGCACAAGTCTTGTCTTCGGCGATGCTGCTGCCACCGCGTTCTCCGCGGAACGACCGTGCGGCTAGGTGCGCGGGAACCGATCTCTGCCCTTAAAGGCAACTGCCCGTTCGGGCACCCGTGCCCGCCCGTCCGGCCGTTGGCAAGCGGTCCGGCACGGCCGACAGTTGAACCCATGCCAACGGGGCGGGACAAGGCGCCACGGGAGCCGTCCGGGCAGCCCGCGCGGCCGCCAGGACCTGCCCGCCGGGCGGCTCCGCCCGCGTTGTTGCGCCTGCAGGCCACGGCGGGCAACGCGGCGGTGTCGGGACTGGTCGCGCTCCAGCGGCAGGGCTGTCCCGCACCCCCGGTCGCGCCGCCCGGCGTCACCCCGGACACCGACCCGAAGTTCCGCTCGCTGAAGAAGGACGTCGGCGACCAGGCCAAGACGGCGAAGGCCCATCCCCCGGCCGGCGCGGAGGTCAAGAAGGCCCAGGACGCCGCGGTGGCGCCCGCCGACGACAAGGACGCCCAGGCCAAGGCCGCCCAGGCGGACAAGATGGCGGCGGCGAAGCCGGCCGGGTTCGACAAGGCGGCCTTCATCGCCGCGGTGAACGCCGCGATCGCCAAGCAGGCGCCGAAGAACCTCGACGAGGCCGACAAGTTCGCCTCCTCCGGCAAGGCCGACCAGGTCAAGACGGAAGTGCTGGGCAAGGTCACCAGCGGCAAGGACGCCTCGGCCAAGGACGTCACCGACCGGACGAAGGAGCCGCCGGATCCCAGCCGGGCCGTGGAAAAGCCGGTGACGCCGCTGCCGGAAGCGCCGGCCCCGCCCGCACCGGCCCCGCCGGACGCGCGCAAGGCGACCCCGGACAAGGCGCCGCCCGAGCAGACCGACCTGCGCGCCGACCAGTGCGAAACCCAGGGCGCGATGGCCGCGGCGGGCGTCACCGACCAGCAGCTGGCCGAGTCCAACGAACCGGAGTTCACCGGCGCGCTGGCCGCGAAGCGCGAAGGCGAGCAGCACACGGCCTCGGCGCCGGCGGCGGTGCGCGAGTCCGAAGCCGGGCAGCTGGCCGCCGTGACCGGCGCGGCCCAGGCGTCCGGGCAGGCCGCGATGGCGGGCATGACGGGCGCGCGGTCGTCGGCCGGGCAGAAGGGCCAGGCCGCGAAGTCGGCCACGAAGTCGAAGGACGAACAGGACCGCGCCCGGATCACCGGCGAGATCAAGGCGATCTTCGACGAGACCAAGACGAAGGTCGAAGGCGTGCTGGGCGCCCTCGACGACCAGGTCGCGAAGAAGTTCGAGGCCGGCGAGGCGCAGGCCAAGGCCGCGTTCACCGCCGACCACCAGGCCCGCATGAAGCGCTACAAGGACGAGCGCTACGACGGGATCACCGGTGCGGCGCGCTGGGCGTACGACCTGTTCGCCGATCTGCCCGCCGAAGCGAACAACCTCTTCCTCGAGGCCAAGAAGGTCTACGAGGTCAAGATGCAGGCCGTCATCGGCGACATCGCGGACTTCGTCGGGCAGAAGCTGGGCGAGGCGAAGCAGCTGATCGCCGACGGCCGCACGCGCGTGCAGCAGAAGGTCGCGTCCCAGTCGCCGGCCCTGCGCAAGATCGCGGGCGAGGCGGCGAAGGAGTTCGGCGGGCAGTTCGACGACCTCGAGAAGTCCGTCGACGAGAAGCAGGACGCGCTGGTCGAGGACCTGGCGCAGAAGTACAGCGAGGCCCGCAACGCCGTCGACGAGGAGATCAAGACGCTGCAGGCGGAGAACAAGGGCCTGTGGAGCAAGGCGAAGGAGGCCGTCGGCGGCGCGATCGAGACGATCCTCAAGCTGAAGGACATGCTGCTCGGCGTGCTGTCGCGGGCGGCGAACGCGGTCGGGCTGATCATCGCGAAGCCGATCGAGTTCCTCGGCAACCTGGTCAACGCCGTGAAGACCGGCGTGATGAACTTCGGCGCGAACATCGTCGAGCACCTCAAGAGCGGCCTGAAGGGCTGGCTGCTGGGCAACCTGGCGAGCGCGGGCATCGAGATCCCGGAGTCGCTGGACGCCAAGGGCATCCTGAAGATGGTGCTCTCGATCCTGGGCCTGACCTGGGCGAGCGTCCGCGCGCGGATCCTGCGGTTCATCCCCGAACCGGTGCTCGCGAAGCTGGAACAGACCCTGGACGTCGTCAAGATCCTCATCACCGAGGGCGTGCCGGGCCTGTGGCGCTGGGTGGTCCAGAAACTGGGCGACCTGAAGGAGCTGGTCCTCGGCCAGGTCAAGGACTTCGTGATCGAGAAGATCGTCAAGGCGGGCATCACCTGGATCATCTCGATGCTCAACCCGGCGGCGGCGTTCATCAAGGCCTGCAAGGCGATCTACGACATCGTGATGTTCTTCGTGGACAAGGCGGCGCAGATCAAGGAGTTCGTCGACTCGGTGCTGGACTCGGTGGAGTCCATCGCCCGCGGCGGCGCGGGCGCGGTCGCCGGGCTGATCGAGCGGACGCTGGCGAAGGCGTTGCCGATGGTGCTCGGGTTCCTGGCCAGCCTGCTCGGCCTCGGCGGGATCTCGGAGAAGATCAAGTCGATCCTGGAGAAGGTCCAGGCCCCGGTGGGCAAGGTGATCGACTCGGTCGTGGGGACGATCGTCAAGGCGGGCAAGAAGGTCTGGTCGAAGCTGAAGGGCAAGAAGGGCGGTGGGCCCGGTGGCGTCCCGGACCCGCGCAGTGCCGGTCAGAAGCAGCAGGCCCTGGCCCAGGCCAAGCAGGCGGCCGACGCGGAGATGCGCAAGCCGAACGCCACCCAGCACACCGTCGAGGCGGCCCTGCCGAAGATCAAGGACACCTACCAGCTCACGACCATCGCCCTGGTGCCGACGAGCAACGGCAAGTTCAAGACCCACCTGGAGATCAACCCGACCGACGACACCGGCGAACTCCCCCTCGGCCCGATGGCGCCGGTCGACGAAGCGAAGGTCTACCTCGGCAAGCGGTTCGTCGTGAAGTCCACCAACCGGGTCGCCAAGGTCACCGACGTCCGCGCGGACGGCTGGGTGACCCTCCAGTACGAGCTGGAGCGCACCGCCGGCGGCCGCAGCAAGAGCTCCGAGGGGCGCCCGACCTTCCCGGTGCTGAAGTTCCTGGCCAACACCCCGAACGGCGGCCCCGAACTCGCCCCGGCCGAAGGCGGCGCCGACCAGACGCAGTACACGATCGACGGCAAGACGCTGCGGCCCGAGTACCACGACGTCCGCGCGGTCTTCTACGGCGGTTCCCACAAGTACAGCGGCCACGACGCGGCCAAGATCGCCGCGGTGATGCGGCCGGACGGGGTGACGTTCACCTGCCCGGGTGTCCCGTTCCTCGGCATCGCCCCGCACGTCGCCGCCCGCGTCAAGCCGAACAACGCCGACAACTACGCGCTGGACCACCGGAAGTCGGTCGCCGGGCACTGGAACGCCCAGGGCCGGGCGAAGGGCCAGAGCGACCGCTCGCAGTTCTACGCGGATCCGGGCAATCTCGAGGTCCTGTGCGCGTCCTGCAACAGCAAGAAGGGCTCCAAGGACGCCGACACGGGCGCGGCCGAGCGGTACCGCAAGGACGTGGAGATCCCGGGCTTCACCGGCCCCGACGGGAAAGAGTGAGCCGGACGGCCGCGAAACACCGCAGCCGAAGCGTGGCGAAGCGGCCTGCAGGTGACGGCTGAGCCGTCAACCCGCAGGCCGCGCGCGCCTGATCAGGCCTCTTCTTCGGTCTCTTCCTCGCGCTGCACGTACGTCTGCGCCATCTTCTCCTCTTCGCCCTCTTCGGCGGCCGGAGCTTCTTCCTCGCGCTGGACGGTCATCCGCTGCACGGGCTCCTCGTGCCCGCCGTCCTCGCACCGCTGCACCGCGGGCCCGGCGGCAGCGGGCGCCGGCGTCGACATCAGCCGGTCCGCGTTCGCCACGGCTTCGCGCTCGAACCGGTCCGACGGATCCGACACCTTCACCCCGCCGCCGGTGTCCGTCCCGTCCACCGGGCCGCTGCGCTGCTGCACCACGTGCGTCAGCTCGTGCGCCAGCATGTGCTTGCCGGAATCCGAACCCGGGTCGTACTTGTCGCGCTGGAACACGATGTTCGACCCCACCGTGTACGCCTGGGCGTTCACCGACTTCGCCGAGTCGTGCGCCGCGCTGTCGGTGTGGACCCGGACGTCGGAGAAGTCCGCGCCGAAGCGGCCCTCCATGTCCTCCCGTGTCGCGGTGTCCAGGGGTGCGCCGCCGCCCGATCCGACCACGTCGTGGACCGGGGAACGCTCCTCCTCGACCAGTGACGACGTCCCCGCGTTGCCCACCGCGCGCTGCAGGCCCAGCAGGCCCGCCGGCCCCAGGACGTCGGTGCGGCCGGCCGCCGCCGCGCGGCCCAGCAGGTCGTGGTCGTCGCGCTCGATCCGGTCGCCCTTCGGGCGCAGGTTCGGGTCGAGGTCGTTGTCGTGAGTCTGCCCGCGCATGTCCGCTCCCTCCGCCGACGTCCCAGCTTGCCCCGCCGTCGCGGCGAGCGCCAGGCTGCGGTGCGCGTCCGGACGGGCAGCGAACGCTGCCCCTCCGGGCAGTTCAGCCGTCGGTCACCATCGCCAGGTAGGGCCCGAACTCCCGGTCGAGGCACAGCCGGCCCAGCTTGCGGTACTCGCGCGCGACCGCGCCGACCAGGTCGGTCATCGCCACCGGACGGCCCGCCTCGGCCGCCAGGTACGCGCCGGTGACCGCGGCCGAGCGGATGTGCCCGCCCGCCAGCTCGAAGGCCTCGGCGAGGAACCCGAGGTCCAGGTCCGCCCCGCGCGGCAGCCGGGTGCCGAGGCAGCGGTCCCACAGCCGGTGGCGGAGCTCGACGTCCGGCAGCGGGAAGTCCACGATGACGTCGAGCCGCCGGGTGAACGCCTCGTCGAGGTTCGCCCGCAGGTTGGTCGCCAGTATCGCGATCCCGTCGAAGGTCTCCATCCGCTGCAGCAGGTAGGCGCTTTCGATGTTGGCGTACCGGTCGTGGGCGTCGCGGACCTCGGACCGCTTGCCGAAGATCGCGTCCGCCTCGTCGAACAGCAGGACGCCGTTGACCCCGGACGCCTCGGTGAAGATCCGCTCGAGGTTCTTCTCCGTCTCGCCGACGTACTTGTCGACCACGGTCGCCAGGTTCACCGTGTAGAGGTCCAGCCCGAGCGACGCGGCGATGACCTCGGCGGACATCGTCTTGCCGGTGCCGGAGTCCCCCGCGAAGAGCCCGGTGACGCCCCGGCCGCGGCCGCCGCCGGGGCGCATCCGCCATGCGTCGAGCACCTGGTCGCGGTACCGCGCCCGGGCCGCCAGTTCGTCCAGCAGGGACAGGACGCCGGCCGGCAGCACCAGGTCGGGCCAGTTGACGGCCGGTTCGATCCGCCGCGCGAGCCGCTGCAGGCCGGCGGCGTTCTGGCTGCGCGCGCCCGCGCAGACGTGGTCCGTGCGGACCAGCCCGTCGTCGGCCAGCGCGGACACCGACGCGGCCTTCGCGGCGCGGGCGATCTGGCCGGGCCCGAGCACGAAGTGCGCGGTCGCCTCCCCCGGGTCGACGCCCGGCGCGAGCCTGCCGTCGAGCCGGGCGCGCCAGAGCGCCGCACGATCGGCGCCCGACAGCGGCAGCGCGTCGAGCTGCAGCGGCGGAGTCGCGCTCCAGCGCGGGTCCCAGGCGCCGGTGCCGTGCACCACCAGCGGGATCGCCGGGTGCGCCAGCTCCTCCAGCCGCGGGTCCTCCACCGGCCCCAGCACGATGCCGGCGCCGCGCAGCAGCGCTTCCCGCCGCAGCGACGCGGTCAGCTCGGCGTGGCCGGGCTCGGCCTGCCAGCGCGCCGCGTCCACCACCAGCGCCTGGTACCCGGCCTCGGCCAGCGCGCCGACGCCGAGCTCTTCGGCCCCGCCGCCGGGCTGTTCCTTCAGGTAGACGAGCCCGACCCGGCCGCGCAGCGCGCGGGCGAGCCGGTCGCGGCCCGGGACGTCGACGAGCTCGGTGCCCAGGTGCGCGCAGCCGGCCAGTTCGGGCGCGAGCCGGTCGTCGCCGAGCAGGTGGTTCACCACCCGGTCGGGGACCCGCAGCGTGCGCGAGAGGAACGGCCGGTCCTCCTCCGCCACGGCGAGCAGGCCGCAGGTGACCAGCGGCGAGTCGGCGTCGAGCCGGGCGCGGCCGGCGGCCGAGGCCTCGGGGATCCCGCACAGGCGCAGGGCCAGCCCGGCGCTGGCGCGGCGGCGGGTCACGTCGTCGTTGAGGTAGCCGTAGAACTGCTCGAACCGGCTGTCCAGGTCGGGAGCGAGCGCGACCAGCAGCAGTTCGACGTCTACGCCGGTGAGGCCGGCGCGTTCGGCGAGCGGGCGCAGCCTGCCGCCCGGGACGGAGTCGGTGAACGGGGTGAACGGCTCGCGGTGGCCGTCCAGCAGCGCGTCGATCGTCTCGTTGGACAGGTACAGGCCGCGGAAGGGGTCGTCGGGGTTCGGGTCGGCCGCGCGGCGGCTGTCGACGGCGTCGCGGATCCGCTGTTCGAGCCGGGCCAGCCGCTCGAACAGGTACTCCAGGCTCACCGGGGCTTCCGGTGGGTGCGCGCCATGGCGACCCGGCGCTGTCCTTCGACGGCCCCGGTGGCGGCCACGTGGTGCCCGATGAGCTCGCCGCCGCCGGTGTCCAGCTTGAGGCCTTCCTTGGCGGGCGGGCCGGCCGGGTAGACGCGTCCACTGTGGATCGGTGCGGAGACGACGACGTCCAGCGAGGGCTTGAGTTCGCCGCCGAGCGCGGTCCACACGTCGGCGAAGGCGCGGTCCTCCGGCGGCGGCAGCGCGACGGTCATCGGCACCGGCAGCCCGGTCTCGGCCAGCGACCCGGTGAGCACCTCGGCCGGCACGGCTTCGTAGCGCAGCAGGCCGAGCAGCAGGTCCGAGAGCACGCGGTGCTCGTCTTCGGGCCGCTGGGTCCACGCGGTGACCAGGTAGGACAGCTTCACGTGCTTGGGCGGCAGGTGCCGCGCCGCGAGCTCACCGCGCTGGTCGTACTCGTTGAGCAACCCCCGCGACCGGCGGCGCATGTCCTCGCGCACGTCGTAGAGGTAGATGTTGACGGTGGGCGCGTTCCGCCGAGCCGCCCAGTCCTTGGTCGGCGCGTCGAAGGCGACGTCGACTTCGCTGCCGCGCAGCGCCTCGTCCTTCACCAGCCGCCGCAGCGCTTCGTCGACCTCGTGGATCACCGGCGGACCTCCTCGCACTGGCGGTGCCTCCACGATGATCGCGTCCGCCCGCACCGGCCAGCCGCGCAACGGCAAACCTTCGGGTACGCCCGGCTGCCCGTAAGGGCAAAGTGGCCGGTATGACTATCACGACCAGGCTCGCCACGGAGGCCGATGTGCCGGCCCTGCTCGCTCTGCTCCGGGAGTTGCATCCGGACGACGTCGTCCCGTCCGCGACAGCCGCGGCCGCCGCTTGGCGGGCCATCGCCGGCCAGCCCGGCCGGGCGATCCTGCTCGCCGAGGTCGACGGCGTCGCGGCCGGCACCGTCGACTGCGCGACCCTGCCGAACCTCACGCGCGGGGCGCGGCCGTTCATGCTCGTGGAAAACGTCGTGGTCGCAGCCCGGCACCGGCGGTCGGGCGTGGGTGCCGCCCTGATGGCGGCAGCCTTCGCCGTGGCAGGGGAAGCGGGCTGCTACAAGGTCCAGCTGCTGTCCCGATCCGGCCGCGACGCCGCGCACGCCTTCTACGAGTCATGGGGATTCCGGGCCGGTGCCCGGGGCTACCGCCGGTATCTCGACTGAGGGTGCCAGACGGCGCGCGATCTTGTAACCGGGCCCGCCGCCGGGACGACTACCGCTTCAGGAGAACGAGGTGGTGCCCATGCGACGGATCACGGGCCCGATCGGGCTGGCACTGGGCGCGCTGGTGGCCGGGTGCGGGAGTACCGGCCCGCCGGAACCGCCGACTTCCCTGGTCACCGGCACCGCGACCACCGCCTCCGCGAGCGAGCCGCCCGCGAGCTCGGCGGGACCGGCGCCGGGGAGTTCCCCCGCCGTCGTGACCTCCCGGACCGCCGCTCAGACGACCCGGCGGCCGCCGCCGTCGAAGTCCACCCCGACGACCGCGAAACCGCCGGCGAAGGGGTCGCCCGTGCGCACCGCGCCCATCGACATCGTCGGCAGCTCCTACGCCGAGACCGGGCCGTTGACGAAGGCGCAGCTGACGGACGAATGCGGCGGCACGCTCTGCGTCGAGATCGCCGAGACCGTCGAAGGACCCCCGGACCCCGACCAGGACTGCGAGGTCAAGCGGATCATCCAGGCACTGCCGATCTACCGCGGTGACACGATCACCGTGGTGCTCTCCGATCCCTGTGGCGACTTCACCGAACCGTCGCCGAGCGGCTGAGAGATGGCGAAACGGCTCCGCTCCCTGCGGCCCCCGGCCGTGGCGCAGCCGGAAAACCCCTCGCGGGCACTGCGGCTGCTCGGCTCGGTGATCGCGCCGACGACCGTGCTCACCGGGCTGCTGTTCTTCTTCGGCAGGCAGCACGCCAACTGGCTGCTCGACTACTTCGGCGTCCCGCTCTCGACGATGGGCCTGACCGCGCAGGACTACCTGGTCCGCAGCGCCGACGGCCTCTTCGCCCCGGTGGCCGTGGTGATGGCCGCGATGCTGGCCCTGCTGTGGCTGTACCGCTTCCTCCGGGCCCGCCTCGCCGACGCGGCGTGGCAGCGGCTGCTGCGCGTCGCGACGCCGGTGGCCGTCGGGTGCGGGCTCGCCGGGGTCACCGTGGCGGCGGTGGGCGTGGTGCGCCCCGAGGCGTTCGCCTCGTCGTATTCCGTGCCCGGCGCCGGGCTGTCCCTCGGCGTGCTGTTCCTCGTGTCCGCCTCCCGCCTGCTCGCCGCCCGGGCCGGCCGTGCGCTGCCGCCGCCGGTCGCGACCGCGGAGTGGCTGGCGGCGTTCGCGCTGGTCAGCGTGGGGTTGTTCTGGGCCGTGGCCGACTACTCCGCGTCCGTCGGCGTCGGCCGGGCCCTGCAGATCGAGGCAGGGCTGGCTGCCCCGCCGGAGGCCGTGCTGTACAGCGCGAAGAGCCTGAACCTCACCGCGCCGGGCGTCCGCGAGACGGCGTGCCGCAACCCCGACGCCGCCTACCACTACCGGTACACCGGACTGAAGCTGATCCTGCAGTCCGGCGGCCAGTACTTCCTGCTGCCCGTCCAGTGGCAGAAGGCCGACGGGACGGCCGTGGTACTGCCGCGCACCGACGCCCTGCGGCTGGAGTTCACCGCGGCCGCGGACCCGGACGCCCCCTGCTGAGCGCTCACTGGTGGACGTTGGGGGGTGGACAGGCGTATGCGTCTTGTCTGCACCCCGGGTCTGCCGGGTCACTGCCGGGCTGAGCGCGTCACCCGATGGGGATGACCTGGCTGAGAGTTGCAGCGCCCGGTGGCCCGGGACGCGCAGATCGGCCATAGGGCTTTGCGCCACGGCTTGCCGGCCTGGAGCGCCTCAGTGAGCGACCGACCGTCACGTCCCGGACCGGAGTGCTGATTTCCGTGGGCTGACGGAAAGGAGCACACCATGGAGGCTACGCCCGCGTTCGCCGGAATCGACTGGTCCTGGCAGCACCACGCAATGTGCATCGTCGATGCCGGCGGGCGCCGGATCGCCGAAGCCACCCTCACCCACTCCCGCACCGGGCTGAGCAAGATCACCGCACTGTTGTCCCGCCACGGCGTCGCCCGGGTCGGGATCGAGCGGAGTGACGGGCCGGTGGTCGAGCACCTGCTGCGCGAGGGCTTCGAGGTCGTGGTCATCCCGGCCAGGCAGGTCCGGTCACTGCGGGCCCGTTACGGCAGCGCCGGCAACAAGGACGACCGGTTCGACGCGTTCGTCCTGGCCGATGCCCTGCGCACCGACGCCGGTCGCTGGGCCCCCGTACGCCCAGACACAGATGACACCATCGCGCTGCGGATGCTCATCCGCGCTCGTCGTGACCTGATCGACCATCGGATCGCAGTCCACAACCAGCTGCTGGCCTTGCTGCAGCACCACTTCCCCGGCGCCGTCGGCCTGTTCAGCCAGCTGGACCTGCCGATCAGCCTGGCGTTCCTGCGTCGGTTCCCGTCCGAGGCCAAGGCCGCCTGGTTTTCCCCTTCGAGAATGGCGCACTGGCTCAAAGCCAACAGCTATAGCGGCCGGCACAGCGCCGCCGACCTCAACGCTCACCTGCGCGAGGCGGTAACCGGACACACCAGCGGGCCCGCGGCCGAGGCCGGCGAAGTCATCGTGCTCACCCTCGTCGACCTGCTCAGCCACCTGCGCACCCGGCAAGCCGACCTCGAAACACGCATCAAAGAAGCGCTGCTGGCCCACCCCGACGGGCCGATCTTCCAGTCCCTGCCCAGGGCCGGCGCTATCCGCGCTGCGACACTGCTCGCCGAGATCGGCGATTGCCGAGCCCGCTTCCCCGACGCCCAAGCCCTGGCCGCCGCCGCCGGGGTCGCGCCCTCAACCCGCCAATCCGGCAAACACCGCACCGTCGCCTACCGCCGCGGCTGCAACACCCAACTGCGCGCCGCGCTCGTCGACTGGGCCCAAGACACCCCACGCGCGAATCCCTGGGCCCACGACACCTACCAGCGAGCCCGCCAACGCGGCTGCCGCCACCCGCACGCAGCACGGATCCCGGCCCAAGCCTGGACCAGAATCCTCTGGCGCTGCCGGCACGACCACCAGCCCTACAACCCCGACCTCCACGGCCGACTCCACACCCTCCACCAACAAGCCGCTCGACATAGGGCTCTCAGCAGTGCGGCATCACGCCGTCGAACGAAGCGCAGTTGTCCTGGTTCCACGGCGTCGACTGCCACTGCTCGGCCGTCAGGATCCGGGACGTGTCGCCCGCGACGAACTTCCAGGGCCCGTAATAGGCGTTGCTGTACCAGTAGTTGTCCTGGTCGTGGGTGATGGCGTCCTGGATGACCTTGCCCTGGTACGGCGACCAGGACGGGTACGTCCCCCAGTTGGACAGCAGCGCCATCTTCCCGCAGTTGCCGTTCGTGCAGCCGACCCGGGCCGGGTCGAAGCGGAACGTGTTGTCGTGCACCATGACCAGCTGGGTCTTCCAGCGGCAGTCGTCGTACAGCGGCGGGGACGCGATGCCGGGCGCCGAGCACTGCGTGCGGTCCGCGACGAGCTTGGTGCACGTGTTGATCGAGGTGTTGGCCGGGCTGTTGCAGAACCGGTCGGCGTTCTCCCAGGCAGTGATGCCGGACCAGTTGTCCTCGAAGGTGTTGTCGTAGATGTCGACGAGGTAGGTCCGGCCCGGCACCCGCGGCTCGCCGCCCGACTCGGACAGGTACACGCTCGCCACCGGGAAGTTGTCGCCCTTGTCGGCGCGGCGCTTGCCCGCGACCAGGCTGTTGCGGCGCAGCACGTTGTCGCGGAACACCAGGTTGTAGCTGATCTCGTAGAACAGCGCCTCGGCGTCGTTGTCCTCGATGAGGTTGTGCTCGATGAGGAAGTCGTTGTTGTCGGTGTCGGCCCACAGGCCGGCGCCGTGGTTGTGGTGGATCCAGTTCCCGCGGACGTCGGCCTTGTCGACGACCCAGAACTTGATCCCGCCGCTGCAGCCGCAGCCGGGGCTGCGCGTTTCCCAGTCGTCGGTGTTGTTGCCGACGATTTCGTTGCCCTCGACGATCAACGCGGTGATCGTGCTGTCGGACCGATAGGCGTTCATGCCGTACTGCCCGTTGTTGCGCAGGCAGCTGTGCCGCAGCTCCTGGCGCGCGCCTGCCATGATTCCCGCGCCTTTGTTGTTCTGCACGGTCGTGTTTTCGATGATCCAGTGCTCGCCGGAATCGTGGTTCACCACGCCCTGGTCCTGCGGGGCGACGAAGTTCTGGATGGTGAGCCCGCGGATGACGACGTCCTTCGCCTGCTGGGTGAACGCCGCCCGGTTGATGCCCTGCCCGTCGAGCACCGCGCCGGGCGCGCCGAGGTAGACGTTGCCGTCCTTCGGGATGACCTGCCCGAACGGGTCCGCCGCCAGCTTGTGCGTGCCCGGCGGCAGCCAGAACGTCGTGCCGGGCGGGGACTCCTGCGACTTGCGGTAGAGGTCGCCGGGCACCGCGGCGTCGACGGTGACGGCGCCCGCGGGTGCCGTCACGTTGGCCACCGGCTGGTGGTCGCACACCGGTCCCGGCGTCACCGCGGCCGCGGCCGCGACGGGGCCGGGCGGCACGACGAACGCGGCCAGCAGAACGACAGCCAGAATGGATCTGATCGGCGACATGCAGTGAACGTACGCAATTGACTGCGCAACGGTCTTGGTCCGATCGAGTCCATTGCCACGCTTTTCGGGTGTACCAGGTAACGAAAAATACAGTGATTAGTCCACGACTATGATAATCGTGGGAACAATCGGTGGAAGGCTCTGTTATCGTGGTGCGACGGCGGCTTCCGGCCGGATTGCCCCGTCGGCGCCCGGCTCCGGCGACCCGACACCGGCGCACCACGGCTGGGCCGCCTGCCGCGTCCGGGTCGCCCGACCGGCCGAAGGCGGCAGCGGTCGACCGGCGGCCCCGGCCCGGCGCCGGGACCCACATTTTTTCCGTTAAACAGGGAACTACCTGAGCGAGTGATTCGACGCCATTCGTCACGACCGCTCCCGCGGCGGCGAACTAGACTGGTCCGACCCCATTCCACCGTTGTCCTCCGCATGGCGGTTCCGGCGCACCGATCGGGTATTTGCGCAGGTCAACGCCCTGTCGCGGCGGTAGCGTCACCTCTCGGACAGAACTTCTGCCCCGACGGCCGGGCCCCCGAATGAAACCCGGTGTCGCACTCAGGAAGGAACCCCGAGAAATCATGTCCACATTGCGACGACTGGCTGTCGCCGGCGCTTTCGCGCTGCCGCTTTCCCTCGTCATCGCGGGGCCGGCGACCGCTCATCCGCTCGGCTGGCCGCACGACTCCTGGAGCGCCGAGACCTCCAGCAGCTGGGCCGGCATCGGTGGTGCGGGCACGACCGACACCGAGGAAGGCACGACCTGGTGGGGCCACCACTGGTCCGAGCAGAACTCGGCCGTGGCCGGCATCGGCGGCGCCGCCGTGACGCACAGCGGCGAGTCCGGCCACGACTGGTACGACGGGGACGACGACTGCGACTGCGACGCGGACGACGACTACGACGGCCCGGCCGTGACCCACCACCACGTCATGAGCCACCCCGACCCGGTGGACCAGGAGCCGGCCGGCCACGTGATCCGCCCGGTGTACGACACCGACGACGATGACGGCGATGACGACGACAGCGACGTCGGCTACCACGCCGAGCAGCAGTCGGCGGGCGTGGACGGCGCGACGTCGGCGCACGTGGTGAGCCACGCGGGTGAGCACCACGCCGTCTACCAGGCGGAGAAGCTGACGGCCGGCCCGTTCGGCGCATCGTCGGAGGGTGCGCACGCGGTGGCCGTGCCGGACTACGCGGGCTACCACGCCTGGTACACCGCGGCCGGTGTGGGCGGGGCCGCGGCGCACTCGGTCACCTCGGTGGCCGACGCCACGGAAGCGGACGACGACGACTGGGTCGTCGACCACGACGTCGACAGCGAAACCGCCGAAGACGACGACTGATCCGCTGGTCGAAGCCGAGCCGGGTCCGCACCGCGCGGACCCGGCTCGCTCAGTGCGCGGCGAGCAGGTCCAGTACGGCGGCGGACTTCGCCGCGTCGAGGAACCGCAGGCCCATGAAGTGGTCGCCGGGGGTGAAGCCCGGCAGCGCCCAGACGGCTTCGTAGGGCAGCCCGACACGGCGGTAGCGGCGCAGGCTGTAGACGTTGCTGAACAGGCACTTCCCCGGGTCCGGGGCCCAGAGGCGGCGTGCGAAGGCGGGGTTGCGGAACCCGTGCCCGACCTCGGCGGTGGCCTGGACGTGCTTGCGGCCGGTGAAGAGCACGACGTCGCCGGTGGTCACGGTGTCCATCCGGCGGTCGTACTTGTCCTTGGCGCCCCAGAACCGGGCCCGGCCACCCGGGTGCAGCGCGTTCAGCCGGGCGAGGTCGGCGGGATCGAGGAGATCGGCGTACGCACCGAAGGCCACGGTCTTCTCGAGGGATTCGGCGCCGTAGCGGCGGGCGTCCGCGGTGCCGTAGGCGGGCTGGACGAAGACCTGGACCACGGACGGCAACGGTAGCTCAGCCGCCGTGGGTGCGGTCGCTCTGGTAGTCGGTGTAGGTGTAGGGGTTGTCGAGGATCTTGGTCTCCGGGACGTCGGGGTTCATCCCCTGCCACCACGCCTCCTCCCCCAGCTGCGCCCGCAGGTACCCGACCGTCTCCTCGACGCGCTGCCGGACGGCGGGCAGGTCGGCGGCGACCAGCTTGCCGTCGCGCTTGACGACCCGGCCGCCGACCAGGACGGTGTGGACGTCGCCGCGCTGGGCCTGGAACGCCACGTGGCCGTACGGGTTCAGCAGCGGGAACGACGCCGGCGAGTCGTCGTTCTTCAGCAGGACGACGTCGGCCTTCTTGCCCACTTCGAGGCTGCCGAGGTCCGAGCGCCCCAGCGCCGCGGCGCCACCGCGGGTGGCCCACTCCACGACCTGTTCCGCGCGCAGTGCCGCGTGCGTCACGGTGTCGCCCTTGGCGTGCGCTTCCAGGTGCTCGCGGGACCGGTCGGCGCCGAGGGTGGCGCGCATGGCCGAGAAGAGGTCGCCGCTCCACCACACCGAGGTGTCCATCGACAGCGACACCGGGATGCCGTACTTGCGCAGCGCCCAGGTGGGCGGGTAGCCCTGGCCGGCGCTCTGCTCGCTCTCGGTCGAGACCGACACCGACCCGCCGGTGGCGGCGATGCGGTGGTAGGAGTCGGCCGACAGCGACGCGCCGTGGACGTAGACGGTCTCCGGGGCCATGAACCCGTGGTCGTACATCAGCCGGATCCCGTCGTCGCCGGTCGCGCCCCAGACGCCGGCGTGCGTGGTCACCGGCACGCCGAGCTCGCGGGCCACCTCGAACGCCGGCTTCTCGGGGAACGCCGGGTCGCCGGTGACGTCGAAGGCGAGCTGGAAGCCTTCGAGGCCGCCGTCGCCGCCGGTGCGCCGCGAGACGAAGTCGCGGAACTCCCGGGTGGCCGTCCAGTTCGCCGGGGCGTCCTGGATGTTGCCGTAGGCGAGGACGAACCGGCCGGGGACGGCTTCGAGCGCGTCGGCCGCCGCGTCGGCGTGCTCGGTGGTCTGCAGGCCGTGCGACCAGTCGACAGTGGTGGTGACGCCGGCCTCCAGGGCTTCCCACGCGCCGAGCAGGTTGCCGGCGTGGATGTCCTCGGGGCGGAACACCTTGCCCCACTCGAGGTAGTACCAGACGAAGTACTGGGTCAGCGTCCAGTCGGCGCCGTAGCCGCGCATGGCGGTCTGCCAGAGGTGGCGGTGGGTGTCGATCATCCCGGGCATGACGATGCCGCCGGTGGCGTCGATCTCGGTCGTGCCCGCCGGCACGTCGAGCGCCGGTCCGATCGCGGTGATGCGGTCGCCCTCGACCAGGACGTCTTCGCCGGGCAGGACGCGGCGCGCGTCGTCGAGGGTCAGCACCGTGCCACCCCGCAGGACGATCGATCCGGACATGACTGCCTCCGTTTGCGTACACTCGTCCGCTCCACGGACACTTGGTGGGCGCAGTCACCTTTGCCCAGTGCTGCGCCGGTGTCAATCCCCGCCGCTACGCTGCCAGGGACTTGCAGAGGGAGGTCGCATGCCACGCGAGGGAACCGGTCCCGACTTCATCGAGGCACTGGCGCGCGGGCTCGAGGTGATCACGGCGTTCCGGCCGGGCCGGCGGGCGATGACGCTGGCCGAGGTCGCCACGGCCACCGGCCTGGCCCGCCCGACCGCCCGCCGGATCCTGCTGACCCTCGAAGAGCTCGGCTACGTCCGCACCGACGGCCGCGACTACTCGCTGACGCCGCGGGTGCTCGACCTCGGGGTCGCCTACGTGCGCTCCACCGGCCTGTGGGACGTCGCCCGGCCGCACCTGGAACGGCTGGTCGCGCGCACGAACGAGTCGTGCTCGATCGCCCAGCTCGACGGCTCCGACATCGTCTACGTCGCCCGGGTCGCGGTGCCGAAGATCGTGGGCCTGAGCGTGCAGATCGGGACCCGCTTCCCGGCGCTGCCGACGTCGCTGGGCAAGGTGCAGCTGGCCGCGTTGCCGCCGGACGAGCTGGAGGCGGTGCTGGCGGAGGCGAGCCGGTCGGGGCTGGTCCCGCGCTGGCAGCCGGACCGCACCGAGCGGGACGCCGCCCTGCGCGAGGTGCGGGCCCGCGGCTGGGCGCTCACCGACGAGCAGCTCACGCTGGGCATCCGGTCGGTGGCCGCGCCGCTGCGCGACGGGTCCGGGCGGGTGATCGCCGGCGTCAACGTCAACTGCCACGCCGCGGAAACCCCGGTCGAGCGGCTGCTGGAGCACCACCTGCCGCTGCTGCTGCAGACCGCCGGGGAGATCAGCGCCGACTTCGCCCGGCTCGACGAGGTCCCCCACGTGGTCGTGAGCGGCACGGCGGGTTGACCGCAGCCGCGGCCTGTCGCAGACTGGCGGACAACAGTCCGTCTGACGGACAGAAGGCGAGGACCTGGTCTTGGAACCCCCCACCGGCCCGCTGTCCGGGCTGCTGGTCGCGGACTTCTCGCGGGTGCTGGCCGGCCCGTACGCCACGATGCTGCTGGCCGATCTGGGCGCCGACGTCGTCAAGGTCGAGGGCCCGCAGGGCGACGAGACCCGCACGTGGATGCCGCCGGTGCGCGGGGACGTCTCGACGTACTACCTGGGCGTCAACCGCGGGAAGCGGTCCATCGCGCTCGACCTGCGCGACGAGGCCGACGCCGTCGTCGCCCGCGAGCTGGCGGCCCGTGCGGACGTGCTGATCGAGAACTTCAAGCCCGGCGGGCTGGCCAAGTACGGCCTGGACTACGCCGCGGTCCGCGCGGTCAACCCCGGCAGCGTCTACGCGTCGATCAGCGGGTTCGGGGCAGGCGAGGGCGCGCACGTACCCGGCTACGACCTGATGGTGCAGGCGATCTCGGGCCTGATGAGCCTGACCGGCGATCCGGACGGCCCGCCGTACCGGGCCGGGATCTCGGTGTTCGACGTCATGGCGGGCAACCACGCGGTGATCGGCATCCTGGCCGCGCTGCGCCACCGTGACGCGACCGGCGAAGGCCAGCACGTCGAGGTCAACCTGCTGTCCTCGGCGCTGACCGGGCTGGTCAACCACAGCTCGGCCTACGCCGCCGGCGGTGTGGTGCCGTACCGGATGGGCAACGCCCACCCCAGCGTCTTCCCCTACGAGCCGCTGCCGACGGCCGACAACGACCTGATCGTCGCCGCGGCCAACGACGGGCAGTTCCGGCGGCTGTGCGAGGTGCTCGACCTGCCCGGCATCCCCGACGACCCGCGGTTCGCCCGCAACGCCGACCGGACGAAGAACCGCGAAGAGCTCCGGCCGATCCTCGTCGAGCGGCTGGCGAAACGCGGGGCGGTGGACTGGTTCGACGCGCTGACGGAGGTCGGTGTCCCGTGTGGACCGATCAACACGATCGACGGCGGGTTCGCGATGGCCGAACGCTTCGGGCTGGACCCGATCGTCGAGGTCGGCGAGGGCGCTCGCGCGGTTCCGACGACCCGCCACCCCATCCGGTTCTCCGCGACCCCGGCCGGCTACCGGCTGCCGCCGCCGGAGCTCGACGAACACGGCGCCGAACTGCGGGCGTGGCTGACGGAGGCCGCCGATGGCTGACCCGGCCTACGAAACCGCCCTCGGCGCGTCCACAAAGGACAAGATCACGCTGCTCGGCCACGATCTGGCCGAAGACGTCATGGGCACCGTCGGGTTCGGCGAGCTCGCCTTCTGGCTGGCCACGCAACGCCGTCCGTCCCCCGGGGAAACCCGGGTCTTCGAGGCGGTGCTGGCCGCGCTGGCCGACCACGGCTTCACCCCCACCGCGATCGTCACGCGGCTGACGTACCTGTCCGCACCGGACTCGGTCCAGGGCGCCCTGGCGGCCGGGCTGCTGGGCGGCGGGTCGCGCTTCCTCGGCGTCACCGAGGACTGCGGCCGATTCCTGCACGACGTGCTGTCCGAAGTGGACACCCTCCCGGACGGCGACGGCGGCTGGGACGCGCTCGCGCTCGAAACCGTCGAAAAGCGCCGTGCGGAACGGAAGTTCGTCCCCGGGCTCGGCCACCACGTGCACAAGGACGGCGACCCGCGCACCCCGCGGCTGTTCGCCATCGCCGACGAAGAGGGCCTGCGCGGCCCGCACCTGGAGCTGTTCGCCGCGATCGGCCGGGTGCACCCGCGGGTGCTGGGCAAGACGCTGCCGCTCAACGGCGCCGGCGTCTGCGGCGCCGCGCTCGCCGACCTCGGGCTGCCGCTGCAGCTGCTGCGCGGGTTCGCGCTGCTGGCCAGGACCGCGGGGCTGATCGGCCAGCTGGCCGAGGAGCTGCGCCACCCCGTCGCCAACGACATCTTCCTGTCCGTCGACTTGAACAACCGGTCGGTCCCGCCGGATCCGCACGCGTGAGAGGAACGCCGATGCAGCTGGTCACCGAGGACAACATCACCGAGCTCGCCGCGCAGCGGTGGGCGCGCGCGCACGACCCGCGGACGGCCGAGGTGATGGCGGCGCTCGTGCGTCACCTGCACGCCTTCGCCCGCGAAGTGCGGCTGAGCGAGCCCGAGTGGATGGCCGCGATGCGGTGGCTGACCGCGACCGGCCAGATCAGCGACGAGAAGCGCGAGGAGTTCATCCTCGCCTCCGACGTGCTCGGCCTGAGCATGCTGGTGGTGCAGATGAACCACGCCTTCGACGCCAAGGCGACGCCGGCCACCGTGCTCGGCCCGTTCCACATCGACGGCTCACCGGAGATGCCGTTCGGCGGCGACATGTCCGACGGACTGCCCGGCACGCCGCTCTACATCACGGGCACGGTCCGCGGCCTGGACGGCTTCCCGGTCGTCGGCGCGGTCCTCGACGTCTGGCAGGCCGACGAAGAAGGCGCGTACGAGTCACAGCTGCCGGAGGTCGACGAGGCCCGGCTGCGCGCGAAGTACACCAGCCGCGCCGACGGCACCTACTGCGTGCGGACCATCGCGCCGAAGGGGTACTCGATCCCGATGGACGGCCCGGTCGGCGAGCTCATCCGCAGCACCGACATCAGCCACTACCGGCCCGCGCACGTGCACTTCCTGCTCAACGCCGCCGGGTACGAGCCGCTGATCACCCACCTGTTCCAGGAGGGCGCGCAGTACCTCGACAGCGACGTCGTGTTCGGCACCAAGCGGGAGCTGGTGGTCGCCTTCGAGCCGCGCGATCCCGGGCCGACACCGGACGGCGGCACGTCGGCGCAGCCGTGGCTCGAGGCCCGCTACGACTTCGTCCTGCAGCCGGTGTGACCGCCGGTGCGCGCGGCTGAGATCCGGGCGGCCGGGCAGCCGCCGGTGGTGACCGACCGGGCGGAACCCACGCCGTCGCCCGGCGAGGTCGCCGTGCGGGTCACCGCGGCGCCGATCACCCCGCTCGACCTGCTCTGCGCGTCCGGCACGTCCTACTTCGGCGTGCCCGCCACGCCGTACGTGCCAGGGGTGCAGGGAGTGGGCCTGCTGGCGGGGAAACCGGTCTGGTTCGCGACCGCGGCGGGCATGCGGCCGGGTGACGGCAGCATGGCCGAGTACGCGGTGGCCGCGGCCGCCGACGTGGTCGAACTGCCCGCACAGGCCGATCACACGCTGGTCGCGGCGCTCGGGCTGTCCGCGGTGGCGGCGTGGATGTGCTTGACGGGCAAGGGAGAGCTGGCCGCGGGCGAGACCGTGCTGGTGCTCGGCGCGGGCGGGGTGGTCGGGCAGTCGGCCGTCCAGCTGGCGCGGGTGGCCGGGGCCGGCCGGGTCGTCGCGTGCGCGCGCTCGGAAGCCGCGCTGGAGCGGGCCCGCCGGTTCGGGGCGGACGGCACCATCCGGCTCGAGGACGGCGAAGACGTCGAGGGGCTGGCCCGGCGGCTCGGTGCGGTGGCCGGCCCGGTCGACCTGGTGCTGGACCCGGTGTGCGGGCTCCCGGCCGCGGCGGCGCTGCGCACCCTGCGGCCGGGCGGGCGGCTGGTCAACCTCGGCAGCGCCGCGGGCGAGGTGTGCCCGGTCCCCTCGGCGGTGCTGCGCAGCCGGTCACTGCGGATCCTCGGGTACACGAACAACGAGCTCACCGCCGACGAGCGCCGGGAAGCACTGCTGACGGTGGTCGAGCAGACGGTGGCGGGGGCGCTGACGGCCGGGTTCGAGCGCGTCCCGCTACAAGAAGCGGCCCGGGCGTGGAGCCGCCCGGGCCGCGTGGTGCTGGTGCCCTGAAGCGGGCGTCCGGCGGTGACCGCCGGGGTCACTGGCCCCCAGGGCCGGGTTTCGGCACGTCGCCGATGTAGGGACCGCCTCCGATCCCGCCGACCGGGTTCGGGTCGCTCGAGGGTCCGCTTGCCGCGGACGCCACGGGGGCGAGCACGGCGAGCGCGGCCGCGGTGAGCAGAGCGGCAGCTACAGCACGTTTCATCGTTGGGCTCCTTCGCGTTCCCCCGTATTGTGCGGGATCCGGCTTCCAAACCGCTTCCGTATGCGGAAAGCCGCGCCCCCGATAGTCCGTTCGGCCCTATTTCGACGAGTGCCGTGGCCGGTGCGGGCCCCGCTGGCGAACCTGACGGCCGGGTCGCGGTGCTCCAGTAGCGTCACGCGGGCGGGGCGAGATCCTTGCAGAGCGCGGTGGGGAACTTCGGTTCGGCGGCCAGGATTTCGCCGCAGCCGCCGCCCTTCGGCGAGGCGAAGTCCGCCCAGGTGTCACCCGCCCAGCGGTAGACGACCCGGTGCGGCGGTTCGGCACTGTGCCGCTGCAGGTCGTGGATCAGCCAGTGCTGGTCGCACGCCCGCGTGGTGCCGGAGAACTCGGCTTCCGCGCGGGCCTCCAGGTGCCCGATCCACCGCGGGTCGCAGTGGTCGGCGGGCGGGGTGCAGCTGAGGAACCGGTCGCACCGCCGCCAGCCGCCGGGCCCCTGTCCCCAGCTGTCGCTGGTGTTGACGAACACCGGCCGCAGGCCGATCGGTGTCCGCAGCCGGACCGGGACGTCGGTGGGGGCCGGCGGGCAGTCCGCGCCGCCGCCCGGCCGCCGGAACCGGACGTCGACGTCGACCCGGTCGTTGCCATCGGCGACCTTGGTCTCCGGTACTTCGACGCAGGTGGGCAGGGTGACGTGCAGCAGCACGGTGCGGTCGTCCGGGCCCGGCCGGACGTCGGTGACATACGCGGTGTCCATCGTGGGCCCGGACGGGGGCGGCGCCGTGGTGCTCGCCGAGGTGGTTTCCGGCGTGGTGTCCGGCGCGGCGGCGCTCTTGTACGGGATGTTCATGGCCAGCACCAGCCAGAACGCGAGCCCGGCGGTGGCGAGCACCCCGAACGTCCACAGCGCAGGCTTGACGAACCGCCACATCGAAGCTCCCCCCTCAATGATCCGGGCGGGAGCGTAGCCGACGCCGGAACCCGGTCCTAGCGGCCGTAGCCCTCGGCGGCCAGCACCTTCCCGATCTGGTCGTAGACCGCCTGGTCGTCGGGGGCCACCGTGGCGAGGCCGTCGACGTACCGGTTGAACATGCAGAACGCCGCGGCGATCAGGACCGTGTCGTGCAGTTCGACGTCGGTCGCGCCTTCCGCGCGGGCCGCCGCGATCAGCTCCGGCGTGACGGCGCGGCCGGTTTCGCGCGTGGCGAGGGCGATCCGCAGCAGGGCCTTGAGCTTCTCCCCCACCGGGGCGTCGTCGACGCCGGCGCAGGCCGCGTCGACCACCGCGCGGCCGCCGTCGAGGGTCTCGGCCGCGGCGGCGGCGTGGCTGCCGTGGCAGAAGCGGCACTCGTTGCCGTTCGAGACCACCGCCGCGATCAGTTCGCGCTCGCCGACGGTCAGGCTGCTCGGGCCGCGCAGCAGGGTCTGCGCCAAGTGGTTGAGCGGGACGGCGGTCTCCGGCCGGAAGGCCATCAGCGACCGGATCCCGGGCAGCTGCGGGTCGAGCGGGATGTGAGGCATCGGGTTTCCTCCTCGCGGGCGGACGATCTTCCCCGGAAGTCTTGCGGTCCGCGGCGGCCCGGCCAACCTCCGTGTTGCCCAACCGGCTGCGGCCGAACGTCCCAGCCCTTTTCCTTGCCCTGTGGGCGTTCCCGACCGGTGGGCAAGATCGACTGTGCGCACAACGATCGTGCCAAAAACGTTCCAAGGCGGCCGGGACGCCGGTAGCGTGCGGCCATGCGGGTGATGTGGGGGAAGAATGGACGACGCAGAGTGACCAAGCCGTGGCGAGCGGCCCCGAAGGCCGCCCTCTCCAGCCCGCTGACGCTGGTCGTGGCGGCCGTGACCGCCCTGCTGGCGTGTTTCCTCGGCACGGCCGCGGTGCTGCAGGCGTCCGCGGCCGGCGGCGCGACGGTGCAGTACCAGACGGGCGTCACCTGCCCGGACAGCTACGGCCCGGCGTTCGGCAAGGGCAACATGCCGGTCAAGGACGTCCCGGCGGTGACCGGCGCGATCCAGCGGCACGCGGCCGCCCACGGGTTCGGCGCCCCCGTCGTCGGCCAGTTCACCACCGTGCTGCCGGGCACCGAGTTCAACGGCGACCCGCACTACAAGATCCGCCTCGGCTACCGCGACCAGGCCGGCCTGGACAACCTGACGCTGCAGCAGGGCACGCGGGCGCCGGGGCTGTGGCTGGGCAACGTGGTGGCCGACGCCGAGCACATCGGCATCGGCACGAGACCGAGCCTGCAGGGCGTGCCGCTGCCGCAGGTCACCGGCATCTACCGCGACCTGCTCGACCCGCCGCCGCGGTGGTGGTGCTCCCAGCAGTCCGGGGCGGTCGTCGACCGGCTGGCCAACGACCCGATCGACTCGATCGTCTTCGCCACCGACCGCAAGACCTTCGACGACACGGTCAAGGCCATCGGCCTGCCGACGCTGCAGTACTTCCAGGTCTCCTTCTACGAGCCGGCGCCGACGACGCTGAGCGCGGCCGAGGACCTGCTGCAGCGCTCGAAGGACCTCGTCGCCGACGTCCGCGCGGACCTGACCGCGCAGGGCCTCGGCTCGCTGATCGCCGCCGACGTCCCGACGTTCGAGCGCTCGGTGCAGATCGCCCGCCAGGCGCGGGACAACGTGTTCGTCTCGATCCTCCCGCTGGCGCTGATCAGCGTCCTGGTCGGCTGCGCCGGCCTCGGCACCGTGGCCCTGCAGTGGTACCAGCGGCGGCACGCGCAGCTGCGGCTGCTGTCCGCGCGCGGCAGCGGCCCGGCGGCGCTCGGCGGGCTCGCCGTCGCGGAGCTGGGCCTGCCGATCCTGCTCGGCGGGGCGGCCGGCGCGGCCGCGGCACGGCTGCTGCTCGGCGTGTACGGCCCGCCCGGCGCGCCGGACCCGGCGGCCGAGCTGCAGGCCGCCGGGGCCGCCGCCGGGACGCTCGTCGTGTCGCTGGTGCTGCTGGCGCTGGTCGTCGCGGTGCGGGTGCACCGGGAGTTCGAGCTGGGCCGGGTGCGCCGCGGCGGCAGGCGGGTGCGGTGGCTGGCGTTCTTCCCGTGGGAGCTGGCGACGGCGGGCATGGCGTGGCTGGGCTGGACGCGGCTGGCGCGCTACGGCACGGCGTCGCGGCTGGGCAATCCGCTGCCGCAGGTGGATCCGCTGGCGCTGACCTACCCGGTGTTCGTGGTGCTGACCGTGGGCCTGCTGACCGCGCGGCTGGCGTGGCTGGCGTTGCACGCCTCGCACCGGGCCCGGTTCTGGTCGCGCCCGGCGCTGCAGCTGGCGATCCGGCGGCTGGCCGGCGCCCGTGCCCCGGTGACCGGGGTGCTCGTCATCGGCACCCTCGCCATCGGCACGCTGGCCACCGGCATCGGCATCGCCCGCGGCCAGGAGGCCGCCCTCGAGACCAAGTCGGCGATCTTCGTCGGCAGCAACGCCCGCCTCGACACCGACAGCCCGATCGGCATGGGCAAGGTCGCGATGCCCGCGTCGCTGGCGGGGAACAGCACGGTGGTCGGCGAGCTGACCGGGACCGGCAGCGTGGTGCTGGTGGTCGACCCGGCGACGTTCGCCCGCGGGGCCGCGACGGACCGCATCCCCGGCGACGACCTGGCCGGGCTGCTCGAGCAGATCTCGCGGCCGGACCCGCGCGGCACGCCGGTGATCCGCGTCGGGCACACGGCCAAGCAGGACGCGAAGCTGCCCGACGGCCTGCCGGACGCCGTCGTCGCGGGCGACCTGCCGGTGTTCCCGATGATCGGCACCTCCCCCGGCTACGTCGTCTCGCGCACGCTCTTCAGCCACGCGCAGCTGGACGGCGTTCCGAAGTGGAGCGTGCTGACGACGGCGCCGATGGCGGAGGCGACCGCGGCGTTGCGGGCGGCGGGGGTGTTCATCCCGAACCGGGTCAGCCGGGAGTCCGCTTTGGACGGTCTGCCGTTCTTCGTGGTGTCGTGGACGTTCTCGTTCGTGGCGCTGCTGGGCGCGGTGCTCGGTGTGGTGGCGGTGCTGGCGCTGCTGGTGGCGGTGGAGGTCCGGCGGCGGCAGAACGCCCTGGCCGGGGCGCTGGTGCTGCGGATGGGCATGCGGCCGCGGACGCTGCTGGCCAGTCACCTGATGGAGCTGGGCGCGCTGAGCGGGCTGGCGATCGTCGTCGGGGTCGTGTGCGGGGTTTCGGTGGCGGGCCTGTCGGTGCCCCGGTTCGACCCGGCGACGTTCCTCGCGCCGCGGTC
This sequence comes from Amycolatopsis tolypomycina, assembly GCF_900105945.1. Taxonomy (NCBI): domain Bacteria; kingdom Bacillati; phylum Actinomycetota; class Actinomycetes; order Pseudonocardiales; family Pseudonocardiaceae; genus Amycolatopsis; species Amycolatopsis tolypomycina. The sequence goes on along the minus strand of NZ_FNSO01000004.1, from coordinate 3,274,462 downwards.
GGAGCTGCCCGATCCGCTGCCGTTCGTGCTGACCGTCGTCGTGATCGGCGTGGCGGTGGTCGCCCTCGCCGGCTGGATCGCGGTGCGCTCGGTGCGCACCGCCCGGACCGCGGAGCTGATCCGTGCCTGAGAAGCCCATCTTTTCCCTGCGCGGCATCGGCGTCGACTACCAGACACCCGCCGGGGTCGTCACCGGTGTCGACGACGTCAGCCTCGACGTGCCGGCGCGCGGGATGACCGTGCTCGCCGGGCCGTCCGGGTCGGGGAAGTCGACGCTGCTGCGGGTGCTGGGGCTGTTCGAGCAGCCCGCGCGCGGCACGCTGACGTTCCAGGGCGCCGACGTCCGCAAGCTCAAGCACCGCGAGCGGCGGGCGTTGCGGCGCCACCACCTGGGGCTGGTGTTCCAGAACCCGGCGGACAACCTGCTGGGCTACCTGACCGTGGCGGAGAACCTGCACGCCGCGGCCGAGGCGGCAGGCACCGAGTGCAACGCCGAGGACATCCTCGGGCAGCTGGGCCTGCACGGCACCGGCGGCTGGAAGATCACCGCGCTCTCGGGTGGCCAGCAGCAGCGGCTGGCGTTCGGGTGCGTGCTGGCCGCGCGTTCGACGGTGATCCTCGCCGACGAGCCGACGTCCCAGCTGGACGAGGCGTCGGCCGACCTGGTGCTGGACACCCTGCGGTACCTGGTGGACCAGGACTTCGCGGTACTGGCCGCCTCGCACGACGAACGCCTCATCGACCTCGGCTCGCGGGTGGCCCGGCTGCACAAGGGCGCGCTCGAGGGCGTCGAAGAACGGGAGCTGCCGGCATGACACTCGTGGAAGCGGTCGGGCTGCGCCGCAGTTTCGCCCACCCGAGCGGCGACATCGAGGTGCTGCGCGGGCTGGAGCTGCGGGTCGGCGCGGGCGAGCTGGTGACGGTCTCGGGCCGGTCGGGGTCGGGCAAGAGCGCGCTGCTGGCCCTGCTGTGCGGGTTCGACTCCCCCGACTCCGGCCGCGTGCTGCTGGACGGCGTCCCGATCAGCGGCGCGCCGCCGTGGCACACGTGCGCGGTGCTGCCGCAGGCGCTCGGGCTGGCCAACGAGCTGACGATCGCCGAGAACGTGGCGTTGCCGCTGCGGCTGCGGTCGGACGTCCCCCGCCCGGCGCCGTCGGCGATCGCCGAGCGGGTCACGGGCCTGCTCGACGAGCTGGGCATCGGCGAGCTGGGCGACCGCTACCCCCTGGAGGTGTCGTTCGGGCAGCAGCAGCGGGTGGCACTGGCCCGCGCGGTGGCGGGGCGCCCGCGGGTCCTGCTCACCGACGAGCCGACGGCGCACCTGGACGCCGGTTCGACGCCCCGGGTCCTGCGCCTGTTGCGCCAGTGCGCCTCGGAGGGGGCGGCCGTGATCGTGGCCACCCACGACGACGAGGTCCACCGCATCGCCGACCGCCGCGTCCGCCTGCTCGACGGGGTGCTCACCGCGCTGCTGGACTGAGCGCGGGGAGCCCTGGCCGAGGGGCCGTCGACGTACGAACCCCGCTGCCGCACCCGGCGGCGGCGAGTTCGCCGGCCGGCAGGGAGGCGCCGACCAGGGCCGGCCCGGTGCCGCCGCCGGACATCGGCGACGAGCAGTACGCCGCGTCGCCGATCAGCCCCACCCGGCTGTGCGACCACCGGTCGGTCGATTCGCGGCGCATCGCGCTTGCCGACGCCGGTCCGCTGACGCCGCACTGGCCGGGCGTCCTACGGCTTGCCGCGGAGCGGGCCCAGTGGGGTCCCTCAGCGGCCGCGGGCCGGCCGAGCGGCCTGCGTGCCGGGCCGCAGCCCGGGCGCCCGTCCCACGACGGTGACCTCGGCTCCCCGCCGGCACCGCCAAGGCGCTGGCACGGGTCCCGCGGTGCTCGCCCGGTCCTAGTCCAGCGCGGTGGCCCGGCTGACCTCCTCCCAGGCGGCGAGGTCCGCCGCGACGGCCTGGTGGTGGGCGCGGATCGCGTCGACGGCGTCCGCGCCCAGTGCGAGGCGCAGCGGGGCGTCGTCGCTGCGCACCGCGCGGACGATCGCCGCGGCGGCCTTGGCCGGGTCGCCGGGCTGGGTGCCGTCCATGGTGTCGACCGCCGCTCGCGTGGCGCCGGTCGAGGCCGCGTACGCGTCGATCGTGCGGGAGCGGTGCATGCGGCCGCCGCCGAACTCGGTGCGGAACGCGCCCGGCTCGACGATCAGCACCCGCACCCCGAACGGCGCCACCTCCGCGGCCAGTGCCTCGGATATGCCTTCCAGCGCGAACTTCGCCGCGCAGTAGGCGCCGTAGCCGGGCGGGGACAGCTGCCCGCCCATCGAGCTGATCTGCACGACCGTGCCGCTGCCCTGCGCGCGCAGGTGCGGCAGCACCGCCTTGGTGACCGCGACCGCGCCGAAGAACATGACCTCCAGCAGCGCGCGCAGCTCGTCCATGGTGAGTTCTTCGACCGCGCCGACCGAGCCGCTGCCGGCGTTGTTGACCACGACGTCGATCCGGCCGAACGCCTCGAGCGCGGCCTTGACCGCCGTGTCGACCTGCCCGGCGTCGGTGACGTCCAGCGCCGCGGTGCGAAGCCGGTCGCCGCCGCGTTCCTGCAGGTCCGCCAGGGTTTCCGGGCGGCGGGCGGTGGCCAGCACGCGGTCACCCGCGGCGAGTGCGGCCAGCGCGATCTCCCGGCCGAAGCCGGCGGAGCAGCCGGTGATCAGCCAGACGCGGCCGTCGGTGTTCGTCATCTTCCGTGTCCTCCCAGTGGTTTCCTCCCTTCCCATCGTGGAGTGGATCACGACCGGGCCGCCAACACCGATGTCCTGCCGCGGCTACAGTCTGAGCCTGTGACTCCCGAGTTGCGGCAGCTCCGCTCCTTCGTCGCCGTCGCCGAGGCGACCAGCTTCACCCGCGCCGCCGCCGGGCTGCACCTGGCGCAGCAGTCGCTGTCCCAGCAGATCACCGTGCTCGAACGGGGACTCGGCGTGCGGCTGTTCGACCGCGACGCGCGCGGGGCCCGGCTCACCGCCGTCGGCCGGCTCTTCCTGCCCGAGGCCCGTGCCGTGCTGGCCCGCGCCGACGAAGCCGTCGCGACGCTCGGGCGGGCGGCGCGCGGCGAGCTCGGCGAGGTCCGGCTGGTTTTCCTGGCCACGACGGCGAACTACCTGCTGCCGCCGGTGGTCCGCGCGGTGCGGGAGCGGTTTCCCGAGCTGGCGGTGACGACGGCGGAGGCGTCGATCGCCGAGCTCGTCGACGGCCTGCGCGAGGACCGGTTCGACCTGGCGTTCACCCGGCCGCCGCTGGTGGCCGGGCTGGTGTCGCGGACGCTGCTGACCGAGCCGGTGTGCGCGGTGCTGCCCGCGGAGCACCCGCTGGCCGGGCGGCCGTCGCTGAAGCTGGCCGACCTCGCCGGCGAGCCGTGGGTGCTGACCCCGCGTGCCGGCTGGGAACCGTGGCACCGCAGCTACGACGCCGACTTCGCCGCCGCGGGCTTCACGCCGCGGGTGGTGCAGCGGGCAGCCACCGTGCAGGGCCTGCTCGGGCTGGTCGCGGCGGGCGTCGGCGTGACCCGGCTGACCCGCTCGTCGCACAGCCTGCGCCGCACCGGCGTCGCGTTCGTGCCCCTGGACGGCGACGTCGCCCGGACGGAGCTGGTGTGGCGGCCCGGCAACGACAACCCGGCGGTGCCGGCGATCGCGGAGCTCGCGGCCGAGCTGGCGGCGGCCACGGACCTGACCCAGGCGGGCTGACCGCTCACCCGATTCCCTTCAGAAGGTCTTGGCGGCGTCGCGGGCGGCTTCGCGGGCGATCCGGCCGAGTTCGCCGGCGTCGCCGGTGAGGGTGGGGTGGAACCGGATCTCGGTGACGTCGTCGATGCCGGTCCAGTTGAGCCAGCCGGTGAAGAACGGCGCCTGGAAGTCCGCGCCGAACTCGGGACCGAGGCCGGGTGCCCACACCGCGCTCGTGTAGATGACCGCGGCGCGCTTGCCGCGGCCTGCCAGGAGGTGCCGGTAGCCGGTGGCGGGGTCGACGCCGAAGATCCAGCCGGGCTGGGACACGACGTCGACGAACTGCTTGAGCACGTACGGCACGCCGGAGTTCCACATCGGCACGCTGAACAGGATCCGGTCGGCGGCGTCGAACCGCGCGAACGCCGCCTGCGCCGCGGCCCACGCTTCGGCCTCTTCGCCCTGCGGGGTGCCGCCGCCGAAGACGGTCATCTTGGCGCGGGCCGCGGCCGGGCCGAATTCCGGGAGCGAGCCGTCCCAGAGGTCCCATTCGTCGATGTCGGCGGCCGGGTGCAGGCTGCGGTAGGTGTCCAGGAAAGTAGCTGCCAGCTGCAGCGACTCGGACGCTTCGCCGCGGGGGGACGCGGAAATGTGCAGCAGATCGGGCATGGCCCTGCTCCTCGAAGGGGTGCCGGCTTTCGCCGGGCGAAGAATCGGACTAGAGTCCGCTTATGTCCTCGAACCGTAGCGGACCGCAGTCCGTTTCGTCAACGCCGGCCGAGCTGCCGCTCCTCGGCGCGCCCGTCCGCGAGCGGGCGGACGCGGCCCGCAACCGGATCCGCGTCCTGGCGGCCGCCGAGCAGCTGTTCGCCGAACGCGGTGTCGACGCGGTGACCATGGACGACGTCGCGGGCGCCGCCGGGGTCGGCAAAGGCACGCTCTACCGCCGCTTCGGCGACAAGGGCGGCCTCGCCATGGCCCTGCTCGACCAGCGCGAACGCGAACTCCAGGAGCGGATCCTCTCCGGCCCGCCGCCGCTGGGCCCCGGCGCGGACCCCGCGGACCGCCTCGGCGCGTTCGTCGAGGCCTACCTGGACCTGCTGGACCGGCAGCTGGATCTCGTGCTGCTGTCGGAGACCGCCACGACCGGGGCGCGGTTCCGGACCGGCGCGCACGCGCTGTGGCGGCAGCACTGCCGGCACCTGCTCGACGCCGGCGGCGCGGCCGACGCCGAGATCGCCGCGGACGTGCTGCTCGCGGCACTGTCGGCCGAGCAGGTCCGGCACTGGCTCCGGGACCGGGAGCTCGACCGGGCGACCCTGGCGCGGTCGCTCGTCCGGCTGGCGCGGACCTGGCTGCGGTGACGCACCGTGTCCGCCGCCGGGGCGATCCGTAGAATCGACGGCGATGCGACGTCTTCGGTGGTACTGGGGAGCCCTCGTCCTCGCGTGCGTGGCCTTGCTGGCCGGCTTCTTCGTCTTTTTCGGCTCCGAAAGCAAACCCGGGCAGCCGCAGCCGCGGCAGGGCCCGCCGGGCACCGGCCCGCTCACCGTCGTCGCGATGGGTGACAGCACCGTGTCCGGCGAGGGCGCCGGCCAGTACACCGCGGCCACCAACGGCCAGGGCGGCAACTGGTGCCACCGCTCCCCCAACGCGTTCGTCGAGAAGGTCGCCGTCCCGGGCGTCACCGCGCACGTCAACTTCGGCTGCTCCGGCGCGCCCGCCGAGCAGGTCGCGCTCGGCGACGCCAAGCAGTGGACCGAGGGTTCGCAGGCGCAGCAGCTGGCCGCGCTGGTGAAGGACCACCGGGTGGCGGCGGTGGTGATCGCGGTCGGCGCGAACGACGAGCCGAAGTTCTCCAACCAGGTCAACGAGTGCTTCAAGGCGTGGTTCAACGCCGGCGGCCCGCCGTGCAGCACCGCGCTGAAGCAGACCTGGCAGTCCAAAGTGGACGCGATGGTGCCGAAGGTGGCGAAGGCGGTCTCGGACGTGAAGGCGGTGCTGGCGCAGGCGGGTTACGTCCCCGCGGACTACCAGCTGATCCTGCAGTCCTACGCGGCCCCGATCGGCCCGGACCTGCCCGAGGACCTGCGCACCCTCAACGGCTGCCCGTTCCGGACCGAGGACCTGCGCTGGATCGCCCAGACCGGCATCGGCGTGCTGTCCTCGGGGCTCAAGGCGGCCGCCCAGCAGGCCGGCGCCCGGTTCCTGGACCTGGCCAAGGCGGGCCTCAAGCACGAGGCGTGCAGCGGCGGCGCGAACCCGGCGACGGAGTGGTTCACCCGGCTGACGCTGCAGCTGGCCGACCTCGGCCACGTCGAGCGCGCGGGGCACGCGCTGCAGGAGTCGTTCCACCCCAACGCCGCCGGCCACGCGGCCATCGCCAACTGCCTGACGGAGTTCGTCGCGGCCAAGGAGGGCAACGCCACCTGCCTCGCCGGCGCGGACGGCAAGCTCCACGCCGTCCCGGAGGTCGTCGCCCGCTGACCCGCACGTCATGAAAGGGTCGTTCATGACGTCAGACGTCATGAACGACCCTTTCATGACACCGGTGGCGGGACCTTGCGGACCGACGTCGTGTCCACGCCGGCCAGGGTGCCGTCCGAACCCCTTGCCTGCAGCGGCGGCAGCGGGACGCCGTGTTCGTCGACGAGCACCGAGTGCGCCTCGCCGGCGGCGAAGGCGTGCCGCTCGCCCCACTGCCGCAGGGCGACGACGACCGTGAACAGGTCACGCCCGGCCGGGGTCAGCACGTAGACCTGGCGCCGTCCGGACGGCGCGGTCCGCCGGTCGAGGACGCCGCGGTCGACCAGGCGGCGGAGCCGGTCGGTGAGGATGTTGCGGGCGATCCCGGTGCGCTGCTGGAAGTCCGTGAACGAGCGAGCGCCGTCCATGGCGTCGCGCACCACGAGCAAGCTCCAGCGGTCGCCGACGAGGTCGAGCGTGCGCGCCACCGGGCAGCTCGGGTCGGTCCAGTCCTCGGTCACCACACCTCCGAAAGAGTTGCTGTTCGAAACCATTCTGCCGTACGGTCGGATTAGTTGCAATATGCTACTGATTGGAGCGGGATGAGCCGGAACGCCTTGCCTGCCGCGGTGTGCGCGGTGGCGGTCGCGAGCATCTACGCGGCTCAGCCCGCGCTCGCCGGGATCGGCGCGGACCTGGACGTGCCGCCGGCGGACCTGGGCTGGCTCGTCGCGGCCGGCCAGCTCGGCTACCTCGCGGGACTGGCGCTGCTGGTTCCCTTGGGCGACCTGAAGGACCGGCGCCGGCTCATCGCGGGACACCTGGTCCTCACGGCGGCGGGCACGATCGTCGCCGCGGCCGCGACCGAGCTGTGGGTGCTGCTGGCCGGGCTGGCCGTCGCCGGGCTGTTCGCCGTGGTCGTCCAGACAACCGTCGCCTACGCCGCGGCGAGCGCCCCACCAGCCGAACGCGGCCGCACCCTCGGCGCGGTGACCTCCGGGGTCGTCCTCGGCATCCTCGGCGCACGCGTCGCGGCCGGCGCGCTGGCCACGGCGTGGGGCTGGCGCAGCGTCTACGTCGTGCTCGCGGTCCTGCTGGTGACGCTGGCGGGGCTGGTGCTGAAGACGCTGCCACCCGACCCGCGCCCCGGAGGTTCCTCGTACCGGGAGACGCTGGCGTCGCTGGGCGGGCTGGTCCGCGAGCGGCTGTTCGTCTCGCGCGGCTTGGTCGCGTTCTTCCTGTTCGCCTCGTTCGGCACGCTGTGGAGCGGACTGGCGCTCCCGCTGGCCGCCGCGCCGTGGCACCTGACCGAGGCGCAGATCGGCCTGTTCGGGCTCGCCGGCCTGGTCGGCGCGGCAGGGGCGGCCCGCGCGGGCCGCTGGGCCGACGCCGGGTTCGCGCGCGCGGTCACCGTCGGCGCCCTCGCCCTGCTCGCCGTCTCGTGGGCGACGATCGGGCAGGCGTCGTGGTCGCTGGGGTTCGTCGTGGCCGGCGTGGTCGTGCTCGACTTCGCCGTGCAGGCGGTGCACGTGAGCAACCAGCACCTGCTGACCGCCGCGCACCCGGACGCGAGCAGCAGCGTGATCGGCGGCTACATGCTCTTCTACTCGCTCGGCTCGGCACTGGGCGCCACCGCGACGACGGCCGCGTTCGCCGTGGCCGGCTGGGCGGGTTCCAGCGTCCTCGGCGCGGGGTTCGCCCTGTGCGCCTTGGCGGCCGGTCTCACAGGTCGAGCGCGGCCCGCAGCGCGATGTCGATGCGTTCCTGCACGTCCTGGTCGATCTCGGCGATCCGCTCGTCGAACCACGGGCGGTAGAGCCGGGTGAGGTTGAGCGTGGAGACCCAGTAGCGGGCGTCGATCGCGACACCGAGGATGTCCATGGGGTCGCGGTCGAGGAGTTCGGTGCCGAGCAGCCAGGGGCGCTCGGACTCGTTCACCCCGTCCGAGGACAGCAGCACCACGGTGCGCTGCCGGGCCGGTTCGGTCGGGGGGTGGTACGTCCAGACTTCACCCCTGCGCACGCAGATCCTTTTCCGCCGCGCTCCGCTCGGCCTCGTCCGATTCCGCGGCGGCCGGTTCCGGCTTCTGCGGGGTGTAACCCGTGCGTACCGCCTCGCGCCTGGCTGCCTTCGACAGCCAGGACGAGACCGAGATTCCGTGGGCTTTCGCGGCTCGTTCGGCGAATTCCAGCGCGCCGCTGTCGAGCGAAAGCGTGACCTTACGTGTTGCCATACCTTTTACCGTACCAGCGACCTTGTTCTGACACCAGCGGCGCTGGTGTCAGAACGTGGGCGAACGTCCCTCGAACGGAGTGGACAGCACCACCGTCGTGCGCGTCGACACCTTGGCGGCCTCCCGGATCCGCCGCAGCAGGTCCTCCAGCGCCAGCGGCGACTGGACGCGCACTAGCAGGATGTAGGACTCGTCGCCGGCCACCGAGTAGCACGACTCGATCTCCTTGATGTGCTGGATCCGCTGCGGGTAGTCGTCCGGCGCCGCCGGGTCGTTGGGCGTCAGCGAGATCAGCGCCGTCAGCGGGAGGCCGATCTGCTCGCCGTCGAGCCGGGCGGTGTAGCCGAGGATGACCCCGCGCTGCTCGAGGCGGCGCACCCGCTGGTGCACCGCCGACACCGACAGCCCGACGCGCTCGGCGAGGTCGGTGAAGCTGCGCCGCCCGTCCGCCGCGAGCTCCTGGACGATCGACTGGTCCAGCGGCTCCAGGCCGCCGGTGGTCATGCGTCCAGCACGACGAGCTCGTGCGGCTGGTTGTTGACGGACTCGACGCCGTCTTCGGTGACGATCACGATGTCCTCGATCCGGGCGCCCCACCGGCCCGGCTGGTAGATGCCCGGCTCGACGCTGAAGGCCATGCCCGGCTCCAGCGGCAGCGCGTTCCCGGCGATGATGTACGGCTCCTCGTGCACGTCCAGGCCGATGCCGTGGCCGGTCCGGTGGATGAAGTACTCCCCGAAGCCCGCCTCGGCGATGACGTCCCGCGCGGCGGCGTCCACGGCCTCGGCGGTGACACCCGGCTTGACGGCGGCCACCGCGGCGGCCTGGGCCCGCTGCAGCACGGCGTAGGTCTCGGCCACGTCGGCGTCGCGCGGGGTGCCGACGGCGTAGGTGCGGGTGGAGTCGGAGTTGTAGCCGGCCGGCAGCGGCCCGCCGATGTCGACGACCACGACGTCACCCTTTTCGATGACGCGCTCGGAGACGTCGTGGTGCGGGCTGGCCCCGTTCGGCCCGGAGCCGACGATCACGAAGTCCGCCTGGACGTGCCCCTCTTCGACGATGGCCGCGGCGATGTCGGCGCCGACCTCCGCCTCGGTCCGGCCCGGCCGCAGCCACTCGTGGACCCGGGCGTGCACCCGGTCGATCGCCGCGCCGGCCTCGCGCAGCGACGCGATCTCGGCGGCATCCTTGCGCATCCGCAGCTCCCGGACCACGGGCCCGGCGAGGGTCTGCTCGGCGGTGCCGAGGGCGGCCCGCAGCGCGAGCACGTGCAAGGCGGGAGTGAAGTCGCTGACGGCAACGCGGCCGGGCTTGCCGAGCCGGTCGGCGACGAGCTTGTAGGGGTCGTCGCCGTCGACCCAGGTGAGGAGTTCGACGCCGAGGTCATCGGTGGGGACGTCGGCGTACCCGGGCGCTTCCAGCTTCGGCACGACGAGCGCGGGCGTGCCCTCGGCGGGGACGACGAGGGTGGTGAGCCGCTCGAAGGACCCCCCGGCCTGCCCGAGCAGGTACCGCAGGTCGGAGCCGGGCGCGATCAGCAGGGCATCGGTACCCGCGGCAGCCGCGGCGGCACGGGCACGGTCCAGCCGCACCCGCAGGGCGGCGGCATCGGGAGCGGGAGTGTGAAGGGATCGGCGCGACATGAGGCCGAGCCTAGTGGGGCGACGGCGATGAGGACGGCGCCCGGGGCCCCGACATGCCGAGCCGGGTGACGCGAGCGGCGCCCACCGGGCACGGCGGCGACCCGTCGCCCTGGCCCGCGGGAGAGCCCGGCTCTTGCGCCCCAATGTGGCGTTCGGTGCGTCCAGCGCACCGAACGCCACATTGGGTGCGTCCAACGCAACCAACGCCACATTGGGGCGCATGGGGACCACAGCTTCAGCCGCGCCGGTGCGCGGACGCGGCCGACCTGCCGGCCACCTCCTCCCGTGCCCAGTCGCGTGGCTACCGCCAACGGCGGCCGTGGGCGTGGCAGGCTGTGCGGGTGACCGGATCCCTTGCCCTGCTCGACTCCGCGAGCCTCTACTTCCGCGCCTTCTTCGCCCTGCCCGACTCCATGCGGGCCGCCGACGGCACTCAGGTCAACGCCGTGCGCGGGTTCGCCGACACCATCGCGCGGATCCTCACCGACCGGCGGCCCGCGCGGCTGGTCTGCTGCCTGGATGCCGACTGGCGACCGAAGTTCCGGACCGATCTGCTGCCCAGCTACAAGGCGCACCGGGTCGCCGAAGAAACCGGCGGCGACGCGCCCGACGTCGAGGAGGTGCCCGACACCCTCACCCCGCAGGTGCCGATCATCCTCGACCTGCTCGAAGCCTTCGGGTTCGCCACCGCCGAAGCCGCCGGCTACGAGGCCGACGACGTCATCGGCGCGCTCGCCACCCGCGAAAAGGCCGCCCCGGTCGAGGTCATCACCGGCGACCGGGACCTCTTCCAGCTCGTGCGCGCCGAACCCACACCGACCTCGGTCATCTACGTCGGCAAGGGCTGGGCCAAGGCCGAAATCCTCGGGCCTGCCGAAATCGCCGAACGGTACAGCCTGCCCCTCGACACCGCCGGGCCCGCCTACGCCGACATGGCCGCCCTGCGCGGCGACCCCTCCGACGGCCTGCCCGGCGTCGCCGGCATCGGCGAGAAGACCGCCGCCAAGCTCATCACGCAGTTCGGCTCGCTCGAAGCGCTCGTCGAGGCGGGCGAAACCGGCGACTCCGCCCTCCCGCTCAAGACCCGGCTGCGTCTGAAGGACGCCGCCGACTACCTCGCCGTCGCCCCGACCGTGGTCCGGGTGGCCGTCGACGCGCCGGTCGAGCAGTCCCGGCCCGACACCGTCCCCGCGACGCCCGCCGACCCCGAGCGGGTCGCCGAGCTGGCCGAACGGTGGAACCTCGGCAACTCCGTCGAACGGCTGCTCAAGGCCCTGCCCGGCGCCTAGAAGTGCGTGCCGCACCACGGTGCGGTCCGCGTGGTGAACAGCTCGTCGGCTCGCCCGGGCGCCGCCGGGTCGCGGACGTCGACGCGGCCCGCCTCCGCCAGCGTCGTCGCGCTCCAGTGGCCGAGGTAGAGCATGCCGAGGGTGTCGACGTCGAGGGCCAGGTCCGCGGCCGCGTCGGTGCGCCGGGCGCCGTCCGGGCCGACCTCGTAGTGCCCGGTGTTGGCCGTCAGCTGCCGGTCGGTCACCGCCAGCACCACCGGGCCTGCCGTGCCGTAGGTGCGGCCGGCGAGCGCCGCCGCAACGTCGACCGGCCGCAGCCACAGGTCGTCCTCGACGGCGAGGGTGGCCGCGTGCCGGTGGTCGGTCAGCATCAGGGCCAGTGGCTCGTCGACCGGGCGGAAGCGGGCGTGCACCCCGGAAACCAGGTCCACCGACAGCAGGTACCGCCACAGCGCGGCCCGCGCCCGGGGGTTCGCGGCGTGCAGGTCGTGCACGTCCAGCACCGCGCCGTCGTCCGGCGCCTCGAACCGCCGCCTGCTGACCGTGGCGTACACGACGAAGCCGTCGTCGCCGTCCGGTCCACTGTGGACCGCGACGAGGTGCTCGCCGTCGACCACCGGCCGGTCGTGCGAGATCGGCCACCACTGCTCCGGACGCCCGATCATGCCCGGCCGGTGCAGCCCGATCCGCCGGTACAGCCCGGGAATCTCCTTCACCGCCTCCTCCGGCGAGAGCAGCCGGACCTCGCCGCCGGCCGCGACGCGCTCGTGCAGCCGAGCCGCCGGCCGCGCCACCCGCAGGGTCTTGCCGAGCGCGGCCGACCCGTAGCCGAACCGGCCGTAGATCGTCGGTTCGCTGGCGTGCAGGACGGCCAGCGGCATTCCCCGCGCGGCGAAGTCGGCCAATTGCGCGGCCATCATCGCGGTCAGCACCCCGCGGCGGGTCCGGTCGGGCCGGACCCCGACGCCCTCCACCGCCGCCACCGGCAGTGTCCGCCCGCCCGGGACGGCGAGCTCGGTGTCGTAGGAGCTGACGATCCCGATCGGGCTGCTGCCCTCGAACGCACCGAACTTGTGCGCCGCGGGCCAGGACTCCCCGACCCGCGCCCAGCGCTCGTCGGTGACGCGCTGGGTGTGCAACGCGCGGCGCAGCACGTCGAACGTGCTGCGCCGCTCTTCCTCGGTGATCGGGCGAACGTCGAAGGCGGTCATGCTCCCGATCTTGCCGCGTGCCGGGCCGGCCCGGAATGCGGTTTTCCGCAAACCTCAGAAGTAGCTGCCGCTCCAGGCCGCGACGCGCGTGCCGAAGAGCAGGTCCGCGGCCGCCGGCGCGGCCGGGTCACGCACCTCGATCCGGCCCGCGTCCGCCAGCGCCGACGGCGTCCAGGTGCCGAGGTAGATCATGGCCAGTGTGGTGACGTCCATCCGGAGCCCGGCCGGGCGGTCCGTGCGCCCGGCGCCGTCCGGGGTGATCAGGTAGGCGCCGCTGTTGCCGGGCAGCAGCGGGTCCGTCACCTCGACGACCACCGGGTCGGCGTGCCCGTACGCCCGCGCGGACAGAGCCTCGCCGACGTCGACGAGCCGGAGCCAGTGCTCGTCGGAGATCCCCTCGACCTTCCCGCTGCGGTGGTCGGCCAGCAGCAGCTCGATCGGATCGTCGAGCGGCCGCGACTCGGCGGCGACCCGGTCCACCAGGTCGATGCCGAGCAGGAACCGCCACAGTCCCGCGTACGCCGTCGCCGAGCCGGCGAACAGGTCCGACACCTCCAGCGTCGTGGTCCACGGGTGCGCCGTCGCCCCCTCGACGTGGTAGACCGCGAACCCGTCCGGCCCGCCGGGGCCGTGGTGCACGACCGCCTTCGCCGGCGTGGTGTGCCGCCGCAGCTGCATCTCGTAGAGCCGCCACAGCACCTCGGGCCGGGACATCATCCCCGGCCGGCGCTCGAGGCCGTCGTACACACCGGGACAGACCTCGAGGGCCCGGTCCAGGTCCAGCAGCTCCAGGTCCCCGCCCGCCGGGGCGTCCGGCCGCAGCCGCGCCCGGCGCGCGTCCACGCGGTAGCTGCGGCACCGCGTCGCCAGGCCGTAGCCGAACCGGCCGTAGATCCCGGCTTCGGACGCGAGCAGGTTCGCGAACACCACCCCGCGCGCGGCGCAGTCCTCCAGCTGCGCCGTCATCAACGCCCGCAGCACACCCCGCCGGGTGCGGTCGGCACGCACTCCCACGGAGGTGACACCCACCGTCGGCCGGCGCGCCCCACCGGGCACCGTCAGCTCCGCGTCGAACAGCCGCGCTGTGCCGATGAGCTCCGGATCGAACGCCCCGAGCGCGCCACCGGGCTGGTAGTACCGCGCCGCGTACACCCATTCGGCGTCGTCGGACGGCGGCATGTGCACGGTCTCCCGGAACAGGTTGCTCACCGCCCGGTGCTCCTCGGTGTCCAGGGTCCGGATCTCGAAGTCGCTCATCCCCCGATCATCTCGGGAAACGACGAAGCCCGGCCACCGGATAAGCGGCGGCCGGGCTGCGCACCCGCTACTTGGCGACCGGCGGGGAAACCTCGTAGTTCCCGCCGTCACCCTTCACCGTGATCGGCACCTGCTGCGGCTTGCCGGCGATCGTGGCGGTGCACTCGAACTTCGCGCCGTCCTCCACCTTCTGCTCGGCGGGACAGGTGACGCCGGTGACGCCGTCGATCTTGTAGGTCTCGGTCAGCAGCTTCTGCACGTCGGTCTGCATCTGGGTGTTGTTGAAGACCTGCGTCTTCAGGAACCCCGGCGCGACGAACCCGAGCACGAGGAACACCGCCACCGCCGCGATCGCCGCGACGACCCCGATCAGCAGGCCCTTCTTCGACTTCGCCGGCTGCTCACCCTCCGGGGCGCCCGCACCGGGGAACTGCTGGCCGTAGTCGTACTGGCCGCCCGGCGGCTGCTGCCCGTACTGCGGCTGCGCCTGGGGCCCGCTCTGCGGGTACGCCCCACCGGGCTGCTGCCCGTACTGCGGCTGGGCCTGCGGCCCGCTCTGCGGATACCCACCGCCGGGCTGCTGCCCGTAGGGCGGCGGCTGCTGGCCCCACTGCGGCTGCTGCGGCGGGGCGTAGCCGCCCGGCTGCTGCCCCCACTGCTGCGGGTGCTGGGGCTGCTGCGGCTGGCCCCACGGCTGTTGCTGGTTCGGGGGTTGCTGCTGGTTCGGGTCGTAGGAAGGCTGTTGCGGCTGCCCCCACTGCGGCTGCTCCTGCGGGCCGCTCGGCGGGTACGCGCCGCCCGGCTGCTGCCCGTACTGGGGCTGCTGTGGGTCGTTGCCGCCATACGGCGTGCTCATCGTCTGCCTCCGCCTGCTTCACTCATCACGCTGTCCACCCCGAAACCGCCGTAAAGCCGCATACGGACGGTGTCGCAAGCGATCCAACCACAGGTCGGAGCCGAGCACACGTGGCCACGCTCACCGCTTCCGCCGCTTGGAGCAGGCCTAACACGGAGTTCACGCCGCGCCCGCGGCCACGACGCCACGCCGCAGCGCCTTCACCGCGTCGGCCGCCGCCGCACCCACCGGATCCGCCTTGCCCAGCACGTCCCGGATCTGGTCGAGCAGGTCGATCACCTGCCGCGACCAGCGCACGAAGTCACCCGCCGACAGCTCCTGCCCGTTGGCCTCCGCCGCGGTCAGCACCTTCTCCAGGGATTCACCCCGCGCCCAGCGATAAACCGGCCACGCGAACCCGGCGTCGGGCTCCCGGGTGCGGTCCAGCCGGTGCCGCCGCTCGTCCTCGGTCAGCTCCACCCACAGCCGCGCCGTCTCCTGCCACGCCTCCGGCACCGCCCCACCCGGCAGCCGCGGCTCGCCGGCGGTGTCCCGGCGCGCCTCGAACACCAGCGTCGACACGACCGCCGCCAGCTCGGCCGGGTTGAGCTTGCGCCACACCCCGTGCCGGATGCACTCCGCGGCCAGCAGGTCCGACTCGCTGTAGAGCCGGGTCAACCGCCGCCCGTGCTCGGTGACGCGGTCTTCGCCGTCCCCGGCCGACTCCGGACCCAGATAGCCGCGCTCACCCAGCAAAGCCAGGATCCGGTCGAAGGCCCGCGCCAGCGAGTGCGTCGTCGCCGCGACCTTCCGCTCCAGCTGCTGCGTCTCCGCGGCCAGTCGCTGGTACCGCTCGACCCACCGCAGGTTCGCCTCGCGCTCGGCCAGCCCGTGGCACGGGTGCGCGCGCAACGCCCGCCGCAACGCCGCCAGCTCCCCGTCCTCGTTCGCCCCCGACCGCCGCTTCTGCCGCCCCGGCAACGAAATCCCGGCGTTCCGCAACGTCGAGGCGATGTCCCGCCGCGCCCGCGGCGACCGCAGCTCGACGTGCTTGGGCAGCCTGATCCGCCCCAGCGCCTCCACCGGACCGGGGAAGTCCGCCACCGACAGCGGCCCCGACCACCGGTCCTCGGTCACCACCACCGGACGCGGCTCCCGGATCGGGTCCAGCCCCGGGTCGACCACCACGGCCAGCCCCGCCCGCCGGCCCGCCGGCACCGCGATGACGTCACCCTTGCGCAGCTTCTCCAGCGACTCCGCGGTCCCCGCCCGGCGCGCGACCGTGTTCTGCCGCGACAACGCCTTCTCCCGCGCCGAAATCTTCGCGCGCAGCTCGACGTACTCCAGCATCTCGTCGAAATCACCGGTCACCGCGGCCGTGTAGCCCTTCAGGGCCTCCTTGTTCCGCTCGATCCGGCGCGCGGTCCCCACCACCGACCGGTCGGCCTGGAACTGCGCGAACGACTGCTCCAGCAGCTCCCGCGCCTCCGCCGCCCCGACCTGGGCCACCAGGTTGACCGCCATGTTGTACCCCGGCCGGAACGACGACCGCAGCGGATAGGTCCGCGTCGACGCCAGCCCGGCGACCTGCTTCGGGTCCACCCCCGGCTGCCACGCCACGACGGCGTGCCCTTCGACGTCGATCCCGCGCCGCCCGGCCCGGCCGGTGAGCTGCGTGTACTCCCCCGGCGTCAGGTCGACGTGCGCCTCGCCGTTGTACTTCACCAGCCGCTCGAGCACGACCGTGCGGGCCGGCATGTTGATCCCCAGGGCCAGGGTCTCGGTCGCGAACACGACCTTCACCAGCCCGCGGACGAACAGCTCCTCCACGGTCTCCTTGAACGCCGGCAGCAGCCCCGCGTGGTGCCCGGCGATGCCGCGCTCCAGCGCCTCCCGCCACTCCCAGTAGCCGAGCACGCCGAGATCGCCCTCGGGCAGGTCCGCCGTGCGCTCCTCGATGACCCGCCGGATCTCCTCGACCTCGCCCGGCCCGTTGAGCCGCAGCCCGGACCGCACGCACTGCGCCACCGCGGCGTCACAGCCCGCGCGGGAGAAGATGAACACGATCGCCGGCAGCAGCCCGGCCCGGTCCAGCTGCTCGACGACGTCGACCCGCGAGGGCGGCCGGAACCGCGGCATCCGCGGCGGCGCACCCCGCCGGTTCCTCGGCCCGCGGAACCCCGCCGGCGCGTACTGGCGGCCGATCTCCTCGGTCCGCCGCAGCAGGGTCGGGTTGATCCGCAGCTCGGCGTTCGGCGCGTGCACGTCGTCGCCGGCGAACAGGTCGAGCAGCCGGTTCCCCACCAGCATGTGCTGCCACAGCGGCACCGGCCGGTGCTCGTCGACGACGACCGTCGTGTCGCCCCGCACCTCCACCAGCCACTCGCCGAACTCCTCGGCGTTGCTGACCGTCGCCGACAGCCCGACCACCCGGACGTGCTCGGGCAGGTGCAGGATCACCTCTTCCCAGACCGCGCCGCGGAACCGGTCGGCCAGGTAGTGGACCTCGTCCATCACGACGTACCCGAGGTCGGTGATCGTCGACGAGCCCGCGTAGAGCATGTTGCGCAGCACCTCGGTGGTCATCACGACCACCTGCGCGTTGCCGTTGATCGAGGTGTCCCCGGTCAGCAGGCCGACGGCGTCGCTGCCGTAGCGGGCCACGAGGTCGGCGTACTTCTGGTTCGACAACGCCTTGATCGGCGTCGTGTAGAAGCACTTGCGGCCCTCGGCCAGCGCCAGGTGCACGGCGAACTCGCCGACCACGGTCTTGCCCGCCCCGGTGGGCGCGCAGACCAGCACACCGTGACCGTCTTCGAGGGCCTGGCACCCGCGGATCTGGAACTGGTCGAACTCGAAGGACACCTCCGCGGCGAAGCGCGTCAGCTGGGGGTACTTCCCGCGGCGCGCGGAGGCCGCATAGGCCTCGGCCGGGGACGGAGAAGGGCTACTGGCCACCTCGTCAGGGTTTCACACCCCTCCGACAGTTCGCACGTTGCGTACATCGACCCGCGGTATAGGTCGTTATACGGGGAACCCGTGGCCGGGTGGGCGCGTCGGAGCGGGCATGACCGAACCGTGCCCGAGCTGTGGCCTCCTGGACCAGGTGCAGCACGTGCCCGCGGCCTACCACGGCGGCCACTCGTTCTTCCGCGGCCAGGGCCCGGCGGTCGCGGTGCCCGCCGGCGACGGCGTGATCGTGACGAACAGCCAGGTCAGCGGAATTTCCGTGACCGCGGTCGCCCGGTCGCTCGACCCCTTCCCTCCCCCGCGCCGCGGCGGCGGCCTCGTGGCGGCGGCGATCCTGCTGGCCCTGGTCGGCAGCTGTTTCCTGCTGCTGCCGTTCTCGGCGGCCGACGACCCGCCCCCGGGCGGCGCGGCGGCGAAGGCACTGGGGTTCGCGATGCTCTCGTTGCCGGCGTTCGCGGTGTACATCGCCGCGGGTGTGCTGGTCTGGCTGTACGTCCGCCGGGTGCGGGCACACCGGCGGCAGCGGCGCGGGGTACCGGCGGCCCAGCAGGTGTGGGAGCAGGGCTGGTTCTGCCACCGCTGCGGCGGCGTGTACTTCGCCGACACGGGCCGCCTGCTGACCCCGGCGCACTTCCGGCACCTGGTGGCGCGGGCCGGCGGTTACGACCGCTAGTAGGGCACTTTCACGTGAAAGTGCCCTACTCAGGCCAGGACGGTGAGGGCGCCTGGGACGCAGCTGGCCGTCACCGGGACCGTGCCTTGGGGCTCCCCGTCGGCGTAGGCGGGCCAGGTGTTGCCGACCAGGGTCACCGCGCGGGCGCGCAGCGTGCGGACCGCCGGGTGGGTCACGTGGTTGCCCGTGCGCAGGCCCGGGAGCATGCGGATCAGGCCGCGGCGGGTGGCGTGGCCGATGATCGTCACGTCGAAGACGCCGTCCTCGGGGTCGGCCGTCGGGCAGATCGGGACGCCGCCGCCGTAGAACCGGGTGTTGCCGATCGCCACCAGCGTCGCGTCGAGCTCCAGGCGCTCGGTGCCCGTGTCGACGACCACCGGGCGGGAGCGGAACGCCGCCAGCTCGGCCAGGATCGCCACGTCGTAGCGGCGCGGCCCGGACGGCCACCGCATCCGGTTGGCCCGCTCGTTGACGCTCGCGTCGAACCCCGCGCACAGCACCGTCGCGAACCACGTGTCGCCCACGCGGCCGAGGTCGATGCGCCGCCGGGCACCCGAGCGCAGGGCCGCCACCAGCGCGTCGACCGCCGGGAGCGGCTCACCGGGGATGCCGAGGGCGCGGGCGAAGTCGTTGCCGGTGCCCGCCGGGACGAGGCCGAGCGCCACGTCGTTGTTCGCGCAGAACTGGACGCCCTGGTGGGCGGCACCGTCGCCGCCGAGCACGATCAGGACGTCCAGCCCGGCCGCCTGCGACGACCGCATCAGCGCGCGGGACTCCTCGACGCTGTGGGCGACCAGCACGTCGAGCCGGTCGACCGCCGTGCGCAGCCGCTCGGCCACGGTGTCGGCGATCCGGGCGGCCGCGCCGTGCCCCGACGCCGGGTGCACGGCGAGCGCGGCGTGCAGCCCCACTAGGTGACGTCGTCGGTGCTCGACCGGCCGCCGGACGCGGTCGGGGCGGACGGCTCGTCGTCGATGGTGCTCGGCGTGTAGTCGAACGGCGCGGCTTCGTCGTCGGCGAGGGAGTCCCAGCCCTCGTCGCCGCGCTCCTTTTCGAGCTTGCGGTCGTGGAAGCGGGCCAGCTGCACGGCGATCTCGAACAGCACGGTGAGCGCGCCGGCGAGGCCGAGCATCGAGAACGGGTCCGAGCCCGGGGTGGCGAACGCGGCGAAGACGAACAGCGCGAACACGATGCCGCGCCGCCACTTCTTCAGCTGCACGTACTTGACCACGCCGACGCGGTTGAGCATCACCACCAGCAGCGGGAGCTCGAAGCTGATCCCGAAGATGATCAGCAGCGACAGCAGGAACGAGATGTACTTGTCCGCGGTCAGCGCGGTGACGAACGCGTCCTGGCCGAAGCCCATCAGCAGCTGCAGGGCGTGCGGGAAGAGGATGTAGGCGAGCACGGCGCCCGTGGCGAACAGCACCGACGCGAACCCGACGAAGGTCAGCGCGTACTTGCGCTCCTTGCTGTACAGGCCGGGCGCGATGAACGCCCAGATCTGGTACAGCCAGGCCGGCGAGAGGAGCACGGCCCCGGCCGCGATGCCGACCTTCAGCTGCGTCATGAACGCTTCGAACGGCACGGTCTGCAGCAGCCGGCAGCCTTCGGCGCTGTCGAGCCGCCGATCCGGCGGGATGGCGCAGTACGGGTCCTTGACGAGGTCGCCGAGCGACGGGATCGGCCCGATCTTGGTGCCGAACCAGATGAACCCGAGTATCCCGCCGAGCACGACCGCGAGCAGCGCGAAGCCGAGACGGCGGCGGAACTCGTAGATGTGCTCGATGAGCGTCATCGTGCCGTCGGGGTTGCTGCGACGGCTGCGCTTGCGCCGCTTCGACCGGCGGCTGTCACCGTTTCCGAAGGCGGGTTCCGCCACGGGTTGTTCCGTTCTCGTCGGAGTCCGCCGGAGCGCGCCGGGTTCGGCGCGCTCCGTGGACGTGGGGACCAGGTGTGGCTAGCAGCCGCTCAGCTGACGTTCTTCTGCGGCTGGTCGGCGGCCTGCTGCTTCTTCAGCTCGTCGAGCTGCCGCTGCAGGTCGGCGACCTGCTGGTCGGTCGAAGCGGGCGTGACGGGCTTGGCCGGGATCTGCTTCGTGTCGGCGGGCTCGGCGTCTTCGTGCGCCGCGGCCTTGTCGCCGGTGAGGTCCTTGGTCTCGGCCTTGAAGATCTTCATGGACTTGCCGATGGACCGGGCCGCGTCGGGAAGCCTCTTGGCCCCGAACAGCAGCACGACGACGAGCACCAAGATGATCAAATGCCACGGCTGCAATCCGTTCAGCATGGTGGCCTCCTATCTGCGTCTGGTAGGGATGTTACTGGTTTTCCGCTTTGTGGCGGCGCTGCTTGAAACGGCGCTGCGCGAAAGCGACGCGCAACCCCGCCGCCCGGGCACGGACGAGCCCCGCCCGGTCCTGGGTGTTCGTAGCCACCATGCTTGCGGTCTGCCGGAAGGCACGCAAGACCTTGACGGTCCGCACCAGCAGGACCACGAGGACGGCGAGGCCGAGCACGATGAGCACAGCGGTGGGCAGGTACGGCACGCCGTCAGCCTAGTGGTCGCAGGTTGACGGAAGGTGACGGGCTCGGGCCACGGCGTCGGCGGCTCGGCGGCCGACATCGGACGCGAGGTCCGCCGGGCTCTCCACCAGCGCTTCCCCGCCCAGCCCCAGCACCAGGCGCACCATCCACGACTGGTCGGCGTAGCGCATCCGGATCCGCAGCCGGCCACCGTCGAGCTCGTCGAGCTCCTCGCACGGGTAGTACTCGGCTACCCAGCGTGCGTCCGGGTCGAGGACCAGGACCGCCTCCCGCTGATCGGGCCGTTCCCGGAACACGCCCTCGGAAATGTCCGTGGGATGGGCGTGCGCGGGCGGCCGCGACGGCTCGTCGAGGATCGCCAGCTCGTCGATCCGGTCGAGCCGGAACAGCCGGACGCCCTCGGCGCGGCGGCACCACGCCTCGAGGTAGCCGACCGCCTGGACGATCAGCAGCCGCATCGGATCGACCGTGCGCTCGGTGATCTGGTCCTTCGAGGCGGTGTAGTAGCGGATCCGCAGCGCCCGCCCGTGCTGCAGCGCCCGGGCGACCTCCTCGCGGGTCCGCGCGGTCTTCTTGCCCTCCCGCACTCCCCCGCCGACGACCACGCCGGCCGGCTGGGCCTGCCCGGCGGCGGCCTCGATCTTGGCGATGGAGCGGCGGACGGCGTCGCCGTCGACCACGCCCGGCGTCTCGGCGAGCGCCCGCAGCGCCACCAGCAGCGCGGTCGCCTCGCCGCCGGTCAGCCGCAGCGGGCGGTTCATCCCGGCGTCGTGCGTGACGACGATCGTGTCGCCCTCGAAGGACAGGTCGATCAGGTCGCCCGGGCCGTAACCGGGCAGCCCGCACATCCACAGCAGCTCGAGGTCCTTGCGCAGCTGCTTCGGCGAAACGTCGAAATCCTGCGCCGCGTCGTCGATGCGCACGCCCGGGCGCGCCAGCAGGTACGGCACGAGCGCGAGCAGCCTCGGCATCCGGTCGGTGGACCCGCTCACCGCGCGCTCACCTGCCGGGCGACGACGGCTTCGAGGCGGTCCTGGACGCTCTTGGCCAGCACGTCGGGTTCGAGCACGACGACGTCGGGCCCCTGCGCGCTGATCCAGTCGGCGGCCGACTCCGGGTAGAGCAGGCCGATCTCGACGAGGTCGCCCTCTTCGCCGTCGACGGTGGCCCGGCCGACCACGGTGCCGCGGCGGCGGACCCCGGCCGCGCGGCCGTCGGCGACCCACACCCGCGCGACGGTGACCGGGGCCGGTTCGCTCTCGACCGTCGAGGTGACCAGCTTGAGCAGGTTGACACCCTCGGGTCGCTGCACCTCGCCGGGCTTCCCGACGGCGCGGACCTGCCCGGTGACGCGGGAGAGCCGGAAACAGCGGGTGGCGCCGCGGTCGCGGTCGTGCCCGACGACGTACCAGCGAGCCCGCCACGAGACCACGCCCCACGGTTCGAGGGTCCGCATGATCCGCTCCGGGGAGCCGCTGCGGCGGTACTCGAAGCGCACGGCCTGGCCGTTCTGGACCGCGGCCAGCAGCGGCCCGAACGCCGGTTCGGCGCGCACCCGCGGCTCGACGACGGTGGGCGCCTGGTCGTCGACCTCCAGCCCGGCGGCCCGCAGCTTCACGAGCGCGCCCTGCGCCTGGCCGGTGAGCTCCGGGGAGTCCCACAGCCGCGACGCCAGCGCGACGGCGGCGGCTTCGTCGGGCGCGAGGTCGATTTCGCCGAGCTCGTAGTCGCGGCGGGCGATGCGGTAGCCCTCGATGGCGTCGAACGCGGAGTTGCGGCCGGTCTCCAGGGGGATGCCGAGCTCGCGCAGCTCGGTCTTGTCCCGTTCGAACATCCGGAAGTAGGCGTCGTCGCTGGCCGCGTCGCCGTATCCGGGCACGATGCCGCGGATCTTCTCGGCAGTGAGGTACTGCCGCGTGGACAACAGGGCCAGCACCAGATTGACCAGCCGTTCGGCGCGTGCGGTGGACACCCGGTAGAGCCTAGCCCGCGCCGCCCGGCCCGATCGTGAGGTCCGGGGTGCGCGCGTCGTAGTCGGCGCGCGCGGCGTCGACGGCTTCGAAGTTGGTCTCGGCCCAGTCCTTGAACCCGGCCATCAGCGCCCGCAGCGATTCCCCCAGCGGCGTAAGGGAATAGTCGACGCGAACGGGCACCGCCGGGGTCACCTCGCGGCGGACGAGACCGTCCCGTTCGAGCACCCGCAGCGTCTGCGTGAGCATCTTCTGGCTGACCCCGGCGATGCGCCGCGAAAGGTCGCTGTAGCGCAGCGGACCGTCACCGAGCGCGACGAGGATCAGGCTGACCCACTTGCCGGCGATCTCGTCGAGCAGCTTCCGGGTGGGACAGGCGGCCAGGTAGGCGTCGTAGGCGGCTTTTTCGGCTTGGCGCCGCTGTTCCGCCGTGCGCGTGGGCACCGGGCGTACCTCCTGGTGGGGTGGGCACCTGCGAGTGCGTACTTCCCGATGGAGAGTAGCTCCCCATACGTTCGCGGGGAAGGAGGTTCGGATGCGGGCGATGGTGATCCGCCGGTTCGGCGGGCCGGAAGTGCTGGAGTTGATCGAGGTCCCGGTCCCGGAGCCGGGACCGGGCCAGGTGCGGATCCGGGTGGCGGCGGCCGCGGTGAACCCGGTCGATCTCGCGACGCGGAGCGGGATGCTGAGTGCGGCGGGGGTGGTGCCGCCGCGGGAGGTGCTCGGCCTGGGCTGGGACGTCGCCGGGTCGATCGACGACGCCGGCGACAGCGGGTTCCGGGTGGGCGATGCCGTGATCGGCCTGCGCGACCGCATCGCCACTCCGTTGGGCGCCTACGCCGACCACATCGTCCTGGACGCGTCGGCGGTCGCGCCGGCACCGGTGGGTGT
Organism: Amycolatopsis tolypomycina; assembly: GCF_900105945.1. Classification (NCBI taxonomy): domain Bacteria; kingdom Bacillati; phylum Actinomycetota; class Actinomycetes; order Pseudonocardiales; family Pseudonocardiaceae; genus Amycolatopsis; species Amycolatopsis tolypomycina. The sequence goes on along the minus strand of NZ_FNSO01000004.1, from coordinate 3,250,764 downwards.
TCCGCCGGTCGAAGCGGCCACCCTGCCCCTGAACGCGCTCACCGCCGCCCAGGCGCTCGAGCTCGTCGAAACCACCGGAACCGTCCTGGTCACCGGTGCGGCGGGCGCGGTCGGCGGGTACGCCGTCGCCCTTGCGCGCGCCCGGAAGCTCCGGGTCGTCGCCGTCGCCGCCGAAGGTGACGAACCCCAGGTCCGGGCGTTCGGCGCGGACGAGTTCGTCCCGCGCGGCCCGGCACTGGCCGATCGGGTGCGCGAGGCGGTCCCGGGCGGCGTGGACGCCGCGCTCGACACCGCCCTCCTCGGCCTGGACGCCCTCGACGCGGTCCGCGGCGGCGGCGAGTTCGTGGCCTTCGCCGCGGGCGCCGCCCCGATCCCCCTGCGCGGTATCCGGGTCCGCCACGTCTGGATCCGCGCCGACGGCGAACGCCTGGCCGAGCTGGCCCGGCTGGCGGAGAACGGCACGCTCCCCCTGCGCGTCGCCGGAGTCCTGCCCCTGACCGAGGCGGCCGCCGCCCACGAACGGCTGGCCGCGGGCGGACTGCGTGGCCGGCTCGTCCTGACTCCCTAGCCTGGACGCATGGATGATCGCGTTCTTCTCATCACCGGCGCTTCCCGCGGCCTCGGCGCCGCCACCGCGCGTCTGGCCGCCGCGGCCGGGTTCAAGGTCGCTCTCGTGGCCCGCCGGGCCGAGTCCGTCGCTCCCCTGGCCGCCGAACTCGGCGACGACCGTGCCATCGCCCTCGCCGCCGATGTCGGGGACTGGCCGGCCATCTCGCGGGCCGTCGCCGAGACCGTCGGAAAGTTCGGGCGGCTCGACGCCGCCTTCGCCAACGCCGGGATCGGCGTCGGGACCTCCTTCTTCGGTGACGACGACCCCGATCCCACCGCATGGGAACCCATGGTCCGCACGAACGTCCTCGGCGCGGCCTACACCGCCCGCGCCGCCCTGCCCGCGCTCAAGGAAACCTCCGGCCACCTGCTCATCACCGGCTCCGTCGCCGGCCGGTACATCCGCAACGCGAGCCTGTACTCGGTGACCAAGTGGGCCGTCACCGGGATGGCCGGCGCCATCCGCGAGGAGGCCGTCGGCACCGGCGTGCGCGTCACGCTCATCAACCCCGGAATGACCGACACCGACATCCTCAGCGACGAGCAGCGCAAGAAGCCGAACCTGCAGCCGGACGACGTCGGCCGCGCGGTGCTCTACGCCCTCCAGCAGCCGCCGTCGGTGGACGTCAACGAGATCCTCGTCCGCCCGACCGGCCAGGTGCTCTAGCGAAGCCGGGCGACGCGGCCCTGGGCGCCGCTGGCCCAGCAGGCGGTCCCGGCGCAGTCCACGCTGTCGAAGCTGCCCGTGTCGAACGACGTCCAGTGCCGCCCGCCGTCCGGGCTGAGGTCGCTGCCGCCCGGGCCGACCGCCAGCACCGTCCCGCCGCGCCAGGCCAGCCCGGAGCGGTAGCCCGCCGGGTACTGGCCCGGGGTGGTCCAGGTGCGGCCGCGGTCCCGGGTGAGCGCGACGGCCGGGCCGGGCGCCGTCGGGTTCGCGAAGTCGCCGCCGATCGCGATGCCCTGCGACGGCGAGCGGAAGGCGAGGGCGAACACGCCCGCCGACGGGCTGCTCGGCAACGGCGTGTCCGACGCCGTCCAGTGCCATCCGCCGTCGCGGGAGTGCAGGACGCGGGCGGTCGCGCCGCCGCCCGTCGCGAGCCAGGCGTCGAACGGGCCGGCCGTGGTGAGGCATTGACCGCTGGCCGCGAACCCGGCCTCGCCGGGCAGGGCGGGCGGGAAGCCGCTGTCGGGGACCGGCCGCCAGCTGCGGCCGCCGTCGAAGGTGGCCTGAACCCGGAACCGGCCGTCGACCGGGTCGCTCATCGCCAGGCCGCGCCACGGGTCGAAGAAGGCGAGGCAGTCGTAGAACGCCGCCGCGTCGGTGTTCTGGAACGTCTGGCGCCAGTGGGCGCCGCCGTCGTCGGTCCGGTAGACGCGGGAGTCGGTGCCCGGCCCGATGGAGAGGATCACGGCGTGGTCGGCGTCGAAGGCCTCGATGTCCCGGAACTGGAGCGTCTCGGTGCCGGGCGGCCCCACGGACTTCCAGGTCGCGCCGCCGTCGGTGGTGCGCAGGACCGTGCCCTGCGTGCCGCTGACCCACGCCACCCGGGCGCTGACCGCCGACAGGCCGCGGAACTGGGCCGTGACGCCGGTCGGCTTGAGCTCCCACCGTGGCGGACGCTCCCCCGCCGACGCCGGAGCCGCGATCGAGACCAGCAGGGCGAGCACGAGCAGCACGACACGCATGCGGCCGATCCTGCCGCACCCGCCCGGCGACTTTCGTAGGAAAACGCCGGGCGGGCAGGCCGGGCTAGAGCGAGCTGATCAGGCGCTCCACGCGCTCGTCGACCGAGCGGAACGGGTCCTTGCACAGGACCGTGCGCTGGGCCTGGTCGTTGAGCTTCAGGTGCACCCAGTCGACCGTGAAGTCGCGGCCCGCTGCCTGGGCGGCGGCGATGAAGTCGCCGCGCAGCTTCGCCCGGGTCGTCTGCGGCGGGGTGTCCTTGGCCGCCTCGATCTCGCCGTCGTCGGTGACCCGGCGGACCAGGCCCTTGCGCTGCAGCAGGTCGAAGATGCCCCGGCCGCGGCGGATGTCGTGGTAGGCCAGGTCGAGCTGGGCGATGCGCGGGCTGGACAGGTCGAGGTCGTGCTTGTGCCGGTAGCGCTCGACCAGCCGGTGCTTGATCGCCCAGTCGATCTCGGTGTCGATCTTGCCGAAGTCCTGCTGCTCGACCGCGTCCAGCGCGCGGCCCCACAGCTCGACGACCCGCTCGTTCGCCGCCGTCGTGCCGTTGTCCTTGATGTGCTGGAGCGCCCGGGCGTGGTACTCGCGCTGGATGTCCAGCGCCGAGGCCTCGCGCCCGCCGGCCAGCCGCACCTGGCGGCGGCCGGTGAGGTCGTGGCTGATCTCGCGGATCGCCCGGATCGGGTTGTCGAGGGTGAAGTCGCGGAACTGGACGCCGGCCTCGATCATCTCGAGCACCAGGTTCGCCGAGCCGACCTTGAGCATGGTCGTCGGCTCGGCCATGTTCGAGTCGCCCACGATGACGTGCAGGCGCCGGTAGCGCTCGGCGTCGGCGTGGGGCTCGTCACGCGTGTTGATGATCGGCCGCGAGCGGGTCGTGGCGCTGGAGACGCCCTCCCAGATGTGTTCCGCACGCTGGGAGAGGCAGTAGACCGCGCCGCGCGGGGTCTGCAGCACCTTGCCTGCCCCGCAGATGAGCTGGCGCGTCACCAGGAACGGCAGGAGCACGTCCGCGATCCGGGAGAACTCGCCCGCGCGCGTCACCAGGTAGTTCTCGTGGCAGCCGTAGGAGTTGCCCGCGGAGTCGGTGTTGTTCTTGAACAGGAAGATGTCGCCGCCGATGCCCTCGTCGGCGAGCCGCCGTTCGGCGTCGACCAGCAGGTCCTCGAGGATCCGCTCACCGGCCTTGTCGTGCGTGACCAGCTGGACCAGGTCGTCGCACTCGGCCGTCGCGTACTCGGGGTGCGAGCCGACGTCGAGGTAGAGCCGCGAGCCGTTCGACAGGAACACGTTGGAGGAGCGTCCCCACGACACGACCCGCCTGAACAGGTACCGCGCCACCTCGTCGGGCGAGAGCCTGCGCTGTCCGTGGAAGGTGCACGTGACCCCGAACTCGGTCTCGATGCCAAAGATCCGCCGCTGCATTCCACCAGAGTAGGCGCTGGACCCCCGCCAACGGTGCGCCGTTCGGGCGTCGACACGCCCCCAGTACGCCACAGACGGTGAATTCACCCTGAATACGGCACGATTGGAGCACGGCTCTTGACGGCACGCGGAAGGCGGACCTCTTGTCACACCAGCTCATCCGGGCCTTCCGGCGGGTCGGCCGGACCGACCGCGCCCTGATGCGGCGCAGCGCCTCGCTGCCCGCCTCCCGGGCCGACGACGCGCTGATGGCGCTGTCGAGGTCGGCGAACAAGTCCCGGCTGTGGTGGGGCGTCGCCGCGCTGCTGGCCACCCGCCAGGGCGAGACCCGCCGCGCCGCGCTGCGCGGGGTCGTCGCGATCGCCGGGGCCAGCGCCGCCGCGAACCTCGTCGGCAAGCCGCTGTTCCCCCGCCGCCGCCCCGCCGAGGAGGAGGTGCCCATGCACCGCCGCCTGCGGAAACGGCCCACGTCCTCGTCGTTCCCCTCCGGGCACTCGGCGTCCGCGGCAGCCTTCGCCACGGCCGTGGCGATGGAGTCGCCCCGCGCCGGGCTCGCCGTCGCCCCGCTGGCGCTGGCCGTGGCCTACTCGCGGGTCCACACCGGCGTGCACTGGCCCTCCGACGTCGGCGTCGGGCTGAGCATCGGTGTCGGCGTCGGCCTGGCCACCCGGCACTGGTGGCCGCTGCACGACGACGTCCCGGCCCGCACGGCCCACGACGCCGACGCGCCCGAGATGGTCGACGGCGAGGACATGCTCGTCGTCGTCAACCCCAGCTCCGGCGTGGCGACCCACGACCCGACCGACGACGTCCGCTTCGCCTGGCCCAAGGCGGCGCTGATCTACCCGGACCCCAAGCAGGACCTCCGCGCCCAGCTCGAGGCCGAGATCGACGCCCGCGGCACGGTCCGCGCCCTGGGCGTCGCGGGCGGGGACGGCACGGTCGCCGCGGTGGCCTCCATCGCCGCCGAGCACGACCTGCCGCTCGCCCTGATCCCGGCGGGCACGCTCAACCACTTCGCCCGCGACGTCGGCGTGCGTGCCATGCCCGACGCCGACGCGGCGACCGAGGTCGGCAACGCCGTCGGCATCGACCTGGGCGAGGTCCGGATCGACGGCCCCGGCGGCGCGGACCACCGCTGGTTCGTCAACACCGCCAGCCTCGGCGGCTACCCCGAGATGGTGCGGCTGCGCGAGAAGCTGCAGGAAAAGCACCCGAAGTGGCCGTCGGCGGCGATCGCGCTGGCCAGGACGCTGCGGAACGCCAAGCCGCTGACCGTCCGGCTCAACGGCAAGCGCACCCAGGTCTGGCTGCTGTTCGTCGGCAACGGCACGTACGCGCCGAAGGGGTTCGCCCCGAGCCGGCGGCCCGCACTGGACACCGGCCTGCTCGACATCCGCTACCTGCGGGCCGACCTGCCCTATTCGCGGGCCCGGTTCCTGCTCGCGATGATCACCCGCAGCCTCGCCGCCAGCCACGTCTACCAGGAGCTCGACCTGCCCGAGCTGGAGGTCGAGCTGCTCGACGGCAACCGCCGCGTCGCCACCGACGGCGAGGTCGGCCCGCTCGGCAACCGGTTCCGCTTCCGGTCGCGGCCCAGCGCCCTCACGATCTACCGTCCGTAAAAGGTTGCTTTACCTTCTCTCAACGAACCCACAGCGACCCGCGGCTAGCTTCGCGACCGAGTGGCGGGCGCTCGTGCCCGCACCAGGGGACGAGCGGGGATTCGATGGACGGGCACGGCCTGGCGAGCGTCATCCACCGGGCTGCGACCGACCCGGTGCTGCCGGGTGACGTCACCGCGCGCGCCCGCGACCTGGGCCCGCTCGAGTCACCGCTGATCTGGCTCGGGTTCGGCTCGGCCGCCGTCGCCGTCCTGGCCTTCGTGGTCGCGCTGTGGTACCGCCGCCGCGTCCGGCGCTGGGGCTTCACGGCGTTCGGCGTGCTCCTGCTGCTGGCGGCGGTCACCGCGCTGAACAGCTACGTCGGGTACGTCCGCACCTCCGACGACCTGGCCCGCCTCCTGCAGCGCGGCCCCGGCGTCGTCAACTTCGCCGGCCGCCTGCTCGACGACGGCAAGGAGGCGCCGGAGCCGTCGTCTTCCTCGGCCTCCTCGCCGTCCGCTGCGCATCTCGGCACGGTCACCGCCGGGCAGCGGATCGACGTCGTCACCCTCGCCGACCCGGCCCACGGGATTCCGCCGGGGAGCAACTACGTCATCCTGCCGCCCGGGTACGACACCGACCCGGGCCGCCGCTACCCGGTCGTCTACCTCATCCACGGCTACCCCTTCGGCGGTCCCCGGGACTGGCTCACCTCCGGCGACGCGCCGGGGTCGCTGCTCGCGCTGCAGCAGGCGAACGTGATCGCGCCGATGATCGTGGTCAGCGTCGACATGACCGCCGGCAACCCGAGCACGGACTGGGAGTGCCTGAACGTGCCCGGCGGCCCGCAGCTGGAGAGCTACCTGGCCGGGACCGTGGTGCCGGCGATCGACCAGCGGTACCGGACCCTGGCCGACCGCACCCACCGGGCGCTGGGCGGCATGTCGGGCGGGGGTTTCGGGGCGCTCAACATCGGGCTGCACCACGTCGACGAGTTCGCCACGCTGCTGATCGCCCTCCCGTACGACGACCTCAACGACTCGGTCGGGATCCTCGACGGCAACCAGGCGGCCATCGCGGCCAACACGCCGCGGCGGTACCTGCCGACGATGAAGTTCGCGGCGCCGATCTCGGTGATGCTGACGGTGGGGACCGGGGCGCCGACCGACGTCGCGACGGCCCGGCGGATCGCGGATGCGCTGCATGCTCGGGGGCAGGAGGCTGTCGTGCATGCCGAGCGGGGGTTCAACCACACCTGGCACACCGCGCGGGCGACTCTGCCGTATCTGCTGGCCTTTGCCGATCAGACGTTCCGGACGCCTCCCGCGGCTTCCTGAGTCAGTTCTGCCGGGGTGTGGTTCCCGCACGCAGAAGCGGGGCGTGGCCTTGTGTTGGCCGCGCCCCGCTTCTGTTCTGCTTTCTACTCCGCTTCCGGCTTGCTCTCGGGCTCCTCGCCCTGGGGGTCCGGGACCGGCAGCAGGGTGTCCAGTGCTGCTCCCGTCAGCCTGCGGAATGCTCGGCGGGGGCGGTCGCGGTCCAGGACCGCCACCTCCAGCTTGATCGGGTCCGCGTCGCCGTTGCCGTTCGAGGACGCGCTCGCCGACGAGGACGACGACGAGCCCGATGACGTGGCCGGGGCCGGCTGGCTCGGTGCCCTCAGGGCCGCCACCGCCACGCCCAGGGCCGCCTGGAGGTCCAGGCCGTCCTCGAACGTCTCCTTCAGCTTGGCCGCGATCTTCTCGTTCTGGCCGCCCATCACCACGTACTGCGGCTCGTCGAAGATCGAACCGTCGTACGTCAGGCGGTACAGCTGGTCCTCCGCCGAGCTCGCGCCGACCTCCGCGACGCACACCTCCACCTCGAACGGCTTCAGCTGCTCGGTGAAGATGCTGCCCAGCGTCGCCGCGTACGCGTTCGCCAGCGCGCGGGCGCTCACGTCACGCCTGTCGTACTGGTAGCCCTTGAGGTCCGCGTGGCGGATGCCCGCCACGCGCAGGTTCTCGAACTCGCTGTAGCGCCCGACCGCGGCGAAACCGATGCGGTCGTAGATCTCGGAAACCTTGTGCAACGTCGCCGACGGGTTCTCCGCCACGAACAGCACGCCACCCGAGTACTTCAGCACCACCACGCTCCGGCCGCGCGCGATGCCCTTGCGCGCCAGCTCGGAACGCTCCCGCATCAGCTGCTCGGGAGAGGCATACAACGGCATCGTCACGGTGTGCGCTCCAGGTCTTTCGGTGTTCCTACGTTCACTGGTCCCAGCCCCGCGTCAGGACAGCCGGCGCTGCTGGCGCTCGATCCGGCCCGCCACCACGGCCTCGGCCACCGCCGCGGTCTCCGACTCCGACAGCTGGACCGCGCCGCGCTCCGCCGTGATCGTCACCACGCTCGGGAAGATCCGGCGCACCAGGTCCGGGCCACCCGAGGCCGTGTCGTCGTCCGCCGCGTCGTACAGGGCCTCGACCGCGACCCGCACCGCGCCCTCGACGTCGGCGTCCGGGTCGTGCAGCTTCTTCAGCGCCGACTTCGCGAACAGGGAGCCCGAGCCGATGCTCGAGTAGCCGCCGTGCTCCTCGTAGCGGCCGCCCGCGGCGTCGTACGACACGATCCGGCCGGCGTGCTTGGCGTCCTCGGCCTCCAGGTCGTAGCCCACGAACAACGGGATCGCCGCCAGCCCGGCCATCGCCATCTCGAGGTTGGCCTTGACCATGCCGGCCAGCTTGTTCGTCTTGCCGTCCAGCGACAGCGAAACACCCTCGATCTTCTCGTAGTGCGCCAGCTCGACCGCGTACAGCCGCACCATCTCCACGGCCAGCCCCGCCGTGCCCGCGATGCCGACCGCCGAGTACTCGTCGGTGACGTGCACCTTCTCGATGTCGCGGCTCGCGATCAGGTTCCCCGACGTCGCCCGCCGGTCACCCGCGATCAGCACACCGCCGGCGAACGTGCACGCGACGATCGTCGTCCCGTGCGGGATGCCCAGCTCGGCCGCGCCCGGCGCCACGCGCCGCTCGGGCAGCAGCTCCGGCGCCTGCACGCGCAGGAAGTCCGAAAACGACGACGTCGCCGAGGAGAAGTACGCCGCAGGCAGGGCGGGACCCGAGATGCCCCTGGTGTTGTCCATACGTGCTCAAAAATCCCATCTGTGCGGGCCGGAGCCCCGCGTGCGGCCAGCCGTCACGCGGAGCCCCGGCCGCCTGCTGAACGGTCGGCGGGGGCGCGGTGCCCGGGGCGGCTACTCGCCGCCCTTCTGGACGTAGGCCCGGACGAAGTCCTCGGCGTTCTCCTCGAGCACGTCGTCGATCTCGTCGAGGATCGTGTCCACGTCCTCGCCGAGCTTCTCGCGCCGCTCCTGACCCGCCGCGCCGGTGTCCTCGAACTCCTCGTCGGAGTCACCACCGCCGTGCTTTTCGATCTTTTCCTGGGCCATCTCGCCTCCCGGTGTGGCTGATGTTTCCTAGCCTACCCAGCGACCCCGACATTCGGGGCTACGCCGCGATCGGTGTGCCAACCGCCTAGTCCGAACCGGTGAGCGCCTCCACCAGCTCCTCCGCCGTCGCCGCGTTGTCCAGCAACTTGCCGACGTGCGCCTTCGTCCCCCGCAGCGGCTCGAGGGTCGGGATCCGCACCAGCGACTCCTTGCCCACGTCGAAGATGACCGAATCCCACGAAGCCGCCGCGATCGAGGTCGCGTACTTCTCCAGCGCCCGGCCGCGGAAGTAGGCCCGGGTGTCCGACGGCGGCGTCGTCACCGCGGCCTGCACCTCTTCCTCGGTCACCAGCCGCTTCATCGACCCGCGCGTCACCAGCCGGTTGTACAGGCCCTTCGCCAGCCGGACGTCGGAATACTGCAGGTCGACCAGCCGCAGCCGGGGCGCGCCCCAGGCCAGGTTGTCCCGCTGCCGGTAGCCCTCCAGCAGCCGCAGCTTCGCCGGCCAGTCCAGCCGGTCGGCGCACTCCTGCGGGTCGCGCGCCAGCGCGTCCAGCACCTCGCCCCAGACCCGCAGGACCTCCTTCGACGCCTCGTCCGCGCCCGTGCGCTCGAGGTTCTGCGAAGCGATCTCGTGGTAGGCGAACTGCAGGTCCAGCCCGGTGTACTTCTTGCCGTTGGCCAGCGCGACCTGCTTCTTCAGCGTCGGGTCGTGGCTGATCTGGTGCACCGCCTTGACCGGTTCGTCCAGCTTCAGGTCGTCGAACCGGATGCCCGACTCGATCAGGTCGAGCACCAGCGCCGTCGTCCCGACCTTCAGGTACGTCGAGTACTCCGACATGTTCGCGTCGCCGATGATGACGTGCAGCCTGCGGTACTTGTCCGCGTCCGCGTGCGGCTCGTCGCGGGTGTTGATGATCCCGCGCTTGAGCGTGGTCTCCAGGCCGACCTCGACCTCGATGTAGTCCGCACGCTGGGAGAGCTGGAACCCGGCCTCTTCACTCTGCTGGCCGATCCCGACCCGGCCCGAGCCGGTGACGACCTGCCGCGACACGAAGAACGGCGTCAGCCCGGCGATCACCGCGGTGAACGGCGTCGACCGCGCCATCAGGTAGTTCTCGTGCGTGCCGTAGCTCGCGCCCTTGCCGTCGACGTTGTTCTTGTACAGCTGCAGCTGCGGCTGGCCCGGCACGGACGCGGCCTTCATCGCCGCCTCCTCCATCACCCGCTCGCCCGCCTTGTCCCAGATGACCGCGTCGCGCGCGTTCGTCACCTCGGGCGCCGAGTACTCCGGGTGCGCGTGGTCGACGTACAGCCGCGCCCCGTTGGTCAGGATGACGTTCGCCGCGCCCAGGTCCTCGACGTCGGGGTCGTGCCCCGGCCCGCCCGGGCCGGTCAGGTCGAACCCGCGCGCGTCCCGCAGCGGGCTCTCCACCTCGTAGTCCCACCGCGCCCGCCGGGCGCGCGGGATGTCCGCCGCCGCCGCGTAGGCCAGCACGACCTGGGTCGAGGTGAGTACCGGGTTCGCCGTCGCGTCGCCCGGCACGGAGATGCCGTACTCGACTTCGGTTCCCATGATCCGCCGCATGTCCCCACCCTACGGGGTCGCCCTAGTGGAACGATGCACCCATGCCAGGCAGTGACGAACTCGTTGCCCTCTATGACCAGGCCGGCGCCGTCGTCGGCAGCACGACCCGCGCGCGGGTCCGCGCCGGCGCGCTGTGGCACGCCGCCGGCGTCGTCCTGGTCCGTTCGGGTGACGGAACCGCGGTCTACGTGCACCTCCGCACCCCCGGGAAGGACGTGTTCCCCTCCACCTGGGACTGCTGGGCCGGCGGCATGGTGGCCGCGGGCGAGACGCCGGCCGAGTGCGCCCGCCGCGAACTCGCCGAAGAACTCGGCGTCCAAGGCGTGGAACCCGTGCCCCTGTTCACCAAGGTCTACGACGACGGCCGCAACCGCTGCCACAACTTCGCCTTCGAGGTCCGCTGGGACGGCCCGATCACCCACCAGGCCGAAGAAGTCGTCGAAGGCCGCTGGATCCCCCTCGACGAGCTGCGCGCGTGGGTCGACGACCCGGCCCCGCAGCTGCCCTTCATCCCCGACGGCCGCGAAGGCGTCCGGGAATGGTTCCGCCGCTACGGCTGAGCGGTCAGCTTCGCCGTCATCGCGGGCAGCAGGCGCTTCGCCGCCTCCACCGCCCGGGCCTCCGTGCTCGCCGAGACCGTCAGCTCGGACACCAGGCTTCCCTTCGCCAGCAGCACGGTGCAGGTCTTGCCGTCGCGCCAGGCCTGCTGCCGTTCGACGCCGGGCTGGACGGGCAAGCTCACGGTCTTGCCCGGGCACTCGTTCTCCGCGACGGCCTGGGCGGCCGAGGAGTCCGGGAACGCGAGGACACGGTGACTCAGCAGCGACGCGCCGGGGTAGCGCCAGGTCGCCGTCCGGCTGCCCGCCGACGGCCCGTCCGCCAGGCACCCCGAAGCCTCGCCGGAAACCCGCTCGACGCCTTCCTCCGCGACATCGGCGTCGGTCAGCAGCGCCCGCTCCGCGAGCGGCCCGAGCTCGGGAACCGGCGGTTTCACCGGCGCGGCCTGGGCCTGGCTCACCCGCACCTGCGTGGGCGCCGGGACCGGCGCCGACGTGGTCACCGGATCGTCGTAGTACGTCTCGAGGTTGTTCGGGTCGGGCCCGTCGCAGCCGGTGAGGCCGACCAACGCGACCGCGGCCACCGCGATCGCCTGCCGATGACGCACGAGTTCCGGCCTCCCAACGTCCGCTTGTGCCTGCGCAGAGTAGTGCAGCGCCTCAGTCCCACCGCAACGAGGACCGGTGTCGCCAGTACTGCTCCGGATTCTCCGCCAGGCCCGCGAGTGCGGCCTCCTCCTCCGTGCTCAGCGAAAGCGTGGCACCCCGCAGGTTCGCCGCCAGCTGCGCCGGGCTCGCCGGGCCGATGACCGCCCGGTCCACCCAGTCGTTGGCCAGCACCGCGGCCACCGCGACCGCGTCCGGCCCGGTCCCGTGCGCGGCCGCGATCTCGCGCACGATGGCCGGCGCCTCGACCGCCAGCCTGCCGTTGGCCAGGGTTTCCTTGACCAGCACCCGCTTACCGGCCGCGTGCGCCGTGGCCAGCGCCGGGCCCGCGGACGGCTCCAGGACGTTCCACGTCGACTGCACCGCCGAGAACACCGGCCGCCCGCCCGCTTCCAGCGCGAACGCCCGCTCGATCGCGGCCGCCTGAGCCGGCCCGGACGTGGAAAACCCGACCGCGACCCCGTTCGCCGCCAGCTCCGCGAGCGCTTCGAGCAACGGCTCGTCGGCGAACAGCGGACTGTCCACAGTGAGCGAATGCACCTGGTAGAGCCCGACCCGATCCCCCAGCAGCGCCAGGGTTTCCGCCCACTGCGTCGCGAACCGCGCCGCCGAATGCTCCTTCACCTCGTGCACGTCGGCGTCGAGCCGCCACTGTCCGACGTAGGCGTAGCCCCACTTGCTGGAGATCTCGATCCCCCGGTGGCCGCGCTCGGCGAGCCAGCCGGCCAGGAACTCCTCGGAACGCCCGTAGGAGCGGGCGACGTCGACGTGCCGGATACCCGCGGCATATGCGTCGTCGAGCACCGCGAACGTCGCCGCGCGCATCGAGGCGACGTCCCGCACCGCCGGCAACGCCCCTTCGCTGCCCAGGTTGATGTACGCGGGGCGGCCCAGCGCCGCGAGCCCCAGCGCGATCCGCGTGCTCATTAGGCCACCATCCCTTCTGCAGCCCGAACCGATAGGGTTGTGACCACTCGGTCCCGGTGGGTGCATGGCCTAGCGTGCGTGCCGCTTGACGGCCAGCATGAGTACTGCCAGCCCCGCCGGGCCGAGGCCGCTTTACCGGCCTTAGGAACATGCCCCGACCTGGCCGAGGGCCGATTAATGAGCTTCCGGACAGCGTCCTCACCACCGAGCGGGTCCTTCACCGTCAGAGAAGGAGCACCGCGCGCGTGTTCGCGGGATGGGACTGGGCCAGCGGCTCGCACGATGTGACCGTGATCGACCAGGCCGGGACGAGGACCGACCGATGGGCGCTGGCCCACGCCGAAACCGGAATTGCCGGCACCCTGGCCAGGCTGCGCCGCCACGGCGATCCGGCCGGGCTGCCAGTAGCGATCGAGACCACCCGGGGACTGGTCGTGGACCGGCTGCTGGCTGCTGGGCACCCCGTGATTCCCATACACCCCAACGCCTTCAACGCCGTCCGGCCCCGCTGGGGCGCAGCCCGGGCCAAAAGCGACCCCGGCGACTCGTTCAAACTCGCGGACTACCTGCGCACCGACGGCCACCAGCTGCGGACCTTGACACCCACGCTGCCCGAGACACTGGAGCTGCAAGCGCTGACCCGGCAACGCGCCGACCACGTCGAAGCGCGCGTCGCGGCGGTCAACCAGCTCGCTGCGCTGCTGGATGAGCACTGGCCCGGCGGGAAAGCCGTGTTCGCAAGCCTGGACAGTGACATCGCCCTGGCCTTCCTGGACCGCTACCCCACGCCCGCGGACGCGGCCCGCTTGACCGCCGGCCGGCTGGAAGCGTTCTGCAAACGCCACGGCTACTCCGGCAAACGACCCGGCAGTGCGCTGATCGAGCGGCTGCGCACCGCCCCCGCGGCGGCCTCCCGGCTGGGCCGGACTGTGATCACCCGGCTGGTCGGTGTCCAAGTGCAGCTGGTGCGGTCCCTGCGTGTCACCATCCGCGAACTGGATGCCGCCATCGCCGAGGCAGTCAAGACGCATCCCTGGGCCGAACTGATCGCCGGACTGCCCCGGATCGGCTCCGTCAACCTCGGTCAAGTCATCGGTGAGATCGGCCCCATGCTCGAACGCGCCAACGGCTGCGCGCAACTGGCCGCCGAGACCGGTGCGGCACCGGTCACCAAGGAATCCGGGAAACACCGCCAGGTCAACTTCCGGCACGCGGTCAACCGCCGAGCCCGGCAAGCCCTGATGACCTTCGCCGACAACAGCCGGCACGACAGCGACTGGGCCGCCACGATCTACAACAACGCGCGTTCCCGAGGCAAACGCCACCCCCACGCGGTGCGGATCCTGGCCCGCGCCTGGCTGCGCGTCATCTGGGCCTGCTGGCGCGACAGAACCTGCTACGACCCTGCCATCCACCACACCACCACCAAGATCAACACAGTGGAAGGGTTGACTTAGGAAACTCATGCGGTCTGCTTGTGCCGCAGGATGGCCAGCCACTGCCCCGCCGTCTGGGCTTGGCGGTGCAGCTTCTCGAGGCGTGCCGCCGGCGCCCGGACGTAGCCCTTGCCGAAGACGGGGGCGATCTGACGCAGGCTGGCGCCGCCCTCCCGGGCCGCGAGCAGCAGCCAGTCCGACGCGTCGGCGCAGGCCGCCGACGCGCGGCGCAGCTCGCCGAGCATGTCGATGAGCTCCTGGGCGCTCACCTCCCCCGCTTCGACGGCGGCGGCCGTCGTCTCGAGCCAGGCCAGGACGTCGGCTTCGGTGATGGGCGCGCGGGGCCGGGATTCTTCGGTCACGCCGGTGAGTATAGGTCGTTATACGCCGATATACTGGGAGCGACACCATGACGATGCGCACCGGATCCCAGGCCGACGTCGAGCAGCTGCTCGACGTGTTCAAGGCGCTCGCGAACCCCGTCCGGCTGCAGGTGCTGCAGTGGCTGCGGGAGCCGGAGCGGCACTTCTCGAACAGGCAGAGCCCGGTCGAGCGGGCGATCGCCGATCCGGTCGAAGTGGGCGTGTGCGTGAGCCACATCCAGGAGAAGCTGGGGCTGGCGCAGTCGACCGTGTCGGCCTACATGGCGGTGCTGCAGCGGGCCGGGCTGGTCCAGGCGACGCGCGTCGGGAAGTGGACGCACTACAAGCGCGACGAGGCCCGGATCGCCGAGTTCGTCGCGGCGCTCGGCCACTCCCTCTGACCCCCCCCGGCTCGCCCACCACACTGGCGAGTCGTATCGTAAATCTGCGATACTTCGATTCATGGGTACGATCGAGAACATGCGGCTCGGCCGCTACGGGATCTGGACGTTCGACTTCGAGGACCAGCCGGCGACCCTGATCCGCGATTCGGTGCAGGAACTGGAAGAACTCGGCTGGCCGGCGATCTGGATCCCGGAGACCGTGGGCCGGGAAGCCCTGACGCACGCCGGGTTCCTGCTGTCCGCCACCGAACGCCTCACCGTCGTCAACGGCATCGCGCAGATCTGGTCCCGCGAGGCGCGGTGGACCCGCGGCGCGGCCCTGCTCCTGGCCGACGCCTACCCCGACCGCCACCTGCTGGGCCTGGGCTTCGGCGCCGGGAAGCCGGGCGCGAAGCCGCTTCAGGCGATGAACGACTACCTCGACGAGCTGGACGCCGACCCCAAGACCAACCCGGCACCGCGCGCCCCGATCCGCCGGATCCTCGCCGCGTACGGCCCGAAGATGCTGGAGCTGGCCCGCGACCGTTCGGCGGGCGCGCACACCTACCACGTGACCCCGGAGCACACGGCGCAGGCGCGGGAGATCCTCGGCGCGGAACCGTTCCTCGGCGTCGAGCACGCGGTGCTGTTCGAGACGGACGCGGCCCAGGCCCGCGAGATCGCCCGCAAGCACCTGCACGTGTACCTCACCACGCCGTACAACATCGCGAAGTTCCGCCGGCTCGGTTACACCGAAGAAGAGATCAGCGGCGCCGGCGACCGCATCGTCGACGACCTCGTGTACTGGGGCGACCTCGAGACGATCACCGCGAAGCTGGGGCGGCACCTGGAGGCGGGCGCCGACCACGTCGGTGTTCAGGTCATCGGCGTCGAGCCGGGCACCTCGGCCATGCCGCACTGGCGCCGGCTGACCGAAGCGCTGCTGCCGACGGTATAGGCGGTCATACCCGGCGCAGCGTCCGAAAAGCACTGGCTTCGCGGCCGGTGCGGCGGATTGACTGCGGCCATGCGACGGACGGATTTCGGGGTCACGGTGCGGTTCGCGCTGCTGGCGATCGTGTGGGGTGCGAGTTTCCTGTTCATCAAGGTGGGCCTGGGCGGGCTCTCCCCCGGCCAGGTCGCGCTCGCCCGCGTCGCGCTGGGCGCCCTTGCGCTGGGCGTCATCCTGCTGGCGCGCCGGCGGCCGCTCCCCCGCGATCCGGTGCTGTGGGGGCACCTCGCGGTCGTGTCGGTGCTGCTGTGCGTGGTGCCGTTCCTGCTGTTCTCGTGGGCGGAACAGTACATTTCGTCCGGTTTGGCCAGTATCTTCAACGCGACGACGCCGCTGGTCACGATGCTGCTGGCGGCCGCGGCGCTGCCGGCGGAACGGTTCACCCCGCCGCGGGTGCTCGGCCTGCTGCTCGGGTTCGCCGGCGTGCTCACCATCGTCGGCGTGTGGCACGGCATCGACGTGTCCCACCAGCTGACCGCCCAGCTCGCCTGCCTCGGCGCGACGACGTGCTACGGCGCGTGTTTCGTGTACCTGCGCCGGTTCGTCTCACCTCGTGGGACGGACCCGGTGGTCGTGGCCTTCGGCCAGACGGCGTCGGCGACGGTGCTGCTGACCCTGCTGGCCCCGGCGGTCGCGGCGACGCCGGCGCGCCTCGACCTGCCGGTGGTGGCGAGCATGATCGCGCTCGGCGTCTTCGGCACCGGCATCGCCTACGCCTGGAACACCCGGATCATCGCCGCCTGGGGTGCGGCCAACGCCTCGGCGGTGACGTACCTGACGCCGGTGGTGGGCGTGCTGCTCGGGGTGCTCGTGCTGGGCGAACCGGTGAGCTGGAACCAGCCGGCCGGGGCCCTGCTCGTGGTACTGGGGATCCTCGCGGCCCACGGACGGTTGCGGCGGCGCAAGACCGAACCCGAACTCGTCCGCAGCTAGACACGCCGATGGGCGGCTGCCGCGGCAGCCGCCCATCGCGCTTCGCAACTACAGGTACTGACCGGTGTTCGTGGCGGTGTCGATCGCCCGCCCCGAGTCCTGGTTCTTGCCGGTGACGAGCGTGCGGATGTAGACGATCCGCTCGCCCTTCTTGCCGGAGATCCGGGCCCAGTCGTCCGGGTTGGTGGTGTTGGGCAGGTCCTCGTTCTCCGCGAACTCGTCGACGATCGCGTCGAGCAGGTGCTGCACGCGGAGACCCGGCTGCTTGGTCTCCAGCACCGACTTGATCGCCGACTTCTTCGCCCGGTCCACGATGTTCTGGATCATCGCGCCCGAGTTGAAGTCGCGGAAGTACAGGACTTCCTTGTCCCCGTTGGCGTAGGTCACCTCGAGGAACCGGTTCTCGTCGCTCTCCTCGTACATCCGCTCGACGGTGTGCTGGATCATCGCGTCGAACGTCGCCTTGGCGTCGCCGCCGAACTCGGCGAGGTCGTCGGCGTGGATCGGCAGGCCTTCGGCCAGGTACTTGGAGAAGATGTCCTTCGCGCCTTCGGCGTCCGGACGCTCGATCTTGATCTTGACGTCGAGCCGGCCCGGCCGCAGGATCGCCGGGTCGATCATGTCCTCGCGGTTGGAGGCGCCGATGACGATGACGTTCTCCAGGCCCTCGACACCGTCGATCTCCGACAGCAGCTGCGGCACGATCGTGGTCTCGACGTCGGACGACACGCCCGACCCACGGGTCCGGAAGATCGAGTCCATCTCGTCGAAGAACACGATCACCGGGGTGCCCTCGGAGGCCTTCTCCCGCGCCCGCTGGAAGATCAGGCGGATGTGCCGCTCGGTCTCCCCGACGAACTTGTTGAGCAGCTCGGGACCCTTGATGTTCAGGAAGTAGGACTTCCCGTCCTCGTTCTCGCCCCGCGCCGCCGCCACCTTCTTGGCCAGCGAGTTCGCCACCGCCTTGGCGATGAGCGTCTTGCCGCAGCCCGGCGGGCCGTAGAGCAGGACACCCTTCGGCGGCCGCAGCTGGTACTCCTGGTACAGGTCGGCGTGCAGGAACGGCAGCTCGACCGCGTCCCTGATCTGCTCGATCTGCCGGGTGAGGCCACCGATGTCCTCGTAGCGGACGTCGGGCACCTCCTCCAGCACCAGGTCCTCGACCTCCGCCTTCGGCACGCGCTCGTACGCGTAGCCGGCCTTGGAGTCGACCAGCAGCGAGTCGCCCGGCTTGAGCGGCTGCTCGGCCAGCAGGTCGGAGAGCAGGACCACCCGCTCCTCGTCCGCGTGCCCGACCACCAGCGCGCGAAGGCTGCCGCCCTCGACGTCGGCGGCGAGCACCTCACGCAACGCGCAGACCTCGCCGGTGCGTTCGAAGCCGCCGGCCTCGACCACGGTGAGCGCCTCGTTGAGCCGCAGCGCCTGACCGCGGCGCAGCGACGAGAGCTCGACCGCGGGCGAAACCGACACCCGCATCTTCCGGCCGGCCGTGAAGACGTCCACCGTGTTGTCCTCGTACGCCTCGACGAAGACGCCGTAGCCGGACGGTGGCTGGGCCAGCCGGTCGACCTCCTCGCGGAGGGCGAGGAGCTGTCCTCGCGCTTCGCGCAGGGTTTCGACCAGTTTGGTGTTGCGTTCGGTGAGCTGGCTCACCCTTTCCGAGGCCTCGGCGAGCCGCTGTTCGAGAACGCGGTTCTGCCGGGGCGAGTCCGTCAGTTTGCGGCGCAGCAGCGCCACTTCTTCCTCGAGAAAACGGATCTGCCGAGCCTGCTCGTCCGCCGTCGTCCCAGCTCCTGATGTTGCTGAAGGGTCGGCCTCCTCGCGCCGACCTCCGGGAAGGTCATGATGCATCGGGCACCTCCTCGGAGTGCTTTTCATTCCACGGTACCGGCGATCACCGACAAGAAAAGGCCTTTCCGGATCACAAGATCGGCGCGTCGCGGTTCGCCTGCCGCATCCAGCACGGACATTCCCGCAGCGCAAGCGGCCATTTCGGTGCCGTGGCGCCGGTGTGTCGCGGGTCCGTCCGGGCCGGGACGAAGCAAGCACGTCGGGAGTACCCCGGCCGCCGGGGCCCCAACCGCGGCCCCCAAGCCGGGCAATTCCGGCCAGTTCCGCCCTAACCGCGCGGCGGGCCGGGCCGGTGGCTAGCATCGGGCGACGCTGTACCCGGCCGCGACGGCCGGGCGCTACTCGAAGAACGCTAGGGGGAACCCGTCATGACCTACCCGCCGCAGCAACCGGGCGGCTACGGCCAGCAGCCCGGCGGCTACGGGCAGCAGCCCGGGCCGTACGGCCAGCCGCAGCAGGGCGGCTACCCCCAGAGCGGCCCGCAGGCCCAGCCCGGCTACGGCGGCACGCAGCAGTTCGGGCAGCCCGGCCCCTACGACGGCACCCAGCAGTACGGCCGGCCCGGCGGCTATGACGGCACCCAGCAGTACGGGCAGCCGGGCGGGTACGACCAGTCCGGCCAGGGCGGTTACCAGCCGCAGACGGGCCCTCAGCCCCAGCAGGGCTACCCCCAGTACGGCCAGCAGGACCAGTGGGGCCAGCCGCCCCAGAACTTCGGCGGCTACGACTCCTACGGCGGCGGTTTCGGCGAGGCGCCCCCGCCCAAGAAGAAGACCGGCCTGATCGTCGGCATCGCGGCCGCCGCGGTCGTCCTGGTCGGCGGCGGGGTGACCGCGGTGGTCCTCGCCAACCAGGGTGACGACCAGCAGGCCGCCGCGCCGCCCGCGACCAGCAGCTCGGCGCCGGCCCCGACGACGGCCCCCAAGGCGTCCACCCCGAAGCCCAAGAGCACCACGCCGACCAGCCCGACGTCGAAGACGAGCAAGCCCGCGGGCGGCCCGGCCCCCGGCGGTAAGCCCAGCGCCCAGGAGCTGTTCGACGCGACCATCACGGCCTACAACGCCAGTGACGAGAAGGCGCTCGACGACACGATCTGCCGCAGCGTCCACGACGGCACCACGGGCGACATCCCCAACGTCACGGTCAAGCTGACCGGCACGGCGGCGGAGTCCGGCGACAAGGCCACCGTCCGCTACTCGGCCACCGACGGCACCAAGACCAAGGTCGGCACGATGTCGGCGCAGAAGGAATCCGGGCTCTGGTGTCTGTCCAACGTCAAGGCGGACGGCGCGTGACCCTCCCGCGGCGGTGAACCGCGCGCTCGCCGCCGGGCTGGTCCTGCTCGGCGCGGCCGGGGCAGGCGTGGTGCTGGGGCTGCTGCTCGTCGCGCCCGCCGGCTCGCCGCCCCCGGCCTCGGACCCGCCGGCGCCGTCGACCCGCCCGTCGGTGCCGCCGGCCCCCGACGAGGCCGACACGGCGGCGGTGGCGGTGCTGGCCGGCGCGATCGTCGACGCGATCGCCCGCCACGACTCGGCGGCGTTCGGCAAGCTCACCTGCCGCCCGCAGACGGCCGAGGCGCTCGCGGGCCTGCAGCGGATGTGGGACGCGGCCGGCCCGGTCAAGGTGAAACTGCTGGCACCCCCGGAGCTACGCGGCGAGTCCGCGACGGCAAAGGTGCACGTCGAGGCGGCGGGCGGGGTCAAGGACACGCCGTTCCCGCTGCACAAGGAGAACGGCCGCTGGTGCGTGCCGGGCTAGCCGGTCAGGGTGAAGCCGCCGGGCCAGCGGGTGGCAGCGTCGGCGCGGACCCCGGTCACGTCCGCGTCCGCCAGGTCGGCGCCGGTGAGGTCGGCCCCGCGTAGGTCGGCGTCCCGCAGGATCGCGCCGGTCAGGGTGGCGTCGGCGAGGTTCGCGTTCCGCAGCACCGCGCCTTCCAGGTTGGCCCCCGCGAAGCAGACCCGCGGGATCGCGAGGCCGGTCAGGTCGGCGCCCCGGAGGTCAACGCGTTCCAGCTCGGACGCCGCACCCGGTTCGATCATCCCGCCCCGGCCCAGCGCCGCGAGCGCGGCCGCGACGTCGTCAGCCGGACCGCCGTCACGACGCGCCGTCCCGGGCTGCCACGGTGCCCGGCCGCGGATGAAGGAAGCCAGCAGCGCGTGGACGTGACCGCGGTACCGGGGATCGAGCTCCGCCAGCTGTTCCAGGGCGTATACGGCGCCCTGCCGGGTCGGTTCCCGCTCCGCGCTGAGCTGGTCGATCGCCTTGGTGAACAGGTCGATCGACCGGCTCACGCGGTTGAGCACCAGCTGCCGGGACGTGAGGACCGCACCCAGCCCGACGCCGGCCAGGGCGAGAAGGCCACCGAGCGCCTGCAGCAGAGTCGCGCGGACGTCGTTGACGGCCTTCAACCGCTCCGCCGCCCCCAGCCCGGGTACGTGGCCGACCAGCCACGACGGCGCGAAGCCCACGCACAGCACCACGAGGACGGCCACGACGACCGCAGCCACCGCCAGTCCGGCCTTGCGGCGCGGCGGCACTGCCTCAGCCCTTGCCCTTGCTCGGCCGGCGCGAGACGCGCGGGGACACCGTGCCGTCCGCCAGCCGCCGGGCGGTGAGCAGGAACGCCGTGTGCGCCACCATCCGGTGGTCCGGGCGGACCGCCAGGCCCACCACGTGCCACGGGCGCATCAGCGTCTCCCACGACTCCGGCTCGGTCCAGCACTGCTGCTCGCGCAGCGACTCGGTGACGCGCGACAGCTGCGTCACCGTCGCCACGTAGACCGTCAGCACCCCGCCCGGCACCAGGTGGGCGGCCACGTTCGGCAGCTGGTCCCACGGCGCCAGCATGTCCAGCACGACGCGGTCGACCTCGCCCTCGTGCGAGGCCAGGTCCGCGACCGTGAGCGACCAGTTGGCCGGCTTCTCGCCGAAGAACTTCACGACGTTGCGCTCGGCGTGCTCGGCGTGGTCGTCGCGGATCTCGTAGGAGTGCACGTGCCCGGCCGGGCCGACCGCGCGCAGCAGCGAACACGTCAGTGCACCCGAGCCGGCACCCGCCTCCAGCACGCGCGCGCCGGGGAAGATGTCGCCCCACATGACGATCTGCGCCGCGTCCTTCGGGTAGATCACCTGCGCGCCGCGGGGCATCGACAGCACGTAGTCCGGCAGCAGCGGGCGCAGCGCGAGGTACGTCGAGCCGCCCGAGGACGTCACGACCGACCCCTCGGGACGGCCGATGAGGTCGTCGTGGGCCAGTGCGCCGCGGTGGGTGTGGTACTCACCACCGTCGGCCAGCGTCAGGGTGTAGTGCCGCCCCTTCGAGTCGGTCAACTGCACCCGATCACCCGCGCGAAACGGTCCGCTGACCGACAACACTTCCTCCTGCTGTAACCCGTTTGGCCGACGCCAGATCTTCGCAGGCGACGCGGGCGCGGGGCTCAGCGGGTACGGCGGTTCAGCGCGGCACGCAGGTCTTCGCGGCGCAGCACGCCCGCCGGCCGGCCCTCGTCGTCGACCACGAGGAACTGCCACGCGGCGGTTTCGCGGACCCGCTCGACGACGTCCTCCCCCGGCTCCGACGCCAGCAGCACCGTCTCGGCCCGGATCGGCTCGGCCGCCAGCTCGGCAGGCGCGTGCGGCGACGAGCTCGCCAGCCGTTCGGCCGCGCCCGTGTCCAGCAGCCCGGCCGCGACGCCGTCGGCGCGGACCAGGACCACGCCCCGGCCTGCCGAGGCGGCCAGCGCGTCCGACACCGGGCTCTCCGCGGGCAGCTGCAGCACCGGCCGGACCAGCTCGCCGAGGACGAGACCCTCCGGCCACGTGCGGCGCGCTTCGGCGGCCAGCTCCGAGCGCGCGCCGAGGATGACGAACCACGCCGTCACGACGCAGACGCCGAGCCGGAGCCAGCGGTCCGGGCTGGCGGTGGCCAGGCCCCACAGGGCCCAGACGAGCAGGCCCGCGGCCACGACGGCGCCGCCGGCGACCGCGGCGCGGGTGCCCTTGGCGCGGATGCCGGTGGCCGCCCAGACGCCGGCGCGGACCAGCCTGCCGCCGTCGAGCGGCAGCCCGGGCAGCAGGTTGAACGCGCCGACGGCGAGGTTCGCCACCGCGCACTCGGCGACCAGCAGCCACACGGCGCCGTCCGGCGGGACGGCGAACATCAGCAGGCCGCAGAAGCCGCCGAGCAGCAGCGACACGGCGGGCCCGGCCGCGGCGACCAGGCCTTCGTCGCCGGGGCGCTTGGGGGTGCGGGCCACTTCGGACAGGCCGCCGAGGAGGAACAGCCGCAGCCGCCGCACCGGGATGCCCAGCCGCAGCGCGACCAGGCAGTGCCCGAGCTCGTGGGCGAGCACGGACAGCCCGAGCAGCAGCGCGAAGGCGCCGGCGAGCAGCCACGACGTCGCCGTGGAGGCGTCCGGGAGCAGCCGCCCGACCAGCGGCGCGTAGAGCACGACGACGATCAGCGAGCCGACCCACCAGGACGGCGCGAGCAGCACCGGCACCCCGGCGACCCGGAACAGCACGAGGCCGCCGTCCGAGAGGACGGCCTGCCGGGACCCCCCGGTGCCCTGCTCACTGGTCGCGGCCATGCGGAGAGCCTAGAGCCCCGGGTGTGGGTACCGGGTGATCCGCCCCCACGGGTGTCGCGCCCGCCCGATGCGCCCCAATGTGGCGTTGGGTGCGCTCAACGCACCGAACGCCACATTGGGTGCGCTCAACGCACCGAACGCCACATTGGGTGCGTCCAGCGCACCGAACGCCACATTGGGGCGTTTGGGGTCGCGGGGCGGGTGGCGGGCGTTGCGGTCGCCGGAACTGTCGGACCCCGGCGTTACGCTCTGCCCATGCCCGACGCCGACACCGTCACCACCGACACCCCAGCCGCCGCCGTCGCCACCGAAGTGCGGCGGCGGCCCGCGTTGTCGCCGTCACGGGCCAGCGACTTCAAGCAGTGCCCGTTGCTCTACCGGTTCCGCGCGGTCGACCGGCTGCCGGAGGTCCCGACCAAGGCCCAGCTGCGCGGCACGCTCGTCCACTCGGTCCTCGAACGGCTCTTCGCCCTCCCCGCCGCCGAACGCGTCCCCGCACAGGCGCGCGAGCTGCTCGGTCCGGCGTGGACCGACCTCTCCGCCGACCGTCCGGAGTGGACCGAGCTGTTCGACGGCGAGAAACCCGAAGACCACGCCGACTGGCTGCGGTCGGCCGAAAAGCTCCTCGACGCCTACTTCGAACTCGAAGACCCGCGGCGCCTGGAACCCGAGGCCTGCGAGCTGCACGTCGAGATCGAGCTCGGCTCCGGCGTCCTGCTGCGCGGCTACATCGACCGCCTCGACGTCGCGCCGACCGGCGAGATCCGGGTCGTCGACTACAAGACCGGGGCCGCGCCGCGCGAGATCGGCGAGGCCAAGGCGATGTTCCAGATGAAGTTCTACGCCGTGGTCCTGTGGCGGCTGCGCGGGATCGTCCCCCGCCAGCTGAAGCTCATGTACCTCACCGACGGCCAATCGCTGGCCTACACGCCCGACGAGGCCGAGCTGCTGCGCTTCGAGCGCACGCTGGAAGCCATCTGGCAGGCCATCCTCAAAGCGGGCAAAACCGGCGACTTCCGGCCCAACAAGAGCAAACTGTGCAACTGGTGCGACCACCAGGCCCACTGCCCGGAGTACGGCGGCACCCCACCCGCGTACCCCGGCTGGCCGGAGCCCGACGCGGGCGAGGAGACACCCCTGGACAGGGCCGACTGATGGCCGACGCCTTCTACGTCCCGCTCGGCGAAGGCCGGTTCTCCGCGACCGCCCACACCGCCGGCCCGTGGACGCCGGACGCCCAGCACTTCGGCCCGCCGTCGGCGTTGCTGGTCCGGGCCCTCGAAACCGTCGAAACGGCGCACCCGGCCGCACTCGCGCGCGTGACCGTCGAGATCCTCGGCCCGGCGCCGGTCGCGGAGCTCACCGCGCGGGCCCGGATCGAACGCCCCGGCCGGTCGGTCGAGCTGCTGCAGGCCGAGCTGGCCAGCGCCGAGCGCGTCGTGGCGCGGGCGTCGGCGTGGCGCATCGCGACGTCGGACACGGCGGAAGCCGGCACCGACGCCGGTCCCCTGCTGCCCGGGCCGGACAGCGTCGGCGAGTCGCCGTGGCCGGACGGCTGGCAGGGCGGCTACCTCGACGCGATGGAATGGCGCGCGGTGCGCGGCGGCATGGACGTGCCGGGCCCGGCCGCGGTGTGGGCCCGCCAGCGCGTCCCGCTGGTCGACGGCGAGGAGCCGAGCGGCCTGCAACGGCTGTTCACCGTCGCCGACTCCGGCAACGGCGTCTCCAACTACCTCGACCCGCGCAAGTGGTGGTTCATCAACTCCGAACTCACCGTGCACCTGCGGCGGGTGCCCGAAGGCGAGTGGATCGGCCTCGACGCGGTCACGCTCGTCGGCAAGCACGGCATCGGCACCGCGACGAGCATCCTGCACGACGCCGGCGGCCCGGTGGCCACCGGCGCGCAGGCCCTGATGGTCCGGCCGCGACAGGCCGGGGCCGGATAGCCACCCACAACGGGCCCGCATCCAATAACCTTCGCGGAACGACCGACTTGAGGAGCGCTCCGGCATGCAGATCACCTCGGTGGTCAACCAGAAAGGCGGGGTCGGCAAGACCTCACTGAGCGTCGGCACCGCGGCCGCACTGGCCGAGCGGGGCCGCCGGGTGCTCCTGGTCGACCTCGACCCGCAAGGCCACGCGACGACCGAGATGCTCGGCCTGTCCGAGGTGGCCGCGGACCAGCCGAGCCTGGCGAAGGCGCTGGCCAAGACGTGGAAAGGCCCGATCGAGGAGCTCGTCGTCCCGCACCCGCGCAGCAACCTCGGCCGCGGCGGCGCCCTCGACGTCGTGCCGACGTCACCGGGCATGTTCGACCTGATCCGGCGGCTCGACTCGTTCCGCGTCCCCGGCTGGCAGCTCGCCCGGGTCATCCAGTTCGCCAACTACGACCACTGCGTCATCGACTGCCCGCCCGCACTGGACGTGCTGACGAACAACGCGCTGGCGGCCTCGCACGGCATCCTGGTGCCGGTCCAGCCGGACAAGACCAGCATCCGCGCGCTGCGGCTGCTGGCCGACCAGGTCCGGTACGTCGAGCAGACCGTCGGACGGCAGCCGCTGTCCTGGTTCGGCCTGGTCCCGAGCCTCTACCGGCGGCCGATCTCGCACTACGCGGCCGCGGCCCTGCAGGAGATGTACGACTTCGGCATCCCGATGCTCTCGCACCTGCCGCTGGGCGTGGTGATGAACGAGGCGGCGGCACACGGCGTCCCGGTGACGACCTACGCGCCGGAGACGCTGCAAGCGCTGTCCTTCCGCGAGATCGCGGAAACCCTCGACGGCCACCTGGAGCAGAACGCCGCCCCGGCGGTGATCCCGGCCGACGAGGAGTTCGTCTTCGAGGACTTCATCTCCGAGGTCGCGGTGGCCCGCAACGTCAACGACAACGGCGCCCGCAAGGGCCTCTACGACCTGCTGCCCAAGAAGCCCAACCGCCCCCGCTGAAACGTCATGAACGACTCGTTCATGACGTCGGACGTCATGAACGAGTCGTTCATTTCATGCGGGGAGGCCGTCGTCGGTGGATCAGAGGCGGCAGGAACGGATGTCCGAGGCCAGGATCGCCTTGGCGCCGACCTCGGCCAGCTCGTCCATGATGAGGTTGACCTTCTTGCGCGACACCATCGCCCGCACCGCGACCCAGTCTTCGTGCGCCAGCGGGGCGACCGTCGGCGACTCCAGGCCCGGCGTGATCGCGATCGCGCGTTCGACCAGCGTCCGCGGGCAGTCGTAGTCCAGCATCATGTACTGCTGCGCGAACACGACCCCGCGCAGGCGCGCCGCCAGCTGCGACTTCGCCTTGCTCTCCTCGGTGCCCCGCCGCTGCAGGAGCACCGCTTCCGACACGCAGATCGGGTCGCCGAACGCCACCAGGTTGTGCTGCCGCAGCGACCGGCCGGACTCGACGACGTCCGCGATCGCGTCCGCCACGCCGAGCTGGATCGAGATCTCCACCGCGCCGTCGAGCCGGATCACCTCGGCTTCGACGCCGTGGCGGGCGAGGTCGTCGCGGACCAGCCGCGGGTACGACGTCGCCAGCCGCTTGCCCGCCAGGTCCGCCGGCTTCCAGTCCCGGCCGGCCGGGGCCGCGTAGCGGAACGTCGAGCCGCCGAAGCCGAGCGCCTGGATCTCCTCCACGGGCGCGCCGGAGTCGAGCGCGAGGTCTCGGCCGGTGATGCCGAGGTCGAGCTCGCCGGAGCCGACGTAGATGGCGATGTCCTTGGGCCGCAGGAAGAAGAACTCGACCTCGTTGACCGGGTCGAGCACGGTCAGGTCGCGCTGCTCATGCCGCTTGCGGTAGCCCGCCTCGCCGAGCATCTCCGTCGCCGCGGCGGCGAGGGCTCCCTTGTTCGGCACGGCAACACGCAGCATTTCGCTTCTCTCCTCGTTCCTCGCCCGGTCCAGCACCGGACGAAACCGTCACAGGTAGCGGTAGACGTCCTCGGTCGACAGGCCGCGGCCGAGCATCAGCACCTGCACCCGGTACAGCAGCTGGGAGATCTCTTCGGCAAGGCGCTCGTCGGACTCGTGCTCGGCGGCGATCCACACCTCGCCCGCCTCCTCCAGCACCTTCTTGCCCTGGGCGTGCACCCCGGCATCGAGGGCGACGACGGTGCCGGACCCGTCGGGACGGGTACGCGCGCGCTCGGCAAGCTCCGCGAACAGCTCATCGAAGGTCTTCACGGTCCGGAATCCTTCCATCCCGGACCCCGTGGTGCTGCTTCGCCCCGCCGCGGATGCCGCCCATCTCACACGGGCGTGGACTCTGGCTCCCACCAGCTGGGATCAAAACAGGGCGCCCTGCTCGAAGTCCAGCAGGTACCGCTTGCGCTCCAGGCCGCCGCCGTAGCCGGTGAGGGAGCCGTTCGAGCCGACCACCCGGTGGCACGGGACGATGATGCCGATCGGGTTCTTGCCGTTCGCCAGGCCCACCGCCCGCGACGCGGCCGCGTTGCCGAGCCGGTCGGCGAGCCTGCCGTAGGAGATCGTCGTGCCGTAGGGGATCTCGCGCAGCTGGGCCCACACCGACCGCTGGAACGGCGTGCCGACGAAGGTCAGCGGCACCTCGAACTCCTGCCGCTGCCCGGCGAAGTACTCCTTCAGCTCGGTTTCGGCGCGGTCGAAGATCTCCGCGCCGGGGTCGTGGGAGCCGAAGGTCAGCTCGTCCGGGCGGTGGCGCTGGTCGACCATGTAGAGGCCGCAGAGCGCGGCGCCCTCGGCGACCAGCGTCAGCGGGCCGCACGGGCTGTCGACGACGGCGTGGGTGCGCATGGGTTCTCCTGTCGGTTTCATGCCGCGGGCATCCGGTTGATCGCGTGGTCACCGGTGGCCCACAGGTGCTGGGTGGCGTAGGCGCGCCAGGGGCGCCAGGCCGCGGACCGGGCGACGACGGCCACCTGGCCGCCGAGGCCGAGCGTCTCCGCCGCGTACTTGATGCCGAGGTCGGTGGGGAGGAAAGCGTCCGGGTCGCCCAGCGCTCGCATGGCGATGCTCTCGACCGTCCACGGCCCGAAGCCGGGCAACGCGGTCAGGGCGGCCCGCGCCGCTTCCCAGTCGCTGCCCGCGCTCAAGTCCAGCCCGTCGGTCAACGCCGAGACCAGCGCGAGCAGCGTGCGACGGCGGCTGCGGGGCATGGCAAGGGTCTCGGGGTCCAGCGAAGCCAGCGCCGAGGGTGACGGGAACAGGTGGGTCAGGCCGCCTTCGGGGTCCTCGACCGGTTCGCCGTGGGCGACGACGAGCCGGGCCGCGTGGGTCCGCGCCGCCGCCGTCGAAACCTGCTGGCCCAGCACCGCGCGGACGGCGAACTCGGCGCCGTCGACCGTACGCGGGACGCGGCGGCCGGGCGCGGCCGCGACCAGCGGCGCGAGGAGCGGGTCGGTGGCGAGCTGGTCGTCGACGGCGACCGGGTCGGCGTCGAGGTCGAGCAGGCGGCGGCACCGGCTGGTCGCCGCCGGCAGGTCACGGAGGTCGGTCAAGGTGAGCCGGCAGGCGATGTGCCCGTCCTCGGGTCGCAGGGCGACGACGCCGTGGCCGCGGGGCAGCCGCAGCGTCCGGCGGTAGGCGCCGTCCCGCCACTCCTCCACGCCCGGCACGCCGGTCGCCACCAGGTGCCCGAAGAGGTTGTCCGGGCACAGCGGCTTGCGGTAGGGCAGCCGCAGGACGAGCGCGCCGGCCGCCGACGGCCTGCCCTTCGCGCGCTGCCGCAGCTCGGTCGGCGAGAGGGCGAACACCTCGCGGACGGTGTCGTTGAACGTCCGGATGCTGCCGAAGCCGGCGGCCAGGGCCAGCTCGGTCATCGGCAGGGTGGTCGTCTCGATCAACGTCCGGGCGGTCTGCGCGCGCTGGGCCCGCGCCAGGGCCAGTGGCCCGGCGCCGAGTTCGGCGAACACCTGGCGTTCGACCTGCCGGACGCTGTAGCCGAGCCGGGCGGCGAGGCCGCGGACGCCTTCGGTGTCGACGACGCCGTCGGCGATCAGCCGCATCGCCCGCGCCACCAGGTCGGCGCGCTCGTTCCACAGCGGCGAGCCGGGGGTGGCGTCGGGGCGGCAGCGCTTGCAGGCGCGGAAGCCGGCCTGCTGGGCGGCCGCCGCACTCGGGTAGAAGCTCATGTTCCGCGGCTTGGGCGGCACCACCGGGCAGCTGGGCCGGCAGTAGATCTTCGTGGTCAGGACGGCGGTGTAGAACCACCCGTCGAACCGGGCGTCCTTCGCCTGCACGGCCCGCACGCACCGTTCGAAGTCTTCATGCACCACGCCAGCATCGCGGACGCCGACGGCCCACGGCTAGCGGAAAAGCGACATGGTGGTGATCAGCCGAGCAGGGCCGCCAGCGCCGGCACGTCGATGCCCACCAGGGAGTCGCGGAACACCCGCCGCTCCCCCGTCTCGACCTCGACGTCGTTCGGGATCACCAGCACCGTGCAGCCCGCCGCGACCGCGGACGCCGTGCCCGGCGGCGAGTCCTCGACCGCGACACAGCGCGCCGGGTCGACACCGAGCAGCTCGGCCGCCTTGAGGTACGGGCGCGGGTGCGGCTTGTTGAGGCCTTCGACCTCGTCGCCGCACACGGTGACGTCGAAGAAGTCCCGGCCGATCGTGTTCAGTGCGAGCTCGGTCAGGTCGCGCTCGGTCGAGGTGACCAGCGCCGAACGCAGACCCGCTTCGCGCACCGCCGTCAACGCTTCGCGCGCGCCCGGGCGCCACGGCAGCTCGTCGTCGAACAGCCCGGCCGTGCGGCGGCGGATCTCCGCGCCGGTCGAGGCGATCGCCTCCGGCGTCACCGGAAGGCCGACCACTTCGAGCAGGTACGCCGACGTGTCGTCCATGTTGGACCCGACGAGCGTCATCCGCTGTTCCTCGGAGAGCTTGCCGCCCAGCCACTCCGCCGTTTCGTAGAGGGCGACGTCCCACAGTTTCTCGGAATCGACGAGCGTGCCGTCCATGTCCCAGAGCACGGCGGCCAATCCGTCCACAGTGGAGTCTCCTCAGGTGTTGAAGTACTTGGCTTCCGGGTGGTGGCAGACGATCGCGTCGGTCGACTGCTCGGGGTGCAGCTGGAACTCCTCGGACAATTTGACGCCGATCCGGCCGGGTTCGAGGAGGGCGACGATCTTCGCCCGGTCTTCGAGGTCGGGACAAGCGCCATAGCCCAGGGAGAACCTCGCTCCACGGTAGCCGAGCTTGAAGAAGTCCTCGACGTCGTCGGGGTCCTCTGAGGCGACCGCCACACCGCCGGGGAAGGTCAGTTCTCCCCGGATCCGGCAGTGCCAGTACTCGGCGAGCGCCTCCGTGAGCTGGACGCCGAGGCCGTGGACCTCGAGGTAGTCGCGGTAGGCGTCGGCGGCGAACAGCTCGTTCGCGTAGTCGGCGATGGGCTGGCCCATGGTGACCACCGTGAAGGGCACGACGTCGATCTCACCCGACTCGCGCGGCCGGTAGAAGTCGGCCAGGCAGAGCCGCCGGTCGCGGCGCTGCCGCGGGAAGGTGAAGCGCACCCGCTCCGGCGCGTCGGGTGACGGCTCGGTGAGCACGACGAGGTCGTCGCCCTCGGCGACGCACGGGAAGTAGCCGTAGACGACGGCCGCGTGGGCCAGGACGCCGTCGGCCGTGAGCCGGTCAAGCCAGTACCGCAGCCGCGGCCGGCCTTCGGTCTCGACCAGTTCCTCGTACGTCGGCCCGGCGCCGCCGCGGGCGCCCTTGAGCCCCCACTGCCCCATGAACGTCGCCCGCTCGTCGAGCATCGCGGCGTAGTCGGCGAGGGCGACGCCCTTGACCACGCGTGAACCCCAGAACGGCGGGCTCGGCAGCGGCACGTCGGTGGCGACGTCCGATCGCGCGGGCAGCGGCCCTTCGTCCTCCGTGTTGCGGGCTTTGCGCGCCTCGGCGATCCGCAGCGAGCGCTCGCGGCGTTCCTTGCGCTCGGCGCGCTTGCGATCCGCGTCGGCGTCGACCAGGGGCGACTCCCCGCGCTTGGCGGCCATGATCGCGTCCATCAGCCGAAGGCCCTCGAACGCGTCCCGCGCGTAGCGGACGTCGCCGAGGTACAGCTCGGTCAGGTCGTTCTCCACATAGGACCGGGTGAGCGCGGCGCCGCCGAGCAGCACCGGCCAGCGCGCGGAGACGCCCCGGGAGTTCATCTCCTGGAGGTTCTCCTTCATGATCACCGTGGACTTGACCAGCAGCCCGGACATGCCGATGGCGTCGGCGCCGTGTTCCTCGGCGGCGTCGAGGATGGTCGTGATGGGTTGCTTGATGCCGAGGTTGACGACCTCGTAGCCGTTGTTGGACAGGATGATGTCGACGAGGTTCTTGCCGATGTCGTGCACGTCGCCGCGGACGGTGGCCAGCACGATCCGGCCCTTGCCCGAATCGTCGCCGGACTCCATGTGCGGCTCGAGGTGCGCGACGGCGGCCTTCATCACCTCGGCGGACTGCAGCACGAACGGCAGCTGCATCTGCCCGGAGCCGAACAGCTCGCCGACGGTCTTCATGCCCGACAGCAGCGTGTCGTTGATGATCTGCAGGGCGGGCCGCTGCTCCAGGGCCGCGTCGAGGTCGTCGGTGAGCCCGTTGCGTTCGCCGTCGACGATCCGGCGTTCGAGGCGCTCGAACAGCGGCAGCGCGGCCAGCTCCTCGGCCCGCGACGCCTTCGACGACGCCGCGCTCACGCCCTCGAACAGGGCCATCAGCTCCTGCAGCGGGTCGTAGCCCTCGCGGCGGCGGTCGTAGATCAGGTCGAGGGCGACCGCGCGCTGGTCGTCGGGGATGCGGGCCATCGGCAGGATCTTCGACGCGTGCACGATCGCGGTGTCGAGCCCGGCCTGGACGCACTCGTGCAGGAACACCGAGTTGAGCACCTGCCGCGCGGCCGGGTTGAGCCCGAAGGAGATGTTCGACAGGCCGAGCGTGGTCTGGACCTCGGGGTGGCGGCGCTTGATCTCGCGGATGGCTTCGATGGTTTCGATGCCGTCGCGGCGGGATTCCTCCTGGCCGGTGGCGATGGTGAAGGTCAGCGCGTCGACGATGACGTCGGAGGTGCGCAGGCCCCAGTTGCCGGTGATGTCCTCGATGAGCCGGGTCGCGATGTCGGCCTTTTTCCGCGCGGTGCGCGCCTGGCCTTCTTCGTCGATGGTCAGCGCGACCACGGCGGCGCCGTACTCGCTGACCAGCTCCATGACCTGGGTGAACCGGGATTCCGGGCCGTCACCGTCTTCGTAGTTGACGGAGTTGACTGCGCACCGGCCGCCCAGGCGCTCCAGCCCCGCGCGCAGCACGGCGACCTCGGTGGAGTCGAGCATGATCGGCAGCGTCGACGCGGTGGCCAGGCGCCCGGCCAGCTCGGCCATGTCGGCGGTGCCGTCGCGGCCGACGTAGTCGACGCAGAGGTCCAGCAGGTGGGCGCCGTCGCGGGTCTGCTCGCGGGCGATCTCGACGCAGTCCTCCCAGCGGCCCTCCAGCATCGCGGTGCGGAAGGCCTTCGAGCCGTTGGCGTTGGTCCGCTCGCCGATCATGAGGACGCTGGCGTCCTGCTTGAACGGCACGGCCTGGTAGAGCGACGACACGCCGGGCTCGGGCCGCGGCCGCCGGGCCACCGGTTTCGTGTCGGCGACGGCGGCGGCGAGCTGCCGGATGTGCTCGTCGGTGGTGCCGCAGCAGCCGCCGACGAGGCCGACGCCGAACTCGCGGACGAACCCGGTCATTGCCTCGACCAGGGCTTCCGGGCTCAGCGGGTACACCGCGCCATGCGGGCCGAGCTCCGGCAGGCCGGCGTTCGGCATCACCGACAGCGGCACCCGGGCGTGCTTGGCCAGCTGCCGCAGGTGCTCGCTCATCTCGGCCGGGCCGGTGGCGCAGTTGAGGCCGATGAGGTCGATGCCGAGCGGTTCGAGGGCGGCGAGCGCGGCGCCGACCTCGGTGCCGAGCAGCATGGTGCCGGTGGTTTCGACGGTGATCGAAGCGAGGATCGGCACGTGCCGTCCTGCGGCGGCCATCGCCCGCTTCGCGCCGATGATCGACGCCTTCGTCTGGAGGATGTCCTGGGTGGTTTCGACGATCACCGCGTCCGCGCCGCCGGCCAGGAGACCGCGGACCTCTTCGGCGTAGGCGTCACGCAGCGTGGTGAACGGCGCGTGGCCGAGCGTCGGCAGCTTCGTGCCGGGCCCGACCGAGCCGAGCACGAACCGCGGGCGGTCCGGCGTCGCGAACTCGTCGGCCGTCTCGCGGGCCAGGCGAGCCCCGGCTTCGGCCAGCTCGAAGATCCGGTCGGTGATGTCGTACTCGGCGAAGTTGGCGAAATTGGCCCCGAAAGTGTTCGTTTCGACGGCGTCCGCGCCCGCTTCCAGGTACCCGCGGTGCACCGAGCGGACCACGTCCGGCCGGGTGACGTTGAGGATCTCGTTGCAGCCTTCGAGGCCGCCGAAGTCGTCCAGGCTGAGGTCGTGGGCCTGCAGTGCGGTGCCCATCGCCCCGTCGGCCACCAGGACGCGCGTGCGAAGGGCTTCGAGGAAGGGTGACGACAGGCGGTCGGACATGCTGAACAGGGTAAGGCCGGTGGTCGTAGGCTGGTCCGGTGAGTGAGCCCGTCGACGAGACCCCGCGGCCGCCCGGCGGCCGCCCCGAACCCACCCGACCGTTGATGGTCGTCGCCTTCGAAGGCTGGAACGACGCCGGCGACGCGGCCAGCCGCGCGGTGGAGCACCTGCAGCTGAACTGGGATGCCACGCCACTGGCGGAACTCGAGCCCGACGACTACTACGACTTCCAGGTCAGCCGCCCGACCGTCCGGATGGTGGACGGCGTCACTCGACGGGTGGACTGGCCGACGACGCGGCTGTCGGTGTGCCGCCCCGACGGCTTCGACCGCGACGTGGTCCTCGTGCAGGGTCCCGAGCCCAACATGCGCTGGCGCGCGTTCTGCGCGGAGCTGCTGGAGCACATCCAGCAGCTCGACGTCGCGACCGTGGTGACGCTGGGGGCGTTGCTGGCCGACACCGCGCACACCCGGCCCGTCCCGGTCACCGGAACGGCGTACGACAAGGACACCGCGTCGCTCTACGGGCTGGACCTGAACAACTACCAGGGCCCGACCGGCATCGTCGGCATCCTGCAGGACTACTGCGTGCAGGCGGGCATCCCGGCGGTGTCGATCTGGGCGGCGGTGCCGCACTACGTGTCGCACCCGCCGTCCCCGAAGGCGACGCTGGCGCTGCTGCACAAGCTGGAGGACATCCTCGACGTCGAGATCCCGCTGGGTGCGCTGCCCGAGCAGTCCGAGGAGTGGCAGCGGACGGTCAGCGAGATGGCCGACGAGGACGAGGAGATCAGCGAGTACGTCCGCAGCCTCGAGGAGCGTGGGGACGCTCAGAGCGAGGTCGCGGAGCAGGACGTCAGCGGCGACAAGATCGCCGCGGAGTTCGAGCGCTACCTGCGCCGCCGCGGCCGCGGCGGCGAGGGCTTCGGCCTGCGCTGAGTCACTTGAGCCAGCTGGTGGCGAACGCCCGCGCGGGGTTCGCCACCAGCATGGCCGTGACGACGTCGCCGCCGAGCTGCTTGGTCAGCCGCGGGGCGAGCGTGGTGAGCAGGTAGGCCGCGCCCGGCTGGTGCCGGGCGGCCGCGGTGGTCGTGTCGCCGCCGAGCAGGAGCTGCCCGCCGTGCCCGGCCTCGACGAGCGCTTCGAGGCCGTCGAAGAGCCGCCAGTCGGTGGCGTGGTTGGCCCGCGACGGGCCGTCGAAGCCGAGGAACACGCCGGTCTCGGCGATCTCCCGCTGTATCGCCGGATCCGGGTTCCGGTTCAGGTGCCCGAGAATCACCTTTTCGGGTGGAACATCGAGCTTGCCGCAGAGCAGTTCGACCGTCTCCAGGCCCGCGGTACCGAGTTCGAGGTGCACGGCGATCGGCGCGCCGGTCTCCTCGTGGGCGACCGCGGCGGCGGTCATCGTCAGCCGGGCGTGCGAGTCGATCGTGTGGAAGGCGCCGGCCACCTTGACCAGCCCGGCACGCGGCCCGGTGGTGCCGGTCAGGTCTTCGACGAAGACCCCGGCCAGGTCGTCGGCCACCCGGCTCAGCGCGGCGGGCGCGTAGTGCTCGGCGCGGTGCAGGCCGGTGGCACCAACGAGGTGCACCCCGGTTTCCCGCGATATCCGGGCGAGTTCGCACATCCGGCGGCCGAGCCCGTGCGGCGTCCACTGGACAAGAGCGGTGCCGCCCGCCTCCCGGAACCGGCTCAGCGCGGCCGCCGCAGCGGCCGGGTCGTCGAGTTCCTGGCCCGGCAGCAGCGCGGAGGCGAAGAAGAGGTGGTCGTGGGCGTTCGTGACGCCCAGCTCGGCCGGGTCGATGTCACCCAGCACCGTGCGGATCTCGGGGTCCCCAGTCATGATCGCCAGCGTAACGGCTGAGCCGTTACGCTGGCGAGGTGTCCGAAGACTTCCGCCTCGACATGGGCGCACCCTGGCTCAACCTCCTGGCGACCCGCGGCCGCCACTTCGGGGAGCGGCCGGTCGAGCGGCTGCCGTCGGTGGAGCGGCTGCGCGAGTGGCTGGCGCGGTCCGAGCTGACGCCGCTCGCCCCGGTCACGGACGCCGACCTGGACCGGGCCCGCGACCTGCGCGAGACGCTGCGGCCCCTGGCACTGGGCGCGGTCGACGGTGTCGTGCCCACCGCGGAGCAGGTCCGGGCCCTGACGGAGTGGCTCGGTCCGGAGCCGGTGCACCTCGCCGCGCTCGACCGGCTCCGGCGGAGCGCCCCCGCAACCACGGCCGACGCCCTCGGCCGGCTCGCGCACCAGGCCGCGGACTGGCTCACCGGCCCCCCGCGGCACGACCTGCGGGCCTGCCCGGAGCAGGACTGCCGCGGAGTCTTCGCCGACCCGGGCGGCCGGCGGCGGTGGTGCCCGTCCCCGGCGTGCGCCAGCCGCGGGCGGGTCCGCGCCCTCAGGCAGCGGCGGCGCGAGGGGTGATGCCGGCCGATCCGCGACCACGGCGGGCGGGGGAAACCGATCCGCGACCACGGCGGGGCCAGCCACGCCGAACCGCGACCACGACCCGCCAGCCACGCCCATCCCCCACCACGGCGGACGGGGGAAACCGATCCGCGACCACGGCGGGGCCAGCCACGCCGAACCGCGACCACGGCGGGGCCAGCCACGCCGAACCGCGACCACGACCCGCCAGCCACGCCCATCCCCCACCACGGCGGACCAGCCACGCCCATCCCCTACCATGGCAAGCCGGACACGCCGATCGGCGACCACTCAAGGGGCGAGCCGACCCCCGACCACGGCAAGCCAGCCACGCCGATCCGCGGCCACTCAACCGCCGAGCCGCGCCCACCGCCGACGTGCCACCCCGCAGCTACTCCGACTCACGACGGCCACAAGATCCGGCGCATCGGCACCGCACCCCGCGCCCGCTTCCGCCACTCGCGGGGATAGCCCAGCGAGACCTCTTCGAACCGCACGCCGTCGGCCTCGGTGCTGCGCGGGATGTGCAGGTGCCCGTAGACCGCGATCTCCGCGCGGTACCGCACGTGCCAGTCCTCGGTCTTCGTCGTGCCGCACCACAGGGCGAACTCCGGCCAGTACAGCGGGGCCGTCGGGTGGCGGTGCAGTGGCCAGTGGGACATCAGGATCGTGCCGTGGTCCTCGGGGATCGCGTCGAGTCGCTCGGTGCTGATCTTCAGCCGGTCCGCGCACCAGGCCTGGCGGCTCGGGTACGGGTCCGGGTACAGAAAATACTCGTCCGTGCAGACCACGCCGGCCTCGCGGGCCTGGCGCAGGGCCTCCTCCAGGGACTTGCCCTCGGCGTCCGGGGTGCGCCAGCTGTAGTCGTAGAGCAGGAACAGCGGCGCGATCGTCAGCGGCCGCGGGCTGTGCCGCCAGACCGGGAATTCGTCTTCCGGCGTCAGCACGTCGATCTCGCGGCACTGCTCGACCAGGTACTCGTAGCGGGCCTGGCCGCGCAGCTGGCATTCGTCGTTCTTCGTCGTCCACAGCTCGTGGTTGCCCGGTACCCAGACGACCTTGGCGAACCGGCTGCGCAGGGTCTTCAGCGTCCCGATGGTGGCTTCGGCCAGCTCGGCGACGTCGCCGGCGACGAGCAGCCAGTCTTCGGGGGTTTCCGGGACGACCGAGTCGAGGATCGGGCCGTTGCCCTCGTGGGTCACGTGGAGGTCGCTGGTGGCGAAGAGGTGCGGCACCCCTCCACCGTAACCACCGCGGCCGGGGAAGCTTCGCGAAACCTGCGGATCGCTTCGCGCCGGCCCGGGCTCAGGCGGTCCGCTCTGGCCGTGACGGTGACCGTCTCGGCGCCGCGCAGTTCGAGCGGATCGGCGATGGCCGGACGGCGCCGGAGCGCCTCCAAAGCCGTCTCCAGCCGGTCCCGGGGCCAGCCCAGCACGGTGGCCAGTTCGGCCACGGGGAACGGCCGTCCGGCGTGGACGAGGGCGGCGACGACGGTCAGCGCGTCGTGCCCGGCGGCCTCGGCCAGGGTGCTGCCGCCCATCTGCTCGCTGAGCCGCCCGAAGAACCGGCCCATGCTCGCGAGCCGGGTGCCGGCGGTCGTGTCCGGGCCGAAGATCCCGATGCCCCGCTGTGCCACCTCCGCGATCCGGCCGTGGGCGCCGGTGTCGGCCTGCCACGCCCGGAGCCAGACGTCGTCGTCGATCGTGTAGCGCTCGCGGCGCCCGCCCGGGTCCGGCCGGCGCGCGACCAGCTCCATGGCTTCCAGTGCGCCGATCGACTTCGACACCGACGCGGGGCTGACCCGCAGCAGCCGCACCAGGTCGGCCGAGGTCAGGCCGCCCGCCTCGGCGGTGAGCAGGCAGGTGAACACCCGGGCGGTCATCCGCGGCAGGCCGGTGGCCGCCAGCAGCGCCGCGAACTCGTCGACGAACGCGCGGACCCCGCCACCGGGTTGCTCGTGCGGCCGGGGTGGCCGGCGCCGCCGGGCGCGGTAGGTGGCGGCTTCCTGCGCGCGGCCGGGCCGGTACTCGCCGGACGTGCTGTTGCGGGCCACCTCGCGGCTGATCGTGGACGTCGGCCGGCCGAGCCGCCGCCCGATCTCGGCGAACCCCAGCCCGTCGGCAAGCCAGCCCGCGATGCGGCGGCGGTCGTCGAGGCTCAGCCTGCCCGCAGGTGCGTTCATCGACACTCCAATGCAACGGCTCGTTGCGTTCATCGTCAGGCTCTTGCACCGATCGACGACGCCAACAGGGATTATGCCCCTCAGAGCCCTTCATGACGTTTAAACGCAACGTAGCTTTTCCGCATGAGGAAAGAGAAGGCCCACGGTCGGCTCCCGGCAGGCGCTGTGTGGAAGCTCGCGATCGCGAGCCGGGACGGCCGTCGGGCTCGCCCGATGACGATCCAGGACCGCGTGACGGCGCTGCTGAGCGAGTACGGCATCCCGAGCGCCGCGGTCGGCGTGCTCCGCGACGGCGAGATCACCGAGTTCGCCGTCGGCGTCAAGAACGTCGAAACCGGCGCACCGGCGACCACGGACACCGGCTACCAGGTCGGTTCCATGACCAAGACGTGGACGGCCCTGGCCTTCCTGCAGCTGGTCGACGAGGGCAAGGCCGACCTCGACGCACCGATCCGCACCTACCTGCCCGAGTTCACCGTGGCCGATCCCGAGACGACCGCGAAGGTCACCGCGCGGCACCTGCTCAACCACACGAACGGCATCGAGGAAGCCTTCGGCGACCCCGGCGCAGGCGACGACATCCACGAGCGCATGGTGCGCAACATCGCCGATGCACCGCAGGTGTTCCCGCTGGGCCACACCCACGGCTACAGCGCGGCACTCGGCTACGCGATCCTCGCGCGCATCGCCGAGGTCCTCGACGGCAAGCCCTGGGACGACGTCCTGCGCGACCGGCTCTTCACTCCCCTGGGCCTGACCAGCACGAACAGCCGCCCCGACCAGGTGGACGAGACGCGCGCGGCGACCGGGCACCTGATCCGGTCCCTCGCCGAAGGCCCCGTCGTCACGCCACTGGACCACCTGCCCCGGGAGTTCGGCCCGGGCGGCGGCATCTCCTCGACGGTCCGGGACGTCCTCACCCTGGCCCGCGTGCTGCTCGACGCGGGGAAAGCCCCGAACGGCGGGCGGATCGTGTCGGCGGCGAGCGTCCGGGAGATGATGCGGTCACGGGTGCCGGTCCCGGACCCGTACCTGTTCGGGCCCGAGTGGGCGCTGGGCCTCATCGTCTGCGACTGGCACGGCGAAACCGTGTACGCCACCGACGGCAGCACGATCGGCCAGAACGCCCGCCTGCGGATCCTGCCGGACCGCAACACCGCCGTCGTCGTGCTGACGAACGGCGGACCGCGGGAAAGCTTCGCGCGCCGGGTGTTCGGCGAGATCCTGGGTCCCGTCCCGCAGCTGCCGGCCCCGGACCCGGCGCCGAAGCTCGACCTCGCGCGGTACGAGGGGGTGTACGAGCGGCCCGGCACCCGGTACGAGGTGACCGCCGAGGGCGGGTCCCTGTCCCTGGCGCTGGACCTCGACCCGATGCACGCGGAGTTCCTCGGGAAGCCGGCCAGGCTTCGCTACGAGCTGCTGCCGGTGAGCCCGACGCACTTCCTGATGCCCTCGGACGATCCCCTGGAAGACACCCGGACGGTGGCGCTCTACGACTTCACCGACGGGGCCGCGCGGTACCTCCACACCAACTGCCGGGTGCACCCCCGGCGGGGAACCAGCATCAGCACCCCGGCGAGGACGTAGACGGCGGCCTGGACGTTCAGCAGCACGGCGGGCCCGGTCGTCGCGACGAGCGCGCCCGCCAGCAGCGCGCCGGCGGTGGTGCAGGTGGCGACGGCGGCGAACGTCGTGCTCAGCACCCGCCCGGCGCGCTCGGGTGCGACCGCGCTCTGGATCTCCGACAGCACCCCGGCGCCGACGACCACGCCCGGGGCGCCCGCCAGGGCGAACAGCCCGACGTACAACCCCAGCGCCGTCGTGACCAGCGAGAGGTTCCAGATCGCCGCCGACAGCAGTCCCAGTGCCAGTGCCCCCCAGCCGAGCAACGCGGCCGGCGCGACCCGCCGCGCCACCGTGGCCAGGGCGAACCCGGCGGCCAGCCCGCCGATCGCCTGGACCCCCCGCAGCAGGCCCGCGTCGGCTTCGCTGCCGCCGAGGACGTCCAGGACGTAGACCACGAACAGCACCAGGAACATGCCCTGCGCCAGCGAGGTGAACACCAGCGCCAGCCCGGTCCGCCGCAGGCGCCGGTTGTGCGTCAGCTCGCGCAGGCCGTCGAGCCAGGCCCGCACCACCGGTTCCCGCACGGGCGCCGGTGCCGGGGCGGCGACCCGGCGGAACGGCTTGGCCAGCAGCGCGGCGGCGACCGCGAGGACGGCCAGGTAGCCGATCATCACGTCGGGGAGCCCGCCGAAGCCGAGCAGGGCGCCCCCGGCCCAGCCGCCGGCCAGCCGGGCGACGCTGCCGTTGACGCTCATCAGGCCGTTCGCCGCCGTCACGTCCGCGACCCCGACCAGCTCCGGCACCAATGCGTTGCGCGCGGGTTCGAAGACCGACGCCAACGCTGCCTGGGCGGCCATCACCGCGTACACCACGGTGACGCCGGGCTCGGCCAGCAGCGGGAGCGCGACGACGGCGAGCCCGAGGCAGACGCCGAACAGCACCGCGCGGCGGTTCCACCGGTCGGCGACCACCCCGGCGACCGGGCTCAGCAGCACCGCGGGCAGCAGGCCGAGCACGATGCTCAACGCCGTCGTCGCCGCGGAGCCGGTGCGCTGGAAGACGTAGATCGGCAACGCGACCTGCAGCATCCACTCGGCCGTCTCGCCGAAGAACGCGGCCACCCACAGCCGCGCGAACGCGGGCACCCCCAGTAGCTGTTTCATCCCTCCGCCTTCCCCGAGTGTTCGATGCGCGGGAACGCCCGCAGGCCGACGTGCACCGAGCGGGCGTCGGCGGGGGCGTCGGTCCGGATGGCGCCGATGTAGGGGCGGATCAGCGCGTCGATCGCCTCGGCCAGCCGGGTCAGCTCCGCCGGGGTGACGCGCAGGGCGTAGGTCGACAGCCCGGCCGCGGCCCGCCACTCCGGCTCGAGGTCGTCGAGGGAGTCCAGGTAGCGCTGGGTCAGCTCCTGCTCGTGGGTCAGCGTCGCGCCGACCACGCCCAGCTGCGCGGCCCGGTGCGCCGGGTCCTCGGCCAGCTCCCCCATCTCCAGGCCGACCTGCCGGGCGCGCCACGGCCGTTCGCGGCCGTCCTCGGCGTCGGCCCGCTCGACCAGGCCGTACTGCGCGAGCTGGCGCAGGTGCCAGCTGCAGTTGGAGGCCGTCGAGCCGACCGCCTCGGCGCACTCGCTGGCGGTGCGCGGGCCGACGGCGGTCAGGTGGTTGAGCAGCGCGGACCGCAGCGGGTGCGCCAGCGCCCGCAGCAGCTCGACGTCTTCGATCCGCTTGCGCGGCGGCAGCCCGGCCATCGTCGTCCAATCTGAAAGAACCATTTCGAAAGTCTTCTTTCATACTTGGTCCCGCCTGCGGGTTTGTCAAGCGGATCCGCTATCGTTCGCGGTGCAGTGACTGCACTGGGCAGTGACTGCGTCGTCACGAACTGGGATGGACGTTGCCCGACCAGCGCGAACTCGCCACCGCCGCCGCTCTCGCCCTCCCCCGCTTCGTGGGGTCGACCGCGCTCTTCCACGCGGCGGTCGCCGAACGGATGGGCGTGACCCCGACCGAGCTGCACTGCCTGCACCTGCTCCACGGCGGCGTCAGCGACTCCCCGTCCGAACTCGCCCGGCTCCTGGGGATGAGCACCGGCGCGTTCACCCGGTTGCTCGACCGGATGGAACGGCACCGGCTCGCCGAGCGCGCGCCCGATCCCGCCGACCGCCGACGGCTCGTCGTCCGGCCGCTACCCGACCGGATGGCCGAGCTCGCCGAGCTGTACGCGCCGATGGCCCGCTTCGTCGGCGAGCGCCTCGCCCGCTTCGACCGCCGTCAGCTGACCGCCCTGCTGGAGTTCCTCACCGACGGCACCGCGGCGGCCGAGCGGTCCACGGCCGAGCTCCCGGATGTGACCCAGGTCATAACCCGTTGACTAACTCTACTACTGTTGCGTTAACCTGGCTCCACTATGAGGAACTGAACCGCGCCCATCCCGCTTGAGGCGGCACCCGGTCGAGCCGATGCTCCCGCGTGCCACGACGCCCGGCCGGGATTTCCGCACTTTCTTCCCCCAGGGCTCGGTGATCGCACATGTCTCCCGTTTTTCCGTTGCAGGCCAAGGATCTCGTCTTCGGCTACGGCACCCGCGTCGTCCTCGACGGCGTCTCACTGACCGCGTCGGCCGGGCAGCGGCTCGGCCTGGTCGGCGAGAACGGCACCGGCAAGTCCACCCTGCTGCGCCTGCTCGCCGGGCTCGAGGAACCCCGCTCCGGCGAGGTGCTGCGCGGCCCGGACGTCGGGTTCCTGCTGCAGGAACTGCCGTTTGCCATGGACGCGACCTTCGCCGACGTCCTCGACGACGCCCTCGCCGAGATCCGGGCCGCCGCGGCCCGGCTCGACGAGCTGACCGCGGCCATGACCGACCGGCCCGACGACACGGGTGTGCTCGAGGAGTACGGCCGGGTCCTGGAGTGGGCCCAGGCCCACGACCTCTGGGACGCCGACCGCCGCGCCAAGCTCGTCTGCGACGGGCTCGGCCTCGGCGGCCTCGAACTCCACCGGCGGCTCGGCACGCTCTCGGGCGGGCAGCGCTCCCGGCTCGGCCTGGCCGCGCTGCTGGTCCGGCAGCCGGAAACGCTGCTGCTCGACGAGCCGACCAACCACCTCGACGACGCGGCGATGGAGTTCCTGGAACACCACCTCACCGAGCTGTCCGGGATCGTGGTGCTGTCCTCGCACGACCGGGTGTTCCTCGACGCCGTCTGCACCGACATCGTCGACCTCGACCCGGCCGCGGCCGACCGCCAGGCCGGCGGCGCGGTGCGCTACGGCGGCAGCTACAGCGACTACCTCGGCCACAAGAAGGCCGAGCGGGCGCGCTGGGAGCAGCGGTACGCCGAGGAGCAGGAGGAACTGAAGGAGCTGCGGGAGACCGTGGCGGTCACCGCGCGGAACGTCGCCTACGGCCGCGGCCCGCGCGACAACGACAAGTTCATCCACGCGTTCAAGGGCGCCCGCGTCCAGAAGACGATCTCGCGGCGGGTGCGCGACGCCGAGCAGCGCCTGGAGAACCTGGAACGCGACCAGGTGCGCAAGCCGCCGTCGCCGTTGCGGTTCAAGGCGGAGCTCACCGGCCGCGGCAGTGGCGACGGCCCGGCGATCTCGGTGCGGTCACTGGAGGTTCCGGGCAGGCTGAGCCTGCCCCGGCTGGACGTCGACGGCTCGGCCCGGCTGCTCGTCACCGGCGGGAACGGCGCCGGGAAGTCGACCCTGCTGTCGGTGCTGGCCGGCCGGCTCGCGCCGTCGGCCGGGACGGTCCACTTCGGACACGGCGTGCGGGTCGGGCTGCTGGAGCAGGACGTCGCGTTCGCCGAGCCGGAGCGGAACGCGGCCCGCGTCTACCGGGACGCGCTCGGCGAGGACGCTCCCCCGCTGAGCCGCCTGGGCCTGCTGGCGTCCCGGGACCTGCGGCAGCCGGTCGGGGCGCTGTCGGTCGGC
Organism: Amycolatopsis tolypomycina; assembly: GCF_900105945.1. Classification (NCBI taxonomy): domain Bacteria; kingdom Bacillati; phylum Actinomycetota; class Actinomycetes; order Pseudonocardiales; family Pseudonocardiaceae; genus Amycolatopsis; species Amycolatopsis tolypomycina. The sequence goes on along the minus strand of NZ_FNSO01000004.1, from coordinate 3,207,071 downwards.
CAGCGGCGGCGGCTGGCGCTGGCGGTCCTGCTCGCCGACCCGCCGGACGTGCTGCTGCTCGACGAGCCGACGAACCACATTTCGCTGACTTTGGCGGAAGAACTGTTCGCGGCACTGGAGACGGCGCCGGGCGCGGTCGTCATCGCGTCCCACGACCGGTGGCTGCGCCGCGACTGGTCCGGCGACCACCTGGAGCTGGCCGCCGGCCATCCAGTCGCCATATAGTTCGTTATACACCCGGCAAGAGGGGCACTTTTACGTGAAAGTGCCCCTCTTGCCGAGGATCAGAGGGCGACGCCGAGGAGGGCGTCGACGGCGTCGCGGATCAGGCCCGGGGCCGTCGGGTCGGTGCCGTCGCGGCGCAGGGCCTCGTTCGCCCACGCGTCGATCGCGGCGAGGGCCTTCGGCGTGTCGAGGTCGTCGGAGAGGTGGTCACGCAGCCGGGTCACGGTGTCCTGCGCGGCCGGGCCGGTGGACAGGGACACGGCTTCGCGCCAGCGCGCGAGCCGGGCTTCGGCGTCGGCCAGCAGCTGCGCGGTCCACGGCCGGTCCGCCCGGTAGTGGCCGGCGAACAGCGCGAGCCGGATCGCGCCGGGGTCGACCCGGTCGGCCCGCAACCGCGAGACGAACACGAGGTTCCCGCGCGACTTCGACATCTTCTCGCCGTCGAGGCCGATCATCCCGGCGTGCACGTAGTGGCGCGCGAACGGGCCGTCCTTGGCGACGGCCTCGGCATGCGCGGCGCTGTGCTCGTGGTGCGGGAAGATCAGGTCCGAGCCGCCGCCCTGCAGGTCGAACCCGAGGCCCAGCCGGTTGACCGCGATCGCGCTGCACTCGATGTGCCAGCCGGGGCGGCCGGTCCCGAGCTCGGACTCCCACGACGGCTCGCCTTCGCGGGCCACGCGCCACAGCAGCGCGTCGAGCGGGTGGCGCTTGCCGGCGCGGTCGGGGTCGCCGCCGCGCTCGGCGAAGAACTTCGCCATGGTCTCGGCGTCGTAGTTCGACTCGTAGCCGAACCGGCCGGTCGCCGCGTGGTCGAAGTAGACGTCGGGGAACTCCGGGTCGTCCGCGCGGTAGGCGGCGCCGTTGGCCAGCAGCTTCGCGATGACCTCGACGATCTCCGGGATGCTCTCGACGGCGCCGACGAACTGCTTCGGCGGCAACACCCGCAGGGCGACCATGTCCTCGCGGAACAGCGCCGTCTCGCGCATGCCCAGCACGACCCAGTCGTCCTGGTCACGCGCGGCCCGCTCCAGCAGCGGCTCGTCGATGTCCGTGACGTTCTGCACGTAGTGGACGTCGTGCCCGTTGTCCCGCCAGATGCGGTTCACCAGGTCGAAGGCCAGGTACGTCGCGGCGTGCCCCAGGTGCGTCGCGTCGTAGGGCGTGATGCCGCAGACGTACATCCGGGCGGTGGCGCCGGGCGCGGTCGGGCGGATCTGCCCGGTGGCCGTGTCGTGGAGCCGCAGCGGGCGGGGGGTGCCGGGGATGCGGGGCACGTCGACCGATGACCAAGTCTGCATACCTCGACTGTAAAGGCTCCTGCGTCATGCTTTCCCGAGCGGTGGGACGAGCCTCACCCGCGCGTTGGCCGCGATGGCCCGCGCGAGCCACGTCGGCAGCGCAGCGGTCCGGCCGTGACCAGCCGGCTCACGCCGCCGATCGGCCCGCTCGGCCGGCCGCCGGAACGGAGCAGCACCCTGCGCAGCGGCGTGCTGGTAGTCGCCGGCGGTGAGCCCCGCCTGGGCGCCCGGTGAGCGCGAGCGGACGAATCCGCCTCGGGATCGAGTGGTGCTGCCGGGCGGGCGCGCACCCGCGCCCGCCCGCGGTCACCGGCGGGTGCGCAGGTAGTCCCCCACCACCGCCGCGCCAAGGCCGTCGAGGTCCGGGGCGATCACCCGGCCACCCGAGCGGCGGGCGATCAGGTCGACGAACGACGTCAGCCGCGGGTCGTCGCCGAGGCGGAACACCGAGATCGACGCGCCCAGCTTGGCCAGGCGGTCCACTTCGGACAGTGTCTTGAGCAGCGTCCGGGGCTGGGGCGGGTAGTCGAAGACCGCCTCGCCGTCGGGTTCGAGGTGGGCCGTCGGCTCGCCGTCGGTGACCATCAGGACCACCGGCTGGGCGTCCGGGTGCCGCCGCAGGTGCCGGCCGGCCAGCAGGAGCCCGTGGTGGGCGTTCGTGCCCTGCTCCCACGCGCCCTCCAGGCCCACCAGCTCCGGCAGCTCCATCGACTGCGCGTAGCGGCCGAAGGTGATCAGCTGCAGGGCGTCGTTGCGGAACCGCGTGCTGATCAGCTGGTGCAGCGCGAGCGCGGTGCGCTTCATCGGCAGCCAGCGCCCTTCCTGCACCATCGACCACGACGTGTCGACCAGCAGCGCCACCGCCGCGCGCGTCCGGTGCTCGGTCTCGACCACTTCGACGTCCTCGACGTCGAGGCGCACCTGCCGCTCCCCCACCGACACCGAGCGCAGCACCGCGTTGCGGATGGTCCGCGGCACGTCCCAGGGCTGCATGTCCCCGAACCGCCACGGCCGCGACGCACCGGTGGGCTCGCCCGCCGCGCCCGCGGACTCCGTTTCGCGTTCGCCGGTCTTGCCGCGCAGGGCGTTCACGATGTCGGACAGGACCGTCTCGCCGAGGCGCCGCAACGCCTTGGGCGACAACCGGAGCGAGCCGTCGGCCGCGCGTTCGAACAGGCCCTGGCGGCGCAGCTCGCGCTCCAGCTCGGCCAGCCGGCGGGCGTCGACCCCCGCGTCCTTGCCGAGCTGGCGCTCGAGGGCCTCCAGATCGATGTCCTCCAGCCGCGCGCCGGGGTACGACTGGCCGAGCTGCTCGGCCAGCGCGTCCAGCTCCGCGATGTCCTGCATCGCCTGGGCGCCCTCGCCCATGCCCAGCGGGTTGTTGCCGCGGAAGCGCGCCGAGCCGGTCCAGTCCTCGCCCGGCCGCGCCGCGCGCAGCTGACCGTCCAACCGGGACAGTTGCTGCGCCAGGCGCGGGTCGCCGAAGGCCTGCTGGGTCAGCTCGGCGAGTTCGGCGCGCTGCTCGGCCGACATCGAGTTCAGCATCCGCTGCGCGGCCGCCGACCGCTCGGCCAGCGCGTCGATCAGGTCCTCGACGTTGCGCGGGTTCTCCGGGAAGAACTCGCCGTGCTTGGCCATGAAGTCGTCGAAGCGCCGCTGGATGTCCTCGGCCCCGCGGGCGTGCGCTTCGAGCAGGTCGTTGAGGTCGGAGAGCATCTCGTTGATCCGCTCGACGTCCTCGGGCCCGGCGTTCTGCAGCGCCTGCTTCATGCCCTGGAACCGGGACTCCATCAGCTCCTGGCCCAGCAGATCCCGGATCTTCTGGTAGTTCTCGCGGCCCTGGTCGGACCGCCAGTCGTAGTTCGCGAGCTCGTTGACGGCCGCGGCGGTGCCCGGCGGCAGGGCGTCGAGCTGGGCCTCCCGGAACCGGGCGTCGTCGTCCGGGTCCGGGAACAGCTCACGGCGTTCGGCGTCGAGGGCTTCCTGGAGGAGGCGCTGGACTTCCTGCAGGGTGCCGTCGAGGTTGTTGCGCCGCTGGATCTGCGACCGGCGCTGCCAGAGCCGCCGGGTCAGCTCGTCGAGACCCGCGGTGCGGTTCGTGCCGCGCCGCAGCATCTCCTCCAGCGCGGCCCGCGGCGACGCGCCGGCCATGACGTCCTGGCCGATCTCGTCGAGCGCGTCGCGCAGGTCGGCCGGCGGCGCGAGGGGGTCCGGCCCGTCGTGCCACGGGCCGTAGGAGTAGCCGTCGGGAAGCGGGACCGCGGTCATCGGCCGTAGACGGTCGTCGCGTCGTCGGAGTCCTTCGCGAGCCTTCGCGACAGGAACAGCATTTCGAGGGCGAGTTCGACGGCGGCCGCGATCCGCCCGGCGGGCTCGTCGGCGGCGACCCCGGCACGCTGGGCGACCTCGTGCAGCACCGGCAGTTCCGGCAGGGCTTCGAGGACGTCCTTGCCCGGCACGCGCTCGCCGGTGGACACCAGGTGGCCTTCGCCGACCGCGTCGGCCAGCGGCCGCAGGTCGAGGCCGGCGAACCGGTCGCGGGCGGTCTCCGCGATCGCCATCCGCAGCAGGTGCACGAGGTGCTCGATCTCGCGGCCTTCCTCGCCGGGCTCGAACTCGATCTTGCCGCGCAGCACCGACGGCACGGCGTCGAGGTCGACCGGGCGCGCCACCGCGGGCTCTTCACCCGTGAGCGCCGAGCGCCGCAGGGCGGCGGCCGCCACGGTTTCCGCGGCGGCGACGGCGAACCGCGCCGAGACGCCGGAGCGCTGGTCGATCACCGTGGATTCCCGGAGGTTCCGGACGAACCGGGCGAGGACTTCCAGCAGCGGCTCGCCGACTTCGGCGACGAGGTTGGCCTCCTGCCGGACGACCGCGACCTCGGCTTCGACGTCGAGGGGGTAGTGCGTGCGGATCTCGGCGCCGAAGCGGTCCTTCAGCGGGGTGATGATCCGGCCGCGGTTGGTGTAGTCCTCGGGGTTCGCGGTGGCGACGAGCAGGACGTCCAGGGGCAGCCGCAGCGTGTAGCCGCGAACCTGGATGTCGCGCTCCTCCATCACGTTGAGCAGCGCGACCTGGATGCGCTCGGCGAGGTCGGGCAGCTCGTTGATGGCGACGATGCCGCGGTGGGCGCGCGGGACGAGGCCGAAGTGGATCGTCTCGGGGTCGCCCAGGCTGCGGCCCTCGGCCACCTTCACCGGGTCGACGTCGCCGATCAGGTCGCCGACGGAGGTGTCCGGCGTGGCGAGCTTTTCGGTGTAGCGCTCGGAGCGGTGGCGCCAGGCCACCGGCAGGCCGTCGCCGAGCTCCGCGGCACGCCGGATCGACGCGGGCGTGATCGGCTGCAGCGGGTGTTCGCCCAGCTCGGAGCCCTCGATGACGGGCGTCCACTCGTCGAGCAGGCCGGCGAGGGTGCGCAGCAGGCGGGTCTTGCCCTGGCCGCGTTCGCCGAGCAGGACGACGTCGTGGCCGGCCAGCAGCGCGCGCTCCAGCTGCGGCAGCACGGTGCGGGAGAAGCCGACGATGCCGGGCCAGGCGTCTTCGCCGTTCTTGAGGGCGGTCAGCAGGTTGTCGTGGATCTCGCGGGCGATCGGGCGCGGCTCGTACCCGGCCGCGCGCAGGGCCCCGGCGGTGCGGGGAAGAGCGTCTGGAACAGCGTTCACCCGTTCGACGCTACTGCCGGATCGGCGGCCCGTCGACGTGGAGCGGCTCCAGCGTGGGCACGCTGCTGCCCGATCGGCGCAGCCGGTAAAATAAGGCGTCGTGTGCCGTCCCAGTGCGACTTTCGCCGTCTGGTCGAGCGCGTGGCTCAACGGGGCCGCGGCGTCCGACGATGTCCTCGATGCCCTGCTCGCGTGGGGTGAGGCGCATGACGTCGTGGCCGCCGACGCCGCCGCGGCCGACGCGTTCGCGCTCCCGCTGGCGTTCAACCGGGCGGCCACGCCGGTGCAGCTGCTGATGGCGCTGCGTTCGCAAGGAGCGAAATCCCTCCACCTGGTCCTCCCGGTCCCGGGCGACGTCCGCGGCCTGGGCGGCGGCGGCCCGTTCACCGAAGCGGCGTTGCGCGCGGGCGACGCGCTGGTGCTCCCCGACCTCGGCTTCGGCCTGGTGCCGGAGCCGATCGCCGAAGGCCTGGTGCGCTGGACGGTCTATTCGCTGACGTCGCCGACGACCCCGGAGTACGTCCCGCTCGGCGAGGCCGAACACGGCCTGACGGACGCGATCCGCAACAGTGCCGGGGCGTTGCAGACCCTCGACGTGGCCTCGGACCGCCCGGGCGTCCGCGCGGAGCTGTCCGCCCACCTGCGTTCCCGGCCGGACGTGGACTGGCCGGCCGGCACGCCCGGGCGCGCCCTGCGGGTGCTGCAGCGGGCCGAGGAAATCGCGGCGATCCTGGCGATCGCGTCGTCGGACGAGCCGGGCGGAGCCCTGTCGGCCTCGGCGTCGACGTTGCGGGCCCAGGCATTGCGGCCCCTGTCGGACGCGGTCCGCACGGCCCGCTGCGCGGCGGTCAACGAGGCGGTGCGCGTGTTCGCGGAGCAGACGGCCCGCGAAGGCTAAGGTTTCGAACGCCCCAATGTGGCGTTGGTTGCGTCCAACGCACCCAATGTGGCGTTCGGTGCGTTGGACGCACCGAACGCCACATTGGGGCGCTTGCTACCGGGCCGGGCGCTTCGCCGGCTCGCAGCAGCCGATCGCGCAGGGGGCGCCGTTGACCGTGCAGCCCGCTGCCGGGAACGGCGACAGCTTGCGCGGCTCCACGCCGTGGGTGTGCTCGCGGATCAGCTCCACCACCAGTTCGGCGAACCGCGGGTCGCTGCCCGCGGTCGCCGCGCGGGCGAAGGCCATTCCGTGCTCGGCCGCGCGTTCCGCCGCCTCGTTGTCCAGGTCCCAGATCACCTCGAGGTGGTCGGACACGAACCCGATCGGCGACACGACCACGCCCGGCACGCCCGCCTCGTGCAGCGCGTCGATGTGGTCGACGATGTCCGGCTCCAGCCACGGCACCTGCGGCGGCCCGGACCGCGACTGCCAGACGACGTCGTACTCCGCGATGCCCGCCTCGGCCGCCACCAGGCGGGCCGCCTCGGCGATCTGGCGCGAGTAGCGGTGGCCGCCTTCCGCGGGCGGGCCCGAGGCGCGATCCGCGCTGTCCGGCACCGAATGCGCGGTGAACACCGTGCGGACGCCCGGCTGGTTCCCGAGCGACGCGTGGGCCGCGCGCACGCCGTCGGCGACCGCCGAGACGAACAGTGGGTGGTCGAAGAACTGGCGGAGCTTCACCAGTTCCGGTGCCTCGGGGCCGACCGCCGCGCGGGCGCGCTCGATGTCCTCGTCGTACTGGCGGCACGCCGAATAGCCGCCGTACGCGCTCGTGGGGAACACCAGGACGCGCTTCGCGCCCTCCGCGGTCAGCGACGCCAGGGTGTCCTCGACCATCGGGTGCCAGTTGCGGTTGCCGAAGTGCACCGGCAGCGCCATGCCGGCCGCCGCGAGCTGCTTCTCGACCGCGGCCATCGCGTCGCGGTTCAGCTTGTTGATCGGCGAAACCCCGCCGAAGTGCTGGTAGTGCTCGGCGACCTCCAGCAGCCGCTCGCGCGGCACCCCCCGGCCCCTGGTGACGTTCTCGAGGAACGGCATGACGTCGTCGGGCCCTTCCGGGCCGCCGAACGAAAGCCACAGCAACGCGTCGTATCCCACCCCGTCATCTTGCCGTTGTGGCCGTCCGCACGCTGACCCGGACCCGTTATGAATCGACCAGTCCAAAACCATGGTACGGTCTCCTCATGGCCAGGCCACGGGAGTTCGACGAGACCGCCGCCGTCGAGAAGGCGATGCACGCCTTCTGGGAGCGCGGCTACGAAGCCACGTCGACACAGCACCTGTGCGAGGCAACGGGACTCGGCCGCAGCAGCGTCTACAACACGTTCACCAGCAAGCGGGCCCTGTTCCGGCGCTCGCTGACGCACTACACCGGCACCCAGCTGGACAAGCGGCAGGCGATCCTCGACGGCCCGGGCACCGCGGCCGAGCGGCTCGCCGCGGTGCTCGACAGCGCCGTCGACGACGACCTCGAGGAGCACCGCCGCGGCTGCCTGGTGGTCAACACCCTGGCCGAACTGGGCCTGCCCGACGACGAGGTCGGCGCCGCCCTGCGGGCCGACACCGACCGGAACCTCGCCATGTTCGCCGAGTGCGTCCGCGAGGGCGTGCTCGACGGCAGCCTCCGGGACGGCCTCGACCCCGCCGCCGTGGCGGAGTACCTGCTCAGCACCACCTCGGGCCTGCGCGTGATGGCACGCCGGGGTTCGAGCCGCGACAGCATGCACGCCGTCGCCGACATCGCCCTTTCGGCCATCACGCGCTGACGACCACACCAACGCGGCCGCGCACGCCATGATTTTGGACCGACCGATACACAACCGGAGGAGAACCCATGCCCCTGGCCGTCTTCGTCCTCGGGCTCAGCGTGTTCGCGCTGGGCACGTCCGAGTTCATGATCACCGGCCTGCTCCCCGGCATGGCCGCCGACCTGCACGTGAGCATCCCCGACGCCGGGCTGCTGATTTCGGCGTTCGCCATCGGCATGGTCGTCGGCGCGCCGCTGCTGGCGATCGGGACCCTGCGGCTCCCCCGCCGCCGCACGCTGCTGGCCCTGCTCGGCGTGTTCGCCGTCGCGCACGTCGTCGGCGCGCTGGCCGAGGGGTACGCGCTCCTGTTCGCGACCCGCGTGATCGCGGCGCTCGCCTGCGCCGGGTTCTGGGCCGTCGCGCTGGCGACGACGATCGCGCTCGTGCCCGCCGAGCGGCGCGGGCGCGGGATGGCGGTGCTGGTCGGCGGGCTGACCGTGGCCAACATCGCCGGGGTGCCCGCCGGCACGTTCCTCGGCCAGCACGCGGGCTGGCGGACGGCGTTCTGGGCGGTGACGGTGGTGACGCTGGTGGCGGTCGCGGGCGTGGCGCTGCTGGTGCCGGAGACGACCGGCGGGCCGCTGAGCCTGCGCGGTGAGCTGCGGTTGTACCGGCGGGGCCGGGTCTGGCTCGCCCTCGGGGTGATCGCCCTGTGCCAGGCCATGATCTTCGCCGCGTTCAGCTACCTGGCGCCGTTGCTGACCGAGACCGACGGCCTGCCCGGCGAGTGGGTGCCGGGGGTGCTCGCGCTGTTCGGCGTCGGCGCGCTGATCGGGATCAGCGCGGGCGGGCGGCTGGCCGACCGGCGGCCGTTCGCGACGCTCTACGGCTGCCTCGCGCTCGCGCTGGCCGCGTTGCTCGTGCTCGCCCTGACCACCGACGCGCTCGTGGCCGTCGCGGCCGTGCTCGTGTTCGGCGTGGCCGCCTTCGGCGCCAACCCGGCGCTGAACCTGCGCGCCTTCCAGGCCGCCGGGGACGCGCCGACGCTCGTCGGGGCCAGCACGACGTCGGCGTTCAACGTCGGCAACACCGCCGGGCCGTGGCTGGGCGGTGTCGCGATCGACGCGGGGCTGGGCTTCCCGAGCGTGGCGTGGACCGGGATCGCCCTCGGCGTGGCCACGCTGGCCGCGCTCACGGTCGCCGCCGTCGTGCAGCGCGGCGACGACCGTGAGCTGGTGGCCGTGTGAGGGCCCGGCGCCGGAGAACTCAGACGCCGAGGAAGTGGACCCCGCCGTCGACCATGATCATCGAGCCGGTGGTGGCGGGGAGCCAGTCCGACAGGACCGCGCAGACGCTCTTCGCCACCGGGTCCGGGTCGGTGCTGTCCCAGCCGAGCGGCGCACGCTCGCCCCAGCCGTCCTCCAGGTCGACGAAGCCCGGGATGGACTTCGCGGCCATCGTCTTCATCGGGCCGGCGCTGACGAGGTTGACGCGGATGCCCTGCGGCCCCAGCTCCTTGGCCAGGTACCGGTTGACCGACTCGAGCCCGGCCTTCGCGACGCCCATCCAGTTGTAGACCGGCCACGCGACGCGCGCGTCGAAGTCCATGCCGACGTACGAGGATCCGCGGCCGAGCAGCGGCAGGCAGGCCTTCGCCAGCGACATGTACGAGTACGTCGAGATTTCGATCGCGGTCTTGACGTCCTCGGCCGGCGCGTCCATGAACGGCGCGCCGAGGCAGGTCTGCGGGGCGAAGCCGATCGAGTGCAGCACGCCGTCGAGGCCGTCGACGTGCTCGCGGACCTTGTCGGCGAGGCCGTCGAGGTGTTCCTGGTTGGTGACGTCCAGCTCGATCACCGGGGCCTCTTCGGGCAGCCGCTTGGCGATGCGCTCGACCAGCGACATGCGGCCGAAGCCGGTGAGCACGACCTTGGCGCCCTCCTGCTGCGCGATCTTGGCCGCGTGGAAGGCGAGCGACGCGTCGGTGATGATGCCGGTGATCAGCAGGCGCTTGCCTTCGAGCAGTCCGGGCACAGGTCCTCCAAGTCTTGTTCGGGTCGGGGTGAATCGGTCAGTGGCCGAGGCCGAGGCCGCCGTCGATGGGCAGCACGGCGCCGTTGACGTAGCCGGCTTCCTCGGAGGCCAGGTACCGCACGGCGGCGGCGATCTCCGACGGCTCGGCGTACCGGCCGGCAGGCACCTGCGCGAGGATTTCCTTCTTGCGCGCCTCGGGCAGTTCGCCGGTCATGTCGGTGTGGACGAACCCGGGCGCGACGACGTTCGAGGTGATGTTGCGCGAGCCGAGCTCACGGGCCAGCGAGCGCGCGAACCCGACCAGCCCGGCCTTCGACGCGGCGTAGTTGGCCTGGCCGGCCGAGCCGGAGAGGGCGACGACCGAGGAGACGAAGACGAACCGGCCCCACTTGCCGCGCAGCATGCCGCGGGAGGCCCGCTTGGCGACCCGGAAGGCCCCGGTGAGGTTGGCGTCGACGACGCGTTCGAACTGCTCGTCGCTCATCCGCATCAGCAGCGTGTCGTCGGTCAGCCCGGCGTTGGAGACGAGTACCTCGACCGGCCCCTGGTGTTCCTCGACGAGCTTGAAGGCGGCGTCGACCTGCTCGGTGTCCGTGACGTCCGCCTGGACCCCGAAGAGACCGTCGGGCGCCCCCGAACCACGGTGCGTGACGGCGACCCGGTGCCCCTGCTCGGCGAGGTCCCGGGCGATCGCCAGACCGATGCCCCGGTTGCCCCCGGTGACCAGAACCGACCGTGCCACTGTGTTCTCCCTTTTCGTGAACTCGCTGCTGACGCGCACGAGGTTATCGGCAGGGCCGCGGGGTCGCGCACCCGCGCCCGGGCTCGCGGCGATCGTCCTGATCGGGTGCCAGGAACTGCCTCCCGACCTTGGTGGTTACCGGTCGGTTGGTCACCGTGAGTCGCGACACAGGCGGGTCGCCGACGTCGCGGATCCACCACCCATCACGACCCCCGGACCGGGCTCGGCGCCATGCCGCGTTCGCGGCGGTAGATCGCCTCGCAGCGCGAACACTGGTGTGGCGCACCGTGCGCTCGACGGTCGGACAACGGGCGGAATTCGGCGGCCGCCGCGAGACCGCACAGCATGGTGATGCCCTGCCCGGGCACCGGGATCCCCGTCAACCGGGTCCGATGCCACTCCCCCGCGACAACCGGATGAATCGCCTCCGGGTCGATGTGGATCACCGCTGCGATCATTTGCCTCACCACTACTTGTCATGACATGTCGATGACCGACCGTGGCATTCCCCGTCTCAACTTGTCAAGATGAGTTAGCAAGTGGGACACTCGGGCACATGGTCGATCGAACAAGTGGAGTCCCAGCCTTCCGCCAGGTCGCGGCCGATCTCCGCGAGAAGATCGTCTCCGGCCAGTTCGCACCCGGCGCGAAGTTGCCCAGCGAACACGATCTCGTCGAGGCGTACGGCGTCTCGCGACCGACGGTCCGCGAAGCCGTCGACGTGCTACGCGGCGAAGGCCTGGTCACCTCGGAGCACGGACGCGGCGTCTTCGTGCGCCCGCCTGCCAGCATTCAGCGGATCGCCCGATCGCGACTGTCTCGCGACGCACGCGAGGGAAACCGCGGCGCCTTCCTCGCCGACGCCGCAGCAGGCGGGTTCACACCGTCGACGTCCGTCAAGATCCGGTTCGAGCCCGCCGATACGCGCGTCGCCGGCCATCTCGCCATAGCCGAGGGGAACGAGGTCACCGTGCGCGACCGCGTGATGCGCGCCGACGGGCTGGTGGTCCAGCTGGCGGTGTCGCGCCTCCGGCGCGAGCTGACGCGCGGCACCGCCATCGAGGACATCGACACCGGGTCGGGCGGCACGTACGCGCGTCTGGAGGAGGCCGGCCACGCGATCGGCTCGTTCGCCGAGCACGTCGGAGCGCGGATGCCGACACCCGCCGAGGCAACGCAACTCCAGCTCGCCGGCGGCGTGCCGGTTATCACCGTCACCCGCGTCGCGTACGCAGACGACGGCACACCGCTGGAGATGAACGACATGGTGCTCGCGGCCGACCGCTACGAGCTGTCGTACGAGTGGCCCGCCGACTAGGCAATCGGCAAGGCAATCGACAAGGGCTTGTGGCGGACAGCGCGTGTCTCGCCCTTGGCCGAGCCGGCTCAGATGAGGCCCCGGTCGCGGGCGTAGACGGCCGCCTGCGTGCGGTCGCGCAGGCCGAGGCGGCCGAGGATGCGGGAGATGTGGTTCTTCACCGTGCCCTCGCTGAGGAACAGCCTCGCCGCGATCTCCCGGTTCGTCGCCCCGGTCGCGACCATCCGCAGTACCTCCGTCTCCCGGCCGGTCAGCGCCTCCGGGGCGGCCGGGTGGGCCGACAGCGCCGCGGCGACGTGCCGGGCCGCCGCCTGGTCGAGCTGGGTGACGCCGGCGTGCGCCAGCCGGACCGATTCGGCCAGTTCCGCGGCCGGGAGGTCCTTCAGGAGGTAGCCGGCCGCGCCGGCCCGCAGCGCCTGCACGACGTACTCCTCGTCGTCGAACGTCGTCAGCATCACCACGCGGCAGCCCGGGACGCGGCGGCGCAGCACGGCGACCGCGTCGACGCCGTCCATCTCCGGCATCCGCACGTCCATCAGCACCACGTCCGGGCCGAGCGCCAGCGTCTGCTCGATCGCCTCCCGGCCGGTGGCCGCCGTGCCGACCACCGCGATGCCTTCCTGGATGTCCAGCAGGGACGCGATCCCCTCGCGGACCAGCCGCTGGTCGTCGACCACGAGCACCCGGACGTTCACGGCACGGTCACCGTGACCCTCGTCCCGGTGCCCGGCGCGCTGTCCACGGTCACGGTGCCGCCGACGAGCGCGGCGCGTTCCCGCAGGCTGAGCAGGCCGTATCCGGACCGCGGCTCGCCGGTGTCGAAGCCGCGGCCGTCGTCGGTGACGACCAGCCTGGTCGCGGCGCCGAAGGTGACCGAAACCCGCACGTGCCGGGCCTCGCCGTGGCGGCGTGCGTTCGTCACCGCCTCCTGCGCGGCCCGGTACAGGGTGGTGACCGTCGCGGGGTCGATGTCGGGTTCCTCGCCGTGCACGTCGAGCGCCACGCCCAGCTCGGTGAGCGCGCCGACCAGGGACTGCGTCCCGGCGCGCAGCGTGCCGACCGAGGTCCGGACGTCCTCCAGCGCGTGGCCCACCGAGCGGCGCGCGTCGGCCAGCGCCCGGCCGGCGACGCCGGGGTCCCGGTCGGCGAACGCGGCCACCTTCTCCAGCTGGATGGAGACGGCGGTCAGGTGGTGGCCGAGGCTGTCGTGGATGTCGCGGGCCAGCCGGTTGCGTTCGGCCGCGGCGGAGAGCTCCGCGACCCGCGACGCGGCCCGGCGCTCCCGGACCGCGACGTCGGCCACCGCGAGGGCCAGCACCAGTCCCGTCGTGAACATGAGCACGTCGGACACGGACTCGGTGTCGGCGTACCAGCCGGGCACCCACACCGCGAACCCGCCGACGAGCACCGCGAGGCAGAGCCCGCCGAGCACGAGCCCGGCCGCGCACCCGAAGGTGAGGTACGCGGCGAACGGCACCAGCACGAACAGCACCCGCGACAGCCCCGGCTCGTCGAGCGCGGCGACCGCGAAGAACAGCACCACCCGCACGCCGAGGAACACGACGGGCAGCCGGGCCACCCGCCACTCGACGGCGTCCAGCACGAACAACGCCCCGATCCCGGCGACGAAGCCGGCGAGCCGGGCCGCGTTCGCCGAGCCGAGACCGGCGAGCGCGGAGTACAGCCCGGCCAGCAGCACGATCCCGTACACGGCACCGGAAACCCACGGCACGATCCGCGTCACCATCACCCGAGCCTACGGCCGTTCGCCGCCGCCGGGACCGGCTCTGGCCGAACGGCACGTGCCGGGTGGCCACGCGGTCACTGGCCGGCCGGCACTTCCCGCGTCCCGGTCATGGTTCCTACGGTTCAGGGAAACCCTTACGTCGCAAGGAGATCCCCCATGCTGACCCGACTGGGCGCCGCGTGCGGTGTGCTCGCCGGCCTCGCCATCGCCGTGCCCGGCCTGATCGAGGCGTTCGCCGGCGAAACCGCGCCGACGAGCTTCGTGCTGGGCCTGTCCCCGGCGTTCGCCATCCCGCTGCTGACCGTGCTCCACCTGCGGCAGGCCACGGCGGCCGGCGCGTTCGGCGCCGTCGCCTACACCGTGAACGCGGTCGGCCTCGGCCTGTTCGGCGGCGCGGCGTTCACCCTGAACCTGGCGCTGTTCTTCCTCGACGACGCGGTGGTCGAGGACCTGCTGCGCGGGCCGACCATCGTGGCCCTGCTCGGCAGCGCGCTGGTCTTCGCCGCCGGCGCGGCGCTGTTCGGGGTGTCCCTCCTGCGGGCCGGGATCCACCCCCGCGTCCCGGCTGTGGCGTACCTCCTGGCGCTGCCCGTGCTGGCGGTCGCGGCACGGCTGCCGGACACCCCGGTGACCAGCGTCGTGCACGTCGTGGCCGGCGGGGCGCTGGTGTGGCTGGCCTGCGCCGTCACGACCGGCGAGCCCGCGCCGGACCGGCGAGCCGCCGCCCCGCACCCGGCCTCGCCGCGACCGTCCTAAGCCGGTGTTAGGAACTGCCTCCTCGCCTTGCCGCCTCCCCGCCGGTTGGTCACCGTGAGTCGCAACACAGGAGGTCGACGATGACAACCCGGCTCAACAGCCCCACCCCGGCCGCCGTCAGCGAGAAGCGCGTGATCGGCAACGTGCTGCGCGGCTCGATCGGCAACTTGGTCGAGTGGTACGACTGGTACGCCTACGCGGCGTTCACCACCTACTTCGCCAAGTCCTTCTTCCCCACCACCGACACCACGGCCGCCTTCCTCGGGTCCGCGGCCGTGTTCGCCGTCGGGTTCCTCATGCGGCCGCTGGGCGGGTGGATGCTCGGCCGGTTCGCCGACCGGTTCGGCCGCCGCAGCGCGCTGGTGCTCTCGGTGACGCTGATGGCGGGCGGCTCGCTGCTCATCGCCGTCACGCCGAGCTACCACACCATCGGGATCGCCGCGCCGATCCTGCTGCTCACCGCCCGGCTGATCCAGGGCCTGTCGGTCGGCGGCGAGTACTCCACCTCGGCGACCTACCTGTCCGAAGTGGCCACTCCCGGCAAGCGCGGCTTCTACTCCAGCTTCCAGTACGTGACGCTCTACGGCGGCCAGCTGCTGGCCCTGGGCCTGCAGCTGATCCTGCAGGCGATCCTCACCGAGCAGCAGCTGACGTCGTGGGGCTGGCGGATCGCGTTCGCCGTCGGCACCGTCGCCGCGCTCACCGTCATGTGGCTGCGGCGCGGCATGGAGGAATCCGAGAGCTACCAGCGCGAAGCCGCCGACGACAAGGGCGAACGCGGCACCCTGCGCGCGCTGATCAAGTACCCGAAGGAGATCGCGCTCGTCGTCGGGCTCACCCTGGGCGGCACCGTCGGCTTCTACACCTTCGCCACCTACAGCCAGAAGTTCCTGGAGAACACCGCGCACATCCCGCGCCGGCAGGTCACCATCGTGCTGTTCTGCGCGATCCTCGTCGCCGCCTTCCTGCAGCCGGTGTTCGGGCGGCTGTCCGACCGGATCGGCCGCCGCCCGCTGCTGCTGTTCTTCGGCATCGGCGGCACGCTGCTCACCGTCCCGCTCATGACCGTCATGGGCTCGACCCGCAACCCCGTCGGCGCGTTCTTCCTCGTGCTGGCCGGCCTGGTCATCGTCGCCGGGTACACCTCGATCAACGCCATCGTGAAGGCCGAGCTGTTCCCGACGAAGATCCGCGCCATCGGCGTCGGGCTGCCGTACGCGCTGACCGTGGCGATCTTCGGCGGCACCGCCGAGCTGATCGCCCAGGCGCTGAAGAGCGCCGGCCACGAAACGGTGTTCTTCTGGTACGTCGCGGGCTGTGTCCTGGTGTCGCTGATCGTCTACGGCACAATGCGGGAAACCTCCAAGACCTCCGAGCTGGAGAAGCGCTGACGAAGGGGATGACCGTGCGCGTGCTCCTCGTCGAAGACGACGCGGGTGTCGCCGGCGCGCTCGCCGAGTCGCTGCACGCGCGCGGTCATCCCGTCACCAGCGTCGGCCGCGGGGCCGACGCCCTGCACCACCACCGCAGCGCCGACCTCGTCCTGCTGGACCTGGGCCTGCCCGACCTCGACGGCCTCGACGTCCTCCGCAAGATCCGGGCCGTCTCGCCGGTCCCGGTCATCGTGCTGACCGCCCGCGGCGACGAACGCTCGGTCGTGCGCGGGCTGCGGCTCGGCGCCGACGACTACCTCACCAAGCCGGTGCGGCTGGCCGAGCTGCTGGCCCGGATGGACGCCGTCGTGCGGCGCGCGGTCGCCCGGGCCACCCCGGCCGGTGACGTCGTGCGCGTCGAGGACGTCGAGATCGACCTCGGCGCCCGCCGGGTGCTGGTCGCCGGGCACGACATCGGGCTCACCACCAAGGAATTCGAGATCCTGGCCGTGCTCGCCGCCCGCCCCGGCACCGCGGTCAGCCGCCAGCAGCTGATGGACGAGGTCTGGGGCGACGCCTACCTCGCGGTGTCGCGCTCGCTCGACGTCCACCTGACCGGCCTGCGCGCCAAGCTCGACCGGCCGGGCCTGCTCACCACGATCCGCGGCTTCGGCTACCGGCTCGGCCGGGACTGAGCCCGTGCGCACCCGGCTGCTGGTGGTCCTGGTCGCCCTCGCCCTCGCGGTGGTCGCCGCGTTCGCCGTGCCGCTGCTGACCGTCACCGCCGAGCAGCGCACCCAGCAGCTGGTCATCTCCCGCACGGCCGACGTCGACCGGTTCGTCGTGCTCGCCCAGCAGGCCGTCGACACCCGCGACCCGGCGGCGCTGGCAGCCGACGCCGAGCGCTACGCCCAGCTGTACGGCGAAGGCGTCGTCATCGTCGACGCCCGGCGGCTCCCGCTGGTGCAGGCGGGCGGCCTGACCGCGGCCGACCCGGCGGTGCGCGCGCTGGTGGAGGCGGCGATGCGCAACGAACCGGCACCGCGGGTGGACCGGCTCGACCCGTGGTCGGCCGAACCGGCCTACTTCGCCCGGCCGGTCGGCACCGGCACGCGCGTGGCCGGGGTGGTCGTGCTGCGCGCGTCGGTGACGGCGGCGGCCGCGGACGTCGCCACCGGCTGGGGCACGATCGGGGCAGGCGCGGTGCTGGTCGCGGTGGTGTTCGTGCTGCTCGCCGTGGTGCTGGCCCGGTGGATGGTGCGGCCGCTGCACGAGCTCGAGACCGGCGTGCTGGCCGTGGCCGGCGGGCACCGCGCGCACGTCCCGGAACGCGCCGGGCCGCGCGAGCTGCGGTCCCTCGCCGCCGAGGTCAACCGGATGTCCGAGGCCGTGCTGGAGGCCGCCGAGCAGCAGCACCGGCTGGTCGCCGACGCTTCGCACCAGCTGCGCAACCCGATGGCCGCGCTGCGCCTGCGCGTCGACTCCCTGGCCGGGCGCATCGAGGGCGACGACACCACCTACCGGGCGACCGTCGCCGAGGTCGAACGCCTGGAGAAGCTCCTCGACGGCCTGCTCGCGCTCGCCCTGGCCGAGAGCACCGCGACGCGCGTCGCGGCCGGCGGCACGGACGAGGCGTGCGACCTGGCGTCCGTGCTCGCCGAGCGCGTCGACGCCTGGCGCCCGGCCGCCGAGGACGCGGGTGCGACGATCGTCCCGCCGCCGGGGCACGACGAGCCGGTGACCGTGCGCTGCCCGGAAGGCGAGCTCGCGCAGATCCTCGACGTGTTGCTGGACAACGCCGTCCACTACGCCGGCCGCGGCGCGAAGATCACCACCGACTGGGAAAGCGGCGCGTCGGCGGCCACCCTCGTCGTCGCCGACGACGGCCCCGGACTGTCCGAAGAGGACAGAGCGCGGGCGACCGAACGATTCTGGCGCGCCGGGGGTGAGGGGGCGCCGCGCGGCACCGGCCTCGGCCTGGCCATCGCCCACCAGCAGGTGCGCACCCGCGGCGGCGTCCTCGAACTGCGGCAGGCGGACCCGCACGGCCTCGAAGTCCGCGTCACGCTGCCGCTGCAGGAGGTGCGGGCATGACACTCACCCGCCGCACGGCCCTGCTCGGCGGCCTCGGCCTCGCGCTGGCCGGGTGTTCGACGTCGGGCTACCGCGGTCCGGAACGCCCGCTGACGATCGCCGCCGGCGAGCGCGGCGGGTTCTACCTCGCCTTCGCCGAGCTGCTTTCGGCCGAGCTGAACCGCGCGGAACCGCTGCTGCACGCGACCGCCGTGCCGACCGAGGCGAGCGTGGCCAACGTCGGCCTGGTGCAGCGGGGGCAGGCCGACCTCGGGCTGGTGCTCGCCGACGTCGCCCAGACAGCGCTCGGCGGCGGGCCGCCGTTCGCCGCGCAGGTGCCGCTGCGCGCGCTCGGCCGGGTGTACGAGAACTACCTGCAGCTGGTGGTGCGGGCGGACGGCCCGGTGCGCCGCCTGGCCGACCTGGCCGGGCGCCCGGTGTCCCTGGGCGCGGGCGGCTCGGGCGCGGCCCAGCTCGGCGAGCGCCTGTTCGCCAGGGCGGGCGTCCCGGTGGACGCCCGGCACCTGCTGTTCGACGACGCCGTCCGCGCGCTGGCCGGCCGCCGCATCGACGCGATGCTGTGGTCGGGCGGCGTCCCGACGCCGAAGCTGGCCGAGCTGAACCGCACGACGCCGATCGCGCTGCTGCCCCTGGAGTCGGTGGTCCCGGCCCTGCGCGCGGCGTACGGCCCGGTGTACGACCAGGTCCAGGTCCCCGACGGCGCGTACCGCGGGGTGGGCGCGCTGAGCACGATCGGCGTGGCGAACCTGCTGGTGTGCGCACCGTCGTTGCCGGACGACGTCGCCGCGGCGGTGGTCCGGCTGCTCGTCGCTCACGCCACCGCGCTGGTCCCGGCCGAGGCGGTGGGGACGCAGTTCCTCGACGTGCGGACGCTCATCGGGACCCAGCCGGTGCCCCTGCAGCCCGGCGCGGCGGCCGCGTACCGGGCGCTGCACGGCTGAACTAGATTGAGCGGGTGACCGCACCTCGCCGCCCGATCGCCGAGATGCCGCTGCGCGTGCGCTACCACGAGTGCGACGGCCAGGGCATCGTCTTCAACGCCCACTACCTGGCCTATGTGGACATGTGCTCCTTCGAGGCGGAGAAGGCGCTGTTCGGTTCGCATGAGGAGTTCCTCGCGCACGGCGCCGACGTCGTGGTCGCGGAGGCGAACCTCAAGTTCCGCTCCCCCGCCCGCTACGACGACGACCTGGTCGTCACCCAGTACCTGAACCACCTCGGGACGACGTCGCTGATCTTCGACTTCGAGATCCACCGCGCCGAGACCCTGATCGCGGCGGCGACCATCCGGTACGTGTTCATCGACCCGGCCACGCTGCGGCCGCAGGCGCCGCCCGAAGCCGTGCGCAAGGTCTACGCGACCCTGCTCGGGGACTAGCCCGTGTTCCGCATTCTCTTCTACCAGCCGGAAATCCCGCCCAACACCGGCAACGCGATCCGCCTGGCCGCCAACACCGGCTGCGAACTGCACCTGGTCGAGCCGCTCGGCTTCACGCTGGAGGACAAGCAGCTGCGCCGCGCCGGCCTGGACTACCACGACCTGGCCCGCGTGCACGTCCACGCATCGCTCGCCGCGGCCTGGGAAGCGTTGCTGCCGGCCAAGGTCTACGCGTTCACGGCGTCGGCGACGCGGCTGTACACCGACGTCGCCTACGCACCGGGCGACGTCCTGATGTTCGGACCGGAATCGGTGGGCCTGCCCGCGGAGGTCCAGGAAGCACCGGAGGTGACCGACCGGGTCCGCCTCCCGATGCGGCCGTCCAACCGGTCGCTCAACCTGGCCAACACGGCGGCCATCACGGTCTACGAAGCGTGGCGCCAGAACGGCTTCCGGTAGGTTCGCCGAATGCGACAGCAGTTCCTGGGGGCGCTCATCGGCGCCGCGTTCGGCACGGTCTTCGTCCTCGTCAACTCCGGCGACCCACTCCCCGCACCACTCGGCTGGGTGCTACGCGCCCTCGCCGTCCTCGCCCTGGCGGCGGTGATCATCCTCGGCGTCCGCGCGGGCGGCCGCCCAACGCTGGAGGGCCGCCCGATGTTCGGCCCGAGCTACCGCTTTATCGTGCTCGGCGAGGTCGTGCTCCTGTTCGCGGGCTTCTTCGTCCTGCGTCTGCTGGACGCGCCGGCGCAGGCCAACGTCGCCTGGATCGCCACGATCGTCGGCCTGCACTTCGTCGCCCTCGCGTCGGCGTGGAAGACGCGCTCGATCCTCGTGGTCGGCGTGGTCCTGACCGCACTCGGCGTGGTCGGGCTGGGTTTGCTCGGGAGCGCCGCGGAGTGGGTCCCGTTCCTCAGCGGCACCCTCGCCGGGGTGACCCTGCTCGGCGGCAGCCTCTACGGCGTCCGCCGAGCCTGACCAGAGGCGGCACTTTCACGTGAAAGTGCCGCCTGCGGTCAGGGGAGTCTCTGTCCGAAGAACAGACTCGCCGCCGCGCCCAGCATCAGGATCAGCGTCCCCACCACCACCCACGGCTTGCTCGCGTCGGCGTCCTTGAGCTCGTAGCCGATCTGCTCGCCGAGGTCGGCGTAGACCTTCTTCAGCTCCTCCGCACTGGCCGCCTTGTAGAAGTCGCCGCCGGAGAGCCGGGCTATTTCGCGCAGGGACTCGTCGTCCACGCTGACCGGCTGGGCCTTGCCGTCGATGTCGACCGAGCCGTGGGTGGTGCCGAACGAGATCGACGAGATCGGCACGCCCGCCTGCTTCGCCGCCTGCGCCGCCGTGTAGCCGCCGCGGGCCGCGTACAGGTCCTCCGGGACCGTCTGCTTCCCGTCCGACATCAGCACGATCCGCGCCGGCGGTGGCCCGTCTGCCCCGCCGACGACGCTCGAGAAGCTCTCCACCGACTGCAGGGCCGCGAAGATGCCTTCGCCGGTCGCCGTCGACTGGGCCAGTTTCAGGTTCTCGATCGCCTTGATCACGCCGTTGCGGTCGGTGGTCGGGTTGACCAGCACCGTCGCCGTGCCCGCGAACGAAATCAGCCCCAGGTTGATGCCCGGTGTCATGTTGCGCGCGAAGCTCGTCGCCGCCTCCTGGGCCGCCTGCAGCCGCGTCGGGGCGACGTCGGTGGCCTCCATCGACAGCGACACGTCGATCACCAGCATCACCGTCGCCCGGTTGCGCGGCACCTTCTGCTCGGCCGTCGGCCCGGCCAGCGCCACCGTGAGCAGCAGCAGCGACAGCACGATCAGCACCGCCGGCACGTGCCGGACCCAGCCCTGGCTCTTCGGCGCGACCTTCTCCAGCAGGTCCAGGTTCGCGAACCGCATGGTCCGCTTCCGGCGCGCCCGCTGGGCGAGCACGTACCCGACGGCGACCGCGGCCACCGCGATCAGCAGCAAGAACCACCACGGCGATGCAAACCCCGTCAGACTCACGCGCACACCTCGCTGACGCCCGGTGCCGCCTGAGCCGGCAACGCTGTGTTGAATGGCTCGGTCGCAAGCTCCCTCACGCCACACCCCCCGACCAGCGGCGCTTGCGGGCGACGACGAACCGCACCATGTCGGCGATCCAGTCGGCGTCCGTGCGCAGCGTCAGGTGGGCCGCGCCCGCCCGCCGCAGGCCGGCCGCCACGCGCTGGCGGTGGGCGTGGGCCGCGGCCCCGAACTCCTTGCGCAGCAAGGCCGAAGCGTGCACTTCGCGCTGTTTCCCTGTCTCCGGGTCGGCCAGCACGACGGTGCCCACCTCGGGCAGGTCGACGTCGCGCGGGTCGAGGACTTCGATCGCGATCAGTTCGTGGCGCCCGCCCAGTGCCCGCAGCGGCCGCTCCCAGGACTCCTCGCCCAGGAAGTCGGAGATCACCACGGCCAGGCCACGCCGGCGCGGCGGACGGCGCAGCTGCTCCAACGCCGTCGCGAAGTCGCCCCGGGTGCCCTCGGCCGCACGCGGTGTCTCGGCGAGCTTGCGCACCAGCCCGCGGGCGTGCGCGAGGCCGCCGCGGGCCGGGATGCGGGTCGTGTCGGCGCCGGTGGAGATCAGCGCGCCGATCCGGTTGCCGCCGCCGCCGGTGAGGTGGGCGACCG
Organism: Amycolatopsis tolypomycina; assembly: GCF_900105945.1. NCBI lineage: Bacteria > Bacillati > Actinomycetota > Actinomycetes > Pseudonocardiales > Pseudonocardiaceae > Amycolatopsis > Amycolatopsis tolypomycina. The sequence continues at coordinate 3,185,111 of NZ_FNSO01000004.1, read as the reverse complement.
CCGCGACCGCGCAGACCACCAGGTCGCGCTTCTCGCACAGCGCCGTGCCGAAGTCGAGGCTCGCCGACAGGTCGGCGACGACCCACGTCTCCAGCTCGCGGTCGGCCACGGTCTCGCGGATGTGCGGGGTCGTGGTGCGGGCGGTGACCGCCCAGTCCATCCGGCGCACGTCGTCGCCGGGCTGGTACGGGCGGGCCTCGCCGGGCTCGGACCCCGGCCCCGGCACGAGGCCGAGGTGGTTGCCCTGCAGGAGCCCGTCGAGCCGGCGGCGGACGTCGAGCTCCAGGGTGCGGAGCCCGGCTTCCATCCGGTCGCCGCGCAGGATCGGCGGCGCCCACGAAGGGCGTTCGCCCTTCTCGTTCTTCGCCATCGCCGGGTTACCTGACCGGCGCGCCCGCCGGGACCGGGCCGCCCTGGCCGGCCCCGCCCTGCGGCCGGGCCGAGACCTGCGGCAGCGGCACGGTCTGCAGCACGCGCGTGATGATGTGGTCGATGGGGACACCGTCGGCGAGCGCGTCGTAGGACAGCACGAGCCGGTGGCGCAGCACGTCGGGGACGACGTCGACGACGTCCTGCGGCAGCACGTAGTCGCGGCCGCGGACCAGGGCGAGCGCCCGCGCGGCGGCGATGATGCCGAGGCTCGCGCGCGGCGAAGCACCGTAGGAGACCCAGCCCGCGACGTCAGCGAGGCCGTGCTCGTTCGGCGTCCGCGTGGTCAGCACCAGGCGCACGACGTAGTCGACGAGGGCGTGGTGCACGAACACCTGCGACGCGACGCCCTGCAGCCGGACCAGCTCGCCCGGGCTGAGCACCTCGTGCGGGGTTGGCGGGGTGACGCCCATCCGGTAGATGATCTCGCGCTCCTCCTCGGCGGAGGGGTACTCGACGACGATCTTGAACAGGAACCGGTCGCGCTGGGCTTCCGGCAGCGGGTAGACGCCCTCGTTCTCGATCGGGTTCTGCGTGGCGAGCACGAGGAACGGGTCGGGCATCGGGAACGTCTGCCCGCCGATCGACACGTGCCGCTCGGCCATCACCTCGAGCATCGCCGACTGGACCTTGGCGGGCGCGCGGTTGATCTCGTCGGCGAGCACGAAGTTCGCCACGACCGGGCCGAGCTCGACGTCGAAGCGCTCGGCGCCCTGGCGGTAGATCCGGGTGCCGAGGATGTCGGCGGGCACCAGGTCGGGGGTGAACTGGACGCGGGAGAACGAGCCGCCGACGACCCGGGCGAACGTCTCGACGGCGAGGGTCTTCGCGACACCGGGCACGCCTTCGAGCAGCAGGTGGCCCTTGGCCAGCAGGCCGACCAGCATCCGCTCGACCAGGCGGTCCTGGCCGACGATGATCCGCTTGACCTCGAACACGGTCCGCTCCAGCAACTGGGCGTCCCGCGCCGGTGTCGCCTGCTGGCCGTTCCCGCCCTCGGCGTAGCCGGGCTCGGTCACTCTGCCTCCTCGAATTCTCGTGCGCCGCCCCCGCGACGGTGATCACGCGGTGCGACCGTACTGCGCCCCCGGTCGTCCGGCTCATCCGGCACGCGGACGCACCTGACCCACGATCAGCCAACACGGTCAGCGGTGTGGCACCTGTGAAGCTCGGCAGGACAGCGCGGCCGGGCTGAGCGAGGTCGGCCGATGGAGCGGGTGCTGCGCCAGACGGTGATCACGCTGCGGCTGGCCGACGCGGCCGGCGTCGAGCCCGGGATCCGGGCCGCGGCCTGCTACACGTCGTTGCGAGCTGGCCGGGCTGTTCGGGGACGGGACCGAGCTGTACGCCGACACGCACGACGAGGACCTCGCCGGGATGACGATGGCGCTGTTCGTCGCGCGGCACCTCGGCGTCTGCCGCCCGCTGCTGCAGGCGTTCGAGCGCTGGGACGGCCGTGGGGTGCCCGGGCAGGCCGGCGGCGACGAGCTCGCCCCGGCGATGCGGCTGGTCCACCTCGCCGACAACGTCGAGGCCTTCCACCACACGGCCGGGGTCGAGGGCGCGCTCGCGGTCGCCCGCGAACGCCGGGGCACGCAGTTCGACCCGCGGCTCGTGGACTGCTTCCTCGACCGGCACGCCACGGTGCTCGCCGGCCTCGACGATATCCGCGCCTGGGACGAGGTGATCACGCTCGACCCGCGCCTCGGCGAGGTGCTGGCGGCTGCGGACGTCTAGCACGCCCTGGGCGAGCCGCGCCCGCATCGCGCGCCGGTGTCCGCGTCCGCCGCCGCGGAGGTCCTCGCCGGGGAAACCCGCGCCGGACGGCCCGGCGGTCGACGCCGTGCCGGCCGCGGCCGGGCGGCGGGTGCGCCGGGCCCTGCCCGGTGCGTCCGGGCTGACGGCCAGAGAGGCGGAAGTGCTGGTCCAGCTGGCGCGCGGGCTGTCGAACGCCGCGATCGCGGCCGCGCTGACCGTCTCGCGCAAGACCGTGTCGACCCACCTGGAGCACATCTACGCGAAGCTCGGCGTCTCGACGCGGACGCAGGCGGCGCTGTTCGCGATGCGGCACGGATTCATCGGGTGGTTGCCCGATGAATCCGGCGGCCGTCGCCCGTAGAACAGGGGCATGACCACCACACAGACGGTTCCCCGGCTCTTCCTCGACGCACTGGCCGGCCAGGACTTCGCCGCGCTGGCGTCCGCACTGGACGGCGACGCCCACCTCCGCGCTCTGGTCCCGCCAGGCCTGCGGGAAGCCCGCGGCGCGGCCGAGGTCCGGGCGACGTTCACCCGCTGGTTCGGCGACACGCTCGGCTTCGAGCTGGTCGCGTCGGGCGCGAAGGAGATCGGCCCGCGGCTGCACCTGTGGTGGCGCGCCCGGCTCCGGGCGGCACGCCTCGGCGACGGCTGGTTCGTGGTCGAGCAGCAGGCGTTCGCCGACACGGGCGCCGACGGCCGCATCACCCGGATGACCCTGCTCTGTTCCGGCTACTGCCCTGACGAGCGGTGAGGCACCGCCGCTCACCCGCCTGATGCGCCCCAATGAGGTTTTCTCAGTAGCGGCCGTGGTGTTCGTGGTGGGTGAGGACGAGGGCTGCTTGGACGATGTGGCCGATGCGGTGGGGGCAGAGGCTGATGTGGGTCAACGCTCGCCAGCGGGTTTTGAGGATGGCCATGGCGCGTTCACCCAGGGCGCGGGCCCGGGCGTGCAGCAGGTTGTGGACCCGTTGCCGGGCGTTGAGGGGTGGTTGACCTGCGGTTTTCTTGAACGGGGTGAGGATGCCGATCCCGGCGGGGTGGTAGGCCTTGTCGGCCAGAGTTCTCAGGCCCTGGCCGGCGGCGGCGGTCAGTGCACCGACGATTCCGTGGTCGCGGGCGGCGGAGAGGTCGTTGCGGGAGCCGGGCAGCACCGCCGAGACCCACAGCGGGAACCCGTCCGGGCTGGCCAGGAACTGGATGTTCCCGCCGAAGGCGCGGTGCTTGCCCGAGTACCACAGGTGCACGATCCGGCCACGGTTCTTACCTTTGGTTTTGATCGTGGTCGCCGCGACCCGGTCACACGGGATCAGGGTGCCGTCCAGGATCACGTGTGTGTCACCGGCGGTGTGGCGCTCGCGCAGGACCTGATGCAGGTCCGGGGCCTGGGCGGCGAGGGCGGTGATGGCTTCGTGTAGGTAGCGGTAGGCGGTGGCGATGCTGATGCGGTGATCGGCCGCCAGCCGGTGCAGGGGGGTGGCGTCGCGGAACCAGCGCAGCACCAGCACCGCCTGCCAGTACGGGGTCAACGCGCGCCGGCCCCGGCGGGTGCCACGCCGCCGGCGCTCGGTGTGCAGGACACGGGCAACGAACCAGACCAGTTCACGCGCCACATCGAGGGTGGCACCATAATGGATCATGTGGGGCCTCTGGAACCTCGGACTTGATCTTCGCAAATCCAGTCCTACCAGGGGCCCCACCCCTCATCCACACACCACACCGCTACTGAGAAAACCTCAATGTGGCGTTGGTTGCGCTCAACGCACCGAACGCCACATTGGGTGCGTCCAACGCACCCAACGCCACATTGGGGCGCTTTCGGCCCGGCTCAGCGGTGCCGCTCGAGGTCCTCGGGCGTGTCGATGTCCTCCGCCTCGCCCCGTTCCGCCGGGACCTCGGCGACCGACAGCCCGCCCAGGACGCGGCGCAGGGCCGCGTTCTCCGCCTGCTCCGGCAGCGCGGCCCGCAGCGCCGCGGCGCGCCAGGCGCCCAGCAGCCACTGCCGCTTCCCCGCGGCGTCGACCAGGACCGCGCCGTCCCCTTCGCCGATCGCCGCCAGCAGCCTGTCCACTGTGGACCTGCGGACGCCCGGGAGGTCGGCGGCCAGCACCACGACCGCCTCGACGTCGTCGGGCACGAACACCAGGCCCGCGGCCAGCGCCGCCACCGGCCCGGTGCCGGGCACCGGTTCGCGGGTCCACAGCACGTCGAAGCCGGGCCGCCGGGGGCCGACCGCGATCACCCGCTCGGCGCCGTCGAGGGCGTGGATCGCGCGCGCCAGCAACGGCTTGCCGCCGACCGACAGGGCCGGCTTGTCCACACCGGACAGCCTGCGGGCCGAGCCCCCGGCCACCACGATCCCCGCGTAGCGCACCGGGGCACCCTAGCGGCCCAGCACGAGGTAGGTGAAGCCCAGCACGCCCCGGTACTCGCGGACGTACTCGCGCAACCGCCGGTCGAGCCATTCGCGCACCCGCTCCGCCCGCGGGTCGGCCGGGTGCGCGAGCAGCCATTCCTGCCAGGCCAGCCGGGACGCCGACTCGAAGTCGTCCCATTCCAGCTGGTCGGCGACGCTGAGGTGGAGCACCCGCCAGCCCGTCTCGGCCGCCGCGTCGAGCAGGCCCGGCAGGGTCAGGACGTCGTCACCGAACATCTCCGCCGCGACCGGGCCGGGCGGCGCGGCCCAGAACCCGTCGCCGTAGAGCAGCCTGCCGCCCGGCCGGACGACGCGGCCGAGCCGGTCGAGGGCCGCCCGGGTCGTCCCGAAGGCGTGCGAAGCACCGATGCAGAACACCCGGCCGGCGGGGATTTCCCAGCTCGCCGCGTCGGCTTCGGTGAATTCGGCGCGCTCGGTCAAGCCACGGCGACGGGCGGCCGACCGGCCGCGGGCCAGCGCGTCCGCGTCGGTGTCCACGCCGGTGCCGCGCAGGCCCGGCACCCGGGCGACGGCGCGCAGGAGCAGCTCGCCCCAGCCGCAGCCGAGGTCGGTCAGCTCCCCCGGCTCGAGGGCCATGCGGTCGAGCAGCAGCTCCGCGTGAGCCTCCGACAGCGGCGCGTTCCAGCGCATCCGGTCGCGCCGCAGCGCGTTCAGTTCGTCGTCCACCGGACGATCCTGTGGCCCGTACGGCCGCCGCGTCGAGCCGATTTCACGCATACTCGCCCCATGACCTCCGTCGTCGAGCCGCGCGTGGACGCCTACATCGATGCCCTGCCCGCCTGGCAGCAGGCGATCTGCCGGGAGGTCCGCGAGCTGGTGCACGCCGCCGACCCCGAGGTCGTCGAGACGATCAAGCGCACCCGGCAGCCCTACTTCGTGCTGCAGGGCAACATCTGCGCCCTGCTGGCGGCGAAGGACCACGTCAACGTGTTCGTCTACGACGGCGGCATCGTGCCCGACCCGGACGGCATCATCACCGCCGGGCACGGCAACAAGACCGCGCGGACAGTGGCCTTCCGCGAGGGAGAGCGGATCAACGCCCCCGCGCTGACCGCGATGTTCCGCCAGATCATCGCCAACAACCGCGCGGGCGGCTGGCGCAAGCTCAAAGCTAGCCGATGAGCCGGGTCGCGTACGGCATGATCCCGCCGTAGCGGACCGAGGTGATGCGGACCCGCAGGCCGGACTGCGGCGCCTCGATCATCTGGCCGCCGCCGAGGTAGAGGGCGACGTGGTGGATGCCGCCAGGGCCACCCCAGAACAGCATGTCGCCGCGGCGCATCTGGGACAGCGGGACCCGGCGGCCCGACGAGTACTGGTAGCCGCTGTAGTGCGGCAGCGAGCGGACGCCGGCGAAGGCGTAGATCATCAGGCCCGAGCAGTCGAAGCCGATCTTGTTGTAGTCGCCGTAGCGGTCGGCGACGCCGCCGTCGCGGATGCCGCGGGTCGGGCCGCTCGCGTTGCCGCCGCCCCACGCGTACGGCATCCCGATCTTGGACAGCGCCCGCGCGATCACCGCCTCGATCGACGAGCCGGCCGGGCCCGACGGCGCCGGGCCGCCCGACGGACGGCCACCCCCGCCCCCGGCCGCGGCGAGCGCGGCCTGCCGGGCGCGTTCCTCGTCTTCGCGCTGCTTCTGGGCGAGCCAGTCCTGGTAGCGCTGCCGCTGGCCCTGCAGGCCGCTGACCTTCGCCTGCGCGGCGTAGAGCAGCTGCTCGACGGCGGATTTGTTCTGCTCGAGCTGGGCGTTCTGGCTCGCCTGGCCGTCCTGGGCCCGCTCGGCGGCGGACTGCGCCGCGTCGGCGCTGTCCTTCGCCCGGCGGGCGGTGTCCTGCTTCTGCCGGGCGATCTCGGCGGCCTTGCGGGCCGCGGCGTCCTTGTTCGACTTCTCGGTCTGCGCCTGCTCGAGCCGGTCGAGGGCGTTGAGCCGGTCGCCGCCGACGGCGTCGAGCAGCTGGGCGCGGGCGAGCATGTCCTTCGGGCTGTCCGCGCTGAGGTACGCCGAGAGCGAGCCGACCGTGCTGCCCTGCTGGAAGCTCGCCGCGGCGAACGTCTTGAGGTCGGCCCGGGCCTGCTCGATGGCCGCCGACGCCGCGTCCGCCTCGGTGCGCGCGGCCTTCGCGTCGTTCTCCGCCTGCGTGGCCGCGTCCTGCGCGGTCTGCAGGTCGACCAGGGCCTTGTTGGCCTCTTCCTGCTTGAGCTCGACCTCGTCCTGCAGCTGCGTCAGCTTCTGCTCGGCCTGGGCCAGCTGGTTGGTCAGCCTGCCGACCTCACCGGCCTTCGCGTTCGCGTCGGCCTTGCCCGCCTGGATCTCCGAGTCGCTGGGGTTGGGCGGCGGCGGGGGCACCGCGAGACCCGTGCCCCCCGCGCCGAGCAAGATCGCCAGCGTGAGCGTGCTCACGCTGAGTCCCCGGCGGACGCACGGCGCCCCCGGCTCCCGGCACCGTCCAAACAAGACCGCCACCTCCGCTCACCAGCGCACACCCCGTGTCACTGCAGTCACACCACTATCACAAGCATCAGCGGAAACTTACACAACGTAGGCACCAATTCCCCTCATTGAGGGACCCTCGGACCGGATGGCGCAGCCCACACCGCGTGTCGGCTTGTCCGGTAAACAGGACACGCGTACTGTTTGAGGCACCGCGAGGTGTGCCATCCCGCATCCGGTCCTACGGTGGGGGTGCGCAAGACTCGCCCCACCGAACCGACCGAACTGACCCGGGACTCCCCTGCCGCGACGGCGCGGCGTCCCCGCCACTGGAGTTAGACGTGACCTCACCCGCCAGCAAGGACAGCTTCGGCGCCAAAGACACGCTGAAGGTCGGCGACGCCTCGTACGAGGTGTTCCGCCTGAACAAGGTCGAGGGCGCCGAGCGCCTGCCGTACAGCCTGAAGATCCTGCTCGAGAACCTGCTGCGCACCGAGGACGGCGCGAACATCACCGCCGACCACATCCGCGCCCTCGGCTCGTGGGACCCGAACGCCGACCCGTCGATCGAGATCCAGTTCACGCCGGCCCGCGTGATCATGCAGGACTTCACCGGCGTCCCGTGCGTCGTCGACCTCGCCACCATGCGCGAAGCCGTCACCGACCTGGGCGGCGACCCCGACAAGGTCAACCCGCTGGCCCCGGCCGAGCTGGTCATCGACCACTCGGTGATCATCGACGTCTTCGGCCGCGCCGACGCCTTCGAGCGCAACGTCGAGATCGAGTACGAGCGCAACCGCGAGCGCTACCAGTTCCTGCGCTGGGGCCAGGGCGCCTTCGACGAGTTCAAGGTCGTCCCGCCGGGCACCGGCATCGTGCACCAGGTCAACATCGAGCACCTCGCGCGCACGGTCATGAGCCGCAACGGGCAGGCCTACCCCGACTCCTGCGTCGGCACCGACTCGCACACCACCATGGTCAACGGCCTGGGCGTGCTGGGCTGGGGCGTCGGCGGCATCGAGGCCGAGGCGGCCATGCTGGGCCAGCCGGTGTCGATGCTCATCCCGCGCGTCGTCGGCTTCAAGCTCACCGGCGAGATCCCGGCCGGCGTCACCGCCACCGACGTCGTGCTCACCATCACCGAGATGCTGCGCCGCCACGGCGTCGTCGGCAAGTTCGTCGAGTTCTACGGCGAGAGCGTCGCCGAGGTGCCGCTGGCCAACCGCGCCACCATCGGCAACATGAGCCCCGAGTTCGGCTCGACCGCGGCGATCTTCCCGATCGACGACGAGACCGTCCGCTACCTCAAGCTGACCGGCCGCTCGGCCGAGCAGGTCGCCCTGGTCGAGGCCTACGCCAAGGAGCAGGGCCTCTGGCACGACCCGTCGCGCGAGGCCGCCTACTCCGAGTACCTCGAGCTGGACCTCTCGACGGTCGTCCCGTCGATCGCCGGCCCGAAGCGCCCGCAGGACCGCATCGAGCTGTCCGACGCGAAGTCGTCGTTCCGCAAGTCGATCCACGACTACGTCAACGGTGAGCAGGAGACCCCGCACACCAAGGTCGACGAGGCCGTCGAGGAGTCCTTCCCGGCGTCCGACCCGGCCGCGCTGTCGTTCAAGGACGAGGACGCGGTCGAGCTGCAGTCGGCGGCCAACGGCGGCAGCGGCCGCCCGTCGAAGCCGGTCAAGGTGTCCAGCGCCGACCGCGGCGAGTTCGTCCTCGACCACGGTGCCGTGGTGATCGCCTCGATCACCTCCTGCACCAACACGTCCAACCCGTCGGTCATGCTCGGCGCCGCGCTGCTCGCCCGCAACGCCGTCGAAAAGGGCCTCGCGGTCAAGCCGTGGGTGAAGACGTCGATGGCGCCGGGCTCGCAGGTCGTCACCGACTACTACACCAAGGCCAACCTCTGGCCGTACCTGGAGAAGCTGGGCTACCACCTGGTCGGCTACGGCTGCACCACCTGCATCGGCAACTCCGGCCCGCTCTCGGACGAGATCTCCGCCGCGATCCAGGAGAACGACCTCACCGCGGTTTCGGTGCTCTCGGGCAACCGGAACTTCGAAGGCCGGATCAACCCCGACGTGAAGATGAACTACCTCGCGTCGCCGCCGCTGGTCATCGCCTACGCGCTGGCCGGCACGATGGACTTCGACTTCGCGAACCAGCCGCTGGGCCAGGACGGCGACGGCAACGACGTCTTCCTCAAGGACATCTGGCCGACGTCCAAGGAGATCCAGGAGACCATCGACCACGCGATCACGCAGGAGATGTTCACCAAGGACTACGCGGACGTCTTCGACGGCGGCGAGCGCTGGAAGTCGCTGCCGACGCCGGAGGGCAAGACCTTCGAGTGGGACCTCGAGTCCACCTACGTGCGGAAGCCCCCGTACTTCGAGGGCATGACGCCGGAGCCGGCCCCGGTCACCGACATCACCGGCGCGCGCGTGCTGGCGAAGCTGGGCGACTCGGTCACCACCGACCACATCTCCCCGGCCGGCGCGATCAAGCCGGGCACCCCGGCCGCGCAGTACCTGACCGAGCACGGCGTGGAGAAGAAGGACTTCAACTCCTACGGCTCGCGGCGCGGCAACCACGAGGTGATGATCCGCGGCACGTTCGCGAACATCCGGCTGCGCAACCAGCTCCTGGACGACGTCCAGGGCGGCTACACCCGCGACTTCACGCAGGAGGGCGCGCCGCAGGCGTTCATCTACGACGCGGCCCAGAACTACGCGAAGCAGGGCACCCCGCTGGTCGTGCTGGGCGGCAAGGAGTACGGCTCGGGCTCGTCGCGTGACTGGGCGGCCAAGGGCACGTCGCTGCTGGGCGTCCGCGCGGTCATCACCGAGTCGTTCGAGCGCATCCACCGCTCGAACCTCATCGGCATGGGCGTGATCCCGCTGCAGTTCCCGCAGGGCGAGTCGGCTTCGTCGCTCGGCCTCGACGGCACGGAGACGTTCGACATCTCGGGCATCACCGCGCTGAACGAAGGCTCGACCCCGCGCACGGTGCACGTCACGGCCACCAAGGCGGACGGCACCAAGGTGGAGTTCGACGCCGATGTCCGCATCGACACCCCGGGCGAGGCGGACTACTACCGCAATGGCGGCATCCTGCAGTACGTGCTGCGGAAGATGACGCAGGCGTAAAGCATTTCCGCGCCCCGAAGGCCTCCCCGCTCGACCGAGCGGGGAGGCCTTCGCTTATAGCACTCCGGTACGACGAGAAATCGATTCCGCGCGTGATTCCGAAATGTGCGGAACGTTGGTTCGCCACCTGCGGACACCGGCATTCCGCGGCGGGCTCGAATGCGAGCGCGTGGTCAGCGCGCGGCGCGGGCCGCCGCGGTCCGCAGGGCGACCATGCCGCCGGAAGACATGTCACGCAGGTCTCCCAGCCCGGCGAGCACCTCGGGCGTTTCCTGGACGCAGCCGTGGTTCTTGCAGTTCACGTGCCCGTAGTAGTAGCCCGCGGCCCCGCCGATGACGCCCGCGGCGGCGACGAGCCAGCAGGTGGAGAGCGTCGGCATCGCGACCTCGGCTTCGAGCCGGAGCGGCTGCAGCTCACCGGACGCGAGCGTGGCGGCGGATTCGATTTTGTTCATTTTTCCTCCTGGCTTGGCCCGGGTGAAGCGTCCACGTCGCCAGCGATAGTAGGCCGCCGATCGAAAGTGCGACTCATCACGTTGGCTGATGTTTCCGGCGATGACGTCCCGGTAACGTGCCCGTGAACGCCGTCGTTCACCCAGTACGAAAGCAGGTCGCCATGAACGTCGTCGAAAAGGCCATGAACCGCGAAGCACCGGCCGAGTGGCAGGAGGCCCAGCACCCCCCGCTCTGCAACGCCTTCTTCCACATCGCCACCATCGGCCTGGGTGCCTTCGCGGCCACCTACAACCTGTGCAAAGCCGCCTACCACAACGGCAGCCACCTGGACACGCCCGACGTTCTCGTGGCCGGGGCCGAAGGGCTCTCCTCCGGAGCTCTCGTCCACGTCCGGACGACGGCGCTGCTCCGCTGAACAGGGCCGGGCGGACCGCACCACAGGAGACGAGCGCTAAGCCGGCACGGCCTCCCAGCGCACACTCGACACCGAAGGCTCCAGCGAAAGCCGCGACACCGCGGCTTCCATCTGGGCGTCGTCGCGCTGGTCGCCGACCAGTTCCGCGCGCACTTCGACCGTGTGGTCCGCCCGGTCGGTGCTCAGCACCGACAGCAACCGGAAGTCCGTGCGGGTCAACGACTGCACGAGCAGCGCCCGCACGTGCGCCTCGGTCGCGTCGCGGGTCACGGCCTGGAAGGCGTACCTGGTCGGCGTCTCGTCACCCGCGTCCGGGCGGCGGTCGACCACGCGGCCGAGCGGGCGCAGCACCACGTTCACCCCGACCACGACGGCGGTCCCGGCCGCCGCGACCGGGTACAGGCCCGCGCCGGCCAGGGCGCCGACCGCGGCCGAACACCACAGCGTCGCCGCCGTGTTGAGGCCGCGGACGTTGAGGCCGTCGCGCAGGATCACCCCGGCACCGAGGAACCCGATGCCCGAGACGATCTGGGCCGCCACCCGGGTCGGGTCGGCGTCGCCGCTCGAGGCCAGCCCGCCGAAGCCGTGCGCGGACAGCAGCACGAACAGTGTCGCGCCGACCGCGACGAGGGCGTTGGTGCGCAGCCCGGCCATGCGGGCGCGGAACTGGCGCTCGATCCCGATGACGGCACCCAGGCCGACGCCGGCGCCGACGCGCAGCAGCATTTCGAAGAGGGTCATTTCCGGCTCTTTTCCGGCGTGCGCGCACTGCCGGACAGGGGGCGGCCGGACGCTAGCCCACCCGGAAACCTCCGGTGAGCGCACGCCTGGCCGTCCGTTGACTGTCCGCTGGCATGTGCCGCTCACCTCGCTTCCCGTGTTCGTCGATGATCAACCTCGTCAGGGTAGCCGGTCCCGCGGCCCGGGGAAGGGCCGCGGGACCGGGTTCACACTCAGAACGGCTGGACGTTCGGCTGGAACACCTGCCCGTTCGCCGGCACCTTGAGGTCGATCAGGTAGTCGGCCACGGCCTGGTCGACGCCCAGGGCGTCACCCAGGATGCAGTGGCCGAACGCGTCGACCGACAGCAGCCGCGTGTTGCCGAGCTCGGCCGCCATCCGCTGCGAGAACTTGTACTGCGTCGCCGGGTCGTAGTAGTTGCCGACCACGACCACCGGGACGTCCGTCTTGGCCCGCCACGGGCCGCGGTAGGCGTCCGGCTTCTTCGCCGGCCACACCGGGCAGCCCGCCGTGTCGGCGAACGCCTGGTAGCGGCCGAAGGTCCGCGACTCGCGTTCCCACTTCGCGGCGATGTCCGGCACCTGCTCCTGCTTGATCCGGAACGGCTTGTCCGAGCAGTTGACGGCGAAGTACGAATCGTCGCTGGTGTACGGGCTGTCCGGGTTCAGGTCGGCCAGCCCCTGCTTGCCGGGCGTGAGCGCCTTCAGCGGCTTGGCCACCAGGGTCTGGGCCTGCGCCGCCGGGTGGATGGCGTTGTACAGCGCCTGCAGGTCCTCGGCCAGGCCGGTGAACGCCGCCGGCGAGTACAGGACGCTCGAAACGCCGCCGGTGAACCCGTTGATGTCGAGCGGGGCGGCGCCCGGGAGGGTGATCGGCTGCTTGCGCAGGTACTCCCGCAGCTCGTCGAACTTCGCCCGGGGGTTGCCGTCGCTGAACGCGCACTTCGCGCCCACCTGGTCGCAGCGCTTGAGGAACGCGTCGAGCGCGATCTCGAAGCCCTGCGCGCGTTCCCGGTCGTACTGCACGCCGTCGCTGGTGCGCAGCGCCGGGTCGACGTTGCCGTCGATGACGATCGCGCGCGACTGCTTCGGGAACATCGACGTGTACGTCGACCCGATCAGCGTCCCGTAGGAGAAGCCGACGAAGGTCAGCTTCTGGTCGCCGACCGCCGCGCGCAGCTTGTCGAGGTCGCGCACGACGTCCTTGGTGGACATGTGGTTGAGCAGCGAGCCCGCGTTGTTCTTGCAGAACCGGCCGTAGTCGCGGTAGCTGGCCAGCGTGCCCGAGATTTCGGCGCGCGAGAGCGGCACCGCGATCTGGGCGCCGAAGACCTCGTCGGCGTCTTCCTGGGTGGTGAAGCAGCGCAGCGGGTTGCTCTGCCCGACGCCGCGCGGGTCGAACCCGATGAGGTCGAAGCGGTCGAGCACCTGCGGCCGGAAGATGGCCGGGCCGCTGATCGGCATCCGCAGGCCCGAGCCGCCGGGGCCGCCCGGGTTGAGGAACAGCGAGCCGACGCGCTTGTCGGGCGTGCGGGCGGCGCGCTTCAGCAGGGCGATGTCGATGGTGCCCAGCGATGCGTTGTCGTGGTCGATGGGCACCCGGTAGCGGGCGCAGCTGTAGAACTGCACCTGGTCGGCCGGTACGCCGGCGAGCGTGGCGGCCGGGCAGCTACCCCAGTTCGGTGCGGCGGTCGCGCCGACGACGGCGGGCTTGACCGCCGAGTCTTCGGCCGCCACCGCGGTGCCGGCCGTCCCGGCCAGGCCAACGCCGGCCACGAGCGCCCCCACCAGTGCGAACGACCGCACCCGGCCCTGTGTGGATCTCGGCAAGACGTCTCCTCCCTAGGTCACGCACTCCGCCGCGATGTCACGACGTCACGGCGCGTTACCCGGGTGAGACTGGCACAAAGCGGTGAATCCCGGCACCGGCCGAACGGATGGTCAGCAGCTATCGGGCCATCCGCGCGAGCACGAAAACCGGCAACGGCCGGGCGGCCTCCCGCTGCTCCATCGCGTACCCCGGCCAGAAGGCGAGCAGCTCGGCCCACATCCGCTCGTACTCCTCGCCGTGCAGCTCCCGCGCGACGACGTCGACCGGCTTGCCGGCCAGCGCCACCTCGCACTTCGGGTGCGCCCGCAGGTTGAGCGCCCACGCGGGGTCGTGCGGGCGGCCCCAGTTGGACGCCGTCAGCACGAAGTCGCCGCCGCGCGGGTAGTAGAGCAGGTTGGTGCTGCGGGGCAGCCCGCTCTTGCGGCCGGTCGTGGTGAGCCGCAGGGACGGCAGCCCGGCGAGCGCCACGAGGCTCACCCGGCCGCCGAACGCCTTGTGCAGTTTCGTGTCCGCCCAGACGACGAACCGGGCGGTGCGCATCAGCCACGGTCGCGTGCCGGCGGCCCGGGCCAGTGCCCGGAGAGGATTAGCCACGCACGGATTTTGCCAGGCTCACCCCGAACCGCTGTTGGGAGTCGGTCCACCAGTGCTCGAGGGCGAACCCGGCCGTGGCCAGCTCGGCCTCGACCCCGCTCGGGCGGAACTTGGCCGAGATCTCCGTCCGGACGTGCTCGCCCGCGGCGAAGGCGACCGTGAGGTCGGCGCCGGGGATCTCGACGGTGAGGTCACGGCGGGCCCGCAGGCGCATCTCGATCCACTCGTTGCCGGCGTCCCAGTGCGAGACGTGCTCGAACTCGTCGACGTCGAAGTTCGCGCCGAGGCGGGCGTTGATCACCCGCAGCACGTTCTTGTTGAACTCCGCCGTGACACCGGCGGCGTCGTCGTAGGCGCGTTCGAGGATGGTGGCGTCCTTGACCAGGTCGGTGCCCAGCAGCAGCCACTCCCCCTCGTCCAGGACCTCGCGGACCGACCGCAGGAAGGTCGCGCGCTCGGCGGGCAGGAAGTTGCCGATCGTGCCGCCGAGGAAGGCCACGACCCGCGGCTGGCCGTCCGGCAGCAGGTCGAGGTGCTGGGTGAAGTCGCCGACGACCCCGCGGACGGCGAGTCCCGGGTAGTCCTTCGAAATCGCTTCGGCCGCCTCGGCCAGCGCGGATTCGGACACGTCCAGGGGGACGAACGCCTCCAGGGTGCCGTGCCCGGTGAGCGCGTCGAGCAGCAGCCGGGTCTTCTCGCTCGAGCCCGAGCCGAGCTCGACGAGCGTGTGCGCATCGGTCAGCCTCGCGACGTCGCCGGCGTGCGCGGCCAGCACCTCGCGCTCGCTGCGGGTCGGGTAGTACTCCGGCAGCTGGGTGATCTTCTCGAACAGCTCGCTGCCGTCGGCGTCGTAGAACCACTTGGGCGGCAGCCACTTCTGCTCCGCAGTGAGCCCGGCGACGACGTCGGCGCGCAGTTCCGCGGTGACGGCGTCGCCGGAGCGGTGGTGGTCGAGATCGACTTCGGTCATGAGAGCTCCTGGGTCAGGGGAAGCAGGTCGACGCCGGCCGCGGTGGCGCGCACGGCGTGGTGGTCGGGGACGGGCCGCCAGCGCGGGTCGCCGTCGAAGGGTTCGGACGCCAGCCACACACCGGCCGGGGTCTCCAGCACGGACAGGGCGTGCGTCCAGGTGGTGCCGATGAGGGTGGCACCGTCGGTGAGCAGGAAGTTGAGCCGGGAGCCGGGCGCGGCCGCCTCGACGGCGGTGGTCAGCGCCGCCACCGCCGTCAGCGGGTCCTCCCCCGCGGCCAGCCGGGCCCGCAGCAGCGCCCAGAGCACCACCGAGTCCGTCGGCGCCTCCAGGGTCAGCAGCTCGGTGACCGGCAGGGTCTTGGCCAGTTCGGCCAGCGAGTCCGGGTAACCGCGGACGACGCCGTTGTGGCTGAACAGCCACGGCCCGGCGGTGAACGGCGCCGCGGCCGCCTCGGTCACCGGCAGGCCGGTGGTGCCGTTGCGGACCGCGGCGACGAACGCGCCCGACGTCACCGCCGCGGCCAGCGGCGGCAGCGTCTCGTCCGTCCACAGTGGAGTCGAACGCCGGTGGCGCAGCGGCGGCGAGCCCGGGCCGGGGTACCAGCCCAGCCCGAACCCATCGGCGTTGACCGAACCGCCGCCGCGCATGTCCGCCGGCGCGTACGACTGCACCAGCAGCGAATGCGGGGCGCGGAAGAGCGCCTCGGCAGGCGCGAGCGGCTCGCCGAGGTAGCCGATGTGGCGGCACATGCGCCTACCCCACCTCGCCGGGTGCGGCGTCGCGGGCGGTGCGGAAGCCGGCGAAGATCTGCCGCCGGATCGGGTAGTCCCAGTTGCGGAACGTGCCCCGGATCGCCGCCGAGTCGGTGCCGAACGACCCGCCGCGCAGCACCTTGTACTCCGGGCCGAAGAACACCTCCGAGTACTCCCGGTACGGGAAGGGCGCGAAGCCCGGGTAGCCGTGGAAGTCGGTGCTCGTCCACTCCCAGACGTCGCCGATCAGCTGGTGCACGCCGGTCGGCGACGCACCGGCCGGGTACGCGCCCGCGGGCGCCGGGCGCAGGTGCCGCTGGCCGAGGTTGGCGTGCTCGGCCGCCGGTTCCTCGTCGCCCCAGGGGAACCGGCGCGACCGGCCGGTGGCCGGGTCGAACCGCGCCGCCTTCTCCCACTCCGCCTCGGTGGGCAGCCGCCGCCCGGCCCAGGCCGCGTACGCCTCGGCCTCGTGGTAGGAGACGTGCACGACCGGTTCGTCGGCCGGAATCCGCTCGTGGACGCCGAAGCGGGTCCGCCACCAGCCGTCCTGCTCCCGCTTCCAGAACCGCGGCGCGGTGATGCCGTTGTCCTGCCGGTAGGCCCAGCCGGCCGGGCTCCACCACTGCTCGTCGTCGTAGCCGCCGCCGTCGAGGAATTCGACGTACGCGCCGCACGTCACCGGCACGGTGTCCATCCAGAACGCCTCGACGGCGATCTCGTGCGCCGGGCGCTCGTTGTCCAGTGCCCACGGCTCGGCCGACGTGCCCATGGTGAAGGCACCGCCGGGCACCAGCACCTCGCGCGGCAGCGTGCCCGACCGCGCGGGTGGCGGCTCGGGCGCGTGCAGCACCGGGTCGCCCTTGCGGAGCTGGTGGGTGGCCAGCATGGTCTCGTCGTGCTGCTGCTCGTGCTGGGTGATCATGCCGAAGGCGAACGCCTGCTCGGTCAGCCGCCTGCCTTCCATCGGCGCGTGTTCCAGCACGTCGAAGGCTTTCTCGCGGACCTGCTTGACGTACGCGCGGGCCTCGGCCGGGCCGAGCAGCGGCAGTTCCGGCCGGTCGGCGCGGGCGTGCTGGAAGGCGTCGTAGATGTCGTCGATGTCCGGCCGCAGGGGCTCCCGGCCGCCGACGTCGCGGACCAGCCAGAGTTCTTCCTGGACGCCGATGTGCGCCAGGTCCCAGACCAGCGGCGACATCAGCTTCGAGTGCTGGCGGACCAGGTCCTCGTCGTCGACCGCGTCGGTGAGCGCGACGCTGCGCGCCCGCGCCCGGGTCAGTGCTTCGGCCGCCCGGGCGCGCAGGTCCTGCGCGTTCAGGTCGCCCAGCGCTTCCGTGCTCATGCTTCGCTCCTCGATCGATCCGCGCGCCCCAGCACGCTCTCGCTGATCTCGGTGATCGACTCCGCCGCCAGCCCCGTCGCGCCCAGCTCGGCGCAACCGAGCTCGGCCAGCGCCGCCGCGGCGGCCGCCAGTTCCGGGTCGGCCAGGCCGCGCCGCGCCGCCGTGGCCCACCGGTCCGCAACCGGAGCGCAGATCTCGCGCACCTTCTCGACGGTGGCCGGCCGGGCCAGCAGCGCCGACACCAGCGCCACCGGGGCCAGCCACCCGTCCGGCGGCTGGGCGTCGAGGTACCGGATCTCCAGGTACCCCTGCGGCCGGACCGGGGTGAACATCGTCGTCAGGTGGTAGTCGAGATCGTCGACGGTCGGCCGCGGCAGCAGCGCGGCCGCGCCCCGGCCGTCGATCCAGTCGGCGAACGTCAGCCCGTCGGGCGCGTCCCACGGCCGGTCGCCGCGGGGCAGCACCATCAGCGGGACGTCCATCAGCCGCCCGGCCCACTCGCCGGCCGGGTCGTCGCCCGCCACGGCCGCCGTGCGGGTGCGCACCGCCTCCGTTTCGTGCACCGCGAGCCAGCGCGCGGAGGCGTGCCCGGTGTCCACCCCGGCATGGACGCGGGAGTTGGCGAAGAGGGCGAGCAGCGGCGGGCCCATCGCGTGCGCGGCGGCCCACCGCGCCGCGTAGTGCTCGGGCTCCCCCGCGTCGACGCAGACCTGCAGGCCGGCGGTGCTGCACATCATCGTGAGGCCGCCGGGACCGATCGGCGCGAACCGGCGCTCCATGGCCGCGTACCGCGGGGTGTGGAGGAGCCGGCGCGGCGCGCGGTGGGCGTCGATGCCCGTTTCGCCCAGGACGAGGTCGTGGGCGGTGAGGCGTTCGCGCAGGTGGTGGAGGTCGGCCGTGACGACTGCGTCGAGTTCGCGCAGGGAGGCCTGGGGCGGAGCGGAGATCTCGACCTGGCACCCGGGTTCGAGGCTCACGGGTGAGCCGGCCGGGAGTGGCGAGGCGGGGCTGCCGGGGCGGAGCGTCCGCGGGGTGTGCGGACCCAGGGCCGAGGCGAGGACGTCGGGATCGAGGGGTCTGGCCGGGTCGTCGGCATGGTGCACGGTGAATTCCAGCTCCACGCCGGTCAGGCGGGGCGGGCCGTGCTTGAAACACACCGATGCGACGTACGCCTCGCCGGCCGCGCGGTCCGCCAGGACCCGCGCGGTGCGGTTCGACGCACTACCCGACTTCTCGGGGAAATCGTGCACCGCTTGCATGTCCGTTCCTGTTCCTTGTGGGATAGGACTGTGTGGGGAACTTCTCGCCTTCGGACGCTACACGCGGGGTACGACAAAATCAGGGCGGATCTTGCGCACCGGGAGGAGTTCACCACTCCGTAAGAAGCCCCTGATCAGGGCAAAGCCGGTTCCGTACCGAGTCCGAGCTCGGCCGCGGAAGCCCGCACGGCGTCGATCACGAGGTGCAGCGCGGGCCGGCGGAACGCGGTGCGCCGGTAGGCGATCGAGACCGTCCGCAGCAGCGGCGTGGTGAGGGTGACGACGTCGATCCCGGGCGGCCGCAGCAGGCGCAGGCCGAGGTCGGACACGAGGGTGATGCCCAGGCCGGCGCCGACCATCGCCATCGCCGTCGACTGCTCCTCGACCTCGTGGTTGATCTTCGGCGTGAAGCCGTGGCGGCGGCAGGCCGTGCGCATCGCGCGGCCGAAGTGCGACTTGGCACCGGCCAGGATCCACGGGTGCTCGGCGAGGTCGTCCAGCGACGCCGATCCCGAGGGCACCGCACCCCGCGGCACCGCCGCGTGCAGCCGCTCGACGGCGACGACGGCCCGTTCGAGCCCGGCGTCCCACGGCGTCGGCGCGTCGGAGTAGTCGATCACGAACGACAGGTCGAGGCTGCCGTCCCGGACCGCTTCGGCGGTGTCCTCGGGCGCCAGCTCGCGGGTGCGCACCTCGATGCCGGGGTGCTCGCCGGCCAGCGCGGTCAGCGCCGTCGGCAGCAGGCCGGAGGCCACCGACGCCCACACCCCGGCGGTCAGCCGGACGGTGCGGGCCTCCTGGGCCTCCTCCAGGGCGTGCGTGGCGCGTTCGACCGAGCCGAGGATCTCTTCGGCGTGCTCGGTGAGCAGGGTGCCCAGCTCGGTCAGCTGGACCCGGCGGCCGAGCCGTTCGAACAGCTTCGACCCCACGTCCCGCTCGAGCTGCGCGAGCTGCTGCGACACCGCCGAAGCGGTGTAGTGCAGTGCCGCGGCCGCCGCCGTCACGGTGCCCCGGCGGTGCAGCTCGCGCAGCATCCGCAAGCGGTGCAACGAAAGCTCCATACACAAAACTTAAACGAGATCGTGCAGCAGCGTTAAATGGACGGGCGGGCCACCGGGGGCGCACGCTCGTGGTGGCGGTCACGAGGCCGCCCCGGACTTCCCTGGAGGTGAGTGGCCCGATGACCCCCGCCCAGCCGCTGATGCGGCTCACGTGGACCGATCCCGTCACCGGCGCGAACGGCTACCTGGTCGTGCACAGCCTGGTCTCCGGTGTCGCCACCGGCGGCACCCGGATGCGGGCCGGCTGCACGTTGACCGAGGTCGAGGACTTGGCCCGGGGCATGGCCAACAAGACGGCGACGTTCAACCTGCCGGTCGGCGGGGCCAAGGGCGGGATCGACTTCGACCCGAAGGACCCGCGCGCGTTCGACGTGCTGAAGCGCTTCTGCGCGTTCCTGCGGCCGTGGCTGGACGCGCACTGGGTGACGGCCGAGGACCTGGGCGTCCCGCAGCACCTGATCGACTCCGTGTTCGCCGAGCTCGGCCTGGAGCAGTCGTACCACGCGGCGATCCGCCGTTCGGCCGACCCGGCGCGCACCCTGCGCCGGGTGCAGGCCGGCCTCAACGCGCCGGTGCCCGGCGGGCTGCTGCTCGGCGACGTCGTCGGCGGCTACGGCGTGGCGCAGGCGTGCCTGGGCGTCGCGGCGGCGTGGGACTGGGACGTGCGCGAGACGACGGTGGCGATCCAGGGCATCGGCACCATGGGCGGCGGCGCGGCCTGGTACCTGCACGAAGCCGGGGTGAAGGTGGTCGCGGTGGCCGACGCGGCGGGCACCCTGCACGACCCGGCCGGCCTCGACGTCCCGGCCCTGCTCGACCTGCGCGACCGCTTCGGCGAGGTGGACCGGTCCCGGCTGCCCGCCGGAGTCCGGTCGCTGCCGCGCGAAACGATCGTCGGGATCGACGCGGACATCTTCGTGCCGGCCGCGATTTCCTACGCGCTGCGGCCGGACAACGAGAGCGCGGTCAAGGCCAAGGTGGTCGTCGAAGCGGCCAACGCGGCGACGACACCGGACGCGGAGGCGGCGCTGTCGGCCCGCGGGATCGCGGTCGTGCCCGACTTCGTCGCCAACGCGGGCGCCGCGGCCTGGGCGTGGTGGCTGTTGCTGGGCGAGGTCGGCGCGGACCCGGCGGACTCGTTCCTGCGGCTGCGCACGGAAATGCAGGCGAAGATCGCGCTGCTGCTGGCGGAGTGGAACATGGACCGGCTCCCGCTGCGCGTCACCGGGCTGCGGCTGGCCGAAGCCAACCGGGCCCGGCGCGCTGAAGCCGCACTCGCCCCGGACGGCGAGCCGGCGCTGCTCATCCCCTGAGCGCGAACCGGTCGGTCGCGCCGACCAGGACGTCCTGCATCGGGGCGTCCTGCGTCGAGTGCCCGATGTTGTCGAGCATGACCAGTTCACTGCCCGGCCAGCCGTGGTGCAGCAGCCAGGGCGTGCCGACGATGTTGCTCGTGTCGAGCACGCCCTGGGCCAGCACGGCGGGGATCCCGGCGAGCTTGCCGAGGTTGCGCAGGATTTCGCCGTCGGGCAGGAAGACCCGGTTGCTGAAGTAGTGCGTGACCAGGCGGGCGAAGCAGAGCTGGAAGGCGGGGTCCTCGAAGGACTTGTACGGGGGCACGCCCGGGAGCATGGCGTCTTCCCAGGCGCACCAGTCGTCGGCCGCCTTGTGGTGGACCGCCGGGTCGGGGTCCATCAGCAGCCGGTGGTAGGCGGCGGACAGGTCGCCGTCGCGCTCGCTCTCGGGCACGCCCTGGCGGAACTTCTCGAAGGCTTCCGGGAAGTACGCCCCGAGCCCGCGGATGAGCATCTCGATTTCGATGAACCGGTCGGTCGCGAGGCCCATCAGGACCAGTTCGCTGACCCGCTCGGTGTGCCGCAGCGCGTAGGTCAGGCTGAGCACCGAGCCCCAGGAACCGCCGAACAGCAGCCACTTCTCGATGCCGAGCCGCGTCCGGAGCAGTTCGAAGTCGGCGACGAGGTGGTCGGTGGTGTTGGCGGAGAGGTCGGCGACCGGGGCGCCGGCGTGCGGGGTGCTGCGGCCGCAGCCGCGCTGGTCGACGAGCACGACCCGGTAGCGCGCCGGGTCGAAGTAGCGGCGCAGGTTCGCCGAGCAGCCGGTGCCGGGGCCGCCGTGCACGACGAGCGCGGGCTTGCCGGCCGGGTTTCCGCAGGTCTCCCAGTAGATTTCGTGCCCGTCGCCGACGTCGAGCAGGCCGTGCTCGTAGGGCTCGATCTCGGGGTACAGCATCAGCGCGTCCTTCCACCGGGAGATCCAACAGCGCTGTCACATTATCTCCCGCGGGCGGCCCGCGCACCCGCTTTTCGTTCAGTTCAGGGTGCCGGCCAGCTCGTCGAGGGTGCCGGCCAGCTCCTGCGGGCCGGCCGGGCCGATGTGGATGACGGCGTCGTCGCCGGAGCCGGTCGTGTAGCTGAGGTAGCGGCCCCAGTCGGTGTCGGCGTAGTGCAGCGGCTGCTGCAGGCAGGTGTGGCGGCCGACGTCGTCACGACGGCCGACGTAGAGTTCCCCGCTGCCCGAGACCGGCCGCTGCACCAGGCTGACGACGTCGGCGACGGCCGGGTCGAGCGGGTAGGCGGCCTGCCCGCGCCGGGCGGCCTCGGCCAGGTCCGCGACCCGGACGGTCCGCAGCCGGCCCCCGCCGGGCCCGACCGGCGGCAGCTGCTCGACCAGCGATTCGGCCAGCCTGTTCCGGTCGATCTCCTGCACGCCGACGTGCGTCCCGTCCGAGACGGCCAGCACCGCCTGCAGGCCTTTCGCGGCGGCCAGCACGCCGTAGGTCTGCCCGCCGGTGCCGACCCAGCCGTAGCACTCCCGCGCGGGGCTGACCAGCAGCGGCAGCCAGTCGAGGAAGTCGACGGTGGCCCGCCCGCGCGCGTCGACCAGCCCGGCCTCGGCGAGCGCGGCGTCGACCCGCTTGCCGGCCTCCTCGCGTTCGGCGTCCGAGAGCCACAGCGGCTCCGGGCGCAGGGTGAGGTGGAGCTGGCCGACCTGTTCGCGTTCGGCCAGCGCGGCCAGCGCCTCGACGGCAACGTCCACGCGGCCTGTTGCCACGTCCACCACCTATTCGCTCTCTTCGCTCTATTCGCCGATGACCGGCGGACTGGTCCGCTGGTCGGTGCCGAAGATCGCGTCCGGGTCCGCCTCGATCAGGTAGTCCGGCCGCTGGTGCTCATCGTCGTCCTCGCCGTCGGCCCGCCGGCCGCCGGGACCCATCGGCCCCAGCTGCCCACCCCGCTGACCGGCCGCCCGCGCGGCGGCAGCCTCCGCGGCGGCGGCGTTGCCGAAGCTGCCCATGCCGGAGCCACGGCCACCACCGAGCGCACGTTCGCCGGGGTTGCTGCCCGTGCCGGCCCCGCCTCCCCCGCCTCGGCCACTGGAGTCGAGCAGGCGGCTGCCGGCATTGCCGCTGGTGGGCCCGCGGCCACCGGTGCTGGAGTTGGGATCGCCGGGGTTGAGGTGGTTCGGGTTGCCGCCGGTGTTCGTGGGGTAGAAGTCGATCCCCCCGGTGTTCGGCGGGGTCCCGCCGGGCTGGTCGGTCGAGGGGCCCGGCCTGGTCGGCACGGTGGGCACCCGGGGCCGGCCGGAGCCGGTGGTGTGGGTGCCGTCGCCGTCGGTGCCGCCTGTTCCCCCGGTGCCACCCGTTCCCCCGGTGCCGCCTGTCCCGCCGGTGCCGCCGGTGCCACCGGTGCCTCCCGTGTCGCTGGTGCCGGGCCCCCCGGGCTTGTCCGAGCCGCCGGTCCGACCGGGATCGAAGCCGGAGGTGGAGGTGCGATCGTGGTCCCCACTCCCCGGCGGCGGCTGTTCGCCCCAGCCGGTCTTGTCGGTGCGGTCGACCCGCCCGGGCCCGTCCGGGGTGTTCACGGCGATGGCGGCGCCGTCGGACTCGAGGACGCCGTAGTCGGTGGGCAGCGCCGCCCTGGTGCTGTTGGTGGCGGTGCTGTACTGGTCCATCACGCGGACGTTGGTTTCGTTGGCCGCGTTGTACCGCGCCATGCCTTCTTGGTAGTTGTCGATGTCGTCCTTGGCCATGAAGGGCCCGGCAATCGGGATGGCGGCCTTCAGGCCGGTGGTCCAGGGATTCGGCTTGTCCGGCTTCGGCGGCACCTCGACGACGGTGTTGCTCGAATCCTCGAAGACGGCAGCCTGGGTGTTGACCGAAGCTCTGGTCATGTCCAGCGGCGCGGAGCTGTCGAAGAAGGCTTTTTCCATCGGCCCGGCGCCCGCGTTCGCGGCCTCCGCGGCGTCGCCGCTCCACGAGTTCACCATGCGCGCCTGGAGCGCCTTGATGCTCGCGCCCCGTTCCATGTAGGCGTCGGACAGCTCCTGCACGGTCTGCGCCATTTGCTGCAGAGCCGTGGTGTCGCCTTGTCTGAAGTTGTCGTAGATCTGCTTGCCGTCCACTCGTCAAGCCCCCTTGAGTGTCTTGATCATCGCCGCGGCAATCTTGGCGGCCGTCCCGCAGGAATCGTCCTGGCCTTGGTAGCCCTGCGCGTACACGTCGACCGCGAGATCGTCGGCGATGCCCACACCGAGGCCGCAGCTACCCACCGACCGCATGTCCGTCAGGTCGAAGTAGATCGCCGGATAGCCGTCGACGTCCGGAGCGGGTTCGAGGAACCTGATCAACGTCTGCTGTTTGTACCCGGCGTACAGGCCGGCCAGTCCACCCGCACCACGGTCGCGATTATTGGTCAGAACGGTCATCGACACGCCGGTTCCTTCTCCGCGGATCTTCCACACGCAGGACGGCCCGCCTTTGGTCCGGGGATCGTTGCCCGCAGAACGGATCTCACCCGGGACGGGGAGACGTAGAGGCGTGAGCACGTCCGCGGGAACCAGCCCACAAGGATCGGCGGCGTACTTGCTCGCGTCGAGCGGAACGGACACCTTCGGCACCTCGGGATCCCCCGGCGAAGAGCTGGCCGACGTCGAGCCGGTCGACGAAGGCGACGCGGTGCCGTCCTTGGTCGTGGTGCAGGCGGTCACCGCACCCACCGAGAAGGCAACGAGCACGGCGAGAACACCCAGTTTGGTTCGGAACAAGATCGGTTCGCCTATGCCTTGAAGGTGTCGGACAGGTCCTGGTCGGTCACCACGGTTTTCGACTGGGCTTCCTTGAGCTTCTTGATGTACTCCTGCGCGTACTTGCGCATGGACTGGTTCTGTCGATAGAGGGCGGAGATCGAGTCGAAGCTGGTCGAGGAGTAGCCGTCGCTCGCCGAATCCTTGCCGGGCGCCGCCTGGCTGCTGGCGCTCATGAGGTTCCGGATCTTGTCCCCGTCGTCGAAGATCTTGTCCAGCAGGTCTTCCCACTGCCCGATCACCGCGGCGAGTTCCTCGGGGTCCATCTTGAACTGGCCGCCCTTGCCGCCGCCGCCGTAGACGCGGCCCGGCGTGTCGAAGACGTCTCCCCACAGTGCCCGCGCCGCCGCTCCGGCCTCACCGATGATCACGACCGCACCTTCCCCTCAGTTCACCCACCGTGATGGGGCAAACCTTAGCCAACCGTCTCACTTCGTGTCAGCGAATCGCCGCAACCTTCAGACGGTGGGGGTATCCAGTCGGTTCCCTGCACTCCGGGTCACAGTACGTACGTACGGATTGCGAGATCCCGGTCCGCGGTGCCAGGATTTCAGGATGCCACGCGTAAGCCAGGATCACCTCGACGCACGCCGGCGCCAGATCCTCGACGGCTCGCGCGTCTGCTTCGCGCGCTACGGCTACGAAGGTGCCACAGTCCGGCGCCTGGAGGAAGCCACCGGTCTGTCGCGCGGGGCCATCTTCCACCACTTCCGGGACAAGGAATCGCTCTTCCTCGCCCTCGCCGAGGACGACGCCCTGCGGATGGCCGACGTCGTCGCCGAACAGGGGCTCGTCCAGGTCATGCGCGACCTGCTCGCCGGGGGCGACCACCCGGCCGACTGGCTCGGGACCCGGCTGGAGGTGAGCAGGCGGCTGCGCACCGACCCCGAGTTCCGCGCCCGGTGGGCCGCACGGTCGCAGCAGCTCACCACCGCCACCCGGCTGCGGCTGCTGCGGCAGCGGGAGGCCGGGAACCTGCGGGACGACGTCGACGTCGACGTCCTCACCGCCTTCCTCGAACTCGTCCTCGAAGGACTCGTCTCGCACCTGGCCATGGGGCTGCCCGCCGCCGGGCTCGGGCCGGTGCTCGACCTCGTCGAGGAAACCGTGCGCCGGCACCGCCCGAGCCGGGGATGAGCGCGGCGACACACCCGGTACGCGCGCGGCGAGCGCGAAAGACACGTTAAGATTGTCGCAATAACCGCAGTACACGCCGATTCACCGCTGGGAGTGACCGTTTCGTGCGCGCAGCGCAGTCACCTGGTGACAGTACCGGGCCGGGTGACCGACCCGGCTGTCCGATAGATTCATCCCCCGCCACCGAGGCGGGTGCGGAATGATCCAGATCCTGCTCGCCGTCGCGGGCGTCCTCCTCTTCGTGCTGCTGACGATCGGCACCGGGCTCGCCGTCGCGGCCGAGTTCTCGCTGACCGCGCTCGAGCGCAGCACCGTCGAGGCCAATGTCCGCCAGGTCGGCGACCGCCGCGCGCTGACCGTCCAGAAGGCGCACCGGACGCTGTCCTTCCAGCTCTCCGGCGCCCAGGTCGCGATCACCCTCACGACGCTGGTCACCGGATACCTGGCCGAGCCGCTCATCGGCGAGCTCGTCCGGCCGCTGCTCACCGGCATCGGGCTCCCGGCGGGGTTCGCCGGCGGCGCGTCGATCGTGATCGCCCTGGTCCTGGCGACGTCGCTGTCGATGATCCTCGGCGAGATGCTGCCCAAGAACCTCGCCATCGCCCGGCCGCTGCCGACCGCGCGCGCGGTCGCCGGCTACCACTCGCGGTTCTCCTCGCTGTTCCGCTGGCTCATCACGCTGATGAACAACAGCGCCAACTTCCTGGTGCGCAAGTTCGGCGTCGAGCCGCAGGAAGAGCTGCGGTCCGCGCGCTCCCCGCAGGAACTGGGCTCGATCGTGCGGTCCAGCGCCGAAAGCGGCACGCTCGACACGTCCACGGCCGAGCTGCTCGACCGCTCGCTGCGGTTCGGCGAGCGCACCGCGGAAGAGCTGATGACCCCGCGCGTGCAGCTCGAATCGCTGGCCATCGACGACACCGTGCAGGACCTCATCGAGATCTCCCGCCGCACCGGGTTCTCGCGGTTCCCGGTGCACGCCGAGGACCTCGACGACGTCCGCGGCGCCGTGCACGTCAAGCAGGCCTTCGCGGTGCCCGCCGCCGACCGGGCCGCCGTCCCGATCGGCTCGGTCATGCGACCGGTGCCGACCGTGCCGGAATCCCTGCCGGGCGACGACCTGCTGCTGCGCCTGCGCGACTCCCGCTTCCAGCTCGCCATCGTCGTCGACGAGTACGGCGGCACGGCCGGTCTGGTGACCCTGGAGGACGTCGTCGAGGAGATCATCGGCGACGTCCGCGACGAGCACGACGAGCGCGAAGCACCGGCGTCCCAGCAGGTCGGCGCGGACAGCTGGCTGGTGTCCGGGCAGCTGCGCGCCGACGAGGTCACCGGCGTCACCGGCTTCCGGATGCCGGACGGCGACTACGAAACCATCGCCGGGCTCATCCTCGAGCGGCTGGGCAAGATCCCCGCCGAGGGGGACGCCACCGAGGTCGACGGCTGGCTGCTCACCGTCACCACCATGGACAAGCGCCGGATCGCCGAGGTCGAGGTCGCCCCGGTCCGCACCGCCCCGGAGACGAAGGTGGCCTCGTGACCGACTGGCTGAACATCGCCCTGGTCGTGGTCCTGCTGCTGACCAACGCCTTCTTCGTCGGCGCGGAGTTCACGCTGATCTCCTCGCGGCGCGACAGGCTCGAAGCGCTGCTGGAGCAGGGCAAGACGCGCGCGCAGATCGTCATCAACGCGAGCAGGCACGTGTCGCTGATGCTCGCCGGCGCGCAGCTGGGCATCACCATCTGCTCGCTGCTGCTCGGCCGCCTCGGCGAGCCGGCGATCGCGCATCGTCTCGCGGCCGGCTTCGACGCGCTGGGCCTGCCCGAGGCCCTGCTGCACCCGATCTCGTTCGCGATCGCGCTGGCGTTCATCACCGTGGCGCACGTGCTGATCGGCGAGATGGTGCCGAAGAACCTCGCCATCGCCGAGCCCGAGCGGCTCGCGCTGTGGCTGGTCCCGGTGCACGTCGCCTGGGTGAAGCTGGCCAACCCGTTCATCTGGCTGCTGAACTTCATCGCCAACTCGCTGCTGCGCGCCTTCCACGTCGAGCCGAAGGACGAGCTGGAGACGGCGTACACGTCCGACGAGCTGGCCGAGCTGCTCAGCGAGTCGCGCCGGGAGGGCCTGCTGGACCAGTCCGAGCACCAGCGGCTCGCCCAGACGCTCTCGTCGGTGCAGAAGACGGTCGCCGACGTGCTGGTGCCGACCGCCGAGCTGACCACGCTCCCCTGCGGGCCGACGGTCGGCGAGGTCGAGAAGGCCGTGTCGTCCACCGGGTTCTCGCGGTTCCCGGTGTGCACCGACGACGGGCGGCTGACCGGCTACATCCACGTCAAGGACATCCTCGACCTGGCCGGCCAGGACCCGGCCACGACCGTGCCGGCGTCGAAGACGCGCTCGCTGACCGAGCTGCGGGCCGACGCCCGGCTCGACGTGGCGCTGTCGGCCATGCGCAAGGAGCGCAGCCACCTCGCGCGGGCGCTGGACGCGAACGGCAACGCCGTCGGCGTCGTCGCGCTGGAGGACCTGGTCGAGGAGTACGTGGGCACGGTGCGCGACGGCACCCACGTGGGCGCATGACCGACGTCGAGGTGCTCGCCGAGCCGGACTGGCTGGCCCGGGAGGCGGCGCACGTCGCGCGGATGCGCCGGTGGACGGGCCCGCACCAGGAGCGGCGGTCCCGCGGCGAGAAGCACCCGGTGCTCGACTTCCTGTTCACGTACTACTCGTACCGGCCCTCGCACCTCGAGCGGTGGCAGCCCGGGCCCGGCGTCGCGCTCGCCGGGCCCGCGGCGCACCGGTTCCTCGACCGCAAGGGGTACGTGGCCACGCCCGACGGCGTCGTGCTCGACCCGGCGGGCTTCGGGGCGGGCTTCGGGGCGGGCAAGGTGCGGACGGCCGAGTTCGTCCTCGGCCTGCTTTCGGCGACGGCGTCGCGCGCGCCCCGGCTGAGCTGCTTCGGGCTGCACGAGTGGGCGATGGTGTACCGCGAGCCGGCGGATTCGGTGCGGCACAACCAGGTCCCGCTGCGGCTGGGATCGGCGGGCACCGACGCGGTCGTGGAGTCCCTCGACATCCGCTGCGGCCACTTCGACGCGTTCCGCTTCTTCACCGCCCCCGCTCGGCCGTTGAACGAGCTGACGCCGTCGAGGGAGACGCAGGTCGCACTGGAGCAGCCGGGGTGCCTGCACGCGAACATGGACCTGTTCAAATGGGCGTACAAGCTCGATCCGTTCGTGCCCGCGGAGCTCGTGGCGGACTGTTTCGAGCTGGCGGTCGAGATCCGGACGCTCGACATGCGGGCGAGCCCGTACGACCTGGCGGCGCTCGGCTACCCGCCGGTCCGGATCGAGATGGCGGCCGGGCGGGCCGAGTACGCCCGCGCCCAAGGGGAGTTCGCCCGCCGGGCGGCGCCGCTGCGTCATCGCCTGATTGCGCATTGCCATCGCCTGGTCAGCGCAGCACCCTGAGCACGGCCCACTGTGAGTCAGATTATTCTCTCTCCGATACTCACCTGTTAGGGTGATAACGGTTTGGTTGCATAGCAGCGCGTGCTTGACATGCGCTCACCCCGAAAGGATGACGGATGGGGCGACACTACCGGGACGAGGAGCCGGTGCCGCACCCTCAGGACCGCCAATCGCGCGTTCCGGCCGAGGGCCGCAGCGAGGTTTCCGGCGCTTTCCGCACCCCGGGACGCAGCTCCATCTCGGACGCCTTCGGCATCGCCCGGGTCCCGGGCGGATCGTCCGGTTCGGCGTTCTTCACGGAGGGTGCGGAGGCCCCCGGCTTCCCACCCGAGAGCGGCGCGCAGCCTGCCGCACGGCGGGGCGAGGCTTCGGGGTCGTATCCGGTCGCTCGGCGGGGCGAGACTTCGGGTTCGTACCCGGTCGCGGGCGGCTCCGCGGGCCAGGCGTCCGGGGCCTATCCGGTCGTGGAACGGTCTGGCGGCCAGGCGTCCGGGGCCTACCCGGTCGCAGAGGGACCCGCAGGCACCCGCCGGGGTGAGGCTTCGGGGGCGTACCCGGCCGCTCGCCGAGGCGAAGCTTCCGGCGCGTACCCGGTCGCGGGCCGGGGCGAAGCCACCGTGACCCGCGCCCCGCGCCGCGGGGAAGCTCCTGTCGCACCCCCGGTGGCGAGCACCGAGGCCACGACGATCCTTACCCCGCACCGCGGCGAGGCCTCCGGCGCCTACCCGGCCGCCCCCGCCGACACCTCCACCCGCTCGCGCCGCAAGGGCGCCGGCGCTCCGCCTGCCGACCGCATCGAGGCCCCTGCCTCCGGCAGACCCACCCGCGCCGCCCGCCGAGCCGACGCCACCGGTGACCACCCCGCCGCCGACCCCGGCGCCCCGCGCTCGCGCCGCAAGGCCGGCGAAGCCACCGGTGCCCACCCCGTCGCCGATCCCACGGCCCCGCGCTCGCGCCGGAAGGCCGGCAAGGCCCCCGCCGAATCCGCCGCCGAGCGGACCGAGGTCATCACCCGGCCGGACGAAGAGCCCGAGACGTCGCGGACTCTCGACCGTGCTGACGACACCCGCGGCACCGGGCGCCGGGCGCGCACTGCCGGACGCGGCGATTCCACCGGGCCCGATCGTGCGGGGCGGGAGGACAGCACCGGGCCGGCCCGCAGCGAAGGCACCGGTTCGCACCGGGTCGTCGGCCAGAGCGACGCCACCGGCTCGCACCGGATCGTCGGCAAGAAGGCGCCGCGCCGGCGGATCGCGACCTGGCCGATCGCCTGCCTCGTGCTCGCCGTCCTCATCGGGCTCGGGGTCGTCGGGTGGAACTGGGCCGACAACGAGCTCAACAGCCGCGCCGAGGCGCAGGCCGCCAGCTGTGACGGTGGTACCGCGCACATGCGGATCCTCGTCACCCCGAGTGTGCAGAAGCCGGTCGCCGCCGCGGCCGAGCGGTGGAACCAGGCCGCCACCGTCGTCCACGGGCAGTGCGTGCACGTCATGATCGAGGCCAAGCCCTCCGCGCAGGTGCTCGACGCGCTGGTCGGCCGGGCCAAGCTGGACTCCATCGGCGGGCTGCCCGCCGCGTGGCTGCCGGAATCGTCGTACTGGGTCAGCGAGCTCACCACCAAGAAGCCCGAGATGATCGGCTCGCCCGCCCAGTCGGTGGCGAATGCGCGCTCGGCGGACTACCCGTTCATCGGGCTCGCCGGCCCGGGCATCGACGACACCGCGCTGCGCGCCGCCCAGACGTTCCGCGAGTACCTGGAACAGCCCGCTCAGCAGGCCGACTTCACCGCGGCCGGCATCAAGTCCACCTGATCGGCTAAACGCGCGTGCCGTTGTCGAGCTCGGCCACCACGGCGAGGTCGTCGTCGGCCAGCTCGAAGTCGAAGATCCCGAAGTGCTCCCGGATCCGGGTCGTGGTCGCCGCCGCGGCCACCGCGACCGTGCCGGTCTGCAGGTGCCACCGCAGCACGATCTGGGCCGGGGTCTTGCCGTACTTGGCGGCAAGGGCGGTGACCGTCTCGTCGGACAGCAGCGCGGCGTTCGCGGCCGGGCTCGCGGCGGCCGTGACGATGCCGCGCTCGCCGTGGAACTCCCGCAGCGGCAGCTGCTGCAGCCACGGGTGCAGCTCCACCTGGTTGACCGCGGGCACCGAGCCGGTCGCGTCGATGAGCCGGCGCAGCTCCGGGACGCCGAAGCCGGCGACGCCGACCGCGCGGGCCCGGCCGTCGGCGCGCAACCGGCTCAGTGCGCGCCAGGTGTCGGTGAACGCGCCCCGCGTGCCGTCCAGCAGGCACAGGTCGACGCGGTCGAGCCGGAGCGCCGCCAGCGCCTGGTCGGCCGCGCGGCGGGCGGTGTCGTAGCCCTGGGCGGGCACGTGCACGCTGACGAAGAGGTCTTCGCGGGGCACGTCGGCGGCGGCGAGGACCGCGCCGACCGCCGTCTCGGTGCCCGGCGGGGCGTCGATGCCGCGGTAACCGGTGTCGAGGGCGATGCGGACGGCCCGGCCGGTTTCGGACGGCGACAGGCCGGCGACGCCGAACAGCAGCTGGGGGATGCGGACTCCGACGGACAGGGCGAGCGAAGGCGGGACGGCCATCAACCGGTGATCCTCACTTCGGATGCTGCGCGGACCCCCATCATCCCACCCGGGCGGCCCACTCGCGCAGGTGCGCCGCCGTCGCGCTGTCGGCCGGGAAGAACGACTCGATCACCAGTTCCGCGACGGTGACGTCCAGCGGGGTGCCGAAGGTGGCCACCGTGCTGAAGAACGTGAGGTCGGTGCCGTCGTGGCGGAACTTCAGCGGCACGAAGATGTCACCCGGCCCGGGGACCTCCACCTCGGGCACCGGCTGGTCGCAGGGGTACCCGCGCAGCTCGTCGAGGAGCTCGGCCAGCCCGGGGTCGGCGGTCTGGGCGACCTGGCGTCGCAGCCTGCCGAGCAGGTGGGCCCGCCACTCCCCCAGGTTGCGGATGTGCGGGGCCATGCCGTCGGGGTGCAGGGTGGCGCGCAGGACGTTGGTGGTCAGCTCGGGCGGGATCCCGGCGACGAAGAGACCGACGGCGGCGTTGGCGTCGACGAGGTCCCAGTTCCGGTCGACGACGGCGGCCGGGTACGGCTCGTGGCCGGTGAGCAGCTGCCGCACGGCCCGCCGGACGGCGTCCATCTCGGGTTCGGCGAGCGCGGTCTCGGTGTAGGCGGGCGCGAACCCGGCGGCGAGCAGCAGCCGGTTGCGTTCCCGCAGCGGGACGTCGAGGTGTTCGCCGAGCCGCAGCACCATCTCCCGGCTCGGCCTGGACCGCCCGGTTTCCACGAAGCTGAGGTGGCGGGTGGAGATGTCCGCCGAGATCGCGAGGTCGAGCTGGCTGATCCGGCGGCGGTCGCGCCATTCGCGGAGGAGCTCGCCGACGGGCCGCTGCCGCGCCTGCACCGTAGTCGTCACGGGAGCGACGCTACGGCGATCACGGGGTGGCTGCCATTACTTCCGGGGTAATGGCCGGGCATTACCTCCCGCGTAATCGACGCGCCGCCGGTCGTCCGCCACAGTCGTTCTCAGCACCGGATGACGGCGAACCCGTTGTCCCCCAACGAAAGGAACTCCCATGACCGACGTCCGCGCCCTCGTCGAGCAGTACATCGCCGTCTGGAACGAGAGCGACGCCGGCAAGCGCCGGGCCCTCGTCGCCGACGTCTTCACCGCCGACGCCGGCTACACCGATCCGCTCGGCGCCGTCCGCGGGCACGACGGGATCGACCAGTTCGTCGCCGGCGCCCAACAGCAGTTCGGCGGGCTCACCTTCAGCCTGCCCGCCGACCCGGACGCCCACCACCACCTCGCCCGCTTCCAGTGGTACCTCGGCACGCCGGGTGCCGAGCCGGTCGCCATCGGGTTCGACGTCGTCGAGCTGGAAGACGGGAAGATCGCCGAGGTGCACGGCTTTCTCGACAAGCTGCCCGGCTGAACACGTGGGGGCTCCCGGCCGGGAGCCCCCATCGCGGCTAGTCCTTCAGCGCACCCCGCCAGCGGACCGTCGGGCGCAGCTTCTCCGGGTTCACCCGGTGCTTGTTCGCGCCCACGATGTCGAACATCGACTCGATCAGCGTGTCCGACAGCAGGTGCGGCTTCAGCCCCAGCCCGACCAGCCCGGTGTGCTGCACGTTGTAGTAGTGCTCCGGCGCTTCCGTGCGCGGGTTCTCCAGCTGCTCGATCTGCACCGGGCCGGGGAACCGGTCGGCGACGAGCTCGGCGATGGCCGCCACCGACATGCTCTCCGTCATCTGGTTGAACACCCGGAACTCCCCCGCCGAAGCCGGGTTCTCCACGGCCAGGCGGATGCACTCCACGGTGTCGCGGATGTCGATCAGGCCGCGGGTCTGCGTGCCCTTGCCGTAGACCGTCAGCGGCTGGCCCAGCACCGCCTGGATGACGAACCGGTTGAGCACCGTGCCGAACACGGCGTCGTAGTCGAAGCGGGTCGCCAGGCGCGGGTCGAGCGCCGTCTGCGGCGTCTGCTGGCCGTACACCACGCCCTGGTTGAGGTCCGTCGCGCGCAGCCCCCACGCGCGGCAGGTGAATTCGATGTTGTGGGAATCGTGGACCTTGGTCAGGTGGTAGAAGGAACAGGGCCGTTTCGGGAACAGCACGCGATCGCGGCGGCCGTTGTGTTCGAGCTCCAGCCAGCCTTCTTCGATGTCGATGTTCGGCGTGCCGTATTCGCCCATCGTGCCCAGTTTGACCAGGTGGATCGCCGGATTGATCTCCGCGATCGCGTACAGCAGGTTGAGGTTCCCGATCACGTTGTTGTGCTGCGTGTACACCGCGTGCTCGCGGTCGATCATGGAATAGGGCGCCGATCGTTGCTCGGCGTAGTGGACGACGGCGTCCGGCGCGAAGTCACGCACCGCTGCGAACAGGAACTCCGCGTCGAGGAGGTCGCCTTCGTAGCGGGTGATCGTTTTGCCGGAGACCTCGCGCCAGGCGGCGACGCGGTCGGTCAGGGATTCGATCGGGACCAGGCTCTCGACACCGAGCTCGGCGTCGTACCCGCGCCGCGCGAAATTGTCGAGAACGGCCACCTCGTGACCTTTGTCCGATAAGTGCAGCGCGGTCGGCCAGCCCAGATATCCGTCACCGCCGAGAACCAGCACACGCATTGTGCCGCCTTTCCTGCTCGTTTACGCCACACGAACGCTATAGATCACGTGCTGATGAAGACCTGGCAATGACCTGTGAATCTCCTATGCGTGCGGGGGTCGGACGGCGGCGCGGCCGGCCCACGGGGAGGATGGGGGCATGACGACCGTAACCAACGGCGTGCGGCCCCGCACGGCGGAGCGGACGCGCCGCCGTGGCTGGGCCCGGCTCGCGCGCGCCGCGACGACGTCGGTCGCGGCCACGGTCCTCAGCCAGGTCGTGCTGCTCGCCGTCCTCGCCACCGGCGGCGCCGCGGCGTGGGCGAGCACGCTGGCCTGGGCGGCAGGCGCGGTGCTGAACTTCCTGGTCACACGGCGCTGGGTGTGGGGCCGCACCGGGCGGCCGCGGGTCCGGCGCGAACTGCTGCCCTACCTCGCGGTGATCGGGCTCGGCGGGCTCGCCTCGATCGGCCTGACCACTCTCGCGGGCTCGCTGCTGACGCCCCTGGAGCTGCCGCACTTCTGGTGGGTCGTGCTCGTCGACGGCGCGTACGTCGCCAGCTACGCGCTGGTGTTCGTCGTCAAGTTCACGCTGCTCGACCGGTTCGTGTTCGGCCGCGGCGCAGCACGTACCCCCGCCACCACGTCCCGGTCATGACCCGGGCGTAGTTCGCGCCGTAGACCAGGCTGCCGCCCTTCTTGCTCTTGCCCGCCTTGCGCAGCCGCATGCTCATCGGCAGCTCGACGACCCGGGCGCCACGGGCGGTGACGCCGAGCAGCAGCTCCGACGACTGGTACTGCGGCTCCCGCAGCGGGACCGCGCAGGCCAGCTCCGCCCGCATCGCGCGGAAGCCGAACGACGTGTCCGTGATCCGCCGCGCGGTCAGCACCGACGCCAGCGCCGCGAACACCCGCACGCCGAGCCACCGGACACGGCTGTCGGCCTCCTCGTGCCCGAGCCGGCGGGACCCGGTGACGAAGTCCGCGGTGCCGTCGACGACCGGGCGCACGAGGGCTTCCAGCTCCCTGTTGTCGTACTGGCCGTCGGCGTCGGTCGTGACGACGTACTCGGCGCCGGCTTCGGCGGCGAGGTGGTAGCCCAGGCGCAGCGCGGCGCCCTGGCCTCGGTTGCGGGGCGCGACGCACATGTACGCGCCGTGCGCCCGCGCGATCGCGGCCGTGTCGTCGGTGCCGCCGTCGACGACGACGAGGACGTCCACCGGCATGCCGAGGCACTCGTCCGGCATCTTCTCCAGGACCTCACCGATGCCGCCGGCTTCGTTGTAGGCGGCGATGACGACGGTCAGCGGTGCGAGCTTCAGCTCCGGGTGGCGGCCGCGGAAGTCGTCGACGGCGTCCGAGTCGACGTCGTCGGGGAAGGCGGCGAGCCGCTTCCGGCTGGCCGAGGTCAGCGTGGTGAAGCCGAGCGCGCCGGCGACCGGAAGCAGCACGAGCGCCGGGATCTGGTAGCGCCACGAGAACTGGAACACCGCCGAGGCGAACAGCAGCAACAGCCCGCTCGACGCCGCGAGCAGCGCCCCGGCCTGCGCCGGGTCCAGGGGTTTCCTGCGCCGGAACACGGTCAGCAGGCCCAGCAGCGCGCCGATGCCGAGGACCGCGCCCGGGACGTACCCGCCGCCGAGCTGGTAGTCGCGCAGGATCTTCGCCAGTGGCTGGTCGACGCTCGCGACGACGCCGTCGTTCTGCAGCGTGACCAGGTCGATCAGGGACTGGTCGGCCCACTGCGGGTAGGTCAGCTGGAACTGCCACCGGTCCAGGGGGACGTCGGTCGGGTCCTGCTCGCGGGTCCAGGCGAAGCTCTTGGCGAAGTCGTCCAGGATCGCTTCGGCGACGTCGCCTGGCTGTTCCTTCAGGACGTCGATCGCGAAGTCGTGGGCCAGGGCGGCCTTGTCCGCGCCCGGGGGCAGCGGTCCGGGCCAGTTGGGGTCGAGGTCGGCGTGGGTGTAGTTGTCCACCAGCCGCGTCTCGCGCGGCTCGGCCGGGCAGAACACCATCAGCGTCGGGTCGAGGTGGAGGTTCGCGCAGTCGGCGACGGCGGCGGTCCGGCCGTAGAGCATGTTCCCGGACGGCCCGGTCAGCCCCCACTTCCCGGTCTCCGCATGCACTCGCGCCGCGTAGGGAACCAGTACCGCGAGCAGGCCCAGGAGACCGACACCGGCCCGGCGCCAGCCCGCCCACTGCCGCCACGCTCCCCCGGCGACGACCAGGAACACCAGCAGCGGCAAGGCCAGGGAGATGCCGATCAGCCGCGTGAGCACGCCGAAGCCGAGCAACAGGCCCGCCGCGCCGGCCCGCTTCCAGCCCGGCGTGCCCCAGCCGAGCAGCAGCCAGAGGAGCCCGAGAAGCACGGCCTCGAACGTCACCTCCGACATGATGTTCTGCTCGATCTGCAGCTGGTAGGCGTCGAGCAGGACCGGGGCCGCCGCGAGCGCCCCGACCCACGGCCGGCCACCCAGGCGCAGGACGAGCGCGTAGACGCCGATCGCGATGAGGATGCCGCCGACGTGCTGGACGGCCGCGACCCAGGCGAGCCCGCCGACGGCCAGCAGCGGCCGCAGGACGAGGTCGTAGCCGATCGGGTCGAGCTGGTCGGCGCGCAGGGCGTGCAGGTTGTCGATGTAGCGGAAGGAGTCGATGAACAGCAGGGCCGGGCGGTAGGCCAGCCAGGTCAGCACCCGGAGCGTGATCGCCGGGACGAGCAACAGGAGCAGCAGCCAGTGGCGCCGGAGAAAGGCTTTCACCGGGCAGCGAGGCCGGAGAAGTACTTCCACGCCGTGGCCAGGCCGTCGGTGAGCGAGACCTCCGGCCGGTAGCCGATGGTCTCCGCGCTCGCCGAGACGTCGACGACGACCGCGGGCATCTCGCCGGCCGGGGCCTCGACGTGCTCGACCGGCAGCTCGGCGCCGGTCACCTCGCGCACGGCCTCGACCATCTCCAGCACGGACACCGAGCGCCCGGCGCCGACGATCGCGCGGCCGGAGTAGCCGTTGTCGAGGGTCAGCAGGACCGCCCGCACGACGTCGTCGACGTGGACGAGGTCGCGGCGCTGGCGGCCGTCGCCGTAGATCTTGACGCGGTCGCCGGTCAGCGCGGCCCGCATCATCCGCGGCACGAAACTGTCCTTGTGGGACATTCCCGGGCCGTAGACGTTGGTGAACCGCAACGCACACGTCGTCATGCCGTACGCCCCGGCGTAGCCCGACAGCAGCATTTCGCACGCCGCCTTGGTGGCGCCGTACGGCGTCAGCGGGCGCAGCGGGAGGTCCGGGGTGATGGTCGCGCCGCCGACGTTGCCGATCACCGCGTTGGTCGAGGCGAGCAGGAACGTCGGCACCTCGTGGCGGCGCGCGAGTTCGAGCAGTTCCTGGGTGACGAGGACGTTGTCGGCGAAGGTGTCCTCGGGCAGCTCGACCGACTTCAGCACCGACGTCAGCCCGGCGAGGTGCACGATGCTCGCGGTCTCGCGGGTCACGGCCTGCTCGCGGACGGTGGCCTCGCGGAGGTCACCGGTGACCACGCGCACGCCGTCTTCGGGAAACGGGACCCGGTCGACGACGGTGACCGGGACGCCCCGGTCGCGGAGGGCGCGCACGACGGCCCGGCCGATGAAGCCGCTGCCGCCGGTCACGACCACGGACGTCCGATCAGGACCGTGCCCACTCACCATGGGCGTCAACCTACCTCCCGTTCCTGTGCGTCCGCAGTGCGCGTACGCAGAACTGCGTATGGCCGCCCGCCCCGCCGGCTTGGTGTCCTTGACCGGTCACACAGCAATGGGGAGGGAACCCACAGATGAAGCGACTCTTCACCGTTCCGGCGCTGCTGCTCGCGTCGCTCGCCGGCCACGACCGACGTCGGGGTCATCCCGGCGAACCGGTCGTGCCCGGTCGGGACCGAGGCCTTGCCGCTGTACACCCGACTTCTACCGGCCGAGGGACGTCGTCGCCAGCTGCTGTGCGTCGTCCAGGTCGACGACCGCCACGGGCGCGTGCTGACGCTCAACCGCGCCCGGCCCGGCTTTTCCGCCCGGGACCGCGAGCTGGACCTGCTCGCCCCGCACGTGGGCCAGGCGTTCGCCCGCGAGGAGCACCCGCCGGTCCGGCCGCTCACCGGGGTGCCCGTGGACGTGCTGACCGCGCGGGAACGCCGGGTGGCCGAGGCGGTGGCGCGGGCGGCGACCGACCGGGAGGTCGCCCGGGACCTGGGGATCAGCCCACGGACGGTGCAGAAGCACCTCCGACAGATCTACCGCAAGCTCGACCTCACGAGCCGCGCCGAGCTGCTGGTCCGCCTCAGCCGCGGGACTCCGTGAACGCCTCCGGGGGCGGGCACGAGCAGACCAGGTTCCGGTCGCCCGCCGCGCCGTCGATGCGCCGGACCGGCGGCCAGATCTTCGCCGCCGTGACCCCCGCCGGGAACACCGCGGTTTCGCGGCTGTACGGCCGGTCCCACTCGCCCGCGACGCACCGCGCGGTGTGCGGTGCCTGCCGCAGCGGCGAGTCCTCGAGGGGCCACTCCCCCGCCGCGACGCGGTCGATCTCGCCGCGGATCGCGATCATCGCCGCGCAGAAGCGGTCGAGTTCGGCCAGGTCTTCGCTCTCCGTCGGCTCCACCATCAGCGTGCCCGCGACCGGGAACGACATCGTGGGCGCGTGCAGCCCGTAGTCCGCCAGCCGCTTCGCGACGTCGTCGACCGTGACGCCGGTGGCCTTCGTCAGCGGCCGCAGGTCGAGGATGCATTCGTGCGCCACCAGGCCTTCATGGCCGGCGTAGAGCACCGGGTAGTGGCCGCCGAGGCGGCGGGCGATGTAGTTCGCGTTGGCCACCGCGACGAGCGTCGCCCGGCGGAGGCCGTCGGCGCCCATCATCCGGACGTAGGCCCAGGAGATCGGCAGGATCGACGCGCTGCCCCACGGCGCCGCGCTGACCGGGCCGACGCCGGTGGCGGGGCCGGCCGCCGGCTGCAGCGGGTGGTTCGGCAGGAACGGCGCCAGGTGCGCACGGACCCCGATCGGGCCGACGCCCGGCCCGCCGCCGCCGTGCGGGATGCAGAACGTCTTGTGCAGGTTGAGGTGCGAGACGTCGGCGCCGAAGCGGCCGTACTGGGCGACGCCGATCAGCGCGTTGAGGTTGGCGCCGTCGACGTACACCTGCCCGCCCGCGTCGTGCACCGCCGCGCAGACCTCGCCGACGGTGTCCTCGTAGACGCCGTGCGTCGACGGGTACGTCAGCATGATCGCGGCCAGGTCATCTCCATGGGAGTCCACTGTGGACCGCAGGTGGGCGAGGTCGATGTTGCCCTGCTCGTCGCAGCGGACGACGACCACCCGCATGCCCGCCATCACCGCGCTGGCCGCGTTGGTGCCGTGGGCGCTCGCCGGGATCAGGCAGACGTCCCGGGCGTGCTCGCCGCGGGCGCGGTGGTAGGCGCGGATGGCGAGCAGGCCCGCGAACTCGCCCTGGCTGCCGGCGTTGGGCTGCAGGGAAACGGCGTCGTAGCCGGTGATCCGCGCGAGCCAGGCGCTCAGGTCGGCGATGACATCCAGCAGGCCGGCGGCGTCCTCGGCCGGCGCGAACGGGTGCAGGCCGGCGAACTCCGGCCAGGTCACCGGCTCCATCTCGGCGGTGGCGTTGAGCTTCATGGTGCACGAGCCGAGCGGGATCATGCTGCGGTCCAGCGCGACGTCGGAGTCCGCCAGCGCACGCAGGTAACGCAGCATCGCGGTTTCCGAGCGGTGCGCGTGGAAGACGGGGTGGGTGAGGTACTCGCTCGTGCGCCGCAACGGGGCCGGGAGCGCGTCGGCGGTGTCCGCGTCCAGGCCGTCCACATCGGACACCGAGACGCCGAACGCCTTCCACACGCAGGAAAGCCGCTCGCGGGTGGTGGTTTCGTCGCAGGCGACGCCGACGTGGTCGCCGTCGATCCGCCGCAGGGAGATGCCGAGGTCGCGGGCCGCGGCGACGACCGCGTCCGCCCGGCCCGGCACGGCCGCGACGACGGTGTCGAAGAACTCGCCGTGCACGACCTCGACGCCGCCTTCGCAGAGTCCGGCCGCCAGCACCGTCGCCATCCGGTGGACCCGCAGCGCGATCGAGCGCAGGCCGTCGGGCCCGTGGTACACGGCGTACATCGACGCCATCACGGCCAGCAGGACCTGCGCGGTGCAGATGTTCGACGTCGCCTTCTCGCGGCGGATGTGCTGCTCGCGCGTCTGCAGGGCGAGCCGGTACGCGGGTGCGCCGTCGGCGTCCTTCGCGACACCCACCAGCCGGCCGGGCAGCTGCCGCTCCAGGCCTTTTCGCACGGCGAGGTAGGCGGCGTGCGGGCCGCCGAAGCCGAGCGGGACGCCGAACCGCTGCGTCGAGCCGACGGCGACGTCGGCGCCGAGCTCGCCGGGCGGGCGCAGCAGGGTGAGGGCGAGCGGGTCGGCGGCGACGATCACCGCCGCGCCGTGCTTCTTGGCCTCGGCGATGGTCAGATCCGGTTCCCGGACCGCGCCGGACGCGCCCGGGTAGGACAGGAGCACGCCGAAGAAGTCGCCGCCGAGGCCGAGCCCGGTCAGTCCCTGGGAGAGGTCTTCGACGACGAGTTCGATGCCGAGCGGCTCGGCCCGGGTCCGCAGCACGGCGAGGGTCTGCGGCAGGGTGTCCCGGTCGACGACGAACCGGGACGACTTCGCCCGCCCGGCCCGGCGCACCAGCGTCATCGCCTCGGCGGCCGCGGTGGCCTCGTCGAGCAGGGAGGCGTTGGCGACGGGGAGCCCGGTCAGGTCGGCGACCATGGTCTGGAAGTTGAGCAGCGCTTCGAGCCGCCCTTGGGAAATTTCCGGCTGGTAGGGCGTGTAGGCGGTGTACCAGGCCGGGTTTTCGAGGACGTTCCGCCGGATGACGGGCGGGGTGACGGTGTCGTGGTAGCCGAGCCCGATCATGGCGGCGGCCGGCCGGTTCCGGGCGGCGA
Source organism: Amycolatopsis tolypomycina (assembly GCF_900105945.1). Lineage (NCBI taxonomy): Bacteria > Bacillati > Actinomycetota > Actinomycetes > Pseudonocardiales > Pseudonocardiaceae > Amycolatopsis > Amycolatopsis tolypomycina. The sequence continues at coordinate 3,143,668 of NZ_FNSO01000004.1, read as the reverse complement.
GTTCCCGCAGTTCGGCGAGGGCCTGCGCTTCCGACGCGGCCGGCGGCAGTTCGAGCGGCTGCGCGGACTCCCGCAGGGAGCCGGGGACGGCCCGTTCGGCGAGTTCGTCGAGGGAGGCGACGCCGATGACGTCGAGGATGTGCCGGAGTTCGTCCGGTCCGGGCCCGATGTGCCGGTCGGCGAAGGGAATGCCCTGTTCGAGGGAGGCGAGTGACGGATCCACGATGGCCTCCTGGGGACAGCGGGGCTGGACCGGGACAGCGGTGTCCTGGCCCTCCCCACTCTGTCCGTACCTCCTGGGAGGCGCCTGAGAGTTTCGCCCGCAGGTTGAGCCGGGCTTGCACCGTCGGCGGGGCCATCAGGCTGTGTCCTGACGACCCGCTTTCCAGAGGCGTCTCGTCCGCGCGGTCCAGGGTGCCTGAGAGGTTCCGGGGAGGACTTGCTCCTTCGGCGCCGAGCTCAAGGTGTGGCTCGGACTCTCCCGCGCGGATTCGTCGACCGCACGCAGTACCTTACCCGCTCACGCGGAGCGATGATCAACCGGTCTTGCGGGCGTTGCGGCGCTGGGTGAGTTCGTCCGGTTCGTGCGTCTCGACGATGCCGCCGTCGGCGCGTTCGGCCGGGAACTCGTGGATGGTGCCGCTGATTTCCTGCATCGCGCCGCTGACGGCGATGCCGAAGACGCCTTGGCCGCCTTGGAGCAGGTCGACGATCTCCTCGGGCGAGGTGCATTCGTAGACCGTGGTGCCGTCGGAGAACAGCGTGACCCGGGCCAGGTCGCGGACGCCGCGGACGCGCAGGTGGTCGACGGCGACGCGGATGTTCTGGAGCGAGACCCCGGTGTCCAGCAGGCGCTTGACGACCTTGAGGACCAGGATGTCCTTGAACGAGTACAGCCGCTGCGAGCCGGAGCCGTGCGCGGTGCGGATGCTGGGCGCGACCAGCTTGGTCCGGGCCCAGTAGTCGAGCTGGCGGTAGGTGATGCCGGCGATCTGGCACGCCGCCGGACCCCGGTAGCCCACCAGCTCGTCGGGCAGCGAGTTGTCGGGGAACAGTTCGCCCTGCTCACCAGTCGCGACCTCGACAGGCTGCTTCTCGGAACCAGCCTCGACCACGCAAGCCTCCCCTCGCCCGACCAGGCGGCCGGCGAATGACAGCCGGAGGAGTCCCAGGAGCGGGACCCGCCGGAGATCAACCGCCACGGTCCGGCCCCAGACCGTGAATCACACCGTGGCGATTTTCCTCCTTCGACGGTAAGCGCCCGGACAGTGCCGGTCAACGCGACGCGCGGCAAGCCCAGGCGGTCGGCTGACCCTTTGAGCCGTTCGCCGTACCCCCTACGGCGTGATCCCAAACGCCTTGACTCTTTTTACTCAGCTGAGTAACTTTTACTCATGCAAGTAAATCCCGACATCATGGCGGAGATGGGCCTCAGCGCCACCGAGGCCGCCCGCCGGGCGCAGATCATCGGCGCGACCATCGGCGTCCTGGCCGACCTCGGCTACCGCCGCACCACCTTCGCCAAGATCAAGGAGCGCGCCGGCCTCAGCAGCACCCGGCTGATCTCCTACCACTTCACGAACAAGGCCGGCCTGCTGCAGGCGGTGCTCAGCACGGTCGTCGAGACGAAGAACGGGTTCCTCGCCGAGCGCACCGACGGCGGCCTCGACCCGGCCGACCGGCCCGGCTACCTGCGGGCGCACATCGAGACGTCCGTGGCGTTCCTGCGGGCCTACCCCGAGTGCGTCCGGGCGCTGACGGAGCTGGCCGCCAACGCCGACGACGCCGACGGCTGGGTGATGACGAAGGTGCTGGTCGACGACATGCGCGTGCACGGGCTGGCCCGCCAGCTGAAGCAGGGCCAGGCCGAGGGCGCGTTCGGCGAGTTCACGCCGGAGGTGATGGCGATGTCCATCGCGCAGGCCATCGACGGGGTGGCCGCCGCCTACGCGGCCGACCCCGGGCTGGACCTGGAGCAGTACGGCCGCGAGCTGGCGGACACGTTCGTCAAAGCGACGGCGCCGTGAGCACCCGGTCGAGCCGCTCTTCGATGCGGGCCTTCGGGAACGCGCCGACGATCGTCTCGACCGGCTCGCCGCCGCGGAAGAGGATCATCGTCGGCAGCGACATGACCTGGTAGGCCCGGGTGGTCTCCGGGTTCTCGTCGGCGTTGATCTTCCGGACGGCAAGCTCGCCGTCCCGCTCGGCGGCCAGGTGCGCGAGCACCGGGCCGACCATCCGGCACGGGCCGCACCAGGTGGCCCAGAACTCGACGAGCACGGGAACGTCGCTGCCGAGCACTTCGGCGAAGGTCGCATCGGTGACAACCGCAACTTCGGACAAGGCAGGCTCCTTCAGGGGCGCGGGGAATCGGGCACAACACACGGATCGGGCGCCTGCCGGTCGAGGGCGGCGGCGAGTTTCGCGGCCAGTTCGCCACGGATGCCGCCGAGCCGCGCGAGAAGCGCGTCGGCTTCTTCGAGCTTGCGCCGGTAGACCTCGATGGAGTTCGCGCAGGAGTCGCCGGTCTCGTGGCCGCTGCGCAGGCATTCGACGAACGGGCGGGTCTCTTCGAGCGTCAGGCCGACCGTCTGGAGGGTCTGGATCTCCCTGACCAGGTGGAGGTCGTCCTCGTCGTACTCGCGATAGCCGTTGGCCGACCGGCGGGCCTGCAGCAGGCCCTGGTCCTCGTAAAAACGCAGCGCACGGGTGGTGACACCCGTGCGCTGCGCCAGTTCTCCGATCCGCATGCCCTCGACGCTAGACGTTGACGTCCGCGTCAAGGCAAGTTCTCAGGTGTCCGCTCCGCGGAAGTCTTCCGGGGAGACCGAGTCGAGGAACTCGCGGAACTTCTCGACCTCGTCCTCCTGCTCGTCCGGGATGATCAGGCCCGCCTCCTCCAGCACCGAGTCCACGGCGTGGATGGGGACCCCGATCCGCAGGGCCAGCGCGACCGAGTCGCTCGGCCGGGCGGACACCCGGATGTCGCCGTCGAACACGAGCTCCGCGAAGAACGTGCCTTCCTTCAGGTCGGTGATGACGACCTGCTCGAGCTCCCGGCCGAGCGCTCCGATGACCTCTTTCAGCAGGTCATGCGTGAGCGGGCGAGCGGGGCGGACCCCCTGTTGCTCCAAGGCGATGGCGGTGGCTTCGACCGAGCCGATCCAGATCGGCAGGTACCGTTCACCTTCGGTCTCCCGCAGCAACAAGATCGGCTGATTCGCGGGCAGCTCGACCCGCACACCGACGACGCGCATTTCGCTCATCGGGCTTCGCCTCCCTCCCGTGCACACGGGCTGCAGCGCTGAACCGGCTTCACGCCCTCACTCCTCGACGCTACCCGTCATCCGCGCGCTGTGCTCGCTGTCCGGACTCTCTCGGTTCGCCTGCCGCAAACCCGTGCCTTCACGGTACGGCATGCGGTGCCGAACATTCAGTCATTGACATGGGACCGCAAAGAGGATCTCACTGCCCCGTTATCGATCAACACCCGGCGACGCCGCGGATTCCCGCCTTCACGAGGAGCGTGTGCAGGGTCACGGACAGTGCCGCGAGCTCCCGCACCACCTCGTCGGCGCGCGCCTTCGCCTCCGGGTCACGGTGCCGGTACACCGGCGTCACGATCTGCTCCAGCAACCCGACCTCGCGGTCGGCCGCGGCGCGGAAGGCACGCAGGTGTCTCGGTTCGATCCCGAATTCGGTCATCGCCTTCACCGTCCGCGCGACCAGCACCGCGTCCGGGTCGAAGAACCCGGCGGGACCGGGCCGGACCAGGCCGTACTGCTGCAGCTCGGCCAGCGCGGGCTCGTCGATGCCGGCCTGCGCCAGGAGTTCCTCCCGGGTCAGGCGCAGCTCCCTGCCCCCGGTGGAGTTGCCGGCGGCGAAGTCGTCCGCCACGGGCAGGCCGACGTTCTCCGCCGTCACGTCGATGGGCACCAGCCGGCGCGGCGGGCGGGGCAGGGCCGCGGTGGGCCCGGCCCCCGAGTCCGCCGCGTCCAGCTGCTCCTTGATGACCTTCAACGGGAGGTAGTGATCCCGCTGGGCGGCCAGGACGAACCTCAGTCGCTCCACGTCCGCCGCGGCGAACTGCCGGTACCCCGACGGCGTGCGGCCCGGGGTGACCAGGCCTTCCGCTTCGAGGAACCGGATCTTGGAGATGGTGACATCGGGGAAGTCCCCGCGCAGCTGCGCGAGGACCGCCCCGATGCTCAGTCCGTGGTTCTGTGGCCGCCCGGCCGCCGTCACTGCGCCCCCTGGCCCCCGTGCCCCGGGCCGGTCAGGAAGACCAGGCGGAACTTCCCGATCTGCACCTCGTCGCCGCCGGCGAGCACGGCCTGGTCGACCGGCTCGCGGTTGACGTAGGTGCCGTTGAGGCTGCCGACGTCGATGACGACGAACTCGCCGCCCTCACGCCGGAACTCGGCGTGCCGGCGGGAGACCGTGACGTCGTCGAGGAAGATGTCGCTGTCCGGGTGCCGGCCGGCGCTGGTGGTGTCGCGGTCGAGCAGGAACCGCGAACCCGCGTTCGGCCCGCGCTTCACGACCAGCAGCGCCGAACCCGGGGGCAGGGCGTCGACACCCTGGACCGGGGCTTCCGGGGCGGGCTCGCGACCTTCGGCTTCGGCCAGGAAGTCGGCCCGGAAGACAGAGGTCCGCTCCGGAGACTGCTCCGGGGGAACACCGCCGGGCCCGTCGTTCGTGCTCACCTGAGCTCTCCTCCACACATGCAGTGTTGCCAGTACTCAAGAACGTGTAGCTGCCAACGTACCGTGCCTGATCGATTCTCCGAGCCCCGGCTCCCCGAACCGGCGGAGCGGGCTTCAGCCCTTGGTCAGCGCGTCGTACGCCTCGGCTTCGAGCAGGGCTTCCAGGCCCGCCGGGTCGTCGAGCCGGATCTCGATCAGCCAGCCCTCGCCGTACGGGTCGCTGTTGATCAGCTCCGGCGAGTCGGCGACGGCGTCGTTGACCGCGACGACCTCGCCGTCGACCGGCGCGAACAGTTCGGAGACGCTCTTGGTCGACTCGACCTCGCCGAAGACGTCGCCCGCGCTCACCTGCCTGCCGACGTCGGGCAGGTCGACGAAGACGACGTCGCCGAGCTGGTCCTGCGCGTACTCGGTGATGCCGACGCGCACGAGGGTGTCCTCGCCGCGGGTGGCGACCCACTCGTGTTCCTCGGTGTAGCGAAGCTCTTCAGGAGCGGACACCGCCGGTCCCCTTTCATGCCCTCACTGGCGAAACGTGTTGGGCGAAGTCTTACACCCACACGGCGCAGCCGCCCGCCACGACCCGGCGAAAGCTCACTGAGTGGTATCGCCGCGCAGCGCGTTGCGGGCCTGGACGACGTAGAGGACACCGGACCAGACGTAGAGGACGGCGCCCCAGATGGTGAAGGCGTACCCGATCGGCCGCGCGACCGCGGCGACGTCGGAGCCACCCTGCGCGAGCAGCAGCAACGGGAAGGCGTACATCAGGACGAAGGTGGCCCCCTTCCCGAGGTAGGTGACCTCGGGCGGCGCGAACCCCCGGCGGCGCAGGGTGACGACGCAGACGCCGAGCACGGCTTCCCGCAGGACCAGCGGGACGACGACCCACCACGGGATGATGTCGCGGACGAGGAAGGCGATGAGGGTGGCGAGGATGTAGAGCCGGTCGGCGGCGGGGTCGAGCAGCTGCCCGAGCCGCGACATCTGGTTGAGCCAGCGGGCGAGCTTGCCGTCGAGCCAGTCGGTCAGCGCGCTGAAGACGAGCAGGGCGAGGGCCCAGCCGTCTTCTTCGGGGCCGAGCAGCAGCCAGAGGAAGACGGGCACCCCGGCCAGCCGCAGCAGGGAGAGGATGTTGGGGACGTTCAGGGCCTGCCGCAGCAGCGACGGTTCGGCAGCCTGAGCGGCGGGTTCGGGGGCGGCTGTGCTCACGGGGCCATTAAACAGCGGTCCGGGATGGCGTCGCCTGGTGCGGTGGCGGCGGGGCGTTCGGGCGGCTCGGGCATGCGGTCGCTCCTGGCGTGCTCACGGCCTTGGGCGGTGACATCGGCGGGTGACCGCGCTGCCGCCCGGGTGCCCATGAACCCAGTCCAGGTCCAGCTCAGCGGCCGGATCCACCCCGGAACCCGCGAGGCGCTCCCCCGCAGGCCGGCCGCGAAGGCCGGGCCACCCCCTCGGCGCGGCCCGGCACCCCGGCGTCACGCTCAGCTCGCGCGGCGGTGGCTCCACCCGCGGCGCTGCAGCTCCGCGCTGCTCAACGCCTCGGGGCGGCCTCGGTAGTCGGTGCCCATCCAGCGTGCGCGGCCGGCTCGGCCCTCGAGGACGTACGGGCGGCCGCAGCACCAGACCACGGTGCTGGGGACGGTCGGCGGGCTGGACGGGTCTTCGGTGCTCACTGCGTCGGCGTTCATCGCTCTCACGGATTCGGGACGGGTGTCGGGGACGGGAAGCTCGTCAGCCTCCACCAAGATCTTCGGCGCCCGAGGCCGGATTGTTAACGGTCACGGCCGGAATTAGACCGATCGATTCTTGATGACAGCGTGAGGTTTCGGAGCGTGAACGGAATGTTAATCGTCCATTGTGGACATTCTTTCGGCGGCCACCGGACCGGGCCGCCGGGGCGCTGTTGTAATCTCCGGCACACCCGTGGCCCCACGGGGACCGACCGGGGAGGAAGGATCGCGGTGCCCCACCCGACCACCACGAGGACGTGGCTCCTGGCCTGCCTCGCCCTGCCCCTGCTCGCGGCCTGCTCCGGCGACCCGGCCGCGCAGGCTCCCCCGGCCCCGCCGGCCACCACTGCCGCGCCGTCCGCTTCCACGTCGGCCGGCACTCCGCCGCCTCCGCCCGGCGACACCGGCAGCGCGCCCGCGCCCGCTCCGGCGAGCCGGCCGTCCGGTGCGCCGCCGTCGGTGCCCGGGGCGTGCGGGCCCGTCACCGCCGCCAGCGGGCTGACGCTCTACGTCTTCGACAGCGGCTCCGCCGGGGTCAGCTGCGTCGCGGCGACGAAGCTGGTCGGCGACTTCCACCGCAAGATCGCCGGGCGGCAGGGCGCCGGCTCGAACGACGCGGTGAACGAGACCGTCGACGGCTGGCTGTGCACCTCCGGGCCGCCCGCCGCCCAGGGCGGCACCACCTGCACCAAGGGCGAGCAGACGGTCTTCGCCGCCGTCGTGCCGTCCGAATGACTCCGATCCTGAAGGGCCCATGAAGACACTCGCGTACCCTCTGCTGCTCGTCGCCGCGGCCGCCGCGCTGGCCGGTTGCGGCAGCGACCCGGCGCCCGCCGCGCCCGCCACCGAGGCACCCGTGCCCGCCGCGGCCGCCGCCGCGGGGTCGACGGCGCCCGGCGTGCCCTGCGGCGACGTCACCGGCACGGGTGGCGCGAAGACGGCCGTCGTCGCGCACGGCAAGGTCGACTGCCCCGCGGCGACGAAGCTGCTCACGGACTACTTCGCGAAGCTGACCCCGGCCGAGGCGAACGACGCCGACGGCCCGGGCCCGATCGTCCTCGACGAGTGGACGTGCGGCAGCGGCCCGAACGACCCGGTGACGGCATGCTCGACCGAGGACGGCCGCCAGGTCGAAGGCACCCGCGGCTGAGCCGGGCCCCAGCGCCCCAATGTGGCGTTGGTTGCGTCTGACGCACCCAATGTGGCGTTCGGTGCGTCTGACGCACCGAACGCCACATTGGGGCGCATGAGCCGGGCGGTCAGGACTTGAGGTCCGGGAAGTCCTCCTCGCGGTACTCGGTCCCCGCGCCCCGCGCCGGGTCGCTCTCGCGGCCGCGCAGCTCGACGCGGCGGATCTTGCCCGAGATCGTCTTCGGCAGCTCCGCGAACTCCAGCCGCCGGATCCGCTTGTACGGCGCCAGGTGCTCGCGGCAGTACGCCAGGATCGACCGCGCGGTCTCCGCGTCCGGCGAGAAGCCCGCCGCCAGCACGACGTACGCCTTGGGCACCGCGAGCCGGATCGGGTCGGGCGCGGGGACCACCGCCGCCTCGGCCACCGCCTCGTGCTCGATGAGGACGCTCTCCAGCTCGAACGGCGAGATCCGGTAGTCCGACGCCTTGAAGACGTCGTCGGTGCGCCCGACGTAGGTGATGTAGCCGCGTTCGTCGATCGAACCGACGTCACCCGTGTGGTAGAAGCCGCCCGCGAAGGCCGCCGACGTGCGCTCGTCGTCGTCGGCGTAGCCGGTCATCAGGCCCACCGGCCGGTGCGCGAGGTCCAGGCAGATCTCGCCCTCCGAGGCGCGCTCGCCGCTGACCGGGTCGACCAGCGCCACCACGAAGCCGGGCAGCGGGCGGCCCATCGAGCCGGGCACGACGTCCTGGCCGGGCGTGTTCGCGATCTGGACGCTGCTTTCGGTCTGCCCGAAGCCGTCGCGGATGGTGACGCCCCAGGCCTTCTCGACCTGGTCGATCACCTCGGGGTTGAGCGGCTCGCCTGCCCCCACCACCTTGCGCGGCGGCGTCTTCAACGCCGTCAGGTCGGCCTGGATGAGCATCCGCCACACCGTCGGCGGCGCGCAGAAGCTCGTCACGCCGCAGCGGTCCATCTGGGCCATCAGCGCGCCCGCGTCGAACCGGCTGTAGTTGTAGAGGAACACCGTCGCCTCGGCGTTCCACGGGGCGAAGAAGTTGCTCCACGCGTGCTTCGCCCAGCCGGGCGAGGAGATGTTCAGGTGGACGTCCCCGGGCTCCAGCCCGATCCAGTACATCGTGGACAGGTGGCCCACCGGGTACGAGACGTGCGTGTGCTGCACCAGCTTCGGCTTCGCGGTCGTGCCGGAGGTGAAGTACAGCAGCAGCGGGTCGCCGGCCTTGGTCGGGCCGTCCGGGGCGAACTCCGGCGACTCGGCGAACGCGGCCGAGTAGGAGTGCCAGCCCTCGACCGGCTCCCCCACCGCGATCCGCGTGTAGCCGCCGGAGACGCCGTCGAACTTCGGCGCGTCCACCGAGCGGACGACGACGTGCTTCGCGGCGCCGCGCTCCACCCGGTCGGTCAGGTCGGCCGGGCCGAGCAGCGTCGACGCCGGGATGATCACCGCGCCGAGCTTGATCGCGGCGAGGATCGTCTCCCACAGCTCGCCCTGGTTGCCGAGCATGAGGATCAGCCGGTCGCCGCGGCGGACGCCGAGGGTGCGCAGCCAGTTCGCCACCTGGTTGGACCGGCCGGACATCTCCGGGTAGGTCCAGCGGTTCTCGCGGCCATCCTCCTCGACGATCCACAGCGCGTAGCGCTCGGCGTTGTCCGGGTCGTGCGCCACGACGTCGAACCAGTCGATCGCCCAGTTGAACTCGTCGAACTGCGGCCAGGCGAAGTCGCGGTACGCCGTGTCGTAGTCCTCGCGGTGGGTCTGCAGGTAGTCCCGCGCGACGCGGAACGCGTGGTGGACGCTCACGCTGCCTCCTATTCGCCCTTGAACTCCGGCGGGCGGCGCTCCATGAAGGCCTGGACCGCCTCGCCGAGGTCCTTGCTGGGCAGGAACGCCGAGTTCCAGGCGGCGACGTACCGGAGGCCGTCGGCGACCTGGCGCTCGGTGTTCGCCGCCAGTACCTGCTTCGTACCCTGCACCACCAGCGGCGGGTTCGCAGCGATCTCGCCGGCGAGTTCGCGCGCGGCCTTCAGCAGCGCGTCCTGGCTCTCGTAGACGTCGTTGACCAGGCCGATCTTCTCGGCGCGGGCGGCGTCGACGTCCTTGCCGGTGAGGGCGAGCTCCCGCAGGTGCCCCTCGCCGATGATCGAAGCGAGCCGCTGCAGGCTGCCGAGGTCGGCGACGATGGCCACGCGCACCTCGCGGACGCTGAACTTGGCGTCGGCGCTGGCCAGCCGGACGTCCGCGGCGGCGATGACGTCGACCCCGCCACCGATGCACCAGCCGGACACCGCCGCGACGACCGGTTTGCGGCATTCCGCGATCGAGCTGACCGCCGCCTGCAGCGACCGGACCTGGTCGAGGAACGCCGTCCGCGGGCCGGCCAGGCTGTCCCCGCCCAGCATCGGCGCCCAGTCGCCCATCATCGCGGGCAGGTCGAGGCCGTAGGAGAAGTGCCGGCCACTGCCGGTCAGCACGACGGCCCTGACCTGCGGGTTGGCGTCCAGCGCGCGGAAGACCAGCGGCAGCTCGCGCCAGAAGTCCGGCCCCATCGCGTTGCCCTTCGACGGGCCGAGGAGCGTCACTTCGGCCACATGGCCGTCGACGTCGACCTTCAGGGAGACGAGGTCGGGCAGACTGTCAGCAGTAGCGGTCATGGGGTCATCTTGACCCATGCCCGCGACGACCCGCCATTGGCGTCTCGCCAATTGCCCCCTATGTCACTGTGCCAACCTGGCCAGGGGATGCTTTCCTGAAAGAACCGAACGCCGACACGGGGAGGACGGTGGGACATGAGCCCGGCCAGCGCGACCGCAATCGAGTCCGAACCTCCGTCCGCACCGGTCCGGCGGGCCTCCCGCCCGATCGAGCTGACCGGCTCGTTCGACCACGAGGGACACCGGCTCTGGTACACCGAGTTCGGCAGCGGCGACCAGGTCGTCGTGCTCACCCACGGGATCATGCTCACCCGCCGGATGCACGCGCCGCTCGCGCGCCGGCTGGCCGGCGCCGGCTTCCGCGTGATCACCCTCGACCTGCTCGGCCACGGCGACTCCGACCGGCCGACCGAGTCGTGGCTGTACTCGATGCCGTCGTTCGCCGAGCAGACCCTGGCCCTGCTCGACCACCTCGACGTGGAGTCCGCCGTCATCGGCGGGACGTCGCTGGGGGCGAACGTCTCACTCGAAGTGGCGGTGCAGGCGCCGGCACGGGTGCGCGGGCTGATCGTCGAGATGCCGGTGCTGGACAACGCGATCGTCGCCGGGCTCGTGACTTTCGCCCCGCTGCTGATGGCGGCCCGGTTCCTGCCGTTCACGGTGCAGGCGGTGGCGCTGGCGGCGTCGGTGGTCCCGCACGGCAACCAGTGGGTCGACGTCGTCACGGACACGCTCTCCCAGCGCCCGGCCCCGATGGCCGCGCTGCTGCACGGGGTGCTGTTCGGCCGCATCGCGCCGCCGAAGTCGGTCCGCCGCAAGATCACCACCCGGGCGCTGGTGATCGGCCACCAGAACGACCCGATCCACCCCTTCGGCGACGCGGACACCCTGGCAATCGACATGCCGGACGCGGAGTTCGTCCAGGCCCGCAGCCCGGTCGAGCTGCGGCTGGACCCGACCCGGCTGTCGGACGCGATCCGCGATTTCGCCGCGAGCTGCTACGAGGATTGACGTGTCCCTGGTGTGGGTGACCGGCAACGCGGGGGCCGGCAAGTCGACGGTCTGCGCGCTGCTGAAGGAGCGCGGCGAGCTCGCCGTCGACGCGGACAACGAGGGCTACCACCACTGGGCCGACCGGGCGAGCGGTGAGGTCGTCACCGATCCGCCCGACCCGGTGCCGGCGGGCTGGCTCGACCGCTACGGCTGGCGGATCAGCCGGCCGAAGGTCGAGGCGCTGGCGGCTCGGGCGGCCGGCGGGATCGCGTTCTTCTGCGGCTGCCCCGAGAACCACGAGGACGTGCGGGATCTGTTCGACCTCGTGGTCTGCCTGGTGATCGACGAGGCCACGCTCCGCCACCGGCTCCTGACCCGCACGACGAACAGCTTCGGCAAGCACCCGGAAGAGCTGGCCGCGGCCCTCGCCGACAACGCCTACCACCACCCCGGCGCCACGATCGTCGACGCCACCCGCCCGTTGCCCGAAGTCGCCGACGCCATCCTCGCCGCCGCCGGCCGGGCCCGTTAGGACACCGGCGCCAGACCGGCCACCGGGCCGATCACGATCACCGCGGGCGGGCGGACGCCGGACGCGGCCGCGTCCGTGACCACGGTGTCCAAAGTGGACCGGAGGGTGCGCTGGGTGCGCATCGTGCCGTCCTCGATGATGGCGACCGGGGTGTCGGCCGGGCGGCCGCCGTCGAGGAGGGCCTTGGCGAACTGCGGGAGCCGCTCCACGCCCATCATCAGCACGATCGTGCCGCGCATGCGGGCCAGCAGCTCCCAGTCCACCAGGGACCGGTCGTCGCCCGGTGCCACGTGGCCGGAGACCACCACCACCTCGTGGGCGACGCCGCGGTGGGTGACCGGGACGTCCGCCACCGCCGGGACCGCGAACGCGCTGGTGATGCCCGGGACCATCGTCACCGGGACGCCCGCCTCGGCGCAGGCCAGCACCTCCTCGAAGCCGCGGCCGAACAGGTACGGGTCGCCGCCCTTGAGGCGGACGACGAACTTGCCCTCCTTGGCGCGCTCGATCAGCGTGCTGTTGATGACGTCCTGGCTGGCCGCGCGGCCGTACGGGATCTTCGCCGCGTCGACGATCTCCACCTCGGGCGCGAGCTCGTCGAGCAGCTCGCGGGGCGCCAGCCGGTCCACCACGACGACGTCCGCGCGCGAGAGCAGGCGACGGCCGCGGACGGTGATCAGCTCCGGGTCGCCTGGGCCGCCGCCGACCAGCGCCACCCCGGGCAGGCTGCCCTCGGGGTGCGGACGGCGGCCGTCCTCGATGGTGCCGTTGTGCAGGCCGTCGAGCATCGAATCGCGCACCGCCGCCGAGCGCAGCGGCTCACCGCCCGACAGCACGCCGAACAGCAGGCCGCCGTGCCGTCCCGACGCCGGGGTCACCGCGGAACCGGACTCGCCTTCGTCGGCGCGGACGCAGAACACCCGCTCCCGCTCGGCTTCGGCGCAGACGGCGGCGTTGACCGCGGGGTCGTTCGTGCAGGCCAGCGCGTACCAGGCGTCGCGGAGGTCGCCTTCCTGGTAACGGCGTTCGTGCCAGACCAGCTCGCCCGCGTCCACCATCCCCTGCACCGACGGCGTCGTGTGCGGTGACACCAGTTCGACGCGGGCCCCCGCGCCGATGAGCCGGGGCAGCCGTCGTTGGGCCACCGTGCCGCCGCCGATCATCACGACGCGGCGGCCGGTGAGCTGGAGGCCGGAGAGGTAGTGCGGGTCGTCCATGCGCGGGAGTTTATTGGCGGTTCACCCTCGCGCCAGCCCAGCGTGGGTCACGCCACCCGGAAGACCGGCCCGCGCGCCACGAAGGGCAGCCGCGCACCCCGCGGCACCAGGTACGCGTGCTCGCGTCGCGGCCGGACGTGGTCGCACTGCGCGTCGGTGATGATCAGGATCGGCCCGTCGGCCGGGAAGTCGTCGGCGCGCTGCAGCAGGTCGACGCCGGGCTGCAGGATCGTCCCGCCGCGCCCGCGGACCCTGACCCGGCCCGCGATGTCCTCCACCGCGAGGTAGCCGGCGTCGTAGGCGACGGCGTCGCAGAACACCACGCGCGCCGCCGGGACGTCCCTGGCCAGCGCGTACGAGGCGATCGCGCCCAGCGCCTTGCCGAGCAGCTCGGCGTTCATCGACCCCGAGGTGTCCAGCACGACCCCGAAGGTGACGCGCCGGTCCAGGCGTTCCGGGCGGACGCGGCCCGGGCGCGGGATGTCCGGGGTCGCCGACTGGCGGCGCGACGCCCGCGCGTAGCTGCGCACCGGCAGCTCCATCCGGACGTGCTCGTCGAACCAGCGCGCCAGCTGCGCGTCCCACGGCAGCGGCGGGTGGTCCAGGGCCCGGATCTCCTGCTCCAGCCCGGCCGGCAGCAGCCCGCGGCCCTGGGCGTGGTGGTACTCGAACCCCTGGGTGAGCGCCCGGCGGTAGAACTCGTCGAGGTCGACGCCCCGGGCGCGGTCGTCCCACGGCGCCGGCCGCGCGTCCCGCCTGGACGAACGCCGCCGCACGGCGTCCGGTTCGGACAGCCAGTCACCGAGGACGTCGCCGGCTTCGCGCGAGCCGAGGGTCACCAGCTTGCGGGCGCGGCGGAGGTCGGTGGTCAGCGTGTCGTAGACCGACTCCGCGGACATCCCGGTCAGCTGCTGGTCGTGCAGGACGCCGTGGGGCAGCTCGCCGACGCCCATGGCGACCAGCCAGCCGTTGATCACGTAGTCGCAGGCCACGTTCCACAGGTAGGGCTCGCGGCCCAGGGCGCGGCGGTCGTGCCGCAGTGCGGCGTGCAGCATTTCGTGGGCCAGCACGAACCGCCATTCCTCGGCGGTCAGGTCGGCGGCCGGGTTGACGTAGATCTCGCCGTGCTCGGCGTCGACCGCCGCGAGGGCGATGTTCCAGGCGCGGACGACCTCGGCGTCGACGACCAGGGTGAACCCGGCCGCGACCGCGCCGAGCAGCGGGAACGACGAGGTGAACCAGGACAGGGCGCGGTCCCACTCCCCCAGCGCCCGCCGGTGCCGGGTCCGGCCGCGGGCGTCGGCCGCCTGGTCCATTGCCTCGGTGGCCGACGCGATCAGCCCGCGGGCGAACCGCTCGGTCCACGGCGTCGGCTTGCCGTTGTACTGCAGCTCCCAGCGCGAAAGGGGCGGCGCGGCCCGCAGGCACGACCGCGCGCCGCCGGTGCCGAGCGCCTTGAAGTGTTCCGGCACGCCCGTCTCGCGCCAGGTGAGGGCGAGCGCGGTTTCGTCCGTGCCGGGCAGCTCCGGCAGGGCCACGACGGGCGTCCCGACGCGGACCGCGTCGGCGAACCGGTGGACGGCCACGCAGCACGCGGCACCGTAGGCCTCGTCCAGCAGCGGATCTTCGTCGAGGTGACCCAGGCCGAGGTGCAGCAGGAGGTGGGCGAACACCCACGCCCACTCGTCCGCATCGGCGTCGCGGGCGCGGTTGGCGGTGATGAACCCGCGCCCGTTGACGACCGCCCAGCTGCCCACGCCGGTCAGGCTTTCCTTGCTCAGGCTCGCGCCGCGGGCGAGGTGGTCGAGGACGGTGTGCGCGCGGACCTGGTCCCAGCCGTCCTCGATCGCCTTGTGCCGGCGGTCGCGGCGCTTGGCCTCGGCCTTGGCGTTCACGCCCGCGCCGCCACCAGCCGCGGCAGGTCGCGCGCGGCTTCGACGAGGAACCACGACGGCAGCCGCGGGTGGCCGGCTTCGTCGTCGGCGATGACCAGCTGCGCCATCTCCAGGGAGATCTCGGCCAATTCCACGAGGAGGCTCTTCGCGCGGAAGGCGAACTGGCGCACGGCCGCCGACGCGTGCCGCTTGTCCGCGGGCAGGTCCTTGACCAGCCGCGCGCGGAACGTCTCGGCGAGGAAGTAGAGCAGGTCGCGGTCGGAAGGCTCGGCGGGCCAGCGCGCGTCGCCCTTGAGGATCGCCTCCAGGTCGAAGGCGTGCCGGGCCACCTTGAGGTACGCGCGGAAGGAACCGGCGTGGGCCGGGGTGAGGGTCGCGTACGCCAGCAGCGCGATCGTCTCGTCGTCGGCCGGGTCGCCGGCGGAGTGGAGCAGGTCGGAGAGCATGTGCCAGGACCGCGGCGTCGAGAACGGCTCCTCGGTCTTCGGCGGCGGGCTCCACAGGTGGTCCGGGCGCTGGGTGAGGTACTCGAGCACCCACGGGTGGATGCCGTTGCCGGCGGCCCAGGTGAGCCAGTCGCCCGGTGCGGCGCGCAGGTGGACGTGCACCAGGCGGTTGACCAGGGCCGAGGCCATCGGCCGGGCGAGGGCCTGGTCGGTGGCGCGGTTGCCGGCGCCGATCACCACCGAGCCCGGCGGCAGCTCGTAGGAGCCGATGCGGCGGTCGAGGATCAGCGAGTAGAACGCCTTCTGGACGTCGGGCGCGGCGGCGTTCAGCTCGTCGAGGAACAGGCAGTAAGGCTCGTCGCGGGCGATCTGCTCCGGCGGGCAGAACCGGCTGCGGCCATCCACGATCTGCGGGACGCCGATGAGGTCTTCGGGCGCGAGCTGGGTGCCCAGCAGCGACACGCACTCGAGACCCAGCGACGCCGCGAAGTCGCGCA
Source organism: Amycolatopsis tolypomycina (assembly GCF_900105945.1). NCBI lineage: Bacteria > Bacillati > Actinomycetota > Actinomycetes > Pseudonocardiales > Pseudonocardiaceae > Amycolatopsis > Amycolatopsis tolypomycina. The sequence goes on along the minus strand of NZ_FNSO01000004.1, from coordinate 3,127,847 downwards.
CCAGCGAGGACTTCCCGATCCCGGGCGCGCCCCAGAGGAACACCGGCCGCACGACGGCGGTGGTGAGCAGGACTTCGGGCAGCCGGGCGGGCGTGACCGTGAGCTGGGCGTGCAAGCGTGGACCTCCTGTGTCAGGACATCCCGTGCGACGCCCCCTTTCGGACGCCCATGGTCGCGCGCCACCCGGCTTCGCGCACCTGAATTTCAGCCGGCGCGGCCCGCGGACGGGTACGGCAGCAGGGCCATCTCGCGCGCGTTCTTGATCGCCGTGGCGACCTGTTTCTGTTGCTGCGGCGTCAATCCCGTCACCCGGCGGGCCCGGATCTTGCCGCGGTCGGAGATGAACTTCCGCAGCAGGTCGACGTCCTTCCAGTCGACGTGCGTGATCTTGTTGGCCCGCAGCAGGTTCACCTTGCGCTTGCCCGGACGGTCGCGGTGCGGCTTCGGCATCCGGCTCACCAGCTCGACTTCGAGACGCCGGGCAGCTCGCCGTTGTGCGCGGCTTGGCGCATCTTCACCCGCGACAACCCGAACTTGCGGAGGTAGCCGCGCGGACGGCCGTCGGAGACGTCCCGGTTGCGGATCCGCGTCGGGCTCGCGTCACGCGGCAGCTTCTGCAGCGCGACAACGGCGTTCGCCTTCTCCTCCGGTGACGAGCCGGGCGAGGCGATGACGGCCTTGAGCGCACGACGGCGTTCGACGAAGCGGGCGGCGATCACCTTCCGCTGCTCGTTCTTCGCGATCTTCGACTTCTTCGCCATCAGCGCTCTTCCTTGAACTCGACGTGCTTGCGCGCCACGGGGTCGTACTTGCGCAGGACCATCCGGTCCGGGTCGTTGCGGCGGTTCTTCTTGGTCACGTACGTGTAGCCGGTGCCCGCGGTGGACCGCAGCTTGATGATCGGCCGGACGTCGGTGCTCTTCGCCATTACAGCTTCACCCCCTTCGCCTTCAGCTCGGCGACGACGGCCTCGATGCCGCGCTTGTCGATCGTCTTCATGCCCTTGGCGGAGACGCGCAGCCGCACCCAGCGGCCCTCACTGGGCACGAAGTAGCGACGGTTCTGCAGGTTCGGCTCCCACCGCCGGGACGTGCGGCGGTGGGAGTGCGAGACCTGCTTGCCGTAGCCCGGCTTGCGGCCGGTGACCTGGCACACGGCGGACACGGACCCTCCCGAGTTGGTAGTGGTTTTCGTTTTCATCTACTCTACGCACAGTACCCCGCCCGCATTCCTGGAGCCCCCCTGTGACCCACCACCCCCGCGTCCCGCTCGTCCTCGTGAGCGGCCTCGCCGCGGGCCCGAACGCCGCGCTCGCGGAGCTGCTGCGCGTGGCCGAGCCCGGCACCGCCGTCGTCCACCACGACCTGCGCGAGATCCACTCCGGCGTCGTCCGCCGCCGGCTGAAGCTCGGCGAACGCGACGAGCTGACCGTGCTCGAGCTGGCCCACGGCTGCGTGTCCTGCACGCTGCGGGAGGACCTCCTGCCGCTGCTGCGGCGGCTGGCCCGGCGCCCGGAGGTGACCCGGATCGTCGTGCGGCTCGACGAGGCCATGGAGCCGGAGCCGGTGAGCTGGGCGGTCCGGAACGTCCTGGTCGGCGAGCACCCGGTCAGCGACGACGTCGACCTGCGGGCCGTCCTCACCGTCGTGGACTGCGCGACCTGGCTCACCGACGCGACCGGCGACGACGAGCTGGCCGACCGCGGCCTGCAGGGCAGCCCCGAGGACGAGCGGACCGTCGCCCAGGTCGCGCTGTCCCAGGTGGAGTTCGCCGACGTCCTGGTGCTGGCCGGCGCGGCCACCGACGCGTGGAGCGCCGCGAAGGCGTCCGCGGTGCTCGACCGGGTGGCGCCGTCGATCCCGCGGGTCGAGCTCGGCCGGATCGACGGCTTCGGCGTGCTCGACGCGGTCCCGGCGAACGCGCGCCGCGGCGAGGTCACCGACATGCACGGCGCCCTGCTGCGCGGCGAACCGCCGTTGCACGACGACTGCGGCATCGCCCTGCTCACCTTCACCGCGCGCCGTCCGTTCCACCCCTCGCGGCTGCACGACGCGCTCGACGTCCTCCTCGACGGTGTCGTCCGCACCCGCGGGCGCGCATGGGTGGCCAGCCAGCCCGACGTCGCGTTCTGGATCGAGTCGGCGGGCGGCGGGCTGGGCCTGGGCCACGCCGGGCCGTGGCTCGCGTCGCCGGACGGTCCGGAGTGGACGGACGTCTCCCCCGAGCGCCGCACGCTGGCGTCCCTGCGCTGGGACCCGGTGCACGGCGACCGCGCACAGGAACTGGTGGTCGTCACCGACCAGGCCACGCCCGACGAGGTCGAGGCCGCCCTGCGCGGCGCGCTGCTCACCGACGCCGAGCTCGCCGAGGGCCCCGAGGCGTGGGCGCGCTACCCCGACCCGTTCGGGGACTGGCACGAGGAACCGTGCGAGGACACCGAAACCGACCCGGCGCGGCACGACGCGACCGCGGCGAACCGAAAGGAAGACCAGTGAAACCCGGGATCCACCCCGACTACCACCCGGTGGTGTTCAAGGACTCGTCGACCGGCGACGCGTTCCTCACCCGCTCCACCATCACCTCCGACCGGACGATCGAGTGGTCCGACGGCCACACCTACCCGCTGGTCATGGTCGACATCAGCTCGTGGTCGCACCCGTTCTGGACCGGCACCCAGCGGATCATGGACAGCGCCGGCCAGGTCGAGAAGTTCCACCGCCGCTACGGGAAGCGAGGCACCCGCTGATGGCCGTCCCCAAGCGCAAGATGTCGCGCAGCAACACCCGCTCCCGGCGATCGCAGTGGAAGGCCGCCGTGCCCGACCTGGTGCCGATCAAGGTGGACGGCAAGGTGCAGCTGGTCCCGCGCCGGCTGATGAAACACTTCCACCAGCAGTGACCGTTCCCGTCACGGTGTTGTCCGGCTTCCTCGGCGCGGGCAAGACGACACTGCTCAACCACATCCTCGCCAACCGCGACGGCCTGCGGGTCGCGGTGATCGTCAACGACATGAGCGAGGTCAACATCGACGCGGCGCTGGTGCGCTCGCAGGAGCGCCTCGTCGAGCTGACCAACGGGTGCATCTGCTGCACCCTGCGGGAGGACCTCCTCCAAGAGGTCGCGGCGCTGTGCGCGGACGACCGCTTCGACCACGTCCTCATCGAGTCGAGCGGGATCTCCGAGCCGATGCCGGTGGCGGCGACGTTCACCTTCCTCGAGGAGGTCGCCCACCTCGACACGATGGTGACCGTGGTGGACGCGGCGAACTTCAGCCGGGAGCTGGCGGCCGGCGACTCCCTGGTGGAGCGCCGGCTCGACCAGTACGAAGACGACGAGCGGACGGTCAGCGACCTGCTGATGGACCAGGTCGAGTTCGCCGACGTCCTGCTGCTCAACAAGACGGACCTGGCGACCGACGTCGACCGGCTCGTGGCGACGCTGCGGCGGCTCAACCCGGCCGCCGACGTCGTCACCGGCAGCTTCGGCAAGGTGCCCCTCGACCGGGTCTTCGGGACCGGCCGGTACGACGCCGTCCGGGCGCAGGAGGCGCCGGGCTGGGTGGCCGAGCTGAACGGCGACCACGTCCCGGAGACCGAGGAGTACGGCATCTCCAGCGTGGTGTTCCGGGCGTCGCGGGCGTTCGACCCGGCAGCCCTGTGGGACTTCGTCGCGCGGCGGCTGGACTCGGGCGAGTTCGGGACGGTGCTGCGGTCGAAGGGGTTCTTCGCGCTGGCGTCCCGGCCCGGGGTCACGGGGCTGTGGTCCCAGGCGGGCACGGTGGCCCGGTTCGAGCCCCAGGGCGTGGCGGCCGAGCCGCGGCAGGAGCTGGTGTTCATCGGCGTCGACCTGGCCGGGGACGCGCTGCTGGCGGCCCTGCACGACTGCCTCGGGGAGGCGAGCGGGCCGGACCCGTTCCCCGAGTGGGAGCCGGTCCACGTGCACTGACCCGGAACTCGCGTGATCGGAAACGGAACTCGCGTGATCAGAGCCGGAACTCGCGAGTTCCGGCTTCAGTCACGCGAGTTCCGGCTTCAGTCACGCGAGTTCCGGCTTCAATCACGCGAGTTCCGGCTGGCTAGTGGTCGTCGTAGTGGTCCTCGTGGACCGCGTGGCGGTGGCCGTCGTGCAGGTAGTCGACGTGGTCGCCGTGCGGGACCGCCATGTGGCCGCAGCCGTCGCCGTGGGCGTGGTCGTGACCCGTGTGGGGGACGTGGCCCGCGATTTCGCACTCGTCGAAGTGGCCGTCGTGAGCCCGGTGCAGGTGGCCCTCGTGCACGTAGTCCACGTGGTCGCCGTGCGGGATCGCCGCGTGGCCGCAGCCCTCCCGGTGGACGTGGTCGTGGCCGGCGTGCTCGACGTGCGGGATGGTCATCGGCGTTCCCTTCCAGGTGTGTCCATTTCGGACGGTAACACCGCAACCCGCCGACGGTCCGCGTGAAACCTCCCGGCTCACCCGATAGCGGCGCCGACGTCCGAGTTGATCAACCCAGGTTTATCAGTCTAGGTTGACGATCGTGCGGGACGATCAGCTGCTCCAGGCGACCACGGACCTGCGCGTCGCCCTCGGCAGGCTGGTCCGGCGGCTGCGCCAGGGCTACACCGACGGCGAACCGACCCTGCCCGAACGCTCGGTCCTGTCCCGGCTCGACCGCGACGGCCCGGCCACCCCGGGCTGCCTCGCCGACCTCGAACGCGTCAAGCCGCAGGCCATGGGCGTCACCCTGGCCGGGCTGGTCGAACGCGGGCTCGTCGAGCGCCGCAAGGACGACTCCGACGGCCGCAAGGTGCTGATGTCGGTCACCGAAGCCGGCGTCAAGCTGCTCACCGACCGGCGCTCGGAGACGGGCAGGCAGATGGCGGCCGTCCTCGCCGACAAGTTCACCGAGGCCGAGCGGCGCGACCTGATCGCGGCCATCCCGCTGATCGAGCGGCTGGCGGACGAGCTGTGAGCTACAAGTGGGTCGCGCTGTCGAACACCACCCTCGGCGTGCTGATGTCCGCCCTCGACGGCTCGATCGTCATCATCTCGCTGCCGGCGATCTTCCGCGGCATCGGCCTCGACCCGCTCGCCCCGGGCAACATCGGCTACCTGCTCTGGATGATCCTCGGCTACCTGCTGGTGCAGGCCGTGCTGGTGGTGACGCTGGGGCGGCTCGGCGACATGTTCGGCCGCGTCAAGATGTACAACCTCGGCTTCGTCGTGTTCAGTGCCGCGTCGGTGGCGCTGTCGTTCGACCCGTTCCACGCCGCCGGCGGCGCGCTGTGGCTGATCGGCTGGCGGGTCGTGCAGGCCGTCGGCGGGTCGATGCTGACGGCGAACTCCGCGGCCATCCTCACCGACGCCTTCCCCGCCGAGCAGCGCGGGATGGCGCTGGGCGTCAACCAGATCACCGCGCTGGCCGGGCAGTTCCTCGGCCTGGTCGTCGGCGGGCTGCTCGCCGAGCTCGACTGGCGCGCGGTGTTCTGGGTGAGCGTCCCGTTCGGCCTGCTCGGCACGATCTGGTCGATCCGCAGTCTCCGCGAGGTCGGGACGCCGCAGCGCGCGAAGGTCGACTGGGGCGGCAACGTCACCTTCGCGGCCGGGACCGCGTCGCTGCTGGCCGCGATCACCTACGGCATCCAGCCCCACGGCGGTGCCGCCACCGGGTGGGGCAACCCGTGGGTGCTCGGCGGGATCGGCGCCGGGGTGCTGTTGCTCCTGCTGTTCGGCGTCATCGAGAGCCGCGTCGCCGCGCCGATGTTCCAGCTTTCGCTGTTCAAGATCCGCGCGTTCGCCGCGGGGAACGTCGCCGCCTTGCTGACTTCGGTGGCGCGTGGTGGCATGCAGTTCATGCTCATCATCTGGCTGCAGGGCATCTGGCTGCCCCTGCACGGCTACGACTTCGAGCAGACACCGCTGTGGGCGGGCATCCACCTGCTGCCGCTGACCGTCGGGTTCCTCGTCGCCGGGCCGGTGTCCGGGTACCTGTCCGACCGCTTCGGCGCCCGTCCGCTGGCCACCGGCGGCCTGCTCCTGGTCGCCGCGGCGTTCCTCGGCCTGCTGGCGCTGCCGGTGGACTTCCCGTACCCGGCGTTCGCGGCCCTGCTCGTGCTCAGCGGCATCGGCCAGGGCATGTTCGCCGCGCCCAACACCTCGGCGATCATGAGCAGCGTCCCGACCGAGCAGCGCGGCGTCGCCTCCGGCATGCGCGCGACGTTCCAGAACTCCGGGACGTCGCTGTCGATCGGCGTGTTCTTCTCACTGATGGTCGCCGGGCTGGCCACGTCGCTGCCGCAGACGCTCACCAGCGGCCTGCAGGCCCACGGCGTCCCGGCGACCGTCGCCGACGGCGTCGCGCAGCTGCCGCCGGTCAGCACGCTGTTCGCGGCGTTCCTCGGCAGCAACCCGGTCGGCCACCTGCTCGGCCCGGACGTCCTGGCCGGGCTGGCCCCCGCCGACCGGGCGGCCCTCACCGGCGGCGGCTTCTTCCCGCGGCTGGTGTCCGGCCCGTTCCACCACGGCCTGGTGGTCGTGTTCACCGCGGCGGCCGCGATGGCCGTCGTCGCCGCGATCGCGTCCACTTCGCGCGGCGCGAAGTACGTCCACTCCCCCGAAGAAGCGAAGGAGAACCGATGAAGGACGAGATCGTCGCCGGGACGGTCACCATCTCCGGCCACGGCGGGGACGAGCTCGAGGCCTACCTGGCCAAGCCGACCGACGCGACGCCACGCGGCGGCGTCGTGGTGATCCACCACCTGCCCGGCTACGACGCCGCGACGAAGGAGATGGTGCGCCGCTTCGCCGTCGAGGGCTACAACGCGCTCTGCCCGAACCTGTACACGCGCGAAGCGCCGGGCGCGGACCCGGACGACGCGGCCGCGACGGTCCGCGCGGCGGGCGGCGTCCCGGACGACCGCCTGGTCGGCGACGTCTCCGGCGCGGCCGACTACCTGCGCGCGCTGGAGAACGCGAACGGCCGCGTCGGGGTCATCGGGCACTGCTCCGGCGGCCGCCACGCGTTCCTGTCCGCGTGCTCCCTGGACCTCGACGCGGCGGTGGACTGCTACGGCGCCTTCGTCGTCAACGACCCGCCGGAGACGATGAAGCAGATGAAGCCGCTGCTCGGCCTGGCACCGCAGTTGTCGTGCCCGCTGCTGGGCATCTTCGGCGCCGACGACCAGTTCCCCAGCCCGGACGAGGTCGCGGTCCTGGCGGCGGAGCTGGAGAAGCACGGCAAGGAACACGAGTTCCACACCTACGCCGACGCCGGCCACGCGTTCTTCGCCGTCGACCGCCCGAGCTACCGCCCCGAAGCCGCCAAGGACGGCTGGGAACGCATCCTCGACTTCTACGCCCGCACGCTCACCGCCTGAGAGGACCAACGCATGTGCACCTACCTGACGGAGAAGTTCGCGCTCGAGGGCAGCGGCAAGGGCGCCCGCGGCTGGTTCCGGCTGACCGAAGGCACCGTGTACGTCGACCACCCGGTCCACGCGCCGTACGCGCACACGGTGAACATCGACTTCCGCAACCCGGCCCTGGGCGCTTCGGCGCGCGTCGCCCTCGAACTGACCGAAGAGGACGCCCTGGCCCTGGCGGACGCCATCCACGCGGCCGTCAAGTCCGCTCCCGCCGGGCTGGCTTCGCGGAACCAGTGAGTTCTAGGGCGTGTACAGCGCGCCCAGGAACTCGAGCAACAGCCGCTCCCGCAACGGCGCCGGTGCCGTTGCGAGGAGCGCGTTGATCGGCGCCATCCGCTCCGGCAGTCCCGACGCGCCGCCGAGTCCCGCGGCGGCGAGGAGCCCCGCGAACTGCTCCGACGTCAACGTCTCCGGGTCGAGCGCGGCCACGAATTCGGCGACGGCCGGGTCGATCACGACCGGGCCCGCCGTCCGGGCCGCGTCCACCGAAGCCGCGAGGTCGGTCAGGAACTCCTTCTCGCTGCCGTGGTTGGCGGCCGTCACCGTCAGGTGCAGGTTCACCGGGGACGCCAGATGCGCGAACTGCGGCTGGACGTACCAGCCGCGCGCCTTCATCTCGTCGGCCACCGTGAACAGGTCGAAGCCGTCGTCGGAAGCGGTGAACGCGATCAACGTCGAGATCGGCTCCCCGAGAATCCGGAGGCCGGGCAGATCGGCGATGCCCGAACGGATGCGCGACACCGCTTCGCGGGTGGAAGCGGCCAGCGAAAGGTAACCGTCCTCGCCGAGGTGGCGAGTCACCGCCCACGCCGCCGCCGGCGGACCGCCCGACCGCGTGCTCTGGATGGTCGTGTTCAGCATCGTGTAGCCCGGCCAGGCCGCGCTCGCGAAGTAGTGCGTGCGCCGCAGCTCCGCCGAAGCGTGCAGCAGCACCGACGTCCCCTTCGGGCAGTACGCGTACTTGTGCAGGTCCACCGAAACGCTCGTGACGCCGGGAACCCGGAAGTCGAACGGCGGGACGTCCGCGCCGAGCTTCGCGAAGTACGGCAGCACCCAGCCGCCGATGCAGGCGTCGACGTGCATCCGGACCCCGCGCTCGTGCGCGGCCGCCGCGATCGGAGCGATCGGGTCGAGGACGCCGTGGGCGTAGGACGGCGCGCTCGCCACGACCAGCACCGTCGAGTCGTCGATCGCCGCGGCCATCGCCGCCGGGTCGGCGCGGAACGTCACCGGGTCGACCGGGACGTCGATCCGCCGCAGGCCGAACAGGTGCGCGGCCTTGTGGAACGCCGCGTGCGCGGTCGTCGGCAGGACCAGCGACGGCGACGCCACGTCCGGCCGCGCGTCCCGGGCCGCGAGCACCGCCAGCAGGCACGACTCCGTGCCACCCGACGTCACCGAGCCGACCACGCCCGGCACGTCGCCGAGCAGCGCGGAAGCCGCCGCGACGAGGTCGTTCTCCATCCGCAGCAGGCTCGGGAACGCCGTCGGGTCCAGGCCGTTGGCCGACGACGCCAGCGCGTGCGCCGCCGCGCCCAGGGAGTCCACTTCGGACAGCCCGCTGTCGTAGACGTAGGCCAGGGTCCGGCCGCCGTGCGTCGGCAGGTCGCCCGCGCGCAGCTCCCGCAGCGCCGTGAGGACGTCCTCGGGCGGGTTCACGGGCGCGGCTCCAGCACCTTGCGCCGCAGCAGCGGCAGGGCCAGCGCGATGAGCACGCCGGGGATGATCGACGACCCGATCAGGATCGCCACGATCGCGCTGTGCGGCTGGAACGCCGTGGCGTCGGTGCTCGACACGTACCCGCCGAACGCCAGGATCAGCGCCCAGAGCCCGCCGCCGAACGCCAGCCCGAGGGTCTCCCCCGCGGTCCACACGCCCGCCGCGATCCCGGCGCGGGTCTCGCCGGTGCGTTCCTCTTCGGCCGTGATCAGGTCCGGCAGGATGGCCAGCGGGAACACCGAGATCCCGGCGTACCCGACGCCGCAGAGCGCCACGAAGACGAACGAGACGACCAGCGGGATCGACTGGGCGAACACGAGACCCAGCAGGCCGACCGCGAACGCCGCGGTGGCCAGGCGGAAGCCGTTGAGCTTGCCGACCCGGTCGCCCAGCCGCGGCCACAGCGGCATGGTGACCAGCGCCGGGCCGACGAAGATGACGAACAGGATCGTGCCGTACTTGTCGTCGCCGAGGATGCGCTGGGCGAAGAACGGGATCGCGGCGAGCACGGTGCCGATGCCCAGCGCCTGGATGAAGTACGTGCCGAGCAGCCAGCGGAACGGCCGCCAGCCGGCGAGCGTGCCGACGAGCTCCTTCAGGCTCACCGTGTTCGGCCGCAGCGAGCCGACCGGCGCGTCCTTCAGCCCGAAGTACACCAGCAGCGTCGCGGCCAGCACGATCAGCCCGATCACGACGGCCATGATGCGGTAGCCGGCCACGCCCTCGATCGCGGAGGTGATCGCCGGGGCGCCGCCCCCGCAGACCAGGATCGTCACGGCGAGCACGCCGATCCGGACGCTGGTGAGCTTCGTGCGCTCGGTGGCCGACTCGGTCAGCTCGGCGGGCAACGCGTTGAACGGCACCTGGAACAGCGCGTACGCCGTGGCGCAGAGGGCGAACGTGATCGCCACGTACAGCGCGTCCGGCAGCGGGCCGCCGAGCCCGGGGTGGGCGAACATCGCCGCGAACAGGATCGCCACGCCGATGCCGCCGATCAGCAGGAACCGCCGCCGGCTGCCGGTCTTGAGCAGGTCGGCGTCGGACAGCCGGCCGGCGACCGGGTTGAACAGCACGTCCCAGGCCTTGGGCACGAACACGATCGCCGCGGCCCAGCCCGCGGGCACGGCCATCGTGTCGGTCAGGTACTTCACCAGCACCAGACCGGGAACCGTGCCGAAGGACCCGGTGACGAACGAGCCGAGCGAATAGCGGAACCTCGTCCGGCCGGACAGCGTCGTCATGGTCCTCCTCGAAGGCTTACCGGGTGCCCGCATGAGTATTGGATCTCGGCGGACACCCGGTAGTGGTCGAGGGGAATCGTGCCATCGTCGTGACCTGGCGCACGACAGCGACGCGCCGGTCAGCCGAGAGCGCGGGCGATCTTCTCCAGCGTCGCGGCGTCACCGCGCAGGAGCAGCTGCGTGACCACGGTGTCCTCCCAGGCCTTCAGCTCCTCGCGGATCTTCTCCGCCGGCCCGATCAGCGAGGTGTCCTCCACCAGCGACGTCGGGATCGCCGCGGCCGCCTCCGCCTTGCGGCCGGCGAGGAAGAGCTCCTGGACTTCGTCGGCGACGTCGCCGTAGCCGAGCCGCGCGTAGACGTCGTGGTGGAAATTGACGCTCTTGGCGCCCATCCCGCCGATGTACAACGCCAGCGACGGCTTGATCCAGCTCGCCGCCTCCTCGACGTCGTCGTGCACGATCACCGGCAGCGAGCACGGCACCTCGAAGGTGTCGAAGGTGTGCCGCGCGCCCGGCCGCGAGAAGCCTTCTTCGAGCGCGGCCTTGTAGAAGTCGTTGCTCTTGGGCGAGAAGAACAGCGGCAGCCAGCCGTCGGCGATCTCCGCCGCGAGGGCCACGTTCTTGGGGCCCTCGGCCGCCAGGTGGATCGGGATGTCCTTGCGCAGCGGGTGCACCGTGGACTTGAGCGGCTTGCCGAGCCCGGCGCCGCCCCGGTACGGCAGCTGGAAGTGGTCGCCGTCGAGGGTCACCGGCGCCTCGCGGGCGATCACCTGCCGGACGATGTCGATGTACTCGCGGGTCCGGGCGAGGGGCTTCGGGTACGGCTGCCCGTACCAGCCCTCGACGACCTGCGGACCGGACGCGCCGAGCCCGAGCACCATCCGGCCGCCGGAGAGGTGGTCGAGGGTCAGCGCGCTCATCGCCGTCGCCGTCGGCGTCCGGGCGGCCATCTGGACGATGTTCGTGCCGAGCCGGATGCGGCTGGTGGAAGCGCCGTACCAGGCCAGCGGCGTGAAGGCGTCCGAGCCGTACGCCTCCGCCGTCCACACCGAGTCGAAGCCGAGCTCCTCGGCCTTGAGGACGGCTTCCAGCGCACCCGGGGTCGGGCCGCTCTGCCAGTACCCGACGTGGAATCCCAGCTTCACGAATGCCTCCTAGGTGTTTCGACGGACGTTCGGCGCGTAGTGCTCGGGCTTGCCCCGCTCGGACAGCGGCGGCAGGTTCCTGGGTGGAGTCTCGACCAAGGGCGCGTCCGGAGCCACCTCTCCGCGCTCTCGGCGCCGGCCGGCGCGGGCTCGCGGGTGGTAGCGGCGGTCGTGCGGGACGAGCTTGAACACGGCGTTGATCAGCTTCCCGGCCCGCCGGTGCCGCCGGGCGTCGCGCTCGGTCCAGCGGAAGCCGAGCAGGTCGCGGACCTCTCGGTCGTACAGCCCGATCGTGAGCCAGACGAAGTTGCGGGCGACCACCCGCTGGACCGGCCGCCACAGCGCGTCCGGCAGCCACGGCAGGAACGGCGGCTTGCCGAGCCCGCGGATGTCGAGGACGTCCCGGGTGGCCTTGTTGTCCTCGAGGACCTCGGTGCACATGTGCTTCCAGTAGCGCTGGAAGTCCTCCCAGCTCGCCGGCACCGGCCGCATCGGCATGTCGTACAGCCGCCACCACTGGACGTGTTCGTCGAACAGCTGCCGCTTTTCGGCTTCGCCGATGCCGCCCATGAAGTGGTCGGCGATGAGGATCGTGCTGACGAAGAACGTGGCGTGCGCCCAGTAGTAGGTGTCGGGGTCCAGGGCGTGGTAGCGGCGGCCTTTCGCGTCGACGCCCTTGATGCGGTTGTGGTAGCCGCGGACTTCGAGGGCGGTCGCGTGGGCGCGCGGGCCGTCGAAGACCACCCCGCCGATCGGGTAGAGCGAGCGGAACAGCCGTTGCCAGCGCTCTTCGAAGAACCGCGAGTGCTGCTCGACGCCCGCGCCGAGGCCCGGGTGCATGTTCTGCATCGACCCGGCCCACAGGCCGATGAGCAGGCCGCGCCAGTCGCCGAAGTACTTCCACGTCAGCGAGTCCGGGCCCAGCGGTTCGGGTGGCATCGGCGGCTCCTCGTCGCGTCTCGAACTGACCACGGCCGTTGTCAGGCTAGGATCTGACAACAGTTGTAGTCAACCGAGGAGCTGTGATGCCGGGCCGGACCTGGGCGGGCACGACGCTGGACGACCGGAAGGCGCTCCGGCGGGAGCAACTGGTGGCCGCGGGCCTGGAGCTGCTGGGGACCGAAGGCTCGGGCGGGACGAGCGTCCGCGCGGTGTGCCGGCACGCGAAGCTGACCGAGCGCTACTTCTACGAGAGCTTCGCCGACCGCGAAGAGCTCGTCGCGGCGGTGTACGAGCACGTCGGGGAGCAGGCGCGGCAGGCGCTCGTCGACGCCGTGCGGGACGCGCCCACCCCCGTGCTGCGGGCCGAGCACGCCGTGCGCGCGTTCGTCGAGCTGATCGTCGACGACCCCCGCAAGGGCCGGGTCCTGCTGCTCGCGCCGCTGACCGACCCGGCGCTGACCCGCCGGGGCCTGCACCTGCTGCCGGTGTTCGCCGCGCTCGTCGGCGAGCAGCTGTCCCACGGCGACGAGCTCGAACGCCGGCTGGTCGCCGTCGGGCTGGTCGGCGCGCTGAGCAACGTCTTCATCGCCTACCTCGACGGGTCGCTGCCGGTTTCGCGCGAGCGGCTCGTCGCGCACTGCGTCAAGCTCGTCCTCGGCGCCGACGGCCACTGACCCCACCTCCTTCCCTGCTGACACTCGCCCGCCCGATCGGGCACACTCAACCCATGCGTACCGCTGGGCGGAACGACGGCGCGAGCGGCGACGGCCTCGTCGCGGCCCGGCTCGCCGCGCTCCTGGAGGCCTTCCGGCCGGGTGACGAGACCCTCGGCGTCTCCGAGCTCGCCCGCCGGACCGGGCTGGCGAAGACGACCGTCCACCGGCTCGTCGGCCACCTGACCGAGACGGGCCTGCTCGAACGTGACGCCGGCGCGGTGCGGCTCGGGCTGCGGCTGTTCGAGATCGGCCAGCTGGCCTCGCCGCGGCGCGGCCTGGTCGAGGCCGCCCGGCCCTACTTGGCCGACCTGCGCGAAGCCACCCGCAACACCGTCCACCTCGCGATCCTCGAAGGCACCGAAGTCGTGTACCTCGACGTGCTGCGCGGCCCGGACGCGCCGACGCTGCCCTCGCGCATCGGCGGCCGGTTCCCCGCGCACGCCACCGGCGTCGGCAAGGCGATCCTGGCGTTCTCCCCGGAATCCGTGGTGAGCCAGGTGATCGACGCCGGGCTGCCGCGGATGAGCGCGCGGACGATCACCGCCCCCGGGCTGCTCCGCCGTCAGCTGACCCGGGTCCGGGAGGACGGGATCGCCTTGGAGCGCGAGGAATCCGGCGTCGGCGTGGTGTGCGCGGCCAGCCCGCTGCTCGACGCCGGCGGCGTCGCGGTGGCGGCGGTGTCGATCTCCGGCTGGGCCAACCGGATGCGGACCGAACGGGTCGCCCCGGCCGTCCGGACGGTGGCGCTCGCGTTGACCCGGACGCTCTCCGGGCAGGCGTAGCGACGTTGCCCGGCAACGGGTTCCGACGGCTCCGCTACAGTCCGTGCAATGGCTCACAGCCCGGTTTCCGCCGCGCACCGGTTGCTGTCGCTCGACATCGTGCTCGCCCTGCTGGCCCTGGCCGGCGGGCTGCGGGTGCTCTACCTGGCCGCGCCCGCACCGGCGCTGCCCGCGGAGGCCGCCACGGTCGCCCACGCGTACGCGCTCGGCCACCTCACATCGTTCGCCGACGCGGGCGGCGCCGGCGTCAGCCCGTTCGGCTGGCTCCAGCTCGCGGCGGCGACGATGGTGTCGGACGCGTTCGGCCGCTCGACGACGGCTTTGGCGGCGGTCCGCGAGACGGTACTGGTGGCGGCCTTGGCCGGCGCGGCACTGCTGTGGATCCTGGCCCGCCGCCTGGGCTTGACGCGCTGGGCCGCGGCGGTGGCGGTGCTGCTCCTGGCGGCCTCCCCGCTGGCACTGGGCGTGCAGCGCCTGGTGGTCGTGGAGCACCTGGCGGCGGTGTGGGTCCTGGGCGCGCTTGTCCTGATCACCCGCCGCAGAGCCCGCATCCGCCACGACACGGCGGCGGCGGTGTGCCTGCTGGCGGCGGTGTTGACGTCCCCGCTGGCGCTGTTCTTCCTGCCCGCGGCGGGCTGGCTGCTGGTCCGCCGGGCCCCGGTCCGGGCGGCGCTGGTGGCGGTGGTCCTGAACCTCGGCCTGGGCATCGCGTTCGGCCCGGCGGCATCGGCACTCAGGCCCCACCTCGCGGCCGCGACCGGTCCGGCGGTGGCCGACTGGGCGGCCCTGGACCCGGCATGGGTGGCGGCGTCGGCGGTCGCCTTGGTGGCGGGCCTGGGGGTGCGCGCGGTGCGGCCGGTCGCGCTGACGGGGCTGCTGCTCGCGGCGGTGCTCGCGGTGCCGGGCGTGCCACCGACGGCGGTGCTGGCGTTGCTGCTGCCGGTGACACCGCTGCTGCTGGCGGGGGCAGCCCAGGCCCTGACCCGGCGGCGCAGGCGGACGCGCCGGCACACGCCGCCTTTCGCCCGGCGGACGGGCCCGGAAGGCCGGGGCAACACGGGTGCGCAGCCCACCCGGCCCGGCGCCGGCGCGCCGCAACCCCGGGGCACCGGCGGCCGGGCGGTTGCCGCGCTCAGGAGACCCTGCCCCGCCCGGCCCACCCTGACCGGCACCGCCCCACGGCCTTCCCCCGCCCAGCACCCGGGCGCCCGCAGCCCGGCCGACGTCCCTCAGGTCCCGCCCGCACGCCACGAGGGCACCCGCGGGCAAGGCCCGGCCGACGCCCCTCCACAGCCCACTTACCACGGCCGCAAGCCCCGGCGCCGCCGGAGCGTTCCCGTCCTGGCCGCCGCCGTCCTCGCCGCCGCGCTCGCCGTCAGCTGGGTCGCCGGCTACTCCGCCCTACAACCCACCATCAACCGCGGCGGTCCGCTCGCCGCCGCCCGCGACTGGGTGCGCGCCAACGCTTCCGGCTCCCTGCTGCTCGTCGACGATGCCGCGTGGGCCGAACTCGCGTACGCCGGCTGGCCGACCGGCATGCTGGCTCCGCCCGCCGCGTGCGACGTCACCTGCCCGGACGCCGAATGGGCCGTCTTCGGGGCCGGTGAACCCGCGCTCCGCAGGCACTACCCGGCCCTCGACGGCGCGCTCGTCGGTGCCGGCCCGACCGCCGTCTTCGGGGACGGCGACGCCCGGGTCACCGTCTGGCGCCTCGGGTTGCCGCCCGCCGCTCCCACCGCGCCGCCGGAAGTTCCGGCCCGGGCCCACGCCGGTGCGGCACTGGCCGCGTCGGCGTGGGTCACGCTGACCCCCGAGGCCGCCGCCGTGCTGCGCGAAGGGCGCGCGGACCCGCGGCTCATCACCACCCTCGCCGCGCTCGCGGCCGACCGGCCGGTGCGGATCGCGGCCTTCCCGGAGGTCCCCGGCGAGGACGCCGCCGGGCAGCCACGCCGCCGGGTCCTGCTGACCGGCGACGACGACGGCACCACCGCCTTCTACACCGGCCAGCACGACCTCTTCCGCCCGGCCGCGGTCACCCGTGCCGCCGGCGGCGTGCTCGTCACCTACCCGCTGTTCGCGCCGCCCGGGCTGCTGGTCCCGTTCTCCTCCCCCTGACCCGGTAGATTCCCGGCATGGGGCAGGAAAGGCGGGTCGTCATCGCCGCCTATGACCAGGTCCAGATCCTCGACGTGGCCTGCCCGAGCGGCGCACTGGAGCTGGCGAACTCCCACGGCGCCGCGCCGCCGTACCGCGTCGAGCTGGCCACGGTGTCCGGGCGGGGTGCGCGCAGCTCGGCCGGGATCGTGCTCGCCGGGGCCCGGCGGCTCGGCGCCATCACCGGGCCGCTGGACACGCTGATGGTCGTCGGCGGCGCCGGGACCCGCGCGGCGGTCCTCGACGAGCCGCTGCTGGCCCAGGTCCGCCGGCTGGCCGGGCGGAGCCGCCGGATCGCTTCCGTGTGCACGGGCACGTTCGTGCTCGCCGCGGCCGGCCTGCTCGACGGGCGGCGGGTCACCACGCACTGGGGCTACGGCGAGCTCCTGGCCGCCGCGTTCCCCGCCGTCACCGTCGATCCGGCGCCGCTGTACCTGCGCGACGGCAACGTCTACACCTCCGCCGGGGTCACCAGCGCGCTCGACCTCACGCTCGCGCTGGTCGAAGCCGACCACGGCCCGACGCTGGCCCGGGCAGTCGCCCGCGAGCTCGTGACCTACCTGCACCGCCCGGCCGACCAGGCCCAGATCAGCATGTTCCTCGCCGCGCCGTCGCCGGGGAACCGGGTGGTGCGGGACCTGCTCGGGTACGTCGCCGGTCACCTGGCCGAAGATCTGAGCCCGCCGGCACTGGCGGCCCGCGCGGGGGTGACGGCCCGGCACCTGGCCCGCCTGTTCGCCACCCACGTCGGCACCACGCCGGCCCGCGCGGTCCGCGCCGCGCGCACCGAAGCCGCCGCTCACCTGGTGCGGGGCAGCGAACTGCCGCTGGCCGCCATCGCCCGCCGGTGCGGGTTCGGCTCGGCCGAGACGCTGCGGCAGGCGTTCCTCGACCACTACGGCGTCACCGGGGACACGCTTCGCAGGATGCCGGACATTCCTTCGCTCCCGGGCGCGGCGGCCGTCCAGACTCCGGAGGCATGACCACCTCACAGACGACCCGCCGGACCGTGCTCGGCGGGCTGGCCGCGGTCGCGGCACTGGGACTGCCGGCCGCCACCGGCACCGCGGCCGCGGCGCCGGTCCGGGACGGCCGTCCCGGCCCGAAGATCGGCATCCTGCTCTACGACGGGTTCAGCCTGCTCGACCCGACCGGTCCGGCGGAGCTGCTCTCCCGGCTCCCGGGCGCGACGGTCACCATGATCGGCGAGCGCCGCGGCCCGGTGCGCACGGACACCCACCGCACGGCCGTCTTCGCCGACCGGGCCGTGTCCGAAGTGGACCGTCTCGACGTCCTGCTGGTGCCCGGAGCCGGCGACCGCGGCACGATCGGGGCGATGCACAACCCGGTGCTGCTGGACTGGATCCGCCGCATCCACCGCCACACGACCTGGACGACGTCGGTGTGCACCGGCGCGCTGATCCTCGGCGCGGCGGGCCTGCTGCGCGAGCGGGCGACGACGTACTGGGCGTCGGCGCCCTACCTGGAGGCCACGTTCGGCGTCGAGTACGTGCCGGAACGGTACGTGCAGGTGGGCAAGGTGATCACCGCGGCAGGCGTCTCCGCCGGCATCGACATGGCGTTGTTCCTCGCGGGCAAGCTCGCCGGCGAGGAGGTCGCCCGCGCCGTCCAGCTGGCCGTGGAGTACGACCCGCGGCCGCCGTTCGACGCGGGCGACGCGGCGACGGCGAGCCCGCAGCTGAAGGAACTCGCGTTGCGCCTGCTCGCCGAGTCGCAGCAGTAGCTACAGCGCCGCGACGTTGCGCTCCGGGTGCGACGGCCGGGGCAGGGCCGGAACGTCCGCCAGCAGGCCGCGCCGGGCCAGTTCCGGCCGCACGCCGTCGCCGAACCAGTACGCCTCCTCCAGGTGCGGGTAGCCCGACAGCACGAACTCGCTCACGCCCACGCTGTGGTACTCCTCGATCAGGTCCGCGACCTCCTCGTGGCTGCCCACCAGCGCGGTGCCGGCCCCGCCGCGGACCAGGCCGACCCCCGCCCACAGGTTCGGGTGGATCTCCAGCCCGCGGACGCCGCCGTCGGTCCGGCCGCCGTGCAGCGCGACCATCCGCTGCTGCCCCACCGACTCGCTCGCCGCCAGCTGGGCCTGCGCCTTCGCGACCTGCTCCGGGCTCAGCGCGTCGAGCAGCTTCTGCGCCTCGGCCCAGGCTTCGGCCGAGGTGTCGCGCGAGATCGTGTGCAGCCGGACGCCGAACCGGATCGGCCGGTCCCCGGCCAGCTCGCGCACCTTGCCGACCTTCTCGGCGACCTGCGCGGGCGGCTCGCCCCAGGTCAGGTAGACGTCGGCGTGCCGCGCCGCGACCGGCAGCGCGGCCGGGGACGAGCCGCCGAAGTAGATCGGCGGCACCGGATCGGGCGCGGCCAGCGTCGTCGCGCCTTCGACGCGCAGGTGCTCGCCTTCGAAGCTGAAGGGCTCGCCGGACCAGACGCCGCGGACGATCGTCAGGAACTCGTCGGTGCGGGCGTACCGGGCGTCGTGGTCGTGCCAGTCGCCGAAGCGGCGCTGTTCGACCGCGTCGCCGCCGGTGACGATGTTGAGCAGCACGCGACCGCCCGACAGGCGCTGGAACGTCCCGGCCATCTGCGCGGCCAGGGTCGGTGAGATGACGCCCGGGCGGAAGGCGACCAGGAACTTCAGCCGGGTCGTCTCGCGGATCAGCGCGGCCGTGGTGAGCCACGCGTCCTCGCACCACGTGCCCGTCGGCGTCAGGACGCCTTCGAAGCCCTGCCGCTCGGCCGCGCGGGCCACCTGGGCCAGGTAGTCCAGGTCCGGGTCGCGCTGGGCGGCCGGGCCCGCGGACCGGTTGGCGTGGAAGCGTTCCACGATCGTGCGGCCGTCACCGCTGGTGGGCAGGAACCAGTGCAGCCTGATGCTCATCCGTTGCTCCTCGCCTGGTCCAGGTCGGGACCGAACCGCCGGTCGACGAAGGCGGCGAAGTCCACCTTGCCCGGCAAAGTCTTCTCGTCGGTGAAGGCGTCCGCGAGCTGCTGTTCGGACGCCACGACGGCGTCGTCGAGCGCGATCGGCAGGTCACGGCCCGCTTCGACGGCCTTCTGCGCGACGGCGAGCTTGAGCCCGGTTTCCTTGGCCCACGCCTCCGCCCACGCTTCGCGGTGCGTGTCGGCCCACTTCTGCGCCTTGACCACGCGCACGGCGAAGTCGCGCAGCGCCGAGTTCCGGCCGGGGTCGCCGAGCGCGGCCGTGCTCGCGGTCAGGAAGCCGAGGCCGTTCGACGCACCCCGGCCGTCGGCCAGCACCCGCGCGTGGGCTTCGAGCTGCGCCTGCGCGGTGTAGGGGTCCCAGATCGCCCAGGCGTCGATCGCGTGCTGGGTGAACGCGGCGTAGGCCTCGGACGGCTGCAGGAAGCTCAGCTTCACGTCCTTGGTGGACAAGCCGTTGTTGTGCAGCGTGTTCAGCAGCTGCCCGTGCGCGGAGCTGCCCTTGGCGACGCCGATCGTCTTGCCCTTCAGCGCGGCGACGTTCTGCAGCGGCGAGTCCGGCGGCACGAGGACCGCTTCCCGCTCGACGTTGCTGCGCGACACGCTGATCACCTTGATCTTCGCCTTCGCGGCGGCCGCGAAGATCGGCGGCGTGTTGCCGACGCGCCCGGTGTCGATCGCGCCCGCCGAGGCGGCTTCGAGCAGCGGCGGGCCCGAGGTGAACGTGGACCATTCGATCCGGTACGGCGTCCCCTGCAGCAGGTTCGCCGCGGTGAGCAGGGACTTCACCCCGCCCTTCTGATCGCCCACCCTGAGCGTCACCTTCGCCAGGTCGGCCGCGCTCACCGCGGCCGGGACGGCAGCTTCGTTACCGGTCGCCGTGCCGCACGCGGAGACCACGAGAGCCACCACTACTGCCAGTGTTCCCTTACGCCACAACATCTTCGGTCACTCCCAGGTCGGCCAGCACGCGGCGGCGGAGGTCGTCGGCTTCGCGCGGCCGGTGCGTGGCCACGATCCGGCCGCCGTCCAGCACGAGGACGCGGTCGGCGAGCCGCAGGGCCTCGTCGACGTCGTGGGTCACCAGCAGCACGCCCGGCCGGTGCCGCCGCCAGAGGTCCTGCACGAGGCCGTGCATGGAGATCCGGGTGAGCGCGTCCAGGGCGCCGAACGGCTCGTCGAGCAGCAGCAGGTCGGGTTCGCGCACGAGCGCGCGGGCCAGCGACACGCGCTGGGCTTCGCCGCCGGACAGCGTCAGCGGCCAGTCGTCGGCGTGCTCGCTCAGGTGGACCTCGGCGAGGGCCTTCTCGGCCAGCGCGCGGTTGCGGGACTTCGTCACGCCGTCCTGGTGCAGGCCGAGGACGACGTTGCGCCAGACCTTCCGCCACGGCAGCAGTCTCGGCTGCTGGAACGCGACCGAGACGGTGCCGGTGACGTCGGCGCGGCCTTCGACGTCGTCGTCGAGGCCCGCGAGCACCCGCAGCAGCGTCGACTTGCCGGACCCGCTGCGGCCGAGCAGCGCGACGAACTCGCCACGCTCGACGGCCAGATCGAGTCCACTGAGGACGGTCCGGTCGCCGAACCGCTTGGTGAGGCCGCGGACGTCGGCTACCGGGTTCGCCACCGCAGGACCTTCCGTTCGAGCAGCCGGACCAGCGCGTCGGTGACCAGGCCGAGCAGGGCGTAGAGGACGAGACCGACGACCACGACGTCGGTGCGCAGGAATTCGCGGGCGTTGTTGATGAGGTAGCCGACGCCGGCGTCGGCGTTGACGGTCTCGCCGACGATCAGCGCGAGCCACGCGAGCCCGAGCGACTGCCGCAACCCGACGAGCGCCTGCGGCAGGGCACCGGGCAGGACGACGTGCCAGAGCCGTTCCGCGCGGCTGAACCCGAGCGCCCGCGAGGCTTCCACCAGCGCCGGGTCGGCGCCGCGGATTCCCGAGTGGACGTTGAGGTAGAGCGGGAAGGCCACGCCGAGCGCGACCAGCACGATCTTGGTCTCCTCGCCGATGCCGAACCACAGGATGAACAGCGGGATCAGGCCGAGGAACGGCAGCGTGCGCAGCATCTGCACCGGCGGGTCGACCAGGGCTTCGCCCCAGCGCGACAGCCCCGAGACGATGCCGAGCAGAACGCCGGCGAGCGCGCCGAGCGCGAAGCCGGCACCGACCCGCCCGAGCGAAACGGCGAACGCGGTGCCGAGTTCGCCGCTGCGCGCGGTTTCGATGCCGGCCTGCACGACCGTCCACGGTGAACTGAGCTTGTCCGGCGGCAGCACGCCGGTGGCGCTGGCGACCTGCCAGGCGGCGACGAGCACCACCGGGCTGATCCAGCGCCGCAGATCGGGCCGCCGCACGGCTTTGCGCGGCGGCCCGGCGGCGCGTTTCCGGGCGTGCGCGAGCACGCCCGTGGTGGAAATCGACACGGATTTCTCCCGGGGACGGGGACGTTCTCGGATTGCGTGGTCCCGACCATCCGGGGAGTGGGAGGCGAAGTCAATGCGTGCCCACTCCGTGAACGCCCCGTGTTTCACCCCGTGGAACGCACTTGCTCAGCCGCCGAACATGATCTTCCATTCGTCGAGCGACCGCGGCCGGTAGACGAAGTTGCTGCGCTTGACTTCGGACAGCGCGGCGGACGGCTCGGCCGAGTACTGGTGGCCCGGGTAGACGACCGGGTCGCCGGGCAGGCCGGCGAGCGCCTGCAGGCTGCGGTAGATCTCTTCGGCGTCGCCGCCCGGGAAGTCGGTGCGGCCACAGCCTTCCAGGAAGAGCGTGTCGCCGGAGACGAGCTTGTCCTCGACGAGGAAGCACTGGCTGCCCGGCGTGTGCCCGGGCGTGTGCAGCAGCCGGATCGGGATGGCGCCGACCTCGAGGACGTCGTCGTGGTCGTGGGCGCGCAGGTCGGTGCCGGAGACGCCGGTGACCCGCTTGACCCACTCGGTTTCGGCACCGTTGACGTGGATCGGCACCTGTTCGACCGCGAGGAGTTCGGCGATCCCGGGCAGCGAGAAGCCGAGCATTTCGCCGCCGACGTGGTCGGGGTGGTGGTGCGTGGCCAGCACGCCGGTGAGCCGCATGCCGTCCTGCGCGAGGACGTCGAGGAGGTCACGCACCGCGTAGGCCGGGTCGACGATGACGGCGTCCCCGGTTTCGCGGTCGCCGATCAGGTAGGCGAAGTTCACCATCTGCGTCGCGACGGGGTCGCCGACGGCGAAGTCACGGCCGGCGAGCAGCTGCCGGAAGTAGAGCCGATCAGTCATGCCGGACACCCTACGGGCCCGCCGCGGCGGCCTGGGTGAGCGCGGCCAGCACGGCGGCCACCGCGGGCGGGTCCGGGGGGTCGGCGAAGGTGGCCGCGTGGATGCCGGGGTTGCGGTGTGCGGCCAGGGCCAGTCCGGGCAGGGTGGCGACGCCGAGGCCGGCCGCGACCAGTGACTGCACGACGACCATGTCATCGCTGGACGAACCGAGGCGCGGGCTGAACCCGCCGATCCAGGCCGAGTCGCGGTGGTCGGCCAGGCTTTCGCCCGGCCGTCGGCTGATCAGGTGGATCGGGTCGTCGGCGAGGTGGCGGAACCGGAATCCGTCGAGTTCGCCGCGGCGCAGCATGTCCAGTGCTTCGACGGGATGCCGGTCGACCAGGCTGAGCTCGAGCGCCGGGTGCGCCGCCGCCGGCGACGCGGCCGCGTTCGGCACGAGGGTGCTCAGCGCGGCCGCGTTGGCGGCCAGCCGGACGCGCCCGGCCCGCAGGCCGACCTGGGCGGCCGGCTCTTCGGCCGCCGCGTCCACGCGTCCGGCGATTTCGGCGGCGCGGTCGGCCGGCAGGCGACCCTCCGGCGTCAGGCGGATGCCGCGGCCGGCCCGCTGCGGCCCGACCACCGTCAACTCCTACCTCGCCGCGGGCCTGGTCGACGAGCTGCGGCTGCACGTCGCGCCGTACACGCTCGGCGGCGGCGTCCGGTTGTTCGACGGCGTCCCGCCGCTGAACCTCGAGCAGATCGACGCGCGGGCGACGACCTCGGTCACGCACCTGCGCCATCGCGTCCTCCGGTGAGGTCGGCCCACTGGTGCACGCTCCCCCGGTGCAGGGCGGCGTAGGCCCGGTCCCGGAGGACGTTCGCCTCGTGGTCGGACAGCGTCCGGTCCAGGGGCCGGAGCACCAGGCGGACGAGCAGGTTCTTCTGGTCCGGCGTCGCACCGAGCCGGGCTCGGGCCTGCGCCGGCAGCAGGGCGTAGGGCGTCTCCTGCCGGATCTCGACCGACTCGACGACGTCTTCGCCCAGTGCCTCCCGGACGCGGTCGCCGAGGTCTTCGGCCCGGTCGTCGGCGTCGACGGCGATCGAGAGGTCGCGGCGCACCGGCGGCAGCGCGGAGACCGGCCGGTAGGGCGCGAGGTCCGTCAGCTGCGCGGCGACGGCCGGTTCGGTGGAGCGCAGCAGCCGGATGTCCGGGATGCCCTTGCGCAGCATGACCATCCGGTCGAGGCCCAGGCCGAGCGCCAGCCCGGACCAGCGTTCGTCCAGCCCGGCCCGCGCGAGGACGCCCGGGTGGGCGAGCCCGCACTCGGCGACCTCGACCCAGCCGCCTTCGTGTTCGACGTCCAGTTGCGCACCGTCCACTGTGTACGGATGACGCCGCGCCTCGAGCCGCCACCGCAGATCCGGCAGGAGGGCGGCGACCATCGCTTCGAGGTCGGCCCTGGTGGTCGTGCCGCGGCGGATCCGCCACAGGTCGAGCTGGTGCGGCGTGCCACTGTGCAGCCGGTCGATGCTGTCGCGGCGGTAGACGACGCCCGCGCAGACGAGCAGCACGTCCTCGACCGGGTCCGCGGCCAGGTTCCGCAGCGCGCCGGGGATGAGGGCGGTGGCGTGGCTGCGCAGGACGTGGTCTTGGTCGACGTACCGGGTGTAGCGGGCGTCGCGCGTGACGTCGGCGGGGTGGTAGCCGAGGTTGTCGTAGTTGTCGGCGACGGTGACGATGCGCTCACCGGGGCATCTGCGAACCGCACAGGACCACAAACCGGCGAGGGCAGCAACGGCTTGTTCGACGACAACCTGAACGGCATGCGGCCCGGCGGCGGGATCGGCGAGATCCCGGACGGCGAGATCGCGGGCCAGCTGGGCAGGGGAAAGTGTTGCGGGCATGACGGAACCTCCGGGCTGAACGGGCTTTCGAGGGCGGCACCCCCCTGGCCCGGGCGACCCGGCGACGGCGTCGGTTCAGGCTGCGCGCATGGCACCGGAACCCCGCTGGCGCCCGGAACGGGCCAGGGGGCCGGTAAATCGGCGGTATTCCGCAACGACGGCCATGAGTCCAGGGTAGCTGCGCCTGTCACGCGCTTTTCGGCTCGACGGGTTCGCTGCGGAGCGCGCGCCGGGGTTGCTGCGGGACTGCACCGCTGCTGCGGGATGCAGGGCGGGGTTACCCGGGCCACGGCAAACCCGCACGGCCGCGGGCTCTGGCCGTGCTCGCCTGGCCCACCCACGCGGCCGCGGGACCTCGGCCGGAGCTGCGCGATCCGAACCGCCGCGGCATCCCGGCCAAGGCCACCAGCCGATGCGCGACCGAGCCGCCACGGGACCCAGCCGAAGCCACCAAACGGATGCCCGAGCCGGGCTGCCGCAGAACCCGGCCGAGACCACCAGCCCCACGCCACCACAGAACCCAGGCCCAAGCCACCAGCCGACGCGCACCCCAGGCCACCACAGAACCCCAGCCGAACCCACCAACCGACGCCCGACCCAGGCCGCAGCCTCTCCCTCTCTGAGCTTCCCCCGGTTGTCCGGACACCTGACCTGAGGTGACCGCCGGTCACCAGGGAGGATGTTCCGATGCCTGCACCACACCCGCCTGAGTTCCGTCAGCGTGCCGTCGAGCTGGCCCGCCTGGGCGACAAACCGGTCGCCGCGCTGGCCAAGGAACTGGGCATCAGCGAGTCCTGCCTGCGCAACTGGATGGCCCAGGCCGACGCCGACACCAACGGCTCAGCCACCCGGTTGACCAGCGCGGAAAAGAAGGAACTCGCCGAGCTGCGCCGCAAGAACCGGCAGCTGGAGATGGAGAACGAGATCCTCAAACGCGCGGCGGCGTACTTCGCGCGGGAGAACATCCTCCCAAAGTAACCTTCCCGCTGGTCCATGAGCTCGCCGCCGACGGTATCGACGTCGCGGTGGCCTGCCGGGTATTGAACGTGTCCCGCTCCGGCTATTACGAATGGCGCGACCGGCCGGCCTCGGCTCGAGAGGAGGAGAACGCGCTGTTACTGAAACACATCGAACAGATCCACGCCGATTCCCGCGGCACCTATGGTTCGCCGCGGGTGCACGCCGAATTGCGGCTCGGTCTGGGGATGCCGGTCAACCTCAAACGGGTCGAGCGGCTCATGCGCGAAGCCGGCATCCAGGGCCTCTACCGTCGCCGGCGGCATGTCACCACGGTCCGCGACCCGGCCGGGCAACCCCGTGCCGACCTGGTCAACCGCCGGTTCACCGCCGACGCCCCAGACCGGTTGTGGATCACCGACATCACCGAACACCCCACCGAGGAAGGCCGCGTCTACTGCGCCGCCGTGATGGACGCCTATTCCCGGCTCATCATCGGCTGGTCCATCGCCGACCATATGCGCACCGAACTGGTTACCGACGCCCTCGGCATGGCCATTCTCCGCCGCCAACCCGACGGCAGAAAAACCATCCTGCATTCCGACCACGGATCGCAATACACCTCGTGGGCATTCGGGCAACGCCTCCGCGCCGCAGGCCTGCTCGCCTCCATGGGCACCGTCGGTGACTGCTACGACAACGCCATGATGGAATCGTTTTGGGGAACCCTCCAGCTCGAACTTCTCGACTCGAAAACCTGGAAAACCCGCGACGAACTTGCCAACGCGATATTCGAATGGATAGTGTGTTGGCACAACCCGAAACGGAGACACTCCAAGATCGGGATGCACAGCCCCGCCACGTTTGAGGCCCTCAACCGGCCACCAGACGCGCCGGCCTGACCCCACACCCGCCGTGTCCGGCGAACGGGGGGAAGCTCACTCCCCTCCCTTCGCCCACCCACCGCCACCGCCTCACCGTGCCGTCACTCACCCACCTCCCCGTCGGCCAGTTCCCGCAGCACGTCCAGGTGCCCCACGTGCCGCGCCGTCTCCTGCACGACATGCGCGACGACCCACCGAACGGTGAACTCCGCGCGCCGCCGTGTCCGGTCGTCGGGGCCCAACCCACGCAGCGCCTTCTCCACCCGCCCCCACTCCGCCTTGTACGCCGCCACCACCGACGCCGGGGTGTCCTCCGGGCCCACGTTCCAGCTCGGGTCCGGGCTGCCCGCCCACAGCGATGGCAGGTCCGCCCCGCCCGCCTCGATCGACAGCCACCAGCGCTCCACCGCCGTCAGGTGCTTCACCACGCCCAGTGCGCTCATCCGTGGCGACGCCGGCAACGGCGTCGCCGACGCCTGCGACAACGACAACCCCGCCAGCTTGTTCACCGCCGTTGCGCGGAGGAACTGCAGGAAATCCAGCAGCAGACGCAGCTCGTCGGCCGCCAGCGGGGCGGGCCACTGGCGGTGCGTCTTCGAACTCGTGTTCGACATGGCCGCACCGTACCGCACGGGTCCGACAAAACCGGGACGGCGAATACAGTGATCAGCATGTGGTGGGGACTGCTCTGCGCCCTGGGCGCGGCATGCGCGTACGGCGTGGCTTCGGTGATGCAGTCGGTCGCCGCGCGAGCCACCGACACCGGCCGCGACGGTGTCGATCCGAAACTGCTGGTCCGCGTGCTCGGGCAGTGGAAGTTCGTGCTCGGCCTTTCGCTCGACGTCCTCGGGTTCGTCGCGCAGATCGCCGCCCTGCACGTGCTGCCGCTCTTCGTCGTGCAGGCCGCGCTCGCCGCCAGTCTCGCCGTCACGGCCGTCGCCGCGCGGTTCCTCGGTGTGCGGCTCGGGAAGAGGGAGTGGGTGGCCGTCGGCGTCGTCTGTGCCGGGCTCGCCCTGCTCGGCGCCGCCGCCGAAAGCGAAGGGTCGGACCCCGTCGGGCTCGGGTTCCGGCTGGCGCTCGTCGGCGTGGTCGCCGTCCTCGCCGTGGCCGGGATCGCCGCCGGCAGGGCGAGCCGCCGGATCCGGACGCCGGCGCTCGGGCTCGTCGCCGGCCTGTGCTTCGGCGTCGTCGCCATCGCCGGCCGGATCATCCCCAGCCTCGCGCCGCTCGACCTGCTCACCGACCTCGCGACCTACACCGTCGCGATCGCCGGCGCGATGGCCATGCTGTTCTACGCGACGGCGCTGCAGCGCGGGAGCGTCACGACCTCGACCGCGATGATGGTGCTCGGCGAGACAATCTTCCCCTCGCTGGTCGGCGTGCTGGCGCTCGGCGACCGCACCCGGCCCGGCTTCGCGGTCGTCGCCGTCGCCGGGTTCGCGCTCGCCGTGGCCGCCGCACTCGCGCTGGCCCGGTTCGGCGAGCCGGCGACCGAGCCGCGAACTGAGACGAAGCCGACCGTCTTCCCGTAATTTCTTTACTTAGACTAGCCTTACCTATCCCAGCTCTGGAGAGGGAGGCGCGGGTGAGCACGACGGGACGGGAAGTCCTCCGCCGGTCGATCGCCGGGCAACGACGATCGGTGGCGCTCGCCGCGCTGCTGACCTCGAGCCACCAAGGCGGCGAGGCCCTGGTTCCGGTCGTCATCGGCGTGGTCATCGACCAGGCCGTCGCGGGCGGCTCGGTCGGCACGCTGCTGGTCTGGCTGGTGGTGCTGGCCGTGCTCTTCGCCGCGCTGTCGACCAGCTACCGCCTCGGCGCCCGCTTCGGCGAACGCGCCGCCGAGCGCGCGGCCCACGACCTCCGCCTCGACGTCGGACGCCGCGTGCTGCACCCCGGCGGGGTGGGCGGCTCCGGCACCCTCGCCGGCGAGCTGGTCAGCATCGGGACGTCGGACGCCAAGCGCGTCGGCACCGTCAACGGCGTGCTGCCCTTCGGGTTCGCCGGCCTGGCCGGGCTGCTGGTCAGCGCGGTCGCGCTGCTCACCATGTCGCTGCCGCTCGGTCTGCTGGTGCTGCTCGGCACGCCGCCGATGCTGTACCTGGCGCACCTGATCGGCAAGCCCCTCGAGCGCCGCAGCGAGGCCGAGCAGGAGCGCTCCGCGTTCGCCTCCGGGGTCGCCACCGACCTCGTCGCCGGGCTGCGCGTCCTCAAGGGCGTCGGCGCCGAACGCGCCGCCGTCGACCGCTACCGCCGGACCAGCCAGGACTCGCTGCGCGCGACCCTGCGCGCGGCCCGCGCCCAGGCCTGGCACAACGGCGCACTGCTGGCGCTCACCGGCATCTTCATCGCCGTGGTCGCGTTGGTCGGCGGCAACCTCGCCGCCGCGGGCGACATCAGCGTCGGCGACCTGGTCGCCGCGGTCGGGCTCGCGCAGTACCTGATCACGCCGTTCACGATCTTCTCGTGGGTCAACGGCGAGCTCGCGCAGGGCCGGGCCTCGGCCGCGCGCATCGCCGACGTGCTCAACGCTCCCCCGGCCGTCGACGGCGGCGACGCGACGCTGCCGGTGCCGGCGGCCGGGCACGTCAAGCTGTCCGCGCTGAACCGCGGCGCCCTGCGTGACGTCGCTTTCGAAGCGCGCCCGGGCGAGCTGCTCGGCGTCGTCGCCACCGACCCGGCCGCCGCGACGGACCTGCTCGACTGCCTCGGGCGCGCCGCCGACCCCGCGAGCGGCTCGGTGTCGGTCGACTCGGTCGACCTGTCCACTGTGGACCCGAGCCGGGTGCGCGAGGTGGTGCTGGTCGCCGCGCACGACGCCGACCTGTTCGCCGGGACGGTCGCCGAGAACATCGAGACCGGGCCGAAGACGGCCGAGGCGATTTCCGCGGCCGCCGTCGACGAGGTGGCCACCGCGCTGCCCGACGGCGTCGCGACCGCCGTCACCGAACGCGGGCGGTCGCTTTCGGGCGGGCAGCGGCAGCGGGTCGCGCTCGCCAGGGCACTGGCCGCCGACGCGCCGGTGCTGGTGCTGCACGACCCGACGACCGCCGTCGACACGGTCACCGAGGCCCGGATCGCCGCGGGCCTCGCCGAGCTGCGGCGCGGCCGCACCACGATCCTCGTCACCACCAGCCCGGCGCTGCTGGCCGCCACCGACCGCGTCGTCCTGCTCGACGACGGGCGGATCACGGGCGAAGGCAGCCACGCCGAGCTGGCCGGCCGTCCCGACTACCGAGCGGCGGTGCTGTCATGACCCGCGAACTCCTCCCCCTGGCCGACGGGCGGCGGATCCGCGCCGTCGTCGGCGAGCTCGTCGGCCGGGCGAAGGGCCGGGCGGCGGCCGCGGCCACGATGCTCGTCGCGGCCACCGCGATCGGCCTGCTGACCGCTCCCCTGCTCGGCCGGGTCGTCGACCTGGTCGCCACGCGCCGTCCGGCCACCGAGCTCGTGCCGCCGGTGGTGGGGCTCGTGCTGGTCGCGGTGGCGCAGGCGGTGGCGACGGCGATCGGCGTGTCGCTGGTCGCGCGGCTGGGCGAGACGATCCTGGCCGAGCTGCGCGAGCGTTTCGTCGAGCGCGCCCTCGGCCTGCCGCTCGAACAGCTGGAGCGCGCCGGGTCCGGCGACCTCACCGCCCGCGTGACGAACGACGTCTCGGTCGTCGCCGAGGGTGTCCGGCAGGCGCTGCCCGAGCTGGGCCGGTCGGTGCTGACGGTCGTGCTGACGCTCGGCGCGCTGGCCGTGCTCGACTGGCGGTTCCTGCTGGCCGCGCTGCTGGCCGTGCCGATCCAGCTGTGGACCGTGCGCTGGTACGTGCCGCGCGCGAAGCCGTTGTACGCCGCCCAGCGCGAGGCGGTCGGGACGCAACAGCAGCAGCTGCTGGACACCATCGGCGGCGCGAAGACGGTCCGCGCGTTCCGGCTTGCGGATACCCACCTG
Organism: Amycolatopsis tolypomycina; assembly: GCF_900105945.1. Taxonomy (NCBI): domain Bacteria; kingdom Bacillati; phylum Actinomycetota; class Actinomycetes; order Pseudonocardiales; family Pseudonocardiaceae; genus Amycolatopsis; species Amycolatopsis tolypomycina. Next base: position 3,097,862 of record NZ_FNSO01000004.1, on the reverse strand, counting down.
GCGCGGGTGCGCGAGCGGTCCGAGGCCGCCGTTTCGCTGGCCCTGCAGGGAATCCGGCTTGTGACGCGGTTCTACGCGCGGCTGAACCTCGCGGAGTTCGTGGGGCTGTCGGCGGTGCTGGCGCTGGGGTTCGTGCTGGTGGGCGCGGACGCGGTCTCGGTCGGCGTCGCGACGGCGGCAGCACTGTACTTCCACAGCCTGTTCGGGCCGATCACGACGGCGCTGGCGCTGGTCGACGACGCCCAGGCGGCCGCGGCCAGCCTCGCGCGGCTGATCGGCGTCGCCGACCTGCCGGCCGAGGCGTCGCCCGCGCGGCCGGCCCGGCCGGGGGACGCGTCGGTGAAGACCGCGGGGATCACCTACTCCTATGTGGACGGTCACCCGGTGCTGCGCGACGTCGACCTCGGGGTCGCCCCCGGCGAGCGGGTGGCGCTGGTCGGCGCGAGCGGGGCCGGGAAGACGACGCTGGCCAAGCTGATCGCCGGCATCCACCGTCCGGACACGGGTTCGGTGACCCTCGGCGGCGTGGCGCTCGACGAGCTGGGTCCCGAGGGCACGCGCCGGACGGTGGGGCTGATCAGCCAGGAGGTCCACGTGTTCGCGGGGACGCTGGCCGACGACCTGCGGCTCGCCCGCCCGTCGGCGACGGACGCCGAACTGCGGAAGGCGCTGGCCAAGGTGGGCGCGCTGACCTGGGCGTCGTCGCTGCCTTCCGGATTGGCCACCGTGGTCGGCGAAGGCGGTCACCAGCTCACGGTGACGCAGGCGCAGCAGCTGGCCCTGGTCCGGCTGGTGCTGGCCGACCCGCCGATCGCGATCCTCGACGAAGCCACGGCGGAAGCGGGCAGCGCGGGCTCGAAGGTCCTGGAAGCGGCGGCCGCGGCGGCCCTGGAGGGACGCACGGCCCTGGTGGTGGCGCACCGCCTCACCCAGGCGGCGGCGTCCGACCGGATCGTGGTCCTGGACGCGGGGACGGTCGTGGAGTCCGGCACCCACGACGACCTGGTCGCCGCCGGTGGCCAGTACGCGAAGCTCTGGGCGGCGTGGTCGGGCCAGCGCGCCTGACCCGTGTCGACTCCCCAATCACGCGTGTCGACTCCCCAATCACGCGTGTCGACTCTCCAAGCACGCGAGTCGTCCGGCCAGGTAAGCGAAAGTCGCGTGATCCGGCACGGAACTCGCGTGCTTGAAGGCGGAACTCGTGTGATTGAGGGGCGATCTCACGTGACTGGAAGGACGACACGCGTGTCTGGAAAGACGACACGCCGGAAGCCCGAAGGCTTCCGGCGTGTCGTGCGGGAGGTGGGTCAGGCGTCCATGGCGTCGGCCAGGGACTTCGGGCGCATGTCCGTCCAGTTCGCTTCCACGTGGTCCAGGCAGTCCTGGCGGGACGACGGGCCGAAGGCGACCGTCCAGCCGGCCGGGACCTCCGCGGACTCCGGCCACAGGCTGTGCTGGTTCTCGGCGTTGACCAGCACCAGGTACGTCCCGGCGGGGTCTTCGAACGGGTTGGTCACGACAGGCCTCCTCAGGCGGTGATGTCCGTGCGGGCACCCTTCACCAGCGCGGTCAGCTTCTGGATGACCGGCGTGGCGAGCAGGTGGTTGAAGCGCGGCTCGGCCGACCAGTCGCCGAGCTGGTTGGCCTTGACCGCGGGCAGCTGGTTCCACGTCGGGAACTGCGTCATCTGGGCCCGCGGCAAGGCGTACGAACGCGAGTCCGTCAGGATCAGGTCGGCCGGGTACTTGCCCGCCTGCTCCCAGGACAGCTGCTCCCAGTAGTCCTCGCTGCCGCCGCCGGAGACGATGTCCAGGCCGAGCTCGCGGTAGTACGCGAGGTCGGCGAAGTAGTCCGGCTTCGCGATGTACAGGCCGTCCTTGTCGCCGTAGAGCACCAGGACCTTGAGGCCGGCCTTCTCCTTCGCCGCCGCGCGCAGGTCCTCGGACGCCTTGTCGAAGTCCGCCTTGGCCTGCTTCATGGTGTCGGAGTTCGCGTCGCCGCCCAGTGCGACGGCCAGCTGCGAGTAGCGCTCGATCACCTTGGGCAGCGTGACCTTGTACTCCGAGAGCGCGACGATCGGCGCGACCTGCTGGACCTTAGGGCCGAGGTCGTCGGTGAGCACCCACAGGTCCGTCGGCTTGGTGCCGGTCAGGCCGGTGACGACCAGGTCCGGCTTCAGCGCGGCGAACTTCTCCATGCTGAAGTCGTCCCAGGCGTTGCCGATCGAGGTGACGGCGTTCAGGTCGATGTTGCCGGCCTGGATCTCCTTGCCGCCGTCGGCGGTCTTCTGCGGGCCGAACACGCCGACCGGGCGGACGCCGTAGTCCCAGAGCGCGGCGGCCGAGCTGGCGTAGGCCACCACCCGCGCCGGACGCTGGTCGCGCGAGGCCTTCTGACCGCGGTCGTCGGTGAACTCCCACGGGCCCGAAGAACTCGCCGCCGGCTTGTCGCCGCTGCTGCACGCGGTGAGCGCCGCGGCGGCGGCGAGGCCACCCGCCCCGATCAGGAATCCACGCCGGCTGAGCCCGGCAGCTTCGAACACGGACATGAGACCCTCTCGACAGACCATCAACTTAGGCACACCTTATTTAGGTAAGCCTGTCAAAAGCAACTGTGTCAGCGCCCACCCCGGCCGGACAGCTGCGCCACGGCTCCGGGCACCGGCTCGGCCGGGTCGTGTCCCAGGTGGACCTGCCGGTTGTCCGCGTCCACGTGCACCACCCGCGGCCGGTGCCCGGCGCGCTCGGCCTCCTCCACCTGGGCGTAGGTGATGATGATGACGAGGTCGCCGGGGTGCACGAGGTGCGCGGCCGCGCCGTTGACGCCGATCACGCCCGACCCCGGCTCGCCGGTGATGGCGTAGGTCTCCAGCCGGGCGCCGTTGGTGATGTCGACGACCTGGACCTTCTCCCCCTCGACGATGTCCGCGGCGGCCATCAGGTCCGCGTCGATGGTCAGCGAGCCGACGTAGTGCAGGTCGGCCTGCGTCACGGTGGCGCGGTGGATCTTGGCGTTCATCAAGGTGCGCTGCACGTCTACTCCGTGTCTCGGGTCAACAGCGCGGCCAGCCCGGCCGCGGTGGGGGTACGGAAGAACTCGGCGATCGCCAGCTCGGTCCCGAGCCGCTCGGTGATCCGGTTGCGCAGGACCACCAGCAGCATCGAATGGCCGCCGAGGGTGAACAGGTCGTCGTCGGCGCCCACGGCGGCGACGTCCAGCACCTCCGCGAAGATCTCGCAGAGAGCCTTCTCCGTGGCCGTTTCCGGGGCCCGGCCGCGGGTGGCGAACTCGGGCGCCGGCAACGCGGCCCGGTCCAGCTTCCCGTTGGGTGTCACCGGGAACGCGTCCAGGGGCACGATCGCCGCGGGTACCATGTACGCCGGCAGCGACCGGGCGAGGAACTCCCGCAGGGCTGCCGGGTCGGCGGTCGCCGGAGTCGGATAGGCGACCAGCCGCTCGTCCCGGACGACGACGAGCGCCTCGTCGACGTCGTCGTGCCGGGCCAGCGCCGTCTCGATCTCGCCCGGCTCGATCCGGAAGCCGCGGATCTTGACCTGGTCGTCGGTGCGGCCGAGGTACTCCAGCTGCCCGTCCGGCCGCCACCGCACGAGGTCGCCGGTGCGGTACATCCGCTCCCCCGGTTCGAACGGCGAGGCGACGAACCGCTCGGCGGTGAGCGCCGGCCGCCCGTGGTAGCCGCGGGCCAGCCCGGCACCGGCCAGGTACAGCTCGCCCGGCACCCCGGCCGGGACCGGTGACAGGCCGCCGTCGAGGACGTACGCCCGCGTGTTGTGCACCGGCCGCCCGACCACCGGCCGGTCGGCGTCGCCGAAGCGGCCGACCAGCGCGTCCACTGTGGCCTCGGTGGGCCCGTAGAGGTTGTACGCCTCCGTGCCCGGCATCGAGGACAGCGTCTCCCACAGCGGCTGCGACACGGCTTCCCCGCCGACGCCGACCACGCCGAGGGCGCACCGGCCGTCCGCGATCACCCCGGCCGCGGCCAGCTGCGCGAAGTGCGACGGCGTGAGCTCGAGGAAGTCGAGTTCGCGCTCGCGCACCACCGCCGCCAGCCGCGCCGGGTCGCGGCGGGTGTCGTCGTCGACGACGTGCACCTCGTGCCCGTCGAGCAGCCACAGCTGCGGCTGCCAGGAGGCGTCGAAGAAGAACGCCCACGCGTGCCCGACCCGCAGCCGCCGCCCGCCCGCCGCGGCGACGGCCGGGCGGTACAGCGTCTCGCGGTGGCTGTGGAACAGGTTCACCAGCCCGGAGTGCGGGATGACGACACCCTTCGGCTTGCCCGTCGAGCCCGACGTGTACAGCACGTACGCCGGGTTCGCCGGTGACGGAGAGACAAGTGCGGCGTCACTGTCCATAATGTCCTCGACGCACAACGCGCCGGGCACGACCGAAGCCAGCGAGCGGCTGGTGAGCACCAGAGACGCCCCCGAGTCGGCGAGGATCGCCGCGATCCGGTCCGCCGGCTGGTCCGGGTCCACCGGCAGGTACGCCGCTCCCGCCTTGAACACACCGAAGATCGCTTCGACGACGGCCGCCGACCGCGGCAGCACGAGCGCCACGACCTTCTCCGGCCCCGCGCCCTGCGAGGCCAGCCACCGGGCGAGGCGGTCGGTCCGCGCGGCGAACTCCGCGAACGTGACACTCGACGAAGCGTCGCTCAGCGCGGTCGCGTCCGGGGTCGCCGCCACCTGGGCGGCCAGCCGGTCGACGACCGTCGGGGCGGCGAGCGTCAGCGGCGCCCCGGCACCCCACTCGCGCAGGATCCGGTCCCGCTCGACGGCGTCGAGGACGTCGAGCCGGCTCAGCGGCCGGTCCGGGTCCGCGACGACCGCCGCCAGCACCCGGACCAGGCGCTCGGTGAGCGTCCGGGCGGTCGGCTCGTCGAAGAGGTCGAGACTGTATTCGAGGTCGCCGTCGATGCCCTCGGTCGTTTCGACCAGGTCGAACGACAGGTCGAACTTCGCCTGCCGCAGCCCCGTGTCGCGGTAGGCCGCGTCGAGCCCGAGCAGCCGTTCCGGCTCGGATCCCGAGTGGTAGACCGCGAGCATGACCTGGAACAGCGGGTGCCGGGACAGCGACCGCGGTGGGTTGAGCAGCTCGACGAGGTGCTCGAACGGCAGGTCCTGGTGGGCGTACGCGGCCAGGTCGGCCTCCCGGACGCGCGCCAGCAGCTCGCGGAACGTCGGGTCGCCGCCGGTGTCGGTCCGCAGGACGAGGGTGTTGACGAAGAACCCGGCGAGGTCTTCCAGAGCGTGGTCGGAGCGGCCGGCCACCGGTGTCCCGAGGGGGATGTCGGTGCCCGCGCCGAGCCGGGTCAGCAACGCGGCCAGGGCCGCCTGCAGGACCATGAACGTGCTGGTGTTGCTGCGCTGGGCCAGGTTCCGCAGTCCGGTGTGGACGGACACGGGCACGGTGAACGGGACGGCGGCGCCGCGGTTCGTCGACCGTGCGGGCCGCGGCCGGTCGGCCGGGAGGGCCAGCTCGTCGGGGATCCCGGCGAGGGTGTCCCGCCAGAACGCCGCCTGGCGGCCCAGCACGCTGTCCGGGTCGTCGGCGCGGCCGAACATCTCCCGCTGCCACAGCGTGTAGTCCGCGTACTGCACCGGCAACGGCGTCCACTGTGGACGCTCACCGCGCAGCCGGGCGGCGTAGGCGGTGTCGAGGTCGCGCTTCAGCGGCGGCAGCGACCAGCCGTCGCCCGCGATGTGGTGCACCAGCAGGACCAGGACGTGCCGCTCCGGCCCGGCCGAGACGAGGGTGGCCCGGATCGGGATCTCGGCGTCGAGGGTGAAGCAGTACGACGCCGCCGCCGTGACGCGCTCGTCGAGGTCGGCTTCGGCCACGGTTTCGGTGACGAGCACCGGGCGAGCGTCGTCGAGCACGACCTGCCGCGGCGTGCCCTGCTCTTCGACCAGCAGGGTGCGGAGGACCTCGTGGCGCGCCACGACGTCACCCACCGCGGCCTGCAACGCGTCGACGTCGACCGGGCCGGTCAGTTCCCACGCCCACGGGATGTTGTAGGTCGCGTTCAGGCCGTCGAGGCGGTCGAGGAACCACAGCCGCTGCTGCGCGAACGACAGCGGCAGGACGTCCGGCCGCTGCGCCGGGACCAGCGCCGGACGGCGGCCCCGCCCGGGATCGAGGGCTTCGGCGAGCCGCGCCGGGGTCGGGGCGTCGAACACGGCCCGGATCGGCACCTCGACGCCGAGCAGCGCGCGGATCCGGCTGACCAGCCGCGTGGCCAGCAGCGAGTGCCCGCCGAGGGTGAAGAACCCGTCGTCCGGCCCCACCGCCGGGACGCCGAGGACGTCGGCGAACAGCTCGCACAGCGCCTGCTCGGCCGGGGTCCGCGCGAGCCGTCCGGACGCGCGCACCTCCGGGTCGGGCAGGGCGGCGCGGTCGAGCTTGCCGTTGGCGTTCACCGGCAGCGCGTCGAGCACCACGATCGCCGACGGCACCAGGTACTCCGGCAGCCGCGCGGCGAGCGACGCCCGCAGCGCGACCGGGTCACCGGCCGGTGCCACGTAGGCGATCAGCCGGTTCTCGCGGGCGATCACGGCCGCCCGCGTCACCGAGGCGTCGGCCGTCAGCGCGGCTTCGACCTCGCCGGGTTCGACGCGGAACCCGCGGATCTTGATCTGCTGGTCGGCGCGGCCGAGGAACTCCAGGGTTCCGTCGGCGCGGCGGCGGACGAGGTCGCCGGTGCGGTACATCCGCTCCCCCGGCTCGAACGGCGAAGCGACGAACCGTTCGGCGGTGAGCGCAGGCCGGCCGAGGTAGCCCCGCGCCAGCCCGGCACCGGCGAGGTACAGCTCGCCACGGACTCCCGGCGGCACCGGCCGCAACCCGGCGTCGAGGACGTACGCGCGGGTGTTCGCGACCGGCCGCCCGATCGCCACCGGGCCGCAGACCTGGGCGAGGCTGTCCCCCGCGACCTCCGAGCAGCCGTAGAGGTTGACCAGCTTCGCCGACGGCCATCGGGCGGCGACCTTCTCCGCCAGGGCCTCGGACAGCGGTTCGCCGCTGGTGATCCACGTGGTGACCGAGTCGAACGCGCCGGCCGGGGCGTCCTCGGCGAAGGTGTCGAGGAGGCTCGGGACCACCGTGAGCACCTGGGCACCGGTCTCGCGGACGAAGGCGGCCAGTGCCAGGGGGTCGGTGGCCGTCGTGTCGTCGGCGAGGACCACCGGGTCGCCGGCGACGAGACCGCCGAGCAGTTCGGTCGAGCCGTCGATGAACGTCAGCGCACTCTTCGCGACACGCACGCCTTGCGCGATGTCCCGGCCCCAGTGCAGCCGGTTGGCCAGCGCGCGCTGAGTACCGGCGACCGCCTTCGGGCGGCCGGTGGAGCCGGACGTGAAGATCACGTACGCCAGGTCGTCTGCTGAGGCTGGTCGTGAGTGGTAAGGCGGTTTAGAACCCGCCTTACCACTCACGACCCCCGAGCGGAGGCCGTCTTCGGCGATGACCAGGTGCGGGGCCGCGTCGGTGAGCATCAGCTCGATGCGGTCGGCCGGGTGGTTGCGGTCGAGGGGCAGGTACGCGGCACCGGTCTTGAGCACCGCCAAGAGGGCGACGACCAGATCCACCGACCGCGGCAGCGCGACCGCGACCACGCGTTCCGGCCCGGCACCCCGCGCGAGCAGTGCCCGGGCCAGGGCCGCGGCCCGCGCGTCCAGCTCGGCGTAGGTCAGCCGCTCGGCGCCGAAGGCCAGGGCGAGCGCGTCCGGTGTCCGCGCGACCTGGGCCGCGAACAGCTCGGCCGTCGTCTCCGCGGGCAGCGGCGTCGCGGGGTCGGCGGCGAGCAGGTCGCGTTCGGCCGCGGTGAGCAGGTCGACGGCGCCGATCCTCGTGTCGGGGTCGGCGACGACGGCGGCCAGGAGCGTCCGGAGCCGCTCCAGGATCGCCTCGACGGTCGTGCGGTCGAAGACGTCGCTGTTGTACTCGGCCGTGCCGCGGATCCCGGTCCGGTGGCCGGGCCGCTCGCCGACGAAGAACGTCAGGTCGGCGCGGGCGGTGCCGGTGCGGACCGGCTCCTCCGCCACGGCGAGACCCGGCAGGGCGAGGTCGGCGACGGCGTTGTTCTGCCAGGCCAGCATCGTCTGGAACAGCGGGTGGTACGCCAGCGACCGCACCGGGTTGAGTGCTTCGACCAGGCGCTCGAACGGGACGTCCTGATGGGCGTAGGCGTCGAGGCTGCGGTCCCGCACCCGGGCCACGAGGTCGCGGAACGACGGGTCACCGCCGGTGTCCACGCGCAGCACCAGGGTGTTGACGAAGAACCCGACGAGGTCGTCGAGCGCGGCGTCGGTGCGACCGGCGATGGAGGTGCCGAGCGGGATGTCGGTGCCCGCGCCGAGCCGGCTGAGCACCGCGGTGAGGCCGGCGTGCACGACCATGAACACGCTGGCCCCGCAGGCGCGCGCCAGCTCGACGAGTCCACTGTGGAGCTCGGCGTCCCAGCCGAAGGCGAACTGCTCGCCGCGGTAGGACGCTTCCGCCGGGTGCGGCCGGTCGGTGGGCAGCTCGATCCGCTCGGGCAGGCCGGCGAGGGCTTCGCGCCAGTAGGCCAGCTGCGGTTCGATCACCGGCTCGCCGAGGACGTCCCGCTGCCACAGCGTGTAGTCCGCGTACTGCACCGGCAACGGCGTCCACTGGGGAGCTTCGCCGGCCTGCCGGGCGGTGTAGGCCGTCGCGAGGTCCCGCCACAGCGGCGCGGTCGACCAGCCGTCCGAGGCGATGTGGTGGAACACCAGCACCAGCACGTGCTCGCGGGCGCCGAGGCGGAGCAGTTCCGCGCGCAGCGGGAGCTCCGACTCCAGCTCGAACACCGTGCCCGCCGCTGCCGACACGGCGTCGGCGAGCGTGGCCTCGGTGACCGTCCGCACGGGCAGCGGGATGGTGACGTCGGCGAGGACGAGCTGCCGGGCCTCCCCGTCGATCTCCGGGAAGACCGTGCGCAGGGCTTCGTGGCGCTCGACGACGTCGGCGAGCGCCGTGCGCAGCGCGTCGACGTCGAGAGTGCCGGTCAACCGGACCGCCGACGGCATGTTGTACGTCGCCGACGGGCCTTCCAGCCGGTGCAGGAACCACAGCCGTTGCTGGGCGAACGACAGCGGCAGCACCTCCGGCGGCGGGTCGGCGCGCACCAGCGCCGGCCGGGCCGGCGCCGAGCCGGACGTGGCGAGCAGGGCGGCCAGCCCGGCGACCGTCGGCGTCTCGAACACCGACCGCACCTGCAGTTCGACGCCGAAGACCGCGCGCAGCCGGGCGACCAGGCGGGTCGCCATCAGCGAGTGCCCGCCGAGGGCGAAGAAGTCGTCGTCGACACCGATCGACGACGTGTCGAGGACCTCGGCGAAGAGCCCGCAGAGGACCTCTTCGACCGGGGTGCGCGGGGCCCGGCCGGCGGTGACCGCCTGCTTGTCCGGGCTCGGCAGGGCGCGCCGGTCCAGCTTGCCCGACGCCAGCAGCGGGAGCCGGTCGAGGATCACGAACGCCGAGGGCACCATGTACTGCGGCAGCCGGTCGCGGACGTGTGCCCGCAGCGCCGCCACCAGCGCGCTCGTGTCCCGCTGCCCGGCCGGGTGGTTGCCCAGCGCTTCGAGGGCGGCCCGGACCGGACGGCCGCGGTGGATCCGCTGCGGCTCTCCAGTCGTGAACACGAATTCCAACGCGCCCTCGTCCGCGGTGAGTGTCGCGTAGACGCGGTAGCCGTGCCGCTCGCCGAGGTCGTGCAGCGTCTCGGGGTCCACCCCGGACCGATCCTCCAACGAGGACAGTGCCGTCTCGGCGTCGCCCGCGGCCAGTGCCGTGACGGCGGCGAGTTCCCCGGACAGCCGGGCGTTGGGCACGCCGGTGACGCGCAGCCGGGCCGGGCGGGCCGCCAAGGCCCCGTCCAGGTCGTCGAGGGCGACGACCAGTTCTTCGGGGGTGTCGGGGCGCGGCGCCTTGCGCAGGACGACGTCGTAGCGGTGCCGGGTCAGCTCGTTGTGGGCGTGACCGCGCTTGACCCACAGGTCGACGTCGTCGAAGCCGTCGAGATCCAGGGCCCGGAAGAAGTCCGGGTCCAGGACGAGCTCGCCTTCGCGGGCGATGGCCTGGTCGACCGCGGCGACGTCGGCGCGGCCGTGGCGCAGCTCGGTCGCGGTCCGGAACGCCCGCAGCGAGCGGAGGTTGCGGATGTCGCCGAGGAAGATCACCCCGCCGGGCCGGACGTGCGCCGCGGCCGTGCGGATGACCTCGGCGAGGTAGCCGACGCTCGGGAAGTACTGGGCGACCGAGTTGACGATCACCGTGTCGAACTCCGGCAGCTCGCCCAGGTCGTGGGCGGGCCGCGCGGCCAGGTGGACCTTGCTCGCCAGCGGCGTCGCCGCGAGTTCGCGCCGCAGGTTGGCGATGGCCTTCTCGGACAGGTCGACGCCCCAGTACTCCTCGGCGTCCGGAGCGATCCGCGACAGGACGAGCCCGCTGCCGACGCCGATCTCCAGCACCCGCCCCAACGGGGCACTTTTACGTGAAAGTGCCCCGTTGGTGGCCAAGGAACGGATGCGGTCGATGGTCGCCGCGTGCCACTCTCGCATCTCGTCGAGGGGGATCTCGGTGCCGTCGTAGCTGGAGTTCCAGCCGGTGAAGTTCTCTTCCAGGCCGCCGGACGCGGCTTCGGTGAACACGTTCTCGTGCAGTTCGCGCCACTCGCCGACGTGGTCCAGTTCCGCTTCTTCGTCGCGCCCGGCCGCGGGCACGGCGTAGGCGATGAGCCGCCCGTCCTGGGCGACGACGACGGACTGCCCGACGGCCGGGTGCTCGGCGAGCACGGATTCGATCTCGCCCAGCTCGATCCGGTAGCCGCGGATCTTGACCTGGTCGTCGGCCCGGCCGAGGAACACCAGCCGGCCGTCCGGCAGCCACTTGACCAGGTCACCCGTGCGGTAGAGGCGCCCGCCCGAGGCGAACGGGTCCGCCACGAACCGCTCCGCGGTCAAGCCCGGACGGCCGAGGTATCCCCGCGCCAGGCCGGAGCCCGCGAGGTACAGCTCCCCCACCACGCCGGGCGGGACCGGCCGCAGGCCGGCGTCGAGGACGTAGGCCCGGGTGCCGGGGTCGGGGATGCCGATGGGGACGACCGTCGCGTCCGCCAGCTCGGCCGGGTCGCTCTCGCCGAGCGTGGAGTTGGTGGTCGCCTCGGTCGGGCCGTAGGCGTTGAACATCCGCCGGCCCGGCGCCCAGCGGCGCACGAGTTCCGGCGACACGCGTTCGGTGCCCGCGAGCAGCACGCTGTCGCGCGGCAGGTCGAGGTCCGCCGGCATGGCGTCGAGCAGGGCGGGCGGCAGGATCATGAAGTCGACGCCGTGGGCGTGCGCGTACTCGGTGAGCGCCGGGCCCGCGACCCGCCGCTCGGCCGGGACCACGACCAGGCGGCCGCCGGAGAGCAGGCCGAGGCAGAGGTCCCAGAAGGCGACGTCGAAGCTCGGCGACGCGAACTGCAGCACCCGGCTGTGCGGGCCGACGCCGAAGCGTTCGACCTGGGTGGCGACCAGCTTGGCGACGCCGGAGTGCTGGAGGACGACGCCCTTGGGCCGTCCGGACGAGCCGGACGTGTAGATCACGTACGCCGCGTTCTCCGGCGCGATGTCCACTTCGGGGTCCACTGTGGACATCTTGGCGAGCGCGGCATCGTCGAGGAGGACCCGGGGCAGGGCCGCGGGCAGCTTCGCCTCGACGTCCCGGGTCGTCACGACGCAGACCGGGCCGGCGTCCTCGACCATGTAGGCGATCCGGTCGCCCGGGTAGTCGACGTCGATCGGCAGGTACGCGGCACCGGCCTTGAGCACCGCCAGCTCGGCGACGATCATGTCGAGCGACCTCGGCACGGCGAGCGCGACGACCCGCTCCGGCCCGGCGCCGCGGGAAAGCAGCAGGTGCGCGAGCCGGTTGGCGCGGGCGTTCACCTCGGCGTAGGTCAGCTCGACGTCCTCGAACACGAGCGCCACCGCGTCGGGGGCCTCGGCGACGCGGCGGGCGAACATCCCGGGGAACGTCTCGGTGCCCGCCGGGTCTCCGGATCCGGCCCACGCGGTGAGCACCCGGTCCCGCTCGTCCCCTTCGAGGAGATCCAGGGCGCCGACCGGGCGGTCGGGCTCGGCCAGGGCCGCCCGCAGCAGCACTTCGAGGCGGTGCAGGATCGCGTTCGCGCTCGCGTGGTCGAAGACGTCGCCGTTGAACTCCAGGACGCCGGCGATCCCGGTGTCGCGCTCGGTCAGCGAGATCGACAGGTCGAACTTCGACGTCCCGGTGGTCACCGGGATCTCGCTGACGGCGAGGCCGGGCAGGGTCACCTCGGCGCGGGCGTTGTTCTGCCCGGCGATCATCACCTGGAACAGCGGGTGGTAGGACAGCGACCGCGCCGGGTTGAGCACCTCGACCAGCCGCTCGAACGGCACGTCCTGGTGGGCGTAGGCGTCGAGGTTGCGCTCGCGGACCCGGGCGAGCAGCTCGCGGAACGTCGGCTCGCCGCCGGTGTCCACGCGCAGGACCAGGGTGTTGACGAAGAAGCCGACGAGGTCGTCGAGCGCGGCGTCGGTGCGGCCGGCGATGGGCGAGCCGATGGGCACGTCGGTGCCCGCGCCGAGGCGGGTGAGCAGGGCGGCGAGGGCCGCGTGGACGACCATGAACACGCTGGCGCCGCTCTCGCGGGCCAGCTCGGCGAGCCGCGCGTGGAGCCCGGCGTCCCAGGTGAACGTGTGCAGCTCGCCGCGGAACGTCGCGGTCGCCGGGTGCGGCCGGTCCAGGGGCAGCTCGATCCGGTCCGGCAGGCCGTCGAGGACCGTCCGCCAGTAGTCCAGTTGCTCGCTCAGCACGCTGTCCGGGTCGTCTTCGCGGCCCAGCAGGTCCTGTTGCCACAGCGTGTAGTCCGCGTACTGCACCGGCAGCGGCGTCCACTGTGGAGTCTCGCCGGATCGGCGGGCGGCGTAGGCCGTGGCGATGTCGCGCCACAGCGGGGCCATCGACCAGCCGTCGGAGGCGATGTGGTGGAACACCAGCGCGAAGACGTGCTCGCGGGCCCCCACCCGCAGCAGTTCCGCACGCATCGGCGCATGCTCTTCCAAGTCGAACGACCCGCGGACCAACCCGGTGAGGGCCGCGTCGGGATCGGCGACCTCACGCACGGGCAGGTCGATCTCGCCGACCGGAAGGATGTCCTGGTAGGGCACCCCGTCCCGCTGCGGGAACCGGGTGCGCAGGGCCTCGTGGCGGGCGACCACGTCCGACAGCGCCAGGCGCAGCGCTTCGGCGTCGAGGTCGCCTTCGAGACGCATGATCAGCGGGACGTTGTAGGTCGCCGACGGCCCTTCGAGGTGGTGCAGGAACCACAGCCGCTGCTGGGCGCCGGACAGCGGGACGAAGTCCGGACGGCGCGTGGCGACCAGCGGCGGCCGCGCGGTGCCGCGGGCGGTGGCGAGCACTCCGGCCAGGCCCGCCGGGGTCGGCGTCTCGAAGACCGCCCGCACCTCCAGTTCGGCTCCCAAGGCCGTGCGGACACGGGCGATCAGCCGGGTGGCCAGCAGCGAATGGCCGCCGAGGGCGAAGAAACTGTCGTCGGGCCCGACCTTCGGCAGGCCGAGAACGTCGGCGAACAGCTCGCACAGCTGCCGTTCCACCGGCGTGCGCGGATCGCGGTCCGAGACCGGCGCGCTCATGTCCGGGGCAGGCAGGGCGCGGCGGTCGAGCTTGCCGTTCGCCGTCACGGGCAGCGCGTCGAGGACGACGATCGCCGAGGGCACCATGTGCTCCGGCAGCCGTTCGGCGGCGAAGGTGCGCAGGTCCGCCGGAAGCGCGGTGCTTCGGCGCGACCGCCGCGGGTTGCCGGTGTAGGCCAGGATCTCCTCCGGCCCGGGCCGGAACGCGCCGGCCGCGTCACTGGTGAACAGGACGTCGACCGAACCGTCGCCGGCCGCGGACCAGGTGACCACCGCACCCAGTTCGTACCAGTCTTCGGGGTTCACGCCTTCGGTGAGCCGCCCGTTCGGGACGCCTTCGACGCGCGGGCCGCCGCCTCGGCGGGCCACCACCTCTTCCACAGTGGAGACATCGGTGCCCCACGTCAGCGTTTCCACCGGCTGCGGCTCGGCGGCACCGGGGCGCAGGACGACGTCGTAGCGGAACTGGCTGAGCTCGTTGACGGCGCGGCCGCGCTTGACCCGGATGTCCGCGGCGACCCCGTCGAGACCGGCGAAGAACTCCGGCGCGACGAGGAGTTCCTTCTCCCGCAACAGCAGCTGGTCGACGTCGCCGCCGCGGGCCTGGGCCACGGCGGTGTGGAACGCCCGGGCCTGCCGCAGGTCGCGGACGTCCCCGACGAACAGCGCGCCACCGGGCGCCAGGAGCGCCAAAGCCTTCCGCACGACGTCGAGCAGGTACGTCCCGCTCGGGAAGTACTGGACGACGGAGTTGAGCACGATCGTGTCGAAGAACCCCGCCGGCAGGCCGTGGAGGTCGGCAGCTTCACCGGTGCGCAGTTCGACGCGGCCGGCGAGCGCCGGATCGGCCGCGACGCGCGCACCCAGGGAAGCGACGACCTCGGCCGAGAAGTCCGTGCCCCAGTAGGCCTCGCAGTCCGGGGCCAGCTCGGTCAGCAGCACGCCGCTGCCGACGCCGATCTCCAGGACTCGCCGCGGCTGCAGCTCGCGGATCCGGGCGACGATGGCGTCACGCCACTCGAGCATCTCTTCGCGCGGGAACGGCTCGCCGGTGTAGCTGGAGTTCCAGCCGGCGAACTCGCCGCCGTCACCCGCATAGATCGAGTCGTACAGCTCGCGCCACTCGCCGACCTGCGCGGTCTCCTCCGCGGCCGAGCCGGGGGCGTCGGCGGGGACGACGTACCCGACCAGCCGGACGTCGCCGGGGCGGTCTTCGCGGGCGACGACGACGGCGTGGGCGACGTCGTCGTGCGCGGCCAGGGTCGCGGCGATCTCGCCGGGCTCGACGCGGAAGCCGCGGATCTTGATCTGCTCGTCGCCGCGGCCGAGGAACTCGAGGACGCCGTCGGGGCGGAAGCGGGCGAGGTCGCCGGTGCGGTACATCCGGGTGCCGGGCGCGCCGAACGGGTCGGCGACGAACCGCTCGGCGGTGAGCCCGGCCCGGCCGAGGTAGCCGCGGGCGAGCTGGACGCCGGCCAGGTACAGCTCGCCGGGGGTGCCCGGCGGGACCGGGCGCAGGGCGGCGTCGAGGACGTAGGTGCGGGTGTTCCACACCGGACGTCCGATCGGGACGGAAGTGTCCTCCGTGGACGTCCGGTGGGCCGTGACGTCGACCGAGGCTTCGGTCGGGCCGTAGAGGTTGTGCAGTTCGGCGTCGAGAACCTGGCCGAACTGCGTGACGGCGTCGAGGGGCAGGGCCTCGCCGCTGCACAGCACGCGGCGCAGGCTCGTGCAGCCGGCCGCCGCCGGTTCCTGGAGGAAGACCTGGAGCATCGACGGGACGAAGTGGACGGTCGTGACGCCGCGGTCGCGGATCAGCCGGGCGAGGTAGGCGGGGTCCTTGTGCCCGTCCGGCCGGGCGAGCACCTCGGTGGCGCCGGTGAACAGCGGCCAGAGGAACTCCCACACCGAGACGTCGAAGCTGGACGGCGTCTTCTGCAGCACGCGGTCTTCGGCCGTGAGGCCGTATTCGTCCTGCATCCAGAGCAGCCGGTTGACGATCCCGGCGTGCGGGACGACGACGCCCTTGGGCCGTCCGGTCGACCCGGAGGTGTAGATGACGTACGCCGGGTTTTCCGGCCGGAGCACGGCCTCCAGGGGTTCGGCGGAGATCCCGGCCAGGGTGCCGGGGTCGTCCAGCAGCAGCGCACCCGGGACGGCGGTCTCCGCGACGGCCAGCACCAGCGCCGGGTCGGCGTCGTCGAGCATGAAGGCGATGCGGTCGGCCGGGTAGCCGGGGTCGAGCGGCAGGTAGGCCGCGCCCGTCTTGAGGACGGCGAGGATCGCCGTGACCAGGTGCGTCGAGCGGGGCAGCGCCAAGGCGACCACGCGTTCCGGCCCGGCGCCGCGCGCGGCCAGCACCCGGGCGAGGCGGTTCGAGACCGCGTCGAGTTCGGCGTAGGTGAGCTCCTCGTCCTCGAAGACCAGCGCGGGGTGGTCCGGGGTGCGGGCGACCTGGGCGGCGAACAGCTCGGGCACGGTGACCGCGGGAACGTCCTGGGTCGCGCCTGACCAGGTCTTTTCGAGGCCGTCACGCTCGGCCGCCGTCAGCACGTCGAGGGAGCCGAGGCGGCGGTCCGGGGCGGCGACGACCTGGCGGAGCAGGGTTTCCAGGCGGCCGAGGAGACCGGTCACGGTGGCCTTGTCGAACACCTCGGCGTTGAACTCGGCCTGGCCGTGCAGGCCGTCGGCCGCCTCGGTGAAGGAGAACCAGAGGTCGAACTTGGCCGTGCCGGTGCCGACGGGCTGCTCGGTCACGGTCAGGCCGGGCAGCTCGACGCCGCTGCCGGGGGTGTTCTGCCAGGCGAGCATGGTCTGGAACAGCGGGTGGTGCGCCAGCGACCGGGCCGGGTTCACCGCTTCGACCAGCCGCTCGAACGGGACGTCCTGGTGGGCGTAGGCGTCGAGGCTGCGCTCGCGGACCCGGGCCACGAGGTCGCGGAAAGACGGGTCACCGCCGGTGTCCACGCGCAGGACCAGCGTGTTCACGAAGAATCCGACGAGGTCGTCGAGCGCGGCGTCGGCGCGGCCGGCGATCGGGGTGCCGATCGGGATGTCGGTGCCGGCGCCGAGTCGGGACAGCAGGGCGGTCAGGCCCGCGTGCACGACCATGAACGGGCTGGCCCCGCAGGCGCGGGCGAGGTCGGCGAGCCCGGCCTGGAGCCCGGCGTCCCAGGCGAAGGTGAAGAACCCGCCGCGGTAGGCGGACATCGCCGGGTGCGGCCGGTCGAGCGGGAGCGCGATGCGGTCGGGCAGGCCGTCGAGCGTTTCGCGCCAGTAGTCGAGCTGCGCGGCTTCTTCGGTGGCCAGGAGGTCGCGTTGCCAGAGCGTGTAGTCCGCGTACTGCACCGGCAACGGCGTCCACGAGGGCGCTTCGCCGCGCAGGCGGGCACCGTAGGCGGTGGCGATGTCGCGCCACAGCGGGGACAGCGACCAGCCGTCGGCGGCGATGTGGTGCACGACGAGGACCAGCACGTGGCGCCGCGGGCCGTCCGAGAGCAGCTCCGCGCGCACCGGCACGCCGGCACCGAGGTCGAACACGCCACGGACCAGCCGGGCCACCTCGCCGTCCACATCGGACACCGCGCGGACGGCGAGTTCGACGGTTCCTTCGGGCAGGATCTGCTGGTACGGGACGCCGTCGACGACGGGGAAGACCGTCCGCAGTGCCTCGTGCCGGTCGACGACGTCGTTGAGCGCTTCGCGGAGGGCGTCGACGTCGAGTTCCCCGGCCAGGCGCATGACGAGCGGGACGTTGTAGGTCGCCGAGCCGCCTTCGAGGCCGTGCAGGAACCACAGCCGCTGCTGCGCGAACGACAGCGGCAGCCGCTCCGGCCGCTCGGTGACGCGGGTGAGCGGACGGCGTTCGGTCCCGGTGACGGCCCCGGCGAGCAGCTCCGCGAGCCCGGCCGGCGTCGGGGCGTCGAACACCGCCCGCACTCCCACCTCGGCGCCGACGGCCGCGCGGATCCGCTGGATCAGCCGGGTGGCGAGCAGCGAATGCCCGCCGAGGGCGAAGAAGTCGTCGTCCGGTCCGGCCTGCGGGACACCCAGGACGTCGGCGAACATCTCGCACAGCAGCTGCTCGACGGGGTTGCGCGGCGCACGGCCGGGCCCGGCGGTGAACCGTTCCGGGCTGGGCAGGGCCTTGCGGTCCAGCTTGCCGGAGGCGAGCACGGGCAGCTTGTCGAGCACGACGAACGCCGAGGGCACCATGTACAGCGGCAACCGGTCCCGCACGTGCGCCCGCAGCGACGCGACAAGCGCACCGGTTTCCCGCCGGGCGGCGGGGTTGTTGGCGTACGAGCCGGGCGCGCCGGTCTGCCGCACAGGCCGGTAGGCGGGGCCGCCCGAACGCCCCAATGTGGCGTTGGGTGCGTCCAACGCACCCAACGCCACATTGGGGCGCGTGAAGACCGCCTCCAGCTCGCCGCCGTCGGCTGCCAGGGTGACCGCGACGCGGTAGCCGGCCCGCTCGCCGAGGGCGTGCAGCTCTTCCGGGTCGACGCCGTCGCGGTGGCCGAGGGCGGCCAGTGCCGCGTCGGCGTCGCCGGTGTCGAGGGCGCGGACCGCGGCCAGCTCGCCGGCCAGCCGCGCGTCCGGGATCGCCGTGACCCGCAGCCGGTCCGGGGTCTCGGCGGTCAGGAACCGTTCCACCGCCCCGAGATCGCCGAACGCGACGACCTGCTCTTCGGCGGGCTCGGGCCGCGGTGCCTTCCGCAGCACGACGTCGTAGCGGTGCCGGGTCAGCTCGTTGTGCGTGTGGCCGCGCTTGACCCACAGGTCGACGTCGTCGAAGCCGTCGAGGCCGCGGGCCAGTGCCGGGAAGAAGTCCGGGTCGAGGACCAGCTCGCCTTCGCGGGCGATGGCCTGGTCGACCGCGGCGACGTCGGTCCGGCCGCGGTGCAGCTCGACGGCGGTGCGGAAGGCCCGCAGCGAACGCAGGTTGCGGATGTCGCCGAGGAAGATCGTCCCGCCGGGGGCCAGCAGCGAAGCGGCGGTCTTCACGACTTCGGCGAGGTAGTCGGCGCTCGGGAAGTACTGGGCGACGGAGTTGACGATCACCGTGTCGAACGGCTCGTCCGGCAGCTCGCCCAGGTCGTGCGCCGGGCGGGCGGCGAGGTGGACCTTGGCCGCATAGGACGTGGCCGCGACCTCGCGCCGGACGTTCTCGACGGCGCTCTCGGAAAGGTCGACGCCCCAGTAGGTTTCGGCGTCCGGGGCGATCCGCGACAGGATGAGCCCGCTGCCGACGCCAATCTCCAGCACCCGCCCCAACGGGGCACTTTTACGTGAAAGTGCCCCGTTGGTGGCCAAGGAACGGATGCGGTCGATGGTCGCCGCGTGCCACTCTCGCATCTCGTCGAGGGGGATCTCGGTGCCGTCGTAGCTGGAGTTCCAGCCCGCGAAGTTCTCTTCGATGCCCTGGGAGCCGGCGAGCATCTCCTCGTGGACGTCGTGCCATTCGTCGACGTGGCCCTGCTCGGCCGCCTCGTCGCGGTCGGGAACCGGCACGGCGTAGGCGATCAGCTGCCCGTCTTGCGCGACGACGACCGACTGGCCGACCCGCGGGTGTTCGGCGAGCACCGACTCGATCTCGCCCAGCTCGATCCGGTAGCCGCGGATCTTGACCTGGTCGTCGGCCCGGCCGAGGAACACCAGCCGCCCGTCCGGCAGCCACTTGACCAGGTCACCCGTCCGGTACAGCCGTCCGCCGGAGCCGAACGGGTCGGCGACGAACCGCTCCGCCGTCAGCCCCGGCCGCCCGAGATACCCGCGCGCCAGGCCGCTTCCGGCGAGGTACAGCTCCCCCACCACGCCGACCGGGACCGGCGCGAGGTGCGCGTCGAGGACGTACGCCCGGGTGCCGGGGTCGGGCACGCCGATCGGCACGGCCGAGCCGGGCGCGATCTCCGGGTCGCAGAGGCCGAGCGTCGAGTTGGTCGTGGCCTCGGTCGGGCCGTAGGCGTTGAACATCCGCCGCCCCGGCGCCCACCGCCGCACCAGCTCCGGCGACACGCGTTCGGTGCCCGCGAGCAGCACGCTGTCCCGCGGCAGGTCGCAGTCCTCGGGGAACTCGGCGAGCAGGGCGGGCGGCAGGATCATGAAGTCGACGCCGTGGGCGTGCGCGTATTCGGCCAGCTCGGGGCCGGGCACCCGGCGTTCGGCCGGGACGACCACCAGCCGGCCGCCGGAGAGCAACCCCAGGCAGAGGTCCCAGAAGGCGACGTCGAAGCTCGGCGACGCGAACTGCAGCACCCGGCTGTGCGGGCCGACGCCGAAGCGTTCGGACTGCGTCGCGACGAGCTTCGCGACCCCCGCGTGGGACACCACCACGCCCTTGGGGCGTCCGGTGGAGCCGGAGGTGTAGATGACGTAGGCGGCGTTGGCCGGGACGATCGCCGCGGCCGGGTCGGTCGCCGGGACGTCGTCGAGGCGGATCTCGTCGAGGAGCAGGACGTCGCCGTCGAAGAGCCCGGCCAGTTCGCCGGTGGTCACCACGCAGACCGGGCGCGCGTCGGCGACCATGAACGCGATGCGCTCGGCCGGGTAGTCCGGGTCCAGCGGCAGGTAGGCGGCCCCGGCCTTGAGCACGGCCAGCTCGGCGACGATCATGTCGGCCGAGCGCGGCACGGCGAGCGCGACGACCTGCTCGGGACCGGCGCCCCGGCCGATGAGGACGTGGGCCAGCCGGTTCGCGCGGGCGTCGAGTTCGGCGTAGGTGAGTTCCGTGTCCTCGAAGACGAGAGCCACGGCGTCGGGTGCCTCGTGGACGCGGGCGGCGAAGAGCTCCGGCAGCGTCGCCAGGGGCGCCGCGAAGTCCGTGTCGTTCCAGTCCTCGAGAAGGCGGTGCAGTTCCGGCGCGGTCATCAGGGGGAGCCGGTCGACCGGCCACTGTGGACGTTCGGCCGCCGCGGCGAGGAGGTTCCCCAGGTGGCCGAGCACGCGGTCCACAGTGGACTCGTCGAGCACGTCGGCGCGGTAGTACAGGCCGCCGGCGGTCAGGTTCAGGTCCAGCGGAAGGTCCGTTTCGGCGCCGAAGCCGACGTTGACGAGCAGCGCTCCCCCGCGACCGGGCTCGGGGTCCAGCTCGGCGACCAGGTCGGCGAAGGGCACCTCGTGCGCCAGCGCCTCCTCGCGCGCCTCGCGCACCCGGGCCACGACGTCGGCGAACCCGGGCGAGCCGCCCAGGTCCACCCGCAGCGGCACCAGCGAGCCGATCCCCAGCAGGACGTCGACGGTTCCCGCATAGCGGGACACCAGCACCGCGAACGCCGCCAGCAGGGTCAGCTCGTCGGCCTCGGGCACCGGCCGGCCGAGCAGCACCGGGGCGCCGGGCTCCGCGGGGTGGGGCCGGTCGACCGGCAGCGGCAGCTCCTTGGGCGCCGAGGCGAGGCGGTCACGCCAGAAGCCGAGCCTCGACACCTGCTGCACAGCGTCACCGTTGCTCACCGGTAGACCAGCCTCCCGCTGCTCACGGCGCCCCGATCGGGGCGCAAACTTAGGTGACCCTAACAAACGGATGGTGAGGATGCACTCCTGTACCATCGGTTAGCCTTACCTAAAATCAGTACCAGTCGGAGGTGCGGTGCGAACAGACCCCGGAGGGATCGCTCTCAAGCGACGCCCGCCACACACGGGCCGCGCGCTCGGTCTGCTGGCCGCCCTCGGTGTCCTGGTTTTCCTGTGCCTGCTGAGCGTCTGGCTGGGGTCGAAGGAGATTTCGTTCGGCGAGGTGTGGCAGGTGCTGTGGCACGACGACGGCTCGGCCGACGCCGTGATCATCCACAGTGTCCGGATGCCGCGCACCCTCCTGGCCGTGCTGGTCGGCGCCGCGCTCGGCCTGGCCGGCACGCTCATGCAGGCGCTGACCCGCAACCCGCTGGCCGATCCGGGCCTGCTCGGCGTCAGCGCCGGGGCCGCGTTCGCCATCGTCCTGTCCATCACCGTGCTCGGCGTCGGCTCCCTCTACGGCTACATCTGGTTCGCCTTCGCCGGCGCGCTCGCCGCGACCGCGGTCGTCTACTTCCTCGGCACCCGCGGCCGCAGCGGCTCGAGCCCGGTCAAGCTCGCCCTCGCCGGGGCCGCCGTCACGGCGTTGCTCGGCTCGTTCACCAGCGCGATGGTGCTGTCGGACCCGGTGGCGCTCAACCGCTACCGCTTCTGGTCGGCCGGGTCACTCGCCGGCGTCGACGGCGGTTCGCTGCTGCGGGTCCTGCCGTTCCTCCTCGTCGGCGTGGTGCTGGCGATCGCCAGCGGGCCGGCGCTGAACAGCCTCGCGCTCGGCGACGACGTCGCGGTCGCGCTCGGCCGGCGGCTGGGCCCGCTGCGGCTGCGCGGCGCCCTGGCCATCACGCTGCTGACCGGCGCTTCCGTCGCGGTCGCCGGCCCGATCGTGTTCCTCGGCCTGATCGTCCCGCACGCCGTCCGGTTCGTCATCGGCCCGGACCACCGCTGGCTGCTGCCCTACACCGCGGTCCTCGCGCCGTGCCTGCTGCTGGCCGCCGACATCCTCGGCCGCATCATGGCGCGGCCCGGCGAAGTCCGCGCCGGCGTGATCGTCGCGTTCCTCGGCGCGCCGTTCTTCATCTGGCTGGTCCGCCGCCGCAAGCTGGTGGAGTCCTGATGAGCCTGCTGCAGGTGCGGCGCGACCGCGTCACCTTCCGCCTCGCGAAACCCGCCGTGTCCGGCCGGGTCCGGCTCCGGCTGGTGGCCGTCTCGCTGGCGCTCGCCGTGCTGGCGTTCGCGTTGTTCTGCCTGGGCATGACGATCGGCGACGTCCCACTGAGCGTGTCCGACGTCCTGTCCGCGGTGTTCGGCGGCGGCGACAGCGGCACCGGCTACATCGTGCAGGAGCTGCGGCTGCCGCGGGCGCTGACCGGGCTGCTGGCCGGGCTCGCGTTCGGCGCGTCCGGCGCGGTGTTCCAGACCATCACGCGCAACCCGCTGGCCAGCCCGGACATGATCGGCATCAACGCGGGCGCGGCCACCGCCGTCGTCGCCGGGATCTCGTTCGGCTTCGGCGGTGGCCTCGGCACCACCACGCTCGGCCTGCTCGGCGGGCTGCTGACCGGGCTGCTCGTGTACGCGCTGGCGTGGCGGCGCGGCACCACCGGCTACCGGATCATCCTGGTGGGCATCGGGATCTTCGCGATGTGCACCAGCCTGACCGACTACCTGCTCAGCCGCGCGCAGATCACCGAAGCCCAGGCGTCGATCGGCTGGCTCGTCGGCAACCTGAACAACCGCGGCTGGGAGCACGTCGTCCCGCTCGCCTGCGCTTTGGCGGTGCTGCTGCCGCTCGTGCTCGCCCTGTCGCGGTGGATGCGCACGCTGCAGCTCGGCGACGACGTGGCGGCCGGGCTCGGCACGCCGGTCCAGCCGGTGCGCCTGGGCCTGTTGCTGTCCGGCGCGGGGTTGGTGTCCTTCGCGACGGCGTCCGCGGGCCCGGTCTCGTTCGTCGCGCTGACCGCGCCGCAGATCGCGCAACGCCTGGCGCGCCAGGCGTCCCCGCCGCTGACGGCGTCCGCGCTCACCGGCGCGGTCGTGGTGCTGGGCGGCGACATCCTGGCCCGCACCATCACCGCGTCGCCGCTGCCGGTCGGCATCGTGACCGGCGCGCTGGGCGCCCCGCTGCTGCTCTGGCTGCTGGCCAGGGCCAACCGATCCGGCTCCGGAGGCTGAGAAGATGACACCGTCCCTGCGCGTGCAGGACCTGCGCGTCGCCTACGACGACCGGGTCGTCATCGACGGCCTCGACCTCGACATCCCCGCGGGGAAGATCACCGCGATCGTCGGGGCGAACGCGTGCGGCAAGTCGACGCTGCTGCGCACGCTGGCCCGGCTGCTGACGCCGAAGTCGGGCGGGGTCTACCTCGACGGCCGGTCGATCCACGACCTGCCGACCCGCCAGGTCGCCCAGCGCCTCGGCATCCTCCCGCAGTCCCCGGTGGCGCCCGAAGGCATGACGGTGGCCGACCTCGTCGCCCGCGGCCGCGCCCCGCACCAGAGCTGGTGGCGGCAGTGGTCCACATCGGACGAAGGCGCGGTCGCGTCCGCGTTGGCGGCCACGGAGCTGACGGACCTGGCCGACCGCCCGGTGGACGAGCTGTCGGGTGGCCAGCGCCAGCGCGCGTGGATCGCGATGGCGGTCGCCCAGGACACGCCGGTCCTGCTGCTCGACGAGCCGACGACGTACCTGGACCTGGCCCACCAGATCGACGTGCTGGACCTGGTCGTCGACCTCAACCGCGCCGACGGCCGCACGGTGGTGATGGTGCTGCACGACCTGCCGCAGGCGTGCCGGTACGCCGACCACGTGATCGCGATGAAGGCGGGCCGGGTGGTGGCCTCGGGCGAGCCGGCGGCCGTGATCACCGAAGAGCTGGTCGACGAGGTCTTCGACGTGCGCTGCCAGGTGACCCCGGACCCGGTGAGCGGGACGCCGATGGTCATCCCGATCAGCCGCCACCACCCGGCGCCGGTGCACCAGGCCTGAATCTCCGGCAAGCTGGCACGCATGTACGTGCTGCCCGAAAAGACCACCGGCCCCGAGCGCGAACTGCTGGAGGCCATGCTCGACCGCGGCCGCCTCGCGCTCGTCGAGAACGTGCGCGGCCTCTCGGAAGCCGACGCCCGGATCCGGCTGGTCCCGTCCCTGACCACGCCGATCGCGCTGGTCAAGCACACCGCCGTCGCCGAGCGCCGCTGGTTCCAGTGGCTGATCGCCGGGCTGGACGAAGCCGGGATCGACGGTCCGTCGACGCCCGGCGACCCGAGTTTCGTCGTCTCCGACAGCGAAACCATCGACGACGTGATCGCCGAGCACGAGCGGACCACCCGGCGTTCGCGCGAGATCGCGGCGGGCTTTTCGCTCGACGACCGGTGGACGCACCCGGTCGTCGGCGAGGTCACCCTCCGCTTCGTCTACCTGTTCCTGATCGAGGAGTACGCCCGCCACACCGGCCACGGCGACATCCTGCGGGAGCAGATCACCGCGCGCTGACGGCGAGCTCCCCGGCCGGCGCCGCGACCACCCGGCGGTCCACGACGGACTGCAGGATCTCCCCCACCCGCACCGCGGTGTTCGACAGCAGCGACGACGTGATGCCGTGCGTGTGCTCGGTGCCGCCCTGCAGGTAGATCCCGCCGCGCAGGGGCGCTTCCGTCACCAGCCGGTAGTCGCGCTCGACGCGGAGGCGGCCTTCGTCGTCACGCAGGCACCGCGGGCCCAGTTCGCCGAGCAGCGGCGTCGGGTCCGCGGGCCGGTAGCCCGTGGCGTAGACGACCGCGTCGGCGTCCAGGACCGTCTGCGCGCCGGTCGTCAACGACTCGACCGTCACCGTCCCGGCGTCGGTGACCTCGACCGGGCGCGAGACGTTGAACAGCCGCAGCCGTTCCACGCCCAGCACCTTCTCGCGGTAGACCCGCCGGTAGAGCTCGTCGATCAGGTCGATGTCGACGGCCGAGTAGTTCGTGGCGCCGTGGTAGCGCATCAGGCGGTCCTTGACCGGCTCGCCCGCGCGGTAGAACTGGTCGACGGCCTCCGGTGCGAAGATCCGGTTGGCGAACGAGCTGTCGTCGGCCGGGCTGTAGCCGTAGCGGGCGAACACCGCGCACACCTCGGCGCGCGGGAACTCGTCGTGCAGCAACGCGGCGACCTCGGCCGCGCTCTGGCCGGCGCCGACCACGACGAACCGCTTCGGGTCGGCGTTCTTCAGGCCCTCGACGCGGAACAGCAGCTCGCTGTTGTGCCAGACCCGCTCGCCGCTGGTGACGCCGTCGGGCAGCTGGGCGCGCAGACCGGTGCCCATCACCAGGTTCCGGGCCCGCAGCGACGAACCGTCCGAGGCCTCGACGTCGAAATAGGCGATCTCGCCACCGTCGTACACCGGCTTGATCGCGACGACCTCGGTGCCGTAGGAGACGACGTCGTCGACCTTCGCGGCCGCCCACTCGAAGTAGTCGTGGAACTCCACGCGCAGCGGGAAGAGGTTCTTGTGGTTGATGAAGTCGACCAGCCGCCCGGCGGCGTGCAGGTAGTTGAGGAAGCTGAACTCGCTGGTCGGGTTCCGCATGGTGACCAGGTCCTTGAGGAACGACACCTGCATCGTGGCGGTGTCGATCAGCATCCCGCGGTGCCAGCCGAAGCGCGGCTGCCGCTCGAGGAAGTGCGCGGTCACTGGCTTCCCTTGAGCGGCGCTACCGGCGTTGTGCTCGGCGAGGGCGATCGCGAGGGCCAGGTTCGACGGTCCGAAGCCCACGCCGACGATGTCGTAGATCGGGACCTCTGCAGTCATGTTGCTCCCTCGCGCGCTCCGGTACGGTTCAGGGAACCCTAACCTAACTTAGGCGAGCCTCGCCTAGTACGTTCGTGGTGATGTTCGTCCCCCGACCAAGGAAGGCACTCTCGAATGCGCGTGGCGATGTTCGGCTACCAGACCTGGGGGCACCGGACCCTCCAGGCGCTCATCGACGCCGGCCACGAGGTCGCCCTCGTGGTCACCCACCCGAAGAGCGACCACGCCTACGAGCGGATCTGGGCCGACTCGGTCGCCGACCTCGCCGAGGAGCACGGCATCCGGGTGCTGCTGCGCAACCGCCCGGACGACGCCGAGCTGCTGGCCGAGCTCAAGGCCGCCGACCTCGACCTGATCGTCGCGAACAACTGGCGCACCTGGCTGCCGCCGGAGATCTTCGAGCTGCCGCGGCACGGCACCCTGAACATCCACGACTCGCTGCTGCCGGCGTACGCGGGCTTCTCGCCGCTCATCTGGGCCATGATCAACGGCGAGCCGGAAGTCGGCGTCACCGCCCACATGATGGACGGCGAGCTCGACGCCGGTGACATCGTGCTGCAGCGCGCGATCCCGGTCGGGCCGGCCGACACCACGACCGACCTCTTCCACCGCACGGTCGACCTCATCGCGCCGATCACCGCCGAAGCCATCTCACTGATCGAGACGGGCTACACCCCGGTGCCGCAGGACCGGTCGAAGGCGAGCTTCTTCCACAAGCGGGCCAAGCGGGACAGCCTCATCGACTGGACCCTGCCGCCGGCGGACATCGAGCGGTTCGTGCGCGCGCTGTCCGACCCGTACCCGAACGCGTTCGCCTACCACCGCGGCCAGGAGCTGCGGATCCTCAAGGCGTCGGTGTCGGAGGGGCACTACGGCGGCACGCCGGGCCGGATCTTCATCCGGGAAGGCGACGGCGTGGTGATCGTCGCCGGGCCGGACGCCCGTCGCGGGCAGTCCCCCGGCCTGCTCGTCGAGCGCGTCCGCACCGCCGACGGCACCGATCTGCCCGCGCACGAGTACTTCAAGACGATGGGCGGGTACCTGACCGACCGGCCGTGACCGGTGAGCGGGACATCCCTTGGCGGCGGCCGCGCCGGTGAGCAGGATGTCCCGCATGGCCGGGATCAGTTTCCTCGAGGACCACCGCACCTGGGTGCTCACCGGGGAATCGAGCACGTACGCGCTGCGGCTCGGCGAAGACGACGTCCCGACCCACGTCCACTGGGGACCGGCATTGGCCGACGCCGACGTCGTCGAGCTGCTCGGGGAACCGCTTCCCCGGTGGGACGGGTTCAACGACCCGAACGAGGGCCTCGACGAACTCGCCGCCGACGGCGGCACCCGGTACTGGACCCCCGCGCTGCAGGTCCGGTTCGCCGACGGGACGCGAGCCCTCGAATGGCGGTACTCCGACCACTCGATCACCGAAGGCCACCTGCGGCTGAACTTCGCGGACCGGCACTACCCGCTGCGGATCACCCTGCACTACCGGCTGCGCGGCGATGTCGTCGAACGCTGGACGTCGCTTTCCGCCGACACCGACGTCGAAGTCGTCCGGGCCGACTCGGCCACCTGGGCGCTGCCGGTCTTCGAGGACTACCGGCTCAGCCACGTCACCGGCCGGTGGGCGGCGGAGACGCAGCTGGTGCGTTCTCTTGCGCCACACGGCGAAACCGTGTTCGGCAGCCGCCGCGGGATCACCGGCCACCACGCCAACCCGTGGGTGATGGTCGACGACGGCACGGCGACCGAGCGCCACGGCGAGGTCTACGGCGTCGCGCTGGCGTGGAGCGGCTCGTGGCGGCTGACCACCACCCGTTCGTCGACCGGACGGCTGACGGTGAGCGGCGGCTTCGGCCAGGACGGCGTCGTCCACCGCGTCGGACCGGGGCGTCCGCTGGTCACGCCGGTGTCCGCGGGGCTGTACGCGTGCGGCGGGTTCGGCGCGGCGAGCCGCGCGTGGCACGCCTACGTCCTCGCGCACGTCCTGCCGCACCCGGGCGAACTGCGGCCCGTGCTCTACAACTCGTGGGAGGCCACGGGTTTCGACGTCACGGAGGCCGGCCAGCGCGCCCTCGCCGAGCGGGCGGTGGCACTCGGCGTCGAGCTGTTCGTGATGGACGACGGCTGGTTCGGCGCCCGCACCGGAGACCACGCCGGGCTCGGCGACTGGGAGGCCAACCGCACCCGCTTCCCCGACGGGCTCAAGCCGCTGGTCGACGCCGTGCACGGGCTCGGCATGCGGTTCGGCCTCTGGGTCGAGCCCGAGATGGTCAACCCCGACAGCGACCTCTACCGCGCCCACCCGGACTGGGTGCTGCACCACCCGCACCGGCGGCGGTCGGAACTGCGGCGGCAGCTGGTGCTCAACTTCGCGCGCCCGGACGTCGCCGCGTGGGCGCACGAGTGGCTGGACCGGCTCGTCGGCTCGCACGGCATCGACTTCCTCAAGTGGGACATGAACCGGCCGTTCAGCGAAGCGGGCTGGCCCGGCGAAGCCGACCAGGACCGGCTGTGGGTCGAGCACACGCGCGCGGTGTACGCACTGCTCGACCGGCTGCGCGCGGATCATCCCGGCCTGCGGATCGAGTCGTGCGCCGGGGGCGGCGGCCGGATCGACCTCGGCGTCCTCGCCCGCACCGACCAGGTCTGGACCTCCGACAACACCGACGCGCTCGACCGGCTGCGCATCCAGCACGGCTACGGCCAGCTCTACCCGGCCCGCGCGATGTCGGCGTGGGTCACCGACACCCCGAACTTCGTGACGGCGCGGTCGGTGCCGCTGCGGTTCCGGTTCCACGTCGCCATGGCCGGCGTCCTCGGCCTCGGCGGCGACATCGTGCACTGGCCCGACGACGATCTCGCGCTCGCCGGCGAGCTTGTGGCGCTGTACAAGGACATCCGGCCCGTCGTCCAGCACGGCGCGCTGTACCGGCTCCGGCCGCCGGTCGACGACGGTCTCGTGGCTTTCCAGTACGTCCACGGCGATCGTGCGGTCGTGTTCGCCTACCGGCAGGCCGCGCACTTCCACGCGCCGGAGCGGCCGCTGCGGCTGCAGGGGCTCAGTCCCGCTGACCGGTACCTCGATCCGGATTCCGGCGCCACCCACAGCGGCGCCGTCCTGCTCTCCCGCGGGCTGCCCACCGGCCTCCCGACCGGCGACTTCGCGAGCACCGTCGTCCGGCTGAACCGAGTTTCGCCGTAGAGATCGGATCTATCGGCCGCTCATCGACGGTTTCGCTCCCCCAAGGCGCTTGACAGCCCACCAGAGGTCAGATCAAATGCGTCATACATCACATATGGTGGGAGGCTCGATGAGAAGGTCACTGGCGCTGGGCGCGGCGGCGCTCCTGGCGGTGAGCGCGTGCTCGGTCGGCTCGAACACCGGCGGCGCCGACGCGGAGATCACCTTCCTGACGTTCGAAACCCCGAACCTCACGCCGGCCTACTGGGACGCCGCCATCAAGCGCGTCACGGACAAGAACCCGGGCGTCAGGGTGAAGAAGCTCGTCGCGCCGACCGCCGACGGGCGGACGTCGTACGCGAAGCAGCTGCTGCAGTCCGGCCAGTTCCCGGATGTGATGATCGCCGTCGACTCCGCCGGCTTCGCCGAAGCGGGCAACCTCTACGCGTGGACGCCCGAGGAACTGAAGGACTTCCAGTTCCCGCAGGCCAACCCGGTGAACGGCAGGTTCTACCAGCTGCCGGCCAACACCCAGACGATCCCACCGGTCTACTACAACAAGAGGATGTTTGCCGACGCGGGCATCGCGGCGCCGCCGAAGACGTGGGACGAGCTGCTCGCCGACGCCGCCCGCCTCAAGGACAAGGGCTACGCACCGTTCACCATCGGCGGCGGCAAGGACGGCTTCCCGTCGTCGATGATCCTGTCCGGGCTGGTGAGCACCGAGGTCTACGCCACGATGCCGGACTGGCTGACGCAACGCCGTCAGGACAAGGTGAAGTTCGCCGATCCCGCGTTCCAGCACGCGTTCTCGAAGCTCGCGGACCTCGCGGCGAAGGGGTACGTGGACAAGACGAGCGTGTCGCGCGACTACGCGGCGACCGAGCAGGCGTTCCTCGACGGCCAGGGCGCGATGTACCCGATGGGCAACTGGTTCGCCGCCAACGCCGACTCGAAGAAGCACGACTTCGAGGTGGGCGTGTTCAACTTCCCCACCGAGGACGGCAGGCTCGTCGTCCCGGCGTACACCGGTGGCGGCATGATCGTGAACGCCAAGGCCGCGAACCTCGACGCGGCCCGGAAGTTCGCACTGGGTTTCCAGCTCGACAAGGACCAGCTGGACGCGTCGGTCAAGGCGGACGGCCTGTTCCCGGCGATCAAGGGCTACACGCCGCCGCCCGGCGTCGGCGCGACCTTCAAGGCGGGCTACGAGCTGTATGCGCAGGCCGTGCGGCAGAACGCGGTGGTGCACGCGTTCCGGTGGGAGACCGCCGACGACGGGTTGCTGCCGGGAATGAAGGACAAGGTGGACCAGGCCGCCCAGGACGTCATCACCGGCCGCAAGTCGGTCGCGGAGGCGTGCGCGTTCCTGGACACCGAGTGGGCGAAGGCGGGCTGACGTCCTTGACCGCCGTCATCGCACCGCCGTCCCCGCCCCGCCCGGCCGCCCGCCGCCGGCCGTTCTTGCCGCGGCTGACGCATTTCGCGTCGTTCGGCGCACCGGGCGTGCTCGTGTATCTGTGCTTCGTGATGGCGCCGATCCTGATCAGTGTCGGCTACAGCCTGACGAACTACAACCCGTTCAAGCCACCGGTGAAGTTCGTCGGCCTCGCCAATTACCGCCTGCTGTTCACCGACGCGCAGTTCCTGACGGCCCTGCAGGTGACGACGATCCTGACGGTGATCGTCGTGGTCGTGCCGAACGTGCTGGGTCTCGGGGTGGCGTTGCTGCTGGACCGCAAGGGCTGGCTGTACAACGCTTTGCGGAGCGTGTTCTTCACGCCGGTGATCCTCAGTTCGGTGGTGGTGTCGATCGTGTGGTCCCGGTTGCTCGACGACCGCGGGCCGGTGAACACTCTGCTGCGTTCGCTCGGGGTTTCGGACCCGCCGGGCTGGCTGTCCGATCCGGACGTGGCGCTGTATTCGGTGGCGTCGATCGTGTGCTGGCAGATGCTGGGGTTCTGCGTGGTGGTGTACCTGGCGGGGTTGCAGGGGGTGCCACCGGAGCTGCTGGAGGCGGCGGAGATCGACGGCGCGGGCCCGGCGCGCCGGTTCCGGGCGGTGACGTGGCCGCTGCTGGCGCCGTCGCTGACGATCAACACGGTGGTGCTGTTGATCTCGGCGTTCAAGACGTACGACTACGTGAAGGTGATCACCAACGGCGGCCCCGGTTCCGGCGCCACGGCGACGATCGCGTTCAACGTGCTGCAGACGGGGTTCGACTCCAACCACGTCGGTTACGCGTCGGCGATGGCCGTGGTGATGCTGGTGATCGTGGCCGTGGTGACGTCGGTGGTGTTGAACTTCCTGCGCCGCCGGGAGGTGGACCTGTGAGCACGGCCCGTTCCGGTCCTCGTTCGCTGGTCCGGCCCACGTTCGCGTTGCTGGCCGGCGCGGTGTTCTTCGTGCCGTTGTATTTGGTGCTGGCCAACGTGTTCAAGCGGGGCGAGCGGATCGCCCCGTCACCGGCGTCGCTGCCGGCCCCGCCGACGCTGGCGAACATCCAGGCGGTGCTGACCCGCCCGGACGGGTTGTTCTGGGTGAGCTTGACGAACAGCATCGTGGTGACGGTGCTGTCGATCCTGGCACTGACGGTCCTGTCGGCCATGCTCGGCCACTACCTGGCCCGCTCGACGCGGCGGTGGACGAAGGTCCTGACACTGGTCCTGCTGGCCGGGCTGATGATCCCTCCGCAGGTGATCCTGATCCCGATCACGGACGTCCTCCGCGTCACCCACCTCATGGCGACGTTGCAGGGGCTGATCCTGTTCAACGTGGGGTATTACGTGCCGTTCGGGGTGTTCGTGTTCACGGGGTTCATCCGGGGCGTGCCGGTGGAGCTGGAGGAAGCGGCCCTGCTCGACGGAGCAAGCCGGATGCAGGCTTTCTGGCGAGTGGTCTTCCCATTGCTCCGCCCGGCCACGGCGTCGGTCCTGATCTTCCTGGGCGTCTGGATCTGGAACGACTTCATCGACCCGTTGATCATCTTGGGCCCCAGCCAGGGAACAACGATCACGACGGGCATCTATCGCTCGATCGGCCAGTACCAGGCGGACTTCGGGAGCGTGTTCGCCCTGATGTTCCTGGCGACGCTGCCGGTGTTGATCTTTTATCTGGCGTTGCAGAAGCAGTTCGTGAAGGGCCTGACCGGCGGGGCGACCAAAGGGTGAGCAGTGCTCTCTCGGGAGATCACTGCTCGCGCACAGACGGAGCGGTGCTCACATTCGAGAGCACCGCTCACAAATCCTCCGCAGACGTCCGCGAGCACCGCTCACCCTAGAGAGCAGTGCTCACGTAGAGAACACCGCTCATCCCCCCAACAGCGGCGACCGCTCCACTTCGAGAGCACCGCTCTCGCTTCAGAGCAGGAGTCACTGAATCGAGAGCACCGCTCGCGAGTAACAGCAGGCACTGCTCACAACCGAGAGCACCGCTCTCCCTTCGCTCATAACGGTATTCACAACAGAGAGCACTGCTCTCATGATCCACAACCGGAAGCACGCCCTCACGCTGGCGCGCGTGGCGATCGAATCGAGCGCGCCACCGAGAGCACCGCCCCGCCCCGGCCACCCTGGTCCGCCCTGGAGCGTCGCTCTCATCAGAGAGCACTGCTCTCACCCGACAGCGCATGCCTCACAACAAAGAGCACTGCTCGCGCCAGGCAACACGAAGCCACACCGAGAGCGCCGCTCACTGAAAAGTGCACCGCTCACGCCGCCTCGAGCGCAGCGCTCCAAAGCGAGAGCACCGCTCACAGCACATCAGGGAGCAGGGAGCAGGGAGCAGGGAGCAGGGAGCAGGGAGCAGCGATCAATTTCGAGAGCACTGCTCACAAATCGAGCAAGGCACCAGAGAGCCGTGCGATCACAGCTCACTCACCTTCCCGCCCTCAACAACCAACCGCCGAGTCACCTGCACGGCATCCAGCATCCGGCGATCATGGGTCACCAACAGCAGCGTCCCCGGATACTTGTCCAACGCCGCCTCCAGCTGCTCGATAGCCGGCAGGTCCAGATGGTTGGTCGGCTCATCCAAGACAAGCAAATTCACCCCACGCGCCTGCAACAACGCCAGCGCAGCACGCGTCCGCTCCCCCGGCGAGAGCGTCGCCGCCGAGCGAAGCACGTGGGCCGCCTTCAGGCCGAACTTGGCCAGCAGGGTCCTGACCTCCGCGTCCGCGAACTCCGGCACCTCCCGCGCGAACGCCACGGCGAGCGGCACGTCGTCCAGGAACAACCGGCGCGCCTGGTCGACCTCGCCGACCACGACGCCCGGGCCCAGCGCGGCCGCGCCCTCCGACAGCGGGGCCCGGCCCAGCAGTGCCGCCAGGAGGGTCGACTTGCCGGAGCCGTTCGCGCCCGTGATCGCGACCTTGTCCGCCCAGTCGATCTGCAGGTCGACCGGCCCGAGCGTGAACTCGCCGCGGCGGACCACCGCGCCGCGCAGGGTCGCCACCACCGCGCCCGCCCGTGGGGCCGCGGCGATCTCCATCCGCAGCTCCCACTCCTTGCGCGGCTCCTCGACCACCTCCAGCCGCTCGATCATGCGGTCCGTCTGCCGCGCCTTCGACGCCTGCTTCTCCGTCGCCTCCGTGCGGAACTTGCGGGCCGCCTTGTCGTTGTCCGGCTGCTTCCGGCGGGCGTTCTTCACGCCCTTCTCCATCCACGCCCGCTGCATCCGCCCGCGCGCCTCCAGCGAGGCCTTCGTGTCGGCGTACTCCTCGTACTCCTCCCGCGCGTGCCGGCGCGCGACCTCGCGCTCCTCGAGGTAGGACTCGTAACCGCCGCCGTAGACGTTCACCTGCTGCTGGGCCAGGTCCAGCTCGACGACGCGGTCCACCGTGCGGGCCAGGAACTCGCGGTCGTGGCTCACCAGCACCGTCGCCGCGCGGAGACCCGACACGAACCGCTCCAGGCGGGCCAGGCCGTCCAGGTCGAGGTCGTTCGTCGGCTCGTCGAGCAGGAAGACGTCGTAGCGGCTCAGCAGCAGCGACGCCAGCCCCGCCCGCGCCGCCTGGCCGCCCGACAGCGACGTCATCGGCTGGTCGAGGTCCACCGCCAAGCCCAGGTCGGCGGCCACTTCGGCGGCCCGGTCGTCGAGGTCGGCGCCGCCGAGGGCGAGCCAGCGGTCCAGGGCCGCCGCGTACAGGTCGTCCGCGCCCGCGGCGCCGTCGGTCAGCGCCGCGGTCGCCGCATCGAGCTCGGCCTGCGCCGCCGAAACGCCGGTGCGCCGCGCCAGGAAGGCCCGTACCGACTCGCCCTCCCGCCGCTCCGGCTCCTGCGGCAGGTGCCCGACCGTCGCCGACGGCGGGTTCAGGCGGACCTCGCCGCTGTCCGGCTTCGCGAGGCCGGCGAGGGTCCGCAGCAGGGTGGACTTGCCGGCGCCGTTGACGCCGACCAGGCCGACGACGTCGCCGGGTGCCACCACGAGATCGAGGCCGGAGAAGAGGATGCGGTCACCGTGGCCCGCGGCCAGGTCCTTCGCGACGAGAGTTGCGCTCATGAGGTAGCCGAGTCTACGACCCCGTGGTGAACTGTCAGATCAAGGTCAAAACCACCGACAGTGTGTGTCCTGTGGCGCTTTGATCACTCACTGTGGGTACCCTGTTAGGTTGTCAGTCCCGCAGCCCGTCAGTGCCGCAACACAGTGAGGTCGGTGAACAGCATGGGCGAGCCCGCTCCCCCGGTCATCCTCGGCCGCAGGCCGAAGCCGAGGGAAGGCCGCCCGTCCGCGCCGCGGCCCACGGTGAGCCGCCGCCGCGAGGTCAGTCACGCCAGCGCGCGGTCGCTGCTGATGACCGTCCTCGGCGAATACGCCCTCCCCCGCGACAAGCCGGTCTGGACCTCGATGCTCGTCGAGGTCCTCGGCATCCTCGACATCGAGGAGAAGTCGGCGCGGCAGGCGCTGGCCCGCTCCGCCGCCGAAGGCTGGGTGGTCTCCGAGCGCGTCGGGCGCCGCGTGCGCTGGTCGCTGACCCCGCCGGGGCGCCGCCTGCTGACCGAGGGCGCCGACCGGATCTACGCCTTCGGCCGCGAGGAACGCGCCTGGAACGGCCAGTGGCTGATGCTGATCGTCTCCGTCCCCGAGGCCAAGCGCGACCTGCGGCACCGGCTGCGCACCCGGCTGACCTGGGCGGGCTTCGGCTCGCCCGTGGCGGGCGTGTGGGTCAGCCCGGACCTGACCCGGCAGCGGGAGGCCCAGCAGATCGTCACCGAGCTCGGCCTCGAGGCGCAGGCGATGTCGTTCACCGCCGCGTACGGCGAGGTCGGCGAGCAGGAGTCCATGGTCGCCCGGTCCTGGGACCTGACCGACCTCAAGGATCGCTACGAGGACTTCATCGACCGCTTCACCGGCCTGCACCCGACCGGCGGCCGCGCGGTGCTGCGCGCGCAGACCGAGCTGGTCCACGAGTGGCGGCGGTTCCCGTTCCTCGACCCGCAGCTGCCCGCCGAACTGTTGCCGGCGAAGTGGAGCGGGACGAAGGCGGCGGAACTGTTCCATCACAAACACGTCGACTGGCGCCCGGAGGCCCAGCAGTATTGGGACGACATCGTCGAAGCCGAAGAAGCAGGGTGACTATGACTCAGCAGGTCCGCCTCGATCGTGACGGCGGGCTCGCCGTCCTGACCGTCGACGCTCCGCCGTTGAACCTCTACACGGCTTCGCTGCAGTCCTCGCTGGCTTCCGCGATCGGCGAGCTGGAAGCCGAACCCGCGCGGGCGCTGCTGATCCGCGCCGAAGGCAAGATCGTCAGCGGCGGCGTCGACGTCTCGCTGTTCGACGCCCAGGGTTCGCCCGCCGAGGCGAAGGTCCTGTTCGACGAGATGCTCGCGGTGCCGGACCGGATCGCCGCGCTGCCGTTCCCCACGGTGTTCGCCGCGCACGGCCTGTGCCTGACCTGGGCATTCGAGGTGGCCGTGGCCTGCGACGTCATCCTCGCCGCCGAGCGCGCGAAGTTCGGCCTGGTCGAGAAGGTCGTCGGGCTGACGCCGACCATGGGCGGCACCCAGCGGCTGGCCGCGCGGGCCGGTGTCGGGCGCGCCAAGGAGTTCGTCATGACCGGCGACACCTACGACGCTGCGACGCTGGAGCGCTGGAACGTCGTCAACCGCGTCCTGCCGAGCGAAGGCTTCGACGACGCCGCGCGCGCCTTCGCCCGGCGGCTGGCCGAGGGGCCGACCCGCGCCCACGCGGCGACCAAGCGCGTCCTCGACCACTTCTCCGCCGGTGGCGTCCCCGAGGCGAACGCCCACATCACGACGATCGCGGCCGAGCTGTTCGAGACCGAGGACCTGCGCAACGCCGTGAAGTCGTTCCTCGCCGACGGTCCGGGGAAGGCGACCTTCTCGGGGCGTTAACACTCCGTTCGGACACCGCTAGCCGCCGTTCGGGCGTGCGCGGTTCTCCCCGCGCCGGGTTACATTCGATGTGGTCTAGACCACATCGGATTCCCTCGTGCCGCTTGGAGAACCGCCATGAGACGCACTCCCGCACGACTACGCTCCGCTCTCGCCGCCCTGCTCGTCGCGCTGGGCGGCACCGCGGCGCTCGCGCCCACGGCCGCCGCGGCCGGTTCGCTGACCGCCACCCTGGCCATGAGCGGCACCACCGGTACGTACACGGTCGCCAACACCGGGACGGCGTCGGTGAGCAACTGGGCGATCACGTTCACGCTGCCCGCCGGCGTCACCGCGTCGACCGGCGAAAACGGCACGGTGACCCAGAACGGCACCCAGGTCACGCTGACGCCCGCGTACTACATCGCGACGCTGGCGCCGGGCCGCACCACCTACCCGTACAGCCCGACTTTCCGGCTCAGC
This sequence comes from Amycolatopsis tolypomycina, assembly GCF_900105945.1. Classification (NCBI taxonomy): domain Bacteria; kingdom Bacillati; phylum Actinomycetota; class Actinomycetes; order Pseudonocardiales; family Pseudonocardiaceae; genus Amycolatopsis; species Amycolatopsis tolypomycina. The sequence continues at coordinate 3,060,841 of NZ_FNSO01000004.1, read as the reverse complement.
ACCGCCGCGACGCCGACGCAGTGCCGCGTCGACAACGCGAACTGCGACGGTTCACCGGACACGCCACCGGGCGCGCCGGCGAACCTGCGGCTGGTCGCGAAGACGACCAAGACCGTTGCGCTGGCTTGGAACCCCTCGGCCGCCGGTTCGCTCCCGGTGACCGGGTACGACGTCTACCAAGGCGCTTCCCTGGCCGTTTCGGTCACCGGGACGAGCGCCACCGTTTCCGGGCTCGCACCGGGCACGGCGTACTCGTTCACGGTCAAAGCGCGCGACGGCAAGGGCACCACCTCTCCGGCGAGCGCCGCCCTGGCCGTGACGACGAACAACCCGGCCGATGACACGACGCCGCCGTCCGCGCCGAGCGGGGTGCGGTCGACGGGCGCCGACTCCGGCAGCGTTTCCCTGGCCTGGACGGCGTCGACGGACAACACCGGCGTCGTCGGCTACGACGTCTACCGCGGGTCCACTTTGGCCACGACGGTGACGACGACGTCGGCGGTCGTGACCGGGCTGGCACCGTCCACTTCGTACACGTTCACCGTCCGCGCCCGCGACGGCTACGACAACGTGTCGGCGCCGAGTGCCGCTGTGACGGCCAAGACCGGCGACATCGTCCCGGGTTACGCGAAGGTCGGGTACTTCGTACAGTGGGGCATCTACGGGCGCCAGTTCTTCGTCAAGAACCTCGAGACGTCCGGCGCGGCGGCGAAGCTGACCCACCTGCTGTACGCGTTCGAGAACATCGATCCGGTGAACCTGACGTGCCTGTCCGGGGTCACGAAGGGCACGACGGCCAACCCGCAGGACCCGAACCAGGGCGACGGCGCCGGTGACGCCGAGGCCGACTACTCGCGGCCGTTCTCCGCGGCGCAGTCGGTGGACGGCGTGGCCGACACCGGCTGGGAGTCGCTGCGCGGCAACTTCAACCAGCTCAAGAAGCTCAAGGCGAAGCACCCGAACCTGAAGGTGCTGGTGTCGCTCGGTGGCTGGACGTACTCGAAGTACTTCTCCGACGTCGCCGCGACCGACGCGTCGCGCAAGAAGTTCGTCGCGTCCTGTGTGGACACCTGGTTGAAGGGCAACATCGCGCCCTACGGCGGCGCCGGCGGGCCGGGTACCGCGGCCGGCATCTTCGACGGCATCGACGTCGACTGGGAGTGGCCCGGCAGTCCCGACGGCCACCCCGGCAACCACTGGAGCCCGAACGACAAGGCCAACCTGACGGCGCTGCTCGCCGAGTTCCGCGCGCAGCTGGACGCCTACGGGGCGACCACCGGCAAGCGGTACCAGCTGCACGCGTTCACCCCGGCAGACCCGGCGAAAGTCGCTTCGGGCTGGGACGTGCCCAAGATCTTCGACTACCTCGACGTCGCGAACGTGCAGGGCTACGACTTCCACGGGGCAGGCAGTGACAATTCGTGGGAGCCCAACCGCACCGGTCACCAGGGCAATCTGTACGCCGACGCGGACGACCCGTACAACTTCCACTTCAGTGCGGAAAGCGCGATCAATGCGTACACGAACGCCGGCGTCGACCCGCGGCGGCTGACGCTCGGCCTGGCGTTCTACGGCCGCGGCTGGCAGGGCGTCGCCGACGGCGGGAAGAGCGGCGAATGGCAGTCGGCGACCGGCGCGGCGCCGGGCCAGTTCGCCGAGGAAGCCGGCACGCGCGGGTACGCGAACCTGGTGGCGAGCGTGCCGGGCTGCACGGTCCGCCACGACACGGCCGCCGTCGCGACGTCGTGCTATACCGGCAACGGCGGGCAGTGGTGGACGTTCGACGACGCCTGGTCGATCGGGCAGAAGACCACGTGGCTCAAGGCGCGCGGGCTGCTCGGCGTGATGGCGTGGGAGATGTCGGGCGACACCGGCGTCCTGATGAACGCGGTGAGCGCCGGTCTCGGCTGAGCGATTTTGTTCAGCCCGCTGAACGCACCTGTTCAGCGGGCTGAACGCTTTCTTTGGAGCGCAGAGAAAAGCTTGACCAATGGTGGTCTGGACCATGACACTGAGCCGGCGCGCACCCCTGGACACCGTCGTCTCGAGGAGAGCCATGTCCCGCTTCCGCACGGTCCTCGCGTTGGTCCCCCTGCTCCTGGGGCTGTTCGCCACCCCGGCCCCGGCGGCGCCGGCGACGTTCACCCACCCGGGCGTGCTGGTGAGCCGCCCGCAGCTGGACTTCGTCAAGGCCAAGGTGAACGCCGGCGCCCAGCCGTGGAAAGCGGCGTACGACCAGGCGCTGGCCAGTTCGTACGCGTCCCTTTCGCGGACGCCGAAACCGCGCGCGGTGGTCGAATGCGGCTCGTACTCGAACCCGAACTACGGCTGCACGGACGAGCGCGAAGACGCGATCGCGGCGTACACGGACGCCCTGATCTGGTACATCACGGGCGACGCGCGGTACGCGCAGAAGGCGATCGCGCTGATGGACGCGTGGTCGGCGGTGATCACGAGCCACACCAACAGCAACGCACCGCTGCAGACGGGCTGGGCGGGCTCGTCGTGGCCGCGCGCGGCGGAGATCATCAAGTACACGTATTCGAGCTGGCCGAATGCGGGCCGGTTCGCGACAATGCTGCGCAACGTGTATTTGAGCAAGGTCATCAACGGCAGCAACAGCAACGGCAACTGGGAACTGTCCATGATGGAGGCCGCGGTCGGCATCTCGGTGTTCCTGGAGGACAAGGCGAGCTACGACAAGGCGCTGACGCGCTACCGCAACCGCGTCGCGGCGTACGTGTACTTGTCTTCCGACGGCGCCCTGCCCAAGACGGTGCCGGGCAGCGGCCTCTCCTCGCGGGACCAGATCGTGAGCTACTGGCAGGGCCAGTCGACGTTCGTGGACGGCCTGACCCAGGAGACCTGCCGCGACTTCACCCACACGGGCTACGGCATAGCGGCCATAGCGGACGTGGCGGAGACACTCCGCATCCAGGGCGAGGACGTGTACGCCACGGACATCGGCACCCGCCTGCGCCAGGCCCTGGGCTTCCAGTCGAAGTACCAGCTGGGCACGGCGGCCCCGTCATGGCTGTGCGGCGGCCACCTGAACCTGGGCCTCGGCCCGGTGACGGAGGTGGGCTTCAACGCGCTGAACACCCGCATGGGCATCGCGATGACGAACACGCAGACACTGACGGAACGCCAGCGCCCGGCGGGCTCGAACAACCTGTTCGTGGCGTGGCAGACCCTGACGCACGCAGCGAACCCGGCGTGATCTTGACTCCCCGTCCCTCTGACCTGTTTCCGCAGGTCAGGCGGACGGGGGACCCTGCTTGCAGGGCCGTTTGGCGGGCACGCTAGAGTACTTCTCACGCACTCAGGGAGTGCGGGTCCGGGCTGTGGCGCAGTTTGGTAGCGCACTTGACTGGGGGTCAAGGGGTCGCAGGTTCAAATCCTGTCAGCCCGACGGACAAGCCACGTTCACGCAGGTGAACGTGGCTTTCGTCGTATCCGGGGCGTCACCGGCAAGCGTCCGTCGCCGCAAGCACCTCCTCCAGGTGGTGATGCAGCACCGGCGCCGCACGGGCCGCCAGGTCCTTCACCTCCGGTGACCACCCCTGCCGCGCTTCTCGCTCTATCGTGGCGATCGCCGAGATGTGTGCCTCCTGTTGGGCGTTCAGCCAGGCTTTGTCGAAGTCCGGGCCGGATCGGGCGGCCAGGTCGGCTATCCGGGGCAGCGGCTCGGGTACCGAATACAACGTCACCCCCTCGCGTGTCGCCACGCTCACCAGGTCTGCGTCCAGGGCCGTGTGGTGGGCCGCGAACTCGGGGGCGAGGCGGCGTACCTCCGCGCAGCTCGCGCGGTCGGTCAGGTGGCTCGTGATGATCTCGAACAAGTTGTTCTGGTGGGCCCGGTTCAGGTACTCGCGGTCCTCCGCCGACACGTCGGTGCGTGCCGGCGGCGGGGTCGCGGCTGCGGCTGCCGGGAACAGGGCGCAGAGCGAAACCGCCGCGGTCAGGGCTTTCATGGCGTTCTCCCGTGCTCGAGGGGCGGGCCTTGATCGTGCTGGACCCGTTGCCGCACAAGCAATCCGTGCGGCGAAGGGGACCATCCGATCAGTCGCCCCCCGGAACGCGGGAATCCCCTCAGCCGGGGGTAAGGGGGAATCAGCCGCCGAGCCGGAGGGGTTCGGTCAGCAGGGGGAACGACAGGTGCAGGGAACGCTGCCACCACGGCCAGTTGTGCGTGCCCGGGCCGTAGAAGTCCGTCGTCACCGTGGCGCCTGCCTCGCGCAGCCTGCGGGCCAGTGCCGTGTTCATCTCCGCGCACAACGGCTCGATGAACAGGTCCGGCGGCGTGCCCGGCGGGTCGAGGACGCCGGGCGTGCCGTTGCCGCACGCCAGGTACAGCGGGATTCCGGTCAGCTCGCGGGCCAGGTCGTACGGGTTGTGCGCCGCCCACACCCCCGCGTTGAGGTTCGGGTCGCCCCACAACGCCGTCGGGTCGTAGCCGTCCTTGACGAGGACGCCCTGGATCAGGCTCGGGCCGCGGGCGCCCTGGTAGGTCGTGTGCACCACGCCGCTGTAGGACGCCGCCGCGGCGAACATGCCCGGGTGTCGTCCCGCGTACGCCAGCGCGCCGAGGCCGCCCATCGACAGGCCCGCGATCGACCGGACCGGGCCCGCGCCGTAGCCGCGCTCGAGGATCTGGCGCAGTTCGGTCAGATGGAACGTCTCCCAGCGCGGCGGGCCGCCCGCGCCCCGGTTGAACCAGTCCGAATAGAACCCGTCCCGGCCGCCCGTGGGCATCACCACCAGCATGTCGGCGCCGCGGGTGAAGGTGGCGACGTCGGTCGAGCGCGTCCACGACGTATAGTCGTCGCCCGCGCCGTGGAGCAGGTACAGGACGGGCCACGTCCGGGTGGCGCCCGGCGTCCAGTCCGCCGGGTGCAGCAGCCGCACCATCGCCGTGGCCGCCAATGCCGGCGACTCGACGGTCAGGTCGAGCATGGTGGGGCTCAACCGCCGTTCGGCGAGCACGCGCGCCCCGGTGTCCGCCGCGCTCGCGGTCCGGGGTGCGGCGACGGCGAGCGCGGACAGCCCCGCGGCCGCGCCGAGGACGAACTTCCGCCGGGACACCCGGGACGGCGGGCGGTTCTGGGTCTGCCGGTCTTCGACGGGCCTGGGCATCGTTGCCTCCAGGGGTGTGGGGTGCGAGGTCCTGGCGTCCCCGGGCGTGCGCGGACGCGCCGGTGCGACCGGCTCGGGGACGCCAGGTGTGCGCAGGAGAGCCGACCGCTCTCCTGCCCCGTGCCGGGCGTGGACCGGCGCGGGAGACGGGCTCCCGGACGCGGCCGGGAGGGAGGGAGCCTGCGCGACGGGAGCCGCGCGCGGGCAGAGGGAAGTCAGGTGCCCGGGCCGCCGTCAGGGCACGGCTACCGGGAACGCCGCTGCGGCAGCTCCGGCGTTAACCGGTCCACCAGGAGCGCCGGTTCCTCTTCGGACGGTCCGGTGCGGCGATGCGCAGTGAACCGCTCGGCGGCCATCCGGGGCGAGGCCGGCCGGTCCTGCCGTGCGCCGGAAGTCCCGTCGTGCCAAGGCTCGACGACGGTGCGGGCCCGGGGACGGTCGGCCCCCTCGACATGGCGGTGGATGCTCGTCATGGCGACCTCCCGGACCTACGCGATACCGCCAAAGTGCCGTACCGTGGCAAAAATGTCCCATCGCGCCGGAGTACCGGCTACCCCCGCCTGAGGGGAGCGGGCCGGCGTTCGCGACGTTGTGCGAGGAGGCAGGCGTGAACCCGAACGCCACGGCCGACGACCGCCCGGAGATCTACCGCGCACTCGCCCGGATGCGCGACGCGACCGGCCTGCCGATCACCTTCGGCGGCGAGGTCGGCGGCGGGCGGCAGGTGAAGCTGAGCCAGATCGCGGGCCCGAACACCGGCGCGCTCCGCGGTGTCCGCCTCGAGTACGGGCGCGGGCTCGGCGGGAAGGCGGTGGCGCAGCGGCGGCCGGTCGTCGTCGACGACTACGTGCGCTCGCCCGGGATCAGCCACCACTACGACCACATCATCGTCGCCGAAGGGCTGCACGCGATGGTGGCCGTGCCGGTCGTGGTGACGCGGACCGTGCGCGGCGTGCTCTACGGGGCCCTGCGGAGCTCGATGCCGCTGGGCGACCGGGTGGTCCAGTCCGTCGTGGAGGCCGCGCGGGAGCTCGAGCAGAGCCTGGCCGTGCGCGACGAGGTGACCCGGCGGCTGGCCTGGCTCGACCGCTACGACGCCACCGACTGCCACCGGCCGCACTGGGAACTGGTTCGCGCCGCCTACGCCGAGCTGCGGATCCTCGCCCAAGACGTCACCGACCCCGTGCTGCGCGGCCGCGTCGGCACGGTGTGCGAGACGCTCGCCGCCGTTGCCGGGCGGCCGGGGCGGACCGGCACCGGCCCGGCGCTGTCGGCGCGGGAGCTCGACGTGCTCGCCTGCGCCGCGCTCGGCTGGACCAACCACCAGATCGCGGAGGATCTCGGGATCACCACCGAAACCGTGAAGAGCTACCTGCGCAGCGCGATGCGCAAGCTCGTCGCCCGCAGCCGGATGGAAGCCGTGGTCACCGCTCGCCGCTTCGGTCTTCTCCCATGAGGGTACCAGATGCGGTACGGTAGTACCGCGCGCCGCCTCGACCCCGGGCGTGTGCGAGGCTACGGAACCATGACCGCGAAGCCACCTTGGATGACGCCACCGGGAGCGCGTACGGCACGAAGCCGGCGCATGTCCGACGCCAAGCGCGAGGAGCTGATCCTGCGCCTGGAACGGCTTTTCCTGGACGAAGGCTTCGCGCGGCTCACCGTCGACGACCTGGCCAGCAGGCTGCAGTGCTCGAAGTCGACGCTGTACGCGGTGGCCGGCAGCAAGGAACAGCTCGTCGTGGTCGCCGTCCGGCACTTCTTCCAGGAGGCGGCCGCCCGGGTCGAGGAGAAGGTCGGGCCGATCACCGATCCCCCGCAGCGCATCGCCGAATACCTCGCCGGCCTCGGCTCGGAGCTGCGGCGGATGTCGCCGGAGTGCTACGCGGACCTGCTCACCTTCGAGGCGACCGCCGAGCTTTACGCCCGCCATTCGCTCGCCGCCGCGCACCGCGTCCGCGAGTCCATTCAGGACGGTGTCGCCTCCGGCGCGTTCCGCGCGGTCAACGCGGACTTCGTCGGCGCCGCGGTCAGCTTGCTCATCGACGGTATCCAGCACGGCGAGCTGCTCGACCGGTCGGGGCTGTCGATGGCCGACGCGTACACCGAACTCGGGGCGCTGGTGCTCGCCGCGCTGACCAACCAGGGCGTTCAGTAGCACTTCTCGTCTTCGCGAGGGCTTGCGTCGTCGCGGCGTCTGTGTCTAACGTACGGAATCCGGTACTGAAGTATTCGATCTAGTACCCACCGGCGACAGCGGAGGCGGCGATGCCTGCACGCACGGACACTGACCGGCGCCACGAAGTCGTGCTGCGGCGCGACGTCCGGATCCCGACCCCCGAGCCGGGAGTCACGCTTTCGGCCAACCTGTTCCGCCCCGACGGACCGGGGCCGTTCCCGTTGCTGGTCACCGTCCTGCCGTACCGGCGGGACATCGCGGCGCTGAACGGTTCGCCCACCGAGCGCTGGTTCGCCGAGCGCGGTTACGCGTCGCTGCTCGTCGACCTGCTCGGCACCGGCTCCTCCGACGGCGTTCCGCGGCCGCCGTTCGACCCCGGCGAGGCCGACGACGCGCTCGACGCCATCCGCTGGGGCGCCGGCCAGTCCTGGTGCAGCGGCGCGGTCGGCATGTGGGGCGGGTCCTACGGAGCCATCACGACCCTGCGCACCGCCGCCCGGCGGCCCGAAGCCCTCAAGGCGATCATCGCGCTCGAAGGCCCGACCGACCCCGGCCGCGAATTCGTCCACCCCGGCGGGGCGCGGGGCGCGTTCTCCCCGCTCGCTTCGTGGTCGGTGAGCACGCTGTTCAACCAGCTGCTGCCGCCGGTGGACGACTTCGCCGACCCGAACGAGCAGGCCCGCTGGCACCGGCGCCTGACGTTCGCGCCGTACGTGCTCGACCTGTTCCGCAACGGCCCCGGTTCCCCGGTGTGGCCGCGGCGGCGGATCGACGTCCCGGCCGTCGAAGTGCCCGCGCTGTGCGTCGCGGGCTGGCGGGACCTGTTCGTGGACGGTGCCGTCCGCGCGTACGAAGAACTGCGGGGCACCAAGGCGTTGCTCGCCGGGCCGTGGATGCACGTCATGCCGCAGGAGTGCCCGGTCACGCCGATCGACTTCCTCGAGATCGCCAAGTCCTGGTGGGACCGCTGGCTGCTCGGCGTCGACGCCGACAACGACGCCCCCGACGTTCGCATCCACGTCCAGGGCGACCGGCCCCGCTGGCTCGCCTTCGATTCCTGGCCGCCGGCAGGCACCGTCCGGACCGAGGACCTCGCCGGCTGGCAGCGGTCCGCGCCCCCCGCCCCGGATCCGGCCACCGGCCTGCAGTCCGGGCTGTGGGCGACCCCCGCCGGGCAGTTCGGGCTGCCGCTGGACCAGCACGGCGACGACAGCCGCAGCCTCGGCTACACCTCGCCGCCGCTGCCCCGGCCCTGGCTGATCGGCGGACGGCCGTCGGTGACGCTGACCCGGCCGTGGCCGCGCGTGTCGGTGAAGCTCACCGACGTCGACCCGGCCGGGCGGTCGGTGCTGATCTGCGCCGGCCTCGCCTGCGGGACCGAGGACGAGCTCACCGTGCCGCTCACGCCGACGGCCTACGAAGTCGCCGCAGGACACCGGCTCCGCGTCGTCGTCGCGCCCGGCGACTTCCCGCGGGTCTGGCCGCAGGAGCCGCCCGAGGGCTGGCCGGTGGCACGGACGCTCACCCTGCCGGTCGCCGACGCCGCCTGCGGCCGCGCGTGCGCGCTGCCGGAGCCGGCCGAGCCCGCGCTCGCGGGCCTGGAACAGCAACTGGACGGCGAGCAGGCCGCGTCCTGGGAGATCACCGAAGACCTGTTGCGCGACACGGTTTCCCTGCGCCTGGCCGGCCGTCACCGGATCCGCCCGGAGGACGTGCCCGGCGGGCGGCACACCCTGGCGGTGGACCAGGAACTCACCGCCACCGCGCACCGGCTCGACCCCGCCGCGTCCACCGTCACCGGCCACATCACCGGCACCGTCGACACCGCGACCGGCGCCCACGTCACCGTCGACGTCACGGTCACCGCGACCGCGAACACCCTCGACGCCCACGGAAAAGTCGTCCAGGACGGCGTTTTCCTGCTCGACCGCCACTGGCGCGGCTGACCCGCCCCCAGCCCCAGCGAAAGGTCCCCCATGTCCTCCCCTGCCGTCCTTTCCCGCCGCGACTTCACCGTCGGCGGCCTGCTGCTCGCCGCCGGGCTGGCCGCCGCCGCGTGCGGCGGGCCGCCGGGTTCCCCCGCCGCGGACCGCACCCTGCGCATCGGCCAGTACTGGCCCCCGACCAGCCTCGACCCGGCGAAAGCGGGCGGGGAGTCGCAGTTCTTCCTGCAACCCGCCTACGACCCGCTGATCTACCGGGCGGCCGACGGCAGCTACCAGCCGCGGCTCGCCACGGCGTGGCGCTACCTGGGCACCGGCAACACCGCCTTCGAGATCACCTTGCGCGACGGCGTGACCTTCAGCGACGGCACCCCGCTGACCGCCGAGGGGCTCAAGGCGAGCATCGAGCACTTCCGCCGGTCCGCGGGGCAGGCCGCCGCCTTCCTCGCCCCGATCGCGACGATGACCGTGCCGGGACCGCTGGTGCTGCGGCTGGCGCTGCACCAGCCCCACCCGCTGCTGCCGTCGCTGTTCACCCAGGACTTCCTGGCCGGCGACGTGATCAGCCCGGCCGGTGCCGCGTCACCGGCCGGGCTGGCGACCGGCACCGCGGGTGCGGGGCCGTACGTCCTGCTGCCCGGTGAGACCGTCGCGAACGACCACTACACCTACGGCCCCAACCCGAAGTACTGGAACCCGGCGGGCCGGTTCTACGACAAGATCACCGTCAAGGTGCTCCCCAACGAGAACACCGCGCTCGCCGCGCTCAAGACCGGCCAGGTCGACGTCGTGGCCGGCAGCTACGCCATCGCGGGCGGCGCGAGAGCCGCCGGGTTCGCCATCGCGTCCAGTCCGGCGATCGTGATGGGCCTGCAGCTCAACGACCGGGCCGGCACCCTGTGCCCGCCGCTGGCCGACGTGCGGGTGCGCCAGGCACTGAACTTCGCGGTCGACCGGGCCAAGATCACCACCGCCCTGCTCGGCGAGTACGGCATCCCGGTCGACCAGCCCTCGGCGCCCGGCGAAGACGGCTTCCTCGAACAGCCCTTCTACGGCCACGATCCCGGTAAGGCCCGGCAGCTGCTGGCCGCGGCCGGGCACGCCGGCGGGTTCGCCCTGCCGGTGGTGATCCCGTCGACCCCCGCCTTCCCCGGCGACCTGGCCCAGGCGATCGCGTCGGACCTGCAGCAGGTCGGCGTCACGCTGCGGATCACGGCCAAGGACCCCGCGTCCGCCAACACCGAGCTCACCCGGTTCCCGGCCTCCAGCATGGGCTGGGGCGTGCTGCCCGCCTACTTCATGGGCCGCGGGCTCTGGCTGAAGGACGCGATCGGGATGAACCCCTTCCGCAGCAGCGATCCCGAGCTGGAAAGCCTCGACCGGCGCGCCGCGGCGGCCGACGACGCCGCCCGCCCCGCCCTCGACCGGCAGATCATCCGGCGCGTTGTCGAGCTGGGCTGGTTCCTGCCGGTGTGCCTGAGCCCGGGCCTGCTGTTCTACCGCGACACGGTGGGCGTGGACCCGGTGCCCGGGCAGCCGTTCCCGAGCGTCGCCTCCTGGCACCCGGCGGCCCGGGCATGACCGACCCTGACCCGCTGTTCCCGCTCGCGTTCCGGTGGGGCGTCGCCACCGCCGCGTTCCAGATCGAAGGCGCCTGGAACGCCGACGGCAAGGGACCGTCCACCTGGGACACCCGCGCCCACCGCCCGGGCGGGCTGGCCGGCGGCGCCACCGGGGACGTCGCCTGCGACCACTACCACCGGCTGACCGAGGACCTCGACCTGATGGCCGGGCTCGGCATCGGCAGCTACCGGTTCTCGGTGTCCTGGCCGCGGGTCCAGCCCACCGGGCGCGGCCGCTGGAACGGCCGCGGGCTGGCCTTCTACGACCGGCTGGTCGACGGCCTGCTGACGCGGAACATCGAGCCGCTGCTCACGATCTACCACTGGGACCACCCGCAGCCGGTCGAGGACGCCGGCGGGTGGGCCGTGCGCGACACCGCGGCCCGGTTCGCCGACTACGCCGAAGGGCTCGCGGTCCGCCTCGGCGACCGCGTCCGGCGCTGGCTCACGCTCAACGAGCCGCTTTCGGTGATGCACGCGGAAATGAGCGGCCCGCCGGGGCCGTCGTCGCGGGAGCACGGGCTGCGCGTCGCCCACCACCAGCTGCTCGGGCACGGCCTCGCCGTCCCCCGGCTGCGGGCCCACGTGCCCGGCGCGGACGTCGGGATCAGCCTCAACCTGGCCGGGATGACCCCGGCGAGCGACCGGCCGGACGACGTCGCCGCGGCGGCGCGGGCGGAGGCGTACGAAGACCGGTTGTTCCTGGATCCCCTGCTGCGCGGGGACTACCCGCACCTCGACGGCACGCCGGTGATCGAGGCCGGCGACGCCGACCGCCTGCTCATCGCGGCGCCGTTGGATTTCGTCGGCGTCAACTGGTACGCGCCGGCCCGGATCGCCGCGTCGGCGACGGGGGTGTTCGGCTACACCCGGGTGCCGGTGCCCGGCGCGGACACGAACGTGCTCGGCTGGCCGGTGGTGCCGGAGGACTTCGGCGCGCTGCTGGCCTGGCTGCGGGAGACCTACCCGGAGCTGCCCCCGATCGAGATCACCGAGAACGGCTACCCCGGCGTCGACGAGCTCGACGCCACGGGCTCGGTGCAGGACCTGCGGCGCGTCTCCTACCTGCGCACCTGCCTGAGCCAGGTCCGCGCCGCCCTCGACGCGGGCTCGGACATCCGCGGCTACCACGTCTGGTCGCTGCTGGACAACCTCGAATGGGACCACGGCTACCGCCCGCGCTTCGGCCTGGTGCACGTCGACTACGCGACGCTCGCCCGCACGCCCAAGGCGTCCTACCGGTGGTACACGCAGCTCGTCACCACCCGGAAGGACGGTTCGCCGTGCTCCGGCTGATCGCGCACCGCCTCGTCGTGTCGGTGGCGCTCGTGTTCGTCGTTTCGCTGGCGGCCTTCCTGCTGCAGTCCGCCGCCCCCGGCGACCTCGCCCGCGCCATCCTCGGGCAGAACTTCAGCGTCCAGGCCCACGAACAGCTGCGGCACCAGCTCGGCCTCGACCAGCCCCTGCTGGCGCAGTACGGGCGGTGGCTGCGGGACGCGCTGCGGGGCGACCTCGGCGCGTCGCCGATCAGCGGGCTCTCGGTGGCGGACGAGATCACCGGCCGGCTGCCGGTGACGCTGTCGCTGATCGGCTGCGCCACGGCGGTGACCGCGTTCGTCGGCGTCGCGCTCGGCGTGGTCAGCGCCGTCCACGGCGGCCGGATCGGCCGGGTCGTCGACGTCCTTTCCCTGATCGGCTACGCGCTGCCGAGCTTCTGGTTCGCGCTCACGATGGTGACGCTCTTCGCGGTCACCGTGCAGCTGCTGCCCGCCACCGGGTACGTGGCACTGGGCGCGTCGCCCGCGGGGTGGGCGCGCAGCCTCGTGCTGCCGGTCGCGACGCTGGCGCTGCCCGGGATCGCGGTGTTCGCCAAGCAGACCCGCGACGCGATGCTGGCGGCGCTCTCCCGCGACTACGTGACGGCCCTGCGGGCCCACGGCGTCCCCGAGACGTCGGTGGTGCTGCGCCACGCACTACGCAACGCGGCGATCCCGGTGGTGACGCTGGTGGGGCTGACGTTCATCGGGCTGCTGAGCGGCACGGTGTTCGTCGAGTCGGTGTTCGCCATGCCCGGCCTGGGCGGGCTCGCCGTCCAGGCCACGTCCCTGCACGACATCCGGATGATCCAAGGCGTGGTGGTGGTGTTCACGGTGATCGTCGTCGTGGTCAACCTCGTGGTCGACCTCGCCTACGGCTGGCTCAACCCGAAGGCGCGGGTCCGGTGACGGCCGGCATCGAGGAGTTCGTCGCCCGGCGCGTCCACCCCGGGCGACGGTGGCTCGCCGCCTTCCGCCGCCCGCTCGCGTGGGCACCCCTCGGGTACCTCGTGCTGCTGGTCGCCGGGTCGGTGCTCGCGCCGGTCCTCGCGCCCCACAGCCCGGTCGCGACCGACCTGGACCACGTGCTCGCCGGGCCGGGTCCCGCGCACCCGCTCGGCACCGACGCGCTCGGCCGGGACGTGCTGACGAGGCTGCTGTACGGCGGGCAGATCAGCCTGCTGCACGCCGCGATCGTCGTCGCCACCGTGATCGCGGTGGGCGTCACCAGCGGCGTCGTCGCCGGCTACCTCGGCGGCTGGTTCGACCGGGTGTTCACCTGGGTCGTCGACGTGCTGCTGGCGATCCCGGTCCTGATGACGCTGCTGGTGGTGCTGGCCGTGGTGGGCGAGCACCAGACGGTCGTGATGATCGCGCTCGGCGTGCTCGTTTCGCCGGGCCTCGCGCGGGTGGTCCGCGGGGCGACTTTGGCGGTGCGCAAGGAGCTCTACGTCGCCGCCGCGCGGGTGTGCGGGCTGCCGCACCACCGGATCGTCGCCGCGCACGTCCTGCCGCGGATCGCCGGCCCGGTCGTCGTGCAGGTGTCGCTGCTGGCCGGCGGCGCGCTGCTCATCGACGCCGGGCTCAGCTACCTCGGGTTCGGCGCCCCGCCGCCGGACCCGACGTGGGGCGACATGATCGCGCAGGCGGCGGCGGTGATCGACCGGCAGCCGTGGCTGCTGGTCCCGCCGGGGGTCGTGCTCGGCCTGGCGATCCTGGCGTTCGGCCTGCTCGGCGACGTCGTCCGGGACGCGACCGCCGACCACCCGCCGTCGCCCGGCGAAGTGGTCACGCCGTCGCTGACCCCGCGGGACGAGCCGACGACGGCGCTGCTTTCGCTGCGGGACGTCGAGATCACCTTGCCCGGGCGGATCGTGGTGGAGGACTTGAGCCTGGACATCGGCCGCGGCGAAACCGTCGCGCTGGTCGGCGAGTCCGGCTGCGGCAAGTCGATCACCGGGCGCGCCCTGCTCGACCTGCTCCCGGCGGGCGGCGCGGTCACCGCCGGGAGCTTCCGCTTCGACGGCGTGGATCTCGCGCCGGCCGTGCCGCGCGCCCTGCGCGGCACGCGGATCGCGCTGATCTCGCAGGACCCGGTGGCGGCGCTCGACCCGGTGTGCACGGTCGGCCGCCAGGTGGCCGAGCTGGTCCGGCTGCGCCACGGCGGATCCCGCGCGTCGGTCCGGGCGCGGACCCTGGACCTGCTGCGCGACGTCAACCTGCCGGACGCCGTGGCCCGCCGCTACCCGCACGAGCTGTCCGGCGGCATGGCCCAGCGCGTCGCGATCGCGATGGCCCTGGCGGGGGAACCGAGCCTGCTCGTCGCCGACGAACCGACGACCGCGCTGGACGCGGGCGTGCAGGCGGAGGTGCTGGGCCTGCTCGGCACGCTGCAGGCCGAGCGCGGGATGGCGATCCTGCTGATCACGCACGACTGGTCGGTGGTTTCGTCGTTCTGCCGACGGGCGTACGTCATGTACGCGGGGCACATCGTGGAGTCCGGCCCGGTCGAGGACCTGCTGACGCAGCCGCGGCACCCCTACACCGAGGGCCTGCTCGGCGCGCTGCCCCGCCGCGCGCGGCCGGGCACGCGGCTGACGGCGATCCCCGGGTCGGTGCCGGAGCCGGGGCAGTGGCCGCGAGGCTGTCACTTCGCCCCGCGGTGCACCCTCGCGACCGCGGACTGCGAGGCCGCACCGATCCCGGTGGCCGAACCCGCCGCCGGGCACCGCACCCGGTGTCTCCACCACGCCAAGCTGCTGCCGGGAGGGGAACGTGCCTCTGCTTGAGCTCCAGGACCTGAGCGTCGGCTACCGGCCGCACCGCCCGGTGGTGGACGGCGTGAGCCTCACCGTCCGGCGCGGCGAAACGCTCGGGCTGCTCGGCGAGTCGGGCTCGGGGAAGTCGACGATCGGGCACGCGATCGTCGGCCTGGTCCGGCCTTCGGGCGGCCGGATCCTGTTCCGCGGCGAGGACATCGCCGGGACCCGGCGGCGCGAGCTGAGCAGGCACCTGCAGATCGTGTTCCAGGACCCGCACGGCTCGCTGAACCCGTCCCGCACGGTCGGCAGCACCCTCGCCGAGCCGCTGCGGGTGGTCGCCCGCCTCCCCCGCCGGGCGGCGGAGCAGCGGGTGGCCGCGGTCCTCGACCGGGTCGGCCTGCCCCCGGCGGCGGCGACCCGCCACCCCGGCGCGTTCTCCGGTGGGCAGCTGCAGCGGATCGCCATCGCCCGCGCGCTGGTGCTGGAGCCGGAGCTGGTGGTCTGCGACGAGCCGACCAGCGCGCTCGACCTGTCGGTGCAGGCGCAGGTCCTGAACCTGCTGCTGGACCTGCAGCAGCAGCTGGGGCTGAGTTACCTGTTCATTTCGCACGACATCGACGTGGTGCGGTTCTTCTGCCACCGGGTGGTGGTGCTGCGTGGTGGCCGGGTCGCCGAGCAGGTGCCTACGGCGCGCCGAACGTCATGAACGACTCTTTCATGGCGTCTGGTGTCAGGAAAGAGTCGTTCATGACATCGCTTCCAGGATCTTGACCGCGTGCCCGACACCGTCCTCCGCACGGATCAGCTCACCCAGCTCCTGCGCCCGGGCCGGGAGCGTCCCCGTCACGGCGTCCGTGATCGCTCGGGCCAGCCCCGCCGCCGTCAACTCCCGCAACGGCTGCGGCGGCGGGGCCACGCCCAACGCGAACAGCCGCCGTCCGAAGAACGGCTGGTCGAACATGAACGGGCAGACCACCTGGGGCCTGCCCGCGGCGAGGGCCGCCGCCGTTGTGCCCGCTCCGCCGTGGTGGACCACCGCTGCCGTGCGGGGGAAAAGCCAGTCGTGCGGGGCCTCCGGCAAGCAGAACACGTTGCCGCCCAAGCCTTCCGGGCGGATGCCACCACGGCCCACCGCGACGATCGCGCGGACACCCGTTTCGCGGAGGGCCGCCGCTACGAGGTGGCCCGTCCGGGCCGGTTCGCTGCCGACCATGCTGCCGAAGCCCAGGTAGACCGGCGGCTCGCCGGCCGCGAGGAAGGCCGCCAGGTCCGCCGGTGGTGTCCACGGGGCCGGGGGCAGGAAGAAGAACCCGGGCGTGTGCACCGGTTCCGGGTACCACGCGCGCGGCGGCAGCACGTGCCTGCTGAACGCCTGCAGCACCGGCGCCGGGGTGCCGTCGGGCCGCCGGAGCGGGTCGTGGGCGTGGCGGCGGCGGGGCAGGCCGAGCCCCGCTCGGCGGAACCGTCCCGGATTTCCGGTCAGGGCGCGGACGAACGTCCTGGTCGACGCGTACGACGCCCGGTTGAGCGCGGCCGGCAGCCGGTACGGGAACAGCGGGTCGGGGAACGACGGCGTCGGCACCCAGAACGGCTGCAGGCACACCGGGACCGCCGGGACGCCGAGCACCTCGGCGATCGCGTGGCCGGGGACGTTGACCTGGTGCACGACGAGATCGGCGTCGAGCGGCTCCCTGGCCAGCGCCGCGAGGTCGCCGAACACCCGCGTCATCGCCGCGCGGTTGCGGCGCAGCAGCCGCAGCCCGAGGCGTTTCCCGCGCAGGCCGCGGAAGTTGCGTTCGACCGCCTCCCACGCCGCCCGGTCGGCGACGAGCTTGTTCGTCCCGTCGTCGAGCGGGAACACCCGCGCGCAGAACGGCTCGGCGACCGCGGCCGACGACGCGGGCGCGGCCAGCACCACCTCGTGGCCGGCGCCGGTCAACGCGGCGGCGAGCGCGGCGAACGGCTGGACGTCGCCGCGGCTGCCGTGGGTCAGCAGCAGTACCTTCACGGATCTCCTTTCCTGGTACGACGCGGCGCCAGCGCCCCAATGTGGCATTGGGTGCGTCCAACGCACCGAACGCCACATTGGGTGCATCTGACGCACCGAACGCCACATTGGGGCGCTTGGCGAGGCCCGTGCTCAGGCCGAAGCGCCGATGATCAGCAGCTGTTCGTGGAGCTCGCGGACGATCCGGTCGACGTCGCCGCGGGTGAAGAAGCGGTCGGTGAAGATGTGCAGCACCGTCAGCCGGTCGCGGTAGGTCGAGACGTAGTAGCCGGGGAAGAACGTGTCGCCGACGGTGTCGAGGATGTGCAGCTCGGTGAACTCCAGCCCGGGCGGCGCCGGGAACTCCGCCACCACGCCGAGGTTGCTGATCAGCGCGTAGGACAGGTTGCGGCCCAACGTGTCCGCCATCGGCGCCGCCTCCCGGACGCCTTCTCCGCCGGCGAGGACCTCGTCCATCCGGGCCTTCACCTCGCGGCCGACGAGGACCGGGCTCAGCCGCGGCGACACGCCCGTCTCGGCCACGTACGACATCATGAAGTTGGTCGTCTCCAGCTCGCCCACCGGCGGGTCGACGCGGCGGCGGAAGTCCACCGGCGACACGCAGTACATCGGCACGGCCTCCCGGCCGCCCGCCAGCACGCGCTGGGCGAGCAGGATCGCGCCGGCCACCAGGCCGTGCACCGTCGTCTCGTACCGGCGGGCCGCCCGCTTGAGCCACTGCGTCTCCTCGGCCGAAAGCCGGAGGTAGCCGCTGAACAGGCCCGCCGCCGGACCCGACGGCTCGGGCGGGACCGCGGAGTGGAACAGCCGCCGGTCGTACGGGATCAGCCCGAGCCGCTCGTGGAAGAGCGCGGCAGGCGGCGCGGGCAGGGCCGTGCCCGGCTCGCTGACCGGTTCGTCCCCCGACGCCAACGCCGTGAACACCCGCAGCAGCTCGCGGAAGGTGCCGAGCCACGCGTTCGCGTCGGTGATCGAGTGGTCCGTGCGCAGGGCGACGTACCTGTGCCCGTCCCCCTGGACGAGCACGAGGTCGGCGACCCCGGCCGTGGCGTCCCACGGCAGCCCGGTGATCCGCGCGAGCGCGTCCGGGCCGTCCGGCAGGACGATCAGCTCCGGTTCGTGCTCGGGGGACACCGCCAGCACGGCTTCGGGCGAGGTCCCGCGGATCCGCCCCCGCAGCACCGGGTGCGCCAGGCACAGGTGCCGGAACGCGCGGGCCAGCACGGCGGCGTCCAGCTCGCCTTCGTACTCCGCGGCCATGATCACCACCCGGTCGAGGTGGGCCAGCTCCAGGTAGTTCAGCGGACGTTCGAGCCCGGTCAGGTCCATTTCCACTCCCGCGTGAAGAACTGCGTGCCGTTGACGAGCACCTCGGCCGTGACGGCGGCGTCCGCCGACCCCATGTCGATGCCGGCGCGGACGACGACCCGGTCGCCGCCGGCGGTTTCGGCGGTCTTCTCCCCCGTCGCCGTCATGCGCGCGCCCGCCGGGTGGTGTTCGGGCACGCCGAGGGCCACCTGCGTGGTCATCGCGAGGAAGTCCCGGTCGTCGCCGGGCACCCGAATCCGGTCGCGCTTCTCCACGGTCAGCCGGACCGCCGCACGGAGGTGGTCGCGGGCGATCTCCCAGCGGTCGTCGACCGGACCCGCCGGGCCGCGCCGGGCCGGCGGCGGGACCACGACGTCGGTGAGCGCGCCGGGGTCGGCGGCGGGCAAGCTCACCGTCGTGGCGTGGTGGCCTTCGTACTCTTCGGCGGCGAGGCCGACGTAGTCGCCGGGCCCGCGGATCACGCGGACGCCCAGCACCCCGGGCTCCCCGGCCGGCCACAGCCGCGGGATGTCGGCCTCGGCCACGACCAGCCGCACCCGATGGCCGGTGGCGACCTGGTAGCACGTCGGGTCGAGCTGCACCAGGACAACGTCTTCGCGGCGGGCCAGGTCCACCGTGCCCGAGGCGATCAGCAGCGAGCGGTCCTGTTCGTCGACGTCGGTCACCTTGAGCACGCACCGGGTCGCGGTGGTGCCGGGACCGAGCAGCAGCCGCACGGAAGGACGGCCGGCGATCAGCAGCGGCTCCGGCAGCGGCGCGCTGGTGAACGCGAGTGTCCGGGCGTCGTCGTCGTGCTGGTCCAGCGGGTAGCCGAAGCGGTCCGTCGGGTGCTTGGTGAGGCCGCTCAGCGCGCCGACGGTCGGGTCGCCCCGGCCGGTGACCGTGGCGGCCGCCGACGGACGGCCGCCCGGCGCGGACCGGTAGAGGTGCCCCGAGCGGGAGGCGACGAAGACGTGGTCGGCCTTCTTCTCCGGCGGCCACTGCGCGGCCCGGACCCACCGGGAACCCGCACCCTGGACGAAGAACGTCGCGGTCCGCTCGCGAGTGCCCGCCCGCGGCGCCCGGCCGTGCAGCCAGCGGTCCCACCACGCGCAGGCGAGCACGGCCGACGGAAACGGCGCGACCGCGGCCACGTCGGGGAACGTGTGCAGCCACGGGCCGGCGATCAGCTGTTTGGGTGCCCGGATCTGCTGGTAGGCGGCAATCATCCCCTCGCAGAACAAGTCACGCCAGCCCGCGACGCACAACGACGGCACGGTGATCCGCCGCGCGTCGATCCGCCGCTGCGCCCACACCTCGTGCCCGGGCGGGTGCTCCCACGCGTCGGCGAACCACGGCTCGAACTTCTCCAGCCGTTCCTTCCACACGCGCTCGTAGTTCTCGCGGTCGCCGTCGCGCAGCGGGGGCAGCAGCGCGCAGAAGATGTGGTACAAGCTCAGGTGCCCGAACATCCCGATCCCGCCGCGCAACCCGGCCGGGTGCACCAGGTCGCGTTCGACGTCGGTCCAGCCCATCACCGGGAAGATCGCCTTCAGCGCGGGCGGGCGCTCGGCCGCGACGGCGAGCGTCGTCATCCCGCCGTGGGACAGGCCCCACATCCCGGCCCGGCCGGTGCACCACGGCTGCGCGGCGGCCCACTCGACCACCGACACGCCGTCGGCGACCTCCCCCGGGCTCAGCAGCGGCCGCGGCGTCCCCTCGGACGTCCCGATGCCGAAGCAGTCCACGTAGAGCACCGCGTAGCCGCGTTCGGCGAAGTACCGCAGGTAGCGGCTCGCCGCGATGCCGCCGAGGCCGTCCTTGCGTCCGGTGTGGAGGGTCACCAGCACCGGCACGCGGTGGGCCGTCTTCGGCAGGTAGAGGTCGGCACCGAGGGTGAGCCCCGGCTCGCTGGACGGGATCCGGACGTCGCCGCGGAACTCGACGTCGTGACGCGGCGGGCGCGAGCGCGGCACCCGCACCGGGGGCCGGTTCACCGGGCCTCCGCGGGCTTGCGCGGCCGCGTCCACCGCAGTGTGGCCCCGCCCCAGCTCATCCCGCCGCCGAAGGCCACGAGCAGGACGACGTCGTCGTCGAACAGCCGCCCGGAGCGGACGGCGTCGTCGAGGGTGATCGGGACCGAGGCCGCGCCGGTGTTGCCGTAGCGCCCGACGGTCAGGTGCATCTGCTCCGGGCGCAGGTCGAGGGTGCCGGCGAGTTCCTCCAGCATCCGGCCGTTCGCCTGGTGCGGCACGATGAGGTCGATCTCCGACACCTCGAGCTCCGCCGCCTTCGCGACGTCGACGACGAGCTCGGGCAGCACCCGGGAGGCGAGGTCGCGGACCTGCCTGCCGCGCATGGCGAAGTAGTGCTCGCCCGCGGCGATGGTGGCCGCGCTCGCCGGGCGGCGGCTGCCGCCACCGGGCACGGTGACGTAGTCGGCCGTCGTCCCGTCCGAGCCCAGCGCGCTCGACAGCAGCCCGCGGCCGCCGCCGCGCTTGCCGAGCACGACCGCGCCCGCCCCGTCGCCGAAGAGCACGCAGGTGCGGCGGTCCTCGTAGTTCAGGATGCGCGAGTAGGTGTCCGCGCCGATGACGAGGGCATTGCGGGGCAAGGGATCCGCCTCGAGCAGCGCGTGCGCGGTGACCAGGGCGTAGACGAACCCGCTGCACACCGAGTCGACGTCGAAGGCCGCCGCGCGCATCGCGCCGAGGTTGGCCTGGACCGCGCAGGCGGTGGCCGGGATCGGCTGGTCGGGCGTCGAGGTGGCGACGATCAGCAGGTCGATGTCCGTGGCGGCGAGGTTCGCCGCGCGCAGGGCGTGTTCGGCGGCCCGGGTGGCCAGGTCGGACGTCGCTTCGTCCGGCGCCGCGACCCGGCGCTCGGCGATCCGGGTCTTGTCGAAGATCCACTGTTCGCCGAGGCCGAGGCGGCGGCCGAGCTCGGCGCTGGTGAGGACGGTCTCCGGCAGGTAGGAGCCGGTTCCGAGGATGGCGGTGTTCATGGGCGCCCTTCTATTCCGCGAATTTCGTCCGGTCGCACCAGACGAAGACGGCGCCGTCTTCCGGTACTCCGCTGAGGTCTTCCAAGGGGACGAAGTGCTCGTATCCCGCCAGGTACGGGATCTTCAGCCGGTCCGCGGCCAGCTCGGCGCGGCGGACGAGCACGGTTTCGGGCATTCCGTCGGGTGCTCCCTTCAAGGTCACTTCCACGGTCGGCTCGGCTGAGCCCATGGCCGGTTTCACCTCTCCGTCATCCGACGCGCCGGTGGTAGGCGCGGATCGCCAGGGGGAAGAACACGAGCAGCACTCCGGCGGACCAGGCCAGCGCGCCGGTGAGCGGGCCCGCGACCGGGCCGCCGCCCAGCAGGCCGCGCACGACGTCCGCGAGCAGGCTCACCGGGTTGACGCCGGACCAGGCCCGCAGCCAGCCCGGCATGGTCGCGGCGGGCACGAAGACGGTGCTCGCGAACACCATCGGCATGAACAGCGCGACGGCCGTGCCCTGCACCGCGTCCCGGTCGCGCAGCACCATGCCGAGGAACACGGTGACCCAGCAGAAGCACAGCCCGGCGGCCACCAGGATCGCCGTCGCGGCCAGGACCCCGAGCGGCCCGGTCCCGACGCGGTAGCCGAGGACGGCACCCGCCGCGAGCAGCACGGCGATGGCGACCAGGTAGCGGACCGCGCCGGCCAGGACCACGCCGGTCAGCGGCGCCGAGCGGGCGATGGGCATGCTGCGGAACCGGTCGAACACGCCGCTGCCCGCGTCGGCGTTCAGCCCGACCCCGGCCGAGAGGGTGGCCATCAGCACGCTCGGCACCATCAGCCCGGGGACGAGGTCCCGCAGGTAGGCGTCCGGGCTGCCGGCGATCGCGCCGCCGAAGAGGTAGCCGAACATGACGAGGAACAGCAGCGGCTGCACGGTCACGTCGACCAGGTGCTCGGGGTTGCGGCGGATCTTGCGCACGCCCCGGCCGGCGAGGATCAGCCCGTGGCGGAGGGCCTGGGTGGGTGCGACCCGGCTGTTCATCGGGAACTCCTCTCCGGCGGCGGCTCGTGCGCGCGCCGCACCGGTTTGGTGGGCGACACCCGGCCGCTCATCGGAAACTCCGCCCCCGGCGCCGGGAACCCACCCGCATCCCGCACCCGGCCGCTCATCCCGCGCTCCCGGCGCGCGCCGCGGGGACCTCCGCCGGTTTTCCGGTCAGCGCCAGGAAGACCTCGTCCAGGCTGGGCAGCCGCAGGCCCAGCTCGGCCACCGCCAACCCCGCCTGGTCCAGCTTGCGGACCAGCGCCGACAGCACCATCGGGTCGGGGGCGGGCGCGGTGAGCAGGCCGCCGGCGACGTCGCGGGCCGGGGTGGTGCCGGTCACCCGGCCCAGGACTCGGGCCGTTGCGTCCAGGTCCGCGGCCAGCGCCGGCCGGACCTGGACCGTACGGCCGCCGATGCGCCGCTTGAGCTCGGCGGGGGTGCCGTCGGCCACGACGCGGCCGGCGTCGAACACCGTCACGCGGTCGGCGAGCCGGTCGGCCTCCTCCAGGTACTGCGTGGTGAGCAGCACCGTGACGCCGTCGGTCACCAGCTCCCGGACCACCTGCCACAGTTCGCGCCGCACGTGCGGGTCCAGGCCGGTGGTCGGTTCGTCGAGGCAGAGCACCCGCGGCGCACCGACCAGGCCGGCGGCCAGGTCGAGCCGGCGGCGCATGCCGCCGGAGTACGTCGACGCGGGCCGGGCGGCGGCCGGTCCGAGCTCGAAGCGCTCGAGCAGGTCCGCCGCCCGGTCCCGCGCCGCGGAGCGGGACAGCCCCAGCAGGCGGCCGAACAGCACCAGGTTCTCCGTGCCCGTCAGGTCCCCGTCGACGGACGCGTACTGGCCGGTGAGGCCGAGCAGCGCGCGAACCCGCGCCGGTTCGCGCGTCACGTCGAGGCCCCCGACCCGGACCAGGCCCTCGTCCGGCCGCAGGAGCGTGGCCAGTACCCGGACCATGGTCGTCTTCCCGGCGCCGTTCGGCCCGAGCACGCCGACCACCGTGCCCGCCTCGACGGCGAACCCGACCCGGTCGAGCGCTGTGGTCCGCCCGAACCGTTTGACCAGGTTCTCCACGCGGATCATCGGCGGCACTTTCCCTCCTTCGCGTACTCTCTTTTTCCTGCCGGGGCGAATTTCCCGCCCGGAGTCCATGATTCCGCGGCCGCTGGCATCGCCGACATCCGAAAACCGAACGATTCTCCCCAGCCTGGGAAGGGCACGAAAAAGGCCGGGCACCCGAAGGTGCCCGGCCCGTTTTCCGGCCGGAATTCAGCGGCGCAGCGTTTGCGACGGCCGTTCCCCGAACCGCTGCTGGTAGCGCGCGGCGAAGTGCCCCGCGTGCAGGAAACCCCATTCCGCCGCGATCTCGGTCACCGTGACGGCGTCCGACTGGGCCGCCCGCAACTGGTCGCGCACCCCGCGGAGGCGGATCTCGCGCAGGTACTCCATCGGCCCCATCTTGAGGTGCTTGCGGAAGCCCAGCTGCAGGGACCGCTCGGTGACGTCGGCCTCCCGCGCCAGGCTGGCTGTCGTGTGCTGCCACTTGGGGTGGTTGTCGATCCACTCCAGTGCGATGCTCACCGCGCGGGTCGGCGCCGCGGGCACCTCGCCGTCGAGCATCCTGGTGTAGTTGCTGGGCTGCCCCAGCAACAGCGCGGTGACCAGCGTGCGCTCGAACATCTCCGCGACCGCCCGCCGCTCGAGCAGCGAGCCGGGCCGCTCGAGCTCGGTGACCAGCATCCGCAGGCCGCGCAGCCAGCTCAGGCCGTTGCCCGAGCCCACGGCCATCGCCGGCGCGAACCGCAGCGGCCGGCGCAGCGGCGCGCCGAGCAGGTCGCTCAGCCGGGCCTCCAGCCCGGTGCGCTCCAGCCGCACGACCAGTTGCGCGCAGTCCCCCGGCCAGCGCAGCGCCACCGGGTCGCCCGGCGAGAGCACCGCGGCCGTCGCGGTGCTCAGCGCCACCCGGTCGGCGCCGCAGCGCGCCTCCGCTTCGCCCGCCAGCGGGACGAACACGGTGAAGAACGATTCGGCGGGCCTCGACGTGAACCACACCGTTCCGCCGTAGGTGAGGGCGCTGACCGACAAATCGCGCAACCGCGCGTAGTGCATTCGCGCGTTCAGCCGCGGGTCGCCACCGAGCACCCGGAGGGTGTGCGGTGCCCAAACCCGGCTCACTTCGTCGCGCACATGATTCGGGTCACAAGAACGGAAGAGCTCGTAACGCGCGAGCGGCAATCCCGACGCGGAGCCGTCTTCCCTGGACAACACCGACCTCCGTCCCTATTCAGCGAATTCTTCCGGACCCCGAAGACACTGCAGCCGCTTCGGCCGCTTCGTCGCGCCTCCCCGGTACTCCGGGCGCCACGGCCGGGGCCGCGAAAGCGGGACCGCACCGACCGGCGCACATCGTATGGCCGCGGCCGCGGCGGCCGCATCGGTCGAAAGAACGAATTTCGACGATTTCACACGATGCCGAGATCGCGGGCGAAGGCGGCCAGCTGGGTGCGGCTGCGCAGGTCCAGCCGGGCCAGCATCCGGGACACGTGGGTCTTGACCGTCGACTGGCTCAGCCCGAGTTCCGCCGCCACCTCGAGGTTCGAGCAGCCCTGCGCGACGAGCCGGACCACACTCAGTTCCCGCTCGGTCAGCGGGATCCGCGGCGGCTCCCGCAGCCGGTGCGGTTCCCGGGTGCGGACTTCGTCGAGCAGCTCGCCGACCGCGACCGGGGCCAGCCAGCCGCCGCCGGCCGCGACCGCGCGGACCACCGCCACCCACGGGGAGCCGCCGCTGTCCACGACATAGCCGCGCACCCCCGCCTTCGCCGCGAGCACCACGTCACCGGGGTGGTAGGCACCGGCCAGCAGCACGACGGCGGGCGGGCGGGCGGCGCCGGTGACGGCTGTGACGTCCCCGGTGCCGAGCACGTCCCGGTCGAGGACCACCACCGACGGTGCGAACTCGTCGAGCGCGGTGACGACGTCACCCCAGGTCTCCGGCGTCCGGTGCCGCACCTCGATGTCCGCCTCCCCGGCGAGCTGACGGCCGATGCGGCCCGGGCAGGACAGGACCAGCAGGACACGGATCACGACCCGCCGTCCCCCGCACGGCAGTCCGGTCGGCAGTGGTTCGGACCTGTGGTCCCGATCAAGCCGCGTCACCTCCGGGGTGGTTCGTCGATGTCGGCGGAAAGTAGCGCAGCGGCGACGGAGCGCACCAGCGGCACACCGTCGATCTTCGTCCCATCCGCGCACATCACCGGTTCGCCGGAGCGCGGGTGCGCCGTCCGGTTCACCCGCGGCTGGCAAAAGGCGGAACGCGGCACGCCGGTCCGGCGCCGCTAAAGTGGTTGCGGTCACGGCAATAGACGAGGGGACGAGGGTGAGCGACCAGGAAGGAGCGGACTGGATCCCGCCCGGCGCGGACCTGTCCCGGCCCAGCGCCGCGCGCATCTACGACTACCTCCTCGGCGGGGCGCACAACCTCGCGCCCGATCGGGCGGTGGCGCAGCAGCTGCAGGCGATCCAGCCGCAGGTGGCGAGCGTGGCCCGCCGGAACCGGGCGTTCCTGCGGCGGGCCGTGCGGTTCCTGCTCGAGCAGGGCGTCCGGCAGTTCCTCGACCTCGGTTCCGGGATCCCGACCGTCGGCAACGTGCACGAGGTCGCCCAGGCCGTCGATCCGGGCGCCAGGGTGGTGTACGTCGACTACGAGCCGGTGGCCGTGGCGCACAGCCGCATGCTGCTCAAGGACAACCCGAACGCGGCGGCCCTGGAAGCCGACGCCACCGACGTCGAAGGCGTCCTGGCGTCCGCGGAGGTGACGCGCCTGCTGGACCTGCGCCGGCCGGTCGGGCTGCTCGCGATCACCCTCGGGCACTACCTGCCGGAGGTCCGCGGGGTGTTCGCCGGCTACCGGGCCGCGCTCGTGCCCGGCAGTTACCTCGCGCTGACCCACTTGACCAACGACTTCGCCGTGTTGAGCGATCCGCGCGTGGCCGAGACGATGCGCGGCACGCAGGACCACATCCACCCGCGCACCCGCGACGAAGTGCTGGCGTTGTTCGAGGGGTTCGAGCTGGTCGAGCCGGGGCTGACGACGTCGGCCAACTGGCGGCCGGACCGGCTGGCCGCGGTCGTCGATCCCGAAGAGGACGGTCTCTACGCCGGGGTGGGCGCCAAGCGCTAGGCGAACCGCTCCCAGGCCGACTGGCGGGTCATGCCGAGCGCCTCGCCGATCTGGGACCACGTGCCGCCCAGCGCGCGGGCCTTGCCCACCCAGGCAGCCAGGTTCTCCTGCACCTGGCTGCTCGCCGCCGACACCGGGGCGAGGTTCTGCAGCACCTGTTCGAGGGGGATGTCGTGCTCCCACGGGGCGATCATCGGCGCGTCCGCCGGCTTGCCTTCGATCACCGTCACGCACAGCCGGACGCAGCCGTCGCAGATGAACACGCCGGGGCCGCCGACCAGCACCTCCACGTCCGTGTTCGGCTTGGCGCAGAAGGAACACCGGGCGATCACCGCAGTACTCATGCCAGACCTCCTCGCACCAGACCTCCCTGTCAGGCCTGACCTTACAGACGTAAGGGAGCACCTGACAAGAGGAAGGCCGCGGTCCACTCGGCGAGCTCCGTCAGCCGGACGGTCAGCTCCTCGATCTCCGCCCAGCGGCGGTGTTCCCGTTCCAGGTCGGGCACCAGCGAGTCCTCCACCAGCAGCAGGAGCGTCGCGATTTCGTAGCCGACGTCGGCGAGCTGCAGGAACGGCCGGTACTCCGCTTCGGTGCCCGTCCCGTGCCGGGCGGCCCAGTCGCGGGCGCCGTGGCCCGCGGTCCGGCACACGGCCACCACCGTGCGCCGGAGATCGCCGCGCCGGGAGCCGGGCTGCCCCTCGGCGAGCGGGGCGACGTTCCAGGCCACCGACAGCAGGCAGCACCCGGCGTCGTCCATCGAGTCGTTCATCACCGGACGTACTCTGGTGACCGGCACGCACAGTCCCGCCGGTCCGACTCGCCGAGTCACCTCATCGTGTGGAATTCCGGCCCGGATCGGGTGAGCATCGGCAGCGAGACGAAGTCGGCGAGGGCCTGCTGACCGGCGGCGTTGGCGTGGATGCCGTCGCCGTTGTCGTAGGCCGGGAGGATGCTGTTGGGCCGCAGCGGATCGGCCAGCACCGTGTCGAAGTCCACCACACCGGAACACGTGCCGCCGCAGGTGTTCCAGCGCTTGACGAACAGCGCGACCTCGTGCCGGGCCAGGTTCGCCGGGTCGCCGTAGCCCGGCCGGGGCGTGATCGGCGTGACGTACACCGGGATCCCGGCCGCCCGCAGCCGCGCGAACACCGCGCGGTAGCTGTCGAGGATCGCCGTCGCGCCGCAGCCGTAGGCCAGGTCGTTGGTGCCGTAGTAGTAGATGACGGCCGTGACGCCGTGCAGGGCCAGGACGTCCCGGTCCAGCCTGCTCGCCGCGTCCAGGCCCGCGACCTGCGGCGGCAGCCCGGGACACGCCGGGGCGCTCGTCGTGCCGGACACACCGGCGTTGGCGACGGCGAGCGGCGTGCCCGCGGCGACGATCCGCCGGGCCAGGTCGTCGGTCCACCGCCGGTTCGCGCCGGGCGGGCTGCCGATGCCGTCGACGACCGAGCTGCCGAACGGGACGACGACACCGCGCAAAGCCGTGTTGTGCACGTCGACGGCGCTGACAACGTAGGTGGACCCCACCGTGGCGGTGAAGGCGGCGCCCGCGAGATCGCCGGTGTGGTCGCCCGAGCCCGGCGGCGTGAGGTAGTTGTCGCGCAGGGCCGCGCCGTGGCGGCCGGGCACGGCGGTGCCCTCGACCGCCATGCTCACCGCGAGGTCGGAGTCCGGGCGCGTCACGAGCCTGGTCTCGTCGCTCCAGATCTCGGCGCCCGCGGGAATCGTGACGGCCCGGCGGCCGCCGAAGCTGAGGTCACGAGCACCCGTGACGGCGGCGCCGCCCGCGCTCGGCCCGGCGGTGGCGTGCCCGATGGTCAGCGGCCCGGTGCCGAAGGTGTTCTGGAACCGGACGCGCACGGCGTCGCCGCCCTGGCCGAGGTGGGTGATCATCCGCAGCGTCTGCCCGGTCACCGCGGTTTCGGCGCGGCCGTCCTGCGACTGCGCCCACGACGTGAACCACGAGCGCCCGGCCCCGACGGCGCCCGGCGCGGAGCCGACGACGGCCGCGGCGACGCACACCACGGCGAGCAAGGCGATCCTGCGCACGACGCCTCCCGAGTCCACAAAGGACAGCCGACGAAGACTCCCCCGCCGATGGTAGGCAGGCGATCACGGAGGCGACAAGGATTTGTCCGTTCTTGTCAGCGACGGCGGTTTTCGGTTCGATGGCGGACATGACCGCACCCCGCATCTTCGGCGATCCGTACGAGACCCCGGACGGGACCACGGTGATCCCGGTCCACCGGCCGGTCGGGGTGTTCGCCGTCCGCGACGGCCAGGCGAAGTGGGAGCCCGCGGTGGACGCCACGCGCGTCGCGCTGCTGGGCGTGGGCGTCGGGCTGGTCGCCGCGGCCCTCACCGGGATCGCGATGGTGCACCGGCCGCCGTGGCCGGACCTGCGCGGCCGGCGCTGACGCAAGCCGGTCGAGACGAGGGGAGAGACTGCTCCGATGGTTTCCGAGTACGCCGGGAGCGACCAGTTCCGCGGCGCCCGTGTCCACCTGTGCGACCTCACGGGTCTCGAGATCCGCGACTGCGAGGTGAGCGGCCTGAAGATCGTCGACTGCTACGGCGGCGAGGTCTCCCTCGGCGGTGACTTCGAGCGCGTCGTGGTCAACGACGTCGACGTGACGGCCTACGTCGAAGCCGAGCTGGATCGACGGCACCCCGTGCGGGTGCTGGCGCGGAATGCGGCTTCTCCCGGGGAGTACCGGGCAGCCTGGGACGCCGTCGAGACGCTGTGGAGCGCGACGCTCGAGCGGGCGAGGCGGCTGCCCGAGGCCGCCCTGCACGAACGGGTCGACGGCGAGTGGTCGTTCGTCGAGACGCACCGGCACCTGCTGTTCGCCGCCGATGCCTGGCTCGGCAACGCCGTGCTCGAGGAGGCAGCGCCGTACCACCCGCTGGGCTTCCCCGCCGGGGGAATGCCGCCGGAGGAGTCGGCGAAGCTCGGCCTCACCGTCGGAGCCAAGCCGACGCTCGACGAGGTGCTCGCGCCGCGGCTCGCCCGGATGGCCGCGATGCGGCGAGTCGTCGACGGTCTCACCGAGGACGCGCTCGACCGGGTGTGCGGCCGCAAGCCGGCCGACCCGTATCCCGAACAGGAGTACGTCGTGCGCCGCTGCCTCAAGGTGGTGCTGAAGGAAGAGGCCGAGCACCACCGGTACGCGGTCCGGGACCTCGGGGTGCTCGAGGCCGGTCTGCTCGAGGCCGGCCGGCGTCAGCCCTTCGCCAGCGCCTGTACCCGGCCGATCGGGCCGTTGTAGTAGTTCTGGTCGCCCGGCAGGCCGCCGCCGCGGGCGAACTGCCAGATGCTCTGCTTCGCCCAGCCCGCCGGCAGCTCGCCGATCTGCGGGGCGTACCGCGCCAGCCACAGCGGGTTCGTGTCGCCGAACCGGTTCGTGTTGCCCGTGCAGCGTTTCCACCACGTCGTGCTCGTGTAGATCAGCGCGCTGCGCTTGACCTTCGCCAGGTAGGTGCGGGTGAAGTCGGTGATCCACGCCGTCATGTCCGCCGGGCTCTTGCCGTAGCAGGCGTCGCCGTACGGGTTGTACTCGACGTCGAGGGCGCCGGGCAGCGTGGTGCCGTCCGCGCGCCAGCCGCCGCCGTGGGCGATGAAGTACTCGGCCTGCGCCGCGCCGCCCGAGATGTCGGGGCGGGCGAAGTGGTAGGCGCCGCGGATGATGCCGGCCGCGTGGGCGCCGTCGTACTGCTGGCCGAACTGCGGGTTGACGAACCCGGTGCCCTCGGTCGCCTTGACGTAGCTGAACTTCGCCCCGGCGCCGGCCGCGGCGGCCCAGTCGACCGGGCCCTGGTGCCCGCTGACGTCGTGCCCGAGCGTCTGCCCGACGGCTTCGGCGCGGGGTGTGCCTTGGACGCCTTCGTGGCGCGCGATCTGCGTGCCCGCGTAGTTCTCGCCCGCCATCGAGTAGTCGGCTCGGGCAGGCGGCGCCAGCACCACGGCCGCGAACACCGCCAGTACGGCCGCGCTCGCCACGGTTCGGTTCATCCGGGCTCCGATCTCGGGATGAGCAGATCCGGAGCCCATGCTGCCCGCTTCGCGCGTTCCCCGCGCGCATGTGTCACCCGATGCAGTGATCTTCAGAGTTCGGTCGTGATGATCGCCTCCACGAGCACTTCCCCGGCCGGGGTCAGCTCGACGACGTCCGGGCCGAGCCGGACGAGGCCTCGCGAAGCCAGCGAACGGAATTTGCCCAGCCACGGTTCCGCGAACAGCGAGCGTCCCGGAAAGCGCTCGCGGTGCAGGGAGTCCCGCAGCGGCTGCAACGTCGTCAGCGCCATCTTGACCGCGCGCGCCTCCTGCGCCTCGGGCGTGAACCGCGTCGCCGAGCCCAGCGGGATCCCGCCGGACAGCACGGTTTCGGTGTAGCGGCGGGAGTTGACGTCGGTGATCGCCTCGGACGCCCGGCAGCTCGAGCTCCCGCCGAGCCCGATCGCCACCTCGGCCTCCTGCTTGTCCTGGTCGACCATGATGGACTTCCACTTCTCCGGCCCGAGGCCGTCGCGGGCGAAGTACATCGTCGGGTGCTCGGTGTACCCGGCCGCGCGCAGGCCGTCGGTGAGCAGCTCCCGCATCTGGTACTGCTCGCCGAGCGTGGGCCAGCGGTGGCCGTCGCGCACCAGCTTGTCCCGGTAGGACGGCAGCTGCCAGGCCGCCGGTTTTTCGCCGGTGACGCCGGTGCGGGTGTCGCTGTAGGACGCCAGGTGCAGCTTCGTGCACACCACCGCCGTGACTTCGTTCTCCAGCACGACGTCGAGGTCGCGGCGAACGCTGTCGAGGCTCTGGTCCAGCAGGCCGTACATGAGGTCGATGCTGACCCACTCGAAGCCCAGCGAACGAGCGTTGCGAACGAAGTCGACGCACATCTGCGCGGTGTGCTCACGGCCGCACAGCCGCAGGACGTGGTCGTCGAACGACTGGACGCCGCTGGACAGCTTGGTGCAGCCCAGTTCCCGCAGCAGCTCGAGCTTGGCCGGGGTGAACGTGCTGGGGTCGCCCTCGAACCGGATCGTCGTGTCCGGGGTGAACCCGAAGTTCGCCCGGTAGAACTCCAGCAGGCGGCGGATCTCGGGCTCCGGCAGCAGCGACGGCGTGCCGCCGAAGACGTTGAACTCCCCCACCTCGGCGCCGCGCAGGTTCGGCACGGCGTCGAGCCACAGCTGTGCTTCGGCGATGTTGAGGTCGACCCAGTCCGCCGCCTTCTCCATCTTCCCTTTGACCAGCACGACCGGGTACTGGCAGAACCGGCAGCGGTAGGCGCAGGTCGGGATGTAGGACCACAGGTGGATCGGGCCGCTGGACGCGAGCTGCGCGTCCAGGTCGGCCAGGAACTCCGCCGGCGTGCCGGGGACGTTGCCGGGGAACACGTGCGCGCCGAACGGGTCCTCCTGCACGAAGTCCAGCAGGTGCCGGTTCTCGGGTGCTTCGAGGACGTCGAGCACGGCCGGCCGCGGCCACGCCGGGTCGATCGTGTGCAGCGAGCCGATCGCCGCTTCGTAGCCCAGGCTCATCAGAACACCCCTCCGTTGCCGAAGTAGTTGTGGGCTTCGCCCGACTCGCGGTCTTCGCAGTAGTAGCGGACGAACTCCGCGAACCGCTCGGCCGGCACCTCCGCCAGGCACGGCGGCAGCGGCGGCGGATACCCGATGTCTTCGCCGACGTGCCGGCGCAGGCACGCGAACAGGTCGTCGGCGAACTCGAAGTACAGCCGGTACGACGGCGTCTTGTAGGCGTGGATCGGGGTGAAGTCGACGACGCGCATCTCGTGCCGGATCTCGGCGATCCGCCGGGCCAGCCGCGCGGCGAGGTCGGGCCCGAAGAAGGCGATGACGGCGTCGTCCTCCAGCAGCGCGGGGGTCAGCAGCACCGGCAGGATGGTGTTCTTCGGCGTGAAGTCCTTGATCGAGAACTCCCACGCCTGCTGCGCCTCCGCCTCGGTGAGGTCGGTGGGCTCCGAAGGCGCCGACGGCCGAATGTCCCGCATGACGATGATCCCGTCCGAGCCGTACGCGCGGCCGGCGATGACCTCGTCGATGGCGTGGTCGACGCGCCGCGGGTTGATCTCGACGCGCGAGCGCGGCGCGTAGGTGATCGGGTCGCCGCCGTTGGCGACCTTGATCCCGAAGTCCCAGTCGTCGGAGAGGTGGTTGACGAACTTGCCGTCCTGCAGCTGGTAGAAGATCTCGATGCCGCCCGCGCGCTCGTAAGCGTCGCGCTCGACGGCGAAGCCCTTGCCGTCGGGGAAGCCGCCGAAGAGCGCGAAGGTGACAGCGCGGCACCGCAGGGTCTTCTGGATCGCGTCCCACAGCCGCGGCCGGCCGGTGAAGTGCTCGGCGTTGTAGTAGTAGTCGCAGACGCCGATGGCGGCCTTGGACGTCTCCATCGCGTCCAGGAGCTCGCTCAGCCAGTGCGGGTCGACCCGGCAGTCCGCGTCGGCGGAGACCAGGTAGAACCGCTCCCCCGGGTCGCCGT
Source organism: Amycolatopsis tolypomycina (assembly GCF_900105945.1). Taxonomy (NCBI): domain Bacteria; kingdom Bacillati; phylum Actinomycetota; class Actinomycetes; order Pseudonocardiales; family Pseudonocardiaceae; genus Amycolatopsis; species Amycolatopsis tolypomycina. Next base: position 3,027,853 of record NZ_FNSO01000004.1, on the reverse strand, counting down.
CGGGCCGGTTGCGGCTGCGGGCCGCCGCGAAGTCCATCCCGGCCCGCCGCGCGCACGAAACGCCCTGCTCGGGTTCGTGGATGACGTGCAGCGCCAGGTCCGGGTGCGCGGCCGCGAAGGCCTGCGCGATGGCCACGGTGTCGTCGGTGGAGTTGTTGTCGACGAGCACGACCTCGTAGCGGCTCTTGTCCAGGGGCGCGTCGCCGTCGCGCTGGTCGTGCAGCGTCCGCAGCACCTCCGGCAGGTTCGCGGCTTCGTTGTAGACCGGCAGCACGACGCTCAGCCGCGTCGCCGCGCCCATCGGCGGCGGGTACAGCCGGTCGACCAGGTCGTCGACCACCCGTGCGCCGAACCGCGCCTGCCCGAGTTCCGAGTTCACCCGCACCACTTCCGCCCGTTTCCCTTCGTCGGTGATCAGCTCGGCGACTTCGCGCGCGAACGCCGCGTCCGGCAGGTCGCGGACCCGGATGTCCAGCACCGGGGCCAGGAAGCGGCCGTAGACGACGTCGTAGAGCTCGTAGCCGCTGGTGATGTACGGCGTCCCGGAGGCGATCGCCTCGCTGACCGGGTTGCCGTAGCTCTCGTAGTCGTAGGAGGTCAGGAACGACACGACCGTCGCGTGCGCGAGCAGGTCGCGCACGGAGTACCGGCCGGGGACGGCGGTGTCGTACGGGGTCAGCCAGCCGCCGAACACCACGCGCTCGCGCACGCCGAGGTCTTCGGCCAGCTCGACGAGCCGCGCGTGCTCGGTGGGCGTCTCGTCGACGTCGCCGGCGACGAACAGCCACGCGTCCGGCAGCAGGGCGAGCAGGTGGAGGTCCCGGTCGATGCGCTTCTGCGGGATGATCCGGGTGATCCGCGCCAGCAGCGGGACGTCCTCGGGGATGCCGTGGTCACGCCGGAAGGCCGCGTTGCGCTCGTCGACCCGCGCCGGGGCGATGGCGAAGGAGTTGGGCAGGACGTCGATGTTCGCCAGCCCCGGCACCCAGTCGAGGGTCCGCGCCTTCGCCTGCTCGTGCAGGGCGAAGTAGTGGATGTGCGGCGAGTTCCGCGGCGCGGGGACACCGGGGTACGGGAACGTGCCGTACTTGGCGATGCCGGGCTCGCTCTGCCACATCAGGTCGTGGTCGCGCCAGAACACGAACCGGCCGAGCCGGTGGCGGGCGCCGTAGCGGTCGATCGCGGTGTACAGCGCCTCGGTGTAGGCGAGGTTTTCCGGCAGGGTCCCGTTTTCCACCATCACCACAGTGACGCCGAGGCGCTCCCAGGTGGCCACGATCCGGTCCGCCAGTTCGCCGGCGACCCGGTCGATCTCGGGCCGCAGTGTCTCGTCGCCCCCCTGCACGACGTCGCGGAGGACCCGCTCGACGAACTCGCGGTCATACCCGCGGATCCCCTCGACGCCGTCGACGCGGTCGAGGCTCACCCACTCCGGGAACAGCTGGGCCTCGTCGCGGTAGGGGCGGAAGAACGCCCCCTTGTCGGCCTTGATGTCGTAGCCGAGGTCCAGGTGGACGCGGTGCCCGCGAGCGGCGAAGCGGTGCGCCGTCTTGAGGAACTCGACCACGACCCCGGACAGCGGAGTGGCGTCGAAGGACACGCCCCAGAGCACTGACATCGATGTCAAACCCCCGAATCGGCTTGGCCGTCGATCCCAGCGTAAGCGCCGGGATGTCGAACGGCCGTGTGAACGCGTTCGTGGTTGACCGCGGGCCGCGGCACCCTCCAGAGTGACCGCATGAACCGGGCCCTCGGGGTGCTGACCTGCGGCGCCCTCCTCTCGATCGTGCTCGGGGTCCTCGGCTCCGGGGAACCCCGGCTCGCGCTCGCGCTCGGCGCGGTCTTCGCCGCCCTCGCGACGGCGGGGTTCGGCTGGGTGCGGGCCCGCGAACACCTGGCGTGGAGCGCGGCCTACGTCGCGGTCCAGCTGCCGCTGGCCTTCGTGCTCTTCACGATCGACGCCGGGGTCGGGACGACGCTGTTCCTCGTCGTGCTCGTCAGCCAGTGCGTGCTGCTGCGCCTGCCGCGGCCGGCGATCGCGCTCGTCATCGCGGTGGTCCCGCTGGTGCACCTCGGGATGTCGCTGGGCGAAGGTCTGCGGGAAGGCATCGGGACGCTCATCTCGGTGCTGTTCGCCGCGATCATCACCGAACTGCTGCTGCGGGAACAGCGTTCGCGCCGCGAACTCGCCGAGGCGCACGCGAAACTCCGCGACTACGCCGCCCAGGCGGAGCGGCTCGCGACCGCCCAGGAGCGCAACCGGGTCGCGCGCGACATCCACGACGGGCTCGGGCATTCGCTGACCGTCGTCCAGATGCAGGTGAAGGCCGCGCGGGCGGTGCTGCCGACCGATCCCGGCAAGGCCGACGAGGTGCTGGCCAAGGCCCAGGACCAGGCCGAAGCCGCGCTCGCGGAGGTGCGCCGCTCGGTGCGGACGCTGCGCGAACCGCGGCCGGTCCCGCCGCTGCCGGAGGCGCTGAAAGCCCTCGCCGAAGAGACGTCGGCGACCGGCGTCACGGCCCGGCTCACGGTGACCGGCACCGAACGCCCGCTCCCGGACGAGCAGCGCGAAGCCCTCTACCGGGCCGCGCAGGAGGGCCTGACGAACGTCCGCAAGCACGCCGGTGCCGCTACGGCGGACGTGGTGCTCGACTACGCCGAGGCGGCGGTCCGGGTCGAGGTCCGCGACGACGGCCGCGGCACCGACGGCGGCGCGTCGGCCGGCTTCGGCCTGGTCGGGCTCCGCGAGCGGGCGGCCCACCTCGGCGGCGAGTTCGCCTTCACCTCGACCCCCGGCGGCGGCAGCGCCCTGACCATGGAGATCCCCGGATGACGCCGGTCCGCGTCCTGCTCGTCGACGACCAGGCCCTGTTCCGCGAAGCCCTCGCCACCCTGCTCGCCACGCACGACGGCATCGACGTCGTCGGCGAGGCGGGCAACGGCGACGAGGCCCTGCGCGAAGCCGCTTCGCTGGCCCCGGACGTCGTCCTGATGGACCTGCGCATGCCGGTCCTCGACGGCGTGGCCGCGACCCGGCGGCTGCGGGTGGAGCGGCCCGGCACCCGGGTCATCGCGCTGACCACCTTCGACGACGACGAAGACGTCTTCGCCGCCCTGCGCGCGGGCGCCGTCGGCTACCTGCTGAAGGACGTCTCGTCGGCGCGCCTGGTCGAGGCGGTGCTCGCCGCGGCCCGCGGGGAGTCCGTGCTGCAGCCGTCGGTCGCGGCGAAGGTCGTCGCGCGGTTCGCGCAGCTGCCGGACGCGCCGGAACCACGGCCCCAGCCGCTGGTGGTGCCGCTGTCGGAGCGCGAGCTCGACGTGCTGCGGCTGCTCGCCGACGGGCGCAGCAACCGCGAGATCGCCACGGCGTTGTTCCTGGCCGAAGGCACGGTCAAGAACCACGTCACGAACGTGCTGGGCAAGCTCGGGGCGCGTGACCGCACCCAGGCCGCCCTGCGGGCGAGGGACCTCGGCCTGCTCTGAACCATGACCTCCGGTCATGACTTCCGGCACCTGGCAGCACGGCGCCCAGGCGGGATTCTCCTTCCAGGAACGAACCTGGAGGGAAACCATGACCACCACCGAAACCCCGCGCACCACCGGCCGCAAGCTCGCCCGGTTCACCGGCCACTACGTCGAAATGGTTGTCGCCATGCTGATCGGCATGGTGGCCCTCGGCCCGCTGTGGCCGTCCGCGTGGCTCGAACGCCCCGACGTCGACGCCCTCGTGATGGCGACGAACATGACCGTCGCCATGGTCCTGGCCATGGTGCTGCGCCGGCACTCGTGGCCGCGGATCGCCGAGATGGCCGCGGTGATGTACCTGCCGTTCGTGGCGCTGCTCGTGCCGTACTGGCTTGGGGCGATCTCCGGCGGCGCACTGATGACCGCCGGTCACGTGATCATGTTCCCGCTGATGCTCGCCGCCATGGTGTGGCGCCGCGCCGAGTACTGGCACTGATCATGCTCAAGCGCCTCGCCTTCGTCCTCGCCGCGGTGGCCGCCGTGCTGGTGGTCCCCGCCGTGGGCGCGACCGTCTCCGCGCTCGGAGCGTTCGACGCCCTCTACGCCGCCGGCCCGCCGCGGCCCGTCCCCGCCGCGGCACCGGTCGCCCACGACCCGGCCAAGCCGACCGCGGTGGTCGTGGTCGGCGACCACGGTGCCGTCGTCTCGGACGCACTCGCCCCCTACGAAATCCTGGCCGCCACCGGCCGGTTCAACGTCTACACCGTCGCGCCGCACCGCGACCCGAAGCCGCTGACCGGCGGCCTCGACCTGGTGCCCGACCTCGATTTCGCCGGTCTCGCCGCCCGGCTCGGCGGGGCGGCGCCCGCCCTCGTCGTCGTGCCCGCGTTCCCGGACGTCGGCGAGCCGAGCACCGAACCGGTCCTCGCCTGGCTGCGGGCCCAGGCCGGGCACGGCTCGAAGCTGCTGAGCGTCTGCAACGGCGGCGCGGTCCTGGCCTCCGCCGGGCTGCTCGACGGGCGGCCGGCCACCGCGCACTGGCTGAAGGTCGACGACTGGGCCGTCGAGTACCCGGCGGTGCGGTGGGTGCGCGGGGAACGGTTCGTCGACGACGGCACCGTCGTCACCACGGCCGGGATCCTCTCCGGCATCGACGGCACGCTGCACTGGGTCGAGCGGCTGGCCGGCCCGCCGGTCGCGGCGGAAGCGGCACGGGCCATCGGCTGGAGCCGGTACGGCACCGCGGTCCCGGTGCACCCGCCGGCCGGGATGCCGGACGCGGCCGCGATCGTCAACGCCGGGTTCCGCTGGAACCCCGACACGATCGGCGTCCTGCTCGCGAACGGCGTCGGCGAGGTCGAGCTCGCGTCGGTGTTCGACACCGAAGGCCAGTCGCTGTCCTCGCGCACGCTCGCCGTGAGCACCGACGGCGGCCCGATCCGGTCCCGGCACGGGCTGACGTTCCTGCCCCGGGCGGCACTCGGTGCGGCGCAGCTCGACCGGCTGCTCGTGCCCGGCGCGACCCGCGGGGTCACGTCGCCGGGCGGACCGGCTCCCGAGTACGTCCACGACCGGCCGGGCTTTCCCTACGACACCGCGGTGAGCGGGCTGTCCCGCCACACCGACGTGGCGACCGCGCAGTGGACGGCGAAGGTCCTCGAGCTGCCCACCGACGGGATCGTCTTCGAAGGCGACGCCTGGCCCTGGCTGCCGACGGCGGTGCCGATCGTGTTGGTGCTGCTGGGTTCCGCGGCGGTCTTCGTGGTCGTGCGGCTGCGGCGGAACCGGCGCCCTGAAACGATTTAGGGAACCACGAGGCCTGGTGGTCCGGGGTACCAGTGGAGTATTGCCCCCGCGTGAGCTTCTGATTACAGTCACCAGGCACGCCGGACTTGAAACGTTCTAAGTCCGGCGCCCGTCCCCGCCGCAAGGGAGCCTGCATGCTGCCCTCGAAGCTCTGGCGCGCCACCACCACGACCCTCGCCGCGGTCCTGGCCCTGTCGGCGGCCGCGGTGCCCCCGGCCGGTGCCGCGCCGCCCCCGGACCTCGCCGGCGCGCACTGGATCTGGTACCCGGAGGGCGACGCCCGGGTCGCCGCGCCGGCCGCGACCCGGTACTTCCGCACGACGTTCACCGTCCCGGCCGGCGCCGTCACCGACGCCCGGCTCGTCCTGACCGGGGACGACACCGCCGACGTGTGGCTCAACGGCAGCCCGCTCGCCTCTTCGGCCCGGACCGCGGACTCGTGGCGGACGGCGCTGCCGGTGGACCTGCGGCCCGCGCTCACCCCCGGCGGCAACACCCTCGCCGTCGCCGTCCGCAACGCGGGCGGCCCGGCCGGGCTGCTGGGCCGGCTGCGGGTCGTGACCGCGGCGGGCACCACCGACCTGACCACCGGTTCCGCCTGGAAGAGCGCGACGACCGCCCCGGCAGGCTGGGAACAACCCGGTTTCGCCGACGGGAGCTGGGCCGCCGCCGCCGACCTCGGCGCGTACGGCACCGCGCCCTGGGGCACCGGCGTCACGACTCCGGGCCCTGCCGACGCCTCGCCGCTGGCGGTCGCGAGCGCGACCGTCGGCAACCGGGTGAACCCGATCGGCGTCGACCAGCCTCGGTTCGGCTGGAAGCTGGCGTCCCCGGCGGCCGGGCAGCGGCAGTCGGCCTACCAGGTCGTGGTGTCCGCGGGCGGGAAGGACGTCTGGGACAGCGGCCGGGTCGCCTCCGCGCAGCAGGCCGACGTCGCCTACGGCGGCCCGGCGCTCGCCTCGCTGACCGACTACACCTGGCGGGTGCGGGTCTGGGACGGCCTGGGCCGGACGAGCGGCTGGAGCGCGGTGCAGCGCTTCGAAACCGCCCTGCGGGCCCCGGCGACCGAGTGGACCGGCGCCTTCCTCGGCCGCGCCACGGCCGGCCCGGATCTCGCCGGCGCGAGCTGGATCTGGTACCCCGAAGGCGATCCGGTCGCCGGCGTGCCGCCGTCGACCCGTTTCTTCCGCAAGACCTTCGCCCTGACGGCGGCTCCGGCGAAGGCCACGATCGTCGTGACCGGGGACGACACCGCGACCCTGTGGGTGAACGGCACCCGCGTCAGCGACTCGCCGCGGGTCCCCGATTCGTGGCAGACGGCCGCGGTCGCCGAGGTCGGCAGCCTGCTGACCGCCGGGACGAACACGATCGCGATCAGCACCGAGAACACCACCCAGAGCCCGGCCGGGACGATCGCGAAGCTGACCGTCCAAGGTGGACCGACAGTGGTCACGGACGGGACGTGGAAGGCGAGCCGGAGCGGCCCGGACGGCTGGCAGCAGGGCACCTTCGACGACGGTTCCTGGCCCGCGGCGCGGGCGCTGACCGCGTACGGCAGCGGTCCCTGGGGCGCAAATGTCGCCGTCAGCGCGCCCGCTCCCCTGCTGCGCAAGAGCTTCACCGTGACGAAGCCGGTCGCGAGCGCGCGGCTGCTGACGACCGCGCTCGGGCTGCAGGAGACCCACCTCAACGGCGTCAAGGTCGGCGCGCAGGTGCTCGCACCCGGCTGGACCGACTACGCGAAACGGGTGCAGTACCGGGTTTCCGACGTCACCGGGCAGCTCCGCACCGGGGAGAACGTCCTCGGCGCGCTGGTGGGCAACGGCTGGTACTCCGGCAGCGTCGGTATCGCCGGGAGCCGGAAGTACGGCACCGAACCGTGGTACTCCGCGCAGCTTCGGCTGACGTTCACCGACGGCACGAGCACCACGATCGCGACCGACGGCACCTGGAAGACCGCCGACGGCCCGATCCGCGCCGACGACCTGTACCAGGGCGAAACCTACGACGCCCGGCTCGCGACCGGCTGGGACCGGCCCGGCTTCGACGACCGCGGCTGGGCGGCGCCCCGCGTCCGCGGCGACGCGAAGCCGAACCTGGTGTCCCAAGTGGACAACGGCGTGACCGTGCAGCAAGAGTTCAAGCCGGTCGCCTGGACCCAGCCGAAGCCCGGGGTGTGGGTGGCCGACCTCGGCCAGAACTTCGGCGGCTGGAACCGGCTGACCGTGGCCGGCCCGGCCGGTACCACGGTCACCATGCGGCACGCGGAGGTGCTGAACCCCGACGGCACGATCTACACCACGAACCTCCGCGCGGCCCAGGCCACCGACCGGTTCACCCTGGCGGGTACCGGCGGGCCCGAGACGTACGAGCCGCGGTTCACCGTGCACGGCTACCGGTACGTCGAGCTGACCGGCCTGCCCTCCGCGCCGACCGCCGCGACCCTGACCGGCCGGGCGATGTGGACCTCCGGTGCGCAGACCGGGACGTTCACGACGTCGGACGCGCTGGTGAACCAGCTGCAGCACAACATCCTGTGGGGTGAGCGCTCGAACATGCTGTCGGTGCCGAGCGACTGCCCGCAGCGCGACGAGCGGCTCGGCTGGACCGGCGACATCGCGATCTTCGCCGGGACGTCGACGTTCAACCTCGACGTCGCCAACTTCCTCGGCAAGTTCAGCGACGACCTCGTGGACGCCCAGCACGACGACGGGTCGTTCACCGACGTCGCCCCGGGCGTGCTCGGCGGTTCGGGCACGGCGGGCTGGGGCGACGCGGGCGTCATCGTGCCGTACACGCTGTGGCAGCGCTACGGCGACACCGGCGTGATCCAGGAGCACTTCGCCGCGATGGTCCGGTGGGTCGAGTACCTGCGCTCGACGTCCGGCGCCGACCTGATCCGCGACCACCAGACGTATGGCGACTGGCTCAACGTCAACGACAACACCGCCCAGGACCTGATTTCGACGGCGTTCTTCGCGTGGTCGTCCCGGCTGGTGTCGCGGATGGCGGCGGCGACCGGCCACGGCGCCGAGGCGGCGCGGTACGGGACGCTCGCCGACCAGGTCGCGGCGGCGTTCACCCGGCGGTTCGTGGCGGCCGACGGCACGATCGGGTCGAACTCCCAGACCGGGTACGTCCTGGCGCTGGCGTTCGGGCTGCTGCCGCCGTCGCTGGCCCAGCCGGCGGCGGACAAGCTGGCGGCCCGCGTCGACGCGGCGGGCGGGCACCTGAGCGTCGGGTTCCTCGGCGTGGAGAACCTGCTGCCGGTGCTGGCGGCGCACGGCCACGCCGACATCGCCTACCGCGTGCTGCTGCAGCCGGGCTTCCCCGGCTGGGGCTACATGATCGGCCGCGGCGCCACGACGATCTGGGAGCGCTGGGACGGCATCAGGCCGGACGGCTCGTTCAACGACCCCGGGATGAACTCGTTCAACCACTACGGCCTGGGCTCGGTGGGCGACTTCCTGTACCGCTCGGTCGGCGGCCTGGCCCCGGCGGCCCCGGGCTACGCGGCGCTGCGGATCGCGCCGGTGCCGGGCGGCGGCCTGACGTCGGCGAGGTCGGCGTACGAGACGCCGTACGGGAACGCGGTCAGCGACTGGTCGATCGCGGCCGGGAAGCTGACGCTGCGGGTGACGGTCCCGGCCGGTTCGTCGGCGACGGTCGTGGTGCCGACGTCCCGGCCGTCGGGGGTCACCGCGCCGGCCGAGGCCGTGCCGTCGGCGCCCGGGACGTACTACCTGCCTGCGGGTTCGTACGTCTTCACGGCGCCGGCGTGAGCTTCAGGTGGAAGTTGTCCAGGGTCGCCGGGAGCGGGCGTTCGGGAGACAGGACCGGTCCTGACGCCTGCTCGTACCGGTGGTCGCGCACCAGGTTCGCCAGCATCGTGCTCGCGCAGAACAGGACCAGGTCGCGGCCCGGGCAGATCGCCGGGCCCGCGCTGAACGGGACGAGGGCCGGGTTCTCGGCCGCGCGGCCGTCGAGCCAGAGGTCCGGGTCGAACCGGTCGGCGTAGGGCAGGTCCGGGTCCCGGTGGAAGAACGGCGTGAAGATCAGCACCGTCGTTCCCGCCGGGCCCCAGGACGTCTCTTCGGTCGTTTCGCGCAGGATCATCGGGGTGGTCGGCCACAGCCGGACGGCGTCCAGCACGCACGCGCGCAGGTAGCTCAGCTGGTGCGGCTGCCCGAGATCGGCGCCGTCGAGCTCCTCGCGGGCGCGGTCCATGGCCGCCGGGTGGCTTGCCAGCAGCGCCAGCGTCCGGTAGGTCGCCATGCCGGCCGCGTCGAAGGCGAACAGCCAGTGCGCCACCTGGTCGGGCGCGGTGTCCTCGCCCGTTTCGGCGATCATCGCGGCGAGGCTGCCGGGCTCGGCGCGGCCGAGGTGGGCGACGAGCCGCTCGCGGAACTGTTCACGGAGCTGCTTGCGCTTCGGGTGCGCGTACGCCCAGTTCGCGTCCAGCCGCAGGCGTTCGAGCTGGTCGGTGAGTTTCGTGTCGTCACGAGCACCGGAGCCCAGCACGACCCGCCGGACCAGGCGCCACCAGGTCACGTTGAAGGTGTCCCAGTCCAGCACCGAGTCCCGCAGGCTAGCGGCCTCCTCGGCGACGGCCCGCGCGAACGGCGTCGCGAGCTCGTGCAGCGGACGGCCGGGTTCGAGCACGGCCTCGGTGAACCGGCGGCGGGCCGGGCGGTCGGCCGCGGCCGAGATCAGCACGCCGTGCGGCTGGAAGTCCCCGAGCGCGGCCCGTTTCTCCACTGTGGACGGACTGAACGGCGTCGGCGCACCGGCCAGCACCCGCTGCACGTCGGCGCCGGACAGGGCAAGGCCGACCGAACGGCCGGGCACGCGCAGCTTCAGCGGGTGCCCGTAGTGGCGATCGTGCAGCCGGCGCAGCAGCCGCACGGCCGGGCGGTCGAACTGCAGCTTCCCGGCCACCGCCATCGCCTTCGGGCGGCGCTTGATGACGCCGCCGGCCAGCGTGGGCAGGGCCACCTCGACCGCGACCCGCAGGGTTTCGGCGACCGAGGCGGTCTCCGGTCGCGTGCGCTGTTCCCGAGTGGACGTCATGCCGCCCGGCTACCCGCGGGCACCGGCCGGGAAACGCCGCTCAGCCGCGCAGGGCGACGTTCAGCACGTCGCCGGCGTGGTCCAGGCAGTCGACGCAGATCACCGCGTCCCGCGCCGCGCAGTCCACCCGCAGCAGGGGGCGCCGCAGCCCCAGGAACGTCCGGCGTTCGCGGCGGCCGCAGAAGTCGCACACCGCGGCCAGCGGCGACGTCACCGCCGCCAGCACGTCGCCCGCGCCGCTCTCCCGGTCGGCGCCGTCGCGCACCACCCGCAGGCCGGCGCGGACGCAGTCCACGCAGATCGGCCCGTTCCGGCCGGGTGCCCGGGGGTCGCGCCGCCTGCCGCAGAACCGGCACGGCCCGCCTGTCCCGTTCGTCGCCGTCACCGCGGCCTCCTCGGTTTCGCCGCTCGCACGCCGGGAATCCGGGCCGCGGCGCGCCTCTTCCCGCCACGCTACTCCCGCTTCCGGGGTGGCGGGCCGGTCGCGGTGCGTCCCGGACGAGCGCGCAGGAGGAAATCGTTGTCGTCGTTGACCATCTTGTTCGGGGTGGCCGGCCTGCTGGCGCTCGCCGCGGCGATCGTGCCGAAGCTGGTGGCCGACCGGCCGTTCTCGGTGCCGCTGGTGATGCTCCTCGCCGGCATCGTGCTCGGGCTGCTGCCGCTGCCCGCCCCCTACGGCAACGGCTGGAGCGACCCGGCCGCCCACCTGCACGGCGTGGAATCCTTCGCCCAGCTGGGCATTCTCGTGGCGCTCGCCGGAGCGGGCCTGTCCGTCGACCGCAAGTTCGGCCTGAAGCGCTGGGGCTCGACCTGGCGGCTGCTCGCCATCACGATGCCGGTGTCGATCCTGGCGATCGCCCTGCTCGGCCACTGGTGGCTCGCGCTCGCCCCCGGCGTCGCGCTGCTGCTGGCCGCGGCGCTGGCGCCGACGGACCCGGTGCTGGCGGGCGACATCGGCGTCCCGCACCCCGACGTCGAACCGGAACTGGCCAGGAACAACGAAATCCGCTTCACGCTGACGACGGAAGCCGGGCTCAACGACGGCCTCACCATGCCGTTCGTCATCCTCGGCCTGGCACTGGCCGGCGGGCAGCCGCGGCTGGACCTGTCGTGGGTGCTGGCAGACCTGCTGCTGCCGCTGGCCGTCGGCGTCGTGGCCGGCCTGCTCACCGGGCGGCTGCTCGGCTGGGCGATCTTCCGGGCGCCGTCGGACCGGCTGCGGCTGGCCGAGTACGCCGACGGCCTGGTCCTGCTCGCGCTGGCGTTCGTGCCGTACGCGCTCGCGGAAGCCACCCACGGCAACGGGTTCGTCGCCGTGTTCGTCGCGGCGGTCGCGGTGCGCACCCAGGAGCGCGAGCACGAGTACCACGGCGTCCTGCACGCGTTCGGCCACCAGCTGGAACGGCTGTTCGTCCCGCTCGCCCTGCTCGGACTGGGCCTGGCGATCGGCGACGGCCTGCTGCGCGGGCTGCGGCCCCTCGAGGTGCTGCTCGCCGTCATCGCCGTGCTGGTGGTCCGGCCGGTGGTCGGGTGGCTGTCCCTGCTGGGCGCGCCGTCACCGGGACGGCGGGCCACGGCGGCGATCGCGTTCTTCGGCGTGCGCGGCATCGGCACGATCTTCTACCTCGCCTACGCGCTCACCCGGCTCCCGGTGCCGCAGCAGGACGTGCTGTGGCGGGTCGGCGCGATCGCCATCGCGGTGTCGGTCGTCGTGCACGGCGTCCTCGCGGAGCCCGCGATCCAGCGGATCGAGCGGCGGGGCGGGCACCTGCCTGCCGATGTGTAGCTTCCGAACCAGTGGGTAACCCGAAGTCAAGGCCCTTTTGGCGACTGGCCGATCCGGAAATGTCGCCGCGACGGAAGGTGCACCCTGATGAACGACAAGCTGGAAAACAAGGGCGAAGAGCTCAAGGGCCGGGCCAAGGAAGCCGTCGGCGACGCCACCGACAACGAGCAGTGGCAGGCCGAGGGCAAGTCCGAGCAGGCCAAGGGCTCGCTCAAGCAGGCCGGCGAGAAGATCAAGGACGCCGTGAAGGGCGTCACGGACAAGAAGTGACCCGTTCTCCGCTGCCGCGCCCCGGACGCCGGGGTGCGGCAGCGGGCTCATGTCTGGGGCTGCCGGTGTTCGAGGGCTTCACGCTGGACCGCGTCGAGTCGCGCGGGAGTGGTACCACTGGTTCTTCTTCGCCCTGCCGGAAAAACCCGAGCGGGTGATCACCGCCGGCCCCGACGCCTGGTACGACGTCGGCACGCGGAATACCCCCGACCGGCTCGGGGCAGGCAACTTCGCCGACTTCCACCGCGCGATCCACGACCCGGCCACGGTCACCGCGATGCTCGAGGACTACCGCGCGCGCCTGGGCGTCGACCTCGCCGCCGCGCCGGGCGCGTTCTTCGGCGGCCTTCAGCGGTAGCGGGAGGCGAGTTCCGGCCGCTGCCCGCCGAAGGCGGCGAGGTCCGCCCGGAACACGGCGTCGAGCAGGCCGGCGTCCTCGACACCGGGCGCCGTCACCACTTCCCCGAGTTCGAAGCCGCGCAGGGACGCGGTGACGACGTCGGCGGCGGACATCCGCGGCACCGCGCTCAGGTCGAGGCCCTGCCGCTCGTGGAACTCGGTCGCGACCACCCCCGGGCAGAGGACCTGCACCTGCACGCCGGTGCCCGCCAGCTCGGCGTGCAGCGTCTGGGAGAGGGCGACGAGGTAGGCCAGGGAGCCGGCGTAGACGGCCCGGCGCGGCAGCACCGAGGAGTCGGCGGGGCCGCTGAACGCGATCATCCCGGCCACGGTGACGATCTTCCCCACGCCGCGGTCCTGCATGCCCGCGACGGCGGCGCGGGTGAGCATGGTGGGCGCGGCGACCTTGACGTGCACGAGTTCGTGAGCCTTGCCGGCGGACAGCTGGGCCAGTGGCATGTAGTGGGCGACGCCGGCGTTGTTGACGAGCATGGTCAGCGGCTCGGCGGCGCACAGTGCGGCGACGGTGCCGACGCCGTCGTCGGTGGCCAGGTCGGCGGCCACCGTGCGGACGTCGATGTCGGGGTGGGCGGCGGCGAACTCGGCGAGGCGGTCTTCGCGGCGGCCGGTGACGATCAGGTCGTAGCCGTCGGCGGCGAGGCGCTCGGCGAAGGCCCGGCCGATGCCGGAGGTGGCGCCGGTGACGAGGGCGAGCTGGTTCATGGTTGCGCTCCTTCGGGGAATCCGCCACCACGATCGGCTTGCCCGGCGGGGCCGGGAAGTGGCCGGGTTTTCCTGGGACCGGCGGTACCAGGACAACCCGCTGTCCGGCTTGCACAATCGACGGCATGGCGAACACCGGACTCGGCACGGCCCTGCGCCACTGGCGCGACCGCGTCACGCCCCAGGCCGCGGGCCTGCCCGCGGGCGGCCGCCGCCGCGCGGCCGGGCTGCGCCGCGAGGAACTCGCCCAGCTGGCCGGGATCTCCGCCGACTACGTCATCCGGCTCGAACAGGGCCGCGCGACGACCCCGTCGGCCCAGGTCGTCGAGGCGCTGGCCCGTGCCCTGCGCCTCACCGGCGACGAGCGGACGCACCTGTTCCGCCTGGCCGGCCTCGCTCCCCCGGGCCCCGGCACGGTCCCGCGGCACATCACCCCCGGCGTCCACCGCATGCTCGACCGGCTCGCCGGGACGCCGGTCGCCGTGTTCGACGCGGCCTGGCACCAGCTGCTGGCGAATCCGCTGTACACGGCGCTCATGGGCGAGTGGCACGGCGAGGACCTCAACGGCGTCCGGCGCACCTTCCTGAACCCGAACACCCGGGTGCGCGACACGCCGGAGTCCCGGGCTGCGCTGCAGTCGGCGCTGGTCGCCGACCTGCGGTGGACCGCCGGCCGCTACCCCGACGACCGGGACCTCCGGTCGCTCGTCGCGGAGCTCCGGCGCCGCAGCCCGCGGTTCGCCGGCCTGTGGGAGTCGGGGGCCGTCGGCCACCACGAGGCGGCCCGCAAGACCATCGACCACCCGGACGTCGGCGCGCTGACCCTGGACTGCGACGTCCTGAGCGTCGCGGGCAGCGACCTGCGCCTGATGGTGTACTCGGCCGAGCCCGGCACCGAAGACGCCGACCGGCTGGCGCTCCTGGGCGTCGTCGGGACGCAGTCGCTGGTGGACGTTTCCTTCGCGGCGGCCCCGGGTACGCGGGTGGGGAGAACGATCAGGAGGTGTGCGATGCCCGCGCCGGACCGGACCAGCCTCGAGCAGCACCTGTCCGAGACCGAGTACCCCTGCGGCCGCGAGGAGCTCCTGCGCCGAGCCGCGGCAGCCGGCGGCGGCGACTCGGTGCTGGGCTCGCTCGGCGGCCTGCCGGACACCGACCGCTATGACAACTTCGATGCGGTGTGGGAAGCGGTGAACGCCAAGCACATCGGCGGGGCGCCCTAGACGAGTAATGCGTAAGTCCGGGCGGTGACCGGAGACGGACGAAGGGTGTCCAAGATCCGTTTGTGACGACAGACCTGAACACCCTTCTCACCGCACTCTACGTCAAGATCGACGACCACCTCGCAGGCCGGCGCCGAACGGGCAGACCACCGAAGCTGACCGACGCAGAACTGGTGACCCTGGCCGTGGCCCAGGCACTGCTGGGATTCACCTCCGAGGCCCGCTGGCTGCGGTTCCTGCCCGCCCGGATGCCCGACGCGTTCCGCTACCTACCCGGCCAATCCGGCTACAACCGCCGCCTGCGTGCCGCGTTACCGCTGATCAAGCACGTGATGCGCTGGCTGGCGGCGGACACGGACTTGTGGACCGACACCACCTGGATCGTCGACTCCACCCCGGTCGAGTGCGGCCGATCCCGGCCGACGGTCCAGCGTTCGGAGCTGGCCGGGTGGGCCAAGTACGGCTTCTGCCGCTCACACTCGCGCTGGTTCTGGGGACTGCGGCTGCATCTGGTCTGCACCCCGGCCGGACTCCCGGTCGCCTGGGCCCTGGCCGACCCGAAGGTCGACGAGCGGCAGGTGCTCATGGCCATCTGCGACCACGAACCCCACCTGCTCACCGAGCGTCCCGGCCTGCTGATCATCGCCGACAAGGGCTACGTCTCCCGCGAGCTCGACCACTACCTCACCGAACGCGGGATCCGGCTGATCCGCCCGTCCTACCGCAACGCAAGCCCCACCCCGGCGAACCGCTGCTGAAGTCCATCCGCCAGCTCATCGAGTCGGTCAACGACACCCTCAAAGGCCAGCTCAACCTCGAACAGCACGGCGGCCGCACCATCGAAGGCGTCGGAGTCCGCATCGCCCAACGCCTCCTCGCCCTCACCGCCGCCATCTGGCACAACCGCGCCACCGGCCAACCCGTCACCCGATCACTGACCGCCTACGACCACTGACCAAGTTACGCATTACTCGTCTAGGCGAGCCGCTCCGGCGCCACTTCCGGAAATTGTCGGTGCCGGTGGTTATGGTGACGCCATGACCACACTGACCGACCGTCCGCACACCGCGCTGCTCGTCGTCGACGTGCAGAACGGCGTGATGGAGACGGCGCACGAACGCGCATCCGTCCTGGCCAACCTGGTGACCCTGGTGGACAAAGCCCGCGCGGCGGGCACCGAGGTGGTCTGGGTCCAGCACAGCAGCGACGAGCTGCCCCACGGCAGCCAGACCTGGGAGTACGTGCCGGAGCTGGTGCGCCGCGAGGCGGAACCGGTGGTGCACAAGAGGTACGGGGACTCGTTCGAGGAGACGGATCTCGAGGAGGTCCTGGCGAGCCGCGGGATCGGATCCCTGGTGGTGGCCGGAGCGCAGACGGACGCGTGCATCCGGTCGACACTGCACGGAGCGCTGGTTCGGGGGTACGACGCAACACTGGTGTCCGACGCGCACACGACGGAGGACCTGTCGGCGTATGGAGCACCACCACCGGCGCATGTGATCGCCCACACGAATTTGTATTGGAAGTACCAGACGGCACCGGGCCGGACGGCAGGGACCGTGGAGACGGCGGAGGTGGAGTTCGGGGTGACTGCGCCGGCTTGAGGCTGAGGTGGGTTCGGCGTGGGGGTTGGGTTGTGGGTGGGGTGGGTCCATTCGGGACTCGCGCGAGCTGCTCGGCTGCACCCGCGCCCGAACCGCAGCCGCCGCGCCCTCCGGCGGCTGCCCCAACCGCCCGCCCCCACCACCGGCGGCGCCCACCGCACGCGTGCGGTCCACTCGCGACCGCGCGAGCCACCCGCGCGCCTGCCCCAAGCCGCGCGCTCCCCGCGGCTGCCCCGGCCCAAGCACTACCGCCGGCGGCGCCCCCGGACGCGTGCGGTCCACCCGCGACCGCGCGAGCCACCCGCGCGCCCGACCCAAGCCGCGCGCTCCCCGCGGCTGCCCCGGCCCAAGCACTACCGCCGGCGGCGCCCCCGGACGCGTGCGGTCCACCCGCGACCGCGCGAGCCACCCCGCGCACCCGACCCAAGCCGCGCGCTCCGGCCGCCGCCGTGCCTCAGCCTCCGCGCAGGTGGTCGCGCAACGCCCGGGCCACCCGGGCCATCCGGACCTCCGCCTCCGGCTGCAGGACCGCCGGGACGCGGGACTCCGTCAGCGCCACCACGGCGAACACTCCGCCGTCCGCGTGCTCGACCACGCCCGCCTCGTGTCGGAGGTTCAGCAGTGTTCCCGTTTTCGATGACCAGCGGGCCGCGTCGGAGGCGAAGTCGGGTGTGAGGCGGTGGCGGATCACGTTGTTCGCCATCAGCTCCCGCACGCCCGCGGCCACCGAGGCCTCGACCTTCGACGGTGTCCACAACGCCTGCAACAGCTCGATCAGCGCCCGCGCCGAGGCGGCGTTCGCGCGCGTGACGTCCAGCTGCCGCAGGCGGTGACCCTGGCCGGCCGTCGCCGCGCCGATGGCCAGGGCGTGGGCCAAGTCCACCTCGGCCGCGTCGAAGCGCTCGGCCGGCGTCTCGACGAGGTCCTGCATGACGTGCCGCACCGCGATCCCGCCCAGGCCCCACTCCCCCAGCATCCGCGTGACTTCGGACGGCGGTGTCAACCCGAACAGCACGTCGGCGGCTGTTCCATCGCTCAGCGACGTGCTCAGGTACAGCAAGTCCGCGACGGCGACGCTCGCCGGGTGGCGGAAGCGCGTGAGCCCGATCGGGCCGGGGGTGGTGACGCCGCCCGGGGCGACCTCCAGGCGGGTAGCCGCGTCGAGCTCGCCGCGGCGGATGCGCTCCAGGGTGGCCGCCGCCAGGGGGACCTTGACCAGGGATGCCATCGGGTACTCGCGGTCCGGGTCGATCCCGATCTCGGCGCCCGTGCGCAGGTCGCGGACCAGGAACGAGCCGCGCAGGCCGGCATCGTCCAGCTCCGCGCGCAGGTCGCGAACCAGCCCTTCGGCGGTCATCGAACGACCACCGACGCCCCGGCCCGCCCATCGCCCACCGGACGGCGCCCGGAACCGCCCCCGGCCACCGGACAACGCGCAACACCGACCACAGCCAAGGCACCGCCCCCACCACCAGCCGGCAGCCGCCACCACACCCCCGCCGCCGTCACCGCTCCACCCCGAGGCAGCGGCCCACAGCCTCGCCCCACGCCGAGCACAGCCGGTCCGCGTCCTCGGGCAACGGCGCCGATACACCGTAGCCGCGGGCCACCTGCAGCTCGCCGATCGGGCGCCACGGCAGGCCCAGCTCCTCCGCCTGCGCGAGCGAACACAACAACAGGTCGCCCGCCAGCACCTCCGCCACCGCCGAGGTCAGTGACTCCGCCACCGCCACCTGGGCCGGTGACAGGCCCACCGCGTCGCGGACCCGCAGCACGCGGTCGCGGACGTGCGGAACGTCGTCCTCCGGCTGGATCCACACCCGCCGTCTCGGGGTTGCGGAGCGGCCCGGGCGCAACGTCTCCAGGTACACCACCCGGCCCAGCTCCGTCCCGGCCACACCCAGCGGTACCGACCACACACCCTCCTCCGACGGGACCGCCGTGAGCGCCGCACGGACCTCGCCCGTGCGGACCAGCGAGGCCCGCTCCGCCGGCTCTGCCGCGCGGAACTCCAGGCGGACCGACCGCTCCCGGGCGGAGGCCGCCAGCGCGGCGAGGTCGCGGACGCCGCAGGTCGCCGGGACCGCCACCCGTACCGGGCGCAGCCGGGCCCGGCGGGCGTCGTGCTCCATTGCGTCGGCCAGCTGCACCAGCCTGCGGGCCGACGGGAGCACGTCCCGGCCGAACGGGGTGAGCCGGGCCCGGCGGGTCGTGCGGTCGAACAGGCGCTCCCCGACGTGCCGCTCGAGCGCCGCGATGCGCCGGCTCGCGACCGGCTGCGGGATGCGTGCCAGCGCCGCCCCCGCCGTGAAACTGCCCGTCTCGCTCACGCTCACGAACGCCCTGCAACCGCCGACCAGGTCCACCACCTCAGCTTATGCCAGATCCGCATCGAACCGGCCGGTTCCGTCTTGGACAGCATGAACGAGTCTCGCGAGACTGCGGAGGACGATCAAGAAACCGAAAGGGACTCCCGTGCCGTACCCCCGAGCCCGGTGGGCCGCGCTCGCCGCGCTGCTCCTCGTTCCGTTGACCGGTTGCGCGGCGGAGGCGCCGAAACCGGCCCCGACGACGACAAAGACAGCACCAGTAACAGCACCGGACTTCGCCCCGCTCGAACGCAGCTTCGACGCCCGCCTCGGCGTGTACGCGCTCGACACCGGCTCCGGCCGCGAGATCGCCCACCGCGCCGACGAACGCTTCGGGTACGCCTCGGCGCACAAGGCGTTATCCGCCGCGGCCGTCCTCCAGCGCACCAGCCTCGACGGGCTCGCGAAACACCTCACCTACACCCGCGCCGACCTGCGGGCGAACTCGCCCGTCACCGAAAAGCGCGTCGCCACCGGGATCTCGCTGCGCGACGCGATCGACGCGGCCCTGCGCTACAGCGACAACACGGCCGCGAACCTGCTGTTCCGGGAGCTCGGCGGGCCGCCGGGACTCGCCGCCGCGCTGCGCGGGATCGGCGACACCACCACCCACGTCGACCGGATCGAACCCGAGCTCAACGACCTCGCGCCCGGCGACGTCCGCGACACGAGCACCCCGCGCGCGATGGCCGGCACCCTGCGCACCTTCGCCCTCGGCGACGCGCTGCCGCCGGAGAAGCGGACCGTCTACACGGACATGATGCGCGCCAACCAGACCGGCGCGACCGTGATCCGGGCGGGCACGCCGGCCGGCTGGGCCGTCGCCGACAAGACCGGCACCGGCGAATACGCCATGCGCAACGACATCGCGGTCGTCTGGCCGCCGGGGCGGGCCCCGATCGTCCTCGCGGTCATGTCCAGCCGCCAGGCCGAGGACGCCGAGCACGACGACCGGCTCATCGCGCAGGCGGCGAAACTCGTCTTCGACGCCTTCCGGAAGAACTAGCCGAAGAGCCGCTCCACCTCCGCCGAAACGTCGTCGAGCCACGCGGCCCGCTGCGCCGCGTCGGCGTCGGCCACCACCCGTAGCACCAGCCGGCCCACCTCCGGTTCCCCCAGGTAGGGCGCCAGGCAGCGCCGCCAGATCGCGTCGAGGGGGTCGCCGAACAGCGTCCGCTCGCGTTCCTCGGTCGTGTCGGAGGTGTTGACCACCAGCAGCCGCCGCAGGGACAGCAGCGACTCGGGGGCGCCGCCGGCGTCGTCGAGCCGGTAGGCCACGCCGGGGACGAGGATCCGGTCGAGCCAGCCGCCGAGGATCGCCGGCGGCTTGCCCCACCAGTTCGGGTGGATCGCGACGAGGCCGCCGGCCTCGCGCAGTTCCGCGCGGTGCCGCCGCACCAGCGGGTCCGGTTCGGCGGCGAGGAACTCCTCCGCCCGTGCCCCGCTGGTGTAGGCCTCTTCCGCGGTCAGGACCGGGTCGAACCCTTCGGCGTACAGGTCGTGGAACCGCACGGGCCTGCCCACCCGGGTCAGCGTGCCGACCACCCGCGCGGCGAGCGCGTGGTTGAAGCTGCCGGACCGCGGGTGGGCCAGCAGCACCACCACCGGTGCGGTCATCCCGTCATCGCCACCAGGATGCGCCGCTTGCCGGTGAACGGCTCGCGGCCGTGGGCCATCAGCATGTTGCTGATCACCATGATGTCGCCGGCCTGCCACGGGAACGCGTAGCTGACTTCGTCGTAGACCTCGCGGATCTTCTCGACGTCCGCGGCCGGGATCGGGCTGCCGTCGGCGAAGTAGGCGTTGCGCGGGAGGTCCTCCTCCGGATAAAGCTCCAGCAGCGCCTCGCTGACCTCCTCGCCGAGGCTGGAGACGTGGAAGAGGTTGGCCTGGTTGAACCAGACGGTGTCCCCGGTGTGCGGCTCGGCCACGAAGGACGGCCGGATGTGCCGGGTGCGCAACCCCTCCTCGGTCCATTCGAAGGTCTGCCCGTGGCTCGCGCAGTACTCCTCGACGACCGCGCGGTCCTCGGTCTGGAACGCTTCCTGCCAGGTCAGCCCGAGCCCTTCGCGGAACGCGCGGGTGTAGGTGACGCCGCCCGCGAAGCGCTCCCGCAGGTCTTCGGGCAGCAGCCGGAACATCGCCCGGCTGTCCGCGATCGGCGTCGCCCCGCCGGTTTCCGCGGCGGTGTCGCACAGGAAGAACAGCCGCGCCGGCCAGCTCGCCGAGTAGGAGTTCTCGTTGTGCATCGGGATCGACTCGGCGGGCGGGTACTCGGTCGAGGTGTAGATGTTGCCGGCTACGTTCGACCGCGGCGTCGACCGCTCGGTGTAGGTGAGCAGCGCGCCGCCGATCGTCTCGGTGACGCGGTTGAACTCCCCGAGGTCTGCGGTCAGCCCGCGCAGCAGGACCGCGCCGTGGTCGCGCAGGTGGTCCTGCAGCTGCGGCAGCTGGGCTTCCACGGCCGCGAAGTCCGCGGCCGGGAAGACGGCGATCTTGGTGTGCTCGTTGCCCTGCAGCTCCGCGAGTACGGCGGTCATGCTTCCTCCAGTTCGAAACGGACGAGTTTGGTGGCCTCGGCGTGCAGCGCGGCCAGGTCGTCGAGGTCGGCGAAGCCGGCGACGAGGACGTTGACCGCGTAGATCTCCTGGTCGTCGGAGAGCACCTGGCCGGGCGAAACGATGGTGACGACGTCGAGGACCTCGGGCAGGCCGGCGACCTCGCCGGTGCCTTCGACGCGCACCAGCCGCCCGGTGCCCTCGGCGTAGACGATCAGGTACCCGACCGGCACCGGCAGCCCGGTGCCCCGCGCGGGCGGCGGCGCACCGAGGGCGAGCGCCACGGCTTCGGCGGTGACGTCGATGCCGGTGGCGAGCTTCAGCAGCGCGGGCTGCGCGCCCCCGGCGGGCCGGCCGGCGTTGACCTCGACGACCACCGGCCCCCGCGAGACGTCGTCGATCACCTCGACGTGGGCGACGGTGTTGTCCAGGCCGAGGGCGAGCACGGCGTCGGCCGCGGCGGCCCGGATCGCCGCCGCCCGCTCCCCGGACAGCCCGAACGGCGGGCAGACCATGCCGAGCTCGAACTTCCGCTCGTCGATCAGCGGTTTGCCAACCACGGTGACGGTCTCCGCGCCGCCGTCGCGGACCAGCACGTCGACCGCGTACTCGGGCCCGTCGAGCAGGCTTTCGACGAGGAACACGCGCCGGGGGTCGAGGCCGCCAGGCAGCGGACGGTGGTAGCGCGCGTCCGCGTTCTCCGGCAGCCGGGTGGCCAGCAGCTCGTGGGCCGCGACCAGCTCGTCCACTGTGGACACGGTGCGGACCAGGGTGCTGGCGGCACCGTTGACCGGCTTGACGATCGCCGGCAGCCCGACCCGTTCGGCGATCGCCGCGGCCTCGGCCGGGTCGGCGAACAACGCGGCGCGCGGCCCCGGCAGCCCCGCTTCGGCGAGCTTCTCCCGGACCGCGAACTTGTTGTGCGCCAGCGTGAACACCGCTGCCGGGCAGCGTGCGACGCCGAGCCGCTCGGCCACCTGGGCGGTGGTCGCGATGATCCCCTCCGCCGCGGTCAGCACCGCGTCGGGTGCCCGGTCCCGGAGTGCGTCGGCGACGGCGGCCACGTCCCGGACGTCCTCGACGACGACGAACCCGTCCACGAGCGGGCCCAGCGCGGCCCGTTCGGCGTCGGCCAGGGGTTCGGTGACGAGTTCGGCCCGCCACCCGGACGCCCGGACCGCGGCCGCGAAGTCCCCGATCCACTGCCCGTGCGTCTCCCGCACGATGAACGCGGTCTTCACGCGACCTCCAGGCGGATCAGCTTGCTCGCTTCGGCGTGCAGGGCGGCGAGGTCTTCGTGGTCGGCGAAGCCGGCGACGACGAGGTTCACCGCGTACGTCTCCTGCTCGTCGGTGAGCACCTGGCCGGGCGAAACCGTCGTGACGACGTCGACGACCTCGGGCAGCGCGGCGACCTCGTCGAGCCCGCCGACGCTCCGCAAGGTGCCCGATCCGGACGCGTAGAGGATCAGCATCGCCAGCGGAATCGGCAGTTTGGCCGGTTCCCGCGCGGGCGGCGGCGCGCCCAGGGCGAGCGCGGTCAGCTCGGCGAACACGTCGATGCCGGTGCGCAGCTTGGCCAGCAGCGGCATGATCGAGCCGGCCGGGCGGCCCGCGTTGACCTCGACGATCGTCGGGCCGCGCCGCAGGTCGTCGATCACCTCGACGTGCGCGACCGTGTTGTCCAGTCCCAGCGCGAGCACCGCCGAGGAGGCCGCCGCCGTGACGAGCGCCGCCCGCTCGGCCGAGAGATCCGCCGGCGGGCAGGACAGCGCCAGCTCGAACTTGCGCTCGTCGATCAGCGGCTTGTCGAGGATCTCGACCGGTTCGACGACGCCGTCGCGGATCAGCACGTCCACCGCGTACTCGGGCCCGTCGAGGAAGCCCTCGACCAGGAAGGTCGCCGCCGGGTCGAGCGTCCCCAGCGGCCGGTGGTAGCGCGGGTCCGCCGACTCGGGCAGCCGCGCGGCCAGCAGCTCGTACGCCGCCGCAAGTTCGTCCACTGTGGACACCGTGCGGACGAGGTTGCTCCCGGCCCCGTTGACCGGTTTGACGATCGCCGGCAGCCCGACCCGCTCCGCCACCGAAGCCGCTTCGGAAGCCGAGGAGATCAGCGCGAACGCGGTCCCGCCCAGCACCTCCCGGACCGCGAACTTGTTCGCGCACACCTCGAACACCGACGCCGGGCAGCGGGCGACGCCGAGCAGTTCGGCGACCCGGGCGGTGCTCGCGATGGCCCCGTCCGAGCCGGTCAGCACGGCGGCGGGCGTCCCGTAGGCCGAGCGGATCTGCGAGGCGACGGCTTCGGCGTCGTAGACGTCGTCGACGGCGACCACTTCGTCCACCACGGCGGCGAGCGACATGCGCTCCGCCGCGTCGACCGGCGGGGCGAGCAGTACCGCGCGGTGGCCGGCCGCGTGCACCGCGGCGGCGACTTCGCCGACCCAGTGCCCGCGGGCCTCCCTGATCAGCACCACGGTGCTCATTAGGCCACCATCCCTTCTGCAGCCCGAACCGATAGGGTTGTGACCACTCGGTCCCGGTGGGTGCATGGCCTAGCGTGCGTGCCGCTTGACGGCCAGCATGAGTACTGCCAGCCCCGCCGGGCCGAGGCCGCTTTACCGGCCTTAGGAACATGCCCCGACCTGGCCGAGGGCCGATTAATGAGCTTCCGGACAGCGTCCTCACCACCGAGCGGGTCCTTCACCGTCAGAGAAGGAGCACCGCGCGCGTGTTCGCGGGATGGGACTGGGCCAGCGGCTCGCACGATGTGACCGTGATCGACCAGGCCGGGACGAGGACCGACCGATGGGCGCTGGCCCACGCCGAAACCGGAATTGCCGGCACCCTGGCCAGGCTGCGCCGCCACGGCGATCCGGCCGGGCTGCCGGTAGCGATCGAGACCACCCGGGGACTGGTCGTGGACCGGCTGCTGGCTGCTGGGCACCCCGTGATTCCCATACACCCCAACGCCTTCAGCGCCGTCCGGCCCCGCTGGGGCGCAGCCCGGGCCAAAAGCGACCCCGGCGACTCGTTCAAACTCGCGGACTACCTGCGCACCGACGGCCACCAGCTGCGGACCTTGACACCCACGCTGCCCGAGACACTGGAGCTGCAAGCGCTGACCCGGCAACGCGCCGACCACGTCGAAGCGCGCGTCGCGGCGGTCAACCAGCTCGCTGCGCTGCTGGATGAGCACTGGCCCGGCGGGAAAGCCGTGTTCGCAAGCCTGGACAGTGACATCGCCCTGGCCTTCCTGGACCGCTACCCCACGCCCGCGGACGCGGCCCGCTTGACCGCCGGCCGGCTGGAAGCGTTCTGCAAACGCCACGGCTACTCCGGCAAACGACCCGGCAGTGCGCTGATCGAGCGGCTGCGCACCGCCCCCGCGGCGGCCTCCCGGCTGGGCCGGACTGTGATCACCCGGCTGGTCGGTGTCCAAGTGCAGCTGGTGCGGTCCCTGCGTGTCACCATCCGCGAACTGGATGCCGCCATCGCCGAGGCAGTCAAGACGCATCCCTGGGCCGAACTGATCGCCGGACTGCCCCGGATCGGCTCCGTCAACCTCGGTCAAGTCATCGGTGAGATCGGCCCCATGCTCGAACGCGCCAACGGCTGCGCGCAACTGGCCGCCGAGACCGGTGCG
Source organism: Amycolatopsis tolypomycina (assembly GCF_900105945.1). Taxonomy (NCBI): domain Bacteria; kingdom Bacillati; phylum Actinomycetota; class Actinomycetes; order Pseudonocardiales; family Pseudonocardiaceae; genus Amycolatopsis; species Amycolatopsis tolypomycina. The sequence goes on along the minus strand of NZ_FNSO01000004.1, from coordinate 3,002,935 downwards.
GCACCGGTCACCAAGGAATCCGGGAAACACCGCCAGGTCAACTTCCGGCACGCGGTCAACCGCCGAGCCCGGCAAGCCCTGATGACCTTCGCCGACAACAGCCGGCACGACAGCAACTGGGCCGCCACGATCTACAACAACGCGCGTTCCCGAGGCAAACGCCACCCCCACGCGGTGCGGATCCTGGCCCGCGCCTGGCTGCGCGTCATCTGGGCCTGCTGGCGCGACAGAACCTGCTACGACCCTGCCATCCACCACACCACCACCAAGATCAACACAGTGGAAGGGTTGACTTAGGAAACTCATGCGGCCTCCTTCCCGGCGAGCTTGCGTTCCCGTTCCTGCGCGCCGACGAGGTCGTCCGGCAGCGAGTCGGGCACTTCGGTGTCGAACCGGCGCAGCAGCCGCACGCTGAACCCGCCCGCGTTGATCAGCAGCAGGACCAGCGCGTAGACGACGTAGGCGAGCCCGACGCCCCGGCCTTCGCCGGTGCCGAGCACCGCGCCGACCGAACCGGACAGCGGACCGCCGGGGGCGAGCAGCGGCGAGAACCAGCCGACCGCCAGCGGCGCCAGCACGGCGAACCCGATCGGCAGGGTGGACCAGGTGATCGTCTGGTTGATCGCGAACACCCGGCCGTGGTAGCGCTGCGGCACCTTGACCTGCACCAATGTGGCGTAGATGCCCTGGGACACGGCCATCGCGGCAGCGAGCAGGAACACCCCGGCCGCGACGACGACCAGCGACGGCCGCAGGCCCATCACGAGGCTGCCGAGCGCGATGCCGACGTTGCCGACGAGGACGCCGACCATCCGCCGGTTGCGCGGGCCGCCCCACAGCGCCATGCCGATGCCGCCGGCCACCGCGCCGATCGCCTCGGCCAGGGCGACCTGGGCGACGTCGGTGACGGTGCCGAAGGAGAGCACCAGCGGGGAGACGAGCACCAGCGCGGGCGCCAGGAAGACGTTGGCCAGCGCGAAGTACAGCAGCATGGTGCGGAAGCCGCGGTGGTTCCACGAGTACTTCAGCCCGCCCGCGATCGCCGTGAGCAGCGGTTCGCGCGGGCGCCAGCCGAGCAGGTCGGGGAACCGGACGAACAGCAGGCTGACGACGGCGAACACGTAGCTCGCCATGTCGAGGACCAGGATCCCGGACAGCTCGATCGCGGCCAGGAGCCCGGCCGCGATCACCGGCATCAGCAGCTGCGCGAAGCCGTTGGACAGCTGCGCGAGGCCCATCGCGTGGCCGAGGTACTGCTTCGGCACCAGCTGCGCCACCGACGACTGGTAGGCGATCCGCTGGATCGACCCGGCGACCGACCCGAGCGGGATCAGCACGTAGAGGAACCACAGCTGCAGGTTCCCCGCCGTCAGCAGCAGGGCCAGCGCGAGCTGGATGGTCCCGGCGATGACGCTGGCCGCGATCATGATCCGGCGCCGGTCGCCGCGGTCGACGAGCGCGCCCGCCACCGGCAGGACCAGCACCCCGCACAGCAGGGCCAAGGCCCAGAGCAGGCCGAGGTCGGTGACCGAGCCGGTTTTGGTGTAGAGCCAGATGGGCACCGCGAACGACGTCAGCGCGGAGCCGGTCGAGGAGACGAGCTGGCCGACGGTGACCGTGACGAACCGGGCCATGCTCGGCTGCACCGCGGGTTTCTCGTCCACTGTGGACGTGTGGGTGTCGTGCACCGCCCAGCCCGCGTCCTCGCCGCGCGCCGAAACGTGCAGGTCACCGGGCTCGTCGAGCGCCGGGTACACCCGGGTGAGGATCTCCGCGAGCTCCTCCGCGCGGTAGCGGAGGAAGAAGTGCCCGGCCTGGTCGAGGACGACCAGGCCGGTGCGGTCGGTGAGGAACTCCCACTCGCGGTAGCGCTCGGCGTAGTAGTCGGTGACCGGGTCCGCCGAGCCGACGACCGAGACGATCGGCGCGCGCAGCTTGGCGACGCGGGCGTCGAGCAGGCCGCTGAAGTACTCCTCGGCGGCGCGGCTGTCGGCGCGCATGTTGCTGATGATCCGGTCGGCCTGCGCCGGGTCGAGGTCGTCGGTGTCGACGCCCATGCCCTTGAGCCAGTTCGCGTAGTACCGGTTGCTGCGCAGCTTCTCCAGCCGCGTGCGCAGCGTCCCGACCGCGCCCTTGATCCGCGCGAACGGGAAGATCGCCCCGATGTGGACGACCTCCAGCGCACGGCCGCGTTCTTCCAGCCGCCGGGCGACGCCGACGGCGAGCGCGTTGCCGACCCCGCAGTGGCCGTAGATGGCCAGGGGACCGTCGATGCGCTCGAGGACCTCGTCCGCCAGCCGCTCGACCAGCTCGTCGAACGGCACGGCCTCCTCGGAGAGCCCGACGTCGTGGCCGGGGATCGCCACCGAGAACAGCGAATACCCGCTCGGCAGCGCGTCCGCGAGGGGCTGGTAGACGATCGCGCTGCCCCCGCCGTAGGGGAAGCAGACGTACGTCAGCGTCGGCTTCGCGACCGGCTTGGTCAGCTCGTACAGCAGGTGCCCCGAGTCGTCGCGGTCACCGTCGAGGAACACCGCCAGCTCGCGGATCGTGCGGTGCTGGAACAGGTCCATCACGCCCGCCTGGTGCCCGGCCTTCGCGATCCGCGCGACGACCTGGGTGGCGAGCATCGAGTGGCCGCCGAGGTCGAAGAAGTCGTCGTCGACGCCGAGTTCGCCGACCTTGAGCACGTCCCGCCAGATCCCGGCGAGCAGGACCTCCAGGGGAGTCGAGGGCTCGACCAGGGCCGTGGTCGCGTCGCGGGCCGCGACCGGGGCGGGCAGGGCCTTGCGGTCGAGCTTCCCGTTCGGCGTCAGCGGCAGCGCGTCGAGGGTGACGAACGACGGCGGCACCATGTAGTCCGGCAGCGTCTCCTTCAACGCGGTCCGCAGGGTGCCCGCGTCCGCGTCGCCGACGACGTACCCGACCAGGCGTTTGTCCCCCGGCGTGTCTTCGCGGACGAGCACGACCGCGTCGGCCACCCCGGGTTGCTCCCGCAGCCGGGCCTCGATCTCGCCCAGTTCGATGCGCAGGCCGCGCAGCTTGACCTGGTGGTCGAGGCGGCCGAGGAACGCGATCGTGCCGTCGGGGCGCCAGTGCGCGAGGTCGCCGGTGCGGTACATCCTGCCGCCGTGAAACGGGTCGGTGACGAACCGTTCGGCGGTCAGTTCCGGCCGGTTGTGGTAGCCGAACGCCAGGCCGACGCCGGCGATGTGCAGCTCGCCGGGGACACCCACCGGGCACGGGTGGCCGTGCCGGTCGAGGACGTAGATCCGCAGGTTGCGGATCGGTGCCCCGATCGGCACGGACGCCACCTCGGCGAGGGCTTCGGGCGTGCAGTGCCAGGCGGTGACGTCGATCGCGGCTTCGGTCGGGCCGTAGAGGTTGTGCAGTTCGCTGTGCGGCAGCCGCCGGACGAACTCGCGGGCGGTGTCCAGGGGCAGTTCCTCACCGCTGCAGACGACCCGCCGCAGCGCCGTCACCGCCTCGATGCCCGGCTCGGCCAGGAACAGCGTCAGCATCGACGGCACGAAGTGGGCCGTCGTGATCCCTTCGCCGACGAGCAGTTCCCGCAGGTAGGCGGCGTCCTTGTGGCCGCCGGGCTCGGCCAGCACCAGCCGGGCGCCGGTCATCAGCGGCCAGAAGAACTCCCAGACCGAGACGTCGAAGCTCGCCGGGGTCTTCTGCAGCACCGCGTCGGAGCCGTCGAGGCCGTACGCGCGCTGCATCCAGTCGAGGCGGTTGACGATGCCGCGGTGCCCGTTCGGGACGCCCTTCGGCCGCCCGGTCGACCCGGACGTGTAGATCACGTAGGCGGGATCGTCCGCTCCCGCCAAGGGTTCCACCGGCGTGCTCGGTCCGGTCAGGTCGTCCAGGACGACCACCGTGGCCGTCCCCGGCGGGAGGGTCTCGCGCAGCGCGGCCTGGGTCAGGACGACCGGCGCGGCGGCGTCCTCGAGCATGAACGCCAGCCGGTCGGCCGGGTACTCCGGATCCAGGGGCACGTACGCGCCCCCGGCCTTGAGCACCCCGAGCAGCGCGACGACCAGTTCGAACGAGCGCTGCGCGAAGACACCGACCAGCGTCCCCGGCCCGGCACCGAGTTCGCGCAGGCGGTGGGCGAGCCGGTTGGCTCGCTCGTCCAGCTCCCGGTAGGACAGCGACTCCCCGCGGAAGGTGAGCGCGGGCGCGTCCGGCGTGCGGGCGACCTGGGCCTCGACGAGCGCGTGGAGCGTGCCCGGCGGGATCTCCCCCGCGGTGTCGTTCCACCGGTCGAGCACCACCGCCCGCTGTTCGCCCAGGAGGTCCAGTTCGGACACCGGCCGGGTGGGATCGGCGACGATCGAACGCAGCAACGTCACCAGGCGCTCGGCCATCCCGGCCACGGTTCCGGTGCCGAACAACGCCGTGTTGTGCACGAACTTGCCGATGAGCCCGGTGGAGACCTCGATGGCGTGGAACTCGAAGTCGAACCGGGTCGAAGGCAGGTCCATCGGCAGCCAGCGGAAGTCCACCGCGGACTCGCCCGCCGCGCCCATCCGGCCCATTTCGTAGTTCTGCAGCACGAACATCGCCTGGAACACCGGCGACCGGCTGACGTCCCGCGGCACGCCGAGGGCGTTGACCAGGCGCTCGAACGGAACGTCGGCGTGCTCGAACGCGTCGAGCACGTGCCGGCGGGTCCGGGCCAGCAGCTCGGCGAAGGTCGGGTCGCCGTCCAGCTGGGCGCGCAGCGGGAGCATGTTGATGAACATGCCGACGACGCCTTCGAGTTCGGGCAGCCCGCGCCCGGCCGACGACGACCCGACGGCGAAGTCGTCCTGCCCGGAGTACCGCGCGAGGAGGACCTGGTAGGCGGCCAGCAGCGTCATGAACAGCGTGACGCCGTGCTCGCGGCTCAGCGCGCCGAGGGCCTGGGCGAGTTCCTGCTCGACGAAGAACTCGTGGATGGCGCCGTCGAACGTCTGGGTCGCCGGCCGTGGGTGGTCGGTCGGCAGCTCCAGGGGTTCGACGCCGTCGAGCGCGGCCCGCCAGTGGTCGAGCTGCCGGTCGAGCTCGGCGCCGGTCAGCGTCCGGCGCTGCCAGTGCGCGAAGTCGCCGTACCCGATCGGCAACGCGGGCAGGGCGGCCGCCGTGCCGTGGTAGTGCGCCGCGAGGTCGCGCAGCAGCAGGTCGACCGACCAGCCGTCGCCGACGATGTGGTGCGTGCACACCGCGAGGAGGTGCTCGTCATCGGAGATGCGGGCCAGGGTGGCCCGCAGCAGCGGCCCGCCGGCCAGGTCGAACGGCTCGGCCGCGGCGGCGTCCACCGCCGCCCGGGCCGCGTCCTCGCTGCCGGCGTCCACCAGGGACAGCGGCACGGAGACGACCGGTTCGACGTGGACGGACGGCTGCCCGTCGTCCCCGGCCGGGAACCGCATCCGCAGCGCCTCGTGCCGCGCCGGGAGCGCGTCGAGTGCCGTCTGCAGCACGGCGGTGTCGAGGCGGCCGGTGAGCCGGATCGGCACCGGGATGTTGTAGGACGTCGTGCCCGGCGCGAACTGCTCCATGAACCAGACGCGTTCCTGCTGGTAGGACAGCGGGACGGGGTCGCCGTCCGGCCGCCGGGTGATGGTCGCGGCCGGTTCGGCACGCCGCCGCAGCCGCTGTTCCAGCAACGCGCGGCGCGCGGCCTTGCTGGTTTCGTCGATCGTCGTCACGCCGGCCCGCCTTCGGCCAGCTGGGCCTGGACCTCTTCGTCGCTGAGCTGGTCGAGGTCGGCTTCCAGGCGGCGTTCGACCTCGGCGGCGAGCTCGGCCACCGTGGTGAACGAGAACAGCCCGCGGACCGGCAGGTCGACGCCGACCTGCTTGCGGATCCGGACCATCGCCCGGATCGCCAGCAGCGAGTTGCCGCCGTGGGCGAAGAAGTCGTCGTGCACGCCGAGCTTCTCCACCCCCAGCAGCTCGCCGAGGACCTCGGCGACCAGTTCCTCGGCCGCGGTGCCCGGCGCCACGTACTCCGTGTCGCCCCCGAGCTGCGGATCCGGCAGGGCGGCGCGGTCGAGCTTGCCGCTCGCCGCGACCGGCAGCGCCTCGAGGGTGACGAACACCGTGGGCACCAGGTACTCCGGCAGGGCGGCGCGCAGGGCGTCGGCCGCGCCGTCCGGGCTGCCGACGACGTACCCGACGAGCGTCCCTTCGCGGACCGCGACCGCCGCGTCCCGGATCTCCGGCAGCGCCCGCAGGGCGGCCTCCACCTCCCCCGGCTCGATCCGGAACCCGCGCAGCTTGACTTGGTCATCGGTCCGGCCGAGGTAGTCGAGGGTGCCGTCCCGGCGCCAGCGCACGAGGTCGCCGGTGGCGTACATCCGCCCGAAGGGGCCGTCCGGGAACCGCTGCGCGGTCAGCTCGGGCAGGCCGAGGTAGCCGTGGGCGAGCTGCGCGCCGGCGAGGAAAAGCTGCCCGGCGACGCCCGGCGGCACCGGCCGCAGCCGGTCGTCGAGGACGTAGCCGCGGGTGCCGGGCACCGGGCGGCCGATCGGCACCGGCCCGGTGACGGGCCCGTCGAGCCGGTGGGCCACGCAGCCGACCGTCGCCTCGGTGGGGCCGTACTCGTTGGTGACGGCGATCCCGGCGAACGGCCGGACGGCTTCGCCCATGAGCGCTTCGCCGCCGACGACCAGGTCACCCGTCGGGTGGGACTCCTCAGGCAGCACGGCGAGGTGGGTCGGGGTGGCCTTGACGAAGTCGGGCCGCCCGCTGTCCACAATGGACCCGCCGGCGGTGAGCGGGCCGAGCAGCGTCGTCACGGTGAGGTCGAACGACGCCGACGTGTGCAGCAGCGCGCGGCCCGCCAGGCTCGGGTACGCCCCGCGCGCAAAGCCCAGGTAGGTGGCCAGCGCCCGGTGCCCGACCTGGACGCCCTTCGGCCGCCCGGTCGAGCCGGAGGTGTAGATGACGTACGCGATGTCGTCCGGGCCCGGGTGCGCGGGGTTCTCCTCGGACGACTCCGCCCACAGCGCCGGGTCGTCGAGCGCGAGGGTGTCCGCGTCGAGGGACACGTCCCCGGCGGTGAGCACGACCCGCGCCCCGGCGTCGGCCAGGACCAGCGCCTGCCGCCGGGCCGGGTTGGCCGGGTCCAGCGGGACGTAGGCCGCGCCGCTCTTGAGCGCGCCGAGGATGCCGACGACGAGGTCGGCCGAGTTCGGGGCGCACACGCCGACCACCCCGCCGGCCCCGAGGCGGTGCGCGACGCGGTTGGCCCGCGTGTTCAACTCGGCGTAGGTCAGCCGGACCCCGCCGAGGTCGACCGCGACGGCGTCCGGCGTCGCCCGCACCCGGTCTTCGAAGCAGGCGACGACGAGCGGGGCGTCCTCTGTGGACGAACCACTCCACTCGTCCAGGACCCGGTGGCGCTCGGCGTCCGAGAGCAGCGGCAAGTCCGCCACCGCGAGGGCCGGGTCCGCGACCGCGGCCGTCAGCACCCGGAGGTACCGCTCCACCATGGACTCCGCGGTGCCCCGGTCGAACAGGTCGGTGCGGTAGAGCAGCCGGCCGCCGGTCGCGGTAAGGTCGATCGCCACGTCGTCCTTGGCGGTCGCGTAGCGGACCGGCTCGATGCCCGAGTCGGGGATGAAGTTGAAGCCGAGCTGGTAGACCGCCTGCACGGCCGGGTCGCGCTCCGGGCGGACCTCGTCGGCGACGAGCTGGAACGGCACCCGGCCGTGCTCGATGGCGTCCAGCACCGCGGTCCGGACCCGGCCCACCAGCTCGGCGAACGGCAGGTCGCCGCCGCAGTCGACGCGGATGGCGAGCTGGTTGACGAACATCCCGATCAGCGGCGCCAGCTCGGGCAGGTCCCGGCCGGCGACCGGCACGCCCACCACGACGTCGGCCGAACCGGACAGCCGCGACAGCAGCGCGGTGTAGGCAGCCAGCAGCACCATGAACGGCGACGCCGACAGCTCGCGGCCGACTTCGCCGACGCGGTCGAGGAGGCCGTCCGGCAGGGCGAAGTCGACCTGGTCGCCGTCGAACCCGAACTCCGCGGGCCGCGGCCGGTCGGTGGGCAGGCTGTGCACGGGCGGGAGCCCGGCGAGCCGCTCGCGCCAGTAGTCCAGCTGCGCGCGGACCGCGGGCAGCTGGCCGCGCTGCCAGGCCGAGTAGTCCGGGTACTGGACGGCGAGCTCGGGCAGCTTCGGCAGCCGTCCCTCGGCGACCGCGTTGCAGGCTTCGTTCAGTTCGTTCGCCAGCACCAGCACGGAGCCGGCGTCGAACACCGCGTGGTGCACGACGAAGGTGAGCAGCCAGTCCGCGTCGCCGAGCCGGCACAGCTGCGCCCGCCACGGCGGCGCCGTTTCCAGGGGAATCGGGCGGCGGGCGATCGCCTCGGCCAGCTCGGCCGCCCGCGTCTCGCGGTCGGGGTGCTCGCGCAGGTCGTGCACTTCGGGGTCGATCGGGACGTCCTGGTGCACCACCTGGACGAGGTCGCCGCCGTCCATCCGGAACGCCGTCCGGAGGGCTTCGTGGCGGCCGACGACCACGCCGAGCGCGGCCCGCCACTGGCCTTCGGTCAGGGGCAGGTCCTGCCGCACCTGGCAGGGGAGGTTGTACACCGGGGACGCCGGGTCGAGCTGGTTGGACAGCCAGATCCGCTCCTGCCCGAACGAGGCCGGGAACGTCCATTCCTTCGTGTCGGTCATGTCTCCTGCTTCAGCGCTCGAGCTTGGGGATGGTGGTCGCGGCCGGTTCCGTCGCCGCCGGTGGGGCACTTTCACGTGAAAGTGCCCCACTCCGCAGGTCCTCGATCCGCTCGGCCAGTGCGGCGACCGTGGAGGATTCGAACAGCGTCTTCATGGCCAGCCGGGCGCCGGTGGTCTTGCGGACCTGGGCGATCAGCTGGATGGCGACCAGCGAGTTGCCGCCGAGGGCGAAGAAGTCGTCGTGGACGCCGACGCGCTCGACGCCGAGCACTTCGGCCCACTGCCGGGCGATCTCCGCCTCGAGGTCGGTGCGCGGGGCGACGTAGTCGTCCTGCGCCTGCGAAACCACCGGCTCGGTGACTTCTTCGGTCTCTTCCAGGCGTTCGGCGGTCACCCGGCGGTCGAACAGGTCGCGCACCGGGCGGGTGCTGATCACCACCTGCCCGCCGAGGCCGGGCGTCAGGGCCCGCAGGAACGCCTCGGCACCGTCGACCGGCCGGATGCCCGCCGAGTCCACAGTGGACTTCGGCACGGCGCTCAGGCCGCTGCTGACCGCGTTCTCGTCGACCTGCCGCAGCACGAAGTCCTCGATCTCGACCAGCACGCGGCCGGTGTCGTCGCACAGCGCCAGGTCGGCGGCGATCACCTGGTCGCCGCCGGAGTTCCGGTACCGCAGGTGGCTGTGGAAGCTCGCCGGGAGCGGGGCGTGCACGACCACCCGCCCGTAACTCATCGGCAGGTAGGTGCCGCTCCCCCGGCCGCGGCCGAACGCGGTCGCGATGTCGAGCAGCGCCGGGTGCAGCCCCCAGCCCGCGTCGAACACCGGCGCGACGATCGACGCCAGTTCCTCGTGCTCGCCGACGTGGTGGGTGCGCAGCGCGGCCCACCGCGGGCCGAAGGTGACCATGCTGGTCCGGCCGGTGCCGAAGCCGTTGCCGTCGTCGAGCACGGTGGTCCGGCCGCGCACCGCGTCGAGGTCCACAGTGGACGTGACCGGCGCGGGCACCCAGCTCGCGGAGCCGCGGACGTGCACCTTCGTCACCCCGGCCGCGCGGCTGGTCACCGTGAAGCCGTCGCCGTCGAAGCCGACCCGGTACTCCGCGACCGTGCCGTCCGGCACCGAGAACGGCTCCAGGAAGGCGACGTCCTGCAGTTCGACGACGTGGTTGTCGCCGGGGCACGGCCGGGCCGCCTCGACCGCGGCCCGCACGGTCTCCAGGTGCCCGGTGCCCGGGACGACCGGCACGCCGGCGATCCGGTGCTCGTCGAGCAGCCAGTGCCCGGCCGCCGAGACGAGGCCGTGGCAGCTCTCGCCGGTGCGGGTGGTGAGCACCGGGTGCTCGACCGGGCCGTCCGCCCTGGTGCGGGTGGAGCGGATGGTCGTCGGCGCGGCCACCTCGGCGGCCATGCCGACCTCGTCCCAGCCACCCCAGTTGTGCGAGACGACGCGGGCCTGCCAGCCGTGGTCGCCGCGGGCGTAAGCGTCGAGGAAGGTGTTGGCCGCGCAGTAGTCGACCTGCCCGAAGTCGCCGGAGACCGCGGTGACCGACGAGCACAGCGCGACGAAGTCCATCGGCAGGTCGGCGAACGCCTCGGCCAGGGCCAGGGTGCCGCCGATCTTCGGACCGAGGACCGCCTCCGCGGCCGCCCGCTCCTTGACCTCGGCGACGCCGCCGCCGGGGAGCCCGGCCGCGTGCACGATGCCGTCGAGCCCGCCGAACTCGCGTTCGGCCAGCTCGCGGACCTCCCGCAGCCGGACCGGGTCGGTGACGTCGGCGGCGAGCACGTGCACCACCGCCCCGGCCGCCTCCATCCGCCGGATCGCGCGGATCGCGCGGCCCACCCGGTCGTCGCCGGGGTGGGCGGCCCATTCCTCGCGGGGCGGCAAGCCACCCCGGGTCAGCAGGATCAGCTTCGCGCGGACCCGCAGGGCGAAGTCCTCGGCGAGGGTGATGCCGATGCCGCCGGTGCCGCCGGTGATCAGGTACCGGCCGCCTTCGCGCAGCACCCGCGGCGCCGCCTCGGGCACCGTGAGCTGCGTGTGCTCCTGGACCCAGCGGCGGCCGCGGCGCAGCGCGACCTCGGCCGGGTCCGCCGGTCCGAACAGCTCGGCCACGACCTCGCCGGACAGGCTCTCGATGTCGATCCGCCGCACGACCGTGCCCGGGACTTCGAGGGGGACGACCCGCGCGATGCCGGCGAGGGTCGCGTGCTCGGGCCGGGTCAGGTCGGTGCCGGTGACGTCGGCGGTGCCCGTGCTCAGCACGTCGAGCCGCACCGGCTCGCCCCAGGCCTGGACCAGGTTGAGGACGCTGAAGAAACCCCGGTCCTGGGCGGCCATCCCGGTCACAGCTCGCTTTTCGGGGGTCCGGGTGGCGAAGCCCCCGGCCCGGGGCGAAGCCCCGGTTGTTTCCGCACCGCCGAGCGCCCACGCGTGGACGACCCGCTCCGGGCGCGTCCCGAGGGCGGCGACGAGGGCGTCGTAGTCCTCGCGGACGCCGGGCCGCACGGTGAAGCCGCCCTCGACGGCGGCGAACTCGGTGCCCGGCCGGACTTCGGTGACGGTGACCCCGGCGTCGTGCAGCAGGCCCGGCAGGACGTCGTCGTCGACGAACGCGAGACACGACGCGAACGGCTCGCGCCGCAGCTCCGGGCCGGCCTGGCGCCAGGAGGGCACGGCGAACCACTCGTCGAGGGGCAGCGGCCCGCTCGGCCGCACCGGGGCGGCGACCGTCCCGGCCGGGTCGGGGTCGATCCAGTAGCGCTTGCGGGCGTAGGGGTAGCCCGGCAGGGGCACGCGCTGCGCGGGAACGGCCGACTCGACGGAGACCCCGTGTGTCCACAGGAGACCGGCCGCGGCGTAGAGCGTTTCGACGTCGCCTTCGCGGTCGGTGCGGCCGGGCAGGCTCGGCTGCGGTGCGGGCAGGCCCTTCGGCACCTGGCCGCGGGCGAGCCCGGCCAGCTGGTGCCCCGGCCCGCATTCGACGAGCGCCCAACGGTCGCCGCCGTCGAACAGCGTCCGGACGCAGTCGCCGAACCGGACCGCCTGGCGCAGGTGGGCGGCCCAGTAGGCCGGATCGGTGGCCTGGGCGTCGGTGATCCAGCCGCCGGCCAGGTTCGACAGGAACGGCAGCGACGGCGCCGACCGCGGCACCGCGGCGACGGCCTCGGTGAACCCGGCCAGGATCGGGTCCATCATCGGCGAGTGGAAGGCGTGCGAGGTCACCAGCTCGCGGCACTGCACGTCACTCGAGCGCAGCAGCGCGGCGAAGTCCGCGACCGCCTCCGAAGGCCCGGCGACGACGCAGGTGCCCGGGCCGTTGACCCCGGCGATCGCGAGGCCCTCGGGCAGCCGCTGCGTCACGGCCTCTTCGTCGAGCTGGACGGCGAGCATCGCGCCCGCGGGCATCGACTGCATCAGCTCGCCCCGCCGGACGACCAGCGCCACCGCGTCGGCCAGGGTGAACACCCCCGCGACGGTCGCGGCGACGTACTCGCCGACGGAGTGCCCGATCATCGCCCCGGGCCGCACGCCCCAGCTGTGCCACAGCATCGCCAGCGCGTACTCGACGACGAACAGCGCGGGCTGGGTGTAGCGGGTCTCGCGCAGCTTCGCGTCCCCGCCGCGGTCGAAGATCAGCTCCTTCAGGCCCGCCACGCCGGCCAGCTCGCAGCACTCGTCCACGGCCGCGGCGAACACGGGCTCGCTGCGGTACAGCTCGGCGCCCATGCCCGCGTACTGCGATCCCTGTCCGCTGAACAGGAACGCCACCTTGAGCTCGGCCGCCTGCGCGGTCACCAGGCGCCGCGGGTCGCGCAGGCCGTCGACCGCGTCTTCGGGGTCGCGGGCGACGACGACCGCGCGGTGCGGGTACTCGGTGCGCCCGGCGGCGAGGGTGTGGGCGACGTCGGCGAGGTCGAGGTCGACGTCCCCGGCCAGCCGGTCGGCGAGCCGTTCGACCGCGGTGGCCAGGGTTTCCGGTGACTTCGCGGAGACCCGCAGCAGGTGCGCAGGGTGCGGCCGCCGCGTCAGCCGGGACGGCGGGGCCTCCTCCAGCACCAGGTGGGCGTTCGTGCCGCCGACGCCGAACGAGCTCACGCCGGCCCGGCGCGGGGTGGGGGCCGCCTCCCACTTGGTCACCGTCCGCACGGGGTAGAACGGGCTGCGCGGGAAGTCGATGCCCGGGTTGGGCTCCTCGTAGTTGATGGTCGGCGGGATCAGCCCGTGCTCCATCGCGAGGACGGTCTTGATCAGCGCCACCACGCCGGCCGCCTGGGACAGGTGGCCGATGTTCGACTTCACCGAGCCGATGGCGCACCAGCCGGTGTCCGCGGCGCCGTGTCCGTACACAGTGGACAGCGAGGTGATCTCGATCGGGTCGCCCAGCGCGGTTCCGGTGCCGTGCGCCTCGACGTAGCCGATGGTGCGCGGGTCGACCCCGGCCATGCCGACCGCCTGCGCGATCGCCTCGGTCTGGCCGGCGACGCTCGGCGCGGAGAAGCCGACCTTCGTCGCGCCGTCGTTGTTGATCGCGTTGCCGAGCACGACCGCCCGGATGTGGTCGCCGTCTGCCAGTGCCTGCGACAGCCGCTTGACCAGGACGACGCCGACGCCGCTGCTCCAGACCGTGCCGTTGGCGCCGGCGTCGAACGCGCGGACGTGCCCGTCCGGCGAGGTGAAGCCGTCGACGCCCATGTACCCGATGCCGTGCGGCATCTCCAGGTTCACGCCGCCGGCCAGCGCCATGTCGCATTCGCCGTTGCGCAGGGCCTCGCAGGCCAGGTGCACCGCGACCAGCGACGTCGAGCACGCGGTGTGGATGGCCAGGCTCGGCCCGCGCAGGTTCAGCTTGTAGGACACCGACGTCGTCAGGTAGCTGGGCTGGTTGCCGGTCGACATCCCGATGCCGCCGTGCTGCGAGGCCATCACGCGCTCGTTGCGCAGCAGGTTCTCGACCAGGTAGCCGGTCCGCCCGGTGCCGCCGTAGACGCCGATCGCGCCGCGGTAGCGGGCCGGGTCGTAGCCGCCGTCGGTGAGCGCCGAGTGGCAGGCTTCGAGGAACACGCGGTGCTGCGGGTCGGTGATCTCGGCTTCGCGGCTGGTCATGCCGAACAGGTCGGCGTCGAACTCGTCGAAGCCCTCGACCACCGTGGTGGCGTTGACCCAGCTGGGATCGTCCAAAGTGGCCGGATCCGCGCCGCGGGCGAGCAGTTCCTCGCGCGTGGCGGGCTTGATGGACTCGACGCCGTCGACGAGGTTGCGCCAGAACTGGCGGAGATCACCGGCTCCGGGAACGCGGGCGGCCATCCCGACGATGGCGATCGGCTCGGTGCCGGGGTCGGGTTCGAGGTCGTGGGTCACAGCGGTCGCTCCTGTTCCTGGCCGGTCGTGCCGGCACTGCGGCGGGGTCTTCTGGACGGGGTGCGCCCCCGGCGGGCGGCGACCCGCTCGGCGGCGCGGGCGAGCTCCGGGCTGGGCGCGGCCCCCGCGTGCAGGTGGGTGGCGAGGGCGCGGACGGTGGGGTGGGTGAACAGGTCCACCATCGGGATGCGGCGGCCGAGCCGGGCGGTGACCTCGGCGTGGACGCGGGCCAATGCGAGCGAATGCCCGCCGATGTCGAAGAAGTTGTCGGTCACGCCCACGCGATCGCGGCCGAGCACCTCCCGCCAGACCGCCGCGATGACGGCCTCGGTGGCGGCCAGCGCGGCCGGATCGGCGACCGGGACGACCGGATCCGCCCGGGCCGGGGCCCGGACGGCGGCCCCCGGCGCGGCAGTGCGGACGGCGGCCCGGGGCAGTTCCGGTGCACACTCCGCCGCCGGGCGCTCCGGCTCGGCGACGAGCGCGGCGAGCAACGCCGTGAAGTCCTCGGCCAGCGCGGACATCCGGGCCGCGTCGAACAGGTCGGGGTTGTAGAGCAGCTCGATGCCGTGTTCGAGGACGTAGACGGTCAGGTCGAACGGCGAGCCGGGCTTCTCGACCGGCAGCCAGTCCGCGCGCACCCCGGGCAGGCCGAGCCGCGGTTCGGCGAAGTTCAGGACGTTGACCATCACCTGTACGAGCGGCGCCCGGGACGGGTCGCGTGGCACGCCGAGCGCGTCGACGAGCCGGTCGATCGGCGCTGCCGGGTGGGCGGTGGCGGCCAGGAGCTCCTCGCCGCCGGCGCGCACGAGCGTGGTGAAGTCCGCGTCGCCGGCCCGCAGCCGCACCGGGACGATGTCCACGAAGAACCCGGCGACGTCCTGGGTTTCGGCCAGCTGCCGGTCCGCGACGACGGTGGCGACCAGGTGGTCGGCCCCGCCGGTGAGCCGGCGCAGCAGCTGCCCGAACGCCGCCAGCAGCACGCCGGCGCGGGTGGTCCCGGTGCGCTGGGCCAGCTCGCCGACGGCCTCGGCGACACCGCCGGGGAACGCCTGGCGATGACTGGCGCCGCGGTAGGTCTGCACGGCCGGGCGCGGCCGGTCCCGCGGCAAGTCCACTGTGGACGATATGCCCGCCAGGTGGTCCGTCCACCAGGCCAGGTCGACCGCTTCCCGGCGGCAGTCGCGGTCGGCGCGCCAGACCGCGTAGTCCGCATAGGACACCGGCAGGGGTGGCAACGCCTCGCCGCGGTAGGCCGCGGTGAGGTCGGCGCAGAGGAGCTCCTGCGACCAGCCGTCGAACACGGCGTGGTGCAGGGTCATCCCGAGGACGTGCTCGTCCGGCCCCAGCTCGTAGAGCCGCACCCGCCACGGCGGTTCGCGGTCGAGCCGGACCGGGGTCGCCGCGTCGGCGGCCAGCCGGGCGGCCACGGCGGCGGTGGCCACCGGGACGACCGGCAAGGGGACGTCGTCGGCGGGCAGGCACTCGGCCCGCGGGACGCCGTCGACCGGCCGGATGCGCCAGCGCAGCACGTCATGCCGCTCGGCGACCGCCCGCAGCGCGGCCTGCAGCGCCTCGACGTCGAGGGGACCGGTCAGCCGGAACGCCATCGCGATGTTGTACGGCGCCGCGTCCGGGGCGAGCTGGTCGAGGAACCACAGCCGCCGCTGCGGCGGGGACAACGCCGGGGCGTGCCCGGTCGTCAGGCTCGCGCCGGTGAGCGGCGCGGCCTCGGCCACCCGCCGCGCGAGCCCGTCGAGAGTGCCCCCGGCGAAGACGTCTTCGACGGAGACGTCGGCGGCGAACTCGGCCCGCAGCGCCGCGACCAGCCGCATCGCGGCGATCGAGTCCCCGCCGGACAACAGGAAGCCGGTGCCCGCCCCCGGGCCGAGCACCCGCCGCCACACGGCCTCCACCGGCGATCCTGCCTCGGGTGCGTCCGCCGGCTCGGCCTCGGCCAGCGCCCGCAGGGCGGGCCGGTCGATCTTGCCGGTGACGGTGTTGACGGGCAGCTCGGCCAGGCGCCGGATCGCGGCCGGCCGCATCGCCTCGGTCAGCCGGTCCCCCGCGTACGCGTGGATGTCCTCGTCGGCCGGGGCCGCTTCCGGGGTGAGGAAGGCGACCAGCCGGGTGCCGCCGGGGCCCGGCACGGCTTCGACCGCGACGGCGTCGACGTCCGGGTGGGCGCCGAGCGCGGCCTCGACCTCGCCGAGCTCGATCCGCTGGCCGCGGACCTTCACCTGGCGGTCGGCGCGGCCGGCGAACTCCAGCCTGCCGTCGGGGCGCAGCCGGGCCAGGTCGCCGGTGCGGTAGAGCCGCTCCCCCGGCGTGAACGGGTCCGCGACGAACTTCCGCGCGGTCAGCTCCGGGCTGTTCAGGTAGCCCGCGGCCAGGCCGGGCCCGCCGATGACCAGCTCGCCCACCTCGCCCGGCGGGACCGGCCGCAGGTCGGCGTCGACGACGTGCGCGCGGTGGTTCGGCGTCGGCGTGCCCAGCGGCAGCGGGTCGGCCGGGATGCCGGTCACCTCGTCGGTGAGCACGACGACGGTCGTCTCGGTCGGGCCGTAGGCGTTGAAGAACCGGCGGCCGGGCAGCCAGCGGGCGGCCAGCGCGGCGGGCACCGGCTCGCCGCCGCAGGCGATGGTCCGCCAGCCGGGCACGTCTTCCGGGTCGAGCAGCGACAGCAGGGTCGGGGTGATGAACCCCCAGTTCACCTCGTGCTCGACGATGAACCGGCGCAGCCGTTCCGGGTCCGCGCGGTCGGCCGAGCCCACCAGCTGCACCGACCCGCCGGTCATCAGCGGCACGAAGACGTCCATGGTGAACGCGTCGAAGCCGGGCGAGGCGATGCCGAGCGCGCGGGTGCCCGGGCCGACGCCCAGCCGCCCGGCGAACCCGGCGGCGAACGCGACGATGTTGCGGTGGGTGGTGAGCACGCCCTTCGGCCGTCCGGTCGACCCGGAGGTGTAGAGCACGTGCGCGGTGCTGTCCGGCGTGGCCGGGCAGACCCCGGGCGCGGCGGGCGGCGGGACGCCGATCCCGCGCTCGGGCCCGAATTCCGCGACCGCGGCGTCGCCGATGACCAGCGAGACCCCGGCGTCGGCGACGATCCCCGACAGCCGGGCCCGCGGGCCGCCCGGCTCGAGCGGGACGTAGCAGGCGCCGGAGAACAGGACGCCGAGGACGGTGGTCACCAGGGCGGGCGTCCGGTGCGCGCACACCCCCACCCGGGTCTCCGGACCGGCCCCGCGTTCGCGCAGGGCGGCGGCCACGCCCCAGGCCGCGGCGACGAGCTCGGCGTAGGTGAGCCGGGCGGTGCCCTGCCGCACGGCGAGCGCGGCCGGCGTCCGCCCCGCCTGGGCCAGGATCAACGCGGCGACCGTGGTGTCCGTATCGGACAGTGTCGGCGAAGACAGGGCCGGGCCGTCGATGCCCGTGCCGGGCAACGTGTCGGTCAACGTGAACTCCCCAGTTCGGCACGGCCGCGGTGGCGGCCGTGTTGTCGTGCGTGCGGCTCAGCGGTGGTTCACCGAGCCGGCGGATCGATCCAGAACCTGCTGCGCTGGAACGGATAACCGGGCAGCGGCACCCGGCCGGGGCGGGCGCCGTCGTGCCTCGCGACCCAGTCGACCGCGGCGCCGCCGACCCAGCGGGCGGCCAGTTCCCGGGCCGCGCCGGGCGCCCCGGCCAGATCCGTCCCCTCGTCGAGCAGCGTGTCGAGGGCGGCGACGGCCTCGGCCGCGGTCGTCGCGACCACCGCCGCCCGGACGGCGAGCTCCCGGCGGCCGACGGCGAGGGTGTAGGCGACGTCGGCGAGGTCCGGCGGATCGGCCGCGAGCCGGTCCCGCAACCCCGAAAGCGCCTCGCGCAGGGCTTTCCCGTCCCGCGCGGACACCGGCAGGACGTGCGGGCCGTCCGCGGTCACCCGCGGTACGGGCACCGGCGGCTCTTCGACGAGCACGTGGACGTTCGTCCCACCCATGCCGAACGCGCTGACCCCGGCCACCCGCCGCGGCACGGCCGGCCAGTCCGCGGCCTTGACGGGCACGTAACACGGCCCGCCGGCCAGGTCGACCTCCGGGTGCGGCGCGGTGAAGTGCAGGTTCGGCGGGATGACGCCGTGCCGCACGGAAAGCACCGCCTTGATCAGCCCGGCCACCCCGGCGGCCGCGTCGAGGTGCCCGATGTTCGTCTTGACCGAGCCGAGCGCGCAGGTGCCGGCCGGGACGTCCCGGTACACCCGGTTGAGCGCGGCCACCTCGATGGCGTCGCCCAGCGGGGTGCCGCTGCCGTGCGCCTCGACCAGCCGGACCTCGGCCGGGTCGACCTCGGCGACGGCCAGTGCCTCGGCGATCGCCGCCGCCTGGCCCGCCGGGCTCGGCACGGCGTACCCGGCGCGGTCGCCGCCGTCGTTGGTCATCGCCCAGCCGGGCAGCACGGCGTGGATGTGGTCGGCGTCGGCGAGCGCGTCGGACAGCCGCCGCAGCACCACGGCTCCGGCGCCCGAACCGAACCCGGCGCCGTCGGCGGCGGCGTCGAACGACCGGCAGCGGCCGTCCGGCGAAGCCATCCCGCCGGCGCGGTACCGCGGCCACGTCACGCTCACCCCGCCGGCGATCGCCAGGTCGCAACGGTATTCGGCGAGGCTCTGCGCGGCCAGCCCGACCGCCGCGAGCGAGCTGGAGCAGGCACTCTGGACCGCCACCGCGGGCCCGGTCAGCCCGAGCCGGTAGGCGACCTGGCCGGGCAGGTGGTCGGCGAGCTGCCGCCCGGGCAGCCTGCCCTCCCAGTCGTCGGGGTCGACGTCGCCGGTGACGGCCGGGTTGCCGAACAGGTGGAACAGGAAGTACCGGTTCACGCTCGTGGAGGTGAACACGCCGACCGGGCCGTGTTCCCGGGCCGGGTCCCGGCCCGCGTCTTCGAGGGCGTGCCACGCCGTCTCCAGGAAGAGCCGGTGCTGCGGGTCGGTCAACGCGGCTTCGTCCGGGCCGAACCCGAAGAACCCGGCGTCGAAGTCCTCGACGTGCGCGAGCCTGCCCCCGGCGCGCACGTGTGCCGGGTCGGCCCGCAGGCCGGGGCCGATGCCGAGGGCGGCCAGCTCGTCGTCGGTGTAGTCGTGGATCGCGTCGGTTCCGGCGCAGAGGTTCCACCAGAACGCGTCGGCGTCCGGCGCGCCGGGGAACCGGCAGGCGAGCCCGACGACGGCGATCAGGTCGCTGCCGGGTTCGTCCTCGCCCGCCTCGTCCGCGAGAGCAGGCTCGGCGTCCGAAGTGGACGGTTCCAGGTAGGCGGCCTGCGCGGCGACCGTCGGGTGCTCCAGCAGGGCCAGCAGCGGGACCTCGGCCCCGAACTCCGCGGCCAGCCGCTGCTGGACGGTGCCCAGCAGCAGGGAATGGCCGCCGACGTCGAAGAACGCGTCCGTGGTGCCGACCCGGTCGTGCCCGAGGACCGCGCACCAGATCGCGTGCACCCGGCGCTGCGCCGGCGTCATCGGCGCGGCGGGCTCCGGCACCTCCGCCGGCCGCGGGTCCGGAAGCGCTTCCTCATCGAGCTTGCCGCTGACGGTGAGCGGGAACACCGGGACCACGGTGACGGCCGTGGGCACCGCGTGCCCGGGCAGCACCCCGGCCAGCGCGGCCCGCAGCGCCGTACCGTCCGGACGGCTGCCCGCCACCGGGACGACGTAGGCGAGCAGTGCGCCGCCGCGCACGATGGCGCGGGCTTCGGCCACTTCGGGCTGCTCGCCGAGCCGGGCTTCGACCTCGGTCAGCTCGATCCGGAACCCGCGCACCTTGACCTGCCGGTCGAGGCGGCCGAGGCAGACGACGGTGCCGTCCGGGCGGAGCCTGCCGAGGTCGCCGGTGCGGTAGGTGCGGACGCCGTCCTTGCTCCCGAAGGCCGGGCTCGGCTGGTCGAAGTAGCCGTCGACCAGGTACTCGCCGCTGACTTCGAGTTCACCGCCGTCGAGCACGGTGAGCGTGTAGCCCGGCAGCGCGGTCCCGATGGGCAGCGGGCCGGCGGCATTGTCGTCGACGTCCGCGGCGGTCAACCGGTACTGCGCGGCGAAGGTGACCTCGGTGGCGCCGTAGCCGTTGACGAACACGCAGTCCGGCGCGAACCGGCCGCGGCGGACGTCGGCGTAGGTGGCCTGCTCGCCGCCCAGCAGGACGGTCCGCACCGAGGGCAGGTCGCCATCGAGGGCCTCGAGCAGGTAGCGGTAGACGGTGGGCGTCGAGTGGTAGACGGTGACCCGGTGCCGCGCGAGTTCGCGGGCGGCGTGGGCCACGCCGTGCGCGCGGACGTCGACCGGCACCACGGCGGCGCCGGTCAGCAGCGCCGGGTAGAGGTCGGGGATCGCCGCGTCGAAGCCGAAGGAGGCCAGCAGGCTGAGCCGGTCGGCGGCGGTGATGCCGAGCGTCGCGATCTGGTTGTCCACGACGTGCAGCAGGTTGCGGTGGGTCTGCGCGACCGCCTTCGGCGTCCCGGTGGAGCCGGAGGTGAACAGCACGTAGGCCGGCGCGTCCGGGTCGGGATCGGGCACCGGCAGCGGCGCGGTGTCCGCCCCGGTGTCCGTTCCGGAGGGCACGACGCGAGCGGACCCGGTGCGGCACAGGGCTTCCGCCAGTTCGAGGTGCTCGGGATCGGCCAGCAGGGCGGTCACCCGGGCGGCCGCGACCTGGTGGGCGAGGCGGTCCCGCGGGAACGTCGGGTCGAGCGGGACGTAGGTGCACCCCGCCGCCAGCGTGCCGAGGACGGCGGAGATGGCCCGCGTGCCGTGCCCGGTGACCAGGCCGACGAACTCGCCCGGCCGGACGCCGGCATCGAGCAGCCGCGCGGCCTGCCCCCCGGCCAGCGCGGCCAGCGACCCGTAGCTCACCACCGCACCATCGGCGAGGACGGCGATCCGATCGGGCGCAGTACGGACGATTTCCGCGAAACGTCTGAGAAACCGGCTTGCGTCATCGCCGGCGGTCGGCCCCCGACGGTGAATGGGCGCACGAAAACCACGGCGGTGACGTCGACTTCATCTCACTCCCCAGTGCGATTGACGAAGAATCACGCAAGGTTAAGGGTCCCGGCGCGATTCACGGGTACGTAATCCGCAGAGTTCAGCCGAATGACCTATCGATCCTGGGCCACAAGCACCAGTTTCCCACGTCATCCACAGCGGCAGCGGTGCCGAAGACCACTGTGGACAATCGGTTGATCACCGACGGTCATCACCCAGGAATTCAGTTGGCACATTTGGTCGGATATTCACCGACAGTCGTTTCGCCCGCTTTGTATCGGCTGCACGGGGAGTGCAATTCACGAAATCGATTCAGCCGCGGCCGCGCGCTGGGGAGTCCACAGGGGACGGCGAGGTTCCGGGCACACGAAGACCCGGCACGACGACGGTCGTCGTGCCGGGTCGGCGGGTCGGCTCAGCCGGCGTTCGCCAGCAACCCCTGCCCCGGCGGCGCACTCCGCACCAGGCACACGTGACACGGCATCCCGCGCAACCCGTCGAGGACCTCGGCATCCCCCGGACAGATCGACTCACCGCACAGCGCCATCAGCCGGTCGGGCACCGGGCCGGCGGGCACGGGGATCAGGTGGCAGACGCGTCTGCTTTCGCCGACGACGCCTCGGCGTAGCCGCACCAGTGCGAGCATTCCACCGTTCTCACCCATGAGGGTGACCGTAAGGGAAGATCAGCGGCCCGACTTCGTGTCCGGGACCCAACGATCTTGGGGCCCGGTGGTCCCGGGCACCAAACTCACCCCGGTGAGAGCACCGCCGCGCCGAGGCGGCGGCAGAGGGCGAGCGCCAGCTCGATGTCCAGCCTGCCCTCGGCCAGGCCGCGGGGCAGCAGCTCCTGTGCCTTGCGGACGCGGTACTGCACCGAGTTCTTGTGCATCGTCAGCTCGGCGGCCGCCGCGGTGTAGCTGGCGCCGGTGGCCAGGAACACCCGGAGCGTCTCGCGCAGCCGGCCGCAGTTCTCCTCGTCGGCCGCCAGGGGACCGAGCGTGCTCGCGACCCACAGGCGGGCCGCGTTGAGGTCGCTCGTCATCAGCGCCACCGTGCCGACCTCGCGGAACGTCAGCACGCGGTCGCAGTGCTCCCCCGCCGCCAGTGCCAGGGCGTGCACCCGGCGGGCCTGCTGGTGGGTGTCGCGGAAGCCGTCGACGCCGGTGCCCGGGTCGCCGACGGTCACCCGCACGCCCGCCGCGGCTTCCGCGAGCGCCGCGTCGAGCTGCTCGCGGCCGACCGACGTGCCCGGTGCGAGCGGGAGCCACACCCAGGCGCTGGCCTCGTCGCGGGGCACGAACAGCGGCCGCCCCTGCCCGCGGACGCGCTCGAACACCGCGCCCGCGACCGACTCGAGCAGTGACAGCGCGTCGTCGACGAAGGCCTCCGACGCGTGCCAGACGATCATGCCCACGTGGGTGCCGCGCAGGCGGTAGCCGATCACCGCCTCGGCCGCGTCGACGTCGGGCGGGCCGCCGTTGCCGTCGAGCAGGTCCGCGACCTTCGCCGCCCGGGCCGCGCTGCGGTTGAGCAGCCAGCGGTCGCGTTCGTCCTGGTAGACGCCGACGAGCTGGCGGACGACCCGGGTGATGAACTCGTAGGCGACCCGCAGCAGCCGGCGCATCATGGCCCCGAGCAGCGCCGCGTCGTCGACCAGCCGGGTGCACTCCTCGAACCCGAAGTCGAGCATCGCGGCCTGCCCGAGGTCGTAGGCGCGGATCAGGTCGAACACCGGGGTGCCGCGCTGCGCCAGCCGCCGGGCGTACTCCATCGCCGCGGCGGGCGGCTCGACGGTCGCCGGGTCGATGCCGTGCCGGAAGATCTGCAGCGCGGTCTCGATGTTCTGGTACACGCTCGCCGAGAGCAGGCTCACCATGCGCTCGTCGTCGTTGACCAGCTGCGGCAGGTCGGTGGCGTACAGCTGGACCAGCGTGCCGGTGAGTTCGCCCGCGCGGCCCTCGAGGGTGGCGGCGATCTGCCGGATGCGCTCCGAGACGACTTCTTCGTCCACCATGGAGCCACCTTAGGGGGTCGTGGATCACCAGGTTCGAGGAACTCGCCGGTCAAGTCGAACGTCACGGGCCACCGGCGCCGCCACCCCGGCGTCCCTCCACATCGGAAAGCGCACTCCCGGCCATTCGGGTGCACGACATACGACATTCGGATCCACCATTTTGTTAAGTTCTCCGTTAAGCAGCCGCATCGAAAGACTCGAAAATAATCGCGAAAGTGCGGACCTGATTATCCGGCGGTCTGGACCATTGCGCAAAGATCACCCGGACGGCGGCTTTTCCTTGCCGCGCAAGGCCCCTGACGGCCGCGCCACCGGAACCCCTATTTTCGAAAGTCGTTTACCCGGCATTTGGCGCTTGTGGCAACGATCCACTGCCGGTATATCTGGGTGATCGGAATTCGCACATGGCCGACATCCACCGCCGGCCGGTTCGATGCCGCCCTCTCCCGCTCCCCGGAGGCACCATGCATCGCCTGGACCCGGCCCGTGACCACGTCATCGGGCTCTACCGCATCGTCATCGGCTTCCTGTTCGCCTGCCACGGCCTCAAGACGCTGTTCGGCCTGTTCGGCGCGAAGTCCACCGCCGCCGTCGGGGCCTGGCCCGGCTGGTGGGCCGCGGTGATCCAGCTCGTGTGCGGCGCGCTCGTCTGCGTCGGCCTCGGCTCCCGGGTCGCCGCCGTGCTCGGCTCCGGTTCGATGGCCTACGCCTACTTCGTCGTCCACCTGCCGACCGGGCTGTTCCCGATCCAGAACGGCGGCGAGCTGTCCGCGCTGTTCTGCTGGTCGCTGCTGCTGATCGCGTTCGTCGGCCCGGGCCGCTTCGCCCTTGAGAACCTGCCCCTCCGGCAGCGGTCTTCGGAACCGGCACGGGCCACGGTCTAGGAGGAACGGGAAATCCCGACGCCGCTGCGCGCGTCGGGACCGTACTTCGCCAGCTCCGCCGCGAGGTCGAGCGGACCGGTCGACGCCCCCTTCGCCCGGTCCTCGTCGGTCAGCAGCGCTTGGGGGATGATCCAGACGATCTCGAGCTCCAGCCCGTTGGGATCCTTGGCGTACAAGGACTTCGTGGTTCCGTGGTCGGACGAGCCGACCAGCGCGCCCGCTTCGGTGAGCCGGGCCGCGAGCCGCTCGAGGTCCCCGAGGGTGTCGACCTCCCACGCCAGGTGGTACAGGCCCACCGACGTCAGCCCGGCACCCGAATCCGCGGCGTCCGCGCCGATTTCGAAGAGGCCGAGGTCGTGGTCGTTGACCGACCCCGGCGCCCGCAGGAACGCCGCGCCGCGGTGGGCGTCACCGCCGTCGATGTACCCGAAGCCGAGCACGTCCCGGTAGAAGGCCACGCTTTCGGCCAGCTTCCGGACGTAGAGCACGGCGTGGTTCAGGCGGAAGATCGACATCGAGGCTCCACGGGTCCGTGCGGCGCGCAAACAGGTTGAAGTTTCAACTTAAGGGTAGGCGCGCGCCCCGGACCGGTCAACCCGCCAGCGTCGCGGCCCAGAGCCGGCCGAGCCAGGCCGCGTACCGCTCGTCGGTCCACCCGCGGCCCTCGACGAGCTGGTGCCACAGCGAGCCGTCCGTCGTCGACCACAGCACGTCCCGGCACTCGTCCTCGGCCACCGCCAGCTGCCCGGTCGCCGCGGCGGCGCGCGCGTGCTCGGCCATGCCCTCGAGGCGCTGGCGGTCGATCTCGGCGAGCATCGCCGCCGCCGCGGCGTCACTCGCCGCCGCGCCGCGCACGGCCAGGTGCAGCCGGGCCGTCCGCCGCATCGCCGCAGTGTTGAAGACGGCCAGCGCGGCGAACCGGGCCCGCAGGTCGGGTTCGGCGAGCACGGCCCGCAGCTCCGGGCGCTCCAGCAGGGGCACGTCCTCGTCGTCGCCGCCCACGGTCACGTCCCAGGCGCGGTGCAGCAGGGTGGGCTTGTTCTTGAAGGCCGCGTAGACGGTCTCGGGCGCGACCCCCGCCCGCTCGGCGACGTCCGCGATGGTCGTCCGGCCGTAACCGCGCGTGACGAACAGGTCGTGCGCCGCCTCCAGGATCCGCCGCCGGTTCTCCCGCGCCTGCTCCCGGCGCCGGCTCGAGTCGTACTGGCGCTTGACGGGCCCGCTCATCGGATACATCCTCACTGTATTGAAAACAGCACGACTGTATTGGAGTCATCATGCCATCACCCACCGAGGCGTTCCTCGCCGAGATGCTGCCGCGGCAGACCGCCGCCGAGCGCGCCATGCACAACGGGAACCTCGAACCCCGCGTCGCCCTGTGGTCCCAGGCCGACCCGGTGAGCGTGTTCGGCGCCTGGCTGCCGATCCGCACCGGCTGGGCCGACGTGAGCGACGCGTTCAAGCGGGTCGCGGCCCAGTTCTCCGACTCCCGCGAATACCGCTTCGAGGTCATCGCGGCCGGCGCGAGCGGCGACCTCGCGTACACGATCGGCTTCGAGCACAACACGGTGTCGGTCAACGGGAAGCCCACGACGTACACCCTGCGGGCCACCCACGTGTACCGCCGCGAGAACGGCGAGTGGAAGATCGTCCACCGCCACGCCGACCGCCCACCGGACGAACCCGGACCCGACGAACGGCTCGGCGGGACCCACTCTCGGTAGGCCGGTGACCGACCGGGCGACAAACCTTCGACACCGCATCGAGGCCCTGGTCAGCACCCACGGCGGTGCGTAGGTTGGGTCCACCGCAGGACACCGTGTCAGCTGTCCCGCGGGCGGTGGTGCCCCCGGATCCGACCTTTCCCCGAAGCCAAGTCCCGGGGCACCACCGCATCAGCGACCACCCCCGACGGGACACTGGTCCTCGCCCCCGCTTCCCCCGCCGCACCCCTCCGATCGCCGCCGCCTGCCGGGACAGCACGAGGTCTACCGGGGCGACACCGCCGTCGACTGGACCTACGCCAGCCCACCCCTGCCCCTCTCGATGGAGGACTTCGCCGCCGCCCTGCGCGGTCATTTACATACATACACCATGTATGTAACCTGGCCCGCATGACGAAGCGCAGCGAATCACTGGGTCAGGAGCACCGCGTCCGGCTGCCCGCCGGCGAAGTGCGGTACTGCGAGCGAGGCACCGGAGCCCCGGTGGTGTTCGTCCACGGGGTGCTCACGAACGCCGAACTGTGGCGGAAGGTCGTGCCCGACGTCGCCGCCGCCGGGTTCCGGTGCCTCGCCCCCGACCTGCCGCTGGGCGCGCACGACCTCCCGATGCGCACCGGCGCCGACCTCTCCCCCGCCGGCAACGCCGACGTCATCGCGGACTTCCTCGACGCGCTCGACCTGCGGGACGTCACCCTCGTCGCGAACGACACCGGCGGCGCGCTGACGCAGATCCTGCTCAGCCGCCGTCCGGAGCGCGTCGGGCGGGTCGTGCTCACGCCGTCGGACTGCTTCGAGTACTTCTTCCCGCCGATCTTCAGGTTCCTGCCGCCGGCCGCCCGGATCCCCGGCTCGATGGCCGTGCTCGGGCAGCTGCTGCGGATCCGCGCGCTCCACCCGTTGCCGATCCTCTTCGGCTGGGTGACCAAGCGGCCGCTGCCGGACGCCGTCGCGCAGGACTACCTCGCGCCGCTGCGGAAGTCCGCCGGCGTGCGGCGCGACCTGCGCAAGCTCCTGCGGGAGGTGCACCCGCGGCACACCCTGGCCGCCGCGGAGAAGCTGCGGACCTTCGACCGGCCCGTGCTGCTCGCGTGGGCGACCGAGGACAAGCTGTTCCCGATCCGGCTGGCCCACCGGCTCGCCGCCCTGCTGCCGGCCGCGAAACTCGTCGAGGTCGCGGACTCCTACACCTTCCTGTCCGAGGACCAGCCCGCCGTGCTGGCCCGCCACGTCGTCGAGTTCGCGGGCGTCATGGCAGATTAGGCGGGTGCGACGTACCCAGCAGGACCGTTCCGCCGGCACGAAGGCCGCCCTGGTCGCCGCCGCGCGGGAGCTGTTCGCCGCCCGCGGCTACCAGGCCGTGCCGGCCGACGAGATCACCCGCGCCGCCGGCGTCACCCGCGGCGCGCTGTACCACCACTACGCCGACAAGCAGGGCCTGTTCCGCGCCGTCGTCGAAGAGCTGGAACGCGAGCTCACCGAAGAGGTCCGGGCCGCGTTCGCCGCGGGCGGGGATCCCCTCGCCGGCATGCTGCAGGGCCTCGGCGTCTTCCTCGACGCGTGCCTGCGCGAAGAGGTCCGCCGCATTTCGCTCACCGACGCGCCCGCCGTGCTCGGCTGGGACGTCTGGCGCGAAATCGAGGCGGAGTACGGCCTCGGCCTGATCGTGACCGTGCTGGAGCAGGCCAGGGCGGACGGGCTGATCGTCGAGCTGCCCGTCCGGGCCCTGGCCCAGCTGGTGCTCAGCGCGGTGATGGAGGCCGCGCGGATGATCGCCGCGGCGGACGACCCGGCCCGCACCCGTGCCGAGGTCCAGCAGGTGCTCGGCGGCTGGCTCGCGAGCCTGCTGCGGAGTCAGCAGCCGTAGGCCGGGTCGTCTGCCGCGGCACTCCCTACGCCGTCACCAGGGACAGGCCGTAGGTCTGCAGGATCTCGTTGACCGGCTGGAACCAGGTCTCGCCGCCGGAGCCGCAGTTGCCCCAGCCGCCGGAGGTGACGCCCTGGGCCTGGTCACCGGTGATGAACGAGCCGCCGGAGTCGCCCGGCTCGGCGCAGACGTTGGTGCGGGTCATCTGGTAGACCGCGCCCTGGGCGTAGTTGACGGTCTCGTTCTGGCCCAGCACCGTGCCGCAGTGCCAGTGCGTGGTCGAGCCCGAGCGGCACACCGACGTGCCGACCGGCGCGACCCAGGACCCGCGGACGAGCGCGTCGCTCACCGTGCCCCAGCCGAGCACGACCGGCGCGGTCCACCAGCCGCCGCCGATGCGGATGAACGAATAGTCGTTGCCGGGGAAGGAAGAGCCGGCGAAGGTGCCCATCCACGAGCCGTCCCAGCCGACGACGGAGCTGCCCGTGCCGCCGCAGTGCCCGGCGCTGACGAAGCCGCCCTGCACGGAGAACCCGATGGAGCAGCGGGTGTTGCCGTTGATGTAGTACGGGTCGCCGCCGACGGTGCCGGCCGAGAAGGGCTCGGCGGCCGGCGCGGTCTGGACGGTGATCGGGCCGGCTTCGCGGGCTTTCGCGAGGAAGGCGTCGACGTCGGCACCGCGCGCGCCCGGCTGCAGGGTGACCACGACGCTGCCGGCTCGCGGGTCGGTGCGCCAGCCGCTGACGGCGGCCGGCGCGGGCTTCGCCTTGGCCGCCGCGTCGATCGCGGCCTTGGCGGCGTCGAGTTTCGCGGCGCTGGTCCGGGCCGCGACGGGCTCGGCCCCGGCCTGCCGGACGGCCTTGGCCGCGGCCGGGTCGGTGACGCCGACGACGAGCTTGCCCCGCGCGGGGTCGAACCACGCCCCGCCGAACGCGGTGCCGGCGGCCTGCTGCGCGGCGGGCAGCACCCGGGCGGCGGACATTTCCTGCGTGAGCCGGACCGACGCCTGCGCGGCGGTGAGCCCGAGATCCCGCTGCATGGCGGCGATCAGGCCGGGCGAGGCCTGGGCGGCGGCGGGCGTGAGAGCGGTCAGGGTCGCGGTGAGGACGGCGGTGGCGCCGCCGAGAGCCAGGGCGATTCTTCGACGCATGGGGACTCCTCCAGGGCCGGGGGAAAGAAACACACCGTCCGCCGAGTGTGCGGGCGAGGCGCGCGCCGGTCCAGATTTGTCCGGTCTTCTGTCCGGATTTCCTTTCGGTCCACAGTGTACTTTCCTCTGATGCCAAGGGTTTTCCGCGCACGACCGAGGCGCGGAACGGCCACCGGCTCGTCCCGCGCCGTGTCACAGCCCCTTCTCCGCGGCGTCAGACAAAGGTCTGAACCAGTACAGCACGGCTTCGGCAGCGCCGGCGCGAACCGGAGTCTGCCGGGCAGCAGACGTGCCCCTTCGCGCGGGTTTCGCCGTCGAATTCCGGGCACGCCACCGCCCGGCCACCGGGTGGGAAAAGGCGGCCGGGCGGTTCTGTGCGCGATATCAGATTTCGTCGACCTGGTAGGTGATCACCTGGGCGGGCACCAGCAACGCACCGGAGCACTCCGCGACGGCCGGGCCGAATCCGTAGGGCACCGGAAGACCGGCGACCAGCCAGAAGGCGGAGCCGTTCGAGCAGTGCGCGAGGACGCGGTATCCGTAGCCCTCACCGGGAAAGCAGCTGACCGACACGCCCTGTCCGAACAGGATCCCGTAGCGCTGGCCGAAGCAGCCGGGTGGCGCGAAATCACCGCCGGCCGCGGCCGCAGGCCCGACCGCCAGACCGAACAGGGAAAACACAGCGATCGCAAAAACCGTGCATTTCCTACGCATGAGCACTCCTCAGCGCCGAGAACCCGACAGCACGAGCGTAGAAGTGCGCAAGAATTACCGGCAATTCATCGGGCCAGTGAATCGGCGCGCAGCGGAAAGTCACAGCGCTGCTCCATCCGGGCTAGCCGGTGCCCCTGGACGGATGGCGGATTCTCTGCCGCCCGCAGAACCGGGTTATCCCCACCCGGGCCGTGGTGTGGACAACCAGGCCACCACTGCCGGCTTACCCGGCTTTTCGTCGGGCGGCCCCGATAGGCTGGACAAGGGGCACGCCCCCCAGGGAGGGCCAGGGTTCCGGCAAAGTCGTGTCGTTGCAGGCAGGCACGGCTCTCGGTGGTGATCATGTGGTTGTCGAAGCCCATGATCTGTGAGAGAGCCGTGCCTGCTGTTGCATCTTCTCCCATTCCTGCCGCGGTGGCTCAGCTGGCCACCGCCGCTGACCTTGACCAGGTCGCTGACCTGCGGGAATATCTCGTCCTGGTGCCTGATCCACCGAAGCGGCGCGGGATACGGCATTCACTGGAATCGATCCTGACGCTGGCCGCCGCCGCGGTCGCCGCGGGAGCCCAGTCGTTCACCGCAATCGGCGAGTGGGCCGCGGATGCACCACAGCGTGTGCTGGCCCGGCTGGGCACCCGGTTCGACCCCTGCCGTGACCGGCACGCCGCCCCGGGCGAGGCCACCGTGCGACGGGTGCTCTCCAGCATCGACGGCGACGACCTCGACACCGCGATCAGCGCCTGGATCACCGCGACCACCACCGCAGGCAGCCCATCGGAACGCACGCCAACAGCGATCGCGGTGGACGGCAAATCACTGCGCGGCACCTTCGCCCGCACCGGCGGAGCGGGGGTCCATCTGCTCTCCGCACTGACCCACCAGGACGCGATCGTGCTGGCCCAGCAGAACGTGGCCAGGGGAACAAGCGAGATCACCTGGATGCAGCCCCTGCTCGACGGCATCGACCTCACCGGCGTCGTGGTCACCGCCGACGCACTGCACACCACCCGCGGCCTGGCCCGCTACCTCACCCACCGCGACGCGCACTATGTGTTCACCGTCAAGGAAAACCAGCACCGCCTCCACGCCCGGCTGCAGGCGTTGCCCTGGCCCCAGGCCACCCGCCACACCAGCACCGGAATCGGGCACGGACGCCTCGAACAACGCACCACCGAAGTCCTGCCCGCCCCCGACGACCTCGACTTCCCGCACGCCGCACAGGTCTTCCAGACCACCCGCTACCGCACCGACCGCGTGAGCGGAAAACGGGAAAATCACACCGTTTACGGCATCACCCCCCTCACCCCCGACCAAGCCGGCCCCGCCACCATCGCCACTCTCCTGCGCGGGCACTGGAGCATCGAGAACCGGCTGCACCGCGTCCGCGACACCACCTACGGCGAAGACGCCTCCCGCGTCCGCACCGGCACCGCACCCCGCGCCATGGCCACCCTCCGCAACCTCGCCATCAGCGCCCACCGCGCAGCAGGCCGCACCAACATCGCAGCCGCCCTACGCCACACAGCCCGCCACGCCACCCGGCCCCTCACCCTCTACGGAATCCCCACATGACCAGCACAAACAACTTTGCCGGGCCCCTGCCAGGGAGGGCGGGGACTGCCGGCCGGCCACTCCCCCAGCCGCGTCACCACAGTCCGAACAGGACGGTCACCGGGCAAAGGCGTTCAGGAACCGGTCCCGGAAGGAGTCCATCTTCCAGATCGGCGCCTTCGCGCCCGGGTGCAGGCCGTCCTCCCAGCCCCAGCCCGCGATCCGGTCGAGGACCTTCGGGTCCTTCGCCACGATCGTGACCGGCACGTCGTGGACCGCGCCCTGGGGGGTCACCACCGGGGGCTGGTGGTCGCCGAGGAACACCAGCACGAGGTTGTCGTCTCCGTACTGCTTGACGAACGAAATCACCGTCTTCAGGGAGTAGTCCGTCGCGTCCCGGTAGGCCTCGCGGATCTTCTCCGGGTCCTTCCAGACCGACTCCGGTGCTTCGCCCGCCGCGGGCTGGGGGTTGAACACCGAGCCGTCGCCGATCTGGTTCCAGTCCACCAGCCAGGGGCGGGGTGACCAGGGGGCGTGGCTCGACACCAGGTCGACCTCCGCCATCACCGGCCGCCCGGCCGTGTTCGCCAGCTCCTTGCGCTGCAGCATCGACAGCGTGAACTGGTCGGGCATCGTGGCGTAGGCGAAGCCCGGCCCGTGGTACCCGATGGAACGGGCGTCGTAGTAGGCGTCCGGGTGGTAGAACTTCTGCCCTTCCGGCCAGTCCTTCGTGTGCGCGGGCACGTCCCAGACCGTTCGCCAGCCGGCCCGCTGGAACGCCCCGCCGAGGGTCAGCCGGTCGCTGGCGAGCAGGTCGTTGTACCGCTGCTGGTTGTCGATCCACATCCCCGACTGCACGGTCGAGTGCGCCAGCCAGCTGCCGCCGCCGAACGTCGAGGACGACAGGAACGCGCTCTTCGCGCCGATGCCCGCCGCGCGCAGCTCGGCCGTGCCCGCGTCCAGCGTCGGGCCGATCTTCGCGCCGATGACCGGGTCGTCGAGCGCGACCCGGCCGTAGCTCTCCACGAACGTCAGCACGACGTTCTTGCCGCGCAGGCCGTTGAGCAGCTGCGCGCCCGGGGTGGCCCGGAACGCGTCCTCGGCGGCCACCTCCCCGAACGGCCGCTGGTCGCGCAGGTCGGCGCCGACCTGGCGCAGGTCGCCGTAGGCCAGCGCGGCGGCGCTCTGCGCGGCGACCGGCTGCCCCGGCGCGAGCTCGACGCCGAACACCGACGAGGCGATCCAGACCACCGAGAGGACGGCCACCACCCGCGTCGCGCCCGTCCGCCGCCCGGCGGCCACGCGGCTCAGCCGCAGCACCGCCAGGACCATGGCCACCACGACGGCCACCGCGAGCAGCCCGGCGACGACCAGCGCGGCGACGGTGGCCGCGTTGCCGATCTGCCCGGCCAGGAACTCGACGCCGGCGTGGAAGAAGCTCCAGTCGTAGACCGGGTCGAACGGCTTCTCGAGGGTGGCGTAGAAGCCGGTGTCGAGCGCCTTCATCAGGATGAGCAGCCCCAGGCCCAGCCCGACGAGCACGGCCGCGACGCGCCGCGGCCGCGGCGGCAGGACCAGCAGGAACGCGCCGATCACCAGCCCTTCGACCGGCACGCGCACGAGGGCCGCGGCGGAGAACGAGCTGAGGTCGTCCGGCGCGAGGAGCGCGAACAGCACGAGCAGCGCCGCCAGCGCGGTGAGGACCCGGTTCGCGACGACGTGCCGCCGCCGTCCCGGCCGGGGCAGCCCGAAGTCGGGCAGAGCCATCCCTCCGCCCGGGGTGCGACGGCGGACGCGCCGCGCCGGCGGCAGACCGATGTTTCCGAGCATGGCGAGCCTCACGTCGTGGTGCACGGGGTGACCGCCGTCCCGTGCGGCCGGGCGGCGATCGTCATCCGATATACGGGCCACGGCCGCCCGCGGTTCACGCGCCCCACCCCCGCGGGGGCGCGGCGGTACCCCGGCCCGCCCCGCGCAAACCCCGGCACACCGCCTTTCACCCGGGGAAACGCCCGAAATCCCCGACGCAGGGGAACGAGCGTTGCGGGCCGCCGCCCCCGGTGTTCTCCTCGGAGAGCCCGAAGATCGAACTACGGAAGGAGTGCCCGCGATGAATCTCTTCGACAAGGCGAAGGAAGCGCTCGGGAAGCACCCGGACCAGGCCGACCAGGGCGTCGACAAGGCCGCCGAAGCCGCCAAGCAGCGCTTCGGCCAGCACGCCGACAAGATCGACCAGGGGTCGGAGAAGGCGAAGGAGTTCCTGCACCGGCAGGGCGGCGGCGGGCAGGACGCCCCGCCGCAGTGAGCCGTCGCCGGTGAATCCCAGCCGTCCGGGGGAAGCACGCTTCGCCGCCCCCGCGGCTGGGTACCACCGGCTCCGTGGTCGCCACCTACCTCGTCCCCGTCCGGACCGCCCTGCTCCTGTTCCCCCTGCTCGTGCTGGCCGTCATGCTGCCCGCCGCGTTCGTCAGCTACCGCCGCCGCGGCCGCGCCGGCGGCTGGCCGACCTTCGTCTTCTACACGTTCCTCTTCTACCTGCTGGCGATCGCGACGCAGACGGTGCTCCCGCTGCCCGCCGATCCGGCCTACTGCGCGGGGCACACCTACGCGAGTTCTCCGCAGTTGCGGCCTTTCTACTTCGTCGAAGTCGTCTCGCAGCGCGCCCGCGGGCACTGGAGCCCCGGCGCGCTGCTGCACAACCCGGCGGTCTGGACCACGGCGCTCAACGTCGTGATGCTCGCCCCGCTCGGCTTCTACGTCCGGTACGCGCAGCGGATGCGGCTCGTGCCCACGGCCCTCATCGGCTTCGGCGTCTCCCTGTTCTTCGAGCTGACGCAGCTGACCGGCCTGTGGTTCGTCTACCCGTGCCCGTACCGGCTGTTCAGCGTCGACGACCTCATCCTCAACACGGCGGGCGTCGTCGCCGGCTGGCTGCTGGCCGGTCCGCTCGGCCGGTTGCTGCCCGCCCTCGAACCGGAGCACGACCGCCGTCGCTACGCCGCGAAGGTGACGTTCACCCGGCGGCTCTTCGCGCTGGCGACCGATCTGCTCGGGTTCGCCGCGCTGCTCGGGTTCC
The DNA here is from genome assembly GCF_900105945.1 of Amycolatopsis tolypomycina. Classification (NCBI taxonomy): domain Bacteria; kingdom Bacillati; phylum Actinomycetota; class Actinomycetes; order Pseudonocardiales; family Pseudonocardiaceae; genus Amycolatopsis; species Amycolatopsis tolypomycina. The sequence continues at coordinate 2,968,902 of NZ_FNSO01000004.1, read as the reverse complement.
TCTTCGGCCTGCTCACGCTGTTCGGCGAGGACCTGCGCCACCGCGACACGCCGGTGGTGATCCTCGCCCTCGTGTGGTTCGTGGTGCTGCCCGCCGTCACCGGCTCGACCCCCGGGAAGCGCGCGATGCTGCTGCGGGTGGCCCGCCGCGGCGGCCGCCGGGCCGGACCGGTCGCGCTGCTGGTCCGCAACGGCGTCCTGCTCTCGCCGCTGTGGCTCGCGTGGTGGGTGCTGGACCTCGACCGCTGGGACCTCGGCACCCACCCCGAGCAGCTGCTCCTGCCCGTCGCGCTGGCCGCGTCGGTGTTCGTGGTGGGTGTCTGGACGCCGCTGGCGGTGCTGCTCGACGACGAGCACCGGGCACCCTACGAACGGCTGACCCGCACGGTGAACGTCGCCGTGGTGCCGCCGTCGGCCGCGGCACCGGAGCCGGCGCCCGCCCCGCCGGTGGAAGTCCTTAAAGGACGGTGACGGGACACCATGCTGCCCGGGGCGGGCGGCGCTGGTAGATTGCGTCCGGAACGGGTTGAGCCGCCAGCCCGTGCCCACCGGTCCCCTCCTGGAGCTTGGATGACCCCCGACGCAGCGCGGCCCCGGCAGCGGTTCACCGGTGACGGCTGGTCGCTCGAAACGCACGACGCGGCGGGGCTGCGCGTCCACACCCTGCGCGGGGAGTTCGACTTCGCGGTGTCCCCGAAGCTCGCGGACCTGCTGCTCGAAGAGCCCGGCGCCGCGCGGGTCGTCGTGGACATGGCCGAGGTGGCGTACTGCGACTCCAGCTGCCTGCAGGTCCTGCTGCGGCTGGCCCGCCGGCTGCGCGCGGCGGGCGGCCGGTTCGCCGTCGTGTCGGCCGCGCCGGCCGTGACCCGCCCCATCGCCCTGCTCGGCCTCGGCGACGTCATGCCCGTGCACGCCGCGCTCGAGGCGGCCGAAGCTTCGTGGGGTGCGGCGTGACGTCCTCCGACACCCGTGTCGACGACCCCGGTTCCGGGCATGAAGAAGGGGAGGGCCTCCCCGCGGGGGCCGGCACGGCGAAGGAGGCCGACGTGAAACTCCGATCTGTCCGGCACGAACTCGGCATCTCCCCCGAGCTCTCCGAACTGGCGCGGGTCCGCCACTGGGTCCGGACGGTCCTGCGCGGCTTCCCGGCGGCCTTCGTCGGCACGGCGGTCATGGTGGTGGACGAGCTGACGTCGAACGCGCTGCGCCACGGCCGCGCGCCCTACCACGTCCGGCTGCTGCCCGGCGCGGCCAAGCTGCGGATCGAGGTCGACGACAGCGGGGGCGAGCCCGCCCGGCGCCGGGCGCCGTCCGACCACGGCGGCCGCGGCCTCCTGCTCGTCGAGCGCTGCGCCGCGGCCTGGGGCCAGCTGCGACGGCCCAGCGGCAAAACCCTGTGGGCCGAGCTGGCCACCGACCCCGACCCGGCCGGTGCCCGTGGCTGATCCGGCGCACCCCGCGCCCGCCGTCGCGCTCGACGGCACGGAGGGCTGGTCGGCCGCACCCGCCGCGGCCTTGGTCGTCGACCGGTCCGGGACGATCCGCGCCCTCAACGACGCCGCCCGCCTGCTGTTCCCCGCCGCCGGCCCGGGCCGCCCGGCCGCCGGCGCGGTCGCGGACTGGCTGGTCGCCGCCCACGAGGGCGGCGTCGGCGACGTCGTCCACGGCGAGGTCGGTGAGCTCGCCTTCGCCGCGCACCCGGTCCCGCACGGCGAGGCCGTGACCTGGTGGCTGCTCGACGAGACCGAAGCCCGCTCGGCGCGCGAGGCGCTGGCCCGCGAGCAGGAGCGGACGGCGTTCCTCAGCGACGCCTCCGCCGCGCTGCTGGGCTCGCTCAACCTGGACCGCTGCATGGAGGTCGCCGCCCGGCTCGCCGCGCAGCACCTCGCCGACGCCGCGCTCGTCCTGGCGCCGGCCGCGGGCGGGCCCTTCCCGGCCGTGTCCTGCGTGCGCGGCGGCGAGCCGGTCCGGGCCCGGCTGGCGGTCGACCCGGACGAGCTGCCCGGCCTCGGCGAAGCGCTGCAGGGCTTCCCACCGGTGCCCTCGCGCTGGCTCGACCCGGACGCCGCGCCCCGCTGGGTGCTGCCGCCGGGCTTCGGCACGGTCGGCTCGATCGTCGTGACGCCGCTGCCCGGCCACGGCGTCCCCGCCGGCGCGCTGGTCCTGCTGCGCCGCGGCGACCGGGCGTCGTTCACCGCGTCCGAAGAGCTCTTCGCGCGGCTGTTCGCGGCGCGAGCGGGCGCGGCGATGTCGGCGGCGCGGGTGTTCGCGCTGCAGGCCTCGATCACCGACACGCTCATGCGCGAGCTGCTGCCGCCGACGCTCGAGCAGCTCGGCGGCGTCGAGTTCGCCGGCCGGTACCGCCCGGCCCGCGACGGCGAGCGGATCGGCGGCGACTTCTACGACGTCCACTCGGCCGTCACCGCCGAGGGCGAGGAGTCCCTCGCCGTGCTCGGCGACGTCTGCGGCAAGGGCCTCGACGCGGCCGTGCTGACCGGCAAGATCCGCACGACGCTGCGGGCGCTGCTGCCGATGGCCGGCGACCACCACCGGCTGCTCGACCTGCTGAACCGCACGCTCGGCGACAACGCCGACGCCCGGTACGTCACGCTCGTGCTGGCCTCCGCGCGGCGCGAGGGCGCGGACGTCCGGCTGCGCGTGACCTGCGCGGGCCATCCGCCGCCGCTGGTCGTGCGCGCCGACGGCCGGGTCGAGGAGGCCGAGACCCGTGGCAGCCTGATCGGCGTGCTGCCCGAGATCGAGTCGGTCGGCGCGGAGCTGACGCTGCACCCCGGGGAGACCTGCCTGCTCTACACCGACGGGATCGTCGAGGCGAAGGGTGGCCCGCTCGGGGACGCCATGTTCGGGGAAGAGCGGCTCAAGCAGGCACTGGCCGAGTGCGCGAACATGCCGGCCGACGCCGTCGTCGAGCGCGTGCAGATGCTCGCCTCGCAGTGGATCGGGCGCGGCACCCACGACGACATGGCCGTGCTGGCGATCACCGCGCCGCGCGGGCAGCACCTCGCCGCCGTCGGCGGCCACGGGCGCGGGAGGTACACCGCATGAGCACCGCCACGACCCGCGGCACCGGGGTGGCCGAGCACGCCGAACGGCTCTGGGCCGCCGTCACGACCGGGAACGAGTACGCGGCGGGCGACGTCGTCGTCCAGGCGCTCGGCGACGGGACCGACCCGGAGAGCGTGCTGCTCGACGTGATCGGCGCGGTGCAGCGGCGGGTCGGCCTGGAGTGGGCCGCGAACCGCCTCACGGTCGCGCAGGAGCACGCGGCGACCGCGATCAACGACCGCGTCATCGCCACCTTCGGCTTCGTGCTGAAGCGGCCGGAGCCGCACCTCGGCCGGATCACCGTCGCCTGCGTCGACGGGGAGTGGCACGCGATGCCGGCCCGGCTGCTGGCCGAGGTGCTGCGGCTGCGCGGCTTCGCCGTCGACTACCTCGGCGCGCAGGTGCCGGCCCCGCACCTGGTGGCCCACCTGCACCGGATCGGCCCGGACGCGGTGGCGCTGTCCGGCTCGCTGGCGACCCGGCTGCCGACGGCGCACGCGACGATCACCGCGTGCCAGGCGGCGGCCACCCCGGTCATCGCGGGCGGCGCCGCCTTCGGGCCCGACGGCCGCTACGCGCGGCTGCTGGGCGCCGAAGCGTGGGCTCCGGACGCCCGGGCGGCCGCCGACCGGCTGGCCGAGCCGCTCCCCCGGCCCCACACGGCCCACCAGCCGCTCGACGACCTGCCGCACCTGGCCGACCAGGAGTACACGCTGGTCACGCGCAGCGCGGGCCGGCTCGTCAAGACCGTGCTGGCCGGCCTGGAGGAGCGGATCCCGGCCATGCGGGAGTACACGGACCTCCAGCGCCAGTACACGGCCGAGGACCTCGCGCACACCGTCGAGTTCCTGGCCGCCGCCCTCTACGTCGGCGACGGCGAGCTGTTCACCGGGTTCCTGGGCTGGACCGCGGGGATCCTGACCTCGCGCGGCGTCCCGGCCGCCTCGCTCGTGCCCGCCCTCGAACTGCTCGAGACCGAGCTGCGCGACTTCCCGCGGGCCGCCGGCATGCTCCGCACCGCACAGGGGCAACTGGCATGATCACCTGCACTTGGACGGCCGAAATGGGCACGGCCCGCGTGACGATCGCGGGCGACCTCGAGTTCGCCACCACCGGGACGCTGCTGCGCCTGGTCACCGACCGGCTCACCCGGGACGTCCGCGAAGTCCGGCTGGACTGCGCCGAGCTCGGCTTCTGCGACTCGTCGGGGCTGTCGGAGCTGATGAAGCGGCACCGCGTCGTCACCGGCGCGGGTGCCCGGCTGCACCTGGACAACCGGCGGCCGGCCCTGGAGCGGCTGCTCGCCCGCACCGGCACGGCCGCGTACCTGACCGGCGAAGCCCGGGATTCCCGCGCCCGGCTCGATTCCTGAGCGGCGCGGGTCAGCGGTACGGGTCCTGCCCCACCGGGCGGACCAGGATCTCGTTCACGTCCACCGTGGCCGGCTGGCCGACCGCGTAGAGCACCGCGCGGGCGATGTCGGCCGGGTCGAGCTTGGGGTCACCGGCCCGTCCGGGCGGGATCCCGCCGGTGTCCACCAGGCCGGGCTGGACCAGGGTGACCCGGACGCCGGTGCCGACGCACTCGGCGCGGATCGACTGGGCCAGACCGGTGACGGCCCACTTGGTGGCCGAATACAGGTTGCCCGGCCGCACCCCGCGACCCGCCGCGGAGCCGGTCAGCACCAGGTGGCCGCCGGATTCGACCAGGGCGGGCAGGGTGGCGCGGGCGGTCAGCGCCGGCCCGTACACGTTGGCCAGGACCATGTCCCGCCACTCGTCCGGTGGCGCGCCCCGGTGGCCGAGGAACGACGTCACCACGCTGGTGCCCGCGTTCGCGAAGACCACGTCGAGGCGGCCCCACCGCTCCCGCACCCGGGTGACGAGCCCGTCGAGCCGGGCCCAGTCGGTCACGTCGCAGGCGACCGGCCAGACCCGGCCGGGGCCGCCCAGGTCCGCGGCGAGGCCGGTCAGGCGGCTTTCGTCGCGGGCGACGAGGACCAGGCGGTAGCCGGCTTCGGCGGCGAGCCGGGCGGTGGCGGCGCCGATGCCCCGGGAGGCGCCGGTGATCAGGAACACGGGATCGGTCACGAACGCAAGACTAGCCAACCCTCCCGGAATGGTCTAGACCATAGGGGTCACCGTCACCCAGCTAGGAGAACCCGTGGACTTCACCACCGACTTCGGCGCCGCGGCACGCGAGCACCTCCGCCTGATCGAAGAGCACAACGCCGCCACCCTCGACGCGGTGGCCGGCCGGCTCCTCGACGTCGTCCGCGCCGGCCGGCTGGTGCACACCGCGGCCGCGGGCCACAGCCTGGCCGCCGTGCTGGAGACGTTCTACCGCGCCGGCGGGCTGGCTTGCGTGCGCCCGCTGTTCCACCCCGGCCTGCTGCCCCTGCACGGCGCCCAGGCCAGCACCCAGCTGGAGCGGGTGCCCGGCCTGGCCGCCACCCTGGTCGCGCAGGCCCAGGTCCGGCCCGGCGACGTCGGGATCATCTTCTCCAACTCCGGCGTCAACGCCTTCCCGGTCGAACTCGCCGGCGAGTTCAGGAAGCGGGAGGCCTACGTCGTCGCGTTCTCGTCCCGGCCCCACATGGAAAGCGCCCCGGCCCGCTCCTTCGCCAAGCTCGGCGAGCTGGCCGACGCCGTCCTGGACACGGCCATCCCCCCGGGCGACGCGGTGGTCCCCACCCCCAGCGGCACCACGGCGGCGCTGTCGACCCTCTGCTCGACCTACCTGTGGAACCTCCTGCTCGTCCGCCTGACGGCACTGGCCGGCGACATCCCCCTGTGGCAGAGCTCGAACCTCCCCGGCGGCGACGCCGCGAACGAGGGCTTGCTCGAGCAGTACCGGCCCCGGGTGCCGATGCTGTAGCGGGGTTCCCGCAAGTGGTCCGGCGTCCGGCCCGATGCGCCCCAATGTGGCGTTCGGTGCGTCAGACGCACCGAACGCCACATTGGGTGCGTTGGACGCAACCAACGCCACATTGGGGCGCTTGGGGCTGTCGCCCGTCGGCGCGTCTCACGCCTCCCGGCGCGCCTGCCGCGACGGCCACCAGACGCGCCGCCCGACGTCGATGGTCAGGGCCGGCACCAGCAGCGACCGCACCAGGAACGTGTCCAGCAGGACGCCGAACGCCACGATGAACGCGATCTGCGCCAGGAACAGGATCGGGATCACCGCCAGCGCCGAGAACGTCGCCGCCAGCACCACCCCGGCCGACGTGATCACCCCGCCCGTCAACGTCAGCCCGCGCAACGTCCCTTCGCGCGTGCCGCGGGTCAGGGCCTCCTCCCGCACGCGCGTCATCAGGAAGATGTTGTAGTCGATCCCCAGTGCCACCAGGAACACGAACCCGAACAGCGGCACCACCGGGTCCGCACCCGGGAAGCCCAGGATGTGGTTGAACACCAGCGCGGACACGCCCATCGTCGCCGCGAACGAGAGCACCACCGTGGCGATCAGCAGCAGCGGGGCCAGCAACGACCGCAGCAGCAGGGCCAGCACCAGGAAGATCACCAGGAGCACGATCGGGATGATCAGCGCGCGGTCGCGCTTCGACGTCTGCTGCGTGTCCAGCTGGATCGCCGTCGGGCCACCGACCTTCGCGTTCGCGTCCGGGACCGCGTGCACGGCGTCGCGCAGCCTGCCGACGGTCGCGACCGCCGCCTCGGAGTCCGCCGGGTCCGTCAGCACCGAGAGGACCTGGACGCGGCCGCCGACCACCTTGGGGCCGCCGTCGGGGCCCGGCACCGGGAACGACTGCGCCACGCCGTCCATTGTGGACGCCTGCAGGACCGCGGGCAGGGCGCCGGCGTCGGCGATCGTGACCGCGGGCGCGCCGAGGCCGCCGGGGAAGTGCCTGCCGAGGATCTCCTGGCCCCGCCCGGATTCGACCTCGGTGAGGAACACGTCCGACTGCGCGGTGCCGGACGCCTTGAGCTGCGGCACGAACGCGACGCCGAGCCCGAGCACCAGCGCCGTCACCACCCAGACCGTGCGCGGGCGGCGGCCGACCAGGCGCGCGACCCGGCCCCAGAGCCCGGACGTCTCGGGGTGCGGCGACCCCAGCGCGGGCTTGAACGGCCAGAACGCGCCGCGGCCGCACAGCGCCAGCGCGGCCGGCAGGAACGTGGTCGACGCCAGCAGCGCCGCGCCGATGCCGATCGCCGCGACCGGGCCGAGGCCCTTGTTCGAGTTGAGGTCGCTGAACAGCAGGCACAGCACGCCGAGCACGACCGTGCCCGCCGACGCCGCGATCGGTTCGAGCGTCGCGCGCCAGGCGAGCCGGAGCGCGTCGAAGCGGCTCGGGGTGTCGCGCAGCTGCTCGCGGAACCGCGCGACCAGCAGGAGCGCGTAGTCGGTCGCCGCGCCGAAGACGAGGATCGAGAGGATGCCCTGGCTCTGGCCGTTGAGCGCGAGGACGTCGTGCTTCGCCAGCAGGTAGACGACGAGGCTGGCGAGCCCGAGCGCGAACACCGCCGAGAGCAGCACCAGGAACGGCAGCAGCGGGCTGCGGTAGACCGCGACGAGGATCAGCGCGACCACGCCGCCGGCGACCAGCAGCAGGATGCCGTCGATGCCGCCGAACGCCGTGACCAGGTCGGCGACCTGCCCGGCCGGCCCGGTGACGAGCACGGTCAGCCCGGCGGGGGCGCCGCCGAGGCGGGCCCGGACCTCCTTGACGACGTCGGCGGGGTTGCCGTCGGCGGCGACCGGCACGGACAGCTGCACCGCCTGGTCGTCCCGGGGTGCCGGCTGGGGCTCGCCGAGCGGGCCGACCACGCCGGGGACGCCGCCCAGCTCCCGCGCCTTGGCCTCGAGGAACCGCCGGTCTTCGCCGGTCAGGCCGCTCGGGCGCTCGGCGACGACCGTCGCGGGCAGCACCTGGCGCGGGCTGAACGCCTTCTGCTCGTCGGCGACTTCGGTGGCTTCGGCCGAGCGCGGCAGGAAGGCGGCGTTGTCGTTCTTCGCGACTTCGCCGAGCTTGCCGGCGAACGGGCCGCCGAACCCGCCCAGCCCGAGCCAGGCGATCACCAGGAGGGCCGGGACCAGCCAGCGGAGGCGGCGCGGGTTGTCGTTCATGGTCGCTAGAGTCCTTTCGAGGGCGAACCCGCCCAATTGTTCAGCAAGCTGAACATTCTGCACGACGAGCCCGACGAACCCTCGAGTGATAGCGAGCACAGTGACGGTGAGCCCGACCCCCGAACCCGGCCTGAGCACGTGGCCCACCGGCCGGTTGCTGGCCGTGGCCGCGCGGCTGCTGGAGCAGCGCTGGGTGGCCACCCTGGACGGCATGGGACTCACCCACGCGGGTCTCATCGCGCTGCACACCCTGCGCGAGGGGCCGCTCCCCCAGCGGGCGCTGGCCCAGCGCTGCCAGGTGACCGACCAGACGATGAGCCGCACGCTCGACCGCCTGGCCAGGGCCGGGTTCGTCAGCCGGGCCGCGGACCCGGCCGACGGACGGCGGCAGCTGACCCGGCTGACCGAGCGCGGGCGGGCCGTGCACGAGCAGGCCGTGCGCGCCGAGCCCGCCCTGCTCGGCGGGCTCGGCGACGACGCCGCCTTCCGCGCCGGCCTGCTGGACCTGATCACCCGGCTGTCCGCGGGCGATTGAGCTCGCGCGGCGCTGGGTAGCTCTCCTCCATGTGGATCGCGGTGAGCACCCCAGTGGCCGTCCTGATCGCTACCGTCCTGATGGAGCGGTTCGAGCGACGATGCCGCCTGGTGCCCGAAGCCGAACGCCCGCCGGTCCGGAGCTGACTCCGCCCGCCTGATCGGCGTTCAACGGATTTGCGCCGATTTCCGCCACACGGCAAACCCGCTCACCGGACGGGGTGCCGGTGCGCGGGTTTGCCGTGACAATGACCGCCGGAATTCAGCAGGTCTTCCACGCGAACTGGTAAATCGTGTCCACGCTCGCGTGTTCGGAATCCATTTCGATGTAACTGGCACCGGACGAGGAACCCGCGTCCGCGCGCAGTTCCGCATTGATGTTCAGGTTGCGGTTCTCCCCGCACGGGGCGAACACCAGCTCGGCCACCTCGGTGGTGTCGGTGGCCCGCCACACGCCGTGGAACGGGCCGGTGAAGGTGTGCCGCACCCGGGCGGTCGGGGCCGTCCCGGTGAAGTAGTAGTTGGCCTGCTCGATCGCGCTCGCCCCGCTCTCGATGTGCGCGAAGCCGCGGTAGTGCACCTGGGCGATCGCGTACGTGAACCCTTGCGGCACGTGGACGAGCACGTTGATCTGGCAGTTCTTCCGGCCTTCGAGCGCGGACGCGCCACCGCCGGCCTTCGCGGTGAAGTTCGTGTAGTGCACCGTGAACGAGGTGTTGTCGGACGCGACGTCGGCCGAGGCGGCCGCGGTGCCGGCCGGGCAGCCCGAGCCGTTGATCGTCTTGATGTCGAGCGTGATCTTTTCGGCCGGAACCGACGTCGCCGGAGAATCGACGGGAGCGGCGAGAGCGGACAGAATCATTGCGGCTACGACCGACATACCGAGCATGACGCTCCTCCAAATGGGCCACGGTGCCTAGGTGGTGATGATGATCGCGCGCGGAGAGGATCGTAGCGCGATCGCAACCTTTTCGACGGCCACTGAACGGAGTAACACGCACCGTGCAGTCACGCGGGAAATCCATTTCCCGCCAATTCACCTTTGCCGGGGCTGAATATTCGAGGAATCGAAGGTCAAGACCGCGGGTCCGCCCGGCGGAGGGAATGGGGCGGGGTGCGGCCGCCGAGGAGCGCTTCGGCGTCCAGCGTCGCCGCCGTGCTCCCCCGCTCCGCGAACCGCCGGGCCACCAGCGCGCCCGGGTCCTCGACCGGGTCCGCGCGGCCGGACAGGAAGGCCCACTCGTGCTCGTCGGAGCCGAAGTACAGCACCGACGCGAACACCTCGCCGAAGCGCCGCCACGCCGCGCGCAGCGTCTCGTTGCGCCACAGCGTCGGGCAGCCCGCCTGGCACGTCACCACCCCGCCGGGCGCCAGCACCCGCGCGCAGCGGGCGAGGAAATCCGTGCCGTACAAGCGGTTGTGCTGGGCGTCCGCTTCGGTGTTCTCGTCCGGGAGGTCGATCACGACCACGTCGTAGGTCTCGCCCCGGCGCTCGGCTTCGGCGAGGAAGGCCCAGCCGTCCGCATAGGACACCCGGACCGGCCCTTCGCCCCGCTCGGCCCGCGCCAGGTCCGCCGGGGTGTAGCCGTAGGGCAGGTGCTCGGCGCAGGCGCGGACGGCCTGGGCGTCGATGTCCACGTGGTCGACCAGCGACGCACCCGCCGCGACCGCCAGCTCGCTCGCGACCCCTTCGCTCGACCCGATGACGAGCACCCGCCGCACCCGCTCGGCCAGCAGGAGCGCGGGCACCATCAGCGCTTCGTGGTACACGAGCTGGCTGGCTTCGGTGCTCTGGCGCTCGCCGTCGCAGAACAGCGAAACCCCCTGCGCGGTCGTGCCGATCAGCACCTCCTGGTACGGCGTTCGCTCGTGGAAGAGCACGTCGCCGACCTCCCAGACGCGGGTGAGGCCGTCGCCGACCGGCTCGTGGATCAGGGGCATCAGCGTTCTCCCCGGTGCAGGACCGACAGGTGGACCGAAGCGGCGTGCAGCGACGTCGCCAGCAACCGCAGCGCGTGTTCGGGATCGGCGCGTTCCCCGCAGGTGAACACGTCGGCGAAGAGGGACCCGTGCTCCGGGTAGGTGTGGACGGACGCGTGCGACTCGGCCAGCAGCGCGATCACCGTGGCACCCTGCGGCGCGAACCGCTGCGCCACGACGTCGAGGACCGTCGCGCCCGCCTCCGTCACCGCGGCCCGCAGCAGCTCGCCGAGGCGCACCGGGTCGTCGAGCAGGCCCGGGTCGACGCCGTGCAGCTCGGCGAGCACGTGCCGCCCGGTGAACCGGCCGACGTCAGGCATCGCCCCACCGCCCGAGGCAGTACGTGCGCAGCGGCTCGATCCCGTTGAACCCCACCGACGCGTAGCTCGCCGTGTAGGCCCCGGTGCCCGGCAGGTCGAGCCGGTCGCCGGTCCGCAGCGCCAGCGGCAGCGCGTACGGCGTGCGCTGGTAGAGCACGTCGTCGCCGTCGCAGGTGGGCCCGGCGAGCACGACCGGGCCGTCCGGGCCGTCGGGGGTGCCCACCGGTTCGAACCGGTAGGCGATGGCTTCGTTCTCGGCCTCGGCGAGCCCGTTGTAGCGGCCGATGTCGAGGTACACCCAGCGCCGCTCGTCCCGCTGCGCGACCAGCACGACCTCGGTGCGCAGCAGGCCGGCGTCCGCGACGAGCACCCGGCCGGGCTCGAGCAGCAGCTCCGGCCGGCCGGCCGGGAAGTTTTCCGCCAGCGCCGAGGCGATCCTCGCCGCGTACGCGCTCAAGGGCGGGACCGGGGTGCGGTGGGCGGTCGCGAAGCCGCCGCCGAGGTTGAGCCGCGTCATCGCGACGCCCTGCGCCGCGGCCTCGTCGAACAGCTTCGCCGCCGTGGCGATGCCGATCTCCCAGGCCGCGACGGCCGGCTGCTGCGAGCCGACGTGGAAGGCGATGCCCGGCCGCAGTCCCCGCTCGGCCGCGCGCAGCACCAGGTCGAGCGCTTCGGCCGGGGCGCAGCCGAACTTGCGGCCGAACGGCGTCGCCGAGTCCGGCGCGTCGAGCACGACGCGGATCGAGACGGCCGAGCCCGGCGCGTGCCGGCCCAGGTGGTCGACGTCGGCCGGGGAGTCCGAAGTGAACTCCCGGACGCCGTGCTCGAACGCGAAGGCGACGTCCCGTGGTTTCTTGATCGGGTTGCCGTAGGCGATGTCCGCCGGGCCGGCGCCGCGCTCGAGGCACAGCCGCAGCTCGGCAGGCCCGGCGACGTCGAAGCCGATCCCGGCCGCCACCAGCGCGTCGAGCACCGGCGGCGCCGGGTTGGCCTTGACCGCGTACCGGATCAGCGCGCCGGGGAACGCCGCGCCGAACTCCCGCGCCCGCGCCGCCACGACGTCGGTGTCGACGACCAGGCACGGCGTCGGCGGGTCGCGCTCGTCGAGGAAGCGGCGGATCCGGGTGAAGTCGGCGCACACGGGCGCCAGTGTCGCAAACGGCGGCCGGGCGAACCGCCACCGGTGGCCGGGTCAGGCGGTCCGGGGCGGGCGGTCCGACGGCGGCCACACGTACGGCAGGTCCGGGGGCACGTCCGGGAACCGCGTCCCGTAGTGGTCCGGGTCCTTGCGCACCAGCGCCGACCGGTGGCTGCGGTGCACCGCGTCGTCGCCCAGCCACGGCGGCACGTCCCCGGCGGCGGTGAGCTCCGCCTGCGTCCGGACCTCGGCCGTGCCGACCGACCGGGTGAACTCGTCGGCCAGCTTCACCGCGCACGTGTCGGCCGCGCCCAGCTCACACCACACGGCGCAGACCTCGAGGCCGTAGCGCGTCAACGCCTCCTCGTACCCCGTCCACATCTTCGCCGCCGGGTGGTGGCGCCAGCCGTAGCCGGGGACGACGAGCGCGCGCAGCACCTGCAGTGCCTCGACCCGCTGTTTGCCCAGGCGGCGGCGGTCGAGCGCACGGGCGCTGGCGGCGAAGTCGGCACACGGCAGGAACGTCTGCATGCGCCGCGGGTACCCGGCGGCGGTCTCCTCACCCCTTCGACGGCCCCGGCGCTCCGGGGCCGTCGAAGGGAGGTCTCACCGCGGTTCGCCGCGCCCGCGAGCGGCGACGGCCGCTTCCGGTTCGACGCTCACCCGGGGGCGCAGGGGCCGGGCTTCGAGGCCCTCGACGTCGATCACCAGGAACCAGTGGGCGTTCGCCGGGATGTGGATCTTGAACATCGGTGCGGTGGCCACCCCGCCGTGCATCCGGTAGTACTGCCGGCGCCGGTAGGCCTGGAAGTTGACCGCCGTCAGCAGCCTGACGTTGGCCATCGCGTCCAGGCGGACGGTGACCACCGCGTCTCTTCGCACCTTCCCGAGGTCGAACACGCTCGCTTCCATCTCAATCCCTCTTCCACGCATGGTTTCGGTTCGGGTCCTGCAGGTCGCGGGCAGCGCGGAACGCGCCGCGGAGCACACGACGGGCGGAAGATCGGGACGGGCTAGCCGGGACCGGTGCCCGGTTCGCAGGGCCGCCACAGCGGCACGAAGACCCCGTGCGTCCGGGGGGACGCGCGGAAGCCGTGGGGCGCGTACCCGGCGGCGAGGAAGGCGGCCGGGATCGTGGAGCCGGTACCGGCCGCGACATCGGGCGACACGGGGGTGCCGGGGTGGGCCGGGATCGGGCCGGGTCGGTGGCCGCGGGCCTGCGCGGCGGTGCGGTGGCCTTGCGAGGCGGGGCGGTGAGCAGCGCTGCGGTGCGGCCCGGCCGCGATGGTGCCGGAGGTGGCGGTGGTGGCGCTGCCGGTCTCCGTTTGGGTCGGGACGGGTCGTAGCGCGCCCGTCGCCCTGGGGGCGGGCTCGGGCGAGATCACGGGGCGGGCCGGGGGTGGCCGGAGGTCGTCGGTGACGGGCGCGACGATGGGCGGTCCGGCGGTGTCGTCGACCGGGGTGAGGAGATCGCCCACGACCGGGGCGGCGGGACGCAGGAGCTCCGAGGCCACCGGGTCGACGAGGCGGACCACCGGACCGAGCAGCCCGGCCACTGGCCGCGCGACGGCCTCGGTGACGGGCTTGACGACGGTGGCCAGGGGGCCGAGCACGACCTGCACGGCGGTGGTGATCGGCCGGACCACGGGGACGACGAGGTGCGAGACGGGCGCGGTGATCGCGGTCAGGGGCGAGAGGGCGGTCCCGACGGCGTGCGTGACGGGCCGCACGGAGCCGACCACCGGCCCGACGACCGCGGCAGCCGGTGAAAGGGCTGACCCGACGGTGTGGGCGACCGGCTCGACGGCGGCGGCAGCAGCCGCGCTTGCCGGTCCGGCGACGGCCCCGGCGGCGCGGGTCACGGGCTCGGTAGCACCGATCAGCCGGGCGAGCGGGACGACCACGGCAGCGGCCGGCTTCGCCGCGGGCGTGGTGGGCGGTGCGGTGGGGTGGGTGGCTTGGGTCTGCGGCTCGGTCTGAGCAAGGTGCGAGACTGGCGAAGCCGCGCGGGCCACCTTCGAACCCGGCTCAGCCGCGCGGGCCACCTTCGAAGTTGGCTCAGCCGCGCTCGCCGCCACCTCGGTGATCGGCACCGTGCGACGGGCCACCCCGGCACCCGCCTCGGTGATCGGCACCGTGCGACGGGCCACCCCGGCACCCGCCTCGGTCACCGGCACCCCACGACGAGCCACCCCGGCACCCGCCTCGGCCCGCGCCGCCTTCTTCGGCGCCGGGACCACCTCCGCACCCCCGCCCGCCCCGTGCGGCTCGGCCGGCGTCACCGCCCCCACCACCACGCCGATCGCGTCCGGCAGGCCGCGCTCCGGCCCCGTCGCCGCTTCCGCGCTGCCGGACGTCAGCCATGACACCAGCCAGAGGCCCGCCACCGCCCCCGCCAGTACCAGCAGCCGGCGGGTGGCCGGCAGCCGGTGGGCGGCGACAGACTCGCGAGCCCGGATCACGTCGGCGAACCTCCACAGTCAGAGCAGGCCTGGGACGTACCCTTCAACGCCGCAGGTCACACCCCCGCAACGGGCCGTCCGCCGCTTCCACCCGTCCGGCCTAGTGTTTCCGTATCAGCATGCCTGACTGAAGACTCCAGTCGGGTGAGATCGTTGGACCGGGTGTCCGGCTCGGGATACCTCCGGCGAAATCAGGCTTCCTGAGCGCGGCGGTGGCCGGAGAGCGTGCCGAGGGCCGTGACGCCGTGCTGGAGCCCCTCGCGGAACGTCGCGCGCTGGCCCGGGCTCATGTCGGCCAGGAGCGCGTTCTCCAGCTCCGCGACCGCCGGCGCGCACTCCCCGAGCAACGAGCGGCCGGCGTCGGTGAGGCCGGCCAGCAGGACGCGCTTGTTGTCCGCCTTCGGCGTCCGCGCGATCAGGCCGCGCTTTTCCAGCGTCAGCACCATTTCGTGCATGGTCTGCGGCCGCAGGAACGACCGGCGCGCCAGCTGCGCCGAAGAAAGCGCGCCGCTGGCTTCGAGCACCGTCAGCGCCGTGTACTGCAACGTGGTGAGCCCGAGCGGCCGCAGGGCGTCGTCGAGCAGGGCCCTGATCACCAGCTCGAGCCGTTTGACCAGGTAGAGAGTCAACGGCGGGCCGGCGGGGTGCTCCTGGGCGGAGGTGCTCACGGCGCCCATCATGACACGCGCCCGCCGCTATGCTCCGATCATGGACCTCGGTCGGCAGACCCGCGTGCGGCAGGCGTTCGACTCCTTCTTCGAGACCGCGCAGCCGCCGGCCGGAAACGAAGTCCTCGCGCTCTTCCGCCGCACCGCGGAAACCGTGCCCGCGTACCGGAAGTTCCTGCGAGAACACGGGATCGAGCCGTCGGCCGTCACGACGATGGCCGGCTTCTCGCGGCTGCCCCTGGTCGACAAGGCCGGGTACCACCGCCGGTACCCGCTGCCCGAGCTGTGCCGCGGCGGCACCTTCGCCGGGCTCGACATGATCGCCGTCTCCTCGGGCTCCAGCGGCCACCCCACCGTCTGGCCGCGGGCCCTCGAAGACGAACTGCACGTCGCCCGCCGGTTCGAGCAGGTGCTGGTGGACGCCTTCGACGCCGGCCGCCGCAGCACCCTCGCCGTCGTCTGCTTCCCGCTCGGCACCTGGGTCGGCGGCCTGTTCACCACGGCGTGCGTGCGGCACCTCGCCGCCAAGGGCTGCCCGATCACCGTCGTGGCGCCGGGCAACAACAAGGCCGAGATCCTGCGCGTGCTGCCCGAGCTCGCGCCGCACTTCGACCAGGTCGTGCTGCTGGGCTACCCGCCGTTCGTCAAGGACGTCGTCGACACCGGCCTGGCCGCGGGCGTCGACTGGCCGGCGTACGCGATCAAGCTGGTGCTGGCGGGCGAGGTGTTCAGCGAGCAGTGGCGCGAGCTGGTGGGCCGGCGCGCGGGGATCGCCGACCCGGTGCGCGACATCGCGTCGCTGTACGGCACGGCCGACGCGGGCGTGCTCGGCACCGAAACCCCGCTGTCGGCGGGCATCCGCCGGTTCTTCGCCGGCCGCCCGGAGCTGGCCCGCGAGGTCTTCGGCGACGCGCGGCTGCCGACGCTGGTGCAGTACGACCCGGCGAGCCGCTTCTTCGAGGTGCACGAGGGCACGCTGGTCCTCACGGCCGACGGCGGCATCCCGCTGATCCGCTACCACATCGCCGACGACGGCGGGCTCCTGCCGCACGCCGGGCTGCTGGACTTCTGCGCCCGGCACGGCTTCACGCCGGACACCCGCGGCCCGGAGCTGCCGTTCGTGTACGTCTTCGGCCGCTCGCTGTTCACGGTGTCGTTCTTCGGCGCGAACGTCTACCCGGAGAACGTGACCGTGGGCCTGGAGCAGCCCGGCATCAGCGACACCGTGACGGGCAAGTTCGTCATCGAGTCGGTCGAGGACGCCGACCGCGACCGCCGGCTGCGCGTCACGGTCGAGACGGCACCGGGCGCCACCGCCGACGCCGGCCGGATCGCCGAATCCGTGCGCGCGCAGCTGGTGCTGCTGAACAGCGAGTACGCGCACTACGTCCCGGCGGAACGGCAGCTGCCCGACGTCGTCCTGCGCCCGGCGGGCGACCCCGAGTACTTCCCGGTCGGGGTCAAGCACCGCTACACGCGGCGCGGTTAGGGCCGGGCGAGCTTGCGGAACCGTTCGCGGCGCTCGTCGGCGGACGAGCCGTCGGCGATGTCGTCGTCGAACCACGAACACAGCGCCGCCCAGAGTTCCGCGCGGGCCGTGAAGTCGTCCGGGCCCGCCTGCTCGAGTTCCGCCACGTCCGCCACCAGGTGGTCGAGCCGGCGGTCGCAGAGCCGCACGTACTCGCGGACGACGATGTCGGCGTCGAGACCGGCCTTCGCGCCCGGGCCGGCCGCGCCACGCAGCTGGACGTGCAGGCTTTCCTCGCAGTAGAGCGGGAACCCGGAGATCGCCCCCGGGTAGCCGGTCTCCGCCGCCCAGTCGCGGAACGCGCAGATCGCCTGGTAGCGCGTGTACCAGTCCTGCTTCCCCGCGGCCAGCCGCGCCAGTTTCCGCCAGGCGTCGCGGTCGGCCGAGCGCCAGCGGTCGAGGGTGCGGCCGTCCGGGGGCGGGCCCTCGTCGAGCGCGTGGACGCGCCAGAAGTGCGCGCGGCAGCCGGCGATCTCGGCGACGAGCCCGCGGACGTAGCTCACCTGCTCCCAGACGTGGGCGCGCTGGGGCCGCAGCGGCGCCGCGCGGTCCGGGGAGAAGGTGACCATCTCGAACACGCGGAACAGCTCGTGGCCGCGCAGGGCCGCCAGGTCCGGGTCCTCCCCCATCACCCAGGACCGGCGCTCCGGCAGCCGTCCGCTGTGGCTGATCGTCGCCGCGTGGTACAGCTCGCGGACCGCCCGGCGCGCCACCTCGTCACGCGCTTCGCCGAGCAGACGCGGGTTGCGCGCGCGGTCGCGCAGGTCGCGTTCGCCGTGGGGGCCGAGTTCGAGCATCGCCACCGCGTACACGCTCGCCGCGTTGTAGCACTCCTCCCACGACCGGCGGGGCCCGGCGGCTTCGACGGTGTCGTCGAGTGCCTGCGGAGACGGCGGCCAGCGCCGGTCCGGGCAGACGTCGGCCAGCCGCACGCGGCTGCCGGGGTAGGCGGGCTGCGGCTCGGGCACCGCGCCGGTGACCGGCTCGACGTCCGCCATCGCGCGCCGCAGCACCGACCACACCAGGGACAGGTCGAGCGCCCGGTTCGTCAGCTGCTGCCAGCTGCGGCGCCAGCGGCGGCCGAACCGGCGGTAGTCGGCGATGAGCCGCTCGATCTCGTACTGCGACAGCGCGCAGAAGTACGACCGCATCTCCGCGGCGCGCTGGTGGTACTCGGCCAGCTGCGCCGGCGTCGCCTGGTGGACGAGGAGCTCCTCGACCGGCACCTTCAGCACGCGCTTGTGCAGTTCGAGCCGCTTCTCCCGCGGGATGGCGTACGGGCGCGTCCGGACGTCGAGGTCGACGTACCGGCGGAAGCGCAGCTCGATCGCCGCGCGCAGTTCGGCGCGGCGCTGGGCCCGCGCGTCGCCGGGGGCGCCCGCGGTGGTGCGCCGCACCCACCAGGACCCGGCCACCGAGTCGCCGTGGCCGAGGACGAGCGCGTGCCGGTAGCGGGCGATGAGCAGGGCGACGTCGCGGCCGCGGCCGGCGTGGCGGGGCTGGCGCGCGAAGTCGGGGCCGATCCACCAGCGGGCCAGCCGCGGGTTCCCGCGGCTGCAGACGGTAATGACGTCGTCGTAGGTGGCCAGTGCGTCGAGGTGCAGGTCGAGCTGTTCCTGCAGGGCGGCGATCTCGAGCCGGATGTAGACGTTGGCCGGGTCGAGGCTGACCGCGCGGTAGTACTCGGCGAGGGCTTCGTCGTAGCGGCGGTAGGCGATGAAGTGGTTGGCGCGCTGGTAGGCGTCGAACAGCTCGTGCGGGATCTTCGCGTCCCGCCAGGCGGCCCAGTGGATGTTCGAGCGGACGTAGGCGCTGCGCGGGATGACCAGGGCGGCCACGGCGTTCGCGGCGCGGTGCAGCACCCGCGGCCAGTTCGCGTCCTCGATCACCAGCGGGCTCGCGGCGAAGCGCGGGACGCGCACGAGTTCCAGGATGAGCTGGTGGCGGCCGGCGGTGTTGCCGGGCCGGACGATGCCGGTGACGGTGAACGCGGCGGGCGGCTGGGCGAGCCGGATCACCTTGGTGACCGCCTTCCACCAGCCGTCGGCGGCATCGCCGGCGTGCTCGACGATCTGGAGGAAGTCGTAGGAGCTGCCGGCGCCCGGCACCGGCGTCGGGGTGTAGAGGCGGGAGTCGTTGAGGAACCGCTTGAAGGTCGCGGTCAGCTCGGCGGCGGAGTCGACCTCGCGGTCGTGACTGCCTTCGGGCCGTTCGTCGACGAACAGCCGGATGTCGATCTGGTTGGCCCGGTAGGCCGCGGCTTCCAGCCGCGCCTTGCCGATGAAGTACAGCGTCAGGACGGCGGAGACGAGCACCACGGACGTCTGCAGCACGGTCCAGGTGATGACGGTGGCGACCTTCGGGTCCCGCACGAAGGTCCAGGCCTGGAAGAACGGCAGGTAGGGGACGACGGCGAAGCCGGCCGCGACGAGCCCGGCCGTCGCCGCCGCCAGCCACCACCGGACCCGGTGCGCCGGGGGCAGTTCGGCCTGGTCGAAGCCGCCGAGTCGCCGCGCGTGCACCATCGATCACCCCCTCGTGTGTCAGGTTACTCGCGGAGGGGGTGCGTTTCGTTACGTCCCGTTATCCGCGAGGTCGGCGATCACCTGGGCGTGACACGGCTCGGGGACGCACCAGCAGCCGAGCCGGCGGCCGCGCAGCTCGGGCAGCAGGGCGAGCAGGTCCGGCCGGGACAGCAGGTGCTCGCGGTAGCGGGCGAGCACCTCTTCGCGCGTCCCGTCCGGCCCGGGCCGGAACGGGCTGGCGAGCTTCGACCCCGCGAGGTGCCAGCCGCCGCGGTGCATGGCCCGCCCGACGTAGACGACGTCGGCGTACTCGGGGTCGTCCCGGTGCCCCTTCAGGTTGACGACCGTGGTCGGCATGCCGCCTCCTTCACCGTCCGCGCACACCGGTGGTCCCTTGTCCACCGGTTCGCTCTCCATCCGGTTACGTCCGATGGTTCATCTAGTGCAGATGCACTATGCTGAGGGTTCACGGTTGAGCCGTCAGCCGCTGCCGGACGTTCCGCGCCCGGGCCGGCAGGCTGCCTCGTCCGGCATCCCCGCCCGCGCCGTCCGGTCTGCCCCCGCTGCCCGACGAAAGGGTGTGCCGCGATGGTTCCCGAACCGCGCTCGGCCGACCACCAGCTCACCGTCCCCGGCTGGCCGAACGCCGGTGGCCACATGTCACTGCGCGTGCGCCGCCCCGGCTCGCGCACCCTGCTCGTCGAAGTGACCGGCGAGGTCGACCTCAGCACCGCCCGCCGCCTCGACGAAGTCCTGCAGGACCTCGTCCACGGCGGGATCGGCGAGGTCGTCATCGACCTCGCCGGAGTCACGTTCTTCTCCGTCGCCGGGCTGAACTCGCTGCTGCGCGCCCAGTTGCTCGCCGACTCGGCCGGGGCCCACCTCAGCGTGGACTCCGGGCGCTCGCGCGCGGTGCGGCGGCTGTTCACGCTGCTGCCGACCGACTTCGACAGCGTCGCGAACGTCCGGCCGGTCCCCTGACCGCTCACCCGGCCGCCTGCCGCCCGAGCCTCCGGACGGCTTCGACGATCGCCGTGTTCGGCGCGCCCTTCACCAGGTACTCGGTGACGCCGGCCGCGGCCAGCCCGGCGATCGAGGCACGGTCGGCGTAGGCCGAGAAGGCCAGGATGGCGGTGTCCGGGCTGCGCCGGGCGATCTCGCGCGCCGCCCGCGCCCCGCCGCCGCCCGGCATCCGGACGTCGAGCACGGCGACCGCGGGCCGGTGCCGTTCGGCGAGCCGGATCGCCTCGTCGGCGTCGCCGGCCACCGCGACCACGGCGATGTCGGCTTCGGAGTCCAGTACCTCCTTCAGGACGTCGCGGATCATCACGTCGTCGTCGGAGATCAGCACGCTCAGCTCGGTCACGGTTCGAGCTCCGTCGCGTCGGGCAGCAGGGGCAGCCAGAACTCGACGACGGTGCCCTCGCCGGGCGTGCTGTCCACGGACAGCCAGCCGTGCGCCGCTTCGGCGCGTTCGTGCATCTCGACCAGCCCGAAGTGGCCCGCACCCGCGTCTTCCCCGGCCGTGCCGACGCCGTCGTCGGTGATCCGCACCAGGATCCCGTTGTCCACTGTGGACAGCGTGACCGCGACCCGGGTGGCGCGCGCGTGCTTGTGGACGTTGCTGAGCGCCTCCTGGCAGATCCGGTAGACGGTGATCGCCGCCTCGGGCGACGGCTCGGCGGTGAGCTCGTCCCGCACCTCGTGCGCCAGCCCCCAGCGGCCCGCGACGTCGTCGGTGTAGGCCGTGATCGCCTCGACCAGGCCGTGCCGGTCGAGCTCCGGCGGCCGCAGCCGGGACACCAGCCCGCGCAGCCGGGCGATCGCGGCGGCGACCGACTCGTCGAGGCCGGAGACGGCGCTCGCGTGCGGCTCCGGCAGCCGGGAGGCCAGCAGCTGCAGCCGCATGCCGACGGCCACCATGGACTGGATCGACTCGTCGTGGACGTCCCAGGCGATCCGGCGCCGCTCCACTTCCTGGGCCTCGACCAGGTGCCCAACCAGCCGTCGGCGTTCGCGCAGGGCCTGCTCGGCGTTGCGGCGTTCGGTCATGTCGCGGGTGACCTTGCCGAACCCGTGCAGCCGCCCCTGCTCGTCGTACAACGCCGTGATCACCACGTTCGCCCAGAACCGGGTGCCGTCCTTGCGCACCCGCCAGCCCTCGTCCTCCAGCCGGCCGTCCGCGACGGCGACCTCGAGCTCCCAGGCCGGCTTGCCGGCCGCGACGTCCTCGGCCGGGTAGAACACCGAGAAGTGCCGGCCGATGATCTCGTCCGCCGTGTAGCCCTTGATCCGCTCGGCGCCGGCGTTCCAGCTCGAAATGTGCCCGCCGGTGTCCAGCATGAAGATGCCGTAGTCCTGGACGCTCTGGACGAGCAGCCGGAACCGCTCTTCGCTTTCGCGCAGCGCCAGTTCCGCCGTCCGGCGTTCGGTCACGTCCCGCGTCACCTTCCCGAACCCGTGCAGCCGCCCCTGCTCGTCGTACAACGCCGTGATCACCACGTTCGCCCAGAACCGGGTGCCGTCCTTGCGCACCCGCCAGCCCTCGTCCTCCAGCCGCCCCTGCTCGACCGCGACCTCCAGCTCACGGGCCGGCTTCCCCGCCGCGACGTCCTCGGCCGGGTAGAACACCGAAAAGTGCCGGCCGATGATCTCCTCGGCCGCGTACCCCTTGATGCGCTCCGCGCCGGCGTTCCAGGTCGAGATCCGGCCCCCGGTGTCGAGCATCAAGATCCCGTAGTCCAGCACTCCCTGCACCAGCAGGCGGAACCGGTCGTCGTCCATGCGGCAACTCTGCCGGATGACCGCCCGCCCGGCACGGCCGCGCGCCCGGCTCAGCCCGCGAGCTCGGCGGGCGAGGCGGACAGGACGCACCAGACCACCTTCCCGCGGCCGTGGCGGTCGGTCCCCCGCACCGAGGACAGGCGGTCGACGAGGGCGAGCCCCCAGCCCCCGTCGGCTCCCGCGGGCCGCCGCACCGGGGGCGCCGGGTTGTCGTCGAAGACCTCGATGCGGACGTCCGTGCCGTCGACGGTCAACCGCAGGACCGGGTCACCGCTGCCGTGGCACAGCGCGTTCGTCGCGAGTTCGGTGACGACCAGCAGCGCGTCGTCGACGGCGGCGCCGTCGGTCCAGGCCAGCAGGGCGAGCCGGGTGAACCGGCGAGCGGCGGCCAGGCCGCCCGCCACGTCGGTCAGCACGCACTCCGCGGTCAGCGGGGCAGGGATGTTCACGCCCGCAAGCGTGCACGAAGAGTAGTGGCCCGCGCGAGATGCAAAGGCCCCTACCCGGCTGGTGCAGGTGCATCAGCCGATGAGGCCCTCCCGGCGGGCCACCGCGACGGCTTCGAGCTTCGAGCGCGCGCCGAGCTTCTCCAGCACCCGCTGCACGTGGTTGCGCGTGGTGTTGCGGGACACGCCCAGCCGGCGGCCGATCTCGTCGGTGGTCGCGCCTTCGGCGAGCAGGTCGAGGGTTTGGCGTTCGCGGGCGGTCAGCGCCGCGCCGCCGCCCTGGCCGCGGCCGGTGAGCCGGTCGAAGACGCCGGGCAGCAGCTCCTGGTCGAAGACCACGCCACCGGCGGCCACGTCCCGCACGGCGGATTCCAGCACGCCGAGCTGGGAGGACTTGAGCAGCAGCCCCGCGCCGCCGGCCTTGGCGACCTGCACGGCGACCGAGAGGGTCGCGTCGCCGGTCAGCACCAGCACCCGCGCCCCGCCCGAGCCGAGCTGCGCGATGACGTCGAGGGCGTCACCGTCGGCGAGCCGCCGGTCCAGGACGACGACGTCCGGGGCGTGGTCGAGCACGTCGGCGACCGCCTCCGCCCGCGACCGGGCCCGGCCGACGACGGTGATCCCGTCGGCGCGGTCGAGGGCCAGCTGCAGTGCCTCGGCGACCATGTCGTGGTCCTCCACGAGCAGGACACGGACGGGACGGGGCTCATCGGCGCTGCGCACGGGGTTCCTCACTGCGGGGGTGACTGCCCGCCCATCCTAGGCGCCCTGGCGGGGACTCGCCGCCGGTCACCAGGCCGGGGAACTCGGCCGCAGCAGTCCCTCGGGGCCGGTGACGGGCAGCCAGTCGACGAGATCCTCGTGGTGGCCGGCCGCCCGGAAGACCGGCGGGCGGAACGAGCCGGCGGGCGGCCCCGCCGCGCGCAGCACGTCGAGGAACCGGGCGACCGCACGGGGCGCGGGCAGGACTTCGCGGCCGCCGAGGTAGGCGAGCGGCTTCGCGGCGCCCCCGCCCGCGGGCTCGACGACCGCCGCCCAGCCGTGCACCTCGTCCCAGATGAGCGCCAGGTCGTGCCCAGGGAGGTCCGGCAGCCTGCGGTCGAGGGCGACGTACCCGGAGGCGGGCACGTCGAGGTCGAGCGAACACGATTCGAAGCCCACGCCGACGGCCCGCGCGACCCGGTCGAGGTAGGCACGCAGCCCCCGGGCGAAGTGGTACTCGATGTCCCTGCCGAAGCCGATGAGCGTGTTCATAGGTCCGCCTCCCGCACCCGCCGCAGGCCCGGAATACCCGATTCGGGCAGCGATCACACTTTCGTGCTCATTCCTCGATCGCCCCGCCCACGGACCGCAAGTACGCGCGGAAAGTCAATGCGGGATCCGTTTCCCGCGCCGCCAGGAATTCACCGAAACGGAGCTGCTGCCGCAACGATTCGCCGCCGCGGATCCGGTCGGCCTGGCGGCGTTCCGTGTCACGGATCCCTTCGGCGAGGGAGAACAGTTCACCCGCGCGGGCGAGCGGGACGAAGAGCACGCCGTCGTCGTCGCCGAGCACGAGGTCGGCCGGCCCGATCCGCCAGGTGCCGACGATCGCCTCGGCCAGGCCGCCGTCGACGCGCGGGCCCAGGCCGAGCGGCCCGGTGGGCAGCGAGCCGAGGCTGAACACGGGCAGCCCGATGGCGCGGATGTCGGCGGTGTCGCGGTGCAGGCCCCAGATCACGACCCCGGAGAGCCCGGCGGCCCGCGCTTCGAGGACGACGAGGTCGCCGACGCAGCTTTCGTCGAGCCGGCCGCCGTTGTCGACCACGAGCACCCCACCGGCGGGGGCGCCCTCGAAGGCTTCGAGGAAGACGTCGACGCTGCCGACGTGCCTCGCCGGCACCGCAGGGCCGAAGAGCCGGCTACCGGGCACGACGGCACGCGTCGGCGCGGGCGCGCAGCGCACCGGAAGGCCGGCGCGGATGCAGGCGTCGGCGAGGTGGGCGGTGGTCAGCGTCGCGAAGCGCTGTCTGAGTGCGTCGTGCTCCATGCGCCGAATCTAGCCAGCGGTTTCGGCGGTCAGCCACGCCAGGTATTCGGCACTGCCCCCGACGATGGGTGTGGCGATGACCTCCGGCAGGTCGTAGCCGTGCAGCTGCCGTAGTCGTTCGGCCAGGGCGGGCACCCGATCGGCGGTGGTCTTGATCTCGACCCGCCACTCCTGGTCGGTCTGCACGGCGCCGTCCCACCGGTAGACGCTGGTGATGGGCCCGACGACCTGGGCACAGGCACCCAGCCGGGCTTCCACGGCCTGGGCGGCGAGGTCGCGCGCCGCGGTTTCGGAGTCGGTGGTGGAGGTGACGATCACGTGTTCGGCGGCCATGCGGGGAGGTTACCGGCGCAGGCGAGAACAGTCCTTCCACCACGGTAGATCCGATTGCCGACCCCTATCGCGAACGCGGGTTCACCCCGATTTCGAGACACCGCAACCATCCGGGCGCCAGGATGGGCGAGCCCCGTTCCCCGACGTGAGGACCCGAGGATGCGCGTACTCGCCACCGCCGTGCTCACTGCCGCGTTCCTGACCCCCGCCACGGCCCACGCCGCGAGCCCGCCGTTCTCGTCCTCCGTCTTCAAGGCGACCCACAACAGCTATTCGGGCAACGTCGACGGCGCCAAGAACTCCGTCACCTACCAGCTCGACCACGGCGTGCGGTTCCTGGAATTCGACGTGCACGACAACGGTTACGCCACGACACACGACTACGCCGTCGGGCACGACTCCCCCGGCAACCTCGTCGACCACAGCGGCGGCAACCCGGCGTCGAACAACCTCCGCGACTGGCTGGCCGTGGTGAACACGTGGTCGGCACAGCACCCGGGCGCCGCGCCGATCGTCGTCATGCTCGACCTCAAGGACGACCTGACCGACAACCCGTCGTTCGCCGCGGGCAACCTGACCGCGCTCAACGAGGAGCTGGAGTCGGTGTTCGGCGCGCGGCTGCTGCGGGCGCGGGACTACCCGGCGGCGCAGCCGGACGTCGACGCGCTGCGCGGGCGCGTGCTGCCGCTGCTGTCGGGTGACGGCGGCTCCCGCACCGAGTACAAGCGCGACGTCGGCTATCACCCGGCGGTCGCGCTCAACGGCCGTGGCCAGGTCGTCGAGGTGCACGACTCCGGGGCCGGCGCGCTCTGGTACTGGACCGGGACGTACGGCGCCGACGGCCGCGTCACCTGGCTGCGGCACGGGAAGTACGACAGCGGCCAGACGCCGGCGGTCGCGCTCAACGACGACGGCGACCTGGTGGAGGTCCACCAGTCCCCGAGCGCGACGACGTTGTGGTACCACGTCGGCAAGCTCGGCGCGGACGGCGAAATCACCTGGCAGGCCAGCCACCAGTACGACAACGGCGTGCTGCCGACGGTCGCCTTCACCGACGCGACGCACCTGCGCGAAATCCACAAGAGCCAGAGCAGCAGCCAGAACTGGGCGTGGAACGGCGCGCTCGCGAGCACGACGGTGTCGTGGACCGGCAACGCCAAGACGTCCAACGCGCGGTTCGCGAAGGCGACGTCGACCAGCGCCGGCCGCACGGTGTCGGTGTGGACCGGCGCGGACGGCCCGACGTCGGCCCAGACGCTGCGCGCCGACACCGGCCAGGTCGCCGGCGACCGGATCCGGTACCGGCAGGTCGCCTTCGACGAGTTCCAGCAGGGCGACAGCGCCGAACTCCAGCAGGGCGCGCTGTTCTACGGCGCACCGGCCACGGAACGCGCGTTCATCACCTCGGCCCGGCAGGCGGGCAGGCTCGTCCGCGGCTGGGACTTCGATTCGGCGAGCCAGGCGACCACGCCCTTGGCGAACTACCCGGCGACCAATCGCCCGTACGACGCCTGGTACCAGAACCTGCTCACCCAAGCGGGTGCGGTCGAGTAGCCCGATGGTCCGGAATTGTCGGTGCCTTCCGGTAGCGTGGAAAACGGGGGGCGCCCCCGCGGGCTGACGGTGGCTGACGGTGGCTGACAGCGGCCGTCAGCGCTTCGCCAGGAGCCGGTCAGCGGCCCCGGCGAGGCTCGCCGCATGAAGAACCTGACCGTCCTGATCTCCGGCGCCAGCATCGCCGGTCCTGCCCTCGCCCACTGGCTGACCCGCTACGGCTGCGCCGTCACCGTCGTCGAACGGGCTCCGGCGCTGCGGCGTGGCGGGCAGGCCGTCGACTTCAAGGGGCCCACCCACCGGGCCGTCCTCGAGCGCATGGGCATCCTCGACGAGGTCCGGCGCCGGCAGACGGGCGGGCACGACCAGACGATCGTCGACGCCACCGGGAAGCCGCAGGCCGTGATCCCCGGCGAGTTCACCGGTGGCGAGATCGAGATCCGGCGTGGCGACCTCGCCGAAATCCTGTACGCGCACACGGACTGCGAGTACCTCTTCGGCGACACCATCACGTCGCTGACCGAGGCCCCGGACGGCGTCGACGTCACCTTCGCCCACGCCCGGCCCCGCGGGTTCGACCTCGTCGTCGGCGCCGACGGCATCCACTCGAACGTCCGGCGGCTGGCTTTCGGCCCCGAACGCGACCACGTCCGCTACCTCGGCTACCACTACGCCCTGGCCGAGCTCGGCGAGGAACTCGGCGGTGACGCGGTGATGTACAACGAGCCCGGCCGGATGGCCGCCGTGGGCGGGCCGAAGGCGTCGGCGTTCTTCGTGTTCGCCTCCCCCGAGCTCGACTACGACCGCACCGACACCGAGAAACAGCGGCAGCTGCTGCTGGACGCCTACCAGGGCGCCGGCTGGCGGGTGCCCGAACTGATGGCCAAGGTCCCGCAGGCCGAGGACTTCTTCCTGGACTCGCTCAGCCGGGTGACGATCGACCACTACTCCCGCGGCCGCGTCGTCCTCCTCGGCGACGCGGCCTACGGCAACACCCTCGGCGGCTTCGGGACCGGCCTGGCGATCGTCGGCGCGTACGTGCTCGCCGGCGAGCTCCGCGCCGCGGACGGCGACCACCGGGTGGCCTTCGCCCGCTACGAGGAACTGCTCCGCCGCTACGCGAAGGTCGCGCAACGCGGCACCGCGGGGCCGTTCCTCGCGCCGCCGTCGCGGGCGCGGATCAAGCTGCGCAACTGGACGTTCAAGTCCCGCTTCCTGCTCGGCCTGATGCTCAAGGCGACCGACAAGTTCGCCACGGACATCGAGCTGCCGGCCTACGCCTCGTAACTCACGTGCTCAGCGCCGGAACTCGCGTGATCCGGGCCGGAACTCGCGTGATCGAAGCCGTAACTCGCGTGATGGGAGCCGGAACTCGCGAGTTCCGGCTCCGATCACGCCGGTTACGGCCCTGATCACGTGAGTCACGGCTCCGATCACGTGAGCTGCCGGGCTACGACTCGGGGTCGTAGGCCAGGTTCGGCCGCAGCCACTGCTCGACCTCGGCGACCTCCACACCCTTGCGGCGGGCGTAGTCCTCGATCTGGTCGCGGCCGAGCCGTCCGACGGTGAAGTAGCGGGAGTCCGGGTGGGCGAAGATCAGGCCGGACACGCTCGCCGCGGGGGTCATGGCGAACGACTCCGTCAGGTCCATGCCCAGCTCGCCCGCTTCCAGGAGCTGGAACAGCTCCCGCTTCTGGCTGTGGTCGGGGCTGGCCGGGTAGCCCAGCGCCGGGCGGATGCCGCGGAAGCGCTCCGCGTGCAGGTCTTCCAGCTTCGGCTGGGCGTCCGGCTCGAACCAGTCGCGGCGGGCGCGCAGGTGGATGTGCTCGGCGAACGCCTCGGCGAGCCGGTCGGCCAGGGCCTTGACCATGATCGCGCGGTAGTCGTCGTGCTCGGCTTCGTAGCGCGCGGCCAGGTCCTCGGCGCCGTGGATGGCCACCGCGAAGCCGCCGAGGTGGTCGCCGATCGGGGCGATGTAGTCGGCCAGGCAGCGGTTCGCGCGGTCCTCGGGCTTCGCCGTCTGCTGCCGCAGCATCGGGAACGCCACGTGCGCGTAGTCGCCTTCGAGCAGGATGTCGTCGCCTTCGCTGTGCGCCGGCCAGAACGCGTACGCGCCCTTCGCCGTGAAGCTGCCCTCGGCGATGATCTGGTCGAGCAGCGTGTTCGCGTCGTCGAACAGCTCGCGGGCGACCGGCTGCTCCAGGATGGCCGGGTACTTGCCCTTGAGCTCCCAGGCCAGGAGCAGGAACTGCCAGTCGATCATCTCGCGCAGCTCCGCGATGCCCGGCTCGACCACGCGGACGCCGGTGAACGCCGGGGTCGGCAGGCCGTCGAACGACACCTTCTCCGGGTTCGCGCGGGCCTGCTCGAGAGTCAGCATCGGACGCCGCTGCTTGCTCGCGTGCTGCTCGCGCAGCACCTCCTGGTCGGCGCGGTTCTTCTCGGTCAGGGCGATCGAGCGGTCCGGGTCGAGCAGGTCGGACACCACGCCGACCACGCGGGAGGCGTCGAGGACGTGCACCGTCGCGTTGTCGTAGGCCGGCGCGATCTTGACCGCGGTGTGCTGCTTGGACGTCGTCGCGCCGCCGATGAGCAGCGGCATCTTCAGGCCGCGCCGCTGCATTTCGGTGGCGACGGCGACCATCTCGTCCAGCGACGGCGTGATCAGGCCGGACAGCCCGACGGCGTCGGCGCCTTCGGTCACGGCGGTGTCGAGGATCTTGCCCGCCGGCACCATCACGCCGAGGTCGATGACCTCGTAGTTGTTGCAGCCGAGCACGACGCCGACGATGTTCTTGCCGATGTCGTGGACGTCGCCCTTCACCGTGGCCAGCACGATCTTGCCCTGGCCGCCGCTCGACGCGAGCCGGCCTTCCTGGCGCGCCTTCTCCTTCTCCGCCTCCATGTACGGCTCGAGGTAGGCGACGGACCGCTTCATCACGCGCGCGCTCTTGACCACCTGCGGCAGGAACATCTTGCCGGAGCCGAACAGGTCGCCGACGATCTTCATGCCGTCCATCAGCGGGCCCTCGATGACGTCGAGGGGCCGCGCCAGCTGCTGCCGGGCCTCTTCGGTGTCTTCCTCGATGTAGTCGACGATGCCGTGCACCAGCGCGTGCGACAGGCGCTCGCCGACCGTGCCTTCGCGCCAGGAGAGGTCCACGACGCGCTTGGTGCCGCTGCCCTTGACGTTCTCGGCGAAGGCGACGAGCCGGTCGGTGGCGTCTTCGCGGCGGTCGAAGAGCACGTCCTCGACCAGTTCGAGGAGGTCCTTGGGGATGTCTTCGTAGACCGCGAGCTGGCCGGCGTTGACGATGCCCATGTCCAGGCCGACCTGCATGGCGTGGAACAGGAACGCCGAGTGCATCGCCTCGCGGACGACGTCGTTGCCGCGGAAGGAGAACGACAGGTTCGAGATGCCGCCGGAGATGTGGACGCCGGGACAGCGTTCCTTGATCCGGGGCAGCGCGTCGATGAACGCCTTCGCGTAGCCGTTGTGCTCGGCGATGCCGGTGGCGACGGCGAGGACGTTCGGGTCGAAGATGATGTCCTCGCCGGCGAAGCCCGCTTCCTGCGTCAGCAGGTCGTACGCGCGGGCGCAGATCTCGACCTTGCGGTCGGCGGTGTCGGCCTGGCCCTGCTCGTCGAAGGCCATCACGACGACGCCGGCGCCGTAGTTCCGGATCGTGCGGGCCTGGGCGAGGAACGGCTCCTCGCCCTCCTTGAGGCTGATCGAGTTGACCACGCCCTTGCCCTGCAGGCAGCGCAGGCCGGCTTCGAGCACGCTCCACTTGGAGCTGTCGACCATCACCGGGATCCGGGCCACCTCGGGCTCGGTGGCGATCAGGTTGAGGAACGTCGTCATCGCCTGCTCGGACTCGAGCAGGTCGGCGTCCATGTTGACGTCGAGCAGGTTGGCCCCGCCGCGGACCTGCTCCAGCGCGACGTCGACGGCGCCCTGGTGGTCGCCGGACTCGATGAGCCGGCGGAACCGCTTGGAGCCGGTGACGTTGGTGCGCTCGCCGATCATCACGAACCCGGTGTCGGCGCCGATGCCGAACGGCTCGAGCCCGCTGAAGCGGGTGTGGGTGCGCGGCGCGGGCACCTCCCGCGGCGAGACGCCCTTCGCGGCCTCGGCGATCTTCGCGATGTGTGCCGGGCTGGTGCCGCAACAGCCGCCGACCAGGTTGACCAGGCCGTCGCGGGCGAACCCGCCGACCAGCCCGGCCGTCTCCTCCGGCGTCTCGTCGTAGCCGCCGAACGCGTTCGGCAGGCCGGCGTTGGGGTGGCAGGCGACGTAGGCGTCGGCGATCCGCGAGAGCTCCTCGACGTGCGGGCGCATCTCCTCGGCGCCCAGCGAGCAGTTCACGCCGACGACCAGCGGTTTCGCGTGCTCGATCGAGCTCCAGAACGCCTCGACGGTCTGCCCGGACAGCGTCCGGCCGCTCAGGTCGACGATCGTCACCGAGATCCACAGCGGCAGGTGCGGGGCGACCTCGCGCGCGGCGGCGATGGCGGCCTTGCAGTTCAGCGTGTCGAAGATCGTCTCGATCAGCAGCAGGTCGACGCCACCCTCGGCGAGGCCGGCGATCTGCTCCGCGTAGGACGCCTTGACCTGCTCGAACGTGACCGCCCGGTACGCCGGGTCGTCGACCTTGGGCGACAGGCTCAGGGTGACGTTGAGCGGGCCGATCGACCCGGCGACGAATTTGCCCGCTGTTTCATCGGCGGCCTGGCGGGCCAGCTGCGCGCCGCGGACGTTCATCTCATGGACGTACGCCTGCAGGCCGTAGTCGGCCTGGCCGATGCTGGTGGCGGTGAAGGTGTTCGTCGTGGTGATGTCCGCGCCCGCGGCCAGGTACTGGCGGTGCACGTCGAGGATGACGTCCGGGCGGGTGAGGTTGAGCAGGTCGGGGTCGCCGGTGACGTCGTGGGTGTGCTCGCCGAAGCGGTCGCCGCGGTAGTCGGCCGGGGTGAGCCCGGCGCCCTGCAGCATGGTTCCCCAGGCGCCGTCCAGGATCGCCACGCGCTGGTCGAGCAGCTCGCGCAGGCGCAGGCCCGAATCGAACGCCGTGGACTCGTGCGGGGTGTTCACCGGCAGCCTCCCTCGTTCGGGAGGCGCCCTTGGTTGGTCATTCCCGGCCGAGCGTGGCGGACCCGGTGGTCCGTTGCAGCGCCTCTCGACCTGTGGTCCACGGTATCGGATCCGGGCCCGTGCACGCCATCCCGCCCCACCCGCGCGTCCACGGACTGGGACGGTATCCGTCCACAATGGATTGTCCGGGTCACCCTGCACCTCCGTCGACCGACCGGCCCGCGACTACCGGCCCGAGTGTGCCAGCCCGGGATCGAGCCCCCCTCAAGACCACCCGGAGTACGTCTCCGAGCACAGAGTGTCACCATCCGAACGGCTTGAAAACTGAAACACGTTCTAATACGCTCCGCGGGTGGACTACGGAATCGTGCTGTTCACCAGCGACCGGGGGATCACCCCGGCGGCCGCGGCGCGCGCCGCGGAAGCCGCGGGGTTCTCGACCTTCTACGTCCCCGAGCACACCCACATCCCGGTGAAGCGCGCCTCACCGCACCCGCGCACCGGGGACGCGTCGCTGCCCGACGACCGCTACAGCCGGACGCTCGACCCGTGGGTCGCGCTGGCGACGGCGGCCGCGGTCACCTCCCGCATCCGGCTCGCCACGGCGGTGGCCCTGCCCGTGGAGAGCGACCCGATCACCCTCGCCAAGACGATCGCCAGCCTCGACCACCTCTCGGGTGGCCGCGTCACGCTCGGCGCGGGGTTCGGCTGGAACGTCGACGAGCTGACCGACCACGGCGTCCCCGGGAACCGCCGCCGCACCGCGCTGCGCGAGTACCTCGAGGCGATGAGTGCACTGTGGACGCAGGAGGAAGCGGCCTACGACGGCGAGTTCGTCTCGTTCGGGCCGAGCTGGGCGTGGCCCAAGCCGATCCAGCCGCACATCCCGGTCCTGCTCGGCGCGGGCCCCACCGAGAAGACGTTCCGCTGGATAGCCCGCCACGCCGACGGCTGGATGACGACACCCGCCGACACCGATCTGGACGGCCACGTGGCCCTGCTGAAGGAGATCTGGCACGCCGAAGGCCGCGCAGGCGCGCCGCGGATCTGCGCCCTCGGCGAGCGCCCCGACCCCGCACGCCTGGCCCACCTGGACGGACTCGGCGTCACCGAAACGATCTTCGGCCTGCCCGACCGCTCGGCCGAGGAGGTCGAGGCCTGGCTCGGCAGGCTCGCCGGCAAGCTCACCCTCGCGCCCGCCCACTGACCCCCTGCCGGGCGCGGAGGTCGAGCTCGATCTGCTCCAGCGTGCGGCCCTTGGTCTCCGGGACCAGCCACCGGGTCAGCGCGAACAGCACCACGTTCACCGCGGCGAACAGGAACATCGAGCCGCCGACGCCGAGGGCGCCCGGGTCCGAGATGAGCGGGAACACCGCGCTCACGATGCCCGTCGCGGCCCAGAGGACCACGCTGCTGACACCCATGCCCATGGCCCGGTACTTCAGCGGGAAGACCTCGGCCATCATCACCCAGACCACCGCGCCCCAGCCGAGCTCGTAGCCGACCAGGTAGAGCACCATCATCACCAGCATGAGCAGGCCGCGCGTGCTCGTGTCGTGGACGTTCAGCACGACCAGGCCGGCCCCCGCCAGTGTCAGCACCATGACGACGTTCCCGATGAGCAGCAACGGTTTGCGGCCCCAGCGGTCCACCACGAACACGACCCAGGCGGTGAACAGGAACTTCGTGACACCCAGCAGGACGCCGGACAGCAGCGCCGCCTGCGTGGCGAAGCCGAGGCCGATGAGCATCGTCGGGAAGTAGGCGTTGATCGCGTTGACGCCGCTGAACTGCTGGCCGATCGCGAGCAGCAGCGCCACGACGGCCATCGGCCGCACGAACCCGGAGAACAGGTCGCGGATCCGCGGTTTCTCCTCGGTGTCGAGCCGGATGACCTCGTGGATGGTCGCGATCTCCCCGTCGAGGTCGGCGGTGGTCCCGTGCGCGCTCGCCAGCACCCACCGCGCCTCGTCCTCCCGGCCGTTCTGCACGAGCCACCGCGGCGTCTCCGGCAGGAACGCCAGCCCGGCGAGCAGGATCACCGCCGGCACGATCGCGCCGGCGAACATCCAGCGCCACGCCGAGCCCGGGCCGAGCCCGTAGCTGACCAGGAACGCGATCAGGATGCCCAGCACGATGAAGATCTGGTTGAGCGCGCCCAGCGCGCCGCGCCACTTCGCCGGCGCCAGCTCGGACAGGTACGTCGGGACGGTCGACGACGAAAGGCCGATCCCCACCCCGATGACCAGGCGCGAGACCACCAGCAGCGCGAACGCCGGCGCGAAGCTCGCTGCCAGCGTGCCCACGACAACAATGCCCGCGGCGGCCATGATCGTGCGGCGCCTGCCGAGGATTTCGTTGCTGCGGCTGGACAACAGCGCGCCGACGATGGCACCGACCGACAGGCTGGCCGTGATCACGCCCTTGTCCCAGCTGGTCAGCCCCCACAGTTTCCCGATGAACGGGAGCACCCCGGAGATCACGCCGAGGTCGTAGCCGAAGAGGATGCCGCCGAGTGCGCCGAAGAAGTACAGCGTGGTCCGGCCGATGTGCCGCGCCGGGGCCGTTTGCGTCATTGCCTGGTCGCCTCTTCCGTTGATCCAGTCCAGCAGCGGCCACCACACTCACACGCCGCAAAATGGCGGGCAAGAAGGTTTCCGATAACGATTCAGACACCTGATTGACATTCACGTATGTGATGCGTACAAACCCCGCACACCGGGCGCCGACCCGGTTCGTAATCCACTGTGGACAGTGTTGGCCGCCGAAATCGTCGAACGCTTTACAACGCTCGGAACGCTGGTTTACCGTCCCTCTGGAAGCGCTCCCAGAGTGTGGAGGCCAAGGTGCACAACGTCGTGCCGAGAACGCATTCCCCGTCCCCGTTCCGCTCGGCGAGACGGCTGTTCGTCAGCCTGCTCGCCGTTCTCCTGCCCGCCACCGTCGCCGTCACCCTCGGCGCGCCCGCCTCGCCGGCCGCGCCGGCGGCCACCACGTGGCGCAACGCCGAAATCGCCGGCGGCGGGTTCGTGCCCGGGATCATCTTCAACCAGGCCGAGCCCGGGCTGGTCTACGCCCGCACCGACATCGGCGGCGCGTACCGCTGGAACACCGCCACCGGCCGCTGGCTGCCGCTGCTGGACTCGGTCGGCTGGACCGACTGGGGCCACAACGGCGTCGTCAGCCTCGCCACCGACCCGGTCGACCCGGACCGCGTCTACGTCGCGGCCGGGATGTACACCAACAGCTGGGACCCGAACAACGGCGCGATCCTCCGGTCGGCCGACCGCGGCGGCACCTGGCAGGCGGCCGCGCTGCCGTTCAAGCTCGGCGGCAACATGCCCGGCCGCGGGATGGGCGAACGGCTCGCGATCGACCCGAACCGCAACAGCGTCCTCTACCTCGGCGCGCCGAGCGGCAACGGCCTCTGGCGCAGCACGGACTCCGGCGTCACCTGGGCGAAGGTGACCAGCTTCCCCAACCCGGGCAACTACGTGGCCGACCCGAACGACACGACCGGCTACTCCAGCGACAACCAGGGCGTCACCTGGGTGACGTTCGACCCGGCGACCGGCACCCGCGGCAGCACCACGCAGACGATCTACGTCGGGGTCGCGGACAAGCAGAACACCGTCTACCGCAGCACCGACGGCGGCACGACGTGGGCGCGGCTGGCCGGCCAGCCCACCGGGCACCTGGCGCACAAGGGCGTCCTCGACAGCGTCGGCGGCTACCTGTACCTGGCGACCAGCGACACCGGCGGCCCCTACGACGGTGCGAAGGGCGACGTCTGGAAGTACGCCACCAAGACCGGCACCTGGACGCGGATCAGCCCGATCCCCTCCGACAGCAGCGACGACTACTTCGGCTACAGCGGGCTGACGATCGACCGGCAGCACCCGAACACGCTGATGGTCGCCACGCAGGTGTCGTGGTGGCCGGACGTCATCTTCTTCCGCAGCACCGACGGCGGCGCCACCTGGACCCGCATCTGGGACTTCGCGAACTACCCCGAGCGGAACCTGCGCTACACCCAGGACATCTCCGCGGTGCCGTGGCTGAACTTCGGCCTCCAGCCCGCTCCCCCGGTGCCCTCGCCCAAGCTCGGCTGGATGACCGAGTCGGTGGAGATCGACCCGTTCGACTCGAACCACCTGCTCTACGGCACGGGCGCGACGATCTACGGCACGTCCGACCTGACGAAGTGGGACAGCGGCGGGAAGATCACGATCAAGCCGGTCGTCGGCGGCCTCGAGGAGACCGCGGTGCTCGACCTGATCAGCCCGCCGTCGGGCGCTCCCCTGCTCTCGGGCCTCGGCGACATCGGCGGGTTCCGGCACGACAGCCTCGACGCGGTCCCGGCCACCATGTACACGCAGCCGGTGTTCACCACGACCACCAGCCTCGACTACGCCGAACTGACCCCGGCGACGATCGTCCGCACCGGCACGCTCGACCGGTCCGCGCGGCCGAACGACAACCGGATCGCCTTCTCCACCGACGGCGGCAAGAACTGGTTCCAGGGCGCCGAGCCGGGCGGCAACGCCAGTGGCGGCACGGTCGCCGCGGCCGCCGACGGCAGCCGGTTCGTCTGGAGCCCGGCAGGCTCGGCCGTCAGCTACTCGGTCGGCTTCGGCTCGTCCTGGACGGCGTCCACCGGCATCCCGGCCGGCGCGGTGGTCGAGTCCGACCGCGTCGACCCGAAGCGGTTCTACGGGTTCGCGGCGGGCCGGTTCTACCTCAGCACCGACGGCGGCGCGACGTTCACCGCGACCGCGGCCACCGGGCTGCCCGCCGGCTCGGCGCACTTCAAGGCGGTGCCGGGCATCAAGGGCGACGTCTGGCTGGCCGGCGGCTCCGGCACGGCGTACGGCCTCTGGCACTCCACCGACTCCGGAACGTCCTTCACGAAGCTGGCGAACGTCGCCGAAGCCGACAACATCGGGTTCGGCAAGGCGGCCCCCGGCCGGACGTATCCGGCGTTGTACACGATCGCCAAGATCGGCGGGGTACGCGGGATCTTCCGCTCGGACGACGCCGGGGCCTCGTGGCTGCGGATCAACGACGACCGGCACCAGTACGGCAACATCGGCGAGGCGCTGACCGGCGACCCGCGGGTGTACGGCCGGGTGTACGTGGGCACGAACGGCCGCGGCGTGATCGTGGGCGAGTCCGGCGGCAGCGAGCCGCCCCCGACGAGCACCACACCCACCACCTCCACGACGCCGACGACCACCACCACAACGCCCACGACGACCACCACGCCGGTGCCGTCGGGCTCCTGCACGGCGGCCTACACGGTCACCAACCAGTGGCAGGGCGGCTTCCAGGCGTCGGTGAAGCTGGGCAACACCGGCACCACGGCGGTGACCGGCTGGACGGTGACGTGGACGTTCGCCGACGGCCAGCGCGTGACGCAGGCGTGGAACGCGCAGGTCACCCAGACCGGAGCGGCGGTGACGGCACTGGACGCGGGCTGGAACCGCACCATCCCGGCCGGCGGCAGCGCGGAGTTCGGCTTCACGGGCTCGTCGGGCGCGGCGAACGGCAAACCGGCGGCGATCTCGCTCAACGGCCGGGCCTGCACGACCACCTGACCCAATGTCATGAAAGAGTCGTTCATGACGTCGGATGTCATGAACGACTCTTTCATGACATCCGGGACGCGCGGCAGGGAGAGGGTTTCAACCCACCCCCAGGTGGTTGAAACCCCCTCCCCGCGCCCCAGACCGGGGCCTCCGCCCGAGCAGCCGCAGCCTGCTCGGGCGAACGTCCCCGGTGCCGTCCACTCTTCCCGTTGGCGATGGCCGTCGCCATTCCTGCCCAAAGGGGACTTTTTCGCCTCCGCGCACCCGCGCCGAACTGCGGAAACACCACCCGGCGGCGGCAAAAATACCCACGGGGGCGAGCAAAAGTTACCCGGGCTCAGGCGCTCTCCAGCACGACCTTCCCGACGTGGGTCCGGGACTCCAGGTGCTTGAGGGCCTCGGCGACCTCGTCGAAGGCGAACCGGCGGTCGATCACCGGCCGCAGCCCGGTCCGCTCGATCGCGGTGTTCATCGCCTGGAACGTCTCGCGGGAGGCGTTGGTCAGGCCGCGCAGGGTCAGCTGCTTGACCAGCACCAGGATCGGGTCGGCGGCACCTTCGTGGGTCAGGACGCCGGCGACGCTGATGTGGCCGCCGTACCGGGCGGCGATCATCGACTGGCCGATCGTGCCGCCGCCGCCCACGTCGACGACGTGGTCGACGCCGCCGCCGGTCAGGGCCGCCACCGCCGCGCCCCACTCCGGGGTCGTCGCGTGGTTCAGCGTCTCGGCCGCCCCGAGGGCACTCAGCCGCTCGAGCTTCTCGTCCGCGCTCGACGTCGCGATGACGTGCGCGCCGCCGAGCGCGGCGAACTGCAGGGCGAACGTCGACAGGCCGCCGCTGCCCAGGGTGAGCACGGTCTGGCCCGGGGTCAGCCCGCCCTCCTCGACGACGGCCCGCCACGCCGTCACGCCGGCGCTGGGCAGCGTGGCCGCCTCGGCGTAGTCGAGGTGCGCGGGCACCGCGACCAGCGCGTCTTCGGCGAAGACGGCGTACTCCGCGAGGACGCCGTCGAGCGTGCCGGCCAGGTCGTCCGCGGTCTTCTCCGGCGTGCCGGGCCCGGCCAGCCAGGCCGGGAAGTACGTCGCCGCCACCCGGTCCCCCGCGGTCCAGGCCGCCACCCCGGACCCCACCGCGACGACTTCGCCGGCGCCGTCGGACAGCGGGATCACGTCGGGCTTCACCGGCTTCGGGTAGAACCCGCGCAGGATCATCAGGTCGCGGGCGTTGACCGCCCACCCCCGCATGCGGACCAGCACCTGGCCCGGACCGGGTTCGGGCACGTCACGCTCGCCCAGGACGAGACCGGCGCCGGGACGGGGCAGGGAAAAGAACTTCACAGCGGCTCCCAGTGGTCGGGGGAACTCATCGACGAGGCCAGTGTGTCGAAGCCGCGAGTTCCGCGTCGACGGTCGCCAGGAGTTCCGGGGTCAGTTCGGCGAGCGACGTGGCGAAGTGGCGGACGCCGCAGGCGGCCATGAAGTCCCGCTGCCGCGCGTGCGCGGGGCTCGACGGGAACCCGACGAACCCGGCGCCGTGCGCGCGGGCGTCCTCGGCCACGCGGCTGACGTCGTCGACGAAGACGATCTCGTCGAAGCCGACGCCGAGCACGGTCCGCGCGATGTGGGCGACGCCCGGCCGGTGCTCGTTGATGCTCACGTACGGCACGTCGGGATCGAGGAGGTCCGCGAACTCGCCCAGGTACCGGTCGAAGGTGTGCTCCCGGGTGCGGCCGCCGTAGCAGACCAGCCGCACCGGCAGCTTCGCCAGCGCCGCGAGGCAGTCCCGCACGCCTTCGGCGACGCGGATCGGGTGCTCGGCCAGGTACTCCTGCCGCGCGGCCCACAACTGCTTCAGCGTCTCCTCGGCCGGCTGGTCGAGGCCGCAGAGCCGGGTGACCTTCTCCGCGACGACGATGTCGCGCAGCCCGATGACGTCCCGCTCGGCCGCGGCGTCGTAGACCCCGCCGTGGCCGGTGACCCACCGGGCGATCATGGCCAGGTAGGTGTCGTCGATGAGCACGCCGTCGCAGTCGAGGGCGACGACGCGCAGCCTGTCCAGCCGGGTCACCGCCCCGCGAACACTTCCCGCGCGGCCGCGATCGCGTTGAGCGCGGCCGGGAAGCCGCAGTAGAACGCCAGGTGCAGCACGGTCTCCACGACCTCCTGTTCGGTGCCGCCGACGTTGAGCAGGCCGTGGATGTGCACCTTCAGCTGCGGCAGCGCGGTGCCGAGCGCGACGCACGCGGCGATCGTGACGATCTCGCGGTGGCGCAGGCTCAGGTGCGGCCGGGAGTAGATCTCGCCGAAGGTGAAGTCGATGATGTAGGTCGCCAGGTCGGGCGCGATGTCCTGGAGGGCGGCGGCGACCCGCTCGCCCGCCTCGCCGTCGACGGCCTTCAGCGCCGCCAGGCCGCGCTCGTGGCGGTCCTCGATACCCGCCCACGGCACCTCGGCCGGTTCGTCCGACGGCTCGTCGTCCGGCTGCCCCTCGAAGGCCGCCTTGAGCGCCGTCAGCGCGTTGAGCGTGGCCGGGAACCCGGCGAACGAGCTGACGTGGATCACGGCCTCGACCAGCTGGCGGCGGGTGCAGCCGACGTTGAGCGCGGCCTTGGCGTGGAACTGCAGCTGCGAACCCGCGTAGCCGAGGGCGGTGAGCGCGGCGACCGTCGCCAGCTGCCGCTCGGGCAGCGGCAGCCCGGGCCGGTGGTAGACGTCGCCGTAGATGAACCCGACGCACTGCTCGCCGAACTCGGCCTCGCCGATGCTTTCGAACAGGTCCAGCACGGCAGGCCGGTCGGCCCCGCCGAGCTGCTGGATGAGTTTCAGGCCCTGGGCGAAGGACGCGGAACGGTCCTGCTGCTGCAGGTCGGACATCGTGAACTGGTTTCCCTTCCGGAGTGGACTCAGCCGAGGTAGGCCCGGGTGGCCTGGTCGGCCTTGCGGCGTTCGAGGGTGTCGATGCGCTCCTGCGCGATCATCGAGTACTCGATGCCGGCGGTGGCGACGGCCCGCCCGTGCTGGCGCACCGCCGTGGTGGCACGAAACTTCAGGTGGGTTTCCCGGCCGAGGTCGGAATCGACGATCACCGACTCGACGGTGGCCGGGAGCGGGAACAGGAAGTCCTCGAAGGACAGGTCGATCCGCTGCCACACCCCGGCGTACGCGGCGGCCGGCGCGAGGCCGGGGCGGATCGCGGTTTCGAACTGGGCGATGCAGATCTGCCGCATCGCCTCGATGATCACGATGCCCTGCACGTGCTCGCCGGTGTGGTGGTCGAGGACCAGTTCGTTGTCCCGGTGGATCCGCAGTTCGGCCCGGCACCGCGCGGGTTCCGGGCTGTGCACGCCGGCGAGCAGGACGTTCTCCGGCCGGCTCTTGTGGACGACGGCCGGGGATTCGGGCCGCCGCCGGAACGTCTCCGGGTCCGCGAGGCGCACGGCGCCGTCGCTCCGGCCGCAGGCGGCTTCGAGCCGTTCGCCGTCGGCGGTGTCGACGCCCT
Source organism: Amycolatopsis tolypomycina (assembly GCF_900105945.1). Taxonomy (NCBI): domain Bacteria; kingdom Bacillati; phylum Actinomycetota; class Actinomycetes; order Pseudonocardiales; family Pseudonocardiaceae; genus Amycolatopsis; species Amycolatopsis tolypomycina. Next base: position 2,928,265 of record NZ_FNSO01000004.1, on the reverse strand, counting down.
GGCCGAAGTGGACGACCCAGTGGCAGCCCGGCGCGGGCAGGCCACCGGATTCGAGCAGGGCCAGCAGGTCCGACAGCGTGAGCACCCGGTCGCCGCGGGCGAACCGCGCGAACCGGTCGCCGACCACGACGACGTCCCGCCGGGTGTAGCCGTCCAGCGCCCACTCCCCGGCGCGCGGGCTCCGCGGGCACGAGACCGCTTCGGGCGCCTCCGTCCGGGCCTGGTCCGGCGTCACGGCCGCGCCGAAGCGTGGGCGTCGAGGAGTGCCTCGGCGAGGTGCCGGGCCGTCGTGGCCGAGCGCCAGCGCGGCCCGGACAGCTCCGTGGCCATCAGCTTCAGCATGGCGCGCACCATGTCCGGCTGCTTGCCGACACCCGCGGTCAGCAGCGGCTCGACCTGCGCGGCGGCGCCTTCGAGGTCGTCGAGCCGCAGGTGCGCCCGGCCCATGTCGATCCGGATCATCGGGTCCATGGCCTCCCAGCGGTTCTCGAGCGAGAGCTTCTCGAAGGCCTCGCGCGCGGTGGCGAATTCGCGCAGCGCGGCCGAAGCCTGCCCGACCGACAGCAGGGACGTGCCCGCCATGTAGTGCCGCCGGTCCTTCGTGATGTTGAAGAAGCTGTCTTCGCCGCCCGCGCCCAGGTCCGGGTCCTCGATGGCCGTCCAGCGCGCGATCGCGGCCAGCACCTGCGGCTCGGCCTGCACCGACGACCAGCCGCGGGCCTCGGCGAGGATGAGCGGCGCGTCGGTGAGGCGCCCGCCGGCGTGGTAGTTGAGCCCGTCGGCGGCCAGTTTCGCGGACTCGATGCCGTTGCCCGCCCAGAACGCCACCCGCGCCTGGGACGTGCGGACCCAGCGGCGGGCGAGGAGGTCGTCGGCGTACTGGGTGTAGAGCCAGGCGGCGGTGTTGAGTTCGCGGGACAGCCGGTACCGTCCCAGGTCGCCCGCGATCCAGGCCATCATCGCGCTCGACTTCGCCCCGATGAGCAGCAGGTCCTGGGTCTGCTTCGGCCGCTGCCTGCCCTTCAGCAGGGCCGAGGTCCGGTCGGCGATCACGGCGAGCTGGCCGAGGATCGAGTCGGGCGCGGTGCGGGTGTAGGCGCCGCCGAGGAAGTCGAGGTCGGCCCACAGGTCGTCGAGTTGGACGTCGTCGACGTTGGTCTTCGTGAGCAGGAGGGCGTCGTCGAGGGCGCCGGCGCCGATCTCCTCCTCCGAGCGCCCTTCGGTGCGGAAGAGGGCGCGGACCGGCGGCGCCTCGGGCTCGGGCGCGACGACCGCGGGCTCGGTCTCGGCGTGGTACTCGGCGAGGTCCTTGGCCGGCAGCTGTTCGAGATCACGCAGGCCCAGCAGGCATTTCCAGTTGGTGCCGTAGACCTGGGCCAGCACCCGCAGCGCGGCGACGGTCGGCCGGACCCCGCGTTCGGGCCACTGCTCGTACTCCCAGATCCGCGTGCCGCGCATGCCCGCGCGGGGGTCGCCGGTGACGGCGTTGTACTGGTGCGCCGCGACGTCGAGCGAGAGCTCCGACGCCAGCCGCCACGCGGTGCGCGGCGGGATCCGGCATTCGACGACCAGGTTCTTCGCCACCTGGGCCGGGAGCGCCTCCTCGGGAAAGCCCAGCGCGGTCAGCCTGTCCCGCAGTTGTGCACGGTAGGGCTTACTCCCTGGTTTGGCCTGTCGACTCATCGTTCATCCAACGATTTCCGGAGTACGGGTGCACACGGACGACAGTACCGCGCGTGACCGCGGGAGCCCAGGTCGTGATCGACACGGAAACCCTGCGATTTTCGAGATGTTGAAGATGCAACAAGGGTTTGGGCCCTTTTCGGCACCCTGAGAGCGCTCCCAACGACCGGCATCGGCGACGTTTCGATGATCTTGGGGTGATTTTCCGGAATCCACCCCAACGGCCGTGTGCGGCACCGCGCCGCGGTGGCGCAGTGCGACCGCGGGCATGTGCTGCGCCCCAACGGATTCGGCCGTTCAGGAGTGTTCAGTGGCGACTGCGGGCGGGGCGGCTGCGGAAAACGGACCACCGGATCGGCCCGCGTCCGGGTCGCTCTTTACAAGGGCGACACGCCGGGGTTACCTTTCCGGCGGCTGGAAGCGCTCCCATGCCAGGTCGCCTCGCCAGAACGCGGCCACCACCCAGGGGCGTCGTGGTGCAAGCTACGACGCCCCTGTCCGCGTCCGCGTCCGGAGGGAGAGGCCCACCCATGAACAGGTTCGCCGGCGCACTGGCCGCGCTCTGCCTCGCCGCCGCGGGGACCACCGCGGTCGTCCTGGCCGGTCCGGCCGCCGCCGCGCCCGCGTGCGCGGTCGCCTACCGCCTCAACGCGTGGCAGACCGGCTTCACCGCGGACATCACGGTGACCAACGGTCCCACCGCGGCCTCCGCCTGGACGCTCACCTGGCACTTCGCCGGGAACCAGGCCGTGACGTCGGCCTGGAACGCCACCGTCCGCCAGACCGGGAACGCGGTCACCGCGCAGAACCTGTCCTACAACGGCACGCTGCCCGCCGGCGGCTCGGTGTCGTTCGGGGTCCAGGGGACGGCGAGCGGGACGAACGCCGCGCCCACGGACTTCGCCCTCAACGGCGTCTCGTGCGGCGACCCCGCACCGCCGACCTCGACCACGGCCACTCCGACGACGCCGACCACCACGCCGACGACCACGACGTCCGGACCGCCGCCCGCCGGCTGCGCGGACGCCGCCCTCTGCGACGACTTCGAGCAGCAGACCGGCGGCACCCCGGGCGGGCGCTGGACCGTCGGCGCGGCCAACTGCCAGGGCACCGGCACGGTCGCCGTCGACACCACGGTCGCGCACTCGGGCAGCCGGTCGGTCAAGGTCACCGGCCAGGGCGGCTACTGCAACCACGCGTTCCTCGGCACGAGCGTGGCCGGTTCCGGCGTGCTGTACGGGCGGTTCTGGGTCCGGCACACCACCGCGCTGCCCACCGGGCACGTCACGTTCCTGGCGATGCGCGACAGCACCGACGGCCGCGACCTGCGCGCCGGCGGGCAGAACCGGGCCCTGCAGTGGAACCGCGAGTCCGACGACGCCACCCTCCCCGCGCAGAGCCCGGCCGGCGTCGCCCAGAGCGTCCCGCTGCCGACCGGCACCTGGTCGTGCTTCGAGTTCCGGCTCGACGGCGCCGCCGGCCAGCTCCGCACGTGGCTGGGCTCGGCCGAGGTGCCCGGCCTGGTCGTGGACGGCGTCCCGACCCCCGACATCGACCAGCAGTGGCTCGCCCGGTCGTGGCACCCGTCGGTGACGGACCTGCGCCTGGGCTGGGAGAGCTACGCCGGCGACGCCGACACGCTGTGGTTCGACGACGTGGCCGTGGGCTCCTCCCGGATCGGCTGCTGAGCTACCGGCCCAGCACCCGCTCGATCGCGGCCAGCTCGTCGTCGGCGAACTCGAGGTTCGCCGTCGCCGCGACCGTGTTCTCCAGCTGGGCGACGCTGCTCGCCCCGATCAGCGCCGACGTCACCCGGCCGCGACGCAGCAGCGCCCCAATGTGGCGTTGGTTGCGTCTGACGCACCCAATGTGGCGTTCGGTGCGTCAGACGCACCGAACGCCACATTGGGGCGCATCGCCCGGCCGCTGCCAACGAACGTCGGATGCGCGACACGCCCCCCACGCGAATCGGCTACCGGCCCAGCACCCGCTCGATCTCGGCCAGCTCGTCGTCGGCGAACTCGAGGTTCGCCGTCGCCGCGACCGTGTTCTCCAGCTGGGCGACGCTGCTCGCCCCGATCAGCGCCGACGTCACCCGGCCGCGACGCAGCACCCAGGCGATCGCCAGCTGTGCCAGCGTCTGCCCCCGCGCCCCGGCGATGTCGTTCAGCGCCCGGACGGTCGCCAGTGTCTCCGCGGTCAGCCGGTCGCTGGTGAGGAACGGGCTGGCGCCCGCCGCGCGGGAGTCTGCCGGGACGCCGTCGAGGTAGCGGTCCGTCAGCAGGCCCTGGGCCAGCGGCGAGTACGCGATCGAGCCGACGCCGTGCGCGTCGAGGGTGTCGAGCAGGCCGTCCTCCACCCAGCGGTCGAGCATCGAATACCGGGGCTGGTGCAGCAGCAGCGGCGTCCCCAGCTCCTTCAGCGCGGCGAGCGCGGCTTCGGTTTGCTCGGGCGAGTAGTTCGAGATGCCCGCGTACAGCGCCTTGCCCGAACGGACGGCCGTGTCGAGCGCGCCCATCGTCTCCTCGATCGGCGTGTCCGGGTCCGGGCGGTGCGAATAGAAAACGTCGAAATACTCCAGCCCGGTGCGGGTCAGGCTCTGGTCGAGGCTCGCGAGGAGGTTCTTGCGGGACCCCCACTCGCCGTACGGGCCGTCCCACATCAGGTAGCCCGCCTTGGACGACACCAGGATCTCGTCGCGGTACGGGCGGAAGTCGGCGGCGAAGTGACGGCCGAAGTTGGTCTCGGCCGCGCCGGGCGGCGGGCCGTAGTTGTTGGCCAGGTCGAAGTGCGTCACCCCGAGGTCGAACGCCCGCCGCAGCACGGCCCGCTGGACGTCGAGGGGCTTGTCGTCCCCGAAGTTGTGCCAGAGGCCGAGCGACACGGCGGGCAGCTTCAGCCCGCTGCGCCCGGCCCGCCGGTACGGCATGTCCGCGTACCGGCTTTCGGCCGCGACGAAAGGCGACATGGTTCTCCTTGTCGAAAGTGGACGGCCGGCGCAGTGAACCTTGTTCAGCCGTCGGCCGGCGCGAGTGTCACCACCCGTGGGCGGCCTGCGGCCCGTAGCGCCGTCCTGACCAGAATAAGGTTCAGTCTAGCCGCGCCGGAGGAGCGCGCCGGCGAACGACGCCGCGGGCGGCAGGCCGGGTAGCAGCGTCGCCTGGTAGGCGTGGTAGACGTCCGGCTTGCCGGCCCACACCGTCGCGGCGGGCCGGTTCTCCGGGTCCAGTTCGTGGCGCCACGAACCGAGTTCACGGTCGACGAAGCAGGTTTCGGCGTGTTCGCACCATTCCGCGAACCGCGCGAGGTAGGCCGGGTCGCCGGTCGCCTGGTGCAACGTCCACGCCGCGGCCATCGCCTCGGTCACCACCCAGTGCAGCCGGGTGCGCACCACCGGCGTCCCGGCGAAGTCGGTCGTGTAGACGAAGCCCGGCCGCCCGTCGACGGCCCAGCCGTGGCGGACGGCGGTCTCGAACAGCGCGGCCGCGTCGGGCACCAGCCACGACGGCGCGGCGGGCCCGAGCGCCCGTCCGAGGTGGACGGCCAGCCGCGCCCACTCGAAGAGGTGCCCGACGGTCGCCCCGAACGGGCGGAACGGGTGGGCGGGCTCGGCGCGGTTGAACTCCAGCCGCACGCGCCAGTCCGGGTCGAAGTGCTCCGGGAGCAGCCAGCCGTGCGCGCGGGCCTCGCCGTGGACCAGGCGCTCCACAATGGACAGCGCGCGGCCGGCCCACACCGGGTCGCCGGTGACGTCGGCGGCGGCCAGGAAGGCCTCCACCGTGTGCATGTTGGCGTTGGCGCCGCGGTAGTCCTCCAGGCGCGTCCAGCCGCGGTCCCAGACGTCGGCGACCCGGCCTGCGGCCGGTTCCCAGAACCGGCGTTCGACGATTTCAAGGGCTTCGGCCAGCAGCGCCTGCGCGCCGTCGGCACCGGCCGCGGCCGCGCTCGCGGCCGCCAGCACGACGAACGCGTGCTCGTAGGCCCGCTTCTCGGCCAACGCCGTCGAGGCGTACCAGCCGCCGTGCTCGGCGTCCCGCAGCGGACCGGTGAGCGCCGCGACGCCGTGGGCGACCTGCGCGCCGACGTCGGCGCCCTGCAGCGACGCGAGCGCGAAGACGTGCGTCATCCGGCAGGTGATCCACGTCTCGACGGGCCGGTCGAGCACCGGCCGCCCGGCGTCGTCGAGCCAGGCGAACCCGCCGTCCGGGTGGGCCGCGCCGCGGGCGAAACCGAGCAGCCGGGCGGGTTCGGCGCGCACCCAGGCGGGAACCGAAGACGGACTGTCCACTCTCTGCCTTTCTCCATGGCCCGCCCGGTTCGACGGCCCCCGTCAAGGTAGGCCAAGGCACCCGCCCCGGCCATCGCGGGCTGTTCCGGAAGTGACGCCCACCGCGTATCCTGACCTTGGAAGCGCTCCCAGTCTTCGACGCACGCAACCCAATGAAGGGACTGACGTGACCAGGAGACGAAGTACCGTTCTCGCCGCCGTCACCGTGCTGCTGGCGAGCCTGACCACGATCCTGCTGACCACCGGCACGGCCGAGGCGCACGGTGCCATGATGAAACCGGGCAGCCGGACCTTCCTGTGCTGGCAGGACGGGCTCAGTTCGACCGGCGAGATCAAGCCACAGAACCCGGCCTGCGCGGCCGCGGTGGGGGTCAGCGGGGCCAACTCGCTGTACAACTGGTTCGGCGTGCTGCGGTCCGACGGGGCCGGGCGCACGCGCGGGTTCATCCCCGACGGGAAGCTGTGCTCGGGCGGGAACCCGGGCTACGCGGGCTTCGACGGGGTCGGCAACTGGCCGCTGACCCACCTCACCGCGGGCGCCCAGTTCAACTTCTCGTACAACGCGTGGGCGGCCCACCCCGGCTGGTTCTACACGTACGTGACCAAGGACGGCTGGAACCCCAACCAACCACTCACCTGGGATTCACTGGAGGACCAGCCGTTCCTGACGGTCGACCACCCGTCGGTGACCGGCCAGGTGGGCACGGTCGAGGGCCAGTACAAGTGGAGCGGCGCGCTGCCGTCGAACAAGTCGGGCCGGCACATCATCTATTCGGTGTGGAAGCGCTCGGACAGCGCCGAGACGTTCTACGGCTGTTCGGACGTCACGTTCGACGGCGGGAACGGCGAGGTCACGGGCGTGAAGGACCCGGGCAACCCGCCGACGTCGACCACGCCGACGACCCCGACCACTCCCACCACCCCGACGACCCCCACCACCCCGACCACGCCGACGACGACCACCACCCCCATGCCGCAGGGTTCGTGCATGGCGATGGTCGAGATCACCAACACCTGGAGCGGCGGCTACCAGGCCACCGTGACGGTGATGAACCACAGCACGGCGGCGTACCGGAGCTGGCAGGTGGGCTGGACGATGCCCACGGGCCAGACGATCGCCAGCGTGTGGAACGGCACGCTGAGCCAGTCCGGTTCGGCGGTCACGGTCCGCAACGCCAACTGGAACGGCACCGTCGCGGCCGACGGCACGACCAGCTTCGGCATGGTCGTCAACACGACGGGCGGGGCCGTGCCCCCGGCACCGACGTGCCAGGGCACCTGATGTCCTGAGTGGACAGACTACGAGGGCCGCTTCGGGGCACGTTCCCCGGAGCGGCCCTCCCGGTTCGCGGTGTCACGCGTTCGCCGGGCCCGTGCTCCCCCGGGTGATCAACCGCGGCCGGGACGTGTACACGTCGCCCGGCCGCTCCCCCGCCAGCACGTCGTGCAGCACCGACGCCGCCAGGCTGCCGAGCTCGGCCAGCGGGCGCCGGATCGCCGTCAGCGCCGGGCGGACCAGCCTGCAGAGCGGGGTGTCGTCCCACGACACCACCGACAGGTCCTTCGGCACCGCGAGGCCCAGCTCGCGCGCGGCGGCGAGGGCCGCCACCGCCAGGTCGTCGGTGTCGCAGAGCAACGCCGTGGGCCGGGGACGCGCGGCCAGCACCCGGCGGACCGCGTCGGCCGAGGGTTCCGGGTGGACCGTGTCCGGGTGCGGGAGGCCCGTCGCCGCCGTCGTGAACGCCCGTCTGCGGGCCACCGGGTCCGCGAACACCGCCACGCCCGCGATGCGGACGACGTGGCGGTGCCCCAGAGCCGCCAGGTACGCCAGCGCCTCCGCCGCGCCGGTGAGGTCGTCCACCAGCACCGAGGGGGTGCCCGGCACCCCGCCCGGCCCGCCGAGGACCACCGCCGGCAGGCCGATGTGGATCAGCTCGGCCGCGCAGCCCGGGTCGGTGAGCAGCACGCCGTCGACCTTCCGCTCGGCCCGCCAGCGGCGGTAGATCGCCAGCGCCGCCTCGCGGCCGGGGGTCACCTGCAGCAGCAGTTCGCCCGCGAACCCGTCGAGCAGGGCCGGGACGAACGCCTCCAGTGGCCGGTCGAGCACCAGGCCGAGCGCCCCGGTCCGGCCGCCGGACAGCGCCCGCGCCGTGCTGCTGGGCGCCCACCCGAGCTCCCGGGCGATCTCGGTGATCCGGCGCCGGGTGGCCTCCGAGACGCCGGGGCGGCCGTTGAGCGCGTAGGAGACCGCGCCCTTGGAGACGCCGGCCTCCTTCGCGATGTCGGTGATCGTCGGACGCTTCATCGCACCCCTTCCTGGCACCACCACGAGGACTCCGGTCCGCGGTCCGTGTCCGTCCGGACACCCGCCGTCGCGCACCTTGACACCCGCCGCACCGGGAAACGAGACTCGCCCCGGGAGCGCTCCCAGCCAATGGAGGCCGGGAGCGTGCCGCGAATGGGGAGTGCGCGCACATGAGGAAGATCCGAAGAACGCTGGCCGCTGTCGTCCTGCTCCTGCCTGCCGTCCTGACCGCGGGCTGCGGACCGGACACGCCGGAGCGGATCACGCTCACGATCGCGACGTTCGGCGAGTTCGGCTACGAGGACCTCATCCCCGGCTACGAGTTCACCCACCCCGGGCTCACCATCCGCCAGGTCCGGACCGAGCAGGGCGGACCGTACCACCAGGACCTGCTGGACAAGCTGCAGAAGGGCCAGGAGCTCGCCGACATCCAGGCCGTCGAGGAAGGCCACCTCGCCGACGTGCTCGCGCACTCGGCGCAGTTCGCCGACCTGGCCAGGATCGGGCCGCCCGAAGTGAAACCCGGCCGGTGGCTGGAGTGGAAGTACGAGGCGGGCCGCAGCAAGGACGGCAAGCTCGTCGGCTACGGCACCGACATCGGGCCGCTGGCCATGTGCTACCGCAAGGACCTGCTCGAAGCGGCCGGGCTGCCGACCGACCCCGGCTCGGTCAAGACGATGTTCGCGACCTGGGACAGCTACTTCAAGGCCGGCGAAAAGTACGTCAAGCGCTCGCGCGGCAAGCCGTGGTTCGACTCCTCCGCGCAGATCTTCAACGCCAAGGTCAACCAGCTGCCGGTGGGCTACCTCGACCGCGAGAACCACTCGACGCTGGAGACGAACACCGCGCTCAAGGACGCCTGGAACCAGGTCACCACCGCGGTGAAGCAGGGCCAGTCGGCCGGGCTCACCGCCTTCGCCGACGACGGCAACAACGGCCTGCGCACCGGCGCCTTCGCGACGAAGATCTGTCCTTCGTGGATGCTCGGCGTCATCGAACAGCAGGCCGGCATCGCCAACGCGGGCAAGTGGGCGCTCACCGACGCCTTCCCGGACGGCGGCGGCAACTGGGGCGGTTCCTTCCTGACCGTGCCGGCCTCGAGCCCGCACCAGAAGGAGGCCGCCGCGCTCGCCGCCTGGCTGACCGCCCCGGAGCAGCAGCTGCACGCGTTCCGGGTCAGCGGCAACTTCCCCAGCCAGGTCGACGCCTTCACCTCCCCGGACCTGCTCAGCGAGATGAACGGCTACTTCGGCGGGGCGCTGAACGGCCAGGTCTTCGCCGCGCAGGCCCGCAAGGTCGGGAAACCGCAGTACAAGGGGCCGGGCGACGGCAAGATCCAGGAGACGGTGATCGCGCCGTCGCTCAAGGCCGTCGAGCAGGGCGCCGACCCCGCGGCCGTCTGGCAGCAGGTGCTGGCCGGCGTGCACCGGCTCGTGCCCTGACCGGAAACCCGCCGGTATCGCCGGCAAGTCATGTGACGTTCGGGACGGCCGGCCCCAAGCGCCCCAATGTGGCGTTGGTTGCGTCAGACGCACCCAATGTGGCGTTCGGTGCGTTGAACGCACCGAACGCCACATTGGGGCGCATTGCCGGACCGCCGGTGCTTCTTCGCCGGCAGCGCCGCGTACGGGCGCTCGGTGGTGCGGGCGATCACTTCGCCGCAGGACAAGGGTTCGCACGCGTTCCACACCCGGATGGGGGTTCGTCACCGAACCAGGGCCGAAGGAGTTCGAGGGGGTGCCGGTCGGGCCCGGCCACAACGGGCCGGGACCGGCTTCCGCGGAAATCCGCATCGCGGGATCCGGCCCGTGGCCGCCGGAGGCCACCGCGGGCACGGACCGGATCCTCGCGCGTCCCGCCCGGACGGTTCAGGCGCCCGGACGGGACCGCGGCGAGCGGCCCGGCGGGACGGGCCGCTGCCACCGTGGTGGAGGCCGGGCCGGGCGGCGGCTGCGCGGCACCGCCCGGCCCGGGGTCTGTTACCGAGGCCTATTCTGGTCAGGCCGCCGCCGCCCGCCTGCGTACTGCAGGCAAAGCAGAAGCCGTGCGGCGGCCGACGGCTGAACAAGCCTCACTGCACCGGCGGGTAGGCGTTCTGGACCAGCTGCTCGAACTGGGCCCCGAACCACTTGCCGGACAGCGGGGCGTTCGGCAGGGCACCGGTCAGGTTGCCGCCGTTGGCCTGTTCGCTGCCGTGGAAGGTCGGGTCGCACATCGGGTCCGCACCCTTGCCCTCGTCGTTCGGGATCTGCTGGCTCGCGCCGTCGGACTCACCCGGCGGCTTGATCCAGACGTAGGCGTCGAAGTGCGCCTGGGGCGCGACGGTGGGCCGGACGCCCAGACCCGCACCGCTCTGGTTGCACCAGTTGCCGCGGTGCAGCCGCCGGTCGATCCGGCCGGAGTCGACGTAGGCGTCCACAGTGGACCCCGAGGCCCCGCTGGGCCGGGCCGCGCCGCCCCAGCCGTTGCGCGAGGTGTCGACCAGCATGCCGATGCCGCTGGGCAGCCCGGCCGCCACGAACGCGTTGTACATCGCCGTGGCGAACGGCACCTCGGCGAAGTACGGGTTCCACTGGTAGAACTTCGCCGACTTCAGGGCCTGCCCCCCGACGTTCAGGTTCGGGTCGGGCAGGTTCGGCTCGGTCAGCGGCGTGTAGTTGGCCGTCGAGCTGATGAAGCCGTCGACGCTGTTCACCCCGGCCGTGGTGCCCTGCAGCATCTGCTTGACCGAGTTCACGAACGGGCCGAAGTTGCTGTCCCAGCCCAGCCACGCCGAGTGCGCGATGTCCAGGTAGTTGTAGACGTTGGAGATCGCGTGGAGCTTGTTCAGCGCGTACTGGATGCCCTGGACGTACGCCCCGCTCGACTGCGCCTCGGCGCACTTGGCCGTCCCGAGGTTGGTGATCAGGTTGGGCAGCGAGTCCGGCTCGACGATCGCCACGACCCGCAGCGACCGGTACTTCGCGTCGGACAGGATCGACGCGATCGGGTCGATGTACTCGGCCTTGTACCGGGCCAGGCCGTTCTCGGAGACCTTCAGCTCACCGTTGGACGCCAGCGCCGCGCAGTCGCGGTTCGGCAGGTCGTAGACGACGATCTGGATGGTCACCGGGGTGCTGCCGGTCTGCTGGGCCAGTGCCGCGTCGAGGTGCGCGCGCAGGCCGCGTGAGCTCGACGTGCCGGCGATCGCCGCGATCCGGTCCAGCCAGACCGCGGTCGAGGTGTTCGCCACCTTGGCCATCTGGGCACCGAGCGTGCCGCCCTTGGCCGCGGCGGCCGCGGACACCTGGGCCGACCAGTCCGGGTTCACGTACCCCTTCGACCCGGCGTACGGGTTCTCCACGTGGGTGCCGGGCTGCGGCGTCGTGGTCACCGTGGTCGGGGTCGTCGGCGTCGTGGAGGTGGTCGGGGTCGTCGTGGTCGTGGGCGTCGCCGTCGTGGTCGGCGTCGTCGGGGTCGTGGTCGTGGGCGTGCCGTCGCAGTGGGCACCGTTGAGCGAGAACGACGTCGGGATGTCGTTGGTGCCCGAGTACGAGCCGTTGAAGCCGAAGCTGGCGGTGGCGTTCGTGCCCAGGTTCCCGCCCCACGACGGGTTCTTCGCGCTCACGTGCTTGCCGCTCTGGCTGTACGTGGCGCTCCAGCCCTGCTGCACCTGCTGGTTGCCGCCGAAGTCCCATTCGACGTTCCAGGACGACACGGGGTCGCCCAGGTTCGTCACGGCGATGTTGGCGGTGAAGCCGGTGTCCCACTGGTTGACCGTGTAGGTGACCTTGCAGCCGGTGGCGGCGACCGCCGGACTGCCCCCGGCCACCAGCAATCCGGCGGTCAGCGCCGCCGCCGTCACCGAGGACGCCACGGCGAACCGTGTCTTCCTCTTCGCGGACCAGAATTCACTCCTCATCGAGTGCGCTCCTTAGTTGTTGGGTGGGTCAGGTGGTGCAGGCGGTCGCGCCGACGGCGAAGCCGCCGGGCGTGCCGGTCGAGGGGCCGGTCGCCTGGATGCCGATCGACACCGAGGCGCCGGCGGCGAGGTCGGGTGCCCAGGCGGGAGCCTTGGCGCTCGCCTGCTGCCCGGTCTGCGTGACGGTGGCGTTCCAGCCGCCGGTGATCTGCGTCCCGGACGGCACGGTCCAGCCGAGCGCCCAGTTCTTCAGTGCCGAACTGCCGGTGTTCTTCACCGTCACCGTGGCGACGAAGCCGCCCTGCCAGGTGTTGTCGACGTGGTAGGTCACCGCGCAGCTCGCCGGCGGCGGGTCGGCCGGGCCGCCGCCCGAGCCCACCGGCGGGATCAGGTACGGCTGCAGGATGGCCTGCTTGGCCTGGTTGACCGTGGTCCAGTCGTCGCCGAGGATGCCGCCGGTGTCCCCGGAGTTGGGGTTCCACGACCAGTACGTGAAGCTCATCCCGGAGGTGCCGGTGCCCGCGTACTTCATCAGTTCCTGCAGCCAGACCTTGTCGCGCGGGTCGGCGAGCGTGGAGCCGAACTCGCCGAGCAGCACCGGCGCGATGTTCTCCTTGTGCAGGTAGCCGAAGAAGTGGTCCCACAGCGCGGGCAGGTTCGCCGGGAAAGCCGGGTCGGAAAACCATTTCTGGGCGAACACCGACGTCGCGTACTCGTGCGCCGAGTACACCAGCTTGTCCGGTTTGGACAACCGCACCGGGAACTGCTTCGCCCCGGAGAGGTTGCCACCCCACCAGCCGCACTGCGGGTCGCCCGTGCCGCTGACGCAGTCGACGCCTTCGACGACGATCAGCCAGTCCGGGTTGACCGCGAGCACGGCGTTGCCTGCCCGTTCGGCGGCGAGCCGCCAGTCGGTCGCGGTGTCGCCGCAGCCCCAGCACGCTCCCCCGCCACCGGAGATCGAGTGCGGTTCGTTGTGCAGGTCCGCGCCGATGACCGTGGGGTTTCCCTGGTAGTGCTTGGCCAGCATCGTCCAGTCGGAGATCCAGCGGCTCTCCGGGTACGCCGCGGTGTACCAGAGCGGGGACTGCGCGCCGGAGTCCGGCCGGTGCCGGTCCAGGAGCACGCGCATGCCCTTGCTGCCGGCGTAGGCGACGATCTTGTCGAGCACCTGCAAGCCGGTCAGGCCCTGCAGGTCCGGGTTCTGCACCTGGTCGACGCTGACCGGCTTGGACCCGGAGTCGAACAGCTGGTTCGAGTACGGCAGCCGCAGCGTGTTGTACCCGAGCGCGGCCATCTGGTCGAGCATGTCGTGGTAGTTGCGGCTCCACAGCCCGTGTGGCGAGTAGTTGGCCGTCTCGGCGCCGAACCAGTTGATCCCGGTCATCCGGACCGGCGCTCCGGTCGCGTCGACCAGCTGGGCTCCGGCGGCGTGCCAGAACCCGGTGCCAGTCCCGGATGCGGCACTTTCACGTGAAAGTGCCGGGGCCGCGGTGGCCGGGGACGCCGTGAGAACGGCGCCCCCGACCAGTGCGGCGACCACCAGGCTGAGCAGTCGCTTCATCGCGTGCCTCTGTACCTCTCAGCCGAACAGGTCCACGTGCGCGGCGAACGCCGTGGCGATCTCCGTCTGCGCCCAGAACCGGTGGTAGGTGAACGTCGGCGCGGCGCCGCCGTTCAGGTAGGACTGGACCTGCGGCCATTGCGGGTCGCTCTTGTAGAACGAGCGGATCGACAGGAACGTGGAGTTCGCGTTGATCGGGTCGCCGTTCGGCATGGTGCCCGTCCAGCCCGAGGGGATGTACAGCCCCTGGTCGGTGGAGGCGTTGTAGGTGTCGTCGAACCGGTCGTAGTCCTTCCGGGTCTCCGGCACCGCGATGCCCTTGCTGTCGGTGTTCGCCGACAGCGCGGTGAGCAGCTGCTCCCCGACCGTCTTCGCCTGGGCGTTGGTCGAGCGGGCCGCGTAGTACAACAGCGTCTTGGCCAGGGAAGCCGCGACCCCGACGTCGTTGTTGAAGTTCTTCACCGCGACGTGCAGGCCGTTGTTCGCGCCCGGGCTGGTGGCGTTCCAGGTGTCCGGCGCGCCGGTCCAGGTGAGGTCGGCCGGGATCTGGAAGCTGCCGCCCGCCCCGACCGTGGTGTTCGCGATGGCCCACGGGACCCACTTGTCGAGGATCTTCTTCGCCCGGGCGTCACCGGTCGCCTGGTAGTACTCGGCGATCCGTTCCATGCCCCAGGTCTGGAAGCCGAACCACTGGTTGCTCGGCGGGTCGTGCCAGACCGGCTGCCAGTCGTAGAACATCCCGTAGAAGGTCGGCGTGCCGGACGGCGGGGTGCCGTACTGGCCGTCCCAGCTGTTGGTCGCGCCGCCGGCGAGGCCGCCTTCGGACGACTGCAGCCACTGCAGGAACTCCAGCTGCCGGTTCAGGCTGGTCGCCCAGTCCGTGGCACCGGTCGCCGAGGTGACCTTCAGGCCCGGGTCCGCCGACAGCGCGTAGGCCGCCAGGGGGTTCTGGTAACCCTGGTGCGCCGCGCCGTCACCGATGCGCCACGCCCAGGCGCTGGACGGGTCCATCGAGCCGCCCCAGGCGTAGTACCAGCTGATGAGGTAGTGCTCGCTGTTCTTGCCGGTGCCTGCCGGGCAGGCCGACGCGCCGACGCAGTTGCCGATCTTCTTGAAGTACTTGTCGAACAGCGAGTACCGCAGGTAGTCACCCATCTTCGAGGCCTTCTTGACGACGGCCGCGATGTCCGAGCTCTTGCCTTGGGCCTGGGCCCACTTCTCGGCCTGGAAGGCCACCTGCACGACACGGGCGTCCGCGTCGGGGGCGTTGGTGTACTTCCACTGCTTGGCGTAGGAGGAGTCACCGGTGAACAGGTCGAGGTACCCGTTCTTGCCGCCGAACTTCAGGACGTCGCAGCTGGGCTGCGTGACCGTCTCCCACACCGATTCCTGCGAGCCGCGCTGGAAGGTGTTGATGAACGCCGGCGCGGTGTTGGTGCCGTCCTCGCAGTGGCCGAAGCCGTAGATGTTGTCCACGTCCAGCAGCCAGTGCATGCCGTAGACGTCCGGGTTGCCGTAGGCGGCCTTCAGCTCCGCCGCGATCGGGTCGGCCCCGACCGAGACGTTGCTCTGCAGCTGCGACGGGTACTGCTTCGGGCTCGGGTACTCCGCCGCGTAGGTCGCCGGCTTGCTGGCGTTGTAGCCGGAGTTGCCCGGCTGGTCGGCCGCCGACGGGATCGCGTACGTCTCGATCGACGTCCACGCCTGGTTGAACGGCGTCCAGTCACCGGTGATCCGGCCGTAGGACGCTTCCAGCCACAGGTAGTAGCTGAACGCCTCCGACGTCGTCTCGTGCCCGTGGTCCGGCGCCTCGACGATCAGCGTCTCGATCGAGTGGTAGGGCACCAGGATGTTCCCGAACTTGCGGAAGTAGCCGTTGTTCGGGTCCTTGATCTTGTTGTACTGGGTCAGGAACGCGAGCTGGTAGTCCGAAGTGGACGACGAGATCTCGTTGACCGCCACCGTGGCCGCGGTGTAGCCGCTGCTGCTCGCGGTGAAGGTCGCGCTGCCCAGCGCACCGCCGTTGTCGGCACTGGCGACCGTGACGTTCTGCGGCACGTTCCAGTTCGCCGCGGTGAAGGTCAGGCTCGTGGGGCTCGCGGTGAGGTCGGTGCTGCCGGCCGTCCGCGCCACCGCGACGGTGACCGAACCCGACGGAGCACCGGCGAGCGAGACGGCGAACGTCGTCGTGCCGCCCTGCTTGACCTGCGCGGTCGCCGGCGCGGCGACGATCGTCGGCCCGGAGAGGACCTTCACGCTGACCGGGCTGGACGTGGTCGACGCGTTCTTGTTGTCGTAGGCCTTCGCCGTGATCGAGTAGGTCCCGGCCGGGACGTTGCCCCAGCTGCCTTCGAACGGCGCGGCCGTGTCGGTGGCCAGCAGCGTGTCGCCGGCGTAGAACTCGACCTTGCTGACGGTGCCGTCACTGTCGGCGGCCGTCGCGGCCAGCGGGATCGTGGCCGGGGCGTAGTAGGTGCCGGTTGAACTCGGCGAGGTGAGGGTGACCGTCGGTGCCTTGTTCGCACCGGTGCACGCGGTGCCGTTCACCGAGAAGTCGGTGGGCGGCCGGTTGGCCGAGCCCTTCGAGCCGTTGAACCCGAACGACGTGCTCGCCCCGGTGTCGAGGTGGCCGTTGTACGACATGTTCGTCGCGGTGACCGCGGCGCCGGACTGGGCGAACGTGGCGCTCCAGCCCTGCTGGACCTTCTGGCCGTCGAGGAACGTCCAGCCGACCTTCCAGCTGTCGAACGGAGCTCCGTCGTTGCGCAGCGACACGTTGGCGGTGAACCCGGTGTCCCAGTCATTGGTCGTGTAGGTGACGGAACAGGCGATGTCGGCGCCGAGCGCCGGTGGTGGGGCGACCACCGCGCCCGTGACCGCCAGCACGGCCGAGGCCAGTGCCAGCGCACGGACGCGCTTTCGGGGAGAGGAACGCATGGCTGCGGAACTCCTTTGTCCGTAGGGAGCCAGCGATCTGGGAGCGCTTCCAGGCGCAGACGGTAGCCAGCCGGAAACCTGGATGTAAAGAATCGAGTCAGAAGGACACCGGGAGCCCGAACGTCACATCTGCGCACCCGGCGAACACCGGACCACTGAACGCTCCTGAACAGCCGCACCCGAACGTCGTCCCGTCACCCGTTCAGCCCAGCGACCTGTTTACCCGGAGTGTCGAGAAAACGCCGTTTAGCGCCAAACGCGTACACCTGAACGGGAACACTCCCACCTACCGGGGCACCCGTAACGCGGACATATCTCCGAAGGTGGGTGAAAACGTTTCACACCGGAAACGCGCGTGCGGCGCCGGGCATCACGCGCGCACGGCGGGGCATCACGCGTGATTCGCCGGGCATCACGCGCGCGCGACGAGGCATCACGGGTGCGCCGGCGGGCATCAAGCGTGATTCGCGGGGCATCGAGCGCGCGACGAGGCGCCACGCGCGCTCCGGCGGGGCATCACGCGCGCGGCCGGGCATCACGCGTGCGCCGGCAGGCATCACGCGTGATTCGCGGGGCATCGAAGGCTCAGCTCGAGGCGCGGACCGCCAGCGAGACCGGGAGGATGTGCTGGCGCGGCTTGAGGTTGTGGTCGTCGAGCAGGCGCATCAGGGTCTCGACCATGGCGTGGACCTGCTCGCGCGGGTCCTGGTGGACCGACGTCAGGGGCGGGTCCATGGCCGGGGCCAGTGTCACGTTGTCGTCGAAGCTGACCATCGCGACGTCGTCCGGGACGCGGCGGCCCGCGCCGCCGAGGGTGCGCAGGGCGCCCACCGCCATCATGTCGCTGGCGACGAACACCGCGTCGATGTCCGGGTGCCTCGCCAGCAGGGCGGACATGGCGTTCGCGCCGCCCGAAAGGGTGAAATCGGCTTCTTCGGCCAGGTCGGCGGGGTCGAGCCCGGCGTCGAGGAGGGTCTTGCGCCAGCCGGCCAGGCGGTCGATCGGGGCGCTCTGGTCCTGGGGGCCGGCGATCGTGGCGATCCGCCGCCGTCCGGCCGCGACCAGGTGCTGGACCGCCAGCCGGGCGCCGCCTTCGTTGTCGAAGTCGACGACGTGCACGCCGCGGCGGATGCCGGCCGCCTGGCCGCCGAACACCACCGGGATGCGCAGCAGCCGCAGCGCCTTGGGCAGCGGGTCGGCGCGGTGCGGCGCGAACACCAGCGCGCCGTCGACGTGGCCGCCCTCGAGGAACCGGACCGTCCGGCTCAGGTCCTCGCGGATGTCACTGAAGATCAGCACCATCTGCCGCCCGACGTCGGCGAGCTCCCGGTAGCCGGCCCGCATGACGGCGGCGCGGTACGGGTCGTCGAGCAGCCGGGACTCCGGCTCCGACAGCACCACCGCGACCGCCCCGGTGCGGCGCGTGACCAGCGACCGGGCCGCCTGGTTCGGCGAATAGCCCAGGTCACGGGCGGCGGAGAGCACCTTCTCGCGCGCCGCCGCGCTGACGTACGCGTCGTCGTTCAACGCGCGCGACGCCGTCGACCGCGACACGCCGGCGAACGCCGCGACGTCCTCCAGTGTCGGCCGTTCTTCATCGCCTGCTCGAGGCCCCACGGCACCGCCCTCGCTCACCCTCTGCAACTCTGACCGCCTCAGCTTAACGTTCACGCTCCGCTGCGTCCGGGAGCGCTCCTCGCAGGAAACGCTCCGGTTACAACCCCTTGACACCGGTGAACGCCCCCACCAGACTCTGCCACACCTGGGAGCGCTCCCAGATCGGCTCCCAGCAGTGAGAGCGCTCATTCCCGTCAACAAGGTGGTTGGACACGTGAGAACGATCCGGAACGGCCTGGTCCTGGCACTGGGTATCACGATGACGGCGCTCGGCGCCTCGGCCTGCAGCGGAGGCGGTGACACCAACACGCCGGCGGCCGCGAACCCGAACGAGAAGGTCGACCTGACGCTGGCGACGTTCACCGAGTTCGGTTACGAGGCCCTCATCCCGGAGTACGAGCGGCTGCACCCCAACATCAAGATCACCCACCGCAAGACCGGCCAGGGCGGCCCCTACCACGAGGAACTCGTCACGAAGCTGGCCGCGGGCTCGGGCCTGGCCGACGTGACGGCGCTCGAGGAGGGCCACCTTTCCGACTTCCTCGACAAGGGCTCCAAGTTCAACGACCTGAGCAAGATCGGCCCGGCCGACGCCTCCGCCGACCGCTGGCTGCCCTGGAAGTACGACGCCGCCAAGACCAAGGACGGCAAGCTCATCGGCTACGGCACCGACATCGGGCCGCTCGCCATGTGCTACCGCAAGGACATGTTCAAGGCCGCCGGCCTGCCGGACGACCCCGAGGCCGTGAAGCCCCTGTTCGCCACCTGGGACAGCTACTTCGCCGCCGGCGCGGACTTCGTCAAGAAGAGCAACGGCAAGGCCTGGTTCGACTCGGCCGCACAGAACTTCAACGCGATGGTCAACCAGCTCCCCCAGGGCTACATCAACACCGACGACAAGCTCGCCGTCGAGACCAACCAGGGCATCAAGGACGCCTGGGCCAAGGTCACCGACGCGGTCGCCAAGGGCGAGTCGGCCAAGCTCACCGCGTTCAGCAACGAGTGGAACACCGGCTTCAAGCAGGGCGCGTTCGCCACGAAGGTGTGCCCCGCCTGGATGCTCGGCGTGATCAAGGAGCAGGCCGGCCCGGAGAACGCCGGCAAGTGGGCCGTCACCGCGGCCTTCCCCGGCGGCGGCGGCAACTGGGGTGGTTCGTACCTGACCGTCCCGACGCAGTCCAAGCACCCGAAGGAGGCCGCCGAGCTCGCGGCCTGGCTGACCGCCCCGGAGCAGCAGATCAAGGCGTTCCAGGCCAAGGGCACCTTCCCCAGCCAGGTCAAGGCGCTCTCGGACCCGGCGCTGCTGAGCTACACCAACGACTACTTCGGCGACACGAAGGTCGGCGCGCTGTTCGCCGAGCAGGCCAAGAAGGTGCAGAAGCCGCAGTACAAGGGCCCCGGCGACGGCCAGATCCAGGAGAACGCGTCCAGCCCGGCACTGCAGGCGGTCGAGCAGGGCAAGTCGGCGGCGGACGGCTGGAACCAGATGGTCGAAGCCGCGAAGAAGATCACGCGCTGAACCGATGACCGTCCTCGACAAGGTCGCGCCAGAAGGGAGTAAGGCCGGGGAGCGCGTGTCTCCCCGGCCCACCTTCCGTCACCGGTTGAGCCGGTGGGACGTCAAGGTCTCGCCGTACCTCTACATCGCGCCGTTCTTCATCCTCTTCGGGATCGTCGGGCTGTTCCCGCTGCTCTACACCGCCTACGTCTCGCTGTTCAAGTGGGAAGCCGGGAGCGACGACCCCGACTTCATCGGCCTCGACAACTTCAAGGAGCTCTTCGCCGACACGCAGTTCTGGAACGCGCTGACGAACACGATCAGCATCTTCCTGCTGTCCAGCGTCCCGCAGCTCATCATCGCGGTCATGCTGGCGGCGCTGCTCGGGGCCCGGCTGCGCGGCGCGACCGGCTGGCGCGTCGGCATCCTGCTGCCGTACGCGGCCAGCCTCGTCGCGATCGGCATCATCTTCGCCAACCTGTTCGGCCCGAAGTACGGGCTGATCAACGGCGTGCTGCAGACCATCGGCCTCGACCCGGTCGACTGGCAGGCCAACCGGTTCGGCAGCCACGTCGCGATCGCGATCATGGTGAACTGGCGCTGGACCGGCTACAACGCCCTGATCGTACTGGCGGCCATGCAGGCCATCCCCAAGGAACTGCACGAGGCCGCCGTGATCGACGGCGCGGGCACGTGGCGCCGCTTCTGGAACGTCACCCTGCCGCTGCTGCGGCCGACGCTGATCTTCATCACGATCACCTCGACGATCGGCGGCCTGCAGATCTTCACCGAGCCGAAGCTGTTCGACGCCATGCCGGGGTCGAACAACGGCGGTTCGACCAACCAGTTCCAGACCGTGACGCTGTACCTCTACCAGACGGCGTTCCAGAACGCCGACCTCGGCTACGCCTCGGCGATCGCCTGGGTGCTGTTCCTGATCATCGTGCTCATCGCGCTGGCGAACTTCTTCATCACCAGCCGGATCGCCAGCACCCCGGCGGTGAAGGTGAAGAAGAAATGACCACACTCCAGAGTGACATCCCCACCGGAAGCAAACCGGGGATCCGGCAGAAGGTCGCCACGCTCGGCAAGCCCCGCAAGGCGACCTACATCGTGCTGGCGATCTTCGTGCTCGGCTCGCTGTTCCCGTTCTACTGGTCGTTCCTGGTGGCCAGCCGCGACAACGGGATGCTCACCGAGCGCATCCCGCCGTTCGTGCCCGGCGGCAACTTCTTCGCGAACGCGTCGCGGGTGTTCGACACCGTGCCGTTCTGGAAAGCGCTTGCCAACAGCGTCATCGTGTCCGGCACGGTGACGCTGACGACGGTGCTGTTCTCGGCGCTGGCCGGGTTCGCCTTCGCGAAACTGCGGTTCCGCGGGAGCAACAAGCTGTTCGTCTTCATCGTCGTCACGCTCGCGGTGCCCACCCAGCTGGGCATCATCCCGCTGTTCATCGCGATGTCCGAACTGGGCTGGACGGGCAGCCTGACGGCGGTGATCGTGCCCAACCTGGTCACCGCGTTCGGCGTGTTCTGGATGCGGCAGTACACAGTGGACGCTCTGCCGTACGAGCTCATCGAGGCCGCGCGCGTCGACGGCTGCAGCATGATCCGGGTCTTCTGGAACGTCTGCCTGCCCGCCGTGCGCCCGGCCGCGGCGATCCTCGCGATGTTCACGTTCATGATGTCCTGGAACGACTTCCTGTGGCCGCTCGTCGTGCTGGACGCCGGCAACCCCACCGTCCAGGTGGCCCTGGAAAAGCTGCAGAGCGGCTACTACGTCGACTATTCCCTCGTCCTGGCCGGCACGACCCTGGCCACGATTCCCATCCTCATCGTCTTCGTCCTCCTCGGCCGCCAGATCGTGGCCGGGATCATGCAAGGTGCCGTGAAAGGGTGAACATGTCCGTACATCCCGACAGCGTTCGGGCGGAGACCGCGTTGATGTTCCCGCCTGGCTTCGTCTGGGGCGCCGCCACCGCGTCGTTCCAGGTGGAAGGAGCCACGACGGCCGACGGGCGCACCGACTCGGTCTGGGACGTCTTCGCCCGCCGCCCGGGTGCGGTCCGGGGCGGCGACAACGGCGAACCGGCGGCCGACCACTACCGGCGGTACTCCGAAGACGTCGGGCTGATGCGCCGGCTCAACCTCGGCGCCTACCGCTTCTCGCTGGCGTGGCCGCGGGTGCGGCCGGACGGCGGCGCGCCGAACGCCGCCGGGCTCGGCTTCTACGACCGGCTGGTCGACTGCCTGCTCGAGTCCGGGATCCAGCCGTGGGCGACGCTGTACCACTGGGACCTGCCGCAGGCCCTGGAGGAGAAGGGCGGCTGGACCAACCGGGACACCGCCTACCGGTTCGCCGAATACGCCGAGACCGTGCTGGAGCGGCTGGGTGACCGCGTCGCCAGCTGGTCGACGCTCAACGAGCCCTGGTGCGCGGCGATGCTCGGCTACGCGGGCGGCATCCACGCGCCCGGCCGCACCGACCACCCGGCGGCGGTGGCCGCCACGCACCACCTGCTGCTGGGCCACGGCCTGGCCATGGACATCATCCGGCGGCACGCCCGGGACGTCCCGGCCGGCATCACGCTGAACCTGTACCCGGTCGCCCCGCACGACCCGGCGAACGTCTCCGACGTCTCCGCGGCCCGGCGGATCGACGGCCTGCAGAACCGGCTGTTCCTCGACCCGGTGCTGCGCGGCGGCTACCCGGACGACCTGGTCACCGACCTCGAGCCGTTCGGCCTGGGCTCGGTCGTGCGCGACGAGGACGCCGCGATCATCGCCGCGCACGTCGACTGGCTGGGCGTGAACTACTACCGCGACTACCGCGTCGCGGGCCGCCCGGTGCCGGGCAGCGAGCCGGCGGGCCCCGAGTGGGTCGGCGCGGGTGACGTGCACTTCGTCCCGGACCCGGCGGCGCCCCGCACGGACTCCGGGTGGGAGGTCCAGCCGGCCGGGCTGACCGAGTCCCTGCTGCAGGTGCACCGCGGCTACCGGCAGCTGCCGCTGTACATCACGGAGAACGGCGCGGCCTACCCCGACGTCGTCTCCGACGGCGGTGACATCGTCGACACCGACCGCGTGGCGTTCCTCGACTCCCACCTGCGGGCCTGCCACGACGCGATCCAGGCCGGCGTCGACCTGCGCGGGTACTTCTACTGGTCGCTGCTGGACAACTTCGAGTGGGCCGAGGGCTACGCGAAGCGGTTCGGCCTGGTCCACGTCGACTACGACACGCAGCGGCGGACGCCGAAGCAGAGCGCCCACTGGTACTCCCGGGTGATCGGCCTCAACGGGCTCGGCTGACCCAAGCGCCCCAATGTGGCGTTGGTTGCGTCCAACGCACCCAATGTGGCGTTCGGTGCGTCCAACGCACCGAACGCCACATTGGGGCGCTTGAGCCGGGGCGTGCAATCCGGGACCGCCGTTGCCAGACTGGCCGGTATGGGACTGCGCAGCGAAGCTTGGTTCAACAACCCCGCCGACCCCGGGATGACCGCGCTCTACCTCGAGCGGTACCAGAACTGGGGCCTGACCCGGGAGGAGCTGCAGTCCGGCAAGCCGATCATCGGGATCGCGCAGACCGGCTCCGACCTCACCCCCTGCAACCGCCACCACCTGCAGCTGGCCGACCGCACGCGCGAAGGCATCCGCGAGGCCGGCGGCATCGCCATCGAGTTCCCGGTCCACCCCATTCAAGAGACCGGCAAACGCCCGACCGCCGCGCTCGACCGCAACCTCGCCTACCTCGGCCTGGTCGAGACGCTCTACGGCTACCCGATCGACGGCGTCGTGCTCACCACCGGCTGCGACAAGACCACCCCGGCGTGCCTGATGGCCGCCGCGACCGTCGACATCCCGGCGATCGTGCTGTCCGGCGGCCCGATGCTCAACGGCTGGTACGACGGCAAGCGCACCGGCTCGGGCACGATCATCTGGAAGGCGCGGGAGCTGCTCGCGGCCGGCGAGATCGACGACGCCGGGTTCATGGAGCTCGTCGCGTCCTCGGCCCCCTCCCCCGGGCACTGCAACACGATGGGCACGGCGTCCACGATGAACGCCCTCGCCGAAGCCCTCGGCATGAGCCTCCCTGGCTGCGCGGCCATCCCGGCCCCGCACCGCGACCGGGCGCGGATGGCCTACCGGACCGGGCTGCGGATCGTCGACATGGTCCGCGAAGACCTCAAGCCGTCGGACATCCTGACGCGCGAGGCGTTCGAGAACGCCATCGTGGTGAGCTCCGCGATCGGCGGCTCGACCAACGCGCCCATCCACATCGGCGCGATCGCCCGGCACATCGGCGTCGACCTGCCCCTGGACGACTGGCAGCGGCTCGGTCACGGCGTCCCGCTGCTGGTCGACCTGCAGCCCGCCGGCAAGTACCTCGGCGAGGAGTTCCACCGCGCGGGCGGGGTCCCGGCCGTGGTGCACGAGCTGATGCGGCACGGGCTGGTCCACGAGGACGCGCCGACGGTCAACGGTCGCACCCTCGGCGACAACTGCCGGGACGCCGAGGCCGGCGACCGGGACGTCATCCGGACCTTCGACACCGCCCTCACCCCCGACGCCGGGTTCCTGGTGCTCAAGGGCAACCTCTTCGACGCGGCGATCATGAAGTCCAGCGTGATCTCGCCGGAGTTCCGGCGGCGGTACCTGGCCGGGGGCGTCTACGAAGGCACCGCGGTCGTGTTCGACGGCCCGGAGGACTACCACGCCCGCATCGACGAGGCGGACCTCGGCGTCGACGAGCACTCGCTGCTGGTCATGCGCGGCACCGGCCCGCTCGGCTACCCGGGCTCCGCGGAGGTGGTGAACATGCGGCCGCCGGCGGAGCTGATCAAGCGGGGCGTGCACGAGCTGCCCTGCCTCGGCGACGGCCGCCAGTCGGGCACCTCCGGCTCGCCGTCGATCCTCAACGCCTCGCCCGAAGCCGCGGCCGGCGGCGGTCTCGCCGTGCTGCGCACCGGGGACCGGGTCCGGATCGACCTCGGCGCCGGCACCGCGGACGTCCTCGTCTCCGACGAGGAACTCGCCCGGCGCCACCGGGAGCTGGCCGAGGCGGGCGGCTACCCCGTGCCCGAGTCGCAGACGCCGTGGCAGCAGATCCAGCGGTCGATGGTCGACCAGCTGTGTGACGGCATGGTGCTGCGCCCGGCCGTCGCGTACCAGCGCATCGCCGCGACGAAGGGCATTCCCCGCGACAACCACTGAGTTTCTCGCTTCGGAAGCGGGGAAAACGGGTATCCAGCCCGGTAGCCGAGGCGAGGAGGCCCCCCATGCTCCCGGATCGAGAACGCCACGCCCTGCGCGAAATCGAGGCGGAGCTGCGCGCGAGTGATCCCGCGTTCGCCGCCGCCCTCAGCGGCCGCTCGCTGCGCGCGCCCAGGCGGTGGAGCCTGTTGCTCCTGCTGTGCGACATCACGGCGGTGACGATGCTGCTCGTGGGCCTGTTCGCCCGCGACGCCGCGCTCGTGCTGTGGGGCACGGTGAGCGCGGGCGCACTGGTGGCCTGGCACATCGCCCGCGCCGAGGCCATCCGCGAGTCCACTGAGGACGGTACCGCCGCCACCGGTTCCCGCTGACGTGCCAGCGCACTACGGCCGCCCCCGGAACGTGCCGGGGGCGGCCGTAGTGGGTCGAGGGGTCACTCAGTCGTAGGACAGCGCCTCGACCAGCTCGCCGGCGCTGGGGTTCGACAGCGCGCGGGCCACGTCGGCCTGGGCGACGATCCCGACGAGGTCGTGCCCGTCGATCACCGGCAGCCGGCGGACGCGGTGCTCGGACATCGTGCGCAGGATCTCCTGGGCGTCGTCGTCCGCGCCGATCGTGACGACCTCGCCCTGGGCGAGTTCGCCGACGTGGACCGCGCGCGGGTCCTTGCCCTCGGCCAGCACCTTCACCACGATGTCGCGGTCGGTGATCATGCCCTTGAGCCGGTTGTCCTCACCGCAGATCGGCAGCGCGCCGACACTCTTCTGGGCCATGGTGACCGCGGCGTCGTGCACGGTGTCGGACTCCCGGGCGCAGGTCGCGTCCGACGTCATGATGTCGCGTGCGGTGGTCATCGTGAACTCCTTTCTCTGGGCGGTTGCGTCTCGGCTACCCGGGCCGGGCACGTTTACCCGCGCCGTGGCCGGGGAATTTCCGGGGGCATGCCGGATTCCCGCGGTGCCGAGCCACCGGACACCACCGACCTCGACCGGTTGCGGTCGGCGGCGTCCGGTTGCCGGGGTTGCCCGCTCTACCAGGACGCCACGCAGACCGTCTTCGGCGAAGGCGACGCCGGGGCGCAGGTCCTCGTCGTCGGCGAGCAGCCCGGCGACAAGGAAGACCTCGCGGGTGAGCCGTTCGTGGGACCGGCCGGGAAACTGCTGGACCGCGCCTTCGAGGAAGCCGGCTTCGACCGGCGGTCGTTGTACGTCACCAACGCGGTCAAGCACTTCAAGTTCAAGCGCGAGGGGAAGCGCCGCATCCACCAGAAGCCGGGCCGCACCGAGGTGGTCGCGTGCCGCCCGTGGCTGCTGGCCGAGCTGCGCGCGGTGCGCCCGGAGCTGGTGCTGTTGCTGGGCGCGACGGCCGCTCAGTCGTTGCTGGGCCCGAAGTTCCGGCTCACCGCCCACCGCGGCGAGCCGGTGGAAGCACCGGCGGACGTCGCCGACCTGGTGCCGTCGGCGCTGGCCACGGTCCACCCGTCGGCGGTGCTGCGGGCCCCGGACCGCGACGACGCCTACGCGGCCTTCGTCGCCGATCTGCGTGCGGCGGCGAAGCTGCTCGGCTGAGTCACGATGCTTTCAGGGCCTTCTCGAGCTCGGCCCGCGTCATCTTCGAGCGGCCCTTCACGCCCTGCTCGCGAGCCAGCTTGTCCAAATCGGACTTCGACAGCTCGGACAGTTTCTTCCCGGCCTTCTTCTTCGGCTCCTTGCCGCCGCCCTTGCGGTTCTTCACGCTGCGCGACAACGCCTCGAACAGGTCGACGACGTCGGCCGAGGGCTCCGGCTCCTCCTCGTGGGTGATCTCCTTGCCTGCTTCCTTCGCCTTGATCAGCTCTTCGACGCGCTTGGAGTATTCGTCGCGGTAGTCCTCGGGTTTCCAGGGCGCGGTCATCTCGTCGACCAGCGCGAGCGCCATGTCGAGCTCCTTGGGCCGCGGTTTCGGCAGCTGCGGCAGCTTGCCCATGACGTCCTTCGGCTTCCGCAGGTCGGCGACGAAGTGCAGGGTGTTGAGCACCATCACGTCCTCGCCGGCGCGGACGGCCGCGAGGTACTCCTTGCCGCGCAGTACGAATTTGGCGATACCGGCCTTCTCGCTGCGGTCCATCGCCTGCAGCAGCAGGCCGTACGCCTTGGCGAAGTCCTCCTTCGCCGGCTTGAGCCAGTACGTCTTGTCGAAGAACCACGGGTCGATCTCGTCGAGCTCGACGAACTGCTCGATGTCGATCCGGCGCGACCGCTCGGGCGCGATCTCGTCCAGTTCGTCCGGTTCGACGAGCACGTGGTCGCCGCCGCCGAGGTCGTAGCCCTTGACGATTTCGTCCTGGGTGACCTCTTCGCCGGTCCGCTCGTTGACCCGCCGGTTGCGGATGCGGTCCGACGTCCCGCGTTCGAACTGGTGGAAGTGGATCGTGTGGTCCGCCACCGCCGGGTACAGCTCCACCGGCACGGTGACCAGTCCCAGGCTCAGTGCGCCGCTCCAGACGGGCCGGGCCATGTCGTCCTCCTGCTTTCCGCGACGGCTATCAGGCGACGTCGCTGGCGCGGCGGCCGCCGCGGTGCAGCCCCAGCATGTCCAGCAGCCGCGCGCAGTCTTCGGGGTCCTTCGCCCGGGCGGCCACGGCCAGCGCCGCCTTGTGGCGCGTGCGCTCCAGCTCGGGTGAGTCCCCGTCGACCAGCAGGTCCGCCACCGGCCGCAGATCGTTGCGCTTGTCTCGCATCTTTCGCTCCCCTCCGGCAGTTCGTTCGCCCGCGGGTTACCCAGGATCCCGCCAGGCGACACGGCAAGCCCCGAAGATCCGGTGCGGCTAGGCCGAACGAGTGAATTCACCCGGGTCCGGCACCGGAGACAGGCAAGGTGGTGAGACCCACGTCACAGCAGGAGGCCGGATGGGCACCCAGCTCCGCATCAGCCGCGAAGACGGCTCACTGCCGTGCGAGGTCTGCGGCTTCCCGACGATGCACGTGGCCCAGGTGGTCGCCGACGACGGCACGGTGCTCGGCCGCACCCTGGTCTGCACGACCTGCCAGCGCAGCAAGCCCCGCCAGGACCCGGCCCCGGTCGAGTCCGAGGCACCCCCGGACGAGGTCCCGGCCGGCTGACCCTGCCGAGTCGGACCGCCCGCTCACGCGGTCGTCGTCGCCACCGCGGTCACGAACTCCGCCGCCACCTCGTGGAGCTTCCGGTTGCCGTCCTGGGAACGCTTCACCAGCCGCTGGAAGGCTTCCTCCGCCGTGATGCGGTGGGCGGCCATCAGGATTCCCTTGGCCTGGTCGATCACCGCACGGGTTTCCAGGGCCCGGTTGAGCTGGTCGACCAGCTCGCGGGCCGCGAAGTAACGCCGCGCGCTGCGGAGGCCGAACACCACCGTGGCCGTGTAGAGCTCGAGGATCTTGGTGCCCAGCTCGCTGAAGCCGTGCTCGCCGAAGCCGAACAGGTTCACCGCGCCGGACATGTCCTCGTCCACCGTCAGCGGTGCGGCGAGGAAGCTCGCCACGCCCAGTTGCCCGGCCGAGGAGACGAACTGCGGCCACAGGTCCCCGACCGCGCCGACGCCGACGCGGACCGGCTGGCCCGTCTCCGCCGCGCGCAGGCACGGTCCGTCCCCGATCCGGTACTGCTCGCGGTCGAAGTTCACCGCCCGCTGGTCGGTGCTGGCCACCGTCTCCGGCACCCCGTCGCGCACCAGGGTGATGCTGGCCATGTCGGCCCCGGGCACCACCTGCACGGCGTGGTCGCACACCGCCTGCAGCATCTGGCCGAGGTCGAGCTCGCTGTCCAGCATCGCGGTCAGCGACTCCATCGCGAGCGTGACTTCGTCCAGCCGCGCGGTGAGCTGCTCATGGCCGCCCGTCATCCTGGTGACGCCCCTCCTTCTGACAGGGCGCTCTCAACCAGGGGGGACCCGGGCGCGCGCCACTAGTGGGCCGCTAGCGCTTTAACGGGTCCAGCGCGAGATTACTGCATCGCGATCAGCCCGGGCACGAGCGGTCACCACCGCGGCGCGCCGCACGCCCGTTCGGAGCAACGTCGGTTGCGCGCCGGGAGCGCGGAGTTAGTCTCGGTTGCACGGTTCAACCAGCAGCCGCTCCGACTCCCCCCGAGCGCGGCCGCGGCCGCGCCGCACCAGGACGGTGGCGAACCGGCATGAGCTCTCACTCCAGCCTGCGGCTGCGCACGGCGTGGCCCGCCCCGCACGCGGTACTGGTGACCGCGCGCGGCGACCTCGACAGCGCGACGGCAGGCGACCTGGCCGCGCTGCTCTCCGACCGCCTGTGGGCGACACCGGACCGGCTGGTCGTCGATCTGTCCGAAGTGGACTTCCTCGGCGTGGCCGGGATCCGGGTGCTGCTGCACGCGGCGCTGCAGGCCGGGTCGGGCGGCACCGAGCTGCTCGTCGTCACCGGGACCAACCCGATGGTCCGGCGAGCCCTGCAGGTCACCGGGGCGGACCAGCGCCTCGCCTTGACCGCGCACCGGCCCGCCCCCGCACCCGCCTGAGCCGCCTACCCGCGCAGGGCCGGCAGCAGTTCCTTCTCGGCGAAGTCGAGGAAGCCCTCCTGCTGGTCACCGCCGATCTGGACCAGCGCCACGTCGGTGAAGCCCGCCTTTTCGAACTCCCGCACCGCCTCGGCGATCGGCTCGACGTCCGGGCCGCACGGGATCGACCCGGCGACGTCCTCCTCGCGGACGAACTGCGTCGCCCCGGCGAACCCGGCCGGGCCCGGGAGCTCGGCGTTGACCTTCCAGCCGCCGGCGAACCAGCGGAACTGCTCGTGCGCGCGCTGGACGGCGGCGTCGCGGTCGGTGCCCCACGACACCGGCAGCTGCCCGACCTTGCGGCTCGGCGCGCCACCCAGCTTCGTCGCGTCCCACTCCTGGGACAGCTCCACCTTCGGCTCGACGGCGATCATCACGTCGGCGACCGGGGCGAACTTCCGGACCGACTGCGAACCGGACACCGCGACGCCGATCGGCGTCCGCTTTTCCGGCAGGTCCCACAGCTTCGCCGAGTCGACGCGGAAGTGCTTGCCCTCGTAGTCGAAGTAGCCGCCGTCGAACAGGCCGCCGATGATCTGCACGGCCTCGGCCAGCATCTCGTGCCGGACGTTGGCCGGCGGCCAGCCCTGGCCGATGACGTGCTCGTTGAGGTTCTCCCCCGCCCCGAGGCCGAGGGTGAACCGGCCGCCCGAGAGCGCCTGGATGGTTGCGGCCTTCTGCGCCACGACCGCCGGGTGGTAGCGCATGGTCGGGCAGGTCACGTAGGTCATCAGCTCGGCTCGTTCGGTCACCTGCGTGACCGCGCCCAGCACGCTCCAGGCGTAGGGCGCGTGCCCCTGTTCGTCCAGCCAGGGCGAGTAGTGGTCGCTCATGACCTCGAAGTCGAAGCCGGCCCGTTCCGCGCCGGCGGCGTACCGGACCAGGTCGTCCGGGCCTGCCTGCTCGGTCATCAGGGTGTAGCCGATCCGCATCGGCGCCTCCTCTCGGTCAACCCCCCGCTTACCCCCCGCGAGCAGCGGGTAACCCACCACGACCCGGACGTTTGCCGCGCGATCAAGCGGGTACCCACCCCGCGAGACGAGGACGAAGGGAGCGGGCATGCCTCAGTCGTGGAGCGGCAAACGCGAACGCCAGTACGAGCACATCAAGGACTCGGCCGAGGACCGCGGGGCGAGCAGCGAACGGGCCAAGGAGATCGCGGCCCGGACGGTGAACAAGAACCGCGCCCGATCGGGTGAGTCCCGGCAGGCGAGCAAGACCTCGCTCAAGGGTAAGTCGCCCCAGCAGCGCGGCGGCGAGCGGTCCGGCAACCGCAAGGGCCCCGGCGGCCTGACAAAGGACCAGCTCTACAACGAAGCGAAGAAGAAGAACATCGACGGCCGCTCGAAGATGACCAAGAAGGAACTCGAACAGGCGCTGGGCCGGTGACCAAACCCGAAATCCCTGATCACGAAGTGTCGCCATTACACCGGATGGGTAGTACCTCCCGCATGGAAGAAACTCGAAGCGACAGCTCGTTCGGCGGCAAGCCGACCGTCGACGAGCTGCTCGACGAACTCGTCGAGCTGCGCCTGCCCGCCATGGCGGAGCAGATCCCGCTGGTCCGGATGCTCACGCACGGCGTGGTCTCGCGCGCGGACTTCGGCCTGGACGCCATCGCCGACGCCAAGATGGCCGTCGACGAGGCGTGCGCCCAGCTCGTCCAGCTGGCCGAGCTCGGCTCCCAGCTGCAGTGCCGCTTCCGCCTGGCCCCGGACGGCCTGCACGTGATCGTGTCGACCCGCTCGACCGACCCGAGGCCGCCGAGCGACCGCACGTTCGGCTGGCACGTGCTGACGACCCTGAGCCGGTCCGTGACGGCCCACTGCGACGTGCTGCCCGGTGGAGGTGCGGGCATCGTGACGATCGAGCTGGTGCTCAACCCGGGAACGAGCGCGTGAGCAGCGAGCGAAAAACCCTCCTCCACCGCCCCGACGAATATGCCCACTGCGAGCCGCTGTTCGAGGAACTGGGCACCCTCGAGGCCGGTGACCCGCGGCGCGAGGTCGTCCGCAGCAAGCTCGTCACCGAGCTCCTCCCGCTGGCCGAGCACATCGCCACCCGGTTCTCCGGCCGCGGCGAGCCGCGTGAGGACCTGGTCCAGGTGGCCCGGATCGGCCTGATCAACGCGGTCGACCGGTTCGACCCCACCCGCGGCCACGACTTCCTGTCCTTCGCGGTCCCGACGATCATGGGCGAGGTCCGCAGGCACTTCCGCGACACCGGCTGGTCGGTGCGGGTCCCCCGCCGGCTCAAGGAGCTGCACCTCTCGCTCAGCCAGGGCTCTGCGGTGCTGTCGCAGCGCCTGGGCCGTGCGCCGACGCCGACGGAGCTGGCGGAGCACCTGAACCTGGACGTCGACGAGGTCCGTGAGGGCCTGCTGGCGGGGAACGCGTACCAGGCGCTGTCGGTGGACAAGCCGGTGCACGACGACGCGGAGGCGTTGTCGCTGGCGGACACCATGGGAGAACCCGACCACGAGATGGCCATGGTCGAGAACCACGAGGCGCTTCAGCCGCTGCTGCAGGAGCTGCCGAAGCGGGAACGGGCTATTTTGGTCATGCGGTTCTTCGGGGGGTTGACGCAGACTCAGATCGCCGATCGGGTCGGGATCTCGCAGATGCATGTGTCTCGGTTGTTGTCTCAGACCTTGGAACAGTTGCGGGGGAAGCTCACCGGCGAAGGCTGAAGGGCACCTTCCTCGCATCCGATGGGAGGAAGGTGCCCTTCAGCGCGTTCGGGTCGGCCCCGGCAGAGCTCAGCCCAGCCAACCGGGGCGCGTGCCCTTCCGGACCCGGCGCCACTCTTGCGAGAACCTCTCCCGCAGCTCTTCGGCCCGGCCGGCGTCCCGGGCGTGGAGCATCCCGAAGGTGAAGGTGTTCTGGCCCTCGCCGTGGCCCGCCACTGCGAGGTGCCGCAGTACCTCGCGGCCGACGACCGTGTCCTGGTGCTCGCCCAGTGTTCCCTGTACCGCCTTGACGTTCTTGCGCCACTTCCGCAGCTTCTTGCCGTACACCGGCTTCGCGACGTCGGCCGCGTATCGGGCTCGCTTCGCCTTCTTCCGGACGTCGTGTAGTGCCTTCTCTCGCTCGTCGCCCGTCGACCTTCGCGCTGTGGCCTCGGCGCGGCTCAGCTTCGATGCGGCCTTCCGCAGGGGCTTCTGCAGCCCGGCCTTCGCGGGCTTTCGTGCCTTCGCGGTCAATGGCGGCTTCTCCAGCAACGCATCCAGCGCACGCTGCAACCGCAGGTAGCGCTTGGACGCCAGTGCTGCCAGCGCGCGAGTGCGGCCCTCCTCGGCCTCACGGGCGAAGTAGCGGGTCAGGAACTGGCGCAGGGGGCCGAACACCAGCTCCGATGGCAGGTCGTCGAGGCGCGCTCGGAGGCGGGCCTCGGTGACTTCCGTGTCTCGAGACGGGGACAGCTCGCGGCCCAGCCACTGCAGCTCCGTCACCACCGGGCCCGGGTCGATCAGGCTGCCGAAGGTGCGAAGCGTGCTCCGCAGCTTCCGGATCGCCACCCGCATCTGGTGCACGGAATCGTCGACGTCCAGCCGGACTCCTACGTCCGCCCGCCGCAGCCGGCCGTGCTGCTCTCGCAATGCCGCCACCACCACGTCGCCCGCGGTTGGCTTCTTCGGCAGCCCGGCCTGCTTCGGGACCCGGTCGCCGATGAGCCGCCGTAGCTTTGATGACCATGGGGATGCCGAGGCGCCCGCGGCGATCAGGGCTCGGTCGAACTCGTCGAGGAGGCCGGGGTCGGCCGCCGGATCCAGCTCGAGTTCCAGCTCGCGCCACGAGTCGATGTGGACTGTTTCGCCGCCGACCTCGCCCGTCACGTGGTCGTCGGTCAGCGTCGCTATCGTGGCGCCGGTCGCGTCGGTGAGGCGGTGGGCGAACCTGTCCGTGCGCAAGCGGGCTATCGGTACCAGCTTCTCCCCCAGTGTGTACGCCCGCACCAGCCTGCGCAGGCGGCCGGGCACCTTGTGGGGATCACCGCCCAGGGGGAGCTGCAGCTCCTGCCGCTCGTCGGCCGATACCGGCAGCTTCAGGTGCCAGCCCGCGTCCGGCCCGCCGACCCGCCGCCGCAGCGTGATGCCGCCGCGGGCCAGGCGGAACGTCTTCGTGTCGTAGTACGACGCGTCGAGGACGTGCTCGACCGGATCGTCCTGGGTTTCGACGCCGGCGACGCCGATCAGGCGGGGTACGCCGCTGCCCGCGACGATCTCGTACTTGCGTTCGCGCTCGATCACCGCGGACGGCGCTGCCATGGTTCGTCCTCCCTGGGGCCCGGTTTGTCGTAGGAATACCCGAGCAGGCCGTGGCCGACACGGGATTCGGCGCCGGAACAGCGGGTATCCCCTTCTGCGAACCCGAGCCCGGACCAGGAGAGTGCATGAACGGCAACCAGCCCGCAACCGACCTGACGACCGTCCTCGCCGGCGACCACCGCGAGCTCGACCGGCTCTGCACCGAGCTCGAGCTCGGCCAGGGCAGCCCGGAGAACCGCAAGGACCTCGCCGATCACCTGATCGCGGAGCTGGTCCGGCACGCCGTCGCCGAAGAACCCTTCCTCGACGGCGACGGCGAGCTCGCCGAGGCGGACGGCCTGATGCGGCAGCTCGAAGGCGTCGGACCGCAGGAGCCGCGGTTCGAGCGCCTGCTGGGCGGGCTGATCCGCGCCGTCCGGCGGCACGTGCGCGAGGAAGGGCCCGCGGCCGAGCGGGAGATCCGGCGCACCTGCTCCGCCGAACGGCAGGCCGAACTCGGCAGAGCCGTCGTCGAAAGCCGCGAGGCCGCGCCGACGCTCCCCCACCCGGATCTGGCCGACCGGGTGCCGCAGGCCGACCAGCTGTGGCCGGGGCCGGGGTTCGTCGACCGGGCCCGTGCCGCGCTGCGCACCCCGGCATCGGGTTGAATGGGAGGTCGGCCACCCGTACCGAGGACAGTGAGGATCCATGAGCGTCGGCGAAGAGGAGTGGGCCCGGGAACGGGCCGGGTTCGGACAGGACGGTGCCCCGGCGCCGGGGCTGCTGGCCGGGCAGTTCGCCGACCTCACCCGCACCCTGCTCGACGCGACACCGACCGTCGGCGGTGTGCTCAAGCTCGTCGTCGGCGGCGCGACCGCGCTCGTGCCGGGCGCCGACCTGGTCAGCGTCACCCTGCGGGACGCCGACGGCCGGTTCCACACCCCGATCGAAACGGACGCCGTCGCCGAGCGGCTCGACCAGGTGCAGTACGACCACGGCGAAGGCCCGTGCGTCGAGTCGGCCCGCCCGGACGGCCCGGCCGTCGGCTGGTCGCAGGACCTGGGCCGGGACCCGCGCTGGCCGGTGTTCGGCCCGGCCGCCGCCCGCCACGGCTACCACTCGGTGCTGGCCACCGCGCTGCTCCCGGACGCCCGCCCACCCCGGCTTTCCGGCGCGCTCAACATCTATTCGCGCACCCCGGGGGCGTTCGACGCGCGGGCGATCGACATCGCGCTGCTGCTGGCGACGCACGCGTCACTGGCCCTCTCCCACAGCGAGGCCGTGGCCACCGCGGAGCTGGAGGCGGCGCACCTGCGCCGCGCGGTGGACAGCCGGGACGTCATCGGCCAGGCGAAGGGCATCCTGATGCAGCGCCGCGGCATCAGCGCCGACGAGGCCTTCGACGTGCTGCGCCGCGCGTCCCAGGACCTCAACGTCAAGCTCGCCGACCTGGCGCGGACCCTGGCCGCGCGGCACACCGAGGTGGACCTGCCGCCGGCCGCCGAAGGCTGACACGCCGAAAGGGGCACTTTCTCGTGAAAGTGCCCCTTTCGGTGGTGGTCACTGGGCCGAATAGGGGGCCCGGTTCTCCAGCGACGGGCTGGCGGCCGGGTAACGACCGTCCTGGCCCGGCACCGGGGTGACCGTCGGGCCCTGGTCAGCCTCCACCCGCGGGCGGGGGCCGCGCTGGACGACCGCCTCCACCTCCTGCTCACCGCGGATGCGGGCCAGGACGCCGAGGGTGATCGCGTGGGCCAGTGCGAGGATCAGCAGCAGCACACCGATCCGCCCGACGACGCCGGGCAGGTCGCTGCCGCCCATGTCGATGGTCGAGATCAGGGCCAGCACACCCAGCGTGGCGAGGTGGAACAGCACCGTGACCAGGCGCGTCATCGACGCGCCCGCCGCCGGGTCGCCGTAGGAGTTCTCCAGGTACCGGCGGCCGCTGCGGTAGATGATCTGCCCGTCTATCAGGACCAGCGCAACGCCGATCGCGAGGAACGACAGGTACGCGTTCGTGGTCATGCCGGACGCTCCTTCCTGGGGGACCTTGCCGGAGGAATACCCGGCAGGTCGCGCAGGGAAACGCCCCCGTCACGCGGTGAACACCGTCACCCGGCGAAGCTGTCCGGGTCCGGCCCGGTGCGGCGGCCTTCGTCGAGCCTGCCGATCGCCGCCAGGTCCTCGTCGTCGAGCTCGAAACCGAACACGTCGAGGTTCTCGCGCATCCGCCCGGGCGAGGCGGACTTCGGGAAGACGATGTTGCCGAGCTGGACGTGCCAGCGGAGGACGACCTGCGCCGGGGTCCGCCCGTGTTTCTCCGCCAGGCCGGTGAGCACCGGGTCGCCGAGGACCTCGGCCTGGGCCAGCGGGCTCCACGCCTCGGTGGCGATCCCGTGCGCCCGGTGGTACTCGCGCAGCCCCGGCTGCTGCAGCGCCGGGTGCAGCTCGATCTGGTTGACCGCGGGCACCAGGGACGTCTCCGCGGCGAGCCGGTCGAGGTGGGCGGGCTGGAAGTTCGACACGCCGACCGCGCGGGCCTTGCCCGCCCGCAGGATGTCCTCGAAGCCCAGCCAGGTGCGGACGTAGTTGTCCTTGGCCGGCAGCGGCCAGTGGATCAGGTAGAGGTCGACGTAGTCGAAGCCGAGCCGGCGCAGGCTGCCTTCGAGCGCGGTGATCGCGTTGTCGTGCCCGTGCGCGTCGTTCGCCAGCTTCGTCGTGACGAACACGTCTTCACGGGCCACGCCCGCTTCCGCGATCCCGGCGGCGACGCCGGCTTCGTTGCGGTACATCTGCGCGGTGTCGACATGGCGGTACCCCGCTTCGAGGGCCGTCCGCACGGCTTGCGCGGTCTCCTCCGGCGGGATCTGGAACACGCCGAACCCCAGCTGCGGGATGCGCACGCCGTTGTTCAGTTCGAGGACCGGAACGCCGGCAGTGGTGGTCGTCATGGGTACGGCCTACCCGGCGTTCCCCGGACGTGAAACGCGGCGGGGCGGGTGATCCCCGCCCCGCCGCGACAACTCACCCCGAACGGGTGACCTGGCGAGAACTACTGCCCCGGGCGGTCCACGTCACCCCGCCAGCCGCCGGTCTCCCGGCCGCGCTGCTCGATGTATTCCTTGAACCGCTTGAGATCGCCCTTCACCCGGCGGTCGAGGACGCCGAGCTTGTCGGCGACGTTCTCGGCGAAGCCCTCCGGGTCGATGTCCATCTGGGCGGTCACCCGGGTGTGCGAGTCGTCCAGCCGGTGAAAGGTGATCACGCCGGCGTGGTCCGGCCCGGAGTCCGACGTCCAGGCGACCCGCTCGTCGGGGTGCTGCTCGGTGATCGTCGCGTCGAATTCGCGCGTCACGCCACCGAACCGCGTCACCCAGTGGGTGTGGGTGGCGTCCACCTGGCGGATTTCCTCGACGCCCTCCATGAACTTCGGGAATTCCTCGAACTGCGTCCACTGGTTGTACGCGGTGGAAACGGGGACTTCCACGTCCACGATTTCGGTGATCGTGCTCATGCACTCCTCCTGGTCGATGGTCGGTGCAATTCGGCTACCCGGTGCACCGGCGGTCAAACCCGGCGCGGTTGACCGGTGCCGGGCCCGGGTACTCGCCGCCCAGGCAAAGGAGGTGTTCGGTGATCGAAGAGGCAAACAGGAAACCGGCGGCCGACCGTTCGGTCGGCGAGCTGGTGACGGACCTGACCGACGAGGTCAAGCGGCTCGTCCGGGACGAGATGCGGCTCGCGGTCTTCGAACTGCAGCGCAAGGGCAAGAAGATGGGTCTTGGCGCCGGGTTGTTCGGCGCGGCGGGCCTGTTCGCGTTCCTCGGCGCCGGCACGCTGGTCGCGGCCGCCGTGCTGGCGCTCGCGCTGGTCGTGCCGGGCTGGCTGGCCGCGGTGATCGTCGCGGTCGCGCTGTTCGTCGTCGCCGGGATCGCGGCGCTGGTGGGCAAGAAGGAAGTGACGCAAGGGGTGCCACCGGTGCCCGAGGAAGCCATCAGCGGCGTCCGCGAGGACGTGGACACCGTGAAGCAGGGAGTGCGGACATGAGCGGGGACTTCCCGAAGAACGCCGAGGAGGCGCGGCTCGACCGGGACACCACCCGGGAGGAACTCACCGAGACCCTCACGGCGCTCGGGCAGAAGCTCGACGTCAAGACGAGGGTCAAGGAGAACGTCGACGAGAAGCTCGACCAGGCGACCGCGAAGGTCGCCGACGTGACGAACGAGCCGACCGCGGTGAAGTTCCGCCAGGGCGCCGACGCCGTCCGCGCCAACCCGCTGCCGGTCTTCGCCGGCGTGCTGGGCCTGCTGATCGTGATCCGCCTGATCCTGCGACGGAGGAACAACTCGTGAACAAAGCGCTCTACAAGCCGCTGAGCTGGGTCGTGGGTGCGCTGGGCGGCATCCTCGCCGGCCAGGTCTTCAAGCAGGTCTGGAGCCGCGTGGCCGGGGAGGACGACGCCCCCGACGCCACTGACCGCGACTACACCTGGCGGCAGGTGGTCGTCGCGGCGGCGGTGCAGGGGGCGATCTTCGGTGCCGTCAAGGCCGCCACCGAGCGGGCCGGTGCGGTCGGCTACCGCAAGGCCACCGGCGACTGGCCGGGCGACGACTGAATATCGCCGTCTTGGATGTCCACAGTGGACGGCGGGAGGCGTGGTCCGCGCGAGCGGTCACGCCTCCCGGCCGGGCTCGGGACCGAGGCCGGCGAGCGCGGCGCCGACGCCGGGGTGGACCTTCAGCACCAGGTCGGCGCCGGTGGCTTCGAGCGAACGGGTGACCGCGTGGCCGCCGAGCACGACGGCGAGTTCGGTGCGGTCGTTCGCCTGCAGCAGCGACCGGACGCCGGCGCAGCTGAGGAACGCCACCCGGCTCAGGTCGACGACCAGCCGTTCGCCGGTGGCGAGGGCTTCGTCGAGCGTGCCGACCGTGGCGGCGTCGATGTCGCCCACCAGGGTGAGGACGGTGATCCCGCCCGGGCGTTCGGTCGAGGTGACGGTGAGGCCGGACGGTTCGTAGATCGTGCGGAAACAGTCGTACATGGCGCTCCCTTGTTCCAGCGTTGCAGGGGCGCTGACCGGAGCACGTGTCTGAACAACAGCCAACACCCCTGACCGTACGCCCCTGAGCCGGGAGGTCAACCCCGCGGGTTTCCCGGCTCCGACCTCGGGTAATCCGTTCGGGACCGATATCCGCGCCCGGGAAGGAGATCCATGCGTGTCGTGATCGTCGGCGGCGGTTTCGCCGGATACCACGCGGCGAAGAGCCTGCGGAAGGAAGCCGGCGAGGATGTCGAAGTCGTCGTGCTGAACCCGACCGATTACTTCCTGTACCTGCCGTTGCTGCCCGAAGTGGCGGCCGGGATCCTGGACCCGCGGCGGGTCGCGGTTTCGATCCCCGAGACGCTGCGCGGGGTGCGGCTCGTGCTCGGCGTGGCGACCGGCGTGGACTTCGACGCCCGCCACGTCACGTACACCGATCCCGAGGACAACGACCACCGGATCGGGTACGACCGGCTGGTGCTCGCCGCGGGCAGCGTCAACAAGCTGTTGCCGATCCCGGGCGTGCCGGAGTACGCGCACGGGTTCCGCGGGGTGCCGGAAGCGCTGTACCTGCGCGACCACATCACCCGGCAGATCGAGCTGGCCGCCGCGGCCGACGACCCGGCCGAGCGCGAAGCCCGCTGCACGTTCGTGGTGGTCGGCGCCGGCTACACCGGCACCGAGGTCGCCGCCCAGGGTCCCGCGTTCACCGCGGCGCTCGCCGCGCGTCACCCCGAGCTGGCCGGGCAGCAGATCCGCTGGCTGCTGCTGGACGTCGCCGAGCGGGTGCTGCCCGAGCTCGACAAGCGGCTCGGCCGCACCGCCGACGAGGTGCTGCGCGCCCGTGGGGTCGAGGTGCTCATGAAGACCTCGGTGGACCACGCCGACGCCAAGGGCGTCACCCTGACGAACGGCGACGCCGTCCCCACCCGCACCCTCGTGTGGTGCGTGGGCGTGCGGCCGGACCCGCTGGTGGCCGGCCTCGGCCTCGAGACGGCGAAGGGCAGGCTCGTGGTGACCGAGCGGCTGAACGTGCCGGGCCGCGACGACGTGTTCGCCTGCGGCGACGCGGCCGCGGTGCCCGACCTCACCCGCCCCGGCCAGTACACGGCGATGACCGCCCAGCACGCCGAGCGGCAGGGCAGGCTCGCCGGCCGCAACGTGGCGGCCTCCCTCGGCTACGGCCGCCCGGGGACCTACCGGCACCACGACCTCGGCTTCGTCGTCGACCTCGGCGCCGGAGCGGCGGCGGCGAACCCGTTGCACATCCCGCTGTCCGGCCGCCCGGCGAAGGCCGTGACGCGCGGCTACCACCTCATGGCGATGCCGGGCAACCGCGTGCGCACGGCCGCCGACTGGGCCCTGGAGGCGCTGACCGGCCGCCAGACCGTCCAATTGGGACTGGTCCGGTCCGGGGCGGTGCCGCTCGACACCGACAGTCCCGAACTTCCCCGTCGCTGACGTCGTTTTCGTGAAAGGAACGCCGATGCCCGCCGAACCCGAACCCGTCCGTTCCGAAGGCCCCGCGGTGGTGACCGCCGGCGACCCCTCGGGCCCCAAGGTGATCGTCCTCGACCCGGCGGGCGCCGCCAAGCACGACGAGCTCCCGGCCACCTGGCGGCCGCTGACCGAGACCCGCGCGGTGTTCTGGTGCCGGGTCCCCGCCGGCGGAGCCTTGACCGAAGCCGACGACCTCCTCGGCGACGCGGGCCCTGGCGACCCCGAGATAGCGGTGGTGGCGAGCGGCCCGTTCGCGGCGGAGGCCCTCCAGCTGGCCGAGCGCCACCCGGGAGCGGCGAAGCACCTGTTGCTGGTCGACCCGGCCTCGGACGCCTTCCTGTCCTCGGGCGACGCCGCGGCGGCCAACGAGGCGTGGCTGGCCGAGCACGAGGACGTGGTGGCGAAGCTGCGCGAGGCGGGCACGGAGGTGCGGGTGGTGGCGTCGAGCAGGGAGAGCCTGGCGGACCGGGTGCCCCCGCCGTTGCCGCTGGGCCACCCGGAGGTGGTGACGGCGGTGCGCGCGGCATTGGAGGCGGCTTAGCGGCCCACCCGGTGTCATGAACGACTCTTTCCTGGCGTCTGACGTCAGGAAAGAGTCGTTCATGACGTTCGAACCCGGCTGCCGGCCAGCTCCACGAATCCCCGGACCACCGCGGACGCCGGTCCCGCCCGCCAGGCCAGCCCCAGGTCGATCCGCGGCGCCGGGGCCGCCAGCCGCCGCAACACCACTCCACGCCTCCGCAACGCCCGGGCCCGGTGCTCCGGGACCGCCGCCACGCCCGCTCCCTCGGCCACCGCGCGCATCAGCTGCTCGTCCTCCGGCTCCTCGCGGACGATCGGCGGCAGCCCGCCCGGCCAGACCTGGCCGCTGATGGCGTCGTACTGGCCGGGGCCGTTCTCGCGTGGCCAGAACACCACCGGCTCGGCGGCGATCGCGGCGCGGGACACGCGGCCGCGGCGGTGGGCCAGCGGATGGCCCGACGGCAGGGCCAGCAGGACCTCCTCCGAACCGATCACCGCCACCTCGATGCCCGCCGCCGCCACCGGGGGCCGGACGAAGCCGATGTCGATCTCGCCCGCCTGCAACCGGGCCAGGTTGAGGCTCGTCCAACCCGTCTCCAACGCCAGCTCGACGTCCGGGTGCCGCTCGCGGTACGCCGCCACCAGGTCGCCGGCCTGCGGGCCCGGTGCCGAGCGCGTGTAGGCGATCCGCAGCCGCCCCGCGTCGCCCCGGCCCGCCGCCGCCACCGCGCCGCGGGCGCGGTCCAGCCGGTCGAGCAGGTCACGGGCCTCCGCCGCCGCCACCCGGCCGGCGTCGGTCAACGCGAAGCGCGGCCCCGTGCGGTCGAGCAGCGCCACGCCGAGGTCCGCCTCGAAAGCGCGGATCTGCTGGCTCAGCGACGGCTGGGACACGAACAGCCGAGCGGCCGCCTTCGTGAAGTGCATCTCCTCGGCGAGCACGGCGAAGTAGTGCCATCGGCGCAGGTCCACCCGGCGATTATAGGACGTTCCTATGACCTCATCGGGACGAAGTCTTGGACCGGACGCGCCACCCGCTGCTGTCCTGGGTCCCGTGACGACCACCAGCGCACCCCTGACCCGCACCGACCGCAAGCTGCTCGCCGTCGTGGCCGGGCGGCGGCTCGCCGACCCGATGGCCGGGTTCGTCGACCTCGACGCCGTCCGGGAAGCCGTCGAAGACCTGACGACGGCGTTCGCGCCGCTCGGGCGCGTGCAGCACACGGTCGCCGCCAAGGCGTGCGGTCTCGCGCCCCTGCTGCGGTTCCTCGGCGGCCTCGGGATCGACGCCGAGGTCGCGAGCCCGGGCGAGACGGCGGTCGCGGAAGCCGCCGGCCTGCGCGGCCCGCGGCTCGTGCTCGACTCCCCCGCCAAGACGACCGCCGAGCTCGCGCACGCCCTGGCCGAGGGGACGGCGGTCAACGCCGACAACTTCCAGGAACTCGCCCGGCTCGACGCGCTGGTCGGCCCGACGCCGCCGCGGTCGGTGCTGGGCCTGCGGATCAACCCGCAGGTCGGGGCCGGCCGGATCGGCGACACGAGCACGGCCACCGCGGCGTCCAAGTTCGGCATCCCCTTGCGGGACAACGGAAACCGGGCACTGCTGCGGGAGGCGTTCGCACGCCGGCCGTGGCTGACGCGGCTGCACGTCCACGTCGGCTCGCAGGGCTGCCCGCCGGAGCTGATGGCCGACGGCGTCGCCGCGGTGCACGAACTCGCCGAAGAGATCAACGCCGAAGCCGGCTACCGGCAGGTGACCAGCCTCGACCTCGGCGGCGGGCTGCCGGTCGACTTCACCTCAGACGAGCCCGGACCGACCTACGCCGGCTACGTCGCGACACTGCTGAACCGCGTCCCGGCCCTCGCCGACGGGCGCTACGCCTTCGTCACCGAGTTCGGCCGCTCTCTGCTGGCGAAGAGCGGCTTCCTCGTCAGCACGGTGGAGTACACGAAGGTCGCGGGCGGACGGCACATCGCCGTGACGCACGCGGGCGGCCAGGTGGCGGCGCGCACGGTGCTCCAGCCGGAGCACTGGCCGCTGCGGGTCGGCGCGTTCGACGCCACCGGTACGCCGAAGACGGGACCCGAAGTGCCGCAGGACATCGCGGGCCCGCTGTGTTTCGCGGGCGACCTCCTCGCCCGCGAGCGGCCGCTGCCGCTGCTGGAACCGGGGGACCTCGTCGTCGCCCACGACACCGGCGCGTACTACTTCGGCGCGCACTACGCCTACAACACGCTGCCGCGCCCGGCCGTGTACGGGTTCACCGTGTCGCCGACCGGTGACGTCGAGTTCACGCCGCTGCGTCGCGCGCAGACCCTCGCCGAACTGGTCGCCGACGCCGGGAGCGAATTCCTCGGAGCGCTCCCGGAAGGGTGATCGGCCGCGTACGATGCCCGGCCATGGGGGATGGTCGAGAGCTGCCGCGGTTTGCCGCGTTGCCTGTCGGGATCGTCGTCGCCGTACAAGCCGTCGTGCTGACCGCCCTATCGGGGCGTTACGGCTTCCACCGCGACGAGCTGTACTTCGTCGCCGCGGGCCGCCGTCCGGATTGGGGATACGTCGACAATCCGCCGATCACGCCGTGGCTCGCCCGCGCGTCGACCGCGTTGTTCGGCGAGACACCGTCGGGGCTGCGGGTGGTCGCGACCCTGCTGGGCATGGCGACCGTCGTGGTCGTCGCGCTGATCGCCCGCGAGTTCGGCGGCGGCCGCGGGGTCCAGCTGTTCACGGCGCTGGCGACGGCTCTGTCGTCCTACGTCCTGGTCGTGTCGCACATGCTGGCGACCAACTCCGCGGACGTGCTGCTGTGGTCGCTGATCGCGCTCTTCGGCCTGCGGCTGCTGCGCACCGGCGACGGCCGGTGGTGGCTCGCCGTCGGCGCCGCCGCCGGGCTCGGCCTGGCGAACAAGTGGCTCGTCCTGCTCCTGCTGTCCGGGCTCGGCATCGGGGTCGCCGTCGCCGGGCCACGCCGGGTGCTGCGGACCTGGTGGCTCGCGGCCGGCGTCGGGATCGCCGTCGTCCTGGCCGCGCCCGTGCTGCTCTGGCAGGCGGCGCACGGCTGGCCGATGCTCACCGTGGCCGGCGGGATCAGCTCCGGCGACGGCGCCGAGAACCGCCTCCTGTTCGTGCCGATGCAGCTGGTCCTGCTGTCCCCGGTCCTGGCGCCGGTGTGGGTGGCCGGCCTCGTGCGGCCGTGGCGCGAACCCGGCCTGCGCTGGGCCCGCGCGCCGGCCGTCGCCTACCCCGTGGTCTGCGCCGAGCTGCTGGTCGTCGGCGGCAAGCCGTACTACTCGGTGCCGCTGCTGCTGCCGCTGGTGGCGCTGGGCGCGGAACCGGTGCTGCGATGGCTCGGCCGGGCCGGGACCCTCCGGCGAGCGCTCACCGGCGTCACCGCCGCGGTGTGCGTGGTGGTGTCCGTCCTCATCGGACTCCCGGTCGTACCGGCGACGGCGCTGAACGGCCCGCTGCTGGCGATGAACAAGGAACCGGGCGAGCAGGTCGGCTGGCCGGACTTCGCCGGCAGCGTCGCGGGCGCCTGGCGGCGGATCCCGGACGCCGAGCGCGACACCGCGGTCATCCTCGCCGGCAACTACGGCGAGGCCGGGGCGCTCGAACGCTACGGGCCCGAGTACGGGCTGCCGCCGGCGTACTCGCCGCACATGTCCTACGCGGACTGGGGGCCGCCACCGGACCGGCTGGTCGGCCCGGTGCTGCTCATCGGGCGGATCCAGCCCGGCTCACCCGCGGCCCACCTGATCACCGGCTGCCGCGCGGTCGCGAAGCACCACAACGCCGCGGGCGTCGACAACGAGGAGGAAGGCGTCCCGCTGTCCCTGTGCACGCTGACGCGGCCGTGGTCGGTGGCGTGGCC
Organism: Amycolatopsis tolypomycina; assembly: GCF_900105945.1. NCBI lineage: Bacteria > Bacillati > Actinomycetota > Actinomycetes > Pseudonocardiales > Pseudonocardiaceae > Amycolatopsis > Amycolatopsis tolypomycina. Next base: position 2,883,542 of record NZ_FNSO01000004.1, on the reverse strand, counting down.
CCAGCTCCGGCATTACTACTGAGCGATTCGCGCTACCCTCGGGCCCATGGTGGCGAGGCGCACGGCGGTGGCCGTGGTGGGGGCGGGCCCGGCCGGACTCACGGTGGCGAACCTCCTGCGGCGCGCGGGAATCGGCTGCGTGCTGCTGGAGGCGCAGAGCCGGGCGTTCATCGAGCAGCGGCCGCGGGCCGGGTTCATCGAGGAGTGGGCGGTCCGCGGGCTCGAACGGCGCGGTCTCGGCGAGCAGCTCGTCGCGAAGGCCCCGCAGCACGAGAAGTTCGAGTTCCGGTTCGCCGGGCAGCGGCACGTCTTCCGCTACGGCGACGTCACCGGGCAGCGGCATTTCGTTTACCCGCAACAGTTTCTGGTGACCGACCTGGTCGCGCAGTACACCGACGCCGGCGGTGACGCGGTCTTCGAGGTCTCGGACGTCGAGCTGCACGACCTGACGTCGGACTCCCCCGCCGTCACGTTCCGGGCCGGCGGCGACGAGCACCGCATCGACTGCGACTTCGTGGCCGGCTGCGACGGCGCCCGCGGCGTCTGCCAGGGGTACCTGCCGGCGGATTCGACGGTGAAAGCCCATCACGACTACGGAATCGGCTGGCTGGCCCTGCTCGCCGAGGCCCCGCCGTCCGCCGACGGCGTGCTGTTCGGCATCCACCCGCGCGGGTTCGCCGCGCACATGGCCCGCACGCCGCAGGTGACGCGGTTCTACCTGCAGACCGCACCCGGCGAGACCGAAGCGGACTGGCCCGACGAGCGCGTGTGGCGGGAGCTGCACGCGCGGCTCACCGTGCCCGGCGGCGAGATCATCGAGGGCAGGCTGTTCGAGAAGCGGATCCTCGACATGCACAACTACGTCGTGGAGCCGATGTCCCACGGCCGCCTGCACCTCGCGGGCGAATCCGCGCACCTGGTCGCGCCGATCGCGGCGAAGGGCATGAACCTCGCCCTGCACGACGCGTTCCTGCTCACCGACGCGCTCCAGGCGTACTATGCGGGCGACAGCGCGCCGCTGGCCGGCTATTCGGCCGCGTGCCTGCCGCTGGTGTGGCAGTATCAGGAGTTTTCGCTGTGGCTGTCGGACATCTTCCACCACACGGCGGCCGCGGGCGACAACCCCTTCGCGGCGCGCATCGCGGAGGCCCGGATGCGCCGCCTGCTCGGTTCGCCCGCGGCCGCGGCGGCGTTCGCGGAGCTGTACATCGGCAAGAACGCGAACTTCTAGCTCCAGGCGATCTTGAACACCCACGCGTAGCGGCCCGCCTGCCGGGCCGCGGCCGGGACGTCGATCACCAGCGAACCGTTGTCGACGCTCCAGTGCAGGTTGCCGCGGTACCCGAGCATGGTGACCCGGTCCCCACGGCGGATCGGCACCGGCGCGTCGACCACCAGGCGGCTGCCGGGCGCGGTCAGCGAGTGCACGTAGAACGCCTCGTTCTGCTTGACCGTGAACCGCAGGTCGCCGAGCTGGGCCAGCCGCGACCAGTAGGTGGTGTCGTAGATGGCTTCACCGTTGACCTTCAGCCACGCGCCCGCGTCCCGCAGGTGCCGCTGCATGACATCCGGGATCGTGCCGTCGAAGTCCGGGCCGATGTCGAGCAGGAAATTGCCGTTCTTCGAGACGATGTCGACGAGCGTGCGGACGACCTCCTCCGCCGTCATGTAGCGGTCGTCCGGGGTCGCGCGGTTGTAGCCGTAGGAGAACGGGTCGAGACCGCGGCTCGCCTCCCACTTCGCGACCACGGTGTTCGGGTACGTCGTGTACTCCGGCGTCGTGAAGTCGTGGTCGGGGATGCCGCCGCGGTCGTTGTAGGTGACGTCCTTGGGTCGCTTGCGGTTCTTCGCGCGGTTGAAGTACTCGGTGAGCACGGTCCGGCTGTCGTTGACGCCGCCGATGTCGAACCACAGGACGTCCGGGTCGAACTCGCGGATCAGCTCGAGGACCTGCGGTGCCTGGTAGTCGCGGACGAAGTCCTTCCCCGCGGTGTAGCCGGTGTAGGGCAGCGGCGCGCCCGTGTAGGGGTTGCGCGGCGCGTGTCCCATCCACGGGTTGTCCGGGTTGAACCATTCCGGCAGCGAGAAGTACAGGCCGTTGCGCAGTTGCGGGGTGTACTTCCGTGACGCCGTGAAGAGCTCGTCGATGATGTTCCGCTTCGGCCCGAGCTTCACGGAGTTGCGGTCGCTGACCTTGGTGTCCCACAACGCGAAGCCATCGTGGTGCTTGGACGTCAGGACGTAGTACTCCGCGCCCGCGTCGGCGATCAGGTTCAGCCAGCTGCGCGGGTCGAACTTCGCCGCGGTGAAGAGCGGGATGAAGTCGTCGTAGGCGAAGTTCTCGCCGTACTTCTGCTTGTGGTAGGCGTAGGTCGCGCCGTTCGGGTCCTGCTGGTTCTGCCAGTACCACTCCGCGTACTGCTGCCCCACCGGCGCCCACGCGGGCACGGCGTAGACGCCCCAGTGGATGAAGATGCCGAACTTGGCGTCGTTGAACCAATAGGGCGCGCGGTGCGTCGAGAGCGACGCGTCGGCCGGGCGGAAATCCGGGATGCCGAGCGTGACCGGCACCTGCTGGGTGGCCAGGGTGCCGCGGCCGGCGGTGACGCGGATCTGGCCGTTCGTCGTGGTGCCGGGCGGCACGGACGCGTTCGGGGCCAGGCCGAGCCGGACCGTCGCCTGCTCTCCCGGCGCCAGCGCGCGGAGGGCCGCGGGCACGGTCGTCCGGCCGCCGGGGACGTCGACGGTGACGCTCACCCGGTCGCCCGCGCCGAGCCACACGGTCCCGGCGTTGACGATGGTCGCTTCGGCGGCCTGCGGGCCGCCGACGGTCAGCAGGTTGGCCGTCGAGCGGCCGTCCAGGACCAGTGCCGATCGCCCGACGGCGACCGGCTGGAGGGTCAGTGCGAAGACGTGCAGGCTGGAGACGTTCGGTGCCGGGTTCGCCGTCGTGGGCAGGGTCAGGGCGACGGCTTCGCGGGCCGGGTCGAGCCAGACCTGGCCGGTGGCCAGGGAAACCGGGTTGTCGTCGACGACCCCGCCGGGTGCGTAGCGGAACGGCGAGACGAGCGCGCCGCTGCCGGTGTACCAGTCGGGGCCGGACAGGGAACCGGTGCTCGTGGTGCCGTCGGCGTAGTGCACGGTCGCCGGGCCGCCGGTGGCGCCGTAGCTGGCGGCGACCAGGAAGTAGGCGACGAAGTAGCGGCCTTTCGGCAGGTCGATCCGCTGGCCGGTGGCGGCGATGTTGTTCTTCGCTCCGGCGGCCGCGGACCCGAGCTTGAACGGGACACCGCCGGCGGTGACGGTCTGCCCGGCCGGGATGTGCTCGGCCGGGAAGGTGTAGCCGGAGCCGTCGAAGTCGCCGCCGGTGGCGGACGCGCTGTCGATGCCGTCGTTGCCGAACCAGGTGTCGAGGGCGACCGGGACGGGCGGCGGGGGCGGGACGATCGGGGTGTCTGCGTTGTCGGCAGCGGCGTCCACCGGCACGGCGGCGCCGACGGGTGTCATGCCGGCGGCGGTGAGCGCGACGGCACCACCCAGGGCGATGCCCAGGGCTTGGCGGCGGGGGAAGGTCGGCACTGAACCTCCAGGGATCGGATGACTACGGCGGATTTACGACAAAGTTCACCCACAGAAGGCGCGCCTGTCGCTGGCGGAACTGATTCATCCGATGAATGACCCTGCTCGCTGGCCCCCGCCGTGTCAAGGGGCCAAGTGGTCCGATCGTTGTGAACCGTGCTCGTGTTCGCCACGTATCACTGGGTAACGAGCTGCAGCACTCGCCGCCAGAACCCAGCCGCACGAAAGGCCAGACCGATGTCCACCGACCCGAACGCGCTGAGCCGCCGCGCGATCGCCATGCTCAAGGCGATCGCCGACGGGCGCGCCGAGCTCCGCTGCAGCTGCGAACCCGATCTCCGCGTCGACGGGTTGTCGTGCTGCGACCAGAGCACCGCCCACGACCTCGCCCGCGCCGGACTGGTCAGAGCCACCCGGCTCGTCGCCCCCGGCCAGTGGGCGCCCGCCGAACTGACCGAAGCCGGCCACCGCGCCCTGACCGGATTTCCCGTCGCCGCAGCCTGAGCCTCCCGCTCGGAAACCGTGAAGGCCGCCTCCCGCGATCCGGGAGGTGGCCTTCACGGCGTTCCGGGTGCGGGCACCTGGGCCGAGAAACTTCGGCACTGCGCTGAACCACCCCGCACCGGCGGCCGTGCTTTGGGTGAGGGCGTCTCGCACACGCCCTCCGGGGTTCACCACGAAGCAACGATCCGGGCCAGCCTCCGCCCGATCGGGACCGGGTACCCCGGCGAGCGGCCGTCGCGGCAACGGCCACCTCGCGCGGGCCCGTCCGGCATCCCCAGAATCCCGGACGGGCCCGCCCCCAGCTGTCGCGGATCTTGTCCGGCGCCTCACCTGATCAGCGGTCGCCACTCCGCGGGCTCGCGCGCGACGGTGGGATCATGCGACGTTTCGTGGCCGTGAGCGCGGCCGTCCTGGCGGGCATCGGTCTCCTCACGACGCCGGGCAGCGCCAACCCGGGCAGTGCGCATTCAAGAAGTGCTGTCCCAGTCCTCCCGCAGCACGCGATCGGCGGCTGGGTCGGCACGTGGGCCGCGGCGCCCGCGTCCGCCGTCCCGAACACGCCGGACGGCTACCCGGGCTACTCGATCCGCAACGTCGTGCACACCAGCGCCGGCGGCGGCCGCGCCCGCGTCCACCTGTCGAACGCCTTTGGGGCCGCTCCCCTGACCTTCGGGCACGTCACCGTCGCGGTCCAGGGCACGGGGCCGGACGCCGTGCCGGGCACCCTGCGGTCGCTGACCTTCGGCGGCGCCCCGAGCGTCGTCGTGCCCGCCGGTGCCGAGGCCTTGAGCGATCCGGTGAACCTGCGGATCCCCGCCGACGCGAACCTGCTCGTGACGACGTTCGTGCCGGCGAAGTCCGGGCCGGTGACCCATCACCCGGCCGCGGCGCAGACGTCGTACTTCACGCGCAACGGCGACTTCGCCGCCAGCGAGTCCGGTGCCCCCTACACCGAGCAGACGTCCGTGTGGCACTACGTTTCCGGCGTCGACGTCCAGGGCGGTGCGGAAGCCTCGATCGTGACGCTCGGCGATTCGATCACCGACGGCGTCGGCTCGACCTCGGGCGCCAACCGCCGCTGGCCGGACTACCTCGCCGACCGCCTGCACGGCCGCTTCGGCGTGCTCAACGCCGGCATCAGCGCCAACCGGCTGCTGCTCGACGTGCCCGGTTCCGGCGCCGGCCAGAACGCGCTTTCCCGCTTCGACCGCGACGTGCTGAGCGTCGGCGGCGTGCGGACGATCATCGTGCTGGAAGGCATCAACGACATCCAGCAGACGCCGCACCAGACCGACCCGGACGCGATCACGTCGGCGTACCGCCAGCTGGTGGCGCAGGCGCACGCGCGCGGCATCCGGGTCATCGGCGGCACGCTGACACCGTTCAAGGGCTGGCGCGTCTACGACGACACCCTCGAAGCGACCCGCCAGGCGGTGAACGCGTTCATCCGCACCGGCGGGGTCTTCGACGGTGTCGTCGACTTCGACGCGGCGGTCCGCGACCCGGCCGACCCGCTCCGGATGCTGCCGGCCTACGACTCCGGCGACCACCTCCACCCCGGCGACGCCGGCTACGAGCGGATGGCCGCCGCCGTCCGGCTCGACCGGCTCTGATCCCGCGGGATGAACAGGACCGCGACCAGGCTCAGCAGCGCGACCGCCACCAAGTAGAGCGACACCGAAAGGGAGGTGCCGGTGGCGGTCTGCAGCGCCGTCGCGATCAACGGCGCGAAGCCCCCACCCAGCACCGCGCCCACGGCGTAGGAGAACGAAGCGCCGCTGTAGCGGTAGCGCGGCTCGAACAGCTCCGCGAACAACGCCGACTGCGGCCCGTAGGTGGCGCCGAGGCCGACGTTGAGCACGATCACCGCCACGAGCAGCCACACCGTCGCCTTGGTGTCGACGAGCAGGAAGAACGGGATCGGCCAGAGCACGAGGAGCACCGATCCCGCCAGGTACACCGGTTTGCGGCCCACGTGGTCGGACCAGGCGGCCGCGGCGAGGATGCTCACCAGCCACGTCACGCTGCCGACGATCACGACGACCAGCAGCGTGGTGCGCGGGATCTTCAGCACCGACGTGCCGTAGGACAGCAGGTACGCCAGGAAGATGTACCCGATCGCGGTGTTGGCGATGAAGCTGCCGGACGCCACCAGCAGCGCCCGCGGCCGCTCGCGCAGCACCTCGACCATCGGACGGCTGCTGCGTTCTTCGGCTTCCCGCAGCCGCGAGAACACCGGGCTCTCCTCGATCCGCAGCCGGATCACCAGCCCGACGCCGACGAGCACGATGCTCGCCAGGAACGGCACCCGCCAGCCCCACGACGCGAACTGCGCGTCGGTCAGCGCGCGGCCGAGGACGAAGAACACCAGCTGCGCCAGGATCAACCCGGCCGGGACGCCGATCTGCGAGAACGCGCCGTACCGGCCGCGGCGGTCCTCGGGCGCGTGCTCGACGGCCATCAGCGCCGCGCCGCCCCACTCGCCGCCCGCGCTCAGCCCCTGCAACAGCCGCAGGACCAGCAGCAGGATGGGCGCCCAGACGCCGATCGCCGAGTACGTCGGCAGCAGGCCGACGCCGACGGTCGCGAAGCCCATCAGCAGCAGCGACAGCACCAGCATCGCCTTGCGGCCGACGCGGTCGCCGAAGTGACCCCAGAGGATGCCGCCGACGGGGCGGGCCAGGAACCCGACGCCGAGCGTCGCGAACGCGGCCAGGGTGCCGGAAGCGGGTGACAGCGACGTGAAGAACACCTTGTTGAACACCAGCGCCGTCGCCGTGCTGTAGATGAAGTAGTCGTACCACTCGATCGTGGTCCCCACCGCGCTCGCCACAGCAACCCGCCGCAAGGGCCGGGCCGCGACCGCGCGGCCCCTCACGAGCCGGCTAGTGCGGCTGCCGGGACCAGGTCGTCCACGAGCAGGTCCATCAGCAGCCCGTCGTGCCAGCTGCCGTCGGGACCGCGCTCGTAGGAGCGCATCGTGCCGACCGGGCGGAAGCCCAGCGACCGGTAGAGCCGGATCGCCGCCTCGTTGCCCGCCGCCGGGTCGATCACCAGCCGGTGGTGCCCGCGCACCGTGAACAGGTGCTCGGCCAGCGTGCGGATGGCGTCCGAGCCGAGGCCCTGCCCCTGGAAGTCCGGGTGCACCGCGATGTCGATGCCGGCGTGGCGGTACTGCGGGTCGCCCTCCTCGAAGGCGAGCTCGATGCCGATGACGGTGTCTTCGTGTTCGATGGCGTAGGTCGTGGTGCCTTCGTCGGGGTCCAGCAGATAGGACACCTGGGCGGCCACCGGCTCCTCGGCGTCGGCCCACCAGCGGGCGACTTCGGGGTGCGACAGGATCTCCTCGAACCGGGCGGCGTCCGGGGCGGCAGCTGGCCGCAGCCGGACACGGCTTCCGGTGATCAGGCCGGTCATCGGCCCAGTGTCGCCCGCACGGCGCCCGCTGTCGAGACCCCGAAAGGACTGCTCAGGAGTCTCGACGCGGGCGCCGGGGCGGTCAGTCGAGGTTCATCGGGCTGCCCGGCTTGATCGGCGGCAGCTGCGGCGGATCGAAGTCGCCCCGTTCCAGCCGCGCCCAGTCTTCCGGCGTGGGGTCCGGGTAGTACCGCTGCCAGGCGTCGTCGCCGGGCCAGTTGCCGGTGCGCGCCGCGTTGCGGGCTTCGTGCAGCTCGAAGGCGTCGGCGTCGCTCAGCGGGCGGGTCGTCACGTGCCCGCCGGTCCCCGGCACCGTCGCGCCCCCGTCCGGCACGGCCGCGCCCGGCTGCGGGTTGTACCGCATCCCCTCGCCACCGGCGTGGACGTCGTTCACCATCCGGTGGTACGAGTCGTCGGCCATGTCCATCCGGTTGCGGATCACCGGATCCGGGTGGTTGCCCTGGAAGCCCGGCTGGTGCGCGTACCCGAGCTGGTTGAGCTGGACCGCGGTGTTGGGGTCGTTGTTCTCGATCGCGGTCCGCTGGTCGTGCCGGTAGGTCGGCGCGTTCCAGCCCGAATCGTGCGTGGCGTGACTGGTGCCGGTGCCCGGGTGGGCGCGGTGGGCACCGTGTTCCTCGTAGTACGCCCACGCGTTGTTCTCGAGGTCCCGGCCCTCCTTGCGGGGCACCTTGCCGGGGGCGCCGTTGTCGTTCAGCACGTCGAAGCCCGCGGTGTGCTCGGACTGGTGGGTCTTGTTGCCGTCGATCTTGGAGCCGAACTTGTCCTCGAGCCGCTTGCGCTCGAAGTCCTTGTCGCCGTAGGTGCCTTCCGGGTACTTGTGCGCCCGGCGCTTGCCCTTGTTCGGCGCCCCGTTCGGCTTGCTGTACGGGTGGAAGTGGTTCGGCTTCTTGCCGCCGCCCCCGCCGCCGCCCGAGCCGGACGCGGCACACGGGGTCACCTTCCCGAGGCCGAGCGGGTCGATCGACGCCGTCGGGTTGCCGACGTAGGCCAGCGAGTCCGGGTCCGGGGCCAGCCCGAGCGGGTCGTGCGAGACGAACCGCCCGGTCTCCGGGTCGTAGTAGCGGTGCAGGTTGTAGTGCAGCCCGGTCTCCGCGTCGTGGTACTGGCCGGGGAACCGCAGTGGCGTGCCCGCGTGGCCGCCCGCGGAGACCAGCGCGCCCCACAGGGCCGTGTGCTGGTGCCCGGCCAGCGCACCGGTTTCGTCCAGCAGTTCCGCCGGCGAGCCGACGAGGTCGGTCAGCACGGCGTGGAACCGGTCCGTGCCGTCGCCGAGCACGCGTTCGGTCTGCGCCAGCGGGCGCTCGGCGTCCGGCGCCCAGTCCCAGACGGTGGCCACGAGCGGCCCGCCGGGAACGCCGTGGACCTGTTCGGCGAGCAGGGTGCCGTCCCAGGAGAACTCGACCTGCTCGGCGACCGCGCCGGTCGCGTCCAGCCGCTGCTTGGCGATCCGGCGGCCCACGGCGTCGTACCGGTACTGCCAGACCACTCCCTCGGGCGTGCGGACGGCGGTGAGCCGGTTTTCCGCGCTCCAGCGGTACTCCCAGCGCCGGCCGCCCCGCTCCCGCGACACGACACGGCCTTCGGCGTCGTGGGTGTAGCGGGTCGCGCCCGCGGCGGTGAGCAGCGTGCCCCGGTAACTGCGCGGGCCGCTCGCCTCCGGCGCGCCCGGCCAGTCGGCCGCGGTGATCGCGCCCGCCACGTCGTAGCCGTAGCTCTCCTGCCAGCGGGCACCGCGGACGGCCAGCACCCGGCCGGCGGGACCGACCTCGAGGCTGCGCGGCCCGGAGATCAGGTCGGTGACCGTGGCCAGGTACCCGTCGGGCAGGTAGCCGTATTCGCGGCGCTGCACCATGGCCTCGCCGCGCCGCACGGTCTGGACCGCGAGCTGGCCTGCCGGGGTCCACGCCTGGTGGAGCTCGGCGGCCACGCCGTGGCGGGTGACCAGCCGGCGCGCGGTCTCGTGGCCGGCGGCGTCGTAGCCGAACTGCAGCGTGCGCCCGCCGGTGGCCAGTGACGTGGCGCGGCCGCGGGCGTCGTAGGCGAACACCGCTTCCGCGCCGGTCGGGGTGCGCCGGTGGGTCCGGCGGCCGAGCGCGTCGTAGGCCGACAGCACGGCCCGGCCGTTCACCGACTCGCTGACCACCCGGCCCAGCGCGTCGTAGGCGAACCGGAGCTCGCTGTGCGCGTTGCGGGCCAGGACGACGCGGTCGGCCGCGTCGTAGGCGTATTCGGCGACCTCGTCGCCGCTGCGGCGCCGGACCACCCGCCCGAGCGCGTCCCGTTCGAGCGCGATCGTCTGCCCGGCGCCGTTGCCGCGCAGGACCAGCCGTCCCGCGGCGTCGTAGGCGTAGTCCAGGGACCGGCCGTTGTAGTCGACCTCGCGCACGAGCCGGCCCGCCGGGTCGTACTCGTAGCGCCAGACCAGCCCGGCCTCGTTGGTGACCGACGTCAGCCGCAGCTCGGTGTCGTAGCCGTAGCGCAGGACGCCGCCGTCCGGCCGCTGCTCGCTGACCGGCAGGTCGAACTGGGCGTAGGCGATCCTGCTGACGCCGCCGCGCGGGTCGGTCCGCTCGTCGGTGTGGCCCACCGCCGACGAACCGAAGCGGTGCACGGCGCCGTCCGGGTCCACCTGCTCGACCAGGTCGCCTGCCGCGTTGTGGACGGTGCGGGTCGTCGCGCCGGTGGGATCGGTGACGCTCGCGAGCCGGCCGAGGGAGTCGTAGGTGTAGCGGGTCACCGCACCGTCCGGCGCGGTGATCGCGACCGGCAGCCCGGCCGCGTTCGCCGCGAACCGGGTGACGCCGCCGAGGGCGTCGGTCACCGTGGCCATCGTGCCGGTGGCCTCGTCGTAGGTGTAGCTCGTCGCGGCCCCGGTCGGGTCGATGTCGCGGACCAGGCGGCCGCGCTCGTCGTGCTCGTAGCGCCAGACGGCGCCGTCGGGCCCGGTGACCGAGGCGGGGCGGCCGCCCTCGTCGTACTCGGTGACCATCCGGGTGCCGTCGGCGCGGACCACGGTGGTCACGTTGCCCGCCCCGTCACGCTCCCAGCGGGTGACGTGCCCGAGCTCGTCGGTGCGCGCGATCTCCCGGCCGAAGCGGTCCAGTTCGGTGCTGGTGGTGCCGCCGAGCGGGTCGGTCCGGCCGATCACCCGGAGCCGCTCGTCGAGGCGGTAGCGGGTGACGGCGCCGAGCGAGTCGGTGACCGTGGTCAGCCCCGGCTCGTAGGAGAGGCCGGCGTCGAGGTAGCCCTCGGCGCCACGGGCCTGCACGCACCGGCCTTCGGAGTCGTACTGATAGCCGTACCAGCGGCCGTTGACGTCCTCCCAGCGGACGATCCGGCCGTCGGCGTCGTAGGTGAACCGTTGCGGGGTCCCGGCCGCGTCGGTGACCTCGACCAGCCGCCGTCGCTCGTCGTAGCGGTATTCGGCCAGCGGCACGGGCTCGCCGGCCACGCGCACGGCGGTGATCAGCCCGTCGGCCGAGTCCAGCTCGAGGTGGTACCCGCCGGAGTGCTCGATCGCCACGGGCACGCCGTCGCGGTGCCGGACGACGACCCGGTTGCCCGCGCCGTCGACGAGCGCGCGCAGCGGCAAGGTGGTCTCCCCCGGCTTGGCGGCGAAGTAGCGCATCCGGTCGTGCTGCGGGGCACCGACGACGAAGCCGTGGCGCACCCGGCGCAGGGCAAGGTACGGGCCGTGCTCGGGCAGCACCGGCTCGATGCCGCGGGGCACCGGGTAGCGCAGGATCGTCCCGTCGGCCAGCGCGAGGTGCAGGCCGTCCGGCTCCACCTCGATCCGCTCGTCCACTGTGGACGTCCACGTGGGACCGAAGCTGCGGCCCGCGCGGTAGCTCGACAGGTGCGTCCGGCCGAACTCCAGCGGCAGCGCACCGGGCAGCTCGACGTCCGTCTGCTCGAGCAGCACGGCGCCGGTGGCGACGTCGATCGGGTCGCCGCACAGCGACCGGTTCGCGGCGGGGGTGGTGTGCTCGTCCGGTTTCGGGTTGCTGTCCTTGAGCTTCGGCGGCGTGTCCGGCCCCTTGCCCGCCCCGGACGGCGTGGTGCCACCGTCCGGGCCCTTCGACGCCGGGGGCGGCGGGGGGTCGGCGGGCGGGTCGCTCTTCGGCGGCGGGTCCGTCTTGGGCGGGGGATCGGTCTTCGGTGGCGGGTCCGCCTTCGCGCCCGCCGCGCTGGTGCTGTCGTCACCCTTCGGCGGAGGGTCGGTCTTGGGCGGCGGGTCGGTCTTGGGTGGCGGTGCGTCCGGATCGCCCTTGCCGCCGCCCTTCGGGCCGCCGATGTCCTTGGGCCCGCTCTTGATTTCGGCGTGCTTCGGCGGCGGCGCGGCCTTGCCCGGCTTGATGTTCCGCAACGCCTTCGCCGCGTCCGCGAACAGGTCACCGGCCCGCTTCAACAACGGCATCAACGCCTTCAACGCCGTCACCAGCCGCTTCACCAGATCGGCGATCTTCGACGCGGTCTTCGCCACCGCGTTGATCACCTGCGGCACCACCCAGGTCATCCCGATGCCGAGGGTGAACACCACCTGCAACGCCCAGCTGATCAGATGCCCGACCAGCTCCGCGATGATGTCCCGCACCAGCGCCCGGACCGCAGCCACCACTTCACCGGCGGTCTTCACACCACTGGAAGCGCCCTCACAGCCCTTCTGCGCGGTCTCCAGCAGCGTCACCGTGTCCTGCGCCCGCTGCCGGTAGGTGTCCGCCGCATTCCCGGTCCACGACACCGTGTCGGCCTTGACCATGCCGGTCAGGTCCGCACCCACGCTGCCCAGCTCGGTCGCGATGTTCTTCCACGTCTCCGACTGCGCCGCGATCTCGTCGGCGTTGCCGGTCAGCCCGTTCAGCGCTTCCTTCAGCGGCCCGACGTGCTCGATCAACCACCCCACCCCGGCGGCAAGGATCGCCCCGAACGGGTCCATCGCCATCGACAACGCATCCAGCGCCGTCCCGACCGCCCCGAGCGCCACCGACGCCCAGTCGCCACTTTCGATGGCGGACTTCAGGTCGGCTGCCGACTCCAGCAGCGAAACACCCGAATACGCCTTCGTGGAATCCTTGGTCTCGGCGACCAACGGGTTCACCACGGGTTGTTGTCCTCATCGTCGGTGGGGGCGGGCCGTCGTGACGGCGGTTGCGGGGTCACGGGCGGGGCCGCGGCGCCACCGGCCGGGGCCGGCGGGACCGGCCCGGGCGCGGCGGGCGGCTGCTCGTCCGGCTCGTCGGGGTCGGGGAACCGGCCGCGCAGGTTGTCCAGCAGCAGGCCGCGGGTTTCGCGGTCCTCGTCGCCGAGCTGCTCGGCCATCACCCCGGCGACGCGGTCGGCGATGCCGGCCTGCGCCCGCCGCATGGTCGTCAGGATCTGCCGCGAGAGCTCTTCCAGCGGGAACGACTTGACCTTGTTCGAGAACGTCAGGTCGGTGACGGTGCCGTCCGCGCCGACGGTCACGCTCACCGCGCCGTCGGAGCTGGTCGCGGTCAGCCGCAGCCGTTCGGTCTGCTCCTGCGCGGCCTGGTAGCGCTGCGCCTTCGCCGCGAACCCGGCCGCCCAGTCGTCCATCCGGCGGATCGTCTCGTCGGGGTCCCGCATCAGGTCCCCCAGGCCGTTCGGCCCCGTCATGCCTTCGTCCTCGCTTCCACTGCGCGCGGCGACGCCGCGAGCTGCCGCTCGAACGGCTGCGCGTTGCCCTCTTCACCTTCGCGATAGGACTGCGCGGCCGACCTGACGTTGTCCGCCAGCCCGCGCACGCCTTCCCCGGACGCGGTCAGCGCGTCCTTCGCCTGCTCGTTCGTCGGCCGGATGATCGGCGGGAGGAACGCGCACAGCAGCCCGTAGGCGTGGTCCGACATCGCCGTGTCGGCCGCCGAGCTCGCCGTGTTGAGCCGGTCCACCAGGCTCTCGACGTGACTCGCGTGCGCGACCAGGTCGTCCGGTTCGACCTCGAAGCCGGGGGCCGACATGGGCGTCACTTCCAATCCTGGTTCTTCCAGTCGCCGATCACCGGGGGTGCGACCACCTGCTCGCCCGCGAAGAAGTTCGGGTCGTCGCTTTCGAGGTAGTCGGCGGCCTTGTGTTCCTTGTCGTCTTCGCCCTTGCCGCCGCGCGCTCCGGCACCCATGCCGCCCATGCCGGGGGTGCCTGCCGCACCGGCCGCACCGCGGCCCGACATCGCGTTGCGCGCCGCCGCGGCTTCGGCTTCCGCGGCCGCGCCGGAGGCGGCACCGCCGCTGAGGTTGCCTGCCCCGCGCAGGCCCGCGCCACCGGCGCCGGCCCCGCCGGTCCCGGAGCCGCCGCCGATCCCGCCGAGGGAACCGCCGCCCGCCCCGCCACCGCCGCCGCTCAGGCCGCCCAGCCTGCTGGCGATGCTGTCGCCGTTGATCCCGCCGCCGCGGCCGATGGTCGGCAGCTTGGCGCCGCCGGGGGTGTTGAGGCCACCGGTGCCGGTGGGCAGGCCGGTGACCGGGTCGATGCCGGGCGGGGTGAAGCCGGGGATCGGGCTGCCGCCGCGGACGGACCCCCCGCCCCCGCCGGAGACGTCCGGGATGTTCGGGATCGACGGCGGCGTGAACCCGCTGCCGCCGGTGCCCCCGCCGCCGATCCCCGAGGGCGAGAAGCCGGACGACGTCGTCGAGTCGTCGAAGTGCGGCAGCGACGAGCCGGGGATGCCGGCGCCGCTGAAGTTGCCGCCGGCGGGCGTGTCGGGGACCTCGAAGTTCGGCGGTGTGAACCCGGCACCGCCACCCGCACCGCCGCCCACGCCACCGCCGCCGGCGCCGCTCCCGGGGATGCCGGGGCCGGAGAAGCCGGCGCCACCGGAGCCCGAGCCGGCACCCGGGATGCCACTGCCGGAAAAGCCCGAGCCGGTGCCGTCACCGGGGATGCCGGCGCCGCCCGCACCCGCGCCACCGCCCGCACCCACGCCACCGAAGGCGGCCGCGTTGGCGTCGATCGGGGTGCCCGCGGCATCGGGGAGCCGCCGGCTCTGCGCGAGCAGCGGCTGCACCCCGCCCCCGCCGGCGCCGCCCCCGGCGACCGCGTTCTGCCGGGTCGCCGTGGCGGTCGGCAGCTTCGGCGGGGCCGGGAACCGCGGCGTGGCGACGGCAGCGCCGATGGTCTCGTCGTACTGCGTCATGATCTGCGCGGCGTGCTCGCGCGCGGCCTGCTGCGCCCGGTAGGTCTGCATGGCCTCGCCCGCGGCTGCGGCGTACTGCACCGGGTCGGTCATCGACATCAGCCGCTGGTTGGTCGCCTGCAGGTCGAACTGCACCGGCGGGTTGGCGGCCATCTGCCGCTGGGTCTCGTTGAGGGCCTGGGAGTGGATCTCCTGCTGGCGCCCGGCGAGCGTCGCGCCCTGCGCGGTCGCGCCGAGCCACTTGCCGACACCGGCGAGGTGCTCGCGGACGGCGTCCCCGGCATCGCCCTGCCAGTTGTTCGTGCTCGCGTTGATCGCGCCGGCCAGGGTCTTCTGGTGGGTGCCCAGGTCGTTGCCGACGCGCACCCACTCTTCCGAAGTCTCCGCGACGGTCGCCGAGTTGGCGTCCTGCGTGATGGCTTCGTTCATCTGCTCGTGGCTGGCGTTGTTCCACAGCGTCCGCGGCGCCCCGCCGGTCTCGCGCATGGCGAGGCCCTCGTCGAGGCCGTGCTTGGCGTCGTGGAGGTGCTGCTGGTAGAGCTCCTGGATCTTCTTGTCGCGCAGCACCGGGTCGACGACCGGGCCGAGCCAGCCGGCCCGGATCTCGTCGTCGATCTGCCGGGTGGCCATCTCGCGGATCTGGTCGCCCGACGGCGACTTGTCCGAGGTCAGCGGCCCGACGTAGTACTTCGACGACGAGTCGGCGGTGACGTCGTAGAGGGGGCTGCGCGGGTTGTAGTCCGGGGACGACGGGTCCGACACGGACTCGGCGGTGGGTGCCACGGTCTCCCTCAGCTCTGGTCGGCGGTCGGGAGCGAGGTCAGCGTCTTCCGCGTGTCCTCTTCCCGGGATTTGTAGTTCTTCTTCGCCAGCTTGATGGCCTCGATGTAGGTCGGGAACTCCTGCCGCGCGGCCTGCAGCTGCGTGAGCAGCCCGGCGTCGTCGGCGGCGGTGCTGACCATGTGCGCGGAGACCCACTGCCCGGTGGCGGTGCGGCTCATCGCGGGCGCGTCGTGCAGCCGCTGCAGGTTCGCCCAGCGCTGCTCGAGCGACTCCAGCACGCCTTCGAGCGCCTCGATCAGCTGGTTGCCGGTGGTGTCGTCGACCGCGAAGCCACCGGTCTGCGCGAGCCGCTTCAGCTGCGCCCCGGCGAGGCCGACGCGCACCGCGGCCATCGTCTTGGCCTCGGGCGTGGCGGCGGCCTGCAGCTGCATGGTGGCCTGGATGGCCTGGGCCGCCGCGGCGGCGGTCTCTTCCGTCGTCATCAGTCAGTCCCCCGATCAGTAGACAGCCGCGATCGCGTCGCGGATGGCGCGCGCGAGATCGGCCCGCCCGGCCGGCACGTATTCCGCGGTGAGTTCCCCGGCGTCGCCGGTCCGGGTGTGCACGAGGTACCGGCCGTCGGCGGTGTCGAGCCAGCTCAGCGGCTCACCGGCCAGCCGTTCCCCGCGCCGTCCCTGGGCACTGACGGCGATGTGCCCGCCTCCCAGCCGGGGTTCGGCGAGCACCCGTTCGAGGACGGCGACATCGGCGGGTTTCGGAGCCGGCGGCCGCCGCCCGGGCCGCACGACGGCCTTGACCTCGATCATCCCGAAGGCGTCGGTCTCTTCTTCGTCGAACTCGGCGTCGGCGATCCGCTTCGCGGTCATGGCGGACACCTCACGCCCGGCCGCCCGGTGCACGACGTGCTTCCCGGTGGTGGCGGCGGGGGCAGGCGGCAGCACCCCGGTGACGACCTCGACGAGGTCTTCGTCGGCGAACAGCGAGAACAGCAGGTCATCGGTGTCCGGGGCCTGGGTGATGCCGAGTGCCTGCGCCCCGTCGCTGACGACGAGCACGGCGACATCGGCCCCCAGCCCGTCGATCCCGCTGACGGCGACGGAGATCCGCGGTTCGGCGAGCAGCTCGAACGCGGTCCGCACGCCCGGGTGCAGCTCACCGGAGACGGACAGCCGCCGTTCTTCGAGGGCGTCGTAGACCTGCCGCGCCACGGTGACGAAACGCACGGGATCGGCGGGCAGGTTCCCGGCCCGCAGCGGGTACCGCCGGACATCGCCCCCGGTCGCCCGCCCGACGACGAGCGCTTCGAAGACCTCGAGGACGAACTCGAACCGCTCCGCCATTTCCCCTCGGTTTCATCAAACCTTCAAGCAAGTTCCGAGAGGAAGATTAGCAGTGCGGCGGGGATGGGCGTCGGCGCCGCCACCCGGATGCCCGAAAGACCACGGCGGCCTGGATCAGGCGGGCAAACGGGACGCGTTCGCCGGCCCGCGTGGGGTGCCGCACCGCCGTCGGCCTCGAAACATCACACGAAAAGGTGAGAACACAAGGTAAAGAGCGTCAGACCCCGGCCACCCGCCGAGCCCGTTCGATATCCGGCCCCCGGTAGAGCCGCTCCGGGATCCCCGCCAACGCCGACGGATGCACCTGCGAAGACAGCCCGTAGAACTTCTGGAAACTCATGATCAACGGCCGCCAGGCGTCCGGGTCGATACGGTCCTCGCTGCCCGGCATCCGGATCGACGGGTGCACGTACACCCGCTGGACCCGGACCTCGAACGCCACCACGCCCCCGTCGTCCCCCACCGGGTGCTCCCGCTCGACGACCACCTCCATCGCCACCGGGCACTCCGCCACCCGAGGTGGGGCCACCGTCGACGACTCCACCGGCGTCAACCCGGCCCGGCCGAACTTGTCCGCCACGTGGAAGTACCCGCGCGAGCGCTTCCCCTCGGGCACCGGGTCCGAGCCCGTCGTCAGCGCCAGCCGGTCGACCGCCGGGGCCAGTGACTCCGCAGGCAGGTTCAACACGCCTTCGCCGGTGCGGGACAGGTTCTGCGCCGTCCGGGACCGGACCCCCAGACCGAGAACGGCCCGCCAGCCGAGCCAGAACGCCGACGACATCGGGGCCAGGTTCGCCGTGCCGTCCTCATTGGTGCTGGAAATCAGGACCACCGGGGTGCCGAAGTAGAGGATTCCCGGCTCGATGGCCGTGTGCGCAACAGTTTTCACGCCGTCGATCCTGCCGTCCACAAGGGACCCCGCGCTGGCGGGAATCGGCCGTCGCGATCAAGGGGGCGGCACGAATGCCGCCCCCTCGGAGTCAACCGCGAGCCTGCGTCAACGCCCGCCGGGTCAGCACGCGGGCCAGGTGACGGCGGTACTCCGCCGTGGCGTGGGGCTCGTCCGGCGGGTTCGTCCCCGACGCCGCCAGCCCCGCCGCTTCCTCGATCGACGCCCCTGCCGCCAGCGCCTCCTCCGTGGCCGTGGCGCGCAGCGGTACTCCGCCCATGTTCACCAGGCCGACGCGGCCGCCGGCGACCGTCACGCCGACCATCGCCCAGTCGATCGCGCGGCGGGTGAACTTCTGGTACCCCCAGCCCTGGCCCGTCTGGGCCGGGACGCGGATCTCCGTCAGCAGCTCCGCCGGCTCCAACGGCGTCGTGAACGGGCCGAGGAAGAACTCCGCCGCGGGGATGCGGCGCTCCCCCGACGGCCCCCGGGCCACCAGGACCGCGTCGGAGGCCAGGATCGCCGCCGGCAGGTCGGCCGCCGCGTCCGCGTGGACCAGCGAGCCGCCGATCGTGCCGCGGTGGCGGACCTGGCGGTCGCCCACCTCGCCGGACACGTGCGCCAGCAGGGGCGCGTGCTCCAGCAGCACGGGGTCCTGCACCAGCGCGCTGTAGCGCGACAACGCGCCGATGACGACCTCGTCGCCCTCCAGGCGGACGTACCGCAGCTCGTCGAGCGGGCCGATGTCCACCAGGTACTCCGGGGCGGCCAGGCGCAGCTTCATCAGCGGCAGCAGGGAATGCCCGCCCGCCAGCACCTTCGCGTCGTCGCCGTGCGCGGCGAGCAGCGAAAGCGCTTCGTCCACTGTGGACGCACGAAGGTACTCGAACGAAGCCGGGATCACCGGTCCACCTCCTGCCCGGACGCGTCGATCACGGCGCTGACGATGTTGTGGTACCCCGTGCAGCGGCACAGGTTGCCCTCGAGCCTGGCGCGGACCTCGTCGCGCGTCGGCTTCGGGTTGTCGGCCAGCAGCGAAACCGACGCCATGATCATGCCCGGCGTGCAGAACCCGCACTGCAGGCCGTGCTGCTCCTGGAAGGCCCGCTGCACCGGGTGCAACGATCCGTCCGAAGCGGACAGTCCTTCGACCGTCGTGACGGCGTGGCCGTCGACCTGCGCGGCCAGTACCGTGCACGACTTGACCGACTCGCCGTCGAGCAGCACCGTGCAGGCGCCGCAGGACGTCGTGTCGCAGCCGATGTTCGTGGCGGTCAGCCCGGCCGTGTCGCGCAGGAAGTGCACCAGCAGCGTCCGGTCCGGCACCTCCTCGGCCACCGGCCGTCCGTTGACCTCGATCGAGACCTTCACTGCGCGCTTCCCTTCCGAGCTTCTTCAAGTGCGGCCCAGACGCGGATCGGCGTGGTGGGCATGTCCAGGTGGTGCACGCCGCGGGCGGACAGGGCGTCCACCACCGCGTTGTGCACCGCCGGCGTCGAGCCGATCGTCGCCGCCTCGCCGATCCCCTTGACCCCCAGCAGGTTGCGGTCGGTCGGGGTCGCCATGTCGACCAGCTCGAAGTCCGGCAGCTCGGCGGCGGTGACGAACGAGTAGTCCGCCAGCGTCGCGGTCGTCGGGTTGCCGTCGTCGTCGTAGGTGACGACTTCCATCAGGGCCTGCGCCGCGCCCTGGCCAAGCCCGCCGTGGCGCTGGCCGCGGAAGGTCAGCGGGTTGACGATCGGGCCGGCGTCGTCGACGGCGACGATCCGGCGCAGCTCGACCTTGCCGGTCTCGGTGTCGACCTCGACCACCGCGAGGTGCGCGCCGAAGGGGAAGGTCGGCTTCCCGTCACCGAACCAGACGTCGGCCGACAGCTTGCCCCCGGCGGCCCGCTCGGCGGCCTGCGCCCAGCTCAGCACCGTGCTCGACGGCGCGCCGCGGACCTGCCAGACGCCGCGCTCGACGTCCAGCTCGAGGTCGTCCGGCGCGGCTTCCAGCAGTTCCGCGGCCAGTTCCCGGGCCTGCGCGACGACCTCGTCGGCCGCCTGCCGGATCGCCGAGCCGCCCAGCTGCAGCGACCGGGAGCCGAACGTGCCGACCGCCTGCGGCACCTCGTCGGTGTCGCCGTGCCGGACGGTGATCTTGTCCAGCGGCACGCCGAGCCGGTCGGCCAGCAGCATCGCCAGCGACGTGCCGAGGCCCTGCCCGTGCGGCGAGCTGCCGGTCCAGGCGACGACCGAGCCGTCCGGGTGGACGTCGACGCGGCCGCTCTCGCCGGCGCCGTCGCCGCCGGTGATCTCGACGTAGGAGGCGATGCCCAGGCCCAGCTCGACCGGGTCGCCCGCGGCCCGCCGCCGCTGCTGCTCGGCGCGCAGTTCGGCGTACCCGGCGGCGGCCAGGACCTTGTCCAGCGCCGTCGCGTACTCGCCCGTGTCGTAGACCGCGCCGGTCGGCGTCTGGTACGGGAACTCCTCCGGCCGGATGAAGTTGACCCGGCGGACCTCGGCCGGGTCCAGCCCGATCTCGGCGGCGAAGCGGTCCATCGCCCGTTCGACGGCGGCCGTCGCCTCGGGGCGGCCGGCGCCGCGGTAGGCCCCGATCGGCGTCGTGGTGGTGACGACCGCGCGGCTGCGCGTCTCGACCTTGGGGAACCGGTAGACGCCGACGGCCATCAGCTCGGTCAGCGTCGGCAGCAGCAGCATCCGCGGGTACGCACCGGCGTCCTGGACGACGTCGAGGCGGTACGCCAGCACCGTGCCGTCGCGCTTCCCGCCGATGGTCACGGTGTTCTGCTGCGCCCGGCCGTGCGTCATCGCCGTGAGGTTCTCGCTGCGCGACTCGACCCAGCGCACGCCCCGGCCGAGCTGCTTGGCGGCCCAGCCGAGCACGGTCGCCTCGGGGTCCGCGCCGATCTTCGCGCCGAACCCGCCGCCGACGTCCGGCGCGATCACCCGCACCGACTCTTCGCCGACACCGAGGGCCCCCGCCAGCTGGCCGCGCGCCATCTGGGCGTTCTGGGTGGAAAGCCAGGCCGTGAGCCTGCCGTCCTCGCCCCACACGCAGGCGGCGCCGCGCACTTCGAGCGGCGCGGGCGCGACGCGCTGGTTGAGGATGGTCGTGCTGACGACGACTTCGCAGTCTTCGAAGATCGCGTCGTCGAACTCCGCCGCCCCCTTGGCCTGCACGATGTTGCTGCCGTGGTCGGGGAACAGCAGCGTCTCACCGGCCAGTGCGGCGTCGATCGTCGCGACGGCTTCGAGGGGCTCGTAGTCGACGTCGACCAGCTCGGCGGCGTCGGCCAGCTGGTAGCGCTCTTCGGTGACGACGAGCGCGACCGGTTCGCCGACGTAGCGCACCACCTCGCCGGCCAGCCACGGTTCCGGCACCGGCCCCGACGGGCGCGGGTCGAGCCCGAGGTCCGCGGCGGTGAACACGCCGAGCACGCCCGGCGCCTCCTTCGCCGCGCTCACGTCGATGCCGCCGATCCGCGCGTGCGCGATCGGACTTCGCACGAAAACCGCGTGCGCGGCACCGGAAAGCGCTTCCGACCGCAAGTCGTCCACGTAGGTGCCGCCCGCGGTGATCAGGTTCCGGTCTTCCCGGCGGACCACCCTGGTCCCGACAATGCTCATCTGGTCTCCTGCTCGCCGAATACCCCGCCGATCATGCCCGCAGGCCGAGGACGACCGCCAGGCCCAGTCCGCCCAACCCGATCCCGATGCGCAGCGGCGTCGCCGGCAGCCGCCGCACGAGCGCGGACCCCAGCCACGAACCGCCGAGCGAGCCGAGGCAGACCGCGAGCGCGGCCGGCCACACGACCTTCCCGGTGACCGAGAAGACGATCGCGGCGAGAAGGTTCGCCGAGCCGGTGACCAGGTTCTTCGCCGCGTTCGTCCGGGCCAGCGGCTGGCTCCAGACGGTGACCAGCAGCGCGAGCATGAGCACGCCCGCGGCGGCGCCGAAGTAGCCGCCGTAGACGCCGATCAGGAACGCGACCACGCCGGTCGCCGGGCCGAGGCCGTGGTGCTCGGCGCCTTCGGCCAGCCGGCGCAGCCGCGGCCCGGCCATCAGCACCAGCGACGCCCCGCCGATCAGCCACGGCACGATGACGGTGAACGCGTCGGACGGCGTCAGCAGCAGCACGAAGCCGCCGCACGCGCCGCCGACGGTGGTGATGGCGCACAGCGGGACGAGCCGGCGCCGCTGCCCGGCCAGCTCGGGCCGGGCCCCGGCCGCGGCGCCTGCGGTGGTGCCCAGCATGGCGACGGTGTTGGTGACGTTCGCGGTCACCGGCGGCAGTCCCGCGGCGAGCAGGGCCGGGTAGGACACCAGCGACGCGAGCCCGGCGGTGGCCCCGGTCAGGCCGGCGCCGACGCCGGCCAGCACGAGCAGGAGCAGCACCCACGGGTCGATGATCACGTTGTCATCTCACCACGCCGGCCGCGCAGCCTCGCCGGCGGGTATAGGCCGTTATACGACTGCATTGTCCACATCGGACCGGAGCGGGCGGCGGCGCGGATGTCGTCCGCACTTGATCGATCTCGGACGGCTCGCGGCGGGCCCGCGGGCGAGTACCTTGACACCACAGGGCTCGCCACCCCGCGCTCGGGAGGACGGATGCGCGTCACGATCGCCGAGGTCGCCCGCCGCGCGCGGGTGAGCAAGACGACCGTGTCGCGGGTGCTCAACAACAAGGCCGACGTCGACGCCGCGACCGCGATCCGGGTGCGCGAGGTGATCGCCGCGACCGGGTACATCCCCAGCGCCGGCGCGGTCGGGCTGGCCCGCGGCGTGACGCGCACGGTCGGGATGCTCGTGCCGGGCCTGACCTGGCCGTGGATGGGCGAGGTGCTGCAGGGCGTCGCCGACGTCGTGGAGTCGAAGGGCTACGGCCTGCTGCTGTCCACCACCAACCGCGGCGCCGACTCCCTCGGCGAGTTCTCCCGCCAGGTGTCGGCGAAGGCGTTCGACGGGCTGCTGCTGGTGGAACCGCCGGACGCCGTGCGCCACCTGCGCGTGCTGCACGACTCGGGGCTGCCGGTCGTGGTGATCGACGACCGCGGCCGCCGCCCGGCGTTCCCGTCGGTGGGCACGGACAACCGCCACGGCGGCGCGGCCGCGGCCCGACACCTGCTGGACACCGGCCGCACCCGGCTCGCCACCGTCACCGGGCCGCACGGCTTCGGCTGCACCGCCGACCGCCTCAACGGCTTCAACGAGGTCGTCCTCGACGCGGGCCTGACCCTCGACCCGCGCCTCATCATCGAAGGCGACTTCACGAGCGAAAGCGGTGAGGCGGCGATCCTCCAACTCCTCGAAACGGGCCCGGAGTTCGACGCGGTCTTCGCGCACAACGACCTCACGGCGGCGGGCGTGCTGGCCGGGCTGCGCCGAGCCGGCCGCACGGTCCCCGGCGACGTCGCCGTCGTCGGCTTCGACGACATCCCGCTCGCCGCGCACACCCAGCCCCCGCTCACCACGATCCACCAGCCGCTGCGGCAGATGGGCGAGACGGCGGCCGGGCTGCTGCTGGACCGCCTGGCCGGCGCCCCGCCGCCGGACGAGCCGCTGATCGTCCCGACGTCCTTGGTGGTCCGCGAGTCGACCCGGGTGCCCTAGCGTCGCGCGTCGCAAGTCGTTTGCCGTCCGGCGTGGCCGAAGCCGTGTGACCCGAGCGCCCCAATGTGGCGTTGGTTGCGTCTGACGCACCGAACGCCACATTGGGTGCGTCTGACGCACCGAACGCCACATTGGGGCGCATCGCCCGGCCGCTGTCGACGGACCTCGGACGCGCGGCACTAGCCGTCCGTCCACTGTGGCCGGTCAGCCACCGGTCGCGCGCCGCAGCGCGCGGCCGGCCGCCGCCGGGTCCCGGAGCACCGCGGCGACGTACGCGTCCGGGCGGACCAGCCACGCTTCGCCCGGCCGCGCGCCCAGTGCCCCGCCCACCGGGATCTCCACCGACCGCACGCCCGCCGCCGGCGCGCCCGGCGTCGTCAGCAGCAGGAATCCCTGTCGTGCCAGGTCACGCAGGCGGCCGCCCGCGACCGTGACGTCCGGCAGCAGGATGCCGGGCGCGGGTGGCGGCAAGGCTCCGCGGGGCGGGCGGCCGGCGAACGGGCGGGCCGGGTCCGGGGTGGTCAGCGGCGATCCGGTGTACCAGAACGGCTCGGCCAGCCGCCCCGAGTCGACTTCCGCGTGCGCGGCGGGGTCCCGCGCGGCCCTGGCCAGCACGTCGGCCCGGTGCCGTCGCTGCTTGTCGTCCTGCGGGACCAGGAAGTCCATCGTCGCCGACGTCACCTCGGCGTTCTCGACGGCCGCCGCGTGCCGCTCGGCGTGGTAGCTGTCCAGCAGCCCTTCGCCGGCTTCGCCGCGCAGCACGGACGCCAGCTTCCACGCGGCGTTCTCCGCGTCCGCGACCCCCGAGTTCAGCCCGCGGGCGCCGAACGGCGCGAACAGGTGCGCGCAGTCGCCGGCCAGCAGCACGCGGCCCACCCGCATCCGGCGGACGAGCCGGGTGTGGAAGCGGTAGACCGACCGCCACCCGACCTCGTACGGCCGGTCGCCGATGATCGCCCGGATCCGGCGGTCCAGTGCCCCGCCGCCCTCCTCGGCGGCGAGGTCGTAGCCGTCGGGCACCTGCCAGTCGATCCGGAACCGCGAGCCGGGGCACGGGTGGATCAGCACCTGGCGGCCGGGGTTCCACGGCGGGTCGAAGAAGAACCGCCGCTCGGCCGCCCAGCCGGGGAGGTCGGCGCGGATGTCGCAGATGAGGAAGAGGTCGGCGAACGAGACGCCGGCCAGGTGCTCCCCCACCGCGCGGCGCACCACGTCGCCGCGGGCGCCGGTGCACGCGATCGCGTAGTCCGCTTCGATCCGGCGAGGTCCGTCCGCCGTGGCGCACTCGACCACCACGCAGCCCGGCTGGCTCAGCCCGGTGACGCGGTGGCCGCGGCGGACGTCGATCAGCGGCTGCCGCGCGATCAGCTCGTCCAGGACCTCCTCCACGCGGGCTTGCGAGAGGTTGACGAAGGGCGGGAGCGCGGACCCCGCGTCCGGCAGCCGGTGGGCGAACAGCTCGCGGTCGCGGTGGAACGTCCGCGCGGTCGTCCAGGTCAGTCCTTCTTCGGTGAGGCACCCCGCGCCGAGCCACGCCCAGACGTCCAGGGTGTCGCGCTGGTGGCAGATGGCCTTGGAGCCCACGTGTTCGCGTCGGGCGTGCTCGTCGACGAGCACCACCGGCACGCCCCGGCGCGCGAGCAGGAGCGCGGCCGTCTGGCCGACCGGGCCGCTGCCGAGGACCGCGACCGTCATCCCTGCAGCCGGCCCCAGACTTCGCGGTCGCGTTCGGCCGTCCACACCACCGGCCGTTCGACGCCGCCCAGCTCGTCCCACAGCCGCGAGACGTCGAAGGGCAGGCAGTGCTCGAAGATCGGCCAGTGGCCGTACCGGTCGTTCAGGGCGGCGTACGTGCGCTCGAAGGCTTCCTTGAGCGTGCCGCCGGCGTCGCGGACCGCCCCGACCTCGCGGATCATCGTGTCGAGGAAGTGCCGGGTCTGCGCGATGGCGGCCTCGACCGCTGCCCGGCCGCGGCTCACCCCGCCGCGGCCGCCGATCAGGGTCTCGGCCCCGAACGCGGCCACCCGGTCCAAAGTGGACGAAGCCCAGTCGCGGTGGAAGGCGTCACCGGTGTACAGCGCGGCTTCGGCTTCCACGAGGTCGCCGGCGTAGAGGACCTTTTCGCGGGGCAGCCAGGCGACGATGTCGCCCTCGGTGTGGCCGCGTCCGCAGTACTGCAGGACGAGGTCGCCGCGGTCGCCGCCGAGGTCGATCGTGAGCCGGTCGGAGAAAGTCAGCGTCGGCCAGGTCAGCCCGGGCACCGTTTCCGCGCCCTTCGCCAGCCGCGGCATCCGGCCGAACTCGCTTTCCCAGTCCTCCTTGCCGCGCTCGGCGACCAGGGCGCGGGTGTTCTCGTGCGCGACGATGACGTCGGCGTCGAACGCGGACGCGCCCAGCACGCGCACGGCGTGGTAGTGGCTGAGCACCAGGTACCGGATCGGCTTGTCGGTGTGCTCACGCAGTTTCGCGAGCCACTCCCCCGCCGCGACGGGCGTGGCGAGCGCTTCGAAGCAGACGAGGAAGTCCTCGCCTTCGATCGCGCCGATGTTCGGGTCGCCTTCGGCGGTGAGCGCGTAGACGCCGTCCGCGAGGACTTCCAGGGTCTGCGCTTTCTCCGCCAGGTCGGCCGAAGAGGCGAAGGCTTTCTTCGTCACGGCGAGCGCTCCTTGATCGTCAAAGGATTGACCATCCGCGGTCAGGCTAGCCCGCCGGGCCGCCGCGGGGAACCCGTCTCCCCTAACCTGGGCCGCATGACCGACCGACCGGCCGACCTCGACTACCTCTCGTTCGTCGACTACGCGATCGGGAAGACGCAGGCCGAACTGCCCGCCACCGACCCGGTGGCGATGCGCCTCGGCCTGACGCTGCACCGGCTGGCCGGCGCGCTGGTCTACGACTGGGAGTCGACGGTCCACCGCCCACGCGGCTGGAGCTGGGGCGGCTTCCGCGTGTTGTTCGTGCTGTGGCTGGCGGGCCCCTTGGAGTCCCGCCACGCGGCGCGGCTCGCGGGGATGAGCCGGGCGGCGGTGTCGGCACTGGTCAAAACCCTGGAGCGGGACGGCCTGGTGACGCGCACCCCGGTCCCCCACGACCGCCGCGCGGTCCGGCTGGCGCTCACCGAAGCGGGCCACACGGCGGTGACCGACGCCTACCAGGAGCACAACACACGCGAGCAGGCCTGGGCGGCGGCACTCACGCCGGCGGAACAGAACACCCTGATCGGCCTGCTGGAGAAGCTGACCACAAGCCCGGCGGCCGCGGCGGCCCAGCGCCTGGCCTGACCACCCTCCGGCCGCGTGTCGACCCCCCAATCACACGTGTCGTCCGCCTGAGCACGCGTGTCGACCCTCCAGACACGCGTGTCGTCCGCCCGGGTACGCGTGTCGTCCGGGTCAGCTCGCCAAGCCGGGCAGCCTCAGCGTGTGCCCGGTCTGCTCGGCCTTGGCCCGCAGGTACCGCACGTTGCTCTCCGTCGCGAACACCCCGGTCGGCACGCGGTCGCGCACCGCGATCCCGGCCGCGCGCAGCTGGGCCGCCTTGTCCGGGTTGTTCGACAGCAGGTCCACCCGGCCGGCCCCGAGCGCACCCAGCATCTGCGCGGCGACCGTGTAGTCGCGGGCGTCCTCGGGCAGGCCGAGCGCGGCGTTCGCGGCGTAGGTGTCGAGGCCGCCGTCCTGCAGGGCGTACGCGTCCAGCTTGTTGTACAGCCCGATCCCCCGGCCCTCCTGGCGCAGGTACAGCAGGTACCCACCGGCCTCGGAGATCCGCGTGACGGCCTCGGCCAGCTGCGGGCCGCAGTCGCAGCGCGCCGAGCCGAAGACGTCGCCGGTCAGGCATTCCGAGTGCGGCCGCACCAGCGGCACCTCGCCCGGCGTGCCCAGGACGAACGCCAGGTGCTCACCGCCGTCGGCCAGGCCGCGGAAGGTGACGGCTTCGGCGTCGA
Organism: Amycolatopsis tolypomycina; assembly: GCF_900105945.1. Classification (NCBI taxonomy): domain Bacteria; kingdom Bacillati; phylum Actinomycetota; class Actinomycetes; order Pseudonocardiales; family Pseudonocardiaceae; genus Amycolatopsis; species Amycolatopsis tolypomycina. The sequence goes on along the minus strand of NZ_FNSO01000004.1, from coordinate 2,856,300 downwards.
CCGCGACGCCGCCGTCCAGTCGCAGCGGGATCCGCACCCGCGTCCGCACTTCAGCCGTCATGCCCGCGCCCCTGGAGTCACCCACAAGATCGACCCTACACGAGGTTCAAATTCGAACTTCCGCGAAAACCCGTGGCGGGCGGGTCGTATCCTCTGGCCATGATCCCCGGTGCCACCGCCGCCTCGTTCCTGCTGGTCGTCGTGCTCGGGGCGATGTCGCCCGGGCCCGACTTCGTCGTCGTGACGCGCTCCTCGCTCTCGGGCGGCCGCCGGGCCGGGATCGCCGCCGGGGCCGGGATCGCGCTCGGTGTCTTCGCGTGGGTGGTCGCGATCGCGCTGGGCGTCGCCGCCGTGCTCACCGCCTCCGCCGTCGCCTTCACCGTCGTCAAGCTCGCCGGGGCCGCCTACCTCGTGTTCCTCGGCGTCAAGGCCTGGCTGGCCGTGCGCCGCGGCGAGTACCGGGATCTCGCGGCAGGCACCGGGGGCCGGCAGCTCACAGCCGGGGCCGCCTTCCGGCAGGGGCTGGTGACGAACCTGCTCAACCCCAAGGTCGCCGTCTACTTCCTGGCCCTGCTGCCCCAGTTCCTGCCCGCCGACGGCTCCACGCTGCAGACGCTCGAACTCGCCGCGATCGCCACCGCCGGCACCGTGCTGTGGTTCGTCACCCTCGCCGTCGTGGTCGGGGCGCTGAAGAAGTTCTTCAGCGCCGGCCGCGTCCGCCGGGGCCTCGACGCCGTGCTGGGCACCGTGCTCGTCGCCCTCGGGCTGAAGGTCGCCGCCGAAACGGCGTGAGCCCGCCGAAGGGGCTCACGCCGCCGGGCTCAGCCGAGCTTCTCCGACGCCAGCCGGGTGCCCTCCACGCGGGCCGCGATCTTCGCGAACGCGATGTCGCGCGAGGTCGACGTGTCGTCGGCGAACGGCGAGAACCCGCAGTCGTCGCAGGTGCCGAGCCGCTCGGCCGGCACGTACTTCGCCGCGGTGAGGACGCGGTCCCTGACCTCCTCGGCGGTCTCCACGCGCGGGTCGATCGGGTCGGTGACGCCGACGAACACCCGCTGGTCGGCCTTGAGGTTGTCGGCGATCACCCGCAGCGCGCGCTCCGGGTCGGCCTCGCTGGCCAGCTGGACGAAGAACCGGCCGGCCTTGAGGTCGAACAACGCCGGCAGCAGGCCCGCGTAGTCGACGTCGAGGCTGTGCACCGAGTCCTGGTCGCCGCCCGGGCAGGTGTGGACGCCGATCTTCGCGCGTTCCTCGGCGGTGAACCGGTCGAGCACGGCGTTGTTGAGCTCGACGAACTGCCGCAGCAGCCCACCGGACGGGTCGAGCTTCAGCGACAGCCGCCCTTCGGTGAAGTCGATCTGCACGCTGTCCGCGCCCGCCTCGAGGCTGCCCCGGATGTCGGCCTCGGCCGCGTCGACGAGGTCGGCGACGAACTGCTCCTGCGAATAGCCCTCGATGCCGTCGCCCGGGTAGATCAGCGACAGCGCGGACGCGGCGATCACCGCCTGCTTGACCGGGCGGTCGGTGAGCTTCTTCGCGCGCGTGAGGTACGAGTCGGCGTGCGTCGCGTAGCGGAACGGCCCCGCGGTGAGCCGCGGCAGCTGCCGGGTGTGGCCGTCGGCGAACGGGATGACGACGCCGTCGGGCGCCAGCGCGTCCAGCCCGGCCAGCGGGTAGGTCGCGAAGCTCGGTTTGCCCTGCTCGCCGTCGGTCAGCACCGGTGAGCCGGTCTCCTCGAAACGGCGGATCGTGTCGGCCAGCGCGCGGCTCTCGAGCTCGGCGAGCGCGGCGGCGTCGATCCGGCCGGCGGCGAAGTCCCCGAGCCCCTCGACGAGGTACGCGGGCCGCGGGATGCTGCCGATCGGTTCGGTGGGCAGGGTCATGAGTCCTCCGGCTGTTTGAAGGGCCTGACCGGCCATCGGCACGACGGCAGGACGTGGCCTGCCGGCCGCCCCCACCCGCCGTCCGGTGCGTGACCGGCCACGTTCGAAGGGCAACTTAACGTGGTGAAAGCCGATCACGGAGCGCGGATCACCCGGTTGGCCCAGAGAAAAGCACGAATTCAGAAGGCGTTCGGCGGTTCGTTCGGAGGACGATTGGGTATTCGCTACGGCGATACGGCGGGTTCGGCGCCGAAGGAGGCCCGATGCTCAGTCACCACGACCGCACGGAGCTGGAGAAGATCGAGCGCAGCCTCGAGCTCAGCGACCCGGAACTGGCGGCCGCACTGCGCGACGGCCGCCGGCCGAAGTCGCGCGCGCTCCGCAGCGCCCTCCTGATCGTCTTCGACATCACCGCCGTGACGCTGCTGGTCCTGGGCCTGGTCCTGCCCGACCCCGGCGTGACGCTGTGCGGGATCCTCGCCCTCACCGCGACCGTCTGGACCCACGTGGCGCGGCACAGGATCTGAGGTCGCGCGGCGCCGGATCTGAGGCAGACTGGGCGGGGTGAAGTGGGTCCTGCACGTCGACCTCGACCAGTTCATCGCCGCGGTCGAGATCGCCCGCCACCCCGAGCTGCGCGGGAAGCCCGTCGTGGTCGGCGGCAACGGCGACCCCACCGAGCGCGCCGTCGTGGCGACGGCGTCGTACGAGGCCCGCGAGTTCGGCGTCCAGTCCGGCATGCCGCTGCGGATCGCGGCCCGGCGCTGCCCGGAGGCCGTCTTCCTGCCGAGTGACCCGGACGCCTACCTCGAGGTGTCGGCGCGGGTGATGGCCGCGGTGCGCGAACTGCCGGTGGTGGTCGAGGTGCTGGGCTGGGACGAGGCGTTCGTCGGGGCCGAGACGGACGACCCCGAGGCGCTGGCCGCCGCGATCCAGGAGGCGGTGGCACGCGAGACGGGGCTGTCGTGCGCGGTCGGGATCGGCGACAACAAGCTGCGGGCCAAGCTCGCCACCGGGTTCGGCAAGCCGGGCGGGATCTTCCGGCTGACGCAGGAGAACTGGTGGGCGGTGATGGGCGCCCGCCCGACCGACGCGCTGTGGGGCATCGGCGGCAAGACGGCGAAGAAGCTCGCCTCCCTGGGGATCACCACCGTGCTGGACCTGGCGGGCGGCGATCCCGCGGAGCTGGCGGCCCGGTTCGGCCCGAAGACCGGCCCGTGGCTGCGCCTGCTCGGCGGCGGCATCAGCGACGCCGAGGTGAGCGCGAACCCGTGGGTGGCCCGGTCCCGCAGCCGCGAGACGACGTTCCAGCGCGACCTGACGGACCCGGCGGAGATGGCGGCCGAGGTCTCGGCGCTGGCCAAGCGCGTCGCCCAGGACGTCCTGGAGGAAGGCCGTCCGGCCGCGCGGGTGGCGGTCAAGGTGCGGTTCGTGCCGTTCCTGACCCACACGCACAGCGTGACGCTGCCGGAGCCGACGTCGGACGCGACGGAGCTCGACCGGGCGGCGCAGGAGGTGCTGGGCATGTTCGAGCTGACCCGCGCGGTGCGGCTGCTGGGCGTGCGGGCCGAGTTCCCGCGAGAGCCGTCGTGAGTGGTAAGGCGGGTTAGAACCCCGCCTTACCACTCACGACGAGCCGCGGGAGACCTCCTCCGGCAGCGGCAGCGGCCGGTCCGGGTCCAGTTCGACCCCGCCCGCGCGCAGCGTGTGGTCCAGCATCGCCCAGATCGTGCCCGTCAGCTGGGCCGTCAGCTGGGCCAGGGTGAGCTCGCCCGGGTGGTCCAGCCAGCGGGTCGTCGCCGATTCGACGTAGCCCACCAGGCCGAACGCGATCGTGTCGGCCGGGGCCGGATCCAGCCCGAACGCCGTCAGGTAGCCGCTGAACAGCGTGCTGAGGTGGCGGGCGATCGCGCCGCGGACGTCGGGGCCGTCCGGGACGCCGCGGGCCAGGTAGCGGTGCAGGTGGGCGTGCTCGGTCAGCCAGCGCAGGTGCGTCGCGATCACCGTGGAGATCATCTCGTTCGGCGATCCCGAAGGGTGCCAGAGCGGCGCCAGGTCCGCGGTCACCAGCTCGGCCGCCCGCCGGGCGATGGCCCGGCGGAGGTCCGCCGCGTCGGAGAAGTGCCGGTACAGGCGGGTGCGGGCGACGCCGGCGCGCTCGGCGATCTGCTCGGTCGAGACGTCCGGGCCGTGCTCGGCGATCGCCGCCAGTGCCGCGTCGACGAACTCCGCGCGCCGGCGTTCCTGCTGGCCCGCCCAGCGCGTCGCCCGTCCGTCGACCTTGGTCACGGCGAAAGCCTACTCAGGCACCCGCCGGGCGGTGTACGCTGCCGAAGTAGCTAGTACAGCGCGTACCCCCTACTTTACGGAGGCCGCCATGGGCGTCGAGGCCCAGGACCGGGACGTCACCGCGGCTCGCCTGCTCAAGAGCTCCGCGAAGAACTCCTACGACCCGTACGTCGATATCGACTGGGCCGCCCCGCTCGCCGAAGGCAAGGCGTACATGCCGCTCGAGCGCGTCTCCCTCCACGGCACGGACCTCTGGGCGAAACTCACGCCGGAGCAGCGGATCGAGCTGTCCAAGCACGAGATCGCCAGCATCATGAGCGTCGGCCTGTGGTTCGAGATCGTCCTGATGCAGCTGCTCGCCCGGTACGTCTTCGACCTCGACGCGCGCACCGAGCACGCGCAGTACGCGATGACCGAGATCGGCGACGAAACCCGGCACTCGGTGATGTTCGCCCGCACCGCGCAGCGGCTCGGCGTCCCCCGCTACGGCGTCCCGAAGGTGGTGCACCGCGCCGCGAAGGTGTTCGGCGCGACCGCCGCCGGCCCGTCGATGTTCGCCAGTGTCCTGGTCGCCGAGGAGACCACGGACCGGCTGCAGCGGTCGATGATGGACGACGACGGCATCCAGCCGCTGATCCGCTCGGTCAACCGCATCCACGTCGTCGAGGAGGCCCGGCACGTCCGGTTCGCCAAGGAGGAGGTGCTGCGCGAGACGCCGAAGCTGTCGAAGGCGGGGCTGCGGCGGCACCGGCTGCGGACCGCGCTGGTCGCGTACGGCGTCATCGACAGCATGGTCGACCCGCGGGTCTACCGCAGCGTCGGGATCGCCCCGCGCGAAGGCCGCGCCGCGGCGCTGGCGAACCCGCACTTCCACGAGACGCGCCGCTGGATGGCCGAGAAGATCGTGCCGTTCCTGAGCGACGCGGGGCTGATCGGCGGCCGCTCCGAAGGCATCTGGCGGCGCGCGCACCTGCTCTGAACGCCGACGGCGGAATTCCCCTTTCGCGCGGTTCCGGGCCGCGCCACGATGGCACGGTGACCGCCGATCCCCCGCTCGAACCGGCACCCGGGCCGCCGGCGCGCCGCCCGCTGCTCGCCCGGCCGGCCGTGACCGGCCTGGCCGGCTTCGTGGCGGGCGCGGTCCTGGTCGGGGTGCCGTGGCTGGTGCTGACGCTGCTCGCCGGCCCGAGCGGCGGGCCGCTGACCGCCCCGCCGACCCTGGGCGGGCTCAGCCGCGCGCAGGACGCGATCGCCAAGCTGGACAAGGCCAAGGGACAGGCCACGATCGACCGGATCGGCAAGAGCGACAAGGAGGACACGGCCCGCGTGTCGGCGGCCTACGGCGGTGCCGGCGCGGTCGTGCAGCAGTACCAGGACGACCGGCTCCGGCGTTCGGTCCGGTTGCTCGCGGTCCGCGCGCCCTCGCCCGGGCTCATCGCGCCGTACCAGGACGCCGAGGCGCTGGGCCTGGCCGCGCCGGGCACCGAACTCGTGCGGTTCGGGGACGTGCAGTGCCTGGTGCACCACGACCCGGAGAACGCCGGGTCGGCGCCGGATCCGGAGCGGTCTTCGGTCCGGGTCTGCCAGCACACCGGCCCGGACCTGACCGTGACCCTGCAGAGCATCAGCTCCGAGGGCAACCGCGACCCGCGGGAATTCGCTGGAATCCTCGAAGAGGCCTGGACGATACTCAGCCGGTGATCACCATCCGCCTCGCCCGCCCCGAAGACGAAGCCGCACTCACCGAGATCGACCGGCGCACCTGGAGCTCGGCCGTGTCCCCGGCTCCCCCGCCCGAGCCGGGCACCCCCTTCTTCGGCGAGGACGCGCGGCCGGGGAACTTCCTCGTCGCCGAGCACGAGGGCGAGGTCGCCGGCTACGTCCGGCTCTCCGCGGGGTTCCCCATCGACGCCCACCGGCACGTGCTGGTGATCGGCGGGCTCGCGGTCGACCCGGACCGGCAGCGGCTCGGCATCGGACGGCAGCTCGTGGAGGCCGCCGTGGCGGCGGCGCGGCGGAAGGGCGCCCGCAAGCTGACGCTGCGCGTGCTGGGTCACAACACCGGCGCCCGGCGGGTCTACGAGCGCTGCGGGTTCGTCACCGAAGGCGTGCTGCGCGGCGAATTCCGCCTCGACGGCACCGACGTCGACGACGTTCTCATGGCCCGATCGCTCGCTTGACAGCCGCGCGGCGGCTTTGCCATCCTGGTGCCGGGCCGAGAGGCGCTGCGACGGAAGCCACTTCCGCCACGCTCGGCCCGGCACCACGACTCCAAGGGCGCCTCCCGCGAGGGAGGTGCCTTTTTCGTTGTCCCACAGGGACTTCGGCCTCCCGAGCGTTTTCGCCGACGAACTCCGGAGTGCATCGAAGCATGAGTGACAAACTGCAGAACCGCAACGGCCTCGACTTCGCCGTGGCCGACCTCTCCCTGGCCGACGCCGGCCGCACCCAGCTGCGCCTGGCCGAGCACGAGATGCCCGGCCTGATGGCGATCCGCCGTGAGTACGCCGCCGCCCAGCCGCTGAAGGGCGCCCGCATCGCCGGGTCGCTGCACATGACGGTGCAGACAGCCGTGCTCATCGAGACCCTCATCGCACTCGGCGCACAGGTGCGCTGGGTGTCCTGCAACATCTTCTCCACCCAGGACGAAGCCGCCGCCGCGGTCGTCGTCGGGCCGGCGGGCACGGTGGACGCCCCGGCGGGCACCTCGGTGTTCGCGTGGAAGGGCGAGACGCTCGAAGAGTACTGGTGGTGCACCGACCAGCTCTTCGCCTTCCCCGGCGGGCAGGCCCCGAACATGATCCTCGACGACGGCGGCGACGCCACCCTGCTCGTCCACAAGGGAGTCGAGTTCGAGGCGGCGGGCGCGGTGCCGCAACCGTCCGAAGAGGACTCCGAGGAGTACCGGATCGTCCTCGAGACCCTGCGTGCGAGCCTGGCCGCCGACGGCGACCGCTTCACCCGGATGGCCAAGGAGATCCGCGGCGTCACCGAGGAGACGACCAACGGCGTCAAGCGGCTCTACAAGCTGGCCAAGGACGGCGAGCTGCTCTTCCCCGCGATGAACGTCAACGACTCGGTGACGAAGTCCAAGTTCGACAACAAGTACGGCATCCGGCACTCCCTTGTGGACGGCCTGAACCGGGCCACCGACGTGATGATCGGCGGCAAGCGCGTGGTCGTCTGCGGCTACGGCGACGTCGGCAAGGGCGCGGTCGAGGCGCTGCGCGGCCAGGGCGCCCGGGTCGCGGTCACCGAGATCGACCCGATCTGCGCGCTGCAGGCCGCGATGGACGGCCTCGACGTCGTCGAGCTCGACGACGTCGTCGCCGACGCCGACATCTTCATCACCACCACCGGCAACTTCGGCATCATCTCCGCGGACCAGATGAGCCGCATGAAGCACAACGCGATCGTCGCCAACGTCGGGCACTTCGACAACGAAATCGACATGGCCGGATTGGCGAAACTCCCCGGAATCGCCAAGAAGGAAATCAAGCCGCAGGTCCACGAGTGGACGTTCGCGGGCGGCCACGCGATCATCGTGCTGTCCGAAGGGCGGCTGATGAACCTCGGCAACGCGACCGGGCACCCGTCGTTCGTGATGTCCAATTCCTTCACCAACCAGGCGATCGCGCAGATCGAGCTGTTCACCAAGCCCGGCGAGTACGCCACCGACGTCCACCGGCTGCCGAAGCACCTCGACGAAAAGGTGGCCCGTCTGCACCTCGACGCACTCGGTGTGAAACTCACCAAGCTGACGAAGACGCAGGCGGAGTACATCGGCGTGGACGTCGAGGGTCCGTACAAGCTCGATCACTATCGGTACTGAACCGGCTCTGCTCCAAGGTTGCTCCATTCGCCGTAGTTTGGTTTATCCGGAAACTGGCCATCCTCCGGTCGAGAGCGCATCCGCCCGGACGGCACGGAGCCGGGCCGGGTCTCATGCGAAGGAGTGTGTCAAGTGATCATTCTCGGTGTGATTCTGCTTGTCATCGGGTTCATCGTGGGCATCCCGGTGCTGTACACCATCGGTATCATTCTCGCGGTGGCCGGCGTGGCACTGGCCATCCTGGGCGGCACGGGCCGCCGGATCGGTGGCCGGGCGCACTGGTACTGATCCCGGGACACCGCCACGGCCTGGCGCGCCGGCCGCAAAGCCGGCCGCGCCAGGCCGTTCGGCCTGTCCGGGCCGCGAGTCTCCACACTGGACATCGCCCGCGAACGCGGTCACTTCCGGAAAAGTAAGGGTCCTCCGGCTCCGAGGGGGAGGGAGAGCCGAAGGACCCCGTTAGTGTTAGCACATCGCCAAGCCCGTGTACACAGCTGCATACACGATCGTGTTACGCCCTTGACCTCGTCCTGCCGCGGTGAGGGCCTCCCCGGCGAGCGGAAAACCCGCCAGGGAGGCCCGCACGCATCCTGGCGGGAGGCTCAGGAAACCTGGCGCAGCAAGGGCTTGCGCGGCGCGACGGCACAGCCGCACCCGCCGCCGACTCCCCGGCAGTCGACGATCAGCCCGTGGCGGACGCGGTCGCCGTCCGCGCAGGCCGGATCGGTGCACTCGGCGAATCCGCCTTCCGGGTGCACCACCAGCGTGCCGTGGCAGTGGTCGATCCCCGCGTCACAGGACGCACACTCCATGACCGGCCGCCTTTCCGCGCTCGTGGACGACGTCCCCCCAAGGTAGAACCGGGGCGCCGCCGGAACCGGCAGGGGCACGGCGTGTCGCCACAACCACCCGTCCGGGCGGGGTCAGGCGGACTTCGGCGCCCGCTTGCGGGCGGCCGGCTTCTTCTTCGCCGGTTTGACGTCCTCATCGGACTCGTCGGCGCCCGAAGACGCGGCCGGCGTCGCGGCGGCCTGCCGCGACTTCTTCGCGGCGTCCACACTGGCCTGCAGGGCGGCCATCAGGTCGACGACGTCGGACTTGGCGGTGACCGCCGCGGGCTTGGTGGTCTCGTCGCCCGCCACCTTGGCCTCGATCATCTGCTCGAGGGCTTCGCGGTAGTGGTCGTGGTACTTCTCCGGCTCGAACACCGGCTCGGCCAGCGAGTCGATCAGCGACCCGGCCATGGTGAGCTCCTGCGGCCGGATCTGCGGCGGGTCGTCGCGCAGGAACGGGAAGTCGGGCTCGCGGACCTCGTCCGGCCACAGCATCGTCGTCATCACCAGCACGTCGGCGTGCACCCGCAGCACCGCCATGCTCTCCCGCTGCCGCACCGCGACCTTGGCGATCGCGACCTGGCTCGACTTGTGCAGCGCGTCCCGCAGGACGACGTACGGCTTCACCGCGTTCTTCTGCGGCTCCAGGTAGTAGGTCCGGTCGTACTGGATGGGGTCGATCGACTCCAGCGGCACGAACTCCAGCACGTCGATCGTGCGCTGGGTGGACAGCGGCAGCTCGGCCATCTCCGCGTCGGTGATCACCACCATCTCGCCGTCGGGCAGCTCGTAGCCCTTGGCGATCTCGGCGTACGGCACTTCCTGGCCGTCGATCGTGCAGAACCGCTTGTACTGGATGCGGCCGCCGTCGGCCTCGTGCACCTGCCGGAGCGAGACGTTCTTGTTCTCGGTGGCCGCGTACATCTGGATCGGGATGCTGACCAGACCGAAGGACACCGAGCCCTTCCACATCGCCCGCATGCCAAGCACCTCCGGGGTTCCGCCTTCACGCTACGTGACCACCGTAGCCCGAATCGTCCCTCCGCGACAGGGCGATCTACACCTCTGCCAGGTACTTCTTCCAAAGTGCGGGATCCATGAACCAGTGCTGGAAGTCGGACGGGTCCATGAACCCGTTCACGAACCGCCGGGCCACCGCCGGGTTCTGCCCGGCCACCCCGAGGATCTCGAGCACGTGCGGAGGCGGCGGCAGGAGCAGGGCGTTCGTCCATTCGGTCACGTGCCGGGCGTACTCCCAGTAGCGCTCGAACGTCGCCGCCATCCACGCGGCGTCGAACGGACGGTCGCCGTGGGCCACGATCGCGTCGAGATAGGTGGCCGCGCAGTGGCTCGCGTTGTTCGAGCCCTGCCCGGTGATCGGGTCGTTGGCCACCACGACGTCGGCCATGCCCAGCACGATCGCCCCGCCCGGCAGGGTGCCGACCGGGTGGCGGACCACCGGCGTGTACCCGCCCGCCAGGGTCGCCTTGCCGTCGGTCAGCTCGGCTTCGCGGCAGCGCTCGTACTCCCACGGCACGAACTGCCGCATCAGGTCCAGCACGCGCCGGAAGTGCTCGTCGGGGCCCGGGCGGTCGGCGAAGCAGTCCAGCGGCCCGCCGGGCACCCCTTCGAAGAAGAGGATGTCGCAGTTCCCGCTCAGCGTGTACGCCGGGATCATGAACAGCTCGCCGACGCCGGGGACGATGTTGAACCGCACCCCCACCTTCTCCGGGTGCTCCGGCCGGCGGCCCACGCCGTGCGCGTAGACCAGCGACAGCGCCCGCATCGGCTGCGTGAACGGGGACCGCTCGGGCACCCGGTCGAACAGCTGGACCAGCTCGCCCTTGCCCGCCGAGATGACCACCAGGTCGTAGAGCCGGGCGAGGGCGTCCAGTTCGGACGTCATCACACCGTGGATGACGAGCTTGCCGCCGCGGTCCTCGAACAGCTCCAGCCAGCCGGCCATCTTCACCCGCTGGTCGACCGACTGGGCGGGGTGGTCGAGCTCGGCGAACCAGTCGAGCGCGCGGCCGCCGTCCGGCGCGGCCACCGAGATGCCGAGGCCCTCGACATCGACCGTCTCCGCCTCCCACAGGTTGATCCCGAGGTCGCGCTCGTGCTGCAGCGCGTCGTGGAACATGCACTGCGTCGACATCACCCGCCCGGTCCGGATCTCCTCCGGCGTCCGCGCGGACATCACGGTCACGTCGTAGCCCTTCGCCTGCAGCCCGAGAGCCAGCTGCAGACCGGACTGCCCGGCGCCCACGACCAGGACCTTGCGCATGGAGCTCGTTCTCCTTCTCAGGCGTGCGGGGCGGTGCCGGCGAGCTGCCGGCCCGCCGGACCGGACAGCACCGCCAGCGACAGCGTGTGGGCGACCAGCTCGGTCAGGGTGGCGATCGTCGACGCGCGGTCCCGGGCGTCGCAGGTCACCAGCGGGACGGCCGGGTCGAGGGCCAGCGCGTCGCGCACCTCGTCGAGGTCGTGCACCGGCTTGCCCTCGAACTGGTTGACCGCCACGACGAACGGCAGCTCGGAGTCGTTCTCGAAGTAGTTGATCGCCGCGAACGACTCGTCGATCCGGCTGGTGTCGACCAGCACGACCGCGCCGAGCGCGCCGCGGCTCAGGTCGTCCCAGAGGAACCAGAACCGCGCCTGCCCCGGCGTGCCGAACAGGTACAGCAGCAGGTCCGGGCGCAGGGTGATCCGGCCGAAGTCCATCGCGACGGTCGTGGTCGACTTGCCGCCGGGCGGGATCTCGTCGATCCCCTCGCCCGCCTCCGTCATCCACGCCTCGTTGCTCATCGGCGGCACTTCCGACACCGCGCCGACGAACGTGGTCTTGCCGACACCGAAGCCCCCGGCGACGACGATCTTCGCGGAGATCGTCAGCAGATCGCCCTCAGGCGGGGAGCCGCTTGAGCCCATCAAGGATCCTCTCGAGCACGTTGGTGTCGTGGTGGTAGGCGTGCGCGGTGGGGTGGACGAACACCGCGCCCTGGGTGGCGAGGTCGCCGAGCAGCACCCGCACGACGCCCAGCGGCAGGTCCAGCCCGACCGACAGCTCGGCGACCGAGCACCGCACCCGGGCGCGTTCGTAGAGCGAGCGCGACTCGGGCATCAGCGTGTCGCTGAGCGCGGGGTCGTACCGCGGCACCGAGATCAGCGTCTCCACCAGCAGCTGGTGGCGCGTGCCGGTGCGGCCGCCGGTGAGCGCGTACGCCCGGATCCGGCGGCTGCGCCGCGGCAGTGCGGTGTCCTTTTCGGACACGGGCATCACATCCTTGTCGGGCACTTCGATCAACCCCGAGGACGGCGCGCGGTCAGCACCTGGCGCAGTTCGGCGCGCACCTCGGGGGTGAGCGCGTGACCGGCGTTGGTGATGAACTGGGTCATCTCGTAGGCGACCACCTTCATGTCCGCGTCGCCCGAGGTCAGCACCGCGAGCCCGGCACCGGACCCGATGCCCATGAACAGGAAGTAGCCGTGGGTGAGCCGGATGATGATCTGCTCGCAGGCGCCCTTCCCGAACAGGGCCGCGCTGTTGCCGGCCAGCGACAGCAGGCCGCTGGCGATCGCGGCGAGCTGTTCGGCCTCGGCCTCGCCGACCGAATCCGAGGCGGTCAGCGGGAAGCCGTCCACGCTCATGATCAGCGCGTGGCTGACGCCGTGGACCTTGTGCACGAAGTCGTCGAGCAGCCACGCGAAGTTCGCCGTGGCCGAGTGCGGGGCGCTCACGAGGCGGTTCCTCCGGGCGTCTCGTCCTGGCGGGTGCGGTGCTCGGCGAGCGCGGCCTGCTCGCCGTCGGCGAACGCACCGAGGTCGGCCAGCAGCCGTTCGTGCCCGGCGGCGGTGTCGGGGGCGGTGTCGGACTCCGAAGGCGGCGGTGGCGGTGGTTCCGGCGCGGCCGCGCGGATGCTGCCGGGCACGCGGCGCGGCAGGCCGTTCGCCGTGGTGCCGCCGACGGTCCCCTCGGCGACCGGACGGGGCCGCGGGGTGGGCTTGCGCGGCGCCAGCGGCTCGGGCGTCGCCCGGGAGAAGGCGCCCGCGCGGCGGCGCGGCAGCCCGCCGACCGTGGCCGGCTCGGGGCCGGCCTCGGTCGTGACCGGTTCGGCCGTGACGGTCCTGGTGCCCGACCAGGCGTTCTCGGCAAGTTCGGTGACGACGCCGGTGGGCAGCAGCACGGTGGCGACCGTGCCGTGCGGGCTGCGCCGGTCGAGCCGCACGGTGACGCCGTGCCGGGCGGCCAGCCGCGCGACGACAGCGAGCCCCATGTGCCGCGCCGAGGCGTCGTCGAGGTCGCCGCCCGCGGCCAGGCGCGCGTTGAGGTCCCCGATGCGGTCGGCGGGGATGCCGATGCCCTCGTCCTCGATCCGGACGAGCACGCTGCCCTGCTCGGTCAGGTGCGCACTGACGTGCACGGGCGAACTCGGCGACGACTGGTTGGCGGCGTTGTCGAACAGCTCCGCCAGCACCCGGCCCAGGTCTTCGGCGGCGAAGCCGACCACGCCGAGGTTGACCACGCGGCCGATGGTGATCCGGGCGTAGTGGTTGATCGACGACATCGCCGCGCGCATCAGGTCGAGCACCGAAGTGGCACGGGCGGCGTCGTCGGCGGTGTCCTGCCCGGCGAGCACGCGCAGGTTCTCGGCGTTGCGCCGCAGCCGCGTCGCGAGGTGGTCGAGCTGGTAGAGCTCGGCGAGGCGGCGGTGGTCCTCCTCCCCCGCCTCCAGTTCTTCGAGCCGGGCGAGCAGCTGGTCGAGCAGGTTGAGGTCACGCAGGGCAACGCTGGCACAGATCTCGGCGAGCACGCCTTCGTCGGCCGGGGCCGCCACCGGCTCCGGCCGCGTCAGTTCGACGAACGCCGGCCCGGCCGCGGGCACGTGACCGGGGTGCTTCGGCGGCGCGGTGAGAAACTGCCCGGCGGCGACGCGCGAGCGGTCCAGCAGGACGCGTGATCGATCCAGGAGTTCCCGGGCCCGGCTCGCCATGTGGTCCCACTTCTTCCTTGATCGGATTCGAAAACAACCGTGCTGCGCCGCCCCCCGGCGGCGATGCGGGACATGCAAGCAGAAAGGTTCGTGGGATGTCCACACGCGGTCTCCGGACGATCGCGGTGCGTGATCGCGAATTCGCTGCGTCGCTGCTGGTGAGCGCAGTGGATTAGGCCATTCGGTTCAATTTTGCAAATTGCGCCCCGCAACAGAGCGCACACGGCCGAATGGTTCGGTCGCGATCCGCGCCGACCATCGAGACGCCGTGCGCCGAGTTCCCACGACCCGGCCAGGGCCTGCGCGAGCGGGAACAACCGCGACCGGTCGGCTCTGAGCGAACGCGGCCGAACCGGCAGGCTTCACCCAGACCACCGCACGGCGGCCGTCGTCGCAGCTCACTCCGGGTGACCCTCCCCGGCCAGTCCCCGCTGCGCCCGATTCGTCCCAACTTTGCGTGCCACGCAAATTTTTGCGGGCCACGCAACTTTTTCGCTACACTCTGCACATGCCGCCGGAAGAACCACCGAAGCAGCTGACCCTGCGCGAGCGGAAGAAGCGCGAGGCCCGCCGCGCGCTCGCGCAAGCCGCGCTGCGGCTGACGCTGGAACGGGGCTTGGAGAACGTGCGGGTGGAGGACATCGCCACCGAGGTGGGGGTCTCCCCGCGGACGTTCAACAACTACTTCTCCAGCAAGGAACAGGCCGTCTGCTCGGTCGTCGTCGACCGGCACGAGGGGATGCGGGAGGCCCTGCTCGCCCGGCCGGCGGGCGAGCCGCTCTGGGAGTCGGTCAAGCAGGCGGTGCTGGAGCAATATTCACGTGATGGCGAGCCGGATCGCGCGTATGTTGCGCGTATCCGGGAGCTGATGGGCCAGCTCATGCTGCGTGGCGAGTTCCTGAACGCCCACGCGGCGGTCGAGCGGGTCCTCGCCGAAACGATCGCGAAGCGGGTGGGTGGTGTGGACCACCTGTTGTGCCGGTTGATGGCCTCCTCGGTGGAAAGTGCCGTCCGCGTCGCCTTCGTCAACTGGTTCACCGAAGGCGAACCGCTCCTGCCGACCCTGGAGCGGCTGCTGGACGAGCTGGCCGCCGGGATGCCGACCCTGATCGGCGCGGCCGCGAACCCCGAACCGAACACCACCACCACTCCTCTGGGGGAATCGTTGTGCTAGTCAAGCTCCTGCGCAGTCACCTGCGCCCGTACCGGGGCACCTTGTGGGTGATCGTCGCGCTCCAGCTGGTGCAGACGGTCGCCATGCTCTACCTGCCGACGCTGAACGCCGACATCGTCGACGACGGCCTGATCAAGGGCGACATGGGCTACATCCTGCGGGTCGGCGCGGTGATGCTCGCCGTCACGCTGGCCCAGATCGCCGGCTCGGTCGGCGCGGTGTACTTCGGCGCCCGCACCGCGATGGCGATCGGCCGGGACATCCGGGCCGGCGTCTTCCACCGCGTGCAGGACTTCTCCGCCCGCGAGGTCGGCCAGTTCGGCACGCCGTCGCTGATCACCCGCACCACCAACGACGTCCAGCAGGTCCAGATGCTGGTGCTGATGACGCTGACACTGATGGTGTCCGCGCCGATCATGTGCGTCGGCGGGATCATCCTGGCGCTCAACCTCGACGTGCCGCTGTCGTCGCTGCTGCTGGTCATCGTGCCGGTGCTGGCCGTCGCCGTCGGCACGATCATCGCGAAGATGCGCCCCGCGTTCCGGCTGATGCAGGAGCGCATCGACCGGATCAACCAGATCCTGCGCGAGCAGATCATGGGCATCCGGGTCATCCGGGCGTTCGTCCGCGACTCCCGCGAACGAGCGCGCTTCGACGTCGCCAACGACGAGCTGCTCACCGTCTCCCTGCGGGTCGGGCGGCTGATGGCGCTGATGTTCCCGATCGTCATGCTGGTGATGAACGCCTCCAGCGTCGCCGTGCTGTGGTTCGGCGGGCAGCGCATCGACTCCGGCAGCATGCAGATCGGCGCCATGACGGCGTTCCTGTCCTACCTGCTGCAGATCCTGATGGCCGTCATGATGGCCACGTTCATGTTCATGATGGTGCCGCGCGCGGAGGTCAGCGCCGAGCGGATCAGCGAGGTGCTGGACACCGAGTCGAGCGTCCGCCCGCCGGTGTCGCCGATCCGGCCCGGCGCGGTGCACGGGCACCTGGAGCTCTCCGGCGTCGAATTCCGGTACCCCGGCGCGGAGAAGCCGGTGCTGTGCGACATCTCGCTGATCGGGCGGCCGGGTGAGACCACCGCCGTGATCGGGTCGACCGGCACCGGCAAGACCACGCTGCTCAACCTGATCCCCCGGCTGATGGACGCCACCGCCGGCACGGTGCAGGTCGACGGCGTCGACGTGCGCGACCTCGATCCGGACGTGCTCGCCCGCGCGGTCGGGCTGGTGCCGCAGAAGCCGTACC
Source organism: Amycolatopsis tolypomycina (assembly GCF_900105945.1). NCBI lineage: Bacteria > Bacillati > Actinomycetota > Actinomycetes > Pseudonocardiales > Pseudonocardiaceae > Amycolatopsis > Amycolatopsis tolypomycina. The sequence continues at coordinate 2,840,047 of NZ_FNSO01000004.1, read as the reverse complement.
TGTTCGCCGGCACGGTGGCGAGCAACCTCCGCTACGGCAACCCGGACGCGACCGACGAAGAACTCTGGCACGCGCTGGAAGTGGCGCAGGGCAAGGAGTTCGTCGAGGCGATGCCCGAAGGCCTGAACGCCCCGATCGCCCAGGGCGGCACCAACGTCTCGGGCGGCCAGCGGCAACGGCTCGCGATCGCCCGGATGCTGGTGCACAAGCCGGAGATCTACCTGTTCGACGACTCGTTCTCGGCGCTCGACTACGCGACCGACGCGGCCCTGCGCCGCGCGCTGGTGGCGGAGACGAAGGACGCGACGGTGGTCATCGTCGCGCAGCGGGTCAGCACGATCCGGGGCGCCGACCGGATCATCGTCCTCGACGAGGGCCGCGTCGTCGGCACCGGAACCCACCACGAACTCTTCGACGGCAACGAGACCTACCGGGAGATCGTGCTGTCCCAGCTGACCGAACAGGAGGCGGCGTGAGCACCACGGAATCCGCCAAGGCCGCCGTCACCGAAGCCGGGGAACGGCCGACCGCCGAGCGGCAGAAGAACACCGGGAACGCCACCAGCGGGCCCGGCCGGTGGATGGCGGGCGGCGCGCCGCCGGAGAAGGCCCTCGACTTCAAGGGGTCCCTCAAGCGGCTGCTGCAGCTGCTGAGACCGCAGCGGGCCGCCCTGATCGGCGTGCTGGTGCTCGGCGCGGCCAGCGTCACGCTGACCGTCATCGGGCCGAAGATCCTCGGCCACGCCACCGACCTCATCCTGGCCGGCGTGCTCGGCAAGCAGGTGCCGCCGGGGGTCACCAAGGAGCAGATCGTCGCCGGCCTGCGGGCCCGCGGCGACAGCACGCTCGCCGACATCTACAGCCGGGTCGACCTGGTGCCCGGCGTCGGCATCGACTTCGACGCGGTCGGCCGGATCCTGCTGATCGTGCTGGCGCTGTTCGTCGTCTCGTCGTTCTTCGGGCTCATCCAGGCCCGGCTGACGACGAACCTGGTGCAGCAGGCGGTGTACCGGCTGCGCCAGGAGGTCGAGGACAAGTTCGCGCGGCTGCCCCTGAAGTACTTCGACCGCCAGCCGCGCGGCGAGGTGCTTTCCCGCGTCACCAACGACATCGACAACCTGGCGCAGTCGCTGCAGCAGACGCTCTCGCAGATCGTCTCGTCGCTGCTGACGGTGGTCGGCGTGCTGATCATGATGTTCCTGATCTCGCCGCTGCTGGCGGTGATCGTGCTGCTGACCGTGCCGGCGTCGGCGATCCTGGCCGCGAAGATCGGGAAGCGGGCGCAGCCGAACTTCATCAAGCAGTGGTCGACGACCGGGAAGCTCAACGCCCACGTCGAGGAGATGTACACCGGGCACTCGCTGGTGAAGGTGTTCGGCCGCCGCGAGGAGTCCGCGGCGATCTTCGACAAGCAGAACGAGACGCTGTACCAGGCGAGCTTCCGGGCGCAGTTCATCTCCGGGATGATCCAGCCGGCGATGATGTTCATCGGCAACCTCAGCTACGTGCTGGTGGCGGTGATCGGCGCGCTGCGCGTCGCGTCGGGCAACCTCACGCTCGGCGAGGTGCAGGCGTTCATCCAGTACTCGCGCCAGTTCAGCCAGCCGGTGACGCAGATCGCCAGCATGGCGAACCTGCTGCAGTCCGGCGTCGCCTCGGCCGAGCGGGTGTTCGCGCTGCTCGACGCCGAGGAGCAGGCACCGGAGCCGGCTTCGCCGGAGCGGCCGGCGGTGGTCCGGGGACGCGTGGAGTTCCAGGACGTCTCGTTCCGCTACCTGCCGGACAAGCCGCTGATCGACGACCTCTCGCTGACCGTCGAGCCCGGGCAGACGGTGGCGATCGTCGGCCCGACCGGTGCGGGGAAGACGACGCTGGTCAACCTGCTCATGCGGTTCTACGAGCTCGACGGCGGGCGGATCACCCTCGACGGCGTCGACATCGCGAAGATGAACCGCGAAGAGCTGCGCGACCAGACCGGGATGGTGCTGCAGGACGCCTGGCTGTTCGGCGGCACGATCGCGGAGAACATCGCCTACGGCGCCGACGACCCGAGCCGCGAGGAGATCGTCGAAGCGGCGAAGGCGACGCACGTCGACCGCTTCGTGCGCACCCTGCCGGACGGGTACGAAACGGTGCTCGACGACGAGGGCGGCACGGTCAGCGCGGGTGAGAAGCAGCTGATCACCGTGGCGCGGGCGTTCCTGGCCAAGCCGGTCATCCTCATCCTCGACGAGGCGACCAGCTCGGTCGACACCCGCACCGAGGTGCTCATCCAGCGGGCGATGAACTCGCTGCGCAGCGGCCGCACGAGCTTCGTCATCGCGCACCGCCTGTCGACGATCCGCGACGCGGACGTGATCCTGGTGATGGAACACGGCCGCATCGTCGAGCAGGGCGACCACGAAACGCTGCTGCACAGCGGGGGTGCGTACGCGCGGCTGTACGCGGCCCAGTTCGCCGAGGCGATGGCGGAGACGGACTGACCCGAGCGCTCCCGGATGTCATGAACGACTCTTTCCTGACGTCCAACGTCAGGAAAGAGTCGTTCATGACGTAGCAGGGACGCGCCGCCGGGCCGAGAGCCAGACGTGCACGAGCAGCCCCGCGGCCAGGAACAGCGTGCCCTGGTAGACAGCGGCGTAGCCGGCGCCGGCGATCAGCCACAGCGACACGGCGAACGAGACCCCCGCCACGGTGACGTCCAGGGCCAGGCGCCCGCCGCGGACCTTCTCGCGGTCTCCGCGCGCCAGCCAGTGGAGCTGGGCGGCCGCCGAAAGCAGGTACGGCACCGCTGCGGTGAAGCTCGTGATGAGCACGAGGACCCGGAAGACCTGCCCGGTCCCGCCGAGGTAGTTGAAGAGGATCAGCACGGAGGCCAGGACGACGCCGATCAGCGCGCCGGCCCAGGGCACGCCCCGGCGCGTCCGGGTGAACACCCGCGGGAAGAGCCCGTCGACGGCGGCGGCGTAGGGCATCTGGGCGCTCATCAGGATCCAGCCGTTGAGCGCGCCGACGATCGACAGCACCGCGGCGACCGCCATCACCACCCCGCCGGCGGTGCCGCCGAACATCGCGTTGAGCGCGTCGGAGAACGGCGCCGACGACCCGGCCAGCGCGGTGTGGGGCACCAGGCCGAACACGGCGAAGGTGCCCAGCAGGTAGACCACCGCGGAGGCGACCGTGCCCAGCACGCCCGCCCGGATGACGGTGCGCTTCGGGTTGCGCACCTCGCCGGCGCTGACCGCCGCCGACTCGACCCCGAGGTAGGAGTACAGCAGGATCGCCGCGGCCGCCGACATCGACGGCACCACCCCCTGGCCCGTCGCGTCGAACGGGCCGAAGTTGCCCGCGTGGACGAAGAACGGCCCGACGAGGGCGACGACCGCCAGGGGCAGGAACTTCAGGACCGTCGAGACGATCTGGGCGGCGGCGACGTACTTGAGCCCGGCGAAGTTCGTGAGCGCGGGCAGCCACAACGCGGCCAGCGCGAGGAGCGCCTGCCAGCCGGCGCCCCCGGGCACCGGCAGCAGGACCTGCAGGTACCCCACGGCCGCGACCGCCAGTGCCGCGTTGCTGGCCCACGTCATCGTCCAGTACGACCAGACCGACACGAACCCGGCGAAATCCCCGAACGCCTCGCGCGGGTAGACGTAGAGCCCGCCGGTGACCGGCGTCCGGGCGGCGAGCCTGCCGAAGAGCACCGCCAGCGCCACCGCGCCCACGGTGAGCACGGCCAGCGCGACGATGCTCACCGTGCCGTACGGCGCCACCGTCGCGGGCAGCAGGAACACCCCGCCGCCGATGATGTTGCCGGTGACGAGGCACACAGCGGTCAGCAGGCCGAACCGGCGTTTCGCGGGTGGTTCGGCGGGGGTGTTCGACGTCATGCTCACTCTTCCGGACTGGGACGTCCCTTGTGGACGTTCAGCGGGATCCTACGAGGCGGGAACCCCGGCTCCCACGGAGTGGGAGTACTACATTCGACGCGTGCCGTCTCTCGAAACCGCGTTGTCCCGTGGCCCGGTCGTCATCGACGGCGGGCTGTCCAACCAGCTGGAGGCCGCCGGGCACGACCTGTCCGACGAGCTGTGGACCGCGCGCCTCCTGCGCGACGATCCCGAGGCCGTCGCCGACGCGCACCTCGCCTACTTCACGGCCGGGGCGAGCGTCGTCCTCACCGCGAGCTACCAGGCCAGTTTCCCCGGCTTCGCCCGCCACGGCATCCCGGCCGGGGAGACCGCGAACCTGTTGCGCCGCAGCGTTTCCCTCGCGCGGACGGCCCGGGACCGGTACGCGGGCCCGGAGCGTCCACTGTGGATCGCCGCCTCGGTCGGGCCGTACGGCGCGTCGCTGGCCGACGGTTCGGAGTACCGGGGCCGGTACGGCCTGAGCGCGTCGCGGCTGCGCGAGTTCCACCGGCCGCGGCTGGAGGTGCTCGCCGAGGCCGGGCCGGACCTGTTCGCCGTCGAAACGATCCCGGACGTCGAGGAGGCCGAAGTCCTCGTCGGGCTCGCCGCGGAGCTGGACCTCCCGCTGTGGCTGTCCTACACCGTGGCCGGGACCTCGACCCGGGCCGGCCAGCCGCTCGGCGAGGCCTTCGCGCTCGCCGCCGGGGTCCCGCAGGTGATCGCCACCGGGGTCAACTGCAGCGCACCGGAAGACGTCCCGGCCGCCGCCGCGCTCGCCGCGGCGGCCACCGGCAAACCGGTGGTCGCCTACCCCAACAGCGGCGAGGTGTGGGACGCCGCCGCCCGCCGGTGGACCGGCCGGGCGAGCTGGGCCCCGGCGGAGGTCCGGAGCTGGGTCGCCGCCGGCGCCCGGCTGATCGGGGGTTGCTGCCGCGTCGGCCCGGCCGGGATCGCCGGACTGGCCGCCACCGTCGCGACGCCGTGACCGGTACCCTGGAAGTTCTTCGAGCGAAAGGGGTACTGGGGCGCCCATGGCCGACAGACTCGACGAGTACCGGCGCAAGCGGCGTCGCTCCCGCACCCCCGAGCCGTGGCCGGAAGGCCCGCCGCAACCCGGCAACGACGACCTGTTCGTCATCCAGGAGCACCACGCCACCCGGCTGCACTGGGACTTCCGGCTGGAGCGCGACGGCGTGCTGGTCTCGTGGGCGGTGCCGAAGGGCCTGCCGCTCTCCCCCGGCGTCACGCGACTGGCGGTGCACACCGAAGACCACCCCATGGAGTACCTCGACTTCGAGGGCGAGATCCCGGCCGGCGAGTACGGCGGCGGGTGGATGGCGATCTGGGACACCGGCCGCTACGAAACCCTGCACTGGAACAACCACAAGGTCGAGATCGTCTTCCACGGCGGCAAGGCGAACGGCAAGTACCTCTTCCTCAACCGGCACAACCCCGAGGACGAAGGCGACTGGACGCTGCGCCGCCTCGACCCGGCCGAGCCCGGGCACGAGGACTCCCCCGAGTTCCTCGAGCCGATGGCCGCGGTCGACGGCGAACTGCCCGCCGACGACGCCGACTGGGCCTACGAGTTCGACTGGGGCGGCGCCCGCACGATGCTGTGCGTCTCCGGCGGCCGCATCGCGGCGCACGACGACACCGGCGCCGACGTCATCGGACGCTGGCCGGAGCTGCACAAGCTCGGCGAAACCCTGGGCTCGACGGAGGTCCTGCTCGACGGCGAGATGGTCGTGGTCTGCGACGGGCGCCCGGATCCCGCGGGGCTCGTCCGGCGCGGCCGCGCCGACGGCACCGACGCCAAGCGGCTGGCCAAGCACTGCCCGGCGTTCTTCTTCGCCTACGACCTGCTCCACTACGAAGGCCGGTCGACGCTGGACCTGCCCTACCTCGAACGCCGGGACATGCTGGCCGACCTCGGCCTCTCCGGCGGCAACTGGCAGGTGCCGCGCTACTTCCACGGCGGCGGCGAGGCCGTGCTCGCCGCGGCGCGGGAGCACGGCCTCGGCGGGATCTACGCGAAGCGCGCGGACAGCGAGTACCGCCCGGGCAAGGCCGACGGCGACTGGCTCCGGATCCGGACGTGAAACGGCCTCCCCGGCCGGAACCGGGGAGGCCGTCACCGCCGGAACTCAGTGCGCCGAAGGCGTCCGCTGCTCCGGGACCACCTGCAGCTGCCCGCCACCGCGCTTGCGCAGCAGCGCCACGGCCAGCACCAGGCCGACGGCCGCGAAGATCACGCACGCCACGAAGCCCTGGCTGAAGCCCTCGATGACCGCCGCCGGGTTGGTCGCCGCCTGCGCCATGTGCGACGCGATGATCGTCGACACGATCGCCACGCCGATCGCGCCACCGACCTGGAACGCCGCGGTGTTGAACCCGGACGCGATGCCCGCGTCGCGCTTGGCGATGCCGTTCAGGGCCGCCGCCGCGAGGGCGACCGGGCCGCCGCCGAGGCCCAGGCCGAACAGGACCAGGCCCGGGAAGACGTCGGCCCAGTAGGTGCCCGTCGGCGAGATGCCGGTCAGCAGGAAGCAGCCGGCGCCGAGCAGCACCACGCCGGTGACCGCGACGACGCGGATGCCGATACGGTTGAGCACGGCCTGCGCGAGGTAGGCGCCGGCCACGGCCGCGATCGGCATCGCCGACTGGCTCAGGCCGAACTCGAGCGCCGTGTAGTGCAGCACGCCCAGCGAGAACTGGGAGATCGCCACGGACATGCCGAACGCGAGCGCCGCGACGATCGCCGTCACGACGTTGCCGCCGACCAGCGCGGGCGAGCGGAAGAGGCGCAGCGGCACCAGCGGCGCCGCCGAGCGCTTCTCGATCACCAGCGTCAGCGCGACCAGCACGAGGAAGACCACGCCGAGGCCGAGGGTGTGGAAGCTGACCCAGCCCTTGGCGGGCGCCTCGACCAGGATGTAGACGAGCAGGCCCAGCGCGGCCGTGCTGACGACCGCCCCGGCGAGGTCGAACGTCCGCTGCTTGCCCGCGTCCTTGCTCTCGCGCAGCAGCACCGGGCTCAGGATCAGCATGAGCAGCGCGACCGGGACGTTGACGAAGAAGATCGACTGCCAGCCCAGCCAGTCGATGAGCGTGCCGCCGAGCAGCAGGCCGACGGTCGCGCCGATGGAGGCGATCCCGGACCACGCGGCGAACGCCTTGTTGCGCTCCCGGCCTTCGGGGAAGGTGTTGGTCAGGATGGACAACGCGGTCGGCGCCATCAGCGCGGCCGAAACCCCGTGCAGGGCGCGGGCCACCAGCAGGACCTCGGCGTTCCAGGCGAACCCGGACAGCAAGGACACCAGCAGGAACAGCGCCGTGCCGGCGATGAACACCTTCCGCCTGCCGAGCAGGTCGGCCGCGCGGCCGCCGAGCAGCAGCAGCCCGCCGAAGGTCAGCAGGTTGGCCGAGAGGGCCCACTGCGCCGCGACGGGGGACAGCTTGAGGTCGGCCGAGATCGACGGCAGGCCCATGATGACGATCTGCGCGTCGAGGATCACCATGAAGTTGGCCGTGCAGAGCAGAATGAGGGCTTTCCAGCGGCGCGGGTCGAGACCCGACGCCACCGATGCGGGAGCTGCTTGGGCGACGTTCACTGCTCTCTCCTTCGAGCGGAGACGGCGTTTCTCCGCGGTCCGTAGGTCTGCGTCGACCGTACGGAGGAGGAGGGGCAGTCACCTTCCTCCGGATTGCACAGCGATTTCTTCCCGCATGCGGTTTCGCTAAAGCGCCTTCAGCAGCTCCAGCGCCCGCGCCGGGGAGGCCGCGTGGTCGGCCATCCCGGCCCACGGATCGGCCTTGCGCGCCAGGCGGTCCTTCATCCGCTTCGGCGTCCAGCCGTCCGGTTCCGCCTTGCCGAGCTCGTGCCAGTCCAGCGGCGTCGCGACCCCGGCGGACGGCCGCGCGCGCAGCGAATAGGGCGCCACGAACGTCGAGGTGTAGCCGTTGCGCAGGATGTCGAGGTACACGCGGTCGCCGCGCTGGTTCTTCCGCACGGCCGTGGTGAGCCGGTCGGGGTCGAGCCGGGCCAGCACCTCGGCCGCGACCTTGGCCAGGTCCCGGACCTCGTCGTAGGTGAAGCTGGGCTCGAGCGGCGCGACGACGTGGAACCCGCGCCCCCCGGTGGCCTGCAGGTACGGCGTCAGCCCGGCGGCGGTGTAGACGTCGCGGACCAGGCGCGCGATCCCGCGCAGGTCGGCGACGGTGACGTGGTCGGGCGGGTCGATGTCGATCAGCACCATGTCCGGGTGCTCCAGGTCGTCCACAGTGGACGACCAGATGTGGTACTCGATCGCCGCCTGGTTGGCCAGGTACACCAGCGTCGCGGCGTCGTCGCAGATGACGTGCCGCACGTCGCTGGTCGTCCGCTGCGGGATCGCCTCGACGCGGATCCAGGAGGGCAGCTTCGGGCTGGCCTCCTTCTGGTACCAGGTCTGGCCCGCGATGCCGTTCGGGTAGCGGCGCAGGGTCAGCGGCCGGCCGCGCAGGTGCGGCACCATCGCCTCGGCGACCGTCCGGTAGTGCCCGACGACGTCGCCTTTGGTCAGCCCGGCCTCGGGGTAGTAGATCTTGTCCGGGTTCGAGGTCGTGATATCGGCGGGGTCCACCGCGCCTCCCAGGGGTCGGCGGCGGGCCCGTCCACCCGCACGCGCTCCTGGGCGGAGCCTGCCCGCCCCGGGCCGGGCGTGTCCACTCGGAGCGTGCTCAGCGCTCGCCCGCGAGCGCCGAGCACACCCCGGCCACCACGACCACGGCGCCCGCGACCACGTTGCCGGTGATCGCGGCCGCCGACGGCGGGGTGTCCCCCGCCTGGGACAGCAGCCACGGCGAAAGCACCACCCACGCGCCGAGGACCGGGATCACCCAGCCGATCAGCGCGAGCCTGCGGGTGGCCGTGCGGGCGATCGCCAGCGCGACCAGGACCAGCCCGAGCACGGTGTCGCTGAGCGCAAGCACGCCCGCGCCACCGAAACCGGCGATCCACGGGGCGAGTACGAGGAAGAGCCCGGCCAGCAGGACCAGTCCGGCGGCCGCACCGAGCACCGCGGTGCGGCGCCGGACGGCCGGGGTGCCGTGGGATGTCATCTCCTCACCTCCACCCGGAGAGGTACCCCTTCGTCGCACCCGGTAACCGGCCGGTCAGCAGCCGCAGGTGTAGTACGTGATGTCCCAGTGGTTCCCTTCGTCGCAGTAGAGGTTGCCGGACGCGGCCTTCCACTGCGGGTAGCCGTCGCCGCGCAGGCCGGCGTAGCCGAAGTTGTTCTTGACGTAGGCGTCGATGCAGCTGTTGTGCGAGATGTCCACCTTGTAGCCGTTCCAGTGGCTGTAGGTGCCGGACGCGTGCCCGGTCTCGGTCCCGCCGGTGATGTTGACGGCGCAGCCGCTGGCCCGCTTCAGCGTGATGACCCCGCTGACCGTGCTCTGGTTGATCTGCTCGTAGGACGTGCAGGTCGAGTTGTAGCGATCCGTGCAGCCACCGCTGGAGGAGCGCGTCACCCCGGCCGCGGACAGCTGCGACGCGGCCTGCGCCTGGGTGAGCTTGGTGACCTGCTCGGTCGCCTGCGCGGTGCCGATGGTGGCGAACACCGCCGTCGCCGCGGACGCGGCCAGTCCCAGTGCGACCCGCGTGAGCATGAGCTGTCCCGGCATGAGCTGTCTCCCTCGTACGACGATCCGGACGCCGTGGAGCCAAATCGGGACGGCCATAACTTCGCCAAACTCCGGTCGCCGCCGGCCGGGCCGGGACGCCGTCACCTCCTGATCTTCGCCAAGACTTCACGAGTCCGGTCCCGGTCCGGGGAAGCGCTGGTGACGGCGTCGAGTTCGCCCAGGGCCCGCAGCTCCCACAGCGGAAACCCGAGCTCCCGGAACAACCCCGCCGAGGCGCGCAGCAGCCGTTCCGCCTCGCCGCCGTCGCCGTCCTCGGCCGCCGTCCGCCCGAGGCCGAGCAGGGCGTACCCGGCGCCGCGGCGGTCGCGCAGCTCCCGGAACACGTCCAGCGCGAGCCGCAGGTGCCGGCGCGCGCCCGCCGGGTCGCCCGCGCGGCGACGGGCCTCGGCGAGGCTGCGGTGGGTGTAGGCGGCGGCGTGCCGGTGCCCGATCCGTTCGAACAGCGCCAATGACCGCGTCAGGAAACGCTGCCCGTCGGCCGGTTCGCCGGCGTCGGTGTGCAGGTCGCCGAGGCTGCGCAGGACGTGCGCCTCCCAGTGCCGCTCGCGGGTGCGGACGGCGCCGCCGAGCGCGCCGGCGAGCAGGCAGGCCGCCCGGTCCCGGTCGCCGTGCCGGCGCAGGACGTCGGCGTAGCGCTTGGCGGCCTGGTCGTGCCCGCGGCCGTCGTCGGCCTCCCGGGCGAGCAGCATGCTCGCCTCGAAGCTTTCGACCGCCCGCCGGACGTCGCCGACGTCCTCGGCCAGCGAGCCCAGCTGCGCCGCCGCGGCGGCCTGGCCGCGCCGGTCCCCGCACGCGCGGAACAGGCCCAGCGCCTCCCTCAGCTCGGCCTCGGCGGCGTGCGGGTCGCCGCCGTCGAGGTGGACGTCGGCGAGCGCGGTCAGCACCTCCCCGGTGCCCTGCGGATCGGCCAGGGCGCGGTAGCGGTGCTCGGCCATGACGAAGTAGTTCCGCGCCCGGTGCCAGTGGCCGTGCTGCCAGTGCACCGCACCGAGGTTGTAGAGCTTTCCGGCCTCCGCGCGCGGGTCGCGGCGGCGCCGGGCCGCGGCCAGCCCGAGCACCGAGACGGCGCGAGCGGCGTGGCCGAGCCACGGGGTGCCCGCCAGCGCGGTGCACGCGTCGGCGAGCCGTTCGGTCAGCTCGTGCCAGCCGTGCGCGCCGGACAGGCGGACGGCGGCGGCGAGCAGGCCGGTCTCCTCGGCCGCCCAGCCCGCCGGGTCGGCCGCGATCCGCCGGGCGAGGGCCGGGTCGGGCGGGGGCGCCGGACGGCCCCGCGCGTGGTCGGCGAGCGCCAGCGCGGCCTCGCACGCCCGGCGCAGCGCCGCGGGATCGGCGCCGGCCGGGCTCTCGGCCAGCACGAGCCGCACGAACGGGGGCACCGCCCACCGCGTCCCGGCCGGGTCGAGCAGGTGGGCGGCGGCCAGGTCGTCCAGCCGGTCGCGGGCTTCGGCGAGGGACCGGTCGAGCAGCGCCGCGGCACCCCACTCGGGGACGGGGACGCCGAAGGCGGCGAGCAGCCGCAGCAGCGACACCTCGGCGGCGGACCGCTCCCGCAGCGCCGACGTCACCACGGCACGGACGCCGAGGTCGCCGGCGGTCAGCTCATCGAGCCGGCGGCGGTCGTCGGCCAGGCGCGCGGCGAGGTCGGCGACGCGCAGGTTCGGCCGCGTCGCGAGCTTCACCCCGGCGATCCGGACGGCGAGCGCGAGCCCGGCGCCGTGCCCGAGAAGCCGTTGCGCCGCTTCGGGTTCCGCCTTCAGCCGCGACTCCCCGGCGATCGCCGCCAGCAGCGCGCGGGCGTCCTCTGTGGACAGTGGCGGCACCGGGACCGCTCGCGCCCCGCACAGCCCGGGCAGCTCGCGGCGGGCGGTGACGAGCGTGGCGCAGCCGGGCCCGGCGGGCAGCAGGGCCCGCACCTGGGCCTCCGACGCGGCGTCCTCGAGCAGGACGAGCAGCCGCCGGTCGGCCGTGTAGCCGCGCCACAGCCCGGCCAGCCCGGCGCGGTCGGCCAGTTCGGCCGGGGTGGCGCCGAGCAGGCGCAGGAAACCCGTCAGCACGGTCGCCGGCTCGGCGGGGGTGCCGTCCGGGGCGCGCAGGGACGCGGTCAGCTGGCCGTCGGGGAACCGGCGGCGGGCCCGCCAGGCGGCCTGGACCGCCAGCGCGGACTTGCCGGCCCCAGCGGCCCCGTGCAGCACGACCGGGGCCGGGCCGCGCAGCGCGCGTCCGACGTCGGCGAGCTCGGCCGCGCGGCCGGTGAAGTCGGGCACCGCGGGCGGGAGCTGGGCGGGCGGCCCCGGCGTCGTCCACTCCGTGCCGGCGATCCGGCGGTACACCGCGACGAGGTCGGCGCCCGGCCACACGCCCGCCTCGTCCCACAGCGCGCGCCGGGTCCGGCGCAGCACCTCCAGTGCCGATTCGCGGTGGCCGACGGCGCCGAGGGCGACCGCGAGCCGGGCGGCGAACCGTTCGTCGGCGGGCCGGGCGGCGACCACCGGGGCGAGCCGCTCGACCACGGACTCACCGTCGCCGTCGGCCAGCTCCAGCTCGACCAGTTGCAGCAGGGCCGCGCAGCGCCGGTCCTCCAGCCACAGCTTGTGCGCCTCCAGCAGCGGCCCGCCCGCGACGTCGGCGAACGCGTCGCCCCGCCAGCACGCCAGCGCCCGGTCGAGCGTCCGGCGGCGCTGCGCCCGGTCGTCGGCGCCCGAGCCGAGCAGCGCCAGGAAGTCGTCCGCGTCCAGCTCCCCCGGCTCGACGGAAAGGGCGTACCCCCGCGGTCCGGAGCGCAGCCGCTGCCCGGCCTCGGCGGCACCGAGGCCGGGCGAGAGCGTCTTGCGCAGCTTCGACACGGTGACCTGCACGATCGCCGCGGCGCTCGGCGGGGCGCCGTCCGGCCAGAGCTCGTCGATGAGGGTGTCGCGGCCGACGAACCGGCCGGCGCGGGCGAGGAGGACGGCGAGCAGCCGCCGCGGCTGGGCCGCCGACGGCAGCGGGACGGAGGCCGTCACCGGCCCGAGGACCTGGAACCGCACGGCTACCACACCCCACCCGCGAGATCACCTGATCGAGCGAGCCGAATCTAACCGTCCCGGGCGTTCGGCGAACCCCGCTCACCCGGATGGCCGACGACGTTCGCCTCAGACGTGCGCGAGGAGCTTCTCCAGCAGCTCCGGGTGCTCCTTCAGGCCTTCGCGCAGCGTGTGCTCCCGCAGCGGCTTCAGGTCGCCGTAGGGCTGGTTCGCCCAGTCCAGCGCCCCCTGCGGCGGCTCGGGGTCGTACTCGATGCCGAACTGGATGGTGGTCGCGACCTGGCGGCCGGCCAGCCGTTCCACCAGGTGCAGGGCCAGGTCGATGCCGGCCGAGACGCCCGCCGCGGTGATCACCGGGCCGTCCTCGACCCAGCGCCGGGCGACCGGGGTCGCGCCGAGGCCGGTCAGCAGGTCGCGGAACATCCAGTGCGTCGTCGCCTCGCGGCCGTCGAGGAGCCCGGCCGCGCCGAGGACGAGCGAGCCGGTGCACACCGACGTCAGCAGCTCCGCGGAGACGGCCGCGGTGCGCAGCCAGGCGAGGAGGCGCTCGTCCGCCATCGCGTGCAGGGTCGGGACGGTGCCGCCGGGCACGAGCACCGCGAAGGGCGACGGCACCTCGTCGAAGGTGTGGCTCGGGGCGACCCGCAGCGGCGTGTCGGTGCCGACGGTGTCCTTCGTGGCGCCGACGACGACGGTCCGGAAGCGCGGGTCCAGCTGCCCGAGCGCGCTGAGCACCTGCAGCGGGCCCACGAGGTCGAGCGGCGTCAGGCCGGGGTACACGACGAAGGCGATGGTCTTCTGCTCATCGGTCATGGGCTCGAGCTTGGGCAAGCCGCGGACGGCGGGCGGCCCGGATGTCCGAATTCCTGCGAACCACGTCCGAGTGCCGGGCGGGACTGCTAGCGTTCGGCCATGCCAGGGTCACCCAGACGGGTCGTGATCGTCGGGTACGCCGACGCCGAGCTGCTGGACATCGCCTGCCCCGCCGATGTGTTCGACGCGGCGAACCGGCTCGGCGCGCGCCCGCCGTACGAACTCCGGCTCGCCTCGGTCGACGGCCACGCCATCACCACCGGCTCCGGGCTGACGCTGCAGCCGCACCTGCGCCTCGACCAGGTCGCCGGCGACCTGGACACCCTGGTCGTGTCGGGTGGCTGGGGCAGCACCGCGGCGGCGGCCGACGAGCGCGTCCTGGCCCACGTCCGGCGGCTCGCCCGCACCAGCCGCCGGGTGGCGTCGGTGTGCACGGGCGCGGAGGTGCTCGCGGCGGCGGGGCTGCTCAACGGCCGCCGCGCGACGACCCACTGGCGCTACGCGGCGCGCCTGGCCCGCGACTACCCGGCGGTGACGGTGGATTCGGTGCCGCTGTACGTCCGCCACGGCAACGTCTACACGGCGGCGGGCGTGACGAGCGGGCTGGACCTGACGCTGTCGCTGGTGGAGGCGGACCACGGCCCGTCACTGGCCCGCGAGGCGGCCCGGATGCTCGTCACGTACCTGCAGCGGCCCGGGAACCAGGCCCAGGTGAGCCTGTTCCTGGCCGGGCCGCCGCCGGAGCACCGCGAGGTCCGCGACCTCACGGCGTACATCACCGAGCACCTCGACGCCGACCTCGGCACGCCGGCACTGGCGGCCCGCGCGGGGATCAGCACCCGCCAGCTGACGAGGTTGTTCGACGCCCACCTGGGCACCACGCCGGGCCGGTACGTCCGCACGATCCGCACGGAGCAGGCGGCGCGCTTGTTGTCCGGCACCGACCTCCCCCTGGCGACGATCGCCCGCCGCTGCGGCTTCGGCTCGACGGAGACGTTGCGCCAGGCCTTCCTCGACCACTTCGACACGCCACCGTCGGCTTACCGCCGGGTCCACGTCCGCCAGTCCTACGGCTGACGCCGTGTCGACCTCCCAATCACGCGAGATGCCCCTCCAATCACGCGAGATACGCGCCCAATCACGCGAGATGCGGTTCTGATCACGTGAGTTCCGGGTCTGGTCACGTGGGCTTCGCCGTGCTGGAGCGGACGACACGCGTGATTGCAGGGACGACACGCGTGCTTGGGGGGACGACACGGTGCTTCGGGACGAACCGGGCCGTCGGCGGCCCCTCGCGCGGGGTGGCGGATCCCGCTGTCAGGATGTGTGGGTGGACCGCCCCGACCTGGACGACGACGCAACCGGCCCGATTCGCCGGATCACGGACGAGGTGTCCCCTTCTCCGGCCCGCGGCACGTCCGGAACGCCGGGAACGCCCCGCAAGCCCGCCCGCCGCACGCCCCCCGAGGGCACCCGCCGGGCGGCCGACCCCGCCCGCCGCCGCGGCGACACCGGCGCCCAGCGGGTTCCGGCGGGGGAATCCGCTGCCGGACCGCGCGCCGCCCACTCCGGATCGCTGCCGGTTCCGGCGGAGAACGAGCGCACCGAGGCCCGGCGGCGCCGCGGCGACACCGGGCCGCAACGAGTGCCCGACAACGACCAGCCCGCGACTCCGCGGCGCCGCGGGGACACCGGGCCGCAACGAGTCACCGAGAACGGCACCCGCCGCGGGGACACCGGACCCCAGCCGACCCCGGCCGGCGGCGACCAGGCCGGCTCACCGCGCCGCCGCGGCGACACCGGACCTCAACCGGCCACCGACGCAGCCACCCCGCGCACCCGCCGCGGGGACACCGGACCCCAGCGAGCCACCGACGCCCGTCCCCGGCGCAAAACCCCCGAACCCCCGGAACCCCCCACCGGACACGGCCACGGACACGGCCCCGCCGCCCCCGCGTCCCGGCGGGTCCGGCTCCTCCTGATCTGGCTGCTCGCCCCCCTGGCGCTCGCCACCGTCGTCGGCATGGTCGTCCTCTACCCCTGGGGCAAGGCCTCGCCCACCAGCGTCGTCCCGCAGGGCACGCCCGTGCACGCCGACATCAGGACCACCGCCACCGGGCCCTGTCTCGCGCAGGGCCAGGTGCAGGTCGGCGACCAAACCGACCCGAACGCGAAACCCTGTCTCACCGTCGAGCTCACCATGACCGACGGCCCGGCCGCCGGGAAACCGCTGCGCCTCACCGTCCCGATCGAGCCCAGCACCCCGCGCTTCGCCGCCGGGGACGCCGTCGTGCTCGCCTACAACAACGGCAACCCCGGCGATCCCGCCAGTTTCCAGCTCGTCGACTTCCAGCGCGGCACTCCCCTGCTCGTGCTCGCCGCCCTCTTCGCCGTCGCCGTCCTGGTGCTCGGGCGGTGGCAGGGCGTGGCCGCGCTCGTGGCGCTCGGGCTCTCCTTCGTCGTCATCGCGCTGTTCATCCTCCCGGCCATCCTCGCCGGGGAAAACCCGCTGGTCGTGGCCATCGCCGGGGCCGGGGCGATCATGTTCATCGCCCTCTACCTGACCCACGGCCTGTCCGCGCGGACCTCGGCCGCCGTGCTCGGGACGCTCGTCAGCCTCGCCCTCATCGGCGTGCTGTCCGCGATCTTCTCCGCCGCCGCCTCGCTGACCGGGCTCGACGACAGCACCTCGACGCTCATCGGCTCGCTCGGCCACGGCATCGACGCGCGGGGGCTGCTGCTCGCCGGCGTCGTCATCGGCGCCCTCGGCGTGCTCGACGACGTCACCGTCACCCAGACCAGCGCCGTCTGGGAGCTCCGGCGCGCCAACCCCGACCTGACCTGGCGCGAGCTCTACAACTCCGGCCTGCGGATCGGGCGCGACCACGTCGGCTCGGCGGTCAACACCCTCGTGATGGCCTACGCCGGGGCCGCGCTGCCGGTGCTGCTGTACTCGTCGATCTCCGGTGTCGGGCTCGGCGCGCTGCTCGGCAGCGAGGACATCGCGCAGGAGATCATCCGGACGCTCGCCGGCAGCGTCGGCATCGTCGCGGCCGTCCCGGTGACCACCGTCCTGGCCGCGCTGATCGCCTCCCGCGAGCCCGCGGGACACCTCAGTCCAGCGTTGCCACGAACCGGCTGACGGCCTCCATCGTGAAGCGCTGCACGTACTTGCCCGACGGCGCCACCGACGCCAGCCGGTAGAGCGGGCGCTCCGCCACGCCGGCGCCGCGGGCCTCCGCCTTCAGCTCGGCCACCAGCAGCTCGCCGAACACGAGGCCGTTCGCCTCCGTGTTGTTCATCAGCGCGTTCGCGAGCTTCCGCAGCGGCAGGATGCCCAGCTCGCGCCCGCCCGTGCCGGAGAACACGGCGAGGTCGACCTTCGCCACCTTGCCGCGCTGCCCCGCGTTGACCAGCAGGCTCACCGTGCGGCTGCCCCGGACGTCGCCGACGACGAGGTCGAGGCGGGTCGCGGTCACCAGGTCGACCCGGCGCAGCCCCCACGTGCGCACGAGCAGCGTCGAGCCCTCCAGCCAGACGCGGCGCCGGATGCTGACCGCCATCACGTACAGCAGCGGCAGGGCGATCACCAGGGCGACGACCAGGCCGGTCACCGTGCCGCCGATCAGGCCGGCGATCCCGCCGAAGGCCGCCGCGACGATCACCACGCCGATCAGGCCCGAGATGCCGCGCCGGCGACGGCCGCGCGGGTCCTCCTCGAACAACGCGATGCGTTCGGCCACCGTCATGCCCCCGTCCCGGCGAGGAACGGGTTGCCCGCGCGTTCCCGGCCGATCGTCGTCGCCGGGCCGTGGCCCGGCAGCACCACCGTGTCGTCCGGGAACGCCGCCAGCAGGTCACGCACGGCCTCTGCCACGTCGCCGCGGCCGACCGACCCGGCGAACAGCGTGTCGCCGGTCAGCGCGAGCCGCCCGCCCTCGGGCGTCGCCAGGCCCAGCGCCACCGAGCCCGGGGTGTGCCCCGGCACGTGCCGGACGTCGACGTCCAGGCCCGCGTACGTGCCCGGCGCCAGCGGCAGGCTGGCGCCGTCGTACAGCGGCGCGTCGTCCGGGTGCAGGTGCAGGGGGACGCCGTGCTCGGCCGCCAGCCCGGCCGCCGAAGCGACGTGGTCGGGGTGGCCGTGGGTGGCCAGCAGCGCGGCCGGGACCAGCCGGTGTTCGGCGAGCGCGGCGGCCAGCGGCGCGGCCACCTCCTGGCCAGGATCCACGACCACGCACGGCCCGCCGGCGGCCGCCGCCAGCAGGTAGCAGTTGGCCTGCAGCGGGCCGCTGCCGAACCCGACGACGAGCACCGAACGCCTCCCCGGACTTCCGCGCCGGATGGCGCCGATCACGATCGGGTTGAGACTAGCGGGCCCTGTACATGGTCCTCACAGGCTGTGCCCATACACTGCCGCTACCTCAGACGTGTGACACGAGCGGAAACCTGGAGGGTACGGGGTGGCGACCAACCAGCAGCGCCGCGAAGCTGCGAAGCGCAAACTCGAGCGGCAGCTCGAGCGCCGATTGGAGCAGCAGAAGCGACGCCGGATGATCGGGGCTGGTGTAGTCGGCGTGGCCGTCCTCGTCGTCGCCGGTGTCGTGGTGTGGATCGTGAGCGCGAACAGCAGCGACGGCACCGACGCCGCGGCGTCGTCCTCGGCCGCCCCGCCGCCGACCGAGCTCCAGATCCCCACGCAGCGCACCGCGCTGCCGAAGCGCGCGACGCCGTTGCCGAACCCGACGACGTGCGACTTCAAGGCCGACACGACGGGCAAGGCGCCGAAGAAGGTGAACCTGCCGGACGGCAAGAACGTGCCGTCGACCGGCACGGTGAACGTCACGCTGAAGAGCACGGCGGGCGACATCCCGCTGACGCTCGACCGCGCGCTCGCCCCCTGCGCGGTGCAGAGCTTCGTCAGCCTCGCCAAGCAGAACTTCTACGACGGCACCATGTGCCACCGGCTCGGCACCGAGGGCCTGCAGATGCTGCAGTGCGGTGACCCGGCGGCCACCGGCGACCCGGCGAACGACGGCCAGGGCGGCCCCGGCTACACGATGCCGGACGAGGCGTTCCCGGAGATCAAGTACGGCCGCGGCATCCTCGCCATGGCGAAGACGCAGGCCCCGAACTCCGGCGGCAGCCAGTTCTTCATGGTCTACGGCAACGCCGACGGCCTCTCGCCGGACTACTCGGTGTTCGGCAGCATCAGCGACGAGGGCCTGAAGGTGCTCGACGCGGTCGCCAAGGCCGGCATCGGGAACCCGAACCCGCAGGACGGCACCGGGGCGCCCACCAAACAGGTGAAATTCACCGGCGTCACCGTTTCGTAGCACGACTCGGCACAGCCCGTCCCGGACGAGATCCGGGACGGGCTGTTTCGTGTCCGCCGGGCGCAAGATCTGAACCACGCCCGCACCCGCCCCGTGTCAGAGGTGACACCGCCAGACCCGCCGAGGGTCGCCGGGGAGAGGTGCGACGATGGTCGAAAACCGGATCACCGCGGTCCGCCGCGTCCTCGGGCGGGCCGGCCAGGCCGGCTGCGCCGGTGTCCTCTTCGCCGTGCTCGCCGGCGGTCCCGCGCTCGCGCAGGACGATCCGCCGCAGCCGCCGCCGGTCAAGTACTTCATCGTGCCGCACGCCGACAACCCCGACGACATCACGCTGTTCAAGATCGCCGAACGCGCGCTCGGCGACGGGCGGCGCTTCCCCGAGATCTTCCGGCTCAACGAAGGCAGGCCGCGGCCCGACGGCACGCCGTTCACCGATCCCACCGCGATCGAGCCCGGCCAGGTGCTCCAGCTGCCCGACGACGCCGCCCCGGAGCCGGGCGTGCAGTACGGGCCGCTGCCGGCCACCCCGCCCCTCACCCCGGCCACGGCGCCCGCTCCCGTCCCCGCCGCCGGTGAGCCGTCCGGGCTCGGCGTCGGGCTGGCTTCGGTCGTCAGCGGCACCGGTGGCCTGCTGACCGGCCTGCTCGCCGGGCTCTGGTGGCGACGGCGGCCGCAGCTGCTCCCGCCGGCCCCGTTCGAGCCGCCCGCGCCCGCGGAGGAGGACTTCGGCTCCGGCTCGGTCAGCGGCACCCTGCCGCTGCCGATCGTGGTCCCCGAACCGCGTCCCGACGTCGTGTTCCGCCCGGAGCCGAAGACGACCGAGCTCGCGATCATCGTGCTCGACACCGCCGAAACCCAGGTGATCGCCGCGGTCCGGCCCGGCTCGCGGTTCCACTTCCGGATCGGCCCCGAACCGGACTTCGCCGACTCCCCGACCGTGCTCGTGATCGACGGCGACGCCGACCGGTCCTGACCCCGGGCGGTACGTGCCGGGTCACTCTGCGCTGAACGGATCAACCGGCGCCCGAACACTGGCCAGCGGGCCGCCGGGCCCGCAATAGTCGTCGCATGACCTCGGATCCGTTCGGCACCCTGCAGAAGGCGCTGTGGATCGGCGGCGCCCCGTGGACCGGGAAGTCCACCGTCGCGCGGCTGCTGGCCGAGCGGCACGGCCTGACGGCCTACCACCACGACGACCGGGTCCGGCCCGGCACTCCCCTGCCGGACGACCTCCCGGCCGGCGACCAGCTGAGCGCGATGATGGCCGAGTTCGGGAGCCGCTTCCGCCGCGCCCTCGACGACCTGCGCGCGCTGGCCTCGCCCCGGCCGGTCGTCGCCGAAGGCCGCGGGCTGCGGCCGGAGCTCGTCGCCCCGCTCGTGGACTCACCCGGCAGGATGGTGGTGCTGGTGCCGACCGAGCTGTTCCGCCAGCACCAGCTCCGGCACCGGCCGGACGCGCCGGCGATCCCAGAGCAGCGCACCCGGCTGACGCGCGACCGGATGCTCGCCGCCCACGCCGTGCGGGCGGCGCGGGACCGCGGCATCCGCGTCATCGAGATCGACGGCAAGCTCGACCCGGCCGGCGTCACCGACCTCGTCGCCGAGCACTTCCACGCCTACCTGGACGTCGAGGTCAGCGAAAGGTGAACCGCGGCGGGCGCCGCTCGAGGAACGCGGCGACGCCCTCCGCGTAGTCCTCGCCGTGCAGGGCCTCCGCGCGGATCTCCTCGACCTCGGCGTCCGGGGTTTCCTGCCCGGCGACGATCTTTTCGATGATCCGGTTCATCCCGCGGACCGACGCCTGGGAACGAGAGCAGAGCGTTGCGACGAAGGCTAGCGTCGAGGCTTCGAGGTCGGCGGCCGGGAAGACGTCGTTGAGCAGGCCGATCTCGCGGGCCCGGGCGGCCGTGATCAGCTCGCCGGAGAGCAGGAAGTACTTGGCGTGCGCGGGGCCGACGAGCGAGACGAGCTGGCGCGTCGAGTCGAAGTGGTAGACGATGCCGAGCTTCGCCGGGGTGATGCCGAACCGCGCGCCGTCGGCGGCGAACCGGAAGTCGCAGGCGACGGAGATCTGGCAGCCGCCGCCGATGCAGTTGCCCTGGACCATCGCGACCGACGGCTTGCGCATCGCGGTGAGCGCGGCGACCGCGCCCTCGACGGCCTTGTCGTAGCTCGCCGCGCCTTCGGCCGTGGTCCGCAGCTCCCCGAACTCGCTGATGTCGGCACCGGCGGAGAAGTGCTTGCCGGCTCCGGCGATCACCAGGGCCTTCAGCGCCGGATCGGCCTCCACCTCGGCCACGACATCCGGGATGGCCGCCCACATGCCGTAGGTGATGGCGTTCATCTTCTCCGGCCGGGTCAGCGTCAGGCGGGCGACTTCGCCGTCGCGCGCCAGGTCGAATCCGTCGGTCATGCCCCGCACACTAACTGCTCGCCCTCAGCGAAACCGGCGGTGTGTGACGCGGTCGTGTGGCTAGTTTGGGGCCATGGCGGCGATCGAGGTGGGCGGGACGGCGTTCGGCTACGACGAAGCGGGAGAGGGGCCCGCCGTCGTGCTGCTGCACGCCGCACTGGGCGACCGCCGGATGTGGGACGCGCAGTTCACCGAGCTCGCCGCCACCCACCGGGTGATCCGCTACGACCGCCGCGGGTTCGGGGAAACCGGCGGCGAAAGCGGCGAACACGCCCACTACGAGGACCTGCTCGCCCTGCTCGATGCCCGGGGGCTCGAGCGGGCCGCGCTGGTCGGGGCCTCGATGGGCGGGGCGTGCGCGCTCGACGCCGCCCTCGCCGCACCGGAGCGGATCACCCGGCTGGTGCTGCTCGGCTCGGGGCTCACCGGGCACACCTGGCCGGACCACATGCAGGCGGACATCGCGGAACTGACCGCGGCGATCCTCCCGCCCGACCGCCTCGCCCGCTACCAGGCCCGCGAAGGCGACGTCGACCCGGCGGACGTGCGGGCCATGGCGGAAGCCAACATCCGGTACCTGGTCGCCGGACCGGCACGCGATGTCTCGGTGCTGCCGGGCGAAATGGTCGCGCTGGTCCGGGAGATGTGCGAGCAGGTGTACCGCCACGACTGGACGGCTCCACAGTGGACGGAGCGGATCCCGGACACCCGGCACCGGCTCGCCGAGATCACCACGCCCGCGCTGGTGGTGGTCGGGACGGCGGACGCCCGCGGGCTGGTGGAGCTGTCGGCGCACCTGGCGGAGTCGTTGCCCCAGGCCGAGTTCGTCGAGCTGGCCGGCACCGGGCACCTGCCGTCGATGGAACGGCCGGCGGAGGTCAACGCCCTGCTGCGGAAGTTCCTCTAGCCGAAGATCTTCTGCACCTGCTCCGAGATCTTGGCGACCAGCTCGGAGAACTGCGCCACCCCGCCCAGCAGGCCCTTGACCTTCTCCCAGCGGCTGCGCACCACCGCCGGCTCCGCGGCCTCGCCCGCGCTCAGGTCGGCCGCCAGGTCGGTCAGCGTGTCCTCCAGCACCTCCTGCTTGGCCAGGTCGCGGCCGCGCACCTCGGAACTCAGCCGCTCGACCAGCTCCAGCAACGCCGGGAGCGCGGTCTCGGCGCCGCCGGCTTCGATGCCCGTCTGGGTGATCGCGCCGGAGTTGTCGCCGCCGATGCTGACCTTGTTGCTGATCCGGTGTCCCATCAGGCCTCCGTCCTGGTCCGCCTGCCGGGTGCCGCCGGCGGGCGCCGGCGCGCGCCGCGCACGCCGGTCTGGGTGATCGGGGCGCTGTTGTCGCCGCCGATCGTGATGTCGTTGTTGATCACGACCGCCGCCTGCTCCTCGAACTTCGCCGTCGAGAAGCCGGCTTCGTCCAGCAGCTTGCCGATCGCCGGGAGCAGCCGGCTCTCGAGGATCTTCTCGTACCGTTCGATGTCGAGGAGCTGGAAGTAGTCGGTGAACAGGTTGAGCGACCCGAGTTCGCGCAGGGTCTGCGCGGCGCCGTAGCGGTCCGGGTCCAGGACGCCGGCCTCGCGCTTCGGGTGCCGGATCCACGACACCAGGTTCAGGATCCGGCCCGGCAGGCTCGCCGGCATCTCCAGCCAGGCCAGCAGTCCCTGGCCGAGCGGGCGCAGCGAGTCCGGCCGCATCTTGTCCACCACGCGGTACTCCGCCCGGATCGGCGGCAGCATGAACGGCGTCCACTCGACGTACAGCGTCGTGTCGTCCACGGCGACGTGCAGGAACGTCGTGAGCACCAGCTCGCGGTCCCAGGTCTCGACCTGGAAGGAAAGGTAGTAGCGCGCCCATTCCTTCGGTTCGGTGCGGAGCCGGGCGACGGCGTCCGGGGACAGCCGGGTGTGCGGCGGGTGCGTGACGTCCGGCAGGTAGGTCGCGGCGTCCGGCTCCCCCAGGTGGTCGATCAGCGCGGCGGCCGGGGTGAACACCGCCTCGGTCACGGTCAGCGCGCCGAGCCGGTTGTCGGGCGTCAGCGCGTTCGCGTGACGCAGGTTCGCGATCGCCTCGCGGATGCCGTCGTACAACGCCTCGGTCGTCAGCTGCGGCCGGCCTTCGCCGTCTTCGACCCGCTCCAGCGGGACCGCCATGGACCAGGCGTCACGCCGGTACCCGGCGCCCACGAACGGGTTGTACCCGCGGTAGACCACCAGGGGTGCTCCCGGCGTCTCGGCGGTCTCTTCGCCACCCCGGAAGCGGGCGAGCTGCCCCCGGAAGTCTTCGGTGAGGAGCCCGGTGAGGCTGCCGCCGCCGTCGGCGGGCCGGGCGAACCGCCGGAAGCGCGTCGTCACCAGGTTCCACAGCGACCAGCGCTCGATCGTCGCCACCACGCCCACGACCACCGCGAGCACGATGCCGATGACCGCGCGGGCGGTGTCGCCACCGGACGAGTCGTCGTATTCGACGTCGTCGTAGTAGCGCGAGGAGTACCGGCTCCCGGAGTCGAAGATCTCGTCCGAATAGGACAGCAGCAGCCAGGCGACGACGATCGCCGCGGCCAGCATGATCATCATCTTCGGGTTGACCGGCTTCTCCGGCGCGGACGCCTTCCGCGCCATCCGCACGCCGACGAGCACCAGCGACACCACGATCCAGGCGTAGAGCAACGGGTTGTCCCACAGCAGCCCGAGCACGACGGCCATGAGCAGCACCAGCAGCCCGTCGTAGTTCTTGCGGCGCGCCCGCGCCCGCACCGCCTCGGTGAGCACGACACCCGCGTCGAGCCCGGTCGACGGCGGGACCGGCCGGGTGGGTTCGACGAGGAACTCCGTGATGGCCCGCTTGCCGTAGGCGGGATCGAGGTAGGACGCCGCACAGAGGTAGCGCGTGGTGTCGTCGGCCATCCGGCCCCCCTTGTCAGGCTGGCTCCCCCGCAAGTTGCGGACCGTATCATGCAGCCGCGAGCCACGGGGCGGTAATTCCGCCTCCGCAACCTCAGTGCAACAGTGCCGCGGTCAGTTCCCCACGGCTGCGGACGCCGACCTTGCCGAACACCGACTTGAGGTGGTCCTGCACCGTGTGCGCCGAGATCGCCAGCCGGGCCGCGATGTCCGTTGTGGACAGTCCGGCCAGCACCTCGCGGCAGACGTCGCGCTCCCGGGCGGTCAGGCCGTAGGCGGCGAGCAGCACGCCCAGCAGCTCGGCACCCGACGCGCGGTCGAACGTCACGACCGTCTCGCCGTCGTCCTCCCCGGCCACCAGCCGGCTGGCGTGCACCACGATCCACCCGCCGTGGGCGTCGCGGACACGGGCCCGGAACGTCCCCGTCGCCGCCGCGCGGGCCCCCGTCACCACCGCGCGCACCATGACCGCGAACCGGCCGGGGGCGATCTCGTCGAGCTCGGAGCGCCAGGTCTCCGCCGCCGCGGTGGCCGCCCGCTGCCTGCCGTCCGCGCCGACGACCACGATCGCCGGTTCGGCCCGCTCCCCCGCACGGCGGATGCGGGCGGCCACCCGCGTCGCCGCCGCCAGCGCCGGAGCGACCGACGTCAGGAACTCGACCTCGCGGTCGCCGAACTCGCCGCGGCGCACCAGGCCGGCCGCGCCCCACGCCGTGCCGTCGACCCGGAACACCACGCGCAGCTCGTGCCCGAGCCCGAGCGGCCGCCAGACCTCGGTGAGCCGTCCGCTGCGCTCGACAGCCCGGCGCGGCAGGTCGGACAGCCGCGCCACCGGTACCGGCCTGCGCGCCAGCTCGGCGAAGGTGTGCGGCTGGGCGCCGTCGTACTCGTAGGTGGCCAGCAGCGGCTCGTACTCGCCGGGGATGCGGGCCCGGCCGCTGGTCATCGAGCTGATCACGGCGGTGTCCGGGTCGAGCGACGCCCAGCACGTCAGCTCGGCGGGCACCACCCGCTCGACCAGCTCGATGGCGGCGGCGTGCAGCTCGGCGACGCCGAGACCCGCCGTGGCGAGCGCGGCGACGTCCCGCCGCACTCCCTGTGCCCGGCCGTCCCACACGGACGCAGTATGCGCCGCCGGTGCGCCCGGCGGGTATCCCACCTTTCCGGGATGGTCCCCCGGGCTCGCGGGTTCCTAGCGTTGTCGGCATGACCCACTTCAGCGCCCCGGGCGAAGGCCCGGAACTCGATTCGAAGGACGCGCGGATCACCGTCAAGGTCGGCGCGGAGCACACCGGCGGCGCCTACGAGGTGTTCGAGGTCGACGCGCCGCGCGGGCCGTCGGTCCCGCCGCACACCGAGCCCTGGGCGAAGAGCTTCTACGTGCTCCACGGGCGCATCACGGTGTACGTGGACGGCGAGCTGCACGACCTCGTCCCTGGTGCGTCGATCAGTATTCCGGCCGGTGCGGCCAACACCTTCACGGTGCACACGCCGTCTGCGCAGTTCCTTGCGGTGTGCCTGACGGACGGGATGGGGCGGTTCTTCCGGGCCGTCGACCAGGCTGCTCCCGAGCGGATTCCGGAGATCGCCGGGCAGCACGGGATCGAGCTTGTGTCGTGAACGTCGTTGCGCAGGTTTTCGCTGGGGTGGCGGTGTTGGTGCACCTGCTGGCATTCGTCTGGGAGGTTGTGCTGTTCGAACGGCCGGGGGTGCACGAGGGCATTTTTCGGATCCCGTCCGTGAATTTGCCCGCTACTCGGCTGTGGTCGTTCAATGTGGGGTTTTATAACTTGTTTCTTGCCTGTGGGCCGGTGCTTGGGTTGATCCTGCTGCATACCGGGGGTGTCGAGGCCGGGCGGTGGTTGGTTCTTTACTGCTGCGGGTTCATGGTGCTGGCCGGGATCGCCCTCGGGGTGTCGGACGTGCTGGCTCTCAGCCGCCCGCGCGGGGCGGGCCGCGGTGGCGCGCTGGCCCAGGCGATGCCACCGCTTGGTGCGCTGGTTGCGGCGCTCTTCTAGGAAGCCGACGTCACCCGGTACACGTCGTAGACGCCCTCCACGCCGCGGACCACCTTCAGGACGTGGCCCAGGTGCTTTGGGTCGCCCATCTCGAACGAGAAGCGGCTGACCGCGACGCGGTCGCGGGACGTCGTCACCGATGCCGACAGGATGTTGACCTTCTCGTCCGCCAGCACCTTTGTCACGTCCGAGAGCAGGCGGTGGCGGTCCAGTGCCTCGACCTGGATCGCCACCAGGAACACCGATGATGCCGAGGGTGCCCACTCGACCTCGACCAGGCGCTCGGGCTGGGACTGCAGGTCGCCGGCGTTCGTGCAGTCCGTGCGGTGGACCGATACGCCGCCGCCGCGGGTGACGAAGCCCAGGATCTCGTCGCCCGGTACCGGGGTGCAGCAGCGGGCCAGCTTCGCCCAGACGTCGCTGGCGCCCTTGACCACCACTCCGACGTCGTTGGAGCCGCGGCGGCGGGTCACCGTGGACGGTGTCGCGCGCTCGGCGAGCTCCTCCTCCGCCGCGTCGACGCCGCCGATCAGGGCCACCAGGCGCTGGACCACGTGCTTTGCGCTCGTGTGGCCCTCGCCGACCGCCGCGTAGAGCGATGAGATGTCGGCGTGGCGCAGCTCCGTGGCCACCGCGCCCATGGACTCCGCGGAAACCAGGCGCTGGATCGGCAGGCCGACCTTGCGGATCTCCTTGGTGATGGCTTCCTTGCCGCCCTCGATGGCCTCGTCGCGGCGTTCCTTGGCGAACCACTGACGGATCTTGGCGCGGGCCTTCGGCGAGCCCGCGAACTGCAGCCAGTCGCGCGACGGGCCGGCGTTCTCCGCCTTCGACGTGAAGATCTCGACGACTTCGCCGTTTTCCAGCTTGCGCTCGAGCGCGACCAGGCGGCCGTTGACGCGGGCGCCGATGCAGCGGTGGCCGACCTCGGTGTGCACGGCGTAGGCGAAGTCGACCGGCGTCGAGTCCACCGGCAGCGTGATGACGTCGCCCTTCGGGGTGAACACGAAGATCTCGCGCGCGGCCAGCTCGTAGCGCAGGGACTCGAGGAAGTCGCCCGGGTCCGCGGCCTCGCGCTGCCAGTCGAGGAGCTGGCGCATCCACGCCATCTCGTCGACGTCCATGGCGTTGCCGCTGTGCGTGCCCTTGGTTTCCTTGTAGCGCCAGTGCGCGGCGATGCCGTACTCGGCCGTGCGGTGCATCTCGTAGGTGCGGATCTGCACCTCGAGGGGCTTGCCGTCCGGGCCGATCACCGTGGTGTGCAGCGACTGGTAGACACCGAACCGCGGCTGGGCGATGTAGTCCTTGAACCGGCCGGGCACCGGCTGCCACAGCGCGTGCACGACACCCATCGCCGCGTAGCAGTCGCGGACGTCCTCGACCAGGATCCGCACGCCGACCAGGTCGTGGATGTCGTCCAGGTCGCGGCCGCGGACGATCATCTTCTGGTGGATCGAGTAGTAGTGCTTCGGCCGGCCCTCGACCTTCGCGGTGATCCGCGACGACACGAGGTTGCTGGTCAGGTCCGTGATGACCGAGCGCAGGTAGATGTCCCGTGACGGCGCGCGGTCGGCGACCAGGCGGACGATCTCGTCGTACTTCTTGGGCTGCAGGATCGCGAACGCGAGGTCTTCCAGCTCCCACTTGACCGTGGCCATGCCGAGCCGGTGGGCCAGCGGGGCGAGCACCTCGAGGGTCTCGCGGGCCTTGCGGGCCTGCTTCTCCGGCGGCAGGAAGCGCATGGTGCGCATGTTGTGCAGCCGGTCGGCGAGCTTGATGACCAGCACCCGGGGGTCCTTGGCCATGGCGATGACCATCTTGCGGATGGTCTCGGCCTCGGCGGACGAGCCGAGCTGCACCTTGTCCAGCTTCGTGACGCCGTCGACCAGCTCGGCGACCTTCTCGCCGAAGTCGGCCTTCAGGCTTTCGACGGCGTAGCCGGTGTCCTCGACCGTGTCGTGCAGCAGCGCCGCGACGAGCGTGGTGGTGTCCATGCCCAGCTCGGCGAGGATGGTGGCGACCGCCAGGGGGTGGGTGATGTACGGGTCGCCGGACTTGCGCCGCTGGTTGCGGTGGAGTTCCTCGGCGACGTCGTAGGCGCGCTGGAGCAGCCCGAGGTCGGCGTTGGGGTGCAGCTCGCGGTGGATGACGGCCAGGGGTTCGAGGACCTGCTTGACCGGGGCGGCGCGCTGCGCAGTGATCCGCCGGGCGAGGCGCGCCCGGACCCGCCGGGTCGCGGACGGGTTCGGCGCCGCACCGTTCGGCTTCGGCGGCGCGGGCTGTGCCGCCGCCTGCCCGTTCTGCTGGGCGCCCTGTTTCGCGGGCACCGCGGCGTCGAGCTCCTGGCTCACCCGCACCTCCTGCTGCTCGTGCGGCCTTCGGACCACCAGGGTAGCCGTTGCGCCTCGCAGCCCTGTCGGGTGCGCCCGTTCAGGGGGATGTGGGGCCCGTCACCAGCACGAACTCGCGTGATTGAACCCGTGACCCGCGTGATTGAAGCCGTGACTCACGTGATTGGGGCCGTAACTCGTGAGTTACGGCCCCAATCACGCGAGATCCGGGCTGGATCACGCCAGTTACGGGTTCAGCAGGTCCGGAGGGCGTGGATCTTGCGGTCGCCCAGGACGCCCCGGCCGCCGAGGGCGGCCAGTTCCAGGACCACCGACACGCTGTCGACCACCGCGCCCGCGTCCTCCAGGAGCTTGCCCGTGGCCGCGACCGTGCCGCCGGTGGCCAGGACGTCGTCGAGGACGGCGATGCGCTGGCCCGGCCGGACCACGCCGGCCGGGAGCTCCACCGTGGCCGTGCCGTACTCCAGGGCGTAGTCGACGCGGCCCGCCACGGCCGGCAGCTTGCCCGGCTTGCGGATCAGCACCACGCCGAGGCCGCGGGCGTACCCGACGGCCGCGGCGAGGAGGAAGCCGCGGGCCTCCACGCCGGCGAGCGCCTCGACCGACGGGTCGAGGGTGCCCGCCAGCGCGTCGGTCACCGCTTTGAACGCACCCGCGTCCGCGAAGAGCGGGCTCAAGTCGCGGAACAGCACGCCGGGCTCGGGGAAGTCCGGCACCTCGGCGATCAGGCCGAGGGCTTCGTCGAGCTCCACGTCAGCGCTTCCGCTTGCCCGCGGGCTTGCCGGCCGGGCGCTGCTTCTGGATCCGGGCGGGGACGCTGGCCGCGGCCGCGTACGCCTTCTCCTTGCGCAGTTCCTTCGCCAGGGCGTCGTCGTCGGAGGCGTCGAAGTCCTCGCCCGCCGCCTTGCGCTCCTGGCTGGCGCGACGCTGGCGGACCCGCTCGGCCTGCTGCTTGTACTTCGGGTCGCGCATCTTGAAGTCGACCAGCAGCGGCGTCGCCAGTGCCACCGACGACAGGACGCCGACGAGGGTACCGGTGAGCTGCACCAGCGCCAGGTCCTGCAGCGTGCCCGAGCCGAGCAGGATGTACCCGACGACCAGCAGGCCGAGGATCGGCAGCAGCGCGATGAACGCCGTGTTGAACGACCGCATCAGGGTCTGGTTCAGCGCGAGGTTCGCGGCCTCGCCGTAGGTGCGGCGGGTCAGCCCGAGCAGGCCGCGCGTGTTCTCGCGGACCTTGTCGAACACCACCACCGTGTCGTACAGCGAGAACCCGAGGATGGTCAGCAGGCCGATCACGGTCGCCGGGGTGACCTCGAAGCCGATCAGCGAGTACACACCCGCGGTGACCAGGATGTCGTGCAGCAGCGAGACCAGCGCCGCCGCGGCCATCCGCAGGTCGAAGTAGACCGCGAGGAAGATGACCACCGCGACGAGGAACACCGCGAGCGCGATCAGGGCCTTCTGCGAGATCTCGCCACCCCAGGACGCGCTCACCGCGCTGTCGCTGATCGCCTGGACGCTGGCCTGGCCGTTGCTGCCGATCGGGCCCAGGTCCTGGAACAGGGTCTGCTTCAGCTTGGCGACGTCGGCCGCGTTCAGCGTCTCGGTGCGGATCTGGATGGTCGAGGCGTTGCCCGTGCCGACCTTCTGCGTCTCCGTCGCCGGGTGACCGAGTGCCTTCTGGAACGACTCCTTGGCCTGCTCCTCGGTGATCACGCCGTGGGTGCCGTTGGCCGGCATCTGGATCTGCGTGCCGCCCTCGAACTCGATGCCGAGGTTGAAGCCGCGGATGATCATCGACAGGAGGCACACCAGCACCAGCGCGCCGAAGAAGACGTACCAGCGCTTGCGCTTGCCGACGACGTCGAACGCGCCCGTGCCGACGTAGAGCCGGTGGAAGACGCTTTCCTTCTTGCCGGGCTTGGCCGCCACCTTGGCGTTGCCCTCGGCGTCCGTGTCCAGTTCTTCGACCCCCATGTCAGGCCTCCTTCACGTTCGCGCGGCCGACCGAGGTCGACTTCTTACGCTGCGAACCCACTTGCTGCACGGCGCCGAGGCCCAGGTGCCTCGGATTGGACAGGAAACTGTTCTTGGACGTGGACACCATGGCCACCAGCGGGTGCGTCACCAGGTACACGACGACCAGGTCGAGCACCGTGGACATGCCGAGGGTGAACGCGAAGCCCTGGACGTCGCCGACCGCGATGACGTACAGGATGGCCGCGGCCAGGAAGCTCACCGCGTCCGAAGCCAGGATGGTGCGCCGGGCGCGGACCCAGCCGCGCGGCACCGCGGACCGGAAGGTCCGGCCCTCCCGGATCTCGTCCTTGAGCCGTTCGAAGTAGATGACGAACGAGTCCGCCGTGATACCGATGGCGATGATCAGGCCGGCGATGCCCGCGAGGTCCAGCGTGTAGCCGATCCACCGGCCGAGCAGCACCAGCACCGCGAACACCAGCGCGCCGGACAGGGCCAGCGACAGGATGGTGAGCACGCCGAGCAGCCGGTAGTAGAACAGGCAGTAGATGAACACGACCAGCAGGCCGATGCCGCCGGCGATCAGGCCGGCCTCCAGCGAGGCCAGGCCGAGGGTCGCCGACACCGTGGTCGCGTCCGACGAGGCGAACGACAGCGGCAGCGAGCCGTACTTGAGGATGTCCGAGAGGTTCTTCGCCTCGGTCTGGGTGAACTTGCCGGTGATCTGGGTGTTGCCGTCGAGGATGGCCACCTGGATGTTCGGCGCGGACACGACCTGCGTGTCGAGCACGAACGCGGCCTGCTGGCCCTGGTTCTTCGAGGTGAAGTCGGCCCAGGTCTTGGTGCCCTCGCTCTTGAAGCTGAGGTTCACCACCCACTGGCCGCGCTGCTGGTCGTAGCCCGAGGTGGAGTCGGCGATCTCGGTGCCCGGCAGGAACTCCGGCTCCAGCAGGTACTTGGCGGTGTCATTGTCACCGCAGGCGACCAGCGGCAGCTTCGGGTCGTCGTTGCCCTCGAGGGGGTCCTTGGCGTTCGGCGCGCAGGTGAGCGCCGCCATGGCCTTGGCGACGAGCTCCTGGTTCGGCTGGCCGTCGGCGCCGATCAGCTGCGGGTTCTGCCGGAGGGCCTTGGCGGCCTGGATCTCCTGCGCGGTCTGCGCGTCGACCGAGCCGTCCGACGGCGCGGGAGCCGGCGCCGGGGTCGACGCGGGCGGGGCGCTGCTGCTCGGCGCGGCCGGCGTGGTGCTCTGCTGCTGCGCGAGGGCACCGGCGGCGCCACCGCCGCCTGCCGTCGGCGGCGCGGTCGACGTGGCCGGCGGCTTGGTGCCCGAGGTCGGCGCGCCGGAGGTCGGCGCACCCGAGTTCGGCGCACCCGAGGTCGGGGTGCCCGTGGCGGGCGGCGGGGTGGTCGGCTGCGGCGGCACCACCGGCTGGGTGGCGGCGGAGACGACCTTCCGGAAGCCCAGCTTCGCGGTCTTGCCCAGGTTCTTCGCCTGGTCGCCCTGCTCACCCGGGACCGTGATCACGACGTTGTTGCCGTCGAGGAGGACCTCGGTGCCGCTGACGCCGATCCCGTTGACGCGCCGTTCGATGATCTGGCGGGCCTGGTTCAGGGACTCACGGGTCGGCTGGCCGCCGTCGGGGGTGCGGGCGGTGAGCGTGACCCGGGTGCCGCCCTGCAGGTCGATACCCAGCTTCGGGGTCGGCTTGTGGTTGCCGGTGAGGAACACCAGCGCGTACAAGACGATCACGATCAGGGCGAACAGGGCGAGATAGCGTCCCGGGCGGAGATGCCCGGCGGAAGCTGCCACGGTGCTTCGGTCTCCTCGGACGGGGTGGACCCCAAAGTTGCGGTGCCCGCCCGGAGGGTTACCGGGAGGGACTGTGTGCGATTCACTCCCGGGCACGGGTATGACGGCGGACACGCACGCAGCACCGAGACACTACTCGGTGCTGCGTGAGCCCGGCGTGCGAGGTCATACCGACTTTCGTCGGGATTCCCGGCCTCGCCCAGGAGTGCCGCGGGGGTTACTTCTTGCCGTGCTCCAGCGGCGGCGCCACCTGCGCGGTGGTCTGCGGCTCGTCGGTCTTGACGGCGGTCGCCTCGACGGCCTTCGGCTCCTCGACGGTCTCCTCGACCTCGTCGGCGGCGTCTTCTTCGGTCTCGACGACCGGCTCGACCTTCTCGCGGACGGCCAGCCGCAGCCACGTGGTGACGACACCGGGGGCGATCTCGATGTCGATCGTGGTGTCGCCCGAAGCGTCGGCGACGGTGCCGTACAGACCGGACGTGGTCATCACGCGGTCACCGGGCGCCAGGCTGCTCTGCAGTTCCTGCTGCGCGGCCTGCTGCTTCTTCTGCTTGCGGGTGCTCATCACCAGCGGCACGGCGAGGACGAGCACGAGCAGCAGGGGCAGCAATAGCTGTTGCATGATTCTCCGTTCGACGGACACCCGGGCCCTGCCGAAATGTCCGGTTTTGGGTATGTGCTCCTGTCGAGTGTGCCAGGTACCAGCGCGGACGCCGACACCCACCCGCCGGTACGAGCCGCTCAATCCTGTTCGAAGAGCGACGGCCCGCCCTGGTCCGGGCGCCCCGGGAGGTCCGCGGGCGGCACCATGCCGAGGTGTTCCCACGCGGACGCGGTCGCGACGCGGCCGCGCGGGGTGCGGGCGAGCATACCGGCGCGCACGAGGTAGGGCTCGCAGACCTCTTCCACGGTGGTCGCCTCCTCCCCCACGGCCACCGCCAGCGTCGAGATGCCCACCGGCCCGCCGCCGAACGACCTGGTCAGCGCGGTGAGCACGGCCCGGTCGAGCCGGTCGAGGCCGAGCTCGTCGACGTCGTAGACGGCCAGCGCGGCGCGGGCGACCTCGCGGGTCACCTTGCCGTCGGCGCGGACCTCGGCGTAGTCGCGGACGCGCCGCAGCAGCCGGTTCGCGATCCGGGGCGTGCCGCGCGAGCGGCGGGCGATCTCGGCGCAGCCCTCGCGGTCGATCGGGATGTCGAGGATCGTCGCGGCGCGGCGGACGACCAGCTCCAGCTCCGCGTCGGTGTAGAACTCCATCTGGCCGGTGAAGCCGAACCGGTCGCGCAGCGGGCCGGTCAGCGAGCCGGACCGGGTGGTGGCCCCGACCAGCGTGAACGGCGCGATTTCGAGGGGGATGCTGGTGGCGCCCGGGCCCTTGCCGACGACGACGTCGACCCGGAAGTCCTCCATCGCCAGGTAGAGCATCTCCTCGGCGGGCCGGGCGATCCGGTGGATCTCGTCGATGAACAGGACGTCGCCGGGCGCGAGGTTGGACAGCATCGCGGCCAGGTCGCCGGCCCGTTCGAGCGCGGGACCGGAGGTGATCCGGATGGCCGCGCCCAGCTCGGCGGCGACGATCATGGCCATCGACGTCTTGCCGAGCCCGGGCGGGCCGGACAGCAGGACGTGGTCGGGCGGGACCCCGCGGCGGCGCGCGCTCTCCAGCACCAGCTCCAGCTGCTCGCGCACGCGCGGCTGGCCGACGAACTCGTCGAGCTTGCGCGGGCGCAGGGTGCCCTCGACGTTCTCTTCGCCGGTCTGGGCCCACGCCGAGAGGGCCTCTTCCTCGTCCACCGCCTCATACTCCACTCCCCGCGCCTACCGCTTCCGGCCGAGGGTGGCCAGTGCGGCACGCAGCACGCTGGACGTGGTGTGGCCGTCACCGTCGGCGAGGACCTTGTCCACGGCCTGCTCGGCCTGCTTGGCCGGGAAGCCGAGCCCGGCGAGGGCCTCGACGACCTCGGCGCGCAGGGCACCCGGCGCGGTGACGGCGGGCGCGTCGCCGGCGCCGGCCAGCGCGGTGACCTTGTCACGCAGTTCGAGGGTGAGCCGCTCGGCGCCCTTGCGGCCGATGCCGGGCACCGAGGTGAGCACGGTGATGTTGCCTTCCACCAGCGCGGCCCGCAGCTTGTCCGGGTCGAGCACGGCGAGGGTGGCCAGCGCCAGCCGCGGCCCGATCCCGGACACCGTCTGCAGCAGCCCGAACAGCTCGCGCGCGTCGGCGTCGGCGAAGCCGAACAGCGTCAGCGAGTCCTCGCGCACGACCAGCGCGGTGTGCAGGCGGGCCTCTTCGCCGCGGCGGAGCGTGGCCAGGGTCGCCGGGGTGGCCTGCACGGCGAAGCCGACCCCGCCGACCTCGACCACGACGTGGTCGAGACCGACCGAGAGGACTTCTCCGCGTACCGACGAGATCATCGTGCTGCTCCTGGGTTCTTGACTTGTTTCGCCGCCGCGGCGAGGCGGGCTTTGTGCGTGCGGGCCATCTCGGCCGCGCGGGCTTCGGCTTCGGCGAGCCGGGCCCGCATCGGCTCCCGCCAGAGGTGGCAGATGGCGAGGGCGAGCGCGTCGGCGGCGTCCGCGGGCTTCGGCGCGACCTCGAGGTTGAGCAGGCGCATCACCATGGCGGTGACCTGCGCCTTGTCGGCCCGGCCCGACCCGCTGACGGCGGCCTTGACCTCGCTGGGCGTGTGGAAGACGACGGGCAGGCCCCGGCGCGCGGCGGCGAGCGCGACCACGCCGCCGGCCTGCGCGGTGCCCATCGCGGTGCGGACGTTGTGCTGGGCGAAGACCCGCTCGACCGCCACCGCGGCCGGCTTGTACTTGTCCATCCACCGCTCGACCTCGTCGGAGATGCCGAGCAGGCGGTGCGCCAGGTCGGCGTCCGCCGGCGTCCGCACGACGTCGACGGCGACGCAGCGGACGGCCCGGCCCTTGCCGCCGTCGACCACCCCCAGGCCGCACCTGGTCAGACCGGGGTCGACCCCGAGCACCCGCACCCGTTTTTCCTTCCCGCCGCGAACACCAGTTCGAGCTTGCAGGCTACTGGGCGCGCCTGCGGCAGGATGGAGGACATGCCGCAGCCCGCCGATTTCGTCACCCACCTGGGTCTCCAGCCGCTCCCGGTCGAAGGCGGGCGGTGGGCGCAGAGCTGGCGTTCCGACGCCGGGTCCGCGATCTACTACCTGCTCGTCGCGCCGGAGTTCTCCGCGCCGCACCGGCTGGACCGCGTCGAGGTGTACGTCCACCACGCGGGTGCGCCGGCGGAGATGCTGCTGCTGCACCCGGACGGCTCGGTGGAGCGGCCGGTGCTGGGCACCGACGTCGCCGCCGGAGAGCGGCCGCAGGTCGTGGTGCCCGCCGGGACCTGGCAGGCCACGGTCACGCGGGGCGAGTGGAGCCTGCTGGGCACGGTCGTCGTGCCGCCCTACACCGACGACTGCGTGGAATTCGCGCCCGCTGCGGAGCTGGCGTCGAAGTACCCGGAAGCGGCCGCCGACCTGCGGAAGTTCTAGGGACCGTCGACCCCGGGGGTCCAGCTCTCGGGATCACCGCTTTCGGTCAGCACCGGCTGCCACCGGTCGAAGCCCTCGGGTGCGTCCGGGTGCCAGGGGAACTTGCCCTCGGGCGTCGCGACGATGAGCTGCAGGGCCGGGAAGTCGCCGTCCGGGTAGATGAGGAAGGCCGTGCCGAAGAACTCGGGGTAGTGCCCCTTGTTGACGCGCTCGAGGACCACCGGGACGCCTTCGAAGAAGTCGTCGTAGCGCTTGCCGACCTCGAAGATCTCCCCGTTGGCCGCGCGGTCGACGTAGGCGTCGAGCAGCACCTGGCCCATGGTGCCGGGCAGCCCGACGACGACGGCCTCCGGCACGTTGTGCAGCGCCCAGGCGCACGCGGTGAAGGAGTAGCCGGCGCCTTCGTCGTCACCGGCGACGTTGATGACGGCGTTGCCGCGTTCCTTCGCCTGCCCCTCGATCCATTCGATGAGGCGCAGTTCTTCCGCGGACAGTTCGGCGGTGATGTCGGCGGCAGCGGCGGGGGTCGTCGAGGTCACGGCGCACATTCTGCCTGACGAGCCCGCCACAGCCCAGTGCCCGGGCCGGAAATTTCCGGCCCGGGCACGAAAGCGTTGCGGCGCAAGGGAAAACGACGCAGCAAAATCAGCCGACCTCGGCGAGCACCTCGTCGGAGACGTCGAAGTTGGCGTAGACGTTCTGGACGTCGTCGCAGTCTTCGAGGGCGTCGATGAGCTTGAAGACCTTCTTCGCGCCGTCGGCGTCGAGCGGGACGCTCACCGAGGGCAGGAAGGTGAGGTCGGCCGACTCGTATTCGAAGCCGGCGTCCTGCAGCGCCTTGCGGACCGGCACCAGGTCGGTCGCCTCGGACACGATTTCGAAGCTCTCGCCGAGGTCGTTGACCTCCTCGGCACCCGCGTCGAGGACCGCCATGAGGACGTCGTCCTCGGCCGCGTCACCCTTGGGCATCAGCACGACGCCCTTGCGGTTGAACAGGTAGGCCACCGAGCCGGGGTCGGCGAGCGAGCCGCCGTTGCGGGTCAGCGCGGTGCGGACCTCCGACGCCGCGCGGTTGCGGTTGTCGGTGAGGCACTCGATCAGGACGGCGACACCGTTCGGGCCGTAACCCTCGTAGGTGATGGTCTGCCAGTCGGCACCACCGGCCTCTTCACCGGCGCCGCGCTTGCGGGCGCGCTCGATGTTGTCCTGCGGAACCGAGTTCTTCTTCGCCTTCTGGATGGCGTCGTAGAGCGTGGGGTTGCCGTCCGGGTCGCCACCACCGGTGCCCGTGCGGGCGGCCACCTCGATGTTCTTGATCAACCGCGCGAAGAGCTTGCCGCGCTTCGCGTCGAGGTTGGCCTTCTTGTGCTTCGTGGTGGCCCACTTGGAGTGGCCGCTCATCTCTCCTCCATCTGTTCCGTACCCCGGCCGGGCACCGCGTCTCAGGCAGCCTTTCGCACGAGGTCGACGAACAGCCGGTGCACCCGCACGTCGGGCGTGAGTTCCGGGTGGAACGCGGTCGCCAGCACCGCCCCCTGCCGGACCGCGACGATCCTAGCGGTGCCGGTGTCCACGCCGGGCACGCCGCTGACGGTGGCCAGCACCTCGACGCCGTCACCGGCCTTCTCGACCCAGGGAGCGCGGATGAAGACGGCGTGCACTGCGTCGTCGATCCCGCCGAAGTCGAGGTCGGCTTCGAAGGAGTCGACCTGCCTGCCGAAGGCGTTCCGCCGCACGACGACGTCGAGCCCGCCGAGCTGCTGCTGGTCGGGCCGCCCGTCGAGGGTCTGCCGGGCGAGCAGGATCATCCCGGCGCAGGAGCCGAAGGCAGGCAGCCCGTCGGCGATCCGCGCCCGGAGGGGTTCCAGCAGCTCGAAGCTCTCCAGCAGCCGCGACATGGTGGTGGACTCGCCACCGGGCAGCACCAGACCGTCCACTTCGGACAACTCAGCGGCCCGCCGCACCGGCACGGCACGCGCCCCGGCTTCGGCCAGCATGGCAACGTGCTCCCGCACGGCACCCTGCATGGCAAGCACCCCGATGAGTGGTTCCGACGACACCCGACCTCCCGAAAGACCTTCCCACCAGCCTAGACGTACTGACTCGGCGGCTGACCGGCAGGTCAGGCCCGCTCCCGCCCGGCTCCGCCGCACCTGGCCCCGAGCGCCCCAAGGTGGCCTTGGTTGCGCTCAACGCACCCAATGTGGCGTTCGGTGCGTCCAACGCACCCAATGTGGCGTTCGGTGCGTCCAACGCACCCAACGCCACATTGGGGCGCTGGCGACCGGACAACAACGTGCACCCGAGTCAGGGGACGCCGGCCAGCCTCAGCAGTGCCGCCGTCGCCGCGGCCGCCACGACCACCAGTGCGAACGGGGCCTTCCGCCACGCCAGCACTCCCGCCACCAGCACCCCGGCCGGCCGGGCGATCCCCGCGAAGCCGTGGCCCTCCGTCAGCGCGCTCACCGCGACCAGCGCCGCCAGCAGCACCACCGCCGCCAGGGCCATCAAGCGCTCGGCGCGCGGCGTCAGCTTCACCCGGCTGCGCAGCGCCGGGCCCGCGAACCGGAACGCGAACGTCCCGAGCGCCAGCACCGCCGTCGCGACCAGCAGTTCCGTCCCGTCCATCAGCGCGCCTCCTCCATCTCCGGCTCCTTGGCGAGCACGCCGACCAGCACGCCCGCCAGCGCCAGCAGCACCGGCAGCCCGGCCGGCAGGAACGGTGTCGCGGCCAGCGCGACCAGCACCCCGACCAGCACCGGCAGCCGCGCCGCCTTGTCGCGCAGCGACGGCAGCACCAGGGCCAGCAGCACCGCCGGGAACGCCGCGTCCAGGCCGAACGCGTCCGTGTCGCTGATCGCCGTCCCGGCGAACGCGCCGGCGACCACGCCGACGTTCCAGCAGGCGAACAGGCCGATCCCGCACACCCAGTAGGCCGCGCGGCGGCGGTGTGCCTCCTCCTGGGCCAGCGCGAACGCCACCGATTCGTCGATCATCAGGTGACTGCCCGCCAGCCGGGCCGCCCACCGCTTGCCCAGCACGTCGCCGATCGCGAAGCCGAACGGCAGGTGGCGGGCGTTGGCCAGCAGCCCGGCCAGCACGGCCGCGAACGGGTTGCCGCCCGCCGCGACGATGCCGATGAACATGAACTGCGACGCCCCCGCGAAGACCAGCAGCGACATCAGCATCGGCAGCCACAGCGGGAAGCCCGAGCTCACCGCGATGGCGCCGTAGGAGACCCCCACGAGACAATCGGCCAGACAGACCAGGCCGACGTCACGGGCGAGGCCCCGATCGAGTGTTCGCCATATCGAACGCATGTGTTCTACAGTGAACGTACGGCCCTGTGTTCGTCAAGCCGAACGAGAAGACCGATGGAGCGAACAG
The DNA here is from genome assembly GCF_900105945.1 of Amycolatopsis tolypomycina. Lineage (NCBI taxonomy): Bacteria > Bacillati > Actinomycetota > Actinomycetes > Pseudonocardiales > Pseudonocardiaceae > Amycolatopsis > Amycolatopsis tolypomycina. The sequence continues at coordinate 2,800,915 of NZ_FNSO01000004.1, read as the reverse complement.
AGATGTCCCAGGAAGCCGGCGGGGCCCCGCTGGAGATCATCGCCGCCTCCCTGCGCCGCGAACGCACCCGCGCGGGGCTGTCGCTGACCGAGGTCGCGCGCCGCGCCGGCCTGGCCAAGTCGACGCTCTCGCAGCTCGAGTCGGGCACCGGAAACCCCAGCGTCGAGACGCTCTGGGCCCTCGGCGTCGCCCTCGACGTGCCCTTCTCCCGGCTGGTCGAACCGGAACGGCCCAAGGTCCGTGTCGTCCGCGCGGGCAAGGGGCCGACCGTCTTCGCCGAACACGCCGACTACGCGTGCACGCTGCTGTCGGCCTGCCCCACCGGCGCCCGCCGCGACATCTACGTCGTCCGCGGCGAGCCGGGCACGCCCCGGCGCTCCGACCCGCACATGACCGGCGTGGTCGAGCACATCGTGCTGTGCGCGGGCCGGGCCCGCGTCGGCGTCACGGACGCCCCGGAGGAGCTGCTGCCCGGGGACTACATCTGCTACCCCGGCGACGTCCCGCACATCTTCGAGGCGCTCGAGCCGGGCACGTACGGCGTCGAGATCTCCGAGTACATCTAGGGCGTCCGGAACGCCCGCCGGTAGGCGCCCGGCGTGGTGCCGACGCGCTCGCGGAAGCGGCGGCGCAGGTTGACCGCCGAGGCCAGGCCACCGCGACCGCTTCACCGGCAGGTCCGCCTCCTCCAGCGTGCGCGCCGCCGCCAGCGGCGGGCCGGCAGCCAGGCGCCCGGGCTGGTCCCGAGCCGGTTGGCGAAGCGCCGGGCCAGCCGTGCGCGGGGAGACGTCGAGGTGCGCGGCCAGCTCCCCCCACCGGCAACGGCGTGCCGAGGCGGGCGCCGGCCCACTCCAGGAGGCCGTCCCGTTCGCCGTCGTCCGCGCCGGGCGGCGGCGCGTACTACGCCTGGCCACCTTCGCGGTGCGGCGGCAGCACCACGTGCCGCGCGAGCAGGGCCGCGTAGGCCGCTCCGTGGCCCTTCCGGACGAGGTCTACGTGGTCGCGGGCACCTTCGACGACGGCGCCGGCAGCCATCCGGCCGGGACGTTCCTGCACGCCCCGGCCGGGTCCTGGCACGTGCCCGCCAGTGTCACGGGGTGCACGCTGTTCCTCTTCCACCCCGAGGGGTAGCTCACCCGTCGTCCTCGTCGGGAGCGCTCGCGCCGCCGCGCCGGTCGGCGAGCCACTGCCGCACCATGGCCACCAGCGCCACGCCGGTCATGGCCACGGACCCGACCATGTCCGGGGTGGAAGCCTGCGACTCGGCCGGCTCGAGGTGCGGGTTGTTGTCGTGGGTGGTCGAGGTGTGGTCCGTGTTTTCCTTGGCTTCGGTTTTGGCCTCGTTCTTGGCTTCGGCTTTGGCCTCCGCGCCATCCCAGAGCTTGACGATCGGCTCGGCGAGATCAGGCCCCTTGTCGGCGAGTACCGCCGCGGTCTTCTCGTCACCCTTGAGCTTCTCGGCCATCTCCTCCATCCGCTGCTCACGTTCGGCGGGGGTGTCCGGACCGACCTCCCAGCCATCCCCGTCCTCGTACCGGGCGACGACCTCACTGTCGGAATCCGAGTTCCACGGCCCGGCGGCGGTGTCGCCGGCCTCGTGCTCGCGCGGAGTCTCCTTGGGCTTGTCGGGCGCGTCGCGGTCCAGTTTCAGTTCGCCGGTCGTGGGGTCGAACTCGCCGCGGTAGGGGTTGGGCGCCTCGGGGGCTTGCTGCTCGGCGCGCTCGTTCTGGGGTTCGGTTTCTTGCTCTGTTTGTTGCTGGGCTTCTTGGTCGGTTTGCTGCTCGGTTTGTTGATCGGATTGCTGCTCGGCTTGGCGCTCGGTTTGCTGGCCGGATTGCTGCTCGGCTGCCTCACCGCTTTCGGTCTCAGTGGTGACGACGGTTTCCTGCTGCGCGGCGGGCTGCTCACTCTGCGGCTTCGACTCCGGGGACGACCAGTTGCCATCCCACCCTGGCCCGCGGGGCTTCAATTCCAACTCGAGTTCGTGGTCCTCGGGTGGGGGCTGGTTGTCGTCCGCGGGCGGGTTTTGCGTGTCCGTCTGAGCCGCGTCGTCCGCATCGGTCTGCGCGTCGTCGGTTTCCGCGGCCTCGGTCTCCGCCGCCTCGGTCTCCGCGGCCTCAGCTTCCGCCGCCTCGGTCTCCGCCGCCTCAACCTCCGCGGCTTCAGTCTCCGCGGCCTCAGTCTCCGCCGCCTCAACCTCCGCGGCCTCGGTCTCGGCCGCCTCGGTCTCCGCAGCCTCAGTCTCCGCGCTCTCGGTCTCCGCAGCCTCAGCTTCCGCGGCCTCAGCCTCCGCCGCCTCAACCTCCGCCGCCTCAGTCTCCGCGCTCTCGGTCTCCGCAGCCTCAGCTTCCGCGGCCTCAGCCTCCGCCGCCTCAACCTCCGCGGCCTCGGTCTCCGCGCTCTCGGTCTCCGCAGCCTCAGTCTCGGCCGCCTCAACCTCCGCGGCTTCACTCTCCGCGCTCTCGGTCTCGGCCGCCTCAGCCTCCGCCGCCTCAGGCTCCGGCTCCGCAGTCTCCGTGTCGTCGGCTTCCTCGTCCTCGGCGGCAGGAACCTCGCTGTCGTCCGGATCGTCGCCCTCGTCGTCGGCTTCCTGTGGCCCTGCGGCGGGCTCGCCGTCCCGCTCTTGATCAGCGGGCTGCGTGTCCGTCTCTTCCGCGTTGTCCTGGTCCGGCGGCGGCGAATCCGAGGATTCCGAAGATTCCGAGGCAGGCGGATCGTCCTCGTCGTCGGCTTCCTGTGGGCCGCTCTGGTCGGACGGTTCCGGCTCTTCGGCGCCCTGGGCCGGGGCCTCGCCCTCGTCCGCGGGTTCGGGGTTCTCGCTCGTCTCGCTCATTCTTCGCTCTTCTTGCCGAACTGGCGCACGAGCTGCGCGTCAGCCTGGATCTTGTCCTGTTCCCGGCTCTCGTACACGTCCCGCGCGATCGGGGTGATCGCCTCCGCGATCTCGCCGCCCATCGTGTTCGCCACCTCCGCCGCCCAGTCAGCTCGGACGCCCTCCCTGGCCTCGGCTTCCTCGTCGCCGGTCTCCCTCATCGGTCCCTCCCCGCCAGCTTGAGCACCGCCACCGCCCAGCTGTTGGGCAGGTTCAGGAAGCCGGCCGCGTGCAGCAGGCGCTTGCCCGGATCTCCTTCCCTGCTGAGCTTCCGGACCGCGATGTCGATCAGCGTCGGCCGCACCGTGCCGAGCACTGTTGCGTCGTCGTCGCGCCAGCACTCGGGGCGGTCGAGCAGCTCCGCGAGCTGCTCGGCCCGGGTGCGCCCGCTCAGCTCCAGGCCGCGCGCGGCCCACGATTCCGTTGCGGGGTGCGGTGCGTCGTCCGGGCCCTCGCGCGGTTTCAGGGCCCGCTTGACGTCGAACCACCGGTAGGTGCCTGCCTGCCACCGGACTTCCGGGAAGGCGCAACCGGGCTCGCCGTTCAGCGTGCGCGTCGCGCTGCCTGCCAGGTGCGCGACGAACTCGCCGGGGGCGTTGTACTCCGCGATGCCCGCGTAGCGCGCGTCGACCGCCGCCTGGATGCGGTGCGCCACCGCGCACTCCAGTGTCTGCTCGTCGAACGAACGCCGCAGCGAGGCGAGCCAGCCCTGGTCCGGCTCGGGGGCGCGGCGGCCGGTGAGGTGCGAGACCGTCAGCAGTTCCAGCCACAGCACCAGTTTCGGGTCGTGGTCCGCCCGGTGCACAGCCTCGCCGATCCGGCCCAGCGTGCACGGCGACGCGGCGCACAACCGGCCACAAGCGGCACTCCGGCGGGCGGCCACCGGTGGCGACTTCGACACGCGCGCCGTGTCCTCGGCGGCTTCGTTCAGCGGCATCCGCAACCGCAGCGGCCGGTCCATGCCGTCGGTGAACACCGCCGCCCGGCCCGGGGGCAACGTCACGACGTGGCGGGACTGGGCCTCACTCAGGTTCATCGTCGCGCCGACGGCCTGGCGATCGTCCTCCGCCGGCAGCCGGTGCAGGATCTTGCACGCGGTGTTCTTGACGACGTCCGGCACGATCTTGCCCGGGATCTGCTCGGCGACGACGATTCCCTCGCCGTAGGCCCGGATTTCCGCCAGCAGGGAGGTGAACAGCTCCACCGCGTGCTCGGCCGGGCTGCCCGGCTCGGCGCGCTTCAGCAGCCGGTGTGCCTCCTCCAGCACCAGGACGTGCTTCAGCCCGCGCGAGCCGTGCCGGTGGTGGACGCGCAGGTGCTCGAACAGCCGGATCAGCACCGCCCCGATGAAGAACGCCTTGTCGGCGTCGGAACCGATGTCCTCGATCTCCAGCACGACGTTGCCCCGCAGCAACGCCGCGACGTCCAGCGGGTGCCCGCCCTCGAAGAACCGGCCGGGCGTGCCCAGCCGCAGCGAGCCGATCCGGACGTCGACGAAGCCGCGGACGTTGTCGGCGACCTCCTTGCCGTAGCCGATGCCCTTGACCACCTCGATCGCGGTCGCCTGCAGGTCGCCGAGGCTCGGGTACTTCACCGGACCGACCCGCCCGCGCACCTGCCCGGTCACGGTGTCCCAGCCCTGGTCGGTGTAGCACCGGGTCAACGCCTGGGCCAGGACCTGCGGAAACGGCTCGTCGGCGTCGAAGGCGGCCAGGAACAGGGCGCGGACGAGGTCCAGGTGGGTCTGCAGCGGGAAGCCCTCGACGGGTTCCAGGGGGTTCAGCCCGCCGGGGTAGGCCGTGGGGTCGCCGGGCCGGATCACCGTGACCTGCCCGTCGGCGCCGAGCCGGCCCGCCATCGTGGCGTACTCGGCCTTCGCGGGCTCGATCACCAGCCACGGCACCCCGGCGCGGTGCAGCCCCTCCAGGAGGTGCCGCACGGTCTGGGACTTGCCCGAGCCGGTGGCCCCGGCGACGAACGTGTGCCGGTTGAGGGTGTCCAGCGCGACGCCGAACTCCCCGACCGGCTGGTCGGCGTCGTCGAGCACCGTGCCCAGCGGGACGTCGCCGGTGTGTTCGGGCGTGACGTCGAACAGCGGCGGCTCGGTCATCCGGATGCCGGGCAGCTCCCGTCTCGGCGGCCGGGCGAGCGCCGCGACGAGCTCGCCGGTCGCCCGGAACGGCGAGCCCAGCGCACCGTCTTCGACCGGTTTGGCCCAGACCTCGGCGAACCCGGCGCAGGCGGAACCCGGCGTCAGCACGTACGGCAGCGCGTCGAGGTCGCTGGCGCTGCACAGCAACGCGGCCGCCGCACGGGTCGCCGCTTCGTCCGGCCCGCCGACGAGGACGTGCACGTTCCACAGGCCCGCGGGCCGCGCGCGTGACAGCTCCCGGAACCGGCCTTCCGCGCGCAGCAGAGCGATCCGGTCCGGCTCGGAGTTCTCCCGCTGCCGCAGCCGCGGCATCGTGGTCTCCAGCCCGAGCAGCTCGCGCTCGACCGCCTCGGTGCCAACGGGTTCCGCCACGACCAGCCAGGCGAACGCGCCGGGCATGTGGGCGACGTAGTCGTCGAACCCGCCCCGGCCGGGCGCTTCGCCACCCGACTGCGGTGTCCACAGTGGATCCGAGCCGCCCGTGCAGCGCGTCCAGGACGGCAGTGCCGCCCACCGGGCGGCGATCTCCGCGGTGTCCGCCGCCCGGCCGAGCCCGCCCGGCGGGTACAGCACCGGGACGACCCCGTCTTCCCCCTCGCGGGCGACGGGCGAATGCGGGCGGCCACCGACCAGCACCCGCAGCGCGCGGCTGCCCGCCGGCCGCTCCCACGCCACGGCGAAGGCCGCGTCGGGGCCACGGAACCGCAGGCCGGCGTGCGCCGCGGACAGCGCGGCGAACAGCTGCGCCGGTGCGCGGCCGCCGGTTTCGTCGGGCCGGTCCACCCCCGTCGCGAGGTCGTCGCCGCGCGGGACGGCCAGCAGGTCGTGGAACGCGAACCCCTCCAGCACGGCGGGCCTCAGCCGATGCGGGGGCGATCGGCGACCCGGTCGAGCAGCACGGTGCCCGGATTGCAGTCGCCGGTCAGCACCCGACGGCCCGACGCACCGTTTTCGACCATCACGAACGCCGTCGGCGCGAGCCCCTGCAGGGCGGTCGGCTCGACCTCGAACTCGTAGACGCGGGCCGCGGTCATGCCCCGGTTCTCGGAGTCGGCTTCGGACTGCGAGACCGTCTCCGACCAGTTCCGTTCCCGGCTGTGGGTGGTGGTGTTGGTGGTGCTCCACGAGCTGCTCGAGTTCGAACTCGAGCCGCTCGGCCCGGTCGAACCCCCGGACGACCCGCCGTAGGTGTAGCCGCGGGAGCGTTGCACGCCCACGGACACCCCCTCGGTCGACGACGTGCCGTGGGTCAGCGTCCGCCCGACCTGGAGAGTCAGCTGCGACAGCTCGAACTTGTGCCCGCGGCCGATGAACTCCGCGGCGTTCGCCGCCTCGTCGCCGTTGCCGAGCTGCATCAGCAGCGTGACGGTGCCCGCGGCGCCGAGCAGCTTCTGCATGTCGTCGCGCAGGTGCTGGACGAGGAAGATCAGCCGGACGCCCGCGCGGCGCGCCTGGCGCGCCATGGCCTCGAGCGATTCGAGCCCGATCTGGTCGGCACCCGCGACGATCAGCGTCTCGCGGCCGGTCGACTCGCGGGTGTGCAGCTCCTGCAGCGTGCGGTGGAAGACGATGTGCTCGACGAGCCGGCGGTGCCGCCCGGTCTTGGACCTGGTCGCGACGACGGAGTAGCCGCGCACCGGCCACAACGCGCGGAACCCCGCCGTCGTCTGCGTCTCCGACGCGCGTTCCGCCCTGGCCAGCCCGCGCAGCTCGCCTTCGAGCGCCTGGAGCTCGTTGCGGGTCTGCTCGGTGCTGCCGACGGTGTCCACATAGGAGTTGAGCTTGCGCACCTCGTCCGGCGAGAGGGTGTCGTCCGAGCCCGCGTCGTAGACCCGGCGGAACACCTGCAGCCCGGCGACGAGCTTGGCGAAGGTGGGCGGTCCGCTCAGCCGCTCGCCGACGGCGGTGAGCAGGTCGATGTGCAGGCCGCGCAGGTCCGCGCCGAACTGGGTGCGGTTCATCGTGTGCATGGTCTCGGCGATCACCTCGGCCAGCTCCGTCGCGTCGAGGTCGGCGATGATGCCGAGTTCGGCGAGGTCGCGGGGCAGCTCCTGGACGGCCACGGGGTAGCCCTTGGCCGCCGCCGCGACCGCGAGGTTGTCCCCCACCGCGAGGTCGGTGAAGTCGAGCAGGAACACCGACGAGCCGGCGGCGAGCTGCGTCGACCCGACGGTCATGAGCAGGCTCGCCCAGCCGTCCTCGGTGCCGCCGAAGACGTCGATCCGGGCCGGGCGCGAGGTCAGCTGGACCGGGTACCAGCGCATCGCCTCCGCCACCCGCCGCGCCTCGCGCCGGTCGTGCTCGGCGACGCGCTGCTGCCACGACGTGTACGCCTGGTTGTAGCGTTCGACAGCGCCGTTGTAGCGGGTGGTGTAGTCACGCTTCATCACGCTGAACCGGCGCCGGGTGCGGAGGAGGTTCCAGACCGCCAGCAGGACGCCGGTGCCCAGCACGACCCAGCCCGTCACCTCGATGGCGGCGGGCACCTGCTTGGCCACCGCCTGCACCATCCCGGCGGCCATCAGCGCCACCACGAAGGCCAGCACGACGTAGCCGAGCAGCCCGATCCACGCTCGCTTGCTGCGCTTCTCCCGCAGCTGGTAGTCCTGCGGCGCGTACACCTGTTCCGCGATCGGCGGGGTGCCCGCCTCCGGGCTGACCGCCGCGGGCACGGGCTTGACGAACTCCCAGCCCCACCGCTCGGCCGGCTGGAAGAGCCGCTCCCACATCTCCGTCGTCCGCCCGGCCACGACAACGTCCCGCCCCTGCACAGCGCCTCCGGTCCTCGCCCGCCCGTGTCGGGGGCCCATTCTGCCGGATGGGCTAACCCGATGTGACACTTTCCCCCGGATTTGTCCATACTGTCCACCGCTCGATGTCGATCACTCAGGGGGAACCATGACCGAGCAGTACCCGCCGAACCCGCCGCAGTGGATGCCCGGGGTGCAGGCTCCGCCGGTCCCGACGGGCCGGAACGGGTTCGCGATCGCGTCGCTGATCCTCGGCTTCCTCGGCGTCTGCGGGCTCTCCCTGGTCCTCGGCCTGATCCTGGGGATCGTCGCGCTGGTCCAGATCGGCCGGACCGGCCAGGCCGGGCGCGGCATGGCCATCGCCGGCATCGTGCTGAGCCTGCTGTGGGCGGGCGGCCTGACCATCGGCGTCATCTACATCGCCGGCAAGGCCGAAACGATCGGCACGACTCCCACGATCGTGGGACTCAAGGTCGGCGAGTGCTACAACACGCCGGAAGGCTACGGCCTGGACGCGACGAAGGCCGACTGCGCGAAGCCGCACGACGGCGAGGCGTTCGACACCGTGCCGCTGAAGGGCTATCTCAAGGGCGAGTACCCCGGCGAGGACTACCTCGAGGACCAGGCGAAGACCGGCTGCGAGTTGCGTCGCACCGCGAAGTTCGGGCCCGGCCACACGCCGCCGGTCGAGGCCGAACTCGGGGTGTTCTACCCGGACTCGAAGGCCTGGCTGGCCGGGAAGTTCAACGCCGTCTGCACGCTGCAGGTGTCGTCGAGCCGGCAGTTCACCGCGCCGCTGGGCCGCTGACGACATGCGAGAGGCCCGTGAACACACCGTTCACGGGCCTCTCGATCGTTCGGGGTGGCGTTACCAGCCGCGCTCGGCGAGGCGGTGGGGCTCCGGCAGCTCCTCGACGTTGATGCCGACCATCGCCTCGCCCAGGCCGCGGGACACCTTGGCCAGCACGTCCGGGTCGTCGTAGAACGTCGTCGCCTTGACGATCGCCTCGGCGCGCTGGGCCGGGTTGCCGGACTTGAAGATGCCCGAGCCGACGAACACGCCCTCGGCGCCGAGCTGCATCATCATCGCCGCGTCGGCCGGGGTCGCGATGCCGCCGGCGGTGAACAGCACGACCGGCAGCTTCCCGGCCTCGGCCACTTCGCGAACCAGTTCGTACGGCGCCTGCAGCTCCTTCGCCGCGACGAACAGCTCGTCCTCGGGCAGGTTCTGCAGCCGGCGGATCTCCTGGCGGATCTTGCGCATGTGGGTGGTGGCGTTGGAGACGTCGCCGGTGCCGGCCTCGCCCTTGGAGCGGATCATCGCCGCGCCCTCGGTGATCCGGCGGAGGGCCTCGCCGAGGTTGGTCGCGCCGCACACGAAGGGCACCGTGAAGGCCCACTTGTCGATGTGGTTGGCGTAGTCGGCCGGGGTGAGGACCTCGGACTCGTCGACGTAGTCCACGCCGAGGGACTGCAGGACCTGCGCCTCGACGAAGTGGCCGATGCGGGCCTTGGCCATCACCGGGATCGAGACGGCCTCGATGATGCCGTCGATCAGGTCGGGGTCGCTCATCCGGGCGACGCCGCCCTGGGCGCGGATGTCGGCCGGCACGCGCTCGAGCGCCATCACCGCGACCGCGCCGGCGTCTTCGGCGATCTTGGCCTGCTCGGCGGTGACCACGTCCATGATGACGCCGCCCTTGAGCATCTCGGCCATGCCGCGCTTCACCTTCGCGGTGCCGGTGACGGACTGGACGGTGCCGCTGGTGGGGGTGGGCTGTTGCTCGGACACGACGAGGCCTTTCGACACGTTCGGGGGTGGACGAGTCCGAGGGTAGGTCCGCGGTGGACCCTTCAAGCAGGCCAGTACGCGGGTATCTCAGCAGTCCACTTCGCCGGTGCCCGCGACCAGGGATTCCGCGAGCGCGGTGCGGGCGTAGAGCACGTGACGTCCAGCACGGTGGCCGCTGACCAGGCCCGCGGCCTTCAGGACACCGAGGTGCTGCGACACCGCGCCGGCGCTCAGCCCGCTGCGCCGGGCCAGTTCCGCGGTGGACGCCGGCGCGGCCAGCTCGGCCAGCAGCATCGCGCGGCCGCGGCCCACCACGGCGGCCAGCGCGCCGGGCGCGGTGGCCGTGCCGGTCTCCCACAGCGTGGCGATCCCCCGCGGCGGGTAGCGCAGCACCGGCTGCCAGCGCGCGTCGGTCTTGGAGAAGACGCGCGGCCAGACGAACGCCGAGGGCACGAGCACGAGACCGCGTCCGTCGAGCGGGACGGCGGCGTGCAGGTGCCGGTGCGCCACCGTGAGCGTGCCGCCCTGCCAGCGGACCAGCGGCGTGAGGTCGTTGAACAGCTCGGCGGCCCCGCCCTGGGCCAGCAGCCGGGACCGGTACAGCACGTCGGCCTCGAGCAGCGCGCGGATCCGGGGCCAGTCCGGGGCCAGCACGAGCTGCCAGTACCGCTCCATCAGCGTCGCGAGCCGCTCGAGGCCCGCCTCGGGGTCGCGGTGGAGGCGGGCCAGCGCGGGCGAGCGCGGCCCGGCCATCGCGTCCAGTTCGCGGCGGACCAGGCGGGCGGGCACGTCGCGCAGGTCGGCGAGCTCGTCGGCCAGGTCGGGCAGCGGCGTCGACGGCGTACCGGCCAGGAACCCGGGCAGGTGCCGCAGCGGGACGAGGTCGCGCAGCAGCCCGATGTCGAGGCCGGCGCCGTCGAGCGCCGCGGTGGCGCGCTTGATCCACGGCAGGTGCAGGGCGTGCTGGCCCGGCGAGTTCAGGACGCGGACGCTCGCGACGATCTCCCAGGCCGGGGAGAACGCGAACCGGGTGTGCGCCAGGTCCTCTGTGGAGAATGCCAGGTCGAGCACCGTTGCCTCCTGCCGCCGGATCCGGCGCAGTCTAGGACTCTCCCCTTTGGACAGTCGAGCGGGGCCCGGAAAGCCCTTGCGGGAAGGCGAAAAGCCCGTGCGGGTCATACTTCCGGGCGATCGCGCGCAGCCGCGGCAGATTCACCCCGTAGTACGCCCGCGCCCAGTCCGGCATGTCCGGGTCGAGGTAGTTGACGTACCCGGTGGTGCCGAATTCGGGCCCGAGCCCGTCGCGCACCGCGCCCAGCGCCCGCCGCGCCTCGGCTTCACCGCCGTCGCCGGTGGTGGCGCCGTGCAGGAACTGGAAGCTGGCCAGCGCGGACCGGTGCGGGAAGGCCGTCTCGCGGGCACCGACACGGGCGATCGCGCCGCCGGCGGAGTCGATGAGCGTGCCGACCTTCGGGGCGCGGGTCAGCACCTCGACGACCGCGGCCGGGTCGGTGACGGGCCGCAGCAGCATGCGCGAGGTGCCGACGTACGCCGCCCGGTCGGCGACGACGCCGGGCCGGGCCTCGCGGTCGTCGAACGACCGCATCGCGCTCAGGTGGTCGGTCAGCCGCGTCTCCCGGCCCGTCGGCGGGGTGCCCACGCGGCGGACGAGGTCGTCGAGCAGCGGCTTCAGCCGGGCTTCGGTGCCGAGGAACGTCCCGCTGGTCTCGGCGGCCCCGGCGTCGAGGTACACCCCCGACCACAGCTCGTCCGGCATCCCCGGCAGCCACTCCTGCCACCCGGCCAGCAGCGCGGCCTGGGTGCCGGGTCCGAAGTCGAGCTTGAACGTGACGACGTCGGCGACCGGCACAGTCCGGAAGGTGAAGCCGGTGACGATCCCGAAGTTGCCGCCGCCCCCGCCGCGCAGCGCCCAGAACAGGTCCGGCTCGGCTGTCCGCGACACCGTGCGCACGTGGCCGTCCGCGGTGACGATCCGCGCCGCTTCCAGGTGGTCGCACGTCAGCCCGTGCTTCCGGTCGACCAGGCCGACGCCGCCGCCGAGCGCGAGGCCGGCGATGCCGACGGTGTCGCAGGAACCCGCGGGCAGCACCCGGCCGGCGGCGGCCAGCGTGGCCGCGATCGGCCCCAGCCGGGCGCCCGCACCGATCGCCGCGCGGCCGTCCGGGCGCACGTCGATACCCGAAAACCGGCTCAGGTCCACGACGATCCCGCCGTCCACAGTGGAATAGCCGGGATAGCTGTGCCCGCCGCTGCGCGCGGCGACCGGCAGCCCGTGCCGAGCGGCGAACCCGACCGCGGCCTGCACGTCCTCGACGCGCGCCGCGCCGACGACCGCGGCCGGCATCCGGTCGTCGTACATCGTGAAGAACCCCTGCTTGGCCTCCGGGTAGCCGGGGTCGCCCGGCCGGAACAGCGGCCCCGAGAGCCGCTTCCGCAGCCGCTCCCAGTCGTCCGGCGGGGGCCACCCCGCCAGGCCCGCCACCGGCACCGCCCCGGAAATCCGCAGGAAAGCCCGCCTGTCCATGCCACTGCCCCCTCGCACCGCACTTCCCCCGGGCATTCGGCTGGTCCCGGGGGCCTTGCCTTGCCGTGACCAGGGTAGCGGGTGTGTGATCGAGGACACATCCCGTACACCAGCCGTTCGCCGAGGAGTCGTCATGGCAGACAAACAAGCCAAGCACGCCGACACCGGGGCCGCCGTCGCTGTGGACGACCCCGCCAAGGTCCGCAACGTCGTGCTCGTCGGACCGGCCGGGTCCGGGAAGACCACGCTCGCCGAAGCCCTGCTCGCCGTCTCCGGCACGGTGCCGCGGGCGGGCTCGGTGGTCGACGGCACGACGGTGTGCGACCACGACCCGGCGGCGGTCCGCCAGCAGCGCTCGGTCGGCCTCTCGGTGGCCCCGGTGCTGCACCAGGGCCACAAGATCAACCTGATCGACACGCCCGGGTACGCCGACTTCGTCGGGGAGCTGCGGGCCGGGCTGCGGGCGGCCGACGCGGCGCTGTTCGTCGTCTCCGCGGCCGAAGGCGTCGACGCCTCGACGGTCGCGGTGTGGGAGGAGTGCGCCGCGGTCGGGATGCCGCGCGCGGTCGTCGTCTCCCGGCTCGACCACCACCGGGCCGACGCGATGGCCGAGATCGCCGCCTGCCAGGCCGCGTTCGGCGCCGGCGTGCTGCCGCTGTACCTCCCCGCGGGCGACGGCCTGGTCGGGCTCATCACCCAGCGGTACTTCGACTACTCCGGCGGGCACCCGCCGACAGTCGGCGAGCCCGCCGCGGCCGACCTGGAACGGATGGCCGAGGCGCGCAACGAGCTGATCGAAGGGATCATCGCCGAGAGCGAGGACGAGTCCCTGATGGACCGCTACCTCGCCGGCGAGGAGATCGCCGAGGCGACCCTCATCGCCGACCTGGAGACCGCGGTCGCGCGCGGCTCCTTCCACCCGGTCATCCCGGTGTGCTCGACCAGCGGGATCGGGCTGGCCGAGGTGCTCGACGGCATCGTCCGCGCGTTCCCCTCCCCGCTGGAGCACCGGCCCCCCGACGTCACCACGCCGGACGGCGGCGAGCACGCCGCGATCACCGCCGACCCCGCGGGCCCCCTCGCCGCGGAGGTCGTCCGGACGGCGGTGGACTCCTACGTCGGCCGGGTGTCCCTCGTCCGGGTGTTCTCCGGGACGCTGCGGCCGGAGCGGCCGGTGCACGTGTCGGGCCACGGCCTCGCCGAGCGCGGCCACGAGGACCACGACGCCGACGAGCGCGTCGCCCACCTGTATTCGCCGCTCGGCTCGGCACTGCGGGAGGTGCCCTACTGCGTCGCGGGCGACCTCTGCGCGCTGACGAAGGTCGGCTCGGCGGAGACCGGCGACACCGTCTCCTCCCCCGACGACCCGCTGCTCATGGAGCCGTGGGCGATGCCGGAACCGCTGCTGCCGGTGGCGGTGGTCGCGAAGACCCGCAGCGACGAGGACACCCTCGCCCGCAACCTGTCCCGTCTCGTCGCGGGCGACCCGACGCTGCGGCTGGACCGCAACGCCGAGACCGGCCAGCTGGTGCTGTGGTGCATGGGCGAGGCCCACGCCGACGTCGTGCTCTCGCGGCTGCGCGCAGGCGGCGCCGACGTCGACACCGAACCGGTGAAGATCAGCCTGCGTTCGACGTTCAGCAAGCCGGCCAAGGGCCACGGGCGGCACGTGAAGCAGTCCGGCGGGCACGGCCAGTTCGCCGTCTGCGACATCGAGGTCGAGCCGCTGCCGCGCGGCGGCGGCTTCCAGTTCGTGGACAAGGTCGTCGGCGGCGCGGTGCCGCACCAGTTCATCCCGAGCGTGGAGAAGGGCGTGCGGGCCCAGCTGGCGCGCGGCCTCGCCGACGGCCACCCGGTGGTCGACGTCAAGGTGACCCTGGTGGACGGCAAGGCGCACAGCGTGGATTCGTCGGACGCGGCGTTCCAGACGGCGGGTGCGCTGGCGCTGCGGGAGGCCGCGGCGAACGGCCACATCACGATGCTCGAGCCCTTGGAGGAGGTGGCGATCCGCCTCCCGGACGAGCACCTCGGCACGGTCCTGGGCGACCTGTCGTCCCGCCGCGGCCGGGTGCTGGGCACCGAGGCGGGCGACGGCGGCCGGACCGTGATCCGCGCCGAGGTCCCGGCCACGGAGCTGGTGCGGTACCTGATCGACCTGCGTTCGATGACCTCGGGCACGGCGACGTTCACCCGCCGCCACGCGAGGTTCGAGCCGATGCCGGAAGGAATGGCAGTCCACTAGCCGGATCTCGCGTGATCAGAGCCGTAACTCGCGTGATTGGAGCCGTACCGACTTCAATCACGCGAGTTACGGCTTCGATCACGCGAGTTCCGTTTTCCCGCACGCGAGTTACGTGAAGTCGAAGCCGCCGGGGCGGTCGTTGCGGTCGGCGATGAGGCCCGCGAGGGTGGCCAGGGCGATCTCCGGCGGGGTGCGGGAACCGATGTTGAGCCCGACCGGGCGGTGCACCCGGGCGATGTCGGACTCCGGCACGCCCAGCCCCTGCAGGGCGGCCACGTGCGGGCCGGGATGACGCGGGTTGCCGAGCACCCCCACCCACCGCGGCTTGCCTTCGATCGCGGCCTTCAGCACCGCGCCCAGCTCGGGCCGGTGGTGGTCGGTGACGACGACGTCCGCCGACGCGTCGAGCCGCGGCAACGCGGTGTCCGCGTCGATGCCCTCGGGGACGTCGGTGACGCGCGCGGGATCGGGCTCGAACAGCGCGACGTGGTAGCCGAGGTCCTTCGCGAACTTCAGCAGGAACCGGGACACCGGCGACGCGAAGACGGCCACCAGGGTCCGCACGCCCGGGTCGGCGGGAGCCGTGCCGTGGGCGACGTCGCAGGTTTCGCTCATGCCCTCAGTTTGGCAGCTTCAGACCTCTTCGAGCACGCTCACCCGGAAGTGGAACGTCGCCGTCCGGCCCTCGACGATCACCAGGTAGCCGCCCGGGCCGCGCAGGACCGTCCGCGTCTTCACCGACCACGGGTGGGCCGGTTCGTGCTCACGCGCGAGCCGCAGCGCCTCGGCCTCGGCGGTCTCCCGGTCGGCGAACCGCACCCGCTCCGACAGCGCCCAGTTCCGCTCCGACCCGCGCTGCTCCTCGACGACCACCCACCAGGTCACGGTTCCACCACCCTATGGCCAAGTGTCACACGGAAGTGGAACTTAGCCGTAGGGCCGGACGCGATCACCAGATACCCGTCGGCGACCTGCAGAACCTTCCGCTCCGTCACCTTCGACGGGTGTATCGGCTCATGCGAGAACGCCAGGCTCCGCGCCACCGCGTCGGCGTGCTCGCGATCGCCGCCCGCAGGCTTCGTCTTCGTGACGTTCCAGGCGCGCGCGTCCCCGCCGCCGCGCTGTTCCTCGACGACCACCCACCACATGTCAGACCTCCGGCTCCGCGAATTCGAAGTACTCCGGCAACGGCGCGGTCCCCGCCAGGCGGAAGTACCGCACCTTCCGCCGCCGCCGCAGCCGCAGCGTGTCGCGGACGGCGTCGTTGTGGACGCGGCGGGCGATCACCACCCGGTGCTCGGCGTCGGTCAGCTCCTCGGCCAGTTCGGCCGGCAGGCACGCCCGGTCGACGCGGCCCAGCTCCAGTGTCAGTTCGTTCTCCGCGGCTTCGCGCTCGGCCCGGGGCGCCGCCTCGGCACGCTCCGCCGACGTCCGCAGGGCCGGGTCGCCCAGCACCGAGGCGACCGCCCGCGCGACGACCGCCCGCCGGGCCAGCGCCGCGTCCAGCGCGGCCCAGCCGGCGTCCGTGCGGACGTGCAGCCGGTCGAGCCGGTTCGCCGTCGCCACCAGGAAGAGCCCGCCCAGCACGACGACCGCCGCCAGCACCGGGAGCAGCCAGGAGAGCACGCTCACCGGGCGAGCTCCCGCTCCGGCGCCGCGACCCGCCGCGGGTCCGCCGCCACGGCCGTCTCGTAGACGCGCAGCACCTGCGTGGCCACCACCGACCAGTCGTACATCGTGACGCGCTCCCCCGCCGCCGCGGCCAGCGATGCCCGCTGTGCCGGGTCGCCGAGCAGCTCGCGCAGCCCGTCCGCGAGCGCGGCCGGGTCGCCGGTCTCGACGAGCAGGCCGGCGCGGCCGTCGTCGAGCACCCGCCGGAACGAGTCGAGCCCGCTGGCCAGCACCGGGGTGCCGGCCGCCATCGCCTCGGTGAGGATCATCCCGAAGCTCTCGCCGCCGGTGTTGGGCGCGCAGTAGACGTCGACGCTGCGCAGCGCCTGGGCCTTCACCTCGTCGTCGACCTGGCCGAGCAGCTCCAGGTGCGGAGCCAGCTCCGGCCCGGCGTCGCGGCGAAGCTGGTCTTCGTCGCCGCGGCCGACCACGACGAGCCGCAGGTCCTCGAACTCCGGGAGGATCATCCGCAGCGCTTCCAGCAGCACGCCCATGCCCTTGCGCGGCTCGCCGAACCGGCCGACGAACCCGACCGTGCCCCCGGCCCGCGGGTAGCCGGGCAGCGGCGGCGCCGAGGAGAAGAACTCGACGTCGACGCCGTTCGGGATTTCCACGGCGTCACCACCCGCGTGCTCGACCTGGACGCGGCGGGCCAGCGCCGACACCGCGATCCGCGCGGTGATCTTCTCCAGCAGCGGCCGCAGCACCGGCTGGAACGCCGACAGCGTCCGCGAGCGCGTGGTCGCGGTGTGGAACGTCGCCACGATCGGGCCGTCCGCGATGAGCAGCGCCAGCAGCGACAGGCTGGGCGCCGCCGGTTCGTGCAGGTGCAGGACGTCGAAGTCGCCTTCGCGGATCCAGCGCCGCACCCGCGCGTAGGACACCGGGCCGAACTGCAGCCGCGCGACCGAGCCGTTGTACGGGATGCCGAGCGCCTTGCCCGCCGGGTGCACGAACTCGGGCAGCTCCGCGTCCTCGTCCGCGGGCGCCAGCACGGACACCTGGTGCCCGCGCGCGAGCAGCGCCTTCGTCAGGTCGATGACGTGCCCCTGGACCCCGCCGGGCACGTCGAACGAGTAGGGGCACACGATCCCGACCCGCATCGGCCGCGTGGCCACCGCTCAGCTCGCTTCTTCGAGGCTTGCCTGCTCGGCGGCCTCGAGGTCGGCGGGCCAGAACTTCTGCACCATGTGCCAGTCGGCCGGGTGCGCGGCGATGTCGCCGGCGAAGATGTCCGCCAGTGCCTGGGTCGCGGCCGGGACCTCGGCGCGCGCGGTGACGCGGATGCGCGGGTGCAGCCGGATCTGCCAGCCGTCCTCGGTGAACCAGCAGCCGGCCGGGATGAGCGCGGCGCCGGTCGTGGCGGCCAGCCGCGCCGGGCCGCCGGGAAAGCGGGCCTGCTCGCCGAAGAACTTCACCGGGATGCCGCTGGTGGTCAGGTCGCGGTCGCCGACCAGGCAGACGGCCTTGTTCTCGCGCAGGCGCTTCAGCAGCACGCGCATCGCCGAGCTGTCGCCGGTCAGCGGCACGATCTCGAAGCCGAGCGACTCCCGGTACTCGACGAACCGGCGGTAGAGCGACTCGGGCTTCAGCCGTTCCGCCACGGTCGTGAAGCCGCCGAGGTAGTCGGCCAGCCAGACGCCGGCGGCGTCCCAGTTGCCGCTGTGCGGCAGCGCCATCACCGCGCCGTTGCCCTCGGCGAGCGCGGCGTCGAGGTTCTCCACGCCGGTGATCGAGGCCGCGACCTTGGCGCTGACCTCCTTGTGGTCCATCGACGGCAGCCGGAACATCTCGTGCCAGTACCGGGCGTACGAGCGCAT
This sequence comes from Amycolatopsis tolypomycina, assembly GCF_900105945.1. Taxonomy (NCBI): domain Bacteria; kingdom Bacillati; phylum Actinomycetota; class Actinomycetes; order Pseudonocardiales; family Pseudonocardiaceae; genus Amycolatopsis; species Amycolatopsis tolypomycina. Next base: position 2,783,071 of record NZ_FNSO01000004.1, on the reverse strand, counting down.
CGCCCGCCGCGTCAGCTCGTCGAGCTCGACCGGGTCGGCCTGCGGCACCACGCGGGCGAGGTTCGCGCGCAGCTGCCGCACGCCGCCGCCGTCGCGGCGGACGGCGAGGTCCGCACCGAGCGAGAAGACCGTGCCGCCGAACCCGGCGGGCAGCCAGCCGGCGAGCTTCCACCCGGCCGCGTAGCCGAAGGCGCTCAACCGCTCTGACAGCGCACTCATGCCCGTTGCTCCCCCGCGGCGGCCTCGCGGGCCGCCTTCGCCACGGCGGCGAAGCGCTGCAGCAGCGTGACGACCGATCCGGCGGCAAGCAGCCAGAGCGTCACGTCCACGGTGTACGGAATTCCGAAGCCGTGCAGGCCGGTGCCGACCAGCGCGATGATCAGCCGCTCGGCGCGTTCGACGAGCCCGCCGTCGACCGGCAGGCCCGAGGCGTCGGCCCGGGCCTTGACGTAGGAGATGACCTGGGCGAGCACCAGGCACAGCAGGGCCGCGGCGGCGGCCGGGTGGTTGTCGTCGACGACGAAGCACCACCAGGCGATGGCGGCGAACAGGGCGCCGTCGACCAGGCGGTCGCAGGTCGCGTCGAGCACCGCGCCGAACGGGGTGCCGTAGCCGCGGGCGCGGGCCATGGCGCCGTCGAGGATGTCGAGCATCGCGAAGCCCCACACCGTGAAGGTGCCCCACAGCAGGTGGTCGTTCGGGAAGAAGACCAGTGCGCAGACGACCGCGCCGGCGGTGCCGAACACGGTCATCACGTTCGGGGTCAGCCCGGCGCGGACCAGCGCCTGGCCGATCGGATCGGTGACGCGGGAGACGGAGGCACGCGCGAAGATATTGAGCATCGGTTCGTCGAGGCACCTGGCTACGAGGGTCGGGTGGGCGAATGCAGCCTATCCACCCTCGGCCACGGCCCCGACGCGCCGCCCCGGGTCAGCCCGATTTCGTGAGCTGGCCCTCGTGCTCCTTCGCCGCTTCGGCAGCCGCGGCGGCGGCGCACTTCGGCGTCAACTGACGGCGGATGGCGGCGCTGATCTCGCCGAGCGCCGTCACCTGCTCCGGCGTCAGCGGGTCGAACAGGCTTTCGCGGACGGCCTCGACGTGGCCGGGCGCGGCCGCTTCGAGCGCGGCGAAGCCGGCGTCGGTCAGCACCGCCCAGGCGCCGCGCTTGTCGGTGGGGCACGCCTCGCGCCGCACCCACCCGTTGGCCTCCAGCCGCGCGACGGCGTGCGAAAGGCGGCTGCGCGACGCCTGGCGGGCGTCGGCGAGCTCGCTCATCCGCAGCCGGCGGCCGGGTGCTTCCGAGAGGGCGACGAGGACCTCGTAGTAGGTGTGCGGCATGCCCGAGTCGTGCTGCAGCTGCCCTTCGAGGTGCGCGCTGAGCATGCGGGTGGCCGCGTTGAACTCACGCCAGACGCGCTGTTCGTCATCGCTGAGCCATCGGGTTCCGGACATACCACCATCATACTCTCGGTTGAACACTCAATCAGGAGTTTTCGCCCGTCCGCCGCCCGTGGTCCAGACGATTTCACCAGGCGTCGGCGAGCAGGTCCCTCGTCTCCCCCAGCAGCTGCGGCAGCACCTTCGTCTGGCCGATGATCGGCATGAAGTTCGCGTCCCCGCCCCACCGCGGCACCAGGTGCTGGTGCAGGTGCGCGGCGATGCCCGCGCCCGCGATGTGGCCCTGGTTCAGGCCGATGTTGAACCCGTGCGCGCCGGAGACCGCGCGGATCACCTTCATCGCGTGCTGCGTGAACTCGGCGACCTCGCGGGTCTCCTCGACCGTCAGGTCCGTGTAGTCCGCGACGTGCCGGTACGGCACCACCATCAGGTGCCCCGGGTTGTACGGGTACAGGTTCAGCACCGCGAACACGACGTCGCCGCGGGCGACGATCAGGCCGGTTTTGTCGTCCAGCGCAGGGAGGCGGCAGAACGGGCAGCCGGGCTCGTCGTCGCCGTCCGGCTTGTCCTGGCCCTTGATGTAGGCCATCCGGTGCGGGGTCCAGAGGCGCTGGAACGCGTCCTGGACCCCGACGCCCTGCTGCTCGACGAGCTCGGGACCCTCACTCACCGAACGACCGTCTCCAGCGCCTCGGCCGACGGCGACGCGTTTTCGCGGCGCCCGATCCAGCCGGCGATCGCCTCGACCGCCTTCTCCACCGGCACGCCGTTGATCTGGCCGCCGTCGCGGAAGCGGAACGACACCGCGCCCGCCTCGACGTCCTTGGCGCCGGCCAGCAGCATGAACGGCACCTTCTGCGTGGTGTGCGTGCGGATCTTCTTCTGCATCCGGTCGTCGCTGGCGTCGACCTCGGCGCGGATGCCCTTGGCGCGCAACGCCTTCTCGATGGCCTGCAGGTGCTCGACCTGGTCGGCGGTGATCGGGATGCCGACGACCTGCACCGGGGCGAGCCACGCCGGGAAAGCACCCGCGTAGTGCTCGGTCAGCACGCCGAAGAACCGCTCGATCGAGCCGAACAGCGCGCGGTGGATCATCACCGGCCGCTGGCGCGAGCCGTCCGGCGCGGTGTACTCGAGCTCGAACCGCTTGTTCTGGTTGAAGTCCAGCTGGATGGTCGACATCTGCCAGGTGCGGCCGATGGCGTCCTTGGCCTGCACCGAGATCTTCGGGCCGTAGAACGCGGCGCCGCCCGGGTCCGGGACCAGCTCGAGGCCGGAGTCGATGGCGGCCTGCCGCAGCGTCTCGGTGGCCTCCTCCCACTCCCAGTCCTCGCCGATGAACTTGTCGGAGTCACCGCGGGTGGACAGCTCGAGGTAGAAGTCGGAGAGGCCGTAGTCGGCGAGCAGGTCGAGGACGAACTTGAGCAGCGACCGCAGCTCGGACGGCATCTGCTCCTTGGTGCAGTAGATGTGCGAGTCGTCCATCGTCAGGCCGCGGACGCGGGTGAGGCCGTGCACCACGCCGGACTTCTCGTAGCGGTAGACGGTGCCGAACTCGAACAGCCGCAGCGGCAGCTCGCGGTAGGACCGCCCGCGCGAGCGGAAGATCAGGTTGTGCATCGGGCAGTTCATGGCCTTGAGGTAGTAGTTCTCCTCGTCGAACTGCACCGGCGGGAACATCGTGTCCGCGTAGTAGGGCAGGTGGCCGGAGGTGTGGAACAGCTCGCCCTTGCTGATGTGCGGGGTGTTCACGAACTCGTAGCCGGCCTCCTCGTGGCGGCGGCGCGAGTAGTTCTCCAGCTCGCGGCGGATGATGCCGCCCTTCGGGTGGAACACCGGCAGGCCGGAGCCGATCTCCTCGGGGAAGGAGAACAGGTCCAGCTCGGCGCCGAGCTTGCGGTGGTCGCGGCGCTCGGCCTCGGCGATGCTCTCGAGGTAGGCGTCCTGCGCCTCGGCCGACTCCCACGCCGTGCCGTAGATCCGCTGCAGCTGCGGGTTCTTCTCGCTCCCCCGCCAGTACGCCGCGGCGACGCGGGTGAGCTTGAACGCCGGGATGAACTTCGTCGTCGGCACGTGCGGGCCGCGGCAGAGGTCACTCCAGACACGTTCCTTGGTGCGCGGGTCGAGATTGTCGTAGATGGTGAGCTCGCCCTCGCCCACCTCCATGACCTCGGAGGTGTCCACTTCGGACTTGAGGTCGACGAGCTCGAGCTTGAACGGCTCGTCCGCCAGCTCCTTCTTCGCCTCGTCCACGGAGTCGAAAACGCGCCGCGAGAACTGCTGGGCGCCCTTGACGATCTGCTTCATGCGCTTTTCGAGCGCCTGCAGGTCCTCCGGGGTGAACGGCTTGTCGACCGCGAAGTCGTAGTAGAAGCCGTCCTTGACCGGCGGGCCGATGCCCAGCTTGGCGTCCGGGAACTGCTGCTGCACGGCCTGGGCGAGCACGTGCGCCGCCGAATGGCGGATGACGCTGCGGCCGTCTTCGGTGTTCGCGGCGACCGGCTCGACCTCGGCGTCGGTTTCCGGCGCCCAGGCGAGGTCGCGCAGCTTCCCGTCGGCGTCGCGGACCACGACGATCGTGTCCGCGCCCTTGGTCGGCAGACCGGCTTCGCGGACCGCCGCGCCCGCCGTAGTGCCCGCCGGTACCACCACGCGGGAGGCGGCCACGGGGGAAACGGGGGGCGACTGGGACACGATCGGCTCCTCAAGCTGGAGTGACAGAGATGACGCCGTCGATGCTAGTCGGCTGCGCTCGCGGGCCTCACGCGCGTGGGGCGAACGCCGGACGGGCCGCCCCACGCGCGTGGGGCGGCCCGTCCGGTGGCGGTCAGAGGGTTTCGACGACCTGGTCGAAGTCCAGCCGCGGCAGGCGGTCGAACCACGGGTTCTCGCCCGGCTTGCCGACGTTGACGATGACGAGCGAGCGCCACTTCTTGTCCGCGAAGAACTCGTCGTCGACACCCTGGGCGTCGAAGCCGGTCATCGGGCCGGCGGCCAGGCCGGCGGCGCGGACGCCGATGATGAAGTAGCCGACCTGCAGCAGCGAGTTGAGCTTGGAGAACTCGACGCGGCCCTGCTCGTCGGCGAAGTTGTCCTTCACCTGCGGGGCGTGCGGGAACACCTGGGGGATGTTTTCGTGGAAGTCGACGTCCGCGGCGAGCACGACGGTCAGCGGCGCGGCTTCGGTCTTGTCCCGGTTGCCCGGGGCCAGGTGCGGGAGCAGGCGGGCCTTCGCCTCGGCGGTCCGGAGCACCAGCGCGCGCAGCGGCTGGGTGTTCATCGACGTCGGGGCCCACTTGACGAGGTCGTAGATCGCGCGGACCTGCTCCTCGGTCACCGGCTCGGAGCTGAAACTGTTGGCCGTGCGCGCCTCGCGGAACAGCAGGTTCTGGACGTCCGCAGGGAGCTTGAGGGCCTCGGTCTGCTCGGCAAAGGTGGTCATGGGGCTGTGCTTCCTTCCGTTGGGTCGGTACCCCGTGCAACCAGGTTGAGCGTTGAACTATTTCGTGCTCAACTACCTTCGTGTGGTGACGTGGCCCACAAGCCTGCCGGTAATCCGGGCGAGCGGGCGCAATCCGGATCCTCCGGACAGGTGCAGACCTCTGGGGCACCCAGCGGCGCGCGGGCCGTCCGATGACCCCCGCGGCCGTGGCCGGTAGCGCGCTGCAGCGGGCGTGTCCCGGAAACGAGCACGGCCGCCGGCTCCCCGCGGCGGGGGATCGGCGGCCGTGGAGCGCGGCGCGGCGGCAGACGGGTCAGTAGGCGCCCTGCCCGCCCATCACCGCGCGGAACGTCTTCCAGAGGATGACCAGGTCCAGGGCGAGCGACCAGTCCTCGACGTAGCGCAGGTCGAGCCGGATGCTCTCCGCCCAGGTGAGGTCGCTGCGGCCGCTGACCTGCCAGAGGCCGGTGAGGCCCGGCTTGACGAGCAGCCGGCGGCGGGCGTCGGGCGCGTACTGCGCGGTTTCCTCCGGCAGCGGCGGCCGCGGGCCGACGAGCGACATCTTCCCGGACAGGACGTTGAACAGCTGCGGCACCTCGTCGAGCGAATACCGGCGCAGGAAACCACCCACGCGGGTGATACGCGGGTCGCGCTTCATCTTGAAGAGCGGGCCCGCGCCTTCGTTCTCCTTTTCGAGGGTCTTCCGGATTTCGTCGGCGTTGGTGACCATCGTCCGGAACTTGAACATGGTGAACGTCGCGCCGTCGCGGCCGACGCGGCGCTGGCGGTAGATCACCGGGCCGCGGTCGTTGAGCTTGATGGCGACAGCGATCGCCAGCAGCAGCGGGGACAGCAGCGTCAGCAGGAACGCCGAGCCTGCCCGGTCGACGATCTCCTTCACCACCCGGCGGCCGCCGGTGAACATCGGCGCGGTGACCCGCAGGAGCGGCATGCCGAGCACGCCGGTGACGTTGAGCCGGGGCCCCGCGACCTCCATCAGCACGGGCGCCACGACCATTTCCGCACCGGTGCCTTCCATGTCCCAGGCCAGCCGCTGCAGGCGTTTCGGCGTCCAGTACTGGTCGGCGGTGATCGCCACGACGCGGTAGCCGCCGCGCCGGACGTGCCGGGAAAGCTCGTCCAGCCTGCCGACCACCGGGACGCCGTCGATCTCGCCGCTGTCGCGGTCTTCGCCGTGGCCGCTGAACGTGCAGGCGGCCTCGACGCGCCAGCCGACGTGGGCTTCCGAGCGGGTGCGGGCGATCAGGTCGGCGACGGTTTCCGGGCTGCCGGCGGCCATCACCGGCAGCAGGCAGAGTCCCCTGGCGCGCTTGCGGTGCAGCACCTGGCGCAGCAGGTAGCGCTGCGGGAAGGCGACCAGCGCGATGGCGGGGACGACGACGAACACCCAGACCTGGACCTCGAGCGCGCCGAACAGGAGGCCGCCCAGCGCGACCAGGACGGCGGCGGTGATGAAGCCGCGGCCAAGGGTGCGGTACTCCTCCGCGCCTTCGCCGAGCACGCGCGGGCTCCAGGCCCGGCTGGCGGGCAGCGAGACGAACACCGCGAGGATCGTGCCGAAGGCGTGCATGTCATGCGGGGCAACGCGATCGATGACGAACGCGCTGATCGCGATCACCAGCAGCGTGATGAAGACATCGCTGCCGATGACCCAGGCTCTGTACCGCGCTTCCCAGGCCGCGGGCCACGCCTTGGCGGCCGGGCCGCCGGCGTCGTCGGGCTGGTCGTCCCGCTTGGCGGGACGCGGGATGGCCTGGAGGTCGATGTGCGGCGGTGGCTGGCTCACCGTGTACGAAGGCCGCACCGACTCTTCCATCTGACCTCCCGGGAACTGGATCGAGTTGAGCCGCAGGCACGCAGCGTCACCGAAAACGATTTCGGAGAGTCACTACATCTCGGTAGTCGCGCGGCGCCCGCGGAGGCATCACACGGCAAGTTATCGGCGACTCTCTCGGCAGTGTTACAAGGATTTCCAGCCACATCCTGCGGGACTTCCCCGCCAGAAAATGGCCGGATCATAACAAGATGATGACGATGCGTGATAGCGCGTATCCCCGCGAAAATTACTTTGCGTAGCGAACAGGGCAATACCCGCACCCGGCCGGACCAAGCACCGCCGAACGGCCCAGCGGCCCCGTTCCGATCTACAGTGGACACTGCCACCCCAGACGATCCACAGTGGACCCACCAGGCCCACGAACGTCGCCTCGCGGACCCGCGCGCCACCGACAGTGACATTCATCGCCACGACGTCACGGGTGGCGGGTCTTGTCACACGTCGAGCCACCCCGAAGTGCCGAGGATCACATCGGACCTCCCGGGGACGACGTTCGACAGAAAACCACCGCAGCGACAGCGTTCGAAGGCAGTTCCGGCAAGCCCCCGCGGCAGGGGCGCGAACCACTCTCGCCAGCAGATACGGATGATCCGAACGGATCGTTCACTCCGTTTTCAAGACGCCACCACGCCCCGACCGGCACGCGCCTCGAAAGGCGACCAGACCTGGGGGTCCGGGGGCGCGCCCCCGGCGGGGGTGTGGGGGCTCGGCCCCCACAGGACACGACAAGAGAGCCCTGTCTGCGCATTCCGCAGACAGGGCTCTCCTAGCGATCGCGTGGGCGATACTGGGATCGAACCAGTGACCTCTTCGGTGTGAACGAAGCGCTCTCCCGCTGAGCTAATCGCCCGCTCGCGGTGTTGAGGTGAACTTTAGCGTACGACTTCCGGGCGCCTGCAAACGGGTGGTCCTGGTCGACCACACTCCGCTTACTGGTGAGTACGGAACGCACAACCCCGAGCTAGCCGGGGTTGTGCCGACGGGGGGCCGCCCGAAGCCACGTTCGACATCCGTGCGACGGTGCTATCGCCCGGCGACTAAACCGCGCAGTATGGAGGGCGTGGACCCCGCGGGGCGCGCCGGTCAGTTGCGCGCCGTGGGTGGTCACGGGTGGAGAAGGGGGCCGAAGAGCCCGGACGGGTGATCTGCGGCGCACTCGCGACGGTTTCGGCCTCCTGATGCGTCCAAGTGGTGACGCCCTCGGCCGGGCCGGGCCGGGAAGGGAGACGAAGGGTAGGACGATGCGCAACGATCACGTGACGCTCCGCTCGACGGCGGTCTTCGACCTGCTGGCGCCGCGGACTCCCGCGGTTCCGGTGAAGGTGGAGCTGCGCTACGACACACGCGACCCGTACGCGGTCGTCGCCGCCTTCCGCACCGGCCGCGCCGGCTGGGTCGAGTGGGTGTACGCCCGCGACCTCCTCGCGGACGGCCTCCTGGCCGACGCGGGTGACGGTGACGTCCGCATCCGCCCGTCGGTCGAGGACCCCGAAGCGGTCCTGATCGAGCTGAACTCGCCGTCCGGGCACGCGATGTTCGAGGCGTCGGCCCAGGAGCTGGCGGACTTCCTCGACCGGACGTACGACGTGGTCCTCCCGGGCAACGAGCACCTGTGGGTCGACGTCGACGACGCGCTCACCCACCTCATCCCGCACGATCTGGCCTGATCACGGCCCCGCTACGGCAAAGTGACACCCCGGTGTCGAAGCCGTTTCCGGGGTCCGATATGGTTTTCCCACACCACGGCGACGGGGACTCGGGTTCCCGGAGCTGCGGAATGCGGATGTAGCGCAGCTGGTAGCGCATCACCTTGCCAAGGTGAGGGTCGCGGGTTCGAATCCCGTCATCCGCTCGGTAGGCTCTCGGGCCTAGTCACGGTGGAGTGGCCGAGAGGCGAGGCAACGGCCTGCAAAGCCGTGTACACGGGTTCGAATCCCGTCTCCACCTCGCGCGATTAGCTCAGCGGGAGAGCGCTTCCCTGACACGGAAGAGGTCACTGGTTCAATCCCAGTATCGCGCACCACATGTTTTCGCAGGTCAGAAGCCCTGTCCCTCCCCGGAGGGGCGGGGCTTTCAGCTGTCAGTCGGCGACGATCCGGCGACGGCCCCCGGACCCGGCCCGATCACCCTCTGGGACCGCAGGTGCGGGAACCACGACATCAGCTTCGCCCGTTCCCCCGGGTACAGGGACGCCAGCGACCGCAGCCAGCGCTCCTCCAGGGCATTCAAGATCTGGTTGACCATCGCTGGGGTCACGTGGTCGTAGACGCGGGCGATGCCTTTCATCTTCTGGCCCAGCCGCGCCCGGCGGGCAACCTCCGGGATCCCGTCCTCGGTCAGCCAGGTGCTGTGGGTGTGGCGGCCTTCGTGGAACGTGAAGGTCGGCAGGATCGGCGGCCGTCGCTCCCCCGCGCCGGCGTCGTCCAGTTCGACGCCGTCCCATGCCGGCCGCCAGAACCGGATCCGGAAGTTCGACCGACGCCACGGGTGCCCCTCCGGCGTGCATAGCACGAAGGGTCCCCGATGGCTGTCCATCAGCTCCTCGTAGAGCACCGCGATCCCCGGCGGCAACGCCACGAACCTCGTGCCCGCCGGGGTCTTGGTCCGGCCCTTCTTGGGCCGGGCGTTCCCGCGCCTCGTCGGCGGACGCTGACGGCCATCCGCGTGATGATCATCACTCTTTCGGCCTCCTTTGTAGACCTTCCCGGCCACCTCCTTCAGCGGTGTGCGGATCTCGATGCCACGACGCTCGGAGTCGTACTCGTGCCGCTGCTGCCCGACAAGTTCACCCCATCGGGCGCCGGTATAGAAATCCATCAGACACAGCACAAACCCCGACTTCCCCAGCCCGAGCTCGTAGAGCCGCATCGCGGCCCGCAGCGCCTGGGCCGGCGTGGCGACCAGCCTCTCGGTGTCGAACTCGCCGCTGGATACCCGGACGCCGCTGCACGGGTTGGCCGGGATCATCCGAGCGCGCACGGCGGCGTTGAGGATGGTGGAGAACAACGCGAAGTACGAGGCCACCGACGACTCGGCGTAATCCTCGTGCAGCTCCGAGAGCCACCGCTCGATCTCCACGTACCCGTTGAAGATCGCGATCAGCGGCCACGCCTTCCACTGCGGCAGCAGCTGTGTGTCGAGGAACGACCGGTACTTCGCGACCGTGTTCAGCTCCAGCCGCGGAGCCACGGCAGCGAGCCACTCCTCGGCAAAGTCGTCGAACCGGGTCTCGCCGTCCCGAGGGTCCAACCAGAGGTTCCGCCGGATCAGGGCTTCCTGCTCCAGCCCCCACTCCTCAGCAGCCTTCTTGGTGGGAAACCCCGACCTGCTCCCCCACGCGCCGTCAGGACGCTTGTACCGCGCCCGCCACTCACCCGTGCCGGGCTCTTCCTGGCCATGCGCCATCCTTCAACTCCTCTTCTTCTCTATTGCTCCGCCCGCCTCACGCGGCGCGAAAGTCCTGGGCAACGTCCTGAACGGACACCCGCCGCCGCGGCGGCTGCACCGGCGCGGCACTGAGCCGCACGATCTCCGCAACATCGCCGCGGGTGAACCGGTAGTGCTTCCCGAACCGGTGATGCGGCAACACCCCGGCAGCGGCCTGGTCCTTCAACGTCCTCGGCGACAGCTGCAGCAACTCCCCCACCTCCTCCGCGGTCAGCAGCGCATCCGGGTCAGCCGGCGGCTCCGGCACGGTCGCCCGGACCGCTGCAGCGAGCTCGCGGATCGCTGCCGCAACGTCACCTGACGTTGCCACGTCATGCTCGGTTTCCATCGCTTTCTCCTCTGACTCTTCTACGGTCGTTCAAGGGAAGTGTTCGTCGTCGAATACGACCATCTACACCCAACGGGCACCTGCCCGTCAACGGTCTCTCGCAAAAAATACAAAGAGCCTCGTCGGCCGACACGCCCGTCGATTCAACGCGAATTCACGACGCTACTATTCAACGGACCCGACGCACACCCAGTGACTCAGAGAAGGATTGAGCTTATGGCGAAGCGAATCTCTATTGAGATTTCCGACGACACAGACGGCAGCCGCGCCGACCAGACTGTCCCGTTCGGACTCGACGGCGTGTCCTATGAAATCGATCTGTCCACTGTGAACGCCCGAGCGTTGCGCTCGGCGATGGAGCCATACGTGGCAGCGGCTCGCCGCACGGGTGGTCGCCGCATCAGGGTCGCTGTCGGCCAGTCCACCGACGACACGAAACAGGAACCGAGGGCGGCCACGGATTACGCGGCCACTCACGACATCCGTACCTGGGCTCGCGAGAATGGGTACGAGGTAGCCGACCAAGGCAGAATCGCGAAGACGGTCGTAGAGGCGTTCAACTCGTCTCGCCGTGACGGCACCTCCAGCACCGCCCGGAACCCTCGCGCCGGACGGACACCGAAACGGCGAACCATGCGCACCAAATGAGACACTCGAACCCGACCGCCACCCAAATAAAGTCATGGCCGTCTCCAAAAGCGGGCGTGCGCCGCGTACGGCGCCCTGACGCTCCTAACTCCGGGATTCGGCTCCGTTGGAGACGTGCGCGATCAGTGTTCCGACGTCACGACGTCTTCGGCGCCGAGTCCGGAGTAACGGCGGAGTGCAGCGCGGCGACTCCCCGGTGCGCGCAAGATCCTCGGAGGAGACATCAGTGACCGCTTCCCGGAAGACCGGTGAGTCCGGCCGGCACCGGAGACTGGGTCTTGTCGTCGTGCTGTCGGCGGTCCTGGGCGCCCTTCTGGGCCGCTTGCTGACGACACGTCCGCAGGGCGGCGCTCTCCACCCGGGTGCCGCAGCGTCGGTGACGACCGCCGACGTACCGGTGACAGCTCGCGGTTCCGGGAGTCAACAGCGGGTCCGGCGCGGAACGTCAGCCGGGTACGGCCTTCTTGCGTCGCTCCTGCTGGCCGTCAGCGGGTGGCAAATCAACCTCGACCATGGGCTGCCAGCGCAAATTGCCGCGGTGGCGGCGGTTCTGGTGCTGGTCGTCGCGCTCCGGGGATCAGCCAAGCGCCGGGGCCGCTGGGCCTCTGGTGTGCTTGCCGGACTGGCAATTCTCGCGATCGCGCTGGCCCTCGTACTGATCATGAGCGAGTTGCCAGGCAGCACGGCCGACGTCAACGGGCTACTCGCTCCGCTGATGCTGTTCATCGTCCTCGTCGGCACGGTCGCGTGGCTGGTCGCTTCCCGGGGCCGAGTGGTTCTCGCCGAGGTCGCCGCGCTGCTGCTCATCGCCTCCATGCTGGGCTTCGTCTCGTTCGCCAGCATCCCCCGGTTCACGGCGCCGGTCGCCGCACCGGAGCTCGCCGGCAACGCCGTGGTGTTCGCGGTCGACCCCATTGCTGAACTGAGCGTCGAGTTCAGCTACGAATCCTGGGGTCCAGCGGGAATGTGGATGTCCCTGCGGGTCCGTCCGGTAGGTGACATCGAGCGGCTGGTGTCCCGTGCCTGGGTCATTCTCTTGCTCGACGGGCTCAGGTTTAAGGTGGAGCAGCAGCAGGCGGGGAACGGGATTTTGCTCACGGACGCGGCCGACGGCTCGCAAATTCTTTCCGGAGCGCTCGGCCAGAGCGATTCGACGTACGCTGGATTCGTCACTGGATCGTTCGAGCAGAGCGCTGCTTCGCGGTCCGTCGTGTCGTTGCCTGCGGTCCACGCCGCTTCCCCACGGCGGCTCCACCAGCCTTCCAACGTCGTGCAAATCGTCGGCCACCTGTTGGTGAGCCCCAGGTCATTGGCCATCTCGGTGGACGGCGGGAACCTCGACCCGCTGGTGACGGTGACCCAGGCGTCGCCACCGCTCGAGGTGCAGAACAAGTTGTTCTGGAGTGCCCAGAACGAACTCGTCGGTATCACCTACTCGACCTTCGACCAAGGGGCCGAAGACCGGTCGCGCAACGTGCTGTTCGTCATCGCGATCCTCCTGGGGGCGGCCACCGCCTGCCTTGTCGCGGCGATGCAAGTCCTGCTGCGGATGAATCCACCCCTGCGAGCACCGGACTGACGCGGCTCCAGAACTAGGCTCCCGTCTGGCTCTGGTCGTCTCGGCGTTTGCTGCCGGCCTGACGGGTGACCCATTCCTGCTCCCACTCGGCCAGGCGGTGGCGGTTCAGCGCGTAGACCGCGCCGCGGTAGACGAAGACGAGCAACGACACCGCCGCCGCCCAGAGGGTTGCCGCGCCGATGGGGGCGCCGATCGTCGCGGCCGCCATGGTCAGCGGGCGCTCCGTCGGTGCGCCCGTTTCATCGATCCAGATCTTGACCTCGTGACCCGCGACCGTGCCCGCCGCCGCTTTCACCTCGCCCACGCGCTGCTGCCCGTCTAGCGTCCGCCACGTCGCCTGCGTCGGGGCGGAGTCGAAGGGTGTTTCGCCGCGGCCCGCGGAGACCGGCTTGGGGCCGTCCGCCAGCAAGACCGCCGTCACCGTGTAGCGCGCGGAAGTCTGCTCGCGGGACTTGGCCGCCGCGACCGAGTATGCGCCGATGCCGAACAACACCGCTCCCGCCGCTGCCGCCAGCGACAGCAGGATCACCAGGGCCAAGAGCTTCGCCTGCAGCCGGTCCGACCGGCGGACCAGCGGGCCTCGGCCCGGCAGGAGTGTGTGCCGCAGCCGGGTCAACCGCATCCTGGTGTACATCGGTCCTGCCCTCCGGGTCGCTCGGGAAACGTTCACCCAGCATCGCCGGGTGAGGCGGTCGCACCGCAGGGGCGACGGTCCCCGTCCGGCGGGCCTTGCGGCCGTTTCCACTCGGCCCGGTTCCGGTGACTTTGGGCCCTGGCCATGACAGCCGGACGTGTCCGACGCTGGACACCTGGCCGTCGAACGAGGGGTCCGGGATGCAGACAGTCGACGTCGGTGCGCTCTCCGTCTCCGCCTATCGCGCGGTCGCGCCGGACTGGATCGTCGAGCCGCTTCTCGAAGTGGCGGAACGGCTTCGCGGCGCGCGGGTCATCCATCTGAGCGCGACGCCCTACGGTGGCGGGGTTTCCGAACTGCTTCGGTCCGTGGTGCCCCTCTACAACGACCTGGGCGTCCGAGCGAGCTGGAAGATCATCAGTGGTGAGCCCGGCTTCTTCGCCGTGACGAAGAAGCTGCACAACGCGCTGCAGGGCGGCACCGAACCGATAACCGACGCCGACATCCGCCGCTACGAGGAAACATCGCGCCGCAACGCCGAACAGCTGTCGGCCGATCCGGACTTCGCGGCCTGCGACTTCGTCTTCGTCCACGACCCACAACCCGCCGCCGTACTGTCCTTTGCGGACACCACGAACGCCCGGTCGGTGTGGCGCTGCCACGTCGACACGTCCGAGCCGGCACCCGGCGTCTGGGACTACCTCGGCAAGTACGTCGAACGCTACGACGCCACCGTCTTCACCCTGCCGGATTTCGTGCCGCCGACGCTGGCGCGCGACCGGGCCGACATCATCTGCCCCGCGATCGACCCGCTCAGCCCGAAGAACATGTCCCTGGACGACCGGACCGCGCACGCGGTGCTCAACTGGATCGGCATCGAACCCGACCGCCCGCTCGTCACCCAGGTGTCGCGGTTCGACCCGTGGAAGGACCCGCTCGGCGTGATCGACGCGTTCCGCCTGGTCCGCTCCGAAGTCCCCGGGCTCCAGCTGGCACTGGTCGGCTCGATGGCCCTCGACGACCCGCAGGGCTGGGACGTCTACCGCCAGATCGGCGAGGCCGGCCGCGACGACCCGGACATCCACGTCTTCACCAACCTCACCGGCGTCGGCAACGTCGAGGTCAACGCTTTCCAGCGGTGCTCGTCCGTGATGATCCAGAAGTCGATCCGCGAGGGGTTCGGGCTCGTGGTCTCCGAGGCGCTGTGGAAGGGCACGCCGATCGTCGCGGGCCGGGCGGGCGGGATCCCGCTGCAGGTCGCCGACGACGCCGGCGGGCTGCTCGTCGACTCGACCGCCGAGTGCGCCAAGATGCTCCTGGAGCTGCTCGAGGACCCGGGCCGCGCGGCCGCGCTGGGCGCCGCCGGCCGCGAGCGCGTACGGCGGCACTTCCTGCTCCCCCGGCTCCTGCTCGACGAGCTGACGCTGCTCGACGGCCTCGCCCACGGCGACCCGCCCGGCGCGCTCATGACCCGCTCCGACCACCGCGATCCGGTCTGCGGGCTCACCGTCCCGCCGGGCGGCGGCCCGCCGTCGACCCTCGAAGAGGGGCATACCCGCTACTTCTGCTCGCAGCGGTGCCGCACCGCCTTCCTCGAAGGAGCTGACTCGTGACGACCCGGCCATGGCACGGCGGCGAGCTGCGCTGGAACGCCGAAACGGAAGACTGGACGATCCTCGCGCCCGGCCGTGGCGGCCGCCCGCACCGGGTCACCCGGGCCGCGTGCCCGTTCTGCCCGGGAACCAGCCAGGACACCCCGCCGGAGACGTGGCGGCTGCCGGGTGACGGGCCGGGCTGGCGCGTCCGCGCCGTGCCGAACCGGTACGCGTTGTCCGACAAGCACGAGATCGTCATCGAGTCGCCGCGCCACGACTGGGACCTGGCGACCGGCACCGACGCGGAGGTCGCCGACGTCCTCGGGGCCTGGCAGCACCGCCACCGCGCACTCCGGCCGTCGGCCGCCCAGGTCGTCGTGTTCCGCAACCACGGACCGGCGGCCGGGATTTCGCTGGACCACCCGCACTCGCAGGTGGCCGGGTTGCCGGTACTGTCCGCAGGCACCCGCCGCGAGCTGGAAACAGCCCGGACGCACCACCGCGACCACGGGCGGCGGCTCGCCGACGAGCAGCTCGAAGCGGCGCTGAGTGACGGGAAGCGGATCGTCTTCGCCGACGACCACGTGGTTGCCTACGCGCCGTTCGCGCAGGTCGCCGCGTACGAGGTCCGGATCGTCCCGCACCGCGCGCACGCGGATTTCGCCGCCGCCACGGCCGAGGAGATCCGCGCGACAGCCGGTTGCCTGCGGGCCGTCCTGGCCGCGCTCCGTTCCGAACTGGGCGATCCCGCGTACAACGTCGTCGTGCGGACCGCGCCCCGCGGTTACGAAAGCGCGCCCTTCCTGGCCTGGTCGCTGCAGGTGGTTCCCCGGCTCGAAATCCCGGCCGGCCTGGAGCTCGCGACCGGGGTCCCGGTGACGACCGTGACCCCGGAACACTCGGCCGCGCGGCTGCGCACCGCCGTGGCGGCATGACCGGCGTCAGCGTGGTCGCCGCAGGGCAGCGCGCACCAGGGTGGTGACCTGGACCAGCAGGCCGATCACCGAACCGGCCAGGCTGACGACCAGCACGGTCCGGGCTGTCAACGCCCAGTCGAAGCTGCTGCCGGCGAAGTCGAAGGGGAAGACCTGCCACAACCGCACCAGGGCGGCCAGCCCCGCGCACGTCGTCACGACGCCGTTGAGGGCGACGAGCCACTCGGGGTCCTGCCACAGCTGGACCAGGCCGGTGACCAGACCCGCGACCAGCGCGAGGTCGACCAGGCCGAGCACCGTGGGGAACGCCGGCGTGAGGAACGGCAGGACGTCCCAGCCAGGCCAGGCGTTGACCAGGACCAGCAGGACGCCGTTCAGCACGACCCCGACGAGGTAGCCGGCGCGCCGGGTCCGGACGGGCGGTCTGCGCTTGTGCACACTGGTCGTCGTCATCGTGGACTCCGTTCTCCCCCCACGATCGTCGACCTGCGGGCAGGCCGGAGGCAGAGTCCTTGGTCCACGGCGGCAGGCCCTAAGGTCCGCGGCGCAGCACCTCCTCCGCCGCCCGGCGCGGGCTCGGCGGATCCGCTTCCGCGGCGTAACCGATGCGGAGGAGGGCTTGGGGGAAACCGGTGAGCCCGAGGTCCTCGCACAGCGCCGAGCGCACCGGCGCCAGGTGCAGCGGCTGCGTCAGCACCGCGGCGGCCAGGCCGAGGTCGACCGCCGCGAGCCAGGCGCGCTCCATCGCGTAGCCGGCCCGGACGTGGTCGAGCCGGGAATCGTCCACGGTCACGAAGAGCAGGAGCGTCTCCCCGGCCAGCCGGCGCTCGAGTTCGGGCGTTTCGGGGATGTCGGTCGCGCGGCGGACCAGGCCCGCCCAGGGCACCGAACCGGCCGGGATCCTGCTCGCGGGGATGCCGACGCCGTGCCGGTGGGCCCGCTCGTCCCGGATCGTCCACAACGACAGCTCACGCTGGTAGGCGCCGTCCTGCCGGAAGGTGTCCGCGGCGAAGTGCAGCAATCGGGCGAGGGCGGCGACCTCGTGGACTCGACGGGCTTCGACGCCCGGCGCCCCGCCCGCCGTGACGACCCGCCGCACCACGGCCCCGGGCACGGCCACGCCTTCGAACGGCGCGCGGTGACTGGCCCGGCGGGCGATGGCCCCATAGCAGCGGAGCTCCTCGATCGCCGGCGCGGCCGGTTCGCCGACGGCAACCCGGGCGAGGAGGTCGGGCTGCTCGTCCTCCGGCAGGAACGAGACCACGCACGAGCGGCCGAGGGTGCGGACCGCCAGCTCGAGGTTCGCCACCGCCGCGCCGCAGGAGGCGGCTCGGTCACGGCCCTGCGGATCGTGGTGCGGCAGAGCCGGTTCGGAGCGTTCACGCACCGACAGCTCCCCCGGGATGGCCTCAAGCAGCCAGGGCTGCGTGTTGTGCACTGACGGCGCCCGCATCATCGACCGGACCAGCACCTCGGTCTCGGCGGGCGTCCAGCCCGACGCCTCCACAGTGGACACAAGATCACCCCATCCGGAACGAGTACGGGAAAATCCGGCGGTGGCGGCGCAGGCGGTCCAGCAGTTCGCCGCGGTCGCCGCGCAGATCCGGCGGTACGGGCGGAGCGGACGCGCCACCGGCGGACCGGATCGCCGAGACGAATCCGCGGACGCGGGAAGGACCGGGCACGAGGTCACCGCCGAGGTAGGCCAGCACCAGCAGGTCCTCGCCGGAATGGGTCTCCATGGCGAACGCCCAGCCGTGCCGTTCGTCCCACAGCAGGGCCATGTCCCGGCCGGGGTGGCGGGACAGGCGCACGTCGAGGGCGATGTACGCCGAGGCGGGGGCGTCGAGGTCCACGGTGCAGGACTCCTCCCCCACGCCGACCGCGGCGCTCACCGCGGCCAGGTACCCGGTCAGCCCGCTGCGCAGGCCGTGATCACGGTCGATTCCGGTGAGCAGGGGAATCACTCTCCAACGCCGGGGGTCGTGCACCGGCCACAGCGGACCGGATCTGTTCGGGATCCGACGGTACGTTCGTGCGTGCGCCGGCGGATGGCGTCGTTGGACCTTGCCGCCAGGGACTTTCGTCACCAGTGACCTCACGGCGTGCGGCGGCGCAGGGTCGCCGCGCCCAGCAGCAGCGCCAGCACGGCGCAGCCGGCGATGATCCCGATGTCGCGCACCAGGGTGCCGTCGACCTCGGCCGAGCGGGTCACCTGCGTCAGCGCGTCCACCGCGTAGGACAGCGGCAGGACGTCCGACACCGCGCCGAGCACCCAGCCCATCTCCCCGCGCGGCACGAACAGGCCGCACAGCAGGAACTGCGGCAGCACGAACACCGGCAGGAACTGGATCGCCTGGAACTCGGTGCGGGCGAACGCGCTGACGAACAGGCCGAGCGCGGTGCCGAGCAGCGCGTCCAGCACCACGACCAGCAGCAGCACCCAGACCGAGCCGGCGATGTCGAGCCCCAGCCAGGTCAGGGAGATCCCGGCGGCCACGACCACCTGCAGCGTCGCGAGCAGGCCGAACGCCAGCGCGTACCCGAGGAGCAGGTCGAGCTTGCCGATCGGCAGCGTCATCAGGCGCGTCAACGTCCCCGACGTGCGTTCGCGCAACGTCGTCACCGAGGTCAGCAGGAACATGATCGTGAACGGGAAGATGCCGAGCAGGGCCGGCGCGACCGCGCTGAACCGCTGCTCGGAGTTGAGCACGTACCGCAGCAGGATCATCAGCACGCTGGGCACCGCGACCAGCAGCACGATCGTGCGCGGGTCGTGCCGCAGCTGGGTGAGGATCCGCCGGGTGGTGGGCAGGGCGCTCATCGCGAGGCCTCCGAACGGCCCTTGATCAGGCGCAGGAACGCCTGCTCGAGATCGGGTGCGCCGGTCTCCGTCCGCAGCGCCTCCGGGGTGCCGCGGGCGAGGAGCTGCCCGCGGTGCAGCAGCAGGAGGTCGTCGCAGCGGGCGGCCTCGTCCATGACGTGGCTGGAGATCAGCAGCGTGACGCCGGTGGCGGCCAGCTCGTGGAACAGCCGCCACAGCTCGTCGCGCAGCTCGGGGTCGGAGCCGACCGTCGGCTCGTCCAGCACCAGCAGCTCGGGCGTGCCCAGCAGCGCCGCCGCCAGGTTGGCCCGGCCGCGCTGGCCGCCGGAGAGGCGGCCGACCAGGACGCGGGCCGACGACGTGAGCCCCGTCCGGGTGATCACCCGGTCCACATCGGACGCCGGGCAGCCGAGCACCGCGGCGAAGTAGCGCAGGGCTTCGGTCACCGTCAGGTCCGCGTAGAGCGCCGGGTCCTGGGTGGCGTAGCCGATCCGCCGGCGCAGCTCGGGGTGGCCCGCGGGCCTGCCGAGCACCTCCACGCGCCCGGACTCGACCACCTGCACGCCGACGATCGAGCGCATCAGCGTGCTCTTGCCGCAGCCGTTCGGCCCCAGCAGGCCGGTCACCGTCCCGCGACGCACGGCGAAGCCGATGTCGCGCAGCACCTCGTCGCCGCCGCGGCGGACCCGCAGGCCGGCCACGACGATCGCCGGCTCGTCCACGACGTCTCCTTCCGCCGGGCACCATGGTGAACGCCGGGGACGGGTCCGGGGAGGTTTCCCCGGTCACCGGTCCCGGTGACTTTCGTCCCCGGTGCAAACCGCCGCGAGGAGCCGATCCTGGCGGCATGGACGAACCCTGGGCCGACGTGCGCGAGACCCACATCGGTGCGGTCTTCCTCGTCGGAGACCTCGCCTACAAGCTGAAGAAGCCGGTCGACCTCGGCTTCCTGGACTTCTCGACGCGGGAAGCCCGCGAACGGGCGTGCCACCGGGAGGTGGAGCTGAACCGGCGGCTGGCCCCCGACGTCTACCTCGGGGTCGCCGAAGTCACGGGCCCTGGCGGCGAGGTCCGCGACCACCTGGTGGTGATGCGCCGGATGCCGGAAGACCGGCGGCTCTCGACCCTGGTCCGGCGCGGCGCACCGCTGCCCGCGACGATCCGGGCCCTGGCGCGGCAGCTGGCCGCCTTCCACGCCCGAGCCGGACGCGGGCCGGAGATCGACGCCGACGAGACCCGCGACGCCGTCCGGAACCGGTGGCGCGACAGCTTCGCCCAGGTCCGGCCCTTCCACGGCGACGTACTCGACCCCGCTACCGCCGGCGAGATCGAAGAACTCGCCGAGGAGTTCCTCGCCGGCCGCGCACCCCTGTTCGACCGCCGGATCGCCGAGGGGCACGTCGTCGACGGCCACGGGGACCTGCTGGCCGATGACATCTTCTGCCTCGACGACGGCCCTCGCGTGCTGGACTGCCTGGAGTTCGACGACCACCTCCGGCACGTCGACGTGCTCGACGACGTCGCCTTCCTCGCGATGGACCTCGAGCGGCTCGGCGCTCCCGCGTTCGGCGACCAGCTCCTGCGCGACTACCGCGAATTCACCGGCGACCCCGCGCCCCCGGCGCTGGTGCACCACTACCTCGCCTACCGCGCGTTCGTCCGCGCCAAGGTAGCCTGCCTCCGCCACGCGCAGGGCGATCCGCGAGCGGCTGAGCTGGCCCGCGAGTACGCCGACCTCACTCTGGAGCACCTGCGGTTCGGCCAGGTCCGCCTGATCCTCGTCGGCGGCGCGCCCGGCACCGGCAAGTCCACCATCGCCGGCGGGCTCGCCGACCGGCTCGGCGCCACGTTGCTGCAGTCCGATCGCCTGCGCAAGGAACTGGCCGGGCTCACGCCGGTCCGGCGTCCCGCCGAGGGCTACCGCGAAGGCATCTACGACGCCAGCCACACGGACGCGACCTACGCCGAACTCGTGCACCGCGCCGGCGAACTGCTGGCGCTGGGCGAAACCGTGGTGCTGGACGCGTCGTGGAACGCGGCCTCGCACCGGGCGCTCGCCGCCGCGGCCGCCGGGCGGACGAGCAGCCCGCCGGCCGCCATCCGCTGCCTGGCACCGGAAGCGATCGCCGTGCACCGCATCACGGCCCGGACCGGTGCCCTGTCCGACGCCACCCCCGAGATCGCGCGCCGGATGGCCGTGGACGCCGACCCCTGGCCCGAAGCGCATCCGCTGCCGACCAGCGGAACACCCGCGGAGTCGCTCGCGCGAGCCCTGGCCTGTCTGGTGCCCGAGCACCGAAAGTCCCCCGAGCGAAGGCACTCCGGCCCTCCCGACGGCCGCGACCGCGGTGCGAGGGTCAAGGCGGCAGAAACTTCCGACGACGAGGCAGGCCGATGATGGACCGAGCATTCCCGGACGACTTCACCGTCAAGACCGCGGTCGCGATGGCGGTCCGCGCGCCGTCGGTGCACAACTCCCAGCCGTGGAACTGGCGGCTCGGCGACAGCTCCCTGCACCTCTACGCCGACCCGGAGCGGCGGTTGCCCGAAACCGACCCGGACGGCCGCGACCTGATCCTCAGCTGCGGTGCCGCGTTGCACCACCTCCGGGTCGGCTTCGCCGCACTCGGCTGGGCCGCGGAAGTGCACCGCCTGCCGAACCCCGGCGAGCCCGACCACCTGGCGGCGATCACGCTGCACCCGCACAACCCGTCCCAGGACGAGATCGCCATGGCCGCAGCCATTCCCCGGCGGCGGACCGACCGGCGCCGCCACAGCTCCTGGGTCGTCCCGCGCGGACACGTCGAAGCGATGTCCCGCGCGGCCGCGCTGGAAGGCACCGTGCTGCAGGCCGCCGACAACTCGGCGCGGTACTACCTGGCGACGGCGATCGAGGAGGCCGCGGACCGGCACGCCGCCGACCCGGCCTACCGCACCGAGCTGGCGGCGTGGAGCGGACGGCGTCTCTCGCCCGACGGCGTCCCCGCCCGCAACACCCCGGCACCGGACGACACACCCGGCGCGCTCCGGACCCGGCCCTTCGCCGACCCGTTGCTGGCCCAGCCGGTGGGCGCCAAGGCCGAGGACGACGAGACCGTCCTGCTGGTGCTGAGCACCGCGTCCGACGACCGGATGTCGCGGCTGCGGGCCGGCGAAGCGACGAGTGCCGTGCTGCTGACGGCGAACGCCTTCGGCCTGTCCTCGTGCCCGCTGACCGAGCCGCTCGAGCTGCCGGACGTCCGCGACACCGTGACCGAACACGTCACCGGCGGGTCGTTCCCCCAGATGGTGCTGCGCATCGGCTGGGCACCCGCCAACGCCGAGCCGCTGCCCGCCACTCCGCGCCGCGACCTCGAGGACGTGCTGCAGCCACTCGACGCTCCCCCGAAGCACTTCCAGGCCTACTAGGAAAGGAGCCGGTCATGCCGTATTGGCACTATCCCGGAACCATGGGCTGGGCCGGCGGCATCGGCATGCTCGTGCTGATGGCGCTGGTGCTCGCCGCACTCGTCGCGCTCGTCGTCGTCCTGGGACGGCGGGGACCGCAGCCGCCGCCTCCGGCCGACCCGGCGCGGCGCATCCTCGACGAACGGTTCGCCCGCGGCGAGATCGACCAGGAGGAGTACGAACGCCGCCGAGACGCCTTGACGAGAACGAGATGACCTCACGCGGGCGGGTGGCGCTCGTCGCGCTGGTGTGCGGCCTGGCCATCGCCGGCTGCGGGAGCGACCGGGCCGGCGCCGCCGGCGAGCACGCTGCCCCCGGCGTTGGTCCTCCCGGCACCCGCAACGACTCCTAGGCTTCGCCGGCTCCTCCGAAGGGCTCAGCACGTTCGCCGCCGGGTCCGCGCACAGCTGCCATTCCGCGTGTCGTCGTCGACATCGCACCCCGAGAGGACGTCATGGACCGGCTCGGCCCGCTCGACGCGGCCTTCCTCGAGATCGAGGACGAGGACCCCAGCTCATCGATGGCGATCGCGTCGATCGCCATCGCCGAGGGACCGCCCCCGGGCCTCGACGAGTTCACCGCCGCCGTGCTCGCACGGCTGGCCGGCATCCCGCGCTACCGGCAGAAAGTGCGCGCTGTCCCGTTCGACCTCGCGCCGCCGCTCTGGGTCGACGACCCGGCGTTCGACGCGGGAGCGCACTTCGCGCGGATCGCGCTCCCCGCGCCGCACGACGAAACCGCGCTCTGCGAACTGGTCGCCCTGCTGATGAGGGACCGGCTCGAACGCGACCGCCCGCTCTGGGAGTTCTGGGTGATCGAAGGCCTCCCCGACGGGCGCTGGGCGATCCTGACGAAGGTGCACCACGCCCTGGCCGACGGACTGGCGGCCACGCGGCTGCAGACCGTCCTGTTCGGCGACGCCCCGGCCGACCCGCGTCCGGCCGCGGAAGCGGCCGACCCGGGCACGGCCGAGCTGCTGCTGGACGCGGTCGGCTCGCTGCTGCGGACGCCGTGGACCCAGACCCGGCTGCTCGCCCGCGAGCTGCTGCACCCGAACCGGCTGGCCCGCCGCGTCAGCGACGCCGCCCGTGGTCTCGCGGCGATGACGTCCGCGCTGCTGCCGGTTACAGCCACGCCGTTGACCGGCCCGCTCGGGCGCGACCGGCGCTACTCGACCGCGTCGGTGCCGCTGGCCGACGTCCAGGCCGTCGCACGGGCCTTCGACGTCACGGTGAACGACGTCCTGCTGGCCGCGGTCACCGGCGGGTTCCGGGAACTGCTGCTGCAGCGCGGCGAGACACCCGCCGCCGACAGCGTCCGGTCGCTGGTGCCGGTATCCGTGCGGACCGGCACCGCGCTCGACAACGAGGTCTCGCTCCTGCTGCCGCTGCTGCCGGTCGACCTGACCGACCCGGCCCAGCGGCTGGTCCGGGTGCACCGCCGGCTGGGCATGCTGAAGGCCGCCAAGGAGGCCGACGCCGGCGCGCTGCTCACCGCCACCGCGGCGCACGAGCCGTTCGCCCCGGTCGCGTGGGCGATCCGGGCGGCCGCGCACCTGCCGCAACGCAACATCGTCACGGTGACGACCAACGTGCGCGGCCCCGCCGAACCGCTGTTCGCCCTCGGCCGCCGGATCGTCCGGATCCACCCGTACGTGCCCATCGCGCTGCGGGTGCGGATCGGCGTGGCGATGCTCAGCTACGCCGGGGAGGTGACGTTCGGGATCACGGCGGACGCGGACGCGGTCCCGGACACCGACGTGCTCGCCAAGGCGATCGAGCGGGAGTTCCCGGCACTGCTGGCCGCGGCCCGCTGAAGCCATGGGTTGATGGATTGATAGAATCATCAATCCAGGAGGTGCCCATGCCCGCCCGCTCCCGCACGACCGAGCCGCTCTACCGGATCAAAGCCGACCTCTTCAAGTGCCTGGCCCACCCGATCCGGATCCAGGTGCTGGAGGTGCTCGCCGCGGCCGGCGAACAGAGCACGCCGGTCACCCGGCTGCTCGAAGTGACCGACTGCGAAGCGTCCCACCTCTCCCAGCACCTCGCCGTGCTCCGCCGCAGCGGAGTCGTCACCTCCACCCGCACCGGCAACGCCGTCGAGTACTGGCTCGCCCAGCCCCTCGTCGCGGAGCTCCTGGTCGTGGCCCGCGCCTTCCTGCTGTCCAGCCTGACCCCGGACTCCGCCCGGCTCCGGACCGCCCAGGAACTGCCGCCGCTGCCCGGAGCCAGCCCGCAGGCCATCCTCGACGCGATCGCGGCCAAGGCGTGAGCCGCCTCGCGACCGCCCGGGAGCTGCTGCCCGGCCGCGCCGACTACGACCTGCGCCCGCCGATCCTGCGCGCGGACCTCCTCGCCGGCGTCACCGTCGGCGTCGTGGCCCTCCCGCTCGCGCTGGCCTTCGGCATCAGCTCGGGCGCCGGCGCGGCCGCCGGGCTCATCACCGCCGTGGTCGCCGGGATCGTGGCCGCGGTCTTCGGCGGTTCACCGGTCCAGGTCTCCGGCCCGACCGGGGCCATGGCCGTCGTCCTGGCGCCGATCGTCGCCGTCCACGGGATGTCCTCGGTGGCGCTGGTCTCGATCCTCGGCGGAGTGGTCGTGCTCGCCGCGGGCGCGGCACGGCTGGGCAGGCTGGTGGGCTACCTGCCCTGGCCGGTCGTCGAGGGGTTCACGCTCGGCATCGCCTGCATCATCTTCCTCCAGCAGATCCCCGCGGCCGTCGGGACGACCGCGCCGCCGGGGCGCAATCCGTTGCTGGGTGCGGGGTCCGCCCTCGCGAACGCCGGCAGCGCGGCGGGCTGGACGGTGGCGACGGTCGCCGTCGTGGCGGTGATCATGCTCGCGCTGCCGAAGCTGCACCGCGGGATCCCGGCGTCCCTGGTGGCGGTGGTCCTCGCGACCGTCGGTGCCGAAGTCACGCATGCCCCGGTGCCGCGCATCGGGACCCTGCCGAGCAGCCTCGTCCCCACCCTGCCGCACTTCGACCTCGGCGTGGTCCGCGATCTCGCCGGAGCCGTCGTCGCCGTGGCCGCACTCGCGGCCATCGAATCCCTGCTGTCGGCCCGGGTCGCCGCGACGATGACCCGTGGCGGCCCGCCGGTCGAGCCCACCCGCCCGGACCGCGAGCTCATCGGCCAAGGCCTCGCCTCGATCGCCAGCGGGCTGTTCGGCGGGATGCCCGCGACCGGCGCGATCGCCCGCACCGCGGTCAACGTCCGCTCCGGCGCGCGCACGCGGCTCGCGTCCATCAGCCACGCGCTGGTGATCCTCGCCGTGATCTACGCCGCCACCGGGCTCGTCTCCCGGATCCCGCTCGCCGCCCTCGCCGGTGTCCTGCTGATCACGAGCCTGCGCATGGTGCCACTCGCCACGATCCGCGAAGTCGTCCGGGCGAGCCGATCCAGCACAGTCACCTTCGCCGTGACCGCGCTCGTCACCGTCGCTGCCGACCTCATCCTCGCGGTGGAGATCGGCTTGCTGGTCGCCGCGTTCTTCGCGCTGCGCCACCTCGCCCGGGCCGCCCGGGCCCGCCGCGACACCCTGCCCGGCCCGGCCGCCGACGGCGACGAGCACATCGCGATCTTCCGGTTCGAGGGCGCGATGTTCTGGGGTGCTTCGGAACGGGTCGTCACCGAGATCGCGGCCGCGGCCGACGACGTCCTCGTCGTCATCCTGCGGTTCTCCCGCCTGCACCTGCTCGACGCGACCGGCGCGAAGGCGCTCGGCGAGACCATCGGGGAGCTGGAGGCGCGGGGCGTCATGGTGCTGCTGAAGGGAATCCAGGACCACCACCAGCACCTGCTGACCACCACCGGCGTCCTCCGCACCGGCAGCCACCTCTTCACCCATCTCGACGACGCGGTCGCCCACGCGCGTGCCCACGTGCAACGCGCGTCGGCTCAGGCTCGCTGAGCTGCTTCGACGAATTCCGCCGCCAGCGCGTCCACCAGAGCCTCCGGGTCCGGGATCAGTTTCCGGTCGGTGCCGAACCCGAACCGCACCTCCCCGGCGTAGCTGAAGATGCAGATGGTGATCGCCTGGCGGCCGCTGCAGGGCGCCCAGCCGACGATCCCGGCCACCTCCGCGCCCGCCAGCGTCCTGCGCGCCCGTGGGCCGGGCACGTTCGTCAGCACCCCGACCGCCTTGCCGGCGAAGAACCGGCTCACGGGCCGGCCCAGCACCGCCGGGCTCTGCGCGATCGCGTACTGCACACCGAACGTCAGCGCCGGTTCGACGGAGTCACGGATCCGGGCGACCCGCCGGTGCACCTCGGCGAGCCGCTCGGCGAACGTCCGGCGGCCGAGCGGCAGCTGGGCCAGCACCAGCGAGAAGTGGTTCCCGAGGGTGGCCGGGAGCTCGTCGTCGAAGGACGACAGGCTCACCGGGATCAGCCAGCCCAGCTCCGACGGCCCGGGCCGGGCGGTTCCGTGGCTGGTGAAGTACCGGTCGAGGGCGCCCGCGACGAGCGCGGTGCAGACGTCGTTGATCGTCGTCCCGGTGTCGTGGCCGATCCGGCCGAGCGTGATCAGCGGCACCGGGTCACTCCACGCCGCGGTCTTCTCGACGCCCGGTTCGCCGTCCCACAGGCCGGTGGCGGTCGACGGTCCGAGCAGCTCGCCGGTCCCGGTCGCGCTGTGCCAGAGCGTTGTCGCCGCGCTCGCGACCGTGTCGACCGCGCGCCGGGGACCGCCGTCGAGGGCCGACGACAGGAATCCGGCGACCGCGCCCGTGGCACCGACCGCAGCGGTCGCGCCGAGGAACGGCAGGGCTACTGCGGTCTCCAGCACCGGGTGGACGCGGGCGGCCTGCTGCTGGACCCTCGCACCGGTGTCGCCGAGGACCCGCAGCGCGGTGGCGCCGAGCCGGACCACGGGCTGGGCCACCGGTTCGCGGTGGGGTGCGGCCCCGCCGACCTTCGCGTGCGGAGCCGTCTCCCTCTCGACCGGGTCGAGGAGGCTGAACAGGACCTGCGTCAACCGGATGCCATCGGCCATCGCGTGGTGGGTGCGGCACACGAGCGCGCTGCCGCCGCGGTAGCCCTGCAGCAGGTCGATGGTCCACAGTGGACGCCGTGGGTCGAGCGGCTCGCCGCGACGCGCCGCGACGAACGCCTGCAGAGCCGCCTGGTCGGCGGGCGACGGCAGATCCCGCACGACGAGGTGCTTGCCCAGCTCGAAGCCGGGATCGGTCTCCCAGGCGAGCGTACGGCCGTGCCGGACGGCCCGCTGGAAGTACACCGGGTACCGCGCGAGCAGGCGGTCGGACACGAGCGACCGCAGCCGCGCCGAGTCCACCGGCGTGCTCGTCCAGAGCACCGAGGTGACGACCATCGGGTTCTCGGGCCGGTCCAGGTGCAGCCACAGGCTGTCCTGCGCCGGCATCCGGCGGTGCGGCCCGACGGTTCTCCGCGTGTTCGGCACCCTTCCACTGTGCTGCGGCACCGAATCCGGCGAAAAGGGCCGGAAGTCCCTCGCCCGTGCGGCCGAGGACCCTGCCTCCGCTCCCCCTTCCGAGCCCATCGTGAAGTGTCGGCCGACCCACCGGAGCATCGGAGAAGACTCATGTCCCCCACCCACGTAGTCGTTCTGGGCAGCGGGTTCGCCGGGCTGGAGACGGCGTTCGCGCTGCGCGCGCTGGCGAACCCGGACCGCGTCCGGCTGACCCTCGTCTCCGACCGGGACGATTTCCTGTTCCGCCCCAACAGCATCTACCTGCCCTTCGGCGCGGCCGAGGCGCCGTTGCACGTGCCGCTGGCGAAGCCGTTGCGGCGCCGGGAGATCGAGGCCCGGGTGGCCAGTGCCGAAGGCGTCGACACCGAGCGCGGCGTCGTGCACACCTCCCACGAACCGGTCCCCTACGACCACCTGGTCATCGCGACCGGCGCCGCGATGCGCCCCGAGGAGGTGCCCGGCCTGGCCGAATACGCGCGCACCGTGTGGACCCCGGGACAGCTGCACGCACTGGGCGAGGAACTGCAGTGGGTGGCCCAGCACGCCCGGCACGGCCGCCTGCAGCAGGTCCTGTTCCTCGTGCCGCCCGGCAACAAGTGCGCCGGCCCGTTGTACGAGATCACGCTGATGCTCGACACCTGGCTGCGCCGTCGCGAGGTTCGCGACAACGTCCAGATCGCCTTCGCCACCTCTGAGAAGAGTTACGTGCAGGCGTTCGGGCCGAAGCTGCACGACGTGGTGGCCGCGGAGTTCGCCGCCCGCGGCATCGAGGGCCGCACCGGCGTAGAGCCCGACAAGGTGAGCGAGCTCGAAGTGGCGTTCACCGACGGTACTTCGCACGAGTTCGACCTGCTGGTGGCGTTCCCGCCGTACGTCGCCGCCCAGCGCTTCGAGGGCCTCCCGGCCGACGACCGTGGCTTCCTCGTCTGCGAGGAGAGCAAGCGCGAGGTGCTCGGGCACCCGGGCGTCTACGCGCCCGGCGACGCCGGCGACTTCCCGGTGAAGCAGGCGTTCCTGGCCCTGCTGCAGGCCCAGGCGGTGGCCGGCCAGATCGCCGCCGACACGGGCGTGCACCTGCCGGGGCCCGGGTTCGAGCCGGTGAGCATGTGCGTGCTGGAGATGTTCGACAAGGCGACGTTCGCGCAGGTCCCCCTGTCGGTCACCGGCGACCCGGCCCGCCCGGTCGTCGTCGACCCGGCGAAGCTCGATGCCTACCGCGTCGGCACGTCGGCGGCCTGGCGGCTGGGCAAGAAGGCGCTCGGCACGTACGTCCCGGGCCGCTTCCGCGCCGGCCTGCCGGTGCACGCGGGTGCCGGCTGGGACTCGATGGCGTTCGGCCTGCGGGGTGCGACCCGCTGGCTGGCCCGGTGAGCCCGAGGCGGTTGCTGGTCCCGGCCGTCGTCGCGGCGGTGGTGGTCTACGCCGCCGCCGACGTGCTGTCCTCGTGGCGGTATGCCGGCTACCGCGCCCGGGACCAGGCGATCAGCGAGCTGAGCGCGTTCGGGTCGCCGGTGCGGCCGCTGATGGTGAGCGCGATCCTGGTCCACAACGTCCTGTTGCTGGTGTTCGGGATCGGGGTCGTGCTCGCGGCCCGCCGCCGGATCGTGCGGTTGATCGGCACTCTGCAGATCGCCGACTTCGTTCTCGTGGGCCTCGCGACGCACACGTTCTGGGCGATGAGCTCGCGTGGCCGGCCACCGGGGTTCAACGACACCATGCACATCGCGCTGTCGGGCGTGTTCAGCCTGCTCGTGCTGGCGATGCTGATCCTCTCGGCGGTCGCCTTCCCGGGCTGGTTCCGCTGGTACGCGCTCGCGACCACGGTCGTGGTCGCCGGTTTCGGCGTCGCGTCCGCGTTCGCGATGCGCGGGCTCGACCGGAACGACACGCCGTGGGCCGGCGGGTTCGAGCGCATCAACGCCTACGCCTACTTCGCCTGGCTCGTGCTGCTGGCCGTGCAGGTGGCCCGCACCGCCCGAAAGCGGTGAGGGCCACACTTCAGCGAGGCGCCGGGACCGCCGCTTCTCCGTTGGACACCGCCGCCGGAGCAGCGGCGGCCGCTTCGCGGGCGAGGAACGTGCCCAGCTCGCCGATCGTGCTCATCAGCGGCGCCGGGAACACCACCGTGCTGTTGTGGTCGACCCCGATCTCCATCAGCGTCTGGAGGTTCCGCAGCTGCAGCGCCAGCGGGTGCGCCATCATCGTGTCCGACGCCGTGCCGAGCGCCGCCGCGGCCTGGGCTTCGCCCTCGGCGTTGATGATCTTGGCTCGCTTCTCGCGCTCGGCTTCGGCCTGCTTGGCCATGGCCCGCTTCATCGACTCCGGCAGCTGGATGTCCTTCAGCTCCACCAGGGTCACGTCGACGCCCCACTCGGTGGTGGTCACGTCGAGGATCTGCCGGATGTCGGAGTTGATCTTGTCGGTCTCGGCCAGCGTCTCGTCCAGGGTGTGCTGGCCGACGACCTTCCGCAGCGTCGTCTGGGCGATCTGGTCGATCGCCGCGTAGACGTTTTCGATTGCGACCACCGACTTCGTCGCGTCCACCACCCGGAAGTACGCCACCGCCGAGACGTCGACGCTGACGTTGTCGCGCGTGATGATGCCCTGCGACTGGATCGGCATCGTGACGATCCGCAGGGACACCCGGCGCAACACGTCGATCACCGGGATGATGAACCGCAGCCCGGGCTCGCGGACCCCGACCACCCGGCCCAGCCGGAACAGCACCCCCCTCTCGTACTGCTTGACGACCCGGATCGACAGCGCCAGTCCGGCGATGACGACCCCGGCGACGATCAACCACACGGTCATGACGCGACTCCCTTCGTTCGGGCCGGGACGCTCCAGCGGTCGGAGCGGCCCGCGGTCATCAGGTCGACGACCGTTTCCTTGGTCAGCTCGTCGGTGGCGTACACGCCCGCCATCCGGCCGAGGTACAGCACCGCGATCCGGTCGGCCACGTCGAAGACGTCGTTCATGTTGTGCGACACCACGACCACGCCGAGCCCGCGCTCGGCCAGGCGGCCGACCAGCTCCAGCACGACCTCCGTCTGTGCCACGCCGAGCGCCGCGGTCGGCTCGTCCATGATGACCAGTTTCGAGTGCCACAACACGGCTTTCGCGATCGCCACCGCCTGGCGCTGGCCACCCGACAGCGACCCGACCGGCTGGCGGACCGACGTCACCGTCGTCACGCCCAGACTGTGCAGCGTCTCCTTCGCGGCCAGCTCCATGCGGTCCTCGTCGAGCGACACGTGCCGGACCTTTTCCCGGCCCAGGAACATGTTCTGCACGATGTCGAGGTTGTCGCACAGGGCCAGGTCCTGGTACACGGTCTCGATGCCGAGCCCGGCGGCGTCCCGCGGCGTGCGGATGCGCACCGGTTGGCCTTCCCAGTCGATCTCGCCGGCGTCCGGGACGTGGATGCCGGCTATGCACTTGATCAGCACGGACTTGCCCGCGCCGTTGTCACCGACCAGCGCGGTCACCTGCCCGGCCGGGACGTCGAGGTCGACCCCGGCCAGTGCCTGCACCGGCCCGAACTTCTTGGTGAGGCCCCGGACGCGCAGCAGCGGCCGGTCGGCGGTGGTGGTCACGTCAGGCCGTTTCCCCGGTGACTTCGGCCAGCCGCCGGCCGAGGGGGCTGTCCGGCGTGCGTGCCGGCGGCGGGATCACGGCAACCGGGCAGGTCGCGTGCCGCAGGCAGGCGCTGCTCACCGAGCCGGCGAGGGCCGCACGGACCTTGCCCTTGCCGTGACTGCCGACCACCAGCATGGTCGCTTCCTTCGCCCGCTCGGTCAGCACCCCGGCGGGATCGCCGTCGGGCGCCGAGCACCGGGCGGTCACGCCGGTGAGGTCCTTCGTCACCGCGGTGACGAGCTTCTCCAGCTCGTGGACGTGCACCCGGCGGGCTTCCTCGAGAGTCCGGTTCACGGACGCGTCGTCGAGCATCGCGTCGTGCAGCCACACCGTCACGACGTCCAGTTCGGCGCCGCCGGCCGCCGCCTGCCCGGCCGCCCACACGAGCGCGGCCGTACCGGCGTCGGAACCGTCGACACCGACCACGATCCGGCCTCTCGCCGTTGCTTCGGTCATCACCGCTCCTTCCGCAGTCTCCCGCACCTTCAGCGAACTCCTCGCGCGCGCCGGGCGAAGCGGTCGTTCTGCCCGACCTGCGAG
Organism: Amycolatopsis tolypomycina; assembly: GCF_900105945.1. NCBI lineage: Bacteria > Bacillati > Actinomycetota > Actinomycetes > Pseudonocardiales > Pseudonocardiaceae > Amycolatopsis > Amycolatopsis tolypomycina. Next base: position 2,751,305 of record NZ_FNSO01000004.1, on the reverse strand, counting down.
GACCAAGGGCCCTACGCGCGAAGACGCGCGGTGCAGACCATCAAAGGGAAACGAACAACGACAGGGAGAGACCCATGACGGTCAGCCTCGGGATCAACGGCTTCGGCCGGATCGGCCGCGACATCCTCCGGTGCGTGCTGGAAACCCCGGACAGCCCGATCGACGTGGTCGCGGTCAACGACATCACGTCCCCGGACATGCTGGCGCACCTGCTCACGCACGACTCCACCTACGGACGGCTACGCACGCCGGTCGAGGTTGTCGAAGGCGAGGCGCTGCGCGTCGGCGACCACCTGATCCAGGTGAGCTCGACCGCGGACCCCGCGCAGCTGCCGTGGGGCGAGTACGGCGTGGACGTCGTCGTCGAATCGACCGGCAAGTTCCGCACCCGTGAAGCCGCCGGAGTGCACCTCGCCGCCGGAGCGAAGAAGGTCGTGATCTCCGCGCCCGGCAAGGACGTCGACGCGACCATTGTGCTCGGGGTCAACGAAGGCGACTACGACCCCGCGAACCACCACATCATCTCCAACGCCTCGTGCACGACCAACTGCGTCGCCCCGATGGTGAAGGTCCTGCACTCCGCGTTCGGCATCCGCCGCGGCCTGCTCACCACGATCCACAGCTACACCGGCGACCAGGCCCTGCTGGACCGCCCGCACAAGGACCCGCGCCGCGCCCGCTCGGCGGCGGTCAACGTGGTGCCCACCAGCACCGGCGCGGCGAAGGCGATCGGCCTGGTGCTCCCGGAGCTGGCCGGCAAGCTCGACGGCGTCGCGGTCCGCGTCCCGGTCGAGGACGGCTCGCTGACCGACCTGACGGTGGAGCTCGAGCGCCCGGTGACGGCCGAGCAGGTCAACCACGCGTTCGCCGAGGCCGCCGACGGCGACCTCAAGGGCATCCTGCGCTACACCGAGGCCCCCATCGTGTCCCGCGACATCATCGGCGATCCGGCCTCCTGCGTGTTCGACGCCCAGCTGACCAAGGCCGACGCGCACCTGGCGAAGGTGTTCGGCTGGTACGACAACGAATGGGGCTACGCGACCCGCACGGTCGAGCTCGTCGAGCTGATCGGGCGGTCGCTGGGCTGAGTGCCCCGGGTGCCCGCCGGTGACCCGGCCCGGCGGGCGCCCGTCCCCAGCCTCTCAGCAACCTGCCGGGCAGGTGCGGGCCGAACCGGCACACCGGCCTCGCCGGCCCGGGGGCTTCGCCGTCGGCGGGACCGCGTCCGGATCGGGTTGATCCGCCCCGGGAACGACCACGATCAGGTTCCGGTAGGCGAGGCTGCCGTCGTCGTCGCCGCGGACGAGGAAGACCGGCTCCGCGTAGTAGCTCCGCCAGGGACCCACGATCCCGACGTCGGAGCGGTCGGCGGGCAGGCCGAAGAACGCGATGTACCCGTCCTGGCCGCTCACCGCGCGCGACGATCGCTCCGGTCACCTGGTTGCGCAGGTACACCTTCACTCCCGGCACGGGGTCGTACGCCGGCGAGCACCCGCAGTGCTGGACCCGGCCGGGAGTGTGCCCCCGTTACCTTTTTCGTGGTTCCTGATCAAGGAGCTGTGGTCGCCAGGCCCGGCATGACTTGCGCCCCCAGTCGAACCCATGATCCGGGGGGTGGTGTCACCGGGTCTGGTGGCATCGAGGGACCGCTGATAGGGACACGGCCACCAGCTTGGTAGGTCTCGTCGTAACGTGGGTGCCGGCCATCGATGCCTGATCGGTGACCACGTCGCGGCGAACGAAACGGCATAGTGGATGAGCGGCAGCTTCAGCGTGTTTCTCGGCCTGGACGTCGGCAAGGACACCCATCACGCGGTCGGCCTGGACCCCGAGGGCAACCGTCTGCATGACGGGCCGCTGCCCAACACCGAACCGAAACTGAAGGCCCTGTTCGACAAGCTCGCTCAGCATGGGCCGCTGCTGGTCGTGGTGGACCAACCGGCCACGATCGGGGCGTTGCCGGTCGCGGTCGCCCGCGCCGCCGGGCACCAGGTGGCTTATCTGCCCGGGCTGGCGATGCGCCGCATCGCCGATCTCTACCCGGGTCGGGCCAAGACCGACGCCCGGGACGCGTTCGTCATCGCCGACGCCGCCCGCTCCCTGCCCCACACCCTCCGGCCCGTCGACGTCGGTGACGAAGCCCTGGCCGAGCTGGAGGTGCTGGTCGGGTTCGACGATGACCTGGCCGGCGAGGCCACCCGGATCAGCAACCGCATCCGCGGCCTGCTCACCGGCATCCACCCCGCCCTCGAACACGCCATCGGCCCCAAGGTCAGCCACCCCGCGGTGCTGGAGATCCTGTCCCGTTGCGGCGGCCCGGCCGGGATCGCCAAGGCCGGCCGCCGCCAACTGACCGCGATCGCGAAGGTCCACGCGCCTCGGATGGGTGAGCGGCTGGTCGAGGCGATCATGGCCGCGCTGGCCGAGCAGACCGTCACCGTCCCGGGCACCGCCGCGGCCGACACGGTCTTGCCGCGGTTGGCCGACAGCTTGAAAGCGGTTCTCCTGCAGCGGAAACAGGTGGCGGAGCAGGTGGAGGGGATACTTGATGCGCACCCTCTTGCCGGGGTCCTGACCTCGATGCCCGGCATCGGAGTCAGGACCGCAGCCCGCATCCTCCTCGAGGTCGGTGACGCCTCCAACTTTGCATCCTCGGCGCATCTGGCCGCCTACGCCGGGATCGCGCCGGTCACCCGCAGCTCCGGCACATCGATCAAGGGTGAACATCCAGCCCGGACCGGCAACCGCCAGCTCAAACGCGCGTTCTTCCTCGCCGCTTTCGCGGCCCTGGCGGATCCGACCAGCCGGGCCTACTACGACCGCAAACGCACCGAGGGCAAGAAACACAACGCTGCGCTGATCTGCCTGGCCCGCCGCCGCTGCGACGTCCTCTACGCCATGCTCCGCAACGGCACCCACTACCGCCAACCCGCTCCCGCCGCGGCTTGACAACCACATAGGGACACCCCCCCGGCCCGGCCGGGGGTCCAGCACGCCCAGGCCGATCGGCGCGCGCTCGTCGCTTGCCCAGCAGGACCCGGTCACGCCGGGCAACGGGCCACGGCCCTTGTTGGACACCGTGACGGTCATCCGCGCCGTGTCGCCCTTGACGTAAGTCGGCGCGGACAACCTCCCTGTTCCGGTGAGCCAGCCGGTGATGTCGTACTCGCCCTGAAGCACCATCTCCGGTTCACGGCCCCCGGTCACCTCCACGACGGGGTAGTCGAAGACCCAGTTGGGCGAGCACGAGGTACCTGCCGGTGAAGCCGTCCCAAGTGTGGGGCGTCAACGTTCGAACGCCACGGTCAGCAGCGGGCGGCGCGGAAGCCGACGTGGTCGGCACCGGCGTCGTGCTGGACGCGGACGGTGGCGGGTCCTTCACCTCCGTCTCCGACGGCTTCACCGATGTGGGTGACGGCTTCGTCGTCGGGGTTTCCGGCGTGGCCGGTGGCGGGGAATCCGCCGCCGGTGCGGTGGAAGCGGTGCCTCGGTCTGCGCCGCGAACACCGGCCCGGCCGAGACGCCGAGGGACATCGCCACCGCCAACGTGGCCGCCGCGGCGACCCGGGACATTCGTTTCATTCCCACTCCTCCCGTTGCGCGGCCTCCACCGGCCGCCACGCGCGTGGTCCGGAGAGCCGAGGCGGGAAGAAACCGGTGCTCAGCGTCCGGCCGGTTCCGGGAACTGCTTGCCCACAAGCGGCATCGCTCGACATGCCGGGAAGGTCACGGCCGGGCAGCAGGTGGTGCCAGTAGAACCACGAGGACACCAGCTTCCCGAGGTGGTTGAGCCGCGACTCCTTGAGCAGCGGCAACCCTGCCTCCGCCGGGAAGTGACCGGGGAGCGGCCCGGTTTCGTAGTTGAAGTCCAAGAGCAGGGCCTTGCCGAAACCGCTTTCGACGAAGCAGGTGGTGTGGCCGTCGAAACTCGCGTCGAGCGGCCTGCCGTCCAGGAACTGCCCGACGTTGCGAGCCAGCACCTCGCCCTCGAAGTGCGTCACCGAGGCGGTCTTGGCGGCCGGGAGCGCCGCGGCGTCCCCGATGACGAAGATGTTGTCCTTCACGTCGGCTCGCAAGGTGTGTTCGTCGGCGCGGACGAACCCGCGCTCGTCACCCAGGCCGGGTGAACGGTCCACATAGGACGCCCCAGCGTGGAGCGGCACGACCACCGCCTGGTCGAAGCCGACCTCCCGGCCGTCGGCCGACACCAGCCGCCCGCCGGTGCCGTCGACGAAGCCGGTGGCGAACCCGGTCACCAGCTCGATGTTCTTCGCGGCCAGCAGCTCCGCGAGCGTCCGGGCGGCCACCGGCTCGTCGAACGCGGCTCCGAGCGGCGTCACGTAGGTCAGCTCGACCCCCTCCCGGACGCCGCGTACGGTGAAGAACCAGTCGGCGAGGAGGCAGAACTCGAGCGGCGCGACCGGGCACTTGACCGGAAGCCCCATGACGTCCACCACCAGGCGGCCACCGTCGAACGCCGCCAGCGCCGAAGCCAGGCCCACCGCGCCGTCGAGGTCGTAGAACGTATCGACGTGGGAACGCCAGCCCGGCCCGGTGAGCCCCGCGGTCTTCTCCGGCCGGAGCCGGGCGCCGGTGGCGATCACGAGAGCGTCGTAGCGGAGCACGGTCCCATCGGCCAGGTGCACGCGATCGGCGTCGATGTCGACGCACTCGACCTCGCTGCGGTGGTAGCCGGTCCCGTCGGCCAGCTGCCGGGGACGCGACCGGACGAGGTCGCCGCCGCCGGCCGTCCCGAACGGCACGAACAGCAGGCCCGGCTGGTAGACGTGGTGGTCGTCCCGGTCGACGACGGTGATCCGCGCGCCGTCGCCGAAGTCACGGGACAAGCGGTTCGCCGCGAGCGTGCCGCCGGTTCCCCCGCCGAGGATGACGATGCGTTTCATCAGCGCAGCCCGGCAGCCGCGCCGTCGTCCTGGGTGTACTTCAGGCGGTTGCGGACCGCGACCACGCCGGGCACGGACTCGGTCAGCCACTCCGCACGCTCCACCTCGCTGCGCCGGTCGATCACCCCGCCCAGCGTCACGACGCCGTCGTCGACCTGGACCGTGACCGTCGACGGGTCCGCCCAGATCGACCGCTGCAGCACCTCGCGCTCGACGATCTCCTTGATCTCCTCGTCCGGACGCAGGAAGGAGCGCAGGACGTCGCGGCGGGCGAGGACGCCGATCAGCCGGCCGGAGCCGTCGACGACGTACAGGCGGCGCAGCTTCGCCTCCACCAGCCGGCGGGCCGCTCCGGCCACGGGCTCGTCCTTGGCGACCGTCGGCACGCGGCGGGTCATCAGTTCCCGCGCGGTCAGCCCCTGCGCCTTCGTCCACACCCGGCGCTTCCAGAAGACCGGCTCCGGCTTGCTGTCGCCGCGGTGGCGGGCCAGCAGGTCCGCTTCGTCGACCACGCCGATCGGGCGCCGGTGTTCGTCGAGCACCGGGATCGCGGCGATGCCGTGCTCCGCCAGCAGCGAGACGAGCTCCTTGAACGTCGTCGCGGGACCGGCGGTCACCACCGGCCAGGTCATCAGATCCGATACCTGCGGACCGCGCATCACACACCTCCGTCGGACGGTTCCTTTCACGCTACGAATCCGCATCGCCGCCGGTCTGCGGGCGACGGTCCCCGGCCCAGGGGTCTTTCGCCCCTTTGCCCCGCGCCTGCCGATGCCCTTGCCTGGAACACCTACCGGAAGGAGATTCCCATGAACGACCGCAAGCGGTGGCGCGACCTGAGTCCCCGGCAGCGCGGCCGGATCCGCCTCGCCGCGAGCGTCCAGCTGCTGCTCGCCGCGGCGGCGTGGTGGGACCTCGCGCACCGGCCTGCCGCACAGGTCCGTGGCCCGAAATGGCTGTGGGCCCTGGTGATCGCGGTCAACTTCGCCGGTCCGGTGCTCTACTTCGCCCGCGGACGCGCCACCACCACCGGGCAGAGCGCGTAGGACATCAGCGCCTGGCTCGTCGACCCGAGGGCCAGGCCGCCGAACCCGCCCCGGCCCCGGCTGCCGACGACCAGCAGCTGCGCCCGGTCGGCGAAGTCCAGCAGCCGCTCGGCCGCGCGGCCGGCCACGACCTCGCGGTCCACCACCACGTCCGGGTACTTCTCGGCCCAGCCGGCCAGCCGCTGAGCCAGCAGCTCCCGTGCGTACTCCTCGGCGGTCGTTCCCGTGTCCCACCAGCCGTCGCGATGCCGGCAGTGCACCGCGATCAGCCGGGCGCCCCGCCACGACGCCTCCTCGTACGCGACCGCGATGGCTTCCTCGCTCGCCGGGCTGCCGTCGACCCCGACCACGACCGGCCCTTCGGCGGGCGGCTCGTCCTCACCGGCGTGCGGACGGATCAGCGCGACCGGGCACCGCGCGTGCGCGGCGAGCGCCACCGTGACCGACCCGACCAGAACCCGGCCCAGCGGCCGCAGTCCCGGCGTGCCGAGCACGAGCATCGCGGCGCCGCCGGACTCGGCGACCAGGGCGTCGGCGGGCCGTTCGGAGCGCAACACCGTTGCGGCTTCGACGCCCGAAGCCGCGTCACGAGCCTCGGCCAGCATGACCCGTCCTTGCGCCCCGGCCGCTTCCAGCAGCTGCTCGTACGTCGGATCGGCCCTCGGATAGGGCGCGGGCAGTTCCGGCAGGGCGTGCACCAGGCGCAGGCCGAGCCGCCGTGCCCGGGCGACGCGCGCGGCCCACTGCACCGCCGCGAGTGCGCCGGCCGAGCCGTCGACGCCGACCACCAGATCCGTGCCACTCATCCGTTTCCCCTTTCGTTTCAAGAAAGCCAACCGGCCTCCGCCCATTCCCGCGCGAGGCTTCGGCCCCGTTCCGGGAGGACTTCGGTCCTTCTCGCGAGGTCCTCGTCAACCGGCGCCCAAGGACCTTCCAGCCGGGGACTTTCGACTCCGGAAACCCTGGTGGCACCGGAACAGACTGACCGCAGCACTGAAGGAACGGAGGTTTGCCATGTCCATCCAGCCGGACGAAAAGAAGACGGCCGCCGCCCAGGTCCCGGCTCACCGGGTCACCGAACCGGCGCCGGTCCCCGATTTCGTCGCCGGGCCCACCGTCGCCTGGAAGTCCCTGGCCGTCCTGCGCATCGCCACCGGGTTCGTCTTCCTGTGGGCGTTCCTCGACAAGCTGTTCGGGTGGGGCTACGCGACCCCGTCGAAAGGCGCCTGGCTCAACGACGGCTCGCCGACCAAGGGCTTCCTCAGCGGCGTCCACGTCGGACCGTTCGAGTCGATGTTCCACGCCTGGGCCGGCACCTGGTGGGCCAACTGGCTGTTCATGCTCGGCCTGGCCGCCATCGGCATCGCCGTCATCGCCGGCATCGGCCTGCGGCTGAGCGCCGCCGCGGGCACGCTGATGATGCTCCTGATGTGGGCCGCCGAATGGCCGCTCGCCCTCAGCACCAGCACCGGCGAAGCCACGCGCTCCACCAACCCCCTCATCGACTACCACATCATCTACGCGCTCGTCCTCATCGCGCTGGCCGCCGCCGCGGCCGGGAACACGTGGGGCCTCGGCCGCCGCTGGGCCGCCCTCGTCGGCGACCGCACGTGGCTGCGCTGAACACCTCACCCCAGGGCGCCCGCCGGCCGGCGGGCGCCCTTTCCCCTGCCCGAAAGGAATCTGAACGATGAAGGCACTTGTGTACGACGGACCCGGCCGGCGCAGCTGGACCGACCACGCCGACCCCGAACTCACCGCATCCACCGACGCGATCGTCCGGGTCGACGCGGTCACCATCTGCGGCACCGACCTGCACATCCTCAAGGGCGACGTCCCCGAGGTGGAGCGCGGCCGGATCCTGGGCCACGAGGCGGTCGGCACGATCGTCGAGACCGGATCCGCCGTCACCGGCGTCAAATCCGGCGACAAGGTCCTGGTGTCCTGTATCTCGGCCTGCGGCCGGTGCGAGTACTGCCGGAAGGCGGCCTACGGCCAGTGCCTCGGCGGCGGAGGTTGGATCCTCGGGCACACGACCGACGGCGTCCAGGCCGAGTACGCCCGCGTTCCGTTCGCCGACACCTCGACCTACGTCCTGCCCTCCGGGGTGAGCGACGAGTCGGCGCTGATGCTGGCCGACATCGTCCCGACGTCGTACGAAGTCGGTGTCCGCAACGGCGGGGTCAAACCGGGTGACACGGTGGTCATCGTCGGGGCCGGGCCGATCGGGCTGGCCGCGATCACCAACGCCCAGCTGTTCGCCCCGAGCACGATCATCGTGGTGGACAGGGAACCGGCCCGCCTCGACGCGGCGAAGTCGTTCGGCGCGGACGTGCTGGTGCAGCCGGGCGACGCGGCGGCCGCGGTGGCCGAGGCGAGCGGCGGGCTCGGCGCCGACGTGGCGATCGAAGCCGTGGGCGTTCCGGAGACGTTCGAACTGTGCGCGAAGCTGGTCCGGCCGGGCGGGCACGTGGCGAACGTCGGCGTGCACGGAGCCCCGGCGACGCTGCACCTCGAACAACTGTGGATCAAGAACGTGACGATCACGACCGGTCTGGTCGACACGTCCAGCACGCCGATGCTGCTGCGGATGCTGGCGGCGGGCCGGCTGGACACGAGCCGGTTCGTCACCCACCGGTTCGGGCTGGACGAGATGGACGAGGCCTACGACGTCTTCGCCCACCCGCAGGACAGCAACGCACTGAAGGTCGCCCTGTTCCGCAGCTGAAGACACGTTTCCGAGGCGGCCTTCGGTGTGCGCACCGACGGTCGCTTCGGAGTGCGTGCACGGACAAGAAGGAGAAGCTGATGTCGCGATTGGCGAGGTCTGCCGGAGCCGTGCTCTCGGTGACCGCACTCTGCCTCGCCGCCTCGGCGGGGCCCGCGTTCGGTGAGAGCAGCCGGACGCCCGGGCCGGTAGCCGCCGAAAGCGCGGAAAACACAACGTCCGGTACGCCCGCCACTCAGGCGAGCCCCACGACGACATCCACGCCCGTGCGGTCCAGACCGGAGCCGGCGGCGACCTCCCGGCCGTCCAGGACCGAACCGGCGACCACCGAGCCGTCCGCATCCACCCCGAAGCCCAGCACACCGGCCTCCGCGGCGCCCGCACCGGTCACCGCCGCGTCGGCGATGGCGGACCTGCGGTTGTCGGTGTGGTTCGACAAGACCGGCTACGTCGCCCACGAGCAGATCACCGCTCACGCCCGGATCACCAACGCCGGCACCGCCCCGGCGGCCGAGGCCAGGGTCAACTCGACCGGCAACCTCTCGAACGCCTACTGGACACCGTTGCCGCCGATCGAACCGGGGCAGACGGTGGAAAGCAGTCTCACCGGATTGGTGACGACCGAATCCGGGCCGCTGGTCCTCACCGTCACGGTCACCTTGCTCGGCGGCGCGCAGGACGCGAATCCCGCGGACAACACCAGCACCGCTTCGGTGCCGATCACCTACGTCCGCGGCAGCTACCAGGGAACCGTCTACGGCGATCGCAACGGGAACCACACGATGGATCCGGGCGAAGCCCTCCCCGGAGTCCGGGTCGACATTTCGGGAGGACACTCGGAGGTCTCCCGCACCACCGTCACGGACACCGCAGGGCGCTTCGCCTTCCCGGACGTGCCGGACGGCCGGTACTCGACCTGGTTCACCAGCGCGGACTGGTACCTGACCGCGCCGATTGTCCAGGTGACCGGGGTGAACGACCCCGAGGTGCTGATCCGCGGCGTCCCCGTGATCACCTCTGCGCTGTCCGCGTCCGCGGCGTTCACGCGGCGGGCGTACCGGGTGAACGACGTCGCACACCTCACGATGACCCTGACCAACACGGGGCCGGCCCTGGTGACGGACCTGGCCGCCGACTGCTGGGCGTATCCCGCCGGCCAGGTGAACGCCGGCAGCCTGGCCGAAGGGGGTCCCGGAGTGGCCGTGCCCGCCGGTGCCAGGGTGGCAGTCGATCTGACCGTCCGGATCACGAAAGAGGCTGCCGCCGAGGGAAGCCTGCGCGTCTGGTGCTCGGTCGGCGCACCACCTCGCCTCAACGGGATGGCGGACGCCGTCCGGGCGACCGCGCGGATCCCCGGCGGTCTCGCTCCGAAAGTTGTCGGTTACCTCGGGCTCTTCCGCTACAAGCCGGTGCTCGGCTCGCCGGCGAGCGATCCGCTGCCCGGGGTGAAGGTCTACCTCCGCGACCAGGTCACCGGCAGAGTCGTCACGCGCGCGGTGACCGACGCCGAGGGCAACTTCGCCTTTTACCGCGTCCCGGCGAACACCTACGACGTCGGCGTCGTCGGACCGTAGCGGCTGGTGTACACCGACCCGGAGTTCGTGGTGCGCGACGGGGAGAACGGGCTCGACCCGTACCCCTACAACCAGCATCGCCTGTACGTCGTTCCCGGCCCGGACCAGCCGGATCCCGATGCCGCACCACCGCCCGGCAGCCGGCCCGCACCGGCCGGGCCGGTCGTGGCGAAGCCGCGCCCCGGTGCCACTCCTCCGGCCGGCCTGGCCACGACCGGGGTCGAACTGACGTGGCTCGCGCTGGGCGGCCTGCTCACGGTCGTCGTCGGCACGGGACTCCTGCTCGCCACCCGGCGGCGGTGGCGGTAGCCGGGCGAGCGGAGGGGCCACCGTCCGCTGTGGACGGTGGCCCCTCCACCGGTGGCTCAGTAGGCCGGCCGTTTCCGGCTCAGCACCCCGGCCGGCCCGGACGGCGTCGGCGACACGTCCCGGTCGTCGAACCGGGCCTGCAGTGTCTGGCGCACCTCGACGACCCCGTCGACCCGGCGGATCAGCGCCACGATCACCGGGATCATGCTCTGCCGCTCGACCGTGCCGTTGAGGGTCACGATGCCGTTGTGCACCGAGACGTACAGCGCCGCCGGGTCCATGGCCATCTCCCGCAGCAGCACCTCCTCCCGGACCTCGTCGCGGATCTCGCGGTCGGTGCGCAGGAACACCCGCAGCAGGTCCGAGCGCGAGACCACGCCGACGAGCTTGCCTTCGTCGTCCACCACCGGCAGGCGGTGGAAGTGGTGCTCCTCGAGCAGCTTCGCCGCCACCGTGACGTCGTCGTCCGCGCGGACCACGACCGCCGGAGCCGTCATCAGGTCCGCGACGAACGCCGCGCCGGCCTTGCGCTTCGCCTGGCGGGAACCGGGCTTGAGCAGGCCGTGCGGGGCCTCGCGTTCGAGCAGATCGCCCTGGGAGACGACGCCGAGCACCTTCTCGTCCTCGTCGACCACCGGTGCTCCGCTGATGTTCCAGGTGGCCAGCAGCAGCGCCACGGCCTTGAACGGGGTGTCCGGGCCCACGGTGGTCACTTCGGTCGTCATCACCGAGCCCACTTTGCGGCGACTGGGCATCTTGATCTCCTTCACAGCAGCGGCCCGGGGTAGTACCCGATCGCGGGCTCCGGCTCGGGTGTCGCGTCCTTCTCCGGCTCCGGAACCGTCCGTGCCGGGATCACCACGACGGGGCAGCTCGCTTCGCGCAGGCAGTGCTCGGCGACCGAGCCGACCAGCAGCTTCAGCAACCGGTTGTGGCCGTGGCTGCCGAGGACGAGCATCGACGCGGTCTTCGACGCCTCTTCCAAGGCCACCGTGGCCGAGTGCTCGACCAGCTCGGCCCGGATGGCGACGCCCGGGTGCTCGGCCCGCACCTCGCCGACGACGTCGTCCAGCTGCCGCCGCTCGCGGTCGGCGACCGTCTGCGGTGTGCCGGCAACGGCCGCACCGAGGTCGTAGACCGGCTCGAACGTCCACGCGCGCAACGCGACGACCTGGCGGCCGCTCACCGCCGCTTCGGACACCGCCCAGCGCAGCGCGGCCACGCTGATCGCCGAATGGTCCACGCCGACGACGATGTCGCCCTGGTTTGCCGTGGTCATGTCAGTTTCACCTTCTTCTCGTCTCAAGAACGGGTCTTGCGGTCCTGGCCGGCCCACCACTCCTGCTGCCAGCGGGCGTAGCGGAGCCGGTTGAGGGAAGACACCGAAAGCCGGTAGGCGACGGCCAGCACGATCAGCGCCGCGAGCCACAGGCCCAGCCCGACACCGGCGGCGTCGATCACCACGGCGGCGCTGCTGAGCGGCGGGTCCACCGGGTTGCCGTCGCGGTCCACCCAGATGCCGAAGGTGTGCCCCTTCAGGGTGCCTTGGTCGGCGACGACCTGGCCGACGCGGCGGGTCCCGTCCGGCAGCAGCCAGGTCGCGTCGGTGGGGGCGCCGTTGCCGGCGATGCCGCTGCGGGGGCTCACCGTCAGTTCGGGACCGTCGGCGAGCAGGGTCGCGGTCACCAAGGCGCGCTCCGCCAGCTCCTGGGCCGACTGCGCCTGCTGGCGCACGAAGGTCTCGGAGCCGACGCTCGCGGCGACCGGCAAGGCGATGAGGGCGAGCAGCACCACGAGGGCGAGCAACCCGCCCTGGATGCGGTCCGAGGGGCGCGCCACCGAATTCCGGCGCGGGACCAGCGTGCGCCACATCCGCGCGATCCGGTTCATGGTGGGCGTCCTTTCCCGTTCGGTTTCCCTTCCGCTTCCAGGATCACCGGACGCCCGGGCTCGCCGAAGAGGCCTTGGACCCCGGACCGGAGTCCGTCGGCGGGCGGGCCGGGGACTTAGGACCCTGTGCCGTCCGCGGAGCCCGGCGGGATGGTCGGAGCACCCGGAGGAACGGAGCACGAACGATGCGCGCACGCGACATCATGACCACGCCGGCTTACGCCCTGACGCCGTCGGCGACGCTCGAAGAGGCTGCGGAGATGATGACCGCACACGGGTTCACGACGATGCCGGTCGTCGACGCCGACGGGCAGCTGCTCGGCCTGGTGTCCGAAGAGGACATCCTGCGGGCGCCGGCCGCGCCCGGCGACCCGGACACCGGCGTGATGCTCGACGGCGGCCCGCGCACGGCGCGCTCGGTCATGCGCACGAGCGGCCTGGCGGTGCCGGCGGACACCGACGCGCGCGAGCTGGCGCGGCGGATGACCGACGCCGGGGTGCGTTCGGCGCCGGTCGTCGAAGGCGGGCACGTCGTCGGGATGATCACCTTCCAGGACGTCCTGCGTGCCTCGGTCCACCACTGAACTTCAGCCCGCGGTGGTCCGGTGGGTCAGCACCTCGGGCACCGGACGGCGGCCGGTCAGCCGGGTCGGGTAGCCGTAGCCGATGCGCACCAGGGTTGGCCATCCCGGCGCGCACGTCCGCGTGCGGGCTTCCAGTAGCGGGTGCGCACCGCGGCGAGCTGGGTTCCTCCTTCCGGGGCCGGTCCACCGGTGGGAAACTCGGCCGGACGACGGCGCGGAGGACCGGACCATGGATCGCCAGGCGGTGCACGAGCAGTGGGACCGTGACCTCGCCACCCTGCGCGTCCTCGTGGCGGGCGCCACCGCCGCCGAGCTCCGCCGACGTTCTCGCGGCACCCGGTGGACCAACCGGCAGCTGGTGTTCCACCTCGTCTTCGGGTACCAGGTCACGCGCGCTCTGCTGCTCCTGGTCCGCCTGTCCGGCCGTCTGCCCGGCCGGGTGAGCCGCGGGTTCGCCGCCGGGCTCGACGCCGCCGCGCGGCCGTTCCACCTCGTCAACTACCTCGGTTCCTGTGGCGGCGGGCTGCTCGGGCCGCGGTTCGCCGCTTGGTGGTTCGCCCGCATCGTCGCGTCCCTGCACCGCAGCCTGGACCGGGCCGGCGAGGCCGAACTCGCGCGCGAAATGGCCTTCCCCGTCCGGTGGGACCCGTTCTTCCGGTCTTCCATGACCCTGGCCGACGTCTACCGGTACCCGGCCCGCCACTTCGCCTTCCACCTGCAGCAGCTCACCGTCGGTCGGTGATCAGCACGACACCCGTTCGCCCTCCTCGGGAACCACCGCGCACCAGTCCGCTTCCGCGTGCAGCGCCTTCGCCAGCGCGTGCGCGGGTTCCGCTTCCCCCTCGGCCACGAACGCGGTCTCCGGCGCCGGGGTCGCGGTCGCCCACGCCAGGACCTCCGCCGGGCCGGCGAACGCGCCCGTGCCGCCGAGCGCGGTCACCTCGGCGCGGACCGGCACGTACCGGCCGTGGATCTTCAGGTGGCGGGCGCCGTCCGCGAGCTGCGCCGCGCGTGTCCCCGGCGCCGGGTGCCCCAGCAGGATCACCCCGTTGCGCCGATCCGGCAGCAGCCGGGCGAGGTGCTGGAGGACGCGTCCGGAGTCCGCCGTCGCCAGGCCGGCCAGGACGATCGACGGTCCGTCCGGAGGCTCCGGCCGCAACTCCGGAGCCGGCACGCGCGCGCCGCGGCGCAGCTCGGCCGCTGCCTGCCGGTAGACCTCGAGACCGAGGTCGCCGTCCAGGACCACCGGCAGGGGTGGGAGCTGCCCGGTCTCCGCGAGCGCCCGAAGCGACTCCATGCCGCCGTCCACCGACACCGGGACGACCACGCTGCCGTCCCGCCGGGCCGCGCGGCGGACCGCGGCGGCGAACCGGCCGGGCAGGTGGCCGTCGGCGGGTGGGTGGGGTGCCGCCAGGACCAGGACGTCGGAACGCGGACGGGCGTCCGGCGGGCGCAGCAGCGGGTGGTCCGCCGCCCCCAACGGGCCCGCGAACACCACCGAACGGCCACCGGCCCGCACCCGCACCCAGGCCGCGCCCAGCCGGCCGCCGGCCCGGCCGAACTCGAACTCCGCGCCGTCGAGCCGGTGCAGCGAGCCGAACTCGACCGGCCGGACCAGAGCCAGCGCACGGGTGACGTCCTCCGCCCGGAACGGCGGGACGCCCGGCGCCGGCGGGCACGCCTGGCCGGCGTCTTCGGCGAACTGCTTCGCGGCATCGGACAACACCACCGGAAGCAGCGCGGCGGTGCCGGGGGTGGCGAACACCGGCCCGTGCCAGCCTTCCGCGGCCAGCTGCGGCAGGAATCCGGCGTGCCCGAGGTCGGCGCTCGGCAACACCACTGCGTCGGCCGTGCGCATCTCGTCGGGGCACGGCGAGAAGTTGCGGCGCCACGACGTCTCGGGTCCCGCGAACAGCCCGCACCCGACCAGCAGTTTGGTGTCCGCCGCCGCCAGCAGGTACCGGGCCCCGCCCAGGAACGTCAGCAACGGATCGTCGTGTGACGCGTGGTGCGCGGTCACGTGCAACTTCCCCGGCCACGGGCTCGTGCGGTAGGGCGCGGACGCGCGGCGGGCGGCGCTGAGCGCGGCGGCTCGGGATCCGTCGGACATCGGTTCTCCCTTCGCGGTGCTAACCGGCGATGTCACGCCGGCGGAACCCGGTCACGCCGGCCACGACCAGCGCGGCACCCAACGCGGTGAGCCAGAGCAGGGGCGCTGCCTGGACCGCCGTGCCCGGCAGCTTCGGCGAGTGCGTGAACGGCGACAGGTCGAGCACCCACTGGTCGAGCTTCAGCAGCGCGCCGAACTCGCCGAGCAGGAGGAACGCCACCAGCGCCACCCACGCCGCGGTCAGCGCCCGGCCGAACAGGCCGAACACGACGGTCGCGATGCCGGTCAGCACCCAGACCGCGGGCAGCTGCGCGAGCGCGGCGCCGACCAGCCGGGCCACCTCGGGCCCGATCCGGCCGAGGTAAGCACCGTTCGTCAGTCCGGCCGCCAGGCCGAGCGCGGTCAGCAGCACCGCGGGCGCCCCGGCCGCGAAGACGAGGTAGCCACCCAGAAGCCGCCGCCGGCCCACCGAGGTGGCCAGCAGCGGCTCGACGCGCAGGGCCCGCTCCTCGGCGCGCAACCGGACCAGGACCGCGATCACGTAGGCCGACGTGATGACGCCCGCCATCGCCAGCTCCGCCGCGAGGAAAGCATCGGAGATCCCCTTCTCGCCGCCCAGCGCGGTGATCATGGCCTGGGCCTGCGAGTTGGTCAGCATCGAGCCGACGTTGCCGGCGAGGCTGCCGCACACGAGCCCGAGCAGGACGTACGCGCTCGTCCACACGGCGAGCGTGCCGCGGTTGAGCCGCCACGCCAGGCCCCAGGTGCTCCGCAGCGCCCGGTCGGCCTCGGCGGGGCCCGGGTGGTCGGGCAGCAGGCCCGCGTCGAGGTCCCGGACCCGCGCCAGCGCGATCGCAACCCCGCCGAGCGCCGCGGCGGCGACGGCCGGGAGTACGAGCACCCACCAGACGTCACCCGCGTACGGACGGACCTCTTGGCTCCACCCGATCGGCGACACCCACGAGAGCCATCCCGGCCCGGCCGAATCGCCCACCGCGCGGAGGAAGTAGGCGGCGACGAGGGCCAGCGCGGCCAGACCCGACGCGGATCGGGCGCTCTTGGTCAGCTGGGCCGTCACCGCCGCCGCGCCGCCGAACACCAGGCCTGAAGCCGCCCAGCACAGCCCGAACGCCAAGGAGCCGGTGACCGGCAGCCCGGTTGCGGCGAGGGCCGCCGCGGTGGCCACCCCGAGCACGACACTCGCGCCGGCCGTCACGGCCAGCCCGGCGACGAGCCCGGCGTACCGGCCCACCACGGCCGAGCCGAGCAGCTCCCGCCGTCCGGCCTCCTCCTCGGCCCGGGTGTGCCGGACCGCGGTGAAGATCATCACCAGTCCGACCAGGGCGGCACCGAACGCGGTCAGCTTGAACACCGAGGTCGCGCCGAGGGTCGGCTCGTGCACCGGCCCGTACAGGGCCCGCAGGGACGGCACCCCGTTGATGCTCGCCGCCGCCGCGTGCAGGTCGGCTGCCGTCGGGTAGACGGCCATGGTGGCGGCCGCCGCGGACGCCGCCGTCGCCGCGAACACGACGATCCAGGCCGGCAGCCGGATCCGGTCGCGGCGCAGGGCCAGCCGGATCAGCGCGCCAGTGCCGGTGAAGGTGCCGCTCATGCCGGCACCGCCACCGGCTCGCTGCGGTAGTGCCGCAGGAACAGCTCTTCGAGCGTCGGCGGCCGGCTGACCAGGCTGTGCACACCGCACTGGCCGAGCGCGGCCAGCACCGGGGACAGCGCGGCGGTGTCGACGGTCAGCCGGACGTCGGAGCCGTCCACGGCGAAGTCGTGCACCCCGGGCAGCCTCGCGAGGCCGTCCGAAGCACCCGAGAGCCGGGCGGTGATCGTCGTGCGGGTGAGGTGGCGCAGGTCGTCGAGGCTGCCCGCGTCCACCAGCTTCCCGGCGCGGATGATGCTGACGCGGTCGCACAGGGCCTCGGCCTCGGACAGGATGTGGCTGGACAGCAGGATCGTGCGGCCGCGCTCGCGTTCCTCGCGGACGCACTCCCGGAAGGTCTCCTCCATCAGCGGGTCCAGTCCCGCGGTCGGTTCGTCGAGCAGGAGCAGCTCGACGTCCGACGCGAGCGCGGCGACCACGGCGACCTTCTGCCGGTTGCCCTTCGAGTACGCGCGGCCTTTGACCCGCGGGTCGAGCTCGAACCGGTCCAGGTACCGCGCACGGCGGACCGGGTCGAGGCCGCCGCGCAGCCGGCCGAGCAGGTCGATGACCTCACCGCCGGTCAGGTTCGGCCACAGCGACACCTCCCCCGGCACGTACGCCAGGCGCCGGTGCAGCGCCACGGCGTCGCGCCAGGGGTCTCCGCCGAGCAGCCGCAGCTCGCCGCCGTCGGCCCGCAGCAGGCCCAGCAGCAGCCGGAGCGTCGTGGTCTTCCCGGCCCCGTTGGGCCCGAGAAAGCCGTGCACCTCGCCGGTTTCGACGGTCAGGTCGAGCCCGTCGAGCGCCACGGTGTGGCCGAAGGACTTCCGCAGGCCGCGGATCTCGATCGCCGCGCTCATCGGGTGGCTTCCAGCAGGATCCGCCGCTCGGCCGACGCGATCGCCGCGCGGGCCGGGCCGATGACGTCGGGGTTGACCGAGATCGACGTGATGCCGAAGCGCACCAGGTGCTCGGCGAAGCCGGGCTTGGTGGACGGCGCCTGGCCGCACAGCGACGAGGTGATGCCGCGGTGCCGGGCGACGCGGATGATCCGCTCGATCGCGTCGAGCACCGCCGGGTCGGCTTCGTCGAACAGCTCCGCGCACTGGCCCGAGTCGCGGTCGACACCCAGCATCAGCTGCGTGAGGTCGTTGCTGCCGATGGAGACGCCGTCGATACCCATCCCGGCGTACTCGCCCAGCCAGTGCACGACCGAGGGCACCTCGGCCATCACCCAGCGGTGCAGGCCGCGCTGCCGGCCGAGCGGGCTCGCGTCGACCAGCTCCAAGCACTCCTCCAGCTCCCACTTCGTGCGCACGAACGGGATCATCAGGTGCAGGTTCGGCGTGTGCTCGCGGACCCGCGCCAGGGTTTCCAGTTCAAGGGCGAACAGGTCGCGCTCGCGCACGTACCGGTAGCAGCCGCGGTAGCCGATCATCGGGTTGCTCTCCACCGGCTCGAACTCCTCGCCGCCGGCCAGCCCGCGGAACTCGTTGGTGCGCAGGTCGGTGGCGCGGTAGACGACCGGGCGGGTGCCGAACGGCTTGGTGATCTTCAAAAGCGACTCCGCCATATTGTCCACAAAGGACCGCTCATCGCCCTTGGCGAGCAGGTCGCGCGGATGCCGGCCGCCGAGCGCCTCGGTGAGCAGGAACTCCGCGCGCAGCAGGCCGACGCCGTCGACCGCCTGCGCGGCGACCTCTTCGGCGTGTTCCGGCATCGCGAGGTTGACGTAGAGCTTGGTGCCGATCGCTTCGGGCGCGACCGGGGCGGCGACGGGCGCGGTGTGCGCGGGTGCCTTCTTGGCCGCGCCCGGCCGGACCTCGCCCTGGGTGCCGTCGACGGTGACCAGGCTGCGGTCGACCAGGACGCGGGTGGCGTCGCCGGTACCGACCACGGCCGGCACGCCGAGTTCACGAGCGACCACGGCGGCGTGGCAGGTCATGCCACCGCCGTCGGTGACCACCGCGGCGGCGCGGCGGATGGCGGGCACCCAGTCCGGGTTGGTCATCGGGGCGACCAGGATCTCGCCGTCGCGCAGGTGCTTGGCTTCGACGGGGTCGTGCAGCACGCGGACCGCGCCGCTGCCCTCGCCCGGCGACGCGCCGAGTCCCGTGACGAGCGCGACCGTGCTCGCCGGGGTGAGCGGCGGCAGCGTGGTGATCGGCCGGGACTGCACCAGGAAGATCTCGCTGTCGGCGATGGCGAACTCGATGTCCTGCGGCACGCCGTAGTGCTCCTCCACGCGGGAGGCCATCCGGGCCAGCTCGAGCACGACGGTCTCGCTCAGCACGCGCCGCCCACCCGCGGGCTCCGGCAGCTGGATGGTGACGTCGCCGCCGCCCTCGTCCGCGACGATCTTGTGGGTCTGCCTGCCGATCCGCACCGACAGGATCAGCAGGTCCTGCTTGCCGACGACGTAGGTGTCGGGCTCGACGGCGCCGCTGACGATCGCCTCGCCCTGGCCGAACACCGCTTCGACGACGACGCGGTCACGGTCGCCGGTGCGCGGGTCGGCGGTGAAGATGACGCCGGAGCGCTCGGAGCGGATCATGCGCTGCACGACGACCGCGATCGCCGGTTCGCCGGTGAACCCGCGGCTGGCGCGGTAGCTGACGACCCGCGGGCTGAACAACGATGTCCAGCAGTCCACCACGTGCTCGGCGACGGCGTGGTCGCCCCAGATGTTGGTGTAGGTCGCGTTCATCCCGGCGAACGAGGCTTCGGCGCCGTCCTCGCCGGTGGCCGAGGACCGGATCGCGACCGGCGTCGCCGAGCCGAGTCCGCGGTAGGCCTGCGCGATCTCCTCCCGCAGGTCGCCAGTGAGGCCGGCCAACCGGACCAGGTCGCGGATGCGGTCACAGTGCTCCGCCAGCAACTCGGCGTCGTCCACATTGGCCAGGGCCTTGGCGTGCAGATCGGCGACTTCAGCCCGGACGCCGGCCTTCTCCAGCGCGGCCCAGTAGCCGTCGCGGGAGATGACGAAGCCGCCCGGCACGGGGAACCCGGCGGAGATCAGCTCGCCGAGGTTCGCGCCCTTGCCCCCGACGGTCTCGTCGTCGGTGAGCCGGATTTCGGCCAGGTCGCGTACGTAGGTCATCGGGTTCCTCCTGGAGGCCGGAACAGCTCGCCGAGTGGGAGCCGTGGTGAGGGTGCAGCGGGGACAGCCGGGTAGCCGAAGCGGAAGATCGCCTGAGGGACGCCGGGCAAGGCCAGCTCGGAGACGAGCCGCGCCCGGACGCCGGTGAGGTGCAGCGGCTGGGTGATGACCGAGCCCACCAGGGCCTTGGCCGCCGCGGTGAGCCAGACGCGTTGCAGCGCCGCACCGGCGGCGAGGTGGTCGGCCCGGGCGTCGCCGTCGGTGCAGATGATCAGCAGGTTCTCCGCGGCGAGCCGATCGGCGAGCACGGCGTCGTCCGGAACCGGGGTACCGGTACGGACGAGCCCGGCGACCGGCAGGGCTTCCGGGCTGAGCGCCTCCTCGGCGACTCCGTCGCCGTGGGCGTCCCACCCGTGGGTGTGGGTGGTCCACACCGCCAGCTCGCGTTGGTAGCCGCGATCGTCGCGGAGGACGCGCGTGGCGAAGCCGAGGAGCTCGGCCAGCTTGTCCAGCGGTCCGGGGACGTTGACGTGGACACCCGTCGTCTCGCCGGCGGCGGCCAGCGCGCGGCACACGTCCGTCGGCACGCGGTTGTGGAAGAACCGGTGCCGGTGACTGCGGCGGCGGCCGATTGCCTGGTACAGCGCGTAGTCCCGGGCAGAGGTGGCGCGTGGGCGGCCGATCGTTACCGTGGCCACGACGTCGCCGTCGGCTCTCAGGTCGACGTGGCAGTCCCGGCCGAGCGCGCGGACAGCGAGTTCGAGGTTGGTCAGTGCGGCGCCGCAGGAGAGCACGCGGTCCCGGCCGAGCGGGTCGTGGCGGCGGAGTTCGACCTCCCGGCGCTCGATCAGGTCGACCTCGGTGCCGCGGATCAGCAGCTGCCACGGCTGGCTGTTGTGCACCGAAGGGGCGCGGCTCACGGCGCGAGCCAGCACGCCGATCTGCTCGGTGGTCAGGGCCGCGGTCATCGCCGTCACTCCTCGTCGCGGAGCGGGGTGCTCCGCCACAGTCATGGTCGCGGGGTGCGCCGAGCCGGCACCGGAGCACAAAGTCACTCGCCCCGGCGGAATTCGTCCCTATCCGGCCGTGGTCCGCCGGACGCACGATCGCGGCAACGCCCGAGGAAAGAAGGAAGTCATGAGCACTGGCCGCGTCATCATCGTCGGCATGGACGGTTCACCCCGCGGCGACGCGGCACTGCGGTGGGCCCTCGAGATCGGCGCCCACGCGGGCGACACGGTCCGCGCGATCCTCGTCCGGCCGCGCGACGAGCTGCTGCCGGGGACGTCGTTCGCCTTCCAGCCGCACGGCCGGGTCCCCGAGGCGGGCTACTCGCTCGACGCGCACGTCCGCGAACTGGGCATCGAAACGGCGGCCGCAGTGGAGACCCGGACGATCCACGGCGACCCGGCGACGGAGCTGGTGACGGCATCGGCGGACGCGGACCTGCTGGTGCTCGGCACGCACCGCGGCGGCGCGGTGGCGGATCTGGTGCTGGGCAGCGTCGGGCGGGAGTGCGTGCGGTACTCGCGGTGCCCGGTCGTGGTCATCACCCCGGAGGCGGCGAATCACCTGGCTCCGGCGTAGAAAACTGAAAGTTTCACCGGGAAGAACCTCCGCCGCGGCAGTTGTGTTAGCGTTCACACTTCCACCGTCACCGCCGATGGGGGTTCCGTTGCCGCACGCGCAAGCACGCCGAGCCAAGCGCCCGCTGAGTCCTCTGTGGACGGTGTGCGCGCTGATCGCCGCCCTCTTCTCCGTCGCGGCGCCGTCGAGCGCCGCTGCCGCGCCGGCTCCGATCACCAAGCCGCCGATGGGCTGGAATTCCTGGAACTCCTTCGCCGGGGCGATCGACCACACCGTCATCGAGCAGCAGGCGGACGCGCTCGTCACCTCCGGTATGAAGGACGCGGGCTACGAGTACGTCAACATCGACGACGGCTGGTGGACCGGCAGCCGCGACGCGAACGGCAACATCACCGTCGACACCGCGAAGTGGCCGGGCGGGATGTCCGCCATCACCGCCTACATCCACAGCAAGGGCCTGAAGGCGGGCATCTACACCGACGCCGGACGCAACGGCTGCGGCTACTACTACCCCACCGGGCACCCCGCCTACCCCGGCACCGGCGCCGAAGGCCACTACGACCAGGACTTCCTGCAGTTCTCGCGCTGGGGCTTCGACTACGTGAAGGTCGACTGGTGCGGCGGCAACGCCGAAGGGCTGAACGCGCGCACGGCCTACACCCAGATCAGCGACTCGATCTCGCGCGCCACCGCCCAAACCGGCCGGCCGATGACGTTCTCCGTCTGCGAGTGGGGCGGCAACCAGCCCTGGAACTGGGCGCCCGGCATCGCCAACCTGTGGCGGACCAGCGGTGACATCATCTACTGGGGCGAGCGGCCGTCGATGTCGCGGATGCTGGCCAACTTCGACGCCGCGCAGCACCCGAGCGCGCAGAGTCCCGGCCGTTACAACGATCCCGACATGCTCATCGCCGGGCTGCCCGGCTTCTCCGACGCGCAGAACCGCACCCACCTGAGCCTCTGGGCGATCTCCGGCGCGCCCTTGATCGCGGGCAACAAGCCCAGCGACATGAGCGCCGCCACCCGCGCCGCGCTGACCAACCGCGAGATGATCGCCATCGACCAGGACTCGCTGGGGCGGCAGGGCACCAAGGTCACCGAGGACGCCTCGGGTCTCCAGGTCTACCAGAAGGTGCTGTCCGGCACCGGCCGCCGGGCCGTCGTCCTGCTCAACCGCACCGGGTCGGCCGCCACCATCACCGCCCGGTGGTCCGCCCTCGGCCTGTCGGGTTCGGCGGTCGTCCGCGACGTCTGGGCCGGCGCCGACCGCGGGACCTTCACCTCCGGCTACGCCACTTCGGTCCCGGCCGGGGAGGCGATCCTGCTGACCGTCACCGGCACCGACGGCACGCCTCCGACCGGCGGGCCGATCACCGGCAAGCAGTCCGGGCGCTGCCTCGACGTGCCCGGCGCGACCACCGCCAACGGCACCCAGGTGCAACTGCTGGACTGCCAGGGCGGCTCCGGCCAGACCTGGACCCGGACGGCGAGCCGCCAGCTCACCGTCTACGGCACCAAGTGCCTCGACGCATCCGGCCAGGGCACGGCCAACGGGACGCCCGTGGTCATCTGGGACTGCAACGGCCAGGCCAACCAGCAGTGGACGGTGAACGCGAACGGGACGATCACCGGCGTCCAGTCGAACCTCTGCCTGGACGCCAGTGGCCAGGGAACCGCGAACGGCACCAAGGTCCTCCTCTGGGCCTGCAACGGCCAAGCGAACCAGCAGTGGACGGCGCCCGCGGCGTGAGCGTCACTCCCGAGCGTCGCCGCGGCGGGTGACCCAGCGGAACAGCTCGTCCGCACCCCACACGATGACCGGCATCGGGAGCAGCATCGCTACCACCCAAGCCGGAAGCGCCGCCGTTCCGAACAGCGCCTGCAGCGGCGGCAGGTAGATCAGCGCCGCCGCGAACACCAGCTCGAACACGATCCCGCCCAGCAGCAGGCGGTTCGTCGTCAAGCCCACCGAACGCAGCGACACGCGCTCGGTCCGGGCCGCGAACGCCGTGCCCACCTGGCAGCACACGATCGCCGCGAAGGTCGCCGTCGTCGCCTGCAAGTACGCTGTGTGCAACGCTCCCGAGGAGACATCCGCACCGGGGTGCCAGCCCGCCGCGTACAGCACCGCGAAGAACGCTCCCAGCACCAACGCTCCCGACAACAGTCCCATGATTCCCCATGCGCGCAAGAGCATCCGCCCGGTGACCACGCCTTCGGAGCGCCGTCGCGGACGGCGGGACATCAAGCCCGGCTCCGCGGGTTCGCGGCCGAGAGCCAGCGCGGGCAATGTCTCCGTGCCGAGGTCGATCGCCAGGATCTGCAGCACCGTCAACGGCAACGGGATCATCCCGCCCGACACCGCGAACAGCAGGAACGGCAGCACTTCCGGGACGGCGTGCGCGAAGATGTACAGCACGAACTTCCGGACGTTGTCGAACACCCGGCGCCCTTCCCGGACCCCGGCGACGATGGTTGCGAAGTTGTCGTCCGTCAGGACCACCGTCGCCGCTTCCTTGGCCACGTCCGTGCCGCCGATGCCCATCGCCACGCCGATGTCCGCGCGGCGCAACGCCGGAGCGTCGTTGACGCCGTCGCCGGTCATCGCCACGACCTCGCCGCAGTCGCGCAGCGCGTCCGCGATGCGGAGCTTGTCCTCCGGTGCCGCGCGGGAGAACACGATCTCGCCGTTGGCCGTCAGCGCTTCGTCCAGGGCCGGCTCCGGCAGGTCGGCCAGTTCCTCGCCGCTGATCACGCGGTCCGCGCCGATCCCGACGCGGCGGGCGATCTCCGCCGCCGTGCGGCCGTTGTCGCCGGTCACCACGTGGACCCGGATGCCCGCCGAATGGCAGTCCGCGACGGCGGCGGCGACCTCGGGCCGCGGCGGGTCGACCAGGCCCACCAGGCCGAGCAGGCTCAGGTCGGTCTCGGCTTCCTCCCGGCTGTCCGGCAGCACGGCCACCCGGCGGCCGGCGACGGCGAGCACGCGCAGGGCCCGGCCCGCCATCTCGTCGACCAGCGCCAGGAGCCGGGTCCGCTCCTCGGGCGGCATCGCGCAGCGGGGTAGCACCTGCTCCGGCGCCCCCTTGGTCGAGACCCACAGGGAATCCCCGACGAGATCCACAGTGGACATCCGCTTGAGCCGCGGGTCGAACGGGTACAACACCTTCCGCGCGGACAGGTCGGCCCCGGTCGAGCCCGCGTACCGCAGCAGCGCGAGTTCGGTGGGATCGCCGCTCCCGGTGGTGACGTCGGCGGTGCTGCACCGGGCCAGTGCCTCGGCGAACGACTCCGCGTACGGGTGCACCTCCTCGACGCTCATCTCGTTCCGCGTCAACGTCCCGGTCTTGTCGGTGCAGATCACCGTCGTCGACCCCAGCGTCTCGACCGCGGACAGCCGCTTCACCAGCGCCCCGGCCTTGGCCATCGACCGGACACCCGCGGCCAGGGCCAGGGTGATCGTCGGCAGCAGGCCCTCGGGGACGTTGGCCACCAGCAGCCCGATCGCGAACACGAACGCCGCCGCCCAGGACAGCCCGGCCAGCCAGCCCAGCGGCAGGAAGCCGATCCCGACCACGACGGCGACCAGCGCGATCAGCCACGCGACCCGCCGGACCTGGCGTTCGAGCGGGCTTTCCTCACGTCCGACGCGCGACGAGAGCGACGCGATCCGGCCGATCTCCGTGTGCCGCCCGGTGGCGTGGACGACCGCGTGCGCGGCCCCGGCGACGCAGACCGTGCCGCTGAAGACGAGCACCGGCGAATCGAGCGGGCGGGCAGCGTCGTCGTGCGCGTCGGCCATCCGGGTCACCGGCACCGACTCCCCCGTCAGCATCGACGCGTCGACGTCCACCGTGCCGTCGATCAGCCGGGCATCGGCCGGGATCCGGTTGCCTTCCTCGAGGACGAGGACATCGCCGGGGACGAGTTCGGTCGCCGGGACGTGCCACACCTGGCCGTCGCGCAGCACCGGCGCCCGGTCGGGCAGGTACTTCCCCAGCGCCTCGACCGCCTTCTCCGCCTGCTGTTCCTGCACGAACGCCAGCAGGCCGTTGAGCAGGATGACGCCGGCGATCGCGATCGCCAGGTTCGTCGTCCCGGCGACCCACGCCAGCCCGCCCGCGACCCACAGCAGCAGCGCGAGGGGGTGGACCAGCTGCCGCACCAGTTCCAGCGGCCACTTCCGGCCACCGTGCGAGGGCAGCGAGTTCGGACCACTCACCTGCAGCCGGCGTGCGGCCTCGCGGGCCGTCAGCCCGGTCGGTGTGGTCCGCAGGTCCCGCAGGAGCCGGGCGACCGGCTCCCGGGCGTCGACCGGCGGCGCCTCGGGGCTCTTCAGGTGCGTGGTCATCGTGCCTTCCTTCGCTTCGGGGTGGCGAGGCCGACCAGCAGCAGCGCTTGCGGGATGCCGGGCATGATCTCGGTCTGCCGGGCCCGCTCGACGGCGGTCAGGCGGCTCAGTGGGACGTTCCGGGAGGAGAACCCGCGAACGGCCGCGGCCAGCCGGGTGCCGTGGAGCGCGGCGCCGGCGAGGACGTGGTGCCGCCGGCTGTCACCCGGGGTGGTGACGAGCAGGGCGGACTGGCCGGTGACGTCGGCGCCGAGCTGTTCGAGGGCCGGCACCCAGGCAGGCCGCACGATCCGCACGTCGGTCTCCGGCCAGAAGTCCTCGCCCGCCAGCGCGCCCAGGACCGCGAGGCTGACCGGTCGCAGCTCCGGTTCCGCCGGCTTGCGCAGCGCCACGTACCGCGCCCATTCACCGCTCGACGGCGGCCGCGCTGCTCCGGCCCGGACGACCGCCGCCACGTCCGGCCGGTCGGCGTCGTAGGGGAACACCACGACCGGGTCACGGCCCAGGATCCGCAGCACCGTCCAGACGGTCGACAGCGCCGCACCGCACTCGATCAAGGCCGCGTTGCGCGCCCGGTCGCGCCGGGAGGGCGGTTCGGCCAGGACGACTTCGTCCGGCCGCACCTCGGCGACGCACCGGTTCGGGCCGAGCCGCACCAGGGCGTCGCCGAGCACGGCCCGGGACGAGGTGTCCCAGCGGAATCCGGTCATCTGCCCGGTTGCGCCGGGAGGTGCCTGGTGGCGGCCCGGCAGGTGGCCAGCAGGCCGTCGGCGTCGATCACGGTGACGCGGTTCTCCAGCCCCGCCGGGATCTCCGCCCGGACGTCCGGATCCGGGGAGACCAGCGCGACCGGCACGTGGTCGCGGACCGCGCAGACGACGCCGTACTCGCGGGCGGTCAGCTCCGGTTCCTGGCCGCGGACGTCGACGACGAGGTCGGGCTGGGCGAACGGCTCGTCGAGCGGGCAGCGGCCCCCGACCGCCAGCGCGCGGCAGAGCCCGGCGCGGCTGTGGCACCGGCTGACCAGGCAGCCCGCGTCACGCAGGGGCTGCAGCAGGAAGCCGGAGTCGCCGAAGGACGATTCGGTCAGCAGGACGTGCACGGCGTCACCTCACGGACACTCGGGCGAGCACCTCTTCGGCGCCACGGGCCAGCTCCAGGTCTTCCCGGGGCAGGACGATCAGGGCGGGCACCGGCGAGTCCGGTGCGGTGACGACCCGATCGGTTTCGGTGTGCGGGACCTGCCCGGCACGCAGGCCGAGCACCCCCAGCCCGTCGATGACCGAGGTGATCAGCCCGGGCTGGTGCTCGGCGACGCCACCGGTGAACACCACCGCGTCCAGCCGCGACAGGCTCATCGCGGCCGCGCCGATCTCCCGGCACAACCGGTGCCGGTAGACGTCCAGGGCGACTTCGGCGTTCTGCTCGCCGCGGGCCGCGGCGGCCAGGACGCGGCGCAGGTCGCCGTTGGTACCGCTCATCCCGGCCAGGCCGGAGCGATGGAACAGGGCGTCGGCCATCTCGGCCGGGCTCATCGGCGCCGTCTGCATCACGTGCAGCAGCAGGCCCGGGTCGATCGAGCCGGACCGCGTGGCCATCATGGCGCCCTCGAGCGGGGTGAAGCCCATGCTGGTGTCGACGCCGTGGCCGTCGCGGATCGCGGTCACCGACACCCCGGCGCCGACGTGCGCGCACACGAGCTGCAGCTCGTCCGGTGTCCGGCCCAGCAGCTCGCCGGTGCGGCGCAGCGCGTACTGGCACGACAGACCGTGGAAACCGTAGCGGCGCAGGCGGTTCTGCGCGGTCCACGCCCGCGGCAGCGGGTACCGGGCGGCGGCTTCGGGCATCCGGGCGTGGAACGCGGTGTCGAAACAGGCCACCACCGGGACGTCCGGCAGCAGGCGGCGGACCTCGCGGGTCACCGACAGCGACAGCGGCTGGTGGTTCGGCGCCAGCGAGGTGAGCCGTTCGAGGTTCGCGAGCAGGACGTCGTCGACCCGCGCGGGCGCCTTCTGCGTGCCGCCGTGGACGAACCGGACGGCCACGGCGTCCACATCGGACCAGCGCCGGACCGCATGGCCCACGACCGCGGGGTCGGTCAAGTCCCACGCCGCCCAGCCGACGGCGGTGCCGTCGGCGACCAGCGACACTTTCACGCTGGACGAGCCCGGGTTCAGGGTCAGCACACGCACGGGTCGCTCCTTCAGTCTCGCAGCCGGCGCAGGAACGGGTCTTCGGCCGCGACATGCTCCAGACGGGCGCGGACGTCCAGCGCCACGCACCCGTCCGAGCGCACGCGCACCGGGTTGAGGTCCAGTTCGGCCAGTTCCGGCACCAGCTCGGCCAGCCGGCTGACCTTCAGCAGCAACTCGCGCACCGCAGCCCGATCCAGTCCGGACGCCCAGAGCGCCTTCGACGACCGCAACCCGTCCAAGAGCAGGTCCGCGTCGGCGCCGGTGAGCGGCGCGAGCCGGGCGGCGTGGTCGGCGATCAGGTCGGTGTCGACGCCGCCGAGGCCGAACACGACCAGCGGACCGAACACCGGGTCCGAACGCACGCCGACCAGCAGCTCCCGGCCGGGTTCGGCCATCGGCTGGACCGTCACGCCACGCAGGGCGGACCCGAAACGCGACCGCAAGATCCGGAACGCTTCCATGATCCGGTCCGCGCCACGCACGTTGAGCAGGACGCCGCCGCCGGCGGTCTTGTGCAGCAGGCCGTCGGCGTCGGCCTTGAGCACGACCGGCGAGCCGAGGTCGGCGGCCGCGGCGTCCATCGAGTCGCCGGCTTCGACGTAGTGGGTCTCCACCATGGGGATGTCGGCGAGCCGGAGCAGTTCGACGGCGTCGGCGGGCGGCAGCCAGCCTTCGCGCTCGCGGGCGAAGGTGCGCAGCGCGTCCGGATCTGCCAGGGACTCGAGGCGCTCGTCGGCTTCCGGCCGGTTCAGCCACTGCTCGTAGCGGACGAGCCGGGCCAGCACCGCGGCGGCCGCGGCGGGGTCGTCGTAGCAGGCGGTGACGCCGCGGCCGGGCACCAGCGGCGCCACCCGGGCGCGTTGACCGGGCCGGACGGCGAAGACGGTCTTGTACTCGGGCGGGAGCACCGCGGCGAGCGACGCGCCGGGGTCGCCGACGGCGGTGGGCACGGTCGCGGCGATGACCGCGTCGACGCCGTCGTCGTCGAGGACCGCGCGCAGCGCGTCGGCGAACACCTCCGCACGCACGGCCGCCGTCGTGTCGACCGGGTTCCGCACGGCCGCCTCGGCCGGCAGCACCTTCGCGAGGCGGTCCCGGGTGTCTTGGGACAGCTCGGCCATGACCAGGCCTTCGCGCTCGCAGGCGTCGGCGGCGAGGACTCCGGCGCCACCCGCGTTGCTCACCACGGCCACCCGCGGGCCGCCGGGCAGCAGCTGCCAGGACAGCCCGGCGATGACGTCCACCAGCTCGGCGACGGTGTCGACGGCGATGACGCCGGCCTGCTCGAACAGCGCGTCCCGGGTAACGGCCGGAGTGGCGGCCGCGGCGGTGTGCGAGGCGGCCGCGCGCTGGGCGGTGTCGCCGCTGCCGGAGCGGACGGCGAGCACCGGGCGGGTGCGGGCGAGCCGGCGGGCCAGCCGGCTGAACTTGCGCGGGTTGCCGAACGACTCGAGGTAGAGCACGGCCAGCTCGGTGCGGCGGTCGGCGGCCCACCACATCAGCAGGTCGTTGCCGCTGACGTCGTACTTGTCCCCGGTGGAGACCAAAGTGGACACACCGAGGCCGAGGTCGCCGAGCGATTCGGCGAGCGCGATGCCGACGCCACCGGACTGCGTGACGACGCCGATGTTGCCCGGCTTGACCGGCGTGGCGAGGAACGTCAGGTCGTAAGGGCTGGCCGGATCGGTGGAGACGACGCCGAGGCAGTTCGGCCCGACCAGCCGCAGGCCGTACTCGCGCACGGCCGCGTGGACGCGCTCGCCGGCGCCGGTACCGGTCAGTCCGGAAGAGATGATGACGACGGCTCGGACCCCGCGTTTGCCGCACTCTTCGACGGCCTGCGCGGCGGCCGGCGCGGGGAGGCAGATCACGGCGAGTTCGGGGGTGCGGGTCAGCGCCGCGACGGACGGGACGCTCGGCACGCCGAGGATCTCGTCCGCGTGCGGGTTCACCACCTCGACCGGGCCGGGAAAGCCGGAGGCGACCAGGTTTCCCAGCACGGCGTTCCCCACCGAGCCCGGGCGCCGCCCCGCCCCGATCACGGCGACCGAGGACGGCCGGAACAGGTGCGCGAGGCTGGCGGCGTCGGCGACCGAGTCGCGCTCCAGCACCGCCTCGACGTAGGCGGGCTCTTCTTCGAGGACCATCACGACATCACGTTCCGGGCCGCCGATGCTGGCCTCGAAGCGCAGACCGAGGTCTCGGAAGACGTGGATGACGTTGGCGTTTTCGGCGAGCACTTCGGCGAGGAACCGCTTCAGGCCGGTTTTCCGGGCGTGCGAGACGAGATGCTCCATCAGCAGGGTCGCCACGCCCTGGGTGCGTACCGTCGCGTCGACCACCAGAGCGACCTCGGCATCGGCCGAGTCGGCGAGCACCTCGTAGTTGGCGACGCCGATGAGCGCACCGCGCTGGTAGCAGCCCACGGCGTAGTGGCCGGGGCCGGGCTCGGCGGCGATCTCCGCCGCCAGCTTGGCCAACCCGGACGGAGTGCCGAAGAACCGGAAGTAGGTGTCCTGCTGGGTGAGCCGGGTGTGCAGGGCGAGCACCTCGGCGGTGTCGCCCGGGTGCAACGGGCGCACGAGCACCACGTCGCCGCGTGCGAGCAGGGCCCGGGTCATCGCATCTCCTCAGGGGCATGAGGGTGGGCGCGGCCGACCGAGGGCCGCGCCCACCGCGGAGGGTCACCTAGTCCTTGGTGACCTGGATCTTCACGTGCTTGTCGCGCGGGTGCTCCGAAACCGGCATCGAGATCTCGAGGATGCCGTCGGTGTACGTCGCCTTGACCTTCGCCGGGTCGGCCCCGGCCGGCAGGCTGACCGTGCGGCTGAAGGTGCCATAGTAGAACTCACTGCGGCCGCCTTCGGCGGTTTCCTTCGCCTCACGCTCGGCGGAGATGGTCAGCAGCCCGTTGTGCGTGGTCACGGAGATGTGCTTCTCCGGGTCGAAGCCGGGCAGTTCGGCCCGCACGAGGTACTTGCCGTCCTCAGTGGACTCCTCGATCCGGACCGGGTTGTGCTCGGCGAACGGCCAGGGGTTCTCCAGCCACGCCGCGATGCTCGGCAACGCCAGGCGTGAGCCCGGCACCAGGGCAGTCATCCGTTCCTCCTTCCGTGCGACATCCGGTGTCGCAAGACAAGGAGACCTCGGATCGGTGGTCCGGCGACGCGGCCGGATTGCCCGAACCGGGAGGACCTTCGTCACCGAAGCCGGGCGTGAGGATCCTGTTGGGCCGTTCGGCCCAGCTGGCACCGTCGGGTGCCGGGGACGGAGAGGAGCGGCCATGACGCAGCAAACCCGGAACTGGCAGTTCGACGTCACGATGGATCACGAGCCGCGCCGGACGCGGGCCCAAATCGTCCTGCGCGCTCCGGAGGGCTACGAGTTCTCCGGGGTGGGCCTGGCCCACCGCAGCGGGCCTGCCCGGGTGTCCGGCTACCTCGCGCTGGGCCGGGCGATGTCCGACCTCACCGAAGAGCTGCTGGAGGCCGCGATGATCGAGCTCGAGGTGGAAGCCGACCGTGTCTGGAGCTCCTGACTGCTCAGGCGACCGGCGCCGACCACTCGATCGTGACCCCACCTTCGGGCCCGCTGTCGAGCGTGAACGTCCCGCCCGACGTCTCCGCCCGGTCGCGCAGGTTGCCCAGCCCGCTCGGCGAGATCCCCTCCGCGAGCCCCTTGCCGTCGTCGGCCACCACGACGCGGATCAGGTCGTCCTTCACCGCGATCGACACCGCCAGCGTCGACGCCTGCGCGTGCCGCACAGCGTTGCTGACCGCCTCCCGCACCACGGCTTCGACGTGTTCGGCCAGCTGGGTGGGCACCGTGTCGATCGAGCCGGACATGCTCACCGTCGGCTGCAACGGTGCGTCGTCGGTCAGCTCGGCGATCGCGTCGTGCAGCCGGTGCCGCAGCCTGATCCCCGTCTCCCCCGCCGCGCCGCCGTGCAGGTCGAAAATCGCCGTGCGGATCTCCTGGACGATCTCGTGCAACTGCTCGATGCTGTCCCCGAGCCGCTTCTGCAACTCCGGCGACTTCGTCCGCCGCTGCGTGCTCTGCATCGACAACCCCACCGCGAACAACCGCTGGATCACGTGATCATGCAGATCACGCGCGATCCGGTCGCGATCGCCCAGCACGTCCAGCTCCCGCGCCGCCCGCTGCTGCGCCGCCAACTGCAACGCCAGCGCCGCCTGGTCGGCGAAGGACGCCACCACCGACAGCTGCGCCGCTTCGAATCCGGCGGAACCGACCTCCCGAGCGGCGATCAGGACGCCGGTCGTCCGGTCCCCCGCCCGCAGCGGCACCACCATCGCGGGCCCGAACCGGTGCTCGCGCAGCGCCAGTTCGGGCACGCTGCGCGGCGTCCGGTCCCGGTACACCGAACCGGAGACGCTCTCCTCGATGTCGACGCGCGTCCCCGACAGCTCCGAAGCGCGCGTCCCGGCGCACACGGTGACCGTCAGGTCGTCGACGTCCTCGTCCCAGTCCTCGTCGACGTCCCATCGCCCGGAGTTCGGCAGCGCCAGCATCGTGACGTCGGAGCCGGTGAGTTCGAGGGTCCGGCCGGCGATGAGGCTCAGCGCCTCGGCCGGGTCCGTGCCGCCCAGCAGCTCCGTGGTCACCTCGCTCGTGGCGGCCAGCCACTGCTGCCGCACGCGCGCCTGCTCGTAGAGATGGGCGTTCTCGATCGCGATACCGGCCGCGGCGGCCAGCGCCTGCACGACAACCTCGTCGTCATCGGTGAACTGCTCGCCGTTCTTCTTCTCGGTCAGATACAGCCGCCCGAACACCTCGTCACGCACCCGCACCGGCACCCCGAGAAACGAATGCATCGGCGGGTGGTGCGCCGGAAACCCCACCGACGCCGGATGCGCCGAGATCTCCTCCAGCCTCAGCGGCTTGGCCTCGTCGATGACCACACCCAGCACGCCGTGGCCGGTCGGCAGGTCACCGATGAGCCGGCGGGTCTCGTCGTCGATGCCGAGGTAGATGAATTCGGCCATGGAGCCGTCCTCGGCCAGCACCCCGAGGGCGCCGTACTTCGCCTCGCCCAGCTCGATCGCCGCCTGCACGATCCGCCGGAGCGTGGTGTCCAGCTCCAGCCCGGACGCGACGGCCAGGACGGCGTCGAGCAGGCCGTCCATCTTGTCCCGGGTGCCGATCAGCAGCTCGATCCGATCCTGCAGGTCACGCAGCACCTCCCGCAGCCGCAACCCGGACAACGTGCCCGCCATCCGCCGCGGCTCCTGCCCGGATTCGCTCACTAGGCCTCCGCATCATCGGTGACTTTGTCCCCTTTCCGCGGCACTGCGCGGCGAGAGACCGTCGAACCAAGCGTTCGGATCACCAGTGTGCCGCCCCGCGGCACGAGGGGAAACCATGACACTACCCATCACTTCGATCGGCTTGCTGGACTCCGATCAGGTGAAGTCCGTCATCGGCGCTGCGGTACTGGCGCCGTCGACGCACAATACGCAGCCCTGGCGCTTCCGCTGCACCCCCGCGGGCCTGGAGCTGCACGCCGACCCGGAACGCGCCCTGCCGGTGGCCGACGCCGACCGGCGCGAACTGCTGCTCTCCTGCGGGGCCGCGCTGTTCAACCTGCGCACGGCCATCCAGGCGCTGGGCGCCCACCCGGCCACGACGCTGTTCCCCCGCCGCGACGACCCGACGCTGCTGGCCGTGGTCCGGCCGTTCGCGGCCCGCCGTCCCGACCCCCGTTTGATCGAACTGGCGGACGCGATCCCCCGCCGGCACACGAACCGGACACCGTTCGAAGCGAGCACGATCCCGGCGTCCGTGGTCGCCAGGCTGCGCCACGCCGCCGAAGTCGAACAGGCGTGGCTGCCGCGGCTGAGCGGGACTCAGCTGGAGGGCCTGCGCGAGCTGGTCCACAAGGGGCATCACGCCCAGCTCGCGGACCCGGCGTTCCTGACCGAGTGGCGGCAGTGGACCGGGCGGGGCCTGGAGAGCCGCGACGGCGTCCCCGAATACGCGGCCGGGTCGATGCCCTCGAACAACGGCGGCTGGGTGCTCCGCGACTTCGGCACCCGGCTGCGCGGCCTGCCGGACGACTCCGAGCCGCTGGTCGTGGTCATCGGCTCCTTCGACGACACGGCCGTCGACCGGCTCCGAGCCGGTCAGGCGATGCAGCGGGTCCTGCTGACCGCCACGGCCGCCGGCCTCGACGCGTCGTTCATCTCGCAGCCGGTCGAGGTCCCGGCGGTCCGGGCGGAACTGCGACAGCTGCTCGGCGGGGGCCTGTGGCCGCAGATCGTGCTGCGCCTGGGGCGCGGCGCGCCGGTGCCGTGGACGCCGCGGCGGTCTCTGGCGGACGTCCTGCTGGAGCAGTCGCCGTTGAGGTGAGCGCGCGAATGCGCGGCCGGGCTCAGCCGCCTGGGTTGCGCAGCTCGGTGGCCAGCACGGCCGCCTGCGTCCGCCGCTCCAGGCCCAGCTTCGTCAGCAGCCGGGAGACGTAGTTCTTCACCGTCTTCTCGGCCAGGAACATCCGCTCGGAGATCTGCCGGTTGGTCAGCCCCTCCCCGATCAGTTCGAGGAGCTTCCGCTCCTGGTCCGACAGGTCGGAGAGGGGGCCTTTCTTCGCCTGGCTGTCGCGCAGCTTCGCCATCAACGCCGCCGTCGCGTGCGCGTCGAGCAGGGACTTGCCCGCGCCCACGTCCCGGACCGCCGAGACCAGGTCCATGCCCTTGATGTCCTTGATCACGAACCCGCTCGCGCCGGCCATGACCGCGTCCAGCATCGCCTGCTCGTCGGTGAACGAGGTCAGCATCAGGCACTTGAGCTCCGGCAGCTTCGACCGCAGCTCCCGGGCCAGTTCGATGCCGTTGCCGTCGGGCAGGCGGACGTCCAGCACCGCCACGTCGGGGTTCAGCGCCGGGATCCGGGCCAGCGCCTGCGACACACTGGCGGCCTGGCCGACCACGGTGAGGTTCTCGTCCTCGTCCAGCAGGTCGGCGACGCCACGGCGGACGACCTCGTGGTCGTCGACGAGGAACACACGGAGCACGGGAACCTCCCAAAGACAGGTTGGACAGGCTCAGCGTACGACCGCAAGGCCCCCGGCGGCAGGGACCCGAGACCGTCCCGGAAGTGACCAAGGACCCAAGGGCCGGACGCTCTCCGCACCGGTCGCCGGGACTGTGGCGGAGAACAACCGCCTCAGCGCCGCCGGGTGGCCCTGGCCAGCGCGTTGCCGGCGGCCGACGTCCTGAAGGCGACCGAAGGCCAGGTGGCGCTGGTGGTCACACACAGCCCCGCGGAGATCGCCGAGCTGCCGGCGGTGAAGGTCTCTGCCGGCAGGTCCGTGAGCGCGACCGAGCGATCCGTCCTGGATTTGTCAGGTATTTTCCGGCTTTCAATGGCTAGCGTGAGGATATTTCTTCTGTCGTAGGGAGTTGCCTTGAGCGGGAACCGCGACTACACCCGAGGCGACCGAGCGGCCTTGATTTCACTGAGCGCGGGAACGTGCTACTGGCCGGGATGTCCCGAACCGATCGTCCGTGAGGTCGAAGGCACTTACAAGATCGCCCTCGCGATCGCCCACATCTGCGCGTTGAAGGCCACCGGCGAGCGTTACGACCCGAGAATGACCGACGCCGAGCGCGACGCCTTCGAAAATCTGATCTTCCTCTGTCACCCGCACCACCAGGTGATCGACGAAAGCGGCGCCGCGAAGAAGTGGCCGGCTGAGCCGCTGCGGCAATGGAAGGAAATCCGCGAGCGCGGCGGCATCCAGCAGCTGCGTGACCTCCGGCACCTCACCGAAGACCGCCTCGCCGAAATCATCAATCAGGCGATCGCGGCGCGCGAAGACGAGATCAAGCACACCCTGATCAGATTGGAACAGAGTGACGCCGAAGCGGCCGCACTTCTCAAGGAACTCCGCGTCGAGCTGCACGCGGCCCGGACCGCGAGCTCCCCGGTCAACCTCGACGCCGCTGAGCTGCTCTACCACGCGGCGAGGAACCTGTCCCACCTTGGCGACAGCGCGGAGGTCCTGAACAGCGCCGCAGGTAAGCTCGTTGGGCTCGAAGACAATGCGAATACGCTGAGGAACGCTGCCGAAGACATCCGGCGTGCGGTGCAAAGCATGGGCGACTACCGGTAACTGCCGTAGATGAGCGCCGCGGCCAGGACGGCCGCGGCGGTCACGGCTCAGCCCTCCCAGGTCCAGTGCCGCACCTCGGGCAGGTCCTCGCCGTGGGTGCGGATGTAGCGGCGGTGCCGGCCCTGGGCCTCGGTCATCCGCTGCCGCAGCACGCCCGCTGTCGCCGCCAGGCCCGGCACCCGGTCGAGCACGTCGATCACCAGCTGGAACCGGTCCAGGTGGTTGAGCACCAGCATGTCGAACGGTGTGGTGGTGGTGCCGTGCTCGGTGTAACCGCGGACGTGGAGGTCGTGGTGACCGGTACGGCGGTAGGCCAGGCGGTGGATCAGCCATGGATAGCCGTGGTAGGCGAAGATCACCGGGCGGTCCGGGGTGAACAACGCGTCGTACTCCCGGTCCGAGAGACCGTGCGGGTGCTCGGCCTCCGGCTGCAGGCGCATCAGGTCGACGACGTTCACCACCCGGACGGCCAGGTCCGGCAGCTCCTGCCGCAGGATCTGCGCGGCGGCGAGGACTTCCAGGGTCGGCGCGTCACCCGCGCAGGCCAGGACGACGTCGGGCTCGCGGTCGGTGTGCGTGCTCGCCCACTCCCAGATGCTCACGCCGCGAGCGCAGTGGAGCGCGGCCTGTTCGGCATCGAGCCAGTTCGGGGTGTCGTTCTTGCCCGCGACCACCACGTTCACGTAATCGCGGGAACGCAGGCAGTGCGCCGCGACCTCCAGCAGGGTGTTGGTGTCCGGCGGGAAGTACACCCGCACGACCTCGGAGCTCTTGTTCGCCACGTGGTCGACGAACCCCGGGTCCTGGTGGGAGAACCCGTTGTGGTCCTGCCGCCACACGTGCGAGGTCAGCAGGTAGTTCAGCGACGCCACCGGCCGCCGCCACGGGATCTGCCGGTGCACCCGCAGCCATTTGATGTGCTGGTTGACCATCGAGTCGACGATGTGCACGAACGCCTCGTAGCACGAGAACAGCCCGTGCCGCCCCGAGAGGAGGTAGCCCTCGAGCCAGCCCTGGCACAGGTGCTCCGACAGCACTTCGAGCACGCGGCCGTCGCGGGCCAGGTGCTCGTCGACCGGTTCGACGGCGGCCTGCCATTCCTTGGCGGTGACGTCGTAGACCGCGTCCAGCCGGTTGGACGCCGTCTCGTCCGGGCCGAACAGGCGGAAGTTCGCCCGCTCGGCGTTGAGCGCGAAGACGTCCCGCAGGTACCGGCCCAGCACCCGGGTCGGCTCCGCCACCGTCGCCCCCGGCGTGGCGACCGGGGCGGCGTGGGACGCGGTGTCCGGCAGCGTCAACGGCCGCAGCAGCACCCCGCCGTTGGCGTGCGGATTCGCCCCCATCCGCCGCTCGCCCACCGGGATCATCGCGGTGACCTCGGTGACGGGACGGCCGCGCTCGTCGAACAACTCCGCAGGGCGGTACGACAGCAGCCAGTCCTCCAGCTGCTTCAGGTGGTCTGCGTTGTGCCGGACCTCGGCCAGCGGCACCTGATGCGCCCGCCACGTCCCTTCCACCGGCTTGCCGTCCACAACAGACGGTCCGGTCCAGCCCTTGGGGCTGCGCAGCACGATCATCGGCCACACCCCGCGCCGCTCCGCGAGGGTGGCGACAGCTGCATCGAGCGAGGAGGCCATGGCCTGGTGCATCGTCACCGGATCGCTGCCCTCGACGTGGATCGGCTCGTAGCCGTAGCCGCGCAAGAGCGCGTCCAGCTCGGCCGGTGGAATCCGCGACAGAACCGTCGGGTTGGCGATCTTGTACCCGTTCAGGTGCAGGATCGGCAGCACCGCGCCGTCACGGACCGGGTCGAGGAACTTGTTGGCGTGCCAGGACGTCGCCAGCGGCCCGGTCTCGGCTTCGCCGTCCCCGACCACGCAGGCCACCAGCAGGCCCGGGTTGTCGAACGCGGCGCCGAAGGCGTGCGCGAGCGAATAGCCCAGCTCGCCGCCTTCGTGGATCGAGCCGGGCACCTGCGGAGCCACGTGGCTCGGCACACCGCCCGGGAAGGAGAACTGCCGGAACAGCTCGGCCATCCCGGCGGCGTCCCGCGTCACCTCGGGCCACGCGTCGGTGTAGCTGCCTTCGAGCCACGTGTTGGCCAGCAGGGCCGGGCCGCCGTGGCCCGGGCCGGTGACCAGCATCGCGTTCAGGTCGTGGGCGAGGATCGCCCGGTTCAGGTGCGCGTAGACGAAGTTCAGGCCGGGCGAGGTTCCCCAGTGCCCGAGCAGCCTCGGCTTGACGTGCTCGGGACGCAGCTGCTCGCGCAGCAGCGGGTTCGCCATCAGGTAGATCTGGCCGGCCGAGAGGTAGTTCGCGGCCCGCCAGAGGGCGTCCACCTGGGCGAGTTCGGTGCCGCTTAGCACCGAAGGGCGGGCTTCGACGGCGGTCATGCCTTCCGCTCCGGGCGGACCACGAGCACCGGGCACTGGGCGTGCTGGACCAGCGCCTGGCTGGTCGAGCCCAGGAGCATACCGGTGAAGCCACCGCGGCCGCGGCTGCCGACGACGACCAGCTGCGCTTCCTCGGAGATTTCGAGCAGCGCGCGCCTCGGCCGGTCGCGCACGAGCACGCGCCCGATCTCGACGTCCGGGTACTTCTCCGGCCAGCCGGCGAGCCGCTCGGTCAGCAACCGGTCTTCGCCCTCTTCGAGGGTTCCCGGCTGGGTGAGGATCCGAGCCGTGCCGCGCGTGTCTTCGTAGACGATGTCGTTCCACGCGTGCACCGCGACCAGCGGGACACCGCGGAGCGAAGCCTCCTCGAACGCGACGGCGATGGCCTGCTCGCTGTTCGGGCTGCCGTCGATGCCGACCGCGACCGGGCCGGTCTCCGGGACGATCGCCGAGTCGTGGCGCCCGCGGATGACGGCGACCGGGCAGTGCGCGTGGGCGGCGACCGTGGCCGCCGTGCCGCCGACCAGCATGCCGGTGAACCCGCCGGTGCCGGTCCGGCCGACGACGAGCATCCGGGCGTGACGGGACTCGTCGATCAGCGTCGGCACCGGCGGGTCGTTGGGCAGATCGGTGACGATGACCAGGTCCTTGTCGATCGACGCGGCGAGCGTGCGGGCGTCGGCGATCGCTCGTTCGCCGTCCTTCTGCACCGCCTCGAACAGCGTGGCCGCCCCGATACCGGTCATCCCGCCGCCGTAGTAGAGACCGGCGACCTGCAGGCCGTGCACGATCTTCAGCTGGAGCCGGCGCCGGGAGGCGAGCTTCGCCGCCCACGTGACGGCGGCGGTCGAGCCCGCCGAGCCGTCGACGCCGACGGTGATCCTCGGGTCGTTGACGGTCATCGTTTCTGCTCCTCACCCGCGTAGGCGGTCTCTGCGGCGACGACCCCGGGCACGGCCAGTGCCAGCAACTGGGCGACGTGCCGGTCGGTGTCGTCGTCGTACTGGTCGGTGATGTGCACGAACCCGTCGTGGACGTCGACGTGCCAGCGGCCGCTGCCGCCGTAGATCTCCAGGCGGTGCCTGACGTCCCGGGCGATCTCGACGTCGTCCCGCGCGAGCACCCGGACGACGTCGCCGCGAGTGACGATCCCGACGACGGCCGAGCCGTCGACGATCGGCACCGCCCGGATCCGGGCGTCCACCAGTGCCTGGCACAGGTCGGCGACGTCGGTGCCGGTGCTCATCGCGGTGACAGGAGCGGTCATGACGTCGCCGACGGTCTTGCCGGCGGCGCTCTCGCGGGGTTCGTGGAGGTAGCGGGGGTCGGCCGGGATGCGGCCGCGGATCAGGTCGGCCTCGGTGACGATGCCGGCCAGCCGGTCGTCGTCGTCGACCACGGGCAGTGCGGTGAAGCCGTGCGCCGCCAGCAGCTCGGCCGCCACCTTGGCGGACGTCCACGGGCGCACGGTGATCACCGGCGCGGTCATCAGGTCGCGTGCTCGCATCGGGAATTCCTTTCCGGTCCCCACCAATCTAGGAAGACCGGTCCCCGTTCACCGCCGTCATCGGTCACCGGTCGCGAGGACTTACGTCCCTTCACCCGAGCAGGTCCACAGTGGACGAAGGTCCCGCCGGAGGTCGCGCCAGGATTTACGGACGCGCAGGTGCTCACCGGCGACCACGGAGTCCTGGAAATCACCGAGCAGGCGCTGGAAGGCCCGCAGCGCCTCCGCGTCCACGGGCATGACGGGCGCCCCGGCTTCGAGGGCGTACCTCAGCCGTTCGACGGCTTTCTGGACGTCAAGGACAGCACGCTCCTGGTCGGGTGCTGCGGGCAGGGCCGCGACCCGGCCGTCAACCTCTTCGGCCACGGCGCGGGCCAAGGGAGGCAGGACCTTCGCGGCCGGGCGGCGGGCCGCTTTGGGCCGATCGCGGCGCGGCTGTTCGCTGAGCACGACTTCGAGCACGTCGAGGGCGTTCAGCAACTGCACGTACCGGTAGCTGTCCAACGCCTGCGGCACCGGGGCACCGGTGTCATCGGCAAGCTGGGCTGGTGCGAGCTCCCCGCCCAGCCAGCGCAGGGCTCCGCCGAACTCCTTCAGGAGCTTCCGTCCGCCGAGCACCGGCGCGTAGGCGGTGAAGACCCCGCGCAGGCGGCGCGCGG
The DNA here is from genome assembly GCF_900105945.1 of Amycolatopsis tolypomycina. Classification (NCBI taxonomy): domain Bacteria; kingdom Bacillati; phylum Actinomycetota; class Actinomycetes; order Pseudonocardiales; family Pseudonocardiaceae; genus Amycolatopsis; species Amycolatopsis tolypomycina. The sequence continues at coordinate 2,710,586 of NZ_FNSO01000004.1, read as the reverse complement.
CGACGCGCAACCGGTGCACCGAATCGGGCATTCCCCGCCGGACGGCCAGGTCCGCGGCGGCCAGCGCGGCGATCTGCGCCCGCACGTACTCCAGGACCACGCCCCGGGCCGAACCGTCGTGCGGCCGGGCCGGCACCGCGATCCGGTCGCCCAGGCGCGCCCGCAGGTCCTCCCGGCCACCGCGGAGCCGCGCGACGGGAACCAGCTGGTCGTCGCGGGTGTAGGCACGCACGAGCCGGGACAGCGTCGGCGGCACCCCACGATCCGAACCGGCCATGCTGATCGGCCCGTCCGCGGTGTCGAGGCACCACCGGCCGTCCTGGATCCCCAGCGTGAGGTTGTGCCGGAGCAAGCGAAGCGAATCCGTGTCGAAGAACTCCGTCTCGTGCAGGCTCGTCACGGTGGCGCTCATGACGACCCCAGCCGGTGGCGGGCCAGCAGCGCGAGCCCGAGCAGCACCACGAGGAGCGCCACGGTCACCCACTGGACCGGCGCACGCACCCCGAGCACGCCGAACTGGATCGCCAGCCAGCCGGTGAGCACCGCGCAGGCGGCCAGGGCCGCGATCGGCGCCCGGAAGTCGATCCGCCAGGCGAACACCGACGCCGCGGCCAGCGACCCGCCGACGACGAGCACGAGCGCGACGCCCGGCAGCGCCCAGCTGGTCAGCCCGAGCGGGGCCAGCCATTCGACCGGCATGGTGAATCCCGGCGCTCCGGCGATCAGGGCAATCCCGCCGTACACCGCGCTTGCGGCGAGCAGGCTTTCGAACGTCGCCAGCAGGCGCATCGTGGCGCGGGTCCGGGCGGTGGTCATCTCGTGCTCCCGACCGGCCGCACCACCGCCACCGGGCACGGCGAGTGCGCGATCAGCGCCTGGCTCGTCGAGCCGAGCAGCATGCCGGTGAACCCGCCGCGGCCGCGGCAGCCGACCACGACGAGCTGGGCGTCCTCGCCCCGCTCCAGCAGCGTGCGCACCGGTCGGCCGCGGACGACCTCCAGCTCGATCGCCAGCTCGGGGTACTTGCGCTGCCAGCCCGCGACCTGCTCGGCCAGCTTGCCGCGCTCGGCGGCCGCGATCTCGGCCGGATCTTCCTGCAGCGGGTGGGGGCGCAGCATGCCGTCGGCGAGGACGTCGCTCCACGTGTGCACCGCGACCAGCGCGGCGCCACGCAACCTCGCCTCTTCACAGGCGAAGGCGATGGCGGCCTCGCTGTCGGGCGAACCGTCGGACCCGACGACCACCGGGCCTGCGCTCGGCGGCGGATCGTGCGGGGTCCGGCCCCGGACGACGACGATCGGGCAGTGCGTGTGCGCCGCCACCGCAACGGCGGTCGAGCCGACGAGCAGCCCGGTGAACCCGCCCAGTCCGCGTGAGCCGAGCACGATCAGCTCGGCGTGCTGTGACTCCTGCACTAGCGCGGTGACCGGGCTCCATTCCCGCGCCGCGGTGACGACCTCCAGACCGGGGTGCTCGGCGAGCACCGCGCCCTTCGCGTCGGCCAGCCGGCCCTCGGCCCGTTCGGCCAGCCCGGCTCGGACCTGCTCGTGGGTGCCGAACGCGACGGGTGCCTTCACCTGCGGCAGTGCGTAAACCTGGACCAGGCGAAGGGGCCGTCCCCGGCGGACGGCTTCCCCGCCGGCCCACACAGCGGCCTGCACCGCCGAACTCGAACCGTCGATCCCGGTGACGACGGCGCCGTCAACGAACCCGGACATGGCCGCCCTCCTCGTGGAGATACCGCCGGACCCGGTCGAAGCGGGTACGCGCGCGGTCTTCGGCCGACCGTTCCTCCTCGGCGGTCAGCACGACCGCGTCGGGACCGGGGAAGACCGTCGACACGTGGTCGTCGGCCGTCCAGCGGACGACGTACGGCGGCGATCCGTCGGCCGAGCGGACCTCGAGGATCCGGCCGCGCTGTTCGGGCGCGTCGGCCCACGGTCCCTTGACGACGAGCCAGTCGCCCGGCTGTGCGTGCATGGTCGTTCCTCTCTCAGGCGTCCACAGTGGATGGTTCAGGGGCGTTCGGGCGGTGCGCGGCTCGGTGCGCGGCCACGCCGATCAGCACGACGCCGCCGGCCAGCACCACGAGACCGGACACGAGCAGCGCCAAGGCGACCCAGCCGAGGGCGGGTGCGGTCGCGCCCGCTTCGGCGCGCACGGAGATCCCCCGCGAGACGTCCGCGTTCATCACGACAGCGGTCCACTGCCCGTTCAGCACCGGCCAGGCGACGGTCTGCGTGCCCGCGCCGGACGCGCTCGCGACCCACACCCCGGCATCGCCGGGCGGACCGGCCGGGGCACCGCCCGGATGCGTGCGGTTGCCCGCGGTCGTGTACTCGGTCGCGGCCAGGTACCGCTCGACGGCGTCCGTGCGGCCGATGCCCACGAAAACCGGACGGCCGCCGGTGTCCGTCACGCGGATCCGGACGTCACCGACGAAGCCCTCGAACTTCGGCACCGACACGCCCTCCAGCCGCACCGGATCGGTGGCGAAGGCATACCCGCTCGAGACGAACGTGGTGGACGCGGTGAGGTAGCCGTCCGCGTCACGCTGGGTGCGGTCGGCCCACAGCACCGCCGTGCCGCCGGTGAGCAGGCCCATCGAGCCGAGCACCAGCACGGCACCGGTGGCCGCGGCGGCGATCCGCCCGGCTGTCCAGCCCGACGCGTGCGGGTGGGGCGGCTGCGGGTGCGGTGGTTCGTGGCCGGCCTCGGCGCCACCCATGTCGAGCCGGAACGGCGGGTACTCGTCCGTCATCAGCGACACGTAGGCGGCCACCCGCAGCACCCAGCGGTCCATGCCCAGGACGAAGTCGAAGATCGGCCGCGGGTAGCGACCGGTGACCAGCAACACCACCCCGGCGACCAGGACCAGCACGCCGACGAGACCGCCGGCGGCCCAATCGAAGCCGCCGTCGTCACCCGAGCGGAAGGCCAGCCAGGTGCCACCGCCGGCGAACAGGCCGACGACGACGAAGTGCGGGATGGCCAGCAGCCACCACTTCACCAGCACCAGCCCGCGCGAAAGCCGTTCCGGGTAGGCGATTTCGAGCCGGGCCGGGTAGTCCGGGACGTCGGCGAAGGTGAACGGCGGGTACCGGTCGGTCCCGAGCGCGGCGTAGGAGTAGTACTGCACCCGCCAGCTCCAGCGCAGCACGCCGGAGGTGAACTCGAACAGCGGCCGCGGATACCGGCCGGTGACGAGGATCGCGAAGAAGGCCACGATCGTGGCGAACGGGTAGGCGAACCACAGGAACGCCAGCACGATGTAGTGCGGAATGGCGAGCAGCCACTTCACCAGCCAGAGCCCGCGCGACAGCGGCTCGTCCAGCGTCGCCTCGACGCGGACCGGGTACTCGGTCATGACACGCTCCTTTCGACGTTGGCGAGGCTTGTCCCGATCTCGCGGCCCCAGGCGCGGATCATGGGCCAGTCCCGGTTGTCCGCGTCGGCCACCCGCAACGCGGCCACCACGGCGCGTTCGGGGAACTTGAGGGTGCGGCGGTCGATCTTGCCGCCGAACAGGCGGTGCCCGCGGGCGTTCAGCCGATGGACCAGGTCTTCGACGGCGACCGGCTCTTCGGCGGGATGCTGCTGTTCTCCGACGGGTCCGCTGGAGAACAGCCAGACCGGAACCCGGCACAGTTCGTCCGAAAAGGACTCCACGAGTTTCTTGGCCGGTTCCAGCCAATGACCCAGGTAGACGGCGCTGCCGATGACCACGGCGTCGAAGCCGTCGACCGAGCGCACCAGGCCGGCGTCGCGGACCTCGACCTGCGCCTGCACCCCGGCGTCGGTCAGCGCGGCGCCGAGGGCGGTGGCCACGCTTTCGGCGATCTCCCTGGTGGCCCCGTGCCGGGTGGCCACCGCGACGAGGATCTTCATGTCCGCACCGAGGTTTCTTCCCACAGTTCGACGCCGACGACGCCGTAGACCGTCTTGGCCAGTGCCGTCACGACCCGGCGCTCGGCCTCGTCGGTGAAGGTGCCGCGGATGGTCACCATGCCGCCGGTGACCGAAACCGCCCACCGGTCGCGGTGCCCGGAGTAGTCCGTGAGCAGCGCGTTGAGGTGCGAAGCGATCGAGTCGTCCTGGCGCACCAGAGGGGTGAGCATGTCGCGGCGGCTGACGATGCCCACGAGCACGCCGTCGTCGTCGACCACCGGGATGCTGCGGCGCCGGTCGCCCAGCATGCGGCGGGCGATCTCGGTGATGTCGGTGTCCAGGCGCACGGTCTCGGCGGGGGTCGTCATCATCGTGGCCACCAGCACGTCCGGTGCCGCGCCGGTGATACCGCTGCGGAGCGCGTCGGCTTCGGTGAACACGCCGAGGACCGCGTCGTCCTCGCCGACGACCGGCAACGCCGCGACGCAATGCTCGGTGAGCAGCACGATCGCTTCACGGACCGGCGTCGCGGGCCCGACCCGAACCACGGGCCTCGTCATGATGTCGCGTGCTTTCACGACGGCTCCTTTCCTTCAGTGCACGACCGCGACCGGACAGGCCGCGTGCGCGAGCAGGGCGTTGCCGGTCGAGCCGAGGATCCCGCCGGCGACCGGGCCGCGGCCCCGCGTTCCGATGACGATCAGCCGGGCGTCCGGAGCGGCGTGCTGCAACGCGCGGGCCGGGACACGCTCCGGCACGACCTGGGTGCGGACCTCGAGGTCCGGGTACCTGCGGCGCCGGCCGGCAACGTGGTCCGCCAGTTCGGCGTCGTCGTCGCCGGCGTGCACCACCAGCACCGGCGCGCGCGTCGCGGCCGCCTCCTCGAAGGCGAACCGCAGCGCGTGCTCACTCGATCCGGATCGGTCGATGCCCGCGACAACGGGACCCGTCCGGACCGGCTGGTGCGCCGGGACCACGACGACAGGACAGGGCGCCGCCGCGGCCACGCGCAGCGCCACCGAACCGATCAGCGCACCACGCAGGCCACCGAGGCCGCGCGAACCGAGAACGACCACTGCCGCGCCCGCCGCCTCCTCGAGCAGCAGGTCGGTGGCGAGCCCGAGCCGGACGGCCATCTCGACCCGTACGCCGGGAGCCCAGTCACGGACGATCCCGGCCGCGTGGCGCAGCCGGCGGTGGACGTGCTCCAGCAGGAGCTCGTCGTGCCCGTCGGCGGGGGTGTCCTCGCAGACGCAGGCGTGCAGCAGGCGCAACGTGGTGTCACGCCGCCCTGCTTCCCTCGCCGCCCACCGAACGGCGGCCAACGACGATGCCGAGGCATCCACCCCGGCGAGCACCGGCATGGTTGCGGTCATGAGTCCCTCCCGCGGGTCCGGAGGTTCAGCATGGTTGCGGCCGATACTCGCCGGTCAGGGCCCGAAGTCCCTTTCACCGGGGACCAAATCCGCCTGTCCGCGCGGTGCGGGTGCACCGACGCTGGGTGGATGACTGCACCTGATCTGTTCATCGACCACTTCCTGCCGCACCCGCACTTCGAGCTGGTGCGCACGACGATCGTGGACGCGCCGGTGAAGGACACCTATTCGGCGGCGCGCGAACTCGACTTCACCGACGTCCAGGGCGGCGTCGTCTCCGCTGCGGGGTGGCTGCGTGCGCTGCCCGAACGCTGGCACAACCGGCGGCACGGCCCGCCCCGCCGTCCGACCCGCATGACGGCCGACGACCTCGACGCCGGTTCCGAGTGGACCCTGCTCGGCGACCGGCCGGGCGCCGAGTTCGCGCTCGGCGTCGCGGGCAAGTTCTGGAAGCCGGTGATCACCTGGCGCCGGGTGGAATCCGACGACTTCGCGGCGTTCGACGAGCCCGGCTTCGGCAAGCTCGTGATGGCCGTGTCGGTGGTTCCCTACGGCGCGCACCGCGCGGTGCTGACCGTGCACACCCGGGTCCGGATGAGCGATCCGGAGAGCTGGCTGAAGTTCCGCCGCTACTGGCGGATCGCCCGGCCGGCCATCGGTTCGGTGCACACGGCGCTCGTCCGCACGGTGGCCGTGAAAGCCCGGGAGCGGGCCCTCGCGGCCTACACGCGCACCGATCAGCCCTGACGTTCGCCCGCCGGTTGCCGCGGTTCGTCCGCGGCAACCGGAGGAAGGTCCTCTTCGTTCTCCTTGATCGCGTGGTGTTCGACCACGTGCAGGTACCGGCCCACCTTCGGGCCGTGCCGCCCGCGCTCGGCGACGTCGCGACGTGCCTCGGCCTCGATGGCCGCCTTCTCCTTGGCATCCATGATTTCCTCCTGTTCAGCGCGGCAGCAGGGTCGCCGCGTGGTCGGGGACGTAGGTCTGCAGCCGCCGGTCGGGACGGAAATAGCCGGTCGGCTCCGGCCGCGGGGGCAGCGACACCGCCTGGCGAGGCACCTCGTAGTAGGGCACGCTGGCGAGCAGGTGCGCGATCATGTTCAGCCGCCCACGCCGCTTCTCCTCGCTTTCCACAACGTGCCAAGGGGACTCGGCGGTGTCGGTGTGCACGAACATGTCGTCCTTCGCCCGCGAGTAGTCCTCCCAGTGCGTCACGGACTGCAGATCGATCGTCGAGAGCTTCCAGCGGCGCATCGGATCGTCGAGGCGGGCGCGGAACCGGCGCTCCTGCTCGTCGACGCTGACGGAAAACCAGTACTTGCGGAGCAGGATGCCGTCGTCGGCGAGCAGCCGCTCGAAGATCGGGCACTGCTGCAGGAACCGCCGGTGCTCCTCGGGCGTGCAAAACCCCATGACGCGCTCGACGCCCGCGCGGTTGTACCAGCTGCGGTCGAACAACACGATCTCGCCCGCGGCGGGCAGATGCTCGATGTATCGCTGGAAGTACCACTGCGTCCGCTCGCGCTCGGTCGGGCTCGGCAACGCCGCGATCCGCACCACGCGCGGGTTGAGGTGCTCGGTGACGCGCTTGATGGTGCTGCCCTTGCCGGCGGCGTCGCGGCCCTCGAACACCACGACCAGGCGCGCCCCTTCGGCCCGGACCCATTCCTGGAGCTTCACCAGCTCGACCTGCAGGCGCAGCAGTTCGCGCTCGTAGATCGCGCGCGGGAGTTTCTTGGTTCCGGACATACTGCGACGCTACGAACACGGGTGCCGTCCGTGCTGCGGCCGGACGTCGGCGGAGCCGGGGTCTTTGGTCCCTCCCTCTGGGGCGGTGCGGCCCTCGCCCGCGCGCGCCCGCGGGAGGACGGTCGGAAGATGAACGCCACCTTCCCGCTCGGGCGCCCGGCCGGTATCCGGGTCGGCGCGCACTGGTCCGTGCTCTTGACCATGGCCCTGCTGGCCTGGTTCCTGGCCCGGTCACTGCTGGCGGAAGCGCTGCCCGGCCGGTCCCCGCTGGTCTACTGGGCGACCGGGACGGTGGGGGCCGTGGTGTTCCTGGCGTCGCTGCTGGTCCACGAGCTCAGCCACGCGCTCGTGGCGCGGCACCGCGGGCTCGCGGTGGACCGCGTCACGCTGTGGCTGTTCGGCGGCAGTACGGAGCTGACCGACGATGCCCCGACGCCGCGCACCGCGTTCGCCGTCGCGATCGCCGGCCCGGCGGCCAGCCTGCTGGCCGGGGCCGGCTTCCTGGGGACGTCCCTGCTGCTGTCCGGCGTCGCCGGCGTCACGCTCGCCTGGCTGGGCTGGACGAACCTGGTCCTGGCGGCGTTCAACCTGCTGCCCGGCGCGCCCCTGGACGGTGGGCGGGTCCTGCAGGCACTCGTCTGGTGGCGCACCGGCGACAAGCGGCGGGCCCAGGTCGCGGCTGCCCGGTCGGGCCGGGCCCTCGGGCTGGCCCTGGCCGCGCTGGGACTGGCCTGGCTGCTGTGGTCCGGCAGCTTCGCCGGGCTCTGGCTGGCCGGCGTCGGCTGGTTCATGAGCCTGAGCGCCCGGGCCGAGCTGGCCGTGGGCCCGGCGCGCGAGCTGCTGGGGCGGATCCGGCTCGGCGAGATCATGACTCCTGACCCGGTGACGGCGCCCGGCTGGTTCACCGTTCAGGGGTTCGTGGACCAGGCCGCGTCCGCACCGTTCCGCACCTACCCGGTGGTGACGTTCGACGGCCGTCCGGTCGGGGTGGTCAGCCTGGGGATGCTTGCCCGGGTGCCGGAGCAGGAGCGCGCCACGACGCGGGTCGAGAACGTCTGTGCCCGTCCGCCGGCGTGCCTGGAGGCCAGGCCGGAAACTCCGCTGACGGCGGTCCTCGGCCGGATCGGTGCGCGGCCCGGGCAGGACCTCGCCCTGGTCGTCTCGGACGGCGCGCTCGTCGGGGTGGTGGGCCCGGGTGACGTCGCGCGGACGCTGGAGCTGGCCGTGCTGGGTGCCGAAGCCCGCCGCCCGGCCCGATAGCGGCACGGCCTCATGCGCCGGCGAGCGCCGAGGCACCCAGCGCGACCAGCGTGACGACCTTGACCACCTCCAGTCCGACGTACACCAGATGGGCCCGGCTGCGGGGCCCTTCTTCCCCGGCGAGGACCCGATCCGACCGCCGCGTCAAGGCCGGCCGGACCGCGGCCAGCTGGAGCAGGAGGACCAGCACCACCGCGCCGGCCGCCGCCAGCGAGGCCGGTGAGCGGGGACCGATGAGCAACGTCACCCAGATCGCGACCGCCAGCAGAACCTCGATCCGGTTGAGGGCGGCGAACACGAGCCGTCCGATGCCCAGGCCGATCCGCAGCGTCACGTCCGGGGCGCGGAACTTCAGCGGGGCCTCCAGGAACGAGATGGCGAGCACCATGCCGAGCCAGGTGAACGCGAACGCGGCCGTCATGCCGCCCGCCGCCGGATGACGGTGGCCGTGAGGACGCCGGCGCCCGCCGCGGTGGCGGCGAGCAGCACGAACCCGAGCAGGTAGGCACCGGTCGCGCTGTACACCGCGCCCATGACCAGCGGCGGGAAGAAGCCGCCCAGGCCGCCGGCGGCACCGACGACTCCGGTCACCGCGCCGACCTCGGTCGGCGCCACCAGCCGGGCGACCAGCGCGAACACCGCGCCCGTCCCGGTGCCGAGCGCACCCGCCAGCCCGAGGAAGAGTGCGGTTCCGACGGGCACGAGCGGCGGCTCGAACGCGGCTCCCAGCGCGAGGACGCCCACCACGGCGAACACCGCCACGAGCAGCTTCACCGGGTCGAGCCGGTCCGACAGCCAGCCGCCCACCGGCCGCATCGCCACGGCGAGCACCACGAACCCGGCCGTGCGCAGGGCCGCGTCCCCGCGGTCCAGCCCGAACGACGTCACCAAGTACGTCGGGAGGTACACGCTGAACGCGACGAACCCGCCGAAGGCCACCGCGTAGAGCGCGCTCAGCTGGCTGGTCACCGGCATCCGCAGGGCCATGGCCAGGCGGCCGAGCAGGCTCCCGGTCGCGTGCGGCCGGTCCGGGCGGTCCCGCAGGACGAAGAACGCGAGCACGGCATAGCCGGCGAGCACCGCCGCGACGACGTCGAAGGGGAAGCTGTGCCCGAACGCCTTGGTCAGCTGGACGGTGGAGAACGCCGAGATCGCCGTGCCGCCCATCCCGGCGCCGAAGATGCCTAGCGCGAGCCCGCGGCGCCGCGGCGGGTACCACGCGTTGACGAACGGGATGCCGATCGCGAAGGTCGTCCCGCCGAGGCCGAGGAAGAAGCCACCGACGAGGTAGCCCGTCAACGAAGTGGCGCCGTGTCCCAGGTAGAGCACGGGGACCGCGGTCAGCAGGGCGACCACGGGGAACATGCGGCGGGCGCCGAGCCGGTCGGTGAGCGCGCCCACCGGGATCCGCCCGAGCGAGCCGACGATCACGGGCACCGCGACCAGGACGGCCTGCTGCAGCGAAGAGAGCTGCAGCTGATCCCGCAGCGTCGCGCCGAGCGGGGACAGCAGCGCCCACGCCCAGAAGGTGACCGCGAACCCGGCGGTCGCCATCGCGAGCATGAGACCGGCACGCGCGTCCGGCCGTGCCGGTGAACCGGGCTGGCGGGGCAAGGACTTCGTCACGACCGGCTCCATAAGATTGTTGGTGTTCAGGACGGGATGTTCTGGATGCCCAGGGCGATGGGGTGTGGCTGATGACGGCTTGCCTCGTGTGGTGGCTTCGAAGGAGTGGCCGCCCCGTCGTTCTGGACGCCCTGGCCGCTGATTGAAATCTGCGCTCGGTCGCTGTTTATGGAGCTGTCGGCGGGTCGTCCACCGGGCTGAGCTGCGAAGACGGGAGGACAGGCTGCGTGGCAGTGCACAAGATGTGGGTCGGGATCGACGTCGGCAAAGGCTTCCACCACGCCTGCGCGGTGGACGAGACCGGCAAGATCGTGTTCTCCCGGAAGGTCGCCAACAGCCAAGCCGCGATCGAGCAGCTGATCACCCGCACCACCGCGAAAGCCGCGGAGGTGGTGTGGGCGGTCGACATGACCTCCGGTGCGGCGAGCCTGCTGATCACGCTGCTGCTGGCCACCGGCCAGCCGGTGGTGTCGGTGCCGGGCCGGTTGGTCAACCGGATGGCCGGCGCGTTCGCCGGTGAAGGCAAAACCGACGCGCGTGACGCCCGCACCATCGCCGAAACCGCCCGCCTGCGTAGCGATCTCGCCCCGATCACCAGCCCCGACGCGGTCGTCACCGATCTGCAGGTGCTCACCGCGCGCCGCGAGGACCTGATGGCCGACTGGGTGCGCGGGGTCAACCGGATCCGGGAACTGCTGGCCTCGATTTTTCCCGCGCTGGAACGGGCGTTCGACTACTCCACCCGCTCGGCGCTGGTGCTGCTCACCGGGTTCCAGACCCCGGCCGGCATCCGCGCGGCCGAAGCGACTGGCCTGTCGGCCTATCTGGCCGAGCATGGTGCGTGGCCCAAGGGCATTCCGGCCATGGTGGACAAGGCCCTCGCCGCGGCAGCGGAGCAAACCGTGGCCCTGCCGGGAGAATCGGTGACCGCACCGTTGATCGCCCGGCTGGCCCGGCAGCTGCTGGAACTGGACCGGGAAATCAAAGACCTGGACAAGCAGCTCGGTGCACGGTTCGCCGAGCACCCCGACGCCGGGCCCATCACCAGCCTCGACGGATTCGGCCCCATCCTGGGGGCCCAGCTGCTCGCCGGGACCGGCGGCGACCTGCAGGCCGCGTTCCGCAGTTCCGCGCATCTGGCCGCCTACGCGGGTCTCGCGCCGGTGCCCCGCGATTCCGGGCGGATACGGGGCAACCTGCACCGGGCGAAGCGCTACCACCGCGGCCTGCGCCGGGTGTTCTACCTGGCCGCCCTGTCGGCCATCAAACGCCCCGACGGTCCCTCTCGGGCTTTCTACCTGCGCAAACGCGGCGAAGGGAAACGGCACACCCAAGCCCTGATCGCCTTGGCCCGCCGCCTGGTCGACGTCATCTGGGCGTTGCTGCGCGACGGCCGCGAGTTCCATCCCTCACCACCGCTCACGGCCACAGCCGCCGCTTGACACGATCATTGAAACTCCTTCGGGTCGACTGATCGCTCCCATCGTCGGGGGGCCGGAACCGGTGCGGAATGGTCCTTGGTCTTCTCGATCGAGGACCTTCGGCGTAGCTTCGGGACGTCCGTCCCTGACATCGTTTTCGCGAGATCGAAATCGTGGGAGGCGCGATGGCGCGAGGAACAAAGGACCCCGGCGGGACGGACGGCCCGCTGGCCGACGCCCTGCTGAAGACCGGCCGGTTCTTCACCCGGCGCGAGACCTCCGACGACCTGCGGGCGGTGTTCAAGGAAGGCGGGCGCGAGGGCGACGTCTTCTACCGCGACCGCTGGAGCCACGACAAGGTGGTCCGCTCGACCCACGGCGTGAACTGCACGGGCTCCTGCTCGTGGAAGGTCTACGTCAAGGACGGGATCATCACCTGGGAGACCCAGCAGACCGACTACCCGTCGGCCGGCCCCGACTCGCCCGAGTACGAGCCCCGCGGCTGCCCGCGTGGCGCCGCGTTCTCCTGGTACACCTACTCGCCCACCCGCGTCCGCTACCCGTATGCGCGCGGGGTGCTGGTCGAGATGTACCGCGAGGCCAAGGCCCGGCTCGGGGACCCGGTCGCCGCGTGGGCCGAGATCACCGCTGATCCGGTGAAGCGCAAGCGATACCAGTCCGCGCGCGGCAAGGGCGGGCACGTGCGCGTCTCGTGGGACGAAGCCACCGAGATCGTCGCCGCGGCTCACGTCCACACCATCAAGACCCACGGGCCCGACCGGATCGCCGGGTTCTCCCCCATCCCCGCGATGTCGATGGTCAGCCACGCGGCCGGATCGCGGTTCATCGAGCTGATCGGCGGCGCGATGACGTCGTTCTACGACTGGTACGCCGACCTGCCGGTGGCCTCGCCGCAGGTGTTCGGCGACCAGACCGACGTCCCCGAATCGGGCGACTGGTGGAACGCCACGTACCTGCTCATGTGGGGGTCCAACGTCCCGGTGACGCGCACGCCGGACGCGCACTGGATGGCCGAAGCCCGGTACAAGGGCCAGAAGGTCGTCGTGGTGTCCCCGGACTACGCGGACAACACCAAGTTCGCCGACACCTGGCTGCCCGCCCAGCCCGGCACCGACGGCGCGTTGGCGATGGCCATGGGCCACGTCATGCTGAAGGAGTTCTTCGTCGACCGGCGGGTCCCGTTCTTCGTGGACTACGTGCAAAGCAACACGGACCTGCCGTTCCTGGTGACGCTGACCGAGCGCGAAGGCGCGTACGTGCCGGGCAAGTTCCTCACCGCCGCCGACCTCGGCGAGGACACCGAAGGCGCGGCCTGGAAGACGGTGCTGATCGACGGCTCCACGGGTGAACCCGTGGTGCCCAACGGTTCCCTCGGCTTCCGCCACACCGAGACCGGCGCCGGGAAGTGGAACCTCGAACTCGATGACGTCGCCCCGCGGCTGACCCTGCACGGCGGCGACGCCGTCGAGGTCCTGCTCCCCCGCTTCGACGCCCTCGACGGCACCGGCGGCGTGCTGCGCCGGGGCGTTCCGGTCCGCCGGGTCGCCGGCAAGCTCGTCACGACGGTGTTCGACCTGATGCTGGCCCAGTACGGCGTCGCCCGCGACGGCCTGCCGGGCACCTGGCCCGCCGGGTACGACGACGCGGCCGAGCCGTACACCCCCGCCTGGCAGGAGCCGATCACGTCGGTGCCGGCCGGGCAGGTCGTCCGGATCGCCCGGGAGATGGCGGCCAACGCCGAAGAGTCCGAAGGCCGGACGATGATCATCATGGGCGCCGGGATCTGCCAGTGGTTCCACGGCGACACGACCTACCGCGCCGTGCTCGCGCTGCTGATGCTCACCGGATCGATGGGCCGCAACGGCGGCGGCTGGGCCCACTACGTCGGGCAGGAGAAGTGCCGCCCGGTGACCGGCTGGGCCACGATGGCGATGGCCACCGACTGGCAGCGCCCGCCGCGGCAGATGATCGGCACGGCGTACTGGTACACCCACACCGACCAGTGGCGCTACGACGGCTACCGCGCCGACGCGCTCACCTCCCCGCTCGCCGAAGGGAAACTGGCGGGCAAGCACACGATGGACACCATCGCGCTGTCCGCGCGGCTGGGCTGGATGCCGTCCTACCCGCAGTTCGACGTCAACCCCCTGGACCTGGCCGACGAAGCCGACTACGACATCGCCGCACACGTCGCCGATCGCCTGCAGAACGGCACCCTGCGGTTCGCGATCGACGATCCCGACGCGCCGGAGAACTGGCCGCGTTGCCTGACGTTGTGGCGGGCCAACCTGCTCGGCTCGTCGGCGAAGGGCGACGAGTACTTCCTCAAGCACCTGCTCGGCACGCACCACAACCTCCAGGCCGAGCAGACCCCGCCGGACCGCCGTCCCCAGGACGTCGAATGGCGCGGCGGCGAACCGCCGGAGGGCAAGCTGGACCTGCTGCTGTCGCTGGACTTCCGGATGACCAGCTCCACGCTGCTGTCGGACGTCGTGCTGCCGGCCGCGACCTGGTACGAGAAGCACGACCTCAACACCACCGACATGCACCCGTTCGTGCACGCGTTCACCCCGGCGATCGACCCGCCGTTCGAGGCGCGCACCGATTTCGACGCGTTCCACGCGATCGCGCGCCGGTTCTCCGACCTCGCCACCACGCACCTCGGTGTGCGGCGGGACGTCGTCGCCGTGCCGCTGCAGCACGACACCCCCGGCGAGACCGCCCAGCCCGGCGGCACGGTCCTGGACTGGCGCGCCGGCGAGGTCGCCGCCATCCCCGGCAAGACCATGCCGAACTTCGTGGTCGTCGAACGCGACTACCCCGCGGTGGCCGACAAGCTGGCCGCGATCGGCCCGCTGGTCGACCGGCTCGGCGTCACCACCAAGGCCGTCACCTACCAGCCGGACGAGGAGATCACCCGCCTGGCGGCGAAAAACGGCGTCATGCTCGGCGGCGCCGGGGACGGCCGCCCGGCGATCGACACCGACGCCAAAATGGCGGAAGCGATCCTGGCCCTCTCGGCCACCACGAACGGCCGGCTCGCCGTGCAAGGCTTCGAACAGCTCGAGCACCGCACCGGGGTCCGGCTGGCCGACCTCGCCGCCGGCAGCGAAGAAAAGCGGATCTCCTTCGCCGACACCCAGGCCCAGCCGGTGCCGGTGATCACCAGCCCGGAGTGGTCGGGCAGCGAGACCGGCGGCCGCCGGTACGCGCCGTTCACGGTCAACGTCGAACGCCGCAAACCGTGGCACACCCTCACCGGCCGGATGCACTTCCTGCTCGACCACGACTGGATGCACGAAATGGGCGAAACCCTGCCGATCTACCGCGTCCCCCTGGATATGCACCGGCTCTTCGGGGAGCCGTCCCTCGGCGAGACCGACGGCGCTTCGGTGACCGTGCGGTACCTGACCCCGCACTCGAAGTGGTCGATCCACTCGGAATACCAGGACAACCTCTTCATGCTGTCGCTGTCCCGCGGCGGCCCCGTGGTGTGGCTGAGCGAACCCGACGCGACGGCCATCGGCGTGCGTGACAACGACTGGGTGGAAGCGGTCAACCGCAACGGGGTCATGGTGCTGCGGGCCGTCGTCAGCCACCGCATCCCGGCCGGCACGGTGTTCGTCTACCACGCCCAGGAACGCGTGGTGAACGTCCCGAAGTCCGAGCACACCGGGCGGCGCGGCGGGATCCACAACTCGCTGACCCGGATCCTCGTCAAGCCGACGCACCTCATCGGCGGCTACGCCCAGCTGTCGTTCGCGTTCAACTACCTCGGCCCGACCGGCAACCAGCGCGACGAGGTCACGGTCATCCGGCGCCGCCGCAGCCAGAAGGTGGAGTACTGACATGCGCGTGATGGCCCAGCTGGGCATGGTCATGAACCTCGACAAGTGCATCGGCTGCCACACCTGCTCCGTGACGTGCAAGCAGGCGTGGACCAACCGCGGCGGCGTCGAATACGCCTGGTTCAACAACGTCGAAACCCGGCCGGGGCAGGGTTATCCGCGCCGGTACCAGGACCAGGAGCAGTGGCGCGGCGGCTGGGTCCGCACCCGCCGCGGCCGCCTGAAGCTCAAGGCAGGCGGCCGGTTCCGGAAGCTGTTCACCATCTTCGCGAACCCGGTCCTGCCGAACATCCGCGACTACTACGAGCCGTGGACCTACGACTACGAGAACCTCACCGATGCCCCGTTGGGTGACGACTTCCCCGTCGCCCAGCCGAAATCGCTGCTGTCGGGTGAGCCGATGGCCGTCGAGTGGAGCGCGAACTGGGACGACGACCTCGGCGGCGCCCCCGAACACGGGCCGCGCGACCCGATCGTCGAGCGGCTGCGCCAGGAGTCCGAAGAGAAGGTGAAGTTCTCCTACGAGCAGGCGTTCATGTTCTTCCTGCCGCGTATCTGCGAGCACTGCCTCAACCCGGCCTGCGTCGCGTCGTGCCCCTCGGGCGCGATGTACAAGCGGGCCGAGGACGGCATCGTGCTGGTCGACCAGGACCGGTGCCGGGGCTGGCGGATGTGCGTGACCGGCTGCCCGTACAAGAAGGTGTACTTCAACCACCGCACCGGCAAGGCCGAGAAGTGCACGTTCTGCTACCCCCGCGTCGAGGTCGGGCTGCCGACCGTGTGCAGCGAAACGTGTGTCGGGCGGCTGCGCTACATCGGGCTGTTCCTCTACGACGCCGACCGCGTCACGGCGGCGGCGTCGGTCGACGAGCGCGACCTGTACGAGGCGCAGCTCGACGTCCTGCTCGATCCGCACGACCCGGAGGTCCTCGCCGCCGCGCGCCGCGACGGCATCGCCGAGGACTGGCTGGAAGCGGCCCAGCGCTCGCCGGTCTACAAGCTGGCCAAGGAGCACCGGGTGGCGCTGCCGCTGCACCCGGAATTCCGCACCATGCCGATGGTCTGGTACATCCCGCCGCTGTCGCCGGTGGTCGACCGGCTCACCGAAACCGGGCACGACGGCGAAGCCGCGGGCAACCTCTTCGGCGCGATCGAGGCCCTGCGCATCCCGATCGGCTACCTCGCCGAGCTGTTCACCGCCGGCGACGCCGAGCCGGTGGACCGCGTGCTCCGGAAGCTGGCCGCCATGCGCTCGTACATGCGTGATGTCAGCCTCGACCGGCCGCGCGACGAGTCGATCGCCGCGGCCGTCGGCATGACCGGCGGCGAACTGGTCGAGATGTACCGGCTGCTCGGCATCGCGAAGTACGAAGAGCGGTACGTCATTCCCACCGCCTACACCGGGGAAGCCCACCAGCTGGAGGAACTCGGCTGCAGCCTCGACGTCGACGGCGGGCCCGGCATGGTCGGCAGCGGCCCGTTCGGCGAAGGGTCCGGGCGCGCCACCCCGGTGTCCGTCGAGACGTTCCACGCCCTGCGCGACCGCCAGACCAGCGACGGTGTCACCGACCTCGGCATGCCCGGCGCGCGCGTCAACCTCCTCAACTGGGACGGCAAAGGCCGTCCGTTCCCGCCTCGGAGTGACCGATGACCCCCGAACAGACCAGGGTGGTGCTGCAGGCGGCTTCACTCTGCCTGCAGTACCCCGACGACGCGCAGCGGGCGACGCTGCCGACCGTGCGAGCGGCGGTTTCCGCACTCCCCGAGTCCGTATCGCGTGACCACCTCCAGTCGTTCCTGGCTGCGGGCGGTGACGCCGAGCACTACGTGAAGGTGTTCGACACCCGGCGCCGCTGTTGCCTGTACCTGACCTGGTGGAGCGACGGGGAGACCCGCCGCCGCGGCAGCTCGCTCGCCGCGTTGAAGGCGCGTTACCGGGCCGCCGGCGTCGAGTTCACCGGCACCGAGCTGCCCGACTACCTGCCGGCGGTCCTCGAGTACGCGGCGACGGCCGACCTGACGGATGGGCTGGGGCTGCTTCAGGAGCACCGCGCGGGCCTGGAACTGCTGCGCCTCGCCCTGCTCGAGGCGGGCACCCCGTACGCGGCACCGGTGCAGGCGGTGTGCGCGTTGCTGCCCGGCCCGTCGCCCGAAGACGTCGCCGCGGCCAAGGCTCTCGCCCGCGGCGGGCCACCCCGCGAGCAGGTCGGCCTGGACCTCGCCCCGTTCGGCACGATCCCCGCAGGAGCCCCGCGATGAACGTCCTCCTCTGGGGCATCGCCCCGTACGTCATGCTCGCCGTGCTGGTGGGCGGCACGGTGTGGCGGTACCGCTACGACAAGTTCGGCTGGACGACCCGGTCGTCGGAGCTGCACGAATCCCGGCTGCTGCGGATCGGCAGCCCGTTGTTCCACTTCGGGCTCCTGGTGGTGATCGTCGGTCACGTGATCGGGCTGCTGATCCCGAAGAGCTGGACCGACGCCCTCGGCCTCGGCCAGGAGGCCTACCACGTCCAGGCGCTGGTGCTCGGCACCATCGCCGGACTGTCCACTTTGGCCGGTGTGGCGATCCTGATCTACCGCAGGAGGACCACGGGCCCGGTCTTCCGCGCGACGACGGCGAACGACAAGCTGATGTACCTGGTTCTGGTGGCGGCGATCGTCGCGGGCCTGGCCACGACGCTGTTGGGTGTCGCGGGTGGCGATGAGCACAACTACCGGCTGACGGTGTCGCCGTGGTTCCGGTCGTTGTTCGTGTTCCAGCCGGACGTCGAAGCGATGAGCCGCGCCGGGCTCGCGTTCCACCTGCACGTGCTCATCGGGATGGCGCTGTTCGCGCTGTGGCCGTTCACCCGGCTGGTGCACGCGTTCACGGCTCCGGTGACGTACCTGGTACGGCCGTACATCGTCTACCGCTCACGAGATCGCGCGGCGGCTTCACGTCCGGTGCGCCGCGGCTGGGCGCCGGTGGACTTTCGCCGGAAGTAGCCCCGCTCAGGAGGACGGGAGCGTGAAATACGCTTCCTCCTCCTGCGCGAAGTGCAGCGTCAGCACGGCGTCCAGGCCGTAGAGCGTCGCACGCAGATCGTCGACCTGGTCGGGCTGGATCCCGTCCGGTGCCTCCGCCAAGTGCCGTTCCAGCCGTCGGGCCAGGCGGCCGATCTCCGCGTGTTCACGGCTCATCGTCACCGTGCCCTCCGGACCGCCGAGCGCCGTCGACAACGCCGGGTACAGCTCGGTCTCTTCGGCTTGTTCGTGCGGTAGCAGCTCGTCGGTGAGCAGCCGCGCCGCCGCGCGGAGCGCCACGTCCGCGGCCGGTGTCGCTCCCCCGGCCAGGGCGTCGGCTGCCTGGCGGACCGCGGCTCGGGCGGGGAGCAGCTTCTCGTGCTCGGACTCGAACCGCCGGACCATCGCCGCCGGGGCGGGTCCGTGGATCTTCCGGTCGCCCAGGGCGCGCAGCGCGTTCAGGATCACCACCACGTCGATGGCTTCCTGGACCAGCGCCCCGGCCACCGGCACCAGGACACCGCCGGCCGCGGCGAGCATGGCCACCAGCGACAGCAGCGTCCCGGCCACCGCGCTCTGCACGGCGAGCCGGTGCGACCGGCGGGCGATCTCCGCCGCGTCCGCGAGGCGGTCGAGGCGGTCGTCGAGGATGACCGCGTCGGCGGCCTGCGCGGCTGCCGTGGCACCCCGGGAGCCGAGCGCGACCCCCACGTCGGCCGCGGCCAGCGCGGGTGCGTCGTTGACGCCGTCACCGGTCATCACCGTCACGCCCCTGCTGCGAGCGGCCTCCACCTCGCGCAGCTTCTCCGCCGGCGTCACCTCGGCGTGGACGTCGTCCAGGCCGAGCATCGCGGCGACTTCGCGCGCGTTGTCGACGCGGTCGCCGGTGAGCAGGCGGACCTCGCCGATGCCGGCAGCGCGCAGCCGGCGCATCGTCCGGGCGGCGTCGGGCCGGATCGGGTCCTTCGCGAGCAGCGCCGCGACGGGCTCGCCGTCGACCTCCACCCACAGCACGGACGCGAGATCGAGCCGACCTCGCCGGGCGGCACCGCGCGCCCACGCCGGCAACTCCGCCCCGGCCCGCCGTCCGACGTGCACCCGGTGCCCGCCGACCCGGCCGCGCACGCCCGAGCCGACCTCCTCGGTGACGTCTTCGGCGGCCGCCGGTGCGGCGCCGGCCGAGGCCGCGGCGCGTACCACCGCAGCCGCGAGCACGTGTGGTGAGTACTGTTCCACCCCCGCGGCGCGAGCGAGGACCTCGATGACGTCGTGCCCCGGCGCGCACACGACATCGGTGATCTCGGGACGGCCCTTGGTCACGGTGCCGGTCTTGTCCATCAGCAGGACCGCGGCTCGTCCGAGCGCTTCGAGCGCGGCACCGTCCTTGACCACCACGCCGGCTTTCGAGGACCGGGACATGCCCCCGGTCACCGCGATCGGGACGGCCAGCAGCAGCGGGCACGGCGTCGCGGTCACCAGCACGGCGACGGCGCGGTCCGCCTCCCCCGTCAGCAGCCAGGCGAGCGCGGCGATCAGCAGGGAGGCGGGCAGGAACCAGACGGCGACCCGGTCGGCGATCCGGGCGACGCCCGCGGTGCGGGCCGCGGCCTGCTCGGCGAGCCGCACGACACCGGCGTAGGCGCTGTCTGCCGCGGCCGCGCTCGCCCGGACGTCGACGGCGGCACCGGCGTTGACCACTCCACTGTGGACGGTGTCGTCGACGGGCCGCTGCACCGGGAGCGGCTCGCCGGTCAGCGCGGACTCGTCGAAGGTCCCGCCGTCCGGCAGCACGCCGTCGACCGGCACGACCTCACCCGGGAGGACGACGATGAGGTCGCCGGGCCGGACGGTGCCGACCGGGACGGTCTCGTGGCCGGTCGCGGTCCGCAGGTGCGTCACCCGCGGCGCCCGGTCCAGCAGCGCCGTCAGGTTCCGGCTCGCCCGCCGTTGCGCGCCCGCTTCGAGGACGCGCCCGGTGGCGACCATCGCCGCGACGATCGCGCCCGCGAGGTACTCGCCCACCGCGAGCGTGGCGACCAGGGCCAGCACCGCGAGCAGGTCGGCACCCCAGCGCCGGGCACGCAGATCGGCCGCCACCCAGACGACGGCCGGGACGAGGGTGACCAGATCGGCCGCGGCCCAGACGACGTCGGCGGCGACCGGCGCGCCCGCCCACCAGGTGATTCCACCGGCCGCGACGAGTAAAAGGACGAGCGTCAGCAGACCGGCTTCCCGGCGGGTCTCAGTGCGCACGGCGGTCGCCGGTCAGCAGCTCGGCGAGGCGGCTCGGCATCAGCTTCATGACGTGTCCCAGCTGGCCGGGCGAGCAGAGCCGATCGAGCGCGGCGGTGACCGCCGCCGCGGCCGGGGGAACTTCGGTCAGGGTGACGCCCGCCGCACCGGCGAACCGGGCGGTGAAGCCGGGGACGTCAGGCCTACCGGGTACTCCGGGCGTGGCTGCAGACGGTCCGCGATCGGCTGACCGTCGAGGCTCGGTGCCGAGCTGGTCGCCCACGACCGCCAGCCATTTCCGCGCGCGGTCGTCCGCGTGGGCGAAGGGATCGTTCGGGTGCATGGCTCCTCCCGGGGTCCGTGCCCAGGTTCGACCGCCTGCCGTGGGCCGGAAAGGGCCGAAGGGCCTCAACGCGGTCATTCCGGCGAAGCCCTTCGGCCCTGGGGACCGCGGACTGCCGCGGCAAGCATGGGAGGCATCCGATCCGAGGAGGAGCGATGGACCCCACGATGCCCGACAGCTACACCGTGCGGGCGGCGGTCGCGCTCGCGGTGCGTGCCCCCTCGGTGCACAACTCCCAGCCGTGGCAGTGGCGCTTCAGCGGCCGCACGGTCGAGCTGCGGGCCGACACGAGCCGCCGGCTGCGCCACACCGACCCCGACGGCCGTGACCTGCTCGTCAGCTGCGGGTGCGCACTGCACCACTTCACCGTCGCCGCGGCGGCGATGGGCTGGGCCGCGCGGATCCACCGGCTGCCCGAGCCCGGTCTCCTGGCGAGGATCGAGCTGGTGCCGCACGACACGCGTGACGACGACATCGCACTCGCGGCGGCCATTCCCCGCCGCCGTTCGGACCGGCGCCGGTTCGCCGAGCGGCCGCTGCTGGGGCGGGACGAGGTGTTGCTGCAGAAGAGTGCTTCCGACCAGGGCGCGGCCTTGTACCTGGCGACGGCTGCACCGCATCGGACGGTGCTCGGCACCGCGGCCGCGGAGGCCGCCGGGCTGCACCGAGCCGACCAGGACTACGAGATCGAGCTGGCCGCGTGGAGCGGCCGCGACCACGCCCCGGACGGCGTGCCGGCCCGGAACGCGGTCCTGGCCCTCGCACCTCGCCGCGAGCTGCGGATCCGCGAGTTCGCGGGCGGGCGGCTCCCGGACGCGGCAGGCCCGGACGGCGCGGTCCTCACGGTGGTCGCCACCGCGGGCGACGCCGAACTGGACCGCCTCCGCGCCGGGGAAGCCGCCGGCGCGGTCCTGCTCACGGCCACCCGGCTGAACCTGGCGTCCTGCGTGTACACCGAACCGTTCGAGTTGACGAGCACCCGCGGCCTGGTCCGCGACTGCGTCCTCGGCGGACGGCTCGAGCCACAGCTGGTGGTCCGCGTCGGCTACGCGCCGACGGACGCGGCACCGCTCCCGGCGACCCCGCGCCGCCCGATCGGTGAGGTCCTGCGGCCGCTCCCCCACCCGTACGGCGTGGGCCTGCCGATCCCGGAACAACTGCGCGGCCGCCGCTGACCGCGGATACGACGCCACCGGCCGGAAACCGGTTGTGATCACCGAGTGCGCAGTGCTCTCCTCGGCGTAACGTCCTACGCCTTTGGCGCAGGACAGCCAATCGAGGAGCACGATCGCATGACTGACAAGGACCGGCATGTGGTGCCGAACCCCAACGGCGGCTGGGAGGTGAAGAAGCCCGGAGCCGGCAGGGCGAGCGCTCACACCGACACTCAGGCTCAGGCCTCCGCCCGGGCGCGGGAGATCACGGCGAACACAGGCGGGGAAACGGTCGTTCACGGCCGAGACGGCCGGATTCGGCAGAAGGACACGTCACCGAAGGGCCACGACCCGAACCCGCCGCGTGACAAGCGCTGAGCGAGGCTCGGAAGGCCTCCGCCCGAACCCGGGCGGAGGCCTTCCCGTCAAGGCTCAACCCACGTCGTTCCACACGTAGTCGAGCCGGTTCCGCACCTCCACCACACCGGACAGCTCGCTGATCGACCGCGTCACCGGGTCGATGTCGCTGCGCCGCTCCACGCGGCCCACCACCGTCACGATCCCGGCCCGGAGCTCCACGCGAACCCGGTCCGGACCCCAGCTCAGCTGCCGGATCCGGTCGCACACCTCGCGTTCGAGGTCCGCGTCGCCGCGGGTGAACACGCGGACGAGGTCGCGGCGGGACAGCACGCCCGCCGGCTTTCCGTTGCGCAGCACGAACAACCGGCGGACGCCGGTGCGCGCGAACTTCGCCGCGGCGACGGCCAGCGAGTCGCCGGCATCGATCGTGACGACCGGGCTGGTCATCAGGTCCTTCGCGGTGCACGCCGTCGCCTTGCGGGCCAGCCGGCGGTCGCGGCGGCGGGGTTTCGGGTCCTCCCACAGGTGCGGCAGCAGGTCGGCCTCGGAGACGACGCCGACGAGGGCGCCCGTCTTGTCGACGACGCCGACCGCGCTGATCCCGTTGCCGGTCAGCGACTCGGCGATGTCCTTGAACGGCGTCTGCGGCGAGACGGTGATCGGGTCGGCGGTCATCACCGCGGAAACCGGGGTCATGGTGGTTCTCCTTCAGGCGTTCTCGGTGCGGACGACCATCACCGGGCAGGCGGCGTGGTGGAGCAGGGCCTGGCTCGTCGAGCCGAGGACCAGTCCGGTGAAGCCACCGCGGCCGCGGCTGCCGACGACGACCAGCTGCGCGCCACGGCTCGCCGAGAGCAGCCGGTGACGCGGCTTGTCGTGCTCGACGCGGCGCTGGACCATGACGTCGGGGTATTTCTCCTGCCACCCGGCGAGCCGCTGCGCGAGCAGCCGGCGGCCGGAATCCTGCAGGGATTCGCCTTGGAACGCCACGTTGCCATCGCTGAAAAGACCGGCGGTGTCGCCGTCGTGCCAGGTGTACAGCGCGACGAGCGGCGCGTTGCGGAGGGAGGCTTCTTCGAACGCCCAGGTGATCGCCGCTTCGCTCAGCGGGCTGCCGTCGGCACCCACGACCACCGGGCCGTCGACGCTCTCCCGCCCGCGCACGACGACCACCGGGCAGTGGGCCTTGGCGGCGAGGTCGACGTCGGGGGACCCGCTGAACAGCCCGGCGATCGGGCCGACGGGCTCGCCGGTGACGAGCAGCCGGGCCCGCTCCGACATCGCCAGCAGCGCCGGCACCGGACCACGGTCGCTGGCCTCGGTGCCGACCTCGAGCCCCGGGACGGCGGCTTCGAGGGTCGCCCGTGTCCGGCGCAGCAACTGGTCGGCTTCGGCCTCCTTGACCGCCAGCCAGTCCGACGGCGGGTACACCCTGCCGCCGAACGCGGTGTCTTCGTAGCCGTACGCCGTGAAGACGAGCAGCGAAGCATGCCGCCGGGCCGCTTCCCCAGCCGCCCACAACGCAGCCGCGGCCGCCGTTTCCGAGCCGTCCACGGCCACCACGACGGGCGCGTTTCCGGTTGCGCTCATGACGTTCCCTCCGGGTCTCAGTTCGTGAACCCGACGGTAGGTCGCGCGGCGGCGCGGATGCTGCGGTCGTTCGTCCCCGCGCTCGGTGACCTTTGACCGCTCCTGATCGCCCGGTGAAGAGCGCATCGTGAGCGGGAGGAGGTACTTCCCGATGGCACAGGAATGGCGAGACGCCCTGGCGGCGCTGCTGCTCGGCTTGGCCGCCTTCGTCCTGGGTGCCTGGTCCCGGCCCGGCGCCGTCCGGCACCTCCGGACCCCGGCGGGGCGGCCGTGACCGTCCGGCTGCTGCCCGGCTCAGCCGGCCCGGAGCACCGCCGCGCCGTTCACGCGGTCCGCGGCCAGGTCCGCCAGCGCCTGGTCCGCGTAGGGCAGCGCGTAGGGCACGGTGCTGACACTGAGGTGGTGCGTTCCGGCGAAGTCCAGGAATTCCCGCGCGTCCTCGCGCGTGTTCGCCGTGACACTGCGCACCTGCCGCTCCTGGAACAGGTGCTGCTGGTAGTTCAAGGGCGGCACGTCCGACAGGTGGATGCCCGCGATGGCCAGCGTCCCGCCCCGGTCGAGCGCCGCCAACGCGGGCAGCACCAGCTCGCCGGCCGGCGCGAACAGGATCGCCGAGTCGAGTGGTTCCGGCGGTGGGTCGGCGGCTTCCCCGGCTGACGCGGCCCCCAGCTCCAGCGCCAGCTTGCGCGCGTCGGCGCTGCGCGTCATGACGTGCACGGTGGCGCCGCGGGCGATCGCCACTTGGGCGGTCAGGTGCGCGCTGCCGCCGAAGCCGTAGATGCCGAGGCGGCCGTTCTCGGGCACCTCGGCCCGAGCGAGGGCGTGGTAGCCGATCAGCCCGGCGCACAACAGCGGCGCCAGTTCGTCATCGGTGTACCCGCCGGGCAACGGCAGGGCGTACGCCGCCGGAACGATCGCGTACTCGGCGTAGCCACCATCGGCGTCCCAGCCGGTGTAGCGCGATTCAGGACAGAGGTTTTCCCGGCCGCGCAGGCAGTGCCGGCAGGTGCCGCAGGTCTCGCGCAGCCACGCGATCCCCACCCGGTCGCCGGCCGCGAAGCCGGTGACGTCCGGCCCGAGCGCCACGACCTCGCCGACGACCTCGTGCCCGGGCGTCACCCCCTGCCGGTGCACCGGCAGGTCGCCCTCGGCGACGTGCAGGTCCGTCCGGCAGACCCCGCACACCAGCACCCGCACCAGCAGCTCGCCGGCGACCGGCCGCGGAACCGGAAGCCGGGACAGCTCGAGGGGCCCGGAGGGCATCGGGCCCGGCCTGGTGACGCGCCAAGCGGCCATGGTCGTCGGCAGGTTCATCCGTCCTCCTCGGGTCGCGGGGACTCCCAGGCCAGGATGCGCCGCCGGCCGCGGTGGCGCGACGTGCCCTGGTCCTTCCGGCCGGGGACGTTAGGCCCTTCTTCCCCGCCGGCGCAGCCGCGAAGGTGAGACCACCCCGCGACCCCAGGAGCGCCTCCCATGTCCCGAACGGCCCGATCCGGCCCGCCGCCCACGCCCGCGCCGAAACCGGAGCCGCCGCAGCGCTCACGAGCCGGCAGCCGGCTCCTCACCGCCTTCGGCCTGCTGATCCTCGGCGCGCTCGTCGTACCGGTCTTCCTGACGCCCACCGCGCCGTCGATGACCTACACCGAGTTCCTGTCCGAAGTGGACGCCGGGCACGTCGAGTCGGTGACGGTCGACGACCAGGGCGCGGTCGACGGGAAGCGGCGCGGCGGCGCGGCGTTCACCAGCCGCATCCCCACGGCACTCGAACCGGGACAGCTGGAGGCCAAGCTGCGCGAAAAGAACGTCGCGATCACCGCCACCGAAGCCAGTGGTTCGCTGCTGTCGGGGTTGCTCGGCTACCTGCCGTTCTTCCTCCTGCTCGGGTTCCTCGTCTGGGCCGGGATGCGGGCGCAGAAGTCCGCCGGCGGCCTCGGCGCGACCGGGTTCGGCCGCGCGAAGGCCAAGATCATCGAAGCGCAGCGCCCGACCACCCGGTTCGCCGACATCGCCGGGTACGAAGGCGTCAAGCAGGAGATCGGCGAGATCATCGACTTCCTCCGCGACCCGGCGCGTTACGCCGCGGCCGGAGCCAAGGGCCCGCGCGGCGTCGTCATGGTCGGCCCGCCGGGAACCGGGAAGACGCTCTTCGCCCGCGCGGTCGCCGGGGAGGCCAGCGTGCCGTTCCTGTCCATCACCGGCTCGGCGTTCGTCGAAATGTTCGTCGGGGTCGGCGCGTCCCGGGTGCGGGACCTGTTCGAAGAGGCCCGGACGCGGGCGCCGTCGATCATCTTCATCGACGAGATCGACGCCGTCGGCGGCCGGCGCGGCACCGGAGGCGGTCTCGGCGGGCACGACGAACGGGAACAGACGCTCAACCAGCTGCTGGCCGAGATGGACGGCTTCGACCAGAGCAGCGGCGTCGTCGTGCTCGCGGCCACCAACCGGCCGGAGACCCTCGACGCGGCACTGCTGCGGCCTGGCCGGTTCGACCGGCAGGTGACCGTGCCGCTGCCGAACCAGGCCGAGCGCGCGGCCATCCTGGCCACGCACATCGACGGCAAGCACCTCGACCCGGACGTCGACCTGGGCATCGTCGCCCGCGGCACGCCGGGTTTCTCCGGCGCCGACCTCGCGAACCTCGTCAACGAGGCGGCGATCAACGCCGTCCGCGACGACCGCACGGTCCTGACCGCGGCCGACCTCGCGGCCGCGCGTGACCGCGTGCTGCTGGGCCGGCGCGACAGCTCGAACGCCCTGCTCCCCGAGGAGCGGCACTCGGTGGCGGTGCACGAGTCCGGGCACGCGCTGGTGGCGGCGCTCTGCGAGCACGCCGACCCGGTGGCGAAGGTGACGATCCTGCCGGCCGGGATGGCGCTGGGCGCGACCGAGCAGCTGCCGGAGGCCGAACGGCACCTCTACCGCGAAAGCCACCTCACGGACCTGCTCGCGGTTCGCATGGGCGGCCGCGCGGCCGAGCTGGTGGTGTTCGGAGAAACCTCGACCGGGGCGGCCAACGACCTCGCCGGCGCGACGGCGCTGGCGGCGAAGATGGTGACCGAGTTCGGGATGTCACCGGAACTGGGCCCGATCGGCTACAGCGCGGCCGAGGACCGGCCGGAGCTGCTGGGCCGGCCCTATTCGGAACAGACCCAGCGGGCGGTCGACCAGGAGATCGCCCGGCTGGTGCGCGCGGCCCAGGACCGGGCGGCCGACCTGCTGCACCGGCACCGGAGTGCCCTCGACGCGCTCGCCGCGAGGCTGCAGGAGCACGAGACCGTCGACGGGGCCGTGGTCCTCGCGGCGCTGCGGGAAGAGGCCGCCGGAAGTCCCCTCGCGAAAGGACTTCCGGCCGCAGCGGACGGTCACGTCATCGCCCTACCGTCGGCCGACGACAGCCGTACCGGGAGCCGCCGATGAACACGACGAAACGACCGATCGTCACCGGAATCGACGGGTCGGGCGAGGCGCTCGACGCCGTCCGCTGGGCCGGCCGCGCCGCTCGCCTGCGTGACGTCCCACTGGAAATCGTGCACGCCCTCGACTTCCCGGCGCTGCTCGCCGGCGGGGTTGTCCCGCCCCCGGAGGAGATGAAGGACACCCTGCGTGCGCACGGGCAGCGCTACCTGCGGGCGGCGCAGGAGATCGCCGAAGCCCAGGGCACGACCGCCGTGACCACGCGGCTCGATCCCGACCGGGCCGCGCAGGCCCTGATCGAAGCGTCGCGGACGGCGGCGCTGGTCGTCGTCGGCTCGGGTGGCCGCGGCCGGCTGACCGGCCTGCTCGCCGGCTCCGTCGCCTCGGCCGTCGGCGCGCACGCCGCCTGTGACGTGGTGGTGGTCCGCGGCGACTCCTGGGACGACCCCGAGGTGGCGGACCGGCCGGTCGTGGCCGGGATCGACGGCAGCGAGCCCAGCGCCCGCATCCTCGCGGCGGCCGTGGCCGAGGCACGGGCGCGGAAGACCCGTCTGGTCGTGGTGCACGCGTCGGCGGACGAGCCGCGCCCGGAGACCGAACCGCACCTGGACCCGCAGGCCGCCACCGAGGCCGGCGAGCAACTGCTCGGCGAGCTCACCGGCGAGCACGAGGCCGGTGGCATCACCGTCGAGCGGGTCGTCGTCCGCGGTCACCCACGCCGCGAGCTGATCGAGCGCAGCGCGACCGCGCAGCTCGTGGTGCTCGGCGACCGCGGCCGCGGCGGCTTCCCCGGCCTGCTGCTGGGCTCCACCGGCCAGGCGCTGCTGCACAACGCCGCGTGCCCCGTGTACCTGGTACGCACCGTCTCCTGACGGAAGTCCTCACGCGGATGGGCCTTCGCCCCACCGGAACCGGGGCGGTCCGGCCCTCCTCCCCCGGCCTCACCAGGCGGACTCTGGAATCCGACGAAAGTGAGGCACACCATGGACACCAACCCCGGATTCGCCCCGGCGACCACCGCCGAGCCGACGTCCCTCCGCCGCAACCGTCGCGACCGGCTCGCCCTCAGGCCCGCCGACTTCGTCGAACCCCGCTACGCCGACGTCGTCGACCAGCACCTGGCGCGCACGCTGACCGCGGAAGACCGGTCCGAAGAGGACGGCCTGGACCCCCTGGAGCGCGTCACCTGCCGCACCCACCGCCGGTGGCTGCACGACTGCGTCGCCTCCCCGCTGCACGTCGTCATCATCACCGGCACCCGCTGGTGCCGCGCCTGCGAATGCGCGCTGAACGTCGCGATCGACCAGCTGGCCGGCGACGTCTCGGTCCGCTGCCCGTCCTGCGGCGACACCCCCGCCACGCGCGCCACCCGCCAGCTGGTCCGCGCCTGCCGCGCCAGCCTTGCCGCCGCGCACGACCACTGAGCCGATGACACGCAGCCGGTTGTACCGCAGCGGCGTCCTCGAGCAGGAGAACTTCCCCGCCACCGAAGCCGCCTGCCACCTCGCCGACCCGTCGGTGACGCTGTGGCTCGACTTCGACGCTCCCACCGCGCAGGACCTGGCCGCGCTCACCACCGAACTCGGGCTCCACCCGCTGGCCGTCGCATCCGCGCTCGACGAAGACCACCAACGCCCCAAGCTCGTCCGCTACGACCGGCACTCGTTCCTCGCCGCCTACACCGTGCGCGTGACCGACGGCGCCCTGGCCGCCTCGGAACTCGACGCGTTCATCACCGACCGCGTGCTGATCACCGTGCACCGCAACGGCACCACCGACATCGACGCCCTCACCGCACGCTGGGACGCCACCCCGGACCTGGCCAAGGCCGGCGCCGCGTTCCTGCTGCACGGCCTGCTCGACTACCTCGTCGACGGGCACCTCGACGCCGTCCAAGCCCTCGACGGGCAGGTCGAAGCCCTCGAAGACCTCCTGTTCGCCGACCGCGTCGACCACACCGACCTGCAGCGCCGCTCCCTGCGCCTGCGCCGGAGCCTCAGCCGGCTGCGGCACCTGGCCGTGCCGATGCGGGAGATCGTCGCCGCCCTGATGCGCCGCAACGACACCCTCCTGCCCTACTTCCAGGACGTCTACGACCACGTCCTGCGCGTGACGGAGTGGACGGAGTCCCTCCGCGAGCTGATCGCCACCATCCGCGAGACGCAGCTGAGCATCCAGGGCAACCGGCTCAACACGATCATGAAGAAGGTCACCAGCTGGGCGGCGATCATCGCGGTCCCGACCGCGATCACCGGGTTCTACGGGCAGAACATCCCGTACCCGGGCTTCGGGACGGCATCGGGCGTGTGGGTCTCGACGCTCGCCATCCTGATCGTCTCGGCAACGCTGTACGTGTTGTTCAAACGCCGCGACTGGCTCTGACCATGGTGCCGCCCCGGAGCAGACCGCCGTTGCGCGGCCGCAGGCTGACCCGGACCTGGTTCCTGGTCGTGACGGTCAGCGAGTTCCTCGGGTTCTCGATCCCCGCGGTCGCCGGGGCCCTGACCGCGAACTCTCCGGCGGAACTTCCCGTGCTGCTGCTGGCCGGCGCGGCCGAAGGCGCCGCACTCGGCGCCGGCCCAGCCTTCGTACTCCGCCGCTACCGCATCGCCGCTTACCTCCTGGGACCGGCTCCGACCACCTGGGCCGCGGCACTGCCGACCTGGCCGCCCCCGCTGCTCCGGCCGGTGGCCGCCGTCCTGGGCGGCACACTGCTGCTGTCGATCGGCTTCGCGCAGTGTCCAGGAACACGGTCGACCCGGACGGCCACGCGCCGGCGGTCGTGCCGATCCACCGGGCCGAGCGGGAAAGGTGGCGTCGCGGCACCAGCCATCCTCATCGGTGTCTTGGGCGGTCTGCTGATGGCGGGGGCCACGTCGGCGGTCACCGGTTTCGCCGTCGCGCGGCTGCCGGCCCTGTGCTGAGCCGCGACCAGAGCAGCTTGTCCGCCTCCACCACCGCGAACGCCACCACCGCCGCCCCGAGCACCCAGAGCCACGAAACCAGTCCGATTGGCGCCGTGTGGAACCACGAGTTCATGACCGGCACGTAGGTCAGCAGCAGCTGCAGGCCGGCCGTCAAACCGATGCCCAGCAGGAACATCCGGCTGTGCCCCGGCCACGCACACACCACCGGCCGGTCGAGCGAACGGCAGCCGAGCAGATAAGCCGCCTGCACGCCGACGAACACGTTGATCGCGGTCGTCCGGGCCTCCGCGAGCGAAGCCCCCAGACCGAGCTGCAGGCGAAATGCGCCGAACGCCGCCACCACCAGCAGCAGCGACACGAGCACCACCCGCCGCAGCAGGGAACCGGTGAACAACGGCCGGTCAGGCGGGCGCGGCGGGCGTCCCATGATGCCGCGCTCGGTCGGCTCGAATGCCAGCGTCAGGCCCAGAAACACCGCTGTCGTCATGTTGATCCACAGGATCTGCACCGGGACGATCGGCAGGGTCGCGCCGAGCAGGATCGCCACCAGCACCACCATGCCCTCGCCGATGTTGGCCGGCAGCGTCCAGGCGATGAACTTGCGCAGGTTGTCGAACACGCCGCGGCCCACCCGCACGGCCGCCTCGATCGAGGCGAAGTCGTCGTCGGTCAGGACCATGTCCGCGGCCTGGCGGGCGGCGTCGGTGCCGCCCGCGCCCATCGCGACGCCGATGTCGGCCCGGCGCAAAGCGGGCGCGTCGTTCACGCCGTCGCCGGTCATGGCGACCACGTGTCCGCGCCGCTGCAACGCCTGCACCAATTGCAGTTTCTGCCCTGGTGACACCCGTGCGAACACCTGTGTGGCCGCCACGGCGTCGTCGAACTGCTCGTCAGGCAGCGAGGCCAGGTCGGCACCGGTGAGGACCCGGCCGGAAGCCAGTCCCACTTCACCGGCGATCGCGCGGGCCGTCCCGGCGTGGTCACCGGTGATCATCTTGACGTCGATGCCCGCACTCCGGCACGCCGCCACCGCGGTGACCGCCTCCGGTCGTGGCGGGTCGTGCATGGCCTGCAGGCCCAGCAGCACCGGTGCGGCCCCCGGCGTCACCCGCGCGAACGCCAGCACCCGCAGTCCCCGCGCGGTCAGCGATCCGTGCACGCGGTCCAGCGCGTCCCGGTCGATCGGACGAACCTCGCCGCCGGGAACCAGCTCGGCCTCGCAGCGGGCCGCCACCTCTTCGACCGCACCCTTGAGGTAGGCGACCTCGCCGTGGAATGTCGTCATCGTCCGGGTTTCGGACTCGAACGGCACGGTGTCCGTGCGCGGCGCGGCGGCCCGGATCGCGGCCGGGTCCAGGCCCGCCGCGATCGCCGAGCCGAGCAGCGCGCTCTCGGTCGGATCCCCTTCTTCGAGTTCCGCATCGTTGCACAAAACCCCCGCCACCAGGCACTCGCGCAGCGTCTCCCCCGCCTCGGCCACCGGGACCGGCGACCCGGCCGCCGCGAGGGTCGTCACCGTCATCCGGTTGCGAGTGAGCGTGCCGGTCTTGTCCGTGCAGATCACCGTCGTTCCGCCGAGCGTCTCCACAGCGGGCAGGTGCCGCACGATCGCGCCGCGCCGCGACATCCGCACGACGCCGATGGCCAGCACGATCGCGACCGCGGCCGGCAGCCCCTCGGGGATCGCGCCGACCGCGAGGGCGACCACCGCGGTGAACATCTCCGGCGCCGGCGACCCCCGCAGGACACCGAGCACGAAAGCCGCGGCCGCGACGACGACGATCACCACGCTCAGCTGCCGCGAAAAGCGGGCCAGCTTGCGGGTCAGCGGGGTGGGGACGACCTCGGCGGTGGCCACCAGGTGCTGGATGCCGCCCAGCTGGGTCTCGCCACCGGTGGCCGTGACCAGCCCGCGGGCCTGCCCCCGGGTCACCAGCGTGCCCGAGTACGCGCAGCCGGCGCGGTCGGCGACCGGGGCCGACGGCGAAACCGGCTCGGTGGCCTTGACCACCGGCACCGACTCGCCGGTCAGCGCGGACTCGTCGACCTCGGCCAGGTGTACTTCGGCCAGCCGGACATCGGCGGGCACCCGGTCGCCCGCGGCGAGCTCCACGACGTCACCCGGGACCAGCCGGGCCGCGGGCACGCGTTGCGGCACCCCGTCACGGACGACGGTCGTTTCCACCGGGACCATTTTGGACAGTGCCTCCAGCGCGCGCTGGGCGCGGGACTCCTGCACGAACCCGACGACGGCGTTCAGCAGGACGACGCCGGCGATCACCCCGGCGTCGACGTGCCCGCCGAACACCCACGTCACCACGCCCGCCAGCAGCAGGACGTAGATGAGCGGGTTGTGGAACTGCGCCAGAAACCGCCGGATCGGCCCGGGCCCGGCGGGCACGCGGACGACGTTGTCGCCGTAGCGCCCCAACCGCGCTTCGGCCTCTTCACTGTTCAACCCCCGTGCCGGGTCGACGCCGAGCCGCTCGGCAGCCGCGGCCACCGGCAGGGCGTGGAACTCCGCCGCGCCGGTCACTGTTCCCGCGTTCATCGTGCCGCCTCCATGCTCTCGTCTTCGGTTCCCCGGGTCACCGTGGCGAGCCGGGCGGCGAACTCCGCCGGGGTGGCCGACACCGCCCGCAGCGCACGCTGCCGGACCGCGCCACCGCCCCGGTCCGCGAGCCCGGCCCATCCCCGGTGGACCACCTCGAGGTCTCCGGACTCCGCCAGTGCGGGCCGGGCGTGCGCCAGCAGCCGCGCGGCTGCGGTCCGGTCGAGGCCGTGCCGGGCGGCGGCCCGCAGCGCCCGCGCGAGGGCCGCGTCGGACGGCTGTGCCGCCACCTCGCCCCGCAACGCCGTGGCCACGAGCGCCCGTACCAGCCCGGCGAGCACGACGGCGTCGTCGACGTCGAGGCAGACGTCGGCGATCCGCACCTCCACGGTCGGGTGCCGGGGCGACAGGCGGGCGTAGAAGTACACCCCGCGGGCGTCCGGCGCGGCACCGCCGCGGATCGCCTCGGCGACGGCCGCGTCGTACCCGGCGACGTCGCGCCACGCGGCGGGCGGCCGGGCCGTCGGCCAGCGGGACCACAGCGGGTACCGCGCGCTCGCCAACCCGGAGTCGGCACCGGCGACGTACGGCGAGTTCGCGCTGAGGCCCAGCAGGACGGCCAGCCACGGCCGCAGCCCGGTGAGCGCGCGCAGGCCCGCCGCCCGCGACGGGATGCCGACGTGGACGTGGCAGGCACAGGTGCCCGCGCCGGCGACCAGGTCGGGGAAGCGGGCGGCCAGCCGTTCGTACCGCGCGTCGGCGGTCACCAGCGGGGTGGTGCCGAACGGCGCGACGCCGGTCGCCACCGCCAAGCACCCCGCCTCCTCCGCGGCCTCGCTCACCCGCCGGCGCAGCCGCGTCAGGTCCGCGCGGACCTCGGCGAGCGAGTGGCACACCCCGGTCAGGGTCTCGATCTGGAGGCGCAGGAACTCCGGCACCACGCCGGGCTCGCCGCGCAGCGCCGCCAGGATCCGTGGAGCCGCCGGGACGGCCGCCCCGGTTCGCGTGTCCAGCAGCACGAACTCCTCCTCCACGCCGACCGTCGGGGCGTCCGCCACGGCCGTCAGGAGCCGGCCCGGACCAGCGCCGCCCCGAGAGCCGCGCCCCACGCCTCGGCCCGTTCCGGTTCGCCGGGCTCCGGGCCGGCGTCGATGGACTCGGTCCCGACGAAGAAGCTCTCCGCCGGCAGGACGAGCCGGCACCCGTGCCGGCGCAGCCGCTTGGCCACCCCGAGCGACGCCGCACCGGTGAACACGCGCGGCTTGTCGATCCGGGTGTCGAAGGCCGCGGCGGCCAGCTTGGCGGGCACCTCGTCGAGGGAGTCCAGCCACTCCCGCACGCCCGTCCGCGACCGAGTCGGGTAGTCCACCTGGTCCGCGGCGGACTTCCGGGTCGCGCGCCGGCTCATCCCGTGCACGTGGGTGGGGCCGCCGACGACGAGCAGGCCGACGCCGGTCAGGTCCCGGGGCGCTTCGTCGACGTTGACCACCTCCGGCGAGGCCGCCCCGGCCAGCCCCTTCCCGATCGCTTTGGCCACCTCTTCGGTGGCGCCGAACATCGACTCGAAGACGACGAGTATCCGCATGTCCGTCCCTTTCAGTGGTCGAGCCGGACCGGCTTGCGCGTGAGCGCTTCGATGTCGCCGGCCGCGCATTCGAGCAGGTTGTGGGCCAAGTCGCTCAACGCGCGCGACGCGGCGATCTCGTCGCCGATCTCGGGCACGTCGCTGTCACCGGGGTGCAGCCGCGCGACGCCGGTTCCGGACACCCGCGTGTCGTCGGCGGTCTGGAGCCGGGCGGTGGCCCTGGTGCGGCCGTCGTCGTCTTCGTCGATGTGCACTTCGACGTGCCAGCGCTTCTCCTGCATGATTTCTCCTCAGGTTTCTTCGGGCACCATTTCGATGGCGCCGCAGGGACATTCGGCGACGCAGATCCCGCAGCCCTTGCAGTAGTCGAGGTCGATCGCGTACTTCTCCCCCGGTTCGAGCTTGAGCACCGCGTTGTCCGGGCAGACGCCGTAGCAGTTGTCGCATTCGAAGCAGTTTCCGCAGGACAGGCAGCGGCGTGCTTCGAACAACGCGGTCGACTCGGTCAGCCCACCCTTGATCTCGTCGAAGGTGGACACCCGCCGGGACAGGTCCAGGTGCGGCCGGACGGTCCGGTCGGCGTCGCTGTAGTACCAGGTGTTGAGGTTGTCGAAGGTCGCCTCGCGCCGGGCTTGCGGCTCCGGCGCGAGGGCGCCGCGCAGCCAGGCGTCGATCTCCCGGGCGGCCTTGGCCCCGTGCCCGACAGCGACGGTCGCGGTCCGGCCCGACGGCACCATGTCCCCGCCCGCGAAGATCCCCGGGTGCCCGGTCGTCATCCCGGGCCCGACCCGCACGACACCACCAACGTGCTCGACGTCCGGCAACGCGTCCACAAGGGACAGATCGGTGGCCTGACCGAGGGCCAGCACCACGCTGTCCGCCGCGAGCCGCTCGAACTCCCCGGTCGGCTGCGGGAAGCCGGACTCGTCCAGGCGCATCTTCTCGACGGTGATGCCGTCGCCGTCGATCTCGCTGATCGTCGACAGCCACCGCATCGCCACGCCCTCTTCGACCGCCTCGGCCACTTCGGATTCGTGCGCGGGCATCCGGTCACGCGTACGGCGGTAGACCACGACGGCATCGGTGGCGCCGAGCCGCTTCGCGGTGCGGGCGGCGTCCATCGCCGTGTTGCCGCCGCCGTAGACGGCGACGCGACGGCCGAGCAGCGGCCGCTCCCCGCTTTCCATCCCGTGCAGCAGCGAAACCGCGTCGAGCACGCGCGCGGAGTCGCCGGCCGGGATGTAGGCCCGCTTGCCGACCTGGGCACCGACGGCGAGGAAAACGGCGTCGAATCCGACCTTGGCGGCCACGACGTCGGTGACCCGGCTGTTCTGCTCGAACTCGACGCCCATCGCCCGGATCCGGGCGATCTCGGCGTCGATGACCTCGCGCGGCAGCCGGTAGCGCGGGATGCCGTAGCGCATCATCCCGCCGGGCGCGGCCTCGGCGTCGCGGACGGTGACGGCGTGCCCGAGCCGGGCCAGATGGTAGGCGGCGGACAGCCCGGCCGGACCCGCGCCGACGACGAGCACGCGCTTGCCGGTCGGTTCGGCGACCGGGATCGTCCAACCCTGCTTGATGCCCTCGTCGCCGAGGAACCGCTCGACGGAGTTGATCCCGACGGCTTCGTCGAGCTGGCCGCGGTTGCAGGCGCTCTCGCACGGCCGGTAGCAGATCCGGCCGAGCACCGCGGGCAGCGGGTTGTCGGCCATGATGCCGCGCCACGCGTTCTCGTAGTCACCGGATTCCGCGTGGTAGAGCCACTTCTGGATGTCCTGACCCGACGGGCACGCTTGGTTGCACGGCGGTAGCAGGTCGACGTAGACCGGCCGCTCGGAGCGCCACGCACCGGTCTTGTTCGCCCGGCTGGACCCGACGTCGAGCGTGATCGCGAACGGCTTCTCGTGCTCCATCTCAGGCCTCCCCGAGCAGGTCGAACCGGCGGATGTTGCGGTCGGCGAGCGCCTGGATCTTCTCGATCACCTCGGTGTGCGGCGAGTCGCCGAAGAGGTGGGCGTACCGGGTCTGCAGCCGCAGGTAGTCCTCGACCGGCACCCGGCGGCGGATCTTCGACGTCGCGACGATCTCGCCGGCTTCCGCTTCGAACACCGGGAAGATCCCGCTTTCCTTGGCGAGGCGGGCGATCCGGATCGTGTCGTGGGACGCGCTGCCCCAGCCGAGCGGGCAGGGGACCAGGACGTGCAGGTACCGCGCGCCGCGGAACTCCATCGCCCGCGTCACCTTGGCTTCCAGGTCGCGCAGGTCCGCGACCGTCGCGGTGCCCACGTACGGGATCTCGTGGGCCAGCGCGATCATCGGCACGTTCTTGCCCTGCCCGAACACCGCACCCGGCTCCGCGCCGACCGCCGGGGTGGTGGCGGTGCGGGCGGCCGGTGGCGTCGCGCCGGAGCGCTGGACGCCGGTGTTCATGTACGCCTCGTTGTCGTAGCAGATGTAGAGCACGTCATCGTCGCGCTCGAACATCCCGGACAGGCACGCGAAGCCGATGTCGACGGTCCCGCCGTCGCCGCCCTGGCCGACCACGCGGATGTCGGTGCGCCCCTTGGCCTTCATCGCCGCGGCGACGCCGGTGGCGACAGCGGGGGCGTTGCCGAACAGGGAGTGCAGCCACGGGATCCGCCACGACGTCTCGGGGTACGGCGTCGAGAAGACCTCCAGGCATCCGGTGGCGTTGACGGCGACCATCCGGTTCCCGGTGGCGCGCATGGCCGCGTCGAGCGCGTACCGCGCGCCCAAAGCCTCGCCGCAGCCTTGGCAGGCGCGGTGGCCGCAGTCGATCGAGTTGATCCGCTGCCGGTCGGACTGCACACTGCGCTGGTCTTCGCCGAGCAGCCGGCCGCCGACCGCGAAGCTGCCGGTCTGGTAGAACTTGATCGGCGTCACCGCCATGTCAATCACCCGATCCGTGAAGCGACCGCACCGAGGTCGCGCAGGAGGTTTTCGGCTGTCGGGCCGGAGCGCCGGGTGGCGGCGAGGCGGCCCAGCTCGCGATCGATCAGCGACCGGTCGAGGTCGAGGAAGGTCAGCGGCGGCAACCGGTCCGCCTCCCGCAGCACCCTGCTCACGGACTTCTTCGTGATCGCGCGGCCGCCCAACCCCGCGATGACGGCGTGCACCTCGGCCGCCGGAGCCGCGCTCACGACGTTCTGCGTGACGATGCCGCCCACACCGGGCTCGAAGGCCCGTTCCAGCACGATCACGCGCCGCGCGTGGCCGATGGCCGCGCGGATGGCCTCGCCCGGGAACGGCCGGAAGCAGGTCACGCCGAGCACGCCGACGCGCAGGCCGTCCTCGCGCAGCTCGTCGACGGTGTCCTTGAGCGTGCCCAGTACCGAGCCGAGCGCGACGACGATCGTCTCGGCGTCCTCGGTGCGATACGAGCGGGTCAGCCCGCCGGCGTTGCGGCCGAACGCCTCGGCGAACCGGTCGGCGATATCGGGCACGACGTCGAGCGCCTCCATCAGCCGGGCGTGGCCGAGGTAACGCACCTCGGTGAACGCCTCCGGCCCGACCATCGCGCCGATCGACGACGGCTCGGCCGGGTCGAGGACCTGGCGTGGCTCGTACGGTGGCAGGAAGACATCGACCTCTTCCTGGGTGGGCGTGTCGACCTGCTCCCAGGCGTGGGTCAGCACGAACCCGTCCATGCACACCATCACCGGCGTGGACAGTTCCTCGGCGATCCGGAACGCCTGGATGTGCAGGTCCGCGGCTTCCTGGTTGGTCTCGGCGTACAGCTGGATCCAGCCCGCGTCCCGCAGCGCCATGCTGTCGCTCTGGTCGTTCCAGATGTTGATGGGCGCGCCGATCGCGCGGTTGGCCACCGTCATCACGATCGGCAGGCCGAGCCCGGACGCGTTGAACACCGCCTCGGTCATGTACAGCAGCCCCTGGCTGGCCGTCGCGGTGTAGGCCCGCGCCCCGCCCGCGGACGCCCCGATGGCGACCGACATCGCCGCGAACTCCGACTCGACGTTGACGAACTCGCACGGCGTGAGCGAACCGGACTTCACCAGCTCGGCCAGGCCCTCGACGATGTGGGTCTGCGGCGAAATCGGGTACGCGCAGATCACCTCCGGGCGGCACAGCGCGACCGCGTCGGCCACGGCCCGGGATCCCTCAATCTGCCTGAGCACCGGCCAGATCCTCCCGCTCGGCGCGAACGAACCCGTAGGCGGCCGTGGCCGCCGCGATGTTGCCGTCCGCCTTCGCGCCGGCGAACCTCCCGGCGATCGCGGCGATCACCGAGCGCAGCTCGATCACGCCGGTCAGCGCGGCGAACCCGCCGAGCAGCGCGGCGTTCGGGAGTGGCCGGCCCAGGTGTTTCATCGCCAGCTCGGTCGCGGGCACGACGAGCAGGCGGTCCCGCCGGAAGCTGCGGACGAACTCGCCCAGCCCCAGCTCGCCGAAGCTGTGCGCGGAGTTCACCAGCAGGTAGCCCTCGGATTTCAGGCCCTCGAAGACGTTCACCTGGTGCAGCAGAGTGGCGTCCTGGATGATCAGCGCGTCAGGCGCGACGATCGGTTCGCGAGTGCGGATCGCCGCGTCGGAGATCCGGCAGAACGAAACCACCGGCGCGCCGGTGCGTTCCGAGCCGAAGCTGGGAAATGCCTGCGCGTGCCGCCCTTCGGTAAACGCGGCGACCGACAGCAGCTCGGCCGCGGTCACCACGCCCTGGCCGCCGCGGCCGTGGATGCGGACCTCGGTCGTGCTCATGCGCTCGGGTACTTCGCGAGGATGTCCCGCAACGCCGAGACGAACCGAAGGGATTCGTCGTGGTCGCGCTGCCAGACGTTGCGGCCGAAGATCAACCCGGTCGCCCCGGCTTCCATCGACTCGCGCGCCTTCTCCAGCATCGCCTCGTCGCCGGCCTTGCCGCCGCCCGAGACCAGCAGCAGCGTCCGCCCGGCCGACCGGACGACGGCGTCGATCGCCTGCTGGCTCGTCGTCTCCTTGGCGTAGGCACTGGGCACGTTGTCGATCTTCGCCGGGTGCGGGAAGTTGACCTTGACGACGTCGGCGCCCAGCTCGGACGCGGTGCGCGCGGCGTAGTCGACGGCGTAGAACGAGTCGCGGCCACCCTTGCCCTCGATCGCCGAGCCACGCGGGTAGGCCCAGACGATCAGCGGCATGCCCAGGCGGTGCGCGTCGGTGCGGACCTGCCGCAGCTGCGCGAAGTCCTGCTCCTGCGCGGGAGTTCCGACGTAGAGGGTGTAGCCGACGGCGTCCGCGCCGAGCCGGACCGCGTCCTCGACACTGCCGTGCAGCGGGGACAGCGCCTCGGCGTCGGAGGGAATCTCGGTCTTGCCGTTGAGCTTCAAGACCAGCGGCAGCTCGCCCGCGTAGTCCCAGTAGAACTTCTCGGCCAGCCCGATCTGGATCGCGATGCCGTTGAAGCCACCCTCGAGCGCGAGCTTCAGGATGTACTTCGGGTCGCTCGCGGCCGGATTGGCGAAAAAGTCGCGCGGTCCGTGCTCCAGGCCCTGGTCGTAGGGCAGGAAGAACGCCGTGCCGTTGCGCAGGCCGTGCTCGTGCAGGATGCGGTGCAGCCGGGTCTTCTTGCCGGTGTTCAGCCCGAGCTCGGCCAGCGGGGGACGATGCGCCATGACGGCCTCCGGGGTCGCTGATTCGTGTCCGCCCAGCAAATCGCGAAGGGGCGGCCACCACTGCTGGCGAACGCCACCGGCACCGGGGCCCTCGGTCACCCGCGCAGGGGACCATCGGCTCTGGGGATCCCGCGCTTCCGGCGGTGAGACTTCGCCGCATGAAGGTCGACGAACTGCTTGAGAAGGCGAAGGACGGGCTCGAGACCAAGATGGTCTACAGCGAGCCGTACGAGGTCGACGGCGTCACGGTGATCGTGGCGTCCAGCGTCGGCACCGGCGGTGGCGGCGGTGACAGCCGTGACGAGAAGGGCCGCTCCGGCGAAGGCGCGGGGTTCGGGTTGTCGGCCAAGCCGGTGGGGGCGTACGTCATCAAGGACGGCAAGCTCCGCTGGGAACCGGCAGTCGACGTGAACCGCGTGCTGGCCGTCCTCGGCGCGGTCGTGGTGGCCGCGCTGTTCGCGGCGACCCGGCTGGCGAAGCACCGGGATGTCCGGCAAAGGGCGCGGTGAGGCCGGCGCGGCGACCGGCCGGGCGAATCACCTCGCGGGCGGATCGGGCGGGCTGAAGGGCACGTTCAGCCCGCCCCGGCGCGACCACCGAACGGCTTCGATACCGGCCCTAGGGCCGGTATCGAAGTTGTCTCCGGCAGGTTGAGCTGGAGTTGGCTGCGCTGGGCGTGTCGGCGGCTGAAATGGGTGAGGTCTCCGGTATTTGGTTCGTCGACCAAGAAGAACCTGAACACCGGAGACCTCGTGGACACCCTAGCGGTGGCGGGGCGGTTCGACCTGACCGACGCTCAGTGGGCAGCGCTGGAGCCGTTGCTGCCTGAGCCGAAGCGGCCGGGGCGACCGTCGTTGTGGAGCAGGCGGCAGCTGATCGACGGGATCCGGTGGCGGGGACGCACCGGTGCGCCGTGGCGGGACGTGCCTGAGAGATATGGGTCCTGGTCAGCGGCGTATGGGCTGTTCCGGCGGTGGCAGCGGGCTGGTGTCTGGCAGCGGATTCTGACCGCGTTGCAGGCTCTGGCCGAAGCCAAGGGGCGGATCACGTGGGATGTCAGTGTGGATTCCACGATCGCGCGGGCTCATCAGCATGCCGCGGGTGCGCGGAAAAGGGGGATCTGCAGGCCGAGCCGCCGGGCGGGGTCACCGTCGAGCCAGCGGATCACGCGTTGGGCCGGTCGCGGGGTGGGTGGACCACGAAGCTGCATCTGGGCTGTGAGCAGGGGCAGAAGCCGTTGTCGATCGTGCTGACCGCCGGGCAGCGCGGCGATAGCCCGCAGTTCATTCCCGTCTTGGCCGGGATCCGGGTGCCCCGGCCGACGGGTGGTGGGCGGCCGCGGACGCGTCCGGACCGGGTGCTGGCGGACAAGGCCTACACCTCCAAGGCCAACCGGGCCCACCTGCGCAAACGTGGGATCAAAGCGACGATCCGAGCAAGGCCGACCAGGATGCGCATCGCAAGGCCAAGGGGTCCAAGGGCGGCCGGCCACCGTCCTTCGACCCCGAAACCTACAAACAGCGCCACGCCGTGGAGTGCGGCATCAACCGGCTCAAACGCCACCGTGGGGTGGCCACTCGATACGACAAGCTCGCCGTCCGCTACGAAGCCACCGTCCACATCGCCGCCATCAACGAATGGCTCTGACCTACTTCGATACAGGCCCTAGCCGGCCGGCTCGGCGGAGCGGTCCTCCTTTCCGGCGGACCGGATCCGCTCGGTGAGAGCTTCGGTGAGCGCGCCGGGCTGACCGGCCCGTTCCCGGAGTGCTTGGGCGATCCTGGCGAGCACCACGGTGAATTCCCGGATGTGGGCGGGTTCGGACTGGGTGACCGACTGGTGGACGTCGGCCCTGAACAGCGCGAAACTGGCTTCGATGGCCGCCCGGCCGCCGGGGGTCAGGACGACCAGGACACTGCGCCGGTCGGTCGGGTGCCGCTCGCGCCGGGTGTAGCCGGCCGCTTCGAGGCGGTCGAGCAGCGCGGTCACACTCGCCGAAGCGATGCCCAACCGCTTCACCAGGGCCGACGGGGGCAGCGGCCCCTCGTGCAGCAGTTCGCCCAGCACCGCGGCTTCGTGCACACCCACCCCGAAGGCGGACGCCATGGCGCGCCGGTATCCGTCAGTGGCCACGATCACCGCTCTCAGCTGCTCAGCCAGACGTTCCATACCCCACTGCCCAAAAGATCACCGGAAAAATATCTAGTTAACCTAGATAATAGCTCATCTAGTCTCCTGACGCCCGCGCGTCGCCGTGCCGATCTTCCCGTCCACGCAACCGATCTTCGCATCGTTCGCGCAAAGATAAGGCAGCGGCCGACACGCCCCACAGCCGCCACGCCGCCCGAAGGAAAACGGGCACCAGAAAGCCGAACCCGCGCGAAGATTCTCCGCTCCCGAAATAGAACACAGTCGAGAATCACGACGCCGCCGACCCACGCTTCGGCCATCTCGCAGGGAGGGCACGAAAACGGCCGGACAATTTCCGACTTCGATAAGCCAGCGAACGAAATCGACATCGCAATACCGCAAATCGAAGAAATTCTTTGATTCACCGGGCAGCGAATCGCCGCCGTTCTCGTTAAACTGGCCACAGCACGCCGTTTTCGAGGAGATTCATCGATGCCCGACACCCAGTTCCCCGAACCCGCCGCCGCACCACCGGAGGCCGTACTCCTCCGCCGTGAACGCAACCGCTGGCTGCGCCACGAAGCAAACCTGGTCCTCGGCCGCGGCGGGGCGGACGAGCCCGAGGCGCAGCAGGCGCGCACCGCCCACCTCGTGCTCACCTACGCCTTGGCGATCGTCGAGCAGCGCCCCGCCGTCATCGGTTCCTTCGACGATCTCACCCGGCCACGCCGAGACCGGAACTGAGCCCGTCCCGGGACGGCAGGCAGAGCAGTGGTGGCCGGGCCCCGTCGAGCAGGGCGCCCCTGACGTCGGGGCAATGAGCACCGGCGGCGGGCACCCGGCAACGGGGCGTCCGGCCGGAAGGGTGACGAGGTCGTACCAGCCGCCCCCGCTCGACAGGTTCCGCCCGCTCGGCCGGTACCGGACGGCGGTCGCCGCCCGCGAGGGAAGTTCCGCACCGCGGTGACCATCGGACCGGAGAGCGGGGTCACTCGTCCTTCGGCGGCTCGCCGGCGACGGGCGGGAAAGCCCGCGTTCCGCGGTCCACGCTGATCCGGGACGGCCCGGCAGGCCGGATCGCCTTCCGCGTGCGAGTGGCGGTGCAGCACGGCGGGCATCGAGTGCTCCTCGTCACGGACCTGCCGCACCACGTGGTCGTCCTCCGGGGCGATCGGGTGCCGGCACTGCTCGCAGAGCATGCTCTCGGGTACGTCCATCGCCGGCACCGTCCATTGCGGAGTCACAGCGCTGCCGGCGACCCGCGGCGCGGGGTCGCCGGCAGCGCTTCCTGAACGCGTCCCCCCGAGCCCGGGGGCGGTGGAGCCCGGAGCGACCCGCACAGGCTGACATTCCGCGCACGGCCGGCGAAGCTGCCGAACGGAGGAGAAACCCTCCGGAGAATTCCGGAAAACGAGAATAGTGGCCGCAGAGCGGACTCGCCGGACCGGGCGTCGTTTACCGGCCGCTAACCCTCCGCGGGGTTTCCCGAACACCCGGCGGGACGGGAAGCCCGCGCGCGGGCATGATGGCGGCCATGCCGCACCGTGTCCTGCTCGCCGACGACGACCGCGCGATCCGGGAGTCGCTGGTCCGTGCCCTCGATCTCGAGGGCTACCACGTCACCGAGGTCAGCGACGGCGTCGGCGCGCTCGCCACCGCCCGGCGGGACGAGTTCGACGTGATCGTCCTCGACGTGATGATGCCCGGCGTCGACGGCCTCGGCGTGTGCCGCGTACTGCGGGCCGAAAGCGATCCCACCCCCATCCTGATGCTCACCGCCCGGGTCGAGACGCCCGACCGGGTGGCCGGGCTCGACGCCGGGGCCGACGACTACCTGCCCAAGCCGTTCGAGCTCGACGAACTCCTCGCGCGACTGCGGGCCCTGCTGCGCCGCACGTCATCCGAACCGGACGCGCGGCGCACGCTGCGGCTGGGCGAACTCGCGGTCGACCCGGCAGCGCGGCGGGTCTGGTGGCAGGGCACCGAGATCCCCCTTTCGAAAACCGAATTCGACCTCCTCGAACTGCTCGTGCGCAACGCCGGGATCGTCCTCGACCGCACCACGATCTACCAGCGGATCTGGGGCTACGAATTCGGCGCGGACTCGAAGAACCTGGCCGTCTACATCGGCTACCTGCGGCGCAAGCTCGAGCAGGCCGGGGCGACCGGGCTGATCCACACCGTCCGCGGCGTGGGCTACTCGGTACGGCCGGCGTGAACCTGCGCAGCAAGCTCGCCATCGCGTTCGCCGGGGTCGGCGCGGCGGCGGCGATCCTCGTCGGGGTCTTCAGCTACCAGGCCGCGTCCCAGCGCATCAACGCCGAACTCGACCGGTCGCTGCTGACGACGTCGGCGGAAGTCGCCGCCGGGGCGACGCAGGTCCTCGCGCCGAGCCCGGTCACCCGCGGTCCCGATGACGACGACCACGACGAGGCCCAGCCGATGGTGGCGCAGGCGATCA
Source organism: Amycolatopsis tolypomycina (assembly GCF_900105945.1). NCBI lineage: Bacteria > Bacillati > Actinomycetota > Actinomycetes > Pseudonocardiales > Pseudonocardiaceae > Amycolatopsis > Amycolatopsis tolypomycina. The sequence goes on along the minus strand of NZ_FNSO01000004.1, from coordinate 2,666,018 downwards.
CCGCGGACGGCACCACCCGGCCCGTCGGCGGGCGGCCGGTGCACCTCGGCGTCACCGGCGACGACCGGGCCCTCGCCGCGAGCGGCGCTCTCGGCGACCACCGGTACACCGACTTCACCGCCGGCCGCGACGACTACCGGGTCATCACCGTGGCCCTCGGTCCGGGTCGCGGGGCGATCCAGCTCGGCATCGACGTCGACGAGTCCCAGCACGTCCTGAAGGGCCTGGCCGCCCGCATCACCGGCGTCAGCGCGCTCGTGCTGGCCGCCGCGGCCCTGGCCGGGTGGCTGCTGGCCCGGCAGATCACCCGGCGGCTGGTCCGGCTGACCGACGTCACCGAGCAGGTCAGCGACGGCCGCCTCGACGACGTCGCCGTACCCACCGGCGGGCGGGACGAGGTCGGCAGGCTCGCGACGTCGTTCGACCGGATGCTCGGTCGCCTCGCCGACGCCCGCGCCGATCAGGAACGCCTGGTCCAGGACGCCGCCCACGAACTGCGGACCCCACTGACCAGTCTCCGCACCAACGCCAGCGTCCTGCGCCGGTTCGCCGAGCTCAGCCCGGAGTCCCGCGCCCGCCTGCTCGACGACGTCCACGGGGAGACCCGCGAGCTGACCCACCTGGTGGACGAGCTCGTGGAGCTGGCCACCCGCCGCTACGAGGCCGAGGAGCCAGGGCCGGTCGAGCTGGGCGAGATCGCCGTCCGCGCCGCCGAGCGCGTCCGGCGGCGGTCGGACCGTGCCATCACCGTCAGCGCGGACGCGTCCGCGCTGACCGGCCAGGCGAAGGCGCTGGAGCGGGCGGTGACGAACCTGCTGGAAAACGCCGTGAAGTTCGCACCCGAGGGCCCGATCGAGGTCGTCGTGCGCGGCGGCCGCGTCGAGGTACTCGACCGCGGCCCCGGCATCGGCGACGACGACGCGGCCCGCGTGTTCGACCGCTTCCACCGCGCGGACGGTGCCCGCGGCCTGCCCGGATCCGGCCTCGGCCTGGCCATCGTGCGGGACATCGCGCTGGCCCACAGCGGCTCGGTCTTCGCCGAGCCGCGCCCGGGCGGCGGCGCTGTGGTCGGGTTCACCGTCGGCGTGGATCGGCTCTTACCGAACTCTCACCCTGGTCACGTCGACGGCTAACCGGGCTCCGGAAGGGTGGCTCCCGTAGCGATCACCCGAGGAGCCCGATGTCCACCACCACCCTCACCACCCGCCGCCTCGCGCGGCCCACGGTCCGCGGGTGGTGGCGCGACATCGCCGGGCTCACCGCCTGGGCGAGCGTGCTGTTCGTGGTCGCGCTCTGGGTGTCCGGCCGCGGCCTGCAGGACCTCACCACCGACTTCTTCACCTCCACCGGACGGCTCACCGGGCTTCTGTCGGCGGATCTTTTGCTGCTGCAGCTGCTGCTCATGGCGCGGATCCCGTGGGTCGAACGCAGCTACGGCCAGGACGACCTCGCCCGGCGGCACCGGATCGCCGGCTTCACGTCGATCACGCTGCTGGCCGCGCACCTGGTGCTCATCACCCTCGGCTACGCGGCCACCGACGGCTCGGGCGTCCTGGGCGAAACCTGGACGCTGGTGACGACCTATCCGGGCATGCTCCTGGCCGCCGCCGCCGGGACCGCGGCGCTCGGCATGGTCGCCGTGACGTCCATGCGCGCGGCCCGGCGGCGGCTGCGCTACGAGTCCTGGCACCTGCTGCACCTCTACGCCTATCTCGGCGCCGGGCTCGCCCTCCCCCACCAGCTCTGGACCGGCGCCGACTTCACCGCCTCCCCGGTGGCGACCGCGTTCTGGTGGACCGCGTACGCCGCGGCGGCGGGCGCCGTGCTCGTGTTCCGGGTGGGACGGCCGGTGTGGCTCAATGCGCGGCACCGGCTGGTCGTCGAAGAGGTCGTGCCGGAAGCACCCGGCGTCGTCTCGGTGTACCTGCGCGGCCGCGACCTCGACCGGCTCCCCACCGCCGCGGGCCAGTTCTGCATCTGGCGGTTCCCGGCAGGCCCGGGCTGGACGCGCGGCAAGCCGCTCTCCCTCTCCGCCGCCCCCGACGGACACCGGCTGCGGATCACCGCGAAGGACCTCGGCCCGGGCAGCCGCCGTCTCGCCACCCTGCAGCCGGGCACGCGGGCCTTCTTCGAAGGCCCGTACGGCCGGCTGACCGGGACCGTCCGAAAAGGATGGAAGATCGCCCTGTTCGCGTCCGGCATCGGGATCACCCCGTTGCGCGCGCTGCTGGAAGAACTCCCCTACCAGCCTGGTGAAGCCGTGCTGTTCCACCGTGCCGGCCGCCCGGCGGACCTGCTGTTCCGACACGAACTCGACGACCTGGCCGCCCGCCGCGGCGTCCGGATCCACTACCTGCTCGGCCCACGTCCCCACCACCGCCCGTCCTGGCTGCCCGCCGGGTACGCCCCGGTGCCCGACGAGCACGTCTTGCGCCACCTGGTGCCCGACATCGCCGACCACGACGTCTACGTCTGCGGCCCGGACGCCTGGATCGACGCCGTCCTCGACAGCGCCCGCCGCGCCGGCGTCCCCGCCGACCGCGTCCACTCCGAACGGTTCGCCTGGTGAGAAAGGAGGGTTCGATGCGCCGGATCGCCATCGCCGCCGCGGCGACCGTGTCGGTGGTCGTCCTGCTGTTCAGCTACCGCACGAGCACGGACGCCACCCCGGCCGCGACCGGGCGGTCACAGCCGTCCCGCACCGCGGCCCCGCCCACGCCGATCACCGGCTCGGCCGGCGACGGGACGTTCACCGGCGATGCCGCCGACACCCGCTACGGCCCGGTCCAGGTCCGCATCACCATCGCCGGCGGCCGCATCACCGCGGCGGACGCGATCGACTACCCCCAGGAGAGCGGCCGCGACGTCCGGATCAACTCCGCCGCCGTGCCGGAGCTCAACCAGGAGACACTGCAGGCCCAGAGCGCGCAGATCGACACCGTCAGCGGCGCCACCTACACCTCCGAGGGCTACCAGCAGTCCCTGCAGTCGGCGATCGACCAGGCCCACCGGTGACGACCAGGCCCCGGCGGTCCTGGACGCGGCCGGTCATGGGCACCCAGGCCGGCCTGCACCTGCGCGGCCGGCACATCGACTCCCACGCGGGCGTCGAACCGGCCGTGGCGGCGGTGTTCGGGCACCTGCGGGCCGTCGACGAGCTGTTCAGCACCTACCGGCCCGACAGCCGGGTCAGTGCCCTCCGCCGCGGCGAACTCGCTCGCGACGACCGGCACCCGTGGCTCACCGAAGTCCTGGCGCTGTGCGACGAAGCACGAGACCGCACTGACGGCTACTTCGACGCTTGGCTGCCCGGCGGCTTCGACCCGTCCGGCCTCGTCAAGGGCTGGGCCACCGAGACGGCCACCGCGCTTCTCGCCGGACTGTCCGGGTTCGACCACTACCTCAACGTCGGCGGCGACATCGCAGCCCGGGTCGGCTTGACGACCTCCCCGCCGTGGCGGGTCGCGATCGAAGACCCCGCGGACGCGGCGGCGTTCCTGGCCATCCTCGACGTGCGCACCGGCGGCGTCGCCACGTCCGGAACAGCCGCCCGGGGCCACCACGTCGTCGCTCCCCACACCGGCACCCGTCCTCACGACCTGCTCGCCGTCACGGTCACCGGGCCGACGCTCCTGTGGGCCGACGTGTTCGCCACGGCCGCCTTCGCCCGGGGCGGCGAGGACGTCGAGGAGTGGGTGCCCAACCGGGCACCCGGTTACGAGGTCGCCGCACTCGCCCGGGCGCCCTGAGGGGAGTCACACCCAGGCCCCGCTTCCCTCCACAAAGGACACCATGACCACCGTCAACGGTCTGCCCGCCCACATCCTGCTCGTGCACGCCGTCGTCGTGCTGCTGCCGCTTTCGGCTTTGCTCCTGGTCCTCAGCGCGCTCTGGCCGGCCGCACGCGGCAAGCTCGCCGGGCCCAACGCGATCCTCTCGGTCCTCGTCGTCATCCTGGTCCCGATCACCACCGAGGCGGGCGAGTGGCTCGAACGCCGGGTCGCGCGGACCCCGCTGGTCCGCACCCACACCGAGCTCGGCGACACGGCGCTCTGGGTGGCGCTCCCGGTGGCCGTGCTCGCCCTGCTGGTGTGGTGGCGCCAGCGCGAAACCCGGCGGCCGGGCCGCACGTTCCTGGGCCCGGCGTCGACGACCGTCACGGTGGTGCTCTCGGTGCTGTCCATCGCAGCCGCCGGCGCGGCGGTCGTCGACATCTACCGCATCGGCGACTCCGGCGCCCAGGCCACCTGGCAGGGCCAGTTCAGCACCGCACCGGCATCGGAAGGGCGGGATCGCTGATCCCGCCCTTCCGATGGCACCGGTTGCCCCCCGCCGGTTGTTCCGCGCGCGTGGCAGTCCGCGGGTCTGCGGCGCGGCAGTTTCACCGGAGACGCTCCTGGGTAACCCGAGTCGTTCGCGCTCCTGCGGAGGTCGCTGGTCCCAGGAGTTCGCGTCGGTGTGGGCGGACCGGAGGAGGCTGGCCGATGGCGCACGGTGGACTCCCGATCCCCGACGGCCCACTCGGTGAGGAAGCGTTCCCGGAGGGCGCGTCGGTCCATGTCATCGGCGGTCAGTACCGCGACGCCCGCGGAGTGGTGATCGCCAAGGACCCCGATTTGCGACCGGGCTCCGTATGGGTTCGGCTCACCGACGGCAGGCAGGTCCTCGTCCCCGGCTACCGCCTCTCGCCGGACGCACCGTGAACCCGTTCCGCGCCCGGCTACCGGGTGGCAGGTGACTCGCCGGGGTTTCCCAGCCGGTCCCGCACCGCGCGAACCACCTCGGGGACCGCGGCCCGCACCGCCGGGGTCAAGCCGGTACCGAGACCGACTTCCGCCGCTTCCACGGCGTACACGACCAGTTCTTTCGGCACCCTGCCGAGCGCGGCGCCGAGCCGGACCGCGTCCGGGATGCCGAGCGCGTGTGAGCTGGCCGGCACCGCCCGGGGCGGCCAGCCATCCACAGTGGACGCCCACACGCGACCCGGCGTGGCCGGCTCGCACAGCACGGCGTCCACGACCACCGCGGTGTCCACCTCGGACCACGCGTCGAGCAGAGCCGCCGGTTCGCCGTCGCAGAGCACGGTGCGAACGCCGGGGATCGGGTCCGCGTCCAGCGCGGCCAGCACCGCAACCGCGACCCCGTCGTCGCGGCGATATTCGTTGCCCACGCCGATCACCACCGCCCGGGTCACCGGCCCTCCCAGGTGATGTCCAGGAAGTGCGCGGCGCACGAGATGCACGGGTCGTAGTTGCGGATCGTGCGTTCGGCCAGGGTGGTCAGCTCGGCGTCGCCGAGGTCGAGGTGGTCCTCGACGACCCGCCGCAGGTCGGCCTCGATCGCGGCCTGGTTCTGCGACGTCGGCGGGACGATCGTGGCCGCGCGGATCAGGCCGCCGGCGTCCAGCTCGTAGCGGTGGTACAGCGTGCCTCGCGGTGCTTCGCTGATCCCGTGGCCCGTTTCGGCGCGCGGTGGCACCTCGACAAAGGCACGCGGCGGACGTTCCCACTCGTCGATGATCCGCAGCGCTTCCTCGACCGCGTACACGATCTCGACCCCGCGCACGAGGATGCTGCGGAACGGGTTGCGGCACGCCGGCCCCAACCCGGCCTCGGCCGCGACCTGCCGCGCGGTCTCCGACAGCTGTCCCGAGTTGAGGGTGTAGCGCGCGAGCGGCCCGGTCAGGTAGCGGTGGCCGTCGAGTGACGCGTGCAGCGCGGTCGAGTGGGGCACCTGCATCTCCACAACGTGCTCCGGGAACTCGCGCGGCGCGAACGCCAGGCCCGAGGCGGTACGCAGGCTGCCGTCCGCGATGGCGTAGCGGCCGAGCTCGTAGGCAGCCATCAGGTCGTGGTCGAGTTCGACGTCCGGGAACTCGAACCCCGCGGTCCACCGCACGGTGGCGAGCGCGTCGTCGAGGGCCCGCCGCAGCGTTTCGGCGAGCGGGCGGAGGTCCGCGCGCGCGGGCAGCGAGTAGAACCCGCCGACCCGGACGTTGACCGGGTGGATCGCCCGGCCGCCGATGGTCTCCAGCAGCGTGTTCCCGGCCTTCTTCAGCGCCAGGCCGCGTTCGACGACGTCGCGGTGCCGGGTGGCGAGGCTGATCGCGTCCGGGTGGCCGAGGAAGTCCGGGGCGTGCAGGAGGTAGATGTGCAAGGCGTGACTGGAAATCCACTCACCGCAGTAGAGGAGCCGTCGTGCGGCGGCGATCCCGGGGTCGAGGGTGATGCCGCAGGCGTCTTCGATCGCGTTGCACGCGCTCGTCTGGTAGGCCACCGGGCAGATGCCGCAGATCCGGGCGGTGATGTCCGGTGGCTCGGTGTGCGCCCGGCCGCGCAGGAACGCCTCGAAGAACCGCGGTGGCTCGTAGATGTTCAGCTCGGCCCGCTCGACCCGCCCGTCGGCGATCCGCACGCGCAACGCGCCTTCGCCCTCGACGCGGGCCAGCGAGCTGACCTTCAGCTGCCGGCTGCGGTGGCTCACGGTTCCTCCCGGCGCGTTTCCGTGACGGTGAAGGTGCTGAAGACGCGGTCGACGTCGTCCTCGCTCATCCCGCGTGAACGCAGCAACGGGATCAGCACGGGGGTGTTCGGTTTCGCCATCGGCCCGAAGCAGCCGAAGCAGCCGCGGTGGACGCCCGGGCAGAGCGCGCCGCAGCCTGCCCGGGTGACCGGGCCGAGGCAGGGCGTGTCCCCGGCGACCAGCAGGCAGGTGAGCCCGCGGCGCTTGCAGTCGGTGCAGACGCTGGTGTCCGGCAGATCGGGGGCGCGCCCGGCGAGCAGCGCGGTGATCGTGCCGAGCAGCTGGCCGCGGTCGATCGGGCAGCCGTGCAGCTCGTGGTCCACCGGGACGTGCGCGGCCACCGGCGTCGACGTCGCCAGCGTGTCGATGTACTGCGGGTGCGCGTACACGATCGAGGCGAACTCCCGGACGTCGGCGAAGTTCCGCAGGGCCTGCACGCCCCCCGCGGTCGCGCACGCCCCGATGGTGACGAGCACCTTCGAAGCAGCCCGGACCTCCTGGATGCGGCGCAGGTCTCCCGGCGTGGTGATCGATCCTTCGACGAGCGACACGTCGTAGGGACCGGGGAGCACGGTGCTGGAGGCTTCGAGGAAGTGCGCGATCCGCACCTTCCCGGCCAGCTCCAGCAGCTCGTCTTCGCAGTCGAGCAGGGTCAGCTGGCAGCCGTCGCAGGAGGCGAACTTCCAGACGGCCAGCGTCGGCGTCGTCATCACAGCTCCTTCACGGCGAGCAGCGGACCCGCGACGGTGTAGTCGACGACCGGGCCGTCCCGGCAGACCAGCAGCGGCCCGAGCTGGCAGTGGCCGCACAGGCCGATGCCGCACTTCATCGCGCGTTCCAGGGAGACCCGGATCGCCGCGGCGGGGACTTGCTTCGCCAGCAGGATTTCCGCGCAGGCGCGCATCATCGGCTCCGGACCGCAGAGGAAAGCGCGGGTCTGCCCGGGGTCGAGGTCCAGCGACGAGAGCGGTTCCGTCACGAAGCCGACCGGCCCGGTCCAGCCCTCGGCCGGCCGGTCGACCGTCCGCAGCACCTCGACGTCGTGCCGCCGCGCCCAGGCGGCCAGCTCGTGCGGGAACAGGAACTCCGCCGGGGTCCGGGCCCCGGCCACGACGACCAGCCGTCGGTACCGGGCCCGGTCGTCGAGCACCGCCGTGAGCACCGGCCGCAGCGGGCACAATCCGGCACCGCCGGCGACGATCACGACGTCGTGCCCGGCCGCGTCCTCGACGTTCCAGCTGGTGCCGTACGGGCCACGCACGCCGACGACCCGGCCCGGGGCGAGGTCGTGCAGGGCCCGGCTGACCGCGCCGACGGCGCGGATGGTGTGCGTCGGCCCGGGGCCGCTGACCGAGATCGCGACTTCGCCGACCCCCGGTGCGTACAGCATCATGAACTGGCCGAGCCGCGCCTCGGGCACCGGCTCGCCGACCGGCGCCAGCCGGACGGTCACCGAGTCGGCGGTCTCCACGACCCGCCCGGCGACCCGGTACGGCACCGGCACCATCGGTTCGGCCGTCACGAGCAGCCCCCGGCCAGCTTCGCCGCTTCCTCGGTGATGTCGATCCCCGCCGGGCACCAGGCGATGCACCGGCCGCAGCCGACGCAGCCGGACGTCCCGAACTGCTCGTGCCACGTGCCCAGCTTGTGGCTGAACCACTGGCGGTAGCGGCTCGACCCGGAGGTGCGGACGCTCCCGCCGTGCACGTAGGAGAAATCGAGTTCGAAGCAGGACGCCCAGCGCTGGTGGCGTTCGGCGTGTTCGCCCGTCAGGTCGGTGACGTCCTCGGTGGTGGTGCAGAAGCACGTCGGGCACACCATGGTGCAGTTGGCGCAGGTGAGGCAGCGGCTCGCGACCTCCTCCCACAGCGGCGACTCCCGGCTTTCCCGGATCACCGACGGCAGGTCGACGGCCGGCATGGCCCGGCCCATCCGGTCCGCGGCGGCGGCGACGGCTTCCCGGGCCGCGCGAACTTCGGCACCGCGGGCCGGCCGGGTGCCGACCTGGGCCAGCAGGCGCGCGCCGTCCGGGCTGCCGACGTCGACGACGAACCGGTGCCCGTCTTCGTCCACGCGCTCGGTGAGGCCCAGGTCGTACCCGGGGCCGGCCGCCGGGCCCGTGCCCATGGACGCGCAGAAGCACACTTCGCCCGGCTCCGTGCAGTTGGCGGCGACGATGAACAATTCCGCGCGGCGGCGCCGGTACGAGCCGTCGGGGTGCGCGGCGCCCCCGAGCACCCGGTCGAGGACGGCGATCGCGGCGAGGTCGCAGCCGCGCACGCCGAGGAACGCGTAGCGCGGCTGCTCCGGTTCCTCGGCGGTGAACCGGCCGTCCGCGGTGGCCTCGAAGAGCTTGCGCCGCGGCGGGTGGAGCCAGCGCTTCCAGCCCTGAGGGCCGGCCGAATGCCCGAACACGGCGCGGTCGGCGCGCCGGCGGAGCCGGTAGTGGCCCGGCCCCGTGGTGACACCCCAGCCCATCGGGAGCTGTTCGGCCGACTCGAGTTCGGCGAGCACGATCGCGTCGTCGCGCACGGTCGGGCCGATCACCCGGTAGCCGTCGAGGAGCAGCGCCTCCACCAGCCCGCCGAGTCCCGCGAGGTCGATCGTCACCGTGCCTTCGCTTGTCATCCGGACCTCCCGGAGCCACTGAACCGGCGACGCCGCGAACGGGCCTAGGGCCGAAGGTCACCGCTACGGGTACTTCGTGCCCTGTCGGCCGGGCGGCCCGCCGGGAACCGTGGTGCCCGGAACGCGGGAGGCGGCATGGCGGAGACACCGGGCGGTGACCGGGTGCGGATCGACGTGCGCGGGACCGTGCAGGGTGTCGGCTTCCGGCCGTTCGTCCACCGCCTGGCCACCGAACTCGGCGTGGGCGGGGACGTGCGCAACGCCGGCGGCCACGTCGTGATCCGCGCGGCGGGTGGCCGGGTGGCCGACTTCGTCGCCGGGCTCACCGCCGCGGCGCCCCCGCAGGCCCGCGTCACCGGCATCGACGTCACCGCGCTGACCGACCGGGTGGCGCTCGGCCCCGGCTTCCGCGTCGCCGCCAGTGTCGAGGGCCGCGGAGGTGAGGTCCCACCGGACCTGGCGACCTGCCCCGCCTGCGTCCGCGAGCTGTTCGACCCGGCCGACCGCCGCTACCGCTACCCGTTCCTCACCTGCACCGCCTGCGGCCCTCGCGCGACCATCCTGGGGCGGCTGCCCTACGACCGCCCCCGGACCGCGATGCACACGTTCCCGCTGTGCGCGGCGTGCGCGGCCGAGTACCAGAACCCGGCGGACCGGCGGTTCCACGCCGAACCCATCGCCTGCCCCACGTGCGGCCCGCGGCTGAGCTGGACGCCGGACGTGCACGGCGAAGGCGCGCTCGCCGCCGCCTGTGCCGTCCTCGCCGGCGGCGGGATCGTGGCCGTGAAGGGACTCGGCGGCTACCAGCTCGTCTGCGACGCCGCCGACGAATCCGCCGTGCGCCGGCTCCGGCGCGTCAAGGACCGGCCCGCGAAGCCACTCGCCGTCCTGGCCCGCAGCCTCGGTGACGTCCGGAATCTGTCCGAAGTGGACGATCGCGCGGCCGCCGTCCTGGCGTCGGCCGCGGCCCCGATCGTCCTGCTCCCCCGCCGCCCCGGCGCACCGCTGGCCGAGGGCATCGCACCCGGCCTCGCCGAGATCGGCGTGTTCCTCCCGACCACCCCGCTGCACCACCTGCTGCTGGCCGAGCTCCGCCGCCCCCTGGTCGTCACGAGCGGCAACCGCGCGGGCGGCCCGATGGTCGTCGACGACGCCGAAGCGCAGGCCATCCTCGGGCCGGTGACCGACGGCGTCCTCGGCCACGACCGGCCGATCTGGTCCCGGTCGGACGACTCCGTCGTGCGGACCCGGCACGGCCGGACCACGACGATCCGGCGGGCCCGCGGGTACGCGCCCGCGCCGCTGCCGCTGCCCTTCGCCGCCCCGGAACCGCTGCTGGCCCTCGGCGCGCAGCTCAAGCACACCTGCGCGCTCGCCTGCGACGGCATGGCCCACCTCGGCCCGCACACCGGGGACCTGGAGGACGCCCGGACGCTCGCCGCGTTCGAACGGACGGCCGCGGACCTGGCCCGCTGGCTCGACGCCGAACCGGCGTGGTGCGCCCACGACCTGCACCCGGGCTACCTGTCCACGCAGCACGCCCGGCGCTGGCCCGCCGGACGCCGGATCGGTGTGCAGCACCACCACGCCCACGTCGCGGCGACCGCCGCGGAACACGGCGTCTCGACACCGTTCGTCGGAGTCGCGCTCGACGGGCTCGGGCTCGGCGACGACGGAACGCTCTGGGGTGGTGAAGTGCTGCTCGCGGACTACCGGGAGTTCCGGCGGTTCGCCCGGTTCGCCACCGCCCCGCTGCCGGGTGGCGCGGCCGCGGTGCGCCACCCGGCCCGCATGGCGCTGGGTTATCTCTACGGTGCCGAATCGTTCGGCGCCTCCGTACCCGAGCACCTTGCCGGCACCTTGCTGTCCCGAGTGGACGGACAGGAGCTCGCCGTCGTCCGCACGATGATCGCGCGGGAGCTCAACTGCCCGCGGGCCTCCAGCGCCGGGCGGCTCTTCGACGCCGTCAGCGCCTTGCTCGGCCTCTGCGACGACAACAGCTACGAAGGCGAAGCCGCCGTCCGCCTGGAGACGGCGGCCATGCGGTACGACGCGCGGAAAGCCCTCGAATGGGAGCTGCACGAACGGGACGGCCTGTGGGTGTACGACCCGGTCCCCACCCTCCGCGACGCACTGCAGTCCGCGGCGAACGCCCCGGCCGGTGAGGTGGCCGCGCGGTTCCACCGCACCATCGCCGAAGTCGTCGTCACGCTCGCGGTGAAGGCCGCCGACGCCGCCGGGACCGACGTCGTCTGTCTCGGCGGCGGCGTCTTCCAGAACGCCTTGCTCACTGCGAACGTCGTCGACGGGCTCACCACCGCGGGCCTGCGGCCGCTGGTGGCCGAACGCGTCCCGATGAACGACGGCGGCATCAGCTACGGCCAGGCGGCCATCGCCTGCGCCCGGATGAACGGGAGGTGAGCCCGGTGTGCCTCGGTGTACCCGGCCGGATCGTCGCGCTGACCGACGGCCCGGCCCTGCTCATGGGCACCGTCGACTTCGACGGTGTGCGGCGGCCGGTGTGCCTCGCCTACACCCCCGAAGCCGAGGTGGGCGACTACGTGATCGTGCACGTCGGGTTCGCGATCAGCCAGGTCGACGAGGCCGAAGCCGCCCGGACGCTGGCCGTGCTCCGCGCGATCCCCGACGCACTGGCGGGCGAGCTGGGGCCGGAGTTCGCGTCGTGAAGTACCTCGACGAGTACCGCGACCCCGTCCTGGCCCGCCGGCTGCTGGCCGAGCTGCGGGCGACGGCCACCCGGCCGTGGGCGATCATGGAGGTCTGCGGCGGCCAGACGCACACCCTGGTCCGCCAGGGCATCGACGAGCTGCTGCCGGCCGGTGTCCGGATGATCCACGGACCCGGCTGCCCGGTCTGCGTCACCCCGCTGGCCACGATCGACGCCGCGGTCGCCATCGCGGCCCGCCCCGGCGTGATCTTCACCAGCTACGGCGACATGCTCCGGGTGCCCGGCACCGCGGGGGACCTGCTCGGGGTGAAGGCCCGCGGCGGCGACGTACGGGTCGTGTACACCCCGCTGGACGCGGTCCGGATCGCCCGCGAGCACCCGGACCGGCAGGTCGTCTTCTTCGCCGTCGGGTTCGAGACCACCGCGCCGGCCAACGCCATGGCCGTGCTGCACGCGGCAACCACCGGCCTCGAGAACTTCTCCGTGCTGGTGAGCCACGTCCTGGTGCCGCCCGCGATCACGGCGATCCTGGACGCCCCCGACAGCCAGGTGCAGGCCTTCCTCGCCGCCGGGCACGTGTGCGCGGTCATGGGCTGGACCGAGTACGAACCGATCTCGCGGCGCTACGGCGTGCCCATCGTGGTCACCGGGTTCGAGCCACTGGACCTGCTCGAAGGCATCGTCATGGCGGTGCAGCAGCTGGAATCCGGGCGGGCCGCGGTGGAGAACCAGTACGCGCGGGCCGTCCGGCGGGAGGGCAACACCGCCGCGCAGCAGGCCGTCCGGCGGGTGTTCCGGGTGACCACGCGGACGTGGCGCGGCATCGGCCCCATCCCGGCGAGCGGGCTGGCGCTCACTCCCGAGTTCGCCGCCTTCGACGCCGAAGCCCGCTTCCCCGCGCCCGGCACCCCCGCCGCCGAACACCCGGACTGCATCGCCGGCCGCATCCTGCGCGGCACCGCGATCCCCACCGACTGCTCCGCCTACGGCACCCGCTGCACCCCGCTCACCCCGCTCGGCGCACCGATGGTGTCCACCGAAGGCACGTGCGCGGCCTTCCACCACGCGGGCCGCCGGAAGTCCACTGTGGAGGCACGATGACCACCATCGACCCCGACCAGCTCACCTGCCCGCTCCCCGGCGCCGAGACCGAGCGCGTCCTGCTCGGCCACGGGTCCGGCGGCCGGCTGATGGCCGACCTGCTCGCCACCGTGATCACCGGCGAGCTGGGTGAGCCCGGCCCGCTCGAAGACGCCGCGCTGATCGGCGGGGACCTGGTCGTCAGCACGGACGGCTTCGTGGTCACGCCCCGCTTCTTCCCGGGCGGCGACATCGGCTCGCTGGCGGTTCACGGCACCGTCAACGACCTCGCGATGCGCGGCGCGCGACCGATCGCGCTGACGCTGGCGTACGTGCTCGAGGAAGGCCTGCCGCTCGCCGAGCTGCGCGAAATCACGGCTTCGGTGGCGGCCGCGGCACGCGACTGCGGCGTCCGCGTCGTCACCGGCGACACGAAGGTGGTCGGCCGCGGGGCCGCCGACGGCTGCTACCTCACCACCACCGGCATCGGCAGGCGGCTGCCGTCCGCGACCCCCACGGCCGCAGGCGGCGTGCCCGGCGACGTCGTGCTGTTGTCCGGCCCGATCGGCGCGCACGGCACCGCGATCCTCAGCGTCCGCGAAGGCCTCGGCTTCGAAGCGGACATCCGCTCCGACAGCCGCCCCTTGCACCGGCTCGTCGCGGCAATGGTCGAAGCGGGCGGCCACGAGGTCCACGCGCTGCGCGACCCGACGCGCGGTGGTCTCGCCTCGGCGCTGAACGAGCTCGCCGAAAGCTCGGACGTGACGGTGGAGATCGACGAGCCCGGGCTTCCGGTGCCGGCGGCGGTGGCTTCCGCATGCGAGCTGCTGGGTCTCGATCCCCTGCACGTGGCCAACGAGGGCTGCCTGGTCGCGTTCGTCGCCCCGGCGGCCGCCGACGCCGTGCTGGCGGCGATGCGCGCGGACCCGGCCGGCCGCGAAGCGCGGGCGATCGGCACGGTCGGCCCGCCCGGCGGACCGGCCCGCGTCGTCGCCCGCACCCTCGTCGGCTCGACGCGAGTCGTCGACATGCTGATCGGCGAGCAGCTGCCCCGGATCTGCTGAGCCGGTTACCAGCGCCGCCACGCGACCGCGCGGCGGGTGAAAGCCTGCGGGTCCTGGGAGAAGCCGACCACCACGTCGTGGTCGTTCACGTCGGTGGGAGAACTCCAGGTGGCTCCGGGCAGGGCACCCAGATCGTGGGCTGTCCGGCCGGGTCCCAGTACACGGCGTGGGTCGCGTGGTCGGCGGTCTCGGCTCCCCCGACGACCGCGCCGCGTGCGTTGATCCGGCCGGCCATGCTCCAGCTGCCCCCGGGCAACGTACCGAGGTCGGTGGGGCGGTCCCTGCGGTCCCACCGGATCGCGTGCGTCACCGAGCCCGGAGCCTCGAACGCCGCGGTGCCGGCGATCACCCCGGATTCGTTCATGGCGCCGAACGTCGTCGACTTCGCGCCGAACGGCAGTCCGAGGTCGGTCAGCTGCCCGGACCGGTTCCAGTACACGGTGTTGTGGCAGTCGCACGAGGCCTGCTCGGGGCGGTCGGGCAGCACCGAGACGGAACGCGCGCGTCCCAAACGACCGCGCGGGTGGCACCGGAGGGAGATCGGCGGTGCCCGTGACCAGCCCCGTGTCGTCGATGTCCGCCGCCGAGGCGCCGATGGTCCCCGGCGGCGGCTTCAGTTCGGTGATCCGGCCGAAGCGATCCCAGCGGAACCGGTGGACTTCGGTCCCGTCGCTCGGTGACCTCGGCCCCTGGAGTCACCCCTGCCGCCGGCGCAGCCTGAGCTGGTTCACCCGAATCCGCCGGCCCCAGGACACCGCCCATGAGCACTTCGCAGATCCACGCCTTGAGCCACGACCGTTGCCGGGCGCTGCTCGCGTCGGTCCCGCTCGGCCGGGTCGCCTTCGTCCGCGACGGGCGGCCGGTGATCCGGCCGGTGAACTTCACCTTCACCGGCAACGCCGTATGGCTGCGCTCCGCCCGGAACTCCTGGGCCGACCGGATCGGCGGCCAGGCGGTCACTTTCGAGGCCGACGCCTACGACGCCGGCGACCACACCGGCTGGAGCGTGATCGTCACCGGCGTGGCCACCCTGGTCACCGACGTCGACACCGTGGCGGCCCAGTTCGGCCCCGGCCTGCGTTCGTGGGCTCCCCCGCCGCGGGACCGCCTCCTGCGCATCAGCCTCGACCGGATCGACGGGCGGCGGATCGCCCTGCGGCCGGACGCGACCGACGCGACCGAATCGGGCCTGCTGTGAACCGCCGTCGCGCGGCCTCCGCCGCCCTCGTCGTCGCGCTGGTCCTGGTACTGGCCGCCTGCGCCCCGGCCGCGAACACCTACGCGGAAGCCGCCGCCCGGCCCGGCTTCTGGCTCGGGCTGTGGCACGGCTTCATCTGCCCGATCACCTTCCTGGTCTCCCTGTTCAACGACCACGTGGGTGTCTACGAGGTCCGCAACGACGGGCACTGGTACGACTTCGGGTTCGTGTTCGGCATCCTCCTCGCGGCGAGCGTCTTCCACGGTCCCGGCTACGCCCGCTCGCGCAGTGACCGGCGCGCCCACTAGACCGTATGGAGGGCCGGCGCCTCGCTCGTAAGTTGACGCGGGTTGCCGCCACGCTTGGTGGTGGTAGAGCCGCGACTTACGGGAGGCGCCGGTGTTTATCGAGCGTACGTGTGTCGGGTTGGATGTTCACGCCCGGTCGGTGGTGGCCTGCGCGATCGACAACGAGGCCGGGGAGGCCCGGTCGCTGCGGCTGTCGCCGGAGACGGAGGCGGTGGTGGGGTGGGTGTGTTCGCTGCCCGCTCCGGCGGCGGTGACCTACGAAGCTGGTCCGACCGGGTTCGGGCCGGCGCGGGCACTGGAACGGGCCGGGGTCCGGTGCGTGGTGGTCGCGCCGTCGAAGCTGGAACGGCCGCCCGGTGACCGGGTCAAGACCGACCGGCGTGACGCCGAGCGCCTGGCGCAGCTGCTGCGGATCGGGGAACTGCCCGCGGTGCGGGTGCCGAGTGAGGCCGAGGAAGCGGCGCGGGATCTGGTGCGGGCGCGCGAGGATGTCCGCGGGGATCTGATGCGGGCCCGGCACCGGCTGTCGAAGTTGCTGCTGCGGCAAGGTTTGCTTTATGACGGCTCGGCGTGGACCGGGGCGCACGAGGTCTGGCTGCGGTCGCTGGCCTTCGACCGGGCCGGGGTCCGGCCGGCCTTCGAGGAAGCCTATGACGCGGTGCTGGTCACGCAGGCCCGCCGGGCCCGGCTGGACACCGCGATCACCGAGCTGGCCGCGGCACCGCCGTTCGCGGCGGTGGTGGGGCGGCTGGGCTGCCTGCGCGGGGTGAGCACGCTGACCGCGTTCGGCCTGGCGACCGAGATCGGGGACTGGCGGCGGTTCACCGGTGCCTCGATCGGCGCCTACGTCGGTCTGGTCCCCGCGGAGTCCTCCAGCGGTGAGCACCGCTGCCAAGCAGCGATCACCAAGACCGGGAACTGCCATGCCAGGCGGTTGCTGGTCGAGGCCGCCTGGCATCACCGCAAACGCTACCGGCTCAGCCGGGAACTGATCCGCCGCCAGGACGGGCAGCCGGCGGTGGCCCGGGCACGGGCCGAGGCAGGCAACCGGCGGCTGCACCGCCGCTGGGCACGGTTGGACGCTCGCAGCAAACGTTCCACGATCAGCACGGTCGCCGTCGCCCGTGAACTGGCCGGCTGGTGCTGGAGCCTCGCCACCATGGAACCGGACACAGAACCCGGCACGGGCTGACACACCCCCGAAAACCCGCCGGCGGGAGACCGGCATGCGCAGGCAGCGCGAGGAGCGACCCGCGATACAGCTATGAGCAACACCAGCCCAGTGGACGGTGCGACGCTCGACCCTAGAGCCGCGGAACACTCCCGACGAACACCCGGTCATGCGGCAACCAACCCGCGCATATCAGCCTTGACCGCGCGTCGACCGACACCGCCCCGCACACCGAAGTCTCCCGCCGGCACCCCTGTGACCAGGCACGACCCACCACACCGGGCCAACTTCAGCCTGCCCGCTTGACAAACAACCCCTCCATATCAGCTGGTCACCCGCGGCCGGCGGATGGTGTCCCCGCCCTTGCGGTGCCGGGCCCGGCCGTACTTGGTCTCGAGCACGCTCTCCAGCTTGTGCGCGGCACCCTGGCAGGCTTCGAGCACCGTCTCCGCGTGGTGGATGACGACGACCGGTGCCTGTCCGGCCGGGTGCGCCTCGAGCACGCACCGCCGGTGCCGGCTGCCGGGGTTCGCGTCGCCACCGACGTGGACCCGCAGGGTCTCGATCTCCCCGGCGAACCTCGCCAGTGCCGTCCCGAACTCGCCTGCGAGGCGCTGGGCCAGGTCGTCGCCGCCGTGGACGTTCTTGCTGGTGTTGATGCGGATCTTCATACCCTGATCGTGTTCACCGCGCAGCCGCTCTCCCAGGTCCGGAAGTCCCCGGCTTCGAGAACCAAAGGCGTCCGGCCACCGCGGCGGCATGGTGACCCGAAGTCCCCGGACGTGAGGCCCTCCGGCTCTCCCGGCGCACTACGGCCCGCTGCCACCGTGGGAACCGGAGGCGAACCGATGGAGCGACGAATCCCGGACACCGCCACCGTGGAGTCCGCGGTGGCCCTCGCGCTGCGTGCCCCGTCCGCCCGCAACGCCCAGCCGTGGTGCTGGCGGATCGGGTACAGCACCCTGCACCTTTTCGCGGACGAGGACCGCCCGCTGCCGGCACCGGGTGAGCGGGACGTGCTCCTCGGCTGCGGCGCGGCCTTGCACCACGTCCGGGTGGCCTTCGCCGCCCTGGGCTGGAGTGCCGAAGTACAGCGGCTGCCGGACCCGGACGATCCCGCGCACCTGGCCGTGGTGACCCCGCGCCCCGCCGGGCGCCCGAGGGAGGAAACGACCGCCCTGGCGGCCGCCATTCCCCGCCGCCGCACCGACCGGCGTCCGCCCGCGGTGTGGCCGGTGCCGCGCGCGCACCTCGACGCGCTGGCTCGCGCGGCAACCCGCGAAGGCGCCCGGCTGGAGGTGGTGACGGGGTCGGTCCGGCACGGGATGGACGGGCGGCCAGGCACACTTCTCACCCGGCCGGCCGCTCTCGGAACGGGCGGCGAAGTGCTCGTGGTGGCCACGGCGTCCGACGACCGGATGGCCCTGTTGCGCGCGGGAGAGGCGACCAGCGCGGTGCTGCTCTCCGCGACCGCGCTCGGGCTCGCGTCCTGTCCACTCACCGCTTCGCGGGACACCCAGGAGGAGTTCGCCCGCACCACGCCGGCGTATCCCCAGGCCCTGGTGCGGGTCGGGTGGGCAGCACCCGGGTCCGCACCGCTGCCGCCGACACCGCGGCGCCGCCTGGGGCACGTCCTGGAGCCCCTCCAGGCGCCACCCAAGTACCACCACCGCCTGCTGCGCGAGGAGGCCTGAGATGTCCACAAAGGACCACGAGCGGGGAACACGTCCGCGTCACCCGGCGAAGGACCGGGTGCGGCAGTTCAACAAGCACGTCCTCAACCCGGTCATGTGCCTGCTCGCCGGCCGCAAGCACTGGTACGCGTCGGCACTCGAGCACGTCGGGCGCAGGTCGGGCCGCTCCTACACCACACCCGTGGTGGCCGGCCGCGTGCCGGGCGGGTTCGTCGTGCCCCTGCCGTACGGCACCGACGTCGACTGGCTGCGCAACGTCCTCGCCGCCGGGACGGCGAACCTCCGCTCGCGCGGGATCACCTCCGTGGTGACCGAGCCACGGATCATCGACGCGGCCGAGGCCTTCACGCAGGTTTCGCCCGCCTACGCCCAAGCCTGGTGCCGCTTCGGCATCGCCCGCTACCTGCGGGTGACGGTCAGCGCGGAGAAGGGTAAGTGACATGGGATTCCTCCACCACGATCGCGAACCCGGGCCCGCCCGCGCGGGCGGTTTTCCCAGCGGCCTGCACGTGCGCGTCCACGGCGGCCGGTTCGACGGACGAGCCGGCATCGTGGTCGGCCGGACCCCTGACCTCCGCCCGGGCTCGGTCTGGGTCGAGTTCACCCCGGGCCACCCCCGGCTCGTTCCCGGGTACCGGCTCGACGTGTCGGGACCGGAAGAGTGAGCCGCCCGTATTCGAGGAAGGAGCGCGATGCCCGCGACCGGCCGTCCGTCACCGGAGGAGCGAAGGCGCGCCAGCCGCACGGTGCGGCGGCACGCACGCGACGGTGACGACGCGGCGGAGCTCCTGGCGATGCTCGGGCTGGACCACGCTGATGCCCCGCCGTCCGAGCCACGCCGTCCCCACAGCCGGTTGACGGCGGACGAACTGCGCGAGCTGCTCGCGCCATTCGCTGCGGAACGCACCGGCTCGCGGTGACTCCCTCCCCCGCTCAGGACGACGTTGTTCCCTTCGGAAGAGAACTTTTCGCCCTGCACCCACCCGGAACCGCCGACGACCATGGAAGGTGAGAGAGCCGCCCGCGGTGACGGCCGGCCCGGGACGTTCAGGCTCCCTGCGGCACGCGAATCAGGTCACCCGGGTGGATGACGTTCGGATTCGGGATCGTGCCCGGGTTCGCCGCCACCAAGCGGTGGTAGAGATTGCCGGACCCGTAGTACTTGGCGGCGATGCCCCACAGCGTCTCACCGGACACCACGATGTGCTCCAGGTAACTCTGGTAGCCCGGAACGATCCGCGGGCCGAAGACGACCGGCACGACCACCTTGTCCAGCTCCGTACCGTCTTTCGGCGAGGTGTGAACAGCTCCACGAACAACCGGTCCAGCTTGAAGGCCGCGCCGCTGACGTCGGTGGTGAACTGGAACTGGCCGTGCCCACCGGTGCCGTCGCCGGCCAGGAACGAGCCGGTGACCTCGTCGTGGCCCTCGTGCACGCGGTAGCCGAAGTTCGCCTCGAAGGCCCCGCCGGCCACCCCGGCCACCTGGATGGTGGTGCCCACCAGGTCGTACGTTGCCGGTTGCTCCAGGTAGATCGTCACCGTTCGCTCCTCTCGGATCGGGCCGCCCGCGGGCGCGAGAAAAGGCGGAATCACCGGCCCGGACTTTTCGCGCACGGCTCGCAGCCGATACCGCCGGACTCCGGCACAGATCGGAATTCGTGGAGCAACACCCCGAGGCCGCCAAGTAGGGCACAAAGTCCCTTCGGGCCAACGAACCGCGCGGCCTTTCCGACCGGGCAGAAGCCCGGTTTCCGCCGCCGGCAACAAACCAGCCCGAGCCGAGCGCCGCCACGGGCGGAAGAACGTCGCCGCCCGCCCGTCAGCACCGCCTGCCGGCGCCACCGGGTCCGGGCTCGACGGCGCCGCGGTCCGCGCCGAGGAACGGCTCGGGATCGAGGCCGGCCATCGCGCCGCGCTCGAGCCACCGCCGGAATCTCCCCGGGGCACGGCTTTCCAGCTCGTCGAGAAGGAGCTGACGAACCGCGGCGAGCCGAGGTCCGGCCGGCTCATCGTCCGCCGTCCTCCGCACCACTCGCCGCCCCGCGCCCGCCGGGGCCGGCGACCGTCGGCCGGCCCCGCTGCCCGCGAGCAACCAAACCACCCCGAGGCCGGCGAGCACGACGGCGATGACACTCGTGAGGAAGAGGATCGCGCTGGTCGTCATGGCTCACCTCGGACGCGTCCGGTGGTTCTCGGCGGTCAAGCGGTCGAGGGAACCGTAGCGGTGCGCCGCACGCCGACGGGAGGACGCAAAGGCCCGCTTTCGAGAGTCCTCGTGCCCGCCGGGGCCTGCTTCACCCCGGCGCACGTTTCACTCGCCGGAGGAACCGCCCGCGGGGCCGGCCGGCCGGCGGAGGCCGGTCCGGACCAGGTTCACCAGCCCGGCGATCAACGCGAGCACGGATCCGGCGATGCCGACCGCCAGCACGACCCGGGCCGCCGCGGCCCAGTCGACCGGCGTCGCGCCGAAGTCGAGGGGAAAGACCTGCCAGATCCGCACGAGCGCGACCAGACCGGCACCCGTCGTCACGAGACCGTCGACGGTGACGAGCCACTCGGGGTCGTGCCACAGGTGGACGTAGCCGGTGATCAGGCCGGTCACCAGCGCGAGGTCGACGACCCCGGTTACCGCGGAGAACCCGGCCGTCAGGAACGGCACGGCCGCCCAGCCGGGCTGTCCGTTGATCAGGGCGAGCAGAACGCCGTTGACCACCACCCCGGCGAGGTACCCGGCGAGCCGGGGCCGGACGGGTGTTCGGCGGGTTCGCACGCCGGCCGTCATTTCGGCCTCTGTTCGCGGGATTCTCGGCACACCAGGTCCAGCTCCGCCGCCAAGCCGTCGGCAAGCACGCCGAGGTCGGGACACCGGGCGGCGTCGGCCAGCACCGAGATCACCACGTTCCCGGCGTAGGAGAGCACTTCGAAGAGCACCGTCAGGTTCCCGCCGGCGCCGGCGCTGAGCGGAATCGCTTCGCCGATCGGGACACCGCCGAACGTCACCGGCCCGGCCGGTCCGCGCACGTGGCTGACGAGCGTGTGCATCCGGCGCTGGTGGTCCAGGTACCACCGGTAGAGGCCGAGCGCGGCCAGCGGCCGGAACAGCGCGCCCAGCACGGCGATCGGCGGTGGCCCGGTCGCGGCCGCTTTCGAGGCGCGGACCCGGGCCGCGACGAGGGCGAGCCGCCCGGCCACGTCGCCGGTACCCGGGACGGTGACCAGCAGCGGGCTGACCGCGTTGCCGAGGTGCGAGGCATCCGCCGCCGCCCGGCCGGACACCGGCACGCCGATCGCGAACGTCCGGACGTCTTCGTGCCGCGCCCGCAGCAACCGGTGGAGGGCCCCGGCCACAGCGACCAGGACGGCGTCGTTCACCGAGGCCTCGTGCCGGTGAGCGGCGGCCCGCAGCGGCGCGAGCTCGGCCCGGACGACCACGAGGCGGTGGCGGGAGCCCGCCGGTCCGAGCAGCGAACAGGGGGTGGCGCGGGGCGGGTGCAGCCCGCCGGCGGCCGCCGTCGACGCGTAGAGAGCACGCGCGGCCGGCCCGATCCGGCGCACCGACCGCAGCCGGCCGGCCAGGGCTTCCCGGCGCAGCGCCACCGCACCCGGCCACGGGCGGGGGTACGGGACCGCGGCCGTCTCGGCGCCGCCGTCGACCAGCCGGGCCAGGACGGCGAGGCCGCCGACCCCGTCCGCGAGCACGTGGTCGAGCACGACGACCAGCGCCGCTTCCCCGCCGGCCAGCCCGGTGAGGAAAGTCGCCGACCACGGCGGGGCGTCCCGGGGCAGCGGCGCCGAAACCAACGAGAGCGCGGTGTCGAGCACCGCTTGCCCATCCCCCGGCGGCGCGCACACCGCCGGCCGGACGTGCCGGCGGACGTCGAAACCCGGGTCGTCGACCCAGATCGGGCCGCCACCGCCCCGCGGTGCCGGCACCAGCCGGCGACGCAGGCGCGGGACCGCCGGGACGCGTTCGCCGATGAGCTGCCGTACCCGGACCAGGTCGAGGCCGGCCGCCCGGCCGAGCAGCAGGAGGACACCGAACTGCACCGGCCCGCCGTCGCCGGTGCCCATCGCGAGGAAGGCGCGGTCGGTGGGACTCGCGCGGTCGACATCGATCCGGTTCATCACCCCAGCCGACCTCGGCGATCCCGGACCGGCACAGGGCCGGAAGTCACCGCCCGGGGAGCTGAAAGGGCCTTTCGCTCACGCGTCGATCAGCCGCAGGCCGGCCAGCCCGGCCAGCCTGACAGGGCCGCCGGCGCCGAGCAGCACCAGCCGGTCGGCCGGGATCCCCGGCGGTGGCGCACGGAGGCCGGCGAACACGCCGGCGACGCCCAAGGCCATCCCGGTGAACAGGGCCGCGAACAGCACCGTGAACGCCACGTCGCCGTCGCCGACGGACCGGGCGTAGCGCTGGGCGGCGCCGATCACCACGCCGGCTCCGGCGAAGGCGACCACGACGGCGTTCAGCAGGAACGTCGCGGCGTCAGGTACGGCGCGACGGTGTCCGGGGCCGCCAGGCCGGACAAGGCGGCCGCAACCAGCGCGGAGACCACCGGCGTGACACCGGAGGTGGTCTCCAGGGACAGGCGGTCGGCCACCACCCCGGCCACCGGGCCGAGCAGCAGGGCGGCGGCGACGCCGAGATCACGAGCAGGCCGAGCCAGCCCCGGCGGAGGACACCGCGAGCA
Source organism: Amycolatopsis tolypomycina (assembly GCF_900105945.1). NCBI lineage: Bacteria > Bacillati > Actinomycetota > Actinomycetes > Pseudonocardiales > Pseudonocardiaceae > Amycolatopsis > Amycolatopsis tolypomycina. The sequence continues at coordinate 2,642,971 of NZ_FNSO01000004.1, read as the reverse complement.
CGAGCCCTGTGGCCCGAGTAACAGCCGGATCCGCAGCACGGCGGCCACGGTGGCGGTCGTCGCCCTGCGTGGCTCCTCACTCGTTCCCCGTGGCCCGCGTCGACGCCGCGGCCCGTGGGCCGGCCAGAACCGTCGGTCCTCCGGCTCGCGGACCTTCGGCCCTCCCCTGCTCGCGCCGCCGCGCCGATGCTGGACCGGTGACGCAGCAGGCAGCAGTCTCCGACCACACCGCGACCTCCGGTGTCCTGGCCGCGAGCGGGCTGAGCAAGCGCTTCGGCGACCGGACCGCCGTCGACGACGTCTCCTTCGCCGTCTCGGCCGGCGAGACCTACGGGCTGCTCGGCCCGAACGGCGCGGGCAAGACGACGACCATCCGGCTGGTGTGCGGCCTGCTGCGCGCCGACGCCGGACACGTCGTCGTCGGTGGCGCGACGGTCAGCCCGGCCTCGACCGCGGGGCGCGGCCTGATCGGTTACGTGCCCCAGGACGTCGCGCTGTACCCCGATCTGACCGCTCGCGAAAACCTCGCCTTCTTCGGACGGCTGTACCGGCTGCGCGGCAAAGCGCTCCGGGCCCGGATCGACGAGGTCCTCGACCTGATCGGGCTCGCGGACCGGGCGAAGGACAAGGTGGAGTCGTTCTCCGGCGGCATGCGGCGCCGGCTCAACATCGGCGCCGCGCTCCTGCACCGGCCGACGCTGCTGGTGCTCGACGAACCGACCGTCGGCGTGGACCCGCAGAGCCGGCACGCGATCATGGAGAGCGTCCACCGCTTCGGCGCGGGCGGGATGGCCGTGCTCTACACCACGCACGACATGGCCGAAGCCGAACGGCTCTGCCACCGGGTCGGGATCATCGACCACGGCAGGCTGATCGCCGAAGGCACCCGGCGCGAGCTGGTCGACCGGCTCGGCGAACGGGACCGGATCACCCTGGCCGCGACCGGCGACCTCGCCGCGTTCGCCGCGCTGTGCCGGGACCTGCCCGGTGTCGAGGGCGCCGACGTCACCGGGACCGAGGTGCACCTGCTCGGGCATGGCGGACGGCGGCTGCTGCCCGCCGCGCTCGCCGCGGCCGAGCGGGCGGGTGCGGTCGTCCGGTCGGCCGAGGTGACCGAACCGGACCTGGAAGCGGTGTTCCTGCACCTCACCGGCACGGCGCTGCGGGACTGACCATGTGGCCCGTCTTCGTCATCGCCGCCAAGGACCTGCGTCAGCGCGCCCGGGACCGGTCCGCCTGGGTGCTCGGCTTCCTGGCCCCGCTGGCGATCGCCGGTCTGGTCAGCATCGCCTTCGGCGGTGCCGAAACCTTCCACGCCGAGGTCGCCGTCGTCGACGAGGACCACGGCGTTCTCGCGCGGGCCTTCACGTCCTTCCTGACCGGCCCCGAACTCGCCGGGGTGCTCACCGTGACCCCGGTGGCCGACGCCGCCGAGGCCCGTGCCCGGGTGGACCGCGGGGACGCCGGCGCGGGCGTGGTGATCCCCGCCGGCTTCTCCGCCGCGGCCCACGGCGGGACCCCGCCACCGCTGACCGTGCTGACCACTGTGGACGGCCCGGTGGCCGGGCAGGTGGTGCGCTCGGTCGCGGAGTCGTTCGCCGCGCAGCTCGACGCCGACCGCCTGTCCGTGGCGACCGCGGTCGCCGCCGGCGCGCCCACCGGCGACCTCGCCGCCCGCGCGGCCGCGCTGCGGCTGCCCGAGCAGGTCGTCCGGCAGGCGTCGGGCACCCGCCCGATCTCCGGTGTCGGCTACTTCGCCCCGGCGATGGGCATCTTCTTCCTGTTCTTCGCCATGGGGTTCGCGGCGCGGGGGTACTTCCTCGAACGGCGGGACGGCACCCTCGACCGGATCGCCGTCGCCCCGGTCGGGCAGTGGGCCGTGCTGGCAGGCAAGTCGCTCGCCACTTTCGCCTACAGCGTCGCCGGGCTCGGCACGGTGTACCTGGTCACGTCGCTCGTCTTCGGCACCGACTGGGGACCGCTGCCCGCCGTCGCCGCGTTGGTCCTCGCCGTCGCGCTGAGCGTCGCCTGCCTGACCGCGTTCGTCATCTCGGTGTCGCGCTCCGAGCGCCAGGCCGACAGCCTCGCGGCGATGCTCACCTTCGGGCTGGTGCTCGTCGGCGGGCACTTCGTGTTCGCCGGCGCCGCGCCGCCGCTGGTGCGCACGGTGGCGCTGTTCACCCCCAACGGCTGGGCGCTGCGCGGCTTCACCGACCTGGCCGGCGGTGCCCCTGGCACCAGTGTGATCGTGCCGGTACTGGCGATCCTCGCGTTCTGCGCGGCGCTCACCGCCCTGACCGGTGTCCTGCGGAACCTGGAGGCACGCCGATGAGCGTTCTCACCATCGCCGGCGCTTCCCTGAAACGCATGCTGCGCGACCGGGTCGCCGCCTTCTTCATGGTGCTGCTGCCGCTGGTCGTGATCCTCGTGATCGGCGCGACCGTCGGCGGGCAGAGCACGCCCCGGCTCGGCGTCGTCCCGGCGACGGGCCCGCTCGCCGCCGGGCTCGTGGGGGACCTCGGCACCGCGGGAGGACTGCGGACCACTGTGTTCGACGGCGAACCGGCCGCGAGGGACGCGTTGCGCCGCAACGAGGTCGATGCCGTTCTCCTCATCCCGGCGCAGTTCGACGAGACGCTGGCGAGTGGCCGGGACATCCGGCTGCCCCTGCTGGCCGGCGGGTTCACCGGCAGCGGGCAAGCCGCGTCGCAGGCGGTCTCCGCCGCCGTCGCCCGCCACGCGAAAACCGTGCAGGCCGCAGCGTTCGCCGCGGCGGAGGCCGGTGGCGACCTCGCCGGGCGCCTGCCGCTCGCCACCGCGGTGGAACGCGTGGTGCCGGTGGTGCCGGTGACCGGTGAAGTGGTGAACGGTTCGAGCGACATCCTGCCCGCCGGGTTCACCTACAGCGCACCGACCATGCTGGTGCTGTTCGTCTTCGTCAACTCGGTCGCCGCCGGCGCGGCGCTGGTGGAGAACCGGCGGCTCGGGATCCACACCCGCGTGCTGGCCGCGCCGGTACGCGCCCGCGACATCATCCTCGGCGAGTCGCTGTACTACCTCGGCCTCGCGCTGCTGCAGTCGGCACTGATCGTCGGGGCGGGCGCGGCGCTGTTCGGCGTGCGCTGGGGCGACCCGGTCGCCGCGGCGGCGCTGGTCCTCACCTGGGCGGTGGTGGGTACCGGCGCCGGGATGTTCGCCGGGACGCTCTTCCGCACGCCCGAACAGGCGGCCGCGCTCGGCACGACGTCCGGCGTGGCCCTCGGCATGCTCGGCGGCTGCATGTGGCCCCTGGAGATCGTGCCGGACGCGGTGCGCGCGCTGGGCCACCTCACCCCGCAGGCCTGGGCGGTCGACGCGTGGACGACGCTGCTTTCCCGCGGTGGCGGCCTCGCCGACATCCTCCTGCCCCTCGGGGTGCTGGCCACGTTCGCGGCGGCTCTCCTGGCCGCGGCCTCGTGGCGGCTGAACCGCACGCTGACCGCCTGAGGTGCAAGCACACCGCTCATCCCGCAGGACGGCACTGGCGTAGATCAACGGAACGGCGTCGGCCAGCGTGGACATCGCGCCGGCCAGCACCTCTCGCGGCGGGCCCGCCCCGCCGAGCATGAGGAAGACGAAGAACAGCAGCACTCCCAGGCCCTGCGCGGCCCGGGCCGTCGGCAAGGTCACGCCGAGGAACGCGCCCAGCGCCGCGAACGCGGCGGTGATCAACAGGAACCCGGCCGCCACGCCGGCCCGGTCGTGCGGCAGCACGCCGTCGTAGCCGACCGTGGACAGAGTGATCAACCCACCGGACGGCGCACCCTCGGCGCGTCGTGCCGAGGGTCGGAGCCGAAGATGTCGATCTCACCGCGGTCGGCCCGGCGCAGGCCTGCACGCACTCCACGATCGTCGTCTTCCCGAGGCCGTTCGGCCCGAGCAGGCCGACGATCTCCCCCGCACCCAGTTCGAAGCTCACGTCGTCCACGGCCACGACGTCGCCGTGTCGCTTGCGCAGCCCGTTCACCCGCTCCGCGGCGCCGATACCGATCACCTCGCTTCCGAGCCGGCCGCGGACCGCCTGGTCCGGGCGGAATGGACCGCGACCAGCGTGCCGGTCACGGTGAGGACGAGCCAGGTGACCGAGACGGCGGCCACCTCGTAGGGGACATCCAGGTCCGCGCGGTAGATCGAGACGAGGACCACCAGCAGAGCGATGCTCAGCGCGCCACCGATCCCGAGCACCCGGCCGACCACCCGCGGCGCCCGTGCCCGGTGCTGCGCCAGCGCGACACCGAGGAGCAGCATCGCCCCGCCGAGCAGCGCGTAGCCGATGTTCTCCAGCGCGATGAACAAGCCGTGCGGGTTGTACTGCGACCACAGCGTCAGCCCGTCGGTCTGCCGCGCCAGCAGAGCAGGCTGGACAACGGAGAGCTGGACGCCGTAGTCGACCACGAGGACCGCTGCGCCGATCGCGGTCGAGCACACCGACACCACGGCGAGGACGCCGCGGCCGGACGGTGCCCACCGGGCCAGGCACACCACGAACACCACGGCCACCAGCGCCAACGCGAGTCCCGGATACATCCACCAGTAGTCCCGCGGCACGAACGCGGCCACGTCGGTGTACGGGTAGGCCACGCACGGGCCGCGGCAGAAGGCGCCGGACCGTGCCGGTGTCGTAATCCCGGCCACCAAGCCGACCATGCCCAGCAACGCCGTCACCACCCCGACCGGCAACGCTGCCCGGCAGAGGTGAACGTCCCCGGAGCCGTCGGCCGGCTCGCTGTTCCCAACCCTGGATCCCGGCGGCTTCCGGACTGCCATGGCGCCATCCCCCTCGGCTTCGTCGCCCACCCACGATGCGCCCGGCGACCCTTCGCCGCGAGAGCCGAAAGTCCCCGTCCCGTCCCGACCACCACCGCGGTTCGCCACCGCGCCGCACCGGCCACCACGTTCGGCGCGCGACAACGACGGGGCGGTTTCCGGGGTGCCGGCGGAGCCGCTGACGACTCCGGAAGCGCGTGAAGGACTTTGTGCCACCCAAGGCCGCGACTTCCAGCCCTGCTCGGCCCGGTCGCCGACCGGGCAAGGTGGTGGGACGGCCGATGGCGGGAGGCGAAGGATGCGGTTCCGGAACCGGCGGGAAGCCGGCCAGGCCCTGGCGGCGCGGTTGCACTACCTCCGCGGGCACGAACCGGTCGTCCTCGGCCTTCCCCACGGCGGCGTTGCCGTCGCCCGCGAAGTCGCCGACGCGCTGCACGCCCCGCTGGATGCGCTGCTGGTGCACAAGCTCATCTCACCTCGCCGCCCGCACCTCGTCATCGGCGCGATCGGCGAGCCGGACGTCGTCGTGAGCAACCCGGCCACCATCCGGGCGCTCAAGGTCAAGCCGGCCGAGTTCGGCCGGGTCGCCCGCTCGGCGAAGGCCGAACTCGCCCGGCGAACCGCTCGCTACCACCCGGACGGCCCGCCGCTGCAGGTCGCCGGGCGGACCGTCGTCCTGGTGGACGAAGGCATCGCGACCGGCGCCACCGCGCGTGCGGCGATCCGGGTGCTGCGGGCCAGAGGGGCCGGCCGGATCGTCCTCGCCGTGCCGGTCGCGCCCCTCGATGTCCTGCGTTCGCTCGCCACCGACGTCGCCCAGACCCTCTGCCCGGTCCCGCTGCGACGCAGGAGCCCCGTCGGCGACTGGTACACCGACTTCGACCGGATCGACGACACCGAGGTCCTCGCCCTGCTGGCACGGGAGCCGGCCGGGACCGGAACGACCCGGCCTTGAGGCAGCGGCCACGCGGCCGAACGCGGAGCAACCGAACCGACGCCGTCCGGCCGCTACCACGACTGACACCCGGCGAACCCGAGGAGAACGGCGATGAGCGACACCATCACCCGGCGGATCCCACCACAACGGCTGATCACCGCCGTGAACCCCCTGGTGCGAGCGATCGCAGGCTCGCGCCTGCACCGCCTGCTCGACGCGAGCGTCCTGATCCTGCACCTCACGGGCCGGCGCACCGGGCGGCACTACGACATCCCGGTCGGTTACGCCGACCTCGGCGACGCCCTGCTGATCGTCACCCAGCACCGGTGGCGAGCCAACCTGCGGGACACCACCGAAGTGACGGTCACCCGCCAGGGGTTCACCCGGCAGATGCACGCCCAGCTGGAGGAAAAACCGTCCACAGTGGCCAGCCGGCTGAGCAAGGCGATCGTGCAACTCGGCCGCACGGACGCGCAGCGTCGCTTCGGCCTGGCCCTGCCGGCCCACCGGAACCCGGACCCTGCCGAGCTCGAGGCGGTCGTCCGCGAGTACTCCCTGGCGACGATCACCCTGCGAACCAGCTGAGCGGTTGCCGAGGTGAAAGCCCGGCACGCCGCTTTGGTCGTGTGCCCGCGTCGACCGGCGATCCACCCCGCCCGGAAGCCGAACCGCACCTGGACCCGCAAGCGGTCATCCACACCGCGAGCTGATCGAGCCCAGTACCGGCCCCCGGCTCGTCGTGCTCGGCGACCGGGCCGAGGCGGCTTCCCCGGCCAGGCACTGCTGCACACGTACCCGGTGCGCACCGCCTCCTGACGGCCGAAAGTCCTCACCTCCCGGGCCTTCGCCCCTCGAAACCGGGGCCTCCGGTCCCGCGAATCCGGGGCGGTCGGGCCCTCGTCGCCCGGCTCCGTCCGGCGGAGTCTGGAGCCTGCCGAAAGTGAGGCACACCATGGACAGCCGGCGCTCCTCCCGCGGATTCGCCCCATCCTGCGGCGACACGCCCGCCACGCGGGCCACCCGTCAGCTGGTCCGCGCCTGCCGCGCCAGCCTGGCCGCCGCACACGACCACTGAGCCCACCGGAGGACCTCGATGCCGCAGCCTGCCCTCACCTTCTTCGGTGGCGCCGGGACCGTCACCGGCAGCAAGTACCTCGTCGAGGCCGGCGGCTCCCGGGTGCTCGTCGACTGCGGGCTGTTCCAGGGCCTGGCGAAGCTCCGCCGCCGCAACTGGGCCCCGATGCCCCACGAGCTCGCGGACCTCGACGCCGTCGTCATCACCCACGCCCACCTGGACCACTGCGGCTACCTGCCGGTCCTGGTCCGCGCCGGCTGGCACGGCCCGGTTTACGTCACCCACGGCTCGGCCGGGCTGGTCCCGATCGTGCTCCGGGACAGCGCCCACCTCATGACGGCCGAGGCCGCGCACGCGAACACCTACGGCTGGTCGAAGCACCGCCCCGCGTTGCCGCTGTACGACGAGAACGACGCCGCGAAGGCGATCCGGCTGCTGAAGCCGATCGGGTTCGGGGACGTCACCGCCGTGGCGCCGGGTGTGCGGCTGGAGTTCGGCCGCGCCGGGCACATCCTCGGCTCCGCGTGGGCGCACCTGCGTGTCGCCGACGGCCGCGGCATCGTCTTCAGCGGCGACCTCGGCCGGCCTGCCCACGGCGTCCTCCGGCCGCCCCAGCCACGGCCCGCCTGCGACGCCCTCGTGCTGGAATCCACCTACGGCGGGCGGGTCCACGACGACGCATCCGCGCTCGCGACGTTCGCCGAAGTGATCCGCCGGACCGCCGCGCGCGGCGGCAGCGTCCTGATTCCGGCGTTCGCGGTCGACCGCACCGAAGTCGTGCTGGCGGCGCTCAAGAAGCTCACCGACCGGCGCGCGATCCCGGAGCTGCCCGTCTTCGTCGACAGCCCGATGGCGCTCGCCGCGCTCCGCGTCTACCGCACCGCCATGAACCAGCGGTGGCCGGAGATCCGCACCGACCTCGGCGACGGAGACCCGCTCGACCCCGGCCACCTCGTCGAGCTGCGCACCACCGAAGAATCCATGCGGGTCAACGACCCGATCATGCCCTCGATCATCCTCTCGGCGTCCGGCATGGCCACTGGCGGCCGGGTCCTGCACCACCTCGAGCACATGCTGCCCGACGACCGTCACACCGTGCTCATCGTCGGCTACGCCGCGGCCGGCACCCGCGCCCGCAGCCTCGCCAACGGGACGCGGGAGATCAAGATCCACGGCCGGTACGTCCCGGTCCGCGCCGAGGTGGCACAGATCGACGCCTTCAGCGCCCACGCCGACGCCGGCGAACTGGTCCGCTGGGCCTGCGCCGGCGAACCGCCGGGGGCGATCCACCTGGTGCACGGCGAGCCCGAGAGCGCCGAAGAGCTGGCGTCGCGCCTGCGGGCCGAGCGGCCGGGAATCCCGGTTTCGATCGCCCGCGACCGCGAGCGGGTGCTGATCTAGCGGCGGGACTCCGGAACTGACTTTGTGCTTCCCCGATAGGGACTTCACCCCCTACAACGAGCCGGCGGCGGCGAGGACCGTCAATGGTGAGGGAGCCGCCCGTGGCCCCCCTCCCCGGCAGCGGGCTCCCTCGCACGGAACGGTGGTGACGGCCCGGGTCGCCCCCTCCCCGCCACCCGCCCGCCACCACCGTCTCCGGCGGCCGGACCGTCCACCGTTGTCCCGTTCGCGGCTCGCCGACGAGCTCAAGGTCCGCCGCCCGAAGGGCACAGACGCCGCGGAAACGGGGAGGATCGGCCCACCGGCGCTTGGCCTTCGACCCTGGGAGCACCCGCTCGCCGGGTGACACCCTCGAAGAACCGGCAGAAAAGACCGGACACGTTCCTCGGACAGGACGGCTGACATGACATTCCCCCGTGACAGCGACGCCCCGGGACCGGCCCGAACAGGCGGCTTCCCCACCGGGCTGAAGGTCCGCGCGCACGGCGACCGGTTTGACGGGCTGAGCGGGGTGGTGGTCGACCACGCCCCCGATCTCCGGCCCGGCTCGGCCTGGATCGAGTTCGACCCCGGTCAGGCCAGGCTGGTGCCCGGCTACCGCCTCGACGTCGTGGACACGTCGGAAAACTGAGCGCCGACCGGCTGCGAGGCCCGTCAGCTGCTTTTGCGACGCCGCACCCCGGTTCCACGGGGCGTCCCACCAACGCAGCACGCGCGGCGCACGCAGAGTCGCCCACCGGCCGGGGCCCGGCGGTTCCACCCGGAACCAGGTCCGCCCCGGATACCCCGAACCGGTCCGCCGACGCCGCCCCCTGGGGGAAGGCAACGTGCTGGTGACGACGCCGACGCTGTACCGGCGCCGGCTCCGCGGCATCCGGGATCGCCTGCCCGCCCTCCGGCTTCCTGGTGACGGGACCCGCCGAAGATCCGGACGTGATGGCCCGGGCCCCGCGCTGCGGCAGCGGACCCCGCGTTCACCATTCCCCGTCGCGTTGAACCACCGAGGCCGACAGCTCGTGACCGAGGGACATCGTGAGACCTCTCGAAATACTCCTGCTGAGCGTCGAACTCGTCGCGTTCGCCGCGTCGGTGCTGATGCGCTGGGGTGCGACCGATGCGGAGGTCGCCGGACCGTATCCCGGTGCCGGCGTGATCCCAGACGGCAACCTCGACCTCGGCGACAGCGTGAAGTACTGGACACGCCGCCGTGACCCGGTGGACGCCTGGGACGTCGCGGCGCTCGAACCGAACCGAGTTGCCCGACGGGCGCACGCGCCTGGTCATCTCGGACATGCCATCGGCGCCACACTCGTGGAGAACCGGAACTCGACGGTCGAGGGCAGGGCATCGAGGTCGAGGGCCGTGCGGAGGCGTGGGAGGGCCTCCGTCTCGATCCGGTCGCGGATGGCGGCGACGTCGCCGTCCTGCTCGGCGCTGAGGACCAGGGCGACGGCCGGGTTCTCGCGGGTGCCGGCCAGGGTGGCGTGTGCGGCGTGGACGCCGGGGTAGGTCGCCACTTCGGCGGTGAACGGCTGGATCGCGGTGCTCGCGGCCAGTTCGGTGCGGCCGGTGTGCGGGTCGGACTCGAACCGCCAGGTGTGGCTCTTGGGTTTGCGTGCCAGCTGCGCGAGCAGCCACCGCAGCAGAAGCAGTCCCAGCACGACCGCGACGGCGGCGGTGACATACAGCGTCCAGGTCGGCGGAGTCGCCGTGCCGGGAACCAGCGGCGAGTCCGGGGCGAGGACGCGGACTGCGCCGAAGTGGGTGGCGACGGCGAAGCCGCCGGCGGCGAGCAGGACCAGCCCGACCAGGGCGAGCAGGGCGCGGTTGAGGCGGGCCGGGCGGTTGAGGCTGGTCATGACGCGCTCCTGGCGGCGTGGACCTTGATCGTGACGGCCGGGTGGATGACGGGGTCGATCTGGGCGAGCCGGTGCTCGATCGCGGCGCGCACGGCGTCGGCGAGCCCGTCGGTGCTGGTGCGCCTGGTCGTCACCCTCGCGGTGACCTTGCGGCGCCCCAGAAGCAGCTTCGTGCCGACCACACCGTCCACAGTGGATGCCGCGGTGCGGAGGGTGGAACGGTAGCTGCGCCGGGACGCGCCGGAATCCAGCTCGCCGTGCAGCGGCAGGACGGTGAGCTTGCCGGGCAGGATCGCGGTCAGCAGGAGCGTGATCCCGAGCAGCGCCACCCCGCCGCCCGCGAGCGCGGGGGCCGGGTCGTTCCAGCGCGCGTCGTGCAGAGCGCCGGCGATGGCCTGGTAGCTGACCCATGGGCTCTGGTTCAGGATCAGCTGGATCGCGACCACGGCGACGAACGCGCAGCCGGCCAGCAGGACGAGGGCGGTGACCGTGGCCGGGGTGGAGCGGCGGGGGCGGCGTTTCACTGGACCCTCCTGGGTGCGCTGGTGGTCGTGTGCAGGGCGGTGACGGTGATGTCGACCCGCGCCACGGTGAGGCCGGTGAACTCGGCGACCCGCCGCGTCAGCTGTCGGCGGGCGGCTTCGGTGGTGCGGCTGACCGATCGTGGGTAGCCGATGGAAAGCCGGACGTCGAGCGCGGTGGTGTCGCCGTGCACTGTCGCGGTGACTTTCGCGCTGCGGTCGAGGTCTTCGCCGCCGACGGCGATGCCGAGCACGCGGCCGGCCGCGCCGCCGGTGCCCTCGACCTCCGTCACGACCTGGGCGGCGATCCGTTCGACGGTGCGTTCGGAGACGGTGAGGGTGCCTCGCTCGTCGAGGTCCGCGGCGGCGGGGTGCTGCAGGGTGGTGGTCATGGTCAGCCCCGGTCGCGGCCGGTGAGCTGCGAGAGGTCGAGCTTGCCGTCGAGGACCCGGCCGGCGAGCAGGCCGAGCGCGCCGAGGACGAGCACGACGAGGAAGGCGCCGACGCCGCCGAACGCGGCGGCGAGGCCGAGCGCGAGGCCGGTGAGGAGGCCGAGATGGGTGTTGGACATGGGTTTCTCCTTGCAGGTTGCCGATCGGCCCGGCTGGGGAGGGAACCGGTCGCAGGCGTCGACTTCGACGCCTGCGGTCACCGGACCCGGCCGGTCGCGGCCTGGGTGTCGTCGCCTTCGTCGTCGCCGGGGAGGTGGACGTCGGAGACGTTGATGTTGACCTCGACGACCTGCAGGCCGGTGATCTGCTCGACCGCGGTGATCACGTTCTTGCGGACCGAGCGGGCCAGATCGGCGATGTAGACGCCGTACTCGACGAGGATCTGCAGGTCGACGGCGGCCTGACGCTCGCCGACCTCGACCGACACGCCCTGGGCGACCGAGGCCGACGCGCCCGGGATGCGCTCGCGGATCGCGCTGAACGCCCGCGCCGCGCCGCCACCGAGGGCGTGGACGCCGGAAACTTCGCGCGTCGCCAGCCCGGCGACCTTGGCGACGACGGTGTCGGCGATGGTGGTGGAACCCTGCGTGGACGCCAGAGCGCCGGTGCCGGCGGCCTCGAGCTCGGTCGAGGGAGTCTTGGTGGCGGCCGTGTTCGTCATGACGGTTCTCCTCGGGTCGGATTCGGTTTCTCGGGGCGGAAGTCCGTTGCCCTCCACACCTCCAGGACCCGGCGTTCGGGAGATCGTCACGACCCGATCGTGTGACCCCGGTCTCGCGCGGGCAGGCCTCCGCTGCAAAGCCGGTTTGGCGCGGTGATCACCATCACCCGTTCAGGGTCGTGAGGTTCTGCGGGGAGGTGCTGTCTTCAGGACCGGACGGCGCGCCACCGGGCGCCCACCAGGGAAGGGAAGCCTCATGTCGATGAGCGACAAGATCAGCAACAAGGCCGAGGACCTCGGCGGCAAGGCCAAGGAAGCCGCCGGCGATCTCACCGGAAACGAGCGGCTGCAGGCCGAGGGGCAAAGCGACCAGGCCAAGGCCGGCCTCAAGGACGCCGTCGAGAACGTCAAGGACGCGGTCGGCGACGTCACCGGCAAGATCAAGGACGTTTTCAAGAAGTAGTCGCGGTTCGGCTCGGGCCGCGGGCATTCCCGCGGTTCACGCCGACGTTGAGTGTCACTGTGAAGCCGCCTGTGACGTCGCCGGTGACGGTGGCCAGCTGCAGGGCGCCGCTGTCGTCGCCGAAGACGTTGTCGCTGCTGAGGTCCACCTTTTCGAGGTTGGACACGGACTGCTCGTAGCCGGGCTGGGCGTAGACCGTTTCGCAGACGTTCCGCGGCAGGGCGACCTGCGAGGTCGCGATCGCCTTGGTGGAGTCCGTGATATCCGCCTGCCCGGGGTAGACCTCGAAGTGGATGTGCGGCCAGCGGCCGTCGTAGCAGGCGGGGAAGATGCTGCTGAAGCGGACTTTGCCGGCGGCGTCGGCGATCTGGACGCCACGCAGGTAGTTCTCGTTCTCGACCCCGTCGGAGTAGAGGGAGTACTGGCCGGCGCGGTTGCAGTGCCAGACGTAGACGGCAGCTCCGGCGAACGGCGAGCCGCCGTTGGCCAGGTCGGCGACGACCAGTTCGAGGGTCATGGGCACGCCTTCGGCGGTGACGCTGCCGGTGCCGAAACTCGATCGGATGTCACTGCGGACCACGCCGCTCTGTTCGAGCACGTCCGGCCCGTTGGAACCGTCACCCGGATACGGTCCCGCGGTCTCGTCCGGGATTTCGCCCGGTGCGGCCGATGCCGTGGTCGTCGCCGAGGTGGTGGTCGAACCGCCGGACACGGTGCCACAGGCGGTGAGGACGGCACCGGCCGCACCGACGCCGAACAGCCGCAGCGCCCGGCGGCGGGTGAACAGGGTTGCGACGTCGAAGCCGAGGCCTTGGTCCACGACCTCGTCACGCGGTCGGGGTAGCGGACGGCCTTCGTAGGTCGGATCAGCATCGCTCATGGCAATGACTCTGCCGGGCGAGGGTGGGCGAGCCATGTGCGAGACCTGTGAGCCGGCTTTGGATTCGTCCCTGATGCGAGGTGATGGAGGGTTCGGGCGGTTCATCCACCTCGATGACCTGGAAGACGCGGGCTACGGCGACTACCGCATCCTGTTCACCAGCGACACCGACGGCCCGGATCGAGGAGAGCCCATGCCTGAAACGATCTCGACCCCGGTGGAGATCGTCGCGCTCCTGGTCTCCCCCGCACACGCCTTCGAAGGCCGTCCCACCGACGGCCCGAGGCCCGACCCCGTACCCGTCGAGCACGATGAGGTGACCGTGCGTGCCGGGCTCGGGCTCGTCGGTGACCGGTACTTCAACCGGCCGGCCCACCGCCAGGCCGCCGTCACCCTCTTCGCCGCCGACTCACTCGACGTTCTCGCCCGCGACCTCGGCCTCGACGCCGTGCCGGACCCGCACCTGCCGCGACGCAACATCGTCGTGCGCGGGTTTCCCGTCGACGAGCTGGCCGCGCCGCGAGGCGGGACCGGAGCCGTCTTCGGCCTCGACTCCGGGGCGGGCGAAGTCCGGTTCCAGGCCTACCGCCCGGCCCACCCCTGCGCCTGGATGGACGTGGTGCTGGCGCCCGGCGCGTTCCGCGCGCTCCGCGGACGCGGCGGTGTCCGCTGCACCCCGCTCGATGACGGAATCCTGCGCGTCGGTCCCGCAACCCTCACCGTGATGCGGTGACCACGCGACGCGCCGGCCATCCGCGACCTGAGGCTGGTAACTTCCGGCTCGCCCGCGGCGGCTGGACGGCTCGGTCAGCGTGACGACGCGGCCCGGCAGGTCGCCAGCAGGCCGTCGACGTCGATCACGGTGACGCGGTTCTCCAGCCCCGCCGGGATCTCCGCCCGGACGTCCGGATCCGGGGAGACCAGCGCGACCGGCACGTGGTCGCGGACCGCGCAGACGACGCCGTACTCGCGGGCGGTCAGCTCGGCGCCCTGCCCGCGGACGTCGACGACGAGGTCGGGCTGGGCGAACGGCTCGTCGAGCGGGCAGCGGCCCCCGACCGCCAGCGCGCGGCAGAGCCCGGCGCGGCTGTGGCACCGGCTGACCAGGCAGCCCGCATCACGCAGGGGCTGCAGCAGGAAGTCGGAGTCGCCGAAGGACGATTCGGTCAACAGGACGTGCACGGCGTCACCTCACGGACACTCGGGCGAGCACCGGCGAGTCCGGTGCGGTGACGACCCGATCGGTTTCGGTGTGCGGGACCTGCCCGGCGCGCAGGCCGAGCACCCCCAGCCCGTCGATGACCGAGGTGATCAGCCCGGGCTGGTGCTCGGCGACGCCACCGGTGAACACCACCGCGTCCAGCCGCGACAGGCTCATCGCGGCCGCGCCGATCTCCCGGCACAACCGGTGCCGGTAGACGTCCAGGGCGACTTCGGCGTTCTGCTCGCCGCGGGCCGCGGCGGCCAGGACGCGGCGCAGGTCGCCGTTGGTACCGCTCATCCCGGCCAGGCCGGAGCGATGGAACAGCGACACCTTCATGCTCGACGAACCTGGGTTCAGAGTCAGCACACGCACGGGTCGCTCCTTCGGTCTCGCTCGGCACCACAAGGAGACCTCGGGCACCGGCTGCCACGACGCGGCCGGACTACCCGAACACCGAGGACCTTCGTCACCGATCCGGCCCCGGAGGATCAGCCGACCGGGGCCGACCACTCCAGCTTCAGGCCACCCGCCGGGACGGCGTCGACGGCGAACTGCCCGCCCACGGCTTCCGCGCGGTCCTCGAGGTTGCCGAGCCCGCTCGGCGAGACGTCCTCGGGCAAGCCCTTGCCGTCGTCGATCACCACGACGCGGATCAGGTCGTCCTTCATCGCGATCGACACGGACAGCGTCGCGGCGTCGGCGTGCCGGACCGCGTTGCTGACCGCTTCGCGGACCACGGCTTCGACGTGTTCGGCCAGCTGGGTGGGCACCGTGTCGATCGAGCCGGACATGCTCACCGTCGGCTGCAGCGGTGCGTCGTCGGTCAGCTCGGCGATCGCGTCGTGCAGCCGGTGCCGCAGCCTGATCCCCGTCTCCCCCGCCGCGCCGCCGTGCAGGTCGAAAATCGCCGTGCGGATCTCCTGGACGATCTCGTGCAGCTGCTCGATGCTGTCCCCGAGCCGCTTCTGCAACTCCGGCGACTTCGTCCGCCGCTGCGTGCTCTGCATCGACAACCCCACCGCGAACAACCGCTGGATCACGTGATCATGCAGATCACGCGCGATCCGGTCGCGATCGCCCAACACGTCCAGCTCCCGCGCGGCTCGCTGTTGCGCGGCCAGCTGCAGCGCCAGCGCCGCCTGGTCGGCGAAGGAGGCCACCACCGGCAGCTGGGTCGACTCGAAGGAGCCGGCCCCGGATTCCCGGATCGCGATGAGCACACCCGTCGTGCGGTCCCCCGCCCGCAGCGGCACCACCATCGCCGGTCCGAAGCGGTGTCCGCCCAGCTGGAGCTCGGCGACGCTGCGGGGGGTGCGGTCCTTGAACACCGCGCCCGGCACGCTGCCCTCGAGGTCGATGTGCGTGCCCGACAGCTCCGCGGCCCGGGTGCCGGCGCTGACGGTCACGGTCAGGTCGTCGACGTCATCGCCCCAGTCCTCGTCGACGTCCAGCCGTCCGGAATTCGGCAACGCCAGCATCGTGACGTCGGAGCCGGTCAGCTCCAGCGCGCGGCTGGCGATGGTGGTCAGCGCCTCGGCCGGGTCGGTGCCGCCCAGCAGCTCGGTGGTCACTTCGCTCGTGGCGGCCAGCCACTGCTGGCGGACTCGGGCCTGCTCGTAGAGGTGGGCGTTCTCGATCGCGATACCGGCCGCGGCGGCCAGCGCCTGCACGACGACCTCGTCGTCATCGGTGAACTGCTCGCCGTTCTTCTTCTCGGTCAGATACAGCCGCCCGAACACCTCGTCACGCACCCGCACCGGCACCCCGAGGAACGAGTGCATCGGCGGGTGGTGCGCCGGAAACCCGACCGACGCCGGATGCGCCGAGATCTCGTCCATCCGCAGCGGCTTGGCCTCGTCGATGACCACACCCAGCACGCCGTGGCCGGTCGGCAGGTCACCGATGAGCCGGCGGGTCTGGTCGTCGATGCCGACGTAGACGAACTCCGCCAGCGAGCCGTCCTCGGCCAGCACCCCGAGCGCGCCGTACTTCGCCTCGCCCAGCTCCATCGCCGCCTCGACGATCCGCCGCAGCGTCGCGTCCAGCTCCAACCCCGACGCGACCGCCAGCACCGCGTCGAGCAGGCCGTCCATCTTGTCCCGGGTGCCGATCAGCAGCTCGATCCGGTCCTGCAGGTCACGCAGCAGCTCACGCAGCCGCAACCCGGACAGCGTGCCCGCCATCCGCCGCGGCCCACCGTCCGGCTCCGGCCCGGGTCCACTCACCACGACCTCCGCATCGAGTGTGCCGCTCCGCGGCGGCGAGGGGAAACCACGACCCTACCCATCACCTCGATCGGCCTGCTGGACCCCGTTCAGGTGAAGTCCGTACTCGGCCGGGGTGTCCGGAATTCACTCGCTCCGGTTGCGGAGTTCGGTGGCCAGCACCGCGGCCTGCGTCCGCCGTTCCAGGCCCAGCTTGGTCAGCAGGCGGGAGACGTAGTTCTTCACCGTCTTCTCGGCCAGGAACATCCGCTCGGAGATCTGCCGGTTGGTCAGCCCCTCCCCGATCAGTTCGAGGAGCTTCCGCTCCTGGTCCGACAGGTCGGAGAGGGGGCCTTTCTTCGCCTGGCTGTCGCGCAGCTTCGCCATCAACGCCGCCGTCGCGTGCGCGTCGAGCAGGGACTTGCCCGCGCCCACGTCCCGGACCGCCGAGACCAGGTCCATGCCCTTGATGTCCTTGATCACGAACCCGCTCGCGCCGGCCAGCACCGCGTCCAGCATCGCCTGCTCGTCGGTGAACGAGGTCAGCATCAGGCACTTGAGCTCCGGCAGCTTCGACCGCAGCTCCCGGGCCAGTTCGATGCCGTTGCCGTCGGGCAGGCGGACGTCCAGCACCGCCACGTCGGGGTTCAGCGCCGGGATCCGGGCCAGCGCCTGCGACACGCTGCCGGCCTGCCCGATCACCGTGAGGTTCTCGTCCTCGTCGAGCAGGTCGGCCACGCCCCGGCGCACGACCTCGTGATCGTCGACGAGAAACACCCGAAGCATCCGACCTCCCGCAATCCGGTTCGACGGAAATCAGCGTACGACCACAGGGCCCCGGACGGCAGGGACCCGAGACCGTCGGGGAAGTGACCAAGGACCCTCTCGCCGGCGGGCCCCGGCACCGGATGCTGCCGGGGTCACCGTCGTCCGTGAGCAGGAGAACACCGATGAACGCCCTGGACCTCGCCCGCTGGCAGTTCGGGATCACCACCGTCTACCACTTCCTCTTCGTCCCGCTGACCATCGGGCTGTCCTTCCTGGTCGCCGGGATGCAGACGGCCTGGGTGCGCACGGGGAACGACAAGTACCGCCGGATGACGAAGTTCTGGGGGAAGCTGTTCCTCATCAACTTCGCCATGGGCGTGGCGACCGGCATCGTGCAGGAGTTCCAGTTCGGGATGAACTGGTCGGACTACAGCACTTTCGTCGGCGACATCTTCGGCGCGCCGCTCGCCATCGAGGGCCTGCTCGCCTTCTTCCTCGAGTCGACGTTCCTCGGGCTGTGGATCTTCGGCTGGGACAAGCTGCCGAAGAAACTGCACCTGGCCACCATCTGGCTCGCCTCGATCGGCACCGTGCTCTCGGCGTACTTCATCCTCGCCGCCAACTCCTGGATGCAGCACCCGGTCGGCTACGCGGTCAACCCCGCCACCGGCCGCGCGGAGCTCAAGGACTTCGGTGCGGTGCTGACCAACTCGACCGCCGTCGGGGCGTTCGCGCACACCATCACCGCGTGCTTCCTCACCGCCGGCATGTTCGTCGTCGGGATCAGCGCCTGGCAGCTGCGGAAAGGCAACTCAGCGGACGTCTACCGGCCGTCCATGAAGCTCGCACTGGTCACCGTGCTGGTCGCGAGCCTGGGCGTCATCGTCACCGGCGACCTGCAGGCCCGGCTGATGACCGAGCAGCAGCCGATGAAGATGGCCGCCGCCGAAGCGTTGTACGACACCGTCGCGCCCGCGTCGTTCTCGCTGTTCACCATCGGCTCGCTCGACGGCTCGCAGGAGAAGTTCAGCATCCGCGTCCCCGGCGTGCTCTCCTTCATGGCCACCGGGAAGTTCGACGGCCAGGTCGAGGGCATCAACGACCTGCAAGCCGCCGAGCAGCGGCAGTACGGGCCCGGCGAGTACCGGCCGGACATCCCGGTCACCTACTGGACGTTCCGGCTGATGATCGGCTTCGGCTTCCTCTGCCTGCTGATCTCGCTGGCCGGGCTCTGGCTGTTCCGCCGCGGCCGCACGCCCCGCGCCCGCTGGTTCTTCCCCGTCGCGACCGCCGGGATCGCGCTGCCGTTCCTGGCCAACAGCGTCGGCTGGATCTTCACCGAGATGGGCCGCCAGCCGTGGTCGGTGTTCGGCGTGCTCAAGACCGCCGACTCGGTCTCGCCGACGGTTTCCGCGGGCAACGTCCTGACGTCGTTGATCGTGTTCACCCTGCTCTACGGCGTGCTCGCGGTCGTCGACGGCGTCCTGATGGTCCGCTACGCCAAGGCCGGGCCCCCACCTCCCGAGGCACCCGCGGACGAGACCGATTCCGATGAGCCGCGGCCCGCGGCCTTCGCCTACTGAGACGCCGGAGACCCGTCATGGCCCTCACCGACATCTGGTTCCTGCTCATCGCGGTCCTCTGGACCGGCTACTTCGTCCTCGAAGGCTTCGACTTCGGCGTCGGCACGCTGCTGCGCGTCCTCGGCCGCGACGACACCGACCGCCGCGTGCTCATCAACACGATCGGCCCGGTCTGGGACGGCAACGAGGTTTGGCTGCTCGTCGCCGGCGGCGCCACCTTCGCCGCCTTCCCGCTCTGGTACTCCAGCCTGTTCTCCGGCTTCTACCTCGCGCTGCTGCTCGTGCTCGTCGCCCTGATCCTGCGCGGCGTCGCGTTCGAGTTCCGCGGCAAGCTCGACAGCCCGCGCTGGCGGAACACCTGGGACTGGGTCATCGTCTTCGGCTCCGCCGGGCCCGCGCTGCTGTGGGGGGTCGCCTTCGGCAACATCGTCCACGGCGTCCCGCTGGACGCGCAGCACCACTTCACCGGCACGTTCTTCACCCTGCTCAACCCCTACGCCCTGCTCGGCGGCCTCGCCACGCTCAGCCTCTTCACCTTCCACGGCGCGATCTTCCTGACGCTCAAGACGACCGGCGAGCTCCGCTACCGGGCCCGGACGCTGGGCCGTGCGCTCGGCGGCGTGGCGATCGTGTTCGGCGGGGTCTTCCTCGCCTACACCGCGATCGAGCACGGCGGCTGGGCGTGGCTCACCGCGGCGATCGCCGCGCTGCTGCTGGCCGCGGGCGTGCTGTTCGCCACCGGCGAGCGGGACGGGTTCGCCTTCGCGAGCACCGCCGGCGCGATCATCGCGGTCACCGTCACCCTGTTCTGGTCGCTCTACCCGAACGTCCTGCCCTCGACCACCGACCCGGCGTTCGGCCTGACGACGACGAACGCGGCCTCGACGCCGTACACCCTGCAGATCATGACCTGGGTCGCGGTCGCGTTCACCCCGATCGTGCTCGCCTACCAGGCCTGGACGTACTGGGTGTTCCGCAAGCGCATCAGCCGCGCCTCGATCCCCGCCGGCGGCGGCCTGCCCGTGGCTCGCCGGTGAAGCCCCTCGACCCGCGGCTGCTGCGCCACGCGAGCGCCGTCCGGCCGTTCATCCTGGCCTGCGCCGGCTTGGGCGCGCTCACCGCGATGCTGGTGCTCGCCCAGGCGGAACTGCTGGCGAAGACGATCACCTGGGCGTTCCTCGACGGCTTCGGTCTCCACAGCCTGGCGCTGCCGCTCGGCCTGCTCCTGCTCGTCGTGCTCGCCCGGGCCGGTATCGCGTGGCTGTCGGAAACGACCGCCCACCGCGCCGCCGCCCGGGCCCTCTCGCAGCTGCGGGAAACGGTCGTCGCGGCCGCGCTGCGGATCGGGCCGCGGCGGGCGGACCGCTCCCCCGCGGAGGTCGCGGCCCTGGCCACCCATGGCGTCGACCGCCTGGAGGGCTACTTCGCCCGCTACCTGCCGCAGCTGCTGATCGCCTCCGTCGTCCCCCTGGTGGTCGGCGCCCGGATCCTGGCCGCCGACTGGGTCGCCGCGGTCATCGTGGGGTGCACGGTGCCGCTGATCCCGATCTTCATGATCCTCATCGGGCGCTACACCCAGCGCGACGTCCGGCGGCAGTGGAAGACGCTTTCGGTGCTGGGGAACCACTTCCTCGATCTCGTCGCCGGGCTCGCCGAGCTGACGGCGTTCGGCCGGGCGAGGGCCCAGCTCCGGTCGTTGCGGGAGATCACCGAAAAGTACCGCACGCACACCATGCGGACCCTGCGCGTCGCCTTCCTCTCCGCGCTCGCCCTCGAACTCCTGGCCACCCTGTCGGTCGCGGTCGTCGCCGTCTCGATCGGCTTGCGCCTGCTGGCCGGGGAACTCGACCTGCAGACCGCTCTCGTCGTGCTCATCCTCGCGCCGGAGGTCTACCTGCCGCTGCGGGCGGTCGGCGCCCGGTTCCACGACAGCGCCGAGGGACTCGCCGCGGCAGAGGAGATCATCGCGCTCGCCGGCACGCCCACCGGTGACGCCGGTACTTCTCCGGTTCCCGACCTCGCTCAGGTGGCACTGCGGTGCGAAGACGTCACGGTCGAAGGGCGGTCCGGGCCGATCCTCGACCGGTTCTGCCTCCGCGTCCCGGCCGGCGAGGTCGTCGGCGTGACCGGGCCGAGCGGTGCCGGGAAGTCCACGCTGCTCGACGTCCTGCTCGGCTGGCGGCGTCCCGACCGCGGCCAGGTCCTGCTCGGGCACACCGACCTCGCCGACGTCGGGCGGGCCACCTGGCACCGGCACCTCGCCTGGGTGCCGCAACAGCCGCACCTCGTCGCCGGAACCGTGGCGGAGAACATCCGGCTCGGCTCCCCCGACGCCACCGACGACGCCGTGGCCGCGGCCGCCGACACCGCGGCGCTCGACGTCCCGCTGTCCACTGTGGTCGGTGAGCTGGGCGCCGGCCTGTCGACCGGGCAACGCCGCCGCGTCGCGCTCGCCCGCGCGGTGCTGCTCGACCGGCCGCTGATCCTGCTCGACGAACCCACCGAGGGCGTCGACGCCGAGACCGAGGCCGCCATCCTCGAGCGGCTGCCCAAGGTGCTCGCCGGACGGACCGCCGTCGTCGTCAGCCACCACCCCGCGGTGCTGGCGCGGTGCGACCGGGTCGTCGCCCTCGGCGGCTCGGCGCCGGTCTCCGCGGCTGCGCCGTCCGTGGCCTCCCGGCCGGCCGTGCGTGCCGCCTCGCCGGTTGCGGCGGCGCCGTCCACGATGGACCGGACCGGCCCGACGTGGCGGCCGCTGCTCGACGCGGTCCGGCCCCACCGGTGGCGGCTGGCACTGGCCTGTCTGGCCGCGACTGCCGCGCTGGGGTGCGGCGTCGCGCTCACGGCGACGTCGTCGTGGCTGATCGCGAGCGCGGCCCTGCACCCGCCGGTGCTCAGCCTCATGGTGGCGATCGTCGCCGTGCGCACCTTCGGCCTGGCCAAAGGCATCTTCCGCTACCTCGAGCGGCTGGTGTCCCACGACGTCGCGCTCCGCGCCCTGGCGGAACTCCGGGTGCGGGTGTGGGCCCAGCTGGTCCGGATCGGCCCGGCGGGCACCGCCCGTCTGCGCCGGGGCGACCTGCTGCACCGGCTCGTGTCCGATGTGGACAGCCAGCGGGACGTCCTGGTCCGCGGCCTGGTCCCGGGTGTTTCGACGTTCCTTGTCCTCGCCGCGACGACGGTCACCCTCGGCGTGATCCTGCCCGGCGCCGGTCTCGTGGCGGCCCTGGGCTTGGCCGCGGCGGGGGTGCTGGCACCGGTCGTCGCGGCGGTGGCCGGCCACCGGGCCCAGCGGGAGACCGCGCGGCTGCGCGCGGACCTCACGGCGGGCACGGTGGAACTACTGCAGGCGTCGGCCGACCTGATCACCCACGACGCGGCCGCGCGCCGCCACGCGCGGCTGCGCGAGATCGACTTCGCGGTGACGGCACTCCAGCGCCGGTCCGCCGGGTGGCGCGGGCTGGGCGGCGGGATCGCGACCCTGGGCGTCGGGCTGACCTCCGTCGCGTGCCTGGCCCTGGGCATCCTGGCGGCGGTTCCCGGCCCCGTGCTGGCGGTGCTGGCGCTGACGCCGCTGGCGACGGCCGAGCTGGTGGCCGGGCTGCCGGAGGCGGCGCAGCGGCTGCTCGGGGCCGCCGGCTCCGCACGTCGTCTCGCCGAACTGGACGTCCTTCCCGCGCCCCACACCGTCGCCACGGGTCCTGCCCCGGCCGCCGTGGAGCTGACCACCGAACACCTGTCGGTGCGCTGGCCGCAGGCCACGGCCGACGCGGTCCAGGACGTGGACCTCCGGATCGGCCACGGGCGCCGGCTCGCGTTGACGGGCCGCTCGGGTGCGGGCAAGAGCACGGTGATCGCGGCGCTGATGCGCTACCTGGACCCCTCGGCGGGCCGTGTCCTGCTGGCCGGCACCGACACGTTGACGTGCGATGGCGACTCGGTGCGGGAGCGGATCGCCTGGTGCGGGCCGGAGACCCACCTGTTCGACAGCACGGTGCGCGAAAATCTCCGGCTGGCCAGGCCGTCCGCCGACGACTCCGCCCTGCGGGCGGCACTGGAGCGCGCCCAGCTGGGACCGTGGCTCGCCCGGCTGCCGCACGGCCTCGACACGACGCTGGGAGCCCACGGAACCCCGGTCTCGGGCGGCGAGCGCCAGCGCATCGGCGTGGCCAGGGCCCTGCTGTCGGACCGGCCGATCCTCCTGCTCGACGAACCGACGGCACACCTGGACGCCCCCACGGCGACAGCGTTGGCGGCCGACGTGCTGAAGGCGACCGAAAGCCGGTCGGCGCTGGTCGTGACACACCGGCCGGCGGAGTTCGCGGCCCTTCCGGTGGTGGCGGTCTCCGACGGCCGCGCCTTGAGCGAGGCGTAGAGCGCACGAAACCCGCTGTTGACATCCCCGTAATCGCCAGCGACTCTGTTAGCGCTCACATCGCACCTGCCCGTGCGCCACCCCTGGCTCGCCGGCGCGGTCCCCTCCTTCCCCCGAGGAGCCCACCCATGGCAACGTTCACCCGCGTCCGTCGGGGACTGGCGGTCGCGTTCGGCGTGCTCGTGCTGCTGCTGACCGTGTCGGCTCCGCCGGCCGGCGCACAGTTCCTCACGATCAACAACCCGGTCATCCAGCAGCGCGCCGACACCGCGATCTACAAGCACACCGACGGCTACTACTACATGACGGCCTCGGTCCCCGACTACAAGCGGGTCGAACTGCGCCGCGCCACGACACTGCAGGGCCTCGGCAGCGCCGCGACGATCAACGCGTTCACCGCGCCGTCGAGCGGCCCGCTGAGCGGGTGGATCTGGGCGCCGGACATCCAGTTCGTCGACGGCGCCTGGTACATGTACTTCTCGGCCTCGCCCGGCACCGCGCGTTTCGACCAGCGGCTCTACTGGATCCGCAACACCTGCGCCAATCCGATGACCTGCGCCTGGAGCGCGCCCCAGCGCTTCACCACCGGCTGGGAGTCCTTCCAGCTCGACGCGGCCTCGTTCGTCAACCGCGGGGTGCGCTACTTCACCTGGGCCCAGGACAGCCCGGACACCAACTTCAACAGCCACATGTACATCGCCCGGATGAACGGGCCCACCGGCATCACCGGCCCGGTCACCGAGATCGCGCGCCCGACGTACGGCTGGGAGATGGAAGGCGTCGCCGGCGTGGTGGAAGGGCCGTCGCCGCTGGTCAAGAACGGCAAGGTGTTCATCGCCTACTCGGCCTCGGCGACCGACTCCCGGTACAAGCTGGGCCTGCTCTCGGCCGACGACACCGCGGACCTGCTGGACCCCGCCTCCTGGCGCAAGAGCCCGAACCCGGTGTTCCAGACGGCGAACGGGGTCTACGGCCCGGGCCACGGCAGCTTCACGGTGGCCGAGGACAACCGCACGGACGTGCTGGTCTACCACGCCCGTGACTACGCCAACCCGACGCCGGACGCGCTCACCGACCCGAACCGGCACACCCGCTTCCAGCAGCTCTACTTCGGCGACAACGGCACCCCGTTCTTCGGCCAGCCGCTGCCGAACGGAATGACCGCGCCCGGCATCCGGGGCCAGTACAGCGACCGCTGCGTCGACAACTACGACTTCGACACGACGCCCGGCGCGCTCGTCCGGCTGTACAGCTGCAACGGCAACGCCGCGCAGGAGTGGGAGTTCGGCTACAAGGGCTGGTACGAGATCCGCAACCGCAACACCGGTACGTGCCTGACCGACATCAACGGCAGCACGGCGCTGAACGCCGACGTCGGGCTGGTCGCCTGTACCAGTTCGACGGCCCAGCAGTGGCAGATCATCGACCGGGGCAACGGCTGGTTCTCGCTGCGCAACGTCGCCGGCAACATGTGCCTGGACAACTACGACTGGAAGGCCGTGAACGGCGCCCGGCTCTCGCTCTACACCTGCAACGGCTTCGCCGTCCAGCTGTGGCGGCGTGGCTAGAGCGGCCTCAGCCTGCCCAGGCCCAGTGGCGGATCTCCGGCCCCTGGGCCTCGGTCATCCGCTGCCGCAGCACGCCGGCGGTCATGCCTTCGGCTCCGGGCGGACCACGAGCACCGGACACCGGGCGTGCTGCACCAGCGCCTGGCTCGTCGAGCCCAGCAGCATGCCGGTGAACCCGCCCCGGCCCCGGCTGCCCACGACGACCAGCTGCGCCTCCGCGGAGACCTCGAGCAGCGCGTGCCGCGGCCGGTCGCGCACGAGCACGCGCCGGATCGCCACGTCGGGGTACTTCTCCTGCCAGCCCGCGAGCCGCTGACCGAGCAGCCGCTCTTCGTCTTCTTCGAGGCTTTCCGGCTGGGTGAGGATCCGGGCGGAGCCGAAGGCGTCCTCATACGTGACGTCGTTCCACGCGTGCAGCGCGATGAGCGGCGCTCCGCGCAGCGCGGCTTCCTCGAACGCGACGGCGATGGCCTGCTCGCTGTTCGGGCTGCCGTCGACGCCGACCACGACCGGGCCGGACTCCGGGACGTCGGCCGAGTCGTGGCGGCCGCGGACGACCACCACCGGGCCGTGCGCGTGGCTGACGACCGAAGCCGCCGTGCCGCCGAGCAGCATGTCCGCGAAGCCGTCCGTGCCGGTCCGGCCGACCACGAGCAGCCGGGCGCGCCGGGACTCGTCGATGAGCATCGGCACCGGCGGCTCGTTCGGGAGGTCCGTCGTGACGGCGAGGTCCTTGTCGATCGACGCGGCCAGCGCGCGGGCGTCGGCCACGACCCGCTCGCCGTCGGTGCGGATCGCGTCGAACAGCGCCTCCGCACCGGCTCCGAGCACGCCGCCCCCGTAGTACACGCCGGTGAGCTGGAGGCCGTGCACGATCCGGAGTTCGAGGTGGCGCAAGGCAGCGAGCTTCGCCGCCCAGGCGACGGCGGCCGTGCTGCCCGCCGAGCCGTCGACGCCGACGGTGATCCTCGGTTCGGTGGTGCTCATCGCTGTTGCTCCTCACCCGCGTAAACGGTGTCGGCGGCGACGACGCCGGGCACGGCCAGTGCCAGCAGCCGGGCGACGTGCCGGTCGGTGTCGTCGTCGTACAGGTCGGTGATGTGGACGTGGCCGTCGCGGACGTCGATCTTCCAGCGGCCCCCGCCGCCGTAGATCTCCAAGCGGTGCTTGACGTCGCGGGCGATGTCGGTGTCTTCCCGCGCGAGCGTGCGGACGACGTCGCCGCGGGTGACGATGCCGACGACGGCCGAGCCGTCCACGATCGGCATCGCCCGGATCCGGGCGTCCACCAGTGCCTGGCACAGGTCGGCGATGTCGGTGCCGGAGCTCATCGCGGTGGCGGGGCTGGTCATCACGTCCCCGACCGTCTCGCCGGCGACGGCGGCGTCGTGGCGCCGGTGGGCATGGCGCGGGTCGGCGGGGATCCGGCCGCGGATCAGGTCGGCCTCGGTGACGATGCCGATCAGGCCGCCGTCGTCGTCGACCACGGGCAGGGCGGTGAAGCCGTGCACGGACAGCAGCTCGGCCGCCTCCTTGGCCGAGGTCCACGGCCGCACGGTGGTCACCGGCGCAGTCATCAGGTCGCGTGCGCGCATCGGAAGTTCCTTTCCTGTCACCTCCCAACCTAGGAAGGCCGGACGCCGGCGGCCGCCGGCGTCGGTCACCGCTCGCGGGGACTTACGTCCCTTCTTGCGTGGTCACGGCTCCCGGTCGCTGGGCCGCACCACCGCCACCGGGCAGGCCGCGTGCGTCAGCAGCGCGTTCCCGGTCGACCCCAGGAGCCCGCCGGCGACCGGGCCGCGGCCGCGGGTGCCGACGACGATCAGCCGCGCGTCGGGGGCGGCGTCCAGCAGAGCGCGCGAGGCGATGCGGTCCCGGACGGCCCGTGCCGTGATGTCCAGCGCCGGGTACTTGCGGGCCCAGCTCGCGAGGTGGGCTTCCAGCTCGCGCTGCTCGGCGACCCCGATGTCCGCGAGCACCGCCTCGGGCACCAGCAGGCCGTCGTGCCAGGCGTGCACGACGTGCACCGGCGCCCGCGCCGCGGCAGCTTCCTCGAGGGCGAACCGCAGGGCGTGCTCGCTCGAGTCCGACGGGTCGACGCCGACGACGATCGGGCCGGTCCGGTGGGGCCGGTGCGTGGGCACGACCACGACCGGGCAGGACGCCCCGGCCGCAACCCGCAGGGCGACGGAACCGATCAGCGCGCCGCGCAGGCCACCGAGCCCGTGCGACCCGAGGACGACGAGCGCCGCGCCGCCGGACTCGGCGAGCAGCAGGTCGACCGCGAGCCCGAGCCGGACCGAGGTCTCGACCCGCACGCCCGGCGCCTCCTCACCGGCGATTTCCGCGGCACGGCGGAGGGAGCGGTGGGCGTGTTCGAGCAGCAGTTCGGAGTTGCCCGCTCGCGATGAGGCTTCTTCGAAGATGCAGGCGTGCAGGAGCTGCAACGTCGTTTCGCGCCGTCGAGCCTCCTTCGCGGCCCAGCGGACGGCGTCGAGGGACGCCGCCGAAGCGTCCACTCCGACGAATACCGGCCGGGTGGCGGTTGCGGTCATCGATTCCTCCTGCGGCCTGGCCGCGAGTTCGCGCTCGGCAGCGCGGGTGAGTTCCGGGAACCGACGTCGTTCCAGACGTAGTCCAGGCGGTTGCGGACCTCCACCACCCCGGGCAGCTCGTGGATCAGCCGCGTCACCGGGTCGATGTCGCTGCGCCGCTCCACGCGCCCCACGACCGTCACGATCCCGGCCCGGACCTGCACGCGCACCCGGTCGGGCCCGAGGTCGAGCCGGTCACGCAGCACGCGGTCGGTGATCTCGCGCTCGAGGTCGGCGTCGCCGCGGGTGAAGACCGCGACCAGGTCGCGGCGGGACAGCACGCCCGCCACCTTTCCGCCCCGCAGCACGAACAACCGGCGGACGCCGGTGCGGGCGAACTCCGCCGCGGCGGTGGCGAGGGTCGCCTCGGCGTCGACCGTGACGGCCGGGCTCGTCATCAGGTCCTTCGCGACGCACGCTGTCGCCTTGCGGGCCAGCCGGCGGTCACGCCACCGGGGTTTGCGGTCCTCCCACAGGTGCGGCAGCAGGTCGGCCTCGGAAACGACGCCGACCAGCGCGCCCGTCTTGTCGACGACGCCGACCGCGCTGATCCCGTTGCCGGTCAGCAGCGCGGCGATGTCCTTGAACGGCGTCTGCGGGGAAACGGTGATCGGGTCGGCGGTCATCACCGCGGACACCGTTCCGGCGTTCATGCTCACTTCTCCTCCTCGGTGCGGACGACCATGACCGGGCAGGCCGCGTGGTGCAGCAGGGCCTGGCTCGTCGAGCCGAGCACCAGCCCGGCGAAACCACCCCGGCCGCGGCTGCCGACCACGACCAGCCGCGCGCCGCGGCTCGCCGACAGCAACCGGGAACGGGGCTTGTCGCGGGAGACCCGGCGCTCGAGCTGGACGTCCGGATACTTTTCCTGCCAGCCGGCGAGCCGCTGAGCCAGCAGCCGACGGCCGGAGTCCTGCAGACCTTCGCCCGGGAAGGCGACGTCCCCGTCGTGCCAGGCGTGCAACGCGACGAGCGGAGCGTTGCGGAGCGAGGCTTCCTCGAACGCCCACGCGATCGCGGCCTCGCTCAGGGGGCTGCCGTCGACGCCGACGACCACCGGGCCGTCGGCGGACTCGTTCCCGCGCACGACCACCACCGGGCAGTGCGCGTGGGCGGCGAGGTCGACGTCGGGCGAACCGCTGAACAGACCCGCGATCGCGCCGACGGGCTCCCCGGTGACCAGGATCCGCGCCCGCGCCGAGACCTCCAGCAGGCCGGGGACCGGCCCGCGGTCACTGGCCTCGGTGGACACGTCCACCCCGGGGACGGCGGCTTCGAGGGTCGCCCGCGTCGTGCGCAGCAGCTCGTCGGCTTCGGTCTCCTTGAACTCGAGCCAGTCGGACGGCGGGGACATCTTCCCGCCGAACGCGGCGTCTTCGTAGCCGTACGCGGTGAAGACGAGCAGCGGCGCGTGCCGGCGGGCCGCTTCCCCGGCCGCCCACAACGCGGCCGCGGCAGCGGTTTCCGACCCGTCGACGGCGACGACGACCGGCGGGTTTCCGGTTGTGCCCATGACTCGGTTCCTCCGGGTTCCGGTGCGCGGATCACGCATCCGGCTCGAAGGTATGGCTCGCCGGCGGGCGGACGCTGCGGCCGTTCGTCCTCGCCCGCGAGGACCTTCGGCCACTCGGCCGAGTCCCTCGACGCGCGTCGTCACCGCCACGTCGATGTCCGAAGTGGACTGTGCGGTCCGGCGGGCTGGTGACCTTGTGCTCTTTCGGAGCCCGGTCCGCCCGGGAGATCCTCGGGCCGAGCCTTCCGATCCACAGCGTGCCGCGCCGCGGCATGGAGGGAGACATGACTTCAGCCATCACGCCGGTCGGCCTGCTGGACTCCGACCAGGTGAAATCCGTGCTCGGTGCCGCGGTGCTGGCCCCGTCGACGCACAACACGCAGCCCTGGCGGTTCCGCTGCACCCCCGTGGGCCTCGAGCTGCACGCGGACACCGAGCGCGCACTCCCGGTCGTCGACGCCGGACGGCGGGAGCTGCTGCTCTCCTGCGGGGCGGCGCTGTTCAACCTGCGCACCGCCATCCACGCACTGGGCGCCCACCCCGCCACGACACTGCTGCCCCGCCGCGACGAACCCGACCTGCTGGCCGTCGTCCGGCCCTTCGCCGCCCGCAAACCCGACCCGCGGCTGGTCGAGCTGGCCGGCGCGATCCCCCGGCGGCACACCAACCGCACGCCGTTCGAGAAAGCCGCCATTCCCCCCTCGGTGGTCACCAGGCTGCGCCACGCCGCCGAGGTCGAGCAGGCGTGGCTGCCACGGCTGGACGCCGTCCAGCTGGCCCGGCTCCGGGAACTGGTCAACAAGAGTCACCACGCCCAGCTCGCCGATCCGGCGTTCGTCGCCGAGTGGCGGTACTGGACCGGCCGGGGGCGAGGCAGCCGCGACGGCGTCCCCGACCACGCCGCCGGGGCGATGCCCGCCGACGACGGCGGCTGGATCCTGCGGGACTTCGGGACCGAGCCCTCGCCCCGGCGCGGCCGGATCGACGCATCCGACCCGCTGGTCGTCGTCATCGGCTCCTTCGACGACACCCGGCTCGACCAGCTCCGCGCCGGCCAAGCCATGCAGCGGGTGCTGCTGACCGCCACCGCCGCCGGGCTCGACGCGTCGTTCATCTCCCAGCCGGTCGAAGTCGGCTCCGTCCGTGGCGAGTTGCGCGACCTGCTCGGCGGCGGACTCTGGCCACAGATCGTCCTGCGCCTGGGCCGGGGCAAGCCGGTGGCGTGGACGCCGCGCCGGTCCGTGGCCGACGTCCTGCTCGAGCCGGACCGGCTCAGCGCCTGATCACCGACTTTCGTGGAGGGACCGGAAATGGTGGAAGCAAGCGTGCGGCCGATCGTGGTGGGCGTGGACGGCTCGACCGCCGCGACCCACGCGGTGAGCTGGGCCGCGCGGGAGGCGGTCCGGCGCGACGTGCCGCTGGTGGTCGTCCACGCGTGCGCGCTGGTACCGGTGGCCGTGCCGTACGCGGAAGCGCTGGTGCCCGCCTACCACCGCGCGCAGCTCGAGTACGGCCGCGAGTGGCTCGACGCGGCGGAGTCGGCGGCGCGGGAGGCCGCCCCGGACGTGCGGGTGAGCACGGACCTGGCCCGCGGCTCGGCGGCCGAGCAGCTGATCGCCCGCTCGGCATCGGCGGAGCTGGTCGTGCTGGGGTCACGGGGCCTGGGCGGGTTCACCGGCTTGGTGGTGGGGTCGATCGCGGTGGCCGTGGCCACCTACGGCCATTGCCCGATCGTGGTGGTCCGCGGCGCCGACGCCGGTGCCGAGGGGCCCGTGGTCCTCGGCGTGGACGGGTCACCCACGAGTGCGGCGGCGATCCCGTTCGCGTTCCGCGCCGCCGCCTCGCGCGGGGTGCCGCTGGTCGCGGTGCACACCTGGCTGGACACGCCACTGGGCGAGATCGGCGTCGACGAGGCCTGGGACGCGATCGAGCGCGAGCACCGCGCACTGGTCGGCGAATGGCTCGCCCCGGCCCGGGCCGAGCACCCTGACGTGCCGGTGGAGGTCGTCGTCGCCCGGCACCGGCCCGCGCACACCCTGCTCGACCAAGCCCGGAACGCCCAGCTGGTCGTGGTCGGCTCCCGTGGCCGGGGCGGCTTCCGCGGCCTGCTGCTGGGTTCGACCAGCCACGCCCTCATCTACCACGCCGCCTGCCCGGTGGCCGTCGTCCCGCCGCCCCGGTGGTGACCGGCTCTGGTTGGAACCACCGGTGCAGGTCCACACGATGACCGGTGTGTTGTCGGCGGTGGCGGCCTGGGGACTGGTGATCGTGCGGTTGGCGTTGACCGTCCACTTCTGACTGTTGCCGCCGCTGCACGAGTCGACAACGCCGAGGCGGCCGCTCGCCTAGACTCCGGCCCATCATGGACGACCCACGCACCGGCCCCTCCCCCACCCTGCGGGATGTCGCCACGGAGGCCGGTGTCTCCGCGGCCACGGCCTCACGAGCGCTCAACGGCAGCACTCGCAACGTCAGTGCCGAAAAAGTGGCACTCGTGCTGCAAGCGGCCACGAAGCTCGGGTACGCGCCCAACCTTTCGGCGCAGGCCATCGCCCGCGGGTCCACCGAGACGGTCGCGCTGATCGTCCACGACATCGCCGACCCGTACTTCTCCTCCATCGCCGCCGGTGCCATCGACGGCGCCGAGGCCGCCGGGCTGACCGTGACCATGGCCGTGACCGGCCGCTCCCCGGAGCGGGAACTCGAGATCGTCTCGACACTGCGCGGCCACCGGCCGCACGCGATCATCCTCGCCGGCAGCCGCGTCGGCGACGACCAGACCGCGCTGGCCGACGAGCTGCGCACGTACGAAGCCGCCGGTGGCCGCGTCGCTGTCGTGAGCCAGCCGGGCCTGCCCTACGGAACCGTCACGGTCGACAACCGCCGCGGCGCCGAGGACCTCGCGGCAGCCCTGCTCGCCCAGGGATATCGCCGGTTCGCCGTGCTGCGGGGCCCCGGCCGGCACCGCACCTCCCACGACCGCGCCGAAGGGTTCCGCGCCGGCCTGGCCCGGGCGAAGATCGACCTCGCCCCCGGCATGGTCGTCGAAACCGACTTCACCGAGGACGGCGGCCACGCGGCCATGACCGACCTGCTCGGCCGCGGCCTGGCCGGCGTCGAGCTGGTGTTCGCGGTCAACGACGTCATGGCGGTCGGCGCCGTGCGCGCCCTGCGCGACGCGGGCCTGGTCCCCGGAACCGACCTCGCCGTCGCGGGTTTCGACGACATCAGCGCCGCCACCGATGTCGCCCCCGCGCTGACGACCGTCGGCGTACCCACGCACGCCATGGGCCGCCGCGCGATCGACCTCGCCCTCACCGGAACGGACAAGGGCGAGGTCGTCTGGCTGCCGACGAACGTCATCCTGCGCGACAGCACCCCTCCTCGGGATACCGGGCCAGCGCGGCGGTGAGCACGGGGACGTGGGCCTGCGAACGGACTCCTCGGCCCGCAGCACGGCCGCGCCCGGTAGCGGCCCGCGGCCGGCAGGTCCGCGTGCGAACGCTGGATGCGCCGGCCGGGCCGACCACCAGCCGGCGGACCAGGCCGGTCGCCCGCCGCAGCGCGCCCGGTCCGGCCGCGACCTCTTCGGGCGCACCGGTGAACTGCGTGCGAACGCAGCCGTCCACCTCCCCCGGGCTGGGGTACGGGATCGTGCCGTGCCCGGACCGGACGCTGGGCCCCCGCGGCGATCCGCGCGCTTTCGCCCGCGCTGCTGCCGAGCTCGTGGTCCAGCAGGGTGAGCTCGACCAGGGCCGGCTCGCCGGAGTCCGCGGGCACCTGGAACGAGCGCTCCCCGCCGAGCCCATCGGCGGAACTACTTCCTGACCGACTGCAGGCAGTACGTGGTCGCCGTGAAGGAGCCTTGCGCGCTCCAGGATGCCGCCTGGTCCGCGCCGGGGAAGTCCTTGCAGATCTCCTTGACCGTCTTCGACACGGTGTCCAGCTTGGTCAGGCCCTCCACCTGGCCGAGCACCTTCGCCGCGCCCTTCGCGCACGGGGCGAGGTGGAGCTCGTCGCCCGGGCCGGGGGCCATGCACTCGCCGACCGCGGGCCTCCGGTTGGCCGGGTTCTTCAGGTCCTCCAGGCACAGGATCTTCGACGACAAGCTGCCCTGGCGCTTCCACTCCATCGACGCTCCCGCGGACGGGACCTTGGTGCAGACCGCTTTCGTGAGCCCGGCGAGCGCGCCGCCGTCCTCGATGGCGGCGACCTTGTAGCTCGCCTCCGGTCCACATGGGACCCTTTCGGCGTGGGCGGCGGAGAGTTCGCCCTTGAGGCAGTCACCCACCGCCGGCATGCCCTTGCCCGGGTTCTTCAGGTCCTCCAGGCAGAACAGCGTGCCCTTCGAGACGTCGACGCCCTCCCAGTACGCGGCGGACGCGGTCGGGAACCGGTCGCAGCCGCCGAAGTTCATCGCCACCTGGTGCTGGTCCGCGAGCTTGCCGACGATCTTGTAGGCGGCCTCCGGGCCGCAGGCGACCGAGGACACGCTGTCGGCGCGGTCCGGGTTGCCCTTGAGGCAGTCGCCGACGTTGCTGCTGCCGGGCTTGGCCGCGGTCAGCCCGGCCACGACCACGGCAGCGACCACGAGGAGCACGAGGGGAATCCCGATCCCCAGCGCGATTTTGCGGCCGGCTCCCCGCTTGGGCGGCAAGCCGATCGGCGGCGGCGCCGGGTACTGCGCGTGCGGGTACGGCGTGGCCGGGTACGGCGGCAGGGCCGGTTCCGGGGTCGGGGGCCGGAAGGGATTCGCCTCCGGCTCGTGCTGCGGTCTGTCTTCGGGCGTCGTCACGGAAGGTCCCCCCAGCGTGTGAACATGATCGGAAGCCAGATCATAGCCGCAGGTCAGTCCCCACCGGGGGACCGCTTGATCACCCGACAATGCGGTGACGGTTCGCCCATTCGGATCTCGCCGACTACCCGGCGTATGCCTATCGTTCGAAGTTCACCTGGTCGGGAGGGGCACCGGATGGCATCGCTGAAGGCCGGCATGGTCATGAAACACAACCACCAGAAGGTCGTCATCCTCCAGACCGGCCTGAGCTCCGAAGGCGCGGAAGCCGTGAAGATCGCCCGGCTCAGCACGAGAAGGCCGGCGGGCAGTGCCCGCTCCGTCGAGGCGAAGACCTGGGCCGGTGTCTACTGGATCCCGCTCGACCAGGTGAGCGTCGTCAAGGCCGCGGGCGTGGTCTACGCCGCCACCGGCCCAGGGCGGGTCTCGAAGGAGACGCTGAAGGAAGTACTGAAGGAAGTGGGCGGCACTTCCGGCTGAGCCGCTTCCCCATCCGGGAGAATGTCTACAGTGGACAGGTGACGCGGTACATCGAGATGCCCGTGGCGTCGGCCACCGTCGGGCACAGGAACTTCCCGTAGCGCGTGTCCTGGTCGAGGGCCAGCTTGAGCCACGGGACGAGGGTGCGCATTTCGACGGTGTTCGGCCGGGTCGCGAAGAGGTGGTCGGCGCCGGCGATCTGCACGTAGGCCTTCTTCAGGGCCGCCGGCAGGGTGACCCACAGCTTCTCGAGGTACGCCGGGGTGACGACCGGGTCGCGCTGACCGGCGATGAACATCGTCGGCACCCGGTCGCCGGCCAGGTCGAGGTTGCCCACCGGGGAACCGGGCGCCAGCCCGACCACCGACTTCAGCGACGGCCGCCGCAGGGCCGCGAGCAGGGCGCCCGCGCCACCCGCGGAATGACCGATCACGCCCAGCCTGCTCCCGTCGACGCGGGTGCGCACCGGGCTCCGCTGC
The DNA here is from genome assembly GCF_900105945.1 of Amycolatopsis tolypomycina. Taxonomy (NCBI): domain Bacteria; kingdom Bacillati; phylum Actinomycetota; class Actinomycetes; order Pseudonocardiales; family Pseudonocardiaceae; genus Amycolatopsis; species Amycolatopsis tolypomycina. The sequence continues at coordinate 2,608,353 of NZ_FNSO01000004.1, read as the reverse complement.
GTCAGGTAGTCGAGTGCCGCGAGCAGCTGTGTGGCGCGGGCGTCGGCGCTGTCGGTCCGGCTATTGGTCTCGATGCCGATGACCACGAAGCCGAAGGACGCCAGCCGGGGCCCCATCCAGGCCTCCTCGTCGGCGAACAGGGCGGAGTAACCGGGCACGATCGCGACCGCGCCCCACGTGCCCAGGGTGGTGTCCGCCGGGTGGTAGAGGTACCCGCCGTTGAACCCGTTGCCGGGCGGCACTTTCGCCTGCGCCGTCGCGAACGGCCCGTATGGCGCCGCCACGCTCGCCAGGGTGGGATCCGGCCCCCGCTGGTACGGGTTGGCCGCGGCGGCCGCCGGCGACACGGCCACGGCGACCAGGGTCAGCACCGCCGCGATGCCGGAGAGAACGCGTCGCATTGCCTTACCTCCTCGGGTGACCGGCGGCTCGCCCTCGCGGAAACCGGAGAAGAGCACCGAAATCGTGCCGATGGCCGGCAGCCGCGTGCGGAATCACGCTAGTGCCAACGGATCGGGCGCGCCAACTCCCCCGCGCCGGCCCGCGTCGAATCCGCCGAAGGGGCCAGGTCACGCCTGCTCCCGGGCGGTGAAAGTTACGAGCGCGGGCCGGGCACGCACGGACGTGGCGCGCGTCACGACCAGATGGTCAAAATTTATGACTATCATCAATCTTGACCAACTCGGGGAGACCGAGGAGCTGACGATGTCGGTCATCGAACTGACCACGTTCACCGTGGCACCGGAGCACACCGAGGCGATGCTGGCCGCGCGCCCGGGCATGGTGGCCGCCTTCCGGGCCGACCGGCGGGGTTTCCTCGCCGCCCGCCTGGTCCGCCTCGACGAGCGGACCTGGCTCGACTTCGTCGAGTGGACCGACGACGCCGCGTGGGACGAGTCGAAGGCCAAAGGCGCGAACCTGCCGGCGATCGGGGCCTTCTTCGCGACGATCGACTCCCTGGTCGGCGCCGAACGCGGCGTGCGCTACGACGACTCCGAAGACGGCGCCCGCCGGGTCCGCACCGTCGCCTACGGACCCGAGCCGTCGCAGGTCGGCGAGCTGTACCTGCCCGAAGGCGACGGCCCGTTCCCCGTCGTGGCCGTCCTCCACGGCGGCTACTGGACGGCCCTGTGGGACCGACGGCAGCTGACCGCCGTCGCCGACGACCTCGTCGCCCGGGGCTACGCGGTGTGGAACGCCGAGTACCGCCGGATCGGCGAGCCCGGCGGCGGCCTGCCCGGCACCTTCCTCGACGTCGCCGCGGCGATCGACGCCCTCGACGGCATGGACCCGGCACTCGACACCCGCCGCGTCGTGCTCCTCGGCCACTCCGCGGGCGGTCACCTGGCCACCTGGGCCGCCCACCGCGGCGCGCTCCCGCCCGAGGCACCCGGCGCCCACCCGCGGGTCACGCCGATCGGCGTGGTCGCGCTGGCCGGCGCGCTCGACCTGGAGGCAGCCGACGCGGCGGGACTCGGGAAGGTGCTCGCCGACCCGGCCGCCGAGCCGCCGAAGGACGCGCCCGAGCCGGCCCGGCCCGAGGTGTGGCCCGCGGTCGCGGACGCCGTCGGAGGCGGGATCCTGCCGCTGCTGCTCGGCGGGCACCGCGCGGACGCGCCCGAGCACTACGCCTGGACCTCGCCGCTGCTCCTGGCCAGTGCCGGGGTGCCGGTCCTCGCCGTCCACGGCACCGCGGACGAAGCCGTGCCCGCGGAATGGAGCCGCCGCTACGTCGGGAAGGTGACCGCGGAGGGCGGCAGCGCCCGCTTCGTGGAAGTCGAGGGCGGCACCCACTTCGACGTCGTCCGGCCGGACCACCCGGTCTGGCCGGAGATCACCGGCTGGATCCGCGAAACCGTCGCCGGAGCCGGCGGCCGCGGTGATCGTTAGGCTGTCCGCGGAGGGCGACGGCGAGGAGCGGTGAGATGACGACCCGGGCGGAACGCAACGCGACGGACCCCGATCTGGGCGTGCTCGCGGGGCGACTGCTGTTCGCCGTGCAGCGGGAGCTGTTCTCGACGCTCGCCGAGCGGGGCTTCGACGACCTGAAGCCCCGCCACGGCGCCGTCCTGGCCTACCTCGACCCGGACGGGGTCCGGGCGACCGACCTGTCGAAACTTTCCGGGCAGCACAAGCAGAACGTCGGCCTGCTGATCGACGAACTGGAGTCGCTCGGGTACGTCCGGCGGGTCCCCGACCCGAGCGACCGCCGGGCGAAGCTCGTCCGCCCCACCGAACGCGGGCTCGAACAGATGCGGACCGCGGACGCGATCATGGCGGACATCCAGCAGCGGCACGCCGAGCGCATCGGAAGCGACGACTACGCGCGGTTCAAGCGCCGGCTCATCGACATCACCGAGCACCAGCGCGCCCACCTCCGCCCCGACGACGACTGAGCCCTTCGGCCCGAGTCCCACTCTCACGGCTTGTTCGAAAGCTGCGGCCGAGCCGGTGCGGTTGGATACCTGCTCACCGCTCTTGTCCGTGGCGAACGAGGTGCGCTACGGTGGCCTGGGAGCGCTCCCAGCCTCGGAGTCCGGCAGCACCTGCTCGCAAGGAGGCGACGCATGGCTCACAGGACACACCGTCGCAAGTGGACAGTGACGGCAGCGGCGATCGTCCTCGCGGGCGCGGTGACACCCGCGGCGTCCGGCGCCACCGCGGATCCACCGTGCACTCCCGGAGCGACCTACGGCCGGCCGTTGCCGAGCCCCGCGGTGGCGGCCCGGCTCGTGCGGGGCGGGTTCACCTTCCTCGAAGGGCCCACCTGGGACCGGCGGACGGGCACCCTGCTGATGTCGGACATGCGCAGCCCCACGGGTCCCCAGGGCGTGCAGCCGTCGGCGATGATCCGGCACACCCCGCCGGCCACCTTCGAGACGTTCATCGCCGACGCCGGCAGCAACGGCCTCGCGATCTCCGCCGACGGCACGCGGGTGCTCGCCGCCACCCACGACAACCGCACGGTGTCGGCCTACAGCCTGGCCGACCGCAGCCGGACGACGATCGCGGCCGGCTACCTCGGCCGCGCGTTCAACTCGCCGAACGACCTGACCACCGCCAAGGACGGCACCACCTACTTCACCGACCCGAACTACCAGCGCGGCAACCGCCCCGACGAGCAGGGCGGCCGGACCAGCGTCTTCCGCGTGCGCGACGGCGTGGTCGGCCTCGTCGACGACACGCTGCCGCAACCGAACGGCGTCGTCCTGTCCCCCGACGGCAAGACGCTGTACGTGGGCGCCACCGGCGCCGACGTGATCATGAAGTACAGCGTGCGCCCCGACGGCACCACCGGCGACCGCACGGTGTTCGCGAACATCCGGACCCCGGACGGCGCGACCGTCGACTGCGCCGGCAACGTGTACTGGGTCTCCAACGGCGAGGGGCTCGTCTACGTCTTCTCCCCGACGGGCGCCCGGCTCGGCACCATTTCCGCCGGCCGCAACAGCACCAACGCGGCGTTCGGCGGCCCGGACGGCCGGACCCTGTACATCACGTCCAGTGTGTCCGGTGGCGGGTACGGCCTCTACCAGGCGCGGCTCAACGTGCCCGGCAATCCCTACTGAACGAGCCGGCCGTTCACCTGCTGCTCAACCGGGCGATTTCCGCGTGCAGGCCGGGGATGTGCGTTTCGCTCTCCGGTTTCATCAGGACGCTGCGCAGGATCCGGCCACGGGGGACGTCGTCGTGCACGCGGTGGCCGCGGCGGGCGAGGTCGGCACCGGTGACGGTGTACGTCGCGACGAACAACGCCTGCTCCGGGGGGCGGCGCAACCCGGCCTCGAGCACGTGGGCGCTGACGCGGTCGATCTCGGAAAGCGTTTCGCGGGCGGGGAAGTAGCTGACGATGTCGAGCTGGGGCGGCTGGAACAAGGCCAGCTCGGCACTGCCGTCGATCAGGTCCGCCCAGGCGAGCGCGGCACGGCGGCCGGGGCGGAGCACCGCGCCGAGCCCGTCCGGGGTCAGGGGCAGGACCTGGGACGTCAGCCACAGCGCCGCGGCCGCGGCGCCGGCCCGGGAACATTCGAGGGAGATCTCCCCGAGGTGCAGCTCGTCGGAGGTGAAGTACGTGTACGGCGAGTCGTGCAGGTAGTGGCCGGCGACCGACGGGTCGCGGAAGAGCACGGCACCGCAGCCGTAGGGCTGCAGCCCGTGCTTGTGCGGGTCGATGACGACCGAATCGGCGTCGGCGATGGCGCGGAAGGGCGCCGAGGCCACGCCGTCGGCGGTGTCGTCGGCGATGAGCCGGAAGAACCCGCCGTACGCCGCGTCCACGTGCACCCGGGCCCCGTACCGGCGGGCGAGGGCGACGATCTCGCCGACGGGGTCGACGGCACCCAGGCCGGTCGTCCCGGTGGTCGCGACCACCGTGCCGATGCGTCCGGCGCGCAGCAGGTCCTCGAGCGCGTCCAGGTCGAGGGTCCCGTCCGCGGTGACGGCCACCGGGACGGCCTCGATGCCGAGCACGTGGCTCATCCGGCCGTGGGTGTAGTGGGCGTCGGCGCTGTGCGCGATCGCCTTGCCCGGGTGCGTCTCGCGGGCGACGAACAGGGCTTCCAGGTTCGCGATCGTCCCGCTGCTGGTCAGGTGTCCCAGGTGCTGCGGCAGGCCGAACATCGCCGCCAGGTCCGCGACCACCTCCTTTTCCATGGCCGCGGTGGCGGGACCGCCGTCGAGGGCGTGGTTGTTCGGGTTGATCAGCATCGCGCTCAGGTAGCCGGCGACGGCCGCCGGATGGGGCGGCTTGAGCATCTGCCCGATGTAGCGGGGGTGGAAGAACGGGTAGTTGTCCCGCAGGCGCCGGTGCAGTTCCGCGGTCGCCTCCCGGAGCCGCTCGAGCGGCACGTCCTGGGCGGGGTGCGGGTCGTAGCCGCCGTACTCGGACATCCAGGCCCCGACGTCGCGGACGGCGTCGCCGAGCACCGCGGCGAGCTCCGGGAAACCGGCCGGTCCGGCCCGCAGGACACCATCGTCTCGGTGCATCGGCACTCCCCGCACGTTGACTATCAATACATAATTATCTTCACATAACTATCGGGTAGGGTTCAAGGGGTGCCCCGCCCGCAGCCTTCGGACCCGTACGCCGACCTGGCCGACCTCGTGCTCAACGTCGCGCGCCTGATCCGCCTGCGCACCCCGGCCGAGCCGGCCGTCGTGCCGCTCACCGCCACCGAGCGCCAGGTCATGCGCATCGTGGACCTGGACCCCGGGTGCGCGCCGAGCCGGATCGCCGAGCGTGCCGGGCTGCAGCGCACGAACGTCAGCACCGCCCTGCGCGGGCTGGAAGCCAAGGGCATGCTGACGCGCACGGGGCACGGCCGGAGCGTGACCGTGCACCCCACCGAGCTCGCCCAGGCCAACCTCGGAGTCCTCCGCGGCGCGTGGTCGGCGCTGCTGGCCGACCTGCTCGGCGACGTCGACCCGGCCACGATCGCGCGGTGCAACGAGACCCTCGCCCACCTGGAGCGGCGCTTCGCAGGCGACGAGTGAGTAAGTAGTTGAGAAAGCGCTTTCAATGATCGCGGTTACCGCCGGAAAAATATCTCCGGTTCACCGGCGAAAACGGTCCTTTACCACGGCGTCGCCCCTGAACAGCCCGGTTGGCGGAATGCAGTTACCCCGTTGGCCGCGTTTTCTTCAGTGCCGCTTCGGGTAACGTCGATCGGTCGCCTGAGGAGATCGATCGCGGCAACGAGCGGAGGCCCGTTGAAAATCCTGTTGCTGTGTTCCGCTTTCAACGGCCTCAGCCAGCGCGCCTGGCTCCGCCTGTGCGCCCGCGGCCACCACGTCACGGTGCGGACCGTGCGCGATCCGCAGGACATCGCCGCGGCCGTGTCGGCGGCCGAACCCGACCTGATCATCTGCCCCTTCCTGCGCCACCGGGTTCCCGAGGCGGTCTGGCGCCGCCACCGCACGATCGTCATCCACCCCGGCCCCGAGGGGGACCGCGGGCCGTCCGCGCTCGACTGGGCGATCATGGACGCCGAACCCCGCTGGGGCGTCACCGCCCTGCAGGCGACCGGGGACCTCGACGGCGGGCCCGTCTGGGGCACCCGGGTGTTCCGGATGCCGGCCGACCCGCCGCGCAAGAGCACCCTCTACAACACCGAGGTGTCCGACGCCGCGCTGAGCCTGATCGACGAAGTCGCGACCAAGGCCGAAGACCCCGGGTTCACGCCGCGGCGCCTGGACCCCCGGGCGGGCACGGACCGTCCCCTGGTCCGGCAGACCGACCGGTCCTTCTCCTGGGGTGACCCGACCGGCCACATCCTGCGGCGCATCCGGGCCGCGGACGGCCGTCCCGGCGTGCACACCGAACTGGCCGGGGTTCCGGTCGCGGTGTTCGACGCCCATCCCGGGGACACCGGGCCCGGCGAGCCGGGCACCATCGTGGCGCGCACGCGGAGTGCGGTGCTGGTCCGGACCGGCGACGGCGCGCTGTGGATCGGGCACGCGCGGCGGCTGGCGCCCGAAGCCCCGGGCACGACGGTCAAGCTCCCCGCCGTCCTCGCGCTCGGGGACCGGGTACCGGACGTGCCGCGGATCGCCGGCCCGCCCGGCCTCCGCGACCTCGGCTACCGGCGGGTGGGCCGGGTCGGCTTGGTGCGCTTCGAGTGCTACAACGGCGCGATGTCCACGGCCCAGTGCCGCCGGCTCACCGCGGCCGTGCGCTTCGCCTCCGCGCAGGACACCGACGTCCTGGTCCTGGCGGGCGGCGAGGTGTTCTCCAACGGCCTGCACCTGGGTGTCATCGACGCGCACCCGGATCCCGCGGCGGAGGCCTGGCGGAACATCACCGCGATCGACGACCTCTGCCGGGAGATCATCGGCTGCACCGGTCAGCTCGTGGTGTCCGCGCTCGCCGGCGACGCGGGCGCGGGCGGGGTCATGCTGGCCCTCGGCGCGGACCGGGTCATCGCCCGGGACGGCGTCCTGCTCAACCCGCACTACCGGAAGATGGGGCTCTACGGCTCGGAATACTGGACCTACGTGCTGCCGAGCCGGGTCGGCGAAGACCAGGCCCGCCGGCTGACCACGGCCTGCGAGCCGATCACCGCCGCCCAGGCCGCCGCGCTCGGGGCCGTCGACCAGCTCGCCGACGGCGACCGCGCCGCGTTCGTCGCCACCGCCCTGGCGTACGCGACCGAACTGGCCGCCGGTGGCCACGCGAAGGCCCTGCTCGACCGCAAACGGGCCACCCGGGAGGCCGACGAGCAACGCCGGCCGCTGGAGACCTACCGGATCCGCGAGCTCGCCGAGATGAGCCACGACATCTTCGACGACCGGCACGGGTTCGCCCGCGCCCGGCGCGCCTTCCTCACCGGCCGGCCCGCCGACCCGCCACCGCCCTCGCTGCCGGTCCCCCGGCGGCCATCGATGACACCGGTCGGCTGAGCGGGCGCGCCCGCGTAACCGCAGGTCAGCTCCCGGTCACTACGCCGATCGGCTGTGACACTTGAGCCGTTCGTCCCGACTTATCCGGTACGGGCGCACCCGGCGCCCGTGCCCGAAAGGAAGTGGACGACGATGTCCTCTGCCAGCCCCCACCCCAGGAAGAGACCGCGGGCCGCCGTCATGGCGGTCGCCGGCCTGCTCGTGCTCCCCGCGCTCGCCGCCGTCTCCGGACCGGCCTCGGCCGCGCCCGCGCGCTGTGACACGCGGACCAACAACACCGTGCAGATGATGCTCGAGTGCGTCACGGTCGGCGGCGTCCGCGCTCACCAGCAGGCGCTGCAGAACGCCGCCGACGCCAACGGCGGCACGCGTGCCTCGGGGACGCCCGGGTACGCCGCGTCGGCGGCCTACGTCGAAAGCCAGGCGCGCGCCGCGGGCCTGAAGGTCACCACGCAGGACTTCGACTTCCCGTTCTTCCAGCTGAACAGCGAGACCATGGAGCAGGTGGCGCCGCTGTTCCGGCTCTTCGCGCCGGGCACCGACTTCAGCACCATGACCTACTCGGGCAGCGGGAACGTCACGGCGTTCGTGCGGCCGGTCGACCTGATGCTGCCGCCGGGCCCGGTGCCCTCGTCGTCGACGAGCGGGTGCGAGGCCGCCGACTTCGCCGGGTTCGTCCCGGGGAACATCGCGTTGCTGCAGCGCGGAACCTGCGCCTTCGCCGACAAGGCGGCCAACGCGCAGGCCGCGGGCGCCGTCGGCGTGATCATCTTCAACGAGGGCCAGCCGGGCCGCACCGACGCCTTCGGCGGCACGCTCGGCGCACCGGGAATCACGATTCCGGTGGTCGGCACCAGCTTCGACATCGGCGTCAGCCTCCAGGGCGCGACCGTGCACCTGGCGACGAGCACCGTCAGCCAGATCCGCCAGACCCGCAACGTCTTCGCGGAGCTGCCCGGCGCGCGCACCAACGGCAACGTGGTGATGGTCGGCGCGCACCTGGACTCGGTGCTCGCCGGGCCGGGCATCAACGACAACGGCAGCGGCAGCGCGGCGATCCTCGAGGTGGCCAGGATGTTCGCCAAGGCCAAGCCCACCAACACGGTGCGGTTCGCCTGGTGGGGCGCGGAGGAGCTGAACCTGCTCGGGTCGGCGCACTACGTGCAGAACCTGACCCAGGCGGAGGCGGACCGGATCGCGCTGTACCTCAACTTCGACATGGTCTCGTCCCCGAACTTCGTCAGGTTCGTCTACGACGGCGACGGCTCGGCCGGGCTCAGCGACCCCGGTCCCGCCGGTTCGGGCCCGATCGAGAACGTGTTCTCGAAGTTCTTCGCCGACCGCGGCCTCGCCACCGAGCCGACGGCATTCGACGGCCGCAGCGACTACGGCCCGTTCATCGAGATCGGCATCCCGGCGGGCGGCCTGTTCACCGGGGCGGAGGGCGTGAAGACCCCGGCCCAGGCGGCGGTCTACGGCGGCACGGCGGGCGTCGCCTACGACAGCTGCTACCACCAGGCGTGCGACACGTTCGCCAACAACAACCTGGTGGTGCTGGACCAGAACGCCGACGCGATCGCCTATTCGACGGTCACGCTGGCGTACAGCACACAGCTCGTCAACGGCGTGCCGGGCCGCACGCCGCCGGGTTCGCTGCGCAACCCGGCCGCCGGGCAGCACGACGACGCGGTGCAGTAGCCGGTCGCCAAGCGGCGGGCGCCCGGGTTCCGGGCGCCCGCTCTGTCCGGGCCGCCGGGCGATGCGCGCGAAGGTCCCGCGCACTCACCCTCAGCGTGGCCGCGGCATCGGGAACAGACTCCCGAACACACCACGCCCGAACCGGGCGACCACGCGGCCGACAAACCGCCCGGCCGCCTTCATGCTCACCAGCCGACGCGTTCAGGCGTCGGACCCGCGGACAGCACGGCGGGCGCCCGGATCCCGGGCGCCCGCCGTGGCTTTCCTCCTTGTCAGCGGGTCAGGGTGCGCAGGCGTTCGGATTGTCGAAGTGCCCCGGCGTGGTCGGGAACGCCGGTCCGGCCCCGTGGGCCTGCAAGTCGGACTGGTACACCAGCGCCAGCTCGTCGAACGCCGACGTGCCCGCCGTTGTCACGTCCGCGGCTCCCTGGCCGGCGCCCAGCGAGTACGCCCACCGCTGCAGGAAGTCCTGGTGTGTCGGGCTGAACTGCCGGACGTCGTTGTAGCCGCCGTAGGCCGCGTTGCAGTGCGTGTACAGGTTGTACGCCCCGCCCCAGTCCAGCAGGCGGTCGCCCTGGTTGGGGCCGTTGTCGGCCACGTCGGCCTGCAGCACGTCGCGGTCCCAGCCGCCGTAGATCCAGTCGATGCCCTGGTGGTGCTGGTTGTCCGCGACGTCCGCGTTGTTCAGGTTCGTCATCTCGAACCACGTGCACGGGTCCACCGTGACCGCGTTCTTGCCGTTGCCGAACGTCTGCGGCCACGGGTTCGCCGAACACGTCGCCGATCCCGGGGTGCCGTACGTGCCGCGCGGGCGCCAGTCGATGATGTCCGAACCCAGCGCTCCCGCCACCGGGTCGACCGACGGGCCGGTCGTCGCGCCCTTGCCGCCGAGGACGTAGTCGACGAGCGAGTCGCCGACGCCGCGGTCGTCCGGGTTGGCCGGGTCGGTGCCGCCCTTGCCGCCCCACAGCAGGTCCGCGCCGTCGTCGCCGAAGACGTTGTCGCCGCCCGAATCGCCGTTGGCCAGGTCGTCGCCGAAGCCGCCGTGGATCGAGTCGTGGTCGTCGCCGCCGCGGAGGCGGTCGGTGCCGCCTTCGAGGTCACCGCGGTGCGGCATCGCCGGAGCGGTGCCGGGTGCGGCGAAGGCGTCGCCGTTGACGTCGTGCTGCAGGTCGACCTGCCGCGTGACCGAGCCGGGCAGGAAACCCTCGTAGTGGATCGCGGGCACCTGGCTGTTGTCGATCACGAACTTGTTCGACCCGTTCTGGTACACGTCGACGATGCCGCCGCGGTCGCCGACCATGGCGTCGTCGCCGCCGGTGCCCCACATCCGGTCGTCGCCCAGCTCGCCGTACATGTCGTCGGCGCCGTCACCGGCCGCCGTCGCCGTGCCGGTGTCACCGTACATCAGGTCGTTGCCGTCCTGGCCGTACAGCGTGTCCTCGCCCGCGTCACCCCACAGGTTGTCCCCGCCGGACGCGCCGAGCGACTCGCAGGTCGCCTGCGTGGTGGTGCAGAACCGGGTCGGGGCGCCACCCACGCCGTGCCGGACGAACGCCGCCCCCACCGGCGGGGTCGCCGGGTAGCGCTTGGCGTAGATCCGGTTCGTCAGCGGCAGCGACACCTTCGACAGGTCGTCGCCGAGCGCCACCGGCTTGCCGGTCTGGTCGACGGCGTCCCGCACCGCGGTGCCTCCGTCGCCGAGGACGAAGTCGGCGGCGCCGTCGCCGTGCACGTCGTCGGCCGTGTCGCGGAAGACCGCCAGTGAGCTGCCGCCGAGCAGGTCGTCCTGCCCGTTCGGCGCGGAGACGTCGCCGAGGTCGCCCGACGCCGTGCCCGGCCACGCCGGGGAGGCCGGCGCGATCGGGATCCCGGCTTCGGCCAGCGTCCGGTCGCCGAACATCGTGTCGTGCCCGCCGTTGCCTTCGGCGTAGTCGTCGTGCGCGCCGCCGGAGATCTGGTCGTCGCCGTCCTGGCCGAAGACCACGTCGACGCCGCCACCACCGGACAACTGGTCGCCGCCCGCGACGGACCGCGTCGGCGCGCCGAGGAACCCGTTGCTCCACGAGAGGTCGAGCAGCCGCAGCGAACGTTGCGTCTCGAACACCCCGGTGCTGCCCACGCGGAGCAGGTACGGCGACGGCGGCGCGATCCGGTCGGTGATCGCGTTGTCGCCGAGCACCACGTCGTCACCCGTGCCGCCGAAGACGGCGTCGCCGGTGTCCGGCTGGCCCTGCGTGGTCAACGCCGTGTCGGCGCCGAAGATCACCGAGCTGCCGCCGACGAGGTCGTCGTCGCCGCCGTTGCCCTCGAGCCAGTCCCGGCCGGGGCCGCCTTCGGCGTAGTCGCCGTCGGCGTTGCCCTTGATCCGGTCGTTGCCGGACTGACCGAGGATCGCGTCGCAGCCGTTGTCCCCGGTGATGTCGTCGCCGCCGGAGGTGTTCGGCAGCGGCCCGTCGCCCAGGTCGTACTGCTGGATGCTGCGCTGGACCATCGGCGCCGACGCCGGTGCGTCGGTGTCGAAGCGGCCCTGCGTGATCGGGCTCTTCGGGATACCGGCGTCCCGGGTGAGCAGGGCGTTGTCGCCGGTGATCAGGTCGGCGTCGTCGCCACCGGAGATGGTGTCGCCGGTGTCGAGCTGGCCCGCGGTGCCCTGGCCGGTTCCGGATTCGACGTACGACGAGCCACCGACCAGGTCGTCCTGCCCGGACTCGCCGAACAGCTTGTCCGCGTCCTGGTCACCTTCGCCGTAGTCGTCGCCGGCGTCGCCGTGCACGGTGTCCGGGCCGCCCTGGGCGTAGATGACGTCCGCGGCTTCGCCGCCGTAGATCGAGTCTCCGCCGGACGTGCCCGCGGCCGGCGTGTAGCCGAGGTCGAACAGCACCACGTGCCGTCCGGCCGACAGCCCGCGGCCCCGGGTGACCGGGTCGCCGGTGTCGCCACCGCCGGTCCCGGTGATCGTCGCGTTGTCGCCGGTGATCACGTCGTCGGCGTCGCCGCCGGAGATCGTGTCGCCCGCGTCCGGGTAGCCGGCGGCGTTCTTGACCGCCGGGTCGCCCGGCGTCTGGTGGCTGCCGCCGATGATGTCGTCGGCGCCGGTCTCGCCGTTCAGCGTATCGGCACCCGGGTTGCCTTCGATGCGGTCCGGGTCCTTCCCGCCGAAGACCGTGTCGTTCTCCAGCCCGCCGAACAACAGGTCGTTGTCGAAGCCGCCGGAGATCGTGTCGTCGCCGCCCAGCGCCGGGTCGGCACTGGCCAGGTCGAACACCGGGCCGCCGGGCACCAGCGGATCACCGTTGTCGCCGATGATCGTGTCGGGGCCGGTGTCGCCGAACAGCTTGTCGCCGTCGTCGGGCTGCCCGGCCGCCCGGGTGCCGCCGACGATCGTGTCGCCGGCCAGGCCACCGGAGACCCAGTCCTTCCCGTTGTTGCCTTCGATGGTGTCGGGGTCGTCGCCGCCGAACATCGTGTCGACGCCGTCGTTGCCGTACAGGAGGTCCGCGCCGGAGTCGCCGTAGACGGCGTCGTCGTCCGAGCCGCCCCAGACCTGGTCCGCGTCACGGCCACCGTGCAGGGCGTCCTTGCCCTTCTCGCCGCACACGAGGTCGTCGGCCGCCTCGGCATCGACGTTGTCGTCACCGCCGCCGGCGCGGATGTTCTCCACGCCCGCCCCGCCGATGATCCGGTCGTTGCCGTCGAGCGGGTCGTTCACCGACTCGCCGACCGGGGTCGACGGGATCGGCGTCCCGGCCTTGCACGGCGTCGTCTGCTTGTCGCCGTAGACGTCCGCGCCGCCGTCGCCGCCGATGACGTGGTCGAAGCCGAGGCCACCGACGAGCGTCTTGTGCGACGGGGTCACCCCCTGCGGGAGCGGGGTGTGCGTGACGACGTAGAACGGCCCGAAGCCGTCGGTCTTCCCCGGGTTCGGGAAGTCCAGTGTGGACGGTTCGGCGATGACGTAGTCGTCGTCCGGGCCGCCGTAGAGCGTGTCGGGGCCGAACCCGCCGAACAGGATGTCGTTGCCGCCGCCACCGCGGAAGTCGTCGTGCTGGTCCTTGGTGGAGTGGCCGGTGACGCGGTCCTGGCCCTTGCCGCCGTACACCGTGTCGTTGCCGCTGCCGGTGTCGATCGTGTTGATCGGCCCGCCCGCGGGTCCGCCGGAGGTGTTGGCGTCGTCGGAGCCGTAGCCGTCGACGCCGGGGTCGACCTGGGCCGCCGGGTAGATCTGGTCCGGTCCGGTGCCGCCGGCGAACCGGTCGCTGCCGTCGCCGCCGACGAGTGTCGCGCCTTGGGACACGAAGAGCCCCTGCGGGTACGTCGGCACGTCCTTGAGCGGGTCGTCGGCCGCGACACCGAGGGTGTCGTCGCCACCGTTGCCGTACGCGGTCGACTTGGCGAGGCCGAGCTTGATCGTGTCGCCGGCGTCGCCGGTGCCGGTGCCGCCCGCCGGATCTGGCAGGAGCGCCCAGTTCGGCACGGACACGTTCGGGCCGCCGGTACCGTCGGCGATCGGGTCGCCGCCGTCTCGGCCGTCGTTCTTGAGTTCCTTGAGCCCGATCGACGTCACCGGGGGCGCGCCGAGGCTCGAGTCACCGGCGACGATGTCGACGCCGTTGCCGACGGTGATGCTGTCGACGCCGGGACCACCGGCGACGCGGGCCTTCGCGTCGTCGCGGACGTAGCTCGTCTTGTTCGCGGCGAGCACGGTCCGGTCGCCGGTGACGATGACGTCGTCGCCGGCTCCGCCGTCGACCCAGGAGTGGCCGATGCCGGTCTTGATCTGGTCGTTCTTGGTGCCGCCGAAGACGATCGCGTCGCGGTCGAACTGCGCGGTCGGTGGCGGCGGGCCGGTCTTGGCGGTGTCGGCTTGGGCGTCTCCGATGAACGTGACGCTCATCGGCTTGGCGTAGCCGCGGCCGTCGACGACGACCCGTTCGATGTTGGGGTTCGTGAACTCGCGCCGGATGCCGAGCATGTCCACGGCCACGCCGGTGAACGCCGGGTTCGCGGGGTTCGCGTAGTTGTGCAGCGAGGTGATCTTGACGGTGTCCTTTTCCTGGTTGTTCGACTCGTACGGGTCACCCGCGCCGCCGCCGCGCTGCGCGGTGTGGCCGAGCGCGGCCGCGTACACGACCAACGTCTTCCCGTCGCCGCTCAGCCCGCCGAGCTTCGGTGGTGGTGGCGTGCAGTTCGGGGTCGCCGTGAAGTCGAGCAGGGTGACGTCGACGATCGTGAAGCTGAACGACACCGAGAACGGGCCGAACCCGACCGTCACGTACAGCTTGAGGAAGACGTAAAGCCGCCCGGACACCGTGAACAGGCATATCGGGTTGTTCAGTGCGGTTTGCAGGAATTCGGTGATCCGGAACTTCCCGTCGTGGTTGGGGTCGTTCCACAGGAAAGAAACCGTGAGCCCGAGCCCGCCCTCGATGCCGACCGTGATGATCACCGCCGTGACCGCGGCCCCGGCCGCGATCTCACCTGTGAAGGTCACGACCGGGATCGGCTTGCCGTTTTCCGTGGTGTAGAAGAACAAGCTCTGCAGGAAGGCGTTGCCCACGGTGCCGAGGTCGAGGGTGCCCGCGCGGGCCGCCTCGAACGCCTTGCGGATGCCGTAGGTGTCGAAGCCCGCGACGATCCGCAGCGTCACCGACGCCGAGCCGTGCAGGGTGATCACGACCGGCGGCGGCGCGTACACCGGCCCGAACTGCTGGCGCCAGTCGAAGCCGAGGCGCAGCGGCCCGGAGTCGAACTTGACCAGGTCGACGTCACCGCCGAGGAGCAGGTTGAACAGCGACGCCGGCTTCTCGAACACCGGGAAGCTGAAGCCGGCCGCCGACGCCTGGGTGGTCATCGGGTTGACCGAGTTCGTGTTGGAGTTCTTGCCGTTGATGGTGTCGAGCAGCGGCGCGAACGTGGTGCCGCCGCCGGCGTCCTTCTTGCTGCTGATGAGGCTTTCCGTGTTGTCGGGTGTCGCGGTCGTGTCAAGTGCCTTCTGACCGCCCAGCTCGAACGAGCCGAGCGGGATCAGGCAGCTGGTGGTGCACGTCGGGAAGTTGTTGATGAAGGTGATGATCCCGGCGATCGTGTCGACGAACTTCAGGTCGGGGCCACCGGCGATCGTGCTGAACGCCTTGCCGAGCGAGACGAGCGTGACGTCGCCGCCGCCGGCCAGGTGCGACAGGTCCGACAGCACCGGGATCGGCGCGTACAGCGTCTTGATCACCGGGTCGAGCGGGCCGGTCACCTGCTTGATCTTGTTGACGATCGGGCTGAGGATCTTCTCGAAGATCTCGCCGCTGTCGATGGCGACCTTGTCGAAGGCCAGCGTCAGCGGGCTGTTGCCGTTGTTGTCGGCCGAGTTGGTGCCCGGCTTGACGTTGTTCCACGCCCAGTGCAGGCGGAAGTTCGCCTGGATGCCCGGGAACCCGGCGTCGTCACCGGGGCGCGCCTTGAGCAGCCAGTTGATGTCCGCGCTCGCGTGCAGCTTGACGTCGGCGAGCCGGTCCAGCCCGGCGTTCTGCAGGTCGGTCAGGTGCAGCCGGCCGTTGGTCGGGTCGTCCGGGGCGATCAGGTCGATCTTGAACGCGCCGCCGAACAGCGGCAGGACGGCGTTCGCCGGGGGCGCGGCCGCGGCGTTGCAGTCGTCGGCGCTGGACTGCTTGGTGCAGTTCTCCGCGGTGATGTTGATGAACGCCAGCTGGGCGTTGATCTTCTGCGGCAGGGTGACGTTCAGCCCGACCGCGAACTCCGGTTGCGCGGAGTCCTTCGTGGTGACGAAGAACCCTTCGCTGCGGCTGATGCCCATGGCCAGGTGCAGCCGCCAGCCGAGCTGGACCTCGGGGCCCGCGCCGCCGTCGCCCTTGAGGGAGAACCCGGGGATGCCCAGGTCCAGCGGCACGGACTTCTTCAGGCACTCGTGGCCGGCCGGCAGCCCGGCGCAGTTGAGCAGGTCGCCGCTGAAGTCGCCCTGGCTGACGTTCAGGCTGATCGTCACGGCGTCGAGGTCGTTATACGCGCAATCGTGCGGCTGCGGGTTCTCGGCCGGGTTCTCCGGGGCTCCGCCGATGGCCGCGGCGCCGGTGTCGGTGGCCTGGGTGTCGGTGACGTCGGCGATGAGCTTGAAGACGCCGCCCTCTTCGCGGAACACCATGTAGCCCGAAGCGCTGTCGACCGGCTCCCAGTCGATGTCGAGGGAGTCCGTTGTGGACAGTGTGGCCGGGCCGTTCGTGATCGAGCCCGGATCGCTCGCCTTGGCCTGCTTCTTCTCCCCGTTGATCGTGGCGTACGAGGCGACGACGTACCGGTAGGTCTTGTCGGCCGCCGTGGCGCCTTCGTGCAGCTTGACCGTCGGGACGCCGACCGTGCCCAGGCGCGTCTTGCACAGGGTGTCGACGGTGACGGTGTCCGGGTTGAGGCCCGCGGCGGCGAGCTTCGCGCCGAGCTGGTCGTTCACCCAGCCGCGCACGGCGGCCATGTCGGTGAAGTGGCCGTCGGCGGGCAGCTGGTCCAGTGCGGTGTGGATCGCCGTGCGCAGCTTGCCGATGAAGTCGGCGCCCTGCTGGAGGTCGTCGCCGAGCAGCGGCAGCTTGCCGCCGAAGCTGGCCGTGGTGAGGGCCTGCTCGACCATGTTCAGGTAGCTGTCGAGGCCGTCGAGCCTGCCGAAGTCGATCAGCCGCTTGGCCAGCTCCTGGCCCAGCAGCGTCGGATCCGGGGTCTCCAGCCGCGGGTGGCCGTCGATGGCCGCGCCGCCGAGGTTGAAGTAGTCGTCGGGTGTCGTCGACTTGGGCAGGCGCAGCGCGAAGTCGTTCGCCTTGGTCTCGTCGGTGATCACCTTGGTGTAGGTCGCGCCACCGTCTTCGCTGATGTACAGCGGCAACTTGGCGCACAGGGCCAGTGGTGTGCTGCCGTCGAGGCCGCAGTTCACCGCCGTGCTCGCGGCGTTGACCGACGGCCCGACGGCGCCGGCGAACTCGGCGAACGTCACCGGCGCGCCGGTGCCGCCGCTCTTGGCCAGGTCGAGCGAGTAGGAGGCCTTCGCGGTCGCCTTGTCCGCCGACTTCGGGTTGCCGAGCGAGACGGTCAGCGGGCCGAGGGTGGTGGCGATGGTGGTGTTCTCCACGGTGGCGTCGAGCTTCACGCCGATCTTGGAGTCGTCCAGGATGCGCAGCGCGTTCGCGTCGGCCGGGCCGGGCCCGGGCGCCAGCGGCACGACCAGGCCCATCTTGACCTCGCCGCCGACCCCGAGCGACACCGAGCCGTCGCCCTGCACGCCGGCGACGCGCTGGTTGCCCGCGGGCAGGCTGAAGTCGAACTGCACCGGCGTGCTGGTGTGGTAGCTGCGTTTCCAGTCCAGCCGGATGATGAGCGACGGCGTCCCGGCGAGGTCGGCGTATTCGAACTGGATGGGCACGCTGCCCTTGAAGCGCTCGTTGATCGTCTGGACGAGCCGCTGCAGGTTGTCCGACGGCGCGGCTTCCAGCATCGAGATGACGTCGTCCAGTTCGGACCGGATCACGTACGCCGTCGACGGCGACGGCTGGCTGGCCCACGGCCCGGCCAGGGTGAGGGTGTCCGCGCTGACGCTGCCGACGATGCCGACCTGGGTCCCGGCGACGACGGTGCGGCCGATGAGCGTCTGCGGGAACGCGTTGCCCTTCTCGACACTGCGTGCGGTGTCCTTCACGGTGTTCCCGCCGTACGTCACCTTCGGGCCGGAGCCGGATTCGTCGGCCCGCAGCAGGTCGCGCAGCGAGCGGCCGACCAGCGGGATCTTCGTGCCGAACACCGCGGCCCCGGCCGGGGAGGCGTCGCTGATCGAGGAGTTGAGCGTCTGCAGCGTCTTGAGGATGATCGAGAACAGCGCCTTCGGGTTGGCCGGGTCGAAGTCGAAGTTCGCCAGCTCCGAGAGGTCGCTCGTGCTGAACTGCGGGCCGTCGGAGCCGGTGAGCTTGGTGAGGTCGTTCCAGGTGAACCCGGCGTGCGCGGTGGCGCCCTTGAAGAAGTCACCGGTGCCCGGCGCGCTCGCGTCGACGCCGCCGGCGCCGCGGACGGCGACCTGGAAGTCGAGCAGCGCGCCCGGGTCGTGCAGCAGCTTGTCCACGACCGCGCCGAAGGTCAGGTCGCCCTGGTCCTTGAGCTCCACCTGGAGCATGTGGTCGTCGGCGTCGGGCGTGCCGGCGCAGTCGGCGCCCGCGTCCGGGTGGCAGACGTGGGCCGCGCCCTTGAGCTCGACCTGGAGGAAGCCGGCGTTGGCGAAGAGGTCGACGTCGGCGTCCATCGGGAAGTCCGCGGTGAACAGCGAGGGGCCGCCGGAGGTGCGCAGCAGCACCCGGTCCGGCCCGGTCGGCGTCGCGCCGACGAGGATCGTGCTGCCGTCCGGGTTCTTCTGCTCGATCGGCGGAGTGTGCACGGTCGGGTTCTGCAGGTCGAGCACCAGCGTGACGGCGGCGTCGTAGGACGGCTTCACCTTCGCGGTGGCGTTGACGGCGTTGGCTTCGCCCACGCCGCGGCCGCCGGTCTTGAGGTCGTTGCCGAGCTGGACGACACCGACGTCACCCTGCATGCCGGAGATCGTGTAGGGCGCGTTCGCGACCGGGATCACCGGTGTCCAGCCGGGTGCCTGCAGGAACAGGGTGTTCTCGTTGTTGTTCTCGACGGTCGCCCCGGCGGCGCCGGCGACGACGTGGCGGCCGGCGAACTCCCCCGGCTTCCACTTCTGGTTCTCGTCCTTGAGCGTGGTCTGGGTGTAGGACGTCTTGCCCGGGCTGCCCGCCGGGCCGGACGCCGCCGCCGCGGCCGCGTTGAGGTCGACGGCCGTAGTGGGTGCCTTTCGGGAGACCGTGATCTTGAAGTCGAGCTTGGTCGTGCCCGGCGGGAGGTGGACGTCGGAGACGCCGATCTTGCCGCCACCGGGGAGGTTCGCCGCGGTGTTGAGCTTGTCGAGCATTTCCTGCAGGGACACGAACAGCGGTTCGCCGGCCTGCGCCGGGTCCGCGGCGGTCTTGGTGTTGTCCTGCAGGAACTTCTTGATCGACTCGTTGAGCTGGATCGCGTCGGCGAGGGTGCCCTTGAGGAACGGCAGGTCGAGGTTGCCGACCGGGTTGGCCGCGTCGCCCCACTTCGCGCGCTGGATCGAGGTCAGCGTCGTGGCCAGCTGGGCCAGGCCGGTGGCCAGGTCGCGCGGGGTAATGTTGAGGAACGGGCCGACCGTCTCGATGCCCTGCGGGACGATCTGCGGGGTGCCGGTGGCGAGGTCGGGCCACTGGATGCCGATCTTGGCGTCCACCGCGGGCAGGTCGAGCGAGAACGAGCTCGCCGGCGCGGCGGCGAGGTGCAGCGAGCCGGTCAGCGACCCGGCGGGGCTCGCGAAGCCGAAGCTGACCAGGCCGGCCAGCGAACCGTTCTGCGCGAGTTCGCCGGCGGTGCCGTCGAAGTTGGTGAACGCGAGCTTCCCGTCGTTGTCCGGATCGTTGACCGTGGCCGCGAAGTGCGCCTTGAGGTCCAAAGAGGAATCGCCGGCGAGCTTCACGCCGAGGATGCCGACGGCGGCCTTGACCGCGTTGACGTCTTGGATGTTCGCCTCGGCGTCGACGGTCAGCGACGGGGTCGTCCCGTCGTTGACGAAGTAGGCCTTGTCGTGGGCCTTGTCCCAGACCAGGCTCAGTTTCAGCGCGGTGCTCACGGTGAGCCGCACGCCGCCGGTGGAGGAGAACGCCGACTGCGGGGCATTGGTGCCGCCGCCGATCGGCAGCGGGACGCTCAGCGCCTGGTCCTGCAGCACGCGCGAGACGGTGAGGGTGACGTCGAGCCGCTTGTCCTCGCCGACGGACGTCAGCGTGGTTTTCAATGTCCCGGCACGGTCGGCGGAGAGGCTGATCGGCTGGTCGATGTCGAGATCGGCGTCGTCGACGGCGTCGGCGAGTTTCTTGGTGCCGGCGTGGAAGGCTTCCTGCGCCAGGGTGTCGAACCCGAGCGCGGCACCGGGGCTGGTCTGGACGGCGGGCAGCGCCTTGGCGAGCTGGCCGAGCGTGCCGAGTCCCTTCGACCAGGCCGCGAAGCTGTTCGCGGGGGCGGCGAGGGCGTTCACCAGGGTGGTGACACCGGGATCGGCCGCCCGCGCCGGAGCGGCGGTGACGACGACGCCGCCGAGCGAGAGCGCGAACGCCGTGGTCAGTCCGAGCCACCTTCTGGAGCCCATGGTCAACCTCCACTGTCGCGGGCGCACGGAACACCGGCGCCGCTCACCGGGCGAGACTGACAAAGGGGACGGATCTTCCGGAAGGCCCGGGTCCGCTCAGCGGAACCCACCGCCGCGCCCTCGCCGCCCTGGCCCCGAGCGCCCAACGCCACATTGGGTGCATCCAACGCACCCAACGCCACATTGGGTGCGCCCAACGCACCCAACGCCACATTGGGTACGCCCAACGCACCCAACGCCACATTGGGTACGCCCAACGCACCCAACGCCACATTGGGTACGCCCAACGCACCCAACGCCACATTGGGGCGCTTGCCGCTCGGCTCAGCGCAGGCGGAGCGGTTCCGCCAGCTCGCGGCCGGCCTCGGCCGCGGCCGTCGTCACCAGTGGCTGCAGCCGGGGTAGCTCCTCCGGTGAGGGGCTCAGCACGCCCATTGCCGCGACGACGCGGCCGTCCGGGGCGTGGATCGGGGCCGCGGCACAGCTGCGGCCGGCCACCTCCGGGGCGGCTCCGGTGCCGCACCCGCCGAGCAGGACCGTGGCGAACGGGGTCGGGGGCGGCAGGACCGTGCCCGGGCGGACCACCGGCAGCCGGGCCGAGTGGCCGGCGAACGTCGCCACCACCAGGACCTCGGAGGCGGACAGCACGCACACCACGACGTCGGTGCGCGAGAGCTTGGCCAGCCGGACCGCGGGCCGTCCGGCGGCGGCGCGGATCCACTCGTGGCCGCGGTCGCGGCCGTCGCACAGCCTGCCGAACATCGGCCCGACGCCGTAGCCGCGGATGCGGTGCTCGGCCGCGCCCATCCCGCACAGCTGCTCCAGCAGCCGGTGCGCGGTGGACTTGGGCAGCCCCGCCCGGCGGGCGGCCTCGGTGAGCCCGAGCTCGGCCTTCGCGTCGGCGAGTGCCTCCAGCAGCGCGAACGCGCCGGCCAGCACACTCCGGCCGGGGCCCCGCCCGGCCTCTTCGACCAGCCGCAGGTCAGAGCCGTCCGTGAACATCCACGCCTCCCCTCCTGGGCCGAATGGCCGCGCCGGGGGGCAAGTCGCGGCGCGTCGCCACGTCGTTACGGAACCTCCCACGTGTGGGTGAGGCACCACTCGAAGGGGGCCGAAGTCAGCCGGTGAGGGCCCGGTAGACCGGCCGGAGCAGGTCGGTGACGTCTTCGCCACCCACCGTGATCGCGAACGGCGGTGCCTGGTCGAGGAGCGCGTCGGACGCCGTCCGCGGCGCGTGCAGCGGCGCCGCACCGCCCAGGCCCGGGGCCGGGACGCCGTCGAAGTAGCCGGCCATGACGTCGGTCAGGGCCGGGGACCCGTCGCCCGGATCGAGCGGCTCGGCGGCGATGAGCCGGTTCTTCAAGTCCTCGAGCAGCGCTTCCCGGGTGCGGCCGCGCAGCGCGAGGACGGTGAACGGATCCTCCGCGACCCGCGCCACGAGCGCGGAGAACACCGCGTTCAGGTGGCCGCACGGCACTTCGGCGGCCGGGCAGGTGCAGTCCAGGGACACCTCCCGCGCCGACGACGGGAACAGGGGCAGCCGGACCGCTTGGCAGACCTGCTCGACGTCGCGGGGCAGCTCGCCGCCGAGCAGCTGCACGGTGAGCGACGCCTTCGCGGCGACGGCGTGGGTGATCGCCGCCCAGTCCGCTTTCCCGAACGCCGTCAGCCCGATCCGCACCTGGTGCGGCCGGCCGTCCCGGACCTCGGCGTCGACCCGCCCGGCGCCGACCGCCAGCGACGTGACGCGCCCCTGGCCCGGCGCGGGCAGCAGGACGCCGATCGCCGTCAGCGCGCGGACGAACCGGGTCGCCCACCACGGGAGTGGCTCAGTCATCGATCGCGTCCTCCCCCAGGGTGAGCACCTCGCGCAGGGTGTCCGTGGACAGCTCGGTGAGCCAGTTTTCGCCTTCGCCCACCACCATGCCCGCGAGCGCGCGCTTCTTCGTGATCAGGGTGTCGATGTGGTCTTCGACGGTGCCCGGGCACAGGAACTTCCGCACCTGCACGGTCCGGCGCTGCCCGATCCGGAACGCCCGGTCGGTGGCCTGGTTCTCCACGGCCGGGTTCCACCAGCGGTCCAGGTGCAGCACCTGGCCCGCCGCGGTCAGCGTCAGCCCGGAACCGCCGGCTTTGAGCGACAGCAACAGGATCCGCGGCCCGGCGCCGGACTGGAAGCGGTCCACGATCGCGTCCCGCGCGCCCTTGGCCAGGCCGCCGTGCAGGAAGCCGACTTCGGTGCCGAGCCGGTCGGCCAGGTGCGGCACGAGCAGGTGGCCGAACTCGGTGTACTGCGTGAAGCACAGCGCCCGGTCACCCGAGGCCAGGATTTCCGCGAGGACCTCTTCGAGGCGGGTGACCTTGCCGGAGCGGTCCCCGAGCGGGGACCCGTCGTGCAGCAGGTGCGCCGGGTGGTTGCAGACCTGCTTGAGCTTCGTGATCGCGGCGAGGACGTTGCCGCGGCGCTTGATGCCCTGGCTGTCCTCGATCTTCTTCATCATCTCTTCGACGACCGCGCTGTAGAGCGTCCCCTGTTCGCGGGTGAGCCGGTACTCCTGCCGGATCTCGATCTTGTCCGGCAGCTCGGGGACGATCGCGGGATCGGTCTTCACCCGGCGCAGCAGGTACGGCCGGGTGCGCCGGCGCAGCGCGGCGGCCGCGGCGGTGTCGCCGCGGCGCTCGATCGGGACGGCGAACCGTTGCCGGAACTCGAACCGGCTGCCGAGCAGCCCCGGGTTGAGGAGGTCCAGCACCGACCACAGGTCCGCCAGCCGGTTCTCCACCGGGGTGCCGGTGAGCGCGAGCCGGTGCCCGGCCGGGAACCGGCGCACCGCCTTGGCCGTCGCGGTGTCGGCGTTCTTGATCGCGTGCGCTTCGTCGAGCACCAGGCGTCGCCAGGTGAAGGTTTCGAGTTCGCCGGCGTCGCGGGTGGCGGTGGCGTAGGTCGTGACGACGAGGTCGGCCGCGGCCACCCGCTCGGCGAGCGCGTCGCCGTGCCCGCGCGCACCGCCGTGGTGGGCGGAGACCCGCAGGCCCGGGGCGAAGTTCGCCGCCTCCCGCTGCCACATGCCGACCAGCGACACCGGGCACAGCACCAGCGTCGGAAGGTGCCGGCCGTCCGCCCGTTCGACGGCCTCGAGCGCCAGTGTCTGGACGGTCTTGCCGAGACCCATGTCGTCGGCGAGGCAGGCGCCGAGCCCCAGTGCCGCCATGAACGCCAGCCAGGAGACGCCCCGCTGCTGGTAGGGGCGCAGCGTGGCCCGGAACGACGGCGGCAGCTCGACCGGCCGCAGCGTCTGCTGGACCCGCCCGGCCAGGATGTCCCCGACCCAGCCGTCGGCGCGGACGTCGGTGACCGGCAGCGGCGTTTCCACTCCCGAGTGGACCAGTTCCAGCAGCTCGGCCGCGGTGGGGTGCGGGGACTGCCGGGCCGGGTCCCGGCGCAGGAACTCGAGCCCGGCGCGGAGCCGCTCGGCGTCGACGCTGATCCACCGGCCCCGCAGGCGCACCAGCGGGGTCTTCGCCGCGACGAGCTTCGCCAGCTCTTCTTCCCCGAGCTCGTCGTCGCCCACCGCGATCGACCAGCGGAACCCGGCCAGCTCGTCGCGGCCGACCCGGGTGCGGGCGACGACCTGCTCGGCCGGCGTGCTGCGGACCGACAGCCGCAGCGCGAGCCGGCGCCGGCCGTCCCAGGTGGCCGGGAGCTGCACTTCGAACCCGGCGTCGAGCAGCCGCTTCGCCCCGGAGGTGAGGAAGTGTTCGGCTTCCTCGACCGTCAGGTCGTACTCGGACGGCTGCGTCCGGCGCAACGCCGGCGCCAGCACCGGTTCCACCAGCGCGGCCCGGCCCAGTTCGGCGACGAACAGCCCCCGCGGGTCGCGGACCAGGCCGTTGGCCTCGCCCGCCCAGATCTGCCCGGCCGACAGCAGCAGGCTCGGATCGGCGGTGGCCCGCAGGAGGAACTGCAGCTGCCACTTGGTGCCGTCGCCGGTCTGGTCGTCGGGGTCGTCGGCGGCCGGCTGCCGCAGGGTGGTGACTTCGGCCAGCCGGAAGCACGCCCGGCCGTCGACGACGTCGGTGTCGGCGACCTCGTCCCACTTCGCGACGGCGTCGGCCAGCACGCGGAGTTCGGCCAGCGGCAGGTCGAGGCGGGGATCGCCGCCCTGCAGCGCGGACAGCCACGCCCCGGCCGGACCCGGGCCCCCACGCAGGTCGACGGGCGGCTCGGCCCGCGCCAGCCGGTCCCGGACCGCGGCGTCGACCAGGGTGTGCAGGGCATCGGTGACGAGCGCACGCGGCGACGCCCCGGTGAGCGGCGCGATCTGCTCGGCCCGCCCGACCGGCGGCATGGCCGCGACCAGCGCGTCGAACGCGACGAAGTCCACGCCCTGCAGCACCGGGCGCCACCGCGCCTCAGCCGCGTCGCCCCGCCGCAGCAGCGTCGGCAGCACCCGCCCCCGGCCCACGAGCTCCGCGGCCAGCCCCGCGACGGCCCGCAGGTGGGTGACGGAGGCGCCGTAGGAGGCCGAGTCGTCGAGGTCGTCCAGCTCGGCGGCGTCGACGACCAGCGCCGGCACGGACCACGCCCGCAGCGACGGCGCCGGACCTCGTCGCCGGGCACCGGCCCGCAGTTCGGTGGAGGCGAGCGGCCGGTTCGCCCGCGACGGCAGCAGCAAGGTGACCGACGTCGGCTTGCCGGGGTGCAGCGCGGTGAGGTCAGCGCTGGAGACGGCGAACGGGTGCGAGAGCGCGATCCGCGCCGAGCGGCTCGACGTGCCCGCCGGGCGCCGGTCGTGCTCCGCCCAGAGCAGCAGGCCTCGGCCCGGAGA
This sequence comes from Amycolatopsis tolypomycina, assembly GCF_900105945.1. NCBI lineage: Bacteria > Bacillati > Actinomycetota > Actinomycetes > Pseudonocardiales > Pseudonocardiaceae > Amycolatopsis > Amycolatopsis tolypomycina. The sequence goes on along the minus strand of NZ_FNSO01000004.1, from coordinate 2,583,228 downwards.
CCACAGAGCGTGCACGAGGGGCAAGGGTCTTCCTCCGGTCCGGGTTCCCCGTCGATCGTCGCACGGCGGACACGGTGCTCGGGCCTCGCCACCGGATCAGGGCGCGATGCCCACGCCGTCGATCGCGGCCCAGGCGTGCGCGTGCACGACGAGCGCGCGGTTCCAGCGCTGGGGGACGGCGATCGGGGAGGAGGCGGTCCCGGGCAGGACCACGGGTGCCGCGGCGAGCGCCACCCGGAGCCGCCGCCGGCCAGAGTCGTTTCCGATCAAGGACCCGCCTTTCCCGAGGGGTCCTATTCGGACAGGAACCGGGCGAAGAAGCCGGTGACCGGCGGTCGGGTTCCCGCGGCGCTGTGGCCCACGCCGGGGACCACGACCTTCGTCACGGGCGTGCCGTGGCGGCTCAGGCTTTCGGAGAGCCGGTCGAGCTGTTCCGGCCGGCTGTGGCCGTGGTCGCCCATGGCGGCCAGGTCGGCCCGCCCGTCGTCGTCGCCGCCGATGACGAGCAGCACCGGCACCCGGGCGACCGCGCCGGGGTCCACGGTGCTCCCGAACCGCCGCGGGGTGTCGCCGGTGCCCGCCGGCCAGGCGAGCGAGTCGTCGAGCAGGGTCACGCCGCCGGGCGCGCCGACCGCGACGGCGGCGACCCGGCCGGGGTGGAGGTACAGGAAGCGGTGGGCGAACTGGCCCCCGCCGGAGTGCCCGCACAGCAGCACGGTGCCGACGCGCGCGTTCCACCGGAACCGCACCTGCTCCAGGATGTCCAGCAGCACCAGGTCGAACCGGATGCCGTGGGCGTCGAGGTGCTTGTAGCCGTCCACGTCGTCGGGATCGTCGATGCCGACCGGGAACAGCGGGACCACCACGATCAGGCGGTGGCGTTCCGCGAAGGGGATGAACCCCTCGCGCAGCTCGCCGACGCTGCGGCCGGTGCCGTGCACGGCCACCAGGACCGGCAGCTCGGCGTCCGGGGTCCAGCTCGTGGGCACGTAGACGCAGTAGCTGCACCGCGGCTCGCCCGGGGCGGCGAAGAACGGCGAGCGTTTGGTCAGCAACCGGCGGCCGGGGTGGGTGGCGGGCAGGTCCGCGACCCGGATCACGAGCGCTCGACCGGCATGCGGGCGAGCGGGACGTGGTGCTGTCCCGCGTGGACGTCGCGGTCCCGGAGCGAGCCCTGGCTCACCGGGCGCGGGAAGGAGATCTTCACGACGTTGAGCGCGGGGATCCGGAACAGCCGGACGGTGCTCTCCTCGACGCGGTAGAGCCGGGCGATCACCCGCTCGTCCACCAGGTCCGCGGCGATCCGGTAGCCCTCGGCGTCCCGCATGAACAGCTCCATGGTGACCCAGAACGGGCCGGCGTTCTTGGCGCGGACCTCGTGGGCGAGATCCGCGAGAGTGCGCTCAGGCATGGGTTTTCTCCCCCAGCTCGGTCCGGAACAGCTCGGCGGGATCGGCGCAGTCGACCACGTGGTTCAGCACGAACTCGTACGCCGCGCCGCGCTCGATCTCCGCGGGCGAGAACGGGAACGCGAGGCTCGGCAGGTAGTCCATCCCCGGCGCCGGCAGGTGCAGCATCAGCGGGTTGGCGACCTTGGCGACCGCCGTGGCCGTCGCCTGGTCCGGGGCGTTCACGAGCAGCATCACGCCCACCTCGCGCGGCGGCCCGCTCTCGGGCTCGAGGTCGTCCAGCACCGCGTTGTGGCCGTAGAGACGGAGGTCGAAGGCGTACTCGTCGTCCGCCAGCTCCAGCGTCTGGCGCACCCGCTGCGTGATCATCGTGCGCATCAGGTTCGCCCAGGCGCCGACGTCCGCGAGGATGAGCGGGTCCCGGATCGCCGAGAAGGACACGGTTTCGTAGCCGGTGATCCGGGCGCCTTCGAGCTTGACCGTGTACTGGCCGGCGAGGTGGAACCGCGATCCCTCGACGCGGACGATCCGGTCGTCGACGGCGGTGTACCGCGCGTCCCGGACGTCGAGGGTGCCCGCGGGCTCGCGCATTTCGAACGGGTCCGCGGTCTCGTAGAGCATGTGGGCGGCCACCGAGATCGGCGTGCACGCCACCGTCGGGTCGAGCGGCTCGATGGTGAAGCCGCCGGCGTCGATGGTGGCGAGGACGCCGCCCGCCCGCGGGTTGCTCGTGCACTGGCCACCGCACTCGATGATCTTCGCCGCGTGCCACGTGGGTCCGGGCGGCATGCCCATCATCAGCGGGTAGGCGGCCGCCACCGCCGTGTCGGTCGCGCGGCCGGCGAGCACGACCTGGGCGCCCGCGCGCAGCGCTTCGACGATCGGCTCGTGGCCCATCGCCCCGACGATGTGCGTGCAGCTTTCGAGGGTCTCGGCGTCGAGCTCTCCCGAGGGCGGCAACGGGTGGATGCGGTCCAGGCACTCCTTGAGGCCGGTGGCGTCCTGCTCGCTGTAGATCCGCGCGACCTTCAGGTACAGGCCCTCCTCGGCCAGCACGTCGGCGGCGATCCCGGCGACCCAGTCGACGCCGCGGTCGGTCCCGCTCGTGCCGCAGGAACCCACGATCACCGGGATCCCCGCCCCCGCGGCGGCCGTGAACAGGCTGCGCAGGTCGCGCGCGACCGCCTTGGCCGTCGTCTTGGCCGTCGCGGCGCCGAGGTAGTAGGGGCCGGAGTCGGTGGACCCGCCGTCGATGCTGATGACGTCGGCGCCCAGGGCGATGCCGCGCTCGACCGTCGCGTGGTCCCAGCCGGCGCCGAGCATGCCGCTCGGCGCCAGGACGCGCACTGTCTCCATGGTCCTCATTTCTCTCCGTTCACCACGAACCGGCCCCGCCCCGCGAGGGCCGCGACCAGTTCCTCCGCACCGCGCAGGCCCGCGGCCCGGCGGGCTTCGGCCGTCTGCCCGGCCAGGTGGGAATAGACGACGATCCCGGCCACCCCGCGCAGCGGACTGCCGGGCGGAAGCGGCTCCTCGGCCGCGACGTCGAGCGCGGCGCCCGCGATCTCCCCGGCCCGGACGGCCGCCGCGAGCGCGGCTTCGTCGACGATGGCGCCGCGCGCGGTGTTGACCAGCAGTGCCGTCCGCTTCATCCGCTCGAACGCCGCGGCGCCGAGGAGCCCCCGGGTCCGTTCGGTCAGCGCGGTGTGCACCGAGACGTAGTCCGAAATGGACAGCAGCTCGCCGAGCCCGAGGCACCGGACACCGGGATCCCGCAGTTCCGCCGGGACGTTCGTCGTGCACACCACGGCCATGCCGAAGGCGCGCGCCAGCGGGACCACCGCCCGCGCCGAGGCACCGAAGCCGACGAGGCCGAGGGTCGCACCGCGCAGTTCGTGTCCGTCCTCGCGCGGCCATCCCCCGTTCGCCACCCCGGAAGCGGACTGCACGAGCCGCCGTGCTCCGGCGAGCAGCAGGCCGAGGGTGTACTCGGCCACGGCGTTGGCGTTGATCCCGGGCAGGTTGCTCACCGTGATCCCCAGCCGGGCCGCGGCGGTGACGTCGATGGAGTCGTAGCCCACCCCGGTCCGCACGAGGACGCGCAGCCGCGGTGCGCGGGCGAGGACGTCTCCCGTCAGCGGTTCGTTGGCCACCAGCGCCGCGTCGATGCCGGCGAGCGCGGCGGCGAGTTCGCCGGGATCGCGCCGGCCCGCCATGGGCAGGTGCCGGGTTTCCAGGCCGCGTCCGCGCAGGAACCGATCGGCCTCGTCGCCGGGACGGAGGTAGTCCGTGGTGATCAGCACGCGCGCCGTCACAGCGCACGACCGGTGGCGCAGCGGCGCTGCAGGGCGCCGACCCGCGCGACCGCCAGCACGGCGAGGAGCGCGACGGCCGCGACGTGGAGCAGCAGCAGGCCCCAGCCGGTCAGGTCGACCAGGCCGCCGATCAGCGCCGGGCCGAGGAAGCCGCCACCCACCCAGCCCACGGTGTAGAGCCCGGTGTAGGTCCCGACCACGCGGGTGGACGGGGCGAGGTTCCACAGCACGACGACCGCGTTGACGAGGAACGCCGAGGCCCCCGCGGTCGCCACGCAGAGACCGGTGACGACACCGGCGGGGTTCCGGATCACGGTGCCGAGCACCATGCCTGCCGCGAACACCGTCATCCCGGCGGTCATCACCCGCAGCCTGCCGAAGCGTTCGGCGAGCCTGGCGACCGGGTAGGCGGCCACGATGAAGGCCACCCCGCTGGGCAGCGTGAGGCCGCCCGCTTCGCCGCGGGACATGCCCAGCACCTCCATGCCGTACGGCGTGCTGAGTGCCCGCGAGGCGGCCCAGGCGCCGCCGAAGAGGAAGATCGACACGATGAGCAGCAGCCGGCTGCGATCGCGGTCCCGGACGATGTCGAGCACGGTGTCCCGCACCCGTGCGGCGGGTGCCGCCTGTTCGCGTTCCTCGGCGACGGCGCTCCGGTAGGCGGGCGACCGGCTGTCCCGCACGTTCGCGGCCAGCACGGCCAGGGACACCACCATCAGCGCCGCGGGGATCGCGAACGACAGCTTCGGATACGCGTCGATCAGGAAGATGCTGATCAGGGCCGCGACCATCACCGTGAGACTCGCCGCGATCTTGACGACCGCGTTCGCGCGGCTGCGCCGCTCGGGCGGGACGAAGTCCGGGAGCAGGGACTCGGCGATCGGCTTGAAGGAGTTCGCGACCAGCGCGTAGCCGAACATCGTCGCGATCAGCAGCGGCAGCGACGCCGCGGCGTGCGGGATGAGGAGGAACAGCAGCGCCGCCACGGGCATCCCGGCGACGAGGTACGGGATGCGCCGCCCCCACGAGGTGCGGGTGCGGTCGGAGCGGTTGCCCATCCACGGCTGGATGAAGATGCCGAGCACGTTGTCCATCCCCATCAGGAGACCGATCAGCGCGGCACTGCCGAGGTGCTCGCGGAGCAACGGCGGCACCTGCGAGTCGTAGAGGTTCCACGTCGACTCCTGCGCGAAGACCGCCAGCGCGACGAAGATCGTGATCCGCCCGGTCCGTACGCGGCGCGTGCTCGACGTCGTGGTCATGTCCGAGACCGTACTTTTGCTATAGCAAGAACGTCAATAGTTTCTTACTGGCGTTGCTGTGGCAGATAGGGTGGCGGTATGGCGAGTGAGACGTTGAAGGGCCTGACGGCCGACACGCTGGCCGACCGCGCGTACCGCGCCATCCGCGACGCGGTCACGACCGGCGAGCTGCGGCCGGGGCAGAAGGTCACCGAACGCGGGCTCGCCGAGCGGCTGTCGGTGAGCCCGACCCCGGTGCGGGAGGCCATCCGGCGCCTCGAGCAGGACGGCCTCCTCGAACGCACCGGACCGCGGACGGTCCAGGTGACGGCCGTCGGCGACGCCGCGATCCAGGATCTGGCCGAGGTGGAGGTGGCCCTGCGGGGCATGGTGGCCCGCTTCGCCGCGCGGCACGCGTCCCCGGCCCAGCTGGACCACCTCGACGCCGTCCTCGACGAAGCCGACGACCTGCTGATCCTCGTCCGGCAACGGCAGCAGGCCGGGCAGGACGTGACCCGGCACCTGGACCGGCTGCTCGACGCCATGCAGCGCTTCAACGAGGTCGTCGAGGCGTGCGCCCACAACCCGGTCCTGGTGCGCCTGCTCGGCCAGACGCGGGTGTTCTCGGGGCCGGAACGGCGGGCCAGGCTGATCGAACGCATCGCCGGGAACGACCAGTTCGGCCTCGACCGCTACGGGAGCCACCGCGCGCTCGTCCGGGCCCTGCGGGCGGGCGACTCGGCCGCGGCCGAGGCACTCGTCATCGAGGACGCCCGCGGCGGGCTGGGTGATCTGCTCGCCGCCCCCACCGCCCCGCCCGGCACCGCGGTCGTGAGTGGGAAAGAGGGTTAGAACCCTCTGTGCTGTCGCAGGACCTCGCGGACAGTGTGTGGTTGGTGAGGTAGCGACCGGTCTAGCGTGAGCTGGCGGGCGACCGTGTCCCCCATGATGGAGCAGGCGGGGCGGTGCTGCGGCGGATGAACCCGTCAATGCCCTCGGTCCGGAACCGGGTCACATACCGGGAGAAGGTGTCCCGGGACATGCCGTGTTCGCGGCAGAGGTCCTGAGACATCAACTGTCCGACATGTCCTGAAACTCAACAGCCGGTTAGAACCCTCCTTACCACTCACGACAAGCCGCGGCAGACCTGGACGGGTTGATCCTCCTGGCGTCCGGCCCAGGCGATCTCGGCGGCGATCGCCGTGCCCAGTCCCTCGGTCGTGCCGGGGCCGCCGAGGTCCGGGGTGAGCACCTCCGGCCGGTCGGCGAGCACGCGCTCGATCGCGGCCAGGACCGCCGCGGCCGCGGCGGGCTCCCCCAGGTGCTCGAGCATCATGGCGCCGCTCCAGATCTGCCCGACCGGGTTCGCGATCCCGCGGCCGGCGATGTCCGGGGCCGACCCGTGGACCGGCTCGAACAGGCTCGGCCAGGTGCGGTCCGGGTTGATGTTGGCGCTCGGCGCGATCCCGATCGTCCCGGCGCAGGCCGGGCCGAGGTCGGACAGGATGTCGCCGAAGAGGTTGCTCGCGACGACGACGTCGTACTGGCCGGGCCGCAGGACGAACTTGGCCGCCAGGATGTCGATGTGGTCCTTGTCCGCGACGACGTCCGGGTACTGCTTCGCCATGGCCGCCGCGCGTTCGTCCCAGTACGGCATGGCGATCGAGATGCCGTTGCTCTTGGTCGCCCACGTCAGGTGCTTGCGCGGGCGGCCGGCGGCGAGGTCGAAGGCGTAGCGCAGCACCCGGTCCACCCCGATCCGGGTCAGCACGGTCTCCTGCAGCACGGTTTCGCGGTCGGTGCCCTCGAAGATCCGGCCGCCGACGTTCGAGTACTCCCCCTCGGTGTTCTCGCGCACGACGCGGAAGTCGATGTCCCCGGGGCCGTGGTCGCGCAGCGGGCTGCGGACCCCGCGCAGCAGCCGGACCGGCCGCAGGTTGACGTACTGGTCGAAACCCCGGCGGAACTGAAGGAGGCTGCCCCACAGCGACACGTGGTCGGGCACCACCTCGGGCCACCCGACCGCGCCGAAGAAGATCGCGTCGAAGCCGCCGAGCACGTCCTTCCAGTCCGGCGGCAGCATTGCGCCGTGCCGCAGCCAGTGGTCGGCGCAGGCGAAGTCGTGCTCGACCACGTCGAGCTCGAACCCGTGGGCTTCGGCGGCCGCTCGCAGGCACCGGAGTCCTTCGGGGACGACCTCGCGGCCGATGCCGTCACCCAGGATGGCCGCGATGCGGTAACGCTGGGACACGAGACACTCCTGTCGATCCGGTGAACACGCGGCTCCCACCCTGATCGGCGGCGAGCGTCCCGGCAAGAACCGGGCGGGCAACCTATCCTTTCCCCCAGGGAAAGGTGAGGACCCCGATGATCGACGATCTCCGTTTCTTCCACGTCGTGGCGGCCAGCGAGACGCTGACGGCGGCCGCCCGCGAGCTGCAGTGCTCGCTGCCTGCCGTCAGCAAGCGCCTCAGCGCGCTGGAACGCCGGCTCGACGCGCGACTGGTGCACCGCGGCACGCGCCGGCTCGCGCTGACCGCCGAGGGCGAGCTGTTCGCCGCGCGGCTGGAGCCGATCCTCGACCAGGTCCGCGAGCTCGAGGACCTGGTCGGCCACGGCTCCGGCGACCTGCGGGGATCCGTCGTGGTCCAGGCCACCCTCGGCCTCGGCCGCGCGCACGTCGCCCCGCTGCTCGGCGAGTTCGCCGCCCGGCACCCCCGGCTGAACGTCCGGCTCCGCACGTCCGCGCTGCCCCTGCGCCCGCACCGGCGCGAGTTCGACCTGGCCGTCCACGTCGGCACCCCGCCGGACTCCTCGCTGCGGATGCGCCGGCTGGCGAAGAACCGCCGGGTGCCCTGCGCGGCTCCGTCCTATGTGGACCAGCGAGGGATGCCCGAGCGCATCGAGGACCTGGCGGACCACGACTGCATCGTGCTCCGCGAGAACGAGGGCGACTTCGCGTTGTGGCGCTTCGGAGACGCCCGCACCCCGCGCCAGGTCCGGGTGCGGGGCCGGCTGTCGAGCAACGACGGCGACATCGTGACCGGCTGGGCGCTGCAGGGACACGGGGTGATCATGCGCTCGGAGTGGCAGGTCCGCGCCCACCTCGACAGCGGCGCGCTGGTGCGCGTCCTGCCCGGCGTGCCGACACCCCCGGCCGACATCCACGCCCTGCGCGCCGACGAAACCCACGTGCCGCGGCGGATCAGCGAGCTGATCAAGTACCTGGCCGCACGGCTGCCGGACCGGATCGCCGGTTCCGGGCCCCCGCGGAAACGGTGACGGCCCCCGCCCTCCGGCACGACACCGTCCGGCACGACGGCGTCACGCCGCCGCCGTGCCGGACGGCCTCCGGCTCACACCTTGGCGCCCACCACCGTCGTGGCGCGCTGGCGGACGTGCTCCAGGTCCGCCAGGGGGTCGCTCGTCTCCGACACGCTCACCGCGAACGCCCGCACGAACGGGTTGATCCGGAACGCCGCCGGGCGGGCCGCGTCGTGGTGGACCTCGATGATCTGCCACTCCATCAGGTACTCGATCATGTGCTCGGCGGTGTCGACCGAGGTGCCGAGGACGGCCGCGGCCATGTCCACTGTGAACTCCTCGGCGTGGATGTGCGACAGGGCGCACAACGCGCGCTGGGCGTCCGGGGACAGCTCGTCGTACAGGGCGTAGAACCGGCCGCTGAAGTCCATGCGGCAGGCGCCGATCAGGTCCTTCCGGGTCTGCGGGTTGATCAGCGCCGTGAACATCCGGTGCAGTGTCCAATGTGGATTGCGCAGCAGCTTGCCGCTCACCCACTGCAGGGCCAGCGGGAGCCCGCCGCACAACGTCGCCAGCCCGATCGCCGCGTCGTACTCGGCGCGGACGCGCTGCTCGCCGAGGGCCGCGGCGAGCAGGGCCACCGACAGGCCGGCCGACAGCGGCTCGACCACCACCGTCGGCAGGCCCGCCTGCGCGGGGAACCGGCGGCGGCACACCGCGATCACCGCGCTGGCGCTGACCCCCGGCAGGACCGCGCGCACCTGGGCTTCGCTGACCACTTTGTCCAGCACGATGAGGAGCCGGCGGCTGGCCAGGAAGCTGCGCAGCGTGGCGGCCGCGGATTCGAGGCCGGCGCCGTCCTCCACGACCGGCGCGCCGACCGACCGGGACAACCGCCGCACGACGTCGAGCGGGAGCATCGCCGGCTGGCCGTCGGGGCTGAGGTCGATGAACAGCTGCCCGTCCGGGAACAGGTGCCGCCACTTGTAGGCCGCGTGCACCGCGGCCGTCGTCTTGCCCACCCACGGCGACCCGATGACCAGCGCGGTGTTGCCGTTGGCCGGCGCCACCGTCTCGGCCGCGGCCACGGACTGCAGGAAGTCGTCGAGCACCGGGTACTCCGGCAGCGTGGTGTGCAGGCCCGGCAACCTCGGCGGCAGCTCGCAGATCCGGCCCGGCTCCCCCGGCTCGGAGCGGGCCGCGTCGTGGCCGCACGGCACCACGCCGGGCACCGCGTGCGGCAGCGCCACCTGCAACGTGGACTTCCGGGCGACCTGGACCAGCCGCGCGGTGTCGTGCTCGTCCAGGCGCATCCCGCTGGCCAGCAGCTCCACCGTCTTGCGTTGCGGACGGCGGGTCCGGCCCCGCTCGAGGTCGCTGATCGCCCGCACGCTGATGCCGGACGCCTCCGCCAGTTCTTCCTGCGTGACACCGGATTTGATGCGCAATCTCCGTAATTCAACCCTGAATGACTCGCTTGATTCGAACACAAAGCCCCCAGTGACTTTCCCCGCCGGTCCGCTCGCGCACGAAACCCGCGCGCGAACGAACCGCGAGTACTGTTGATCGGCGACCGCGCAATTCCGGACGACGCCGGCCGCGATCACCGATGGCACACACACCGCCACCCGACGAAGTGCGTGATCCGATCAATTCAGTTGAAGCTGAATTTTCACCCCAGTTACCAACCCCCAGTTTTCACTTGTACCACCGTACCGCGATCTGCCTGCCCGCAGATGACGTTGTGGAATTCCCCTGGCCGGCACCCCGCAGCCGACGCGACGAAGGGTCAGGCAGCGGTCGGCGACCGATCCCGGAGCCCGGTGCCGGCCGCGAGCCGGAACCCGGCGGCACACGAAGAGGAGACCGGAGACCTGTCCCGTTCACCGGGCAACCCCGCAGGGCGGGCGCACAACTCGGGGGCATCGGGCGGCGCAAGCCGACGCTCGGTCTCCATAGGCGCACCCTCGGAGGGTCTCGTTCGGAAGATATGAGTTTGTCTATCAACGCGTCTGACACGTTGTCAAGGCACAAATGTCAGGTACGTCCGTTTCATCCGGGTTCGTCCGACCGGCCGCCCGCGCACCGGAAGGAAGGCAGGCGGAAGGGGACGCCGAAACCGCCGGAATACTGCAGCCGTTCTCTCAGGTGTCCGGCCCGTGACGAGCCAATAAGGTCGGCGGTGTCGTCGAGTTCGAGTTCTTTTCCCGTCCGCCCACTCGAGGTGACCATGCCGAAAACAGACGCTCCCGCATTGTTCAGCGAAGAATTCACCGCAAATCCGTACCCCACGTACCGGGCCCTGCGCGAGAACGAGCCGGTGGTCTGCAAGCGGTACGCCGGCGAGCGCATGCAGGTGTGGTTCGTCTCCCGCTACGAAGACGTCCGCGCGGCGTTCCGCGACCCGCGGTTCCGCAAGAGCCGCGAGTCGGTGTCGACGGGCGGGCTGGCCAAGGGCCGTGGGAACCCCGAGCTGGCCGCGTTCCACCGGACGCTGATCATGCTCGACCCGCCGGAGCACACCACGCTGCGCAGGCTCGTGGCCAAGGAGTTCAGCCCGCGCCGGATCCGGGCGATGGCGGACAAGGCCGCGGCCTACGCCGACCAGCTCGTCGCCGGGTTCCGGCCGGCCGGGAAGGCGGAGCTCATCGGCGATCTCGCCGTTCCGCTGTGCTACCACATCATCGGCGGCATGCTCGGCTCCCGGCCCGAAGAGGACTGGCCCGGGTTCGACTGGGACCGGCTGCGGGTCCTCGGCAACCGGCTGACCACACCGGACAACAGCGCGACGACACTCGACTACGACGCCATCAAGTTCGAGATCAAGGCACTGGTCGAAATCCTCATCGACCGGCGCCGCGAAAACCCCGGCCCGGACGTGTTCAGCGCCCTGATCGCCGCCACCGACCGCGGCGAGCTGACCCCCGACCAGCTCTTCGGCCTGGTGGTCACCCTCGTGCTCGGCGGCATGGACACCACGGCCGCCTTCCTCGGCAACGCCCTCCTCGCGCTGCTGCTCTCCCCCGACCAGCTGGAGCTGCTGCGGTCCCGGCCGGAGCTGATGGACAACGCGGTGGAGGAGCTGCTGCGGTTCGACGGCGCCATGCAGACCGCGTCGTTCCGGTTCACCAGCGAAGACGTCGAGCTCGGCGGCACGGTGATCCCCCGCGGCGCGGTGGTCGCGCTGGCACTGGCCGCGGCCAACCGCGATCCCGGCCGGTTCCCCGACCCCGACCGGCTGGACATCACCCGGGACGCCACCCACCACGTCGCGCTCGGGCACGGCATCCACAACTGCCTCGGCGCCGAACTCGGCCGGATGCTGACCAGGATCACCCTGGAGACCGTGCTGCGCCGGCTCCCCGGCCTGGCGCTCGCCGCGCTTCCCGACACCCTCGACTGGCGGCCCGGCATCCTGCTGCGCGCCGTCCGCGAACTGCCCGTCACCTTCACCGACGAGGAAAGCCGATGACCCAGCAGGACGCGGCGCCCGAGCTCTTCAGCCCCGAGTTCGTGGCCTGCCCGCACGCCACCTACGAGCACATGCGCGAGAGCGAAGGCGTCTCCCAGCGCTTCTACCCTGGCGGGCTGAACCGGCTCTGGTTCCTCACGCGCTACGACGACGTGCGCACGGCCCTGATCGACCCCGACCTGGTCAAGGACCGCAGCTCGGTCACCGAGGGCTCGCTCGCGGCGCACCAGCTGATGGACCCGGAGCTGAAACCGTTCCACCGCAACCTGTCCATGCTCGACCCGCCCGACCACACCCGGCTGCGCCGCGTGATCGCGAAGAACATGACCCCGCGGCAGGCACGCTCCCGGCAGGAACCCGCGGAGCGGCTCGCCGACGAGCTGATCGACAAGTTCGCCGCCGACGGCGAAGCGGAGCTGATCGAGGGGTACGCCTCGCCGCTGGCCGACGGGATCATCGGCGAGCTGGTCGGCGTGCACGTGCTGCCGTCCGCCGACTGGGCGCGGCTGCGCGAGCTCGGCCGCAACCTGACCAGCCCGAGCTACCAGCACCATTCGGCGGACTTCGACCGCATCAAGTACGAGATCCGCGACCTCGTGCTCGAAGTGATCCGGTTGCGGCGCGAGCAGCTGGGCGACGACGTGATCAGCGACCTCGTCCGGGCGCGCGACCGCGAGGAGATGACCGAGCAGGAGCTGCTGGCCATGGTCGTCACCATGGTCCTGTCCGGAGTGGACTCGGTCACCGCCTTCCTGGGGACCGCGCTGCACTCGCTGCTCACCCACCCCGACCAGCTGGAGCTGCTGCGGGCCCGGCCGGAGCTGATGGACAACGCCGTCAACGAGCTGCTGCGGTACGACAGCGGCACCCAGACGGCGACGTTCCGCTTCGCCGCGAAGGACCTGCAGTACGGCGACACCGTGATCCCCCGGGGCGCCGTGGTGTGCCCGGTGCTCACCTCCGCGCACCGGGATCCCCGGCACTACGCCGAACCCGAGCGGCTCGACGTCACCCGGCAGGGCGAGCTCAACATCGCGTTCGGCATCGGCACGCACAACTGCCTCGGCCAGAAGATCGGGCAGCTGGTGAGCACCGTCGGCCTCGCGGCCGTGGTGCGCCGGCTGCCCGGCCTGCGGCTGGCCGTCGACCCGGGCGAGCTGCGCTGGCGGCCGGGGTTGCTGCTGCGCTCGGTCTACGAGCTGCCGGTCCGGTTCGACGCGAAGGGAGCACTCGGATGACGGACATCGCGGGCAGCAGCCCCGTTTCGGAGATGTTCACGGCGGACTTCCGGCGCGATCCCTACCCCACCTACGCCCGGTTGCGCGAGTCCGGCGCGGCCTGCCCGGTGACGGCGCCGCACGGGTTCCCGGCCTACGTCGTCACCCGCTACGAGGACGCCCGTGCCGCGCTCGCCGATCCCCGGCTCAGCAAGGACATGTACGGCGCCTGGGAGGCCTACGTCGCCATCTTCGGCGACAGCTCGGTGCACCTCGACGACAACATGATCAACTCCGACGGGGCCAAGCACACGAGGCTGCGCCGGCTGGTCAACCTCGCCTTCACCCCGCGCCGGGTCGAAGCGCTCCGGCCGCGGGTGCAGGCGATCACCGACGAGCTGCTGGACCGCATTGCCCCCGGCGTCCCGGTCGACCTGATGGCCGCGTTCGGCTTCCCCCTGCCGATCACGGTGATCTGCGAGCTGCTCGGGGTGCCGGAAGCGGACCGGGCGGACGTCCAGCGGTGGTCGGCGACGGTGGCGCACACCGGGTTCGACGAGGAGTCCACCCGCGCCCAGCAGGAAGCCGAAGGCAAGCTGCACGAGTTCCTGGTGGACCTGATCGCCCGCAAGCGCGCCGAACGCGGCGACGACCTGCTCGGCTCGCTGGTGAGCGCCCGCGACGACGACCGGCTCGACGAGCGGGAGCTCGTGTCGTCGGCCTGGCTGCTGCTGTTCGCCGGCCACGAGACCACCGGCAACCTCATCGGCAACTCGGTCTTCCACCTGCTGCAACGCCCGGACCGGCTGGCCGAGCTGCGCGCCCGGCCCGAGCTGCTCCCCCAGGCCGTCGAGGAGCTGCTGCGCTTCGACGGACCGGCCGAGAACGCCACCTTCCGGTACGCCACCGAGGAGCTGCGCATCGGCGACCAGGTGATCCCCCGGGGTGCGCTGGTGCAGATCGCGATCGCCGCGGCCAACCGGGACCCGGCCCGCTTCCCCGACCCGGACACCGTCGACTTCGGCCGGAACAACAGCGGCCACCTCGGGTTCGGCCACGGGGCGCACTACTGCCTCGGCGCCTCGCTGGCCCGGATGGAGGCGCAGATCGCGCTGGCGACGCTGTTCGCCCGCTTCCCGGGGATCCAGCTCGCGGTGCCGCCCGAGCAGGTGCCCTGGCTCGGGGTGGAGATCCCCGCCTTCCGCGGGCTCGCCGAACTGCCGGTCCTGCCGGCGTAGACGGAGGATCGCATGCCGACAGCCACGTCCACCGGACTGCTGCGCCACACCGACGCCTCGCTGCCCGCCCGCGTCGCCGAGTCCGCCGCGGCGGCCGACGGCGTCCTGACGCACCGGGAAGTGCTGGCGTGGCTGGAGAACCGGCGGCCGCACCACGCCCAGCGGGTCCGGCGGATCGCGTTCGACGAGCTGGCCGGCTGGGGTTTCGACCCGGCCACCGGCGACCTCGCCCACACGAGCGGCCGGTTCTTCTCGGTGGCGGGGCTGCGGGTGCGCAGCGACTTCGGGCCCGTGCGCGAGTGGTCCCAGCCGATCATCCACCAGCCGGAGATCGGCATCCTGGGCATCGCCGTGCGCGAGATCGGCGGCGTGCTGCACTTCCTGATGCAGGCCAAGGCGGAACCGGGCAACCCGAACGGGGTGCAGCTCGCGCCGACGGTCCAGGCCACCCGCAGCAACTACACCCGGGTGCACGGCGGCCGGGCGGTGCCCTACCTCGAGCACTTCGCCGCGGCCGATCCGCGGCACGTCATCGCCGACGTCCTGCAGTCCGAGCAGGGCGCCTGGTTCTACCGCAAGCGCAACCGGAACATGGTCGTGGCGGTCGGCCCCGAGGTCGAAGCGGGCGACGACTTCCGCTGGCTCACCCTGGGGCAGCTGCACCGGCTGCTGCACCTGGACAACGTGGTCAACATGGACGCCCGCACGGTGCTGTCGTGCCTGCCGGCGGTGGTCGACCCCGCCGCCGGGAGCCTGCACACCACGGCCGAGGTGCTCAGCTGGATCACCCGGATGCGCACCGAGCACGAGCTGGTCACCGAACGGGTGCCGCTGCGCGAAATCGAGCGCTGGCACCGCACGGACACCGCGATCGCGCACGAGTCGGGCCGGTTCTTCAGCGTCGTGGCCGTGGACGTGCAGGCCGGCTGCCGCGAAGTGGCCTCGTGGCAGCAGCCGTTGCTCGAGCCGCACGGCACCGGCATCGTCGCGCTGCTGGTCAAGCGCTTCGACGGGGTGCTGCACGCCCTGATCAACGCGCGGGTCGAGCCCGGCTACCTGGACGTCGTCGAGCTGGCGCCCACGGTGCAGTGCGTCCCGGAGAACTACCGGCACCTGCCCGCCGGCAGCATGCCGCCCTACGTCGACCTGGTGCGCAGCCGGCGACCGGAGCGAACCTGGTTCGACGTCGAGCTCTCCGAGGAGGGCGGCCGGTTCCACGACGCCCGCAGCCGGTACGTGATCCTCGAGGTGGACGAGGGGTTCCCGGTCCGCCCGGACGGCCAGTTCCAGTGGCTGACGCCGAGCCAGCTGACCGTGCTGCTGCAGCACCGCCACTACCTCAACGTCCAGGCCCGGACGCTGGTCGCGGCGCTGCGGGCGCTGACGTGAGCCCGCGGCCGCGATGCAGGTGATCGGGGGCGGGTTCCTGGCCGGGCACCTGCGCGGGCACTTCGGCGACCGGCACCCGGGCGTGACCGCGATCGCGGCCGGGGTGTCGAGCACGATCGTCGACGCGGCGGCCGAGTTCGACCGCGAAGCCGAGCTGGTGTACCGCGTCGCGCTCGACTGCCGGAACCGCGGCCGGCTGGCGGTGTTCTTCTCGACGGCGTCGCCGGCGCTGTACGGCGAGCGGTCCGCGGGCACCGAGGGGGGCCCGGTGTTCCCCGCCTCGGTGTACGGCCGCCACAAGCTGGCGCTGGAGGCGGTGCTGGCGGCCAGCGGGGCCGGCTGGCTGACCCTGCGGCTGAGCAACCTCGTCGGCCGCGGCCAGCGCGAACACCAGCTGCTGCCGACGCTGGTCAGCCAGGTGCGGTCCGGCTCGGTGCTGGTGCGCCGCGGCGTGACCCGGGACCTGGTGGACGTCCGCCACGTCCTCGCGGCGCTCGACGGCCTGCTGCGCGCGGGGGTGCGCGACACCGTCGTGAACGTGGCTTCCGGCGTGCCGGTCCCGGTGGAGCGCATCATCGACGGCATCGAGCGCCGGCTCGGCACGACGGCGGACCGGCAGGTGGTGCACCGGCCGGCGAGCACGGCCGCGGTCAGCCTGGACCGGTTGCGCCGGCTCCTGCCCGAAGTGGACGGTTACGGGTTCGGGCCGGGCTATCTGTCCACAGTGCTCGATCGGTACGTCCCGGTCCCCCAGGTGAACGGCCTCTCCGGCGGGCCGGCGGTGAAGGTCTCCACCGCCGGCCGGGGCTCACGCCGTGGTCAGCGCCGTCACGTCTTCGGCGACGGCGGCCGGGCTCGGCCGGGCCGCGTTCTCCGCCGCCAGCCGCCGCGAGACTTCGCGGAGTCCGCCGTCGGCCACCAGGCGGGCCACGGCGGCGCCGATCTGCGCCGGATCCTCGGTGGTCCGGGACAAGCCGAGGCCCGCACCGACCTCCGTGATCCGCTCCGCGTTGCGGAACTGGTCACCGAAGTGCGGGACAACCAGCTGGGGCACGCCGCACGTCACCGCCGTCATGAGGCTGCCCATGCCGCCGTGGTGGACGATCGCCGCGCACGTCGGCAGCAGCGCGGCCAGCGGCACCCAGTCCGCGCGCACGCCGCCGGGCAGGTCGCCGAGCACCGGCCGGTCCTTCGGGTCGATCGCGATGACCACCTCGTGGCCGAGGTCGAGGAACCCGTCCAGGAGCCGCCGCCAGAGCGGGGCGACCTCCGGTTCGCGCCGCGGCAGCATCGTGCCCAGCGTGAGGCACACCCGAGGCCCGCCACCGGCAAGCCGGCCGGGGACGTCGGCCGGCTGGTGGGGGACGTACCGCATCGGTGTCACCGGCGTCGTGGCCGGGAACTGCAGGCCGGCCGGGCAGATGTCGATCGTCCGCACCGGCGGGGCCAGTGGCGCCAGGCCGGCGGCCGCCAGGGATTCGGCGGCGGAGCGCAGGATGCCCTCGGGCGGGAACAGCCCCCAGAAGTGCCGCACCCACGGCACCCCGGCCTCGCTCGCGGCGGCCGGGCCGGCGAGCTCCATGGGCTCGGACACCACCAGATCCGGCCGCCACCGCTCGACGAGCCGCCGGACCGCGGGCAGCGCCCGGACGGCCGCCTCGCCGCACCGGCGTCCGCTGCCTTCGGCCGCCCGTTGCGGATCGAACCGGCCGAAGGGCGCGCCGGTGGGCGGTTTCAGCAACGTCGACAGGTCACTCGGGGGCAGGACGGCGGTGGCCGGCAGGCCCGCATTCCGGACGACCGGCGCGAAAGCTTCGTCACTGGCGAAGAGCACAGTGTGCCCGGCCGCCCGCACCGCCTGGGCCAGCGGCACCATCGGGAACAGGTGGCCGACGCCGGACAGGGTGGTGAACAGTACTCGCAACGGTGGACTCCTCAGATCGGCGTAGCCGCTTTTTTCGCACACCTCTGTGTCCAGGATGCCGAGCCGGAGACATTTCCGGCCGGCGATTCCGGGTATCTGCCGGGAAACTGCCGGTGGCCGGCGCATTGTTTCCACCGGAACCGCATGGCCCGATTCGCGCAGCCTTGTCTAGCCTCGACCGGAAAGCACGGTTCGGCAGGCGATCGGACGGGAAGACGGCCATGCGACGCAATTCTCGGCAGCCGGTGGACGGCACCCGGTGAACCGGGTCGCCGTCATCGCGGGCGCGAGCGACGCCGGCGCGGCGGCCGCGGTCCGGCTCGCCCGCGGCGGCTTCGACGTCGCCCTGGTCGACACCGATCCCACCGGGTTCGGGGAAACCGCCCGCCAGGTGTCGGAAACCGGCCGGCAGTGCCTCGCCCTCGAAGCGGACTGCGCCGACACCACGTCGTTCGAGCGCGCGATCCGCGCGATCGGGTCCGGACTCGGCAGCCCGGCGGTCCTCGTCACCGGCGTCCCGCTCGGGGTCCGGGCCGAGCGATCGCCCTTCCTCGAGCACCACGTCGGCACGGTCCGGCGGCGGCTGCGCACCCTGTTCGTCTGCAGCCGGGCCACCACCACGCCCATGGCGCGCCGGAAGTGGGGCCGGGTCATCAACGTCGGACTGGCCACGGAAACCGGGGCCGACGGGTGGCGGGACGCGCAAACCGTGCTGGCCGGCCTGATCGGGTTCACCAGGACCCTGGCCGTCGAGCTGGCCGCGTTCGGCATCACCGCGAACTACGTCGCGCCGCTGGCGTGCGCCCCCAACCCCCGCCCGCGGCTGCGCACGGCAGGCGACGACGCCGAGCCCTACGCGGCGGGGGTGGCGCACGTGGCGGAATTCCTGGCCGACGACCGCGCGAGCGCGATCACCGGCCAGGGCACCTACGTCGCGGGCCGGCCGGACCGGCCGCGGCTCCAGACCTCCAACGGGAAGCGGGACAGCCATGTCAGCCACTAGGCCGCCGACCGCCGGGCACTACGTCGCGCGCATCCTCGGCGCGCTGGCCGCGGACAGCTACCGGCCGGTCGTCCGCTGGCGGGACGAGACGTTCACCGCCGACGAGCTGCGGTACGCGGTGCTGCGGGTCGCGTCGGCGTTGCACGAAGCCGGCGCCGGGCCCGGGGACACGGTCGCGATCCTGACCGCGGTGAACAGCCCGTGGATGCTCGTCGCGCGGTACGCCGCGCACCTGCTCGGGGCCACCGTCGTGCACATCAGCGGCGCCAACCACGGGACGGTGACGCACGAGCTGCCGGTCGCGGCCCGGGCCCGGATGATCCGGGAGACCGGCGCGTCGTTCGTGGTGTTCGACGACGCGAACGCCGAGCGGATCCGGAAGATCGCGGACCTGCTCACCGAAGCGCCGCACCTGTGCGGGGTGGGCCGGCCGATCCGCGACACGGTGACGGTGGACGGCAGGCCGCTCGGCCACGTCCGCCTGGACTTCGAGCCCCGGGTGCCCGAGTGCTCCACGGTGATCTACACCAGCGGCAGCACGGGCCGCCCCAAAGGCGTCTTCAAGCCCTTCGCCGCGTGGAACGACCTCGTGCTCTCCGGCGCGGACGAGCCGAAGCACTTCCTCGTGGTGAGCGCGGCCAGCCACACCGGCGGCGTCCTGGCCGACATGGCGATCGCGTCCGGCGGCAGCGTGCTGCTGCGAGAGCGGTTCGAACCGGAATCGTTCCTGCGCGACATCGAAAAGTGGCGCATCACCGACACGTTCATCGGCGTGCCGCTGCTCTACGAGCTCGCCTGCCACCCCGGCGTCCGCTCGGCGGACCTCTCGTCCCTGCGGAGCCTCCTGTACGGCGGCTGCCCGGCGTCGCCGGAACGCGTCGAGCAGGCGCTCGCCGTCTTCCCCGGCGTCCTGCACTACGCGTACGGGACGACGGAGGCCGGCCCGATCGCCATGCTGACCGCCGACGGCCACCGCGAGCCCGCGCTGCGGACGACCGTCGGCCGGCCACGGCCCGACATCACCGTCGTCATCCGCGATCCGGCGACCGGCCGCGCGGTCCCGGCCGGCGAGATCGGCGAGGTGACCGTGCGCAGCCCGTACGCCATGCGGGGCTACGCGGCCGATCCGGAGCTGACGGACGCGGTGCTGCGCGACAGCTGGGTGCACACCGGGGACTACGGCAGCTTCGACGCCGGCGGGTACCTGCGGCTGTTCGGCCGGATGCACGACGTGGTCAAGGTGCACGACACCAAGGTCGCGCCGACGGAGGTCGAAAAGGTGCTCGTGGGCCACCCGGGGGTCGTCGACGCGTGCGTGTACGGCCACCGCCGCGCGGACCTGGTCGAGGAGCTGCACGCCGGGGTGGTGCTGGCCGCGGACGGCCCGCCCGGCTTCGCGGCCCTGCGGGAGCACGTGGCCCGGCACATGACGCCGACGCACGCGCCGGTCAAGTTCGTGCGCTGGCGCCGGTTCCCGGTCAGCACCGCGGGCAAGGTCGACCGCGTCGCGGTGCGCCGGGCCAATGCCCTCGTCGCGGTCGAGGACGAGGGCCTGGTCGGCGCGTAGCCGCGGGCACATCTTCTGTCGGTGGGAAAGGAAAACCTGTGGGAACCAACCCGTTCGAAGACGCGGCCGGAAGCTACTTCGTCCTGGTGAACGCCGTGGACGAGCACGCGCTGTGGCCGGCGTCCGTCCCGGTCCCGGCCGGCTGGCGGATCGTGGCCGGGCCGGCCGGACGGCAGTCCGCGCTCGGTCACGTCGAGCGGAACTGGACCGGTCGGCCGGCCACGGTCCACGCCCGGGAGTAGCCGGCTCAGGCCGTGCGGACCGGCACGGCCCGCAGCCCGCGGATCTCGCCGATGGCCCGCCACCGCAGGTCCTCCGGCGCGCACGCCAGTTCCAGCACCGGGAAGCGGTCGAGCAGCAACCGGAGGAAGACGGCGACTTCGACGCGCGCGAGGTGGCTGCCGAGGCAGCGGTGGATGCCGCGGCTGTAGGCGAGCTGGCCGTGGTCGGGGCGCGTGATGTCGAACCGGTCGGGGTCGGCGAACCGCGCGGGGTCCCGGTTCGCCGCGGTCAGCGACGAGATCACGGCGTCACCCCGTTCGATCGCGGCTTCGCCGTAGGCCAGGTCTTCCGCGGCGAAGGCCAGCACGGAGGTGAACGGCGCCTCGATGCGCCCGAACTCCTCGACCGCCGAAGGGATGTACCCGCGGTTTCCGCGGAGCAGGGCGAGCTGGCCGGGGTGGGTCAGCAGGGCGGCCAGCCCGCTGCCGATCACGTTCCCCGTGGTCAGGTAGCCGGCCACGACGATGTTGACCAGCAGGGAAACCAGCTCGTACCCGGCGACCTCGTCCGTCGCCGGCACGGCTTCGACGAGCTTGCTGGTCAGGTCTTCGCCGGGTCGCCGTCGCTGTTGCGCGATGAGGTCGACGAGGTAGTCGCGCAAGGAGTGCAACGCGATGCGGTGGGCGCGGAACCTGTCGCCGTCGGTGTCCTCGGCGAGCAGGCCGGCGGTGATCCGCACCAGCTCGACGTCGTCGCCGCGCGGCGTGCCGAGGATGTCCCCGATGACGGCCAGCGGCAGGCGGTAGGCGATCCGCGGGACGACGTCCCATTCCGGCGTCCCGCCGAGCTCTTCGACGAGCGGCGCGACCACCGCCTCGATCCGGCCGGCGAGCCCGTCGATCCGGTGGCTGGTGAAGGCAGGCTGGACGAGCGCGCGCAGCCGCGTGTGTTCCGGCGGGTCGACGGTGTCGAGAACGCTGGGCGGCACGAAGTCCCGGCCGGCCACGCCGCCCGGGGTCCCCTGCCGGATCGGGTCCACCTCCCCCGGCACGTTCCGCACCAGCCGCGGGTCGGCGAGCGACTCCCGGACGAGGTCGTACCCGGTGAGCAGCCACGCGTCGAACCCGAACGCGGTTTTCACCCGTGCGACCGGGGAGTCACGCCGGAGCGCGGCGAGGGCGGGATAGGGGTTCTGCAGGAATTCCGGATCGGACAGATCGGCCTTGATTTCGACGGATTCCACCATGCCGTCATCATGAGCATGATTTGTTTCGCCAGGCAACAGGAATGGCGATTGGTGCGGATTTTCTGCCGGTTTTATTTTTCGGGCTCGGGAAAGCGGCCGGCGACGTGGTCGCGCAGCCGGTCGAGCACGTCGAGCAGGGTGGCGCGTTCGGCGTCGGTGAGGATGCCGAAGGTCACCTCGGCGTGCGCGTCGTGCAGGGCCTTGATCTCCCCGAGGTGCTCGTGGCCCTTCGCAGTGATCTCGAGCCGGATCGACCGGCGGTCGCCCGGATCGTCGACCCGCTTGAGCAGTCCCTCCTCTTCCAGACCGTCGACGAGCGACGTGATCGAGCGGCCGGTGACGCCGAGCCTGTCCTTGAGCTCCCCCATCCGCGGAGTACCCGCCTCGTCGACGGCGAGCATCAGCAGCACCCGCGAGGTCGACCAGCCGCGCTGCTGGTAGGGCTGGCCGGCGAAGCGGCGCAATGCGTGCGTGGTGCGCATCAACGCATCCGCCAGCTGCGCCCCGGACGGAGGATTTTTGCTCGACACGCGTTCAGGCTACACGCAATCCGGATTGACGAAAGTAAAGCTATCCGGGTTGTAAGTGGTGCCCGGGAATACGGTCCCGCGCGCCGCTCGGCACCCCCGGGGGAGTCAGGCACCGAGCGGCGCCGGCCACCCCACCGGGCGGCCGCCACCCCGACCGGCCACGGCCGGCTCGGGAGGTCATCGGGTGTCGTTCGCAGGGTGATCGAGGGATGGCGGCGGGGTCGCCGATGCACTGAACGAGTCGTTCATGACGTCCGGCGTCATGAACGACTCGTTCATGACGTTCGAACCCGCTGCCACGCCCAGCCGGCACCTGCAGCACGACTGCGCAAGACTTTGCCAGCCCCGCCCGGTCAAGGCCTGCCAGGTCCGCCCGGTCCAGGCCCACCAGGGCCACCGGGCCCGCCCGGCCCACCCGGTCCCCCAGGCCCACCGAACGGCCCCCCAGGCCCGCGCGTCCCGTCATCCGGCGCGCGCTTCACCCTCCGCACGTCCGCACTCGCCAGCACCATCGCCGTGGTCACCACGATCGCGCCACTCGCGAACCACAGCGTCCGGCCGAGCCCCAGATGGTCCGCCGCCGGGCCTGCGCCTGCCGCGCCGAGCGGCGTCAGCCCGAACGAACACAATGCCTCGTACGCCGCGATGCGGGAGAACTTCTCGTGGGGGATCTCCTGGCGGAGGGTGGTCATCCAGTTGACCGTGAACACCTCCACGCCGACTCCACCCAGCAGCGCGGCCGCGCAGATCACCAGAAGCGGCGCTCCCGCCGCGAAAGCCGCGAGCGGCAACGCCAGCAGCAGAGCTCCGCAGACCCCCGAGACCAGCAGCCGCTGCGGGCGGAGGCGGACCATCAGCAAGCCGCCCAGGATCATGCCCACCGCGTCGCACGACAGGATGAAGCCCCAGTCGCTCGCGCCGCCGAGCCGGCGGTCCGATGCCACCGCGCCGAGCACCGTGAACGCGCCGACGCCGAGGGCGTTGACGATGCCGAACTGCACCGTCACCGTCCACAGCCAGCGCCTGCTGGAGAACTCCGTCCAGCCTTCGCGCAGCTCGGTGATCATGCCTTCCCGCTTGCGCAGCTTCCCCTCCGCCTGCATCGCGAAGGCGAGCAACGACGTCAGGGCGAACGTCGCCGAGTCGATCGCCAGCACCCAGCCCGGGCCGAAGGCGGACACCAGCACACCGCCGAGTGCCGCGCCGGCGACCTGGGCGCCGTTGAGGCCGGTCCGGAAGATGGCGAACGCCTTGCTGGCGTGCTCCCGGTCGACGCTGCGCATCAGCAGGCCTTCGGTGGCGGGCATGCGGAACGCCATCGCGAGGCCGTTGGCGGCGGAGAACGCCACCAGCTCCCAGAGCTTGATCGAATCGAGGAACACGACCAGCGCGAACAACCCCTGCGCGACCGTGCTGACCACGTTCGTGGCGACGATGACGAGGTGCCGCGGCAGGCGGTCGGCCACGACGCCGCCGATCACGAAGAACAGCACCGCGGGCACCGTGCCCGCCGCGGACACCAGGCCGACGGCGGTGCCCGAGCCGCCGGTGTCGAGGATCGCGAACGCCATCGCGACCGGCGCGGCGGACGTGCCCAGTGCCGAGATGATCGCGCCCGCCATCTGCAACTTGTAGTTGCGGCTGAACCACGACTTCTTCACCGGAGAGACGGTCCCCGGCGGGCCCGTGCTCGTCCCCGTTGCTTCCATGCACGCACTCCTGAAATTAGTTTCAATCCGGACAGAGTAGTTTGTGCCTGTCAGGATTACCGGTATGGTGAGGGGGTGTCAAGCGACAAACCGCCGACCGGGGCCCAGCTGGGTGACGCGCTGATGCGCACCACGCACGCGTTGCGCCGCTTCGCCGGGCAGCCGTACCAGCAGCGGGGCTGGTCCCCGTCGCGCGTCCTGCTGATGCTCGCCGTCCAGGAGGCCGGGAACCCGCGGATGGGTGACCTCAAGGACCGCCTCGGCGTCACCGGCCGGTCGATCACGTCCCTGGTGGACGGGGTCGAGGAGGAAGGCCTGCTGCAGCGGGTCGGCGACCCCGGTGACCGCCGGTCGACCCGGCTCGAGATCACCGCGAAGGGCCGGGAACACCTCGGCGAGATCAAGGCCCTGCACGAGGCACACGCCGAGCTGACCTTCGGCATCCTCACCGACGCCGAGCGCGCCACCCTGCTCGACGTGCTCGCCCGGCTGCGCGAGCACGTCGCGGGCCGGCTGGGCCCCTTCAGCTCACCCGGACCCGGCGATCACCGGTCGCCTCCCGTCGCGTAGACCGTCTGCCCGGTGACGTAGCCCGCGCCCGGGCCGGCGAGGAACGCCACGACACCGGCGATGTCCGCGGCCGAGCCGACGCGCCCGAGCGCGGTTGCCGCCCCCGCGCGGTCGAGGAACGCCTGCCGGTCGACGGCGAGCCGGTCGGCCAGCTCGGCCACCATCGCCGTCGCGACGAAGCCCGGCGCCACGGCGTTCACCGTGACGCCGAACGGGCCGAGCTCCGCGGCGAGCGCCCGGGTGAAGCCCGTGACGGCGGCCTTCGCGGTCGCGTAGTTCGCCTGGCCCGCGTTGCCGTCCGCGGCGACGGAGCTGAAGTTGACGATGTGGCCGCGCCGCCGCCGCTTCATGCGTTCGCTGACGACGCGCGAGCAGCGGATCGTGCCGCCGAGGTTGACGTCGACCGCGGTGTCCCACTCCTCGTCGGTCATGGTCAGCAGCAACCGGTCGCGGGTGACGCCGGCGCAGTTCACCAGCACGTCGACGGGCCCGGACTCGCGCTCCGCCCGGTTCACCGTGCTCGTCACCTGGCCGGCCGAAGTGACGTCGCAGCCGAGGCCGGTGGCGGCGCCGCCGAGCGCGCGGATCGCGGCCACCGTGCCGGCGACACCGTCCTCGTCGCGGTCGACCGCGACGACCCGGAACCCGCCGGCCGCGAGCAGTTGCGCGGTGACCGCGCCGATCCCGCCCGCAGCACCGGTCACCAGAGCCACGCTCATGCGGTGAACTTGACCGGCAGCGAGCTCATCCCGTGCAGGATGCTGGAGTAGATCCACTTCTCGTCGCCGGTCTGCTCGATCCGGGACACCAGCCGGCGCAACCCGTCGAGCACCGCCCGCACCTCCATCCGCCCGAGGTAGTGCCCGAGGCAGTAGTGCGAGCCGTAGGCGAAGGTGAAGTGGTGGTTCGGGGTCCGGGCGAGGTCGAACCGGTCCGGGCCGGCGAACACGGTCTCGTCCCGGTTGGCCGAGGAGATCCACACGCTGACGACGTCACCCGCCCGGATCTGCCGGCCACCGACCACCACGTCCGCGGTCGCCGTCCGGCCGCCGTGCAGGGACGGCACCGTCCAGCGCAGCGCCTCCTCGGTGGCGGTGGCGAGGTCGACGTCGCCGTTCTTCAGCGCCCGCCACTGGTCCGGGTTTTCGATCAGGGCCAGGATGGTGCCGGTGATCGCGTGCCGTCCGGTCTCGTCGCCGCCGATCATCAGGCCGTAGCAGTTCGCCATCAGCTCGGCCTGGTTGAGCGGCAGCCCGTCGACGTGGCAGTTGGCGAGCAAGGTGACCATGTCGTCGCCCGTGGCGCCGCGGCGCGCCTTGGCCAGCCTGCTGAAGTACAGCAGGATCTCGTTCTTGGCGACCCAGCTCTCCTCGGGCGGCTCGTCGGCGTAGTCGGAGCTCCAGGCGTGCGCGGTCAGGTCGAGCAGGTACTTGCGGTCGCCGTCGGGGATCTCCAGCAGGTCGCAGATCGCCCCGAGCGGGACGTTGGACGAGACGTCACGGGCGGCGTCGCAGTCGCCCTTTTCGAGCGCGTCCAGCAGCAGGCCGTCCACGGTCTCCTGCAGCGAATGCCCGATGAGGTCGAGCATCCGCTTGGAAAAGCCCTTCTTCAGCACCCCGCGGACCTTGTCGTGGCGGTCGCCGTCGGTCACCGCCAGCATCACCCCCGACGCCGAGTCGCCGCCGTGCAGCAGGGTGGCCAGCGCGTTGCCGTTCTCCACGCCGAAGTGCGCCTTGTCCTGGTACACCTGGTTGACGTCGGCGTACCGGGTGATCGCCCAGAACCCGCGTTGCGTGCCACGCGGGGGCTGCCAGTACACCGGGTCGTGGGTGCGCAGGTGCCGCCACACCGCGCCCAGCTCGTGCTCGGCGTGCAACGTCGGCGACGCCAGGTCGAGCTCGTCGAGCGCGGCGGGGTCGGCGATCGGTCGTGTCGTCATGGTTCGCTCCGGGCGGCGGCGGCCAGCGCCTCGAGGGTCGGGTTGTCGATCACGCTCCGCGGCGAGAGCTCCAGCCCGGCCTCCTGGGCGCGCAGGATCACGTCGATGGCGAGGATGCTGGTGCCGCCGAGCTCGAAGAAGTTGCTCCCGGCGTCGATCGGCGCGTCCCCGAAGAGCTCGCGGAAGATCAGGTAGATCGCCTTCTCGGCCGCGGTTTCCGGCGGCCGGCCCGCCGCTCCCCCGCGGACCTCCCGGTCGCGGAGCGCGGCCCGGTCGACCTTTCCGTTGGGCAGCACCGGCATCGCGTCCAACGTCGGGTATGCGGCCGGGACCATGTGGGCGGGCAGGTACCGCAGCGCGTGCGCCCGCAGCTCGTCCGCCGAAGGCGCACTGCCCCGCGCCGGGACCACGTGCACGACCAGCTGCCGGCCGGCGACCCGGTCGTCCCGGACCACGGCGGCGGCCTGGCCGACGCCCGGGTGCCGGGCCAGCACGGCCTCGACCTCGCCGAGCTCGATCCGGAACCCGCGGAGCTTGACCTGGTCGTCGACGCGGCCGTGGAACAGGAAGGCACCGTCGGCGCGGCGCGAGGCGAGGTCACCGGTGCGGTACATCCGGGCGCCCGCCGTCGAAAACGGGTCGGCGACGAACCGCTCGGCGGTCAGCGCGGGCCGGCCGAGGTACCCCCGGGCCAGGCCCGCGCCGCCGAGGTACAGCTCCCCGATTTCCCCGTCGGGCACCGGGCTCAGCTCGCCGTCGAGGACGTACACCGAGACCCCGGCGATCGGGGTGCCGATGGTCACCGGCTCGCCCGGCCGCAGCGGCCCGGTCATGGTGGCGCACACCGTGCCCTCGGTCGGCCCGTAGGCGTTGAGCACCCGGCAGTGCGGCGCCCACCGCGCGACGAGCTCCGGCGGGCACGCCTCCCCGGCGACGACCAGCGTCTCCAGCGCGGGGAAGGTGCCCGGGGTCAGCGTCGCGACCGCGGTCGGCGGCAGCACCGCGTGCGTGACGCGCCCGCCCAGCATCGCCGCCTCGAGCACCTCGCCGGCCAGCGTCGGCGCCGACGGGACGACCAGCGCGGCGCCGGTGGTGAACGCCGCCAGCAGTTCGGTCAGGAACGCGTCGAAGCTCGGCGAGGCGAACTGCAGGACCCGGCTGTCCGCGGTGACCCGCATCGCCGCGACCTTGGCGCGCGCCAGCCCGGCCAGCCCGGCGTGGGTCACCGCGACCCCCTTGGGCCGTCCCGTCGAGCCGGACGTGTGGATCACGTAGGCGAGGTTCGCCACGGACAGGGGTCCGGTGCGGTCGGCGTCGGTCAGGTCCGTGCCGGGACGCCTCTCCAGCGCCGCGGACGCCCCGTCGTCGTCGAGCACCACCACCGGCACGCCGGTTTCGGGGAGGTCCGCGGCACCGGCCCGCGTCGTGCACACCACCACGGGTGCGGCGTCGGTCAGCATCGGGGCGATCCGCTCGGCCGGGTAGGAGACGTCGACGGGCAGGAAGGCGGCCCCGGCCTTGGCCACGGCCAGCACCCCCGTCACCATCTCCGCCGACCGCGGCAGCGCCAGCGCCACCACGCGTTCGGGGCCGGCACCGTGGTCGGCCAGCAGCCGGGCCAGCCGGTTCGCCCGGGTGTTCACCTCGTCGTAGGAAAGGACTTCGCCGCCGGCGACCAGCGCGGTCCCGCGCCGGTGCCGCCGCACCGTGTGCTCCCACAATGCGTGCAGGGTGCGGGGCACACCCTCGTTCGCCAATTGCCCGACTGCCGATCGACGAAAGTCGTGGGCAGTGCTCGCCTCGTCTTTCGATACCGTCACGCGCCAAAGCCAATCACCGCGCGGAGACCGCGGCCATGTGCTTCCGCTGGAAGGAGTGGCGGCCGATCGGCAGTTTCGGCGGCAGTTGCCCCGACTGCCTGGTGAGCCGGGTGCCGCCTGCCCATTCTTGCCTGAGCAGGGCACGGATCCGATCCGCTGCGAGAACCCGCGGGAACTCCGAGAGGTGATCAGATGACGCAGGTTGCGGCGATAGCATGGACGTTTCGCCGGGAATGCAAGAACGAAGTCGAGGACCTGCTCCTCCGGTATCCGCCGCCGGACTCGCTGGAAATAACCGACGACGCCGGCACCGTGGTCGGCCGCATGCTGGCGACCGCCGTTTTCGTGCGCGACAACCTCGTCGTCCGCGTCATGGAGTTCGAAGGCCCGCTGCCCGAGCTGCTGCGCCAGAAGTCGATGGAGTCGACGCACGCCGAGATCGACCGCGCGCTCCAGCAGTACCTCGAGAAGCCCGCCGACCTCACCACCCCCGAGGGGTTCCGGACCTTCTTCGCGGACACCGCGATGCGCTGCCTGTACTTCCGCAAGCCCGCACTGGACCCGACGGGAGCGCCGGCCCGATGATCATCGACGTCCACGGGCACATCATCTCCGCGGAAGCGGCCGAGCGCGCCCCGATGCCCCGCAGCCTGGTCGACGTGGAAGGCATGATCGAAGCGAAGGCGGCCGCCGGCATCGAGCTGACCATCGTCGGCAGCCCGAGCGGCGCGCGGACCATGGCACCCGCGGACCGGTTCGCCGGCTACCGGCAGCCGTTCGGCTACCAGCAGCCGTTCGACCAGCTGCGCGCCCTGCACGACTGGCTCGGCGAGACCGTGCAGAAGTGGTGGCGGCACCTGCGTGCCTACGTCTACTGCGACGTGTTCGGCGACGAGAAGAGCATTGCCGCCGCGGCGGCAACGCTGCGCGAACCCGGTTTCGTCGGGCTCATCGCGAACTTCAGCGCGGACGCGGAGTACCTCGACTCCCCGCGCGCCGACGCCTTCTTCGCCATGGCCGAAGAGGCCGGCGTGCCGATCCTGCTGCACGCCGGGCCGATGCCCGCGAGCTGCCGGGACATCGCGAACTACGGACTGCTGGAGATCTTCGGCCGGCCGTGCGACGCGACACTCGGTCTCGCCGCCCTCGTCCTGTCCGGACGGCTGGAACGCCACCCGTCGCTCAAGTTCATCTCGGCGAACTCCGGCGGCGCGTTCAGCCTGTTCGCCGACCGCATCGACTGGGCGGTCCGGCCCCGGCACTGGGACGACCGGTCCACTCAGGACCGTGGCGAGGACGACGCCGCGGGCGCCCCGGTCCCGGAGCTGCACCGGACGGCGTCGTCCTCGCGGCCCAGCGAACTGGCCGCGCGCCTGTACGTCGACACCACCTTCGACCACCCCAGCCTGCACGAGGCGAACCTGCGCCTGCTCGGCCCGCAGCACATCGTCTTCGGCACCGACGCGCCGCCGATCCCGGTCAAGTTCGCGGACAAGGTCCAGGCGGTGCGCGACCTCCCGATCGGCGAAGCCGAGGTCCAGGACATCCTCGCCGGGAACGCGCTGCGGCTGTTCGACCTCACGGACTTCCTCGAAGCCCGTGCATCCGCCGAGGAGCGCCGTGTCCCCGCCGGCGGTTGACCGGGGGCCGCGGTACGCGAAGGGCTTCTGCGGCGGGAACGACTTCGTGCTGCTCATCGACCCGGACGACGACGTCCGGCTGACCGGGAACGCCGTGCGCGGCCTGTGCGACCGCTACCGCGGCCTCGGCGGCGACGGCGTGCTCCGGCTGGTGCGCACCGAGTTCGCCGACCCGGCACTGGCCGCGGACGCCGAGTGGTACATGGACTGCCGCAACCCGGACGGCACGGTGGCGCCCATGTGCGGCCCGGGCCTGGGGCTGATCGCGCGTTACCTGCTCGACGCCGGCCTGATCGCGCCGGGCGAGGTGTGGATCGGGACGCAGGTCGGCGCGAAGCGGACCGTCATCGACGACGCCGGCACCACGTCGGTCGAGCTGCTGCCGCCGGAGTTCCTCGGCTCGTCGTCGGTCCGCCTCGGCGGCCGCGAGTACCCGGGCAGCGTCATCTCGCTCGGCAACCTGCACCTCGTGTGCTTCGTGACGGCGCCGGTCGAGACGCTCGACTTCTCGGCCGAGCCCGTGCTGGCCGATGGGTTCGGCGCCGCCGACCTCGACATCACCTGGGCCAACGTGCTGGCCGACGGCCGGCTGCGCACCCGGGTGTACGAACCGGGCACCGGCGAAATGCGGTCGTGCGGCACGGCCGTGTGCGCGGCCGCGGCGGCCCGGCAGCGGGCGGCGGGCGCCTGGGGCACGACGGTCGTCGACACCGACGCCGGGCCCCTGTCGGTCACCCTCCGCGGGCACGGCAAGACCGTGTTCACCGGTTCGGCCAGCGTCGCCGCGCTGGGGACCCTCGACGCCGGCTGGATCACTTCTCTGGACAAGGAGTTTCAATGACCGGACCGGACACCCCGATCGCGTGCCTTGGCCTCGGCGCGATGGGTTCGGGACTCGCCCACCGGCTGCTCGACGCGGGCCGGCCGGTCTCGGTGTTCAACCGGACCGAGGCGAAGGCGGGCCCGCTGGCCGAGCGCGGCGCCCGGTGCGCGGCGACCCCCGTGGCCGCCGTCGAGGACGCCGCCACGGTGCTGGTCAGCCTCAGCGGACCGGAGGCCGTGGCCGAGGTGCTCTTCGGCGAAGACGGCGCCGTGCACGGCCTGAAGCCGGGCGCGGTCGTCGTCGACGCCTCCACGGTCTCGCCGGACTTCTCCCGCGCCTGCACCGCCCGGCTCGCCGAAGCCGGGGTGTCCCGGGTGGAGGCCTGCCTGATCGGCAACCCGTTCCAGGCGAGATCCGGCGAGGTGCGCGTGCTCGCCGCGGGCGAGGAAGCCGACGTCGCCAAGGTGTCGGACCTGCTCGCCGCGATCGGCAAGCAGACCTGGCACATCGGCGGCACCGGCTCGGCCGCGAGCGCGAAGCTGGCGTTCAACGCCTTGCTCGGCGTGCAGCTCGCCGGTCTCGCCGAAGCGCTCGACATCGGCGCCGCGGGCGGGGTCGACCGCGACCGGCTCCTCGAAGCGATCGCGGGCAGCGGCTTCAGCTCGCCGGTGCTGAGCTTCCGGGCCGCGCTCGTGCGTGACGACCGGCTGGTGCCGGCGGCGTTCCGCACCGACCTGATGGCGAAGGACCTGCGCCTCGCGGAGGCGACCGCGCGGGACGGCGGGCTCGACGCGGACCTGGTGACGCACGCCGCCCGGCGGTTCGCCGCGCTGACCGGGCGGGGCGACGGCGCCAAGGACGCGGCCGTCGTCCTCGCCGGTGAAGTTCCGGCATTCCTGCAGGCACAAGCACGTGGTCGTGCGCAGCCGCCCGGGGTTGGCTGAGGGTGCCGGACAGAAAGGGAGGTGGGGGGCCGATGCCGGAGCGCCGGTTCGTCCCAGGTGGACAGTCGCGCCGCCGCCTGCGCGCACTCGGCCGGTACGCACTGGCGGCACTGGGCGCCGTGGGCGCCGCGTTCCACGCGTTCGCCGTCCCGCCCGTCCAGCCCGTCCCGGGCGAACCGGCACCCGGTCCGCCGCCGGCGGGCCCGCCGCTCACCGACGTCGAGCGGGCCGCCTGGGCCGGCATCACGCGCAATCTGATCTGACCGGGTGCACCGAGCAGAAAGGCAGGAAGGTGTCGTTTGCCGCCATCAGTTACAACATCCGCCCGGACACCGAGGCCGAGATCGCCGAGATCTTCTCGGCCACGGGGTTCCGGCGGACCGGCTCGCCGGTCGTCTACGACGCGGCCGGGAACGAGGTCGGCCTGATCCCCGCCACCGGGTTGTTCATCGGGGACGACAGCATGGTCCGGATCATCCAGTACCTGGGCGAGCTCGACGACGTCGCCCGGCACATGTCCCGGCAGACCACGGTGAAGTTCGCCGAGCAGCGGCTCAGCCCGTTCCTCGCCGAGCCGCGGGACACGCAGACGGAACAGGGTTTCCTCCGGTACTTCGCGAACAGCCTGATGACCGACTGCGGCGGCTCGTCGACGCCGGACCGGCTCGCCCGCATCACCGTGCTGCGGTTCCGGCACCCGGATGCCGGGCCCGCCGACCTCGCGCTGGAGAGCCGGGTGCCGCTCTGGGCCGGGCCCGGGCACCCGGACGGTCCGGCGCTGCTCGCCGAACGCTGGTACCGCAACGGCGAATCCGTCGTCCGGCTGTGGCAGCACACCGGCGAACTGCGGGACGTGGCCCGGCTGGTGGCCCGGGACGCGGCCGCCTTCGCGCGCGAAGCCGTGCTGCTGGACGCGTTGTCGGGTGGCGGCCTGCGGCCGACCGAACAGTCCTATCCGGACATCGTCGGCCGGCTCGCCATGCGCTGCCTGTCCCAGCTGGCGATGCACGACTCCCCGGCCGGGGAGATCCTGCCCGCCCGCGTCTGAAACCCCCTGTCCGACAACGAAACCACCTTCGGAGGTGCGCGTGCGGAGAACACTGATCGTGGCCCGCATGAACGCGGAAGACAGCGCGGACGTCGCCCGGATCTTCGCCGATTCGGACGCGACCGAGCTGCCGCGCATGATCGGCGTGGACCGGCGGACCCTCTTCCGCTTCCACGGGCTCTACTTCCACCTCGTGGAAGCCGATGCGGACATCACGGGCGACCTGTACAAGGCCCGGTCCCACCCGCTCTACCAGGACATCAACGAGCGGCTCGCGGAGTTCATCAGCCCGTTCGACCCGGGCTGGCGGGAACCGAAGGACGCGATGGCCGAGACCTTCTACAGCTGGAGTGCCACGTGACGCAGAAGATCGCGCTCGGCGACGTGCCCGCCAACCGGCGGCGGGGCGGTGACCTGCGGGTCGTGCTCAGCCCGAAGACGGCCGGGTCGACCACCGGGTTCATGGGCGGTGTCACGCTGCTGCCGGGCGAGTCCGTGACCGAGCACTACCACCCGTACTCGGAGGAGTACCTCTACGTCGTGCGCGGCACGCTCGTGCTGACGCTGGACGGCGAGCCGGTCGAGCTGGGTGCCGACGAAGCCGTCCTGGTGCCCAAGGACGTGCGCCACCGGCTGGAGAACCGCGGTGGTGAACCCGCGTTCGCCGTGTTCCACCTGTGCCCGCTCGCCCCGCGGCCCGAGCTCGGGCACGTGGACACCGAGGCACCGGCCCACCCGGCCGAGGCCGGGGTGGACGTCGGCGGGCCGCACCGGTGACCACCGCCGTCGTGACCGGCCTCGGCGTCCTCGCCCCCAACGGGATGGGCGTCGAGGAGTGCTGGGCCGCCACCCTGGCCGGGAAGACCGGCATCCGCCCGATCTCCGGGTTCGACGCGTCGCGGTACTCGGTCACCGTGGCGGGCGAGCTGGCCGGCTTCCACGCCGTCGACCGCGTTCCGCGCGGGCTGATCGTGCAGACCGACAAGTGGACCCAGCACGGCCTGGTCTGCACGGAGCACGCGCTCGCCGACGCGGCCGTCGACACCGCGGCGCTCGACGAGTACGAGATGGCGGTGGTGACGGCGAGCTCGTCCGGCGGGAACGAGTTCGGCCAGCGGGAGATCCAGCGCCTGTGGGAGAAGGGCCCCGAGTTCGTCGGGGCGTACCAGTCCATCGCGTGGTTCTACGCCGCCACCACCGGCCAGGTCTCGATCCGGCACGGGATGCGCGGTCCGTGCGGGGTCGTGGCCACCGAGCAGGCCGGCGGGCTGGACGCCATCGGCCAGGCCCGGCGGCTGATCCGGGCGGGCACGCCGGTGATCGTCACCGGCGGCACCGACGCCTCGCTGTGCCCCTACGGGCTGGTCGCGCAGACCGCCACCGGGCGGCTGTCGACCCGCAGCGACCCCGAGCGCGCGTACCTGCCGTTCGACGCCGACGCGTGCGGGCACGTCGTCGGCGAAGGCGGGGCGATCGCCATCGTGGAGGACCTCGCGTCCGCCGTGCGCCGCGGCGCCCCGCGCCGCTACGGCGAGATCGCCGGGTACGCGGCGACGTTCGATCCCCCGCCGGGCTCGCCGCGGCCCCCCGGCCTGCGCCGCGCGGCGGAGGCGGCGATGGCCGACGCGGGCGTGGCCCCGGACGAGGTCGACGTCGTCTTCGCGGACGCCGCCGGGGTGCCCGCGCTCGACCGCGCCGAGGCCGCCGCGAT
This sequence comes from Amycolatopsis tolypomycina, assembly GCF_900105945.1. Taxonomy (NCBI): domain Bacteria; kingdom Bacillati; phylum Actinomycetota; class Actinomycetes; order Pseudonocardiales; family Pseudonocardiaceae; genus Amycolatopsis; species Amycolatopsis tolypomycina. Next base: position 2,548,987 of record NZ_FNSO01000004.1, on the reverse strand, counting down.
CACCGGGATCTTCGGGCCGCACGGCGTTCCGGTGACCGCGCCCAAGACGATGACCGGCCGGCTCCTCGCGGGCGGTGCGGCGCTCGACGTCGCGTTCGCCCTGCTGGCGATCCGGGACGCCGTGGTCCCGCCGACCGTCGGCGTCCGGCGGCAGGCCGGCGGCCACCACCTCGACCTGGTGCTGAACGAGCCACGGGAAGCGCGGGTGCGCACCGCGCTCGTGCTCGCCCGTGGCCACGGGGGTTTCAACTCCGCGATGGTCGTGCGCCAGTGCGGAACCGAGTGAAGGGAGAACCACGATGTTCACTTTGGACGGTCTCAGGGAGATCATGGACGCCACCGGCGGCGCCGACGACGGGGTCGACCTCGGCGGCGACATCGGCGCCACCGAGTTCACCGAGCTCGGCTTCGACTCGCTGGCGATGCTGGAGATCCAGGCGCGCGTCAAGCAGGAGCTGGGGATCTCCTTCCCCGAGGACTCCGCGACGCTCCTCCTGCGCCCCGACGACCTGGTCGCGTACGTGAACCAGAACCTCGTGGAGGTGTAGCCGTGGCCGGGCACACCGACAACGAGATCGTGATCGAAGCCCCGTTCGAACGGGTGTGGCGGATGACCAACGACGTCCCCGGCTGGCCGCGGCTGTTCAGCGAGTACGCCGAAGCCGTCGTCCTGGAACAGCGCGGCGACACCGTGAAGTTCCGGCTGTCGCTGCACCCCGACGAGAACGGCAAGACCTGGAGCTGGGTGTCCGAGCGGACCCCCGACCGGGCCGCCCGGACCGTGCGCGCCCACCGGGTCGAGACCGGCGTCTTCAAGTACATGTCGCTGTTCTGGGAGTACGAGGACCTCGGCGGCCGCGTCCGCCTGCGCTGGGTCCAGGACTTCGAGCTGAAGCCGGGCGCCCCGCTGGACGACGCGCAGATGACCGACCGGCTCAACACGAACTCCGCCGGCCAGCTGAAGCTGATCAAGGACAAGGTCGAAGCGGCCGCCGGCTGACCACCCATCACCACCCAGGGAGCAGATCATGACACTTTCCCTTGCCCGGAAACGCGTTCTCGTCACCGGCGGCACCCGCGGCATCGGCCGCGGCGTGGTGCTCGCCATGGCGGACGCCGGCGCCGACGTCGTCGCCTGCTACCAGAGCGACACCGACGCGGCGAAGGCGCTGGAGGCCGAGCTGGACGAGCGCGGCGGCCACCACCACGTGGTGCAGGCCGACATCGCCCAGGAAACCGAGATCGACCGGCTGATCGAGGTGTGCGGCGAGCGGCTCGGCGGCCTCGACGTCCTCGTGCACAACGCCGGCGCGATCAGCCACGTCCCGTTCGTCAAGCTGGAGGTGGCGGACTGGACCCGGGTCATCGACACGAACCTGACCGCCGCGTACCTGCTGGCGCAGCGCGCGATGACCCACCTCCGCCCCGGCTCCGCCATCATCAACATCGGCTCCAAGGTGGCCGAGATCGGCGTGCCGCTGCGCGCCCACTACACGGCCGCGAAAGCCGGGCTCACCGGCCTCACCAAGTCGCTGGCGAAGGAACTGGGCGCCCAGGGCGTCCGCGTCAACCTGGTCGCGCCGGGGATCATCGCGACCGAGATGGCCGAGCGGGCCACCGACGACGAGCGGGCGGCCGTCGAAGAACGCCTGGCGGGCTACCGGAAGCGGGTCCCGCTCGGCAGGCTCGGCGAGCCGGCCGACGTCGGCGCCGTCGTCGCGTTCCTGGCCAGTGACGCCGCCGGCTTCGTCAACGGGGCGGTCGTCTCCGTGGACGGGGGCATGTGATGAGCGACCAGGAGACCTTCCGGGTGATCCTCCGGTTCGAGATCAAGGAGGGGGTCGAGGCTGAGTTCGAGCGGACCTGGCTCGACATCGCCGACGTGATCACCGGGCACCCCGCCAACCGCGGGCAGTGGCTGCTGCGCGGCACGCAGCCCGGCGCGCCGGTGTACTTCGTCATCAGCGACTGGACGAGCGAGCCGGAGTTCCGCGCGTTCGAACGCAGCGACGACCACCTCGAGCACCGGGTGAAGCTGCACCCGTTCCGGACGGGCGGGTCGATGGAGACGACGACGGTCGTCCACGCGCCGCAGGCCGCGGGCGCTTCGCGATGAGCCGGGTGCGCGTGCTGCTCTACCTGCGCGGTGCCGACACCGCGCAGGTGGAGCGGGCGTACCACCGGATCAGCACGAGCCTGGCCGGGACCCCGGGCCTGCTCGGCAACGAACTGCTGCGCTCACCGCACGACCCGGCGGAGATGGCGGTGCTCAGCGAGTGGTCCAGCCTCGAGGAGTTCGACGTCTGGGAGCGCGGCCCCGGGCACCGCGCGTCGACCGCGCCGCTGCGCGACCACCAGGACGGCTCCCGCGCACGGCCGTTCGCGATCTACCAGGTCGTGTCCGAGTACCGCGCCGACGCGCTGTCCTAGGACCACCATTCTCGGAGAGGAACCTCATGGCACTGCCGGCACAGGGCCGCCGGGTCGCCGTCACCGGCATCGGCGTCGTCGCCCCGGGCGGGATCGGGAAGAAGGAGTTCTGGGACCTGCTGTCCACCGGGCGCACCGCCACCGACCGGATCACCCTGTTCGACCCCAGCGGCTTCCGGTCGCGGATCTCGGCGCAGGTCGGCTTCTCCCCCGCGGCCAACGGGCTGAGCGAACGCGAGATCCGGCGGATGGACCGGGCCGCCCAGTTCGTCGTCACGAGCACCCGGGAGGCGATCGCCGACAGCGGCCTCGACTTCGCGGCGCTCCCGCCCGAGCGGATCGGCGTCAGCGTCGGCAGCGCCGTCGGCGCGACGACCGCGCTGGAGCGGGAGTACGTGGTGCTCAGCGACCACGGCAAGCACTGGGAGGTCGACGAGGACTACGTCGTCCCGCACCTCTACAGCTTCATGGTGCCCAGCACCCTGGCCACCGAAGTCGCCTGGGCGGCGAACGCGGAGGGCCCGGCCGCGGTCATCTCCACCGGCTGCACGTCCGGCATCGACGCCGTCGCCCACGGCGCGGCGCTGGTGCGGGAGGGCTCGGCCGACGTCGTCCTGGCCGGGGCCACCGACGCGCCCATCTCGCCGATCACCGTCGCCTGCTTCGACGCGATCCGGGCGACGTCGGCGAACAACGACGACCCGCGGCACGCCTCCCGGCCGTTCGACCGCGAGCGGGACGGGTTCGTCATCGGGGAGGGCGCCGCGATCCTCGTCCTCGAGGAGCTGTCCGCGGCGCGGGCCCGCGGCGCGCACGTCTACGCCGAGTTCGCCGGGTACGCCGCGCGCAGCAACGCCTTCCACATGACCGGCCTGCGGCCCGACGGCCGGGAGATGGGGGAAGCGATCGACCGGGCGCTGGCGCAAGCCCGGCTCGACCCGTCCGAAGTGGACTACGTCAACGCGCACGGCTCGGGCACCAAGCAGAACGACCGGCACGAGACCGCGGCGTTCAAGCGGAGCCTCGGCGCACACGCCCGGGAGGTGCCGGTCAGCTCCATCAAGTCCATGGTCGGCCACTCCCTCGGCGCCATCGGCTCGATCGAGCTCGCCGCCTGCGCGCTCGCCCTGGAGCACCAGGTGGTGCCCCCGACCGCCAACCTGAGCACCCCGGACCCCGAGTGCGACCTCGACTACGTCCCGGTGCACGCCCGCGAACACCCGATGGACGTCGTGCTCAGCGTCGGGAGCGGCTTCGGCGGTTTCCAGTCCGCCGCCGTCCTGACCCGGCCGACGGCCTGACCCCAGTACCCATCCGATGAGAGGACAGCTCGTGACCAGTGAAGTGATCGCCCCGCCGACCGCCGGGGCGGGCTTCCCGAACCTGGCGGTGCTGCCGCCGCGGGTGCGCGTGATCATGATCGTCACCGCGCAGTGGCTTTCGCACTCGATCAACGTCCTGGCCGAGGTCGGCGTCGCCGACCACATGGTGGACGGCCCCCGCACGGTGGCCGAGATCGCCACGGCCACCGAGACCGACCCGGACGCGCTCTACCGCGTGCTGCGCGCGGCGGCGTCGATCGGGGTGTTCGCCGAGCGGCCCGACGGACGCTTCGAGCTGACGCCGGACGCGGAGTGCCTGCGCAGTGACACGCCGGGCAGCCTGCGCAACTTCGCGCGGCACGTCGGCCACGCCTGCCGCCTGCAGTCCTACGCGTCGATGGTGGACACGCTGCGCACGGGCGAGCAGGCGTTCCAGCAGGTGCACGGCATGCAGTCGTTCGACTTCTACGCGGCGCACCCGCACCTGGCCGAGGTCTTCAACGGCGCGATGACGGCGTTCAGCGAGGCGGCCGCCGACGAGCTGGCCGGGATCGCGGACTTCGGCCGCTTCGGCGTCGTCGCCGACCTCGGCGGCGGCCACGGCCACATGCTGTCGGCGGTGCTGCGCGCCCACCCGGAGGTCAAGGGCGTCCTGTTCGACCGGCCGGAGGTGCTCGCCGGCGCGGACCCGGTGCTGGCGCGCAACGGCGTGCAGGACCGGGTCACGCGTGTCCCGGGCAACTTCTTCGAGGACGTGCCGGAGGCGGACGCCTACGTCCTCAAGAGCGTCCTGCACGACTGGACCGACGACGAGTGCGTCACCATCCTCGGCAACATCCGGCGGCGGATCGGCACCAACGCGGACGCGCGGGTGATCCTGTTCGAGGCCACGGTTCCCGAGCTCAACACGTTCGACTTCAGCAAGCTGATGGACATCGAGATGCTCGTCAACCTCGGTGGCCGCGAGCGGACCGAGGCCGAGTGGCGGGCGCTGTTCGCCGCCGGCGGGTTCGAGCTCGCCACCACGACCCGCGCCACGCCGCCGAACTGGGTCCTGGAGGCGAAGCCGCGATGAGCCGCTCCGTGTCGCCCGGGATCGTCTGGGCCACCAGCGCGCCGGCCGCGGCGGGGCCCGGGCACCTCACGTGCGCGAAACTGGCGGGCATGGGTTCACTGTGGACGGTCGACCACCTGATCAGCCCGTTTCCCCGCAGCGTCTGGGACACCGATTTCTCGTTCCTGGCCAAGGGATCACCCACGCCGGACGAGGCATTCGACTTCGCCACGGTCCTCGGCCACCTCGCGGCCAAGGCGGGCAAGGTCCAGCTGGCCGTCGGCGTGACCGACCCGCACCGCCGCCACCCGGTGAGCCTCGCCCAGACGTTCCTGACGCTGGCCCACCTGACGCGCCGGCCGCCGATCCTGGGCCTCGGCGCGGGGGAACGCGAGAACCTCGACCCCTACGGCGTGCCCTGCGACCGGCCGGTGACGCGGCTGGCGGAGGCCGTGCAGATCATCCGCAGGTGCTTCGACGCGGAGGGACCGTTCGACTTCACGGGCGAGTACTTCACCCTGGACCAGGCGGTATTGGACCTGCGGGCACCGCAGGGCCGCCGTCCCGAGCTCTGGCTGGCCGCGCACGGCCCGCGGATGCTCGAGCTGACGGGCCGCTACGCCGACGGCTGGTACCCGTGGGAGCCGGTCGACCCGGACGAGTACGGGCGCCGGCTGCGCGAAGTCCACGACGCGGCGAAGCGGGCCGGCCGCGACCCGGCGGCGATCAGCGCGGCCCAGGTGCTGACGGTGGTCCTCGGCCGCGACGCCCACCACGTCCGGCGGCTGCTGGGCGCCAAGTCCGTGCGTTACCTGGCCCTGCTCGCCGACGCGCGCGCGTGGCGCTCGTTCGGGGCCGAGCACCCGCTGGGCCCGGATTTCCGCGGGGCGATGGACCTCCTGCCCCACCGGTACAGCCGAGCCCAGGTCGAAGCCGCGATCGACGCCGCACCCGCCGAGCTGGTCGCGAGCCGGGTGGTCGCGGGCACGCCGAAGCAGGTCCGCGCCCGGATCGGCGACCTGGTCGACGCGGGCCTGCAGCATCCGGTGCTGGTGGCGGCGTCGGCGATGGTGTCCCCCGCCGACGCGGTCTACAGCATGGCGGGCCTGCTCTGGCTCAGCCGCGGCCTGCGCACCCGCCAGGCCCGGATTTCCCCTTCGGTACAGGAGGTTCCGGCATGAGCCTCGACGTCCTCGTCGTCGGCGCCACCGGGCAGCAGGGCGGCGCCGTCGCCCGTGAACTGCTCCGCCGCGGACACACCGTCCGCGCCCTCACCCGCAGACCCGGCTCGGCCGCCGCGACCGACCTGGCCGGTCTCGGTGCGAAAGTGGTGCCCGGCGACCTCGCCGTCGCCTCGTCGATCGAAGCCGCCGCACAGGGCGCCGACGCCGCCTTCCTGCTCTCGGACTCCTTCGACGCCGGGACCGGCTTCGAAACCACCGCCGGCATCGGCGCGGTCGAAGGGCTGCGGCGGGCGGGGGTGGGGCACATCGTCTACACCTCGGCGGCGAGCGCCGACCGCGACACCGGTGTCCCGCACTTCGACAGCAAGGCCGCGATCGAGCGGCACCTGCGGGAGAACCGCGTGCCGCACACGGTCGTCGCGCCGGCGTTCTTCATGGAGAACCGGTTCTTCGGCCTGCGGCGGAGCGACGACGGCTGGCTGCTGCCGACGCCGATGCCCGCGGCGCGGGCGCTGCAGCAGATCGCCGTGGCCGACATCGCGGAGTTCGTGCGCCACGCGCTGGAACACCGGGCCGACGTGCTCGGCCTGCGGTTCGACATCGCCGGCGACGACCTCACCGGCGAGGCCGCCGCCGCGACGCTGGCGGAGATCATCGGCGAACCGGTCCGCTACGCGGCGATCCCGCCGGACGCGCCGTTCCTCGGCCCCGACCTGAGCGCGATGTTCGCCTACATCGACCGCGTCGGTTTCACCGCCGACATCGCCGCCCTGCGCGCGGACTTCCCCGACGTCGGCTGGCACACCTTCGCGGACTGGGCGCGACTGCAGGACTGGCAGCACATCGGCGCCAAGCCGATCAAGGCCGTGCCGACGGCGTGAGCGCCGGAAACGCCGACGAGGCCGGGAAACCTCCCGGCCTCGTCCCGTCTCACCGGCAAGAAACTAGCAGTTGATACTTCTTGCTTGCCATGTTGTGAACTTCTCGCCTAATATCGGGTTCACGGTCAAACGATCACGACCGGGCCGGACCGCGCGGCGGCCGGCTTTCGCACCTCGCGATTTCCCCCTGATGATTCGGAGTGTTCCCGCATGTCCAAAACCAGGTTCTTCCCGGCACTGGCGGTCGCGTTCGCCGTCGTCGCGGCGGGCAGCTCGGCCGCGTACGCCGACCCCGCGGCCACGCCGAGCGTCGCCGTGTCGCCGTCGAGCGGGCTGGCCGACGGAGCCACGGTTTCGGTGGCCGCCACCGGTTTCACCGCCGGGGCAGCGGTCACGGTCTGGGAGTGCGCCGGCGGCGCCACCGGCCCGGTCTGCGACACCGGCAGCCAGGCGGCCACCACCGGCGCCGACGGCACGGTGTCCACCTCGTTCGTCGTCCACCGGGTCCTCACCACGGCGTCGGGACCGGTGGACTGCACCACGGTCGCCAACGGGTGCTTCGTCGGTGTGGCCGACGAGTCCTACAGCGAAGTCGCCGACGCGGTGATCTCCTTCGGCTGAGCGAGCCCGCGGCCGGTCGGCCCGCCCCTCCCCCAGCTCGGCCGACCGGCCGCATCCCGAAGGGATCGACGGAAATGAACCCGCTCCGCATCGGCGTCCTCGGCTGCGCCGACATCGCCTGGCGCAGGATGCTTCCCGCGCTGGCCGGCCACCCGGACGTGGCGGTCGTGGCCCTGGCGAGCCGCGATCCGGCCAAGGCCGCCCGGTTCACCGCCCGGTTCGGCGGCGAGCCCGTGACCGGCTACGACCGGCTGCTGGCCCGCGAAGACCTCGACGCGGTGTACGTCCCGCTCCCGGCGGTCCTGCACGCGAAGTGGATCGAGCGCGCACTCGAAGCGGGCCGGCACGTCCTCGCCGAGAAACCCCTGGCCACCACGGCGAAGGACGCGCAGCGCCTCGTGGTGCTGGCCGACGAGCGCAAGGTGGCCCTGCTCGAGAACTTCATGTTCCGCTGCCACTCCCAGCACGCGGCGGTCCGCGCCCTCGCCGCCGGCGGCACCGTCGGCACGGTGCGGTCGCTGACGGCGGAGTTCACCATCCCCGCGCCTCCGCCGGGCGACATGCGCCACCGCCCCGACCTCGGCGGCGGCGCGCTCCTCGACATCGGCGTGTACCCGGTCCGCACGGCACTGGACTTCCTCGGCGAGGAAGCCGAAGTCGTCGCCGCCACGCTGGACGTCGACCCCGGCCTCGGCGTCGACGTCGGCGGCTCCGCCGTCCTGACCGGTCCGGCCGGCCGGACCGCGGAGCTGAGGTTCGGCATGCGGCACGCGTACCGCTGCCGCTACGAGCTGGCCGGGGACCACGGCCGCATCACGGTGCCGTGGGCGTACACCCCACCGGCCGGGCACGCCCCGGTCGTCCGCGTCGAGCGCCCGGACGGCGTCGAGGAGCGGACGCTCCCGCCGGACGACCAGTTCGCGGCGGTGGTCCGGCAATTCGTGGCGCGGGCCCGCGACGGCGTGCCGTCGGACCTCGAGGGCCCGCCGATCGTCGCCCAGGCCGCCCTGGTCGACCGGATCCGGGAGCGGGCGGTCCGGCGGCCGGCTCCCGTGGCGACGCACGTCACGCCCGGCGGCCTCCCCGCCGGGAACACCGCGCCACGCCGGACGTTGTAACGGGTGTCGGTACGGCGGAGTCCCCCGGGCCTCACCCCCTCCGCCTTCCCGGACCACCGGTTCACCCCGGAGCCGGGTCGCGCCACTCGCCGAGAGGCGACCCCCGTACCGACCCCAAGCCACCGCTTCCGCTCGCAGGTCTCCCCCCACCCTTCGCCGAGCGGAAGCGGTCCTTCTTTCCGGGGGGAGGACCGGCGGGTCGACGCGTGGAACCATCAGTGGCGTGGACGTCCCGACCGACCCCGGCGCGACCGCCGCGGAAGCCGCGAGACGAGCCGCCGAGCGCGCCGAGGCCGCCCGGCACTGGCGCCGGGCGCTGTCCCACCGCGACGACCGCTCGAGCGTCGAGCAGTCCCGGGGCTTCCCGACGTCGAACGACGCCCGGCAGCGGCAAGAAGCCGCGCGAGAGCGGCTGCGGGCCGCGTTGCACCGGTCGGCGGACGCCCACGATCGGGCGGCGGAGCAACACGAAGCAGCCGCCCGCTCGGGCGGTGCCACCGAAGCGGAACACCGCCGCAAAGCGGAAACCCACCGGGCGGACGCGGTCATCAACCGCCGGCGCGCGGAAGCACTCGACACACCGGACGAGCCGCCTGAGCAGGCCGTCGGACCCGAGCGCCGCGGTCCTGGTGCCGCCGCGGGGGTGGCCCGCCGCGCGGCCGGACTACGACCGGCCCCGCTCGGGTAACCCCGTTCCGACGACCGGACTGGAGGTGTCTCATGGCGGCCGAGATCGAAATCGCGCCGGTGGAGGCCGGGCAGGCGCTCGTCCTGCGGGTCACCGGAACCCTCGACACGGGCGCCGCCGCGGCCGTGCCGACCCGGCTGCTCGGCGCCACGGACCCCCTGCCGCCACCGCACCTGGTGGTCATCGACCTGCGCGAAGTCGACCTGCTCGCCGCCGTCCTGCTCGACCCCCGCAGCACCTGCACGCCCGAGTGACGACCGGGAAGCTCGGCTGACCCCGGCGCCCGCGCCGTCATCCGCGGCTGCCCGAACGCCTTGCCCGCCACGAGGTCCGGGCGCGACCGGGTGCGGAGTTCGGGCCGGGCGGCGGTCGACGGTCGTCGGGGACGGCACGGACATGGGTTCCCCCTGGATCGGTGGTGGCGGAGCGCGCACCGGCGCCAGGAAGCCGGGAACAGCGTGACGGCTCTTCCTCCGGACGGCGGTGCGGAGCGCGGCAGGCCGGCGCGTCCGGAGGGCTGGAGACGAGCCGGAATTCGTTTACCCGGCCGCCGAGGCGGCCAAACCACGGCGATCGGCTCGTGGTGCGGTGGCGGGGAACCGGCGTCAGCGCAGCGCGGCCTGGATCCGCGCGGCGCGTTCCTGGGCGTCCGGCAGCGCCGGCGTGCAGAACTCCGTCACCATCGCCAGGGTCCGGCGGGCCGCCGCGGCGGGCGAAGCGGTCAGGTCGGGGCTGGACGCGACCGTGATCCCGCGGGTGCCCGCCGCGTCGCTCATGCTCCATGTGTTGTACCCGGGGACGTCCCCGCCGTGCCCCCAGACGTCGGGGGCGCCGGGACCGCAGATGCCGGCCAGGGAGATGCGCATCAGCCCGAGCCCGTAGCCGACCAGCCCGCCCTCGCCCGGCCACGGCACCGTGGTCTTCATCTGCGCCAGCACGTCGGCGGGCAGCAGCTCGCCGCCGAACAGCGCGCGGAAGAAGCGGTTCAGGTCGGCCGCGCTGGAAATGATGTTCCCCGCGCCGAAGTAGCGGCTGAGGTTGTACACGGTGACGTCCGTCAGCCCGCGCGGTGCCGGGTAGAGCTGCTCGTAGCCGCGGATGGCCGGGCGCGGCACCCACGGGAAGTCCCGCGGCAGGAACGTGTCCGCCAGGTGCAGCGGGCCGGTGATCCAGTCGGCGAGCACCCGCTCGAACGGACGGCCGGTGAGCTTTTCCACCAGCAGCGCCAGCACGTTGTAGCCGGTGTTGGAGTAGGACCAGCCCGTGCCCGGCGGGAACAGCAGCGGCTGCACGGTGCTGTCGTGGATCGCCTCGACCTCGCCGAAGTGCACGAAGCGTTCGGTGTCCAGCTCTTCCGCGGTCGTCCAGGTGTACTGCGGCGCCAGGTCACGGGGCACGCCGGCGGTGTGCTGCAGCAGCTGCCGCACGGTGATCGGCTCCGGGTACGGCAGCAGGCCGGGCAGGTACCGCGCGATCGGGTCGTCCAGCCGCAGCCTGCCGTTCGCGGCGAGCTTCAGCACGAGCGTCGCCGTGAAAGTCTTGGACACGCTGCCGATGCGGAACCGCCCGCCGGTGTCGGGTTTCGCCCCGGTGACGACGTCGGCGACCCCGGCCCGCCCCCGCCACCGCCCGCCCGCGTCCGTGGCGACGGCGATCATCCCGACGTTCCCGGCCTGCACGGCCACATCCAGCGCGGCCTGCCGCGGATCCGTTGCCGCATCGGCGGTTCCGGTGCCGGCGACCAGCAGCACGGCGCAGGCGGCGGAGACGAGCAGTCGACGCATGATTCCCCCCGGTGTCCGCGTTCCCCCGCCACCGTAGCGCAACCGGGCCGGCGGCATCACCGCTTCGCGAGCAACCGGGTCTGCTCGCGCAGGACGTCGATCGTGCGCGCCACCCAGTCCGCGATCACCGCCTGCTCGGCCGGGGTGTAGCGGCCGTTCAGCTCGGTCATGGCCGCGTCGAGACCGGCGAAGACCTTCCCGAACGCCCCGGGCACCGCCGTGATCACGAGCCGGCGCCGGTCGGCCGGGTCCGGTGCGCGGCGGGCGAGCCCGGCGCGCTCGAGCCGGTCGACCAGCCCGGTCACCGCGCCCGGGGTGAGGCCGATCTCCTTGGCCAAGTCCCCCGCCGACATCGAGCCGGCGGCCGCGATCATCGCGAGGGCACGCTGGTCCACCGCCGTCACGCCCAGGCTCGCGCCCACCGCCTCGTGGAACGCGACCACGGCGGTGCTCAGTTCGCGTCCGGCGTCTCGACCGTCCATGCGGTCACTTTACCTGCGTCGATATTTCAGTACACTGAACTAAATTACTCGCCGACTGAACCATGGGGGTACCGTGAGCGAGCTGAAGCGAGCACTGGAAGTGCCGAAGTGGACGTGGCACTGCTACACCCGCCACTGGCGGCTCGTCGTGGGCCTGTCGTCGATCGCCTCGATCCAGCGGCTGATCGTGGTCAACTGGACCGACCGGATCCCCCACGGCCTCGCCCTCGCCTCCGAGGTCGTCGTCATGGCCGCCCGGATCGCCCTCGTGGTGCTGGTCTGGCGCCTCGCGATGCGCGGGCTGACCCTCCACTGGCGCGCGGGCCGGGCGTTCGCGCGCAACCATTGGCGCAGCCTGCTGTGGCAGGCGGCATTCCTCGGCGCGGCCGTCCTGGTCTTCGAAGTCCTGGCCGAACACGTGCTGTCGCAGCTGCTGCCCGAGTCCGCCCGGCAGACGTACCTCGCTGTCCTGTTGTTCCTGAAGAACCCGACCGTGATCGCGCTGACGTTCATCTGGTGCATCGGCCTGATTCGTCAGGTCTTCCGCGTGCGCGCCGCCGAGGAGGCTTCCCGGCCTCAGCCATCCACTGTGGACCATTAGAACTGTGGTCCGCGTGGGCCGATTCGCCATGCTTCGCTTACCCTCTTTACCTTGTGTTCTCACCGTTTCGTGTGATGCCGTGTGTTCGATGGGTGGGTAGTTTGGAGGTATGACCCACGACGCGACCCCCTCAGCCGACGCGGCGGCTCTTGCCGACCGCATCGGATCGCTGATCGCGACCATGCGGTCTGCCGAGGCTGAACTTGGTGCGCTGCTGGTGGACATCGAGCAGCGTGGGGTGATGGAGCTGTTCGGCTATCGTTCTGTGGCACGGCTTCTGGAGCATCTCGCCGATGTGCCGAAGCCGGCTGCGGAACGGGCGGTGAAACGGGCTCGGTTGGTGAACCCGGGCCGGAACCTGGATGGCTCCCCGATTCCTGCGCTGGCTCCCGGCACCGGTGCTGCTGCCCGGGCGGGGCGGTTGAGTGACCCGATGATCGATGTGATCACCGATGTCCTGACTCAAGTTCCGCCCGAGCATCGCCTGAGTGCCGAGGCCAACCTGCTCACTTTCGCCGAGGAGGCTGGCCACAAGCAGGTCGCCGCCCTCGGTGCCCGCATCCTCGCCCACCTGGCTCCCGACGGAACCGCCCCCGACGACACCGAACCCTCGGTTCCCGCCCGGGAACTGTTCCTGCGCCGCAAAAGAACCGGGGTGTGGGAGCTGAGCGGCCGGTTCGACGACGAAACCGGCACCCGCGCCAGCGCGTTGCTGGACGCCCTGGCTGAGCGTCGCACCGGCGACGACGGCCCCGACTTCCGCACCACCCCGCAACGTTACGGCGATGCCTTCTCCGACGCCGTGGATCTCGCCCTCAACTCCCCGAACCTGCCCATGCAGGCCGGGGAACGAGCCCACGTGATGGTCGCGGTCTCCCTGAAAGACTTGAAGTCCGGGGTCGGGAAGGCCACCCTCGGCGACACCGGAACCATGACGGCCGCCGAAGCGCGGGTGCACGCCTGCGACGCCATGATCATCCCCGCGGTCCTGGGCGAGAAAAGCGAACCGCTGAACCTCGGCCGCCTCCGACGGCTGATCTCCGCGGGACTCCGCCGAGCCTTATTCCTCCGCGACCGAGGCTGTGCCTTCCCCGGCTGCCACCGCCCACCCCGGCATTGCCAGGGCCACCACGTCCGCCACGTGCGCCATGAGGCGCGTGTTTATCCGATCGGAGGTGCAAGACCTCCGACGCTGGATCGTCACAGCGGTTCGGTGAAGCTGAGGGCAGCCTGACCTGCGGGAATGGGCAGGTTGAGGTGGCAAGCGGCCCTGACAAAGTCGAGTCGTGCCAGTATCGCCAGATGGTGCGGGCTCGGTGAGCGAGACGAGAAGGTATACGAATAGGAATCAGTGTCTGAAGCCTCGTTATGTGGAGCCGACTCGAACCTGGCGGATATGGGTCGGTAGTGCAGTGCGCGTGAACCAAGTGGTAGGGGTAGCGTCCGCCCGGGAATTGTTCTCGGGCAGCCTGTGGAGAAAGTCTGTGGCGTATTCACAGGGACTGCCGGGGTAAAGCTGGGTGCCTCACTCGTCGATCGGGAACACGTGAACATGGGAACCACCGCAAGCCTTCCATAAACGGGTCACAGCCGGTGGTCTGATGACGGATAGGCGCATTGCCTGCCGAGAGGCTTGCGATGGGGCGGAGTCGCCGTAGTACTCCGAGGACGGGAAAGCCGTCCACATGGGGAAGGGCGGCAGCGAGACGAAGCAGGGAAGTTGAGGTAATGCCAGAAGAAGCCTCACCGGTGAACATCGGTGATCTGCTGTTGGTGCCGTTCACCGCAGGGCAGCGGGTACTGGGAATGCAAACGAAGCTGCACCGTTGGGCGGCGGCCGATCCCGGCCGCCGGTTTGATGATCTCTATAACCTCGTGGCCGACCCCGCATTCCTCGTCACGGCGTGGGAACGGGTGTCGGGGAACACCGGAGCACGCAGCGCGGGTGTCGATCGGCGGACTGTCCGCTCGATCACCGAATCGAAGCTGGGTGTTGTCGGGTTGTTGGAGGAAATCCGGGCTGATCTGAAGGCTCGGGCGTTCCGTCCGCTCCCGGTCCGGGAACGGCACATTCCCAGAACCGGCGGGAAGACGCGCCGGCTGGGGATACCGACCGTGACCGATCGGGTCGTTCAAGCCTCGCTGAAGCTGGTCCTGGAACCGATCTTCGAGGCCGGGTTCCGGGACTCTAGTTATGGTTTCCGGCCCAGGCGCCGGGCCCAGGACGCCGTCGAGGAGATCCGCCACTATGCCCAGCAGGGCTATGAGTGGGTCTTCGAGGGCGACATCGCCGCCTGTTTCGACGAGATCGACCACACCGCCCTGCTCGGGCTGGTGCGGAAACGGATCAAGGACAAGCGGATCCTGGAGCTGATCAAGGCGTTCCTGCGCGCGGGAATCCTCAGCGAGGACGGCGCCGACCGGGACACCCATTCCGGAACCCCTCAGGGCGGCATTCTGTCGCCGCTGCTGGCCAACATCACTCTCTCCGAACTGGACGACTATTTCCACCAGATCTGGGAGAACCACAGGAACTCCTGGACCCGGGCGCGCCATCGCCAACGCGGCGGCGCAACATTCCGGCTGACCCGTTATGCCGACGACTTCGTCGTCCTGGTCAACGGAACCCGAGACCACGCGGAGAAACTATGGGATGAGATCGGTGCGATCCTGGACCGGATCGGGCTTCGGCTCGCCCCGGAAAAGACACAGATCGTGCACATCGACGAGGGATTCGACTTCCTGGGATTCCGCATCCAGCGGCACACTCAATACGGAAGCGACCGGAAACTGATCTACACCTATCCGTCGAAGAAGTCGATGACTTCCATCAAACGGAAGGTGAAGGCAGCGACCAAGCGGATCACCCATCAGGACGCGGACCGACTGTTCCGGCAACTCGGGACGATGACCCGCGGATGGGCCCAGTACTTCCGGCACAGTTCCTCCAGCAAGGCCTACCACCATCTCCAGCACTACCTGTGGTGGCGGGTCTGGGAATGGCTGAAGAACAAACACCCCCGCACCAGCAGACGGTGGATCATCCGCCGCTACTACAACCGGTGGTGGCCGGAATACAACAGTGTCGCACTCTGGCAACCCGCCACGATGACCATTCAGCGTTATCGCTACCGGGGCCACCGGATACCGACACCATGGGACAAACCAGGCGTCTCGCCTGCCTGACGGCGACTCGTGGAGAGCCCGGTACTCGGAAACGGGTACGCCGGGTTCGGGAGAGCGGCAGGGGGAAACGACCCGGCGAAATCCGGACACCGCGCCCCCTGCCGACTCTCACTGGGCCGACGGCGGCCCCACCGACCTGAACAACCTGGTGCTGACGTGCGCCCACCACCATCGGTTGCTGCACCGCTCCGGCTGGGAAGTCCGCATCGCGGCCGATGGGCTGCCGGAGTTCCTGCCACCAGCATTCATCGACCGACGCCGACAACCCCGACGCAACAACATCCACGAACCCCTGCCATTCGCAGCCTGAACACGGGAACGGCCCGCAGCCACACGGCTACGGGCCTACACCCGCGCGCGAGCCACCCGTTGACCGCGGCAACTCGCCGGGCAGTCCGGTCTACTTTATTCACCAGCTCGACACGACTTCGAGACAGCCCCGGGCGTCGGCGCTTCGACGTCAAGCGGGCCTTCCACTCACAGCTCCCTGGGAAGCAGCTCCGCCGGCGCCGGCTGCTCCAGCAACGTGCGCGCCCCGCGTGCATGACGCGCCGTCGAACCGGACGGGCAACCGCCACTGGTTCACCCCCGACCCCGGACCTGCCGATCACGTCCGGCTCTGCCAGAGCCGGCACCGCTTCGGCCGGCGCCTGGTCCGCGTGGTCGTCCGTGTCGTGGACGACGCCGAGGCGCTCCAGCGACTCCAGACTGCGCCGGAGGCCGGACGCGCTGAAGTCCCACTCCCCGCGCAAGGTCGCCGGGACGGCAAAGCCCTCGCCGCCCGATCCGGGACCAGGACCCGGCCGACGAGACGGACTCCGCGCGAAGGCGGTCCGCCCGTGCCCGTAGTGCTGCCGAAGAGCGGGATCCCCGGCCTCCCATGCCGCGGCGGCCACCGCGCGGGCCTCCCCGTCGGCCACCTCCGTGGAGAGGTTCCCGGCGGGGCGGTCCCCCGGCCCGGTGAACCGCCGTCAAACCCCCAGCGCCGGGAGCAGGTGGTACCCGGCGCGGTCGGGCCGGATGTGCGAACCGTCCGACGCCGGGTCGGGCAGCCGGTGCCCGGCGGCCGCGATGGCCGCCTCGTCGAGGTGGATGCCCAGGCCGGGGGCGTCGCCGAGGACGAACGCGCCGTCGCCGATCTCGTGGCCCAGTGCGATGCCGACCGGGGGCCGGAGGTCCTGCAGCTCGGTGACCAGGTGGTTGGGCACCGCGGTCGCCGCGTGCACCAGGCCGACCGGGGTGGTGCCGATCGGGCTCACCGGCAGGTCGTGGGCGTGGGCAAGGGCGGCGACCCGCAGGAAGTGGGTGACGCCCCAGCCCGCGGCCGTCTGCACGACGTCGACCGCCCCGGCGGTGATCAGCGGCCGGTGCTGTTCCAGCCCGGTGAGGTTCTCGCCGGTGGCGACCGAGGCGCGGACGCCGCGGCCGACGGTCGCGTGCCCCTCGACGTCCCAGCGTCGCACGGGTTCCTCGATCCAGGTCAGGTCGAGGGTCCGTTCGAGCTCGCCGACGTGCCGGACGGCCTGCTTGCGCGTCCAGTTCTCGTTGACGTCGAGCATCAGGCCCGGCCGGGTGCTGCCGCCTGCCTCGACGAGGACGTCGCGGACCAGCGTCAGGCGGCGCCGGTCGCGGTCGACGTCGAGGCCGCCCTTGAGCTTCGCCGCGCGCAGCCCGTGCCCGGCGTAGGTCCGGTACAGCTCGGCCAGCTCGTCGTCGTCCAGGGCGATGTCGAGCCCCGAGGCGTAGGCGGGCACGCGGCGGTCCCGGCCGCCGAGCAGCCGCCAGAGCGGCTCGCCCGCCAGTTTCGCCTTGATGTCCCACAACGCCGTGTCGAACGCGCCGATGGTGCCGAACACCGCGCCGGCGTGCCCCGCCTTGAACGTCCGGCGCAGCATCCGGTCGTAGAGCGCCGTCACGCCGCGCGGGTCTTCGCCCTCGATCGCGGCGAAGACGGTCTCCGCCTGCACGTGTGAGCCGAGCCCGACGCCGGTGACGCCTTCGTCGGTCTCGACGACGACGAGGGGCATCCGGACGAGACCGCCGGCGTGGACGCCGTTGGCGTCGCCGACCGGGCGGCCCCAGTCCTGGACGGTCGTGAGGGCCCGGAAGCCAGTGATGCGCATTTCATCCCTTCGTGGACCCGGCGGTGACCCCGTCGGCGATCTGGCGTTGCAGGAACAGGTAGACGAGCAGCACCGGCACCGCGGCGATCAGCACCCCCGCGGCGAACGTGGGGATGTCGGCGGAGTACTGCCCGCGCAGCGCGGTCACCCCGACCATCAGCGTGCGGTGCTCGGCGGACGGCATCAGCAGCAGCGAGATGAGGACGTCGTTCCAGCAGAACAGGGCGTTGAGCACCCCGACCGACAACAGGGCCGGGGCACCCAGTGGCAGCATGATCCGCCAGTACACGCCGTAGAGGGTGGTGCCGTCGACGCGGGCGGCGTCGACGATCTCCGGCGGCACGGCCGCGTAGAAGCTGGTCATCAGGAACACCGTGAACGGGAGGAACTGCGCCACGTAGGCGAGCACCAGCCCCGGGTAGGTGTCGATGAGCCCGGTGCCCGCCATGATCCGCGCGAGCGGGACCATGATCACCTGGAACGGCACGAACAGCGCGGCGAGGATGCCCAGGAACACCGCGGACGAACCGCGGAAGCGCAGGCGCCCGAGCGCGAAGCCGGCCATCGACCCGAGCAGCAGCAGCACCGCGACCGAGCACACCACGACGACGACCGAGTTGAGGAAGTACCGCGACATCCCCACGCTCGTCCACGCCCGGGCGATGTTGTCCCAGCGCAGCGCGCCCGCCGGAGCGAACCGGTCGAGGGTGTACTCGCGGCGGTCCTTCATGGCGACGTTCGCGGTGAACACCAGGGGGTAGATCGTCGCGCACGCCAGTGCGGCCATGGGCACGGCGGCGAGCCACTTCGTGAGCCGGGAACCCGGCATCAGTCCTCCTTTCCCGCGCGACGCAGGATGCCGATCTGGGCCAGGCCGACCACGAGCATGATCAGGAACAGCACCGTGGACGCCGCGGAGGCCAGCGCGGGCTGGTTCAGGTTCCCCTGCTGGAACCAGACGTAGTACTCGGGCAGGTAGGTCGAACCCGCCGGGCCGCCGCTCGTCATCACGTACAGCAGGCCGAACATCGAGGTCAGCATCCCGATCATCGTGGTGACGAAGACGAACTGGATGGTGCGGGACAGGCCGGGGACGATCACGTGCCGGATGGTCTGCGGCAGCGACGCACCGTCCACTTTGGCCGCGTCCAGCAACGAGGAGTCCAAAGTGGAGAATCCGGCGAGGAAGACGACCAGCGCCATGCCGAACGTCGCCCAGACGTGCACCCCGACGACGGCGAAGATCGCCACGCCGGGATCGCCGAGCCAGTCCACCGGGCCGAGGCCGATCGCCCCGAGGGCGGCGTTGACCGGCCCGTCGAAGGCCAGCAGCAGGTTGAAGATCGCCCCGACGATCACCGGGGAGAGCACGGCCGGGAAGAAGTAGACGCCGCGGTAGACCCGGTGCCCCGGCACCTTCAGGTGGATGAAGGTGGCGAGCAGGCCGGGGATGGCGACGGCGACCGGGAGCAGCAGCACGAGCAGCCCGACGTTGCGCAGGGCGGTGCGGAACAGCGGATCGCCGAACAGGGTCACGTAGTTGTCGAGGCCGACGGCCGTGCCGTTGCGGACGCCGTCCCCGGTGAAGGAGAAGTTGACGCCGAGCAGCAGTGGCCACAGCCGCAGCAGGACGACGACCAGCACGGCCGGGGCGACGAAGACGAGCGGCGCGAAGCGCTCGAGCCGCGTGCCGCGCGGGGCCCGCCGGGCCGGCGCGGGTCCCCCGGCGGGCCGGGCCGGGGCCCGGTCCACCGGGGCGGGAGAGTACCCGGTCACGCCCCTCAGCCCTTGTCCGACGCGGCCAGCTGCTGCAGCACCTCGTCGACGCCGATCGACCCGCTCAGCAGCTGCTGCGAGAGCCGGCCCATGAGGTCGAGCGTCTTCGAGGACAGGGCGACGTGCAAGGCGGGCTTGCCGCTCTTGACCTCCGAGACGATCGTCGCCACGGCCGGGCCGCCCGCGGAGACGTCGATCGACGTGTCCGCGGCGATCGCGCCGCTGTCGGCGTAGAAGGACTTCAGGGCGTCGGTCGAGCTCAGCGCCCGGACCAGGTCCGCGGCCACCTTGGGGTCCTTCGTCCCCTTCGCCACCGCGTAGCCGATCCCGCCGTCGTACGGGAGGCTGGGCGTGGCGGCCGGGTTGATCCGCGGCGCGGTCATCACGCCGACCTTGTCCGCGCCCAGGAACTCGGCGAAGTCCTTCCAGTGCCCGACGTCGGACATCAGGCCGATGACGTTCGCGGCCTTGCCGGACTGGAAGAGCGCGAACGCGTCGTTGAACATCGCCGTGGAGTTGGGGCCGTCGGTGTTCAGCCCGGTGTCGCCGGCCTGCTTCCAGAGCTCGAAGATCCGCTTGACGTCCGGCGAGGTCCAGGTGCGCTTGCCGGCGATCCAGTCGGTGTACTCCTGGGGCGTCAGGCTCGCCGAACCCAGCGCCGAGAGCCAGAACTGGATCCCGGCGCCTTCCTTGTTGCCCAGGGCGAAGCACTTCGCGCCGGTCTTGGCGGCGATCGTGCCGCAGTTGCCGACGAACTCGTCCCAGGTGCGGGGCGGGGCGTCGGGGTTCAGCCCGGCCTTCTGGTAGAGGTCCTTGTCGTAGTAGACCGGGTGGCCCTGCAGGGTGACCGGCTCGGCGTAGACCTTGCCGTCCTTGGTGAACGCGTCCCAGCCGCTGAGCCGGGAGCGGTCGTCGGCGACG
The DNA here is from genome assembly GCF_900105945.1 of Amycolatopsis tolypomycina. Lineage (NCBI taxonomy): Bacteria > Bacillati > Actinomycetota > Actinomycetes > Pseudonocardiales > Pseudonocardiaceae > Amycolatopsis > Amycolatopsis tolypomycina. The sequence continues at coordinate 2,528,816 of NZ_FNSO01000004.1, read as the reverse complement.
TAGGAGTCGAGGGGTTCGAGGTCGGCGACGCGGTCGCGGATCTGGCCGCCGCCGTTGAAGAGCATGACGTCCGGGCCGCGCTTGGCCTGGATCGCCGCGCCCAGCAGGGTGTAGTACTGGTCGTAGGGCTGGGCCACGAACTCGACCGTGACGCCGGGGTGCTGCTTGGCGAACGCGGCCTTGGCCTTCGCCACGTATCCCGCGGCCTTGGCGTCGCCGGACTTCCAGTCCCAGACCACGAGCTTGCCGCTCGCGTCGCCGGACGGGGCGGCCGGGCCGGAGGCGCTGCCGCACCCGGCGGTCAACGCCAACGCCGCGGCCAGTGCGGCCGAGATTAGTGTGCGCTGCTTCATCGCTGCTCACTTCTCCAGACGGTGGCCGGACGGGGAGTGGCCCGGCGCAGTGCGCAGAAACGTAACTCGTATGACGTATGACGTCAACGCTGCCGCTGTGTAAACTTCCCTCGTGCGTTCGACGCAGGTCGGCGCCGTGCGACCGGAGGAACGATGACGGCATCAGACCGGCAACCCGCCGTGCCCGACTGGGTGCGCCGCCCGGCGAACCTGGGCAGCGCGGTCACCGCCGAACTCGTGGACCGGATCGTGCGCGGCGTCCACCCGCCCGGGACGTCGCTGCCCTCGGAGCCGGCGCTGTGCGAGAGCTTCTCGGTGAGCCGGACGGTGGTCCGCGAGACGGTGAAGCTGCTGCAGGCGAAGGGCCTGGTCCAGGTCCGGCAGGGTGCGGGCACGGTGGTGAACCCGGCGTCGATGTGGAACATGCTCGACGAGCTCGTGCTGGCGGCGGTGATCGCCGAGGACGAGACGGTGGCCGTCCTGGACGATCTGGTGGTGACCCGCCGGCTGCTCGAATCGGACATGGCCATGGTCGCCGCCCGGACCGCCGGCCCCGAGGTCGTCGCGCGGCTGGGCGAGCTGGTGGACCGCATGGACGAGCTCGTCGGCGAGCCGGTGGCCTACCGCGAGCTGGACCTCGCCTTCCACGACACGATCATGCAGGTCTCGGGCAACCGCCTCGCCCGCGGCGTGGTGCGCGCACTGGAGAACCAGGTGGTGAACACGGCGCGGTACGTGGGCCCCAGCGAGCGCGCCCTGTGCGTGGCCTCGAACAAGGGCCACCGCCGGGTGTACGAGCGCATCGCGGCCGGCGACCCGGAAGGCGCGGCGAAGGCGATGTACGACCACATCACCGAAGCGTGGCTCGCCCGCCGCCCCGCCTCCGGCGACCTCACCCGCCTCGAGCGATGATCCAGCCCCCGTCCGGAAGGAGTTCCATGGCCCAGCGCTACGGCATGCTGATCCGCCTGCGCCCCGAGCGGCGCGAGGAGTACCTGAGGCTGCACGCCGCGGTCTGGCCAGGGGTCGAGGCGAAGCTGCGGGAGGCCAACATCCGCAACTTCACCATCTTCCTGCACGACGACCTGCTCTTCGGCTTCTACGAGTACGTCGGCGAAGACCACGACGCCGATCAGGCGCGCATCGCCGCGGACCCCGAAACGCAGCGCTGGTGGGCGTTGACCGACCCGTGCCAGGAGTCCCTTTCCCCCCGCGAAGGCGGCGCGTGGTGGACGCCCATGCAGGAAGTCTGGCACCTCTCCCCCTGACGGCGCGATCTTCCTCGCGCACCATCACGGACATCACGGTGCGGCAGGCCCGTCGACGGTTGCCACGCCGCGGATCTCCTTGTCCAGGTTGAGCAATCGACCTCGGCAGCGATGCACGGGACCTCCTTGTCGGCGACCCCGACCATTGACCGTGCGCGAACTACCTGCGACCCTTCGTGCACGCCCTCTCGCTCAGCGATCGGGGAAGGGGAGAGAACCGATGGCGGCCGGCACACGCGTCCGATCACTAGCACTGGAACTGACCGGGCGTTGCCAGCTTTCCTGCGCCCACTGCTACGCCGATTCCTCACCGCACGGCCGGCACGGCGACATGACCGGCGCGGATTGGCGGCAACTCCTGGATGCGGCGGCCGGATTCGGCGTGGAACACGTGCAGTTCATCGGAGGCGAGCCGACTCTGCACCCCGAATGTGCGAACCTGGTCGATCACGCAGTGACCTCGGGGATGCGCGTCGAGGTGTTCACGAACCTGGTGCGCGTCAGCCGGTCCTGGTGGTCGCTCTTCCTGCGTCCGAATGTGTCGGTCGCGACGTCGTACTACACCCGCGACTCTGCGGTGCACGATGCTTTCACCGGTCTGGTCGGCAGCCATGCCCGCACGCGCGCCAACATTGCCCGAGCCGTGCAGACGGGTGTGAGGATCCGGGTGGCCGTCATCGGCTGCGGCACGGCGGCCGAGGATGCGCGTGCGGATCTTGCCGCGCTCGGTGTCGCCGACATCAGCCTCGGGCAAGTTCGCGCGATCGGGCGCGGCGCCGGCGGCCGGCCACCCTCGGCCGAAGATCTGTGCGGTCAGTGTGCTCAGAGCCGGGCGGCCATCGACCCACTCGGCAACGTCTCGCCCTGCGTGATGGCCCGGTGGATTCACATCGGCAACGTTCACCGGGAGCCGGTGGACAAGATTCTCGTCAGTCCTCGGATGGCAGCGATCTCCGCGGGCTTCGCCGAACGAACCGGCGGCGTCGACTGCGACCCGGTCAAGTCGGGCCCGCAATGTGGCGGCCCCTGACGTTCAACCCAGCAGCCGGACGATCCGCGTCAAGTGGGCGCGCGCCGAAGGATCCACATAGCCGTCGAACAGTTCGGCAGCCTCCTGCCAGCACGAGCGTGCCTCGGCGACGTCCGTCGTGCGCAGTGCGGTCGCGAGGTTGTCGAGTGCGACGGCCAGCCGCCATCGATCGTCGAGTTCCCGGAAGATCACCACGGCACGACGATGGAACGGAATGGCGTCTGCCGTGCGGCCGAGGTCCTGGTACGCCTGGCCTGCGCCGTCCAACGCCGCAGCCTCCCTGGCACGGTCTTCGAGCGCTCTGTGCAGGGTGGTCGCCCGCTGATAGGACACGAGTGCGTCGTTGGAGTGGCCGTTGAGCCGCTGGATGCGCGCATAATCGAGGAGTACCCACCCCTCGTTGCGATCGTCAGTACGTGCACGAGCGAGGTTGAGCGCCGTCTCGGCGAGACGGAGCGCTTCTTCCCTCCCGTTCTCCCCCGAATCGGCCAGCGCGCGAGCAAGGTAGACGAGAGCGACCAATTCCCGTCGCTGGTCGTCGAGTTCCCTGCTCAGGGCCAGGCTTGCTCTTGCGGCGTCGATCGCCTCCCGGTAGCGGCCCAAGCCGTCGTAGGCGTCGGCGAGGTTGAACAACGCGGTCGCCTCACGCCCGGCGTCACCTCGTTCACGCGAGAGCCCACGAGCCGACTCCAATTGCTCAACGGCTTCGGCGAAACTGCGGCGCATCAGGAACAGCACACCAAGCATGTTGACCGACAGCAACTCCCCTTCGCTGTCGCCGATCTCACGCTGGAGCCGGAGCACCTCCGAATGCACCCGGAGCGCCTCGTCGAGCCGATGCTGCGTGGAGAAGGCAGCGCCGAGCGCGAAGGAGGCTTCCGCTTCGGCCAGCTTGTCGTCATCGCGGCGCGCGGCGCCCAGCGCGGTTTCCAGCACCTGCAGCCGATCGGCAATCGGTGCCTGCCGCGTGAAAAGCGGTCGCAGCATCAAGCCCAGTTGCCAGGAGACGCGATCCAGACCCGACTTCTCGGCGGCTTGCACCGCGGCGAGGAGGTTGGCCCACTCCAGCTCGTACCACCGCGCGCCGTCCAGATATTCCGCGAAACCGAGCGTGGCCGAAGGGGCCGGCAGGGCAGTCGGCGGGAGGAGCCGGACCGGTGTTCGCATGGCGATCCCCGCTGTGTGAGCGGTGTGCAGGTACCACGAAAGCACCCGGCTCAAGGCAGCGTACTGTTCCTCGAGGGATTCCTCGTGATGAGCGGCGTTAGTGGCGTATGCGCGCAGCAGATCGTGGAATTCGTAGCGATCGGAGGCGATCTGCTCGATCAGATGGGCACCGCAGAGGGTGTCAAGGAGACGCCGTGAGTCCAGCACCGTGACACCGGCCAGCTCGGCGGCCGCTTCCACGCTGAACTCGGGACCGGGGTGCAGGCCGAGCAACCGGAACATTCTGGCGGCGTCGGCGGGAAGGGCCCGATACGACCAGGCGAATACTGCTCGCACGCCGTCCGCCTCTTCGCCGTCCTCGGCGGAGAGGGCGTCCCAAAGACCCGATTCATCACGCAGATCTTGGATGAGCTGCGCCAGGGGCATCCAAGGGCGAGTGGCGGCGCGTTCGGCGGCGATCCGCAGCGCCAGCGGCAGGCAGGCGCACAACCGGGCGAGCTCGGCGAGATCAGCGGGGTCGTCCTGGGTGCGGTAGTCCGCCGTGATGGCGCTGATCAGCTCGACCGACTCGGATTCGGGAAGAACTTCCACGATGACGCGCTGGGCGCCGTCCCGGGCCATGAGCCCGGCGAGTCTGCTCCGGCTGGTGACGATGACACGGCAATCATCGCTGCCCGGTATCAGGGGCCGTACCTGCCCGACGCTCTCGGCGTTGTCCAGGACGACGAGAGCCCGGAGACCGGCAAGCAATGACCGATACAGGGCTGCCTTGGCTTCCGGATCAGCCGGAATACGCGCAGAGGGCACGTCCAGCGCGCGGAGGAATCGATCAAGAGCCTGCTCGGCGGTGATCGGAGTACCCGGGTCGTAGCCACGGAGGTTCACGTACAGCTGCCCGTCGGGGAAGTGATCCTGCCTGCGATGAGCCCACCGAAGGGCCAACGCGGTTTTGCCGACCCCGGCCGTGCCGACGATCACGGTGAGATGGGCTGCTTCGTGCCCGCGTTCGGACAGGACTGTGTCGAGACGACCCAACTCGGCCGATCGGTTGACGAAGCCTCGCACATCGCCGAGCAATTGCCGGGGTACGTCCCGCCGGTTTGTACCGAACTGATGAAAATGCACTCCACCGCTGACATCTCGAGCTTGAACGACGTCACCCGCTGTACCGGACAACTCCGATCGGGTGCCGTCCATCGGCACGGGCACCGTCTTGTCGGCGTTCCTGTCCGCCGGGTCCATCGGGTCCTCCAGAGCGCGATGCATCCGAGCTTCCACGGTAGCGCAGCAGCGCTTGTCGCCGGGCGTACGAAGGAGTGGCGTTCCCATCGGCGTCCATGTCACAAATCTGTCACAGCCTCTTGCGCACCAGAAGAACCAGTCGTCCCACCGTTCTCTCCGACTACTTCCGGAGCGCTACCGTAGGGCGCGTCTATCGGGGCATACCCGTTCGGCAAACGACGAGGGGCACGGTACGACCGTGGACGAAGATCAAGAAGGACAGTTCGTCAACGACTTTTCCGGAACCGCGGACGACATCGTCCAAGCACGGGACATCTACGGTGACGTGAATTTCCACTCCAGCACGGAAGTCTTCGAGGCGAGCGATCAGGGATACGTGGCCGGGACTGTTTACCGCGGCGCCGGAGTGGCGTACTTCCTTGCCTTGTTCCTCTTGTCTGTGGCCTACACGCGCGTCGTGGCGGAAGCAGACCTCGGCTTCTGGGATTGGCCCAAGCTGGCAGCCAGCACTCTCGCGCTGGTGACAGTACTCGTCCGGACCGAGCGGGCGATCTTCGGTGACCTGTTCACCAGTCTGCGCCGGCTGGCGATGGCCGTCGTGGTCGCTCTGGGCATCGGCCAAGGTCCGCACTGGGAGTCCTTCGAGAAGCTCACGGTGCTCCTCGGCCATTGGCTGGTTTGGCGCTTCTGACTCGAACGAACCGCCTCAGGACAGACCGGGCCGGCGGCCGTGAAATTTTCAGCCACCGCACGGCCCGGGCCAGCGACGACGCCGCCCCGGCCGTGAATTGCTTGCCAGACACCGCTTCCCTGCGAACGATGGTCACGAACCGGCCGGTGACGCACCGGAGCGCCCGGCCCATCCGACCTTCCGCGACGGAGATCCGATGTCCCTGCGCTTTCCCGGACGGCGGCGGGTGCGGCGCACCGCCGCGCCGCTGCTCGCCGTGACGATCACCGCGGCCACGCTCGTCCCGGCCGCTTCGGCCGCGCCCGCCCCGGCGGCCGCGGTGCCCGTCTACCGCGACATGCACTACAGCTTCGCCGAACGGGCCGCCGATCTCGTCGCCCGGATGACGCTGCCCGAGAAAGTGCTGCAGCTGCGCACCAACAGCGCGCCGGCCATTCCGCGCCTTGGCGTGCAGCAGTACACCTACTGGAGCGAAGGCCAGCACGGCCTCAACACCCTCGGCGCGAACACCGACGACGGCACGGCGACCGGCGGCGTGCACGCCACCAGCTTCCCGACCAACCTGGCGAGCACGATGTCGTGGGACCCGGCGCTGATCCACCAGGAGACCACGGCGATCTCCGACGAGGCCCGCGGCATGCTCGACAAGTCCCTGTGGGGCGTCGCGCAGAACAACATCGGCCCGGACAAGAACAACTACGGCTCGCTGACCTACTGGGCGCCCACGGTGAACCTCGACCGCGACCCGCGGTGGGGCCGGACCGACGAAGGTTTCGGCGAAGACCCGTACCTGGTCGCGAAGATGGCCGGCGCGTTCGTCAACGGCTACCAGGGGCAGTCGCCGTCCGGGAAGCCGCAGACGCCGTACCTCAAGGTCGCCGCCACCGCCAAGCACTACGCGCTCAACGACGTCGAGAACGACCGGCACGCGGACTCCTCGGACACCACCGAGACCAACATCCGCGACTACTACACCCGGCAGTTCCGGCACCTCGTCCAGGACGCGCACGTCGCCGGCCTGATGACGGCGTACAACGCCATCAACGGCACGCCGGCCCCGGCCGACACCTACACCGCGAACGCCATCGCGCAGCGCACCTACGGCTTCGACGGCTACATCACCTCCGACTGCGGCGCGGTCGGCGACGTCTTCGCGCCGGGCAGCCACAACTGGGCGCCGCCGGGCTGGACCACCACCACCGCCGGGGCGGCCACGCAGTGGACGAACACCGCCACCGGCCAGAAGGTTTCCGGGGCCGCGGGCGGCCAGGCGTACGCGCTGCGGGCGGGTACCCAGCTCAACTGCACCGGCTCGGAAGCCACCGTCGCCAACATCCAGGAGGCCATCAAGGCCGGGGTGCTGTCCGAAGGCGTGCTCGACACCGCGCTGGTGCACGTGTTCACCATCCGCATGCAGACCGGCGAGTTCGACCCGCCGGACCGGGTGGCCTACACGAAGATCACCAAGGACGTGATCCAGAGCGCCGAGCACCAGGCGCTGGCCGCGAAGGTCGCCGCGAACTCGCTGGTGCTGCTGAAGAACGACCCGGTCGCCGGCACCAAGGCGCCGCTGCTGCCCGCCGACCCGGCGAAGCTCGGCAGCGTGGTCGTCGTCGGCGATCTCGCGAACAAGGTCACCCTCGGCGGCTACTCCGGCGAGCCCGCGCTGCAGGTCAACGCGGTGCAGGGCATCACCACCGCGGTCAAGGCCGCCCGCCCGGACGCCACGGTCACGTTCGACGCGTGCGGCACGTCCACCGGCACGACCACGGCGGCGAGCTGCTCGGCGGACACCCTGGCCGCGCTGAAGACGGCCGACCTGGTCGTGGTCTTCGCCGGAACCGACGGGAACGTGGCCACCGAGGGCCGGGACCGCACCACCATCGCCATGCCGGGCAACTACGACTCGCTGCTCGACCTGGTCAAGGCGGCCGGCAACCCGCGGACCGCACTGGCCGTCCAGTCCGCGGGCGCCGTCTCGCTCGGCCACGCCGCAGGCATCCCGGGCATCGTGTTCAGCGCGTACAACGGCGAAAGCCAGGGCACCGCACTGGCCGACGTCCTGTTCGGCAGGCAGAACCCCAGCGGGCACCTGAACTTCACCTGGTACGCCGACGACTCGCAGCTGCCCGACATGAAGAACTACGGGCTGACGCCGTCGCAGACCGGCGGCCTCGGCCGCACGTACCAGTACTTCACCGGCACGCCGGCGTACCCCTTCGGCCACGGCCTCTCCTACACGAAGTTCGCCTTCTCCCGGGTGCACGCGGACACCAGGGCCGTCGACGCGAACGGCCGGGTGACGGTGCACGTGGACGTGACGAACACCGGCACGACGCCCGGCGCCGCCGTCGCGCAGCTGTACGCGGCCACCGCGTTCGGCGTGCCCGGCGTGGAACTGCCGCGACAGCGCCTGGCCGGCTTCGAGAAGACGAAGGTGCTGGCGCCGGGCCAGACCCAGCACGTGGCCTTCCCGGTGCGGATCGCCGACCTGTCCTTCTGGGACGAGGCGAAGCGCCGCGAAGTGGTGTACCCGGGCGCGTACCGGTTCGGCGTGGGCGCCGACTCCGGCCACCTCGCCGGCACCGCGACGGTGGCCGTCACCGGGGCGCTCCAGCCGAAGACGAAGTACGTCACCGTGCAGCCCGGCCAGGTCGTGTTCCCCCCGGGGCAGCGGCTCGACCTGACGGCGAAGAACCCGTGGATCGCCGACGTCACGTCCCAGGCCGCGCAGCACACGCCGGCCGATCACATCGTCGAGGCGGTGCACGACGACCAGTCGTTCGTCGACCTCTCGCGGGCCCGGATCGGTTACCGCAGCAGCGATCCGCGGGTGGCGCAGGTGAGCCGGACCGGCCAGGTGACCATGGTGGCGCCCGGCGTCGCGACCATCAGCGTCACGGTCGACGGTGTCACCGGCAGCACGCCGGTGGTGGTCGAGCAGCCGTTCACGCTCAGCGCACCGGCGCAGGTGAAGGCGGGGACGACGTACACCGCCACCACCACGCTGCCGAACCCGGCCGGTGCCCGGCCGTTGCGGGACGTGGCGTTGACGCTCGCCGTGCCCACGGGGTGGACCGCGAAGGCCACCTCGCCGTCGACCTTCGCCACCGTGCCCGCCGGGCAGACCGTCGGCACCACCTGGGAGATCGGCGTGCCGGCCTCGGCGCAGCCCGGCAAGTTCGACGTCTCGGCGCAGGCCACGTTCACCTCGGCCAACGGGCGGGGCACCGCGGTGGACGCGACCACGGTGCTGCTGCCGCACCCGCCGTACCCGTCGCTGGCCGCGGCCCGCAACAACGTGGGCATCAGCGACGACGCCACGCCGGGCGCCGGCAACTTCGACGGCGGCAACGCGAGCTTCTCCGCGCAGGCACTGGCCGCGGCGGCACCCAGCCTGACCCCGGGGGCCACGTTCACCCACAACGGGCTGACGTTCACCTGGCCCGACGTCCGGCCGGGGGAACCGGACAACGTGGTCGCCGGCAGCTCGGCAGGCGGGCAGACGATCGCGCTCTCGGGCTCCGGGACGACGCTGGGCCTGATCGGCGCCGGCGACTACGGCAGCCCGAGCGGAACGGCGACGGTGACCTACACCGACGGAACCACCGAGTCCCACTCGGTGAGTTTCGCGGACTGGTGGTCCAACGCGGCCACCGGCGGCGACATCCTCACCACGCTGCCCTACCTCAACAACAGCAACGGGCGGCTGGACCAGCGGGTGAGCCTGTACTACGCCCCGATCCCGCTGCAGCCGGGCAAGACGGTGCAGTACCTGACCCTGCCCGACATCAGCGACGGCGCGAACATGGGCACGGCGGCGATGCACATCTTCACCGTGGCCATCGGCTGAGCCGCGCCGGGCCGCGGGTCAGCGGACGCACGCGAAACTCGCGGCGGCGGCCGGATCGCCCCCGCGGTACCGGGGCCAGCCCGGGTAGGCGCACAGTGGCCGGGTGCGCTGGTGGGCAAGGTCGGTGACGACCTGGTCCGCCGGCGCGCGGCCGGTGTCCACCCACCGCTCGAGCGCCGAGAGCGAGTCCCAGCCCGCCGCGAACGCCGGGGTCCCGAAGCTGGCGTGGTTGGCACCGGGAACGACGTAGTAGCGCAGGAAGGCGTCGGTCAGCGAAGGACCCGCCACCGAGCGCACCCGCGAGTAGTAGTCGCTCGTCGAGTACGGCGAGACCAGCTCGTCCGCGGCGCCGTGCAGCAGGATCAGCTTGCCGCCGGCGCGGGCGAACGGGCGCAGGTCGGCGTTGTTGCGGTCCTCGACCAGCGACAGCGCGCTGATCCGGCCGAGCCACTCGCCGGGCCGCCGGGGGTCGATGTCCAGGCCGTTGCGGCCCGGGTCGCGGGTCAGGAAGTACTTGACCCACTGGTCCCAGTACTGCATCCCGTAGCCGCTGGTCACCGGCATCGGGGCGGCCGGCGCGGTGGTGCCGAAGCCGAGGAACGGCGTCCGCATGTCCGCCCCCGAGAGGAACGGGAAGCCCGGGTACTGCGTTTCGCCGCTGGCGATCCGGTACGGCCACCGGAACGGCGACGACATCGCCGTCACCGCCCCGATCTGGGCGTCCGACAGGCACGACGGGCCGGTGTCGGCCCCACCCGGGCAGCGCAGCACGCGGGGGTCGAACCGGCAGCCCGGGTTCGAGACGACGCCGTCGGTGACGCCGTCGCGGCCGTCACACGCCCGGATGACGCTGTCGTAGACGAGCGTCTGCTTCGCCGGGCCGGGGAACGCGCCCGGGCGCGACAGCACCTGCGCCAGGTAACCCAGGTCCAGGATCTCGGCGAGGTTGTTCCACGCCGGATAGGCGGAGATCACGCCGTCGAACGCGGCCGGCCAGCGCTGGGCGACGACGAGCGCCTCGCGGCCCCCGGTCGACCCGCCGGCGAAGAACACTTCGGCCGGCGTTGCCCCGTACGCCCGCCGGATGAGGAACAGGCTCGCGTCCCGCGTCTTCTTGAGCGCATCCCCCGCGGCGAAGTTGACCAGTGCCTCGTCGTTCGTGCCGAACGAGCCGTCCAGGGACGGCGGGGACGCCGGGTTCTGCTGGTGGCCGGAGTCGCTCGCGAAGGTCGCGTACCCCCGGGCCAGCGGCGCCGGGCGGTCGGCGGGGCCGAAGGGCACGTTCGCCGCCACGTCGGGGATCGTGCCGTTGTACCCGCCGCCGCCGAACATCAGCGCCTTGTGGTTCCACACGCGGGGCAGGGCGACGCGCAGCTTGATGGCCGGTGCGGCCGGGTCGACGGGGTACAGGTCGGCGTCGACCCGGCAGGACTCACCGGTCACGGACGCCGCCGTGACGAGCCCGCCCGAAGTCGGCAGGCTGATCACCGACGCCGGGATCCGCACCCCGGCCAGCCCGGTGCACTCCGGCGTCGCGGCGGACGCCGTCGCGGGCACACTCGCCGCCAGCACCACGGCGGCCGCCACCACGGTCGCCCTCATCGCGCGGCCGCCTTGTGCAGGTGCGCGCCCGGGACGGCGTGCGGATCGGCCCGGACTTCGGCGGGGTTCGTCTCCGGCAGGAACCACGCACTGGCGAAGGTGATCAGCCCCATCAGCGTGATGTAGACGGCGACCGGCCACGTGCTCCCGGCCTCCGCGATCAGCGCCGTCATCAGGAACGGCGTCCCGCCGCTGACGACGATCGCGGACAGCTGGTAGGCCAGTGACGCACCCGAGTAGCGGACGCTGGGCGCGAACAGCTCGCCGAGGAAGCTCGCGATCGGGCCGTAGGTGAGGCACTGGAACACGAACCCCACCGTCACCGCGACGAAGATCAGCGGCAGCGACGCGGTGCCGACCAGCCCGAAGTACGGGAAGGCCCAGACGGCGACGCCGAGCCCGCCGACCAGGATCAGCGGGCGGCGGCCCACCTTGTCCGAGAGGTACCCGGACCACGGGATCGTCGCGAGCATCGCCGCGGAACTGAGCAGCACCACGGCGAGCAGCGAGTCGCGCTGGAGCTTGAGCGTGCCGGTGCCGTAGCTGAGCAGCCCGGAAATGCTGACGTAGAAGAGGCTGTTGGTCGCCGACAGCAGCCCGCAGCCGAGCAGGATGGTGCGCCACTTGCTGCGCAGCACCTGGGCGAGCGGTGCCCGGACGACCGGGCCTTCCTTGTCCGCCACGGTTTCCTGCAGCTGCCGGAACTCCGGCGTGTCCTCGACCTTGGCCTGGATGTAGAGCACCACGCCGAACATCACGACGCTGAGCAGGAACGGGATGCGCCAGCCCCAGCTGAGGAAGTCCGCGTCCGGCAGCACGCCGCTGGCCGCGACGAAGATCAGGTTGGACAGGATCACGGCCACCGGGACGCTGGTCTGCCCGAAGGTGCCGGCGAAGCCGCGCCGCTTGGGACTGGCGGATTCGGTCAGCAGCAGCACGATGCCGCCCCACTGCCCGCCGGCCGCGAGGCCCTGGACGAACCGCAGCACGACCAGCAGCGTCGGGGCCAGTGCGCCGACGCTCGCCGCGCCCGGCAGGCAGCCGATCAGGAACGTCGCCGCCCCCATCAGCGCCAGGCAGGCCACGACCACCGGCTTGCGCCCGTACTTGTCGCCGAGGTGCCCGGCGAGCACGCCGCCGATCGGGCGCGCCACGAACCCGGCCCAGAACGTGCTGAACGCCAGCAGGGTGCCGGTCAGCGCCGAGGCGTGCGGGAAGAACACCTTGGGGAACACCAGCGCGGCCGCGGTGCCGTAGAGGAAGAAGTCGTACCACTCGATCGAGCTGCCGATCAGCCCGGCCGCGAGCAGCTTGCGGAAACCCCGCCGCGGCGGGGCGGGCACCCCGGTGCCGGACTGCCCGTCGGGTTGGGTGAGCGGAATGGCCATGCGTGCCGCCTTCGTCGAGGAGCGCCGGCTGGTGATGGCGGAGATGTTAGGGCGCGGTTACGCTGCCGGCTGAGGTGTGGACCACCCACTCCTCCCGCCGCAGCGGTGGGTCTTTCGCCCACCCCACGCCAAGGAGGGCGTCCCGTGACCAGTGCGGCGGAACCGCGCCGGCAGCGCGAGCTGGCGTCGTTGTACGCGACCGTCAAGTCCCTCACCGCGCTCGGCGAGCTCGACGACGTCCTGCAGTCGATCGTCCACCACGCCCACGACCTGATCGGCACGGACTTCACCTACCTCTCGCTGGTCGGCGCGGACGGCAGGCTGTCGGCCCGCGCGTCGGAGGGCACGATCTCCGCGGAGTTCCTCGCCGCGACCATCCCGGCCACGGTCGGGCTCGGGGGCAAGGTGCTGGCGTCGAAGAGCCCGCACTGGGTGCGCGACTACGCCACCTCGACGCGCATCCGGCACGACCCGGACTTCGACCGCCTGGTCGTCACCGAAGAACTGGTCGCGCTGCTCGGCGTGCCGCTGGTGATCCGCGGCGAGGCCGTCGGGGCGCTGTTCGCCGCGGACCGGTCGCAGCGGTCGTTCCAGGCCGAGGAGATCGCGCTGCTCAACGCGTTCGCCGACCACGCCGCGGTCGCGCTCGACAACGCGCGGCTCTACGAAGAGAGCCGGACGGCGTTGCGCGAACTGCGGGTCGCGTACCGCAAGATCGAGCGGGCGCAGGCGATCCACGAAGCCCTGACCGGTGTCGTGCTGGACGGCGGCACGCCGGGCGACGTCGCCCAGCACCTCGCCGACCAGCTGGGCGGCGCCGTCACGCTCCTCGACCGCACGGACAGTCCACAAGGGACGGACCTGGCCGAAGCCGTCGCCGAGGCCCGCCGCACCGGCCGCTGCGCGACGACGTCCGGCGACGGCGGAACGGACCACAGCGTGGCGGCCGTCCAGGCGGGCGACAGCTACCTCGGCGCGCTCGTGTGGAGCCGGCCCTCGGCCACCGGCGACGACACGGACCTGCGGACGCTCGAACGCGCCACCCACATCCTCGGCCTGCTCATCCTCAAGGAGCGGGCCGTGGCCGAAGCCGGCGAACGGCTGAGCGGCGAGCTGCTGACCGAGCTCATGGTCGGCAGTCCCGGGATCGGCCCGGCCCAGCGCGCCCGCGCCCGTGCCCGCGCCATCGACGTCGACCGCCTCGACCTGGTGCTGGTCGCGGACTCCCCCGCGGTGGCGCCCGCCGACCTCGTGCGGCACCTGCACGACATCGCCCGCGAGCGCGCGGGGCTGGCCGGCGAGCACCTGGGCCGGGCCACGCTGATCCTGCCCGCCGCCGACGAAGAGGCCACCGCCGCGGAAGTCCACAAGAGACTGCGGCGGGCGCTGGGCGGGCCGGTCGTCGTCGTGGGCGAACGGGCAGGCGACCACGACTGGGCCCGCGCCTTCACCCTGGCCGGCCGCTGCGGCGCGGTGCTGCGCGCGCTCGGCCACCCCGACGGCGGCACCACCACCCGCCGGTATGCCCTGTACGCCATGGTGTTCGACCCCGAGCGGGCCGGCGAGCTCGACCGGTTCCTGGCCGGGTCGATCGGCGGGCTCCTCGAGTACGACCGGAAGCGGGGCACCGACCTGGTCGGCACGCTCAGCGCGTACTACGTCCACCGCGCCAACGTCGCCGCGACGGCCCGCGCGCTGCACCTGCACGTCAACACGCTGCTCAAGCGCCTGGACCGGGCCGGCACGGTGCTCGGCGACGGCTGGCGCCAGGAGAACGACCTGGAACTGCAGCTCGGGCTCCGGCTGCACCAGCTGCGCTCGCGCACGCCCTGACGCTTCAGGCGATCCGCACCGAGTCGCGCAGGGCGGTCTTCGAGATCTTGCCGGTGCCCGTCTTCGGCAGGGCGGGCACGAACACGACTTCGTCGGGCAGCCACCACTTCGCGACCAGCGGCGTGAGGTGCGCCAAGACGTCTTCGGCCGTCGTCTCGCTGCCCTCGCGCAGCACCACGTACGCCACCGGGCGTTCCATCCACCGCGGGTCCGGGCGGGCGATCACCGCGGCTTCGACGACGTCGGGGTGGGCGGTGAGCGCGCCTTCGAGCTCGACCGAGGAGATCCACTCGCCGCCGGACTTGATCAGGTCCTTCATCCGGTCCACCAGCCGCAGGTAGCCCTCGGCGTCGAGGGTGGCCAGGTCGCCGGTGCGCAGCCAGCCGTCGGCGGTGAAGCTGCCGCCGGTGGCCACCCGGTAGTAGCCGCCCGCCACCCACGGGCCCGCGACCTGCAGCTCGCCGACGGCCTCGCCGTCGCGGGGCAGCTCCCGGCCGGTTTCGACGTCGACGATCCGGACGTTCACCAGCGGCAGCGGCTGGCCCTGGGCGGCCCGCACCGCGACCTGCTCCGCCGCGGGCGCGTCCCGGTGCTGGGTGCGCGTGCCGCCGATGGCGCCGACCGGGCTGATCTCGGTCATCCCCCACGAATGCGTGATGGGCACCCCGATCGCGGCGCGGTAGGTCTCCGACAGCGCCGGCGGGACCGCCGAGCCGCCGCCGAGCAGGAACCGCGTCGCGCTCAGGTCGTACGCTTCCAGGCGGGGTGCCAGGCTCGTCCAGACCGTGGGGACGGCCCCGGCGACCGTGACGCGCTCGGCCGCCATCAGTCCCAGCAGGTGGTCCGGGTCCGCGGACGGACCGGGCAGCACCAGGGACGCGCCGGTCAGCATCGCGCCGTAGGGCAGGCCCCAGGCGTTGGCGTGGAACATCGGCACGATCGGCAGCACGACGTCGCTCTCGCACAGGCCGATGAACCCCGCGGCGAGCGTCCCCAGCGCGTGCAGGACCGTCGAGCGGTGGCTGTAGAGCACGCCCTTGGGCGGTCCGGTCGTCCCGGAGGTGTAGCAGAGCCCGGACGCGAGGTGCTCGTCGGCGAGCGTGAAGGCCTCCTCGAACGAGCCGGTGTGGGGCACGGCCGCGGAGACCAGGTCGTCGTAGTGCAGGACACGCGGGTCCGCCGGGATCGGCTCGCCGCTGTCGTCGGGCAGCACGACCCAGTACCGCACCCGCGGCAGGCGGGCGGCGCTCGGCCAGATCCGCGGCAGCAGCGCGCGGTCGACGAACACGACGTCGTCCTCGGCGTGCCCGACGATGTACTCGAGGTGCTCCGCCGCCAGCCGGATGTTGATCGGGTGCAGCACCCGCTTGGTGACCGGCACGGCCAGGTACAGCTCGAGGTGCCGCCGGTGGTTGGCCGCGAAGGTCGCGACCCGGGCACCGGCCGGGACGCCGAGCCCGGCCAGCGCCCGGGCGAGCCGCCGGGTCCCGTCGGCCACCTCCGCGTACGTCAGCCGCTCGCCGCCTGCCGTGACGACTTCCTTGTGCGCGTAGAGCCGCTCGGCACGCTCCAGGATGTGGGCGAGGGTGAGCGGCCGTGGCTGCATCAGCCCGTCCATGGCGCCTCTTCCGGTCGGGGAACTTGCTGTCGCGGGTGACTTTAGGAGCGGTTCCGATGCCGAGGAGAGGTGAGAACCGCCCACCAGTCGGCCGTCTCCGGTGGTGATCACCTCCACGCCGGACCGCCGTTGCCCGCCCCGGACAGCGATCGTGGCTTTTCGGGCAGCGGGGTTCCGGCACCGGCGCGGCGTGATCGGCCGCTGCTAATTTGTCGCCAGGACCCGGCGAAAAGAAGGTCATGCAGTGGCGAACCCGTTGGTGGCGGAGACCAAGGATTCCACGAAGGCGTACTCGGGTGTTTCGCTGCTGGAGTCGGCAGCCGACCTGAAGTCCGCCATCGAAAGCGGGGACTGGGCGTCGGTGGCGCTCGGGGCGGTCGGGACGGCGCTGGATGCGTTGTCGATGGCGATGGACCCGTTCGGGGCGATCCTCGCGGCCGGGGTGGGGTGGCTGATCGAGCACGTCGGGCCGCTGAAGGAAGCGCTCAACGGGCTGACCGGCAACGCCGACGAGATCGCCGCGCAGTCGGAGACGTGGAAGAACATCGCGACCGAGCTGGGCAGTGTCGGCGCGGACCTGACCAGCATGGTCAAGACCGACGTCTCCGCCTGGACCGGCACCGCCGCGGACACCTACCGCCAGCGCGCGCAGGACACCGTGACGCTGCTCGAAACCGCGCAGAAAGGCTGTGAAGGCGCTTCCAGTGGTGTGAAGACCGCCGGTGAAGTCGTCGCCGCGGTCCGCGCGCTGGTGCGCGACATCATCGCCGAACTGATCGGGCACCTGATCAGCTGGGCGTTGCAGGTGGTGTTCACCCTCGGCATCGGGATGGCGTGGGTGGTGCCGCAGGTGATCAACGCGGTGGCGAAGACCGCGTCGAAGATCGCCGATCTGGTGAAGCGGCTGGTGACGGCGTTGAAGGCGTTGATGCCGTTGTTGAAGCGGGCCGGTGACCTGTTCGCGGACGCGGCGAAGGCGTTGCGGAACATCAAGCCGGGCAAGGCCGCGCCGCCGCCGAAGCACGCCGAAATCAAGAGCGGGCCCAAGGACATCGGCGGCCCGAAGGGCGGCGGCAAGGGCGACCCCGACGCACCGCCACCCAAGACCGACCCGCCGCCCAAGACCGACCCTCCGCCGAAGGGTGACGACAGCACCAGCGCGGCGGGCGCGAAGGCGGACCCGCCACCGAAGACCGATCCCCCGCCCAAGACGGACCCGCCGCCGAAGAGCGACCCGCCCGCTGACCCGCCGCCGAAGGCCGACCCGCCCGGGGGCACGCCCAAGGGCGGGCCCGACGGCGGCGGCAGGCCGAAAGGCGACCCGAAGGGCGACGGCCCGCGGGACCGCGCGGTGCCGGACGACAAGAAGGTCTGCGTCTCCGACCCGGTCGACGTCGCCACCGGCGAGGTCGTGCTGAAGCAGGTCGACCTGACCCTGCCGGGCGACGCGGGCGACCTGACGCTGTCCCGCACCCACCTGTCGGCCTACCGCGCCGGCCGGTGGTTCGGCCGCTCCTGGGCGTCCACATTGGACCAAAGACTCGAGGCCGATCGCGCGCACCTGCGGTTCTTCGCCGAGGACGGCATGGTCCTCGTGTACCCGCGGCCCGACGGCGACCGGCCCGTGCTGCCGATCGAGGGCCCGCGCCACCCGCTGCGCCGCACGGCCGCGGGGTACCGGCTCTCGACCGGCGCCCACCACCTGGTGTTCGCCGACTCCCCCGGCCGCGTGCTGCCGCTGACGGTGATCGAGCAGGGCGGCTCCCGCACCACGATCGAACACGACGAAACTGGCGCGCCGCGGCTGCTGCGCCGGGACGACGGCACCGAGATCGGCGTCGAGACCGTGGCCGGCCGGATCGCCGCGCTCGGCGTGCCCGGCGGCGCGCCGGTCGTCCGGTACGGCTACAACCGGCTCGGCCAGCTGACCCAGATCGCCGGGTTCACCGGCCGCCCGGTGAACCTCGACTACGACGTCGACGACCGGATCGTCGGCTGGCAGGACCGCACCGGCACCTGGTACCGCTACGTCTACGACGCCGCGGGCCGCTGTGTCCGCAGCGTCGGCGCCGAGCGCTACCTCAACGGCGCGTTCGCCTACGACACCGAGGCCCGGATCACCCGGTACACCGACGCGATGGGCCACACCTGGACGTACCGGATGAACGAGGCAGGCCAGCTCGTCGAGCGGACCGACCCGCTCGGGCACACGCGCCGGTACTCCTGGACCCGCTACGACGACCTGCTGTCCCAGGCCGACGAACTGGGCCGGATCACCTTCTACGGCTACGAAAACGGCGTGCTGACGACGGTGACGCGGCCGGACGGTTCCGTGGTGCGGCTGACGCCGTCCGGGACCGGCGAGGTGGAGCTGCGGGCCGGCGACGCACGGGCGGTGGCCCCGGCGGCCGATCCCCACGCCGCGCTCCCGGGCGTCTCGACCCGGCTGCGCGTCGACGGGGTGGACCCGCTCGGCGACGAACCGGTGATCACCGCGGCGGCGCGGCCCGGCGACCGCGACCCGTTCGGCCGGCCGCGGCTGGTGCACACCGCGTCCGGCGGCGCGGCCCGGCTGGGCTGGACGGCCGAAGGGCGGCGCTCCTGGCGGATCGGCCCGGACGGGGCTCGGGAAAGCTGGCGCCACGACGGCGAAGGCCGCGTCGTCGAGCACCGCGACGCGGCCGGGCGGACGACCCGGCGCACGTACGGGCCGTTCGGCCTGCCGATCGAGGAGTTCGACGCGGCGGGCGCGCGCACGGCGTACAGCTACGATGCCGAACTGCGCCTGGCTTCGGTGACCGACCCGCGGGGCCGGACCTGGCGCTACACCTACGACCCGGCCGGGCGGCTCGCCGCGGAGACCGACTTCGACGGGCGCCGGCTGACCTACGCCTACGACGAGGCCGGGCAGCTGCGGCGGATGACGAACGGTCTCGGCGAAGTCACCGAGTACGCCTACGACACGCTCGGCAACGTCGTCGAACGCCGGACCGCGACCGGGGTCACCGGGTACGCCTACGACGCGCTGGGGCAGCTCGAGTACGCGATCAACAACGAGTCGGTGCTGCAGATCGTGCGCGACGAACGCGGGCGCGTGCGGGAAGAAACTGTCAACGGCGTCGGCGTGCGCTGGACCTACGCCGCCGACGGCGTCCACCGGACCACGCTGTCCGGTGTGGACAGTGAGTGGCGCTACGACGGCGACCGGCCGGTGTCGCTGCGCGTCGCCGGGCACGAGATCGCGTTCGAGTACGACGAAGCCGGCCGCGAGACCGCTCGTTCGGTCGACGGCGCCGTCGTCCTGCGCCAGGTCTTCGACGCCGCCGACCGGCTCGGGGAACAGACGATCGCCGGCGTGGGCCGGCGCGCCTACACCTACACGCCGGACGGCAGGCTCGCCGCGATCGAGGACGCCCGGCCGGTCCGGTTCGGGTTCGACCCGGCGGGCCGCGTCGCGGAGGTCGTCACCCCCGACGGCGTCGAACGCTTCGCCTACGACGCGGCGGGCCGGCTCGCGCCGCCGTCCGGGACGCGGGACGACCACGACCCGCAGGGCCGGGTGACCGGGACCGCCGGGTGGCGCTTCGTCTGGGACGAGCTCGACCGGCTGGTCGCCGCGATCGGCCCGGACGAGTCGTTCTGGACCTACCGCTATGACCCGCTCGGGCGCCGGTTCGCCAAGCGGCGCTGGGAGCTCGGCGACGACGGCGCGCCGCGGAGGACCGCCGAGACGTGGTTCGTCTGGAGCGGCGGCGAGCTCGTCGAGGAGATCGAGGTGACCGACGACGGGTCCTCGCGCGTGCTCACCTGGGAGCGCCACCCCGACGACGGCCGGCCGGTGGTCCAGGTCGAGCAGCGGGGTACCGAGGTGCGGTGCCACACGGTGGTGACGTCTCCGGCGGGCACGCCGACCGAGCTGCTGGGCCCGGACGGCAGCGTCGCGTGGCAGGCGCGCACGAGCTTCTGGGGCGAACTGCTGCCCTCGACGTCCGGGACGGCGCCGATGCCGCTGGCCTTCCCCGGCCAGTACCGCGACGCCGAAACCGGCCTGCACTACAACGTCTACCGCTACTACGACCCGCGGACGGGCCGCTACCTGAGCCAGGACCCGCTCGGCCTGGCCGCGGCGCCCGACCCGGCGGGCTACGTCGGGCAGCCGCACCTGCAGAGCGACCCGCTGGGCCTGACACAGAGCCCGTGCGGCAAGACGGGCGGCCCGAAGGCCCCGGACAACCCGGCGGGCGGCGGCGACGCGGGCAAGCTCCCGCCGGGGGCCAAGAAGCCGGACGGCCTCGACGAGTTCCGCGACCCGGACGGCAAGATTCGCCCGCACACCATGACCGACGAGCAGTACGCCAAGTTCTCGGCGAAGTGGAACGACATGATGGCGCCGGGCAAGGACAAGTCCTGGTTCTGGTCGGGCGGCCACATCAAGGACGAGGTCGTCGACCCCGCGACCGGCAAGCCGCTGTCCGAGTCGAAGTACCACGGCTCGATCGAGAACCCGGCGATCGACATGGCGAAGAAGAACGGCGGCAACACCCTCGAAGGGCTCCTGAAGGACAACGGCGTCGAGATGCCCGGCTTCGCCGACAAGCACCCCAACGGCGAGAAGGTCTGGAAGGACGCGTCGAAGGCACTGGCGCACAACGCGGAAGGCGACGTCCACATCGCGTTGCCGAACACGCCGGGCAAGTCGAGCGGCTGGCCCGGCCAGGGCGACGAGCTGGCTTCGCGCCGTCCCAACAACGTGTTCGACATGGACGAGTTCCCGATCCTGCGGCACAACCCCAAGGTGGACAAGGTCTGGGCGCACGACACGGACTTCCCGAACGAGCCCCCGGTGGTGATCTGGGACCGGGCCAAGCGCTGACGCCCGCGGGTCACATCACCCAGCGGCGGAACCCGCCCTCGGCGTCGACGACCTGCCCGGTGATCCACCGGCTGTCGTCGGAGGCCAGCCACCGGACCAGCCGGGCGACCTCGGCCGGGCGGCACCACCGGCCGGCGGGCAGGGCGCGCCCGACGCGGGCGGCGAGGTCCGGCTCGGCCCACCCGGTGTCGACCGGGCCGGGGTTGATCGTGTTGACCGTGATCCCGCGGTCGATCAGCGTGTCGGACAGGGTGAGCGTCATCTGGTGGAGGGCGCCCTTGCTGATCGCGTAGGGCAGTTCCCGGCTCATCGGAGCCAGGTGCTGCCCGGACGTGAACAGGATGACCCGCCCGCCGGGCCGGGAGTCGTCGTGCGCGGCGGCGAAGGCCTGCGCCAGCAGCACGCTCGCCCGGGCGTTCACCGCCCAGGACAGGTCGAGCTCGGCGGCGGTCACGTCGGCGAGGCTCTGGCCCGAGCTCCGGGCGTGGTTGGCGACGACGACGTCGACCGCCCCGAACGCCGCCACCGCGGCGGCGACCACCTGCCCGGGCGCCTGCGGGTCGGCGAAGTCGGCCGAGACGTGCCGCAGGCGGCGGCCCTCGCCACCCAGCGCCGCCACCACCCCGGCATCCCCGGCGGGGTCGGCACCCCACGGCTGTTCGGCGTCGTGCGGGGCCCACGAATGCACGAGCACCGAGGCGCCGGCGGTCAGCAGCTCTTCCGCGATGGCGAACCCGATCCCGGCCCGCCGCCCGGCCCCGGTGACGACCGCGACCCGGCCCGCCAGTGCTCCGTTCTCCACGGCGGGCACGATAGCCACCCTCAGGCGGGGCGGTCGATCAGTTTCTCGATGCCGTCGAGGATGCGCTGGAGCCCGAACCGGAAGTCGTGGTCGAGGCCGTCGAACTCGCCGCCGTCGTCGAACGTGCCCGCGTCGACCACCGCGTGCAAGGCGGGGAACTCCGCTCGGGTGGTCAGCTTCCTGATCAGCTCGCCGTACCGCGGCATGAGGCGCACCGTCGTCGGGTCCGCCGACTCGAACGCGGCCGCGATGTCGCTGCTGAGCAAGGCGAAGCTGCGGGTGAAGCTGGTGACGAGCAGCACCGACGAGAGCTTGTCCGCCTCCGTCAGGCCGGTGCCGCCGAGCGTCCGCAGACCCCATTCCATGAACCGGAGCTGATTCGGCATGATCGGCGCACCGGTGATCGGGATGTGCAGCACCCACGGGAACCGGCGGTAGGCGGCGAGCTCGATCTCGGCCCAGCGCTCGAGCCGCGCGCGCCAGGTGCCGCCGGTGGGCTCGGTGGCGTCGAAGCGGTTGAACGCGCCGTCGATCATCAGCGCGAGCAGCTCGTCCTTCGAGCCGAGGTAGCGGTAGAGCGACATGGCCGAGGCGCCGAGCTCCTTCGCGACGCGGCCCATGGAGACTCCGCCGATGCCCTCGGCGTCGGCGACGTCGATCGCCGCCTCGACGATCTGCTCGAGCGACAGTCCGCGCTTGGGCCCCTTGGCCGGTCGGTCGCGCACGCCCCAGGCCAGCTCGAAACTGGCCGGGAGCCCGGTCTCCGCGTCGTCGCCGCTCATCACCCTGACCTCGTCTCAGGGAAAACCCTGATTTACTGTTTACGCCCTACGCAATAGAGTTTATGTCGTACGCAGTAAGCCCGCGGACCCCAGGGGGAAGCATGTCGAGCCAACCAGCGATCGAGGCTACCGGCCTCACGAAGTCCTACGGTGAGGTGCCGGTTCTCGCCGGGATCGACCTGCACGTACCGGCGGGCAGTGTGTTCTCGCTGCTCGGCCCGAACGGCGCGGGCAAGACCACCACCGTACGCATCCTGACCACGCTGACCAGCCTCGACGCCGGTTCGGCGCGGGTCGCCGGCTACGACGTGGTGCGGGAGCGCGGGTCAGTGCGCCGCAGCATCAGCCTCACCGGCCAGGACACCGCGCTCGACGAGGCGCAGACCGGTGCGGAGAACCTGGTGATGCTCGGCAGGCTCTGCCGGCTGTCCCGGCGTGCCGCCGTCCGCCGTGCCACCGAGCTGCTGGAGCAGTTCGACCTCACCGAGGCGGGTTCCCGGCGCACCGGGACCTACTCAGGCGGCATGCGCCGGCGCCTCGACCTGGCCGCGAGCCTGATCGCGGCGCCCGCGGTGATGTTCCTCGACGAGCCCACCACGGGCCTCGACCCGCGCAGCCGGGCGGCGATGTGGACCGTGCTCACCGAACTGGCGAACTCCGGCGTCACGATCTTCCTCACGACGCAGTACCTCGAAGAGGCCGACCGGCTGGCCGACCGGATCGCCGTCGTCGACGGCGGCCGGATCGTCGCGGAGGGCACCGCAGCGCAGCTCAAGCAGCGGGTGTCGGGCCACCGGCTCGACCTGACGCTCACCGACCGGGCCGCGTTCGACGCGCTCGCCGCCGAGCTGCGCGACCGGGCACTGCTGCCCGACCGCGAGCGGCTCGCCCTGTCGGTCGCGACCGACGGCACTGCGGGGCACGTCCGCGCCCTGCTCGACGAGCTCGATCCGGCCCGGACCGCGGTGCACCGGTTCGCCGTGCACTCCGCGACCCTCGACGACGTGTTCCTGGCCCTGACCGGGCACGCGACCACCACCCACGACAAGGAGCGAGCCGGTGTCTGACACGCTCTCCGCCACCCGTCCCGCCTCGCCGCTGGGAGACCTCGGCGTGCTGGTCCGCCGCGCGACCACGCTGACGATCCGCAACAGCGACGCGCTGATCACCTCGCTCGCCCTGCCGATCATGCTGATGCTGCTGTTCGTCTACCTGTTCGGCGGCGCGATCCGGACCGGCACCGCGTACGTGACGTACGTGGTGCCGGGGGTGATCATGCTGTGTGCGTCGTTCGGCGCTTCGCTCACCGCGGTGGCCGTCACGAACGACATGACCGGCGGGATCATGGACCGGTTCCGGTCGATGGACGTACGGGGCACCTCCGTGCTCGGCGGGCACGTCGCCGCGAGCACCGCCCGCAACCTCGTGTCGACCGTGCTGGTGCTCGGCGTCGCGCTCCTGATCGGCTTCCGCCCCTCGGCGTCCGTTGTGGACTGGCTGGCGGCCGCCGGGCTGCTGCTGGTCGCGATCCTGGCGCTGTCCTGGGCGTCCGCGGCGGTCGGCCTGCTGGCGAAAACCCCCGAGGCGGCGAGCGGGTTCACGTTCTTCGTGATGTTCCTGCCGTACCCGAGCAGCGCGTTCGTGCCGGTGGACACGATGCCGTCGTGGATCCACGGGTTCGCGGACAACCAGCCGTTCACGCCGTTGATCGAGGCCCTGCGCGGGTTCCTCCTCGGCACCCCGGCCGGGAACAGCGCCTGGCTCGCCCTCGCGTGGTGCGCCGGGATCCTCGCCCTGTCGATCGCGGCGACGGGCCGCCTGTTCAGGCGCCGGACGGCGTGACGCGAAGGGGGTCCGTCCGGCGGCCACTCCTCAAGCGGCGGGCGTCTCCTTCCGCAGTTGGCCACCCGGCCGGCCGGCTTACGACGCCGGCCGGCACGCGGTCAGCTCACCGCCCACCGCTGGTTGGCTCCGCCGTTGCAGGTCCAGACGATCACCTTGGTGCCGTTGGCCGTCGCCGCGCCGCTCACGTCCAGGCACAGGCCCGACTGGCCGTTCGTGACCGTCCCGGTCCCGGTGAAGGTCCACTTCTGGCCGTTCCCGCCGCTGCAGTTCGCGATGACGGCCGCCGTGCCGGCGCCGGTGCCGCCGCCCGCGGTGTCCAAGCAGCGCTTCGTCCCGCCGGAGTAGACGCTCAGCTCGCCCGCGCTGCCGCGGGTCCACTGCTGGTTCGCCCCGCTGTGGCAGTCCCAGATGGTGACCTGGGTACCCGCGGTGGTCGACGAGGCGGGCACGTCCAGGCAGCGGTTCGACGCCACGGCCCGCACCGGGCCGGTACCCCCGCCGGGATCCGGGTCGTCGCCGCCGAGCGCGTCGAGGACCGCGGTGTAGGCCTGCTTCTTGCCGTAGTTGCCGTCGAACAGCAGCGGGGTGTCGCCGGAGCGCCACGAGTACTTGTCCGTGACGCCCCAGACCGTGATCCCGGTGCACCGGGTCACCGCCCGGCATGCCTGGGTCACCTGCCGGAACACGTTCGCCTGGCCGGTCCCCGAGCCGCCGACGTCCAGCTCGGTGATCTGGACGTCGACCCCGAGGTCGGCGAAGCGCTGGAGGTTCGCCTGGTAGCTGCTCAGGTTCGAGTTCGCGGAGAGGTGGCTTTGGAAGCCGACGCAGTCGATGGGCACGCCGCGGCTCTTGAAGTCCCGGACCATGTTGTAGATCCCGGTGCTCTTCGCGTTGATGCCGTCGGTGTTGTAGTCGTTGTAGCAGAGCTTCGCGCCCGGATCCGCCGTGCGGGCCGCGCGGAACGCGTCCTCGATGTAGCCGTCACCGAGCTTCTGCTGGAAGGTCGCCTGCCGGCGGGTGCCGTTCTCCTCGAACGCCTCGTTGACCACGTCCCAGGCGATCACCTGGCCCTTCCAGTGCCCGGCCACCTGGGCGATGTGGTTCAGCATCGCCGAACGCAGGTTGTTCGCGTCCAGTCCGCCGACCCACGGCGCGAGCTGCTGGTACCACACCAGCGTGTGCCCGCGGACCTTCATGCCCCGGCTCGCCGCCTGGCTGACGATCCGGTCCGCGGGCGCGAAGTTGAACTGGTTGCGGTTGGGCTCGACCGTGTCCCACTTCATCTCGTTCTCCGGCGTGACGCCGTTGAACTCCGCGGTCCACGTGTTCACGTACGCCGCCTCGCCCAGGTGGGCGGTCGAGATGGCGGCGCCGTAGTACCGGCCGGTCTGGGCGGCCGCGGCCCCGAGTGTGCTCGCCGCCCCGGCGACGCCGGGCGAAAGCACCAGCGCGGTCGTCGTCAGGCCGGCCACCGCGAGGAGGGTGGCGGCTGTCCGGAGACGCCGCGGGTGTGCACCGGTGATCATCGGAGGTTCCTCGATTCGGTCAGGACGGCGTCGGCCGAACGTCCACTGCTGGTTGCTCTGCCCGTTGCCCGGCCAGGTCACCACCTTCGTGCCCGCGATCGGGCCCGTGCCCGCCACCGCGCCCGCGGCGAGCACCACGGCCGGCCGCGCCTTCGTCCAGCGCTTCTTCATCGCGAACTCCCGCTAGCCCCGGGTCCACTTCTGGCCATTGGCACCCGAGCAGGCCTGCAGGGTCACCGGGGCGCTGTTGCCGGTCCCGCCCGGGGTGAGGCACAGTCCCGACTGGACTCCGGTGATCGTGCCGTCGGCGGCCGCGTTCCACTGCTGGTTGGCGCCGGTCGAGCAGTCCCAGATGATCGCCCGGGTGCCTGCGGCCGTGCCCCCGCCTTCGGCGTCCAGGCACTTGTTGCCGTACACCAGCAGCTGCTTGCCGGTGGTCAGGGTCCACTGCTGGTTGAGGCCGCCGTTGCAGTCCCACAGCGTCACCTGCGTGCCGTTGGCCTGCGACACGTTCGGGACGTCGAGGCAGCGCCCGGCAGCGGTGTTGCGCAGCACCGACGTCGTCCCGCCGCCCGAACCGGCGACGGCGAGGTTGTCGAACTGCGCGGTCTCGCCGACGCTCGTGCCGATCCCGACCTGGCCGGCCGG
Source organism: Amycolatopsis tolypomycina (assembly GCF_900105945.1). Classification (NCBI taxonomy): domain Bacteria; kingdom Bacillati; phylum Actinomycetota; class Actinomycetes; order Pseudonocardiales; family Pseudonocardiaceae; genus Amycolatopsis; species Amycolatopsis tolypomycina. The sequence goes on along the minus strand of NZ_FNSO01000004.1, from coordinate 2,502,295 downwards.
GAACGTGCCGTCGGTGACCGTGCCGAGCACCGTGCCGTCGACCGACGCGGTGATCGTGCTGCCGGAGAAGCCCAGTGACAGCTTGTGCCACGTCCCCGTGCCGAGTGCGGACGTCGTCCCGCTGCGCAGCGTCGTGATCTGCTGGCTCGTGTTGTTGCGGCGGATCGACCAGGCGCCGGTGTCGCTCACCCGCAGGTAGTAGGCGTTCATGGCGCCCTGGTTGCCGGTGTCCTGCGCACCGGCGTGGCCGATCAGCTCGACGTAGCCGCCGGACTTCTCCAGCAGCGCGTCCACGTTGAGCGTGTAGTTGCTCCAGGCGACGTTGCCCAGCAGCGCGTACGGATCGACGAACTTCTTCCACGGGATCGTCTTCTGCGTCGCGGCCTGGCGCACGCACGTGCCCGCGCGGCCGCCGCCGCAGGCGGCGGTCTCGAACGCGCCCTCCATGTCCATCAGGTACTTGGCTTCCTTGCCCGTCGCGTACCCGTCGAAGTCGTCGCCGTAGGGCAGGTTCAGCGAGCCCTGCGGCGGGGAGACCGCCGTGCCCTTGCCCTGCCCCGTGGTGGTCGTGATCGTGTAGAGGTGACCGGGCTGGACGGTCAGGGAGTAGGCGCCGCCGGACGGCGTGATGTCGGCGCCGCGCACGAAGTGGTCCGCCGGGTTGTTCGAGTTGAGGTTGGTCGCCCACACGTGCACCGGCCCGGCCGACAGCCCGCCGGTGACGTTGAGGTTCAGCGTCTGGGCCGACGTGGCGTCCATCGTCTCGATGACCGTGCTGTAGTCGGTGTTGTTCGGCGACTTCAGCGAAACGTAGCTGCCGTTCGCGCGGTTGCCGCCGAGGTAGCCGCTCGAGGCGTCGAGGTACTTCCAGCCGGGCGCGGTGAACTGCGTCGTGTGCGCCAGCGCCCACGCGTCCTTGCCGACCGAGTAGAAGCCCGACCACGGCTGGTTGGCGAGGATCAGCCCGACCGTCGGCCACGGGATGTTCGGCGTGGTCGCGGCGATCAGGTCCCAGTTGAGGTACGCGGTCATCTTGCCGTCGAGGTAGACGCGGTTGATGCCGCGGGCCAGCGGCTTGGCGCCGTCGTTGTAGTCCTGGGACCCGTTTTCGCTGGACCACAGCGTCTTCCCGGTGTTGACTACGTTCGCCGGGACGGTGCAGGACGTCTGCGCGCTGAGGTAACCGCAGGTGTAGTGGGCGCTGAGGACGTCGGTCGCGTTGCGGTAGGCCGTGTTCGTCGAGATCGCGCTCGCCGGCCCCCAGTCACCCGGCCACGAGTCGCCGGAGATGACCTTGACGGCGCTGTAGCCGTTGGCGTTGAGCGCGTTCCGCATCGTGACGGTCCAGTCCGCGCTCCACTGCTTCTCGTTCTGCACGGTCGTGATGTAGTCGATGGTCAGCCCGTGCTGCTTGGCGCACCCCAGCCACGACAGGTAGTAGCCGGTGAGGTCGTTCGAGAAGAACGTGCCGTTGCCGATCCAGCCCGGCGCGCCCCAGGGCAGGCCGACGAGCTTGATGCCGGGGTTGCGCGCCTTGGCCTGTTCCATGATCCACCACTCGTAGCCGCGGTTGCAGTCGAGGTCACCGCGGAAGTGGGCATGGCTCGGCTCGGCGCCGCTGGTGGAGTTGGTGTCCCCGCCCATCTCCACCTTGAGGATCTGCAGCGCGGCCCCGTAGCCGGGCTTGAACAGGTAGTCGAGGATCTGGCCGCGCTGCGGCTCCGGGTAGTCGATCAGCAGGCGGCTGTTGCCGCCGCCGCCGCTGACCGCGCCGACGCCGTCGAAGGTGCGCCCGGCCGAACCGCCGTTGATCGTGATCGAGGTGGCGGCCTGGGCGGCCGGCGCCGCGGCGACGACGCCGGCGGCCAAGAGCACCGCCGCGGCCACGGCTCGCGCGCTCCGGAACATGGTTTGTCCTCGCTTCCGACGAAGGGGCAGCGAAACTCTCGGGCCTGCCGGCGAAACAATCGACCGGCGGCGGACACGCTGGCCGTTAACGCTAACAGCCACTCCCCGCACTGAACAACTGCTGAACGCCGGCACCCGGCGCACTTTACGAAACAACGCATCGCCGCCTTCTCCGGCACGGCATTGCCGCAGCTCAGCGAGGTATACCCACCGTGCAACACGGCATCGCGCAAATGTAATTTTCGCGCCTTCGGCCGAGCACACCACCGCCGGACCCTTTCCCGGGCCGCGTTCCCCGGCTACAGTCTCCGATTGCTGGGAGCGCTCCCAGCAATCGTTTCCGGCGCTCCCCGTCGTTCGAAGGAGAACGTGCATGCGAAGCAGGACAGTGGCCGCCGGCGGTCTCGCCGCCGTGGCCGTGACCGGGGTCGTCGCCACGACGACGTGGGCCGGCGCGCAGGCCGCCGCCTCGGCGTACTACACCGATCCGACCACCAACGCGGCGAAGTGGGTCGCGGCGAACCCGGGCGACTCCCGCGCGGCCGTGATCCGCGACCGCATCGCCTCGGTTCCGCAGGCCCGCTGGTTCACCACCACGAACACGTCCACGGTGCGCGGCGAGGTGGACGCCTACACCAGCGCGGCGGCGGCCGCGGGCAAGATCCCGATCATGGTGGTCTACGACATCCCCAACCGCGACTGCGGTGGCGCGAGCAGCGGCGGTGCGCCGTCGCACGACGCGTACCGGGCCTGGATCGACCAGGTGGCGGCCGGCCTGGCGGGCCGCCCCGCGGCCATCGTGCTCGAACCCGACGTGCTGCCCCAGATGACGAACTGCCAGAACAGCGACCAGCAGCGCCAGACCACGGCGTCGATGGCGTACGCGGGCAAGAAGCTCAAGGCCGGTTCCTCGCAGGCGAAGGTGTACTTCGACATCGGGCACTCCGCCTGGCTTTCCCCCGGCGAAGCCGCGAACCGGCTGCGGGCCACGGACATCTCCAACAGCGCCGACGGCATCTCCACCAACGTGTCCAACTACCGCTCGACCGCCGACGAAGTCGCCTACGCCAAGGCGATCCTCGGCCAGCTCGGCGACTCGCGCCTGAAGGCCGTGGTCGACACGAGCCGCAACGGCAACGGGCCGCTGGGCAGCGAGTGGTGCGACCCGGCCGGGCGCGCGATCGGCACCCCGAGCACCAACCAGACCGGTGACAGCCAGATCGACGCGTTCCTGTGGGTCAAGCCGCCGGGCGAGGCGGACGGCTGCATCGCCACGGCCGGCCAGTTCGTGCCCCAGCGGGCCTACGACCTCGCCATCGCGGCCGGGCCGATCCAGACCACCACCCCGACAACCCCGACAACACCCACGACACCCACGACACCCACGACACCGACCACCACGACCCCGCAGCCGACCGGCGGCTGCAAGGTCACCCACCGGGTGGTCAGCAGCTGGCCGACCGGGTACACCGGCGAGATCGTCATCGAAAACCGCGGTGCGGCCCTCAGCAGCTGGACGCTGAAGTTCTCCGCGCCCGGCGTGACCGTCACCAACGGCTGGAACGGGACCTGGAACGACGGCGGCGACGTCGTCACGGTCGGCAACGCGGCGTGGAACGGCAGCCTCGGCACGAACGCGACGACCACGCTCGGCTACAACGCGAACTACACCGGTGGCACGCCGCCGTTCCAGCAGGCGACGCTCAACGGGACGGCGTGCTCCTGAGCCGCAGCGCGGAAACGAGGAAGAAGATGCCGCCCAGCGTGGCGTAACCGGCCAGTGCGGTCAGCGACGCACCGTCCATTGTGGCCTGCAGAATGAAGGAAGTACCGGCCACGACGGAGATCGCGCCGCTGAGGATCATCGGCCACTGGCCGCCGAGGCCACGCCGGGCAGCACCGACGAAGAGCTGGACGAGGCCGGCCACGATCGCCCAGCTGCCCCACACCCGCAGGACGCCCGGGATCCCGGACGCGGCGGCGACGCCCAGACCGGCGGCGGCGAGCAGGCTGATCGCGACGTTCACGTAGAGCGCCGTGATCGGCTTGCCCGCTGCGACAACCGGGGCTTCGCCCCGGGCCGGGGGCTTCGCCACCCGGACCCCCGAACAGTCCGCCTTCGCCGAACGTGCATCCAGCACCGCGGCGACCACGTCGAACAGCGGATACAACACCAGCAAGGCGATGGCGACCGGGCCGAGGCTCGACGCGGTCGTGAAAAGCAGGCCCGCCCAGACGAGGGCGAAGCCGAACCGGACGAAGTAGAGCCGGCGCAGGGATTCCGCGGGGCCGACGGCCGAAGCGGTGTTCGTGGTCATGCACGCTCCCGGTAGATAGAACGATCTGTCTTGTTGCCGACTATGACAGCGACGAGGCGCCGCCGTCAAGACCGACCGTTCTATCTGCTAGGCTCGGCGCAGCGGAACCGGGAGGTGGGACGTCCAGTGTCCGAAGCACGCGCACGGCTGCTGGCCTCGGCGAGCCGGCTGTTCTACACCGAAGGCCTGCATTCGGTGGGCATCGACCGGGTCATCGCCGACGCGGGCGTCACCCGGGCCACCCTCTACCGCCACTTCCCCAGCAAGGACGACCTGCTGGTGGCGTACCTGACCGAAGCCGACCGCATGATCCGGGCCGAGGTGGCCGCCGCGCGGACGTCCTCGGCGAACCGCTCACCCGCCGACGCCGTCCGGGCGGTCGCGGCGACGATCGCCGACGGCATCCGGGCGCCCGGCTTCCGCGGCTGCGCTTTCCTCAACGCCGCCGCGGAGTACCCCGACCCCACCCACCCGGTCCACCAAGCCGTGCTGGCGCACCGGCAGTGGTTCCTGGAGACCGTCACGGAACTGCTCGCCGAAACGGGCGAGACCGCCCCGGAGCCGGCGGCCCAGCACTTCGTGATGCTGCGCGACGGCGCCATGGCCGCGGGCTGCCTCACCGACCCGGCCCCGATCTGCGCCACGTTCCTCCGCGGCGTGGAAGGGATTCTGAGCTATCGGGACGCGCCCGTCGCGGCCGGCGCCCGGCGGCGGAAGTGACTCAGGCGGCCCGGACCACCACCGGGTTTTCGGAGACGCCGAGCTGGGTGCCCCGGCGGTAGCCGGTGCCGAACATCAGGCCCAGCACCAGGATGACGAGGACGACCAGCAGGATCCACAGCCACCACGACTTGCGCACGACGTCTCCCTTCGCCCGGGCCCGACCGTACCGCTCGGTTGGCCGGGCCGCCGCGTGGGTATTCCTCCCGGCATGGGTGCTTGGGGCAAGCGGCTCGTCGCGTTGGCTGTGGCTGTGGTGGTGCTGATCGCGGCGGTGCTCGTCGCATCGGCCGTGCACCTGTTACCCCAGATGCGCAACCCGTTCGCCCAGCAGACCGAGGAGCACTCCGGTCCGGTGCTGCTGCAGTCGATCGTCGAGCTTTCGCGCTACGAGGCGGCCAGCGGTTCGTTCCAGGTGGTCGTGGACATCACCACCAGTTCCATCCTCCCGAGTTTCCTGGTGGGCAGTGACACGCTGTTCATCGGCGTCGGCACCGACAACGCCTACGTGGACTTCTCGCACCTGAAAGGCAATGCGGTCCAGGTCTCCGACGATCGCCAGTCCGCCACGATCACGCTGGGCCACGCCCAGCTGGCACCGGCGACGCTGGACGTCCACGAGTCCCATGTGTACGCCCAGCAGCAGGGCCTGTTCACCCGGATCAACGAGTTCCTCACCGGCAACCCGAACTCACAGCAGGCGCTCTACGAGCTCGCCCAGAAGCAGATCCAGGCCGCGGCCGCGAAGAGCTCCCTGGTGGCCGACGCGGAACGGAACACCCGGACGATGCTGACCGGCCTGCTTCAGTCGCTCGGCTTCAAGAACATCACCGTCAAGTACGCCGACAGCAATCCCGGCTGATCCACTTCTGGTCAGACCAGTTGCCCCCGTCCCACGCTCGGCGATCGCCGTGCGCCCACTTTCTCTTGACTTGAACCGGTCCGACCTGCACTATCCCATTGTATCCAATCTGTGGAGCAAGGGAGCGAGGCAGCGATGTCACTCAGTGGCGCGGACGGCGCGGCACTCAAGGGAGTCCGGGTCGTCGACGCGGCGACACTCGCGGCGGGCCCGCTGGTCGCGACCTGGCTCGGCGAGTTCGGGGCCGAGGTCGTCAAGATCGAACAGCCGGGCGGCGGCGACCCGATGCGGCAGTGGGGCGCGCAGCGCGACGGCGTCGGCCTGATGTGGAAGAGCCTGAGCCGCAACAAGAAGTCCGCGACGCTGAACCTTCGCCTGGAAGCGGGCCGGGACCTGCTGCGGCAGCTCGCCGGGACCGCCGACGTGCTGATCATGAACCTGCGGCCGTCGACCATGCGGAAGTGGGGCCTGGACTACGCGTCCCTCGCGGCCGCGAATCCCGGGCTGGTCATGGTGCACGTCACCGGGTTCGGGGCCGACGGGCCGAAGAGTGACCGGCCTGGTTTCGGTACGCTCGGCGAGGCGATGAGCGGGTTCGCGCACCTGACCGGCAGCCCGGACGGCCCGCCGACGCTGCCGTCGTTCATGCTCGCCGACGGCGTCGCCGCCCTCAACTGCACCTACGCCGTCATGATGGCGCTGTACCACCGGGACGTGCACGGGGCGGGCGGCCAGCTCATCGACTGCAACCTCATCGAACCGCTCGCGCGGCTGCTCGAACAGTCCGTCATCACCTACGACCAGCTCGGCACCATCCCGGTGCGCACCGGCAACCGGTGGGACATCTCCGCGCCGCGCAACACCTACCGGACCTCGGACGGCCGGTGGCTGGCCATGTCCGGCAGTGCGCCGTCGATCGCGATGCGGGCGCTGCGGGCCGTCGGCCGCGCCGATCTCACCAGCGACCCGCGGTTCGCCGAACCGCAGGAGCGGCTGCGCAACGCCGGCCTCGTCGACAAGGTGATGGCCGACTGGATCGCCGAGCACACCCTCGACGAAGCCATGGCCGTGTTCGAGGCAGCCGAAGTCGCCGCCGCGCCCGTGTACGACTCCGCGCAGCTGCTCGCCGATCCCCAGCTGCAGGCCCGGCAGACCTACGTCAGCGTCCCCGACGACGACCTCGGCGCCATGCGGGTCCAGGGACCGGTCCCCCGCCTGTCGGCCACCCCGGGCCGCGTCGAGCACCTCGGCCCGGCGGTCGGCGCGCACAACGACGTCGTCTACCGGGAGCTGCTCGGGCTCGACGACACCACCATGACCGACCTTTCCGCGCAGGGAGTGATCTGACCGTGCCCGCACCGAGCCGGCCGCGCCGGAGCGAACTGGCCACCCCGGCCAGCAACGAGTGGATGTTCGAGAAGGCGGCGGCGTCCGGCGCCGACCTCGTCTTCCTCGACCTGGAAGACGCCTGTGCCCCCGCCGAGCGCGAGGCGGCCCGCGGGAAAGCTGCGGCCGCGCTGCGCGAACTGGACTGGGGCCGCACGCTGCGGGCGATCCGGATGAACGCGGTCGACACGCGGTGGGCCCACGGCGACGTGATCGAGGTGGTCACCGGGGCGCGCGAGTGCCTCGACGTCATCATCGTGCCGAAGGTCCGGCGCGCCCGGGACGTCTGGTGGGTGGACGTGCTGCTGACCCAGCTCGAAGAAACCCTCGGCCTGACCGGGCGCATCGCCCTCGAAGTCCTGATCGAGGAAACCGAAGGGCTCGAGAACGTCGGCGAGATCGTGCGCGCCAGCGACCGCCTGGAGGCCGTCATCTTCGGTGCCGGCGACTTCTCGGCGTCGCAGGGCGCGCGCGTCGACACCAACTTCGACCCGGTCGTCGACTACCCGGGCGACATCTGGCACTATGCCCGCTCGCGCGTCGTCGTCGCGGCGCGCTCGGCGGGGATCGCCGCGATCGACGCGCCCTTCCCGAACTTCCGCGACCCGGCGGCCTACCGGACGGCGGCCGAGCGGGCCGGCGCGATGGGCTACGTCGGCAAGTGGGCCATCCACCCGTCGCAGGTCGAGATCGCGAACGAGGCCTTCGCGCCGACCGGCGCGGAAATCGAACACGCGCGGAAGGTCGTCGCCGCCTACCGCGAGGCCGAAGCCGCCGGACGGGGCGCCACTTCGGTGGACGGGATGCTCGTCGACGCCGCCCACCTCCGGCACGCGGCCACCGTCACCGCCACCGCCGCACTGCTGGAGCTGGCATGAAGAAAGTGGCGATCGTCGGCGCCGGCGCGCTGGGGTCGGTCTACGCCGGGCTGATGGCCGACGCCGGTCACGAGGTCCACGCCGTGACGCTGTGGTCCGACCACGTCGAGGCCATGCGGCGGGCGGGCCTGCGGGTGAGCGGCTTCAGCGGCGACCGGACGGTCGCGGTGCACGCCTCGACGGGCACCGACGGGATCGGCGTCTGCGACCTCGTCGTCATCGCCACCAAGGCCTACGACGTCGAAGCGGCGGCGAAGGCCACGCTGCCGCTGCTGGGCCCGGAGACGGTGGTGCAGACCATCCAGAACGGCCTCGGCTCGGCCGAGCGAGTGGCGCCGGTCGTCGGCGCCGACCGGCTCGCGGTGGGCGTGGTCGGTGGCTTCGGTGCGGCACTCGCCGCGCCCGGGCACGTCCACCACCAGGGCATGGAGATGGTGCGGTTCGGCGCATACGCGGGGCTGCCCGCCGAGCGGCTGGACGCTTCGGCGGAGGTGTGGCGGTCGGCGGGGTTCACCGTTGCGCTGTTCACCGACCTCGACCGGATGGTGTGGGAGAAGCTGCTGGTCAACGTGGCGTTCTCGGCGACGTGCGCGCTCAGCGGGCGCACGATCGGCGAGGTGCTCACCGACGCGCACCTGTGGCCGGTCGCGAGCGGCTGCGCGGCCGAGGCCGCTGCCGTCGCCGCCGCCCGCGGGATCGACCTGCGGGTCGGGGACCCGGTCGAGCACGTCCGCCGGATCGGCAGCGCCATCGCGGGCGCCCGGCCGTCGCTGCTGCTGGACCACCTCGCCGGACGGCGTTCGGAGATCGAGGTGATCAACGGGTCGATCCCCCGGGAGGCCGCCAAGGTGGGGGCACCGGCCCCGGTCAACGCCACGGTCACGGCGCTGGTCCTGGCCGCGGAGGAGTCGTTCACGGGCTGACAGCTGGCCCGACCAGGAAGGCCTGAACGAGTCATTGCTGCCGGTGGTGAGCGTTGCGCGCTACAGTATCCAAAGGAGTGACGCGCAGCGGGGAGGACTTGTCGGCATGCCCAGCACCACCGGCCGGAGAGGCTCGTCCGCGCGGGTTCCGCTCGTCGACGAGATCGCCTCGGTGATCCGCGAGCGCATCTACACCCACCGCTACCCCACCGGCTCGTGGCTGCGGCAGGAGCAGCTGTCGGCCGAGCTCGGGGTCAGCCGGACCCCGCTGCGCGAGGCGTTCCGCCTGCTGGAGCAGGAGGGGCTCGTCCAGGTCAAGGCCAGCCAGGGGGCCCAGGTCGTCACCGGCGATCTGGCCACCCTGCTGGCCGCCTACGAGCTGCGGGCGGTGGTCGACGGGCTGGCCGCCCGGCTGGCCGCCGAACGCGGCGACCCCCAGCAGGGCCGGCACCTGCGACAGGCGATCCGGCTGCAGCAGGCGGCCGTCGAACCGTGGCGACCCCAGGACTACACGCAGTCCAATGTGGACTTCCACGAGCAGGTCATGCACCTGTCGGGCAACGCCTACGTGCTCGGCCAGGCGCCGATCCTGCGGATGACGGCGCAGGTGTTCGCGCCGGTCGCCCTGGTCCGCCCCGAGCACGCCTCGCGAGCGATCGAGGAGCACATCGCCATCGCCGACGCCATCGAAGCCGGCGACGGTCCGGCCGCCGAACGGCTGGCGCGTGCCCACATCGAGGCCACGATGACCCAGCTCCGGGCGGGGGCCGCGGATGCCTCCTGAGGACAACCGGGCGACGGCCGGGCCGGCCACGGACGGCCGGGTCTTCCAGCGGGTGGTCGACCACGTCCAGAACTCGATCGCCGCCGGGCAGCTCAAGCCCGGCGACCGGCTGCCGAGCGAACGCGAGCTCGTCGAGAAGTTCTCGATCGGCCGGGCGTCGGTCCGGGAAGCCCTGCGGGTGCTGGAAAGCATGGGCCTGGTCCGCTCGCAGCCGCGTGACCCGCGCGGGCCGCTGGTGCTGCCGGTGTCCGTCGGCCCGGTCCGGCGGTCGGTCGCGATGCTGACCTCGGCGAAGGCGTTCGGCCTCGCCGAGCTGGTGCAGTTCCGGATGATCACCGACGCGGCCGCCAACCTGCTGGCCGCCCGCCGCCGCACGGACGCCCAGCTGGTCCGGCTCGAGCGCAACATGGCCCGGATGCGGCAGTCGATGTCCCGCGGGTACGCCGAGTTCGGCCGGGCGGACATGGAGTTCCACGAGATCATCGCCGAAGCGGCGGGCAACCAGCTGGTCCAGATCTACGGCGACGTCACGCGCGAAGCGATCGTCAAGCTGATCCAGCAGAAGATCCACGACGCCGACGACCAGACGGCCTTGATGCTGCAGTCGGTCCGCCACCACCGCGCGGTCTTCACGGCGATCTCCGACCGCGACGGGCTGCTGGCGTCCCGGCTGGCGCGGGAGACGTTGTACGCCTACTACGCCGACCACGTGGACGAGGCCGACCGGGCGATCATGGCCGACCTCGTCCTGGAGTGCGGCGGCCGCCTCCCGGACTGACCGGAAGGCGGCGCCGGGGTCACGCCCGCAGCGCGAAGTCCCGCCACGTCTTGCCGGCCGCCGGCTCGACGTCGACCCACAGCGCCGTGACGCACTCCGGGCAGACGTACGCGACCGCCGCCAGGTCGCCGTGGACGTCCACCCGCGACCCCAGGTCGTCCGCACCGAGCGGGACGCGCCCGGCGATGGCCTCCCAGCCGCCGGCCAGGTCGCCGAGGACGTGCCCGCAGTGGCGGCAGGACGCGACTCCACCGTGGATCGTGAGCGAGGCGCCCCAGATCCCCGTCGGTGCGCCGGCCGTGGTCGTGGCCTGCGAGGCCGGCGCGACCATCCGGCTCCGCCGCCGCGAACGGATCCGCTCCCTCAGGTGCTTCGTGCCCTCCTCGTCACCGACCACGACGCCGTAGAGCCGGCCGGCCGCGTCGTGGCTGACCGCGCCCGACTCGACGTCGGCGGCGACCTTCGCCGGGTCGCGCAGCAGCGGGTCGCCGTAGCCGCCGCCGTTCTGGACCGTGCACTCGAAGACGTCGCCGTGGGCGATGCGCGCGGCCGGGGCGACGCCCGGCAGCACCTGGTGGTCACCGTCCAGTTCGGACAACGCGCTGACGGGGTGGCCGGCGCCGAGGTGGGCCAGCGGGCCGGCACCGGTGACGCGCTCGAAGCGGGCGCACGAGCCGGGGAGGCCGCCGAAGATGCCGGTGCGGTTGGGCAGCGTCACGCCGTGCGTGCCGAGGACGCCGGTGACCTCGGCCGTGTCGATCGGGGTCAGCGCGAACTGGATGCCGTTGCCGCCGCGGTAGGTGCCTGCCCCGCCGGAGTCGGCGACCGTGCGGCGCCACAAGTACAGGAGCGGGTGGCGCATCTCCTGTTGTTCGACGTCGGTGGCGCCGCCGGAGAGGATGACCATCGCTCCCCCGGCGTCGACGCCGTCGCGGAAGGAGAACGCCGGACCGCCCCACAGCAGCGAGTCCATGTACATCGACGCGAACGGCTCGCCGTGCTGGTCGACGCCGCCGAACTGGTTGAGCTGCCAGGACCCGTCGGAGGGCCCGAAGGCGTGGCTTTCGTACTTCTCGGAGAACGACAGCATCTTCGCGATCGCCCCGCCCGCCGAGCAGGTCGCCGTCCAGTTCGCGCCGGCCGCGCCGCCGGAGACCGGCATCGGCTCGACCGCCGTCACGCACAGCCCGTCCGGCGCCGTCACCTCGACCGGGCGCATGAGGCCGTGGTTCCACGGGATGTCCGAGCCGAACGTGCAGAGCATGAGCGTCGCCACCGCGCCGAGGAGGCCGCCGCGGGTGGTCATGCCGTAGGCCGGGGACTGCGGGCTGGCGCCGGAGAAGTCGAAGACGATCCGGTCGCCGGTCTTCTCCAGCCGGCACGGCACCTGCAGCAGCTCGATGCCGTCGCCGCCGTCGGGCCGGTCCAAATAGGACGTGTGCTCGTAGACGCCGTCGGGCAGCTCCCGCAGCATCGCCCGCAGGTCGGCTTCGGAGTTGTCCAGCGTCTTCGCCATCGTCGCCTGGACGGCTGCGGCGCCGTAGCGGTCGCACAGCTCGTGGAACCGCTGCTCGGCCACCCGCAGGCCGGCCAGGAACGCGCGGAAGTCGTTGGCGACGGTGTCGTGCATCCGCGAGTTGAGCACGATGGTGTCCCACAGCTCCTGGTTGAGCACGTCCTTGCGGACGATCCGGCCGGGCGGGATCCGGATGCCCTCCTGGAAGACGTCGGTGGCGGTGGTGCACCAGCTGCCCGGGTCCATGCCGCCGAGGTCGACCTGGTGGGCCATGCAGCCGAGCCAGGCGACGATCTCGCCGTCGCGGAACACCGGCTTGCAGAACTGGACGTCGTTCTGGTGCATCGCGGCCAGGTAGGGGTCGTTGACGATGAAGACGTCCCCGGGCTCGATGTCGGTGTAGCGGTCGAGGAAGACCTCGATCGCCATCGCGCCGGTGTAGATCGGCGTGAGCAGGTAGGTGCCGATGATCGCCATCTCGCCGGAAGCGGTGTAGATGCCGAAGTTGTAGTCGGTCGCGTGCACGACCGGGGAGCCCGAGACGTGCTCGACGGTCGTGCCGCCTTCGGAGTTGATGGACCAGAGCTTGTGCCGGATGACCTCGTAGGTGACCGGATCGACGGTGGTCATGCTGTGTCCTTCCGGTCAGCGGTGCTGGATGACGATGTCGCCGAAACGGTCGACCTCGGCGTCCTGGCCGGGGCCGATCACCACGGTGGTGTCCCGCAGCTCGACGATGGCGAGGCCTTCGATGCGCAGGCCGTCGCGCAGGTGCTCGGTGCGGTACACGGTGGCGTCGCGCCACTGCCCGCCGGAGAACACCGGGCGCGTGCCCGGCTCGGGCGCATCCTGCGTGGCGAGGGCGCCGGTGTCGAACTCCGCGCGCGGCACCGGGCTGGTGGCGACGACCCGGAAGGTGGTGATTTCGACGCCGCCCTCGAGGAACGCGGCCCCCTTGCCGAACCGGCCTTCGTAGAGCTCGACGAACCGCTCGACCATCGCGTCGACGTCGGCCGCGGTGATCTCGCCGGCGTCGATCGGCACGGTGAGGACGTGGATCTGGGCCCGGAACCGGATCTCCACGAACTTGCCGTAGGAGATGCTGCTCTCGGCGGCTCCGGCGGCGACGAGGTCGCGGCGGGCGCGAGCGGCCAGCTCGTCGAAGGTCGCGTTGAGCTCGTCCGGCGCCAGGGCCGCGGCGTGGTCGGTGGTGCCCGGCGGGGTCTGCATCGGCTTGGACAGCTCTTCGACCATGGTGAGGTCCGAGCAGCCGATGCCGAACGCCGAGTGCACCGACGCGGTGATCGGGACGACGATCTGCGGGCAGCCCAGCTCGGCGCCGTAGGAGAACGCGTGCAGCGGCCCGGCGCCGCCGTAGGCGAACACGGCGAAGTCGGTGGGGTCGTACCCCTGCTCGACGGTGACCTGCCGGACGAGGTCCGCCATCCGCGCGTCGACGATCGTCTTGATGCCTTCGGCCGCCTCCTCGACGCTCAGCCCGCTCGGCGCGGCGACGTGCTCCTCGATGGCTGCCCGGGCCTTCTCGACGTCGAGGGTCAGCCGGCCGCCGAGGAAGTTGCCCGGGTTGAGGTAGCCGAGCACGAGGTCGGCGTCGGCGACGGTGGGCCGCGTGCCACCCCGCCCGTAACAGGCGGGCCCGGGCCGGGCCCCGGCGGACTCGGGGCCGACCTGCAGGACGCCGCCCCGCACCGAGGCGATCGACCCGGCGCCCGCGCCGATGGCGCGCACGGCGACCGAGGGCAGCGCCAGCTCGTCGCGCCCGATGAGGGTCTTGTTCGACATGACGGGCCGTCCGTCGAGGACGAGGCCGACGTCGAAGCTGGTGCCGCCCATGTCGGTGGTGACGATGTTGCGGTAGCCGTTGCGGGCGCCCAGGAACTGCGAGGCGACGACCCCGCCGACCGGGCCGGACATCACCGTGGCGGCCGCCCGCTTCTCGACCTCGGCGAAGGTGGCCAGGCCGCCGTTGGACTGCATGAGCAGCGGCCCGGACTTCAGTCCGGCCTCGGCGAGCGTGTGCTCGAACGAGTCGAGGGACGTCTTGAGCACCGGGCGCAGGCTGGCGTTGACCGCGGTGGTGAGGGTGCGTTCGTACTCGCCGATCCGCGGCAGGAACTCCGAGGACAGCGTGACCGAGGCGCCCGGGACTTCTTCGGCGATGATCTGCCCGACGCGTTTCTCGTGGGTGTCGTTGGCGAAGGACCACAGCAGCGACACGGCGAACACTTCGGCACCGGCGTCGGTCAGCTCGCGCACGGCCCGCCGGACGTCGGCTTCGTCGAGCGGGCAGACGACCCGGCCCGCGTAGTCGACGCGCTCGGTGACCTCGGCGATCAGCCGCCGCGGCACGGCCGGGGGCTGCTTGACGAGCGTCCGGAAGCGCTTGATCTCGTCTTCTTCGAGGCCGATGCCCTTGAAGCCGCGCATGACGGTCAGGGTGTCCCCGAAGCCGCGGGTCTGGATCAGCCCGACCCGGCGGTGGCGTCCCTCCAGCATGGCGTTGGTGGCGACGGTGGTGCCGTGCGCGAACACCTCGACGTCGGCGAGCAGCTGTTCGAGCGGAACGCCCCGGTCGGCGGCGGCGAGCACCAGGGTGTCGAGCACGCCCTGCGCGGGGTTGTCGGGGACGGTCGAGGACTTGTAGCGGCCCACGGCGCCGGCCGAGTCGATCACGACGGTGTCGGTGAAGGTGCCTCCGATGTCGGAGGCCACGTGGTAACGGGACATGCCGGCTAGTCACTCCTTTGTGGCCGAACGGGTCCACCGCTGGATACAGCCTCCGCATCATGGGCGCCGGATGTGGCGCACGTCAAGTCGGACACCTTGCCAACCCGGAACGGAGTCCCATACATCCAGGTAAGGGCCGATTTTCGCCGAGATGCTTGACGTGCCAGCCCGGCGTGTTCATCCTCGATACATCACCAGCTGGTCCGACCAGCTGATCGATCCGGCGGCCCACAGCTGCCTGGTACTACCTGTGCACAGCGCCTGTGCGCGTCACCCGAGGAGGGGTGCTGATGACGGGCTTCGCCGTCCCGCCGGTGCGAGCCGGGCTGCCGATCGGACCGGGCTGGATCACCGGCACGGCCTCGGCACCGGTGGTGTTCCCCTACGACGGATCGGTGGTGGGCCAGGCACCGGTCGGCTCCCCGGCGGACGCGGAGACCGCCCTCGCGGCGGGCGCGGCGGCGGTCAAGCGGGTGGGCGCGCTGACCTCGGCGGCCCGCCGGTCCATCCTCCTGGACGTCGAGGCGGCGATCCGGGCGCGGTCGGCGGAGTTCACCGAGCTCCTGGTGGCCGAAACGGGCAAGACCCGCGCCGACTGCGCACTGGAGCTGTCGAGGACGTTGTTCACCTGGTCGGCCACGGCGGAGGAGGTGGCCCACATCCACGGCGAGACGGTGCCCCTGGACATCCAGGAGTCCGGCGCCGGCCTGATCGGCTACTGGACGCGGAAGCCGATCGGCCTGGTCGTGGGCATCGCGGGCTTCAACGCGCCGTTGCTGTTGGCCGGCCACAAGATCGCCCCGGCGATCGCGGCGGGCTGCCCGGTGATCTGCAAACCGGCCCCGGCCACCCCGCTGTCGGCCCTCTGGCTGGCGGAGCTGGTCCGCGAGGCGGCGACCAGCCACGGCGCCCCGCCGGAGATCGTCCAGGTGATCACCGGCGACGCCGAGGTCGGCCGCCTGCTGGTCACGGACCCCCGGGTGGCGGCGGTGTCGTTCACGGGATCGGCGGCGGTCGGCCACCGGATCGCGAAGGACGCGGCACCCCGCAAGGTCCTCCTGGAGCTGGGCTCGAACGCGGCACTGGTGGTGGCGCCGGACGCGGACGTGGAAAAAGCGGCGGACGCGGTCCTCCGCGGCGGCTTCTACTTCAACGGCCAGGCGTGCATCGCGGTGCAGCGCGTGATCGTGTGCGACGAGGTCCGCGACGAGTTCGTCGCCAGGCTGACGGCCCGCGTCGGCGAGCTGACCACGGGAGACCCCCGCGACCCGGCGACCCGGGTGGCGCCCCTGATCGACGAAGCCTCGACGAACCGGGCGCTGAGCTGGATCGAGAAGGCGGAGGAAGCGGGAGCGAAGCTCCTGGCCGGCGGCCGCCGGGTGGGACGGGCCATCGAGCCGACCGTGCTGTCGGACGTCCCGGAAGACGCGGAGGCGTGGTGCGAGGAGATCTTCGCACCGGTGGTGGCGATCCGTTCGGTACCGGACCTGCCGGCCGCGTTCGACCTGGTCAACCGCTCCCGCTACGGACTCCACGCGAGCGTGTTCACACGCTCCCTCTCGACGGCGTTCACGGCGATCGAGGAGCTGGAGGTGGGCGGCGTGATCGTGAACGAGGCCCCGGGCTTCCGGTCGGACATCATGCCGTACGGCGGGGTGAAGGACTCCGGAATCGGCCGGGAAGGCCCCCGGTTCGCGATCGAGGAGCTGACGGTGACCCGCATGGCCGTGATCCGGCCGGAATGAGCGAGACGATGAACGACTACGCAGGTTTGTTCCGCCTGGACGGAAAGCGCGCGGCGCTGATCGGGGCGGGCGGCATCGGCCGCGAAGCGGCGTTGGCACTGGCGGCCCACGGCGCCAAGGTGACGTGCCTGGACAAGGACCCCGCCACAGCCCGGGCCACGGCGGCCGAGGCGGGCGGCGAGGCGCAGGACCTCGACGTCACGGACGCGGCGGCGGTCGAGCAGGCGGCGGCCGGCCTGGGCGAGGTGGACATCCTGGTCCTGACGGCGGCGACGAACGTCCGCAAGCGGATCCTCGACTACACCCCGGCCGAGTTCGACCGGGTGGTGAACCTCAACCTCAAGGCCACGTTCACGGTCCTGCAGGCCTTCGGCCGCCGGATGGTCCGAAGAGGACAGGGCAGCATCGTGGTCTTCTCCTCGGTCCGCGGGTACGTGGTGGAGCCGGGCCAGGCGGTGTACGCGGCCACGAAGGCGGGAGCGATCCAGCTGGTGAAAACGGCGGCGGCCGAGTTCGGCGAACAAGGCGTCAGGGTGAACGCCATCGCCCCGGGGGTGGTGGAAACCCCGCTGACGAACCAGATCAAGGCCAACCCGGAGTGGTACGACGCCTACGCGACGAAGGGCGCACTGGGCAGGTGGGCCAAGCCGGCGGAGCTGGCGGGAGCGGTGGTGTACCTGGCCTCGGACGCAGCAACGTACGTCACGGGCACAACGCTGATGGTCGACGGTGGCTGGACAGCGGTGGACGGCCGCTACACCCCGCCGACCTGACCAGAAGGAGAACCCATGCCGGACAACCTGGAACGCGCCACGTTGAGAAAGATCTCCTGGCGCCTGGGAGCTCTCCTCTTCTTCGTGTACGTCCTCAACTACCTCGACCGCACGAACATCTCGATAGCCAAGATCGAGATGCAACCGGACATCGCCCTGTCCGAAGCGGCATTCGGCCTCGGAGCGGGCCTGTTCTTCATCGGCTACGTCCTCTTCGAGGTCCCCAGCAACATGATCCTGTACCGGGTGGGTGCCCGCTACTGGATTGCGAGGATCATGTTCACCTGGGGCCTGGTCTCGATGGCGATGTTCCTGGTGCGGGACGAATGGAGCTTCTACGGCCTGAGGTTCCTGCTGGGCGTGGCCGAAGCCGGACTGGTCCCCGGCGTGCTGCTGTACCTGAGCCAGTGGGTCCCGGCCGCCCACCGAGCCCGCCTGATCGGCGTCTTCTACGTGGCGGTGCCGATCTCGACGGTCATCGGAGCCCCGCTGTCGACGTGGCTGATGGGCTTCACCCCGTGGGGCCTGACGGGCTGGCAGTTCATGTTCCTGGTCGAGGGCTTCCCCTGCCTCCTGATGGCGTTCGTGGTGCTCCGCTACCTGACCGACAAGCCGTCGCAGGCGACCTGGCTGACGGAACAGCAGCGGACCTGGCTGACCACGGAGCTCGCACGCGAGGACGCGGCCAACGGGTCGGCGGGCCACCGGGCAGCGAGCTTCCGCGCGGTGGTCAAGGACAAGCGCGTGCTGGGCATGTCGTTCGCGTTCTTCTCGATGATCATCCCCCTGTACGCGATGGCGTTCTTCCTCCCCACGATCGTCAAGCAACTGGGCACCTTCACGACCACCCAGATCGGCTGGCTGACGGCGATCCCGTACGTCTTCGCGGCACTGGGGATGTGGCTCCTGGCCCGCCACTCGGACCGCACCGGAGAACGCACCCGCCACTACGTCTGGCCGGCCACGGCGGGCGTGGCAGGGCTGGTGGTGAGCGCGCTGAACCTCACCGGGTCACCGGTACTGGCCCTGGCCGGGTTCACCCTGGCCGCGATCGGCTGCATCTCGACGCTCCCGGTGTTCTGGGCCCAGGCGCCCTACCTCCTCGCCGGCGCGGCAGCAGCGACGGGCATCGCGTTCATCACGGCAATAGGCAACATCGCGGGCTTCGTCTCCCCGTACATGGTGGCGTTGATCAAGGGAAACGGGCCGGGCCTCGGCAACAGCGCGGCAGCGATCCTGGTGACGGCGGTCTTCCTGGCCGTGGCGGCAGGAACAATGGCCGCGGTGGGCCACCGGATCGGCCGCCGGCGAACAAGGGAACCGGAGCCGGCCCGCGAAAGCTCCCCGGCTCCGTAGTTCCCGCGGCAGTGCGCCGGCGGCGACCGGATCACCCGTTCCGCACCACCCGCCACCGGTTGGCCGCGGCCCCGTTGTCCGGCCCCTGCAGGGCATACGCCCCGGCGGCCGTGGACCCGTTCTCGATGGTCAGCAGCTTCCCGCTGTTGACGTTCCGGATCTTGGTGGTCCCGTCGCCCTGGTCGACCAGTGTCCACCGGTGGTCGGCGGTCCCGTTGTCCCCCCACTGGAGCACCCGGGCCCCGTCGGCGGTCGACATGTCCTGGACGCCGAGCACCTTCCCGCTGTGGGCGTTGCGGAACCGCACGGCACTGCCGTCGGGAATCATTTCCCAGTTGTGGTCGGCGGTACCGCTGTCCGACCACTGCAGCGCCCGGCCGCCGTCGGCGGTGGACATGTTCTCGACGCCGAGCACCAGCCCGCTCCCCACGTTGACGAGCCGGTAGGTGGTCGCCCCGGCCCCACCGGTGTTCCAGTACACGGTGTAGGGAAAACCCTGCGCGTCGTAGAACGGGACCAGGTTGACCGAAGAACCGTTCGCGGTGGCGCTGAAGGTCAGCGCGGTACTGCTGGTCCGGGTGACGGAAGCCGGGTTGAGCGACGGCAGCGTGCTCGAGCTGTAGTTCCCGGCCAGGACAACCGGGCCGTAGGTGACAGCGGCGACGTTCGCGTTGTCGTTGGCGGCCTTGAGCGCCACCTTCATCGGCAGCCGGACGGTGACGGTGTCCCCGGACGTCCAGGTCCGGGACAAGGTGGCGTAGGTACCAGGGGTCGTCGCGACGTTCTGCGCCACCCCGTTGACGCTGATCGTCGCCCCGGAGGTCCACCCGGGGATCCGGATCCGCATCGCCCAGGTCCCGCTCCCGGTCACGGTCAACGTCGTCGTGTCACTCGCCGGGAACGACGTGGTCTGGGTGACCGTGATCCCCCGCTGCGTCCAGTTGAGCACCGAAGGCAGGAACAGGTTCACGATCAGCGTCGTCCCGGAGTAGAAGTAGATCGAGTCCGCCAGCTTCGTCTGGGTCTCGACACCACTGCCCTGGCAGCACCAGAACGAGTTGTAGTCCGTGCTCCAGGTGCCGCCGCCCCACGCCGGGCCGACGCCGCGGCGGCCGCCCGGGTTGAGCGAGCTGAAGTACGTGACGTGCCCGTGGCTGTCGGCCGGGTTCTGCTGGCCGATCATCTGGTTGAGCAGCGCCCGCTCGTAGTAGTCGGCCAGGTCGGCGCGATCCGGGTAGAGCGCGAACAGCTCCCGGGTCAGCTTGAGCATGTTGTAGGTGTTGCAGCTCTCGCACGTGTCGGCGTTGAGGTAGCCGGCGATGGCGTTGGGGGCGCGGAAGTGCTCGGCCTGGCTGTTGCCGCCGATGGCGTAGGTGTGCGCGCCGACAGTGATGTTCCAGGCGTTCGTGGCGATGTCGCGGTAGCGGGTGGTGCCGGTGGCCTTGTACTCCCGGGCGGCGCCGATCCACTTGGGGATCTGGGTGTTGGCGTGCAGCCCGTTGAGCTGGTCGCGGTTGGCGGCCAAGGGGTCGAAGACGGCGGCGTGGTCGAACCGCTGCGCGGCGGTCAGCCACCGCGCGTCGCCGGTGAACTGGTAGAGGTCGGTCAGCACCGCGTTCATGCCGCCGAACTCGGTGTTGAGCACCGACTGCATCTGCGCGGCACTGAGCCGCGCGGTCCGCCGGTCGACCCAGCCCGCCAGGTTCAGCAGCACGTCCCGGGCCTGCGTGCTGCCGATGTACTGCCACACGTCGAGCAGGCCGGCCATGGTCTTGTGGATGCAGTAGTACGGCACGTTGCCGTTGCTCAGGCGCCCGGCTTCGAGGTTGTCGAAGTCCGACTCGGGGAAGCCGGACAGGTAGCCGGCGGCGAACCCGGCGGCGCTGTTGTTCGCCTGGCACTTGGCGAGCTCGGCCACCATGGTGGTGGCCTTGTCGCGGCAGGTGGTGTCGCCGGCGACGGCCCACAGCTGGGCCCACGCGGTCAGGAAGTGGCCCTGCACGTGGCTGCGGAACGGGAAGTTCGGCGCGTCCCAGCCGCCGTTGGTGGCCGCGCCGCCGGTGGAGAGCCGGTGGTTGGCGCGGAAGTTGTACAGCAGCCGGTTGACGTCGACGAACCGCAGGTAATTCTGCGTCCGGTTCTGGTTGTCCAGCCACCGGCTCGCGGTCAGCCGCACCTGGCCGAGCTCGAACGCGTACGCGGACACCCCGGCGTCCGGGCGGACCGGCCCGGCCGCCACGGCGGCCGACGCGGCGGGTGCCCAGCCGACAGCGGACCCGGCCGCGGAGGCGATGGCGGTGGCTCCGGCGGCTTGCAGCAGCCGCCGCCGGCTGAAGGGTGAGGTCACCAGGTGCTCCGATCGTCGGTGAACGGAAGGGCGGCGGGAGCATGTTAGCGCTAACAAGCCACCGTGTCACGACCCCGCGCCCGCTCCGGACGAACAAATCTCCCGTGAAATTTCACGGAAACGTTTTTATTGTCGACGACAAAACTGAAACTTTCATTTCCGGCTGGACGGTCATTCGAAATCCGTGCTACAACGCAAACACCCTCGAGCAGCCGTCTCGAGGATTTCCCCGCCCGCCGAAGGGGTTTGCATGCCCAGGCTACGATCGCTGTTCCGGATCTTCGTGACCGCCGCGCTGCTCGTACTGGCCGTGGGCGCCGCTCCCCCGGCCGCCCACGCCGCGCAGGCGGCCGCGCCGAGTGCGGGCTGCGGCAAGAATCCCACGCTCACCAGCGGAAAACGCACGATCCAGAGCAACGGCAAGAGCCGCAGCTTCATCCTGAAGATCCCCGACACCTACGACAACAGCCTGCCGCACCGGCTCGCCTTCGGCTTCCACTGGCTGGGCGGCACCGCCGAGCAGGTCGCCGGCGGCGGCAGCGACGGCTACGCCTGGGCCTATTACGGCATGCAGTCGCAGTCGGGCAACTCGACGATCTTCGTGGCGCCGCAGGGTCTCAACAACGGCTGGGGCAATTCCGGCGGCGAGGACGTGACCTTCACCGACGACATGGTCCGGCTGATCACGAACGACCTCTGCGTCGACACGACGCAGGTGTTCTCGGTGGGCTTCAGCTACGGCGGCGCGATGAGCTACGCGCTCGCGTGCGCCCGGCCGACCGTCTTCCGCGCGGTCGCGGCGATCGCCGCCCCCGGCGCGATCAGCGGGTGCAGCGGCGGCACGCAGCCCGTCGCGTACCTCGGCATCCACGGGGTGTCGGACAACATCGGCGCCGGCCGCGGGTTGCGGGACACCTTCGTCCGCAACAACGGCTGCACCCCGCAGAACGCCCCCGAGCCCGCCGCGGGCAGCAAAACCCACTACCTGACCGTCTACTCGGGCTGCCGGACCGGCTACCCGGTGGTCTGGGCGCCGTTCGACGGCGGCCACCAGCAGGGCCCGGTCGACGGCTGCACCGGCTGCGAGAGCGGCGCGCGGAGCTGGACGAAGACCGAGATCTGGAAGTTCTTCAGCCAGTTCGGCGGCGGTGACCCGAACCCGCCCACCTCGCCGGTGCAGGTCGGCGTGAACTACTCCCTGGTCGCCGCGCACAGCGGCAAGTCCGCGGACATCACCGGGGCGTCCACCGCGGCCGGTGCCGCCCTGATCCAGTGGACCGCCCACACCGCGGCCAACCAGCAGTTCGACTTCCTCGCCTCGGCCGACGGCTACTACCGCGTCCGCGCCCGGCACAGCGGACTCGTCCTGCAGGTCGCGAGCACGGCCTCCGGCGCGGACATCACCCAGCAGCCCGACACCGACGCGACGACCCAGCAGTGGAAGGTGACCGACGCCGGCGGCGGCGCGATCACCCTGGTCAACCGGGCCAGCGGTCTCGCGATGGACGTCTGGGGCGCCTCGACCGCCGACGGGGCCCGGATTTCGCAGTACGCCGCCTCCGGTGGCGCCAACCAGCGGTTCCAGCTCCAGCGCGCCTGAAAGCGGAGGACGACGATGCCCGACGTGACCCGACGGCAGGCGATGCGGCTGGGTGCCGCGCTGGTGCCCCTCGCGTGGACGGCGACGGCCCGGCCCGCCTCGGCCGCGCCCGCCGACGTCCGCGCGGTGAACGACCTTGCCCTGTGGTACGACAAGCCGGCCGGCACCGAGTGGCTGCGTGCGCTGCCGATCGGCAACGGCAGGCTGGGAGCCATGGTGTTCGGCAACACCGACACCGAACGCCTGCAGCTCAACGAGGACACGGTCTGGGCGGGCGGCCCCCACGACTACAGCAACACCCAGGGCGCTGCGGCCCTCGCCCAGATCCGGCAGCTGGTCTTCTCGAACCAGTGGACGCAGGCGCAGTCCCTGATCGACCAGAAGATGCTCGGCACCCCGGCCGCCCAGCAGCCGTACCAGCCCGTCGGCACGCTCAGCCTCGCGCTGTCCGGCGGGAGCGGGGCGTCGTCGTACCAGCGGTGGCTCGACCTGACCACCGCCACGACGGTCGTCACCTACGTCGCGAACAACGTGCGCTACCGGCGTGAGGTGTTCGCCAGTGCCGTCGACCAGGTGATCGTCGTGCGGCTGACGGCCGAGACGCCGGGCTCGATCTCGTTCTCGGCGTCGCTGGGCACGCCGCAGCGGGCGTCGACGTCCAGCCCGAACGGCACCACGATCGCGCTGGACGGCGTTTCGAGCGACAGCCGGGGCATCGCCGGCTCGGTCCGGTTCCTCGCGCTGGTCAGTGCCGCCGCCGAGGGCGGGACCACCAGCAGCTCCGGCGGCACGCTGCGGGTGTCCGGGGCCACCGCCGTGACGCTGCTGGTCTCGGTCGGCACCAGCTACGTCGACTACCGCACGGTGAACGGCGACTACCAGGGCATCGCGCGGTCGAGGCTGGCGGCCGCGCAGAGCCTGTCGTACGACGCCCTGCGCAGCCGGCACGTGGCCGACTACCAGAAGCTGTTCGGGCGCACGACCCTCGACCTCGGCCGGACCGCGGCAGCCGACCAGCCCACCGACGTGCGGATCGCCCGGCACAACAGCGTCAGCGACCCGCAGTTCGCCGCCCTGCTCTTCCAGTTCGGCCGCTACCTGCTGATCTCCTCGTCGCGGCCGGGCACCCAGCCGGCCAACCTGCAGGGCATCTGGAACGACAGCCTGAACCCGTCGTGGGAGTCGAAGTACACGCTCAACGCCAACCTGCCGATGAACTACTGGCCGGCCGACGTCACCAACCTCGCCGAGTGCTACGAACCGGTGTTCGCGATGATCTCCGACCTGGCGGTCACCGGCGCGCGCACCGCGCAGGTCGAGTACGGCGCCCGCGGCTGGGTCACCCACCACAACACCGACGGCTGGCGCGGATCCTCCATTGTGGACTTCGCGCAGGCCGGGATGTGGCAGACCGGCGGTGCCTGGCTCGCCACGATGATCTGGGACCACTACCGGTTCACCGGCGACGTCACCTTCCTGCGCGCCCGCTACCCGCTGCTGAAGGGCGCCGCCCAGTTCTTCCTCGACACACTGG
Organism: Amycolatopsis tolypomycina; assembly: GCF_900105945.1. Classification (NCBI taxonomy): domain Bacteria; kingdom Bacillati; phylum Actinomycetota; class Actinomycetes; order Pseudonocardiales; family Pseudonocardiaceae; genus Amycolatopsis; species Amycolatopsis tolypomycina. Next base: position 2,478,119 of record NZ_FNSO01000004.1, on the reverse strand, counting down.
TCACCGAGCCGTCGCTGGGCTACCTGGTCACCAACCCGTCGAACTCGCCGGAGCTGAACCACCACACGAACGCGTCCGTGTGCGCCGGACCGACGATGGACATGCAGATCCTGCGTGACCTGTTCGACGGCTGCGCGGGCGCGTGCCAGGTGCTCGGCGTGGACGCCGCCTTCGCCGACCAGGTCAAGGCGGCCCGGCAGCGGCTGGCGCCGATGAAGGTCGGCTCGCGCGGGAACGTCCAGGAATGGCTCTACGACTGGGTGGAGACCGAACGGACGCACCGGCACATCTCGCACCTGTACGGCCTGTACCCCAGCAACCAGATCACCAAGCGCGGCACGCCCCAGCTGTTCACCGCGGCCCGCAAGACTCTCGAACTGCGCGGGGACGACGGCACCGGCTGGTCACTGGCCTGGAAGATCAACTACTGGGCGCGGATGGAAGAGGGCGCCAAGGCGCACGACCTGATCCGGCTCCTGGTGCGGACCGACCGGCTGGCGCCCAACATGTTCGACCTGCACCCGCCGTTCCAGATCGACGGCAACTTCGGCGCCACCTCGGGCATCGCCGAGCTGCTGCTGCACAGCCACAACGGCGAGCTGCACGTCCTGCCCGCATTGCCGCCCGCGTGGCCGTCCGGCAGCTTCGCCGGACTGCGCGGCCGCGGCGGCTACACGGTCGGCGCGGCCTGGAGCGGCGGCTACGCCACGCAGCTGACCATCACCCCGGACCGTGACGGCGACGTCCTGGTCCGCAGCCGGCTGTTCACCACGACCTACGAGGTGCTCGACACCACGAGCGGCGCCAAGGTCCAGCCCGCGAGTGTCGAGGCGGATCTGGTCCGCTTCCCGGGCCTGGCCGGGCACACCTACCGCGCCACTTCCCTCGGCGGCCCGCCGCCGGTGGTGGAACCCGGGGTGAACTACCGGCTCGTCGCCCAGCACAGCGGCAAGTCGGCCGACATCAACGGCGGCTCGACCGCGGCCGGCGCGGCACTGATCCAGTGGCAGTCCGGCAGCGGGCTGAACCAGCAGTTCGACTTCCTCGCCTCCGACGGCGGCTACCACCGGATCCGGGCCCGGCACAGCGGGCTCGTCCTGCAGGTCGCGAGCACGGCCTCGGGCGCGGACATCACCCAGCAGCCGGACACCGGCGCCACCACCCAGCAGTGGCAGGTGACCGACCAGGGCGGCGGCGTGGTGAGCCTGGTCAACCGGGCCAGCGGGCTCGCGATGGACGTCTGGGGCGCCTCGACCGCCGACGGCGCGCGGATCTCCCAGTACGCCGTGGGCGGCGGCGCCAACCAGCGGTTCCTGCTCCAGCGCGCCTGAGTGGTTCAGGACCGGCGCAGGCCGTTGATCAGCAGCCGCACCAGGTGCCGCGCGTCGTAGGGCGCCGCGGTCCCGGCGCCGGCGCAGAGGCTGCCGACGCCGCGCATCAGCTCGTGGGCGTCCTGGCCGGGGACGATCTCGCCGGCCGCCGCCGCGGCGTCGAGCAGCTGCGTGCACACGGGCACGAGCCGCTCGAGGAAGTACGTGTGCAGCGGGTCGTAGCAGGGTTCGTCGGACTGCAGCACCGACGCCAGCCCCTGCTTGGTGACGACGAAGTCGACGAACCGGTCGATCCACCGCACCAGCGCCCGGTGCGGCCCCGGTTCGCCGGCGAGCAGCGCGGGCCCGGCCTCGGCCAGGGCTTCGACCTGCAGCCGGTACACGGCGAGGATGAGGTCGGCCCGGGTCGGGTAGTGGCGGTAGATGGTCGCCGTCCCCACCCCGGCCCGGGCGGCGATCTCCCGGATCGGCGCGTCGACGCCGGAGGTCACGAACACCGCGGCCGCGGCCTCGAGGACGTTCCCGGCGTTGCGCCGCGCGTCGGCACGCCGCGGCGGTTTCCCTGCCGCCGTCCGGGAATCGCTCACGACCGCATGCTACCGGCCCCCACCGGCACGCCGACGTCCAGCAGCAGTGCGGCCAGCTCGGCCGGCGCGGTGATCATGCAGTCGTGCCCGGCGGCCAGCTCGCGCACGTCCGCGGGTTCGCCGTTCGGCTGCCGCGGCGGTACCGGGCGCCGGTCGAACCCCGCCGGTTTCACCGTGCAGTGGATGTGCGTCCGCGGGATCCCGGCGGCGGCCGGGTTGTCCAGGGCGACCGGCTCTTCGAGGCAGCGCAGCGGCTGGTCGGACAGCAGGGTCCGCAGCCAGGCGACGTCCCCGGGGTCGGTCACCCCGAAGAGGCCGAAGGGCGCGGGCCATTCGGGCAGCGGCGGCACCCGCCAGCCGGTGCCGAGCATGCTGCGGGTGATGGGCATGACGTCGAGCCCGGTTTCCCCGTCCGCGGGCACCATCGCGTCGAGGTACACCAGCCGCGCGATCCGCTCGGGCACCTCGTTGGCGACCGCGGAGATCACCAGGCCGGCGTAGCTGTGCCCGACGAGGACGACGTCGTGCAGGTCGGCGTCGACGAGCAGCCGCACGATGTCGGCGGTGTGCGTGCGGAGGCCGACGTCCGGGGTCAGCAGGTGCCGGGTTTCGCCGTAGCCGGTGAGCGTGGGGGTGAACACGGGCCGCCCGCTCGCGGCCAGCCGCGGCACGACCCGCGCCCAGGCCTGTCCGGTGTGCCAGGCGCCGTGGACCAGCACGTAGGTGATCGCCATGCGGAGCTCCTTAAATGGGACGTTGTCCCGGTTACAATACGGGACAGTGTCCCACTTAGTCGCGCGGGGTCGATCGGAGCCCGTTGATCGCGATCGTGGTGAACCGCCGCACCGCGGCCACCCGGGCCGCCGGCGAGCTCGCCTGGATGCCGCCGGCGGCCATCAGGACGAGGACGATGTCGTCCAGGGTCGTGTCGGGCCGCACCCGGCCCGCGTCCCTGGCCCGGCGCACCAGCTCGGCGAGCGATTTCAGGGCGCGCTCGCGGTCGGCGGTGAAGTCCAGCGCGCCGGGGAACGCCGCCATGAGCGCCGCGGTCATCGCCCGGTCGCGGGCGTAGAGCTCGCCGAGCCGCTCGATCACCGTCCGCAGGCCACGCCACGGATCCGCGTCGGCGAGACCGTCGTCGACGACGGCGTAGCAGGCCCGCAGCCGGTCGCCGAACGCCTCGGCGAACAGCTGCTCCTTGGTCGGGAAGTGGCGGTACAGCGTCGCCGGGCCGACGCCGGCGTGCCGGGCGATCTCCCGCATCGGCGCGGCCAGGCCTTCGGCGGCGAACACGGCACGGGCCGCGTCCAGGAGGCGTTCGCGGTTGTCACGGGCGTCCGAACGCCGGATCCGAGGCAAAGAGCCGGTCACCGTCTCACTTTAGCCGAACCGGACGGGGGCGTCCGGTACGTTCGCGGCCGCCTCGAACTCAGGGAGAAGACAGTGAAAGCAGTTGCGGTACAGCGGTTCGGCGATCCCGGCGGCATGGCGGTCGTGGACCTCCCCGACCCGCGGCCGGCCGCCGGGCAGGTGGTGATCACCCCCGAGGCGATCGGCGTCGGCGGCGTCGACGTGCTGATCCGCCGCGGCGCCCTCGCCGCGTTCGGCTTCGAACCCGGCCACGTCCTCGGCGGCGAGGTCGCCGGAGTCGTCACGGCACTGGGCGCGGACGTCGACGAGTCATGGGCCGGCGCACGCGTCTGGGCCCCCACCGGCGAGGGCGGCGGCTACGCCGAGCAGGTGCTCGCCCCGGCAGCAACGCTGGTGCGGCTGCCGCCGGAGGTGTCACCGGTCGACGCGGTGACCGTCGCGGGCTCCGGCGTGGTCGCCCACTTCGGCCTCCGCCACGCCCGCTTCGCCCCCGGCGAATCGGTACTGGTCCGCGGCGCGGCCGGCGGCATCGGCGTGATGGCGGTCCAGCTCGCGGCCCGCACCGGCACGGTCGCGGTGACGACATCGTCGGCCGGGCGCGGCGCCCGCCTGCGCGCGCTCGGCGCCACCCGGGTGCTGGACCGCACCGGCGAGGGCGCCACCGGCCACGACGTTCTCTTCGACGTCGCGGCCGGGGACGAGCTGCCCTCGTTCTTCGCCGGGCTCAACCCCAACGGGCGGGTGGTGACGGTGGGCGTGGTCGCGGGCCCGCCGCCGGCCCGGCTGGTCGCGGAGATGTTCACGGCGTTCCGGAAGTCGCTGTCGTTCGCGGTCTTCAGCGCCGATTCGGTGTCCACAGAGGATCGCTGGACGGTGGCGGCCGAGCTGCTGGCCGCCGCGGGCCGCGGTGAGGTGGACGCCGTTGTCCACGACGTGCTGCCGTTGTGGCAGGCCGCCGACGCCCACCGGCAGCTCGACACCGGCGCCGTGTTCGGCCGGATCGCGCTCGTCCCCGAGTGACCTCACGTGTACCAGGTCGGCGTCGGGTACTCGCCGAGCAGTGCGTACTCACCCACCTCGCGGCGCTTGTACGGCAGCGGGTCGTGCAGCGAGTGCGTCCGCAGGTTGCGCCAGAAGCGGTCCAGCCCGTACTTCGACGCGCTCGCCCTGGCGCCGGTCAGCTCGAAGATCTTCGTCCCGATCTCCAGGCCGGTGTCCACCGTGCGCTGCTTGGCCGCGGCGATCAGCACCGCCACCTCGCCCCGCGCTTCGGGCGTCAGCTCTTCGCGCGGGGCGTGGAGCACGCGCGAGATCGCCGCGCCCGCCTTGTCCACCAGGGCCTCTGCCGCCCACAGCTTGGCCTGCAGGTCTCCGTAGCCGTCGAGGATGTACCACTCCTCCGACGCCGCCTGCTTGTCGTCGCCGCCGTACGGCCAGGCTCGGGTGTGGTCCCGCGTGTACGCCAGTGCCGTCGCCAATGCTCCCTGGGCGATGCCGAGGTAGAAGTTGGTGAAGACGAGCTGGATCGCCGGGACGTTGAGGGTGTTGTACACCAGTGGCCGGAACTTGCGGTCGACGTAACCGGCCGCCGACTCCCAGGGCACCCGGACGTCGGTGATCGTCACGCTGCCGGATTCGGTGAGCCGCTGGCCGATGTTGTCCCAGTCGTCGTGGAAGGTGATGCCCTCCTGCTGGGACGGGACGATCGCGAAGATGTGGTCCTCGGTCCCCGCCAGGACACCTTCCAGCACCGTCAGGTCCGAAACCTTGCTGCCGGTCGAGAACGACTTGTGTCCGTTGTAGACGATCGAGTCGCCGTCGTCGGTGATCGTCAGGTCGGAGTCGCGCGGGTTGACCGCGCCGCCGAAGAACAGGTTGCCCGTCGTGTACAGCTCTTCGACGGCCGCCACCTGGGCGTCCGTGGCCACCAGGCGGGCCGCCCACGCCCACAGGTAGTGGTAGCCCAGCAGCTGCCCGATCGAGCCGTCCGCACGAGCGATCTCGCGGATCACCCGGTACGCGGTCTCCCAGGTCTGCCCGCCACCGCCGTGCTCGGCCGGACCGAGCAGGGTGACCAGGCCGGCGTCCTTCAGCAGCCGGACTTCCTCATACGGGGTCTCGCCGCGGCGGTCGCGCTCGACGGCGTCGACGGCGAGCTTGGCGGCGACCTCGCGGGCGCGTTCGATCCAGTCGGTCATGCTCGGCTCCCCACGGGTTCGGGCGTCGCGGCGCCGCGGTCGAGGTCCTTCTCCAGTTCCCGGATGATCGGCAGCACGTGCTGGCCGAAGTACTCGACGTCCTCCTGGAAGTGCAGGAAGCCGAGCAGCAGCAGGCTCGCGCCGCGGCGCTTGTATTCGATGGCGCGTTCGGCGATCTGCTCCGGGGTGCCGATGAGCCGGGTGCGGAAGCCGTCGTTGTACTGGACGAGGTCGGCGAACTCCGAGTCCGCCCACATGCCCTTCTTGTCCGCCGTCGAGTTGCCGGCCTGCTGCACCGCCGAGCGGAAGCCCTCGACCGCTTCGACGTTGGCCTTGGCGACGATCTCGCGCAGCACGTCCCGCGCTTCGGCTTCGGTCTCGCGGGCGATCACGAAACCGTTCAAGCCGAAGCGCACGGCGTGGTTGTTTTCGGCCGCGTAACCCCGCACTTCGGCGACCTGTTCGCTGAACCCGTCGTAATCCTTGCCGTTGCTGAAGTACCAGTCCGAAACGCGGCCGGCCAGCTTGCGGGCGGCCGTCGAGTTCCCGCCCTGGAAAATCTCGGGATGCGGACGCCCGTCACCCGAAAGGGGCTTTGGCTTGATGTCGAAGTCGTGGATCCGGTAAAAGTCGCCGGCGAACTCGGCGTGGTCGTTGGTCCACAGTTCCTTGAGCACCCGGATGAACTCTTCGGACCGGCGGTAGCGCTCGTCATGCTCCAGCCACGGCTCGCCGAGGCCGGTGAACTCGTCCTTGAACCAGCCGCTGACCACGTTCACCGCGGCCCGGCCGCCGGAGAGGACGTCCGCGCTGGCGATGAACTTCGCCAGCACCCCGGGCTGCCACAGCCCGGGGTGCACGGCCGCGATCACCTTCAGCCGCTGCGTCGCCAGGAGCAGCGCGAGGCTGAACCCGGTCGATTCGTGTTGGTAGGCGGCACCGTAGCTGGCGGTGTAGCGCACCTGCGTGAGCGCGTATTCGAACCCGTTGTTCTCGGCGATGACCGCGAGATCCCGGTTGTATTCGTACCCCCAATCAGTGCGCTGCTCGATGTCACTCGTGACGAGCCCGCCGCTGACGTTCGGCACCCAATAAGCGAATTTCAGAGGTTCGTGGAACTGGGTCATGACCGGAGAATGGGGCATGGCCGCACGGCTCGGCAAAAGCATCCACGTGGTGGGAAAATGACCGGCGACCGGGAATCGCGGCCAGCAGTTCCTTCGTGTACTCCGCTTCCGGCCGTTCCAGCACCTGCGCCGCCGGGCCCAGTTCCACCAGCGCGCCCGCGCGCATGACCCCGACGTGGTCCGCGAGCTGCCGGACCACCGCGAGGTCGTGCGAGATGAACAAGTACGACAACCCCAGCGAGGACTGCAGCTCCGCCAGCAGCCGCAGGATCTGGGCCTGCACCGAGACGTCCAGCGCCGACACCGGTTCGTCGCACACCACCAGGTCCGGGTTCAGCGCCAGGGCCCGCGCGATCGCCACCCGCTGCCGCTGCCCGCCCGACAGCTCCGCCGGTTTCCGGCGGGCCACCGACGCCGGCAGGGCCACCTGGTCGAGCAGCTCCGGGACGCGCGTGCGGGGCAGCCGGAACGCCCGCAACGGCTCCGCGACGACGTCCTCGATGGAGAACTTCGGGTTCAGCGACGCGTACGGGTTCTGGTAGACGATCTGCATCCGCCGCCGCAGCCGCCGCAGTTCGTCGCCACCGAGGGACGTGATGTCCTGGCCGTCGAACGCGATCGAGCCCGCCGACGGCGTTTCCAAGCGCAGCACCATCCGCGCGGTCGTCGACTTGCCCGAGCCGGATTCGCCGACCAGGGCCAGGGTCTGCCCGCGCGGGATGTCGAACGAGACGCCGTCGACCGCGCGGATGCCGCCGTCGAACGTCTTCGCCAGGTCCCGCACCGACACCAGGGGCTCGGCCGCAGGCGCGGGCGGCCGCACCGCGCTCGACAGGCTCGGCGCCGCCGCGATCAGCTGCTGCGTGTACGGGTGCGTGGGCGCGCTGACGACCGACGCACCCTCCTCGACCACGCAACCCTGCGACAGCACCACGATCCGCGACGCCCGGTCGGCCGCCACCCCGAGATCGTGCGTGATGAGCAGGATCGCCGTGCCCGATTCGGCCGCCAGCGACGTCAGGTGGTCGAGGATCCGCCGCTGCACGGTGACGTCGAGGGCGCTGGTCGGCTCGTCCGCGATGATCAGCTTCGGCCGCCCGGCCAGCGCCGACGCGATCAGCACGCGCTGGCGCAGGCCGCCCGAAAGCTGGTGCGGGTACTGCCGCGCCCGCAGCTCCGGCTGGGGCACGCCCGCGCGCTCCAGCAAGGAGATCGCCTCCCGGGAAGCGGTCCGCCGGTCGGCGAGGCCGTGGATCTTCAGCACCTCCGCGACCTGGTCGCCGATCCGGTGCACCGGGTTCAGCGACACCGCCGGGTCCTGCGGCACCAGCGCGATCTCGCGTCCGCGCACCGAACGCCACTGCCGGGACGACAGCGTCAGCAGGTCCCGGCCGTCGAAGGTGATCGAGCCGCCGTCGACGCGGCCGCCGCGCGGCAGCAGCCCGATCGCCGCGTGGGCCGTGGTCGACTTGCCCGAGCCCGACTCGCCGACGACGGCGACCACTTCACCGGCGCCGACGTCGAGGCCGACGTCGTGGACGGCCGGGACTCCCCGGTACGACACGGCCAGGTCCGCGATGCGCAGCAGGGTCATCGGTCGCCTCCGTCCAGCGCGCGGGACAGCCGGTTGGCGGCGAGGACCACCGCCGCGACCGTCAGTCCCGGGAACGTCGTCATCCACCAGGCCGTGGCCAGGAAACTGCGCCCGCCCGCGACGAGCGCGCCCCACTCCGGGGTGGGCGGGGTCGCGCCGAAGCCGAGGAAGCTCAGCGCGGACACCTCGAGCACGGCCGTGCCGAGGGTGAGCGTCGCCAGGGCGAGCACCGGGCCCGCCGCGTTGGGCAGGACGTGCCGCAGCAGCACCCCGGACCAGCGCACTCCCCCGGCGCGCGCGGCTTCGACGAACACGCCGGTCCGCACGCGCAGCACCTCCGCGCGCATGACCCGCGCGAAGGCCGCGAGGTTCGCGATGCCGACGGCGATCGCGACGTTCGTCGTGCCGAAGCCCAGCGCCGTGACCAGGGCCAGCGACAGCAGGATCGGCGGGATGGCGAGGAAGACGTCGACGATCCGCATGATCACGGTGTCCGCCCAGCCGCCGCGGAACCCGGCGAGCAGGCCGAGCGCCGACCCGGCCACCAGCGCGACGAGCACGGCGATGGCGGTGGCCCGCAGCGAGAGCGCCGCACCGTGGATCACCCGCGCGTAGACGTCACGGCCGGTCTCGTCGGTGCCGAACAGGTGCTGCAGCGACGGGCCCTGGAGCCGTTCCTTCGGGACGCCGGCGATCGGGTCGTACCCGGTCAGCAGGCCCGGCACGAACGCCGCGAGCAGCACGAACACCAGCACCGCCAGCGCCAGCACGAGCCCCGGGGGCACTTTCACGTGAAAGTGCCCTTTCGGGAGGGTCAGCTCAGCCATGGGGAACCGCCTCCGGGGTCCGCGCGATGCGCGGGTCGAGCAGCGGGTACAGCAGGTCGACGACCAGGTTCAGCACCACGAACACGAGCGCCGCCAGCACGATCACCGCCTGCACCACCGGGACGTCCTGCGCGGTGACGGCGGCCGCGGTGATCCGGCCGACGCCGTCGCGCGAGAACACCGTCTCGGTGATCACCGACCCCGCGACGAGGTTGCCCGCCACCACCCCGGCGACGGTCAGCGCCGGCACGGCCGCGTTGCGCAGGAGGTGTCCGAAGTGGACGCGCAGCGGGCTCGCGCCCTTGGCCGCCGCGATCTCCGCGTACGGTTGCTCCTGCTGCGTGGCCAGGCTCTTCGCCAGCACCTGCCCGATGATCGCGCCGGTCGGCAGGGCCAGCGTGACCGCGGGCAGGATCAAAGCCGAGAAGCCCTGCGTGCCCAGCGCCGGCAGCAGCCGCAACCGGAACGAGAAGAACTGGATCAGCAGCAGCCCGACCCAGAACGGCGGCAGCGAGATCGCCAGCGACGGCAGGGACAGCAGGGCCTGCCGCAGCCAGCGGAACCGGGTGAACGTGCCGAGGAACGCCGAGCCGCCGCCGAACAGCACCGCGAACACCAGCGCCGGCCCGGTCACGGTGAGCGTCGGCGGCAGGGCCGTGACGACCATGTGCGTGGCGTCGTCGCCGGTCGCGACGCTGCGGCCGAAGTCGCCGTGCAGGGCCGCGACCAGCCGTTTCAGGTACTGCACGGGCAACGGCGAGTCGAGGCCGTACTCCGCGCGGGCGGCGGCGAGCTGCTCGGGCGTCGCCGACGAGCCCGCCTCGCCGCTGGCGAGCTTCGCCGAGACGGCGTCGCCCGGCAGCAGGTAGAGGATCAGGAACGACAGCGTGAACGCCGCCCACAGCACGAACACCGCCTGCCCGGCGCGGCGGAGGAGGTAGCGCCTCACGACAGCCACGCGTCGAACAGCTGCAGCCGCGACGACGCCTCGAAGTCGACGGCGTGCGCCTTCGAGCTCAGCGCGACGACCTGGGTCAGCTCGAACACCGGGACGGCGTAGGCGTGCTCGACGATGAGCTTCTGCGCTTCGTCGGCCGACGGCTTGCGCTTCGCGACGTCCACAGTGGACGACTGGGCGTCCAGGGCGGCGTCCAGCGGGTTGCCCGGGGTGAGCTTGCTGCGGTTGCCCGCCTTGGTGGAGAACTGGCTGCGCAGGATGTCCGGATCGGCGCGGGTCACGTTGTACCAGAGGAAGTCGTAGTTGCCGCTCAGCTGGATCTGCGTGGTCTCGGCCGTGGTGTGCTGCTCGATCCGCAGGTCGAAGCCGATCTTGCGGAGCTGCTGCTGCACCAGCTCCAGCACGCTGCGGTTCTGGTTGAACACCGGCGAGAACACCACGGACGCGCTCAGCTTCTGCCCGTTCTTGACGCGGATCCCGTCGGGGCCGGGCACCCAGCCGTCGCCGTCCAGCAGCGCGGCCGCGCCCTTCTGGTCGTACGCCAGCTGCTGCGACAGGTCGCTGGCCAGCGGCGTTGCCAAGCCGAGGATGCTGGTGGCGGCCTGGTAGCTCGGCGTCAGCACGGTGTTCACGACCTCGGCGCGGTCGACGCCCTTGAGCACGGCCTGGCGCACCTTCTCGTCGGTGAGCACCCCGCGGGTGGTGTTGGCGTGCAGGTTGAACACGACACCGGGGTTGGGCCGGATGTTCTCGCTGAAGCCGTTGCCGGTGAACTGCGGCTCGTCGACCGGCTGGATGTCGGTGGCCGCGTCGAGCTGGCCGGAGGCGAGGCTGCCGGTGCGGACGCCGGGCTCGGGCACGATCTTGTAGTCGATCTTGTCCAGGTAGGCCTCGCCCCGGTGCTTGAACAGCGACGAGCCCCAGGCGTAGCCCTTCCGCTTGGCGAGCACGATTTCCTGGTTCTGCTTCAGGCTTTCGAACACGAACGGCCCGGAGCCGATCAGCCCGGTGCCCTGGCAGCGCTGTTCCGGGGTGTTCTTGAACGCCGCGGGCGCGAGGACGCCGAGCGAGACGGTCGAACTGGCCTGGAGGAACTGGGCGCTGGGTGCCGAGAAGTCGAGGCGGACGGTCTGCGGGTCGACGACGGCCGACCCCTTGTAGGCGGCCAGGTAGCCGAAGCCGAGCTGGGCCTTCGTGCCGAGGGCCTTGATGCCGTCGAAGCTCGTCTTGACGGCGGCGGCGTCGACCGGGCTGCCGTCGGAGAAGGTCGCGCCGGGCCGCAGGTGGAAGGTGAACGCCGTGGAGCCGGCGTTGACGTCCCACTTCTCGGCCAGCCACGGCTTGATCTCGCCGGTCTTCGGGTCCTGGTCGGTGAGCGAGTCGACCAGCTGGCGGGCGACGTTGATCGACGCGTTCGTGGCGGTCTGCTGCGGGTCGATGCAGTCGGGCGCCGAGGAGATGCCGAGCCGCAGGATGCCGCCCGGCTTAGGCGGCCCGGCGTCGGTGGCGGATTCAGTGCCCGCCGCGGAGCAGGCGGTCAGCAGCACGGGCAGGGCGAGCAGGGCCGCGGCGTTGCGGGCGCGGGAAAGAGGGGACACCGGACGGCCTCCAGCGGGGAGCGGTTGCGCTTTCGGAACGCGACGCTAGCCATGCGCTGGCGGCCGTCCCACTCCGCGAACCGGCGTCCCAGCTTCTGGCACCGCGGCGAGACACCCTTGACACGCAAGGATTTTGTGCTGTGTCCACCGTCCGCCGGTCCACATCCTGAACGTGCGTGCGCCGCGGCGGCGCACCGGATAGCTGTGGAGCCATGACTTCTCGCAGCCTGCACGTCGCCGTGGAGCTGTCCCCCGGCGCGCCGGCAGGCACCGCCATGACCGCCGAACGGGCCGGGTTCACCTTCGCCACCTTCGACGACTCCCCGCGGCTCGACGCGGTCACCCGCGCCGCCTACGTCGCCACGCGGACCGACCGGCTCGGACTCGCGGTGAACGTCACCACGGCCGAGCCGCTGCACCTGGCCGCGCGGCTGGCGAGCCTGGACCACGCCTCGCACGGGCGCGCGGCCTGGGTGGTCGGCCCCGGCGCACTGCACCACGAAGCGGCCGAGGTCGTCGAAGTCGTGCGCCGGCTGTGGGACTCCTGGGACGACGACGCCGTGATCGAGAACCAGGACCCGCCGATCACCCGGCGGCCACCGCAAGGCCGGCTGGTGGTGTGCGCGTCCGACGCACTGGCCGGGGCCGTGCGCCCGGACATCGTGCTGGTGGGCGGCACCGGACTCGACGACGTCCGCACCCGCGCCCGGCGCGCCCGCGACACCGGGGCCCCGCTGGTCTTCGCCGAGGTCGAGGTCCGGCTCGGCGAGGCAGGCCGCCGGCCATCCGGGGACCGGTTGCGCTACACCGGGTCCGCGCCCGGCCTGACCGAGCTGCTGGGCTGGCTCGCCACGAGCGTCGACGGCGTCCGCCTGCACTTCGCGGACCCGGCCGCCGAGCTGCCGGCGCCGGCCGGCGAGGTGCTGCCGGCGCTGCGCGCCGAAGGCCTGCTCACACCACCCGCGCCGGGAGCCACGCTGCGGGCGTCGCTCGGTCTCCCGCGTCCGGAAAGCGTGGTGGCTTAGCGCAGCTGCCGCCAGGCTTCGCGGCGCCGGCGCTGGGCCTGCGGGTCCGCGACCGGCGCCGCCGACAGCAACCGCTGCGTGTACGGGTGCGCCGGTGCCGTCAGCACCTCCTTCGCCGGCCCCTGCTCCACCACCCGGCCCTGGTGCATCACCGCGACCCGGTCCGCGAGCTGCTCGATCACCGCCAGGTCGTGGCTGATGAACAGGCACGCGAACCCGAACTCCTGCCGCAGTTCCCGCAGCAGATCCAGGATCCGGGCCTGGATCGTCACGTCGAGTGCGCTCGTCGGCTCGTCGGCCACCAGGAGGTCCGGGCGCAACGCCAGGGCCCGCGCGATGCACGCCCGCTGCCGCTGGCCGCCCGAGAGCTCGTGCGGGTACCGGCCCGCCAGTGACGGCGACAGCTGGACCGCGGACAGCAGTTCCGCGACTCGTTTGTCCACTTCGGACGACCGGACTGCGCCGTGCAGCCGCAGCGGCGTCGCGACGCTCTCCCCCACCGTCGTACGCGGGTTCAACGACGACAGCGGGTCCTGGAACACCACGCCGACGCGGCGGCGCAGCGCCTTCGCCGCCCGGCCGCGGACCCGGGTGATGTCCGCGTCGCCGATGCGGACCGAACCGGCAGACGGCGCGAGGAGGCCCGCGACCGCGCGGGCCACCGTGCTCTTGCCCGAGCCGGACTCGCCGACCAGGCCGAGCACCTCACCCGGCTCGACGTGCAGGTTCACGCCCGCGGCGGCGTGCACGGACAGGGTGCGGAACCGGCCGCGGTAGGTGACCGACAGGTTCTCCACGCGCAGCAGCGGTGCCACGGCGGGGACGTCCGGGATCGACGCCACCGGGTGCGTGGTGACCGCGCTGCCGAGCGAGACGACCGAGCCGAGCAGCTCCCGCGTGTACTCCTCGGCCGGCGCGGCGAAGATCGTCTCGACCGGGCCCTGCTCGACCACGCGGCCGTCGTGCATCACGACCACCCGGTCGGCCAGGTCGGCGACCACGCCCATGTCGTGCGTGATCAGCAGGATCGCCGTGCCCAGCCGCTCGCGCAGGTCGCGCAGCAGCTCGAGGATCTCCGCCTGCACGGTGACGTCCAGCGCCGTGGTCGGCTCGTCGGCGATGAGCAGCTTCGGCTCGTTCGCCACCGCCATCGCGATGACGACGCGCTGCAGCTGCCCGCCGGACAGCTCGTGCGGGTAGGACCGGAACCGCTGCCGCGGGTCCGACAGCCCGACCAGGGTGAGCAGCTCGATCGCCCGCTCCCGGGCGGCCGGTGCCGCGAGCGGCTGGTGCGTCCGGATGGCCTCGACGAGCTGGTCCCCGATGGTGAACACCGGGTTCAGCGCGCTCATCGGCTCCTGGAACACCATCCCGACGTCGCCGCCGCGGACCTCCCGCAGCTCGGCCGGGGTCAGCGCGTAGAGGTCCCGCCCGGCCAGCTCCGCCCGGCCCGTGACGCGGGCCGTGGGCGGGAGCAGGCCGAGCAGGGACATCGCGGTGACCGTCTTGCCGGAGCCGGACTCCCCGACCACGGCGACGACTTCGCCCGCGTGGACCTCGTAGCCGACCCCGCGGACGGCTTCGACGTCCCCGAACGAGACCGCGACGTCGTGCAGCCGCAGGAGCCCGGCTCCGCTCATTGGATGATCCCGAACTTGCGGTAGTCGACGTAGGCCGGGAAGCGCCCGATCTGGACGTCACCGACCTGCGAACCGTGCAGGAACGAGTTGCGGGTGTAGATCAGCGGCACCACGGGCGAGTCGGCGAGGATCTTCTTGTCCAGCGCCGCCCACTTCTTCCCGGCCTCGGCCGGGTCCACGGTGGCCTGTGCTTCGGCGATCAGCTTGTCGACCTCGGGGTTGTTGTAGCGGGATTCGTTGTACCCGCCGTTGCCGATCTCGGTGGACTGGAACAGGGGCTGGATGTTCGCGTTGGCCGACGGGATGTCCGGCTGCCACGAGGTCAGCGTCAGGTCGTAGTCCGAGAGGCCCTTGGTGTCCACTTCGGACGTGTAGGTGTCCTCGTCGAGCGGCTTGATGGTGATCTTGATGCCCGCCCGGGCCAGCGACGCCTGGATCGACGCTGCCTTCTCCGGGTAGCCGTTTTCGTTGTGGGTGGCCAGGACCAGGCCGTCGATGCCGTTCGGGAAGCCCGCTTCGGCCAGCAGCTGCTTGGCTTTGGCCACGTCACCGGACGGCGGCGCCGGGTACAGGTCGTACTGCTCGCGGCCCTGCAGGCCCGGCGTGATCAGCGTCGTGGCGACGTCGCCGGCCAGCTGGGCGCTGCCCGCGCTGGCGACCTGGTAGGCGGCCTTGTCGACGGCGTACTGGAAGGCCTGGCGCACCTTCGGGTTCGTCAGGTTGCCGCGCTGGGTGTTCAGCGAAAGGTAGGCCAGCGCCCCGGATTCCGACGTCACCAGCCGCGACTTGGCCGAGGCGCTGCCCTGGATCTGGGCCAGCTGCGCGGGCGAGGCGAACGACATGCCGAAGGCGTTGCGGTCGGTGCCCGTGTCGTCGATCAGGCGCTTGGAGATGACGCTGGTGTCCTGGCCGAGCTCGAACTCGATGGTGTCCGGGTTGGCCAGCCGCGTCTTGTCCTCGTCGCGGCTCCAGTTCGGGTTGCGCGTCAGCTTCGCCGACTTGCCGCGCTCGTAGCTCGCCAGCTGGTACGGGCCGGACGCGACCGGGTGGTCACCGTAGTTCGCCTCGGCACCCTTGCCCTTCGGCACCGGCGAGAAGGCCGGGGTGCTGGCCACCCAGTTGAAGTCGCCGTAGGGGCGGGCCAGGTGGAAGACGATCGTCTTCGGGTCCGGCGTCTGGATGGAGTCGAGCTCCTTGCCCTCGAACGGGCCCTTGTACGCCAGGCCCGGCGAGAGCAGGTCCTTGTGGTAGGCCAGACCGCCGGAGAACGCGGGCGCGAACGAGCGCTCGAGGCCCCACTTGACGTCTTCGCTCTTGATCGGCGTGCCGTCGGCGTACTTGAGGCCGTCCTTGAGGGTGAACGTCCACGTCTTGCCGCCGTCGCTCGGCCGTCCGGTGTCGGTGGCCAGGTCGGGCACGATCGTGGTGTCCTTGCCGGGCGCGACGTCCCACGACGTCAGCCGCCGGTGGATCAGCCCGAGCGTGGTGACGACCAGGTTCGAGCTCTTCGCCGGGTCCCACGTGATCGAGGGCGCGTCGTTGAGCAGGACGAGGTTGCCGCCCGGCTTGACGGTGCCGCCCTGCCCCGCCGGTGTGTCGTTGGCGCCGCACGCCGTCAGCAGCGTGACGGCGGCCAGCACCCCCGCGGCGAACCGCAGCTTTTTCATCGTGTCCCCTTCAGACAAGGCGGGCTCGCGGATCGAGCGCGCCGTAGCAGAGATCGACCAGGAAGTTCAGGACCGTGACGAGCAGGGCCGAGAACAGCGTCACGCCGAGCAGCACCGGCAGGTTCAGCGACGCGATCGCGTCGACGAGCAGCCGCCCGACCCCGGCCATGCCGAAGATCCGCTCGGTGATCACGGTCCCGGCCAGCAGCGCACCGAGGTCGACGCCGAACACGGTGATCACCGGCAGCAGGACGTTGCGCAGCGCGTGCCGTCCCACGACCTTGCGTTCGGTCAGGCCCTTGGCCCGCGCGGTGCGGATGTAGTCCTCACCGAGGGTCTCCAGCATCTGGCCGCGGGTGAGCCGCGCGTAGATGGCCGCGTGCAGGAAGGCCAGGACGCACCACGGCAGCACGAGGTGCCACGCCCACTGGGCGGGATTTTCGCTCAGCGGCACGTACCCGGACTTCGGGACGACGTCGAGACCGAAGGCGAAGATCGTGATGCCGACCATCCCGGCCAGGTAGGCGGGCATGGACACCCCGGCCATCGCGGTGGCCATGGTGATCCGGTCGACGGCGGTCCCGCGGCGCAGCGCGGAAAGCACGCCGAGGCCGACGCCGAGGACGATCCAGATCGCCGCGGCGCCCAGCGCGACCGAGAAGCTGACCTCGATCCGGTCGCCGATCTCGCTGAGCACGTCGACGTTGTTCTGGAAGTCCCAGCCGAAGCACGGTGCCGTGCAGTGGATCGCCGCGGCGCCGGTGCCGAACGTGCGGCCGCCGACGATCCCGCCGAGGAACTCGAAGAACTGCCCGTACCAGGGGATGTCGTAGCCCATGAACTCCCGCGCCACCTGGAGGCCTTCGGGGGTGCACGGACGGCCGCAGGCCATCCGGGCCGGGTCGGCGGGCAGGATGTAGAACACGACGAACGTCACGAACGCGACGACGAGCAGGACCAGGAGCATCCCGGCGAACCGGGTGGCGACGAAACGGGCGGTGCGCATCAGGCCGCGCCTCCCGAACGCGGGTCGAGCGCGTCGCGGATCGCGTCGCCGACGACGTTGAACGCCAGCGTGATCAGGAACAGCAGGAGCCCGGGGAAGACCAGGTACATCGGGTCGGTCTCGAAGAAGTCGATGGCGGTGCTGATGGTGCGGCCCCAACTGGGGGTCGGGGGCAGGACGCCGACGCCGAGGAACGACAGCGCGGCCTCGCTGCCGATCATCGACGGGATGGACAGGCTGGCGACGACGATGACCGGCGCCCAGAGGTTGGGCAGCAGTTCCTTGGTGAAGACGTGCCACGGGCCGCCGCCGATGACCTTGGCCGCGGCGACGAAGTCGCGCTTGGCCAGCGTCAGGGTCTGGGCCCGGACGATGCGGGCCACGCGCGGCCAGCCGAAGAGCCCGAGGACGACGATCAGCGTGACCTGCCGCGGGAAGTCGACCGGCAGGACGGCGCCGAGGGCGATCATGAAGATCAGGTACGGGAAGCCGAGGATGACGTCGGCGGTCCAGGTCACCAGGCGGTCCCACCAGCCGCCGAGGTAGCCGGCGCTGACGCCGATCACGACGCCGAGCGCGGTGCCCAGGACGGTGGCGCCGAGCCCGACGAGCAGCGACGTCCGCGCGCCGTGGGCGACGAGCGCGAAGAGGTCGACGCCGGTCAGCGGCTCGACCCCGAACCAGTGCGCGCCGCTCACGCCGCCGAGCGTCCCGGCGGGGAGGCCGGTCGGGCCGAGCGTCGAGATGTCAGGGACGAGGCTCTGCCCTTCGGCCAGGACCCACAGGTCGGCCCCGGCAGCGAGCAGCACGATGACGACGATCAGGACGGCGCAGGTGGACGTCCACCGCCCGGACCGGACGGCACGCCAGACCGCGGCGGGCAGGGAGCGCGCCGCAAGCGGCGACGGCAGGGCAGGGGCGGACACAACACCTTCAAGGTTCAGCCGATCGAGTGACGATCAGGGACCTTAGGCAGTCCGGGCCGTGATCGATCCACCGTCTCACGATGTGGACCGATACTTCCCGGCAGTGTCCGGTTCGTGGGCAGTTACGCCAGTGATCCCGCCAGCCGCCAGGTGCGCAGCCGTTCCTGGGCCGACCGCATGCCGGACTGGATGAGGACGACCTCGGTCGCCCCGGCGTCGAAGTACCGGCGCAGGCCGGCCTCGACGGTGCGCTCGTCGCCGATCAGGGCGAGGTCGGCCGGGTGCGTGACGCCTTCGACGTCGAGGATGCGGCGGTAGGACGGGATGTCGCCGTAGTAGCCGAGGTGCACGGCGGCGACCTGCCGCACGGTGTCGGCGTCACCGGTGACGACGGCGGGCACGGCGGCGATCACCCGCGGATCGGGCCGCCCGGCCTCGGCGGCGGCCTTGGTGAGGACGGGCACGACGTGCTCGGCGAGCGCCCGCGGCCCGGCGAGGAAGGGCAGGGTGCCATCGGCGAGTTCCCCGGCGACCCGCAGCGCCTGCGGCCCCATGGCGGCGACCACGATGGGGACGTCCCCACCACCGGGGACGGCGGTGGGCAGCGGCGGGCAGGCCGTGAGGGTTTCGCCGTCGAAGGCGGGGCGCCCGCCGTCGAAGATCTCGCGCAGCACGGTGAGCGACTCGCGCAGGGAGCTGATGGGCGGCGGGTATTCGAAGCCGAAGGCGGGTTCGAGCAGGCTCGGCACACCGAGCCCCAGCCCGAGCGTGAACCGCCCCCCGGTCGCGGCCTGCGCGGTCTGTGCCTGGGAGGCGAGGTGGAGCGGGTGCCGCGGGTAGAGCGGAACAACGGCGGTCCCGACGGCGACGCCGGGAACCTCCCGCCCGGCCAGCGCGGCGAGGGTGAGGGCGTCGTGGTCGAAGAGCTGGGAGAACCAGACGGATCCGAGGCCGGCGTCGGCCGCTTCGCGGGTTTGGGCGAGGAGGGCGTCGACGCTGTTGGTTGCGCCGGCCAGGTCGCCGGCGGGGAGGGCGGCACCGATGGTCATGGGATTCCTCCGGGTGGGGACGGATCAGGCTTGCTGCGGAACGGAGCGGCCGCGGGTCGGCGGGAGGCGAGCGGCTCAGGCTTCCTCCGGGTACTCCGACTCCCGCCGCCACGAAATCGGGCGCGGGCGCGGCAGCCGGCGGTGCCCGGCGCGGCCCGTCGACCGCGCAGCGTCCCCCGGTGCGCGGTCCGCCGCCAGCTCGTACTGGTTGCGTCCCACCGCGATCCTCGGCGCCGCCGCGTGGTTGCCCGGTCCCGGCTCCCGCGGCGAAAACCCCGGCACCCCCGACCCCGCCACCACCGCCGCGCGGGCGCGGTCGACTCCCGCCAGCACCTGGCGGACCAGCTCGTCCCAGCTCATCCCGCCCGCCTGCTCGCCCGCCGTGAGCGCCCGCGTGATGCGGCCCGCCGCGTCGGCGAACCGGCTCTCGCGGACCGCCAGCTCGCCCAGTGACCGTTCGAGCGCCGCCTCCACGCGCCGGTCGCCTGCCGAGACCACCGCGCGCAACGCCGTCTCGCCGCTCTCGCGCCAGTCCGCGTACCGGCCGCGCGCCCCCGCCAGGTCGGCCACCGCCAGTGCCAGTTCCGCGCAGTACTCCGGCTCCCCCGCCGCCGCGGCTTGGCGCACCGCGGCCAGCAGCCCGGCCGACTCCCGATCGTACCACGTGCTCACGTCACCGAGCTCGGCCGAAACCGGCGTCCGCGGCGCGCTGCCCGCCGCGACGCCCCTGACCTCGTCCGTCACCTGCAGCCACGCCCCGAACAGCCGCCGGGACGGCGCCCGAAGTGGTTGTCCGGCCAGCATTTCCGCCGCCAGCAGCCGGGTCAGCGACGGCAGCCGGTAGCGGGCTCCGGCGACGTCGACCAGGCGCGCGTCGACCAGCGACTCCAGTGCGTCCGCCGAGCCGAGCGCCGCGGCGGCCCAGCCCGCCCAGCTGCCCGGCGGCAACAGGGCCAGCCGCGCGAACAGCTCCCGCGCCGGTGCCGGCAGCTCGTCCAGCCCCCGGCCGACCGCCGCCCGGACGCCCGCGCCGAGCCGGCCGAGGCGGTCGTCCTCGGCCCGCAGCCGCGCCACCTCCTGGGCCAGCGTGCGGCCCGGGCGGGCCGCGACGTGCGTGGCCGCCGCCGTCACCGCCAGCGGCAACCCGCCGCACAGCTCCACCAGCTCCACCGCATCGGACAGCTCGGCCGTCACGCGATCTTCGCCGACCAGCGCCGACAGCAGCTCGACGCCCTCCGCGCCGTCCAGCACGTCCAGCTCGGCCACCGCCAGCCCGGGCCGGGACGCCACGCGGGCGTGGGTGGTCACCAGCAGCCGGCAGCCCCGGGCGTCCGCGACGAACGGCGTGACGCGCGCCAGGCCGGCCGCGTCCTCCAGCACGGTCAGCACCCGGCGCCCGGCCAGCACGCTGCGGTACAGCGCCGCGCGGCCGTCCAGGTCGTCGGGGATCTCCGCCGCGGGCACGCCGAGGGCGTGCAGGAACCGGGCCAGCACCTCGGCCGCGTCCTCCTCGGCGAGCCGCGCGTAGAGCACCCCGTCCGGGAACGCCGGCGCGGCCCGGTGCGCGGCCTCCGCCGCGACGGCGGACTTGCCGACCCCGCCGCGTCCGGTGAGGACCGTGACCACGGCCGCGCCGGGACCGTCGTCGGTCAGGCCCCGGCGCAGCGCGGCCAGCAGCCGCTCGTGCCCGGTGAAGTACGGCAGGCGCGCGGGCAGCATCCGCGGGACCGCGCGGCCGTGCGGCGGCGCCTCGCTCGAGCCGGCGAGGATGTCCTGGTGCAGCTCGCGCAGCGCCGCGCCGGGCTCCAGGCCCAGCTCTTCGACGAAGCGGCGGCGCACGGCCCGGTAGGCGGCGAGCGCCTCGACCCGGCGGCCGCACCGGTGCAACGCCGTCATCAGCTGCAGCACGAACCGTTCGCGCAGCGGGTGTTCCTCGGTCAGCACCGAGATCTCGCCGACGACCTCGCGGTGCAACCCCAGCTCGAGCTCGGCGTCGAGGCAGTCCTCGAGCACCTCCACGCGCCGCTGCGCGATCCGGACCTGGTGGGCGCGCACGACGGCACTGTCGATCCCGGTGAGCGGTTCCCCGCGCCACAGCGCCAAAGCCTCGCGGAACGCGGCCCGCGCCTCCTCCGGCCGCCGCGCGGCCCGGCCGCGGGCCACCAGTGCCTCGAACTCGTGCAGGTCCAGCTCGCCGGGCGCGAGGTCGAGGCAGTAGCCGCTGCCGCGCGCGGAAATCCGCTCGCCCAGGCCGGCTTTCGCCAGCGCGCGGCGCAGGGCCGACACGCAGGTCTGGACCTGTGCCCGTGCCGTGGCGGGCGGCTCGGCGCCCCACAGCGCGTCGAGCAGCGCCGCCAGTGGCACCACGCGGTTGCCGTTGAGCAGCAGCAGGGCGAGCACCACCTGCTGACGGCGGGCGGTGACGACGACGGGCTCGCGGCCGCGGACCTGCAGCAGGCCCAGCACGCGGAAACCGGGGGTGGTGGCTCGGGGTGTCGGCACGGTGGTCTGCACGGTGTTCCCTCCGGGGTCAGACGAGGACTTCGGGCGGCGCCGGGTGCCCGAGGAAGGCGGTCGGGCTGGCGGTCAGGCCGTAGGCGCCGGCCTGGAAGATCGCGATCAGGTCGCCGATTCCCGCGCCGGGCAGGGAAACGCGGTCGCCGAGGAGGTCGAGCGGGGTGCACAGGCAGCCGACCACCGTCACCGTCTCTTCGGGACCGCCGGGCGCGGACGCCAGGGCCAGCGGGTAGTTGCGGCGGATGGCCTGGCCGAAGTTGCCGGACGCGGCCAGCTGGTGGTGCAGGCCGCCGTCGACGACGAGGAACGTCGTGCCGCGCGAGACCTTCCGGTCGACCACGCGGGTGAGGTAGACCCCGGCCTCGCCGACGAGGTAGCGGCCGAGCTCGATCACCACGCGGGCCTCGGGCAGCGCGGGCCGCAGCGAGACGTCGAGCAGCTTCGCCAGGTTCTCGCCGACCTCGTCGAGGTCCAGCGCGGTGTCGCGGGCGGTGTAGGGGATGCCGAAGCCGCCGCCGAGGTTCACCGACCGCACCGGGCCGGGCGCGGCTTCCGCGAGCTGCAGCACGAGGTCGACCGTGGCGCGCTGGGCCTCGCACAGGCTTTCCGCGCGCAGGTTCTGGGAGCCGGCGAAGACGTGGAAGCCCTGGAAGTCGAGTCCCGCGGCGCCGACGTCGGCCAGCACGGCGGGGACGCGCTCGGCGTCGATGCCGAACTGCTGCGGGCCGCCGCCCAACCGCATGCCGGACCCGCGCACGGCGAAGTCCGGGTTGACCCGCAGCGCCACCCGCGGGGTGAGGCCGAGGCGGTCACCGGCGTCCCGCACGCGGGCCAGCTCGGTGGTGGACTCCAGCTCGACGGTGACGCCGGCGGCGACCGCGCGGGCCAGCTCGGCGGCGGTCTTGCCGGGCCCGGCGAAGCTGATCCGCTCGGGCGGGACGGTCGTGTCGAGTGCCTGCCGCAGTTCGCCGGCGGAGGCGACGTCGAGGCCGTCGACGAGGCCGCTGAGGTGGTGCAGCAGCGCGGGCATCGGGTTGGCCTTGACCGCGTAGCTCAGCTCGACGCCGTCGGGCAGCGCGGCCCGCACCCGCTCGACGCGGGTGGTGACCAGCGAGCGGTCGTAGGCGAAGAAGGGGGTGGTGCCGACCCGCGCCGCGAGCCGGTCCACGGGCACGCCGCCCACGGTGAGCACACCGCCGGCGCGGCGATACGGCGCCGCCGCGGCTTCCGTCGTGTTCGCCATCGCTTTCCTTTTCTTCGAGCACGGTTCTTCGAGCACGGGGAAATAGCAACCGGAAAAACACCACCGGCAGTTCCCCGGCGGTACGGGCACCACTGAAGCAACTACCCACCCACCCGGACATGGGTAGTCCTCACCCAGATTCGGCACCCAGGCGGGGGACGCGGTACCCAGGTGTACCTGCTGTGTCCGCCCGGTCACGCCAGTGACATCACCCGGTCCCGATCGGACAGTCGTTTTCGCAGGTCAGAGCAATTGACCACACCGTTCGGCGCAGTCACCCACCCTCGCTGCTCCAGCCGGGTGGCCCGTCGCGGTGGCAGCTTCCTGCCGTCGCCTGCCTGCCACCGCCGGGCCGGGAAACACCCCTTGACGAACGGGGTGCGCAGCCCGCACGATCGGAATCCACCGGCGCCACCGGGAATTCTCCGGAACCGGTGCAATTCGGTCAGCGGCACGCATTCCCCGATTTCCGCGATCCCTTCCGACGATGGGTGAACTATGTCTTCCCTGCCTGCTCCCGGTGAGCCGATCGCGGTGGTCGGCATGTCCTGCCGGCTGCCCGGCGCCGCCGGTCCGGCGCGGCTGCGCCGGCTGCTGGCCGAGGGCCGCGAGGCCGTCGGCGAAGTCCCGCCGGGCCGCCTGCCCGACGGCGACCGCACCGGGCGCGGCGGCTTCGTGTCCGATGTGGACGGTTTCGACGCGCCCTTCTTCGGCGTCTCCCCGCGCGAGGCCGCGGCGATGGACCCGCAGCAGCGGCTGGTGCTGGAGCTGGCCTGGGAAGCCTGCGAGGACGCCCGGATCGCGCCCGGCACGCTGCGCGGCAGCGGCACCGCCGTCGTGGTCGGCGCGATCAACGGCGACTACGCGCTGCTGCACGACCGCCTCGGCGCCGGGCCGCACACGCTCACCGGCACCCACCGCAGCCTGATCGCCAACCGCGTCTCCTACGTGCTCGGGCTGCGCGGCCCGAGCCTGACCGTCGACTCCGGCCAGTCGTCGTCGCTGGTCGCGGTGCACCTGGCGGCCGAGCAGCTGCGCCGCGGCACCGCGGCCGTCGCGCTCGCCGGCGGGGTCAACCTCAACCTCCTGGCCGCGAGCACCGAGACCGTGGACCGCTTCGGCGCGCTCTCGCCGCAGGGCCGGTGCCACACCTTCGACAGCCGCGCCGACGGGTACGTCCGCGGCGAGGGCGGCGGCCTGGTCGTGCTCAAGCCGCTGAGCGCCGCCCAGCAGGACGGCGACCGCGTCCACGCCGTCCTGCTGGGCGGCGCGGTGAACAACGACGGCGGCGGCGCGGGTCTCACCGTGCCGCGGGCCGAGGCGCAGACCGAGGTGATCCGGCTGGCGTGCGCCGACGCCGGGGTCGCGCCGGCCGACGTCCAGTACGTCGAGCTGCACGGCACCGGCACACCGGTCGGGGACCCGATCGAGGCCGAGGCCCTCGGGGCCGCGTTCGCCGGCGACCGCCCGGAGCCACTGCAGGTCGGGTCGGTGAAGACCGTGGTCGGCCACCTCGAAGGCGCCGCCGGCATCGCCGGGCTGCTCAAGGTGCTGGTGTGCCTGGCCGAGCGCCGGCTCGGCCCGAGCCTCAACTTCGTCACGCCGAACCCGGCCATCCCGTTCGAGACGCTGAACCTCGAAGTCGTGCGCGAGGCCCGGGACTGGCCGCGGCCGCAGGAGCGGCTCGTCGCCGGGGTCAGCTCGTTCGGCGTCGGCGGGACCAACTGCCACCTCGTCGTCGCCGAAGCGCCGCCGGTCGTCCCGCCCGAGGACGTCGCGGCCGACGACGTCCCGCTGGTGCTCTCGGCGCGGTCGGCCACTGCCCTGCCCGCCCAGGCCCGAGCGCTGGCGGACCACCTCGCCGACCATGCCCACGGCGACGTCGCCCGGTCGCTGCTGCGCACCCGGGAGCTGTTCGAGCACCGCGCGGTCGTGTTCGACGACCTCACGTCCCTGGCCGAGGGCACGCCCTCGGAGGGTGTCGTGACCGGGCGGACCGTCGACGGCACCGACGTGCTCGTGTTCCCCGGCCAGGGTTCGCAGTGGCCGGAGATGGCGCGGGCGCTGCTGCGCGACTCGCCCGTGTTCGCCCGCCGGCTGGCGGAGTGCTCGGCCGCGCTGGTTCCCTTCCTCGGCGGCGAACTCCTCGACGGCCTGCGGGACGGCACCGCCGACCTTGGCCGCGTCGACGTCGTCCAGCCCGCGCTGTGGGCGGTGATGGTGTCGCTGGCGGAAGTCTGGCGCGACGCCGGGCTCACGCCGTCGGTCGTCGTCGGGCACTCCCAGGGCGAGATCGCCGCGGCCACCGCGATCGGCGCGCTGTCGCTGGCCGACGGCGCCCGCGTGGTCGCGCTGCGCAGCCGGGCGATCGCCGGGATGCCGCGCGGCGGCGGGATGCTGTCGGTCGGCGCGGCCGAGGACGTCGTCCGGCCGCTGCTGCCCGCCGGGGTGTCGGTGGCCGCGGTGAACGGCACCCGTTCGGTGGTGCTGTCCGGGCCCGCCGACGCGCTGGCGGCCCTGCACGCCACGCTCACCGGCGCCGGGTACCGCGCGAAGATCCTGCCGGTCGACTACGCGTCCCACTCGGCGGCGGTGGACCCGCTGCGGGCGGAGATCCTGCGGCTGCTGGCGCCGGTGCGTCCGGTGTCCACTTCGGTGACGTTCGTCTCGGCGCTCACCGGCGAGCCGTTCGACACCGCCGGGCTCGACGCCGGGTACTGGTTCGAGAGCCTGCGCCGCCCGGTCCGGTTCGCCGACGCGACCGCGGGCGCGCTGGCCGCCGGCGGCGCGCGGTTCGTCGAGTGCAGCCCGCACCCGGTGCTGCTGGGCAGCATCGAGGAGACGGCCGAAGCGGCCGGCCGCACGGTGGCCGTCGTCGGCACGCTCCGCCGCGACGACGGGGGCGGCGACCGGCTGCGGCGCAGCTTCGCCGAGGCGTTCGTCGCCGGAGCGGGCGTCCGGTGGGCGGTCCCGGGCGAGCGGCTGGTGGACCTGCCGACGTATGCGTTCCAGCGGACCCGGTACTGGCTCGGAGAAGAGGCGGCCGCCGCCCCGGTCGCCGTCGACCCCACGCGGGTGGCGGACCTGGTGCTGGCCACGGCCGCGGCCGTTCTGGGCCACGCCGACGCGGCCGCCGTCGACCCGGCGAGCACGTTCAAGGACCTCGGGTTCGACTCGGTGAGCGTGGTGGAGCTGCGCACCCGGCTGCAGGCGGCCACCGGGCTGAAGCTGCCGACCACGCTGCTGTTCGACTTCCCGACGCCTGCCCACCTCATCACGCACCTGCGCGCCACGGGCGACGCCGCTCCTCCGGCGGCGGAGATCGCGCCGCGGCAGGACGACCCGATCGCGATCGTCGCGATGGGCTGCCGCTTCCCCGGCGGCATCACCTCCCCGGCCGAGCTGTGGGACCTGGTGGCCGCCGGCGGCGAGGCCGTCACCGAGCTGCCGTCGAACCGCGGCTGGGACCTCGACACGCTCCTCGGCGAGGCGGGCCCCGGCTCGTGCGCCACCCGCTTCGGCGGTTTCCTGCACGACGCCGACCGGTTCGACCCGGCGTTCTTCGGCCTCAGCCCCCGCGAGGCGCTGGCCATGGACCCGCAGCAGCGGGTGCTGCTGGAGATCAGCCACGAGGCGATCGAGCGCGCCGGCCTCGGTTCCCTCGAGGGAACCGACACGGGCGTGTTCGTCGGCGCGATGGCGATGGACTACGGACCGCGCCTGCACGAGCCGACCGGCCTCGTCGACGGCCACCGCCTCACCGGGACGTCACCGAGCGTGGCATCGGGCCGGATCGCCTACACGTACGGGCTACGCGGTCCCGCGCTGACGATCGACACGGCGTGTTCGTCGTCGCTGGTCGCGATCCAGCTGGCCGCCGACGCCCTGCACCGCGGCGACTGCTCGCTGGCTCTAGCGGGCGGCGTCACGGTGATGGCCGAGCCGGGCAACCTGGTGGACTTCACGCGCCAGAACGGCCTTTCCGCCGACGGCCGCGCGAAGGCGTTCTCGGCGGACGCCGACGGCACGGCCTTCGCCGAGGGCGCGGGCATGCTGGTGCTGGAGCGCCTGTCGGACGCCCGCCGCCACGGCCACCCGGTCCTGGCGTTGCTGCGCGGCGGCGCCACCGGCTCCGACGGCGCCAGCAACGGCCTCACGGCGCCGAACGGCCAGGCACAGCAGCAGGTGATCCGCCGCGCGCTGCGGTCTTGTGCCTTGTCCACAAAGGACGTCGATGTGGTCGAGGCCCACGGAACCGGAACGGCACTGGGCGACCCGATCGAGGCCCACGCCCTGCTGGCGACGTACGGGCAGGACCGCGAGACACCGTTGTGGCTGGGCTCCCTGAAGTCCAACATCGGCCACACCCAGGCCGCGGCGGGCGTGGCGGGCGTGATCAAGATGGTCGAGGCCCTGCGGCACGAGACGATCCCGCGCACGCTGCACGCCGAGGTGCCGAGCCCGAAGGTGGACTGGGCGAGCGGCCGGGTGGAGGTGCTGTCGGCGCCCCAGGCATGGCCGGAGCACGGGCGGCCACGACGGGCTGCGGTGTCGAGCTTCGGGATCAGCGGAACCAACGCACACGTAGTGCTGGAAGCGGCGCCGGTCGAGGATGCCGCAGCCGCCATCGCGCCCGCCGGGCCGCCGCACGCCGCAACCCCCGCGCCCGCACCCGCCGGACCACCGCACGCCGCAACCCCCACCACCGCCGCGCCCGCACCCGCCGCGCCGCTGGTCTGGACCCTCCACGCCCACACCGAAACCGCCCTCCGCACCCAGGCCGCGCGCCTCCGGGCCTACGCCGAAACCGCCACCCCCCGCGACCTCGCCGCCACCGCACCCCTCCTCGCCCGGCGCCGTCCCGGCACCTTCCGCGCCGTCGTCGTCGCCGAGGACCGAACCGAACTGGTCGCCGCACTGGCCGCGCTCGGCGACGATGCGCCGCACCCCGCGCTCGTCACCGGGACCGCGGCCGGCGACACGCGGCCCGTCTTCGTCTTTCCCGGCCAGGGTGCCCAATGGCCCGGGATGGCCGCCGACCTGCTCGCCGGCGACGCTGACTTCGCGCGGCTGCTCACCGAAGCCGCCGAGGCGCTGCGGCCGTACACCGGCTGGTCCGTGCTCGATGTGCTCACCGGCGCCGAGGGGGCGCCGGGACTGGAGGGGACCGATGTCGTGCAGCCCGTGCTGTTCGCCGTCATGGTCGCCCTCGCCGGACTGTGGCAGGCCGCCGGGGTCGCTCCGGCCGCGGTGGTCGGCCACTCCCAAGGGGAACTCGCCGCGGCCGTCGTGGCCGGGGCGCTGCCGCTGGCCGATGCCGCGCGGATCATCGCCGTGCGGAGCCGGCTGCTCACCGCCGAACTCGACGGTACCGGCGGCATCCTCGCGGTCGGCCTGCCCGTCGCGCAGGTGCGGGAGCGCCTGGCGCCGTGGGCCGGGCGGCTGTGGGTGGCCGTCGACAACGGCCCGGCCGGCACCGTCGTCGGCGGCGAACTGGCCGCCATCGAGGAGTTCGCCGCCGCCTGCGCCGACGTGCAGATCCGTCGCACCCCGGTCGCGTACGCCGCGCACACGCCGCACGTCGAAGCGGTCCGCGACGCCCTGCTCCGGGAGATCGGCGAGCCGGCTCCCGCCGACACCGCGACCACGATCTGCTCCTCCTGCACCGGCGGTTTCCTGCCGGGCTCGGAGCTGACCGCGGCCTACTGGTACCGCAACCTGGCCGAGCCGGTCGAGTTCGACGCCGCCGTCCGCGCCTTCGCCGGCTACCGGCGTCCGCTGTTCGTCGAGGTCAGCCCGCACCCCATCCTCGCGGGCGCGGTGCAGGAGATCCTGGCCGACGCCGGCATCGACGGCACCGCCGTGGGCACGCTGCGCCGCGGGGAAGGCGGCCGGCGGCGGTTCCTGCTCGCCCTCGCCGCAGCCCACGTGCGCGGCGCGACCGTCGACTGGCCGCGGCTGCTCGGCCCGGTCACCCGCCACCCGGACGTCCCGACCTCGGCGTTCGACCGGCAGCGCTACTGGCTCACCGACGGCGGACGCGGCCTGCTCGGCGCGCCCACCCCGGTCGCCGACGGCGACGGCCTGGTCGCCACAGGCCGGCTCTCGCTCACCTCACAGTCCTGGCTGGCCGGGCACGCGGTCCGCGGCACGGTCCTGTTCCCCGGCACGGGCTTCGCCGAGCTGGCCCTCGAAGCCGCCGACGGCGGGAGCGTCGAGGACCTGACGCTGGAGGCGCCGCTGGTGCTGCCCGCTTCGGGCGTCGTCGAAGTCCAGGTCGGCCTCGGCGGCCTGGACGACCGCGGCCGCCGTCCCCTGACCGTCCATTCGCGACTCGGCGACGGGCCGTGGACGCGCCACGCGACCGGCACGGCCGGGCCGGCGCACCCGGCCGCCACTCCCCTGCCGGTCTGGCCGCCGATCGGCGCGGAGCCGGTCGACCTCGACGACGCCTACGCGCGGCTCGCCGGACGCGGCTACGAGTACGGGCCGTCGTTCCAGGGCCTGACCGCGCTGTGGCGCGACGGCGACGACCGGTACGTCGAGGTGGCGCTGCCCGCCGAAGGCGAGTTCACCGCCCACCCCGCGGTGCTCGACGCGGTGCTGCACGCGCTCGTCCTCGACGGCACCGACCTGCTGCTCCCGTTCTCCTTCGGCGGCTTGCGGATCACCTCGCCGCTGCCCGGTGCGGTGCGGGCCCGGCTGTCCGGCTCGCCGACGACCGGCGTCGAGATCACCCTGTACGACACCGCCGGCACCCCGCTCGGCGGCATCGAGTCGCTGCTGCTGCGGCCCGCCACCGAAACGAAAGCCGCCGCCGAGCTCCACCGCGTCGAGTGGACGCCCGCCTCGGTGGGCAACGGCGCCGACCGCGAGTGGACGGTGATCGGCACGGAGCTGCCGGAGGTCGTCCCGCCGGTCGTGCTCACCACCGCGCACGAGCTGCCCGCCGTGCTGGACCTCGTGCAGCGCTGGCTGCTCGACGAGCGCTGCGACGACGCGAAACTGGTGTTCCTGCAGGACCCGGGCTCGCCGGACGGTGCGCCGGTGTGGGGCCTGGTGCGGTCGGCGATCGCCGAGCACCCCGGCCGCTTCGCCCTCGCCGGTGCCCGCCCCGGTGCCCCGCTCGCCGCCGCGCTGGACGCCGGCGAGCCGCAGTTCGCCGTCCGCGACGGCGCGGTGCTCGTGCCCCGCCTGGCGCGGTACGGCGCCGAACCCTCCACAGTGGACTTCGGCGACGGCACCGTGCTGGTGACCGGCGGCACGGGCGGGCTCGGCGCCCTGGTCGCCGAGCGGCTGGTGACCACGCACGGCGTCCGCGACCTGCTGCTGGTCTCGCGCCGCGGCGGCGACGTCCCGGCCCGGCTGGCCGGCCTCGACGCCCGCGTCCGGGTGGTGGCGGCCGACGTCGCCGACCGCGCCGCGCTGAGCGCGGTCCTGGCCGGCGAAAAGCTCACCGGCGTGGTGCACGCCGCCGGCGTCCTGGCCGACTCGACCGTCACCGGGCTCACGAAGGCGCAGCTGGCGACCGTGCTGCGCCCCAAGCGCGACGCCGCCTGGCTGCTGCACGAGCTCACCGCGGACCAGCCCCTCGCCGCGTTCGTGCTGTTCTCTTCGATCGCCGGGGTCCTGGGCAACCGCGGCCAGGCGAACTACGCCGCCGCGAACGCGTCCCTCGACGCGCTGGCCGAGCACCGGGCGGCGCGCGGCCTGCCCGGCGTGTCGATCGCGTGGGGCCTGTGGGACACGGCCACCGGCATGACCGCCGCGATGACCGGCGCCGACCGCGCGCGGCTCACCGGCGTCCGGCCGATCACCGAGGCACAGGGGCTGGCCGGGTTCGACGCCGCGCTCGGGCTGTCCGGCACGGTCGTGGTGTCCACTTGGGACACCACGGCGCTGCGGGCGGCCGACGACGTCCCCGCCGTGCTGCGGGGTCTCGTGCCGGCGCGCCGCGCGGTCGCGGCCGCGCCGGTGGCGGCCGGGTTGGCCGGGCAGCTCGCCGGGCTGGACCGGGAAACCGCGGCCGCGACGGTGACCGGCTTCGTCCGGACGGAGGTCGCCACCGCGCTGGGGCACCGGTCGCCGGCGTCGGTCGAGGTGGCGAAGCCGTTCAGCGAACTGGGGATCGACTCGCTGACGTCGGTGGAGCTGCGCAACCGCATCGCGGCCGGGACCGGGCTGCGGCTGCCCGCGTCGCTGCTGTTCAACCACCCGACCGTCGAGCTGCTGGCCGCGCACCTGCTCGGCGAGCTGCTCCCGCCGCCGCCGGACCCGGCGCAGCGGCTGCGTGACGCCCTCGGCGAGGTCCTGCCCGGCGCGGACGGCGACGAGCGCGCGCGGCTGGCGGAGGTGCTGCGGGCGGCACTGGCCGAACTCGGCGGCGAGCCGGCGCTCGACCTCGCCACCGACGACGAGCTCTTCGCCTTCATCGACAAGCGCTGACCTTTTGCGAACGGACAGGAGTTCGGTTATGACCGGCGAAGACAAGCTTCGCGACTACCTGAAGCGGGCGACGGTCGAGCTCGCGGGCGCGCGCCGCCGGCTGGCCGAGTACGAGGCCCGCGAGAGCGAGCCCATCGCCGTGCTCGGCATGGCGTGCCGGTTCCCCGGCGCGCCCGACGTCGACGCGTACTGGCGGCTGCTGCGCGAGGGCCGCGCCGCCGAAGTCGGCGACGTGCCCGACGGCCGGTTCGACCACGCGCCCGGCACCGGCCGCCGCGGCGCCTTCCTGTCCGAAGTGGACGGCTGGGACGCCGGGTTCTTCGGCTACGCCCCGCAGGAGGCGCTGCGGATGGACCCCCAGCAGCGGCTGCTGATGGAGCTGGCGTGGGAGGCGATGGACGACGCGGGCACGCCGGCGCCGCGGCTGCGGGGCAGCCGCACCGGCGTGCTGCTCGGGTTCTCCGACGCGTTCCAGTACGGCCAGGTCGAGGCGGAGCGCGAAGGCACCGGCGTGTACGCGGACCCGTACATGGGGCAGGGCAGCCTCGCCAGCGTCGTCGCCGGGCGGCTGGCCTACCACTTCGACCTGCGCGGACCGGCGTTCTCCCTGGACACGGCCTGTTCGTCGACGCTGGTCGCGGCGCACCTGGCGGCCCGCGCGCTGCGGGCGGGCGAGTGCGACTACGCACTCGCCGGTGGCGGGTTCCTGGCGTTGCACCCGTTCCTGTACGTCTACAGCAGCCGCAACGCGCTGCTGTCGCCGACCGACCGCTGCCACACGTTCGACACGAGCGCCGACGGCTACATGATGGGCGAGGGCGGCGGGATGGTGCTGCTGGCCCGCCTGTCCGACGCCCTGCGCGACGGCCACCGCATCCGCGCGGTGATCCGCGGCTCGGCGGTCAACCAGGACGGGCGCAGCAACGGCCTGACGGCACCCAACCGCGGCGCGCAGGTCGACGTGATCCGCCGCGCGCTGGCCGACGCCTCGGCCGAACCGGGCGACGTCGACTTCCTGGAGGCGCACGGCTCGGGAACACCGCTGGGCGACGAGATCGAGCTGGGTGCGCTGGGCGACGTGTTCGGCGAGCGGCCGGCTTCCCGGCCGCTCGCGGTCGGGGCGGTGAAGACGAACATCGGCCACACCCACACGGCGGCCGGGATCGCCGGGCTGATCAAGACGGTGCTGGTGCTGGAGAACGGTGAAGTGCCGGCGAACCTGCACATGACCGACCCGGCGGAGCAGGTGCTGGCGAACCCGGCGGTGCGCCCGGCGGCGGCACCGGCGCCGCTGCCGGACCGGGGACGCCCGGCGGTGGCGGGGGTGAGTTCGTTCGGCTGGTCGGGCACGAACGCCCACCTGGTGTTGGCGGCGGCGCCGGCTTCCGACCTGCCGCAGCCGGTCGTGAGTGAAAACGCGCGTTCCAACCCGCCTTCCCACTCACGACCGGTTGCCGAGCTGCTCCCGGTCTCGGCCGCGTCGGCGGCCGCGCTGAGCGCGCAGCTCACGCGGCTCAGCGAGCGCACCGAGGTGACCCTCGCCGACCTCGCGCACACTCTCCGCGAAGGGCGGGCCCACCTCGACCACCGCCGGGCCGTCGTCGCCACCAGCCTCGACGATGCCGCCCGGCAGCTCACCTCCGCGGCGCAGGCCCCCGGCGTCCACCGCGCGCCCGGCACCCCGAAGGTCGCCTTCCTCCTGCCCGGCGTCGGCGACCAGTACCGCGGCCTGGCCACCCAGCTCTACCGTGACGAACCCGTGTTCGCCGCCGCCGTCGACGAGTGCTGTGCCATCGCCGCCGAACGGTGTGGGGTCGACCTGCGGGGCGCCTTCTTCGCCGCGCCCCGGGCCACCGGCTCGTCGTTCTTCGGCGACAGCCCGGAAGACGAACTCCTCGACCGCGCCGAGGTCGCCCACCCGCTGCTCTTCACCGTCGAGTTCGCGCTCGCGCAGCTGCTCGCCGCCCGCGGTGTCCGGCCCGGCCTGCTCGTCGGGTACAGCCTCGGCGAGTACGTCGCCGCCTGCCTCGCCGGGGTCTTCACCCTCGCCGATGCCTTGTACGTCGTCACCGGACGGGCCCGGCTGATCGGGCAGGCACCCGCCGGGCGGATGCTCGCCGTCGCCGCCGGGGCCGACCAGGTTGCCGCCTCGACGACGTCCGCGACGGACATCGCCGCCTTGAACGGCCCGCAGATGACCGTCCTCAGTGGAGCGCCGCACGACGTCGAAGCCGCGGCCCGGCACCTCAGGGACGCCGGGCTCGCCGCCCGGGTCCTGCGCTCGGCGCACCCGTTCCACTCCAGCCTGCTGGAACCCGCCCGCGAGGAGCTCGCGCGCCTGGTCGCCTCCGTGCCGCGGCAGGCACCCGAGATCCCGATCGTCTCGAACGCGACCGGCACCCTGCTCACCGACGCCGAAGCCGTCGACCCGCAGTACTGGGCCGCGCACCTGTGCCGGCCCGTCCGGTTCGCCGACGGCGTCCGGTACTGCGCCGCCCAGGACGTCGACGCCTACGTCGAGCTCGGCCCCGGCCAGACGCTCGGCGGCCTCGTCCGCCAGAACCTCCCCGCCGCTCGCCCGGCCGTGCTCGGCACCCTCCCCGCACCCTGGCCCGCCGAGGACCGCCCCGCCGAGGGAATCGCGCTCCTGGAGACCCTCGCGCGGCTGTGGGAACTCGGCGTCGACGTCGAGATCCCGCGAAACGGCGGCCGCACCGTGAGCCTGCCCGGCTATCCCTTCCAGCGCACGAAGTTCTGGCCCCCGGCGACCCGCACCCGGACCGAGCCGGCCGCCGAGTCGGGCCGGCTCTACGCCCCCGTCTGGCGGCTCGACCCGACCCGGCCCACGGCCGCCCCGCACGGCTCGCTGATCACCACGAACCCCGAGCTCGCCGCGCTGGCCACGCGGGCGGGCCTGACCGTCGGCACCGACCCGGCCCGGCTCCCGCAGCCGGTCCACGTCGTCCACGACGGCGGCTTCGACGACCTCCTCCGGACCGTCCAGGCCCTCGACGGCCACGACGTCCGCCTGCTGACCGTCACCACCGGCGCGGCCGAGATCACCGGCGGCGACCTGACCGATCCGGACGCGGCCGGAGTGCACGGCCTCGGCCGCGGTGTCCGCGCCGAGTACCCGGGCCTGCGGTGGCGCGGCGTCGACGTCGAACCCGGCACCCCGGCCGGGTGCCTCCTGGAGGAGCTGGCCCGCCCGTGGACCGACGACGCCGCGGGAGAACCGGTGCTCACCGGCTGGCGCGGCGGCCGCCGCCGGCTCCAGGAGTACACCGAGATCACGCTCGACGACGTCACCCCGGACTGGGGCGGCACGCACGTGATCACCGGCGGCACCCGCGGGCTCGGCATGATCGTCGCGAAGCACCTCGCCCGCCACGGCGCCCGCCGGCTCATCCTGATCAGCCGCAGCGGCGAGGCGGACAAGAGCGATCTCGCGGAACTGAACACCGAGGTGCTGGTGCTCAAAGCCGACGTGGGCGACCCCGATCAGCTGCGAAAGGCACTGAACGAAGCCGGAGGACCGTTCGACTCGATCGTGCACGCCGCGGGCCTGCCCGGTGGCGGGCTCGCCCAGCGCCGCACCGCCGAGGACATGCACCGGACCCTCGCCCCGAAGGTCGAGGCGGTCGGCCCGCTCCTCGCCGCCCGGCCGCGGCGGCTGGTCCTGTTCTCCTCGATCGTCACGGTCGTCGGCGGCATCGGCGAAGCCGACTACTGCGCCGCCAACAGCGTCCTCGACGCCCACGGCGCCGCACTGTCCACTGCGGACACCCAGGTCGTCACCGTCGCGTGGGGACACTGGCAGCACGACGCCTGGGCCGACGCGGCCACCGGCGAAGCCCGGCTCGCCTACCGCCGCCGCTACGGCTTCACCGCCGAAGCCGGCTGCGCGATCCTCGACAAGCTGGCCGGGAACGGCGTCCGCGGCACGGTCGTCGCGCTGCGCCAGGACCTGCCGGCGGCGCGCCGCGAGCTGGCCGCGCTCAACGACCTCGGCGGGCTCCTCGAAGCGGCACCGGCGCCGCAGGCGCGGTACCCGAGGCCGCCGTTGCGCACCGAGTACGCCGCCCCGCGCGGCGAGCTGGAAACCGACATCGCCGGTGTCTGGGGCGAGTTCCTGGGCATCGACGCCGTCGGCGTGCACGACCCGTTCTTCGACCTCGGCGGCAACTCGCTGGTCGGCATGGCCATGGTGGCGGCGCTGGAGAAGCGCCTCGGCCGCCCGATCGCGCCCGCCGTCCTCTTCGGCCACCCCACCGTGGCCGCCTTCGCCGCCGCACTGACCGACACCGACGCCCCCGCCCCGCGGGCGGCCACCACCGGATCCGCGCGGGGCCAGCGCCGCCGCCTGGCCGGCACCCGGAAATGAGGGACACCGTGACCGACAGCAGCATCTCGCCCGCGGACATCGCCGTGGTCGGCATGGCCGGCCGCTTCCCGGGCGCCGACGACGTCGGCGCGCTCTGGGAGACCGTCCGCGCCGGCCGCTCCGGCATCACCCGCTTCACCGACGACGAGCTCCTGAAGGCGGGCGTCCCCGCCGACCGGCTCGGCGACCCGGCCTACGTCAAGGCGGGCGCCGTCGTCACCGGCGTCGAGGAGTTCGACGCGGGCTTCTTCGGGATCAACCCGAAGGAGGCCCAGATCCTCGACCCGCAGCACCGGCTGTTCCTCGAGCACAGCCAGCACGCGCTGGAAGACGCGGCGTGCGACCCGGCGCGGTTCGACGGCGCGATCGGCGTGTTCGCCGGCTGCGCGTGGAGCACCTACCTGACCCACAACCTCACCCCGGCGAACGCCGCCCGCGAGATGGGCGAGATCGCCATCGCCCTCGGCAACGACAAGGACACCCTCGCCACCCGCGTTTCGCACACGCTCGGCCTGTCCGGCCCCGCGTTCGCCGTCCAGAGCGCGTGCTCGACGTCGCTGGTCGCGGTGTGCGTCGCGGCGAGCAGCCTGGCGAACTTCGAATGCGACGTCGCGTTGGCCGGCGGCGTGTCGATCGGCGTGCCGCACCGCGTCGGCTACCTCTACCAGCAGGGCGGCATCGCGCCGCCGGACGGCGAGTGCCGCGCGTTCGACGCCGCGGGCCTCGGTGCCCCGCTCGGCGGCGGCGTCGGCGTGGTGGCGCTGCGCCGCCTGGAGGACGCGCTCGCCGACGGCGACCGGGTGTTCGCGGTGCTGCGCGGCTGGGCGGTCAACAACGACGCCGGCCGCAAGGTCGGCTTCACCGCGCCCGGCGTCGAAGGCCAGGCCACCGTGATCGCCGAGGCGCTCGCGGCGGCCGGGCTGGAGCCGGCGGACATCGGGTACGTCGAGGCGCACGGCACCGGCACCGCCCTGGGCGACGCGGCCGAGATCGCCGCCTTGCAGCAGGTGTTCGCGGGCCAGTCGCTGCGGATCGGCTCGGTGAAGACGAACGTGGGGCACCTCGACCGCGCCGCCGGGGTCACGAACCTGATCAAGGCGGCCCTGTCCCTGCACCACGAGGAGATCCCGCCGACGCGCAACCTCGGCACGCCCAACCCGCAGCTCACCGCGGGCGGCGCCGAGCTGACCGTGGTCACCGAGCGCACGCCGTGGCCGCGCACGGACACCCCGCGCCGCGCCGGCGTCAGCGCGTTCGGCATCGGCGGCACCAACGCCCACGTCGTGCTGGAGGAGGCGCCGCTGCTCTCCCCCACGACGGCGACCGGCCCCGAGCTGCTCG
This sequence comes from Amycolatopsis tolypomycina, assembly GCF_900105945.1. NCBI lineage: Bacteria > Bacillati > Actinomycetota > Actinomycetes > Pseudonocardiales > Pseudonocardiaceae > Amycolatopsis > Amycolatopsis tolypomycina. The sequence continues at coordinate 2,441,285 of NZ_FNSO01000004.1, read as the reverse complement.
TGTGGTCGGCGCGCTCGGCCGCCGCCGCCGACGCGGCGACCGCGAACCTCGCCGCCCACCTCTCGGACTCGGGCGACGCGCTCGCCGACGTCGCCCACACGCTCCAAAGTGGACGCACGACGTTCGGCCACCGGCGGATGCTGGTCGCGGATTCGGCAGGCGAAGCGGCCCGGCTGCTGGCTTCGGGGGCGGCGTCGGCTTCGAGCGACGCGGGCACCGGCCGTCGCGTCGGGTTCCTCATCGCGGGCACGGGCGAGCAGTACCCGGGCCTGGCCGCGGAGCTCTACGAGACCGCGCCGGTGTTCCGGGCCGAGCTGGACCGCTGCCGCGCGCTGCTGGGGACGTCCGTCCTGGACGAGATGCTCGGCGCGCGGGAAGGCTCGGGCGGGCTGGCCGCGTTGCTGGGCCGCGGCGGGCGCGGTGACCGCGCGGGCGACCGCACCGAGGTGCTGCACCCGGCGTTGTTCGCCGTCGAGTACGCGCTGGCGCAGCTGGTGCGCTCGTGGGGCGTCGAGCCGGCGGTGCTGGCCGGCTACAGCCTCGGCGAGTACGTCGCCGCGTGCCTGGCCGGGGTGCTCTCGCTCGAGGACGCGCTCGCGCTGGTGACGTACCGGGCCGAGCTGATCGCGGGGCTGCCGGGTGGGGCGATGGCGGCCGTGCCGCTGCCCGTCGAGGACGTGCGGGCCCGGATCGAGGGCCTGGACCTCGACGTCGCCGCGCTGAACGGGCCGCAGCTGACCGTCGTGTCCGGCACGGCGTCCGCCGTCGAGGCGCTGCGGGCGTCGCTGGGTGACATCCCGTGCCGGCCGCTGGCCACCACGCACGCCTTCCACTCGCGGCAGCTCGCCTCGCTGCGCGACGAGCTGACGGCGTGGGTGTCCGAGAACGTCACGCTGTCCGCGCCCGCGATCCCGTACGTGTCGAACGTGACCGGCGAGCTGGTCACCGAGGCGCCCGAACCCGGGTACTGGGCCGAGCACCTGTGCGCGCCGGTCCGGTTCGACGACGTCCTGGCCACGGTGCTGGCCGACGAAGACACGGTGCTGCTGGAGCTGGGCCCTGGCCGGTCGCTGGGTGCGATGGTGCGGGGACACCGGGCGTGCGCGCCGTCGCGCTGGGCGTCGGTGATCCCGACGCTGCCGGGCGCCGACGACCCGGCTTCGGCGTCGGTGGCCCTGACCGAAGCGGCCGGCCGGCTGTGGCTGGCGGGGGTGGAGCTCGACTGGCCGGGCGTCCGCGGCGGGCGTGCCGCGCGGCGGGTCGGGTTGCCGGGGTACCCGTTCCAGCGGTCGCGGTACTGGATCGACGCGCCGGGCACGGTGACGCCTTCGGTTCCGCAGCTCGCTGCGGAGCCGGACGAGCACGTCCAGCTCCTGACGCCGGCGTGGCGGCCCGCCCCCGCGGCGGCGACCGGGACGACGGGCCGCGTGGCGATCCTGCCGGACTCGGGCGGGGTGGCCGCGGCACTGACGGCGCTGCTCGACGACGTGGTGGACGTGGCCGAGGCGGACACGGTGGTGGACCTGTCGGTCCTGGACGTGGACGACGACGTGGCGGCGGTGCACGCGGTCTCCCGCACCCTGGCCGCGGCGGCGGGCGACGGCTCACGCGCGGTGCGGGTGCTGGTGGCGACCCGGGCAGGACAGGCGGCGGGTGTCGCGCGTCCGGAGTCCGTCGACCGCGGCCCGGCAATGCGCCCCAATGTGGCGTTGGTTGCGTCAGACGCACCGAACGCCACATTGGGTGCGTCCAACGCACCGAACGCCACATTGGGTGCGTCCAACGCACCGAACGCCACATTGGGGCGCTTGGGGCGTACGGCTCCGGCGGGCTTCTCCTCTCCCGGCCCGGTGCGCCCCGCGCAGGCCGCCGTTGGCGTGCTTCCCGTTGTCGCGAACCAGGAGTACCTGAACCTGGACGCCGGCACCGTCGACCTCGACGCCGCCCACAGTCCCGCCGAAGCCGCCGCCGTGCTCGCCGCCGAACTGCGGGTTCCCGGCACTCCGCTCGTCGCCTACCGGGGGGATCAGCGGCTCGTTCCCGGCTATCGGCCCGCCGAACCCGCCGCCGCGCCCGGAATCCGCGCCGGCGGCAGCTACCTCGTCACCGGTGGCCTCGGCGGTGTCGGCCTCACCGTCGCCGAACACCTCGCCACCCGCGGGGCGGGCAAGCTCGTCCTGGCCAGCCGCGGCGGAGGCACCGACGCGGCCGTGGCCCGGCTCCGCGCCCTGGGCGCCGAGGTCCACACCCCGCGCGTGGACGTCACCGACCCCGCCGCCGTCCGCGCGCTGTTCGCCGAACACCGGTTCGACGGCATCGTGCACGCCGCCGCCGACTCCGGCCCCGCCGGGTTCCGGCCGCTGTCCGAAGTGGACGAAGCGGCCGTCGCCCGGCACTTCGGCGCCAAGGTCGGTGGGGCCCGCGTGCTGGCCGCGGTCCTGGACGAGCTGCCCGAGCGTCCCGAGTGGACAGTGCTCTTCTCCTCCACCTCGGCGCTGCTCGGCGGTGTCACCTTCGGCAGCTACGCCGCCGCCAACGCCGCGCTGCTCGCCGAGGCCCACGGCCGCCCCGGCTGGATCGCCGCCGCCTGGGACACCTGGCCCGGCACCCTCGAACGGCTCGATGCCCGGCTCGGCGCGTCCATGGCCAAGCACGCGATGACCCGAGCCCAGGCGCTGGGAGCGTTCGACCGCCTCACCGGCCCGGCCGTGATCGTCGCCGCCGGCGGGCTCGGCGAACGGCTGCCCGGCGCGGCGAAGCCCACCCCGACCACCACCGCCGACCGGTTCCCGCGCCCCGACCTGCCCCAGCCCTACACCCCGCCGATGACCGCCACCGAACGCGGGCTGGCCGAGGTGTGGTCGTCCGTGCTGGGCGTCGAACCCGTCGGCACCCGGGACAACTTCTTCGACCTCAACGGCAACTCGCTGCTCGCCCTCCAGATGCTCGCCCTGGTCAAGGAGCGCTTCGGCGTCGCCATCCCCACCGTCACCCTGTTCGAACTGCCGACCGTCCAAGCCCTCGCCACCACCCTCGACGACCAGGCACCGGCCCAGGTCACCGCGCCCGTCGCCACCATCGCCGACGACGACGAACTCGACCGGCACATCGCCATCGTCGGCATGGCCGGCCGGTTCCCCGGCGCCGGGACGATCGACGAGTTCTGGCGCAACCTCTGCGACGGCGTCGAGTCGATCACCTTCTTCACCCCGGACGAGCTCATCGCCGCGGGCGTCGACCCGGCGCAGGTCCGGGACCCGGCGTACGTGCCGGCGCGGCCCGTGCTCGACGACGTCACCGGCTTCGACGCCGGGTTCTTCGGCCTCAGCCCGCGCATGGCCGCGCTGACCGACCCGCAGCAGCGGCTGTTCCTGGAGGTCTGCTGGGAAGCCCTCGAACAGGCCGGGTACGCGAAGCCCGGTGAGCGCGGCCGGGTCGGCGTCTTCGGCGGCTGCAACCTCTCGACGTACCTGCTGGGCATCGCCGGGCAGTTCACCTCCGACGCCGACGCCAGCATCTACGAGCTGGTCATGGGCAACGACAAGGACGCCCTCACCACCACCGTGTCCTACCTGTTCGACCTGCGCGGCCCGAGCATGGCGGTGCAGACGTTCTGCTCGACGTCGCTGGTCGCGGTGCACACGGCGATGCGCAGCCTGCGGGCGGGCGACTGCGAGATGGCGCTGGCCGGCGGGGTCTCGGTCCGCGTGCCCGACCGGATCGGGCACCTGCACTCCCCCGGCGGCCAGGAGTCGCCGGACGGGCACGTGCGCACCTTCGACGCCCAGGCCCACGGCAGCATGTTCGGCGACGGCGCCACCGTCGTCGTCCTCAAGAAGCTCGGCGCTGCCCTGCGCGACGGCGACCACATCTGGTCGGTGATCCGCGGTTCGGCGATGAACAACGACGGCGCGCTCAAGGTCGGCTACACCGCGCCGAGCGTGGGCGGGCAGTCGCGGGTGATCGCCGACGCCATGGCCGACGCGCGGGTCGCCGCCGAGGACGTCGGGTACGTCGAGGCCCACGGCACCGCGACCGAGCTCGGCGACCCGATCGAGGTCGCCGCGCTGACCCGGGCGTTCGGGGACACCGCCGAAAAACAGTACTGCGCCCTGGGCTCGGTGAAGCCCAACGTCGGGCACCTCGACCGCGCCGCGGGCACGGCCGGGCTGATCAAGGCGTCGCTGGTGGTCCGCGAGGGCCTGATCCCGCCGACGCTGCACTACACCGCGCCGAACCCGGAGATCGACTTCGCGCACAGCCCGTTCCGGGTGGCCGCCGAACTCGCGCCGTGGCACACCGACGTCGGCCGTCCCCGGATCGCCGGGCTGAACTCGCTGGGCATGGGAGGCACCAACGTGCACGTCGTCGTCGAACAGCCGCCCGACCGGCCCGCCACGATCCCGGGCGACCCGGACACCGAACGCCGTTACCAGGTCCTGCCGGTCTCGGCCCGCACCGCCGACGCCGCGGACGCGGCCGCCCGCCGGCTCGGCGAGCACCTCGCCGGTACGCCGGACGCGCGGCTGGCCGACGTCGCCTTCACCCTCCAAGAGGGGCGCAAGACGTTCGAACACCGGCGCGCCGTCGTGGCGTCCGATGTGGACAGTGCGGTCGCCGCACTGGCGGCCCCCGCGACCCGGGTGGAACCGGTGCAGGACCGGCCGGTGGCGTTCCTGTTCGCCGGCGTCGGCGAGCAGTACCCCGGCCTGGTCGGCGAGCTGTACCGGCGCGAGCCGGTGTTCCGCGCCCACCTCGACGACTGCCTCGGGCACGTCGACGGCGACCTCGTCACCGGCGAACGCGGCGGCGGGCCGAGCCTGGCCGCGCTGCTCGGCCGTGGCGGGGACGCCGACCCGCGCGCCGAGCAGCTGCAGCGCACCGAACTCGCGCAGCCGCTGATGTTCGCCGTGGACTACGCCCTGGCCCGGACCCTCATGGACTGGGGGCTGCGGCCCGCCGCGATGCTCGGCTACAGCCTCGGCGAGTACGTCGCCGCGTGCCTGGCCGGGGTCCTCTCCCTCGACGACGCCCTCGCGCTGGTCGCCAAGCGCGCGGAGCTGATCGCCGCGCTGCCGGGCGGGGCGATGGCCGCGGTGCCGCTGCCGGTCACCGAGCTGGAGACGCGCTTCGACCTCGCGGGCCTCGACATCGCCGCGGTGAACGGCCCGGACCTGGTCGTGGTGGCCGGGGAAACAACGGCCGTCGAGCGGCTTGCCCAGGACCTGCGGAACGAAGATGTCCCGTGCCGCCCGCTGCGCACCAGCCACGCGTTCCACTCGCGGATGCTGGCGCCGGCCGCGGCGGAGCTGACCGCGTGGATCACCGCGAACATCACGCTCAGCGCGCCCGAGCTGCCCTACCTGTCCAACGTCACCGGCGGCCAGGCGACCGCCGAGCTGGTCACCGACCCGGCGTACTGGGCGCGGCACATGTGCGAGACGGTCCGGTTCGCCGACGCGGCCACCGAACTCCTCGCCGACGAGCACCTGGCCGTCGTGGAGATCGGCCCCGGGCCGTCACTGGGCGCGCTGCTGCGCGGGCTGAGCCCGGCGAGCCGCTGGCCGCTGATCACCGCCACGCTCCCGGCCGCGGACGACCCGCGGCCGGCCGACGAGGTGCTCACCGACGGCCTGGCCCGGCTCTGGCTGCTCGGCGCCGGCCTCGACTGGTCCGCCTACCACGGCCGCGGCACGGCAACCCCGGTCTACCGCGGCACCGCCCCCGGCCGGGTGCCGCTGCCGACCTACCCCTTCCAGCGGCAGCGCTACTGGATCGAGGCGAAGCCGGCCACCGGGACGGCCCGGGTCGAGACGCCCGCGGACGGCCCGCTGGAGGAGTTCGACCGGATCCCGCTGCTGCCGGAGGAGCAGTGGATCAGCCTGCCCACCTGGCGCCAGACCTCGGCCGCGCCCGCCACGCCGCGGCCCGCGTCCTGGCTCGTCTTCGCCCGGCCCGGCCGCGCCGAAGACGTCCTCGACGGGATCCGCCGCACCGGCGACCCGGTGACCGTGGTCCGGCCGGGCGCGGGGTACCGGCCGGGCCCGGACGCCACCGTCCGCCCCGGCGACGTCGACGACCTGCTGGCGTTGCTGCGCGACCTCAAACGCGGCGGCACCCGCCTCGACCGCGTCGTCCACCTGTGGAACCTCGACGACGACTCCCTGCTGCTCGGCCTGCACACGCTCGTCGCGCTGGCCCGCGCCGCCGGCGAGCTGGGCCTCGGCGGCTGGACCCTGGACCTGGCCGCCACGGGCACCCAGCGCGTCCTGCACGACGGTGAGCTGCGGCCCGACGCGGCCACGCTCACCGGGCCGAACCTCGTGATCCCGATGGAGTACCCCGGTGTCCAAACGCGACTGATCGACGTCGACGCGGCCGCCGGCGCCGCCGCGGTGGTCGCCGAACTGCACCGCCCCGCGCCCGGCCGCACGGTCGCGCTCCGCGGGTCGCGGCGCTGGCTGCCCGGCTACGAGGTCCTGGCGCCGCACCCGATCGAGCAGGCGGCGGGCGTCCTGCGCGACCAGGGCGTCTACCTGATCACCGGCGGCCTCGGCGGGATCGGGCTGGCGATGGCCGGGCGGCTGGCCCGCGACAGCCACGCGAAGCTGGTGCTGTTCGGCCGCCGCGGTCTCCCGCCGCGCGAGCGCTGGGCCGGGATCGCCGACGGCACCGACGAGGTGCCCGGCACGATCCGCGACCGCGTCGCCCGCGTGCAGGAGATCGAGGCCCTCGGCGGTGAAGTGGTGGTCGTCGAAGGCGACGTCGCCGAGGAGGCAGACGTCCGGCGCGCGGTCGCCGTGGCCGTCGAGCGGTTCGGGGGCCTGCACGGCATCCTGCACACCGCGGGCGTGCCGGGCACCGGGCTCATGCAGTTCAAGGAGCCCGGCGACGCCGACCAGGTCCTCGCGCCCAAGCTGCCCGGGTCGCGGGCGCTCAGCGCGGCCACCGAAGGGCTGGACCTCGACTTCCTCGCGCTGTTCTCCTCGATCACGTCGGTCACCGGCGGTGGTCCCGGCCAGGTCGACTACTGCGCCGGCAACGCGTGGCTCGACGCCTACGCCGCGCACCACGGCGGCCGCACGGTGTCGATCTCCTGGGGCGAGTGGACCTGGAACGCCTGGGACGAAGGGCTTTCCGGGTACGAGGAGGACATCCAGACCTACTTCCGGGAGCACCGCGCCAAGTTCGGCATCGACTTCGAGCAGGGCTGGCGCACGCTGCTGCGGGCACTGGCCTCGGGCGAACCGCACGTCGTCGTCTCCACCCAGGACCTCCCGGCCGTGACCAACGTGGCGGCCCGGTTCAGCGTCGACGCCGTGACGTCGGCCGCGCACGGCGGCTCGACCGCCGACCGGCACCCGCGGCCGGACCTCGTCACACCGTTCCAGGAGCCCGAGGGCGACGCCGAACGCGCCGTGGCCGAGGCGTGGTGCGACGCGCTGCGCCTGGACCGCGTCGGCGCGGCCGACAACTTCTTCGAGCTCGGCGGCACGTCCCTGCTCGGCATCTCGCTGCTGGCCACGCTGCGCACGGCGTTCCCGGACGCGGAACTGCCGCCGCACATCATCCACGAGGCCCCGACCGTCGCCGCGCTCGCGAAGATCGCCGCCGGCGGCCCGGAGACCCCCGAACCCGCACCGGACAGCCAGGCGCAGGGACAGCTGCGCCGCTCCGGCATCAAGGCCGCGGCCGCCCGACGGCGCCGGGCCTGAACGACAACCTCCGCACAGCAGAAAGGGAACAGTCATGGCAGTCACGGGAGTGGTGGGCGCCGGCGTCATGGGCATCGGCGTCGCCCAGGACTTCGCCGCCGCCGGCCACGAGGTCGTGCTCGTCGACAAGGACGAGCGCATCCTCGAGGAGGCGCGGGCCGCGATCACGCGCAACTGCCGGCTCAGCCGGCTCATGGGCGGCCCCGCGCTCGACGCGGACGAGATCCTCGCCCGGATCACCACCGCGGTCGGCCTGGCCGCGCTGGACAAGACCGAGATCCTCGTCGAGAACGTGACCGAGGACTGGGACATCAAGGCCGCCGTGCACGCCGAGCTCGACGAGGTCTGCGGCCCGGACACGGTGATCATCGCCAACACCTCGGCCGTGCCGATCACCCGGATCGCGTCGGTCGGTCGCAATCCCGGACGCGTCATCGGCGTGCACTTCATGAACCCGGTGCCCCAGAAGCCTGTCGTCGAGCTGATCCCGGGCTTCCACACGACGCCGGAGACGATCCTGCGCACCCGCGAGCTGCTGACCAGCATCGGCAAGCGCTGGGTCGACGTGAAGGACGCCTCGGGCTTCGTGTCCAACCGCGTGCTCATGCTGACCGTCAACGAGGCCGCCTACCTGGTGCACGAGGGCGTCGCCACCGCCGAGTCCGTCGACGAGGTGTTCCGCGGCTGCTTCGGCCACCCGATGGGCCCGCTGGAGACCGCCGACCTGATCGGCGTCGACACGATCCTCTACAGCGTCGAGGTGCTCTACGAGCACTACGCCGACTCCAAGTACCGCCCCTGCCCCCTGCTCAAGCAGATGACCGACGCCGGCCTGCACGGCCGCAAGTCCGGCCGCGGCTTCTACACCTACAGCTGATTTTTCCAGACACAGAAGGAGAACCACCATGTCCGAGACCACCGGCGACATCCTCGCCTTCATCACCGGCCGCTTCCCGCAGGCCGAGATCACCGCGACCGAGGACATCTTCTCCCTCGGCTACATCAACTCCCTGTTCGCCATGGAGCTGGTGATGCACCTGGAGAAGACGTTCGCCGTCACCATCCCCAACGAGGAGCTGCGGATCGACAACTTCCGCACCGCGGCGGCGATGACCGAGCTGGTCGGCCGCCTGCGCCCGGCCGCGACGGTGGGCTGAGCCGTGCCGGAGGTACTCACCGCGGTCCGCGCGCCCGGCCGCGAGGCCGCGCGGGCCTTCGTGGACGAGCACATCGTCCCCTTCGCCGACGCGTGGGACAAAGCCGGGCAGATCCCCGAAGACCTCTTAGATGGGTTGGCGCGCGCTGGGTTGTGGGCGCCGTTCCTGCCGCCCGCGCTCGGCGGGTTCGGCCTCGACATGGTCACCCTCGGGGAGATCCACGAGGAGGTCGGCCGCGGCTGCTCGTCGGTGCGCAGCCTGCTGACCGTGCACACCATGCTCTCCTGGGCGTTGCTGCGCTTCGGCACCGAGGCGCAGCAACACCGGTGGGGGCCGGAGCTGGCGAGCGGACGCGTCCTCGGCGCGTTCTGCCTGTCCGAGCCCGGGGCGGGCAGCGACACGGCCGCGATCACCACCACGGCCACCCCCGAAGGCGACGGCTGGCGGCTCGACGGCCTCAAGAAGTGGACCACCAACGGGCAGCGCGCGGATCTCTTCCTGGTCTTCGCGAAGGGCCCGGCCAGCACGATCGCGCTGCTCGTGCCGCGCGACGCACCCGGCGTCACGGTCACCCCGATCGACGACATCCTCGGGACGCGGTCGTCGATGCTGGCGTCGATCTCCTTCGACGGCGTCCGGCTGGGTCCGGACGCCCTGCTCGGGCCGAGCGGGTTCGCCTCCGGCATGGTCCTCACCGGCACGCTCGACCTCGGCCGCTACAGCGTCGCGGCCGGGTCGGTGGGCATCATCCAGGCCTGCGCCGACGCGTGCGCGGACTACACGAGCCGGCGCACGGTCGGCGGCACGCCGCTCAAGGACCTGCCGCTGATCCAGGCGAAGCTGTCGGACATGGTCACCGACGTCCGCGCGGCCCGGCTGCTGCTGGCCGAGGCCGGCCGGCTCAAGGACCGCGGCGACTCGGCCACGATCATGGCCACCTGGGTGGCGAAGTACTTCGCGTCGGTCGCGGCCGCTCGCCACGCGTCGGAGGCCGTGCAGGTGCACGGCGCCAACGGCTGCAGCACGGACTACCCCGTGGCCCGGTTCTACCGGGACTCGAAGGTCATGGAGATCATCGAGGGCAGCACCGAGATCCAGCGGATGACCATCGCCGCCGAGGCCTACCGGAAGCAGGTACCGTGACCAGTCTCCTTTCCCCGGCACCCGTCAAGCCGGTCCAGGGCAAGATCAAGTGCGTGGTGTGGGACCTCGACAACACCGTCTGGGACGGGGTTCTCCTGGAGGACGGCGACGTCCGGCTGCGGCCGTGGGTGGTCGAGCACGTCAAGCGCCTCGACGCGATGGGCGTGCTGCACTCGGTCGCCAGCAAGAACGATCACGAAGCCGCGATGGCGAAGCTGCGCGAGTTCGGGCTCGACGAGTACTTCCTGTTCCCGCGCATCTCGTGGAACGCGAAGTCGGTGTCGATCGGGCAGATCGCCCAGAAGCTCAACCTGGGGCCGGACGCGTTCGCGTTCGTCGACGACCAGGAGTTCGAGCGTGCCGAGGTGTCCTTCGCGCTGCCACAGGTGACCACTGTGGACATTCTCGAAGCCGACGAGGTGCTGCGGCGCCCGGAGTTCGCGCCGCGGTTCGTCACCGACGAGTCGGCGCAGCGGCGCGGGATGTACTTCAGCCAGCTCGCCCGCGACGACGTCGAGGCGGACTTCGCCGGCACCGGCGAGGACTTCCTGGCGAGCCTGGACCTGCGGTTCACCATCGCGCCGGCCCGGCGGGAGGACCTGCAGCGGGCGGAGGAGCTGACGGTCCGCACCAACCAGCTCAACTCGACCGGGCGGACGTACTCCTACGACGAGCTGGACGCGTTGCGCTCGTCTTCCGACCACGTGCTGCTGGTGGCGTCGCTGACCGACAAGTTCGGTTCCTACGGCAAGATCGGCCTGGCGCTGCTGGAAAAGGGCTCGCCGGACTGGCGCCTGAACATGATGCTGATGTCGTGCCGGGTGATGTCACGCGGGGTCGGGACGGTGCTGCTGGGCCACGTCATGGGCCTGGCCCGCGCGGCGGGCGCGGGACTGCGCGCGGACTTCGTCGAGACCGGCCGCAACCGGATGATGCAGATCACCTACGCGTTCAGCGGGTTCCGCGAGGTTTCGCGCGAGGGCGCGCACGTGGTGCTGGCGGCGGACCTCGCCGAGATCCAGGAGCCGCCGGGGTACGTGACGCTCGAGGTGGAGTCGTGACGACGGCCGTCGCGAGCCGCTGGCTGCCGTTCCCCGCGACCGCGGGGAACGTGCGGCTCTACTGCCTGCCGCACGCGGGCGGCTCGGCGTCGGCGTTCCGGTCGTGGATCGGCCGGCTGCCCGGGGTGACGGTGTGCCCGCTCCAGCCGCCCGGCCGGGAGACGCGCCAGCGGGACACGCCGCACACGTCGATGTCTTCGTACGTCGCCGATCTGGCGGACTTCGTGCTGTCGTCCGACGGGGCGCCGTACGCGGTGTACGGCCACAGCCTGGGGGCGCTGGTCGGGTTCGAGCTGGTGCGCGAGATCGCCCGCCGCGGTGCTTCGCTGCCGGTGCACCTGGTGGTCTCGGGCTGCCCGGCCCCGCAGTGGCTGACGCCGGACGACCCGATCGTGGCCGGCATGGGCGACGCGGAGATCGTCTCCCTGCTGCGCACGTTGGGTGGGACGCCGGAGGTGTTCCTCAACGACCCGCGGGTGTTGCGGCTCATCCTGCCGCCGATCCGGGCGGACCTGACGGTGAAGAACACCTACGGGTACGTGGCCGGGCCGCCGCTGGAGGTGCCGGTGACGGCGCTGGCGAGCACGTCGGACGTGCGCGCGAGCGTGGAGTCGGTGCTGGCGTGGCGGGAGCAGACGGTGCGGCCGTTCCGCGGGCACGTCCTGGACGGCGGGCACTTCGCGGTGCTGGAGCAGGAGGACGTCACCCTGGCCCACTTGGCGGCCACTCTGCGACCCTACGCCTAACTGCCACATCATTGGGGCACTTAAGCGTAGGGTCTCCGAACGTGGTGGGTCCGCTGCCAATACCCCTGGCGGCGGGCCCATCACCCATGCCGAACCCGCACCCGCGCGCGGCTGGAACGTGACCTTCCGCTGGCAGGGTTCCCGCTCATGAGAAGACTCGGGGGAATCCTGGCGCTGTCGCTGGCCGCGCTCGCGGCTTGCTACCCCGGACACCTGCCACCCGGTGACCCGGTCGGCGCGCTGGGTTTCGCCGTGCGCCCCGGCGCGGTCCAGCACCCGGCGCCGCAGGCCTCGAGCTCGGCCTACGGCGGCCGGCTGACGCTGGTCCCGGCCGGCGGCTGCGTGCTCGGCTTCCTCCGGTATCCGGACGGCAACGGCGGCCACGTCCCGCCGACCTGGCTGGGCACGGACGGCTGCACCCGGCTCGTGCTCGACCAGGTGCCGAACCAGGTCCCCGAGCAGGCCGCCTTCGCCGTCGTCGCGGCCGTACCGGGCCCGGACGGGTCCCTGATCGGGCTCGGCCCGTGGTTCTCCCGGCGGGACCGCTCCGGCGCGGTCGTCCGGCTCTTCCAGCCCGGCTCCGGCTGGTGGGCGCGGGCGCTGGTCCGCGCGGGCCGGAACCTGGTCGGCGTCGGCGTCCGCGACAATCCCGGTGGTAAGGCCCAACCGGTCGCGTGGGTGTCCGGGGACGAGGGCCGCACCGCGCACGAGATCGAGCTGCCACGGGACCGGCCGGCCTACTGGGAGCCCCGCGCCATCGCGGCCGAGGGTGACCGGGTCCTCGTGGCCGGCTCCGCAGGCTCGGGCGCGCGGGTGTGGGCCTCCGAGGACGCGGGCGAGACGTGGACGGTGTCGGAGGTCCCGGTGCGGGCGAGTGACGTCGTCGTCACCACGGTGCTGAGGACCGGCGGAAAGTGGCTGCTGGCCGGGCTGTCCGCAGCCGGCCCCCTGATCGTGACCGGCGAACCCGGCAACTGGCAGCTCCAGGACCACGCAACGCTGGGCGACGGCCGCATCAGCGGCGGCACGCTCGACAAGGCGGGCAAGCCGGTGCTGGTGGGGGAATACGCCGAGCGGGACCGGCTCGGCTCGAGCCGGACCTGCTCGGTCGTCTGGACGCTCGACGCCACCGGCTGGCAGCGCGGCGAACTCGGCTGTCCGGAGGACCCGGTCAGCGCCGCACTACGCCTCCCGGACGGCCGGGTGCTCCTGGCGAGCCGCCGTGACCTGTGGATCCGGCCCTGACGGGTCGGGGCCGCGGCTCGGGGCAGGACCCTCGCTCAGGTCAGGACCGGAGCCCGGGTCGGGACCGCGGCTCGGATCAGGACCGGGGCTCGGCGAGGCGGGCGGCGAGCAGCCGGACCGTCGGCAGCTCCACGACCGCCGTGGCCGGCAGGTCCCAGTGCGCGGCGATCCGGACCGCACCGGCGGACCGGCCACCCAGCTCGAAGAAGTTGTCGTCGGCACCGATCTCCGCGTAACCCAGCGCGGCGGCCCAGCGTTGCGCCACTTCCTGTTCGAGACCCGGCTCCGGCTCGACGAACGGGGTGCTCAGCGCGGGCCGCGGCCGGGCCTGGGCCTGCGCTTGAACCGGCTCACCGACCCGGGCCGGGCGAACGAGCGGAACCCCGGAAAGCACGACCTCGGTCAGCTGGTCGGCAGCGGCGACGGCGGCAAGGACTTCCGCAGCGGGGTCCGAAGTGGACACAACGGTGGTCCACCGCCCGCGCCCGGCCAGCCGGGCCACGCGGGCCTGGGCGGCGAGCACACGGCCGGCGGGATCCGGCCGGACGAGGAGCAGGCCCCGCCGGTCGTCCAGGTCCGGCAGGCCGGGGCCGGGGTCCAGCGAGGACTCCCGCGGGGCCGGCACACCGGTACCGCGATGCACCACCACCTCCCCAAACCCCGCCAGTCCCGCCACGCCGGTACCGCGATGCACCACCACCTCCCCAAACCCCGCCAGTCCCGCCACGCCGGTACCGCGATGCACCACCACCTCCCCAAACCCCGCCAGTCCCGCCACGCCGCCAGGGGCCGGCGGCTCCCACGGCTCGTGGTGCGGCCGCCAAGACTGATCGCCGCGCACCGCGAGCGGGGTTTCCGTGTTCAGCACCGCCGCCAGCACCTGGTCGATCGACGCGTCGGCCCCCACGTCGACGTGCCGTGCGGTCAAGCCCGTCAGCCCTGCCTGCGACGGTGTGGTCAAGTCGGGCCCGAGCACCCCGACCGCGCCGGAGGTCACCGTCACCATCCCCGGCCACAGCTCGGCCGCCTCCTCGATCTCCCCCGGTGAGCCGCCCAGGGCGAAGGCGTGCACCACCGTCCGCGGGACGACCACCAGCGAACGCCGCAACTCCGGCAGGTCGCCCGGGCCCACGACGAAATCGCCGGAATCGAGAAAGGCGAACGCCGCACCCGGCCGCACGGTCGTCACTTCGCCCCCGGCCAGGGTGATGCGCGAAGCCAGCGCTTCACCCACCGGTGAGCCGGCGAACACCAGCCACGGTCCCGCCGCCCGCAGCCGACCCGCCAGCCCGGTGACCGGCTGCGGGTCGAGCCGCCACGTCGGTACGTGCGCGGCCGGACGCGCAGGCGCGGACTCGACCCAGAACTGCTTGCGCTGGAACGGGTACGGCGGCAGCTCCACCCGCCGTCCCTCGCCGCGGTGCAGGGCCGGCCAGTCCAGCGTGCAGCCCGCGAGCCACAGCCGGGCCAGCGTCGAGAGCAGCTCCTCGGCCGAAGACCCGCCCTCGACGACGACCGTGTCCGAAGCGCTTTCGTCCAGCCGGACGCCCAGCCGGGTCAGGCCGGCCGCCAACGCCGACAGCGCGCCCTCGCGTGTGGCCGGCGGCGCGGGTACCTCGGCCCCGGCCAGCAGGCTGTGGACGGCCGCCGCCGTCGCGGCCCAGTCCGGGCCGGGGCCCGCGGCCAGGCGGATCCGCGGGTCACGGCGGCGGGTCTCGCCGTCGATCCACCGGCCGGGGTCGGCCAGCGCGGCCAGGGCGTCGGCCCGGTCCCGGACCACCACCGCCCGCCGCAGCGCGAAGTGGCCGCGCGAGACCTGCAGCGTGAAAGCCACGTCCCCGAGATCCAGCGCAGGGTGCGAAGCCAGGTGGGCTCGCAGGCGTGAGGTCACCTCGTCGAGCGCGGCGGGGTCCGCGGCGGAAAAAGTCAGCAACTGCGGGCCGCTCGACGACCGGGGCTCCCGCACCGGCGGCTCTTCGAGGACGACGTGCGCGTTCGTCCCGCCCACGCCGAACGAGCTGACCCCCGCCCGCCGTGGCGTGCCGTCCGCGGGCCACGGGGCGTCGGCGGGCAGCACGGTGAACCGGTCGCCGAGCGCGGGATTCGGCGTGCTGAAGCCCCACGTGCCCGGCAGGACGCCGTCGCGCAGGTTCAGCGCCGCGCGGATCAGCGACGTGACCCCGGACGCCCGGTCGAGGTGCCCGATGCTCGGCTTGACCGAGCTGAGCACGCACGGCACCGCCCGCCCGGGCCCGAACACCCGGTTCAGCGCCGCCAGCTCGATCGAATCGCCCAGGGGCGTGCCGACGGCGTGGCACTCGACGTACCCCACCGTCTCGGGCTTCACCCCGGCCACGGCCAGCGCCGTGTCCACCACCGCCGCCTGCCCGGCCACCCCAGGCGCGGGGTAGCCGGCGCGGTCGCGGCCGTCGTTGTTGACCGCGGACCCGAGGATCACCGCGTGCACGACGTCGCCGTCGGCGAGGGCGTCCTCCAGGCGTTTCAGCGCGACGACCGCCGCGCCGGAGCCCATCACCGTGCCGTTCGCCGCGGCGTCGAGGGCGCGGACCCGGCCGTCCGGCGAGAGGATGTCCCCTTCGGCGTGCACGTGGCCGCCGGTCTGCGGCAGCGGCAGCGCCGCGCCGCCGGCCAATGCCAGGTCGCACTCGTACGTCAGCAGGCTCTGGCACGCCAGGTGCACCGCGACCAGCGACGTCGAGCAGTACGTCTGCACGGTGATCGCCGGGCCGCGCAGCCCCAGCTTGTACGACACGAGCGACGTCAGCGAGTCGCGCTCCACCCCCGCCGACAGCAGCGGCTTGCCGTCCGGTTCGGCGGCGAGGCCGGCGAGGTTGCGGGTGAGGTAGTCGGGGAACGCGCAGCCGGCGAACAGCCCGACCGGCACGCCCGGGTCGGTCGGCCGGTAGCCGGCCCGCTCCAGGGCCTCCCACGAGCATTCGAGCAGCAGCCGGTGGTGCGGCTCCAGGGTTTCCGCCTCCCGCGCGCCGAGCCCGAAGGCGGTGGCGTCGAACGTCTCGACGCCCCCGGCCACCGGCCCGCCGACGCGGACGTGGCCAGGGGCCGCCGGGTCGGCACCCGCGGCGGCGAGTTCGGCGTCGGTCAGTTCCCGCAGGCCGGGCACCCCGGCCGCGAGGTTGCGCCGCAGCTGCTCGACGTCGGCAGCGCCGGGGAACCGGCCCGCCATCCCGACGAGCGCCACGGCCGATTCGGGTGCCTCCGTCACGGCAGGTCCTTTCTCCGGTCGGTCAGAGCAGGTGGCTGCGGCCCCAGCCGTGGGCCAGCCGGTAGGTGGCGAACGCGCCCGTGGCGAGGCCGATGCCGAGCACGATCAGCCCCGGGCGCAGCATCGCCTCGGCGTCGCCCGCCATGGCCGAGCGGATCAGCGACAGCCCCCAGTACCCCGGGGAGAACGGCGCGATCGCCTGCGCCCAGGGCGGCATCAGCGACACCGGCAGCAGCGAGCCGCCGAGCGAGCTGATGGTGATCGCGCCGAGGTCGACCGCGACGATCAGGTCGCCGCGGCTGCGGACCACAGTGGACAGTGCGGCGCCCATGGCCAGCAGCATGAAGCCCCACAGGCACATCGCCGCGAACACCAGGCCCGGCGACGCCGGGAACGGCATCCCGACGACGAGCCAGCCGTAGATGACGAGCACGCCCTGCTGGACGAGCAGCACCACGAACACCGGCACCGCCTTGCCGACCAGCAGTTCCGCGCGGGCGGCGCGGCTGGCGCGCAGCCGGTCCCAGGTGCGCCACTCGCGTTCGACGAAGATCGCGTTGCCCACGATCGCCATGGCGAACACCGAGAACATCACCAGCTGCCCGGTGACGGCCTCGACCGCGCCGCTGCCCAGCGCCTTCACGTACAGCGGCTGGAAGAGCACCATGAAGATCATCGGCGTGATCAGGTAGCTGATCAGCTGCGACGGGTCGCGCAGGCGGAGGGTCGCGTTGTAGCGGATCAGGGCGCCGGCCCGGTGGAGGGAGTCAGTGCGCGTCGACATCGGTCACCGCCAGGGAGTGGTAGAGGTCGTCCAGGCTGGGGTTGCGCAGCTCGACGGCCTCGACCGGCCGCGTCACGGTGGGCAGCAGCTCCAGCAGCGTGCCGGTGGGATCGGTGGTCGAGACGGTCAGCTCGTCGTCGGCCGTGCGCACGCGGACCTCGCCGGGCAGGCCGGAGAGCAGCTCGTCCGCGCCGCCGCGCGCGATCACCCGGCCGTCGGCGGCCACCGCGATCGTGGCCTGCAGGTCGGTCAGTTCGGTCAGGTAGTGGGTGGTGTAGACCACTGCGGCTCCCTCGCCTGCTCGTTGCTTGACCACGTCGAGCAGCGCCTGACGGGTCTCGGGGTCGGCACCGGCGGTCGGCTCGTCGAGCAGCAGCAGCGACGGCCGGTGCACCAGCGCGGTCGCGGCCTGCGCCCGCCGCTGCTGGCCGCCCGAGAGCAGGCCGCAGGTGCGGTTCAGGAACGTCTCCAGCCGCAGCGCGGCCGTGAGGTCGTCGATGGCCGAGCGCAGCGCGGCGCGGCGCAGGCCGGCCAGGCGGCCGTACAGCTCCAGGTGCTCGCGCACGGTCAGCGGGCGGTAGAGCGCGATGTGCTGCGGGGAGATGCCGATGCGGTCGCGGGCACGCGTCGGCGACTCGCCGTCGACGAGCACCGTGCCGCTGTCCGGGCGCAGCAGCCCGGACACCATTTCGACGAAGGTGGTCTTGCCGGCACCGTTGTGGCCGACGAGCCCGACGATCTCGCCCGCGGCGACCTCGAGGCTGAAGCCGTCGAGGGCCTGCACTTCGTCGTAGCGTTTCCGGAGGTCGATTGCTTGCAACATGAGGGTCGCTCCCTGGGGGTTCACGGCTCTTGGACTGTCGCACGAGGACAGCGGGGGTGGCGGATTCGCGCGGTGACAGGAACCTGCCGTCATTCGGTGACGGCGTGCTCCGCGGTCAGCGCCTTGCTCAGCGCGACGCGGTCGAACTTGCCGTTGACCGACCGCGGCAGCTTCGGCAGCACCTCGATCCGCCGCGGCAGCATGTACGCGGGCAGTTCCTTCGCCAGCGCGCGGGAAATCGCCTCGGCGTCCCCCTCGGGCGCGACCGCCAGCACGATCCGGTGGCCCAGCGCGGGGTCCGGCACGCCGAACGCGGCCGCCTCCCCCACCAGGCCGGTGGCGTAGGCGGCTTCTTCGACCTCGGCGGGGCTGACGCGGTAGCCCGACGTCTTGATCATCTCGTCGGTGCGGCCGACGAAGTAGAGGAACCCCTCTTCGTCGCGGTAGACGGTGTCGCCCGACCACACGGCGATTTCCGGCCGCACCAGGCCGTCCGGGCCCGGCACCGGGCGGAAGCGCTCGGCCGTGCGCGCGGGGTCGTTCCAGTAGCCGAGGGCCACAAGCGCGCCGCGGTGCACCAGCTCGCCGTGCTCGCCGGGACGGCAGGGCGAGCCGTCGGGGCGCAGCACGAGGACTTCGGCGTTGGGGATCGCCTTCCCGATCGAGCCGGGACGGCGGTCCGCCTCCGCCGGGTCGAGGTAGGTGGAGCGGAACGCCTCGGTGAGGCCGTACATCAGGAACGGTTGCGCCTGCGGGAAAAGCTCGCGCAGGCGCGCCAGGGTGGCGCGGGGCATGCGGCCGCCGGTGTTGGCGAAGTACCGCAGCCGCGCGGTCGCCTCGGCGGGCCACTGCTGGGCCGCCAGCTGCAGCCACAGCGGCGGCACGCAGGTGAGCGCCGTGACGCCGTGGCGGGTGCAGAGCCGGACGATTTCCTTGGGCAGCAGGTAGTTCACGAGCACGACGTGCGCGCCGGCGGCGAACGCGGTGGTGAGCTGGCTGAAGCCGGCGTCGAAGCTCAGCGGCAGGGCGGCGAGCACGACGTCCTCGCGCGTGTGGCCGAGGTATTCCGCGACGCTCGCGGCGCCGGCGAGCAGGTTGCGGTGGGACAGCACGACCCCCTTGGGGCCGCCCGTGCTGCCGGAGGTGTACAGGATGGCGGCCGGGTCCTGGTCGATCACCGCGCTCGGGACCGCGTCCGGCTCGGCCGCGGTCAGCGCGTCCCACGCGGGTTCGCCGAACACCACGACCGGGGTGGGGCCGGGCACCGCCTCGCGGACCGTCGCCAGCCGCTCGGCGGTCGTGAACACCACCTTCGGCGTGCAGTCGGTGGTGACGTGGGCGATGTGCCGGGCCTTGAACAGCGGGTTCAGCGGCACCAGGACCGCGCCGGCGGCCGCGGCGGCGAACAGCGCGACGACGGTTTCCAGGCGCTTCTCGGCGTACACCGCCACGCGGTCGCCGCGACGCACGCCGAGGCGGTACAGGCCGCGGGCCACGCGCGTCACCTGGTCGCCGAGCTCGGCGTAGGTCAGCGTCCGGTCCTTGTGGGTGACGGCCGGATCGCCGGGCGCGCCGCGGGTGAGGAGCGCATCGAGCCGCACCGGGGCGGCGGCCTCAGACATCGGCGGGCTCCGGGGCGACGAACTCCGCGACGGCGGCCCACAGGCTGCCCGCGGTGGCGAAGGTGTCCTCGGTGAGCAGCTCGTCGGGCAGCTCGAAGCCGAAGGTCTCCTCCAGGTCGGTGACGAGCTGCACGACGCCCATCGAGTCGAGCCCGAGCGCGGCGAGGTCGTCGTCCCCGTCGATCCGGTCCCCGAGCGCGTAGGGCAGGTGCGCGATCAGGATCTCGAGGAACCCGTGCGGGAGGGGAGGTGTGTCAGGCATGGCGTCACCCTGTTTCGCTTTCGGCGGTCAACCGTGGTCCTCCCGAGGACACCACCGGCCGGAATCACCGGGCCATCACCGCGCTCTCATCCGGCCACCGCCGGGCGAGAGCGGCGTGAGAGCCGGCCGAGAAGACCGGCTGCGACGGTGGAAAAGCACAAGCCGGATCTTCTTGGGAGGCACGATGTCGACGGCCACTCTTCCGCCGCTCGGGGCGTTCTCCGTGCCCGAGCCCGACCCCGAAGCCGAGCTGTACCGCTACGCGGCGCGGTGTGGCCGGATCTCGTCCGTGGACACCGCCGCGGCGCACCTCGGCCTGCCCGCCGACACGGTCCGGGCGGCCGCCGCCCGGCTGGTCGAGCTGCAGCTGCTGCGCGCGGCAGGGGAAAGCTTCATCCCGCGTGAGCCGGCGGCGGCCGCGGAGCTCGTCGTGACGCCGCTGGAACGCGCGATGTACGAGCGGCGCGAGCTGGCCGACCGCCTGCGCGAGCGCATCGACGGCATCACCCGCGCCCCGGCGGGCGCCGCGGGCACGCTCGACCGCCTGGAGGGCGTCGCCGAGATCCGCGGCCTGGTCAAGCTGGCGGCCGAGATCTGCCGCGACGAGCTGGTGGTCCTGCACCCGGGCGAGGCGGCCGACGACCTGGTCGACGAGCTGCTGGACGCGTGCTGTTCGGTACTGGGCGACGGCGTCGGCGTCCGGGTGGTGTGCCCCCACCGCAGCCGCGCGGGCTACGCGGCCCGCGCGCGGTTGACGCAACTCGCCGGCCGCGGCGCGCAGATCCGCACCCTCAGCCGAGTCCCGGAGGCGGCGGTGGTCTTCGACCGTTCGCTGGCGGTGACACTGGACGTCACCGAGCTGTCGGCCCGCCGCGTCCGCGACCAGGGCATGGTCCGGTTCCTGCTGGGCCTGTTCGACCAGCTGTGGGACGGCGCAACCCCGTTTTCGGCCGAGGACCAGGGCTACAGCGGCGAGATTGCCCACGACCTGCAGCAGACGATCGCGCGCCTGATGGCCCAGGGCCTGACGGACGAGGTCGTGGCCCGCCGGCTGGGGATGTCGGTGCGGACGTGCCGCCGTCACATCGCGGCGATGCTGCAGAATCTGGACGCGGTGTCGCGCTTCCAGGCCGGGGTACAGGCCGCTGCGCGGTTCACGCTGGCTTGAACGCTCGCTCCGCCGGCGCTCCGCTCAAGCCCCCAATGTGGCGTTGGTTGCATCCAACGCACCCAATGTGGCGTTCGGTGCGTCTGACGCAACCAACGCCACATTGGGGTGCTTGGGTCCGGGCCCGCGGTCGCCACACTGCCGGCTCACGAGAAGGGGCCTTCCGCACGCGGAAGGCCCCTTCTCTCTGCCCGCCCTACCAGCCGGCCGCCTCGGCGACCACTCCGTAGGTTCGCTGCAGATCGGTCATCCGGTAGATGCCGGCCTCCGGGATGCGGATGCCGTACCGGTGCTCGATCCGGGCGAGCAGCTCGATCACCACCACCGACGTGACCCCCAGATCGCCTGCGAACGACGTCGCCGTGGCCACCTCGGTGGGGGGAACCGAGAACAGGTCGGCGGCCAGTGCCGCCAGTTCGTCGAACCGGGCCGGGACACGGGACACCGCCGGCTCCGCCGCGCGGCGGAACGGGCGCGGGGGGCGGGCACAGCCGGCCGCCGCGACCGCGACCACGAGGTCGGCCTGGTGGCTCAGCGTCACCACGATCTCCGCCAGGCCCGCTTCCTCCGCGATCTCCGCCGCGCCGCCGCCCAGCGTCACCAACGGCGCTCCCCAGTCGTCGTTGGTGACCTCGATGTCACGCCAGCGCAGGCCCTGGCCGAAGCCACGGCCCAGCATCTTGCACGTGGCCTCCTTGACGGAAAACCGCCCGGCCAGCCGTTCCAGCGACCGTTCGGCACCCATCCGGGCGGCCTGCTCCAGCTCCACCGGGGTGAAGACCAGCGTCCGGTACCGGTGGTGCGCCGCGACCTCCGCGAACCGCGGGATCGACATCAGGTCCACGCCGATTCTCATCCACTCCGCCCCCCGAGCAGACTCGCCGTCGCGGCGGGCACCAGCCGCAGGGCGGTGACGTCCACCGCGCGCAGCGACAACCAGCCCTCGCGCAGGGGGCCGCGCGTGTGCAGCAGCACCCGGTCGCCATCGGCGACCACTCCTTCGGCCAGTGCCGCGCAGAACGCCAGCCACGCGTCGCACGGGCCGCGGCCGGTGAACCGGTGGCCGCCCGTCAGCGCGGGTTTTCCTTCTCCGCAGCCGGAAACCGTCAACGCCGAGGCGCCGCGACGCACCCGCAAGCCGACCGCCGCGAAGCGCGGGTGGCCGGCCGCCGCGTCGGCGAACAGCGGCTCGTCGCAGATCACCGCCGTCGCCTCGCTCTCGACCGCCCACTCCAGCAGGCCGAACACCGCCGTGCCGCCGAGCTCGTCGAGGTGCGAGAGGCCGACGTCCTCGCCCGCCCAGCCGCTGCGGTGCACCAGCCCGGCCAGCGCGGCCACGTTCGGGTCACGCAGCGGCCCCGACCGCACGAAGAACAGCGGCTGCGGCACGACCGGCGGCCCGAGGGCGGCCAGCACCTGCGCGGTGACGTCGACGTCGTCGTCCTCCGGGATCCGGACCATCAAGCGGGACAACGGGATCCCGGCGGCGGCCAGCCGTTCCGGCGGCACCAGGTCGGCGGCTCCCGGCAACGACGACAGCGGCACGTACTCCTCGCGGCGGGCCGCGGCGAAGGCGATCGTGTCGATCCCCAGGTCAGGCATCGGCGTCTCCCGCCTGGTACCCGCGCGCCACGTGGAGGCGGTGGATGTTGCTCGTGCCCTCCATGAACTCGAACGCGTGCACGTCCCGCGTCCACTTCTCCAGCAGCGGGTGCTCGATCAGGCCGGCCGGGCCGAGCGCGGCCGACGCCCAGTGCGCCGTGCCCACCGCGAGGCCGACCGCGCCGAGTTTCGCCGCGCTGGAGAGGTAGCCGCGCTCGGGGTCGCCGTCGATCCGCGCCGCCGCTTCGTACACCAGCTCGCGGCCCGCTTCGGCGCGAGCCAGGGCTAGCTGGCCGCCGGGGGCGTTCTTGCGGTGCTCCAGCACGTACTCGACCATCGCCAGCGCGGTGCCCACGGCGGACGCGGCGATCCGGACCCGCATGTGGTTGAACGTCGTGATCGCGGCGAAGATCCCGCGCCGCGTCGCCGGCAGGTGGTCGCCGAGCATCCGGCCGGCGGGGATGGCCACGTCCGAAAAGGACAGCCGGCTGATGTAGGCGCCGCGCAGGCCGATCATGTCGAGCTTTTCGCCGTGCCAGCCGGGCGCCGGGACCTCGACCAGTGCCGCGCGGATCGACAGCGCGCCGCGGCCGGTGCGACCGAACACCACGCCGACGCTGCCGCGGGCGGCGTTGCCGACGTAGCACTTGCCGCCGTGGAGCCGCCAGCCGTCGCCGTCGCGCTCGAAGCGGGTCTCCATCGCCGTCGCGTCGTTGCCGCGGCCCTCTTCGGTCATCGCGAAGAACGACCAGCGCCGGCCGCCGTGCATCCGGGTGAAGAACCACTCCTGCTGCTCGGGCGTGCCGAGCAGCTCGACGAACACCCCGGCCAGGCCGGGTGACGGGCAGGCCAGGATCGCGCCGACGTCGCCGCGGGCCAGCTCGATCAGCCCGGCCACGTTCTCCAGGCACGAGCCGCGTTCCATCGCGCGCAGCAACGGCGTCGACGGCAGCGACTCGCGGTACTGCGGCGGCGTGTCGGCCTGCCGCACCATCTCGAACACCGGCGAGTCGTAGTGCTCCTCCATCGCGTCCGGGTCGACGTCGATGGCCAGGGCCCGCGTCCGCAGGTCGGCGGCCGCCTCGCGGCTCAGGTCGCGGACCGCGCGGACGCGGTCGCTCAGCTCGATCATGCCGGTTCTCCTTCCGGTTCCCGGTCGACCCAGGTGCCGGCCACCAGGGCCGAGACGTAGAGCGACCGTGCGGGCGAGGTGGCCAGGAAGCCCGAGGCGCCGAGGTGCTGGGCCACCCGCCAGCCCAGCTCGTCCAGCTCGCGGTGGACGTCGGCCACGGCGGCCGGGTGCCGCTGCGAGCGCACCTGGGCGCGCAGCCGTTCCACCGCGGCCATCACGTCGCCGAGCGCGCCGACGATCAGCTGCTTGCGGATCAGCGGTTCGTCGCCGCTGGTGCGGTTCGACAGGTGCTCGACGACGTGGTCGAGCACCGAG
The DNA here is from genome assembly GCF_900105945.1 of Amycolatopsis tolypomycina. Lineage (NCBI taxonomy): Bacteria > Bacillati > Actinomycetota > Actinomycetes > Pseudonocardiales > Pseudonocardiaceae > Amycolatopsis > Amycolatopsis tolypomycina. The sequence continues at coordinate 2,417,266 of NZ_FNSO01000004.1, read as the reverse complement.
CGCAGCACCCCGAGCCGCACCGCGGCCAGGTGCCGGCCGAGGTCGGCCAGTTCGAGGGCGTCCCGCTCTTCGCGGGGACGGCCCGGGGTGGCGAGGAAAACGATGTCCTCGCGGTCGGCCAGGCTGTGCGTGCGCACTTCGGCGCCTTCGGGCACGGCGGCGGCCGGCACGGCCGCGTACCGGCCGGGGGCCAGCCGGTCGGCCGGGGTGGCGGGCAGGGCCCGCGCGAGACCGGCGGCGAGGCCGTCGCTGCGCGCGGTTCGCTCGCATTCGAGCAGGCTGGTGGTCACTTCTCCTCCACGACCTCGACGATCACCGACTGGAAGTAGGCGCCCTGGCCCACGGAGACCAGGGCGCAGCGCTGCCCGGGACGCAGCCGTCCGGCCGCGTCGGCGTGCTGCAGGGCGAGCAGGGAGTCGATCCCGAAGTTGTGCCCCCGCTCGGCGACCAGGTCCAGGGGGATCCGGTCGACGGGGAAGCCGGACAGCCCGCTGAAGGTGCGCCAGAACATGCGGTTGGACAGGTCCGGCAGCACCCAGTCCACATCGGACAGGGTGAGGCCGGCGTCCCGGGCCGCGGCACCGACGACCGACACGGCCTGCTCGCAGCAGACCTTGCCGAAGAGCGCGAACTCCTCCTTGGTCATCCGCAGGCTGCGGTGGAACCGCGTGTCGCGGGCGCTCGCGCCGCCGAGGTAGCGGTAGCGCGCCGGGCCGCGCGACACCACGAGCGCCGCCGCGGTGTCGCCCGCGACGGTCGTGCCCGGGATGTAGCGGCCGCGGTCGCTCGCGCTGCCCTGGTCGCCGCCGAGCACGAGCACGCGGTCGTCCGGGGCCGCGCCGGGGCGGGCCAGGTAGCGGCGGGCCAGTTCGACCGAGCGCAGCACCGACGTGCAGTTGACGTGCGACACCCCGAAGAACGGGACGCCGGGCAGGCCGAGCGCGTCGCGCAGCCGGTCCGGGAAGGTGCCGCAGAGGTCGAGTTCGGCGATGAGCAGCGTGTGGCCGTAGAGCACGAGGCTCGCCGGCCCGCCGCCGAGCGCGGTCCGCCCGGCCTCGGCCAGGTGGTCCGCCATCCGCTCGCCCGGCGCGAGCACCGGGCTGTCGCGCAGGCCGTAGATGCGGCCGAACATGCGCCGCTCCAGCGGTTTGGCGCCCGACCGCACGAGCACGTCGTCGACGGCCTCGACGCGGCCGGGCAGCCGCACGGCGACCCGGGACAGCCCCGTGTCCATCAGTGCTCCCTCCCCGGCCCACCCGTGTCGGCTCCCCAATCACGCGTGTCGGCTCCCCAATCACGCGTGTCGACCCTTCGCGCACGGGCGCCCATCAGTGCTCCCTCCCCGGCACGAGCAGGCAGCTGCAGAACGTGCCACCCGCGGGCTCGAAATCGGCCAGCAGCACCGGTTCCGCCAGCGGCCACAGGCGCGCGAGCCCGGCCCACACGCCCGTGCACCACAGGTCCGGCACCGCTTCGACGCGTCCGGCATACGGCGTGCCCGCGAGCCGCTTGGCCAGGCCCGCGCCCGCCAGGACGCGGACGCCCGGGTGCCGGTAGAGCACGTCCGCCAGTGCCAGGGTCGCCGTGTGCGGCCCATTCCCGCCGAGCCGCACCTCCTCCAGCTCCGTCACGGCGACGTCGCCGGTCGCGCCGGCCTGCAGCAGCACCGCCGCGTCCGGGCGGTGGGTGGCCGGGTGGCCGCTGTCCCACAGCACCGCGTTCTGGTCGTACACCAGCAGCGCCGCCGAAGTTGCCTCGCCGAGCCGGCACATGCCGTCCAGCAGGCGCAGCGCGGTGAACGCCGGGCCCGGCCCCGGCCCGGCGACCGAGCACGGTTCCGGGTTGCCCGGCAGGCGTCCGGCCAGGTAGCAGCCGGCGACTTCCGAGTGGTAGAGGTCGGGCGAGTGGTAGGCGAGCACCACCGCGTCCAGCGGCGGCAGCGGGCCGCCCGCGTCGGCCAGGAGGGCCTCGGTCATCTCGATGAACCCGTTGCCGGTGCGGGCCAGGAAGTCCTCCTGGTCCGCCGCGGCGCCGAAGGTCTCGACCATGAGCCGCGCGAGCTCCGGGCGCATCCCGAACACCGGCTTGGCCCGTTCGGTGAACACCCGGTGCGTCACGCCGCTCAGGTGCACCCCGGCCGGGCGCGGGGGTACCGCGGCCCGGCCCGGCGGCGCGAGCGTCTGCAGGGACATGGCTCAGACCGCCGCGGCGGACCTGGCGAAGGCCGACTCGATGTAGTCGGTCAGGCTGCCGACGGTGCGGAAGACCTCCGGGCCCAGCTCGTCCGGGTCGATCTCGAGGCCGATCGTGTCCTCGAGGCTCATCAGCAGCTCGATGACGCTGGTGGAGTCGAGCGCCAGGTCCTCGAACAGGCGCAGCTCCGGGGTGACGCCGCCGATCTCCTTGTTGAGCACGGCGGACAGGGCGATCTCCAGGTGGGCGACGATCTCGGTGCGGTTCATCTCGGCTCGCTTTCCTTGCTGTCGGTGAGGGGCTGGTGCAGGTGCTGCTTGCGCAGCAGGTCTTCGGGCTCGTCGCGGTCGCGGACCAGGAAGGCCGCACCCCCGCGCACGAGCACCTCGGCGGGGAACCCGTGGCTGAGGAACAGCCCGGGCGAGGCCGACGGCCCGTAGGCGCCGGAGTTCAGGACGCCGACCAGGTCGCCGGCGCGCAGGTCGGGCAGCTTCACCTGCTTGAGCAGGGTGTCGTTGGGCGTGCACAGCGGGCCGGTGACGGTCCACGGCCCCGGCTCGACGGTGTCGTCGGTGTCCTCGCCCGCCGCGCGCGGGGTGAGCAGCACGGCCGGGAAGTTGCGCTTGACGAACGAGCCGATGCCGACGGCCGCCATGTGGTGGTGGGTGCCGCCGTCCGCGATCGCGAACCGCTCCCCCATCGACTCCTTGACGTACCGCACGCCGAGCACGTAGACCCCGGCGCGCCCGGCCAGGAACCGGCCGGACTCCATGATCAGCCGCGTCGCCGGGTGCGCCCGGTGGAACGCCTCCAGCATCGGGTTGATCTCGGCGGCGACGTCGGCGGCGTCGAGGTCGTCCTCGCCCTCGAAGTACGCGACGCCGAGGCCGCCGCCGATGTCGACGGCTTCCAGCCGGATCCCGGTCTCCGCGGCCACCCGCTCGGCCAGGTCGAGGGCGTAGCGCGTGTTCTTGCCGATGACGTCGGCGTCGAGGATGCGCGTGCCCATGTAGACCTGGATGCCGGCGACGTCGGCGTGGCGGTACTCCGCCAGCCGCGGCCCGGCGGCGAGGACCTGGGCCTCGTCGATGCCGAACTGGCGGGGCTTGCCGCCCATGGTCAGCCGGGAGCCGCTGATCGCGCAGGTCGGGTTGATCCGCAGCAGCACCCGCTGGACCTTGCCGAGCTCGGCGCCGAGGCGTTCGATGTCGTCCAGCTCGTCGAAGGATTCGCAGACGATCGCGTACACGCCGGTTTCCAGGCACGCGCGCAGTTCCTGCTCGCTCTTGCCGGGGCCGAGGAAGATGATGTCGTCGGGCCGCGCCCCGGCCGTGAGCACCGTCTGCAGCTCCACAATGGACGAAACCTCGGCCCGCGCGCCGCCGTGGTGCAGGGCGGCGAAGACGCTGATGTTCGGGTTCGCCTTGAGGGAGTAAAACACCTCGATCGCCGGGTGCAGCACCGCCCGCAGGCCGGTGATGGTGGCGTGCAGGACGTCGCCGTCGTAGACGTAGAGCGGCGTGCCGAAGCGCGCGGCCAGGTCCTGGTAGTCGATCTCGGTCATGCGTCCTCTCCTGCCATGGCGGCGAGACGGCGCTCGGCCTCGGTCCGGACGGCGAGGGCCTCCTCGGGCGAGTCCCCGACGCAGATCGCGTAGAGCCGGCCGTGGAAGGAGCCCTCGCCGGTGTTCGCGGCGTTGAGCGTCGCGAAGTTGTTGACGAGCACGCCGGTGTCGCCGGCGCCGGTGAAGAACAGGTCGCCGAGCGCGGTCTCGACCTCGGCGAAGGTGTGTTCGCGCTGCAGCTTCAGCGAGAAGGTGGCCGCGATGGCGTGCCTGCCCTCGGGGATGAACTTCTCGGCGATCCGGCTCTGGTAGGTCGACATGTTGAACCGGGCGTTGATCTCCAGGCACGGGTAGAGCGTGCCGTCGGCGGCGAGCATCGCGTCGACGCCGACCATCCCGAAGAAGCCCTCGTCGTGCAGCGCCCGACCGATCTTCTCGACGGCTTCGGCGAGTTCCCGCGCCGCGACCGGCGGCAGCTCCACCGGGAAGCGGTGGCCCTGGTGGACGCCGTTCTTGAGCACGGCGGCCTTGACCGTCTCGAACCGGACCCCGCCGGTGCGGGAGACGACGAACTGGTAGTTGAGGTCCTGGGCGTGCTCGATCCAGGACTCGATCACGAGGTTCGCGGGCGCGTCGGCACCGCGGCGCTCGATCAGGCGCAGCAGGCGGTTCGCACCGCGCTCGTCCTCGACGACGACCATGCCGCGGCCGGAGACGCCGAGCGACTCCTTCACCACGACCCGGCCGCCCAGCGCCAGCTGGGCGGTGAGGGCCTCCCGCAGCTCGCCGACGGTGTGCACCACCCGGCCGGGCACCTGGCGCAGGCCGAGCGTGTCGACCAGGCCGCGGCTGAACACCTTGCCGTTGACCGCCTTGCAGATCTGCGCGGTCGAGCCGGCCAGCGGCAGCCCGGACTCCTTGGCCAGGACCTCCTCCGACGCCGAGATACCCAAGGGCATCAGGTAGGTGTTGCCGTCGGCGAGCTCCCGCAGCCTTGCCAGGAGCTCCGGCGAGTTGAGGGCATCCTCGGTCACCATCGCGTCCGGGTCGTTGCGCTCGGCGATCAGCGTCGTGCCGTCGGCCGCGCCGATCCGGGCGAGGTAGCCGGCGAACGCGGCGTCCATGGGGGCCTTCAGCACCACGAAGTCGCCCTCGCCGGCGAGCAGCGCGCCCATCTCCTCCATGCGGTTGACCGTGGCCCCCGCGAACGAGATGCCGGCACCGGGCAGCTTCGGCTCGCCCACCGCCCAGCTGCGTTCCACCTCGAAGTTGTTGACGAAGACGAACCGTGCACCGGCGTCGCCGGTGAGGTCCTTCTTCAGCCGTGCCACGAAATTCATCCCTGGTTCCCTTCTCCGATCTCGACGACGGCCGCCGCGAAGGTCGCCCCGAGGCCGGCCGAAGCCAGCAGCACGAGGTCCCCCGGGTCGACCCGCCCGTCCGCGCGCGCCGCCGCCAGGTTGATGAACGGGTCGGAGCTGTAGCAGTGGGCGTACTTCCCGACGTTGTCGAGGAACACGCGGTCCCGCGGCACGCCGAGCGCGCCGGTGATGCGTTTCCACGACAGCTTGTTGACGTTGTGCGGCAGGATGGCGGCGATGTCCGCGGGAGCGACCCGGGCGTCGTCGAGGGCGTCCTGCATGACCTGGGCGAGCGCGTCCGGGTAGACGTGCTTGTACTGCAGCTGCAGGGCCTCGTCGCAGTCGATGCCGCGGTAGAACTCGCCGAGCACGGTGAGCGCGCGCCCGAGGACGCGGTCGCCGCGCGGGTCCGGGCCGAGCAGCACCGCGGCGGCGCCGTCGCCCTGGATCGTCGTGTCGCGGATGAGCCGGGCCTCGTGCATCAGCACCTTGTCGCCGGTCAGCACGAGCACGCGGTCGCCCGGCGCCGCGGTGGCCAGCAGCGACCGGGCCACGTGCAGGGCGTGGATCCCGACCACGCAGTTGAGGTGCGAAAGGCTGAACGCGGTGGCGCGGTGCAGCCGCAGCCGCGTGCGCACGTCCTCGAGGATGCCGGGCGTGGCGACGGCGACGTGCTGCATGGTGTGCGCGTGGACCAGGAAGCGGACCGAGCCGCGGTCGGTCCCGGCCAGCACGCGCTCCCCCGCGCCGGCCAGCAGGTCGGCCAGGTCGAGGCCGTCCGCGACGGCGACGCGGTCGAGGCCCAGGAAGCGGGTGAAGAAGCGCAGCTGCGTCGCGTCGAGGCCGAGCGGGCCGGCCAGCTCGGCGACCGGCAGGCTCGTCTCCGGCACGAACGACGCCACCCGTTCCAGCCGGGGTGCTTCGAGCAGGGACATGGTTTCCTCCTCTTCGTCCGGCTCAGCCGCGGGCCGGCACGAGGTCGTGCGCGAGCGCGGACAAGGGGCGGGTGGTGGTGAACGGGACGAGCGCGACGCTCCACCCGCGTTCGTGCAGGGCTTCGACCACGCGCGGCAGGCGCAGCACGCGCCCGCCGGCGCCGAGGTAGCTGCGGGCCGGGTCGACGTCCTCGAGGCCGTTGACCTCGGCGACGACGTCGGCGAGCACCCGCTCGGCGGGTGCGGCACCGGTTCGCTCGGGCGCCCGGGCGCCGATCCGCGGTGGCTCCGGCGGGGCGAAGCCGATGAGCGCGGCGGCCTCGCTGACCCGCAGGTCGGCGCCGGGGTCGCGGTGCGCCTCGACGAGCCGGGCGTAGCCGCGCAGGAACTGTTCGACGGCGTCGGCGTCCATCACCGCGTCCAAGGCCTGCAGGGCGAGGGTGATGCCGTCGGCCCATTCGTAGACGCGCAGGTAACTGTCGGAGCCGGCGTGTGCCCAGTCGGCGGGAGCGGCGTTGACCGCGTACCGGTCGCGTTTCGTGCGGCACGAGCGTGGCGCGTTGTCGAGGAAGTTCAGCTCGGCGGCCACGCGCACGCCTGCCTCGGCGACGAGCTCGTAGACGCGGTCGTAGGGCACGTGCGCGTGGGTCATCGCCTGGCTCACGCGGACGGCGGACTCCTTGACCACGGTGGAGAACAGCGGATCGCCGTCGAGGTCGGCGAGCACCGGCGTCGGGTAGGACAGGCACGTGACGGCGCCGCCGAAGCCGCTGGCGTCCCGCTGGCTGGTGTACATCCGGTGCGCCACCAGCGTTTCCCCGGTGTACGCGGCGAGCGTGACGGCATAGGCGGCCAGGTGCACGGCCGAGGGCCACACGTGCTCGCGCGCGGCGATCGCCCGGGCGGCCGACAGCAGCGTCGGCACGGTGTAGGAGGCGCTGTGCGCGGCGTCCGATGCCTTGCGGCGCTTCGAGAAGACGTCCGCCGGAAGCTTCTCGACGATGTCGCGCCAGTGACTCAGCGCGGGTTCGACGTCGGCGTCGGTGCGGCTCTCCTCGAAGCGGGCGAGGTCCACCGGCTGGTGGTCGACCGGGTCCAGCACCGCGGGACGGCCCTCGGTGCGCGCGGCCAGCAGCTCGTCGAGCTCGGCGGCCAGGCGGTCGAGGGCGACGTCGTCGAAGGCCAGGTGGTTGAAGACCAGGTGCAGCCGGACCAGGCGGCCGCCGGAGGTGACCACGCAGGCGCGCAGCGGCCACTCGCGGGCCAGGTCGAACGGGGTGCGGGTGAGGCGCGCGATGACGGCCACGGCGTCCTCCGTGGTGGCCTCGACGACCGGCTGCGGGGCCGGCGGCTGCACGAGCTGACGCGGCCAGGCACGCCCGTCCGCCGCGGTGCCCGTCAGGTCGTAGACCGTGCGCAGGACCTCGTGCCGGCGCACCAGGTGCGTCAGCGCGGCGCGGACGGCCGCGACCGTGCAGCCCGCGGGCAGCGGGTAGCTGGTGCCGATGTGCGCCTCGTGCCGGGACGGCGCCGGCACCCGCAGGTACCGCAGCAGGTGGTGGTGCTGTCCCCAGCAGAGGTTCGCGCTTTTCACCACAGGCATCCGGGGGCCTCCAAAATCGTCGTACGCCGATGGTGGGCGTTTCCGCCGGAAATGGTTAGCCCCCGGCGATGGCACCTTCTCCGTGGCACGAACATGACACCGTGTGGGTCGGAGTTTTCCTTGACCGGCAACGGTTCGTCGGTGAATCTGGGTTGGCCCCGCCGGACCGCAGGAATCGCGGACCGGATCCGCGGGGAAATCCCACCAAACGAAACCGAGGAGAACTCATGTCGAAGGAAGCTTCGAAGGTCGCCAGCAAGGTCGCGTCGAAGGTCGCCGCCAAGGAGGCCGCCAAGGAGGCGTCCAAGGAGGCCTCGAAGGTCGCCGCCAAGGAGGCGTGACGCCCCGGCGGGACGGCGGCACTTTCCCGTGAAGGCGCCGCCGCCCGACCCGGGCACTTTCACGTGAAAGTGCCCGGCTTGTCGCCACCGCGGGCGCGGCGCTTTCGCGTGAAAGTGCCGTGCCCGCGGGCTTTACCCGTATTCCACCAGCCCGGGAGGGGCCATGACCTCGATCGCGCCCGTCGCGCCGCCCGCCGATCCGGCGGAGCGCGCGCTGCCGCGCTGGTCGGCCCGCGCCGGCACGGCCGCCGACCGGGCGGCCGTGCTCGCGCTGTTCACCGACCCCGGCTTCTTCTTCCGCACCGACCGGCCCGACACGCGGTCCGAGCAGGAGATCGACCAGCTCCTCGGCGACGACACGCGCGTGCTCCACGCCGACGGCGAGCCCGTCGGCCTGTACGCCCTCGAGCACGAGGGCAGCGAGCACGGCTGCCACTACGTCCTGCACCTGCGCCTGCGCTCCGACGTCCCCCTGCACTGGTGGCACGACGCCTACCGCGAGATCGTGCACGCCCTGCGGTGGCGGCACGAGCTGGTGCGGCTGTCGGTCCGGTTCCCCGAGTTCGACCCCGCCGGTCTCGCCTTCGCGCGCTCCGCGGGTCTCACCGAAGAGGGCACGCTCGCCGGCGTGACCACCCACGAAGGCCGTCGCCGCGGCACGGTCTTCTTCTCGCAGGTCTGGGCGGAGTCATGAAACTGCGTGGATACCGCGGCACCGACCGCGCGCTGCTGAGCGGGCCGTGGCTCGCCGGCGAGCTGCTCGGGCTGCCCCTCGAAGACTGGCCCGCGCTCGCCGAGCCCACCGAGGTGCCCCCGCCCGCCGGGGACGACGAGGAACTGTGCGTCACCGACGGCGCCTTCGTCCGCTACACGGCCATCGACTGGGTGCACCGGCGGGCCCGCGTCGAGATCGGCGTCCACAGCGGACTGTCCGATGTGGACTCGCTGGTGACCGCCGCCGTCGCGCACGGCTTCACCGGGCTGAACCTGCGGCGCCTGTACGGCTGGGTCACCACGCCCCGCACCGCAGCGCTGGCCGCGGCCGGGTTCCGGCGCGAGGCGGTCGTCCCGGCCGCCACCTGGTTCGACGGTGCACCCGCCGCACGGGAGATCTGGGGGACGATCCGCCATGACTGAGCTGAGGCCGCTTTCGCCAGCCGAGGCCGCCGAGGGGCTGCGGCGCGCCGGCGATGCCGCGCGCGGGTTCCTCGGCACCGACCCGGTGACCCAGAACGACGCGCTGCTCGTGCGCGAGCTGACCGCCCGCGGCGCCCAGGTGTACGCCGCGGGCGGCGCGGTGGTCGGCTGCGTGCCGAACCGGGCGCAGCCGCGCCAGGCGTACGTCTCGAGCACGTCCGCCGGCCCGGAGCCGGTGCGCGCGCTGCTCGGGCACCTCACCGCCTACCAGCGGCGGACGTCGTTCGTCGCCCTGGTCCCCGAACAGGGCGCCGCCGCGTTCCTCGGTGCCGGGTTCACCCGCACCGGGGTGCTGCCCGGCCACCACTACGCCGGCCACGCGTTCCACGACGTGCTGGTCCTGGTGAAGGAGGCGTCATGCCGATCGTGACCGTCCGGCACTTCACCGAAGCGGACGTCCCGCTGCGCACGGAACTGCTGCGCGAGGCGCGGTTCACGGCCAACCTCACCGACTTCGCCGTCGGCTCGGACGACGACGGCCTCTCGGCCCGGCAGCTGCGCACCATCACCGACGAGCAGCGCACGAAGCGCATCTTCACCGTGTGCGGCGCGCACGGCCGCGTCATGGGGTTCGCGTGGATCACCTCGATCGACTGGCGCGCCCAGTGCTGCGAGCTGTCCTTCGGCGTGCTGCCGCGCGACCGGGGGCTCGGCGCGTTCGCCGTCTACGCGGTGCACAAGCACCTGCGTGACGAGCTCAACATGCGCGTGATCGTCAACCAGGTCCTCACGCACAACACCATGTTCCTGTCCGCCGAAGCACTGGAGGCCCAGCACCAGGTCCGGTGCGAACGGGACTCCTACACGGTCGGGGAGTGGCGGACGGCGTGCTACTGGACGCTGTCCGACGAGGACGTCCAGCGGCACCAGGCGTCCGAAGAGCGCCGCCGCCGGGAGCTGGCCGAGCGGATCCGCGAGCGGATCGAGGCCCGGTCGTGACCGGGCGGGCCGGGTACCTGCGCACCGCCGCGGTCGCCGGCGACACCCTGTACTTCGCGTGCGAGGACGACCTGTGGTCCGTCCCCGCCGACGGCGGGCGGGCGCACCGGCTGACCGCGGGCCCCGGCGAAGCCCGGCGGCCGCGGATCTCCCCGGACGGCACGGAAATCGCGTTCGTCGGCACCTACGACGGCCCGGCCGAGGTGTACGTCATGGCGGCCGAGGGCGGGCCGCCGCGGCGGCTGACGTACCAGGCCGGCCGCTGCGTCACCGTCGGCTGGCACCCGCACACCGGCGAAGTGCTCTACGCGACCGACGCGGAGCAGCCGTCGGGCTTCGGGGCGCGCCTGTTCTCGGTGGCGCCGGACGGCGGGCCCGCCCGGCCGCTGCGGCTCGGCCCGGCCGACACGATCGCCTTCGGCGACGGCGGCGTGGTCGTGGGCCGCAACACCGCGGACCCCGCGCGCTGGAAGCGGTACCGCGGCGGCGGCACCGGCGAACTGTGGTACGCCGGGCACGAGGCCGGTCCGTTCACGCCGCTGGTGGCGCTGCCCGGGAACGTCGCCGACCCGTGCTGGGCCGGCGGCCGCGTCCACTTCATCAGCGACCACGAAGGCATCGGCAACGTCTACTCGTGCCTGCCCGACGGTACCGACCTGCGCCGCCACACCGACCACCACGACCACTACGCGCGCGGGCTCACCACCGACGGCACCCGGCTGGTCTACACCGCGGGCGCCCGGCTGCACCTGCTCGACGACCGCGGCGCGCGGCCGGTGGAGGTCGACCTCGGCGGCGCGGCCCCGCAGCGCGGCCGCCGGTTCGCCCCCGCGGGCGAGTACCTCGACGGCGCGCGCCTGTCCCCCGACGGCACCCGGCTCGCGGTGACCGCCCGCGGCAAGGCCTTCACCTTCGCGCACTGGTCCGGGCCGGTCCGCGGCCACGGCAGCGCCGACGGCGTGCGCTACCGGCTGCTGCGCTGGCTGGCCGGCGGGCGGCAGCTCGTCGCGGTGGCCGCCGACGAAAGCCCGGACGAGCGGATCGTGCTGATGGACGCCGAGGGCGGCGAGGACGCCCCGGTGCTCGTGGCCGGCGGCGTCGGGCACATCACCGAGCTGACCGCCTCCCCCGCGTCGGGGCTCGTCGCGTTCGCGACCAGCCGGCAGCGCGTGTGGCTCGTGGACACCGCCGACGTGCTCCCCCGGCCGCGGCTGCTCGACGCGAGCAAGCACGAGCGCATCGAGGACCTCGCCTGGTCGCCCGACGGCCGGTGGCTGGCCTACACGTTCCCGGAGTCGCCGCGCACGTCGTCGATCAAGCTCGCCGACACCGCGTCCGGGCGCACCCACCGGGTCACCGATCCGGTGGTGCGGGACGCGCGCCCGGCGTTCGACCCCTCCGGGCGGTACCTGTACTTCCTCGGCCAGCGCGACCTCACGCCGGAGCTGGACCAGGTGCAGTTCGACGTCGGGTTCCCGTTCGGCTCCCGGCCGTACCTGATCACGCTGCGGGCGGACGAGCCGTCGCCGTTCGAGACGCGGGCCACCGCGCCCGGGCCGCCGCTGCCCGCCCCGCGCGGCGACGGCCGGGTGGAGATCGACCTCGACGGGATCTCCCGGCGGGTGGCGGCGTTCCCGGCGCCCGAAGGCCGCTACAGCGACATCGCGGCGCTGCCCGGCCGGGTGCTGCTGCTGGCCGTGCCGCTGGCCGCACCCGACCCGGCGCACCCGGGCTCCGGCGGCGAGGGCACGGTGTCGCTGGTGGACCTCGGCACCGGCCAGGTCACCACTGACTGTCTCGGCGCGGTCGACGAGCTGGAGGTCCGGGGCGACGTCGTGCTGCACCGCACCGACAGCCGCCTGCGCGTGCTGCGCGCCGACGTCGCCGGCGACCCGCCCGACGGCGAAGAACCGGGCCCGGCCACCGGCTGGGTCGACCTCGGGCGCGTCAAGGTGCCGTTCGACCCGTCGGCGGAGTGGCGGCAGATGTTCCGCGAGGCGTGGCGCCTGCAGCGCGAGGGGTACTGGGACGCGCGGATGTCCGGTCTCGACTGGGACGCGGTGTACGACCGGTACGCACCGCTCGCGGAACTGGTGTCGTGCCGCGCGGAGCTGTCGGACCTGATCTGGGAGCTGCACGGCGAGCTCGGCACGTCCCACGCGTTCGAGCGCGGCGGCGAGTACCGCGCCGGGCCGGACGAGGCGCAGGGCTTCCTCGGCGTCGACTGGGACACCCCGCCCGACGGCTCTTCGTGGCGGATCGCGCGGATCCTGCGGGGCGACCCGTGGAACCCGAAGGCGGGTTCGCCGTGCGCCCGGCTCGGCGCCGACATCCGGGCGGGCGACGCCGTGGTCGCGGTCAACGGCCGCCGCGTCGGCCCGTCGGGTCCCGGCGAGCTGCTGGTCGGCCAGGCCGACCGCGAGGTGGAGCTGACCGTGCGCCGGGCCGGCGCCGAGCACCGCGTGGTGGTGCGGGCCTGCGCCGGCGAGGCGCGGGCCCGGTACCTGGACTGGACCGAGGGCAACCGCGCGTACGTGCGGACGGTGTCGGGCGGCAGGCTGGGCTACCTGCACGTGCCGGACATGACGCGCGCCGGGTACGCCGACTTCGTCCGCGGGTTCCTCACCGAGCTCGACCGCGACGGCCTGATCGTCGACGTCCGGTTCAACACGGGCGGGCACGTGTCACCGCTGCTGCTCGACCGGCTGGCCCGCCGCCGCACCGGCACCGAGCACGGCCGCTGGAGCGGGACGGCGCCGTACCCCACGGAGTCCCCGCGCGGCCCGATGGCGACGGTGCTCAACGAGCACACCGGGTCCGACGGCGAGATCTTCGCGCACGTGTTCCGCGCGCTGGGACTGGGTCCGCTCATCGGCAGGCGCAGCTGGGGCGGCGTGATCGCGACCTGGCCACGCCACCGGCTGGTGGACGGCACGGTCACGACGCAGCCGGAGTTCCGCTACCGCTTCGGCGACGCGGGTGGTTCGCTGGAGAACCACGGCGTGGAGCCGGACCTGGCGGTGGTCCCGGCCCCCGACCGGCTGCTGCCGGGCGAGGACGACCAGCTCGCGGCGGCGGTCGCGCACCTGCTGACGGAACTGGGTTCGCCGCTGGACCCGCCGGCGGACGTGCTGCCCGCGCCCCGCGCGGCCCTGCTGCTGCCGCAGGCGCCATGACCGGCGACGTCGACGTGTGGCTGGTGCCGGTCCGGCCCCGGCCGTCGTGGCTCGGGCTGCTGTCCGAGGCGGAGCGCGCCCGGGCCGCCCGCCTGGCGGCGGCGGACGTGTACACGACGTCCCGCGCGGTGCAACGCCTGTGGGGCGCCTGCACGCTGGGTGTCCCGCCCGCGGCGGTGGAGATCGACCGGACGTGCACGTTCTGCGGCGACCCGGCCCACGGCCGTCCCCGGCTGGCCGGAGCGCCCGAGTTTTCGGTGTCCCACACGGAGAAGTGGCTGCTGTTGGCCACCGCGACGGAGGGCCTGATCGGCGCCGACATCGAAACCCCGGCCGCGGCGGCCGACCCGGCCGGGCTGGCGGGCGTGGTGTTGTCGGCCGCGGAGCACCGGGAGTTCTCGGCGGCGGACCCGGCCGAGCGGACCGGACGGCTGCTGACGGCGTGGACCCGCAAGGAGGCGGCGATGAAGCTGGCCGGCCTCGGCCTGGCCGCCGCCCCCGCGCGGGTGGACGTGCGGGGGCGGCTCGCCCGTTCGGACGTACCGGGCTGGCCGCGCGAACCCGTGCACCTGCGCTCGCTCGCCGTTCCGGGTGGTCACGTCGCCGCGCTGGCCACGACCGTGCCGGTGCGGGCCGTGCACCGGCGTGACCTGGCCTTACTCGACGCACCGGTGACCGCGGGGCGGCCGTAGCCCTTCCGCCACCCGGCGCAGGGGCCCCAATCTGGGTAGCGAGTACCCATGTACGCGCATCTCCCGGAGTGCGAATCTTCTCGGCGTGAGCCAGACAGTAGAGCGCCCCGAGCAGGCCCCCCACGAGGCACCGGCCTGGTGGACCGCCGCTCGGCTCCCCGGCGAGGCCGGGGCGGCCGAGACGGCCGGTGGCGGCCGGCCCGGCTGGGCGCGGCTCGCCGACTCGGTGCTGGCTTCGCTGCCCGTCGACGGCGACTGGCCCGCCCCCGTCGAGGCCGACGGGGATCGCGTCTTCCGGCACGCCGTGCTGCCCTTCGCCGCCGCCGCCCGAGAGCTGCTGGTGGAGCGCGTGCCCGCCGCCGAAGGGGTGTGGGCCGGTGTCGAGACCTGGCTCTGCGGGCAGCTCACCGCGCTCGCGGCCCGGACCTTCGTGGTGGAACTGCACTCGGCCGGGAAAGCCGGCCTGCTGCGCGGGACCACCGGGCGCGACCGCTTTGTCGACTTCCTGCGCCTGCTCGGCGGCCGCGGCTACCTCACCGAGGTGCTGGGCCGTCACCCGCTGCTCGCCCGGCTGCTCGCCCAGACCTGCCTGCGGACCGTCGAGGCCGTCGCCGAACTGCTCACCCGGTTCGCCGCCGATCGGGCCGCCCTGCGTGACGGCCTGCTGGCGGGCAGCGCGGCCGAGCTGAGCGAACTGACGCTCGGCGCCGGCGACGTGCACTCCGGCGGCCGCGCGGTCGCCCTGCTCGGTTTCGCCGACGGGCGGCGGCTCGTCTACAAGCCGCGGCCGCTCGGGCTGCTCGCCCGGTGGGGCGAGCTGCTGCGCTGGTTCGCCGAAGAGCGGCCAGGGCTGGCGCCGCGGCCCTTGGGCGTGCTGGCCCGCGACGGCTACGGCTGGGCCGAGTACGTCCCCGCGCGGCCGTGCGCCGACCAGGCCGGTGTCGAACTCTTCTACCGCCGCCAAGGCGCGCTGCTGGCCCTGCTCTACGCCCTCGACGCCACGGACATGCACTGCGAGAACCTCGTCGCGTGCGGCGACCAGCCGATGCTCGTGGACGTCGAGACGCTGTTCCACCCCGCGTTCACCTCGCTCACCCGCAACGGGCCGGACCCGGCCGCCGCCGCGCTGCACCGTTCGGTGGCGCGCACCGCCCTGCTGCCCACGCTGATGCTCGGCGAACACGGCGCCCTCGACGTGTCGGCGTTCGGCGGCGGCAACGGCGAGCAGAGCCCCGGGGAAGTGCCGCACTGGACCGGCGCCGGCACCGACGACATGCGCCTGGCCCACGGCCCGCGGCCCTACGCGGGCGGCGCGAACCGCCCGGTGCTCGCCGGGGCCGAAGTCGACGCCGGGATGTACCGGCAGAGCCTGCTGAGCGGCTTCCGCGCGGCCTACGAGTCCCTGGTGGACCGCCGCGCCGAGCTGCTCGAGGGCGCGCTGGCCCGGTTCGCGGGCGAGGAGATCCGGCTCGTCATGCGGCCGACGCAGGTCTACGCGACGCTGCTGACCGCCGCGACGCACCCGGCGCACCTGGCCGATGGAGCCGCCCGGCCCGAGGCGTTCGCCGCCCTCGCCGAGGACCAGGGGAAGGCCCACCTGCCCGCGCTGGTGCCCCACGAGATCGCCGAGCTGTGCGCCGGCGACGTGCCGGTGTTCACCGCCGCCGCGGACTCGGTCGACGTCACCACCGGGACCGGCACCGTGCTGCCCGGCCTGCTGGCCGCGAGCGGCCTCGACCAGGCCCGCGCGAAGATCGCGCAGCTGAGTGCGGAGGACCTGCGCGAGCAGGAGTGGTTCGTCGAAGCCACCCTCGCCACCCGCCGCCCGGAGGTCCGCCACAGCGCCGGCACGCCACTGCCCGGCGCGGTCGCCGCCGTGGTGCCCGACAGCCAGCACCTGCTCGCGCTGGCCTCCGCGATCGGCGACGACCTGGTCGCCCGCGCCGCCCACGACGACGGCCGGGCCAACTGGGTCGGCCTCGAGCTGCTGGAAGGCAGGCACTGGCTGGTGCTGCCGATGGGCGCGGGCCTCGCCGAGGGCTACTGCGGCACGGCCCTGTTCCTCGCCCAGCTCGGCGACCTGACCGGCACGGCCCGGTACTCCGAGCTGGCCGCGAAGGCCGTGCGCACGCTGCCGGTGCTGGTCGAGGTCCTCGCCGAACACCCCGAGCTGGCACGCGAAGTCGGCTCCGGCGGGTTCTTCGGACTGGGCGGAATCTGCTACGCACTGGCCCGGCTGGCTTCCCTCCTGGGCGACAGCGCGCTCACCGCCTGCCTGCCCGCCGCGATCGCCGCGACGGCCGCCGCCGACGCGGCCGCGCCCGCCGGGGTCGGCGAAGGCACCGCGGGCGCCCTGGCGGCGATGCACGCCGTGTACGCGGAAAGCGGGCTGCCCGAAGCGGCCGCGCTGGCCGCCACGCTCTCCCGGCGGCTCGCCGGAGCGCCGCGCCCCACGGCCCCGGGTTTTCTCTGGGGCACGGCGGGCGTGGACTGGGCCCTCGGCCGAGCCGGCACGACGGCGGACTCGGCGGGCGGCGGCCTGGGCCGAGCCGGCGCGGGGCTCGGCTGGGCCGGCGCCACCGCGGCCGACTCGGTGGCCGGTGACCCGGGTCGAGCCGGCGCGGCCGCAGCGAACTCGCTGACCGGCAACCCGGGCGAGGCCGGCGCCACCGCGCGGGGCGACTGGGCCGCCGCGACCACGGCGAACCCGCTGACCGGCAACCCGGGCGAGCGCTCGGGCCAAGCCGGCGCCACCGCGGGGGTCGGCCAAGCCGGCGCCACCGCAGCCATCCCCCTGGACGCCAACCTGGGCTGGTGCTCGGGCCTGGCCGGTCAGGTCCTCGCCACAGCCGCCGCCCCGGGTTCCGCCGGCCTGCAACCCGGCACCGCCGCCGCGCGCAGGGCGGATGCCTTCTCGACCGCGGTGGCCGCCCGGCCGCCGTCGTCCGATCAATCTCTCTGTCACGGTGAGCTCGGCACCCTCGAAGCACTTGTGGTGCTGGCCGGGCAGGGTCACGAACCGGCCGTCTCCGCCTTGCGGAGGGCGACCTCGCGCCTCGTGGGCGCAGTGGAAGGGCACGGGCTCCAGTGCGGTACTCCGCACGGAGTAGCAAGTCCCGGTCTGCTGACCGGAACCGGGGGTATCGGTTTCGGGTTGTTGCGGGTCGGTTTTGCCGAACGGGTTCCGTCGGTTCTGCTGCTGGAACCTTCGGGCCTTACTGGGAAATAACCGCGAAACACCTCATCACGGGAGTGAAGATGCGCAACGACACCAACGCCGGCGAATTCGACGCGACCCCCGCCACCCCGGCGGCGGACAGCCCGCTCGGCGACGCCACGCCTGGTGCCAGAAAGAAGATCGGTGTCCGGGCGGGGATTCTGGCCGGGCTGACCCTCGGTGTGGCCGGCGCCGCCGTCGTCACGATGGACATCAGCACCGTGGTGAGCAACCACACGCACGCGTGACGTGCTCACTACGGCACAAAGCGTGACAACATCGCCAATCCTGCCGTCCGAACAGTGGAATCTCCACCGCAAGACCACCGAATTCGTGAGTCCGGTCTCTAAGGTTGGCGCATGCGCACCCGTGCCCCCGCTCTCGTCGGCCGAGGAACGGAGATCGAAGAGATCGGGCGGGTGTTGCACGACGCTCGCCGCTCTTCCGGATCGGCCCTGTTCGTCACGGGGGAACCCGGTATCGGCAAGACCCGGCTCGCCGCCGAAGCGGTGGGCCACGCCCTGGACGCGGGACTGGTGGTGCTGCGGGGCCGCGGCAGCACCACCGGTCCCGCCGTGCCCTTCCGGGCGCTCACCGAGGCACTGCTCTCCCTCGCCCGCACCGGCGGCGGCCGCGAGCTGGTCGAACAGCTCGGGCCGTACCGGTCGGTGCTCGGCAGGCTGATCCCGGACTGGGCCGCCGGCGCCGACACCGCGGGCGACTCCTCGCTCGTCGTGCTCGCCGAGGCGACGCTGCGGCTCACCGGGCTGGCCGGCGCGGGCCGCGGCTGCCTGTTCGTCGTCGACGACCTCCAGGACGCCGACGTGGAAACCCTGGCGGTGGTGGAGTACCTGGCCGCCAACGTCCGCACGCAACCGGTGGTCGTGCTGGCCACCCTGCGCGCCGAACCCTCGCCCGCGCTGGACGCGGCCTACGCCGCCACCCGGCGCGGCGAGGGTTTCCTCATGCCGCTGGACAGTCTCGGCCCGGCCGAGGTGCGGGACGTGGTGGCGTCCTCGCTCGGCGCCGAACCCGACCAGGTGTCCGCGGACGTGGCCGAGCGCCTGTTCGCCGACAGCGCCGGCAACCCCCTGGTCGTCGAGGAACTCCTGCACAGCATGGTGGCGGCGGGCGAGCTGGTGAACGGCGCCGCGGGCTGGCGGTTCACCGGGCACGGCCGCAGCGCCGTGCCCTCGACGCTCGTCACGATCATCACCCGCCGCGCCGACCGCCTCGGCGAACGCGGCAAGCAGCTGCTCGCCATCGCCGCGGTGCTCGGCCGCCGGTTCCCGCTTTCGGTGGTGCAGCGGGTGAGCGAGCTGGACGACCGCAGCCTGTTCGGCCACCTGCAGTCCGCCGTCGCCGCCCAGCTGCTCACCACCGACGAGCGCGGCGAAGACTGGTACGCCTTCCGCCACCCGCTCACCGCCGAAGCGCTGCTGACCCTGCTCAACCCGGCCGAACGCGTGGCGCTGTCGGCGAAGGCGGCTGACGCCGTGGTGGAGCTGCACCCCGATCTGCCGGGCGAGCTGTGCAGCCTGGCCGCGTCGCTGCGGCTGGGCGCCGGTGACCGCTGGGCCGCCGCCGACCTGTACCGCGAGGCCGCCCAGCGCGCGCTGGCCGAAGGCGCGCCGGGGTCGGCGATCGCGGTGCTGGACCACGCGGTGAACCTGCTCGGCGACGACGCGGACCGCGGTGCCGAGCAGTCCGGCCGCTACCGGGACCTGCTGGAGCTGCTGCTGTTCGCGCTGGCCGAGGCCGGGCAGTTCGACCGCGCGGTCAAGGTCGCCCGCTCGCTGCGGCCCGCCGACGGCCGCGATCCCGCGCGCCAGATCCGCGTGCACGTCCGCCTGGCGTGGGCGGCGCAGGTCGCCGGCCGCTGGGCGGAGGGCTTCGAGCAGGTCGCCGCGGCGCGGGCGCTGCTGCCGGGGACGGGGCTCGACGAGGAGTCCGTGGCGGTGGACGCCGTCGACGCCTACCTCTCGATGTCCGGGCCTGCCCCCGACCGGGTGCGCCGCAGCGAGGAGCTGGGCCGCCGCGCGGTCGAGGGTGCCGAGCGGATCGGCTCGCCGTCGACGGCGTGCCAGGCGCTCTACGCGGTCGGGTTCGTCGTGCGCGAGCGGGACATGACCGAGTCCGACGAGTGCTTCCGGCGGATGCTCGACGCCGCCGCCGAGCACCGGCTGACGAACTGGCGCAACTACGCGCTGGTCGGGCTCGGCGGCAACGCCTGGCTCACGGAGGCGGACCCGTCCGGCCTCGAGACCGCGCGCGCCGAGGCGCTGCGCACCGGCGGGATCAGCCTGGCCTACAACGCGGAAGCCGTGCTGGGCCTGCATTCCGTGCTGTGCGGCCGGTTCGCCGAGGCCGGCCCGCGGCTCGACGCGTGCTACGCGGAGGCCTCCCGGATCAAGCTGTTCGCCGTCAGCCGCTACGTCCAAATGGCACAGGCGGTGCTGGCGGGCCACCGCGGCGACCGCCGCGCGATGGAGACCGCACTCGGCGACTTCCGGCGCGGGGGCGGCGATTCCGGCCCGGAGGCGCCGCTCGCGCGCGGGCTGGCCCAGGTCTTCTGTTCGCTGCTGGAGGAGGACCGCGACACCGCCCGCGCCGAGCTGGAGACCCTCGCCGCCGACCAGGCGCGGCAGCAGAGCACGTTCCACCTCGCCGGGACCCACGGCCTGAAGCTGCTGCTGGACGTCATCGCCGGCGACGCGGCCTGGGCCGACCACCGGCGGGTCGCCGCCGGTGCCGCGGGCGGGATGCGCTGGAACCGCCAGTTCGTGCTGCTGGCCGAGGCGGTGCTGCACGGCCGCGACCACGCGCCCGAGGCCGCCGCCGCGGCGATGCGGCGCGCGGCACAGGCGGCCACCCCGTTCGGCGTCGCCCGCCCGCTGGGCCTGCGCCTGGCCGCGGAGCCCGCCGTCGACGACGGCTGGGGCGAGCCCGCGGAATGGCTGCGCGAAGCCGAAAGCCACTTCCACGACGCGGACGTGATCCCGGTGGCCAGCGCGTGCCGCGCCCTGCTGCGCCGAGCCGGTGCGTCGGTGCAGCAACGCCGCACCGGAACCGAACGGGTGCCCGAAAGCCTGCGCGCGATCGGCGTGACACTGCGCGAGTTCGAGGTCTTCGAACTGCTGGCCTTCCGGCTCAGCAACAAGGCACTGGCCGCACGCCTGCACATCTCCCCACGCACGGTGGAGAAGCACGTGGCGGCCCTGCTGATGAAGACCTCGGTCCGCGACCGCAACGAACTGGCCCGGTTCGCCGCCGAGCATTCGTCGGCCTCGGAAGTCTGAGCCGGGCGGCGGGCCCGGCGGCGCGGTTTTCGTCGTGGGGGCGGACGTCGGCGGGATGATCGTGGACGGGTGTTGCGGTCATGGTGGTGCCTCCGGTTCGGTTGCCTCCGACGCTGCGGATTCCGCCCCCGGCAGCGCATTGCTTCCGCCCGGCACCAGCGCGACGGTCGTGCTGCCGAGCGCCGACACACCCTGACCGAATGCTCCCCTTTTCAACGCCATTGTCCACCCTGTGAATACCGATTCCGCAGGTTGCGACAACGCCCACGGAGGTTGCCGCAGCCGAACACCCTTCGGGCAGAGGTAAAACGTTTCGAGGCCGCTTGACGCTGTCCCGGCGCGGCTGGAACCGTCGGCCCGGCGAGAGCGACGATTTCGGCGCTCTCGGCCACTGGGGTCAGAACGGAGTCAAATGATGCGCAACAAGATCGCGGCCTTGGCCGCGACGACGGCTTTCGTCGCCGGCGGGACACTGCTGGGCGCCACCTCGGCGTCGGCCGCCGTGGACCCGCCCGGCGGCAGCTGGGACCACACGTGGACCACCACGGACGGCGCCAAGGGTGGCACGATCTACATCGAGGAGAACGGCGACGTCGTCTCCCTCTGCGACACGGCGGCCGACGGGCTCGCCCCGCGGGCCAACATCTCCGTCGAGGAGAGCTCCGTTCCGGGCGCCTACGACACCCGCTACACGCTCACCGCCTCCGGTGGACTGGGCTCGTGCGCCACGGCCAGGGCTTCCGACGGCGGCACGCACGACCTCCCGGAACACTGGAACATCGGCGTCGGGATCTACCTCGGCCCGAACTACCAGCACTCGAGCCAGCACTACTACCTCAACGACCACTAGGGTGCAGGACGGCCCGGCCGGGAGATCCCGGCCGGGCCGTTTCGTCACTTCACCAGCGCCGACGCCGCGCACAGGGCCGCCCAGCCTGCCGCGAACGCCGCCACCTTCGCCCGCGCCGACCGGTCGGGCAGGCCGGTGCCGAACACCACCGCGTCCGCCGCGTCGGAGGCCACCCGGGCCGCCAGTGCCACCCGCAGCGGCCTGCCCTCGGGCGCAAACACCATCGCCAGGCCAATGGCCGCGTCGCGGGCGCCGATGCCGGCGATCAGGGTGCGGACGTCCGCGGTGACCCCGCCCGCCGGCGTGGTCAGGCCGCACGGTTTGGCCAGCACGCGCGGCGCGACGATGATCGTGGCGCTGTAGGCGGCGGTCACCGCTCCGAGGACGCGGGTCAACGCGGGCATCCGGCACTTCCTTCGGTCGCGGGCTCAGGCCTTCCGCTTACCCCCGTCCGCCGGTGCCAAACCACCGCCGACGCCGGACTCGATCGCCGCCGTCACGATCCGGTTGCGGTCGCCGGAGGACAGCACGCCGTTGGCCACGAGCTCCTGCGTCACCGCCTTCACGTGCTTGACGAACCGCTCGTGGGAGGCGTACTCCGCGTTCTCGTCGATGACGTCGTTGATCGTGCAGCCGTTGCCGGTGTCGGTGTTCGCCACCTGGCTGTCGACCCCGCCGATCACCACCGTCTCCCGGGTGTCCGACGACGGGCAGGCGTCCGGCGGCGGTGGGGCCGCGACCACCGTGAACGAACCCGTCAGCTCGGCCGAGACGTTGCCGGCGACGTCGGTGGCCCGGGCCCGCACGGTGTGCGCCCCGAGCGCCGAGACCACCACCGGCGCCGTGTACCTGGTCCACGCCGAAGCGTCCACTTTGTACTCGACGAAGCCCACTCCGGACTCCGCGTCGGTCGCGGTCACCGTCACGGTCGCCGAGCCCACGTAGTTCCAGCCGCCGTCCTGGTTGCCGCGCAGCTGCAGCGCCACGGCCGGTGCCGTGGTGTCCCCGCCGGCGACCACCGTGAACGCCACCGAGCCCTCCGCGGACGCGTTGCCGGCGACGTCGCGAGCGCGGTAGGCCACCGTGTGCGCGCCCACCGCGGACACCGGAACCGGTGCGCTGTAAGCGGTCCACACTCCACCGTCCACTTTGTACTCCACCGCGGCGACGCCGGAACCGGTGTCCGACGCCGTCACCGTGACCGTCGCCTTGCCGACGTAGTTGCCGTCGCCGTCCTGCGTGCCGGCCACCGAAGCCGACACGGCCGGAGCGGTCGTGTCGCGCTTGACCACCGTGAAGCTCGCCATGCCCTCCGGTGACGTGTTCCCGGCGGCATCGGTCGCCCGGAAGTGGACCATGTGCGCGCCCGCACCGGTCACCGCGACGGGTGCGGCGTACGGCGTCCAGGCGCCGCCGTCCAGCTGGTACTCGACCGACCGGACGGCGGAGTCCGCATCGGTGGCCGTCAGGGAAACCGTGGCCACGTCGAGGTAGTTGCCCGCCGCGTCCCGGTCTCCCGCGACCGAGGCGGTCACCGTCGGCGGCGTGGTGTCGCCCGGACCGTCGACGACCGTGAAGTGCGCCATGCCTTCTTCGGACGTGTTCCCGGCGACGTCGGTCGCGCGGTAGTGCAGCATGTGCATGCCCACCGCGGTCACCACCACCGGTGCGGCGTACGCGGTCCACGTGCCGCCGTCGAGCTGGTACTCGACCGACGCCACGCCGGATCCCGCATCCTCGGCCGAAAGCGTGACCGTGGCCGATTCGACGTAGTTGCCGGCGGGATCGCGATCGCCCGTCACCGCGGCGGTCACGGTCGGCGGGATCGTGTCGCCGGTGCCGTCGGAGACGACGAACTCGCCCGCCATCGCGGTGTGGCCGGGAATGGTGCAGTAGTAGCGGTACTTGCCCGGTGTCAGCATCACGACGGCCTCGTGCCGGCCGTCCTGCGGGTCGAACGGGTTGGCCAGGATGTTCAGGGTGACGTCGTGGTTGTAGCCCGGTGTCGTCGTGTCGAACGTCAGGGTGTGCGACATCCCGGTGGTGTTGCCGGTGGCTTCGCTGTTCTCGAAGACGATCGTGGTCTCGCCGGGCCGGGCGCCGGTCGGCGCGGACGCGTACTCGGTGGTGCTGTTGTTCCCGGTCCAGGTCAGCGTCTGGACCGGGGCCGCCGCCGCGGGCGTCGCCAGCCCGAGCACCGCCAGGAACGCGGTCAGCAGCAGGGCGATCAGTCGTGGGGACATCGCGGGGAACCCTTCCTCGAGTGGGGCTCGTGAGTGGTAAGGCGCGTTGGAACCCGCCTTACCACCCACGACGGCCGCGGCAGGCCTACAGCTGCCGCACCCGGATGTTGCGGAACTCGATCAGGTCGTTGTCGCTGTGGTTCTGCAACCCGATGAACCCGCTGACGAACTGCCGCAGGTCGGTCGGCGGGTCACCCGCGCGCGACGACTGCTGCCCGGGCGTGTTGTCGAACTCGTTGATCACCACGCCGTTGCGGATCATCGTGTAGTGCTGCCCGACGACCTTGATCTCGTACTCGTTCCACGTGCCCTTCGGCCGCGCGCCCGCCTGGTCGAGCGGGCGGGGGTCGAAGTTGTAGACCGACCCGGTCTTCTGCGGCTCGCCGGTGTCGCCGTCGTAGATCTGGATCTCGTGGCCGCAGTAGATGGCCACCCAGGCCTGCGACGTCCGCGCCGACCCGACCGTCCCGCAGCTGCCCGGCGGCCGCTGTTCGAGGGGTGTCCGCGGGTCCGGGAACCGGACGAACACGCCGCTGTTGGCCCGGCCGGGATCCGGCGCGATGTCCTTGAACTGCACCTTCACCGAGAAGTCGCCGAACTGCCGTTGCGCGTACCACAGCATGCCCAGCCCGCCGCCGGCCCGGATGGACCCGTCGGGTTGCAGCGTGAACTGCCCCGACGGCGCCTGTGCCCAGGCCCGCAACGACTCCGCCGTGCCGTCGAACAGCGCGTCGTAGCCGGTCGTGCCCGGTTTCCCGATCGGTGACGCCGCGGCGGCCGCGTTCAGTTCCGCCACCTCGGCGTCGGACAGCACCCCGAGGTCGGAGAGCGTTTCGGTGGCCTGCTCGACGTGGTTGACGAAGGCGGCGTGGGTGCTCCACGTGCTTTCGTCGTCGAGGAAGTCGTCCACCGTGCAACCACCGCCGGCGTTGCGGTTGACCACCTTCGTGAGCGTGTCGCCCAAGGTCACCGCCGGGCCCGGATCGGCCACCGCACAGCCGACGTTCACCGACGCCCGGGTCGTCACCGCTTCACCGTTCGCGTAGGTCACGGTCAGCTTGGCGGTGAAGATCCCGGTGCGCGGGTAGGTGTGCCGCGGGTCGGCCTGGGTGGACACCGAGCCGTCGCCGAACTCCCACCGGTAGGACACGCCGCCGGACTTCGACCCGGTGAACGCCGCCGTCAGCGCCTTGTTCTGCACCATGGTCGACGACGCCGCCGGGGCGGGCGTCGGCGCGCCACCGGTGTAGCTGATCTTCAGCAGCTTCTGGTTGGCGTCCAGGGAGAAGAAGCCGTTGCCGTAGTCGAGCACGTACAACGCGCCGTCCGGCCCGAACTTGGCGTCCATCCAGCTCTGCACCCGCGTGTCACCCGCGCCGCCCGGGATGATCTGCCGGAACGTCTCGGCGAACACCGGCGGCTGGTGCGTGGGCACCTCGGCCGGGTCGACGGTCACCGCGACCCGGTTCTGCGAGTTGGCCTCGTCGGCGATGAACCACTTGTTGTCCCAGTACTCCGGCCACGCGACACCGCTGTTCGGGTTGACCAGCGAGCGGTGGTACGTCGGCCCGGACATGACCGCCTGGCCGCCGCCCCGCAGGTACGGCTGGGTGTAGGTGGCGTCCGCCGCGTTGTACGTCGGGATGGAGCTGCCCGGCCGCTTCGGGAAGACCGGGCCGCCGCCGTCCGGCGAGTACCAGATCATGTTGTCCTTGATCGGCGGCAGGTTGACCAGCCCGGTGTTGCGCGGCGAGGTGTTGATCGGGTTGTTGCAGTCGTACCAGCCGGTGAGTTCCGCGGCGTTGGTGCTGCTGCGGTCGCGGTAGGGCTGCCGGTTGCCCATGCAGTACGGCCAGCCGTGGTTGCCCGCCTCGGTGATAATCGTGGCCGTCTCGTACTTCGCCGGCCCGAGCTCGGGGCTCGGCGCGGGCGCGTCCGGGCCGACCCAGCCCGCGGTCAGCCAGTTGTGCACCGGGTCGATCTGCAGCCGCGAGATGTTGCGGACGCCCATCACGTAGATCTCCGGGCGCGTCTTGTCCGACGGCCCGTTCGGGAACAGGTTCCCCGGCGGGATCGTGTAGGTGCCGTTCGGCTCCGGGTGGATCCGCAGGATCTTGCCGCCGTAGTCGTTCGTGTTGCCCGCCGTGCGGCGCGCGTCCTGGAACGACAGGCCCTTGTACTCGAGCGTCCAGTTGTTGCCGGAGTAGCCGTTCGAGCCGCCCGAGGAGTTGTTGTCCCCGGACCCGACGTAGAGGTTGCCGTCCTTGTCGAACGCCATCCCGCCGCCGGCGTGGCAGCAGCTGTGGATCTGCACGTCCCAGGACATCAGGTCCTTGCGGGTGGCCTGGTCGATCGTCTGCGCGGTCGCGTTGTAGGTGAACCGCGAGATCGTGCGCTTGCCGATCCGCTTGTCGCGGTCGATCGAGTCGTGCGGCATCCAGTAGGCGTAGAACCAGCCGTTCTCGGTGAACTTCGGGTCCAGCACCATGCCGAGCAGGCCTTCTTCGTTCTTGACCAGCTCGTCGCCGCTGCCGCGGTTGCCCATCACGCGCAACGTCGTGAGCAGCTTGACCTTCTTGGTGGCCGGGTCCCACTGGTGGATCGTGCCGCAGCCGAGGCCGACGTTCGGGTCGTCCCAGCTGACCACCGGCCCGGTCGGGCAGGCCGCCTTGCCGATGTAGAAGACCTTGCCGTCCGGTGCGATGGTGAGCCCGTGCGGCTCGCCGATCTGGTCGAGCTGCCCGGCGGCGTTCTTGCCGGTGAGCCGCTCGACCTTGTAGTTCGCGGCGATCCCGGCCTGGCAGTCGCCGCGGACCATGCCGGTGGTCCAGCGCAGGGCGCCGAGCAGGTGGTCGCGGAACTGCCCTTCGCCGTAGGAAGCTTCGGTGCGGCCCATGCCGGTGTAGAAGGAGCGGCCGCCGTCGTAGTCGCGGCACCACGAGATCGGGTGGAACGGGCCGTTCGCGCCGACGCCCGGCTGGTAGCCCTTCTCCTCGACCTGGGCGACGGTGTGGACCGTGCCGACCGGGTTGGTTTCCCAGTTGAGCCAGCGGTCGGTGCGCGTCCAGTTCTGCGGCAGCCCGGCGGTGGCCGGGTGTTTGGCGTCGAGGACGTCGACGACGGCCTGCTGCGGTGCCGGCTCCGGCGGCGGCGGGGTCGTCGAGGTGTCCTTGAACAGCTTGAGGTCCGCGAGCTGGATGATCGGCTCACCCGCGTTCGCGGTGATGTTCAGCCGGTAGTTCGGGTAGACCGTGGTGTTGGCGAAGGTGAACGTCCGGGTCTGGAACGGGTCGGTGAACGTCTCGTTCGTGCGCGTGTCCAGGTCGGTCCAGGTGCTGCCGTCCGCGGACCCCTGCAGGGTCCAGTTCTTCGGGTTGCGGCCCGGGAAGTCGTTCGCCGACACCAGCGCGTAGCTGCTGACCGCGACCGGGGTGGCCATCTTGTAGGCGGCCCAGCCGGTGGTCGCGAACGTCAGCCACTTCGTGTTTTCGTTGTTGTCGGCCAGTTTCTCCTTGGTTTCGTTCGGCGGGTTCTCCCCGCTCGCGGTCACCGACGCCACCGCCTCGGGCGTGGGCCGGGCGCCGACCGGGC
Source organism: Amycolatopsis tolypomycina (assembly GCF_900105945.1). NCBI lineage: Bacteria > Bacillati > Actinomycetota > Actinomycetes > Pseudonocardiales > Pseudonocardiaceae > Amycolatopsis > Amycolatopsis tolypomycina. The sequence goes on along the minus strand of NZ_FNSO01000004.1, from coordinate 2,390,065 downwards.
GCGCCCCGATCAGGCCGGTGAACCACTGCGACGAGTCCTGCGCGCGGGCGGCGTCGGAGATGCCGAGGAACCCGCCGCCGGCCTTCATGTACGCCTGCAGCGCGCCTTCCTGCTCCCGGCTCAGCGTGACGCCCTGCGCGGACAGGAACACGACACCGCGGTAGCGGGCCAGGTTGGCGGTGTTGAACACGGCGGGATCCTGCGACGCCGTGACGGTGATGCCGTTGTCCCCGCCCAGCCGGGCGATCGCGTCGGCCGCGCGCAGGACCGGGTCCTTCTGGCCGGCCGCCGCGCCGTGGAAGACGAGGACGTTCACCGGCACGTTCGCCGCCGGGGCCGCTGCGGCCACGGGCATCGCCATCAGCGGAGCTCCGGCCGCCAGGACCGAGCCGATGGCGAGCACGACCGCGCCGCGCCTGCCGAACCATCGTCGTTTCATAGCTCCCCTCCTGCGTGCGTACGGGAATCGGGGTTCGTGTCGTGCCCGGTGTGGCCGTGCTCCTTGAACCGGTCGATCGCGTCCTGCGCGCCGTCGGGCAGGCTGCCGTCGGGGTTGCGGACCAGGAAGAGCCCCACCATGCCGCCGTCGGAGTGGGTCTGGACGTGGCAGTGGTACATCCACACCCCCGGCCCGGCGCCTTCGCCCGCGAGCACCTGGAACCCGAACGAGCTGCCGGGGTCCAGGTTCTTGTTGTCGACGATGGCAACGTTGTCAGCGGCGCTGCTGAGCATCCCGGTACGGGTATCGGCCCAGCGGTGGCCGTGCAGGTGGAACGTGTGCGGCAGGCTGCCGTACCCGATGCAGACCCACTCGACGCGCTCGCCGAGGCGCGCCTCGAGGATCGGCGTGTCCGGCGCCATCGCGTGGTTGATCATCATTTCGTTGAACACGACGGTGTACTGCTTGCTGGGCAGCAGGTCGCCGCGCTTGCGGACGATCAGCCCGCCGTACAGCCCGCGCGCGAGGCCGGCGGTGCCGTGGTCGGTGCCCATGGCGTGGTCGTGGTAGTGCCAGTAGCCGGCGCTGCCGGGCATCCAGAACCCGCCGCCGGCGTCGTACCGGGTCCGCGTGCGCCAGGTGTACGTGCGTGTCTCGCCCGGCTTGTTGAAGGACGCGTTGAGCGGGGCGCCGTCCGACGCGGTGTCGTAGGTGACGCCGTGCGGGTGGATCGACAGCCGCTTGTCGGTCCGGTTGACCAGTTCGATCTCGAGGGTGTCGCCCTCGTAGACCTCCAGCAGCGGCCCCGGGATCGTGGCTTTGCCCGGTTCGAGGCCGTAGCCGTAGAGGCCGCCGGGCAGGGCTTCGGCGTAGATGGTGATCTGGCGGGTCAGGCCCGCGGCCGACGCTGTTCCGGCCACCCCGACCGCGGGCGCGAGCACGCCCGCGGCGGTTCCGGCCAGCATCGACCGACGTGATACTCGCATGTCGAGTCCCCCGGGGCTCTCAGAACCGGACGGTGCGGAGGTATTCGAAGCCGACCTTCGCCGTGTTCAGCGGGTCGGTGGGCTGGTCGTGCTCGACGATGAACTCGCGGATGGTGTGGCAGGACGCGGCGAAGATGCGCCGGAAGTCGATGACGCCGGTGCCGGGGTCGGTCATCTGCCCGTCCGCGGTCCGGTCCTTGACGTGGTACTGCTGCACGCGCGGGAAGTGCTGCCGGAACAGCTGGACGGGGTCCGCGCCGCCGGTCACCGCCCAGAACAGGTCGATCTCCAGGTGCACGGTCCGCTTGTCGGTCTTCGCGGTCAGGACGTCGTAGGGCCGCACTCCCCCGATCGGGGCGAACTCGTGGGCGTGGTTGTGGTAGCCGAGCGGGATCCCGGCCTTCTTGAAGGCGGCCGCGGCGGTGTCGAGCCGCCCGGCGAAGGCCTCCCACTCCGCGATGGTGGCGAAGTTCGCGTACGGGACGTTGGCGAGCGAGTTGCCCAGGATCTTCGCGTCGGCGATGGTCTGGTTCAGGTCGCCGTCGATGCCGACGTGCGTCGAGGACGCCTTGAGGCGGCAGCGGTCGAGGATGGCGCGGAACTCGGTCGCGCTGCGGCCGTACGTCCCGGCCAGCTCGACCTTCCGGTAGCCGATGTCGGCCAGTGCGGAGAGCGTGCCTTCCGGGTCGTTCTGCAGCAGCGACCGCAGGGAGTAGAGCTGGATGCTGATCTTCTCGAGCGGGACGCGGCGGCGCGCCGGGGACGCGGCGGCGGCGCCGGGCAGGGCCACCGCCGCGGCCCCGGCGGTCAGAGCCACCGTCGCCACGTTCAGAAACTTCCGTCGGGAGTAGTCTTCTGGCAGGTCACCGCACATGGAACTCCCTCATTTCTGGTTGCTGAAAGCCGCGTCGAATGCCGCCGTCGGCTTGTCGAACAGGTGCTCGCGTACGTACTTCACCGCCTCCGCCGCGCCGCGGAGCCGGTCCATCCCGGCGTCTTCCCACTCCACCGAGATCGGGCCGGCGTAGCCGATCGAGTTCAGCGCCCGGAAGCAGTCCTCCCACGGGACGTCGCCGTGGCCGACGGACACGAAGTCCCAGCCCCGCCGCGGGTCCGCCCAGGCCAGGTGCGAGCCGAGCCGTCCGTTGCGGCCGTCGAAGCGCTTGCGGGTGTCCTTGCAGTCGACGTGGTAGATCCGGTCGGCGAAGTCGAGGATGAACCCGACCGGGTCGAGGTCCTGCCAGACGAAGTGCGACGGGTCCCAGTTCAGCCCGAACGCCGGCCGGTTGCCGACCGCTTCCAGCGCGCGCTTGGTCGTCCAGTAGTCGTAGGCGATCTCGGACGGGTGGACCTCGTGCGCGAACCGGACGCCGACCTCGTCGAAGACATCCAGGATCGGGTTCCAGCGCTGAGCGAAGTCCGCGTAGCCGTCATCGATGTCATCGCTCGAGACCGGCGGGAACATCGCGACGTACTTCCAGGTCTTCGACCCGGTGAAGCCGATGACGGTGTCCACGCCGAGCTTCGCCGCCGCTCGCGCGGTGTCGGCCATCTCGGCCGCCGCCCGCTGCCGGACGCCCTCGGCGTCACCGTCGCCCCAGATGCGGGACGGCAGGATCGCCTGGTGCCGGTGGTCGATCGGGTCGTCGCAGACGGCCTGCCCGACCAGGTGGTTCGAGATCGCCCACACCTTGAGGCCGTGGTCGGCGAGCAGCCGCAGCCGCCCGGCCACGTAGTCCTCTTCGGACAGTGCCCGGTCGACCTCGAAGTGGTCGCCCGAGCAGGCGATCTCGAGGCCGTCGTAGCCCCACTCCGACGCGAGCTTGCAGACCTCGGTGAACGGCAGGTCGGCCCACTGGCCGGTGAACAACGTGACGGGACGGCTCATTTCTCCTCCACCGGTGTCCAGGTCGCTGCCGCGGCAGCGCTCTTTTCGACGGCGTCGAGCACGCGCTGGACGCGCAGGCCGTCGTCGAAGCTCGGCGCGGGGTCCGTGCCCGCGCCGATGGCATCCAGGAAGTCGGCGACTTCGTGGGTGAACGTGTGCTCGTAGCCGAGCAGGTGCCCCGGCGGCCACCACGCGCCGACGTACGGGTGCTGCGGCTCGGTGACGAGGATGCGGCGGAACCCGGCTTCGGTGCCGGTGCCCTCGTACCACTGCAGCTCGTTCATCGACTCGAAGTCGAACGCCAGGCTCGCCTTCGACCCGTTGACCTCCAGCCGCATCGCGTTCTTGCGGCCGAGCGCGAACCGGGTCGCCTCGAAGGTCGCCACCGCTCCCCCGGCCAGCCGGGCCAGGAACAACGCCGTGTCGTCGACCGTGACGTCGTCGGTGCCGCCGGTCTCGGACGGCCGCTGCTTGACGAAGGTGTTCGTCAGCGCCGAGACGCCGGTGATCACGTCCCCGGTGACGAACTGGGCGGCGTCGACGATGTGCGCCCCCAGGTCGCCCAGTGCGCCCGAGCCCGCGCTTTCGCGCCGCAGCCGCCAGGTCATCGGCGCCTGCGCGTCCGACAGCCAGTCCTGCAGGTACACCGACCGCACGTGCCGGATCTCGCCGAGCGCCCCGCCCGCCACCAGTTCCCTGGCGTGGGCGAGCGCGGGCACCCGGCGGTAGTTGAACGCGACCATGGCCCGTACCCCGCGTTCACGGGCCCGTCGCGCCGCCTCAGCCATCGCTTCGGCCTCGGCCACCGAGTTGGCCAGGGGTTTCTCGCACAGCACGTGCTTGCCGGCGTCGAGCGCGGCGATCGCGATCTCGGCGTGGCTGTCGCCCGGGGTGCAGACGTCGACCAGGCCGACGTCGTCGCGGGCGAGGAGCTTCCGCCAGTCCGTTTCGACGTCGTCCCAGCCGAACTTCTCCGCGGCGGCCTTGGCCCGGGCCTCGTCCCGGCCGCCGAGGACGGCCAGGCGCGGCACCAGCGGTGGGTCGAAGAACCGGTGGACGCTGCGCCAGGCGTGCGAATGCACCGCACCCATGAACGCGTGGCCCACCATCCCGATCCCGATCGTTTCCCGTCCCGGGCTCATACCCCTCCTTCGGTCCAGCTGGAAAAGTCCGCGTCAGGAATCGAAGCCGACGTCGAGGTACTGGTCGACGTTCTCCTTCGTCACCACCGCCGAGTACGTGGTGATCTCGGCCGGGATGTCGTGCTCGGCCAGGTCGCCGATGCCCTTGCCCTGCCCGAGCAGCCGGGCGAGCGCGACCGCCGTCGAGGCCATCGACGGGCTGTAGAGCACGGTCGCCTTGATCGGCGACGAGTCGGCCTTGATCAGGTTCATCATGTTCTTCGAGCCGGCGCCGCCGACCATGATGAACTCCTTGCGGCCCGCGGTGTCGATCGCCGCGTTGACGCCGATGCCCTGGTCGTCGTCGTGGTTCCACAGCGCGTCCAGCTTCGGCGCGCCCTGCAGCAGGTTCGCGGTCTGCTGCTCGCCCGACTCCGAGGTGAACTGCGCCGACACGCGCGGGCCGACCTGGAACCCGGCCCGGCCCAGCGCGTCCTTGAAGCCCTTGCTGCGTTCCTGGGTCAGCGGCAGCGAGTCGATCCCGGCGACCTCGCCGATGATCGGGTTCGCGACGTTCTTCTTCTTGAGTTCCGCGGCGATGTAGTTGCCCGCGTTGACACCCATCCGGTAGTTGTCGCCGCCGATCCAGGTTCTATAGGCCAAAGGCGTGTCGAAGATGCGGTCGAGGTTGATCACCGGGATGCCGGCGTCCATCGCCTGCTGGCCGACCGCGGTGAGCGCCTTGCCGTCGAAGGGCAGGATCACCAGGACGTCGACCTTGGCGTTGATCAGCGTCTCCACCTGGGAGATCTGCTGGTTGACGTCGTTGGTGCCCTCGGTCGCGTTGAACTTCACCTCGCTGAACTTCTGCGCCTGCGCCTTGGCGTTCTTCGTGATCGCCGCGATCCAGCCGTGGTCGGCGGCCGGCGCGGAGAAGCCGATGGTGATCGGCTTGCCCGGCTGGGCGTTGTTGCCCGCGTTGGCGACCGGCGCGTTCGACTCCGAGTTCGCGGGCGTGTTCGACGTGCAGCCGGCCAGCAGCGCACCGGCGCCGACCGCGGCCCCGCCCAGCAGGAATCCCCGGCGGCCGAGGAAGGGGTGTTCGGCCATGGTGAACCTCCATCGGTGGTTACTGACTACCGGTCCTGGCTTTCCGGGCCCGGAACTGCAAGAGCACGGCGAGCACGATGATCACGCCCTTGGCGATGTTCTGGATGTCGGTGTCCAGGTTGTTCAGCGTGAAGATGTTCGACAGCACCGTGAAGATCAGCACGCCGACGAGCGTGCCGATGAGCGAGCCGCGGCCGCCGGTCAGCAGCGTGCCGCCGATGACCACCGCCGCGATCGCGTCGAGCTCGTAGAACATGCCGTTGGTCGACGCACCCGCCGTCGTCCGCGCGACGACCATCAGCGCGGCGATCCCGCAGCAGAGCCCGGCCACGCCGTAGACGAGCGCGAGGTGCCGCTTGACGTTGATGCCGGCCAGCCGGGACGCCTCGGCGTTGCCGCCGACCGCGTACGTCCGGCGGCCGAAGGTGGTGCGGTTGAGCACCACCCAGCCGACCGCGAAGACCAGCGCGAACAGCCAGATCAGCGTCGGGATACCGAGGAAGCCGCCGCGGAAGAAGGCCAGGAAGTCCTGGTCGGCGACGACCTGGGTGCGCCGGCCGCTGATCCGCTCGGCGAGCCCGCGGGCCGAGACGTACATCGCGAGCGTCGCGATGAACGGCACGACCTTGCCGTAGGCGACGAGCACGCCGTTGACGAGCCCGCAGCCGAGGCCGACGGCGAGTCCACAGAGGACCATCACCCACGGCCCGTAGGACTGCGTCGCCAGCGTCGTCAGCCAGACGCCGGCCAGGCCGACCATCGAGCCGACCGACAGGTCGATGCCGCCGCTGATGATCACGAACGTCATCCCGACGCTGACCACGCCGATCGCCGCGGCCAGCCGCAGGATCGTCGAGATGTTGCTTTCGGTGAAGAACAGCTCGGGCCGGGTGAACTGGCCGACCAGGCACAACACGACGAGCACGGCCACCAGGCCGAGCAGCCGCGGGTCGGCGGAGAAGGTGAACCGCCGCTTCCGTTCGGCGGGCAGCGCTTCCTGGGGCGGTGCCTGGGTCTCGGTCATGCCGCGCTCCCCTCGAGAATCACGTCGAGCACCTCGGCCTCGGTGAGCCCGGCCGAGCGCCGGTCGGCGAGGACACGGCCCTCGCGCAGCACCAGCACCCGGTCGGCCAATCCGAGCACCTCGGGGATTTCGCTGGACACCAGCACGATCGCCACGCCGGTCGCGGCCAGCTCGTCGATCAGCCGGTAGAGCTCGGCCCGGGCGCCGACGTCGACGCCGCGCGTCGGCTCGTCGAGCAGCAGCACCCGGCACCCGCGGACCAGCCACCGCGCGAGCACGGCCTTCTGCTGGTTGCCGCCGGACAGCGTGCGGACGATCCGCCGGGGGTCGGCGGGCCGCAGGTCGAGGCGCCGCAGGCTCGCGCCGGCGTCGGCCAGTTCCCGGGACCGTTCGGTGAAGCCGAGTTTCGCGTAGCGGCCGAGGCTGGCGAGGGTGACGTTGTGCACCACCGGCAGGTCGAGCAGCAGGCCCTGGCTCTTGCGCTCCTCGGGCGCGAGGCCGATGCCGGCCTTGACGGCGGCGAGCACGTCACCCGGGCGCACGGTCTTCCCGTCCACCGCGACGGTTCCGCGGTCGGCCTTGCGGGCGCCGAAGATCGTTTCGAGCAGCTCGCTGCGGCCGGAGCCGACGAGCCCGGCGATGCCGACGACCTCGCCCGCGTGGACGGTGAAGGCCACGTCCTCGAACTCGCTCGCGCGGGACAGGTTCGCCACCTCGAGCACCGGGGTGCTCTTGGCGTGGCCCTCGTGGCGCGGCCCGAAGACCGTCTCGACCTTGCGCCCGGCCATCAGGGCGACGAGGTCGGCGGTCGGCGTCGCGGCCGCGTCGAGGCCGGTGCCGACGGTCCGGCCGTCCTTGAGCACGGTCACCCGGTGCCCGATCCGGCGCAGTTCTTCGAGCCGGTGCGAGATGTAGACGACCGCGACGCCGTCGGCGGTCAGCTCGCCGACGATCCGGAAGAGGTTGTCGACCTCCTCGCCGGCCAGCGCGGCGGTCGGTTCGTCCATGACGAGCAGCCGGGCGTCGTGGGCGAGCGCGCGGGCCATCGAGACCAGCTGCTGGCCGGCGGCGGAGAGCCTGCCGACCTCGGTGGACGGCCGGATGTCGGGGTGCCCGAGCCGGGCCATCAGGCGGGCGGCCTCGGCGCGGGCTTCGGAGATCCGCGTGAAGCCGAAGCGGGCGCGCTCGTGGCCGAGGAAGATGTTGTCCGCCACCGAAAGCCCGGGCACGAGGTCGAGCTCCTGGTACATGGTGGCGATGCCCAGGCGCAGCGCGTCGACCGGCGAACCGAGCTCGACGCGCTCGCCTGCCCACGTGATCTCGCCGGCGTCCGGGCGGTGCGCGCCGGAGAGGACCTTGATCAGCGTCGACTTCCCGGCGCCGTTCTGGCCGAGCAGGCAGTGCACCTCGCCGGCTTCGACGTCGAGGTCGACGCCGTCGAGGGCGCGGACGCCGGGGAACGTCTTCACGATCCCGCGGACGGACAGCAGGGTCATACCGTCGCCTCCTCGGCGAGCGTCGGGTTCGCGAACAGCCGCTCGGCCGCCAGGTGCGCGGCCCCGCGCAGCGGCGCCTGCAGGCCGAGCCCGGAGGCGACGACCCGGGCCTGGCCGAGCGGCCGGGCGGCGAGTTCGACGCGGACCGGTTCGACCAGCCACTCGCCCAGTTCGGCGAAGAAGCCGCCGAGCACGACGACGTCCGGGTCGAGCACGTCGACCACGGTGGACAGCGCGATGCCGAGCGCGACGCCGAGTTCGTGGACCGCGGTGGCCGCGCGCTGGTCACCGCGCCGGACGCGGTCCTTGAGCAGGGCGACGCGGCCGTCGATGCCGGGGGCGGGATCGTGCAGTGGGTCGCCGGGGGCGGCGGCCGCGCGCAGCACCGCGGCCAGGTTCGCCTTCGTCTCCAGGCAGCCCGTCCGGCCGCAGGGGCACCGCTCGCCGGACGGGTCGACGGCGATGTGCCCGACCTCGCCCGCGAAGCCGCGCGCGCCGCGGAGGATCGTGCCGCCGGAGACGAACCCGCCGCCGACGGCCGTCCCGCCGTTGAGGAAGAAGAGCTCGGTCCCGGTGCCCGCGACCGACTCGGCCAGCGCCCCGAGGTTGGCTTCGTTGTCGACGGCCACGGCGTCGACCGGGAGGGCGAGCCGGGCCGCCAGCAGCCCGGCGATTTCGGCGTCACGCCAGCGCAGCGCGGGCGCGAACCGCAGCACGGCGGCGGCCGAGTCGACCAGCCCCGGCACGGACACCGCGACGCCGACCGGCAGGCCGGGCAGCACCCGGCCGGCGAGGTGGGCGAGGGCGTCCAGCCCGGCGTGGAGGCCGAGCGCGGCGACGTCGACGGCTTCCCTTCCTTCGGCCAGGACGCGCCCGGACAGGTCGGTGACCAGCGCCGACAGCCGGTCGGCTTCGATGGTCAGTGCCAGCGCGTAGGCGTCTTCGCCGTGCAGTTCGACGAGCCTGCTCGGCCGTCCGTTGCCGGGCCGGACCCCGGCGGGCCGGACCAGGCCGCGTTCGGCGAGTTCGGCGAGCAGGCCGGGCACCGCGGACTTCGGGATCCCGCAGCGGGCCGCCAGCTGGGTGCGCGAGAGCGGGCCGGTGCGCAGCGCCCGCAGGACCGCGGCCAGGTTCGCCGTACGGGGGCTCGCCGAGCCGGCTTGCCTCGTTCGGGTGACGGCCACGGTGCCCCCATCTTGCGCTGCGCACTGAACGCACTTTGTCGCTCAGGCAGCGAAAGTAGGGTGACCGGCATCACTCGTCAAGGTGATACTCACGCGTTCAGTGGAGTTTTCACCCGGATAGACGTGCGAAATCGGACATACTTTCGAATCTGATGTGCAAAAGTCTGCTTAGTTTCAGCGTTATGCCATGGCTGCGTTCGGCGGCCGGACGTAAGTTCCCGCCTGCTCCGCCAGTTCGTGACCGAGCGTCAGCTGCTGAGCGTGAACGCCCGGTCGGTGGCCGACCAGGCGGCCCCGATCACGCCCGCCGTCTCGCCCAGCTCGGACAGCACGATCGGCAGGTTCCCGGTGGCCAGCGGCAGCGAGCGCCGGTACACCGCGCTGCGCACCTCGGCGAGCAGCTGGTGGCCGAGCTGGGCCACGCCGCCGCCGATCACCACCATGCCGGGGTTGATGAAGCAGACCAGCGAGGCGATGACCTGGCCGAGCCGCCGTCCGCCGTCGCGGATGAGGTTGACCGCGCCGGAGTCGCCGGCCGCGGCGGCCCGGCCGACGTCACGGGCGGTGACGGCCCCGCGTTCGGCGGCCGCCTCGGCCAGGTGGGCCGACCGGCCGCTGCGGGCCAGTGCCAGCCCGTCGCGGGCCAGCGCCGCCCCACCGAAGTAGGCCTCCAGGCAGCCGACCTCGCCGCACGCGCAGGTCGGGCCGAAGTCGTCGAGCCGGATGTGCCCGATGTCGCCCGCCGTGCCCGCGACCCCGCGGTAGACCTTGCCGCCGAGCACGATCCCGCAGCCGATCCCGGTGCCGATCTTGACGAACATCAGGTCGTCGGTCGAGCGCGCCACCCCGGCGTGCCGCTCGCCGAGCGCCATCGCGTTGACGTCGTTGTCCACCGCGACCGGGCAGCCCCACAGCCCGCCGAGGTGGTCGCGGACGTTGAACCGGTCCCAGCCGGGCATGATCGGTGGCGCGACGGCCATGCCTTCGGCGAAGCTGACCGGCCCCGGCAGCCCGATGCCCGCGGCGACCAGCCGGCCGGGCGCCTCGTCCCGGACCTTCGCGGCGAGCTCGGCGACCCGCCGCAGCACCGGGTGCGGCCCTTGCCGCACATCGCAGTCTTCGACGGCGTGCGCGAGCACCTCGCACGAGCCATCGGTGACGGCCACGCCGACCGAGGTCGCCCCGACGTCGACGGCGAGCACCCGCAGTTCGCCCGCGAGCCGGACGAGCGTCGACCGCCGCCCGCCCCGGCTGGCCGAGGGCCCGGCGGCCTCGACGAGCCCGACTTCGGCGAGCCGCGCCACCTCGGCACCCACCCGGGCGCGCGGCAGTTCGAGGCGCTCCCCCAGCTCGACCCGCGACATCGGGCCGTCGTCGCGGAGCAGGGTCAGCAACCGGGTCTGGTGACGGGTTTCGACCATCGACTGCTCCGGGGTGGATACCGTGCTCATTCGCTTCAGCGTACTGGTGCGCCGCCGGGCATCCGTCCGACCGGCCGTGGCACGTGAGGTCCCCGTGGGGGTCACCCGGACCGGTGCCATCGGCGGCGATCCCGTTCGTCCGCCCCGATCCGGGGCAGCCTCCCGCCATCGAAAACCGGCTCCACGACGGGAGGATCACGATGCGACGGATCACGGCGGCCGCGGTGGCGGCGTTGACGACCGGAGTCCTGTTCGGCACGACGGCGGGCTTGGCGCAGGCGGAAAGCGGGCCGACGGGCCGGTGCGTGGGCAGCTCATTGGCGATGTACGCCACGACGCAGTTGTGCGTCGTGGAGCGGACCTACCCGGCGATCACGCAGCCGGGAAGCTGAGGTTTCGGGGCCCGGCGGGTGGGTTGGCCGGCGGGGCGGGCCCGCCCCGCCGCGGGGCCCACCCGCGGGCGGAGGCCCACCACCACCAGGCATCCGCGCCGCGGACCGAGCGGGGTGCCCGGCGCCCGCCCGATGCTCGTGTCCGTCGTCTTGGGCGTCTCCGCGGAGTTCCCGGCGCTGGACGGCCTGCTCGGTGGCGGCAGCCGCGGCTCGGCGCGGGTGGTGATCATCGCCATCGGCGGGCTCGCCTTCTGGGCCGGCGATCCGCGTCCGAGCTCACCGCACCGGCACGGGGAAGTCCGGCAGCGTCAGCGCCGAGTGCTCCGGCCGGGGCGCCGGCGGCGGGGCCGTCGTCAGCTGCCGGAGTGCGGCGTTGCGGCGTTCGAGCGCCTCCGGCGTCGACGGGAACAGTGTCGCCTGCCCCTCGCTCACCAGGGCCTGGTTGGCTTCGACGAAGCCGCGCAACCGGTTCTCGTAGGCGGCGAACGCCGCCGCGTGGTCGGGGATCGTGGCCAGGGCCTGGCCGAGCACGTACGCGCCCACGAGGGCGAGGCTGGTGCCCTGGCCGGTCAGGAACGACGGCGCGTGGGCCGCGTCCCCGACGAGGGCGACGCGCCCCGCCGACCAGCGCGGCATGCGGATCTGGCTGACCACGTCGAAGAACAGGTCGTCGGCTTCGCGCATCGCCGCGACCAGACGCGGGACTTCCCAGCCCTCGCCCGCAAAGGTGCGGGCGATCAGGTCGCGCTGGGCTTCGGGGTCGCGGAACGCTTCGAGCGGCGGCTCCGGCCGGGCGAAGACCAAGAAACCGTGGACCTCTTCGCTGTCGAGGACCGCGTACAGCGCCGCGCCCTTGCCGGGCGTGCTCCACGTGACCCCCTCGCGGACGAGCCCGAAGTCGTTGGGCATCGTGAACCCGGCGAAGCTGTAGCCGAGGTAATGGTGGAACGCGCTTTCCTCGCCGAAGACGAGCTCCCGGGTGCGGGAGTGCAGGCCGTCGGCGCCGATCACCAGGTCGTACGTTTCCTCGCGGCCGCTGCGGAAGGTGACGTCGGCGTCCTCGGTGAGCGTTGCGATCGTGTCGCCGAACCGGACGTCGACGTCGCCGCGCACCAGGTCGTACAGCGTCCGGATCAGGTCGCCCCGGCGGATCTCGAGGTCCTCGCCTTCGGCACCGCCGATGATCGCGTCCGGGGCCACTGCCACGATCTCGCCGCCGTCGGCGTCGAGGAACGTCAACCGCCGCGTCGAAATGTGCTGCTCCCGCAGGCGGGGCAGGATTCCCATCCGGCGGACGACGTCGAGTGCCGTGCCGCGCACGTCGATCGGGTAGCCGCCGGCGCGCAGTTCCGGCGCCTTCTCCACGAGGGTGACCGCGAAGCCGGCGCTCCGCAGCCAGAACGCCAGGGCCGGGCCGGCGATGCTCGCGCCCGAGATCAGGACCTTCTTCATGACATCTCCGATAGCTAAGTTAGGTATCTGAAACGGGAGTGCGACAATGCCCGTGACCAACCCCCGACCCGGCCAACTATATACCTAAGTTAGCTATCCAAGAGGTGTGATGGGCGACACAGAAGGCACCGACCTGCGGGCCGTGCTGCCCCGGCTCATGCAGCTGGGCAACCTGATGAACCGCAGCGGCCTCGGCGAGCGGGCGATGAAGCGAATCGGCGCCGACCTCGACCGGCCCGGACTGTCGATCATCCTCGCCCTGCACATGACCGGGAAGGCGATGCGCGTCGGCGAGATCGCCGAACGCCTGCAGGTCGCCGGCCCGCACGTCACCCGGCACCTGCACGTGCTCGAGAAGCGGCGGCTCGTGAGCGGCCTGGCCGACCCCGACGACCGGCGCGCCCGGCTGGTCGAGCTGACTCCCGACGGCGCCGAAATCGCCGACCGGTACGTCACCACCCTGCTCGGCTGGTTCGGCGACGCCCTGTCCGGCTGGGCACCGGAGGACCGCCGGACCTTCTACGACCTGCTCCTGCGGTTCACCGACGACCTCGCGACCTTCCTGGCGGCCACCGGCGACGAGGAGTGACTCAGCGCTGCGCGAACTGCAGGGACGTCGGCTGGCCGGCGCCGGGCTTGACCGGCAGCGGGTCGACGACCAGCCGCTCGCCGTAGACGTCGGTGATCGCGACGGCCCCGCCGCACCCGGCGCCGTTCTCCGCCAGGAAGTAGTTGTAGTCGGTGCGCGGCAACCGTTTCCACGTGCTGCCCGCGCGGACTTCCAGGCGGGCCACCGGGTTGCGGTGGCCGATCACCTGGATCCCGCACCAGTACCGGGAAGATCCGTCCTTGTAGCGCAGCGAAATCTTCGCCGTCGTCGGCGGGCTCACCAGCTTCCAGGTGACCGGGATCTCCCCGAGGTTGCGCGCCCCGAGGCGGTCGAACGCCTTCGGGCTCAGGTCCAGCTGCCCCACCCGGCACGGCGCCGGGCAGAGGTTGGTGATCCGCACCGTCACGCTCGCGCCGCCGGCCGCTTGGACGAGGACGTAAGCCCCGCACGCCTGGGAACCCTCGAAGTCGGCGACGTTCATCGCCGCGTTCAACGGGTCCGGGCTCGCGTCGAACCCGCACGCGCCGGTGCCGTCGGTGTCGTAGAAGGTCGCGACGCCGGAGTGGGTCGCGCCCGGCTCGATCCGGCCGGTGAGGGGCGCGGCCACCGGTGCGGGCTCGGCCGTCGAAGGCGTGGCACGGGCGGAAGAGGAGGTCACGGGAGTCGTGGTCGCCGGTGGAGCAATGACAGCCGGCTCGATCACGGCGGCGTCCGCCCGGGTCGTGGCCGCGCCGTCCGCGCCGGCCGCCCCCAGGACGCCGACCGTCGCAGCCACCGCGAGCACCGCCACGACCGCCGCGAGCACCGCGCGCCGGCGCCCGCTCAAAGCCGGCCCGCCGCGGCCAGCCGGTGGTACTCGGCGCGGGTCACCGGCAGGACCGTGCCATGCCGGGGTTTGCCGGGCAGCTGGACGTTCGCCGACGGCCGCCAGTCGCCGGAATCCAGGTCCGTGGTTTCGAACGGCCGGTACCCGGCGCCGCCGTACTCGTCGATGAACAGGTACCACTTCCGCTCGGTGTTCGACCGGAACACCAGCGGGCCCTCGCCGCCGACGACCGCGTCCTTGCCGATGCACTCCTTCACCAGGTCGTAGCTGCGGCTCAGCAAGGCCTTGGACTTCTCCTCGGTGATGTACCGGCCGCACGGGGTCGAGCCGCCGCCGCCGGGGCCGCGGTCGTCCTGGGAGAACCGGTAGTACTCGCCGTCGTGGCGGATCACCGTGGAGTCGATCACCGAGTACCCGGGGTCGTACCAGGGCTTCGGCTCGCTGAACGTGCGGAAGTCCCGGGTGGTGGCGTACATCATCCGGTTGTGGGAGGTCGTGACGTGGCCGGGGTCGTCGGCCGGGTAGATGTTGGACGCCCAGAAGACCACGTACGCCGCGCGCGCCGGGTCGTAGAACGCCTCCGGCGCCCACACGTTGCCCGCGGTCTCCGGCATGACCTCGACCAGGCGCGGTGCGCTCCACCGCAGGAGGTCCGCCGACTCCCACACCACGATCGACCGGCTGCCGTGCCGCCACGACCGCTCCCAGTCGTCGCGGCCGTACATCCGCAGGTCGGTCGCGATCAGGTAGAAGCGGTCCCCGCGCGGCGAGCGGATGACGAACGGGTCGCGCACGCCCTGGGTCCCGACCGTGGACCGCAACGCCGGGCTGCCGCTCGGCGCCTGCCACCGCAGCGGGTCGTTGCCCTGGCTCAGCGCGAAGTAGACCTGCTCGCCGTCGGGGGTGCCCTCACCGGTGAAGTAGGTGAACAGGTAGCCGGCGTACCGCGACTGACCGGCGTCCGCGGGCGCCGCGAGCGCCACCGCGATCAGCAGCACCGAGACCAGGATCCGGAACCCCCGCATGCTTGTGCCCTCCTCGATCCGCCCGATGCGCGCTGTATGTTAGCGCTCACACGCAGTCAGCGGAAGAGTTGATCTCACCCACCCCATTCCCCCGCCATTCACCAATAGGCCGATCTGCTCGTTGGGAATTGACTTGAATCGTCGGCGGCCCGCGAAGTTGTGGCCACGAAGATTGACTCTTACGGACGGGAAAGATCGGCGCTAGGGTCGTCGTCGCCCCAGGCGACGGTCGCCGGGGAATGAGGAGCCCGCCGCTCGTTCCGCCGTTTTCCGAATCCGCACGAAGTTCCGGCGCAGCCCGATTCCCGGGTTCCGCCGTGCCGTTGTCCTGCCTCCGAACGCCCCCGAGGACCTGATCGATGTCAGTGCACTTGCCCGCCCGCTACGTTCTGCCGGTCGCCGTGGTCGTCACCGGGTCGGTGTGGTGGTGGATGACGGCCATGGTGTCCGGGGCGGACCGGACGTTCGTGGCCTGGTACAGCGGGATCGCGGCCGCCGTGGTGTGCGCGGCGGTCACCGTCGCCGCCCACTGGGCGCAGGCCGCGCGCCGGGACCGCGGCCGGCTCGCGGCGCTGGACGCGGAGGTCACCCGGATCGCCGACGACACGCTGCCCGCCGTGGTCCGGCGCGTGCGCGACGGGGCGTCGGTGGACACCGCGCTCGCCGAGGTGCCGGGCTCGGCCGACGGCGCGCACCGGCGCCTGCTGGACACGATCGCGCAGGAGATCGCCCGGAGCGAGCGGATGCGCGCGGCCACCATGGCGGCCTGCGCCAACGCCGCCGGCCGCGTCCAGGCGCTGGCCACCAGCATGCTGGCCGACCTGCGGGAGATGGAAGGCCGCTACGACGAAAACGTCCTCGGCGACCTGCTCGAACTGGACCACCGCACCGCGCAGGCCGGCCGCCTGGCGGACAGCATCGCGGTGCTGACCGGCGCGCGGTCCGGCCGGCGCTGGACCAAGCCGATCGTGATGGAAAGCATCCTGCGCGGCGCGATGGGGCGCATCAGCGCCTACCAGCGGGTGCGGACGCATTCGACCAGCACCGTCGCGGTCGCCGGGTACGCCGCCGAGGGGGTCATGCACGCGCTGGCCGAACTGATGGACAACGCGACCAGCTTCTCCCCGCCGTCGGAGGACGTGCACGTGTACGTGGAAGAAGTCCACGCGGGCGTCGTCGTCACGATCGAGGACAGCGGCCTCGTCATGGGCCCGGCGGCACTGGAGCGTGCCGTGCGGGCGGTGTCGGCCGAGCCGCTGGACCTGACCACGCTGTCCGGCACCCGGCTGGGCCTGGCCGTGGTGGGGTGCCTGGCGCGCAAGCACGGCCTGACCGTGCACTTCCGGCCGTCCGCGCGGGGCGGCACCGGCGTGGTGGTGATGATCCCCCGGCTGCTGATCACCCAGCCCGAACCGGACGCCCCGACGGCCCCGCCGAGCCCGGCGAAGGCGGCCGCCCCGCCCGCCGCGGCGCCCGCGCCCGCGGTGTCCGAAGTGGAGAGTGCCGCTTCCGGGCTGCCGCAACGACGTCGCGGCCAGACGCTGGCGGCCGCACCCAAGCCGGCACCGCCGCCGGCGGCGAGTCCCGCACCGGCCCGTGCCGACGCCGGGGCGCGGTTCAGCGCGTTCCACGCGGCCGGCCGGGGAACCCGCCCGTCCGCTGCTGCCTCGGAGGACAGCCGATGAACACCACCGAACACGATCTCGACTGGCTGCTGGAGAACCTGCTGGGCAAGACCCCGGGCACCCGGCACGCCCTGGTGCTGTCGAAGGACGGTCTCAAGCTCTGCCACACCCGTGGGCTCACGATCGACCAGGCCGACCAGCTGGCCGCCATCGCCTCGGGCATCCAGAGCCTGGCGTACGGCACGTCCATCGAGTTCGGCGACGGCACCGGCGGCGTGCGCCAGTCCATGACGGAGTTCCACGGCGGGATGCTGTTCATCGTGGAGGCCGGGGCCGGCGCCCACCTCGCCGTGATCGCCGACGACGACGCGGACGTGGGCCTCATCGGCCACAACATGAACGAGCTCGTCGAGCAGCTCGGCGAGCACCTGACCGCGCCGCCGCGCCCGCAGCCCACCGCGGCCGGATGACATGAGCCGGGAACACCTCCACCGCGAGGACCCGGACCGGTTGTACACCGTCACCGGCGGGCGCAGCCGCGCGAACGAGAGCGCGCTGGACCTGGTGACGCTGATCGTGAGCGAAGGCGATCCGGTCCCGGGCATGCAGTCCGAGCACGTCAAGATCCTGCGCCTGTGCCGGCTCCCGACGGCCATGGTGGAGGTCGCCTCGGAGCTGGGCCTGCCGGTGAGCGTCGTGAAGATCCTGCTGTGCGACCTGCTCGACACCGGCCGGGTCACCGCCCGCCACCCGTCCCCCGCGCCCGCCGACACCGATCTGCCCGATCTCGAAACCCTGAAGCAGGTACTCGTTGGACTGCAGAAGCTCTGACCAGGACGTTCGTACCCCGCTGGCGAGCACCGCCCGGGAGGGCCTGAAGATCGTGATCGTCGGCGGGTTCGGGGTCGGCAAGACGACCATGGTCCGCTCGGTCAGCGAGATCCGCCCGCTGAGCACCGAGGAAACCATGACGCAGGCGGGCGTCGGGATCGACGACGGCGCCTCCCCCGGCAAGACCACCACCACGGTCGCGTTCGACTTCGGGCGGATCAGCCTCAACGAGCACATGGTGCTGTACCTGTTCGGCGCGCCGGGCCAGGAGCGGTTCTGGTTCCTGTGGGACCGCCTGTTCGCCGGGACGCTGGGCGCCGTCGTGCTGGTGGACACCCACCGGCTGGCCGACTCCTGGTACTCCATCGACCGCCTCGAGCACCACGGGACGCCGTTCATCGTGGCGCGCAACAACTTCGGCGAACCGGAGCACTCCCTGGACCAGGTGCGGCAGGCGCTCGACCTGTCCGCCGACGTGCCGCTGATCGACTGCGACGCCCGGCGGCGCGACTCCAGCAAGACCGTCCTGCTTTCCCTCGTCCACCACCTCTTCGCCCTGTCCGCCGCCCGGGAGACCACGTCATGAGCACCCCTCAGCCCGCCCTCGCCACGCCGTTGTCCGGGCCGGGGTTCCAGCAGACGTCCGCGGAGCTGTACGCGGAGCTGCGGCGCGCGCACGGGCCGGTGGCCCCCGTGCTGCTCGACGGCGACGTGCCGGCGTGGCTCGTGCTCGGCTACCGCGAGGTGCAGTACGTCGTGAGCAACCCGGAGGTCTTCGGCCGCGACTCGCGGCGCTGGAACGCCTGGGACCGCGTCCCGCCCGACTGGCCGCTGCTGCCGCTGCTGGCCTACCAGCCCACGATGATGTTCGCCGAGGGCGCCGAGCACCGGCGGCGGGCCGAGGCGCTGGACGAGGCGCTCGGCGCCGTCGACCAGTTCGAGCTGGGCGCCCGGGCCCAGCAGGTGGCCGACGAGCTCGTCGACGCCTTCGCCGGGAGCGGCGAGGCCGACCTGATCACCCAGTACGCCGACGGGATCCCGCTGCCCGTCGTGGCCCGGATGATCGGCGTGCCGGACGCGGAGACCGCGGACCTGGTCCGGGACGTCTACCAGACCCACGCCGCCGGCGAAGGCGCGAACGAGGCGTACGCGCGCGTCCGGGACAAGGTGCGGCAGCTGGTCGAGTCCCGCCGTCTCGCCCCCGGGCCGGACGTCACGTCGCGGCTGCTGGCCCACCCGGCCGCGCTCGCCGACGAGGAGATCACCGAGGACCTGCTCCACCTGATGAACGCGGGCCAGCTGCCCACCGCGTACTGGATCGGCAACACCCTGCGGCTGATGCTCACCGACGACCGCTTCGCGATGACGCTGGCCGGCGGGCGCCGCAGCGTCGGCCAGGCGCTGAACGAGGTGCTGTGGGAGGACACGCCGACCCAGAACTTCCCGGGCCGGTTCGCCGTCCACGACCTGCAGCTGGGCGGCAGCCGGATCCGCAAGGGCGACCTGCTCATCCTCGGGCTCGCCGCGGCCAACCAGGACCCGCTGGTGCGGCCGGTCCCGCAGGCCTCGACGGGCAACCAGGCGTACCTGTCGTTCAGCCACGGCGAACACCGGTGCCCGTACGCCGCCCAGGAGATCGCCAAGGTCATCGCCGAGGCGGCGATCGAGGTGCTGCTCGACCGGCTCCCGGACGTCGGGCTGGCGGTGCCGGCCGACACACTGGCCTGGCGGCCGTCGCCGCTGTTCCGCGGCCTGGCGGCGCTGCCGGTGCGGTTCACGCCGTCCTGGTGATTAGCCCGGCTCGCGGATAGCCGGGCGGCCACGACCGTGGGATTCTGGCTCCCGGGGGTGGGGCGGAATGGGCGAATTGCGGCGGTACCGCACGGTGGTGTCCGACAGCGCGCTGTGGGCCGGGTTCCGGTTCCGTGCCGGGGACATCGTGATCAGCACGCCGCCGAAGTGCGGCACGACGTGGATGCAGATGCTGTGCGCGTTGCTGGTCTTCGACACCGCCGAGCTGCCCCGGCCGCTCACCGAACTTTCCCCGTGGCTGGACGCGACCACGTACGACACCCCGGCGATCCTGGCCGACCTCGAAGGACGGCGGCACCGGCGGTTCGTCAAGACGCACACCCCGCTCGACGGCCTGCCGTCCGAGCCGGACGTGACGTACGTCTGCGTCGGCCGTGACCCGCGGGACGCGATGCTGTCGTTCGAGCACGCGGTGGCCAACATCCACCCGGACGCCATCACGGCGGGCGGCCTCCAGGTCGTCGCCCCGCCCCCGGCCGACCCCCTCGAGCGGTTCCGGCTGTGGGCGGACGCGGACTTCACGCCGTCGTCGGACGGGTTCGGGGTGAGCCTGGCCAACCTGGTCCACCACGTGCGGACGTTCTGGGACCACCGCGACGAGCCCGGCGTGGCCCTGTTCCACTACGCGGACCTCCAGGCCGACCTGCCGGGCCAGCTGCATCGCCTGGCCCGGGTGCTTTCGATCTCTTCGCGGCGGGTCGACCAGCTCGCCGAGGCGGCGACGTTCACCCGCATGCGGAGCCGGGCCGACGAGCTGGCCCCCGGCGTCGACGCGAAGCTGTGGCGCAGCAACACGGGGTTCTTCCGGTCCGGCACCAGCGGCCAGTGGCACGACCTGCTCGACGACGCGGCTGTCGACCACTACCAGCGGCGGCTGGCCGAGCTGGCGCCGCCCGATCTCGCCGCGTGGCTCCACACGGGCCGGACGGACTCCCACGCCTGAAGGGACTTCCGGGCAGACTTTTTGTCTTCACCCGATGGTGTGGTGTTAACTGGCGCACGACAGAGAGCGTTTCCCCGACTCGGCCTGGTTCGCCCTATTCGCCCTGCCCCGCCCGGAAAGGCCGTCCATGCGCGTGTCCGCCCCGCTGTCGTCCGGTCAGCAGCGCCTCTGGACCGTTTCCCAGCTGGACGGAGCCGGGCCGGCCTACAACGAGACGATGGCCTTCGAGCTGCGGGGCGCGGTGGATCGCGAGGCGCTGCAGCGGGCGTTCGACGCGCTGGCCGACCGGCATGAGGCGTTGCGGACCCGGATCGTGGTCGAGGACGGGCGGCCGGTGCAGGTGGTGGAGCCTGCCGGGGTCGGGTTTCCGTGCGAGGTGACCGATGTCGCCGGGCGGCCTGAGGAGGCCGCCGAGCTGCGACGGCGGGAGGTGCTGGCGCCCTTCGACCTGGGGCGGGCGCCGCTGGCGCGGGCTCGGTTGCTCGCGGGGGCGCCTCCCGGTCTCCACGCTACCGGCGACCACCGACAGTCCCCGGACACCCACATCCTCCTGATCACCGTCCACCACATCGTCTTCGACGGCTGGTCCCGCACCCTCCTCCTGCGCGAACTCGGCCTCCTCTACGCCGCGGAACTGCGCCGCACCGCCGCCGACCTGCCGCCCGCGCAGCCCTACCGTGCGCACGCCCTGGCCCAGCAACGCTGGCTCGAGAGCGACGGCCCGGCGCCGCACGAGGCCTACTGGCGGGAGCGGCTCGACAACGTCCCGCCCGTACTCGACCTGCCCGCCGATCGGCCACGTCCCGCGCGGCAGGACTTCCGGGGCGCCCGGGTGCCCGTCGCCCTCGGGCCCGATCTCACCGCGCGGCTCAAGTCGACCGCGCGCGAGCACGGTGTCACCCTCTACTCCACCATCCTGACCTGCTGGTTCATCCTCTTGAACCGACTTTCCACGCAAATTGACATCGTTGTCGGCGTGCCCACCGGCAATCGCGGCGAGGAAAACGCTTCCACGCTCGGCTTCTTCGTCAACACCCTCGCCGTGCGGGCGAAGCTGTCCGGCGACCACACCGGAGCTGCGCTGCTCAAGGAAGTCCGCGTCGCCCTCCGGGGTGCGATCGACCACGCCGAACTGCCCTTCGAACGCGTTGTCGAGCTCGTCAACCCGCCGCGCAGTCCGGCGCACACCCCGCTCTTCCAGACCATGTTCGCCTGGGTGCCGACGCAGCACGCCCTCCTCGAACTGCCCGGCGTGACCGTCGCCCCCCTCGACGTCGAGGACGCGCCCGCGAAGTTCGACCTCGCGCTCAACCTGGCCCATGAGGACGGCGACGTCCGCGGGCACCTCGACTACGCCGTCACCCTCTTCGACCACGCCACCGCCGAACGGTACGGCCGGTACCTCGTCCGCCTGCTCGACCAGCTGGCCACCCGGCCGGACGCCACCATCGCGAGTTACGAACTCCTCGACGACCGCGAGCGCCGCGACATCCTCACCACGGCTCCCCGCGCCACCCGGCGTCCCGGTGGGCTCGTCGACCGGTTCACCGCCCACGCCGACGCCACCCCGCACGCCCCCGCGCTCGTCTGCGACGACCGGACGCTCACCTACGGGGAACTGGACCGCCGCAGCACGAAGCTCGCCAACGCCCTGCGTGCCCGCGGGGCTGGGCCCGGGCACGTTGTCGCCATCCACAGTGGACGGTCCGCCGAGCTGGTGGTCGCCGTGCTCGGGGTGCTGAAGGCCGGGGCCGCCTACCTGCCGCTCGACCCCGCCCAGCCGGCCGCGCGGCGGGCCGCGATGCTCGAGGACGCGCGTCCGGTGCTGGTCCTCGGGGACGACATCGACGCGCTGGAAAACGAAGGCCACGAAACCCGCAGGCCGGTCGCCACCGACCCCGGCGAGACGGCCTACGTGATCTACACGTCGGGGTCGACCGGGCGCCCGAAGGGCGTCGCCGTGACCCATCGCAGCGTCCTCGCCCTCTTCGACCAGTGGCTCGACCGCTTCGGCGCGACTCCCGGCGAGGCCACGTCGGCGTGGTCCAGCATCGGCTTCGACGCCTCCGTGCACGAACTGCTGCTGCCCCTGACCACCGGCGCCGTGCTGCACGTCGTGCCCGAGGACGTCCGGCCCGATCCCGCCGCGCTGATGGCGTGGCTGCGGGAACACCAGGTGGTGCAGGCGTTCCTGCCGCCTGCCTACGTCCGGTGGATCGACGAAGACCCCGGCCGCGTCCGCGGGCTCGCGCTGCGGCAGCTGCTGACCGGCGTCGAACCGCTGCCCGACGCCGCCCTCGCCCGGCTCACCGCCGCCCTGCCGGGCCTGCGGATCTGCTTCGGCTACGGGCCGACCGAAGCCACGCTCTACGCCACCGCGCACTTCGACCCCGAGCCCGTGGACCGCCCGGCGCCGATCGGCCGGGCGCTGCCCGGTTCGCGGCTCTACCTGCTGGACGACCGGCTGCGCCCGGTGCCACCGGGCGTGGTGGGCGAGGTCTTCCTGGCCGGCGACTGCCTGGCCCGCGGCTACCTGCACCGGCCGGGGCTGACGGCCGAGCGGTTCGTGGCCGACCCGTTCACCCCCGGCGAGCGCATGTACCGCACCGGGGACCTGGCGAGGTGGCTCCCGAGCGGCGAAGCGGAGTACGCCGGCCGCCGCGACGACCAGATCAAGCTGCGCGGGTTCCGGATCGAGCCCGGCGAGGTGACCGCCGCGCTGCTCGCCGTCCCCGGCGTGCGGGAAGCCGCCGTGCTGGTGGACCGCGAAGGCGAGCCGCGGCTCGTCGCCGGGGTCGCCGGCGGTGGCGGCCGGACGCCGCACGAGTGGCGGGCCGCGCTGGCCGGCCGGCTGCCCGACTACATGATCCCGTCGGTCTTCGCCGAGTTCGACCGGCTGCCGCTGAGCCGCAGCGGCAAGCTCGACCGCG
This sequence comes from Amycolatopsis tolypomycina, assembly GCF_900105945.1. NCBI lineage: Bacteria > Bacillati > Actinomycetota > Actinomycetes > Pseudonocardiales > Pseudonocardiaceae > Amycolatopsis > Amycolatopsis tolypomycina. Next base: position 2,366,950 of record NZ_FNSO01000004.1, on the reverse strand, counting down.
ACGCCGTCCTGGCCCGAGCCCGCACGAGCGCCTCGCACAACCCGGTCAACACGACAGCTCCGCGCGACCACGTCGAGCTCGCGCTGCTGCGGATCTGGCGCGCGCTCCTGGTGCACCCCGCGATCGGCGTCTCGGACGACTTCTTCGACGTCGGCGGCACGTCGATCTCGGCGATCAAGCTCGCCCACGCCATCGGCACCGAGTTCGGCCGCGAGCTGCCGATCCAGGACGTCATCCTGCACCCGACCGTCGAGGCGCAGGCCGCCCTGCTGCGCGCGGACGGCCCGCCCGGCAGCGGCAGCCTGATCGAGTTCCGCCGCGGCGCCGGTGCGGCCCGCGTCGTCTGCGTGCACCCGGCGGGCGGCACGGCGTTCTGCTACCTGCCGCTCAGCGGGCTGCTGCCCGAGGACGCCGGCGTCGTCGGCATCCAGTCCCCCGGGCTCGACCCCGGCGAGGAGCCGCTGCCGAGCGTCGAGGCGATGGCCGAGGAGTACCTGCGGCTCGTCGACCCCCGGCCGGACGAGACGCTGGTCCTTTGTGGACTTTCCTACGGCGGGCTGGTCGCCCACGAAATGGGCCGCCGGCTCGCGGCACACCACCCGCGGGTCAGCGTCGTCCTGCTCGACACCACCGCCACCGACGACCCGGCCGCGAAGGCGGCGATCGAGCCGGTGCCCGCGGCCGAGTTCCGCGAAAAGCTGGTCCGCTTCAACGGGATGTACCCCGGGATCGAGGACGCGCAGATCGAGCGCTACCACCGCACCTACAACCACAACCGGCGGACCGCACGCGACCACGACCCCGGCGAGACGGCCGCGCGCGTGGTGTTCGTGCAGGCCGTCGGCGAGGACCCGGTTCCCGGCACCGTGGAGTTCTGGCGCCGCCGCGCCCGCGGCGGGTTCGAGGTGGTCCCCGCCGGGTGCGGGCACTGGGACATGCTGGAGAGCGACGCGCTGCCCCTGGTCGCCAAGATCGTCACGGCCGAGCTGGCGGCCCGATGACGTCGATCGCCCGCCGCGTCCACGACCGGGCCTTGCGGCACCCGGACGCCCTCGCCGTGTCCGACGGCGACCGACGGCTGACCTACGCCGAGCTGAACGCGGGGGCCGCCGGCGTCGCGGAAGCGTTGGCGCGCCAAGGTGTTCGCCCGGGTGACGCGGTCGCCGTCGCCCTGCCGCGCTCGCTGGAGCTGGTGCAGGCCATGCTGGGTGTGCTGCGCCTCGGCGGCCAGGTCGTGCCGCTGGACCGGCAGAGCCCGCCCGCGCGCCGCGAGGTCATCCTCGCCGACGCGGGTGCGGTCGCGGTGATCGAGGGCGAGCTGCCCGTTGCGACTCCCGCGGAAGCCGGGGTGCCCGCCGAGCCCGCGCCCGCGTCGTTCCTCTTCTCCACCTCCGGTACGACCGGGCGGCCCAAGGGCGTGGAGATCCGCGACGCGGGCGTCCTGCGCCTGGCCGAACCCGGCTGGCTCGACCACGGCACGCGGTACGCCTGCCTGGCCAACCCGGCGTTCGACGCGATCAGCTTCGAGGTGTGGGTGCCGCTGCTGACCGGCGGCACGTGCGTGATCCTCGGCGACGACACCGTCCGCGACCCGCAGGCCTTCGCCGACGCGCTGGTTCGCGAACGCATCGACACGATGTTCGTCACGGCGACGCTGTTCAACGCGGTCGCCGAGACCGTGCCGGGCGCCTTCGCCACCGTGCGCCGGGTCGTCATCGGCGGCGAGCAGCTCAACGCGCCGCTGATCCGCCGCTGGTACCGGGCCAACCCGGACGCGCCGACGCGGCTGCAGAACGGCTACGGCCCCACCGAGACGACGACGTTCGCGCTCAGCTACGCGATCCCGCGCGGTTTCGACGGCGACGTCGTGCCGATCGGCCGTCCGCTGCCGGGCACCGGCGCGGTCGCGGTCTTCGCACCGGACGAGCGTGTGGCCGCCGAAGGCGAGGTCGCCGAGTTGTACCTCTCCGGCGCCGGGGTCGCCCTCGGCTACCGCGGCCTGCCCGCGGAAACCGGGCAGCGGTTCGTGCGGCTGCCGTGGCTCGACGAGGGCCGCGCGCGGTTCTACCGCACCGGCGACCTGGTTCGCGTGCTGCCGGGCGGGCGTTATGCCTACGTCGGGCGCACCGACCGGCAGGTCAAGGTCCGCGGGTTCCGGATCGAGCCGGGCGAACTGGAACAGCGGCTCCTCGCGCACCCGGAGATCCGCCAGGTCCACGTGGCCGTGCGCCGCGCCGCCACGGCCGAACTGCTCGCCTTCGTCGTCGCCGGTGACCTGTCCTTCGAGGACTTCGAGACGCACCTGGCCGAGACCGTGCCGGCCTACATGCGGCCGCACCACGTCTTCCGCGTCGGCGAGCTGCCCCGCAATGCGAACGGGAAGGTCGACGAAGCTGCCCTGGTGGCGGGCGGAATCCCGGCGTGGCGGCCGGACTCCGGCGGCGAAGCGACCCCGTGGGAGCGCGAAGTCCTGGCCGTCGTGTCGGACGTCCTCGGCGTCCCGGATCTCCGTCCGGGTGACGCGTGGCTGCGGTCCGGCGGCGACTCGCTCAAGGCGCTGCGGCTGCGGTTCGCGCTCCGGGAGCGCTGGGGTGCGGACCTCGCGCCTTCGGTGGTGCAGCGCGGGACGTTCGCCGATCTCGCCGCCGCGGTTTCGGCGGCGGGGCAGGCGGCCTACCCGGAGCCGGGCCCGCCCACCACCGCAACCTCGGCACCGGCCACCAGCGAGCAGCAACGGCTTTGGCTGCTGCAGCAACGGAATCCGGCGTCCACGGCGTACCACGTGCCGCTCGCCTTCCGCGTCACCGGCTCGCCCGACCTCGACACCCTGCGCCGGACCGTCCGGGAATTGGTGGTCCGGCACCCGGCGCTGCGCACCGCGTTCGAAGCGACGGCCGACGGCCTGCGGCAGGTGGCGACCGCGCCCTACGACCCGTGGACCGAACCGGACGACGGCTTCTTCACCGCGCCCTTCGAGCTGGCGTCGGGCCGGCTGCTGCGCGCGGCCTGGCGCCCGGACGGGACGCTTCTGCTGTGCCTGCACCACATCGCCGTCGACGGCTGGTCGCTGAACGTCCTCTTCCGCGAGCTGTCCGGCGCGCCGCCGCGGCCGGGAGCGCACACGCCGTTCGACTTCGCCGCCTGGCAGTCCCGCTGGTTCGCTTCCCCCGCCTACCGCGACCGGCTGACCGATCGGTCCGACGAGGCCGAGCCGCTCGGCGAAGCGTCCCTGAAAGGGCGGCTGCACACGACCCGCATCGACCGCGAGCGCGTCGACGAATGGGCCGGCGACCTGGGTCTGACGCGGTTCCAGCTCCTGCTCGGCGTGTTCGCCTGGAGCCTGTACGCGGTGACCGGGCGAACCCGGCCGCGGATCGCCGCACCGGTCGCGAACCGGCCGGTGCGGGAGTTCGAAGACGGTGTCGGGATGTTCGCCAACACCGTGCGGCTGCCGCTGGCCGTGGCCCCGGACGAAGACCTGGGCACCCAGTTGCGGCGGCTCGGCGAAGCGGCGGGATCGGTCCTGGACCACCAGGACGTCGCGTTCGCCGACCTCGACCCCGGGTACGCGGCCTTCGACTACCTGTTCGTCCTGGAGAACACCGACTTCGGCGCGTTGCGCCTGCCCGGGTGCACGGTCAGTCCACAATGGATCGAGGCGGCCGAGGCGAAGTGCGCGCTGACGCTGTCCGTCGTGGAACGGCCGGACGGCTTCGACTGCCTGTGGGAGTACGGGGAAGGCCACTTCACCGAGGCCGAGGCGACGGCGCTCGGCGAAGTCTTCGACCGCGCCCTGCACGGCGACGCCCGGATCCCCGACCACCGCGACCACGGCCGTGGCGCGACGACGGAGCTGACCTGGGAGACCGTGGCGGACGGCTTCGCGCGGCAGGTCGCGCGGACGCCCGACGCCCCGGCGCTGACCGGCGACACGACCCTGACCTACGCCGAACTGGACGCGCACGCGGCCCGGCTCGCGGCCACGCTGCCCGCCGACGCCACGGACATCGCGCTGTACTTCCGGCCGTCGGCCGAGCACGTCGTCGCGCTCCTGGCGCTGGCCCGGCTGAACATCACCGCCGTGCCGCTCGACCCCGCCTACCCGCCGGAGCTGCTGCACGCCATGCTCGACCGCGTCCGGCCGCGCTGCGTCCTGCTGGCCCCGGGCGAAACCCTCGACACGGACGTCGAACGGCGGTTCGTCACGCTCACCGGCGGGCCGGTGCCGGACGTCCCCGCCCGGCACGCCGGACGGCCGCTCTACACGCTGTTCACCTCGGGCTCGACCGGCGTGCCGAAGGGCGTGCGCGTCCCGGACCGCACCCTGGCCAACCTGCTGCAGTGGCAGGCCGCCCCGCCCGCGGCGACGCAGCAGTTCTCGATGCTGTCGTTCGACGTGTCGTTCCAGGAGATCTTCACGACGCTGTGCGGCGGCGGCCTGCTGCACCTGATCCGCCCGGAGTGGCGCCACGACGTCCCGGCGCTGCTGGACCAGCTCGACAGCGCCGGCATCGAGCGGATCTTCCTGCCGTACGTGGCGTTGCAGCTGCTGGCCGAGCACGGCGTCCGGCTCGGCCGGTACCCCGCGCGGCTGCGGGACGTCGTCACCGCCGGCGAGCAGCTGGTGTGCACGCCGGCGATCCGCCGCTGGTTCGCCGGGCTGCCCGGCGCGCGGCTGCACAACCACTACGGCCCGACCGAGACCCACGTCGTCAGCGCGCTGACCCTCGACGGCGACCCGGCGGGCTGGCCCGACCGGCCCGCGATCGGCCGCCCGGTGGCCAACGCCCTCCTGCGGGTCGCCGACGCCGCGGGCGCGCCCCTGCCGCCGGGGCAGGTGGGCGAGCTGCTCATCGGCGGCCTCCCGGCGAACCGCTGCTACCTCGGCGACGCGGCACCGGAGAAGTTCGCCGACCTGCCGGAGCTGTACTACCGCAGCGGCGACCTCGCCCACTTCGACCGCGCCGGGCTGCTGCACTTCGACGGCCGGGCCGACCGGCAGGTCAAGCTCAGCGGGCACCGGCTCGAACTCGGGCAGGTCGAGGCCGCGCTGCTGCGCCACGCGGACGTCGTCAACGCCGTCGTCGCGGCCGAAGACGGCCGGCTGACGGCGTTCCTGGAGTGCCGCCGGACGCCGTCGGCGGCCGAGCTGGCCGACCACCTCGTGCCGCTGCTGCCGCCGCACGCGCGGGTCGACCGGTTCCGCGTCGTCGCCGCCCTGCCGCGCACGCCCAGCGGGAAGCTCGACCGGGACGCCGCTCCCCGGACGGCGGGGACCGACCTGCACCGGACGGCCGCGCGGCCGTCGAGCGAGCTGGCGGCGCTGTTCGAGGAGGTGACCGGCACGCCGATCGGTCCCGACGAGACGTTCTTCGCCGCCGGGGCCAGTTCGCTGTCGCTGATGCGGTTCCACCTGCGCTGCGCGGAAGCGGGCTACCGGTTCACGGTGGCCGACCTCTTCGAGCACGTCACCCTGCGGGACCTGACCCGGCACCTCGAACGCGGCCCGGCCGCGACGGCCGCGTCTTCCCGAGCCGCGGCCGACGAGCCGGTGGCCGTCGTCGGCATGGCGGTGCGGCTGCCCGGGGCGGCGGACCTGGCGGCGTTCTGGGACCTCGTCGTCTCGGGCCGGCGTGGCATCGAGGAGTTCCCGGCCGCGGACGGCCTGGTCGGGGCGCGCAGTCTCCTGGCCGATCCGCTGGCGTTCGACCCCGCGTACTTCGGCATCAGCCACCGCGACGCGGCGCTGATGGACCCGCAGCAGCGGCAGCTGCTGATGGCGTGCGTGGAAGCCCTGTCGCACGCCGGGATCACCTCGGGCGACGGCGTCGGGATCATCGCGGGCTGCGGCGAGAACACGTACTTCCAGCAGATGCTGCGCGAAGCCGACCCGGCGGCGCTGCCGGACGGCTTCCAGCTGGCCCTGCACCACGAAAAGGACTTCCTGGCGACGAAGGTGGCCTACCACCTCGACCTGACCGGCCCGGCGCTGACGACCCAGACGGCGTGTTCGAGTTCGCTGGTCGCCGTCCACCAGGCCGCCGGGATGCTGCGCGGCGGCGAGGCGGACGCGATGCTGGCCGGGGGCGTGCTCGTCGACGTCACCCTGGCCGAGGGCTACCGGTACCGGCCGCAGCACATCTTCTCGCCGGACGGGCACTGCCGCCCGTTCAGCGACGACGCCGACGGCACGGTGGGCGCGAGCGGCGTCGGCGTCGTGGTGCTGAAGCCGCTTTCGGCGGCCCGTCGCGACGGCGACACCGTGTACGCGGTGATCACGGGTTCGGCGCTGACCAACGACGGCGCGGTGAAGCAGGGCTACAGCGCGCCGTCCCCGGCGGGACAGCGTTCGGCGATCCGGGCCGCGCTGCGGCGGGCCGGGCGCTCGGGCGCGGACGTCGGCTACGTGGAGACGCACGGAACCGGCACCCGCCTTGGCGACCCGATCGAGGTCGCGGCCCTGCGCGAGGCGATGCCCGAGGTGTCGGCGTGCGCCCTTTCGTCGGTGAAGAGCCAGCTCGGCCACCTGGGCGCGGCAGCCGGCGTGGTGGGGCTGATCCGCGCGGCGTTGGCGGTGCACCACGGGGTGCTGCCGCCGACGGTGGACTTCCGCGTGCCCAACCCGGCGCTGGAGCTGGGGCCGTTCCGGGTGCCGACGTCCGCCGAACCCTGGCCCGCGGGCCCGCGGGTGGCCGGGGTGAGCAGCTTCGGCATCGGGGGGACGAACGCCCACGTCGTGCTGGAGCAAGTGCGCCCGGTGCCGCCGTCACGCCCGGATCCGGTGCGGTGCCTGGTGCTTTCGGCCCGCAGCGCGACGGCGTTGCGTTCGGACGCGGCCCGGGTGGCGGACTACCTGGCCGCGCACCCATCGTCCTATGTGGACGTCCTCCGGCACCTGCAGTCGGGCCGGCCCGAGGGTCACTGGCGGATGGCGGCGGCGTGCGAGGACGCGGCCGCGGCGGTCGAGTGGCTGCGCACGGCCGAGCCCCAGGAAGTCCCCGACCCGGCACTTTCACGTGAAAGTGCCCACTCCGGCCCCGCTGCCGAGCAGGCCGCGGCCTGGCTGAGCGGCGCTCCCGTCGACTGGGGGCACTCCCCTGCCCCCGCGCCGTGGGACTTCCCGCCGCCCGCGTTCGACGCGCAGGACTTCGGCTTCCCGCGCGAAGCCGCCGTCGCGCGGCTGCCCGAATCGCGGTGGCTGCACCAGCCCACCTGGGTGCGCCTGCGCCGTTCGGCCACCGCCACCCGAAGCGGCCGCGTCCTCGTCGTCTGCGGCGAAGGCCCGCTGACCGCCCCCGCCCTCGACGCCGCCTACCCGCGGGTCGTGCGCGTCCACGCGGCCGGCCACTTCGCCCGCCGCGGCCCGGACACCTTCGACGCCGACCCCGCCGACACCACGCACCTGCGTCAAGTACTGGACGCCCTGCCGGACACCGGGATCGACTGGCTGCACACCCTCCCCCTCGGCGTCGCCGGCCCGCTCGGCGAGGCCTCCGTGCGCCACGCCACCTGGGCCTGCCTCGACACGCCCGCCGCGCTCCTGCGGGCCGCGCGTGACCGTCCACTGAGGACCTGGTGGGTCTCCGCCGGTGCCGCGCCCGCGACCACCGCCGTCACCCGCCCGGAAGCCGGGCTGCTGGCCGGGGTCACCGCCGTCGGCCCGCAGGAAACCGGCGTGCCCGGCCACTGGGCCGATCTCCCCGGCCCGGACCTGGACCCCCTCGCCGACCTGCTCACCGGTCCGACCCCGCCCGCGCGCGTCGCCCTCCGGAACGGCTTCTGGTGGGCCAAGGAGACCGCCGCCGTCACCGACGGCGAACCCGTCGCCGCCGACGGGACGCACCTCGTCCTCGGCGGCACCGGCGGGATCGGCACGGCCGTCGCCGAAGAGCTCCTGACCCGCACGACCGGCCGCGTCGTCCTCCTGGCGCGCCACCCTCACCTGCCCGAAGCGCTCAAGCCGTGGGCGGACCGCGTCGACCTGCTCGCCGCCGACCTCACGGAGATCACCGCCGACGACGTGCGCGGCCCCTTCGCCGGGATCGTGCACGCGGCCGGGGTCCCCGACGGCGGGCTCATCGCCACCCGCGGCGCCGGCACGCAGGCAGTCAAGCTCGCCGGGGCTCTCCTCACCGAACAGCTCATCGAACGCGACCGGCCCGCGTATGCCGTGTACTGCTCCTCGCTGTCCGCGCAGTTCGGCGGGATCGGCCAGCTGGACTACGCGGCCGCCAACGGCTTCCTCGACGCCCTCGCCCACACCGACGGCCCGACCGTCCGGCTCTCGATCGGCTGGGACGCCTGGCGCGACAGCGGCATGGCCGTCACGGCCCGGGAGACCGACGCCCGGCACCAGGCCCACCTGGCCGTCGGCCTGCGCGACGACGAGGGGCGGCGCACCTTCGCCCGCGCGCTGGGGACCGGGCTACCGCAGGTCCTGGTCGCCACGACCGGCCTCGAATCCGCCCGCGCGTTCCACGAACGCGAGACCACCCCGGCGGCCAAACCGGCCGATGCGGACCTGACCGAGGAAGTCCGCGCGCTCCTCGGCGTCGCCGAGCTCGACCCCGACGTCCCGTTGTACGACCTCGGCGCCGATTCGCTGACGCTGCTGGACGTCGTGGACTCGGTGAAACGCCTCTACGGCGTCGACCTCGACCTCGCCTGGCTCGGCCCGGAGGTGACGATGACCACGTTGCTGGCCAAGCTCGCCGAAGCCGCCGACACGGGCGACGTGGTGGTGCAGGTGTGGCGGGCCGGCGCCGGCCGTGAAGTCGTGTGCCTCGTGCACCCGGTCGGCGGGGACGTCCACGCCTACCGCCCGCTCGTCGAGGCGCTGGATCCGGCGCTCGGCGTCTGCGTGATCGCCGATCCGGCGCTGAGCCTGCCGGAGCCACCCGGTTGGTCCATTGTGGACCGGGCCCGGCGTTACCACGCGGCGCTGGCGCGGCGGTTCCCCGGCCACGTCCGGCAGCTGGCCGGGTGGTCGTTCGGCGCCTGGGTCGCGGCCGGCATGGCCGCTGAAGCCGAGGCCGCCGGGCAGCCGGTGCGGGCGCTGCACCTCATCGACCCGCCGCCGCCCGGCGCGAGCGCCGCGGACTACAGCGAACCGCAGCTGGAAACGGTGTTCGAGCGGGAGCTCGGCGCGTCCGGCGGCACCGCGGGCGAGCACGCCCGCCGGCTCGCCCGCGCGTGCCGGGCCAACCTGGCGAGCATGGCGGGGCACGAGCTGCCCCGGCTGACCGCGACGCCCAGCCACGTCTGGCTCGCCGCCGAACCCGAAGCCGGCCTGCCGGTGACCGCGCGCGACGGCTGGCGCGCGCTGCTGCCCGCACCGAGCCACTGGCGCGAGCTGCCCGCCACCCACTACGGCATCGTGCGCGCCCCGCACGTCACCGTGGTGGCCGCGGCCATCGGACCGTGAGACCCGTTCCAGGAAAGGAAACCATGGAGCAGTACGAACTCGACGCCGTCAAGCGGATCACGACGCGGCCGGCGCGCGGCTACCGGACCCTGGCGGTGCGGGGCCTCACCCCGGTGATCGGCGCCGAGGTCACCGGCCTGGACCTGACGCGGGAGCTGTCCGACGAGCAGCTCACCGAGCTGAAGACGGCCTTCCTCGACCACCACGTGCTGGTGTTCCGCGACCAGGACATCTCGGTCGAGGACCACAAGCGCCTGGCGGCGGCGTTCGGCGAGCTGCGCCCGGTGAACCCGCCGCCCGAGCACGGCGACCCGTACATCCTCGAGGTCGCGACCGCGCCGGAGTCGGCGAACGTCTTCGGCAACGGCTGGCACGCGGACGGGACGGCCGACGCCGAGCCGTCGCTGGGCTCGATGCTCCACATCACGCGCATGCCCGAGCCGGGCAGCGGCGGCGACACGCTCTTCGCGAACATGCACCTCGCCTACGACATGCTGTCGCCGAAGCTGAAGGAGCTGCTGGCCGGGCTGACCGCGATCCACGACGGCGCGCACGCGTTCCGCGGGCACAAGATTCCGGACGGCTACGAGCCGCCGGTCAGCGAGCACCCGGTGGTGGTGCGGCACCCGGAGACCGACCGGCCGCTGCTGTACGTCAACCCGGCCTACACCTCGCGCATCCCGCAGCTGTCGGCCGACGAAAGCCAGGCGGTGCTCGACCTGCTGTTCTCGATCGTGCCGAACCGGCCGATGCTCGCCTGCCGCGTGCGCTGGGCGCCGAACACGCTGGTGTTCTGGGACAACCGCTGCGTCCAGCACCACGCGACGTACGACTACTACCCGCACACCCGCTTCGGCCACCGCGTCGCGATCAACGGCGGCCCGCTCAAGGGCTGAGGAGCCTCATGTCCGAACCCGTGGTGGACGTCCGCGACCCGGCCGTCCTCGACGACCCGATGCGCGGCTACGACCGCGTCCTCGCCGCCGGGCCGGTCTGCCGGGCCCGGCTGCCGGACGGCGGGGAGGGCTGGCTGGTCACCGGCAGCGCCGAGGTCCGCGCCGTGCTGGCGGACCCGGCCGTGCGCAACGATCCCACCGGCCTGCCGGGCCGGGGCGCGCAGACGCAGGAGGAGGCGTTCCTCGCGCTGGGCACGCCGCCGGAGCACCTGCCGTACCTGCGCGCGAGCCTGCTGAGCCTCGACGGCGCCGAGCACACCCGGCTGCGCCGCAGCATCAGCCACGCCTTCGGCGCAACCCGCGTCGCCACGCTGCGGCCCCGGGTGCAGCAGATCGTCGACGAGCTGCTCGACGGCCTCGGCGCGACGGCGAACCTGCTGGACGAGTACGCCTACCCGCTGGCGATGGCGGTGGTGTGCGAGCTGGTCGGGGTGCAGGAGCCGGACTGGGCGGCCTGGTGGCGCTGGGGCAAGGTGCTGGTCGACGGCGACCCGGCGCGGATCACGCCGACGCTGGGCGAGATGTTCGCCTACTGCCACGAACTGGTGGACAAGCGCCGGGCGGACCCGCGCGAGGACCTGCTCAGCGAGGTCGTCGCCCAGGACGACCTGACCGACGTCGACACGGTGGCGCTGGTGGTGTTCCTGGTGCTGGCCGGGCACGAGACGATGGCACACCTGCTGTCCAACGCGGCGCTGGCGTTGATGCGCGACCCCGCCCAGCTTTCCCTGCTGCGGAGCGAGCCCGACCTGTGGCCGGCGGCGGTGCGCGAGCTGGTCCGCACGGACGGCCCGGTCCAGCTGGCCCGCCTCCGCTACGCGGCAACGGACATGGAGGTGGGCGGCGTTCGCATCCGCGCGGGCGACCCGATCCAGGCGGTCCTCGGCGCGGCCAACCGCGACCCGGCCCAGTACGCCTGCCCCCACAAGGCGAACATCCGCAGGCAGGCCTCCCACGGCGGCCGCGAGGGCAACGTGGGGTTCGGCTGGGGGCCGCATTTTTGTTTGGGGGTGGCGCTGGCGAAGCTGGAGGCCGAGGTGGCGTTGCGGAGCCTGTTCGAGCGCTTTCCGGCGGTGGAGCCGGTGGGCGAGCCTGCCTGGGTGCCGCTGCCGCGGGGACGGCACCGGGTGGCGCTGGAGGTCCGGTTGCGCTGAGCCCGGCCCCGAGCGCCCCAATGTGGCGTTGGTTGCGTCCAACGCACCCAATGTGGCGTTCGGTGCGTTGGACGCACCGAACGCCACATTGGGGCGCATCCGCCGCGACGACACGGAAGGCTGAATTTCGGCCGATTGCGTCGCGAACCCTCCACTCGCGACGCTCCGGCCTGGTCTTCGCGGTCGAGGGCGGTGATCCTTGAGAGCGTGAAGAGGGGAACTTGGGCACAGCACCCACTCGTTGCCGGCCACCGAGACAATCCAGATGTTGTACGCACCGCAGAGCTCGAAGAGATCGGCATGCAACGCAGCAGCGTCTACCGCCGCTGCCTGCCCGGCGGCCCTTGGCGACGGTTGCTGCCGGGAATCATCCTGTTGCATCCCACCGAGCCGACCGACGAACAGCGCTTGCGAGCGGCACTCATCCGCGGCGGCGGCTCGACGGTACTCACCGGACTCTGGGCACTGCGAAGACACGGGCTCCGGGAGTTCCCGGAGCCTGACGACGTGCACATACTCGTTCCGGACGAACGTGAGATCACCAGTAGCGGCTTCGTCGTCGTCGAACGCACGACCCGGCTACCCGTCCCGGTCATCCGAGGAAAACTACCCGTTGCGCCGGTGCACCGTGCGGCACTCGACGCAGCACGCCGTATCCGGGACTTCGACACCGTACAGGCACTGCTTGCCGAGGCCGTACAACGCAAGCGGTGCACACCCGAACAACTCGACAAAGAACTCCGCCTCGGCAGCCAACGCGGCTCCGCATTGGCCAGACGGGCCCTCCAGGCGATCCTCGGCGGCGCGGAATCGGTCGCCGAAGCCGAAGCCTGGGAGGTCTGGAAACTCGCCGAGCTGCCGCCGGCAGAGTGGAACGTACGGCTGTTCGACGAGCACGGAGCTTTCATCGCCAAGCCGGACGCCTGGTGCGACGATATCGCGTTCGCCTGGGAGATCGACTCACGCAAATGGCACAGCGGTGCAGCCGGCTACTCCGAGACCCTGGCTCGCAATGCGCGATACACCGCAGCCGGGATCACCTTCCTGCAGACACTGCCGACCCAGCTGCGGACCGAGCCCGATCGGGTGATCGCCGATCTGCGCTCGGCCTACGCGGCGGCCCAACGGCGCCCGCGTCCTCCCGTGACCTGCCGTCGGTAGCCCCCTGAAGCGCCCCAATGTGGCGTTGGTTGCGTCCAACGCACCCAATGTGGCGTTCGGTGCGTTGGACGCACCGAACGCCACATTGGGGCGCTGGCGACCGGCCAACAGACTGGCCGTGACCTCGTGGCTGGGGCAAGATCAGTGCGCGGTGCCGGCATAGAAACCCACGGGCATCGTCAGATCCGCGCTCGACGCTCCGCACTCCAGCATCCACAACGCCGCCGCCGGGCCGAGTTCTCGGCCCAACACCCCGAGGGCCTCCGGGTCCGGTGCCACCGCGCGGGCCTGCTCCACGCCCCGGGCGAACGCCTCCGGGTCCCAGCCTGCCGAGTCGTCGCCCAGTGAACGGGCGCCAATGGTTGACAGCGGCAGGCGTTCCGTCACCCCCAGCAGGCCGTGGGTGCGCTCGCCCGTCAGTACGCCCATCCAGCGCGAGCTCTCCGGTGTCGGACGGGGGCCCGTCCAGCGGGGGCGGCCGTCCATGTCCGGCAGCTTTGCCGGGGCGCCGGATGCCGCCCAGTGGCCTGCCCACTCCACCGCCAGGCCCGGTGCGCTGCGGGTTGCCGGGTTGTGGAAGCGGGCCATGTCCCAGCGGTTGCCCACCGCCACCGCCGCCAGGTCGCGGTGCGGCCACACCCTTGCCTCCCACCAGAACCCCCACGGGAACGCCGCCGTGTGGCCCCACCACCAGTCGTCGCCCAGTGCCGGGTCGGCGAGCTCGAGCGTCAGGCCGGAAAACGACCGGGGGCGCGGGCGCGGGACCCGCGGTGTCGCCATCGTCGCGAGCGAGTCCGGGGTGACCAGGCCATGGTCACCGCGGGCGGTGCGCAGCAGGGATTGCAGCAGCCGCGCGAAGTCCGTGACGCTCGTGTACATCCCGACGCCCGGGTACGCCGCCGTGCGCAGGGGTGGGCTGGGGACGCACCAGTCGCCGAACGCCATGTACCCCGTCGCCCCGGTGGGGGTGCCGTGGCCGTCGTCGATGCTCGTGGCCGTCATCCCCGCCGGGTCGAACACCGTCCGCCGGACGCGGGCGGCGTACGGTTCGCCCGTCAGGTGCTCGACCACGCCGCCCAGCACGCCGATCCCGAAGCTCGAGTACGAGTAGGGCCCGGGCTCCGTCACCAGCGGCAGCACTCCGCCGTACTCCACCGCGCGGCCGGCCCCGTGCCGGCGCCGGACGTACTCGAGGATCGGCTCGGCCGGGGCCGTGGGCGCCGTGGCCGTGACGATGTCGCTGTAGTAGCCGCCCTGGTGGGCGGCCAGCATCGCGGTGGTGACCGGGGCCGCGCCGGGCCCGCGCAGGCCCGCCGGCAGCACGTCGTCGACCGGCGTGTCCAGGCCGGTCATGCCCGCCTCGGCCAGCTGCATGAAGGCCAGCCCCGTGACGGGCTTGGTGAGCGAACCCGCCGGCGCGAGCGTCCCGGCGGTCATCGGCGTGCCCGCGGCCAGGTCCGCGAACCCGGTCGCGGCCGTGCGCAGCTCGGCACTCGTCGCCACCGCGACGGCGACCCCGGGGGTTCCGGTCACCGCGGCCAGCCGGGGCAGGACGGTGCCGAGCGCCGCCATCACGTCGTCGAGCATGCTTCTCCTCTTGCGTCCACAAAGGACCTGGTCAGCCTTCGGTGGTGTTGTAGTTGACGATCCGCTCCGCCATCAGGGCGACCGCGCCCGCCAGCGGGCTGTCCGCCTCCCGGACCACCACGTCGGGCAGCCGGTGCGCCTCCTCCTCGGCCACCGCCACCATGCCCCAGAGCGCATTGAACCCCGCCGGGTCCGCCGGCTTCTCCGCGGCCGCCTTGACCACGACGTCACCGGTGGTCCCGACCACCGTGAGCGCGCCCATCTGCCGCAGTGTCCCGGGGTCGGACTCCTCGGCCGCGACCACCGTCCACCCCGCCACCTCGGCCGACGCCAGCGCGGCACGGAGGCTGCCCGCACTGCCCGCACCGCTGACAACGATGTCAGGAAGCACGAGTGCCACCGGCCCCCGCGTCATCGGCAGGGCACTGCGGATCGCGCCGTCGAGGCCCGGTTCGTCCTGGTAGACGAAGACCAGCTGGAACGTCCCGGCGTAACGCTCGAGGTACTTCACCGTGTCCAGCTTGTGCGTCCCGAACACGACGACCACGCGCACGGCCAGCCCGCCGCGCACCAGGTCGACGACGGCTTCCAGGCTGCGGTCCAGGACGGTGACCCCGGGCGCCAGGCAGTGCAGCTCCTTCGCGTACGGCGCGCCGAAGCGCGTTCCGAATCCGGCGCAGGGCAGGATGATCGAAACATCGGGGGTGACTGCGGACGAAACAGGCATCGCCTGGCCCTCGAGTTCTGTTGACGGTCAAAAGCCCTTGTCCGCCTTGACAGTAGCCGGTTTCGCACAGACGGGGAAAGCGCTCCCCCGGGCACCGTAGACTGCGGTCACGTCGCCGAGGAGAGAGCGAAGAGGACACCCGATGCGAGTGCTGCTGTCCACGTACGGGACGCGGGGCGACGTCGAACCGCTGGTGGCGCTCGCGCGGGAACTGCACGCGCTCGGCGCGAAGACGCGGATGTGCACCCCGCCGGACGCCGAGTTCGCCGACCGGCTGGCCGGCCTCGGCATCGAGCCGGTGCCGGCCGGGCCGCCGGTGCGGGCGCTGATGCGGGCGACGGCTCCCCCGACGCCGGCCGAGCTGTCCCGGTACCGGAGCGAGCTGCTCGACACGCAGTTCGCCGTCCTCCCCGCGGCGGCCGACGGCTGCGACGTGCTGGTGGCCGCCGGGTTGGCGCAGGTCGCCGCGCGCTCGGTCGCCGAAACCGCGGGCATCCCGTACGTGTACGTCACCTATGCGGCCGTCAACCTGCCCTCGCCGCACCACGCGCCGCCGCCGCGGCCGGGCTGGCCGGAGCCGGACGGGGCCGCCAACCCGGCGTTGTGGGAACGGGACGCCGGCCTGGTGAACGCGCAGTACCGCGAGCCGCTCAACGCCCATCGGGCCGCGCTCGGCCTGCCGCCGGTGGACAACGTGCGCGACCACGTCTGCTCCGACCGGCCGTGGCTGGCGGCGGACCCGGTCCTCGGGCCGTGGCCCGAGGAGCCGGGTGGCCTCTCGGTGGTCCAGACAGGTGCGTGGACCCAGGTGGACGAACGTCCGCTGCCCGCCGAACTGGAAGCGTTCCTGGAGGCGGGCGCGCCGCCGGTGTACGTGGGGTTCGGCAGCATCAGCCCGGCACCGGACATCGCCCGCTGGTCGGTCGAGGCGGCCCGCGCCCGCGGCCACCGGGTACTCGTCTCCCGCGGCTGGGCCGGCCTGGACCTGGTCGACGGCCACGACGACTGCCTCGCGATCGGCGACGTCAACCACCAGCGGCTGTTCGGCAGGCTGGCCGCGGTGGTCCACCACGGCGGCGCGGGCACGACGCAGACGGCGGCCCGGGCCGGCGTGCCGCAGCTGGTGGTCCCGATCCCGTTGGCGGACAACCCGTACTGGGCCGGTCAGGTGGCGGCCCGCCGGGTCGGGGCGGCCCTCGACGGCCCGACGGCAACCGCCGAATCCTTACGCGCCGCGTTCGAAATCGCGGTGGCACCGGAAACCCGGGCCCGGGCGCGGGCATTGGGGAACGAGATCCGCACCGATGGAGCAGCGGTGGCGGCGCGCCGGTTGCTCGACGTGACGGATTGAGCTCTTCCTCACCCGGCGGGCGGGCGTCCGTCCGTGCCGATGCACGCCCATCCGCAGGGCCATCCGAACGGCACAACCGTTGAGCCACAACAAAGTTCGTTCATCCGTCAGGTGACGGATGTCTGCGGGTGTGCCGACCGCGAAACATTGCTCTACGGAGCCCGCCGCTCCGGCCTCGACGCCGAGGAGGAGCGATGTCCCGTGCTACCACCACCCTCTCCACGGTCGTGATCTTCGTCCTCGCACTGAACCTCCGGCCCGCCGTGACCAGCCTGGGTGCCGCGCTGCCCGACATCTCGGTCGCCGGCGACATCGTCGGCGCGGTGCTGGTCGCCCTGCCCCTGTGGGCGATCGGCCTCGGTGGCTGGGCGACGCCGTGGCTGTGCGCCAAGCTGGGAACGCACCGGACCGTCACCTTCGCGCTGGTCGGGCTGGTGCTGTCGCTGAGCGGGCGCGTGCTCGGCGGTTCGTCGCAGCTGCTGGCCGGGACGGCGCTGGCGTGCCTGTCGATCGCGGTGCTCGGCACCATGCTGCCGCTGCTGGCCAACGGTTCCGCGGCCTTCACGTTCGGGCTCGGGGCGGGCAGCACCGCCGGCGCGCTGTTCACCCCCGCGGCGGTGATGTCCTCCTCGTGGCGGATCGGCCTCGGCGTGTGGGCGGTCGCGGCGTTGCTGGCCCAGCAGGTGTGGCAGCGCACGTCCGGGGAGTTCCCGGCGCCGCAGGCCGCCTCCGGCGCGGTCCCGGCCTCGGCGTTGACCATCCACTTCGGACTGATTTCGACGGTGACGTTCCTGGTCATGGGCTGGCTGCCGGGCATCCTGCGCGACGCGGGCGTTTCCCCGACGACGGCGGGCGTGTGCCTGGCGCTGTCGATGGCGATGGGGCTGCCGATGATGTGGCTGGTCCCGGGCTGGACGCGCCGCTGGCGCAACCAGACGCTCCTGGTGGTGGTGCTGGCCACGCCCAACGTCATCGGCGTGACCGGCCTGCTCGTGGCCCCGGCGGCCGCGCCATGGCTCTGGGCGGTGGCGACCGGTACCGGGATGGGCTCGCTCGCGTTCGCCCTGACGACGATTTCGCTGCGCAGCAGGGAGAGTTCGCTGTCGCTGTCGGCGGTGGTCCAGGGCGCGGGGTACCTGATCGCCGGCTTCGGCGTCCTGGCGTGCGGCTGGCTGCACACGGCGTCCGGCGGCTGGCAGGGACCGCTGCTGCTGGTGCTGGCCATCCTGCTCGGCCAGATCGTCAGCGGGCACACCGCGGTCGCCCGCCGGACACCGGCTTCGGCCGCGATTGCCGTCCGCCGCCAGGACGAGGCCCCGGAGGTCGGTGTCTGACCCGGGAGCCTCAGCCCGACGCGGACTGGTGCCGCGCCGCCTCCCGGGCGATGTCGATGCGGGAATGCACGCCCAGCTTCGACAAGATGTGCGAGACGTGCGTGCCGACCGTGCGCGGGGACAGGTACAGCCGGCCCGCGATCTGCGGGTTCGACAGCCCTTCCACCACCAGCGCCGCGATCCGGCCCTCGGTCGGCGTCAGGCTGTCCCAGCCGTGGGTCACCTGGCGGTGCTTCACCTTCGGGCCACGGCGGATGCCGAAGGCCCGGAACAGCGCGCGCAGCCGGGCCACGTCCCACTGGGCGTCCAGCTCCGCGTACAGGTCTATCGCGTGGGTGAACGCCGCGCGCGCCGAACCGCGGTCCTCCGCCCGGGCTTCGGCGAACGCGATCGCCGCCGCCTCCAGGGCCTTGGCGCGGGACAACGGCCTCGCCGCGTCGCGGTAGCCGTCGGCCGCGCGCAGCAACATCGTCGGGTCGCGCTCGAGCAGGCCCCGGCAGTACAGGGCCAGTGCCCGGCGGTGCGGGATCGCCGACTCCGCCGCGATGGCGCGGGCCCGGGCTTCGATCGCCGCCACCGTGCGCACGTCGCCGATCGTCGCGGCCAGGCGGGCGGTGTCGCCCAGCAGCTCCTCTCCGGCGTCTTCGCCCGCCGGCACCGCCGTCAGCACCGCCAGCGCCCGCTCCGGGGCGCTCGCGTGCTCGAACGCGAGGCTGCACGCCCGCACCAGGCACTCCACGAACTGGTCGCCGATGCGTTCGGAGTACAGCGCCGCGATGTCGAGGTGACGGCGGGCCGCCGCCGTTTCGCCGCGGTGGAAGTGGATGATCGCCGCGACACCGTGGTCGCCGCAGACCACGGCCGGGTCCTTGCGGTCGTCCGCGACGACGTCGACCTCGGCCAGCGCGTCGTCCCACCGGCCCGCCGCCAGCAGCAGCTGCCCGACCGCGCTCTGGGCCTGGCTCAGCCGCGCCACGCTGCCGGTGCGCTCGGCCAGCTCCCGCGCCTGCGCGGCGGCGGCGAGCGCGTCGGTGTGGCGGTCGAGCGCGCCGAACGTGACCGACTGGTTGATGCGCAGCTGCAGGGTGAGGTCGGTCAGCGCCGGATCGCCCCGGACGACCGCCATCGCGCGCTCGAACAGCGGCAGCGCGCCGGCCCACTCGCCCCGCACCATCGCGACGAAGCTCAGCACGTGCAGGGCCCACCCGGTCGCCCAGCGGTCTTCGACCGGGCCGAGCTCCGCCAGCGCCGCGGTCGCGAACCGGTCGGCGTCGTCGATCTCCCCGAGGTAGCGGTGGGTCCGCGCGATGAGCACCAGCAACCGGGCCCGGTGCCGGGCCTGCAGTCCGGGCTGGGTCAGTGCGTTGTTCAGCTCGGGCAGGAAGTCCGCGGAGCAGCCGGTCAGCCCGCGGCACTGGACGACCGTCGTGTACAGGTCGACGCGCACGTCGGGGTCGCGTACGCGGTCCAGGGCGCGCAGGGCGATCCGCTCGGCCTGGGCGACGTTGCCCACGCCGTAGTACGCGTCGGCCAGCCGGCACGCCAGCGTGCCGGTCACGGTGTCGTCGAGCGGCGCGTCCCGCACCGCCCGCCGCAGGAGCGCGACGGCGGCCACCGGGGCCTGGCCGATCAACGGCGTGGCCACGTCGAGCAGCCACCGCACGGCCCACGGCGGCACCGGCACCCGGCTGTCCGTTGTGGACACCATGGGCAGCAGCTGCCGCGCCACCCGCTCGACCGGGGCGCTCGCCTCGGCCAGCGCCCACGCGGCGGCCTGGTGCCAGGCGATCCGGACCGCCGTCGGCATCTCGTCGTACAACGCCGTGCGGATCAGCGGGTGCCGGAACGCCAGGTCGTCCCCGGCCGCCACCAGCACCCCGGCGGCCCGGGCCTCGTCGAGGGCGGGCAGCAGCTCGGCGAGCGAGGAGTTCGTCACGGTCACCAGGTCGGCGACCGAGAAGCCGACGCCGAGCAGCGCCGCCGCCCGCAGCACGCCCCGCGCCGCCTCCGTCAGGAAGCCCAGCCGGTCGGCGATCGCCTCCGGCAGCGAGTCCGGCGTGGCCGCGCCGGTCAG
Organism: Amycolatopsis tolypomycina; assembly: GCF_900105945.1. Lineage (NCBI taxonomy): Bacteria > Bacillati > Actinomycetota > Actinomycetes > Pseudonocardiales > Pseudonocardiaceae > Amycolatopsis > Amycolatopsis tolypomycina. The sequence goes on along the minus strand of NZ_FNSO01000004.1, from coordinate 2,347,182 downwards.
CTCAACCACGCCCGCGGTGTCGACCTCCAGGCACGAGCTGCGGGCCAGCGCGTCGACCAGTTCGGTGAGGTACAACGGGTTTCCGGCGGCGTCGTCGGCCAGCCGCGCCAGCTCGGCGCCCGGCTTGCCGCCGGCCAGCGCGGCCACCAGCTCGAGCACCGCCGGTTCCGCCAGCCGCCCCAGCCGCACCCGCTCGGCCGGGCCGACGATCCGGAAGAGCGAGCGCAGGTCGTCGCGGCGCGGCACCGGCCGCAGCACGCCGATCAGGAGCAGCGGCAGCTGCCGGACCGAACGGGCGAGCCTGCTCCACACCGCCACCGTCGTGCGGTCGGCCCACTGCAGCTCGTCGACGACCAGCACGGCCGGTTCGTCCTGGCAGAGCTCGTCCACCAGCGTGATCAGCTGCTCGGCCGCCGCGGCGGCGAGGTCGGCGCCCTTGCCCGCGACGGCACTGCCGCCCAGCAGCTCGGAAATGGCGTCACGCCGGGGATCCCGGGTGACCTGCGTGACCTGCAGGGCGTCCAGGAGCGGCAGGAGCGGCAGCGGCTGCCCGAGTTCGTCGCCCGCGCCCCAGAACACCTGGCAGCCCGCATCGGCGGCGGTGGCGCAGGCGGCGCGGACCAGCGCGGACTTGCCGATCCCCGGCTCGCCGTCCACCAGCACGGCGCGGCCCCGACCGGCGGCGGCATCACGGATCCAGGCGACCAGCCGGGACAGCTCGCCATCCCGGCCGACCAGCAACTCGGTACCGTCCGTGAGCGGTCGCACACCGAGGATTTTAGGAGCAAAAGCTGTTCCCCAACAAGAGGTGCACCCGGTCAGCGCGGAACGCCGGTCGGTAGCCGGGTGTTCGCGCATTGAAACGCGCTTCCCGTGAAATGCACCGATTTGTGATGCCGACGTGATTGCGTCTCCCTGCGTTGACGGATATCCGATCACCCACTCACTGATGGCCTAATGCCGTGACCCGGACGAATGCGGGGCGACAGCGTTTTCCGCGCGCGAATCCGTCCGCCGCGGGGGACGCCGGCCCCGCTTCCGATGCCGCAACGCCCTCCCGGCTCGCGACTACTCTCCGTTGCCACACCCGGAGTTCGACGATTTCGACAGTAGTCGGATTTCGCCTGCTTAGGCAGGCAACTCCTCGGATACGGGTGCTCCGAGCGCGATTTCGACGGCGTGCGCGCACCGAGTTCGTCGCCGTCGGATATGACCGTGAATTCGTTGTTTTCCGCCCCGCACGACGTCCTCCGGCCACGTTTTCCGCACTTCCCGGCGAGCCGCCGGACGCGGCATCGAACGGATCTTCGGGCCCAACAAGATCGTCGATCAAGTATTCGTGCGGCCATTGTGGTGAATTCCGTGACCCGGCCCACATCACGCATTGTCAAGGATCGCCGGGGAACCTACAGTGGCCCGCCTGACGCCGGGGAGTGAATCACGCACCTTCCTTGGAGCCGGTACATCAACTGTCATCTCCTTCGAGGAGCAGACCTTGTTTGGAATCGTCAGGAGCGGTGGCCCGTTTCGTGCCGCGCTCGCCGTCATCGCCGTCGCCGCCGTCGCCACCGCAACCGGTTGCGGCGCACTCGGTTCGGGTACCTCGAGCGCCGCGGCGGGCGGGCTGGAGAAATCCACGCTGAAGGTGTCGATCCTGCCCACCACGGACCTCGCGCCGTTCTGGCTGGCCCAGGACAGCGGCTACTTCGAAGCCGAGGGCCTCACCGTCGAATCCGTCATCGCCGCCAGTGGCCAGGCCTCGTTGACGAAGTCGATCTCGGGCGACGTCGACATCGCGTTCTCGACCTATCCCCCGTTCTTCACGGCGCGCGGCACCGGCGCCGCCGACATGCAGCTGGTCGCCGACGCGACGTCGGTCAACGCGAAGTCGAACGCGATCGTCACGGTGCCGAATTCGCCGGTGAAGACCATCACCGACCTGGCGGGCAAGAAGATCGCCATCACGGCCAAGAACACCGCGTCGGATCTGCTCACCCGCTCGGTGATGCAGGACCACAACGTCGATTTCGGCAAGGTGAACTGGGTCCTGATCCCGCTGCCGAACATCGCCGCGGCCCTGCAGCAGGGCCAGGCCGACGCCGCGTACCTGCCGGAGCCGTACATCACCCAGGCCGCCCAGACGGCGGGCGCGATCCCGGTGGTCGACATCAACACCGGCGCGACCCAGGACTTCCCGCTGACCGGTTACGGCGCCACGAGGAAGTGGGTGCAGGCGAACCCGAAGAGCCTGGCGGCGTTCCAGCGCGCGATGCAGAAGGCCACCCACGACACGTTGATCGACCGCGCCAAGGTCGAGCCGCTGCTGGTGCGGTTCGCCAAGATCGACGAGGACACGGCCAAGCTGCTCACCTTGCCGGGCTACGGCTCGGTCCTGGACGCGCGGCGCCTGCAACGGGTCCCGGACCTGCTGCTGCAGCTCGGCGCCATCCCGTCGCCGATCGACGTGAACTCGATGATCAGCCCGCAGGCGGGCCGGTGAGCGCGGCTGGGCCGACCGGATCACGGTGCCGGCAGCTCCGGCGGAGACGTCCAACGCACCCAATGTGGCGTTGGGTGCGTCCAACGCACCGAACGCCACATTGGGTGCATCGCGAACCGGCACCGCGGAGAACCCGGTGACCGTCAAGCGGGCCGCTCCGCCGTCACCTCGAGCACGGAGTTCTCGCGGACGGCGGGCACGGACAACGTCTTGTAGCCGTGCTCGTCGAACACGACCGTCACCTTGTCGTCGTCCACGGACATCACGACGCCGTCGCCCCAGTCCGCGTGCCGCACCGCGCCGTTGACCGGGAACTCGCTCGTGCCGGACGCCTGCTCGGCGGCGGTACCGGCAGTGCCGGCGGCGCAGGTGTCGCAGTTGCCGCACGGCCGCGGGAGCTGTTCCCCGAAGTAGCCCAGCAGGTTCTGGCGGCGGCACCCGGTGGTTTCGGCGTAGCCGCGCATCATCTCGATGCGCGAGCGGATCAGCCGCTGGTGCGTTTCGGCGATCTCCATGCTCCGGTCGACGGCCGTTTCCGGGGCGAGGCGGGGATCGAGGTATTCCAGGCGGCCGTCGGAGGTGACGCCGACGGCGCCGGCCTGCTCCAGCAGGTTGACCGCGCGCGTGCGCTGGGCGGCCGAGACGCCGAGCTTCCTGCCGAGCTCGGCCGGCTTCAGCGGTGTGCCGTGCCCCGCGAGGGTCGCGGCCACCGCCGCCAGCGCCTGCTCGGGCGCCTTGGCCGCGGTGAGGAACTTCTGCAGGCCGAGGTCCTGCGGCCGGTAGTACAGCGTGATCTCGGCGGGCTCGCCGTCGCGGCCGGCGCGACCGATCTGCTGGTAGTACGTGTCGAGCGAGTCCGGCGCCGAGGCGTGCAGCACGAACCGCAGGTCCGCCTTGTCGATCCCCATGCCGAACGCCGAAGTCGCCACCACGACGTCGAGGCGCCGCCGGAGAACTCCTCGTGGGCGCGTGCGCGGGCGGCCGCCTTCATCCCGGCGTGGTAGGCGGCCGCGCGGACACCTTCCGCGGCCAGTTCCCCGGCGTAGGTTTCCGCGTCCTTGCGGCTGGTCACGTACACCAGCCCGGGCCGGGTGGCGGGATCCGCGGTCAGCGCGCGCGTACGCGTCAGCACCGCCTGGCGCTTGTCGGCGTCGGTGGTCAGCGGGTCCACGCCGAGCCGCAGTTCGGGGCGGTCGAAGCCGGCCAGGACCTCCCGGTGGTCGCGCAGGCCCAGCCGGCGCACGATGTCGGTGCGCACCGGCAGCGCCGCGGTCGCCGTCAGCGCGATCACCCGCGGGTGCCCGAGCCGCTCGATGACCGGCGCCAGCCGCAGGTAGTCCGGCCGGAAGTCGTGGCCCCACGCCGAAACGCAGTGGGCTTCGTCCACCACGAACAACGAGACGCCGAGTTCCGCGACGGCGTCGAGCACCTCGTCGGACGCCAGCTGTTCCGGGGAAAGGAACAGGTATTCGGCCCGCCCCGACCGCAGCGCCGCCCACGCCTGCTTGCGTTCGGCGGCGCGCAGCGTGGAGTTCAGGGCGACGGCGTCCGGCGCCCGGCTGTCTTCGATGCCCTCGATCTGGTCGTTCTGCAGGGCGATCAGCGGCGACACCACGAGCGTCGGCCCGTCCAGCACCAGCGCGGGCACCCGGTAGATCGCCGACTTGCCTGCCCCGGTCGGCAGCACGGCGAGCACGTCGTGGCCGGCCACCACCTGCTCCATCGCCTCGAGCTGCTCCGCGGTCAGCTCGGGCCAGCCGAACTTCTCCGCCGCGATCCGCTGGAGCTCGGCGCGTCTGCCCTGGGATGCCATCCGCCGGAGATACCCACGCCGGTCGCGGGGAAACGGCGGTCACCCGACCCGGACGCCGGGACGCGACGCACGTCACGCCCGCCGGCGTCGCCGCCGGGAACACCGCGCCACGCCGGACGTTGTAACGGGTGTCGGTACGGCGGAGTCCCCCGGGCCTCACCCCTTCCGCCTTCCCGGACCACCGGTTCACCCGGAGCCGGGTCGCGCCACTCGCCGAGAGGCGACCCCCGTACCGACCTCAAGCCACCGCTTCCGCTCGCAGGTCTCCCCCACCCTTCGCCGAGCGGAGGCGGTTCTTCTTTTCACCCCACCGGGAACTTCACGCCGGTGAGCTCCTCCGAAACCGTCCAGAGCCGGCGCTGCACGGCGGCGTCGTAGGACTGCGCGCTGGAGGCGACCACCTGCGGGCGTCCGCGGTAGCCACCCGGGCCGGCGGGGCCGTAGTACTGGCCGCCCAGCGCGGCGGGATCGGTGGCGGCGCGCAGGATCGGGAGGGCGCCGCGCTCCGAGCTCTGGGTGAAGAGCGGGGCCACCACCGGGAAGAGCACGCGGGCCACCGCCGGGGAATTGCGCATCAGCTCGGTGCGGGCCACGCCCGGGTGGGCGGCGATCGACGCCGTCGTGCCGTGCGAGGCGAGGCGGCGCTGCAATTCGTAGGCGAACATCAGGTTGGCGAGCTTGGCCTGCCCGTAGGCCGCGACGCGGTCGTAGGAGTTCTCCCACTGCAGGTCGTCGAAGTGGATTCCGGCACGGATGCGGTGGGCGATGCTGGCGACCGTCACCACGCGGGAGCCTTCGACCGGCAGCAGCTGGTCCAGCAGCAGGCCGGTCAGCGCGAAGTGCCCGAGGTGGTTGGTGCCGAACTGCAGCTCGAAGCCCTCGCGGGTGGTCTGCTTCGGCGGGTACATGACGCCGGCGTTGTTGATCAGCAGGTCGATCTTCGGCAGCGAGGCGCGCAGGTCGGCCGCGGCGGCCCGGACGGACTCCAGCGACGCCAGGTCCAGCTGCTGCACGGTGACGTCGGCGGCCGCGCCGAGCCGCGCGGCCGCCTGCTTGCCCTTTTCGACGTCGCGGACGGCGAGCACCACCGTCGCGCCGCGCTCGGCCAGCACCTTCGCCGTGTCGAACCCGAGGCCGGTGTTGGCTCCGGTGATCACCGCGACGCGGCCGCGCTGGCTCGGGACGTCCCGTTCGGTCCAGTTCTCGCTCATGGCAGTCCTCCTGGGGTCACGGCCCTTTCGGACCGCCGGTCTGTTATGCACCCGACGCTAAGGAACCGTCGGTCTATTGTCAAGAGACTGCCGGTCTTCAATTTCGCGCGCCGGGCGTTACGCTGATCTCATGACGTTCCAGCGGGCGCGCAGCGCGGAGCAGCGGGAGGAGCGGCGCCGCACGATCCTCGACACGGCGCGGAAGATGCTCGACGAGATGCCGGTGGCCGAGGTCAGCCTCAACGAGCTCAGCCGCCGGGTCGGCCTGGCCAAGTCGAACGTCCTGCGCTACTTCGAATCCCGCGAGGCCGTGCTGCTCGAGCTGCTGGACAGCGCCCTGCACGACTGGCTGGCCGAGGCGACCGGCGAAGTGGCCGAGGGCGTCGACCCGGACCGCCCGGCGCGGGAGCGGGCCGAGGCCTTCGCGGCGGTCGTTTCCCGGTCGCTGGCGCGGCACACGGTGTTGTGCGACCTCATCGGCGCGCAGGCGGGTGTCCTGGAGCACAACGTGTCCACCGACGTCGTGGTGCGCTTCAAGCGGTCCGCGCTGGGCAGCCTGGACACGATGGCCGGGCTGCTGCGCAGCGCCGTCCCCGAGGTCGGCGACTCGGCGGCGTCGGTGTGCCTGCTGGGCATGATCCTGGCCGGCAGCCTGCAGACCCACTGCCGCCCGTCCCCCAGCGCCCTTGCGGCGTACGCGGCCGACCCGGCGCTGGCCGCGCTGCACCTGGACCTGGCCCCGGCGTTGACGCAGGGACTGACGCTCCTGATCACCGGGGCCATGGCGGCACAAATGCCGTGAACCGTGCTCGCCCGCCCGGGCAGCTCCGCCCACGGCAGCAGCACCAAGCTCACCGACGCCGCCGCCGCGGCACGGGCGCTGATCCCCGGCTGATCGTCACATCCGCGCGGCGAGGTCGCGCGCGACCTCCACGGCGATCTCCCGGGTCCGGATCGCGAGCGGCGATTCGGTGCGCCCGGCCGGCCAGTACAGCGACAGCTCCCGGGTCGGCGACGGCGTCAGCGGGTGGATGCTCAGCTGCTCGTCGGACCAGGCGTCGTGGCCGTGCAGCGCCAGCCACGGCAGCACCGCCCAGCCGATACCCGCGCGCACCATCGACAAGAGCGTTTCGTGGCCCGTCGTGCGGAAGACGAACTCCGGCCGCGCGCCCGCGCGGGCGAACGTCCGCTCCAGCCACCGCTGGTGGTACGTCGGCGGCCAGGCCACCATCGGCACGCCGTCGAGCCGCTTCACCCGGACCGGCCCCGCCGGCACCGCGTCCGCGCGCGTCACCAGGAGGTACGGCTCGTCGAGCAGCTTGACGTGCTCGACGTCGCCGGCCACCGGGCCGTCGTGGAACAGCAGGTCGCGCTCGCCGAGCCGCGGGTCGTCCGGTGCCACGTCCGAGAGCCGGATGTCGCAACCGGGGTGCTCGGCCAGCAGCCGGCCGATGACCGGCGGCAGGATCAGGTTCGACACGCTCTGGAAGGTGCCGATGTCGATCCGGCCGTGGCCCGCGCGGAACCGGCCGACGGCGTCGGTCAGCGTCTCCGCCTTCGCCAGCAGCTCGCGGCCGTGGGCCAGGACCACCTCGCCGAGCGGGGTGATGCGGACCGGCCGCGGCCCGCCGGGGCGGTCGAAGACCGGGCCGCCGACGGCCTTCTCCAGCGCGGCGATCTGCTGGCTCACCGACGACTGGGTGTAGCCGAGCCGGGTGGCCGCGTGCCCGAACGTGCCCTCCTCGGCGATGGCGGCCATGGTCCGCAGGTGACGCAGCTCGAAGTCGGCCATGGCGTTGAACATAGCCGCTGGCGATCGATTCGATCGGAAATCATCGCTTTTCGTGATGCTCCGGCGAACCTAGCGTGGTTCCCATGACGACGACCACACTCGCACCGGCGGCCCGGCCGCGCCTGCCCCACCTCGTCCGGGCCCTGGCGGCCACGCACTTCGTCGGCCGCGCCGGCGGCGTGGTGCGGTCGTTCCTGGTGCTGTACCTGACGCAGGCGCAGCACCTGTCCCCGGCGACCGCGGGCTCGGTCGTCGCGGCCGTCGGCCTCGGCGACATCGGGTCGCAGCTGCTCGGCGGCTGGCTCGGCGACCGGATCGGCCGGCGCAACACCATGCTCGCCGGGTTCGTGGGCGGGGCCGTGGCGCTCACCGCGCTCGGCTCGGCGGATTCCCTGCCGGGGATCTGGGTGGCCGCCGTCGCGGCCGGGCTGACGCTCGAGCTGTTCCGCCCGGCCGGGTCGGCCGCGGTGGCCGATCTGCCGCCGGAGCAGCGGATCCGCGCGTTCGGCGTGCTCTACTGGGCGGCCAACCTCGGCTTCTCGGTCGCCACGGTGCTGGCCGGCGTCCTGGCCAAGCACGGCTACGGGATCCTGTTCTGGATCAACGTTTCGGCGTCACTGGCCGCCGCGCTGATCGTCTGGCTCCGGGTCCCGGAAACCCGGCCGACCGGGTCGGTGCGCCCGCGGCAGGCGCTGCTGCCCGCCGTGCGGCGCGACCGGCTGATGCTCGCGATGCTGGCCCTGCACGTCGGCTACTTCACGGTGTTCCTGCAGACGTTCACGACGTTGCCGCTGCTGATGACGGCCGCCGGCCTCGGCCCCGGGACGTACGGCGTGGTGCTGGCCCTGAACGGCATCGCGGTCGTGGCGCTGCAGCCGTGGGCGGTCCGGCTGCTCGCCGGCCGCAACGGCGCCGCGGTGTCGGCCGTCTCGATGCTGCTGGTCGGGCTCGGCGCGGCGCTCGGCGCGGTGAGCCAGGGCACCGCGGGCTTCGCCGTGTCGGTGCTGGTCTGGACCCTCGGCCAGATCGGGATCGCCGTCCGCTTCGGCGACACCTTCGCCGACCTCGCGCCGGCCGAGCTGCGCGGCGGGTACCTCGGCCTCGCCTCGACGACCTGGAGCATCGGCGCTGTCCTCGGCCCGCTGGCCGGCACCGCACTGCTCGAAGCGGCCGGAGCGACGGTCCTCGGCGCGGTGTGCGCCATCGCCGGGATCGTCTTCTTCGCCGCTCAGCGAGCGCTCGCGCCGGCCCTGCGCCGACGCCACTGACCCCCGCACCACCACTACGGAAAGGCAGATCCATGAGCACATACGTCCTGATCCACGGCGGCGGAGACGTCGGCTGGTCCTGGCACCTGGTCGCCGCCGAGCTGCAGCGCCGCGGCCACGAGGTGGTCGCGCCCGACCTGCCCGGCGACGACGACTCGGCCACGCTCACCGACTACGCCGACGCCGTCGTCGAAGCCGTCGGCGACCGGACCGACGTGGTCGTCGTCGGGCACTCCTTCGGCGGCTTCACCGCGCCGCTGGTCGCCGACCGGCTCGGGGCCGGGCTGCTCGTCATGGTGGCCGCCATGATCCCCGCCCCCGGTGAAGCGCCCGGCGACTGGAACCGGAACACCGGGTGCGACGAAGCCGTGCGGGCCCAGGCCGCGCGCGACGGCGGCCGCACCGGGCACGCGGACCCGCACGTCAGCTTCTACCACGACGTCCCGCGTGCCCTCGCGGACGAAGCGCTGGGCAAGGAACGGGCCCACCCGTCCCCCGCCGCGATGCGGGAGCCGTGGCCGCTGGCCGCGTGGCCGGCCGTGCCCACCCGGTTCGTGCTGTGCAGCGAGGACCGCTGCTTCCCGCCGGACTTCTTCCGCAGGCTGGCGGCCGAGCGGCTCGGCGTCGTCCCGGACGAGATCGCCGCCGGGCACTGCGTCGCCCTCGGCCACCCGGCCGAACTGGCGGAACTCCTGGAAAGCTACCGGTGAATCAGAAGCCGGGGAACACGCGGCGCAGCTCCTCCAGCGTGACCCCGCCCTCGACCGTGACGCCACCGTCGTACGGCGGCTTGAGGCGGCCGCTGATCAACCGGACGAAGGCTTCCGCCGGGCCGTCGAACGTCGCCGTCGGCGCCTCCAGGTGGTCGACGACGGTGACCGCGTCGTCGATCACCAGCCCCGCCCCCGGCACCGCGAGGGACACCGGCTTCGCGAGCTCGGCGGGCTTCGCGAGGAAGCCGAGCATGAAGCCCAGCGGCCCGGTCATGAGGTCGACCAGCACCGCGGCCGAGCCGGCGTCCACGCCCGCCGGATCGAAGGCCACGCGCACGTCCCACGAGTGGTTGGCCACCTCGCTGAGCCGCATGCCCAGCGCGGTCACCAGCGGGACCGGCTCCGGCAGGAAGCCGAGGTCGACGGTCAGCGACGAGCGCTGCTCGGGCGTGAACGCCTCGACCGTGGCCAGCCAGCGGGCGTTGTGCTCCAGGAAGCCGTCGGCCTGCGCCCGCGGCGCCGAGGCGTCCCAGCGGGCCCAGATCGTCTGGTTGTCTTCGGCCGCCACGGTCTCCCCGGCGGCCCGCGCGAGGGGCGCGCGGCCGATTTCCGCGCCGCTGCCGAGGTGGGACAGTGCCTGGGCGACGGTCCAGTCCGCGGCGCCGCTGGTCGTGGCCAGCTGCTCGTCGGTCAGGGTGCGGACCAGGGCGGCGAGGGTGTCGTGCTCGGCGCGCAGGGCGGCGATCGTGCGGTCCAAGAGTGAGGTCATGTGACGCACAACTCCCGGCGGGGCGCCGGTGTTCCACGGATGGACCCGGCCGCGGGCAGCGTGCTAGAACTAGAACGTGTTCCACTTCTGACCGGAGGCGTGCGGATGGCCGTCCCGACCGTGACCGAGCTCCTGCTGGCCCGCGCCGGGGACGACCGCCCCGGCCTGCTGTTCGAGGACGAGACGTACACGTGGGCCGAGCACGTCCGGGCGTCGGCGTGCCAGGCGACCGCCCTCCGGACGGCGTTGCGGCCGGGCGAGCCGCCCCACGTCGGCGTCCTGGCCGACAACGTCCCGGCGTTCTCGATCCTCCTGGGCGCCTGCGCGTTCGCCGGGGCGGTGCTGGTCGGGCTCAACCCCACCCGGCGCGGGGCCGCGCTCGCGCGGGACATCCGGCTCGCCGACTGCCAGTTCGTCTTCGCCGAGGAGAAGTACCGGCCGCTGCTGGCCGGACTGGACCTCGGCGGGATCGAGGTGCGGGACCTGGCCGCGCACCCGGCGGCGGACGACCCGATCGAGCCCGTCCCGGCGACGGCCGAAGACCTGCTCATGCTCATCTTCACCTCCGGCACCAGCGGCGACCCGAAGGCCGTGCGCTGCACCCACGGCAAGATCGCGTTCCCCGGCGCGATGCTCGCCGAGCGGTTCCGGCTGTCCACAGCGGACACCGTCTACGTCTCGATGCCGCTGTTCCACTCCAACGCCGTCATGGCAGGCTGGGCGGTCGGGCTCGCGGCCGGCGCCGGCATCGCCCTGCGCCGCCGGTTCTCCGCGTCCGGCTTCCTGCCCGACGTGCGGAAGTTCGAGGCGACCTACGCCAGCTACGTCGGCAAGCCACTGTCCTATGTGGTCGCCACCCCGGCACGCCCGGACGACGCGGACAACCCGCTGCGCCTCGTCTACGGGAACGAAGGAGCGGGCGCGGACCTCGCCGCGTTCGAGAAACGCTTCGGCTGCAAGGTGATCGACGCGTTCGGCTCCACCGAGGGCGGCGTGGGGTTCGCCCGCACCGACGACACCCCGCCCGGCTCGCTCGGCAGGCCGGCCGAGGACGTGGCCATCCTGCACCCGCACACCGGTCGGCCGTGCCCGCCGGCCGAGTTCGACTCGGGCGGCCGCCTGACCAACGCCGAGGAAGCCGTCGGCGAGCTGGTCAACACCGCGGGCGCCGGCTGGTTCGCCGGGTACTACCGGGACCCCGCTGCCGACGCGGACCGGCTGCGCGACGGCCGGTTCCACACCGGCGACCTCGCCTACGCCGACGCCGCCGGGTTCTGCTACTTCGCCGGCCGGCTCGGCGACTGGCTCCGCGTCGACGGCGAAAACCTCGGCACCGCACCGATCGAGCGCATCCTGCTGCGGCACCCGGCGATCACCGACGCCGCGGTCTACGCGGTGCCCGACCCGGTGACCGGGGACCAGGTGATGGCCGCCGTCGTCACCGACGGCACGCTGGACGCCGACGGGTTCGGCCGGTTCCTCGCCGCCCAGCCCGATCTCGGGCCCAAGCAGGTGCCCCGGTACGTGCGCAGCGTCCAGGAGCTCCCGCGGACGTCGACGTTCAAGGTCCTCAAGCGCCGGTTGTCCGCCGAGGGCCCGCACTGCCCCGGCGACGTCTGGGAGCGCGCGGGGAAGGACATCGCCTACCTGCCGAGCAACGCCCTGCGCAACGGCTCACGCCAGGCGGCGAGCTCCGGGTCGAACGCCCCGAAGTCGGTGCCGAACTCCCAGTAGGCCCAGCTCAGGCCCAGCCGCTCGGCTTCGGTCCGGACGAAGGCCGTCCACCGCGCCCGGGCAGCCATGTCGGCCGCCGAGAAGGCCCCGAACTCGCCGAGGAAGACCGGCAGCCCCCGGTCCCGTCCCCACTCCGCAACTCTGGCCAGGTCGTCCCGGACGGCGTCCTCGTCGGCGGGAGTGCCCCAGCCGCGCCCGAGCCACCGTTCGGCACCCGGGACCCAGCCGGCGTTCTGGTGGGTGAACTCGAAGGGGGCGTAGTAGTGGACGGTGGCGACCAGGTGGTCGTCGTCGGGCACGGCGAGGGCGGGCAGCGCGTCCGGGCTGTTCATCTCGGCCGCCCCGACGATCACGGTGCGCTCGGGACAGGCATCCCGGACGACGGCGAGCGCCTCCGCGAGGAGGGTGTTCCAGCGGTCCGCCGTCAGCGCGTCGCGGGGCTCGTTGAGCAGTTCGAAGCAGAGCCGGTTGTCGTGTCCGGCGTAGTGGACCGCGATCTGCCGCCAGAGCGCGAGAAAGCGGGGCCGGTGCTCCTCCGGCGCGGCGCAGAGCTCGCTGTAGTGGTGGACGTTCAGCACGACCTGCAGGCCCCGGTCGAGCGCCGCGGCGGCGCCCGCGTCGACACGCCGGAGGAAAGCCGGATCGATCGTGTACGGCGGCGCGGCGGCGGCATGCGCCGACCACCGGGCCGGCAGCCGGACGGTGTCGAAACCGGCCGCGGCGACCGCGTCGAAGTACCGGTGTTCGAGCGGCAGCCGGGGGCCGCCGTCCAGCGCGTCGAGCGCGTTGCCGAAGTTGATGCCCCGCCCCAGGTTCACCGGCGCCACTGTAGCGAAGCCGGGTCACTCCAGCACCGCGTGCCGCCGCGTCCAGCCCACCAGGGGTTCCAGTGCCGAGGCCAGCCGGATCAGCACCGCCTCCTCCCACGGCCCCGCCACGAGCTGGGCACCCACCGGGAGGCCGTCGGACGAGGTGTGGACCGGCAGGGAGATCGCCGGCAGGCCCGTCACGTTGCAGAACGACGTGAACGAGATCATCTGCATCTCCGTCAGCCGCAGGCCGCCCGGGTTGTCGACGGCTTCCTGCAGGACCGAGCCCACGAACGGGGGGCGGCACGCGATCGTGGGGGTCAGCAGGACGTCGAAGTCGCGGCCCCACTGCGCGACCACGCCGCGGGTTTCCTCCTGCAGCAACAACGACGCCCGCACGTACGTCCCGGAGTCGCGGCTCTTCGCCCGGTCCATCCGGTACCGCAGCTGCGATCCCACCAGCGCGGGCTCGTCGTAGGGCATGGCGGCCACGGACGCGTCCAACACCGTCTGCGCGTAGGCCGTCCAAGCCTCCTCGCTGAGGAACTCCGGTTCGACCGGGTAGACGTCGTGGCCGAGGGACTCCAGCAGCCGGGCGGCCTTCTCCGCGGCCTCGGCGCACTCCGGGTCGACCGGCATCCCGGTGGGCGACGCGGTGAGCAGGCCGATCCGGAGCCGGCCCGCTTCGGCGCCGACCTCGTCGAGGAACGGCCGCCGGGGTGCGGGCGCCTGGTACCAGGCCAGGCGGTCGGGGACGGACATCACGTCGAGCAGCGCGGCCGCGTCGCGGACGTACCGGGTGATCGCGCCCTCCACCGTCGCGTGCTCCCAGGCCGCGACCGGCTGCGGGATCCGGCCGCGGCTCGGCTTCAGCCCGACCAGGCCGCAGCACGACGACGGCACCCGGATCGACCCGCCGCCGTCGGAGGCGTGCGCGACCGGGGCCAGGCCCGCGGCCACCGCGGCCGCCGCTCCCCCGCTCGACCCGCCCGGGGAGTACGCGGGCTGCCACGGGTTGCGCGTGGCGCCGAACCGCTCGTTCTCGGTGGTCGTCAGCAGCCCCATCTCGGGCGAGTTCGTCCGGCCCATCAACAGGAATCCCGCGTCCAGCAGCCGGGTCACCACCGGCTCGTTCCCGGACCGCGGCGCATCCGAGACACCCAGCGAGCCGTACGTGGCGGGCTGGCCGTCGACCTGGGTCAGCTCCTTGATCGGGATCGGGACGCCGTGGAACGGCCCGAGCGGGCCGCCGTCGGTCACGGCCTGTTCCGCGGCCTTGGCGGCGGCGCGCACGTCCTCGTCGTTGCGCCACACGAAGGCGTTGATCCCGGGGTCGTACCGGTCGATCCGGGCGAGGTAGGCGTCGGCGATCTCGACCGGGCTCAGCTCCCGGCGGCGGACGGCGGCGGCGAGGTCGGTGGCGGAGCCGAAGGGGTCCACGGGAAGTCCTTTCAACGCAGCATCAGCAGTTCGTGGCAGCGCCGCCGGGTTTCGGCGGCGATCGGGGTGTCGAGGACCAGCCGTCCCGACTCCATGAGCAGGACCCGGTGGCACCAGTCGAGGGTCCGGTCGGGCTGCTGGTCGACCACGAGCACCGCCACCCCGCTCGCGGCGACCCGCTGCAGCGCGGCGACGACGTCGGTGACGACGGACGGCTGCAGCCCCTGGGTGAGCTCGTCGACGACGACCAGGCGCCGCCCGGCCAGCAGCGCCCTGGCGATGCCGAGCTGCTGCTTCTGACCGCCGGACAGGGTGCCCGCGGGTTGCCGCCGTCGTTCGGTGAGCAGCGGGAACAGCGCATGGACGTCAACGGCCGGGGCGAACGACCGCCGCGTCGCCAAGGCGAGGTTCTCCTCGACGGTCAGGGTCGGGAACACGCCGCGGTCCTCGGGCATGAGCGACGCGCCCAGCCGGGCGAGGACGTCCGGGCGGCCCGGCGGCACCGGACGCCCGGCGAAGGCGACCTCGCCGCCCTGGCGGTCCGCGAGGCCGAAGACCGTGCGCAGCAACGTCGTCTTGCCCATGCCGTTGCGGCCCAGGAGCGCGACGATTTCCCCGGTGCCGACGGCGAAATCCGCCTCGCGGACGACGTTCGCCTGGCCGTAGCCGCCGGAAAGTGCGGTGACCGTCAGCATCAGCTCGCTCCCAGGTAGGCCTGGCGCACGGCGGCGTCGGCGACGATCTCGTCCATCGAGCCGTGGGCGATGACGCGACCCTGGTGCAGCGCGGCGACGTCGTCGGCGAGCCCGCGGACGATCTCCATGTCGTGCTCGACCACGAGCATCGCGCAGCCGGTGTGCGCGATGACGTCCCGCAGCGCGCGGACCAGCTGCCGGGCGTCGTCCGGGCCGAGCCCGGCCGCCGGCTCGTCGAGCAGCACCAGCCGGGGCGCGCCGGCGAGCACCATCGCCAGCTCCAGGCGGCGCCGGTCCGCCAGGGCGAGGGTGCTCGCGACGGCGTCCTCGTCGGCGGCGAGGTCGCGGTACTCGGCGGGCAGCTCGACGGCGGCCGGGGCGCCGAGGCGGGCCAGCCGGATGTTGTCGGCGGGCGAGAGCTCCCCGATGACGCTGGGGATCTGGAACATCCGCCCGACGCCGAGCCGGACCCGGTCGTGCACCGGCAGCGCCGCGACGTCCCGCCCGAACAGGCGCACACTCCCGGCGTCGGCGGCGAGCTGGCCCGCGACGATCGCCAGCAGCGTGCTCTTCCCCGCGCCGTTCGGCCCGATCAGGCACACGCAGCGGCCCGGCGGCACGGCGAGGTCCACGCCGTCGAGGACGGAGACCGGGCCGAACGACTTCGAAACTCCCCGCAGGACGAGGGCGGGGCCGTCGCTCGGGGGCACCGGCCGGGGCCGGGGTTTCGCCCGGGGCAGGGTGACCGCCGGCCTGCCCCGCCGCAGCCAGGCGCGCGCGGTGCCGGCGATGCCGCCCGGCAGCACCTGGACGACGAAGACGAACACCGCCGCCAGGCCCAGGACGTACCAGCTCTGCCAGGAACTGCCCAGCAGCTGCTGGCCCGCGGTGAGGACCACCGCGGCCAGGAACGGGCCGAGCACCGACTCGCGGCCGCCGACCGCGAGCCACACCAGCACGCTCGTCGACAGCGCCAGCCCGAACACCGGCGGCGAGACGAGCCCGGCGACCGGCGCGTAGAGCGCACCGGCCACAGTGGACACCGCCGCGCTCAGCGCGAACGCGATCGTGCGCACCCGCTTGGTGTCGATGCTGGTCTGCTCCGCCCGTTCCGGGTTCCGCGCCGCGGCGACCAGCCGCGCCCCGAACCGGCCGCGCAGCAGCCACACGCACAGGGCCACCAGGACGGCCGCCACGACCAGGGTCCGGTAGTAGCCCGTCACAACCCCCGTGTCGGACACCGACAGCCCGTTCGACCCGCCGGTGACGGACGTGAAGCTGGTCGCCGCCTTCTGCAGCAGCAGGCCGATGCCGAGGGTCAGCAGGATCAGCGGCGCGTCCGGGACGGCGGAGGCCAGCCCGATGCCCGCGACCAGCAGGGCGATGACGACCGAGACCACGATCGCCGGGCCCAGCGTCGGCACCGGCGGCCAGCCGTGGTCCTGGCCGATCGCGACGGCGTAGGCACCGAGGCCGAAGAACGCGGCGTGGCCGACGCTGAGCAGCCCGGCCCGGCCCCAGGCGAGGTCGAGCCCGAAGGCGAACAGCCCGTAGGCCAGCCCCAGCGTCAGGATGGCCAGGGTGAACGCGCCGAGCCCGAACGGCGCGGCGGCCAGGAGCACGGCCAATGCCGTGATGGCAAGGACTTTGCGCATCAGCAGCCGGTCCGCGGGACGGTGTCGGCGACCGGGCCGAACTTCGCGGCGACCGCGTAGCCCTGCGGCGTGATGGCCGCCTCGGTCATGTCCGCCTGCAGGATGTGGTTGGCCGGCGCGAAGTGCGTCCCGGTGCCCAGCGGCGAGTCGTAGCGGAACGAGCCGATCTCGCGGTTGAGGGCCACCGGGTCGGTGCCCGCCTTCGCCGCGGCGGCGAGCACGAACTGGACGCCGAAGTAGGCGCTGCCCGCGACTTCCGGGATCGGCGCGGTCCACTGGTACTTCGCCCGGTAGTCGTCGACGAACTGCCGGCTCGCCGGATCGGCCATGCCGTCGGCCCACCGGACGGCGTGGCTCCGGCCCGTGGTGAGCGCGCCGAGCGCCGGGAAGTAGTCCGAATCCAGGGGTGCGCCTTCGAAGCCGAGCTTGTCGGTGAGCAGGCCGAACTGCTGGGCCTGCTGGCTGAACGCGATGGCGTCCGCGCCGACGACCATCGACAGCAGGACGTCCGGCCGCGCCGCCTTGAGCCGGGCGATGACCGGCTGCCAGTCCGTCTGGCCCAGCGGGCTGTACTCCTCGGCGACGACCGTGCCGCCGTTCGCCGTCGTGAACTCCTTGGCCAGCCCGGCGTAGATGTGCGGGTAGTTGTAGTCCGAGCCGACGATCGCGACCCGCTTGCCGTGCTTCTGCAGCAGCTTCGGCACCATCGGGGCGAGCAGCTGCCGGGTCGACTCGCCGAAGCCCCACTGGTAGGCGCGGCACTGCTCGGGGTCGCCGAGGATCGCGGTGAAGAACGGGATCCTGCTGTCGTCGGACACCTTGGCGACGGCCTCGGCCGTGTCGCCGGTGATGGTGCCGAACAGCGCCGTCACCTTGTCCTGCTGGATGAGCCGGCGGGCGAGCTGCGTCGAGTTGGCCGGATCGCCGGCGTCGTCGACGACGACGAACTCGACGTTCTTCCCACCGACCCCGCCGGCGGCGTTGACCTTCGCGACCCCCAGCTCGAACCCCTGCCGCAGCGCGGCACCGGACTGGGCGATCGGGCCGGTGAGCGGCACGATGACGCCGATCTTCAGCGGCCCGCCCGCGGCACCGCCTTCGGAGGCGGAGATCGCCGCGCCGGCACAGCCGGTGACGGAGAACAGGGTCAGCGCGGCGATCACGCAGACCGGACGACGAAACGGCGGGACCATGAAACGAACCTCCGGAGAGCGGGCCGCGAGCGCAGCGCGGCGATACCGATGACGACGACGTAGAAGAGGGCGTCCGCGACGACGTCGGACAGCCAGGTGCGCAGCAGCACGGCCAGCGCGGACACCCCGAGCGCGGCCAGCGCCGCGGTGGCGAGCGAACCGGGCCGGCTGAACAGCAGCGCGAAGAAGGTCGGCACGAGCAGGCCGAACCCCATCGACGGGCTCACCGCGAGTGTCGGGCTGTAGAGCGCCCCGGCGAGCACGGCCAGCAGCCCGCCCGCGACGAACGCCGTGGTGCGCAGCCGATGCGGGTCGGTGCCGAGCAGCCCGGCCATCGCCGGGTTGTCCGCGACCGCGCGCAGCGTCAGGCCCCAGCGCGTCCGGTACGCGGCGAGCAGCACCAGGCCGACGACCACGACGGCGACGAGCGCGCAGACCAGCCGGTAGGCCGGACCCTGCGTGCCGAGCACGGCCACCGAGCCGGTCACCGGCGCGGCGACCGAGCGGGGCGTGGCCCCGAACGCCACCTCCGCGAGCTGGCGCAATGCCATGCCCACGCCCCAGGTCACGAGCATCGCGCCGAGGCCGTCGGCGAGCGAGCGCCGCAGCAGCGCGCGTTCGACCAGCACGAGCAGCGGGACGGTCGCGGCGAGGACGAGCACCACCCGCCAGGAGAAGGCGAACCCGGTCAGGGTGGCCGCCGCGTAGGCGCCGATCATGGCGAAGTCGCAGTGCGCCAGGTTCACCACCCGCATGGCGGCGAAGACGATCGCGATCCCCAGGGTGAGCAGGCCGTAGAGCCCGAACTGGCTCAGGATCGCCAGGAGCACGTCCACGCGCCACCTCCTCGACTCGGTTCGGGGTAGCATCCGCGGATCGCGGTGCTGGAAGTGGTGCGTGCGCGCACAGCATTGGTCAGCGAGTGCACTCTCACCGCGGCCGAAGGAGGCGCCGTGCCGACGGAACCCACGGACGACGGGTCGCTCGTCTACGGCTACCTGAACACCGCGGCACCGCGGCGCGGCCGCGCGGGCGACGCCGTGGTGGTCAATTCACCGGGTACGGCTTACGAAGCGGAACTTCGGCCGTACCGCTTCGGCCCGCTCAGCGCCTGCGAGATCACCGGCGACCAGGACGTCCTGGTGCGCCCGTGGCGCCCGGGCGGCGAGAACAGGCTGGTGGCGGGCGTCCTCCTCGACGGCGACGCGCGGCTGGAGCAGAATGGCCGCGAAACGAGCGCCGGCCCCGGCGGGTTCCTGCTCTACACCGGCGACCGGCCGTTCCGGCTCGGCATCCGCGGGCCGTACCGCTACTTCGTGGTCGACTTCGAAGGGTCGCCGCTGTCGCTGGCCCAGGCGGTCGTCCGCCAGGTCATCGCCAACGGGCAGGTCGCCCAGGCCCCGGCGGCCCGGATCTTCGCCGCCACCCTCGCCGAGTTCGCCGACCAGGCGGCCCACCTCGACCCGGCGACCGGCCGGGAGCTGGGCGAGCACGTCGTCTGTCTCCTGCGCACGGTGCTCCGGAGCGCACCGCGCGCGGAGGCGAACTCCGACGGCCTGTTCGCCCGGGTCCTGGACTACGTCGAGGCCCACCTCGGCGACGACCTCGGCCCCGGCGCGATCGCCGCGGCCCACCACATTTCGGTGCGCTACCTGCACAAGCTGTTCCACGACGCGGGAGACACGGTGGGCGGCTACATCCGGCGCCGGCGCCTCGACCGCATCCGCGGCCAGCTGGCCGACCCCGGCCAGGCCCGGCGTTCGGTGGCCAGCCTCGCCGCCGAGTGGGGCATCGCCGAGGCGAGCCACTTCAGCAAGCTGTTCCGCGCCGAGTTCGGCGTCTCGCCCCGGGAGTACCGCGAAGCCGCCCTCGGGGGCAGTTCGCCGTCGCGGGTGGCCGACCGGATGTCATGAAAGAGTCGTTCATGACGTCCGGCGTCATGAACGACTCTTTCATGACGGCTGAGCCGGTGTGCCGGTCGCCACAAACCGGATGACTTAGGCAAGCCTGCCCTTATTGTCCTCCCGTGTCCCTTGTCCCCCGCCCCGACGGCGCCGGTGTCCACGCGCACGAGATCGATGTCGCCTACGGCAGCGACGTCGTGGTGCGTGCCGCGTCGCTGTCGCTGCATGCCGGCACCGTCACCGCGTTGATCGGCCCGAACGGCAGCGGGAAGTCGACGCTGCTGCGGGCGCTCGCGCGGCTGCACCCGCCCGCCGCCGGCTCGGTGGCCTTCGCCGACGGCGCCGACCTGCGTGCACTGTCCGGAAAGGACATCGCCAAGCGGATCACCCTGCTGTCGCAGCAGCGAACCGCGCCGGGTGGTGTGTGCGTGCGGGAGCTCGTCGAGTTCGGCAGGCACCCGCACCGGTCCCGCTGGGGCGGCCGCGATCCCGGCGGGCCCGCCGCCGTCGAACGGGCGCTGGCGCTGACCGGCCTGGCCGGCCTCGCCGACCGGCCGGTGCAGGCCCTCTCCGGCGGGCAGGCGCAGCGCGTGTGGCTCGCCGCCTGCCTGGCCCAGGACACCGCGCTGCTGCTGCTCGACGAACCCACGACCTTCCTCGACCTGCGCTACCAGGTGGAGATCCTCGACGTCGTCCGCGACCTCGCCGACTCCCACGGCGTCGGGGTCGGCGTGGTCCTGCACGACCTCGACCAGGCCGCGGCGGTCGCCGACCGGGTGGTGCTGCTCGAGGGCGGCCGCGTCACCGCCGAAGGCGAGCCCGCCGACGTGCTGACGGCCGACAACCTCACCCGGGCCTACGGCATCCGCGTCGACGTCGTGCGCGATCCCGCCGACGGGCGGATCCACACCCGCGCGGTCGGCCGCTTCAACGACGCCCGCGCCACCTCGGCCTGACCCATCGAAACAGGAGAACCATGCGCATCACCCGAACGCTTCTCGGCCTGACCGCGGCCGCCACGTTCTTCGTGGCCGCCTGCGGCACCACCGAGGAGCCCACGCCCAACGCCGCCGCCACCGCCGGCACCGGCCCGGTCACGGTCGTCGACTCGCGCGGCAAAGAGGTCAAGCTGCCCGGCCCGGCCAAGCGCGTCGCGGCGACCGAGTGGAACGCCGTGGAGCACCTGGTTTCGCTGGGGGTCATGCCGGTCGGCGTGTCCGACATCAAGGGCTACGGCCAGTGGGTCAGCGCCGAAAAGCTGGACGGCACCCCCAAGGACATCGGCACCCGCGGGGAGCCGAGCCTCGACACGCTGGGCTCGCTGGGGCTGGACCTCGTCGTCGTCACCGACAGCGTGACCGAAGGCGCGCTGGAGCAGATCGAGGCGAAGGTCCCGGTGATCGTCATCAACGGCGGCAACGCCAAGGACCCGATCGCCGGGATGTACGCCAACCTGGACACGATCGCGAAGGCCACCGGCACCGAGGCCAAGGCCACCCAGCTGAAGGCGGAGTTCGAGCAGAAGCTCACCGCGGGCAAGGCCGAGGTCGAGAAGCTGGGCGCCCTGGGGCAGAAGGTGGCGTTCTCGGACGCCTACGTCACCTCCGGCGCGGTCAGCATCCGGCCGTACACCAAGGGCGCGCTGGTCTCCGCGGTGTTCGCCAAGCTCGGCCTGGAGACCGCCTGGCCGATGGACGGCGACGCGGTCTACGGCCTCGCGCAGGCCGACGTCGAGGGCCTGACCAAGCTGCCCGACGTGCGGTTCTGGTACATCGCCAACGCCGCCGACGGCGACCCGTACCAGCAGCAGCTGGCGGGCAACGCGATCTGGCAGAACCTCCCGTTCGTCAAGAGCGGCAAGGTGCACCGCTTCCCGGACTCCCTGTGGATGTTCGGCGGGCCGACGTCCATGGCGCAGTTCGTCGACGCGGCCGTCGCCGCGCTCAAGAAATAGCCGTGGTCACCCTGACCGAGCCGCCCGTGGCCGCCGTCCGGCGACCCGGGCGGCTCGCGCTCCTGGGCACCGGGCTCGCCGCCCTGCTCCTGCTGGGTTCGGCCGTGCACCTGACGCAGGGCACGGCGAACCTGGACGCGCTCGACGTGCTCCGGCTGGTGTTCGGCGGCGGGACCGGGGACACCACCGCGATCGTCGTCGAGTCGCGGCTGCCGCGCCTGCTCGCCGCCCTGGTCGTCGGGGCCGCGCTCGGCGTGGCCGGCGCCGTGCTGCAGTCGGTGTCCCGCAACATCCTCGCGTCGCCGGACACCCTGGCCGTCAACGCCGGTGCGCACCTGGCGGTCGTCGCCGTCGCGGCGTTCGGCGTCTCGCTGCCCCTGCTCGGCGCCACCGGGGTCGCGTTCGCGGGCGGGCTGGCCGCGGCCGTGTTCGTGCTCGCGCTGGCCGGCACCGGCGGCACCGGGATCGTGCGGCTGGTGCTGGCGGGCACGGCGATCGCCCTGGCCCTGGTCTCGGTGACCCAGGTGCTCCTGCTGCTGTACGCCCAGGAGACCCGCGGCCTGTTCGCCTGGGGCGAGGGCTCGCTGGAGCAGAACGGGCTCGGCGGCGTCCGCACGCTCGGTCCCCTCGTCGGCCTGGCGCTGGCCGCGCTGCTCGGCATGGCCCGGCGGCTCGACCTGATCCACGTCGGCGAGGACCACGCCCGGACGCTGGGTGTCCACGTCGGCCGGGTCCGCTTCGCCGCGATCGCGCTGGCCGTGCTGCTGGCCGCGGCGGCGGTGACACTGGCCGGCCCGATCGGGTTCGTCGGCCTCGCCGCGCCGGCACTGGCGCGGCTGCTCGCCGCCGTCGTCCCTGGCCTGCACCGGCACACCGCGCTGATCCCGTTCTCCGCGGCGCTGGGCGCGGCGCTGCTGCTGGGTGCCGACGTGCTGCTCCGCACGATCATCAGCCCGCAGCGCGCCCTGGAGGTGCCGACCGGCGTCGTCACGACGATCCTCGGCGCGCTCTTCCTCGTGGTGCTGGCGCGCACCGCCCGGATCACCTCGGCGACCGCGGAACCTCCCGCCGCCGGCGCGCGCAGCGGGGTGAGCGCGCTGCGGTACCGCGTGGTGCTGGGCGTGCTGGCGCTCGCGGTGGTCGCCGTCGCCGTGGGCGCGGTCCTGCTCGGCGACGCGAAACTGCTGCTGGGCGACGTCGTCAACTGGGTCACCGGGCAGGCGGGCCCGATCGTCACCGGCGTGCTGGACACCCGCGTGCCCCGCGTGGTGGCCGCGCTGCTGGCGGGGGCGGCACTCGCGCTGGGCGGCGCGCTCACCCAGGCGGTCGCCCGCAACCCGCTGGCCGAGCCGGGGATGATCGGCGTGGTCGGCGGGGCGGGCCTCGGCGCGGTCACCGTGATCACGCTGGTGTCCGGGGTCGGGTTCTGGACCCTGACCGGCTCCGCGGGCCTGGGCGCGGCCCTGGCGATGGCGCTGGTCTTCACGGTGGCGGCCCGGGGCGGCTTCACCAGCGAACGCCTGGTGCTGATCGGCTTCGGCGTGCACGCGGCGGCGCAGGCGCTGGTGACGCTGCTGATCACGCTGTCCGACCCGTGGAACGAGACCAAGGCGCTGACCTGGCTGGGCGGCTCGACCTACGGCCGGACGTTCACCCACCTCGTGCCGATGGCGCTGGCCCTGCTGCTGGTGGTGCCGGTGCTGGTCCGCATGCGCCGCGAGCTCGACCTGCTGGCCCTGGACGACGAGACACCGCGCGTGCTGGGCGTGCCCGTCGCCCGCTCGCGGTTGCTGCTGCTCTCGTGCGCGGTCCTGCTGACCGGCGCGGCGGTCGCGGGCATCGGCGTGCTGACGTTCGTCGGCCTGGTCGCCCCGCACGCGGCCCGCGCGATCGTGGGCAGCCGCCACGCCCGCCTCCTCCCGGCGGCCGCCCTGCTGGGCGCGATCCTGGTCGGGGCGGCCGACACCGCGGGCCGCACGCTCATCGCCCCCGCCCAGCTCCCGGCCGGCCTGATGACGGCGGTCATCGGAGCGCCGTACTTCGTGTGGCTGCTGTACCGGCACCGCGCGACCGGCCGGGGCCGCTGACGGCGGCCCACGCCGGCCCGGCCGGGGCGGGGTGCGCGGCACGCCGATCGCGCCCGGCCGGGAACGCTGACCCGGTTACCCCGGCAACCCCCGCACAGCCGAGCCGACCGCACGCAGCACACCGATCGGGTCCTCGCCGACGGCGTGCACCCCGACGTGATCCGCCCCGGCCGCCAGCTCCGCGCGAATCCCCTCAGCCACCGCCGTCGCCGTGCCGTGCAGCACCAGTGCGTCGATCAGCCGGTTGCTGATCGGGTCCGTGAGGTCCTCGTCGGTATAGCCGATGCGGCGGAGGTTGGCCGCGTAGTTCGCGATCCCCAGCATCGGACGCACCGCGGCCCGTCCGGTCTCGCGGGCCCGGTCGGCGTCGGTGTCCAGCAGCACGCCGTGGCCGGGTAGCACCAGCTTGCCCGGGCCGAGGGCCGCCCGGGCGCGTCGTGTGTGCTCCGGTGTCACTTGGAGCGTCAGCGTGCCCGCGGCGCGGTCGGCCGCCAGGCGGAGCATCCGGGGCCCGAGTGCGGCCAGCAGCACGCGGTCGGCGGGGACGCCGGCCGCCGCCAGCGTGTCGAGGTAGCTCGCGACCTTCGCCACCGGGGACGCGTAGCCGGCGTCGGTTTCGCGGTGCCCGGCGCCGATGCCGAGGAAGAGCCGGTCGGGGTGGTTCGCCGTGATCCGGTGGTAGGACGCCGCCGCGGTCTGCGCGTCCGCCTGCCACACGTTGAGCACGCTGGTGCCGACGACGATCCGGCCGGTGGCGTCGAGCAGCCGCTCGGCCGTGCGGAGGTCGGCCGACGGCGACGCGGCCAGCCAGACCGCGCCGTACCCGGCCTCCTCCAGCGCGACGGCGTCCGCCGCCGTCGCCTCGGCCGCGGGCAGGTAGGCGCCGAGCAGTCCCAGTTCGATGGTCATGATCACGACTTCAGCACCGGACCGCGTCGCGAACCAGACGCAGCCGCCACGTGCTGCGATAAGCCCGCCTTATCATCGGGGCCATGGAGTTGAGGGCATGGAGTTGAGGGCACTGCGGTACTTCGTCGCCGTCGCCGACGAGCTGCACTTCGGCCGGGCCGCCGAGCGGCTGCACATCGCCCAGCCCGCCGTCAGCCAGCAGATCGCCCGGCTCGAACGGGAACTCGGGGTCCGGCTGTTCGACCGGTCGCCCCGGCGGGTCCGGCTCACCGCGGCCGGGGAGCGGGTGCTCGACGCCGCCCGCGCCACGCTCGCCGCGGCCGACCAGGTGCAGCTCGCGGCGAAGCAGGTCATGACGACCGTGCGGCTCGGCACCGCCGCCGGCCTGACCGCCCGCCTGGAACGCGGGATCGACGCCCTCCGCGAGCGGGCCCCGGACTTCGCCGTGGTGCTGGTCGACCTGCCGGTCGAGGCCCGGCTCAACGCGCTCCGGCAGGGCGAGCTCGACGTCGCACTCGCCCGTGGCGTGCGGTCCGCGCCCGGCCTCACCGTGCGGCCGGCCTGGACCGAGCGCCTGTTCGCGGTGGTGTCCCGCCGGCACCCGGCCGCGGACCGCCCGGCCGTCGGCCTGGCCGAGCTGGCCGGCGACACGCTGCGCGTCCCCGCCCGCGAGCACGACCCCCGGCTGCACGACGCGGTGGTACTGGCCCTGCGAGAAAGCGCGTCGTGCCCGGCGGCGGGCCGGCCGGCGGGCACCCTGCAGGACACGATCGTCGAGGTCGGCTCGGACCCGCGGAGCTGGACGGTGCTGCCCGCCGACCAGGTCGCCGAAATCCGCTCGACCCGGGTCCGGGCGGTCCCGCTCGACCCGGCGATCACGATCGACGGGAGTGTCGTCGTCGCCGCGGGGCACGCGGACAACGCGGCCGAGTGCGTGGTTTCGGCGTTCCGGGACGCACCGTCCACAGTGGAGGGCGTGGCGGGATCCAGGCGCCCTGTGGCGTGATCGCCGCTGGTTCCCGCGCCGGCCGGTGCCCAGCATGGACGGGATCACCGCAGGCGAAAGGAACCCCGATGTCCCACCCGCTGGCCCAGTTCGTGCTCTTCGACGGCTTCGACCCGCTCGACGTCGTCGCGCCGTACGAGGTCCTGTCCGCCGGACGCGAGTTCCTCGGCGGCGAACTCGACCTCGTGTTCGTCTCCGCCGAGGGCGCCCGGGACGTCGTCTCCGGCACGCCCGGCATCACCCTCCCGGCCACGGCCGCCTGGGATCCCGGGGCACCCGGGTACGTCGTGGTGCCCGGCGCGTCCGGCCCGGCCGACGCCGTCCCGGTGCTGCTCGGCCGGTTCGCCGCGAGCGCCGCGGTGCCGCTGCTGCGCCGGTGCCTGGCCGAACCCGCCGTCACGGTCGCGGCGGTGTGCGGCGGCTCGCTGGCACTGGCCATGGCCGGGCTGCTGGCGGGCCGCACGGCCACCACGCACGTCCTCGGGATCGGCGCGCTCGCAGCCACCGGCGTCACGGCGGTGCGCGCCCGCGTCGTCGACGACGGCGACCTCGTCACGGCCGGCGGCGTCACCTCCGGCCTCGACCTCGGCCTGTACCTGCTCGAACGCGACTTCGGGCCGCGGATCGCGCACGCCGTCGAGGAACTGTTCGAGTACGAGCGCCGCGGCACGACCTGGACCGGCCGCGGCCGCGTCCCGGCCGCCTGAGGCGGAGCCGGGCGCTTTGACGCCGGGTTCCGCACCGACAACGATGGCACCGTGACCCGACGTTCCTCCGCCTCGCTCAGCATCCGTGACGTCGCGGCCGCCGCGGGGGTCTCCTACCAGACCGTGTCACGGGTGCTGAACGAGTCGCCCAACGTCAACGCCGGCACCCGGCAGCACGTCCTCGACGTCATCGACCGGCTCGGCTACCGGCCCAACCGGGCGGCCAGGGCGCTCGGCTCGGGGCGGGCGAACGCGGTGACCGTCGTGATCGCCGACACGACCCTGTACGGCTATGCCTCCACCCTGCGCGGGATCGAGGAAGCCGCGCGCCCGCGGGGCATCGCGGTCGGGGTCCGGGTGGTCGAGTCCGACCGGCCCGACGACGTGCGGCACGCCGTCGAGTACGTGACCGACCCGAACGCGGGCGGCATCGTGGTGGTCGCCTTCGACGCGGCCGGCGCCGGAGTGCTGCGGGCCCTGCCCCCGGACGTCCCGGTGGTAGCCGCGACGGAGGCGGGCGGCCTCGGCGACGTCACCCGGCCGATGATCTTCCTCGACGAGCGGCAGGCCGCCGCCGACGCGACGAAGCACCTGCTGGACCTCGGACACCGCACGGTGCACCACGTGGCCATCCCGTCGGAGACCGGCACGAGCGCCCGCCAGACGGGCTGGCGCGGCGCGCTCGAAGCGGCGCGCGTGCCGGTCCCGGAGGTCCTGTCCGCGGGGTGGGACGTGCGGTCGGCCTACCTGGCCGGCCAGGTCCTCGCGGTCGATCCGGCCGTGACGGCGATCCTCTGCGGCAACGACGACACCGCGATGGCCGTCCGCCGGGCCCTGCACGAAGCCGGCCGGGACGTGCCCGGCGACGTGAGCATCGTCGGGTTCGACGACGTGCCGGGCGCGGCGTACTGGACACCGGCGCTGACGACCGTCCGGATGGACTTCGTGGCGCTCGGGCACGCGTGCCTGGCCGCACTGGCGGCGGAGCTCACCGGGGTCGCGCAGCCGGCGGTCGAGCTCGCCGCGCCGTCACTGGTGATCCGCGAATCGACCGCGGCCCCGCGCTGACCACCCCCGGAGTGTTCGTAACAACAAGGTAACGCGGGCTTTTCAGCCACCCCGCCGACCAGTCACACTGCTGGCCTGCGATTGTGACCGGTCACATAAGCCGTGAGCAGCAGAAATGTCCATCGCACGAGAGGGAGCAACGGTGATCTCGACCGAGTCCGCCACGACCGTGGTCTGGGGCCACCCGGCGCTGGAGCTCGTCGTGGACGTGTCCCCCGGCGGCCCGGTCGCGGTCCGCAGCCTCACCGACGGCCGCGCGGCCCACGACCGGCCCCGGGCCGGCCAGCCGCTGGTGGAACTGCTGATCGCCGGCGAAGGGCGGGCGCGGGCTTCGCACCGGTTCTCCGAGACCGCCGTCGGACGGCGGCTGGTCTACACCGGCTCCACCCGCGGCCGGGACGGGACCTGGCACGAGCTGCACGTCGATCAGCGCGACGACCGGACCGGGCTGGCCGCGCGGACGTCGTTCCGGTCGGCCGACGGCGTCGCCGCCTGCCAGGTCACGACCACCGTCACCAACCACGGCCCGGCACCCGTCCTGCTCCAGGGCGTCACGTCCTTCGCCGCCGCCTTCGCCGGCTCGCGCATCGAAGACGCCGACCTGCTCCGGGCCGACAGCGAGTGGCTCGGCGAGGGCCGGTGGACCCGCCACCCGCTGCGGGACGACGTCCTGCCCGACCTCGACCTCGCGCTGCACGGCCAGGACGGCCGCGGCCGGTTCGCCGCCGTCAGCACCGGCACCTGGTCGACCGGCACGCACCTGCCGACCGGTGGCCTCGTCGACCGCCGGACCGGGCAGGCCTGGCTGTGGCAGGTCGAGCACAACGGCGCCTGGCGCTGGGAAGTGGGCGAACGCCGCGACGGCGCGTACCTCGCCCTGCTCGGGCCCACCGACATCGACCACCAGTGGCACCGGAACCTGCGGCCCGGCGAGTCCTTCACCACCGTTCCGGTGTCCGTGGCCGTGTCCGGGGACGACTTCGACGGTGCGGTCGCCGCCCTCACCGCACACCGGCGGGCCCTCGTCCGCCCGCACCCGGACCGGTTCGCCCTGCCGGTCGTCTTCAACGACTACATGAACACGCTGATGGGCGACCCCACCACGGCGAAGCTGCTGCCGCTGGTCGACGCCGCCGCGGCGGCCGGCGCGGAGGTGTTCTGCATCGACGCCGGCTGGTACGACAACGGCACGAGCTGGTGGGACAGCGTCGGCGAGTGGCAGCCGTCGGAAACCCGCTTCCCGCAAGGGATCGAGGAAGTCCTCACCCGGATCCGCCGTCGTGGCATGGTGCCCGGCCTGTGGCTGGAGCCGGAAGTGATCGGCGTGCGCAGCCCGATGGCCGGGAAGCTCCCGGACGCGGCCTTCCTGCAACGCGGCGGCGTCCGGCTGGTCGAGCACGACCGGTACGTGCTGGACCTGCGCCACCCGGCCGCCGTCGCGCACCTCGACGGCGTGGTCGACCGGCTGGTCGAAGACCTCGGGGTCGGCTACTTCAAGCTCGACTACAACGTCGACCCCGGCGCGGGCACCGACCTGGCCGCCGACAGCGTCGGTGCCGGGCTGCTCGGCCACAACCGGGCGCACCTGGCCTGGCTGGACGGCGTCCTGGACCGGCACCCCGAGCTGATCCTGGAGAACTGCGCGTCGGGCGCCATGCGGATGGACTACGCGATGCTGTCGCGGCTGCAGCTGCAGTCCACCAGCGACCAGCAGGACTACCTGCGCTACCCGCCGATCGCCGTGTCCGCCCCGCTTTCGGTCCTGCCCGAGCAGTCGGCCAGCTGGGCCTACCCGCAGCCGGACATGCCGGCCGAGGACTTCGCCTACACCGTGTGCACCGGGCTGCTCGGCCGGCTGTACCTGTCCGGCCGGCTCGACCTCATGTCCGCGGAGCAGCGGGCCTCCGTCCGCGAGGCGGTGGAGGTGTTCCGCGAAATCCGCCGGGGGCTGACGACCTCGGTTCCCCTGTGGCCGCTGGGCCTGCCCGGCTGGCGCGATCCCTGGCTCAGCCTGGCCCTGCGCGCCGGCGACGTCACCCACCTCGCCGTGTGGCGGCGCGGGGCCGACGCCGGGCCGGTGACGTTGTCCCTGCCGCACCTGCGCGACCAGAACGTCCACATCGAAGCGCGCTACCCGCGTGACCTGCCCGCCTGGACCGTCCGCTGGGACACCGAAACCGGCTCCCTGACCCTGACCCCCACCCCGCACCCGACCGCGTCCGCGCGGCTCTTCCGCATCGTCGCCGGCTAGACCACCCCTCCCACGAAGGAATCCCCCGATGAAGAACTGGATCAGCGTCGTCGCCGCCGCTGCGCTCACCCTCGGCCTCGCCGCCTGCAGCGACCCGGCCGCGAACGGCCCCGCCGACGCCGCGCCCGCCACCTGGGCCGACCCGGCCGCGAAGCTCGACGGCGTCAAGCTGACCCTGTGGGCGGCGCAGAACAGCAACACCGTGCCCAAGCAGGTGATCGCGTCCTTCGAGCAGGCGACCGGCGCGTCCGTCGAGGTCGTGACGATCCCCGACCCGTACGAGCAGAGCATCCAGACCAAGGTGGCCACCGGCGACAAGCCGGACCTCGCCTTCTGGCAGCCCACCTCGTCGATGCTGACCGCCATCAACGCGAAGACCAACCTCCAGCCGCTGGACGACGCGCCGTGGCTGCCCCAGCTGGCGCCCGAGCTGAAGGACATCACCGGCTTGCTCGACGGCAGGCGCTACGCCGCGCTGATCACCAGCCCCGCCGTCGAAGGCGTCTACTACAACAAGGAAGTCTTCGCGGCCAACGGCATCACCGAAACGCCGAAGACCTTCGACGCCATGGTCACCGCGGCCCGCGCGCTCAAGGCCAAGGGCGTGACGCCGTTCTTCGAGATGGGCGGCGACCGGTGGGCCACCCAGTGGTGGGTGCAGGTCCAGCTCGCCGACGCCGCGAAGAACGGCCTCTGGGACAAGATCAACAGCAAGCAGGAGACCTTCAGCAGCCCGGTCGTGCTCGACACGATCAAGAAGTACCAGGCGCTGATCAACGAAGGCCTGTTCAACGCCGACATCAAGACGGCCAAGCTGGAGGACCAGGGCGCCGCGCTGCTCGACGGCAAGGCCGCGATGGCCGTGCAGGTCAACTCGTTCTTCAGCCAGCTGCAGGCCAAGGCCGACACCGAGACGCTGGACAAGAAGATCGGCTTCTTCCCGATCGCGCCGTCGGGTCAGGTCGGCACCTTCATCCCGGACCAGACGAACGCCCTGGTCGCCTTCCGCACCGGTGACGCCAAGCGCGAGGCCGCGGCCCGGCAGCTGCTGGCCTACTGGATGGGCCCGGGCTACGCCGGGTTCGTCGCCGACCGCAAGACCATCTCGCTCGAGCCGTCGGTCGCCAACCCGCCGGGCGTGCCGCAGGCCCTGCTCGACGTGCACAAGTCCCTGCCCACCGCGGTCGGTTCCATGCAGGCGCTGGCCGTCGCCAACCCGGACCTCTACATCAACCTCGCGGACATGATCGCCGGCACGATGACACCGGACCAGGTGGCCAAGGCCACCCAGGATCAGTTCGCCCAGCTGGCCAAGGCGGCCGGCGCCCCGGGCTTCTGATGACCACGGCAGCACGCACGCTCACCGTGGAGCGGCCGGTCACCCGGCCCGCTCCCCGGCCGGGCGGCCGCCCCACGAGCAGCCACGGCAAGAAGACGCACCCGATGTGGTTCCTGGCGCCCGCGTTCGCCATCCTGCTCGTCTTCTTCTTCCTGCCCACGCTGTTCAACTTCGTCTACGCGTTCACCGACTGGTCCGGGTTCAAGAGCTCGATCAAGCCGGTCGGTCTCGACAACTTCACCGAGCTGGCCTCGGACGGCACGCTGCTGCGGGCGGTGCGGATCACGCTCGTCTACGCGGTGCTGGTCGCGATCTTCCAGAACCTCTTCGGGTTCGCCCTGGCCGTCCTACTCGAACGCGACAACCGGCTCAACCGCATCGCGCGCATCTGCTTCCTCGTGCCGGTGCTGATGTCGGCGCTCGCCGTCGGCTACATCTTCCAGGCCCTGCTGAAACCGCACGGCAGCGTCAACGAGCTGATCGGCGCGGTGCTCGGGCGGACGTTCGACTACGCCTGGCTCGGCGACACGACCTGGTCGATCGTCGTGGTCGCGCTGATCCACGCGTGGAAGTGGATGGGCCTGTCGATGCTCATCTACCTGGCCGGGCTCAAGACCGTCCCGGAGGACATCCTCGAAGCCGCCCGGATCGACGGCGCCTCGCGCTGGCGCACGTTCTGGGTCGTCAAGTCGCCGCTGCTGGCGCCGGCGGTGACGTTCAACGTCGCCACCGCGCTGCTCGGGTCGATGAACGGCTTCGACGTCGTCCAGGCCACCACCGGCGGTGGTCCGGCCCGGACCACGGAGATCCTCAACATCTTCATCTACCGCACCTTCGGGCAGGGCCTGTTCGCCCAGGCCACCGCGATGAGCCTGGTGCTGTTCCTGCTCGTCGCGTTCCTGGCCTTCCCGGTCATCCGCGCCCTGCGCAAGCGGGAGGAGATCCTGTGAAGACCGTCAGCGACTCGCGGATCTGGAGCAGGCTGCAGCCGGTGGTCACCACCGCGCTCGTGCTCGGGCTCATCGGGATCCCGCTCTGGCTCGTCGTGGTGACCGCCGGGAAGTCCCAGGGCGAAGCGCTCGATCCCGACCTCTCGCTGCCGGGCCACTGGCAGCTGTTCGCGAACCTGCGGGAGGTCTGGGTCCAGGGCGAGGTGCCGGCGGCGTTCTTCGGCAGCCTGCTGATCGTCGTGCCCACCGTCGCCGGCGTCCTCGTCTTCGGGTCCATGGCCGCCTGGGTGCTGGCCCGCCGGACGACCCGGCTCAACGCGGCCCTGTACGCGCTGGGCATCAGCGGCATCGTGCTGCCGCCGGCGGTCGTCACCGTGGTGCTGCTGCTCCGCCAGCTCGGCCTCGCGGGCAGCGCCGTCGGCATGATCGGCGTGTACATGGGCATCTACCTGTCCACGGTCATCTTCTTCGTGACCGGCTTCGTCCGCACCATCCCGGCGTCGCTGGAAGAGGCCGCCCAGATCGACGGGGCCGGTCCGCTCACCGTGTTCCGGCGGATCGTGCTGCCGCTGCTGCGGCCGGCGCTGGCCACCGCCACCATCCTCATCTGCCTCTACGTGTGGAACGACGTCTTCTACGCGTTCTTCGTCGTCGGCGGGCGGCTGGACACCCTGCCGCTCAACCTGTTCCGCGTCGCCAGCGCGGGGCTCTACCTCAACAACTGGCACCTCATCTTCGCCTACGTGGTGCTGATGAGCCTGCCGCTGGTCGTCGTCCTCGCCGTGGCCCAGCGCAAGATCATCGCGGGCATCACCAGCGGCGCCGTCAAGTGAAACCCCTCCCCAGCGAAGCGGAGTGCTGATGCGACAACGATTCCTGGTGGGTGCGGCCGTCGCCGTGCTCGCCTTCACCACGCTGTCCCCCGCGGCTTCCCAGGCCGCGGCCGTCCAGACGCTGCGCGTCGACCTCGGCTCGCCGACGGGTGCGTTCCACGGCGGCGCGACCGGCATCCTCTACGGCCTCGGCGACCCCGGGATGCCGTCGCAGGACCTGATCGCCGGGATGCGCCCGCGCACCATCTCCCAGAAGGCGCCCGACGGCGAGCAGCACCCCAACGGCGACGCGCTGAAGGTCGCCGACGGCTTCTTCGCCGCCGGCGGCACCGACGTGCACATCTACGCCCAGGACACCTACAGCCGCTGGCCGTACCAGGACCTCGGCATCGACGACTACATTGCGCGCCTGAAGCCCCAGCTGGACAAGGTGGCGCAGCGGCCCGACCGCGACCGGTTCGTGTGGACGATCTTCAACGAGCCGGACGGGATCTGGTACTCCGACTGGGCCACCAAGAAGGAGAAGTTCTTCGCCGACTGGACGAAGGTCTACCGCACGGTGAAGTCGGTCCTGCCGCACGCCCGGATCACCGGGATCGGCGAGACCCAGTACCGGGCCGACCACCTGCGCGAGTTCCTCACCTACGCCAAGGCCAACGACGTGCTGCCCGACATCACGACGTGGCACGAGCTCGGCCCGGACTCGCTGGCCTCCTACCGCGGCCACTACGCGGACTACCGGGCCATCGAGCGCTCGCTGGGGATTTCGCCGCGGCCGATCACCATCAACGAGTACTCGAACCGGCGTGACACCTCGGTGCCCGGCCAGATGATCCAGTGGATCACCATGCTCGAAGACACCAAAGTGGACGGTCAGCTGGCGTACTGGTCGCTGGCGGGCAACCTCAGCGACAACGCCGTGCGCACCGGCCGCGCCAACGGCGGCTGGTGGCTGGCCAAGTGGTACGCCGACCTCGCGGGTGACACCGTGCGCGTGACACCGCCGCGGCCGGACACCCGCGACTCGCTGCAGGGCCTGGCCACCGTCGACCGGACGGACGCCAAGGCGACCGTGCTGCTCGGCGGCACGGCGGACGCGGTGAACGTCGCGCTGACCGGCCTGGACCGCAAGGTCTTCGGCGACCGGGTGGACGTACGGGTCGCGAAGACGAGCTGGTCGGGGTACGAGGGCGACGCCCAGCAGCCGCCGGTCGTGGCGGCCGCGCGCCTGCGCGTGCAGGACGGCAAGGCGACGGTCTCGGTGCCGGGTGGCGACCCGCTGGCCGCGTACCAGGTGCTCGTCACCCCGGCCGGGCTCGGCGCGCCGCCGGTGGCGACCGCGCCGTGGCAGGCGAGCTACGAGGCCGAGTCGGGCACCGTGGAGAGCGCCCAGGTCTACGTCCAGGACGACGGATCCGGTTCGTGGGACATGGCCATGCGGTACATGACGTCGGGCCGCAAGGACGTCGGGTCCATGAACACCCCGGCTTCCCGCGACACCGTGGACGTCGACGTCCCGCGGGCCGGCTCGTACCGGCTGGGTGTCTTCTACGGCACCAACGCCTTCGTCGGCAGGCTGGCGTTGTACGTCGACGACGCGTTCGTCCGGACGTTGACCTTGCCGGCCACGCTGAACTGGACCTACCGCGGCCGGCTGGACACGCCGCTCACGCTGACCGCGGGCAAGCACCGCGTTTCCGTGCGCACCACCGATCCGAGCGGGTTCCTCGGCGGCTCGTCCGACGTCACGCTGGACCGCTTCGACCTCACCGAGGTCACCGGCCCGGAGCGGGCGGAGTACCCGCTCGCCGACGGCCGCCGGTCCGGCGGTTCGGTCGACCACGGGACGGGCGCGCTGCAGGTGCTCGCGCCGGGCGCGGTTGCCCTGGCGCCGGGGCAGCGGGTCACCACGTTCGTGTCGGCCGCCGAGGACGGCTACTACCGCCTGTCGACGTCGTGGGCGGGCGCCGGCCGCAGCACGCTGGGGCTGACGCTGTCCGGCCGCCGCGTGGCGGGCGGCGACCTGACCGCGACCGGCGCCGGCGTCTGGTCGGGCAGCTCGACGGTGTTCCTCAAGGCGGGCGTCACCGAGGTGGTGCTGTCCAACGAGGGCCGCACACCGCTGGTGGCGGGCACGCTGACACAGGTGCGCGACACCGCGGCCGACAGCCGCGCGGTCCGCGTCGAGGCCGAATCCGGGCAGCTCGCGGGCGCCGCGGCGACGGCGACGGGCCCCTGGGCCTCCGGCGGTGCCTACGTCGGGTACGTGGGCAACGGCGGCACGCTGACGATCCCGCGCACCGGCGGTCCGGGTCAGTACGCCCTCACGGTCGCCTACGCGCAGGCGGAGAAAAACACCGGGCACCCGTACAACACGGACACGATCACCCGCACGATGATCGCGTCGGAAGCGGGCGGCACGGTGACACCGGCGCCATACCGCCACAACTACACCTGGGACGGCTTCTGGGCGGAGACGTCACCGATCGACCTGACGACGAAGGGCGGCGCACTCACGTTCGGCAACCCGGCCGCGTGGGCGCCGAACGTCGACTGGGTCCAGCTCGCCCCGCTCGTCGTGGCGAACAAGGTGACGCCCTGGCGCTGAGTGTCGCGGTGCCCGGCCGGTTCGGTCCCGAGCCGCCGGGCGCCGTTCAGCCGTTCCCTCGGTGGCGTGAGCCGAGCCGCCGGCCGGTGGGCCGAGCTCGCGTTTCGTCGGCGACAGCCACCCGCCGGTGTGGGCGTGCGTCCCGCTCGACCTGTGGACCGGCGAGTCGGAAGAGCTCGGTGAAATTCCCGTTCGGGCCGGTGCTCGGACGCGCAATCGGCGATCGGCAGTTCTGCGACGGCGGGCGCGGTCTTCGATGCCGGGCCCGGGCCGGCGGAGTGGCCGAGGGTCAGGGACAGTGCGCGATGGTCCTCCAGCTCGGCGGTGAGATCCGACCGGCACCTGCTCAGCCGTTTCCGGCTTCTTCGGCGCGTTCGCGGTTGCGTTGCTGCCGCTCCCGCTCGCGCCGGCTGTAGGCGGCCCGGCGGACGCGTTCCTCGTCTTCGACGCTGGAGCCCAGCGCCCCGGCGACGATGCCCACCGAGGTGGCCAGCCACACCAGCTTCAGGTACGACGCCGGCCCGGCCGGATGACCGAGGGTCTGCCCGAAGTAGGTGCCCTCGATCAGCACGATCGACGCCACCAGCGCCAGCCCGAACAGGATCACGTACATGCACGCGACGCCGATCGACAACGTCAGCGCCGTCGACGCGTTGTACAACAGCGCTTTCCGCCGGTCCAGGTGCCCGGACGGCGAATCCCAGAGGTGGTTGTGCACCATCAGCCAGCCCGCCATGACCACGATCGCCAACACCGTGATCCCGGCCAGCCGGAGCGCGGGCAACGCCTCGGCCAGCTTCCAGAACGAGGTGGTGATGATGCCGTACGCCGCGGTCCCCGCCGCGGCCGCGGTGGCCCCGGCGAGGTTGGGCACCAGCCGCCACGGCCGGTTGTCGCGGATCATCCCCGCCAGCAGCCGCACCCGCCCGCGCACACCCGCCAGGGCCAGGTGCTCGTCCGCGGCGCCACGGCCCTCGATGTGCCGCGTCGGCGCCACCAGCTCACGCAGGCGGTCGAGGATCCCCCGCGGCGGATCGACCGCCTCCGCCGAGCGCTGCACCACCAGGTGCCGGACCAGGTGAACGACCAGCCGGCGCGCCCGGTGCCGCAGGCGCACCGCACCGAGCGCGGGCAACGACACCATCGCCACACCGTGGTCGGTGTTGTAGTCCGACACGATCGGGACCGTCCCCGCCCGCCGCGGGAGATCCGTGATCAGCACCAGCAGGTCCCAGCCGTGCTTCTTCCGGCGCTCCTCCGCCAAGGCCAGCATCGGGATGTCACCGTCCTCGTCCAGCGGAAGCGCCTGCGTTTCCTGCTCGACGCGCCAGGACGTTTCCGCACCGAGGTCACGAGCCAGACGGTCGGGCAGGCCGTCCGCGATTTTCCCGCCGAGCTGCCCGGGCAACCCGTCATCGGTCAACAGCCCCACCACGAGGGCCTCCGGCGCACGCTGGGCAGCCATCCTCGAACCTTTCCTCGATCGGCGAGACCAGCACTTCGGGTTCCCGGCTCGATCACCGGCAAACGGCCGACCGCGCCGCAGCGGGGACGGTGCCGGCGGCCGGCGACCTGTCGTAGCCGCGGACCGCCAGTTGCAGGCGCTGCCCCTGGCGACGAGCCGGACCGCCGCCACCTCGCGGCCGGTGAGCACCGGCTCCTTGGCCGGCCAGCCGGTCGATCACGTGCGCGGCCGCGTCCGGGGCCAGGCCGCCCAGTGCCGCCGTGC
This sequence comes from Amycolatopsis tolypomycina, assembly GCF_900105945.1. Classification (NCBI taxonomy): domain Bacteria; kingdom Bacillati; phylum Actinomycetota; class Actinomycetes; order Pseudonocardiales; family Pseudonocardiaceae; genus Amycolatopsis; species Amycolatopsis tolypomycina. Next base: position 2,310,245 of record NZ_FNSO01000004.1, on the reverse strand, counting down.
GGATGGCCGGGAACAGCGGCTGGTCCGTGCGCACCGAGCCCCGGCCTGCACCCCCGGCCGCTGAGCGGCCGGGCCACCGCGGCCGCCCGTCAGCCGCCGTGGCCCGCCGCGGTCAGGACGTGCTCGGCGAACACGAGGTCGCGCGGGTAGGTCACCTTGAGGTTCTCCTGCTCCCCCCGGACCCACCGCACCGGGACCGAGGAGAACCGTTCCATCACCGACGAGGTGTCGGTGCCCTCGAACTGCTCGCCGGCGGCCTGCTCGTAGGCCGCCAGCAGCGGCGCGGCCCGGAACGCCTGCGGCGTCTGGGCGAGGACCATCGACGCCGGCGGGAGCGCCACCAGCGTCTCGCCGTCGCCGGCGACCGCGGCGATGTGGTCGGCCGGCAGCGCCGGGATCGCCCCGCCGTGTTCGCGGGCCTCGTGCAGCACGGCGGCGATCAACGCCGGGCTGACCAGCGGACGCGCGCCGTCGTGGAGCAGCACGGTGTCCACGGTGCCGCGGCCGATGCGGCCGGCGAGGTGCCGCAGGGCCTGCAGCTCGGACTCCTGCCGGGTCCGGCCGCCGTGGACGACCTCGACCGCGGCGCCGTCGACTTCGCGCTCGAGCACCTCCCGGACGAGGTCGTCGTCCTGGGGCCGGACGACCAGCACCAGCGGCCCGACCCCGGGCACCCCGGCGAACGCGGCCAGGGACCACGCAACGACCCGGCGCCCGGCGAGCGGGAGGTAGACCTTGTTGACCCCGGCCCCGACGCGGGTACCCGCGCCACTGGCCAACACCACCGCCGCCGCCTGCCTCACCATGGCCGCATCATAGGGCCGCGGCCGGACCGACTACGGCGTGAGGCCGAGGCGCCGGGCCCGGGCCACCGCGTCCAGCCTGCCTTCGGCGCCGAGCTTCGCCAGGATGTTCTTGACGTGGTCCTTGACCGTGTACAGGCCGATGCCCAGCCGCTCGGCGATCCCCTGGTTCGACAGGCCGGTCGACAGCAGCGCCAGCACGTCCGCTTCCCGGCCCGTCAGGTGCGGTGCCGCCGCACCCGGCGCCGGGTGCGCCAGCAACCCGGCCGTCTCCAGCAGCCGCGCGCGCAGCCGGGGGTCACCGACCTCGCCGGCGAGCGCCCGCAGGTCCGCGTACGCCTCGGCCACCCGGGACCGCCGGACGCTGTCCTCGGCCGTGTGCCGGTCGCGCAGCCGGCGGAGCACGTCGGTGACCGCAAGATCCTGTTCGAGGCCGCGGGCCTCGTGGGAAACCGCGTCGAGCAGGCGGCCCATCTCCCGCTGGCTGGTGCGCAGGGCGACGTAGAGCACCGCGACGCACCGCCGCGCCACGATGACCGGGGCCGCCGCCATCGCGCGCAACGACTCGGCCCGGATGACCTGGTCGTAGCGGTGGGTGATCGCCGGCGAGCCGACGTAGTCCGGCAGGGACAGCGCGCGCTGCCGGGCGACCACCCGGCCGCCGACCCCGTGCCCGGCGCCGAGCAGCACGCCGCGGAGGGGACCGACCACCGGGCCGTCGAACGCGTCGAGCAGCACGCCCGACCCGGTGACCCGCCCGGCGAACGCCAGGCTCGCCCCGGTGCCGGCCCGCAGCCTGGCCAGTGCGGCCGTCACCGCCGGCTCCACCCCCCTCGTCGGAGGGTGGCTCGTCTCCGCGCTCACCGCCACAGTGTGACCCGGGCGGTGCCGCGGTGACAATCGCCCGGCCGTCCCGAATGGACCGAACGAACCCGGAGGTCGTCGTGCCGCTTTCCCCTTCCGACGCGGTCGAAGCCTGGCTGGCCGCCTACGGCGCGGCGGAGGCGGACGTGGCCCACCTGCTGTGCGACCGCCACGACGCCGACGCCGTCGCGTTCACCTTCGTCGGCCCGGATCTCGCCGCCCGCGACCTGACCTACGGGGAGCTGGCCTGCCGCTCCCGGCGGCTCGCCACCGTCCTCGCCGCGCGCGGCGTCCGGCGCGGCGACCGGGTCCCGGTCCTCATGGGCAAGCGCCCCGAACTGGTGACGACGCTCCTGGCGATCTGGCGGATCGGCGCGGTGCACGTGCCGCTGTTCACGGCGTTCGCCACCGGCGCCATCCGGATGCGCGTCGAAGCCTCCCGCGCGAAGCTGGTCGTCACCGAGCCGGCCCAGCGCGCGAAACTCGACCCGATCCAGGGCATCGACGTCCTCGAGACCGGGGAAGCGTTCGACCGGCTCATCGACGAAGCCGAACCCCTCGCGACTTCGATCGCGGTCGGCGGCGCCGGGACGATGCTGCAGCTGTTCACCAGCGGCACCACCGGCAAGCCCAAGGGGGTCCCGGTGCCGGTCCGCGCGCTGGCGTCCTTCCACTGCTACCTGCACTACGGCCTCGACGTCACCGCGGACGACGTCTTCTGGAACGCCGCCGACCCCGGCTGGGCGTACGGCCTCTACTACGGCATCCTGGCCCCGCTGGCCGCCGGCCGCCGGAACCTCCTCCTCGACGCGGGGTTCACGCCCGAGGCCACGGTCGCCGTCGTCGGGAAGTTCGGCGTCACCAACTTCGCCGCCGCCCCCACCGTCTACCGGGCGCTCGGCAAGAGCGGCCTGGTCCGCGACCTGCGGCTGCGGCGGGCCTCGTCGGCAGGCGAACCGCTGACGCCGGAGATCGCCGGCTGGGCCCGCGACGCGCTCGGCGTCGAGGTCCGCGACCACTACGGCCAGACCGAACTCGGCATGGTCGTCAACAACCACTGGCACCCGGACGTGGCCCGGCCGGTCCGGCCCGGCTCGATGGGGCAGCCGATGCCCGGCTACGCCGCCGGCACCGTCGACGGCCAGCTCGCCGTCGACGTCGAGCACAGCCCCCTGTTGTGGTTCACCGGCTACCACGAAGAGCCCGGGAAGACGGCGGAGCGGTTCACCGCCGACGGGCGCTGGTACCTCACCGCCGACACCGGCCGCGTCGACGACGAGGGGTACTACTTCTTCACCGCCCGCAACGACGACGTCATCCTGGCCGCCGGCTACCGGATCGGGCCGTTCGACGTGGAAAGCGTGCTGATCACCCACCCCGCGGTCGCGGACGTCGCCGTCGTCGGCCGTCCCGACCCCGAAGGCGTCCGCGGCGAGGTGGTCGAAGCCTTCGTCGTCCTCACCGGCGAGGCCGAGCCGAACGACGGCCTCGCCGCGGATCTCCAGCGGCTCGTGCGCGAGGAGTACTCCAAGCACGCCTACCCGCGCACCGTGCACTTCGTCGACGCGCTGCCGAAGACGCCGAGCGGGAAGGTCCAGCGCTACCTGCTGCGGCAGCGGTGAGGTTCCAGCCGCGCGCGCACGGCCGGATCTTCGCGATGTTCGTCCGCGGGCAGCTCGTGCTCAAGCTGCCTCGGTCCCGGGTGGACGAGCTGGCCGGGGGTGGGCACGGGGTGCGTCAGAACTCGCTCAGCGGATCGGTGTGCCGGGGCGTCCAGCCCAGCTCGCGTTGCGCCTTGGCGGAGGTGAGCTGCTGGTCGAGGGCGAACGCGTCGGCGATCGGGCCCATCCGCTCGCGGGCCTGCTCGAGGGTGAGGGAGACGGCCTTCCCGCCGAGCGTCGCGGCGCAGGCTTCGGCGACCTCCTTGGCCGTCGGGCCGTTCCCGCCCACCCCGAGGTACACCGAGCCCGGCGGCGCCGACAGCGCGGCCGCGTAGAGGCGGGCCAGGTCGTCGAGGTGGATCAGGGCCCAGTGGTTGCCGCCGTCGCCGATGTACGGGACCTCGCCGGTTTCCCGGCCCGGCCGGACGAAGAACGCGTCGATCAGGCGGTTGTCGCCGCCGTAGAGCAGCCCGGGCTGGACGACGACCGGCCGGCCGCCGTCGGCCGCCCGGGCCAGCACCGCGTCCTCGACGGCTTTGCGCCACGCCACGACGGCCGGTGGGTGCCACGGCGCGGTCTCGTCCCGCACGCCACCGGTGTCGCCGTAGACCCAGCTGCCGCCGGTGTGGACGTAGGTGCCGCCGCCGACGCCGTCCTGCATCGCGGTGGCGGCCGCCAAGTCCTCCTCTCCAGTGGCCGCCTGGGCGAGGTGGATCACGGCTTCCGCCCGCGCCGCCGCCTGGTTGAGCACGGCCAGGTCGGCCAGGCCACCGCGGACCGCACCCGCCCCGGCGGCGACCACGGCCGTTTCCGCCCGTTCGCTGCGCGCGAGCGCCTCGACGGTGTGCCCGAGCCGCACCAGCTCGCCGATCGTCGCGCGGCCGATGTAGCCCGAACCGCCCGTGAGGAAGATTTTCATCGCTGTCCCTTGACTCGTGTTTCGTTCCTCCTCCACGGTGGCCCGGGCACCCGCCGGGCGTCCAAGACCCGTTCCGCGCGCTGTGATGCCGCTTCGGCATCACCGGCCTACGATGCTCGGCGTGGACTTCGACCTGCGGCAACTGCGGTACTTCGTCGCCGTGGCCGAAGAGCTGCACTTCGGGCGGGCCGCCGCGCGGCTGCACATCGCCCAGCCCGCGCTGTCGCGCCGGATCCGCGCCCTGGAGGACGAGCTCAAGACGCCCCTGTTCGTCCGCGACCGCCGCACCACCGTCCTCACCGCGGCCGGCGAACAGCTCCTGGCCGACGCCCGTGACCTGCTGGCGGCGGCCGAAGCCGTGCACCGGCGAGTCACCGCGGCCGCCGGCGCGAAGCCGGTGCTCACGGTCGGTTTCATGCCGGGCATCGTGGTCACCCCGGCGGTGCGGGAGCTGGCCCGGCACCGGCCGGACGTCGGCGTCCGGCTGCTGCGCACCAGCTGGCACGACCAGGTCGCGGTCCTGCACGACGGCCGCGTCGACGTCGGCATCGTCCGGCTGCCGGTCGAGCGGCGCGGGCTGACCGTGCGGCCGCTGTTCACCGAACCCCGCGTCGTCATGGTGCCGGCCACGCACCGGCTGGCCGGCGAGGAGTCCGTGTCGATCACCGAACTCGCCGGCGAGCACCTGCTGCAGGACCCCGACGCCGTCCCGGAATGGCGGGACATCGCCGTCGAACTGCGCGCCCCCGGCCGCCCCGAAGTGCCGCGGATCCACAGCGTGGAAGAGAAACTGGAGCTGGTCGCCGCCGGCGCCGGGATCAGCGTCATCCCCCGGTCGACGGCGATGTTCTACACCCGCCCGGACGTCATCGGCATCCCGGTGCCGGACATCGCCCCGAACCACGTCGCCCTGGCCTGGCTCACCGCACGCCGATCACCCCTGGTCGACGCCTTCCTCGACGCGGCGGCGAGCCTCGTGCCCGGCAGCATCACGACTTCCTGAGAACCACGGGCCGGGACGTCCGCCGGCGCGCCGGATTCTCCGGGTTCTCCCACGATCTCCCAGGAACCGGCCAGGCGGGCGGGCCACGCTCGCCGCATGACGATCGAAATCCGGGGCCTCACCAAGCGGTACGGGCCCGACACCGTGGTGGACGACCTGTCCTTCACCGTCGAACCCGGGCAGGTGACCGGGTTCCTCGGCCCCAACGGCGCCGGGAAGTCCACGACCATGAAGCTGATCGTGGGCCTGGCCGCGCCGACCCGGGGCTCGGTCACCGTCGGCGGGCGCCGCTACCGGGACCTCCCCGTGCCGCTCACCGAAGTGGGCGCGTTGCTCGACGCCGGTGCCGTGCACGGCGGCCGGAAGGCCTACGACCACCTGCTGGCGCTCGCGGTCGCCAACGGGCTCCCCCGGCGCCGGGTCGGCGAGGTGCTCGCCCGGACCGGGCTGGAGAGCGTGGCAGGCAAGCGCGCCGGCGGGTTCTCGCTCGGCATGCGGCAGCGGCTCGGCATCGCGGCGGCGTTGCTCGGCGACCCGGGCGTGCTGCTCTTCGACGAGCCGGTGAACGGGCTCGATCCGGAGGGGATCCGCTGGATCCGGGGCCTCCTGCGCACCCTGGCCGGCGAGGGCCGGGCGGTGCTGGTGTCCAGCCACCTGATGAGCGAGATGGCGCAGACCGCCGACCACCTGGTCGTCATCGGCCGCGGCAGGCTCGTCGCCGACACCGCCGTGAGCGAGCTCGTCCGCGGCGAAGGCAGCGTGCTCGTCCGCACGCCCGAGCCGGGGTTCGCGCGGCTGCTGGTCACCGCCGGGGCCGCCGTGCGCGAAGGCGTCGAGGCGTCGCTGGTCGTCTCCGGCATGACCAGCACCGAGATCGGGCAACTCGCGGCCCACCACGGTGTCGCGCTCGCCGAGCTCACCCCGCAGCGCGTCTCGCTGGAGGACGCCTTCATGGCGCTGACCGAGGACAGCCTCGACTACCAGGGGGCGGTGGCATGAGCGTGTCGTTCACGCACTCCGTCCGCGCGGAGTGGATCAAGCTGCGCAGCCTGCGCTCCACCTGGTACACCCTCGCGTGCCTGTTCACGGCCGGGCTCGGCATCACGGCTCTCGCGATGAACGCCGCGGCGAAGGACTACCCCGGCGACGGCCCGTGGGACCCGGCCAACCGCAGCCTGAGTTCGTACATCGTCGCGCAGCTGGTCATCGGCGTGCTCGGCATCCTGGTCGTCACCGCCGAGCACGCGACCGGCCAGGTGCAGACTTCGCTGCTCGCCACCCCCCGCCGCCACCGGCTCCTGGCGGCCAAGGTGGTCGTGGCGGTGGCGGTGGCCGCGGTGGCGGGCCAGGCCCTGATGTTCGCGGCGTTCTTCCTCGGCCAGGCCCTGCTCGCCGGCCACGCCGTACCCCACGCGGCACTCGACGACCCGGGAGTGCTCTCCGCCGTGACGGGCGGCGGCCTCTACCTCGCGGCGATCGCGGTGCTGGCCGCCGGGCTCGGCACGATCATGCGCGCCACCGCGGGCGCGCTCGCCACCCTGGTCGGCATCATCTTCCTGGTCCCCGCCCTCGCGGGGCTCTTCCCGGCGTGGCTGCACCGGCTCTTCTTCTACTGGCCGACGCTCGGCGGGTCCGCGGTCCTCAAGACGGTGCCGGATCCGGATTTCCCGCACCCGTGGGTCAACCTGGCCGGGATGTGCGCCGGGATCGCCGCGGTGCTGGCCGTGGCGTTCGTGGTGTTCCGGCGGCGGGACGTCTGATGCAGGGAGTCGGCCGCGCCGGGCCAGCCGGCATTGCCGCCGAGGCGTTCCGGGGCCTGATCGCAGCAACCGCCGCGGTGCTCGCCATGGCGGCAGTCGCCGCCGTCGGGCTTGCCCTCCTGGGGGCGGGCCGCTTCGGCGACCTCGGCTCACTGACCGCGGCGGCCGTCGCGCTGGCCGTGGGTGGCTCGGTCGAGGCCGGCGCCGTTCCGGCCGGTGGGCTGCCGGTCGTCGTGCGGGGCAGCCTCGATGCGGTGCCGCTGGGGGTTTCGCTTGCGGGCGCGGTGGTTCTCGGTGCCCTGCTGCTGCGGCGCCGCGAAGACGGGTGGCTCGTCCGCGGTGCCGTGGCAGCCGTGGCCCTGCCCGCCGGGCTCGCCGTGATCGCCTTGGCGGCACGGGGGACGCTGTCGCTGCCGGAGCGTGTCACCACGCGCGGTGCCCTCTCCGGCGGGCTCGACGCCGGCTTCTCCGTTGCCGTGGGGCCGACCGTCGCGGGCGCGGCCGTCGGCACGCTCGCGGTCGTCGGCGCGTGCCGCTTCCCTTCCGTGGCAACGGGTTTGCGCGCCGTGCGGTGGCCGGCCGCCGGGGTTGCCGGGCTGTGCCTGGCCGCCGCCTTCGTCTTCGGTGGGGCCGTGGCGGCCGGGGGTGTCCTGCTCGCGCTGCCCCAGCTCGTGTGCGGGGCCGTCGTGCTGGGGCTCGGCGTGCCCTGGACGGTCACCCCCGCGTCCGCGCTGCCCGGCTTTCCGGGCGGCCCGCTGCTCGGGCTGTCGGCCTTGGTACTGCTGGGCGCATGCGTCGCGGTCCGGAGCCGCCGGGCCGGCCCGCCGCTGCGCCGGGCCGTGGGGCTCGCCGTGCGGTTCGGGACGGCGACCGGTGCCGTGCTCGCCGTCGGGACACTGCTGTCACAGGCTTCCGCCGACGTCACCGTCGGCGCGTTCGGTCTGTCGCTGCCCGTCTTCGCCGCGCGGCTGACGGCGAACCCGCTGCTCGCGCTGGCCGCCGGGCTCGCGGGCGGCGCGGTGGCGGGCTTCGCGGGCTCGCTGCTCGCCGACGCGATCTCCGTATCCTCGCGGGCATGGAAGCGATGACGTCCCGGCTGCTGGTGGTCGACGACGAGGCCACCGTCCGCGAGCTGCTCTCCGCCGCGCTGCGGTTCGCCGGCTTCCGGGTGACGTCGGCGGCGACCGCGCGGGAAGCCGTCGCCGCGGCCGTCGTGGAGCCGCCCGACCTCGTGCTGCTCGACGTCATGCTGCCCGACCTGGACGGCTTCGAGGTGGTCCGGCGGCTGCGCGAGCGGCACGCCGGTCCCGGTGCGCCGGTGCCCGTGCTGTTCCTCACCGCGCGGGACCGCCAGTCCGACAAGGTCACCGGGCTCTCCCTCGGCGCCGACGACTACGTGACCAAGCCCTTCGACCTGGCGGAGCTGATCGCGCGGATCCGCGCGATCCTCCGCCGGACCGCGGGCCACCCGGTGGCCGTGCTCGAAGTGGGCCCGCTCGCGCTGGACGCCGAGGGCCACCAGGTGTCGCGCGCGGGACAGGCGATCCGCTTGTCCGGCACGGAGTTCCGGCTGCTGCGCTACCTGATGGAGAACGCCGGGCGCGTGGTGTCGAAGGCGCAGATCCTGGACCGGGTGTGGCGGGAGGACTTCGGCGGCGACGCCGGCATCGTCGACACCTACATCTCCTACCTGCGCCGCAAGGTCGACACCGGCGAACCGAAGCTGATCCACACCGTGCACGGCGTCGGCTACGTGCTGCGGGAGCCCCGGCGGTGACGCGGCTTTCCCTGCGGGCCCGGCTCCTGCTGCTCACCGCGGGCCTGCTGCTCGCCGGCCTGACGCTCATCGGCACGCTGGTTTCCGGGCAGCTGCAACGGTTCCAGCTCGACCGGCTCGACGGCCAGCTGCGCTCGCTGACCGAGCTCATCTCGCTGGCGGCCGGGCCGCCGCCGGCCGCGAACCCCGCCGTGCGGCCCGACCTCGTCGACCCCGCGCTGGAGCTGTTCGGCACCCCGTACGTCGTCTACCTCGACGCCGGCGGTGCGGTGGCGGGCGGCCTGCACTCGTCCCGGCTGGCCGGCACGAGCCTGCCCCCGGTCGAGGCGCTGCGCACGGTGCCGGCCGACGGGACGGCCGTCGACCTGGCCGCCGCCGACGGCTCGCAGCGCTGGCGGGCCGTCGCGCGGCCGGCGGCCCGCTGGGGCGGGACGGTCGTTTCGGCCGCCCCGCTCGCCGAAGCCGACGCCACGATCGCCCAGCTGCGGACGAGCAGCCTGGTCACCGGCGCCGCGCTGCTCGTCGTGCTGACCGCGGCCGGCTGGTTCGCGCTCGGCCGCGGGCTGCGGCCGCTGCGCCGGATCGAGCACACCGCCGCGGCGATCGCCGGCGGCGACCTCACCCGGCGCGTGCCGGACCTCGCGCCGCCCGGCACGGAGATCGGGCACCTGGCGACGTCGCTCAACACCATGCTCGGCCAGCTCGAACGCGCCTTCGCCGACCGGGCCGCGGCGGCGGCGCGGATGCGCGCGTTCGTCTCGGACGTCAGCCACGAGCTGCGCACCCCGCTGTTCGGCATCAAGGGGTCCACCGAGCTCTACCGGATGGGAGCGTCCGATGTGGACGAAACGATCCGCCGCATCGACGGCGAGGCCACCCGGCTCACCGCGCTGACCGAGGACCTGCTGCTGCTCGCCCAGCTCGACGAGGCCCCGGAAGAGCAGCTCGACCGGGCCCCGATGGACCTGCGCACCCTGGCCGGCGACGCCCGGCACGACCTGCGGGCCCTCGACCCGACCCGCCCGGTCGCCCTGACCGGCCCGGGCGGCACCGGCCCGCCCGGCGCAGCGCCGGTCGACGCCGACGAGGCCCGGCTGCGCCAGGTCGTCACCAACCTGGTGGGCAACGCGGCCGCCCACACGCCGCCGGGCACGCGCGTGCGCATCGGGGTCGGCACGGTGGCCGGCCGCGCGGTGCTCGAGGTGGCCGACGAGGGCCCGGGGCTGACGGCCGAGCAGGCGAGCCGCGCGTTCCAGCGCTTCTACCGGGCGGACCGGTCACGCACGCGCAGGCCGGGCGCCGACGCGGGCTTGGGCCTGGCCATCGCCCGGTCACTGGCCCGCGCCCACGGCGGCGACGTCGAACTGGAGACGGCGGCCGGCGCCGGTGCGTGCTTCCGGCTGGTGCTGCCGATCCCGCAGCCACCGAGCGACCCCGTCACTTCCCGAACCCGGCGGTGAGGCCGGAGACCAGGTAGCGGCGGCCCAGGACGTACAGCGCGAGCACCGGCAGCGTCGAAAGGATCACCGCGGCCAGCACGGCCGGGATGTTGACCCGAAACTGGCCCTGGAACGCCCACAACGCCATCGGCAGCACGCGCTGGTCGGCGCTCTGGGTCAGGATCAGCGGGAACAGGAAGCCGTTCCACACGTTCAGGCCGTCGTACACGGCCACCGTCACCACCGCCGGCTTGACCATCGGCAGCACCAGGCTGCCGAGCATCCGCCAGTGCCCGGCGCCGTCGACGCGCATCGACTCGAACAGCTCGTTGGGCACGTCGCGGAGGAAGTTCGCCAGGATCACCACCGACAGCGGGATCGCGAAGGCCACCGAAGGCAGGATGATCGCCAGCAGCGTGTCGTAGAGGCGGGCGCGGGTGATCAGGTAGTAGATCGGGATGATCGTGGCCTGCAACGGGATCGCCAGGCCCAGCAGGAACGTGCTGTAGGTCAGCCCGGCGAACCGCGTCCGGCCGCGCACGACGTAATAGGCCGCCATCAAGGACACGGCCACGGTGACGACCACCGTCCCGGCGGTGACGACCGCGCTGTTGAGCAGGTAACGCAGGAAGTCGTTCTCCAGCACCAGCTCGTAGTTGCCGAACGTCGGGTCGGTGGGCACCGACAGCGGGTTGGCGTCGAAGAAGCCGCGCTGGCGGCGCAGGCTCGTCACGACGATGTAGTACACCGGCACGAGCACGACGAGCAGCCAGGCGAGGCCGCCGAGGCCACCGGCGATGTTGGGGCGAGCGCGCATCACACACCTTCCAGCTGGCTGCCGCGGGAGAAGCGGGCGAGCCGGGCCAGGCCGAGCGACAGCGCCAGGCCGGCGACGACCAGCAGCACGGCCAGGGTGCTCGCGCGGCCCATGTCGTTGTTGGAGAACCCGTTGAGGTACATGTCCAGGGGCAGGAACCGGGTCGCGTCGCCCGGGCCGCCGCCGGTGAGGACGAAGACGAGGTCGAAGTAGGTCAGGGAGCCGACCAGCATGAGCGTCGACGACGTCAGGATCGTGTAGCGCAGCTGCGGCAGCGTGATGTGGAAGAACTGCCGCACCGGTCCGGCGCCGTCGATCTGCGCGGCTTCGTAGAGCTGGGCCGGGATCTGCCGGACGCCGGCCTGGTAGAGCAGCGTGTGGAACGGCATGAACTGCCAGCCGATCACGAAGATCACCACGTACAGGGCCAGCGTCGGGTCGCCGAGCCAGTCCTGGGCCAGCGCGTCGATGCCGAAGGCGCGGCTCATCCCGAAGTTCGGGTCGAGCAGGGCCTTGAACGCGATGGCGATCGCCGCTGAGGACAGCAGCAGCGGCAGGGAGTACAGCACGCCCAGTACCGCGCGGTAGCGGCTGCGGCCGGCGGTGAGCACCCCGAGCAGCAGCGAAACCGGCGTCTGGAAGAGCCAGCTGAACACCATGACCTGCACGCTGAGCCAGAGCGCGTGGTAGGTCGCCGGATCACCCAGTGCGGCGGCCCAGTTGCCGAAGCCGGTCCACGCGGGGTCGGCGATGCCGTCCCACTGCATCAGGCTGAGCACGACCACGCCCCCGAGCGGGAGCAGCGCGAAGATCGCGAAGAACGCCAGTGCGGGTGCGGCCATCAGCGGGTGGGGTCCGGCGCGGTGGCTCGCCGCGCCGGACTGCACCCGCGGCCGCTCGAGGGTGGCGGTCATTTCCCGATCGTCGCGTTCATGTTCGCCGAGAACTGCTCGGGCGTGATCTGCTTGAGGAACAGCTGGTCGAGGTTGTTCAGCAGCGCGTCGGCCTGGCCCGGCGAAACGGCCTGGTCCCAGGACAGCTGGAAGTTCGGCGCGGTGCGCGCCAGACCGTACACATAGGACAGGTACTGGGGGTCCGGCGTCTTGGCCAGCTTGGCCTCGATCCCGCTGACCGGGGGCACCGAGCCGCCGGCGAGCAGGGTGTCGACGTAGGTGTCGTTCATGACGCCCTCGCGCAGGTACTTGAGCGCGGCCTGCTTCTGCGCGTCGGTCGCGCGCGCCGAGATCGACCAGAAGTTCGCCGGGTTGCCGGCGATGTTCGCCGGGTCGCCCTTGCCGCCGGGCACGGCCGGAAAGGCGGTGTAGCCGAGCTTGCTCGCGGCGAACTCCGGGTCGGCCTCCTTGATGGTCGGGAAGGCCCAGGAGCCCATCAGGTACATCGCCGCCTTGCCGGTGTAGAGCAGGGCGAGGTCGGCGTTGCTGTCGGTGCTGATGGAGTTGAAGCCCTTGACGAACCCGCCGGCGTCGACCAGCTGCTGGATCCTGCGGTTGGCTTCGAGCACGGCCGGGTCGGACCACGCGCCGGGCTTGTTCGCGGCGATCGCGTCGAACACCCCGGGGCCGCCGATGCGGTCGACCAGGTACTCCTCCCACATCAGCTGCGGCCACTTGCTCTGCCCGCCGAGGGAGAACGGGGCGATCCCGGCAGCGGTGAACTTCGGGACCAGGGCCATCAGGTCGTCCCACGTCTTCGGCGGCTGCGCACCGACCTGCGCGAAGAGGTCCTTGTTGTAGAACAGGAACACCGGCTGCATGCTGTTGTTCGGCACGGCGTAGGTCTTGCCGTCGACCACGCCGGTCTTCGCGACCGAAGGCAGGAAGCGGCCGGTCAGCGCCGGGTCCTGCTGCACGTCCGGGGTCAGGTCGAGGATCTTGCCCGCGGCGACCCACGACCGGAGCATGCCGCCGTTGCCCCAGCTGTAGACCAGCGTCGGGGCCTGGTCCGCGCCGACCGCGGAGCGGATCTTCTGCTTGTAGGCGTCGTTGCCGAAGAACTGCCCGTCGATCCCGTCCGCGGCGAACGAGGTCCGGAAGACCTGCTCGTCGCCGCCGGTCAGCGCCCAGGCGGTGGGCTTGCCGCCGCCCGCGCCGGAGGGGCCGCTGGTGCCGCAGGCCGTGGTGAGGGTCAGGAGTGCCGCCAGCCCGGCGATCAGCGCCGTCCGGCATGTGCCCGGTTTCATGGTGCACCTTCCTCATCGAAGGTTCCGAAAAGTTTCGAAAACTTTCTGGGGTGGCCGAAAATCTAAGCTAGAGATATGCGAGCGTCAAGTGCTAAATTGCTCGTCAGAGCCGATAGATCGACTCGAAAGTTTTCGATAGGAGAACGATGCCGGGCAGAAAGCGGGCCACGCTCGCCACCGTCGCCGAGACGGCCGGAGTCTCCCTGCCGACCGTGTCTAAGGTCCTCAACGGACGGGCCGACGTCGCCGCGGAGACGCGGACCCGGGTGGAGTCGGCCCTGCGCGAGCTGGGGTACGTGCCGCAGAACGGCCGCCGGACGGTGGCGCCGTCCCGCGTGGTCGACGCCGTCTTCGACGACCTGGTCAGCCCGTACACGCTCGAAGTGCTGCGCGGCGTGACGGACGCCGGCGCCGAGCTCGGCATCGACGTGGTCGTGGGCCGGGTGCCGGCGGCCGAGCCCGGCGGCCCGCTGAACCCGGAGGACCAGTGGGCGCAGCGGCTGAAGAGCAACGACCGGTCCGGGCTGATCGTCGTCACCTCGGAGCTGTCGCTCGCGCAGGTCGAGAGCTTCGAGAACGCCGGCCTGCCGCTGGTCGTCATCGACCCGCTGAACCTGCCCCGGGCCGAGGTGACCAGCGTCGGCGCGACGAACTGGTCCGGCGGCATCACCGCCACCGAGCACCTGCTGAGCCTGGGCCACCGGCGCATCGCCTTCGCCGGCGGCCCGCTCGAAGCCTCGTGCAGCCAGGCCCGGCTGCACGGCTACCGGGCGGCCCTGGAGAACGCCGGCGTCCCGTTCGACCCGGACCTGGTGCGGCACGGCGAGTTCGACCACCCGGACGGCCTGGCGATGGGTGACCACCTGCTGACCCTGCCCGAGCCGCCGACCGCGGTGTTCGCGGCGAACGACGCCACCGCGCTCGGCGTCCTGGAGGCCGCGCGGCGCCGCGGGCTGCGCGTGCCGCAGGACCTGAGCGTCGTCGGGTTCGACGACACCATGCTCGCCCGCCTCGGCACTCCCCCGCTCACCGTGATCCGCCAGCCCCTGCACGACATGGGCCGGGTCGCGGTCCGCACCCTGGACAAGCTGATCACCGGGGACGCCCTCGACTCCCACCACGTCGAGCTCGCCACGCAGCTCGTCGTGCGCGAGTCGACCGGCCCCGCACCCGACGGAGGAGCACGATGACCCGCTGGCTCGACCCGGCCCTGTCCCCCGGCGAACGCGCGGACGCGCTGCTCGCGGCGATGACCCTCGACGAGAAGATCGCCCAGCTGGGCAGCGCGTGGCCCGGCAACACCGAGGTCAGCGGGAACGTCGCCCCGATGCAGGACGTCTTCGCCCGCGGTGGGGTCCCGTTCGACCAGGTTCGCGCGGACGGCATCGGGCACCTCACCCGCGTCTTCGGCACCGCCCCGGTCAGTGCCGAAGCCGGCGTCGACCGGCTCGTGGCCCTGCAGCGGGAGATCGTCAGCGAAACCCGGCTCGGCGTCCCGGCGATCGTGCACGAGGAATGCCTGACCGGGTTCACCACGCTCGGCGCCACCGTCTACCCCACCGCGCTGGCCTGGGCCGCGACCTTCGACGCGGCGCTCGTCGAGCGGATGGCCACGGCCATCGCCGAGGACATGCGCGCGGTCGGCGTCCACCAGGGACTTTCGCCGGTCCTCGACGTCGTGCGCGACTACCGCTGGGGCCGTGTCGAGGAGACGCTCGGCGAAGACCCCTACCTCGTCGGCACGCTCGGCACCGCCTACGTCCGCGGCCTGGAGAAGACCGGCGTCATCGCGACGCTCAAGCACTTCGCCGGCTACTCGGCGTCCCGCGGCGCACGCAACCACGCGCCGGTGTCGATCGGGCCGCGCGAGCTGCGCGACGTCATCCTGCCGCCGTTCGAGCGGGCGATCCGGGACGGCGGGGCGCGCTCGGTGATGAACGCCTACGTCGACCTCGACGGCGTCCCCGCCGCCGCCAACGCGGCCCTGCTGACCGGCATCCTCCGCGACGAATGGGGCTTCGACGGCGTCGTCGTCTCCGACTACTGGGCGATCGCGTTCCTCAAGAGCATGCACCGCGTCGCCGACGGCGTCGGCACGGCCGGCGCCGCGGCCCTCGCCGCCGGGATCGACGTCGAACTGCCCGACAGCCTTTGCTACGGCAAGGAACTCGCCGAACTCGTCCGCGGCGGCGACGTCGCCGAGGCGCTGGTCGACCGGGCCGCCCGCCGGCTGCTGCGGCAGAAGGCCGAACTCGGCCTGCTCGACCCGGACTGGACCCCGCGCGCCGCACCGATCGACCTCGACTCGCCGCGCAACCGCGCCCTTGCCCGGGAAATCGCCGAGAAGTCGGTGGTCCTGCTCGCCAACGACGGCGTGCTTCCGCTGTCGGCGGGCAGGATCGCCGTCGTCGGCCCGTGCGCCGACGATCCGCTGGCCTTCATGGGCTGCTACTCCTACCCCAACCACGTCCTGCCGCGGTACCCCGACCTCGGCATCGGCGTGGCGGCTCCGTCTCTTGTGGACAGTCTGCGGCAGGAGCTGCCGGACGTCGTGCTTTCGGTGCACGAAGGCTGTCCCGTGCGCGAGGAGGACCGCTCCGGGATCACCGGCGCCGTGGCCGCGGCGGCCGCCGCCGACGTGTGCCTCGCCGTCGTCGGCGACCGCGCGGGGCTCTTCGGCCGGGGCACCTCGGGCGAAGGCTGCGACGCCCCCGATCTGAGCCTCCCCGGCGTCCAGGACGAACTCCTCGACGCGCTGCTGGCCACCGGCACGCCCGTCGTCGTCGTGGTCGTTTCCGGCCGTCCCTACGCGCTCGGCCGCCACGCCGGCCGCGCCGCGGCGCTCGTCCAGGCGTTCATGCCCGGCGAGGAGGGCGGCAGCGCCCTCGCCGGGATCCTCACCGGCCGGGTCACGCCGTCCGGCCGCCTCCCGGTGCAGCTCCCCCGCCACCCCGGCGGCGCGCCGGGCACCTATCTCAACCCGCCGCTGGGCCGCAACAGCGAAGGCATCAGCAACCTCGACCCGACCCCGTTGTTCCCGTTCGGCCACGGCGTTTCCTACACGACGTTCGCCTACACCGACCTCGCCCTCTCCGCGGCCGAAGTGCCCACGGACGGGCAGCTGTCCCTTTCGGTCACCGTGCGCAACACCGGCGACCGGGCCGGCGACGAAACGGTGCAGCTCTACCTGCACGACGTCCAAGCCGCGGTCACCCGGCCCGTCCTGGAGCTGGCCGGCTTCACCCGGGTCCCGCTCGAACCCGGCCAGGCCGCGCGGGTCACGTTCACCCTGCACGCCGACCGCACCGCGTTCACCGGGCCGGACCTGCGCCGCATCGTCGAACCCGGCACCATCGACGTCTTCGTCGGGCGCTCGGCCGCCGACCTGCCCTGCCGGGGCTCCTTCGCCCTCACCGGCCCGGTCCGGGAAGCCGGCCACGACCGCGTCCTGCACACGCCCGCGCGGGTCGACCCGCTGCCGGGCGCGACACCAAGTCCTTGAGACCTCAATCACCTTGGGTGAGCATGGTAAGCCTAACCTCATATGCTGACCCGGCCCTGCCCGCGGTCGCCGCCCGGGCGACCGCTCTCCCGCAGGACAGGACTGATCGTGCGTTCACCCCGGCTCTGGGCCGTGCTGGCTCTCGTCCCGTTGCTGGGCGGCTGTTTCGCCGCCGGCAGCACCCCCGCCGCGAACCCGGCGGCCGCCCGGCTGCGGGTCGCGCTGGCGGTGCCGCCGGCCCAGGCGCTCTCGCCGTACAGCAACGACGCCACCGCGCTGGGCAAGCTGTCCGTGGCCGAGGGACTCACGGCGCTGGACCGGGACGGGGCCGCCGTCCCCGCGCTGGCGACCTCCTGGACCCGCCAGGACGCCACGACGTGGGTCTTCCGGCTGCGCCCGGCGAAGTTCCAGGACGGCACCGACGTCACGGCCGCGTCCGTGGTGAACGCCCTCGACCACGCCGGGGCGGCCAAAACCCGGCCACGCGTGCTCAGCGACGTCACGCTGAGCACGCAGGCCGGCGCCGACGGCACCGTCACGATCCGGACGAAGACCGCGGACCCGGTCCTCCCGCTCCGGCTGGCCAGCCCCGCGCTGGGCATCTTCTCGGCGAAGGCGTACGCCGCGGACGGCACGGTCAGCCCGGTGGGCACCGGCACCGGTGCCTACCGGCTCACCAAGCTCACGGGGAAGACCCAGGCGACCCTCGACCGCTTCGACGGCTACTGGGGCGGCACGGCGAAGGCCGCCGGCATCGACGTCACCTGGATCGCCGACGGGACCGCCCGCGCCAACGCCCTGCGCGCGCACGAGGTCGACATCGCCGAGTGGATCCCGACCGCCCAGGCGCCCCTGCTGGCCGCGGACACCCGGCACGAGGTGGCCTCCGTCCGGGCCGACAGCCTGATCCTCAACACCGCCGGCGGGATCTTCACCGACCCGGGCCTGCGGGCCGCCGCCCGCGGCGCGGTGGACGGCTCCGCCCTCGTCGGCTCGGTCTTCGGCGGCTACGCCGACCCGGCGCCGGGCCTGTTCGGGCCCGCCATCCCCTGGGCCGCCGGGCAGCGCGTCGCGGTGACCGGCCGGGCGACGGCCGCGACCGCCGCCGAAACCCGGGCGAAGACCCAGGGCCGGACGCTGCGCCTGGCCACCTACACCAACCGCGCCGAACTGCCCGAAGCCGCGACGGTGCTGCAGCAGCAGCTGGAGCGGGCCGGGTTCGCCGTGCAGCAGGACGTGCGCGAGTACACGCAGATGGAGGCCGACCTCCTCGCCGGCAAGTACGACGCGCTCATCCTGTCGCGGGTGACGCTCCTCGACACCGGGGACGCGGTGGCCTACCTCGCGAGCGACTACCTGAGCACCGGTGTCTACAACATCGCCGGGCTGAAGGACGCCGGCGTCGACCAGGCCGTCACGGCGGCCGCCGCGGAAGCCGACCCCGCGCTCCGGCGGCAGAAGATCATGCGGGCGGAGGCGGAGATCCTGCGCACGGACGCGGTGGTCCCGCTGGTCCACGAGAAGGTCGTGCAGGGCATCGGCACCAACGTCGACGGAGTGGTCCTCGATCCGCGCGAGCGCTCGCTGATCACCCTCGACACGCGCCTGAAGTGATCGCGGCCGCCCCTCGGTGGCACGCGGGCGCGGGCCGGCTCGCCGCCGGCGGCGCCCTGCTGGCGGCGGTCGCGTTCCTGCCGTGGCTGTCCGGCACCGACCCCGCGCGGACGGTGCTGGCGGCCCGGTCCGCCGACCAGGCGCCCACCCCTGAGCAGCTGGCCGCGGTGCGGGCGGAACTGGACCTGGACCAGGGCCCGCTGACGCACCTCGGGCACTGGCTCGGCGGGCTGCCGCGCGGGGACGCGGGCACGTCCTGGGTGTCGGGCGCCCCGGTGCTGCCCCCGGTCGTGACCGCACTGGGCGTCTCGCTCACGCTGATGCTCGCCACCCTCGTGGTGACGATCGCGGTGGCCGCGCTGGTCAGCACCCGCACGCTGTACCGCGGGTCCCGGCGGCTGCCGCACGACGGCGGCGGGACGGTGGCCGCCTCGCTCGCCGCGCTGCCCAAGTTCCTGCTCGCCTCGCTGCTCGCCACCGTCTTCGGCGTGTGGCTGGGCTGGTTCCCGCCCGGTGGCTGGACGGGCCCGGCGGCCATGGTGTTGCCCGCGCTCGCCCTCGGCGTCCCGTCCGGGGCGGTGATCGGCGGCCTGCTCGCCCACGCCCTGCCCGCCACCTTCGGCGAGCCGTGGGTCCGGACCTGGCACGCCGCCGGCTTCCGGCCGGGGCGGCTGGTCCGGCCGATCCTGCGCGGCGCGCTGGCCGGCGTGGTCCCGCAGCTGGTGCCCAGCGTGGTCGGCCTGGTCGGCGGCGCGGTCGCGGTGGAGAAGGTCTTCAACATCCCGGGCCTCGGCCGGCTCGCCCTGGACGCCGCGCTGGCCCAGGACCTCCCGCCGCTGCAGACCGCCACCCTGCTCCTGGCCCTGCTCGGCATCGGGGCCGGCCTGCTGGTCAGAGCCGCGTGCCGCCGGCTGGCCGGGCCCGCCCTCCGCGACGGCGGCCTGGCCGCGGCGCCACCACCGGTTCGCCGCCGCTCCCCCGGCCGGGTGGCCGGCGGCTGCGCGCTCGTCCTGCTCGCCGTCGGCATCGCCGGCCTGCTCCGCGATCCGTCCTCAGTGGACACCGCGGCCCGCCTGCTCCCGCCCTCGGCCGCCCACCCCCTGGGCACGGACGCCCTCGGCCGGGACATGCTGGCCCGCCTGGGCCACGGCGCACTTCGCACGACCGCGGTGGCACTCGCGGTGACGGCGGCCGCGGTCGTCATCGGGGTGCTGCTGGGCATGGCGGGCCCGGCCGGCGCCGGCCTGACCGAAGTGCTGTCGACGCTGCCCGCGGTACTGGCCGGCCTGCTGACGACCGCGGTCACGGGCCCGTCGGTGTGGGGCGCGGCGTGCGCGGTGTGCCTGGTCGGCTGGACGCCCTACGCCGCCCAGACCGCGGCCCTGCTCGAACGGGAACGGGCCACGAACTACGTGCAGGCATCGATTTCGTTCGGCGCGGGCCCGCTCCACCTGGTGCGTCACCACCTGCTGCCCGCGGTGCTGCCGGCCGTCGTCCGCAACGCCGCCCTCCGCCTGCCGACGACGATCCTGGTCCTGGCTTCCCTCGGCTTCCTCGGCCTGGGCGAGCAACCGCCCACCCCGGACTGGGGCCGGCTGCTGGCGGAGAACCAGCCGTATCTGGAACTGGCGCCGTGGACCACCCTCGCCCCGGCCGGTGCCCTCGTGTTGTTGTCGGTGCTCGCCGCAGCCGTTCCGGGCCTTACGACGTCGCGGAAGCGGGTTCGCTCGCACTAAGCTCGACTTCGAACTCTCCGCGCGAACCCAGGGAGCCCCCGACGTGGTCGAGACACCCGGCATCGTTCGCCCACCCGCCGAACTCAGCGCCGCCCTCGCCGCCGTCGGCAGCGCGACAGCCAGTGCGGAACTCAGCCGCATGGGGATTCGCAGTGCCTTCCTCCGTGGCCCCGTCTCCGTGACGCCCGGTGTGCGCGTGGCCGGTCCCGCGCTGACGCTGCAGTTCCTGCCGAAGCGGGAAGACCTTTACCCCGTCGACGAATACGCCGAGCCGGAGAAGCAGCTGCACCGGCATGTCATGTACCACGCGCAGGCCGGCGACCTCATCGTCGTCGACGCGCGCGGCGACATGGGCAGCGGGGTGTTCGGGGAGATGATGCTGACCTACTTCAAGGGCCGCGGTGGCGTCGGTGTCGTGGTCGACGGCTGCCTGCGCGACATCGGCGAAGCCAAGAAGCTCGGCTTGGGGCTGTGGATCCGGGGCGCCACGCCGAACTTCCACGCGCAGACCGACATCGTCCCGGCCGCCGTCAACGTCCCGGTGGCGTGCGGTGGCACGCTCGTCGAGCCGGGCGACATCATCGTCGCCGACGACGACGGTGCGGTCGTGGTGCCGGTGAAGCTCGCGCCCGCGCTGCTGGCCGCCGCGCAGGAACATGCGGAATGGGAGGAGTTCTCCCGCATCCGGCTGGCCGAGGGCGGCGATCTGCGCCGGTACTACCCGCTGTCGGACGAGGCCCGGCCCGAGTACGAACGGTGGCGCGCCGCACAGGGCAAGGAGTGATCATCCCTTCACCGCCCCCGCGGTGAGCCCTTCGGTCAGGAACCGCTGCCCGAAGCCGTACATGAGCACGACCGGGATGCTGATCAGCAGCGACGCCGCCGCCAGCTGGCCCTGCGGGACGACGTCGCCGAAGATCATCGACTGCATGCCGACCGGCAGTGTCTTGTTCTCGTCCTTGGTGATGAACACGAACGCGAAGAGGAACTCGTTCCACGCGTTGGTGAGCGTGAACAGCGCGACCGCGAGCAGGCCCGGCTTGGCCAGCGGCAGCACGATCCGGCGGAACGCCCCGAACCGCGTGCAGCCGTCGACCAGCGCGGCCTCCTCCAGCTCCGCCGGGATCGACTTGAAGTAGCCGACCAGCAGCCAGGTCGCGAACGGCAGGGTGAACGTCGGGTAGGCGAGCACCAGCGACCACAGCGAGTCGTTGAGCCCGATCCCGCTCATCATCCGGTACAGCGGGATGAACAGCAGCGCGCCCGGCATCACGTAGGTGAGCAGGATCGTCACCGTGAAGCTCTCCGAACCTCGGAACTTCAAGCGTGCCAACGCATAGCCGGCCAGCGCCGCGCAGACCAGCGCGATCACGGTCGACGCCACCGACACCAGGATCGTGTTGACGTACCAGGTGCCGAACGCGCCGGTGAACAGGTTGGTGAACTGCTCGGTGGTCCACGGCGTCGGCCAGAGGTCGTCGGTGCGCGCGACGATCTGGTCGTCGGACTTGAAGGCCGTGACCGTCATCCAGTAGAGCGGGGCGAGCACGAAACCCAGCAGCCCCACGAGTGCGATGCCGCTGCCGGTCCCGCCGACCAGCCGGGCGGCCGGCCGGCTGCCCCGGATGGCGAGCGCGGAGACGACCCGGCCGACGGCGGCCGCGAGCACCACGAACACCCCCAGCACGAGCGCGGCCTTCCAGGCGATCTGCGGTGACGCCCAGGCCAGCACGAGCGCCGCACCCGCGACGATCACCCAGGGCAGCGCCCGGCGCTGAGCGGGCGTCAGCCGCCGCCGGCCCGGATCGCCCGTGCCCGGTGAGTCGCTGCGCCGCATCACCCGCACGAGGAGCACCACGAGGATCGCGATGACCGGCAGCATCACCAGCGTGACCGCGGCGCCCGCACCCAGCTGCAGCTGCTGGATGGCCTTCGAGTAGGCCACCATCACGTACGGGGCGGTCGCGTCCCCCGGACCGCCCTGGGTCATCAGCCAGATCAGGTCGAAGTTGTTGAACGTCCAGATCGACGACAGCAGCACCGTCACGATCATGACGTTGCGCAGCCCCGGCAGCGTGATGTGCAGGAAGCGCTGCCACGGCGAGGCGCCGTCGACCATCGCGGCTTCGTGGAGGTTGCCGTCGATGGCCTTGAGCCCGGCCAGGAACGTCACCGTGAAGAACGGGATGCCCTTCCAGACGTTGACCAGGATCACCGACGGCATCGCGAGCGCGGGATCGGACAGCCACTCCGCGGGCCAGGAGTCGACGAGCCCGATCGCGGCGAGGAAAGGACCGATCCCCGAGTCGGTCAGCTGGACGTTGACGCTGCCGAAGATCGGGTCGAGCAGCGACCGCCAGGTGAAGGCCGTGACGACCGTCGGGATCACCCACGGCAGCAGGATCACCCCGGCCACGATCGCGCGGCCGCGGCGCAGGTGGTGCAGCAGCATCGCCCCGATGAGACCGAAGGCCACCTTGAAGATCTCGGCGTACGCGGTGAAGACGAACGAGTTGAGCACGCCCCGGTGGAACAGGGCGTCGTCGACGAGGGCGGTGTAGTTGTCCAGCCCGACGAAGACCGTCTCCGCGCCGTGGCGCTCGGTGGTGCTGGTGACGATCGAGCTGAAGATCGGGACCAGGATCAGGCCGGCGACCAGCAGCAGCGTCGGCCCGACGAACACCGCGGCGAGCCGCCAGTCACGTCCGAGCAGCCGCTGCGACGCGGTGAGCGAGGACGACGCGCCCGGCGCCGGACGGGCCGGCGCCGGGCGCGGACGAAGGATCGTCATTGCCGGTAGCCCTGCTGCTCGAAGACCTGGACGATCCGCGCGTGGGTCGCGGCCACGGCGTCGGCGGGCCGGGTGCCCTGGATGACCGACTGCATCATGTCGGTCAGCACGTAGGCGGCGGTGGCGGCCTGCTCGCCGGGGCTCGGCGCCTGCGGGAACGCGAAGCCCGTGCGGGTCTTCACCGGGAGCGGCGCGCGGGTCTGCTCCCGCAGCGCGGGGAAGGCCGGGTCACCGCCGGTGTAGTACGGGTCGGAGTCCCACACCTTGCTCCACGACGGGTTGACCAGGCACGGTGCTTCCTTCGCGACGCCGAGCAGCGCGCTCCCGCCGACCATGAACTTCGCCACCAGCTTGGCGAGCTCGGGGTTCTTCGCGCCCTTGAACACGACGAACGAGTTGGACTCGCCGAACGCGAGCGGCCGGTCGATCGCCGGTCCGGTGGCGCCGTTGAACACGTGCGTGTTGGCGTAGACCGGGTTCTTCTTGGTCTTGGAGTCGGCGTAGACGCTGAACTGGTTGAGCGTGAGGCCGAGGATCTGCGCCAGCCAGTTCTCGTTGTTGCTCGAGTCGGTCCAGCTGCCGATGCCCGGCGGCAGCATCGGCGTGTACTTCGGGTTCGTGTAGATGTCGCCGATGAACGAGACCGCTTCGACGGTCTCCGGCGAGTTGAAGACCACCTTCGTTCCGGTGTTGTCCGCGATCGCCCCGCCGTAGGTGTTGATGACGTTCGCGATGAACCCGTTGGCGTCGCCGGAGCGGTTCACCGTGAGCCCCCAGCCGAAGCGCCGCTTCGCCGGGTCGGACACCGCCAACGCGTTGTCCCGCAGTTCTTCCCACGTGTAGTAGGGCTTGAGCGGCAGCCCCTTCTCCTGGTACCAGTCCTTGCGCAGGTACATCCCGGTCGCGATGAAGTGGTACGGGATCGCGAACCAGCGCCCGTCGAAGACGCAGTAGTTGTTCGCCTCGGTCGCGGGATCCCCGTAGAGCGCACGCATTTCCTCGACGACGTCGGTGACGTCGGTGAGGGCGCCGAGGTTGTGGAGCTGGCCGACGAACCGCCGATCGCTGACGAAGGCCAGGTCGCGGCTGGTGCCCGCCTTCACCTCGGCATCCATCTTCGCGACCATGTCCCCGGCGTCGCCGGAGACGAGGTCGTTGCGGATCGTGGTGCCGGTGGCCTGGGCGAACACCTGCAGCGCCTTGTCCAGCGCCTTGTTGGCGGCCTCCGAATACAGCTTCTGCGACAGCATCCCCGCCGAGCCACCGCGCAGCGAGGCTGCCTGGTCGAGCAGGGGTTGGGGCACCTGGACGTCGACCTTCGGTGCGGGTGCGGGGCTGCTGCTGCACCCGGCGAGACCGAGCAAACCCAGCGCGCTCATGCCGAGGAACGAGCGTCTCGACCAGTCCGTTTTCTCTGCCATGACCACTCCTTTCGCGTCCGATCGGGCGGACGCGGACCGACGGGGCGACGGTGCAACCGGCGGGACAGCGGGGCGTGCGCCGCGCTGCGGGTCGTTCATGCGGTGAGTGATGCCGGACCACGGGTGCGTGAGCCGGGCGCGAGGGCGGGCGGGCGCACCCGCGCGATGTCGCCGCCGGGCGGCCCGGGCCCGGTGGCCGGCAGGATCGCGGGTGCTGCCATGCCTCGTCCGTCCTCGCCAACGTTGGCGGAACTCGGTCGTGCAGTGTCCTGCTGTGTCGTGCAGTGCGTCTAACGCCGCCGGGCGGCCCGCTTGCTTCGCTGCTCCTTCTCCGCGAGGAGCGTGGTGTAGTTGTTGCTCAGGTGCCGGCGCATCGCCGAGCGGGCGGCCTCCGGGTCGCGCGCCACGAGCGCCTCGTAGATCTCCGTGTGCTGGGCGGTGGCGCGGTGCAGGCTGCCGGCCGGCGCCTCGTTGGTGAGGCGGCGGCTGGCGGTGCCGAGCCAGCGGGCGGAGTACATGATCCGGTCGAGGATGCGGTTGTCGGCCGCCCGGCAGATCTCCATGTGGAACTCCTGGTCGACCTCGAGGTAGGCCTCGGGATCGGCCTCGAGCTCCGCCATGCGGCCGATCTCGTCCCGCAGCCGCGCCAGCGTCTCGCCGGTGACGCTGGCGGCGGCCATCGCGGCCAGCTCGGGCTCGAGCAGCACGCGCAGCTGGTGCAGTTCCTGCAGCAGCTCGTCGACGATCTCCGTGGGCAGCCACTCGATCAGCAGCGGGCTCAGGTAGTCCCACTCCGCGCGGGGGCGCACGACGACACGGCGGCCCTGCGCGACGTCGACGATGTCCAGTGAGGCAAGGATCTTGAGCGTCTCCCGCGCGACCACGCGGGACACCCCGAACTCCCGGGAGATCTCGAGTTCCGACGGGGCCCGGCCGTCTTCGACCTCCCCGGCGACGATGCGCCGGGTCAGGTGGGCCGCCACCTGCACCGGGAGGGTCCGGACCTTGACAGCGTCCGGAGACTCTTGTCTCCTTTGCATGTCATCAGCTTATCGGACAAGTTGGACCGCGCGTTACTCCATTCATCGGCACCACCCGGCGGCAGGAGAGCAATGCGGATCGTGAACGTCACGACGGCGGTGGTCGCCTACCACGGCGAGGCCACCCTGGTCCGGATCGACACCGACGAGGGGCTCAGCGGGTTCGGCGAGGCCAATCCCGACGCCGGCGCGGGTGCCGTCGTCGGCATGATCCGCGCCCTGACACCCCTGCTGCTCGGCGAGGACCCGCGCAACGTCGAGCGGTGCTGGGAAAAGCTGCGCCGCAGCAAGGTTTTCGCGGGCCCGCAGGGCGGGGTGTTCGTGATCGCCCTGTCCGGGATCGAGCTCGCGCTGTGGGACCTCGCGGGCAAGGCCGCGGGCCAGCCGGTCCACCGGCTGCTCGGCGGCAAGTTCCGCGACCGGATCCGGCTCTACGCCGACTGCGGCGACGGCGACGACCCGGCGGGCTCGGTCGCCGGGTGCGTCGACCGGGCCCAGCGGATGGTCGCCGAAGGCTTCACCGCCCTCAAGTTCGACATCGACAACCTCCACCACCCGGCCAAGTTCGACGTCTTCAACCACACGGTCAACGCGGCCGAGCTGCGCTCGATGACCGAGCGCGTGGCCGCCGTCCGGGAGGCGATCGGCCCGGACGTCGACCTGGCCATCGACCTGCACGCCCGCTACGACGTGCCGAGCGCGTGCCGGATCGCGTGGGCGCTCGAGCCGTTCGACCTGATGTGGCTGGAGGAGCCGATCCCGGCGGAGAACGTCGACGCGCTGGTGCGGGTGCGCGCGCAGACCCGCACCCCGATCTGCGCCGGGGAAAACCTCTACCTGCGCTGGGGTTTCCGCGAGCTGCTCGAACGCGGCGCGGTGGACGTCATCGAGCCGGACGTGCCCAAGTGCGGCGGCCTCGCCGAGGCCAAGAAGATCGCCAACCTCGCGGAGCTGCACTACATCCCGTTCGCGCCGCACCTGGTGTCGACCCCGCTGGGCACGATGGCCACGTCGCACCAGTGCGCGGCGATCCCCAACTTCTTCGTCCAGGAGTGGCACGCCCTCGAGGAACGCGCGGTGTGGGACAGCTACGTCCACGCGCCCGACGGCAGCGGGACGATCGTCAAGGACGGCTACATCACGCTGCCCGACGCGCCCGGCATCGGCGTGGAGCTCGACATGGACGGCGTCCGGGCGCACGCCGTCCCGGGCTACGGGGTGTTCGAGTAGGCCGGGCGGGTCAGGAGACCGTCCACACCTGGCTCGCCGCCCCCGTCCCGCCGAGCTGGCTGACCTGCGCACCGCTCGCGGTGGACGACACCCCGATCGCGAGGCCGCTGTTGACGTTCTGCAGGAAGTACTGGCTGCCGGTGAGGCTGCCCACCAGGTCCGCGGTCCACTGCTGGCCGGCCGCGCCGGTGCAGGTCCACTGCTGCAGCTGGACTCCGTTCGCCGTGGACGCGTCCGGGACGTCGAGACACAGCCCGCTGTTGACGTTGACCATCGTGAAGACGTTGTCGGCGAGCCGCGTCAACCGCCACTGCTGGTTGGTGCCGCCGTGCGCGGGCCACTGGATGATCTTGCCGCCGGCCGCGGTCGAGGCACCGGAGGCGTCCATGACCAGCGAGCTGCCGGCGTTCTTCAGCACGTGCGTGCCGGCGGTGGGCAGCCCCGAGTTCGCCGACCACGTGCCCGCGTCGGTGTCGAGGGTCCAGCTCGGGTACTGGCCCAGGTTGACCGTCGTGCCGCGGATCGTGAGCGGGAGCCAGATCAGCGGCGAATTCCCCATGGCGTTGCCCGTCCAGCGGTCGCCGGCGTAGATGTAGGTGGTCGCCGCACTGCCCTGCACCGTGATGATGTTCGCCGTCTGGCTGTTGTAGGTGTTCGTGCCCGGCGCCGCGAAGTTGCGGAACGGCGACCAGGGACCGGCGAGCGACGTCGCGGTCGCGTACACGTTGTCGTTGGTGGCCCACCCGGTGAGGTGGGAGGCCAGCAGGTAGTACGTCCCGCCGACCTTGATCACGGCCGGGGACTCGTGGTTCGGCAGGGTCGCCACCGCGCTCGCCACCGAGGTGTAGTCGGCGGACAGCCGGTAGATGCGGAGGCTGCGGCCGGCGTTTTCGCTCAGCAGGTACGCGGACCCGTCGGTGTCCTGGAACAGGCCGATGTCCCGGCTCTGGTTGCCCAGCGGCTGGAAGCTCCCCCGGTAGCTGTACGGGCCGCAGGGCGTGGGACTGGTCGCCACGCCGACCCGCTGGTCGGAGTAGCTCGTGTTGTCGATGTGCAGGTACATGACGTACGTGCGGGTGCCGGCGTTGTAGATCACCTTGGGCCGCTCGACGATGCGGTTCGGCCCGAGGTCGCCGCTGGTTTGTTTCGCCAGCGCGATCCCCTGGTGCGTCCAGTTCGCCAGGTCGGTCGAGGTGTAGCAGGGGATGTCCTGGAAGGCGGTGTTCGCCGTGGTCTGGCCGGTCTTGTCCTCGCCGAAGCCGTACCAGGTGGCACCGACCTGCACGATGCCCATGCCGTGCAGCTGCAGCGGGCGGCCTGCCGTGTCGGTGCGCGTGGTGCCGAGGGTGAACGTGCTCGCCGCCGCGTGCGCTGGGTGCGCGGGCAGGAGAACGCCGGCCAGCACCGTGATCAGGACGACGAGCAGAGCGAGCGGCCGTTCCATTGTGGACTGTCGCGGTGGCCTGGACATCGTGGGTCCTCTCTGGCGCAGCCGGGCGTCGAACCGGTTCGAGCGATCGGTGCGCCAGCATGGTACGAATGTGGGCACCGGTCAAGGACAACTGTTACCAGGCATGAAAGTTTCGCGTGGAGCAGTTGCAGTCGAACCGGTTCGGTCCACTCATCGCACCTTCGCCTGCGGCCGAGTCATGCGGCGACCGGGCCACCGGACGCCGCCCGCCGCGGTCACGGCCAGTGCCCCGAGCAGGGCCAGTACGGCCGCCGGCGCCAGCACGCCCCAGGGTGCGCGCTCCGCGTAGGCGTGGTTCTCGGCGATGAGCAGGCCCCACTCGGGCGACGGTGGCTGGGCGCCCAGCCCCAGGAAACCCAGTGCGGCCAACGCCAGCGCGATCCCCGGGAGGCGCAGCATGGCGTGGCGGGTCACCGGGCGCAGCACCGCCGGGAGGAGCCGCCGGCGCAGCAGGTACCACTCCCCCGCGCCCAGTGCGCGCGTCGCCGCCATCAGCGTCGTGGCGCGTTCCTGCTGCAGCAAGGCCGCCGTGTGGGTGGCCAGCGGGGCCCAGGCGACGGCGGCCACTGCCAGCGCGGGGGTCAACGGGCCACGGCCCGCGACGCCGGTGACCAGCAGCCCGGCCACCACCGGCGGTACCGCGTTGGCCAGCTCGACCAGCGGCCCGGCCACCCGGGGCAGGAAGCCCAGCACCAATCCCACGGCGAGCGCGGCGGCACTGATGGCGACCGCCCAGGAAAGGGTGCCGAGCGCGCCGTGGCCGACCCGGGCGAGGACGTCGCGGCCGAGCGCGTCGGCCCCGAACGGCAGGGCCGCGGACGGCGGCTGCAGCCGGGCGGCGGGGTCGACCGTGTAGGGGTCGCGCAGGAGGCCGAGGCCGATGACGCCGAGCAGCAGCGTTCCGTACACCAGGGGCAGCGCACGCGGCCGGGGCTTGCCGGACCCGCTCAGTGACCGCAGCTCGCCGTCCCGCAACGCCGGCCCGATCAGGCACCGTGCCGCGAGCCGGGCGAGCACCCCGGCCGCGGCCGCGAACGCGAGCAGCACGAGCGTGCCCGCCTGCAGGACGGGCAGGTCCTGGGCGAGCGCGGCGTCCAACGTGGTCCGGCCGAGGCCGGGGATGTCGAACAGCTTCTCCACGGCGACCGCACCGCCGGTCAGCCCGACCGCGAACAGGCCGAGGTTGGGCACCAGCGCCGGCACGCACCGCCGCAAAGCCTGGCGGGCAATGGATCCCGGGGACACGCCGTAGGCGGTGGCGGTCAGCGTCCACGGCTCGGCGAACGCGCCGGGCAGCAGGTCGTCGAGCAGCCGGCCCAGCACCGCGCCGGCCGGCAGCCCCAGCGCCACCGCGGGCAGCACCATCCACTGTGGACCGTACCAGCCGAGTGCCGGCAGCCAGCCCAGCCGGACGCCGACGACGGTGGCCAGCGTGGCCGCGACGAGGAACTCGGGCAGCGCGGCCAGCACGGCCGCCCCGCTGCCCCCGGCCCCGCGGCCGTCGAGGCGCCGCCGCGGACCGAGCCACAGCGTGCGGGCGCACACCCCGGCGGCCGTGACCACGGCAACCGCCAGCGCGGCGGCCATCAGCAGCAGCGAGACGCCGAGCGCGTCCACCACCGACGGCAGCACCTCGGTCCCGGACACCCACGACCGGCCCGCGTCGCCGTGCAGCAGGCCGCCGAGCCACCGGCCGAGCGGCGGCAGCGGGCCGTCGCCGAGCCCGAGTTCGTCCCGGACGGCTTGCAGGGCCTCCGGGGTCGGCTCGCCGTCCACCGCGCGGGCCTTGAGCACGGTCAGCGCCGGGTCGGTCCGCGACAGCCACGGCAGCAGGCCGATCCCGCACACCAGCAGGGCGGTGAGCCCGATCCGCCACAGCACGTCGAGCGGGCCGGGCCGGCGGAGCGCGCGGTGCACGGTGCCGGGCGTCCTCGTGCTCAGCGGTGGGTCCCCGGGCCGACCATGGCCCGCTCGTACGGGTCCGGCACCGCGCCCTGCACCGACGGGCCGATCCCGGCCGCGACCTTGAGGTGCACCAGCGGGACCACCGCGTCCGTGGCGAGCACGGCGGCTTCGGCCGCCATCACCGCGTCCTGCCGCCGGCCGGGATCGGCGACGGGCCGGGCGGCCGCGACGGCGTCGTCGATCCGCCGGTCGCAGATCCCGGCCAGGTTGTAGCCGCCGGCGCAGGTGAAGTCGCTCGCGAGGACGGAGACCGGGTCCCCGGTTTCGAGCAGCACGTTGCGGGAGTTGACGACGGCGTCGAACTTCCCGGCGAGGGCGTCGCTGTCCAGCCGCGCGGGGTCGAGGACGGTCAGTTTCACGGTGAAGCCGGCCTTTTCGAGCTGCTGCTGCAGCACCTGGGCGACCTCGGGCAGCTCGGGCCGGCTGCCGTGGGTGGCGATCGTGACGGCGGCCGCGGCCGGGCGCATCGCCTTCGCCCGGCCCTCCGGCGGAACCCGCTTGCCCGCGGCCCAGGTCAGCGCGGGCCCGAAGATCCCGCGGCCGGGTTCGGCGTAGCCCTCGTACACGTTCTTCGCCAGGACGGCGGTGTCGATCGCCTCCCGCGCGGCCGCCCGCGCGCCCGGGTCGGCGAAGACGCCGGACCTGGTGTTCAGGTACAGCACGGTGTTCCGCGGCGTGGCCTTCAGCTGGACCAGCCGCTCGTCCAGCGAGGCGAGCCCGGCGACCGGCAGGGTGTCGACGATGTCGGCCTGCCCGGTGCGCAGCGCGTTGGCGCGGGCGGTGCCGTCGGTGACGAACTTCGCGTCGACGCCCGCCGCCCGGGCGCGGCCGCCCCAGTAGCCGTCGAACCGGTCCAAAGTGGCCGCCGTGGTGCCGGTGATCGCCGTGAGGGCGAACGGCCCGGTCGCGGTCCCCACCAGGTCGACGGCACCCGGCCGTTCGTAGGCCTTCGGGGAGAAGACGGCGAGTGCGGGGCTGGACAACCGCAGGGGCAGCACGGGATCGGGGGTGCCGGTGGTGACGCGCACCTGCCTGGTGTCCACGGCCGCCGCGGTCAGCTGCACCCCGCCCAGCGCCGTCGGCACCGGCTTGGCCTGCGCGGCCCGGGTCAGCGCGGCCACGACGGCGGCCGCGGTGACCGGGCTGCCGTCCTGGAACCGGGCCTCCCGCACCGTGAACACCCACCCGCGGCCGGCGTCGTCGGCCCGCCAGGACTCGGCGAGCGCGGGCGCGGCGGTGCCGTCGGCGGCCAGGCGGGTCAGGCCTTCGGCGACCCCCAGCCGGGACAGGATGTAGCCGTCCTGCCCGTACGGGGAGAGGTTCTGCGACGGCGCGAAGGCCAGCGCGACCCGCAACCGTCCGTCGTCCGGAGCCGCCCCGGCGCCACCGGCGGACGCGAAGCAGCCCGAGAGGAGCGAAGCGAGCAGGCAGGAAACCAACAGGCGGCAGGTTTTCATGGTCCTCGGTTCTTCGTCGGCAGGTCTGCTGCGAGCAGGCTACCTGAAAACCGTTTTCATTCAATGTGCCGAAGATCTCGCGCACACCGGACCGGGTCGTCAGACGCCGGCGAACCGGGCCGGGCGGAAATCCTCGACCCCGGCCACCGGCTCACCGAACGCCAGGGCGACCGCCGCCTCGCCCGACGCCGGTGCCATCTTGAAGCCCACCCCCGAAAACCCCGTGGCGAAGACCGTGCGCGGGCGCCCCGGAAACGTGCCCAGCAGCGGGGCCTGATCCTCCGTGAAGAGGTCCGGGAACGCGTCCGCGCGCACGATGCTCGGCACCAGGCCCGGCAGGAACTCCGCGACCGTTTCGCAGGTCTCGGCCATCTCCGCCGGAGTCAGCTCCCGCTGGACGCGGTCGGCGTGCTCGGCGGGCCGGGACCGCCCGTCGAGCGTGGCCTTCACCGTCACGCCGTCCGTGCTCGGTGCGCCGTAGAGGGAACGGTCGCTCTCGATGCGGCCGAAGATCGGGAACCGCGCCGGGGCGAACTCCTCCGGGCGCCGGGCGACGAACCACGTGAGGTAGTTCCGGCGCGGGTGGACGGCGGCCGCGAGCGGGGGCGGGAGCAGGTGCTTCGACCAGCCGCCGGCGGCGACGATCGCGCGCCCGAACCGCCAGGTTCGCGAGCCGGAACGCAGCACGACCGCGTCCGGCTCCTCGCGGATCTCGTCGATGGCCGTGCCTTCCAGCACCTCGGCGCCGGCGTCGCGGGCGGCCTGGGTGGCGGCGAGCACCGCGCGGTCGGTGCGCAGGAAGCCGGCCCGGGGGTCGAACACCGCGCAGTCGTCCGGCCGCAGACCGTGCTGCGGGTAGCGGTCGGCGAGCTCGGCGTGCTCCAGGAACTCGAACGGCGTGCCGTTCGCCGTCGTGGTCGCGATCAGCTCCGGCAGGTAGTCGCCGGTGCGCGCCCCGATGAACAGGCCGCCGCAGCGGGTGAGGATCTCGTGGCCCGTCTCGGCTTCCAGTTCGGGCCACAGCACGTTCGCCCGCTCCAGCAGGGGGGTGAAGCGGGGGCCGCGGCGGTACGTCATCCGGAACAGCCGTGTGTCGCCGCCGACCGCGCTGCGCGTGTGCCCCGGCGTCCAGGCCTCGAACCCGACGACGTCGCGCGATCGCCGCGCCGCCCGCCACAGGGCCATGCTGCCCACGCTGCCCAGGCCGATGACCGCCAGCTCGCCGTCCATCACAACACCCTTTCGAGGAATTCCCGCGTGCGCCGCTCGGCGGGGTTGGCGAGCACCTCGCGGGCGTCGCCGCGCTCGACCGCGATGCCTTCGTCCATGAACAGGATGTCCTTGGCCACTTCGCGCGCGAACCCCATCTCGTGGGTGACGACGAGCATCGTCATCCCGAGGCCGGCGAGGTCGCGCATGACGGCCAGCACCTCGCCGACGCGTTCGGGGTCGAGCGCGCTCGTCGGCTCGTCGAACAGCATGATGCCGGGTTCCATGGCCAGTGCGCGGGCGATGGCGACCCGCTGTTGCTGGCCGCCGGAGAGCTGGGCCGGGAACTTGTGCCCGCAGCCGGCGAGCCCGACCCGCGCCAGCAGTTCGGCGGCCTGCTCACGGGCCGCCTTCTTGGCCACCTTCTTCACCAGCACCGGCCCGGACATCACGTTGGCTTCGGCGGTCATGTTCGGGAACAGGTTGAACTGCTGGAACACCATGCCGATCCGGGACCGCTGCCGGGCGAGCCGCTGCGGGGTCACCGCGTGGTAGGCGTTTTCGTGCTCGACGTAGCCGAAGTCCTCGCCGTTGACCCGCAGGACACCCCGGTCGAGCGTCTCCAGGCCGTTGATGCAGCGCAGCAGCGTCGACTTGCCCGAGCCGCTGGGGCCGATGATGCAGGAGATCTCCCCCGCCGCGACGGTCAGGTCGATGTCCCGCAGCACCTGGTGCTGCCCGTAGCTCTTGCACAGCTTGCGTGCCACGATCGTGCCGTCGGCGCTCACAGCAGCGACTCCTTCACCTTGATCGCCGGCCGCGAGGAGCGCGAGAACCGGCGTTCGATCATCGACTGGGGAACGCTGAGCGTGAGCGTCATGATCAGGTACCACAGGCTGGCCACGATGAGCAGCGGGATGGTCTCGTAGGTCCGCGCGTAGATCGACTGCGCGCTCTGCAGCAGGTCGGCGACGCCGAGCACGCTGACCAGCGACGTCTCCTTGAGCATCCCGATCACCTGGTTGCCGGTCGCCGGGATGATCGCGGGCATGGTCTGCGGGATGATCACCCGCCGCAGCTTGGTGAACTCACTCATGCCCAGGGATTCGGCCGCCTCGAACTGGCCGCGGGGCACCGCCGCGAAGCCGCCGCGGATGATCTCGGCCATGTAGGCGGCCTGGTTGAGCGTCAGCCCGACGATCGCCGCGGTGAGCGGGGTGATCAGCGCGTTCATGTCCACGGGGTGGCCGGCGATGGCCAGGTTCGGGTACAGCGCGGCCACGTTGAACCAGAACACCAGCTGGACCAGGACCGGGGTGCCCCGGAAGAACGTGATGTACAGCCGCGCCAGCCCGGAGATCGGGGCCTGCGAAGACATCCGCATGACCGCGAGGACGAGCCCGAGCAGCGTGCCCAGCGCCATGCTCACCGCGGTCAGCATGAGGGTGATGCCGATGCCGTCGAGGATGGAGGCTGCGGTGAAGTACCGCAGCACCACGTCCCACTGGAAGTTCTCGTTGCTGACCAGCGCGTAGAGCAGGCCGGCGACGATCGCGACCGCCACCACCCAGGCGGCGTAGTCCCGCGTGCGCGGGGGCCTGATCCGTTTCTTCTCCTCGGGCAGCGGTGCGGTCACCGGTTCCCTCACTTCGGCTGCGGCTTGGAGCGGGCGGCCGTCTTGACGCCCAGGCCGTCGAAGCCCCAGCGGGACAACGCTTCGGCGTACTTCGGGCTGTCGATGACCGACTGCAGCGCGGCCTGCACGGCGGGAGTGAGCGGCGAGTCGAGGTTCAGGGCGATGGCCACCGGCAACGGGTTCAGCACCGGCTGCAGGACGTCGAAGGCGTTCGGCTGCTTGGCCTTGGCCCAGTTGAGCGAGGTCGCGTCGTAGAAGACGCCGTCGATGCGCCGGGAGGCGACCTGGGTCAGCGCGTCGCTGACGCTCGGCAGCGCGACGGCCTTGATCGGGTCTTTCCCCTTGCTCACGCAGTTTTCCTGGTTCAGCTTCGGCAGCCACTTGAGTTCCTGGGTGGTGCCGGACTGCACGCCGAGAGTGGCACCGCACAGCGAGTCCATGCTCAGGTGCTTGGGGTTGCCGTGTGCCGTGGCGACCGTGGAGCCGTTCGTCAGGTAGTCGATCATGTCGAGGACCTTCAGCCGCTCGGCCGAGGTCCCCATGGTCGACACCGTGAGGTCGTAGCGGTTGCCCTGCAGGCCCGGGATGATGACGTCGAACTTGACGTTCTTGATCTCCAGCTTCAGGCCGAGCTTGGCCGCGATCAGCCGGGCGATGTCCGGGTTGAACCCGATCGGGGTCTTGTTGTCCGACGCCATGAAGGTGGTCGGCGGGCTGGTCAGGTCCTCCGCGGCGACCAGGGTGCCCTTGGCCTTCACGGCGGCGGGCAGCAGGGCGACCGCCGCCGGGTCGGGCTGCACGCCGACCGAAATGTCGTCGGTGTGCTCGGTGGGGGCGGCCCCGCCACCCCCGGTCGCCGGGGCCGGGCTCTCGGTGGTGCACGCTGTCATCGTCACAGCGGCGGTGAGGACCACCGCGCTCAAAGCCGTCTTGACCCGCATGGGATTCTCCTTCGACGAGCGAGCGAAACATGCCCGGCCCGGTGTTGTCTACTGGGTGCGATTCACTGTGGACTGAGGCGGTGGTCCCCCGGCGATGATCGTGCACTTGGGCTCGCTCATCGCTTCCACCGCGAACCGGACGCCTTCACGCCCGATTCCCGAACTCTTGAATCCCCCGAACGGCATCGAATCGATCCGCACGTCACTCGTGCCGTTGACGACCACCGCGCCGGCGTGCAGCCGGTCCGCCGTGGACAGTGCCTCGTCGAGCACTCCGGTGAAGATCCCCGCTTGCAGCGCCTGGGCGCTGTTTGCCGCCGCGATCGCCTCCTCGGCGGAGGCGACCGGAACGACGGTCACGACCGGGCCGAACACCTCGCGCACCAGCACGTCGGCGCCCGTCGGCACGTCGGTGAGGACGGTCGGGTGGTAGTAGGAGCCTTCGCGGCGGGCGCCGGTATGCGCCCGCGCGCCACCGGCCAAAGCCGCATCCACCCAAGCTTCGACACGGGCGGCTTCCGCCTCGCTGATCATCGGCCCGACGTCGGTCGCCCGGTTGGTCTTGGGGCCGACCTTCAGCGCGCCGGTGCCGGCCGTGATTCGCGCCAGCAGTCCTTCGTGGATCGATGCGTCGGCGTAGACGCGCTGGACGGACAGGCAGTTCTGGCCCGCGCACCCGAACGCGCCCGCCACGATCGCGCCGGCGGCCGTGTCGAGGTCGGCGGTGCCGCTCACGAGCACCGGGTTGTTGCCGCCGAGCTCCATCAGCAGCTTGCGAGGCCCGGCCGCGGCGGCGATCCGGGCGGCGGTGGCCGGCCCGCCGGTGAACGAGATCGCCGCGACCCCCGGGTGGGTGACGAGCGCGTTCCCGGTTTCCGCGTCCCCGCACACGACGGCGACCCGCGCGGCCGGGACCCCGGCCCGCAGCAGGATTTCCGCCAGGGCCAGTGCCGAATGCGGCGTCGCATCCGCGGGCTTCACCACCACGGCGTTGCC
Organism: Amycolatopsis tolypomycina; assembly: GCF_900105945.1. Taxonomy (NCBI): domain Bacteria; kingdom Bacillati; phylum Actinomycetota; class Actinomycetes; order Pseudonocardiales; family Pseudonocardiaceae; genus Amycolatopsis; species Amycolatopsis tolypomycina. The sequence continues at coordinate 2,273,993 of NZ_FNSO01000004.1, read as the reverse complement.
CGCGATCAGCGCGGGGCCTGCCTTGTGGGCGACGAGGTTGAGCGGGTCGTTGAACGGGGTGATCGCCGCGATGACGCCGAGGGGCGCGCGGACGAACCAGCCGCGCTTGTCCGCTCCCCGCTCGGTGTCGGCGAATTCGAGGACCTCGCCGCGCAGGACGCTGCCGGCCGCCGCGGACAGGCGCAGGGTCTCGACGCAGCGGCGCACTTCCCGCTCGGCCTCGACGATCGTCTTGCTGCCCTCGGTGCTGATGATCCCGGCCAGCCACGGTGCCTCGTCGCGCACCAGCCGGGCGGCCTCCTCGAGGGCCTCGCGGCGCTGCCACAGCGGCCACGGCTCGGTGACCGCGCGGGCCGCCGCCCGGACCGCCGCGTCGACGTCGGCCGCGTCGTTGCGCGCGACCCACCCGGCGCGGCTGCCGTCGTGGGGGTCGGACACCGCGAACGTGAGCCCGCCGGTCTGCCACTCGCCGGCGACCAGTGCGCCGCCGGGCAGGCCGAACGCAGCCGTCACCGGAGCCGTGGCGGTCATGAGATCGCGTCCAGCACGCGCGCCCCGCCACCGATCAGCGGCAGGAACCACGGGCGGCCGAAGTGCCCCGGCACCGGCGGGAACCCGACGTCGCCCCAGATGTTGGCCTGCGCGTCGCCGGAGATGAACCGGGCCATCCGCTGGCCCATGTAGGTGGCCATCTGCACGCCGTGCCCGCTGTAGCCGACGGAGTAGTGGACGCCGTCGCGCTCGCCCGCGTGCACGAGCTGGTCCATCGACAGGTCGACCAGCCCGCCCCAGGTGTAGTCGATCCGGGTGCCCGCGAGGTAGGGGAACAGCTCGGTCATCGCCTTGACGAGGATCTGCCCGCTGCGAACGTCGGAGTCGGGGCTGGACATCGCGAACCGGGCGCGGCCGCCGAAGAGCAGCCGGTTGTCCGGGGTGATCCGGAAGTAGTAGATGAGGTTCTTGCTGTCCGAGGCCTGCCGCCGGTGCGGGAGGATCCGGTCCACGACGTCCTGGGCGAGGGGCTCGGTGACGATGATGAAGCTGCCGACGGGGATCAGCCGCCGCCGCAGCCACGGCGTCACCTTGCCGGTGTAGCCGCTGGTGGCGATCAGCACCTCCCCCGCGTGCACGCGGCCGCGGGTGGTCTGCAGGACGTGGCCACCGCCGGGGTGGCGGTCCAGCGTGGTCACTTCGGCGTTCTCGCAGATCGTCGCGCCGAGGGCGTCGGCGGTCTTCGCGAGGCCGTGCACGAACTTGCCGACGTGCAGGCCCGCGGCGAGCGGGTCGACGGTGGCGCCGTGGTAGAAGTCGGAGCCGAGCTCGGTGTGGAGGTCGGCCTTCGGGACGGTGATGACCTCGTGCCCGGCGAGGTCCTTCAGGGCCTTCCGGGTCTTGACCATCGCGTCGAAGTGCGCCGGGCGGTAGGCGAGGGTCAGCTTGCCCGAGCGCGCGAAGTCGCAGTCGATCGCGTGGTCGGCGACCAGCTTCTCGATGCTGTCGATGGCGTCGTTGTAGGTCCGGAACATCGCGACCGCGCGGTCGGCGCCGTAGCGTTTGACGGCGGTTCCGAAGCCGATCGCGAGACCCGTGGTGGCCATGCCGCCGTTGCGGCCCGACGCTCCCCAGCCGATGGTGTGCTGTTCGAGCACGGCCACGGAGGCGCCGAGCTTGCGCAGCTCGACGGCCGCCGAGGTCCCGGTGAGCCCGCCGCCGACGACCGCGACGTCGACGCGGTCGGGAACCGGCGTGCGCCGGTGGTCCGCGCCGGGGGTGGCGGTGTCCTGCCAGTACGAGGTCAGTTTCATCGTCTTCAGAGCCCCAGCAGGCCGTTCAGCTCGTCGAGCGAGTCGACCTTCGTGTAGCCGTAGACCGGGGCCGGCGGGTCGTAGCCGCGGTCGAGCAGCACGGTGTTCGTGAAGCCCAGGTCGTGGCAGGGCATCAGGTCGTACCGGGTGTGCGACGACACGTGCAGGAACTGCTCCGGCGGGGTGTTCAGCTGGTCGAGCAGGTACTCGAACGCGGCGTAGCGGGGCTTGTAGAAGCCGGCCTGCTCGGCGGTGTACACGGCATGGAAGTCGGCGCCGAGCTTCGGCACGCTCACGTCGAGGTAGCGGGTGTTGGCGTTGGACAGGATCACCAGCGGGTAGTGCTCCCCCAGCTTCTTCAGCGGGCTGGGGATGTCGGCGTGGGCGCCCCACGACAGCACGGCGTCGGAGAACCGGTCGCCGGCGTCTTCGGCCACTTCGAGGCCCCACTTCGCGCAGGTCCGGGCGTAGGCGTCGTGGAGAACCTGCTTGTAGTCGTAGAACTCCCCGCAGACCTGGTCGTACCGGTAGCCGCGGAAGTCGATCACGAACCGGTCGAACTGCTCGGGGGTGAGGCGGTCGCCGACGAGCTCGCGGGTGACCGGGGTGATCTGGAAGTTGATGAGCGTGCCGTAGCAGTCGAACGAGACGTACTTCGGCCGGAAGGCGGGGTCGATCACGGTGAGCCCTTTCCAGGTGAAGCGGAAGTGTCCGGCAGGAGGCGACAGTAAGCTGGGTCACTGCAAACTGTCAACAGTTCACTGTAAACGCTGTTCGTTAAACTCGTGTATCGTCGACAGTCGTCAGTGAACGAGCGACCACAGTGGGTCTTTGCGCCCAGGGGGAAACCGGATGAACAACCTCAACCTGCAGGCGATCGACTACCCGTCCGTGTCCGGCACGATCGCCGCCCAGATCCGGAACAACATCCTGGGCGGCACCCTCCAGCCGGCCCAGGCGCTGTCGGAGTCCGAGATCGCCAAGCAGCTGGGCGTCTCGCGCGGCCCGGTGCGCGAGGCACTGCAGCGGCTGGTGCAGGAAGGCCTGCTGGTCCGCATCCCCAACCGCGGCGTCTTCGTCACCGACATCACGCCCGAGGACATCGCCGAGATCTACGAGGCCCGCCAGACCCTCGAGGCCCGCTGCGGCGAGAAGGTGCTGGCCGCCGACGACGACGTCCTCGAGCGGACCGTGACCGAACTGCAGGCGATCGTCGACGAGATCGGCCCGGCGGAACGCTCGGGCCGGTGGCGGGACGTCGTCGAACTCGACCTGCGGTTCCACAGCACCCTGGTGGCCGCGTCCGGCAACTCGCGGATCCAGCGGGCCTATTCGACGCTGATCGCCGAGTCGTCCCTGTCGATCAACCGGCTCGAGCGCTGGTACCCGTCGGAAGACTCACTCCTGCAGGAGCACCAGGCCATCGTCCACGCGCTGGCGGCCCGGGACGCCGCCGCCTTCACCCGGGCCCTCGACCTGCACTACCTCCAGACGCTCACGGAAAAGACCGGCCAGGGTTCCTGATCCTCAGAGGCCGAGCAGCGGAGGCACCTGGGAGAGCAGGGTGACTTCGTGGTAGCCGTAGCCGGGCGTGCTGGGCTCGAACCCGCGGTTGACGTGGACCTTGTGCGTGATGCCCAGGTCGGTCGCGGCCATGAGGTCGTAGCGCGGGCTGGCGGAGACGTGCAGGATGTCCCGCGGTCCGCAGCCGAGCTGCGTCAGCATGTACTCGAAGGCCTGGTACCGCGGCTTGTAGGCCTGGGCCTGCTCGGCGGTGTAGACCGCGTGGAACGGGGCCTCGAGCTTCTCCACGTTGCTCATGACCTGGTCGTCGGCGGCGTTGCTGAGGATGACCAGCGGGTAGCGGGACGCCAGCGTCCGCAGCGCTTCGGGCACCTCGGGGTAGGGCCCCCAGGTCGGGATCGCGTCCACGATGGCCTGGCTGTCGGCCTTCCGGTACGGCAGGCCGAAGCGTTCGAGGGTCTTGCGCAGCGAGTCGTGGATGATGTCCGGGAACGGCTTCCACGGGTTCAGGACCTCGTCGAGCCGCTGCCACTTGAACCGGTCGAGGACTTCGGCCATCCGGTCGGCCGGCACGATGTCGGCCAGCCGCTCGCGGGTCAGGTCCGTGATGTGCCACCGGATCAGCGTCCCGTGCATGTCGAACGTGATGTACTTGGGCTCGAACTCGATCATGGCCGTGTTCCTTTCGTGAGGTGGGCGACGACGTCGTCGAGCGGCACGGCCAGTGCGCGCGCCACGTTGAGCCAGTCGTCCTCGGCGTGTTCGAAGAGGTAGTCCCGCCGGTCCGGGACGCGCTGCGCGCGCCAGCCGGCCAGCAGCGCGCGCAGCGTGAGCCGGGCGAGCGCGGCGATCGGGAGCAGCGGCAGTTCCCGGTCCGCGACCGGCCGCACCCCGGTGTAGCCGGCGGCGAAGGCGCAGGCTTCGCGCCAGGGGCTGCCCGGCGTCCGGCCGAGCAGGTTCGCCAGCGGCACGGCGGGGTCGAAGATCACCGCGCTGCGCACGGTGTCCCCGAAGTCGATGACCCCGGTCACGAACTCGTCGTGCCGCCGGTCCACGACGATGTTGTGCGGGCTGAAGTCGCCGTGGAGCACCTGCGTCTCCAGGTGGTCGAGGGCCGGGACGACAGCCGCCTCGAAGAGCGCGAAGACCTCGCCCGCCAGCCGGCGGTGCCCGGGGTCCGGCACGTGCTCGACGAGTCCGGCCAGCCGGGCGAAGTGCCGGAGGTCCCACACCAGCCCGCGCCGGTCGGCGGGGTGGCCGAACGCCGCGAGCGCGACGTCGACGCGGCCCAGCACCGCACCCGCACGGGCGAGCTGGTCCGGCTCCGCCGTCGTCCGCGCCAGGACCTCGCCCTCGACGTAGCCGAGCACGCGGAGCACGCGGGTGCGGCCGTCACGCGCCGCGAGGAGGACGTGGTCGGCCCCGTCCACCGTCAGCTTCACCCGCTGGACCGGAAGCTCCCCGGCGGCGGTTTCGAGAAAGCGCAGCACGGCGGTCTGGAGCGCGACGGTGGCCACCGGTTCGTCCGGCGGGGAGACCTTCACGAGGTGGTTCCCCGAGCCGGTCGTGAGCCGGAAGGTGTCGTCCTTCTCCGTCGCCACCCGCTCGAGTTCTCCGTCGAGGCAGTAGTGCCGCGCGAGGAGGGCGCTCACGAGCGCGACGTCCACGGGCTCGTGCGGCGATGCCAGGCCGCTCTCCGCCAGGAGCCGCTCGGCGAAGCTCACAGCCGGACCTTCGCGACTTCGGCGAAGGTTTCCAGGAACCGGGTCACGTCCGCGGCGGTGAACGCCAGCGGCGGGCGGATCTTCAGGACGTTCGCCGCCTGACCCGTGCCGCTGATGAGGACCCGCCGATCGCGCAGGTCGTTGATGACGTCCTCGGCCCGCGCGCGATCGGGTTCCCCGTCCCCGCCGATCTCCACGCCGACGTACAGGCCGCTGCCGCGGACTTCGGCGACGTGCGCGGAGCCCCGGGTGATCTCTTCGAGTCCCTTCCGGAGCGCGGTGCCGTTCTCGAGCACGCGCTGCCGGACGTTCTCCTCCTCGAAGACGTCGAGGACCGCGGCACCGGCGGCCACCGGGATCGAGCTGCCGCCGAAGGTGTTGAAGTAGCGGACACTCCGGCCGAACTCGGCGGAGACCTCGGGGCGGAACACGACGCCGGAGATCGGCATCCCGTTGCCCATCGGCTTGCCCAGGGTGACGATGTCCGGGAGCACGCCGTGGCGCTCGAAGCCCCACATCGTCTCCCCCAGCCGGGCGAAGCCCGCCTGCACCTCGTCGGCGATGTGGACGCCGCCGGCCGCGCGGACTTCCTCCACCATGCCCGGGAAGTACCCGACCGGGTCGGTGAAGATCCCGTCGCTGGAGTACGCGCTGTCGGTGATCAAGGCCGCGAGCCGGAACCCGTGGCGCTCGAGGTCGTCGATCGCGGCGCGGACCTGGGCCCGCATGTGCTCGGCGAGGGACACCCCGGGCGCGGCGAGCCGCGGGTCGGGCGGGTCGACGACGCGGACGTTCGGCCCCAGCGGCGACCCCGCGCCCAGCGTCGGCGAGAAGCTCGCGACCTCGCCGGTGATGCCGTGGTAGGCCCACCGGGTCACGATGATCCCGGTCCCGCCGGTGTGGAACTTCGCCACCCGCACCGCGAGGTCGTTCGCCTCCGAACCACTGCAGGCGAGACTCAGCCTGCTCAGTCCTTCGGGGAAGGTGGCGAGCAACCGCTCGGCGTAGGCGACCAGCGACTCCTCGACGTAGCGCGTGTTGGTGTTGACCGTCGCCACCTGGCGGGCCACCGCCTCGGCCACGTGCGGATGGGCGTGCCCCACACACGGGACGTTGTTGTACGCGTCCAGGTAGTCGTAGCCGTCGCGGTCGATCAGGTGCGCGCCGTGCCCGGCGACGAACTCGACCGGTTCCCGGTAGATCAGCGTGTACCCGGGCCCGAGCACCGCGTCGCGGCGGCGGATGGTCTCCCGCAGGGATTCCGGGAGCTCCCCGAGCACCGCGGGGTCGAACCGGTTGGGGTAGCCGGCGACTGCCCGGCTCACCGTCGAAGTCATCGGCGTCACCTTCACGTCTCGTGCGGCCGCTGGCGGTCGCGGCCGGACCGGCCATAACACGATTCGTTCCAGTTCCAACCTGAAACTTTTACAGGGCGACCGCCTTCCAGCGGATCCCCGGCGGGGCCTCAGAAAGCCGGTGCGGGCTGTGCCGCGCGCCGGCCGCGGGCCTCGATCACCGCGTCGCGCAGCCGCTCCCGGGCCGGTGCCAGGCAGGCGATCACCGCGCCGCGCGCGGTGGACAGGCCGACGACCTGCGTCACGGTCTTGACCTCGGGCGCCACCGGGAGGATCCGGTCGAGCCGGCCGCGCACCTCGGGCAGCACCTCCTCGACGAGCGGGCACAACCGGCCCGCGAAGTACACCGTTTCCGGATCCTGCGTCACGGCGACCGCGCTGACGGCGGTCACGATCGCCGTGGTGAACGCGTCCAGCACGCCGGCTCGCGCTTCGTCGTCCCGCCGCCCCCGCCACAGTTCCTCGACGCGCTTCAGGTCGAGCCCGCGGCCACGGGCGAACCTGAGGAGCCCGCGCGCGCTCAGCAGCCCGTCGAGGGTTTCGTCGCCGACTCCGGCACAGAGGACACCGATCCCCCGAACGCCGGGGTGCGCCCGCGGACGAGTTCGTGCCCGGCGCAGCCGGCGAAGTTCAGCACGCTGCTGACGTTGAAGAGCGCGGCGTTCCCGACACTGGCGTCCTCCGCCAGGATGCCCAGCAGGGACGCGTTGGCGTCGCTGTCGAGGAACACCGGGGCGTCGACCAGATCCACGAGGGCGCGCCGGAGGCCGGAGCCGGTGAAGATCTTCGCCGCCCGCGCCGGGCCGAAGATCTCGGCACCGTCGCGGACCCGGCCGGGCACCGCGACGACGAGCTGACGCAGGGGACCCCGCCCCGCGCCTGCCGTCTCCTCGACCAGGCCGGCCAGCCACTTCGCGGCGTCGCCCGCCTCGTCGTGGTTCACCGTCGGGACGACGACGTGGCCCACCTCGCGCCCCCGCAGATCGGCGACCAGGACACCCGTGGTCAGCACCCCGAAACTGACCCCGGCCACGTGCCCGGCCGTGGCGGGGACGTCCAGGTATGTCGACCGCCTGCCCCGGCCGGCGACGGCGTCGACCCCGCCGTCGGCGACGAACCCGTCGGCGCGGAGTTCCTCGACGGCCCGCGACACGGTCGCCTTGCTCAGGCCGGTGAGTTCGATGACCTCGGTGCGCGTCACCGGTGCCCGGGAGAGGACCACGTCCAGCACCGAGGCCTTGGTGTAGTCGCGCGATGTCGGATTGCTCGCCACCTCACGACCATAGCGATCGGACCCGCGGTCCGGCGCCGGAACACGTTTCAGTTCGAGCCTGAGACCGGCGATATCGTCAACTGTTGACAGTTGGCGATCGCTCGCCAATACTCACAGCCACCCACTCTTCGGATCACCCTCGGAGGACTCCGTGGCATTCGACAGCAAGCCGAAGTTCGTCACGTTCGACATGAACGGGACACTGATCCACTTCCGCATCAACGACGCCATCCGCCGGACGCTGGGCGACCGCCTCCCGCCGGAGATCGCCGACGAGTTCCTCCGGGCGGGCAACGCCTACCGGATCGACGAGTGCATGGGCGAATGGCAGCCCTTCCACCAGGTCGTCGCCCACTCGCTGGAACGGACCATGCGCCGGTTCGGCCTGGCGTACCGGGAAAGCGACGCCCAGGCCGTGTACGAGGAGATCCCGAGCTGGACCCCCTACCCCGGCGTCACGGCGGCGCTGAACCGCCTGGCGGAGGCCGTTCCGCTGGTGATCGTGACGAACACCGACAACGCGCACGCGGCCCGCCTGGTGGAGAACCTCCAGGCCCCGTTCGAGGTCGTCATCACGGCCGAGCAGATGGGCGTCTACAAGCCCCGGCTGCGCGCGTTCGAGTACACCTTCGACAAGCTCGGCGTAACCCCGGACGAGCTCGTGCACGTCTCGGCGAGCCCGAAGTACGACCACCGCCCCGCGGCGGTCATGGGCATCGAGCGCAAGGTGTACGTCGACCGCGGCTTCGAGCAGGACGAGCACTGGCTCGGCTACGAGCGGATCACCGACATCGCCGACCTGCCCGTGCTGTTCGGCCTGCCTCGCCCGTGACCGGCCCCGGCTCGGCGGCGGACCGGCTCCTCGCGCTCGGCCTGGCCCTCCCCCGGCTCGAGCACTACCTGAACCACGTGAACCACCGGGCCGCCGGCCCGGCCATCCATGTCTCGGGTCAGCTGCCGGCCGCGCGGACCTGCGCGCGCCAGGCCGCGCTCAACGCGCTGGCAGTCGCCGCACGCACCGCGATCGGGGCGGCCGGGGTGCCGCGCCACAGCCCGGTCGAAATTCGACTGGTCTGCACGGCGAGGAACGAACCGTGAACCGGCTCCACCAGGCACTCGACGGTCTCCTCGGCCGGATCGACACCCCGGCGCCGATCGTGCTCGCCGACGTCGTGCAGGACAACATCGACCGGATGCAGGCCTTCGCCGCCCGGCACGGCCTGGCCGTCCGGCCGCACGTCAAAACCCACAAGTGCACGGAAATCGGCAGGCTCCAGATCGCCGCGGGTGCCGTCGGGATCACCGCCGGGAACGTCGGCGAAGCCGAGGTCTTCGCCGCCGCCGGGTTCGACGACATCTTCCTCGCCTACCCGGTCTGGCCCGCGGGCACCAAGGCGGCCCGGATCCGCCGGCTCGCCGAGACCACGAAACTCCGGATCGGCGTCGACAACCCCGCGGCGATCGACGCCCTCGCCGACGCGATGGGCGGCGCACCGGACCGGCTGCAGGTCGTGGTCGAGGTCGACTGCGGCGCCCGCCGCTCCGGGGCGCCGCCCGCGCTCGCGGGCGACCTCGCGCTCGCCGCCCGCAGGCGCGGTCTCGTGCCGGTGGGCGTCTTCACCTACCCGGGCCACGGCAGCTCCGGCCCGGAGGCTCGCGAGCGCGCCGCGCGCGACCAGGAGGCCGCGCTCGTCACCGCGGTCCGCAGCTTCCGGGCGGCGGGGAGCACCGCCGACGTCGTCAGCGCCGGTTCCACACCCACCGTGGCGTTCTCGACCGCCGACGTGATCACCGAGATCCGTCCCGGCGAGTACGTCTTCGGCGACTTGAACAACCGCCGGCTCGGGGCCTGCACCGACGAGGAGATCGCGTTGTTCGTCGCGGCCACGGTCGTCAGCGACTGGGTTCCCGGTCAGGTCATCCTCGACACCGGCACCAAGGCCCTCGGCCGCGAAGGCAACCCCGAAATCGGCTTCGGTGCCGTCGCCGGCACGAAGGGCGTGCTGGCCAAGCTCAACGAGTACCACGGTTTCCTCGCCCTGCCCGACGGTGCCGGCCGCCCGGCCGTCGGCACCGTGGTCCCGGTGGTGCCGAACCACGTCTGCCCGGTGGTGGTCAACTTCGAGGAGCTGATCGTCACCGACCGCACGGGCACGTCGCTGCGGCGCTGGCCGGTCGACGCCCGCGGCTTCCTCGCCTGAGGAGGCCCACCCCGCGAAGGGAGTGTCCACATGAGACTCGAAAAGGTCACCGCCGTCGTGACCGGCGCCGGCAGCGGAATCGGCGAGGCGGTGCGCACCCGGTTCCGGCGCGAAGGCGCGCGCCTGCTGCTCACCGGCCGCCGGGAACGGCTCGCCACCGCGGACCCGGCCGACCGGTACGTCCCGGGGGACCTCAACGACGAGGCGTTCGTCGGGGAACTGGCCCGCCACGCCGCGGCGGATTTCGGCACGGTGCACGCCGTCGTCCTCAACCACGGCCTGCAGGCAGGCGGCCCGCTCACGGAGATGTCCTACGAGGACGCGAAGAACGTCCTCCACAGCAACCTGCTCAGCGCGTTCCTGGTGATGAAGCACTTCGCGCCGCTGATGCCGCCGGAAGGCGGTTCGTTCGTCTGCGTCGGCTCGCGGCTCGGCATCGTCGGCAAGCCCGAGGAGGTCCTGTACTCCGCGGCCAAGGGCGGCCTGATCATGCTCGCGAAGGGCGCGGCGATCGAATGGGCACCCCGGGGCATCCGCGTCAACGTCGTCGCCCCGGGGCTGACGGCCACCCCGGTCATCGAGGCGTCGTTCCGGCGCCGACCCGACCCCGAGGCGTACCGCCGCCACCGCGCGGGCCAGATCCCCCTGGGCCGCCTCGCGACCCCGGAGGAGGTCGCGGCCGCGGTCCTCTTCCTGGCCTCGCCGGAGTCGTCGTACATCACCGGCGCGGTCCTCCCCGTCGACGGCGGGTACACCGCGTTCTGAACGCGAGCCCGCCCCGGGGGTCCGGGGCGGGCTCCCCTCCCCGGGCCTCAGTTGGTGTCGAGCGCGACCGCGACGTCCCCGATGGCCAGCGGGAACTGCCCCACCACGGTGGCCGCGCCGGTCAGCAGGTTCACCGTGTACAGCGACGTCTGGCTGCCGACGGCCAGCGTGGCGAACCCGGTCACCGCCACCGTCTTGCCGCCCACCAGGTCGCTGTAGATGTCGAAGCCCGCGTTCGGGCCCGCGTCGACGCCGAGGGCGCCGGTCGGGGCCAGTGTTCCGTTGTTGGCAGGCGACTGGATCACCACCTGGTCGGTGGCCGTGTTGATGTCGACGAGCGTCGTCGCCGTGTCGGGGTTCAGGTCGTTGTTGGTGTACGCCGCGGCCGTCACTCCGCGGGTCGGCCCCAGCGCCGGCGGCGTGGTCAGGATGGCGTCTTCGGCCGTCACGCCGTCGGCGAGGTTGTGCCGCAGGTTCTGGCCCTGGTCGCTGACCAGCCGGAGCCGGTCGGCGGCCGGGTTGAAGTCGACGCCGAAGCTGGTGCCCCACAACGGAACGCTCAGCTGGGAGACCTTCTTGACGACGACGTCGGGGGTCGCCGGCGGCATGCTGATGGTGTAGACGCCGCCGTTGTTGCCGACGCCGTAGAGCAGGCCGTTCTGGACGCGGAAGTCGATCCCGAGCAGTGCCGTGTCGCCGCTGAGGCCGGTGACGACCCGGACCCAGTCGAGCACCTGAGGCCGGTCGGTGGTGAACGTCGCCATCAGCGTGCCGTCGGCCGAGATGCCGTAGGCGCGCAGGCCCGCCGTCTGGGCGGCGCTGCTGCCCGCCCCGGCGATCGAGACCGCACCGGCGGCCGACAGCACCGCGGCCACGACGGCGATGCTTCTCCTGAGCCGTGCCTTCATCGTTCGTCTCCTTCTGGCGCTCCGGGGAGACGTGACGCTATTCGGGCGAACTGGACAAGCATTGGACGTCGACTGGACTCGGCGCATCGGCGTCTTGCGGACCCCGCGCCGGTGCCACGAGATTGGGAGCACACGAAACCAAGGGGGTCGACATGCGCAGAACCGGCGCGCTCACCGCGATCACGGCCGGGGTGCTGGCCGGCGTCCCGTTCATCACCGGCGCCGCCGCGCCGGACAACGGCTGCTGGGCGACCGAGCCGATCGAGCTGGCGAACGAGGGGGTGTGGACGTACCGCAACCAGGTCACCTGGTGCGCGACGGACGGAAAGGTCACGTCGGTCGAGGTGAAGGTGACGCACCAGGTGCTGAACCCGGCCTGCACCTGGGCGGGCCGGGTGGAGGAGTCGGTGACACCGGCAAAGGACGGCACCGGCCGGACGGCGTTCGACCTGAGCGAGTTCAGCTGCCCGGGCGCGATCGGCGCCAAGGGCGTGAACCCGTGGGTGATCGTCACCGTCCAGCCGGACGGCAGCTACACGATCGACGCCACCGGCATCCACCCGTAGGAGAGCGTCACGGTGTCAGGCGGTCGAGCAGCGCAACGGTCCGGCCCTCCCCCAGCCCGTGCCCCGTTTCCTGGTGCAGCGCAAGCGCTTCACGCGCGCACTCGACCGCGGCACCGCGATCGCCACGGGCAAGCAGAGCACCGGCCAACGCCGTCAAAGCCAAACCCCGCAACGCCCGGTAACCCGCCTGCTCGGCAAGCACCAGGGCCTCCCGGGCCGGCTCCGGGTCCGCGGTGACCGCGGCCAGGCCGATCAGCGCGTCGACCTCGGGGTACCGGTCGCCGGTCTCGCGGATGAGGTCGAGGGCCTGGCCGTAGCGGCGGATCGCGCCCGGCCGGTCGCCGAAGCGGGCGAGCACGGCCGCGTAGGCGGCCAGGGCCTCCGCCTCGGTCCGTGGGTCCCCCGCCTCGCGGGCGAGCGCGAGTCCCGTGCCGGCGCATTCGAGGGCCACCGCCCGGTGGCCGCGATCGCTGTGCGCCAGCGCGAGCCGGCTGCGGGTTTCCGCTTCGCCGCCCCGGTTTCCCGCCTCGCACTGCAGGTCGAGGGAGCGGCAGAGCAGTTCCACCGCCTCGGCCGTCCGCCCGCGGGCGCGCTGCGTCTGCCCGAGGTTGGCGAGGTTGATCGCTTCGCCGTACCGGGACCCGATCCGGCGGTACCGGCGCAACGCCTGGGTGTAGTGCTCGGCGGCCTCGGCGAGCTTGCCCATTTCCCAGTGGACGAGCCCGAGGTTGCCGAACGCGACGGCCTCCCCCGCCGGCTGGCCGATCCGCCTGCTGAGCGCCAGCCCGCGGCCGAACCGGGACGCCGCGGCGGCGAGCCGTCCGGACTGCCAGTAGACGCAGCCCAGGTTGCCGAGCACCGCGGCCTGCGCCTCGGCCCAGCCCGCCTCCCGCGCGAGCAGCAGCGAGGCCGTGTACTGGCGGACCGCCTGCCGGTACCGGCCCTGGCGGAAGTGCAGGTCGGCGAGGCTGAGCCGGGTCGCGGCCCGCGCGCGGGGGCCGCCGTCGGCCTCGGCGGCGCTCAGCCCGGCTTCCGCGGCCGCGAGCCACTCGACGCCGCGCATGCACATCCAGAAGTACCCGCGCAGCGCGTCGGCGAGCCGCCACGCCATCGCCCGCGGGCCACGGCCTGCCGCGAACCGCACGGCGGCGACGAGGTTGCCGCGTTCGGTGTCCAGCCACGCCGACGCCTCGCCCAGCCCGGGGAACGCGGCCGGGACGCCGGACACCGGCAGCCGCAGCATGTGCGGGTAGAGGAGGCGGGCGGCGCCGTCCACCGACGCCAGGTACCAGTCGTACAGCCGGCGCAGCGCCCGCTCGCGCTCCGCGGCCGGCTCCAGCCGGTCGGCCTGCTCCGCGGCGTACCGGCGGAGCAGGTCGTGGAAGCGGTACCGGCCCGGCAGGTGGTGGTCGACGAGGTGCGCGGCGGCGAGCCGGTCCAGCAGGGCGACCGCCCGCGGGGGCTCGGTGCCGGCCAGCGCGGCCACGGCGTCGGCGCCGACGTCCGCGCCGGGCACCAGGCTCAGCAACCGGAACAGCCGCTGCGCGTCGGCGGGCAGGGCGGCGTGGGACAGGTCGAACGCGGTCCGCACCGCGGTCTGCTCGTCGCCCGGCACCGCGAGGGCGGCGAGGAGGTTGCCCTCGCGCAGTTCCGCGACGTAGTCGTCGATGCCGGAGCCGGGCCGGTCGGCGAGGTTGGCCGCGGCGATCCGCAGCGCGAGCGGGAGGTGGACGCACAGCTTGGCGAACTCCAGCGCCGCCTCGGGCTCGGCGTGGACGCGCCCGTGGCCCAGCACGTCCGCGAGCAGCGCGACGGCGTCGTCGGGGCTGAGCACGTCGAGGGTGAGCCGGCGCGCGCCGTGCACGGCGACCAGGCCCGTCAGGCGGTCGCGCGCGGTCACCACCACCAGGCACCCGGGCCCGGCCGGCAGCAGCGGCCGGACCTGGTCCGGGTCGACGGCGTTGTCGAGCAGCACCAGGATCCGCCGGTCGGTCGTCAGCGTGCGGTACAGCGCCGCCGCGGTTTCCACGTCGGGCGGCACGCGCTCGGGCGGGATCCCCAGTGCGGACAGGAACTGCGCGAGGATTTCGACGGGAGTGGCCGGCGAACCCGGTGCGTGGCCGCGCAGGTTCGCGTACAGCTGCCCGTCCGGGAAGCGGTTCCGGACGCGGTGCGCCCAGTACACGGCCAGCGCCGTCTTGCCGACGCCCGCCGTGCCGGAGATCGCGGCGATGCCGCCGCCCGCCAGGCCGTCCAGCAAGGCCAGTTCCGCCGCCCGGCCGGTGAACCCGCGCGGCTCGGCGGGCAGCTGCTTCGGAATCCGGTGCACCGGGCGGGTTTCGGCGGGCGCCGCGGCCGGGGTCCGCCGGGCGCCGGGGTCGCGCAGCACGGCCGCGTGCGCCGCGAGCAGCTCCGGCCCCGGGTCGATGCCGAGCTCGTCGACCAGCCGCGACCGCACCTGCCCGTAGAGCCGGAACGCCTCGCCGCGCTGCCCGAGTGCGTGGTGGGCGCGGATCAGGAGCGCCTGCGCGGCTTCGTCGAGCGGTTGTTCCGCGGCGGCTTCGGCGAGCCCGGGCAGGACTTCCGCGGCGGCACCGACGTCGATCATCACCCCGGCGTACCGGGAAAACGCTTCCCGGCGCTCGGCGACCAGCGAAACGACCTTCGGATGACCGGTGAGCGGCGGCAGGTCGGCCAGCGGCCTGCCGTGCCACAGCCGAAGCGCCTCCCCGAGCGAAGCCACGACGCGGCCGGCGTCGTCGTCCCGGTGCGCGTCGTTCGCTTCGGCGAGGAGTTCACGGAACCGCCACAGGTCGACGTCGACGGCATCCCGCCGCACGGCGTAGCCCCCGCCGACGTGCGGCAGCACCCCGCTGCCCGCGCGCGGCGCCCGCCCGGGTTCCAGCAACCGCCGCAGGTGCTTGACGTGCGTCTGAACGACATTGACCGCACTCGGCGGCGGCCGGTCGCCCCACAGCGCGTCCACGAGATCGCGCCGGGCCACGGCATCCCCGCCGGCGAGGGTGAGCAACCCGAGCACCGCACGCCGGCCGGGCGGCCCGAGCTCGACTTCGGCGCCTTCGCGCCAAACGCGCAGCGAACCCAGCACCTGGATGCGTACCGACCTCGTTGCCACCGTTGGTTCCCCGCTATCGGCTGCCGGGGAAAAACGTACTGGCCCGGACTGGACCACACAAGGAAATGGCTCCGCTCGGGCTAAGCGCCGCCGTCCAATCACCGTCCAGCCGCCATCCAGCCCCGCTTGATGAGGTGAGCCTGGCCCATCCACCGGAGAGGAAAGAGACGGACATGAGAAACCGTGTGTGGGAAACGTGCACCCGGACCGCGGTGGCGCTCGCCGTCAGCGCGCTGACCTTGACCACGAGCGCGGCGGTGGCGTCCGCCGCGCCGGCCGGCACCGTCGCCCAGTCGAGCCCGGCCGCGCTCGACGTGTCCCACGGCCGGTTCGACCTCGTCCTCCCGGCCGCGCGGACCGCCCGCACCGCGGCCGACGACGAAGTCACCGCGTACCACGGCTTCAGCACCTTCCAGAGCCTGACGATCCAGTCGCAGGGCTTCGACATCGAAGGGCGCATCCAGGGCCGGCTCCGCAGCTACAACTTCAAGAGCCTGTGGCAGGTCTACAACCTGCCGTCGTCGTCCGGCTGGAAGGTGTGGGTGGCCAGCTTCAAGAAGGACACCAGCCAGAGCGTCCTGAAGGAGACCTTCCGCAGCGAGCAGCTGATCGACGTCATGATCGACATCAAGTTCCGGGTCTCGGCCGCCAACCTGCACGGCGTGTCCACCCTGCGGATCGGGTTCGAGACGCTGCGGCTCAACTTCAACGGCACGACCAAGGACTTCACGGTCGTCAACGGCGCGTCCGGCGGCGCCAAGGACCAGAACAACAACGACGTCCCGGTGGACTTCGAGCCGGTCTGACCGGCCAAGGGGGTCAGCATGCTTTCCATCGGGACAACCCTCGCGACGTCCGCCGCGACCATGGCGCTCCTGGCCGGCGGCTCCACAGCCGCGCAGGCGGCCGACGCGCACTTCGTGCCGGAAGCCACCGAAGCCGGCTGGGACGGCGTCGCCGCCACCGTCACCTTCCAGGAGGTGGACGTCGCGCTGGAGGCCGAGGCGACCACGATCTCCGTCAAGGTGACGGTCGACGTGAACGTCACCTGCACGCGCGGTCAGTCGATCCTCGACATCCGCAAGTCGGCGACCGCCCTGGAGGTGGCGGAGTACCCGCTGGCCGAGGACGGCACGGTCGCGGGGACGGCCAAGCTGCCCCTCGAGGTGACCGGCCTGAAGGTTCCCGGCTATGCGTGCGTGACGCGGAACCTGACGATCACGGCGGCTTTGGAGGACTTCTGGACCGGCGCCACCCTGGTCCACGAGACCTGACCGCCGTCACGAAGGCCCTGGCGTGGTCTCGGTGGCCCCCCGACGAGACCACGCCGGGCTCCGCCCTCTCCACAGCGGACCCCCACCGGCAGGGTCGGACGCACCCGCGACCGGCCGACACCGGGCACAGCCATCCGGCAGAGCCGGTTACTCCGCGTGCCGGACACTGCGGCATTCAGGTCATCCGCGCGGCGTTCGGCTGACCTTCGGCGATATTCCCCCATTCTTGTTCTCCGATCGGCGCGGAAAAAGATAAGGTGCCGGTCTTCGCAGGGGAGCGCGAAGAGCGAATGGCGTCGAGGGGGACACATGTTCGTGGGCCGGACGTCGGTCCTGGAGCTGATCGGCGAGCTGACCGAACCACGCGGGGAAAACGATCCGCCCGGTCCGCGGCCGGTCCTGTTCCTGACCGGCTGCGGCGGGTCCGGACGCACCGCGATCCTCGAGGAGGCGCTGCGGACCTGGCGGGAACGCACGGCTTCCGTGCTGGTCCAGCCACTGCTGCCGGACGGCGACCGGACGTCGCTGCGGCCGCTGCTGACGTCGATCATGCTCGGCCTGGGCGTCGGCGTCCCGGGATATCGGGTCACCTTTCCCCGTTCCCTGGTCGCCCAGCTGGCCATCACCGCGGATTTCGCCGGCCTCCCACCCGGCGACCAGCTGATCCGGCTGCGTGAACGGCTCAACGAATACAAACGCAGGCCCGCACTCGACGGTTTCCTCACCGACCTCGCCCGCGATTCGTTCGCCCTCGTGCACGTCCAGGTGCCCGGGCTGTCCGACCTGGTGCCCCGGCTGGCGGCGGAAGTCACCCGGAGCACCCTCAACCGCCTCTACCGCGGCCGCCTGCTGACGCGGTTCTCCTGGGGCGACGCCGTGGACTGGTTCCGGCACCTGGACCAGGACTTCGCCCGCAACAGCGAGACCACGCTGATCGAGCTCGGCACCCGGGCCAAGAGCGCCGACCCGCTGGTCCGCCGGAGCGTGGACGACGTCCTGGTCGCCGCGTTCCTGGCCGACCTGCGCCGCAGCCACGCCCGGATCCGGGGACGACCGCCGCAGATGCTCCTGCTGCTCGACGACGGCGACGTCCCCGAAGCCGCCACCTTCGTCCGCTCGCTCCTGCAGGTGCGCCAGGCGATCGCCGCCAGCAGGCCGACGCCGGAGAACCGGCTGCCCGATCCGCTCATGGTGGTCACGACCAGCTCGGGGCCGGCCGCGGTGGGTGCCGTGCCGTGGGCGGGCACCGCTCCGGTGGCCGGCCCGAAGGTGCGGGTCGACGTCACCGACCTGACTGCCGCCGAAGTGCTGCAGCTGTCCCGCAGCCACGACTGGACGACTTCGGAACGCACCGCGAGCGTGGCGTTCCGGCTCACCCGCGGCCACGCCGCCGCCACCGGGTTCGTGCTGCGCAGGCTGGGCGAGAACCCCCGGCTGCTCGACGATCCGAACGCGCTCCTGGACGGTACGGGCCCGGACGGCGACGTGCCGGTCGCCCGGCATCTGCTGCGCCTGATCGCCGGTGACCTCGACGCGCACCGGAGGCCGGACGAGGCCGCGGTCGAGGCACTGATCACCTTGGCGGCCGCCCGGACCTGGCAGGAGGCGGCGGCGCTCGTTTCCCTGCTGCCACCGCCCTTCGACCTCGGCTCGCCGCTCTACACCTCGCCGACCCTGTGGCCCGCCGCCGGCGACGGCGAACGCCGGCTCCACCCGCTGGCCCGCTACCTCGGCCTCCGGGCACTGGCCGCCCGCCCGGACGCGCAGACCGGCTGGGAAGGCGTTTTCCGGCTCCTGCGCGGGAAAACCCACCCGGACGACCACGCCGGACGGTGGCACCACGAACGGATGCTGGGCGGCCGCGCCAAAGTCGCGAACGAGCTGGCCGGCCTGCTGCCCGAACGGTCCTCCGCGGAGTGGCTGGCGCTGTTCGACGCCGTGGTCGGCTCCCCCGACCCCCGGGTGACCGACCCGGCGGAGCTCCGGGGTCTCGGCCGGCCGCCGACCCCGGCCGGGCACACCGACGCGTTGCTCGGCATCGTGCCCGCGCTGGAGCGCGACCCGTGCGTGACGCGGGTCGGGGACATCACCGCCCTGCGCCAGCTGGCCGCCCACCGCTTCCGCATGCTGGCCGGCACCGAAGGGGTGGCGGACCCGCAGCCGTTCCTCGACCGGGCCGACCGCTACGCCGCGGACGGCGGCTGGTACTGACACTGTCCCGAAAGGACCGACTTTGCCTTCCCGCCACCGATGGCTGATCATCCCCGACCCGAACCGGCCTTTCCCGCACCGCCGCACGGACTGGCTGCGGCCGGCCGCCACGCTCGTCGTCGCGCTCCTGGTGGCGGGCGGGCTCGTCTTCCAGCAGCCGCTGCAGCGGGCGTTCACCTGCGGCTGGTTCGACGGCTCCGCCTGGTCGGCCGGCGGTGAGTGCGTCGGGCTCAGCGACGGCTCGGACGACTTCGCCCTCGACCGCTTCGCCGCCGTGCTGCGCGTGGTCGAGCAGCAGAACGCCGCCGCGGCGGACCGCTGCGACCCCCGGGGCACCCCGGTGACCGTCGGCGTGCTGCTGACGCTGACCGACCGCAACGCCGGCGGGCGCGCGGTGCACGAGCTCGAAGGGATGGCCGCCGGGCAACGGCACGCCAACGACACCGGCTGCCTGCACCCGATGCGGCTGGTGGTCGCGAACGTCGGCGCGTACGGGCCGGACAACGAAGCCGTCGAGGTGGCCCGGGAGCTCGCCGAAGACCCGGACGTCGTGGCGGTGGCGGGGCTCGGGCTGAGCCAGCAGCGCTCGGCCGAGGTGGCGGACCTGCTCGCCGAGGCGAAGGTCCCGATGGTGGCCGACCTGATCACCGCCGAGGGGTTCGACCAGACCGGCTCGCGCGACGACGAGCCGGACTTCCGCGCGTGCGACGCCGACATCACCTACCCCCGCGGCATCGGGAAGGACTACTACTACCGCGTCGCCTACCGCAACGCCGTCCAGATCGAGCAGCTCGCCGCGGTGCTGCCGGGCCGGCCGGACTTCATCATGGTGCCCACCGGCGGCTCCGACCCGTACACGTGCACGGCGCTGCCGGTGATGCAGCGCCGCTTCGGCGGCAAGATCACCGAAGTCAAGTTCGACGCCGACGAAGCGAGCACGGTCCCGCTGACCGCGCAACGGATCTGCGGAACGGCGAAGGACGTCGAGGTGCTCTACATCGCCCGCGGCGGCGACCTCGCCCGGTTCCTCTTCAGCCTCGACGAGGCGTTCCTCGGCGGCCGGTGCGCGGCCACGTCGGTCACGGTGGTCAGCACGTCCGACGGCCTGCGCGTCCGCTCGCCGGAGGACAACGCGATGCTGGAAGACCTCCGCCTGCGGGCCCTGCGGTCGCCGAGCTTCACCGACGGCCGGATCCGCCTGATCTCGACGCTCGTCTCCGGCGCCGACCGCTTCCGCGGCGACAACCCGGGCTTCCGCGACCTCGAGCGGGCCTTCGCCGGCGCGGGCTTCGACGCAGCCCACCTCGACGACGGCTGGGCGGTCAACGGCTACGACGCGGTGACGACGATTTCGGCGGCGCTGCGGACGCTCCCGTCGACGAAGCCGGTCCAGCGCAGCCAGGTCAACACGGCCATCAGCGGCTTTTCCACGAGCGGCCAGGCGGTGGCGGGCGCGGGCGGCCCCATCACGTTCGACAACAGCGGCAACCGCGCCGACGCGGGACCACCGGTGGTCCGGGTGTGCCCCCTGCCCCGGCCGAGCGGCGACCAGGCACCACGCACGCCGAGCACGATCGTCCGGCCGGGCACACCACCGACCTGCTGACCGGCGGGTGCCGCCTCCCGCCCGACGCGGAATGTCCGGGCCGCCTTGCCGATGCGCCCCAATGTGGCGTTCGGTGCGTCCAGCGCACCCAATGTGGCGTTCGGTGCATCCAACGCACCCAATGTGGCGTTCGGTGCATCCAACGCACCCAATGTGGCGTTCGGTGCATCCAACGCACCCAATGTGGCGTTCGGTGCATCCAACGCAACCAACGCCACATTGGGGCGTTTGAGCCGGGCCCCTGTCAACGGATCTCGGACGGGCGACGCTGGCCGCACTCACCGGCCGGCCAACGCCGCCCGGCCCGCGGCCGTCAGTTCCGCCCGGACCCGGGTGCGCGGCGGGGCCGGATGGGCCGGCGCCACCAGACCCGTGTGCGCCAGCTCGTGGGCCGTGGTCTGGTCGCAGCACGGGAGCCCGTCCACGTACAGGTCCGGCTCCACGCTCACCGTCAGCTGCGCGCGGCCCGCCGCCACCGCACGCAGCATCGCCACGGCCCGGTCGGTCAGGACCGGTGGTCTCGTCGCGGTCGTCATGGGCCCGTGATGCCGAGCTCGGTGTCGAGCATCGAGAAGATCTCGTCGTCCGTCGCCCCGTCCAGGTGCTCGTCGTCCGGTTCGCCGGGGTTGAGGTCCGCCACCAGAGCCTCGAGCCGCGCCACGATCTTCGCCTTCTCGGCCGGATCCTGGACCGCCGCCAGCAGGGGGCGCAAGCCGTCCAGGGCCGTGAACACCTGTGGGGGACCGGTCAGCTCGCGGGCCAGGTGGGCCGCCAGCGCGGCCGGCACCGGGTGGTCGAACACCAGGGTCGGGGACAGCTTGAGCCCCGTCGCCGCGCTCAGCCGGTTGCGCAGTTCCACCGCCGTCAGGGAGTCGAACCCGAGGTCGCGGAACGAGCGCTCCGCCCCCACCGCGTCCGGGCCCGCCATGCCGAGCACCAGCGCCGCCTGGGTCCGCACCGCCCGCAGCAGCGCCCGCTCCCGCTCTTCCGGCGCGAGCCCGGCGAGGCCGGGGTCCGCGGCCGGGGCGCCGGTCCGGCGGCGCGGGGGACGCCGGGTCAGCCCCGACAGCAGCGGCGCCGAGCCGCCGGACACCCTGGCCGGGACGACGAACGGCGCCGCGCCGGCCAGTGCCGTGTCGAGCAGGGCCAGGCCGTCGGCGTCGGACAACGGCCGCAGGCCGCGGTCCGCGAGCCGGGTCCAGTCCACTTCGGACAGTTTGCCCGCCATGCCGTCCGCGCGGTCCCACGGACCCCAGGCCAGCGCCGTCGCGGGCAGGCCGGCGGCCCGGCGGTGCAGCGCCAGCGCGTCGAGGAAAGCGTTTGCGGCCGCGTAGTTGCCCTGCCCTGGCGTGCCCCAGATCCCGGACACCGACGAGAACAGCACGAAGGCGTCGAGGTCCTGGTCCCGGGTCAATTCGTGCAACAGCCGGGCGGCGTCCGCCTTCGGCCGCAGGACCGCGGCGAGCCGCTCCGGCGTCAGGGCCTCGACCGGCGCGTCGTCCAGCACGCCCGCGGTGTGCACTACCGCCCGCAGCGGGGCCGACGCGGGGATCGCGCCGAGCACGGCCGTCATCCCGGCGCGGTCGGCGGCGTCGCAGGCGACGACCCGGACCGCCGCACCCCGGCCGGCCACGGCCGCGACGGTCGCGGGCATGCCCTCGGCGGCGATGCCCCGCCGGGACGTCAGGACGACGTTCCGCGCGCCGCGGGCGACGTGCGGCGCGACGAGCCCGCCGAGACCACCGGAGGCACCCGTCACCAGCACCGTCCCGGGCCGGGGCGCCGCCGGGAGCGTCAGCACGACCTTGCCGACGTTGCGGCCCTGGCTCAGGAACCGGAACGCTTCGGCCGCCTGCCGCACGTCCCAGCACGTGACCGGCAGCGGCCGCAGCACCCCGGACGCGAACAGCGGGCTCAGCGCGGCCAGCACCGGCCCCATCCCCGCCGCCCCCGTCTCCAGCAGGTCGAACGCCCGGTACCAGACGCCATCGGGGTCGCGGAGGTCGGTCTTGCCCATCTCCACGAACCGGCCGCCCGGCGCCAGCAGCCGCAGCGATGCGTCGACGAACTCGCCGGACAGCGCGTTGAGCACCACGTCGACACCACGCCCCTCGGTCGCCGCGCGGAAGACGTCCTCGAACTCGAGGGTCCGCGACGACGCCACCCGGTCGCACCCGCCCAGCACGGGCCACTTCGCCGGGCTCGCCGTGCCGAACACCCGGGCGCCGAGGTGCCGGGCCAGCTGGACCGCCGCCTGTCCCACGCCACCGGCGGCCGCGTGCACCAGCACGGATTCGCCGGCCGTGAGCCTGGCCAGCCCGGCCAGGCCGTGGTGGGCCGTCGCGAACGCCACCGGCGCCGCCGCGGCCTCCGCCCACGACCACCCGGCCGGTTTCGGGATCACCAGCCGGGCGTCCGTCACGGCGGTCGGCGCGAAGGCGCCGGTGAAGATCCCCATGACCGCGTCCCCGGCGGCCAGGCCGGAAACCTCGCTGCCCACCTCGACGACGACGCCGGCCGCCTCCAGCCCGAGCGGTCCCGCCGGGCCGGGGTACATGCCCAGCACGGTCAGCACGTCCCGGAAGTTCACGCCGGCCGCGCGCACCGCGACCCGCACCTCACCCGGCCCGAGCAACCGCTCTGCCGACGCCTGCAGCGTGAGTGCCTCCAGGGTGCCCTGGCTCGCGTAGCCGAGTGCCCAGGGCCCGGCCGGCGCCGCGAGTTCCGCGGTGCCCCGGACGAGCCGCGGGACCCGCAGTTCGCCGCCGCGCACCGCGAACTCGGCCTCGCCCAGCCCGGCCCCGGCGGCGAGCAGGCCGCCCGCGGTCGCGGGATCGTCCACATCGGACAGCAGGAGCCGGCCGGGGTGTTCGGCGGCCGCGGTCCGCAGCAGGCCCCAGGCCGGGGCCGCGGCGGGCCGCACCGGCGCGCCGGGCCCGGCGTCGACCGCGCGTTCGGTGACGGCCAGCAGCCGCGCCGCGGCGAGCTCGTCCAGCGCCAGCCAGGTCTGCACGAGCTCCAGCGCCGCGGCGGCCGGGCTGTCGGAGTCCGGCACGCGCACCACGACGGTCGACGGCGCTTCGGCGCCCGCGCGGACGGCCTCGGCCAGCTCGCCGAGCGAGGCACCGCGCCGGGCGCCGGGGACGTCCGGCGCGCCGTCGAGCACGACCCAGCCGCTGGTCTCCGGGGTGCCGGGTGCTTCGGCCTGCTGCCACTCCAGCCGGAAGAGCGCGTCGCGGACGACGGCGGCGGTGCCCGGCGTGAAGTCGCGCAGGGTCAACGACCCGGCGGTGACGACCGGGTGGCCGGCGCTGTCCGCCAGCGTCACCGCCACGCCCCCGCCGTCCGCCGGGGCGAGGCGGACGCGCGCGGCGGTCGCGCCGGTGGCGTGCACCACCACGTCCGACCACGCGAACGGCACCCGAGTACCGCCGTCCAGGCCGAGGACGTGCAGGGCGGCGTCGAACAGCGCCGGGTGCACGGCGTACCCGCCGTCGATGCCTTCCGGCAGCGCGACCTCGGCGAACAGCTCGTCGTCGCGCCGCCAGGCGGCTGTCACGCCGCGGAACGCCGGCCCGTAGGCCAGGCCCGCTTCGGCCAGGGCCGGGTAGAAGCCGTCGAGGTCGAGCGGAGTCGCTCCGGCGGGCGGCCACTGCGCGAGGCCGGGTGCGGTGCCGACGTCCGGGGCGAGGACACCGGCCGCGTGCCGCGTCCAGGCGCCGCCGTCGTCCGGGCGGGCGTACACGGCCAGGTCGCGGCGGCCGTCGTCGCCGGGCGCCGCGACGGTCACCTGCACCTCGACCCCACCGCGGCCGGGCAGCGCCATGGGGCTCTCGATGAGCAGTTCGGCCACCCGCGGGCAGCCCGCCTCGTCCCCGGCCCGGACAGCCAGCTCGACCAGCGCGGTCCCGGGGACCACCACGGACCCGGCGACGACGTGGTCGGCCAGCCACGGGTGGGAGCGCAGGGAGATCCGCCCGGTCAGGAGCAGCTCTTCGCCGCCCGCGACGTCCAGCGCGGTGCCGAGCAGCGGGTGGCCGGCGGCCTCCGGCGCTGTCCCGTCCAGCCACAACCGGGTGCGCTGGAAGGCGTACGTCGGCAGCTTGACCCGGCGGGCTCCGGCGCCGTCGAAGAACCCGGCCCAGGAGACCGTGCGGCCGCGGACGTGCAGCCCCGCGAGCGCCGAGGTCACCGTCACCGGCTCGGGCCGGTTGCGGCGCAAGGCCGGGAGCCACACCTCGCCGTCGGCCGGGACCACCATCGGGGTCAGCGCGGCGTCCGGCCCGATCTCGACGAACGTCCGGACACCGTGGGACCGCAACGACTCCACCATGTCCCCGAACCGCACCGGCTCCCGCACATGCCGCACCCAATACGCGGGATCGGTCACCGCACCGGCGACCAACGGCAGCCGCGGCTCGTGGTAGGTCACCGAGGCCGTCACCTCGCCGAACTCCGCCAGCATCGGCTCCATCAGCGGTGAGTGGAACGCATGCGACACCGACAGCCGCTTCGTCCGCGTGCCCGTCTCAGCGAGGCGCGCAGCCGCGGCCAGGACGTCACCCTCCACTCCGGACACGACGATCGACCGCGGCCCGTTGACCGCCGCCACCGCCGCTCCCGGGAAGTCCGCCAGCACCGCGAGCACCTCGTCCTCGCTCGCGGTCACCGCGACCATCGCGCCCCCGCGCGGCAACGCCTGCATCAGCCGGCCGCGCGCGGTGACCAGGCGGGCGGCGTCGGCGAGGGACCACACCCCCGCCGTGTACGCCGCGGCCAGCTCGCCGATCGAATGCCCGGCCACGACGTCCGGCTCGATCCCCCACGACTTCAGCAGCGCGACGAGCGCGACCTCGACCGCGAACAGCCCCGCCTGCGCCCATTGGGTCTCGTCGAGCAGGTCACTGTCCACAACGGACTTCACGGGCCGGCCGAGGTGGCGGTCCAGTTCCGCGCACACTTCGTCGAAGGCCGCCGCGAAGACCGGATACGCCTCGTACAGCTCCCGGCCCATGCCCCGCCGCTGCGCGCCCTGGCCGCTGAACACGAAGGCGGTCCTGCCCGCCGTCCCGGCTGTCCCGGTGACGACGTTCGGCGCTTCCTCGCCGTCGGCGAGCTCGGCGAGCCCGGCGCGCAGCTCGGCGGGGTCGCGGCCGGTCACCACGGCACGGTGCGGCAGGCTCGCCCGGCCGGCGGCCAGCGACCAGCCGATGTCGGCCGGGTCCCGCTCCGCCGCCGCGGCCAGCCGCCGGGCCTGGGCGGCCAGCGCCTCCGGGGTCCGCGCCGACACCGGCCACGCCACCGCCGGCAGCGTGCGGACCGCGTCCGGAACCGGCTCGGGCTCGGGGGCCTGTTCCAGGACGACGTGCGCGTTGGTGCCGCTGATCCCGAACGACGACACCGCCGCCCGGCGCGGCCGCCCGTGGTCCGGCCACGGCGTCGCTTCGGTGACCAGCCGGACGGTGCCCGCCGACCAGTCCACTTCGGACGTCGGCGCGGCGGCGTGCAGGGTCGGCGGGACGACGCCGTGCCGCAGCGCGGAGACCAGCTTGAGGATGCCGGCCACCCCGGCCGCGGCCTGGGTGTGGCCGATGTTCGACTTGACCGTGCCGAGCAGCAACGGCGTCTCGCGGCCGGTGCCGTACGCGGCGATCAGGGCCTCGGCCTCGATCGGGTCGCCCAGCCGGGTGCCCGTGCCGTGCCCTTCGACGACGTCCACATCGGACGGTTCCAGCTCCGCGTCGGCCAGCGCCGCGCGGATGACGCGCTGCTGCGCCGGGCCGTTCGGGGCGGTCAGGCCGTTGGACGCGCCGTCGGAGTTCACCGCGCTGCCGCGGATCACCGCCAGCACCTCGTGCCCGTGCCGCCGGGCGTCGGAAAGCCGTTCCAGCACGAGCATCCCGGCGCCTTCGGCCATGCCCATCCCGTCGGCCGACGCGCCGTAGGCCTTGCAGCGACCGTCGGAGGCGAGGCCCTGCTGGCGGGTGAACCAGACCAGCCACTCCGGGGTCGAGTGCACGGTCACGCCGCCGGCCAGCGCCAGCGCGCACTCCCCCGCGCGCAGGGCGCGGGCCGCGAGGTGCACGGCGACCAGCGAAGACGAGCACGCCGTGTCCACCGTGACCGCCGGGCCTTCGAGGCCGAGGGTGTAGGCGATCCGGCCGGACAGCACGCTGGTCGTGAGGCCGGTCAGCAGGTGCCCGCCGCGGACGTCGTCGTGCAGCGAGCCGGCGGGGCCGCCCGCGTAGCCGGACGCGAACGCGCCGGCGAACACGCCGACGTCGGCGCCCTTCAGGGTGGCGGCGTCGATCCCGGCGTGTTCGAGGGCTTCCCAGGACACCTCCAGCGCGAGCCGCTGCTGCGGGTCCATGGTCAGGGCCTCGCGCGGGCTGAGGCCGAAGAACTCCGGGTCGAAGCCCGCGATGTCGCGGAGGAACCCGCCGGCGCCGTCGAGGTCCCAGCCGCGGTCGGCGGGGTAGCCCCCGATGGCGTCGGTCCCGGCGGCGACGAGGTCCCAGAGGGCGTCGGCGTCGTCCGCCCCGCCGGGCAGCCGGCAGGCGGTGCCCACGATGGCCACCGGTTCCCGCGCGCGGTCTTCGGCGGCCCGCAGCCGTTCCCGCGTCGTCGCCAGCTCGGCGCTGACGCGCTTGAGGTAGTCGCGAAGCTTGGTTTCGTCGGCCATTCTCAGCTCCCCAGCTGGCTGTCGATGAAGGCGAACATGTCGTCGTCGCCGGCCGCCGCCAGCCGGTCGGCGACGGCCTCGCCGGCCGCTTCGGCCGGGTCGAGGCGGGCGAGCAGCCCCCGCAGCCGGGTGACGAGCCGCGCGCGGGCGACGTCGTCGGTCACGGCCGGCGCGGTGGTCTCGACGCGGTCCAGGTCGGCGAACGCGGCCGGCACCGGGTCCGGGTCGCCGGTCAGCTCGCGTTCGAGGTGGCGGGCCAGCGCCTCGGGCGCGGGGTGGTCGAACACGACGGCCGGGGACAGCGGCACGCCGGTCGCCGCGTGCAGGCGGTTGCGCAGCTCGACCGCCGTCAGCGAGTCGAACCCCTGCTCGCGGAACGAGCGCGTGGCCTCGACGCCCTCGGGGTCGCCCATGCCGAGGACGAGCGCGGCCTGGGTCCGGACGAGCTGCAGCAGGGCCGGCAGCCGCTCGCCGGGCGGGAGGGCGCCGAGCCGGTCGGCCAGGCCGGCTTCGGCGGGTGCCGGGCGCGGAGCCGGGCGGCGGACGAGGGCGGACAGCAGCGGCGGTGGCTCGTCGCCGGCGTCGACCCGGGCCGGGACGAGGGCCGCTTCGCCGGTGTGCAGCGCCGCGTCGAGCAGGGCGAGGCCGTCGGCGTCGGACAGCGGGCGCAGGCCCTGCCGGGCCAGCCGCGCCCAGTCCACTTCGGACAGTGTGCCCGCCATGCCGCCGGCGTGCTGCCACGGGCCCCAGGCCAGCGCCGCCGCGGGCAGCCCGAGGTGACGGCGGTGCGCGGCGAGCGCGTCGAGGAAGGCGTTGGCCGCGGCGTAGTTGCCCTGGCCGGGGTTGCCCCAGATCCCGGCGACCGAGGAGAAGAGCACGAACTGCTCCAGCGCGAGGTGCCGGGTCAGCTCGTGCAGCAGCCACGCACCGCCTGCCTTCGGCCGCAGCACGGCCGCGATCCGGTCCGGGGTGAGGGAGCCGACGGCGGCGTCGTCCAGCACGCCGGCGGCGTGCACGACGGCCCGCAGCGGCGCGGCGGCGGGAATCGCGTCGAGCACGGCTTCGAGGTCGGCGCGTTCGGCGACGTCACATGCGGTGACGCGCACGTCGGCGCCCGCGTCCGCCAGGCGCGCGGCCGTTTCCGCCAGGCCGGGGGCGCCGGGGCCGCGGCGGGAGAGCAGGAGCAGCCGGCGGCCCGGGCGCGCGAGGTGCCGGGCGACGAGGGTGCCGAGGGCGCCGGAGGAGCCGGTGACCAGCACGGTGCCCGGCTCGGGCGCGGCGGGGACGGTCAGCACGACCTTGCCGACGTTGCGGCCCTGGCTGAGGAACCGGAACGCCTCGGCGGCCTGTCGCACGTCCCAGCACGTGACGGGCAGTGGCCGCAGCACCCCGGAGGCGAACAGCGGGCTCAGCGCGGCGAGCACCGGCCCTTCGGCACCGGATTCCAGCAGGTCGAAGGCCTGGTAGGAGACGCCGTCGGGGTCGCGGAGGTCGGTCTTGCCCATTTCGACGAACCGGCCGCCCGGGGCCAGCAGCCGCAGCGAGGCGTCGACGAACTCCCCGGAGAGGGCGTTGAGCACCACGTCGACACCACGTCCGTCGGTGGCGGCGCGGAAGGCGTCCTCGAAGTCGAGGGTCCGCGAGGAGGCGACGTGGTCGCACCCGGCGAGGTGCGGCCATTTCCGCGGGCTGGCGGTGCCGAGCACGCGCGCACCGAGGTGCCGCGCGAGCTGGACGGCGGCCTGCCCGACACCACCGGCGGCCGCGTGGACGAGCACGGACTCCCCGGCCCGGAGGCGGCCCAGCCCGACCAGGCCGTGGTGGGCGGTGGCAAAGGCAATGGGCGCGGCGGCGGCCTCGGCCCAGGACCACCCGGCAGGCTTCGGGATCACGAGATCGGCATCCGTCACGGCGGTCGGCGAGAAGGCGCCCCGGAAGATCCCCATGACGGCATCCCCGACGGCGGGCGTCTCGACCCCGTCGCCGACCTCGACGACCACACCGGCGGCTTCCAGCCCGAGCGGCCCGGCCGGGCCCGGGTACATGCCGAGGGTGGTGAGGACATCCCGGAAGTTCACCCCGGCCGCCCGCACGGCAACCCGCACTTCGTGCCGCCCGAGCGCCCGGCAGCCGCGGCCGGTACTGGCCAGGGTGAGGGATTCCAGGGTCCCCGGCCGCGCGGAGGCGAGTTCCCACCCATCGTCCCCGGGGACGGACAGCCCGGCGGTGGCCCGCACCAGCCGCGGAACTCGCAGTTCCCCATCCCGCACGGCGAACTCGGCTTCCCCCACCGCCACCCCGGCGGCGAGCAGGTCGGCAGGGGTGGCGGGGTCGTCCACATCGGACAGCAGAATCCGGCCGGGGTGTTCGGCAGCGGCGACCCGCAGGAGACCCCACGCCGCGGCGGCGGCCGGGCGGACCGGCGCGCCGGGGCCGGCGTCGACGGCGCGTTCGGTGACGATCAGGAGGCGCGAGGTGGCGAGGGCGGGTTCGGCCAGCCATTGGTGCAGGAGGCCCAGGACCGGAGCGACGCTGGAGACGGGATCGGGTTCGAGGCGGCGCGGGGCCGGTGGCTCGGCACAGCCCACCGCCGCCCCGGCCACAGACCCCGACCCCGACCCCGACCCCGACCCCGACCCCGACCCCGGCTCCGCCCCCGGCTCCGCCCCCGGCTCCGGCTCCGGCTCCGGCTCCGGCTCCGGCTCCGGCTCCGGCTCCGGACAACGCACCACGGTCACCGCCGGAACCGGCGCCCCACCCCGCACAGCCGCAGCCAGCGCCGCGATGTCCGGATACCGGGCCGGCCCGCCAGGCACCTCCGCCCCGACCACGGCCCACCCGTCCACTCCACCCGGCTCCGCCGCCACCGTCTCCCACCCGAGCCGGAACAACGCCTCGCGGGAAACCGCCGCCGCCGGGTCGAAGGGGCGCAGGACCAGGGACCCCACCGAGGCGATCGGGCTGCCCGTCGCGTCGGCCAGCGTCAGCGTCCAGCCTTCTCCCGCCGGGACCGCGTGCACCCGGGCCGCCGCCGCGCCTGGTTGGTGGACCGCCACGTCCGACCAGGCGAACGGGACCCGCGTTCCCTCCCCCGGCCCCAGTGCCACCAGCGCGTGCAGTGCCGCGTCGAACAGCGCCGGGTGCACCGCGAACCCCGCCGCCGTGCCCGCCGGGAGTGCCACCTCCGCGAAGATCTCCTCGCCGCGCCGCCACGCCGCCCGGACTCCGCGGAACGCCGGGCCGTACGCGAGCCCGGCGTCGGCCAGTGCCGGGTAGAACCCGTCGATGTCCACCGGGACCGCGCCGGCCGGGGGCCACTGCGGGAAACCGGGGGCGGGCGCGGCCGGGGCGACGCGACCCGTTGCGTGCCGCGTCCACTCGCCGCCGGCTGCCGGGCGGGCGGCTATTGCCAGCTCGCCGTCGCGCACGGTGACCTGGACGTCCGTGTCGCCGGCCGGCACCAGGGGCGTCGAGATCAGCAGCTCGGCGAGGCGCGGGCAACCGGCCGCCTCGCCCGCTCGCACGGCCAGCTCGACCAGCGCCGTCCCCGGCACCACCACCTCGCCGGCCACGACGTGGTCCGCCAGCCACGGCTGCGCGCCGCGCGAGAGCCGCCCGGTCAGCACGAGGCCGCCGTCCGCCAGCTCCACCGGCGCCCCGAGCAGCGGCCCGGCTGGGCCGCCGTCGAGCCAGTACCGGCTGTGCTGGAACGCATACGTCGGCAGCGCGACCCGCCGCGCGCCGGTTCCGGCGAAGAACCCCGGCCAGTCGAGCGTCCCGCCGCGGACGTGCACCCCGGCGGCCGCCGCCACCACAGCCTCGGGCTCCGGACGGCCGCGGCGCAGCACCGGCAGCCAGGCTTCGCCGTCCGCCGGGACCACCATCGGCGTCAGCGCCGCGTCCGGCCCGATCTCGACGAACGTCCGGACACCGTGGGACCGCAACGACTCCACCATGTCCGAAAACCGCACCGGCTCCCGCACATGCCGCACCCAGTACGCCGGATCGGTCACCGCCCCCGCAACCAACGGCAGCCGCGGCTCCCGATACGTCACCGACGCCGTCACCTCCGCGAACTCCGCCAGCATCGGCTCCATCAGCGGTGAGTGAAACGCATGCGACACCGACAACCGCTTCGTCCGCGCCCCCGCCTCTGCAAGGCGCGCGGCCGCCGCGAGCACGTCACCCTCCACACCGGACACAACAACCGACCGCGGCCCGTTCACCGCCGCCACCGCCGCACCCGGAAAATCCGCCAGCACCGCGAGCACCTCGTCCTCGCCTGCCGTCACCGCGACCATCGCACCTCCGCGCGGCAACGCCTGCATCAGCCGCCCCCGGGCCGCGACGACCCGGCACGCGTCCGGCAGCGACCACACCCCGGCGATGTACGCCGCGGCCAGTTCGCCGATCGAATGCCCGGCCACCAGCTCCGGCACGACGCCCCACGACTCGAGCAGCGCGGCCAAGGCGACCTCGATCGCGAACAATCCCGGCTGCGCCCACCCGGTTTCGTGCAGCAAGTCACTGTCCACAACGGACTTGATCGGCCGGTCGAGGTGGCGGTCCAGCTCCGCGCACACCTCGTCGAACGCCGCCGCGAACACCGGATAAGCCTCGGACAGCTCGCGGCCCATGCCCAGCCGCTGCGCACCCTGGCCGGTGCACACGAACGCGATCCGGCCGGGGTCCGCTGCGGTGCCCGTGACGACGCCGGGCGCTTCGCGGCCCTCGGCGACCGCCGCGAGCCCGGCCCGCAGCTCCTCGGCGTCACGGCCGGTGACGACCACGCGGTGGTCGAACGCCGATCGGGTGGTCGCCAGCGACCAGCCGACGTCCACGGGGTCCTGGTCGGCGCGCCCGGCCAGCCGCCGGGCCTGCGCCGCGAGCGCGTCGGCGGTCCGCGCCGACACCGGCCAGGCCACGACCGGCAGCGGCCGGGGCGCCGCGGCGGGCGCGGGGGCCGGGGCCTGTTCGAGGATCAGGTGGGCGTTGGTGCCGCTGATGCCGAACGACGACACCGCCGCCCGGCGCGGCCGGCCCCGCTCCGGCCACGGCGTCGCCGCGGTGGCCAGCCGGAGGTTCCCGGCCGCCCAGTCGACGTGGGACGTCGGCGTCGAAGCGTGCAGCGTCGGCGGGACGACGCCGTGGCGCAGCGCGGCGACCGTCTTGATGACGCCGGCGACCCCGGCGGCGGCCTGGGTGTGCCCGAGGTTCGACTTCACCGTGCCCAGCAGGATTTCCCCGTAGGTGGCGAGCAGCGCCTCCGCCTCGATCGGGTCGCCCAGCCGGGTGCCCGTGCCGTGCGCCTCGACGACGTCCACATCGGACGGTGCCAGGCCGCCGTCGGCCAGCGCGGCCCGGATCACCTGGGCCTGGGCGATGCCGTTGGGGGCGGTCAGGCCGTTGGACGCGCCGTCGGAGTTGACCGCGCTGCCGCGGATCACCGCGAGGACGTCGTGGCCGTGCCGCCGCGCGTCGGCCAGCCGCTCCAGCACGACCAGCCCGGCGCCCTCGGCCATCCCCATGCCGTCGGCCGCCGCGCCGAAGGCCTTGCAGCGGCCGTCGGAGGCGAGGCCGCCCTGCTCGGTGAACCAGGCGAGCCACTCCGGCGTCGCGTGCAGGGTCACCCCGCCGGCCAGCGCCAGCGCGCACTCGCCCGAGCGCAGCGCCCGGACGGCCAGGTGCAGCGCGACCAGGGACGACGAGCACGCGGTGTCGACCGTCACCGCGGGGCCGCGCAGGCCCAGCGCGTAGGCGATCCGGCCGGACAGCACGCTCGCGGACATCCCGGTCATCAGGTGCCCGGTCCGGTCGGCGCCGCCGTAGCCCGAGGCGAAGGCGCCCGCGAAGACGCCGACGTCCACACCGTGCAGGGAAAGCGGGTCGAGCCCGGCGTTCTCCAGGGCTTCCCACGCGACTTCGAGCAGCACGCGCTGCTGCGGGTCCATGGCGACGGCTTCGCGCGGCGAGATCCCGAAGAAGCCCGCGTCGAACCCGGCGATGTCGCGCAGGAAGCCGCCGCCGCGGCCGGCGAGGGCGCCGAGGTCCCAGCCGCGGTCGGCCGGGTAGCCGCCGACCACGTCGGTTCCGGCGGCCACGACGTCCCACAGTTCGTCGGCGCTGGTCACGTCGCCGGGCAGGCGGCAGCCGATGCCGACGATCGCGATGGCGTCGCCGGCGGCGCGGGCCGTCGTCTCGACGGTGGTGCCGCCGCCGAGTTCGGCCGCGAGGTGGGCGGCGAGCGCGGCCGGGGTCGGGTGGGCGAAGACGAGCCCGGTGGGCAGGGTGAGCCCGGTGGCGGCGGCCAGCCGGGTGCGCAGGTCGACCGCGGTGACGGAGTCGAAGCCGAGGTCTTTGAAGGTGCGCCCGCCGGGGACCGCGTCGGCGCCGCGGTGGCCGAGGATGGCCGCGGCGTGCGCGCGCACCAGCTCCAGCAGATCCCGCGTTCCGCCGCTCCCCGAGCGCCCCAATGTGGCGTTGGTTGCGTCAGACGCACCCAATGTGGCGTTCGGTGCGTCTGACGCACCGAACGCCACATTGGGGCGCCCGAGCCAGTAGCGTTCGCGCTGGAAGACGTACGTCGGCAAGTCGACTTTCCCGGCCTGAGGCAGGACGGCGGCCCAGTCCACGGCGACACCGCGGACGTACGCCTCGGCGAACGACCGCAGCAGCCGGTCCGGGCCGCCGTCGTCGCGGCGCAGGGTCCCGGTGACGGCGTTCATCGCGCCGGTGAGCACCGGGTGTGGGGACACTTCGATGAACGCCCGGTGCCCGGACGCGGTCAGGACCCGGACGGCCCGCGCGAACTCGACCGGCTCGCGCAGGCTCGCGTACCAGTACGCCGGATCGGCGGCCACCAGGCGTTCCCCGGTCATCGCCGACACCATCGGGATCCGGCCCGGCCGCGGCGAAATCCCGGCGAGGGCGTCGAGGATCTCCTCGCGCAGCTGTTCGACCTGCGCACTGTGCGACGCGTAGTCGACGGGGATCAGCCGCGTGCGAACGTCCACCGCGTCCGCGAGTTCCCGCAACGCCAACGGGTCCCCGGAGACCACACTGGACTGCGGGCCGTTCACGGCGGCGACCGAAAGCGCTTCCCCCCAGGGGACAATCCACTCCCGGACGACGTCCGCGGCCTGCTCGACCGCGAGCATCCCGCCCCGCCCGGCCAGTTTCGTCAGCACCCGCGAGCGGAGGGCGACCACCCGGGCCCCGTCCTCGAGGGACAGCATCCCGGCAACGACCGCGGCGGCGATTTCGCCTTGGGAGTGCCCCACCACGGCGTCCGGCGCGACCCCGGCCGCCTGCCACACGGCGGCGAGCGACACCATGACGGCCCACAACGCGGGTTGTACGACGTCCGCGGCTTCGAAAGGGCCATCCAGCCGCAGCTCCGTGTAGGGCGCGAGGGCCGCGGCGCATTTGGCGAGCCTGGCCGCGAACACGGGGCAGGACGCCGCCAGTTCCCGGCCCATGCCGAGCCACTGGCTGCCCTGGCCGGGGAACACGAAGACCACGGGACCGGGCTTTTCGGCGGTTCCGGTGACGACGTCGGTGGCGGGCAGTCCCGCCGCGAGGGCAGTGAGGCCGTCGGAGTGGTCACCGAGCACGACGGCGCGCTCCTCGAACGGCGACCGGGTTGTGGCCAGGGACCACGCGACGTCGGCCGGGTCGAGGTCGACGGCGTGCTCGCGGAGTGCGCGGGCTTGGGCTTCGAGGGCCCGCGGGGTCCGGCCGGACACCGGCCAGGGTGCGGGGCCGGCGGGGAGGAGTGGAAGGTGCGCGGGAGGAGGCGCGGCCGCGGGGGCTTCCTCGGCCGGCGCGCGGGTCTGGTGCGCGAGAAGGCTCGCGGCCGCCGGTGCCTCCCCAGCCAGGTGCGCAGGCACCACCGCCGGAGCCACCCCAGCCAAGTGCGCAGGCACCGCCGCCGGAGCCACCCCAGCCAAGTGCGCAGGCACCGCCGCCGGAGCCACCCCAGCCAAGTGCGCAGGCACCGCCGCCGGAGCCACCCCAGCCAAGTGCGCAGGCACCGCCGCCGGAGCCACCCCAGCCAAGTGCGCAGGCACCGCCGCCGGGGCCTCCTCGATCAGTACGTGCGCGTTCGTCCCCCCGATCCCGAATCCGGACACTCCCGCCCGCCGCGGCGTCTCGCCCGGCGACCATGCCACCGGCTCCCCCAGCAACCGCACCGCCGCCCAGTCCACGTCCGGCACCGGCTCCCCCAGACCGGGAATCCGCGGCAACACCCCGTGCCGCAACGCCAGCACCGTTTTGATCACCCCGGTCACACCGGCGGCAGCCAGGGTGTGACCGAGGTTGGCCTTCGCCGAGCCGAGCCACAGCGGACGGTCGCGGTCGCGGCCGTACGTCGCCGCCAGGGCCGCCGCTTCTGTCCGGTCGCCCAGTGGGGTTCCGGTGCCATGCGCCTCGACCATGTCCACGTCCGAAAAGGACAACCCCGCCGAAGCGAGCGCCGCCCGGATGACCGCCTGCTGAGCGTCGCCGTCAGGCGCCGTCAGGCCGTGGCTTGCGCCGTCGGAATTGATCGCCGATCCGCGGACCACGGCCAGCACCCGGTGGCCTTCGCGACGGGCAAAAGAAAGCGTTTCCAGGGCCAGCATACCGACACCTTCAGCCCACGCCGTGCCGTCGGCGTCCGCTGAGAAGGGCTTGCACCGCCCGTCGGGCGCCAACGCGCCCAGCCCCGCGAATGCCACGAACGCGCCCGGCAGCGCGTGCACCGAAACCCCGCCGGTGATCGCCAGGTCGCACTCGCCGCGGTGCAGGGCCGAGGCCGCCAGGTGCAGGGCCACCAGGGAACTCGATGCCGAGGTGTCCACTGTCAGCGCCGGGCCGCGCAGGCCGAGCGTGTAGGCGATCCGTCCGGAAAGGACACTCCCGGCCGTGCCGGTGAACAGGCGGCCCGCCTCCCCGCCGGGAGCCTCGTGCAGCCGTGGCCCGTAGTCGCGGGACTCGGCTCCGACGAACACCCCCGTGCGCGACCCGTGCAGGGCATGCGGCGGGATTCCGGCTCGCTCCAGGACTTCCCATGCGGTTTCCAGCGCCAGCCGCTGTTGCGGGTCCATCGCCACGGCGTCGCGGGGCGAAATGCCGAAGAACTCCGCGTCGAACGCGGCCGCGTCGTCGAGGAATCCGCCGGGTGGCAGGCCGGCCGGGTCCCAGCCGCGGTCCTCGGGGAACCCGCCGCCGACGTGCCTGCCCTCGGCCAGCACGCGCCACAGGTCCTCGGGCGACGTGATCCCGCCGGGGTAGCGGCAGCTCATGCCGACGATCGCCAGAGGCTCCATTCCCGCGCTCCCATCGATTTCCGTGCTGTGGCCGAGAACCGGTGCCGGACCGGGTGAGTTTCGCAGCGTCGCCGGGCACCGTAAAGGCGTCCAGGCGTTCAGCTGCCGCCGATCCCCAGCTGAACAGGCGCCGCGAGTTCGGGGGCCACCAGCGTCATCGTCGACGGCGCCGGACGGCGTTCGGGCACCAGGTGCCGGAACTCGACGTCGCCGCGGTCCACGGTGGCCGCTTCGGCCAGGCAGGGACACCCGTTGTCCGTGAATCCGGCGAATCGGTAGGCGATGTCCATCATCCGGTTGCGTTCCGTACGCCGGAAATCGGCGGCCAGGTGCACCCCGGCCCGCGCCGCGGCGTCGACGAGCCAGTTCAGCAACGCCGCCCCGGCCCCGAACGAAACCACCCGGCACGACGTCGCCAGCAGCTTCAGGTGCCACACCGAGCCGTGGTAGCCGAGCAGCAGGACGCCGACCGCGCCGTGCGGGCCGAAGCGGTCGGCCAGTGTCACCGTGAGCACCTCGTGGTCCGGGTCGGCCAGCAACGCGCGCAGGTCGGCGTCGGAGTAGTGCACGCCGGTGGCGTTCATCTGGCTGGTGCGCAGGGTCAGCTCCTCGACCCGGGTCAGGTCCGCCTCGTCCGCGCGCTTGATTTCCATGACGAGTTCCAGCGAGCGCAGGAAGTCCTCGTCCGGGCCGGCGAACGACTCCCGCTCGGCGTCGCGGCGGAACCCGGCCTGGTACATCGACCGGCGCCGCGCGGCGTCGACCGTCACCGTCCTGGGGCTGAACTCGGGCAGTCCCGGCAGTTCGAGGACCTGCGTGGCGTCGTAGCAGTGGACCTCCGGGTGGTGGTGGGCCACCTCGGCGCGTTCGGCGGGCTGGTCGTCGACGAACGCGATCGTCTTCATGGCGAAGTTGAGCTGCTCGGCGATCGCCCCGACCGACGCCGACTTCGGGGCCCAGCCGATGTGCGGCAGCACGAAGTACTCGGCGATGCCCAGCTCCTCCAGCCGGGCCCAGGCGTGGTCGTGGTCGTTCTTGCTGGCCACCGCCTGCAGGATGCCGCGGGCGTCGAGCTCGGCGACGACCGCGCGGATCTCCTCGGACAGCACGACTTCGCCGTCCTCCAGCAGCGTGCCGCGCCACAGCGTGTTGTCCAGGTCCCAGACCAGGCACTTGACCAGGGTCGGCTCGTCGGACACGGGTTTCCTCCAGGTTCAGGCGTTGTCGAGCACGTGCCGCGCCAGCACCAGGCGCGAGATTTCGTTGCTGCCTTCGATGACTTCCATC
The DNA here is from genome assembly GCF_900105945.1 of Amycolatopsis tolypomycina. Taxonomy (NCBI): domain Bacteria; kingdom Bacillati; phylum Actinomycetota; class Actinomycetes; order Pseudonocardiales; family Pseudonocardiaceae; genus Amycolatopsis; species Amycolatopsis tolypomycina. Next base: position 2,236,365 of record NZ_FNSO01000004.1, on the reverse strand, counting down.
AGCTTCGCGTCGCGGTAGGCGCGCGCGACCACGTGACCGTCTCCGGCGCCCCAGGACGCGAGGACCTGCACGGCGGTGGCGGCCGCGCGGGCGGCGTGCGTCGCGCCGACCTGCTTGGCCAGCACCGCCGCGACCGCCTGCTCCGGCGAACCGGCGTCCTGCACCGCACTGGCGTGCCGGCAGACCTGCGTGACGATCTGCTCGGCGGTGTAGAGGTCGGCCAGGTGCCCGGCGACGAGCTGGTGCTCCCCCAGCGGTTTGCCGGACTGCTCGCGCTCGCGGGCGTGCGCGGCCGCCGCGCGCAGGCAGGCCCGCACGATGCCCGCGCAGCCCCAGGCGATCGACATCCGGCCGTACGACAGCGCCGTGGTGAACAGCAGCGACAGCGGCTGCCGCCCGCCCCCGAGCACGGCTTCGGCGGGCACGAGGACGTCGTCGAGCACGACGCGGGCGTGCCCGGCCGCGCGGCAGCCCATCGGCGCGGGCACCGGCTCGACCCGCACCCCGGGCGCGTCCGCGGGCACCATGACCGCGGCCGCGTCGTCGCCGTGGCGGCCCAGGATCAGCAGCAGGTCGGCGTAGCGGGACCCGGTGACCCAGCGCTTTTCGCCGGTGACGACGACGCTGCCGCCGTCCGGGCGGATCCGGGTCGTCATGGCGGCCAGGTCGCTGCCCGCGCCGGGTTCGCTGAACCCGACCGCGGCGAGCCGCCCGCCGGTGAGCTCGGCGAGGTAGTGCTGCCGCTGCGCGCGGTCGCCGAACCGGCGCACGGCGGTGGCGGCGATCCCCTGCGACGTCATGACGCTGCGCAGGGAGCTGCACAGCGCGCCGGTGTGCGCGGTCAGCTCGCCGTTGCGCAGGCTGCTCGCCCCGAGGCCGCCGAACTTCACCGGCACCTCGGCGCACAGGATGCCCATCGCGCCGAGCTTGCGCAGCAGGTCCACCGGCAGTTCGCCGGCCACGTCCCAGTCGCCGGCGCGGTCGCCGACGAGCTCGTCGAGGAACGTCAGCTCGGCCAAGAGCTCACCCATCCGCGCCCGTGCCTTCCCGCAGCCGCAGCACGAGCGCCGTCATCGCCTCGACGCTGCGGAAGTGGTCCAGGGTCAGCTCCGGGCCGACGATCTCGATGTCGTAGGTGTCCTCGAGGTGTACCACCAGCTGCATGGCGAACATCGAGGAGACCAGCCCCGCCTTGAACAGGTCCTCGTCCGGGCGCACCGGCGTCTTGATCCGCTCGGCGAGGAAGGCCAGCAGCTCGGCCTCGACGGTCTTCGCGTCGGTGATCGGGTTCGCGGTGGTCATTCGGCCGCCTTCCGGTAGTCGTAGAAGCCGCGGCCGGTCTTCCGGCCGTGGTGTCCCGCCCGGACCTTGTCGAGCATCAGGTCGCAGGGCGCGCATTCGGGGTCGCCGGTGCGCTCGTGCAGCACGACGAGCGAGTCGACGAGGTTGTCGATGCCGATCAGGTCGGCGGTGCGCAGCGGGCCGGTCGAGTGCCCGAGGCAGCCCTCGAGGAGGCCGTCGACGACCTCGACCGGCGCGACGCCCTCCTGCACCAGCATCGCCGCGCGGTTGATCAGCGGGTGCAGCAGCCGGTTGATGACGAAGCCGGGGGCGTCGTCGACCACCAGGGACTTCCGGCCGAGCGCGGTGAGCACCGCGGTGACCTTCGCCAGGGTCTCGTCGCTGGTGGCGGTGCCGCGGATGACCTCGACCATCTCGATCAGGTAGGCCGGGTTCATGAAGTGCACGCCGACCAGCTCGGCCGGCCGCGGCACCCAGGCGGCCATTTCGCCGATCGGGATGCAGGAGGTGTTCGAGATCAGCAGGGTGCCCGGGCGCACCAGGCCGGAGATCTCGCCGAGCACCTTCGCCTTGGTCTCGGCGACCTCGGTGACCGCCTCGATCACCGTGGTGGCGCCGGCCGCGTCCGGCAACGCGGTGGTGGTGACCAGCTCGCCACGCGGACGGCCGGCGGGCAGCACGCCCATCAGCTGCGCGTGCTTGAGCTTCTGCCGCACGGTCAGGCGTGCGGCGGCGAGGACGTCGTCGTTGACGTCCACCAGGACCACGGGGACGCCGTGGCCGGTGGCCAGCGCCGCGATGTTCGTCCCCATCACCCCGGCGCCGAGCACCGCGAGGGAGTGTTCGGTCGTGTCCGTCATCAGATACCGCCTTGCTGCTCGGCGAGCCACCATTCGACGGCCCGCGCGGTCGATTCGGCGTGCTCCCGCATCATCGTGAAGTGGTCCCCCGGCACGGTCAGGGTCGTGACCACCCGCGAGAACTCCCACGGGGAGCCCGTTCCATCCACTGTGGAGCCCGGCACCGGGTCGGCCGCGCGGACCAGGAGGGCCGGCACGTCGAGCCGGGGCAGGCCCCGCCAGTCGAACGCGTAGTAGTGCGCCAGTGCGGTGAGCCAGGCGTCCCCGCCCGGGACGTCGGCGCCGCCTTCGAGCACCGCGCCGGGCAGCGCGGCGAGGACGTCGTCGGGGACACCGGCGGACTCCGGGGTGAAGGTGTCGATCAGCACCACCGCCGCCGGGACGGTCCCCAGATCCGCCAGCCGGGCCGCCAGCGCGTGCGCGACCAGACCGCCCGAAGAGTACCCGGCGAGCGCGAAAGGCGCACCGTTCAACGACTTCCGCACGGTGTCGGCGTACGCGGCGAGCAGCGCGTCCGGCGTCGCGGCCAGCGGCTCGCCCGGCGCGAAGCCGGGCACCGGCAGCGCGGAGACCGGACGCAGGCCGCGGAACCCGCCGCCGAACCGCGCGAACTCGCGGGCGTCGGCCGTCCCGGCGAACGAGGGGACGCAGACCAGCGCGGGCGACGCCGGCCCGCGGGTCACCGGCACGAGCGGCGGGGTCCGCTCCGGCGCCCCGGTGAACTGCTCCCGGAACCCGGCCAGCCCCTGCACGAGCCGCATGACCTCGGCGGCACGGCCGTCCGCGGCGGCCCGTCGGTACAGCGTGACAAGGGAATCCGGCTCAGTGTCCGATTCGGACACTGCGGACGGCGTGTCGGCCAGCCGGTCCGCCAGGTACGCCGCCAGCGCCGACGGCGTCGGGTGGTCGAACGCGAGCGGCCCGGTGAGCCGCAGCCCGGTGACCAGCGCCAGCCGGTTGCGGAACTCCACCGCGGTCAGCGAATCCATGCCCTGCTCCAGGAACGCCGTACCGGGGTCGACGGCCTCGGGCGCGCCGTGGCCGAGCACCGCGGCCGCCTGTTCACGGACGAGGTCGGTCAGCACCGCGGTCCGGCCGTCCGGGCCGGCCGCGGCCAGCCGTTCGCGCAGGGCCGGGCCCGCGGCCGTGTCCGTCGCCACGCGGGGTGCCGGGGCGAGGCCGTGCAGCACCGCCGGCAGGCGCCCGCCGGCCCGGCTGATCGCCCGCAGGGTCGGCACGTCCAGCGGCACCGGTGCGAGCAGCGGCTCGTCCCGGCCCAGCGCCAGGTCGAGCAGGGCCAGGCCCTGGTCGGTGCCGAGGGCGCCGATCCCGGTGCGGGCCAGCCGGGCGCGGTCGGTGCTTTCGGTCATGCCGCTGGTTTCCGCCCACAGCCCCCAGGTCAGCGACACCGCGGGCAGCCCGGCCGCCCGCCGGTCGGCCGCGAGCGCGTCGAGGAAGCCGTTGGCCGCGGCGTAGTTGCCCTGCCCGGGCGCGCCGAGGGTGGCGGCCGCGGAGGAGAACAGGACGAACAGGTCGAGGTCCCGGTCCCGGGTGAGCCGGTCGAGGTGCCAGGCGGCGTCCGCCTTCGGCCGCATCACGCGCTCGACGCGGTCCGGGGTGAGCGACCCGATGACGCCGTCGTCGAGCACGCCCGCCGCGTGGACCACCCCGGTGAGGGCGGGCACCCGGTCGAGCAGGGTCGCGAGCCCGGCGGGCTCGGCGGCGTCGCAGGTGGTGACGTCGACGTCGACCCCGCGGCCGGCGAGCCCGGCGGCGAGGCCGGGGACGCCCGCGGCGCCGGGCCCGGACCGGCTGGTGAGCAGGACGCGCTTCGCCCGGCCGGCGTCGGCGAGGTGCCGGGCGACGACGCCGCCGAGCGTCCCGGTGCCGCCGGTGATCAGCACGGTGCCCGGTTCCCCCGGTGTCGCGGGGAAGGTGAGCACGACCGGACCGTCGAGCACGGCGCGGCGGACGTCCCGGACCGGCCCGGTACCCAGCGCGCCGACAAAATCGCCGGTCAGCGAGGCCAGGTCGGCGGCTCGGGCGACGACCTGCGACGCCGCGGGCCCGGCGCCCTGGACCCGGTCGCCGGTGGCGAAGGCCGTGACATCCGGGGCCGTTTCGACGACGATCCCGGCGAAGCGGTGGCCCAGCGGGCCGGTGCGGGTCGGGGCGTCACCGTCGAGCGCGGCGGCCCGGACGGCAACACGCACCTCGCCGGGCGCCAGGGGCCGGGCGGCCTCCGGGAAGGGAACGAGGGCAAGGTCGCTTGAGTGGTCTGCCGCGGCTAAGCGGTACGGCAGGCCGCCGTCCGGAATGGACAGTCCGCTCGTCGGGCGCACCAGCCGCCGCGTCAACGCCCGGTCGCCGCGGACGGCCAGTTCCGGCTCGCGCGAGGCCAGGGCCTTCGCCAGCGCCGTCACCTGGGCGGGGCCGGCCGAGAGCGGCAGGTCGGCCAGGACCAGGCGGTCCGGGTTCTCCGACTGCGCCGAGCGGACCAGGCCCCAGACGGCCGCGCCGGTCAGGTCGGCCACCGGTTCGCCGGGGACCGCCGCGACCGCCGACCGCGTCACCAGCACCAGGCGGGCCGCTTCGCAGTCCTCCGCGGCCAGCCAGTCCTGGACCAGGCCGAGCGCCGCCGCCGTCACGCGGCGGGCGGCGGCCGGGACCGGCGAGTCGTCGGCGGGCACCGCGGCCACCACGAACGACGGAGCCAGCGCGGCCGCCTCGGCGAGGGTCGCGACCCGGCGGACCGGAACACCGGCCGCGGTGAAGGCGGGGACCAGGTCGTCGCCGAGGACCACCCACGGGCCCGGCGGGAGGGCCCCCGCCCGCACCGGTGTCCAGTCGATGCCGAAGAGGGCGTCGCCGGCGTCGTCGGCCGGCGCGACGGCCTCCGCCCGTCGCATGACCACCGCGTCGATCGTGAACACCGGGGCGCCGGTGGCGTCCGCCGCGGTCATCGCCAGGCCGCCGTCGGGGTCGCGGCGCAGCCGCACCCGCACCGTCCGCGCGTGGGCGGCGTGCAGGGCCAGTCCGGTCCAGCCGAACGACAGCCACGTCTCCCCCGCGTCCCACCCGCCGGTGGCGAACACCCCGGCCTGCTGGACCGCGTCGAGCAGCGCCGGGTGCACGCCGTACAGGGCGGCGTCGGCGGCGGTGTCCTCGGGCAGTTCGGCCTCGGCGAAGACGTCGGTTCCGCGCTGCCACACGGCTTTCAGGCCCTGGAACGCCGGGCCGAGTGCGTAGCCGCCGTCGGCCGTGGCCGCGTAGAAGCCGCCGATGTCCAGGGGTTCGGCGTCCGCCGGGGGCCACTGCGCGAAGTCGCCGTCGGGTGCGGGCAGGTCGCCGGCCGGGGCGAGGATGCCGGACGCGTGCCGGGTCCAGGGCAGGTCGTCGCCGGTCCGGGAGTACACCGTCAGCGCGCGCCGCCCGTCGGCGTCCGGGGTGGCGACGACGGCCTGCAGGGCCACCGCGCCCTCGCCGGGCACGGTCAGCGGCGCTTCCAGGGTGAGGTCCTCGACGAGCCCGCAGCCCGCGCGTTCGGCGGCCGCGAAGGCGAGTTCGGCGAAGGCCGCGCCGGGGAGGATGACGGTGCCCCGGATGGCGTGGTCGGCCAGCCACGGGTGGGTCCGCAGCGACAGCCGCCCGGTGCAGACGAGCTCGCCGCCGTCGGCTCGTTCGATCGCGGCGCCGAGCAGGGGGTGCCCGACCGGGCTGAGGCCGAGGTCTTCGGCGCCGCCCGCGGCCGCGCCGCTCGGGCGTGGCCAGTACCGCTTGTGCTGGAAGGCGTACGTCGGCAGTTCGACGCGGCGGCCGCCGCCGGAGACCGCGGGCCAGTCGACCGGCAGGCCGTGCGCGTGGGCCTGGGCCAGCGACGCGAGCATCCGGGCCGCCCCGCCGTCGTCGCGGCGCAGCGTCCCGACGGCGACCGGCAGGCCGCCGAGCACCTCCTCGACGGCGGTCGTCAGCACCGGGTGCGCCGAGACCTCGACGAAGGCCCGGTGGCCGGACGCCGCCAGCGCCGTCACGGCGTCGGCGAACCGCACGGTCTCGCGGACGTTGGCGTACCAGTACCCGGCGTCGAGCGCGGTGCCGTCGAGCCAGGTGCCGCGCACGGTGGAGAAGAACGGGACGTCACCCGCGGTGGGCGTCAGGTCGGCCAGTGCCGTGGCCAGCACGCTTTCGACCGGCTCGCACAGCGCCGAGTGCGCGACGAAGTCGGTCTGCGGGATCCGCCAGCGCAGCACCTTCCGCGCCCGCAGCTCGCGCTCGAACTCCGTGAGCGCGCCGGGTTCGCCGGAGACGACGGTCGCCGCCGGGCTGTTGACGGCCGCGACGGACAGCCGGCCCGCCCACGGTGCCAGCAGCGGCCGGACCTCCTCGGCGGGCAGGACGACCGAGAGCATCCCGCCTTCGACGTCCAGTTCGCTCAGCGCCCGCGACCGCAGCGCGACGACCTGGGCGGCATCTTCCAGCGAGAGGATGCCCGCGACGCAGGCCGCGGCGATCTCGCCCTGGCTGTGGCCGACGACGGCGTCCGGGGTGATCCCGGCGGCCCGCCACACCTCGGCGAGCGACACCATGATCGCCCACAGCACCGGCTGCAACACGTCCGCGGTGGCCAGGTCACCGGCCAGCGCCTCGACCGGGTCCCAGTCCACAAAGGACCGCAGTGCCGTCGCGCACTCGGCGAACTTGGCCGCGAACACCGGCGACTCTTCGAGCAGCTGCCTGCCCATCCCGGGCCACTGGCTGCCCTGGCCGGGGAAGACGAACACGACCTTGCCGGGGCCGCCGGCGGGGGCCGCACCGACGATCGCCCCGGCGTCCGGCTGCCCGGTGGCGACGGCGGCCAGCCGGGCGGCGAGGTCTTCGCGGTCCGCGCCGACGACGACGGCCCGGTGCGCGAACGTCGTCCGCGTGGTCGCCAGCGACCACGCGACGTCGGCCGGGTCGAGGTCCGGGCGGGCGAGGGCGAACTCCCGCAGCCGCCCGGCCTGTCCGGCCAGCCCTTCGGGGGTGCGCCCGGAAACCGGCCACGCGTGCGCGGCCCCGGTCAGCACCGGCGTACGGGCATCCACAGTGGACACCGCAGCCGGGGGCTCTTCGATGACCACGTGGGCGTTGGTGCCGCTGATGCCGAAGCCGGAGACGGCGGCCCGGCGCGGCCGCTCGCCCGCGGGCCACGGCACCGGGGACGTCAGCAGCTCGACCCGGCCGGCGGCCCAGTCGATGTGCGGAGACACCTCATCGGCGTGCAGGGTCCGCGGCAGCACACCGTGGTGCATCGCCAGCACCAGCTTCATCAGCCCGGCGGCACCGGCCGCGGCCTGGGTGTGGCCGAGGTTGGACTTCACCGAGCCGAGCCACACCGGCCGGTCGCGGTCCTGGCCGTAGGTGGCGATCAGCGCGCCCGCTTCGATCGGGTCGCCGAGCACCGTGCCGGTGCCGTGCGCCTCCACCACGTCGACGTCCGATGTGGACAGTCCCGCGTTCGCCAGCGCGGCCCGGATGACACGTTGCTGCGAGGGACCGTTCGGCGCGGTGAGGCCGTTCGACGCGCCGTCCTGGTTGACCGCGCTGCCGCGGACCAGCGCCAGCACCGGGTGGCCGAGCCGTCGCGCGTCGGAGAGCCGTTCGACGGCCAGCATCGCCGCGCCCTCGCCCATGCCCATGCCGTCCGCGTCGGCGGAGAACGGTTTGCAGCGCCCGTTTTCGGCCAGGGCGAGGGCCGCGCCGAAGCCGAACGCGCCCGGCGTCGGCATCACCGTGACCCCGCCGGCCAGCGCGAGCGTGCACTCCCCCGCGCGCAGCGCCTGGATCGCCAGGTGCAGCGCGACCAGCGAGGACGAGCACGCGGTGTCGACGGTGACGGCCGGGCCCTCCAGGCCGAGGGTGTAGGACACGCGGCCGGACAGCACGCTGCCGCCGTCGCTGGCCGGGGTGTAGCCCTGCATGGAGCTCTGGGCGAGCACGTTGCCGTAGACCTGCAGCCAGCCGCCCGCGAACACGCCGGTCCGCGAGCCCTTGAGCGAGGTCGGGTCGATCCCGGCGCGCTCCAGTGCCTCCCACGACACTTCCAGCAGCAGCCGCTGCTGGGGGTCCATGGCGAGGGCTTCCCGCGGCGAGATGCCGAAGAAGCCGGGGTCGAACTCGGCGGCGTCGGCGACGAAGCCGCCTTCCTGCCCGTAGAGGCCGCGGATGTCCCAGCCGCGGTCGCGCGGGAACGGCGAGATCGCGTCGATGCCCGCGTCGAGGACGTCCCACAGCTGCTCGGGCGCGGACACGCCGCCCGGGAAGCGGCAGCCCATGCCGACGATGGCGATCGGGTCGTCGGTGGCGGCCGCGGCCACGACGGGTTCCGCCACCGCCGGAGCGGCGCCGAACAGTTCGCCCGCGAGGTGCCCGGCCAGTGCGGCGGCGGACGGGTAGTCGAAGACCACGGTGGACGGCAGCCGCACACCGGCGGCCTCGGTGAGGCGGTTGCGCAGCTCCACCGCCGTCACGGAGTCGAAGCCGAGGTCGCGGAAGGCCCGGTCGGCCTCGATCGCGTCGCCGCCGAGGTGCCCGAGCACCGCGGCGGCTTCGGCGCGGACGACGTCGGTGAGCGCGGCGAGCCGCTCGGCCGGGGGCAGCGGGGCGAGCCGCTGAGCCAGTTCGCCGACCGGCACCGCTTCGGCCTCCGGTACGGCCAGCGCGCTGACCGCGTCGGGCAGGGTCGAGAGCAGCGGGCTCGGACGGCGCAGGGTGAACGTCGGGGCGAACGTGGCCCAGTCGACGTCGGCGACGGCGAGGAGCCAGTCGCCGTTGTCGAGGGCCTGGGCCAGCGCGCGGATGCCCTTCTCGGGGTCCATCACGCGCAGGCCGTAGCGGCGCAGCTGGTCGCCGGCGTCCCCGGCGCCCATGCCGCCGCCGCCCCACAGGCCCCAGGCCAGCGAGGTCGCGGCCAGCCCGCGGGCGCGGCGGGCGTCGGCGAGCGCGTCGAGGGCGGCGTTGGCCGCCGCGTACCCGGCGAGCAGGCCGCTGCCCCAGGTCGCGGCGCCGGAGGAGAACAGCACGAACGCGTCGAGGTCCGTGGTGAGCTCGTCCAGCCAGCGGGCGCCGAGGACCTTCGCGGCGGAGACGTCGGCGAGTTCCTCGACGGTCGTGTCGGTGACGAACGCGGCCCGCGCGACACCGGCGGCGTGCATGACGCACGAGAGCGCCGGGCCGGTGGCGGCGATCCGGTCGAGCAGCCCGGCGACCTGGGCACGTTCGGCCGTGTCGCAGGTGAGGACGTCGACGGCGGTGCCACCCCCGGCCAGGTCGGCGGCCAGGGCCGCGACACCGGCCGCGGCGGGCCCGGACCGGCTGGTGAGCACGACCCGCGGGGCACCGCGTTCGGCGAGCCACGCGGCGGTCCGGCTGCCGATCAGGCCGGTGCCGCCGGTGATCAGGGCCGTGCCGCGCGGGCGGTAGGTGCGGCCGGGCCGCGGGGGCTTGGCCCGGACCAGGCGGCGGGCCAGGACGCCGGTCGGCCGCAACGCCACCTGGTCCTCGCCGCACCCGGCGAGCACGGCGGCCAGCCGGGCGGCGGTGCGGTCGTCCCACGTGGGCGGCAGGTCGACGAGCCCGCCCCAGCGTTCCGGCAGCTCCAGGGCCGCGACCTGGGCCAGGCCCCAGACCTGGGCTTGGGCGAGCGAGGGCGCCTCGCCGGGCGTGGCCGCGACGGCGCCGCGGGTCAGCGCCCACAGCGGTGCCTCGATCCCGGCGTCGGCGAGGGCCTGGACGAGCGCGAGGGTCGCCGCGACGCCGGCGGGGACGGCCAGGTGCGCGGGCAGCGGGTTTTCGTCGAGGGCCAGCAGGGACACCACCCCGGCCAGCGACGTCATGAACGACTCTTTCCTGGCGGCGGACGTCATGAAAGAGTCGTTCATGACGCTCGGCGAGGCCGCGGTGACGACCTCCGCGCCACGGGCGGTCAGGGCGTCGGCCACCGGGGCGGTCTCCGCCGGGTCGCCGACCACCAGCCAGGTGCCGGACAGCACGCCGGCGCCGGGTTCGGGCACGGGTGCCCAGGTGATCCGGTAGCGCCAGCCGGTGACTTCGGCGTCCTCGCGGCTGCGGCGGCGCCAGGCGGAGAGCGCGGGCAGGACGGCCGCGGCCTCGGTGCCGGGGACGTCGAGGACGTCGGCGAGCCTGCCGTCGTCCACCGCGGCCCAGAACTCCGCGTCCTCGCCGGTCCGCTGCGCCGGGGCCGGTTCGGCGGGCCGTGGCCAGAAGCGGCGGTGCCGGAAGGCGTAGGTCGGCAGCGGCACGGTTCGTCCACTGAGGACGGTGGTCCAGTCGACCGTGACACCGCGGGTCCAGGCCTCGGCGAAGGACGTCAGCAGCCGCTCGGCGCCGCCGTCGGCTCGCCGGAGCGTGCCGGTGACGACCGCGCCGCCGACGGTGTCCGCGACCGCCCCGGTCAGCACGGCGTGCGGCGACGTCTCGAGGAAGACGCCGTGGCCGCTCTCGCCCAGGATGCGGACGGCGCGTTCGAACTCGACGGTCTCGCGCAGGCTCGCGTACCAGTAGGCCGGGTCCAGCTCGGGGCCGGCAAGCCACTCGCCGGTCATGGCCGACACCATCGGGATCTCCGCCGTGCGCGGGGAGATCCCGTCGAGCACGCGCAGGATCTCCGCGCGCAGCTCGTCGACCTGGGCCGAGTGGGACGCGTAGTCCACCGGGATCATCCGGGTCCGGACATCGGCGGCTTCGGCCAGCTCCCGCAACGCCTCCGGCTCGCCGGAGACCACAGTGGACTGTGGGCCGTTCACCGCGGCCACCGACAACCGCTCGCCCCACGGCGCGATGCGGGCACGCACGGCCTCCGCCGGTTCGGCGATCGACAGCATCCCGCCGTGCCCGGCCAACGCCGTCAGCACCTTGCTGCGCAGGGCGACGACCCTGGCACCGTCCTCAAGGGACAGTGCGCCCGAGACCACCGCGGCCGCGATCTCGCCCTGCGAGTGACCCACCACCGCGTCGGGCACGACACCGGCCGCCCGCCACACCTCGGCCAGCGACACCATCACCGCCCACAACGCGGGCTGGACCACATCGGCAGCCTCGGACCCACCGTCGAGGTCCAGCTCCAGGTAGGGCGACAAGGCCTCCGCACACTCGGCCAGCCGCGCCGCGAACACCGGCGACACCTCGGCCAGCTCGCGGCCCATCCCGGCCCACTGACTGCCCTGGCCGGGGAAGACGAACACCGTGCGCCCGGCCCCGGCGGCGGGCACCGCGCCGGTCACGACCCCGGCCGCGGGCTGCCCGGTCGCGATGGCGGCCAGCGCGGCCGCCCGGTCTTCGCCGGTCACGACCACGGCACGCCGGTCGAACGCCGTCCGGGTGGTGGCCAGCGACCAGGCGACGTCCGCCGGGGTCCCGGGCCCGTCGAGGACGTGTTCGCGCAGCCGGCCCGCCTGGGCCGCCAGCCCGTCGGCGCCGTGGCCGGACACGACCCACGGCGTCGCGGGCCCGGTGAGGACGGTGGGCTGCCCGGGAGCGGCGGCGTCCGCGGTGGGCGCTTCTTCGACGATCACGTGCGCGTTGGTGCCGCTGATCCCGAAGGCCGACACGGCACCGCGGCGCGGCCGCTCGCCGGCGGGCCACGGCACGGCTTCCTGCAGCAGGCGGACGTTCCCGGCCGCCCAGTCGACGTGCGGCGACGGCTCGCCGGCGTGCAGGGTCGCGGGCAGCACGCCGTGCCGCAGCGCCTGCACCACCTTGATGACCCCGGCGATGCCGGCGGCCTGCTGCGCGTGCCCGATGTTGGACTTCACCGAGCCGAGCCACAACGGCCGGTCCTCGGCGCGGCCCTGGCCGTAGGTGGCCAGCAGGGCCTGCGCTTCGATCGGGTCGCCGAGTTCGGTGCCGGTTCCGTGCGCCTCGACGACGTCGACGTCCGAAGCGGCCAGTTTCGCGCTGGTGAGCGCGGCCCGGATCACCCGCTGCTGCGAGGGCCCGTTCGGCGCGGTGAGGCCGTTGGACGCGCCGTCGGAGTTGACCGCCCCGCCGGTGAGCACGGCGAAGACTTCGTGGCCGTGGCGGCGCGCGTCCGAAAGCCGTTCCAGCAGCACGAGACCGGCGCCCTCGGCGATGCCCATGCCGTCGGCGCCGGCGCCGAACGCCTTGCAGCGGCCGTCGGCGGCGAGCACCCGCTGCTTGGAGAAGCCGACGAACTCGGCCGGGTCGGCGATCACGGTCACGCCGCCGGCGAGGGCGAGCGAGCACTCTTCGGCCCGCAGGGCCTGGCAGGCCAGGTGCAGGGCGACCAGCGACGACGAACACGCCGTGTCGACGGTGACCGCCGGGCCCTCCAGCCCGAGGGTGTAGGAGACGCGGCCGGAGATCACGCTCGTCACGTTGCCGGTGATCAGGTGGCCTTCGGAGCCTTCCAGCGCGGCGCCCGCGCCGAGGTAGCCCGACGGCGCCGCGCCCGCGAACACGCCGGTCGCCGAGCCGCGCAGCGACGCCGGGTCGAGGCCCGCGTTCTCGACGGCTTCCCAGGCGACTTCGAGCAGCAGCCGCTGCTGGGGGTCCATGGCCAGCGCCTCACGCGGGCTGATGCCGAAGAACCCGGCGTCGAAGTCGGCGGCACCGTGGAGGAACCCGCCCTGGGCGACGTACGTGGTGCCGTCGCCGTCGGAATCCGGGTCGTAGAGCGCGTCGACGTCCCAGCCGCGGTCGGCCGGGAACGGCGAGACCGCGTCGCCGCCCGAAGCCAGCAGCTGCCACAGGCCTTCGGGGTCGCGGACGCCGCCGGGGAACCGGCAGCCCATCCCGACGACGGCGATCGGCTCGCGCTCGGTCGCCTCGCGCAGCCGCGCCCGCGCCTGGCGCAGCTTCGCGGTGACCTGCTTGAGGTACTCGAGGAGCTTCTCCTCGTTCTCCATGGTGTCACTTCCTTCGAGCGGCCGGTCAGCCGAGGTCGGGGTCGTCGAGTTCGTCTTCGAGCAGCGCGAACATCTCGTCCGCGGTGGCCGCCTGCAGGGATTCGTCGGCCTGGTCGGCTTCCGGACGGCTCCGGAAGCGGCGGGCCAGTGCGTCCAGCCGGGCGGCGATCTCGGCGCGGGCCGCGTCGTCGGCCGGGGTGAGCGACGCGGCCAGCCGGTCGAGCTCGTCGAGGGTGGCGGCGTGGCCGGTGCCCGCCCCGCCGAGGAGCGTCCACACGTGCTCGCCGAGCACGGCGGCGTTCGGGTAGTCGAAGACCACGGTGGCGGGCAGCTTGACGCCGGTCGCGGCGCCGAGCCGGGTGCGCAGCTCGACCGCGGTCAGCGAGTCGAACCCCAGCTCCCGGAACGCCCGGGTGGCGGGCACCTCGCCGGTCCCGTCGTGGCCGAGGACGGCCGCGGCGTGCGTACGGACCAGCTCGGTGACGATCCGCAGCCCTTCGGCGGGCGAGGCCGCGGCGAGCCGGGCGGCCAGCTCGCCGTCGTCCTGAGTGTCCTCTTCGGACTCCCGGGCCTCGGGGATGAGGTCCAGCAACGGCCGTTCCCGCGCGGCGCTGAACACCGGCGCGAACCGCGCCCAGTCGACGTCGGCCAGCGCGATGAACGTCTCGTCGTCGTCGAGCACCTGGCCGAGGGCGGTGAGCGCGCGGTCCGGGTCGAGGAAGTTCATCCCCTGCCGCACGAGCCGCGCGGGCGTGACGCTGCCGGGCCGCTGCTGGTCGAGCACGGCGTCGACGGCCCCCCAGTCGCGGGTGTCCCAGACACCCCAGGCGATCGACGTCCCCGGCAGCCCGCGGGCCCGGCGGTGTTCGGCCAGCGCGTCGAGGTAGGCGTTGCCGGCGGCGTAGGCGCCGTGGTCGTTGCTGCCCCAGGTGGCCGAGATGGAGGAGAAGAGCACGAAGGCATCCAGGTCGAGCTCGGCGGTCAGCTCGTCGAGCCACCGCGCCCCGGCCGCCTTCGCCCCCAGGGAGGCCGCCAACCCGGCGACGTCGGTGGAGTCGAGCCGCGACAGGTAGGCGGTGTTGGCCGAGTGCAGCACGGACGTGAGGGCAGGCCCGGTCGCGGCGATGGTGCCGAGCAGCCCGGACACCTCATCCCGGTCGGCGAGGTCGCAGCAGGCGATGTCCACGCGCGAGCCGGAGCCCGCGATGTCGGCGGCGAGGTCGGCGACGCCGGGGGCGGACGGCCCGGACCGGCTGGTCAGCACCACCCGTTCGGCACCGCGGCCGGCCAGCCAGGTGCCGACCCGGCCACCGATCGAGCCGGTGCCGCCGGTCAGCAGCACGGTGCCGCCGGGCCGCCACGTCCCGGCCGTCCGCCGCGGCACGGACCGCACCAGGCGGCGGGCGAGGATCCCGGTCCGGCGGAGGGCGACCTGGTCCTCGGTGCCCGTGAGCGCCGTGCACAGCCGCGCCGCCGTCTTCTCGTCCCACTCCGGTGGCAGGTCGATCAGGCCGCCCCAGCGGTCGGCATGCTCGAGCCCGGCCGCGCGGCCGAGGCCCCACACCGGGGCCTGGCGCGGGCTGGTGAGCGCCTCGTCCGGGCCGGTGGCCACGGCGCCGCGGGTGAGTACCCACAGTGGGGCGCCGATGCCCGCGTCGCCGAGGGACTGGACCAGGGCGAGCGTTGCGGCCAAGCCGGCCGGGACCGTCGGGAATCCGGGCACCGGCGCTTCGTCCAGGGCCAGCAGGGAGACCACGCCGTCGGGGTGGTGGCCCGCGAGCTCGGCGGTGAGGGCCGCCCGGTCGGTGGCGGTGGCCGGCAGGACGGTCACCTGCGCGCCGTGCTCGGTCAGGGCTCGCTCGACCGGCTCGGCGTCACCTGCTGTGGCCGCCACGACCAGCCAGGTGCCGGTGACGACCGCGCTCCCCGGCTCGGTGACCGGTGACCAGGCGATCCGGTAGCGCCAGTCCGCCACGGCCGAGTCCTCGCGCTCGCGGCGGCGCCAGGACGCCAGCGCCGGGAGGACGTCCCGGAGGCTGCCCGGCTCGACGTCCAGGGTGCCGGCCAGCTCCCGGACGTCACCCCGGTCGACCGCGGCCCAGAAGCCGCTGTCGCGCGCGGTGGCTTCCTGGAGCGGGGCCGGCTCGGGCCAGAACCGCTTGCGCCGGAAGGCGTACGTCGGCAAGGGCACGGGCCGGCCGGGCCGCAGCACCGAAGTCCAGTCGACCGGCACGCCGTGGACGAAGGCCTCGCCGAGGGAGGTGAGCAGCCGCTGGGCGCCACCGTCGTCGCGGCGGAGGGTGCCGGTGACGACCGGGTCGTCGAGGGTGTCGGCGATCGCGCCGGTGAGCACCGCGTGCGGGGACGTTTCGACGAAGACGTCGTGCCCCGACTCGCCGAGGACGCGGATCGCCCGCTCGAACTCGACGGGTTCGCGGAGGCTGGCCGCCCAGTACGCCGGGTCGAGTTCCGAGCCGGTGAGCCACTCGCCCGTCATCGCCGAGACCATGGGAATCTCCGCCTCACGCGGCTCGATCCCGGCCAGGACTTCTTCGATCTCCTCCCGCAGGGCGTCGACCTGGGCCGAGTGGGAGGCGTAGTCCACCGGGATCATCCGGGTGCGCACATCGGCGCTCTCTGCCAGTTCCCGCAAGGCTTCCGGCTCTCCGGAGACCACAGTGGACTGAGGACCGTTGACCGCGGCCACCGACAACCGCTCGCCCCAGGGAGCGATGCGTGCACGCACAGCCGCCGCGGGTTCGGCGACCGACATCATCCCGCCGCGGCCGGCCAACGCGGTCAGGACCTTGCTGCGGAGTGCGACTACTCTGGCACCGTCCTCAAGGGACAGTGCGCCGGAGACCACTGCTGCCGCGATCTCACCCTGGGAGTGCCCGACCACCGCGTCCGGCCGTACTCCGGCCGCTCGCCAGACCTCGGCCAGCGACACCATCACGGCCCACAAGGCGGGCTGGACCACGTCGGCCGATTCGAGTTCCTCCAAATCGAGGTGTACGTACGGAGAGAGGGCGGCCGCGCACTCGGCCAGCCGGGCCGCGAAGACCGGGGAGACTTCCGCCAGCTCCCGGCCCATGCCGATCCACTGACTCCCCTGACCCGGGAACACGAACACGACACGCCCGGCCGAAGCCGCGACACCCGTCACGACACCCGGAGCAGGCTGCCCGGTCGCCACCGCGGCCAACCCCGCAGGGCGGTCGCCGCCGGTCACCACGGCCCGGTGTGGGAACACCGAGCGGGTCGTGGCCAGGGACCACGCGACGTCCTCCGGGGCCCACGAACCGCCCAGCACGTGCTCGCGCAGGCGGCCCGCCTGCGCGGCGAGGCCCTCGGCGCCGACGCCCGAGACCACCCACGCCGAGGCATCGGTGTCGAGCACCGGCAGGCCGGTCCGCGCGGGTGGTACGTCCACCGCCGGTGCCTCTTCGACGATGACATGGGCGTTGGTGCCGCTGATCCCGAACGCCGACACCCCCGCGCGCCGCGGCCGGTCGCCGGCGGGCCATTCCACCGCCTCGGTGAGCAGCCGGACGTTCCCGGCGGTCCAGTCGACCTGCGGGGTCGGCGCGGAAACGTGCAACGTCCGCGGCAGCGCACCGTGCCGCAGCGCCTGGACCATCTTGATGATCCCGGCAACCCCGGCGGCGGTCTGGGCGTGCCCGATGTTCGACTTCACCGAACCGAGCCACAGCGGTTCGTCGCGATCCTGGCCGTAGGTCGCCAGGAGTGCTTGGGCCTCGATCGGGTCACCCAAAGACGTCCCCGTGCCGTGCGCTTCCACCGCGTCGACGTCCTGAGTGGACAGTCCCGCGTCGGCCAGCGCGGCCCGGATCACCCGCTGCTGCGACGGCCCGTTCGGGGCGGCCAGGCCGTTGGACGCGCCGTCCTGGTTCGTCGCCGTCCCGCGGAGCACGGCCAGGACCCGGTGGCCGTGGCGCCGGGCGTCGGACAGCCGCTCGAGGACGACCACTCCGGCGCCTTCGCCCCAGCCGATGCCGTCGGCGCCGGCGGCGAACGCCTTGCAGCGGCCGTCGGCGGCCATGCCGCCCTGCTGCGAAAACTCCATGAACGCGCCCGGGGTCGACAGCACCGCCACGCCGCCCGCCAGTGCCATCGAGCACTCCCCCGCGCGCAGGGCCTGCGCCGCCAGGTGCACCGCGACCAGCGACGACGAACACGCCGTGTCCACCGTGACCGCCGGGCCCTCCAGGCCGAGGGTGTAGGAAACACGGCCGGAGATGACCGCGGTCAGGCCGCCGGTGAGCAGGTAGCCCTCGGCGCCGGTGTCGGCGCCCGCCAGGCCGTTGCCGTACCCGGCGTAGGTGGCGCCGACGTACACGCCGGTCCGCGATCCCTTGAGGGACAACGGATCGAGCCCGGCGTGTTCGAGCGCCTCCCACGACACCTCGAGCAGCATGCGCTGCTGCGGGTCCATGGCCAGCGCCTCCCGCGGCGAGATGCCGAAGAAACCGGCGTCGAACTCGGCCGCGTCGTAGACGAACCCGCCCTGCCGGGCGTAGGTCGTGTCCGGGTCGCCGAAGGCCTGCTCGACGACGTCCCAGCCGCGGTCGGCGGGGAAGCCGGCGATGGCGTCCGTGCCGGCGGCGAGGAGGTCCCACAGCTGGTCGGGGCCGGTGACGCCGCCGGGGTAGCGGCAGCCCATGCCGACGATCGCCAGTGGCTCGTCACTCGCGGCCGTGACGGTGACCGCGGCCGGCGCCGCCGGGTCGCCGAGCAGGTCCGCGCGCAGCCGGCGGGCCAGTGCGGCCGCGGTGGGGTGGTCGAAGACCAGGGTGGCCGGGAGGCTCAGCCCGGTGGCCGCGGTGAGCCGGTTGCGCAGCTCGACCGCGGTCAGGGAGTCGAAGCCCAGGTCCTTGAACGCCCGGCCGGGGTCGACGGCACCGGCCGAACCGTGGCCCAGGACGGCGGCGGCTTCGGCGCGGACGAGGTCCACCAGGAGCCGGTCCTGTTCCGCGGGCGGCAGTCCGGCCAGCCGCTGCCCGAGCTCGGTGTCGGGCACGGCCGGGACGTCCGCGTCGAGCGCGGCCTCGACCTCGGGCAGGCCGGCGATGAGCGGGCTCGGGCGGCGCAGGGTGAACGTCGGCGCGAACTTCGCCCAGTCGACGTCCGCGACCGTCACCGCGGTCTCGTCCGCGTCGAGGGCCTGGGCCAGGGCGTGGATCCCGCGGTCGGGGTCGATGACGCGCAGGCCGTACCGGCGCAGCTGCTCCCCCGCCGGGCCGGCGACCATGCCGCCGCCGCCCCAGAGTCCCCAGGCGACCGACGTCGCCGCCAGGCCGCGGGCACGGCGGGCCTCGGCGAGGGCGTCGAGGTAGGCGTTGCCCGCCGCATACCCGGCAAGCAGGCCACTGCCCCAGGTGGCCGCTCCGGAGGAGAACATCACGAACGCGTCGAGGTCGTGGGTGAGTTCGTCCAGCCAGCGAGCGCCCCGGACCTTGGCGGCGGTCGCCGAGGCCAGATCCTCCGCGGTCGTGCCGGCGATCGGGCCGCCCTCGCCGACGCCCGCCGCGTGAACCACCGTCGACAACCCGGAGCCGACCCGGTCGAGGAGCCCGGCCACCTGCGGCCGTTCCGCGACATCGCACGCGACGACGTCCACCGCCGCCCCACGAGCAGCCAGGTCCGCCACCAGGGCGGGCACCCCGGCGGCCGCCGGACCGGACCGGCTCGTCAGCACCAGGTTCGTGGCACCACGACCGGTCAGCCAGCGGCCGGTGTGACCGCCGATCGCCCCGGTCCCGCCGGTGATCAGCACAGTCCCCGACGGCTCGAAGCGACGCAGCTCCCGCGGTTCGGGGGCGCGGACCAGACGGCGGGCCAGGATGCCCGCCTGCCGGATCGCGACCTGGTCCTCGTGCCCGGCGAGGACCGCGCACAGCCGCGCCGCGGCACGCTCGTCCCACACAGCCGGAAGGTCGACCAGGCCGCCCCAGCGATCCGGGTGCTCCAGGGCGGCAACCCGCCCGAAGCCCCACACCTGCGCCTGCTCCAGCGACACCGGGCCATCGCCGGGAGCGGCGCCACGGGTCAGCACCCACAGCGGCGCGTCAATCCCCGCCTGAACCAGACGGAGAATCCCAGCCAGGTCGTCGCCGTACGCGACCACACCCGCGAAGTCCCCAGCCGGGAGATCATCCACGGGCGCCGTGACGACGTCCGCGCCGTAACCGCACAGCGCGGCCGCGATCTCGGCGGACACCCCGACCAGCAACCAGGTGCCGGACAGCGTGGCGGCGGCGGGCTCGGGAACGGGGGCCCAGGTGACGCGGTAGCGCCAGCCCGCGACGGCCGACCCGGCCAGTTCGCTGCGCCGCCAGGCGGCCAGTGCGGGCAGGACTTCGCCCAGCGAAGCGTCGTCGACGCCGAGGGCGCTCGCCAGTGCCGGGACGTCTCCGCTTTCGACGGCGGTCCAGAAGCTGCTGTCGCTCGCGGCGCGCTCGGAAACGGTGACCGGTTCGGGCCAGAACCGGTCGTGCCGGAAGGCGTAGGTGGGCAGGTCGACGTTCCGTCCACTGAGGACGGCCGACCAGTCGAGGGCGACGCCGCGGGTCCAGGCTTCGGCGAACGACGTCAGCAGCCGGGCCGGGCCGCCGTCGTCACGGCGGAGGGTGCCGACGGCCACCGGGTCGTCGAGGGTGTCGGCGATCGCGCCGGTGAGCACCGCGTGCGGGGACGTCTCGACGAACACGCCGTAGCCCGATTCGCCGAGCACCCGGATCGCCCGCTCGAACTCCACCGGTTCCCGCAGGCTCGCCGCCCAGTACGCCGGATCCAGCTCGGGCCCGGCCAGCCACTCGCCGGTCATCGCCGACAGCATCGGGATCTCCACCTCACGCGGAGAAATCCCGGCGAGCACCGAGACGATCTCTTCGCGCAGCGCGTCCACCTGCGCCGAGTGGGACGCGTAGTCCACGGGGATCACCCGCGTCCGGACATCCGCAGATTCGGTCAGTTCCCGCACCGCCTCCGGTTCACCGGAGACCACAGTGGACTGCGGCCCGTTCACCGCCGCCACCGAAAGCCGCGATCCCCAGGGCGCAATCCGCTCACGGACCAGTGAAGCGGGCTCGGCGACCGACAGCATCCCGCCGCGGCCGGCCAGCGCGGTCAAGGCGCGCGAGCGCAGGGCGACCACACGAGCACCGTCCTCAAGAGACAGTGCACCGGACACCACGGCGGCCGCGATCTCACCCTGCGAGTGCCCCACCACGGCGTCCGGCACCACACCGGCCGCACGCCACACGTCGGCGAGCGACACCATCACCGCCCACAACGCGGGCTGCACGACGTCCGCAGCGTCGGAAAAACCGTCCAGGTCGAGGGAGACATAAGGCGCGAGCGCGGCCGCGCACTCCGCCAGCCGGGCCGCGAACACCGGGCACGACTCCGCCAGCTCCCGGCCCATCCCGAGCCACTGGCTCCCCTGCCCCGGGAACACGAAGACCGTGCGCCCGGCCGCGGTTGCGCCGCCGAGCACGACGCCGGGGGCGGGACGGCCCGCCGCGAGCGCGGCCAGGCCCGCCGCCGGCTCGGGGCCGAGGACGACGGCACGCTGGTCGAACGCCGAGCGCGTCGTGGCCAGGGACCAGCCCACGTCGGCCGGGTCCAGCTCCGGGTGGACGAGGAGGTGTTCGCGCAGCCGGTCGGCCTGGGCCTGCCGGCCGGCGGTGCCGCGGCCGGACACCGGCCAGGCGACGACCGGGGCCGTCACGACCGGCTCCCGCGGCTCACCGGGCGCGTCTTCGGCAGCGGGCGCGTCCTCGACGATCACGTGCGCGTTCGTCCCGCTCATCCCGAACGCCGACACCCCGGCCCGCCGCGGGCGGTCCCCCGCGGGCCACGCCACCGGCTCCCGCAGCAACGACACCTTGCCCGCGGACCAGTCCACGTGCGGCGTCGGCTCCGAGACGTGCAGGGTTCGCGGCAGCGCACCGTGCTGCAGCGACAGGACCATCTTGATCACGCCGGCCACCCCGGCCGCCTGCTGCGCGTGCCCGACGTTGGACTTCAGCGAGCCCAGCCACAACGGCTCGGCGCGGTCCTGCCCGTACGTGGCCAGCAGCGCCTGGGCCTCGATCGGGTCACCGAGGGTCGTGCCGGTGCCGTGGGCCTCGACGACGTCGACGTCCGCGGCGGCGAGGTGCGCGCTGTCGAGCGCGGCGCGGATGACCCGGCGCTGCGAGGGCCCGTTGGGCGCGGTCAGGCCGTTGGAAGCACCGTCGGAGTTCACCGCCGTTCCGGTGACCACGGCCAAGACCCGGTGCCCGTTGCGGCGGGCGTCCGAGAGCCGCTCGACCACCAGCACCCCGGCACCCTCGGCCCAGCCCGTGCCGTCGGCGTCGGCCGAGAACGACTTGCACCGGCCGTCGGCGGCCAGGCCCTGCTGCCGCGAGAACTCCGCGAACGTCCCCGGGGTCGCCATCACCGTGACGCCGCCGACCAGGGCCAGCCCGCATTCCCGCTGCCGCAGCGCCTGCACCGCCAGGTGCAGGGCGACCAGCGACGACGAGCACGCCGTGTCCACCGTGACCGCCGGGCCTTCCAGCCCGAGCGCGTACGACACCCGGCCGGAGATCACGCTGCCCGCGTTGCCGGTCATCAGGTAGCCCTCGGCGCCGGTGTCACCGCCGGCGAACGCCGACGCGTAGCCGGAGGTCGCCGCCCCGGCGAAGACGCCGGTCTTCGAGCCCTTCAGCCCGGCCGGGTCGATCCCGGCGCGTTCCAGTGCCTCCCACGAGACCTCCAGGAGGAGCCGCTGCTGCGGGTCCATGGCGAGGGCTTCCCGCGGCGAGATGCCGAAGAAGGCCGCGTCGAACCCGGCCGCGTCCTCGACGAACCCGCCTTGCCGGGCGTACCCGCCGTCGCCGGTGTCCCAGCCGCGGTCGGCCGGGAAGCCGGCCACCGCGTCGGTGCCCGCGTCCAGGAGGGCCCACAGGTCTTCCGGGCCGCGGACGCCGCCGGGCAGCCGGCAGCCCATGCCGACCACCGCGATCGGTTCCCGGCCGCGTTCCTGGACGTCCCGCAGCTGCTGCTGGGTCTCGTGGAGGCTGGTCACCGTCCACTTCAGATAGTCGCGCAGAGTCTCTTCGTCCGCCACCGCATCCTCATTCGCCGTCGCTGCACCGGTTGCCTGTCCGTCTATTCGGACCGGCCGAGTTCCCGGTGGATGAACTCGAACATCTCGTCGTCGGACGCGGCCTCGATCCGCCGCGTGACTCCTTCGCCGCCGGACCGGTTCTCGGTCCACCGCGCGAGGACCCGCTGGAGGCGGGCCGCGACCAGCTCGTGGGTCTGCTCGTCCGGCGCCGCGCCGGCCAGCAGGGCCTCGAACCGGTCCAGTTCCTCGGTGAGCCCGGCCTCGCCGGGGTCGCCGAGCAGTTCCGCCCGCAGGAACGCGGCCAGCGCGGCCGGGGCGGGGTGGTCGAACACCAGCGTGGCGGGCAGCGTGAGCCCGGTCGCCGCGCCGAGCCGGTTGCGCAACTCGATCGCGGTGAGCGAGTCGAAGCCGAGGTCCTTGAACGCCCGGTCCGGCTCGACTTCCGCCGCGTCGTCGTGGCCGAGCGCGGCCGCGGCCTCGGTGCGGACCAGCTCGGCCAGCAGCCGGTCCTGCTCCGCGGGGGCGAGGCCGTCGAGCCGCCGCGCGAACCCGCCGTCGGCGACCGGGGCCGCCGGGGTCAGCGCGGCCTGCACTTCCGGCAGGGCCGCGAGGAGCGGGCTCGGGCGGCGCATGGTGAACGCCGGGGCGAACCGGGCCCAGTCGACGTCCGCGACGGTGACCGTCGCTTCGCCCGCGTCGACCGCCTGGGCCAGCGCGGTGATCGCGTGCTGCGTGTCCATCATGCGCAGCCCGCGGCGGGCGAACTCCTCGCCACCGGCGCCCATGCCCGCGCCGGCCCACATGCCCCACGCCACCGAGGTGGCGGCGAGCCCGCGGGCGCGGCGGTTCACCGCGAGGGCGTCGAGGGCGGCGTTGCCCGCGGCGTAGGCCGGTTGCCGCGCGCTGCCCCAGGTGGCCGCGATGGAGGAGAACAGCACGAACGCGTCGAGGTCGCCGGTCAGCTCGTCGAGCCAGCGTGCGCCCGCGACCTTGGCCGCGACGACGTGTTCGTGCTCGGCGAGCGTGGTTTCGGCGGTCGGCGTGACCTGGCCGAGGCCGGCCGCGTGCACGACGGCGGTGAGGCCGGGCAGCCGGTCCAGGACCGCGGCGAGGTGGCCGCGGTCGGCGGCGTCGCAGGCGAAGACGTCGACGGCGGTGCCCAGCCCGGCCAGTTCGGCGGCCTGGGCGGCCACGCCCTCGGCGCCGGGGCCGCGGCGGCTGGTGAGCGCGACGTGCGGGGCGCCGCGGCCGGCCAGCCAGCGGCCGACGTGCCCGCCGAGGCCACCCGTGCCGCCGGTGACGAGCACGCTGCCCCGCGGCGTCCACGGCCGGGTGCGGGCCGGGGCCGGCGCCGGCGCGTGGTGCAGCCGCCGCCCGAAGACGCCGCCGGGCCGGATCGCGACCTGGTCCTCGCCCGTGCCGGCCAGGACCGCGCGCAGCCGGGCCACCGCGACGTCGTCCATTGTGGACGGCAGGTCGGCGAGCCCGCCCCAGCGTTCCGGGTGTTCCAGGCCGACGACCCGGCCAAGACCCCAGATCTGCGCCTGCGCGGGGTCGGCGACCGGTTCGCCGGGCGCGGGCGCGACCGCACCGGTGGTGAGCACCCACAGCGGCGCGGTGACGCCGAGGTCGCCGAGCGCCTGGACCAGGGCGAGGGTCGTCGCCACGCCCGGCGGGACCGGGCCGGTGCCGCCCGCGGCGGGTAGCGCCACCACGCCGGCGAGGTCATCGACGACCCCGGCGAGCGCTTCGGCCAGGTCCGTCCGGTCGGTCGCCGTCGTCTCGACGAGCACGGTCCGGGCTCCGGCCAGTGCCCGCAGGCAGTCGTCCGTGACACGGGCCGGGTCGGCGACCACGAGCCAGGTGCCGGTGGGCACGGCCGCGCCGGGCTCGGCGAGAGGCTCCCAGCCGATGCGGTACCGCCAGCCGGCGACGGCCGAGGTGTCCCGTTCGCGGCGGCGGTAGGCGGCCAGCGCCGGGAGCACCTCGCGCAGCGGTTGCTCGCCGCCGACGGCCAAGGCGTCCGTGACGCGCTGCAGGTCGCCCTCCTCGACGGCGGTCCAGAACGCGGAGTCGGCGGCGGGTGCGGCCGGGGCCGCGGGCTTCGGCCAGAACCGCTGGTGCCGGAACACCGTGGTGGGCAGCGCGATCCGGCGGCCGCGGGAGACGGCCGTCCAGTCGACGGCGACCCCGTGCACGTAGGCCTGCGCGAGCCCGGCCACGACCGGGGTGTCCTTGCGCAGGACGGGCACGAACGCGCCGTCCGGGCAGGAGGCCGGGGCCAGCGCCGACAGCGTGCCGTCGGGGCCGATCTCGAGGAACACGGAAACCCCTTGGGCGGCCATGGCTTCCACCGCGGCGCCGAAGCGCACGGCCGCCCGCGCCTGCGCGGGCCAGTACCCGGCGTCCGGGGCTTCGACGAGCGCACCGGCCAGGGCGCCGACCCACGGCACGCGCGGGCTCGCGTAGGTCAGCCCGGCGGCGACCTCGGCGAGGTCGTCGAGGACCGGGTCCATCAGGTGCGAGTGGAAGGCGTGGCTGACGCGCAGCCGCCGCACCCGGCGGCCCTGCGCCCGCCACCGCTCGACGACGGCGTCGACCGCGTCGGCGGCGCCCGAGACGACCACGGACGTCGGCCCGTTCACCGCCGCCAGCGAGACGCCCTCGAGGTCCGGGGTGAGCTCCGCCTCGGTCGCCTCGATCGCCGCCATCGCCCCGCCTTCCGGCAGGGCCTGCATCAGCCGGGCCCGGTGGGCCACCAGGCGGGCGGCGTCGGCCAGGGTGAGTACCCCGGCCGCGTGCGCCGCGGCGATCTCGCCCACCGAGTGCCCGGCCACGGCGTCCGGCCGGATGCCGCACGCGGCCAGCAGCGCGACCAGGCCGACCTCGACCGCGAACAGGCCCGTCTGGGCGTACAACGTCTGATCCGCGCGGTCGTCCTCGCCCTCGCCGAGCACGACCTCACGAACCGGCACGCCCAGCTCGGCCTCGACCAGCGCGATCGCCTCGTCGAACGCCGCCGCGAAGACCGGGCTGGCCGCATACAGCTGACGGCCCATCCCCGCGCGCTGGCTGCCCTGCCCGGCGAAGAGGAAGCCGATCCGGCCGGGACCCGCGGCGGGCACCGTTCCGGTGACCACGCTCGCCGCCGACCGGCCGTCGGCCAGCGCGCCCAGCCCGGCGAGGACGTCGCCGGTCACCACCGCACGGTGCTCGAACGCCGTCCGGGTGGTGGCCAGCGAAAAGCCGACGTCGGCCGGGTCGAGGTCCGGGCGGGCGAGGACGAACTCGCGCAGCCGCGCGGCCTGCTCGGCCAGTGCCTCGGCGCTCCGGGCCGCGACCGGCCACGCCGGGCCCGCCAGCACCGGGGCCTCGGATGTGGTGTCCGCCGGCTCGGGGCCGGGCGCCTCTTCGAGGACGACGTGGGCGTTGGTGCCGCTGATCCCGAACGCCGACACCCCCGCCCGCCGCGGCCGCTCGCCCGCCGTCCACTCGACCGGTTCCCGCAGCAGGGCGATGTTCCCGGACGTCCAGTCCACGTGCGGCGACGGCTCGTCGACGTGCAGCGTCGCGGGGAGTTTCCCGTGCCGCAGGGCGAGCACCATCTTGATCACCCCGGCCACGCCGGCCGCCTGCTGGCTGTGCCCGATGTTCGACTTCACCGAACCCAGCCACAGCGGTTCGGCGCGCTCCTGGCCGTAGGTGGCGAGGATCGCCTGCGCCTCGATCGGGTCGCCCAGCGCGGTCCCGGTGCCGTGCGCCTCCACGACGTCGACGTCCGAAGTGGACAGACCGGCGTTTGCCAGCGCCGAGCGGATCACCCGCTGCTGCGACGGCCCGTTCGGGGCGGTGAGGCCGTTCGAAGCGCCGTCGGAGTTGGTCGCGCTGCCGCGGAGGACCGCGAGGACTTCGTGGCCGTGGCGGCGGGCGTCGGACAGCCGTTCCAGCAGCACCATCCCGGCGCCTTCGGCCATGCCCATGCCGTCGGCCGCGGCGGCGAAGGCCTTGCAGCGGCCGTCGGCGGCGAGGACGCGCTGCCGCGAGAAGCCGACGAACTCGGCCGGGTCGGCCATCACCAGGACCCCGCCGGCCAGGGCGAGGGAGCACTCCCCCGACCGCAGTGCCTGGGCGGCCAGGTGCAGGGCGACCAGCGACGACGAGCACGCCGTGTCGATGGTGACCGCCGGGCCCTCCAGGCCGAGGGTGTAGGAGATCCGGCCGGACAGCACGCTGCCGGTGTTGCCGGTGATGAGGTGCCCTTCGACGCCGTCGAACTCGCCCGCGCCGAGGTAGCCGGACGGGGCCGCCCCGGCGAACACCCCGGTGGCCGTCCCGCGCAGCGACGCGGGGTCGATGCCCGCGCGCTCGACCGTCTCCCAGGCGATCTCCAGCAGCAGCCGCTGCTGCGGGTCCATGGCCAGTGCTTCCCGCGGCGAGATCCCGAAGAAGCCCGCGTCGAACCCGGCGACGTTGCGCAGGAAGCCGCCCTGCGAGACGTACGACGTGCCGGGGTTGTCGGGGTCGGGGTCGAACAGGCCCTCCGTGTCCCAGCCCCGGTCGGGCGGGAACGCGGTGATCGCGTCGCCGCCGGACTCCAGGAGTTCCCACAGGGCTTCCGGGCTCTCGATGCCGCCGGCGTACCGGCAGCCCATGCCGACGATGACGATCGGGTCGGTCGCCGTCGCCGGGCCCCCGGTGGTGACCGGGGCCGCCTCGGCCGTGCCGACCAGCCGCCCGACGATCTCGCGGGCCAGCACGTCGGGAGTCGGGTAGTCGAAGACCACGGTGGACGGCAGTTTCAGCCCGGTCGCGGTGTTGAGCCGGTTGCGCAGCTCCACCGCGGTCAGCGAGTCGAAGCCGAGATCGCGGAAGGCCCGCGCGGCCGGGACTTCGCCGGCGGACGTGTGGCCGAGCACCGCGGCGGCGTGCTGCCGCACCAGGTCGGCGGTGACGCGGACCTGCTCGGCCGCGGCCAGCCCGGCGAGTTTCGCGGCCAGTTCCCCGGTCGCGGCCGGAGCGTCCACTTCGGACTCGTGGGCCTCGGGGATCAGGTCCAGCAGGGGGCGTTCGCGGGCGGCGGTGAACACCGGGGCGAACCGCGCCCAGTCGACGTCGGCCAGCGCGATGAACGTCTCGTCGTCGTCCAGCACCTGACCGAGGGCCGTGAGCGCGCGGTCCGGGTCGAGGAAGTTCATCCCCTGCCGGACCAGCCGGGCGGGCGTGACGCTGCCGGGGCGTTCCTCGAGGAGCGCGTCGACGGCCGCCCAGTCGCGGGTGTCCCAGACCCCCCAGGCGATCGACGTCCCGGGCAGGCCCCGGGCCCGCCGGTCTTCGGCGAGGGCGTCGAGATACGCGTTGCCCGCGGCGTAGGCGCCGTGGTCGTTGCTGCCCCAGGTCGCCGAGATCGAGGAGAACAGGACGAAGGCGTCCAGGTCGAGGTCCGCGGTCAGCTCGTCCAGCCACCGCGCCCCGGCCGCCTTCGCGCCCAGTGCCACGGCGAGGCCCTCGACGCTGGTGTCGTCGAGCGGGGTCACGTAAGCGGTGCTCGCCGAGTGCAGCACCGAGCTGAGCGCGGGCCCGGTCCGGCCGATCGTGTCGAGCAGGCCCGCGAGCTGCGCGCGGTCGGCACTGTCGCAGCTGACGACGTCGACCTGCGCGCCGCCGTCGG
This sequence comes from Amycolatopsis tolypomycina, assembly GCF_900105945.1. Classification (NCBI taxonomy): domain Bacteria; kingdom Bacillati; phylum Actinomycetota; class Actinomycetes; order Pseudonocardiales; family Pseudonocardiaceae; genus Amycolatopsis; species Amycolatopsis tolypomycina. Next base: position 2,208,471 of record NZ_FNSO01000004.1, on the reverse strand, counting down.
CGATTTCCGCGGCCAGCACGGCGATCCCGCCGGCCGACGGCCCGGACCGGCTGGTCAGCACCACCCGCTCCGCACCACGGCCGGCCAGCCAGGTGCCGACCAGGCCACCGATCGACCCGGTGCCGCCGGTCAGCAGGACCGTGCCGCCGGGCCGCCACGAGCCGGCGGCGCGGCGGGGCGCCGACCGGACCAGGCGGCGGGCGAACAGCCCGCCCTGCCGGACGGCGACCTGGTCCTCGATGCCGGTCAGCGCCGCGCAAACGCGGGCGGCCGTGCGCTCGTCCCACTGCGCGGGCAGGTCGACCAGCCCGCCCCAGCGGCCGGCGTACTCGAGCCCGGCGACCCGGCCGAGGCCCCAGGCCTGGGCCTGGACGGGGCTGGTCAGCGGCTCGCCCGGGGTGGCGGCGACCGCGCCGCGGGTGAGCACCCACAGCGGGGCGTCGACCCCGGCGTCGCCGAGGGCCTGGATCAGGCCGAGGGTGCCCGCGGCGCCACGCGGGACGGCCGGGAAGCCGGGCAGCGGCGACTCGTCGAGGGCGAGCGCCGAGACGACCCCGGCGACCGGGCCGGTCACCAGCGCGCGCAGGATTTCGGCCAGTGCCGCGCGGTCGTGGTCGGCCGCGCCGAGGGTGACGACGTCGGCGCCGCGGCCGGCCAGCGCCCGGGCGGTGTCGCGGGCTTCGGGCGCGTCCCCGGCCACGAGCCAGGTTCCGGTGACCACGGCGGTGGTTTCCGGCACCGGGGTCCAGGTGATCCGGTAGCGCCAGTCCGCGACGGTGGAGCCGTCCTGTTCGCGGCGGTGCCAGGCGGCCAGTGCGGGGAGGACGGCGGGGAGGACGTCGTCGAGGCCGGCGCCGCCGGCGTCGAGGAGCCCGGCCAGCTCGGCGGGGTCGCCGCGGTCGACCGCCGCCCAGAACCGGGCTTCGGCCGGGTCCGCGGCCGGGCGGGCCGGCTCGTCGGGCCAGAACCGGCGGCGCTGGAAGGCGTAGGTGGGCAGCGGGGTCCGGGTGCCGCCGCCGAGGACAGCGGCCCAGTCGACCGGCACACCGTGGACGAAGGCCTCGCCGAAGGAGGTGAGCAGCCGCTGGGCGCTGCCGTCGGCGCGGCGGAGGGTGCCGGTGACGACCGGGCCGTCCAGGGTGTCGGCGATCGCGCCGGTGAGGACCGGGTGCGGGGACGTCTCGACGAACACGCGGTGTCCCTGCTCGCCCAGGACGCGGATCGCCCGCTCGAACTCGACGGGCTCGCGGAGGCTGGCCGCCCAGTACGCCGGGTCGAGCTCGGGGCCGCCGATCCACTCCCCGGTCATCGCCGACACCATCGGGATCTCGGCCTGCCGCGGGGAGATCCCGGCCAAGACCGAGACGATTTCGTCGCGCAGGGCGTCGACCTGAGCCGAGTGCGAGGCGTAGTCCACCGGGATCATCCGGGTCCGGACGTGCGTGCTCTCCGCCAGTTCCCGCAGGGCGTCCGGCTCACCGGAGACCACAGTGGACTGTGGGCCGTTCACCGCCGCGACCGACAACCGTGCGCCCCACGGCTTGATCCGCTCCCGCACCTCCGCGGCAGGCTCGGCGATCGACATCATCCCGCCGTGCCCGGCCAACGCCGTCAGCACCTTGCTGCGCAGGGCGACGACGCGAGCACCGTCCTCAAGGGACAGTGCACCCGACACCACCGCCGCGGCGATCTCGCCCTGCGAGTGGCCGACCACGGCGTCGGGCACGACACCGGCCGCCCGCCAGACCTCGGCGAGGGAGACCATCACCGCCCACAAAGCGGGCTGCACGACATCCGCGGAGTCGAGGTCATCGAGATCGAGGTCCACATACGGCGACAGCGCCGCGGCGCACTCGGCCAGCCGCGCCGCGAACACCGGGCACGACTCGGCCAGCTCACGGCCCATCCCGGCCCACTGGCTGCCCTGGCCAGGGAAGACGAAGGTGACGCGCCCGGCCGCGGCCGGGGTGACCGCGCCGGTCACGACACCCGGGGCGGGCTGCCCGGTGGCGACGGCGGCGAGGCCCGCGGCGAGGTCGCCGCCGGTCACCACGGCCCGGTGCTCGAACACCGGCCGCGTCGTCGCGAGGGACCAGGCGACGTCCTCGCCGGGCCGGGCCAGGACGTGTTCGCGCAGCCGGCCCGCCTGGGCGGCCAGGCCCTCGCCGGTGCGGCCGGACACGACCCACGCCGGGGCGGCCACCAGCGGCGGCGCCGGTTCCGGTGCCGCGGGCGGTTTGGGTGCTTCTTCGACGATGACGTGCACGTTCGTGCCGCTGACGCCGAACGCCGACACCCCGGCGCGGCGGGGCCGCTCCCCGGCGGGCCACGGCACCGCCTCGGTGAGCAGGCGGACGTTCCCGGCGCTCCAGTCGACCTCGGGCGACGGCTCGGCGGCGTGCAGGGTCCGCGGCAGTTCGCCGTGGCGCAGGGCCTGGACCATCTTGATGATCCCGGCGACGCCGGCCGCGGTCTGCGTGTGCCCGATGTTCGACTTCACCGAGCCGAGCCACAGCGGTTCGTCACGGTCCTGGCCGTAGGTCGCCAGGAGCGCCTGGGCCTCGATCGGGTCGCCCAAGGACGTCCCGGTGCCGTGTGCCTCGACCGCGTCGACGTCCTGAGTGGACAGTCCGGCGTCGGCCAGCGCCGCCCGGATCACCCGCTGCTGCGACGGGCCGTTCGGGGCAGCTAGGCCGTTGGACGCGCCGTCGGAGTTGGCCGCGGTGCCGCGGATGACGGCCAGGACTTCGTGGCCGTTGCGGTGGGCGTCGGACAGGCGCTCCAGCAGCACCATGCCCGCGCCCTCGCCCCAGCCGATGCCGTCGGCACCCGCGGCGAAGGCCTTGCAGCGGCCGTCGGCGGCCATGCCGCCCTGCTGAGAGAACTCCAGGAACGCCCCCGGTGTCGCGAGCACGGCGACCCCGCCGGCGAGGGCCATCGAGCATTCGCCCGACCGCAGTGACTGGGCGGCCAGGTGCAGGGCGACCAGCGACGACGAGCACGCCGTGTCCACCGTGACCGCCGGGCCTTCGAGGCCGAGGGTGTAGGAGATGCGGCCGGAGATGACCGCGGTCAGGCCCCCGGTCATCAGGTAGCCCTCGGAGCCGCGGTCGCCGCCCGCGACCCCCATCCCGTACCCGGAGTGGGTGGCGCCGGCGAAGACGCCGGTGGCCGAGCCGCGCAGGGCGGCGGGGTCGATGCCGGCCGCTTCCAGGGTTTCCCAGGCGACCTCGAGGAGCATGCGCTGCTGCGGGTCCATCGCGACGGCCTCGCGCGGCGAGATGCCGAAGAAGCCGGCGTCGAACTCGGCCGCGTCGTAGACGAACCCGCCCTGGCGAATGTACTCGACGTCGTCGTGGCCGTAGGTGGCTTCGAGGGTTTCCCAGCCGCGGTCGGCCGGGAAGCCGGCGATGGCGTCCGTGCCGGCGGCGAGGAGGTCCCACAGCTGCTCGGGGCCGGTGACGCCGCCGGGGAAGCGGCAGCCCATGCCGACGATGGCGAGCGGCTCGTCACTCGCGGCCGTGACGACGGTGGCCGTCCGGGTTTCGGTGCCGGTGAGCCTGCTGCCGAGGAACTCGGCGAGGGCGGCGGCGTTCGGGTAGTCGAAGACGAGCGTGGACGGCAGGCCGAGCCCGGTGGCGGTGGCGAGGCGGTTGCGCAGTTCGACCGCGGTCAGGGAGCCGAACCCGAGTTCCTTGAACGCGCGCCGGGGTTCGAGGGCGTCGGCGGACGCGTGGCCGAGCACCGCCGCGGCTTCCGCCCGCACGAGGTCGGTCAGCAGCCGGTCCTGGTCGGCGCGGGACAGCCCGGCCAGCCGCCTGCCGAGTTCGGTCTCCGGTTCCGCGTCGGTGTCCACCGCGAGGGCGGCCTCGACCTCGGGCAGGCCGGCGATGAGCGGGCTCGGGCGGCGCAGGGTGAACGTCGGCGCGAACTTCGCCCAGTCGACGTCCGCGACCGTCACCGCGGTCTCGTCCGCGTCCAGGGTCTGGGCCAGGGCGTGAATTCCGCGGTCAGGGGCCATGACGCGCATGCCGAGGCCACGCAGCTGCTCACCGGCGGCGCCACCGACCATGCCGCCGCCGCCCCAGAGTCCCCAGGCGACCGACGTCGCCGCCAGCCCGCGGGCACGGCGAGCCTCGGCGAGGGCGTCGAGGTAGGCGTTGCCCGCCGCATACCCGGCAAGCCCGCCGCTGCCCCAGATCGCGGCCCCCGAGGAGAACAGGACGAACGCGTCGAGGCCGGTGGCGAGTTCGTCCAGCCAGCGAGCGCCGAGGACCTTCGCCGCGGTCGCCGAGGCCAGATCCGCCACGGTCGTCTCCACGATCGGACCGCCCTCGCCGACTCCGGCCGCGTGCACCACCGTCGACAACCCGGGACCGATCCGGTCGAGGAGCCCGGCCACCTGCGGCCGGTCGGCGACATCGCACGCGACGACGTCCACCGCCGCCCCACGAGCAGCCAGGTCCGCCACCAGGGCGGGCACCCCGGCGGCCGCCGGACCGGACCGGCTCGTCAACACCAGGTTCGTGGCACCACGACCGGTCAGCCAGCGGCCGGTGTGACCTCCGATCGCCCCGGTCCCGCCGGTGATCAGCACAGTCCCCGACGGCTCGAAGCGACGCAGCTCCCGCGGTTCGGGGGCGCGGACCAGACGGCGGGCCAGGATGCCCGCCTGCCGGATCGCGACCTGGTCCTCGTGCCCGGCGAGGACCGCGCACAGCCGCGCCGCGGCACGCTCGTCCCACACAGCCGGAAGGTCGACCAGGCCGCCCCAGCGATCCGGGTGCTCCAGGGCGGCAACCCGCCCGAAGCCCCACACCTGCGCCTGCTCCAGCGACACCGGGCCATCGCCGGGAGCGGCGCCACGGGTCAGCACCCACAGCGGCGCGTCAATCCCCGCCTGAACCAGACGGAGAATCCCAGCCAGGTCGTCGCCGTGCGCCACCACACCCGCGAAGTCCCCAGCCGGGAGGTCGTCCACGGGCGCCGTGACGACGTCCGCGCCGTAACCGCGCAGCGCGGCCGCGATCTCGGCGGACACCCCGGCCAGCAACCAGGTGCCGGACAGCGTGGCGGTGGCGGGCTCGGGAACGGGGGCCCAGGTGACCTGGTAGCGCCAGGTGTCGTCGGCCGTGCTGGCGCGTTCGGGCCAGTAGCGTTCGTGCTGGAAGGCGTAGGTGGGCAGGTCGACTGTCTGTCCACTGAGGAGGGCCGACCAGTCGACGGGGACGCCGCGGGTCCAGGCTTCGGCGAACGACCGGAGCAGGCGGCCGGCGCCGCCGCCGTCGCGGCGGAGGGTGCCGCCGACGACCGCGTCGGGCAGGGTGTCGGCGATCGCGGTGGTGAGCACCGCGTGCGGGGACGTCTCGACGAACACGCCGTGCCCCGACTCGCCGAGGACGCGGACCGCGCGTTCGAACTCCACGGGTTCCCGCAGGCTGGCCGCCCAGTAGGCCGGGTCCAGCTCGGGGCCGTTGATCCACTCCCCGGTCATCGCCGACACCATCGGGATCTCGGCTTCTCGCGGGGAAATCCCGGCCAGCACCGACACGATTTCGTCCCGCAAGGCGTCCACCTGAGCCGAATGCGACGCGTAGTCCACCGGGATCATCCGGGTCCGGACGTCCGCGCTCTCGGCCAGTTCTCGCAAGGCTTCCGGGTCGCCGGAGACCACAGTGGACTGTGGGCCGTTCACCGCGGCCACCGACAGCCGGGAGCCCCACGGCTCGATCCGCTCCCGGACCGCGGCCGCGGGCTCGGCGATCGACAGCATCCCGCCGTGCCCGGCCAACGCCGTCAGCACCTTGCTGCGCAGCGCCACCACCCGAGCACCGTCCTCAAGGGACAGTGCACCCGACACCACCGCCGCGGCGATCTCACCTTGCGAGTGACCCACCACCGCGTCGGGCACGACACCGGCCGCGCGCCACACCTCGGCCAGCGACACCATGACCGCCCACAACGCCGGCTGGACCACATCCGCGGAGTCCAGATCGTCGAGGTTCAGGCCGCCGTAAGGCGACAACGCGGCCGCGCACTCGGCCAGCCGGGCCGCGAACACTGAACACGACTCCGCCAGCTCCCGGCCCATGCCGAGCCACTGGCTCCCCTGCCCCGGGAACACGAACACCGTCCGTCCTGCTGCCGCTGCCGTGCCCGTGACCAGGCCGGGCGCGGGCCGTCCGGCCGCGGCGGCGGTCAGGTCGCCGTCGAGCACGACCGCCCGGTGGCCGAACGCGGACCGGGTCGTGGCCAGTGACCAGGCGACGTCGGCCGGGTCCAGGTCCGGGTGGGTGAGCAGGTGCTCGCGCAGCCGGCCGGCCTGGGCGGCGAGCGCGGGCGCGGTGCGCCCGGACAGGAGCCACGGCGTCGCGGTGGTGGTGACCACCGGCTGCCGCGGCTCGGCCGGTGCGTCTTCGGCCATCGGCGCGTCCTCGACGATCACGTGCGCGTTGGTGCCGCTCATCCCGAACGCCGACACCCCGGCCCGCCGCGGCCGGTCACCTGCCGGCCACGCCACCTGCTCCCGCAGCAGCGCGACCTTGCCCGCGGACCAGTCGACGTGCGGCGTCGGCTCGGCGACGTGCAACGTCCGCGGGAGTTCGCCGTGGCGCAGGGCCTGGACCATCTTGATGACCCCGGCCACGCCCGCTGCCTGCTGGGCGTGGCCGAGGTTGGACTTGAGGGAACCCAACCACAGCGGGGTTTCCCGGTGCTGGCCGTAGGTGGCGAGCACGGCCTGGGCCTCGATCGGGTCGCCGAGCGTGGTGCCGGTGCCGTGGGCCTCCACGACGTCGACCTGCTCGGCGCTCACCCGGGCGGCGGCGAGCGCGGAGCGGATCACGCGCTGCTGCGACGGCCCGTTGGGCGCGGTCAGGCCGTTCGACGCACCGTCGGAGTTCACCGCGGTCCCGGTGATCACGGCCAGCACCCGGTGCCCGTTGCGCCGAGCGTCCGAAAGCCGCTCGACCACCAGCACCCCGGCACCTTCGGCCCAGGCGGTGCCGTCGGCGTCGGCCGAGAACGACTTGCACCGGCCGTCGGCGGCCAGGCCGTTCTGCCGGGCGAAGTCCGCGAACGTGCCGGCGGTGGCCATCACCGTGACGCCGCCGGCCAGCGCCAGGCCGCATTCGCGGGTGCGCAGGGCCTGCACGGCCAGGTGCAGGGCGACCAGCGACGACGAGCACGCCGTGTCCACCGTGACCGCCGGGCCTTCCAGCCCGAGCGCGTACGACACCCGGCCGGAGATCACGCTCCCGGCGTTGCCGGTCATCAGGTAGCCCTCGACGCCGCTGGGGTCCTCGAGGAGGACGTTGCCGTAGCCCGACGACGACGCCCCGGCGAACACGCCGGTCCGGGACCCCTTCAGCCCCGCCGGGTCGATGCCCGCGCGTTCCAGGGCTTCCCAGGTGACTTCGAGCAGCATGCGCTGCTGCGGGTCCATGGCGAGGGCTTCGCGCGGGGAGATCTCGAAGAACCCGGCGTCGAACTCGGCCGCGTCGTGGACGAACCCACCCTGGTGGGCGTAGCCGTCGCCGAGGTCCCAGCCGCGGTCGGCCGGGAAGCCGGACACCGCGTCGGTGCCCGAGGCCACCAGTGACCACAGGTCCTCCGGGCTCCGCACGCCGCCGGGCAGGCGGCAGCCCATGCCGACGATCGCGATCGGCTCGTGCTCGGCGGCTTCCTTGCGGCGCAGGCGGGTGCGGGTCTCCTGGAGCTCGGCCGACGCCTTCTTGAGGTAGTCGAAGAGCTTTTCCTGACTCTCCATCACAGGCTCCCGAACTCCTTGTCGAGGAAATCGAACACTTCGCCGGGGGTGGCCGCGTCGAACGCGATCGCGGTCCCCGCCCCCGGGTCGCGGTCCAGGCCGGCGAGGATGCCGCGCAGGCGGCGGCCGATGTCCTCGCGCACGGCCGGGTCGGCGACGTCGGCCAGGCCGGCCTCGAGGCGGTCCAGCCCGGCGAACAGCGCGCCCGGACCGGCTTCTTCTTCGCCGGCCAGCTCGGCCCGCAGGAACGCGGCGAGCGCGGCGGCGGTGGGGTGGTCGAAGACCAGGGTCGCGGGCAGGCTGAGGCCGGTGGCCGCGCCGAGCCGGTTGCGCAGTTCGACCGCGGTGAGCGAGTCGAAGCCGAGGTCCCCGAACGGGCGGTCGGCGTCGACCGCGCCGGCACCGGAGTGCCCGAGCGCGGCGGCGGCCTCGGTGCGGACCAGCTCGACCAGGAGGCGGTCCTGGTCTGCCCGCGACAGTCCGGCCAGCCGTCCGGCCAGGCCGCCGTCGCCGGCCGGGACGGGCTCGGCCAGCGCGGTCACCGCCTCCGGCACCGAGGTCAGCAACGGGCTGGGGCGGCGCAGGGTGAACGTCGGTGCGAAGGCGGGCCAGTCGACGTCGGCGACCGCGACCGCGGTCTCGTCCGCGTCGACGGCCTGGGCCAGTGCCCGGATGCCGAGCCGCGGGTCCATCGCGCGGACCCCGAACCGGCTCAGCTTCTCCCCCGCCTCGCCGCCGCCCATCCCGGCCCCGCTCCAGACGCCCCAGGCGACCGAGGTCGCGACCGCTCCGCGGGCGCGGCGGGCTTCGGCGAGCGCGTCGAGGAAGGCGTTCGCGGCGGCGTACCCGGGCTGCAGCGCGCTGCCCCAGGTGGCCGAGATCGACGAGAACAGCACGAACGCGTCGAGGTCGCCGGTCAGTTCGTCGAGCCAGACCGCCCCGGCGGCCTTGCCCGCGAGGGAGTCCGCGAGCCCGGCGGTGTCGAGGTCGTCGACCGCGATGCCTTGCCCGATGCCGGCGGCGTGCACGACGGCGGTGAGGTCCGGGCCGATCCGCGCCAGGATCCCGGCGACGTCGGCGCGGCAGGCGGTGTCGCCGGCCAGGACGTCGACCGCGCTGCCCTGCCCGGCCAGTTCGGCCGCCAGCGCCGCCACTCCGGCGGCGGCGGGACCGGACCGGCTGGTGAGCACCAGCCGGGGCGTGTGCCGTCCGGCGAGCCAGCGGCCGACGTGCCCGCCGATGCCGCCGGTGCCCCCGGTGACCAGCACGGCCCCGGACGGCGTCCAGGCGCGGCCGGGCCGCGGCGCGGGCGCGTGGACGAGCCGGCGGGCCAGGATGCCCGAGGGCCGCAGGGCGACCTGGTCTTCGCCGGTGCCCGCCAGGACCGCGGCGAGCCGGGCCGCGGCGCGTTCGTCCATTGTGGAGGGCAGGTCGATCAGCCCGCCCCAGCGGTCCGGGTGTTCCAGGCCGACCACCCGGCCGAGGCCCCAGGCGGGCGCCTGGACGGGGTTCGCCGGGCCTTCGCCGGGGGTGGCCGCGACGGCGCCGCGGGTCAGCACCCACAGCGGCGCTCCGTCACGGAGGGTCTGGGCCAGCTCCAGGGTGGCGGCCAGGCCGCGGGTCAGCACGGGCGAGCCGTCGACCGGGGTCTCGTCGAGGGCGAGCACGGAGACGATCCCGGCGTAGCTTCCGTCCGGCACGGTTTCGCGGGCCGTCACGACCTCGGCGCCATGGGCGGCGAGGGCGGCTTCGACCTCGGCGGACTCGCCGACCAGCAGCCAGGTGCCGGACAGCGCCGCGGGCGCGGGGTCGGCGACCGGGGTCCAGGTGACGTGGTAGCGCCAGTCCGCCACGGCGGCGTCGTCACGCCACGTGGTCAGCTCGGGCAGGACCTCGCGGAACGGGCGGTCGAGGTCGACGGAGAGGTGCTCGAGCGCGGCCCAGAAGCCGGAGTCGGCCGCTTTCCGGCGCTCGGGCCAGAAGTGCTGGTGCCGGAAGGCGTAGGTGGGCAGGTCGACCTTCTGTCCACTGAGGACGGCTCGCCAGTCGACGTCGACGCCCCGCACGTGGGCCGCGCCGAGCGCGGTCACGAGGAGGTCCTTGTGCAGCACCGGGATGAAGGGAGCGTCCGGCAGGACCCCGGACCCCATCGACGACAGCGTGCCGTCCGGACCGATCTCGAAGAAGACCGAAACCCCTCGGGCGGCGAGGGTCTGCACCGCATCGGCGAACCGGACGGGCTGCCGGACCTGCGCGGGCCAGTACCCGGCGTCCGGGGCTTCGACGAGCGCACCGGTCAGCGCGCCCGCCCACGGCACGCGCGGGTCAGCGTAGGTCAGCCCGGCGGCGACCTCGGCCAGGTCGTCGAGGACGGGGTCCATCCGGTGCGAGTGGAAGGCGTGGCTGACACGCAGCCGCCGCACCCGCCGGCCCCGCGCCCGCCACCGCTCGACGACCCGCTCGACGGCGTCGACGGCCCCCGAAACCACCACCGATGTCGGTCCGTTCACCGCGGCCAGCGAGACGCCTTGGAGGTTCGGGGGGCGCTCCGCCTCGATCGTCGCCAGCGAAAGGCCCTCCAGGTCCGAGGCGATCTCCGCCTCGGTCGCCTCGATCGCCGCCATCGCCCCGCCCTCGGGCAGGGCCTGCATCAGCCGGGCCCGGTGGGCCACCAGGCGGGCCGCATCGGCCAGGGTGAGGACCCCGGCCGCGTGCGCCGCCGCGATCTCGCCCACCGAGTGCCCGGCCACCGCGTCCGGCCGGATGCCACACGCGGCCAGCAGCGCGACCAGGCCGACCTCGACCGCGAACAGGCCCGTCTGGGCGTACAACGTCTGATCCGCCCGGTCGTCCTCGCCCTCGCCGAGCACGACCTCACGAACCGACAACCCCAGCTCGGCCTCGACCAGCGCGATCGCCTCGTCGAACGCCGCCGCGAACACCGGGCTGGCCGCATACAGCTGACGGCCCATCCCCGCGCGCTGGCTGCCCTGCCCGGCGAAGACGAACCCGATCCGGACGGGCTTGGCCACGCCGGTGACCACTCCCGCGGCCGATCGCCCGGCCGCCAGGGCCTCAAGCCCGTCGAGGAGGTCGCCGGTGATCGCCGCGCGGTGCTCGAACGCCGTGCGGGTGGTGGCCAGCGAGAACCCGATGTCGGCCGGATCGAGGTCCGGGCGGGCGAGCACGAAGTCCCGCAGCCGCGCGGCCTGCGCGGGCAGCGCGTCGGCGTCGCGGGCGGACAGCACCCACGCCGAGCCCGTCAGGGCCCGGGCCGCGGGCTCGGCCGGTTCCGCGGCTTCCGGTGCCTCTTCGAGGATGACGTGGGCGTTGGTGCCGCTGATCCCGAACGCCGACACCCCCGCCCGCCGCGGCCGCTCGCCCGCCGTCCACTCGACCGGCTCGCGCAGCAGCTCGACGTTCCCCGCCGTCCAGTCCACATGCGACGACGGCTCGTCCACGTGCAGCGTCGCGGGCAGCTTCCCGTGCCGCAGGGCGAGCACCATCTTGATCACCCCGGCCACGCCCGCCGCCTGCTGACTGTGCCCGATGTTCGACTTCACCGACCCCAGCCACAGCGGCTCGGCCCGCTCCTGGCCGTACGTGGCGAGGATCGCCTGCGCCTCGATCGGGTCACCGAGCGCGGTCCCGGTGCCGTGCGCCTCCACGACGTCGACGTCCGAAGTGGACAGTCCCGCGTTCGCCAGCGCGGCCCGGATCACCCGCTGCTGCGACGGCCCGTTCGGGGCGGTGAGCCCGTTCGACGCGCCGTCGGAGTTGGTCGCGGTGCCCTGGACCAGCGCCAGCACACGGTGGCCGTGCCGGCGCGCGTCGGACAGGCGCTCCAGCAGCACCATGCCCGCGCCCTCGGCCAGCCCCATCCCGTCCGCCGCCTCCGCGAACGCCTTGCAGCGCCCGTCGGCGGCGAGCACGCGCTGCCGCGAGAAGCCGACGAACTCGGCCGGGTCGGCGATCACCATCACGCCCCCGGCGAGGGCCAGCGAGCACTCGCCGGACCGCAGCGCCTGCGCCGCCAGGTGCAGGGCCACCAGCGACGACGAACACGCCGTGTCCACCGTGACCGCCGGGCCCTCCAGGCCGAGCGTGTAGGAGATCCGGCCGGACAGCACGCTGCCGGTGTTGCCGGTGATCACATACCCCTCGGTGCCGCTGTCGGCCCCGGCGAGCCCGGCGCCGTAACCGGACGGGGCGGCGCCGGCGAAGACGCCGGTCGGCGTGCCGCGCACGGTCTCCGGGTCGATGCCCGCGCGCTCGAGGGTCTCCCACGCGACTTCGAGGAGCAGCCGCTGCTGCGGGTCCATGGCCAGGGCCTCGCGGGGGTTGATCCCGAAGAACCCGGCGTCGAACCCGGCGACACCGCGCAGGAAACCGCCTTCGGCGACGTACGTCGTGCCCGCGCGGTCCGGGTCGGGGTCGAGCAGGCCTTCGGTGTCCCAGCCGCGGTCCGCCGGGAACCCGGTGATCGCGTCGCCGCCGGACGCCAGGAGCTCCCACAGCGCTTCCGGGCTCTCGACGCCGCCGGCGTACCGGCAGCTCATGCCGACGATCGCGATCGGGTCGGTCGCCGTCGCCGGACCGCGGGCCGGGACCGGCGTGGCCTCGTCCGCGCCGAAGAGGCGCCCGACGATTTCCCGCGCCAGCATGGCGGGGTTCGGGTAGTCGAAGACCACAGTGGACGGCAGCTTCAGCCCGGTCGCCGTGGTGAGCCGGTTCCGCAGCTCCACCGCGGTCAGCGAATCGAAGCCGAGGTCGCGGAACGCCCGGGTCGCCGGGACCTCCTCGGCGGATGCGTGGCCCAGCACCGCGGCCGCGTGCTGCCGGACCAGCTCGGCCGTGACGCGGACCCGCTCGGCCGGGTCCAGGCCGGTCAGCTGCGTTTCCAGCTCCCCGGTCTCCCCCGCTTCGGCCGGGACAGGGCCGGTGCTGTGCGCTTCGGCGAGCAGGTCGAGCAGCGGCCGTTCCCGGGCGGCGCCGAACACCGGCGCGAACCGCGTCCAGTCGACGTCGGCCAGGGCGATGTACGTCTCGTCGTCGTCGAGGACCTGGCCCAGCGCGGTCAGGGCCCGGTCCGGGTCGAGGAACCGGATGCCCTGGCGCAGCAGTTTCGCCGGGGTGACGGCCTGGTCCTGGTCCGCGGCGGCGTCGACGGCGGCCCAGTCACGGGTGTCCCAGACACCCCAGGCGATCGACGTCCCCGGCAGCCCGCGCGCCCGGCGGTCCTCGGCCAGCGCGTCGAGGTAGGCGTTGCCCGCGGCGTAGGCGCCGTGGTCGTTGCTGCCCCAGGTGGCCGAAATGGAGGAGAACAGGACGAAGGCGTCGAGGTCGGCGGTCAGTTCGTCGAGCCAGCGCGCTCCGGCCGCCTTCGCGCCGAGCGCGGTGGCCAGCCCGGCGTCGTCGGTGGTCGCCAGCGGGGCGAGGTACCCGGTGTTGGCCGCGTGGAACACCGAGGTCAGCGCCGGTCCGGTGGCGGCGATCCGGTCCAGCAGGCCGGCGACCCGGGGCCGCTCGGCGAGGTCGCAGGCGACGACGTCGACGCGGGTCCCGGCGACCGCGAGGTCCGCGGCCAGGGCGGGCAGCCCGGGGGCGGCGGGGCCGGCGCGGCCGGTGAGGACGACGCGCCCGGCACCCCGGCCGGCCAGCCAGCGGGCGACGTACGCCCCGGTGGAGCCGGTGCCACCGGTGAGCAGGACGGTCCCGCGCGGGGCCCAGCGGCGCGGGCCGGCGCGGTGCCCGGGCGCCCGGACGAGGCGGCGGGCGAAGGTGCCGGCGCCGCGGAGGGCGACCTGGTCTTCGCGCCCGGCGAGCACGGCGCACAGCCGGGCGCCGGTGCGTTCGTCCCAGGTGGGCGGGAGGTCGACGAGGCCGCCCCAGCGTCCGGGGTGTTCCAGGCCCGCCACCCGGCCCAGGCCCCAGACCTGCGCCTGCGCGGGCGCGGCCGGTTCACCGGGGCCGGTCGCCACGGCGCCGCGGGTCAGCACCCACAGCGGGGCGTCGATCCCGGCCTGTACCAGGCGAAGAGTCCCGGCGAGGCTTTCGCCGTGCGCGATCACACCCGCGTAGTCCCCGGCCGGCAGGTCGGCCACGGTCGCCGTGACCACCTCCGCGCCGTGCGCGCGCAGGGCCGCCGCGACGTCGGCGGACGCCCCGACCAGCAGCCAGGTGCCGGACAGCGTGGCGGTGGCGGGCTCGGGGACGGGGACCCACGTGATGTGGTAGCGCCAGTCCGCGACGACCGACTCGGCGCGTTCGCGGCGGCGCCACGACTTCAGCGCCGGCAGGACCGGGCCGAGCCGGTCGTCGTCGACTTCGAGGGTCTCGGCCAGCTCGTGGAGGTCGCCGTTCTCGACTGCGGTCCAGAACCCGGATTCGGCGGTCTCCGGCTGCGCGGCGACGGCGGGCCGGGGCCAGAACCGCTGCCGCTGGAAGGCGTAGGTGGGCAGCTCGACCGGCTGTCCACTGAGGACGGCCGACCAGTCGACGGGCACACCGCGGGTCCAGGCTTCGGCGAACGACCGCAGCAGCCGGGGCGCGCCGCCGTCGTCGCGACGGAGGGTGCCGACGGCCACCGGGTCGCCGAGGGTGTCGGCGATGGCTCCGGTGAGCACCGCGTGCGGCGACGTCTCGACGAAGACGCCGTAGCCCGACTCGCCCAGCGTCCGGATCGCGCGTTCGAACTCGACCGGCTCCCGCAGGCTCGCGAACCAGTACTCCGCGTCCAGCTCGCCGACCGGAGCACCGGTCATCGACGAGATCATCGGGATTTCGGGTGTCCGGGGCGTGATCCCGGCCAGCGCCGCGAGGATCTCTTCACGCAGCGAATCGACCTGAGCCGAATGCGAGGCGTAGTCCACGGGGATCACCCGCGTCCGCGCTTCGGTGGCTTCGGCCAGCTCCCGCAAGGCGTCCGGCTCACCGGAGACCACAGTGGACACCGGCCCATTCACCGCGGCGATCGAGAGTCGCGCACCCCACGGCTTAATTCGCTCCCGGACGACCGGCGCCGGCTCAGCCACGGACATCATCCCGCCGCGGCCGGCCAGCGCCGTCAGCGCCTTGCTGCGGAGGGCGACCACCCGCGCACCGTCCTCAAGGGACAGTGCCCCCGAGACGACCGCCGCGGCGATCTCGCCCTGCGAATGACCCACCACGGCATCCGGGACGACACCAGCGGCCCGCCAGACCTCGGCGAGGGAGACCATCACCGCCCACAACGCGGGCTGCACGACATCCGCAGCCTCGGAAAACCCGTTCAGATCAAGGGAAACATAAGGCGCGAGCGCCGCTTCGCACTCCGCCAGCCGGGCCGCGAACACCGGACACGACTCCGCCAGCTCCCGGCCCATGCCGAGCCACTGGCTGCCCTGCCCCGGGAACACGAACACCGTGCGGCCCGTGGTGGCGGCGACCCCGGTCACCACCCCGGCGCCCGGCTGACCGGTGGCCACCGCGGCCAACCCCGCTGGGAGGTCGTCACCGAGGACGACAGCCCGGTGCTCGAACGCCGACCGCGTCGCCCCCAGAGACCAGCCGATGTCCTCCGGTGTCCCCAAGCCGCCCAGGACGTGCTCGCGCAGCCGCCCGGCCTGCCCGGCGAGCGCCGCCGCCGAGTGGGCCGACACGACCCAGGCCGTGGTCCCGGACACGAGCGGCCGCCGCTCGGGCACCGCCGGACCGGCCGGGGCTTCTTCGAGGAGGACGTGGGCGTTGGTGCCGCTGATCCCGAACGCCGACACCGCCGCGCGGCGCGGGCGGCCGGGGGCCGGCCAGTCCCGCGAGTCCTGCAGCAGCCGGACGTTCCCGGCGCTCCAGTCGACCTCCGGCGTGGGCTCGTCGGCGTGCAGCGTCGGGGGCAGCACGCCGTGGCGCAGCGCGAGGATCATCTTGAGCACGCCCGCGACGCCGGCCGCGGTCTGCGTGTGCCCGATGTTCGACTTCACCGACCCCAGCCACAGCGGCTCGTCGCGGTCCTGCCCGTAGGTCGCGAGCAGCGCCTGCGCCTCGATCGGGTCGCCCAGCGAGGTCCCGGTGCCGTGTGCTTCGACGACGTCGACGTCCGAAGCGGACAGTTTGGCGTCGTCGAGCGCGGCGCGGATCACGCGTTGCTGCGACGGCCCGTTCGGCGCCGAAAGCCCGTTCGAGGCGCCGTCGGAGTTGGTCGCGGAGCCGCGGACGACGGCGAGGACCCGGTGGCCGTTGCGGTGCGCGTCGGACAGCCGTTCCAGCACGACCATGCCCGCGCCCTCGCCCCAGCCGATCCCGTCGGCCCCGGCGGCGAACGCCTTGCACCGGCCGTCGGCGGCCATGCCCTGCTGCTTCGAGAACTCGGCGAACGCCCCGGCCGTGGACAGCACGGCGACGCCGCCGGCCAGTGCGAGCGAGCACTCCCCCGCCCGCAGCGCCCGCACGGCGAGGTGCAGGGCCACCAGCGACGACGAACACGCCGTGTCCACGGTGACCGCCGGGCCCTCCAGGCCCAGGGTGTAGGAGACGCGGCCGGAGATGACGCTGATCGCGTTGCCGGTCAGCACGTACCCTTCGGCGCCGTCGTCGATGCCGAGCAGGTTGGCCTCGTAGCGCGAGGTCGAAGCGCCGGCGAACACGCCGGTCGCCGAGCCGCGCAGCGACGCCGGGTCGATGCCGCCCTGTTCCAGCGCCTCCCAGGACACTTCGAGGAGCAGCCGCTGCTGGGGGTCCATCCCCAGCGCCTCCCGCGGCGAGATCCCGAAGAACCCGGCGTCGAAGTCGGCCACGTCGTAGACGAAGCCGCCTTGGTGGGCGTAGCTGCCGGTGGTGTCCCAGCCGCGGTCGGCGGGGAACCCGGACACCGCGTCGGTGCCCGCGGCGACGAGGTCCCACAGCTGGTCGGGCGTGCGGACCCCGCCCGGGAAGCGGCAGCCCATGCCGACCACGGCGATCGGTTCGTGCTCGCCGGATTCGAGCTGCTTCACCCGCTCGCGGCTGGTGTACAGCTCGGCGGCCAGCTTCTTCAGCGCGTCGAGCAGCTGCTGGTCATCGGTCACGACAGGTCCTTCCGCGCATCACGCCATCCCCAGCTCGTTGTTGATGAAGTCGAGGACCTCCGCGGCCCCGGCGGCTTCGAGCCGCCCGGTGACCGCTTCCTCCGCTTCGGGCGTCTCGTGCCCGGCGAGCCACTTCGACAGCACCGTCCGCAGGCGGGCGGTGATGCCGGAGCGCAGTTCACTGCCGTCCGGGACGGCGGCGAGCGCCGTCTCCAGCCGGTCCAGGTCGGCGAAGACGGGCTCGGCGTCGTCTTCGCCGGTCAGCTCGGCCCGCAGGTGCGCGGCCAGCACGGCCGCGGTCGGGTAGTCGAACACCAGCGTCGCGGGCATCGCGAGCCCGGTCGCGGCGGCGAGCCGGTTGCGCAGGTCGACGGCGGTGAGCGAGTCGAACCCGAGCTCACGGAACGCCCGCGCCGGCTCGACGGCCCCGGGCCCGTCGTGGCCGAGCACGGCCGCCGCCTCGGCCCGGACCAGCTCGGTGAGCAGGTGTTCCTGCTCGGCGACGGACCGGCCGGCCAGCCGCGCGGCCCACCCTGCGGTGTCCTCGGCCGGCGCCTCGGCGGGGGCGGCCTCCGCCAGCGCGGCCAGCAGCGGACTGGGCCGGCGCAGGGTGAACGTCGGGGCAAAGGTGGCCCAGTCGATGTCGGCGACGGTCACCGTGGTTTCGTCCGCGTCGAGCGCATGGCCGAGCGCCCGGACGGCGAGCCGCGGGTCCATCGTCCGCACCCCGGCCCGGCGCAGCCGGTCGCCGGCCTCGCCTTCGCCGAGCCCACCGCCGCCCCACAGGCCCCACGCCACCGAGGTGGCGGCTTTCCCGCGGGCGCGGCGGGTTTCGGCGAGCGCGTCCAGGTAGGCGTTGCCCGCGGCGTAGCCGGGCTGGTAGCTGCTGCCCCAGGTGGCCGCACCGGAGGAGAAGAGGACGAACGCGTCGAGGTCGCCGGTCAGCTCGTCGAGCCAGCGCGCACCCGCCACCTTCGCCCGGGTGACGTCGGCGAGGCCGGCAAGGGTGGTTTCGGCCACGGGGCTGCCGGCGCTGACCCCGGCGGCGTGCACGACGGCCGACAGCGCGGGCCCGGTGGCGGCGATCCGGTCGAGCAGCCCGGCCACGGCGGCGCGTTCGGCGGTGTCGCAGGCGATGACGTCGACTGCGGTGCCTGTTTCGGCCAGCCCGGCGGCCAGCTCGGCGACGGCGGTGGCGCCGGGACCGGAGCGGCTGGTCAACACGATCCGGGTGGTGTCGACCGCGGTGCCCGCCTGCCCGGCCACGGCGTTGCGCCCGGCCAGCCAGCGGCCGACGTGCCCGCCGGCGGCGCCGGTGCCGCCGGTGATCAGCACCGTGCCGCGCGGTACCCAGTGCGTGACAGCCCGCGGCCGCGGGGCCCGTACCAGCCTTCGGGCGAGAATCCCGGCCGGTCGCAGCGCGATCTGGTCCTCTCCGGCGGCGGCGAACACCGCGCACAGGCGCCGCCCGGCATCGGCGTCCATTGTGGACGGCAGGTCGACGAGGCCGCCCCAGCGGTCCGGGTGTTCCAGTGCGACGACGCGGCCGAGGCCCCAGGCCGCGGCCTGCCCGGCACAGACGGGGGCGTCGGCGGGGCCGGTGGTGACCGCGCCGCGGGTGAGGACCCACAGGGGCGCGTCGATCCCGGCCTCGCCGAGGGTCTGGACCAGGCGCAACGTCGCGGCGAGGCCGCGGGTGACGAACGGGTGGTCCGGGTGCGGGCGCTCGTCGAGGGCCTGCAGGGAAACGACGCCACGCAGGTCGGCCGGGGCGTCCTCGATCGCCGTGACCACGTCGGCGCCGTGCTCGGTGAGCGCCGTGGTGACCTCGGCGTCCTCGCCCAGCACCAGCCAGGTGCCGGAAAGCGCGGCCGGTTCCGGGTCGGGGACCGGCGCCCACGTGATGCGGTAGCGCCACCCGGCGACCGCGGATTCGTCACTCAGCCCGCGGTGCCAGCGGGCCAGGGCCGGGACCACGTCCCGGAGGCTGCCCGGCTCGACGTCCAGGGTGCCGGCCAGGTCGGTGACGTCGCCGCGGTCGATGGCCGTCCAGAACTCCGCCTCGGCGCCCGTTCCGGCGGCCGGGGCGGCCGGTTCGGGCCAGAACCGCTGGTGCTGGAAGGCGTAGGTCGGCAGATCGACCGGCCGCCCGGAGAGGACCTCGGACCAGCCGACGGGGACACCGTGGGTCCAGGCTTCGGCGAACGACGTGAGCAGCCGCTGGGCGCCCCCGTCGTCGCGGCGGAGAGTACCCACGGCCACCGGATCGTCCAAAGTGTCGGCGATCGCGCCCGTCAGCACCGCATGCGGCGACGTCTCCACGAACACGCCATACCCCGACTCGCCAAGCACCCGAACCGCCCGCTCGAACTCCACCGGCTCACGAAGACTCGCCGCCCAATACACCGGATCCAACTCCGGACCAGCCAGCCACTCACCCGTCATCGCCGACACCATCGGAATCTCCACCTCACGCGGAGAAATCCCAGCCAGCACCGAAACAATCTCATCCCGCAACGCATCCACCTGAGCCGAATGCGACGCATAATCCACCGGAATCATCCGCGTCCGCACATCCGCGGATTCGGCCAATTCCCGCAGGGATTCCGGCTCACCCGAGACCACAGTGGACAACGGACCATTCACCGCCGCCACCGACAACCGCGAACCCCAAGAAGCAATCCGCTCCCGCACCAGCGAAGCGGGCTCGGCAATCGACATCATCCCGCCACGACCAGCCAACGCGGTCAGCACACGCGACCGCAGCGCCACCACCCGAGCACCGTCCTCAAGAGACAGAGCACCCGACACCACCGCCGCCGCAATCTCACCCTGCGAATGACCCACCACCGCATCAGGCACCACACCCGCCGCGCGCCACACCTCGGCCAGCGACACCATCACCGCCCACAACGCAGGCTGCACCACATCCGCGGAATCCAGATCATCCAAATCCAAAGAAACATAAGGCGACAACGCCGCCGCACACTCCGCCAACCGCGCCGCAAACACCGGCGACACCGACGCCAGCTCACGACCCATCCCAGCCCACTGACTCCCCTGACCCGGGAACACGAACACGACACGCCCGACCGAAGCCGCGACACCCGTCACGACACCCGGGGCAGGCTGCCCGGTCGCCACCGCGGCCAACCCCGCAGGGAGGTCGTCACCGAGCACCACCGCGCGGTGCGCGAACGCCGACCGCGTCGCGGCCAGGGACCACGCGACATCTTCGGGTGCCCACGAGCCGCCCAGGACGTGTTCGCGCAGGCGGCCGGCTTGGGCTGCGCGGCCGTCGGCCGTGCGGCCGGACACGATCCACGCCGTGGTGCCGGGCACGAGCGGCTGCCGCGCGGGCTCTTCGACGGCCGCGGGAGCCTCCTCGAGGATGACGTGGGCGTTGGTGCCGCTGGCGCCGAACGCCGAAACCCCGGCCCGGCGCGGCCGGTCCCCGGCGGGCCAGGCGACCGGCTCGCGCAGCAGGGCGACCCGGCCCGCCGACCAGTCCACGTGCGGCGACGGCTCGTCGACGTGCAATGTCCGGGGCAGTTTCCCGTTCCGCAGGGCCAGCACCATCTTCAGCACCCCGGCGACGCCGGCCGCCTGCTGGGCGTGGCCCAGGTTCGACTTCACCGACCCCAGCCACAGCGGCTCGTCACGATCCTGGCCGTAGGTGGCGAGCAGCGCCTGCGCTTCGATCGGGTCACCCAAAGACGTCCCGGTGCCGTGCGCCTCCACCGCGTCGACGTCCTGAGTGGACAGTCCGGCGTCGGCCAGTGCCGCGCGGATCACCCGCTGCTGGGACGGGCCGTTCGGGGCCGTCAGGCCGTTGGACGCGCCGTCGGAGTTGATCGCGCTGCCGCGGATCAGGGCGAGCACGCGGTGGCCGTGACGGCGGGCGTCCGAGAGCCGCTCGACGGCCAGCATGCCCGCGCCCTCGGCCCAGCCGGTGCCGTCCGCGGCCGCGGAGAACGCCTTGCACCGGCCGTCCGCCGCGAGCCCCTGCTGCTGCACGGACTGCGCGAAGACGTCCGGGTCGGGCATCACCGTGACGCCGCCGGCCAGTGCGAGCGAGCACTCGCCCGAGCGCAGGGCCCGCACGGCGAGGTGCAGCGCGACCAGCGACGACGAACACGCCGTGTCGACGGTGACCGCCGGGCCCTCCAGGCCGAGCGCGTAGGCGATCCGGCCGGACAGGATGCTGGTCGCGGTGCCCATCGGCAGGTGGCTGTCGGCGCCGACCGTGGTACCCCGGCCGTAGCCGGACGCGGCCGCGCCCGCGAACACGCCGGTCTTCGAGCCCTTCAGCCGGGCCGGGTCGAGGCCCGCGCGTTCGAGGGCCTCCCACGACACTTCCAGCAGCAGCCGCTGCTGCGGGTCCATCGCGAGGGCCTCGCGCGGGCTGATGCCGAAGAAGCCCGGGTCGAAGTCGGCGGCGTCGGCGAGGAAGCCGCCGACCGCCGCGTAGTCGCCCGCGGCGACGTCCCAGCCGCGGTCGGCGGGGAAGGAGCCGACCGCGTCCGTGCCCGTGTCCAGGAGGTCCCACAACTGCTCCGGCGTCGCGGCGCCACCCGGCAGCCGCAGGCCCATGCCGACGATCGCGAGGGGCTCGTCGGCCGGTGCCGTGGTGACCGCCGCGGTCTCCGCCGGGCCGCCGCCGCCCAGTTCGGCGTGCAGGTGGGCGGCGACGGCGGCCGGGGTGGGGTGGTCGAACACGAGCGTCGCGGTCAGCTTCAGCCCGGTCGCGGCGGTCAGCCGGTCCCGCAGCTCCATCGACGTCAGTGAGTCGAAGCCGAGGTCCTTGAACGCCCGGCCGGGCTCGACCGCCGCCGCCGAGGCGTGGCCGAGCAGGGTCGCGGTCCGGTCGCGGACGAGGTCGAGCAGCTCGCCTTCGGAGAGCTCGACTCGCTTCCCGGGGGCGGGTTCCGGGGTGGTGGCCAGGGCCGCGGCGACCTCGGGCAGGCCGGCCAGCAGCGGGCTCGGGCGGCGCAGGGTGAACGCGGGGGCGAAGGCGGCCCAGTCGACGTCCGCGACGGTGACCAGGTCCTCGCCGGCGTCGAGGGCCTGCCCGAGCGCGTGGATCGCGGCGTCGGGGGCCATCGGCTTCAGGCCGCGGCGGCGGGCCTGCTCGCCACCGGCACCGGCGCCGAGGCCGTCGCCGTCCCACAGGCCCCAGGCGATCGACGTCGCGGCCTGGCCCCGCGCACGGCGGTCTTCGGCGAGCGCGTCGAGGAAGGCGTTGGCGGCCGCGTAGCCGGGCTGCCAGGCGCTGCCCCAGGTCGCCGAGATCGACGAGCAGAGCACGAACGCGTCGAGGTCGCGGGTCAGCTCGTCGAGGTGCGCGGCACCGCCGGCCTTGGCCTCGGTGACGGCGGCCTGCTCGGCGAGGGTCGTCTCGGCGAGCGGCGTGGCCTGCCCGATCCCGGCCGCGTGCACGACGGCGGTCAGCTCGGGAACGCGGTCCAGCACGGCGGCGACCTGCTCCCGGCGGGCGACGTCGGCGGCGTAGACGGTCACCGCGGTGCCCCGGCCGGCGAGCTCCGCCACGCGCTGCGCGACACCACGGGTCTGGGGGCCGCCGCGGCTGGTCAGCACCAGCCGGCGGGCGCCGCGCCCGGCGAGGAAGCGCGCGATGTGCCCGCCGAGCGCGCCGGTGCCCCCGGTCACCAGCACGGTGCCGCGCGGCGTCCAGGTTCCGGCGCCCTCCGGCGAGGCCGCGCGGACCAGCCGGCGGGCGGCGATCCCGGCCGGGCGCAGCGCGACCTGGTCTTCGCCGAGACCGGCCAGCACCGCGGCCAGCCGCCGTCCGGTCCGCTCGTCCATTGTGGACGGCAGGTCGATCAGGCCGCCCCAGCGCTCGGGGTGTTCCAGGCCCGCGACGCGGCCCAGTCCCCACGTCGCGGCTTCGGCGGGCCGGGTCCGCTCCCCCGGCGCCGTGGCGACGGCACCGCGGGTCAGCAGCCACAGCGGCGCACCGATCCCGGTCGCACCCAGCGCCTGGACCAGGGTCAGGTTCTCCGTGCAGGACAGCACGGACACGACGCCGTCGACGTCCGGCAGGGTGGCGACCTCGAGCCCGGCGGGGTCGACCGTGCGGACGTCCGCGCCGTGCGTGCGGAGGGCGGCCTCGACGTCGGGGGCTTCGCCCACCAGCAGCCAGGTGCCGGACAGCGTGGCCGGTGCCGGTTCGGCGATCGGGGTCCAGGTGACGCGGTAGCGCAGGTTCGCCGTCTCCGCGTCGGCCCGTTCGCGCCGCCGCCAGGCCGCCAGGGCGGGCAGCACCTCGCGCAGCGGCTCGGCCGGGGCGGCCAGCTCCGCGGCCAGCGCGGTGACGTCGCCCCGCTCGACCGCGGTCCAGAGCCGGGAGTCCGGTGCCGTGGCAGCCACCGGACCGTCCGGCCAGTAGCGGTCCCGCTGGAACGCGTACGTGGGCAGCGTGGTCCGCCGCCCGCCGAGGACGGCCTGCCAGTCGACGTCGACGCCGTGGACGTGCGCCTTCGCCAGCGCAGTCACGAGCGGGGTGTCGCGGCGCAGCAGGGGCACGAACACGGCGTCGGCGCCGGTGTCCATGGCCGACAGCGTCCCGTCCGGGCCGAGCTCCAGGACGACCGAAACACCGTGCGCCGTCAGGGTTTCCACGGCATCGGCGAACCGCACGGCCTGCCTTGCCTGCGCGGGCCAGTACCCCGCGTCCGGCGTCTCCACCAGGTCGCCGGTCAGTGCCCCGGCCCAGAGCAGGCGGGGTGCCGCGAACGTCAATCCGGCGGCGACGTCGGCCAGGTCGGCCAGCGCCGGTTCGACCAGCGGCGAGTGGAAGGCGTGGCTCACGCGCAGCCGCCGCACCCGGCGCCCGCGCTCCCGCCAGCGCGCCACAACGCCGTCGACCGCCTCGGCCGGACCGGAGACCACCACCGACGACGGCCCGTTGACCGCCGCCGGCGCCACGCCGTCGAGGTCCGGGGTGATTTCGGCTTCGGACGCCTCGATCGCGGCCATCGCGCCGCCTTCGGGCAGCGCTTCCATCAGCCGCGCGCGGTGCGCGACCAGCCGGGCCGCGTCCGGCAGGGACAGCACCCCGGCCGCGTAGGCCGCCGCGATTTCGCCGACCGAGTGCCCGGCGACGGCGTCCGGGCGGACGCCGGCCGCGGCCAGCACGGCGAGCAGGCCGACCTGCAGCGCGAACAGCCCGGTCTGCGCGTACAGCGTCCGGTTCACGCGGTCGTCGTCCTCGCCGAGCACGACGTCACGGATCGGCTGCCCGAGCTCGGCCTCGATCAGCGCGCACGCCTCGTCGAACGCCGCCGCGAACACCGGGTCCGCCGCGTGCAGCTCGCGGCCCATTCCGGCGCGCTGGCTGCCCTGGCCGGCGAAGACGAACCCGACGCGCCCGGGCCGCACGGCACCGGTGAGCACGTCCGGGGCGGACCGGCCGTCGGCGAGCGCGGCCAGCCCGGCGAGGAAGTCGCCGGTGACGACCGCGCGGTGCTCGAACGCGGTCCGGGTGGTGGCCAGCGAGAAGCCGACGTCGGCCGGGTCGAGGTCCGGGTGCGTCCGGACGTGGTCCAGGAGCCGGCCGGCCTGCGCCGCGAGCGCCGCGGGCGTGCGGGCCGACAGCGGCCACAGCACCGGGCCTGGCCGGCGCTCGCCGGGTGCGTCGTCGGCAGGGGCTTCTTCGAGGATCAGGTGGACGTTCGTGCCGCTGGCGCCGAACGCCGACACCCCGGCCCGGCGCGCCCGCTCGCCCGCCGGCCACGCGACGGGGGCGGTCAGCAGCCGGACCTGCCCCGCCGACCAGTCCACGTGGGGGGTGGGCTGGTCGGCGTGCAGGGTCGCGGGCAGCAGCTCGTGCCGCAGGGCGAGGACCATCTTGAGCACCCCGGCGACGCCGGCGGCGGTCTGGGTGTGCCCGAGGTTCGACTTCAGCGAGCCCAGCCACAGCGGCTCGGCGCGGTCGCGGCCGTAGGTGGCCAGCAGGGCTTCCGCCTCGATCGGGTCGCCGAGGGTGGTGCCGGTGCCGTGCGCCTCGACGACGTCCACTTCGGACGCTTCGAGCCGCGCGTCGGCCAGTGCCGCGCGGATCACCCGGCGCTGGGCCGGCGCGCTGGGCGCGGTCAGGCCGTTGGACGCCCCGTCGGAGTTGACCGCGCTGCCGCGGATCACCGCGAGCACGTCGTGACCGTGCCGCCGGGCGTCGGACAGCCGTTCCAGCAGCACCAGCCCGGCGCCCTCGCCCCAGCCCGTGCCGTCCGCACCGGCGCCGAAGGGCTTGCACCGGCCGTCGGCGGCGAGCCCGCCCTGCCGGGAGAACTCGGCGAACATGCCCGGGGTGACCATCACCATCACCCCGCCGGCCAGCGCCAGCGAGCACTCGCCCGCCCGCAGCGCCCGCGCCGCCAGGTGCACCGCCAGCAGCGACGACGAACACGCCGTGTCCACCGTGACCGCCGGCCCTGCCAGGCCGAGGGCGTAGGCGAGGCGTCCGGAAAGGACACTCAGCGCGCTGCCCGCGACGACGTGGCCCTCGTCGCCGCCGTGCGCGCGGGTGAGCCAGTCGTAGCCGGAGGCCGTGGCGCCGACGTAGACGCCGGTGCGCGAGCCCCGCAGGGACACCGGGTCGACACCCGCGTGTTCCAGGGTCTCCCAGCCGACTTCCAGCAGCAGCCGCTGCTGCGGGTCCATGGCCAGGGCCTCGCGCGGCGAGATCCCGAAGAACCCGGCGTCGAAGCCGGGGACGTCGTGGACGAACCCGCCCTGCCGCTCGTGACCGGTGCCGAGGTCGCGGACGTCCCAGCCGCGGTCGGCGGGGAACGCCCCGACCGCGTCGGTGCCCTCGGCCACCAGCCGCCACAGGTCGTCCGGGCCGCGCACGCCACCCGGGTAGCGGCAGCCCAGGCCCACGACGGCCACGGGCTCGTCGGCCGCCGACTCCAGCTCCCGCAGCCGGGCGCGGGTCTCGTGCAGGTTCGCCGTCACCTGCTTGAGGAAGTACCGGAGCTTCTCTTCGCTCACTTCCGTCCCCCTCACTGGATGCCGAATTCCTTGCCGATGAAGTCGAAGATCTCGTCGTCGCCGGCGTCCGCCAGCTGCCGCGCGACGTCGGGTTCTTCGGTTGTCCCCACCAGCTCGTCCCGCAGGTGCGCGGCCAGTGCGGCCGCGGTCGGGAACTCGAAGACCACGGTGGAGGGCAGCCGGACCCCGGTGGCCGCGGCCAGCCGGTTGCGCAGCTCCACCGACGTCAGCGAGTCGAAGCCGAGGGCGCTGAAGGCCCGGTCGGGGGCGACGTCCGCGGGGCCGGTGTGGTCGAGGACGCGGGCCGCCTCGGTGCGCACCAGGTCGGTGAGCAGCTGGTCCTGCCGCGGCCGCGGCATGCCGGCCAGCCGTCCGGCGAAGTCGCTGTCCACTTCGGACTCGGGGTCGGCGAGCGCGGTGGCCGCCTCCGGGACCGCGGCGAGCAGCGGGCTCGGCCGGCGCACGGTGAACGCGGGCGCGAAGGCGGCCCAGTCGACGTCCGCCACGGTGACCGCGTCCTCGCCCGCGTCGAGGATCTGGCCCAGCGCGCGCACGGCGAGGTCGGGGTCGAGGGTGCGCAGGCCGTGCCGCACCGACCGGCCCGCTTCGGGCCCGCCTGCCCACGGGCCCCAGGCGACGGCGGTGGCCGGTTTCCCGGCGGCCCGGCGGCGCTCGGCCAGCGCGTCGAGGAAGGCGTTGCCGGCGGCGTACCCGCCGACCAGCGCGCTGCCCCAGGTGGCCGCGATCGAGGAGAACACCACGAAGGCGTCGAGGTCGCCGGCCAGTTCGTCCAGCCAGGCGGCCCCGGCGGCCTTGGCGGTGGCGACCCGGGTGAGCTCGGCCGCGGACGTGTCGGCCACCGCGGTGGCCTGGCCGACGCCGTCGGCGTGGACGACGGCGGACAGCGGCCCGAGCCGGTCGAGCAGCCCGGCCACCTGGGTGCGCCGGGTGGTGTCGCAGCCGGCCACGTCGACCGCGGTGCCCTCCGCGGCCAGTGCCGCGGCCAGGCGGGCGGTGTCCGCGGTGACCGGGGTGTCCGCGGTCAGCACGACCCGTGCGGCGCCGCGCCCGCCGACCCAGCGGGCGGCGTGCGCCCCCAGTGTCCCGGTGCCGCCGGTGACGAGCACGGTCCCGCGGGGCTGCCAGCTCTCGCCGGGGCGGGGGCGGCCCGCGCGGGTGAGCCGCCGCGCGAGGATGCCACGGGGCCGCAGGGCGACCTGGTCTTCGCCGGTGCCCGCCAGGACCCCGACCAGCCGGGCCGCGGTGCGTTCGTCCAGTGTGGACGGAAGATCGACCAGGCCGCCCCAGCGGTCCGGGTGCTCCAGGGCGGCGACCCGGCCGAGGCCCCAGACCTGGGCCTGCGCGGGCGAAGCGGACTCGCCGGGGCCGGTGGCCACGGCACCGCGGGTCAGCACCCACAGCGGGGCGTCGATCCCGGCCTTGACGAGCTCCAGGGTCGCGACCAGGCCCCCGGTCACCGTGCCGTGCACCGGGCGCTCGTCGAGGGCCAGCAGCGAAACGACCCCGGCGAGCGACGTCATGAAAGAGTCGTTCATGACGTCGGACGTCATGAACGACTCTTTCATGACATCCGGCGAGGCCGCGGTGACCACCTCGGCGCCGCGGGCGGTCAGGGCGGCGGCCACCGGGCGGGTCTCCGCCGGGTCGCCGACCACCAGCCAGGTGCCCGCCAGCACGGCCGGTCCCGCCTCGGCGACCGGGCTCCAGGTCACCCGGTAGCGCCGCCCGTCCAGCGCGCTGCCGCCGCGGCGGCGACGGCGGTACGCGGCCAGTGCGGGCAGCAGGTCGCCGAGCTTCTCGTCGTCGACGGCGAGGGCGGCGGCCAGCTCGCCGACGTCGCCGCTGTCGACCGCGGCCCAGAAGGCGTCGTCGGTGTCGTCGGCGACGGCGTCGGGCCAGAACCGGCGGTGCCGGAAGGCGTAGGTCGGCAGGTCGACCGTGCCGGCCCGGCCGAGCACCTCCGGCCAGTCCACCGCCACCCCGCGCACCGACGCTTCGGCGAAGGAGGTCAGCAGCCGCCGCTCGCTGCCGTCGTCGCGGCGCAGGGTGCCGGTGACGACCGGGGCGACCGGGGTGTCTACGGTGTCGGCGATCGGGCCGGTCAGCACCGGGTGCGGCGAAACCTCGACGAACACGCCGTAGCCCGACTCGCCCAGCGTCCGGACCGCCCGCTCGAACTCGACCGGCTCCCGCAGGCTCGCGAACCAGTACTCCGCGTCCAGTTCCCCGGCCGGCGCACCGGTCATCGACGAAATCATCGGGATCTCCGGCGGGCGCGGGGAAATCCCGTCCAGTGCCGCCAGGATCTCTTCGCGCAGCGCATCCACCTGAGCCGAGTGCGACGCGTAGTCGACCGGGACCAGCCGCGTCCGGAACTCCACGGCTTCCGCGAACTCCCGCAGCGCGCCCGGTTCGCCGGAGACCACAGTGGACAGTGGGCCGTTCACCGCCGCCACGGACAGCCGGTCGCGCAGGTGCGCCATCCGGTCCCGCACCTCCGCGGCCGGCGCGGCGACGGACAGCATCCCGCCGCGGCCGGCCAGGGCCGTCAACGCCTTGCTGCGGAGGGCGACCACGCGGGCACCGTCCTCGAGGGACAGCGCACCCGACACCACCGCGGCCGCGATCTCGCCCTGGGAGTGCCCGACGACGGCGTCCGGCACGACACCGGCCGCGCGCCACACCTCGGCCAGCGACACCATCACCGCCCACAGCGCGGGCTGCACCACGTCGGCGGAGTCCAGGGCATCCAGGTTCAGTTCGGCGAAGGGCGCCAACGCCGCTTCGCACTCCGCCAGCCTGGCCGCGAAGACCGGGCAGGAGGCCGCCAGCTCGCGGCCCATCCCGGCCCACTGGCTCCCCTGGCCCGGGAACACGAACACCGTGCGGCCGGGGCCGTGCGGCGGGGCGGTGCCGGTCACCACGCCGGCACCCGCCTGCCCGGTCGCGACCGCGGCCAGGCCGGCCAGCAGCTCGGCGCGGTCCTCGCCCAGCACCACGGCCCGCTGCTCGAACCGGGCGCGGGTCGTGGCCAGCGACCACGCCACGTCGACCGGGTCCAGCTCCGGGCGGGCCAGCACGAACTCGCGCAGCCGCCCCGCCTGCGCCGCCAGCGCCTCCGGGTCGCGCGCGGACACCAGCCAGGCCCCCGCCGACACGGGGACGGTGTCCTCGGCGGGTTCCGGCGCGGGCGGGGCCTCTTCGAGCAGGACGTGCGCGTTGGTGCCGCTCATGCCGAAGCCCGAGACCCCGGCGCGGCGCGGGCGGCCGCCGCCGGTCCACGGCACCGGCTCGGTCAGCAGCTCCACCGCACCGGACGACCAGTCGACGTGCGGTGTCGGCTCGGCCACGTGCAGCGTGCGCGGCAACGTGCCGTGCTGCAGGGCGAGGACCACCTTCATCACGCCCGCGACGCCCGCCGCCGCCTGGGTGTGCCCGAGGTTCGACTTCACCGAACCCAGCCGCAGCGGCTCGTCGCGGTCCTGGCCGTAGGTCGCCAGCAGCGCCTGCGCCTCGATCGGGTCGCCCAGTGCCGTCCCGGTGCCGTGGGCCTCGACGACGTCGACGTCCGAAGCGGACAGTCGCGCGTCCGCCAGCGCCGCCCGGATGACCCGCTGCTGCGAGGGGCCGTTCGGGGCGGTGAGGCCGTTGGACGCGCCGTCGGAGTTCACCGCCGAGCCGCGGACCACGGCGAGCACCGGGTGCCCGTGCCGGTGGGCGTCGGACAGCCGCTCGACCGCCAGGACGCCGGCGCCCTCGGCCATGCCCATGCCGTCGGCCGCGCCGGAGAACGCCTTGCAGCGGCCGTCGGCGGCGAGGCCGCGCTGCCGTGAGAACCCGACCAGGTCGCGCGGGGTCGCCATCACGGTGACGCCGCCGACCAGCGCGAGCGAGCACTCGTTCGCCCGCAGGGCGCGCACGGCCATGTGCAGGGCCACCAGGGACGACGAGCACGCCGTGTCCACCGTCAGCGCCGGGCCCTCCAGGCCGAGCAGGTAGGCGACCCGGCCGGACAGCACGCTGGTCGCGTTGCCGGTCATCAGGTGCCCTTCGAGCCCGGCGCCGCTGCCGGTGCGCGCCAGCCGGCTGCCGAGCTGGTCGTAGCCGGAGACGTAGCCGCCGACGAACACGCCGGTGGCCGAGCCGCGCAGCGACGCCGGGTCGATGCCCGCGCGTTCGAGGGCCTCCCACGTCACCTCCAACAGCAGCCGCTGCTGCGGGTCCATCGCGAGGGCTTCGCGCGGCGAGATGCCGAAGAAGCCGGCGTCGAACTCGGCCACGTCCTGCAGGAAGCCGCCTTCGCGGACGTACGCGGTGCCGGGCCGGTCCGGGTCGGGGTCGTACAGCGCGTCGAGGTCCCAGCCGCGGTCGGCGGGCAGGCCGGTGATCGCGTCGCCGCCGCCGTCGAGCAGCGCCCACAGGTCCTCCGGCGTCCGGACCCCGCCGGGGAACCGGCAGCTCATCGCCACGATGGCCAGCGGCTCGTCGACCGGCCGGGTGATGACCGGTGCGGCGGTCTCGGGACCGGCGGCTCCGGTGAGTTCCGTCCGCAGGAAGGCGGCGAGCGCCTCCGGGTCGGGGTGGTCGAACAGCAGCGTGGTGGGCAGGCCGAGGCCGGTGGCCGCGCCGAGACGGTTGCGCAGCTCCACCGAGGTGAGCGAGTCGAGGCCCATCTCGCTGAACGCACGGGCGGCCTCGAGCACCGACGCCGACGCGTACCCCATCACCTGGGCGGCTTCGGAGCGGATCAGCTCGGCCAGGACGCGTTCCTGCTCGGCCGGAGCCAGCCCGGCCAGCCGGTCGGCGAGCCCGGTGTCCGCCGCGGGCTCGGGCGCGTGGATCTCCGGCAGGTCCCGCATGAACGGCGTCCGGCGCAGCTCCTCGGCGCCGCGTTCGGTGGCCAGCGCGGCGAAGTCGACCTCCATCAGGGTCAGCACCGGGTGGCCGGGGTCCTCGATGGCCTGCCCCAGCGCCTGCACGGCCAGCCGGGGGTCCATCAGGACCTCCCACTTGTTGCGGGCCAGCCGCTGCCGGGCGCCTTCGCTGGCCTGCCCGATACCGCCGCCGTCCCACGGGCCCCAGGCCACCGAAAGGCCGGGCAGGCCGCGGGCGCGGCGGTCCTCGGCCAGCGCGTCGAGGAAGGCGTTGGCGGCGGCGTAGTTGCCCTGCCCGCCGTTGCCGAAGGTCGCCGACGTCGAGGAGAACAGCACGAACGCGTCGAGGTCGCGCCCGGCGGTGAGCTCGTCGAGGTGCACCGCGCCGGCCGCCTTGCCGGCCAGGGTGCTCGCCAGGCGTTCGGTGCCGAGCCGGTCGAGCACGCCGTCGTCGAGCGCCCCGGCCGCGTGCATCACGGTGGACAGGGCGGGCCCGGTGGCGTCGATCCGGTCGAGCAGCGCGGCGACGGCGGCGCGTTCCCCGGTGTCGCAGGCGACGACGTCGACCGCGGTGCCGGCCGCCGCCAGCCCGGCCGCCAGCCCGGCCACCCCGGCGGCGCCGGGACCGGAGCGGCTGGTCAGCACCACGCGCCGGGTGTCACGGCCGGTGAGCCAGCGGCCGACGTGCCCGCCGATCGCGCCGGTGCCGCCGGTGATCAGCACGGTGCCGCGCGGGACGAACCGCGGGCCGGGGACGGCGGGCAGCGGAGCACGGGCCAGCCGACGCGCCAGTATCCCGCTGTCCCGCAGGGCGACCTGGTCTTCGTCGCGCGCACCGAGCACGGCGGCCAGGCGGTCCGCGGCGCGGTCGTCCCACGCGGCCGGCAGGTCGATCAGGCCGCCCCAGCGGTCCGGGTGCTCGACGGCGGCGGTGCGGCCGAGGCCCCACACCGGCGCCTGGGCCGGGTGCGCCGGCGCCGGTTCGGTGCCGGCGGCGACCGCGCCGCGGGTCAGCACCCACAGCGGGGCGCCGATCCCGGCGTCGCCGAGCGCCTGCAGCAGGACGAGGGTTCCGGCCAGGCCGGTGGTGACGGCGGGCTGCCCCGGCAGCGGCGTCTCGTCCAGGCCGAGCAGGGAAACGACGCCCTCGGGCCGGTGTCCGGAGAGGGCTTCGGCCCAGGCGGCGCGGTCCGGAACACCGTCGAGGCCGACGACGACCACCTCGGCACCCCGCTCTTCGAGCGCCCGGACCACCGGCCCGCTCCGGCCGACGACGAGCCAGGTCCCGCTCAGGGCGGCCTCAACGCACCCAATGTGGCGTTCGGTGCGTCCAGCGCACCCAATGTGGCGTTCGGTGCGTCCAGCGCACCCAATGTGGCGTTCGGTGCGTTCAACGCACCCAACGCCACATTGGGGCGCTTCGGGGTCGGGCACCGGCGTCCACTCGACGCGGAAGCGCCAGTCCGCCACCGCCGAGCCGCCGCGCTCGGCCACGCTCGCCGCCGGCTTGCGGGCGTCCGGCCAGTAGCGGTCGCGCTGGAACGCGTACGTGGGCAGCTCGACCGTCCGTCCGGAAAGGACAGTGGTCCAGTCGACCGGGACGCCGTGCGCGGCCGCCGTGGCCAGTGCCGTCAGGAACCGGTCCGCGCCGCCGTCCTCGCGGTCGAGGGTGCCGGTCAGCACCGGGGCGGGCAGGCCCGCGTCCTCCGCGGTCTCGGCGATCGCGGCGGTCAGCACCGGGTGCGCGGAGACCTCGGCGAACACGCGGTGCCCGGCCGCGGCCAGCTCCCGGACGGCGTCGGCGAACCGGACCGGCTCGCGGACGTTCGCGTACCAGTACCCGGCGTCCAGCTCGGTCCCCGCCGTCCAGGCGGCCCGCACGGTGGAGAAGAACGGGGTCTCCCCCGCCTGCGGCCGGATCCCGGCCAGCGCGGCCGGCAGGGTCGCGGCGAGGGGCTCGACCAGCTTCGAGTGGGCGACGAAGTCGTTCGCCGGGATGCGCCAGCGCAGCACCTTCCGCGTGCGCAGCTCGCGCTCGAACTCGGTGAGCGCGCCGGGTTCGCCGGACACGACCGTGGTCGCCGGGCCGTTCACCGCGGCGACGGCGAGCCGGTCGCCCCACGGCCCGAGGAGCTCGCGCACCGCGTCCGCGGGCATGACCACCGACAGCATGCCGCCGTCGACGTCCAGGTCGCTCAGCGCCCGCGACCGCACCGCGACGACCCGGGCGGCATCCTCCAGCGACAGGATGCCCGCGACGCAGGCCGCGGCGATCTCGCCCTGGCTGTGCCCGACGACGGCGTCCGGCACGACCCCGGCGGCCCGCCACACCTCGGCGAGCGACACCATCACCGCCCACAGCACCGGCTGCATGACGTCGGCGGTGTCCAGCGGCCCGGCCAGCGCCTCGACCGGCTCGAAGTCCACAAAGGACCGCAGTGCCGTCGCGCACTCGGCGAACTTCGCCGCGAACACCGGCGACTCCGCGAGGAGCTGCCTGCCCATCCCGGGCCACTGGCTGCCCTGGCCGGGGAAGACGAACACGAGCCTGCCGTCGGTGACCGTGCCGGTGACGACGCGGGCCGCGGGCTGCGCGGTCGCCACCGCCGCCAGCCCGGCGGCCAGCTCCTCGCGGTCGGCGCCGAGCACCACGGCCCGGTGGCCGAACGCGCTGCGGGTGGTGGCCAGCGACCAGCCGGCGTCGGCCGGGTCGAGCTCCGGGTGGGCCAGCGCGAACTCGCGCAGCCGCCCGGCCTGCGCGGCCAGGCCCGCCGCGGTGCGCGCGGACACCGGCCAGGCGGCCAGCGACGGCGTCAGCACCGACGGCCCGGTGACCGGCCGGGACGGGACCTCGGCTGCCTCTTCGAGGATGACGTGGACGTTGGTACCGCTCATGCCGAACGCCGAGACGCCGCCGCGGCGCGGGGCACCGGTCTCCGGCCACGGACGCTGCTCGGTGAGCAGCCGGACGTCACCGGCGGCCCAGTCGATCTCGGCGGACGGCGGGTCGGCGTGCAGGGTCTTCGGCAGCGTCCGGTGCCGCAGGGACAGGACCATCTTGATCAGGCCGGCCATCCCGGCGGCGGTCTGCGTGTGCCCGATGTTGGACTTCGCCGAGCCCAGCCACAGCGGCCGGGCGCGGTCGCGGCCGTAGGTGGCCAGCAGCGCGTGCGCCTCGATCGGGTCGCCCAGCGTGGTTCCGGTGCCGTGCGCCTCCACCGCGTCGACGTCCGATGTGGACAGTCCGGCGTTCGCCAGCGCGGCCCGGATCACCCGCTGCTGCGCCGGCCCGCTCGGGGCGGTGAGGCCGTTGGACGCGCCGTCCTGGTTCATCGCGGTGCCGCGGACCAGCGCGAGCACCGGGTGGCCGAGCCGCCGCGCGTCCGCCAGCCGTTCGACGGCGACCACACCGGCGCCCTCGGCCAGGCCCATGCCGTCCGCGGCGGCCCCGAACGCCTTGCAGCGGCCGTCGGCCGAGAGCCCGCGCTGGCGCGAGAAGCCGACGAACTGCCCGGGCGTCGCCATCACCATGACCCCGCCCGCCAGTGCCAGGGTGCACTCGCCGGAGCGCAGGGCCTGGGCGGCCAGGTGCAGCGCCACCAGGGAGGAGGAGCAGGCCGTGTCGATCGTGACGGCCGGCCCCTCCAGGCCGAGGGTGTAGGCGAGGCGGCCGGAGATGATGCTGCCGGAGTGGCCGGTGACCAGGTAGCCCTCGGCGCCGCCGTCGCCATCGGCCAGGCCCGCGCCGTAGCCGGTGAGCGCGGCGCCGGCGAAGATGCCGGTCGCCGAGCCGCGCAGCGTCTCCGGGTCGATGCCCGCGCGTTCGAGGGCTTCCCACGACACTTCCAGCAGCAGCCGCTGCTGCGGGTCCATGGCGAGGGCTTCGCGCGGGCTGATCCCGAAGAAGCCGGCGTCGAACTCGGGCGCGTCGTAGAGGAACCCGCCGGCGCGGGCGTAGGTCCGGCCCTGGCGGTCGGGGTCCGGGTCGTACAGGCCGGTGTCCCAGCCGCGGTCGGCCGGGAACCCGCCGATCACGTCGGCCCCCGCGGCCAGCAGGTCCCAGTACTGCTCCGGGGTCGCGACGCCGCCCGGGAAGCGGCAGCCGATCCCGACGATGGCGATCGGCTCGGCCGGGTCGGCGACGGTCACCGGCGTCAGCGTCGTGGATTCCGCGGTGCCGAGCAGCTGCCCGATGATGCGTTCGGCCAGCGCCGCCGGGGTCGGGTGGTCGAACACGGCCGACGACGGCAGTTTCGCGCCGGTCGCGGCTTCCAGCTGCTTGCGCAGCTCCACCGCGGTGAGCGAGTCGAACCCGAGGTCGCGGAAGGCGCGCGTGGCGGGCACGTCCTGGGCCGAGCCGTGGCCGAGGGTGGCGGCCGCGTGCGCCCGCACCAGGTCGGTGACGATCCGGGCGCGCTCGGCGGCCGGGGCCGCGGCGAGTTTTGCGGCCAGCTCACCGGAGGGAGCCGGAGTGTCGGCCGGGCGCGTCTCGGTGACGCGCTCCAGCAGCGGGCGGGGCCGGGCGGCGGTGAAGACCGGCGCGAAGCGGTCCCAGTCCATGTCGGCGAGGGCCAGGTAGGTGTCGCCGTCGGCGAGGACGCGGCCCAGCGCGGTCAGCGCCGGCCCTGGCGCGAGGAAGTGCATGCCCTGCCGCAGCAGCCGCGCCGGGGTGACGCTGCCCGGCTCGTGCGCGGCGGCCGCGTTGAGCGCGTCCCAGTCCCGGGTGTCCCAGACACCCCAGGCGATCGAGGTCGCCGGCAGACCTCGGGCGCGCCGGCGCTCGGCCAGCGCGTCGAGGTGGGCGTTGGCGGCCGCGTAGCCGCCGTGCTCGTTGCTGCCCCACGCGGCGGCGATCGAGGAGAACAGGACGAACTCGTCGACGTCCGTGGCGAGCTCGTCGAGGTGGGTGGCGCCGCCGGCCTTGGCCTCCAGCGCGGTCGCCAGCCCGGCGTGGTCGGTCTCGTCGAGGCGGGTGAGGTGGAAGACGTTGGCCGCGTGCAGCACGGTGCTCAGCGCGGGCCCGGTCGCGGCGATCCGGTCCAGCAGCCCGGCGACGTGGGTGCGTTCGGCGATGTCGCAGGCCACGACGTCGACGGCGGTCCCGGCGCCGGCCAGGGCCGCGACGAGCGCGGCCAGGTCCGTCGACGGCCCGGACCGGGTGGGCAGCACGACCCGGCGGGCGCCGCGGGCGGCCAGCCACGGGCCGACGTGGCGTCCGATCGAACCGGTGCCGCCGGTGAGCAGCACGGTGCCGCGCGGGGTCCAGGACGGCTCGCCGGTCTTGGCGCGGGGTGCGCGTTCGAGCCGGCGGACCAGGGGGCCGCCGGGCCGGAGCGCGACCTCGTCCTCCCCGGTGCCGGCCAGCACCGCGCACAGGGCCGCCGGGTCGAAGCCGGCTTCGGGCAGGTCGATCAGGCCGCCCCAGCGGTCCGGGTGTTCGAGCCCGGCCACCCGGCCGAGGCCCCACACCTGCGCCCGCACCGGGTCCGGCGCTTCGCCCGGGAGGGCCGCGACCGCGCCGCGGGTCAGCACCCACAGCGGCGCGGCGAGGCCCGCCCGCACGAGGTCCAGGACCGCCGCGGTGCTCTCCGCCAGGGCCAGCACACCGGCGAAGCCGCCGTCCGGCAGGGGTTCCCCGGCCCGGGTCACGACGGTGGTGGCGCCGTGGGTTGCGAGTGCGTCGACGTACTCGCTCGCGTCGGCGGTGCCGGCGACCACCAGCCAGGTGCCGGACAGCGCCGCCGGGCCGGGCGCGGCGGGCGTCCAGGTGACGCGGTAGCGCCAGCTGTCGGTGCGGTCCGCGACCGGCGCCGGACCCGGCCAGTACCGGCGGCGCTGGAAGGCGTACGTGGGCAGCTCGACGTTCTGTCCACTGAGGACGTTCGTCCAGTCGATCCGGACGCCGTGGACGTACGCTTCGGCGAGCGACCGCAGCAGCCGCCGGGCACCGCCGTCATCGCGGCGCAGGGTGCCCACGGCCACCGGGCCGTCGAGGGTGTCGGCGATCGCGCCGGTGAGCACCGCGTGCGGGGACGTCTCCACGAAGACGCCGTGGCCCGACTCGCCGAGCACCCGGATCGCCCGCTCGAATTCGACGGGTTCGCGGAGGCTGGCCGCCCAGTACGCCGGGTCCAGCTCCGGGCCGGTGAGCCACTCGCCGGTCATCGCCGACACCATCGGGATCTCCGCCTCACGCGGTGAGATCCCGTCGAGCACACGCAGGATCTCCTCACGCAGCTCGTCGACCTGGGCCGAGTGGGACGCGTAGTCCACCGGGATCATCCGAGTGCGGACATCGGCGGCTTCGGCCAGCTCCCGCAACGCCTCCGGCTCGCCGGAGACCACAGTGGACTGTGGGCCGTTCACCGCCGCCACCGACAACCGCTCGCCCCACGGCGCGATGCGGGCACGCACGGCCTCCGCCGGTTCGGCGATCGACAGCATCCCGCCGTGCCCGGCCAACGCGGTCAACACCTTGCTGCGAAGGGCAACCACCCTGGCACCATCCTCAAGGGACAGTGCGCCCGACACCACGGCCGCCGCGATCTCACCCTGCGAGTGACCCACCACGGCGTCCGGCACCACACCGGCGGCCCGCCACACCTCGGCCAGGGACACCATCACCGCCCACAACGCCGGCTGCACCACATCGGCAGAGTCCAGATCATCCAGATCCAGGTTCACGTAAGGCGCCAGCGCCGCGGCACACTCGGCCAGGCGGGCGGCGAACACCGGCGACACCTCGGCCAGCTCGCGGCCCATCCCGGCCCACTGGCTGCCCTGGCCGGGGAAGACGAACACCGTCCGGCCCGCGCCCGTGTCCGGGACCGCGCCGGTCACCACGCCCGCCGACGGCTGCCCGCTCGCCAGCGCGGCCAGGTCGGCACGGCGGCCGCCGACCACGACCGCGCGGTGGGTGAGCGCCGCCCGCGTGGTGGCGAGCGACCAGCCGACGTCCGCCGGATCGGCCGTGACCTCGAGGAGGTTCGCCGCCTGCGCGGCCAGTGCCTCGGGGGTGTGGCCCGAGACGAGCCAGGCGGTTTCGCCGTCGAGCACCCGGACGCGCGGCTCGGCCGGTTCGGCCGGGTCGTCGTCTTCGGCGGGCTCGGGGGCGGGCGCCTCCTCGATCAGGACGTGGGCGTTGGTGCCGCTGATCCCGAAGCCCGAGACGCCGGCGCGGCGCGGGCGGTCGCCGGCGGGCCACGGCTCGGCCTCGGTCAGCAGCCGCACCGCGCCCGAAGACCAGTCGACGTGCCGGGACGGCTCGCCGGCGTGCAGGGTGCGCGGCAGCAGGCCGTGGCGCAGGGCGAGGATCATCTTGATCAGCCCGGCGACCCCGGCCGCGGCCTGGGTGTGGCCGATGTTGGCCTTCACCGAGCCGAGCCACAACGGACGGTCGTCCGGGCGGCCGGCGCCGTAGACGCGCAGCAGGGCCTCGGCCTCGATCGGGTCGCCGAGTGCCGTGCCGGTGCCGTGCGCTTCGACCGCGTCGACGTCGGCGGGGGTCAGCTTGGCCGAGGCGAGGGCCGCCTCGATGACGCGCTGCTGGGACGGGCCGTTCGGCGCGGTCAGGCCGTTGGACGCGCCGTCGGAGTTCACCGCGGAGCCGCGCACCACCGCCAGCACGGGGTGGCCGAGCCGGCGGGCGTCGGACAGGCGTTCCAGCACCAGCATCCCGACGCCCTCGCCCCAGCCGGTG
Organism: Amycolatopsis tolypomycina; assembly: GCF_900105945.1. Taxonomy (NCBI): domain Bacteria; kingdom Bacillati; phylum Actinomycetota; class Actinomycetes; order Pseudonocardiales; family Pseudonocardiaceae; genus Amycolatopsis; species Amycolatopsis tolypomycina. Next base: position 2,170,056 of record NZ_FNSO01000004.1, on the reverse strand, counting down.
CCGTCCGCGCCGTCGGCGAAGGCCTTGCAGCGGCCGTCGGCGGCCAGGCCCTGCTGGCGGGCGAACTCGGCGAACAGCCCCGGGGACGCCATCACCGTGGCGCCGCCGGCCAGTGCCAGCGAGCACTCGCCGTTCCGCAGTGCCTGCGCGGCCAGGTGGACCGAGACCAGCGACGACGAGCACGCGGTGTCGACCGACACCGCCGGGCCCTCCAGGCCGAGCACGAACGCCACCCGCCCGGACAGCACGCTGTTCGCGGTGCCGGTCAGCAGGTGGCCCTTCGCCTCCTCGGCGTCCATCGGCAGGCTCGTGCCGTAGCCGGAGGAGTAGACACCCGCGAACACCCCGGTCGCGCTGCCGCGCAGGGACAGCGGGTCGATGCCGGCGTGCTCCAGCGCCTCCCAGGCCACCTCCAGCGTCAGCCGCTGCTGCGGGTCCATGGCCAGTGCTTCGCGCGGGCTGATCCCGAAGAACCCGGCGTCGAACTCCGGTGCGTCGGCGATGAATCCGCCCTGGCGGGTACCGGAAACGCCGGCGTCGTAAAGGTTTTCGACGTCCCAGCCGCGGTCGGCCGGGAACGCGGAGATCGCGTCGGTGCCGCCGGCCACCAGGTCCCACAGCTGCGCGGGGCCGTGCACCCCGCCGGGGAACCGGCACCCCATGCCGACGACCGCGACCGGCTCCTGCGCGCGCCCGGCCAGTTCGCGCAGCTGCCGCCGGGTCCTGCGCAGGTTGGCGGTCGCCAGCTTCAGGTAGTCGCGAAGCTTTTCTTCGTTCGCCATCTCGCCACCGTTTCCCGGCCCGCCGAAACCGTTCCGATTCGGGGCCGCCCCAGGGAAAACCGCGGGGCAACGCCCGCCACGATCTGTCCGGAGGCTACTACGGACACCGGGCTGTTCAGCCGAGTCGCGGCAGCAGCTGAACACCTTAACCGAAATGGCGATTTCACGTTGTCAAACGACAGTTAATCGACCGGAAAACCGGGCGGCACAAAAAAGAAGGCCACCGGAGAGCTGGGGATCTCTCCGGCGGCCGCTTCGGGGAGCGGGGTCGTTACCAGACCCCGGGCACCAGGCGCTTCGTCGCGGCCCGGTAGCGCTCGTAGGGACGGCCCAGCACCCGCGTCAGGACCTGCTCTTCGACGTCGATGCGCACCAGCACCGAGGCCAGCGGCAGCACGACCGTGCACAGCAGCGACAGCCAGTTCCCGGCCGCCAGGCCGTAGCCCCCGGCCAGCAGCAGGACGCCGTTGTAGGACGGGTGCCGCACCCAGCGGTACGGGCCGCGGGTGACGACCTCCTGGCCGCGGTCGACCTCGACCGTGGTGCGGAACGCCCGGCCCAGCACCACGACCGACCAGGCGCGCACGGCCAGCCCGGCCACCATCACGGCGAGCCCGGCGGCCGGCGCCCAGTGCGGGTGGCCGAGCGCGGCGAACCGGATCCCGCTGTCGGCGGGCAGGACGACACCGAACACGGTCGCGGCGAGCGTGGCGGACAGCGTCAGCGCCACGACCACCCAGCGCGTGCCGCGATCGGCGGCGGCCGAGCCGCGGCCACGGCGCCGGTCCCGGACCACCAGCCCGATTTCCAGGGCCAGCCAGAGCCACGACGTGAGGTGGACGGCGGTGAGCATGACAGGACTCCTTTCTCCGAGCGGGATTCGGGTTTGTTCAGCGGGTCACTTCGCGAACGCGGACCGGACCCGCTTGCCGTTCGCGATGCCGACCACGCCGAGCAGCAGCACGCCGCAGACGGCCTGCTCGATCTTCATCCACGTCGGGAACCCGCCCGGCAGCGCGATGATCACCGCGATGACGACGACCATGATCGCCGAGACGAGCCGCAGCCGCAGCAGCGCCCGCGGGTTGCCCTTCGCCGCGCCCGACGCGAACGACAGCATCAGGAACGCGGTGACGGCGACGATCGAGCCGCGGATCCACACCGCGTCGGTCACCAGGTCGGGGTTGTTCCGCATCAGCACGATCGCGCCGAGCGTGAGGACGCTGAGGACCAGGTAGCAGGTGACCAGGCTCTTCACCGTGCCGAGCGCGGCGCGGGCTTCCGAGCCGGCGATGTTCCGGTTGGCGGTCTTGGCGTTCACCGTGCCTCCTTGAGATTTCACATGACTTTTCCGGGAAAGCCCGGTCGTCGCCGTCGGCGGCGCTTTCACTGGAACCATCATCGCGAAAACGCGGCGGCACCGGCAGTGAGTTCGATCATCGAGCGCCCGTGACATTTGTAATATGGGCGGGTTTGGGGGCCGATCGACGGAAAGTCCGGATTCGCCGGTTCGGCGGCGAATCCACACCGGAAGGGCACCACGGCGGCCCCGCCGCCGTCAAGGCCGGGCCCCGCGGACGCGAACGGCGCCGCCCCGGAGTCCGGGACGGCGCCGCGCGGGTGGTCAGTCGAACAGGTCCGGCTCTTCGCGGGCGATCTGCTCGAACAGCGGCTGGAACTGGATCCAGCCCGCGTACTCGTGCCCGGACTGCTCGTGCGTCAGCTTGGCGTTCTCCACCGAGATCTCCCGGGTGGGCCCGGCCGCCTTGGCCGCCAGCTGCGCCTGCGCCGAGCGCTCCATCGTGATGAACCACCAGGCGGCGGAATCGACCGTCGTGCCGACGGTGAGCAGGCCGTGGTTGCGCAGGATCGCCGCCTTGTGCGACCCCAGGGTGCGGGCGATCCGGCGGCCCTCTTCCAGGTCGTTGACCAGGCCGGTGTAGTCGTCGAACACCGCGTGGTCGTCATGGAACACGCACGCGTCCTGCGTGAGCGGCTCGAGGTGCTGCCCGGTCGCCGACAACGCCTTGCCGTACAACGAATGCGCGTGCGCCGCGCCGACCACGTCCGGGCGGGCCTGGTGGACCGACGAGTGGATGACGAAGGCCGCCTTGTTGACCAGGTACTCGCCCTGGACGACCTCGCCCTGCCCGTCGACGAGCAGCAGGTCGCTCACCCGCACGTGGCTGAACGGCACCGCGAACGGGTTGACCCAGAAGTAGTCCGTGAACTCGGGGTCGCGGGCGGTGATGTGGCCCGCCACGCCCTCGTCGAAGCCGAACCGGCCGAACAGGCGCAGCGCCGCGGCCAGCCGCTCCTTGCGGTGCCGGCGTTCCTCGGCCGGATCGGCGAACTGCGGCGGCGCGGTGGAGCGGTAGTGCCGCACCAGTTCCGGCTCCGGGATCGGAGCGAGGTCCGCGGCCGTCAACGGCTCCCTGGTGGTCATGTCACTGTCTCCCTGGCTCGAACGGGGTGGCCGGCCGGGGCGCGGCAGCCGCCGCACCCCGGCCGGGGCGGGGGTCACACCGGCGCGGCGGCGGTTTCGGTCCGCTCGGCGGCTTCGGCGGCCTCGGTGGTTTCGGCGGCCGGGCCGGCCGGCTGGGCCGGGACGCTCAGCCCGGGCACGGTCAGTTCCGGGACGACCTTGACCGCCTCCAGCGCCGCCTCGATCGCCTCGGCGAGGGTCGGCGACACCGAGTCGTCGAACTCGATCTTCGTCACCGGCACCTCGGCGTCGGTCGGCAGCCGGTCGTCGCCGAACGAAGCGTCGGCGTGAATGGCACCCTTGAGCGTCACCGATTCTTCGTCGGTGATCTCGCGGTTGAGCACCAGGGAGAACTTGTATCCCATTGTCCGTCACCTCTTGGTTGATTCCGTCACGGGGCCCGGAAATGTGCATCCGTCGGCGATCACGCACGTTAACCAGCGCACCCGGCCGGAAGCAAGCGAGGTGTTCAGCTGCGGACCGCAGTTGAACGGACGGACTCCGGGTATGTTCCCCGTCCATTACCAAGCGTCCATTACCGAGCGTCCATCACCAAGCGGAGTGTCATGTCCAGCACCCAGCCCACCGACAGCCTCTGGTGCCGCCGTTACCGGGAAACCGCCGATCCCGCCGTGCGGCTCGTCTGTTTCCCGCACGCGGGCGGTACCGCGCCCTTTTACCGGCCGTTGTCGTTCGCTTTGAAATCCGCCGTGGACGTCGTGGCGATCCAGTACCCGGGCCGGCAGGACCGGCACCGGGAACCGGCCATCGACTCCGTCCGGGCGCTCGCCGACCGCGTCCACGAAGTGCTGGCCGCCGAGCCCGCCCTGCCGGTGGTCCTGCTCGGCCACAGCATGGGGGCGGTCGTCGCCTTCGAGGTCGCCCGCCGGTTCGAGGCGGCCGGGCAGGTCCCGGTGCGCCTGGTCGCCTCCGGCCGCCGCGGGCCGGCCACCCGGCACACCGAAGCCGTGCACCGCGGCGGCGACGCGGCGATCCTCGCGGAGATCCGCAGGCTGAACGGCGCCGCCGCGGCCGTGCTCGACAACGAAGAGCTGATGCGCGCGGCCCTGCCCGCCCTCCGGGCCGACTACCGCGCGGTGGAGACGTACTCCTGCGGCCCGGACGTCACCGTGGCCTGCCCGATCACCGTGCTCACCGGCGACGCCGACCCCAAGACCCCGGTGGCCGAAGCCCGCGCCTGGGAACGGCACACGACCGGCGGGTTCGACCTGCGGGTGTTCCCCGGCGGCCACTTCTTCCTCACCGATGCGATGCCGGAGGTGGCCGGGCTGCTCGACCGCTGCTTCGCGGCCGGGTTCCCACGTCATGAACGACTCTTTCATGACGTGGGACGTCATGAAAGAGTCGTTCATGGCACCCGGCAACCCAGCCGGTGACCGCCGCAGCTGAACGGCCCGGGCCCGTCGCCGGGCCCGGGCCGGGTCATTCCGCGGCTTTGGTGCGCATCGTCCAGTGGAACTCCGGCACGGGCCGGGCACCGGCCGGCGTTTCCGCCACCCGCTCGAAATGTTCGTAACCGCCTTGGTGCGGCAGTTTGATTTTGTCCTCCCGCGCGTCCACCTCGCGGACGCGGGCGGCGCCGTCGATGCTCGCGGGACCACCCACGAGCCGGACCGTGACCGGATTCACGGCCGAAACTTCTTCGACGATTTTTTGCATGACCTTTTCCCTCCGCATGCCGAAGGATTGTCCGACGGGAGACATTCCCGCCGTCGGCGGCGACGATATCGCACGGATCACATTCCCCGGTGCCGCAGTTGAACGCCCCGGATCCGCCTCCCCCGGACGGGCGATGACGAATGTCATGCCCAGCCGGTGCGTGAACTCACTACGTCCGGCGCGCCCGCCGGGTGATGGTGGTACGCGCGGAGGAAGAGGAACGAACGATGACGACGAACGCGACCGCGGCCGGGACCTGGCCTGCCGACAGCACCCAGCGCTGGGCCCAGGGCTGGCGGCGGTTCGCGCTGGCCTCCGGCATGCTGATCTACCCGGTCGCGACGGCCGTGGCGGTCCCGCAGCACGTGCAGGGCGCCGACGCCGTGACCGGGCTGCTGATCGTCGTCGCGTTCTGCGCCTGCTACGCGCTCGCCGCACTGGCCGCGACCCGCCTGGCGTGGCGCCGGTTCTGGTGGCTGCTCGGCGCGATGACCGCGCTGTTCCTCGCCGAACTGCCGTTCGCCCAGACCGAGTCGTTCTTCCTCGGCGCCGTGGTGGTCGCGGTGGCGACCTTCTTCATCGGCAGGCGGGCGGTCCCGCTGGTCGCCGCCGCGGTGCTCGCCAGCATCGTCGTCCCGTGGGCGGTCCGGCCCTGGCACAGCGGCGCGGGCTGGCTCGAGGCGATCATGATCATGAGCACCGTCCTCATCGTCTACGCGTTTTCCGAAATGGTGCGCGCCAACAACGCCCTCATCGAGGCCAGGGCGGAGGTCGCCCGGCTCGCCTCCGACGCCGAGCGCACGCGGATCGCCCGCGACCTGCACGACCTGCTCGGCCACTCGCTCACCGCGATCGCCGTCAAGACCGACGTCGCGCACCGCATCGCCGCCCGGGAGGAGTCCGGCACGTTGCAGGAAGTCACCGAGATCGGGAAACTCTCGCGCCAGGCGCTGGCCGACGTCCGCGCCGCCGTGTCCGGCTACCGGGACGTGACGCTGGCCAACGAGCTGGCGCGCGGCAAGGAACTGCTGCGCGCCTCGGGGATCACGCCCGACCTGCCCACCGCCACCGACGTCGTGGACGTGGCGCACCAGCAGCTGTTCGGCTGGGTCGTGCGGGAGGGCATCACCAACGTCGTCCGGCACGCCCGCGCCGGCCGGTGCACCGTCCTGCTGGCCGCGGACTGGGTCGAGGTGCACGACGACGGCGCCGGGCGCGCCCCGGCGACCGCCGGCAACGGCCTTTCCATGCTGCGCGAGCGGGTGGCGCTCGCGGGCGGGCGGATGGCGGCCGGCCCGGCTTCGTCGGGGTGGTGCCTGCGGGTGTCCCTCGAGCCGGCGACGGCGGTGCTGTCGTGACCATCCGGCTGCTGCTGGCGGACGACCAGGAACTGATCCGCGAAGCACTCTGCTCCCTGCTGAGCCAGGAAGCCGATTTCGAGGTGGTCGCCTCGGTCGGCCGCGGCGACCGGATCGTCGAGGCGGCCGCGTCGGGACGGCCCGACGTCGCCCTGCTCGACATCGAAATGCCGGGCCTGGACGGGCTCGCCGCCGCGGCCGTGCTGCGCGACCGGTTCCCGGCGTGCCGGGTGGTCATGCTGACCACGTTCGGCCGCGCGGGCTACCTGCGCCGGGCCATGGAGGCGGGCGCGGTCGGGTTCGTCGTCAAGGACTCCCCCGCGGACGCGCTCGCGGACGCCATCCGCCGGGTGCGGGCCGGGGAGCGCGTGGTCGATCCGGCGCTGGCGGTGGCCACCATCGCGGCCGGGGAGTCACCGCTCACGGCGCGGGAGCGCGACGTGCTGACCGCCGCCCGCTCGGGCGCGACGGTCGCCGAGATCGCGGCGAACCTCTACCTCTCGGTGGGCACGGTGCGGAACTACATCTCCGCCGCCACCACCAAGACCCGGACGCGGAACCGGATGGAAGCCCTGCGCGTCGCCGACGAACGCGGCTGGCTTTGAAAAAGATTTACTTTTCCGGCAATTTCACCGGCAGTCCGAGAGCGGCGCTCCGGCTTGACAAGAATTTTGAAACGGACATACCGTTTAGTGAGTAACAACCCATCGTTTTACCTGGCCAAGTCTTGACACGATCGAGTGAACTGGGGATGCTGTAAGCAGCGCTAACAATTTTGCGGATGCCGACAGCAAACACTGGGGATCTTCATGAACGACTGCTGCAGAGAAGTGCGTTCGGCGACCATCCGGCAGAAAACCCTTCCCGTGGCCACCGTCCGGTCCGGACGGCATCTGCACCCGTGCGGCAGTCCGGCCCGGGTGCTGATGCCGTTGTCCGGCAACACATCGGCCGCGCCGGCCGCCGTCGGGCGCGAGCCGCGAGCGACCGCGGGCCGCCCGCTCGCCGTGTCCCGTTAATTTTTCGTTCAGCCGCGCGCGGGTTTCCTGTCCCGGATTACCCCCGCACCGGTTTCACCACCGCTCTACATCTGGGGAGATGAGCAACGTGACAGCGCAAGGTGCCTGGACTCTCGAACCGGGCGAAGTGACAACTCTCCGAACGGCACCCGAATATCCCGGCAACCGACGGCGCGGCGCCACCGTCCGCCTCCCGTTGAGTGCGCTCCGGCCCGCCGATTCCCCGCGCGGCAGCGGCGCCGACGCCGAGCACGTCGCCCGGTTGACGGCCATCGAGGGCCCGCTCCCGCCGATCCTCGTCGACCGCCGGACCCTGCGGGTCATCGACGGCACGCACCGGCTGCTGGCCGCGGCCGCGGCCGGCCTGACGACGATCGAAGCCGAGTACTTCGACGGGCCCGCGGAGGAGGCGTTCCTCCAGGCGGTCCAGGCGAACGTCACCCACGGCCTGCCGCTGTCCCAGGAGGACCGGCGCCGGGCCGCGGCGCGCATCGTCACGTCCCACCCGCACATGTCCGACCGGGCGATCGCCGACATCTCCGGGCTGAGCGCCAAGACCGTGGCGATCGTCCGCCGCACGCTCGGGCCGTCGACCGCGCAGCCCACCGCCCGGATCGGCCGAGACGGCAAGATCCACCCGCTGGACAAGGCCGCGGGCCGGCACCGCGCCGCCCGGCTGATCGCCGAAAACCCCGGCGCGTCACTGCGCGAGATCGGCCGCCTCGCGGGGGTCTCCCCGGCGACGGTCAGCGACGTGCGCAAGCGCCTCGCCTCCGGCATCCCCGTGGCGGGCGACCCGGTTCCGGCCGCGGCGCCCGCACCCTGCCGGACACCGGAGCCGGAGCCCGTGCCGGAGACCGAACCGGCCCCGCCCGACCTCGGCAAGCTGGTCGGCAACCTGCTCCGCGACCCGTCGCTGCGGACCAAAGAGGACGGACGGCAGCTGCTGCGGCTGTTGCACCGCAACGCCCGCGAGCAGTCGGATCTGTCCAAGCTGGCCACCTGCGTGCCGCCGCACTGCGTCGAGGTGGTCCACGGACTCGCCCGGCACTACGCCGAAATGTGGCTGGCCTTCGCCCAGCAGCTCGGCTGACGCCCAGCGGTCCCCGCCGGCGAGGCCCGGTCTCGCCTCCCCCACCCGTCCCCTCCTCGAGGAGCAGGCCGACGATGTCCCAGCACACCCTGACCGAACCCGCCCCGGCCACCGGCTTCCGCCGTCCGATCGCCCCCAGCGAGTGGTTCTTCCTCGGCCACCCGGCCGAACTCGCCGCGACGCTGCAGATCGTCGTCGAAGGCACCGGCACCCTCGGCGCCGGGGAGCTGCGGGAGGCCGTCGCCGTCGCGTCCGCGGCCTGCCCGGGCAGCAGGCTCGTCCCCGACGGCCGGACCTGGGCCGACAGCGGCGTCACCCCCCGGGTCCGCGTGGTGGACGGCCGGGGGCTCGGTGCCGCCGGCGTCCTCGCCCTGCCCGAACTGCAGGCGCCGATCACCGGCGAGCCGCGGTGCGAAGTCGTCCTCGTCGAGGGCGACCCGATCTCGGTGGCGTTCCGGGCCGACCACGCCGTGATGGACGCCAAGGGCGCGCTCACCTGGGCGCTCGACGTGTTCCGGGTGCTGCGCGGCGAGCTCCCGCTGGGCGCGCCGGACCCGGTCAGCGACCGGGACGTCTTCGCGGACCTGCCCGAGGCCGAGGAGCTGGTCACGCCCGGCTACACGCAGGCACCGGTGCTCGACGGCTGCGAGCCGACCGACCACACCCGGTTCGTCGCCGGACGGCGCAGCATCCAGGGCAGCCACCCGGCACTGGTGGCGAAGCTGGCCACGCTGCTGACCCGCGAAGACGCGCCGTCGCTCTTCTACATCCCGGTCGACCTGCGCCACCGACGGCCGGGGGTGCGCAGCACGGCGAACTTCTCCTCGGGGTTCTACCTGCAGGTCGAGGCCGGCGAGGACGCCGGCAGCGTGCACGAGCGGCTGCTGCGCGAGCTCGCCGACGGCGCCGCGGTGCGCAAGGCCCCGCCCACCGGCCTGCTGGACATGCCGCTGAGCCAGGTCGCCGAGGCGATGACCACCATCGACCGGCGCTCGCGGGAGCGCGACGCCTACCCCTCCGACGCCGTCCTCGCGCACGTCGGCCGGGTCGAGCTCGACCTGCTGCACACGCCCGGGTTCACCGCGCACAGCCTCTACCCGCTGGCCCGGCCCTGCCCCGGCGGCGCCCCCGAGCTGAACGTCGTCGAGGTCGGCGGCCGGACCGAGATCACGCTGGCCTGGTGGGCGGGCGCCCGGACGGCCGGGCGGATCGAGGCGCTGCTCGACCGGATCGCCGAGGAGCTCTCCCCCGCCGCGGACCGGTACCGGGCGGCGAACGAGACGGCCGTCGAACCGTCCACATCGGACGACATCGTGCGCCGGTTCCTGCACCAGGCCGCGGAAACACCGGACGCCCTCGCCCTGGACGCCCCCGGCGAAAAGCTGACCTACGCCGAGCTGGCGCACCGCAGCGGGGTCGTCGCCGCGACCCTGCGTGAGCTCGGGGCCGGCCCGGAAACCCTCGTCGGGCTGCTGAGCGACCGTTCGGTCGCGGCGGTGGTGGCGATCTGGGGCGTGCTCCGGGCCGGCGCGGCGTACCTGCCGCTGGACCCGGTCAACCCGGACGCCCGGATCGCCGGCCTGCTCGCCGACTCCGGCGCCCCGATCTGCCTGGTCGAGCGCCCGAGCCGCGAGCGGGACTGCCTGCCGCCGGACTGCGTCAAGCTCGTCATCGAGGACCTGGACTTCGCGGCCGAACCGGCGGTGCCGGAGCCCGCCATCCCCGACGACCGGCTGGCCTACGTCATCTACACCTCCGGCTCCACCGGCAAGCCCAAGGGCGTCGAGATCACCCACGGCTGCCTGCGCCACTACGTCGCCTGGGCCGTGCGCGAGTTCGAGCTCGACCACCGGACGCGGCTGCCCCTGCTCGCCTCGATCGCCTTCGACGTCTCGGTGAACACCCTGCTCCCGCCGCTGATGGCGGGCGGCGCGATCGTCGTCCGGCCGGGCGAGATCACCCCCGGGCTGCTGCACGAGCTGCTCACCTCCTCGGGCGCCACCATGCTGTCGCTGACGCCGTCGCACCTCGCCCTGATCAACCACCTCGGCCTGCGGCCCACCGGGTTCCGGAAGGTCGTCACCATGGGCGAGCTGCTGACGACGTCGGTGGCGCGGGAGGCGCAGGAGGTGTTCGGCCCGGACTGCGCGATCGTCAACTCCTACGGTCCGACCGAGACGACGATCGTGATGACCCTGCACCCGTTCGACGCCGCCACCGACACCCGCGGCTCCGTCCCGATCGGGGTGCCGACGGACAACAGCACGGTGTTCCTGCTCGACGCCCACGGCCGGTTCGCCCCCGCGGGCACGACCGGCGAGGTCTGCATCGGCGGCGCGCAGCTGGCCCGCGGCTACCTCGGCCGCCCGGACATCACCCGGCAGAAGTTCGTCCGGCTGGCCGACGGCACCCGCGTCTACCGCAGCGGCGACCTCGCGCGGCTGCTGCCGACCGGCGAGCTGGAGTTCCTCGCCCGCACCGACGACCAGGTCAAGGTGCTCGGCCACCGGATCGAGCCCGCGGAGATCGTCCGCACGCTCGAAGGCCACCCGGCGGTGGCCCGCGCGGTGGTGGTGCCCCGCGGCACGGGCGAGCAGAAAGCCTTGTGCGCGTACGTGGTGGCGCGGCACGAGGTGACCACCGAGGAACTGCACCGGCACCTGGCGGGCCTGCTGCCGAAGTACCTGATCCCGGCGGCCACGGTGTTCGTCACGGACATCCCGCAGACGGTGAACGGCAAGGTCGACGTCCGCGCCCTGCCGGAGCCGTTCCCGGCCGGCAGCGGACCGGTCGCCCAGGAGAACCGCGACGCGGTGACCGAGCAGGTGGCGGCGATCTGGGCGGAACTGCTCGACGTCAGCCCCGACCACATCGCGGCGGACGCGGACTTCCACGAGCTGGGCGGCAATTCCCTGCTGTTCCTCGCCATGGTGGCGGCGGTGACCCGCACGGTGGTGGGCGAGTCCGGCAGCGAGGCGTTCAACGCCCAGCTGGGCAGGCTGGTGCACGAGCCGACCCTGAAGAGCGTGGCGGAGACGGCCCGGGAAGCGGCGATGACAACGGCTTGATCTCCCCTCCCCCGCGGCGAGACCAGGGGGCGTTGAGGCGGTCGCCGGTGTCATGAACGACTCTTTCAGGACGTCTGACGTCATGAAAGAGTCGTTCATGACGTTCTGAGCCGCGGCCGCACCCGGCTGCGCCCGGCAACGCCGGCCGGGGGAGGACGGGCTGTCTCTCTCTCTCTCTCTCTCTCTCTCCCCCCCCCGTTACCTTTTTCGTGGTTCCTGATCAAGGAGCTGTGGTCGCCAGGCCCGGCATGACTTGCGCCCCCAGTCGAACCCATGATCCGGGGGGTGGTGTCACCGGGTCTGGTGGCATCGAGGGACCGCTGATAGGGACACGGCCACCAGCTTGGTAGGTCTCGTCGTAACGTGGGTGCCGGCCATCGATGCCTGATCGGTGACCACGTCGCGGCGAACGAAACGGCATAGTGGATGAGCGGCAGCTTCAGCGTGTTTCTCGGCCTGGACGTCGGCAAGGACACCCATCACGCGGTCGGCCTGGACCCCGAGGGCAACCGTCTGCATGACGGGCCGCTGCCCAACACCGAACCGAAACTGAAGGCCCTGTTCGACAAGCTCGCTCAGCATGGGCCGCTGCTGGTCGTGGTGGACCAACCGGCCACGATCGGGGCGTTGCCGGTCGCGGTCGCCCGCGCCGCCGGGCACCAGGTGGCTTATCTGCCCGGGCTGGCGATGCGCCGCATCGCCGATCTCTACCCGGGTCGGGCCAAGACCGACGCCCGGGACGCGTTCGTCATCGCCGACGCCGCCCGCTCCCTGCCCCACACCCTCCGGCCCGTCGACGTCGGTGACGAAGCCCTGGCCGAGTTGGAGGTGCTGGTCGGGTTCGACGATGACCTGGCCGGCGAGGCCACCCGGATCAGCAACCGCATCCGCGGCCTGCTCACCGGCATCCACCCCGCCCTCGAACACGCCATCGGCCCCAAGGTCAGCCACCCCGCGGTGCTGGAGATCCTGTCCCGTTGCGGCGGCCCGGCCGGGATCGCCAAGGCCGGCCGCCGCCAACTGACCGCGATCGCGAAGGTCCACGCGCCTCGGATGGGTGAGCGGCTGGTCGAGGCGATCATGGCCGCGCTGGCCGAGCAGACCGTCACCGTCCCGGGCACCGCCGCGGCCGACACGGTCTTGCCGCGGTTGGCCGACAGCTTGAAAGCGGTTCTCCTGCAGCGGAAACAGGTGGCGGAGCAGGTGGAGGGGATACTTGATGCGCACCCTCTTGCCGGGGTCCTGACCTCGATGCCCGGCATCGGAGTCAGGACCGCAGCCCGCATCCTCCTCGAGGTCGGTGACGCCTCCAACTTTGCATCCTCGGCGCATCTGGCCGCCTACGCCGGGATCGCGCCAGTCACCCGCAGCTCCGGCACATCGATCAAGGGTGAACATCCAGCCCGGACCGGCAACCGCCAGCTCAAACGCGCGTTCTTCCTCGCCGCTTTCGCGGCCCTGTCGGACCCGACCAGCCGGGCCTACTACGACCGAAAACGCACCGAGGGCAAGAAACACAACGCTGCGCTGATCTGCCTGGCCCGCCGCCGCTGCGACGTCCTCTACGCCATGCTCCGCAACGGCACCCACTACCGCCAACCCGCTCCCGCCGCGGCTTGACAACCACATAGGGACACCCCCCCCCCGGCCGGCCGGCTCGGCTCAGTCGCTCAGCAGCACCTGATCGACCATCAGGTGCCCCCACGCCCCGGTCTCCTGGTCGACCACCTGGACCTGGGCGCTTTGTCCCTGCAGCCCGCTGACGTCCCAGTCCACCGGCTTGAGCACGCCCGTGTCGTCGCCGGTCGCCGTGCGCACGACCTGCCCGTTCACCAGCAGGTTGATCGACGTCCGGCCGGGGTGGTTCCCACCGGCCAGCAGGAAGTGCAGGTGGTTGCGGTCGAGCGTGAACGGCGGTGAGGTGATCGTGCCGGTGGCCGGGTCGCCGCCGCCGGCGAAGGTGTCCAGTACCGCGTTGCCGACCATGCCGGGCAGGTACTCGAACGACGGGCCGGTGCCGGTGAAGCTGCCGGTCGTGGTCCAGCCGGGGTCGTAGGACGTGCCTTCGAACCCGGAGACGACGTGCGCCGGGCGCTGGGACAGGTCCGGGAACTCGGTGATCGTCGTGTTCGCATACGTGGCGCTGCCGCCGGTGGTGTAGAGGTTGATGCCGGTGTCGGCGGGGTCGGCGAACACCTCGCTGGAGTGCACGTACCGGCCGTCGTCGACGAACACCTCGATCGTGGTCCGGTCGACCAGGATCCGCAGGTGGGCGGTCTTCTTCGCCGGGTCCCACGGCGCGTGGCTCTCCCCGCGCGCGCCGGTGGTGTCGGGCGAACCGGTCTGGCGCCGGTTGAGGTAGCTGTAGTCGTGGTAGATCCCGGTGTCCGCGTGCCGGGTCCCGTCGGCCGACACCCGCAGCTGCAGGCCGATGTTGTCCAGCTGGGTCCAGCTGACGTCGGTGTCGAGCTGGTAGGCCGTGCCGTGGTAGGCCAGCGGCACCAGGCCGCCGTTCACCTGGATGGTGCCGAGATCGGTCACCGAACTGGCGTGGGAAGCCAGCGCCGGGGTCGGCTGCGAGGCCAGGGCGTAGCCGTCCGGGTAGTGCTTCAGGGTGATCTGGCGGACGATCGAGTCGGTGCCGTTGAAGCCGTCCGCGGCCCGGGTCGGGGTGGTGTCCGCGTAGGCCCAGTTGTTCATCCAGGCCAGGCCGAACCGCCGGTCCGCCGGTGCGGCCGGGTCCTCCCAGGTGACTCCGGCGTACCAGTCGAAGCCGTGGTCGAGCCACTGTGGTGCGGCGTCGGCGGTGAACGCGGCGCCGTCGAAGGTTCCGGTCCAGTACGCGTAGGTGCCCGGTGTCCCGCCGGCGCTCACGCCGAGCACCCAGTGCGTGGTGCCGTCGTCGGCGCGGATCGGGAAGAGGTCCGGGCACTCGAGGATGCCCATTCCGCCGGCGAAGTCCGACTGCCGCGTCCACGTCTTGAGGTCCGGTGAGGTGAAGAACCCGATCCGGTCGCCTTCGGTGATCGCCGCGACCCACCGGCCGCGTGCGGAATCCCGGATCACCTTGGGGTCCCGGAAGTCGCGGCGGCCGCCGTTCGGGATCACCGGGGTGTCGCCGTACGGCCGGAACGTCCGGCCGCCGTCGATCGAGTACCACAGGAACTGCGCCTGCGGCCCGGAGCCGTTGACCGGGTGGTCCTGCTGCGTGACCAGCTGGACCACCGCGCCGGCGCCGAACCCGGCCGTGTTCGCGGTGTCCACGACCGCGGACCCGGACCACAGGTCGGCGTTCGCGTTGGTGTTCTTCGGCGCCGCGATCCCCTGGTCGGCGAAGGCGACGTTGTCGGTGGTCGTCGCCAGCCGCCAGGCCGTGCCGACCGTGGTCGGGTAGTCGACGTTGTAGAGGTAGTAGTAATAGAACTTGCCGTTGACGTACACCGGCCGCTGGGGGTCGTTCTTCCAGTGGTCGGGCACCGTGAAGTGGTACTGCGCGCGGTACGTGGCCGCCGCGGCGGCCGGGGGTGCGTCGGTCGGGCCCGCCACCGCCGTCGCCGCCACGAGGGCGACGGCGGAGAGCAGGCGAAGGCGGCTCGTCGTTGAGCGCATGGGGACCTCCGGGAATTCAGGATTCGAGAATGGCGAGACGTTTGCCGTCCCACGCCACCGGCAGGGGATCGCCGATGGCGCCGACGAAGCCGTGTTCGCCGCGGTGGTGGAAGGCGAGCAGCACCCAGCGGCCGTCGGACCGGCGGCGGACCAGCCGGCCGCTGTAAAGGCGGTCGTCGGTGACGGGTTCGGCGGCCGCGATGTCGAACGGCCCGAGCGGGCCGCCGGCGGGCGCGGCCCAGATTCCGCCGGTCGTGCCGGTGGCTTGACGATCCGCCGAGGCGTGCTCGGCCAGGCAGGAGAACAGCAGGACCGGGCGGCCGTCCACCACCTCGACCTGCAGGACCTCCAGCTGCCCGAACCCGCGCGGGCCGGGTGCGGTCAGCGGCGGGCGCAGGTCCCAGTGCCGCAGGTCCGCGGAAACGGCGTGGCCGACGACGCCGCGTTCGAACGCCTCGCCGGTCGCGGCACGCGCGGTGATCAGCATGTGCCAGCCGTCGCCGCCGGGATCGGCGAACACCCACGGGTCACGGAACGCCTCGTCGTGCCAGCCGTCGTCCAGGGTCTCGTACCAGCGGGGGTCGGCGGCCAGGACGGGGTTGTCCGGAGCCCGCTGCCACGTCACGAGATCCGGCGAGGTGGCGTAGCCGATCCGCTGGACGTTCTTGCCGCCCGGCGCGCGCGTCGCGCCGGTGTAGAAGAGGAACCACGTCCCGTCCGGGTGCCGCACGACCGAGCCGGTCCAGGTCGCGAGGTCGTCGAACGCCGGGGTGTCCGCGCGGACCAGCGCGTCCTCGATCCGGGTCCAGTGCCCGAGATCGGCCGAGACGGCGTGGCCGATCGACGCGCGGTAGTGCCGGGCTTCGGGGTCGTGCAGGGCGCGTGAGGCGTAGAGGAAGAACAGGTGGTAGCGGTCGCCGTCGTCGGCGAACCAGAAGTCCCAGACCCAGGAGTCGGGCAGCGAAAACATGCGTTCCTTTCGAAGAGCCGTCATTCCTTGACGCCGCTGGCCGCGACACTGCTGACGAACGCGCGCTGGAAGGCGAGGAAGACCACGAGCACCGGGAGGGTGATCATCGACGTGTAGGCCATGACTTCGCCCCAGGCGGTGGTGTCCTGGAAGAAGTACTGCATGCCGACCATCACCGGCCGCAGCTGCTCGTCCTGGACGACCATGCTGGGCCAGAGGTACTGGTTCCAGGCCGGCAGGAACGTCAGGATCGCGACGGTGGCGAACGCCGGGCCGGACAGCGGCACGGCGATCCTGCGGTAGATGGTGAACCAGCCGGCGCCGTCGATCCGGGCCGCCTCGTCGAGCGCGGTGGGGATGGTCGAGAAGTACTGGGTGAACAGGAAGATCGAGAACCCGTTGGCGATGAACGGGATGATCTGCACCTGGTAGGTGTCGAGCCACCCGAAGTCGTACACCAGCTGTCCGTTCTGGAACAGCAGGGTCGGCAGCCGCGAGACCCAGTAGACCATCGGCACCGCGATCGTCTCGAACGGCACGATCAACGTGGCGATGATGACGCTGAGCACGACGCCGCGGCCGGTCCAGCGCAGCCGGGAGATCGCGAACCCGGCCATCGAGTTCACCACCAGCCCGGCACCGACGATCACCACCGTGACGAGGACCGAGTTGAGCAGGAACCGCCCGACCGGCACCCGGTCGAACACGGCGGCGTAGTTGTCGAAACCGATGTTCCCGACCGGCAGGAACGCCCGCCAGCCGCCGACGTCGGACAGGATCTGGCCGTCGGGTTTCAGGCTGGAGACGAACATGAACACCAGCGGAAACAGGAAGAAGACGGCGAGCCCGACGAGGACGAGGTAGGTCCAGACCCGGCGGCGCCGGCGCAACACGCGTTCGTCACTGTGTCCTTTGTGGAGTGTCATGACTTTTCCCGGGTCAGGAAGCGCTGGACCAGCGCGACGATCAGCACCAGCACGAAGAACACCAGCGACAGGGCCGAGCCGTAGCCGATCTGCTGCTGGTGGTAGCCCATCCGGACCGCGTGGTAGACCAGCGTCGACGTCGAGTCCACCGGGCCGCCCTGTGTCATCACGTCGATCTGGACGAACAGCCCGAGCGCGGCGATGGTGATCGTGATCAGCACGAACACCCGGGTCGGGCGCAGGCACGGCCACGTCACGTTCCGGAACTGCTGCCAGGTGCCCGCGCCGTCGATCCGCGCCGCCTCGTACAGCTCCGGCGGGATGGTCTGCAGGCCGGACAGCCAGATCAGCATGTGGAAGCCGACCGCCTGCCAGATCGACAGCACGATGATCGCCGTCAGCGCCGTGCTCGGGTCGTTCAGCCACGCGGTGCCCTGCCAGGCGCCGAAGGTGATCGAGTCGATGAACGAGTTGATCAGCCCGTCCGGCTGGTACATGAACTTCCACAGGATCGAGACCACGACGATCGAGGTCACGACCGGGATGAAGAAGATGACCCGGAACGCCACCGCGCCCCGGATCTTCCGGTTCACCAGCACGGCCAGGAGCAGCCCGAACCCGGCCTGCACCGGCACGACGACCGCGGCGAAGCAGAAGGTGTTGACCAGCGAACGGAGGAACGCCGGATCGGCGGTGAAGGCCCGGACGAAGTTGTCGAGGCCGGTGAAGGTGGTCGGCTCGGGCGAGACGAGCCGGGCGTTGGTGAACGACAGGACGAACCCGAGGACCACCGGGACGATCAGGAACGCCAGCAGCAACAGCACCGCGGGCGCGGCCATGGCCCAGCCGGCCCGGCGCGCGGACCGCCGTTCGTGGTGGACTTTCGGCCGGGCCGGTGCAGTGAACGACTCTTTCGCTACATCGGACGACATGAACGACTCTTTCAGTGCGGCAGGCCGGCCCACTAGAAGCCGTAGCCGTTCTGGGACTTGATGTCGGTGTCGATCGCGCGCACGGCGGTGTCCAGCGCCGGCTTCACGTCGGCGCCGCTCATGATGTCCTTGGCCGCCTTCTCGAACGTGGAGGAGATCACCGGGTAGCCGGGGGTGGCCGGGCGGGCGAGCGCGAACTTCTGCGACAGCACGGCGAACGGGTGCAGCGGAGCGGTGTCGCCGAAGTACTTCGACGCCGCCGCGGCGGCCGTGGTGCTCGGGATGACGACCTGGCTGTCGGCGAAGGCCGTGAGGTACTTGTCCTGGAAGCTGAACTTCAGGTACGCGCGGGCGCCGTCGGCGTTCGGGCAGCCGGCGGAGATGCCCCACTGCCAGGAGCCGCCGCCGATCTTCGGGCCCTTGCCGAAGTCGACCGGCGGCAGGATCAGCAGGTCGTCGCCGACGCTTTCGAGTGCGTCCTTGGCGTTCCACACGCCGGTGTAGCTGAGGGCGACCTTGTTGTCGATGAACCGCTGGTTGCCGACCGGGCCCGCGTTGTCGGCCCAGCCTTTCTTGAACGCCTGCTGGAACCAGGTGAAGAACTTGACCGCGTCGGGGCCGTTCAGCACGCCTTCTGCGGACTTCATGGTGGCGCGGTCGATCAGATCACCGCCGCTGCTCTGCAGCATCGGCGAGTACGCGTACGACCACCACTCCCCCTTGTCGGCGGCGCCCAGGTCCAGCGGCGTGGCGTAGCCGTTCGCCTTCAGCTTGGCGACGGCCGCGTCGAACTCGTCCAGCGTCCACGGCTTTTCGATCGCCGGGATCCGGATCTGGTTCTTGTCCAGCACCGACTTCCGCGCGAAGATCGACAGCGCGGCGTCCCAGTAGCCCGCCGAGTAGACGGTGTCCTTGTAGCGGCCGACGGTCGTGGGCAGCAGCGTCTTGATCAGGTCGTCCGGCAGGCCCAGCGGCTGCAGGTAGCCGGCCCAGGCCCAGTTCGGCATCACCGGGCCGTCCATGTCCAGCAGGCAGGGCAGCTTCCGCGACGCGGCCGCCGCGGTGACCGCGTCGTTGTACGAGCCCTGCGGGAAGTTCTGTTCGACGATCTTGTACTGGGTCTGGGAAGCGTTGAAGTCGGCGATGATCCGCTGGTAGACCGCCAGCTCGCCGGGGTTGCCCGCCGAGTGCGTCCACATGGTGATCTCACCGGGCGCGCCGGACGACTCCTGGCTCGCGCGGGCGCAGCCGCCGAGCGCGAGCAGGACCGCTACCATGACGGAGAGGGATTTGCGTTTCACCGTGGAATCTCTTTCTCTGTAGCGGAGCGCGACCTCACCGTCGCCTCCGTGCCGGATGGCAGCGCCAACTGCCATGTGGGATGCAGTGCGAAGTGCGGTCCGCCGCCGGTCAGTCCTCGGGCGAGGCAGGCGGCGGGCCCACCGAAGCCCGGCGGATGACCGGGCACGGCATGCGGTGCGGTTCCGCCGGGTCGGCCTGCCGCAGGCCGAGCGCGACCTCCATCGCCCAGCGGCCCATTTCGTAGTGCGGGAGCGCGATCGTGGTCAACGGCGGATCGAGTTCGGCCGCGACCAGCTGCTGGTCGTCGTAGCCGACCACGGACAGCTCGCCGGGCACCGAGAGGCCCCGGTGGTGCGCGGCCGCGTAGGCGCCCATCGCCATGCGGTCGTTGAAGCAGAACATCGCGGTGGGGCGGGTTTCCGCCGGCAGGTCCAGCAGCCGCCCGGCGGCCGCCCGGCCCCCGCCTGCCACCGGTTCGGCACGGGCGTGCAGCGCGGGATCCGGCTCGATCCCGGCCTCCGCCAGCACCTGCCGGTACCCGTCGTACCGCAGCGGCGAGGCGACGAGCCCGAACCGTTCTTCGGCGTCCAGGAAGGCGATCCGGCGGTGCCCGGCGGCCACCAGCTCCCGCACCGCGGCCACCCCGCCGGCCCGCTCGTCCGGGACGACCGCGGCCCGGCCCCCGCGCGCCGGGGCGCAGTCGAGCAGGACGGCGTCCTCGGGCAGGCCGTCCGGCACCTCGACGACGCGGTGGTGCATGCTGGCGTAGATCATGGCGTCGACCTGCTGGCCGCTCAGCGCGTTCAGCGCCTGGCGCTCGGCCGCGGGGTCCTGTTCGGTGTCGACGAGGACGACCAGGTGCCCCTGCTCCCGGGCGACGTCGTTGGCCCCGGCCAGCATCCGCCCGGCGAACGGCGTGCTGGCGATCGTGTCCGAGATCAGGCCGACCATGCGCGTCCGCTGCGTCCGCAGGCTCCGCGCCACCGAGTTCGGCTTGTACCCGACCGCGGCGGCGGCCTCCCGCACCCGCCGCTGCGTCTCCGGCGACACGCGTGCCTCGTCCCGCCCGCTGAGCACCATCGACACGGTCGCCGTGGAAACCCCCGCACGGGCAGCCACGTCGGACATCCGGACCCGGACCATCGCGGCGCCCTCCTTTCCCTGGCTTCCGTTAATCGATTAACGGGAGGTTACGGGAGTATGCAGCCGGACTGCGCGCCCGTCAAGGCCCGCCGTCCACCCGCAGCGGCCCGAACCGGATCCGCACCGCGAACCCGTCCGGCCAGCCGACGTCGACCCCCTCTTCGACGACCGACGCGACCGAGTCGCCCGCCTCGCCGCCCAGCGCGGCCAGCGCGACGAAGACCGCGGTGCCGTCGACGTCCCCGGTCAGCCGCGAGAGCGACACCCACGGCACGAACGCCGTGCCGTGCGGCGCGCGTACCTCGGCCCGGCCCGTCCAGCCGGCGAGGGGCCGGAGCACGGACTCGCCGGGCGCGGTCGCCCAGCCCGTCTCTTCGACGCTCGCGCCGGGCGGGGCGCCCAGCACGCGGTGCACCCGCAACTCGTCCCGCCCGCGCACCACGGTCACGCTCTCGACGCGCAGCCCGGGCACCGTCGCCGGGCCGGACCCGAACACCGGGCGGTGCCAGGACGCCGCCCAGCCCCAGCCGTCGGCCTGGCCCGCGCCGAGCGGGTGGATCCGGCGCCGGACACTGCGGGCACCGGAGACGACGACCGCGAAGTGGTTGTCGGCCGGGTTGTCGCGCGCGGTCGGCCCGGTCCGGGTGGAGTAGGCGAACCGGCCGTAGTGCGGGTGGTCCCCGGCCGCCGCCTCGGCTTCGTGCGGCCGGACGCCGTCGCTGCCGTGGTTGTGCAGCCGGACGACGCCGTCGTCGCGGGTCGCCTGCAGCAGCAGGCCCGGGGCCGGCAGGGCGAGCACCGTGTCGGCGGTTTCGCTCGGCGCGGGCTCCTCCGTGGACGTCCACAGTGGATGTTCCGGGGGCGCGAGCAGGCACACGAACGCCTTCGACGCCCAGTAGGGCGAGCCCGGTCCGGAGTAGTGCTGCACCGTCGGCGCGTGCGGCCCGTGCCAGCCGAGGCTCAGCAGCCCGTGTTCGTCGACGGCGCCGCGGTCGAGGAAGTAGCGCAGGGCCCCGCTGAGCAGCCGGCGTGACACGCCCGGCCGCAGCGGGGTGTCGCCGGTGACCGCGCCGAGGCCGACCGCCGAGGCGGCCGCGAAGCGGTAGGTCAGCGACCGTCCGAAGTGGAGCGGTGCGCCGTCGCCGCCGAACCACAGCCCGAAGCTTGCCAGGTGCTCCCGCAGCCGCGGGCCGAAGGGCGCCGGGCCGCCCGCGAGGTGGGCGTCCAGGACCGGGTACAGGTGCAGCGCCCAGCCGTTGTAGTGGTCGAAGGCGCGGCCGTCGCCGTCGCCGTACCACCCGTCGCCGCGGTACCAGCCGTCCAGGAGCTCCAGCGCCCGGTCGCGGGCTTGCGCCGTCTCGGCGTCGGCGCGCCCCACCGAGGCGAGGAACCCGGCGACGGTGAAGGGGAACAGGTACCAGTTGTTCGGCGCCGGGACGTGCCGCAGCGCGCCGCGCAGCCACGCCTCGACCCGGTCCTGCACCGCGGGCGCGAGGTGGTCCCACAGCCACGGCCGGGTCAGCCGCAGGCCGAGCGCGACCGACGCGGATTCGACCATCGGCTGGCCGGCGACGGGGTGGTCGCCGATCAGCGGCCACGACTCCGCGTCGTCCCGCCCCGGGGTGCGCGTGCCCGCGTCGAGGCCCCCGGCGTACCGCTCGAGCCACCCGTGCGGGTCCTTGCCCGCTTCGCCGGCGACCCGGAACGCGGCGGCGAGGAACGTCCGGGCGAAGCCTTCCAGGCCGTCCGAGCGGACGCCGCTGCCCGACGGCGGGCCCGGCAGGTCGAGCCGGGCGCCACCCGGCGTCGCCCACCGCCACGCCGCCGCCAGCAGGCCGTCCGCCACGGCGATCCAGTGGTCGCGGGTGTACCCGGTGTGCGGGCTGAGGGCGTGGTCGTCTCCGGGCAGCTTCACGCGATCATCCCCAGGCGCTCCCGGCGGACGGGGTGGGCGAACGCCTGCCCGCCCGCCCAGCGGGTGACCTCCGCGACGGCCAGTTCCGCCAGCCGCCGCAGCTCGTTGCCCTGCGAGCCGGCCAGGTGCGGGGTGATCAGCACGTTGCCGTCCGTCCACAGGGGATGCCCCGGCGGAAGCACCTCCGGGTCGGTGACGTCGAGGATCGCCCGGATCCGGCCGGCCCCGGTCGCCTCCGCCAGCGCGTCCTGGTCGAGCACCGCCCCGCGCGCGGTGTTGATCAGCACGGCGTCCGGACGCATCGAGGCGATCAGCTCCCGTCCGACCAGCCCCCGGGTCTCGGGCAGCAACGGCGTGTGCACGCTGACGACGTCGCCGCGGGCGAACAGCTCGGCCAGGCTCACCGGTTCCGCGCCCAGCTGCGCCGCCTCCGCCGCGGTCAGGTGGGGGTCGTGCACGAGGAGGCGGAAGTCGTGCGGGCGCAGCAGGCCGAGAACCCGCCGTCCGATCATCGACGCCGACAGGATGCCGACGGTCCGGCCGTAGTTGCCCAGGTGCGGCGACACGCCCAGGCTGTCGCCGGCGCGGCGGGCCGCCCGGTGGTCACGGGCGCGTTCCAGCACCCGCTTGCCGGACAACAGGATCATCGCCACGGTGTACTCGGCCACCGGCACAGCGTTCGCCGCCGCGGCGGACGTGACGGCGATCCCGCGGTCCCAGCACGCTTCGGTGACGTGCCCGCGGACCGAGCCGGCGGTGTGCACGACCGCCCGCAGCCGCGGCGCGCCGGCGAGCACGGCGGCGTCCAGCGGCGGGCAGCCCCAGCCGGTGACCAGCAGTTCGACGTCCGGCAGGACGGCGCGGGCGGCGGGACTCGTGAAGTCGTCGAGCACGCCGTCGGCGAGGTCGCAGAGCCCGCGCAGCGCCGTCATCGCGCCGTCGTCGAGCACCGCCGCCGCGGCACGGGGAGCCATCGCGAGCGCGGCGACCGGACGGCTCACTTGACCGCCCCCGCCGTCAGCCCCGAGCGCCAGAACCGTTGCAGCAGCGCGAACGCCAGCACCAGCGGCAGGACGGCCAGCAGCGCGCCCGTGATCACCACCGGGTAGTACTCGGGCGACGTCGTGGCCGCGCTGTTCCAGCTGTAGAGGCCGAGGCTGACCGGGTACAGCTTCTGGGTCGACAGCATGACCATGGGCAGGAAGAAGTTGTTCCAGATGGCCGTGAGCTGAAACAGGAACACGGTGACGACGCCGGGGCCGAGCATCCGCAGCGAGACCCGGAAGTAGGTCGCCAGCTCCCCCGCCCCGTCGATCCGCGCCGCCTCCAGGACCTCGCCGGGCACGTAACCCTGGCTGAACACCCGGCCCAGGTAGACGCCGAACGGGTTGAACAGCACCGGGACGAACACCGCCCACACGGTGTCGACGACGCCGGTTCCCGACGCCAGCAGGTACAGCGGAAGCGCGAGCACCGTCTGCGGCACCATCACGGCGGCAAGCACCAGCCCGAACAGCTTTTCCTTGTGCCGGAAGGCGTACTTGTCGAAGGCGTAGCCGCAGGCGATGCTCACCAGCGCGCTGACCGCGGCCCCGCCGACGGCGTAGAACAGGCTGTTGAGGTACCAGCGGCCGTAGATGCCCTTGTCCATGGCGAACAGGTCTTGGAAATTCTTCAGCGGCGAGAACCCGTGCAGGGACAGGAGGTCGCTGCCGAACAGGGCGTCGGAGTCCTTCATCGCGGCGAGCACCAGCCACAGCGCCGGGACCAGCGTGTACAGCACGGAGATCGCCACGACTGTGTTGACGGCCGCGCGGCCGAGGATCTTGGGCGGGTTCACCGGACGTCCTCCCGGGTGCGGGTGGTCCAGCGCGTGACGCCGTAGGACAGCGCGACCGTGCACGCGAGCAGGATCACCGACGCGGCCGCGGCGAGCCCGTAGTTGTTGCGGGTGAACGCGGCGTCGTAGATGTACATGCTCGGCGAGAACCGCGCGGTGATCATCGGCGTGGCCTGCGACAGCAGCATCGGCTCGGTGAACAGCTGCAGCGACCAGATCAGCGTGAACAGCACGACCATCACGATCGACGCGCGGATCAGCGGTGTCTTGATCGACAGCGCGGTCCGGACGCCGCCGGCGCCGTCGACCACCGCCGCTTCGATCACTTCGCGCGGCACGGCCTGCAGGGCGGCGTAGAACACGACGACGTTGTAGCCGAGGTTGCTCCACAGCGCGATGTTCACCATCGACGGGATCACGGTGTGGACGCCGAGGAAGTCCACCGTGATCCCGGCCTTGCCGAACAGGTCGACCACCGGGGACAGGCCGGGGATGTAGAGGTAGAGCCAGATGAGCGCGGCGATGATGCCGGGCACCGCGTGCGGCAGGAACAGCGCGAGCCGCGCCGAGCCGCGCAGCCGCGCGAGCCCCGAGTCGAGCAGCAGCGCCAGGCCGAGGGAGCAGACGACCAGCAGCGGCAGGTACAGCAGGCAGTACAGCGCGACGACCCCGAGCCCATTGCGGAACGTCGGATCGGCGAGGACGGCGGCGTAGCTGCGGAACCCGGCGAAGATCGTGTGCTCCGGACCGAACCCCAGGCCCGGTTCGTCGGCGCCGAAGAAACTCAGCCACAGCGCCGTCCCGGCCGGCACGAGGAAAACCACCACCAGCAGCGCGAAGAACGGGGCCATCAGCACGGCGGCGGCGGTGCCCTGCCGATGTCTCCGCCGGACACGGGGTGCCGGCCTTGTGGAAGCGCTTTCCGGACGCGCGAGTGTCGTCGTCATCGGCCTCTCTCCCCTAGCTGCTGTGCTCGGTCGTCGCCAGCCCCAGGGCGATCAGGTCCGGCATGGTGGCGCGCTGGGCGTCGCGGACGGCGTCCAGGAGGCTGCCCTCGCCGGCGCTCGCCCGGGCGAAGCCGTCCTGCAGCACCCGGTGGGTCGCGCTCATCCGCGGGCCCCACGTCCAGCCGTCGCGGATCTTCGCGGCCTCGGTCTCGAACAGCCGGTAGATGTCCTGGCCGCCGTAGTAGCGGCGGTCGAACGCCTTCCGCCCGACCTCGACCAGGTCGGGCGCGGCCGGGTACTGGCTGCTGGTGCCGCTGGACAGCCGCGCCCGCAACGCGTCGGGGTGCGACACCTGCCATTCGATGAACTCCATCGCGGCTTCCGGGTGGGCGCTGTCGCGGGTGACGGCGAACGTCGAACCGCCGTGCGTCCCGACCGCCGGGTGCGCGGGATCCCACTGCGGCAGCGGCGCGATCGCCCACTTGCCCTTCTGGGCGGGCCGGGCCTTCATCTGCGCGCCGGCGTCCCAGGCGCCGCTGAGCCGGGCGAGCACGAGTCCCTGCCCGATCTGCGCGTCGCCCTGCCTGCCCTGGACGCCGTTCGCGAACACCAGGCCGTCGTCGATCAGGTCCTGCCAGTACCCGGCCACGCGGCGGGTGGCGGCGTCGGCGAGGGAAACGTTCCAGGCGCCGCCGTCGGTGTCGAACCACTGCGCGCCCGCCTGCCACGAGACCGCAGCGAACTGGGTGGCGCCGTCGGTCGCGAAGGCGACCAGGCGGCGGCGGTCGTCGCGGACCTTGCGGGCCACCGCGGTGAACTCCTCCCACGTCCGCGGCGGCCCGGATCCGTGCTGGGTGAACAGATCCGTGCGGTAGTGCAGCACCATCGGCTCGACGTCGAGCGGCACGGTGAACACCCGCCCGGCGAACGTCGTCAGGCGCAGTGCCTGCGGGAGGAGCTTGGCGCGCAGGCGATCGGAGACGAGGTCGGTGATGTCCCGCGCGACGCCGTCGATGGCGAACCCGGGCACCTGCGGGTATTCGATGGTGGCGACGTCCGGGGCGTTGCCCGCGCGGACCGCGTTGCTCAGCTTCGCGTACCCGCCCTGGTCGCCGGACGGGATCTGCTGGAACACGACGTGGATCCGGTTCTGCGTGCGGTTGAACGCGTCGACGACCTGCTGGCTGCCCCGCAGCGCGGACCAGAACGTGATCCGGGTGGCACCGCGCGGGGCTTCTGCGCCGGGGCCCGAACAGGCGGCGGTGAGGGGCCAGGCGAGGCCCGCGGCGAGCACGGTCCGGCGGCTGGGGCGGACAGGCATCGATGCCTCCTGCGGGTCGCGGGCTCCCCGCAGTTTGGGCGCCTGAACGAATTCCGGTCAATAGGCCCGGTCAACTCGGTCAATCGATCAGGGGCCGGGAGGAGCCGCGCACCTTCAGTTCCGGCAGCACCGTGATCCGCCGCGACGGCCGGCCGGCGGGGCCGTTCAGCCGCTCCAGCACCAGTTCCGCGGCCAGCCTGCCCACCTCGGCCTTCGGGGGCGCGATCGCGGTCAGCGGCGTGCTGCCCAGCGCCGCGACGACGTCGTCGTAGGCCACCACCGAACAGTCGCCGGGCACGGTGATCCCCGCGTCCGCGAGCTGCTGGACGAGCATGAGCGCGTCGACGTCACCGTGCATGATCACGCCGGTCGCGGCGTGCGCGCGCAGCACGCCGGCGAGCGGCTCGAGGTCGGCCACGGGCTGCTGGCCGGCGCCCGGCGCGCTGAGCACCACGGTCCAGTCCTCGATGTCCGGCCGTCCGGCGCAGATGTCGCCGAACGCCGCGCGCAGCGCCCGCGCGGTCGGGCTGTCGTCGCGCGCGGCCAGCACGATCCGCCGGTGCCCGAGGGCGAGCAGGTGCGTCACGGCGAGGTGGACGCCGTACCAGTGGTCGGTGCAGACGGAATCCCTGGCGTGCAGGGCACTTCCGGGCCGCGGCCGCCGTTCCATCAGGACGACGGGCACGTCGGCGGCGGCCAGCCAGCCGTCGTCGGCGTCCTCGGTGCCGACGGTGCGCCAGCGCGGCGCGATGAGCACGCCCCGGGCGTCGTCGGCGAGCAGCCGCTCGACGATCGTCCGTTCGGCGCCGGGCACCTGCGGCGCCGGGTGCAGCACGACCCGGACGTGCCGCCTCCAGCGCGGCGCGGGCGCCGTGCAGGACCTCGGTGAGGTAGGCGTGGCGTTCGGGCACGACGAGCACGACCGGCCCGCCGTCGGGCGGCGTGGCCACCGGTTCCGGCCGCCGCGGGACGAGCGAGCGGACGACCCCGTGGCCCCGCCGCAGCCGGCCGGCCCTGGCCAGCTCTTCGACGTCCCGGCGCACGGTGATGACGGAGACGGCCAGCTCCGCGGCGAGCTCGGTGACGCGCGCCTGGCCCCGCGCCTCCACGACGGCGAGGATCCGCCGCCGCCGGTCGTCTCCCGGCTCCCGCATCTCGACCTTCGTCCGTCGGCTGTTCGTTCGATCGGTTCTCCGAGCATAACGATCAGCCGCGGCGCCGGTCGAGCTGTTGTCAGCGGGCGGCGATGTCACTCCTTGGCCTGCGTGCCGGTGATGGTGTCGCCGGTCAGCAGCATCCGCTTGGCCCGCTCCGCACCCAGCCGGTGCACCCACATCGCCGTCGCCGGACAACCCGAACGCCACAGGCTGAAGAAGTTGTCGGTGTTCTCCTTCATCATCCGGAAGTCCCGGATCGGGTCCCACACCTCCGGCTGCACGTCCTGCCCCTGCTCGGCGTACAGCTTGAGGTCGTACCCCGGCGTTGGCCGCCGCCACCGCGGCCGCGATCTCGCGGCGTCGGTGACCATGGCGGCAGAGTGCCGTCGCGCGCGTCGAGTTCGAATCCCTGCCGGCCCTGCTGCGCGGCCTCGAGCTGGTCCGGATCCTGCGCCAGGACGCCACCATCGCGGCCGCCGTCATCGAGCAGTGGCTCGACCGGTTCGGCCGCCACTGAGGGTTCCCGGTGCTCCCGGGCCGGTCATGTGTACCCGCCGCCGGGCCGGGGTATCCGGATCGTCCCCCAGCACACCGACGCGAGGAGCCGGCCATCGCCACCGCGGTCCTGTTCGACGTCGACGGCACGCTCGTCGACTCCAACTACCTCCACGTCCACGCCTGGCACCGGGCGTTCCACGCGCTCGACCGGCCGGTCGACTCCTGGCGCGTGCACCGCGCGATCGGCAAGGGGTCCGGCAAGCTGCTGCGCACCCTGCTGGGCGACGAGGACGCCGACCGCATCGGCGACCGGGCGAAGGACCTGCACAGCCGCTTCTACCTGGAGACGGCCGACCTGCTGCGGCCGTTCGACCGCGCCCCCGACCTCGTCCGCGAGCTGGCCGGGCGCGGGGTGCGCGTGGTGCTGGCGACGTCGGCGGGACCGGACGAGCTCGACGCGCTGCGCAAGGTCCTCGACGTCGACGACGTGGTCACCGGCATCGTCTCCGGCGACGACGTCGAAGCGACGAAACCCGATCCGGAGCCGGTGTTCGCCGCGCTCGAGAAGGCCGGCACCGAACCGGCGGAGACGATCTTCGTCGGCGACGCGGTCTGGGACGTCCACGCCGCCACCAAGGCCGGCGTGCGCACGGTCTCGGTGCGCTCCGGCGGCGTCAGCGCTGCGGAGCTGACCGAAGCCGGCGCCGTCGCGGTCTACGACGACGCCGCCACGCTGCTGGCCGGGCTCGACGAGAGCGTGCTGATCAGCTGACCTTGCGGGCGACCAGCCGTTCGACCAGCCCGAGCTTGAACCGCTCCCGCCGCTCCACCGGCAGCCCGAGCGCCTCGACGAGCCGCAGCGGCCGCCGCCGGAAGTGCTCACCGGCCAGCGGGACGCTCGCCAGTTCGAGCAGCCACTGCACGCCCCGCACCACCCGCGACGACGACGCGACGTGGTCGACCAGGACCAGCCGCCCGCCCGGGCGCAGCACCCGCACCATCTCCCCGACGGCGGCGGCCGGGTCGGGGATGGCGCAGAGCCCGAACGTGCAGACCACGGTGTCGAAGGAGCCATCGGCGAAAGGCAGCTGGTGGGCGTCGCCGAGCTGCAGCGTCACCGGGCGGCCGAGCTGCCGGGCCCGGTCACGGGCGATGGCGAGCATCCCCTCGCTGAGGTCGAGGCCGGTGAGCGTCACGTCCGCGGGGTAGTGCGGGAGGTTCAGCCCGGTCCCGGCCGCGACCTCCAGCACCTCGCCCTCGGCCCGGCCGCACGCCCACTCCCGCGAGTCGCCGAAGAGCCGGCGGTCCCAGACGCCCATCTCGGCGTCGTAGGCCGTGGACTTGCGGTCCCAGTACCGACGCCACCGCTCCGCCTTCGTCATGGTCCCAGCGAACCACGGACGGCCGGGCTCCGGCTCACTCGACGCTCGCCGCCGCGGCCAGGATGACCTCGGCGACCACCTCGGGCTGGGACACCGCGACCGCGTGCGAGGCGTCGATCCGCCGGACCGTCGAGGACGCGCGCTCGGCCATGAACTCCTGCGCGGCGGCCGGGATCGCGTTGTCCTGGTTGGCGATCAGCGTCCACGAGGGGAGCTTGGTCCACGCCGGGGTGCCCTCGAACGGCGCGGCGAGCGCCTGCTGCGCGACCGGCCGCTGGGTCACCGCCAGGACCGCGGCGGTGACCGCCGGGACGTCGGCGGCGAAGACCTCGGCGAAGTCCGCCGGCTTGATCGACAGCTCGGGCCGGCCGTCGTGCTCCAGGACGTTCGTGGTCTCCGGGCCGAGCTTGGCGCCCGGGTAGCGGCCGGAGAGCTCGAACACGCTTTCGCCCGTGTCCGGCTGGAACGCGGCGATGTAGACCAGCGCGCGGACGTTCGGTGCGTCGGTGGCCGCGCGGCTGATCAGCGCGCCGCCGTAGGAGTGCCCGGCCAGGACCACCGGGCCGGAGACGCTGTTGACGACGTCGGCGACGTAGGCCGCGTCGGACTCGACGCCGCGCAGCGGGTTGGCCACCGCCTGGACCGGATAGCCCTGCTCCTGCAGCTTCGCGACGACGCCGGTCCAGCTCGACGAGTCGGCGAACGCGCCGTGGACCAGGACGATGGTGGGCTTGCTCATGGCTGACTCCTTCAGGGAGAACGATCGGTCTTTCTGTTAGCCACTGTGGCGCGCCGGAGCCGCCGTGGCAATGTGATGAAGCAGACCTGGCAGAACGATCGGTCTTTCTCTAAGCTGCGGGGATGAGGACTGCCGAGCCGCACCCGAAAGACCGGCTGCTCGCGACCGCCGCCCGCCTCTTCTACGCCGAGGGCATCCACGCCGTCGGCGTCGAACGCCTGGTTTCCGAAGCCGCGGTGACCCGGGCGACCTTCTACCGGCACTACCCCACGAAGGATGACCTGGTCGCCGCCTACCTCGCCGAGACGAGCCGTCAGATCCGCGAGGCCGTCGCCGAGGCGCGCGCGGGCAAGCCGCCGCGCGACGCGCTGGCGGACACGATGGCCGTGGTCGGCAACGCGACGTGCGGCGACGACTTCCGCGGCTGCCAGTTCCTCAACGCCGCCGCCGAGTACCCCGACCCGGACAACCGCGTGCGCCAGGTGATCGACGACCACCGGAAGTGGTTCTTCGAGGTCCTGCGCGAGCAGGCGGCGGCGCTCGGCCACCCCGAGCCGGACCACGCGGCGCGGGTGCTCGTCCTGCTGCGCGACGGTGCCCTGCACGGCGGCGAACTCGACGAACCCGGGAAGGTGCGCACCACGCTGCGCCGGGCGGTCGACGACTTCCTGCCCTGAACGACCGCACGAACAGGCGTTCCGGTCGCTTTCACCTGCAGAAACCGGGCAAATCTAGGCCGAACGGGTTACCTTGGGCACGGAAGGTGACGGAGGTCCGAGATGGCGGCACCCGACGCGGCGCGCGTCCCGGCCTGGCTCGAGCCGATGCTCGCCAAGGCCGACGGCGGCCGGCTGCGCAGCGGCCCGGAGTGGGCGTACGAGTACAAGCTGGACGGCTACCGGGCGGCCATGCGGATCGCCCCGGACGGCACGACGGTGCTCACCAGCCGCAACAACATCGACTTCACGGCGGAGTTCGCCGACCTCGCCGGCGTGCTCACCCCCGCGCTCGACGGCCGCGCCGCCTACCTCGACGGCGAGATCGTCGTCTACGGCGACGACGGCCGGATCGACTTCGAGCGGATGCAGGAACGCCGCGGCCGCTACGTCCGGCACCAGAGCGGGCCGAAGGGACTGGAGTTCCGGGACGTCCCGGTCCGGTTCCTGGCCTTCGACCTGCTGCAGCTCGGGGACCGGAGCCTGCTGGCCACGCCGTACGACGAGCGCCGCCGCCTGCTGGCCGAGCTGCCGATGCCCGATCCCTACCGCGTTTCGGTGGTCCGCGCGGTCACGTTCGAGGAGCTCGCCGCCGACCGCCGCACGCCCGCGGACTTCCTGGCCCACGCCGCGTCCGCCGGCTACGAAGGCGTCGTCGCGAAGCTGCGTTCGTCGGGCTACTCCCCCGGGCAGCGGCCGGACTCGTGGCTCAAGCACCCGCTGGTCCGGACGCAGGAGGTGATCGTCTGCGGCTGGCGGCCCGGCCAGCGCAGCTTCACCGGCACGCTCGGCGGGCTGCTGCTCGGCGCGCACGACCCCGCCACCGGCGGCCTCGTCTACATCGGCGACGTCGGCACCGGCTTCAGCCAGGCCGGCCGCACCGAACTGCAGGAACAGCTGCAGGCGATCGAGCGGCGCACCCACCCGTTCGTGACGACGCCGCCGCGCGAGGACACGGTCCGCGCCCGCTGGGTGGAGCCGCGACTGGTGGGCGAGATCGTCTACCGCCAGTTCACGCGTGCCGGGCGCGTCCGCCACACGGCGTGGCGCGGGCTGCGTCACGACAAGGACCCGGCGGAGGTGCTGGCCCCGCGCGCGGTGCCGCACGAGCCTGCCGCGCCTGCGCCTGCACCGCCGCCTTTGGCGGAGCCGCAGCGGATCACGGTCCAGGCGGGCAACCGGCGGCTGACGTTGTCCAATTTGGACAAGGTACTGTACCCGGCGGACGGGTTCACCAAGGGCGAGGTGATCAACTACTACTCGCGCGTGGCGGAGGTGCTGCTGCCGCACCTCGCCGGCCGGCCGGTGACGTTCATCCGCTACCCCAACGGGGTCGAGGGCCAGAAGTGGTTCGAGAAGAACGTCCCGAACGGCGCCCCGGACTGGCTGCGCACGGTGCGCCTGGCCGGCACCGGCGGCACGATCGACTACCCGCTCCTGGACGACCTCCCGGGCCTGGTGTGGGCGGCGAACATGGCGGCACTGGAGCTGCACGTTCCACAATGGACGGTGGAGTCGGGCACCCGGCGGCCCCCGGACCGCCTGGTGTTCGACCTGGACCCGGGCCCCGGCACGACGATCGTCGACTGCTGCCGGGTGGCCGAGCGCCTCCACGACGTCCTGGTCGACGACGGGCTGACACCGTACGCGAAGACGTCGGGCTCGAAGGGAATGCAGCTCTACTGCGGAATCCGCACGGACGACCCGGCGGCGCCGTCGGCGTACGCCAAGCGGGTGGCCCAGCGCCTGGCCGCCGAGACACCGGATTCGGTGACGGCGGTGATGGCGAAGGCCCACCGAACGGGCCGCGTGTTCATCGACTGGAGCCAGAACAACCCGGCGAAGACAACGGTGGCCCCGTATTCGTTGCGCGGCCGCGACCACCCGACGGCCTCGACCCCGGTGACGTGGGACGAAGTCCGCGCGTGCGGCCACGTCACGCACCTGACCTTCACGGCGGACGACGTACTGGACCGCATCGACGAGCACGGAGACCTGCTAGCCGGAGTGGCGAAGGACAGCGCACCACTGGGGTGACGGTCAGCGGCGCCGGAGTAGCCGCTTGACCTTGCCGAGCAGACCGGCGGGAGAGCGGAGCGGCGAGGAAGCACGGGCGGTCGGCGGCTCGGGTTCCGGCTCACGTTCCGCTTTGGGTTCCGGCCGGCGTTCCGGCTGGGTTTCCGGCGGGCCGGCCTCAGGAACCGGCTTGGTCTCCGGATCCGGCCGCATCTGCGGAACTTCGGGTACGTTCGACCTCGGCCCCGCGACCTCCACCGGCCGGAGAGCGTGCCGCGGCTCTGGTCGCGGGCCGGCGGAGGTCGGCTGCCGCGCGCTCGAACCGTCGGCCGGCCGCGGCGCCCCTTGCGGTACGGCGGGCACCCGGCCAGCCGGCGCCGGAACCTCCACCGGCTGCGGCAACCCAGCCGGCGCCACCGGCCCCCGCACACCCGGCGCCCCCGACGGCACTCCGATCCCCTCCGCCCCGCTTTGCGGCCGCGGCGCCGGGATCTCCCCCGCCATCCTCCCCGACTCCGGCACCAACCCCGGCTCCGGCACCACCCCCGCCTCCGGCGCCTGAGGCAACGCCGGTCGCCCGAGCATCTCCGGGGTGATCGCCGGGGTCATCAATGGCGTGTGGGCCGCGTCCGCGTTCGGTGTCGCCGGCTCGCGCGCCACCGGGTAGCGGGCCAGGGGGCCGTCCTCGATCGGGGCTCCGTTGGGGCGGTGGCTTCGGAGCAGGCCGCAGCAGCCCAGCAGTCCGAGCAAGCCCGCCAGTCCCCACCACACCGTCATGACTTTCCTCCGTTCCTCGCGCTCCGGATATCCCTCCCCCGGCCGGCCCAACCCGAGCGTTACCCGGGTGGGTGACAGCGTCACCCCAGTTGCGGGACGTCACCCGGGAACGTGATCGGCAGCGAGTACAGGCCCCGCGCCGTGCGGCCGCCGCCCAGCCAGCCGTGGAAGAAGATGTGGCCGTCCACCACGTCGGCGCCGCCCGGGGCGTCCACCTTGCCGCCGAGGAGCTCCGTCGACAGGAAACGGCCGTCCGCCTTCACGAACGCGCCGCCCAGCGTCGGCGCGGCGGCGTAACACGTGTGGTAGCCCGTGCTCTCGAACGTGTCGGCCGAATAGAACAACAGGTACCGGGAGCCCGTCTTCACCACCGAAGGCGCCTCGACGACCGACTTCTCCGCCGTGAGGTCGGCCCGCAACAGCTCGGTGCGCGGCCCGGCGAACGTACGGCCGTCGGCCTGCAGCTTCTGCGCCCAGATCGCCGACGGCGGCCCGGTCGCCGCGCCGTCGCTCTTGTAGAGCAGGTAGCGGGAGCCGTCCGCGTCGACGAACGTCTGCGGGTCGATGTCGCCGTGGTCGCCCGGCTCGCACACCAGCGGCCGGCCGCCGGCCGGTGTGTACGGGCCTTCCGGCTTCCGAGCCGTCGCCGCGCCGAGGCACATCTCGCCGCCCGCCGTCTGCGCAGCCGCGAAGTACAACACGAATGTCCCGTCCGCCAGCTGCGTGACGTCCGGGGCCCAGAACCCGCCGTCCGGCTTCGCCCACGCGGGCACGGCGCCGAGCGCGTCACCGGCGACGCGCCACGGCCCGTCCGCGGCGGCCGCGGTGGCCAGTGCGATCCGCGTGGTCTTCGTGCCCGTCGCGAACGCGAAGTAGCCGGACGCGGTCTTGACGACGTCCGGATCGGGGAAGTCCTGGTTGATCAGCAGCCGCGGCGCGCTGACGGCCGCCGCTTCCGGGGCCATCGCGAACGCGGCGGCGACGGCGGCGACCGGCACGAGACTCTTGAAACCCATAGGCGATTTTGTTGACACACCAACGGTTCCGGCAACGGCAGGCGGCCGTCGTCACCGGGAAGCGTGGACTTGCCCGCGTGCCCGGATCGGGTGGATTCGCCGGCGCCGCGCGGGGGTAGCCGCCGACTCATGCACGCAACGAGCGGCCGAGGGGCGTACCGCGCCGGGCATCCCGTCGGCGAGGCCGAAGGCGCGGCGGCCCGGCAGGAAAAGCCGCTGGGCGCCCCGGGAAAGCCGCTCGACCGCCGCTCGCCGTTCTTCACCGGGCTGCTCGCCGCGGCCGGGGTGGTCGTCACCGTCGCGGTCGTCGAGCTGCTCCTCGCGGCCTCGGACGTGCTGCTCCTGATCGGCATCGCGTTCTTCCTCGCGGTGGGGCTCGAACCGCTGACCGCCCGCCTCGCGCGCCGGGTGCCGCGGCCGGTCGCCGCCGCCGTGGTCGTCGTCGCCGGGCTGGCCGTCCTCGGCGGCGCGCTCGCCGCGGCCGCCGTCCCGCTGGCCGAGCAGGCGACGCAGCTGCGGGACGGCGCACCGCGGTACCTGACGCTGCTGCGCGACCACGGCAGTCTGCTCGGCTGGGCCAACGAAACCTTCGGCCTGGAAACCGCCGTCCGCTCGATCCGGCTGTCCGACGTCGCGAAGTCGCTCGCGGCGCTGCTCGGCGACGCCCTGATCGTCGTGGTCCTCGCCACCTACTTCGTCGCCGACTTCCCCCGGATCCGCACGGCGCTCTACCGGCTGGCCCCGCGGTCGCGGCGGCCGCGGGTGATTCTCATCGGCGACGCGGTCTTCCGGAAGGTGGGCGCCTACCTCGTCGGCAACGTCGTGGTGTCGCTGATCGCGGGCGCGGCGGCGTTCGCCTGGCTGTCGGCGTTCGGCGTGCCCTACCCGCTCGTGCTCGCCGTGCTGGTCGCCGTGCTCGACCTGGTGCCGGTGGCGGGTTCGGTGGTGGCCGGGGCGGGCACCACGCTCGTCGCGCTCTCGGTTTCGGTGCCGGCCGGGCTCGCGACGCTCGGCTTCTTCGTCGGCTACCGGCTGGTGGAGGACTACGTGCTGCTGCCGAAGATCGTCGGCCGGGCCGTGCGGGTGCCCGCGCTGGTCACGGTCGTCGCGGTGCTGCTCGGGTTCGAGCTGCTCGGGGTGGTCGGCGCGTTCGTCGCGGTGCCGGTCGCGGCCGCGGTGCTGCTGGTCGTGCGCGAAGTGGCCGTGCACCGGCTGGACCGGACATAGGAAGACCGCCGCGCGGGTTCGTCCCGCGCGGCGGTCGGACCGTTCGACCGGAGGGGTCAGTTGCCCTGGGCGGTCCCGCCGTCGGCGATCTCACCGGCGGCGCAGTTGCTCGGGTTCTGGCCCTCGGCCTCGTGCTCGCCCGGGGAGAGCACCGGCACGCCGATGCCGTTGGCGGTGTCCTGGACCGGCACCTGGACGCCGAGGACGTTGACGTTGTCGTCGCAGACGCCGCCGACGACGTTCAGGTTGTGCACGGCGTCGAGGTTCTGCACGTTGCCGACGAGGCCGAACTGGTCGGTGGTGTCGACCGGGTGGCCGGCAACGGTGACATCGGCCGCGGACGCGGATCCGCCGAGCACCGCCATCCCGGCGGCGAGGGCGGTGGCGACGAAGCCGAGCTGCTTGATCACGGGAAAATACTCCTTCTGGCAACCCACCGGACGGTCCGGTGGGGGATCGGGGAAGGGAACGGGCCCGGCTTCGGTTCGCCGGGCCCGGAAAAGTTCGTTACTGTGCGGTCATGCCGGGTGGGACCGGCGCACTTCTCCAGCGTCGTGGCCGGTCCCACCCGGGTCGGCGCTCATCCGGCGTCGCAGCGTGCCCGGAACGCGGAACCGGAGTGTGCAGCTCGCTCCGTGTTCCGGGCGCGCGGTGCGACGTCCGCGCCGGATCCCGTGCCCGGAGCCGCGTTCCGCACGCACGGACGGCCCCGGGCACGGAAACTCAGTGACCCTGGCTGGTGCCGCCGTCGGACAGCCCGCTCGAGGCGCAGTTCTCCGGGTTCTGGCCGCTGGCCTCGTGCGCGCCCGGCGAGAGGATCGGCACGCCGATGCCGTTGAGCGAGTCCTGGATCGGCACCTGGACGCCGAGGACGTTGACGTTGTTGTCGCACACGCCGAGCGTGCCGTTGACGTTGTGCAGCACGTCGGTGTTGTTCAGGTTCACCAGGCCGACCTGGCCGGTGTAGTCGTAGCCGCCGTAGTGGTGGCCGTGGTGCCCGTGGTGGTGGCCGTCCGGGGTGTCGGCCGCGGCGATGCCGCCGGCCAGGAAGGCGCCGGCCGCCGCGGTGGCCGTGACGAAGCCGATCTTCTTCAGCATGGATTGCTCCTCGGTGAACGATTTCGGAGAACGGGACGGCGGTGAATGTGTGTTCCGGCGTCCCGTGTGAGGGAAACGTACTGATGCCGCGGCGGCGTTTCCACTTCGTGCCACCATCGTGTGGGTACCGCGAGCCGCTGACCGCGCCGCGTGTGCCCCGATCGGGTTAGTTGTTTGCTGCCAACCACTTCCGGGATTTCGCTTGTGGTGGAAGGAGTTTTGGACATGCCGAAGAGCCCTGCACCGGGTGGCGCAGGGCTCTTCGACGGGGTTTCCTAGGCGGGCCAGGCCTCGGCTTCGGCCGTGAGCGCGGTGGTGACGTCGATTTCGCCCGACCGCACCCGCCACGCGAGCGAGTCCGGCCGAGGCTGCAGCAGGTGCCACCCGACGACGTCTTCGTCGGTGTAGCAAGGGTTTTCTTCGTCACCGATACCCAGCGCGGCGAAGTACTGGCGGGCGGGCCAGGTTTCGGGAACCCAGGCGCGGGCCCACCGCACGACGATCCTGGCGAGGTCGTTGCGGCCGTCCGCCGGGTGAATCAGGCGGTCGCCGGTGGTGCAGATCAGGCGTGGCGTGTAGGTCGCACCGAGCGGCGCGACGACGAGTTCGGTGTTCATTCCTCCCCCGGTCCACGGCAGTGGACGGTGTTTCCCGGCTCGGATGCGCAACTGCACGGAGAAAAGGGAAGGACGGCCGGAGGCGGACGTGCGCACCCGGCGCGCCCTTGCCCGGCTCCGGATTGAACCGGGAACCATCTTACAAAGCGCGTGAGTGCCGCAGAACCCGGGGCTCTTCGCCCGTTCCCGTGACGGAGCGAGTGAGGGCGAGGATCGGGGGTACACCCGAGTGCCACGTCCCGAACGGAAGGAAGAGCCGAGATGAAGAAACTGCTCAGCACCGCAGTGGCGGCGGCGGCATTCGCCCTGACGGCGGCTACGCCGGCATCGGCAGTGGCGGCATCGGCAGTGGCGGCATCGGCACTGGCGGCGGAGCCGGCGCCAGTGTGGCACCAGCAGACCGACGACAACGACAACGCCCGCGACGACAACGACAACGACAACAACGGCCTGTGGGGCCTGTTCGGCCTGGTGGGCCTGCTGGGCTTGGCAGGCTTGGTCCGCCGCGGCCCGAAGCCGGGAGCGATGGCGGGATACCCGGCGGCGGGCACGAACCAGCCGCCGGCGAACACGTACCCGCCGGCCGAGCCGCGGCAGAACCCGCCCGGCGTCTGAGGGGCGTTGTAGTTCCGGTCCCCGCCGGGTGCTCGGCTGCCGGGCGATTGGTCGCCGGGCGATTGCGGTGCGGTGGGTTGAGCGCCGCGCGTTTGAGCGCCGGGCACCCGACCGCCGAGCGACTGCGCTGCGGCCTGAGCACCACGCGATGGAGATCCGGCAGCGCCGCGCGATCGAGCACCGAGGGCACGGCAGCCCTGGCCTCCGACGGGGGCCGGGGCACCGCCGGCCCCGCAACCCGGCCTCACCAGGACCCGGCCGTCACCCTTGCCGCACACCAGGTCTCCCCTCGCCCGGCTCCCGAGCTTCACCCTCTCCCCACACCCGGCTCCTGCCGAGCCCTCGGGTCACCCTGGTGCCGCGCACCGCGGATCCCTCCTCCTCTTCGCGCAGAACGTCCCGGCGCCGTCGGGCGTCGGGACGTTCTGCGTTTCCTTCTCCGAATGGCGCCCAGTTGTCAGGTCTCGGCACCGAGGTGGCCACCATAACGGCCGGAAAAACCGACCTGCGACCGCCACCCAGATTAGCGAGTCACTCGCCGCGCAAGAAGTGTTTTCGCATCGTACCCTACTTAAGAGTGGCCTTTCCACCGCCCGGCAAATGCGCTTGATTACCCACCAATTCTCCGCTTAAACCTCACGATCGGGTGAAAGTCCGGCGTCACCCGAATCTGACACCCCTCGTACCTTCGGTAAAGAAAACCCCCGTGATTCAGCCATCCATCGCAACCGAGAAACACGGTCGAGTGGTGACATCACCGAACGTAGCCGCCGCTCAAAACCGTCGAATACCCGCTTCACGCGATGTCGATGTTTGTTCCCGGGAACCCGCGACCCCGTACACCGTGCGAAATCAACGCACTCCGCCGACGCCCGGCATCCACTCGCGTTATCGCCGATCGGCGATCACCATGATCGCAGTCGGCATCGCACAATCCCCAAGGAGTACGACATGAAAACTGCACTGACCCGAGCCCTCACCG
Source organism: Amycolatopsis tolypomycina (assembly GCF_900105945.1). Taxonomy (NCBI): domain Bacteria; kingdom Bacillati; phylum Actinomycetota; class Actinomycetes; order Pseudonocardiales; family Pseudonocardiaceae; genus Amycolatopsis; species Amycolatopsis tolypomycina. Next base: position 2,130,826 of record NZ_FNSO01000004.1, on the reverse strand, counting down.
TGTTCGTCACCGCCGCCGCGGTGACACTGGCGGGGGTGGGGGTGGCGACGGCGGGCGGGCCCGGTGGCAGCGGATCGTCGAGCACCACCAGCGCCGCGGCGGAGGTCCAGGGCCTGCGCGACCAGCTCGTCTCGCGGGCGGACAACGGGGACGTGGCCGGCACGCAAGCCACGCTCGGCACCCTCGACCCGCTGCTCTCCGATCTGGCCCAGGGCAAGCGGTACACCATCCAGGCCGCCGCGAAGGACAGCGCGGCCACCGCGCAGAAGGACACCACCGAAGCGCGCAAGGGCGTCGACGACCTCGCCGCCAAGGTCGAGTCCCGCCAGTCGCTGCCCCCGGTTTCCGCCCTGCTCAACGCGCTGCTGCAGCGCGTCCTGATCAGCCTCTCCGCCCTGGTGAACGACCTTCTCGGCGGGCTGCCCGTCCCGGTCGGCTAGGCCGGCCGGACCCCCGGACGGAGAAGCCGGCGACGGCCCGGCGCGGATCCCCCTCCGCGCCGGGCTTTCGTCGTCCCCGGGCAGGAAAAAGCCCGGTGCGGCGGACCGCACCGGGCCTCTCGCCTCGGGTTATTCGTAGACGACGTAGGCGGGCGTCGGGGTCAGCGCCAGCACTTCCGCCGGGGTCATCAGGTCCGCGCCGCGGCGGGTGTCCTCCTCGAAGAACAGCTTGAAGCCCGGCCGGACGTGGCCGGGGATCGTCTTCATCAGCGTCTTCCACGTCGCCTTCTTCGCCGCGGCCGAACCGATGCCATCGACGACCTTGACGACCGAAACTCCCTGGTGCGGCAGCAGGAGCTGCTCGTCGCGCACCACGGACGCCGCCACCTGGTGGTAGATCATCACCTTGGCGGGCAGGTGGTGCGCCTCGGCCAGGCCGCCGAGGTAGCGGGCCACCTCGTCGAGCTCGCCGCCGGTCGTGCGGCCGAACTTCCGGCCCGGGATCACGCCCGGTTCGACCGCCCACTCGGGGTCGAGCGCGACGCCGACGTCGGGCTCGGTCAGCCAGCGCTCGTAGGCCTTGACCTCGGGCAGGAAGTCGGCGCGGCCGGGCTGGATGTTCAGCAGGAGCAAGCCGTTCAGCGCCCGCGCGGCGTCGAGGTACTCGCGCACGGTCGAGTCGTCGCAGCGGCTGCGGAACATGCCGTCCTCGCCCGGCGAGCGGTGGACGGTCGTGGCGATCAGCTCGACGACCGGGGTGACCGGACGTCCCGGCGGGAACGTCCCGATCTGGCGCCGCAGCGCGCGGCCGGCTTCGGCGAGATCACCGGTCATGCGGCCGAGCGCCTTCGCGCCCGGCGCTCCGCAAAAGCCGACGAGCAGGCCTTTTTCGAGCGGGTTCGGCGGTGGTGGCGGCGGCTCGGCGGCGACGGCGGCCGGGGCCGGCACGGCGAGCACCTGCCCCCGCTGCACCGCCCCGCAGGCACTCGTGGCCAAGCCCGCGAGAGCGGCGGTGAGGACCAGGCGTCGATCGAAGGTTCGTTCGGCGGCGACCGCCTTTTTCGGGACCATCGCGGGAAAATACCCGGCGCCGATCTTCGGCAAACGCGTTTTCCGGCGATCACCGAATCGTGCCGCGGCGTGTTCCCGGCCCATGGCCCCGGCCTGGGGAAACGTCGTTTTCCGGGCGGTGGCTGGCAATTCCGGGCTCACCCGACCCGGTGGCCCGGCCCGCACCCGCGGCGGGCCGGACGCACACTTCCGGCATGCGTTGCCTTTTCCGGTTCGGTGCCGGGTTCACCACCCTCCTCGCGCTGGCGGCCTGCGGCGGTCCCGCGCCGGTCGCCCCGGCGTCCCCGGCACCGCGGCCGGCGCCCGCCGCCGCGCCGGTCCGCATCACGCCCGCCGCCGCGCGGCAGCTGGGCGCCGACGAGCTCGGCCGGGTGCCGGTGCTGATGTACCACCGCATCGTCGCGCAGCCGCGGTCGGTGTACGACCGCACGCCCGCCGACTTCACCGCGGAGCTCGAACGGCTCGCGGCCGAGGACTACGTCCCGGTCACGACGGCGGAACTGGTGTCCCGCCGGCTCGACCTGCCGGCCGGCGCGCACCCGGTGGTCCTGACCTTCGACGACGGCGACCCGAGCGCGTTCCACCTCACGCCGCAGGGACAACCGGAGCCGGGCACGGCGGTCCGCATCCTGCTGGACGTCGCGGCGGCGCACCCGCGGTTCCGGCCGGTCGCGAGCCTGTACGTCAACGAGCACCCGTTCGGCGGCGACGCGGACGGCCGCGCGCTGCGCTGGCTGGCCGGCCACGGTTTCGAGATCGGCAACCACACGCGCCGCCACACGAACCTGCGCACGGCAACGGAATCGGCGGCGACGGCGGCGATCGCCGAGGAGGACGCGCTGATCCGCCAGGCTGTCCCGGGCTACCGGCCGGCGACGCTGGCGCTGCCGTACGGGAGCAGCCCGCGCCGCCGGGGGCTGGCCCTGCAGGGCCCGGGCTACACGTACGGCGGCGCGCTGCTGGTGGGCGCGGGGCCGGCACCGTCCCCGTGCGCGGCGGCGTTCGACCCCGGCGCGATCCCGCGGATCCGCTCCCAGTCGACGGGCCCGGAGGCGCAGTACGGATCTTCCCACTGGCTCGCCGAGCTGGCCGCCCCGACCGGCCACCGCTACACCTCCGACGGCGACCCGTCGACGGTGTCGTACCCGAAGTCGGCGGCCGCGGTGGCACCGGAGTGTGCGAGCGTGGGCCTTGGCTACTGAACGGCACCCGATGGCCCGCGTGGACTGGCTGCCCCAGCCGCGGCGCCGGCCGGGGCAGGAGGCGACGAGGGCGAGTCGGATCCCGGCGCCTGCCGCGCCGGTCACCACTGCGCGTGTCGCCCCGGCGCACCCGGCGATGCCGGACGCGGCGCCGCCCGAACCACGGATCGCCACCGAAGCGGCGGCTCCGGCGGCCGAGCTCGAGCTGCGGGCCACCACCGAAACCGCGCCCCCAACCCACCCGCCGGCCACCGAACCCGAGCCTCGCACCCCCGCGGCCCGGCAAACCAACGCTCATGCACCGGCGACCCAACCCGAACCGCACACCCCCTCATCCCGGCAAGCGATCGCCCCCGCCCTTTCCGTCGGCCCGCCGGCTCCGCGAGTCCCGCGGCCGCCCGCCGTCGCGCCCCCACTGCCCACCCTCGCGCTGCCCGCCCCGGCCTCCCGGCCCGCGACCACCGACTGGTGGCCGCCCGCCGTTCTCGTGTTCGCCGTGGCCCTCGCTCTTGCCCTTCTCCTCACTCCGCAAGCCGCCGAGCCGCGACGGGTCTCCGGGGTTGCCTCCGCGCAGCCCACCGTCCAGACCACCACCCCGACGGCCAAGCCCGAACCCGCTGCCCTTCCCGATGGTGTTCCCGTCACCGAAACCGGCGGCGGGACCTGGCACGTCGTTCCCGGACCACCCCGGGACCTCGGGGCCGGGCCGAAGATCCTCACCTACACCGTCGAAGTCGAAGACGGTGTCGACCTCCGCGGGTTCGACCACGACGTCGACGCCATCCTCGCCGATCCGCGGGGCTGGTCCGGGGTCACCTTCCGGCGGGTCGACGACGACCCCGCCGTGCGGATCAGCCTCACCACGCCCGGCACCGCCCGGCGCCCGGACCTCTGCGGCTTCTCCATCCCCTACGACTCCTCGTGCCGCCTCGCGCGCGAGCACCGGATCGTCGTCAACCTCGCCCGGTGGTTGCGCGGTGCCCACTCCTACGACGGCGACCTGGTCGGCTACCGCACCTACGCCATCAACCACGAGATGGGGCACGCCCTCGGCTTCGGCCACGTCGGCTGTCCCGCCCCCGGGGCACCGGCGCCGGTGATGATGCAGCAGACCTTCGGGCTGTCCAACACCTACCTCGCGGACCTCAACCGGGCCGAACCCGGGGCCGCCGGCAAGGTCAAGCCCGACGGTGCCGTCTGCCGTCCCAACCCCTGGCCGCGCTGAACCGGTTTGTCCCGCCGTCCCGTGGGCATCCGCGCCGCCTTCGGGAGGGGTGTGCCATGGTGCGGAAACTTCTGGCCGGAAAGGCGATCGCGCCGGCCACCGTCAAGGTCGGCGGCAGCGCCTTCGACGCCCAGCAGTTCCTCGCCTCCGTCGCTCGCACGCGCCGCCCGACCTCGTCTACCTCGACCGGCAGCTGCTCGGCACCTACGCCGCGCGCGGCACCCTCGAACCGCTCACCGACTGCATCGCGAAGCAGCGCATCGACGTCTCCCGGTACCGGCCCGCCGCGCTCAAGGAAGTCACCCTCGACGGCAAGGTCTACGGGCTGCCCGAGTTCTACGACAACCGGGTCCTGCTGGTCAACGACGCCGCCGTCGCCGGAAGCGGCTTCACGCCCCGAGACCTCACCGACCGCGCCAAGCTGGCCACGGCCGCGCAGAAACTCACCGTCCGCACCGGCAGCGGCCTGTCGCGGATCGGGTCCGACCCCAAGATCCCGGAGTTCCTCCCGCTGTGGGCCAAGGCCAACGGCGTGCAGATGCTCAGCGACGACGGCCGCACCGCGCACCTCGACGACCCGCGGCTGGCCGACGCCCTGCAGTGCGCCAAGTCGCTGATCGACGCCCAGGGCGACTGGAGCGCGGTGAAGGCGTTCCAGGACTCCTTCGACTTCTTCGGCGAGAAGAACGCGTTCAAGCAGGGCCAGCTGGCGGCCACCCTGATGGACGACTGGTCCCTCAACGTCCTCGCCAACCACTCCCCCAACGTCCGGGTCTCGGCGGCGCCCTTCACCGACACCGCGGGCGCCCCGGTCGACTGGGTCACCGGCAGCGCGCAGGAGATCTTCGGCACCCTGGTGCAACTCGAGGACCGGCCGGCGTTCGACGCCGCCGTGCGGACCGTGCTGAAAGCCCAGGAAAGTGCCTTCACCATGCCCGCGTCCCCGGCCGGCTCGGAGTTCAAGACGGCCTGGCAGAACGCCGTCAACCGGGTGCTCTCGGGCGAGCAGCAGCCCGCTGAGGCCCTGCGCCAGGCCCAGCAGGAAGCCCAGCGCGCGCTGGACGCCGCCCGGTGAAGCGCCGGACGCAGGAAACCTGGGCCGCCTATGCCTTCCTAGCGGCTCCTCGAAGACCCGGCGGTGCGCACGAGCCTGGGCAACACGCTGGTCTACACCCTCATGTCGGTGCCCGCCACGATGGCCGTCTCGCTGGCGCTGGCCTCCCTGCTCACGCGGGCGGGGCGCCGGTCGGCCGGGTTCTTCCGCACGGTGTTCCACCTGCCCGAGATCACCCCGAAGGTCGCCGTCGGCGTGCTGTTCCTCATCCTGTTCAACGGCCAGGCCGGCCTGGTCAACGCCGCGCTCGGGCTGGCCGGCATCGACGGTCCACAGTGGAGCACCGACGGGCCGTGGGTGAAACCGGGGCTGGTGCTCATGAACCTGTGGTCGGTGGGCAGCACGGTGATCATCTACCTGGCCGCGTTGCGTGGCGTGCCAAGCGGGGCGCTGTTCTTCACACTCATCGTCCAGACGATCGCGGCGCTGCAGTCGTTCGACGAGGCCTACACCGCGTTCTACGGCTCCGCGGCCTCGGCGACCTACAGCAACGACGCTGCCCTGTTCTACCTGATCTACCTGTTCCGGCAGGCGTTCGAGTTCCTCCACCTCGGGTACGCGTCGGCGATGGCGTGGCTGCTGTTCGTCGTGGTCCTGGCGATCACGCTCGTGCAGGTGCGGCTGAGCCGCCGGTTCGTCTACTACGAAGGCGCCGACCGGTGACGGCGCGGCAGGCGGCCCGCCGGCTCGCCCTCTCCGCGGCGACCGTGCTGTTCCTCTACCCGTTCGTCTGGCTGCTCAGCGCGTCGGTGAAGCCGCGCGCCCAGGTCTTCGACAACGTGCTGATCCCCCGCACCTGGGCCTGGGACAACTACGTCGAGATCTGGCGGGCCGCGCCGGTCGCGGCCTGGCTGCTCAACAGCGTGGTCGTGTCGCTCGCGGCGGCCGTCGCCGTGACGCTGACCAGTTCGCTGGTGGCGTTCGGTTTCGCGTACTTCCGCTTCCCGGGCCGCAACGCGCTCTTCGGCCTGGTGCTGGCGACGATGATGCTGCCGGCCGCGGTGACGATGATCCCGTGTACCTGATCTGGAACAGCGTGGGCCTGGCGCACACGCAGGTGCCGCTGTGGGCCGGGAACCTGTTCGGCAGCGCGTTCTACATCTTCCTGCTGCGCCAGTTCTTCCTCGGCCTGCCGCGCGAGGTGTTCGAGGCCGCGGCCGCTGATCTTCCTGGCGCAGCGCCACTTCCTCGCCGGGATCACGACGGAGGGTCCCACTCCCAGCCGGTGAGCGTGGTGCGCATCAGCCGGGCCGCGGCGGGCAGCCGGTCGCCCGCGGCCCAGAACAGCGTGATCGTGCGACGGCAGTCCGGGCTGTCGACCGGGAGCCAGACGACCGGCACCTGCGCGGAAACCCGGCGCGCCATGGCCGGGTTGAGCCCGATGCCCAGGCCCGCGCTGATGAGTTCCTGGATCGCGCCGGGCTCGTCGCCCTCGAAGACGATCTTCGGGGTCAGGTCGCGGGCGGCGAAGAGCCGGTCGAGCAGGCGGCGGTGCCAGTGCCCGCGCCGGGCGGTGACGAACGGTTCGCCGGCGAGGTCTTCGACGCGCACCGAGGCGCGGTCCGCCAGCCGGTGCCCGAGCGGCGTGGCCACCAGCACCGGCTCGTCGAGCAGCTGCACGCCGGCCAAGCCCTCGTCGGGAATCGGTTGCGACGCCACGCACAGGTCGATCTCCTGGGCACGCAGGGCTCGCGCCATCGCGTCGGCGGGCAGCTGGTGCAGTTCGACCTCGACGTCCGGGTGGGCCCGCTTGAACGCGGCGAGCGGCCGGGTCAGGGTGAGGAAGGTTTCCGACGCGAGCCGCACGGTGCCGAAGCCCTCGCCCGTCGCGTCGGCGACCGCGCGGCGTCCCGCGTCGAGCTCCCCGAGTGCGCGTTCGACGTAGCCGCGGAAGAGCCGGCCGGCGTCGTTGAGCCGCAGCCGCCCGGCCCGGTCGAACAGCGGCGTGCCCAGCTCGTTCTCCAGCCGGGCGATGGTCCGGCTCAGCGACGGCTGGGCGACGCGCAGCTCTTCGGCCGCGCGGCTGAGGTGCTCCAGCCGGGCCACCACGAGGAACTGCCGCAGGGTCCCCAGATCCACGTCATGCCTCCCGCGTCATAACACCATAGCGATATTGATCTTAGACACGATGACTTCGCGGTCATAGCTTCGGAGTATGGAAAGAACCGGGAAAACGAGCTGGGCGCTGCGGGTCGTGGCAGCCGCGCACCTGGTGGCGATCGCCGGCCAGCCGGTGTTCGCCGGCGTGTACCTCAGCGGCGACTACGACGGCCTGCGCCTGCACGCGACCGGCGCCGACGTCGTCACGTCGCTCGGTTACGCGCAGCTGGTCGTCGCGGTCGTGGTCTGGGTCCGGCTGCGGCGGGCGTGGCCGTTCTTCGCCACGGCGGCGGTGGCCGTCGCGGAGACGGTCCAGTACTTCGCCGGGCTGGACGGCGCGTTGTGGCTGCACCTCCCCCTGGGCGTGCTGACCGTCGCGGGGCTCGTCGTGCTCGTCGTCGCCGTGTGGCGCCGTCCGCCGGGGGCCGTCGATGCGTGAGGTGAACCGGCGCCAGGCGCTGCGCCTCGGCGGGGCCTTCGGGTTGCTGGCCGCTGCCGGGTTGTCCACGGCGGCCGCGCTGTCGCGGCGCCCCGCGCTCACCGGCGCCGAACTCCGCAGCGCCGTGCCGCTGCCGCCGCCGTTCCAGGTGCCGTTGCCGCGGCCGCGGGTGCTGGCACCGGTGGCGCCCGGCCGCTACGAGATCACCCAGCGCGTCGCGGACATCGAGATCCTGCCCGGGATCCGGACGCCGATGTGGACCTACGGCGGTACGTTCCCCGGCCCGACGATCGAGGCCCGCCGCGGCGAGCCGATCACCGTGACCCACCGCAACGAGCTGCCCGTGCCGACCGTGGTGCACCTGCACGGCGGGCGGACCCCGGCGGACTCCGACGGCTACCCGACCGACCTGGTGCTGCCCGCGCAGTGGACCGCCGGTCACCACGCGATGCCCGACCCGCGGGCCGTGCGGACCCACCTGACCCGCGACTACACGTTCCCGCACGACCAGCGGCCGGCGTTGCTCTGGTACCACGACCACCGGATGGACTTCACCGCGCCGGCGATCTGGCGCGGCCTCGCCGGGCTGCACATCGTGCGCGACGACGCCGAGGAAACGCTCGGCCTTCCCGCGGGCGACCGGGAACTGCCGCTGCTGATCGCCGACCGCGCGTTCGCCGCCGACGGCAGCCTCGACTACCCGTCGGTGGACGGCACGCTGCGGGACCGGCCGGGCGTGCGGGAGAGCTTCCTGGGCGGCGTGCTCGGCGACGTCGTCCTGGTCAACGGCGCGCCGTGGCCGGTGCACGAAGTCGACGCGGCCCGCTACCGGCTGCGGCTGCTCAACGCGTCCAACGCGCGGCACTACGAACTCGAGGCGGTCACCGACGACGGGCGGCGGCTCCCGCTCGTCCAGATCGGCGCGGACCAGGGGCTCCTGGCCGCCCCGGTCACCCACACCGCGCTGCCGATCGGGCCGGCCGAACGCTACGACGTCGTCGTCGACTTCGCGGCCGTGCCGGTCGGCGGCCGTGTCCGGCTGCTGAACCGGCTCGGGTCCGGGCGCACCACCGACGTGATGGCGTTCCGGGTCGCGCGCCGCGTGCGGGACGACAGCCGCGTACCCGCGGTGCTGTCGACGGACCTGCCGGCCTGGGACCGGCCGGTCCGGGTGCGCGAGTTCTCCTTCCGGGCCGGGCAACTGGACAGCGGGCACGGCGGGCGCGGCTGGCTGATCGACGGGCGGCCGTTCGACCCGGCCCGCACGGACGTCACGGTCGCCCTCGGCGACGTCGAGGTGTGGCGGCTGGTCGCCGACGTCCACCACCCGATCCACCTGCACCTGGCCGGGTTCCGCGTGCGCTCGCGCGGCGGGCGGCCGCCGCTGCCGCACGATGCCGGGCTCAAGGACACCGTTTCGCTGCGCCCAGGGGAGGCCGCGGAGATCGTCACCCGCTTCGACGGCTACCGCGGCCGGTACCTCTTCCACTGCCACAACGCCGAACACGAGGACATGGGCATGATGGCGAACCTCGAAATCACCTGACACGGGCTGTCGCGTGCCGTCACCCGGTCGTGGCGCCGCCGATGCCGAACGAGGGCCGGCGGCTTCCGTACCGACCACCTCCGCGGCGGGCCCCACTGGGCCGGACGGGCCACGACCGCGGAGCCCGAGTGAAGGTCCTTTCCCTGCGAAACTCCCGCCACTAGCGTTTCGAGCGAGGGGAAACCCTTTTCTGCCAAGGAAACGACCGAGGAGTTCAATCGATGACCGCTCTCGAGAAGCCCGTGACCCGGACCGCGTACCAGCAGTCGGTCGCCGACTACTGGAACGCGGAGAAGGATCCGGTGAACCTCCGCCTGGGCGACGTCGACGGTCTGTACCACCACCACTACGGCCTCGGCGACTACGACCCCGCCGTGCTGGACACCCCGGCCGACCGGCGCGACGAGGCGATCATCGCGGAAATGCACCGCCTCGAGACCGCGCAGGCGGACGTCCTCCTCGACCACCTGGGCCCGATCGCGCCGGAGGACCGGCTGCTCGACGCCGGCTGCGGCCGCGGCGGCACGAGCGTCATGGCCCACCTGCGGTTCGGCTGCCAGGTCGACGGCATCTCCATTTCGGAGCAGCAGGTCGGCTTCGCCAACGCGCACGTGCGGCAGCGCGGGATCGACGGCTCGGTGCGCTACCACCTGCGGAACATGCTCGACACCGGCTTCGAATCCGGGGCGTTCCAGGGCATCTGGAACAACGAGAGCACGATGTACGTCGACCTCAACGACCTGTTCGCCGAGCACGCGCGGCAGCTCAAGCCCGGCGGCCGGTACGTGACGATCACCGGGTGCTACAACGACGTCACCGGCGGCCGGTCGCGCGCGGTGAGCCAGATCGACCAGCACTACATCTGCAACATCCACGCTCGCGGCGACTACTTCAAGGCTTTGGCCGCCAACGGGTTCGTGCCGATCAACGTCGTCGACCTGACCGCGGCGACGATCCCCTACTGGGAGCTGCGGGAGCAGTCGCCGGTCGCCACCGGCGTCGAGAAGCCGTTCCTGACCGCCTACCGCGAAGGCAGTTTCCACTACCTGCTCATCGCCGCCGACCGCGTCTGAGGCAGACGGGAGCCCACCGTGACTGAGTGTCCACACTGGACCGGCGGACCACCGGCGGCACCGTTCGGGCTCGGGACGTCGGCGGCGCGGATCGCGACGCAGTTCCTGCCGTCGGCCGGGCAGGACCCGGCGTACGCGTACCTGCCGTGGGGTGACGGCAGCGCGTCGCCGCTGTACTGCCCGGTCCAGGGTCGCGTCGACGACGGCCTGGCCGCGGAGGTCGACCGGCGCCTGGTCAGCTGGGCGGCCGGCTGCGGGTTCACCGGCAAGGGCCTGGAGCAGATCGCCGGGGCGGGTTTCGGCAGGCTGGCGATGCTCGCCCACACCGACTGCGACGACCCGGACCGGCTGCTGGTCGCCGCCCAGCTCAACGCGGTCTGGTGGGCGGCCGACGACTACTACGCCGACGACAGCACGCTCGGCGCGGCCCCCACCGAGCTCCCGCCGCGGCTGGCCCTCGTCATGGCGGCGATGGACCCGGTCGCCCCGGCCGGGGAGTTTTCCGAACCCCTGGAAGAGGCGTTGCGCGGCGACCCGATCCTCGTCGGGCTGCACTCGGGGATCGAGCACCTGGGCCGCCACGGCTCGCCGGTGCTCGTGCAGCGGGTCTGCTACGCGACGTTCTCGATGTTCGTCAGCTGGGACGCCTACGCGGCGTGGCGCCACACCGGGCGCTACCCGCCGGCGTGGGAGTACCTGGCGGCCCGCCAGCACGACAGCTTCTACACGTCGATGACGCTGGTCGACGCCGTCGGCGGCTACGAGCTGGCCGCGCCGTTCTACTACGACCCGCGGGTGCGCGAGGCGATGATGCGCGCGGGGACGGCGTCGGTGCTGGTCAACGACCTGCACTCGGTGGCCAAGGACGCCGCGGACGAGAAACCGGTGTGCAACATGGTGCTGCAGATCGCCGCCGACCGGGGCTGCCCGGTCGAAGAGGCGGTCGAGGCCACGGTGGCGCTGCACAACCGGATCGTCCACGAGTTCGAGGACGGCCACCGCGAACTGCTGGCCGTGCCGTCCCCGGAACTGCAGCGGTTCCTGGTGGGCGTCCGTTCCTGGATGGGCGGCGGCTTCACCTGGCACGCCACCAATCCCCGTTATCAGTAGGCCGAATACGGGAAACCGAAACTTTCGAAACCGGATGCGTTTCGAAAGTTTCGGTCACCCCGCCCTTCTTGACGGTGTAAACGAAACGGTTCTACCGTTTTTTCATCTGTTTACATCCGGAAGGGAGAACCCGTGTCCGGTTCGCGGCTCCGTCCCGCACTCGCCTTGCTCGCCGCCACCCTGATCGCCGTCGCCGGCCTGATCGCGGTGGCCCCCGGTGCCGCCGCGGCGGTCGAAGACGACGGCGCCGACTGTCCGGTGTCGCTGCCCGGCTCGTTCCCCTCGACGGCCAAGCTTCCTGATCCCTTCAAGAAGATCGACGGCACCCGCGTCACCTCGAAGACCGACTGGCGGTGCCGGAGGCAGGAGATCAAGAAGCTGGCGGAACGGACGATCCACGGCCCGAAACCGGTGAAGCCGGCCAGTGTCACGGGGAGCGTCTCGGCCACGAACATCACCGTGAACGTCAGCGAAAACGGCCGCAGTGCCGGTTTTTCCGCGGGCGTGCAGCTGCCGAGCGGAACGGGGCCGTTCCCGGCGGTCTTCGCGGTCGGCGGATTCGGCGCGGACACGGCGACGATCCGGGCGTCCGGCGCGGCGGTGATCAGTTACGACCCCTTGGCCGTCGGCAAGGAAGGGACGCCGCGGAACAACAAACAAGGCGCTTTCTACAGCATTTACGGCGCGTCGAGCGGCACCGGGCTGCTGGCGGCTTGGGCGTGGGGCGTGAGCCGGATCATCGACGTCATCGAGCAGGCGGGAGGCCAGTTCCTCAAGGCGGATGCGCTCGGTGTCACGGGGTGTTCGCGGTACGGGAAGGGCGCGTTCGCGGTCGGCGTGCTCGACCAGCGCATCGCGCTGACGATGCCGATCGAGTCCGGCACCGCGGGCGTCCCGATCCTGCGCGGCATCCCCGGCGAAAGCGGGTCACAGGGGCTGGGCAACGCCTACGGCGAGCAGCCGTGGTTCGGCGACGCGTTCAGCGCGTACACCGGCAATCCGGCCGGGCTGCCGGTCGACACGCACGAACTGGTGGGCATGGTCGCCCCGCGTGGGCTGTTCATCATGGAGAACCCGCACATCGACTGGCTGGGCGCGCGTTCCGGCAGCGTCGCGGCACTGGCCGGCGCGGAGGTGTACAAGGCGCTCGGCGTGGGTGCCAACATCACGTACTGGTCCGACGTGCAGGACGGCACCCACTGCGCGTCCCGGCCCGAGTGGCGGACGCCGCTGCAGCAGAACATCCAGAAGTTCCTGCTCAGGACCGGGAGTGCGGCGGGGACGATCCGGATCGCCGCGAAGAAGGCGGGGAACCTGGCCGAGTGGCGCGACTGGTCGACGCCGACGCTGACGGACGGCCCGGGCACGACCACACCCACCACCACGCCCACCGCACCGACGACGCCGACGACGCCGGCCGGTGGGGCCTGCACGGCGGCGGTGTCGGTGAACCAGTGGACGGGCGGGTTCGTGACGACGATCCGCGTGACGGCGGGAGCGGCCCCGATCACCGGCTGGACGGTGACGGCGAACCTGCCCGCGGGAGCGGTGGTGACGTCGGTGTGGAACGCCGGCCGCAGCGGAGACACGGGCGCGGTGCGCTTCACCAACACCGGCTTCAACGGTTCGCTGTCCGCGGGCCAGTCGACGGAGTTCGGTTACCAGGGAACGGGAACGGCCACCGGCACGACGGCGGCCTGCGCGCCGGGCTAGCCCGGCGCGCCACCTGTTCCTGCCCGGTCCGGGCTGGCAGGATCGCCCCATGGAACGCGTGCTCGGCATCGGCGGGTACTTCATCCGCGCGGCGGACCCGGCAGCCCTCGGGGCCTGGTACCGCGACTGCCTCGGCCTGGATCCCGGCGAGGAGGGCGGCTGGCAGCAGGAAGCCGGCACGACGCTCTTCGCGCCGTTCGAGGCCGGCACCGGCTACTTCGGCTCCCCGGCCCAGCAGACCATGCTGAACTTCCGGGTCCGCGACCTCGACGCGATGCTCGCCCAGCTCCGCGCGCGCGGCGCCGACGTCGCCGACGAGGTCGAGGACATGCCCGGTATCGGCCGTTTCGGCTGGGTCACCGACCCCGAAGGGCACCGCATCGAGCTCTGGCAACCCGCCTAGAGCACGAAGCCCGTCGGGAACGGGTCGTCCGGGTCGAGCAGGTAGGTGGCCGTCCCGGTGATCCACGCGCGGCCGGAGAACTCCGGGATCACCGCCGGCACGCCGCCCACCGTCGTCTCCTCGACCAGTGACCCCGTGAACGTCGTGCCGATGAACGAGCTGTTCTCGAACGGCGTGTGCAGCGGCAGCTCGCCGCGGGCGTGCAGCTGGGCCATCCGGGCCGACGTTCCGGTGCCGCACGGTGACCGGTCGAACCAGCCCGGGTGGATCGCCATCGCGTTCCGCGACGCCCGCGCGTCCGAACCCGGCGCCAGGAACTGGACGTGCTTGCAGCCGCCGATCAGCGGGTCCTCCGGGTGCTTCGGCGGACGCTGCTCGTTGATCGCCGCCATGATCGACAGGCCCGCCTGCAGGATCCGGTCCTTCTCCGCGCGGTCGAACGGAATCCCCACGGAGGACAGGTCCAGGATGGCGTAGAAGTTGCCGCCGTACGCCAGGTCGTAGCGGACGTCGCCGAGTCCGGGCACGGACACCACCGCGTCACGCTCGGCGAGGAACGAGGCCACGTTGCGCAGCTTCACGCTCGACGCCCGGCCGTCGCGGACCGTGACCTCCGCGTGCACCAGCCCGGCCGGGGTGTCCAGGCGCACCACCGTCGTCGGCTCGGTCACCTCGACCATGCCCGTCTCGACCAGGACCGTCGCGACGCCGATCGTGCCGTGGCCGCACATCGGCAGGCAGCCGGACACCTCGATGTACAGCACGCCCCAGTCCGCGTCCTCGCGGCACGGCGGCTGCAGGATCGCGCCGCTCATCGCGGAGTGGCCGCGCGGCTCGTTCACCAGGAACTGCCGCAGGTGGTCCAGGTGCGCCATGAAGTACCGGCGCCGCTCGGCCATCGTGGCGCCGGGGATGGGCGCCACGCCACCGGTCACCACCCGGGTCGGCATGCCCTCGGTGTGCGAGTCGACCGCCGTGATCGCGCGCGAAGACCGCATCTACGCCACCCCCAGCGCCGCGAGCGCGCGGCCCATGTCGGCGCGGACCTGCTCGCGGTGGACGTCCGACAACGGCCCCCGCGGCGGACGGCACGGCCCGCCGCGCCGGCCCACCATGTCCATCCCGAGCTTGATGGCCTGCACGAACTCCGTGCGCGAATCCCAGCGGAACGCGGCCACCAGCGGTTCGTACAGCGCCTTGGCCTCAGCGAGCTTGCCCGCCGTGGCGAGCTCGTACAGCCGCGCCGACTCGGCCGGGAACACGTTCGGGAACCCGGCGAACCACCCGGTGGCGCCCATCAGCAGGCTTTCCAGGACGACGTCGTCGGCGCCGGAGATCACCGCCAGCTCCGGCGCGCGCTCGCGGATCTCCAGCACGCGGCGGACGTCGCCGGAGAACTCCTTGACCGCCACCACGTTGTCGATCTGCGCGATCTCGGCCAGCAGGTCCGGTGTCAGGTCGACCTTGGTGTCGAACGGGTTGTTGTAGACCATCACCGGCAGGCCCGCCGACGCCACCGCCTCGAAGTGGGCGAGCACCTCGCCGCGGTTGGCGCGGTAGAGCGTCGGCGGCAGGCAGAGCACGCCGTGCGCACCGTCCTCGGCCGCCGCCTCGGCCCAGTACCGCGCCTGGTGCGCGCCGGGACCGTGGACGCCGACGACGACGATGCCGTCCGTCCCGACGGCCTCGATCGCGGTGCGGGCGACGCGGCGGCGTTCGTCGTCGGTGAGCGAGGAGTACTCACCGAGGGAACCGTTCGGGCCGACGCCGCGGCAGCCGTTGCCGACGAGCCACCGGCAGTGCTCGGCGTAGGCGTCGTAGTCGACGGCCAGCCCGGCCGGCGCGGCGTCGTCGGCCCGGTAGGGCAGCGCGGCGGCGACGACCACGCCGCCGAGGTCGCGGGTGCTCATTAGGCCACCATCCCTTCTGCAGCCCGAACCGATAGGGTTGTGACCACTCGGTCCCGGTGGGTGCATGGCCTAGCGTGCGTGCCGCTTGACGGCCAGCATGAGTACTGCCAGCCCCGCCGGGCCGAGGCCGCTTTACCGGCCTTAGGAACATGCCCCGACCTGGCCGAGGGCCGATTAATGAGCTTCCGGACAGCGTCCTCACCACCGAGCGGGTCCTTCACCGTCAGAGAAGGAGCACCGCGCGCGTGTTCGCGGGATGGGACTGGGCCAGCGGCTCGCACGATGTGACCGTGATCGACCAGGCCGGGACGAGGACCGACCGATGGGCGCTGGCCCACGCCGAAACCGGAATTGCCGGCACCCTGGCCAGGCTGCGCCGCCACGGCGATCCGGCCGGGCTGCCAGTAGCGATCGAGACCACCCGGGGACTGGTCGTGGACCGGCTGCTGGCTGCTGGGCACCCCGTGATTCCCATACACCCCAACGCCTTCAACGCCGTCCGGCCCCGCTGGGGCGCAGCCCGGGCCAAAAGCGACCCCGGCGACTCGTTCAAACTCGCGGACTACCTGCGCACCGACGGCCACCAGCTGCGGACCTTGACACCCACGCTGCCCGAGACACTGGAGCTGCAAGCGCTGACCCGGCAACGCGCCGACCACGTCGAAGCGCGCGTCGCGGCGGTCAACCAGCTCGCTGCGCTGCTGGATGAGCACTGGCCCGGCGGGAAAGCCGTGTTCGCAAGCCTGGACAGTGACATCGCCCTGGCCTTCCTGGACCGCTACCCCACGCCCGCGGACGCGGCCCGCTTGACCGCCGGCCGGCTGGAAGCGTTCTGCAAACGCCACGGCTACTCCGGCAAACGACCCGGCAGTGCGCTGATCGAGCGGCTGCGCACCGCCCCCGCGGCGGCCTCCCGGCTGGGCCGGACTGTGATCACCCGGCTGGTCGGTGTCCAAGTGCAGCTGGTGCGGTCCCTGCGTGTCACCATCCGCGAACTGGATGCCGCCATCGCCGAGGCAGTCAAGACGCATCCCTGGGCCGAACTGATCGCCGGACTGCCCCGGATCGGCTCCGTCAACCTCGGTCAAGTCATCGGTGAGATCGGCCCCATGCTCGAACGCGCCAACGGCTGCGCGCAACTGGCCGCCGAGACCGGTGCGGCACCGGTCACCAAGGAATCCGGGAAACACCGCCAGGTCAACTTCCGGCACGCGGTCAACCGCCGAGCCCGGCAAGCCCTGATGACCTTCGCCGACAACAGCCGGCACGACAGCAACTGGGCCGCCACGATCTACAACAACGCGCGTTCCCGAGGCAAACGCCACCCCCACGCGGTGCGGATCCTGGCCCGCGCCTGGCTGCGCGTCATCTGGGCCTGCTGGCGCGACAGAACCTGCTACGACCCTGCCATCCACCACACCACCACCAAGATCAACACAGTGGAAGGGTTGACTTAGGAAACTCATGGGGACTCCTTCGGATCGGCGAGCTCGCCCAGGCGGATCGGCTGGGCGATCGGACGGTGGTGGCGTTCGACGCCGCCGCAGAGTTCGGCGACGGCCGGGCCGCACATCCGGCCCTGGCACGGGCCGAGCCCGGCGCGGGTGCCGAGCTTGAGCGCGTGCGGGCCGGGCATGGCCGGGTCCGCGGCGGCGGTTTTCAGGTCGCCGTAGGTGGTTTCCTCGCAGCGGCAGACGACGGTGTCCGCGCGCAGCCAGCCGGGCCACGCCGCGCCGACGGGGTGGGCCGCGGCCAGGCGGCGGGCGAAGGCGCGGGCGTGGTCACGCCGCTTGAGCAGGGCGCGGCCCGGCGTCTTCCCGGCGGCGGCCCACCCGGCGACCGCGCCTTCCGCCGCGGCGGCGACCGAGCCGCCGATGCCGGTGAGCTCCCCCGCGGCGAACACGCCGGCGACGCTGGTGCGCTGGTCGTCGCCGACCCGGACGAACCCGCCGTCGAGGGCGCAGCCGGCCGCGACGGCCAGTTCGGGCTGCGGGACGAAGCCGTGCCCGACGCAGAGGGCGTCGACCTCCCAGGTGCGTTCGGTGCCGGGGACGACCGACCAGTCCGCGCGGACGCGCGCGGTGACGGCCTCGCGGACCCGGTCGTCGCCGCGGGCCTCGATCACCGTGCGGCCGCAGAGGTACGGGACGCGGTGCCGGGCCAGCGTGCCGGCGTGACGAACCAGTTCGTTCATCTTCCCGAGGTGCGCGGCCGCCCGCCAGGACCATCCACTGAGGACAGTGCGCACCGGGTTCGCCTCCAGGACGGCGCGCACTTCGGCGCCGACGTCCAGCAGCGACTGCGCAACGGGCAGGAGGAAGGGCCCGGCCCCGGCGACGAGCACCCGCCGCCCGACGGCGACCCGCTCCCCCTTGGCCAGTGCCTGCGCGGCGCCCGCGGTGAAGACGCCGGGCAGCTGCCAGCCGGGGAAGGGCAGGACGCGGTCGTGCGCGCCGGTGGCGAGGATCAGGGCGTCGGGTTCGAGGGTGTGGCGCCGGCGGTTCGTCCCGTCGGCCGGGCCGCGCAGGACGTGGACCCGCCGGCCTTCCACGGCCCAGACGGTGCTTTCCGGCCACCACGCGCACCGGCTCAGGAGCGCCTCGAACCGGTGCGCGGCACCCCGGTGGTACTGCCCGCCGGGCACATCGGCCTGGTCGAGGACGGTGACGTCGGCCCCGGCGGCAAGCGCGGCTTCGGCGGCCGCGAGCCCGGCGGGCCCGGCACCGACGATGACGACGTGCGTCACGCGCCCGCCTCCCGTGACTGGGTCCGGACATCATCGCCGTCGGCGGCACGACGGCGGCAGGCGCGGACGTCGGCGACGCCGTTGACGGTGAGCAGGCAGTCGAAGCAGGCACCGATGCCGCAGAAGACACCGCGCGGCGCACCGGACCGGGTGGTCCGCCAGGACACCCGCCCGGCGGCGAGCAGAAGGCCGGCGAGGGTCTGCCCGGCGGTGCCGGTCACGGTCTCGCCGTCGACGGTGATCGCGATCGGCTCGCTCACGCCAGCACCGCCGGACGGTCCACAGTGAACTCTTCCACCGGCATCGACGGTGCCACCCCGGTCAGCAGTTCGCGCAGGAGCCTCGCCGTTCCGGTGCTCAAGCCGATTCCCGCCCCCTCGTGTCCCGTCGCGTGCCACAGGCCGGCCAGGCGCGGGTCCTCGCCCAGCACCGGCAGGTGGTCTTCCACGTACGGCCGGAAGCCGCCGTACGCGCGCATCACCGCCGCGTCGGCCAGTGGTGGGAACAGGCGGACCGCCTTGGCCGCGATCGCGCCCAGCACGTCCGGGCGGATCGTGTCGTCGAAGCCCACTCGGCGGCGGGACGAACCGATCAGCACCGTCCCGCCCCAGGTCGACTCGACCACCGCCGACGTCTGCAGCTCGCCGCTGCCCGTGCCGACCGCGCCGACGTAGTCCGCGTCGTAGACCTTGTGCCGCACCACGCCCGGCATCGGCGTGGTCACCAGGACCTCGCCGCGCCGGGGCCGGACCGCGATCGGTGCGCCCAGCCGGGCCGACACCTCTCCCGCCCACGGCCCCGCCGCGTTCACCACGACGTCCGCCTCGACCACTTCCCCTGCCACGTGCACTCCGGTGATGCCGCCGCCCGACGTCCGGGCGCCGGTGACCTCGGCTCCGGTGCGCAGCCGGGCGCCGCGGCGCAACGCCGAACCCAGCAGCGCGAGCGCGGCGCCGGCCGGCTGGACCTGGGCGTCTTCCGGGTAGCGGACGGCGGCGGTCACCGCACGGGTCAGGGCCGGTTCGGCCGCCGCTACGTCGGCCGCGTCGAGGCGCTCGGTGCGGACGCCGGCCGCGGCCTGGGCCTCGGCGAACGCGAGGAGCGCACCGGCGCCGGCTTCCGTGGTGGCCACGACGATGCCGCCCTTCGGGTCGTACTCCGTCGCGGCCGCCGCGCGCGGGCCGTCGGCGGCGATTTCGGCCAGTACCTGCGGCCACAACCAGGCCGACAGCTGCGCGAGCGCGAGCTCGGCGCCCGGTCCCTTGTCGGACACGAGCAGATTGCCTTCGCCGTGCGAGGTGGTGCCGCCCGCGGGCCGGCCGCGGTCGACGACCAGGACGTCGAAGCCGGCCAGCGCGAGTTCCCGCGCGCAGGCCGCGCCGACGATGCCGGCGCCGATCACCACCACCCGCGTTCGGTTCATCGACCCTCCAGCGTTCGGTATAGCGAACGATAGGCATCGACCGGGAGGGGTGTCAATCGGTCAGGACGGGGTGCGGCCTGCCCTCGAGCCGTTCGTCCGCTCGGTACTGCAGCAGCAGCACCGACCGCACCGGACCGTCGGGCGCGGTGTAGCTGTGCGCCTCGCGGGCGTCGAACGCGACGTAGTCGCCCGGCCCGAGGTCCACGGTCCGGCCGGCGACCTCGACCCGCAGCCTGCCGGTCTGCACGACCGTGTGCTCGACGCCGACGTGCCCCTGCGAGCGCTGCGGCGCGTCCCCGCGGACGACCTGGTCGTACACCTCGAAGACGCTGTTGTCGGCCTCGATCCGGCGCAGCGGCCGCAGGTCGACGCCCTCGCCGCGGAGCACCTCGACCTCGGCCGCCCGCACCACGGTCAGCCCGCCGCGCGGGCGGTGGTCGAGCAGGTCGGAAATGGCCACTTCGAGGACCCGGGACAGGCTGAACACCGTCTCGATGGTCGGGTTGCCGGTGCCGCCTTCGAGCTGCGAGAGCGTCGCCTTGCCGATGCCCGAGCGCCGGGACAGCTCGGACAGCGACAGGCCGCGTGCCGCCCTCGCCGCGCGGAGGTTGACCGCCAGCATGTCGCGGATCGACGGGTCACCGTCGTTCGGTAAAGCGTCCACCAGCGCCGCCGTTCGTTCGGTTTGCCGATCGGGCCAGGGCGCCATGATGACATGCCGAGCTCCCCGCGGCACGGTCCGCCGCGGGGAGCTCCGCCGAGCCGTTACTTGCTGTAGGTCAGGCAGTTCGCCGCGTGGCCGCCGTCGCCGGGGCCGACCCGGATGCTGGACGCCGTGCACTCCAGCGATTCGTTGTGGCGGCAGTCGGTCCGGGAACACGCACCGACCTGGGCCACGACCCGGTCCAAGCCGCCCTTCGTGTTGAGGGGGACGAACGTGCCGCAGTCCGCCGATCCGTTGTGGCCGCCGACGGTGATGGCGAACGCGTGGCAGCCGTCGTGGTTGTAGGAACAGCCGCTGACCGTGCACTCGTGCACGGCAGGCATCTCGGTGGTGGTCATCCGCACTCCTGGTTCCGTGGTGGGAAAACAGTCGGTTCCCCGACGCTCCCACCACGGCCCAGGGCCCGCAACACCGGCGGACGCGGCCGGGTGAACCCCGCCGGGTGACAGGAACCGGCGGCACCCGATCGAGCTCAGTGCGTGAGCGTGTTCGGGTCGCTCGTGCTCGGCCGCCCGGTCTCGACGTGCCCGGCCAGCCGCCGCAGGAAGCGCGGATCGCGGTCCGACACGATCGAGACGTCGTACCAGTTGCCGCTGCGTCGCGTGTCCACCACCTCGGCCACCCGCGCGCCCGGCCGCAGCAGCCGGGACGTCGAACGGCGGCCGTAGGAGTCGGTCAGCGTGAGCCGCACCGGCGTCGGGCCGCTGTTGGTCAGCACCAGCTCCAGGTTGCCGCTGCGGCCCGCCGGCCGGGCGCTCACCTCGGGACCGGCCAGGGCGCCGCCGCGGAACTGGCGGACGAAGCCGTTCGGCCCGTGCGCCGTGTAGTCGTAGCCCCCGGCGACGGGCAGTGCGGCGGCGAGCGAGCAGCCGGCGCCCGCCGTGTACGTCCGCGGCTCGCCCCCGGGCGAGACGACGTAGAACGTCGCGCCCGCGCGGCCCTGGTTGACGAACGTCAGGTTCAGCGCCGCGCCCACCTGGGCGTCGGCGGCCAGGTCGTACGGCAGCGCCCGGGCCGGCCGCAGCCCCGGCTCCTGCTTCGGCAGCACGGCCCGCGCCGGGACCGCGGGCACGTAGTCCGGGTGCCGCTCGCGGTCCGGCGGCTCGTAGCCCGCGGTGTCCGGCAGGGCGGGTACCCGCGTGTCCGTGCGGGCGAAGTCGAACGCCGACGTCAGGTCACCGCACACCGACCGGCGCCAGGCCGAGATGTTCGGCTCGTGCACGCCGAAGCGCCGTTCGACGAACCGGATGATCGAGGTGTGGTCGAACGTCTCCGAGCAGACGTAGCCGCCCTTGCTCCACGGCGACACCACCAGCATCGGCACGCGCTGGCCGAGCCCGTACGGGCCGGCCGGGTTCGCCGCCGAACCCGCGAAGATCTCGCCCGTCGTGTCCACAGTGGACTGCCCGGCCGTGGCGTACGGCGGGACGACGTGGTCGAAGAAGCCGTCGTTCTCGTCGTAGGTGATGAACAGCGCGGTCTTGCTCCACACGTCCGGGTTCGCGGTGAGCGCGTCGAGGACCTGCGCGATGTACCAGGCGCCGTAGTTCACCGGCCAGTTCGGGTGCTCGCAGAACGCCTCCGGCGCGGTGATCCACGAAACCTGCGGCAGCTGCCCGGCCTTGACGTCGGCGCGCAGCCGGTCGAAGTAGCCTTCGCCCGCCTTGGCGTTCGTGCCGGTGCGCGCCTTCTCGTAGAGGGCGTCGCCCGGCTTGGCGTTGCGGTAGGAGTTGAAGTACAGCAACGAGTTGTCGCCGTAGTTGCCGCGGTAGGCGTCGTCGATCCAGCCCCAGCCGCCGGCGGCGTCGAGGCCGTCGCCGACGTCCTGGTAGATCTTCCACGAGACGCCGGCCTGTTCGAGGCGCTCGGGGTAGGTCGTCCAGGAGTAGCCCTTTTCGTCGTTGCCGAGGACCGGGCCGCCGCCCTTGCCGTCGTTGCCCGTGTAGCCCGTCCACATGTAGTAGCGGTTCGGGTCGGTCGAGCCCATGAACGAGCAGTGGTAGGCGTCGCAGATGGTGAACGCGTCGGCGAGGGCGTAGTGGAACGGGATGTCCTCGCGCGTCAGGTACGCCATCGTGGTCGAGCCCTTCGCGGGCACCCACTTGTCGTAGCGGCCGCCGTTCCACGCCGCGTGCGTGTCGTTCCAGCCGTGCGGGAGGTCCTGGATGAACTGCAGGCCCAGGTTGTCCGCTTCGGGCCGGAACGGCAGGATGTCGCGCTTGCCGTCCGACTGCGCCCAGACGGCCTTCCCGTTGGCCAGGGTCGCCGGCCGCGGGTCGCCGAAGCCGCGGACCCCGCGCAGCGTGCCGAAGTAGTGGTCGAACGACCGGTTTTCCTGCATCAGCACCACGATGTGCTCGACGTCCCGCAGTGTCCCGGTTCGGTGGTGCGCGGGGATTTCCGCCGCGCGCGCGATGCTGGTGGACAGTGCGGAAAGGGCGGCGGTACCGCCGGCCAGCTGCAGAAAACGTCGTCGGTTGACGTCCGTCATGGGGACTCCGGGGGTGTCGTGGTGGCGAGCCGGGTCAGTATGGGCGGCGAAAAGCGAACCTGCCCCGGGACCGAGGCTAACGCCGGGCGAAACCCTGGTTAACGTCAGCCTGTGCCTGCGGCTGGTCGAGAACCAGTACCACCTCGCCCGCTTCGACGGCGGTGACCCGCCCGGGCGCCCGGGCTGTGGAGACCACGGGCTGAGCTCGAACACCGGGCGAGGCACCGCCGGAACCGGTGTACCCGGGGCGGAACCCGGCAAACGTGAGGCCCGCCTCCGCCCAGCGGAGGTCCGAGGGGGGTCGACCTGCGAGCGGAGACGGGAGTTTCAGGCCGGTACGGGGGCCGCCTCGCGGCGGAAGGCACAACACGGCTCCAGCGCTACCGGCCTCTTTTAGAAGGCAGAGCCGTGAAGGCAAGGGGTGAGGCCCGGGGGCACCGCCGTACCGACACCCTGTACAACGTCTTGGCAGGGCTGGTGTTCCGGACTCCGAGGGTGACGTGCGTCGCTCAGCGGACGGCCGGTTCCCGCGTCCGGATCGCCCGGCGCGTCAACGCCGGCACCGGTGCGACGGCCGCGAGGAACACGAGCGCGATCAGCAGCCACCCCGGTCCGCCGAGGCCGCCGACCGCGAGGGTGAACACGCCGGGCCCGACCATCTGCACGGTGGCCGTGGCCGCTTCGGTCACGCCTTGGTAGGCGCCCTTGGCGTCTTCGCGCATGAGCCGCACGGAAAGGCCCCAGTTGGCGGCCACGTACCCGAGTTCCCCGACGACGTGCAGCACCGCGGCCAGCCCCACCACCGCGATCGCGCCCGCTCCCGCGCCGCCGGCCGTGGTGGCGAGCAGCACGCAGCTCGCCGCGAGCACGGCGCCGGACACCACGGCCGTGCGCGCGGCCTGGGTCGCCGTCCGCGCGAACCGGGCGAACGGGACCTGGAACAGCGCGATCCCCACCGAGCTGACCACGACCACGATCCCGCCGAGCCCGAGCGGCAGGTGGGTCCGGCCGGCGAGCCACAGCGGCAGCCCGGCCGACAACATGGCCCAGCACAGGGAAAGCACGGCCGTCGCCGCGGTGACGTACAGGTAGGGCCGGTCCTGCAGCACCACCCGGGTCGTCGTCTTCTGGGTCCGCGCCGGCGCCGGCACCAGCAGCGTCGCGCCGGCGAGCACGAGGAAGCTGACGGCGTTGCCGGCGATGGCCAGCGTGTACGCCCACCTGGCGTCCGCGGTGAGCACCAGTGCACCCAGCCCGGCGCCGGCGGCGTACCCGACGTGCTGGGCCACCCGCTGCTGGGCCAGCACGCGCACGCGCTCGGCGGATCCGGTGACCAGCCCGGTGATCAGCGCCGTCCGCACCGCGGTGCCCCCGGTGGCCAGTGCGGTGAACGGGATCGTCACGGCCAGGAACGTCCCGACGCCGTCCACCGCGAGGTAGCCGGCCATCGCGACGGCCCGCACCAGCGTGAGCGCGACGAGCACCGGCCGCGCGCCCGCCCGGTCGGCGAACGCGCCCAGCGGCACCGCGGCGACCATGCCGACCGCGCTCGCCACGGCCAGTCCGGCGCCGACCGCGACCGGCGGGAGCCCGGCGATCCGGGTGAGGTACAGCGCCCAGATCGTGAACCAGAGGCCGTCGCCGAGCGCGGAAACCCCGCGGCCCCACAGGAGACTCCGCATGCAACCACCCTTCACGAAGTTGTGAATGGTAATTCCCCGTCGGGGCGGCGGCAAACATCATTCACGAGTTCATGAACTGTGTTAGGGTCGCGTGGTGGGCGGACTGGTCGATGCGGGCAACGCGGTCCAAGGCGCGATCGTCGAGCTGACCCGCGAGCTGGCCGACCCGGTCCGGCTCACGGCCCTGCAGGTGCTGGCGGCGGAAGGCCCGCACACGATGGTGCAGCTGGCCGACGCGCTCGGGGTGAGCGCACCCCGCCTGGGCAACCACCTGGCCCGCCTGCGCGCGGCCGGGCTGGTGACGGTCGAGCACACCGGACGGCACGCGCTGTACCGCGTCGGCCGCGAAGACCTGTTGGGCGTGCTCACGGCGTTGGCGCACTACGCCGGCAACGAGGGAATCGCGCTGCCGGACCGAGCCGAGTCCGGCGCGGACATCGCGCACACGTGTTACGACCACGCGGCGGGCCGGCTGGGCGTGGCGGTGTTCGCCCTGCTCGTCGCGCGCGGAGCACTGCGGCCGCCCGACGGTTCCGGCGCCGAGGTGGTTCTCGGCGACGACCTGTCGGCGTTCGCGGATCTCGGCGTCTCCCCGACGGAGATCGAGCCAGGCAGGCGGCGGCCGGCGACGGCGTGCCTGGACCGGACCCACCGCGTGCCGCACCTGGGCGGCGTCCTCGGCCACGAAGTACTGGCGGCGTTTCTGGCCGACGGCTTGGTCCGGCGGGGAACCGGAGACCGCGAGCTGCACATCACCCCGCGCGGGCGCCGCCGGTTCGGTGAACTGCTGCCGGGGTTTGCGCCTTAGCAGCCGAACAGCTCGTGGCGCACTCGCGCGGCCCGCTCGGGAGCGAGCCGGCGCAACGTGAACTTCTCGCCGTACCAGTCGAGCTCGGCCGCTTCGAGTTCCTGCAGCGCGCTTTCCGTCCCCGGGGTCCGCACGGTCCTCAGTGGCCGGCGAACGGCGTCTGCTTGTCCATGCACAACCCGCCGGGCCGGTACCGCATGAGAAGTACAGGACCTGGTCGGCGGCGTCGATTTCCCGCGCCGGAGATGGCCTTTTCTTTACCTTGTGTTCTCACCGTTTCGTGTGATGCCGGTGTGTTCGAATGGTCGGTAGTTTGGAGGTATGACCGACAACGCGGCTCACCCCTCCTCCGACGCGGTGGCTTTAGCCCACCGCATCGGCGAGCTGCTCGCGACCATCCGCCCTGCCGAGGCTGAACTCGGTGCCCTGCTGGTGGAAATCGAGCAGCGCGGAGCCATGGAGCTCTTCGGCTATCGTTCTGTGGCAAGGCTTCTGGAGCATCTCGGTGACGTTCCGAAGCCGGCTGCCGAGCGATGGGTGAAACGTGCTCGCTTGGTGAACCCGGGCCGGAACCTTGATGGCAGCCCGATTCCCGCCCTGGCACCCGCCACCGGCGCTGCCGCGCGGGCGGGGCGGTTGAGCAACCCGATGATCGATGTGATCACCGATGTCCTGACCCGGGTTCCGGCCGAGCATCGGTTGAGCGCCGAGGCCCATTTGCTGACGTTCGCGGAGGAGGCCGGGCACAAGCAGGTCGCGGGTCTCGGGGCCCGCATCCTCGCTCACCTGGCTCCGGACGGCTTGGCGCCTCACGACAGCGAGCCGGTTGTTCCGGCCCGGGAGTTGTTCCTGCGCAGGAAAAGAACCGGGGTGTGGGAGCTGAGTGGCCGGTTCGATGATGAGACCGGTAAGCGTGCCAGTGCGTTGCTGGATGCGTTGGCCGAGCGCCGCACTGGCGACGAGGGCCCGGACTTCCGCACCACCCCGCAACGCTACGGGGATGCGTTCTCCGACGCCGTGGATCTCGCCCTCAACTCCCCGGACCTGCCGATGCAGGCCGGGGAACGCGCCCACGTCATGGTCGCCGTGTCGTCGGCGGATCTGAAGTCCGGGGTCGGGAAGGCCACCCTCGGTGACACCGGGACGATGACCGCGGCTGAAGCGCGGCTGCATGCTTGCGACGCCATGATCATCCCCGCGGTCCTGGGCGCCGAGAGCGAACCACTGAACCTCGGCCGCCTCCGTCGCCTGATCTCCGCGGGACTCCGCCGAGCCTTATTCCTCCGCGACCGAGGCTGCGCCTTCCCCGGCTGCCACCGACCACCCCGGCATTGCCAAGGTCACCACATCCGGCACGTGCGCCATGAGGCGCGTGTTTATCCGATCGGAGGTGCAAGACCTCCGACGCTGGATCGTCACAGCGGTTCGGTGAAGCTGAGGGCAGCCTGACCTGCGGGAATGGGCAGGTTGAGGTGGCAAGCGGCCCTGACGAAGTCGAGTCGTGCCAGTATCGCCAGATGGTGCGGGCTCGGTGAGCGAGACGAGAAGGTATACGAATAGGAATCAGTGTCTGAAGCCTCGTTATGTGGAGCCGACTCGAACCTGGCGGATATGGGTCGGTAGTGCAGTGCGCGTGAACCAAGTGGTAGGGGTAGCGTCCGCCCGGGAATTGTTCTCGGGCAGCCTGTGGAGAAAGTCTGTGGCGTATTCACAGGGACTGCCGGGGTAAAGCTGGGTGCCTCACTCGTCGATCGGGAACACGTGAACATGGGAACCACCGCAAGCCTTCCATAAACGGGTCACAGCCGGTGGTCTGATGACGGATAGGCGCATTGCCTGCCGAGAGGCTTGCGATGGGGCGGAGTCGCCGTAGTACTCCGAGGACGGAAAAGCCGTCCACATGGGGAAGGGCGGCAGCGAGACGAAGCAGGGAAGTTGAGGTAATGCCAGAAGAAGCCTCACCGGTGAACATCGGTGATCTGCTGTTGGTGCCGTTCACCGCAGGGCAGCGGGTACTGGGAATGCAAACGAAGCTGCACCGTTGGGCGGCGGCCGATCCCGGCCGCCGGTTTGATGATCTCTATAACCTCGTGGCCGACCCCGCATTCCTCGTCACGGCGTGGGAACGGGTGTCGGGGAACACCGGAGCACGCAGCGCGGGTGTCGATCGGCGGACTGTCCGCTCGATCACCGAATCGAAGCTGGGTGTTGTCGGGTTGTTGGAGGAAATCCGGGCTGATCTGAAGGCTCGGGCGTTCCGTCCGCTCCCGGTCCGGGAACGGCACATTCCCAGAACCGGCGGGAAGACGCGCCGGCTGGGGATACCGACCGTGACCGATCGGGTCGTTCAAGCCTCGCTGAAGCTGGTCCTGGAACCGATCTTCGAGGCCGGGTTCCGGGACTCCAGTTATGGTTTCCGGCCCAGACGCCGGGCCCAGGACGCCGTCGAGGAGATCCGCCACTATGCCCAGCAGGGCTATGAGTGGGTCTTCGAGGGCGACATCGCCGCCTGTTTCGACGAGATCGACCACACCGCCCTGCTCGGGCTGGCGCGGAAACGGATCAAGGACAAGCGGATCCTGGAGCTGATCAAGGCGTTCCTGCGCGCGGGAATCCTCAGCGAGGACGGCGCCGACCGGGACACCCATTCCGGAACCCCTCAGGGCGGCATTCTGTCGCCGCTGCTGGCCAACATCACTCTCTCCGAACTGGACGACTATTTCCACCAGATCTGGGAGAACCACAGGAACTCCTGGACCCGGGCGCGCCATCGCCAACGCGGCGGCGCAACATTCCGGCTGACCCGTTATGCCGACGACTTCGTCGTCCTGGTCAACGGAACCCGAGACCACGCGGAGAAACTATGGGATGAGATCGGTGCGATCCTGGACCGGATCGGGCTTCGGCTCGCCCCGGAAAAGACACAGATCGTGCACATCGACGAGGGATTCGACTTCCTGGGATTCCGCATCCAGCGGCACACTCAATACGGAAGCGACCGGAAACTGATCTACACCTATCCGTCGAAGAAGTCGATGACTTCCATCAAACGGAAGGTGAAGGCAGCGACCAAGCGGATCACCCATCAGGACGCGGACCGACTGTTCCGGCAACTCGGGACGATGACCCGCGGATGGGCCCAGTACTTCCGGCACAGTTCCTCCAGCAAGGCCTACCACCATCTCCAGCACTACCTGTGGTGGCGGGTCTGGGAATGGCTGAAGAACAAACACCCCCGCACCAGCAGACGGTGGATCATCCGCCGCTACTACAACCGGTGGTGGCCGGAATACAACAGTGTCGCACTCTGGCAACCCGCCACGATGACCATTCAGCGTTATCGCTACCGGGGCCACCGGATACCGACACCATGGGACAAACCAGGCGTCTCGCCTGCCTGACGGCGACTCGTGGAGAGCCCGGTACTCGGAAACGGGTACGCCGGGTTCGGGAGAGCGGCAGGGGGAAACGACCCGGCGAAATCCGGACACCGCGCCCCCTGCCGACTCTCACTGGGCAGACGGCGGCCCCACCGATCTGAGCAATCTGGTGCTGATGTGCGCCCACCACCACCGGTTGCTGCATCGCTCGGGGTGGGAAGTCCGTATCGCCTCCGACGGGCTCCCCGAATTCCTGCCACCGGTCTTCATCGACCGTCGACGAAGACCGAGGCGCAACAACCTGCACGAACCACTGCCATTCGCAGCCTGACCACGGGAAAGGTCCGCAGCCACACGGCTACGGGCCGACACCCACGAGCCCACCCCCGATCGCGGCGATTCGGGGCCCGGGCCGACAGGCAAAGCCTTGGCGCGGATCGCGCCGCTGCGACCTGCACAAACAGGCCAGCGAGGTGATCGTCAAAGACGGCTCCCTGGGCACGCTGGAGGACAACGTCGAGTTCGTGATCAGCGTCGATTCCACGAGTGTCCGGGCGCGGGGCTGCCTTTGGCGGTGATCCTCACTCCGGGCCAGGCCGGGGACAACCCGCAGCCGCTGCCGCTGCTGGTGCGGGGCGGGCGGGCGCTGGCCGACGAGGCCTACACCCATCCGAGCAACTCGATACGCCAAGCGAACTGCCTACCACCGGGCCGAGATCGTCCTCGCCTGCATCGTCCTCCACCTCCGACGAAGATCCACAGAACACGCCCTAGGCGGTTTGGCCATGAGCACCTGCCACTCGTCGACCTTCGGAGCAGCCGGCGCCCAGGCGACCGGGAGCCCGGCCGGGGTGCAGACCAGATGCAGCCGCGAGCCCCAGAACCAGCGCGAGTGCGAGCGGCAGAAGCCGTACTTGGCCCAGCCCGCCGGCTCCGAACGCTTCACCGTCGGTCGGTGTCGGCGGCCGGCCACACCCTTCGCCCATCTCCGGTCACCACCCAGACTTCCGCATTACTCGTCTAGCGGCGCCCGGAGCGGCTCGCGGCGAGGTACTCGCGGTTCAGCGTCGCGATGCTCGTGAACGGGATCCCCTTCGGGCACGACGCCACGCACTCCCCCGTGTTCGTGCAGCCGCCGAAGCCCTCGGCGTCCATCGCCGCCACCATGTCCAGCACCCGGTTCGCCCGCTCCGGGCCGCCCTGGGGCAGCAGGCTCAGGTGCGTCACCTTCGCCGCCGTGAAGAGGGTGGCCGAGCCGTTCGGGCAGGCCGCCACGCAGGCTCCGCAGCCGATGCACGTGGCGTTGTCGAACGCCAGGTCCGCGTCCGGCTTCGGGACCGGGGTCGCGTGGGCGTCCGGGGCGCTGCCCGTCGGGGCGCTGACGTACCCGCCCGCCTGGACGATCCGGTCGAGCGCCGAACGGTCCACCACCAGGTCCTTGACGATCGGGAAACCCGCCGCGCGCCACGGTTCCACGTCGATGACGTCGCCGTCGGTGAAGGAGCGCATGTGCAGCTGGCACGACGTCGTGCGCTCGGGACCGTGGGCCTGCCCGTTGATCACCACGCCGCACGAGCCGCAGATGCCCTCGCGGCAGTCGTGGTCGAACGCCACCGGCTCGTCGCCTTCGGAGATCAGGCGCTGGTTCAGCACGTCCAGCATCTCGAGGAACGACATGTCGGGGCTGATGCTGTCGACCGGGTAGGCGACCAGCCTGCCTTCCGCGGCCGGTCCGGCCTGCCGCCAGACGCGGACGGTGAGTTTCATGTGTAGCTCCGCTGAGTCGGGTGGACGTGCTCGAAAACCAGTTCCTCGCGGTGGAGCACCGGCTCGGCGCCGTACTCCCACGCGGCGACGTGCGCGAAGTGCTCGTCGTCCCGCAACGCCTCCCCCGACGCCGTCTGGTGCTCCTCGCGGAAGTGCCCGCCGCACGACTCCTCGCGGACCAGCGCGTCGACGAGCATGAGCTCGGCCAGCTCCAGGAAGTCGGCCACGCGATGCGCCTTCTCCAGCTCCTGGTTGAACTGCTCGCCGCCGGGAATCCGGACGTCCCGCCAGAACTCCGCCCGCAGCTCGGGCACCCGGTCCAGGGCCTTGCGCAGGCCTTCGCGGGTGCGGGACATCCCGCAGTGGTCCCACATCAGCAAGCCCAGCTCGCGGTGGAACGAGTCGACCGACCGCGTCCCCCGCACCGCCAGTAGCCGGGAAATCCGTTCGCGCACTTCGGTTTCCACGAGCCGGACCGCGGACGCGGGGACGTCGTCGAGGCGCGTGCTGCCGAGGTAGTCGTTGACCGTCGCCGGCAGCACGAAGTAGCCGTCGGCGAGGCCCTGCATCAGCGCCGACGCGCCGAGCCGGTTGGCGCCGTGGTCGGAGAAGTTCGCCTCGCCGATCACGAACAGCCCGGGGATCGTGCTCTGCAGGTCGTAGTCCACCCAGAGCCCGCCCATCGTGTAGTGGATGGCCGGGTAGATCCGCATCGGCACCGCGTACGGGTCTTCCGCGGTGATGCGCTGGTACATGTCGAAGAGGTTGCCGTAGCGGGCTTCGATCGCCGGACGGCCCAGCCGCGCGATCGCGTCGGCGAAGTCGAGGTAGACGCCCAGGCCGCCGGGACCGACGCCGAACCCGGCGTCGCACACGTTCTTCGCCGCCCGCGACGCGATGTCCCGCGGCACGAGGTTGCCGAAGCTCGGGTACAGGCGCTCGAGGTAGTAGTCGCGCTCGTCCTCGGGGATCTCCCCTGGTGACCTGGTGTCGCCTTGGCGCTTCGGGACCCAGATGCGGCCGTCGTTGCGCAGCGACTCGCTCATCAGCGTCAGCTTCGACTGGTGCTCGCCCGAGCGCGGGATGCACGTCGGGTGGATCTGGGTGAAGCACGGGTTCGCGAAGTAGGCACCGCGCTTGTGCGCGCGCCAGATCGCGGTGGCGTTCGAGCCCTTCGCGTTCGTCGAGAGGTAGAAGACGTTGCCGTAGCCGCCGGTCGCGAGCACGACGGCGTCCGCGAGGTGCGTCGTGATCTCGCCGGTGACCAGGTCGCGCGCGACGATGCCGCGGGCCCGGCCGTCGGTGACGACGAGGTCGAGCATCTCCGTGCGGGCGTGCAGCTCGACGTTGCCGGCGTCGATCTGCCGGGACAGCGCCTGGTACGCGCCGATCAGCAGCTGCTGGCCGGTCTGGCCGCGGGCGTAGAACGTGCGCTGCACCTGCACGCCGCCGAACGAGCGGGTGTCGAGCAGGCCGCCGTACTCGCGGGCGAACGGGACGCCCTGGGCCACGGCCTGGTCGATGATCTGCGCCGAAACCTGGGCCAGCCGGTACACATTGGACTCGCGGGCGCGGAAGTCGCCGCCCTTGACCGTGTCGTGGAAGAGCCGGTACACCGAATCGCCGTCGTTGCGGTAGTTCTTCGCCGCGTTGATGCCGCCCTGGGCCGCGACGGAGTGCGCGCGCCGCGGCGAGTCCTGGAAGCAGAACTGCACGACGTGGTAGCCCTGTTCGGCGAGCGTCGCGCCGGCCGAGCCGCCGGCCAGGCCGGTGCCCACGACGATCACCCGGTGCCGTCGCCGGTTCGCCGGGTTCACCAGCTTGGCGGCGAACTTCCGTTCGTCCCAGCGGTTTTCCAGCGGAACGGCGGGGGCTTTGGTGTCGGCGATCGGGTCGCCCACGTGGTAGTCGGACATCAGTGCACCAGTCCCGTCATGATCGCGACCGGGACGAGGGCGTACCCGCCCGCGACCACGACCGCCGTCGTGCTGCCGAAGATCCTGATCGCCCGCTCCCGCCGCGGGCGGGTGACGCCCAGCGTGCGCGCGGCGCTCGCGAAGCCGTGGTGGATGTGCAGGCCCAGCATGGCCAGGGCGACCAGGTAGATCAGGTTGACCCACCAGACCTGGAAGTCCGCGACGAGGTTGTGGTACGGGTCGCCGGGGACGAAGTCCCGGTTCACCGTGCCGACGGTGAAGTCGAGGATGTGCCAGACGACGAACAGCGCGAGCGTCGCGCCGCCCCAGCGCATCGTCCGCACCGCGAAGTTCGCGCGGGCCGGCGGCCGGTGGACGTACCGGACGGGTCGTGCGCGGCGGTCGCGCCGGGCGAGCTGCACGGCCGCGGTGACGTGCAGGACCAGCGCGGCGAGCAGGACCGTCCGCTGCAGCCAGAGGAACCACTCGCGGCCCAGCACCGGTTCGCCGATCGTGCGCAGCCAGCCGGCGTAGTGGTTGAGGTCGTCGGCGCCGAGGAACGTCTTGAGGTTGCCGACCATGTGCGCGAACACGAAGGCGAGCAGCAGCAGGCCGCTCACCGCCATGACGGCCTTCTTGCCGATCGTCGAGGCCCAGAAGCGCCGGACGGCCGAGCGCCGGTGCGGGGCGAGGGTGTTCACCACCTGACCGACGGTAGGAGCGCGTCGACCAGAGGTCAAAGACATGATAGCTCTGTAGTCGATAGTCTCTGCCTATGCAGTTCCACCAGCTGGCGTACTTCGTCGCCGTCGCCGAGCACCGGCACTTCACCCGCGCCGCCGAGCAGGTGCGGGTGGCCCAGCCGTCGCTGTCGCAGCAGATCCGCGCGCTCGAACACGACCTGGGTGCGCCGCTGTTCCACCGGATCCGCGGCAACGTCACGCTCACCGAGGCCGGCGAGACGCTGCTGCCGATCGCGCGGCGGATCCTCGCCGACGTCGACACCGCGCGGCTCGCCATCCGGGAGCTGGACGAGCTGGACCGCGGCCGCGTCCGGCTGGGTGCCCCGCCGAGCCTGTGCACGGGCCTGCTGCCCGCGATGCTCGCGGCGTTCCGCCGCCGGTACCCGGGCATCCAGCTGGAGCTGCACGAAAGCGGCTCGGGCGACCTGCGGCAGCGGCTGGCCGAGGGCGCACTCGACCTGGCGCTGCTGGCGGGCGCGCGGATCACCGCCGACGCCGGCCTGACGGCGACCCCGCTGCTGCTGGAGGAGCTGGTGGTGATCGCCGCGCCGGACGCGCCGGTCCGGGGTGACCGCCTCGGCATCGGGGCGCTGGCCGACGTCCCGCTGGTGATGTTCCGCCGCGGCTACGACGTCCGCGAGGCGACGGTCAACGCCTGCCGCGCCGCCGGGTTCGAGCCGTCGTTCGCGATCGAGGGCGGCGAGATGGACGCGGTGCTGGAGCTGGTCCGCGCGGGCGTGGGCGCGGCGGTGGTCCCGAGCACGGTGGCCGGCGACCGGTTCCGCATGACGCGCTTCACGCCCGACGCGGGGATGACGCGGGTGGTGCAGCTCGCCCACCGCGCGGACGTGGAGCCGACCCGGGCGGTGCGCGCCCTGCGCACGGCGATCGCGGGATTCGTCGCCGACGCGGCCCGGCGGGCGAGCCTGCCGCCGGGCATCGAGTCCCTGGTGGACGACAGCGCCGACAACTGAGCCGCGGCCGGTCAGCCGAGATCGCCCGGCCCAGGCCGGTCAGCGGTCGCCCGGCCGAGGTCACTCGGTCGAGGCCGGTCAGCGGTCGCCCGGCCGAGGCCGCCCAGCCGCGCCCGTCAGCCGAGGCCGAACCGGGCCGCGAATGCCGCCATCTCGTCGCGCCGTCGGCCGGGCTCCGCTGTCCCCGGCGTCACGACGATCCGCGTCACCCCTTGCCGGACCAGCTCCTCGGTGTCCTCTGTGGACATATCCAGCGAACCCCACCGGGTGTACTGCAGGCTTTCCGGGTCACGCGCGGTGGCGCGGGCGAGCTCGAACTGGCGGCGGCGCTCGTCCACGGCGAGCGCGCCGCCCGGGAAGTAGCCGTCGCCGCAGCGGCCTGCCCTGCGGGCCGCGGCCGTGCTCGAGCCGCCGATGTGGATCGGCAGTGGGTGGCCGCCGACCGGTTTCGGGTAGATGCAAGCTCCTTCGAAGGCGAAGAACTCGCCGGCGAACGAGACGCCTTCTTCGCCGCCCGCCCACAGCAGGCGCAGGACGTCAATCGCCTCGTCGGCCCGGCGGCCGCGGGTGGCGAAGTCGACGCCGGCCGCCCGTGCCTCGCCGGGCAGGGCGCCGACGCCGACGGTCAGCAGCCGCATGCGGCCGCCGGACAGCACGTCGATCGTCGCCAGGCGCTTGGCCAGCACCACCGGGTGGTGGTACGGCAGCAGCAGGACCCCGGTGCCGAGCAGGATCCGGCTGGTCACGGCGGCGACGAAACTCAGGCACTCCAGAGGGTCGGCATAGGGCAGGGACGGCGGCAGCGCCATCGCCCCGACTTTCGCGCCCGGGTACAGGGCGACGTGCTCCGGCAGGTAGATCGACTCGAAGCCGCACTCCTCCGCGTCCCGGGCGAACCCGGCGAGCGTCTCCGGGTCGGCGCCGAAAAACGGGGTGCTGTAACTGATCCCGAACTTCACGCCCGTGAAGCTAAACGTTCACGCCGACGTCAAGGCAACCTCGTCAGGCGGGCAAGGGCGGCGAACCCGTCCTCGGTGCCGGGCCAGTGCGCCCGCACGGCATCGAGCCCGGCGCGGCGCACGACCGAGCGCAGGACGGCGCTGACGATGATGGCGTCGTCGGCGTACCCGAGCACCGGGATGAAGTCGGGCACCAGGTCGATCGGCAGCGCGAGGTAGGCGAGCAGGAGACCGAGCCGGATCCGAACCCCGCGTGGCAACGTCTTGTCCGCGGCCAGCCGGCGGACGAGCCGCAGCACGTCCGGCAGCAGCCGCAGCGCTTCCCGGAGCAGTCCCCCGCGCGGCCGGACGATCACGAGCGCGACGATCAGGGCGGCCCACGCGAGCAGCAGCGCGGCCGCGACGCCGAGCAGCAGGTCCCACCAGAACGAGCCCGTCACCCGCACGAGGTTACGTCCCGGCTCGGGTGCGTCGCGCGATCGGGCGGGTTTCGGCCTCCGTCCACCGGGGAACGCGGAGCGGACAGGCTCGGCAGGCGGAGGTCGGTGTGCTCGGTGGGTTGTTCGCGGTCACGAAGGCGGGGATGACGCTGGCCTTGGCCGGCCCGGTTCTCCTCACCCGGCAAGCGAAACAAGTGCTCGGCCCGCTCGCCGGGGAGCTGCTCGCGGGCGCCACCGGCACCGCGGCGGAAGCCACCCGGACCGGCAGCCGCACCGCCGTGCGGGCCGCGCGGGTCGTGCGCAACGCCGCCGGTCCGCGCACCGCCGTCTGGCGCGCCGGGCGGCGGCTGCACGTCCCCCTGCGGCCCGCCGGCGACCACCCGGACGGCTCCGCCTTCGCCGCCGAGCTGGCCGGACACCCCGACGTGGCCGGCGCCTACTGGGACGGCGGGCTCGGCAGCGCCGTGCTCTACCTGACCGAGGAGGCCGCCGCCGACCGGGTCCTCGACTGGCTCGGCGACCGCTGCGAACGGCACGGCCTCACCCCCGCCGAGCCCGGTGACTCCGCCCCGGCCCACCCCGGCGACACCTACGGCGTGCGGACCGCCGCGCTCGCGCTGGCGATGGACGTCGCCGGGCTGGCCGTCTCGGTCGGCACCCGGACGGTGCGCTCGGGGCGGCTGCACGAAGCCGTGCGCGCGGCCGTGTCCGCGGCACGGGAACACCCGGCCGTCCGTGCCGCGCTCGACGAGCAGTTCGGCTGGTACACGGCCGAACTGGCGCGCTCGGGCGTCTCCGCCGCGGTGCGCGGGCTGAGCCAGGACCCGCTCGAACTGCTGCTGGACGCCCTCCTGCGCACCGGGCAGCTCACCGAGGCGATCGCCCGCCTCACCGCCTTCGACGCCCACCACGACGACCTCTGCTCGCCGGACCGGCCCAGCCTCGGCGTCACGCCGGCGGAGCGCCGGGTCCGGATCCCCCACGAGGACTACGCCCGCACCGCCGTCGGCGGCGGCCTGCTCGCCGCGGTCGCCGACCTGCTCGTGCGCCGCAACCTCCGCGAAGCCGCCGAAGCGTTCCTCGCGGCGTCGCCGATGCCCGCGCGGTACGCCGACACCGCCTTCCACACCGCGATGGGCACCGCCTTCG
The DNA here is from genome assembly GCF_900105945.1 of Amycolatopsis tolypomycina. Lineage (NCBI taxonomy): Bacteria > Bacillati > Actinomycetota > Actinomycetes > Pseudonocardiales > Pseudonocardiaceae > Amycolatopsis > Amycolatopsis tolypomycina. The sequence continues at coordinate 2,094,278 of NZ_FNSO01000004.1, read as the reverse complement.
CCCGCGAAGGCGTGCTCGTCCGCGACCCGGACCGGCTCAAGGCACTGGACACTGTGGACACCGTCGTGCTCCACGTCGACGCCCTGCACGGCAAGGACGGCCTCGACCCGCACGCCGAAGCCGTGCTCGACGCGGCCCGCCGGGCCGAAGCGCAGGTGCTCATCGCCGGCGACCGCACCCGCGACCGGCTCGGCGAGTTCGCCACGCTCGCCGACGACGTCGCCGAGGAACCGTTCCCCGGGCTGGTGACGCGCCTGCAGGACGAGGGCCGGGTCGTGCTCACCGTCGGCCGGCCGCCCGACCGGTGCGCGCCGAACTGCGACGAGGTGGCCGGCCTGTTCGCCGGTGACCTCTGCGTCGCCCTCGCCGACCGCAACGCCCCGGTGCTGTGGGGCGCCGACCTGATCGTCCGGCCGGGCCTGGTCGGCGTGTGGCGGGTGCTGCGGGCGGCCGGCGCCGCGCGCACCAACAGCAGGCGGGCCACCCGGGTGGCGACCGCGGGCGGCCTGATCGGCGGGCTGCTGCTGGCGTCCCGCCGTCGGCGCACCCTGGTCCCGGCCCTTCCGCGGCTGGACCCGGTGCTGCTCGGCGGGCTGACCGGGCTCACGATGGGCACGTTCGCCGCGGTGCGGGTGGCCGCGGCCCGGCCGCCGGCCGGCCGGACCCGGATCGCCTGGCACGAGCTGACCGGCGAGGAGGTCGTCGACCGGCTGGCCGCCGCGGAAGCCGAGCCGACGCACTGGGACCTGGCGTCCCGGCGGGTGCGGGCGGCGACGGGCGCGGTGGCCCGGCACCCGGCCGCGGCGCCGGTCCGGTTCGCCACGGGCCTCGCCGCCGACGTCGTCGCCGAGCTGAACGACCCGCTGACCCCGGTGCTGGCCCTCGGCGCGGTCGCGTCCGCGGTGGTCGGCTCGCCGGTGGACGCGCTGCTGGTGGCCGCGGCGATGGGCCTGAACGCCGCCGTCGGCGGGGCCCAGCAGTTCCGCGGCCGCCGTGCGCTGGCGAAACTGCGGGACGGCGAACGGCAGCGGGCGCGGCGGGCAGGCGGCCGGGTCGTCGACGCGCGGACCTTGCGGCCCGGCGACCGGATCGAACTGCGGGTGGGCGATGTCGTCCCGGCCGACGCGCGGCTGCTGACCGCGGGCGACCTCGAAGCCGACGAATCCGCGCTGACCGGCGAGTCGCTGCCGGTCGCCAAGCAGCTCGACCCGGTGCCGGGCGCGCCGATGGCCGAACGCAGCTGCCTGGTCTTCGCCGGCACCACGGTCGTCAGCGGCGAAGCCACCGCGGTGGTCGTGGCGGTGGGCCCGGAGACCGTGGCCGGCCGGGCCGTCGAGCTGGCCACCCGGACCGCCGCCGCGGTCGGCATCCAGGCGCGGCTGCAGGACCTCACCCGGCGCGCGCTGCCGCTGACCATGCTCGGCGGCGCGCTCGTCACCGGCCTCTCGGCGATCCGCGGCCGTCCGCTGCGCCGGGCACTGGCCGGCGGTGTCGCGATCGCCGTCGCCGCGGTGCCCGAGGGGCTGCCGCTCGTGGCGACGGTGGCCCAGCGGGCGGCGGCCCGGCGGCTGTCCGCGCGGGGCATCCTGGTTCGCGCCCCGCGGGCACTGGAGGCGTTGGGGCGCCTCGACGTCGTGTGCTTCGACAAGACCGGCACGCTGACCGAGAACCGCCTGCGCGTGGTGACGACGACCGGGCCCGACGGCGAGGCGCGCGAGCCGGGACCCGGCGACGTCGTGCTGCGGGCCGCGGCGCGGGCGTGCCCCGGCACGCTCGACGATCCCCACGTGCGCGCCCACGCCACCGACCACGCCGTGCTCGACGCCGCGGGTCCGGACGAGGGCTGGACCGAGCTGGCCGGGCAGCCGTTCGAGGCGAACCGCGGCTACTCGGCCACGATCGGCCGGGAGTCCGGCGGCGACCCGGCGCTCGTCGTCAAGGGCGCCCCGGAAGTCGTCCTGCCTGCCTGTGCCGGCGCGGCGGACCTGGCCCACGCCGCGGAAGCGTTGGCGGACAAGGGGTTGCGGGTGCTGGCCGTGGCGTCCCGGACGACGTCGCCCTCGCTCGACGACGAAGAAGTGCTCGCGGACCTGGAGTTCCTCGGCTTCCTCGGGCTCGCCGACACGCTGCGGCCGACGGCCGAGCCGCTGGTCACCGGGCTGCGCGAAGCCGGCGTGGCCCCCGTGATGCTCACCGGCGACCACCCGAACACCGCGCGGGCCATCGCGACGTCGCTCGGCTGGCCGTCGGACGCGCCGGTCGTCACCGGGGACGAGCTGGCCGCGCTCGACCGGGCCGGCCGGGCGAAGCTGCTCGCCGGCGCCGGGGTGATCGCCCGCGTCGCCCCGGAGCAGAAGCTGCAGGTCGTCGAGGCGCTGCGCGAGGCGGGCGGGGTGACGGCGATGGTCGGCGACGGCGCGAACGACGCGGCGGCCATCCGCGCCGCGGACGTCGGCATCGGCGTGCGGGCCCGGGCATCGACGGCCGCCCGCACCGCGGCCGACGTCGCCCTGACCGACGAGGACCTGACCGTGCTGCTGGAGGCGGTGGCGGAGGGCCGGGCGTTGTGGCGCAGCGTGTCGGACGCGGTGGTGATCCTGGTCGGCGGCAACGCGGGCGAGATCGGCTTCTCGGTGCTGGGCACGCTGCTCTCGGGCGACTCGCCGCTGGGCACCCGCCAGCTGCTGCTGGTCAACCTGCTGACCGACCTGTTCCCGGCGATGGCGGTGGCGGTCACCCGCCCCGACGACGACGGCAGCGCCCCGGGCGGGCTCGGCAGGGGCCTGAACCGCGAGATCACCAGCCGCGGCGTGACGACGGGCGTCGGCGCGACGACGGCGTGGCTGATCGGGAGGTTCACCCCGGGCACGGTCCGCCGCACGAGCACGATGGCGCTGTGCGGCCTGGTCGGCACCCAGCTGGCCCAGACCCTGCGCGGCCGCAGCCGCAGCCCCCTGGTCGTGGGGACGGCGGTGGGTTCGGCGCTCGCACTGGCCGCGATCGTCCAGACGCCGGGGGTGAGCCAGTTCTTCGGCTGCACCCCGCTCGGCCCCCTGGCCTGGGCCGGCGTCGGCGCCGGCGTGGCCACCGGAGCCCTGACCTCGCAGCTCCCCCTCCTCCGCAAGCCGTAACTCGCGTGATCAGAGCCGTAACTCGCGTGATTCGGGCCGGATCTCGCGTGATCAGAGCCGGAACTCGCCGGTTCCGGCCTCAATCACGCGAGTTCCGGCTTCAATCACGCGAGTTCCGGCCTCAATCACGCGAGATCCGGGCCCAGTCACGCGAGATCCGGGTTCAGGCCGGGGCGATCAGCGGGGGCTCGGGGACGTCGAGGGGGCCGGGCAGGCGCAGGCCGTCGTGGAGGGGGACCAGTTCCGACTGCAGCACCATCGCCGCGCCGCCGATGGCCGGGGCCGTGGCCGCGGCGCGGGAGAGGCGGACGTCCGGGACGTGGACCGCCCTGGCGAAGAACGCCCGCGCCAGCTCCTCGCGGATCGCCGGGACGTACGACGCGCCCGCGATCGCGAAACTCGGGCCCGTCAGGACCACCGCCTCCAGGTCCATCACGTTGGCCAGGGTGCGGACCCCCACCGCCACGTACCGCGCCGACCGCTCGAGCAGCGCCACCGCCGCGGCGTCCCCGCGCCGGGCCGCGCGGCTCACCGCGCCGAAGTCCGCCGCCACCGACGTGTGGCGCAACCCGGCCGCGCGGGCCAGGCGGCCGTCCGCGCGGGCGCGCGCCACCACCGCCGCCGGGCCGGCGAGGGCCTCCAGGCAGCCGCGGGCGCCGCACCAGCACTCCGGGCCGTCGAGGTCGAGGCAGACGTGGCCGACCTCGCCGGTGTTGCCGCTCGTGCCGCGGAACGTCAGGCCGTTGACCAGCAGCCCGGCCCCGATCCCGGTGCCCATGTAGACCGCGGCGAACGTCGCCGACGTGCCCGCTCCCCCGGACCACAGCTCGCCGAGCGCGGCCGCCGCGGCGTCGTTCTCCACCAGCACCGGCAGGCCCGTCACGCGGCGCAGTTCCTCGCCCAGCGGGTACTCGAGCCACTGGCGCATCGACGGCGGTGTCACCCCGGCCGGGGCGAGCGGGCCGGGGAACACGAGCCCGAACCCGAGCAGCCGCGTCCGGTCGATGCCCGCGCCGGTGACGAGGGTCGCCGCCTCCGCCGCCATCTCGGCGACGACCTCGGCCGCCGTCGCCGAGCCCGGCCCCGGCCGGCTGGTGCGGGCGACCACGGCCCCGGAGAGATCGGTCAGCGCGTAGGTGACGCCGGCCTGGTCGAGGTGGATGCCGACGGCGAACCGCGCGGCCGGGTCGAGCTGCAGCAGCACCCGGCGCTTGCCGCCGGTCGACTCCGCGCGCCCGGTTTCGACGACCAGGCCGTCGTCGATCAGCCCGCGCACCACGGTCGAGACGGTCGCGCCGGTCATCCCGGTGGCGGTGGCGATGCCGACCCGGCTGATCGTGCCCGCGGCGCGGATGACGTCCAGGATGACCGCCCGCGTGCTCGCGTGCGGCGTCGTCCGCGGCGGCCCGCTGCTCATCGCGCCTCCAGAGGACTCGGCTGGGCCGGACGCATCATTCTGCCACGCGAAGGTTGACTTCGTTTCTTAATCGACTTAACAATGTTCCGGCGCGCCTCATTCGGCATCGAAGCCACGAGAGGACTCGTCATGTCGGGCACCCCCTTCCGTCGCGTGCGCTCCAGCCTGATCACGGCCATCGCGGCCGCCCTGCTCGCCGCCGGCTGTTCCGGCGGCGGAGAAAGCGCTTCCCGCGACGCCACCCTCGTCGCCTACCTGGGTCAGGCCGGGGACATGCAGGTCAACTTCAACCCGTTCTCCTCCAGCGTGATCGAAGGCCCGGGCACGATCTTCGAGCCGCTGTTCTTCTTCAACATCACCAAGGACGTCGCCCCGCAACCACTGCTGGGCACGGCGTACTCCTGGAACGCCGACGGCACGAAGCTGTCGATCACGTTGCGCCCGGGCGTGCAGTTCTCCGACGGCACGCCGTTCACCGCCCGCGACGTCGTGTTCACCCTCGACATGGTCGCGAAGCACAAGTCCATCAACACGACCGGCTACAACGGCAAGGCCGTCGCCCCCGACGACACGCACGTCGAGATCACCTTCCCGGCCCCGGCGTTCACCCAGGGCCCGCAGGTGCTCGGCCGCACCTTCATGGTCCCGCAGCACCTGTGGTCGAAGATCGCGGACCCGGCCAACGACGTCATCGCGCAGCCGGTCGGCACCGGCCCGTACAAGCTGGATTCGTTCAAGCCACAGGCCTTCACCTACACCGCGAACCCGGCGTACTGGGGCGGCGAGCCCGCGGTCAAGCACATCCGCTTCCTCGGGCTGTCCGGCAACCAGGCCGGCGCCGACGCGCTGGCCGCCAAGCAGATCGACTGGCAGACCGGGCCGGTGCCGGACATCAAGAACGTCGCCAAGACCTACGCCGGCTACCAGGCCGTGATCACGCCGATGTTCCAGGTGGCCCTGTTCGCCTGCGCCAACGCGGCACTCGGGTGCACCGGCCCGCAGACCGACCCGGCGGTGCGGCAGGCGATCTACCGCGCGATCAACCGCACCCAGCTGAACGCGCTCGCGTTCGAAGGCACCGCGTCCGACATCTCCCCCGGCTTCGCGCTGCTGGAGCGGGACGCGAAGTGGATTTCGCCGAAACTGAAGGAAAAAGCGGCCCCGGACGCCCCCGACCCGGCCCAGGCGGCCACCCTGCTGCAGGGCGCCGGCTACACCCGCGGCGGCGACGGCGTCTTCGCCAAGGACGGCAAGCCCCTCGAACTGACCGTGCAGGTGCCCTCGGGCTGGACCGACTACATCACCGCGGTCGACACCATGGCCCAGCAGCTCAAGCAGGCCGGGATCAAGCTGATCTCCCAGCAGGTGTCCTACAACGAGTGGGCCGACGCCCGCACCCGCGGCCGGTTCCAGCTGCTGATCGACCAGCTGCTGCAGGGACCGTCGGCCGATCCGTACTACACCTTCAACTACTACTTCGCCACGGAGACGACGGCGAAGGTCGGCGAGTCCGCCTACCCGAACTACAGCCGCTTCTCCGACCCGGAAGTCGACGCCGCCCTCAACGCCCTGAAGCAGATCGCGCCGGACGACGCGGCGAAGCGACAGCCGCTCTACGACGTCGTCCAGACGAAGGCCGAGCAGGCGATGCCCTACATCCCGGTGCTCACCTCCGGCACCATCTCGGTGTACCACGACGCCAAGTTCACCGGCTGGCCGACGAAGGACAACCTCTACGCCTTCCCCGCGGTGTGGAACCGGCCGGACCAGGCCCAGATCTACAAGGCGCTCAAGCCGGCCGGGCCGTGATGCGCTACCACCTGCGCAAGTTCGGCTTCTACCTGGTGGCGCTGTGGGCCGCGCTGACGCTGAACTTCTTCATCCCGCGGCTGATGCCGGGCAACCCGGTGGACGTCCTGCTCGCGAAGATCGCCCAGCGCGGCGGCGCGCCGGACCCGGCGGTGCGGCGCGCCTACGAGCTCCTGCTCGGCTCGCACTCCGGCGAGTCGCTGTGGTCGCAGTACCTGGCCTACCTCGGCAAGCTCGCCGACGGCGACCTCGGGATCTCGGTGAGCGTGTTCCCGGCGAAGGTCTCCGATGTCATCGGGGACGCGCTGCCGTGGACGCTGGTCCTGGTCGGCGTGGCGACGCTGGTGTCGTTCCTGCTCGGCACGGCGCTCGGCATGCTGGCCGGCTGGAAGCGCGGCACGTGGCTGGATTCCCTGGTCCCGGCGACGACGGTGCTGGCCGCGGTGCCGTACTTCTGGCTCGCGCTGATCTTCGCCGCGGTGTTCGCCTCGGCACTGGGCTGGTTCCCGCTGAACGGCGGGTACGACGTCGTGCTCGACCCCGGCTGGACCGCGGAGTTCCTCGGCTCGGCCGCCTACCACGCCGCGCTGCCCGCGCTGACCATCGTCGTCTCCTCGGCCGGCGGCTGGCTGCTCGGGATGCGGAACATGATGGTCTCGGTGGCTTCCGAGGACTACGTGCTCGCGGCGCGGGCGAAGGGCCTGCGCAGCACCCGGGTGATGGTCCGGTACGCCGCGCGCAACGCCGTGCTGCCGTCGGTGGCCGGGTTCGCCATCTCGCTCGGCTTCGTGGTCTCCGGTTCCATCGTCACCGAGCAGGTGTTCTCCTACCCCGGGATCGGCTCGAAACTGCTGCAGGCGGTGCAGAACAGCGACTACGCGCTGATGCAGGGCATCTTCCTGGTCATCACGGTGGCCGTGCTCGGCGCGAACCTGGCCGTCGACCTGCTGTACGGCGTCCTCGACGCGCGTACCCGGGCCCGGACCTAGCGGAGGAAGCATGACGAACCTCGGGCCCGCCACCACCCGGGCCACGGGCTTCCGCGCGATGCTGCCGCGCTGGTCGCCGCGGCTGGCGACCGGGCTCGGCCTGGTCGGCGCGATCGCCCTGTTCGGCGTCCTCGGGCCGCTGGTCACCGGCGATCCGGCGGCCGTCCGCGACACCGGGCTCGCCCCGCCCGGTGGCGGGCACCCGCTCGGGCTCACCCAGACCGGGCAGGACGTCCTCGCGCAGCTGGCGCACTCGACCCGGGGCTCGCTGGAGATCGGGCTGCTGGTCGGCGTGCTCGCCACGCTCCTTTCGGCGGTCTTCGGCGTGCTCGGCGCCTACGTGGGCGGGGTCGTCGACGAGGGCTTTTCGCTGTTCTCCAACGTCATGCTCGTCATCCCCGGCCTGCCGCTGGTGATCGTGATCGCCGGGTTCGTGCCGCCGGAGTCGCGCGGGGCCTGGACGATCGGGCTGGTGCTGGCGATCACCGGCTGGGCCGCCTCCGCCCGGGTGCTGCGCGCGCAGACGCTGTCGCTGCGCCACCGCGACTACGTGGCCGCCGCGCGGGTCGCGGGTGAGAAGCCGTGGCGGATCATCGCCGTGGAGATCGTGCCGAACCTGCTGCCGTTGCTGGCTTCGCAGTTCGTGTTCGCGGTGATCTGGGCGATCCTGTCCGAGGCCGCGCTGTCGTTCCTCGGGCTCGGCGCGTCGAACTCCCCCACGCTCGGCACGATGCTGTACTTCGCGCAGAACGGCTTCGCGCTGCAGCGGCAGGCGTGGTGGTGGTTCGTGCCGCCGGGGTGTGTGATCGCGTTGTTCGGCTGCGGCCTGTCGCTGATCAACTTCAGCCTCGACGAGGTGATCGATCCCCGGCTGCGCGCGGTGTTCCGGCGGCGGCCCCAGCCGCCACCCCCGGCGAAGCCCGCCGCGAGCCCCGAACCCGGGGTGCTCAAAGTGGACTCGCTGGACGTCGTCTACCGGACAGCCGAGCCGGTCGCCGCGGTGCGGGACGTCTCCCTCACCCTGCGCCGCGGCGAAATCCTCGGGCTGGCCGGCGAATCCGGCTGCGGCAAGACCACGCTGGCCTACGCGATCGCCCGGCTGCACCGGCCGCCGGCCGAGGTCACCGCGGGGTCGATCGCCTTCCACGACCGCGAAGGGTCCGATGGGGACAACGCTGTGGACATCCTGGGGCTCGGCCCGGACGCCCTGCGCGCGTTCCGCTGGGACAAGCTGTCCATGGTCTTCCAGGGCGCGATGAACGCGCTCAACCCGGTGACCACCGTGCGGGCCCAGCTCGACGACGTCCTCAAGACCCACCGGCCCGAGCTGACCGCGGCCGAGCGGCGGGCGCGGTGCGAAGAGGTGCTGCGGCTGGTCAGCGTGGACCCGGCCCGGCTCTCGGCGTACGCGCACGAGCTGTCCGGCGGCATGCGGCAGCGCGTGATGATCGCGATGGCCCTGCTGCTCGACCCGCAGGTGATCGTCATGGACGAGCCGACGACGGCGCTCGACGTCGTCGTCCAGCGCGGCATCGTCGGCGAGATCCTGCGGCTGCGCGACGAGCTCGGCATCGCCGTCCTGCTGATCACCCACGACCTGCCGCTGCTGCTGGAGATCGCCGACCGCATCGCCGTGATGAAGGACGGCGAAGTCGTCGAGCTCGGCGACGCCGGACAGATGTACCGCGCGCCGGCCCACCCCTACACCCGGGAGCTGCTCTCGTCGTTCCCCGGCCTCACCGAAGTGCCGGAGGGCAGCCGATGACCACCCTCGAAGCCACGCACCTGGTCAAGGAGTTCCGGCTCCGGTCCGGCTTCCGCCGGGAGGTGTTCCGCGCGGTCGACGACGTCTCGTTCACGCTCGCCCCGGGCCGCACGGTCGCCCTCGTCGGCGAGTCGGGGTCGGGCAAGTCGACGATCGCGCGGCTGCTGACCCGGCTCGACCGGCCCACCGGCGGGGCGATCACGCTGCGCGGGGCCGACGGCCGCCCGGTGCCGGACCGCGCCCACCGCGACCACGTGCAGCTGGTGTTCCAGGACCCGTTCGCGTCGCTGAACCCGTTCCACACGGTCGAGCACCACCTCGCGCGGCCGCTGCTGCTGCACGGCCGGACCCGCGGCGCCGCCGAGACCCATCAGGCGGTGCTGCACCTGCTGGACCGGGTGCGGCTGCGGCCGGCCGAGGACATCGCCCGGCGGCGCCCGCACGAGCTGTCCGGCGGGCAGCGCCAGCGGGTCGCGATCGCCCGCGCGCTGGCACCGGGCGCGCAGGTCGTCGTCGCCGACGAGCCGGTGTCCATGCTGGACGTCTCCCTCCGGCGCGGCGTGCTGGAGCTGCTGGCCCGGCTGCAGGCCGAAGACCACCTGGCCGTCCTGTACATCACGCACGACCTGGCCACCGCGCGGCACTTCGCCGACGACGTGCTGGTGCTCTACGGCGGCCGGGTCGTCGAGCGGGGGCCGGCCGACGACGTGCTCCTGCGCCCGCGGCACCCCTACACGCAGCTGCTGGCCGCGTCGGCCCCGGACCCGGCCAAGCGGGTCACCGCACGGAAAGAGAGCGCATGAACCGCGAGGAACTGCACGACGGCTGGCGGCTGACGGCGGTGGGCGGCCCGGTCCCGGACGCGGTGGCCGGCCGGACCGTCCCCGCCGCCGTCCCGGGCTCGGTCCACCTCGACCTGCTCGACGCGGGCCTCATCGAGGACCCCTACGCCGACCGCGTCGAAGCCGGGCTGACCTGGCTGCACCGCACCTCCTGGCGCTACACGCTGGACTTCGCCGCCGAGCCCGCCGCCGACCGCGCCGACCTCGTCTTCGACGGCCTGGACACGGTCGCGACGATCCGGCTCAACGGCACGGTCCTCGGCCGGACCGCCAACATGCACCGCAGTCACCGCTTCGACGTCCGCGGGCTGCTGCGGGCGAGCGGCAACGAGCTGACCGTCGACCTGCGCCCGGCGCTGGAGCACGCGGAGGCGGTGGAGCGCGCGCTCGGCAAGCGGCCGCGCGCCTACCGCCACCCGTTCAACACCGTCCGCAAGATGGCTTGCTCCTTCGGCTGGGACTGGGGTCCGGACCTGCAGACGGCAGGCATCTGGCGCCCGGTCCGGCTCGAACGCTGGCACAGCGCCCGGCTCGCCCGCGTCCGGCCGCTGGTCACCGTCGACGCCGACGGCACCGGCCGGGTCACCGTGCACGCCGACGTCGAACGCGCCTGCCACGCGCCGCTGGACGTGGCCGTCTCGATCGCCGGGCGGAGCGCGCGCGGCGAGATCGCGCCCGGCGACACGACGGCGACGGTCGTCGTCACCGTGCCGGACGCCGACCTGTGGTGGCCCGCCGGGTACGGCGACCAGCCGCGTTACCCGCTGTCGGTCGAGCTGTCCGCGGGCGGCGCGGTGCTGGACCGCCACGACCGCCGCGTCGGCTTCCGCACGATCACCGTCGACACCGAACCGGACGCGATCGGCACGCCGTTCACCTTCGTCGTCAACGGGAAGCCGGTGTTCGCCAAGGGCGCCAACTGGATCCCCGACGACCACTTCCTCACCCGGATCACCCGCGAGCGGCTCGCCCGGCGCGTCGACCAGGCGCTCGGCGCGCACCTCAACCTGCTGCGCGTGTGGGGCGGCGGGATCTACGAGAGCGAGGACTTCTACGACGTCTGCGACGAGCGCGGCATCCTGGTGTGGCAGGACTTCCCGTTCGCCTGCGCCGCCTACCCGGAGGAGGATCCACTGTGGACGGAAGTGGACGCCGAGGCGCGCGAGCAGGTCGCCCGGCTGACCCCGCATCCGTCGCTGGCGCTGTGGTGCGGCAACAACGAGAACCTCTGGGGCCACGCCGACTGGCGGTGGCGTGAACAGCTCGGCGGCCGCAGCTGGGGCCTGCGGTACTACCGCGACCTGCTGCCCGCGATCGTCGCGGAGCTCGACCCCACCCGCGCCTACGCGCCCGGCAGCCCCTACAGCCCCGGCACGGTCCACCCCAACGACCCCGACCACGGCACCCGCCACGAATGGGACGTCTGGAACCGCGTCGGCTACACCCGCTACCGCGACCACGTCCCGCGGTTCTGCGCGGAGTTCGGGTTCGAGGGCCCGCCCACGTGGGCCACGCTGACGCGCTGGCTCCACGACCGGCCGCTGAGTACCTCGTCTCCGGCGTTCCAGGCGCACCAGAAGGCCGAGGACGGCGCCGGCAAGCTCGAGCGTGGCCTGGCCCCGCACCTGCCGCCGCCGTCGACGTTCGAAGACTGGCACTGGGCGACCCAGCTCAACCAGGCCAGGGCGGTCGCCTTCGGCGTCGAGCACTTCCGGTCCTGGTGGCCGCGCACGGCCGGCGCCGTCGTCTGGCAGCTCAACGACTGCTGGCCGGTCACCTCCTGGGCCGCGATCGACTACGGCGAACGCCCGAAACCGCTGTGGTACGCCCTCAAGCACGCGTTCGCGCCGCGGTTGTTCACCGTGCAGCCCCGCGACGGCGCCGAGGTCGTCATCGCCGTCAACGACACGGACGAGGACTGGACCGGCGACCTGCGGCTGGCGTGGCGCGGCTTCGACGGGAGCCTCCTCGACGGCGATACACTGCCGTTCTCGGTCCCGGCGCGGTCGGCCGCCGTGGCCGGGAAAGCAGGCGGGAGACGCGAAGTGCTGGTGGCCGAGAGCGGTGACGTGCGCCTGGTCCACGTCTTCGGCGAAGACGTCGAGCACCCGTACGAGCCCGCGGCGCTGACCGCCCGCGCCGAGCCGGTGCCGGGTGGCTACCGGGTGGCCGTCACCGCGAGCGCGCTGGCCGTCGACGTCGCCCTGCTGGTGGACCGGGTCGCGCCGGACGCGGTCGTCGACGACATGCTCGTGACGCTGCTGCCGGGCGAAACGCGGACGTTCGAGGTCCGCACCGGAGCCACGGTGGCCGCGGGCGCGTTCGCCGACCCGCTCGTCCTGCGGTCCGCCAACGCGCTGGTCCGGCGGGAATGAGCACGTCCGGCGCGATCGGCCTGGTGCTGGCCCGCCCGCCGCGGCTGCTCGGGACCGAACCGTTCTTCATGGAGTTCATCGCGGGCATCGAGCAGCACCTCGCCGACTGGGAGCTGTCGCTGCTGCTGCACGTGGTGTCCACCCAGGACGCCGAGCTGGCGGCGTACCGGCGGTGGGCCGAGCACGGCCTGGTCGAGGCGGCGGTGGTGGTCAACCGGCTGGTGCACGACGAGCGCCCGGCCGCGCTGGCCGCGCTGGGCCTGCCCGCGCTGCTGGTGGGCGAGCCGGCCCGGGGCTTCCCGGCGGTCCGGACGGACAACGCGGGCCCGGTCCGCGCGGCGGTGGCCGAGCTGCTGCGCCTCGGCCACCGCCGGATCGCCCGCATCACCGGCCCGGGCACGCTCCTGCACACGGCCGAGCGCTCGGCGGCGTTCGTGGCGGCGTGCGAGGCGGCGGGGGCGAGCGCCCAGCTGGTGGAGGGCGACTATTCCGAGGAGGCGGGCGCCAAGCTGACCACCCGGCTGCTGTCGGGCGACGAGCGTCCGACAGCAATCCTGTACGACAACGACGTGATGGCACTGGCGGGCCTGGCGGCGGCCCGCGAGCTGGGCGTGGCGGTTCCGGCCGAGCTGAGCGTGGTGGCCTGGGACGACTCGGCGCTGTGCCGCCTGTCTTCACCGGCGCTGACGGCGATGAGCGTCGACGTGCACCGGTTCGGTGTGCTGGTGGCCGAGTCGGTGCTGGAGCTGCTCGACGGGGACGCGGTGGCCGAGCGCTGGTCGCCGGCCGCGCAGTACGTGCCGCGCGGCAGCACCGGGCCGGCCGCCGGGTAGGTCAGGCGCCGTCCACCGAACCGGGCGGCAGGAACTCGACGTCGTGCAGGGCCGACAACCGGACCACCTCCGCCGAATCGGCCAAGTCGTGCAGCCGGTCGAACAGCTGGGCCAGCCGGCCCGCCGGGCTCACCCAGAACAGGCCACGGGTGATGTCCTCGCTGCGGTTGTAGTACGCGTGCGGCAGGCCCTTCGGCATCCGGACGGTGTCGCCCGGGCCGGCCGTCGTCCACTCGCCGTCGAGGTACAGGGTGAAGACGCCCTCCAGGACGTAGATGTGCTCGTCCTGGGTCGGGTGCACGTGCGGGGGCACCCCGGTGCCGGGCGGGTCATACGTTTCGAACGCGAAGCTCGTTTCGCCGGCGGCCTTCATGAAGTAGGTGTGCCCCAGCACGTTCCACACCTTCGTCCCCGCGCCGGCCGGGGTGATCCCCTTCGGCAGCGGGCCGAGCACGATTTCCTCGCCGGCCATCACACCTCCTTCGTCGGCTACGCAGTCTCCGGCACAGCGGCCGCGTTGTACACCTCGGCCGGCAACGGGAACCAGATCGAGGCAGATCACCCGGCCGGGGGTCGGGTCTGGCGGCGGCTCCCCGGGCGACGTACCGTCCGCCCGGAGGGAAACGATGGCCAGGTGGACGCGGCTGCCCCGGGCGATCGCCGCCGGGTACTCGCGGTCCTGGCGGCAGCTCACCTCCGTCGGCGAGCGCCACACCGATGTCCTGCCCGCGCTCGTGCTCGTCTCCGCCGTGGTCGCCGTCCCGGTCACCGGGCTGGTGCGCCTGCTGCAGACGTTCACCGTCACCAGCCCGGACCCGGTGACGGCCGTCCTCGGCGTGCTGCCCGGCGCCCTGCTGTCGGTGGCCGGGCTGGGCGCGGTGTTGTGGGCGTTCGGGAACGTCAAACAGGCCGCCACGCGCGCCTACGGTGTCGGCCTGCTCGCCTCGGTGCTCACCCCGCTGCTGACGATCGAGGCGACCGCGGGGGTCGTCACCGTCCTCTGGCGCCACGGCGCACTCGCCGCGCGGCCGGGCAGCGGCCCCGGCCTGTGGGCGAGCGAACGGTACTTCGTCTGGCACGCGCTCGACGCCGTCCCGTTCCTGGAGATCGAGGACACGTTCGCCTGGCCGGAGCCGGCCGAGCTGTCCGGCACCGCGGCGGGCACGATCGTGGTCGCGCTGAAGGTGGTCCTGCTGCTGCCGATGGCGCGGCTGCTGGTCTCCGCCTACTGGTGGGTGCGCAACCGGGAAAGCACCTTGACCGGCGAGGACTTCGGCGACGACGTGGCCGCGTTGCCCGCCGTGTGGACGCTGCTGCTCGCCCTGCCCGCCTACGCCGGCGCGTGGTTCCTCTGGCCGCCGGAGTCGCCGCTCGCGCGGTGGCTGCGCGACCATGTCCCGCAGTCGGTCGACGTCGCCCGGGTGCGCGTCCCGCTGGGCTGGGTGCTGCCGGCGGCGCAGTGGCTGGTGCTGGCCGTGCTGCTGGTGGTGTGCGGGTTCTTCGGGCTGTGGGTGATCACCGCGGCGTTCTTCCGGCACAACTCGGCGTGGTGGGCCTTGGTCGCCGTCGCCGGGGTGCTGCTCTGGGCGCACCTCGCGCTGGTGCTGACGGCGTCGGCGGTCCTGCTGTCCGTCCGGTCCGGCATCGCCGCGGCGGTCCCGCCCCTGCCCGCCGATGCCCCGGTCACCGTGGGGGTCGGCGACCAGCTGTGGGGGTTCGCGAACGCCGTGCCGGGCCTCGACATCACCCAGACGACGCACTGGACCCGACGGCACGTGTTCACCGGCTGGCCGGTCGGCGTGCTCACCCTCGGCTTCCGCCTGGCCGCCCTCTTCGCCGTGCTGGGCCTGGTCTGGCTCGTCGCCCGCCTGCCGGGGCTCGTCCGGCCCCGTGCGGGCACCTGACCGCGGTCAGCCTCCCGGCCCCGTCACCGCCGGCCGGCCAGTTCCCGGCGCAGATCGGCCGGGTGGCGGATCCAGATGTCCACCGCCGCCCCGCCGGGGGCCGTGAGCGTCAGGCAGCCCTGGGCTCCCGGGCCCCACAGCGGAACGACCTCCGCCGTCCACGACCGGTCGAACGTCACCGGGCCGACCCCGCGACCCGCTTTCCCCGGCTCCCACCGCAGTTCACCGTCCACAAGGGACAGACGGCCGGGCAGCTCGCCCACCTCGTCGGCGCGGCGGGCGTGGCGGCCGGGTGCCTTGGCGCCGAGCAGCAGCGCCGCCCGGACCGGCAGCTGGGCCGGCCACGACGGCGCCCGGCCCGCCGCACGCCGACGGCGCTCCGCACGCGCGTCGCGCCCCATGATCACCGACCACCCCGCGACCACCAGCACGAGCAGACCGGACAGGGTGACCACCACCGGGACCCAGCCGGTTTCGAGGCCCAGCACCGCCGTCAACGCCACCAGGTGGCCGGCGCCCAGCAGGGCCCGGGTGCGCCGCCGTCGTTCCCGGTCCCGGCCGTACTCCGTCATCCGCCCGTCCGATCGGTCCGCGTCAAGCGCCCTGGTGCTCCCCGCCGGTGTCGAAGTGCCGGTCCAGGTACTCCTCCGGCGGCAACGCGCTCTCGCGCAGCAGCGAAAACACCTCGCTGCCGTCCGTCGGCCCCTGCTCCCCGGTCTCGTACCCCTGGGCCAGCCCGAGGTAGGTGACGCCGGTGTTCTCCGCATACACCCGCGCTTCCTCCTCGGCACGGGCGATGGCCGCGTCGAGGTCGGTCGCGCGCCACAGGGTGAGCCGCTCCTCGTACGGCTGCCCCTCGGCTCCGGCCCACCGGAAAACACACCGCACGGCGAACCAGCTCACTCGCGGCCGGTGTTCCGGGTACACGAAGTGCTCGGAACCCTCTTCGAGGGCGAACAACCGCCAGCTCTCGATCCACGGCCCCGAACAGTCCGGGAAGATCTCGAGCGCGATCGGATCGCCGTCGTTCGTGGCCTCGACGACCACCTGGCCGCCAGGCCCCAGCTTGGCGTCGGTCACCCGGAAGTCGCCCTCGGCGAACCGTGCCGTCAGGAACTCCGCCTGCGCGTCGTACTTCGTGGTGACGTTCTCGAAGGCTTCGTCGCGATCAGTGCCACGATCCCGGGACCAGTTCATGTCCCGTGAACCGAGCAGGATCACGTCACCGTGCACGACGCGGAACGGGCACTGCACATGGATCGTCCGGTCGGCCCTGTCACCGGGCCCGAACCCGATGATCACGATGTTCGCGACCCGCCTGACTTCGACCAGGCGCAGCCCGCGCAGCGCCTGCACCGCCTCGGCCACCGAGGTCATCCCCTGAGCTCCTCCGCGATCGGACCCGAATCCGGGACCCGATGCCACCACCAGGGCTTCGCCGACAGATCTTCGCCCGCGACCTGTTCGAGCAGGCGTTCGTCGTCGGGTCTGGTCATCGACTTGAACCGCTCGTCGTGGCGGGCGACCTGCTCGGCGACCTTGCCATGGAGTGGCTGTGGCAACTCCTCGAGACACACGGCCAGGAAACTCCGCAAGAACATCGCCGCGACCAGGTCATGGGCACCCCACACATCCCGGTCCGACGCCGGTTTTGCCCGGTCCGCGCCGATCTTCCGGACGTGCAGGGCCCAGGCCACCAGCAGGTCGAGAACGCCGAGGGACTTCTCGTCGTCGACGGCGTACCGGAAGGCGCTGAGTTCGACGCGCTCAGCTTCGCTGAAGGTATCGTCGACCTGCAGAGCCGGCTCCTCGTTCACACTCACCGCCCCGGATAGTACGCGGTGCTTCGCCACGGCATGTCGCGGTTCACGATCACCCACACGCCGTCGCAGTCGTAGCGGACCGAGTTCCCACGTCTTCCCGTTCTTGAATTACGCATCCACAATCGGACGATTGTTCACCGCGCCCGGGCCCGCAGGTGTGCCCGTTCGCCTTGGCGGCCGAACAGGATGAGCAGTTCGACGGCCTTTCCGTCGGCGCTGCCGAGCCAGTGCGGGACGGTGGTGTCGAACTCCGCCGCCTCGCCGGGCGGCAGCACGAGGTCGTGCTCGCCGAGGACCAGCCGCAGGTTCCCGTGCAGCACGTAAAGCCATTCGTGCCCTTCGTGCGTCCGGTGGTCCGGAACCGGCGGCCGGCCGGTGCCGGGGATGATCATCTTGTAGGCCTGCATACCACCCGGCCGCCGCGACAGCGGCACGAACGTCATGCCGTGGCGGCGGATCGGCGTCAGGTGGATCCGCGGATCGCCGGTGCGGGGCGCGCCGACGAGATCGTCGAGCGGGACGCCGTAGGTGCGGGCCAGCGGCAGCAGCAGTTCCAGGCTGGCCCGCCGCTGCCCGCTTTCCAGCCGCGACAGGGTGCTCTCCGACACCCCGGTGGCAGCGGCGACGTCGGCGAGGGTCATCCCCCGCTGCCGGCGCAGCGCCCGCAGCCGAGGGCCGACGGCGTGCAGGACGTCCTCGAAGTCGTCGCTCACCCCGGCCATCTTGCCGGAACCGCAAGAAAGGGTGCCGGATCGGCCGGCGGCGGGCCAGGCTGTGCCCAGCCACCCGGCACCCCACCGCACCCGCCGCACCGCCGACCCCCGCGGCACCCGCCGCCCCACCGAGAGGAACCCCCATGCCCCGACCCCGACGGCGGGACACCCCGCCACCGCGCACCGGGCCGTCCGAAAAGGACGTGCTGTGCGGCTTCCTCGACCACCTGCGGGCCGCCGTCGTCGCCAAGGCCCTTGGCCTCCCCGAACCGCAGGTGCGGACGCCCGGTGTCCCGTCCGGCACGTCGCTGCTGGGCCTGGTCCGGCACCTCGCGCACGTCGAGCGCTTCACTTTCCTCGGCGAGGACGTCGCCGACTGGGCCGGCACCTTCCGGCCGGGGGCGGACGAGACCGTCGCCTCCGTCGTGGCCGACTACCGCGCCGCCTGCGTGCGGGCCGATGCCGTCATCGACGCCTGCGCCGACCTGACGCAGCCGGTCGCCCGTCCTGGCCGCGGTGGGCCGTCGATGCGCTGGGCCCTGGTCCACATGATCGAGGAGACCGGCCGCCACGCCGGGCACGCCGACATCCTCCGGGAGCTGGCCGACGGCAGCACCGGCCGTTGACCTGGCATGATCGGACTCCGTGCGGGTACTGCTGGTGGAAGACGACCAGCCGATCGCCGACTCGCTGCGGCGCGGTCTGGTGCGGTACGGCTACGAGGTGACGTGGGTGCGGACGGGCGCCGAGGCCCTGGCCGCCGAACCCGCGGACATGGTGCTGCTCGACCTCGGACTGCCCGATGTGGACGGTCTCGACGTCTGCCGCGAGCTGCGGGCGCGGGGTGACGTGCCGATCATCGTGATCAGCGCGCGGGCCGACGAGGTCGACCGGGTGGTCGGGCTGGAGATCGGCGCGGACGACTACGTGTCGAAGCCCTTCGGCGTGCGCGAGGTCATCGCGCGGATGCGGGCGGTGGCCCGCCGGGCGCGGCCGGCCGCCGCCGAGCCCGTGGCACCCGAATCCCACGCCGGCGGGCGGCTGGTCATCGACCGGCGGGCGCGGCGGGTGCACGTCGACGGCGCCGAGCTCGCACTCTCGCCCAAGGAGTACGACCTGCTGGCCTTCCTCGCCGACGCCCCCGGCGCGGCGCTGACCCGCGAGCAGATCATGGAAGCCGTCTGGGACGCGCACTGGTTCGGCCCGACGAAGACCCTGGACGTCCACATCGGAGCGTTGCGCCGGAAGCTCGGCGACGCGGCCGTGGTCGAGACGGTGCGCGGGGTCGGGTTCCGGCTGGTGGTCGCCGGGTGAGCGGCCCGAGCTCGCTGAACCGCCGGCTCGTCGTCAGCTACGTGCTGCTGGTGGCGATCGCGATCGGCGCGTTCACCGTGCCGGTCGCGTTCGTCCTCACCGGCCAGCTGCGCGGCGACGTCGAGACGTCGGTGCGGCGCGAAGCCGACACCGCCGCGCTCCTGCTCTCGGCCGGCGACCTGCCGTCGCGCCAGGCGCTGGCGCGGCTGGCCGAGGCCTACGGCAAGGAGACACCGGGCCGGCTCGACGCCGTCCTCGCCGACGGCACCGCGCCGGGCCCGCTGCCGGTGCCGCCCGCGGCGGACGACCCGGCCTTCCGCGACGCGCTGGCCGGGCAGGTCACCACCCGGTGGACCCACGCGGCCGCGCTGGACGCCGACGGTCTCGTGCTGGCCGTGCCCGCCCGGGACGCGGCCGGCCGGGTCGTCGGCGCCATCCGGGTCAGCTACCCGTCGGCGCCCCTGGACGCGCGCCAGCTGCAGATCTGGGGCTTCCGGGCGGTGCTCGCGGTCGCGGTGCTCGTCGTCGCGGCGTTCCTCGGCGCGTTCTTCGCCCGGCACCTGACCCGGCCGTTCCGCGAGCTCAACCAGATGGCGGGCCGGCTGCGCGACGGCGAGCTGACCGCACGCGCCGAGGAGACCGGCCCGGTCGAAACCCGCACCCTGGCGCGCACGCTCAACAACGCGGCCGAAACGATCGACACGCTGGTGCGGGCCCAGCGGGCGTTCATCGCCGACGCGTCGCACCAGCTGCGCACGCCGCTCACGGCGTTGCGGCTGTCGCTGGACAACATCGCCGACGGCGTGGCCGGCACCGACGTCCACGAAGACCTCGACCAGGCGACGGCCGAAGTGGTCCGGATGAGCACCCTGGTCAACGGCCTGCTCACCCTCGCCAAGGCCGAAGCGGCGATCGCGGCCCCCGAACCGGTGCGGATCGCCGACGTGGTCGCCGGGCGGCTCGCCGTCTGGCGCGCGGTGGCCGCCGACCGCGGCGTCGAGCTGCGCCAGGCCGACGCGGACGCGGACCTGCTCGCCATGGTCAGCCCCGGGCACCTCGAGCAGGTGCTGGACAACGTGCTGTCCAACGCGCTGGAGGTCTCCCCCGACGGCGGCGCGGTCACCGTGTCCAGCCGCCGCCGGGAGGGCTACGCCGTGCTGGAGATCGCCGACCAGGGCCCGGGGATGCCCGAGGCCGAGCGGAGCCGCGCGTTCGACCGGTTCTGGCGCGGCCAGGGCCGGACCGGCCCCTCGGGATCCGGTCTCGGCCTGGCCATCGTGAAGCAGCTGGTCACCGACGACGGCGGCACCGTGTCCCTCGGCGACGCCGAGGGCGGCGGGCTGGCCGTCCGGATCGCGCTACCCCTCGGGCATCACTGACGAGTGGTGGTTGACGATCAGCCACTTGCCCTCGCGCAGCTCGTAGACGTAGGTGTAGCGCGCCCGCACCCGCTCGGTCTTGCCGTCCTTGGTCAGCATGAACTCGTAGACACCGGTGTTGACCGCGGTGTCGGCGTCGAGGACGTCGACGATCTCGTTCTCGATCACCCCCTGCGGCTTGCTCTGCAGGAACTTGGTGAAGTAGTCCACGATCTCCGCGCGGCTGCGGCGGACCTCGTTCGACACCGTCGGCAGCAGGACGGCGTCCGGCGCGTAGAGATCGGCCACCCGCTGCGGGTCGCCGGTGGCCAGCGCGGCGTTCCACTGCGGGAACAACGCCGCGATCTGCTGCTCGGTGGGCCGCGCCGGAGCGGCCGCCGCACCGGTCGGCGTCGCGGCGGTACCGGTACCGCACCCGGCCGTCACCGCCGTGACCGCCGCGGTCGCCACCACGACCGCACCCCACCGTGTCTTGCGCATTTTCGCCTCCTGGACCGGGAATCGCTTACGAATCCACTGTGGAACGGCGACCGGAAGGGGATTTCCAGCGTGCGGACAGGAACGGGGAAAGGTTCGGCCAAGGCGTCGCTCTGCGGGCCGCGCCGGCAAGTGCTATTCGATCCCTTGTGAGTGGGCGTTCCTCGCCGCCACGGTGATCGGACTGCTCGGCGGCCTGCTGATCTTCGGCAACCGGGACGGGATCGCCGCGACCATGCGCGAGACGAACAGACAGCGCGGCGGCACCCTCACCGAGGCGCGGATCGTGCTGACGGTGCTCACCGGCCTGCAGCTGCTTTCGGTGCTGATCGGGCAGAGCACGATCGGCGGTTACGTCGCGGTGCTCGCGGCGGTGGTCGGCGTGGCGCTGTCGTTCACCGGTCCGTCCAACGCCTACTTCGCCGCGGCCAAGAGCCAGGTCTGACCGGCCCCACTGCATCCACTGTGGACAGTGACCCTCAGCTGTTCCACATCCGGGCCGTGAGGCGGAGGAACTCCCCGCTGTCGGCGGCGGCCAGTGCCGCGGCTCGGTCGGGGTAGACGTCCAGTACCCGGTCGGCGCCGGTCAGCCACAGGGCCCTGCACACCACCGCGTTGCCGCCGGTGACGACGCGGAGGCGGGCGTTCTGGGCGGCCGCGTGGTCGGTGACCGCGCTCAGCACGCGGACCCCCGCCGCACCGAGGAAGTGCAGGCCGGCGAGGTCCAGCACGATCGACCGCGGTTCCGGGCTGCCCGCCAGCGCCGCCGCCACGGCGCCCACGACGACGAGGACCGTGCCGGCGTCGAGTTCGCCGGAGAAGGCCAGGAGCACCGGATCGCCGTGCGAGCACGAGACCCGCAATCGCCCCGTCGGGTAACCGAAGGACGCCACGCGAAAACACCTCATCTTCGTACAAAGCCGGCACCGACAGGAACTGCGGCTCCTGCACGACCCGCCCGCGCGCCAGGGTTAGTGACGCCGTCCGGCTGATCACAAGCCGTGACCACAGGAGTCGACCCGATCGTGTTTCGCCGGGGAATGCCGGGGGAAGCCACGCGGGGCGATCTGCTCTCAAGGAGGTTGTCATGGCGGCAACACCCGATCCGGCGTCCACCGGGGTGCGCACGCTCATCCCGGCACGCATCGACCGGTTGCCCTGGTCCCCGTTCCACACCCGGATGGTCGTCGCGCTCGGCGTGGCCTGGATCCTCGACGGCCTGGAGATCACGGTGGCCAGCGCGGTCGCCGACACGCTCACCAAGCCCGAGACGCTGAACATGTCGTCGGCGGCCGTGGGCCTGCTGGCGACGGTCTACCTCGCCGGCGAGGTGGTCGGGGCACTGTTCTTCGGCAGCCTGTCCGACAAGCTGGGCCGCCGGAACCTGTTCATGCTCACCCTGGCCGTCTACCTCCTGGGCAGCGGCCTGACCGCGCTCACCCTCGGCAACGGCGCGGGCTGGGTCGTCTTCCTCTACGCCACCCGGTTCATCGCCGGCATGGGCATTGGCGGCGAGTACGCCGCGATCAACTCGGCGATCGACGAGCTGATCCCGGCGCGCTACCGCGGCCGGGTGGACATCGCCGTCAACGGCACCTACTGGGCCGGGGCCGTGCTGGGGACGATCGGCACGTACATCCTGCTCAACAAGATGGACCTGGCGCTGGGCTGGCGGCTGGGCTTCCTCATCGGGCCGGTGCTGGGGCTGGTGATCCTGCTGGTGCGGCGGCACCTGCCGGAGAGCCCGCGCTGGCAGATCATGCACGGCAGGTCCGACGCCGCGGAGAAGTCGATCGCCCAGATCGAGCAGGAGGTCGAGCACGGCGGCCGCAGCCTGCCGCCGGTCGACGAGAAGAAGGCCATCGAGGTGACGCCGGCCGAGCGGATCGGCTACGTGGCGCTGGCGCGGGTGCTGTTCCGCGAGTACCCGTCGCGGGCCGTGCTGGGCGCGTCGCTGATGATCAGCCAGTCGTTCCTGTACAACGCGATCTTCTTCACCTACACGCTGGTGCTGGGCAAGTTCTACGGGGTGTCGTCCGAGGCGACGCCGATCTACCTGATCGCGTTCGCGGTGGGCAACCTGGTCGGCCCGTTCGCGCTCGGGCACCTGTTCGACACCCTCGGCCGCCGCAAGATGATCTCCGGGACGTACGTGGTGTCGGGGGTCCTGCTCGCGGTGACGGCGGTGCTGTTCCACGCGGGCGCGCTCAACGCGCTCACGCAGACCATCGCGTGGTGCGTGATCTTCTTCTTCGCGTCCGCGGGAGCCAGCGCGGGGTACCTGACGGTGAGCGAGATCTTCCCCCTGGAAGTGCGGGCCAAGGCGATCGCGGTGTTCTTCGCCATCGCCCAGTGCTTCGGCGCGCTGGGCCCGGTGATCTACGGCGCCCTGATCGGCACCGGCGAGCACCCGGTCCGTCTGTTCGTCGGCTACCTGCTGGGCGCGGCGGTGATGATCGCGGGCGGCCTGGTGGCCCGGTTCCTGGCGGTGGACGCGGAGGGCAAGTCCCTGGAGGACATCGCCCAGCCGCTGGCCGCGGCGGGCAGGCGGGGCCGGACGCGGGCGGAGGGGGCTTCCTCGCCGTTCTCCACCTGAGGATAGCCAGGCGTGAAGTCCACAAAGGACCTCAAGGACGGCGCCGGGCCGCGGCGGCGCGGGAGATCGCCAGCACGGCCGCGATCACGGCGGCGGCGATGCCCGCGCAGCCGAAGGTCCAGCCCAGCCCGACGCCGTCGGCGACGGGCTGGGCGAGCAGCGGCGAAGCGAACTGGCCGAGGAACAACGCCGACGTGAGCAGGCCGAGGGCCCGGGTGCGCGCGCCCGGGGCGACCGAGGCCACCACCCAGCCGTTGACGGTCGGGTTCAGCAGGCCGATCCCGGCCCCGACCACGACCATCCCGAGCGCGGCCACGCCCAGTGAGCTCGCCGACCCGACCAGGACCAGCCCGGCGGCGAACGCCGTGAACAGGACGATCGCCAGCGCCGGGAAGTCCCAGCGGGCCCGCAGCCGCCGGAAGTTCAGGCCCACCAGGGTCATCACCAGGTTGACCGCGGCGATGAGCGCGCCGGTCACGGCCGGGCCCGCGCCGCCGACCTTGGCGAGCCAGAACGGCGCCTGCGTCGGCACGGTGTAGAAGACCACCACCCCGAGGAACATGACGACGTACAGCCCGAGCAGCCGCGGCTGCCACGGCGACGCGGCCGGGGCGGCCCCGGTGTCCGGCTGCGTGGCTGCTTCGGGCACGAACCGGAGCACGAGGAGCAGCAGCGGCAGGGCGAGCAGGTAGACGGCGAACGGGCCGCGCCAGCTCGCGGCGGCCAGCAGGCCGCCCAGCAGCAGCGCGACGACGCCGCCGAAGCCCATCGCCGCGCCCTGCAGGCCCAGCACCCGGCCGTGGTCGGCGGCGGGGTGGTGATCGGCGAGCAGAGCGGTCGAGGTGGTCATGACGCCGGCGATCCCGACGCCGAGCAGGGCGCGTCCGGCGAGCAGCCAGGGCAGGGAGTCGAGCACCAGCCCGGACCCGCCGCCGACGGTGTAGAGCAGCAGGCAGCAGGCGAGCACCGGGACGCGGCCGGTCCGGTCGCCGAGCCGGGCCAGCAGCGGGGCGGCGACCATGATCGCGAGCCCCGGCAGGGTGAGCACCAGCCGGACCAGCAGCTGCGCGTGCGGCTCGGCGGCGAAGTGGCGCTCCATGCCGGGCAGGGCCGGGGTGATGGTGGCGCTGGCCATGATGGTCATGGTGCTGACCCCGAGCAGCGTGGCGAGCACGGCTTTCGGTGGCCGCCCGACGTCGGCGAGTGTCATGCCGGCGACGGTAGGACCTCACCTTTGGTCGAGGTCAAGGCCGGCGCCGCCGCGCAGCCGCGGCAGCACCGCGAGCCACGCCAGCGCCGCCTCGGCACTCCGGTGGATCGGCAGCACCCGCTCCAGCCCGAGCACCCGGATCGGCCGCAGCACCGCCCGCCCCGCCGCCGCGATCGCGAACGGCACCCCGCTCACGTGCGCCTCCGAAGCCGCCACCAGCAGCTCGGTGATCCCGCCCGCGCCGCAGAACGACACCGGGGACAGGTCCAGCACCAGCGCCCGCGGCGCCAGGTCGATCTCCTCGCCCAGCCGGGTACGGAGCCTGCCCAGTACCGGCAGGTCGATCTCGCCGCGGACCGCGACGGTCGTCGCCTCAGCGGTGGCGGTCACCCGCACCGTCATCGCGGCCGGGACGTCGACGCGGAACTGCGGAGCGGCGATCTGGTCGAGCACACAGACCTCCTCGGAGCGAGGGACGCGGGGAACGGGCGGGCGGCTGCCGGCTGAACCGCGATGCCCACACCGTACGCCGCCGCGGCCGCCGGTTCAGCCCCGCCGCCGAATTCGTCGAATTCGGACTCGGGTTCGCCGAATTCCGGGAATGCGCCGCCGTGATCCGGATAACGGTTCGGAGATCCACTGGGTATCGAACGCCCACCACCGGCCCGTCTTCTGCTAAAAAGTGCATCGTTTCGTCGACCGACGCAGGGGTATGGGTGGCTTTCGAGGAACAGCTCGTCAACGGGCGGTACCGGCTACTGGGGCACCTCGGCCGCGGCGCGATGAGCCTGGTGTGGCGAGCCAGGGACGAGCGGCTGGACCGCGTGGTGGCCGTCAAGCAGTTCCTGCACGAGCCGGGCGCGGGCGCCGAAGTCTGCGAGCGGGCGATCCGGGAGGCGCGGCTGGCGTCCCGGCTGCGGCACCCGCACGCCGTCGCCGTGTACGACGTCTTCGAAGACGCCGGCTCGATGTACCTGGTCATGGAGTACGTGCCGGCCCGGTCGCTGACCGAGCTGCTCGTCGAGCGGGGGCCGCTGCCCCGGTGCGACGTGGTGCGGCTCGGGCGGCAGCTCGGCGCCGCCCTCGCGGCCGCGCACGGCGACTGGCTCCTGCACCGGGACGTCACGCCCAACAACGTGCTCGTCAGCGACGACGGCACCGCCCGGATCACCGACTTCGGGGTGTCGCGCGCGCTCGGCGAGCACCCGGCCGCCGACGAAGGCGTCGTCGTCGGCACCCTCCCCTACCTGGCCCCGGAGGTCGCCCGAGGCGGCGAGGCCGGGCTGCCGTCGGACGTCTACTCCCTCGGCGCCACGCTCTACACCGCGCTGGAGGGCACGCCGCCGTTCGGCACCAGCGACGACCCGATCACGCTGCTCCGGCGGATCACCGAGAACCAGCTCACCCCGCCGGTCCACGACGGCCCGCTGACCGCCGTGCTGATGCGGATGCTCGAACGCGACCCGGCCGCGCGCCCGACGATGCAGGAGGCGGTCGACCTCCTGGCCGCCGTCGGCCGCCCGGCCCCGCCCGGCCCACCCCGCCGGTCCCGGCTCCGCCGCGCCGCCGTGACCGGGGCCGCCGCGTGCCTGACGTCGATCAGCGTGGCGGCCGGCCTCACCCTCGCCGACCGGCCGGCGACCACCGCCGCGGCTCCCGTCGAGCACCCGCCGACGACCGTCACCGCGGACCGCACCGTCCGCAGCACCACCACGGCCGCCGTCCCGGTACCGGCCCACCCCTCCGACGGGCCGGCGCGGCACCCGACGGCGGCCGAGCCGTCCGAACCGGCCGAGCCCTTGGTGGCCGGGGGCTGCACCGCGCGCTACGAGGTCACGAACTCCTGGCCGGGCGGCGCCCAGGCGCAGGTGACCGTGCACAACGACCGCCCGACGCGGCTCACCGGCTGGACGGTGACCTGGGTGCTGCCCGGCGGGGCCGGCATCCGCGACCTGTGGAACGGCACCCTGACCCAGCGCGGCTCCGCCGTCACGGTCACCGACGCGGGCTGGAACGCCCTCGTCGAACCGGCGGGCTCGGCGACGTTCGGGCTGAACCAGGAGCTCACGGCGGGCGCGCCTGCCGTCCCGGTCCTCAGCTGCCGGACCAGCTGATTTTCGTTATCGTTCCGTCACAACCGGATCCGCATTTCTTCCGTAGCGGCCGGTTTCGATTCCGGCATCCGGAACGAATACGTCGAACGCAATTCCTGCACCCACCCAGGTGAGTGAATTGGGCCAAGGGGCCGAACTGCGTGCCCGCGGCGGCCGTGTCCCCTCATGACGGAAGCGACAGAGGGGAGCGTGCCCGTGCACGAAGGGGCAGTGATCGCCGGCCGGTACCGCGTGCTGGGCCGGGCGGGTCACGGCGCGATGGGGACCGTGTGGCGGGCCAAGGACGAACGGCTCGACCGCCTGGTCGCGATCAAGCAGCTCTTCCCCGACTCCCCCGCCGACCCGGCGGCCGCGGAACGCACGCGCGAGCGGACGATCCGGGAGGCCAGGGTCACCGCCCGGCTGCGCCACCCGCACGCGGTCGTCGTCTACGACGTCGTCGAGCAGGGGGCCGCGGCCTACATCACGATGGAGTACCTGGCGGCCCGCACGCTCACCGACCTGCTGGAGGAGCACGGCCCGCTGGTGCCGGAGTACGCGGCGGAACTGGGCGCCCAGCTCGCCTCGGCGCTGGCCGCGGCGCACGCGGAAGGCGTGGTGCACCGCGACATCAGCCCGAACAACGTCCTCGTCACCACCGACGGCACGGCGAAGATCACCGACTTCGGCGTCGCCCACGCGCGCGGGGAGGGCACGGCCACCGGCCGCGGGCTGGTCGTCGGCACGCCGGCCTACCTCGCCCCGGAGGTCGCCGACGGCGAGGAACCCGGCTTCCCCTCCGACGTCTACTCCCTCGGCGCGACGCTCTACACCGCGCTCGAAGGGCGGCCGCCGTTCGGCACCGACGAAAACCAGCTCGCCCTGCTCAAACGCGTCGGCAGCGGCGAGATCACCCCGCCGGCCACCAGCGGCCCGGTCACCGACGCCGTCCTCCGGCTGCTCCGGCGGGATCCGGCCGACCGCCCCGCGATGGCCGGGGCGGCCCGGTTGCTGACCCGCGCCACCGCGCCCGGGGTGACCCCGGCGGTCCCGCCGCCGGCCGCCGCCGAGCCGGTTCCCACCCAGCGGCGCCGCCGTTTCCGCGTGGCCTTCGCCGCGACGGCGGTGGTGCTGACGGCGGCCGCGGTCGTGGCGGCGACCGCCATCCCGCCCGGCCGCGAACCCGCGAATGCCGCGGCCCAGCTCGCTTCGGCACCGTCCGGCACCCCGCCCACCGGGTCGGCGGGGCCGGCCACGGGTTCGGCGGGTCCGGCCACGGCCGAGCCCACCCGCTGCGCCGCGCGCTACCAGGTGGTGAAGTCGTGGAACGGCGGCTTCCAGGGGCTGGTGACCGTCCGCAACAGCGGGCGGGCCGGGGTCCGCGGGTGGACGGTCAGCTGGGCGACGCCGGCCGGGACGAGCATCGACGACCTGTGGAACGGCAGGCTGGTGCGGACCGGGGCGACGTCGGTGATCGTGAACGCCGAGTGGAATGCGGAGCTGAAGCAGGGCGAATCGACCACCTTCGGCTTCATCGCCCTGGCTCGCGGGGGCAACCGGGGGATGCCGGTGACCGAGTGCAGACCGGGGGAATGAATCGGCGTCCGGCCGTTTCGCCCCACCCGACGAAGGTGGCTTGACCAGCGCCGTTGCCCGGCATTAAGGTCAACGTCCACTCCTTCTTGTTAGCGCTAACTTCCGACCGGACAACGGATCGGACAATGGGTCTCGAGAAAGTCCTCACCAAGATGACGAAATTCCGCGACGTGGCGGACGAACCGCCCGGCGGCAGCCGCGGCGCGGTCACGATCACCGACGTGGCGAACGCCGCCGGTGTCTCGGCGAGCACCGTGTCCTACGTGATCACCGGGAAGCGGACGATCTCCCCCGCCACCCGGCGGCGGGTCGAAGAAACCATCCGGACCCTCGGCTACCGGCGGCGCAGCGGCTCGCCCGCCCCGCGCGCCGGCGTCCTCGCGGTAGCGGTGCCGCTGCTCGGCGACCGCCAGCTGGGCCTGGAGATGGAGTTCTTCTCCGCGGCCGCGGGCGCGGCCCGTGAACTCGGGTTCGACCTGCTCCTGGTGACCGACGACGAAGGCACCAGCGGCCTGCACCGGGTGACGTCGGCCGGGCTGGCCGACGCGGTGATCGTGCTGGACGCCGGTGAGGACGACCCGCGCGTGCCCGTCCTGCTCGCCTCCGGACGCCCGGCCGTGCTGGTCGGCGCGCCGGGGCGGCAGCGCGGGCTGGCGTCGGTGGCGCTCGACTTCGCCCCCGCCGGGCTGGCCTGCCTCCACCGGCTCGCCGACCTCGGCCACCGGTCGATCGCCCACCTCGGGCCGCCGGTGACCCGGCCGGGCCACCGGCTCCGGTACCTCACGGGCTTCGCGGAGAACGTCCGGGCCGCCGCCGAAGAGCGTGGCGTGGCCGTGGTTTCCCGGCCGTGCGCGCCGTCGGCCGACGACGTCGCCCGCTGCCTCGACGAACTGTTCGCCGAAGACGGCCCGACCGCACTGGTCGTCCACGACGAAGCGGTCCTCCCCCTCGTCATGACCGCGCTCGGGCAGCGCGGGCGGCAGGTCCCCGGCGACGTCTCGGTCGTCGCCGTCTGCTCGGACACCGTGGCGGGACAGCAGCGGATCCGGCCCACCGCGGTGGTGGTCCCGGCGGCCGAGCTCGGCGCGCTGGCGGTCCGGCGGGCGGTGCACCAGCTCGACAACGGGCCCGTCGCCGAGCCCGACGTCGTGTTCCCCCGGCTCGTCGAAGGCGAAAGCACGGCGGCCGTCGTCCGGGAAGAGGTACCGCTCCCGCGCGGGTGAGAATGCGCGGAAAATCGAACCCGCCGTGCCCGGCGGCCGTATTTCCTTTCGAGGGTCCGTCGACGTCGACAGGGGATTACGGTGGCAGCGAAAAAGGGCGCATTGGCCGGGCGGTACCGGCTGCTCGAACCGGCCGGTCACCACCCCGGCGCCGAGGCGTGGCGGGCCAAGGACGAATTGCTCGACCGGTTCGTCGTCGTCGCGCGGCTGCCGCCGGGGTGCCCGTTCGACGCGGCCCATTCCGACCGCGTCCGGGCCAAGGCGATCCGCGACGCCAGGGCGGCGGTCCGGCTGCACCACCCGCACGTGGTCGTCGTGCACGACGTCTTCGAACAGGACCTCACCCCGTACGTGGTGACCGAGGACCTGGCGACCCGCACGCTGGCCGAGCTGGTCGAGCGGCAGGGAAGCTTCCCGCCGGACCGCGTGGCGGCGCTCGGCGCCCAGCTGGCTTCGGCGCTGGCGGCCGCGCACGCGGCGGGCATCCGCCACCGCGGCCTCGGCCCGGACAAGGTGCTCCTCACCGCGGACGGCACGGCCAAGATCGCCGGCTTCGGACTGAGCACCGGCGGCTTCCCCGCCCCGGAGGTGGCCGGCGGCGCGAGCCCTGGCTTCGCCGCCGACGTCTATTCCCTGGGCGCCACGTTGTATTTCGCGCTGGAGGGGCGGGTGCCCGGCACGGCCGTCCCGCCGCGGGCGAGCGGCCCGGTCCTCGACGCCCTGCTACCCCTGGTCCGCCCCGAGCCGGCCACGCGCCCGTCGATGGCCGAAGCCGAGCGGACGCTGACCGGCCTGGCGGTGCCCCGTCCCCCGTCGGTCGCGGAGCCCCGGAGCGGCCGGAACCGCGCGCGGGTCCTGGTGACGGGCACGGTGCTGGTCGTGGCCCTCGGCACGGCGGTGACCACCCGCGCGGCCTTCCGCCGCCTCAGCACCTCCTGACCTCGAGCGCCCCAATGTGGCGTTGGTTGCGCTGAATCAACACTGCGGCGCGGAGCGCCTCCGTTGAGGGTGGTGGTGGGGGCATGGATGGAGCACCGAACGCCACATTGGGTGCGCCCAACGCACCGAACGCCACATTGGGTGCGCCCAACGCACCCAACGCCACATTGAGGTTTTCTCAGTAGCGGCCGTGGTGTTCGTGGTGGGTGAGGACGAGGGCTGCTTGGACGATGTGGCCGATGCGGTGGGGGCAGAGGCTGATGTGGGTCAACGCTCGCCAGCGGGTTTTGAGGAGTGCCATGGCGCGTTCACCCAGGGCCCGGGCTCGGGCGTGCAGCAGGTTGTGGACCCGTTGCCGGGCGTTGAGGGGTGGTTGACCTGCGGTTTTCTTGAACGGGGTGAGGATGCCGATCCCGGCGGGGTGGTAGGCCTTGTCGGCCAGAGTTCTCAGGCCCTGGCCGGCGGCGGCGGTCAGTGCACCGACGATTCCGTGGTCGCGGGCGGCGGAGAGGTCGTTGCGGGAGCCGGGCAGCACCGCCGAGACCCACAGCGGGAACCCGTCCGGGCTGGCCAGGAACTGGATGTTCCCGCCGAAGGCGCGGTGCTTGCCCGAGTACCACAGGTGCACGATCCGGCCACGGTTCTTACCTTTGGTTTTGATCGTGGTCGCCGCGACCCGGTCACACGGGATCAGCGAACCGTCCAGGATCACGTGTGTGTCACCGGCGGTGTGGCGCTCGCGCAGGACCTGATGCAGGTCCGGGGCCTGGGCGGCGAGGGCGGTGATGGCTTCGTGTAGGTAGCGGTAGGCGGTGGCGATGCTGATGCGATGGTCGGCCGCCAGCCGGTGCAGGGGGGTGGCGTCGCGGAACCAGCGCAGCACCAGCACCGCCTGCCAGTACGGGGTCAACGCGCGCCGGCCCCGGCGGGTGCCACGCCGCCGGCGCTCGGTGTGCAGGACACGGGCAACGAACCAGACCAGTTCACGCGCCACATCGAGGGTGGCACCATAATGGATCATGTGGGGCCTCTGGAACCTCGGACTTGATCTTCGCAAATCCAGTCCTACCAGGGGCCCCACCCCTCATCCACACACCACACCGCTACTGAGAAAACCTCATTGGGGCGCTTCCGGCCCCGCGACCGGCCGGCCCGCGACTTACTTCGGCGGCGTGTAATAGCCGCCGTAAGGTGAGCCGTAGGCCGGGGAGAATACGGTCGGTGGTGGCGGGGCCGCCGTTTCCGTCACCGTCCGGGTTCCGGCGAACGTGATCGCGCCCGGGGCCGCCGGAACCCGGACCGACGGCGGCTCCGGATCGCCCTGGACCACGAACGAGACCAGCGCGAACGCGCTCAGCGCGGCCACTCCCGCCGCGCCCGCGATCAGCCACCGCGGGAGGCGGTCGGGACGCGGGGCACCGGTTACCACCGCCTCCCGAGCGCGGGAGTCCGGCGCCGGGGAATTCTCCGCCTGGCACCGCTGAATCAATTCCTGGACCGAAATCTGCCGCCTGGCCGCAGGCGCCGTCGGGCGCGTCAACCGAACCACCTCCACATCCCCACATGCGAACTCTCGCATGTCCCGTCGCGGAGACTAGGAGGTGATCCACTTCTTGTAAATCCCACGATTGCGATGCGCTCGTTATCGCTTCGAAACAACCGGATTCGCATTCCGGCCGTAGCACGGAAGACACGCCGGTGAATTCGACGATTTCACGGCGAGGCGGATTCCGCCACCCCGCCGCAGGATTCGCGCACCACGAGCGTCGGCCACAGCTGCAGCCGGTGCACGGGCCGGCCGGTCGGGTCGGCGAGGCGGGCCAGCGCGAGTTCGGCGGCCACCGCGCCGAGCCGGTGCTTCTGCGGGCACACCGCGGTCAGCGGCGGGTCGGACGCCGCCGCGACCTCGTCGTCGTAGGAGACCACCGCCAGCTCGCCCGGCACCGCGATGCCGCCGTCGCGGGCCCGTTCGATCAGGCCGATGGCCTCGCGGTCGGCGTGCACCAGCAGGGCGCGCACCCCCGCCCGGCGGCAGCGCGCCAGCAACGCGTCGTACTCCCCCGCCCAGCCCGCGGAACCGTAGACCGGGACGTCGAGGTCGAGCGCCGTGTCCAGGCCCAGGGAATCGATCGTCTCGCGCCAGCCGGTGCGCAGCGCGCGGCTGGTCGGGCTGGACCGCGATGTCACGAGCCCGACCCCGCGGTGGCCCAGCGAAACCAGGTGCCGGACGGCCAGCCCGGCACCGAGCGCGTGCGCGGTCGTGGCCGCGTCCAGGGCCAGGGTGGGCAGCTCCGGCGGCGGGACGCGCTCGACGAGGACCGCCGGGACGTTCAGCGACCCCAGCCAGCGCAGCAGGTCCAGCGCGCCGCGCCCGCTGGTGGCCGGCGCGACCAGCAGCGTCTGGACGCCGCGTTCGAGGAGCTTGGTGATCTGGCGGCGGTCCTCCGCCGCGTCGTAGCTGGACGCGCGCAGCACGAGCCGCCCGCCCGCCGCGGCCACGGTGGACTGCGCGCCCTGGACCACCGTCGGCCAGTAGTACTCCACCGACGGCGCGACCATGCCGACCAGCGCGCCGGGCGCGGTCGGCCCGAACACCGACGCGACGCGCCCGGGCTCGGGGTGGCTGCCGCGGGGCCGGGTCAGCGTGACCCCGCCGTGCACGCGCGTCAGCAGCCCGCGGTCGGCCAGCTCGGTGACGTCCCGGCGGACGGTGACCGCGGTGACGCCCAGCCGCTCGACCAGTTCGGTGAGCCGGACCGCGCCGTGTTCGCGCACCAGGGAAAGGATCAGCTGGTGCCGTTCCGAGGCGAGCATCACCGGACCCGCTCCAGCCGGACCCGCGCCGGGCCGTCGTGCACCACCAGGGTGAGCCGGTCGAGGTGCTCGCCCCAGGAGGCCCGCAGCAGCGGGTCGGCCAGCGGGCGGCGTTCGAGCTCCGCGGTGGTGTGCCGCGGGTCCCAGCTCAGCCGCAGCTTCCCCGCCACGACCGCCTCGCCGTCGCCCAGCTCGACGTCGCCGGCGAGCACGTGCCGGAGCCGGACCGGCCGGACGCTGTCGTCGTCGGTCACCAGGACGTGCGGGTGCGGGGCGCGGACCAGCCGCACCGAGCGGATCCAGCGCGGCACGCCGGGGTAGGCGCCGGCGAGGTCCGCGGTGAGCGTGGCCGCGGAGGCGGTGAGCTCCACCCGGACGTCCCGCGCTCCGGACGCCTCCCCCGGCTCCTGCGTGACACCCGGTTCGGGGACGTTGTGCCACTCGCTGCGCAGCGGCCAGGCTCGGTAGCGGTCCGGGCCGAAGCTGGCCGCGGTGTAGGTCGGCTGCCCGACGTCGGCCACCAGCGGCACGCCGTCGACCGCCACCCAGTAGGACCCCACGTCGAGGTGGTTGTGCCGCTCCCCGTTGTGCCCGGCCTTGACCGCGAGCGTCAGCCCGCGCGCCGTGCCCGCCGTCTCCCGGGCGACGAGCACCTGCACCCGCGGCAGCCATTCCTCGCGGGCCAGCCAGGTGCCACCCGGTTCCGCCGTCCGCCAGTCCGGGTCGGTCAGCCCGGTCAGGGCACGGCCGAGACCGGCCTCCGGCCACACGAGCCGGCCACCTTCCCGCGCCCGGCTCACCGCGTGCGCGCAGACCTCGTCGTCGGACAGGCGCCGGCCCCACCGGTACAGGACGTGCCACGGCTGGGCCAGGGGCAGGCGGGCCGGGGCGTCTCCGGCGTTGACGTACGCGTCGCCACCCAGGTGCATCCGGTGTGGGAAGCGGATCAGCTCGGCCGGCAGGGGGAGATCCCCCGTCTCGCCGAGCAGATCGAGGCACTCCAGCAGGCGGCAGGCGCCGTGCCACCAGTAGGCGACGCCTTCGTCGACGCCGCCGTCGTCGGGCAGGACCGCGACGTAGTGCTCGAGCCCTTCGGCCACCAGCCGCACCAGCCGCTCGCGCCGCTCTTCGTCGTCGACGAGCAGCACGGCAGCCGCGAGAACGCCACTGTGGATCCACGGGTTCCAGTTGTGCGCGTCGCCGTCGAGACCGAGCCAGTGCCAGTCGCGGACGCGTTCGAACGGCGTCAGGACGCGGACGTCCACCTCCCGCCGCAAGCGTCTGCGCAGTCCCGGCGCCCGGAGTTCGAGGTGCGGGCCCAGCACGTGATCGGCCCAGGCGAACAGCGAGGCGACCTCGGCCGCGCCCAGGTCGAGGAACGGGTCGCCGGGATCGGCCAGCACTTCCCCGCGCCCGGCCGCGTGCCGGTCGTGGGGTGCCCAGCACCACGTGGTCGCCTCGGCGAGCGCGACCAGCCCGTCGATCGCGCCGTCCAGGAACCGCACCGGCTTCGGCGGCACCTCGCCGGTCAGCACCGCGGCCAGCACCAGCAGCGTCACGCGTTCGCGCAGGGCTCGGGCCGCGTCTTCGTAGTCCGTCCGGACGCCGTCGCGGAAGGTCCTGGCCCACGCCGTCGCCGTCAGGACCGGCGCCGGACGGGCGAGCACGGCCTCGGCTTCGGCGAGGATCGCCGCGCCGTCCACGGCGTCCCAGACCGTGCGGTCGCGCACGTCCGGGACCGGTGGCCGCAGGGCCACGGAACCACCATCCTTCGATCCTGATCGTTTGTGATCGCTTTTGACCTCAAATGTTGACTCGAACTATGACACAGCCCGACAGTGACAGCCATCACTTCCGACGGAGGAGCAATGATGCTTCCGCGATCGGCGGGCCTCACCCGCCGGACATTCCTCACGGCCACGGCCACGGCCACGGCCACGGCCGGGCTCGCGGCCGGCGGGCTGCTCGGCGGCTGCGCGTCGTCGACGACCACCGCATCGGGTGCCACCCGGGTGCGGATCTGGTCCTGGCTCACCGGCATGGACAAGTACGTCGCCGCGTTCAACGCCGCCCACCCGGACATCGCCGTGGAGCTCAACGTGATCGCGTCCGGCCTCAAGGGCGGGTACGCCCAGCAGACGAACGCGCTGCGCGCCCACAACGCCCCGGACATCCTGCACGCCGAGTACCAGGGCCTGCCGCAGCTGCTCACCACCGGCGGCCTGCGCGACCTGACCGACGACCTGGCGGACCTCGAGCGCGGCTACTCCCCCGCCGCCTGGCAGGGCGTCCGGCCGGGTGGGCGCACCTGGGCCGTGCCGATGGACCTCGCCCCGATGGTGCTCTACTACCGCAAGGACCTGTTCGACAAGCACGGCATCGCGGTGCCGCGCACGTGGGCCGAGTTCCGCGCCGCCGCTCAGGCCGTGAAGCAGGCCGACGCGGCGGCGCGCGTGACGACGTTCCCGCTCAACGACGGCTCCTTCTTCGCCGGGATGTGCTGGCAGGCGGGCGATCCGTGGTGGCGGGTCGACGGCGGCTCGTGGCGGGTGAACATCAGCGGCGAAGGCACGCTCCGCACCGCCGACTACTGGCAGGGGATGATCCGCGACGGCCTGGTCGCCACGGCCCCGACCGGCGACCAGGACTGGATCGGCGCCATGCACACCGGCCGGCTCTGGGGCCTGCTGGGCGCGTCGTGGAGCGTCGGTTCGCTGGTGAAGTCCATCCCGCAGGACAAGGGCCGGTGGGCGGTCACCACCATGCCGACCTGGGACGGCGTCCCGGCCAACGGCGTCCAGGGCGGCAGCGCGTTCGCCGTCTCCGCCGAGAGCAAGGTGCCGGACGCCGCCGTGCAGTTCCTGCGCTGGCTGAGCACCGACCCGGCCGTCGCGAAGATCGGCACCACGTTCACCACGCCGTTCCCCGGCTACCTGCCGAGCCGCGACGTCGCCCGGCAGGCGTACAAGGGCGGCTACTTCCTCGGCGCCCCGGTGTACGACGTGCTCGACGAAGCCGCCCTGCGGGTCCCGGACTGGACGTGGGGCCCCAACGCGCTGCGGATCTTCTCCACCGTCGTCGACCGGATGAGCGGGGTGAAGACGGGCGGGTCGACACTGGCCACCGCCGTCCGGCAGACGCAGGCCGACGCCGTCGCCGCGCTGCGCGAGCGCGGGCTGACCGTGCTGGAAGGGAAAGCGTGATGACCGTCCTCACCCCCGAACGCGCCGCGAGCGTGCCGGCCCCGGCGAGGACCGGCACGCCGGCGCCACGCCGCCGTGGCCGCGCCGGCCTGGTGCTGGCGGCGCCGTTCGCGGTCCTGCTGACCGCCACGGTGCTCGTCCCGATCGGCTACGCGCTCTACCTCAGCCTGTTCACCGACCGGCTGTCCGGCCTGGGGTTCTCCGGCCCGGCGCAGGCGTTCATCGCGCTCGGCAACTACGCCGACGTGGTCACCGACAGCGCGTTCCACGCCAGCCTCGGCAACGTGGCGCTGTTCGTGCTGGTGCACATCCCGATCATGCTCGGCCTCGCGCTCGTGCTGGCCCTGCTGGTCGACTCCGCCGTCGTGCGGCTGCGGCGGCTGTGGTCGCTGGCCGTCTTCCTGCCCTACGCGGTCCCGACCGTGATCACCGGGCTCATCTGGGCCTACCTATACAGCCCGAACTCCGGGCTGACCGCGCTGCTGCCGTTCGACCCGCTGGGCAAGACCGGCATCCTGCCCTCGATCGTGAACATCGCGACCTGGCAGTGGGTCGGCTACAACATGATCATCTTCTACACGGCGCTGCAGGCGGTCCCGCGAGACGTCCTCGAGGCCGCGCGCGCCGACGGCGCCGGGGGCTTCCGGACGGCGGTGTCGATCAAGGTCCCGATGATCCGGCCGACGATGTTCGTCGCCCTCGTGTTCACCGTGATCGGCTCCCTGCAGCTGTTCACCGAACCGCTAGTGCTGCGCGGGTTCACCGGATCGGTGACGAGCACCTGGTCCCCGAGCCTGTATGTGTACGAAGCCGCGTTCATCGCCAACGACTACGGCCGCGCGGCCGCCGCGTCCGTGTTGCTGGCCCTCGTTTCCGCCCTGCTCTCGGCGCTGGTCATGCGCCTGTCCAACCGGAGGTCCCGGTGACCGTCTCCCCCGCCGCTTCGCGGTGGACGTCACGCACAGTCGTGCACGTCGTGCTGGTGCTGGCCTCGCTCTACGCGGTCCTCCCGCTGGTCTGGCTGGTCACCTCGGCGACCAAGTCCGTCGGCGACTTCTCCACGACCGGCGCGTTCGAACTCGGGCAGTTCAACCTGGGCACCAACATCCAGGCGCTGTTCACCCAGGAGAACGGCATCTTCCTGAACTGGATCGGCAATTCATTGCTCTACGCCGGCCTCGGCGCGGTGCTCGGCTCGTTCATCTGCGCGGCGTGCGGGTACGCGATCGCGAAGCTCGACTTCCCGGGCCGCCGCGCGCTGTTCGCCGTGACGCTCGCCGGGGTCCTCGTGCCGACGACCGCGCTGGCCCTGCCGCTGTACCTGCTGGCTTCGCAGCTGCACGTGGTCGGGACGTTCTGGGCGGTGTTCATCCCGTTGCTCACCAACCCCTTCGGCGTCTACCTCGCCCGCGTCTACGCCGAAGCCGCGGTGCCCGGCGAGGTCCTGGAGGCGGCCCGCACCGACGGCGCCGGCGAGCTGCGGACGTTCTTCACCATCGGGCTGCCGATGATGCGGCCCGGCCTGGTAACGATCTTCCTGTTCCAGTTCGTCGGGATCTGGAACAACTTCTTCCTGCCGCTGGTGATGCTGACCGACCCGAAGCTGTTCCCGATGAGCCTCGGCCTCTACCAGTGGAGCACGCGCGTGACCCAGTTCCCGCAGTACAACCCGCTCGTCATCACCGGCTCGCTGCTGGCCGTGCTGCCGCTGGTGGTGGCGTTCGTGCTGCTGCACCGGCAATGGCGGTCCGGGCTGGCGGCGGGCAGCGTCAAGTGACGCGGCGCCCCGAGACCCTGCTGGTGATGGCACGGGACACGATGGAGGTGCAGTTCGGCGCCGCGGAGCTGGCCCGGCTGCGCGCCACGGCCCGGCTGGGCGAGCCGCTGTGCACCGACGAGCTCACGTCGGCGGCGGTGCGCGCGCGGCTCGCGGAGGTCGAGGTGCTGATCACGTCGTGGGGATGTCCCCCGCTCGACGAGGAGGTCCTGCGCGCCGCCCCGAACCTGCGGGCGGTGCTGCACGCGGCGGGCAGCGTCCGCGACCACGTCGGCGCGGCGGTCTTCGACCGCGGCCTGCTGGTCACCACGGCCGCCGACGCCAACGCCGAGCCGGTCGCCCAGTACACCCTGGGCGCGATCCTGTGGGCGTTCAAGAAGGTGCCGTTCCTGGCCGCCGACGCCCGGACGGCCCGCGAGGACTGGGGCTACCGCGACCGGCGGGGCGAGCTGTCCGGCCGCGACCGCACGGTGGTCCTGGTGGGCTTCTCCCGCGTCGGCCGCCGGGTCGCGGCCCTGCTGCGACTGCTGGACCTGGCCCGGGTGGTCGTCGTCGACCCGGTGGCCGACCCGGCCGAGATCCGGGCGGCCGGCGCCGAACCGGTCTCCCTGGCGGAAGCCCTGCCCCAGGCGGACGTGCTGAGCCTGCACGCGCCCTCGCTGCCGGAGACCCGGCACATGATCGGCGCGGCCGAGCTGGCCGCCCTGCCGCCCGGCGCGGTGCTGGTCAACACCGCGCGCGGAGCGCTCGTCGACACCACGGCCCTCGAGCAGGCCTGCATCGACGGCCTGCACGCCGTCCTCGACGTCACCGAGCCGGAGCCGCTCCCGGCCGGCTCGCCGCTCTACGACCTGCCGAACGTGGTGCTGACCCCGCACGTGGCGGGTTCGCTGGGGTCGGAGACCCGCCGGATGAGCGCGGAGGCGCTCGGCGAGCTGGAGCGGTACGCCGCGGGCCTGCCGGCCCGGGCGCCGGTGACCCGGCATTCGCTGGCGGTGCAGGCATGACGGCGGCCGACCAGCACGTCATGAAAGAGTCGTTCATGACGTCTGACGCCATGAACGACTCTTTCATGACACCGGCCGCGGCCCCCACACCCCCGGCCGCCCGCACATGAGCGCCGTCGAGGACCGGCGGCTGTCGCCGTACACCGGCTGGACCCGGGCGCACTACGCGGCGCTGGCGGATCGGCTGCTCACCGCGGCCGGCCGGTACCGCTCGCCCGCCGGCGCCCGGATCGACCTGCCCGGCCCGGCCAGCCGCAACGGCCGCGTCTCGGACGGTCTCGAAGGGTTCGCCCGGACATTCCTCATCGCCGGCTTCCGCGTCGCCGGCGAGGGCGGCGCGGATCCGGGCGGGTTCCTCGAGCACTACGCGCGCGGGCTGGCCGCCGGCACCGATCCGGCGTCGCCCGAGGCGTGGCCGCGGCCCGCCGAGCTCGGTCAGTCCAAAGTGGAGGCCGCGTCGATCGCGCTGGTGCTCCAGCTGACCCGGCCGTGGCTGTGGGACCGCCTGGACGACGCCGTCCGCGACCGGGTCGTCGCCTGGCTCGCGACGGTGATCGGGCAGCCCTACCCGCCGATCAACTGGGTGTGGTTCCGGATCGTCGTGGAGTCGTTCCTGCGCGAGGCCGGCGGGCCGTGGTCGGCGGCGGACGTCGAGGAGGACCTCGCCGTGCACGCGTCGCTGCGGCGGCCCGGCGGCTGGCTCAGCGACGGCGACGAACGCGCCTACGACCACTACACGGGCTGGGCCCTGCACCTGTACCCGCTGCTGTGGACGCACTTCTTCGACGTCACCGGCACCCTGTGCCCCGGCTCCCTGCGGCACCGGTGGGCGGCGGACCTGCGCGACTACCTCGACGACGCCGTGCGGCTGGTCGGCAGCGACGGCTCGCCGCTGCTGCAGGGCCGCAGCCTGGTCTACCGGTTCGCGGCGGCGGCGCCGTTCTGGGTGGGGGCGCTGACCGGGACGTCCCGGCTGTCCCCGGGCCTGACCCGCCGGGTGGCGGGCGGGATGGTCCGGCACTTCCCGGCGGACGGCGACGTGCTCACCCTCGGCTGGCACCACGCCTGGCCGGCCATGCGCCAGGCGTACTCCGGGCCGGGTTCGCCGTACTGGGCGGCCAAAGGCCTGCTGGGCCTGGCGATGCCCGCGCACCATCCCGTGTGGACGGACGTCGAGGAGCCCCTGCCGATCGAGACCGGCGACGTCGCCCGCGTCGTCACCGCACCCGGCTGGCTGGTTTCGGGACGGCGTCGCGACGGCATCGCGCTGGTGCTCAACCACGGCACGGACCACGCCCGCCCGGGTGACCCCCGGTCCGATTCGCCGCTCTACGCCCGCCTCGGCTATTCGACGGCGACGTTCCCGACACTCGGTTCCTTGCCCGACAACGCGGTGTACGTGCTGGATCCGGACGGCCGCGCCAGCCACCGGGCGGGCTTCTCGACGTGCTACGCGACGGAACTGCCGGGCGGCGTACTGGCGGCGGCGTCCCAGGGCCGGGTCCGCTGGGTCGACACGTCCGCCGACGACTCGCCCGACCACGGCTCCGGCCGGAGCGGGCCGGTGGTGCCCGGGCCGGTGCTGACGGTGGTTTCGGTGGTCCGCAACGGCGTGGAGGTACGCCTCGCGCGCCTCGACGCCGCTCCGGCCGGTCCCCTGCGGCTGAGCGGCTGGCCGGTGTCGGCGGCGACCCGGCCGTCGACCGGCCCGGGGGTGGCCGCCGCGCGGACACCGGACCTGCGGTCGGCGGTGCGTCCCCTGCGCGGCTTCGCCACGGCGGAGGTGACGGTCGAGTCCGGCACGTCCCCGCTGGGCGAGTGGACGGCGATCCCGTTCGTCGCCACCGACGGGCCGCCGGAGCCGGGAGCCGTGTACGCCGCCGTGGTGGTCCTGGACCGCGGCGGCCCGGACGATCCCGATCCGTCGCTGACGATCGCCGGAGACGGCCGCACTGTCACGCTGGCCTGGCCCGACGGCCTCACCGCCGAGGTCGCCTTGCCCGCCTTCGCGGAGCAACACCCGTGATCAGAAGGTCAACTCGCGTGATCAGGGGGTCAACTCGCGTGATTGAAGGGTCGACACGGCGCGGGCCGGGCGCCACCGCGTGTCGTCCCTCCAGACACGTGTGTCGTCCCTCCAGACACGCGTGTCGTCCCTCCAGACACGCGTGATGCCGCTTTCCCCTACGAATGTCCTATTGACCTCCCCACGCCCATCCTGTTCCATTTTGTTGGGTTCTGTCCGCATCTTGTCGGAACATGGAGGTTCCTCCCGTGCGGCTGCGCGTTCTGAGTGTGGTTCTGTTGGCTCTCGCGGGAACCCTCGTGCCCGCCGGGTCCGGCGACGCGGCAACCGACGACGTCTACTCCTACCTCGAAGACCCGCGGAAGGTCGGCGAAGGCCAGGAGCCGCCGCATGCGTTCCTCGCTCCCTACACCGATGTCGAGTCCGCCGTGCGGGGGCGGGAACAGACGCCGTTCACCCGGACGCTGGACGGGAAGTGGCGGATCGCCATGGCGGACAACCCCGCCCAGGTGCCCGCCGGCTTCCACGCCGCCGGGTACGACACGTCCGCCTGGCGCGAGGTCTCCGTGCCGCACACCTGGCAGACCGACGGCCTCGACCACCCCGTCTTCCGCAACATCGCCACCGAAATCCAGCCGGACGCGCCGCCGAAGGTGCCCCGGGACGTCAACCCCACCGGGGCCTACACCCGGGACTTCGACCTGCCCGCCGGCTGGGACCAGCGGCGCACGACGCTGCGCTTCGACGGCGTCACGTCGGCGTACTTCGTCTGGGTCAACGGCCAGTACATCGGCTACGACCAGGGCGGCTACACCCCGGCGGAGTTCGACATCTCCGCCGCGCTGAAGCCCGGCCCCAACCGGCTGGCCGTCCAGGTGCACCGCTGGAGTGCCGGCGCCTACCTCGAGGACTTCGACCAGTGGCGGTACGCGGGCATCTTCCGCTCGGTCACGCTGACGTCCACGCCCGCCACCCACATCCGGGACGTCACGCTGCGGACCGACCTCGACGCGACCTACACCGACGCCGTGCTGACCGCCGCCGTCGAGGTCGCGCGCAAGCCCGGCGGCGCGACCGGCAAGCACACCGCCGCGCTCAGCCTGCGCGACAAGGCAGGCAAGGAGGTCGCCGCCGTCGCCCAGGACGTCGAGGTCACCGACGCCGGTGCCGCGGTGACCCTGACCGTGCCCGTGCGGAACCCGGCCAAGTGGACCGACGAGACCCCGAACCTGTACACCGCCGTCCTGACGCTCACCGGCCCGGACGGCCGGACCACCCACGTCACCCGCGAAACCACCGGTTTCCGCGAGATCGAGATCCGGGACCGGCAGCTGCTGGTCAACGGCAAGCGCGTGCTGTTCAAGGGCGTCAACCGCGCCGAAACCGACCCCGAGCACGGCCGCCACGTGCCGCGCACGGCGCAGGAACGCGATGTCGCGCTGCTGGAACAGCTCAACGTCAACGCCGTCCGCACCTCGCACTACCCCTCGGACCCGTACTTCTACCGGCTCGCGGACCAGCACGGCCTGTGGATCGACGACGAGGTCGACATCGAGACGCACAACCACGAGAACTGCGCCCGGTGGTGCCAGGCGAACCAGCCCGAGTGGCGGGACGCCTTCCTCGACCGGCTGATCGGCATGGTGGAACGCGACAAGAACCACCCCAGCGTCTTCCTCTGGGACACCGGCAACGAAGCCGGCCTCGGCGCCCACCACTACGCGATGGCCGACTGGCTGCGGGCCAACGACCCGACGCGCCCGATCTACCACCAGTCCAACAATCCCGACGGGGACGCGCCCTTCGCGGACGTCTGGGGCCCGCGGTACCCGTCGCCGGAGAAGTTCGCCGAGCAGGCGAAGAACACGACGAAGCCGCTGATCTTCGGCGAGTACGCGCACGCCATGGGCAACAGCCTCGGCAACTTCCGCGAGTTCTGGGACACCATCTGCGCGAACCCGCAGACCCAGGGCGGGTTCATCTGGGACTGGGCCGAGCAGAACATCCGGCAGCGGGTCCGCACCGTCCCGGACGTGTCGGGCAACGGCATCGCCACCCACCTCTCGGGATTGTCGAGGCTCGTCGACGGCCACCGCGGGAAGGCACTGGAACTGTCCGGTCTGGACGACTTCGCCGAGGTCTACCGCGACCGCAGGCTCGACCTCACCGGCACCGCGCTGACCCTGGACGCCTGGATCAAGCCGGGCAAGTGGACCGGCGAGTTCGGGATCATCACCAAGGGCGACCACCAGTACTCGCTGAAGATGAAGAACGAGCAGACACTGGAGTTCTTCGTCCACAGTGGTACGTGGATCCCGGTGCAGGCGCCGGTGCCCGCCGACTTCTACGGCAACTGGCACCGCGTCACCGGCACCTACGACGGTGCGATGCTGCGGCTGTACATCGACGGCCGCGAGGTCGCGCAGAAGGCGTTCACCGGTCCGATCGACTCCTCGTCGGCCGAGGTGAACATCGGGCGCGACTTCGAAACGTCCTGGAACGACCCCTCGACCATCGGCTGGCTGGGGCGGGGCCTGGTGGACGACGTCCGCATCCACGACCGCGCCCTCACCGCGGCCGAGCTCGCCGGGCCGGAGCCGGCGCAGGGGGCGCTGCTGGCGCTGGACTTCGACAGCGTGACCGAGCGGGGCACGTACCTGTCCTACGGCTCCAGCCTGTCCGGAGTGGACGGACTGATCGGCGCCGACCGCAAGCCCCAGCCGGAAACCACGCAGATGGCGTGGGCCCACCAGCCCCTCCGGTTCGCCTACGCCGACGGCGTGCTGTCGGTGACCAACGAACGCCAGTTCAGCGACACCGGCGACGTCGGCCTCAGGTGGCGTGTCACCGAAGGCGCGAAGACGGTCAAGAGCGGCGAGCAGCCCCTGCGTGTCGCGGCGGCCACGACCGGGCGGATCCCGCTGCCGGTCAAGGCGGGCGACCGCGAGCGCTTCCTCACGGTCGAGGCGGTCGTCAAGCACGCCGGGCCGACCCTGCCCGCGGGGCACGTCCTGGCGCACGACCAGTTCTCGCTCGGCGGCACCCGGGTGCCGGGCCTCGACCGGGCCCCGCTCGACTGGGGCCTGGTGACGGCCCGGGAGACGGCGGACACCGTCACCGCACAGGCCGGCCCGGTCGCCTACCGGGTGGACAAGCGCACCGGCACGCTGACGTCGATGCAGTCCTGGGGCAAGGAGCTCCTCGCCGGCGGACCGAAGCTCGACGCCTGGCGCGCGCCGATCAGCAACGAGACGTTCGCCTGGGGCCGGGCCGAGGGCGAGGACTGGCGCAAGCTCGGCCTCGACCGGCTGCGGACCACCGTCACCGGAGTCCGCGTCGACCGCGCGAGCGGCAGCGTCAGCGTCGTGGTGGACAGCCGGGTGGCCGCGCCGGACGTGGCGAACGCGTGGTTCGACCAGACCATGACGTACACAGTGGACTCGACGGGTGTGCTGCGCCTGGGCCACAAGGTGACGCCGCAGGGCGCGGTGCGCACCCTGAACTACCTGCCGCGCATCGGGGTGTCGCTGGGCGTCCCGGAC
This sequence comes from Amycolatopsis tolypomycina, assembly GCF_900105945.1. Lineage (NCBI taxonomy): Bacteria > Bacillati > Actinomycetota > Actinomycetes > Pseudonocardiales > Pseudonocardiaceae > Amycolatopsis > Amycolatopsis tolypomycina. Next base: position 2,049,481 of record NZ_FNSO01000004.1, on the reverse strand, counting down.
AGCTTCACGCGGTTCTCCTGGTACGGCCGGACCGCCGAGAGCTACGTCGACCGCACGGACGGCACGCCCATCGCGGTCAACAAGTCCACAGTGGACGAGCAGTACGTCGACTACCACCGCCCGCAGGACCACGGCAACCACACCGACACCCGCTGGGCGCTGCTCACCGACGGACGGCTGTCCGGGCTGCTGGTCAGCGGGATGAAGGACGTCAGCGTCACGCCGTACGACGACCTCGACCGGGCGGCCTACCCGTTCCAGCTCCAGCGGAACAAGGGCTGGTTCACGCTGCACGCCGACCACGCGGCCACCGGCGTGGGCGACACCCCGAACCCGGTGCGGGAGAAGAGCCAGGTGGCGGCCGACGCCACGTACGAGTACACGCTGTCGCTGCGCCCGCTGAGCCTGACCGAGGCGCTGACCGGCCTGCCCGCCGGCAGCTGATCCCCCGCGCGAAGAAGCCGCACCGAGGACAGTCCCCGGTGCGGCTTCTCCGTGCGTACTCAGCCCAGGTCGCCCCGGACCGCGAGCAGCTGCTCGCTCGACAGGTCTTCGCCGATCGCCGCGGACAGGTTCCGGTCGGCGTTCGCGAAGCCGCCGTGGTGGACGGCCACCCGCGCGAACTTGGCCGCGACCTGGTAGTCGACGGCCTTCGTCGCGTTGAATGCGGCCATGGCCGCGTGGAATGCGGCGTCGAGGGTGCAGCCGATCGGCTGAACGACCGACGGCACCTCCAGCGCGGCGATCGAGCCCTGGCCGTTCGCGAATTCTTCGATGCGGGTCACGTTCACTTCATCCATTTCGATTGCGGGAAAATTCCCGGTGGTCAGCGGTTGACGATCGCGTCGATCAGCTGCCGGGCGGACATGTCACCCGGCGAGGTGATCTCGACGGCCGGCACGTCGGCGTGGTAGCCGTGGCCGAAGGCCCGGCGGTACGCCTGGTCCGCCAGGTTGGCGGCCCGCGCCGTCTGGGTCGCCTCCTCGGCGGCGTGCAAGGCCCGCAGGAGGTTGATGCAGCAGCTGGTGGGGTCCTCCGCGGTGGTGAACTCGAGCGGGCCGAGCTGCGACGGCGCGGCGGTCAGGTAACGGGCAACGGCGGTGTCGGAAGAGTTGATTTCGCTCATGGCACCGAGATTAAATTGCCGGATCCCCCGTGACATCCACCGAAACAACGAAACGGGAATGGCGATCGCCGAAGGTTTTTTCCCGCATCGGCGGTCATTCGGCACCGACTTCGGCCGGAACGTCCCGGTTCGCCCGGATCTGCCGGGTGATGCCGACGGTCACCACGATCACGGTCAAGGCGAGGCTGGCCAGCAGCTGCGGCCGGCCGGACGGCGAGAAGAGCATCGCCACGAGCAGGGCCGCCATCGCCGCGATCGACAGCCACGTCAGGTACGGGTAGCCCCACATCCGCAGCGGCAGGCCTGCCGGGTGCGCGGCCTCCAGCCGTCGCCGCATCCGCAGCTGTGTCACGGAGATGGCGAGCCAGATGAACACCGCCAGCGCGCCGGAGGTGTTGAGCAGGAAGCTGAACACCTCCTCGGGCACGAAGTAGTTGAGCACCACCGTGGCGAACCCGACGACCGTCGAGACCAGCACCGCGACCCGCGGGACGCCGCCGGCGGAGATCCGCCCCCACGAGCGGGGCGCGTCGCCGCGGCCCGACAGCGAGAAGGCCATCCGGGACGCGGTGTACAGCCCGGAGTTCAGGCACGACAGGACGGCCGTCAGCACGATCACGTCCATCACCGTCCCCGCGGCCGGCAGCCCGATCAGGTCGAGCACGGCGACGTACGGGCTCTTGCCGACACTGGCGTCGTCGTAGGGCAGCAGCGTCACCACGACCGCGATGGAACCCAAGTAGAACACCAGGATGCGCCACATGATCGAGCGCACGGCGCGGCGGGCGGCGCCGACCGGGTCCGGCGACTCCGACGCCGCGATCGTGGCGATTTCCGCGCCGAAGAAGGAGAAGACGACCACGAAGATCGCCGCGAACACCGGTCCGGCGCCGTGCGGGGCGAACCCGCCGTGGCCGGTGAGGTTGCGCAGCCCCGGCGCCTCGACCCCGGGCAGCAGGCCCGCCACCGCCGCGAGGCCGAGCAGGACGAACACGACGATCGCGGCGACCTTGATCGAGGCGAACCAGAACTCGAACTCGCCGTAGGACTTCACCGAGAACAGGTTGGTCACCGTGAGCACCGCCATCAGCACCAGGACCCACGCCCACTGCGGCAGCAGGGGGATCCAGCGGTGCACGATGGCGGCGCCCGCGGTGGCCTCGACCCCGATGGTGGTCACCCAGAACCACCAGTAGAGCCACCCCACCGAAAAGCCCGCCCAGCGGCCGATGCCCTCCTCGGCGTAGGCCGAGAAGGAGCCCGTCCGCGGGTCGGCGGTCGCCATCTCCCCCAGCATGCGCATGACGAGGATCACGAGCACCCCGGCGAGCGCGTAGGTGATCAGCACGGCGGGGCCGGCGTCCGCGATGGCCTGGCCGGAACCGACGAACAGGCCGGCGCCGATCACCCCGCCGACGGCGATCATCGACAGGTGCCGGGAGCTCAGCGTCCGGGACAGGCCGGGCCCGTCCTCCTTCGGTGGTGCCATCAGGATTCCCCTGTTCTCGAAGCGGCGAAGAGAGCGCCATCACGCTAGGGCCACCGCCGAGCGGCGTTCACTGCGCGAAGGCGGGAAAAACTTCCTCGGATCGAGCGAACCGCGATCGCGCAGCGGGGAATCCGGAAAACGCGGGTTCCGCCCGCGGGCTCACGCCGGGATCGCCGCCAGCCGGGCGTCGATCAGGCCGCGCACGGAACCGGAGCCGATTTCGGGGACGGTGCATTCCGGGTCGTCGCCGAAATGACCGTGGCCGCCGAAATGGTGCGCGGCCGTGACGAGCACCGCACCGGTCGCGAAAGCCGTCGCGACACCCGCCGCCACCGTCGCCGCCACGGCATAGCAGGAAACGGGCTGGACGGGCTGTTCGGCGGCGAATCCGAACTGCCCGCCGCGCGCGTCGATCAGGTCGGCCACCGAGCCACCGGCGACCTCGAGGCCGCGCGGCGCGTCGGCGTCACCGTGGTGCCCGTGGTGCCCGCGGTGGTGGCCGAAGTTGTTGGCCCAGGCGTTGGCGACGTACCCCGCGCAGGCCGCGACCGCGGCACCGGCGCCGACGGCGGCGACCAGCACGGCCGTTTCGCACAGCGTCGGCGCGACCGCGGGGGTGAGGTAGTTGGCGCTCGCGTCGAACTCGGTGGCATCGGCGACGGTGACGACCCGGGACGGTGTGGCCACGGACATGATTCCCTTTCCTGGAAACATTCGGTTTCTCTTTCGTGCGGCAGCGGGAATTCGATTCACCGGCCGCTTTCGCCACGATGACACGGACCGCGCGACGCGGCCAAGCGAGTTCAAGAAGTGTTCACCGTGATTGCCGTGTGCGGTCGGTCACCGCACTTCGCGGATCGGGAAATAGCCCTTCCCCGTCAATCGGTGGATGTGCCGGACGCCGAATGCGCTCTACCGTTTCCGGCACACGGCGACATCCCGTCGACTCCCTGGAGGTACTGTGAGCACGTCAGCCACCATCGAATCCCGCGTTCCCGCGCTCGAGGAGATCGCCCCGCTCGAAATGGGGCTCCCGCAGACCGACAAGGCCTGGTTCCACGCCTTCGCGCACAAGGCCGTCGACGCCTGGGTCAACATCACCGGCGGCCAGGACGGCGTGATCCACCAGCACCCCGACCCCGTCGACTTCGGCGAAGCCGGGGCCGCGAAGTTCTCCCTGGAGGACCTGCTCGAGACCCGCACCCAGCGCGTTTCCTGACACCCGCGCCCCAAGCCGGGCCGGCCGCGGCCGGCCCGGCTTTCGCGCGTGGCCGAAAACCGAGCGGTGCCGGTTCACCGGGCAGCTGCCCCGGGGATCACGGGCGGCACGGGTGACCGTGCCCTGAATCCGGCCGTTCCAGCTCGCGGCGGCGGTGAAGCGCGTGGTGGCGGCGTTGGTGGGCACCCGAACTCGTACGTGCCACCGAACGCACCCGCGGCCGACATCGTGCAGTTGTGCTCGACCTGCGCGCCGCCGCCGAGGCCGCCACGGCGAGCGCGCCGGCCGCGGCCGGCCCGGCGTCCGAGAAGCACGGAACTGCGGTGCGGGTTGCGTTTCCTTCGCAGACCCGTCCGCGTCTCGCGGAATTCCCGCGTCCCCGCGTAACGCGCGCGGCCACCGGGTACCGTGCGCCCGGAGGAGGTGAGCATGCCCTCGATCCGTGACGTCGCCCGGCAGGCGCAGGTGTCCACGGCCACCGCGTCGCGTGCGCTGCGCGGGCTGCCTTCGGTCACCGCCCAGACCCGGGCGCGGGTCGAGCGGGCGGCGGCCGAACTCGACTACGTGATCCCGTTCAACGCCTCCAGCCTGGCGTCGGGGCGGACCAACTCGGTCGGGATCGTGGTGCCGTACGTGTCACGGTGGTTCTTCGGCACGGTGATCGCCGGTGCCGAGGCGGTGCTGCGCGAAGCCGGCCTGGACCTGGTCGTCTACGGCGTGCCCGACGCGGCGGCCCGAGCCCGCTTCTTCGACCGGCTGCCGGTGCGCCGCCGGGTCGACGCGGTGCTGGTCCTGTCCCTGCCGCTGACGGCCGCGGAAGCCGAGGCGCTGCGGGCGTTGCGGGTCCCGGTGGTCCTGGTCGGCAGCACCGCCGACGGCATCCCCTCGGTCCGCATCGACGATCTCGCCGCGGCGGCACAGGCGGTGCGGCACCTGACCGGGCTCGGGCACCGCCGGATCGGCCTGCTCGGGGAGACCGATCCCCCGCCCCACGGGTTCACCACCCCCGGCCGGCGCCGGAACGGCTACCTGCGCGCGCTGGCGGAAGCCGGGATCGAGCCGGAGCCCGCCCTGGAGGCGGCCGGCGGCTTCACCGCCGCCGCCGGCGAAACGGCCATGGCGCGCCTGCTCGCCCTGCCGTCCCCGCCGACCGCGGTGTTCGCGATGTCCGACGAAATGGCCTTCGGCGCGTTGAAGACCCTCCGCCGCGCCCGGGTCGGAATCCCGGCGGAGGTGTCGGTGATCGGCTTCGACGACCACGAACTCGCGGGCGCGCTCGACCTCACGACGATCGCGCAACCGGTGACCGCACAGGGGGAACGCGCGGCCCTGCTGCTGCTCGACCAGCTGCACGACCGGCCACCGGCCACGGATGTGGTGCTCGGCACGGAACTGGTCCGGCGGGGCAGCACCGGACCGGCACCCGCGGCGAGGTGAACGCGGCGGCCGTCCGCGTATTTCGGACGGCACCGGGCCTTCTCCGCGCATCTTCCCGAATTCCGCGCAGGAAAGCCCGGCCACGCCGGTGCAACGCTTACACTGACCGCGGCGGCGATCGTCGCCGTCCGATGCGCATCCTCGGCCGGGAAAGGGACTCCACGCTCGATGTCCGCTCAAAGAGCAGTCAGGTGAACGGCCTCCGCGCCGAAATCTGGAGCCGGCTGGCCGTCGAAATCGAGCAGGGACCGCCCGCGCGGCGGAAGAAGGCGCACGACCTCGCCACCATGGCCATCTCCTTGCTGTGCGAGGACATCGAAGCCGGCACCCGCACCGAGTGGGACGAGCGCCGGATCGCCGCGGCGCGGACCATGGGCAACGGCTGTGCCGCCGCCGGCTGGCCGCTCGACGAGGTGCTCGAACTGCTGGGCCGGGCGGGCGAGGAGACGGTGGCCGTGCTGGCGGCCACGCCAGGGACCGCCGCCGGCCGGCTCAAGGCGCTGGCCGAGACGTGCAACCGCTTCCTGCGGGAACTGCTGCGCGGCTACCAGGAAACGACGCTCGCCGTGGCGTCCCCGCGGTCCGCGGCGCACGACGACGCGGTGGCGCTCCTCCGCGGCGACGCGGCGACCGACCAGGGCCGGTTCGCGCCGGCCTACGCCGTGCTGGCGTTCCGGACCGTCTCGGCGTCCACAGTGGACGAGTCCGTGTTCGGCGAACCGGGCACCGGTGTGCTCACCGCGTTGTGCGAACACGGCGGTTACGTGCTGGTGCCGGCCGGCGACGAGGAAACCGGCTTCGCCCGGTGCGCCGGCCTGCACGCGGCCCTCCCGGAGAAGACCTGGGCGGGCGTCTCGTGGCAGAAGACCGGGCGGCTGCCGGCGGGGCGGGCCGAGGCGTTGGACGTGGTGACGGCGGCGCTGGCGGCCCGGCGGCCGCCGGGGTGCTACCTGCTCGGCGACGTGCTGGTGGAGTACGCCGTGCTGACCCAGCGGCCGGTGGCCGACCTGCTCGTCGCCAAGATCGAGCCGATCACGCGCAACGAGGTCCTGCTCGAAACCCTGCGCGCGCTCCTGGCCGCCGACGGCAACCGGTCCAAGGCCGCGACCGCGCTGATCATCCACCGCAGCACCCTGGACTACCGGCTGCAGCGCATCGAACAGCTGACGGGCTACGACCCGACGTCGCTGCGCCAGCTGCACATCCTCAGCACGGCCCTCACGGCACACGAGGCGACCACCACCCCGCCCCCGCCGTTGCCGCTCGAAGAATCCGATTGACGGCCGCCGATCTCGTTCATCCGGTCGATGTGCCACCCGGAAACCGGATGCTCTGCTGTTCCGGAACACCCGGCATCGCCGGGAAGGAACGGTATTCCGGAGGTCTGCATGAACAAGGTGGAAGCTTTTCTCGCCGCGGCGCACCCGGCCGGCCCGGAGCCGCTGACGGTGGTCCAGGCTGCTCCGGTGGTGGGGTGCACCGTCGACGTCGCCGAAGGCGCCGCGCTCGGCTTCGTCTGGATCGCCCGTGCGGCGCAGCGGGCGCACGCGGCCGGCCGCGCGGTCGCCACCGCCACCCGCGACATCGGGTTCCACCCCGGCTCGTCCGCGCCCGCCGCGGGCGGAGCCGGTGCGCACGGCGCCGGTCTGCCGGCGCACCAGCTCATCGACCTGCTGGCGGGCCTGTCCTGAACGACGGCCCGTGTTCGCGGCGTTCAGCGGCCGAAGGCGGCGACGTTGTCGCGGGCCCAGTCGGCGAAGGTGAGCGCGGGACGGCCCAGGAGGTCCTCGACGGTGCCGGTGGTCGGGCCGGGACGCTCGCTGTAGTCGGCCAGGGAGCCGAGCAGGCGGGCGGGGACCTCTTCGGGCAGCCCCTGCGCGAGCATGCCCTGCCGGACCTGCTCGGGCGGGAGCTCCTGGAAGGACAGTGCCCGCCCGAGCGCGGCGCCGATGAGCCGCACTTTCTCGTGCTGGTCCAGCGATTGCGGCCCGGTCAGCGTGTACGCGGTTCCTCCCGGGAGCTTGCCGCGGAGGGCTTGGACGGCGACCGCGGCGATGTCGGCCTCGTGGATCGGCGAGCTGGCCGCCCGGCCGTACGCGCCGCGCACCACGTCGCCCGCCTTGAGCTGGGGCGCCCAGGCCAGCGCGTTGGCGGCGAAGTCGGCCAGGCGCAGCACCGTCCACTCCAGACCGGACTGGGTGACGAGGTCCTCGGCCGCCTTGAACCGGGCGGCGAACCGCGGCTCGCCGGCCGGGTACGCCACGGTGGTCGCCGACAGGAGCACCACCCGCCGCACCCCGTGCTTGACGGCCAGCTTCAGCAGTTCGTCGAGGCCGGGCCCGGTCGCGCGCGGGCTGATCTGGACCGCTTCGACCCCGTCGAGGGCCGGCTCGATCCACTCCGGGTGGCACAGGTCGCCCCGGACGGTTTTCGCGGCGCCGGGGACCGGCGTGCCGCGGGTGACCGCGACACCTTCGTCCGGCAGCAGTTCCAGCACCCGGCGTCCGACGACGCCGTTGGCTCCGGTGAGCAGGATCATGGTGATCGTTCCTTTCCGGGGACGAGGTCAGGCAGCGGTCGGGAGCGAGTCTTGGGCCACGACCACGCGGTGGCGCCGCACCGGGGCCAACGAGGTCGGGTGCGAGATGCTCCACGCCGCGGACTTGCAGACGAGCTCCTTGACGCGCGCGGCGGTCTTGCCGGTGAGGGCGGACGGCTTCGGCCGGTCGTCCGGGGTCACCCACTGCACGAGGGCGTCGCGGCGGCCGAGGCTGATGCACTGGCCGCTGTAGCCGATCTTGTTCTCCGGGAGCGGGCGCCCGGTCAGCCGGGCGGCGATGGCGTCGGCCGCCTGGTACGCCGTGGGCACGCCCGAGGCGCAGGACATCCGCAGCGGCGCACCGCTCCCGCCGCGGGCGAACGCGGCGTCGCCGACGGCGTAGACGTCGGCGTGCGAGACCGACCGCATCGTGTCGTCGACGACGATCTGCCCGGTCTCGGCGACCTCCAGCGTCGTGGCCGCGGCGATCGGGTGCACGGCGAACCCGGCCGTCCAGACGGTCACGTCGGCCGGGATCGTGCGGCCGTCGATGGTCACCGCGGCGCCCGGCTCGACGCCGGTGATGCCGGTGTTCTCGTGCACGGTGATGCCGAGCCGGTCGAACGTCCTGCGCAGGTGGCGCTGCCCCTTCTCGCTCAGCCAGTCACCGAGGCCGGCGCGGGCGGCGAGGGCGACGTCGAGGTCCGGGCGGGCTTCGGCGATCTCGGTGACGGCTTCGATGCCGGTGAGGCCGCCGCCGACGACCAGCACGGTCCCGCCCGCGGCGAGCTCGGCCAGGCGCGCCCGCAGCCGCAGCGCGGCCTGCTTGCCGGCGATGTGGTGGGCGTGCTCGGCGACGCCCGGCACGCCGCTGTCGCCGACGGTGCTGCCGAGGGCGTAGACGAGCGTGTCGTAGGCGATCGCGTCGCCGTCAGCGAGGGCGACGGTCTTCCGGTCGGCGTCGACGGCGGCGACCTGCGCGATCCGCACCTGCACCCCGGTGCCCGCGAAGACGTCGGTCAGCAGGCGGGGCTTGAGGTCCTGGCCGGTCGCCAGCTGGTGCAGGCGGACGCGCTCGACGAACTCGGGGTCGGCGTTGACGAGCGTGATCTCGGTGTCGGCGGGGTGCAGCCGCTTGGCGAGGCGCCCGGCCGCGTTGGCTCCGGCGTATCCGGCCCCGAGAACGACGATGCGGTGCTTCATGGTTTTGCTCCTGTCCGGTCGGTCTGTGCTCCCTGAACCGGACAGCGGCGCGAAACCTGACAGCAGCTCGGTGTGACCTGAGTCACCAGTTACCGGCGAGCGGCTCCCCGTGGTCGGCGCCGGCCCACCCGCGCATCGCGCGTTCGAGCTTGGCGGGGTTCGCCTGGGCGTGGACGGCCGCGATGCCGTCTTCGGTGACGTCCAGCGTGAAGACGCCGGCGATCCGCTCGCCGGCCACCATGACCAGCGCGGGCATCCCGTTGGCGACCGCCGCGTAGAGGTCGGGACGGCCGCCGACCAGCTCCCACTTGGCCTCGGTGGGCGTGAAGAGCGTGCGCAGGAACCGCGCCACCCGCAGGGCACCGGTGATCGGCCGCCGCACCGAGAGGACAACGCCGCCGCCGTCGCCGATGCTGACGGCGTCGTCGGCGAGCAGCTTGACGAGGGAGTCGGTCCGCCCGCTGAGGGCCGCGGCGAGGAACTCCTCGACGATCTTGCGGGCGGCGGCCGCGTCGACCTCGACCCGGCGCCGGTCGGCGGCCAGGTGCTGCTTGGCCCGCCGGTGGATCTGCTGGCAGTTCGCCTCGGTGAGGTCGAGGACCTCGGCGATCTCGCCGTGCGAGTACCCGAACGCCTCGCGCAGCACGTACACGACGCGTTCCCTGGCCGAAAGCCGCTCCATCAGCGTGAGCATCGCCATCGAGACCGATTCCCGCTGTTCGACCGTGTCGGACGGGCCCAGCATCCGGTCGCCGGCGAAGACCGGCTCCGGCAGCCACTGGCCGACGTAGGTCTCCCGCCGCGCCCGCGCCGAGGTGAGCCGGTTGAGGCAGAGGTTGGTGAGCACCTTCGTCAGCCACGCCTCGGGGGTCTCGATGTGGTCGCGGTCGGCGGACTGCCAGCGCAGGAAGGTGTCCTGCACGGCGTCTTCGGCGTCGGTCGCCGAACCCAGCAGCCGGTAGGCGATGGCTTCCAGCCTCGCCCTGGCGCTCTCGAACACCTCGACCTCGTGCACACCGACCGACATGGCACCAGTCAACCATTCACGAGGGGCGCGCGGGCGGGTGCGGCTATCTCGCCGGGAGCCGGCGGTCTTCGCGGGCGCGGCGGGCCGCGATGCGGGCGTCCGTGCGGGCCTGGCACAGCGCCACCGCGAGCCGGGTCCCCACCACCAGGACCGCCACCGCCGCCACGACCACCTGTGCTCCGGTGCCCATCCGGCCGCTCCTTCCCGGCTTGCGCCTGTTCCCCTCATGACACCACCCGGGGCCCCGCGCGACCGGCCCGGCGGACCCGGGTGGGGAAATCCCTCACGACCGCGGCCGGCCCGTCCGCCGTTCGAGGAACCTTCTCCCCGATTCGGCGTCTTTCCGCCCTCGGCACCCCGCCTGCGGCCGAAACTGGACGTCCGTGATCCCCGGCCGATCGGGAGCAGACCATGAGCACCGCCGTCGTCGTCGGCAGCGGCCCCAACGGGCTCGCCGCCGCCGTGGCACTGGCCCGTGAGGGCGTCGAAGTCACCGTGCTCGAGGCCGCCGGGCGGATCGGCGGTGGCGCCCGGTCCACCGAAGCCATCCGGCCGGGGCTGCTGCACGACGACTGCTCGGCATTCCACCCGATGGCCGTCGGCTCGGCCTTCCTCGCGCAGCTGGGCCTGGACCGGTACGGCCTGTCCTGGGCGTGGCCGGACATCGACTGCGCGCACCCGCTCGACGGCGGCGACGCGGCCCTGCTGCACCGGTCCGTCGCGGCCACCGAAGCCGCCCTCGGTGCCGACGGCGCCCGCTGGCGGCGGGCCTTCGGCCGTCCGGCGGCGCGGTTCGACGCGCTGGCCGAGGACATCATGGGCCCGCTGCTGCGGTTCCCGAAGCATCCCTTGACGCTCGCGCGGTTCGGCCTGCCCGCGGCCCTGCCCGGCGCCGTCTTCGCGCGGCTGTTCGCCACCGAGCGGGCGCGGGCGCTCTTCGGCGGCATCGCCGCGCACGCCTTCCGGCCGCTGCACCACCCGATGACGTCGGCCATCGGCCTCGGCATCATCGCGGCCGGGCACCGGCACGGCTGGCCGGTCGCCACCGGCGGGTCCGGCTCGATCACCACCGCGCTGGCGAAGCTGCTGGCCGACCTCGGCGGCCGGATCGAAACCGGCGTGCGCGTCACGTCGGCGACGCAGCTCCCGCCCGCCGACGTGACGCTGTTCGACCTCGCCCCCGGCGCGGTCGCGGACATCCTCGGCGACCGCCTGCCGCCGCGGATCGCCCGCGCCTACCGCCGGTACCGGCACGGGCCGGGCGCGTTCAAGGTCGACTTCGCGGTCGAGGGCGGCGTGCCGTGGGCCAACGCGGACGTCCGCCGGGCCGGCACCGTCCACTTGGGCGGGACGTACGCCGAGCTCGCCGCGGGTGAGCGCGAAATACACGCCGGGCGGCTGCCCGCGCGGCCGTTCGTCCTGGCCGGGCAGCAGTACCTGGCCGACCCCGGCCGTTCGGCGGGCAATGTCCATCCACTGTGGACGTACGCGCACGTGCCGCACGGCTACCCGGGCGACGCCACCGAAGCCATCATCGCCCAGATCGAACGGTTCGCCCCCGGCTTCCGCGACCGGATCGTCGGCACGGCGGTCCGCTCGGCCACGGAGATGGCGGTGTACAACCCCAACTACGTCGGCGGCGACGTCATCACCGGGGCCACGACCGTCCGCCAGCTCGTGTTCGGGCCGCGGATCACGCTCTCGCCGTACGACGTCGGCGTTCCGGGCATGTACCTGTGCTCGGCGGCGACCCCGCCCGGCGCGGGCGCGCACGGCATGTGCGGCGCCAACGCGGCCGCCCGGGCCCTGCGCCACCTCCGCCGCACCCGGCGGGCGTGACCGCGTCCGCACTTCCCCCGATCAGGTTTCCGCCGATCGCTGATGGCCCGCGGGCCGGGGCGCGCCATACGCTTGTCCCATGGCCGCGCCCGGTGGGGACACCCGGGCGGCCGGCCCCACCGCCGGGCCCGCGCGTCCGTACACCCCCAGGACGGACGCGCGGGCCCGGCATCCAGCACACGACCCGCCGAAGACCGGGGTGCGTTCGCCGCACCCCGGTTTTCGGCATGCCCGAAGCCGGGGCGCCTTCGGGAAGGCACCCCGGCTCGGTTCAGACCCCGGCCAGCCCCGACCGGTAGGCGCAGATCGCCGCCACCGTGCGGTTGGGGACGTTCAGCTTCCGCAGGATGCTCAGCACGTGGCTGCGCACCGTCGTCACCGAGATCCCCAGCACGTCGGCGATCTCCTGGTTCGCGCTCCCCGAAGCCAGCAGCAGCAACACTTCCAGCTCCCGCTCGGTCAGCAGCTCCCGCAGGTGCCGGGCCCGCGGCCCGCGCGGGTTGCGGACCACCGTCTCGGCCAGCGCCGCCAGGTACCGCGGCGGCGCGAACCAGTGCCCCGAAGCCACCCCGCGGATCGCGGTGACGAGCTCTTCGGCGGGGCTGGACGTGAGGACCACGCCCGTCACGCCCCGCGCGAAGAGCCCGACGACGTGGTCCTCGGCCGGATTCGCCGTGACCGCGAGGATCCCGCCGACCGCGACCGAGCCGAACCGCTCGGCGAGCACCGGCAGCTCCGGGGTCGCCGCGTCGACGATCCCCACCGCCCGGCCGGCGGCGCTCGCCCGGGTGCACAGCTGGTCGCGGTCCACCACCAGCTCCACCGCGGCGATCTCCGGCGCGTTGGCCCGCAGCCAGCGGATGTTGTCCGCCGGGACGCTGAACGAACCCGTCACGAGCACCGTGACGCCGTCGCCGCCCGTCATGTCAGGCCAGCGGGTGCGGGTTCGACAGGAAGAGCATCATCGGCTCCTCCGACTCGTCGTAGCCCGCGGACGTCGCGATCAGGAACTGCACGCGCTTGGCCTCCGGGTGGTGGGGCACCTGGTGGGTCGCGTAGTTCAGCAGGGTCAGGTACGGCACGGAGACCTGGACGTCCTCCTTGCGGTCCTTGAGGTCCGGCTGCATCTGGATCAGCCCCGACACCGCGTCGGTGACGACCTTCTCCGCCCGGCGGCCCGGGTACCAGAAGAAGTGCTGCCACTTGCGTTCCTCGACCTGGCAGTACTCCTTCCACGGCGTCACCTCGCCTTCGGGCAGCTCGTCCCGGATCAGCAGGTGGTAGTCGTGCATGCCGGGCCGCGGCGCGAAGAACCGCCAGTCCGGGATGAGCGAGCCGGTCGGGTCCCACTTGCGGATCTTGTCGAACTTGCGGGTGGGGTCCTGGCTGAGGGTGGTGGCGACGAGCCAGCTGCCGAGGACGCCGTAGAGGGCGAATCGGGCGCCGGTCGCGGCGAGGGTGCGAGTCGAGGTGCTCACGGCTGTTCTCCCGGGGGTTCGGCTTCGGTGGCTTGGGTGGCTTGGGTGGCTTCGGTGGCTTCGGTGGCTTCGACGGGTTTCACGGCCCGGCCCGTGCGGGCCGCGTCGACGACTTCGAGGACGGCCGCGGTCACGCCCCTGGCGGACCCGGCCGAGCACAACATCCCGAGGTGGGTGGCCCCGGGCAGGGTCTGCTGCACCGACACCGCGGACATCGCCGCGAGCTCGCGCTGCAGCTCGCCGTGCACCGGGTCGGCCTTCTCGGTTTCCTCCGCGGTCACCACGAACAACGGCGTGTCGGCGGGGAAGGTGGTCGCGCGGATCTCGTCGACGACGTGCTCGAGCCACCCGTCGATCTCCGCGTCGGAGGCACTCCAGTTGCGGGTGGTCATCATCCGCGCGACGGTCGTGTTCTTCTCCCGCTCGGCGAGGCCCGCGAGCTGGCTGCCGTCGTCGACCTTGCGGAGCCGGTTGCGGCCGAAGCGGGACCAGAACAGGCTGCTGCGCACGCTCGCCCGCATCAGCGGCAGGCCGAGGCGCTGCCGGGCCGAGCGTTCGAGCTGCTCGGGGTGCGCCGCGTCGACCAGCACCACGCCCGCGACGCGGTCCGGGTGGCGCTGGGCGAAGGCCCGCAGCAGCATGCCGCCGTAGGAGTGGCCGACCAGGACGAGCGGGCCGCGGACGTCGAGCACCTCGAGGAGCCGCTCGAACTCGCCGGTGATCCGCTCGGCCGTCCGCGGCCGCTCGCCGGCCTCGCTCCAGCCGATGCCGGCGCGGTCGTAGGAGATCGTCGGGACGGACTCCGCGACCGCCGCCTGGATCCAGCTCCACATCTCCAGCGGCGAGGACAGGCCGCTCTCGAAGACCACGGTGAGCCCGGGCGACGGCGTGCCCATGCGGCGCACGTGCACCTTCCGGCCGTCGACGTCGACGAGCTCGCCGAGCCCGGGCAGCTCCCGGTCGTCCTGGCGGGTCCGCACCCGCTGGTAGACGGCGCCGGCCGCGAACGGCACGGCGGTCAGCACCCCCGCGGCCGCGGACAGGCCGCACTTGAGCGCGAGCCGGTTCATGAGTTCCTCCCTGCGGTGAGCACGGTGGCTTCGGGCAGCAGCTGCGTCGCCACCAGACGCCGGTACAGGTCGTCGCCGGCCAGCAGCGACTGGTGGTCGCCGATCGCCCGGACGCGCCCGGCGTCGAGCACGACGATCCGGTCGGCTTCGACCACAGTGGACAGCCGGTGCGCGACCGCGACGACCGCGCGGTCCCGCGCCACCTCGGCCACGGCCTTGCGCAGCGCGAGCTCGGCTTCGGCGTCCAGCTGCGACGTGGCTTCGTCCAGCAGCAGCACGTCGGGTTCCAGCAGCAGCATCCGCGCGATCGCGATCCGCTGCCGCTGGCCGCCGGAGATCGCCGCACCCGACTCGCCGACCTTCGTCTCCAGCCCGTCTTCGAGGCCGTCGACCCAGTCGGCGAGGTGGGCCAGCTCGACGGCGTGCCGGATCTGCGCGTCGGTGGCGTCCGGGTTGGCGTACAACAGGTTCTCGCGGATCGTGCCGTCGAGCACCGGGGCGTCCTGTTCGACGTAGCCGATCCGGCCGCGCAGGGTTTCCAGGTCCACCGACGCCACGTCGACGCCGCCGAGCCGGATCTGCCCCTGGCCCGGCCGCCACAGGCCCGCGGCGAGCGAGAACAACGTCGTCTTGCCGGTGCCCGACGGGCCGACGACCGCCGTCAGCCCGCGTTCGAGCGCGGCGAACGAGACGTCCTTGAGCACGGGCTTGCCCTCGGCGTAGCCGAACGACACGGAGTCGTACTCCAGCACGGACGAGGCGAAGACCGGTTCGGCCACGGCGTCCGGGGTGGGCGTCACGCGCTCGTCCGGCAGGTCGAGCAGGCCCTCCACGCGCTGTCCGGCGGCCACGCCCAGCTGGATCTGCGCGAAGCTGGTGAACAGCGTGATGAGCGGCGTCAGCATGTAGAACAGGTAGAGCAGGTAGGAGGCGAACCCGGCGGTGTCGAGCGCGCCGCTGGCGATCCGGGCCGCGCCGAAGGTGAAGACGACGGCGAACGAGCCGTGGATGCCGAGGTTGACCAGCGGCGTCATCGCGGCCTGCAGCCGCACCGCCTTCATGTCGGCCGCGGTGGCGTCCGCGGCGTGGGTCAGCACCAGCTCGGCTTCGCGGTCCTCGGCGCGGCTGACCTTCACCGTGCCGATCGCGATCAGCGCCCGCTGCAGGGCGGCGCCGAAGCGGCCGACCGCCTCGCGGTTCTGCGCCATCGCCTTGCGCACCTGGCGGGCGACGAAGACGCTGCCGACCGCGGCGACCGTGAGGCAGGCGACCGTCACCAGGGTGAGCAGCGGGTCGATGAAGACCATGAAGGCGACCCCGCCGACGACGAGCACGAGGCTCGCGGCGATGTTCATCATGCCCATCATCAGCGACCCGTGCAGCAGGTCGGTGTCGGCGACCGCACCGACGAACAGGTCACCGCGCTGGCGTTCCCGGTGCGCCTTGATCGGCGCGCGCAGCAGCCGGTGCACCACGGAGCGGCGGCTGTCGAGGACCAGCAGCGCGCCGCAGCGGCCGAGCAGGTACATCTCGATCACGCGCAGCACGATGTCGCCGAGGAACAGCGAGACGAGCAGGACGAGCGTCCCGGCCGCGAGCGTGCGGCTGGTGAGCGCTCCGACGACGTCGCCGACGACCATCGGCTGGATCAGCGACACGATGGCGCTGGCCAGCCCGACGATGCCGGCGGCGCCGAGCCGGCCCCGGTAGGGGGCGAGCAGGCGCAGGACGGTCCGGGTGCCGGACCTCTTCTCTTCGGTGGGCACGTTACCGCCCCGCCGTGATGCGCTTGGAGAGGTGCTTGGAGTGGTGGACGACGCTCGGGTAGGTGGCGCTGAACGCCCACAGGAACCGGTTGAGGCCCATGAAGGCGGCGTTGCCGGCGTGGAAGGAGACACCGGTGCCGAGCAGCCCGGCGGCGATCGGCTTCGGGGCGACCAGCGCGAGCGGGAAGAGCATTTCGCCGACCCACACGCCCCAGCCGCCGACGCGGGCCAGCCACGGGTACTTCTTCAGGATCTCGCCGACCTGCTTCTGGCCGTAGGTCTTGGTGCGGAAGATGCCCTGCATCGCGCTGCCGTCGCGCCAGTACGGCGAAACCGCCTTGGCGAGCCCGGCGGCGAAGTAGGAGACGACCGACTGCCCGGCGATGAACGCGGTGCAGGCCTTGCGCGCTTTTTCGTCGTTCGGGAAGAACTTGCTGGCCGCCAGCGCGGCGCAGACAACGAGGTTCACGTGGTCGGAACCGTCCGCGCCGTAGTTGCTCCGCAGTTGCATGAGGACGTTGGAGACGGCGAGGAACGTCATCGCCGCGGCCTTGGTCTGCCGATTGGTACCGGGCAGGGCGACCAGCGTCGAAGCGGTGAGCCGCAACGAAGTCAGCACCTGGATGCCCGGGCTGGTGAACACCTTGTCGAAGATCTCGCCGGTCTTGCCCCGTGCCATCCGCTTCGACCGGGTCCGCCCGATCCGCCAGCTGATGAGGCCGTCGTCCTCGACGTCCTGCGGCCGCACCAGGGATTCCAGCGAACTGAGGATGATGCCCGCCGAAATGAGCAGTTCGGTCTCGCGCAGCGCCTTGTCGACGCCGAGCATCCCGCCCGGGATGACTTCCGCCTGTGCCATGCGTCGCTCCGTTGTCGTTCGTACGCCCCGCTCGATGACCATCACCGGCGGCGAAACCGTTTTCACACGGCGGAAACAGCCTCGTCAATGCGGTGGATCCGCTGTTCCGTGAAAAACGGAAACGGCATCCGCCGAAGTGATGACCTTGCGCCGGGGACCGGCCGAAACGGCTAGCGTGGCGACGTCATGGACACGACGCTGCGCGCCGATCGGCGCTACCCGCTCACCCCGCACGTCCTCCCGAACGGGCTGCGGGTCCTGGTCGCGCCCGCGCACGACGCCGAGGTCGTCGCCGTCACGGTGGCCTACGACGTCGGCAGCCGCTCCGAGCCGCGGGGCTTCAGCGGGTTCGCGCACCTCTTCGAGCACCTGATGTTCCAGGGGTCGGTGAACCTGCCGCGCGGGGCGCACGCGCACTACGTGCAGAGCTGCGGCGGTGTCTTCAACGGCACGACCCACCTGGACTACACGGAGTACTACCAGGTGCTGCCGTCGTCCGGGCTGGAGCACGCGGTGTTCCTCGAGGCCGACCGCATGCGCGCGCCGGCGTTGACGGCGGCGAGCCTGGCGAACCAGATCGACGTGGTGGCCGAGGAGATCACCGGGGCGATCATTTCCCGCCCCTACGGCGGTTTCCCGTGGCTGCAGCTGGCGCCGCTGGTGTTCGACACGTTCGAGAACGCGCACAACGGCTACGGCGCGATCGACGAGCTCCGCACGGCGACGACGGACCAGGCGCAGGCGTTCTTTTCGCGGTACTACGCGCCCGGCAACGCGGTCCTGTGCCTGGCGGGCGACGTGTCCGCCGAACGCGGGATCGAGCTCGCCGAGCGGTACTTCGCGGACATCCCGGGCCGCCCGGTGCCTTCGCGGCCGGTCATCGCCGAGCCGGACCTGACGGCCGAGCGGCGGAGCTCTTTCGTGGACCCGCTGGCGCCGTTGCCGGTGTTCGCGTCGGCGTGGCGGGTCCCCGATCCGGCGGCCGACCTGCGCGGGTACCTCGCCTACCTGGTGCTGTGCCTGCTGCTGACGGACACGGCGCTGGGCCGCCTGACGCGCCGGCTGGTGCGCCGCGACCGCTGGGTGTCCTCAGTGGACTGTTCGCTGGGCCTGACGGGCGAGGTGTTCGGCGTCCGCGACCCGACGTGCCTGGTGCTGACGGCGAGCCCGGCCCCGGGCGGCCCGGGCACCGACGCGATCCTGCACGCGATCGACGAGGAGACGGCCCGGCTCGCCGCGGAAGGTCCGGAGCCGGCCGAGCTGACGGCGGCGACCCGGACGATCAGCGCGCAGCTGGTCCGCACGCTCGACGGCCTGGCGGGCCGGGCCCGGCACCTGGCGGTGTTCGAGCTGCAGCACGGCGGAGCGGAGCTGATCAACGAGCTGGGCCCCCTGGCGCGAGCGGTGACGTCGGCGGACGTCCAGGCCGCGGCGGCCACGTTGCGCCCGCAGCGCCGGGCAACGGTCGAGTTGCACCCGGGAGCGGCGCGGTGACTCGCGTGCGCCCGCTCGGCCGGGCACAACCGAGCGAGCGGCCGCCGGCCCCCGGTTCACCGGCCCCCGGTTCACCGGCCCCCGGTTCACCGGCCCGCCCCAAGCGCCCCAATGTGGCGTTGGTTGCGCTCAACGCACCGAACGCCACATTGGGTGCACTCAACGCACCGAACGCCACATTGGGTGCGCTCGACGCACCGAACGCCACATTGGGTGCGCTCGACGCACCGAACGCCACATTGGGTGCACTCAACGCACCGAACGCCACATTGGGTGCACTCAACGCACCGAACGCCACATTGGGTGCGCCCAACGCACCGAACGCCACATTGGGTGCACTCAACGCACCGAACGCCACATTGGGTGCGCCCAACGCACCGAACGCCACATTGGGTGCACTCAACGCACCGAACGCCACATTGGGTGCGCCCAACGCACCGAACGCCACATTGGGTGCACTCAACGCACCGAACGCCACATTGGGGCGCATCGGCACGGACCGGCGCCACCGACGAGCCGCGCCCGCTCACCCGAGCCGCAGCCGTACTCCGACCCACCTCACCCCGGGAGCCGCGCGATGACCGCGTTCGATCTGCTCGATGTCCCCGCCCCCGGCCCGCTGCGGGTGCCCGCCGTCCACGAGCGGACCCTGGCGAACGGCCTTCGCGTGCTCGCCTCCCGGCGGGCGAGCACCCCGCTCGCGGAACTCTGCCTCAGCATCCCCTTCGCGCACGCCGACGCCCCGGCCGCCGTCCTGCTCGCGGCCGCGCTCGCCGACGAGACCCGCACCCAGGACCGCGTGCGGGCCATGGGCGGTGGGCTGTCCGCGGCCGTCGACGCCGATCGGCTCCGCATCGCCGGCAGCGTGCTCGCCGACCAGCTCCCCAAGTTCCTCGCCCTGCTCGGCGCAGTCGTCACCGACCCCGGCTACCCGGCCGGCGAGTTCGCGCTCACCGTCGACAACGCGGTGCAGGGCACGATCGCCGTCCTGGCGAGCCCCGCCCAGCACGTCGCCGAAGCGCTCAACACCCGGATGTTCGGCGACCACCCCTACGGCAGGCCCGCCCCGCGCCCCGGCGAGTTCACCCGGGTCGGCCGGGACGCCGTCCGGGCGCTGCACGCCGAACGGGTCGTCCCCACCGGTGCCTGCCTCGTGCTGGTCGGCGACTTCGAGCCCGTGGCGGCCCTCGACGACGTCGAACGCGCGCTCGGCAGCTGGCCGCCGGGGCCGGCCACCCCCATGCGCCCGCCCGGTCCGTGGGTGCCCGGCCGGTCGGTCGTCGACGAGCCGGGCGTGTCGCAGTCGCTGCTGCGGATGGCCATGCCCGTCCCCCGCTACGACGCGCCGGACTACCCCGCGCTGGCGCTCGCCGCCATGGTCTTCGGCGGCTACTTCTCCTCCCGGCTCGTGCAGAACATCCGCGAGGACAAGGGGTTCTCCTACTCGCCGCGCAGTTCCCTGCTCCACGTCGACGAAGCGCACCTCGCCACGGTGTCCCTGGACGTCGTCACGGCGAACACGGCCGCGGCCGTCGACGAGGTCGTCGCCGAGCTGGCCGGGCTGGCCGACCGGCCGGTGACCACCGAGGAGCTGGACCGCGCCCGCCGCTACTCCGTCGGCACGCTGCGGCTGCGGCTGGCCACGCTGACCGGGCTGGCCGCGACGCTGGGCGAGCTCGACCTGCACGGGCTGCCGGTGTCCTGGCTCGGCGGCCAGGACGCCCGGCTCGCCGCGGTGACCCCGGACGAGGTGACGGCGGCGGCGCGCACGTACCTGGCGCCGGACCGCGCGATCACCGTCCTGCTGTGCGACGAGCGGCGCGCGTATCAGAGCGCCCAGTCGTCGTTGTAGACCGAGTCCAGGTAGCCGTCCCCGAGGTCCGGCGCGATCGCCACGGCGACCACGTCGGCCCCCGGCCGGTGCCGGGCCAGCCACCGGCGGGCGCCGCTGACGACCGTCCCGGTCGAGCCGCCGAAGACGAACCCGTGCCCGGCGAGCTCGCGGCACGTCGCGACGGTCTCGCGCTCCTCGACGACGACCACGTCGTCCACATAGGACTCGTCCAGCTGCGCGGGCCGGATCCCGGTGCCCAGGCCGGGGATCTTGCGCACCCCGGGCGGCCCGCCGAACGTCACCGACCCCACGACGTCGACCGCGACCACCACGGCGGGGTGCCGCCGGTCGCGGAGGTAGCGCGCGCAGCCCATCAGGGTGCCGGTGGTCCCGGCGCCCACGAAGAGGATTTCGAGGCCGGGGAAGGCGGCCAGGAGCTCCGGGCCGGTCCGGCGGTAGTGCGCGCCCCAGTTGTCCGGGCTGCTGTACTGGTTGAGCCACACCGTGCCGGGCTCGGCCGCGCACAACGCGCGGACGTGCTCGATGCGCGCGGCGAGGAAACCGCCGTCCGCCTTGGGTTCGGTCACCACGTGCACCTGCGCGCCCAGCGCCTGCATCATGCGGCGGCTGGACGGCGTGCAGTGCCTGTCGGTGACGCACACGAACCGGTAGCCGCGGCTGGCCGCGAGCATGCTCAGCGCCACGCCGAGGTTGCCCGACGAGGACTCCACGATCGTCATCCCCGGCCGCAGCACGCCACGACGTTCGGCGCCCTCGACCATTTCGGTCGCCGCCTTCAGCTTGATCGAGCGCGCGAAGTTGAACCCTTCGCACTTGAGGAACAGCGGGACACCCGCGCTCGCACGCAGGTCGACGTAGAGGTCGTCGCTGTTGAACTCGTGGGGGGAACCGATGATGACGGTCACCCCGGTAACGTGTCACGCCGCTCACGGTGCGCGTAATCCGCAGGACGGCGAGGTGGGTTTCGGGAATCGTGGGTTCCGGCCGGAACCGCGCGAAAAGCTCCCCCGGGGATGTCCGGGGGAGCTTTCGCCGGGCCGCTCAGCCGTTGGCGATGCCGAGCAGCGACCCGCAGGGCAGCGCGTCGGTCAGGCCGTGCAGCGACGCGGTGTTGACCTCGTGCCGCGGGTTGTGCAGCACACCCTGGTCGAACGTGGCGAAAGCCCGCCGGCCCGGGGTCTCGACGATCGCGTGCCGGGTCGCCCGCGCGGCGAAGGCACCGGCGCCGACGGCGGCGTCGACCAGCGTGGCGCACAGCACCGGGGTGTGCACCACGGTCGCGTCGAGCGGTTCGAGACCCAGGTCGGCACCGAGCGTCCGGACCGTTTCTTCGATGCGGTTCAAGGAATTCTCCTGTTCTGCGCAAGGAACGCATACCGGCGGAAGGCTAATCGCGGTTTCACCCTGCCGGACTCCGAAAACGGTGACGTTGCCCTTCACGATCCGCGTCCGCCAACCGGTGGTCAGCGGCGCGCCACCCGCCGCGCCCGGCCCCGGGACCGCGCCGACGCGAGCACGTCGTCGTCCTCGGGCTCCGCGGGTCCCGGCGCGAGGTGGGCGGCGAGCTCGCGGATGCTCGGCCGGGCGAACAGGTCCAGCACGGTGATCGGCCGGTCCAGCGCGGCGGACAGCTCGCGGTGGGCGCGCACCAGTGTCAGCGACGTCGCCCCCAGCTCGAAGAACGTCCGCAGCGGGTCCAGTTCGCCTGGCGGGACGCCGAGCAGGCCGCCGAGCACCCGCGCGATCCGCTGCTCCACCGCCGGGTCGGCGCTGCCGGTCCGCGGCCGCGGGAGCCCGCGGTCCGCCACAACCGGCTCGCGCGCCAGGCCGAGCGCGGCCAGCCCGCTCGGATCGGGCTCGTCCCACGCCGTCGCCTCGGCCGCCGCGACGAACGCGGCGAACAGGGCGTCGAGGTAGCCGTCCGGGAAGGCGGCGTCGACGGCGTCCCAGTTGATCCGCAGTGCGCCCCCGGCCTCGAACACCTGGCAGTCCAGCACGACGTGCGGGGTCTGGCTGATCGCGTATTCCGTGCGGCCGAAGCGGGACAGCAGCCGCGACGCGTCGGCGGGCGCGCCGTCCGCGGTGCGCGTGCTGCCGAGGCCGCTGGAGAACACGACGGGCAGCAGCACCTGGCGGCCGTGCCGGGCCGTGAGCTCGCGCAGTACCTCGTTGCCGTGCACCTGGGCGTGTTCGAGGTCGGCGAGCAGCCGCCGCTGCACGGCACGGGCCCGGTCGGCGTGGCTGCCCGCGACGCGCTCGACGTCCAGCAGCACGGTCGAGGTGTAGTCGCCGATCACGCCTTCGTGCCCGGCGGGCCGGTCGAACGACGTGACGACGAGGGTGAACCGGTCCCCGCCGCCGCCGGCCCGCAGGGTGTCGGCGAGCGCCGCGAGCACGAGCCCGGTCGGGGTGACGCCGTGGCGGCGGGCGTTGGCGCACAAAGCTGTCCAGCGATCGGCCGGGATCTCCGCGTGCCGCCGGGTGAAGCGGACCTTCCCCGCACCCGGCGCCCGGACGGGCAGGGCAGGCCCGTCGGCCATCGCGGCCGCGGCGCGCCGCCAGTATGCGCGCGACCGGTCCGGGACGGCCGGGCGCCCGGTGACCCACTGGCCGAAGGTGACGCGCGGCGGCGCGGGCAGCCGGGCCGGGTCGTGGTAGGCGGCGACGAGCTCACCGGCGAGGACGACGGCGCTCTGCGCGTCGCAGAACAGCAGGTCGAGTCCGAAGTGGACCCGCCAGGTCCGGTCGTCGAGCCGGCTCGCGGCCAGGTGCAGCATCGGGCCGGTCGCGGGATCGAGCACCCGGTGCGAGCGTTCGTCCCGGATCCGCCGGGCCTCGTCCGGCCGGCCCCGCAGGTCGAACACCTCGACCTCGCACGGCGGCGGGGTGGCGGAGACGGTCTGGAGGGTGTCCGGCGTGATCGTCGCGCGCAGCATGGGGTGCCGCGCGACGACGGTCCGCAGGGCTGTTGCGAGCCGCGCCGGATCCAGGTCGAGGACGTCGACTTCGGTGTAGTAGTGCGGGGCGACGGCATCCCCGAGCCAGGTGTCGACCCGGCCGACGAGGTAGGCGAGCTGCATTTCGGTGAGCGGGAACGGATCGGCGGAGTCACCGGTGCGCAACCGCACCTCGACGAGGTCGCGTCCGCCGGGGACGGCTTCTTCGACCCGGTAGCCGGTGTGCCCGGCCCAGTCGTGCAGGTCACGCAGCCACCGCCCGGCGTCGAGCAGCGCGTCGGCGAGCGGGCGGTCTTCGGGCCGTTCGAGCCGCATGGCCAGGACGAGCCCGCCGGGATCGGGCAGGCCGGCGGCCGGGGGCTCTTGCGGGGCGGCGTGGGTGCGGAGGAGGTGCTCGAGGGAGGGATGGGCGACGAGTTCGGTGAAGGAGGGCCGGACGCCGGTGCGGTCTTCGATGGCATTGGCCAGCCGCACGACATCGAGCGAGCTGGCCCCGG
The DNA here is from genome assembly GCF_900105945.1 of Amycolatopsis tolypomycina. Classification (NCBI taxonomy): domain Bacteria; kingdom Bacillati; phylum Actinomycetota; class Actinomycetes; order Pseudonocardiales; family Pseudonocardiaceae; genus Amycolatopsis; species Amycolatopsis tolypomycina. The sequence goes on along the minus strand of NZ_FNSO01000004.1, from coordinate 2,025,626 downwards.
CGGCGATGAGGTCGAGGGTGAAGTCGACATCGCCGAGGATGGCCCGGAGGAGATCGGCAAGCGAACCGGCGGGTGCCGGGGTGGCCGCGGGCGCGGGAATCACCAAGCCGCCGGTCGGGGCGGCGGCATCGCCGAGCGCGGCCGGGGGCTCGGCCGCTGCGAGCCGGCCCGGCTCCAGCGATCCCGCCGAACCCGCAGCACCCGCGAACCCGCCCGCGGCACCCTGCCCAAGTCCCGCCGCGGCAGAAGCGGCACCCACCGCCGGTGCGCGGCGGAACGGGTTCGGCAGTGCCTTGTGATCCACCTTCCCGTTGTCCGTCACCGGCATCTCCTCGAGCAGCACGAACCGCATCGGGACCATGTACTCCGGGACCACCTCGCCCAGCCGCGCCGCCAGCTCGCGCTCCGTGCACTCCTCCGCCGGCACCACATACCCCACCAGCCGCGGCCGGCCGTCCGGGCCCGGGACCGATCCCGCCACCGCCTGGCGGACCGACGGCAGCCGGTCCAGGGCCGACTCGATCTCGCCCAGCTCGATGCGGTGGCCGCGGATCTTCACCTGGCGGTCCGTGCGGCCGAGGAACTGGATCGTCCCGTCCGGGCGCCAGCGGCCGAGGTCACCCGTCCGGTACAGCCGCTCGCCCAGCGCCGGGTGCGTCGCGAACCGCTCGGCCGTCTGCGCCGGGTCGCCGATGTACCCCCGCGCCACCCCGGCCCCCGCGATGTACAGCTCCCCCGGCTCCCCGACCGGACACGGCCGGCCGTCGTCCAGAATGTAGAAGCCCTGGTCACGCAGCGGGCGGCCGTACGGGATGCTCGGCCACGCCGGGTCGACCTCGCCGATCGGGTACGTGATCGACCAGATCGACGCCTCCGTCGCCCCGCCGAGACTCATCACCCGCGCGCCCGGCACCAGCGCGCGCAGCCGGTCCGGCAGGCTCACCGGGATCCAGTCGCCCGACAGCATCACCAGCCGCAGTGACCGGAGATCCGCCGCCGGGTCGGACTCCGCGTACTCGACGACCATCTCCAGCAACGCCGGTGCCGTGTTCCACACCGTCACGCCGTGCGCGGCGATCAGCTCGCACCAGTGCTGCGGGTCGCGCTGCCGCGCGTGGTCGGGCAGCACCATCGCACCGCCCGCGCCGAGGACGCCGAAGATGTCGTACACCGACAGGTCGAAGCTCAACGCCGACAGCGCCAGCACGCGGTCCGCCGCGGTGATCCCGAACCGGTCGGTGATGTCGTCGATCGTGGTCCGCGCCTGCCGGTGTTCGATCGCCACGCCCTTGGGCACGCCCGTCGAACCCGAGGTGAAGATGACGTACGCCAGGTCGTCCGGCCGAGCGGCCGCCGAAACACCGGGGGCAGCACCGTCCACAGTGGTCACCGCCGCGGGCAGCGGGACGTCCGGCGCGGCGACGGCGTGGGCGATCCCGGCCCGCTCGCAGACCGCGGCGATCCGGGCCGCGGGCCACGCCGGGTCGACCGGGACGTACCCGGCGCCGCACCGCAGCACGGCCAGCACCGCGACGATCTGCTCCGCCGACTTCGGCAGCGCGACCAGCACGAGGTCGCCCGCCGCCACCCCGGCCGCCGCCAAGGCCCCGGCCAGTGCCGACGCCCGGGCCGCCAGGTCGCCGTGCGACAGCGCCGTCCCGCCCGCGAGCACCGCCGGCGCGTCCGGGGTCCGGTCCGCGGCGCGGCGCAGCGGCGCGTCCAGCAGCGGTCCGCAGTCCCCGAACGGCGTGGCGGCGAGGGGCTCGCGGGCCGCGAACGTCGGGTCCCAGCCCAGGTCGGCGGCGGTCCAGGCCGCGTCCTCCTCGGCGAGCCGGGTCAGCAGCGTGTGCTCGGCGTCGGCCAGTCCGTCGAGGTAGCCGTCGGGAAACGCGGCCTCGACGGCGTCCCAGACGAGCCGGACCGCGCCGTCCTCCTCCCAGACGAGGTGGTCGAGCAGCACCTGCGGCGTCTGCGAAACGCCGAACACCTCCTCGCCGAGCCAGCCGGCCGGCGCGGTGCCGTCGCCGATGCCGATCCCGGAGGTGAACACGACCGGGTAGGCGTGGCCACGCTCGCGGCGCACCTCGACGCCGGTGTACGAGCGGTGGTCGATCGCCTCCCACAGCGTTTCGTTGGCCTGCCGCGCGTAGTCCACAAAGGACGCCGGGGCGGGCAGCGCGACCAGTGCGGTCGTGGTGAAGTCGCCGACCAGGTCACGCGCGTCCTCGGGGCGGTCGTACAGGGTCGCGTTGAGCGCGAAGGGCTCGGTCGCGCCCCACCGGTGCAGCACCAGCCCGAACGCGGAAAGGAGCACCGCCGTCGGGCTCAGGCCGCGCGCGGCGGCCCGCTCGCGCAGCTTCGCCCAGCGCTCGGCGTCGAGGCGGCACTGACGGCGGCGGAACCGCGGCTCGACGCCGTCGGCCACCGGCAGCCGCGGCCCGGAGGGCAGCGCGCGGCCTGCCCACCAGGCGCGGTCGCGGTCGCGGCGCGCTTGGTGGGCGGGGTCGGTTTCGCGGTGGCGGACGATGTCGAGGAACGCCACCGGCGACGCCGGGAGCGCGTGGTCCGGGTCGGCGACCAGCCGCCCCCACTGCGTCATCAGCAGCCGCCAGCTGGCGAAGTCGAGGATCAGCACGTCGAAGCCGACGAACACGCGCGCGCCGCCGCCGGGCAGGAGCGCGGCCCGGACGTCGAACAGCGGCCATTCGTGCGGCGCGCGCACCTGGTGGGACAGCCGCTCGCGCAGTTCCGCCAGCGCCCCTTCGGCTTCTTCGGTGCGCATTCCGCGCAAATCCGTGCATTCGATGCGGAACGGCGGCACTTCGGCGTTTTCGCGCTGGAAACCGTCGCGGCCGATCGTCGTCCGCAGCATCGGGTGGTGGGCGACCAGGCGGGCGAACGCGGATTCCAGCACGTCGATGTCCGCCGACGGCCGGTCGTATTCGTGGTACCAGAACGTGGCGACGCCGCCCAGGGCGAAGTCGTCCCCGCGCCCGGCCCAGTACGCGCCTTGGACCGGCGTCAGGGCAACGGGTTCACCCGGTCGCACCGCGACCACGGGCGCGGCCTCCGGCAGCGCCGCGACGTCGGGCGCGTCGAGGAAGTCGAGCACGCGAATCGCGGGGTTTTCTCCGAGGAACGCGGTCAGCGGCACCTCGGTTCCGCATTTTTCCGTCAACGAACGGCGCAGTTTCAGCGCTCCGAGGGATTCCACGCCGAGTTCGGCGAACCTCAGCGAGAGGTCGACTTCCCCGGGAGCCACTCCGATGAGGTCGGCAACACATTCACGCAACCACGCGGCCCCGGCCGTGGGATCGTGTTTCCCGGGCTCCTCAAAAGACCGCTCCTCAAAAGACACTGACGCGCTCCTCGCATTCACGGACACCACTCACGCGAGCGGCCGCTCCACCCTTGTCGACAACGATAACCATTGTCAACTACGCTGCGCGAGAGTGACCAAGCCCATCGGAAGGACGGGACACCCGGAAGTGACACCTCTGCGCGCCCTGCTCGCTCCGGTCCGTGTCCGGCTCCTCGCCGGCCTCGGCTGCCAGGCCGGCGCCGCGATCGCCGGGACGGCCCCGTTCGTCGCCGTCGCCGAGCTGTGCCGCCGGCTGCTCGACGGCACCCCGATGAGCGCGTTGTGGCCGCTGGTCGCCGTCGCGCTCGTGGCCCTGCCCCTCCGCGCCGCACTGCTGGTGGCGGCCTCGACGCTGACCCACTTCGCCGACAACGACCTGCAGCTGTCGCTGCGGCGGCGGCTGGCCCGGCACCTGACCCGGCTGCCGCTGGGCTGGTTCGCCGCGCACGACTCCGGCCGCGTCAAGCGCGCCGTCTCCGACGACGTCGGCGCGCTGCACCACCTGGTCGCGCACGCCCTGCTCGACCTGACCACGGCGGTGGTCGCGCCGCTGGCCACCGCGGCCTACCTGGCCACGCTCGACCCGGTGCTCTCGCTCGTCACCGTCGTGCCGCTCGGCGTGGGCCTGGCCCTGCACCGCAGGGCGATGCGGGACGTCCACGCCCGGATGCGGGAGTACCAGGCAGCCACGGCCGCACTCGGTTCGGCCGTCGTCGAGTTCTTCGACGGCATCGCCGAGGTGAAGGCTTTCGGCCAGGCCGGCCGCGCGCACCGGCGGTTCACCGAGGCGGCCGAACGCTACGGCGCGTTCGTCGCCGGCTGGGCCCGCTCGGTGACGCCCGCCATGGCCTGGAGCCAGTTCGCGCTGTCCCCGGTGGCCGTCCTGGGCGTCCTGCTGCTGGCCGGGGTGCTGCTCTCCCCCGCCGCCACGATCCCGTTCGTCATCGTCGGCGCCGGGTTGTCCGCGCCGCTGCTCGCGGTGGGCTACAGCATCCAGGACACCCGCGCGGGGCAGGCCGCCGCCGGGGACATCGCCGAACTCCTCGCCACCCCGGAACTGCCCGATTCCGGCGAAGCCACCGTCGACGGCGCCCGGCTGGAATTCGCGTCGGTGCGCTTCTCCTACGACGGCGAAACCGAGGTGCTTCACGGCATCGACCTGACACTGGAACCCGGCACGGTGACCGCGCTCGTCGGTCCGTCCGGGTCCGGCAAGTCCACGATCGCCGCCCTCGCCGCGCGCTTCCACGACGTCACCGGCGGCGCGGTCCGGCTGGGCGGCACCGACCTGCGCGACCTGCCGGTGGCACAGCTCTACCGGCACGTCGGCTTCGTGCTGCAGGACGTGCGGGTGCTGCGGACCAGCGTGGCCGACAACCTCCGGCTCGGCCGTCCCGGCGCGCCGCTGGCCGACGTCCACGCCGCCGCCCGCGCGGCCCGGATCCACGAACGGTTCCTCGCGCTCCCCCGCGGCTACGACACGGTGCTCGGCGAGGAAGCCACGCTCTCGACCGGTGAAGCGCAGCGGCTGTCGATCGCGCGGGCGCTGCTCGCCGACACGCCGGTCCTGATCCTCGACGAGGCGACGGCGTCGGTCGACCCGGAGTCCGAAGCCGCGATCCAGGAGGCGTTGTCCGCGCTCGTCGCGGGCCGGACGACGCTCGTGATCGCGCACCGCCTCGCCACGGTGACCGAGGTCGACCGGATCGTGGTACTGGACCGGGGCCGGATCACCGAGTGCGGCACGCACGGCGAGCTCGTCGCGGCCGGCGGCGGGTACGCCCGGATGTGGGCGTGCGCGGCATGATCCGCAGGCTGATCGCCCTCCTCGGCCCGGAGCGCTCGCGGCCGCTCAAGCGTGCCGCGGCCCTGCTGGCCGTCGCCGCCGCCCTCCAGGGTGCCGTGTTCGCGTTCCTGCTGCCGATCCTGCGCGCGCCGGAGGACGCGGGGCCGTGGCTGACGGCCGTGGTCGTGGCGACCGCGGTGTGCGGCCTCGCCTACCACCGCGGCGTCGTCACCGCCCGGGAGGCGGGGTACACGCTCTCGGCCCACCTGCACCGCCGGATCGGCGACCACGTCGTCACGCTGCCGCTCGGCTGGTTCACCCCGGCCCGGTCCGGCGCGCTGGGGCGCCTGGCGACGCAGCACGTCATGAGCGTCATGGGAGTGCCCGCGCACCTGCTCGACCCGCTGGTCGGCGCGGTGGTGACGCCCGCGGCCGCGGTGGTCGCGCTGTGCGCCGTCGACTGGCGGATGGGGCTCGCCGCGCTGGCCGCGGCACCGCTCGCCGTGGCGGCCTGCCGGTGGTCGGGACGGCTGGTGCGCCGCACCGACGAAGCCGCCGACGCCGCCGCGGGCGAGGCCGCGGCCCGGGTCGTCGAGTTCGCGCGCAACCAGCCGCTGCTGCGGGCGTTCGGCCTCGGCGGGCCCGGGCTGCGCCTGCTCGACGACGCCCTCGTCGCGCACCGCAACGCGGCCCGCCGGATGCTGACGACGGCGCTGCCGGGGCTGGCCGTGTTCGTGGTGACGGTGCAGGCCGCCTTCACCGCGCTCGTGCTCGTGGCGGTGTTCGCCGCGCTGGGCGGGCAAGTCGACATACCGACCACGGTGGCCGCGCTCGTCCTGGCCGTCCGGTTCACCGAGCCGATGCTCGTGGCCGCCGAGCTCGGCGCGGCGGTCCGGCTGGCCGGCGGCGCGCTGGACCGCATCGAGCGGGTGCTGGCCGAACCGCGGCTGCCGGAACCCGAGGTGTCCCAGGCGTTCGGGACGCCGTCGATCGAATTCGAGGCCGTGCGGTTCGGCTACGCCGGGACGCCGGTGCTGGAGGACGTCAGCTTCACGGTGACGGCGGGCACGATGACGGCGCTGGTCGGCACGTCGGGGGCGGGCAAGAGCACGATCCTGCGGCTGGTGCCGCGGTTCTTCGACGTCGACGGCGGCGCGGTCCGGGTCGGCGGGGCCGACGTCCGCGACTTGCGCGGCGCGGACCTGCTCCGGCGGATTTCCCTGGTCTCCCAGGACACCTACCTCTTCGCCGGGACGGTGGCCGACAACATCCGGTTCGGCAGGCCGGACGCCACCGACGAGGAAGTGCGTTCGGCCGCCGACCGCGCGGGCCTCGGCGAGCTGATCGCGCGGACGTGCGTCGGCGAGGGCGGCACGCGGCTGTCCGGCGGGGAACGGCAACGGGTCTCGATCGCCCGCGCCCTGCTGAAGGACGCGCCGATCGTCCTGCTCGACGAGCCGACCGCGGCACTGGACGCCGCCGCCGAGCGCGCCGTCACCCGGGCCCTCGACGAGCTGCGCGGCGAGCGCACGCTGCTGGTCGTCACGCACCGGCCGGCCACCGCCCGCGCCGCCGACCGGATCCTGGTGCTCGACGGCGGCCGGATCACCGAGTCCGGCGAGCACGACGAGCTGCTGCGGCTCGGCGGCCGCTACGCCGCTTTCCACGCCCGGCGCGAGAACGCCCGCGGCTGGCGGATCCCCGCCGGCCGGAACACCGAAGGAGACTGAATGTTCGAGGTCCTGGTCGTCGGCGGCGGTCCCGCCGGCCTCAACGCGGCGCAGACGCTGGGCCGCCAGCGGCGCCGGACGCTGCTGGTCGACAGCGGACGGCCGCGCAACGCCCCCGCGTCCGAAATGCACATGTTCCTGTCCCGTGACGGCTTTTCGCCCGCGGCCCTGCGCCGGATCGGCCGTGCCGAGCTCGCCGAGTACGCGACCGTGGAGGTCCGCGACGGGCTGATCACGGCGCTGAGCGGCACGATCGACGACTTCACGGCGGAGTTCGCCGACGGCACCACCGCGCGGGCGCGCCGGGTGATCCTGGCGACCGGGCAGGTGGACGCGCTGCCGGAGATCGACGGCGTCACCGAGCTGTTCGGCCGGGGGCTCTACCACTGCCCGTTCTGCCACGGTTTCGAGGCCGCGGACCGGCCACTGGCCGTGCTGGGCGGGGACTTCTCGCAGGCGATGCTGGCGCTCTACCTCGCGGACCGGTTCGCCAAGGACCTCGTCCTGTGCGCGAACGGGCCGCTGCAGGTGAGCCCGGAGCTCGAGGAGGCGGTGCGGCGCGCGGGAATCCCGGTGCGGGAGGAGCCGGTCACCCGGCTGGCGGGCGACGACGGCGACGTCACGGTCCACTTCGCCGCGGGCGAGCCGCTGTGGCGCTCGGCGGTGTTCCACCGGCCCGCCCAGCGGCAGCACACGGACCTGGCCGCCGGGCTGGGCTGCGAGCTGCTGCCGGACGGCTGCGTGCGGGTCGACCCGGCGCAGCGGACGACGGTCCCGGGCGTGTACGCGGCCGGCGACACGGCGCGCCAGGCCGACCTGCCGGGCCCGACGCCGTTCGTGATCACCGGGGCCGCGGACGGTGCGAAGGCGGCGATCTGGCTGGAGCAGGAGCTCTTCCGGGCCGGCGTGGACGTGCCGATCCCGGGCTGAGCCTTCTGGTGGAGCCCGTTCCTCGGTGGCCGAACGTGCCTTCCGCGGCCCGGGGAAAGGGCTCCGCCGACCGGCTCGGACGGCGTTTGCGCTGGTTACCGTCGAGACGCATCATCCCTTACCGCAAAGGACGTTTCCCGTGATGAGTGTCATCGAAACCGCCGCCGTCCAGCAGGTGCCCGCCGACGGTGGCGTGCTGGCGCCGCTGGACCTGTTCCGCAGCGTCTCGCCGACCAGCTGCGCCACCACCGTCGAGGGTGCGGAGCTGACCGCCCAGCTCGCCCGCATGGCGGGTGCCCACCGCGCCGCGGCCCACTGGGCCGAGCGTGCGGTCGACCTGGTCCGCGGCTTCGGCGGCAACGCGGTCGCCGACAGCGGCGTGGCCTGCGCCCCGTCGGGCAGCGTGGCGGTCACCGACCTGATCGCGGCGCGCACGGCGCACTGCTGACTCGCGCCGCCAGGGCCGCCCGGGTTCGCGCCGGGCGGCCCTTTTCGTTGCCTGGAGAACAAAAAGCCGGGCATCCCGCGCCACGCTCGACGAGACGTGGTGCGAGATGCCCGGCAGCCGAGCCGAGATCAGGCGAACGACGTGCGCAGCGCGATCAGGTCCGTGGTCGACAGCTCACCGAACGACACGGCACCCTGGGCGGGCAGGCCGGCGGCGTCGTCGTAGCCGCCGAAGCCGTGGGCGCGCATCAGCGCCGCGGCCGCGCGGTTGGCCTCGGCGTGGTTCGTCGCCGCTTCCGCGGCGCGGAGCGCGGCCCAGCCGACCCGGGCGATGTCGCCGATGAAGCAGCTCACCGGCTTCTCGGCCTCGATGACCTGGAGCGTCCGCACCGCCGGGTCCTCGGCGAACAGCTTGGCCGCGGCAGTCTCAACAAGATTCATGGGTGTGTTCCTTCGTGATTGTCGGGAGTTCGACAGGAACAGAAACTAGCGGCCGCGGAGCCGTCGCGAATCCATCAATCTAAGGGCGCGATTCCGGGAAGGTTTCCGCGAAATCAACGGACACTGATTTCCAGCACCACGCAGGTGAACGTGAAGCCGCCGCCCACCCCGACCAGCACGACCTTGTCGCCGGGCGCCACCAGTCCGGTGCGCAGCAGGTGATCGAGGGCGTACAGGTGATCGCTCCCGCCCAGGTGGCCCAGCCGCAGGCCCAGCTCGACCAGCGTGCGCTCGCGGTCCAGGCCGAGCGGGCGCTCGTACCCGTGCTCGAACGCGTTGACCCCGACGAACGGCGGGACGACCCACCGCGCCTCGGCGACGCTCGTGCCGGCTTCGGCCACCGCCGTCTCCACCACGGCCCGCACCCCGGCCACGTGCGCCTGCACCACCGACGCCGGCGTCCGCGTGCCCGCGGCGAAGAACTGGCGGGTCCGCTTGCGCAGTACCGCCGGGCCCTCGGCCGGCCGGTCCCGGAAGGGCTCGTCGCCGCGCTGGAGGCCTTCCAGGGCGGGGTCGGTCCGCGACACGCAGGACAGCACCCGCGCCTGCCCGCCCCCGCGGCCGAGGACCGCCGCCGCACCGGCGTCGCCGAGCGCGATCTCGGGGTCGACTTCGAAGCGGTCGACGGCGCTCTCGGGGAAACGGTCGCCCACGGTGAGCAGGACGCGCGCGAAGTCGGGACGTCCGGTCAGCAGGCTTGCCGCCGTTTCGATGCCGGCCGCGGAAGTGTTGCACAGCGCCGAAAACTGCATCGACATCGCGGGTGCCTCGGCCAGCAGCCGGTCGGCGACCCAGCAGGAGGCCGACCAGATGTCCAGTCCGGGGTAGGCCATCGCGCCGTGCAGGTGCGGCCCGACGGCGCCGGGGCCGGCCACGGCCAGCGCCTGCTGCCCGGCGCGCACGGCCAGCTCGGGACCGGAGAGCCCGGACCACGCCACGGACCGGATCCCGGCGTGCGCCGTCACGTGGGCCGGGGCCGGCCGCGGTTCCCCCGCGTACCGGCCGGTGCCCTGGATCCAGACGTCGTCGAACTTCACCGCAGCTGCCCTTCTTCGATTCTCAGTACCCGGTCGGCCCGCTCGGCGAGCCGTTCGTCGTGCGTCACCAGCAGGACAGCCAGGCCGCGGGCCCTGCGGCGGTCCAGCGCGTCCAGGACGGCACCGGCGGTGGCCGCGTCCAGGGCCGACGTCGGCTCGTCGGCCAGGAGGACCCGCGGTCGCGCGGCGAGCGCCCTGGCCAGCCCGGCGCGCTGGCGCTGCCCACCCGAGCATTCGTCCGGCCGCCGCCCGGCGAACTCCGGGCCGAGCCCGGTTTCGGCGAGCAACCGGACGGCTTCCGCGCGCGGCCGTCTGATCCCGTGCAGCACCCGCAGCGGGCGGCCCACGGCGTCGGCCAGCGTGCGGGCCGGGTTCAGCGCGCCGTAGGCGTCTTGGGCGAGGAGTTCCACTTCGCCGGGCCGCGGCCGGTCTCCCTTGATGAGGCCGGTGCGGGCCAGGGTGCGCAGCAGGGTGGTCTTGCCCGCGCCCGACCTGCCGAGCAGGACGACGAGTTCGCCCTCGCGCAGTTCCAGCCCACCGCCGCGGAACACCGGCTCGCCCACGGGGACGACCAGGCGCTCGACGGGTGCCGGCTGCTGCCCGAGATCGAGCACCTCGTCGGCGACCCGGGCGAGCCAGGCCCGGTCGTGGCTGACCACGACCGCGGTGCGCCCGGCGAGCGCGGCGGTGACGCGTTCGAGGGTGTCGCCGTCCAATGCGCTGGTCGGCTCGTCGAGCACGAGGAGCTCCGGGTCCCCCGCCAGCGCCCGGGCGAGCGCGACCCGCTGCGCCTCGCCGCCGGAGATCTGGTGCGGGTACCGGCGGGCGATGTCGCCGGGCAGGCCCACCCGGTCCAGCAGCTCCCGCACGGCGCGGGAGTCACGGCGTCGCAGCCCGTCGGCGACGCTGGACCCGATGCGCCGCAACGGGTCGAGCGCGGGGTCCTGGCCGAGGAAGCCGACGTGCTCGCGGCGCCACCGCCGAGCCTGGGCGGTCCCCGGGCGGATGACGGTGCCGTGGTGGGCGAGCGAGCCGTGCCAGGACGTCGTGGCCGGCGGCAGGTCGCCGAGCAGCAGCCGCAGCAGGCTGGTCTTGCCGGCGCCCGAGGCACCGGTCACGCCGAGCACGGTGCCCGTTCCGACGCGGACGTCCAGGTGCAGCTCCCGATCTCCGCCACGCCAGTGACCTTGCAGCGCTATCTTGTCCTTGTTCGACTGTCCTTTATGGATCAAGACGGGTTTTCGGGTGCGGCGGCGGCCGGCGAGGTCGAGGGTGAGGGTCACGGCGACGGCCAGCACGGCGAGGGCGGCCGCCGGGGCGAGCACGGACCACGGGTTGAGGTCGGCACCGGGCAGGTTTTCCCGCAGCATCGAGGCCCAGTCGGCAGCGGGCGGCGGCGGCCCGAACCCGAGCACGGTGACGGCGACGGCGAGCTGCAGCGCGGTGCCGATCCGCAGCCCGAGATCGCCGAGCACGGTCCCGGCGACGGCGGGCAGCAGTTCCCGCAGCGGGCTTTCCCCGTGCGCAACGGCGGCCTCGACGAACCCGGCCCGCCGCAAGGGCCGAGCGGTGGCGTGGACGACACGAGCGGACATCGGCACACCGAGCAATAACACGACAACGGGCACGGCGGCCCAGTAGGGAAGCACGACGGCCCCGACGAGGACGAGCAGAAGCGAGGGAACCATGAGAACGGCGCCACTGAGCCGCGCAAGAAGCCGTTCCCCGGCGGAGCTGGAGGCGGCGGCCAGGCCGGCGAGCGTGCCGAGGGCGGTGGTCAGCACCCCGGCAGGCAGCGAGAGGGCGAGGAGGGTGGCCCCGCCGGCGAGGGTCCTGGCGAGAACGTCCCGGCCGAGGACATCGGTGCCGAGCGGAGGTCCCGCCGGGCTCCACGGAGACCCGACGGTGGCGGTGGTGTCCGGAAGCAGGCCACTGGCGAACACGGCGGCGAGGAGGATGAGCAGGGCGACGAGGGGCCAGCGGCGTTTCATCGGCCACCCGCCCCCGGCTGGGCACTTTCACGTGAAAGTGCCGCCTCGGGGGCCCTCACCGGGCTCCCGCCGCCGCGATGCGGTCCGCCACCAGCAACGCCACCCACACCACCGCCGCGTCCACCAATGCCACTCCCTGCACCACCGGCACGTCCCGGGTCGCCACCGCCGTGGCCAGCAGCTGGCCGAAACCCGGGTACGCCAGCAGGGACTCCACCACCGTCGTGCCCGCCAGCAGCGCGCCCGCCAGGATTGCCGCTCCTTGGGCTGCCGGGCCCGCCAAATGCGGCAGCACGTGCCGGACCACCACCCGAACCGGCGGTACTCCGCGCAGCCGGGCGTCCACCACGAACGGGCGGCCCAGCACGTCCGCCGCCGGGCCGCGGACCGACCTGGCCAGCCAGGCCGCCGACGGCAGGGCCAGCGCCAGGATCGGCAGCACCAGTACCGCAGGCGCCTCCCACGCCGAACCGCCCACCGGGAGCAGCGACACCGCCGGCAACCAGCCCAGACCCGTGGCGAACACCAGGACCAGCCCGCTCACCAGCACCACCTCCGGTACCGACCCGAACGCCGCCACCGCCGCCGACGCCGTCGCGCGGCGGGCCACCAGTACCGCGCCCAGCACTCCGCACGTCACCGCCAGCAGCCAGGCCGGGACCACGATCAGCGCGCTCGCCCCGAGGCGCTCCGCCAGCAGCGGGCCGACCGGGCGACCGTCCACAAGGGACCGTCCGAAGTCGCCGTGCGCCAGCCCGGCCAGCCAGGATCCGAAGCGCTCCCACAGCGGCCGGTCCAGGCCGAGGTCCGCGCGCAGCTGTGCGACCCGGGCCGGGTCCGCCTGGTGGCCCGCCAGTACCTGCGCCGCGTCCTGGGGCAGCAACGCCGTGAGCAGGAAGACGCCGGTCAGCACCGCGGCCAGGGTGGCCGCGGCCCGGGTCAGCCCTGCAGCCACACGCCGTCCAGGAAGATGCGGGCGAAGCCCGTCCCGGACGGCAGGTTCCGCACCGGCGGCGCCGCCACCGTCAGCGACGCGCCGCTGCCCCACACCACCCAGCCGCCCTCGGCCGCCATGCGCTGCTGGATGCCGCGCAGCAGTCCCGCCCGCCGCGCCGGGTCCGTCGTCGCCATCGCCGTGGCGAAGTCGCGGTCCGTCGCGGGGTCCTTCCAGCCCGTTTCGTTGTAGCCGGCGGTGCTCAGCGCCGTCTGGCGAGCCCACACCGGGAACGGCAGGTCCGTCGTGTAGCCGACGCAGAACGGCTCCACCGTGTACACCTGCGTCCAGTACGTCTCGGGCGGGTGCTGGCGCACCTCGACCGTGATCCCCGCCTCCCGCAGCTGGCCGGCCACGGCGGTGGCCGTCGACACCATCCCCGGGTACGCGGTCGTGGTGTGCAGCACGACCGAGACGCCACCCGCGAGCGCTCGCGCCTTCGCGACGTCCCGCGCCGGAGCGGCGAGGTCACGCGGGTACGACGGGTCGGCCGGGCCCGGCGCGTCGTTGCCGACCGCGCCGTAGCCGAGCAGGACCGTGTCGACCAGCGCCTGCCGGTCGACCGCCAGCTTCACCGCCTGCCGCACCCGCGGCTGGTCGAACGGCGCCTTGTCGAGCCGCATCAGCAGCGGGTACGTGAGCGCGGCCGGCCGGGACGTCACGGCGAGCCGCCCGGTGCGCTCGGCCGCCTTCGCCGTGGCCGGGCTGACGTTCGCGGCGACGTCGATCACGCCCGACACCACCGCCACCGAGAGCGCTTGCGGGTCGGCGAACCCGCGGATCTCCAGCCCGTCGAGCGGCGGCCGCGGCCCCCACCAGCCGTCGTTGCGGACCAGCGCGATGCCCTGGGCGTCGGCCCGCGCGAGCTTGAACGGCCCGGACCCCACCGGGTTGTCGAACGTCTCGGTGCCCTCGGGGACGACGAACGTCACCCCGGCCAGCGTCCGCGGCAGCTCGGCGTCCGGCAGGCTCGTCACGAGTTCGAGCACGTTGCCGTCCGCTGTGGACCGTCCGATGTCGACGGTGCCGAGCCGCGCGCCGTTCGCCGCCGCCTTGCTCGCGATGCGGCGCAGCGAGTACAGCACGTCGCGGGCGCGGACCGGGCGGCCGTCGGTGAACACCGCGTCGGTGCGCAGCTCGAACCGCCAGCGGGTGGCGTCCGGCGACGAGCTCCACGCCGTCGCCAGCCGCGGCGCCACCGCGCCGTTCTCCCCCGGCACGCACAGCACGTCGTAGAGCGCGGCCATCCGTACCCAGTCGGACTCGTTGAACAGCGTGCCGTGCGGATCGGTGACCGCGGTGGCGCCGCCCGCGGCGACCGTGCCGTACCGCAGGGTGCCACCGCCCGCCGGCGCCCCGGCCTGCTTCCCGCACGCCGCCAGCGCGAACGCGCCGGTCAGCGCCAGCGCGGCCCGGCGCGAAAACTCCCGGCTCACGCGGCACCCCCGAACCCGGACCAGTCGCCGGCCAGCGACGCGGTGACCCGTTCCTGCCACGGCTCGTCGCGCAGCACCGGGTGGTCGGTCGCGACGCGGGTGTCCGGGACGCTCGTTTCGAGCAGCCGCGCGGAACCCCTCACCACCGTGTGGAAACTCGCCGATATCGTGCCGCCGGTGTCCTTTCCGGACAGGCCGAGCGCATCGAGCATGCTCAGCACCCGCAGGATGCCCGCCTGCGCGGTGAGCACGGCGGTGGCCGCGGCGCCGTCGGGCCGCGCGCGCACCGCCGTCGTGGCGATCCCGACGCCTGCCGACGCGAGCAGCGCGGCCTGCACGAGGTAGGGCTCCGGGGCCGAGCGGGCCTCGCCGTGCTGCTCGGCGAGGTGGCCGGCGAACGCGACGGCCGTCTGCGGGCACACGGTGCCGAGCGCCGCCAGCGCGCGGCCGGTCTGCTCCCAGTTCCCGCCGCGCCGCGGAGCGCCGTTGAGCGGGCTGCCGAGCAGGCGGTCGAACACCTCCTCCCGCGGCACGGCGGGGTCGGCCGCGTCCGCGACAATCCCGGCCGGGAGGAGGTTCTGGGTGTAGAGCCAGTTGGGCAGCAAGTCAGAGTCCTGTCTTCTCGAGCGCGGCGGAAATCCGGGCCGCGACGGTCGCCACGGCGGGGTCGTGCAGGATCGTGTAGTGGTGGGCGCCGACCTCCTCGACGGTCAGCTCGCCTTCGACGTACGGCCGCCAGCCGAGCGCCGGCTCGTCGAAGGAGTCGTCGACGCCCATGCCGATCCGGCTGTTGCGCGGGGACACCACGCCCGCGCGCAGGAGCAGCACGGGCACGGTCTCGTCCAGCGGGCCGGCGTGGTGGCCGGCGAGGGCCCGCAGGTGCCGGGCGAACACCGCGAACCGCCGTTCGCCGACGGTCAGCCCGTCGGCCTCGAGCCGCCGCCGCAGCGTGTCCGCGTCGAGCCCGTCGCCATAGTCGAAGCCGAGGAACGACTCGACCGAACGCAGGTAGCGCCGCCGGGTCTCCTCGTCGCTTTCCTCCGCGTCGAGGCCTTCGAGCGCGACGATGCGTTCCGGGCTGTTGGCGTCGATCATGAGCAGCAGCGCGACTTCCTCGCCGTCGGCCCGCAGCGCGCGGGCGAGCTCGTGGCTCACCGTCCCGCCCATCGACCACCCGCCGATCAGGTATGGACCGTGCGGCTGGTGGCGCCGGACGACCCGCCGGTAACGCCGCACCATTTCCGGGATGTCCGCCGGGCCCACGCCGTCCACCAGGCCGGGGTCGGTGAGCGCCACGACCGGGTTCGGCGCCTCGAGCCGCCGCGCCAGTTCGGTGTAGCAGAGGACGTCGCCGCCGGAAGGGTGCAGCAGGAACAGCGGCGTGCCGGTGCCCGGCTTGAGCGGGACGGCGACGGCGTCGTCGGCGCGCAGCACGCGGGCCAGCCCGGCGACGGTCGGGTCGGTGAGGAACTCCCGCGGCGGCACTGCCGGGCCGGGCAGCCGGCCGAGCATCCGGACCGCCAGCAGCGAGTCCCCGCCCAGGGCGAAGAAGTCGTCGGATCGATCCACTGAGGACAGTCCGAGGAGGTCGGTCCAGAGCCGGGCGATCGCCTGCTCGGTCTCCCCCGACGGCGTGCCGCCCTCGCGGCCGCCGCGGGTCTCGACGGCGGCCACCGCGGCAGCGCCGGACAGGCCGACGTGCTCGTCCCAGCCCCGGCCCGCGGCCAGGTCGCGCACCCGCGTCACGACGTCGTGGAACACCCGGTCCACCAGGTCGGCGCCGAAGAGGTCCTCCACCACGGCGACGTTGAGCACCAGTTCGCCGGCCAGCTCGAACACCCGCAGCTCGAAGTACACCTGCGGGGTCCGGATGTGCTGGACGTAGTCGGAGACGTCGATGCGGCCCAGCGGCCCGGCGGTCTCCGGGCGCTCCCCGCCGACGGCGGCGGCCATGCCGAGGGTGCTCTGGAAGACGAACGGCGCCACCGGCCGCGTGCTGCCGCGCCGCCGGGCGAGTTCGCGGGCCACCTCCACGCCGCTGACCAGGTTGTGCGCCAGCGACCGCGCGAGCTCGCCGTGCACGCCACGGGCCAGGCCGGTGAACGCGCCGCCGTCGCCGAGGTCGATGCCGAGCAGCGCGGTCGAGGAGAACGCGCCGATCGTGCGGTCGACGTCCGGGTGCAGCGGCAGCCGGTTGGCCTGCAGGCTGTTGAGCAGGAACCGGCTCTGCCCGGCGGCCTGCGCCAGCGCGACGGCGTAGGCCGCGAGCAGCACCGCCGTCGGCGTCAGCTCGCGCCGGGCGCACTCGGCGCGCAATGCTTCCCACTCGGGCAATCGCGCTTCGCGGGCGGCCATCAGGTGCGCCGAGACGGCCCGCGGTTCGGTGCGCAGCGGCACGTCTGGAGCGGCGGGCAGGGTGTGGAGGCGCTGCCACCACCAGTCGCGGTCGGCGGCCCATTCGTCGCCCGCGCGGATCTCGGCGAGCGCCGTCGCGTAGTCGCCGAAGTCGACGAGCAGCGGCGGCAGGACGGTGTTGGGCTCGGCGACGTAGGTCAGCAGCTCGCGTTCGAAGACCGCGGCCGACCAGCCGTCCATGACGAGCAGGCTGAACGAGGTGAACAGCCGTCCCCGGCGGCCGGGCAGCAGGACGAGGCACATCTGCAGGCCCGGCCCGGTCAGCGGGTCCGGCCCGTGGGTGCCCATCCGGTCGCGGACGGCGAGCAGTTCGCCTTCGGGACCGTCGCGGAGGTCGACGACGTCGAGGCGGATCTCGGCGTCCGGCTGGAGGCGCTGGGTGCCGTCGGGCAGGATCCGCGCCCGCAGCATCGGCTGGTGGGCGGTGACGCGCCGCAGGGCGTCGGCGAGCGCGGCGGGCGCGCGTTCGGCGTCCACTTCGGACAGAGCGACGTCGGTGCAGACGTGCGCGGAGTCGTAGGACAGCTCCCAGCCGCCCTGCTGGCCGACGAAGTAGGCCTGCTGGAGCGGGAGGAGCCCGAACGGTTCGGCCGCGTCCCGACGGCGTTGGACGCGGGTGGCGAGCGCGCGGGGCGCCGGACCGTCGGCCGCGCGGACCCGCACGACGGCGGCGAGTTCGGCGAGCGTGGCTTCGGCCCGGATCTCGGCGGGCGCGAGGACGACGGTGAGCCGCTGCCGGATGAAGGACGCCATCCGCACGGCGAGCAGCGAGTCGCCGCCCGCGGCGAGGAAGGAGGTCTCCGGGTCGATGGTGGCGGGGTCGAGATCGAGCAGCTCGCCCCAGATCCCGGCGAGGGCCTGCAGCACCGGATCGGCCTCGGTCTCGGCCGCCGAAGCGCCCCAATGTGGCGTTGGTTGCGTTGAACGCACCGAACGCCACATTGGGGCGCTGGGGGCGGCGGCCGGTAGCGGTCCCGGTTCGGCCGTGGCCCAGTCGGTCTCGGCCAGCTTCTCCAGCCACGCCACGTACGAGGCGAACGCGCGGTCCGCCTCGGCCGCGTCCAGAGACGTCTCCGCCACGTCCCACTGCAGGATCAGCTCGCCGTGCCGCTCGTAGGCCTGGTGGTCGAGCCACACCTGCGGTGTCTGGCTGACGCCGTGCACCACCGGGCCGAGCCACTCGGTGTCGTGCGGCTCGCCGCCCATCCGGTCCAGGCCGAGCATGCCGGTGAACACCACCGGGACGTTCCGCTGCCGCCCGGTGCGGCGGGCCTGCTCGGCCAGCACCTCCAGGCCCGAAAACGCGCTGTGGTCGAGGTCGTCGAACAGCCGGGCCTGCGCGGCGGCGGCGCGGGCGGCGAACCCGGACAGCCCGCGCCGGTCGGCTTCGAACAGCAGCAGCGACGAAAACTCGCCGACGACCCCGTCGAGGGCGGCCGGGCGGTCGAACACGGTGAGCGTCAGGCAGAAGTGGTCGCTGCCGGCCCACCCGGCGAGGACGTCGGAGTACGCCGCCAGCAGGACGGCCGTCGGCGTGACGCCCGCGGCCGCCGCACGGTCTCGGAGGCCCGCCCAGCGGTCCGCCGCGAGGATCGCGCGGCGGCGGCCGAACCGCGGCCGCTCGCCCGTGTCCCGGACCGGCAACGGCGGCGCCGGCGGAAGGTCGCGGGCCCGCCAGTACTCCGCGGCCCGGCGGTGCTCGGCACTGCCGCGCCGCTGTTCGAGGGCGGCCACGCACTCGGCGAACGTCGTGGCCGGCGTGGGCAGCTCGGCGTCCGGGTCGGCGTAGAGCGCCCGCAGTTCGCGGTCGACGATCAGGTAGCTCGCGGAGTCGCACACCAGCACGTCGACCGACAGCAGCACGCGCTGGTCCCCGCCGGGCAGCCGCGCGACGTGCGCCTCGACCAGCGGCCAGCGACCGGGGTCGGCCACTCGCCGCGAGAGCCGCTCGCGCAGCTCGGCCAGGCCGGCTTCGGTGACGTCGTGGACCGGCACGCGGTAAACCGGTACCTCCGGCAGCACCAGGTTCTCCCCGTCGGCGGTGACGACCGAGCGCAGCATCTCGTGCCGGGCGATGACGCGGTTCCAGGCGCGTTCGTAGCGCTCGACGTCGAGGCCGGGCGCCTGGTGTTCGAGGTAGAAGTGGCAGGCGACCTCGCCGAGCCCGTATTCCGCCGAGCGGCCGACCCAGTAGGCGTGCTGGACGCGGGTGAGCGGGAACGGCCCGCCGTCGACCGGCACGACCTCGCCCCGCCGCTCGGCGACCGCATCCCCGCCCCCGGCCGCGGCCACCAGTTCCGCCAGTCCCGCGACCGTCGGCCGGGCCAGCAGGTCACGCAGCCGCAGCGAGACTCCGTGGTCGTCGCGCAACCGGGCGAGCACCCGCGTCGCCAGCAGCGAATGGCCGCCCAGTGCGAAGAAGTCGTCCTCGCGGCCGGTCACCTCCTGCCCGAGCGCCTCGCTCCACACCTGGGCCACCAGGCGCTCGGCCGCGTTCGCCACCGCCGCCCCGCCTGCCGACGCGCGGATCGTCCGGCCGGCCAGCGCCCGCGACCGGCTGTTGAGCTCCGCCGGTGACACCGCGACCTGCGCCGGGGAGTCCACCGCCGCCAGGCGCAGCAGAGCCTCGAGCGCGTCCGCGCTGTCCAGCGCGTGGCGCATCGTCAGCTCCGCCGCCGATTCGCGTTCGGCCTCGGTGCCGAAGCGCCAGCGGTCCCAGTCCACCGCGAGCCACCTCGTCGCCGAGCCGTGCATCGCGTGGGCGAACCCGTCCACGAACCGGCTCGCCGCCACGTACGCGCCCAGGCCGAAGCCGCCGATCGTGCCCGCCGCCGAAGACATCAGCAGCACCGTCCGCACCGGCTTGCCCTCGACCGCCGACCGCAGGGCCAGCACGCCCGCGACCTTGGGCGCCAGTGACCGCAGTGCCGTCTCTTCGTCCACTTCGGACAGAGTGGCCAGCTCGACGACGACCGGGGCGTGCACGAGCAGGTCGATCCGGCCGTGCTCCTCGATCACCCGGTCCACCAGCGTGGCCACGGCGGCCGCGTCGGTGACGTCGACCGCCTCGACCTGCACCCCGGGTACCGGACGCGGGGTGCGTGACGCCAGCACGACGTGCGCCGGGCCGGCGTCCAGGAGCCGCCGGGCCAGCGCGCGGCCGACGTTGCCGAGCCCGCCCGTCACCACGACGACGGGTTCGGCCGGCAGGGACCCCGCCGGACCGGGCCGCCAGGGCTCCCACTGCCGCAGCCACCGCCGGCCGCCCCGCAGCGCCAGCTCCTGCGCGCTCTCCCCGGCGAGGAGGTCCGCGACCTCGGCGAGCACGGCCCGCGCGTCGGGCTCCGGCGTGACGTCCAGGGTGCGCCACCGGACGCCGGTTTCCTGGCCGAGCACCCGCGGCAGGCCGCGCACCCCGGCCGCGACCGGGTCGACGGCCTCGGTGCCGGTGACGGCCTCGCCGTGCACGGTCAGCTGCAGCACCGGCAGGTCACCGAGCTCCCGGTAGGCGACGACGACGCCGGCGAGCCGCCGCATCTCGTCGCCGGAGGCACCGGCGTCACCCCAAGGCGCCACCACCACGGCGACCGGCTCACCGTCACCCGAAGCGGCGCGCACCGCGTCGGCCCACGGTCCGTCGCCGACCACCCGCACGCTCGGCGTCGCCGCGGGCAGCGGCGCCAGCTGCCGCCAGACCGGCAGCTGCAGCGGCTCGCCGGGGCTCGCGAAGTCGGTCACGCGCGGCGCCGGGTCGACCCAGTACCGCTCGCGCTGGAACGCGTAACCCGGTAGCGGCACGCGACGGCGGCCCGGCCGGTGCGGGGCGGCCGGCGAGACGTCGGCGCCGAGGGCCCACAGGCGGCCGAGCGCGTCGAGGGCCGCGGCGCGGCCGTCGCCGTCTTCGTCCGGACGCGGAAACGTCGTGACCGACGGCCCGCGGCGCGCGGCCAGCGACGCGAGCATCCCGCCCGGCCCAACCTGCACGAGGACGGCGTCCTCGCCCAGCGCGGTCTCGAGCGCGTCGGCGAACCGGACGGTCCCGCGCAGGTGGCGCACCCAGTGCTCCGGGTCGGTGGGGTCGCTGCCGGGCAACGTCGTGATCAGCGGAAGCTCCGCGGGCCGCGGGGAAAGCCGGGCCGCCACCGCGCGCAACGCGGGCATGGCGGGTTCGACGAGCCGGGAGTGGGCGGCGACGTCGACGCCGACCCACCGCGCGCGCACGCCGTCGGCCGCCAGCTCGGCGTGCAGCCGCTCGACGTCGGCGCGGGCCCCGGACACCGCGCAGGCGTCCGCGGCGTTGACCGCGGCGAGATCCAGCCCCGGGTGCCGGGCGAGCAGGGCGAGCACCTCGGCCTCGCCGAGCGGGACGGCCAGCATGCCGCCGCCGTCGAGCCCGGTCATCAGCCGGGAGCGGGCGGCGACCAGCCGGGCGGCGTCCGCGGCCGTCAGCACCCCGGCGACGACCGCCGCGGCGTACTCGCCGACGCTGTGGCCCAGCACGGCGTCCGGCCGCACGCCCCAGCTGTCCAGCAGCCGCGCCATCGCGACGGACGCGGTGAACAGCGCGGGCAGCCCGACACCCGGGTCGCGGGCGGCGCCGCAGGCCGGGTCGAGCAGCACGGCCCGGACCTCGGCGGGGAAGAACGCGGCCAGCTCGTCGACCGCCTCGGCGAACACCGGTTCGTCGCGGTGGAGCCCGGCGGCCATGCCCGCGTATTGCGCGCCGCCGCCGGGGAAGCCGAACACGGTCCGCGGCGCGCGCGAGCCCGGCGTGGTCACCGGCGCGGCCCGCAGTGCCGCCGCGACGTCCTCGCCCGGCGCGACCGCGACCGCGGCCCGGACCGGGAACTCCTTGCGTCCCACGGCGAGGGTGTGGGCGACGTCGGCGAGGTCGCCGGAAAGCCCGTCGGCCAACGCCGACGCGGTCGCCCGGCAGGCGTCGGCGGTCGCCGCCGAGACGACGACCAGCTGCGCGCGCTCGTCCTGGGTGGACTCCACGGGTGCCGGCGCCTCGCCGAGGACGACGTGGCAGTTGGTCCCGCCGATGCCGAAGGAGCTGACCCCGGCCCGGCGCGGGCCGCCGGAGGTCCACGGCTCGGTCTCGGTGACGATCCGGAACGGCGAGCCGTCGAGCCCCAGCTCGGGGTTGACCGGCGTGGCGTGCAGCGACGCCGGGAGCGTGCGGTGGGCCAGTGCCAGGACGGTCTTGATCAGCCCGGCGACGCCGGCCGCGGAGTCGGCGTGCCCGATGCTGCCCTTCACCGAGCCGAGCCCGCACCACGGGTTTTCCGCCCGCCCGAACACCCGCCGCAGCGCCTGCACCTCGATCGGGTCGCCGAGCACGGTCCCCGTGCCATGTCCCTCCACATAGGACACTTCGGTGGGGTCGACACCCGCCACGGCAAGGGCTTCGGCGATCGCGCGGGCCTGCCCTTCCGCCGACGGCGCGGTGAACCCGGCCCGCCGGGCGCCGTCGTTCGCCACGGCGGAGCCCAGGAGCACGGCGTGCACGTGGTCGCCCGAGGCCAGCGCGTCCGCGAGCCGCCGCAGCACGACGACGCCGGCGCCCTGGGTGAACACGGTGCCCCGGGCGGCCGCGGAGTACGGCCGCGTGACGCCGTCGGCGGAGAACGGCCCGTCCGGCACGTGCAGGTAGCCGCGGCCCTGCGGCACGCGCAGCGAAACCCCGCCGGCCAGCGCGGTGTCGCACTCCCCGGCCAGCAGCGACTGCGCGGCGACGTGCACGGCGACCAGCGAGGTCGCGCACGTGGCGCCGACCGCGATCGCCGGGCCGGTGAACCCGAACCGGTGCGCGGTGCGCAGCGGCAGGTAGTCCGCGACGTTGCCGGTGTGCAGCTGCAGGCTGCCCGCCGGGTCGGCGCCGCCGAGCGGGTCGAACCGGTGCGCGAGGTTCGTCGCCAGGTAGGCCGAGAGCGCGGCGCCGGCGAAGGTGCCGACGACACCGGCGTCCCGGCCGCCGGCGTGCCCGGCGTGTTCCAGCGCGTGCCACGCCGTTTCCAGGAAGACGCGCTGCTGCGGGTCGAGCAGCTCGGCTTCGGCGCCGGACAGGCCGAACGGCGCCGGGTCGAACCGGTCCTGGTCGTCGATCAGGCCGCCGACCGGCACGTAGGCCGGGTTGCGCCGCAACGCCTCCGGCACCCCGCGCGCGGCGAGGTCCGCGTCGCCGAACCGGGTCAGCGCCGCGCGGCCCTCGGCGAGCAGCCGCCAGAAACCGTCCGCGTCGGGAGCACCGGGGTACCGGCAGGCGAATCCGACGACGGCGAGGGGATCACTCATCAACCATTCCTTGGCAACGAAGGGGAACCGTCAGACACGGCCGACGAACAGGTACTGCCCGATCCGGCCGAGCGGGTGGCCGGGCGGCGGCAGGCAGCCGGCACGGAAACCCGCCGCCTGCAAGGAGTCCAGCCACTCCTCGCGGCTGGGGAAGATGCGGTCGGTGCCCCGGCGGAAGTCGGCGAAGTCCGCGTCCGGGTCGGTGGCCGGCGGCGACATGAGGAACTGCATGGACGTCATCAGCTGGTGGTGCTCGACGGTGGTGTCGACGAAGACCAGCGCGCCGCCGGGCGCGATCAGCTTCCGCAGCCCGGCCAGTGCTTCGGTCGCGTGCCTGGCGTTGTGCAGCACGTTCGCCGCGAGCACGACGTCGAAGGACTCCGGGGCGTGGCCCTGGGCGGCGAAGTCGCCGTTGACGTCGAAGAGGCCGTAGCGGACCCAGTCGTAGGCGGCGAAGCGTTCCTTCGCCGAGGACAGGAAGAACCGCGAGACGTCGGTGAACAGGTAGTCCGGCCGATGGGCCGCGAGCGCGGGCAGCACCACCGCGCTCGTGCCCCCGACACCGGCGCCGATCTCCAGCACGCGCAGCCCCGGCCGCGCCAGCGACGCGACGACGTCGGCGGCCGCCGCGTTGGCGTACCGGCTGGCCACGTTGCGCTGGTAGACGTCGTCGGCGACGTCGAGGTCGGCGTCGGCGAACAGCAGGGCCTGCAGGGAGACCTCGTCGCGCAGCAGCTCCGGCAGGTAGGACACGCTGAGCTGGAAGAACCGGGCGAGGCCCGCCCCGTGCTCGAGCCCGCGCGCGGCGGTGTCCAGCTCGGCGCGGGCCCGCTCGACCTCGGCGGCGGTGACCGGGCGCCGCAGCCGGTACCGGCCGTCCTCGACCGTCGCGAGGTCCTGGGCCAGCAGTGCCCGCAGCCAGCGCCGGACGATCCGCCGGTGCCGCGGGGCGACCTTCGTGGCCGCGTAGACCTCGTCGAGGTCGTGGGCGCCGGTCAGGCCGTGGCGGCCCAGCGTGAACACGATCGCCAGCAGCGCCACCGCGTCGAGCCGGTCCACCAGGGCCGCCAGGCCGTCCAGATCGGCACCTGCGACGGCGCGTTCGCCCGCCGCGTGCCCGCTTCCCGAGATCACCCGGTCACCCTAGATGATAATGATTTTCATTTCAATGTACGGTCCGCGGAAGTCTCCCGGCGTTCGGCGGGGAGCCGGACGCGGATCCACGTGCCGCGCTCGCCCGGCCGGACCACGACCGTCCCGGCGCAGGCGGTGACCACCGAGTGCACGATGCTGAGCCCCAGGCCGGCGCCGCGGTCCCCCGGCCGCCGCTGCCGCGCCTCGTCGCAGCGGAAGAACCGCTCGAAGACCCGCAGCCGGTCCGCCTCGGCGATCCCCGGCCCGTCGTCGACGACGTCGAGCACGGCGTCCGTCCCCTCGGTGCGCAGCACGACCTCCGCGCGCGTCCCGGCCGGCGTGTGCCCGCCGACGTTGGCCAGCAGGCACGACACCGCCTCCCGCAGCCACGGCTCGGCGCCCGCCACCACGGGCGGCTCGCCCTCGCAGCGGTAGCGCACCGGGTGCCCGGGGTGGGCCGCCCGGCTCGCCTCGACCACCTCGCGGCACAGCGCGTCCAGCTCGACCGGGCCGGGGTGCTCGGGTCGGCCTTCGTCGATCCGCGCGAGCAGCAGCAGGTGGTCGGCCAGCGCAGTCAGCCGCCGCGCCTCCCGCTCGACCTCCCCCAGCGCGTGCTCGCGGGCGGCGCGGTCGGCCAGCACCCCCAGCCGCAGCAGCTGGGCGTAGCCGATGATCACCGTCAGCGGCGTCCGGAGCTCGTGGCCGGCGTCGGAGACGAACCGCCGCTGCCGATCGTCCGGTTCGGACGGTCGCGCGCCGGGTCCGGGCGGCGGCGACGCCCGCCGGAACAGCACGGCCGCGAACCCGGCGGCCAGCACGCACACCGCCGCGTCGACGGCGAGCAGCACGCCCGCCAGCCGCGCCGCGACGGCGATCTGCCCGCCCAGCGCCCGGGCCGTGATCACGAACGCGCCGCCGCCGACCCGGTCGACGACACCGTAGAAGCGGCCGAAGAACCGGTGCTCGCCGTCGGCGGCGGCCACCCGCAACGCCGCCGGGCCGGGCACCGGGAACCCGGCGGCGCGGACACCGAGCCGCTCGGCCACCGCCCCGTCGGGCCGCACGAGGAGGACGACAGCCTCGTCGTCGCCGCCGGCCGGGTCCGGGGCCGCTTCGCCGCCCCCGAGCCGGGCGACCTGGTACATCCGGCTCGCGTCGATCAGCTCGCGGTTGCGGATCTGCTGGTAGGCCACGAGCGTGCCGGCGACGAGGATGTTCACCGCGAGCACCGTGCCGAGCGCGACCAGTCCCGCGATGCCCACCAGGCGGCGGCGTCCGGTCATGCCGGGCCGGTCACCGCGGGTCCGGCACGGCCGCGAACTGCGCCCGGACCGTCCTCGCGTGCGCCGTCGTCATCGCGATCGCCAGCACCTGCAGGCCCGCCGGCTTCACCGGGTCGTACCCGGTCAGCTGCGCGATCCGCTTCAGCCGGTAGTCGAGGGTGCTGCGGTGCACGATCAGCTCCGCGGCCGCGCGGGTGCGGTTGCCGTCGGCCCGGACGAACGCCCGCAGGGTGCCGGCGAGCCCGGGCCCCGCGAGCACCGGCTCGATCAGCCGGCGCAGCTCCGCCTCGATCGCCGGATGGCGGAGAGCCGCGTACTCGACCGCGAAGTCCTCCAGCCGGTGGACCCCGGCGGGGGCGCCCGAACCCGCCGCCAGCGCCACGACGTCGGCGGCGGTGGCCGCGGCCGCCGGGACCTCGGCCGTCCGCGCCCAGTACGGCGCCACCCACGCCGCCGGGAGCGCGGCCCGCAGCCCGGCCGCGAGTTCGGGGCCCCGGCCCGGGCCGGCCTCCGGCACGAGCAGGAAGCCCGCGCACCCCCGCGTCAGCGCCACCCCGCCCAGTGCGGGCAGCCGGTCGAGGACACCGTGGCCGCAGCGCACGGCGAGCACCTGGTAGGAGGCCGCCGCGCCCGGCACCCGCTGCCCGGACAGCAGGGCCGCGGCGAGCCGTTCGCCGTCGAGCGGAGCCGCCGCCCGCGACCGGGCGTGCCGGTGGAACCCGCCGGCCAGGCCGCGGGTCACCGCGTGCCCGACCCGCACGACGTCCTTGAGCCGGCCGGCGGACGCCGGCTCCGCCCCGGCCGCGCGTTCGACGGCCCATGCGGTCAGCCGGCCGACGAGCACGAGCAGCGGGTCCGGCCGCACGCCCGCCGCGGCCAGCGCGCTGCCGGCCCGGATCGTCTCCTCGGCCTCGCGGGCCGACGTCCACGCGCGCCGGTCACCCGAAACGAGGGCGGCGACCGTGGCACCCAGCAGCCGGCGCACGACGGCCCGCGTCTCCCGGGGCTGTTCCTCGAGCACGGCCACGACCTCCGCCCGCAGCTCGGCCGGGAGCCCCGCGACCGCCGGGAAGGCCGTCCGCGCCCCGGAGGTGCCTTCGGGCCGGACGGCCGCCTCGGCGCGGATCGACGTGCTGGTCATGCTGCTGCCTTTCTTCACGAGCCGAAATCCACTCCACGTTATCGGTTCGACACCGCCTGTTCATTGCGCGGACACCGGAACATTCTTCGACGAAATCGAACAGCCGGAATCCGCCGGAGCCGCGTTCGCCGGACGGCTGTCCGCGTACTGCCGAACGAAATGTCCGGTACGCGCGGTTGCCGGGCGACGGCCGCGCGGCCGTCGCCCCGGCGTTCGCCGACAGATCCCCTGTACCACGCCCACTTCGAAATGGTTCAATTGACCAACCGCCCGTACACCGGTGAATCAGGGCACACTTCTTGCCCGTAAGCCCATCCATTTCCTGCAGCAGCGGGGCGCTTACGCAAATCGCTGAAACCTTTCCCGATGGCTCTGATTACCCCGCCGTTCGGCCCCCGCTAGATTCGGCACACCCATCCGCGAATCCACAGGTCAGAACCGGGGGTCATGCCATGACCACAACGCTGCGCCCCGAGCCGGGCCCCGTTGCCACGACCGATCTCGCCGCCACCCTCTGGGCGGATGTCGCGCCGATCCTGCGCGACGTGCCGGAACCGCTCGACGCGGCCCTGCACTCGCTGCTGCGGTCCGTCATCCCGCTCATGGCTTCGGCCGCGGACGGGGACGACCGGTGGTCGGAGGAAACGGCCACCCGGATCCGCGCGCACGTGGCGAAGATCGCCGACGCCACCACCGACGTCACCCCGATCGTCGGGATGGTCAGCGAACTGACCTCCCGGGTGCTCCACGTCGTGATGTCCGGGACCGGCACGCGCCCGGCCGCGTCGCCGCGGACGGTGTCGGCCGCCGGCAGCAGGCTCGTCGCCGAGCTGCTCGCCGGCGCCCACCACACCACCGCGCGCAAGCACCGCGGCACCCTCGCCAAGGGCCGGTCGCAGCGCGCGCAGGAGCTGCTCCGCGGCATCCGGACCGAAGCCGGCGACGACTACGACCTCGCCCCGGCCTACGCGGTGGTCGCCGTGCACTGCGGCGAGCCGCTCGACACGGCCGTGCTGACCGGCACGTTCGACCAGGTCGCCCCGGACGGCGCGCTGACCGCGCTCGGCCCGGCGGGCGGCTTCGTGCTGCTGCCGGCCGGCGACGAGGCCCGCGCGGCGCAGCTGGCCCGGCGCGCGCACGCCGCGCTGCCCGGCCGGGTGTGGATGGCGGTGTCGTGGCGCCCGCGCGGCGAAGTCGTCTGGGGCCGCCAGGAAGCGGGCAAGGTGCTGTCCCTCGCCAGGGCCGCCGACCACCAGCCCGGGGTCTACCTGCTGGCGGACCTGCTCGTCGAGTTCGCGGTGGCCCGCGAACCGACGGTCAGCGACAACCTGGTGCGGATCATCGAGCCGCTGCTGCAGCACCCCGCCCTGCTCGAGACGCTCAAGGTGCTGGTGGCGACCGACGGCAACCGCAGCCAGGCCGCGGAACGGCTCATCATCCACCGCAGCACGCTCGACTACCGCATCCAGCGCATCGAGCAGCTGACCGGCCTGCACCCCGGCAGTGTCCGCGGGATCAACGTCCTCAGCGCGGCACTGACCGCGCAGGCGGTCGCGGCCCAGACCGACCGGCCGGGCGCCCCGAAACCCCGGGCCGGCGGCAATTCATGAGCAACATTCGGCTTGCCCTTCCGGCCTGCCCGCCGCGCAATTTCCCGAACACTTCTCACGTTTCGTGCGACCCCCGCGGCCGGAGATGAACTCCCGATTCGGCGCGGGTTTCCGCGAGCACGGCCGAAAGAGGTGACCCCGATGCCCGGATGGTCCCCGGAACCGGCGATGCCCGCCGCACCGCGCGGCCGGTTGCTGGTGGCCGACGACGAGGTGAGCATCGCCGCGATCCTGTTCACCACGTTCCAGTTCCTCGGCTACGACGTCGTCACGGCCTGCACCGGCCGGGAGGCGCTCCGGGCCGCGGCCGCCGCCGCGCCGGACGTCGTGCTGCTCGACGTGATGCTGCCCGACTTCGACGGGTTCGAGGTCTACCGGCGGCTGCGCGCCGCCGACGTCACAGCGCCGGTCATGTTCCTCAGCGCCCGCCAGTCCACCGACGACAAGGTGCACGGGCTCACCCTCGGCGGCGACGACTACGTCGCCAAGCCGTTCGACATCAAGGAACTGGTCGCCCGGGTGGAGGTCCTGCTGCGCCGCGGCACGCACCCGGCGCCGTCCTGCGCGCGGCTGCAGGTCGGCCGGCTCGAGCTCGACCGCGCCACGCGCGAGGTGTGGAAGGACGGCGTGCCGGTCCAGCTGTCGGCCACGGAGTTCGACGTGCTGTGCCACCTCATGGCGAACCCCGGCAAGCCGGTGTCCAAAGCGGACATGCTGGCCGCGGTGTGGGGCCACGGCGCGCACGGCGACTTCGGGGTCGTCGAAACCTACGTGTACTACCTGCGGCGCAAGCTCGGCCAGGAGCTGATCCGCACGGTACGCAACTTCGGCTACCTGATCAGCACCTGAACCCCGGGAACGAAGACGGGCCCGGCGTCACACACCGGGCCCGTCGGTTCGTGCCGGTACCGGTCAGAACCGGCCGTCGCGCAGGGCCACGAGCTGGTCGCCCGACAGCACGGACGCCTGCCCCGGGGCGGCCGGGGCGTCGCCCTCGGCGAACGAGCCGCCGTTGTGGTGGGCCCGGTAGTAGTCGACCCCCTTCTGCACGGCCCAGTTGGCGATGAAGGCGGCACCCGCGCCGTTGAAGGCGGCCCAGAAGCAGGACACCGGCGCGGCGCCGACCACCATCTCCAGCGGCTGGAGGGAGGCACCGACGTTGACGAAGGACTCGACCGAATTCATTGCGTTCTCCACATTGTTCGATGATTGACAATCAGCTCGAAATCACGGGGGCTCACCCCGCGTCTCGTTCCCGCCCGGGAACGGTCAGAACCGCGCGGCGAGAAGTCCCAGCAGCTCGTCGCCCGACATTTCGCCGGCCGGGACATGACCGTCACCGACGGCCTCGAAGTGGCCGCCGCCGTGGCGCGCGACGTACCAGTCGACCGCCTTGTCGAAGGCGTAGTTCACGCCGATGCCGACGAAGGCGCCGGCGAAGACGGCGGGCGTGCAGACGACCGCCATCGTCGGGGTCAGCACCTCCAGCGGCTCGGGCGAGCCGCCGGAGTTGGCGAAGGACTCGATCTGGGACATTCGATTCACCTTACGTTCTGCCGAAGGGGGCCATTGTTCGGGAAAGCAGCGAGCTCCTCGCCTGCCCGACAACTCCGACACTATCCCGCCGGAGGGATAGGTCACATCCACCGGAATGCCTATTCACGCCTTTCGACATTCCGAACAACCGGCAACCGATTTGCCGAAAAGCATGAATCGAGGCGCCGATTTCGGTGTTCCGCGGAAGAACATCCGCACATCGCGGAGTGGTTCACCCGGACGGGCGAACGTCTACACTGGACACACTTGTCCTGGACGGAAAGGCCCGCCGTGACGACTGCCGAGCGGCCACCGCGGTCACTGCGCACCAAGCTGCTGGTGACGGTACTGGCCGCGACTTCGATCGGGCTGGCCGCCGCGCTGGTGATCACGATCGTCGGCGTGCACTCGTTCATGCGGTCGCGCCTGGAGCGGCAGGTGACCGACTACCTGACCGGGCTCTCCGACTACCTCGCGATCCCGCCCGAAGCCCGCCGGCTGGCCCCGCGCCCGGCCCAGCGCGGCGTGTGCGCGGCCATGATCATTTCGTCGTCCGGGCAGCTCGACCAGTACTGGGGCGCCCACCCGGCCAAGGTACCCGCCCCGCCGGTCGACCTCCTGCGGTCCATGGCCGCCGACCACGCCATCGTCGCCCTGCCCGGCTCGACGTACCTCGGGGTGGCCCGGCAGCTGCCGGACGGCAGCTACGTGGTCGGCGCGGTGTCCACTGAGGACTACGACCAGATCGCGCGCCGGATCGTGTTCGCCGGCTGCCTGGTCGCGCTGCTCGTGCTGACCGTGCTCGCCCTCGTCCTGCTCCAGTTGAGCAAGAGGTGGCTGCGGCCACTGGAGTCCGTCGTCGGCACGGCCCGGTCGATCGCCGACGGAGACCTGTCGCAACGCGTCGAGGTCGCGGGCTCGACGTACGAGACCCACAGCCTCACCCGGTCGTTCAACACGATGGTGTCCCGGCTGCAGGACTCGTTCGACCGGCGCCGGGACGCCGAGCTGCGGCTGCGCCGGTTCGTCGCGGCGGCCGGGCACGAGCTGCGCACGCCGTTGTCGGCGATTTCCGGCTACGCGCAGCTGGCCCAGCTCGGCGCGCTCGACGAGCCGGCGGAGTTCCACGCCGCGATGCGCCGCGTGGGCGGCGAAACGAAGCGGATGACGGCGCTCATCGACGAGCTGCTGCTGCTCGCCGAACTCGACCGCGGCCGCCCGTCCGAAGCGGAGCCGGTCGACCTCGGCCCGCTGTGCATCGACGCGGTGCACGACGCCCAGGCGGCCGCCCCGGAGTGGGAGCTGCGGCACGACATCGACCCCCGCCGCGAGTACCCGGTCGTCGGCGACGCGTTCCGCCTGCGCCAGACGGTGACCAACCTGCTCGCCAACATCAGGGCCCACACGCCCAAGGGCACCAAGGCGCAGGTGTGGCTGTCGACCACGGGCACGGAGCACGTGATCGACATCCTCGACGACGGCCCCGGCATCGACCCCGCCCTGCACGAGCGGGTCTTCGAGCCGTTCTTCCGCGCGGGTCCCCAGCGCACGCCGGGCAGCGGCCTCGGCCTGAGCATCGTGGCCGAGCTGGTGCACCACCACGACGGCACGATCCGCGTGCTGCCCACCGACACGGGCTGCTGGATCCGGGTCAGCCTCCCGGCCATGACGATGACCGAGCTCCCCGCCGCCGCCGGCGCGCCCGGCGGCGGCGCCGATCCCGCAGGCTAGGTCACCTTCTGCCGTGGCCGCTGGTCGCGGCAGACCAGGTAACCGGGCCGGCCGTTGCGGGTCAGGAAGCCGTCCGGAGCTGGGTCAGCAGGCGGGTCAGCTGCTCGCCCAGCCGGCGCGTGGCGGCGAAGTGCGCGGCGGCGAGGGGGTCCGGCAGCACTTCGCGGGCCGGCAGGCGGACGCCCGGGCGGTCGCACAGGCACCCCAGGAGCCCCAGCCCGCGCCAGGCCATGAGGGCCGCGCCCACCGCCGGGGCCTCGTCCGTCCCGACGACCTCCAATGGCACGTCGAGCGCGGCCGCCAGCAGGGAGGCCCACAACGGTGACCGCAGGGCCGAGCCGGCCGCGCGCACCCGGGTGATGGCCCCGAACGCGGCGCGCACCGTGGCCAGCTCGCGGGCGACCCCCTCCGCCATCGCGCGGGTCATCGCCGCCCTGCCGTGCTCGACCCGCAGGCCGACCAGGGCCGCCTGGAAGTCCGGGTTGCCCCACGACGTCGCGTCGGCGGCCGGCTGGGGGATGCCGATCAGGCCCTCCGCGCCGATCGGCACCTGCTCGGCTTCGGCCAGCAGGACATCGATGTCAACGCCGCCGAAGGACTCCGCCGCCCAGCGCGCGACCGCGTCCCCGTTGCTGAACGTGCCCCGCGAAATCCACAGCCCGTCGGCGAACGCGTGGCACGACACCAGGTCCGACTCCGGCACCACCGGGCCGTCCTCGAGCACGCACAGGTCCGCCGTCGCGCCCATCGACAGCGCGGCGCACCCGCGGTCCATCGCCCCGACGCCGAACTGGGTGGTCGCCGCCCCGGACGCGCCGACGACCACCGGTGTGCCGGGCGGCAGGCCGAGCAGCTCGCCCGCCGCGGCCGTCAGCCGCAGCACCGTGGTGGCCTCCACCAGGTCCGGCAGCTGCTCGCGGTGCACGCCCGCGACGTCGAGCGCCGGCTGCGCCCAGTCCAGGGTGGCCGACTCGACCCACCCGGCGGCCGACGACGTCGAAACGTCGGTCACCAGCCGTCCGGTGAGGCGGGACAGCAGAAAGCCCTTCAGCCCGGTCCAGTGCGCCGCGTGCCCGAACAGCCCGGGGTCGTGCCCGGCGAACCAGGCCAGCTTGGCCACCGGGGACGCCGGGGTCAGCGGCACCCCGGTCAGGCGGTGCAGGGCACTCCCCTGTTCGGCGACGAGCCGGCGGATGGTGCCGACCGAACGGCCGTCGGTGGCGGTGAGCGCCGGCGTGAGCGGCAGGTACCCGGCGTCCAGGGCCAGCAGGCTGGGCAGGCGGGACGTCAGCGACAGCCCGCGCACGCGGTTGCCGAAGACCTCGCAGACCCCGGCCGCCTCCCGGACCGCCGAGGCGAGCGTGTCCAGCACCAGCCACGGGTCCTGCGCCGGGTCGACCGGGTGGTGCGTCGTGCGCGGCAGCGGCCACGCGACGGTCTCCCGCAGGTCCAGGTCCTCGCCGAGGACGGCGACGGTGATCACCGCCGCCCCGATCTCGACCCCCAGGACCACGTCCGGCCGCGTCATCGTCCCCCGGCCTTTCGCTCAGGCGGTTTCGAGACAGCGCAGGTGCTCATCGCCCAGGACCAGCCCGGTGGCACCGAGGCAGTCGGCGAGCTGCTCCTCGGAGCTGACGCCGATCACCGGTTCGACGGCGGGGCGGCCGGCGAGCATCCAGGCCAGCACCACCTGGTTCGCCGACACCCCGAGGTCGCCTGCCACCTTCCGCAGCGCGGCGAGCCGCGGCTCGGTGCCCGGGTGGTCGTAGTGCGGCCAGAACGCGCGGTCGGCCCGGGTGTAGGCCCCCGACAACAGCGGCGAATACCCCTGGACGGCCAACCCGGTTTCGCGCGCGTACGCGGCCATTTCCGGGGTCAGCAGCTGCTGCGGGCCGAACGGCGCGCCCGGGAACGGCTGCAGGTAGCTGTGCCGCTGCTGGAGCCAGGTGATCCGGGTGCCCGCGCGCCGCAGGGAACCGAGATCCTGGTTGCTCAGCCCGATTTCCCGGACTTTGCCCGCTTCGACGAGCTCCTCGAACGCGCCCAGCGTGTCCTCGATCGGCACGGCCGGGTCCATGAGGTGGGCGAAGCAGACGTCGACGTGGTCGGTGCCCAGGCGGCGCAGGCTGTCCTCGACCGCGGACCGGACCGCCGCCGGCGCCAGCCCTTCGAAGTCCATCAACGCCCCGCCGGGGACCGGGCGGCCCCCGACCTTGGTGGCGAGCCGGATCCGGTCGCGGGCACCCCGCGCGCGGAGCCAGGCGCCGATCGTCAGCTCGCTTTCGTCGCCGGTGCCGTCCCAGCTGGCGTAGCAGTTCGCCGTGTCGACGGCCCGCCCGCCCCGCTCGGTGAAGACGTCCAGGAGCCGGAACGCCGCGGCGCGGTCGGTCGCCGTCCCGAAGTTCATGGTTCCGAGGCAGATCACGGCACCGTCCAATCCGAGCGTTTTCGCGCCTGAGCCGAGTTTGGCACGCGGGTTCCGGCCCCGGAATCCGCACAACGCGGAACCGGATTCCGCGCGCCGCGCGTTCCCGCCCCCCTGACGAGGGAAAACCCGAATCTGAGGAAACTTTGAGCTACGTACCCACCCGATCTGGTGAAGATGTCACGGGATCAGGCTGAGAGAACAAGGGTGAGGCCGGATGAGTGTGAACAAGACGATTTCGCCGGTGGCCGCCGGGCCGTCGAACCACGCGGCGGACGTGCAGACGCCCCGCAAAACCGTGGTGCGGCACGTGCTCCCGCTGTTTTCGGACGTGCTTTCGGACGGTTTCGTCCTCGACGTGCTGGCGGCCCGCCGGGTCGGCCACACGTGGGCGGAGTCCGGCCGCGGCCTCGAACGGCTGCTGGAGGCGGTGCAGAAGCTCACCGCCGACCTGGTGGACAAGGCGCTGAACCGGCCGGACCTGCGCGACAGCGGCACCCGCTGCCTCGCGGCCCAGCGGATCAGCGAACTCGGCAACCGGATCCTGGTCGAGCTGACCCGCGGGTTCGCCGAGGCAGGCACGACCGCGCCGGACCACGAGGAACCGACCCGGCGCAAGCAGGCGGAGCTGCTGCTGAGCGGCGCGGCGACCCCGGCGGCGGACCGGACCTACGCCGTCGTCGCGGTGGCCACCGCCGAGCTCGACCCGGCCGTGGTGGACGAGGCGTTCCGCGCCCACGCCGGCGAGGACACCCTGACCCTGCTGGCCGACGGCGGCGGGCACGTCCTGGTTCCCGCGCCAGACAAGGCGGACGCGGTCCACCGCACCGGCAAGGTGCTGGACGCGCTGGGCGGCACCGCCCGTGCCGCACTGGTGTGGCCCGGGAACCGCAGCGTGTCCGCGTGCCGGTCGGTGGCGGACGACATCCTCGCCGAGGCGACGTCGCTGGAGTTCGCGCCCGCGGTGCACGTCCTCGACGACGTGCTGCTCGAGTTCGCCGCCGCGCACGAACCGGTGGTGTCCAACGCCCTGCTGAAGGTGATCCAGCCGCTGCTGGCCCAGCCGGTGCTGTGGGAGACGCTGCAGGTCCTGCTGGCCGAGGACGGCAACCGGGGCAAGGCCGCGGAACGGCTGATCGTGCACCGCAGCACCGTGGACTACCGGCTGCAGCGCATCGGCCAGCTCACCGGACACTCGCCGTGCACGGTCCGCGGGCTGCGCCTGCTGGCCACCGCGTCGGCCATGCACCGCCTGGCCGAGCTCCGCCGCTCCGCCGCGTAGAAGGGACCGGCCTTGCCAGAAACGCCTGCGATCCCGCCGTTCACCGTCGTCACCGGCACCGAGGTGCGCCGGGTGCTCGACGGCGACGAGCGGACGGTCACCGCCGTCGTCGAACGGGCCTACCGCACGCACGGCGCCGGCGACACGGTGAACCCGCCGTCGTACTTCCTCCGGTTCCCCGACCGGCCCGCCGACCGCATCATCGCGCTGCCCGCCTCGCTCGGCGGCGAGTCCGCTGTGGACGGTCTCAAGTGGATCGGCAGTTTCCCCGGCAACGTCGGGGCGGGCATCCCGCGCGCCTCCGCCGTGCTGGTCCTCAACGACCGGGACACGGGCTACCCCTTCGCGGTCATGGAGGCTTCGATCGTCAGCGCGTCCCGGACGGCGGCGTCGGCCGCGCTGGCCGCCGACCGGCTGACCCGCGGCCGCGGCCGGCCCGCGCGGATCGGCTTCTTCGGCACCGGCCTGATCGCGCGGTACATCCACACCTACCTCGCCGCGAACGGCTGGGAGTTCGGTGAGATCGGGCTGCACGACCTCTCGGCGTCCTCTGTGGACGGATTCGCGGGCTACCTCGCCCGCACCGGCACGGCGGCGAAGGTGGTCCGGCACGAGCGCGCCGAGGCGCTGGTCAGGGCTTCGGACCTGGTCGTGTTCGCCACCGTGGCGGGTGTTCCGCACGTGACGGACCCGGCGTGGTTCGCGCACAACCCCGTCGTGCTGCACGTCTCCCTGCGCGATCTCTCGCCGGAGATCGTGCTCGCGTCGGCCAACATCGTCGACGACGTCGAACACTGCCTGAAGGCGGACACCTCCGTCCACCTGGCCGAGCAGCGGACCGGGCACCGCGACTTCCTGCACGGCACGCTGTTCGACGTCATGACGGGCGCGGTCGAGCCGCCCACCGACCGGCCGGTGGTGTTCTCGCCGTTCGGGCTGGGCGTCCTGGACCTGGCCGTGGGCAAGCACGTGTACGACCGGCTCGCCGCCGCCGACGCGCTGACGCCGGTTCCCGGTTTCTTCGCCGACGTGTCCCGACACGGCTGAAACTTCGGCGCAATCCGTTGAGAATAATGCGGATTTCCCGGCGGTAACCAGACAAATCAATCGTTCGTCCGGTTGCATGGTGATCATGAGACGACTCGCCGTGCTCCGCCACGACCTGCCAGCCTCGTTGGTCGTTTTCCTCGTCGCCGTACCCCTTTCGCTGGGCATCGCGCTCGCTTCGGGCGCCCCGGTGGTCGCCGGGCTGATCGCCGCCGTCGTCGGCGGGATCGTCGCCGGCGCCCTCGGGGGCTCCGCACTCCAGGTGAGCGGGCCCGCCGCGGGCCTGACGGTGGTGATGGCCGAAACCATCCAGACGTTCGGCTGGGCCGTCACCTGCGCGATCACCGTGGCCGCCGGCGCGGTGCAGATCCTGCTCGGCGCCTCCCGGGTCGCGCGCGCCGCGCTGGCCATCTCGCCCGCCATCGTGCACGGCATGCTCGCCGGGATCGGCGTGACGATCGTGCTCGGGCAGGTCCACGTCGTCCTCGGCGGCAAGCCGCAGTCCTCGGCACCGGCGAACCTCGCCGAGCTGCCGGCCCAGATCGTCGCCCGGCACGACGCCGCAACCGCGATCGGGCTGCTCGTCATCGCGATCCTGCTGGTGTGGCCGCGACTCCCGCAGGCGCTGCGGCGGGTGCCCGGCCCGCTGGCCGCGATCACGGTCGCCACCGGGGTGTCCGTGCTCGCCGGGCTGACCCTGCCGCGGGTGGAACTGCCCGCGGACCTGCTGAACATCCGCTTCGCCCCGCAGCTGCCCGGCGGCGGCTGGGGCGCGTTCGCCGTCGCGGTCCTCACCATCGCGGTGATCGCGTCGGTGGAAAGCCTGCTGTCGGCGGTCGCGGTGGACCGGCTGCACACCGGGCCGCGCGCCGACCTGAACCGGGAGCTCATCGGGCAGGGCGCGGCGAACATGGTGTCCGGCGCGCTCGGCGGCCTGCCGGTCACCGGGGTCATCGTCCGCAGCTCCACCAACGTCGCCGCCGGCGCGAAGAGCCGGGCGTCGGCCGTGCTGCACGGGGTGTGGGTGCTGGTGTTCGTCGTGGCCCTCGCCGGGGTGATCCAGGACATCCCGCTCGCCGCGCTGGCCGGTCTCCTCGTCCACGTCGGGGTCAAGCTGGTGAACCCCGGGCACCTGAAGACCGTGCTGGCCCACGGCGACCTGCCGGTGTACCTGCTCACCCTCGCCGGGGTCGTGGTGTTCGACCTGCTCACCGGGGTGCTGGCGGGCATCGCGCTGTCGCTGGTGCTGATGCTGCGCCGCACGCTCTGGTCCGGCATGCACGCCGAGCCGGACGGTGAGGTCTGGCACGTCGTCGTCGAAGGGGTGCTCACGTTCCTGTCCGTGCCCCGGCTGAGCCGCGTGCTGGCGACCGTCCCGGCCGGCGCGCGCGTGCGGCTCGACCTGGTCGTCGACTACCTCGACCACGCGGCGTTCGAAAGCCTGCAGACCTGGCAGCACGCCCACGAGGCCGCCGGCGGCACGGTGGCGGTCGACGAGATCGGCCACCCCTGGTTCGCCAACGGCAAGGAAGGCCGTCCGACGCGCAGCCGTCGCGCCGGCACCGGGTTCGTGCCCCGCTGGCTGGCCCCGTGGTCGGCCTGGCAGGCCGCCGAGCTCCCCGCGCAGCCCACCCACCGCGGCGCGGCGGAGTTCCAGCGCCGCACCGCCCCGCTGGTGCGCGACACGCTGTCGGGCCTCGCCGACGGCCAGCGGCCGCGCACCCTGTTCATCACCTGCGGTGATTCGCGGATCGTGCCCAACCTGATCACGACGAGCGGCCCGGGCGACCTGTTCACGATCCGCAACATCGGCAACCTGGTCCCGCCGGGGCAGGCGGACGCGTCGATGAACGCGTCGATCGAGTACGCGGTGGGCGTCCTGGAGGTGAGCGAGATCGTCGTCTGCGGGCATTCCTCGTGCGGGGCCATGGCCGCGCTGGCGAGCGGGCCACCACCCGGACCGCTGACCGAGTGGCTGACGCACGCGGCGCCCAGCGCCCGCCGGTCGGCTCCGGTCACGGTGGCCGGCGGAATCCCCGAGCGCGAGGGCGATCGGCTGGCGCTGCAGAACGTGCTGCAGCAGCTGGACCACCTGCGCGAGTACCGGCTCGTCGCCGAAGCCGAGCAGGCCGGCCGCCTCCGGCTGACCGGGATGTACTTCGACGTCGGCCACGCCCAGGTCCACCTGCACGACCCGGCCACCCGCGACTTCCACCCCGCCGACGTGCCGGCGCGCAGCCGCGGCTAGCCGGAGACGGCGTGCACGACCACCGCCGCCGCCAGGACGTACGCGCCGCGGCCGGTCAGCGGGTTCTGCCCGGTGACCTCTTCGATGCGGCGGATCCGGTAGTCCAAAGTGGACCGGTGGATGAACAGCTCGCGTGCGGCGACCGTCCGGTTGAAGTCGGCGCGGATCAGGGCTTCGAGGGTGCCGAAGAGCACCTCGTTGCCCGCCAGCGGGGAGATCAGGCCCCGCAACCGCGCCGACGTCACCGGGTCGCGCAGCACCGCGTACTCCAGCAGGACGTCGTCGAGGCGGTACGCCCCGGCCGGGCGGCCGGTCGCCGCGGCCAGTGCCAGGACGTCCACCGCCTCCTTGCAGCCGGCGGCGAGCGCGGCCCGGGTGGCGGGCACGGTCGTCGTCCACGGCAACTGGTCGAACCGGCCGGCCAGCGCCTCGAGCAGCGGGGAGATCCGCCGCTCGAGCCGGTCCGGGACGAGCACGATGACCCCGTCGCCGCCCGGCGCGCTCAGCAGGCCGTCTTCGTGGTGCTCGTCGAGCACCGCGGCCAGCCGGTCGTGCGGCACCGCCCGCGGGAACCGGGCCGCGACCACGACGTAGGCGTCCTCCAGGCCGGCCAGCTGCGCCGGCGTGAGCTGCTCCTGCCGGAGGAGGCGCTGGACGAGCGCGCACCGCGCCTCCCGCGCCGGCGCGGCGGGCGCCGGGCGGCCGACCCCGGCGAGCAGGTCCTGGACCAGCAGGTGCGCGACCTGCACGACGGCGACCACCCGGTGCGGCCGGTGCCGGGCGACGGCGTCGGTCACCTGGGCCGCGAACCGGCCGAGCAGGTCGGCGGCCGTGCCCGGCGCCCCGCCCGCCTCGGCGAACGCTTCGCCGGCGATCCGGACGCGGGCGCGCTGCGCGGGCGTGACCGCGGCGTCGTCCTCGACGACCCGGCGGTAGACCGCGGCCACGTCGTCCAGCAGCGCGGTCGCCACGGACCGGGCGGCGGGCGGCGTGACGCCGTCGAGCAGGTCGGCCGACGGCACCGCGACACCGTCGACGTGGAAGCCGTCCTGCGGCTGCGTCCGGTCGTCAAGCACAGTCATGCGATCCCCACCCTGTTCCGTCTCTTCACCGCCTTCGGCGACGCCCCATTCCCAAGTCGTCACGCACGGTGAGCGTATCGACGAAGATCCGCAGCGAGCAACGCTTGCAGGGGAATCCCTCAACAACCGGGAACAAATCGGACAGATCCGACGACGCCCAGGTCAGAGGCACTTTTCAGCCGCCCGGGGTGACCCGCGTCCGAGCCTGGCGCCTCCGGATCCGCCGAACGATAATTCCGCGGAATGCGCAGCCGCCGGACCCTTGTCCACGATCTTTGCCGTCGTACACACTCTGCGCCGAACAATTCCCTGAACCATTCGAGGAATCATGACCGACGTGATCGAGCGCACTCCGTCGCAGGAGCCCGTGGTGCGCGTCCAAGGGCTCGAAATGAATCTGCGGACCGGCAAGGTGCGCCTCCGGGGAGAAGCGGTCCACCTGACGCCGACCGAATTCCGGCTGCTGCGGATGCTCATGCTCAACCCCAACCGCGTCAGCCCGGGCTGGCTGCTCGAACGCGCGCTCGGCGGCGACAGCCGGAAGGTCCGCTTCTACGTCGGCCGGCTGCGCCGGAAACTCGGCGACCGCCACCACGTGCTGATCCGGACCGCCCACGGCGCGGGCTACCGGCTCGCCGGCCGCACGGCGTCCCCCTGATTTCGCTTACCCGGCAACGAAAGCCCGGAAAATGGTTCGGCATTCGCGGATACGGCGCAGCGGGTGAGCTCCCCTAATCTTCGCGGCACGGGCGAAACCGCTCGCCCGGATCGGAACGACCGAAAGGCCGCGTGGGAAATGAAGATGCGTACTCTGACGAAGATCACGACCGCCGTCGCCGCGACCGCGCTGGTGTGCGCGGGCCTGCTCGGCGCGACGGGCACGGCGGGCGCCGCCACGCTGACCGCCCCCGCCTCCTCCGACATCACGGTGCCGGGCCTGGGCAGCGTGACCCTGACCGGCAAGGTCGTCGCCGTCCACGGCAAGTACGTCACCATCGTGCTGGACGGCTCGGGCCGGAAGGTCGTCGTCGAGTGGACGCCGCTGACGAAGGTCATCGGCGACCTGAAGAAGGACGTGAAGGTGCAGATCGTCACGGTGGGCTCGATCCTCGGCCTGATCAAGGCGGACGTGATCTCGGTCCTCGGCTGAGACGTGCGCCCGGCCCGCGGAGATTCGTCTCCGCGGGCCTTTTCTTTACCTTGTGTTCTCACCGTTTCGTGTGATGCCATGTGTTCGATTTGGTGAGTAGCTTGGAGGTATGACCAACGACGCGGCTCTCTCGTCCGAGGCGGTGGCATTCGCCGACCGCATCGGTGAGCTGCTCACGACCATACGCTCCGC
Organism: Amycolatopsis tolypomycina; assembly: GCF_900105945.1. NCBI lineage: Bacteria > Bacillati > Actinomycetota > Actinomycetes > Pseudonocardiales > Pseudonocardiaceae > Amycolatopsis > Amycolatopsis tolypomycina. The sequence goes on along the minus strand of NZ_FNSO01000004.1, from coordinate 1,984,840 downwards.
CGAGGCCGAACTTGGCGCGCTGCTGGTGGAAATCGAGCAGCGCGGAGTGATGGAGCTGTTCGGATACCGTTCTGCAGCACGACTTCTGGAACACCTCGCCGACGAGCCCAAGCCGACCGTGGAACGTCTGGTGAAGCGTGCCCGCTTGGTGAATCCCGGGCGGAACCTTGATGGTTCCCCGATTCCCGCGCTGGCGCCCGCGACCGGTGTTGCCGCGCGGGCGGGGCGGTTGAGTGACCGGATGATCGACGTGATCACCGGTGTCCTGGCTCAGGTTCCGGTCGAGCATCGGTTGAGTGCCGAGGCCAACTTGCTGACTTTCGCCGAGGAAGCCGGGCACAAGCAAGTCGCAGCCCTCGGTGCCCGCATCCTCGCCCACCTCGCCCCCGACGGAACCGCCCCCGACGACACCGAACCCTCGGTGCCCACCCGGGAGTTGTTCCTGCGCCGCAAAAGAACCGGGATATGGGAGCTGAGCGGCCGCTTCGACGACGAAACCGGCACCCGCGCCAACACCTTGCTCGATGCCTTGGCCGAGCGCCGCACCGGAGACGACGGCCCCGACTTCCGCACCACCCCGCAACGCTACGGCGATGCCTTCTCCGACGCGGTTGATCTCGCCCTCGACTCTCCGGATCTGCCGATGCAGGCGGGCGAGCGGGCCCACGTGATGGTCGCGGTGTCGTTGGAGGACTTGAAGTCCGGGGTCGGCAAGGCCACCCTCGGCGACACCGGAACCATGACCGCGGCCGAGGCCCGGGTGCATGCCTGTGATGCCATGATCATCCCTGCGGTCCTGGGTGAGAAGAGCGAACCCCTCAACCTGGGCCGCCTCCGCCGGTTGATCTCTGCTGGGCTGCGCCGGGCCTTGTTCTTGCGGGACCGAGGCTGCGCCTTCCCCGGCTGCCACCGACCACCCCGGCATTGCCAAGGTCACCACATCCGCCACGTGCGCCATGAGGCGCGTGTTTATCCGATCGGAGGTGCAAGACCTCCGACGCTGGATCGTCACAGCGGTTCGGTGAAGCTGAGGGCAGCCTGACCTGCGGGAATGGGCAGGTTGAGGTGGCAAGCGGCCCTGACAAAGTCGAGTCGTGCCAGTATCGCCAGATGGTGCGGGCTCGGTGAGCGAGACGAGAAGGTATACGAATAGGAATCAGTGTCTGAAGCCTCGTTATGTGGAGCCGACTCGAACCTGGCGGATATGGGTCGGTAGTGCAGTGCGCGTGAACCAAGTGGTAGGGGTAGCGTCCGCCCGGGAATTGTTCTCGGGCAGCCTGTGGAGAAAGTCTGTGGCGTATTCACAGGGACTGCCGGGGTAAAGCTGGGTGCCTCACTCGTCGATCGGGAACACGTGAACATGGGAACCACCGCAAGCCTTCCATAAACGGGTCACAGCCGGTGGTCTGATGACGGATAGGCGCATTGCCTGCCGAGAGGCTTGCGATGGGGCGGAGTCGCCGTAGTACTCCGAGGACGGGAAAGCCGTCCACATGGGGAAGGGCGACAGCGAGACGAAGCAGGGAAGTTGAGGTAATGCCAGAAGAAGCCTCACCGGTGAACATCGGTGATCTGCTGTTGGTGCCGTTCACCGCAGGGCAGCGGGTACTGGGAATGCAAACGAAGCTGCACCGTTGGGCGGCGGCCGATCCCGGCCGCCGGTTTGATGATCTCTATAACCTCGTGGCCGACCCCGCATTCCTCGTCACGGCGTGGGAACGGGTGTCGGGGAACACCGGAGCACGCAGCGCGGGTGTCGATCGGCGGACTGTCCGCTCGATCACCGAATCGAAGCTGAGTGTTGTCGGGTTGTTGGAGGAAATCCGGGCTGATCTGAAGGCTCGGGCGTTCCGTCCGCTCCCGGTCCGGGAACGGCACATTCCCAGAACCGGCGGGAAGACGCGCCGGCTGGGGATACCGACCGTGACCGATCGGGTCGTTCAAGCCTCGCTGAAGCTGGTCCTGGAACCGATCTTCGAGACCGGGTTCCGGGACTCCAGTTATGGTTTCCAGCCCAGACGCCGGGCCCAGGACGCCGTCGAGGAGATCCGCCACTATGCCCAGCAGGGCTATGAGTGGGTCTTCGAGGGCGACATCGCCGCCTGTTTCGACGAGATCGACCACACCGCCCTGCTCGGGCTGGTGCGGAAACGGATCAAGGACAAGCGGATCCTGGAGCTGATCAAGGCGTTCCTGCGCGCGGGAATCCTCAGCGAGGACGGCGCCGGCCGGGACACCCATTCCGGAACCCCTCAGGGCGGCATTCTGTCGCCGCTGCTGGCCAACATCACTCTCTCCGAACTGGACGACTATTTCCACCAGATCTGGGAGAACCACAGGAACTCCTGGACCCGGGCGCGCCATCGCCAACGCGGCGGCGCAACATTCCGGCTGACCCGTTATGCCGACGACTTCGTCGTCCTGGTCAACGGAACCCGAGACCACGCGGAGAAACTATGGGATGAGATCGGTGCGATCCTGGACCGGATCGGGCTTCGGCTCGCCCCGGAAAAGACACAGATCGTGCACATCGACGAGGGATTCGACTTCCTGGGATTCCGCATCCAGCGGCACACTCAATACGGAAGCGACCGGAAACTGATCTACACCTATCCGTCGAAGAAGTCGATGACTTCCATCAAACGGAAGGTGAAGGCAGCGACCAAGCGGATCACCCATCAGGACGCGGACCGACTGTTCCGGCAACTCGGGACGATGACCCGCGGATGGGCCCAGTACTTCCGGCACAGTTCCTCCAGCAAGGCCTACCACCATCTCCAGCACTACCTGTGGTGGCGGGTCTGGGAATGGCTGAAGAACAAACACCCCCGCACCAGCAGACGGTGGATCATCCGCCGCTACTACAACCGGTGGTGGCCGGAATACAACAGTGTCGCACTCTGGCAACCCGCCACGATGACCATTCAGCGTTATCGCTACCGGGGCCACCGGATACCGACACCATGGGACAAACCAGGCGTCTCGCCTGCCTGACGGCGACTCGTGGAGAGCCCGGTACTCGGAAACGGGTACGCCGGGTTCGGGAGAGCGGCAGGGGGAAACGACCCGGCGAAATCCGGACACCGCGCCCCCTGCCGACTCTCACTGGGCTGATGGCGGCCCCACAAACTTGAACAACCTGGTGCTGATGTGCGCCCACCACCACCGGCTCCTGCACCGCTCCGGCTGGGAAGTCCGCATCGCCCCCGACGGCCTCCCCGAATTCCTCCCACCAGCATTCATCGACCGACGCCGACAACCCCGACGCAACAACATCCACGAACCCCTGCCATTCGCAGCCTGAACACGGGAAAGGCCCGCAGCCACACGGCTACGGGCCCACACCCACGTGCGCGGCCGGAGACTTGTCAGGCGACTGCACTCACCCGATGATCGCCGCGAACGATCAGCACAGCCGAAGCCGCCCACGCTCATCGCCATCCCGCTCGGGCCAACCAGCGCTCACCGCCACTCCACCCGAGCCAACCAGCGCACCCCACCACCTCCGCCCGAGCCAACCGGCGCACGCCGCCACCCCCGCCCGAGCCCAACCAGCGCCACCGAGATACCCGCACCCGGCCGCCGTTGCTTGGCTGCGCATCCTGCGAGCCACCACGACTCCCCGGTATTCCCGGCCGGGCCGGCGATCCGCCGGTGGCGAGTCCGCGTTTCCCCATCCGCGCATGGTGACCTGCACCACCCGCGTTCTACCGTTTCCTGATCATTCCGGCGAACCAGATCGGGAGCGATCAATGGACCACGACACCCGCCCGGAGAGCGGCCCGCTCACCCGCCGCGCTGTGAACATGCTCAAGGCCGTCGGCGACGGGCGGGCGCAGCTTTCGCTCGGCTGCGAACCCGATCTCTACGTCGATGGCCTCCCCTGCTGCGACCAGGCCACCGCCCGCACCCTCGGCCGGCTCGGCCTGATCGCGGCGAACGGGCCCGGGCGGCCGGGGGAACTGGTGCCCGCCGTCGTCACCGACGAAGGGCTCACTGCCCTTGCCGCACCGGAATTCCGGTTTGCCGGGTGAACCGGGCGGCCGGGGGCGGCGATGACCCGCCCCCGGCCGGGTTCTGTCAGCTGCGGGTGAGCTCGTTCACCCGGACCGACAGCAAATCCGACGAGGACAGCAGCTCGTCCTGGGCCACGCCGCTGTCGAGGAGGTCCTCGCGGTCGTCGAAGTGGCCCACGTGCTTGTGGTAGAACGCTTTCGCGGCGAAGTAGCCGATGCCGGCCGCGCCGAGGCCGACCGCGGCCAGGTCGACCGCCGCGGGGGTGCAGGCGATGGTGACCTCGCGGCCGCCGTACTCCAGCGGCTCGAGCGTTCCGGGGAACGAGGCCGTCGAAATCCCGCTCATTTCATCCTCCATCGGTTCGGTCAGGCCTGGGTGGCGGCTTGGTTGCGCATGCCGAGCAGTTCCGCGACGGGCAGGCCCGCCACTCCCTCCGGGACTTCGACGTCGTCGGCCTGCTGAACGCAACCGTGGTAGTGGCAGTTGACCCACCCCACGCCCGCCCCCACGGTGAACCCGGCGAAGGTCGCCGCGGCGATCGCCCAGGTGCAGGCGGTGGGGTCCACCGCGGGCGCCCCAAAGGAAAGAGGCTCCACTCCCGGGTTCGCCAGGTCCTGCATGGCCTCGATCACTTCCATCTCTTCTCCTCTGCTCCCGTACCACGCACCGCGTAGCTTCCGTCACGATAAGCGGCCGGCCGGGAACGGGTCATCCACCGATTGACGGAGGATTCAGGCAACCGACACCTGCGGGTGGTTGACATTCCGCGATTGTCCGAACAATCGGGGATTTCCACCCGCAACACGCCGATTTTGTTGCCGTCCGGAGAACAGCGGACATCATGACCTTACCCGGTCGGCGAGGCCGGGGAAATTCCTCGCCGAACCCACCGAGAACGGACGAAAATGATGACTGTTGTCGAAGCGGCCGCGACCGCGCACTTCTCCCGTGCCACCGAAGCGCTGAAGCCGCTCGAAGTTCCTGAGGCCGTCCTGCCGCTGGCCTGCGCCGCGGAGTTCGACACCGTCTACGTCGGCGTCACCGCGTTCACCTACGCGTGGCGGGCCGCCGCGCACGTCTTCCGGCACGGGTTCGACCAGACCGCCTCCCCGGTGGCCGAAGGCCCGGCCGCCGGCGACCGCATGTCGGCCGACCAGCTGCTGAACGTGCTCGGCACGCTGTGACACCCGGGGTCCTGCGATCGCCACGCGGTCGCAGGACCCGCCCGCCTCACGGGATGATGCCGCGGGAGTTCAACGCGTCCGTGAGCGCCTCCCGCAACTGCTGCGCCGTGGCCGCCGGATCGATCTCCGACGGCGGCGACAGCACGTTCGAGATCACCGTCGACAGGTTCTGGTACGCCGGGGTCAGCGGGCGCACCGCGGCGTCGGCGAGCGCCGCGCGGATGTCGGCCTTCATCGGGTACTGGTCGGCCATCGTCGGGTTCGTGCCCGCGTCGGCCGGCTTCGCCGGGTCCAGCGGCTTGGTGTCGTCGTAGACGGACGCGATGCTTGGCGGGATACCGTCGACGAGGGCCTGGTACTTCTGGTTCGCCGCGTTGCGCAGGCACAGCGCCGCCTCGAACGCTTCCGGCTTGTGCCGCGAGTACGTGCTGATCGCCAGGTTGAAGCCGCCGATGGTGACGCGGCTGGGCCGCCCGGGCTCGACCGACGGGTAGCGCGCCCACTTGAAGTGCGCCAGGTCCTGCGGCTTCTCCTGTGCGTAGGACGCGAAGACGTAGGGCCAGTTCAGCTCGAACGCGCCGCTGCCCCGCTGGAAGGCCTGCCGGACGTCGTCCTCCTTCGAGTTCGTCAGCGACGGATCGGTGATGCCGGCGGTGGTCAGCGTCTTCAGCAGCTGCAGCGCGCGGACGGCGCCGTCGTCCATCACCACGGACTTGCCGTCGTCGGACAGGATGTGCCCGCCCGCCGACGCCACCAGCGTGTTGTAGAAGACGACCAGGCCCTCGTACTGCGCGCCGGTGAACAGCACCTGGTACGGCTTGCCCGCGGCCTTGAGCTGCTCCGCCGTGCGCATCATCTCGTCGAAGCTCTTCGGCGGCGAGGCCGTGGTCCGGTCGTCGTACCAGAGCAGTTGGACGTTGGTGTTCTTCGTGGCGCCGTAGAGCCGGCCGTTCCAGCGGGCGGTGGTCAGCGGCCCGGGCAGCACGCCCTGGGTCGCCTGCGCCTCGGCCGCGCCGGTCCACGGCTCGACCCAGCCGGCCTCGGCGAACTCCGGCACCCAGGTGACGTCGAGGCCGAGGACGTCCATCGAGTCGTCGCGGGCGGCCAGCCGCCGCGCCATCTGCTCGCGCTGGCCGTCGGCGCCGCGCGGCAGCTTGTTGTAGACGATCCGGTAGCGCCCGGCGGCCTGCGCGGTGCACCGGTCGACGACCGTCTGGAGGTGGTCCTCCGGGGAGATGTACAGGTTGACCGTCAGGCCGTCGGTCCGCGCGCAGCCGGCCAGTGCCGCGCCCGCCAGCAGGATCGCGCCGGCTGCCGACCGGCCGCGTCGGGGGAACATGGGGCCTCCAGTGGTCGGGGGGAAACCGGGCAACTGCGTATTGTCCCCCGCGGCGCGGCCGGGCACTACGCGCAAGCCGCGGGAAAAGTCCCCCCGTGTGCCGGGGACGCGCGTGCGAAGATCTCGGGGTGCCCCGGATTCCTGCCCGCCCGCGCTCGTTCTGGGACGACGCGGTGGTGTACCAGCTCTACGTCCGGTCGTTCGCCGACAGCGACGGCGACGGCGTCGGTGACCTCGGCGGGGTGATCGGGCGGCTCGGCCACATCGCCGCACTCGGCGCCGACGCGATCTGGCTCAACCCGTGCTACCCGTCGCCGCAGGCGGACCACGGCTACGACATCGCCGACTACCACGCCGTCAACCCGGAGTACGGCACGCTCGAGACGTTCGACCGCCTGGTCGCCGAAGCCCACGCCCGCGGCCTGCGGGTCCTCATGGACCTCGTCCCCAACCACTGCTCGGAACGGCACCCCTGGTTCACCGCGGCACTGGCCGCCGGCCCGGGTTCCCCCGAGCGCGCGCGGTTCGTCTTCCGCGACGGCCGGGGTGACGAGCCACCCAACAACTGGCGGTCGGTCTTCGGCGGTCCGGCCTGGACCCGCGTCACCGAGCCGGACGGCACGCCCGGGCAGTGGTACCTGCACCTGTTCGCCCGCGAGCAGCCGGACTTCGACTGGCGCCACCCCGAGGTCCTGGCGTACTTCGACGACGTGCTGCGGTTCTGGTTCGACCGCGGTGTCGACGGGTTCCGCATCGACGTCTGCCACGGCCTGGTCAAGGACGCGGCCCTGCGCGACTGGCCGGGCGACGGCTACAACGCCCACAGCTGGAACCAGCCCGGGGTGCACGAGATCTTCCGCCGCTGGCACGCGCTCGCGGCCGGCTACGGCCCGGAGCGCGACCTGCTGCTCGTCGGCGAGGTGTGGGTGCCGGACCCGGCCGACCTCGACCACTACCTGCGGCCGGACGAGCTGCACCAGGCTTTCTCGTTCGACCTGCTGGTCCAGCCCTGGGACGCCCGGGCACTGCGGGCGGCGGTCGAGCGCACCACGGCCCGGACGACGGCGACCGGCGCTCCGGCGGCGTGGACGCTGGCCAACCACGACGTCCACCGGACGGTGACCCGCTACGGCATCACCCGCCCCGAGCCGGCCCCGGCCAGCAACGACGCGTTCGCTGCCCTCCTGCGCCCCCGCGGCGAGGTCGACGTCGAGCTCGGGCAGCGGCGGGCCCGCGCGGCGCTGCTCCTGCTGCTGGCCCTGCCCGGGTCGGTTTTCCTTTACCAGGGCGAGGAACTGGGCCTGCCGGAGGTCCTCGACCTGCCCGCCGAAGCCCGCCAGGACCCGGTGTTCCACCGCACGGGCGGCCGCGAGCAGGGCCGCGACGGCTGCCGCGTCCCGCTGCCGTGGACGGCGGACGCCCCGGCGTTCGGGTTCGGCACCGGGGTGCCGTGGCTGCCGCAGCCGGAGTGGTTCGGCCGGTACGCGGTCGACGTCCAGGAGGCCGACGAGGCGTCGGTCCTGCACTTCTCCCGCCGGGCGATCCAGGCGCGGCGGCACCTGGGGCTCGGCGCGCCGGGCCCGGTGGAGTGGCTCGACCCGGGCGACGACGCGGTGCTGGCGTTCCGGCGCGGGCAGCTGGTGTGCGCGGTCAACACCGGGAGCACGGCGTTCACCGCACCGGCCGCCTGGGGTGCGGCTGTGGTCAGCAGTGCCGGGAACAGCAGCGGCGGCAATTCCGGCGTGGCGGGCGATTCCGCAGCCTGGTTCCTGCCGGCGCGGTGATCAGGAACCGGCGGCCTTGCGCGCGCCGGGCCGGTGATCAGGAACCGGCGGCCTTCCGCGTGCCGTCGAGCCGGCGCGGGTCCACGCGGGGTGGCCACGTCTCCGCCGTGTACAGGCCGGTCGCGTGAGCCTTGGCGACCAGCGCCGTGCGGTTGGGCACCGCGAACCGGCGGACCAGGGCGCCGACGTGGTACTCCACGCCCTGGCGGCTCAGGTGGGCCCGCCGCGCCAGCTCGGTCGTCGGCACGCCCGCGGCGAGCCCCTCCAGGACCAGGGCCTCGAGCGGTGTCAGGAGCGGTGGCCGGGTCCGCTGCGGCCGGTCCGCGGCCCGGCGGACGGCCACCACGATCCGCCGCGAGCCCGCCAGTGCCAGTGCGGCCACCTCCGCGGCGACCACCGTGCCGCCCGGGCCGCGCAGCACCACGCGTTCGGTCGCCTCGGGCCGGGTGCCGGCGGCGAGCGCGGTCAAGGCGCGGCGCGGCCCGTCGGCGCAGTCCGGGTGCAGGAAGTCGAGGAGCCCCCGGTGCCGCAGTTCGAACGCCGACGCGCCGAACAGCTCGCCGAACGCCGGTTCGGCCGTCAGCACGCGGAAGGCTTCGTCGACGCACGCGACGTGCCACGCTTCGCTCATGTCACCCACCCCGTGGTTTTCGGATGCCCGTGCTCGGATGTCCTCATCCAACAAGCCGGGACGGCCGCCGCGGTACCCGCGATCCACGCGAGCGGCGGTGCCGCGGTGCGGAAACTCAGTGCGGAAACTCAGTCTTCGAGCGCGTGTGACGCCACCCGCGGCGGCCACAGCTCGGGCTGCAGCACCCCGGCCGCGTACGCCCGCGAGACGAGCGCGGCGCGGCTCGGCGCCCCGAGCTTCCGCAGCATCGCGCCGATGCGGTAGTCGACCGCCTGGCGGCTCAGGTACAGCCGCAGCGCGATGCGGACCGCCGGCTCGCCCGCCGCCAGTCCTTCCAGGATCCGCGCGTCCAGCGCGGCGAGCCGCACCGGTGCCTCGCCGGACGGCACCGGGCGCACCAGCAGCACCAGGCGCACCTCGCCGTCGTCGTCGATGGCCCGGCCCGTCACGTCGGCGAGGAACGGGCGGGGGCCCAGCCCGACGAGCCGCTCGTCGAACCGCTCGCCGGGGACCAGCCCGGCCGGCTCGCGCCGGAGCGTGTCCCGGTCCGCCGGCCGGAACCAGCCGCGGAACGGCGTGCCGATCACGTCGTCCGGCGTGGTGCCGAACAGGTCAGCGAAGGCGCCGTTGACCCGCCGGACCACCAGGTCGCGGCCGAGTTCGGCCATCCCGGCCCCCGGCTCCCCGTGTTCCGGGAGCCGTTTTCCCCGGCGCAGCGCCGCTTCGCTCATGCTGACCACCGTCCCTTCGCCCGCGGCTCCACCGATGTGCGGAACCGGCTCGCTCACGGTAGGCACGGGCCGCGGGAAACGCGGTGGTGGCGCAGGCAATTCAGGTCCGGGCGGAGCCGCCGTCCGCCGAACGCGGAACGGCTCCGGCTCCCGGGTCACCGGATGAGCCCACCGTCGACGTGCAGCACCGAGCCGGTGATGTACCGGGCCCGCGCGGACGCGAGGAACCCGGCCAGGTCGGCGACGTCGTCCGGCGTGCCGAACCGCCGCAGCGGGATGTCGGCCAGTGCGCGCTCGCGGGTGCGGTCGTCGAGCTCGGCGACCATGTCGGTGTCGATGAACCCCGGTGCCACGACGTTGACGCGCACGCCGTAGCGCCCGACCTCCTTGGCCAGAGCCTTGCAGAAGCCGATCGTGCCGGCCTTCGAGGCGCTGTAGTTGGTCTGCCCGGCGGCGCCGTGCACGCCGGCGATCGAGCTGATCGCGATCACCGTGCCCGCCTTGCGCTTCATCATCCCGAACACGACCGAGCGGCACACGTGGTAGACACCGTCCAGATTGGTCTCCAGCACGGCTTTCCAGTCCTCGTCCGGCATCCGGACCAGCAGCCGGTCACGGGTGATGCCCGCGGAGGTCACCGCGGCGGTGACCGGGCCGAGCTCGTCCTCGGTGCGGGCGACCCACGCCCGGACGGCTTCGGCGTCGGCGACGTCGACCCGCTCGGCCAGCGCCCGCACGCCCAGCTCGGCCAGTTCCTTCTCGACCTCGCGCGCGGCGTCTTCGTCGGTGCGGTAGCAGAAGGCGACGTCGAAGCCGTCGCGGGCCAGGCGGAGCGCGACCGCCCGGCCGATGCCCCGCGAGCCGCCGCTGACCAGCGCCACCCCGCTCATCGCGGGCCGCCCAGCCGCAGCACCGCGCACACCACCGCGCCGTCGCGGTCGGCCGAGCCGACGACGGCGACGTCACCGGGTTCGCCGGTCGCCAGTACCCCGGCGACGTGGAACATGGCCGTCGCCGCGCCGGTGTCGCCGATCAGGTCCGCCACCGGGTCGGCCCGGCCCGGCACGCCGGACCAGAACTCGATCGCGACGTCGTCCGCGGACACGCCCGCCGCGGCCAGCGCATCGTCCACACAGGACGTAAGCGTGCCCTCGAGGTCGCCGGTCAGCGCCACGCGCGACCGCACGGCGAGCACCTCCGCCAGCGCCGGGCGCTCCCCGGCGGGCTCGACGCGCAGCACCACGCAGCCCTCGCCGAGCACGCCGCCAACGCTGTCGGCAACACTGTGGGACTCGATCCAGGACCGCGTGTCGGAGTACTCCTCGACGGCACCGACGAGCACGTTCGACGCCCGGCCGGCCCGCAGCAGGCGGAGCGCGCAGGCCAGCGCCGAAAGACCGGCCGGCCGCCCGCCGGCCAGCGTCACGTTCGGCCCGGTCAGGCTGTGCCAGATCGCGCACTGCCCCGCGGCGGAGTTCATGATCGAGTTCGGCATCCGGGCCGCGTCGACGAAGTAGGGCTTGGCTTCGGTGAAGGACGAGCGGCTGAAGTCCATGGTGCTCTGCAGGCTGCCCATGGTGCCGAGCACCAGCCCGGAGCGGTCCCCGCGTTCGGCGGGCCGGTCGGCGGTCAGGCGGCCGACGGCCCACACGGCGAGCCCGATGAGCCGGTCCATCGACCGGGTGCCCTTGCGGCCCAGCAGCTCGCGGGCGTCGAACCCGGGCACCAGGGCCGTCCGGTGGACCGCGCCGTCGGACACCGGCGCCGCGCGGCCGCCGCGCAGACCATCCACAAAGGACTCGCGGTCGATGCCGTAGGGCGAGACCGCCGTCCACGCCGTGATGACCGGGTTCACCGGGCCACCTCCTCGTCGAACCGGCCGAGGACGACGACGGCGTTGTTGCCGCCGAACGCGAGGCCGTTGTTCTGCACGATCTTCAGTTCGGCGTCGACCGCGTGGTTGGGCACGCAGTCGATGGCGCACTCCGGGTCGGTTTCGCGGTGGTTGATGGTCGGCGGGATGAACCGGTGGGTGATGCCCAGCCCGCACGCGATGGCCGCCAGCGCGCTCGCGGCACCCATCGCGTGGCCGAGCATCGCCTTGAACGACACGGTCGGCGGCGGCTTCTCCCCGTACACGTCCCGGATCGCCCCCGTTTCGGTCACGTCGTTCGCCGGGGTGCCGGTGCCGTGCGCCGAGATCAGGTCCACCTCGGCCGGCTCGACCCCGGCGTCGGCCAGTGCCAGCTCGATGCACTCCTTGATGCTCGCCCGGTCGGGCGCGACGGGGTGCAGGGCGTCGCAGTTGAGCGCGTACCCGAGCACTTCGGCGTAGATCGGGGCCCCGCGGCGCAGCGCGGACTCCGCGGTCTCCAGCACGATCACCCCGGCTCCCTCCCCGGTGAGGATGCCCTTCCGCCCCGAGTCGAACGGGCGGCAGCAGTCCGGGGCCACCGTCCCGAGCCGGTAGAAGCCGGCGAACGTCTTGCGGCACAGGGAATCCGCGCCGCCGCACAGGGCGAAGTCCGCTTCCCCCGCGCGGACGGCGTCGAACCCGGTGCCGATGGCGTAGTTCCCGGCCGAGCATGCGGTGGCCACCGTGACCGCTTCCACATCGGACAGGGCGAGGTCGTGGGCGATCGCGGCGGACAGCCGGGTGGCCGTCGAGCGCCGGGCCAGCACCGGGTCCATCGCCGCCGGTCCGTGGGCGAGCTCCAGTTCGGCCAGCCGGTCGAGGTCGTGGGCCTCGCCGTCGGTGGTGCCGACGCAGATCATGCCGCGCCGGGCGCGCAGCTCGGCTTCGGTGAACCCGGCGTCCTCGACGGCCATCCGGGACGCCGCGACGGCGAACCGGCTCGCCCGGCCGAGCTCGTCCGGGTCGACCCGGTGGATCCAGGGCCGCGGGTCGAACCCCGCGACCTCACACCCCATCGTGCGCTCGAACCCTTCGGTGTCGAAGACGCTGATCGGCCGGGCGCCGCTGCGGCCCGCTCGCAGCGCCCCCGCGAACTCGGCCCGGCCGATCCCGATGCTCGACACGACCCCGAGCCCGCTCACCACCACCCGGCGGCTCATCAGATCGCTTCCGCCTCGGTGACGACGTGGTAGACGCCGTCGAGCGTGAGCATCGTCTTCAGCTGCGACTCGGCGATCCGGATGCGGTAGCGCTTCTCGCACTGGGACACCAGCTCGATGAGCGACAGCGAGTCGACGCCGTGGTCGTCGACGAACGAGCTCGTGCCGTCGACCTCCCCGGGCTCGAGTTCGAGCACGTCGCACACCAGGTCACGCAGCTCCTCGTAGAGCTCGACCTTCACCTCGGTCATGACGGGCTCCTATTCACCCATGGCGCGGACGAGACTCGCCGGCCGCATGTCGGTCCAGTTCTCTTCGACGTAGGCCAGCGCGGCTTCGCGGGTCGCGTCGCGCAGGACCACCGTCCAGCCGGCGGGCACTTCGGCGAAGGCCGGCCACAGGGAGTGCTGCTGCTCGTCGTTGACGAGCACGTGGAAGGTGCCGTCGGCGTCGTCGAACGGGTTGCTCATCGCTGCTCCTTTCGGGGATCGTGCGCCAAGTCAAGCAGCGCGGTGGCGAGAATTTCGCCAATGTGCTTCAGCGGTCCGGGCTTGGTCAGGTCGGCGTGTGCGGCGTCGACTGCGTGGACGTCGACGGCATCGACGTGCGGTCCCCAGACCCCGGCCGGGTCGTCGGGCGCGTCCGTGGCGGCGAAGTGCAGCAGCCGCCCGGCGTAGCGGCCGGGCACGAACTTCTTCGCCAGCTCGTCGTTGTTGCGCCACACCGCCACCAGCCGCCGCAACTGCTCTTCGCCGAAGTCCGGCGAGCGCCCGGAGCCGGCGACCGCGTCCAGGATCGTGCTGTGGATCTCCCGCTCCCCCACCGGTTCGCCGGTGCTCGCCAGCGGGTGGCTGTCCAGGCTGACCAGGATCGCGACCTCCTCACCCTGCTGCTGCAGCAGGGCCGCGACGTGGTGGGCGACGAGCCCGCCGAACGACCAGCCCAGCAGGTGGTACGGCCCGGACGGCTGGATCTCCCGGATCCGGCCGAGGTAGTCCGCGGCCATCTCCTCCAGCGACGCCGGCAGGGGCTCGTCCCCGGCCAGGCCGCGGGCCTGGAGGCCGTAGACCGGCCGCCGCGGGTCGAGGTGCGGCAGCAGCCCGGCGTAGGACCAGCTCAGCGCGCCCACGGGGTGGACGCAGAACAGCGGCGGCAGGTCCCCGCCGGTCCGCAGCGGGAGCACCGGGTCGAACGCGCTTTCGCGGGCGTCGGCGCCGTCGAGGCGCTCGGCCAGGCCGGCGACCGTCGGCCGTTCGAACAACGCGCGGACGCTCAGCTCGGCGCCCAGCGTGGCCCGGATCCGGCTGACCAGGCGGGTCGCGGTGAGCGAGTGCCCGCCCAGGCGGAAGAAGTCGTCGTCGATCCCGACGGACGGCACGTCCAGCACCTCGGCGAACACCGCGCACAGCGTGCGTTCGCGGTCGGTGCGCGGCGCGCGGCCGCTGCCCGGCACCTCCGGTGCGGGCAGCGCGGCCCGGTCCAGTTTCCCGCTGACGGTCACCGGGAACGCGTCGAGTGCGACGAAGGCCGAAGGCACCATGTACTGCGGCAACCGCTTGCCCGCGTGCGCCCGCAGCGCCTCGGCAGTGACGTCGGCACCGGCTTTCCCGATGACGTAGGCGACGAGCTGGTGGTCGCCCGCGGCGAGCGGACGCGGCAGCACGACCACGTCCGAGACGCCGTCGTGGCCCCGCAGCACGGCCTCGATCTCCCCCGGCTCGACCCGCACGCCACGCACCTTGACCTGGTGGTCGACCCGGCCGAGGTACTCGACCTCGCCGTCGTGGTTCCAGCGGGCCCGGTCACCGCTGCGGTACATCCGGGCGCCAGGCGGCCCGAACGGGTTCGCGACGAACCGCTCGGCGGTCAGCCCGGGTTTGCCCTGGTAGCCGCGTGCCAGTTGCACGCCGGCGAGGTACAGCTCGCCGGCCACCCCGGGCGGCACCGGACGCAGCCAGCGGTCCAGCACGTACGCCTGGGTGTTCCACAGTGGACGTCCGATGGGGACGGTCGCGGCCGGGCCCGGCGGGGACGTCCACGCGGTGACTTCGATCGTGGTTTCGGTGGGGCCGTAGAGGTTGTGCAGTTCGACGTCCAGGGTCGCGTGGAGCCGGTCGCGCAGGGCGGGGGTGAGGGTTTCGCCGCTGCAGAACACGCGGCGCAGGCCGGTGAGGCCGGCCGCTTCGGGCAGGAACTCCCGCAGCATCGACGGGACGAAGTGGACGTCGGTGACGCCGTGCCGCCGGATGGCGTCGGCGAGGTAGCGCGGGTCGCGGTGGCCGTCGGGCCGGGCGAGCACGAGCGTCCCGCCGGAGACCAGCGGCCAGAAGAACTCCCACAGCGCCACGTCGAACCCGCACGAGGTCTTCTGCAGCACCCGGCCCGGGCGGCCGAACGTCTCGTGCATCCACAGCAGCCGGTTGGCCAGGGCCGCGTGCGAGACGACGACGCCCTTCGGCTTGCCGGTCGATCCCGACGTGTAGATCACGTACGCCGCGCCGTCTCCCGAGAACGGGCCGGTGAGCTCGGCGTCTCCGTCGATCCGGACGTCGTCGAGGACGAACACGGGCCGGGCGTCCTCGAGGAGGTGGGCGACGCGGTCGGCCGGGTGGTCCGGGTCGATCGGCAGGAATGCGGCCCCGGTGCGCAGCACCGCGAGCAGCGCGACCACCAGGTCCACCGACCGCGGCAGCGCGATCGCGACCACGCGTTCCGGCCCGGCACCGCGGCTTGCCAGTGCCCGCGCGAGCCGGTCCACCCGGACGTTCAGCTCCCGGTAGGTGACCTGCTCGTCCTCGTCGACCGCGGCGATCGCCTCCGGGGTCGCGACGGTCTGGCCGCGGACCAGCTCCGGCACGGTCACGGCCGGGATGGGGTGCGCGGTGGCGTTCCACCCGGTCACGACCCGCTCGCGTTCGGCGTCGCCGGTCAGCTCCAGCGCGCCGACCAGGCCGGCCGGGTCGGCGACGGCGGCCCGCAGGACCCGGACCAGCCAGGCGGCGATCCGCTCGGCGGTGCCGCGGTCGAACAGGTCGGTGCTGTACTCCAGCGATCCGGCGAGCCCGGCCGGAACGCCGCCGTCGTGGCGCTCGGCGTAGTCGAAGAGCAGGTCGAACTTCGCGGTGTCGGTCTCCACGCTGTCGACCACGGCCTGCACTCCGTCGGGTTCGTCGCCCGCGTCCGGCACGTTCCGGGCCACGAGCATGACCTGGAACAGCGGGTTCCGCGCCAGCGACCGCGCGGGGTTGAGCGCGTCGACGACCAGCTCGAAGGGCACGTCCTGGTGCGCGAACGCGGCCAGGTCGGTCTCGCGGACGCGGGCCAGCAGCTCCTCGAACGACAGGTCGCCCGAGACGTCGGTCCGCAGGACCAGGGTGTTGACGAAGAAGCCGACGAGGTCTTCCAGGGCCCGGTCGGTGCGGCCGGCGACCGCGGTGCCGATCGGGATGTCCGTGCCCGCCCCGAGTTTCGCCAGTGTCACCGCCAGCGCGGCCTGCACGGCCATGAACACCGTCGTCCCGGTGCGGCGGGCCAGCTCGGCCAGGCCCCGGTGGGTGGCGGCGTCCACGTCGAGCGGGACGCGGTCGCCGCGCAGGGACAGCGCGGCCGGGCGCGGGCGGTCGAACGGCAGGGCCAGCTCGTCCGGCGCGCCGTCGAGGGCGTGGCGCCAGAAAGCGAGCTGGGTGCGCACCGCACTGTCCGGATCGGACTCCTCGCCGAGGCTTTCCCGTTGCCACACGGCGAAGTCGGCGTACTGCACGAGCAGGTCCGGCCAGCCGGGTGCCGCACCGGCGGTCCGCGCGCGGTAGGCGGTGGTGAAGTCGGCGGTGAGCGGGCCGAACGACCACGCGTCCCCGGCGATGTGGTGCAGCACCAGGGCCAGCACGTACTCGCCGCCGCCCGTGTCGAACAGCCGGACGCGCAGCGGCAGGTCTCTGGTGAGGTCGAACCCTTCGCGGACGAACTCCTCGACCGCGATCTCCCCGGCGACGTCGAAGCGCAGGCGGGCCAGGGCTTCGCCGGGGTCGAGGACGTGCTGGTACGGGGAGCCGTCGTGCTCCGGGAAAACCGTGCGCAGGCTCTCGTGGCGGACGACGACGTCCCCGAGCGCGGCCCGGACGGCGTCGACGTCGACCTCGCCGGTCAGCCGCACCACGGTCAGGATGTGGTACGCCACACCGCCGTCGCCGAGCTGGTCGAGGAACCACAGCCGCTGCTGCGCGAACGACAGCGGGACGCGCTCGGGCCGCGTCCCTGCCCGCAGTGCCGGGCGGGCCGGCGCGGCCGCGGCCTCGATCGCGCGGGCGAGCCCGGCGACGGTGGGGGCCTCGAAGACCGCCGAAACCGGCAGCTCGGCCCCGAAGACCGCGCGGACGCGGCCGACCAGGCGGGTGGCCAGCAGCGAATGCCCGCCCAGCTCGAAGAAGCTGTCGCCGGTCCCGATCCCGGGCCGGCCAAGGACGTCCGCGAAGAGCCCGCACAGGATCTCCTCGCGCGGCGTCTTCGGCTCGCCGCCGGTCGCGGCGGCCACCGGCCACGCCGGTTCGGGCAGGGCGCGCCGGGCGATCTTGCCGTTGCCGTCGACCGGCAGCTCCGGCAGCGGCACCAGGACCGCGGGCACGAGCGCCACCGGCAGCTTGCCCGCCAGTGCCGTGCGCGCCGCGGCAACGTCGAAGTCGCCGCCGGGCACCACATAGCCGACGAGGGAGGGCTGGCCCGCGGGGTCGGGCCGGACCGCGGCGGCGGCGGCGCGGACGCCGGCCAGCGCGTGCAGCGCGGCCTCGACCTCGCCCAGCTCGATGCGCACGCCCCGCACCTTGACCTGGTCGTCGGCGCGGCCGAAGTACTCCAGTTCGCCGTCGCGGTTCCAGCGGACGCGGTCGCCGGTGCGGTACAGCCGTGAACCGGGCGGGCCGAACGGGTTCGCCACGAACCGCTCGGCGGTGCCGCCGGCGCGTCCGGCGTACCCACGGGCGACGCCCGCGCCGCCGGCGTACAGCTCGCCGACCACGCCCGGCGGGACGGGCCGCAGCTCCGGGCCCAGCACGTAGAGCTGCGTGTTGCGCACCGGCCGCCCGATCGGGACGACGTCGCCGGGCCCGAGGACCGCGTGCGTGACGTCGTCCGAGCACTCGGTGGGGCCGTAGGCGTTGACCAGGCCGATGCCCGGGAACCGGGCGAACCAGCGGTCGCGCAGGTCGGGCGGGAACGCCTCGCCGGTGACCAGCAGCCGGCGCACTGCGGCCAGCTCCAGGCGCGGGTCCCAGTCGTCGAGGGCGGTGCGCAGCAACGACGGCACCACCTCGACCACGGTCACCTCGTCGGCGTCGACGACGTCGAACAGCCGCCGCGGGTCGGACCGCAGGTCGGCGCCCACGATCCGCACGGCGCCGCCGGTCAGCAGCGCGGAGAACAGCTGCCACACCGAGATGTCGAACGTCAGCGGGGCGTTCTGCAGCACGGTGTCGGCCGCGGTCAGCCCGAGGTCCTCGATCTTGGCGAGCAGGTGGTTCACCATGCCGCCGTCGTGGACGACGACGCCCTTGGGCCGTCCGGTCGAGCCGGAGGTGAACAGGACGTACGCGGCATCGCCGGGACGCCGAGGCACCGGCGTGAAGTCCGTTGTGGACGAACGCGCGGTGAGCACCCGCAAGCCGGGCACGGCCGCGGCGATCTCCTCCGCCCGAGGGCGGGACTCCTCGGGCGCCAGCAGCAGCTCGGCGCCCGCGTCGGTCAGCATGCCCGCGATTCGTTCCACGGGGGCCGCCGGATCCACCGGCACGTACGCGCCGCCCGCGGCCCAGACCCCGAGCACCGAGCCGGCGAACCCGCGGCCGGGGTCACCGAGCACACCCACCACCGGTGCGCCGCCGGACAGTGCCCCGGACAGAGCCCCGGACAGAGCCCCGGCCACGCCCGAGGCGAAGGCCCACAGCTCGCGGTAGGACCACACGCCGTCGTCGTCGGCGACCGCCACCGCACGGGGGGCCGCCCGCACGAACTCCCGCACCCTGCTGGGCACGTCCACGAACTGCTCGCCGCGCGCGGTGTCGTTCCACGTGGTCAGCACCAGGTCGCGTTCGGCGGGCTCCAGCACGGTGAACGCGCTGATCGGCAGGTCCGGGGCCGCGACCAGGTCGCCGAGCAGCCGGACCAGCCGCCGGGCGATGGCGTGCGCGGTCTCCGGGTCGAACAGGTCGAGGGCCGCTTCCAGGAAGGCCCGGATGCCCGCGGGCGCGCCGTCGCCGGTGTGCCGCTCCCGCATGATGAACATGAGGTCGTAGTCCATGGCTTCGAGGGCCTGGTGTTCGAAGCGGGCGTCCAGGCCGGCGAACTCGAACCGCACTTCGTCGAGGTTCTCGAACTCGAGCATCACCTGGAACAGCGGGTGCCGGGCGGCCGAGCGCACCGGGTTGAGCGCGTCGACGACCCGCTGGAACGGCACGTCCTGGTGGCTGAACGCGGCCAGGTCGGTGCGCCGGACCCGGGTCAGCAGCTCGCGGAACGTCGGGTCGCCGCCGAGGTCGGTGCGCAGCACGAGGACGTTGACGAAGTTGCCGATGAGGTCGTCGAGCGCTTCGTCGGTGCGCCCGGCCACCGCGGTGCCGAGCGGGATGTCCGTGCCCGCGCCGAGCTTGCCCAGCAGCACCGCGAGCGCGGCCTGCACGATCATGAACGCCGTGGTGCCGGTCTGGCGGCCGACGTCGGTGAGCGTGCGGTGGATCGCCGCGTCGATCTCGAAGTCGATGCCGTGGCCGCGGTAGGTCGGCGTCGCCGGACGGGGCCGGTCGGCGGGCAGCGTCAGCTCCTCGGGCAGCCCGGCCAGCGCCGACTGCCAGTACGCCAGCTGGCGCGAGATCCCGCTGTCCGGATCGGAGTCTTCGCCGAGGATCGAGTGGTGCCACCGCGCGTAGTCCGCGTACTGCACCTTCAGCGGTGTCCACTGTGGAGCGTGGCCGGCGAGGCGGGCGCGGTAGGCGTCGGCGAAGTCGCGGGCCAGCGGCACCAGCGACCAGCCGTCGACGGCGATCTGGTGCAGGACCAGGACGAACAGGTGCTCGTCGGCGGCCTCGCGGAACAGCACCGCCCGCACCGGCAGTTCGGTGGTGGTGTCGAAGCGCCGGTTCACCGACGCGATCTCCCCGGGGCCGCGGACGTCCAGGCGGGCCAGCTCCCGGGCCTGCGTGGCGGCCAGGATCCGCTGCCGCGGTTCGCCGCCGACGACGGGGTACAGCGTGCGCAGGGACTCGTGCCGCTCGACGACGTCGCCCAGCGCGGCGGAGAACGCTTCGACGTCGAGTTCGCCGTGCAGCCGGACGGCCAGCGGGGGCATTTCCAGCGAGCCGTCCCGCCCGGCGATCTCGTCGATGAACCAGAACCGTTCCTGGACCGACGACAGCCGCAGGTCCGCCTCCGGCCGCGGCATCGCCGTCAGCATGGGGCGTGCCGCAGCTTCGCCGTCGAGGCGCACCGCCAGCTCGGCGACGGTCGGGGCCTCGAAGATCGCCCGAACCCCCGGGTCGGTGCCCAGGACGGTGCGGATCCGCCCGGCCAGCCGGGTGGCGAGGACCGAATGCCCGCCGAGGTGGAAGAAGTTGTCCCCGGCACCGACCGACGGCAGCTTGAGCACCTCGGCGAACAGCCCGCAGAGGATCTCCTCCAGCGAGGTCCGCGCGCGGCGGTCCCGCACCCCGGAGAAGTCCGGCGCGGGCAGCGCCCGGCGGTCCACCTTCCCGTGGGAGGTCAGCGGGAACGCGTCCAGGACCACGAAGGCCGACGGCACGCAGTGCTCGGGCAGCCGGGCCGCCGCCCGCGCGCGCAGCTCGTCCGCGCCCGCCGTGCCGGTCACGTAGGCGACCAGGCGGCGGTCGCCGTCGTCGTCGCGGGCGAGCACGACCACGCCGGTGACGCCGTCGCCGTCGGCGAGCACGGCTTCGACCTCGCCGGGTTCGATGCGGAAGCCGCGGATCTTGACCTGCTCGTCGGCGCGGCCGCGGAACTCCAGCTCGCCGCCGGTCCAGCGGACGCGGTCGCCGGTGCGGTACATCCGCGTCCCCGCCGGGCCGAACGGGTCGGCGACGAACCGCTCGGCGGTGAGCCCGGGACGGCGGAGGTAGCCGCGGGCGACCTGGGCGCCGGCGAGGTACAGCTCGCCGGTGACACCGGGCGGCACCGGCCGCAGGGCGGAGTCGAGCACGTAGGCGTCGGTGTTCGCGACCGGCCGCCCGATCGGCGGCGCCTCCTCGACCGGCCCGGGCAGCCGGAAGCCGGTGGCGTTGATGGTGGTTTCGGTGGGGCCGTAGAAGTTGACGACCCCGCGGGTCGCCGCGCGCAGCCGGTTCGCCAGCTCGGCCCCGACCGCCTCGCCGCCGACGATGGCCCGCAGCCCGGCGAGCGCGGCGGCGTCCTCTTCCAGGACGTAGTGCCACAGGGCGGGCCCGGCGTCCAGCAGGGTGATCCGGGCTTCGCGAATCAACCGGGTCAGCGCGACCGGGTCGCGGACGGTGTCGTGGCCGGCGACGACCAGCGTGGCCCCGGCGACCAGTGGCGCGAACAGTTCTTCGAGCGCGATGTCGAACGTCGGCGCCGCGACGGCCAGCACCCGGTCCCCCGGGGCGTGCCCGCAGGTGCGGACGACGTCGGCGATCGCGTTGGCCAGCGCGCCCACCGGCACCACGACCCCCTTGGGGCGCCCGGTCGAGCCCGACGTGGTGATCACGTACGCGGGGTGCTCCGGCCGCACGGCGCGCGGCGGGGCGGTGCCGGGGTGGTCACCGGTTTCGGCGTCGCGCAGCACGACGACCGGTTCGGTGTCGGCGATCAGCCCGGCGACGCGCTCGGCCGGGTACCCGGGGTCGACCGGGAAGTACGCCGCGCCGGCCTTGGCGACCGCGAGCGCGGCGACGACCAGGTCCACCGAGCGCGGCAGCACGACGGCCACCACCTGCTCCGGCCCGGCACCCGCGTCGATCAGCCGGTGGGCCAGCCGGTTGGCTCGCACGTCCAGCTCGCGGTAGGTCACGGCGACGCCGTCGTGCTCGACGGCCACGGCATCCGGCGTGCGGGCCGCCTGGGCCTCGACCAGGTCCGCGACCGGCAGGCGCGCCGCGCGCCGCGGCCCACGGCCCGCGGCCAGCACGGCTTCCCGTTCGGCCGCGGTGAGCGGGGACAGCCGTCCCAACGGAAGGTCCGGCTCGGCGACCACGGTGCGCAGGAGGTCGAGGACGCGGTCGGCGGTGCGGCGGGCGGTCCCGGCGTCGAGGACGTCGTCGCGGTACTCCAGCCGCAGGCTCAGGCGCTGGTTCGGCACCACGGTGAGGCTGAGCGCGTAGTGCGTGGCGTCCCGCGCTTCGGCGGCACTGGCCCGCAGCCCGGCGATCTCGCCGTCGAAGCCCTCGGCGGCGAGCGGGTAGCTCTCGAAGACGAACGCCGCGTCGAACAGCTCGCCGAGCCCGGCTTGCTGCTGGACCTCCCCGAGCGCGAGGTGCTGGTGCGGCAGGAGCCCGAACTGCTCGCGCTGCAGGCGCGCGAAGGTGCCGGCCAGGGTCGCGGCCGGGTCGAGCCGGACGCGGACGGGCAGGGTGTTGATGAACAGCCCGACCATGTCCGCGATGCCCGCGACCTCCGGCGGCCGTCCCGCGGTGACCGCGCCGAACACGACGTCGGAGCGGCCGGTGAGCCCGCCGAGCACGATCGCCCAGCAGCCCTGCAGCACGGTGTTGAGCGTCAGCCCTTCGGCCCGCGCCCACGCGGTGACGTCCGCGGTCAGCCGCTCCGGCACGTCGACGACCAGTGCCTCGGGCAGCCGCGGTTCGCGCAGGCGGCCGGGGCCGGCGACGAGCGTCGGCTCGGCGAGGCCGTCGAGGGCTTCGCGCCAGGCCTGCTCGGCCGCGGCCCGGTCCTGGCCGCGCAGCCACCGCAGGTAGGCGCGGTGGTCGGGCACCGGCGGCACCGGCCGGCCGGCGTAGTGCGCGAAGAGGTCGCGCAGGATCAACGGCATCGACCAGCCGTCGGCGAGGACGTGGTGGTTGGTCGAGACGAACCGGTGGCGCTTCTCGTCCAGCCGGATCAGCAGGAACCGCAGCAGCGGCGGGTTTTCGACGTCGAACGGGCGGGTCCGTTCCTCGTCGACGACGGCGTCCGCTTCGCCGTCCGGGCGGCCGCGCAGGTCGAGCTCGCGCCACGGCAGCCGGGCGCGCGCCGGGACGACCTGCACCGGCTCCCCCGAGCGGCGGCGCCGGAAGCACGCGCGCAGCGGCGCGTGCCGGTCCAGCAGCGCCTGCCCGGCCGCGCGCAGCCGTTCGGCGTCGAGGTCGCCTTCGAGGTCGACGACGAGCTGGACGTGGTAGACGTCCGTGCCGCGGTCGCTCAGCGCGGCGTGGAAGAGCAGCCCTTCCTGCAGCGGCGTCAGCGGCAGGACGTCCTGCAGTCCCTGGGTTGTCACAGCGATCCCTCCCGGGCGAAGTCGGCGAGGAACGCCACGAACCGCGACGCGTGCGCGGCCACCTCGTCCTGGTCGTACAGCGCGGGGTTGGCGATGACCGTGAGCGGCAGGCCGCCGTCCGGGGTTTCGCCGATGACGAATTCGATGTCGTCGACCTGGCCGGTGGACACGTCGTGCACGGTCGCGCGGCAGCCGCCGAAGTGCCGTTCCTGGCCGACGCGCAGGATGTTCACGGTCGGGCCGAACGGCCGCGGATCCCCGGGCAGGCCCATGTGCTCGCGCACCCGCCGCCCGCGGTAGCGCTGGTGCCGCACCGTCCGCTTGATCTCCACGGCCGCCTCCGTGACGAGCTCGCCGCGGGTCATCCCGGGCCGGACGGTCACCGGCACCGGCACCGCGTTCGCCACCATGCCGGGGATCGGCCGCAGCTGCGCGTCCGTGCGGGCGGTGGTCAGCAGGTTCAGCAGGACGTCGGTCGTGCCGGTGATCCGCTCGACGTAGGCCGCGGTCGCGGCGATCAGCAGTACGGGCAGGGCCGCCCGGACCTCCCACGCGGCCGCCCTGAGCTGCTGCGCGACCGCGCCGGGCACCACCTCGGACTCCCGGACGAAGTCGGCCGCGGGCACGAACGGACGGCTCGACAGGGTCGTCGGCTCGCACTCGCCGGGGAAGCGGCTCGCCCACACCGCCCGGTCGGTTCCGTGCCGGGCGGGATCGGCGTGGTAGGCGACGTCGTCCTCGACCAGGAGCCGCAGGGGCGCCGGCGCGCCCTTCCCGGCGTCCGGTCCGGCGTCGTAGATGTCGAGGATGCGCCGGAACAGCAGGAGCTGGCTGAAGCCGTCGGACACGACGTGGTGCACGCACACGTAGCCCAGGTGGTGCTCGGGGGCGAGCCGGATCAGCGCGAACCGGGGCAGCATCGGCGCGGTCAGGTCGAACGGCGTGCGGACGTCCGCCCGCATCCACGCTTCGGCCGCGTCCCGGCTCAGTTCGAGCCGCGCGATCTCGGGTTCGGCGGCCACGACGGCCTGGCGCGTCTCGCCGGCTTCGGGCACGAACCGCACGCGCAGGGTTTCGGCTTCCCGGACGGCGGTCCGCACCGCGGCCGTCCACCGGGCGGGGTCGAGCGGGCCGTGGATGTCGTAGACGCCGCCGAGGTTGTACACCGCGTTGCCCGGCTCGCGGACGCAGCGCTGCCACAGCTCCGACTGGGCGGCGGTCAGCGGTAGCGCGGTTTCGGGCATCGGGGAGCTCCTCTCCGGAGGCGGGTGGGGGCCGCCAGTATCGGCAAGGCACGACTGGCAAAGCGCAAAAGCGACGTTGGCGCCATGCCAGTGCGGGCACGGCCAGGATCGGCGGGCAACGCCAGGAAAGGGGTCCGAAGTGGACGCGGTCGTCGAGACCTGCCAGCTGCGCAAGCGTTATCCCGGCCACGAGGCCCTGCGCGGCATCGACCTGCACGTGCCGTCCGGGACCGTGCTGGGCCTGCTCGGCCACAACGGGGCAGGCAAGACCACCACCGTCCGGATCCTCGCGACGCTGCTCGCGCCGGACGGCGGGGCGGCGCGCGTCGCCGGGTTCGACGTCGCCCGTGCGCCGCAGGAGGTCCGGCGCCGGATCGCGCTCGCCGGCCAGTACGCCGCGGTCGACGGGCAGCTCACCGGGCGCGAGAACCTGGTGCTGCTGGGCAGGTTGCTGCGGCTGGGCGCCCGGGGTGCCCGCGTCCGGGCGGACGAGCTGCTGGCGCGGTTCGACCTCACCGCCGCCGCGGACCGCCGGGCGGGCACCTACTCGGGCGGGATGCGCCGTCGGCTCGACCTGGCGTGCTGCCTGGTCACCCGGCCGGCGGTGCTGTTCCTCGACGAGCCGAGCGCCGGGCTGGACCCGGCCAGCCGCCGTCAACTGTGGACGGAGGTCCGCGAGCAGGTCGACAGCGGCATCACGGTGGTGCTCACCACGCAGTACCTGGAGGAGGCCGACCGGCTCGCCGACCGGATCGTGGTCCTCGGCGCCGGTTCGGTCGTCGCGGAGGGCAGCCCCGAGGAGCTGAAGCGGAAGGTGGGCGGCGAATGGCTGGGCATCGTCCTGGCGGACCCGGCCGACGTCCCGGCCGCGGTGGCCGCGCTCGGCCCGGCGGCGTCGGACGTCGACCCCGCGGCGGGACGGCTCTCCCTGCCGCTGGACGACGGCATGGCGACCGTCGCCGCGGCGGCGGCCGCCCTCGACGGGGCCGGCCTGGCCGTGACCGACTTCGCCGTCCGGCGGCCGTCCCTCGACGACGTCTTCCTCGCCTTGACCGGAAAGGAGCAGGCCGCATGATCCTCACCGAGACCGCCGCCCTCACCGGACGGCGGCTGCTGCGGCTGCGCCGCTCGCCCGGCGAGCTGTTCGCCGTCACGCTCACCCCGGTGACGATGGTGGTGGTGATGGGCTACCTGCTCAACAAGTCCATGGCCATGCCGGACGGCACGAGCTTCCTCGACTTCACCATGGCCGGCGTCGGCGCCCAGGTGGCGCTGGCCGGTTTCGGCACGAGCGCGATCGCGGTGGCGGAGGACCTGCGCGGCGGGCTCGTCGACCGGTTCCGCTCCCTGCCGATCGGCCGGACCCCGGTGCTGCTCGCGCAGTCGCTGTGCGACCTGCTGCTGCTCGCGGTGGGCATGACCATCGCGCTGGCCGTCGGCTGGCTGCTGGGCTGGCGGATCCACACCGGGATCGGCGCGGGCCTGGCGGGCTTCGGCCTGCTGCTGGCACTGGCGTTCCTCCTGTCGTGGACGGGCATCCTGGCCGGCCTGTGGATCCGCAGCACCCCGGCGGTCAACTCGCTGTCGGGCCTGGTCCTGGTGGTGGGCTCGTTCGTGTCGACGGCCTTCGTCCCCCCGGACGGCCTGCCGGGCTGGCTGCACGCGATCGCGTCGTGGAGCCCGGTGAGCACGGTGTCGACGGCCTGCCGCCTGCTGTGGGGCAACCCGGTGGCGGACACCGGCGACAGCTTCGCCGTCGTCCACGCCGTGCCGGTGGCGTGCGTGACGATCACGATCCTGCTGGCCGTCGTCGTGACGGCGGCTTCGCGGGTTTTCCGGTCCGTTTCCGAGAAAACACCCTGAGGAGAAGCATGAACACCGTCGAGTCCACTGTGAACACCACGCCCGCGCCGGATCCGCTGGCCCTCGGCCGTCCGGAACAGCCGGTCGCGGCGATCTGCGACCAGTTCTTCGCCCACGGCGGTGCCGTCGCGGGCCGGGCGGTCCCGGCGGTGCCGGGCGGGCGGGCGCCGCTGTCGGTCGGCGACCTGCTCGGGGTCGTCCAGGGCGGCTGAGCCGGGTGCCGCCGTCGCACGTCGTGGACGACGGCGGCTCCGTCAGGCCGTTCCGTTCCGGTCGAGGCCCGCGACGGTCAGGCGGCCCTCGATGCTCGCGGTGGCCAGGTCGAGCCGCGACCGGCAGCCCGTCTTCGCGAACAGCCGCGTCAGGTGGCTCTCCACCGTCTTTTCGCTGATTCGCAGCGCACCGGCGATCTGCCGGTTGGTCAGGCCCTGGCGGATCAGGGCGATGATGCGCAGCTCGGTGGCCGACAGGTCGGCCGAGGCGAGGTGACGGCGGGGCGGGGCCACGCCGCGCTCGCGCATCCGGGCCTTGATCGTCATGCGGAGCAGGTCGCCGCCGAGGCGGCGGGCGATGTCGTAGGCCTCGTGCAGCCACGGCCGCGGCTCGTCGGCGCTGCTCGAGGCGATCAGGCACGCGCGCATCAGTTCGCTCTGGTTGTCGTGGTTGCGCACCACCTCGACGGCGGCGCGGGCGCTCGCGAAGTCGCGTTCGACCAGGCTGGTGACCATCAGGTCGGCCATCTGCAGCCGGCGGCCGCCGTAGCGGCGGTACCACTTCCGGGCCAGCGTCCGCAGCTCGGCCAGCCTTTCCACGCCGCCGGCCTCGGACTCCAGCATCGTCAGCCGCACCAGCAGCCAGTGCATCCCGATGGGGTTGCCCCGCTCGGCCGCCGCCGCGGCCTTTTCGTAGCCGCGCCAGCCCGCGTCGACCGCTTCGTGCAGCCGTCCGCTGCGCCACAACAGGCCGGTTTCGGCCCAGGTCGCGATCGCGGGGAACGGACTCCCGCCCGCCGCGGCCAGCCATTCGGCGGCGAGCTCGAATTCCCCTTCGCACGCCTGGATCTCCGCCGCCAGCAGCCGCGCCTGCGAGTGCGCGGGCGTGGTCGGCTGCCCGCTCAGCTCGAGCACGCGGACCGCGGACAGCACCTCGGCCCACTCCCCGCGGTGGTAGCCGGTGATGACCCGGTGGTACAGCGCGAGCGGCCCGCCCTCCGGGACACCGTATTCGGCGCCGAACAGGAACCCGAACAGGGCGACCAGGTCGTGCCGGCCCGCCCAGATCTCGAGCTGGTCACGCATCGGCGCGGCATCCGGCGCACCGCCGAGCCGGAAGGCGCCGAACGCGGCCACGAACCCGTCGAGGCTCATGGCCTCGCGCCCGTCGAACCACAGCCCGGCGAACTCGAGCGGCGGCCGCCCGGCCGGATCGACGGCCAGCTCCGCCGCCACGGCCGAGGTGACCGGGATGCCCGTGTGCAAGGCCCCCAGCGCCGCCGCCACCGCCAGCTCGTATTCAAGCCCGGCCGGCACGCCGTCGGCGACCACCTCGGCGACCACCTCGGGCAGCCAGTCGTGGCGGCCGATCCGCACCAGCAGGCGCAGGAGCGACCGTGTCAGGTCGGAGACCCGGCCGGGGTCGGGGCTGGGGTCGGGGCCTGAGCCGGGGCGGGGCCCGAGGCCGGGGTCGCGGTCGCGGTCGCGGTCGCGGTCGGGGTCGGGGTCGGGGCCAGTGTCGGGGCTGGGGCCAGGGCCGCGGCCGGGGCCGGGGCCGGCGTCGGGGCCGAGGCCAAGGCCGGGGCCAGAGCCGGGGCCGGGGCCGGGGCCGGGGCCGGGGCCGGGGCCGGGGCCAGTGTCGGGGTCGCGGCCGAGGCCGAGGCCGAGGACCCGTCCGGAGTCGGGGCCGGGGCCGGAGCCGGAGCCAGTGTCGGGGCCAGGGCCAGGGCCAGGGCCGGAGTCGCGGCCAGAGCCGGGGCCAAAGCCAGAGCCGGGGCCGAGGCCAAGGCCGGGGCCGGGGCCAGAGCCGGGGCCGCGGCCGCGGCCAGTGTCAGGGTCGCGGCCGAGGCCGAGGACCCGTCCGGAGTCGGGGCCGGGGCCGGAGGCCGCGCAGTGCGCCAGCGCCGTGCGGTACCAGCGGGTGGCCGAGGCGGC
The DNA here is from genome assembly GCF_900105945.1 of Amycolatopsis tolypomycina. Taxonomy (NCBI): domain Bacteria; kingdom Bacillati; phylum Actinomycetota; class Actinomycetes; order Pseudonocardiales; family Pseudonocardiaceae; genus Amycolatopsis; species Amycolatopsis tolypomycina. Next base: position 1,956,381 of record NZ_FNSO01000004.1, on the reverse strand, counting down.
GGGGCTGATCCGGGCGGCTTCCCGGCACAGCCGCGCGACCACGTCCGGCTCGCTCCGCACTTCGGGCCCGGCGAGGGGCTCCACCTCGAACGCGGAGTCGCCGTGGAGCAGGTGGCCGGCGACCATTGCGTGGATCGCGTGCGTCCGCTCCCCCAAGGTGTTCAGCACCGCCGTGGCCAGTGCCGGGCAGGGGACGAACAGCTCACCCCGCTCGTCGCAGCCCAGCACTCCGGCGGCGACGAGCCGGTCGGTGGCCCGGCCGCAGGCGGCCGGCTCCCAGCCGGCCGTTTCGGCCAGGCGCAGCAGGTCGTCCACCGGGATGGTCCCGGCGACGCCGACGAGCGCGGCCAGTGCCGGGGCCGGCTCGGGCAGCCGCGTCACCTGCCGGACCCGCTCGTGGCCGGGCGGGAGCGCGATCGGCGCCGTGGGGTCGGCCAGGCACCGCACCCCGCGCACCGGGACGAGCCGGCCGGCCCGCTCGAGTTCGTCCCGGACCGCCAGCACGGCACCCGGGTTGCCGCGCAGGGAGCCGAGCGCGGCCCGCAACGCCGGGGCGACGGCGGGATCCACCGGCCCGCGGTCGGCGAGCAGCTCGTCGATCTCGCCGTCCGTCAGCGGCCGCAGGTCGACGACCTGGTCGGCGAGCGCGCTCAGCAGGGTGGGCTCGACGGCCTCTTCGTCGCGGCAGGCCGCGAGCACCGTGCAGCCGGCGTAGCGCGCGGCCGCGATCGTGAAACCGGAGTCGGGCACGGCGTGGAGGTCGTCGAAGACCACGGCCGCGGGACCGCTCTGCCGGAGCGCCCCGAACAGCCGGGTCAGCTCGGTGAACAACGCGGGATCGGAAGGTGAACTCCCGGTGTCCTCCGACGAGCAAAGCCGGTTTACAGCCGCCAGCTTGGTGTCACATCGAGTGCCGAATTCCGCGTGAAAAGCGGCCAGCACCGCCGGGACGCCGCATTCACCGGAATCACCGGCGGAAAAGGAGACGTGAATAATCTTCATTCCACGTTCGTGCCACTTCTTCCGCACCGCGCCGAGCACGGCCGTCTTGCCCGCGCCGGCCACCCCCCTGAGCACGACGAGAACGGGCCGCCCCGCGACATTTTCCAGCGCGGCGACCTCGTCGCCCCGCCCCGGCAAGGCACTGCAGTCCCGGATCACCGACCGCCTCCTCCCGTTCACCGCCCCGTCGGGCCGCCGCGCTCCCTCGGGTGACGAGAGCGGGCCACGCCCATTACGCCGTCCGGCCGAAAGTGGAATGAGATGTACCCCATTCGGGGACACAGCTCAAGTAGTCGATCACGCATATGTGCGCGTGAACAGTGTTAGTCACCCGGCCGAGGCCCTGCCCGGCACTCCGGAGTGATACCGGCCACCGGAGGCAGCGGGACAAACAGAACGCCGGGAAAAGCGCCGACGGTCACCCGCAAGAGTGATCTTCAGCTGTGCGGGAGTGGCCTCATCGGCCAGATCCCGTGCCACCACAGTGCATTTGGACAGCGGGCGACCGGTCCGGCGGCGTTGGCGGGCTCCGGCGGGCTGCGGTTAATCTGACACGCCCCGGCCCGGCGAACCGATGTCCCGCCGGGGTGCCCGAACGAGCAGAGCGGGAAGCGTGCAGCCTGATCGATTCGTCCCGCCGTCCGAGCGGGTCGCCCGCGAAATCGCCGAGGCGCTCCACTCGCCCGGCCGTCCGGTGCTGACCGTCCTCAGCGGACCGGTCGGCGTCGAGCTCACCGCGGTCGAGGCCGCCCTCTGCCGTCTCCTCACCGAGCACCCGCCGCCCTTCGCCCAGGTGCGGGTGGTCGACTTCGCGTTCGCCGGCGCCGCCTCCGGAGCGGCCCTGCTGGAGCGGATCCCGACCGCGGCGGTGCTGCGCGCCACCGCGGGCACGCTGCTGCTCCTCAAGGACGTCCACTTGCTGCCGGCCGAAGGCATCGGCTCGCTGGACGCGCTCGTCCGGCAGCTGGCCACGACGAAGTCCGCCTGCGTGTGCACCGTCGCGCTGCCCCTGCCCGCCGCGACCCGCGCGGCCTTCCAGGAGAGCGCCGCGCGGCTGCACCGGGACGGCCTGCTCCACCACGTCACCCTGCGCCCGCTGCCCCGCACCGAACTGCCGTCGCTCGTCACGTCTCTGCTCGGCGCGGTGCCGGAACGCCGGCTCGCCGACCGCGTGTGGCGGGCCACCCACGGCTGGCCCGCCCTCGTCGAGGCCGGCCTGCGGATCGGCCAGGCGCACGACATCCTGCGCGTGGTCGACCGGCACGCCTACCTGACCGGGGCGCCGGCGCCGTCGCGGCTGTCCGAACAGCACGAACTGCTCACCGCGATCCGCCGGCTCGGCGCGACCGCCTGGGCGGCGGCCAAGGCGGTCTCGGTGTTCCAGGGGCTCGGCCCGGCCGCCACCCGGCTGGTCGCCGAAGCGCTCGGCACCGCCGAAACCCAGGCCCGGCACGAGCTGGAGCTGCTCGCCCGGACCGGCGTGCTGCACCATGCCCGGTCCCGGGACACCTGGACGTTCCGCCAGCCGCTGGTCGCGGTGGCGCTGACCTGGGCGCTGGGGCCCTACGAGCGGCGCCGGCTCGCCCAGCTCGCCGTGCAGGCGCTGTGGTCCGGCGCGGCCCGCGGCACCGCGCCCCACGCCCTGCCCGACCAGCTCGTCGACGCGGGGCGGCTCGTCGACCCCGCCCGGGCGGCCGCCGACCTGCTCGCCCACGCCCGTGCACTGGCGCCGGCCGACGGGCGGCGGGCGCTGCCCTGGCTGCGGGCGGCGGCCGGGCTCACCGCCGACCCGGCCGCACGCACCGAGATCCTGCTGCTGCACGCCCGCATCAGCGCAGCGGTCGACGACCCCGGCCAGGCGCTCGAGTCCACCGGGACGGTGTTGCGCGCGCACGCGGCGGAAATCCCGGCCGACGAGCTGCTGGACGTCTGCTTCGTCCACCTCCGCGCCCTGTCCGGGACCGGTCGCCGGGACGAGCTGGCGGAGCTCGCCGACGGCGGGACTTCGCCCGCGATGCCCTTCGCCACCCCGCTCGAAGGCCTGGTCGTCCGGGCGTACGCGCTGGCCCTGGTCGGCCGCTGGCGCGCATCGCACGAGCTGCTGCAGCGGATCCGCGAGGATCCCGGCGGCCCGCGGGTCGCGGCGGCCGTCCGGCAGTTCGGCTCCGTCGTGGACCTGTGGCTGGGCGACCGCACGGCGTTCGACCACGACCTCGCCGAACTGGAGCGCCGGATCGAGGCCGGGGAACGGCCGTCCGCGGAAGTGGCCGGCCACGCCGGCGCGCTCGTGGCGCTGAGCGAGCTGCGGCAGGCGGAGCGGCTGCTCGACGCCACCCGCACGGTGCCCCTTGGCACGCCCGCCCGGATGATCCTCACGGTGGGCGCCGGCCGCTTCGACGACGCCATGGAGCTGGCCCGCAAGCACATCGCCGCCGGGGCACCCGACGGCTGCGACCCGGCCCAGACCGTCATGTTCCAGCTCGTCTCGACCATCCAGCTGTGCCGCGGCAAGCTCTCGCGGGCCCGCGAACTGCTCGCCACGGCACGGGCCCGCGGGCCCGCGATGCCCCACCTGCTGGCGATTCCCGAGGCGCTGTACGAGCGCGCACATGGCGAATACGCGCGCACGGAAGCGATCCTGCGGGCGGCGGTCGACGAGGCCGAGGAGAACGGCGTCCTGGCGCAGACCGACCTGCTGTGGATCGCGCTGGCCGACATGGGCGTGCGCACGCACCGGACCGAGCACCTGCCGGGCTACCTGACCAAGCTCGAGAAGGTGGCGAAGTGCCTGGGCACCGAGCGCGCCGAGTTCAACCGCCTCACCCTGCACGCGCTCGTGCACGACGACCCGGCCGCGGCCGCCGAGGCGATGCGCCTGCTGCGCCTGCGCGACCAGCCGCTGGAGCAGGCCGTCGCGCTCGAACGGTTCGTGCGGTACGGGCTGGGCGAGCCGCCGGCCCTGCTTTCGGAGTCCTACGCCATCTTCGGCGCCATGGACGCGCTGATGAGCCGGTCCTGGTCGCGGACGCTGATGCGCCAGTGCGGGGTGCAGGTGCCCGGCCGGCAGACGACGCTGGCCGAGAACGAGCGCCTGCTCGCGGTCCTCGTGGCCGAAGGGCTGGGCAACAAGCAGATCGCCACGCTCCTGCAGACGGGCGAGAAGAGCGTCGAAGGGCGGCTGTCCCGGCTCTTCCAGCGCAGCGGCTACCGGTCGCGGGTCGAACTGGCGACCGCGATCCTCTCCGGCCACTACGCGCAGGGCTGAGCCGCCCTGGGCGCTTCTTTGCGGATTGCCAGTCCTGCCCTGCCGATACTGGCGTCCCCACCGCCGCAGAGGAGCCGCCAGCATGGCCAGCCGCGTCGTCCTGCCCCTGACCGCCGCGCAGACCGAGCTGTGGTACCGCGGGGAAGAAGCCCGCGACAAGGCGATCTCCAACGTCGCCGGGTACTACGACATCCGGGGACCGTTCGACGCCGAGCTGTGGACCGCGGCGGTGCGGCAGGTCGTGCGCGAAGCGGAAACGCTGCGGGTCCGCTTCGAGGTGGTGGGCGAGGAACCCCGCCAGGTGATCGAGCCCGCCGGCGTGGACGTCCCCGTGCTGGACCTGAGCGGGGACCCGGACCCCGGCGCGGCGGCCGAAGAGCTGATGTGGGCCGAAGTGCGGACCCCGTTCGACCTGTCCGCCCCGCTCGTGCCCCGCTGCGTGCTCTACCGGCTCGGCCCGGGGCGGTGGCGCTTCTTCATGTGCCTGCACCACCTGGCCGGCGACGGCTTCAGCCAGGGACTGCTCCTCAAGCGGCTGACCGACGTCTACGACGCGCTCGTTTCGGGCCGCCCGTCCGGTGGCGGCGCGTTGCCGCAGTTGGCCGTCCTCGTCGACGACGATCGCGCCTACCACGGCGGCTCGGCCGAGTTCGACGCCGACCGTGCACTGTGGACAGACCGCTTCGCTGCCCCGCCGGAGCTGGTCAGCCTCTCCGCGCGCCCTCCGGTGCTCGCAACGGACGTCGTGCGGCGGTCGGCGTGGCTGCCCCGCGCCGACGCCGAGCGGCTGAAGGAAACCGCGTGGCAGGCGCGGGTGGCGGTGCCCGAACTGGTCGTCGCCGCGACCGCGGCCTTCGTGCGGCGGATGACCGGGTCCCCGGACGTGCTGCTGACCCTGCTGACGACCGGCCGCCGCGGGGCGGCCACGCGGCGGATCCCCGGCGTGCTGGCGAACCCCCTGCCCCTGCCGCTGACCGTCCGCCCGGACCTGACCCGCGGCGCACTGCTCGCCCGCACCGCGGCGGAGGTCCGGCGCACGGTGCGGCACCAGCGGTACCGCGGCCGCCTGGTGCGGGGCCACCTGGGACTGCCGGGCGACGTCCGCCCGTTCGGCCCGGCCGTCAACGTCCTCGGCCTGGGGCAGGTGCGCTCGTTCGGCGGCTGCGTCGCGACCGGCCGCGTGCTGTCCACCGGTCCCGTGGACGACCTCGAGTTCATCGTCGGCGAGACCGGCGACGACGGGCTCTTCCTCGACGTCAACGCCAACCCGGCGCTGTACACCGGCGACGAACTGGCCCGGCTGCTGCAGCTGTTCGTGGAGTTCCTCGCGGAGTTCGCGAACTCCGACGGCGACCGGCCGCTGGCCCGGCTCGAAGCCGGTCCGGCCCGGCCGCCCTGGGGCGACGGCGAACCGCGGCCGACCGAAAACCTCGGCGAGCTGCTGCGCGCGGTGGCGGAAACCGCGCCGGACACCGAAGCCGTGCTGGCCGGCGACAGCGTCTGGTCGTACGGGCAGCTCCTGGGCCTCGCCCGCAAGGTCGGTGCCGGTCTGGTGGCCGCCGGGGCGGGGCCCGAGTCCGTCGTCGGCGTCATGGGTGAGCCCGGCGGTGGGTTCGCGGGCGCGGTGCTGGGCGTGTGGGCGGCGGGCGGCGCCTACGTGCCGGTGGACCCGGCGGAACCGGCCGAGCTCGCGCGCCGGGGCGCCGGGTTCCTGGTGACCGGCCTGCCGTGGCGGGCGACGGCGGAGGAGGTCGCCGCGCGCGTTCCCGGCCTGCGGGTGCTCATCGTCGAAGACCTCCCCGAAGCTCCGGAGTTCGCTTTCGTGCCGAGGCACGAAAGCAGTGCCGCCTTCGTCAACGGCCCGGTGGTCTGCGACGCCGGGCTGATGAACCAGCTCCGCGCCCGGATCGACGCGCTGGAGATCACGGCAGCCGACACCGTGCCGCAGAACGCGCCGTTGACGTCCGGCCGCTCGGTGTGGCAGCTGTTCGCCGCGCTGGCGGTGGGTGGCCGGGTCCGCATCGCCGGGGATGTCCGGGACGGCGACAGGCAAGCGCCTACCGCCGAATACGGCCTCACCGAGTGCTCCGGGGCCGTCCACATCGGACGGACCGTGCGCAACACCCGGATCGCCGTGCTGGGACCGGACCTGCGGCCGCTGCCGGTGGGCGTCACCGGCGAGGTGTACGTCGGCGGTGCCGGGGTGGCGCGGGGCTTCGCGGGCGACCCCGCGGCCACCGCGGCCCGGTTCGTCGCCGATCCGGCGGGTCCGCCCGGGGCGCGGATGGTCCGGACCGGTGACCGGGCCCGCTGGACCGCCACCGGTGCGCTCGAGTACGTCGACGCCGCGAGCCTCCGCGGGGTGCGCCTGGACCTCGGCGCGATCGCGGCCGAGCTGCGCGGGCTCGACGGCGTGCGCGACGCCGTCGCGGTGGTGTGCCCGGCCCCGTCGGGAGAGCCGTTCCTGGTCGGCTACGTCGAGGGCGAACCGGACGAATCCGCCGCGCGGGCGGTGCTGACCGCCGGGCTCCCGGCCGCGGTGAAGCCGGTGGTCCTGGTCACGACCGTCGACCGGATTCCGCTGGACCGCAAGGGGAAGATCGATCGCGGGCGGCTGCCGGAACCGGCATGGCCGGCCGTGCCCGGCGGCAAGCCGCGCGACGAGCGTGAAGAAACTCTCGAGGAGCTGTTCGCGGAAGTGCTGGGGCACCCCGCCGACGGAGGCGATTTCTTCGCCCTCGGCGGGCACTCGCTGCTCGCCATCCGGCTGGTGCGGCGGATCCGCGAGGTGTTCGGGACGAACCTGGGTGTTTCGGCCGTGTTCGAAGCGCCGACCGTGGCGGCGCTGGCCGGGACGATCGCGGCGCACGGCGGCTCGGCCCGCCCGGCCCTGCGGACGGCGGCGCGGCCGGACCGGGTGCCGCTGTCCTACGCCCAGCAGCGGCTGTGGTTCCTCGAAGAGCTCGGTGACGCCGGTTCGGCGTACCACGTCCCCGTGCTCGTGCGCCTGGCCGGCCCGGTCGACCCGGCGGCGCTGCACCTGGCCCTCGGCGACGTGCTCACCCGGCACGAAAGCCTCCGCACGGTGTTCCCGGCGCACGAGCAGGTGCCGTACCAGCACGTCCTCGACCCGGACACGGCGCTGCGGCGCCTGGCGTTCGACACCGTGCCGGTCGCCGAAGCCGACCTCGACGCCGCCGTGGCGGTGGCCGTGCAGCGGCCGTTCGCCCTGGCGGCGGACCTGCCGTTGCGGGCCCGGCTGTTCCGCCTCGACGCGGAGAACCACGTCCTGCTGCTGGTGATGCACCACATCACCGGTGACGCGATGTCGTGGGCCCCGGTGTGGCGCGACTTCACCGCCGCCTACGAGACGCGGGCGCGGGGTGCGGTCCCGGCCCCACCGGAACTGCCCGCCCAGTACGCGGACTTCGCGGTGTGGCAACGGGAAATGCTGGGCTCGCAGTCCGATCCGGACAGTGTCGTGTCCCGTCAGCTGGACTTCTGGCGGGCCGCGCTGGCCGGGGTGCCGGACGAGCTGCCGCTCCCCTGCGACCGGCCGCGGGCGGCGGCTCCGGCGACGGACGGCGGCCGGGTGCCGTTCGCGGTGGACGCCGGGCTGCACGCCCGGCTCGCCGGCCTCGCCCACCGCGGCGGCGCGACGGTGTTCATGGTGGTCCAGGCGGCGTTCGCCGTGCTGCTGGCGAAACTGGGCGCCGGGACCGACATCCCGATCGGCACGGCCTGCGCGGGCCGGGCGGAAGCGGCCCTCGACGAGCTGGTCGGCTTCTTCGTCAACACGGTCGTGCTGCGCACGGACGTCTCGGGCGACCCGTCGTTCGAGGAGCTGCTGGCCCGGGTCCGGGAGACCGACCTGGCCGCGTTCGCCCACCAGGACGTGCCGTTCGAGCTCGTCGTGGACGCGCTCAACCCGGCACGCTCGCTCACCCGCAACCCGCTGTTCCAGGTGATGGTCGTCGCCCGGGCCCAGGCGGACCGGCACACCGACCTGGCCGGCGTCCGGGCCACGGTCGAGGAGCTGCCCACCGCCACCGCGAAGTTCGACCTGCTGCTCGACTACGCGGAGTCCTTCGCCGACGGCGGGCCCGCCGGGCTCGCGGGCGCGCTGGAGTACCGCGCGGACCTGTTCGAAGCCGGCACCGCCGAGCGGCTGGCCGGCCGGCTGACCCGGGTGCTCGAAGCCGTCGCGGCGGCACCCGGGCGGCCGATCTCCGGCATCGACGTCCTGGCCGGCGACGAGCGGCACCAGGTGGTGACCGCGTGGAACGACACCGGGCACCCGGTCCCGGCCGTGACGATGCCGGAGCTGTTCGCCGCCCGGGCCGTGGCGACCCCGGACGCGCCCGCCGTGGTGTTCGAAGGCGAGACGGTCACGTATGCGGACCTGGCGGCCCGGGTCGACCGGCTGGCCGGGGCGCTCGCGGCGGCCGGGGCGGGACCGGAGCGGGTGGTGGCCGTCGTGCTGCCGCGCTCGGTGGAGCTCATCGTGGCGCTGCACGCGATCGCGCGGTCGGGCGCGGCCTTCCTGCCGGTCGACCCGGACTACCCCGCCCAGCGGATCGGGCACCTGCTCGGCGACGCCGCACCGGTGCTGGTGGTCACGAACGCCTCCGCCGCCGCGCTGGTTCCGGCCACTGTGGACAGTCCGGTGCTGTCGCTCGACGACGACCTCCCGCCGTCGCGGCCCCTGCCGGAAGCCCGTCCCCACGGCGGCAACGCGGCCTACGTGCTCTACACCTCGGGCTCGACCGGGCGGCCGAAGGGGGTCGTGGTGTCCCACGCGGCGCTGGCGAACCGCGTGCTGTGGATGCAGGGCACCTACGGGCTGTCCGCCGGCGACCGCGTGCTGCAGAAGACCTCCTGCGGGTTCGACGTGTCGGTGTGGGAGTTCTTCTGGCCACTGGTCACCGGGGCGACGCTGGTCGTGGCCCGCCCGGACGGGCACCGCGACCCGTGGTACCTGGCCGAGGTGATCCGCCGCGAGGCCGTGACCGACCTGCACTTCGTGCCGTCGATGCTGCGCGAGTTCCTGGCGGCGGCCGACCCCGGCGGGTGCCCGAGCCTGCGGCGCGTCTACTGCAGCGGGGAAGCGCTTTCCCCATCGCTGCGCGAAGAATTCCACGCGAAGCTCCCCGCCGAGCTGCACAACCTCTACGGCCCGACCGAGGCCGCCATCGACGTCACGGCGTGGGCGTCGCCGCCGGCGGACGAGGTGCCGGTGGTGCCGATCGGGCGGCCGGTGTGGAACACCCGGCTGTACGTGCTGGACGACCGGCTGCGGCCGGTGCCGCCCGGCGCGCCCGGGGAGCTGTACCTCGCCGGGGTCCAGCTCGCCCGCGGGTACCGGGGCCGCCCGGGGCTGACCGCGGACCGGTTCGTGGCGAACCCGTTCGGCGACGGCGAACGGATGTACCGGACCGGTGACCGGGCCCGCTGGAACCGCCACGGCGAGGTCGAGTACCTGGGCCGGGCCGACCACCAGGTCAAGATCCGCGGCGTGCGGATCGAACCGGGTGAGGTCGAGGCCGTGCTGCGGGACCACGAGACCGTCGCCGAGGCCGTCGTGCTGGCTTTGCCCGACGCCGCGGGTGACCGGGAGCTGGTGGCCTACGTCGTCGCGGCTCCCGGTCGCGCGTGCGACACCGACGAGCTGCGCGCCCACGCGGCCGGACGGCTGCCCGCCGTGATGGTGCCCGCCGCGGTCGTGCCCGTGGCCGCGTTCCCGGTGACCGCGCACGGAAAGCTCGACCGGGCCGCGCTGCCCCGGCCGGAGCGCACGGCGGGCGGCACCCGGGTGCCGCCCCCGGCTCTCCCCGGGCGGGTGCCGGTCGACCTGGCGGCCGCCCGCGAGCGGCTGGCCGGGCTCGCGGCGGAGGCCGGGGTCTCCCCCGGCGCCGCGGCGCGCGCGGTGTGGACGGTCCTGGTCGCCAAGCTGGGTCTCGGCGAGGACGTGCCGGGGCTGCCGGGCTCGGTGACGGTCCGCGACCTGATCCGGCGGAGCGCGGACACCGCCGGCGAGCTGACCTACGAGGCCGGGCTGTTCGGCCCGGCCGGACCGGCCGAGGTGCAGGCCTGCTTCGAGGCGGCCGTCGAAGCGGTCCTGGCGAACCCGGATGCCGTGGCCGTCACGCTGGACCTGGGCGCCGAGGCCGCCCGGCCGCCCGCCCGCGAAGACGTCACGACGACACTGGTGGACCTCTGGCAGGCGCAGGTGGCGGCTTCGGCGGACCGTGTCGCGGTCACCTGCGGCCGCGAGCAGGTCACCTACCGGGAGCTGGAGGCGCGGGCCAACCGGCTGGCGCACGCGCTGATCGCCCGGGGCGTCGGCCCCGACCGGCTGGTCGCGCTGCTGCTCCCCCGCTCGGTGGACCTCGTCGTCGCCATCCTGGCGGTGCTCAAGGCCGGCGGTGCCTACCTGCCGCTGGACCCGGAATGCGCGGAAGGCCACCTCACCCACGTGCTCGGCGACGCCGGGCCGTCGCTGGTGATCAGCCCCCACCCCGTCGAGACCGGCGTCCCCGGCCTGGCCCTCGACGACCCCGGGCTCGCCACCCACCCGCAGACCCCGCCCGGGCGGCGGATCCTGCCGGGCCAGCTCGCCTACGTCATCTACACCTCCGGCTCGACCGGCCGGGCGAAGGGCGTGCTCGTCTCGCACGCCAACGTGACCCGCCTCTTCGCCTCGGCCGCCCGGCTCTTCCGCTTCGGGCCGGACGAGGTCTGGACCCTCTACCACTCCTACGCGTTCGACTTCTCGGTGTGGGAGCTCTGGGGCGCCCTGCTGCACGGCGGGCGCCTGGTCGTGGTGCCCCTCGACACCGCCCGGACGCCGCGGGACTTCCGGCGGCTGCTCGCCGAGGAGCGGGTCACCACGGTGTGCCAGACCCCGTCGGCCTTCCTGCACCTCACCGCGGACCGGCCGCAGGACTGGGACCCGCCCGCGGTGCGCACCGTGATCTTCGGGGGTGAGGCGCTCGAACCACGCCGCCTGGCCGACTGGTACGGCAGGCGGTCCGGCGATGCCCCGCGGCTGGTCAACATGTACGGGATCACCGAGACGACCGTGCACGTGACCCACCGGGAGCTCGGCGCGGACGCCGTGACGCACGACGGCAGCCCGATCGGGGTGCCGCTGCCCGACCTGCGCGTGTTCGTGCTCGACCGGGGCCTGCGGCCGGTCCCCGCCGGCGTGCCCGGCGAGCTGTACGTCGCCGGGCCGGGACTCGCCCGTGGCTACCTCGGCCGCGCCGGGCTCACCGCCGGCCGGTTCGTCGCCTGCCCGTTCGGCGACGGCGAGCGGATGTACCGGACCGGGGACCTGGGCCGGTGGAGCCACACCGGCGAGCTCGAGTTCGCCGGCCGGGCCGACGGCCAGCTCAAGATCTCCGGCTACCGGATCGAGCCCGGCGAGGTCGAGTCCGTGCTGGCCGGGCACCCCGCGGTCGGCGAGGTCGCGGCCGGGGCGGCGCCGGACCGGCGGGGCGAGAAGCAGCTGGTCGCCTACGTCGTCCCGGCGGCGGGCGCCGCGCTCGACGTCGACGAGCTGCGCGCGTGGACCCGGACACAGCTGCCCGCATACCTGGTGCCTTCGGCGTTCCTGGTGCTGCGGGACCTCCCGCTGACCCCCCACGGCAAGCTGGACCGGCGGGCGCTGCCCGCCCCGGTCTTCTCGGGCGGGCGAGGACGGCGGCCCGGGACCGCCGCCGAAGAGAAGCTGTGCGCGCTGTTCGCCGACGTGCTGGGGGTCGACCGGGTTTCGCCGGAGGACGGCTTCTTCGAGCTGGGCGGGCATTCCCTGCTGGCCGCGAGGCTGGTGGGGCGGATCCACGCGGACTTCGGGGTGGCGCTGAGCGTCCGGGCGGTGTTCGAAGAGCCGACGGTGGCGAGGCTGCTGCCGGCGATCGAACGGGCGGCCGCGGCGTCCCCCCACGCGAGCGCGGCCCGGCCGCCGCGTCCGGACCGCCTGCCGCTTTCCCCCGCCCAGGAGCGGATCTGGGTCGAGCAGCGGCTTTCCGGGCCGTCTCCCCGGTACAACATCCCGGCCGCCGTACGGCTTTCCGGTCCGCTCGACCGCGAAGCCCTGGGCGCGGCGCTCGCGGACGTCGTCGCCCGCCACGAAAGCCTGCGGACGGTGGTCGCCGACACCGGCGGCGTGGCCCACCAGGTGATCCGCGACCGGGTTTCGCCCGAACTGCCGGTCACCGAGGTGACCGCCGAGACGCTCGACGCCGCCGTCGCGGCCCACGCACGCGAGCCGTTCGACCTCGCCGAGGACCTTCCCCTGCGCGCCCACCTGTTCGCCCTCGGCGAGCACGAGCACGTGCTTTCCGTTGTCGTGCACCACATCGCCGCCGACGGCTGGTCGCTGGACCCGCTGGCCCGTGACCTCTCGCGGGCCTACGCGGCCCGGGCGCGGGGGCAGGCGCCGGACTGGGCACCGCTGCCCCTGCAGTACGCGGATCACGTGCTGGCGCAGCGGGAACGGCCGGACGACGAGCAGGTGGAGTTCTGGCGGCGGGCCCTCGACGGCCTGCCCGAAGAACAGCCGCCGCTGCCCACCGACCGGCCGCGTCCGGCCACCCCGTCGCACCGCGGCGACGTCGTCGAATTCGCCGTCGACGCTCGCCTGCACCGCGGGATCGCGGACCTCGCGGCGGCCGCCGGGGTGACCGAGTTCATGGTGGTGCACGCGGCACTGGTCACGCTGCTCGGCAAGCTGGGGGCGGGCTCGGACATCGCGATCGGCACGCCCGTGGCCGGCCGCGGCGACACCGCTCTCGACGACCTGATCGGCCTGTTCGCCAACACGCTGGTGCTGCGGGTGGACCTGTCGGGGCGGCCGACCTTCCGCGAGCTGCTCGGCCGGGTGCGCGAAACCGACGTCGCCGCGCTGGCCCACCAGGACGTCCCGTTCGCACGGGTGACGAACGGGCGGCGGCCGTTCGGGGTGCTGCTGGCGTTCCAGACCACGGCCGAACCGCGGCTGGACCTGCCCGGCCTGACCGCCGAGATCGTCCCGGCCGGCACCGGGACGGCGAAGTTCGACCTGTCGTTCGCCCTCACCCCGCGTCGCGGCGAGGGCATGCGGGGGTACCTCGAATTCGCCACCGACCTCTTCGACCGCACCACCGCGGAGGCCCTGGCCGCCCGGCTCGTCCGGGTCCTCGCCGCCGCGGTGGCCGCCCCGGACGCGGTGGCGGGCGGGATCGACGTGCTCACCCCCGCCGAACGCGACCTCGTCCTCGCCGCGTCCCACGGCCCCCGCCGCCGGCTACCGGCCACCACCGTGCCCGCGTGGTTCGCGGCCACGGCGGCCGAGCGTGGCGAGGACACCGCGGTACTCTTCGACGGCACCGAGCTCTCCTACCGCGAGCTCGACGAGCGCGCGAACCGGCTGGCCCACGTGCTGGTCGGGAAGGGCGCGGGCCCGGACCGGATCGTCGCGCTGCAGCTGCCGCCGTCGATCGAGCTGATCGTGGCGCTGCTGGCGGTGCTCAAGTCCGGGGCCGCCTACTTGACCGTCGACCCCGCCTACCCGGCCGAGCGGATCGCCCACCTGCTGGCGACCGCGCGGCCCACGGTGGTGCTCACCCCGGGCGACCTCGTGGACGGCTTCGTGAGCGAGGGGCCCGCGACGGCGCCGGAAGTGCCGCTGCGGCCGGACAACGCGGCCTACGTCATCTTCACGTCGGGTTCGACCGGGACGCCCAAGGGCGTCGTCGTCGAGCACCGCAACATCGTGGCGCTGGTCGCCGACCACATCGGACGGTTCGGGATCGACCGCGGCACCCGTCTTCTGCAGTTCGCGCCGCTCGGGTTCGACGCCGCTTCGGGCGAAATCCTCGTGGCGCTGCTCGCGGGCGCGGTGCTGGTGCCGGTGCCGGCGGAGCAGCGCGTCCCCGGCGAGCCGCTGGCGCGGCTGGTGGCCGGGACGGGCGCGAACTTCGTCGCCCTGCCGCCCACGGTACTGGCGACCCTGCCGCCCGGCGGGCTGCCCGAGGGGATTACGGTCATGACCGCCGGCGAGGAGTGCCCGCCGCGGCTGGTCGACCGCTGGGCGCCGGGCCGCCGGATGGTCAACGCCTACGGGCCGACCGAAACCACCGTCTCGGTCACGATCACCGAGCCACTGGCCACCGGCAGCGGGCTGACCATCGGGCGGCCGCTGGACAACGCGACGGTCCACGTGCTCGACGAGTGGCTGCGGCCGGTCCCGCCCGGGGTGCCCGGTGAGCTGTACCTCGGCGGCGCCCAGGTGTCCCGCGGCTACCTGGACCGTCCCGCGCTGACCGCGGCGCGGTTCGTCGCCGCCCCGGACGGCGCGCGGCTCTACCGCAGCGGCGACCTCGCCGCGTGGACGGCCGAAGGCACGCTCGCTTACCTCGGCCGCGCCGACGACCAGGTGAAGCTCCGCGGCTTCCGGGTCGAGCCCGGCGAGGTCGAGGCGGTCCTCGCCGGCCACCCGGCGGTCCGGCAGGCCGCGGTGCTCGTCCGCGAGGACCGGCCGGGACGGCGGCAGCTGGTGGCCTACTACGTCGGGGACGACGCCCCGCTGCGCGAGTACCTGCGCGGGCGCCTGCCCGAGCACCTGGTGCCCGCGGCGGTGCTCCGGCTGACGGAGTTTCCCCGGACGCCGCACGGGAAACTCGACCGGGCCGCGTTGCCCGCCCCGCGGTTCGAGAGCGGTTCCGCCGAGCCCCGCACGGAGGCGGAGCGGGTGTTCTGCGCCGTGCTGGCCGACGTGCTCGGGCTGGCGTCGGTCGGTGTCGACGACAGCTTCTTCGACCTGGGCGGCGACAGCATCATCGCCCTCCAGGTGGTGAGCCGGGCCCGCACGGCGGGGTGGACGCTGCACCCGCGTGACGTCCTGCTCGGCGGGACCGCGGCGAAGATGGCCGATGCCGCCGAGCCGGTGCGCGGCGGGACCGTGGCGGACATCGAGCCGGTCGGGCCCGTCGAGGACACCCCGATGGCGGCCTGGCTGCGCCGCCAGGGCGCGTCGGCCGCCGGGTTCAACCAGTCGATGCTCGTGCAGACCCCCGCCGGGCTCGGGCCGGCGGAACTGGACGCCGTGCTGGCCGCGCTGCTCGACCACCACGACGCGCTCCGGCTCGTCGCCACCGGCGACGGCCTGGCCGTCCGGCCGCCGGGCACGGTGGCCCTGCGGGTGTCCACTGTGGACGTCACGGGGCTGGGAACGGAGGCCCGGCAGGCCGAGCTGGCCCGGCGCGGGCTCGCCGCCCAGGCGGAGCTGGACCCGGCGGCGGGCGAGCTGGTCCGCGCGGTCTGGTTCGACGCCGGGCCCGCCGAGCGCGGCCGCCTCCTGCTGGTGGTGCACCACCTCGCCGTCGACGGCGTCTCGTGGCGCATCCTGCTGGAGGACCTGGCCACGGCGTGGACGGCCGTGCGCGCGGCGGCGGTCCCGGTCCTGGAGCCGGTGGGCACGTCCGTGCGGCAGTGGGCCCGGCTCCTGACCGCACGCCTGCCCGAGGCGACGGCCGGCCGCGAGCGCTGGGCCGAGGTGACGCGGGACGTCCGCCCGTGGCTCGGGCGGCCACTGGACCCGGCGCGGGACACCGCCGCGACCCTGCACCGGCTGCGGCTGGACCTGCCCGCTCCGGCGTTCGCGGCCGGCACGCCGGGCATCCTGGAGCGCCTGCTCGCGGCGCTCGCCCTGTCGGCCGCGGGGTACCGGCGGCGCCGGGGCGACCAGGGCAGCGCGCTGGCGGTGACGCTCGAAGGCCACGGCCGCGACGACTTCGACCTGACCCGCACGGTCGGCTGGTTCACCAGCGTGTACCCGGTCCGGCTCGACCCGGGACAGGCGGGCGGCACCCGGCCGTGGACCGACCCCCGCGCGGTCCACGACGTGCTGCGCCGGACGCAGGAGCAGCTGCGGGCCGCACCGGCCGACCGGTGGGGCTACGGCCTGCTGCGCTTCCTGCCCCCGGAGAGCGTCGACCTGCCCGGCGCGGATCCCGAAATCGCGTTCAACTACCTCGGCCGCTACCCGGCCGGAACCCCGGCCGACTGGGCGGTCGCACCGGAACCGTCCCCGGTGCCGGAGACCGGCCCGGAGATGGCGGTACCGGCGGTGCTCACGGTGAACGCAGCCCTCGAGGACGGCCCACGCGGGCTCCGGCTCGTCGCCCACTGGAGCTGGGCGGGAAACTGCCTGACGGACGAGGAAGCACACGAACTGGCCGACGGCTGGGCGGCGGCGGTGGCAGCCCTGCCCACGGCCGACGCCGGCGGTCTCACCCTGCCCGGGCTCGGCCGGGACGAGCTCGACGAACTCGCCGAAGGCCTGGGTGGGTGGTGATCACGGGAGTTGCGGTGGGCGGTGGTGCAGTCACGCCGGCGGTCGTCGGCCGCGCCATCACGCCGGTGTCGCGGGTTCAACCCCCAGTGCCGCAACGAGATCGGCCACCCGATGGTGTGCCTCCAACGGGTGACGCAGCCGTCCTTCCGGGTGGATCTTGTAGTGGTTGCGCCGGCCGATGCGCTCGCGTTCCAAGTAGCCCTCGGCGATCAGGTCGGCGAGGATGAGCTGCACGCCGCGCTCGGTGATCCCGACCCGCTCGGCGATGTCGTGCAGCGTCCGGTCGGGATCCGCGGCCACGCACAGCAGGACGTGCGCGTGGTTGCTGAGGAACGTCCACGAAGCCATACCCGTCACATTAACCGTCCGAACTTGACAGACGAAGTCCAGTTCGTCATTCTGGTGACACGGAGGGGAGTACCCGCCCGGTCCGGCATCGTCAATCCGGCTGCCTGCGCAGCCCGGTGCCGGCGTCACCTTCGGGTGACCGGGGAGACCTTCGGTTCGTCACCGAACCGGAGGAGTGTCTCGTGACCGTCCCGATCTGGGCCTGGGCCGCCGTGCTCGGCGTCATCCTGGCCATGCTCGCGGTCGACCTGCTGGCCCACCGCCGCACACCCGTCGTCGGCGTCCGGTCGGCGCTCGCGTGGTCGGGCGCCTGGGTGGTGCTGGGGCTCGCCTTCGGTGCCGTGGTCTGGTGGGCCTGGGGCGCGGAGTTCGCGGGCCAGTACTTCGCCGGCTACGTCATCGAAAAGTCCCTCGCGGTCGACAACGTCTTCGTGTTCGCGATCATCTTCGGCTACTTCGCCGTCCCCCGCGAGTACCAGCACCGCATCCTGTTCTACGGCGTGCTCGGCGCCCTGGTGTTCCGCGCGGTGTTCATCGCCGCGGGCTCGGTGCTGATCGCGAGTTTCTCCTGGATCCTCTACGTCTTCGGTGCGTTCCTCGTCTTCACCGGCATCCGGATGGCGATGCACCGGGACGAGACGGTCGACTACGAGCAGAACCGCGTGCTGCGGCTGTTCCGCCGGATCGTCCCGTCCACCGACGGCGACCACGGCGGCAAGTTCCTGGTGCGGCAGGCCGGCCGCTGGGTGGCGACGCCGCTGCTGGCCGTCCTGGTGCTGATCGAGGTCACCGACGTCGTCTTCGCGGTCGACTCGATCCCGGCGATCTTCGCGGTCACCCAGGAACCGTTCCTGGTCTTCACGTCGAACGCCTTCGCGGTGCTCGGCCTGCGGGCGATGTACTTCCTGCTCGCCGACGTGATGCACCGGTTCGTCTACCTGAAGGTCGGCTTGGCGCTGGTGCTGGTCTGGGTCGGCGTGAAGATGCTGCTCCTGGACGTCTGGAAGATCCCGACGCCGCTGTCACTGGGCGTGGTCGCCGCGATCCTCGCGACGGCGGTCGCCGCCAGCCTGATCCGTACCCGTCCCCCGGCTCTCTCTCGGAAGGAATGACCATGCGCCTCGTCACCACGGTTCTCGCGGGAGGCCTCCTGCTGACCCTCACCGGCTGCGGCGTGGCCGCGGAAACGGCAGGCCAGGTGAGCAACGCGGCTTCGACGGCCGCGGTCTGCGCGGACGCGGTCCGCATCGCCACGGCCAACCTGGACCTGACCAACCCCCAGGCGGCGGCCGACAAGGCCCACGCGTCGGCGGACGAGCTGACCGGCCTGGCGGCCAAGGCCGCGAACACGACGGCGGCCGACGCGATCAACGGCCTGGCCAAGACGATGCGCGAAACCACGGTCGACGACCTGGTGCAGCGGCCGGCGGACTGGGTCCAGAAGAAGGCCGACCAGGTGGCCGCGCTGACCAAGGCCTGCGCCGGCTGAGGCCCTCGTGGGTGGTAAGGCGCGTTCCAACGCGCCTTACCACCCACGACCAGCCGCGGCAGACCACCCACCGCAACCGGCCCGCCCCGATCCCCCACTCCAGGAGCCTCCATGAGCGTGTCCCCCGCCCCCACCGCCGCCGGGGAGCTGACCGGGGTGGCCGGGTGGGCCGTCGGGCTCATGGAATCGCTCGGTGGTCCGGGCGCCGCACTGGTCGTCGGGCTGGACAACCTCTTCCCGCCGCTGCCCAGTGAACTCGTCCTCCCGCTCGCCGGGTTCGCCGCCGGGCGGGGCGCGTTCTCGCTCGCGGGTGCCCTCTTCTGGACCACCCTCGGCTCCGTGGCCGGTGCCGTGGTCGTCTACCTGGTCGGGCTGCGGCTCGGGCACGACCGCATGCGCCGGCTCGTGGGGCGGATCCCGCTCGTCAAGACCGACGACTTCGACAAGACCGCCGCGTGGTTCGCCCGGCACGGCGGCAAAGCGGTCTTCTTCGGCCGGATGGTCCCCCTCTTCCGCAGCTTCATCTCCGTGCCCGCCGGCGTGGAACGCATGCCGTTCGGGCGGTTCCTGCTCTACACCACCGCCGGCAGTCTCATCTGGAACACCGTGTTCGTCGTCGCCGGCTACCTGCTCGGCGAAAACTGGCCGGTCGTCGAACGGTATGCGTCGATCTTCCAGTACGTCGTGTTCGCCCTGATCGCCGTGGCCGTCGGCCTGTTCGTGGTCCGCCGGGTCCGGGAGCGCAAGCACGTCTAAGGTTCGGGCATGACCGCACCCGTGTCCGCCCTGCGGGAACGCGTGTACGCGACGCTGGTGGGCCTCTCGACCGTGGTCCTCCTGCTCAGCTACGCCGCCGAGACGTCCGCGGGCGAAGCCGTCACCGACATCGGGGCCGCGATGGGCGCGCTCTGCCTGGCCGGCGGGTTCGCCGACGTCAGCGCGCACCGCATCACGCACGGCCGCTTCCCGTGCGGCGACGACCTCCGCCACATCGTCGCCGCGGCCGGCCACGTCCTGGAGACCGCGCTGCTGCCCGTCCTCAGCGTCGGCGCCGCCGCGCTCGGCTGGCTGCCGCTGAAGACCGCGTTGTGGCTCGCCGCCCTGTCGCTGGTGCTCACCATCGCCGCGCTGGCGCTGCTCGCGACGCGGCGGACCGCCGTCCGGTGGCCGGTCAAGCTGCTGCTCTTCGTCGTCGAGCTGGCGATCGCCCTCGCCGTCGTCGGCGTGAAGCTGCTCGCCCACTAGAGCCGGGCGGGCAGCCCCGCCGCCGTCACCAGCCGCGGGTCGTGGAACTTGACCGCCCGGGAGAACCGGCCGCCGGTGATCGTGAACACCCACAGCCCTTCGGCCCGCCCGTGCTGGTAGCTGCCCGCGGCGGGCTGGCCGTTCGCGCGGGTGGGCAGCAGCCGCACGGGGCCGCCCCGCGCGGCGAACGCGCGTTCCATGAACGGCAGGCACACGCCCACGCCACGGAACCACACCGGGTGCGGCACGGCTTCGAGGCTGAAGTCGTCCTGGATGACGGCCCGCAGCGCCGCGGTGTCCTCGGCCTCGAACGCGGCGATGTAGCGGTCGAGCAGCGCGTGCTCGGCCGGCTCCGGCAGCCGGGCGTCCGGGTCCAGCTCGTCGAGCCGGACGCGCGCCCGCTGCAGGAGGCTCTTCACCGCGGGCACGCTGATGCCGAGGACGTCCGCGATCTCGGCGGCCGACCACGAAAGCACTTCGCGCAGCAGGAAAGCCGCGCGCTGCCGGGGCGGCAGGTGCTGCAGCGCGGCGAC
The DNA here is from genome assembly GCF_900105945.1 of Amycolatopsis tolypomycina. NCBI lineage: Bacteria > Bacillati > Actinomycetota > Actinomycetes > Pseudonocardiales > Pseudonocardiaceae > Amycolatopsis > Amycolatopsis tolypomycina. Next base: position 1,936,159 of record NZ_FNSO01000004.1, on the reverse strand, counting down.
CAGCGCGAGCCGGACGGACTCGCGCCGCACGACGACCTCGCCCGGGTCGCCGAGCACGGCGTCGGGCAGCGGGCCCAGCCACGCGACGGAGTCGTCGGCGAAGACCCGCGCCCCGGGATCGTCCGACGGCGCCCCGAGCCCGGACGGCAGCACCCGACGGCTCCGGTGGTTCAGCTCGGTGAGGCAGGTGTTGGTCGCGATCCGGTAGAGCCACGTCTTGAGCGACGACCGGCCCTCGAAGGCGTCCACGCCCCGTGCGGCCTTGAGGTAGGTCTCCTGGACGACGTCTTCGGCGTCCTGATAGGACCCGGTCATCCGGTAGCAGTGCGCGACCAGCGCCGGGCGCAGCGAGCCGAACTCGTCCCGCAGCAGCTCCTCGGAAGACACCACACGCTCCTCGTTCGTCATGGACATCGTCGATCATCCCGCCCGAGTGCGGCGAGCAGGCGGACGCCGGGCGGGTGACCCGGCGGCAGGGTGACGGGCTCGGCGAACAGGCCCCGGCGGGTACCGCCGTCGAGCACCGACGGCAGTTCGGCGAGCAACCGGGCGGCGAGGTCGTCGGGCAGCGGCCGGGCCCGGTTCGCGTCCCAGCCGTGGACGGCGGCTTCGAGCGCGCCCACGACGATCAGCCGGTGACACGGCAGCGGCAGCCCGTCGACGGCGACCGCGCGCCGGCCCCGGAGCTCGGTCACGGCGGCCGCGAGCGCGGCCGCGGCCCGGCCGAGGTCGCCCCGCAGGCTCCGGGCGGTGACCGGCCCGGCCCGCGGCGACGGAACAGGCGGGACGGCACCGGAAGCGAGCGACGTGGCAACGCAGCGGAGGGACCGCGTGAGGTGGTCGAGCGCGTCGGCGACGGTCCAGCCGTCGCAGGCCGAAGGGCGGCCGAGATCGGCGAGCCCGACCCCGGCCGCCGCCGCGACGGCGTGGTCGAGCGCGGCGGCGAGCAGCACCTCAACGGCCGGCACCCGGCACCGCCATCCCCGCCGCGCGGCGCAACTCCTCGAGCCCCTCGCGCATCGCCGCCAAGCCCGCCCGGTAGAACCTCGGGCCGAAGGACACCCTGGCGACCCCCAGCGACGCCAGGGTGTCCAGATCCAGCTCCGCGCTCGTGTTCCCGTTGACCGGCCCGCCCACGCCGGCGACCACCTTCCCGAGCTCGGCCGCGCTCGCCATCCCGATCGGGTACACGCAGTCCGCGCCCGCCGCGCGGTAGAGCCGGCCACGCCGGATCGTCTCGTCCGTCCGCTCCTCCTCCGAAAGCCCGCCGGCGGGCAGGAAGGTGTCGATCCGCGCGTTGACGACCAACGCTTCGCCCGCGGCCGCGCGGACTCCGGCCAGGCGCTCCGCCTGAGCCTCCGCGGGCACCAGTCCCCCGGCCCGGTGGTCGGTGTCCTCCAGGTTGCACCCCGCCGCCCCGGCGGCGAGCAGCTCGGCCACGAGCTGGTCCGGCTCCAGGCCGTAGCCGGCTTCGGCGTCCACCGTCACCGGGACCGGCACCGCACGGGCGATCCGCGCCGCCGCGGCGAACATCGCCCGCCACGGCGCCCGCTCGCCGTCCTCGTGCCCCAGCGCGCCGGCCACCGCGGCACTCGACGTCGCCACCACCGGGAACCCGGCCTCGACGACCAGGGAGGCACTCTCCTCGTCCCACGCGTTCGGCAGCACCAGCAGCTTCCCGTGGTGCAGTTCGCGCAGCAGATCGGCCTTCGACATCACATTGCTCCTTCGGACCGCCGGGGAATCAGGGAACCGGCCAGCGCGCCCACCCCGGCGAGGACGGCACTGACCACCGCGGCGGCGCCGAACCCGGCCGAGAACTCCGCGCTCGACCCGTAGCCGCCGGCCAGGGAGAACCCGGTGACCAGGACCGCGACGCCGAACGCCCCGCCGAGCTGCCGCATCGCGCTGAAGGCGCCGGACGCCTTGCCGAGGAACCGCGGCGCGACCGACGTCAGCACCGCGCTCTGCGCCGCCGGCAGGCACATCGCGATCCCCGTCCCGGACAGCACGAGCGGCACGGCGATCACCCAGTAGCCGATCCCGGGCCCGGCCACGAGCGCGAGCCAGAGCATGGCCAGGCCGTGCAGCCCCAGCCCGGCCACGATGAACGGCCGTTCGCCGAAGCGGCCGACCAGCCGGCCCGCCAGCTGGGGGACGAACGTCGTCGTCAGTCCCCACGGTGCCAGCCCGAGCCCGGCCGCCAAAGGCCCGTACCCGAGGCCCTCCTGCAGGAACTGCGCCATGAAGAACACCGCGCCCAGCGCCGACGCCCAGTGGCAGAAGATGACGGCGTTGCCGGCGGCGAACCGCCGGGAGCGGAACAGGTGCAGCGGCAGCATCGGGTGGGCCGCCCGCCCCTGCCACACCACGAACGCGCCGAGCGCCACCAGGCCCGCCCCGAGCGGCGCCAGCGTCGCCACATCGGCCCAGCCCGCCGCACCGGCCTGGGCCAGGCCCCACACCACGCCGAACGAGCCGGCGCCGGCCAGCAGCAGGCCCGGGACGTCGAGGGCCGGGTCCGGGCCGTGGCTCTCCTCGATCCGGGTCAGCGCGAAGTACGCCAGCGCCGCCCCGATCGGGACGTTGATCCAGAAGATCCACGGCCACGAGACGCCCTCCACGACCGCGCCGCCGAGCAGCGGCCCGAGCGGCACCGCGATCCCGCTGACGCCCGCGAAGACCCCGAGGGCCTTGGCGCGGAGTTCCGGCGGGTACGCGGCCCCGAGCAGGGCGAGCGCGAGCGGCATGACGAACGCGGCGCCGGCCCCCTGCAGCACCCGGCCGGCGATCAGCACCGTGACGTCGGGGGCGACCGCGCAGACCAGCGACGCCGCCGCGAACAGCGTCACCCCGGCCGCGAAGACCCGGCGCCGTCCCCAGCGGTCACCGGCGGCCGCCGCCGTCAGGAGCAGGACGGCGAAGCTCAGGCCGTAGGCGTTGACCGTCCATTCGAGCTCGGTGACCGACGCGCCGAGGTCGCTCCTGATCGCCGTCAGCGCGGTCGCCACGACCAGCGCGTCGAGGACGACCATCAGCGACGCGACCGCCGTGATGGCCGGCACCCATTTCCGCCGGGCCCGTCCCGCGGCCACCGGTGGGGGTGAAGTCCTGGTGTGCACTCGCGTCTCCTCGCCTCCGGGCACCGGCGTCGCGGTGCTTCCGGAGACTTGGACCCCGCGCGGGCCCGGAAGGAATCGGTGCCCCGCTCAGCCGGTCGCCCGGCCGAACCGCGCCGCCAGCGCCCGGATGTGGTCGACGAGCTCCGGCGGCTCGTGGACCTCGAAGTCGAACCCCTTGCCGGCGACGTAGATCGCCAGCTCGTCGAGCGAGTCCGAGCCGGCGCGCAGGGTGCAGCGGTGCTCGTCGATCGGCTCCAGCGCCGCGGTGGTGGGGCTGATGCGCTCGGCCGCGGTCTCCGCGCTGACGTGCAGGGTGAACCGGCCCTGGTAGCGGTAGGCCGCCGTCGAGATCGCCCGGGAGGTGTAGCCGCCGATGTCGGGGTCGGGCGGGGTGCGCGGGGTGAACCGGGGGCCGGTGGGCGTGCGGGGGTCGAGGCGGTCGACGCGGTAGGTGCGCCAGTCCGCCCGGTCGACGTCCCAGCCGACGAGGTACCAGCGGCGTCCGGTGTGCACCAGCCGGTGCGGTTCGGTGGTGCGGACGGTTTCGGTGCCGTCGTGGGCGCGGTAGCCGAAGCGCAGCCGCACCGAGTCGCGGACGGCGGCGGCGATCGCGGTGAGCGTGTCCGGGTCGGCGGTGGGGCCGGTGTTGGCCAGCGGCACCGTCGCCGAGCGCAGGGCGTTGATCCGGTGCCGCAGCCGCGAGGGCAGCACCTGTTCGAGCTTGGCCAGCGCGCGCACCGACGTCTCCTCGATGCCGGTGATCGAGCCGCCGGCCGCGGTGCGCAGGCCCATCGCGACGGCGACGGCCTCGTCGTCGTCGAGCAGCAGCGGCGGCAGGTCCGCCCCGGCGCCCAGCCGGTAGCCGGCGGTGCCCGCGGTGGCGAGCACGGGATAGCCGAGCGCGCGCAGCCGTTCGATGTCGCGGCGCACGGTCCGCGGGGTGATGTCGAGGCGTTCGGCCAGTTCCGCGCCGGACCAGTCACGCCGGGTCTGCAGCAGCGAGAGCAGGCGCAGCAGCCGGGCCGAGGTTTCCCACATGGGTTCCATTCTGCTCGTCGCCTAGGACCGAACCTGACCTAACCGGCTCCTAGGGTTGGAGACATGCAGAACAACAGCGGAATCCGGCCCTTCACCATCGACGTCCCGCAGGCCGACCTGGACGACCTGCGCGACCGCCTCGCCCGCACCCGCTGGGCGGCGGACCTGCCCGGCGCCGGCTGGAGCCGCGGCGTGCCGGTGAGCTACCTCAAGGAGCTGGCCGCGTACTGGCGCGACGGCTACGACTGGCGCGCCCACGAGCGGCAGCTGAACGGGTACCCCCAGTTCGTCACCGAGATCGACGGGCAGGACATCCACTTCCTGCACGTCCGCTCGCACCGCCCGGACGCCCTGCCGCTGCTGCTGATCCACGGCTGGCCCGGCTCGGTGGTGGAGTTCCTGACCGTGATCGGCCCGCTGAGCGAGACGTTCCACCTGGTGATCCCCTCGATCCCCGGCACGGCCTTCTCCGGACCGACCCGCGAGGCGGGCTGGGACACCGGCCGGATCACCCGCGCGTTCGCCGAGCTGATGGACCGGCTCGGCTACGACCGCTACGGCGTCCAGGGCGGCGACACGGGCGCGGTGGTCGGCCCGGGCCTGGGCAGGCTCAACCCGGACAAGGTCGTCGGCGTCCACGCGAACGGGCTCTACGCGTTCGGCGCCCCGGACGGCGAGCTGACCGAAGCCGAGAAGGAACGGCTGCAGCACTTCGAGTACCTGCGGACCGAGGGGGCCGGGTACGTGGCGCTGCAGACGACCCGGCCGCAGACACTGGCGCACGGCCTGCACGATTCCCCGGTGGCGCAGCTGGCGTGGATCGTGGAGAAGTTCAAGGAGTGGACCGACCCGGCGGCCGAGCTGCCGGAGGACGCGGTGGACCGCGACCTGCTGCTCACCAACGTGATGCTCTACTGGCTGACCGGCACCGGCGGGTCATCGGCCAACTGCTACTACGAAACCGCACACGCCGGAGCGTGGGGCGCGAGCTCGCGGTCCCCGGTGCCGACGGGGGTGGCGGTGTTCCCGCTGGACGTGTCGATCCGCAGTGCCCTGGAGCGCGAGCACACGATCGTCCACTGGTCGGAGTTCCCCCGCGGCGGCCACTTCGCGGCGATGGAGGCGCCTGATCTGCTGGTGGCCGACGTCCGGGAGTTCTTCGGCAGGCTCGCGGCGGGCTGAGGCCGGCGACGTGCAGCGTCGCAGTCGCCGCTGTCATGAACGACTCGTTCAGGACGTCTGATGTCATGAACGACTCGTTCATGACACTCGGTCGGCGGCCCGCACCGCTTTCCCCCGCACCAGGTGAAGCCGAAACACCCGAACCGCGGCATCGTGACCTCGCCGCCGCTGGTCTTCGGAGGTTTGCATGGTGCGTGCCACTCTCACCGACGTCCCCGCTGCCCGGTTCCGCAAGCCCCGGCGGGGCCGGCCCCGGGAACGGCGGGCGGGCCGCGCCTTCCGGGGCCTCGCCGACCGGTTCGGCAGCGGCGGTACCCCCATCCCGTTGCCTCCCGGTCACGAGACCGGCGGCGGCCCGCTCCCCCGCGCCCTCGTCGTGCTGCTGGGCGCCGCCGCCGCGGTGGTCGTGCTCGGTGGGGTGCGGGCCGTCGCCTGGTTCGCCGGGCCCGTCTTCCTCGCGCTCGTCGTCGTCATCACCCTCGATCCCGTGCGGTCCTGGTTGCGGCGCAAGGGATTGCCGCGGTGGCTGACCGTCGGCGTGCTCGTCGTCACCGTCTACGCCATCCTCGTCGGGTTCTTCCTCGTCTTCGTCGTCTCCGTCGCGCAGCTGTCCGCCCTGCTGCCCCGCTACACCGGCCGCGTCGACGAACTGCTCCGCGACGGCCTCACCGTCCTCGGCCGGTTCGGGGTCGGGGAGGCCGAACTGCGGGCCGTGCTCGCGTCGGTCGACACCGGGAAGCTCGTCGGGCTGGCCGGTTCGCTGCTCGCCGGTGTCGGCGGCCTCGTCACGAACCTGGCCTTCCTGTTCGCCCTCCTCCTTTTCCTCAGCGCGGAAACCGCCTGGGCCGGGCAGCGCCTCGGCCGGATCGGGCGGGACCGGCCGTGGATTTCCGCCGCGCTGCGCGGCTTTGCGACGGGCACCCGGCGGTACCTCGTCGTGACGACCGTGTTCGGCGGGCTCGTGGCCGCCCTCGACACCACCGCGCTCGCCCTGCTCGGCGTGCCGGGCGCCCTGCTGTGGGGCCTGCTCGCCTTTGTCACCAACTACATCCCGAACGTCGGCTTCGTCATCGGTGTCGCCCCGCCCGCGGTCATCGCGCTCCTGGACGGCGGGTGGCGGCACCTGCTCGCCGTGCTCGTGGTGTACGCCGCGCTGAACTTCGTGGTGCAGTCGCTCGTGCAGCCGCGGTTCGTGGCCGGCTCGGTCGGTCTGTCCACTTTGGTCACCGTGCTGGCGCTGGTGTTCTGGACCTGGCTGCTGGGCCCGCTCGGCGCTGTCCTCGCCGTGCCGGCGACCCTGCTGGCCAAGGCGCTGCTGGTGGACGTCGACCCGCGGGCCCGCTGGGCCGAGGCGCTGCTGTCGGCCCCGCGCCGGGAATGACCGCTCAGGTCAAGCCGTGCTGGCGGGCCACCACGACGGCCGAACGCCGGTTGTTCACACCCAGCTTGCCGTAGATCGCCCGCACGTGCGTCTTCACCGTGTTGACCGAAACCGTCAGGTCCGAGGCGATCTCGTCCAGGGACCGCTGGGACGGCAGGCGTTCCAGCACCACCTGCTCGCGGTCGGTCAGGCTGGTGGCCGAGGCGTGCGGGACGAGCCGGCCGCGGACCGCCTGGGCGAACCGGTCCAGCGCACCGAACCCGCCGGAGTGGTCGATCAGCAGGTGCCCGACCTGCGGCTCGGCCAGCGCGAACGGGCGCACCAGCCCGTTCGGCCGGGCGAGGGCGAGCGCGCGGTCCAACGCGTGCAGCGCCTTGGTCCGCCGGTGGGAGCGCAGCGCCAGCGCCGTCTCCGCCAGGCACCGGTCGACCGGCGTGGCCGGCAGCAACGTCGGCGCCGCGGCGGTGTCGCGCAGGACCGCTTCGGCGGCCGCCGGTTCGTCCGCGGCCAGGTGCGCGCGGACCCGCAGGAGGGCCAGCTCGCCGCCGGCGGGCAGCCGCTCGTGCATCCACGCGAGCACTTCCGCCGCGTGCACGCCCTCGGCGAGGGCGATGGCCGCGTGGTACTCGGCGACGCCGCACACCGCGACAAGCTCGGGCGGCAGCGCCAGGCCGGCCAGCCGGTGCCGGGCCGCGCGCATGGCCTGGGAGCCCGCCGTCCGGTCGCCGTCGTCGAAGCGCACCATGCCCTCGAAGAACCCGCGCAGCGCGGCCGGCAGCGGCGCGCCGCCGGGCACTTCGGCCGCGGCCGCCTGGGCCAGTTCGCGCGCGGCGGCGACCGGCTCGGCGCGCATGAGGTCGTCGTAGGCCAGCATCAGGTGGCACTCGGCCACGCCGGGAGACCGGCGCCAGCCGTGCCGTCGCGCGACGGCGAGCGCGCCCGTGCAGGCCCGCCGCATCGCCGGGTGGTCGCCGGCGACGGCGGTGGCCACGGCCAGTGCCAGCCTGCTGTGGAGCACGAGGTGGTCCAGCCGGTCCCCCTGGGCCAGCCGCAGCGCCTCCTGCCCCTGGGTGACGGCGTGCCGCCGGGCCCCGCGGCGCAGCGACCGCCACGCGCGGTCGAGGGTGACCCAGGCGTCGCACCCGGACGGCCGGGTCACCGGAAGGCCGTTGTCCGGCGGGGTTTTCCCGGTGACCAGCGCCAGGTGGCGGGCGGCGAGGGGCCACAGCTCGTGGTCGTGGTCCGCGGCGCCGAGGTCGGCGGCGGCTTCGGCGGGCAGGCCGCGCTGGACGTTCTCCAGCGCCGAGGCCAGCCGCAGCGGCGGGCTCGCGGCGACCGCCGCGGCGCCGAGGTAGGTGAGCGCGATCCGCACCGGTTCGCCGTCGCCGGCCAGCACCTGGCGCACGGCGTGCTCGCGCGCCAGCAGGAGGACGCGCTGCCGGTCGCGGCCGGCCACGGCGTGCCGGAGCGCCTCCCCGAACCGGCCTTCGCCGGCGTACCAGCGGGCGGCGATCCCGTGCAGCCGCAGCACCCGCCCCGGATCCTGCCGGGCCAGCTCGGCCCGCAGGAAGCCGCGCAGCAACGGCGGCAGCCGGTAGGTGTCGGCGGGGGTGCGCGTGACGAGCCCCATCGCGCGCTCGAGCTCGTCCAGGCGTTCCCCGGCGTCCGCGCGTCCCGACAGGCGGACCGCGAGCGTCGCGCTCACGGCGTCACAGACACCGAGGCACAGCAGCAGATCCGACGTCGCCGTGGGCAGCCGCGCCAGCACTTCGTCGGCGAAGAACCGCGCCACGGCGCGCTCGTCGCCGGTGACGGAGGCGACGAGCGCGTCCGCGTCGTCGGCGTCGCGCACCGAAACGGCCGCCCAGCCCAGTGCCGCGGCCCAGCCGCCGGTGCGTTCGGTGAGCTCCCGGACGCGGTCGTCGCTCACCACGCTTCCGGTGGCGCGCAGCAGGTTCGCCGTTTCCCGGGCGGTGAACCGGAGTTCGGCCGCCTCCACCCGGGACAGGACGTCTTCCACGTGCAGCCGGGCCAGCCGCAGCCGCGGCTCGACCCGGCTGACGAGCACCAGCCGCAGGGCGGCGGGCAGGTGGCGGGCCAGCGCCGCGAGGGCCGCCAGTGGTTCCGCGTGGGAAATCTCCTGCAGGTCGTCGAGCACCAGCCGCACCGGGCGGGCGGGCCCGGCGAGCACGTCGTCCAGATCGGCCAGGAAGGCCCGCCGCCGCCCGGCGGGCGGTGGGCCGAGCCGGTCCAGACCACGGTCGCCGGGCACCGCGGGACAGCGGCGCAGCGCGCGGAGGATCGCCGCCCACAACCGGGACTCGTCGTTGTCGTTCTCGTCGAGGGACACCCAGGCGACGTCGTGGCCGTCGCCGGCCCAGCCGGCCAGCGCGGTGGTCTTGCCTGCCCCGGCCGGCGCCCGGACCACGGTGACGGGCCGGGTGGTGGCGCGGTCCAGCACCGCCGCCAGCCGGGGCCGGGGGACGAAGCTGCCCGGCAGCCGCGGCACCGCGACCTTCGCCCCGGGGACCGGTCGGAACTCCAGCGTCGTTCGATCGGGCACGTGAACCTCTCGGCTGTCGGGAGAATGCGCCCCGGATCCGCGGTCGACGCCGGGCGGAGGCCACGACCTTACTGATCAGCCGCGTCCGGCCGGGACGCCGGGGTCACCAGATTTCGTAGGTGGCTTCGTCGCCGTGCACGATGACGGCCCAGATCACCAGGACGTCGAGGGCGATCACGATGACGCCCCAGAACGGGTACGCCGACAGGAAAGCCAGCTGCGCGAGCGCGTTGAACCCGGCGAGCGCGACGGTGACGACCCGCGCCCACGTCGATCCGGTGAACAGCGCGATGCCCGTCAGCACGACGAGGATGCCGACGATCAGGTGCACCCAGCCCCAGCCGGCCAGGGAGAAGACGAGCAGCCCGGACGGGCCGATCACGTAGTAGTCCCGGTCGAACAGCGCGACCGCGCCTTCGACCACGTTGAACAGTCCGGCCAGGACGGTGATCGCCCCGGCGAACCAGATCCAGCCGACCCGCCGCGACCGCGCGACGGCCCGGTCCGGTGGGAGCGGGGCCCGGGCTCCGGTCGCTCCGGCACGGGGCTGCATGGGTTCGGTCATGATCCTCTTCCTCGTTCCTCGCTCGTTTCTCGGGGTGGGCTGCGGACCCGGGCGATCATGGTCGGTCGCCGGTCCGCCGGGCCTCGCCCGCCCCAGGTGAGATCGGCCGGGGCGCTCGCGGGCTCACACGGCGTGGGCGATGCCGCCCGCCCGCACCGGGGAAACAGTGCGGCTCGACCACCGATCCACCGAACCGAGGAGGACGTCGTGTCCACGTTGACCGTGTGGCGGTTCCCGACCGTCGAAGGTGCCGAAAACGCACTGGATCTGCTGCGGCAGCTGCAGAAGCAGCAGCTGATCTCGATCGCCGATGCGGCATACGTTTCCTGGCCCGAAGGCCGGAAGAAGCCGAAGACCACGGACCTCGGCAACCTGACCGGCGCCGGCGCGCTGGGCGGGGGCTTCTGGGGTCTGCTGTTCGGCCTGATCTTCCTGGTGCCGTTGCTGGGCATGGCCGTCGGCGCGGCGATCGGCGCCCTGACCGGATCGCTCAGCCACGTCGGGATCGACACGGAGTTCGTCGCCACCGTCCGGTCCCAGGTCACGCCGGGGACGTCCGCGCTGTTCGTGATGTCGGAGGAGACCGTGCTGGACCGGGTCGTCGAGCCGTTCAAGGAAACGGGCGCCACGTTGCTGAGCACGAACCTGTCCGACGTGGAGGAAGCCCGGCTGCGGGAGGCCTTCGGCGAGGCACCGCAGCCCGAACCGCGGTGAGCGCGGGCAGGACCGCGGCGGCGCCCCCGAGCGCCGCCGCGGTCCCGTGGGAGGTACGCGCGCTCCCCCGAGAGCGCGGCCGGGCCGGCCCGCACGGGATGGCGGAGCGCGGCGCCGGGCCGGACCGGCGGGGAGATCCCGTGGCGCACCCGCCGGGGTGACGGCCGCGCGGCGTCCGCTTCGCCATCACCGCACCTCCACGGCCACACCCTGCGGCCCGCGCCGCCGCCGGTCGTCACCCGTGGTGGATGACTCCCCGCTTCACCCCCGGCGGGCGACGCCCCGGCCCGCGCCGCGGCCGACGATCCGTCCCATGACTCTCACCGAAAACGAGACCGCGGCACCCGACGAGCGGATCGCCCGGGCCCGCGCCGCGCGCGCCGCCGTCCCGCCGGACGGCCACGCCGAATTCCCCGGCCCGCTCCGGCGCGCCGATCCCCTGACGCTGCTGGCCCGCCAGGACCGCGACCGCGTCCCGGAACTGCGGCCGCTGCGCTACGGCCGGATGGCCACCTCGCCGCTGGCCTACTTCCGCGGTGCCGCGCTCCCCGCGGCGGCCGACCTCGCGCTGACCCCGCGGACCGGGTTCGGTGTCCAGGCGTGCGGCGACGCGCAGCTCGCCAACTTCGGGCTGTTCCCCGCGCAGGGCCGACGGCTGGTGTTCGACTTCGCCGACTTCGGCGAAACCCTGCCCGCGCCGTGGGAATGGGACGTCAAGCGGCTGGCCGCGAGCTTCGAGGTCACCGGCCGGGAGAACGGCCACGCGGCGGCCCCGCGCCGGCGCACCGTGCTCGCCGTGGTCGAGGCCTACCGCCTGGCGATGCACGACTTCGCGCGGCGCACGCCGCTCGACATCTTCTTCGCCCCGCCCGACGCCCGGACGCTGCGGGTGGTCGCGGCCCACCGGCTGGGGCCGCGGCGCGGCGACGACGCCCGGCGCCGCACCGAAATCCGCGACGGGCACCTGCGGCTGGCGGCGCGGCCGCCTTCGCTCGTCCCGGCGGGCCGCCTCGCCGGCGACGGCGACCCGGCGACGTTGACCGACCGGCTCGGCGCCGTGCTCGCCCGGTACCGGCGCACGCTCGGCCCCGCGCGGAAGGCGCTGCTGGACCGCTACCGGCTCGCCGACGCGGCCCGCGCGGTGACCGGGCCGGGTGACGCGGGCACACGGTCGTGGGTGGCGCTGCTCGTCCGCACGGGCACCGGTGACCCGCTCCTGCTGCAGCTGAAGGAAGCGCGGCCGTCGGTGCTGCAGGAGTACACCGGCGCGAGCGTGCCGGGCGGCCCCGGCCGGCGGGTGGTCACCGGCCAGCGGCTGATCCAGGCCACCGGCGACGTCTTCCTCGGCTGGGCCCGCACCACGGAGTTCGACGGCCGGACCGCCGACTTCCACGTCCGGCGGCTGCGCGACGACCAGCCCGCCGGCGACGTCACCGCGATGACCCCGGACGTCCTGCGTGCGCACGCGCGGCTGTGCGGGTGGACGCTGGCCCGAGCCCACGCGCGCACCGGGGACGCCCTGGCCATCGCCGCCTACCTCGGTTCCGGCCCGGCGTTCGCCGAGGCCGTGCGGGAGTTCGCCGTCTCGTGCGCCAACCAGAACGAACGCGACCACGCGGCCCTGCGGCAGGCGATCCGGGCCGGGCACGTCACGGCGGCCGCCGCGTCATGACGGCAGTTCCCGGACCCGGTGCACGGATTGCACGTGCATCCCGAGCGCTTCCAGGCGCCGCAGGATCCGCGGAAGGCTTCCGGGATGGGCAACGGTTCCGAAAACTATCGTATCCGGCGGCACCGGCACGACGAGCACACCACGGAAATCCTCGACACCTTCGGCGGCCCGTTCCGGAATGGCGCCACCGCCGCGGAAGACGTAATTCGCCGCGGCCACGCCCGCCCGGCTCACCGGGCGTCCCGGCGCCGCCGGGGACGGCCCGCGGAGAACCACGCGCGGGCGACGAGCGCCGCGTCGAGCAGCAGCACGACCGCCGACCAGCCGCGGGCCGGCAGGAAGACCAGCCGGGCGACCAGGTCCGCACCGGCGCGGACGCCGGTCCGCAGCTCGGGCACCGGGCTCAGCGCCGACAGCGCGACGGCCAGCCCGAGCAGCACCGAACCGGCCCCGACCCGGCCGGTCCGGACCACGTCGAAGACCACGACCTCGGCCGGTCCGAGCCAGCTGAACCGGGAAACGGCGAATCGTTCTTTCCCCGCAGAATCTCCACGATTTTTCACCCGGCCCACGATTGTGCCGGCCCCTGTTGTTCTCTTCGCCCGCAGCGGGTGAGCCGGGGCAATTGCGTGGCAGGATCCGCCGGGATTGTCTTGTGCACCGATCACGAAGGAGAACGGACATGCGGCAATGCCACGACGTCCCGGCCCGAAGACGGGTACCGAGGGCCAAGATCACCGTGCCCGGCCCGCCGGCGGACTTCGTCTCGCGGCCGCGGCTGCGTGCCGTCCTCGACGCGGCGGGCGAAGCGGCCCTGGTCTTCGTCGGGGCCCCGGCCGGGTTCGGCAAGACGCTGCTCCTGGCCGAGTGGGCGCGGCACCGCGACGGCGGCGCGGTCGCCTGGCTGTCGGCCGACACCGACGACAACGACGACCGGCTCTTCTGGAGCGCGGTCCTCGAAGCACTCGGCCGTTGCCGCCGGATCCCGGACGGCAACCCGCTGCGGCGGCTGGCGGTCCCCGACGCGCCGAGCACCGACCTCGCCTTCCTCGCCCAGGTCGCCGACGCGCTCGACACGCTGCCCGAACCCGTGGTGCTCGTCCTCGACAACGCGCAGGAAATCACCTCCGCCGGTCCGTGGCAGGGGTTGCGGGCGCTGGTCCGCCACCAGCCGGCGAGCCTGTGCCTGGCGGTCGCCAGCCGGCGGGAACCCCCGCTGCCGCTGGGCCGGGCCCGGCTCGCGGACCGGCTCGTCGAAGTCGGCGCCGCCCGGCTGCGGTTCACCGCCGAAGAGGCGGACGCCCTGCTGGCCACGGCGGGCTCGGCGATCCCGCGGGACCAGGTCGCCCACCTGGTCGCCCGGACCGGGGGCTGGCCGGCCGGGCTGCGGCTCGCCGCGGCGTCCGCGGCCCGGCACGGCAGCCTGCGGGACTTCTGCGCCGGCCGTGACAGCTCCGTGCTCGGCTACCTGACCGACGAGGTGCTCGCCGCCCTCACCCCGGCGCAGCGGGAACTGCTGCGGACGATCAGCATCTGCGACGAGGTCCCGGCCGGGCTGGCGCCGGAGCTGTCCGGCCGGGTGGACGCCGAGGCCATGCTGCGCGAACTCGGCGAGCCGGCCACCCAGGTTGTCGACTCCGGCGGCACCCCGCCGCGGCACGCGGTGCTGCCGGTGCTGCGCACCTACCTGCGCGCGGAGCTGCAGCGGCGGGCACCGGACCGGACGCGGACCCTGCACGCGAAGGCGGCCCGCTGGTTCGCCGAGCACGACCGGCCCGGGCCGGCGCTGCTGCACAGCGTCCGTTCGGGCCGGCCCGAACGGGTCCGCGAGCTGCTGCGCGAGCACGCCGTGACGCTGTTCCTCGCGGGTGAGCACCACGTCCTGCGGCTGGCGCTGTCCCTGCTGGCGGACCGCCGGATCGCCGTCGACCCGCCGGCCGCGCTGGTTTCGGCCGGGCTGTGCCTGGAGGCCGCCGAGACGTCGGCGGCCGCCCTGCAGCTGGCCCGTGCGGAGGCGGCGTGGCCGGAGCGGCCGACGGCGGAGCTGACCGTGCTGCGGCAGCTGACGTACTCCTGGCTCGACCGGCTCGACCACCCCCCGGCGGCCCGGCAGGCCGGGCAGGTCGACGAAGAGCTGGCCGCCGACGCCGGGCTGGGCAGCCTCGCGACCCTGCACCGGGCCGGCGTCCTCGTCGCCCGCGACGAGCGCGAGGCCGCCCGGGAAGCCCTGCTGCAGGTCCTCGGCACGGCCGAACGGGTCCACCAGGACTTCACGGTCGCCCAGTGCCTGACCCTGCTGGCCGAGCTGGCCTGCCACGACGGCGACTACCGGGCGATGGAGACGCTGGCCCGCCGGGCCGGCGCCCGGCTGCCGCACCAGGACCCGCCGCGGTCGCTCCAGGGCGCCCAGGCCGGGGCGTTGCTGGCGTACGGGGCCCTGCTCCGCGGCGAGCCGGCCGACTGCCTCAAGCACGCGAAGCGGGTCGGGCAGCTGCTCGGGGACGCGCCGGCCCGGGCGGCCAGGGAGCTGCGGCTGTTCGCCGAAACACTGCGGGGCGCCGCGGAGTTCGAGCTCGGCAGCTGGCACGCGGGACTGCGGCGGATGCGCCGCGCCCGCACCCGCCTCGGCACCGGACGCGCCTGCCCGGCCGGTCACGCGGCCTTGTGCGCGGTGCTGGAGCAGCGCGCCGCCCTGCGGCTGGGCGCGGCGGGCCAGGCGCGGGAGACGGTCCGCTGGGCCCTGCCGATCCTCGCCGGCTCGGGTGAGCTGCTGCTGATGCGCGCCCGCACCCAGCTGCGGCTCGGCCGCCACCACGCGGCGACCTCGGTGCTGCGGTCACTCTCGGACGACGAGACACCGATGGAGCCGGCGTGGGCGGCGATCGAGGTGTCCCTGCTCGGGGTGCAGGCCGCACTGGCGGCCGGCGCGGCCGAGCGCGCGGCCCGGCTGCTGGACGAGGCGTTGCGCGCCGCGGAACCGACCGGCGTCCGGTTCCCGTTCGTGTTCGCCCCGCCCGAGCTGATCGGCTTCCTGACCAGCAGGCTGGGCGGCCTGGGCGCGGGCGAGCGGTTCGCGGGCGAGATCCTGGCGGTGCGGCAACGGCTGCGCACCCCGCCGATGCCGGCACCGCTGACCGAACGCGAGCGCAGCGTCCTGCGCCTGCTGCCCACGCAACGGTCGATCGACGAGATAGCCCAGGACCTGACGGTCTCGCCGAACACGGTCAAGACCCACGTCCGCGGCATCTACGCGAAGCTCGACGTCCGCAGCAGGCGCGAGGCCGTGGCGACCGCGCAGGAACGCGGGCTGCTCGACGCCGAGGTCGCCGACTTCACGGTCTGAGCGGCGGTTCGCGGCCGGTTGCGGGTCGCGCGTGGTTGGCCGAGGCGCGCGGGTGTGGCGCAGTCGGCCAAGACGCTCGCGGGTGTCGCGTGGTCGGCCGAGGCCCTCGCGGATGGCGCGCGGTCGGCCGAGCCGCTCCCGGATGGCGCGCGGTCGGCCGAGCCGCTCCCGGATGGCACGCGGTCAGCCGAGCCGCTCCCGGATGGCACGCGGTCAGCCGAGCCGCTCCCGGATGGCACGCGGTCAGCCGAGCCGCTCCCGGATGGCGCGCGGTCAGCCGAGCCGCTCGCGGCGGAGGCGGCCGCCGGCCGTGAGTCCGGGGCGCCTTGCCGGCCGACCGCGCTCGCCCCACCCGGCGCGGGTGAGGCGGGCGCCTCCGGGATCCGGTCGAGTGGGCCGGGCACGTGCGAACGTGCCCGGCCCCCGATCCCGGACGAGGAGATGTCATGGCACTGGCGAGCGCGGAGTACCCCTTCCTGAACCTCATGTGGACCATGCTGGTGTTCTTCCTGTGGATCGCCTGGTTCTGGCTGCTGTTCGTGGCCTTCGGCGACCTGTTCCGCCGCACCGACGTCTCCGGCTGGGGCAAGGCGGGCTGGACGGTGCTGCTCATCCTCCTGCCGTTCCTCGGCATCCTGCTCTACCTGGTCACCCAGGGCCGGCACCTCGTCGAGCGGCACCGGGCGCGGGAAGCCGCGTCCGGCACCACCGGCGCCGCGCAGATCGCCGAAGCGCGGCGGCTGCTGGAGGAGGGCGTCATCGACGACGCGGAATACCAGGCGCTCAAGCGGAAAGCTCTCGCACGGTGACCCGGCGCTTCGTCCACCTCGCGGTGCTCCGGCCGCTGCTCACGGTCACCGCGCTGGTCTGCCTCTACTACCTGCTCCCGGTCGACCAACCCCTGCGACCGTGGACGGTCGTCCTCTTCGCCGCCGGGCTCGCCGTCGTGGTGCTGCTGGTCGTCGGCGAGGTCCGGATGATCCTGCGCTCGCCCTTCCCGGCCTGGCAGGGCGTCCAGGCGCTGGCCCTCATCCTCCCGCTGTTCCTGCTGTTGTTCGCCGACGGCTACTACGTGCTCGCCCAGGACGGCGCGGGCGCGTTCGGCACGACGCTCAGCCGGACCGACGCCCTGTACTTCACGGTCACCGTCTTCACCACCGTGGGCTTCGGCGACATCACCCCGATCGCCACCGGCGCCCGGGTGCTCGTCACCCTGCAGATGATCGCCGACCTGGTCGTCCTCGGCGTGGTCCTGCGGGTGATCGTCCAGGCGGTTCGGTCCACAAAGGACACCTCACTCGGACGGCAGCAGCAGGGCCGCGACCAGCCCGGCCAGCGCGGCGACGGCCAGTGTCGTGAGAGCCAGCGCGAAGGAGCGCCCGCCGAGGTGCGGCGTGCCGGCCAGGACGGACCCGGCCAGCGCCGTCCCCACCGACGAGCCGAGGTTCGACACACTGCGGGACACGCCCGAGATGTCGCCCTGCGCGGCATCCGGGAAGCGGGACTGCACCAGGTTCACCGAGGCCGTCAGCATGATCCCGACACCGGCGCCGAGCAGGAACAGGCCGGGCACCGCACTCGCCACGCCGGAATCGGCACGGACCAGCAGCAGCACGAGGACCAGGCCGGCGACGGTGAGGAGGAAGCCGGCCCGGACCAGCCCACGCTGCGAATGCCGGCGCGCCAGCCGCCCGGCGGCCGCCGAGGCGCCCAGGATGCCGATCGTCGCCGGGGTCAGCATCAGCCCGGTTTCGACGGCGTCGTAACCGCGGACCTGCTGCAGGAACACCGCCACCACGAAGAACGACCCCTGCAGGACGAGCCACTGCACGTGCTGGGTCAGCAGGCCGAGCCCGGTACCGCGGTCGCGGAAGAGCCCGGACGGCACGAGCGGCTCCCGGCCGCTCCGCTCCCTGGCCCGGACGTGCGCGAAGAACACGATCAGGAACGCGGCGCCGAGCCCGGCGAACAGCCACACCGGTGACGCCGGCCAGCCTTGGGTGCCCGCCTGCAGGACACCGAAGACGACGCAGAACAGCCCGGCCGCCGACAGCACCGCGCCGGTGACGTCGAACCGCCGTTCGCGTGGCGGGGACGGCGGTTCGACGATCCGCAGCGCCAGCAGGACGATCACGCCGACCAGGACCACCTGCAGGAGGAAGGACGCGCGCCAGCCGAGCCACGTCGTCACCAGGCCGCCGACGAGCGGCCCGGCGGCCGCGCCCAGCGCGCCCGCGCCGCTGACCACGCCGAACGCCCGCGCGCGGCCCGTGAGGTCGCGGCTGGTCACGGTGACCAGGATGTAGATCGGCGGGATCATCAGCGCCGAGCCGATTCCCTCGAGCAGCGAGTAGCCGACGATCAGCAGCCCCGGGCCGGGCGTGGCCGAGGCCAGCAGCGCGCCGGTGCCGTACACGGCCAGCCCGGCCAGGAAGCAGCGCTTGCGGCCCAGCAGGTCGCTCAGCTTGCTGCCGGGCACCATGAGCGACGCCATCGTCAGGGTGAACACCGTGATCGCCGTCTGCACGCCGATCACCGTGGTGCCGAGGTCGGCGGCGATGGCGCTGACGGCCACCGTCATGGTGGTGGCCGCGTAGCTCGCGACGAACTGGGCGAGGGCCAGTGGCAGCACGATCATCGGCGCGCCTTCCTGCTCGGGTGGCGCCCACCGTGGCCCGCGCGGCGGCCGGGCCACCTCACCCGGCGGGGATGAGGCAGCGCGGCCGGGCCCGGGCGACGGTGCACCGAGGAGATCCCGGTGCCCCCATGGAGGAACGATGACCGAGACCACGATCGCCGAGCACGGGCTGATCGGTGACCTGCAGACCGCCGCGCTGGTGACGACCGACGGGTCGATCGACTGGTTCTGCGCCCCGCGCTTCGATTCGCCGTCGGTCTTCGGCGCCCTGCTCGACGACGAGCGCGGCGGCCGGTTCCGGATCCGCCCGGCCGGCGCGTGCGCGAGCTCGCAGATGTACCACCCGGACACCGCGGTGCTGATCACCCGGTTCGCCGGCCCGGACGGCCTCGGCGAGGTGGTCGACTTCATGCCGCCGTGCGAGGGCACGGCCACGACCCGGCACCGGATCGCCCGGCTCGTGCGCTGCGTCCGCGGCCGGATGACGTTCGACCTCGTGGTCGCGCCCCGGTTCGACTACGGGCGACGGCCGCACCAGGCGATGCTCGTCGCGAACGGGGCCGTGTTCGTCGCGCGCGAGACTTCCCTGACGCTGCAGGCGGTCCGCGAGCCCGGCGACGAGCACCTGGCCGAGGTGCGCGCCGAAGGCGGTGACGTGCACCTGAGCCTCACCCTGTCCGCCGGCCAGGTCCGCGGGGTCGTGCTCGAGACCGACGCCGCCGAGCCGCCGCGGGAGATGCGCGTCGCCGAGTTCGAGGCGCTTTTGCGGTCCACTGTGGACTGGTGGCGCGCCTGGCTGGCCCGCGCCACCTACCGCGGCCGCTGGCGGGAGATCGTGGCGCGCTCGGCGATCACGCTCAAGCTGCTGACCTACGCGCCGACCGGCGGCCTGGTCGCCGCGCCCACCCTCGGGCTGCCCGAGCGGCTCGGCGGCGAGCGCAACTGGGACTACCGCTACACGTGGGTCCGGGACGCGTCGTTTTCGGTGTCGGCGTTGCTGTCACTCGGGTTCACGGAGGAGGCGGCCCGGTTCGGGACCTGGCTCGGCGACCGCATCCGCGAAGGCAGCGGCGGGCCGAGCGGGCCGCTCGCCGTGCTGTACCGGGTGGACGGCACGACGGACCTGCGGGAGGAGAGCCTCGCGCACTGGTCGGGCCACCGCGGCTCGAGCCCGGTCCGGATCGGCAACGACGCGGCCGGGCAGCTGCAGCTCGACATCTACGGCGAAGCCCTCGACAGCGTCTTCGCCGCCGACCGCGCCGGGTTCGAGCTCCCCCACCAGGGCTGGACGGCCCTGCGCGCGACCCTCGACTGGCTCGGCGACCACTGGGACCAGCCCGAGGAAGGCATCTGGGAGACCCGGGGCGGCCGCAAGCGGTTCACCTACGGCCGCCTGATGAGCTGGGTCGCGTTCGACCGCGGCCTCCGCCTGGCCGCCGCGCACGGCCGGCCGGCGCCGGTGGAGGACTGGACGTGGCAGCGCGACAGCATCCACGGCCAGCTCCTCGCCCGCGGCTGGCACCGGACGCGCAACGCCTTCGTCCAGCACGACACCGGCGAGGAACTGGACGCGTCGCTGCTTCGCATGCCCCGCACGGGTTTCCTGCCGCCCCAGGACCCGCTGTGGCTTTCCACGCTCGACGCGATCCAGGCGGACCTGGTGACCGACAGCCTGGTCTACCGCTACGACCCGGCGGCGTCCCCGGACGGCCTGGCCGGCTCCGAAGGCACGTTTTCCTTGTGCAGCTTCACCTACGTCGACGCGCTGGCCCGCGCCGGCAGGCTGGAGGAGGCCCGCACGGCGTTCGAGAAGATGCTCACCTACGCCAACCACGTCGGGCTGTACGCCGAGGAGATCTCCCCGACCGGCGAGCAGCTGGGCAACTTCCCGCAGGCGTTCACGCACCTGGCGCTGATCGACGCCGCCGTGACCCTCGACGCCGCCCTCGGCTGAGGAACCGGTCTCGCCCGCCGCGGGTGACCCGGCCGGCCGTCACCCGGAACACGATGAGGCACCCGTCGAGGCGAGCCCTGGAGGCCGACTGCCATGACCACCACCAACAGACCGAGCCGGTCCCCGGAACCCGCGGGACCACCACCCGCCGAAGGGGGCAGGCACACCCGCCCACCGGCCGCCGCGTGGATCTCCTGGGTCGCGCTCGCGCTGATGACGACCGGGTCCGTCGCGAGCCTGCGCCCTTCGCCGACGATGGCCGTGTACGGCCTGGCGGCCGTCTTCCTCTACGTCGTCCCGGCGGTCGTGTTCCTGCTGCCGACGTCGCTGGTTTCGGCCGAGCTGGCGTCCGGCTGGCCCGGCGGGGTCTACAACTGGGTGGCGCTCGGGATCTCCAAGCCGATGGGCTTCCTGGCCGTCTGGTGCCAGTTCGCGATGACGATCTTCTACTACCCGAGCCTGCTCGGGTACGTCGCCGGCACGCTCGCCTACGTGGTGGACCCGGACCTGGCGACCAGCGGGTGGTGGACGGCCGCGGTGATCGTCGTCGCGTACTGGTCGGGGGTTTGGATCTCCTCGCGCGGCACGAAGGGCGTGGCCGGGCTGGCCGGCGGCGGGCTCGTCCTCGGGACGCTGCTGCCCGGCGCGCTGCTGGTGGTCCTCGGCATCGTGTTCCTGGGGAAGGGAAACCCGTCCGCGGCGCCGATGTCGGCGAGCCACCTGCTCCCCGCGTGGGCCGGGCTGGCCAGCCTGGTGCTGATCGTGAACAACTTCCTGTCCTACTCCGGAATGGAGATGAACGCGGTGCACGTGTCGTCGCTGCGCAAGCCGGGCAAGGAGTTCCCGCGCGCGATGTTCCTGGCGATGGGGCTGGTGCTGCTGATCTTCATCCTGCCCGCGCTGGCGATCAGCTGGCTCGTCCCGGCCGACCAGCTGTCGCTGACGGCCGGGGTGATGCAGGCCTTCGACACGGTCCTCGCGGGCTTCGGCATCCAGTGGCTGACGCCGCTGATCGGCGTCCTGCTGGTGCTGGCGTCGCTCGGCGGGATGCTCACCTGGCTGGCCGGCCCGTCGAAGGGGCTGCTCCTGATCGCCCGGCAGGAGGGGTACCTGCCGCCGTTCCTGCAGCGGCTCAACGGCCGGGGCGTGCAGCAGAACATCCTCGTCACGCAAGGCGCCGTCACCACGCTGATCGCGCTCTGCTACGCGTTCATCCCGGACGTGTCGAGCGCGTACTGGATCTTCTCGGTGATCACCACCCAGGTGTACCTGATCATGTACCTGCTGATGTTCGTCGCGGCGGTGCGGCTGCGGCGCAAGTTCCCCGGCCACCCGCGCGGGTTTCGCGCGCCGATGCTGCTCGGCCTGTGCGGCATCGGGTTCTGCGCGTCGCTGGCCGCGCTGCTCGTGGGGTTCGTCCCGCCGTCGCAGTTCGGGGCGGGCAGCCCGTGGGTGTACCTCGGGATCGTCGCGGGCGGCGCGCTCGGGCTCGGCCTGCTGGTGCCGTTCCTGTTCCACCGCCTGCGCAAACCGTCGTGGCGGCAGCCGGAGGTGAGCGCGTCATGACCACTGTGGACGAACGATCGACCCGCACGCAGCGGATCTCGGTCTACGTGCTGGTGGGCCTCGTGCTGGGCGGCCTGCTCGTGGCCGGGTACCTGCTCCACCGTCCGGCGCGGGTGGACGCCGCCGCGGTCTGCGCCGACCCCTACGCCGCGCTCGTCCGGGCGGCGAACGTCAGTGCCGGCGGCCCCGGGATGCCTCCGCCGGAGGCCGTGCGCCACGCGCAGCTGCGCGTGCTGCTGGCCCACTGCCCCGAGAAGGCCCGGTGAGCGCGGTGGACCTCCGGAAGCGGGTCGACGCACTGATGCCGCGGGCCCGCGAAGAACTGGCCGAACTCGTCGCGCTGCGCTCGGTCGCGGACCCGCGGCAGTTCCCGCCCGAAGAATGCCACCGCGCCGCGGTCCGGGTGGCCGACGCGTTCACCGAAGCCGGGTTCGCCACCCACCTCGCCGAGACCCCGGACGGCAGCCAGGCCGTGCTCGGGTCCCGGCGGTGCCCCCGGGAAGACGCCCCGACCGTGCTGCTGTACGCGCACTACGACGTCCAGCCGCCGCTGGCGGACGACCAGTGGCGGACACCGCCGTTCCGGCTGACCGAAGCAGACGGCCGCTGGTACGGGCGCGGCGCGGCCGACTGCAAGGGCGGCATCCTGATGCACCTCACCGCGCTGCGGGCGCTCGGAGACGACGTGCCGGTGCACCTCAAGGTGGTCGTCGAGGGGTCCGAGGAGCAGGGCACCGGCGGCCTGGAGGCGTTCGTCCCCGCGCACGCCGAGCAGCTGCGCGCCGACGCCATCGTGGTGGGCGACACCGGGAACGCCGCCGTCGGGCACCCCGCCGTGACGGTCAGCCTGCGCGGCCTGGTCAACGTCGTCGTCCAGGTCGACGCGCTGCCGGCCGAACTGCACTCCGGCATGTTCGGCGGCCCCGCCCCGGACGCGCTCGCCGCGCTGGTGACGGTGCTCGGCACCCTGCGCGACGAGGCGGGCGACACCACGATCCACGGCGTGCCCGGCGACGGCCGCTGGTCCGGCGCCCCGTACCCGGCGGCGCGGTTCCGGGCGGACGCGGGCCTGTCCCCCGGTGCCGTCCTGCTCGGCACCGGCGAGGTCGCGGACACGCTGTGGGCGCGCCCGGCGCTGACGGTGCTCGGCATCGACTGCCCGCCGGTCGTCGGCTCCACGGCGGCGCTGGCCCCGCGCGCCCGGGCGCGGCTGAACCTGCGTGTCCCACCGGGTGTCGACCCGTACCAGGCGGCGGCCGCGCTGAGCGAGCACCTGATGGCCGCGGCGCCGTGGGGCGTGGCCGTCTCGGTGGAGGTGGAGGCGATCGGCGAGCCGTTCCACGCGGCGACCGGCGGCCCCGCCCACCAGGCGATGGAGGAGGCCTTGGAGACCGCGTACGGCCGTCCGGTGAGCCGGCTCGGCCAGGGCGGTTCGATCCCGCTGTGCACGGTGTTCGCCGAGACCTACCCCGACGCCGAGATCCTGCTCGTCGGCGTCGAGGAGCCGCAGGCGAACATCCACGCGCCCAACGAAAGCGTGGCCCCGCAGGAGATCGCGGCGATGGCACTGGCCGAAGCGCTGTTCCTGCGGAACTACGGCGCCGCTTCCGGGTGACGCTACGGCCGCGGCCGCCGCAGCAAGCGCAGCGCGACGACGAGCGCGGCCAGCACGACCACGACGGCGACCAGGATCCACACCCACGCCGGAACGCCGGCGGCGACATCGCTCGCCGGCGCCGGTGCCGCGGACTCGGTGGTGGCGGCCGGTGCGGCCGACGACGACGTGGGCGCCGCCGCGCTGGACGAGACCGGCGCGGTGAGGGTGAAGTGCACGGCGGCGGTGACCTTGTCGCCGTCGCCGGACACGACCTTGTAGGTGAGGGTGTAGGCACCGGCCGGACCGGACGGGGTGACCGGGGCGGAGATCACCGCGTCGACCACCGAGGGGGTGCCGACGCTCCACTTCGCGCCGTCCGGGCCGGTGATCGAGATCGGGTCCGGCTGCAGGGTGACCGGTTCCTCGAAGGTGAGCTCGATCTTCCGCGGCGGCGCGGCCAAGCTGGCCCCTTCGGCGGGCGAGCTCGACTTGAGCTCGGTGTGCGCCGACGCGGGGCCGGCCACCAGCAGCACGCCGGACAGCGCGAGCACCAGGGCTCCGAACAACCGGGCGATCTTCATGCGAGTCCCTCGATCCGACGACGTGGCGTACCGGAGCAGTCTGGCAGCCCGCCGCACCGCGCCGCGGCGGGCCACCGTCACCGGATCGGCTGATCCGGGAACCGGGGCGGGTTCCCGGCCGACTACTGGGCTGTCGGCACCCGACGGCGAAGAGGAGACCGGCCGTGAACGCACCCTGGCGCCACATCGCGACGTTCTGCGGGCAGTGCAACTGCGGCTGCCCGGAACTGCACGTCGCCGACGACGCCCCGGCCGAGCGCCGGATCGTCATCACCGACGACTTCGGACAGAAGATCGAGATGAGCGTCGAGCAGCTCGAGGTCCTGGTCGCCGACATCAAGGCCGGGGTGCTCGACCAGCTGCTGGCCCCGGCCTGAGCCCGGTCAGGGCGACACTTCCACCTCCATTCCCATGATCCGCGTGGTGCGGCGGCGCCGGAGCCAGCCGCGGGCCGGCGTGCCGTCGGGCACCTCGGCGAGGAACGCCTTGCGCTGCGCCGACGTCGCCGAGCGCCAGCGCATGGCCAGCACCGGGCGGACCGGCGCGATGTAGGCCCGCACCCGTTCGTGCGCGCCGGCCAGCCGCGTCTCGTACTCGCGGTCCGGCCGGTAGGCCAGTTCGAGGTCGATCAGCGGCGCCGCACCGCCGGCGTGGTGGTGGCAGCGCGAAAGCATCCGCGCGAGCTCGTCCATCGCTCCCCGCACGCGGCAGGGCATCTGGTCCTGCCAGCGGCCGAGCCGCGGGACGGCCGGCGCCGCGGTCACCTCGTCGGCGAGCACGACGAGGGCCCGGATCGGCGACCCGGCGAGCTCGACCCGGATCCGCCGCCCGCCGGCGTCGACGAAGAAGCGCGGCACCCGCCCGGCCACGACGGTGCCCGACCGCCGCCGCACCCATTCTTCGACGGCGTCGGGCGACGGGCAGGACGACACGAAGGTGAATGCCAGCTCGTCGCCGGCGAGGGTCATCGTCACGGGGAACAGGGAACCGATGTCGTGCACGAAAGCCGAGCCGATGACGAGTGCGGCGCGGGAGCCGCCTCCGCTCATCCCCGGCTACACCTGCAGATCCGCTTCGATGCGTTTGAGGTAGTGCCGCGCCAGCGCCAGGTTGGCCCGGTCGCGGTCCAGCACCAGGTACAGGAACAGCGAGTTCCGGGAGCTCACCGAGTTCATCAGCCGGATCAGGTGGTACTGGCGGTGCAACGTGATCAGGATGTCCTCGATGGTGTCGTTGAGCGCCAGCGAGGACATGACCCGCAGTTTCGACCGCACGACCTCGGTGTTGCCGGCCGCCGCGACTTCGAGGTCGAGCCAGTCGCCGCCCCCGCTGGTGCCGAGCGACATGCCGCTGTCGTAGTCGACCAGCGCGACGCCGACGGCGCCGCTGATGGACATGGCTTCCTTGAGTGCCGTGTCGATGTTCATCATGGTGCTGCATCCTTTCCGTGGACGGGTGGTCGGCCGGTGCTACGCGGCCAGGATCGAGCCGATCCGCTCGATGACGGGCCGGGCTTCGAAAAGGAGCCGCCCGACGTTGAGGCCCTTGTCCCCCAGCACGACCATCAGCGCGAGCCGCCCGATGGCGTAGACGGCCATGTAGCCTTCACTGCCGAACACGACGGTCTGGTTCAGCGTGCCCTTACCGGTGATTTCGGCGGCCTGCCGCGCGATCCCCAGATCAGCCGCGGCGAGCGCGGAGACCTTGGCGGGGTCGATGTCATCGGCAGCATCGGCAATGATCGGAATACCATCAACGGCGGCGAGCACGGTATCGGTCACCCCGGCGACGGTTTCCCGCAGGCTCCGCAGCTCGCCGGCCAGTGCTTCGAAGTCCAAGACGCTTTCTTTCTACTCCGGAATTGCGCGAGGCGAGTGGCGATAATCAACCATTCGGGTTGCTCTGCACGGCGCGAACCTTACCGGCACCATTACTTTTCGCCAACAAGCACCGGAGCTCCAATTTCAGCATCACACGATCGAGTGAAACAAATTTCGGCTCGTAACAGAAATAAGTGACCATGTTCTTTGATCACTAAGCGCCGGAATTCGATGTTCGGCATTGCCGGGAGCCCGCGGGAAAAGCCACGACACGAGGGGCCGGACAGACGTCGCGCGCCGGGCGACGTCCGACGCGGGTGCGGGAGGCCGGAAGCGACGGGGTCGCGGACACGCTCAGCGACGGGAAGCTCGCCAGCGCCATCGCCTGTTCGGCGGCTTGCAACGTCCCCGCGCGCCGGGTTCGGGACGTGAACGGCTGGGCTGGGCACGGCGGGCCCAGAAGGGGCAGGCCGGAGCCAACCGCAACCCACCCCCGGACCAAGCCACCGACCACACCCCCTGCCGACGACAAACAACCAGGTCAGCGCCGCCGAGCCAGGCCGGTCCCCCACCGGAACTCACCCCCTGAATCCTTCCGGGAGCCCAAACCCTCTTATGAGGTGTGACGACGTCAACCGGAAAGAGACCCATGGGCTGGATCAGCGACCACCTGGTCAAAGCGGCACAGGACGGCGACCCAGAATCACTGACGGCGGTGATCCACGGCGCCCACCCCCACGTCCGCCGCTTCGCCGACCACCTCTGCGCGTCACCCCAGGACGCCGAGGACGCGGCACAGGAAGCCCTCCTCGTCCTCTACCGCAAGATCGGCTCCCTCCGGGCCACGGCGGCACTGGCCTCCTGGATGTTCCGGATCGTCCGCAACGAGTGCCTCCGCCGGGCCCGGCGCCTTTTCGAGGACACCCCCGAGCCCAGCCTCGCCGCGTCGGCCGAAGACGAGGTCCTCCGGCGGCTCGAAGCCGAGCGCGTCGCCGACGCCATCCGGCCGCTGCCGGACGTCCAGCGCCGCGTGCTCGTCATGCGGGACGTCCTCGGGCAGCCGGGCCGGACGGTCGCCGACGCGCTCGGGCTGAGCACCGCCGCGATGAAGTCCCACCTGCACCGGGCCCGGAACGCGGTCCGCGCCCGGCTCCACACCCCCTGAAAGACATCCCAGGAGCGTAGATGTCAAGCAGCGATGTTTTTGGGGTGATGCGACCAGGCGGTTGTCTCGTCGTAGAGGGTGCCGGTTTTGAGGCAGCCGTGCAGGATGCCGACGAGTCGGTTGGCGAGCTGGCGCAGGGCGGCGTTGTGGCCGGCGCCGCGGGCTCGGTGCCGGTCGTAGTAGGCGCGTGCGCCGGGCGAGCGTCTGAGTGCGCTGAACGCCTGGGTCAGCAGGGCGTCGATGAGCCGGTCGTTGTGGACGAACCGGGCCGGCGCGACCTTCTTTTTTCCCGAAGCTCGGGTGATCGGAGAAGTCCCGGCGCAGTTCTTGCGGGCCTTGGCGGTGGCATAGCGGTCGGGATCGTCGCCGAATTCTGCGAGCACCCGGGCGCCGAGGATCGGTCCCAGACCAGGCTGGGACGCGATGATCTCAGCGGCCGGGTGCTGCCCAAAATAGGCCTCGACCTGCCCCTGCAAGGTCTTGACCTGGGAGTCCAGGACGGTCAGGACCGCGATCAGTGCCCTAACCGAGGCGGCGTGGGCAGCGGTCACGACCTCGGGCTGGGTGAGGTGCTCGGCGCGCAGCGCGGCCTGGATCGCCGCGGCTTTCCCGGCGATGTCGCGGCGGCGCGCTCGCTTCAACGCGCCGCTGATCTGGGCGGTCGTCAGCCGGGCGGCCTGAGCCGGGGTGGGGGCCTTGGCCAGCAATTCCAGCGTGTCGGCGGCGTCGAGGTCGGTGAAAGCGACCAGGGCGGCGGGAAAGTAGTCCCGCAGCGCGTCCCGCAACCGTTGAGTGTGGCGAGTCCGTTCCCAGATCAGGGTTTTATGCGTGCGGGTCACGACCTTGACGGCCTCGGCCCGTGCGGAATCCCCGGCGACCGGCCGCAACTCGTGGCCGTGGGTGCGCACCATGTCCGCCGGCACGTGCGCGTCGCCGGCGTCGCTTGTGGCGCCCGAGACTCCCAGCCGATCACGGAAGCGGGCCGCCTGCAACGGGTTGACCGCCAGCACCGAGTATCCGGCGGCGACCAGCGCCGCGACCCAGGGACCTCGGTCGGTCTCGATCCCGACCAGTACCCCGAGCGCGTCAGCGTCGTCCCCGGCCAGCTCACCGATCATCGTGTGCAGCCGGGTCATCCCCGTCACGCCTTCGAGCAGCCGGCGGGAGAACCATCAGCGACCTAACCAAACAGCGCTCCCGCCGGTACGCGGGACACGACATCCCAGCAGCGATCAACTCTCCCAGCCAACCAGCAGGGGCACGGTCTCTCAGCAGAACTCACACGTCCACGAACCACGAGTGCTCACCTGCCAGCCAGCTACCGACCAGGAGTCTGCCGGATGGCTCACTCCCCGAACTGATTAGGAATCACCGTGCTCGAAGCCGGATCGCCCGCACCGCAGCTGGTGCTGGAAGACACCGACGGGCAGACCGTCCACCTGCCCGACCACCACGCGGTCCTGCTCTACTTCATGCGGTCGACGACCTGCCCGGTCTGCCGACGGCACGTCCGCCACCTCGCCGACGACGCCGCCACGCTGGAGGCGGCCGGCGTCCGCGTCCTGATCGCCGTCCCCGAGGACCAGGCGACGGCGGCCGCCTGGCGGGCGAAGCACGCGATCCCGTTCCCGGTCCTCACCGGCCGCCGCGGCACGCCGCACGAACTGGTCGGGCTGGGCCGGGCGGTCTTCGGCGCGCTGCAGCGGTCCGGCAGCGTCCTCGTCGACGCCGAGGGGATCGTCCGGCACGCGCACAGCGCAGCCCTGCCCACCGCCGGCTACGACCGGGCGGGCATCGCCGCGGCCGTCGCCGCGCTGGGCGCCCCCGCCTGACGCAGCAGGTCGGACGCCGCGGGTCGGGCGCCGCGGGTCAGGCCCAGCAGGTCAGGCGCCGTGGGTCTGATGCTGCGGGCAGGCGCCGCCTGCCAGGCCCAGCAGGTCAGCCGCAGCGCGGCTCAGCGCAGCGGCTCGAGCGCCTTCGCCAGCGGCTCCAGCACAGCCGGCGTGTGCGGCGGCGGCAGGTAGACAATCGCCAGGTCGAGACCCACTTCCCCGAGCGCCGCCGCCTCGGCCGCGACCTTCGCGTAGTCGAGGTCCGGGTCGAGGCGGACGTGCGAGGACAGCGTGATCTCGGCCGGGTCGCGGCCGATGTCCGCGCAGTGGCGGTGCAGGACGTCACGCTTGCGGGCGAACTCCTCGGGCGGGCCGCCGACGAAGTTCCAGTGCTGGGCGTACTTCGCGGTGGTGCGCAGGGTGCGCTTCTCACCGCTGCCGCCGATGCAGATCGGCGGGTGCGGCCGCTGCACGCCCTTGGGCTCGCAGCGGGCGTCCGTCAGCTGGTAGTGCTCGCCCTGGAACGTGGTGGTCTCCTGCGTCAGCAGCCCGACGAGGACTTCGCAGGCTTCCTCGAACCGGTCGCTGCGCTCCTTGACCGTGCCCAGTTCCATGCCGTACGCGCCGGATTCCTCTTCGTTCCAGCCGGCGCCGACGCCGATCTCCAGCCGTCCGCCGGAGACGATGTCGAGCGTGGCGGCCATGTTCGCCAGCAGCGCGGGGTGCCGGTAGTGGATGCCGCTGACCAGCGTGCCCAGCCGCAGCCGCTTGGTCGCCTGCGCGAGCGCCGTCAGCGTCACCCAGCCTTCCAGGCAGGGGCCGGTCGAATCGGAGAAAATGGGGTAGAAGTGGTCGAAGGTCCAGCCGGACTCGAACAGTTCGATTTCGTCCGCGGCCTGCCAGACGGCGAGCATGTCGGCCCATTCGGTGTTCTGGGGCGAGGTCTTGATGGCGAATCGCATGATCTTCATCGTAAACCTGGAGGAACTCCAGAACGCGATCTCACTGACCGGGCCTGCCGTCGATCCGTTCGCGCAGGAGGTCGACGTGCCCCAGGTGGCGGGCGTATTCCTCGATCATCCCGACCACCACTTCGCGCACCGACATCGATCCGCCGCCGCTGCCGTGCTGATTGGCGGGATCCTCGGCCGTGGCGTCGAGGCCGGCGCCCTTCAGCTCCAGCGTGCGGCGCGGGCAGCGCAGGGACTCGGCCGGCGTGGTGCGCTCGTCGGCTCCCCATGCCTGCCATCGTCGGCGACCCGCGGGACCGGCGGCAATCCGTTTTCTGTCGAATGTCCCAGTGTCGGTGGTGCCCGGTAACGTCCTCCCCGTGAACGCTCAGGAACGCATCCAGGAACTCGCCGACCGCGTCATGGTGCTGCGCGACGCCTACTACCGGGGCTCGCCGCTGGTGGCCGACGCGGAGTACGACGCTGTCGAAGACGAGCTGCGGAGCCTGATCGAGGCGCACCCGGAGCACACGCCCGACCCGAACCCGCTCGACCAGGTCGGCGCGCCCGCGGTGCTGCACGCGCCGATCCGGCACTCGCGCCCGATGCTGTCGCTGGAAAAGGCGACCAAACCCGAGCAGGTCGAGGCGTTCTTCGACCGCTTCCCCGGCCAGCCGGTGGTCGTCATGCCGAAGCTCGACGGCCTGTCGCTGGCCGTGGTCTACGAAAACGGGCGGCTGGCCAGGGCGGTCACCCGCGGCGACGGCACGACGGGTGACGACGTCACCGTGCTCGTGCGGGCCCTGACCGACGGGATCCCCGAGCGGGTCGACGCGCCGGGCCGTGTCGAGGTCCGCGGCGAGGCCGTGATGCTGCGGTCCACCTTCGCCGCCTACAACACGGCCCACCCGGACAAGCCGCTGATCAACCCGCGCAACGCGGCCGCGGGCACGCTGCGCGCCAAGGACCCGGCCACGGTCGCCGAGCGGCGGCTGCGGTTCTTCGCCTTCGACCTGCACACCGAGCCCGACAGCGCGGAGACCGACCTCGGCAGCGCGCTGCACACGCTCGGCTTCACCGCGGCAGACATGCGGCGCTGCGCCGACGCCGCGGCGGCGCAGGAGGTGATCGGCGAGATCGAGCGGCAGCGCAACGACCTCGACTACGACCTCGACGGCGCGGTGCTGCGGCTGGCGAGCCGCGACGCCTACGCGGCGGCCGGCACCCGGTCGAGCTCGCCGCGCGGCGCGCTGGCGTTCAAGTTCGCGGCCGAGGAGAAGACCACCGTACTGTCCGATGTGGTCTGGGACGTCGGCAAGACCGGCAAGATCGCCCCGGTCGCCTGGCTCGAACCGGTGTTCGTCGGCGGCACCACGGTCACCCGCGCGACGCTGGCCAACCAGGAGGTGATCCGCGCCCGCGGCATCAGGATCGGCGACACCGTGCTGGTGCGCCGCGCCGGTGACGTGATCCCGTTCGTCGCGGGCGTGCTCGACGAGTCGAAGCGCACGGGCGCCGAGCGGGAGATCGTGCCGCCGAGCGAGTGCCCGTCGTGCGGGCAGCCGCTGACCGAGCAGGGCAACAGCCGGGAACTGTTCTGCACCAACGTGTCCTGCCCGGCGCAGACAGTGCGGCGGCTGATCCACTGGGCGTCGCGGGCGGCGGCGGACATCGACGCCATCGGCGGCGTGTGGATCGAGCGGCTGGCCGAGGCCGGGATCCTGGAGCACCCGTCGGACTTCTACGGGCTGACGAAGGAAAAGCTGCTCGAGTTCGACCGCATCGGCGAGGTCTCGGCCACGCGGATGATCGAGTCGATCGACGCGAGCCGCGCGGTCGGCCTGCGCCGGGCGCTGATCGGGCTGGCGATCCCGATGGCGTCCGAAGGCACCGCCGCCCGCCTGTGCCGGGCCGGGTTCGGCTCGCTGGAGGATGTCGTGGCGGCGGGCGTCGAAGGGCTCGTGGCCGTGGAGGACATCGGCCCGAAGGTCGCCGCCTCGCTGATCGAGCACCTCACGCGGCTGCGCCCCGAGCTCGAGCGCCTGCGCGCGGCGGGCGTCTCGCTGGACGTCCGTGAGGAGGACCTCCCGCCGGTGGTCGCGGCGGGCGCGCCGCTGGCGGGCAAGACGGTGGTGGTCACCGGCTCGATCAGCGACCCGCGGTCCGGCGAGAAGGTGCCGCGCCCGACGTTCCAGCGCCTGTGCGAGAAGGCGGGCGCCACCACGGCGACGTCGGTGTCGGCGAACACGGACCTGCTCATCACCGGCGCGGACGTCGGGGCGAGCAAGCTGACCAAGGCCGAGAAGCACGGCGTCGAGGTCGTCGACCAGGGCGAGATCTGGCAGCAGCTGATCGCGGCCGGCATCGTCTAGCCCCGTCACGGCGCACGGACGCAGGTCACCCGGTCGTGAAAGTCGCCCAAGCGCGACACTGACTTGGGTAGTCCGCCTCGTCCGAAGGGATGCACGATGACCACGCCGCCGACCGACCAGGCGCTCGAACGCCAGCTCCGCGTCCACGAGTTCCTCACCGCGCGGGGCTGGACCCTCGACGGCGCCCGCGAACCCGGCGAAACCTGGTTCGCCAACGATCCCCGGGCCGGCTGGCGCTACCCCGCCAGCTACGGCGGCACCAAGATCAACGACGTCGGCGACACGACACCGGTGCGGCTGCAGGCCTACTTCACGTTCGGCGAAGACGGCAAAGAGGTGTTCACCGTGGTCCCCGCGGGCAACCTGCAGGGCAGCGGCTGCGCCGAGCACGACACCACCGAGCGCTTCTTCCCGTTCACCGCCGACGGAACCGTCGACCTGGCGGGGATCGCCCCGCTGCTCGAGAGCTGGGAGCCGCGAGCGCAAGCCCTGGACCCGCGGGCCCTGATCGAGTGCCGCTATTTCGGACCGTGCAAGGAGTGAATCGGGGCGCTGCCCGGCCAGACGTGCAAGACGGTGCGATCCGGAGCGATGACGAAGTTTTCCGGCCGACAGCCACAAGCTCGGCCCGCCACCTTGCCGTTCCCCTTGCCGCTGCCGGATCACCAGCCTTGACGTCTCGGCCAGGCGGTGCGGGGTGGCGGGAAGTGCCGGGTGCAAGGGGAATTCCGGGTACCGTCGAAGCGGACCGCGGTGGCGTCCCGGTCGACCTGGGCCGCCGCCGGGAGCGGTGCCTGCCCGGGTTGCTGCTGCCGGAAAGCCGGCCGGCTGGTGCGGGTGGAGCGCCTGCTGGACCCGTTGTGGGACGGCGACGCCCCGCCGAAGGCGCGCGCCGGCTCCCGGCTTCGCGCCACGCTCGATCCGGACGGCGCCGGCAGCGACGGAATCCGGCTGCTCGCCCAGGACAACGGCTATCTGACCGAAGTCGACCCGGACTGCATCGACGTCCACCGGTTCCGAACGCCGGCCGGCTCGGCCCGGCAGCCGGCCGAACCCGCCGAACGAGCCGGTGCGCTGCGGTGCGCGCTCGCGTCGTGGCCAGGGTCGACGGCGGCAAGGGTGAGCCGCGAACGCCCGCAGCCAGGCGAACCCGGCACGCCCGCCGCACTCGCCTGGCCGGCCCACCCGTGCCCTGATCGCCCGGCGCTGACGCAGCGCTCGCACGACCGGTCCTCCCCCGGTAACTCTCCGTTCCCAGCCGGGTTGCTTTTGGGTCACGCATCTCACCCCGACCCACCCCGGGTCCCCCCTTCGACGTCCTCCTTGTGACGGTCCGTAGCAGGGGGAGGCGTGACGATGAGTGCTCGATGGACACGGCGGCCGGGGACCTGGCTCACCGTCGCCCTCGCCCTCGTGCTGGCCGGCGTCCTGATCGCCGCCCTCGGCCGCGGCAACGCGCGGCCCGGCACGGCGGCCGCCGGATCGCCTCCGCCCTCGGCCTCCACCACGGCCCCCGTGCCGGTCAAGGACCCGGACTGGATGCGTCCGCTGCGGCCGGGCGAAAAGCCGCCGCAGTTCGTGCTCTTCTCCTTCGACGGGGCCGGCTCGCACGAACACTGGAGCCGTTACCTCTCGCTCGCCCAGTCGGTCCACGCGCACTTCAGCGGGTTCCTCTCCGGCATCTACCTGCTGACCGACGAGCAGCGGTCGCGCTACACCGGGCCCGGGCACAAGCCGGGCGCGGCCTCGATCGGCTTCGGGGGCAGTGCCGCGGAAGTCGCCACCCGCGTCCAGGACCTCAACACGGCCGTCGCCGCGGGGCACCAGATCGGCACGCACTACAACGGGCACTTCTGCGCCGGGGCCGAGCCGGGGGTCGGGCGGTGGACCACGGCGGGCTGGACCGACGAGATCGGGCAGTTCAGCCGCTTCGTCGACGACGCCCGCGACCACCTGGGGCTGCACCTGTCCGCCACGGACGTCACCGGCGGCCGGACGCCGTGCCTCGAAGGCAACTGGGCGCAGGCCTTCCCCGCCATGCGCGCCGCCGGCTACACCTTCGACTCCAGCCAGCCCTCCGACGGCGTCAAGTGGCCCACGAAGCTGGACGGGATCTGGGAGTTCTGGATGCCCTACGTGCAGGTGCCCGCGCTGCACAAGAAGGTCATCATGATGGACTACAACCTCTGGTACCAGCTCGGCCACAGCAAGAACGACGCCGGGCGGTACACCCAGGCCACCCTCGACACCTACCGCGGCGCCTACCGGGCCGCCTTCGACGGCAACCGGGCGCCACTCGTCATCGGCAACCACTTCAACGACTGGGCCGGCGGGGCGTTCTCCCGCGCCGCGGAAGGCTTCATGGGCGAGGTGTGCACCAAGCCCGAGACGGTCTGCGCCACCTACGCGGAAGTCACGAAGTGGATGTCGCTGCAGGACCCCGCGGTCCTGGACAAGTACCGGTCGATGCCGCTCGCCCAGTCCGGCTGACGACGGCGGTGACGCCGGTGTGGAATCCGGCGACCGCAAGCCGGGCCGAGCCGTGATGGCAGTGGTCAGGGACGGTCGATCTCTCCTGCCGGCCCGGGCGGCTCCACCGGTTGCCTGCTCGATCGCCGCCGGGCCCGGCGGGCCGCGGCGCCGGCGGTGGCCAGCGCGCCGACACCCCCGACAGCGGCCGCGCCGGTGGGTCCGAACTGCAGCATGATCACCAGTGCCGGAGCGAGGACGACGGCCGCCGCAAACGCGATGCAGACCACCAGGAACGCCACGTTCATCGTCTGTTTGCGGTCGCGAATGATGGCCGCGACGAGAGCGAGGAAGTTGTCGGGCGGTGGTGGCCTGGTAGGCATCGCCTACCCCCTGCGTCTGTCGAAGACTCATCGGACCTGCGTTGCTCCGTCATTATGCTCCGATTTGGAAGAAAACTGATAGAGTTGCTCCGAACAGTGACCCGGGAGGCTCGATGGGGCCTGAGCCGATCGCGCGGCTGGTTGCCGCCCACGTTCGCCGCCTTCGGCGGGAGCGCGGGTGGTCGGCCGATCGCTTGGCGAGAGCCTGCGCCGACGCCGGCCAGCCGGCGCTCACCCGCGGCACCATCGCGAAGATCGAATCCGGTGTCCGGAAGACGGTGACGGCCGACGAGATCGCCGCGCTCGCGAAAGCGCTGGAAGTCACGCCGGCCGAGCTGCTGGCCCCGGGTGACGAGAATCAGCGCCCGCCCGCGGCGGCGGGCTCGCTCGCTCCGCTGGTCGACGCCTTGGCGCGCACCGAAGTCCTGCGCGCTCCGTCGGCCCGGGCGCTGGCGATCGATCTGCTCCGGCGGCAGCTCGGCGCGGAGTTCGAAGTGCCCGAGCAGCCCTCGTTCCGGTTGCACCTCTACGCGCTGGTGGTCGCCTGCGAGCGCCACCCCTACGGGATCCAGGCTCTGCTGGACGTGCTGGAGGAGCTCGAGCCGGATCCGAGCGGGGTGGAGAGCGTCCGGACGGCAGCGGCGGAACTGAGCCCGATCGGGCTGCTGCCGTCGGACGAGCGGGCGCAGCTGTTCCGGCTGTTCGCCGCCGGGCGGTGGGTGCGGCTGGAGGAGGACTACCGCGCCGCGGCCGGTCCGTACGCTCCCGAGCCGGACGAGCCGCCGGCCGGGCCCCGCGGGTACTTCGAAGAACTGGAGCGGTTGAACGCGCCGCCCAGCGGAATCCCGCCCGCACTGGTGTTCGTCGAACGGCTGGCCGCCCAGGCCGAACCCCGCCTCGCGGACGGGTTGCGGCAGTGGAACCGCGATCTGGCTGCCCGGCTCCAGGTGCCGGTGCCCGCGGTGACCGAGCAGGCGGGCGCCGCGGCACCCGCGAGCGCGTACCTGGTCATCCGGCTCGAGCCGGACTTCGTGGCGCCCGATCGGCTCCAGGCGCGCTCCTGGACCCAGCTCGGCTCCGATGGGCTGCGGGCGGGCGAGGAATTCGAAGGCGGACTGGCCGAGGTGCGGGAGCAGGTCGCCGGGCTGGTCCGGCAGGCGGAAGCGGGCTGGGCCGCCGACACGGCGGCCATCCGGGTGGAGTTCCTGCTGCCGCGGGCGCTGCTCGGCCTGCCGATCGACCAGTGGCCGGGCGAACTCCCCGGCGAGTCGCCGCAGCCGCTGGGCCTGCGGCACCAGGTCGTCGTGCGCAGCCTGGACCGCATGCGCTCGCCTCACTGGCACCGCTCCTGGCGCCGCCGGTGGGAAAGCCTGGCCCAGGTCGGCTCCCTCGCGGACGACCAGGTCCGGTGGACCGATGCCCGCGACCAGGCCGACGTGCGGCGCCTCGACGCGGTGCTGGCCACGAGCGACCCGGTGCTGCTGGTGCTGGCTCACCCGCTGGTGGAAGCGGCAAGCATCGCCGGGGACGAAGTGGCCGTCGGGCTGCGGGCCGGCGTCCCGGCGATGCTGTGGCTGCGCGACCGGCGGTTCTCCGCCGAATTCCGGGAGATCGTCCCGTCCCTGCTCAAAACCGGCGGGAACCTGCCGGAGAGCGTGCGGTTGCTCCGGGGCGCGGCGTTCGGTGCCGACGACCCTGAAACACACGTCGGCAGTCATGTGACTTTGTTGTGGGATGACCCGGGCCGGCTCGTCGAGCCGTCCGGGCCGGTCGGTGTGCGCCAACACTCGAAGGAAGGTCGGTCATGAGTTCTGGCCAGGAAGCCGCTTCCCCGGTGCCCCCGTGGTGGATCTACCGCGGAACGGGAGAGCAGCGTACGGAGGACATCGCCGAACTGCTCCCACCACCCCCGCCGTGGCGGGCCTTCGACGGAGAACCAGTACTGCCGGTGCCGCCGGCGAAGGACGCCGGCTTCGCCCGGCGGCTCGGCCGGCCCGGCCCGGTGCCGATGCGCTCCGATCCGCAGCAGGTCGAGCTGATCAACGCGGCCATCTGCCTCCGCCGCCCGCTGCTGGTCACGGGCGCGCCGGGAACGGGGAAGTCGTCGCTCGCCTACCGGATCGCACAGGAGCTGCGGCTCGGCCCGGTCCTGTACTGGCCGATTTCCACCCGGAGCTCGCTCGGGAACGGCCTGTACGAGTACGACGCGATCGGCCGTGTCCAGGCGGCCAGTGCGCTGGCTGCCGTCCGGGACGGGAACCCGGCCTCGGCCGCCGATGTCGGCGACTTCGTGCGGCTCGGGCCGCTCGGCACCGCGCTGCTGGCCTACGAGAAACCGCGGGTCCTGCTGATCGACGAACTCGACAAGAGCGACATCGACCTGCCCAACGATCTGCTGGCCGTGCTGGAAGAAGGCGAGTACTTCATCCCGGAGCTGGCCCGGTTGGCGAGCAGGACGCCGGAAGTCCGGGTGTTCACCCACGACCTGGGCGAGTCGGCGGTGGTCCGCTCCGGCGTCGTGCGCTGCCGCGCCTTCCCGATCATCGTGATCACGAGCAACGGCGAACGCCAGTTCCCGCCCGCGTTCCTCCGGCGCTGCATCCGGCTGGACCTGCCGAACCCGGACGTGGAGCAGCTGGCAGGCATCGTCGCCGCACATCTGCCGCGAGGGGTCGGGACCGCGGCCGCCGAGCTGATCGAAGCCTTCGCCGAACGGTCCGCCGCGGCGGAGCCCGGGTTGCCGGTCGACCAGCTGCTGAACGCCCTCTACCTGGTGACATCCGGGAACTACGACGCGCACGACGAGT
Source organism: Amycolatopsis tolypomycina (assembly GCF_900105945.1). Lineage (NCBI taxonomy): Bacteria > Bacillati > Actinomycetota > Actinomycetes > Pseudonocardiales > Pseudonocardiaceae > Amycolatopsis > Amycolatopsis tolypomycina. The sequence continues at coordinate 1,898,445 of NZ_FNSO01000004.1, read as the reverse complement.
CGTGGCCGCGGCTGGTCGACGCGCTGTGGCGGCAGCTGTCGGCGCCCGTCGACTGACTGGGGAGTACACGCTATGAGCGAGCCGGACGACACGCCGACCCGGATACCGGCGGGCGAGCTGTCCTGGCAAGAGGTCGCGGACATGCTCTGGCTCGTCAACGTGCTGCAGCAGTCGGGAAGGCCTGGCCACCCGGAAGAACCTCCCTTGGACCGGACGCGCGCACCGGAGCCGGTCGGGGAGCCGCCGAGCCCACGTCAGGCGTTCGAGGAGCCCGAGCCGATCTCGGACACAGCCGGGGTGGCGCCGTCGCCCGATCCGGCCGTGTCCGGGCCGGGCAGGGCCGGTGGCGACCGGGATTTCGGCTCGCAGCTGACGAACCCGCGGGCGATCGAACGAGCACTGCGGCCGTTGTCCCGGCGCGTCCCGTCCCGCCGGGACAAGGAGCTCGACGAGGTCCGCGTGGCGACGACCGCGGCCGAAACCGGGTTGTGGCTGCCGGTGACCCGGCCTGCGGCCACCCGGCGGTTCGACGTCGTCGTCGTGTGCGACACCGGCCGCTCGACCGCGCTCTGGCGAGCGACCGCGGCCGACTTCGTCCACCTGCTCGAACGCCAGGGCGCGTTCCGCGACGTCCGGACCGTCCAGCTCGACACCGACCAGGACGTCCCCGAGACCTACCGCGTCGCCGGCCGCCCGGACCGGCGCCCGCTGCGGGAGCTCGCCGATCCCACCGGACGGCGCATCGTCCTCGTGCTGACCGACGGCGTGGGCCGGGCGTGGCGGCCGGACACCGTCCCGTCATGGCTGACCGCGCTCGGGGAGGACAACCCGCTCGCCGTGGTCCACCACCTCCCGCATCGCCTGTGGCGCCTGGGAAACCTGACCACGGAACTGGCGAACCTGTCGACCGGCGAACCCGGCGCACCCAACCGGCGGCTGCGCTTCGACGTCCACGCCGAGCCCTGGGCACCCCGCCGCGAGGGGCTCCCGGTTCCGGTGCTCGAGATGTCCGGCGGCTGGCTGGCGCGCTGGGCGGGCCTGCTCACGGCAACGGGCCCGGCCGAGGTCACCCTGCCGGTCACCGTTCTCGGCCGGTCCGCCGAGGCGCCGGACGACCTGCCCGCCGAGCTCTCCGCGCGCGAACGGGTGCGCGCGTTCCACCTGACCGCGTCCCCGGCCGCCTTCCGCCTCGCCGCACTGCTGTCCGCCGTGCCGATCGATCTGGCGGTGATGCGGTTCGTGCAGCAGGAAATGGTCCCGAGGTCGGCGCTCTTCCACCTGGCCGAGGTGCTCCACGGCGGACTCCTGACCGACGGGGACGGCGAACCGGGCGAGGGTTTCGACTTCCTGCCCGGGGTGCGGGCGGAACTCCTCGGCGGGTTGCGGCGCACCGATACCGTGGGCGTCATCCGGGAGGTGGCCACGACCTTCGGTGCCGCGAAGCCGGTGCTGGCCCGCCTGCTGGCCGCGGTCGCCGACCCGTTCGGGCCGTCGTTGCCCAGCGATCCTGCCGACATCCGGGTCGAGCGCGCCGTAATGCGGGCGCTGTCGGGTCCCTACCTCTCCCGGGCGCGCCGCCTGACGGCCGGCGCGGACTCCTCTTCGAGCCTGGAGCAGCTGGAGCGTGCGGCTCCGTCGGTGACATCGGAGTCGACGGCCATGTTGTCGGTGAGCCCGCAGGCCAACGCCCGGGGCTTCGTCGACCGGGCCGAACTGGCGGCCGTGCGATCGTCGCTCACCGGCGGGGGCGGCCGTCCCGTGGTGGTGCTCGGGGAGGGCGGCAGCGGCAAGACCGAGCTGGTCCGCGAATACCTCGCGCGGCACGCCGACGACTACGACTCGGTTTGGTGGGTCCGGGCGGGCGAGGCGGCCGACATCGTCACCGACTACGGCCGCATCGCCATCGATCTCGGGCTGCAGCACCCCGGAGCGGCCGCCGACGCCGTCGCGGCCACCGTGCTGGACGCGTTCGCCGGCGCCCGTGCGGTGCGGTGGCTGCTGGTGCTCGACGGCGCGGTCGATCCCGCTGACGTGCTGCCCTACCTTCCCGCGGGGCCGGCACACGTCGTCGTGACCTCACGGGAGCCGGCCTGGCGGGACCACGGAATCCCGGTGCCCGTCGGCAGGCTGTCGGCCGCGCAGAGCCGCGAACTGCTGCTGAGGCGCGCCCCCGCACTGGACGACGCCGAGTGCGAGTCGCTCGCCGAGCTGCACGGCGGCCTCGCCGCCACCGTCACCTACCTCGCGCACCGCGCGCCACGACGCCGGTTCTCCGCGGGCTGGTTCACCCGGGAGGTACTGGACGAGGGACCGTTCCGACACGCGCTCGACGACGTCGCCGCCGGCCGGCCGCTCCTCGACGTCTGCGCCGTGCTGGGTCCGCGCGGGGTGGCCGCGTATTTTCTCGACCGGCTGTCGGGTTCCGGACCGGACCCGGTCGCCGGCGGCACCGTCGCCACGGAGGCCGAGGAGGCGCGAACAGCCCTGCTCGAAAGCGGGTTGCTGGTGCCGGACCGGGGCGTCCTGGTCGTTCCCGAGCCGGTCCGGGCGGAGGTGCTGGCTCGCTTGGGGGCAACGGCGTCGGACTCGGCACGGCACGCCGTTCACCGCGTCCTGGCGCAGGACACTTCGGCGCTGGCGCCCGGGGAAGTGGTTTCGCACCTGAAGCGCTCGGGCATGGTGGACTGCGCCGATCCGGGCGTGCGACTCGGTGTCGTCGCGCTGACGAGGCGGCTCCTCGATCTCGGGTACCTGGCCGCGGCGGTCGAGGTGGCCGAGTCGGCACTGCGTGCCTGGGAGGGTGAAGCCGCCGGCACGCCGCAGTTCGCTCAGCTCGCCGCCGAGCTCGGAGTGGCCTGCCGGCTGCGGGGCGACCGCGCCCGCGCCGTCCGGCTGCACCGGCGTTACGGCCCGGCTGTGTCCCTGGCGCGCTCCCTGCGGGAGACCGGCGAAGTCGAAGCGGCGTTCGAGGCGCTCGGGGGCCACGCACCGGCCACGGACGACATCGCGGTCATCGCCGGGTTCGCGGCGACCGCCCGCTTGGCCGCGGCGCTCGCGGGCCGCCCGCTCGCCGCCGAAATCGGGGTGCTCCAGGAAGAAGTCGTGGCCCGCCTGCGCCGGAAATGCGGTGACGGGCACCCCGCGACATTGGCCGCGTTGGGCGAGCTGGCCCTGACCCGGCGCCTCGGCGGCGAAGCCCGGGTGGCGCTCGAGCTCGACCGCACCCTCGTCGGCCGGGCGACGGCGCTGCTCGGGGAAGGACACCGGATCACCCTCGCGTGCGCGATCAACTTCGCCACTGATCTCCACGAGACCGGCCAACCCGACGCCGCGGTGAAGCTGGACCGCCGGACGGCCCGGATCGCGGCCCGGGCCCAGGGTGAGCGGCACACCGCCACGTTGGTCGCCCGGTGGAACCTTGCCCTCGCCGAAGGGCCGGAGCCGGCTGAAGCGGACGCCGGAGCCGCACTGAGCCGGGAGCTCGGGCGTTCGCACCCGCTGGCCCGGTTGGCGGCCGCCGGGTCGCGTTGCTGGTACGAGCCCGATCCCGGTGCCCTGCTCGCCGACGAGTCCGGCTCCCTCTGAGCGAACCGGCGGCGGGCTCACCGGCCGGCTGGCGACGGCGGCACCGTGTGACGTTGGCCACCGGCGCCCCCGCCCGGTCGCGGCTTCCTCGGCAAACCGGGCCGGACCGGGCGCGGCGGCGGGAATCTGCGTACGTTGGCAGCGAAATACCGGCTCCGAGCCGTATCGTCTGTGACCAACCGCTTAGTAGGCTCGCGGGCATCGCACCCGCTTCTCAACGACGAGGAGGTCCCCCGTGACCGATTCCCCTTCCCGTGTCGCCGTGGTCACCGGTGCCGGCCGCGGCATCGGTGCCGCCGTCGCGGCGCGGCTGGCCGATGACGGCTTCGCCGTCGGGCTGCTCGACCTGGACGAGGCCGGTGTCAAGCAGGGCGCCGAGGCCATCGTCGCCAAGGGTGGCAAGGCCGTCGGGGTCGCTCTCGACGTCAGCGACGCCGAGCAGGTCGAAGCCGCCGTCGCGCGCGTCGCCGACGAGCTCGGGCCGCCGGTCGTGCTGGTCAACAACGCCGGTATCACCCGCGACAACCTGATCTTCAAGATGACCGAGCAGGAGTGGGACTCCGTGCTCAACGTGCACCTCAAGGGCTCGTTCCTGATGACCCGCGCGGTGCAGAAGCACATGACCGAGCAGAAGTACGGCCGGATCGTCAACCTGTCCAGCACGTCGGCGCTGGGCAACCGCGGCCAGGTCAACTACGCCGCCGCCAAGGCAGGCATGCAGGGCTTCACCAAGACCCTCGCCATCGAGCTCGGCAAGTTCAACGTCACCGCCAACGCGATCGCGCCGGGCTTCATCGCCACCGACATGACCGCGGCGACCGCCGAGCGGCTCGGCATGAGCTTCGAGGACTTCAAGGCGGCGGCCGCGTCGCAGATCCCGGTGCAGCGCGTCGGCACGCCCGACGACATCGCGCACCTGACGTCGTACCTCGTCAGCGAGGGCGCCGGGTTCGTCTCCGGCCAGGTCATCTACGTCGCCGGCGGACCGAAGGACTGAAGCCGATGCGGGAGTTCCAGAACCTCGACGAGTTCGCCGCCGCGGCCGGGGAGCACCTCGGGTACAGCGAGTGGCTCACGGTCACCCAGGAGCGCGTCAACCAGTTCGCCGACGCCACCGACGACCACCAGTGGATCCACGTCGACGAGCCGATGGCGGCGGCGGGCCCGTTCGGCGGCACCATCGCCCACGGCTTCCTGACGCTGTCGCTGCTCTCGGCGTTCGGCCCGAAGATCTACCGGGTCAACGGCATCAGGATGGGCATCAACTACGGCCTCAACAAGGTCCGCTTCCCGCAGCCGGTGAAGGTCGGCTCGAAGGTGCGCGCCGGGGCCGAGCTCGTCGAGATCACCGACATCCCCGGCGGCAAGCAGGCGGTGTCGAAGTGGACGGTCGAGATCGACGGCGAGGCGAAGCCCGCGTGCGTCGCCGAATGGGTCACCCGGTTCCTCGCGTGACCGCGCCGGAAAGGGGCACTTTTACGTGAAAGTGCCCCTTTCCGGGCCCGCTGTACGTCATACCGACTAGTCGGTATGCTCTCCGGAAAGAATGAGGAGGCCGCATGAACCCGCCAGGACTCGATCTGGGCCGCCTGCGCGCCCACCTGGACGCGCGGCGGCCCGGCCTGGTCGCCGGGGAGCTCAGCGCGGACGTCGTGGAGGGCGGCCGGTCGAACCTCACCTACGTGGTGGGCGACGGCCGCTCGCGCTGGGTGGTGCGCCGCCCGCCGCTCGGGCACGTGCTGCCCACCGCGCACGACATGAGCCGCGAGTTCCGGGTGATCTCCGGCCTGCGCGACACCGCCGTGCCGGTGCCCGAAGCCGTCCTGCTGTGCGAGGACGCCGACGTCGTCGGCGCGCCCTTCTACGTGATGAGCTTCGTCGAAGGCACGCCCTACCGGACCGCGGACCAGCTGCGCGAACTCGGCCCGGAGCGCACCCGGGCGATGGCCGACGCGCTGGTCGGCACGCTCGTCGACCTGCACGCGGTCGACCCGGCGGCGGTCGGGCTGGGCGACTTCGGCCGTCCCGAAGGCTTCCTCGAACGCCAGCTGCGGCGGTGGAAGAAGCAGCTGGACGCCTCCCGCAGCCGGGAGCTCCCGGGCGTCGAGGAGCTGCACGAGCGGCTCGCGGCGGCGGTCCCGGTGTCCGGCGAGCCGTCGATCGTCCACGGCGACTACCGCCTCGACAACGTCCTGGTCGACCAGAACGACAAGATCTCGGCGGTGCTCGACTGGGAGATGTCGACACTGGGCGACCCGCTGACCGACCTCGCGCTGCTGGTGGCCTACGCCGAGCGCGACAAGGTGTCGCTGCCGTTCGTGTCCAACGCCAGCTCGGCGCCGGGCTACCCGGGCACCGACGAGGTCGTCGCCCGCTACGCCGAGCTGTCCGGGCGGGACGTCTCGCAGCTGAACTGGTACGTCAGCTTCGCGTTCTTCAAGCTCGCCGTGATCCTGGAGGGCATCTACTACCGCTTCAGCAAGGGCCAGACGGTCGGGGCGGGTTTCGAAGGCGTCGGGGCCGGGGTCGCGCCGCTCGTCGCGCACGGCAACGAGATTCTCAAAGAGGAGAAGTAAATGGACTTCGCGTTCGACGAGAAGACCGAGGAGCTGCGCGGGAAGCTCCTCGAGTTCATGGACTCGCACATCTACCCCGCCGAGCCGGTGTTCGAGCAGCAGCTCGCCGAACGCGACGACCCGTGGGCCATCCCGCCGGTCGTCGAGGAGCTCAAGGCCGAGGCCCGCAAGCGCGGCCTGTGGAACTTCTTCCTGCCCGGCGAGCACGGCGCGGGCCTGACGAACCTGCAGTACGCGCCCCTGGCCGAGATCACCGGCCGCAGCATCCGGCTCGCGCCGACCGCGCTCAACTGCGCCGCGCCGGACACCGGGAACATGGAAGTGCTGGCCATGTTCGGCACCGAGCAGCAGCAGAAGCAGTGGCTCGAACCGTTGCTGAACGGTGAGATCCGCTCGGCCTTCGCGATGACCGAACCGGACGTCGCCTCCTCCGACGCCCGCAACATCGAGACGGCGATCCGCCGCGACGGCGACGAATACGTGATCACCGGCCGCAAGTGGTACATCTCCGGCGCGATGAACCCCGCGTGCAAGATCTTCATCGTCATGGGCAAGACCGATCCCGAAGCCGCGCCGCACAAGCAGCAGAGCATGATCCTGGTCCCCCGTGACACGCCGGGCGTCACGGTCAAGCGCGGCATGCACGTCTTCGGCTACGACGACAGCGACCACGGCGGCCACGCCGAGGTGCTGTTCGAGGACGTCCGCGTGCCGGTCGAGAACCTCATCGCCGGCGAGGGCGACGGGTTCGCCATCGCCCAGGCCCGGCTCGGCCCGGGCCGCATCCACCACTGCATGCGCGCCATCGGCATGGCCGAGCGCGCGCTGGAACTCATGTGCCGCCGCGCGATCTCCCGCGAGGCGTTCGGCAAGCCGATCGCCCAGCAGGGCGTCGTGCAGGACTGGATCGCCGAATCCCGCGTCAAGATCGAACAGCAGCGGCTGCTCGTGCTCAAGACCGCGTGGCTGATGGACACCGTCGGCAACCAGGGCGCGCACACCGAGATCCAGGCGATCAAGATCTCCACCCCGATCACCGTCGAGTGGATCCTCGACAAGGCCGTGCAGGTGCACGGCGCGGGCGGCGTCAGCCAGGACTTCCCGCTGGCCGCCATGTGGGCCGGGAACCGCACGCTGCGCCTGGCCGACGGGCCCGACGAGGTCCACAAGCGCTCGCTGGCCCGGCGCGAACTGAAGAAGTACCTCTCGGAGGGCGCGAAGTGACTGTCACCGCCGAAGACCTGACCCGCCAGGCCACCGAGTTCCTGGCGAACCACGACCCCGCGTCGACCGGCCAGCTGGAGTTCCTCCGGGCCCGGTTCGACGCCGGCCTCGCCTGGATCCACTTCCCCGCCGGCCTCGGCGGGCAGAACGCCCCGCGCGCCCTGCAGTCCGTGGTGGACAAGGTGTTCACCGACGCCGGCGCGCCGGACAACAACCCGCGCCGGATCGGCATCGGCCTCGGCATGGCCGCGCCGACCATCCTCGCCTTCGGCACGCCGGAGCAGCGCGAGCACTTCCTGCGTCCACTGTGGACCGGCGAGGAGGTGTGGTGCCAGCTGTTCTCCGAACCCGGCGCCGGCTCCGACCTCGCCGCGCTCGGCACCCGCGCCGTGCGTGACGGCGACGACTGGATCGTCACCGGCCAGAAGGTGTGGACGTCGGGTGCGCACGAGTCGCAGTGGGCGATCCTGGTCACCCGCACCGACCCGGACGTGCCGAAGCACCAGGGCATGACGTACTTCCTGTGCGACATGACCGCCCCCGGCGTCGAGGTGCGGCCGCTGCGCCAGATCACCGGCGAGGCCGAGTTCAACGAGGTCTTCCTGACCGACGTCCGCATCCCGGACACCCAGCGCCTCGGCGCGGTCGGCGAGGGCTGGAAGGTCGCGCAGACCACGCTGATGAACGAGCGCGTCGCCATCGGCGGGCACGTCCAGCCGCGCGAAGGCGGCCTGATCGGGATCGTCGCGAAGACCTGGCGCGAGCGGCCCGAGCTGCGCACGCCGGAGCTGCGCGACCGCCTGGTGAAGCACTGGGTCGAGGCCGAGACGCTGCGGCTGGCCGGCACCCGGCTGCGCCAGCAGCTCGCGGTCGGCGCGCCCGGGCCGGAGGGCTCAGCCATGAAGGTCGCCTTCTCCGAGCTGAACCAGGCGCTGACCGGCCTCGAGGTCGAGCTGCTCGGCGAAGAGGGGCTGGCCTACGACGACTGGACGTTCCGGCGGCCCGCGATCGTCGACTTCACCGGCCGCGAAGCCGGCTACCGCTACCTGCGCGCGAAGGGCAACTCCATCGAGGGCGGCACCTCGGAGGTCCTGCGCAACATCATCGCCGAGCGCGTACTGGGGCTGCCCTCGGAGCCGCGCGTCGACAAGGACGTCGCCTGGAAGGACCTCCCCCGATGAGTGACCTGCTCTATTCCGATGTCGAGGAAGACCTGCGGGCCTCGGTCCGCGACCTGCTCAAGGCCAAGGCGGGTGCCGAAGCGCTGCTGGCGCGAGTGGAGACGGCCGAGCCGTACGACCTGAAGCTCTGGCGCACGCTGGCCGACGAGGTCGGCGTGGCCGGGCTCGCGGTCCCCGAAGACCTCGGCGGCCACGGCGCTTCGGCCCGCGAAGTCGCCGTCGTGGCCGAAGAGCTGGGCCGCAGCGTCGCGCCGGTGCCGTTCCTCGGCAGTGTCGTGCTGGCGACGACGGCGCTGGTGCACGCCGGTGCCCGGGAGTTCGTCGGCAAGCTCGCGGCGGGACAGGCGATCGGCGCGCTGGCCGTGCCGCTGTCGACCGCACCGGGCGCGGGCTTCCCGTCTTCGGTGACGGCTGCCCCGGACGGCACGCTCTCCGGCCGGGTGGGCACGGTCGCCGACGCGTCGGTGGCGGACCTGCTGGTCGTCCCGGCGGCCGGCCCCGACGGCCCGGCGCTGTACGTCGTCGAGGCGTCGGCGGCGACGGTGTCGGAGCTGGTGTCGTTCGACCTGACGCGCCGGGTGGCCGACGTCGCGCTGGAGAACGCCCCGGCCACGCTGGTCGCGTCCGGGCCGGAGGCCGCCGCGGCGCTGGAGCACGCCCTGCTGTTCGGCGCGGGCATCCTCGCCTCGGAGCAGACGGGCGTCGCCGAGTGGGCGCTCACCGAGACGGTGACCTACCTCAAGGGCCGCTACCAGTTCGGCCGCCCGGTCGGCGGGTTCCAGTCGCTCAAGCACCGGCTGGCGAACCTGTACACGGACCTGGTGCTCGCCCGCGCGGCGGCCCGCAACGCGGCGGACGCGCTGGCCACCGGCACCGACGTGCCGATCGCGGTGGCCGTGGCCCAGGCCCGCAACGCGCCGATCGCGGTCAAGGCGGCCGAGGAGGCGATCCAGCTGCACGGCGGCATCGGGATGACGTGGGAGCACCCGGCGCACCTGTACCTGAAGCGGGCGAAGGCGGACGAGATCGCCCTCGGCACGCCGGGCCGCCACCGGGCCCGGCTGGCCGAACTGGTGGACCTGCCCGCCTGATCCGGCCACGCCCCCGCCGCCTCCCGCGGCGGAGGCCCCGGAAACGGCCCGTTCCCCTCGGAACGGGCCGTTTCCGCAACTCATTCGGCTGTGCCGGGCCGGGTATCGGCTGCCGTACCCTTGCTCCCATGGCGCCGGCCATCCAGATGCACCTCAACCAGGCACTGATGCGCATTCCCCGGCGGGCCGAAAGTGCCGATCGTTCGACACTGGCCGCGACCTACGTCGCCGCCGGATCGTTTTCCGCGATGATCAATTCGGCCGACCACCAGATCCTTTTCGGCCGCCGCGGCACCGGCAAGACGCACGCGCTGCTCCACCTGCAGGAACTCGTCGAACGCACCGGCGACCTGGCGATCTACCTCGACCTGCGGACGATCGGGTCCACCGGCGGCCTGTACGCCAACCCCGCGGTGAGCCCGGCCCAGCGCGGCACGCAATTGCTGGTGGACACCCTCGAAGCCGTCCACGACCGGCTGTTCGCCTTCGCCGTCGACGGCCGTTTCCCGAATCAGGACGCCCTGCTGCGCGGTCTCGACGCCCTGGTGTCCGCCGCCACCGAAGTCGAAGTCGTTGGTGAAACCGAACAGGAACAGACTTCCGGCGACGCCGTGGAACGGGAATGGGCGGCGGAATTGTCGGTCGGGCCGAAAGGCGGCGCCAAGGCCGGGACGCGGCACCGGACGGCGGCGACGGCGTCGAGCCGCCGGAAGCGCACCGGTGTCGAGCGGCACCGCGTGCTGTTCGGCCCGCTGAGCCGGGCCGTCCAGGCGGTGGCCGACGGCCTCCGGCCCGCCCGGCTGTGGCTGCTGCTCGACGAGTGGAGCAGCGTGCCGCTGGACCTGCAGCCGTTCCTGGCCGACCTGCTGCGCCGCAGTGTCCTGCCCGTCCGGGGCGCCACGGTGAAGATCGCCGCGATCGAGCACCGCGCCCGCTTCTTCGTCCCGCTCGACGACGACTACCTCGGCATCGAGGTCGGCTCGGACGCGGCGTCCGCCGTCAGCCTCGACGACGCCCTGGTCTTCGACCAGTCGCCGGAGGAGGCACGGGCGTTCTTCCGGGCGCTGTTCGCCAGCCACGTCCGGCCGATCCTCGCCGCGATGCTGCGGACGGCGGTGCCCGGGGAGTCCGTCGACGCCGCCTTCCACGCCGGCGCGTTCCCCGAGCTGGTCCGGGCCGCCGAGGGCGTCCCGCGCGACGCGATCAACATCGCGGCGCTGGCCGCCCAGCACGCCCGCGGCGAGAAGATCACCACGGCGCACGTGCGCCGGGCGGCGCGGGACTGGTACCTGCGGGACAAGCAGTCCGCCATCAGCCGGGACGAGGACGCCGAGCGGGTCCTCGGCGCCCTGGTCGACGAGGTGGTCGGCCGGCGCCGGTGCCGGACGTTCCTGCTCGCCGCGCGCGACCGCACGGCGGCGATCGACACGCTGTGCGACGCGCGGCTGCTGCACATCCTCCGGCGCGGGGTCGTCGACCCGCGCCGGCCGGGCCGCCTGTACGACGGGTACGCGATCGACTACGGCTGCTACGTCTCCCTGCTCGCCGGGGACACGGCCAAGAACATCCCCGCCGACGTCTTCACGTTCGACAAGGCCGTGGTGGACCTCGCCCGGCTGTGCCGGTCTTCATGAAGATCCTTCAGTTCTCTCGGACATTTTCGCTCATCTGAGCGAAAATTTTGTGAGCCAGGCCACGTCACGGGTAAAAGGGTGACAAAAATGCCCTTCTTCCCATGGTTTTCCCCCGCCCGACGGATCTAGCCTGTGCGCCATGGAAACAGCCGTCGCGCCGGCGGAGGCCGGTGCGCTGGAGCGATTGACCGTCACGGTGGGCGAGCACCGCCACACCGCGCTCGCGGCCGGACCCGCCGGCGGCGAGCTCGTCCTGCTGCTGCACGGCTGGCCCGAGTTCGCCGACTCCTGGACCGAGCAGTTGCACGCCCTCGGCGAGGCGGGCTACCGGGCGCTGGCGGTCGACCAGCGCGGCTACGCGGCGGGCGCGCGCCCGGTCGGCGTCGAGCACTACACGCTGGACCACCTGGTCGGCGACGCACTGGCGTTCGCGAGCAGCCAGGGCGCGGACCGCTTCCACCTGGTCGCCCGCGACTGGGGCGGCATGGTGGCGTGGGCCCTCGCGGCGGCCCACCCCGACCGGCTCCGGTCACTGACGGTGCTCTCGACCCCCCACCCGGCGGCCCTCCAGCGCGCGGTGGCCACCGACGACGGCCAGTCCCACGACCTGGGGTACATCCGCTTCTTCCGCCGCGAGGCCGGCAAGGCCGAGAAATACCTCTTACGCGACGAAGCCGCGCAATTACGGGCTGTCTACCACCGCCGCATTCCGCGGGCCATCGTCGAAGGCACGGTGACCCGCCTTTCCGAACCGGGCGCACTGACGGCCACGTTGAACTGGTACCGCGGAGCGACGAACGACGAGTTCGACATCCCGGCGGGCCGCATCAAGGTCCCGACGCTGTACCTGTGGGGCCGCGAGGATCCGTACCTCGGCCAGAGCGCGGCCGAGCAGACGGTCCACCACATCGACGCGGAGTACCGCTTCCAGATCATCGAGGGCGCCAGCCAGTGGATGGCGATGGAGGCCCCGGACGAGGTGAGCGCGCTGCTGCTGGACCACGTCCAGCGACACTGAAGCCGATCACTCCTTTGTGGACTGACCGGGGGTCGCACCCTCGCCCGCGATCCGTTGCGAGCGCGTAACTTTCATCGTGCATTGACGCTGCCGCCGGACAAAACTTATCTTGGCCTGACCCGTTCGGTGCCCGGACGGCTTCGCAGCGCGCACCCCGGCGCGCTCCTTGCGCTCCTGAAGAGGAGTACCCGTGACAACGCTGTCTCGTACTCTGCGCGCGGCCACCCTGCTCGCCGTGGCGCTGCTGGCGGTCGCGACGCCCGTGTCCGCCGCGCCCGCGGCGGCGTTCAAGGTCCTGGTGTTCTCCAAGACCACGGGCTTCCGGCACGACTCCATCCCGGCCGGGATCGCGGCGATCCGGCAACTGGGCCAGCAGAACGACTTCGCGGTCGACGCCACCGAGGACGACGCGGTGTTCACCGACGCCGGCCTGGCCCCGTACGCCGCCGTGGTCTTCCTGTCCACGACCGGTGACCCGGTCGGCACGCAGGCCAAGAAGGACGCTTTCCAGCGGTACATCCAGCGCGGCGGCGGGTTCGCCGGCGTCCACGCGGCCTCGGACAGCGGGTACGACTGGGCCTGGTACGGCCGGCTGGTGGGTGCCTACTTCAAGCAGCACCCCGCGCAGCAGAACGCCCTCGTGAAGGTCGAGGACCCGAACCACCCGTCCACGCAGGGGCTGCCCGCGCAGTTCACCCGGTACGACGAGTGGTACGACTTCCGGGCCAACCCGCGTCCGTCCGTGCACGTTCTGACCACTGTGGACGAGTCCACGTACTCGGGTGCCACGATGGGCGCGGACCACCCCACCACGTGGTGCCACGACTTCGACGGCGGCCGCTCCTGGTACACCGGCATGGGCCACACCGTCGCGAGCTTCAGCGAGCCGAACTTCCTGCGCCTGCTGCTGGGCGGGATCCGGACCGCCGCCGGGGCTGTCCCCGCGAACTGCGCGGTCACGACCACTCCCCCGCCGACGGGCAAGCAGATCGTGGGCACGCAGTCGGGCCGGTGCGTGGAGGTGCCGAACGCCTCGACGGCGAACGGCACGCAGGTGCAGCTGCGGGACTGCGTCACCGGGCAGGCGAACCAGACGTGGACCTACACCGCGGGCAAGCAGCTGACGGTGTACGGGAACAAGTGCCTGGACGCCTCCGGCCGCGGTACGGCGAACGGCACACCGGTGATCATCTGGGACTGCACCGGGCAGCCCAACCAGCAGTGGAACGTCACCGCGAACACCATCACCGGTGTCCAGTCGAACCTGTGCCTCGACGCTTCCGGCCGCGGCACGGCCAACGGCACGAAGATCATCCTGTGGGCCTGCGGTGGGCAGGCCAACCAGCAGTGGACCCTGCGCTGACCCGTTCGCGCGACCCCTTTCTTGAGGAGAGCCATGTCCGGATTTTCGGCGCTGCGCCGCGGCGCACTGGCGGTGGCCGCGGTACTGGCCGCCGCATCGGTCCCGGTGTTCACGTCCTCCGTGAGCCCGGTCGCCGCGGCGGCACTGCCGCCGGACTCGAAGTTCCAGAAGGTCACGCTGCACACCGAGACGTCCAACCCGATGGCGCTGGACGTGGCCCCGGACGGGCGGGTGTTCTACATCGACCGCCTCGGTGACGTGAAGGTCGTCAAACCCAACGGGACGACGGTTCTTTCGACGCACCTGAACGTCTTCACCGCCAACGAGTCCGGCGGCCTCAACATCGCGCTGGACCCGGGGTTCGCCACCAACCAGTGGGTGTACGTCTACTGGTCGCCGAACAACGCGGGCAACGTCGACCGCCTGAGCCGGTTCACCGTCAACGGCGACACCATCGACCAGTCGACCGAGAAGGTCGTGCTGGACGTTCCGGTGCAGCGCGCCGAGTGCTGCCACCACGGCGCGGGCCTGGTCATCGACAAGAAGAACGGGAACCTCTGGCTGGCACTGGGTGACAACACCAACCCCTTCGCCTCGGACGGCTACAGCCCGCTCGACCAGCGCTCCGGGCGCGCCTACTGGGACGCCCAGCGCACCGCGGGCAACACCAACAGCCTGTCCGGGAAGCTGCTGCGGATCCACCCGGAAGCCAACGGGACCTACACGATCCCCTCGGGCAACCTGTTCGCGCCCGGCACGGCCGGGACGCGCCCGGAGATCTACTCGATGGGGCAGCGCAACCCGTTCCGGATCGGTCTCGACCCGAAGACCGGCTATCCCGTGGTCGCCAACTACGGCCCCGACGCCGGTTCGGACAACCCGAACCGCGGACCGCGGAACACCGTCGAATGGGACGTCGTCGACAAGCCGGGCAACGCCGGGTGGCCGTTCTGCATCGGCCCGAACCTGGCCTACAACCAGTACAACTTCGCCACCGGCGCGTCCGGCGCGAAGTTCGACTGCGCCGGCGGCCCGGCCAACAGCTCGCCCAACAACACCGGGCTGACGAAGCTGCCGCCGGCCGTCCCGGCCCAGATCTACTACCACTACCAGGCCGACCCGGCGCACTTCCCGCAGCTGTCCGGCGGCGCGCCGATGGCCGGGCCCGTCTACCGGTTCGACCCCGGCCTCGCGTCGGCGCGCAAGTGGCCGGTGGACTTCGACGGCCGCGCGGTCTTCGCCGAGTGGAACACCAGCGCGATGTTCACCTTCCAGCTCGACAGCGCGGGCACGAACGTCACCTCGATCGACCCGCTGCTGCCGTCGGTGAAGTTCAACCGGCCGATGGACTTCGAGTTCGGCCCGGACGGCGCGCTCTACGTCATCGAGTGGGGCACCGGGTACGGCGGCGGCAACAGCGACGCGGCCATCGTCCGGGTCGACTACCTCGGCGGCGGCTCGGCCGCGCCGGTCGCGAAGGCCACCGCGGACCGCACCAGCGGGCCCGCCCCGCTCACCGTGAACTTCTCCAGCGCCGGCTCGGCCGACCCGGGCGGGTCCACGTTGCGGTACAGCTGGAACTTCGGGGACGGCACCACCTCCACCGCGGCGAACCCCAGCCACACCTACGCGGCGGGCAACTACACCGCGGTGCTGACCGTGACCAACGCGGCCGGCGCCACCGGGACGGCGAGCGTCGCGGTCACCTCAGGCAACACCGCACCGACGGTCACCATCACGGCCCCGCCGACCGGTGGGCTGTTCGAGTGGGGCGACAAGGTGAACTTCGCCGTCACGGTCAGCGACCCGGAGGACGGGACGGTCGACTGCGCGCAGGTGACCGTGCAGGCCTACCTCGGCCACGACGCGCACGGCCACCCGCTCGACCAGTACCCCGGGTGCACCGGCCAGGTGCAGACCACCCTTTCGTCGGGGCACAGCGAGAACGACAACCTCTTCTACGTCCTCGAAGCGTCCTACACCGACAAGGGCGGGGCCGGGGGCGCCGGCCCGGTCACCGGGCGCGCCCAGGTGATCCTGCAGCCCAAGATGAAGCAGGCCGAGTTCTTCACCGCCACCGGCCGCACCGCGGACGGGAAGGGCACCGACACCGCCGGTGTCACCGTGGAAGCCGCGACGGATCCGATGGGCGGGGGCAGCAGCGTCGCGTTCGTCCAGGACGGGGACTGGTGGTCCGTCGACCCGCTGGCCCTCGACAACATCACCGGCCTGCACGTCCGGGCGTCCTCGGGCGGCTCCGGCGGCACCCTGGAAGTGCGCCGCAACGCGCCGGACGGCGCCCTGGTCGCCTCGGTGCCGATCGCCGGCACCGGCGGCTGGCAGAACTGGCAGGACTTCATGGCCAGTCTGGCGAGCCCGCCCACCGGTACCGGGAAGCTCTACTTCGTCGCCCGCAACCCCGCCGGCCAGAGCGGCGCCGCGTACCTGTTCAACGTCAACTGGGTCCACTTCACCGGCTCCGGCGTCGGCCAGCCCGGCACCCCGCCCTCGGGCAAGCAGATCGTGGGGAAGCCGTCCACCCGGTGCGTGGAGGTGCCGAACTCGTCGACCACCAACGGCACCCAGGTGCAACTGCGGGACTGCACCGCTACGGCAGCGAACCAGCAGTGGACCTACACCAGCGGAAAGCAGCTGACGGTCTACGGGAACAAGTGCCTTGACGCGTCCGGGCAGGGCACCGCCAACGGCACCCAGGTGATCATCTGGGACTGCCACAACCAGGTGAACCAGCAGTGGAACGTCAACGCCAACGGCACCATCACCGGCGTCCAGTCGGGGTTGTGCCTCGACGCGAACGCGCAGGGCACGGCCAACGGCACGAAGATCATCCTCTGGTCCTGCGGCGGCCAGGCCAACCAGCAGTGGAGCCTGCGGTGAAGCGGCTGCTCGCGGTCCTCCTCCTGCTGCCACTGGCCATCGCCGGGCTGGTCTCGACCGCTCGCCCGGCCGAGGCCGCCGCCCTGACCCGCGTCACGGGCTTCGGCACCAACCCGACCAACCTCGGCATGTACCTGTACGTGCCGGACAACGTGGCGCCCCAGCCGGCCCTGCTGGTGCTGGTGCATTACTGCGGTGGCTCGGCGAGCGCGATCTTCAACGGCAACGGGCGCGACTACGCGACGGCCGCCGACCGCTACGGCTACCTCGTCGTCGTCCCCGAGGCGACCCGGGACGGCCACTGCTTCGACGTCTCCACGAAGGCGGGCCTGACCCGGGACGGAGGCAGCGATTCCACCGGCATCATGGCGATGGTGGCCTGGACCCGGCAGCACTACCCGGTGGACCCCGCCCGGATCGTGGTCAGCGGCTTCTCCTCGGGCGCCATGATGACGAACGTGCTGGCCGCGCAGTACCCGGACGTCTTCTCCGCCGGGGCCGCGTTCTCCGGCGTGCCCGCCGGCTGCTTCGCCACCACCGACGGCTCGCTCTGGAACAGCCAGTGCGCCGGCGGCAACGTGGTCAAGTCCGCGCAGCAGTGGGCCGACCAGGCCCGCGCCATGTACCCCGGCTACGCCGGCACCTACCCGCGGATGCAGCTGTGGCACGGGAACCAGGACACCACCCTGGCGTACCCGAACTACGGCGAAGAGATCAAGCAGTGGACCGCCCTGCGCGGGCTGAGCCCGACGCCGTCGTTCACCGATCACCCGCTGTCGTCGTGGACCCGCAACCGCTACGGCGACAGCGGCACCCAGGCGGGCGTCGAGGGCATCACCATCGCGGGCACCGGCCACACCCTGCCGCAGGCGGGGATGCTCGCGTACGCCCTCGCCTTCCTCGGCCTCGACCGCGGCGGGAGCCCGGCCACCGGCGGCCCGGTGCGCTCGGTCGCCGCGGGCCGCTGCCTGGACGTGCCGGGCCAGTCGACCACCCAGGGCACCCGGACCCAGGTCTGGGACTGCCACGGCGGCGCGAACCAGACGTGGACGGCCACCGCGGCCGGGGAGCTGACCGTCTACTCCGGCGGCACGCTGCGCTGCCTGGACGCCGAGGGCGGCGCCACCGCCCCGGGCACGGCCGCGATCATCTGGGCCTGCCACGGCGGAGCCAACCAGAAGTGGCGGATCGGCTCCGACGGCACGATCACCGCGACGCAGTCGGGACTCTGCCTGGAGCTCGCGGGCGCCACCGCGAACGGCACCGCCGTGCGGCTGGGGACCTGCACCCACGCCACCACCCAGCAGTGGACCCGGAGCTGACCGGCGGAAGGCGCTCTAGCCTGCCGGCGGCCGCAGGGCGTCCAGCAGCAGGTCGGCGTAGTGGTCGCCGATCTGGCGGGCCGTCAGCGACCCGCTGCGCCGGTACCACGAGCCCAGGTGGTGCACCGACCCGAAGAAGAAGTCCACCACGACGTCGGCCGGCTTGTCGGTGCGGAACTCCCCCGAGGCCTGGCCCTCCTCGACCAGGCCGCGGAAGCGCTCGTGGTACTTGCGCCGCTCGGCCCGGACCGCCTTCTGCTTGTCCGGGGACAGCTGGTGCATCGACTGCAGGAAGATCGTGTTGTCGTCGAGGTTGTCGATGCTGGACACCACCACGTCGGACGCCGCCGCCGAAAGCCGCTCGCGCAGCGGGGCGGCCGAGGACGCCACGCTCTCGAGCTGGCGGGTCTGCTCGCGCAGCACGCGCGCGTAGATCTCGTACAGCAGGTCGTCCTTCGACCCGAAGTAGTGGTACATCGCGCCCTTGGTGACGCCCGCGGCCTCGACGATCTCCTGCACCGACGTGCGGTCGAAGCCCTTCTTGGCGAACAGCTTCGTGGCGTGCTCCAGCAGCCGCCGGGGCACGGCGGCCTGGTCGTCGCCGGTGGCCTCGCCCGGCTTGCGGGTGCTTGCTCGGGTCACCGCAGTACCCCCTCTCAGGACGCACCAGGATAACGCCACGCCAGGAACCGCCGCGGGTTGTCCACGAGCATCGTGGTGATGTCCGCTTCGGACACCCCGCGGTCCCGCAGCGCGGGCAGCACGTCCCGGGTGATGTGCAGGTAGTGCCAGTTCGGCGCGATCGCGGGCAGCTGCGCGGCGGGCAGCCAGTCGATGTAGCAGGACGCGTCGTGCGAGAGCACCATGCTGCCCGCGTAGCCGCGTTCGCACAGCGCCGCGACCGTGTTCACCCGCTCCTCGAACGGCAGCAGCAGGTCCAGGCCGAAGCGGTCCATCCCGAGCAGCGAGCCGGCGTCGGCGAGCTCGGTGAGGTAGCCCAGGTCCGTCGAGTCACCCGAGTGGCCGATGAGCACCCGGGTCAGGTCGACGCCCTCGGCCGCGAAGATCTCCTGCTGCGCCAGCCCGCGCCGGGTGCCCGCGTGCGTGTGGGTCATGATCGGCGCGCCCGTCTCGACGTGGGCCTGCGCCACCGCGCGCAGCACGCGTTCGACGCCCGGCGTCACCCCCGGCTCGTCGGTGGCGCACTTGAGCAGGCCCGCCTTGACGCCGGTGTCGCGGATCCCGTCCCGGATGTCCCCGACGAACATCCCGATCAGCGGGTCCTCGCCCTGCAGGAGCGTGCCGGGGCCGCGGAAGTGCAGGTAGTGCGGCACGTCGTTGTACGTGTAGAGCCCGGTCGCGACGACGATGTTGACGTCGACCTCGGCCGCCACCCGCTGCACGCGCGGGATGTAGCGGCCCAGGCCGATCACCGTCGGGTCGACGATCGTGTCGATCCCGGCGTCCTTCAGCTCCTTCAGGCGCCGGATCGCTTCGGGAACGTGCTCGTCCTCGCGGAACCCCTCGTGCTCCGGGTAGTTGTCGGCGAATTCCGGGCTCAGCACGAAGAGGTGCTCGTGCATCAGCACCCGGCCCAGCGCTTCCGGCGCGATCGCGCCACGCACCGTCTCGATCATCAGCCACGCGCCCGCAGCTCGCGGCGCAGGATCTTGCCGCTGGTCGTCTTCGGCAGCTCGTCGAGGACTTCGACGGTGCGCGGGTACTTGTAGGCGGCGAGCCGTTCCTTGCACCAGGCGACCAGCTCCGCGGGATCGGCGGTCGCCCCGGGCGCCGGGCTGACGTACGCCTTCACCGTCTCGCCGCGGTATTCGTCGGCGATCCCCACGACCGCGGCCTCGCGGACCGCCGGGTGCGTGTACAGGACGTCTTCGACCTCACGCGGCCACACCTTGAAGCCGGACGCGTTGATCATGTCCTTCTTGCGGTCGACGACGTAGACCCAGCCGCGTTCGTCCATGAACCCGATGTCCCCGGTGAGCAGCCGCCCGCCGGGCAGTGCCTCGGCGGTGGCGTCCGGCCGGTTCCAGTAGCCCGAGACGACCATCGGGCCTTCGACGGCGATCTCGCCCGCCTGGCCGGGCGGCAGCTCCTCGCCGTCCTCGCCGAGGATCCGCACGATCGTGTCCGGCACCGGCAGGCCGATCGAGATGGTGCCGGACGCCGGGTCGATCGGGGCTTCCAGGGTGCCCGGAACGACGACGCAGCCCGCCGTGGTCTCGGTGAGGCCGTAGCCGTTGTGGATGTAGTGCCCGGTCTTCGCCCGGAAGGCCTCGACGACGGCGGGCGGCAGCGCGGCACCGCCGGAGTACAGCAGCGCGAACGACGCGAAGTGCTCCCGGCTGAACGACGGGTGCGCCATCAGCGCCATGTAGGCCGTGGACGGCCCGACCGTGTACGACGGCTTGTGCTCGAGGAACGCGTCGAGCACCACACCCGGCTCGAAGCGGTAGGCCAGGGCCAGCGTGCCCTCGATGTCGATCGCGGAGCCGAGCTCGCAGACCATGCCGGTGATGTGGAACAGCGGCGCGAGCCCGAAGAGCGTCGACCCGGCGGGCAGGCCGCTGAACGAGCCGAGGCCCGCCGCGTTGATCCCGATGTTGCCGTGGGTGTTGGTGGCGCCCTTCGGCGTGCCGCTGGTGCCGGAGGTGTAGCTGATCAGGGCGAC
Organism: Amycolatopsis tolypomycina; assembly: GCF_900105945.1. Lineage (NCBI taxonomy): Bacteria > Bacillati > Actinomycetota > Actinomycetes > Pseudonocardiales > Pseudonocardiaceae > Amycolatopsis > Amycolatopsis tolypomycina. The sequence continues at coordinate 1,877,867 of NZ_FNSO01000004.1, read as the reverse complement.
GTCGTCGAGGGCGAAGGCGGGCTCGGGCGGCTTCGGCCCCGGGGTGACGGCGGCTTCGAGGAGCTCGGTCGCGCCCGGCGTCGCTTCCTTCTCGACCTTGGCCAGGACGCGCTCGTCGTCGCGGGTCTGGAACTCCAGCTCGCTGGTGGTCAGCGCGATGTCCAAGCCCGCCGCCGTCTGCGCGATGAACGCGTTCCAGCCGCGCTGCGAGCAGACGATCGCCTTCACTCCGGCGTCGGTGAGCACGTGCGTGAGCTCGCGTTCGCGGTACATCGGGTTGACCGGCACCACGATTCCGCCGGCCTTCCAGGCCCCCAGCAGGGCGATGACGAACTGGGGGATGTTCTGCAGCACCAGGGCGAGCCGGTCGCCGCGGGCGAAGCCGTGGGCCGCCAGGTACCGCGCGACGCCGTCGGAGAGCTCGTCGACCTCGCGGTAGCTCAGCCGCGCGTCGAAGTACGCGATCGCCGCCCGGTCCGGGACGTGGTCCACGGCCCGGCGGAACGCCTCGGGCAGCGTCGTCGCCTTCGCCGGCTCCGCGGTGCGCACGCGTTCGTCGTAGCTCGCGAGCCAGGGCTTCGCGTCGTACCAGCTCATCCAGTGACCTCCCTTGGACACCGACCGGTCGGTATGCCGACGCTAGGAGGCCACGGCGGGTCGCGTCAAGCCCGGCTCCGCCGCCCGAAATTGCGCACGACAATTCCAGCGCGCCGAAAACCGCGCCAAAACAATGCAGCCAGATGCCGCCGTCACAGGGGTACACGTACCACGGTTCGAATTGGTTCATATCTTCTTTTTCGACCGGATCACACTGGACAAACCCCTGGTCGAGAGGCCACCATGGTCGTCGGCGACCAGATTGGTCCGTCCCATCACAGAGCCCCGCCGTATCCCCCGAAGACGGCGGAGCACCTCATATGTTCACGCTAACTCACGCACGAAATCGGAGTCATTCATGCCTGCTTCCGGTGGACGACACCGCCTATCCAAGCGGACGAAGATCGCGACCGGCGTCTTCGCCCTCGCGATCGCGGGCGGAGCGCTGACCGTCGCCACGACCTTCGGCGACCCCGGCGCCGCCAACGCCGCCTCGGGCGGTCAGGCGGCCGTCGGCCAGATCAGCTGTCCCGACGTGGCGAGCAAACTGCCGGCCATCCCCGCGCAAGCCCAGGCGGAGGTGACACGCAACCTCGAACTGCTCAACACCCAGATCAACGAAGCCAACAACCGCCTGCGGACAACCGTCGGCCAGGGCGGCCCCAACTTCGTCCAGAACGCCATCCTCGGCCCACTGGCGGACAAGCGGAAGTCCACGATCGACCGCATCGCCATCTCGATCGGGCGCCGGGCCGAGAAGCCACAGGGCCTCGACAGCCTGGCCACGTGCTCGGTCGGCGGTGCGGGTGCCGCCGCTCCGGCACCGGCGCAGGGTACCGGCAACGGCGGCCAGAACAGCGGCAACGCGAACAACGGCCAGAACGGGAACACCGGCAACACGGGCAACGCCGGTGGGGTCGGCAAGATCTCGTGCCCCGACGTCGCCGGCCAGCTGCCCGCCATCCCCGCCCAGGCCCAGGCGGAGGTGCAGCGCAACCTCGAGCTGCTGAACACCCAGATCAACGAAGCCAACAACCGCCTGCAGACGACCGTCGGCCAGGGCGGCCCCAACTTCGTCCAGAACGCCATCCTCGGCCCCCTGGAAGACAAGCGCGTGGCGACGATCAACCGGATCGCCACCGCCATCGGCCGCAACGCGGCCAAGCCGCAGGGCCTCGACGCGCTCGCGCCCTGTAGCCGCTGACCACCCGGGCCCGGCGGGGGGTGCGCCCCGCCGGGCCCGCGGTCACCGGGCCAGCAGCGCGCTGATCCGCAGGAAGCCCTTCGCGGTCATCGTCACCCGCACTTCCGTGGTGACGACCGGATCGAACGCGAACGACGTCGGGTCGTTCGAACCGGTCCCCCACGTGATCCGCAGGTTCCGCACCGGCTCGAAACCCCGGGCCGTGCGGCAGGCGACTTCGACGGCGACCGGCAGCGCCAGCTTCTCGTCCACGACGAAGTTCGCCGTGACGGCGCTGATCCGCTGGGCCGACGGCCAGGCCAGTGACACCCAGTCCTCGGCGCGCGGCCTGCTCACCGCGGCCAGCGTCGACGTCGCCTGCTTGACGTAGTGGTTCGACCAGCCGGTGGCCGGGTTCCCGTCCAGCATCGCCGCCGGCAGCGTGTCCGGAGCGCCCGAGTAGCTCGCGTCCGCGGTCGAGACGACCGGGTTCACGGGCGCCTCGACAGCGCGGGCTCCCGGGCCGTGGCGCTGCCCGAGTGCCGAGCCGGGCAGGGTGAGCTTCCCCGGTGCCAGCCCCGGGGAACTCGCCGTCACCGTGATCGGCCCGCGGCCGCCGGTCGCCGCGACGACGGCGACGGCCTGCCCCTTGAACGCCGGGATCGTCGGCTGCTGGTAGCCCTGGGCGAGTTCCTGCCGCCCGTTGTCGACGCCGGCGACCCGGCCGGGCCCGGCGACGGTGAACCGCAGCACCGGCTCGCCGCCCGGGACGACGACACCGCGGGCGTCCACGACCGACGCCGTCACGAACGTCATCGCGCCCGCGATCACCGCCTTGTCCACGGTGTTCACGCTCAGCCTGACCGCGCGCGGCGGCCCGGCCGTGACGAGCTCGTCGCGCGCCACCTCGCGGCCGCCGGAGCGGCCGATCGCGGTCAGCGTGCCGGGCGCGAAGGGCACGGTCCAGGTCAGGTGCAGCTTGCCGGTGCCGCCGTTCGGGCTCGTGTAGCTGCCGGAGGGGTCGTTCTTGTCGTCGCCGGCCGGCTCGCTCGTCTCCAGGTACGGCCGTCCGTCCACAGTGGTCTTGCGGTCGAACTTCTTCGTGCCCAGCGACTTCCCGTTCAGCAGCAGCTCGACGGTGTCCACAGTGGAATACACCCACACCGCGACGGGCTCGCCGGGCCGGTGGTTCGTCCAGTCCATCGGCGTCAGGTGCACCATCGGCGCGGTGGTCCACTGGCTGCGGAACAGGTGGAAGGCGTCCTTGGGCAGGCCGGCGCTGTCGACCGCGCCGAAGAAGGACGTCTTGACCGGGAAGACGTCGTACGGCGTCGGTTCGCCGAGGTAGTCCTGCCCGGCCCAGAGGAACTGGCCCTGGCAGAACCTGCGGTCGCGGTCCTTCTTCAGCGAGTACTCGCCGCTGAACGTCCACGAGGCCAGGTTGTTGTCGTAGGAGGACGTCGCCCGCTTGCCCGGGGTGTGGTTTTCGCCGGTGTTGAGCAGGTCGGGGTCCTGGTAGACCCCGCGCGTCGAGGTCTCCGACGACGACTCGGACTCGAAGAAGAACTTGTCCGGGTACTGCTTGTGCAGCCCGTCCATGGACTGGGCGGTGTTGTAGTTGACGCCGAGGCCGTCGAGCTGCTTCATGATGAGGTCCTGCGGCGAACCCGGCGCGGGCACGCCGCGGTAGCGGTCCGAGCCCATGATGATCGGCCGGGTGCTGTCGATCCCCCGCACCACGGCGATCAGGTCGGCGGCGATCTGCGGGCCGCCCGCCATCGAGGCGTCGGGCACCTCGTTGCCGATCGACCACAGCACGACCGCGGGCGAGTTCTTCGCCGCGTGCACCATTTCGGCGATGTCGCGCGCGCTCCACTCGTCGAAGTCGCGGTGGTAGTCGTATTCGAGCTTGCCGGTCCGCCAGCAGTCGAACGCCTCGACCATCATGACGATCCCGAGCCGTTCGCAGACCGTCACCAGCTGTGGGTCGGGCGGGTTGTGCGCGGTCCGCAGCGCGTTGACGCCCATCGCGAGCATCAGCCGCATCTGGTGCTCCAGCGCGGCCGGGTCGACGACCGCGCCCAGCGCTCCCTGGCTCGAGTGCAGGTTGACCCCGCGCAGCTTCGTCGGCACGCCGTTGAGCGAAAACCCGTTGTCCGGATGGAATTCGGTGAAGCGGAAACCGAAGTCCGTGGTGGTCGTGTCGAGCACGCGCCCGCCGACGACGACGTCGGTGCGCAGCCGGTACAGCCGCGGCGTCTCGGTCGACCAGAGCTGGGGCTTGTCGACGCGCAGGCCGCTCACCGCTGTCACCGTCTGCCCGGCGGGGAGCTGCAGGCCGGTCGAGCCGTTCGCCACCACGCGGCCCGCCGGGTCGGTGACGGTCGTGCGGACCTGCGCGGTGACCGGGGCCGCCGAGTCGTTGACGACGTCGGTGGCCACCCGGACCGTGCCCCGGCCGGCGGCGATGTCCGGGGTGGTGACGAACGTGCCGTGCCGGGCGACGTGCACCGGCTCGGTGACGACCAGGCGGACGCGGCGGTAGATGCCGCTGCCGGAGTACCAGCGGCTGCTGGGCAGCGGGTTCGTCGCGCGCACGGCGAGGACGTTCGGCGTGCGCCCGTCGGTGTGCAGGCGTCCGGTGAGGTCGAAGGCGAACCCGGTGTAGGCGTACGGGTGGTTGCCGAGGAGTTCGCCGTTGAGGTGGACGTGGGCGTCCGAATAGACGCCGTCGAACTCGACCGACACACGCTTGCCGGCCAGCGACGGCGGCAGCGAGAACGTCTTGCGGTACCAGCCGAGCCCGCCGCGGAAGAAGCCGGACCCGCTCTGGGTTCCCTTGTCCGTGGGCGGGAGTTCGATGCTCCAGTCGTGCGGGAGGTCGACGACCTGCCACCGCGAGTCGTCGAAGCCGGGCTTGGGCGCGTCGGCGAAGCGGCCGCCGGGATCGGTGACGCCGTCGGGGTTGGCCAGAACGAACCGCCAGCCGCTCGTGAAATCGCTTTCTCGCGCCGGCGGCGCGACCGCGTCGGCAGCCCGGGCGACCGGCGCGACGGCCGAAACGGCGACGGCGGCGCCGACCCCGCCCAGCACGGCCCGTCTGCGGAGACCGCTCGGTTCTTCTTCCGGCATCGGGCAGGCCCCTTCCAGCGCGGCGTTGTGCGGGCGGAAAGCACTATGGCACAGAGGTTTCCGGACAATCAAAGGGTTCGATAATTTCGAACTCGCCGCGGACCGATGAGTTTCGCCGGTGCCGCTCGTCGGTACTCGCGTCCGGAGTTCTCGTGGAGGTGGGTCCCATGGCCAAGCTGCTTTACGCGTTCAGCTGCTCGATCGACGGCTTCATCGCCGGCCCGGGCGGAGACATGTCCTGGCTGACGCCGTTCGCTGGACCGCCACCGGTGGACCTGACGGCCCGCATCGGTGCACTGCTGGTGGGCCGCCGGACCTACGACGGCGACGACCCCCACCGAGACGGTCCGGGCGAGGGCAAGGCCTTCGGCGGCGGCTGGGAAGGACCGCAGTTCGTGCTCACCCACCGAAATGCGCAACCGGCTCCCGGGGTGACTTTCCTCGGCGACCTGCCGTCGGCGGTGTCCGCGGCCAAGGCGGCTGCCGGGGAGAAGTACGTCAACGTGCTGGGCGCGGACGTGGCCCGGCAGTGCCTCGAAGCCGGGGTGCTGGACGAGGTTTTGGCTTTGCCGGTACCGGTTCTGCTCGGCGACGGGGTCCGGGTGTTCTCGCGGGTCGGGCCGCCTGTCCGGCTGTCGTCGGTGGGTCCTTGCTGGTACCGGGTCGATTCCTAGGGCTCGACGGCGACCGCCCGGCTCACGCGGCCGGGCGGTCGCCGGCTCACAGCTCTCCGACGGCCTCTTCGACCTTCCGCTGCAGCTTGTTCATCCCGCCGAGCCAGCGGTCGGTCTCGGTGGCGCGCGCCGCGTAGTACCCCGCGACCTCCGGGTGCGGCAGCACCAGGAACCGCTTGTCCGCCATCGCCGCGAACAGCGCGTCCGCCACCTGCTCCGGCTCGATCGCCGACGCGCCCATCAGCAGCTGCCCCGCCGTGCCGGTGCTCTCCAGCATCGCCGTGCGCACACCCTGCGGGCAGATCGCCTGCACCGTGATGCCGCGGTGGCGGTAGGTCGCCGACAGCCACTCGGCGAACGCCAGCGCGCCGTGCTTGGTCACCGAGTACGGCGCCGAACCGAGGCTGGTCAGCAGGCCGGCGGCGGACACCGTCGCGATGAAGTGGCCGCGGCCGCGCTCGAGCCACGCGGGCAGCAGCAGGTTCGCCGCGCGGACGTGCGACATGACGTTGACGTCCCAGGTGCGCGCCCACACCTCCTCGCCGCTTTCCGCGCCGCCGAAGGGCGCTATCCCGGCGTTCGCGCAGAAGACGTCGATCTCGCCGAGCGTCCCGCGCGCGCTGTCGATCAGCAACGCGGCGCCGTCCAGGCTCGCGACGTCGCCGGCGAACGCCGTCCCGCCGACTTCGGCGGCCACCTCCGCGGCCTTGTCCCCGTCCAGGTCGGCCACGACGACCCGGGCGCCGTCGGCGGCGAAGCGGCGGGCCAGCGCGGCGCCGATGCCGCCGCCGCCCCCGGTGACGACGACGCCGGTCACAGGCCACCGCCGAGCGTGACGCCGCCGTCGAGGACCACCGTCTGGCCGGTGATCCAGCCCGCGTCGTCGGACAGCAGGAACGCCACCGCGCCCGCGATGTCGGACGGCACGCCGAGGCGCTTCATCGGGTACGCCGCGGCGACCTCCTCCTCGCGGCCCTCGTACAGCGCGGTCGCGAACTTCGTCTTGACCACGGCCGGCGCGACGGCGTTGACGCGGATCTTCGGCCCCAGCTCGGCGCCGAGCTCGACGGTCAACCGGATCAGCGCGGCCTTGCTGACGCCGTACATGCCGATGCCCGGCGAAGCGCCGAGACCGGCGACGGAGGCGACGTTGACGACGGCGCCGCCGTGCTCGCCCATCCACGCGTCGCGGGCGCGCTTGGTCCAGCCCAGCGGCGCGAGCACGTTGACGCCGAGGATCTTCGCCGCGGCGGCCGGGTCGATGTCGAGCGTGGGCCCGTAGGCGGGGTTGATGCCCGTGTTGTTGACCAGGTAGTCGAGCCGGCCGAACGTCTCGATCGTCTTGGCGACCGTCTCGTCCTGGTGGTCGGTGTCGTCGGCCTTGCCCGCCACGAACATGGCGACGTCGGGGCCGCCGAGGGAGCTGACGGCCTCTTCGAGGGCCTCCGGCTTGCGCGCGGTGAGGCAGACCTTGGCGCCGCGCTCGACGAGCGTCTTCGCGATCCCGAGGCCGATGCCCCGGCTGGCCCCGGTGACGATCGCGACGCGATCCTTGAACGAGTTCACGGGTCTCCTTCGGCTGTGGTGCCCGGCACATACCAAGCAGTCGGTCAGGGGCCATTATGCGCGATGCCGCCGAGGTCTCAAGACGGACACACGTCACAGCCGGCCGCTCCGGTCGCCGACGTCGCCCAGCCCGGCCACCGGCGCGACCGGCTACCTGACGGGCCGCTGACGCCGTTCACCGCACCCGGAGCACGAGCTTGCCGGTCGTCGACCCGGACTCGATGCGGCGGTGTGCCGACTCCGCGTCCGCCAGCGGCAGGGACTCGACGTCGACGCGCAGGGTGCCGTCCGCGACGGCCGCCACCGCACGGCGCAGCGCCTGCCCGACGGTTTCCGGTGCCACCGCGGACAGCGCGGCCAGGTTGAACCCCGACACGGTCCGGTTGGTGAACCACAGTTCGTTGGCCGGGAGGCCGACGTCCTCGGCGCCTGAGGCGTTGCCCATGACCACCAGGCGGCCCATCGGGGCCAGCCGGTCCAGGCTCGCGCGGCGCGACGGCCCGCCGACCATGTCCACCACGACGTCGAACTCGCCGGTGCCGGCGACCTCGTCGCGCAGGACGACCTCGTCGTAGCCGAAGGACTTCGCCACGGCGATCTTCGCCGCGCTGCCGACCGTGCCGACCACCCGGCCCGCGCCGAGCAGGCGGGCGACCTGCCCGAGCTGGCTGCCGGCCCCGCCCGCCGCGGCGTGCACGAGCACGCGCTCACCGGGGGCGAGCCGGGCCACCCGCGCCAGCACGAGGAACGCCGTGGTGCTGTTGGACGGCACCGCGGCCGCCACCTCCAGCCCGATCTCCGGCAGTGGCGCGACCAGGTCCGCCGACGTGGTGACGACCTCGGCGTAGCCGCCGCCCGCCACGATCGTCAACGCGGCCACCGGCTGCCCCACGGCCAGGCCCGTCACGCCCCCGCCCAGCGCGCGGATCCGGCCGGAGACCTCGATACCGGGGACGAAGGGCAGCGGGACGTCGACGACGCCCCGGCGGTACAGGACCTCGGCGAAGTTGGCGCCGGCGTGGGCGACGTCGATCGAGACCTCGCCCGGGCCGGGCTCCGGGACCGCCACGGTGTCGAGCCGCAGGACCTCGGCCGGGCCGAACTCGGGGATGGTGACCGCCTGCATGGTGTTCGTCATGCCCCGAGCCTGCGGCGGCCCGGCGGACCGGACCAGGCCCGGTCCTGCCTGGGTCCGCCAGGACCAGGTTCAGCGCGGCACCAGCGACACCACCGCCTCGACCAGCTCCGGGCCGTCGAGCAGCACCCTGTCGTTGTGGTCGGCGTCCGGGATCTCCACCAGCCGGGCCGACGCCGCGGCCGCCACCTCGCGGCTCTGGGCAGGCGGGACGATCGAGTCCCGGCCGCCCACGACCACCACCGCCGGGAGGCGCAGGCGCGCCGCCTGCTCCTTGACCGGGAAGCGGTCGCGCAGCAGCAGGCGGACCGGCAGGTACGGGTAGATCTCCGCGCCGACGGCCGCCAGGTCCACGAACGGGGACCGCAGCAGCAGCCCGGCCGGCGGGTGTTCGAGGGCCAGCTCCGTCACGACGGCGGAGCCGAGGCTTTCACCGAAGTAGACGAGCCGTCCGGGCGGCACGCGCCGGTCTTCGGTCAGGTAGCGGTGCGCGGCGCGGACGTCGAGGGCCAGGCCGTCCTCGCTCGGGTCGCCCGGATTGCCGCCGTAGCCGCGGTAGTCGAGCAGCAGCACGGCCAGCCCCGCCTGGACGAGCTTCGCGGCCAGCGGCGCCCGGCCCGCGCGGTTGCCGCCGTTGCCGCCCGCGACCAGCACCGTCGCCGCCGGATCCCGGCCGGCCGGGCGCAGGTACCAGGCGCCGAGTTCGAGGCCGTCGGCGGTGCGGAGGCGGACGTCTTCGGCACCCGGGAGCACGCTCGCGGCCGCGGGCACCGGGCCGGGGTCCGGGAGGTAGATCAGCCGCCGCTGGAGCGCCCAGAAGGCGGCCGGCAGCAGCACCACGACCACGAGGGCCACCAGCAGCACCCGCACGAGCACGGTCCTGGTCACACGCGACCTCCACGGGGAAACAACGGCGTCCCGCTCACGTTGTACCCCGTGATGACCCCACCACTCCGTTTCTGCGTCCTCGGCGACTCCCTCGCGGCCGGCGTCGGCAGCAGCCGCGAGGACGACACGCTCGGCCGGCGGCTCACCCGGCGGCTGCGCGACGCCGGCCACGTCGTGCGCCTGCGGAACTTCGGCGTCCCCGGCGCCCGCTCGGCCGACCTCGACCGCCAGGCGGGCCTCGCTCTCGGCGAGGGCGTCGACCTGGCCCTGATCGTGATCGGCGCGAACGACCTCGCCGGCTTCGTCGCCCCCGCGATCGGCGCCCGCCAGCTGCACGACGCCGTGACGCGGCTGGTCCGTGCCGGCGCCCGCGTCATCGTGGTACCGGCACCCGACCTGGGGATCGTGGCGCGGGTGCCCGGCCCGTACCGGCAGCTGGTCTCGGCGGCCAGCGGCCACTACGCGCAGGCCCAGGCCGAAGCCGCCATCCGGGCCGGGGGTGCGGTGGCCACGGCCGGTCCGGAACTCGCCGCCCGCTTCGCCGCCGACCCCGCGCTGTTCTCGGCCGACCGCTTCCACCCCTCCTCGGCCGGTTACGCCGTGATCGCCGACGGCCTGGCCCCGCACGTGCTGGCCGCCGCGCAGCTCGCCGCCTGAGGGGGTTTTGCCCGGCTTTAACCGGCGCCCGGCAAGATCGGTTCCGCCAGGCGGTCGGAGCGAGGGCTGGGGGTCCGGAGCTCACCGGCCGGGGGGACTTGCCGGTCGAGGGTGCCGGTCGCCTGGCAGCCAGGGGGGTTCTGGGGGAGCACTTCCCGCGTCGCTCGCGACGCGCGCTGCCGGCTGGGGGCCTGCAGCGCCCGCCCCTTCCGCATCAGGGAGAGAGGGCAGACATGTACCGATCAACCCAACGCGCCGCCATCGTGGGCGCCATCGCGGCCAGTGCGCTCGCCATCGTCGCACCAGCCGCATCGGCCACCGCGCAGGCCGGCGTTTCGAAGACGTGCTACACCGTCAACACCTGCCAGATCGACCCACCGGTCTGGTTCCCGGGCGGCACCCTCTCGGTCGACGCCGACGTGCACGGCACCGGCCCGGCCACGTGGACCGTCCGCAGGGACAACGGCGGCACCGTCTGCCAGACCGGGTTCGCCGCCGAGGACCCGGCGCGGTCCTGGGTCTGCAACAACGTGTCCGCCGGGTGGGTGTACGGCATCGTCTCCGGCGGTTCCCCGAGCGTGAACATCGGGCTCCGCTGGTAACTGGTGACCACCGCGGCCGGGGCCCCCGAACCCCGGCCGCGGCCTTTCCCGGAAGACCTCCGCGCGCCAAGCCACCGCCGAACCCGGCACGTTCCTCGTCCCCGCCACGAAGGTGCTCGACTGCGCCGGCGCTCTCGACGCCTTCGACCTGCGGATCATCGAACCCGAGCCGGTGCTCGCCGCCGGTGGTGCGGCCCGTCCCGCCGGGCTGATCGATTGCCGCTACCCTCTCCGCGGGATGACCGGTTCGTCCGGTCAGCGGGGGGTGCGGGAGTTTGCTCAGCTTCGGGGTGCTGGGACCGTTGCAGGTCGAGCGGGACGGCGTGCCCGTGCCGGTCACCGGGCCCAAGGTGCGGGCCCTGCTGGCCGCGTTGCTGATGCGGGCGAACACGACCGTGTCGCTCGACCGGCTCACCGAACTGCTGTGGGGCGACGACCCGCCGGAGACCGCCCGCAAGAGCATCCAGGTGCACGCGGTCCGGCTGCGCCGGGCGCTCGGCGACGGCGTCGTCGAGACGCAGCCGACCGGCTACCTGCTGCGCGTGCGGCCGGCGCAGCACGACCTGCTGCGCTTCCGCGAACTCACCGCCGCCGCCCGGGCCGAGCCGCGGCCGGACGCCGAACGCGCACTGCTGGCCGCCGCGCTCGCCTGCTGGCGCGGGCCGGTGCTCGCCGACCTCCCGGCCGAGGTGCTCGGCCGCGAAGACGTCGACCAGCCCGCCGAAGAGCGGCTGCGGGCCCAAGAGCGCTACTTCGAGGTCAGCCTCGAGCTCGGGCGGCCCGGCGAAATCACCGACGAGCTCGCCGGGGTGACCCGCGAGCACCCGTGGCGGGAAGCGTTCTGGGCGCTGTACCTGGAGGCGCTGCACCGTTCGGGCCGCCGCGCCGACGCCCTGGAGACCTACCGCGCGGTGCACCGGATGTTCACCGACGAGCTGGGCGTCGGCCCCGGCGAACGACTGCGGCACGCCCACCGGGCCGTGCTCGCCGACGAAGCCGCCGAAACCGCCGAAGCCACCGAGGCCACCGAGGCCACCGAGGCCGTCGCGCAGCCGGAGTTCCGGCCGCGGCAGCTGCCGCCGGACGTCGCCGCGGTCGTCGGCCGCACCCGCCTGCTGTCCACTTTGGACGAAGTGCTCGGCCCGGACCGGGCGCCGGGCACGCATCCGGCGATCGCGCTGCTCGTCGGGCCGGCCGGGGTGGGCAAGACGACCGCCGCGGTGCACTGGGCGCACCGCGCCGCGCGGCACTTCCCGGACGGCCAGCTCTTCGCCGACCTCCAGGGCTGCTCGACGGTCCCCGCCCTCGCGCAGCTGGAGGTGCTGACCCGGTTTTCGCACGCACTGGGCGTCCGGCCCGGCCAGGTGCCGACCGACCTCGCCGACGCCGCCGCGCTCTACCGCTCGGTGCTCGCCGACCGGCGGGTGCTCATCGTGCTGGACAACGTGGCCGGGCCCGACCAGGTGCGCGCGCTGCTGCCCGGCAGCGCGGGCTGCGCGGTGCTGGTCACCAGCCGCGACCGGCTCGGCGGCCTGACCGCCACCGTCGACACCCGGCTCGTCGAACTGGCCGAGCTGCCGCCGGACGACTCGCTCGCGCTGCTGGCCTCGGTCGTCGGCGCGGACCGCGTCGCCGCCGAAGACGACGCCGCGCGCGAGCTGGTGCGGCTGTGCGCCGGGCTGCCGCTGGCGCTGCGGATCGTCGCGGCGAACCTCGCGCTCTGGCCGGACCGGTCGCTGCGCAGCTACCTCGCCGAGCTCGCCGGGCCCGACCTGGTCGGGCGGCTCGCCGTGCCCGGCGCCGAGCAGCTCGGCGTCCGGCGCGCCTTCGACCTGTCCTTCGACGCCGTTTCGCGGGACGCCGCCCGGTTCTTCCTCCTGCTCGGGCTGGTGCCCGGCACGGACATCGACGTCGCGGGCGCGGCGGCGCTGGCCGCGGCGGACGTCGCCCGGGCCGGGCGGCTGCTGCGCGAACTCGCCGCGAGCCACCTGGTGCAGCCCCGCGGTGACGACCGGTTCGGCCTGCACGACCTGCTCCGCGCCTACGCCGGCGAGCGGGCCCGCGAAGAGCCGACGCTCGACGGGGACTTCGCGCTGCACCGGCTTTTCGAGTACTACCTGCGGGCGGCGGCCGGTGCGGCGACCGCGCTCTACCCCGACCTGCAACGCCTGCCCGACGCGCCCGAGGGCGAGGCCGCCGTCGAACCGGCCGAAGCCCGCCGCTGGCTGCTGGCCGAGCACGGCAACGTCCTGGCCGCGATCCGGTGGACCGCCCGGGAAGGCCAGGGGTCGTTCGCCTGGCGGGCCGCCGACCTGCTGCGCGGCTTCTTCCACTCGCACCGGCTCGACGCCGAATGGCAGGCGGCCGCGACCGCCGGGCTGGCCACCGCGCGGCGGGCGGGCAACGAGCGGGCGGCCGGGGCGATGCGGCACAGCCTGGGCGCACTGGCCTGGAGCCGCGGCGACTACGAGACGGCGCTCGCGGAGCTCGAAGCCGCCCAGGCGTCCTACCGCGCGGCCGGGGCCCGCGAGGGCGCCGACTCGGTCCTGCACGCGCTCGGCGTCGTCCACCTCGACCTCGGCCGGCTCGACCAGGCGATCGAGCACTTCACCGCGGCGCTGGCAGGCACGCTGCGCTCGGGCGCGTCGATCCGGGCGGCGAACGGGCTGATCAACCTGGGTGCCGTGCTCATCGAGCACGGCAGGCTCGCGGACGGCATCGCGCACAACGAGCGCGCGCTCGCCCTGTGCCGCCGGCTCGGCTCACCGCACGCGGCGGCGATCGCGTTGTGCAACCTCGGGTACGGCTACCGCGTCTCGGGCGACCTCGCGCGGGCCGGGGCCGTGCTCACCGAGGCGCTGGAAGCGTTGCGGGAGCTGGGTTCCCGCGACGACGAGGCCGACGCCCTCGTCCGGCTCGCCGCGGTGCACCGGGTGACCGGCGACCTCGACCGGGCGTGGCCGGCCGCGCGGCTCGCGGTGACGGTGGCGCGCGAGGCTGGCAACCAGCGGTTCGAGGTGGACGCGCTCGGCGCGCTCGGCGACCTCCACCGCCAGGCGGGCGACCCGGCGGCGGCGCTGGCGGAGTACACCGACGCCCACCGGCTGGCGGAGAAGATCGGCTACCTGCGCGGCCGCATCGCCACCCTGATCGGCCTGTCCACTGTGGACACCGAAGAGGCGGTCGCGCACGCCGGGGCCGCGTTGCGCGACGCCGAGCAGGGCGGCTTCCGGCTGCTGGCCGAGCAGGCGCGGACCAGCATGGCGTGGGCGGTACTGGGCGCGGGCGACCCGGCCGCCGCGGAAACCCTGGCGGAGCAGGCGATCGCGGGTCTCCGGGCCACCGGGCACCGGCTGGGCGTGGCGTACGCGTTCGTGGTGCTCGGCCGGGCCCGGGAGACCCTGACCGGCGCCGCCACCGCGCGCGAGTGCTGGCACACGGCCGAGGAGATCCTGGCGGCCGCCGGCGAACGCCCGGTGCTGGCGACCGTGCGGACGCTCCTGGCCGAGTGACCCGCACCCGAACGTCATGAACGACCCTTTCATGACGTCTGGTGTCATGAAAGAGTCGTTCATGTCAGCGGCGCGCGGACAGCTCGGCCGGGTGCAGCTCGTAGAGCGCGTAGGCCTTCCGGATCACCGGCTGCGCCACGTTCCGCACCCGCACCCCGCCGGGCGTCACGCCCTGCTCGCAGCCGAAGTGGGCGTGGCCGTGCAGGGCCAGGTCGGCGCCCACCTCGTCGATCGGCTCGCACAGCAGGTACGACCCGAGAAACGGGTGGATCTCGGGTGGCTCGCCGTGCAGGGTGCCGGGGACCGGCGCGTAGTGCGTCAGCGCGACGACGACGTCCGTGTCGAGCGTCTGCAACGCTTTGCGCAACGAATCCGCCGACGCCATCGTGTGCTCGACGAAGTCCTTCATCTCCCGCTCGCCGAACCGGCTGGCGCACTTGCCGGCGAACCCGCCGCCGAAGCCCTTGACGCCGGCGACGCCGAGGGAGCCGTCCGGCAGGTCGTACCGGACCGCGTCGCCTTCCAGCACGTCGACGCCGGTTTCGCGGAGCAGGTTCGAGATCATCTCGCCGGCGTCGCTGTGGTGGTCGTGGTTGCCGAGGACCGCGGCGATCGGCACGCCGAGCCCGGCGAGCTCGTCGGCCACCACGCGGGCCTCCTCGACGGTGCCGTGCCGGGTCAGGTCCCCGGCCAGCAGCAGGACGTCGGCGGTGCCCGCGAGGTGTTCCAGGGCCGGCCGGAGCAGGCCGCGGGAGTCCTCGCCCAGGTGCACGTCCCCGACCGCGGCGATCCTCATCGGCCGATCTCCTCCGCGCTCGCCGGTTCGCGGACGTCGGCGACCCGGACGTCGTTGTGCACCAGCTCCCCGGTCAGGTACTCGCCGACGACGGCATCCACCTCCGCCTTGCGCGCGGGGCAGGTGACTTCGCCGGTCAGGTGGACGTGCTCGCCCCGCACGGTCACGTGCACGCCGAGCTCGGCGGTGCGGGGGTCTTCGGCCAGTGCCCGGCTGAGCCGGGCGACGAGGTACTGCGGTGGTTCGGGCACGAGAGCCTCCTTCGGGTCGATCACGGCCAGGTCGCCGAGCAGCGCCAGGAACGCCCTGGCGTACGGGGACGCCGACACCTGCACGGCGACGTCGGTCCAGTCGACCTGCTCGCGCAGGTCGCGGGCGATCCGCAGCAGCGGCGCGAAGTCGCACCGGTGCGCGCTCAGCACGAGCAGCTTGTCCACCAGCAGGTCGGTGCCGCAGACCACGGGCGCCGCGGTGGACCCGATCCGCATCAGCGCGGCGCGGTCGAGCAGCTCGTCGGTCACCGGCCGGTGGTTGGGGCCGTGGATGAGGTCCACCAGGATGTCGCCGTCGTAGACCTTCGTCAGCCAGTCCTCCGGCGGGTGCACGCGGCGCAGGCCCGCGGCGGTGAGCACCTCCGCCGCGCGGTCGGCGTCGCCGGGCTTGAGGAACAGGTCGACGTCGTGGTCCGACGGCGGCCCGCCGCGGGCGTACACGGCCAGCCCGCCGGCGACGGCGAACCGGATGCCCGTGCCGTCGAGCGCGGTCACGACCCGGGTCAGGCTCTGCAGCAGCGCCTCCGCTTCCATGGCGGAGGACTACCCGCCGGCGGGCCCGGCCTAACCGCCGTCGGGGCGTCGCCGCCGGAGCCACGCGCGGGCGCCGTCCACCGTGGGGTGCAGCGCCACCGTGGTGTCCATCCGGGTGACCTGCAGCGAACGCAGGACCGGCCGCCCGGTGGCGACCACCGCGAACGGCAGGTCCGCGGCCGTCGTTTCGCCGGCGAGCTCGGCGATGACCTGCAGCCCCGCCGAGCCGCAGAAGGTGATCGCGCCCAGATCCACGATCAACGCTCCGGGCCTGCCGTCCAGCGCCGCCCACGCCCGCGCGCGCAGCACCGGTGCGGTGGCGAGGTCGAGGTCGCCCGCCGCCGCGACGACGACGGCCTCGGGCACGGTGCGGACGCGCACGGTCAGTGCGGGCGTCCCGTCGTCGGTCACGGGCACTCCTCTCCGTCGCTGCCGACCCTAGATCGGTTGCATCGTTTTGTCATCGATTTGCCGGGTAACCGGGGCCGGACGATCCACCCCGAAGAAAGGACCGGCCGCGATGAGCACCGTCACCGAATCCGTCGATGTCGAGACCGACGTCACCACGGCCTACAACCAGTGGACGCAGTTCGAGTCCTTCCCGCACTTCATGGAGGGTGTCGACGAGATCCGGCAGCTCGACGACACCCACACCCGCTGGAAGATCAGCGTCGGCGGGCAGACGCGGGAGTTCGACGCGACGATCACCGAGCAGCACCCGGACGAGCGGGTCGCCTGGAAGTCCGACTCCGGCCCGACGCACGCGGGTGTCGTGACGTTCCACCGCCTCGACGACCGGCACACCCGGGTCACCGCCCAGCTCGACATCGACCCGGACGGCTTCGTCGAGAACGTCGCCGACAAGCTCGGCATCCTCGACCGCCGCGTCAAGGGCGACCTCGGCCGGTTCAAGACCTTCATCGAGGAACGCGGGGGCCGCGAAACCGGCGCCTGGCGCGGAGACGTTCCCCGTCCGGGGAACTGAGCCGTCGCGCTGCGGCGGTGTCCGGTTTATCACCGGACCGCCCGGGTAGCCAGCCGCCCTACCAGGCCGGTGGTCCGCCACCGGCACCACGAAGGCGCGGAAGTGCCCTCCCGCAGGAGGTCGAGATGACTCAGGGACCCGGCGGTCAGTCACCGCCGCAGCATGGCAACGGATCACCGTCGGACACCGCCAAGGACGAAGCCCGCGAGGTGGCCACCACCGCCGCCGAACGGGGTGGCGAAGTCGCGCAGACGGCGGCGGACCAGGCCAAGCACGTGGCGGCGCACGCTCAGCAGGAAGCGCGCGACCTGGTCCGCGAAGGCCGGGAACAGCTGCAGGCCCAGGCCAAGGACGGCCAGCGGAAGGCGGCGGAGAGCCTCCACCAGCTGGCCGGCCAGCTGGAGCGGATGGCCCAGCAGTCGGACTCCCCCGGCCTCGCCGGCGACGTCGCGCGCCAGGTGTCGGACCGGACCCGGTCGGTCGCCGACTGGCTCGAGCACCGCGAACCGGGCGACCTCCTGGACGAGGTGCGGCGCTTCGCCCGCCGCCGCCCGGGCACGTTCCTGCTCGGCGCGGCCGTCGCCGGCGCCCTCGTCGGGCGGCTGACGCGCGGTGTGGTGGCGCAGCAGAAGGAGGAGAGCTCGCCGGACGGCCGGGCGGGTGCGCCGCCGCAGCACGCCGGCCCGGCCGCGACGCCGTCGGTTCCGCAGCACGCCGGCGCGGTGGCGGCTCAGCCGGACCTGCCGCAGCCGGGCTATGCGGCTCCGGGCGGGTACAACGCGCCTCAGCCGGGCGAAGGCCTCCCGCAGCCAGGTGGTGCGGGTCCCGGCGGGTACAACGCGCCTCAGCCGAGCGAAGGCCTCCCGCAGCCGGGCAGTGCCGGTCCCGGCGGATACGACGCACCCCAGCCGGGCAGTGCCGGTCGCGGCGGATACGACGCACCCCAGCCGGGCAGCACGGGTCCCGGCCATGCACCCCAGCCCGGCGAAGGCCTCCCCCAGCCGAGCCGGTCGGCCGCGGCGCCCGGCGGCCCCGGCGGACCCCGGCCTTCCGAAGACAGGCCGCAGCCGAGCCCCCGCTTCTCCGCGCCGGGGCAGGTGCCGTGATGACCGAGGCACCCGGTTCGGCTCGCCGCGGCGAGCCCGTCGATGTGGCCGATACCTCCGTCGGCGAGCTGATGTCCAACGTCATGCACGACCTCTCCACCCTGGTGCGGCAGGAAGTGGCGCTGGCGAAGGCCGAAGTGAAGACCGAGGCCGGCAAGGCCGCGAAGGGCGCGGGCATGCTCGGCGGGGCCGGGTTCGCCGGCTACATGGTCCTGCTGTTCCTCTCCTTCGCCCTGTGGCAGGGGCTGGCGAACGTCATGGACTCCGGCTGGGCCGCGCTGATCGTCGCGGTCGTGTGGGCGATCGCCGGCGCCGTGCTGTACGCGACCGGCCGCCGCGAAGTC
The DNA here is from genome assembly GCF_900105945.1 of Amycolatopsis tolypomycina. Taxonomy (NCBI): domain Bacteria; kingdom Bacillati; phylum Actinomycetota; class Actinomycetes; order Pseudonocardiales; family Pseudonocardiaceae; genus Amycolatopsis; species Amycolatopsis tolypomycina. The sequence continues at coordinate 1,859,884 of NZ_FNSO01000004.1, read as the reverse complement.
CGCCGGATCAACCCGAAACCCGAACGCACCGTCGAGACCCTGCAGCAGGTCCCGGACGCACTGAAAGGCGAACGACCATGACGGAACCGGAGCGGATCCGCCGCGAAATCGAAGGCACGCAACGCGCGCTCAGCACCGACGTCAACGCCCTCACCGAAAAGGTGACCCCGGGCCGGATCGTCGAACGCCGCATCGGCCGGATGCGATCGGCGGTGGGCCACGCGCGGGACCGGGTGATGGGTACCGCGTCCGACCACGCGTCGACGGCGGGCGACAAGGTCGGCTCGGTCGCCTCGGCCGCCCAGGACAAGGTGAGCTCCGCCGCCGACGCCGTCAGCTCGGCCCCGGAGTCGATCCGGCGCGGTACGCAGGGCAACCCGCTGGCCGCCGGCCTGATCGCGTTCGGCGCCGGCTGGCTCGTGTCGTCCCTGCTGCCCGCGAGCGAGCCGGAGCGCCGGCTCGCCGGGGAGGCCACCGACCTCGCCCGCGAGCACGTGGCCCCGGTGGCCCAGCAGGTGGCCGGCGAGCTGAAGGAGAACCTGCGCGAGCCCGCGCAGCAGGCGGCCGAGTCGGTGAAGTCCGAAGCCGCCGACGCGGCGTCCACCGTCAAGGACGAAGCGCGGTCGGCGACCGGCGACGTCACCGATCGCGCCCAGGAGGCCCGGGAGCGGTCGCGGAGCTGACCCGCGGGGGCGCGGCCGCCCGGCCGCGCCCCCCATCCGCGAGAGGAACCGCGATGCCGGCCTACGATTCGCCCGGTGACTCCCTGATGTTCGTCGGGACGGCGACCACGGTGCTCCGGCTCGGCCCGTTCACCCTGCTCACCGACCCGAACTTCCTGCACCGCGGCCAGTGGTCCTCCTTCGGGCAGGGCCTGTTCTCCCGGCGGCGCACCGAACCCGCGCTGCAGCCGGCAGACCTGCCGCCGCTGACCGCGATCGTCCTCTCCCACCTGCACGGCGACCACTTCGACCGGATCGCCGCGCGCGAACTGCCCCGCGACACCCCGATCCTCACCACCGCGCACGCGGCCACCCGCCTGCTGCGGCGGGGTTTCCACGCACCGCTCCCGCTGCCGACGTGGACGTCGGAGACGTTCACCGGCGGCGCAGCGCGGCTGACGGTGACGGCCGTGCCCGCCCGGCACGCCCCCGGCCCGATGCGGCGGCTGCTCCCGCCGGTCATGGGCAGCGTCCTGGAGTACCGCGCGACGCCCGAGGCGGATCCACTGCGGATCTACGTCAGCGGGGACACGGTGCTCCACCGGGAACTGCGGACCATCCGGGAGCACTTCCCCGAACTCGACCTCGCGGTCGTGCACCTGGGCGGCACGCGCGCGTTCGGCGTGCTCGTCACGCTCGACCACCGCGGCGGGCTCGAACTGCTGAACCTCCTGGAGCCCCGGCGCGCGGTCCCGGTGCACTTCGACGACTACGGCCTGTTCCACTCGCCGGTGTCGAACTTCCTCGAAGAGGTCCGCCACCACCGCCCGCCGACGCGGGTGACGTTGCTGCAGCGGGGCGAATTCCTGTCGTTGTGAGCACCGGTCCCGGTGCCGGCGGGCGGCACCGGGACCAGCGGAGGAACCAGCGTGTCGAAACCGTTTGCCCGTACCCTGCGAACTCGACGGCTCCCGGCGCGCCGGCGTCGCTGCCGCGGGAATGCGCCTGGAGGCGCGGTGGCCGGGCCCGACCAGGTCTCACCGGCCGCTGCCGGGGCAGGCAGCACCCACCGGCGCCGAGGGAAACCCGGGAGCCGTCACGGCATCACTCCCCTCTCCTCGGTGTCCGTTTCCTTGCACCGTCCCGAACCGGAGGAGCCCGCTCCCGCCGCGGGCACTTCGCGGCGAGCAGACGAACTCCCGGTCGCCGCCGCGGCACACCGACGACCGCAGGCGGCCGCGGCATCCCCCGGCGACGGGCGGCGGGCACCGGCGATGGTGGTGGCGGGGCGAAGTTCGCGGCCACGATGGCGTCGAACTCCGCCCGGACCCACGCGGGGTCGGCCAGCACCAGCGCGGCGAACCCGTCGGCCGTGCGGGTGATCTCGTCCGGCATCGTCGTTCACTCCCCGGATCGTCTCGCGATGTCACCAGGTCAGTTATTTCTATAGCACCGGCCGAAGATCGCTTCAAGTCCTCAAAGGACTGGGGTCCTCGTGACAATTTTTCCGGATACACCCGTGCGGAGCAGCCGGGCGGCTCCGCGGGTACCGGGCGTCCGCCGGGACGGGACCGATCGGGCGCCGCGGGGCCGGCGCCTTCCGCCGTTCAGTGAACGTTCAGTTCGCCCTGAGTGCCGGAAAGCGCTGTCTCACAACGGTTTCCCGAGATCGCCTGGTGGCCTGGCCCCGGGGCGTCCGCGTATGGTCGTCCGGCGCGGTCTTGGGAGCGCTCCCAAGGCAGGCCCCGACGAAGGAGGACAGCGTGGTTCCCCGACGCAAGACCCTGCTTTCCCTGGTGGTGACGGCCATCGCCGCCGTGCTGCTGGGCGGCGTGCTCACCGGTGTCGCCGAGGCGCACGGATCGGCCACCGATCCGCCGTCGCGCAACTACGGTTGCTGGAACCGCTGGGGCAGCGACTTCCAGAACCCCACGATGGCGACGAAGGACCCGATGTGCTGGCAGGCGTGGCAGGCCGACCCGAACGCGATGTGGAACTGGAACGGGCTCTACCGCGAAGGCGTCAAGGGCAACCACCAGGGCGCGATCCCGGACGGGACGCTGTGCAGCGGCGGCCGCACGCAGGCGCCGCGGTACAACGCCCTCGACACGGTCGGCGCGTGGCAGACGGCGAACAAGGACAACAGGTTCACCCTCACCATCACCGACCAGGCCCGCCACGGCGCCGACTACCTGCTGGTGTACATCACCAAGCAGGGCTTCGACCCGGCGACCCAGCGGCTGGGCTGGGGCAACCTCGAGCTGGTCGCCCAGACGGGCCGGTACGCGCAGGCCGGGCAGTACCAGGTCGCGGTGAACGCGGGCGCCCGGACGGGGCGGCACATCGTCTACACGATCTGGCAGGCGAGCCACCTCGACCAGTCGTACTACTTCTGCAGCGACGTGAACTTCTCCGGCCGCTGACCCCGGTGCCGGGCCGCGATGCGTTCGCGGCCCGGCTCACCCGGGCGCGTACCGGCCGAACCAGGCCGCGGCCGCACGCAACGGGACGTCGACCGTGGGGATGCCGAGGTACCAGGCTTTTTCCCATTCCAGTGACACCCACCCGGACCACGAACGCAGCAGTTCACCACAGTCGGCAAGCGGCACAGCGCCCTCCCCCGGCGGCCGCGGGGTCGGGTCCTGCCGGCTCACCGCGTCCTTGACCTGGAAATAGCCGAGGTAGGGGCCGAGCACCTCCCGGGTGACGGCCGGTTCTTCGCCGGCGCGCCACGGGTGGACGGCATCCCACAGCACGGCGGCCAGGCCGGGTTCCCCGAACCCGGCGACGAGGCCGAGCGCGGCGGCACCGGTGGGGTGCGAATCGTGCGTCTCGACGAGCAACCGGACACCGGCGGCCCGCAGGTCATCGAGGACGGCGCCGATGCGGGGCCGGGCGTCCCCGTCGCCACCGGGGAAGACGCGCACCGAGGGGGCACCGATCCGGTGCGCCAGGTCGATCAGGGCCTTCAGCTCGTCGACGACGGGCCGGTCATCCCCGGCCGCGGCGACCTTCGCGTAGCCGGCCAGGCAGGCGACAGCCAGTCCTTCGCCGTCGAGGAGGGAGCGGATGCCGTCGGTGGCGGGGCCGGAGAGTCCCAAGTGGACGTCCTCGTCGGGGTGGACGCGCAGTTCGAGGCCGGCGCAGCCGTGTGCGAGCGCGGTGCGCGCGGCTTCCCGCACCGGGATGCCCGGCATGCCCAGCGTGCTCACCGCGAACCGCCAGCCCATCGACGACCTCCCCCGCTTGTTCCCGGGTCAGTGTAAGCGCTTTCAAGCCGGTGGTGCGCCGCTCGCGCGGTCTTCTCGGGGTGTGGGCAGGTCGGTGCCCGTGATCTGCTCGGGCGTGGGCAGGCCGGCACCCACCTGCGATCGCCTCGGGGCGCGGGCGGGCCGGCACCCACGCCCGCAACCACCTCGGGCCGCGGGCGCGCCGGTGCCCGCACCCGTGATCACCTCGGGTGCGGGCGCCGGGAACCGGGCTAGTGGGCCTTGTTCTGGCCGCGGCCCGCCGGGGCGCGGCCGTTTGCGCCCTCGGCCTTGCTCGCCTGCTCGGCCGGCTTCGCGGGCGACGGGGCCGGCTTCGGAGCCGGCTTCGCCGCCGTAGCGGGCTCAGCAGGCTTGGCCGCCGCCGACGCGGGCGCCGGCGACGCCGGCTTCGTGGCCGACGGCTGCTCGGCCGGCAACGCGGCCGTGTTCCCCGCCTGCGTCGCGGGCTTCCCCGCCTGCGTCGCGGGCTTGTCCACCGCCTGCGTCGCCGGCTTCCCCGTCGGCTGCGTCGCGGGCTTCACCGCCGACTCGTCCCCCTGTCCCGAGGCGTTCTTCTCCGCCTCGGCCAGCGGGTTCGGCCGCCGGACCTGGACGACCGCCACGATCGCGGCCGCCACCGCTCCGAGGGCCAGCAGCCATGGCCAGCGGGCTCGCTTGGTGCGCTCGCCGCGGGCCACGCTCTTGGCCTCCTGAAGCGCTACAGCCAAGTCCCGCTTCGCCGTCGCCACGGCCTTGCGCCGCTTGCGGCCGGACTCTCCCGCCGAGCTCACCACCGTTGCCACCGCCTGGGCGGCCTTGCGGCCCGGGTCGCGCATCTTCGCCGCCCTGGCCAGCACCTCGTCGCGGGCTGCGCCGGAGTGGGTCAGCACGTCCCGGCGTGATGACCGCGTGCTCTTGTCGAGGTCCTTGGTCGCCGCGCGGCCGACCTTGGCGAGTTCGTCCTTGCTCTCGGCCAGCTTCCGATCGGTGATTTCGACCGCCCGCGCGGCCGCGGCCGCCCCTACCCGCGCGGCCTCCGCGGCGAGATCCCGAACGCCGGCCGCCGCCGTCTTCACCGATCGCCCGACCGGGGCGTCGCCCTGGCTCATGTGATCACCTCTCACTCGTCGCAGCAGGCATCACCTGCTCAGCTCACACCTGTGGGCTACCCAGTCCGGGCCCGTCCGGAACGTCGGCCACCCGACGGCGTGGGAGACGAGCCTTCAGCCCGGCGTCACGTCCAGCGGCAGGTGCCGCACGCTCACGATCACCGACGGGTTCTGGAACACCACCGGAGCGTCCGTCGCGACCGCCATGTCCCGGAAGCGCTCGAACAGCACCTCGAACGCGATCCGCCCCTCCAGCCGCGCCAGCGGGGCGCCGAAGCAGAAGTGGATGCCGTGGCCGAACGTCAGGTGCGGGTTGGGGTTGCGTGCCGGGTCGAACACGTCCGGGCGGTCGAAGAACGCCGGGTCGCGGTTGGCCGCCGCCAGGTCCGCCATCACGATCGAGTTCTCCGGGATGCGGTGGCCGCCCAGCTCGGTCTCGCCCGTCGTGCGGCGGCCCAGCTCCGGGAACGGCGGCAGCATCCGGAGCACCTCCTCCAGCGCCGGCGGCAGGGCGCCCGGTGACGACCGCAGCTCCGCCGCCGCGGCCGGGTTGCGGTCGAACGTCACCACCGCGTTGCCCAGCAGCGCCGTCGTCGTGATGTGGCCCGCGATCAGCAGCAGCGCCACGAACCCGACGATCTCCTGGTCCTCCAGGCGCTCGCCGTTGAACTCCGCCTCGACCAGCCGGCTCGTCAGGCCCGGGCCGGGGTGGGCGCGGTGGTGGCGGATGTGGTCGAGGATGTAGGCGTTCATCTCGCGGATGGTCGGCGCGATCGCGTCCAGCGCGCGCTGGATGTCTTCCATGTCGGCCGACTCGCCGAGCTGGTCGCCGCTGAACAGCACCTGGGCCCAGCGGGTGAACAGCGGGCGGTCCGCCACCGGGACGCCGAGCAGCTCCGCGATCACGATGATCGGCAGCGGGTACGCCAGCGCGTCGACGACGTCGAAGCGGGACTCCCCCGCGACCTCGTCGAGCAGCTCGCCGGCGATGGCCCGGATCCGCGGCTCCAGCCCGGCCACCACGCGCGGGGTGAACGCCTGGCTGACCAGGGTGCGCAGCTTGCGGTGGTCCGGCGGGTCCATCCCGACGAAGTTGCCCTTGCGGAAGGTCTCGAAGTCCTCCTGGACCGGCGTCAGCCCGCTGAAGTCCGACGAGAACGCCGCCGGGTCGGACAGCACCCGCGAGACGCCAGGGTGGTCCAGTACCCGCCACAGCCCGCGCTCCTCGTCGTGGTGGACCGGCCCGCGCTCGCGCAGCTCGGCCGAGCGCGCCAGCAGCTCCTCGAAGGCGAACGAGACGCCGGATTCCTGGGTGGTCATGACGTTTTCTCCTCGGTCGTCGGCTGGGGTTCGGGGACGAGGGTGTCGGCGCGCGGGAAGCGGCGCAGGGTCGGGCTGACCGTGACGACCAGGGTGACCAGGGCGATCCCGGCGGCGCAGAGCACGACGGCGCCGGTGCCGGGGAACGCCTCCACCACCACGCCGCCGAAGGCGGGCCCGGTCGCCGCGGACACGCCGCCGATCACGCCCATCACGCTGGTCAGGCGGCCGCGCAGGCGGTCGGGGGTGAGCAGCAGCTGGTAGGTGCCGATCGTCGTGTTCGCCGTCGGCGGGAGCAGCGCCATGGCGACGAACAGCGCGCCCAGCAGGTAGCCGTCGTGGATCACGGCGGCCAGCGGGGTCAGCAGGGTCAGCACCCAGAACACGCTCATGATCGACACGTACGGGCTGAGCCGCCGCTGCAGGTAGGGCGCGATCAGCGAGCCGACCACGCCGCCGACGCCGAGCATCGCGGCCATCACGCCGATCTCGCCCGAGGTGACGCCGCGCTCCTTGGCCAGCACGATGATGACGATGTAGTAGGCGCTGAAGAAGAAGTTCAGGCTCACCGCGCACGCCACCGTGACGCGCACGTGCCGTTCGCTCCACACCCAGCGCAGCCCTTCGGCCATCTCCTTGCCGAGGTGCCCGCCTGCCGGCTGGGCGGGCTCGCGGCGGGGCGCCCGGACGAACGTCAGCGCGACCAGCGAGATCAGGTGGACGAGCACGTCGAAGGCGAACGGGACGGCCCGCCCGATGCCGTAGAGGAACCCGCCGACCGCGGTGCCCGAGAGCTGGCCGAGCGCGCCGCGCGCGGAGTTCATCGCCACCGCCGTCGGCAGCTGGGCCGACGGCACGACCCCGGCCAGCATCGCGCCTTCGGCCGGGCCGAACAGCGACCGGCAGCAGCCCATGACCGCGGCGACCGCGATGAGGTGCGGGACGCTCACGCGGTCCCACCAGATCGCCGCCACCAGGCTCCCCACCACCAGCGCGTACACCGCTTCGCAGCCGAGCAGGATCTTCTTGCGGTCCCACCGGTCCGCCAGCGCGCCCGCGGGCAGGCCGGCGACCAGCTGGGCCATCGCGTCGACGCCGAGCACCACGCCGGACAGCGCGGGCGAGCCGGTCACCGCCAGCACCAGCAGCGGCAACGCGATCATCGACGCGCTGAAGCCGGCCTCCGACAGCGCCTGGCTGCCCCACAGCAGCTGGTAGTTCCGGTTGCGCGAAAGCCGTGTGGTCACCGCCGCTCCTTCCGCCGGCCGGGCGCCTTGCCGCCGGCACTGTCGGCCGCGATCTGGCGCAGCGCCGCGGCGAAGTCGCCGGCCAGCGCTTCGGCCGTGGCCCGGTCGTGGCGGCCGGGCTGGTAGATCAGGGAGAACACGAGCTCGCCGTCCTGCACCGCGCCGACCAGGTCGAGCAGGTGCGGGTGGTGCTCGGCCGGGTCGTGGTCGCGGCCGAGCGAGCCGCGGACGGCCGCGTAGAGGCTCTCGGCCGTCGTCGCCGCGCCGGTCCCGTCCCACTGGCCGAGGTAGTTGAACGAAATCTGCGGGGTGCGACCGGCGAGCCGCTCCCGGACCTTCGGCTCGCCGAGGTGGCGGAGGGCGCCGTAGCCGAACCCGTTGCCGGGGATGGCCCGCAGCTGCTTGCGGACGGACTTGACGAGCGTGCGCCAGTCCGCGGTGTCCGTCATGGACAGTGCGACCGGGTACAGCGTGGTGAACCAGCCGACGGTCCGGTTGAGGTCGACGCCGTCGAGGACGTCCTCCCGGCCGTGGCCTTCCAGCGCGATCGCCACGTCCGGGCGGCCGGTCCACCGGGCCAGCGCCCAGGCCAGCGCGGTGAGCAGGACGTCGTTGACGCGCGTGCGGTAGGCCGACGGCGCCGAGCGCAGCAGGGCGTCGGTGTCGTCGGCGTCGAGCACCACGGTGACCTCCGCCGTGCCGGTGTCCGTGCTGGTGTCCGTGCTGGTGTCGCTGCCGTCGTGGTCCACGGGCAGGTCGACGGCGGCGGGCAGGCCGGTCCAGTACGCGAGTTCGTCGTCGAACCCGCCGGCGCGGACGTGGTCGCGCAGGCGGTGCGCCCAGTCCCGGAACGACGTCGTCCGCGGGCCGAGGTCGACCGGGACCTCCCGGGCGGCCTGGCGGTAGGCCGTGTCGAGGTCGTCGAGCAGGATGCGCCAGGAGACGGCGTCGACCACGACGTGGTGCGCGGCGAGGAACAGCCGCGGCCGCCACGCCGGACCGGCGGTGACCAGGACCGCGGCCAGCAGCGGGCCCGCGGTGAGGTCGAACCCGGCGTGGACGGCGTCGGCGATCCGTTCGAGCGCGGCCGCCCGCTCGGCCTCGGGCACGGCGGTGAGGTCCTCGTGCCGCAGGACGGGCACCGGTTCGAGGTCGGCGTTGTGCTGCTGCCAGCCGTCTTCGGTGCGGGTGAAGCGCATCCGCAGGGCGTCGTGGTGGGTCCACACCGCGGCCAGGGCTCGTCGCAGGGCGGCGGCGTCGAAGCCGTCGGCCAGCTCGACCAGCATCGACTGGTTGAAGTGGTGCGGGTTGACGGTGTGGGTGGCGAAGAACCAGTCCTGGATCGGCGTGAGCGGCACCGGCCCGACGACCGGGCCGTCCGCTTCGGTGGGGGCGGCCACCGCGCCGGCTTCGGGGGCGAGCGCGGCGACGGTCTGGTGCAGGAAGATGTCCTTTGTGGACACCTGGAGGCCTGCCTGCCGGGCCCGGGACACGACCTGCATGCTGAGGATCGAATCGCCGCCCAGCTCGAAGAAGTTGTCGGCGGTGCCGACCCGGTCGAGGCCGAGGACCTGCGCCCAGATCTCGCAGAGCGCGCGCTCGGCCGGAGTCACCGGCTCGACGTGCCGTCCGGCGGGCTCGGCCGCGGCGGCGACCACCGGCAGCGCGCGGCGGTCGACCTTGCCGCTCGGGCTCAGCGGCAGCGCGGGCAGCTCCAGCATGGCCGAGGGCACCAGGTGGCCGGGCAGCGACCGGGCGAGGAATTCGCGCAGCTCCCCGACCGGCTCGGCGCCCGGTTCGGCGACGAAGCAGGCGACCAGGCGCTTGTGGCCCGAGGAGTCCTGCTGGACGGCGGCCACGGCGGCGGCCACCCCGGGGTGCCGGGTCAGTGCCGCCTCGACCTCGCCGAGCTCGATGCGGAAGCCGCGGACCTTGACCTGGTCGTCGGCCCGGCCGGTGTACTCGAGGTGCCCGGCGCCGGTCCACCGGACGACGTCGCCGGTGCGGTACATCCGTTCCCCCGGCACGCCGAAGGGGTTGGCGACGAACCGGTCCGCGGTCAGGCCGGGCCGGTCGAGGTAGCCGCGGGCGAGACTCGGCCCGGCGACGTACAGTTCGCCGGCCACGCCGATCGGCACCGGTTCGAGCACCGCGTCGAGCACGTACACGCGGGTGTTCGGGATCGGCCGACCGATGGGCGGCGGCGTGCCGGGGACCAGCGGATCGCTCCAGGTGGCGACGATGGTCGATTCGGTGGGGCCGTAGGCGTTGATCATGCGCCGCCCGGGCGCCCACCGGTCGACGAGCTCGGCGGAACAGGCATCCCCGCCGACGACGAGCGTGCGCAGGTCCGGCAGGTCGGTGGCGGGCACGGTGGCCAGCGCGGCGGGCGGGATCAGGGTGTGCGTGATCCGGTGGGTGCCGAGGAAGTCGCCGAGGGGTTCGCCGAGCAGCGGCTCGGGCGGGACGACGACGAGCGCGGCACCGGCGGGGAGGGCGAGGCAGAGTTCGAGGACGGAGGCATCGAAGCTCGGCGAGGAGTAGGCGAGGACACGGTCGCCCTCGCGGACTCGGAAGTGCTCGGCTTCGGCCGCGGCGAAGGAGGCGAGCCCGGCGTGCGTGACGACCACGCCCTTGGGGCGGCCGGTGGAGCCGGAGGTGTAGATGACGTAGGCAGGGTGGTCGGGCCGCACCGGGATGGCGGTGGTGGGCTCGGCCGGAACCGCCGCGGCGGCCACCGTCGCACCCTTGCCCACGTCACTCGCACCGTCGCCCGGCTCGCCGTCGAACAGGGCCGGGTCGTCGAGGGCCAGCACCTCCACCCCCTCCGGCACCGGCGGTGCCAGCCCCGCCAGGGTCAGCACCAGGGCCGGGCGGGCGTCCGACAGCATGAAACTGATGCGCTCGATCGGATACGTCGGGTCCACCGGGACGAACGCCCCACCGGCCTTCCACACCGCCAGCTGCGCAACCACGATCTCCACCGAACGCGGCAACGCCAGCGCCACGAGCCGCTCCGGCCCGATGCCGTACCCGGCCAGCACCGACGCCAACCGCGAAGCGCGGGCGTCCAGCTCCGCGTACGTCAGCGACGAATCCGCGATCACCGCCACCGCGTCCGGCGTCTGCCGCGCGCGGGCCGCGATCAGGGACGGCACCGAAAGCGGCTCCACCGGCACCGCGGTGTCGTTCCACTCCTCCAGCACCAGCGTTCGCTCGGCCGGGCCGATCAGCGGCAGGCGGGCCAGTGGCCGGTCCGGGTCGTCCGCCAGACCCGCCAACAGCACGCCCAGGTGGGCGGCCAGGCGGTCGATCGTGGCCGCGTCGAACAGGTCCGTGTTGTACGTCAGCGCCGCGCGCAGCTCGCCGCCGTCCTGCTGGAACTCCAGTGTCAGGTCGAAGTTCGCCGCCGTCGCGGGCTGGGGGATCTCCTCGGTCTCCAGGCCCGGCAGCCGGGTTGCCTCGCGGGGGCTGTTCTGCAGCACCACCATCACCTGGAACAACGGCGTGCGGCTCGGGTCGCGGCCCGGCTGGACCGCGTCGACGACCCGGTCGAACGGCAGGTCCTGGTGGTCGAACGCGGCCCGGACCCCGGCCGCGACTTCGTCGAGGAACGCCGGGAAAGCCAGCGAAGGACGGACCTGCGAGCGCAGCACCAGCGTGTTGACGAAGAACCCGACGAGCCCTTCCAGCTCGGGCCGCTCGCGCCCCGACGTCACCGTGCCGACGGCGACGTCGTCCTGCCCGGCCCAGCGGCTCAGCAGCACCTGGCAGGCCGCGACCAGCGTGGTGAACAGGGTCGCCGAACGCTGCCGGCTCAGCTGCTCGAGCCGCGCGGTCACCGCCGCCGGGACGACGATCTCGTGCGTCGCGCCGCGGGTGGTGCGCACCGGCGGGCGGGGCCGGTCGGTGGGCAGTTCCAGCGGGGTCAGGTCGCGCAGCTGCGAGGTCCAGTACTCCGTCTGGCCGGCCAGCACCCGCTCGGCGAGGCGGCCGCGTTGCCAGGCCGCGAAATCCGCGTACTGCACCGGCAGCGGCGGCAGGTCCGCCGGTTCGCCGCGCAGCGCCGCCGCGTAGAGCGCGCCGACCTCTTCGGCGATCAGGCCGTTCGACCAGCCGTCGGTGACGATGTGGTGCACCGTCACCGTGAGCACGTGCTCCCGCGGCGCGAGCCGGATCAGCTTGGCCCGCAGCAGGGGCCCTTCGGCCAGGTCGAACGGCTGCGCACCGTCGGCGCGCAGGATCTCCGCCAGCTCCTCCTCCCGCGCGTCGACCACCGGCAGCGGCACCGGCGACGGCGGGTGCACGATCTGGACGCCGTGGCCGTCGGCCGAGCCGAACGTCGTGCGCAGGGGCTCGTGCCGTTCGACCAGCGCGGTGAACGCCCCGGCGAGCGCGTCGACGTCCAGCTCGCCGCGCAGGCGGACCGCGGAGCTGGTGACGTACTCGGTGCCGCCCGGCTCGAACTCGTCGAGGAACCACAGCCGCTGCTGGGCGAAGGACTGCGGCAGCTCGCCGTCGCGGGGCACGGCCGGGATCGGGTCGGCCGCCGTGCCGCCGACGGTTTCGATCGCGGCGGCGAGCCGGGACACCGTCGGGTGGGCGAACACCGCCCGCGGTGACAGCGACACGCCGCATTCGGCCAGCAGCCGGGAGACGAGGCGGATGCTGAGGATCGAGTCGCCGCCGAGCTCGAAGAAGTTGTCCTTCGCGCCGACCCGCTCGACCCCGAGCAGCCGCTGCCAGATCCCGGCGACCGCACGCTGGGCCGGCGTCGACGGCTCGACGTAGGGGCGCTGCGACGGCACCGGGCCGTCCGGGACCGGCAGCGCCCGACGGTCGACCTTCCCGTTGCGGTTCAACGGGAGCGCGGCCAGCACGAGCACCACGGCGGGCACCATGTACTCGGGCAGCGCCGCGGCGGCGTGCGCGCGCAGCTCGTCCGGATCCGCGGCCCGCTCGAGGACGACGTGCGCGACGAGCCGCCGGGTGCCGGCGGGGTCCGGGTGGACGCTCGCCACCGCCTGCGCGACCGCGGGGTGCGTGGCCAGCACGGCCTCGACTTCGGCGAGCTCGATCCGGAACCCGCGCAGCTTGACCTGGTCGTCGGAGCGGCCGAGGAACACGAGTTCGCCGTCCGCGCCGCGCCGGACGACGTCGCCGGTGCGGTACATCCGCTCCCCCGGCGCGCCGAACGGGTCGGGGACGAACCGCTCGGCGGTCAGCCCGGGCCGGCCGAGGTAGCCGCGGGCCAAGCCGGCGCCGGCCAGGCACAGCTCGCCGGGGGCGCCGGCGGGCAGCGGCCGCAGCTCGGCGTCCAGCACGTACGCCCGCATGCCGTCGAGGGGACGGCCGATCGGCACCGGCTCCGGAACTTCCGAGCCGGTCATCCGGAACGACGTGGCGAAGGTGGTGGTCTCGGTGGGGCCGTAGCCGTCGACCACGACCAGGCCGGGGCAGGCGGCCTGGACCGCCCGCACCACGGCGGGCGGGACGACGTCGCCGCCGGTCCACACCTCGCGCAGGCCGCGCAGGCAGTCCGGGGCGTCCTGGGCGAGCAGCCGGAAGAGCCCGGCGGTCAGCCACGCCGACGTCACGTCGTGCGCGGACACCGCGCGCCGCAACGACGCGGGCGTCAGGTCCGGCCCGTCGGGAAGGACCGTGGCGCCGCCGGTGAGCAGCGGGACCCACAGCTCGTAGGTGGACGCGTCGAAGGCCAGCGGCGAGTGGGCGAGGACCCGCGTGTGGGCGCCGCCGCCGAACCGGCCGTCCTGGGCCAGCGCGGTGATGTCGCGGTGGCGCACGGCGACGCCCTTGGGGACGCCGGTGGACCCCGAGGTGTACATGACGTAGGCGAGGTTCTCGGGGCCCGCAAGCGTTTGCGGGGCGACGGGAGACCGCTGCCGGCCGACCGTCAGCACCGGTCCACTGTGGACGGCTTCGGCCGTCGGCACCCAGGTGTCGCCGGAGAGCACGACCGACACTCCGGCCTCGGCGAGCACGGCCCGCAGCCGCTCGTGCGGCGCCCGGGTGTCCAGCGGCACGTAGGCCGCGCCGGCCTTGAGCACGGCGAGTTCGGCGACGACGTGCTCGACCGACGGTTCGAGCAGCAGCCCGATCCGGTCCTCGACGGCGACGCCGAGCCCCGCCAGGCGCGCGGCCAGGTGGTTCGCGCGCTCGTCCAGCTCCCGATAAGTCAGGGTCCGGTCGGCGAGCACCGCGGGGTCGTCCGGGTGGCGAGCGACCTGGTCGGCGAACAGCGCGGGCACGGTGGCCGGCGTCCCGGCGGCACCCGGGCCGTGGGCGTCGGCGAGCACCCGCGCGCGCTCGGCCGCGTCGACCCACGGCACCCGGGCCAGCGGCCGGTGCGGGTCCGCGGTGACGGCGTCGAGCAGCAGCACCAGGCGGTCGGTCAGGGCCGTGACGGTGGTGGCGTCGAACAGCGCCGGGTCGTAGGCGAGGTCGAGCGCGAGGCCTTCGTCGAGGGACGCGCGCAGGCACAGCGGGAAGTTCGTGGCGTCGGCCGAGGCGACCTCGACGACCCGGGGCGCCCCCGCGGTGGCGGGCTCGCTGATCGGGTAGTTCTCGAACACCACCATGCTGTCGAACAGGTTCTGCCCCGCCGGGACGTCGCTGAGCGGGCGCAGCCGGGCCAGCGACACGAAGTCGTGGTCGCGGGCCTCGCTCTGGGCCGCCTGCAGCTGCCCGAGCCACTCCGCGACCGGCAGCGCGGCGGCCACGCGGACGCGGGTGGGGATGGTGTTGATGAACAGCCCGATCATGGTCTCGACGCCGGCCAGGTCGGCCGGGCGGCCCGAGACCGTGGTGCCGAAGACGACGTCACGGTCGCCGGAGAGCAGCGCCAGCAGCAGCGCCCAGCCGCCCTGCACGACGGTGTTGACGGTCAGGCCGTGGGTCCGGGCGAACTCGCGCAGCCGCAGGGTCGCGGCCCGCGCCAGCTCGATCCGGACGGAGTCGGTGGAGCGGGACTGGTGGGCTTCGGCAGGCGGGCGGTCGTAGGGCAACGCCGTGGGGGCGTCGAAGCCGGCCAGGGCGTCCCGCCAGAACGCGTCGGCGGCGGCCTGGTCGCGGCCGGCCAGCCAGCCGAGGTAGTCGCGGTACGGGCGCCGGGTGACGAGGGCGGGCCGGACACCGGCGGTCGCGGCGGCGTACTGCTCGCAGGCTTCGGCGAAGACCTGCGCGGAGCTCCAGCCGTCGAACAGCACGTGGTGGGACGTCCAGATCAGGTCGACCTCGTCGCCGGGCAGGGCACCGATCGTCAGCCGGGTCAGCGGCGCACGGGTCAGGTCGAAGGGGATGGCGCGATCGGCCGCCAGGGCCCGGTCCAGCGCCGTTTCCCGCTCGGCAGGGCCGAGGTCGCGCCAGTCGTGGTGGGTGACCGGCAGGGTCGCCGTGCGGTCGACCACCTGCACGGGCTCCTCGACGCCGGTCCAGACGAGCCGGGTGCGCAGCACCGGCGTCCGGTCGACGACCGCCTGCCAGGCAGCGGCGAGCGCGGCCGGGTCGGTGACGCCGGCGAGCCGGATGCGGACCTGCTCGAAGTAGGCCGGGGAGCCGGCGTCGAGGAGGGTGTGGAACACCATCCCGGCCTGCAGCGGGGTGAGCGGGTAGATGTCCTCGACGCCGCGGCCGTCGCCGGCCACGGTGTCCAGCTCGGCCGCGGTCAGCCGGGCCAGGGGGAAGTCCGACGGCGTCCGGCCGCCGGCGTCCGGGCCGGCGCAGTGCGCGACGATCTCGCGCAGTGCCGCGACCACCTGCTCGGCGAGCCCGCGCACAGTCTCTTCGCGGTGGATGCCGGGCGCGTAGGTCCAGGCGAGTTCGAGCGCGCCGCCGTCGACGATGCCGACGACGTCGAGCAGCGCCGTGCGCGGCCGTTCGGGGTCGACGTCGTCACCGAGGTCGCCGCCCCAGCCCCGGTAGAGCCCCTCGGTGTCGCCGCCGGCCGTCCATTGTCCGTGGTAGTTCAGGGAGATCTGCGGCACCGGATCGTCGTGCCGCCGCAGCGCGCCGTAGCCGAGCCCCTTGCCGGGCACGGCTCGCAGCTGCTCCTTGACGGCCTTCAGGGTCGGACCCCAGTCATCGGCCGCGGGGAGGGTGAGCGCGACCGGGTACTCGGCGGTGAACCAGCCGACCGTGTGGGACAGGTCGAGGTCGGCGAAGATCTCCTCGCGGCCGTGCCCTTCCAGGGAGACCAGGACGCGGTCGCGGCCGGTCCAGCGGGCCAGCACCCGGCCCAGTGCGCTGAGCAGGACGTCGTTGATCTGTGTCCGGTAGACCTCGGGCACCTGGTGCAGCAGGGCGTCGGTGGTCTTGCCGTCCAGGCGGACGGTGACCGTGCGGGCGCTCCCGGCGGTGTTCTCCCCCACCGCGTCCACCGGCAGGTCGGGGACGACGCCGTCGAGCGTTTGCGTCCAGTACGGCAGTTCGGCGTCGAAGGCGTGCGAGGCCAGGCGATCGGCCCAGCGGAGGAAGCTGACCGGGGCCGGGCCGAGGTCGACCGGCCGGCCGGAAACGGCCTGGCGGTAGGCGGTTTCGAGGTCGTCGAACAGGATCCGCCACGAAACACCGTCGATCACCAGGTGGTGGACGACCAGCAGCAGCCGCGGCGGCTGTCCGGGAGAGGTGATCAGGACGGGCGCGACGAGCGGGCCGCCCTCGACCCGCACAGTGGCACGGGCCTCGGCCGCCACCGACCTGGTGTTCCCATCGGACACGTGCCGCAGGGCTGGGATTTCCGCGTCAGGCCGGAATTCCTGCCTGCCGTCGCCGGTGAACCGGGTGCGCAGGGCGTCGTGGCGGCCGAGCACCGCGGCCAGCGCGGTTTCGAGGGCGGGCACGTCCACGTCCGGGTCGAGTTCGGCGAGCGTGGACATCGTGAAGTGGTCGTGGTGGCCGGTCTCGAAGAACCACCGCTGGATCGGGGTGAGCGGAGCCGGGCCGGTGCACCCGGTTTCGGGCTCGGCGGCCGCTTCGGCACCGGCGACGAGCGCGAGCTCGGCGATGCTCTGGTGCCGGAAGACGTCCCGGGAGGTCAGGCGCAGGCCGTGCCGCCGGGCCCGGGAGACGACCTGGATGCTGAGGATGGAATCCCCGCCGAGGGCGAAGAAGTTGTCGGTCACCCCCGGTTCGGCGATGCCGAGGACGTCGGCCCAGATCCCGGCCAGCAGCCGTTCGGTGTCGGTGCGCGGGGCGGTCCGGCCTTCGGCCGGGGCGGGGTGCACGGCGGGCGCGGGCAGCGCGCGGCGGTCGACCTTGCCGCTGGTGGCCAGCGGCAGCCGGTCGAGCGGGACGAACACCGACGGCACCAGGTGGTCGGGCAGGGTTTCCTTCAGCGCCGTCCGCAGCCGCACCGGATCCGCCGCGGACCCCGGGACCACGTAGGCGACGAGCCGGGCGTGCCCGTCGTCGCGGCGGGCGACGACCACCGTGTCGGCGACCTCCGGCAGGGCACGCAGGGCCGCCTCGACCTCGCCGGGCTCGATCCGGAAGCCGCGGATCTTGACCTGGTCGTCGACGCGGCCGAGGTACTCGAGGTGGCCTTCGGCGGTCCAGCGGGCGCGGTCGCCGGTGGCGTACATCCGGCTGCCGGGCGGGCCGAACGGGTTGGCGCGGAACCGATCCGCGGTCGGCCCGGGCCGGTTCAGGTAGCCGCGGGCCAGCTGGACGCCCGCCAGGTGCAGTTCGCCGGGTACGCCGATCGGGGCCGGGCGCAGCCGGTCGTCGAGGACGTAGGCCCGCACGTTGCCGAGCGGACGGCCGATCACCTCGCGCGGGGTCTCGCCGATCCGGCACAGGGTGGCGTCGACCGTGCACTCGGTCGGGCCGTACAGGTTGAACGCCGTGACGCCGTCGAGGTCGCTCAGCTCGCGCCACAGCGTTTCGCCGACGGCTTCCCCGCCGACCAGGAGCACGGGCGGGCAGTATCCCGCGTCCAGGAGGTGGCGGACGAACGACGGCGTCGAGTTGACCAGGTCGATCCGGTGCTCGGTGACGTACCGGGCGAGCACGGCCGGGTCGAGCCGGGTGTCGGCGTCGATCACGTGCAGCTCGTGGCCGGCGGTGAGCGCCAGCAGCACGGCTTCCCAGGACGCGTCGAAGGTGAACGCGGCGGTCAGCGCCACCCGCAGCCGGTCCTTCCCGGCCGCGGCGGTGAACTCCTCCGCGTGGTCGACGGCGAAGCCGGCCAGGGCACGGTGGCTCACGAGCACGCCCTTCGGCGTTCCGGTGGAACCGGAGGTGTAGATCGCGTAGGCCGCGTGGTCCGGGCTGATCGGGGTGCCGAGGCTCGTTCCGGGCCCGTCCGCGGCCACCGGTTCGGTGATCACGAGGACCGGCCGGGCGTCGGCCAGCAGGGCCTCCCGGCGCCGGGCGGGCAGCTCGGGGTCCAGGGGCAGGTAGACGGCGCCGGCCTTGAGGACGGCGAGGAGGGTGACGACCAGCTCGGCCGAGCGCGGCAGGGCGACGGCGACCAGGCGCTCGGGGCCGGCACCGCGGGCGACGAGGGCCCGCGCGATCCGGTTGGCCCGGGTGTCGAGTTCGGCGAAGGTCAGCGTCGTGTCGCCGGAGACCACCGCGGTCGCGTGCGGGGTCCGGGCGGCCTGCGCCTCGAACAGCCCGACGACGCTCGTGTCCGGCACCCGCCGGTCGGTCGCGTTCCACGTCTCGACGACCAGCGCCGCTTCGGCCGCGGGCAGCGGCAGGGTGTCGACGGGCCGGTCCGGGTCGGCCGTGACGGCGGCGAGCAGGACCGTCAGGTGCTCGGCGAAGCGGCGCACGGTCGCCGCGTCGAAGAGGTCGGTGTTGTAGTTCAGCAAGCCCCGCAGGCCGTCCGCGCGCTCTTCGAACTCGACGCTCAGGTCGAACCCGGCGGTGGTCATCGGCAGGACCAGCTCGCTCGCAGTCAGCCCGGCGAGGGCGGGCAGGCGGTTGCCGGCGTTCTGCAGCGTGACCAGGACCTCGAACAGCGGGGTGCGGCTCGGATCGCGGTCGGGGCTCAGCTCGTCGACGAGGCGCTCGAACGGCACGTCCTGGTGGGCGAAGGCGTCCAGGACGTGCCGGCGGACGCTGCCAAGCAGCTGCCCGAAGCCGTGCCGTCCGTCCACTGAGGACCGCAGGACGACCGTGTTGACGAAGAGCCCGACCAGGTCCTGGACGCCGGCGTGGTCACGGCCGGAGGTGACCGTGCCGACGGCGACGTCGTCCTGGCCGGACCAGCGGCGCAGCACCAGCTGGCAGGCCGCGACCAGCGCCGTGAACAGCGTCGTGTCGCGGTCGCGGCTCAGCCGGCGCAGCCCGTCGAGCGCCTCGGCGCCGAGGGTGAACTCGTGCTCGGCGCCGTTCGACGTCCGGGTGGCCGGCCGCGGGCGGTCGGTGGGCAGGTCCAGGGGGCGCAGGCCGTCGAGTTCGCGGCGCCAGAAGCCGAGCTGCTCGGCGAGGAAGTCGCCGGTGAGGCGTTCGCGCTGCCAGGCGGCGAAGTCCGCGTACTGGATGGGCAACGCGGGCAGTGCGGCGCGTTCGTCGCCGTAGAGGGTGGCGAGCTCGCCGGCGAGGACCCCCATCGACCAGCCGTCGGTGATGATGTGGTGCAGGGAAAGCACGAGCGCGTGGTCGTCGGCGGCCAGGCGGACGAGCCGGGCGCGCAGCAGCGGGCCGCGGGCGAGGTCGAACGGCCGGGCGAGGTCCTCGGCCAGCAGCCGCCGCAGGCCGTCCTCGCCGGACACTTCGGTGACCGGCAGCGCGAGCTGCCACGGCTCCCCCACGACCTGGCGCGGGCGGCCGTCGACCGACGGGAACGTGGTGCGCAGCGACTCGTGCCGGGCGATCAGCGCGGTGAGCGCGCGGGCGAGGGCGGCCGGCCGCAGGTCGCCGTGCAGCCGCACGCCGAAGACCGTGACGTGGTCCGTGCTACCCGGGGCGAACTCGTCGAGGAACCACAGGCGCTGCTGGGCGAAGGACAGCGGCAGCTCGCCGTCGCGGTCCGTTCGCGTGATCGCCGCGGTGCGCGGTGTCGCGGACGCGGCGGGCAGCGCGGCGGCCAGGCCGGCCACCGTCGGGTGGTCGAACACCGTCCGCGGGGACACGTCGACGCCGAAGGCCTCGCGCAGCGCGGAGGTGAACCGGATGCTGAGGATGGAGTCCCCGCCCAGCTCGAAGAAGTGGCCGTCGGCTCCGACGCGCTCCAGGCCGAGCACGGTGGCCAGGACCACGGCGGCCGTGCGTTCGGTTTCGGTGCGGGGTTCGACGAGGCTTTCGGTGCTCGCCTCGGTGGGCGCCGGCAGCGCCCGGTGGTCGAGTTTCCCGTTGCGCGTCAACGGCAGCTCGTCGAGCGGCACGAACGCCGAGGGCACCATGTAGTCCGGCAGCGACCGGCTCAGGTGCTCGCGCAGCCGCGCCGCGCTCGGCGGGGCGTCCGGGGTCGCGGCGACGACGTAGGCGACCAGCCGCTTGCGGCCGGGCTCGTCCTCGCGGGCCAGCACCGCGGCCGAGCCGACGTCCGGCAGGCCGAGCAGGGTGGCCTCGATCTCGCCCGGTTCGATGCGGAACCCGCGGATCTTGACCTGCTGGTCGGCGCGGCCGTGGTAGCGCAGGGCGCCGTCCCGGGTGCGGGACACGCGGTCGCCGGACCGGTACATCCGGGACCCGGGCGTACCGAACGGGTCGGCGACGAACCGGGCGGCGGTCAGGCCGGGCCGGCCGAGGTAGCCGCGGGCCAGCCCGGCACCGGCCACGTACAGCTCGCCGGGCACCCCGGCCGGGACCGGGTTCAGGTCCGCGTCGAGGACGTACCCGCGCAGGTCGGGCAAGGCGGTGCCGATGATCCCGGGACTATCCACTGTGTCCTTGTCGGACGCGAGGTCGTGCTCGGTGACGTGCACGGTGGTTTCGGTGATGCCGTACATGTTCACCAGCCGCGGCGCGCGGTCGCCGTGGCGGGCGAACCAGCCGGCCAGCCGGCGCGTGTCCAGTGCCTCGCCGCCGAAGATCACGTACCGCAGGGAAAGCCGCGCGCCGGGCTCGTCTTCGTCGGCCCGGATGAGCTGGTAGAACGCCGACGGGGTCTGGTTGAGCACGGTGACGCCTTCGTCGGCGAGCAGGCGCAGGAACTCCCGCGGCGAGCGCGACACCGCGTGCGGCACGACCACGAGCCGGCCGCCGTGCAGCAGCGGCCCCCAGATCTCCCAGACGGAGAAGTCGAACGCGTAGGAGTGGAACAGCGTCCAGACGTCGTCGGAGCCGAAGCCGAAGCGCTCGGTCGCGGCGAACAGGCGGGTGACGTTCCCGTGCGGGATCACCACGCCCTTGGGCAGCCCGGTCGAGCCGGAGGTGTAGATGACGTAGGCGGGGTGGTCCGGCGTGCAGCGCGACGGCGGGTCGGTGTCCGGGCCGTCGGCCACGTCGACGTCTTCGGGCCCGAGGACGGTGACGGGATCGGTGTCGGCGAGCATCCGCTCGACGCGTTCGGCCGGGGTGGCCGGGTCGATCGGCAGGTAGGCCGCCCCGGCCTTGAGCACGGCGAGGATCGCGACGACCTGCTCCGGCGAGCGCGGCAGGCGCAGCGCGACGAACCGTTCGGGCCCGGCGCCGAGCGCGATCAGCCGGTGGGCCAGGCGGTTCGCCCGCGCGTTCAGCTCGGCGTAGCTGAGGTGGGTGCCGTCGCCGGTGAGCGCGACCGCGTCCGGGTGCGCCGCCACCTGGGCGGCGAACCGCTCGGTGATGGTCGGCGCGGGCAGCGGCACGGGCTCGGCCGCGACGAGCTGCGCGCGATCGCCGGCCGACAGCCACGGCAGCCGGGCGATCGGGCGGTCCGGGTCCTGAGCGATGGCCAGGAGCAGGGTCTCCAGCCGGGCGGCGAGCGCGGCGGCCGTTTCCTCGTCGAACAGCGCCGGGTCGGTGCCCAGCTCGAAGCCCAGCCGCCGGTCGACGAAGGCGCGCAGGGTGACCGGGAACGTCGTGGCGTCGAGCGCGGTCACCTCGCGCAGGGTGACGCCCGCCTGCGCGGCGGCGTTCTCGTCGAAGGGGTAGTTCTCGAACGCGACCATGCTGTCGAACAGGTTCTGCCCCGCGGGGACGTCGCTGAGGGCCCGCAGCTTCCCGAGCGCGAGGAAGTCGTGGCGGCGGGCCTGGTTCTGCTCGTCCTGCAGCCGCCGCAGCCAGGCCGGCACCGGCTCGCCGCGGTCGATGTGGGTGCGCGTCGGGACGGTGTTGATGAACATCCCGATCATCGTCTCCACGCCCGGCAGGTCGTCGGGGCGGCCGGAGACGGTGGTGCCGAACACGACGTCGGCTTCGCCGCTGTGGTGGGCCAGCAGCAGCGCCCAGGCACCCTGCACGAGGGTGTTGACGGTCAGGCCGTGCCGCCGGGCAACCGTGCGCAGCCGCTCGGTGTCCTCAGTGGACAGCGACGTCCGGACCGTGCGCGAAGAACGCGTCCGGTGCGCTTGGGAAGGCGACCGGTCCCAGGGCAGCGGGGTCGGGGCGGCGAAGCCGGACAGCACGTCCCGCCAGTGGTCTTCGGCCGCGGTGACGTCCTGGGCGGCGAGCCAGCCGAGGTAGTCGCGGAACGGCCGGTGGGCAGGCACCCGCGGGACGCGGTGCTCGGTGAGGGCGGCGTACTGCTCGCACACCTCGGTGAAGATCTGGGCCAGGCTCCAGCCGTCGAGCACGATGTGGTGCGACGTCCACATCAGCAGCACGCGGTCGTGGGTCAGCGCGACGACGGCGAGCCGCATCAGCGGCGCGGTGGTGAGATCGAGCCCGGCGGCGGCGTCCTCGGCCGACAGCCGGTCCAGCTGGGCGTTCTGCTCGGCTTCGGACAGCCCGCGCCAGTCGTGGCGGGTGATCGGCACGACCGCCCGGTGCCGGACGATCTGCAGCGGTTCTTCGAGGCCGTCCCAGACCAGTTCGGTCCGCAGGACCGGGGTCCGGTCGGCGACCTGCTGCCAGGCCAGCGCGAAGGCGTCGGGGTCGCGGACGCCGTCCAGGAGCATCCGGGCCTGGTCGACGTAGGCGTCGGCCGTGGGGTCCAGGAGACTGTGGAACAGCATGCCGGCCTGCAGCGGGGTCAGCGGGTAGATGTCGTCGACCTCGCGGCCGTCCCCGACCAGCCTGTCCACTGTGGATTGATCGAGGCGGGCCAGCGGGAAGTCCGACGGGGTGCGGCCGCCGGCGTCCGGGCCGGCGCAGTGCGCGACGATCTCGCGCAGCCCGGTCAGCATCGCCTCGGCCAGTTCGCGGACGGTTTCTTCGTCGTTGACCTGGTCGGAGTAGGACCACGTCAGGGACAACGCACCGGACTCGACGACGCCCGTGACGTCCAGCTGGTAGGTGCTCGCCTCGCCCGGCGCGATGTCGGCGCCCGGGCTGTCGTGCCGGCCGCGGAACAGCCCGCCGTCGGCGGCCTGGGCGTCCCAGCGGCCGTGGTAGTTGAAGCAGACCTGCGGCAGCGGGAACGCCTGCAGCGCGTGCCCCGGCGCGCCGGGTTCGCCGAGGTACCGCAGGGCTTCGTAGCTCAGGCCGCGGCGCGGGACGGCCCGCAGCTGTTCCTTGACGGCCTTGAGGGTGGTGCCCCAGTCCCCCGACGGCGGCAGGTCGAGCGCCACCGGGAACTGCGTGGTGAACCAGCCGACCGTGCGGGAGAGGTCGACGCCGTCGAGGACGTCCTCGCGGCCGTGGCCCTCCAGGGCGATCAGCACACCGTTTTGCGGGGGGTCCGGGTGGCGGAGCCCCCGGCCCGGGGCGGAGCCCCGGATGTCACAGCCGTCCTGACCCGTGCGGTCGGCCAGCGCCCGGCCGAGCGCGCTCAGCAGCACGTCGTTGACCTGGGTCCGGTAGACCGCGGGGACGCGGTGCAGCAGCGCGTCGGTGTCCTCGGCGCCGAGGGTCACGGTCAGCGTGCGGGTGGAGCCGGTGGTGCCCGCGCCCGCGTGGTCGGCGGCCGGCGCCGCCGGGACCCGGCGGGCCACGCGCGTCCAGTGCTCGAGGTCGTCGTCGAACCCGCCGTCGCGCACGTGCTGTTCCAGCAGGTGGGCCCACCGGGTGAACGGGGTGGCCGTGCCCGCGAGCCGGACACCGGCCCCGGCGACGACCTGGCCGTAGGCGGTTTCGAGGTCGCCGAGCAGCAGCCGCAGCGACACGCCGTCGGTCACCACGTGGTGCACGGCGAAGAACAGCAGCGGCGGGCGCGTGCCGCGCAGGAGCAGCGCCGCGCCGGCGAGGGTGCCGGTGGTGAGGTCGAGGCCGGCCCGCACCTGCGCGGCCGCGGCTTCGATGCCGGCGCGCTGGCCGGCGTCGCCGAGGGAGGACAGGTCCCGGATGCGCAGCAGCCCGGTCTGCGGGTCCGGCGTGACTTCCTGCCGCCACTGCCCGTCGACGGTGAAGAACCGGGTCCGCAGGGCGTCGTGGTGGGCGACGACGGCGTCGAGGGCGGTCCGCAGCGCCTGCGGGTCGACGTCGGCGGGCAGTTCGAGCAGCTGCGACATCGTGAAGTGGTTCAGCGGCCCGTGGGTGGCGAAGAACCAGTGCTGGATCGGGGTGAGCGGCGCCGGGCCGGCGATCGGTCCCGCGGCCGGGGTTTCGGCCGCCGCCGGCTGCACCGCGGTCGCGAGGCCGGCGATGGTCTGGTGCAGGAAGATGTCCCGGGACGTGAGCCGCAGGCCCGCCTGCCGGGCCTGGGCGACCACCTGGATGCTGAGGATCGAGTCGCCGCCGAGGCCGAAGAAGTTGTCCTCGACGCCGATGCGGTCGTTGCCGAGCACCTCGGACCAGATCGCCACCAGCTGGTGCTCGACGGCGGTCCGCGCGGGCACGTAGGCCTGGCCACCGTCGGCCGGGGCGTCCGGGGCGGGCAGCGCCCGGCGGTCGACCTTGCCCTGCGGTGTCAGCGGAACGGCGTCGATCGGGACGAACGCGGACGGCACCAGGTAGTCGGGCAGCGTGGTCCGCAGGGCGGCCCGCAGGTCGTCCGGGGTGACGTCACCCACGACGTAGGCGACCAGCCGGGCGTGGCCGTCCGCCGGCCGGGTGGCCACGACGACGGCCGCGGCGACGCCGGGCAGGCGCACCAGCGCGGCCTCGACCTCGCCCGGCTCGACGCGGAAGCCGCGGATCTTCACCTGGTCGTCGAGCCGGCCCAGGTACTCGAGCTGTCCGTCCGCGGTCCAGCGGACGGAGTCGCCGGTGCGGTACATGCGTTCGCCCGGCGCGCCGAAGGGGTTGGCGACGAAGCTGCCGGCGGTCCGGCCCGGCCGGCCGAGGTAGCCGCGCGCGAGCTGGGCCCCGGCGAGGCACAGCTCGCCGGGCACCCCGACGGGCACCGGTCGCAGGTCCCGGTCGACGACGTAGGCGCGGGTGTTGGCCAGCGGTCGGCCCAGCACCGGACGGGCGGTTTCGCCGACCCGGCAGGACACCGCGTCCACTGTGTACTCGGTGGGGCCGTAGAAGTTGTGCGCCACGGTGACTTCGGCGCCGGCGAGGTCACGCCAGAGCGTGTCGTCGAGGGCTTCGCCGCCGAGCATGAGGATCTTCGGCCGGTGCCGCGGATCGGTCAGCAGGCCGGCGGGGATCAGCCGGCGCAGGTACGTCGGCGTGAGGTCGAGGAAGTCGATCCGGCGCTCGGCGATGTGGTCGACGAGCGCGTGGGCGTCGAGCCGCAGGTCCTCGCCGATCAGGTGCAGCTCGTGGCCGTCGGCCATGAGCAGCGGGCCCTCCAGGGAGGTGTCGAACGACAGCGTGGCGGTCAGCGCGACCCGCAGCCGCCGCCCGGGCGCGGCGAAGTCGGTGCGGTGGTTGAAGAGCAGGTTCGTGAGGTTGCGGTGCGGGACGGCCACGCCCTTCGGGCGGCCCGTCGACCCGGACGTGTAGATGACGTACGCCGTGTTGTCCGGCCGCAGCGGGCCGATCCGGTCGGCGTCGGCGAGGTCCGCGGCGGAGTACTCCGGCGGCGCGGCGGCGATGTCCGCCGGGCCGAGGACCAGGTGCGCACCGGCGTCGCGCAGCAGCAGCTCCTTCCGCTCGGCGGGCAGCGCCGGATCGATCGGCAGGTACACCGCACCGGCCTTGAGCACGGCGAGGAAGGCCACGATCGCGTCGGCGGTGCGCGGGAGGGCGAGGCCCACGACCCGCTCGGGGCCGGCGCCGAGCGTGACGAGGTGGCGGGCCAGGCGGTTGGCCATCGCGTTGAGCTCGGCGAAGCTCAGCGCGACGTCCCCGGCGACGAGCGCGGTCTCGTCCGGGCCGCGCTGGGCCTGGGACTCGAACAGCTCGGTGATCGTGGTCGCGGGGACGTCCAGTTCGGTGGCGTTCCATTCGGTGAGCAGCCGGTTCTCTTCGACAGCGGTGAGCAGCGGCAGGTCGCCGAGCAGCCGGTTCGCGTCGGCGGCGATCGCGGTCAGCAGCACGGTGAGG
Organism: Amycolatopsis tolypomycina; assembly: GCF_900105945.1. NCBI lineage: Bacteria > Bacillati > Actinomycetota > Actinomycetes > Pseudonocardiales > Pseudonocardiaceae > Amycolatopsis > Amycolatopsis tolypomycina. The sequence continues at coordinate 1,833,875 of NZ_FNSO01000004.1, read as the reverse complement.
TGCTCGCCCAGCGCGACGGCGGTCCGCGCGTCGAACAGGTCGGTGTTGTACTCCAGCGAGCCTTCGAGGGCGTCCGCGGCCGGCTGGAACTCGACGGTCAGGTCGAAGTTGGCCGCGCGCCGGGCCACCTCGACCGGCTCGGCCGTCACCCCGGCGAACTCCACCGGCCCGGCCTGGCCGCCGTGCAGCAGGACCATGGCGTCGAACAGCGGGTTGCGGCTGGCGTCACGGTCGAGGTGCAGGGCCTCGACGAGCTTTTCGAACGGGGCTTCGGCGTGCTCGAAGGACTCCAGCACGGTCGTGCGGACGGCGTCGAGGAACGTCCCGAACGGCGCCACGGGATCCACAGTGGACCGGATGACGACGGTGTCGACGAAGAACCCCACGGTCCGCTGCAGTTCGGGCCGGTTCCGGCCGGAGACCACGGTCCCGATGGCGATGTCGGTGCGGCCGGTGTAGCGGGCGAAGAGCACCTGGCAGGCCGCGACGAGCACGGTGTACAGCGTGGTGTCGTGGACGCGGGCCAGCTCGGCCAGCCCGGCGGCGACGCCGGCCGGGACGCGGAAGTGGTGCACGGCCCCGGCGGTCGTGCGCACGGCCGGCCGCGGCCGGTCGGACGGCAGGTCGAGCGGTTCGACGCCGGCGAGCTGCGTCGTCCAGTAGGCGAGGTGCCGGTCGAGGGCGGGCCCGGCGAGCCGGTTCCGTTGCCACACGGCGAAATCGGCGTACTGGACGGCCGGCTCGGGCAGCTGGGCGACCTCCCCGCGGACGGCGGCCGCGTAGAGCGTGCCGAGCTCGCCGACCAGGATGCCCATCGATTCGCCGTCGGTGACGATGTGGTGGGCGGTGATCAGCAGCACGTGGTGCCCGTCGCCGACCCGCACCAGCAGCAGCCGCACCAACGGCCCGCGGCGAAGGTCGAACGAGCGGCCGTACTCGGCTTCCAGCACCTCGTCGAGGTCGGCCGGCCGCAGCGCGGGATCGGTGGTCAGGTCGACGGTCCGCACCGGGACTTCCGGAGCGTCGTGGACGACCTGCACCGGAGTGCCGCCGGCGTCGTCGATGGTCGTGCGCAGGGCTTCGTGGCGCGCCACCAGCTGCGCCAGCGCCCCGGTGAGCGCACCGGCGTCGAGGGGCCCGGTCAGCCGCAGCGCGACGGCGCTGTTGTATTCGGCATCCCCGGGCCGGAACTCGTCGAGGAACCACAGCCGCTGCTGGGCGAACGACAAGGGCAGGGCCTGCTCCCGCGGCGCCCGGCCGATGACATCGGACCGCTCCGCCCGCCCGGCCAGCCGGCGCTTGAGCGTCTCCCGCAACTCCGCGGGCAACGCGTCGATGCGGCTCTTCCTCGAGGTGGTCATCGCTTTCGTTTCCTTACAACGGGAGTTCGAATGGGAGTTCAAGAGGCCCGACGCCGCCGCCGGGCGACGCGGCCGCCCGCCTGCATCGCGCTGACGGTGCCGGTGGCCGGGTCGGTCAGGAAACGGCCGCCGATGATGCGGCGGCCGGTGGCCGGCTCGCGGACCGAAAACGATCCGTCGCGCAGCAGGGCCAGCTCCGGGTAGACCTCGCCGTCGACGACGAGGACCGCGTCGCCGTCCGCGCGGACGTCCACTTCGTACTCCAGGTCGCCGTTGGTGTAGTGGCCGGTCAGGTCCGCGGCCGGGCGGGCCGCCCGGTCGACGTCGCGGGGCAGCTCGTAGTCGCCGACCGGGATGCCTTCGAGCCGCAGGGCCGCCACGAGGTCCGTCCACAGTGCCGAGCCGGTGCTGCCGTTGGTGGTCAGCGCGACGACCCGGCCGTGCGCGGCGTCGATCCGCAGGTGGCACGACGTGCCGTCCGCGGTGCCGTCGTGGCCGCTCCAGTGAGCGTCGGGGCCGCGGTAGCCGGCCAGGCCGAGGCCCCACGTGTCCGCCAGCCCGAACGGCTCCGCCCCCGGCACCGGGCGGCGCATCAGCTCCACCAGGTCCGCCGGCAGCGGGCCGTCGGCGCCGCGGAACATCCCGCCGAACACCGCCAGATCCGAAGCGCTCAGCGCCAGTGCTCCGGCCGCGGCCTCGGCCGGGGTCAGGGTCTGCGCGACCGGACGAGCGCGGCCGGTCGCCGCGTGGACGGCGTGCCCGCTGACGTGCGCGCCGGTCCGGCGCCGCGCGCCCGGCTCGACGACGAACGCGGCGTCGATGCCGAGCTCGTCGAGCAGCAGTGTCTCCATCGCCTCCCACCAGCTCATCCCGGTGATGGCCTCGACCACGTAGCCGACGAGCACGTACCCGACGTTCGAGTAGGAGAAGCCCTGGCCGGGTGGCTGGACCAGCCCGGCGTCGTGGCAGGCCCGCAGGTACCGGCGGGCCGAGCCTGCTCCGTCGGCGGCGCCGAGCGCGGCCGGCAGCCCGCCGGTGTGGCTCAGCACCTGCCCGATCGCCGGCCGGCCGACCTGCGGGCCGAGACCGTCCAGGTGCTCGCCGAGCGGGTCGTCCGGGTCGAGGTCGCCGTCGGCGACGAGCAGCATCGCCAGCGCCGCGGTGAACGCCTTGGTGATGGAACCGACCGGGAACTTGGCGTCCGCGGTGACCTCCCCCGCCACGGCGGCGGCCCGCCGGTCGCCGTCGTGGACGACGAGCTGGGCGGCCGGGACGCCGTGCTTGTGGGCGAGGCCGGTGAGCAGCCGCTGCAGCCGCCCGTCGGCCACGGGTGCGGGGCCCCGCAGGGTGGACTGGGTGAGCGTCGAAGAAGAGGGCATGAGGGGGGACCTTCCGCGTCGGTGCAAGAGCCGGTCGTGAGGGAAAAGCGGGTGCTAACCCGCCTTTTCACTCACGACGGGCCGCGGCGGGCTCGGCGTCGGCGGCCATCTGCCGCTGCAGGCTCAGCGGCCGCATGTCGGTCCACACTTCGTCGACGTGGTCCATGCACTCCTGGCGGCCGCCGCGGAAGCCGTCGGCGCGCCAGCCCGCGGGGACCTCGTTGGCCACCGGCCACAGGGAGTACTGGCCCTCGTCGTTGACCAGAACCTGGAACTCGGCGTCGTCCTGCATGGGGTTCTTCCTTTCGGGTAAACGGTTTTTCAGTGGTCTTGGGCGGCGAGCCGTTCGAGGTCCTGCAGGACCCGTTCTTCGACGAGCTCCGCCAGCGCCAGCACGGTGCCCGCGGTGAGCACGTCCTTCGGCGTGATCTCGACGTCGAAGGCGGACTTCGTCATCGACGTGATCCGGAGGCTGCGCAGCGAATCCCCGCCGAGGGCGAAGAAGTTGTCCTCGACGCCGACCCGGTCGAGGTCCAATGCCTCGGCCCAGATGGCCGCGAGGACCTCCTCGGTCTCGGTTTCCGGCGCCGCGTACCCGGCGCTCTCCACCGGCGCGGCCGGTGCGGGCAGTGCCCGCCGGTCCAGCTTTCCGTTGGCCGTCAACGGAAGCTCGTCGAGCGGCACGAAGGCGGCGGGCACGAAGTGGGCAGGCAGGGTTGCGGCGACGTGCTCCCGCACCCCGGGGCCCGCCTCGCCCACGACGTAGGCGATCAGCCGCCGGCCGTCCGCGACGACGGCCGCGTCCCGGACGCCCGGGTGCCTGCGCAGCACCGCCACGATCTCGCCGGGCTCGATCCGGAAGCCGCGGATCTTGACCTGGTCGTCGGCCCGGCCGAGGAACTCCAGGGTGCCGTCGGCGCGCCACCGCACGAGGTCGCCGGTGCGGTACATCCGCGCCCCCGGTGCCCCGAACGGGTCGGCGAGGAACCGCGACGCGGTGAGTCCCGGCCGGTCGAGGTAGCCGCGGGCGAGCCCGGCCCCGGCGACGTACAGCTCCCCCGCGACGCCGATCGGCGCCGGCCGCAGCGCGTGGTCGAGGACGCGGACGCGGGTGTTGCGGATCGGGCGGCCGATCGGCGGGGTGGCCCCGGGGGAAAGGGGGTCGCTCCAGGTCGCCACCACCGTGGTTTCGGTGGGCCCGTAGGCGTTGATCATCCGGCGGCCCGGCGCCCAGCGGGCCACCAGGTCGGCCGGGCACGCCTCGCCGCCGACGACCAGCGTGCGGAACGCGGGCAGCTCGACGTCCGGCACGCTCGCCATGGCCACCGGCGGGATCAGCGCGTGGGTGACGCCTTCCTCGCGCAGCACGGCGGCGAGGTGGTCGCCGAGCAGCGGCCCTGGCGGCGGCACGACCAGCGCGGCCCCCGCGGGCAGCGCCATGCACAGCTCCAGCACCGAGGCGTCGAAGCTCGGCGAGGAGAACTGCAGCACGCGGTCGCCGGGCCGGACGTCGAAGTGCGCGATCTCGGCGCCCGAGAAGCTCGCCAGGCCGGCGTGGGTGACGACGACGCCCTTGGGGGTGCCGGTCGAACCCGAGGTGTAGATGACGTACGCCGGTGCGCTCAACGGCACCGACCGGGCCAAGGGGGCAGCCGGGCGGTGGGCTTCCGAGCCGTCGAGGACGAGCACGTTGTCCGCCGGCACCGGTGTTCCCGGCCGGGTCACCACGACGACCGGGTTCGCGTCGGCGAGCATGAACGCGATCCGCTCGGGCGGGTAGTCCGGGTCGACCGGCAGGTAGGCGGCGCCGGTCTTCAGCACGGCCAGCTGCGCGACGACGATCTCCACCGACCGCGGGAGGGCGAGCGCGACGACCCGCTCCGGCCCGGCGCCGCGCGCGGCCAGCAGCCGGGCGAGCCGGTCGGCGCGGGCGTCGAGCTCGGCGAAGGTGAGCCGTTCGTCGCGCGACACCACCGCGACGGCGTCGGGCGTGCGGGCCGCCTGGGCCTCGATCAGCTCGGTGAGGGTGACCGGCGGGACCTCGTGGCCGGTGTCGTTGAACGCGACGAGGATCCGGTCGCGTTCGGCGGCATCGAGGACGTCGAACGCGCGCAGCGGCCGGGCCGGGTCTTCGGCGATGGCCTCGAGGAGGTGTTCGAGCTGCCGGGCGAGCCGTTCGATCGTGGCCTCGTCGAACAGCGCCCTGTCGTAGCCGAGGCCGAGCGACAGGCGCGGGCCGGGGGCGGCGACGACGCTGAGCGGGTAGTTGGTCGTCTCCATCGCCTGCAGTTCGCGCAGCCGCACCCCGTGCGCCGCGACATCGTCCGCCGTGACCGGGTAGTTCTCGAACACGACGAGGCTGTCGAACAGGTTGCGGCCGCCCTCGACGCCGCTCCAGGCCTGCACCGCGGTCAGCGGCACGTGCTCGAACCGGCGCGACTCGGCCTGCGCGGTCTGCAGGCCGCGCAGCCAGCCGGCGACCGGGGCCGCCGGGTCGGCGGTGACCCGCACCGGCAGGGTGTTGATGAAGATGCCGGTGATGTCGTCGACGCCGGCCAGCCCGGCCGGGCGGCCGGACACGGTGGCGCCGAAGCAGACGTCGTCCTGGCCGCTGTGCCGGGCCAGCAGGAGCGCCCAGGCGCCCTGCACGACGGCGTTGACGGTGAGCCGCTCGCGCCGGGCGAACGCCGCCAGCCGGGCGGTCGCCGCCTCGTCGAGGTCGCGCCCCACCCACGTCGACGAGCTGGATTCGTGCGTGGCCGCCGGTATCCGGTCATACGGCAGCGGAGTCGGCTCGGTGACGTCGGCGAGTTCGCGCCGCCAGTACTCCTCGGCCCCGTCGGCGGTCTGGCCCTGCAGCCAGGTGACGTAGTCGCCGAACGGCCTGCGGTGCGGCAGGGCGGGCCGGCCGCCGTCGCGCAGGGCGGCGTAGGCCGTGCAGACGTCGGAAAGCACCTGGAAGACGCTCCAGCCGTCCAGCAGGACGTGGTGGAACGTCCAGACGAGCTGGACGGCGTCATCCGGCAGCCGGGCCAGTGCGACCCGCAGCAGCGGGGCCGCCGCCAGGTCGAACGGCCGGGCGCGGTCCTGCGCCAGCAGCTCGCGCAGGGCTTCCTCACGGTCGCGGTCCCGCCAGTCCAGCTCCGTGACCGGCACCCGCGCTTCGCGGTGGACGACCAGGAGCGGCTCGGGGACGTCCTCCCAGACGACGCTGCCGCGCAGCACCGGCGTCCGGTCGACGACGTGCTGCCACGCCTCGGCGAGGAACCGCGGCTCGGCCACGCCGTCGAGGACGGCGGTGACCTGTTCGAAGTAGACGCCCTGGGATTCCTGGGACAGCCCGTGGAAGACCATGCCGGCCTGCATCGGCGTGAGCGGGTGGATGTCGGCCACGCCGCGGCCGTCGCCGGCGATCCGGTCCACCTGCCGCTGGTCCAATGTGGACAGCGGGAAGTCGCTCGGCGTGCGGCCGCCGGCGCCGGGCTCGGCGCAGTGCGCGACGGCCTCGCCCAGCGCGGCCACCAGGTCCGCGGCCAGCTTTTCGACCGTCGCGGCGGTGTGGGTGTCCCGCGAGTAGTACCAGGTCAGTTCCAGGGTTTCCCGGTCCACGCGGCCGACGACGTCGAGCAGGTGCGCCCGGCCCGCACCCTCGCCGACGGCGGAGTCGAGGCTGCCGGCCGCGCCGTCGAGGCGGCCCAGGTAGTTGAAGCTGATCTCGGGCCGCAGCGCGGGCGCGGTCCCGGTCAGGTACCGCAGGGCGCCGAAGCCGGCACCGCGGCGAGGCACCGCCCGCAGCTGTTCCTTCACCGACTTGAGCAGCGCGTCCCACTCGTCGTCGATCCGCAGCGCGACCGGGTACAGCGAGGTGAACCAGCCGACCGTGCGGGACAGGTCGACGTCGTCGAACAGGTCCTCGCGGCCGTGGCCCTCCAGGTCGATCAGCACGCCGTCGCGGCCGGTCCAGCGGGCCAGCACCCGGCCCAGCGCGGCCAGCAGCACGTCGTTGACCTGCGTCCGGTAGACACCCGGCACGTCCTGCAGGAGCGCGCGTGTCAGCTCGGCGTCCAGCCGCGTGGTGACCGTGCCGGTGCCCGGCTCGTCGGCGGCACGGTCGACCGGCAGCGCGGGGTCGACGGCGAGCGCGGTGCGCCAGTACGGCAGTTCGTCGTCGAAGCCGCCGGCCTCGGCGTGCGCGGCGAGCCGGTTGGCCCAGTCGCGGAACGCCGTCGTCTTCGGCGGCAGCGGCCCGCCGCGGTAGGCTGTTTCCAGGTCCTCCAGGAGAATCCGCCACGAGACGCCGTCGACGACGAGGTGGTTGACCGTCAGCCGCAGGACGGCCGGCTCCAGGAGCTCGGCGGTGAGCAGCGGCCCGCGGGTCACGTCGATCTCGGCCCCGAGGAGTTCGGCCGGTTCGGCCGGGGCGTTTTCCTGGCCGGCGATGGTGAACCGCATCCGCAGGGCGTCGTGGTGCCGCACCAGCGTGGCCAGTGCCGCGCGCAGCGTCCCGACGTCAAACGGCTCGGGCCGCTCGATCCGCACGGACTGCGTGAACGCGTTCGGATCGCCGTGGTGGCCGGCGAAGAACCAGAGCTGGATCGGGGTCAGCGCGGCGGCGCCGGTGACGGGTCCCTGCTCGGCCACGGTGACCGCGGCCGACCCGGCCGCCACGGCCAGCGCGGCGACGGTCTGGTGCGCGAACAGGTCCCGCGGGGTGAGCGCGAGGCCGTGCCGCCGGGCCCGGGAGACGACCTGGATGCTCAGGATCGAGTCGCCGCCGAGTTCGAAGAAGTTGTCCTCGACGCCGACGCCGGGCACGCCGAGCACGTCGGCCCAGACTTCGGCGAGCACGCGTTCGGTCTCCGTGCGCGGCGGCACGTACCCGGCCTCCGGTGCCACGGCCGGTTCCGGAAGTGCCTTGCGGTCGACCTTTCCGTTGGCGCTGAGGGGAAGCGCGTCGAGGGGAACGAACGCCGAGGGGACCATGTAGTCGGGCAGGTCGCGCTCCAGCCACGCCCGCAGGTCCGGCTTCCCGGTCGTGACGACGTAGGCGACCAGCCGCCGGTCGCGGGTGACGACGACGGCCTCGGTGACGTCCGGGTGCGCGGCCAGTGCCGTCTCGATCTCCCCCGGCTCGATCCGGAAGCCGCGGATCTTCACCTGGTCGTCGGCGCGGCCGACGAACTCCAGCACGCCGTTGCCGGTCCAGCGGACGACGTCCCCGGTGCGGTACATCCGCTCCCCCGGCGTCCCGAACGGGTTGGCGACGAAACGTTCCGCGGTCAGCCCGGGACGGCCGAGGTACCCGCGGGACACCCCGGCGCCCGCGATGAACAGCTCGCCCGGCACGCCCGGCGGCACCGGCCGCAACCCCTCGTCCAGGACGTAGGCGGCCATGTTGTCCAGCGGGCGCCCGATCGGCATCGCGTCCGGTACGGCGTCTTCGGGGGCCAGGAAGAACCGGCTGGCGAAGGTGGTGGTCTCGGTGGGGCCGTAGCCGTCGACGACGGTCAGGCCCGGACAGGCTTCCCGCACCTGCCGGACGGCCGCCGCGGGAACGACGTCGCCGCCGGTCCACACTTCACCGACGCCCCGCAGGCAGCCGGGATCCTCCTGCGCGAGCAGCCGGAACAGCCCGGCCGTCAGCCACAGCGCCCGCACGCCCCGGGTGACGACCGCACGCAGGACCTCGGCGTCCACGTCACCCGGCGGCGCGACGACCACCCGGCCGCCGTTCAGCAGCGGCACCCACACCTCGTAGGTCGACGCGTCGAACGCCTGCGGCGAGTGCAGCAGCACGGTCCGGTGCGCTTCGCCCGCGAACGAGCGGTCCGCGGCCAAGGCCACGATGTCGCGGTGGGTGACCGCCACGCCTTTCGGCTTGCCGGTCGACCCCGAGGTGTACATGACGTAGGCCAGGTTTCCCGGCCTCACCGGGACATCCGGCGTCGGTACCGGCCCGGTTTCGTCCACGCGCACCACAGGTCCACTGTGGATGTCCTGATAGGACTGCTCGGCAATGACGACGGAGACGCCCGCTTCGGCCAGGACCAGGCGCATCCGGCTCTCCGGGGCCCGCAGGTCCACCGGCACGTACGCGGCACCGGCCTTGAGCACCGCCAGTTCGGCGACGACGACGTCGGCCGACCGCTCCAGCAGCAGCCCGACCCGGTCCTCCGGCCCGGCACCCAGCTCGATCAGCCGGGACGCGAGCCGGTCGGCGCGGGTGTCCAGTTCCGCGTAGGTCAGGTCGTCGACCGCCGGGGCGTCCGGCGTCCGGGCGACCTGGTCGGCGAACCGGCTCACCACGGTGGCCTCGGGCACCGGGTGCGCGGTGGTGTTGAAGGTCCGCAGGACCTTTTCGCGGTCCTCGTCGGTCAGCAGGTCGAGGTCGCCGACGCGCTGCCCGGGCTCCGCGGCGATGCGGTCCAGTGCCCGCAGCAGCTGCCCGGCCAGCCGGTCGACGGTGGCCCGGTCGAACAGGTCCGGGTCGTGGTCGAACGACACGGTGAGCCGCTCCCCCGGCGTGACGACCACGCTCAGCGGGTAGTTGGTCGGCTGCAGCTCGCCTTCTTCGTGCAGGCCGATCCCGTGTGCGGCCACCGCTTCGGGGTCGAACGGGTAGTTCTCGAAGACCAGGATGCTGTCGAACAGCGTGCTGCCGCCCGCCCAGTTCTGCAGCTGGGCCAGTGACACGAAGTCGAAGCGGCGGGAGCGCGCCTGCGCCGCCTGCAGCTCCCGCAGCCAGTCCGCCACGGCCTGTCCGTCGTGGACGGTCACCGGCGCGGGCAGGGTGTTGATGAACAACCCGGCCATCGCCTCGACACCCGGCAGGTCGGCCGGCCGCCCGGACACCGTGGTGCCGAAGACGACGTCGGATTCCCCGCTGCAGCGCGACAGCACGAGCCCCCACGCGCCCTGGACGATCGTGTTGAGCGTCAGGCCGGCGCGCCGGGCCAGCTCCCGCAGCCCCGCGGCGGGCACCGACACCCGGACCGACGCGGCGGAGCGGGCGCGGTGGGCTTCCACCGGACGGCGGTCGTAGGGCAGCGGCGTCGGCGTCCGCAGCCCGGCAAGTTGCGCGCGCCAGTGCGCCTCGGCGGCCGCGGTGTCCTGCTCGCCGAGCCAGCGCAGGTACTCGCGGAACGGCGGGCGCCCGCCCGGCACGGCGGCGCCCGCGTACCGGGCGCACACCTCGCCGAACACCTGCGCGGCGCTCCAGCCGTCGAGCAGGACGTGGTGGAAGGTCCAGATCAGCAGGACGTCGCCGCCGGGCAGCCGGGCGAACGCCAGCCGCAGCAGCGGGGCGGCCGTCAGGTCGAAGCCCCGCGCGCGGTCGGCCTCGAGGAACCGTTCCTGCTCCCGGGCGCGCGCGTCGTCGTCCAGCGCGGTCCAGTCGAGGTGGACGACCGGGACGGTGCCGGTCCGCTCGACGATCTGCACCGGTTCGTCGAGGCCGTCCCAGACGACGCGGCTGCGCAGCACCGGCGTGGCCGCGACGACCTGCTGCCAGGCCCTGGCGAACCGCTCGGGGTCGGTGATGCCGGTCAGCCGCAGCCGCACCTGGTTGAGGTAGGTCCCGGCCGCGCCGTCGACGAGGCTGTGGAAGACCATGCCCGCCTGCATCGGGGTGAGCGGGTAGATGTCCTCGACCGTCCGGCCGGTGCCGGCGAGCCGGTCGACCGCGGCCTGGTCGAGGCGGGCGAGGGGGAAGTCCGACGGCGTGCGGCCGCCGGCGTCCGGCCGGGCGCAGTGCCCGACGATCCCGGTCAGCGCCTCGATGAGGGCGTCAGCGAGCCGGCGCACGGTGGCCTCGGTGTGCACGCCCGTCGAGTAGTGCCAGGTGAGTTCGAGCTCGTCGCCGACGACCGCGCCGACGACGTCGAGCTGGTGCGCCCGCCGCTGCTCGGGGTGGGCGGCGCCGCCGAGCCCGCCGCCGTGGTCGAAGCGGCCCAGGTAGTTGAAGCTGATCCGCGGTTCGAGGCGCGGGGCGGTGCCGGTGAGGTGGCGCAGGGCGCCGTACCCGATGCCCCGGCGGGGAATCGCGCGCAGCCGTTCCTTGGTCGTCTTCAGGGCTTCGCCCCAGTCCTCGCCGGCCGAGGTCAGCTCGACCGGGAAGATCGTGGTGAACCAGCCGACCGTGCGGGACAGGTCGATGCCGCCGAACAGGTCTTCGCGGCCGTGGCCTTCGAGGTCGACGAGGACGCGGTCGCGGCCGGTCCAGTCGCCCAGGACGCGGCCGAGCGCGGTCAGCAGGACGTCGTTGACCTGCGTCCGGTACGCGCCCGGCACGTCGTGCAGCACCGCCCGGGTCTGCTCCGCGGGCAGCCGCACGACCACTTCGCGGGCCGAGCCGTAGGTGTTCTCGCCGTCCGCGTCGACCGGCAGGGCCGGGTCGGCGTCGATGGCCGTCCAGTGGGCGAGTTCGTCGTCGAAGAAGCCGTCGGCCGCGTGGCGGGCCAGGGTGCGCGCCCAGTCGCGGAAGGACGTCGTCTTGGGCGGGAGCTCGCCACCGGAGAGGAGGGTTTCCAGGTCGTCGAGGAGGACCCGCCACGAGACGCCGTCGACGACCAGGTGGTGCGCGGTGAGGGTCAGCGTCGTGCCGGCCAGGTCGGCGCTCAGCAGCGGCCCGTGCTCGAGGTCGATGGTCGCGCCGAGGACGTCCTGCGCGTCGGGCGCGTGGTGTGGCCCGCCGGCGGTGAACCGCAGCCGCAGGGCGTCGTGGTGCAGCTGGAGCGCACGCAACGCGCGCGGCAGCCCGGCGGGGTCCGGCAGGTCCACCGTGACGGACTGGACGAACTGCTCGGGGTGCACCGGCCGCGGGTCGAGGTACCAGTGCTGCACCGGCGTCAGCGGCAGTTCGCCGGTCACCGGTCCGGCGTCGGCCGCGGTGGGCGCCGCCGGGGTGGCGGCGCGGGCGAGCGCGGCGACGGTCGGGTGGTCGAACACCTGGCCGGGCATCAGGTCGAAACCGGCCCGGCGGGCCCGGGAGACGACCTGGATGCTCAGGATGGAGTCGCCGCCGAGTTCGAAGAAGTTGTCGTCGGCGCCGACCCGGTCCACCCGCAGCACTTCGGCCCAGATGCCGGCGAGCAGCCGCTCGGCGTCCGTCGTGGGTTCGCGGTAGCCGAGCCCGGAGACGAAGTCGGGGGCAGGCAGCGCCCGACGGTCGACCTTCCCGTTCTGGTTGAGCGGCAGGGTTTCCAGGGGGACGAACACGGCCGGGACGAGGTAGTCGGGCAGCGTCCGCAGCAGGAACTCGCGCAGGTCCGGCGTCCCGGTCGTGACGACGTAGGCGACGAGCCGCTTGGACCCGCCGTGCTCGGCCGCCACGACGACGGCCTCGGCGACGTCCGGGTGGGCGGTCAGCGCGGTCTCGATCTCGCCGAGCTCGACGCGGAAGCCGCGGATCTTCACCTGGTCGTCGGCGCGGCCGACGAACTCCAGCACGCCGTGACAACCGGGGCTTCGCCCCGGGCCGGGGGCTTCGCCACCCGGACCCCCCGAAGGCGAGCGGCGCGTCCACCGGACGAGGTCTCCGGTGCGGTACATCCGCGCGCCGGGCGTGCCGAAGGGGTTGGCCAGGAAGCGTTCGGCGGTCAAGCCCGGCTGCCGGAAGTAGCCGCGGGCGAGCCCGGTGCCGGTCAGGTACAGCTCGCCGACCGCCCCCGGCGGCACCGGCCGCAGCCCGTGGTCGAGGACGTAGGCGGCCATGTCGTCCAGCGGCCTGCCGATCGGCAGCACGTCCGGCACCGGCTCCCCCGGCGGCAGCGGGAACCGGGTGGCGAACGTCGTGGTCTCGGTGGGGCCGTAGACGTCCACCACGGTCAGGCCGGGGCAGGCCGCGGCCAGCCGGCGCACCGCGGCGGGCGGCACCACTTCGCCGCCGGTCCACACCTCGCGGACGCCGCGCAGGCAGCCGGGATCCTCCTGTGCCAGCACGCGGAACAGCCCCGCGGTGATGAACAGCCCGGTCACCCCGTAGTCGGTGACGAGCCGGCGCAGCACGTCGGCGTCGAGGTCGCCCGGCGGGGCGACGACCACGCGGCCGCCGCTCAGCAGCGGCACCCACAGCTCGTAGGTCGACGCGTCGAACGCCAGCGCGGAGTGCATGAGGACACTGCAGTGGGCGGGACCGGCGAAGGACCGCTCCCGCGCGAGGCCGACGATGTCGCGGTGGCTGATCGCCACGCCCTTGGGCGTGCCCGTCGAACCCGACGTGTACATGACGTAGGCCAGGTTCGCGGGCCGGATCGGCACCTCCGGCGCCTCGGCCGGTCCGTCGCCGACCTCGCCGAGCGACACGATGTGTCCATTGTGGACTTCCCGGGCCCGTGCGAGGCCGTCGTCGCCGGTCACCAGCACGGAGACGCCGTCGAGCAGGGCCGTCAGCCGGCTGCGCGGCGCGCGGGCGTCCAGCGGCAGGTACGCGGCGCCGGCCTTGAGCACCGCCAGCTCGGCGACGACGACGTCGGCCGAGCGGCCCAGCAGCAGCCCCACCAGGCCGTCCCGCTGCGCGCCGAGGGCGAGCAGGCGGTGGGCCAGCCGGTTCGCCCTGGCGTCGAGTTCCGCGTAGGTCAGGGTCACGTCGCCGATGACGGCGACCGCGTCGGGTGTGCGGCGGACCTGCTCGGCGAAGAGGGCGGGCACGGTCGTCTCGGGGTGGTCCTGCGTGAAGCCGGTCCCGGAGTCCAGGACTTCCCGCTGCTCGGCGTCGGGGAGCATGCGCAGCCGGGCGAGAGACTCGTGCGGCCGGGTCGCCAGCTCGGTGAGCAGTGTCTCCAGGTGCCCGGCGAACCCGGCGATCGTCTCGGCGTCGAACAACGCGGGGTCGTAGCCGAACAGGAACTCCAGCCGCTCCTCGCCCGGGTAGGCGACGACGCTGAGCGGGTAGTTCGTCGCCTCCACGCCCCGCAGGTCGTGCAGCCCCAGCTCGGCGGTGACCGGGTAGTTCTCGAACACGAGGAGGGTGTCGAACTCCCCGCCCCAGTTCTGCAGGCGCGCCAGGGACAGGTGGTCGAACCGGCGCGCCTCGGCCTGGTCTTCCTGGAGGCCGCGCAGCCAGTCCCCCGCGGCCGCCCGCTCGTCGACGCACGCGACGACCGGCAGCGTGGTGATGAACATGCCGGTGATCTCGTCGGCCCCGGGCAGTTCGGCGGGCCGCCCGGCGACCGTGGTGCCGAAGCTGACCTCCGGCCGCCCGGTGTGGCGGGCCAGCAGCACCGCCCAGGCGCCCTGGACGAGCGTGTTGAGGGTCAGCCCCTGGCGCTGCGCGGCGGTGCGCAGCGGCCCGGCGGGCAGCGCGACCCGCAGCGCGGCCGTGGACTCGACCGGGTGCGCCGGGGACCGCGGGCGGTCGGTGCGCAGCCGGACCGGCTCCGGCCGCCCGGAAAGCTTTTCGCGCCAGTACCGTTCCGCGGCCGGGGTGTCCTGTTCGGACAGCCAGCGGAGGTGGTCGCGGAACGGGCGGCGGCTGGGCAGCGGACGCCCGGCGTGCGCGGCCGCGACGTCGGTGAGCACCTGGAAGAGGCTCCAGCCGTCGAGCAGCAGGTGGTGGAACGTCCACACCACGCGGACCTCGGTCGCCGAGACCCGGGCGAGCAGCAGCCGCATCAGCGGCAGCTCGCCGAGGTCGAGGCCGGCGTCCCGGTCGGCCGCCAGCACGGTGTCGAGGTCTGCCGGCTCGGTGGTCCAGTCGCGGTGCTCGATCGGCAGGGTGACCTGCCGGTGGACCACCTGCACCGGCTCGTCGAGGCCGTCCCAGACGACCTGGCTGCGCAGGACCGGGGTCCGGTCGACGACCCGCTGCCAGGCGCGGCCGAGTGCTTCGGCGTCGGGGACGTCGCGCTGCAGGAAGGTCACCTGCTGGAGGTAGGCCTGGCGGCCGCCGCCGGCGAGCCGGTGGAAGAGCATGCCGGCCTGGGCCGGGGTGAGCGGGTAGATGTCCTCGACGGCGCGGCCGTCGCCGGCCAGCCTGTCCACTGTGGACTGGTCGAGGGCGGCGAGGGGGAAGTCCGACGGCGTGCGGCCGCCGGCGTCCGGTCCGGTGCAGTGGGCGACGATCCCGGCGAGGCCGCCGGCGAGGTCGTCGGCGACGGTCCGGATCGTGGCTTCCTCGTGGAGCCGGTCCGAGTAGAACCAGGTGATCTCCAGGCTGCCGTCGGTGACCCGGGCGACGACGTCGACGGCGTGCGCGCGGACGTCCGCCGGGTTCTGTTCGAGTGCGAGCTCCCGTTCGAGGCCCCGGTACAGCTCGCCCTCGGCCTCGAAGCGGCCGAGGTAGTTGAAACCGATCCGGGGCCTCACCGCGGGAGCGGTCCCGGTGAGGTGGTGCAGGACGCCGTAGGACAGGCCGCGGGCCGGGATCGCGCGCAGCTGCTCCTTGACGGACTTGAGCAAGTCGCTCACGCCGGCGTCGGGGACGTCGAGCGCGATGGGGAACAGGGACGTGAACCAGCCGACCGTGCGGGAGAGGTCGACGTCGTCGAAGAGGTCTTCGCGACCGTGGCCTTCGAGGTCGACGAGCACGCGGCCGGCGCCGGTCCAGCGGCGCAGTGCTCCCCCGAGTGCGGTCAGCAGGACGTCGTTGACCTGGGTGCGGTAGACGCCGGGGACGTCCTGCAGCAGCGCGCGGGTCAGTTCGGCGTCGAGCCGGGTGGTGACGGTGCGGGTGCTCGCCACCGTGTTGGCGCCGTCGGTGTCCAGGGGGATCTGGGCACCTTCGACGGCCTGCCAGTACGGGAGGTCTTCGGCGAAGTCGTGCTCGGCCAGGCGGTTCGCCCACTCCTGGAAGGACGTCGTGCGGGCGCCCGGTTCCTGTCCGTGGTAGGCGCGGTCGACGTCCTCCAGGAGGATCCGCCACGAGACGCCGTCCACGACGAGGTGGTGCACGGCCAGGCACAGGGTCGTCCCGGTGAGGTCCGCGCTGACGAGGGGGCCGTGCTCGATGTCGATCTCCGCGCCGAAGACGTCGGTGTCGCCGGGCCCGGCGTGCTCCTGCGTCCAGCCGTCCGTGGTCTGGCGGAAGCGCAGCCGGAAGGCGTCGTGGTGGGCGACGACGGTGTTCACGGCCGCGCGCAGGCGGGCTTGGTCGACGTCGTCGGCGAGGCGGACGCTGAGCTGCTGGACGAACTGGTCCGGGTCGGCCGGGTCGGTGTCGAGGAACCAGTGCTGGATCGGGGTGACGACCACTTCGCCGGTCGCCGCGGGCCGTTCGGCCGCGGGCTCGGCCACCCCGGCGGCCGCGGCGAGCGCGGCGATCGTCTGGTGCCGGAAGACGTCCTTGGTGGTGATGCGCAGGCCGGCCTTGGCGGCCTCGGAGACCAGCCGGATGCTGAGGATCGAGTCGCCGCCGAGCTCGAAGAAGTTGTCCTCGACGCCGACCTCGGGCAGGCCGAGCGCGCCGGCCCAGATGTCCGCGAGCAGCCGTTCGGTGGCGGTGCGCGGCGCGACGCGGGTGGTGCCGCCGGTCCAGTCCGGGGCGGGCAGGGCGCGCCGGTCGAGCTTGCCGCTGGGGTTGAGCGGCAGCTTGGCCAGGGGCACGAACGCCGACGGCACCAGGTGGGCGGGCAGGGCGGCCCCGAGGAAGTCCCGCAGGTCTGTGGGGGCTTCGGGCACGACGTAGGCGACCAGCCGCTGGTGCCCGCCGTCGGTGCGCGCCACCACCACCGCTTCGGTCACGTCCGGGTGCTTGCGCAGCGCGGCCTCGACCTCGCCGGGCTCGATCCGGAAGCCGCGGATCTTGACCTGGTCGTCGGCGCGGCCGAGGTACTCGAGCTCGCCGCGAGCGGTCCAGCGGACGACGTCGCCGGTCCGGTACATGCGGTCGCCGGGCGCGCCCGCGGGGTCGGCCACGAACCGGCTCGCCGTCAGCCCGGGCCGGTTCAGGTAGCCGCGGGCCACCCCGGCGCCGCCGAGGTGCAGCTCGCCGGGCACGCCGACGGGCACCGGCCGCATCCCGCGGTCCAGCACGTACGCGCGGACACCGGCGATCGGACGGCCGATCGGCGGCGTGCGGTCGGTGTCGTGGTACCACGCGGTGGCGTACACAGTGGACTCGGTCGGACCGTAGATGTTCGCGATCCGGCTGTCCGGCAACGCTTTCCGGATGTCGTGCAGCGCGTGCCGGGTCAGCGCCTCGCCGGCGAGGACCACAGTGGACGGCCGGACCGTCACCGCGCCCTGGGCGAGCAGCTGGGCGAACGCCGAGGGCACGCCGCTGACCAGGCCGACCGGCCGGCCGGTGTGCTCGCCTTCGCCGAGGGCGAGCACGTCCCGGACGATCTCGACGGTGGCGCCGGCCATCAGCGGCGCGAAGACCTCGAACACCGAGACGTCGAAGTTGAGCGACGTCGAAGCGACCACTGTGGACCCGGGGCGGAAGACGTCTTCGAAGTCGTTACGCGCCCAGGCCATCAGGTTCGCGGCGCTGCGGTGGGCGACCACGACGCCCTTGGGGCGGCCGGTCGAGCCGGACGTGTGGATCACGTACGCGGGGTGGTCGGGGTTCGCGGCGCGGTCTCGTGGCTTTTCCGCCGGGCCTTCGAGCAGGCCGGGGTCGTCGAACGCGAGCGTGGGCACGGATCCGGGGCCGCGGCCGTCGGGCGTGAGCAGCAGGGCCGGGGCGGCGTCGGCGAGGATCAGTTCCTTCCGCTCGGCCGGGTAGGCGGGGTCGACCGGGAGGTACGCGGCGCCGGACTTCAGCACGCCGAGCAGCGCCACCAGGATCCGTTCCGTGCGGGGCAGGGAGACGGCGACGAACCGCTCGGGCCCCGCGCCGCGGTCCGCGAGGACGCGGGCCAGCCGGTCGGCCTGCTCGTCGAGCTCGCGGTAGGTGAGCCGGCGGTCCTCGCAGACGACGGCGACCGCGTCCGGGGTGCGGGCGGCCTGGGCCTCGAACAGCTGCGGCAGCGTGGCTTCCGGCGCCGCGAGCAGCGGCCCGCGGGACAGCTCGCGCAGGTGGGCCAGCTCGGCCTCGCCCATGATCGGCAGCTCGGCCACCGGCCGGTGCGGCTCGGCGACCACCGCCTCGGCCAGCACCCGCAGGTGCCCGGCGAAACGGTCGATCGTGGCGGCGTCGAAGAGCGCGGTGTCGTACTCGATCGCGACACTCCGGCCCTGCGGCTGGAACTCCAGCACCAGGTCGAACCGGGCCCGGGGGCGGGGCAGATCGTGCTCGCCCAGGCGGAGGGCGCCCGCCTCCCGGGGCCGGACGAGGTCCTGCTGCAGCACCAGCAGGACCTGCACCAGCGGGGTCCGGCTCGGGTCACGGGCCGGCCGCAGGTCGTCGACGACCTGGTCGAAGGGCACTTCGGCGGCGGCGAAGGCCGCCAGCGTCGTTTCCTTGACCCGGTCGAGGAAAGCGTCGAACGGTTCCGCGGCGTCGACCGCGGACCGCAGGACGAGGGTGTTGACGAAGAACCCGGCGAGCCGTTCGAGCTGGTCGTGGTCGCGGCCGGACACCGCGGTGCCGACGGCGATGTCGTCCTGGCCGGTGTAGCGGGCCAGCAGCACCTGGACCAGCGCGGTCAGCGTCGTGAACAGCGTGGCGCCGGTGTCGTGGCCCAGTTCGGCGAGGCCGGCGGGCAGCTCGTACCGGCGGATGGCGCCTTCGGTGGCGCGGACGGGCGGGCGGGGGCGGTCGGTGGGCAGGTCCAGGGGTTCGAGGCCGGCGAGCTGCGTGCGCCAGTACGCCAGCTGGCGCTCGCGCAGCCCGGCCAGCCGCTCGCGGTGCCACTTCGCGTAGTCGCGGTAGCCGATCTCGAGGGGCGCGGGCTTCTCCCCCGCGTAGAGCGCGGCGAACTCGTCGACGAGCAGGCCGACCGACCAGCCGTCGGTGATGATGTGGTGCTGGCACAGCAGGAGCAGGTGGTCGTCCGGGCCGCGGCGGAGCAGCGTGGCCCGGGTGAGCGGCCCGGTCGTCAGGTCGAAGGGGCGGTCCAGTTCGGCGGCCAGCTGCGCGTCCAGGTCCGGCTCGGCGTCGGCTTCCCGCAGCGGGATGCGGCCCTCGTCGGCGACGACCTGGACGCCCTCGCCGTCGACGGTCCGGAACGTCGTCCGCAGCGATTCGTGGCGGGCGGCGAGGGAGTCCAGTGCGGCGCGGAGGGCGTCGCGGTCCAGCGGGCCGTCGAGGGTGAGGCCGACGCCGGCGTTGTATTCGGTGCTTCCGGGGTTCTGCTGGTCGAGCACCCAGAGCCGGCGCTGGACCGGCGACAGCGGCGCCACGGCGCCGTGGGCCACGGGCTCGATCCGGCCGGCCGGGGCACTGGGTCGCGCCGGCAGCAGCCGGGCGAGCTTGGCGATGGTGCGCGCGTCGAACACCACCCGCGGGGACAGGTCGGCGCCGAAGCGCGCGCGGATCCGGGCCAGCGCGCGGGCGCCGAGGATGGAGTCGCCGCCGAGCTCGAAGAAGTCCGCGTCGACGCCGATGCCGGGCACGCCGAGCACGTCGGCCCAGATTTCGGCGAGCGCGTGCTCGGCCGGGGTCCGCGGCGGGGTGTGGGTGGTCCGGACCTGCGCCTGCCAGTCGGGTTCGGGCAGCGCGTCGCGGTCGAGCTTGCCGTGGTGGGTCAGGGGCATCCGCGCGAGCGGCACGAACGCGGCCGGGACCATGTAGGGCGGCAGCCGGTCGGCCGCGGCGGCCCGCAGCCGCGCCGGTTCGGCGTCGCCGACGAAGTAGGCGACCAGGCGCTTGACGCGGTCCTCACGGGCGACGACGACCGCCTCGCGGACGCCTGCCTGCTTCAGCAGCAGTGCTTCGATCTCGCCCGGTTCGATCCGGAAGCCGCGGATCTTGACCTGGTGGTCGGCCCGCCCGACGAACTCCAGCTCGCCGGACTCGGTCCGCCTGACGACGTCCCCGGTGCGGTACATCCGCGCGCCGGGCGCGCCGAAGGGGTCGGCCACGAACCGGCTCGCGGTCAGGCCGGGCCGGTCGAGGTAGCCGCGGGCCAGGCCGGGGCCGGAGACGTAGAGCTCCCCGGTGGCGGCCGGGCGCAGCGCATCGTCGAGGACATAGGCGGTGGCCTCCGGCAGCGGCCGGCCGATCGGCGGCGTGCCCCCGGGGACCAGCGGATCGCTCCAGGTCGCGACGACGGTGAACTCGGTGGGACCGTAGGAGTTGATCATCCGCCGGCCGGGCGCCCAGGTCCGGACCAGTTCGGGCGGGCAGGCGTCCCCGCCGACGATCACCGTGCGGAAGTCCGGCAGCCGCTTGGTCGGCAGGGTGGCCAGCGCGACGGGCGGGATGAGCGCGTGGGTGACCTGGTGCTCGGCCAGGACGTCGGCGAGCCGGTCGCCCAGCAGCGGGCCCGGTGGCGGCACGACCAGCGCCGCCCCGTGCGGCAACGCCATGCCGAGCTCGAGGATCGACGCGTCGAAGCTGGGCGAGGAGAACTCGAGGACGCGGTCGCCGGGCCGGACGTCGTACTGCTCGCGCATGGCGGCGAAGAAGCCGGCCAGGCCGCGGTGGGTGACGAGGACGCCCTTGGGGACGCCGGTCGAGCCGGACGTGTAGATGAGGTAGGCGGGGTGGTCGAGACGCAGGGGGCGTCTCCGGTCGGCGTCGGTGAGGTCGGCGTCGGTGCCTGTTTCGCTCACGTCGTCGAGGTCAAGGGTGGTCCGGGGTGTCTTCCCCCGGGTCACGACCAGCACGGGCCGCGCGTCGCCGAGCATGAAAGCGATGCGCTCGGCGGGCTGGTCGGGATCGACAGGCAGGAAGGCGGCCCCGGCCGTGGCCACCGCGAGCTGCGCGACGACGAGGTCGGCCGACCGCGGCAGGACCAGCGCGACGACGTCTTCCGGGCCGGCCCCGCGCCGGATCAGCAGCCGCGCGAGCCGGTTCGCCCGCGCGTTGACGGCCGCGTAGGTCAGGGTGCCGCCGTCACCGGTCAGCGCCGGCGCGGCGGGGGTGCGGGCGACCTGCGCCTGGAACAGCCGGGCGAGGGTACGCGGCCCGTCTTCGGCGGCGGGAACCGAGACGTCGTATCGCGGCATTGCGGGAACCTTTCGAGCACGTCAGCGCAGGGCCGTCGAGGGGCCTGCGACCAGGGAATTCGCGAGAAACGGCCGGATCGGGGCTTTCCCCCGGCCGGCCTATTTGCCAGTCGTTCAACAAATCGGCCCGGCGTGCCACACACCGGGCAAACCCGCAGGAACGAGGGCAAGACACGTTGATCCTTTCCACCGTGACAGCCGCGCGACAACCCCCGGAAACAGTTCCGATTTCGACGGCACCCCCGCGGCACCGATTAGGTACCAACGACCGCCGAGCGCGCGTTCTTCGTGCACCAGGTCGCTCACCCGGCAGTCGAGAAGCCCCCAAGACCAGCCGGATTGGCATCACGCTACCCAGTGAACGCCTTGCTCGTACCGCCGAACGGAGCATTGGCGAAAATGTCCAAAAATCGCGCCGGTTTGCCCGGACAGGGAGTAGTACAGGATCGGTTTTTGTTCACTCTTCTGCCGGAAAATGTTACCTCGATTGGGAGGTTTGACTTTACGGCAGAGCGCTCACCTGGGAAGACTCGGCGCCACTCGGGTGACGATCAAGCCAAGAACCCGAAGTGCGCGAGTATCGAAAGTTGCGCGCCACCATACGGCAGATCACCCGATTGGCGGGTAACGCGGAAGGCGCGGGCGCGCAGGTGAAATGATCGATTGAGTGACGTGGCCGGCATGGGGGCAATGGGGACGGAATGCGAGGGGCGGGGCCCGGGTGGTGATCCCGGGGGCCGGGGTTGTTTCGGGTTGAACGGTGGGTGAATGAACGGTGTTCACCGGGTGGCCGGGGATGGCCGCCGGCCGGGGTGTCCAGTTGCTCGCCCGCCCGTTCCCCGGGCGACCGCCTCTCCGCCGGGGCGCGCACGCCGTTCACGACACCGGCAACAGCTCCCCGCCGCCCCTCCCCGCCCTCCCCGCCCCGGCCCTCCCCGCCCCCGGCCCTCCGCGCGCACCGCGCACCCCGCACACCGCGCAGCCCGCACACCGCGCACCCCGCGCACCCCGCGCCCCTCACACCCCGCGCGCCCCGCGCACCCCGCGCCCCTCACACCCCGCGCGCCCCGCGCACCCCGCGCCCCTCACACCCCGCGCGCCCCGCGCACCCCGCGCCCCTCACACCCCGCGCGCCCCGCGCCCCTCACACCCCGCGCCCCTCACACCCCGCGCCCCTCACACCCCGCGCCCCTCACACCCCGCGCCCCTCACACCCCGCGCGCCCCGCGCCCCGCGCACCCCGCGCCCCGCGCACCCCGCTCTGCCGCTCGGCACCACCCCGAAGATCGACTTCGCCACCCGCGGCCGCCACGCACCACCCCTGAAGGTCAACGTCGCCGCCCCCGGCCTGCCGACCCACCACCCCGAAGATCAACCTCGCGGCCCCGGCCTGCCGGAGCCCGCGCCCCAGGGGCAGCGGTCGGCGAGGCGACGTCCCCCGGCCGACCGAGCCACCGACCGGCCGCGGCCACACAGTTCCGAGGCCCGCGCGTGCGCCAAGAAGAATCTCGCGTGACCAGCCGGGCATCACCCGTGATCGGGCGGGTATCTCGCGCGACTGGGCGGGCAGGAGCCCCAGCCCCCTCCGCTTCCCGCGCCGCCGAACCCACTCCTCCGGGTTTCGAACTCGCCCGACACCACCCCACCACGGGAACCGCATTCCCCCCCCGTCCGCAAAGGACGTCCACAATAGACCCGCCCCCATGCGGCTCACCCCAAGTTGTTCTTCACCCATTGAGGCGACTTCGTCACATTTCGTCAACCGTCGCACGGCCGTGCTCACCGGCTGCTTCCGCCGCCGATGCGGGGCAATTACGCCGAACGGACCCGCCTTGTTTCCCTGCGAGTTGAATTCCCTTTCGGGCCGGTTGTGGATACACTTCCCGGAGAACGCGGCACATTGTTGTTCGCGTTCTCGAGCGCACATCCACCGGAGGAGCACCCAAGTGGCCCAGAAAGTCTCCGTCGAGATCCTCGACGACATCGACGGCAGCGCCGCCGCCCAGACCGTCCAGTTCAGCCTTGATGGCGTCACCTTCGAAATCGACCTTTCGGACCGGAACGCGACCGCCCTGCGGGAAGAACTCGCCCGCTACATCAACGCCGGCCGCCGGGTCGGGGGGCGGAAGGTGCGGGTCGCCACCGGGCAGTCCACCACCGCCTCCGATCGGGAGCGCAACCAGCGGATCCGGGCCTGGGCGAACGCCAACGGCTTCGAGGTCTCCGAGCGCGGCCGGCTCGCCTCCGAAGTCGCCGCCGCCTACGAGCGGGCGCACGGTGCCGACGCGGAATCGTCCGCGCCGTCGCCGCGAAAGCGCGCTCCGCGCAGGAAATTCGCCGCCTGACTCCCGAATGCGGTGGGCTTTGCCGCGCGGAGCGCCCTGCAGCGCCACGCGCGGCTGAAGCCGCGCGAAAGAACAAGACTGTTTCTCGACCGATTCGCCGTGCACCCTCGACGTCACCGATCACCGGATGACAGGGGAGCTCAGGCGTGCCCAGCGGGAACAGCAGGAACGAAACCGATCGCGAACAGGAATACCTGACCACCCTCCACGCCGAAGCCGACGCGCTGCGCGAACAGGCCGCCGCCCGGCTGGCCGACGCGGCCCCGGCGACGGCGCCGTTCTGGCGGGCCGAACTCGACCGGCTGGCCGCCGCGGCCGACGGGCTGTGCTTCGGACGGCTCGACCTGCGGGACGGCAGCCGCCGCTACGTCGGCCGCCTCGGGCTGTTCCGCGACGACGAACCGCTGCTGCTCGACTGGCGCGCGCCCGCCGCGCGGCCGTTCTACACCGCGACCCTGGCCACCCCGCAGGGCGTGCGACGGCGGCGGCGCATCACCACACGCGGCCGCGAAGTGCTCGCCCTCGAAGACGAACTGCTGGACACCGAAGCCGGCGACGACGTCCTGGTCGGCGGCGCGGCCCTGCTGGCGACCCTGACCGCGCGGCGCACCGGGCGGATGGCCGACATCGTCACCACGCTGCAGGCCGAACAGGACCGGATCGTCCGCGACGACCACCCCGGCGTGCTCGTGGTGCAGGGCGGTCCGGGCACCGGCAAGACGGCGGTCGCGCTGCACCGCCTGGCCTACCTGCTCTACGTCCGTCCGCACCTGCGCACCCGCGGTGCCCTGGTCGTCGGCCCCAACCACGTCTTCCTCGGCTACATCGGGCAGGTGCTCCCCGGTCTCGGCGAACACGCCGTCGTGACGTCGACCCTCGCCGAGCTGGGCCCGGCCGTCCCGATCGGCCGGACCGACCCGCCCGAGACCGCCGTCGCCAAGGGCCGGGCCGAAATGGCCGGCCGGATCGCGGCCGCCGTGCGGTCGCGGGTGCGCGCGCCCGACGAGCCGGTCGACCTCCTCTTCGAGCAGCAAGTGCTGCGGCTGGAACCCCGGGCGTGCCGGGCGGCGATCGACGCGGCGGCCGCCACCGGGTTGCCGCACAACCAGGCGCGGCTCGTCTTCCAGCAGCGGCTCGTCGGCGAACTCGCGCGGGAACTGGCCGACGGCATGGAGAACGTGGTGTTCGACGAGACCGGCGCGGCCCTCGACGGCGGCAGCGCCGACGGCCGCCTGGGCGAGGCCGACCTGCGCGCGCTGGCCGCCGCCGGTGTGGTGGTGGTCGAGCCCGGCCCCGACGGCCCGCGGCGCATCCTCGACGACACCGACGTCGCCCGGCTGCGGACCGCGCTGCTCGCCGACGCCGGGGTCGGCGCCGTGCTCGACGAGGTGTGGCCGCCGCTGACCGCGCCGGAAGTGGTGGCCCGGGTGCTCGGAACCGACGGCGACACCTGGAGCGCGGCCGACGTGCCGTTGCTCGACGAAGCCGCCGCCGTGCTCGGCGAGCGGGGCGGCGCGACCTTCGGGCACGTGGTCGTCGACGAGGCGCAGGAACTCTCGGCGATGGCCTGGCGGATGCTGTTTCGCCGGTGTCCCACCAGGTCGATGACCGTGGTCGGTGATCTCGCGCAGACCGGTGACCCGGCGGGGGGCGGCCTCCGGCCCCCGGTGTCCAGCTTACCCGGGACCACCGACAGTTCCGGGTGGGGCGACATCCTTCGGTCGCATGTGGACGGTCGGTGGCGGCTGGCGGAGCTCACCGTGAACTACCGGACTCCCGTGGAGGTCATGGCCGTCGCGGCTCCCTTGCTCGCCGCTCGCCATCCCGGGCTGCGGGCGCCCCGGTCGGTTCGGCACGCGGGTGAACACCCGTGGCGGCGCCGCACCACGGTCGGGGAGCTGCCGGACGTGCTCGCCGGCCTTGCCGCGCGCCACGAAGACGGGCGGCTGGCGATCATCGCGCCGTCGGTCCACCACGCCCGGATCAGCGCGGCCGTTCCGGTGACCGTGCCGCCCGAGCTCACCGACCCCGTTGTCGTGCTCACCCCCGGCCAAGCCAAGGGCCTGGAGTTCGACGTCGTGCTCGTCGTCGACCCGGCCGCGATCCTCGCCGGGCCGTTGGGGCACAACGATCTCTACGTCGCCCTCACGCGGACCACCCGGCAGCTGGGGATCCTGCACCCCGGGCCGCCGCCCGCCGAACTGGCCGGCGTCCGGGAGCGCACCGCCTGATCGGGCCTTGTGGTCCAGACCCGCGCGCCCTACCGTCGGGTGCGTCCGGGTCGTCGCGGGGAGGAGCCTCGGGTGCTGGGAACCGTGCTGGCGAGCGCACTTCTGCTGACCGGCGCCGCGCCCGCCGTGGCCGAGGCCGGCTGGACGCCGTCGCCGATCGTCTGGACCGCCTGCCCCGACGACCCGGACAGCCCGGCGCCCCCGGACGGCGAGTGCGGCACCGTGCGGGTGCCGCTGGACTGGAACGCCCCGGCCGGGCCGTCGATCGAGCTCGCGGTGGCCCGGCACCGCGCCACCGATTCCGCGCACCGCCTCGGGGTGCTGCTGGCCGATCTCGGCGGTCCCGGCTCGTCGAATGCGGAATTCGCGGTGTCGCCGGGTTTCTTCGGCCCGGAGGTCCAGGCCCGCTTCGACGTCGTCGGCTTCGACGTGCGCGGCACCGGCCGCAGCGCCTTCATCGAATGCCCGGACACCGGTCCCGCGCCCGGCGACGAGCCGGCCGGCCCGGCGGAGTTCGCCGCGCTGCGGGAGTACAGCGTGAAAGCGGTTTCCGAGTGCCGTGCCCGCAACCTCCCCGTCTTCGACCACGCGAACACCGCCGTCAACGCCCGGGACATGGACGCCGTCCGCCGCGCGCTGGGCGAACCCCGGATCAGCTACCTCGGCATCTCCTACGGCACGCTGCTCGGCCAGCAGTACGCCGAACGGTACGGCGACCGGGTCCGGGCGATGGTGCTCGACAGCGTCATCGACCACAGCGCGGGCCTCGAGCGGTTCCTGGGCGACCGGGCCGCCGCCGCGGACGGCGTGTTCCGCCGGTTCGCCGCGTGGTGCGACCGGACGACGACCTGCGCGCTGCACGGCCAGGACGTCCTCGCCCTCTGGCCGCGGGCACTCCGGATCGCCGACGGCCTGCCCGCGCGGCACAACTGGTTGCGCGACCGGGTGTTCTCCGACATGTACGGTCCGGACTGGACGGACGCGGCCCAGGTGATCGCCGACACCCTGGCCGGGACGCCGCCGGTCGGCACGCGGTTCGCGTACAACTACGCGTCGGTCCGGCTCGCGGTCGTGTGCCAGGACTTCGACCTCCGGATCCGGAGTTTCGCGCGGTACTCGGCGCTGCACGCCGAAGAGCTGCGCCGCGGACCGCTCATGCGCGGCAGCGCGTTGAGCCACGGCGAAGCGATGGCGTGCCTGGGCGTCCCGGGCCCGCCGGCGAACCCGCCGCACCGGCTGAGCATCCCGCGGGCGCCGCGGATCCTGCTGCTCAACGCCCGGGACGACCCGGCGACCCCGTACGCCTGGGCGCTGGCCGTCCACCGCCAAGCGGCGGCGAACACGACCCTGCTGACCTACGAGGGCGCGGGCCACGGGGTCTACCCGCGGAACACCTGCACCCGGTCGGCCGCCGACCGCTACCTGCTGACCCTGGCGGCGCCCCGGCACGACATCAGCTGCCCCGCCTGAGCCGCCGCTACCGGTACTCGGGAGTCCACCGCGCCTCGCGCACCGCCTTCGCGACGTCGTCCTCGCTCAGCTCCGGCGATGCGGGTCGCGATCTCCGGGACGTCGTCCCACGCCGGCAGCAGCGGCTCCTCCGGCGTTTCCGGCCGTGCCGGCCGAACCCGCACCGAGCATGACGACCTGCTGCTGCGACAGCGGGCGTCCGGCGGTCCGCCGATCCCCTGGTCGCCCAGGCCGAGGATGCGCTGCCCGTCGGTGACGACGATGACGTCGACCTCGCGGCTCGGGCGGTTGCGCAGCACTTCCCGCAGCTTCGCCGACCGTGGGCGGGTAGACGATCGGCAGCATCTCCTCGACGTGCGGGCCGTCACCAGCGGTAGTTGCGGCGCAGGGCCCGCTTCACGACCTTACCCGTCGCGTTGCGCGGCAGCTCTTCGACGAACACGACGTCCCGCGGCACCGCGAACCGGGCGAGCCGCTCGCGCACGTGCGACCGGACCGTGTCGGCGTCCAGCTGGGCGCCCGGCATCAGCACGAGGTAGGCCGCGAGGCGCTGGCCGTACTTGGCGTCGCGGACGCCGACCACCGCCGCCTCGCGAACCTCGGGCAGCGTGAGCAGGACTTCCTCCACCGGGGCCGGCGCCACGTTCTCGCCGCCGGAGACGATCATCTCGTCCTCGCGGCCCTGGACGAACAGCAGGCCGTTCGCGTCGACGTACCCGCGGTCGCCGGTGTCCATCAGCCCGTCGCGGACGTCCAGCTGCTCGCCGTCGGTGTACCCGTCGAACAGCAGGCGGTTGCCGACGTAGAGCCGGCCGGTCGCGCCCGGCGGCACCGGCTCGCCCGCGCGGTCGAGGACGCGGATCGCGGTGCCGATCGGCGGGCGGCCCGCCGTGCCGCGGGCCGCGCGGAGGTCGCGGGGTCCGGCGATCGCCGCCCACGAGACCTCCGTGGAGCCGTAGAGGTTGTAGAGGATGTCGCCGAAGGCGTCCATGAACTCCTCGCCGAGCCGCCCCGGCAGGCCGGCGCCGGAGCTGGCGACCACGCGCAGCGAGGAAAGGTCGTAGCGGGCCCGCGTCTTCTCCGGCAGGTCCAGCAGCCGGCGCAGCATCGTCGGCACCGCGAACAACGCCGTGCACCGCTGGCGCTCGATCATCGCCAGCGTCGCTTCCGGGTCGAACCGCCGCGGCAGCACCAGCCCCGCCCGCAGCGCCATGGCGAGCTGGAGCGCGGCCAGGCCCCAGGTGTGGAACAGCGGCGCGGCGACCAGGATCGGTTCCCCGGCCCGCAACGGGATCTCCGACAGCACCGCGGCGGCGTCGGCGACGTTGTTCGGCGTCGGGCGGCGCGCGCCCTTCGGCGGGCCGGACGTGCCCGAGGTGAGCACGACGAGCCGGCCGGGCTTGGTGGGCGGGGCGATCCGGGCGAGCGGCTCGGCCTCGATCAGCTCCTCGATGGTCGACCCGTGCCACCCGTTGCCGGGCGGCCACGTCCACAGCTGCGGGATCTCCGACGGCAGCCGGCCGCGCAGGCCGGCGAACTCGGCGTCGGCGAGCACCAGCTGGGACCCGTGCCGCAGCGTGAACTCGGCGGCCTGGCCGAGCGCCAGCCCGGTGTTCATCAGTGCCACGTCCGCACCCAGCTTGCTGCAGGCGATCATCGCCTCGACCATCGCGTTGTGGTTGCGGCACATCAGGAGTACCCGTGAGCCCTCGGTGACGTCGTAGCGCTTCAGCACCGCGGCCAGCCGCGTGGTGCGCTCGTCGAGCTCGCCGAACGTCCGCTCGGAACGCTCGTCGCACAGCGCGAGGGACTCCGGCGCGCGGCGCGCCACCGCCTCGTAGCCGCCGGCCAGCGTCGAGCCCCACCGGCTCACCGACCGCAGCTGCCGCAGCAGCCCGGCGGGCTGGGCGGGGGTGAGGACGCCGGCCTTGACCAGGATCCGCGCGAACTCCCGTTTGGACGGCCGGGGCGGCAGCGGGTCCGCCGCCGGGACACCGCCGAGGTGGTCGCTGATGGCCGCGATCGCGTCGAGGATCCGCTGGCGGACCCGCGGGACCGCGGGCGACCGGCCGTCGAGCAGCGTGAGCAGGACGGTGATCGCGCAGCCGTCCGGCACCGGGCGCAGCACGACGGACATCCGGTGCGGCGTGCCCTCGACGCTCGACCAGGCCAGGTGTTCGTCCCGGCGGTGCACGAAGATCTCGGCTTCGCCCGCGCCGCCGGCGCGGAACCGGTAGCGGGCGCCCCGGCCGGTGGCCTCGGAAACCGGTTCGCACGAGGTGATGCCGCGGACGAACCGTGGGTAGAGGTGGGGGCTGCCGACGATCGTCCACACCGCCGCGGGTTCGTGCGGGACGGTGGCGGTGATCTCGATCAGTTCCGGTTCCATCAGGACGGGACGGGAGGTGGCGCCGGCACGGTGGTCATGACTCGGCTCCCCCTCGTCGGTCCTGTTCGGCCTTTCGGCCGCTCCGCCGAGCATCCGTTTGCACGGCCCGGCGTGTCAACACGCGGCCGCACGATTCGATGTATTCAATCGCGAAGAGCGAGCAAAAACCAGCGATGCGCGAACGGCTTCACACCGTTCTCACGCCGGCCTGTCACCACGGCGGCCGGCCGGTGCTGCCGCGGACCACCAGCGACACCGGAACCCGTTCGAGCGTCACGGCCCTGGCACCCGACCTGACCTCGTCGAGCAGCGTCCGCACCACCTGGCGGCCGAGTTCGGCGAACGACTGCCGGACGGTCGTCAGCGGCGGCCAGAAACTCGCCGCCTCCACCATGTCGTCGAAGCCCACGACGCTGACCTCGCCCGGCACCGAACGGCCGGCTTCGTGCAACGCCCGCAACAGCCCCAGCGCCATCTGGTCGTTGGCCGCGAAGACCGCCGTCACCGCGGGGTCGTGGGCCAGCACCCGGCCGAGCGTGTACCCCGACTCGGCCGTCCAGTCGCCGACCACCGGCAACGGCACCGTGCGGTCGAACCGGGTCAGCGTCTGCCGCCAGGCCCCCTGCCGGTGCTCGGCCGCGAAGGAGTCCGTCGGACCCGCGATGTGCCAGACGGTCTCGTGGCCGAGCTTGAGCAGGTGCTCGGTCGCGAGCACCGCCCCCTGCGCCTGGTCGGTGTCCACCGTCGGGTAGCCGGCGCGGGCGTTGGAATCGACGACGACGACCGGGATGGCTTGCGGGAAAACGATTCCCGGCCAATCCAGGTCGTATTCCTCGACCAGCACGACCAGGCCGTCGACGTCGTGGTTCCGCAGTTCCCGGAAGGCGTCGGTGACCCCGTCGCGAGTCGGCCTGCCCAGCGGCATCAGCTTGATCGCGTACCCCTCGGCCGCGGCCGAGCGCGCGATGGCGTCGAGCGTCCGGCTGTTGCCGAGCGTGGCCAGTGTCGAGGTGAGCACGCCGATCGAGCGCGCCGGGTCGGGCAGCACGACGGCCGTGCCACCACAGGGATCCCCCGCTGTCCGTTCCTGCACGCTGCCCACCCCTCACCGGTCACTCACGTGTCACTCCGAGGTCACCACAACGACCGGAAATGGTCACCTTGACGTCGGCAACACCCCCGTTCGCGACGCCCGTCAGCCACCCGCCATCCACGGCGGAAACAGCTCCGACCTGGGCACCTGCCGGCCCGGCGGCCCACCTGCCGCCTGCCGTGCCGGGCACCTCGTGAACAAGGTCACTAAGCGACCGCTCAGTAACACGTACGCGCCAGTGTAGCTTGCCGCCTCCCGGCGGCCGCGCGCTCACGCCGAAGCCCGGACCACCAGGCTCGTCCCCAGCACCACCCGGCGCGGCTGCCGCACGGTCCCGTCGAGCACCGCGAGCAGCTCGCCCGCCGCCCGCGCCCCCAGCGCCTCCACCGGCTGGCTCACCGTCGTCAACGGCGGATCCGTCCTCCGCGACACCGGCGCGTTGTCGAACCCGATCACCGCCACGTCGTCGGGCACCCGGCGGCCAGTGCGGCGCAGGGCCCGGAGCACGCCCACCGCCATCACGTCGGAGGCGGCGAACACCGCGTCCAGGTCGGGCCTCCGGTCGAGCAGCTGCCGCGTCGCGTGCTCGCCGGAGGCCTGGCCGAAGTCGCCGTGGGCCACCAGCCCCGGGTCGACGAGAGCCGAGCCGGAGATCGCGGCGGCGTAGCCGGCGAGCCGGTCGCGGCCCGGCGCCATGTCCTTCGGGCCGGCGACCGTGGCGATCCGCCGTCGCCCGGCGGCGAGCAGGTGCCGTACCGCCGCCTCGGCGCCGCCGCGGTTGTCGACGTCGACGTACGTGCACTGGGCAGGATCCGGCACCATCGGCCGCCCCGCGCTGACCACCGGGAGATCGGCGTGGGACAACGCCGTCGTGTACCGCGCGTGCGTGCTCACGAACAGCGCCCCGTCGACGTGGCCGCCGCCGAGGTAGCGGAAGGTGGCGGCCTGGCCGGCCGACGGCATCATCAGCACCACGACCTGCACGCCCGCGGCGGTGAACACGCGGTTGATGCCGCCCATGATCCGGCCGAAGAACGGGTCGGAGAACAGCCGCAGGCCGTCTTCACACATGACGACGGCGACCGTGCCGGTCCGCTGCCCCTCCCCCGCGCGGGCCGCGCGCTGCCGGACGTAGCCGAGCGACCGCACGGCCTGTTCGACCTGGCGCCGGGTCTCGGCGCGCACCTGGGGAAAACCGTTGAGCACCCGGGACGCCGTGGCCGACGAGACACCGGCGACCCTGGCCACGTCGGCCAGGGTCGGCCGCGGATCGGAAAGGTCGAGGACAGTCATGGTCACCTCCGTGGGGACGGCACGCATTTCCGCTCGAAAAGCCGCGGCGACGCGGTGGCCGTTTCCGGGGAGCGATCAGTGTTAGCGCTAACACTCCGGCGGAAGGCACCCGGACCGCCGATCGAGCTTCGGCGGTCTCCGCGTCGGCAACGGGGCTAGCGGGGTGCGGCGCGCAGGGCGCCGGGATACCGGTTCTGTTTCACATCCGCACATCCTTGGGCGAGAGTGGTTCGAACGGGTGAGCCGCGGCCGCCGGTACGCATCCGGTGATCGTTTGACCGCTTGCTCGGCAGCATTGATGCTGGAACCACGGGCCCCAATGTGTCAACCAGCTGGACAAAACTGCCCGAAAAGTCGTCACCCGCAGTCGAATGCCGTCGAATATGTTCAATCCTTGTCGTTTCGGCGGCGACCGGGTACATCTCGGGTGTGGTGACACAGCGCCCGGGGACCCGGCCGGGAAATCACGAACGGGTGGTCGAGCTCCTCCGCACCCGCGGTCCCCTGACCCGGGCGGACATCGCGCGCCTGCTGGACGTCTCGCGGGCCACGGTGTCGAACGTCGTCGGCGCGCTGTACCAGGACGGCCTGATCGTGGAGAACGGCAGCCCGGGTCCCGGCGGGCCGCCGAAACAGGGCCGGCCGGGCACCCTGCTCACCCTCAACCCCGCCGCCGGCGCCGTCGTCGGCATCGACTTCGGGCACACGCACATCCGCGTGATCGTCGCCGATCTGGCGCACACGGTGCTGGCCGAGCAGCTCCGCCCGCTCGACCGCGACCACGACGCCCGGGACGCGCTGCGGATCGCGGCCACGCTCGCGCGGGACGCGCTCGCCGCCGCGGGGGTCAAGCAGAGCATGGTGCTCGGCGTCGGGGCCGGGCTGCCGGGACCGGTCAACACGCTGACGGGCACGGTCGGCTCGTCCAGCATCGCGCCGAGCTGGGTCGGGCTGCGGCCGGCCGAGGAGCTCGGCGCCCTGCTCGGCCTGCCCGTGATCGTCGACAACGTCGGCAACCTCGGCGCGCTGGCCGAAGTCACCTGGGGCGCGGGCCAGGGCGCCCAGGTCGCCGTCTACGTCAAGCTCGGCACCGGCATCGGCGCCGGCTTCGTCCTGGGCGGCAGGCTGTTCCGCGGTTCGTGCGGCACGGCCGCGGAGTTCGGGCACATGACCGTCGACCCGGCCGGCCGGATCTGCCGCTGCGGCAACCGCGGCTGCCTCGAGACGTACGTCAGCCTGCCGGCGCTGCTCGACCAGCTGCGCGCCCGCCACGGCACCGAGCTCACGGCCGTCGACCTCATCCGGCACGCCCTCGCGGGCGACCGCGCCTGCGTCCGGGTGCTCACCGACGCGGGCCACCGCCTCGGCACGGCCATCGCCGTCCTGGGCAACCTGGTCAACCCGGACCGCGTGATCATCGGCGGCGAGCTCGCCGCCGCCTACGAGCTTCTGCTGCCACCACTGCGCAGCGCGCTCCTGCGCGACGCCCTCCCTTTCGCCGGCGCACAGGTGACTGTCTGCAAAGGACAGCTGGGCGACCGCGCGGTCGCACTCGGCTCGGTCGTGACGGTGCTGCACGCCACCGCCCGGCTGGCCGACCGCGCCCGTGCGGTGGCGGCCGCCGCGCGCTGACGCGGCGGCCGCGCTGGGCCGGCCGGGTGGTGCGGCGGGAGCCACCGCACCACCCGCGGGGGCCTCAGTTGATCCGGCGCACCGTCCAGAACTGGTCAGGCGTCTCGATCTTCGTCCAGGACACCGCCTTCGCCAGGTTCGACGGCGAGCCGCCTGCGATGGTGATGTACCGGCCGCTGCCCGCGTTCTTGATCAGCGTCTGGTCCCCGCTCGGCACCAGCGTCCACACCTGCTGGGCGTTGCCCGGGTCGACGGCCGTCTGGGTGATCGCCTCGCCGGCCGCCGGGTGGGTGTCGGTCAGGGCCAGGCCGGACTTCGCGTTCACGATCCGGTAGCCGCCGTTCGCCGTGGTGAAGCGCCACAGGTGCCACGGCTGGTTGGCGTACCACCACTGGTCGGCCTGGGTGCCCGGGGCCGTCGAACCGGCCGCGATCTCCAGGTACTTGCCCAGCTTGTTCTGGATCGTGAAGTCGCCGGTCGTCAGGTTCGGCAGCGCCGTCTGGTGCAGCGTCCAGCGCTGGTTGCGGCCGTCGGCGTCCGACCACTGCGCCATCGGGGCGCCCGGCGTCGTGGCCCAGGCGAGGTCCTCCAGGAGCTTGCCGCTCTTGCGGTTCGCCAGCTCGTACGTCCCGTCCGGCTGCTGGACGACCGCCCATTCCTGGGTCGCCGAACCCGGCGAGGGCGTGCGCAGCTCCAGCCACGCACCGTCCAGTGTGGACCCGCCGACGACAGACAGGACGCGGCCGCCGGTGGCCACCGTGAAGTACCCGGTCGGCTGGCGGGTGATCACCCAGGGCGTCGCGGCGCTCTGCTGGACCACCGACGAGCCGTTGACGCCCAGGTTCAGGCGCGAGTGGTCGTTGGTCAGCGTGTACGTCGCCCCCGTCGAAAGGCCCGGGGCGACGTGGTCGAGGGCGAACTCGACGGTGTTGAGGTAGGTGCTGTCGTGCCAGCCGCCGGTGATCGACATGACGGTGTTGCCGTCCGGCATCACCATCAGGCCGCGGCTGTACCCGCCGGGGGCGTTGGACGCCTGCGACCGCCACTGCGTGGGATCACCACCCGCGGTGTTGACGGCGAGGTCGGTCCCGCCGCCGTTGCTGACCACGATCGTGCCCTGCGGCCCACCCGACGGCGTCCAGACGACGAACGGCTGGCAGCACGGCTTCGCGCCGTTGTCGAGGACGATCTGGTTGTCGTCGGCCTGGCCGAACTTCTCCGGGTCGGTGGCGATCTTGTAGTACACCGGGCAGCTGCCCTGCGGCGCGTTGCAGTACTCGTAGGTCATGATCCACCGGCCGCCGGGCAGCTCGGCGACCGTCGCCATGCCGGGCCGCGCCCGCTGCGCCGGGTAGGCGACGTCGTCGACCACCGGCCCCCACGTCCGGCCGTCGGTGGTGACCTGGTGGACGAGCTTCTGCGAGTGGTGCGCGTTGTCTCGCTGGTCGGAGTAGTACACGATCAGCTTGCCGTTGCGCATGAGCAGCACCGGTTCCCAGATCGGCGTGTTCGGATCGGACACCGACGCCACGCCGCCCTTGGCCACGGAGCTCAGCAGCTTCCACGTCTTCCCGAGATCGGTACTGGCGTAGAGCAGGATCTCGGTGGAGTGCATGTCCGCGGGCACCGACAGCCCCGAGACGAGCAGGGTGCCCGCCGGGAGCGTGCCGAGCCGGTCCGGCAGCTCGTAGATCTCCGGGTTCCAGCGCATGCCGTAGCCGTTGACCGTGTCGGTCACCTGGGAGACGTACGTCCAGCTCTTCCCGGCGTCGCCGCTGCGGTACACCGGGAACGCCGGGGCACCCGCGCTCCGGTAGACCTCGAACGTCGAGAACAGCGTCCCGTTGGCCTCGCCGTTGTGGTGCAGGGTGATCGCCCGCGCGTACATCGCGCCGGGATTGGCGTACCCCGCGGCGGCCGTCGGCTGGAAGATCGTCGTCGGGCCGCTCGTCTGCGCGGTCGCCGCCGGGCTCGCGCCCAGCAGCGCCGCGACGACGACGAGCAGCACCGCCTTGAAGGATCGTCGGGTGGGGACCATCGCTACCTCGCTACTTCCTTGTAGGGGTTCGTTCGACGAAGACGCGGACGTCCCACGGGCCGAGGCTCAGGGCCATCCCCGTCGGCACGTTCGTGCCGTCGAGCAGATCGGACAGCGGCGCGGGCGCGGTCACGGTGGTGGGGTTCCAGCTCCAGTTGTGGACGATGTGCACCCGGCGGCCGCCGGGCGCGGTCCCGGTGGTCGCGGTCACGGGCTCCGGCAGGTTCGGCCACGCGTGCGACGGCAGCGGCACCAGCCACTCGGCCAAAGCCCGGCCGGACGCGGCGTCCGGGACCGTGCCGACGTACGTCACCCGCCCGTCCCCCTCCGGCCGCGAGGTGATCGCGGGCCAGCGGCCGAAGTGCGGGTGGTCGTACTCGGCGAGCACCTGCGCGTCGAGCACTGTCAGGCCGTCGACCCAGCGCGTCGCCGCCGCACCCGGCGGCAGCTCCAGTGGGCTGCCCGGCACCGGCTTGAGCGGGACGTCGGCGCCGAGGTTGCTGAACTCGTCGTACCGGACGCCGGCGGCGTCGACGAGCCGTCCGGGCGCCGATTCGTGCCGCGCCCGCCCCTCGTGGTCGGCGTAGCCGGTGCGCGGGCCGAGGACCAGGTGGCCGCCCGCGCGGGCGTAGGCGGCCAGCCAGTCCAGCGTGCTGTCCGCGGCCAGGTACAGCGCGGGGACGACCAGGACCGGGTGCCGCCGGGCGGCTTCTTCCGGTGCCACGCCTTCGCGTTCCCCGCGGGGGTCGTGCAGCTGCCGGATGTGGACGATCCGGACCTGGCGGCCCGCGTCGAAGGCGCCGCGGTAGAACGGGTCGAAGAACCGGTGGTACGACGCCGCGTCCGGCTCGCCGTCCGGTGTGGACAGTGCCGGGTACTTCTGCATGAGCCACTTGCTCGGCGTCGAGTACACCATCGTGAGGTCCGCGTCCGGCTCGAGCCCGGCGACCGCGGCACCGGCGAGCTCGAACTCCTCGCCGAGGCGGGCGAGCTCGGCGTAGGTGCGGCCGGGCCGTCCGCTGTGCGGCAGGATCCCGCCCCAGTAGGTCTCGGCGCCGAAGTGCAGCGTGTGCCAGTGCCAGTACTCGATCATCCGGGCCCCGCGCGCGACGAGCGCCCAGGCGGCCTGGCGCCACTGGCCGTCGAACGCGGGCCGGTTGTCCCAGGTCTGGCCGATGTGCATGGCGTTGGTCTCGGTGACCAGGAACGGCGCCTGGCGCGAAGAGAACATCCAGTCGGCGGTCTGGTACAGCGACCAGACACCGGTGGTCTTCCACTTCTGCTCGTGGCCGACCGGGGTCGGGTCCGGCAGCTGCAGACCCTCCTGCATCGCGTAGTACGGGTTGCCCGAGGCGATGTCGAGGCTGTCGGTGAGCTCGTCGTCCTCGACCGCCGGCCGCGTGTAGGAGATGCACGTGGTGACGAACTGCTCCGGCCGCGAGTACTGGCGGACGATATCCGCCTGCCAGGCGATGAACTCGGTGGTCTGGCGGGCCTGGAACTCCCGCCAGGCGACGTCGTACTGCGGCTGGGCGTTGCCGTCCGGGGTCCACAGGTCGGCCCACGTCGAGAGCCGGTGCGACCAGTAGACCAGGCCCCACTCGCGGTTGAGCGTCTCGACGTCGCCGTACTTCGCCCGCAGGTGGTCGACGAACCGCTGGAAGACGCCGTGGTTGTGGAACAGCTCCAGCCCCGGCTCGTTGTCCACCTGGAACCCGATCACGGCCGGGTGTTCCGCGTAGCGGGCGAGGATCTTGTGGATCACGCGCTCGGCGTGGAACCGGAACGCCGGGTGCGTGAAGTCGACCTCCTGGCGGGCACCCCAGCCGATGCGCTGCCCGGTCGCCCGTTCGCCGGTGATCTCCGGGTACTGCCGGGCCAGCCACGGCGGCACCGCGTACGTCGGCGTCCCGAGGACCACGGAAATCCCGCGCTCGTGGGCGCCGTCGAGGACCGGCTGCAGCCAGTCCAGGTCGAAGCGGCCGTTCTCCGGCTCCCACGTGGACCACACCGACTCGCCGACGCGGATCACGGTGAACCGGGCCTCGGTCATCAGGTCGAGGTCGGTCTTGAGCCGCTCGTACGGCTGGTACTCGTGGTAGTAGGCGGCACCGAACAGGACGCGGGCGGGCAGGACCGCCATGGGTGAACCTCCACAATGGATTGATTTCACTGCTTGACGGCGCCGGCGGCGAGCCCGCTCTGCCAGTACCGCTGCAGGAACAGGAAAGCCACGACGAGGGGCAGGATCGAGAGCAGGGAACCGGTCAGCACCAGCGGCAGCATCTCGCCGCTCGTGCCGGCGCCGCCGTTCTGGGCCTGGTCCGCCCAGAGCGCGAGGCCGAGGGTGACCGGGTACAGGTTCTGGTCGTTGAGCATGATCAGCGGCAGGAAGTAGTTGTTCCAGGTGGCCACCAGCGTGAAGAGCACGACGGTGACCAGGCCCGGCGCCAGCATCCGCAGCCCGATCCGGAAGAAGATCCGGGCCTCGCCCGCCCCGTCGATCCGGGCGGCCTCGATGACGCTGTCCGGGACGGCGTCCTGGGCGTAGATCCGCATCAGGTAGAGCCCGAACGGGTTGACCAGCGACGGCAGGATCACCGCCCACGGCGTGTTGACCAGGCCGACCTGGGAGAACAGCAGGTAGGTCGGGATGGCCAGGGCCGTCGCGGGC
Source organism: Amycolatopsis tolypomycina (assembly GCF_900105945.1). Classification (NCBI taxonomy): domain Bacteria; kingdom Bacillati; phylum Actinomycetota; class Actinomycetes; order Pseudonocardiales; family Pseudonocardiaceae; genus Amycolatopsis; species Amycolatopsis tolypomycina. Next base: position 1,795,979 of record NZ_FNSO01000004.1, on the reverse strand, counting down.
ACCATGACGGCGCCGAGCACGAGGTTGAAGCCGGCGCCGTGGCCGCGGAAGCGGTACTTCGCGAACCCGTACCCGGCGGCCGCGGCGAGCAGGGCGGCGCCGAGCGCGCTGACGACGGCGTAGCCGATCGTGTTCAGCAGCCAGCGCACGAAGACCCCGTCCTGGTGCGACAGCGTGTCGCCGATGTTGGTGAACAGCTGTGGCGCCTTCGAGAACCACAGCCCGAACGTCGTGAACAGGTCCTGGGTGCTCTTGGTCGAGGCGATGACCAGCCAGCACAGCGGCAGCAGGAAGTAGGCCAGCGCGGCGAGCATGGCGACGGTCAGCGGAACGCTGCGACGGCGGGTCATGCGGCGGCCCTCCGGCTCCGGCGGTTGGCGGTGATCAGGATCGTGTACGAGATGACGACGATGACCAGGCCCAGCAGGAACGACACGGTGGCCGCGTAGTTGACCTGCTGGCCGGTGAAGGCGAGCGAGTACGCGTACAGGTTGGCCGTGTACCCGCTGTCGATGACGTTGGGCGCGATCGTCTTGAGCAGCTTGGGTTCGTTGAACAGCTGGAAGCTGCCGATCACGGAGAACAGCAGGGTCAGCAGCAGTGCCGGGCGCAGCGCCGGGAGCTTGATCGACCAGGCCGTGCGCCAGGCGCCGGCACCGTCCACTTCGGCCGCTTCGTAGAGCTCGCCCGGAATGGTCCGCAGCGCGGCGTAGAGGATGATCATGTTGTAGCCGACGAACTCCCACGTGACGACGTTCGCGAGGCTGCCGAGCATCCAGCTGTCGCTGAGGAACTTCGGCACCGGCAGCCCGAAGAACGAGCTCAGCTGGGCGAACGGCCCGTAGTCCTGGCCGTAGAGGTAGCCCCACATCAGCGTCGCGACGACGCTGGGCACCGCGTACGGGACGAAGACGCCCAGGCGGACCACCTTCGACAGCCGCATCAGGCCGCTGTCGAGCGCGAGCGCGAACAGCAGCGCCAGCAGCAGCATCACCGGCACCTGGATGACGAAGAACGTCGCCACCCGCAGCACGCCCCGGAGGAACTGGGGATCGGTGACGGCCTTGACGTAGTTGTCCAGGCCGACGAAGACCGTGCCGCCGATCAGCTTGTGCTGGAAGAAACTGAGGTAGGCGGCATACGCCAGCGGGGTGATGAAGAACAGCGCGAACAGGATCAGGAACGGGGCCACGAACCACGGCCCGGCGGAACGGTGCTTCACCGCGCTCACCCGCCCTGGACCGTGAAGCCCTGGTTCTTGGCGAACGTGGTGATCCGCGACTGCCACTGGTCGAGCGCGGCGACCGTGTCGGTCTTGTCCGCCAGCGACTTGCCGACGGTCTCGGTCCAGTCGGTCACGGCCTGGTCGAGGAACGGCGGCCACTGGAACTCCGGTGAGACGGTCTCGCCGATCGCGCTGAACACCTCGTTGACCTTCTGGCCACCGTAGAACGACGGGGTGTCGCCGGCGAACGACGGGTCGGCGAGCAGGGCCTTGGTCGCCGGGAAGAACAGCTGCTTGGTGGCGAACATCTTCGCCGATTCGGGGTCGCTGTTGAGGAACTGCGCGAACATCGCCGCCGCGATCGGGTTCTTCGTGCCCTTCAGCACCGCCGTGGTCGAGCCGCCCCAGTTGCCGGAGCTCGGCTTGGCCGCGTCCCACTGCGGGAGCGGCGCGGCCCGCCACTTGCCCGCGGTGGCCTTGGCCGAGCCGGACAGGAAGGCCGGGCCCCAGGCCGCGGTGATCCAGGTGGCGTACTTGCCGTTGTTGAGCGAGGCGTACCAGGAGTCGGTGAAGTCCGTCTCGGTCCCGATGACGCCTTCCTTGGCCAGCCCGCCCCAGTAGCCGGCGAGCTTCTTGGCGGCCGGGCTGTTGACGGCGACCGTGATGTCGCTCTTGCCGGACATCGTGTAGGGCTTGTCGCCCGCCTGCCAGAGCAGGCCGTGCCAGGCCGCCGGCTGGTTGGAGGCGAGGTTGGTCAGGTAGACGTCCGGTGCGGCGGCGTGCAGTTTCCGCGCCGCGTCCGCGAACTCGTCCCACGTCTTCGGCACCGCGATGCCGTATCGGTCGAAGATGTCCTGCCGGTAGAGCAGGCCCATCGGGCCGGTGTCCTGCGGGATGGCGAAGACCTCGCCGTTCGGGCCGCTGACCTGGCCCCACGTCCAGTCGACGAACTTGGCCTTCAGCGCGTCGGCGCCGTACGGGCGGAGGTCGAGCAGGCTGTCGAGGACCGTGAAGGTCGGCAGGTACTGGAACTCGACCTGCGCCAGGTCGGGCGCGCCGGTGCCGGCCTGCAGCGCGGTCCGCAGCTTCGTGTACTGCGGCGTGCCCTGGCCGGCGTTCTGCACGGTGACCTTGATCGCCGGGTACTTCTTCGTGAACAGGGCGACTTCCTGCTCGATCTCCGGGGCCCAGCTCCAGAAGACCAGTTCGGTGGGCGTCGCCATCGCCTTGTCGATGTCGGCCTGGCTCACCTTCTCGGCGGCGGGCGCGGCGGTGCTCCCGCCGCCGCTGCACGCGGCCAGTGCGGCACCGAGCGAGACCGCGCCGGCCGCGGCGAGGAAGGACCGGCGGCTGAAGGCGTGGTTCGGGACGAGTTCGGGCATGACGGAACTCCTGGGGGCGGAATGCGGCGTGCCGGGCACACCGGTGGGGAGTGAGGGGAATGCGCGAAGCCGGGTTCCGGACGGTCAGCCCGGGTGGACGGCGAAGCGGGCGGTCGAAGCGCGGACGACGAGCTCGAGCGGTGGTGTCTCGGGTTCGAGGTCGGCGGCCTGCGGCTGTTCGATGGCGTGCACGAGCAGACGCAGGCCCGCGGTCGCCATCGGGTCGAACGGCTGCCGCACGGTGGTCAGCGGCGGCGTGACGTAGGCGGAGATGGGCGTGTCGTCGAAGCCGACGACGCTCACGTCCTCGGGGACCCGCCTGCCCGCTTCGAGCAGCGCGCGGATCAGCCCGATGGCCATGTCGTCGTTGGCCGCGAACACGGCGGTGACGTCGCCGGCGGCCAGCACCCGCCCGGCGGCGTACCCGGACGATGCCGACCAGTCGCCGTCGACGACCGGCGGCTCCACCGCGCCGCGGGCCCGCAGCGCCTTGCGCCAGCCCTCGGCCCGGTCGCGGGCCGCGTACCACCGCCGCGGGCCCGCGATGTGGTGGACGGTCTCGTGCCCGAGGTCGAGCAGGTGGTCCGTGGCGATCCGGGCGAGCTCTTCCGAGATCACGCCCGCGGTGATCAGCCGGGGGGCGGTGAACGACGGCGGGGCGCCGAAGACCAGGACCGGGACGTCCACCTGCAGGGCCAGCGGGCCCTCGTCGATGGGTTCGGAGATGACGATGCCGTCGACGCCCTGCTCGAGCAGCGACTCGACGGCGCCGGCGACGCCGGAGGGGTCACCCTCCAGGGTGCTGACCACGCGCAGCGCGTAGCCGGCGTTCTGCACGGCCCGTTCGATGCCGACGAGCAGGGACGCGGGCCCGTAGAGCCCGGTGCCCAGCGTGACGACCCCGATCGAGCGGGTCCGGCCGGACGCGAGCGCCCGGGCGGCGTTGTTGGGCCGGTAGCCGATCTCTTCGGCGGCGGCCAGCACCCGCTGCCGGACGTCGGCCGAGACGTACTGCTCGTTGTTGAAGACCCGGGAGACGGTCTTCTGCGAGACGCCGGCGGCCAGGGCCACGTCCTTGCTGCTGGGTGCGGACGAATTCCCACCCCGGCCCGATCGCGTCATTGCTTCTCCCGGTGCTTCGCTCACCCGAGGCATCGTGCCTGGTGAACCGTGTGACTGCGCTGACATGTCTACGCAGTCATACCTGCCGCCGTCAAGCGTCCGCAGGCTCGGCCGGGTAACGAAACGGCTCGTTCGACGGATTCGACGGCCGGTGCACCCGCCGGAATTCCCCCGGCGTACTGCCGGTCCGGCGTGTGAAGAACTTGCCGAAGTTGGTCGGCTCGCTGAACCCGAGCCGGCGCGCGACGGCCGCGACCGGCTCGTCCGTGTGGGCCAGCAGGCGCTGGGCTTCCAGCGCCACGCGGCCGTCGATGACGTGCTTGACCGGCTGGCCGGTGGCGGCCACGCAGGCGCGGGTCAGCGTCTTCACCGTGTAGCCGAGGCGGTGGGCGTAGTCCTCCGCGCGGCGCACCGTCGCGTACGACCGTTCGAGCTCGGCGCGGAAGCGGGCGTAGACGTCGCCGCCCGCGCGTGGGCGGTCGTCGGGCAGCCGGCCGACGTGCAGGAGCAGCGCCGCGAGCTGCAGCCCGAGGATCTCCGCCGACACCGTCCCCGGCGGACGGGCGGCCTCCGCGCGCAGCTGGCTCAGCAGCGTGGCGAGCACGGCGTACTCCGGGCTCGTCCCCAGCTGGTGGCAGACCGGGCCGTACCACGCGCTGACCAGGTGCTCGGCGCCGCTGAACGACGGCGGGAAGGCCGGGGTGAACATCAGGTGCACGCCGTCCGTGGTGCCGAGGTCGCCGTAGCGCTGGACCTGGCCCGGCCGGACCCACAGCAGCGTGCCCGGGCGGCAGGGGTGGGTCACGAAGTCGACCGTGCGCGTGCCGGTTCCCGCGGTGACCAGCGTGAGGCTGTGGAAGGCGACGCGGTGGAGCTCGCCGGGGCGCCGCATCCGGCCGTGCAGGGTGGCCAGGCCGACGATCTCGAAGCCGGGGACGCCGGCCTCCGGCGGGGCGAAGCCGAGGTTCGGGATCGACATCACGGCTCCGTGTCCGCTTTTGACCATGGTGAGTCTCCACGGTATCTCGCCGGCCTGCGGTTGCGGGACGAAAGTGGTGATCGCGACGCCGACAGGGCGCCGTCCGACCAGGAGGAGCGATCATGAACGGCACGATCACCGTCATCGACAAGGGCGCGGTGCGCCTGCACAGCTACATGGCGCCGGACGACAGCGTCAACGTCACCACCCAGCTGATCGAGACCCCGTCGCGGGTCGTCGTCGTCGACGCGCAGTTCGTCCGCGGCTACGCCGACGAGGTCGCGGCCTACGCCCGGGGCCTGGGCAAGCCCCTCGATCGGGTGATCATCACCCACGCCCACCCCGACCACTTCGGCGGCGCCAACCGCTTCGGCGCCCCGGTGCACGCGCTCGCCGTGGTCCGCGACCAGATCGCGGCCCTCGACGACGGCCAGGACCCGACCGGCGCCCCCATCCTGACAGCCGAAGTCACCCCGGCGGTGGTCATCGAACCGGGCACCGAGGTGATCGACGGCGTGCCGTTCGTGTTCGAGGCCCACACCGGCGGCGAGGCGGCCGACGAGCTGGTGATCAAGCTGCCCGAGCAGGGCGTGCTCGTCGCCCAGGACCTGGTGTACCACGACATCCACCTGTTCCTGGGCAACAACGACATCGCGGGCTGGCGGAAGGCGATCGAGCGCCTGGCGGGCGAAGCGGGGTACGACACGATCCTCGTCGGGCACGGCACCCCGGCCGGGCCGGAGGTGTTCGGCGAGGTGAGCCGGTACCTCGCCGACGCGGAGGAGCTGCTGGGCGACGACGGCGACGCGTACAAGGCGGCGATCGTGGACCGCTACCCGGGGTACGGCGGCCGGTTCGTGATCGACATCGCCAACCGGTACCTCTTCGGGGCGGGCCACGCCTGACCCGTCAGCGGCGCCGGGGCAGCTCGGCCGCGGGACGGTCCGGATCGGACAGTCCCGCGAGGACGGGCCGTCGCGCGCGCGAACGGGACCGGTGCTGCGGATCACTGTGCAGCGAACCCGATCCGGGGGTAGACCGGGAAGGTGAACGACAACTCCACCGCTGCCGGCGTCGCCAACCCGAACCGCATCCGGATCCGGACCGAAGCGGATCTCCGCCGAAGTGCGCAGCCCGCGAACCCGGACGCCGAACCCACGCCCCGGGACCGCTGACCACGCCGCCCGCTCAGTCGCCGTCGAGGTGCAGTTCGTGCGACTCCTGCGCCGCGCATTGCCGCGCCAGGCCGAGGACACGCTCCAGGAGGTCCGTCACCTCGCGGTCGCCGGACGCCGCAAGTTCGGTCTCCACCTCGGAAATGAACTGGGGCATGTCGGCGCGGGTCAGGACCAGGGTCTTGACGGGGTCCACGCGGCTGAGCATCGGCTGACGGCTCGACGCGCACAGCCGGGCGAAGCGGCCCGCCGGATCCAGCAAGAACTCCACCGGGCGCACCTGCCGCCCCTTCGGGCTGGTGCCGCGCTGCCGCACGGCCATCAGCAAGACGTCGACGCCCACGTCGGTCCTCGGCTCCGGTACGGGAAAAGGCACAACGATCTTACCGCCCCTTACCAGGGCGGCGGGCCGGTGCTGCCCCGCACGACGAGCGTCACCGGCACGTTCCCCGGTGCCGCGGGCCGGATGCCGGACCGGATCTGGGCGAGCAGCGTCCGCACCACCCGGCGGCCCAGCTCCGGGAACGACTGCCGGATCGTCGTCAGCGGGGGCCAGAAGCTCGCGGCCTCCGGCATGTCGTCGAAGCCCACGACACTGACCTCGCCCGGCACCGAACGGCCCGCCTCGTGCAGGGCGCGCAACAAGCCCAGCGCCATCTGGTCGTTCGCCGCGAACACCGCCGTCACCGCCGGGTCGTGCGCCAGCACCCGGCCCAGCGTGTGCCCCGACTCCGCCGTCCAGTCCCCCACCACCGGCAACGGCACCGGGCGGTCGAACCGCGTCAGCGTCCGCCGCCAGGCCCGCTCGCGGCGCTCGGCCGCGCGCGAATCCGACGGGCCCGCGATGTGCCACACCGTTTCGTGGCCCAGCTTGAGCAGGTGCTCGGTCGCCAGCGCCGCACCCTGTTCCTGATCGGTGTCCACCGCCGGGTAGCCGGCCCCGGGGCGCGCATCGACGACCACCACCGGCACGTCCCCGGGCACCACGACGCCGTCCCAGTGGTGCTCCCCGACCAGCACGACCAGGCCGTCGACGCCGTGCTCGCCCACGTCCCGGCACAGCTCCGGCACCGCGCCCGGGCCCGGCTTGCCCAGCGGGATCAGCTTGACCGTGTACCCCTCGGCCGCGGCCGCCTGCGCGACGGCGTCGAACGTCCGGCCCGCACCCAGCGTTGCCAGCGTCGTCGCCAGCACGCCGATCGACCGCCCCGGCTCCGGCAGCACCACCGCCGCGCCTTCCTGCCTGCTCGGCAGCACGGGCTCAGCGCCCGGCCGCGGTCGCCGGCGGGATCGGCCGCACGTCCGGCAGCGCGACCGCGCCGGTGGGCCGGCCGAAGGAAGCCAGGAACACCACGACGGCGCCGAAGGCGACCAGGCGGCAGCGCCGCCGCACCCGCGCGGCGTGGACGCGGTGCGCCCCACCGCCCGCCGCGGCCCGGCGCGTCTCCTCCTCGGCCTGCGCCCGGCGCACCAGCTCGTCGACCGACACCCGTTCCCGCCGCACCCGCGTCACGTAGGCCACGCGGCCACCTCCCGAACCCCCACGCGAAGAATGCGCGCATCCCGATCCCCGCGTGGAGACTAGGGGGCGCGCGGCCGATTTGTAAATCTCATGATCGCCACGTGGTCGTGACCATTTCGAAACAACCGGATCGGCCGTTCGGCCGTAGCGAGCACCGATGTCGAATAAGTCGAATTCCACACCCGCTTGACCAGGGCGATCGAGCCCACTAACGTCAATCCCCGCATTTCATGTTACCGGTCACATGCCTCGGACAACCCACTGGACAATCGGGCGAACGAGAAGGTCATCGACGATGCGCAATTCCTCCGATGTGACCGGGAACGCGGTCGGCGGCAAGACCGTGACGGTCGCCGACGTGGCCACCGCGGCCGGCGTTTCGCCCAGCACGGTGTCCTACGTCCTCACCGGAAAACGGCCGATTTCGCCGCGGACGCGGCGCCGGGTCATGGAGAGCATCCGCACGCTCGGCTACCGGCGGCCCGGTGCCCCCGGCTCGGCGTCCGGCTGCCGCGTCGGCGTCGTGGCCGTCGCCGTGCCGCCGCACGGGGACCAGAGCACCGGCACCGGGGCGGAGTTCGTCGCCGGCGCGGTCGAGGCCGCGCGCGGGAACCGCCTCGACCTGCTCCTGCTCACCCAGGACACCGGCGGCGACGCCCTGCACCGGGTGTTCCACGCGGCACTGGCGGACGCAGCGATCGTGATGGACGTCGAAGCCGACGACCCGCGCGTGCCCCCGCTGCTCGCCGCACGCGTCCCGGCCGTGCTCGTCGGCGGGCAGCCCACCGAACACCCGGCCCTGGCGCACCTGGGCTTCGACTACCCCGCCGCGGCTGCCGCCTGCGTCGCCCACCTCGCCGAGCTCGGCCACCGGTCGATCGTCCACATCGGACAGCGGTCCGCGGCGGTCCGCACGACGGCCTTCGCCGCGGCGTTCGCGGCCGCCGCCGGCCACCGCGGGATCCGCGCGTCGTCGCACCCGGTCGGCGTCGCCGGGGACGAGATCGAGGACCGCCTGGCACGAGTGCTGGCCGAGGCCGCGCCCACCGGCCTGGTCGTCGACGACGAGGCCGCCCTCCCGCGGGTGCTGGCCGCGCTGGCGAACCGGGGCCTCGACGTCCCCGGTGACCTGTCCGTCGTCGCGGTCTGCTCGGAGACCGTGGCGAACGCCCGGCGCCTCCCCCTCACCGCCGTCCTGGTCCCCGGGCGCACCCTCGGCCGCCTGGCCGTCGAACTCCTCGCCCGGCAGCTCGAAGTGCTCACGCCCCCGTCGGCCGAGGTACTGTCCCCCGAAGTGATCATCGGCGGGAGCACCGCGCCCGCCGCCGGCTCCTGACGGCGAGGTGCCGGTGAGCGGTCACGGCGAACAGCGCAAGGTCAGCATCCGCGACGTCGCCCGGGTGGCGGGCGTGTCGCACCAGACCGTTTCGCGGGTCATCAACGGCCACCCCCGGGTCACCGGCGACACCCGGGAGCGGGTCAACCACGCCATCGCGGAGCTCGGGTTCCGGCCGAGCCGGGTCGCCACGGCCCTGGCCGGCGGGCAGGTGAAGGCGGTCACCGTGCTGGTCTCCGACACCGCGCTCTACGGCTACGGCGCGGCCCTGCAGGGGATCGAAGCGGCCGCCCGGGAAGCCGGGTACGCCGTGGGCGTCTGCGCGCTGGCGTCGGTGGCACCGGAAAACCTGGCGGCGACCGTCGCCCGGGTGGGTGATCCGTCCGCCGGCGCGCTCCTCGTCATCGCCTGGGACCAGGTCGGCATCCAGGCGCTGCACGCGGTTCCGCCCGGCGTCGCGGTGGTGGCGCTCGCCGAGGCCTCCGCCACCCCGCCCGCCCCGCCCTGCCCGACGATCCGGCTCGACGACGGCGCGGCGGCGGCCCACGCCACGCGGTACCTGCTGGAGCTGGGCCACCGGACCGTGCACCACGTGGCGATCCCGTCGTCCAGCGGGCGCAGCGACCGGATCCGCGGGTGGCGGCAGGCGCTGGCCGACGCCGGTGTGACGGCACCCGAACCCGTCCAAGCCTCGTGGACACCGCGATCGGGGTACGAAGCCGGCCGGGCGCTCGCGGCCGGCGCCGACGTGACGGCGGTCCTGTGCGGCAACGACGACCTCGCCCTCGGCGTGGTGCGGGCGCTGCACGAAGCCGGGCGGCGGGTGCCGGACGACGTGAGCGTGGTCGGCTTCGACGACGTCCCGCAGGCCGCCTACTACACGCCGGCCCTGACGACCGTGCGGCAGGACTTCGCCGGCCTCGGCCGGGACGGCTTCGCACTGCTCCACGAAGTGCTGGCTCCCGCCGCGCGGCGGCGGCCGCTGACCGCGCGGAAGCCCGAGCTGATCATCCGGGAAAGCAGCGGGCCGCCGAAGCGGCCGTGACACGGGGAGGCACGCATGAACACCCTGTCCTGGACCGCGGGCGGCATCGCCGTGCACCTGGTGACCGGTCCGGCGGACCCGGTGCGGGTGCTCGGGCTGGTGCCCGGGGCCGGCCCGGCACCGGCCGGGCCGGGTGTTTCGCTGGTCGAGCTCGACAGCCCCGGCGAAGGCCGGCTGGGCAACAGCACGTCGGCCCAGCACCGGCCGTACGCGGTGACGGCGGGCCTGCGCTACGCCGGCCACACGGAGGAGTCCACTTCGGACCGGACGATCCTGTGGGTGGAGCAGCGCGACGACGCACGGGGACTGCGCGTGCGCACCGCGCTGGAGCACGTGGCCGGGACCGAGGTGATCCGCGTCCGCTCCGAAGCCGCCAACACCGGCCGGGCCCCGCTGACGCTGACGTACGTTTCCTCGCTGGCCGTCACCGGTTTCGGCCCGATGGCCAAGCTCCGCCTTCACGAGGCACGCAACGCCTGGACCGCGGAACTGCGCTGGCAGCGGCGCACCGCCGAGCAGGCCGGCCTCGTCGACATCCGGCCCTTCGACGACGGGCAGGGCACCGCCAAGGGCCGCCACGCGGTCACCGCGACCGGCAGCTGGTCCAGCGGGGACTTCCTGCCGGTGGGCGGGATCGAGGACCTCGAGCGCGGCCTGGCCTGGGTGTGGCAGGTCGAGCACTGCGGCGCCTGGCACTGGGAGCTGGGCGACCACCACGGATCCCTGTACCTGCAGGCCGCCGGGCCCACCGGCCGCGAGCACCAGTGGCGCGTCACGCTCGCGCCGGGCGAGTCGTTCGCCACCGTGCCGGTCGCGATCGCGGCCACCGCCGGGGGCCTGGACGACGGGTTGCGCGCGTTGACGCGGTACCGGCGGGCGATCCGCCGTCCGGCGCCCGACCTCGAACGGCTGCCGGTCGTCTTCAACGACTACATGAACTGCCTCGACGGCAACGCGACCGAAGCCGACCTCGGTCCGCTGATCGACGCGGCCGCCGAAGCCGGCGCGGAGTACTTCGTGCTCGACGCCGGGTGGTACGCCGACGAGGGCAGCTGGTGGGACACCGTCGGCGAGTGGGAACCGTCCACCGTCCGCTTCCCGCACGGCATCGAGACGACGCTGCGCCGCATCACCGACGCCGGCATGACACCGGGCCTGTGGCTGGAACCGGAGGTCGTCGGCGTCCGCAGTCCCGTCGTGGACCGGCTTCCCGCGGAGGCGTTCTTCACCGACAGCGGGGTCCGGGTGCGGGAGAACGGGCGGTTCCACCTGGACTACCGCTGCGCCGCCGTCCGCGAGCGGATGGACCGGGTGGTCGACCGGCTCGTCGGCGAGCTCGGGGCCGGCTACCTCAAGCTGGACTACAACATCAGCGCGGCCGGCACGGACGCCGGCGGCGAGAGCACCGGCGCCGGGCTGCTCGGGCACAACCGCGCGTTCCTGGCGTGGCTCGACGGCGTGCTCGCCCGGCATCCCGCGCTGGTGCTGGAGAACTGCGCGTCCGGCGGGATGCGGATGGACTACGCCCTGCTCGCCCGCACGGCCCTGCAGTCGACCAGCGACCAGAAGGACCACGGCCGCTACGCGCCGATCGCGGCGGCTGCGCCGTCCGCGGTGACGCCGGAGCAGAGCGCGGTCTGGGCGTACCCGCAGCCGGAGCACGGGCCGGAAGAGGCGTCGTTTTGCCTGGTCAACGCGATGCTGGGCCGCGTGCACCTGAGCGGGCGGATCGACCGCATGGCTCCGGAGCAGGCCAAGCGGGTCCGCACGGCTGTCGAGGTCTACAAGCGCTACCGGAGCCTCCTGGCCCGCGGGCAGCCCCACTGGCCGCTGGGACTGCCCGGCCGGGACGACCGGTGGATCGCCCTGGCGGTGCACGACGACCACGAGTGCGTCCTCGCCGTGTGGCACCGGGGCACCACGGCGGGCACGGTGACCCTGCCGCTGCCGTGGCCCGACGGCGACCCGGCACCCGGCGATGGCCCAGCACCCGACAGCGGCCCGGCACCCGGCCGCGACCCGGCACCCGGCGATGGCCCAGCACCCGACGGCGACCCAGCGCCCAACAGCGGCCCGGCACCCGCCAGCGGCCCGGCACCCGGCCGCGACCCAGCACCCGCCAGCGACCCGGCTCCGGCCCGGGTGCTCTTTCCCGCCGACCTGCCGACCGGCCTCGACCTCGCCGGGGCCGGGGGCGCCCTGCGGATCTCGCTCCCCGCCGGGCCGTCGGCCCGGCTCATCCGGCTGCACCGACGCACCCGAGGAGAAACGCCGTGACCCCTTCGATCGATCGCCGCCGGTTCCTCCGGCTGTCTGCGGCGGGGCTGGCCGGCGCGGCCGCCGGGCCCGCCCTCGCCGCCTGCGGCGCCGACCGCGGTGACAGCGGCGAACTCGTGCTGTCCACCTGGAACATCCCGGAAGACATCAGGACCTACACGAAGTTCGCCCAGGACTACGCGGCGGCCCACCCGGGCGTGAAGATCACCGTGAACGTGACGCCCTCGGGCGACTTCGGCCAGTGGTTCTCCACGCAGCTCGCCGCGGACACCGCGCCGGACATCATCCGGATGACGTACCAGGCCTACGGCCGCTACGCGGGCAACGGCGGCCTGGTGAAACTGGACGACCACCTGCCGGCGGGCTACGGCGACGACTTCGCGCCTTCGTTCTGGCAGGCCGTGCGCACGGAGAAGGGCGTGTTCGGCGTGCCGCAGCACACCGACACCTTCGGCGTCTACTACCACAAGGACATCCTCGAAAAGGCGGGCGTGACACCGCCCGCCGAACTGGCGAAAGCGTGGGACTGGGACGAGTTCCGCGACGTCGCGCGCAAAGTGAAGGCCGTGACCGGCAAGTACGCCTTCGCCTACGGGTTCCAGGGCGTCAACACCGCCTACCGGTGGCTGCCGATCCTCTACATGCACGGCGGCAGGCTCCTCGAGGACGACCTCAAGACCCCCGCGATCAACAGCGCCAAGGGGATCGAGGCCATCGAGTTCAGCCGCAGCTGGTACGCCGACGGGCTGGTGCCCGCCGGCGACACGATCAAGGCCACCCAGGACGGCACGGCCGACCAGCTGTTCACCTCCCGCACGGTGGGCCTGCTCATCCACGGCGACTGGATCATGCAGCAGTTCGGTTCGCTGCCGGCCGGGTCGTGGGACGCCACGTACATGATCCGCAGCACCTCGGCGGCGTCGGACCTGGGCGGCAACGTCCTCGGCGTCACCCGCAGCGCGAAGAACCAGCAGCTGGCCGCCGACTTCGTCGCGTTCGTCTGCAACCAGGAGAACATGAAGTCCTTCTGCGAGCGCGACCTGTTCCTGCCGGTCCGCAAGTCACTGCTGGCGCAGCCGTTGCGGTTCGCGTCGAACGCGCCGGTGATGCAGAAGTTCGTCCAGCAGGCGGCGACCGTGCCCGAGGCGATGGTCCGGGTGGAGACGAGCCCGAAGTTCGACCCGGTCAACCAGGCCCTCGGCGACGAGCTCGACCTGTGCTTCACCGGCCAGCAGGACGCGGCGACCACGGCGCGCAGGATCGCGGACAAGGTCGGCCGTGCGCTCGCGTGACCGGGCGGCGCTGGCGCCGTACCTGTTCCTCTCCCCCGCGCTGGCGCTGTTCACCGTGTTCGCGTTCGTCCCGCTGGCGTACGCGGTGGTGCTCAGCTTCCAGGACGTGCCCGTGTTCGGCGACGGACAGTGGAACGGCGTGGCCAACTACACCCGGCTGGCCGCCGATCCGCTGTTCTGGGAGAGCCTGCGCACCACGCTCGTGTTCACCGTCGGGACGGTGCCGACCAGCATGGCGCTCGGCCTGCTGCTGGCGACGCTGCTGAATCGCGCCCTGCCCGCGCGGGCGGTGCTGCGCACCCTGTACTTCCTGCCGATGGTGGTCTCGGGCGTCGTCGTCGCCCTGGTCATGGACTGGATCTTCAACGGCGACGCCGGCGTGCTGAACAACCTGCTGCAGGCGCTCGGGCTCGCGCGCGTGCCGTGGCTGACGTCACCGTCCTGGGCCATGGTGACGCTCAGCGCGGCAATTGTCTGGGGCCGCATCGGGTTCTGCATGGTGATCTACCTGGCGGCGCTGCAGTCGGTACCGCCCAGCCTGCTCGAAGCGTCCACACTGGACGGAGCGAACCGCTGGCAGCAGTTCCGGTTCGTGACGTTCCCCCAGCTGCGGCCGACGACGTTCATGCTCCTGGTCGTCAACGTGATCTTCTCGTTGCAGGTGTTCGACGTGATCTACGTGCTGACCGGCGGCGGCCCCGGGTTCGCCACCACGGTGCTCCTGCAGGCGATCTTCCGGGCGGCGTTCACCCAGGGGGAAATGGGCTACGCGAGCGCCATCGGCGTGGTGCTCACGGTGCTGCTGCTGGTGTTCACGCTGCTGCAGTGGCTGGCTTCGCGGCGCCGGGAGGAGGCACTGTGACGAGCGCGCGGATGACGCCGGGCCGCTGGGCGATCTGGGCCCTGCTGCTGGCCGGCGGCTTGGTGATGGTCTTCCCGGTGTACTGGATGTTCGCCACGGCGTTCGCCCCCCGCGGCTCCCTGCTCGACGGCACGTTCCGGCTGTGGCCGCCGAGCTGGACGCTGGACAACCTGCGCGAGGCGGTGGCGAGCCAGCCGGTCGGCCGCTGGGCGGTGAACTCGGTGCTCACGACGGTGGCCGGGGTCGCGATCACGGTCCTGGTCAGCCTGCTGGCGGGGTACGCGTTCGCGAAGTACCGCTTCCGCGGCCGGAACGTGGTGTTCCTGGCCATCCTGCTGACGATCATGGTGCCGATCCAGGTGATCATGGTGCCGGAGTTCCTGGTGGTGGCCAAGCTCGACCTGGTCGGCACCCTCTGGGCGGTGATCCTGCCGCGCGCGGCCGAGGGGATCGCGGTGTTCATCGCGCGCCAGTTCATGCTGGGGATCCCGGACGAGCTCCTGGAAGCGGCCCGGCTGGACGGCGCGGGCGAGCTGACGGTGTTCCGCCGGGTGGTGCTCCCGCTGTGCGGGCCGCTGGTCGGGGTGCTGGTGATCGTGGCGTTCGTGTGGCGCTGGAACGACCTGATCTGGCCGTTGGTGGCGTTGAAGCCGGACCGGAACTACACGCTGCCACTGGGGTTGCAGTCGATGCACGGCACGTTCAATTCGCCGATCGAGGCGGTGATGGCGGTGAGCGTGCTGTCGATGGTGCCGGTGATCGTGGTGTTCCTGGTCTTCCAGCGGCGGTTCGTGCAGGGAATCACGAGCACGGGACTGCGGTGAGCGCGGCTCGGGCTGCGGCGGCGGCAGCGCAGTGAATGACTCATTCCTGACCTCCGACGCCAGGAATGAGTCATTCACTGCATCCGGGCTAGCTCGCCGCCACGGTGATCGCCGCGGTGTGGTCCGCGCCCGGCCGGACGTCCACCGAGAACAGGTGCGTCCCCGCGTCGTACCGCACCGCGCCGGCCGACCCGCTCGACGCCGTCACGTGCGGTGCCGCCGGGGCGTAGCCGCGGACCGTCACCGACTGCTCCGACGCCGCGAACGCGACCGTCGCCTGCACGCTGCCGTTGTCCGACAGCTGCGCGATCCGCTTGCTGCCCAGCGAAGCGAACTTGCCCGTGTCACCCAGGAACGCGATTCCGGACGAGCCGACCGGCGCCACCACGTAGTACGAGCCGTTCGCCGTCACCGTGTCGGTGAACGAGCCGCCCGCCGGCACCACGCGACCCGCGCCCGCGAAGTAGTTGTACACGTACGCCGATCCGGCCACGCCCATGCTGTTCGGGCTGAAGCTCACCGGCTGCGATCCGCCGTTGCGCGCGTACGCGAAAACGTACCCGCCCTTCAGTCCATTGTGGTCACTCGTCGTGCCGGCCACCATCGGCGCGTTCGCGTTCGCCGCGATCGCCGGGTACACGCCGTCCAGGGGGACGAGCGCGGTGTCCGGCTTGACGATCACGCCGTCGGACCGGACCGACTTCTGCAGGTTTGAAACGCTCTGCCTGCCCAGCGCGTCACCCACGCCGACCATGCCCGCCGACAGCGTCGCCAGCAGCAGGTTGTTCGTCTCCGTGCTCATGAACACGTCCGCCCAGGGCTGGACGCCGAGCGCGCTCGCGAACCGCGAACCGAACAGGAACGCGTCCCACTTCCCGCGCTCGAACCGGTCGCCGCTGACGCGGGTGGTCTCCAGGTTGGGGTAGAGCGTGCTCTGCAGGTTGTTCCACGGCAGCGCCATGCAGTACTGCATGGTGATGCCCTTCGCCGCCGCGGCGCGGGCCATGTTGCCGAGGTAGCCGTCGGGGTCGGTCAGGTTGTACTTCGGCTGCGCCTTGGCCGACAGCCAGTCCTGCTCGTAGGTGACCACGCCGGCGCTCGCCAGGTAGTCCATCGCGCTGTTCCAGAACGCCGCGTCCTTCACCACGTCACCGGACATGCTGTACTGCTGCCGGTACGGGCTCGCCGGGTCGATCCAGCGCGCGTGCGTCACCAGCGGCACGCCCACCTGCTGCTTGAACGCGGCCAGCCCGTTCGGGAACAGCGCCGGCGCCGCGCGGTAGGTGTACTCGCCGCCGCGGTCCGTGCCGTTGCCCTGCCACGAGTTCGACGACCCCTTCGGGTACCACCAGCTGTCCAGCTGCAGGTAACCCACCGGCGTGCCCTTCGCGGCGAAGTCCTTGACCACGGCGTCGAGCGTGCCCGCGTAGCCGCGGGCGGTGTCGTACTTGTAGTAGTACGTGGCGCCGTTGTCGGTCCAGTAGCCCAGCTTGTTCAGCGTCGCGTTGGCGTCGTTGGCCACCGGCCGCTTGCCGCCCAGGGCCAGCAGCGCCGAACCCCACGTGCCGTAGGTGCTGTTGACGCCGCTGCCCACCACCAGCAGCGTGCGGTGGGTGAAGCCGGCGGGCAGCGTCCCCACGCTCGAGGTGATGCCGGCCGACACGGTGTTGCTGCTGCTGCTGCGCGTCATGGCGGCGACGGGGAAGTTGTCCGCCGGGGACACCAGGTAGCCGCGGTTCTGGGCGTCGAAGGTCAGCAGCGGGCTGTCCGGGGCCAGCGTCCCGTTGAACACGTACGGCGACCAGGACGCGTGCTGGAACGACTGGCGGTAGGGCAGGGCCGGCGAGCCGAGGGCCGGGAAAGTCGCCCCGGACGCCGCGGTGTTCGCGACCGACGCGAGGTTGGTCGAGCCGAACAGCACCACCGGCGAGTTCTGGTAGACGCGGATGCTGCCGCTGCGGCGCACGCTGTCGGTGTAGGTGAACACGATCTCCTGGTACTGGCCGATCGCGTCGGTGCCGGTGTTCGTGCTCTGGCCGGTCACCGCCCGCCCGACCGTGCCGGTGAACGTCCACGCGGCGGGCTGCTGGGTGGTGATCCGGTAGCTGCCGTCGGCGTTGACGGTGGCGGTGATGCCGGCAGCGGCGACCGAGCCGCCGCTTCGGGCGTCGGCCACCCCCACCGTGCCGGTGAGCAGCAGGGCCGCCAGGGGTAGGGCGAGCACACGTCGTCGGGTGCGAGGGGACATCAAGGCTTTCTCCGAACCGTGCGAAGGGGCGGGGGACAGCTCTCAGGCCGGGATCCGGTCGGAGAAGGTGAACTTGAGGACGTAGGCCTGAGCGCTGAACGGCGCCGTGGCCGAAGGCATGGCGACGCGCAGGCCACCGCCGTCCTGGGTCGGCCGCGGCAGGTTCACGTAGCTGCCGGCGGTGTTGGTCAGCAGCTGCGTCGACACCAGACCCGCCAGCGGGAAGCGGGACGCGGTCAGGGTACTGATGGTCGTCGTGGCCCCCTGCCAGCCCAGGACGGTCGCGTAAAGCACCTTGTCGTCCTTGGTCCGGGTGAACCGGATGTCCTGCGCCGTCCCGGCTTTCGGGCCGGTGAACGAGCCGCCGCCCATCTTCGTCGGGCCTTCGCCGAACGACGACCACGACCGCGTGGCGTAGACCGACTCGCCGAACCGGCCGAGGTAGTCGCCGATGCCGAGCAGGATGCCGCGCTGGCCGTCGGGGATCGTGCCGTCGGCCATCGGGGCGATGTTCAGCAGCGTGTTCCCGCCCTTGGCGACCCGGTCGAGGATCGAGTGCAGGATCGCCTTGAGCGAGTAGTAGCCGATGCCGTTCGTGTAGCACCAGCTGGAGCTGGAGATGCTGTCGTCGGTCAGCCAGTACGGCGTCAGCAGGCCCGCCGGGCCACCGCGCTCGTAGTCGTAGACCTCGCCGCGGTTGTTGAACCCGTCCTTGTAGGTGGCCACCACGTCCTTGTTCCAGGAGACGGCCTTGTTGTAGTAGTAGGACAGGAAGTTCAGCCGCTGCGCCTCCGGGATCCGGCCCAGGTTGAAGTCCTGGTAGATCAGGTCGGGCTGGTAGCCGTCGATGATCTCCTGCAGTTTCGCGTACCAGAGCTGGTTTTCCGCCGTCGCGCCGAGCTGGCCGTAGAGCTTCTTCAGCGACGCGTTCGACTGCGCGGGCACATGGTCGTAGTAGCCGGTGAAGTTGAAGGCGTGGTGCAGCGCGCACAGGAACTTGAGGCCCTGCCCGCGGATGGCCTGCCCGTGCAACCCGACCAGGTCCAGCTTCGGGCCCTTGGCCACGGAGTTCCACTCGTTGGCTCGGCTGTTCCACATCGAAAAGCCGTCGTGGTGCTCGGCCACCGGGCCGGCGAACTTCGCGCCCGCGGCCTTGAACAGCTGCGCCCACGCGACCGGGTCGAACCTCCCGCCCGCCGAGGTGAGCTTGGGTGCGAACTGGACGAACCGGCCCGACTTGTCGTTCGCCCCGTTGATGAAGTTGTGGTACGGCCACGCCAACGGGTCGCCGAACACCTGCTTGTGGTGGTTGTTTTCGCTGGATCCGCTGACGTACATGGTGCGCGGGTACCACTCGTTGCCGAAGGCCGGGACGCTGAAGACACCCCAGTGGTAGTAGATGCCGAACTTCGCGTCCTGGAACCAGGCCGGCGCCGGCGGGTGCCGGTCCACCGACGCCCACGTCGGGGTGTAGCTGCTCGGTCCTTCCGTCGCCCCGGCTCCGGGAGCGAAGCGCACCAGCGAGGCAGCCGTGACAGCGCCTGCGGCGGCCAGCACCGTGCGCCGGCTGATCGGGGGCGAGGCCGGGAACTCCAGGGACATGGCAGGCACCTTTCGCGGACCACGGGAGGGGCGAGCGCGGGACATCCTCGGACGAGAGGGGTGTAGGCACGATGCTGAAACCGCGCTCGCCAATGTGTCAACCGGCTGAACAAAATCCCCGCGCTCGCGTCGAATTCCGTCGATCCGCACGCTGTTCCGCCATCGGCGGAGCGGCACGCGGCCACATCATCGGCGTTGCGCAGCCGAAACCGGTGCCCGGAATTTGTTCAGCGCAAGAAAACGCCGGCCCGAGACCGTCCTAAAAGGACCAAAACCTGTAAGTTTCAACCCCGGGGAACCGGAAACCGCTGCCCGCCGCGGCGCGCCCTTGACTTCCGGCGAACGGCCTTCACACCATCGTCCCCAGCCCACCCTCCGTTCACCCCCAGGGAGAATCATGCGGTTCACGACCCACGACCCCGCGCCCGGACGGCGACGGCGCCGGTGGCCCGTGGTGCTCGCCGCGCTGCTGACGGCGGCCACCCTGCAGACGGCGGCCGGCCCGCCGGCGTCGGCCGCCGTCGCGAGCACCACTGCGGCGAGCGCGGGGTGCGGCAAGGCACCGGCTCTGGCCACCGGCAACCACACCATCAGCAGCAGCGGCAAGAGCCGGAACTACATCATCACCATCCCGGCGAACTACGACCGCAACCGCTCCTACCGGCTTGTGTTCGGGCTGCACTGGCGGGGCGGCAACGCCACCGACGTCGCCACCGGGCGGACCGTGCTGACCGACGTCTGGGCGTACTACGGGCTGCGGCGGCTGGCCGGTGACAGCACCATCTTCGTCGCGCCGCAGGGGATCGACAACGGCTGGGCCAACTCGGGCGGCCAGGACGTGACCTTCGTGGACGACATGCTCCGGCAGATCCAGAACGGCCTGTGCATCGACACCACGCGGATCTTCTCGGTCGGCTTCAGCTACGGCGCCGGCATGAGCTACGCGCTCGCCTGCGCACGGGCGAACGTCTTCCGCGCGGTCGCGCTCTATTCGGCGGGGCAGCTCAGCGGGTGCAGCGGCGGTACGCAGCCGATCGCCTACCTCGCGGCGCACGGCATCGGCGACGGCGTGCTGAACATCGGCGGCGGCCGGTCACTGCGCGACCGGTTCGTGCGCAACAACCAGTGCACCCCGCAGAGCCCGCGGGAACCGGCGAAGGGCAGCCGCACCCACATCGCCACGACGTACGCGGGCTGTTCGGCGGGCCATCCGGTCGAGTGGGTGGCGTACGACGGAGGCCACGACGCCAGCCCGGCCGACGGCGCCAACGCCACGGCCCCGGCACCGGTCAAGGGCCGCACCACGTGGCTCCCGGCGGAGACCTGGAAGTTCTTCACCCAGTTCTGAGGGGAGACGCGTTCCGGGCAGCGGGTGTCGCGCCGCCCGGGACGCGTCACGTTTCCCGGGCCGGATCGGCGAGGTCGAGCAGCCACGCGCTCCACCCCGTGTCGGCCCGCCGGTCGGGCAGGTCGAGCGCCGTCGACACCGTCTGGACGAGGCCCGTCGCGAAGAACGTCCGCACCCGCAACGCGTCCGCGCCCGTCAGCCGTCCGATCGTCGCCATCAAATCCAGGTGCCGCCGGCGTACCGCCTCGCGGACCGGCTCGTCCGCCGCCGCCGCGTAGCCCTGGAGCACCACCAAGCCGACCGTCGGATCCTTTTGCAGCAAGCGCACATACGCCACGCCCAGTGCGGGCAGCGTCGGCTCGGCGTCGGCGAACGCCGCCTCGATGCGGTCGTACGCCGCGTGCACCACCTCCAGGAACAGCTTCTGCTTTGACCCGAACATCTGCACGATCCGCGGGTGCGAAATCCCCGCGCGGGCGGCGATGGCCTCCAGCCGCGTGCCCGCCAGCCCGGTTGCGGCGAACTCGACGTCGGCCGCCTCGATGATCCCCGCCCGGCGGGCCGCGGCGGGGAGGCGGGCCGGACCCGCGTCGCTCACCGGTTCCCGAGCTGGCTCAGCACGAACTTGTTGTCGTACAGGCAGCGGTACTCGTGGATCAGCCCGTCCTCCCCCAGCTCCAGCCGGTCGTCGCCGTGGAACTCGACGACCTCGCCGGTCTTGGCGAACGTGCCGGTGAAGCGCCACGCGACGAGCACGGCGCGGCGGCTCACCTCCGGGTACAACCCCATGCGCGTGAACGAGTAGTCCGGGTACGCGCGCGCCATGCGGGTCACGAACTCGCGGATCGCGTCCGGCCCGTGCTCGGTCTCCGCCAGCGCGGGTTCGTCGTAGACCAGGTCGTCCGCGCACATCGCGGCGACCGCGTCGGCGTCGTGGCCGTTCCACGCCTTTTCCCACCGGGCGCTGAGCGCCTCGGCCTCGTCGATCGTGAAGGTCGTCATGCGTTCTAACTTACAAGTTAGTAAGCACAGACGGCAAGACATCACACGTCTGAGCGACCCATCACCGTCGAAACTGACGAATAAGGAGCCATTCCGAGATATACATCATACGAATGGTAGACTCAGCAGAAGTCGCGCGAGGAGGACCATGGCGAGATCGTTGACCGACGAAGCGATCGACCGGATCCGGGAGTTCGTCTCCTCCGGCCGGTTCCCGGCGGGCTCCAAGCTGCCGCCCGAGCACGAGCTCGCCACCGAGCTGGGGATCTCCCGCAGCCCCACGCGGGAGGCGGTGAAGGCGCTCGCGCTGGCCCGGGTCCTCGAAGTCCGCCGCGGCGACGGCACGTACGTCACCAGCCTGGCCCCGAGCCTGCTGCTGGAAGGCCTCGGCAGCGCGGTCGCGCTCATGCAGGGCGGCAGTGTCCTCGAGCTCACCGAGGTGCGCCGGCTCCTGGAGCCCGCGGCCACCGGGCTGGCCGCCACCCGGATCACCGACGCGCAGCTGCGCGCGGTGGGCGAGCTGCTCGACGCGATGCACGAAGCGATCGAGGACGTCGAACGCCTCACCGTGCTCGACGCCGCCTTCCACCGGGCGGTCGTCAGCGCGGCGGGCAACGAGACCCTCACCGCGCTGCTCGACGGCATCTCCTCGCGGACCCTGCGCGCGCGGGTCTGGCGCGGCACGGTCGAGCGGGGCGCGACGCACGTGACCCTGTCCCAGCACAAGGCGATCTACGACGCCCTCGCCGACCGCGACCCCGCCGTCGCCACCGCGGCCGCGCTGCTGCACGTCGACACCTCCGAACGCTGGTTGCGCGCCCACCTCGACGACCTCCGCGGCCTCGACGGCGGGCTCTCGCCAGCGTCATGAACGACTCTTTCATGACGTCTGACGTCATGAAAGAGTCGTTCATGACAGCGAAACCCGCCGGCGGTCAGGCCACGGAGAACACCCAGCGCAGGTTGGGGCTGCCGTCGTCGGACCACACCTTGAGCGGCGAGCCCGACGGGACGTTCCCGCCGCTGTCGAGGACCAGGCCGGTGGCCCGGTTCGCGATCGCGCAGACCCCGCCGCCGGTGTCGGTGACCGACCACTGCTGGCTCGCCGCGCCGGTGTAGGCCGACTGCACCGGGTTGCCGCCCGACGCGGCGCCTGCCCCGTCGATCACCAGGCCGTTGGTGCGGTTGGTCAGCTTGACGAACCCGTCGCCGATGTCCTCGACGCCGAACTGGAGGTTCGGGCTGTCGTCCGGGGTCCAGATCTTCAGCTTGCTGCCCGCCGCGACCGCACCGCCGCCGTCGACGGCCAGGCCGTTGGTGACGTTGACGATGCGGAACCACCGGGCGGGGTCGAACGCCACGCGCAGCGAGACGATCGCGGACGCCCGCACGTCCGGCGTGGCCACGGTGAACCGGCTCGGGGTCCCGGCGAAGTCGTCGGCCGGGTAGCCGATGGCCTGGTAGCCGTCCCCTGGCCAGATCGCGGAAACGGGCTTCGGCAGGGCGGCCTGCAGCTGGGCCGCGGTGTAACCGCCGATCCCCAGTGCCGCGCTCGCGCCGCGGAAGCCGCGGTCGGCGAACACCTTCGCGCCGGACGCGGGACCCACCACCGGGATCTTGCCGGCGAAGGTCAGCTTGAGCACGTAAGCGGGCGAGTCGTACGGCTTCGCCGGCAGCGTGACGTGCAGGCCGGCGGCGTCCTGGGTGTACTTCAGCGCGCCGGGAGCGCCGAGCAGTTCGACGCGGCGCAGGCCGCTCAGGTCGATCCGCTTGCCGGACAGGGTGGTGATGTCCGCCGTGGCGCCGGGCCAGGCCAGCACGGTCGCATACAGCACGCGGCCTGCCTTGTCGCGGGTGAACCGGAAGTCCTTGGCCGTGCCCACCTTCGGCGAGACGAACGAGCCGCCGCCCATCTTGGTCGGGCCTTCGCCGTAGACGTCCCAGACGCGCGTCGCATAGATCGACTCGCCGACGCGGCCGAGGTAGGTGCCGAAGTCGGCGAGCACCGCCCGCTGCTCGGCCGGGATCGTGCCTTCCAGCGTCGGGGAGATGTTGAGCAGCATGTTGCCGCCCTTGCTGACCCGGTCGATCAGCGCGTGGATCATCTGCGTGCTCGAGTAGTAGCCGATGCCCTGGGTGTAGCTCCAGCTGCTGCTGCTGATCGCGTCGTCGGTGAGCCAGTACGGCGTGACGATGTCGGCCGGGCCGCCGCGTTCGTAGTCCGCGACCTCGCCGTTGGTGTTGAACCCGTGGTCGAAGTGCTTGAACGTCGAAACGACTTCCTTGCCCCACTTCTCGGCCTGGTTGTAGTAGTAGGCCAGGAATTCGAGGCGCTGCTGCTCCCCCACCGCGCACGGGCCGCTGTTGATGCAGTAGCCGGGCGAGTTCAGGGAGAAGTCCTGCCAGAGGATGTCCGGCTTCGCGCGGTCGATCACCTCCTTGAGCTTGGCCAGCCACAGCGCGTCCTCCTCCGCGCGCGGCAGCTGGCCGTAGAGCTTGCGCAGGGTCGGGGTGCTCTGTGGCGGGGCGAAGTCGTAGAAGCCGTTGTAGTTGAACGCGTGGTGCATCGCGACCAGCAGCTTCAGGCCCTGCCCGCGGATGGCGTCGGAGAACAGCTTCAGCAGGTTCAGGTGCGGCCCGCGCGCCACCGAGTTCCACTCGTTGACCTTGCTGTCCCACATCGAGTACCCGTCGTGGTGCTCGGCGACCGGGCCGGCGAACTTCGCCCCGGACGCCTTGACGACCCGCGCCCATTCCTCCGGGTCGAACTGCCCGCCGCGGGAGACGAGCTTCGGCGCGAACTGCACCGGGTTGCCTGCCACGTCGGTGCCGCCGTCGATGAACCGGTCGTAGCCCCACACCTTCGGGTCGCCGTAGGTCGCCTTGTGGTGCTTGTTCTCGCCGCTGTCCGGGATGTACATGTTGCGGCCGTACCACTCGCTGCCGTACTCCGGCGTGGTGAAGGCGCCCCAGTGCCAGTAGATGCCGAACTTGGCGTCCTGGAACCACTCCGGCGCGGGCGGGTGCCGGTCGACCGACGGCCACGTGGGCTGGTAGCACTGCGCCGCGGCGGCCGCCGCGGCCGGGCCGGCCAGCGCGGGCGGGACGGCGGCCGCGGCGAGCCCGGCGGCCGCGAAGGCGCCGAACTGCCGTCGGGAAAACGGGTTCTGGGCAGGGGGCATCGTTGCACTCTCCTGGGTGAGGGGACCTAGCAGGAAATCAAGTGGTGCAGCAGTTCGTGCGGCACCTCGCGCTGGAAGGCATCGAGGTTTTCCCGCACCTGGGCGGCACTCGTGGCGCCGACCAGGACGGAGGTGACGGCCGGGTGCGCGGCGGCGAAGGCGAGCGCGCACGCGGCCAGGTCGTACCCCGCCGCGGCGGCGACGTCCCGCAGGCGCTGCGCGCGGGCGAGCAGGTCGGCCGGCGCCGGGGCGTAGTCGAACCAGGCACCCGGCCGGGGGTCGATGAGCAGGCCGGAGTTGAACACCCCGCCGAGCACGACGTCGACGCCGCGCTCGCCGCAGAGGTCGAGCAGCCGCTCGCCGCTGCGGTCGAGCAGCGTGTACCGGCCGGCGAGCAGGACGACGTCGACGTCGAGCCGCTCGACGAACCGGGCGGGCATCTCCCACTGGTTCATCCCGACACCGATCGCGGAGACGACGCCTTCGTCGCGCAGCCGGCACAGTTCGGGCCACGCCTCGGCGGCGGCTTGCTCTTCGTGGTCGTCGGGATCGTGGAGGTAGACGATGTCGAGGTGGTCGAGGCCCAGCCGGTCGAGGCTGTCCTCGATCCCCCGGCGGACGGCGGCCGCGGAGAAGTCGAAGACGCAGCCGCCGTCGGTGAGCGTCCGGCCCACCTTCGTCGACACCGCGAACGAACCCGCGGGAAGCGCCCGGCCGAGCCGGCGCTCGGCCAGCCCGAAGCCGTAGTAGGGCGCGGTGTCGAAGTACCGCACCCCGGCGCCGGCCGCCGCGGCGACGACCGCCGCGGCGGCCTCGTCGTCGATCTCGCCGAAGACGTTGCCCAGGCCCGCGGTGCCCAGGGCGAGGCCGGCCATCAGGTCTGCCGCTTGCCGCTGGTGATGCGGGACATCACCAGCGCGATGAGGATGATCGCGCCGTTGAGGGCGCCGATCCACTGGGCGGGCACGCCGGCCAGGGTCAGCACGTTCTGGATCATGTACAGCAGCAGGATGCCGGTGAACGCGCCGAAGAGCGTGCCGCGGCCGCCGTTTAGGCTCACCCCGCCGATCACCGCGGCCGCGAACACCGTGAAGATGTAGCCGTTGCCCTGCGCCGCGGCCACCGAGGCGAGCCGGCCCGAGAGCAGCAGGCCGCCGAGCGCGGCCAGCACACTGGCCCCGATCAGCACGATCCACACGATGCGGTCGGTCCGGATACCGGCGGCCTTCGCGGCGTCCTCGTTGCCGCCGATCGCGTACAGGCTGCGGCCGAACCGGGTGTAGCCGAGCAGGACGATCCCGCCGGCGAACAGCAGCACGCAGATCCAGATCGACGCCGGGATCCCGGCCCACAGGGTGGTGCCGAGGTAGAGCATCGAGTCGGGCAGGCCGAAGAACGTCTGGCCGCCGGAGATCCCGGTGAGCAGGCCGCGCAGCACGATCAGCATGCCGAGGGTGACGACGAAGCCGCTCAGCCCGAACCGGACGATCAGCAGGGCGTTGAGCGCGCCCACCACCACGCCGACCAGCAGGACCACCGGCACGGCCGTCCACGACGGCAGCAGCCCGAGCGAATGGCCGCCGCCGATCGTCAGCCAGGCCGCCACACCCGGCGCCAGGCCGAACGTCGACTCCAGCGAAAGGTCCATCTTGCCGACGACCAGGACCATCGTCTGGGCGAGCACCAGCAGCGCGATCTCCGACATCGTCTGCAGGATGTTGATCACGTTGTCGTACTGCAGGAACACCGGGTTCACCAGCTGGCCGACGACGGCGATCGCGATGATCCCTGGCACCAGCGCGAAGTCGCGCAGGCGGGCCAGTGCGATCCGCCGGGGCGCGGCGGCGGAACCGGTCCGCGGCGGGGCGCCCACCGCGGCGGGGCTTTCAGGCATCGAGGTCGACTCCTTCCATGGCGGCCACGACCTCGCGGTCCTGCCAGCCTGCGGGTATTTCGGTGGCGAGCCTGCCGTGCACCACGACCAGCAGCCGGTCGCACAGGCGCAGGTCGTCGAGCTCGTCCGAGGCGATCAGCACCGCGGTGCCCGCCGCGGCGGCCTCCGCGACCTTGCCCAGGAGGAACTCCTTCGACCGCACGTCGACCCCGGCGGTGGGGGTGATCAGCACGAGCAGGCGCGGATCGCCGGCCAGGGCACGGGCCATGACGACCTTCTGCTGGTTGCCGCCGGAGAGCGCGGACACCGGCAGCTCCGGGCCCGGCGTCTTCACCGCCAGCCGCGTGATCAGCTTCCCGGCGAGCTTGTCGCGCAGGCCGGACCGGACGAAGACGCCGGGGCCGAGCCGGTCCATGACGCTCATCGTGGAGTTGTCCGCAATGGACATCTCCGGCACGAAACCCTGGTGGTGCCGGTCTTCCGGGACGAACCCGACGCCCGCGGCCAGCGCCGCGGGGACGTCGCCGGGCCGGGGCCGGGAGTTCCCGACGAGGACCGTGCCGGAGGTGGGCTTGCGCAGCCCGGCCAGTGCCTCGGCGAGCTCGGTCTTGCCGCTGCTGCCGGATCCGGCCAGCCCGACGATCTCGCCGGGCGCGACGTCGAACGACACGTCTTCGAAGTGCGGGGCGAGGGTCAGCTCCGTCACCTGGAGCACCGGTTCGCCGCCGTACCGGGCCGACGACGTCCGTTCCTGCGCCGTGACGGCGTTCTCACCCGTCATCGCCGCGACGAGGTCGGCCTTCGGCAGCTCGGCGACCGGCGCGGTGAGGACGTGCCGGGCGTCCCGGTACACCGTCACCGCGTCGCAGATCTCGTAGACCTCCTGGAGGTGGTGGCTGATGAACAGGAACGTGACGCCCTGGCGCTGCAGCTCGGCGATGTGGCCGAACAGCCGGGTGATGGCGGCCCCGTCGAGCTGCGCGGTCGGCTCGTCGAGGATGACGAACCGGGCGCCGAACGACAGGGCCCGCGCGATCTCCACGAACTGCCGCTGCTCCACGCTCAGCTCCCGGGCGGGCCGGTGCACGTCGACGGCCACCGACCAGCGTTCGAGCAGCTCCTCGGCCGAGCGGCGCAGCGCGGCCCAGCGGACGAGCCCGCCGCGGGTCTCCTGCCGGTTGAGGAACAGGTTCTCCGCCACCGACAGCTCGGGGATGATCGTCGACCGCTGGTACACGCACGCCACGCGCGCCCGCCAGGCGTCCCGGTCGGCCAGTGCCGGGGCCGGTTCCCCGTCGAGCCGCACGGTTCCGGCGTCCGGCTCGGTCAGTCCGGTGAGGACGGACACCAGTGTCGACTTGCCGGCCCCGTTGCGGCCGACCAGTGCGTGCGTCTGTCCGGGTAGGACGGTCAGGTCGGCGTGGTCGAGCGCGACCGTGGCGCCGTAGGTCTTGACCACCCCGCGCGCCTCGACGACCGGCACGGTGCTCATGTTCGCTTCCTCTCTGAAGCGTTCTGGCCGCGGGAATCAGCTCTTGGCGTTGCCCCACAGGGACTGGTCGTCGACCTTGACGCTGCTGATCGGCCCGAACGTGGCACCGTCCGCGGTGACCAGCGGTGCGGCCAGCTGGTCCTCCATCAGGCCGTCGCGAACCTGGATGATGGTGCTGTCGTGGTCGGTCTTGCCCGGCGTCGGCGTCTTGCCGGCGATGGCGTCCTTGATGTACTGCAGGGCGTACTTGGCGAACAGGTCCGCGGGCTGGGACACGGTCGCGTCCATCTCCCCCGCCCGGATCTTCGCGAGCTCCTCGGGGATGCCGTCGTTGGACACGATGAACACGTGCTTCGGGTCGCTCGCCGGGACGGCAAGGCCACGCTGCTTCAGCAGCTGCAGCGTGCCGGACAGGGCGAAGCTGGACTGCATGTAGACGCCCTTGATGTCCGGGTTGGCCGTCAGCCGGGTCTGCAGCTTCTGGGCCGCGGTGTTGGCGTCCCAGTTGGTGGCCTCGCCGAACACGGTGATGCCCGGGAAGTCCTTCTTCATGCAGTCGTTGAAGGCTTCGGTGCGGTCGCGGCCGTTGATCGAGGCGAGGTCGCCCTGCAGCATGACGACCTTGCCCTTGCCGCCGAGCTTGGCGCCGAGGAACTGGCAGGCCTTCTCGCCGTAGGCGCGGTTGTCGGCGCGCACGACCATGTAGACGTTGCCCTGGTCGGGCCGGGTGTCGACGGAGACGACCGGGATCTTCTTGGTCGCCAGCTGCTGCAGGGTCGGGATGATCGCCGCGGTGTCCTGCGGCGCCATCACCACGCCCTTGACGCCCTGGCTGATCATCGTCTGCACGTTGGCCGTCAGGTTGGCCACGTCGTTCTGCGAGTTGGTGGTCTTGAGGTCGAGCCCGAACTGGCCGGCGAACTGGGGCACGTACTTGATGTAGGCGTTCCAGAAGTCGGTGTCCGAGCGCGGGTAGTCGACCCCGACGACGGTTCCGCCCGAGGCGGCGGTCGTGCCGCCGCCGCTGCAGCCGGCCAGTGCGGCCGCGGTCAGGACGCCGGCGGTGACGACGGTGGCGGCGCGCAGGTGCTGGAACTTCATGACCTCTCCTCGTTGACAGGTTTCGGGCGGAGCCGCAGGCCGGACATGCCGCCGTCCACGGCCAGATCGGTGCCGGTGGTGGCCCCGGAGTCCGGGCCGGCCAGGTAGCAGATCGCCGCGGCGACCTCGTCGGCGGTGACGAGCCGGCCGGTGGGCTGGCGCGCGGCGAGCGCGGCCAGCTCGGCCCCGGGATCGTCGGCCTTCGAGAGCAGCCGGTCGATCCACGGGGTGTGCGCGGTGCCGGGATTCACGCAGCAGACGCGGATCCCGTCGGCCAGGTGGTCGGCGGCCATCGCGCGGGTGAGCGCGAGGACCGCCCCTTTCGTGGCGCTGTAGAGCGCGCGCTGCGGCAGCCCGGCGGTGGCCGCGATCGAGCAGGTGTTCACGATCGCCGCCGAGCCCGCCTTCCGCAGGTGCGGCAGGGCCGCGCGGGTCACGCGCACCATGCCCACGACGTTGACGTCGAAGACGCGGTGCCACTCGGCGTCGTCGTTGTCCTCGACCGATCCCTGCGCGCCGATCCCGGCGTTGTTGACCAGGACGTCGAGGCCGCCGAGGTGCTCCACCGCGGCGGCGACCGCGGCCCGCACCGAACCGTCGTCCGAGACGTCGGCCCGGATGCCCGTCAGCGGCTCTTCGACCTTGTCGTTCAGGTCGAGGCAGACGACCTGCGCGCCGCGCTTGGCGAGCATCCGCGCGGTGGCGAGGCCGATCCCGGACGCCCCGCCGGTCACGATCGCGCGGACGCCGTCGAACTCCCCGCTCACGCGACCACCGCCGGGTCGCGCTGCCAGACCGGGCCGTCGGGGAACCGGTACCGCGCCACGGATTCCGCGTGCAGGCGCGCGCCGAGTCCCGGCTCCCGCGGGGCCAGGTAGCGGCCGCGCTCGATGCGTACCGGGTCAACGAAGTGCTCGTGCAGGTGGTCCACGTACTCGATGACGCGGTCGGCCTGGGTGCCGCTCACCGCGACGAAGTCGAACATCGACAGGTGCTGCACCATCTCGCACAGCCCGACGCCGCCGGCGTGCGGGCACACCGGGACGCCGAACTTCGCGGCCAGCAACAGGATCGCGATGTTCTCGGTGACGCCGGCGACCCGGCTGGCGTCGAGCTGGAGGATGTCGATCGCCTCGGCCTGCAGCAGCTGCTTGAACATCACCGCGTTGTGCGTGTGCTCGCCGGTGGCCACCTTGATCGGGGCGACCGCCCGGCGGATCGCCGCGTGGCCGAGCACGTCGTCGGGCGAGGTGGGCTCCTCGATCCAGTACGGGTCGAACTCGGCGAGGGGGCGCAGCCATTCGATGGCCTGCCCGACGCCCCAGGCCTGGTTGGCGTCGATGGCGATCCGGATGTCCGGTCCGACGACGTCGCGCGCGAGCCGCATCCGGCGGACGTCTTCGGCGAGGTCGGCGCCGACCTTGAGCTTGATCTGGGTGAAGCCGTCCTCGACGGCCTCCCTGGCCAGGGCCGCCAGCTTCTCCGGCGAGTACCCCAGCCAGCCGGGAGTCGTGGTGTAGGCGGGAAAACCGGACTCCAGGAGCTCGGCCTGGCGGGCCGCGCGGCCCGGTTCGGCGCGGCGGAGGATGTCGAGGGCTTCGTCGCGGGTCAGGGCGTCCTGCAGGTAGCGGAAGTCGACCAGGTCGACCAGTTCCTCCGGCGCCATTTCGGCGAGCAGCCGCCAGACCGGCTTGCCTTCGCGGCGGGCCCGCAGATCCCAGGCCGCGTTGACGATCGCGGCCGCGGCCATGTGGATCGCGCCCTTGTCCGGGCCCAGCCACCGCAGCTGGCTGTCCCCGGTCAGCCGCCGGGAAAACGCGCCGAGGTCGGCGAGCGCGTCGGCGACCGGCATCCCGACGACCAGCGGCACGAGCGCGCGGACGGCAGCCACCTCGACGTCGTTGCCGCGGCCCACGGTGAAGGCGAGGCCGTAGCCCTCGTCGCCGTCGCTCGTGCGGATGGTCACGTACGCCGCCGAGTAGTCCGGTTCCGGGTTCATCGCGTCCGACCCGTCCAGGCTCAGCGAAGTCGGGAAGCGGACGTCCACGGCGTCGATGGCGCTGATCACTTCGGCCAACGTGGCCACCTCTCCTTCGGGGCAGACAACATATGTATGGCTACGCGTCGATCCGCGGATTGTCCAGAGTCGATCCGTAACACGGCAATAACTTGGACACACAGTGATGTGTCACTACTTTCCGCACTTTTACGTATGATGACTGCGCTGGTCTTTGAAGAAGACATCATATGTCTGCTACGGTCCCGGCCATGCGCTTCCAACGCCTCGGCGACCCCGGCCACGAGATCCCCGTCGTGCTCGACGAAACCGGTGCGGCGCGGGACCTGCGTTCGCTGACCCGGGACGTCGACGGCGCCTTCTTCGCCGCCGACGGCGTCGCGCGGGCCCGGACGGCACTGCGCGAAGGCACCCTTCCCGCGCTGGACGCCACGGGCCTGCGCGTCGGTGCCCCGGTGGCCCGGCCCGGCCTGCTCGTCTGCATCGGGCTGAACTACTCCGACCACGCCGCGGAAACCGGCGCGCGGCCGCCCGCCGAGCCGGTGGTGTTCCTCAAGGCCACCAACACGATCATCGGCCCCCACGACACCGTGCTCGTCCCGCGGACGAGCACGAAGACCGACTACGAGGTCGAACTCGCCGTGGTGCTCGGCGGGCGGGCGCGGTACCTGGCGGCGCCGGAGGACGCCGACGCGGTCATCGCCGGGTACGCCGTCTCGAACGACGTCAGCGAGCGCGACTTCCAGCACGAACGCGGCGGCCAGTGGACGAAGGGCAAGTCCTGCGAGACGTTCAACCCGCTCGGGCCGTGGCTGGTCACGCCGGACGAAGCCGGCGACCCGCAGGGCCTCGGCCTGCGGCTGGCGGTCAACGGGCAGCCGCGGCAGGACGGCACCACGGAGAACATGCTCTTCGGCGTCCGGCACATCGTCTGGTACCTCAGCCAGTTCATGGTGCTCGAGCCGGGCGACGTCGTGAACACCGGCACCCCGGCCGGGGTCGCCTTCGGCGCCAACGACTTCCCCTATCTGTCCGAAGGGGACGAAGTGACCGTGGAGATCGACGGCCTCGGCCGCCAGCACCACCGGATCGGCCAGGCGTGAGCGGCCGGCGCGTCGACGCGCACCACCACCTGTGGCAGACCTCCGTCCGCCGGCACGCGTGGCTGGACGGCGACGACACCGCGGCGATCCGGCGCGACTACACCCCGGCCGACCTCCGGGCGGCCGCCACGGGGATCGACGCGACCGTGCTCGTCCAGGTCCTGCCGGACCTCGGGGAATCGGTGGAGTTCCTGGCGATCGCCGCCGCCGAACCGCTCATCGCCGGTGTCGTCGGCTGGCTCGACCTCACCGGTTCGCCGGCACGGGACATCGAACGGCTGCGCTCGGCCCCGGGCGGCGAGCTGCTGACCGGCATCCGGCACCTCGTCCAGGCGGAGCCCGACCCGCGCTGGCTCGAGCGGGACGACGTCCTGGCCGGGCTCGCGGCGGTGCGCGACGCCGGGCTGGTGTACGACCTGCTCGTGGTGCCCCACCAGCTCCCGGCGGCCATCGCGGCGGTCCGGGCCCTGCCGGATCTCACCTTCGTCCTGGACCACCTCGCGAAACCGCCGATCGCGAGCGGCGATCTCGAACCCTGGGCGACCGAGCTGGCCACGCTGGCCCGGGAACCCAACGTCGTCGCCAAGCTGTCCGGCCTGGTGACCGAAGCCGGCCGGCCGTGGCGCGTCGAGGATCTGCGGCCGTACGCGGACACCGCGCTCACCGTGTTCGGGCCGGACCGGCTGATGCTCGGCTCCGACTGGCCGGTGTGCCTGCTCGCCGGGACGTACGCCGAAGTCATGGACGCGGCCGACAGCCTGCTCGACGGTCTGACACCGGCCGAACAGGACGCCGTCCGCGGCGGGACCGCGACCCGCGTCTACGGGCTGGCGTCGTGAGAGTCCGGCTCGCCTACGGGGAAACCGGCCTCGACCTGGCCATCGACCCGGCGGTCACCACCGTGGTGACGCCGGTGCACCACCCGGTCACCGAACCCGCGGACGTGCTGCTGCGCCGGGCGTTGCGGGAGCCGGTCGCCGGGCCGCCGCTGCGCGAACGGGTGCGGCCGGGACAGACGGTCGCGATCTCGGCGTGCGACGGGACCCGGCCGCAGCCGCGCGAACTGATGATCCCGGCGATCCTCGCCGAGCTGGACGGCGTCGTCCGCCTCGAAGACGTCGTCATCCTGGTCGCCACCGGGACCCACCGCGGCAACTCCGACGCCGAACTGCGTGCGATGTTCGGCGACGAGGTCGTGGACACGGTCCGGATCGTGAACCACGACGCCCGCGACCGCGCGAGCCTGACGTGGCTGGGCCGCCACGGCGACGACGTCCCGGTGTGGCTGAACAGCGAGTGGGTCGCGGCCGACGTCCGGATCACCACCGGGTTCGTCGAACCGCACTTCTTCGCCGGCTTTTCGGGCGGCCCCAAGCTCGTCGCGCCCGGGCTGGCGGCTCTGGAAACCGTGCTGGTGCTGCACGACGCCCGCCGGATCGGCCACCGCAACGCGACCTGGGGCATCACCGACGGCAATCCCGTGCACGACGACGTCCGCGCGATCGCCGCGGCCACCGGCGTCACCTTCGCCTTCGACGTCATCCTCAACCGGGACAAGGCGGTCATCGGCGCCTTCGGCGGCGACCTGCCTGCCATGCACGCGGCCGCGACCCGCGCCGCCCGCGACGTCGCCATGCGGCCGGTGCCGTCGCCGTTCGACGTCGTCGTGACGACCAACTCCGGGTATCCCTTGGACCAGAACCTCTACCAGGCGGTGAAAGGGATGTCGGCGGCGCACCGGATCACCAGGCCGGGCGGGACGATCGTCTGCGCCGCGGAGTGCCGCGACGGGTTCCCGGACCACGGCTCCTACCGCGAAGTCCTCGCTTCGGCGAGTTCGCCCGCGGCCCTGCTCGCCGAAATCTCGGCCCGCGAGGTCACCGTGCCCGACCAGTGGCAGGTCCAGATCCAGGCGAAGATCCAGAACGACTGCCGGGTCGTCGTGCACACCGATTTCCTGAGCGAGGCCGACCTCGCGACGGCCCACCTGACCCGGACCACCGACATCGCGGCCACCGTGGCCGAGGCGCTCGACCGGGCCGGGCCGGGCGCGCGGGCCTGCGTGCTCCCGGAAGGCCCGCTGACGATCCCGTACGTGCCGGCATGAACACCGCCGACGTACTTTTTCCCGCGGAGGCGGCATGAACACCGCCGACGTACTTTTTCCCGCGGAGGCGGCATGAACACCGCCGACGTACTTTTTCCCGCGGAGGCGGCATGAACACCGCCGACCTCGGGTTCGCGCGCGTCGACGTCGACCGCGAACACCGGCAAGGACTCCCGGAAGTCGTGTACGGGCCGGGGAAAACGCCCGCGCAGATCGCCGCGATCGTCCGGACGCTGCTCACGCACAACGCCGGCCCGGTGCTGGTCACGCGGGTCGAAGCCGAGGCGGCCCGGGCGGTACTGGCCGACGTCCCCGGCGGCCGCTACGCCCCGGGCGCGCGGCTGCTGGTCTGGCGCCCGGCCGCGGCGACGGGTTTCACGCTCGCCGTGGCCGCGGCCGGCACGTCCGACGGCCCGGTCGCCGAGGAAGCCGCGGAGGTCGCGGCGGCCGTCGGCCTCACGGTGGACACCGTCACCGACGTCGGGGTCGCCGGCATCCACCGCCTGCTGGCCGAGCGCGACCGCCTGGCCGCGGCGGACGCGGTCATCGTCGTCGCGGGCATGGAGGGCGCGCTGGCTTCGGCGGTCGGCGGGCTGGTCGCCTGCCCGGTGATCGCCGTCCCGACCTCCACCGGCTACGGCGCGGGCCTCGAAGGCGTGACGGCGTTGCTGGCGATGCACGCCTCCTGTGCGGCGGGCATCACCGTGGTCAACATCGACTCCGGGTTCGGCGCGGCGATGGCGGCGTTCCGGCTGGCCCAGGTACTGCGGAGGCCGGCTTCGGGGAGGCCGGCTTCGGGGAGGCCGCGATGACGATCTGCGTGATCGCGCCGTTCACCGGCCTGGCCGGGGACATGCTGCTGGCCGCGCTCGTCGACGCGGGAGCGCCGCTGGAGCGGATCCGCGCCGCCGTCGCGAGCAGTGGGCTGACCGGGTGGGAGCTGCGCGTGGAAGCCCTCCTCACCCACGGGCTGACGGCGGCCCGCGCGCAGGTGAACGTCACCGACGACGCGACCAGCCGGTCCGCCGCCGAACTGATCGCCATGGCCGGGCGGGTCGAGCCCGCGCCGGTCGCCGACCGGGCCGTGGCCGCGCTCCGGGCGATCGCCGAGGTGGAAGGCCGGCTGCACGGGGAAGCGCCCGAGCACGTGCACCTCCACGAACTCGGCGGGCACGACACGCTCGTCGACGTCATCGGCGTCTGCGCCGCACTCGACGCCCTCGACGTGTCCACTGTGTACTGTGGCGCGCTGCCGCTGGGCACCGGCACGGTCCGCACCGCGCACGGCCTCCTCCCCTGCCCCGCCCCCGCGACCGCGGCGTTGCTGCGGGGCGCGCGAACGACCGGGAGCGACCTCACCGGCGAGACCGTCACCCCCACCGCGGCCGCGCTGCTGCGGGCCACCGGCGCCCGGTTCGAGCCGCCGCCGGAGTTCCGGCTGCTGGCCACCGGCTACGGCGCGGGCACCCGGCCGCTGCCGGACCGGCCGAACATCGCCGTCGTGCACCTCGGCGACACGGCGGAAGCCGGGCACCGCACGCTGGTGGTGCTGGAGACGAACCTCGACGACGTCACCGGCGAGGTGCTCGGGCACGTCGTCGGCGAGCTGCTGTCCGCCGGCGCGCTCGACGCGTGGATCAGCCCGGTGACGATGAAGAAGGGCCGGCCCGCCCACGTCCTGCACGTGCTCGCCGAGCCGGCGCACGCCGCCCGGCTCGGTGACCTGGTGCTCGCCGAAACCGGCAGTCTCGGGCTGCGCGAGTACCCGGTCCGCCGCACCGCGCTCGACCGGGTCACCGAAACGGTCGACGTCCTCGGGCTGCCGGTGCGGCGCAAGCGCGGACCGCACGGCGCGAAGCCGGAGCACGACGACGTCGTGGCCGCCGCGCGCGAACTGGGGCTGCCGGCACGGGTCGTCGCGACGATCGCCGCGGGGCGCTGATGGACGGCACCCGGCTCGTCACGCACCTCGCCGGCCTGGGCCGGCTCGCGGTGGCGTTCTCCGGCG
The DNA here is from genome assembly GCF_900105945.1 of Amycolatopsis tolypomycina. Classification (NCBI taxonomy): domain Bacteria; kingdom Bacillati; phylum Actinomycetota; class Actinomycetes; order Pseudonocardiales; family Pseudonocardiaceae; genus Amycolatopsis; species Amycolatopsis tolypomycina. The sequence continues at coordinate 1,759,834 of NZ_FNSO01000004.1, read as the reverse complement.
GCGCCGATTCGGCGCTGGTGCTCGCCGCCGCCGTCCGCGCCCTCGGCCCGGCAGACGTGCTCGCGGTGACGGCGAACTCCGCGAGCCTGGCCGCGGTGGAACTGGCGGACGCCCGCAAGATCGCGGCGGACCTCGGCGTCCGGCACCTCACCCCGGCGACCGGCGAACTCGACGAGCCGGGGTACGCCGCGAACGGACGGCGGCGCTGCTACTTCTGCAAGACCACGGTGCTCTCGACGATCGCCGCGGTGGCCGCCGGCCACGGCTTCCCGGCGCTGGCCACCGGAACGAACGCCGACGACGCCGTCGACCCGTTCCGGCCGGGCATCCGCGCGGGCGACGAAATCGGCGTGCACACCCCGCTGCGGACGCTCGGCCTGTCCAAAGAGGACGTCCGCGCGATCGCCCGGCACTGGGGCCTGACCTGGGCGGACAAACCGGCCGCGCCCTGCCTGGCGAGCCGCGTCCGCTACGGCATCCCGATCACGACGGCCACGCTGGCCCGGGTGGAGCGGGCCGAAGCGGCGGTCCGCGCGGCCCTCTCCGCCCGCGGCCTGCACTGCCGCGACGTCCGGGTCCGCGACCTCGGCGGCACCGCCCGGATCGAACTCGACACCGCCCTGGCCACCGAAGTGCGCGACGACGCCCGGCTGCTCGACGCCGTCCGGGCCGCCGGGTTCGCCGAGGCCACCGTCGCCGCCTTCCGCTCGGGCGCGCTCAACCACGAACCGGACTGAAAGGCCACGCGATGCTGCGTTACCCGCTCCTCCACCCGCCGCTGCTGCGCGCCCTCGCGGCGACCGGCCACGGTTCCCGCATCCTGCTCGCCGACGCCAACTACGCGCACGCGACCAACGTCGCGCCCGGGGCGGAGCTGATCCACCTGAACCTGCGGCCGGGCCTGGTCACGATCGACGACGTCCTGGAACCGCTGCTCACCGCGGTCCCGGTCGAATCGGTGACGACGATGCTGCCGGACGACGGCGCCCCGCCCGCGTGCTGGCGCGGGTACGAGCGGCTGCTGGGTCCGGGGCTTCCGTTGCGGCCCATGGAAAGGCTCGAGTTCTACCGGACGTGCCGCGAGCCGGAGGTGGCCCTGTGCATCGCCACCGGTGACGACCGCCTCTACGCGAACCTGCTGCTGACCGTGGGTTTCCTGCCGGCCGCCGGGTAGCGGTTCACTCCCGCGTCAGCTCCTCCTTCCGCTTGAGGAGGGCGGCCCGGCTGCGGCGGACGGTCCGCAGGTGCACCACGGCCACCCCGCCGAGGACGACCACCGCGAGCAGCAGCGTGGGCTCGACGCGGTGCCGCAGCGTCGTGATCACCACCGCGCCGGTCGTGAACAGCAGCCAGGCGGCCAGGCCGAGCCAGCCGGCCACGACGCGGTCGCGGGCGAACAGCGGGGCCCGCCGCGTCACCGCCCAGCCGCCGAACGCCGCCCAGGCCAGCCCGATCGCGACGAGCACGGCGAAGGCCACCTTCGTCCGCGGGGGAAGGCCCGGCTCGGTCGCCCAGAGCAGCACGATGAGGCCACTGCCGGTCAGCCCGGCCAGCGCGAGCCCCACATAGCCCACCCGCCGCCGCAACGACAACGGCGCGTCGAGCCGCGCGATCACTTCTTCCGGCGTCATACCTCGTACTCCTTCCGCTCGAGTTGCTCCCGCAACAGCCGCCGGGCCCGGGCGAGCCGCGACTTCACCGTGCCGACCGGCACCCCGCAGACCTGGGCGCACGCGTCCAGCGGCAGGTCCTGGAGGTGGAACAGCAGCAGCACCTCGCGTTCCCGGACCGGAAGCGCACCCAGCGCGGCGCCGAGCACCTCCCGGTCGGCGATCGGCCCGATCTCGTCCGGGCCCGCCGGCTCCTCGGCCGGCTCGGGCTCCGGCCGGGCGTAGGCGTCCCGGAGCCGGTTCATCACCGCGCGGCGGGCGATGGTGAACAACCACGGCGCGAACCGCCCGGGCTCCCGCAACCTGGGCAGCCCACGGAAGACGGCCAGCCACACCTCCTGCACGACGTCGTCGTCCGGACCGCCGAGCATGCGCCGGACATAGCCTTCGACCGCCCCGTGCCAGGCGCGCACCAGCTCGGCAAAGGCGTCCCGCTCCCCGAGCCGGCACCGGACGATCAGCAGCTCATCGCTCATCTGCCCTCCTTCACCTGTTCAGTCGACGCAGGCTCCGGAAGGTTCACGGCAGATTCCTTCGCGGCGTACCGCGGAGCCTGCCAGGTCAGGCGAAGCTCACCCGCACCTGCTTCGCCGACAGGTAGCGCCGCCGATCCGTCACCAGGATCGACGCCACCATCCCCACCACCAGCCAGGCCGCCAGCTCGGCCACCCCCGACGCCAGGCCGTCCCCGCCGGTCGCCGCCGCGCGCAAGGCGATCACCGCGCCGTGGGTCGGCAGATACCCGGCCACCGCCGCCAGGGGGCCCGGCAGCGTCGAGACCACCCCTGTCGCCGTTGCCAGGACCAGGACGACCAGGGAGGCCAGGCGGCCTGCTCGGCCGAACAGGGCCGTGGCCGCCTGGTTGAGGGCGACGAACGCCGCGGCCGCCAGGAGGGCCACCACCAGGAATGCCACGCTTCCCGCGAAGCCCGGCTTCAGCACCGGCACCGCCACCGCCGTGATGGCCAGTGCGGCGAGCGTCGCCGCCGCGGCGCCCGGGAGTGCCGCGCGCAGGATGATCCGCCAGGTCGGCTCGCGGGCGGTGAGCACCGCGGCCGGCACCGCCTGCGTCACCAGGTAGGTCGCCAGCGCCAGTGCCCACAACGCCAGCGCGGCGAACAACGTCAGCGCCAGCGGCCCCGTTGCGGTGCCGGCCGTCGTCGCGGTGCTCGGGTCGGCCGCCACGGTCTTGAGGTGCGCGCGCTCGGCGTCGGTGTAGCTCGGCACCTGGTCCCGGCCCTTGTCCAGCTGCGTGGCCAGCTCGTGGGCGCCGTCGTTCACGCGCCCGGCGCCGTCGTTCAGCTGCCCCGCCCCGGTCGCGAGCTCCTTCGCCCCGGCCGCGAGCTGCCCGGACCCGGTGGCGAGGGCGCGCGCCCCCGTGTCGGCCTGCCGGACGCCGGAGTCGAGCCGGCGGGCGCCGGCCGCGGCGTCGGCGATGCCGGCCGCGAGCGCCCCGGACTTGCTTGCGAGCTGGGCGTTCCCGTCGGCGACCCGGCGGGCGCCGGTGGCCAGGGCCTGCACGGAATCGCGCACCCGCACGGCGTTCGCGCGCACCGTGGCCTTGGCGCCGTCGATCTTCCCGGCGTCGGCGGCGAAGCGGTCCGCCGCCTGCCGGAGGTCGTCGCAGAAGGGCGGTGTGCCGCTGCACCGGCCGGCGAGCCGGCGGAACTCCTCGGCGGCGTCCCGCGCCGAGGGCAGGGCGTCGATCGCCGCGATGATCCGGTTCGCCAGCGGGACGACGGCGGCGGCGAGCTGTTCGTTGCCGTCGGCGACCTGGCCGGCGCCGTTGGCGAGCTGCCGGGTGAGGGCCGGCAGCTGCGCCGTGTCCCGCTGGGCCTGGGTGAGCCCGGAAGCCAGCCGGCCGGATCCGGCGGCCAGCTGACCGGTGCCGTCGGCCAGCCGGCCGGCCCCCGCCGCGAGCTGCTGCGCCGCGGCCGACAGCTGGGCCGACCCGTCCGCGAGCTTCTTCGCGCCGGGCGCGAGCTGCGCGGTGCCGTCGGCGAGCTGCGCGGCCCCGTCGGCGGCCTGGCCGACCTGCTCGTGCAGCGTGGTGAACCCGACGTAGATCCGGTCGAGGTAGGTCTCGACGATCTGCCGGTCCAGGGTGCGCTGGGTGGCTTCGGCCAGATAGCCGGCCAACGCGGGATCGGCGACGCCGGCGGCGTCGGACGTGGTGACCTGGATCCGCGCCTGCGTGGCTTCGAGGGGTTTCGCCGTGGCCGCGGAGGTGGCGTGCGCGGAGAAGTCCCGCGGGATGGTGACGACGGCGGTGTAGCTGCCGTCGGCCAGTCCCGAAGCGGCGTCGCCGGCGTCGGTGAGCACCCACCGGTACGCCGAATCCGCGCTGTGGGTGAGGTCGCCGGCCAGCTGGCGGCCGAGCGGGAGCAGCTGCCCGTTCACCGTGACCGGCTCGTCGAGGTTGACCACGGCGGCGGTGGCGGTCCCGTGGTCGCTCCCCGGGCTCCAGAACGCCCAGGTCAGCAGCCCGCAGATGACGAGCGGGACGGCGATCAGGCCGGCCCAGGTGCGCCAGGTGAGCGGCCCGGTGGCCAGGGCACGGGCGGAGTCGGCGAACGGCTTCAGCATCAGCGGACCTCGGCGAACTGGGCGGAGCGGACGGGCAAGTGCACGGCGGTGGCCGGGACCAGGTCGGCGACGCGGTCCGGATCCTGGCAGGTGACCACAAAGGACACCGGACCACCGGACCGGCTCCGCGGCTCGGCGAGCAGCCGGCGCAGGTGGTCGCGCAGGTCGGTGCGCAACACCAGGTCGACGTCGTCGAGCACGATAAGCCCGGCGTCCGTGGCGAGGGCCTCGGCGACCTGCCGTCCCGGATCGGCCGCCCGGCGGCACGGGATCACGGCGACTTCGCGGCGCAGGGCGTGGCTGTGCTGGGGCAGCACCCGGCCGAGGACCTTGAGGTCGCCGGTGAACTTCGTGACGCGGCCGGCGAGGGTGTGCAGCAGCGCGCCGGCGCCGGCCCCGTGCAGCACCAGCGTGCCGCCGCGGGGCAGGTGGATGCCGACGCCGTCGTACACCGGCCGGCCGCGGTCGTCTTCCAGGCGCAGGTCGCGGGCGCTGATCGCCTCGTCGGTGCCGGGCCAGTCCGCCAGCCGCAGTTCGTGCACCAGCGCGTCGCCTTCGGCGTCGAACACCGGCAGCCGCCGGTCCAGCCACGGCGGCAGGCCCCAGGCACGGCGGCCGAGCAGCGCGAGCACCGCCGGGACCAGCGTCATCCGGACGACGAACGCGTCGACGAACACGCCGACGGCGAGGCTGAACGCGATGGGCTTGATGGTGGCGCTGCCCTCGGGCACGAACGCCGCGAAGACGGCGAACATGATCACCGCGGCGGCCACGACGACCCGGGACGCCGAGACGAACCCCGATTCGATGGCGTGGTGCGGGTCGCCGCCGTGCACGTAGTCCTCGCGGATGCGGGACACCAGGAAGACTTCGTAGTCCATCGCGAGTCCGAAGAGGACACCCATCAGGATGATCGGCAGGAAGCTGATCACGCTGCCCGTGTGGGTCACGTTCAGCGCGCCCGCCCCGTGTCCCTGCACGAACACGAACGACGTCGCCCCGAAGGCGGCGCCGACCGACAGCAGGTACCCGGCGGTCGCCTTGACCGGCACCCAGATCGAGCGGAACACCATCGCCAGCAGCACCAGCGACAGCCCGACGACGAGGACGCCGAAGGGCAGCAGGGCGCTGCCGAGCTGCGCCGAGACGTCGATGCCGACCGCGGTGATGCCGGTGACGGCGGTCCGCGTGCCGTAGGCGTCGAGGAAGTGCTGTTCCTGCCCGCGCAGCCGGGACACCAGCTCGCCGGTCTCGGCCGAGTCGGGCGCGGTGGTGGGGACGACCTGGATGATCCCGGTGTCGCCCTTGGGGTTCGGCGTGGCCAGCGGCACCGAGGCGACGCCGGGCAGCTGCCGGAGCTCGCCGGCGATCCTGTTCACCAGCCCGACCGGGTCGGTGCTGGTGATGATGTCGGCGGTGACGATCAGCGGGCCGTTGTAGCCGGGGCCGAAGTGCTCGGCGACGACGTCGTAGGTGTCGCGGGCGGGGCTGCCGTGCTCCTCGGCGCCGTTGTCCGGCAGGGCGAGCCGCAAGCCGAGGGCCGGAACCGCGCAGACGGCGAGGCCGGCGACGATCACGATGACGGTGACCAGCGGCGCCTTCGTGGCCGTGCGGACCCACCAGCGGGCGACCGGCGGCTTGGCCCGCCGCGGGGTCCGCCGCCGCTTGCGCGGGGCGCGCGGCCGCAGCCGGGTGCCGGCGAACGACAGCAGCGCCGGGACCAGCGTGACGGCGACGCCGACCGCCAGCGCGACGCCGAGTGCGGCCGCGACCCCCATGGTGGTCAGGAACGGGATCCCGGCGACCGCCAGCCCGAGCAGCGCGATGACGACGGTGAGCCCGGCGAAGATGACCGCCGAGCCCGCGGTCGCGGTGGCCCGCGCGACGGACTCCTCGACGTCGAGGCCGTCGGCGAGCTGGTCGCGGTGGCGTGACAACAGGAACAGGGCGTAGTCGATGCCGACGGCGAGCCCGATCATCACCGCGAGCATGGGCGCGGTGGAGGAGATCGGCGTGACGAGCGTGGCCAGGTAGATCAGGCCCATCGAGACGCCGACGCCGAGGATCGCGGTCACCAGCGGCATCACCGCGGCGATCAGCGAGCGGAACATCAGCACCAGCACCAGCAGCGCGATCACCAGGCCGATGCCTTCGGTGGGGCTGAGCTTCGGCACGCGGTTCGACAGCGCGTCGCCGCCGGCGTGGACGCTCGCACCGCCGCCCACGGCGGTCTGCAGGTCGTGCCCGATGGCCGTCAGCTGCGCCTTGGTGGCCGGGGTGACCGCGGTCAGCTGCACTTTCAGCGGCACGGCGACCAGTGCGGCCCGGCCGTCCGCGGACACCGCGCCCCGGACGTTGCCGTCGAAGGGGTTCACCACCGTGGCGACCTGGTCGAGCTTGCCCAGCCGCGTCACCGCCTGGCCGACGGCGGCCCGGACCGCGGGCGTGTCGGCCTTGTGGCCTTCCGGCACGACGAGCACCAGCTGCGCCGACGTGCCGCTGACTTCGGGGAACACCCGCTTGAGGTGGTCGAGGGCGTCCTGGGACTCCGAGCCGGGGATGGCGAAGGTGTCGTCGGTGCCCTGGTTCGCCAGCAGGGCCGCGCCGCCGGCGGCGGCCAGCACGACCACCCACAGCGCCAGGACCAGCACCCGGGCCCGGGCGGCGGCCCGGCCGAGCCGGTAGAGGAACGACGACACAGCGGGACTCCCTCGCGTTGGATACATCGTGTATCGTAATGCACGGTGTATCCGATGCACAGCGCATCAAGACCCCGAACGGGTGATCTCAACTACGGCGAGGGGGCGGCATGACCAGCAGACCGGTGACGCGGCGGCGCGCCGAGACGCAGCGCCGGGTGGTGGCGGCCGCCTACGACGTCTTCGCCGAACTGGGCATCCGCGACGCGCCGGTCGAGCTGATCTGCGAGCGTGCGGGGTTCACCCGCGGGGCGTTCTACTCGAACTTCGCCAGCAAGGAAGAGCTGTTCCTGGCCGTCTACCGGACGCAGATGGCCGAGCGCGCCGACCGGCTGCGGGCCGCGGTCGAGGCGGCCGTCGCCGGGGTCGATCCCGGCGATCCCGAAGCCGTCACGCAGGTCCTGCGCCAAGCGGGCACGCTGTTCGTCGAGTCGCCGGCCGCGGACGAGACGTGGTACCTGCTCAACGCCGAGTTCCGCGCGCAGGCGTTGCGGCAGCCGGAACTGCGGGCCTCGACCGCGGCGGCCGAGCGCGAGTTCCACGACGCGCTCGCCGCGATCCTGCCCCTCCTGCTGGACCGGCTCCGGATGCGGCTGACCGTCGAGCCGCGCGACGCCGTCATCACGCTCATCGCGCTCTACGAAACCATGCTGGAGCGGGCGATCCTCGACGAACTGACGGACACCGCCGACAGCCCGTACCTCACCGAAGTGCTCCCCCGGTTGTTCGCCGCATTGACCGCCCCCGTCGAGGAGCGGGCATGAGCCGCGCCCACCGCGTCGACACCCCGCGCACCCTGCCCGATGTGGACGGTGCGCTCGCGGAAGCCGAGTACGCGCTGGACACGTTGCAGGCCCACGGAATCGTGCTGCCGGCCGACAACGACGGCCGCCACCTCGGCGACCCGGGGGTTCGAGCGCCGGAGGTCCCCGGCATCCCGACGTTCACCGAGCAGCCTCGGCGTCGAGGATCTTCGGCCGGCTCTTCGCCGCCGGCGCACCGCCGCCGTCCGCCGCCCGGGTGGCCCGCCCCGCCAGCTCGGCGAAGGCCGCCCGCAGTTCCGGTGGGCCCATGACGTCGATCTCGCAGTCGAACCGCAGCAGGCCGGCGGCGAGCGCCGCCCACGACCAGGATCCGGTCCGCAGCCGGGTCTTGCCGGGCGTGGCTTCCTCGGCGACGCCGTCACCGGCGAACGGCGCCACGTCGGTCACCGGTAAGCCGAGGATCACCTCGCCCCGGCACGGCCAGGTGTCGGTCTCGGAACCCTTGAACCGCGCCGAAAGGAACGCCGCCACGTCACCACCCGGCACCTCGCGCGGGGTGAACCGCGGGCCGTTCGGCACCCGCAGCGTCATCCGGTCGACGCGGTAGGTCCGCCAGTCCGGCCGGCGGGCCTCCCACCCGACGAGGTACCACCGTCCACTTCGGACGAGGAGGTGGTGCGGCTGCAGGCGCCGCGGCTCGGCGTCCGCCGGCCGCGACGGTGCCGCGTAGTCGAACCGCACCTCCTCGGTGGCCCGGATCGCCGCGCTCAGCGCGAGCAGGATTTCCGGGTCCACCTGGACGGGGGTGCCACCGGCCGCGGCGATCTCCAGCACGTCGACGCGCTGCCGCAGCCGCGTGGGCAGCACCTGCCGCACCGTGTCCAGCGCCCGCACGGCGGCCTCTTCGATGCCCGCGCCGGTCCCGGCGGCGCTCCGCAGCGCCACGGCGAGCGCGACCGCCTGCTCTTCGTCGAACAGCAGCGGCGGCAGCTTGATCCCGGGTTCGAGCCGGTAGCCGCCCTCGGGGCCTTTGACCGCCTGGATGGAATACCCGAGCTCACGCAGCCGGTCGACGTCGCGGCGCACGGTCCGCTCGCTGACACCGAGCCGGCCGGCCAGCAGCGCGCCCGGCCAGTCCCGGCGCACCTGCAGCAGGGACAGCAGCGAGAGCAGGCGACCCGAGGTCGCCGTCGAGGAAGCGACCGGCATGACTTGCATGCTGCCACGAGAAGCGGACGTTCCCTGACCGCTACTGCGGACAAGCTGGCTCTCGTCGGAGCACCCCGAGAAAAGGACCAAGCATGTCGCTCACCGCTGCCGCCCACCTCAACTTCACCGGACAGGCCCGCGCGGCCCTCGAGTTCTACGCGTCGGTCTTCGGCGGCCGGGCCACGATCGTCACCTACGGCGACTTCGGGATGCCCGCCGGGCTGCCGGACGCGGGCAAGGTGGTGTTCGGCCAGGTCACCGCGGACAACGGCTTCGTCGTCATGGCCTACGACGTCCCGGGCACCTCCGGGCCGGCGCCGGCCGCACCCACCACCCGCCGCGAGAACGGCACGACGATCACCGAGGAGCGGTTCTTCCTGTCCGTCCGCGGGACGACCGTCGAGGACGTCTCCCCGGTGTGGAAAGGACTCGCCGACGGCGGGACCGTCATCGAGGAGTTCGGCCCGGTCCCGTGGGCGCCGGCGTTCGGGATGGTGACCGACCGCTTCGGCGTCACCTGGATCATCGACGTTCCCGCCGGAACGTCTTCCGGTACGCACTCGGGCTGACCCGCACGGTCTGGGCGAACTGCACGCGGAAGTTGCTGGGCGACGGGAAGCCGACCTGGCCGGCGATGCGGTCGATCGTGTGGTCGGTCAGCTCCAGCAGCTCCTGGGCGTGCCGGATGCGCACCCCGGTCAGCCACTGGATCGGGCTCTGCCCGGTCTCGGCGTGGAAGTGCCGCGTCAGCGTCCGGGGGCTCATGCCCGCCGCGTCGGCGATTTCGGCCAGGGTGAGCGGGCGGTGGGCGTTCTCCTCGATCCACCGCAGCGCCTTCTCCAGCGTCGCGGTCTGGTACGTCGGGCGGTTGCGGAGGATGTACTGGCCCTGCCCACCGGTGCGCTGCAGCGGCGCCACGGCCAGGCGCGCGGCATCGGCGGCGACCGCGGCGCCGTAGTCGCGCTCCACGATGTGCAGGCACATGTCCAACCCGGCCGACGCGCCGGCGGACGTCAGGATCTGGCCATTGTCGACGTAGAGCGCGTCCGGGTCGACCTCGACGGCCGGGAACCGCCGGGCCAGCTCGTCGGTGGCGAGCCAGTGCGTGGTGGCTCGCCGCCCGTCGAGCAGCCCGGCCGCGGCGAGGGTGAACGCGCCGACGCAGATCGACGCGACCCGCGTCCCCCGCGCCACCGCGGCCCGCAGGAACTCCGCCACGCCGTCCGGGACCGGCCGGTGGGGGGCGTTCCGCCCGGGGACGACCACGAGGTCGGCGTGCGCCACCTCGTCGAGCCGGGTGTCGACCTGCAGCCGCACGGGACCGGCTCCGACCACCGGATCGGGCCCCGCGACGACGATCCGGTAGCCCCCGCGGCCGTCCGGCAGCCGGGCCCGCCCGAGCGTTTCGACCGGGGTGGCCAGGTCGAACGCGATGACGTCGTCGAGGGCCAGCACCGCAACCGTGTACATGCTGCCAACGTACGCCGGGTGTCGTGATCCAGTCGGTCGGCCACCGTCCGGCCACGTTGTCACCCCAGGATGCCCTCCACCGGCCGAGCCGGAATCGCGTCCAGCGCGGCCAGCGTCGCGGCGTCGAACGCGATGTCCGCCGCGGCCAGGTTGGCCTCCAGGTGCGCCACGCTCGCGGTCCCCGGGATGAGGTGCACGTTCGGGGCCCGGTGCAGCAGCCAGGCCAGCCCGACCTGCGCCGGCGTCCGGCCCAGCGCCCGTGCGGCCGCCAGCACGGCGGGCTCGTCGGTCACCTTCGGCAGCCCGGGGAACGCGCCGCCCAGTGGGAAGAACGGCACCCACGCGATGCCTTCCGCGACACACAGCTCCACCATCTCCTCGTCGTCGCGGCCGACGAGGCTGTAGGCGTTCTGCACGCAGGCGATCCCCGCCGGAAGCGCCCGGCGCAGGACGTCCAGCGTGACGGCGCTGAGCCCGAGCGCGCCGATCTTCCCCTCGTCACGCAGGGCCGTGAGCACCGCCAGCTGGTCGTCGAGGTCGACGCGCTGGTCCCCCTCGGCGAGCAGGCCGGGCCGCCGGTCCGCCCGGCGCAGGTTCACCAGCGGGAGCCGGTCGAGCCCGAGCGCCCGGAGGTTGTCCTCGACGCCGGCGCGCAGCTGTTCCGGTCGCTGCGCCAGGCGGAGCGGGAACGGCCCGCCGGGGTCGGGGACGGCGCCGACCTTGGTGGCGATCAGGACGTCGGCGGATCCGAAGGCCTCGCGGATGACGCCGTTGACGAAGCCGTCGCCGTAGAACTGGGCCGTGTCGACGTGGCCGACGCCGGGCTCGACCGCGCGGCGCAGCAGGGCGACGGCCGCCGCGGGGTCGTCGTGCAGGCGTTCGAGCTGCATCGCCCCGTAGCCGATGCGGGAGACGGTGCGGCCGGCGAGCGGACCGGTGGCGGGAGAAGGCATGGGGGACCCCGTCCTCGTGCGATGATGGCCGTGATGACGAAGCGGAGGAGCATCCGCTTCGCCTCGACCGTAGCACAACCGGAGGTGCCTCCGCTTTGCCTTCTCCTGACCCCGCCCGGCCGGTGCGCTCCGACGCGCGCCGCAACCGGGACAAACTCGTCGAAGTCGCGCGCGCCGCCTTCGCCGCCGCCGATGACGGCACCGTCGCGCTCGAAGCCGTCGCCCGCGAGGCCGGCGTCGGGATCGGGACGTTGTACCGGCACTTCCCGACCCGCGAGGCCCTCGTCGAAGCCGTCTACGCCGCCGAACTCGACGACGTCACCGCCAGCGCGCCGGTCCTGCTCGAAACCCTCGCGCCGGAAGAGGCCCTCCGCGCGTGGATGGACCGCTACGCGGCCTTCGTGGCGACCAAGCGCGGGATGGCCGACGTCCTCCGCGCGAGCGTCGCGTCGGGCCGCATCGCGACACCGGCGACCCGGCAGCGCATCGTCGCCGCGATCGGGACGATCCTCGACGCGGGCGCGAAAGCGGGCACCCTGCGCGCCGACGCCGACCCGGAGGACGTCACGCTGCTCCTGCTCGGCGTGTTCCTGTCCACGGTGCCCTCAGTGCCCTCTTCGGAGGAGCGCGACCCCGAGCGGCCCCGCCGGATGCTCGACCTGATCGTCGACGCCCTGCGCGCCGGCGGCTGAAGCCGCGTCAGCCGCGCGGCTTCGCGGTCGCCAGCGAAACCACCGCCAGCACGGTGTTGACGGCGGAGATGGCGACAGTGAGCTTCGCCGCCTTGCCCGGCAGCTCTCCGCGCGCACCGGCGTAGGCGGCGGCCGCGGTGTCCGTCGCGTGGATCAGCACCGCCTGCCGCAGGATTCGCCGGGCCCCCGGGTCGTCCGCCTTCAGCAGCAGCAGATCCGCGCCGAGGACCAGGGTGCGAATGCCGAACATGCGCGCGGGGTAGCCGAACCGCCGGTCCTCCCCCGGCGCGCTCCCCAGGCTCGCCGCCATCCGGGCGGGCGCGAGCAACCCGACCGCGCCGTTGAAGATCCGCACGCAAGCCAGTGCTTTCCGCGCCACGTCACCCGGTTCCATCGATCCGCCTTCTCCTCGGTCACGCACCGGCTCGACTCGCTTCGCAAGGTGCGAACCGACGATCACCGCACAGCATAGGGTCCGGCCGGGCCCGGCCGCGTTCCGCACAAAGCGGAACCGGCATCACCCGCTTACCCCGCGCCGGGCCTCCTGCAGCACGAACAGCGTCGCGGCGACGCCCAGCACCTGGCTGCCCCGGCCGTGCACCGGGTCGTGGCCGGTGATCTCCTCGATGCGGCGGATCCGGTAGTCCACAGTGGTCCGGTGCACGCCCAGTTCGCGGGCGGTGCGCCCGCGGTTGTGGCCGCAGCGCACGAACGCCCGCAGCGTCTCGAACAGCCGGTCGCTGCCCAGGAGCGGGCGCACGACCGCCACCAGCTTCGCGGCCACCAGCGGGTCGCGCATGGCCGCGTACTCCACGAGGAAGTCGTCCACGCGGCGCAGGCCGGGAGGACATCCCGTGGCGAGCGCCAGGTCGAGCACGTCCGCCGCCTCGCGGTGGCCTGCCCGGAGGGCTTCCCGGCCGGCACCGGCGAACGCGGCGTGCACCGGCCGGCCCAGCCGGAGCTCGACGTCCGCGACGAACCGGGCCGCGGCCTGCGCTCCCCCGCTGCCGGGGAGCAGGAACACGGCGTCGTCGCGCAGCCGGCCGGCGACCAGCTCGTGGCCGGCCGCCGGGCGGCCGTCGAGGCCGGCGATCAGGGCCGCGGTGCGGTCCGTGCGCACGACCCGGACCACGACGACGGTGTAGATCTGGGCGGTCAGGTGTTCGGGCGGGCCGTCGAGCAGCAGCTCCAGCCGCGTCGGCACCGCGGCCCGGTAGCCGGCGAGCACCAGGCGCACCAGGTTCGCCGACGCCCGCGGGCCGCCGGTCGCCTCGGCCAGGCGGCCGGCCGCGGACGTCAGCACACCTTCGGGGACACCGGCCTTCGCGGCCCGCCTCGCCGCCTCGCGGATCCGCCGCTCGCGGCCCGCGGCCGGCCCGTTCGCGACCTCCCGGAGCAGCGCGCGCAGCGGCTCATCGGCTCGGGTCTCCCCCGGCGTGTCCACGTCCATGACACTCATCGCCACTCCTCACCCGGGCTCGGCCCTCGCCCGCCGGGGGGTGATCGTGGCATCGTCACCCGGCCACCAGGGAGCCGTGACCGGGCGCGGAACCCGCACTCAGGGATTTTCCCCACGAACACGGGAAAGAAATCGGTCGTGGCGGGCGAATCCGGAAAATCCGGGTGGTGTCCCCCGCTCCTCGCCGCGGTCGGCTGGGACGAGGAGCGGGGGAGGCCGGGTGCGGCGCCGATCAGGACGAGGTGACGGAGTAACTGTTGGACGTGAAGTTCAGCCCGCCCGAAGACGACGTGATTTCGAAGCCGAACTGCACCTCGCCGAGGGTCACGTCGCCGAACCAGCCGCGGGCCTTGATCCAGTTCATGACCGCGAGGATGTCGACCGTGCCGGCGTTGGTGTTCGAGGTGCGCAGGAAGGAGAACACCGCGTTCGAACCGTTCGATCCCTTGTAGACGTCCCAGGTGTGCCCGCCGACGCTCGCCGTCGTCTGCTTGGTGCCCAGCGGGCCGACCGCGCCCTGCTTGTTGACCCACAACATGATTTCGTAGGCGTTGTTGTTCGCCCAGATGTCATAGGCCGTCTCGTAGGCGCCGCTGCCCGGGCGGCTCACGTTGAAGCTGCTGGACACCTGCCGCAGCGAACTGAGCGTGCGGCCGACGTTCTTCGCCGAGTGCGGGTACGACTTGATCCCGCCGGTGTTCGGGTGGTCCGCCCACACGCCCCAGTTGCTGTAGGAGTTCGCCCAGATCGACTGCGGGCCGGCGCCGCTGCCCCAGACGTCGTTGCGGACGGTGTACCCGCCGTTGGACCAGGTCCCCCATTTGTCCGACGACGACCAGGTGGCAGCTTCGGCCACCTGGCCGAAGCCGGCCGCCACCACGGCGGCCGCGGTCAGCGAGACGAGCAGGGAACGCACAACGTTGTGCATGGGTTCGTCCTTTCCCGGTTGACTCGGTGTCGAATCGTTTCGACGGGTTATTCGCCGCCGGTGCGGCAGAAACGGGAGTGGGACGACTATCGCAGGATGATTCCGCACCGGTCAAGATACGGTGTGTGATTTACCCGCATTCGACCAGCATCGATCGGAGCGCGAACCACAATACTTCGATGAATTCGATCTGGCCGACGGTTTCGATTTCGTCGAATCGGGAAGCGTTTTCGCACACCACCGGGCGAGCCCGCGCAATGCGGCATTGTCGATGCGTTTCGACAGTTCCGGGCTCACGGCTCCGAGCGCGCTTCGGCCTCCGCGGCGAGCAGGAGGTACGCGGCAGCCGTCCACGTGTAGGCGCGGTCGCGCAGGCCGTCGCCGGTCAACGCGTCGAAGTTCTCGGCGAAACCGGACTTTTCGCACACCGCACGGAACCGGGCGCTGACGCGGTCGGCGAGGTCCGTCGCGCCGGCCCGGCGAAGGCCGTCTTCGACCAGCACGGTGACCGGCGCCCACACCGGCCCGCGCCAGTAGCCGTCGGCTTCGTAGAACGCCGACTCCGGCCGCTCGGTTGCCAACCCGATGTCCGTCAGGTGCGTCTCGAGCCCGGCGACGACCTTGTCCCGGACGTCCGCCGGCAGGTGTTCGCCGAGCACGATCGGCATCAGCTCGAGCAGGCTCGCGCCGGACTGCACGGCCCCGGTCGTGGCCGAGCGGCTGACGAACTTCGTGCCGTCCCACAGCTCGTCCAGCAGGGCCGCCTGCATGCTGTCCGCTTCGGCCGCCCACCGCGCGGCGGCGCCGGCGTCGCCCTGCCCGCCGGCCAGCACGGCGAGTTCCTTCAGCTGCAGCACCAGGAAGGCGGCCAGGTCGGGAGTCTGGACGAGCCGCCGCTGCGCGAACGGCGTCGCGTTGTCCCAGCCGCTGTCGTTGCCGTGTTCGTAGTGGGCGAACGGGCTGCCGGGCACCCGGCGGTGCTCGAGCCAGTACGTCGTCCACGCCGTCAGCTGCCGGTAGGCGAGCCCGGGTTCGGGCAGGCCGCCGGGCAGGCGGCCGCGCAGCCTGCTCAGCGCCCAGCCGTGGACGGGCGGCTTGACGAAGTTGCGCAGCACCTCGGCGTGGGTGATCGAGTCGGGCAGCGCGCCGCGGTCGTCCTGGTGGTCGAAGACGACCTGGAACTGGTGCCAGGCCAGCTCGGGCCGTCCGCCGGCGAGCGCGAGCGCGGTGAAGCAGTGGTCCCAGCTCCACACCTTGTCCATCCAGTGCTTCGACATCAGCACGGCCGGACGGCCGACGAACCCGGCGGGCGCCACGATGGCCGACCAGAGGACGTAACAGGCGAGCTCGGCGGCCGGCGTGCGCTCGCTGCGCCACGGCGCCACGGCGTCGGCGAACGCGGCGAACTCGGTCCGGGCCGCGGCGACCACGTCGTCGAAGGCCGACGCCGCCGCGTACGGCTCGCGGGTTCCGGGGAGCTCCTCGATCGCCACCTCCCAGGCGTCCCCGCCGACGACGACGGCGCGCTCGGCCGTACCGAGTGCTTCGGCGCCGACGTGCCGCGAGTGTCCGGAAAGGACGGTCACCCGGTAGCGGCAGCCGGTTTCGTAGGAGGTGAAGACGGCCGAACCGTCGATCGGGTCGGTGAAGAAGTACGTGCCGGTGAACGGGGTCAGCGTCGGCTCCGCCGCGCGGATCCGCAGGTCGAGACCCTGGCCGGCGATCCTGAGCGTCTCCGGTGCCGCGTACGCCGCGGTGATCCGCCGGGCGCCGGTGCCCCAGGTCAGTTCCGACGGCGTGGCGCCGGACACCACCGCCGCGCGCTCTCCGCCGCTTTCCGGAACCAGGGCCAGGACAGCGTGCATGCCGTGGCGGTGGGACACCAGGTGGAGGTCGTCGGCGTAGGTGGCTTCGGCCACCACCGGGGAGACGTCGAACCAGGATCCCGGGTGGCTGAACGGGATTTCCCGCAGCGAGAATTCGCCCGTGGGCACAGAGGTCGTCCTTTCCGAAGGGGGGCTCAGTCCTTGACGGCGCCCGCGGTCACGCCGGCGGCGACGAAGCGCTGCGCCAGCACCAGGAGCACGGCGGCGGGCACCGAGGCGACCACGGCCGTCGCCATGATGGAGTTCCACTCCTGGTTGTTGTTGCCGATGTAGCGGTAGATGCCCAGGGTCAGCGGCCGCATCGAGCCGCCGCCGTCGAGCGTCGCCGCGAAGACGAAGTCCGACCAGGCCCACAGGAACGAGAACAGGCCCGCGGTCACGACACCGTTGCGGCTGGCGGGCAGCACCACCGACCAGAACGCGCGGATCGCGCCCGCGCCGTCGATCGTGGCCGCCTGGAGGAGTTCGTCCGGCACCGAAGCCATGAACGAGGTGAGGATGAGCACGGCGAACGGCACCGCGATCGTCGAGTCGGCGAGGACCAGTCCCCATGCGGTGTTGGTGATGCCGAGCGAGACGTAGATGCCGTAGAAGCCCAGCGCCATGATGATGCCGGGGATCATCTGGGCGACCAGCAGCACGAACCCCAGCGCCCGGCCGCCGCGCGGGCGCAGCTTGGCCAGCGCGTACGCCGACGGCGCGGCCAGTGCCAGCGTCAGGGCCACCGTGCCGAGCGCGACGAACATGCTGGTGGCGAAGTACGGGAGCTGTTCGCGCAGCACCCGCTCGTAGCCCTCGAACGTCGGCGCGGCCGGGAACCAGTCGGGCGGCGACTTGCGCATCCGCCCGGCCGGCGTCAGCGACACGTTGACCATCCAGTAGACGGGGAACAGCATCACGGCGGTGAGGACCAGCCCCACCGCGGTGCGCCAGCGGCGGCGGATCACACTGCGCCCGATCACCCTGCCTCCTGCCTGCGCTGCGCGCGGATGTAGAGCAGCCCGGCGACCAGTGCCAGCAGGATGAGCACGTTGCCGACGGCCGCGCTGGGCCCGAACCGCGGCAGCAGGCTGCCGAACCCGAGCTGGTAGGACCAGGTGGCCAGGGTGCTCGACGACCCGCCGGGCCCGCCCTTGGTCATGATCCAGATGACGTCGAACACCTTCAGCGTGTAGACCAGCCCCAGCAGCAGGGTGATCGCCGAAACCGGCCGCAGCAGCGGGAAGGTGACGTGGCGGAAGCGCTGCCACGCGCCGGCGCCGTCGAGCGAGGCCGCCTCGTAGACCTCGGCCGGGATGTTCTGCAGGCCGCTGTGCAGCACGACGAGGTTGAACGGCACGCCGATCCAGATGTTGGCGACGATCACCGAGACCAGGGACCACGACGGCGACGTCAGCCAGTCGATCCGGCCGGCGCCGAACCAGCCCAGCACGGCGTTGACCACGCCGGATTCGCTGTTGAGCAGCCACGCCCACGTCGACCCCGAGACGATCAGCGGCAGCAGCCAGGGCACGAGGAACAGCGCCCGCAGCGTCGGGCCCAGGCGGAAGTGCCGGGCGAAGAACACCGCCATCGCCAGGCCGATGCCGTACTGGAAGAGCAGCGACGCGGCGGTGAAGACGACCGTGTTGAGCAGCGCCGTGCGGAACGTCGGATCGGTGAAGACGGCTGCGTAGTTGTCGAACCAGACGAGCGGCGCCCCGCCGTGCACGAAGGTGCGGACGGTGTAGTTGCGCAGGCTGAGGTCGATGTTCGTGAGCAGCGGATAGCCGTAGCACAGCAGGAGGTAGGCGACGAGCGGCGCGAGGAACGCCCACGCGAGGAGCTGCTGACGGCGGCGCCGCCCGGCCCGCCCGGGCGCTCGCGCGGCCGGACGGGCGGTGACCGGCTGACGGGTGTCCAGCACGAGCGGTGCCTACTTCGCCGACGCGGCGGTCGCCTGCGCGGCCGCGAGCGCGGCGTCCGGCGCCTTCGCTCCGGTGAGCGCGGCCTGCACGGCGCCCCAGAGCGGTTCGGAGATCCGCGGGTACCGGGTGCCGAGGTTGTCGCCGGTGCGGCCCTTCGCGACCTTGACCGCGTCGACCCACACCTTCAGGTCCGGCTGCGCGGCAACCTGCTTCTCCTGCACGGACGGCACGGCGGAGACGTAGGTCAGTGCGGTGTCGGAGTCGAGCACGTTCGCCGGGCTGGTCAGGCAGGAGGCGATCCGGCCCGCGGTCTTCTCGGCGTCCGGGCTGCTCTGGGCGGGCACCGTGACGAACTCGCCACCGGTCGGCGCCGGGGCCGGTCCCCCGGTGCGCGCCGGGATCGCCAGCACGCCGTAGTCGAAGCCGGCCGTCTTCGCCTTCTGGAGCTGCCAGGTGCCGTTCTCGGCGAAGGCGTACTCGCCCGTCGCGAACTCCTGCCAGCTGGTGGTCTGCGTGTTGCCGATCACCGAGTTGGGGGCGTAGCCCTTGTCCAGCCACGACTTCCACTGCGCGAGCGCGGCGACGGCGTCGGCCGAGGCCAGGTCGGTCAGGTTCGCGCCCGAGCCCCAGAACCACGGCAGGAACTGGAAGCTGCCTTCCTCGGTGCCGATGGCGGAGAACGTGATGCCCTTCTTGCCCGCGGCGTGCACCTTGGCCAGCGCCGCGTCGAGAGTCGCCCAGTCCTTCACCGATGCCGGGTCGACGCCGGCCGCGGTCAGCACGGCCTTGTTGTAGTAGAGGGCGAGCGTGTTCGCCCCGATCGGCACGCCGTAGGCCTGGCCCTTGACGTCGCCGGCGGCGAGCAGGTTGGGCGCGACCTGCGTGGCGTCGAGCCCGGTGTCCGCATTGGACTTCAGCACCCCGCCCTCGGCGAGGGTGGAGACGACGGGGTTGTCGACGACGAGGACGTTCGGCGCGGTGTTCTGCTGGGCGGCGAGCAGCACCTTGTTCGTGAGGTCGGTCGTGTCGAACGCCTGCCGCGCGATCTTGACCCCGGCGTCGGCACCGCACTTGTCGACGACCTTCGCCCACGCGGAGCTCGCGTCGAACTGCGGGTACGGGTCCCAGACGGTGAAGGTGCCGCCGGCCGCGCCGGGCGCCGTCCCGGAGGAGCAGGCGGCCAGCGTCGTCGCGGCGACGGCCACCGCCAGCAGCCGGACGAGGGGGTGACGCTTCATGGGAGGTCCTTCCGGTCGGCATCGGCGACGACGGGCCCGAGATCATCGAACCGGTTCGATGCGGGCGAGCGGCGTCACCGTAAACCGCGAAGGCACTCCTGCGCAATACTGCGTGTACTACGATCGAACCGGTTCTCAAGCACCGGGGTCAGGAGTGGCATGAACATCGGGGAGATCGCGCGCCGCGCCGGGGTTTCGCGCAGCACGGTGTCGTACGCGCTGAGCGGCAAGCGCCCGGTGTCGGCGGCCACCGTGCAGCGCATCAACGACGTGATCAGCGAGCTCGGCTACCGGCCCAACGCCAGTGCCCGAGCCCTCGCCGAGGGCCGCACGCGCACGCTGGGCCTGGTCGTCCCGCCGGCCAGCCGCCGCCTGACGGACGTCCAGCTGGGCTTCGTCGGCAGCGTGGTCGACGCGGCGGCGGCCCACGACCTCGACGTCCTGCTGTCTCCCAGCGGCGGCGACCACGACCGGTCGTTCGAGCGCATCGTGACCGGGCGGCGGGTGGACGGGGTGATCCTGATGGAGATCCTGCTCGAGGACCCCCGCGTCGAGCGGCTGAGCCAGGCGAGCCTCCCGTTCGTGACGATCGGCCACGTGGAGCACCCGGGCGCGTCCTGGTGGGTCGACGTCGACTACGGGGCGTTGATCACGCGCTGCGTCCACCACCTGGCGGACCTCGGCCACGAAGAGGTGGTGCTGATCAACCGTTCGGCCGAGCTGGTGGCGGCGGGCTACGGCCCGGCCCTCCGGTCGGCCACCGGCTTCCTCGACGCCACGGAGGCCCGCGGCCTGACGGCCCGGACGGTGTGCTGCGCGGACGACGCGGCGGCGGGCCTGGCGTGCTTCGAGCAGATCCGGACGCAGTGGCCTTCGGTGACGGCGGCGGTGACGATCAACGAGGCGGCGTTGCCGGGCGTGCAGCGCGCCCTGCACCGGGCAGGCCTGGAGGTGCCGCGCGACTTTTCGCTGACGGGCGTGATCGCCGAGCGCCTGGCGGAGGACTTCCACCCCCCGCTGACGGCGGCGGACGTCCCGGCGGTGGAGCTGGGGAGGCTGGCAGTGGACCTGCTGCTGGCGCAGATCGCGGACGCGGGTGCGGAGCCGCGGAACGCGTTGCTGGAGCCGCCGATCTCCCTGCGGTCGAGCACGGGCGCCCGGCGCCAGGGGTGACCGGGGCCGGCCGTTGGTCGAACCGGTTCGACCAACGGCCCGGCCCGCTGACCTGGGCCCCCGCCGGTTTCGGATTTCGGCGGCGCGGGAAATCCGGAACGCGGGGAGCCCACCGAACTCGTGGAGGCCTCGATGTCACCCATCGACCACCTGATCGTCACCGTCATCGGCCGCCGCCGGGCGCGGGCCCGCGACACACGGCCCGCCCCGGCGCCGGATGGCCGGCGGCAGCCGCAGCCGCCGGCCGAGCCGCGTCCCGTGCAGTCCGGCACCGCCTGACGGCCGGCGTTCAGCGGGCGAACACCTTCAGGTCGATCGAATCGCCCAGGACGCGGTCGCCTGCCGCGTTCGGGTGGTAGCAGTCGGAGCGCCAGTCCGCGCGGATCACCGTCGGGTCGGCCGGGTCGCGCAGCACGGCGTCGAAGTCGAGCACCGAGTCGAACGTCCCCGACGTGCGGATCCACTCGTTCACCGCGAGCCGCGCCTGTTCCTTGGGGCCGCCGGCCGCGTTGCACATCGGCAGGACCGTCGCGCCGACGATCCGGCGGCCCGACGCGTGCACCCGCCTGGCGATGGTGCGCATGGCGTCGATGACCTGCGTGGCCGGCGCGGGGGCCGCGTTGTCGCCGCCGCCCAGGTCGTTCGTGCCCTCCAGCAGCAGGACGTACCGCACGCCGGGCAGCGAGAGCACGTCCCGGTCGAGCCGCAGCGGCGCGGGCGGGCCGCAGCACTGGCCGGTGGGGTCGTACGGGTTCGGCTGGACGCTGACGGTGTTGCCGCTGATCCCGGCGTTCGCCACCGACAGCCGCCGTGACGGCGGGAGCTGCCCGATGCGTTCGGCGAGCACGTCGGTCCAGCGCGGGCCGCCGCCGAAGGCGTTGTAGCCGTCGGTGATCGAGTCACCGAGGGCGACGATCGTGCCGCGCGCGGACGACACGGCGCTGATCGCGTCCGCCCACCACAGGACCCCGGGCGCGAAGGGCCCGAACGCGCTCCCCGACTCGTTCGCGCCGGCGTCACCGGGCCCGGCCGAGGTGAACGACCCCGGCGTGTACTGCTCCGGCGGCGGGAAGGTGTGGTCGTTGACCGGCGCCCCCGGCGCGTAGACGCTCACCGCGACGTGGTCGCCGCGGCGGACCGACAGCGGCAGCGGGTCGGTCCACGCACTCGCGCCGGGCGGGATCGTCACGGCGTGCCGGAAGCCGAAGGTGGCCCGCCGGTTCGACCCCGGCACCAGGGCGGGCGAATTCGTCGACGGCTGCTTGCCGACCCACACCGACCGCACGGTCATCGCGGTGCTGCCGAAGGGGTTGCTCAGCCGGACCCGCAGCGCCGTCCCGGTCGCCGTCACGGTGAGCACGTTGCGGACGGTGACGTCGGGGGAAGTGCCGTGCACGCCCTGCAGCGCCGACTCGGTCAGGGTGACCGTGCCCGGTGGCGCCCCGCCCGACGGCGAGGCTTCCGCCAGCGCCGGGCTCAGCAGCGACGCGGAAACGGCCAGGACCACAGCGGTTCGGCGGAAACGCATCCGGGTGTCCTTTCGACGAGGGACCGGTAGCCAAGGCTACGGCCGCCCGGGCGGCCGGGAAAGCGCTGTCACGCGCCGGGCGCCGGGCGCGTGACAGCTGTTCCGATCAGGAAGCCCACGGTGAACTGACGAGCCAGCTCACGTCGTCGCTGTAGGCATTGGCGTTGTCGAACGTGTTCGACCCGCCGTTGGCGGCGATGTAGACGACGTTGTCGTAGTGGCGGACGTACCGGTCGGCGAAGTTGAGCGACCTGAGCGAGACACCCTGGCCGTTGCGGCCGGCCTCCGGGCAGAACGTCGCGTCCTGGGCGAACAGCGCGCTCCCGTCGTTGGCCTGCAGGTACATGCGGTAGTTCTGGTGCCGCAGGTACTGCCCGGGGACGTTCTTCGACTCGAACGACACGCACGAGCCGCTGCCGAGTCCGGTTCGGACGGTCCAGGACGCGTTGCCCTTCTCCGTGGCGGAACTCCCGCTCCCGACGACCACGCTGTCCACAGTGGATCCGGTGTGGTGGACGTAGCGATCGGTGTAGCCGGGGGTGGTGGCGCGCAGCGAGACGGACGTGCCCGGCGTCAGGCCGGTGCCCGCGGAGCTCGTCGCGTAACCGGCCGCGGTGATGTTGGCCTGCACGGCGTTCTCCGTGGCGTCCGACGGGTACCCGGACGTCATCACGCCTTCGTAGAAGGTGCCGCGGGCGCCGATGCTGTTGTCACCGCCGATGCCCAGGATGATGGCGCCTTCCTTCTTCATCGGGTTGTAGCCCGCGACGTTCGGGCGCACGCCGTCGTAGAAGGTCGACACGCCACCGGACTGGGCGTTGCCGCCGCGGATGGCCCACCGGTTGGGGCCGCCCTTGACGATGGCGGTCAGGAAGCGGTGGCTGATGCTGGGGTCGTTGGCGTTGTAGCGCTGGTTCACGCCGGAGAAGAGGCCGTTCTCGAGGTCGGCCATGATCCACGGGCCGTTGCCCGCGCCGTAGCCCCACGTCTTGCTGTTGCCGAAGTAGATGGCTTCCATCGTGCCGTTGCCGTTGTCCCGGCTGTTGCGCTCGGCGTTGCCGTAGTCGAAGCAGCAGCCGCCGTTGTAGTGCGTGCCGTCGAGGATGGCGTACATGCCTTCCGGCTGGTCGCCGGTCGCGGTCCCGGTGGCGTTGTTGTTGCGGTAACCGGTTCCGGGTGCCACGTAGACGCCGTAGGCCTTGTGGCCGCCGACGGTGATCGGGGCCGCGGTCGCGTTGGCGAGGTTGTCGTACCCGCCCGCGGCCGGCCCCTGAAACCCGCCCGGCGGAGCCTGGGTGAGGCGGTTGTTCCGGCCGGACTGGTCGTAGATGACCGTGATGAGGCAGGTGGTGCCCGCGCAGAACGTATCCTGCGTCGCGGCGTTGGCCACACCACCCGCGGCCAGGGGCGCGATGTCGCGGGTGGTGTTGTCGGACGCGCGCCGGACCTGGTACAGCGGACCGGTGTAGGCACCGTACAGGGCGCGGGTCGTGGAATGCGCGGCGACGCACGGGGTGCCGCCTGCCGCGTAGATGTCGCACGGCCCCTGGGTGGCCGCCTGGGACGTCCCGCCGCCGGCGACGAGGCCGGTGACGAGCGCGCCGGTGGCGATCAGGCTCGCCGCGAGGGCGCGGGGACGGAGGGTTCTCGGCTGTCGTGCCATGGTGATCTCCCGCTGGGGTACGGAAATCGTCGAATCGACAGGGGCGCGGGCCGGCGACGGTGCCAACCTCCTCCTCGATCACCGACCCACCGGAACGGCACAAGCGGAGTGATTGTGAGCGCTAACATAACTCCCGGGTCAGCCCGGCGCAACGGCCGGTTCCGGTGTCCGATTTTTTCGACGCTTTCGAGATCGCCTTGCACCGCAAGGGTTTCAGCCGAACAGCGGAACGGTTCTCACGCGCCCGCGGCTTTGGCGGCGTCGTAGCGCGCCTGGGCCGCCACGACGTCGGGCACGGCAGCCTCGAGAACCTCGATCAACCCCATCAGCCGTTGTGCCACCCGCTGCCCGGCCGGCGTGAGGCTGTATTCGACGTGCGGCGGGATCGTCGGCCGCGCTTCGCGGTGCACGAAGCCGTCGCGCTCGAGCGCCTGCAGCGTCTGGGCGAGCATCTTCTCGCTGACGCCCTGCACCCGGCGGCGCAGCGCGTTGAACCGGAACACGCCGTCGTTGAGCGCGACGAGCGCCAGCACTCCCCAGCGGCCGGTCACGTGCTCCAGCACGGCACGGGACGCGCACGCGGCACTGAACACGTCGGCGACCAGGGCCTCGTGCTCGGCGTCAGCTTGTCCATCCACAACCCGGATACTACCTGAGAGTTCGCACGATGGATGTGACAGCACTAACAATGAGTTGGTACTTTCTAAAAGTTAGTACATCCTTCAGGGACCAGGTACTTGAACATTCAAGGAGTCGTCATGATCGTCGTCACCGGCGCCACCGGCCACCTCGGCAAGCTCGTCGTCGAAGGCCTGCTCGAGAAACTGCCCGCCGACCAGGTCGTCGCCGCGGTGCGCACGCCAGAGAAGGCGGCCGGCCTGGCCGAACGCGGGGTCGACGTCCGCCGCGCGGACTACGCCGACCCCGAGAGCCTGGTCGCCGCGTTCAAGGGGGCCGACAAGGTGCTGCTGGTCTCCAGCAGCGAAGTCGGCCAGCGCGTCGCCCAGCACCAGGCGGTCGTCGACGCGGCCAAGCAGGCCGGTGTCGGCCACCTCGTCTACACGAGCGCCCCGCAGGCGACGACGTCGGCGCTCGTGCTGGCCCCGGAGCACAAGGCGACCGAGGAGCTGATCCAGGCATCCGGCCTGACCGCCACGATCCTGCGCAACAACTGGTACAACGAGAACTACCTCGAGACGATCAAGCAGGCCGTCGCCACCGGCAGCTTCGCCGGCAGCGCCGGTGAGGGCCGGGTCGCCAGCGCCACCCGCGCCGACTACGCCGCGGCCGCGGTCGCCGTGCTGACCGGCGAAGGCCACGAAGGCAAGATCTACGAACTCGCCGGGGACGTCGCGTGGTCGAACGCGGAGCTCGCCGCCGAGATCGGCAAGGCCACCGGCCGCGAGACCACCTACGCCGACCTGCCGGCCGACGAGCACGCCAAGGTGCTCACCCAGGCCGGTCTGCCGGAGCCGGTCGTCGGCATGCTCGTGGGGATCGACGCCGGCATCAAGGACGGCCTGCTCGCCGAGACCACGGGCGACCTCCGCGCCCTCATCGGCCGGCCGAGCACGCCGATCGGCGTCACCGTGGCCGAGGTCGCCGGCACGCTCTGAACCACCACCCGGCGAGGTTCGAACGTCATGAAAGGGTCGTTCATGACGCCCGACGTCATGAACGACCCTTTCAGTGCATCGGTGTCACAGCGGACGGCCGGGCTTCCGCTGCGAAACGCTGTTCTCCCGCAACGGCGGCTGCCACACCCGGGGGCCCGGGGATTCGCCGTCGTCGCCCGGCTGGTCGAGCGGGTCGGTCCCGTTCTGCCAGCGAGCCCAGTGCGCCGCGCACATCCTCCGCCAGAGGGCCGGCTCGTCGCACTGGTACCGCCGGCAGGTCGGCACCCGCTCCCGGTGATCGCTCACGTATTCGCTCCACTCGCCATCGAACGTTCCGCGTTCAACTACCACAGCGACGGTGGCGTTGTCGATCCTCCGCTCCGCCGTGGTTAACCCTCCGCTAACCGGGAAAGCCCCCTCCGACCCCATCCCGGACGACGGAGGGAATCCCGTGTTCCGTCACACGAAGCTGCTGCAGTTCGAAGCCAAGCCCGAAAAGCCCGACCCCGTCTACGCCCACAAGCTCCAGGAGCTCATCGGCGGCGCGTTCGGCGAAATGACCGTCACGATGCAGTACCTGTTCCAGGGCTGGAACTGCCGCATCGAAGGCAAGTACAAAGACCTGATCATGGACACCGCGACCGAAGAGATCGGGCACGTCGAAATGCTCGCCACCATGGTCGCGCGCCTGCTCGAAGGGGCACCCGCGACCGCCACCGCCGAGTCCGTCAAGGACCCGGTGATGGCCGCGGTGATCGGCGGGATGGACGTCCAGCAGGCGATCGTCGCCGGCGGCGGCGCCCTGCCCGCCGACAGCAACGGCACCCCGTGGAACGGCAAGTACATCGTCGCCTCCGGCAACCTGCTCGCCGACTTCCGCGCCAACGCCGCCGCCGAAGCACAGGGCCGGCTGCAGACCGCACGGCTGTACAACATGACCGACGACCCCGGAGTCAAGGCCATGCTCCAGTTCAACCTCGCCCGCGACACCGTCCACCAGAAGCAGTGGCTGGCCGCGATCGAAGAGCTCAAGGCCGACGGCCTCGAGGACGACATCGCCCCCAACGCCCTGCTCGACGAAGAAGACCAGACCCACAACCACACCATCTGGCACCTCTCCGACGGCCCCGACGGCGCCAAAGGCACCAGCTGGACCACCGACGCCGGCATCGAATACCTCATGGACCCCGAACCCCTCGGCGGCCCCGGCACAGCGCCGAAGCCCGACCCCGCGCTGTACGGGACCTACGCGCCGCTGCAGGACGCGAAGGGCACGGCCAAGGGCAAAGCCAAGGACGTCAAGAACAAGCTGACCTGACCCCACCGGCGATCGGCGCGCGACCGTTGAACACACAGCGGTCACGCGCCGGTGGTGCGTCCGGGTGAGGAGGGCGACGTCACGGTGTCCGGGGTCGCCCGGCTGGGTATCCCGGCCGGAGATCCCTCGCACCTCTGGAGGCCCAGTGCAGCCCTGGCCCGGTTCCCCCTACCCGCTCGGAGCCGATTACGACGGTGTCGGCACCAACTTCGCGCTCTTCTCCGAGGTCGCCGACCGCGTCGACCTGTGCCTGTTCGCCCCGGACGGAACCGAGACCCGGATCCGGCTGCCGGAGGTCGACGGCTTCGTCCACCACGGCTACCTGACCGGCATCGGTCCCGGCCAGGAGTACGGCTTCCGCGTCCACGGGCCGCACGACCCCGCCCGCGGCTTGCGGTGCAACCCCGCCAAGCTGCTGCTCGACCCGTACGCCAAGGCCGTCACCGGCCGGGTGGACTGGGACGAATCCGTGTTCGGCTACCGGTTCGGCCGTCCCGGCGAGCGCAACGACGACGACTCCGCGGCGCACACCGTCCGCGCGGTCGTCGTCAACCCGTACTTCGACTGGGCCAACGACCGGCCGCCGAACGTGCCGTACAACGAGAGCGTCATCTACGAGGCCCACGTCCGCGGGCTGACCAAGCTGCACCCGGACATCCCGGAGGAGCTGCGGGGGACGTACTCCGGCCTGGCGCACCCGGTGATGGTCGAGTACCTCAAGACGCTCGGCGTGACCGCCGTCGAACTGATGCCGGTCCACCAGTTCCTGCACGACCACGCCCTCACCGAGCGCGGCCTGGCCAACTACTGGGGCTACAACACGATCGCCTTCTTCGCGCCGCACAACGGATACGCGGCGTCGATCCTGCCCGCGACACCGGGCAGCGAGGTGCACGAGTTCAAGGCGATGGTGCGGACGCTGCACGAGGCGGGCATCGAGGTCATCCTCGACGTCGTCTACAACCACACGGCCGAGGGCAACCACCTCGGGCCGACACTGTCCATGCGCGGCATCGACAACCAGGCCTACTACCGGCTGGTCGAGAACGACCCGCAGTACTACATGGACTACACCGGCACCGGCAACTCGCTCAACGTGCGCCAGCCGCACACGCTGCAGCTGATCATGGACTCACTGCGGTACTGGGTGACGGAGATGCACGTCGACGGCTTCCGGTTCGACCTCGCCGCCACGCTCGCCCGCGAGTTCTACGACGTCGACCGGCTGGCCACGTTCTTCGACCTCGTGCAGCAGGACCCGGTGGTGAGCCAGGTGAAGCTGATCGCCGAGCCGTGGGACGTCGGCCCCGGCGGCTACCAGGTCGGCAACTTCCCGCCGCTGTGGACCGAGTGGAACGGCGCCTACCGGGACACCGTCCGCGACTTCTGGCGCGGCGAGCCGTCGACGCTGGGCGAGTTCGCGAGCCGGATCACCGGCTCGTCGGACCTCTACCAGAACGACGGCCGCCGCCCGTTCGCGTCGATCAACTTCGTCACCGCGCACGACGGCTTCACGCTGAACGACCTGGTGTCCTACAACGAAAAGCACAACGAGGCCAACGGCGAGGACGGCCGCGACGGCGCCGACGACAACCGCTCGTGGAACTGCGGCGCGGAGGGCCCGACCGAGGACGAGAAGGTCCTCGACCTCCGGGCCCGCCAGCGCCGCAACATGATCGCGACGCTGCTGCTGTCCCAGGGCGTCCCGATGCTCCTGCACGGCGACGAGCTCGGCCGCACCCAGCAGGGCAACAACAACGCCTACTGCCAGGACAACGAGCTGTCCTGGGTGGACTGGTCACAGCTGGAGCACAACAGGGAGCTGTTCGAGTTCACCGCGGCGGTGGTGGACCTGCGCCACCAGCACCCGGTGTTCCGCCGCCGCCGGTTCTTCGCCGGCCGCCCCATCCGCCGCGGCGACGAGCTGCGCGACATCGCCTGGTTCACCCCGGCGGGCGACGAGATGACCGACCAGGACTGGGAGGCCGGCTTCGGCCGCAGCATCATGGTCTTCCTGAACGGCACGGCGATCCCGGACCTGGACGCCCGCGGCGAGCGCGTGGTGGACGACTCGTTCCTGCTGTGCTTCAACGCCCACGACGACGACATCGAGATGACGGTCCCCGACGGCGGCTACGGCGAGGAGTGGGCGATCGTGCTCGACACCGCGACGGGCGAGGTGTTCCACCGGTCGGTCGGCGGCGTCCTGGTCGGCGGCGTGGCGGGCGACCAGCTGGCGACGCCGCGCACGGTGCCGGGCCAGGGAACGCTCGTGGTCGGCGGCCGGTCGCTGACCGTGTTGCTGCGCACCAAGGAGCAGGAGGGGTAACGGCGGACACGCGGGGTAGCCGGGTCGCGGCGGCAAGCGACCCGGCTCCCGCGTGAACGAGAGGCGCGGATCACCGAGGACTCGCCGCCGCACCGGCACGCCTGGACCACGGTCGCCGAGGCCGCTCCCGACGTCGGCGGGCCATGGACCCGGTGACCACGCCGTGCGTGGTGGTCAGCCGAGGCCGGGGCCCCGGGTGGCGTGCGGCCCCGGACCGGCGGTGCGGTCCGCGCGGCCGGTGAGCAGGCCGAGGGCGATCATGCCGACGCCCAGGCCCAGGTGCAGCCAGTTGTCCGCGGTGTTCACGGGCACGAAGTTCGCGTCGCTGCCGTGGTCGATCAGCAGCCCGTAGAGCCAGAGCACGAGGTACACGGCTCCCCCGGCGATGAGGAACAGCCGGGCGCCGCGCGGGGTGCGGGCCGAGGCGAGGCCCACGACACCGAACAGCAGGTGGACGATGTTGTGCAGCACCGAGACCATGAACACGCCGAGCAGCATGGCCATCGAGTCGTGGCCGGCGAAGCTCAGCTGGTCGTAGTCCGTCGTGATGCCCGGGACGAAGCCGAGCACGCCGACCAGCAGGAAAACGACCGCTACGACCGCGGCGGCGACCTGAACCGGGGTCCTGGTGCGGGTGGGGGAAGCGGTGGACATGGCGGTTCCTTTCGGCGATCGCGCCGCGGCCGGCAGCCAGGTGGCCCGGTCGGTGATCGGCGCTACGCCGGACGGCATACCCGGCGGGACCGGTGTCAATCACCGGACCGGGTCTCACTCCGGTTGCGAACACCGGCCGGTCGTGGCGGTGTGTCCGGCCGCAATCCGGGAAGCCGGGCCTCTCGACCCGGCATGAAGCGGCCGACAGCACTCGCGGTGGCGGGCACCGCCGCGGCGCGGCGGAAGTCCCCGCCGCCGGACCGCCGGCTCGGCGTGGCCGTCAACCTGCCCCGGGACGAGGTCGGGCGCGACCCGCAGGTGCGGCCCGCGCCCGGCGGCCGCGGCACGGAACTGGCGGCCGGAGCACAAGAAGGACGACTGCCTGCGCGCCGTCCTGCACCCGGGTGGCTGATTCCCGTCCCGCGCGTGTATCCGCGCCCGGTGCGGGTACGCGCGCGGGACCAGCTCGTTTTCCGGCAGCAGGTGGGAGTCCGATGACCGACACGGTGACGCGCCCGGCCCCGATCCCCCACCGCCCGGTGTGGCGGGGACCGCGCGGCGCGACGATCCTCAAGACGCTCCGCACCACCGACCACAAGACGATCGGCGTGCTGTACCTGACGACGTCGTTCGGGTTCTTCCTGATCGGCGGCCTGACGGCGTTGCTGATGCGGGGCGAGCTGGCCCGGCCCGGCCTGCAATTCCTGTCGCCGGAGCAGTACAACCAGCTGTTCACCATGCACGGCACGATCATGCTGCTGCTCTACGCCACGCCGAACCTGTTCGGGTTCGCCAACTTCGTGCTGCCGCTGCAGATCGGCTCGCCGGACGTGGCGTTCCCCCGGCTCAACGCGTTCTCCTACTGGCTCTACCTCTTCGGCGGGCTGATCGTGCTGTCGGGCTACATCACCCCCGGCGGCCCGCCCGACTTCGGCTGGACCGCCTACACGCCGCTGTCCAACGCCATCCACTCCCCCGGCGTCGGCGGCGACCTGTGGATCGCGGGGCTGATCGTCACCGGTCTCGGCACGATCCTCGGCGCGGTCAACATGGTCACGACCGTGGTGTGCCTGCGCTGTCCCGGGATGCTCATGTGGCGGATGCCGATCTTCACCTGGAACATCCTGTTCACCTCGGTGCTGATCCTGCTCGCGTTCCCGATCCTCACCGCGGCGCTGTTCGGCCTGCTGGCGGACCGGCACCTCGGCGCGCACGTGTTCGACCCGGAGAACGGCGGCGCGATCCTGTGGCAGCACCTGTTCTGGTTCTTCGGCCATCCCGAGGTCTACGTGGTCGCGTTGCCGTACTTCGGGATCGTCACCGAGATCATCCCCGTGTTCAGCCGAAAACCCTTGTTCGGCTACAAGACGATGGTGTTCGCGACGCTCGGCATCACCGCGCTGTCGGTGGCGGTGTGGGCGCACCACATGTTCGCCACCGGCGCGGTGCTGCTGCCGTTCTTCTCGTTCATGACGTTCCTGATCGCGGTGCCGACCGGGATCAAGTTCTTCAACTGGATCGGCACGATGTGGAAGGGGCAGCTGACGTTCGAGTCGCCGATGCTGTGGTCGGTCGGCTTCCTCGTGACGTTCCTGCTCGGCGGCCTGACCGGGATCATCCTCGCGTCACCGCCGCTGGACTTCCACGTCCACGACAGCTACTTCGTCGTCGCCCACTTCCACTACGTGCTCTTCGGCACGATCGTGTTCGCGACGTTCGCCGGCATCTACTTCTGGTTCCCCAAGATCACCGGCCGGATGCTCGACGAGGGACTGGCGAAGTGGCACTTCTGGACGACGTTCTCCGGGTTCCACATCACGTTCCTCATCCAGCACTGGCTCGGCGACGCGGGCATGCCGCGCCGCTACGCCGACTATCTCTCCAGCGACCAGTTCACGATCATGCACACGGTGTCCACGATCGGCGCGTTCGTGCTGGGCCTGTCGGTGCTGCCGTTCATCTGGAACGTCTTCAAGAGCTACCGCTACGGCGAGCCCGTCGGCGTCGACGATCCCTGGGGCTACGGCAATTCCCTCGAGTGGGCGACGACCAGCCCACCGCCCCGGCACAACTTCACGGAGCTGCCGAGGATCCGCTCCGAGCGGCCCGCGTTCGAGCTGCACTACCCGCACATGGTCGAGCGGATGCGCGCGGAAGGCCACATCACCCGCGGCCACCCCGGCAACGCACCGTCGCCGTTCGAGGTCGCCGCGGGCGCCACCCAGCCCGACGAGCAGGGCGGAAGTGACGACCCCCGCGGCCGCTGACCCGGGCCGGCCACTGGCAGCGTGGGAACGACGACGGCTGCGCGCCATCGAGCGAGGCCTGCGAGCGGGTGCCCGAGCTCGGCTGGCGGCCTGCCTGAGCCTGGACGCTCTCACGCTGGTGCTGCTGGCGGCGGGGATCTTCTGGGCACTGCCCTGGCTGTTCGCGGCGTGCGTCGCCGGCAACCTCGCCGTCTGCCTCCACCTCGGGCGGCGGTGAGCGCCGGTCAGAGGATCGGCGCGCCGCCCGTCACCGCGACGCGCGCGCCGGACACGTAGCTGCCGTCGTCGGACGCCAGCAGCACGTACACCGGCGCCAGCTCGGCCGGCTGGCCGGCGCGGCCCAGCGGCACCTGCTCGCCGAAGGTCTGCACCGCCTCCTCCGGCATGGTGGACGGGATCAGCGGCGTCCAGATCGGTCCCGGCGCGACGCTGTTGACCCGGATCCCCTTCGGGCCCAGCAGCTGGGCCAGCGCGGCGCACATGTTGGCGATGCCCGCTTTCGTCACGTCGTAGGGCAGCAGCTGCGGGGTCGGGTTGTCGGAGTTCACCGACGAACTGCCGATGATCGACGCCCCGGGCTTCAGGTGCGGCACGGCGGCCTTGGCGAGGTGGAAGAAGGCGCTCAGGTTGATGGCGAGGGTGCGGTCCCACTCCTCGTCCGGGATCTCTTCCAGGGTTTCGTGGCTCATCTGGAAGGCGGCGTTGCTGACCAGGACGTCGAGCCGGCCGAACTCCTCGACCGCCCGGTCGACGAGGGCCCGGCAGTGCGCCGGATCGGCGACGTCCCCGGGCACGACGACGGCCTTGCGGCCGGCTTCCTCGACCCAGCGCCGGGTTTCTTCGGCGTCCTCGTGTTCGTCGAGGTAGGAGATCAGCACGTCGGCGCCTTCGCGCGCGTACGCGATCGCCACCGCGCGGCCGATCCCGCTGTCCGCCCCGGTGATGAGCGCCGCCTTGCCGGTCAGCTTGCCGGAGCCGCGGTAGCTCTGCTCGCCGTGGTCGGGCCGCGGGGTCATCGCGGCGGTCGTCCCGGGTGGGGTCTGCTGCTGGGCGGGCTGTTCGGGCACGGTGGCTCCTCCGAAGACGGGGGTTTTCGATCTCGCCTGCCGTGTTCCCGCCGGACACCGGCTCACACTTTGTCATCTTGTGGACGACTTCCTACTTGTCATCGTTTGGATGACATGGTAGAAAGGTGGTGCGTGTTGACACGAACCGTCGAAGCCCAGAAGGAGGGACACCGATGTTGATGCGCACCGACCCGTTCCGTGAGCTGGACCGCTTCGCCCAGCAGGTCCTCGGCACCGCCGGAACCTGGTCGAAGCCGGCCGCGATGCCGATGGACGCCTACCGCGCCGGCGACGAGTTCGTGGTCTGCTTCGACCTGCCCGGCGTCGCCCCCGACGCCATCGAGCTCGACATCGA
Organism: Amycolatopsis tolypomycina; assembly: GCF_900105945.1. Taxonomy (NCBI): domain Bacteria; kingdom Bacillati; phylum Actinomycetota; class Actinomycetes; order Pseudonocardiales; family Pseudonocardiaceae; genus Amycolatopsis; species Amycolatopsis tolypomycina. The sequence continues at coordinate 1,726,403 of NZ_FNSO01000004.1, read as the reverse complement.
GCGCAACGTGCTGACGGTCAAGGCCGAGCGCCGTCCGCTGCCCGGCGGGGACAACGTCGAGATGCAGGTTTCCGAGCGGCCGCTGGGCGTCTTCTCGCGCCAGCTGTTCCTCGGCGAAAGCCTGGACACCGACCGCATCGCGGCGGACTACGAGGCGGGCGTGCTGACGCTGCGCATCCCGGTCGCCGAGAAGGCCAAGCCGCGGCGCATCGAGATCAGCGGCGCGCAGTCCGACCGCAAGGAAATCCAGGCGTGACGACCGACCAGGCCCGCGCCGCGGCGGAGCGCATCTTCGCCGCGGCGGCGGAACTGGGCACCACCCGCCAGGAAGCGATCCTCGTGACCCGGGCGGTCCACGCGGTCAAGAAGGGCCGCCCGACCGAGGTGGCGTTGACGGATACGCCGCAGCACCGGCGACGCAAGCTGGCGCACGTCGTCGGTTGTGAACTGTGGGAGCCGGGCGTGGATCCGGATGAGGTGCTCGCCGCGGTCCTGGAGGCGGGGCGGGCGGCGGCTCGTGAGCGGACGCCGGCGGCGGCCGCCTGATTCCGGACGGCGCGAAAGGCCTGCCCGGCAAGATCGCGGTCGGCTCCGACGGCACGCAGCTGATCCTCGACAGCACCGGCGTGGTGCTGGCGAAGAAGGAGGTCGGCCAGTACGGCTGGACAGTGGAAACCGACCCGGTGGTGAAGAAGATCGCCGCCAACGGCGACGTCCAGCTGATCCTCGACGGCAACGGCGTGGTTCTCGCGAAGAAGGAGATCGGCCAGTACGGCTGGACGGTCGAGACCGGCCAGCAGTGACGAGGCCGAGCAGTTCGAGCGGTCCCGCTGCCACCGGCGGCGGGACCGCTTTTACCGCCCCGGCTTCGACCGCTGCCCTGCCCGCGCTACCGCTCCTCGTCGGCCGGCCGCACGGTCATCGCCGGCCCGTTCCCCGGCACCGGCGCGGGACCGAACCAGTCCAGGCACACCACCATCGCGTCGTCCTCGGCCTGACCGCCGTGGCGACGCGTGGACAGCTCCCGCAGCACGGCGCCGGGGACGTGCGCCGCCGGCAGCTCGGCCGTCGCCGTCACCGCTTCGGCGAGTTCGCGGTCTCCGTACAACTCGCCGTGCGGGCCGAGCGCGTTGTACACGCCGTCGCTGACGAAGACGAAGCGGTCGCCGTCGGCCGCCTGGAAGCCCTCGAGGGTGTAGATCGTGTCGTCGAACGTGCCGAGCGGGAGCTGCTCGTCGAAGAGGATCCGCTCGGCCTTGCCGTCCCGCAGCCGCCACAGCCGCGGCGAGCCCGCGTCGACCACCTGCACCGCGCCGGTGCCGAGGTCGAACTCCAGCAGCAGCGCGGCCACGTGCTCGGCGCCGCGGTAGTGCGCGTAGAGCGCCTGGTCGGCGAGTTCGGCCTGCGCGTCGAGCGGGATCCCGGCGCGCCGGGCGTTGCGCAGCGCGTTCACGGCCAGGTTCGTCAGCAGCGCCGCGTCGCTGCCCTCCCCCATGCCGTTGATCAGCGTGACGGCGAGCTTCCGCGCGGACGCCGACCAGTCGAAGCAGTCGCCGTAGATGGCGTAGGCCGGCTCGAGCTGCCCGCCCAGCGCGAACTCGGCCCGGGTGCAGGCGCGCCCGGGCAGCAGCTGCCACTGCATCTCCGCGGCCAGCGTCAGCCGCGACGAACGCCGCGCCTGGATGTACAGATCGGTGTCGCGGTCGGCGACGAACAGCTCGTGCGCCACCGCCTCGGCGAACCGCTCGAGCTCGGCCCACACCGGCGGGTCCGGTTCGGCGGGCAGGGTGACGGCCAGGACGCCGAGCCGGTCGCCGCGGACGCTGACCGGCAGGTAGCCGGTGACCTGGTCGCCGTCGCGGGTGAACGTCGCCGCCTGGGCGAGGAACGCCGCGCCCGGGGTCGTGCCCTCGACCGGGATCGGCTCCGTCGTGTACGGCTGCTCGCCCACCCGGCACAGCTCCGTGAGGGCGTAGTCGGCCATCAGCAGCTCGACCGCCTCGGCGCCGAAGTGCTCGCCGAGTCCCGTGCGCAGGGCACCGGGCAGGTCGTGCGGTGGTACGTCACGGAGGAGACGCTCCACCGCCAGGGATCTGTCCAACGCCTGCCTCCTGCTCACGCGCCCACGCCGGGTCGGTTGTGTCGAGTCTGCGCCGCTCCGGCGCGCCGGTCCACGGCGAGTCGCGTGAGCTGTGCTGCCGGTTCAGCATAGGGATGCCAGAGTGGACGCCGTGGATCGATCCCGCGAGCAGCCGGCCCCGGACGGGACGGCTGCCGTGCCGGAGCTCGCCCGGCTGCTGGCGGCGGTGGTCGAGGGCGAGCGGGACGTGTCGCCGCGGCCGCTGTCGGCTTCGCAGCTGCGCGCGGTCGTCGCGCTGGACCGCCACGACGGGGTCAACCTCCGGCAGCTCGCCGAGCAGCTGGGCTCGACGCCGCCGCTGGTCAGCAGGCTCTGCGACCGGCTGGAGGCGGTCGGGTTCCTGGAACGCCTGCCCAGCGCGCGCAGCCGCCGGGAGCTGACCCTGCGGCTGTCCGACCGCGGCCGCGCCTACCTGCAGGACCTGCGGGCGCGCCGCCGGGACCGCGTCGAGGCGCTGCTGGCGAAGATGAGCCCGGCGGGGCGGCTCGCGCTGGCGGCCGGGCTGCAGGAGTACCAGGCCCTCGCCGAGGCGGCCGGCGACCCCCCACGGTTGCATCCCTGATACAACTGTTGTTATATGGCAATAATCAAGCCGGCGTACAGCAGAGCGCGCCCCTGACACCGGAGGAGGAGTCGGTGCTGGGCACGGACGACAGCCAGGTCCGCACGGTCTTGGCGCGCATGCTGGACGAGGACCGCACCGCACTGGCCCGCGACTGGGCCGGGCAGGAGCCGGGCGACGCCGACCGGAACGGGCAGGAGCTGCGCCGCGAGGCCGTGGAGCTGCTGGCGGCCCTCCGCGAAGCGCTGGCCGGCACGCTGCCGGTGTCGCGGATCGTCGACCAGGATCCCGCGGTGCGGGACGCGCTGACGTCGTTGTCGGAGCGCCGGGCCCGCGCGGGCGCCCAGCCGTCGGCCACCGCCATGGCGATCCTCGCGCTCAAGCGCACCATGCTCAGCGCGATCGAGCGGCACACCGACGACTCCGCCCTGCGCTACCGGGCCGCGCTGCTGGTCAACGAGCTGCTCGACAGCGCGGGCGTGCTGACGTTCGAGGTCTACTGCGCCGGCCGCGAGCAGATCATCCGCGAGCAGCACAGCCAGGTGCTCGAGCTGTCCACCCCCGTCGTGCGGCTGTGGCGGCACGTCCTCGCGGTGCCCCTGATCGGCACCCTCGACAGCGCCCGCACCCAGGTCGTGATGAACAGCCTGCTGGAATCCATCCAGGCGAACGAGGCGCGGGTGGCGATCATCGACATCACCGGCGTCCCGACCGTCGACACCGCGGTGGCGCAGCACCTGCTGCAGACCGTCAGCGCGGTCCGGCTGATGGGCGCCGAGTGCGTGATCAGCGGCATCCGGCCGTCGATCGCCCAGACCATCACCCAGCTGGGCATCGACCTCTCGCACATCGTCACCCGCGGCTCGCTGGCCGACGCGCTGGCGACGGCCATGCAGCTGCTCGGCGACAGCGCCCGCCCGGGCGCGGTGCACGGGTGAGCGCCGGCCTGCCGATCCTGCGGCTCGGGGACGTCCTGCTCGGCGGGCTGCTGAGCGACCTGGACGACAAGACGGCCCTCGCGTTCACCGAGGAGCTGACCACCCGGATCGCCGACGAGGGCATCCGCGGTGTCATCGTCGACATCTCCCGGCTGGAGATCGTCGACTCGTTCGTCGCCCGCGTGCTCATGCAGCTGGCCGAGACCGGGCGGCTGCTCGGCGCGCGGATGATCGTGGCGGGCATGCGCCCGGCCGTCGCACTGACCCTGACCGAGCTCGGGCTGCAGCTCCCCGGCGTCCGGACCGCCCTCAACGCGGAGCAGGCGATGGAGCAGCTGGGCTGGCGCCGTCCCGCCGAGGCCGCCGAAGAGGCGCCTCATGCGTCCTGACGAACGGACCGTCCCCTCCGGCGAGCACCCGGTCCGGGTGGAGGAAGACCTCCTCGTGGCCCGGCACGCCGTGCGCGCGGCCGCGGTCGCCGCCGGGTTCTCGATCGTCGACCAGACGAAGATCGTCACCGCGGCCAGCGAGCTGGTCCGCAACGCCTACATCCACGGCGGGGGCGGCACCATGACCGTCGAGGCCGTACGGGACCCGGCCGGGCGGCTCGGGCTCCGGCTGCGGGTGCGCGACGAGGGGCCCGGGATCGCCGACGTCGACCAGGCGATGGCCGACGGGTTCAGCACCGGCGCGGGGCTGGGGCACGGCCTCGGCGGCACCCGGCGGCTGGTCGACGAGTTCGACCTCGACACCGCACCCGGCCGCGGCACCACCGTCACGGTCGTGCGCTGGAAGCCATGACCGCGACCGTCGCCGGCCTGACGCGCCGGATCCGCGTCGACCACCCCAGCGCGGGGTACGCCGCCGCCCGCGTCGCGCGCGAAACCGCGCTCGAGGCCGGGCTCGCCGGGGAACTCGCCGACCGCGCCGCGGTGGTGGCGGCCGAGCTCGCCGGCAACATCGCCAAGCACGCCGTCGGCGGGTCGGTGTTCGTCCAGCAGTCGCTCATCGGGCGCGCGGTCGACGTGCTGGCCGCCGACGACGGGCCCGGCATGGCCGACCTCGACCACTGGCTGCTCGACGGCAACACGACCACCGCCACCCTCGGCACCGGCCTCGGCGCGGTGCGGCGGATGGCGACCGAGTTCCGGATCACGTCCTCGCCCGCGGCAGGCACCCTCGCCGCCGCCCGCCTGCTCGACCCGGCCACGCCGACGGCCCGCCGCGCGATCGGGCACTTCCGCCTGGCCCGCGACGGCGAGGAGTACTGCGGTGACGCCCTCGCGCTGGCCGACGTCGCCGGCAGCCGGACCGCCGTCGTCGCCGACGGGCTCGGCCACGGCCCGGACGCCGCCGAGGCCGCGGACGCCGCGCTGCGCGTGTTCGCCGAGAACCCGGACCGCCCGCTGCCCCACCAGCTCACGACCATGCACCGCGCGTTGCGCACGACCCGCGGCGCGGCGGTCGCGCTCGTGCGGATCGCGCCGCGGCGGCTGGAGTTCTGCGGCGTCGGCAACGTCAGCGGCGCCAGCCTCGGCGGCGGTCCGTCCCGGCTGCTGCTGTCCACCCCCGGCATCGTCGGGTTCACGCTGCCGTCGGCGCCGGTCCGGCACCTGGAGCTGGCCGAAGACGACGTCGTCGTGCTGCACACCGACGGCGTCGGCACCGGCTGGCGCGTCCCCGGCCGGGCCCCCGACCTGCTGCTGTTCGCCGCGGACCTGGCCCACCGGCACCGGAACGCCCGCGACGACGCCGCGATGCTCGCCCTGTCCGCGGACCGGTCCGCCTGATGCGCCCCGACCTGGCGAGGATCCGCCGTCGGCTGCGCACCGCCTGCACCCGCGCCGGCGTGTCCGCCGACGACCGCGGGCGGCTCGTGCTCGCCGTCACCCTGCTCGCCGAGCCCGCCCTGACCGCGGGCGAGACGGTGGACGTCGCCACGGCGGCATCGGACCGGCGGCTCGCCGTGACCGTGCGGCTGGCGCACGCGGTGAGCCAGGGCAGCCGCGACGCCCTGCCGCTGCTGCCCGAACGCGGCGACGGCGACACGCTGACCTGGCACCTCACCGGCGGCCGGACCGGGGCCCCCGCCGACCCCGAACCCGACGACGACCGGGCGACGCGCGAAGAGATGCTCGCGCTGGTGGCCCGCGCCGACACCCTGGCCCACGAGCAGCGGGACCTCAAGCACGAGCTCGCGGAGACCAACAGCGGCGTGCTGGCGATGTACGTCGAGCTGGAGCAGCGGGACGAGCAGCTCCGCCGCGCGCACGCGGCCATCTTCCGCGAGCTGGAGGACGCGCTGCGCCCGCGCCCGCCCGCGGTGCCGGGCCTGGAGCTGGCGGTCCACTATTCGCCGACCGACCAGGACTCCCCGACCGGCGGCGACCTCTACGACTGGTTCGTCCTGCCCGACGGGCAGCTCCACGTGACCCTGGTCGACGCGGTCGGCCACGGCGTAACCTCGACCCGGCACGCCCTGACGGTGACCCACGCGATCCGCACCCTGGCCCTGGAGGGACACCCGTTCCCGGACCTGATCGCGCACGCCTCCCGCACCCTGGCCGCGATCGAGCCGGGCCTGATGGCCACGGTCCTCCTCGCCCGCACCGACCCGGCAACCGGCCACACCCGCTTCGCCAACGGAGGCCACCCGGAGCCGGTCCTGGTCACGGCGACGGACCCGGCGCGGCTGCTGCCACCCCCGGTACCGGGCCGCGGGGTCGGCTTCCCGGACCCGGGCAGCAGCGAGCTGGTCGAGGTGGAACTGGCCGAGGGAGACACGGTGCTGCTCTACACGGACGGCCTGGTGGAGAGCCGCAAGGACATCGACGAGGGCCAGCACCGGCTGTTGGCCCTGGCGGCGGCCGAGCGCACGAGGCCGATGGCGGGCCTGCCCCGCGAGCTGGTGACCCGCATGCACGACGTGGTCCTGCACGCCGACGACACGGTGGTGCTGGCGGTGCGCCGCACGCCGAGGCCGTAACCGCGGGGCCATGGCCGGCGCGGCCCCGCAACAACCCGGCCCACCACCGTGTACACCCGCCACTCCCGGGTATCCCGCCCCCGATGCCCCCCTCCACCACATCCGGCCGCATCCGGGCCCTGTCCGCCGGCACCGAACGCCCGGGCCGTCCCCCGGTCGTCCTCCTGCCGGGCCTCGGCGCGCCCGGCTACCTCGCCGACACGCTGCACGGCTGCGCCGCGGCGTTCCTGGCCGATGTGGTGCACGAATCGCCGTCCGCGGTGCCCGGCACCGTTCCGCACTACGTCCGCGCCGGCCCGCGACGGCTGCTGCGGATGATCCGCTCGGCCCAGCGCGACACCCCGGAACGAGCGATGCCGCTGCCGACCTGCCCCGTCCTCGTCATGCGCGGCCGCCGGGACACGTTGAGCCCCGAACCCTGGGCGCGGTCCCTCGCCGCCGCGGCGGGCGGCGAGTTCGTCACGGTCCCGGGCGCGCCCACGTTCCCCGCCCGTTCCGGCGGCGCGACCTCGGCGTCGATCTCGGAGTTCGCCGGCGGTTAGCGGCGGTGCGCCCGGGTATGCCGACGACCCGTCGGAAGGAGGCGCTGTGCGTGCGATGGTGTACCGCGGGCCCTACAAGATCCGTGTCGAAGAGAAGGACGTCCCCGCGATCGAACACCCCGGTGACGCGATCGTCCGGGTCACCCTGGCCGCGATCTGCGGTTCGGACCTGCACCTGTACCACGGGATGATGCCGGACACCCGGGTCGGCATGACCTTCGGCCACGAGTTCATCGGCGTGGTCGAGGAAGTCGGCTCCGGCGTGCGGAACCTCAAGCGCGGCGACCGTGTCATGGTCCCCTTCAACGTCTACTGCGGCACCTGCTGGTTCTGCGCGCGGGGGCTGTACTCCAACTGCCACAACGTCAACCCGAACGCCACCGCCGTCGGCGGCATCTACGGCTACTCCCACACCTGCGGCGGCTACGACGGCGGCCAGGCCGAGTTCGTCCGCGTGCCGTTCGCCGACGTCGGGCCCGCGGCGATCCCGGACTGGCTCGACGACGAAGACGCCGTCCTGCTCACCGACGCGCTCGCCACCGGCTACTTCGGCGCCCAGCTCGGCGACATCGCCGAGGGCGACGTCGTCGTGGTCTTCGGCGCCGGTCCCGTCGGCCTGTTCGCGGCGAAGTCGGCGTGGCTGATGGGCGCGGGCCGGGTGATCGTCATCGACCACCTGGAGAACCGCCTGGAGAAGGCCCGCACCTTCGCCCACGCCGAGACGTACAACTTCACCGAGTACGACGACATCGTCGTGCACCTGAAGAAGATCACCGGCCACCTCGGCGCGGACGTCGCCATCGACGCGGTGGGCGCGGAGGCCGACGGCAACCTCACCCAGCACGTCACCTCGGCCAAGCTCAAGCTGCAGGGCGGCTCGCCGGTGGCCCTCAACTGGTGCATCGACGGCGTCCGCAAGGGCGGCACCATCTCGGTGATGGGTGCCTACGGCCCGATGTTCAGCGCCGTCAAGTTCGGCGACGCGCTCAACAAGGGCCTGACGCTGCGGATGAACCAGTGCCCGGTGAAGCGGCAGTGGCCGCGGCTGTTCGAGCACATCCGCAACGGCTACCTCAAGCCGAGCGACATCGTCACCCACCGCATCCCGCTGGAACACATCGCGGAGGGCTACCACATCTTCTCCGCCAAGCTGGACGGCTGCATCAAACCGCTGATCGTCGTCTGAGGAAGGAACGACCATGACGTACACGTCGGAGCGGCCGCCGATCGCCGAGCCGAGCGACAGCCTGCGCGCGCGGATCCCGGGCTGGGGCGCGGACCTCGACCCGAAGAACCGGCCGTCGGTGCCGAAGCTGCAGTGGCAGGACGACCGGCCCGGCTGGGACTTCCCCGAGCGGCAGCCGGAGAAGTGGCCGCGGGAACGCTCGATCGAGCACGAGTTCCTGACCCCGGTCTTCGGGACGTCGTGCCCGCCGAAGGGCCTTTCCGGTGCCCTGCGCCGGTTTTCCTACCGGAAGTACAGCGAAGGGCGGGCCGCGCACTGGCTGCTCCTGCTGGCGGCCGACCGGGTGGACGCCTGGGAGAGCCACCTGCGCTCGTTCGCCACGCTGCGCCCGGACAACCCGATCACCGAGACCGGCGTGCTGAGCGAGTTCACCCGGCACGGTTTCTCGTCGCGGGTGGGCAAGAAGCGCGCGGACGTCAAGCACCACCTGGTGGACCCGATCATCGTCGCGGGCCCGTGGGTCCTGGCGGCTGGGCTGGCGTTTTCGGTGGTCCGGAAGGTGCTGCGGCGCCGCTGATCGGCGTCCGGGAAGAACCGGGGTTGTCGCGGGCAGGCCCGGGTACGCACGGCTGACGGTCGCCGACTCCACGGGGAGAAGCCCATGAGCCACGTTCCCGCCGCCACCCGCGGGCCGGGCCGCGCCACCCGGGCGGCCGCCTCGGCGGCCGACGCGGCCGACCGCCGGCTGCACGCGGCCGCCGGCCTGCGGCACCAGTTCAACAAGGTCTTCCCCACGCACTGGTCGTTCCTGCTCGGCGAAGTGGCGCTCTACAGCTTCCTCGTCCTGCTGTTGAGCGGGGTCTGACTGTGTTCTTCGCCCCCTCCATGCAGGAGGTCGTCTACCAAGGCGCCTACCCAACCTTCGCGGCGTGCCGATGTCCCGCGCCTTCGCCACCACCCTCGACCTGTCGTTCGAGGTCCGCGGCGGGCTGTTCATGCGGCAGCTGCGCCACTGGGCGGCGCTGATCTTCGTCGCCGCCAGGATGGTGCACATGCTCCGGATCTTCTTCACCGGAGCCTTCCGCCGTCCCCGTGTGTCCGCCGGCTCCCAGCCCGACTGGTACATGGGTTCGCCGACGGCCTCCTGCGCGTCTACCCGCCGTGGGAGCTGTTCCTGGGCGACTACACCATTCCGCAGCCGTTCTTCGCCGGCGTCATCGGTATGACGGTGCTTTCGTGCCGCTGATCTCCTACCCGTGGATCGAGCGGCGGCTGTCCGGCGACCGGGCCCACCACAAACCTCGTCCAGCGCCCTCGCGACGTCCCGGCGCGCACGAGCATCGGCGGGATGGCGCTGGCGTTGTACGGCGTGCTGACACTGCCGTCGTTCAACGACATCATCGCGCTGGAGTTCGACATCTCGCTCAACGCCACCACCTGGGCGGGGCGGATCGGGCTGCTCCTCGCCCCGCCGGTCGCGTACCTGATCACCTACCGCGTCTGCCTGGCCCTGCAGCGGTCGGACCGCGAAGTGCTCGAACACGGCATCGAAACCGGGATCATCACCCGGTCCCCGGCCGGCACCTACCTCGAGGTCCACCAGCCACTCGACGGCAAGGCCCTGACCTACCAAGGAGCATCCGTGCCGAAGAAGCCGAACAAGCTCGGCGCCGCCGGGCACGCGGTCCCGGGCAGCCTGCTGCGCCCCGACCCACCGGAGGAGACGGCGGCCCTGGAAGCGGCGGCCCGGCAGGGCGAGATGCGCCACGGCCTCGGCGGCGAACCGCAGGACGGGCAGGCCCGGCCGTGACCGGCGCGGCGATGCCGTCCGCTGGCAGATCGACATCCTGGTCTACGAGGAGCAGTTCTCGTACCCGGTGCTGCTCCTGCAACCGGCCCACCGCGACGACCACCGGCGGCTGCTCGGCCTGCTGGCACGCGCGGGCCTGGCCACCCCGACGACGTGGGAGTGGGAGCACGGCTTCCGGCCACTGGCGGCCGGCTGCCAGGTCAGGCTGGAGTCGCCGGCCGTCACGGTGCGCGTCGGCGAGCACGGCCTGACGGTGGGCTTCCGGTTCACCGAGCCACCCCAGCCCTGGCTGGCAGCGGCGCACCGCCAGCGGCAGGTGCTGTTCGTGCTGCTGCCCCCGAGTTTCCATCCGGCCGGAGACGCCCTGATCATCGACGACGTGAGCAGGCTGGTGCTGCCGGCGCAACGCCAGGGCTGCCTGACGGGCACGATCCCGCCGGCGGCCCCTTGACCGGAGCGGCGCTCCCCTACTGCGGCCCGTTGGTCAGCGAAAGGTTGAACGTGTACCGCGACGCCCGGTACACGTGCCACCCGTACTCGACCACCCGCCCCGTGTCGTCGTAGGTGGTCCGCTGCGTCGTGAGCAGCGCCGCCCCCGGCTGCTCGTCGAGCAGTTCCGCGTCTTCCTCCGTCGCGAGCCGCGCGCCGATGTGCTGCTCCGCCGCGTGCAGGCGCACGCCCGCCGACCGCAGGAGCTGGTAGAGCCCGCGCTCGCGCAGCTCGTCGTCGGCCGGGTCGAGCACGCCGTCGGGCAGGTAGTTGTTCATCAGCGCGAGCGGCTCGCCGTCGGCCGAGCGCAGCCGCTTCAGCCGGCGCACGTGCGTCAGCCCGGGTGCCTCCAGCAGCTCACCCACCTCGGCGCCTGCCTCTTCGACCTGGTTGACCAGCACCGCCGACTCCGGCTTGCCGCCCAGCCCGGCGAGGTCGTCGAACAGGCTGCTCAGCCGCAGCGGCCGGGCGACCCTCGTGCGGACCACCTGCGTGCCGACTCCGCGCCGCCGCACGAGCAGGCCCTGGTTGACCAGCGTCTGGATCGCCTGGCGGATCGTCGGCCGGGACAGCCGCAGGCTCGCCGCGAGGTCGACCTCGTTGCCCAGCCGCGCCCCCGCCGGCAGCCTGCCGTCCGCGATCGCGGCCTGCAGCTGCCGGGACACCTGGAAGTACAGCGGCTCCGGGCTCCCCGGGTCCAGGACGATGTCGCGGCCCGCGTCCCAGCCCGCGAAGGTGACGTCCGTCTTGCTCATCCCCGGAGCTTACACCCACCGTAGTGATGACGTGTTGTCCATATGTCTTGACAAAGTCCCCGCCTCCTGGAATCGTCGACGGAAGTGACGACCGAGCTGGGAGCGGAACTGTGAACGACTTGGTGCGGCGCCTCGTCGCCAAACGAGTGCACGAACCGGAAGCGATCGCCGAGGCGGCCGCGCACCGGGTGCGGGCCGAGTCGCCCTTCAACCACTCGGGCCGCACGATGATCATCGCCGCCGACCACCCCGCCCGGGGCGCGAACGCGGTGGGCGGCAACCCGTCGGCGATGGCCGACCGCGGCGAGCTGCTGGAGCGGCTCTGCCTCGCCCTCGAACGCCCGGGCGTCACCGGCGTGCTGGCGACCGCGGACGTCATCGACGACCTGCTGCTGCTCGGAGTGCTCGACGGCAAGACGGTGATCGGGTCGATGAACCGCACCGGCCTGGCCGGGTCGAGCTTCGAGATCGACGACCGGTTCGCCGGCTACGACGCGGAAGCGATCGAGCGGATGCGGTTCGACGGCGGCAAGACCCTGACCCGGATCTGCCTGACCGACCCGGCCACGCCGAGCGTCCTGGAGAACACCGCGAAGGCGGTCAACGAGCTCGCCGACCGCAAGCTGATCGCGCTGGTCGAGCCGTTCCTCTCGACGTGGCAGAGCGGGCGCCTCGCCAACGACCTCTCCCCCGACGCCGTCATCAAGTCGATCACCATCGCCGCCGGGCTCGGCCGTTCATCGGCCTACACCTGGCTCAAGCTGCCCGTGGTGGACGACATGGAGCGCGTGCTCGCCTCCTCGACCCTGCCCGCCGTCCTGCTCGGCGGCGAGGTCAAGGATCCGGACGCCGCCTTCGCCGCCTGGCAGAAGGCACTGGCCCAGCCGACCGTGCAGGGCCTGGTGGTCGGCCGGTCACTGCTCTACCCGCACGACGGCGACGTCGCCAAGGCCGTGGACACCGCGGTCGGGCTGCTGTGAACCCGCAGCGGCGCCCCTACTCGGAGGACACCGTGAGCACCATCGAACACTGGATCAACGGCACCGCCACCGCGGCGGGCTCCACCCGCACCGCACCGGTCCACGACCCGGCCACCGGACGGGAGCAGGCACAGGTCCTGCTCGCCGAAGCGTCCGATGTGGACACCGCGGTCGCCGCCGCGGCCAAGGCCTTCGAGTCGTGGGGCAACTCCTCGCTGTCCCAGCGCACCAAGGTGATGTTCGCCTTTCGCGAGCTGCTCGTGCGCCACGAAGACGAGCTCGCCCGGATCATCTCCGCCGAGCACGGCAAGGTGATCGAAGACGCCCGCGGCGAGATCGTCCGCGGCCGCGAAGTCGTCGAGTACGCCTGCGGCATCGCCGACGCGCTCAAGGGCAGCTTCTCCGACCAGGTCTCCCGCGACGTCGACGTGCACGACTTCCGCCAGCCACTGGGCGTGGTCGCCGGCATCACGCCGTTCAACTTCCCGATCATGGTGCCGCTGTGGATGCACCCGATCGCCATCGCCACGGGCAACACGTTCGTCCTCAAGCCCAGCGAGCGCGACCCGTCGGCCTCCAACTTCGTCGCCCGGCTCTACGCCGAAGCCGGCCTGCCCGACGGCGTCTTCAACGTCGTCCACGGCGACAAGACCGCCGTCGACGCGATCCTCGACCACCCGGACATCGCGGCGGTGTCGTTCGTCGGCTCCACCCCGATCGCCAAGTACGTGCACGAGCGCGGCACCGCCGCCGGCAAGCGCGTGCAGGCCCTCGGCGGCGCGAAGAACCACGCGGTCGTGCTGCCCGACGCCGACCTCGAGTTCGCCGCCGACCACCTCACCGCCGCCGCGTTCGGCTCGGCGGGCCAGCGCTGCATGGCGATCTCGGTCGGCGTCGCGGTCGGCGCGGCCGGCGACGAGCTGGTGGAGATCCTCGAACGCAAGGCCCGCGAGGTGAAGGTCGGCCCCGGCACCGACCCGGCCAGCGACATGGGCCCGGTCGTCACCGAAGCCGCCCGCGAGCGCGTGGAGCACTCCGTGGCCCGCGGCGCGGAACAGGGCGCGAAGGTCGTCGTCGACGGCCGGGGCCTGCGGGTCGAAGGCCACGAGGAGGGCTTCTTCGTCGGCCCGTCCCTGCTCGACGGCGTCACACCGGAGATGGACGCCTACCGCGACGAGATCTTCGGCCCGGTGCTGGCGATCGTCCGCGCCGAGACGCTCGACGAGGCGATCGCGGTCATCAACGCCAACCCCTACGGCAACGGCACCGCGGTCTTCACGGCGAGCGGCGAAGCGGCGCGCAAGTTCCAGCGCGAGGTGAAGGTCGGCATGATCGGCGTCAACGTGCCGATCCCGGTCCCGATGTCGTACTACTCCTTCGGCGGCTGGAAGGACTCCCTCATCGGCGACAGCCCGATCCACGGGCCCGCCGGCGTCCGGTTCTACACCCGCGCCAAGGTCGTCACCACGCGCTGGCCGCACACCGAAGCAGCCTTCAACTTCCCGACGTCCAGCTGAGCCTCGGCCCTACCGCCGCCGGTATCCGGGGACAGCGGCCGGCCGCACGCCCGTGGTCGCCGATCGCATGAGCGCCTGCCGCTCGTCGGTTCTCGCACCGGCCGGCGCCCATGCGATCGGCAGCCCGGCGGAGTGCGGACCAGGCGCAGCCGGCGCCCCCTTGGTCGTCGACCTCGAGGTGGAGTGCGGCGAGAGGAGTGTCGAGGTCGTCGTCTCGACCCGACCTCGAACACCCTTCGTCCCCGGCCGTCGTGGCGGCGGTAGTACCGCCGGACTCGGCGGCGCCGTCGGTGGCCGTCCGCACGCGGGTCGCCGGGCCGTTGCCGCCCGGCCGGAAGGGGCGCGGCTGTGGAGCGAAGTCCGGCCGCGGTCTCCGCGATGCCGACCTGGGCACCTGAGCGCGGAGGTCCCGCACCACCAACCCGCCCGGTTCGGCAGCGGCCCCGCGCCCACCACATCCGGAGCATCTCTCTCCGTTTTCCGGTACCGTGGCGGCCACCCACCGAAGGAGTTTCAATGATCGTGTCAAGCGGCGGCTGTGGCCGTGAGCGGTGGTGAGGGATGGAACTCGCGGCCGTCGCGCAGCAACGCCCAGATGACGTCGACCAGGCGGCGGGCCAAGGCGATCAGGGCTTGGGTGTGCCGTTTCCCTTCGCCGCGTTTGCGCAGGTAGAAAGCCCGAGAGGGACCGTCGGGGCGTTTGATGGCCGACAGGGCGGCCAGGTAGAACACCCGGCGCAGGCCGCGGTGGTAGCGCTTCGCCCGGTGCAGGTTGCCCCGTATCCGCCCGGAATCGCGGGGCACCGGCGCGAGACCCGCGTAGGCGGCCAGATGCGCGGAACTGCGGAACGCGGCCTGCAGGTCGCCGCCGGTCCCGGCGAGCAGCTGGGCCCCCAGGATGGGGCCGAATCCGTCGAGGCTGGTGATGGGCCCGGCGTCGGGGTGCTCGGCGAACCGTGCACCGAGCTGCTTGTCCAGGTCTTTGATTTCCCGGTCCAGTTCCAGCAGCTGCCGGGCCAGCCGGGCGATCAACGGTGCGGTCACCGATTCTCCCGGCAGGGCCACGGTTTGCTCCGCTGCCGCGGCGAGGGCCTTGTCCACCATGGCCGGAATGCCCTTGGTCCACGCACCATGCTCGGCCAGATAGGCCGACAGGCCAGTCGCTTCGGCCGCGCGGATGCCGGCCGGGGTCTGGAACCCGGTGAGCAGCACCAGCGCCGAGCGGGTGGAGTAGTCGAACGCCCGTTCCAGCGCGGGAAAAATCGAGGCCAGCAGTTCCCGGATCCGGTTGACCCCGCGCACCCAGTCGGCCATCAGGTCCTCGCGGCGCGCGGTGAGCACCTGCAGATCGGTGACGACCGCGTCGGGGCTGGTGATCGGGGCGAGATCGCTACGCAGGCGGGCGGTTTCGGCGATGGTGCGGGCGTCACGCGCGTCGGTTTTGCCTTCACCGGCGAACGCGCCGGCCATCCGGTTGACCAACCGGCCCGGCACCGACACCACCGGCTGGCCGGTGGCCAGCAGCAGCGTGATCAGCAGGCTCGCCGCACCGGAGGTCATGTCGACCGCCCACACCACCTCCGCGGCTTTCGCGGTGGTGCGGGTGATCAGCTGCTCGATCGCGGCTTGGCTGTTGGCGACCTTCCGGGAGAACACGATCTTGCCGGTCTCGTCCACCGCGCAGGCGTGGTGGAAGCCTTTGCCGACGTCGATCCCGACCCACATCTTGTGCACTGCCACGCAGCCTGTCCTCCCGTCTTCGCAGCTCAGCCCGGTGGACGACCCGCCGACAGCTCCATAAACAGCGACCGAGCGCAGATTTCAATCAGCGGCCAGGGCGTCCAGAACGACGGGGCGGCCACTCCTTCGAAGCCACCACACGAGGCAAGCCGTCATCAGCCACACCCCATCGCCCTGGGCATCCAGAACATCCCGTCCTGAACACCAACAATCTTATGGAGGCCGCCATGGGCTACCGGGGTCCGCTCCCGAAGAACGCCGTCCACCGCGTCAACACCTGCGTGGGCGCGCTCCGCACGTCACCGCGCTGGGGACGGCTGGTCCGCCGCCACCTCACCCAGGTCACCTACCAGGGCCGCCGGTCGGGGCGCACGATCAGCACCCCGGTCGGCTACCGGCGCACGGGCGACGTCGTCACGATCCGCGTGATGATGCCCGACGCGAAGTCGTGGTGGCGCAACTTCACCGGCGACGGCGCACCGCTCACCCTGGACCTCGACGGCACCGGCCGCACCGGTCAGGCGGTGGCACGCCGCGACAGCAAGGGCCGGGTCACCGTGACCGTCCACCTCGACGGCAAGTCCTAGCCGGGCTGCGCGGCCATCCCGTGCCAGAGCAGGTCGGCGAGCTCGGCCGCGTCGCGCTGCCAGTCGCCGTTCGGGTCGAGCCACAGCAGGCCGCCCAGGCCGCGCATCACCAGTACCGGCGTCAGGCCCGGGCGGACCGTCCCGGCCGCCACGTTGGCTTCGAGCATCGCCGAAACCGCGCCGAGCATGTCCTCGTAGGCGTCGCCCGGCAGCTCGCCGCGGGCGGCCGTCGCGGTGCGCAGCGCGTCGGCCAGGCCCTTCTTCGTCATCATGTAGTGGGCGACGTGGTCGGTCACCCACAGCCGGAGCGCTTCGTCCGGGGCGTGCTTCTCCAGCAGCACCGGCACGATCTCCACGATGTGCCGGACCTCGCGCCGGTAGACCGCCAGGATCAGCGCCTCCGGCGTCGGGAAGTGCCGGTAGACCGTGCCGACGCCGACCTCGGCCTGCTTGGCGATCGCGTTGAACGAGACCTCGCCCGTGTCGGCCAGCGACGCCGCCGCCGCGACGAGGATGCGCTCGTGGTTGCGCCGCGTGTCCGCGCGGCGGGGGCTGACCGATCCGGTCGTCATGGTTCCTCCCGGTGGTCGTGCCGTCCCGCTGAATCTAGCCGAGCGCTGGAGCTGCTCCAGCCCGCACGGTTCGTTGCCAAGCGGATTGTAATCCGCTAGCCTCGCGACCGAGTGAAGCGGATGACTATCCGCTCCCGCCTTCACCGCCCCACCACACCGTCGGGCAGCTCGCCCGGCTCCGCGGAAAGAGACCAGTGGACATCTCACTCGAAGTCAACGGCACCACCGAACACCTGGACGTCGATCCCGGCGTCACCCTCCTGGACGCACTGCGCGAGCGCCTCGCCGTCACCGGCCCGAAGAAGGGCTGCGACCGCGGGCAGTGCGGCGCCTGCACCGTGCACGTCGGCGGCAAGCCCGTGCTGTCGTGCCTCACCCTGGCCGCCACCGTCAAGCAGCCCGTGACGACCGTCGAAGGACTGTCCACAGAGGACGGGCTGCACCCGGTGCAGCAGGCCTTCGTCGACCAGGACGCCCTGCAGTGCGGGTTCTGCACCGCCGGGCAGATCATGTCGGCGGTGGCCGCCGTCGAGCAGGACGTCGAGGACGTGCGGGAGTTCATGTCCGGCAACCTCTGCCGGTGCGCGGCCTACCCGAACATCGTCAAGGCCGTCGAGCAGGCGAGGCGGGCCGATGCGTCCCTTTGAGCTGACCGCACCCACCACCGTCGAAGCGGCGGTCGCCGCGCCCGGCACGTACCTGGCCGGCGGCACGACCCTGGTCGACCTCATGAAGCTCGACGTCCTGACGCCGCAGCACGTGCTGGACATCAACGACGTACCGCTGCGCGGCATCGACACCACCGACGGGCTGCGCTTCGGCGCGCTCGAGCGGATGGGCGCCATCGCCGCGCACCCGGGCGTCTACCCCGCCATCTCGCGCGCCCTGCTGCTGAGCGCGTCCCAGCAGCTGCGGAACATGGCCAGCATCGGCGGGAACCTGCTGCAGCGCACACGCTGCTCGTACTTCCGCGACGTCGCCATGCCCTGCAACAAGCGCGTGCCCGGCAGCGGCTGCCCGGCGCTCACCGGCGCCAACCGGATGCACGCGATCCTCGGCACGAGCGACTCGTGCGCGGCGACACACGCCAGTGACGTCGCCGTCGCCCTGGTCGCCCTCGACGCCCGGCTGCGGCTGGCGGACGCGACCGGCACCCGCGAAGTCGCGCTCGGCGACTTCTACCGGCTGCCCGGTGACACCCCCGACGTCGAAAACGACCTGCGCCCCGGTGAACTGATCACCGAGGTGGTCGTGCCGCGGCTGGACTGGGCCGCGAACTCCACCTACGTCAAGGTTCGCGACCGGCAGTCCTACGAGTTCGCGCTGTGCTCCGCCGCGGTCGCGCTGGACGTCCGGGACGGCGTCGTCGCCGACGCGCGGGTCGCGGCCGGTGGCGTCGGGACGGTGCCGTGGCGGCTGCCGGCCGTCGAAGCGGCCCTGCGCGGCGGCCCGGCGACCGAGGCCGCCTTCGAAGCGGCCGCGGTGGTGGCCGCCGACGGCGCCCGGCCGTTGGCCGAAAACGGGTTCAAGGTGCCGCTGCTGCAGCGGACCATCGTCCGAGCGCTGCTCGAACTGACCGAGGGGAGCTCCCGATGATCACCCGGCTGGACGCGCCGCTGAAGGTCACCGGCGCGGCCAAGTACGGCGCCGACCACATCTTCCCCGGCATGGCCTACGGCTACATCGTCCTCAGCACGATCGCCCACGGCGAGATCGAGTCGATGGACGTCTCCGCGGCGAAGGACTCGCCCGGAGTTCTCGCGGTGTACACGCCGTTCGACTCGCTGACGCTGCACACGCCGAGCCTCCCGGTCTTCGGCGAGACGTGGGTTCCGTTGCAGGACAAGGAAGTCACCTACTACGGCCAGCCGATCGGCTTCGTCGTCGCGGAGACCTTCGAGCAGGCCAGGGACGCCGCGGCGCTCATCGAGGTGACCTACCGCGAGCGGCCCGCGCGGACCTCGCTCACCGAGTTCCTCGACACGGCGGAAATGGCGCCGCCGACCTTCAACGGCGCTCCCCCGGAAATCGAGGTGCTCGAAGACGGCGTCGAATCCTTCGACGCCGCACTGGCCGCGAGCCCAGTGGTCTTCGAGGCGACCTACACGACCGCGACGCAGAACCACGCCGCGATGGAGCCGCACTCCGCGGTCGCGGTGTGGGACGACGGCGAACTGACCGTCTACAGCGGCAACCAGGCCTCCGACATGCAGGCGGCGGAGCTGTCCATCGCCCTCGGCCTGGCACGGGAAGCCGTCCGCGCGGTCAACCCGTTCGTCGGCGGCGCGTTCGGCGGCAAGGGCCGGACGTCCACGCCGGCGTTCCTGGCCGCGGCGACGGCCCGGGCGCTCGGCCGGCCGGTGAAGGCCGCGCTCACCCGCGAGCAGGTCTTCACCGCCACCGCCGGCCGGGCCTCGACGATCCAGAAGCTCGCGCTCGGCGCCGAGCCCGACGGCACCCTGGTGGCCTTGCGCCACGACTCGTGGTGCCACACCGACATCGCGCGGTCGTTCGTCGAACCGACGTCGCACGGCACCTCGCGCGAGTGGTACGCGACGAAGAACCTGTCGATCACGCAGCGGATGGTGCCGCTGAACGTCCCGCCGACGACGTTCATGCGCGCCCCCGGCGAGGCACCCGGCTCGTTCGCGCTGGAGAGCGCGATCGACGAGCTCGCCGAGAAGCTGGGCATGGACCCGATCGAGCTGCGCGTCCGCAACAACTCGACCGCCCCGCCCGGGCACGACCTGCAGTGGTCGAGCAAGCACCTCGACGAGTGCTTCCGCATCGGCGCGGACCGCTTCGGCTGGGCGCACCGCCCGGCGGGCTCCCGCACCGACGGCGACTGGCTCGTCGGCATGGGCGTCGCGACCGCGGTGTTCCCCGCCCTGCGGTTCCCGGCCACGGTCGGCATCACGCTGCGGGCCGACGAGACAGCCGTCGTCGCGACGAGCGGCGCGGACCCCGGCACCGGCCTGCTGACCGTGCTCTCCCTCGTGGGCGCCGAATCGCTGGACATCCCCGCGGACCGGATCGAACCGCGGCTCGGTGACTCGGCCCTCCCGCCCGGCGGCATGTCCGGTGGCTCCACGGCGACGGCGAGCGCGGGCACGGCGATCATGCTCGCGGCCACCAAGGCGATCGACGAACTGGTCACCCTCGCCGCCGATCCCGGCGCACCGTTCGCCGGGCGCCAGGTCACCTACGCCGACGGCCGCGTCTTCGCCGACGGCGAGTCGATGACGTTCGGTGAGCTGCTGCGTGCGGTGGGGCGCGAAACGCTCGAGGTGACGGGGACCTCGGCACCCGGTGAGGAAATGACGAAGCACTCCTTCGCTTCGTGGGGCGCCCAGTTCTGCGAAGTCCGGGTGCACAAGTGGACCCGTGAAGCGCGGGTGTCCCGGATGCTCGGGGTGTTCGACGCGGGCCGGATCATCAACGACAAGGCGGCCCGCAGCCAGCTCATGGGCGGGATGATCTGGGGTGTCTCGGCCGCGCTGCACGAGGGCCTGGAGATCGAGGCGAACGGCCGGCTCGCCAACGGCGACTTCGCGAGCTACCTGCTGCCGGTCAACGCCGACATCCCGGAGGTCGACGTCCACTTCGTCGAGTACCCCGACACGCTGCACAACGCGGTCGGTGCCAAGGGCCTCGGCGAGATCGGCACGGTCGGCATGGCCGCGGCGGTCGCCAACGCCGTGTACAACGCCACCGGTATCCGGGTCCGGCACATCCCGATCACCATCGAGGACCTCCTCGAAGGCCTCGGGAACTGACGAGCGCGGGCAGGGCGCCTCGGCCGCCCTGCCCGCGCCGTTATCCATCCGCGACACCGGGAGAGACGGAACGCCCATGACGGCGGCCCGTCCACGGTCCTAGGCTGACGGGCGCTTCCCCCGACAGTCCACGAAGGGACCCCCGCATGACCGACCCCGTCGTCACCACCACGTCCGGCGCGGTCCGCGGTCAGGTCACCCCCGCCGGCGTGGCGCGCTTCCGCGGCATTCCCTACGCCGCCGCGCCCGACGGCGAGCTGCGCTTCGCCGAGCCCGCCCCGGCGCCACCGTGGGAGGGCGTCCGCGACGCGCGGAGACCCGGGCCGACGGCGCCGCAACGCCGTCACGACGTGCCCGGGCTCGACCTGGCCCCGCTCACCGGCACCGGCTGGCGGCCAGGGCCGGAGTACCTGACGGTGGACGTCTGGACCCCGCAGCCGGGCGCCGCTTCGCTGCCGGTGCTGGTGTTCGTGCACGGCGGCGCGTTCATCGGCGGCGCCGCGTCCGCCGCGGTCCACGACGGCACGGCGTTCGCCCGCGCCGGCGCGGTGCTGGTGACCGTGCAGTACCGGCTCGGCATCGACGGTTTCCTCCCGCTGGACGGCGGGGCGACCAACCTCGGCCTGCGCGACCAGCTCGCGGCCCTGCACTGGGTCCGGGAGAACATCGCCGCGTTCGGCGGCGACCCGGCCAACGTGACTCTGTTCGGCGCAGCGTCCGGCGCCGTCAGCGTCGCCTGCCTGCTCGGCTCGCCGCTCTCCGCGGGGCTCTTCCACCGCGCCATCGTCCAAAGCGGACACCCGGACATGGTCCGCGACGGCGTCCAGGCCCGGCGGCTGGCGAAGGTGGTCGCCGACGAGCTGAAGACCGAACCGACGGCGGAGGCGTTCCGCAAGGTCTCGACCGAGCAGCTGCTCGACGCCCAGGACGCGGTGTTGCGCCCGGGTGGCGCGCCGGACCTGCGCGACGCGCTGGGCTACGACCGCGGCTACGGGCTGAGCCCCTTCCTCCCGGTGGTGGGCGACGACGTCCTGCCGCAGCACCCGGCCAAGGCGATCAAGGCGGGCGCCGGCCGCGACGTCGACCTGCTGGTGGGCAGCTGCAGCGAAGAGATGCGGCTGTACCTGGTCCCGACGGGCGCGCTCGAGGCGGTGACCGACGACCAGGCGGTGGCCTCGCTGGCGGTGTCGCACCCCGACCCGGCGGGCGTGCTGTACGCCTACGGGCTCGGCTCGGACCGCACGGCGGGCGAGGTCCTGGTCGAGGCCCTGACGGACCTGGTCTTCCGCGACGGCGTGCGCGACCTGGCCGCCGGCCACCAGGGCCGGACGTTCCGCTACGAGTTCGAGTGGGGCTCGCCGCTGCTCGACGGCAGGCTGGGCGCGTGCCACGGGCTCGAGCTGCCGTTCGTGTTCGGCGCGCTGGACGCGCTCTCGGGGCCCCGCGGCCTGCTCGGCGAGAACCCGCCGCGGGAGCTGGCCGAGGAGCTGAACGGCGCCTGGCACCGCTTCGCCACGACGGGCTCGCCGGGCTGGGCGGAGTACACGGGCGAGGACACGATGTTCCACGCGTACTGACGCCTGCCGGGGCCGCGGATCACGAACCGGTTCACCCGCTTGCTCCAGCGGGCTGGCTCCCGGCCCGGACGGTTGACTAGCCCCCTTCCCCGCTGCCAGGCTCAGGCCGCCCGGACGGCCGGACGAATGGGGACCACCGATGCCCGAGGCGGGCTCTGCCGCACCGCCACGCGCGTTCGTCCGCACGCTGCTGCGCAGCGGCACGCCCGCGGAGCCCGCCGAGCCCGTGCCCGACAACGGCGACCTCACCGCCGTCGGGGACGCGACCCTCGCGCGCGCCTCGCGCTACTGGGTGGCCGTGCCGCTCGCCTACCGGGCCGCGGCGTTCGTCAAGGTCTTCATCGGGTTCACCGCCGCGAACGGCGTGTTCGGGCTCGGGCCCGTGCTGGCCGCGACCGTGTTCGCCGTCGTCGCCAACATCGCCGCCGTGGTCTGGGTGCTGCGCTCGGGCGGCCTGCGGGCCCGCGTCACCGGCCGCGCCCTCGGCCTCGACCTGGCCGTCGGCGTGGTGCTCAACCTCCTGGTCGCGGTGACGGCCCCGGACGGGATCCAGCCGTTCGCCGTCGACGTGTCGTGGACCTGGCTGGTCGGCTCGGTCGCGATGTGGGCGGGCACGTCCGGCCTGCCCGCCGCGTTGTGGCTGTTCGCGGCGGCCGTGCCGTTCCGGGCGCTGCTGACCCTGGCCGGCGGCCTCCCGCTGGGCGACCAGCTCGCCATGACGCGGTCGATCGGCTGCCTGGTGGCGCTGGCGGTGGCGATCGTGCTCGCCGTGGCGATCCTCATCCTGCTCGGCGTCGGCACGCGTTTCGCGGTCGACATCGGGCTGCGGCGCGGGCGCGAGGCCGAGCGCCGCCGGACCCGGCGCATCATGCACGACAGCGTGCTGCAGACCCTCGAAGCACTGGCCATTTCCGCCCCGGGCGACGACGCCCAAGCCGCCACCCGGCTCTCGGAGCTGCGGTCGGTCGCCAAGGCGGAGGCGGCCGAGCTGCGCCGCCGGATCACCGAGCCGGTGCCGACCGGGCCAACGCGGAGCTTCGCGGTCGAGTTGGCCGACGTCGCCACGGAACTGGCCCGCGACGGCCTCCGCACCCAGCTCGTCGCGGCCGACTTCGCCGACGACCACAAGGTCTCGCAGGACCGGCGCACGGCGTTGTGCGAAGCGGTCCGGGAAGCGTTGCGCAACACGGTGAAGCATTCGGGGACGAAGCAGGTGGTGCTGCGCGTCGAGGAACGCGACGGCGGGATCGCGGTGGTGGCCCGCGACCAGGGCCAGGGCTTCGACGTCCGCGACCGGCCACCGGGCTTCGGCATCAGCCAGTCCATCATGGCCCGGCTGGCCGAGGTGGGCGGCCACGGCACGGTGGACTCCCAGCCCGGCCGCGGCACGCGGGTGACGATGTGGGTACCGGGCTGAGCGGACGTCACGGGATGGCTCGCCGCTGATCAAGCCGCGCGGCGGCCGGCACGGTCTCGCCCGGCGACACCCGCTCAAGCCGCGCGGCGGGCGGCGCGCTCGGCCGCGAGGCTCGCGCGGCACGCCACGGTCAGGCGGGTGGTCGCCGCGCTACCGCCGTGGCCGCAGCGTGGGCAGGACATCGCCACGGCCAGTGACAGCTCGTCGACCGCGACGGCCAGCTCGGTGCGGCAGCCGCGGCACCAGCGGTGGCGGGTGACCGGGCTGACGTGCGCCGGCGAGGCGACGCACTGGTGGATCCACCGGCCGTGCACGTGGCAGGTCAGCCGGTCGTCGGGGGCGAGCAGGCCCATGTCCTCGGCGTCGTCCTCGGTGGCGAGCAGGACCGGCAGGCTCCGGACCCGGTTCGGGGTGCTGGTCGTGGCGGTCATCGTGCGCTCCCTTCCCGTCACAGGTGCGTCGAACGCGCAGCCCCGGTTTCGACGCCCACCCCGCGGATGGCCGGATCCCGGCGGTTCCTGGCAATCCAGCCACTCCCCCGGCCGAGGGAAGATCGCTAGCTTCGGCACGTGTCGAAAATCCTGCTCTCGATCCACGTCCTGGCGGCGATCCTCGCCGTGGGCCCGGTCGCGGTCGCGGCCAGCATGTTCCCCGCCGCCGTGCGCCGGGGCGACGTCAAGGCCGCGACCCTGCTGCACCGGATCTGCCGCGTGTACGCCTACGCGGCCATCGCGGTTCCCGTGTTCGGCTTCGGCGTCGCGGGCACGATGCACGTCATGGGCGACCCGTGGCTGCTCGTGTCGATCGGCCTGACGGCGGTCGCGGCCGCGGTGCTCGCCCTGCTGATCCTGCCGCGCCAGAGGCGGCTGCTGACCGCGGAGTCCACTTCGGACGTTCTCGGCAGGCTGGCCATGCTGACCGGCGTGTTCAACCTGTTGTGGGCCGCCGTGACGGTGCTGATGATCGTCCGCCCCGGCTCCTCGACCGGCGCCTAGGCCGGTGCCCGGACCGCGAGCGGGACGCGGACCGCCACGAAGTCCGGCCGGTGCCGCAGGGCGAAGCCCAATGAGAGGTACAGGCGGATCGCCGAGGTGTTGCCCGCCGCCGCGTGCATCATCGGGATCTCGCCGCGCTCGCGGATGCCTGCCGCCACCGCGAGCACCAGCCGCGTCGCCAGGCCCTGCCCGCGGTACGCCGGGTCCGTGCAGACCGCGCTGATCTCCGTGTAGCCCGGCGGGTGCAGCCGCTCGCCGGCCATCGCGACCAGCGCGCCGCCCCGGCGGACGCCGAGGTACGTGCCGAGCTCGACGGTCCGCTTCCGGAACGGCCCCGGCCGCGTCCGCTCGACGAGGTCCAGCATCTCCGGCACGTCCGCGGGCCCGAGCCGCACGGCTTCCGGATCCGGTGCGGCCGCGACCCCTTCGTCGACCAACTGCACGCCGGGGACCTCGTCGAGCACCTCCCAGCCCGACGGCGGCCGCGCGCCGGTGGCGGCGAGCACGACGGTCGCCCCGGGGCCGGCCAGCTCGGCGACGTCCCGCCAGTCCTGCTCGCCCGGGTCGTCGGGCAGCGCGAGGAACGGCGCGACGTCCTCCGGGTAGCGCACGACGCGCCCCTGCCGTTCCGCGAAGTGGGCGTGCGGGCCGGTCAGCGACGCCCAGGTGGGGTTGTCCAGCGGGGAAGCCATGCCTCCAGCATGCGGACACCGGGCGCGTGACCGCCGCCACTCCCACATCCTGGGTAGGGTGCGCTCGTGGGTTCCCAGGTTCCGGTGTGGATTCCGATCGTCGTCGCTCTCCTCGGCCTCGCCGGGGTGATCCTGACCCAGGTCCTTTCGGGACGGCGGGAAGCCCGCCGGATGGCCGAGGAGACCGCGCGCGAGGAGCGCCGGTGGCAGCGCGAACGCGAAGCCCGGACCCACGAGACCCGCGCCGACGCCTACGCCCAGCTGATGGGCGTCCTCGAAGCGTTCGACGGCGTGCTGTTCCAGGCCCGGGCCGTCCTCGAGTCGGACAAGAAGCTCGACGAGCACCAGGCCACCGAGCTGCGGGCGGTGCGCAGCGAGGCCCAGCACGCGCTCGGCCCCGTCGTGCTGCACGCGCCGGAGGCGGTCCGGCGGCTGGTCAGCGACGCCACCCTGCCCCGGATGCGGCTGGCCGCGATGCTGCTCGACCCCGCCGACGACGATCGCGCCAAGCTGCGGCCGGCCTGGGACGCCGGCCAGCGCGGCTACCGCGTCATGCGCGCCCGGATGCGGGCCGACCTGGGCTTCGACGCGGAGCCGGTGGACGAGCTGTACGGCGCTCAGCCGACCGTGGTCAGCTCCTCGTCGGAGAGCACGTCGGACCCGGCCGACACGACCAGCCTGCCGCCGCCGACCTCGTAGCGGTAGTCGCCGTTGACCGCGACGAAGCCGTCGCCCTCGGCCTGGGCCGGCAGCATGATGTGGGTTTCGTCGGAGGCGGCCTGCCCGCGGGCCTGGCCGTCGTAGAAGATCCGGCCGTCGGGGATCCGGCAGATCGTGACGAGGGCCTTCGCGGTCTGCCCCACCAGCAGCGCCGTCCCCGTGCCGCCCGGCAGGTAGCGCGCGGCGTCCGCCGGGCAGGGCTTGTCCGTCGGCGCCGACGTGCTCGTGGACGGCGTGACGGGCGGGGTCACCCCGTTGGCGGTGGTGACCACGGTCTTGGTGGTCGGCAGTACCGGTGTCGTGTATTCCGGGAACGGCCCCGCCGCGGACGGTCCCGGCCGGGACCGCCCGGTGAACAGCAGCACCCCGCCCACCGCGGCGCCGGCGACCAGCATCAGGGCCAGCAGCACCGCCAGCGCCCGCGCGCGGGCCCGGCCCGGCGCCAGCCCCGCGCAGGTGCCGCACCGCCGGGCGGCGGGGTCGTTGACCGCGCCGCACTGCGCACACGTCCAGGGAAAACCCGCCATCGGGCCTCCTTCGGCCCGGCGCCACGCCACGCCGGTGCCTCCATCGTCACCGACGAGGGCACCGGCTGCAACGGCTCACGGCTAGCCCTGCACGACGTTGACCATCCAGGGGATGCCGAACTTGTCGACGCAGGCACCGAATTCGTCGCCCCACATCTGCTTTTCGAAGGGAACCGTCACGGTGCCGCCGTCGCTCAGCTTGTCCCAGTAGCCGCGCAGGTCGTCGGCGTCGTCCCCGCTGAGGCTCACCGAAATGTTCGTGCCCGGGTCGTGCTCCATCCCGGCCGGGGTGTCCGACGCCATCAGCGTGAAGCCGTTTTCGGCTTCCAGCTGGGCGTGCATGACTTTGTCCGCGTCCGCCCCTTCGGGTGAACCGAATTCCCCGAACGTGTTCAGGGTGAGCGTGCCGCCGAAGACACCTTTGTAGAACTCCATGGCCTGCCGCGCATCGTCGCGGAAGCTCAGGTACGGGTTCAGACGAGAAGCCACGGCCATCTCCTTCGATCCGACGAGAGCAGCATCCTCGCAGAACGCCAGGGCCGCGCCAATCGGCCGTTTTTCAGAGTGGCGGTCAGAGCACGAACCGCCGCTGCGCGACCGGTTCGAGCGGCAGCGAGCCGTGCAACGCCGCCCTGGCACGCAGCTCCAGCGCCCGGTCCAGCGGCCGGGCGCCCGGCGCCGCGGTGTGGAACGTGCCGCGGTCGAACAGGTACACCAGCGCGAGCTTCCCCTCGCGGCGCCCGGTCGGCTCGGCGAACTCGACGGTGGCGAACCGCAGCGAGCCGCCGTAGCCCGCGCGGGCCAGCCTGTCCGCGACGTCCACCAGGTCGCCGGTCAGCACGCGCAGGTCGCGGTTGCGGCGCCAGCACCGGACCGTCGACCGGCCGTGGAGGTCCTGCGTCACCAGCGGGTGCACCGGCAGCCGCGCCGACGTCGCGGCGATCAGCTCCGCCTCGGTGCGGGCCAGTGCGTCCCCGTCCACCTTGAAGTCGACCGTGCCGCCGCCGGTGGGCGCCAGGCCCAGCGCGGCGCGCATCCGCGGGCCGGCCGCGGCGAGGGTGTAGAGGGACTGCAGGTGCGGGCGGGATGTCCAGCACCGGACGAGCTTGCTGTCCAGCAGGGTCACGACGAACGTTCCTATCCTCATGCGAAGGCCGCCGGACCGGGCGCACTGGCAATGTCCACTGTGGACGTCAGGCGCGGGGACGCGGGGCCGGAAAGGACAGCATGCGCCCGCGCCGGGAGATCCGGACCACAACTCCCGGCGCGGCGCGGCGAACGGCACCGGCCCGCCGCCGAACGGTCACCCCCGGTCAGGTTGCGCCGATCAGCGGTGTCCCTTTCGCCTCACGCGGTGGTGATCACCACCTTGCCGAAGTTCTCCCGCCCCGCGAAGCGGCGGAAGGCTTCCCCGGCGTCCTCGAACGAGTGAACGCTGTCGATGACCGGCTCGACGGGCCACACCGTGAGCCACCGGAGCAGGTCTTCGGTGTCCTCGCGGCTGCCGACCCAGATCTTCCGCACCGTCGCGCCGCTGCGGAACAGGTCCATGAAGTCGATCGGCGGCCCGCTCCGGCCGACGAACCCGACGACCGCGATCTCGGCGTGGTGCGTCCCGGCGGCGACCAGCGACTGCGCGAACGTGCCGGGGCCGCCGACCTCGACGATCCGGTCGGCACCACGCCCGCCGGTGGCGTCGAGCACCGCCTTGCCCCACTCCGGCGTCGCGACGTAGTCGATCACCGTGTCCGCGCCGAGCCTGGCCAGCTTCGCCGCCTTGGCCGCACTCGACGTCGTCGCGACGACCCGCGCCCCGCGTGTCTTCGCCAACTGGACGGCGAATAGCGAGACACCGCCGGTGCCGAGGGTCAGCACGACGTCGCCCGGGCCCACGCGGTCGAGCGACGTCCACGCGGTGACCGCGGCACACGGCACCGTGGCACCCTGCTCGAAGGTCAGCGAATCCGGCAGCGCGACGAGCGCGTGCTCGCCGACGGCGCGGAATTCCTGGAGCCAGCCGTCCTGGCCGTTGCCGTAGCCGACGGCGGTGTCCGGCATCCGCCCGGCGATCCAGTCCGGGTGGAACGTGTTGATCACCCGGTCGCCCACCGCGAAGCGGGTGACGCCGTCGCCGACCGCGACGACCTCGCCCGCCGCATCGGACGCCGGGACCAGCGCCCCGGCCCCGCCGGCGAAGTGGTCGCCGTCCAGGATGAGCAGGTCGCGGTAGTTGAGCGACACGGCCCGGACCCGGACGAGCACCTCGCCGCGCTGCGGCTCGGGCACCGGCTCTTCGCGCTGGACCAGGCGACCGGACTCGGGACGGTAAACGCGCACCGGAACTCCTCGATGTTAACCAGTTGGCTAACATCGACCATGGCACAGGGGCTCCCGCCCCGGCAACCAGGGATAATCGGAGCATGGCCAGCCGCACTGCCAGCCCCCTGGACCACCCGGCCCTCGAAGACGTCTCGTTCAGCGCGGCCTTGGAAGCCCTGCGCGACCCGTACCGGCTGGCAATGGTCGCCGCCCTCGCCCGCGAACCCGGCCAGTCGTGTGGCGCGATCATGCCGCCGGTCAGCAAGCCGGCCGCGACGCGGCACTTCAAGATCCTCCGCGCGGCCGGGCTGCTCCGCCAGTGGGACAGCGGCACGCAGCGGCTGAACGCGTTGCGCCGCGAGGAGTTCGACGCCCGCTTCCCCGGTCTGCTCGACCTGGCCCTCGCGGAAGCCGCGCGCTGATTCGCTTTTTCCTCGCCAACCGGACATTTAGCATTGCTAATTGATCTGGGTCAGAGCTACCTTCGACGGCATGACCGAACTCGCCGACCGCCTGCTCGGCGCCGTCCAGGGAATCCGCCGGGTGGTGCGCCGCCGGGTGCGCGCCGACGTGCCGGGCACGCCGCTGCCCGGCGCCCAGGCCGAACTCCTGCGCGTCGTGGCCGACCACCCCGGCATCGGCGTCGCCGCGGCCGCGCGCGAACTGCACCTGGCGAACAACTCCGTCAGCACGCTGGTGAACCAGCTCGCCGACACCGGCCTGCTGCGCCGCGAGGCCGATCCCGCCGACCGGCGCGCGGCCCGGCTGGAGATCACCGCCGCGGCCGCCGACCGGATGGCGGCCTGGCGCCGCGCCCGCACCGGCCTCGTCGCCGGCGCCCTCGCGAAACTGTCCGAAGAGGACATCGCGCTGATCGAGCAGGCGTTGCCACCGCTGGAAAAACTCCTCGGCATCCTGAAGGAGCAGCCATGACCGAACCCGCGGTGCGGTGCACCGGCGTCAGCCACTCCTTCGGGACGACCCGCGCGGTGGACGGCGTCGACCTGGAGATCCACCCCGGCGAGGTGTTCGGCCTGCTCGGGCCGAACGGCGCCGGCAAGACGACCACCCTCCGGATGATCACCACGCTGCTCCCGACCACACCGGATCACATCACGGTCTTCGGCGTCGACGTCGCGCGCCGCCGGATGGCCGTACGGCGGCTGATCGGGTACGTCCCGCAGCAGCTGTCCGCCGACAGCGCCCTGACCGGCCGCGAAAACGTCGCCCTGTTCGCGCGGCTCTTCGACGTGCCCCGCCGCGAGCGGGCCGTGCAGGTCCGGCTGGCCCTCGACCTGGTCGGGCTGGCCGGCGAAGCCGACCGCACCGCCAAGACGTACTCCGGGGGCATGATCCGCCGGCTCGAGCTCGCCCAGGCCCTGGTGAGCTCGCCGCGGCTGCTCATCCTCGACGAGCCGACGATCGGCCTCGACCCGGTCGCGCGGTCGTCGGTGTGGGACCGCATCGGCTCGATCCGCGAGGCGACCGGCATGACCGTGCTCGTCACCACGCACTACATGGACGAAGCCGAGCAGTACTGCGACCGCGTCGCCCTGATGCACGCCGGCCGGATCCGCGCACTGGGCACCCCGGCCGAGCTGGAGGCCGACCTCGGTCCCGAGTCCACTTTGGACGACGTGTTCCGGACGGTGACCGGCGACGCCTTCGACCACGAAGAAGGAGGGATCCGCGGTGTCCGTGCCACTCGCCGTACCGCCCGCCGCCTCGGCTGAGGAGGGCCCGCTGCGCCGGCTGCGCGTGCTCGGCGCCCGCGTCGGCGCGATGTGCCTGGTGGAGCTGCAGAAGCTGCGCCGCGACCAGACCGAGCTGCTCACCAGGGCGATCCAGCCCGCGCTGTGGCTGCTGATCTTCGGCGAGACGTTCACCCGGCTCCACGCGATCCCGACCGGCTCGACCCCGTACCTCGACTTCCTGGCGCCCGGCATCCTCGCGCAGTCGGCGTTGTTCATCGCGATCTTCTACGGCATCCAGATCATCTGGGAGCGCGACGCCGGCGTGCTCGCCAAGCTCCTGGTGACCCCGACCCCGCGCGCGGCGCTCGTCGCCGGGAAGGCGTTCGCCGCCGGCGTCCGCGCGCTCGTGCAGGCGCTGATGGTGCTGGTGCTGGCCGCGATCCTCGGCGTCGGGCTGACCGCGAACCCGCTGAAGCTCCTGGCCATGGCCGTCGTCCTGGTGCTCGGCTCGGCGTTCTTCTGCTGCCTGTCCATCGTGATCGCCGGGATCGTGCTCTCGCGGGAACGGCTCATGGGCATCGGGCAGGCCATCACCATGCCGCTGTTCTTCGGCTCGAACGCCCTGTACCCGGTGGACCTGATGCCTTCGTGGCTGAAGGTGCTCAGCCACGTCAACCCGCTGAGCTACCAGGTCGACGCCCTGCGCGGCCTGCTCATCGGGACACCCGCCCACCTCGGGCTCGACTTCGCCGTGCTCGCCGCCGCGACGGCGGTGGCCGTTTCGGTCGCCTCGGCACTGCTCGGCAGGTTGGCCCGGTGAGGCACATGTCTCACCGAACGGAACCTTTATCGCGCGATGCCTAATCTCGAATTCGTGAAACGTCGCCGGGGCGTGGTCCCTTTTGCCGGTTTGTGTCTCCTCGCCGGAATTCTGGTGGCCGGGACGATGGCGCCAGCCGCCATCGGCGCGGGTCTGTTGTCGAATCAGGTCAGCGATTCGGTGGACGCCATTTCCGCCCAGCTCGCCGCCGCCGATCCGCCGCTGACGACCACGGTGACCGACCGCGACGGCACCCCGATCGCCACGCTGTACGCGCAGTACCGCCTGCCGGTGACCGCGGCCGGGATCGCGACCACGATGAAGGCCGCGATCATCGCCGTCGAGGACCGCCGGTTCTACACCGAAGGCGGTGTCGACGTGCAGGGAATGCTGCGCGCGGCGGTCAACGACAGCGCCGGCGGGGCCCTGCAGGGCGCGTCGACGATCACGCAGCAGTACGTCAAGAACTACCTCGTCAACGTCGTCGACCGGACCGACCCGGCGGCCCAGCAGGCCGACCGCGAGGACTCGCTCGCCCGCAAGCTGCGGGAGGCGAAAATGGCCGTCCAGCTCAACGCCACCACGAGCAAGGACGACATTCTGGCGAATTACCTCAATGTGGTCGAATTCAGTGGAACCGTCTACGGGGTCGGCGCCGCGGCCCAGGCGTACTTCGGGACGACCGCGGACAAATTGACCGTGCCACAGGCCGCCCTGCTCGCCGGAATGGTGAACAACCCGAGCATCTACAACCCGTACACCCACGCCGACAAGGCACTGCAGCGCCGCAACCTCGTCATCGACGACATGGTCACCAACGGCTCGATCCCGGCGTCGTACGCCGCGACGGCGAAGGCCGCCCCGCTCGGGGTGCTGCCGAACGGCCCGGTGACGCCGTCGGGCACCTGCCTGGGCGCGGCGCCGGACGCCGGCTTCTTCTGCGCCTACGCGGAAAGCTACCTCGTGCACGCCGGGTTCACCGCCGACAAGCTGGCCACCGGCGGGTACACGATCAAGACCACGCTCGACCCGCGTGTCTCGCAGGTGACCAAGGACGCCGTCGACGCGAACGTGCCGACCACGCAGGACGGCGTGGCCAACACCTTCGCCGTCGTCCAGCCCGGCCAGGACGGGCACCAGGTGCTCGCGATGGTCGCGAACCGCAACTACGGCACCGACCCGGCGAAGGGCCAGACCTCGACCGACATCGTCGCCGACGCCAGCAACGAGTTCGGCGCCGGCTCGTCGTTCAAGATCTTCACCTCGGCCGCGGCGCTCGTCACCGGCAAGGCCGGCCTCGACACCCCGCTGCCCAACCCGGACAGCCAGTGCTTCCCGGTGCCGGACGCGCACGCGTCCTGCTACACCGTCCACAACGACGGCCACTACGCCGACCCGATCACCCTCGCCGACGGATTGGCGACGTCGCCGAACGTCGCGTTCGTCGGGCTCGAGAGCCAGGTCGGGATGCCCGCCGTACTGGACATGGCGTACAAGCTCGGGCTGCGGAACACGCTCGCGACCAACGACGCCGGCCGCACGCCGGACCCGAAGTCGGGCAACCCGCAGTACAGCGAACCGCAGTCGCAGTACTTCCAGAACCTGTTGTCGTTCACCCTCGGCAACAGCCCGGTGAGCCCGCTGGAAATGGCCAACGTGTCGGCGACGCTGATGAGCGGCGGCGTCTGGTGCCCGCCGAACCCGATCCTCTCGGTGACCGACCGGAACGGCAACGCCGTGCCTGTCGCGCAGCAGGCGTGCGAACGTGTCATCCCGCAGGGCGTCGCGGACACCCTGGAAGCCGGGCTGAGCAAGGACACCACGAGCGGCACGTCCGCCCAGGCGGCCCACGCGGCCGGCTGGACCCGGCCCGACATCGGCAAGACGGGCACCACGCAGCTGAGCGAATCGGTCGCCTTCGTCGGCGGGGTCGACGGCTACGCGGTGTCGTCCATGGTGTTCGCCGACGGGCCGCGGCCGCGGGAGATCTGCCCGGGCACGCCGGTGCACCTCGGCGACTGCGGGCACGGCGCGTTCGGCGGCACGGTCGCCGCGCCGCCGTACTTCCACGCCATGAGCACACTGCTGGCCGGGGTGCCCGACCAGCCGATCCCCGCCGCCGACCCGGCGTACCTGCAGGCGCGGAGCTAGCGCGGTTCGAGGAAGACGAGCGGGATCTCCCGCTCGGTCTTCGTCTGGTACTGCGCGTAGTTCTTGAACTCGGCGGTGATCTTCGGCCACAGCCGCGCCCGCTCGTCGGCATCGGCGACGCGGGCGCGCATCGGCTGCTTCGGCCCGCCCTTCAGCGACACCTCGACGTCGGGGTTGTCGCGCAGGTTGAGGAACCACGCCGGGTGCGTGTCGTCACCGCCCCGCGACGCCACGACGACCCACGTGCCGCCTTCCTGGTGCGGCGACGTCAGCAGCACCGACCGTGGCTGCCCGCTCTTGCGGCCGACGGTGGTGAGCTCGAGGACGGGCATGGCGACCTGCCACCCCACCCGTCCCCCGGTCAACTTGATCAGGCCGCGGTGCACGGCATTCATCGTCTTCAGGGCGAAGTCGCTCGGCATGATCCCAATCTAGTCCGGGCCTCTCGACGCCGCGGTACGGCCCGATTGTCCGGTTCGCCGGGTGTTGGTCCGGCCGGGATCGGCAAAACCGCTCCGGCAGGCGGCAACGGTGTGCGAGGCTGCCCGGCGAAGACCAACCGAGAGAGAGAAGACCGATGCTGATCTGGGGCTGGCGTACCCGCATCTACGTGCTGGCGATGACGACGTTCTTGTGCGGCCGGTGCGGTAACCCGGCCTCGCACGCGGTGCGCAAGGCGGTCACGAAGTTCACCCTGTTCTTCATCCCGCTGTTCCCGATCAGCGTCAAGTACACGGCGCAGTGCACGTTCTGCGGGATCGAGAACCGCATCCCGAAGGAGGACGCGCTCCGGCTGCAGGCCCAGGAGGAGCAGGGCCAGGCCCTGCAGCAGGCGGCGCCGGGCTACCCGGCGCACCCTTCGCAGCCGCAGGGAATGCCGCAGCAGGCGTTGCCGCAGCAGGGGTTCCAGCAGCAGCACCCTTCGCAGCCGCAGGGTTTCCCGCAGCCGGGCCAGCCGGGCCAGTTCCCGCAGCAGGGTCAGTAGCGAGGGCCGGCGCCGGCGGTCCGGCCCGCCGGCGCGCCGCGGGGGTTTTCGCGGCGGCAGAAGAGCTTCACTGTTGAGTTGTCAAACATCCGCCGGTCACCGGTTCAGGCGGCCGATCTCTGCTCGGGGGCGATGAGGGCCTGGCCCGCGGGTGTCAGGATCGCCGGGACCAGCTCGCCGGGTGCTCCGGGGCGGGCCGCGCGGACCAGGCCCAGGTGGGCCAGCGCGTGGGCCGCGAACTGGTCGCCGCACGACAGCCCGTCGATGAACAGGTCGGGTTCGCTGCTGCAGGACACCCGGCCGCGGCCCGCGCCGACCGCTCGGAGCATCGCCCGCATCCGGTGGTTGACCGCGGGGTGCGCTGCCGGTGAGCCGGTCTTCTCGTTCCCGTTCATGTCGGTCCCTCCCGCTCGTGGTTCGGCCGCCGTCACCTGTGCGTCGAATCGGTGGGCGGGATTTCGACAGCAGGTCCGGCCGGAGCGTCCCCCTCATCGTCACCGCAGGCGATCCAGCACGGGTCGAAGCCCCGTCGACGAGCGTTCGGAGGCCGGCCGCGAACGGATGGGCTCAGAAGGGCGGGTCTCCCACCGCCACCGGTTCCGGTGTCCAGGAACTGCTCCCTTCGCCGCCCATCACGCGGCTGACCTTGGTGACCTTCGCTGTGGCGTACCGCAGCGACGGACCGATCTCGTCGACCTCCAGCTCCACGACCGTGCGCTTCTCACCCTCCTTCGTGTCGTACGACCGCTGTCTCAGCCGGCCGTGCACGACCACGCGGGTGCCGCGCCCGAGCGATTCGGCGACGTGTTCCGCGTACTCCCGCCACAAACTGCAGCGCAGGAACAGCGGTTCGCCGTCGCGCCAGGCGCCGGATTCGCGGTCGAGCACGCGCGGGGTGCTCGCGACCGTGAAGTTGACGACCGCCGAGCCGGCCGCGGTGAAGCGCAGGTCGGGGTCGCTCGTGAGGTTGCCGACCACGGTGACGGTCGTTTCGCCTGCCATCGATCTCTCCTTGTCCTCCGGGTGCGGGGTGCACCGCTGTTGCCGATGAGGAGAGCACGGGGGTCCGACAATTCCGGATGCCGATGCCCGGACGGGCTGGTTTCCTGCCGCCATGCCGACGGCGTTTCAGAAGGAGCTCGTGACGCTCGCCCACCGGCTGGCGGACCTCGGCGACCTGGCCGCGATCGCGCTCGAGGAAGCCACGCGCGCGGTGCTGGAAAGTGACCACACGCTGGGCGGACGTGCCCGGGAGCAGGCCGCGGCGGTGGCCGCGCTCGGGGCCGCGTGCGAGGACCAGGCGTGCGCGCTGCCGGCCCTGCACGCGCCGCGGGAGGCGGAGGTGAAGGCGGTCGTCGCGGCCGTGCACATCGCTGCCGATCTCACTCGGATGGGTGGTCTTGCGCGGGAGGTCGCGGGGTCGCGGGGACCGGTGCCGCCGGAGGTGCGGCCCGCGGTGGCGCGGCTGGGCGGGCACGCGGTGGCGGCCGCGCGGGCGCTGCGTGAGGTGCTGGTCGGCGGGGATCGGGCGGTGGTCGGTTCCGCGGTTGCGCTGGTGGGGGCGGCTGAGCGCGAGGTGCGGGCGTGGGCGGACGGCTGTGCGGGGTCGCGTGGGGCGGGTGTTGCTGTTGAGGTTGCGCTGCTTGCTGCGGTTTATGGGCGTTTTGCCGGGGTGGTCGAGGGGGTTGGGCGGCGGGCCGCGGGGTTTGCGCCGGTGGGGGCTTAGGGGGTTGGCGCCCGTGGGGTCGGGGGCTCGGGCGGCGGGGCTCGGCAGGCCGGGCGGTAGGACTTGCGCCGGCGGGGTCAGCCGCTCGAGAGGCAGGCTTTACACGGGCGGCGGGGGCCTGCGCCGGTGCCCGCCGGCTTGCGGAGAGAGGGGTTCGCCGGTCGGCGACTGCTCGGGTGCGGGTACGCGGGCCTGTGCCGGTCGGCCGTGAGTACGGGCCCCTGCGACCGAAACACGTACCCCGGCCACCGGCCCGCGCCACCGGCGCCATCGCGACTACCGTGGCCTGCATGAGCAACACCGAGGCCGCCCCTGCCGAAGTCGCCTGTGGTGATCGGCCTGCGGCCGCTGATCCCGGCCGTCCTGCCGTCGATGTCCTCACTCCGCGCGACGTGCCGCTCGGTGGTCCGCGGGCGATGCGGGTGCGGCGCACCCTTCCGCAGCGGTCGCGGTCGCTGATCGGTGCCTGGTGCTTCGCTGACCACTACGGTCCGGACGAGGTCAGCGGGCCCGGTGCGATGGACGTCGCGCCGCATCCGCACACCGGGTTGCAGACC
The DNA here is from genome assembly GCF_900105945.1 of Amycolatopsis tolypomycina. NCBI lineage: Bacteria > Bacillati > Actinomycetota > Actinomycetes > Pseudonocardiales > Pseudonocardiaceae > Amycolatopsis > Amycolatopsis tolypomycina. The sequence continues at coordinate 1,689,643 of NZ_FNSO01000004.1, read as the reverse complement.
GTCAGCTGGCTTTTCTCCGGGGAAATCGAACACCGCGACAGCCTCGGCACGCACGCGATGGTCCGGCCCGGCGAACTGAACCTCATGACCGGCGGGCACGGCATCTGCCACTCCGAGGTCTCGACCGCCGCCACCACGACACTGCACGGTGTCCAGCTCTGGGTGGCCCTGCCCGAACGGCACCGGCACACCGCCAGGGCGTTCGACCACTACGTTCCCTCGGTGAACCGGATCGAAGGCGCGGAAGTCCGCGTGTTCCTCGGGTCGCTGGCCGGCCGGACGTCGCCGATCCCGACGTTCACCCCGCTGCTGGGCGCGGAAGTCGTGCTCGGCCCCGATGCCCACATGTCCCTCGGCGTCGACCCCGGGTTCGAGCACGGCGTCCTGGTCGACACCGGCGACGTCGTCGTGGCCGGTACCCGCGTCCGGGCTGCGGAACTGGGTTACGTCGGCACCGGCGTGCGCTCGCTGACCCTGAGCAACCGCGGCACGGCGCCGGCCCGGTTCCTGCTGCTGGGCGGGACCCCGTTCGACGAAGAAATCCTGATGTGGTGGAACTTCGTCGGGCGCACCCACGAAGAGATCGCCGCGTTCCGCGAAGCGTGGCAAGCCGGGTCCGACCAGTTCGGCGAGGTGACCGGCTATCCGGGCGAGCGTCTGCCGGCCCCCGCGCTGCCCGCCGTCCGCATCAAGCCCCGCCGGAATCCGGGCTCAGGCCAGGAAACCGCCCACGGCTGAGGCGAACGCGGCCGCGTCGTCCAGCCACGGGTAGTGCACGGCTCCGGGCAGCACGACGGCGCGGCCGTCCGGGAACAGCCCGGCAATGCGCTCCGCGACGGCCGGGCCGGCGATCCAGTCCAGCTCACCGGCCAGCACGAGCACCGGCGCGGTGACGGCCCCGAGCGCGGCACGGGTCGCCTCGGGCTCGAACGCGCCGTCGGCGTTGTAGATCCGCGCGGCCGCGCCGTTGCGCTGGCCGGGTTCGCCGGCCTGGTGCTGCCGGGCCGCGGCGTCCCAGCGGCCGTAGTAGAACGGGGCGAACGCGGCCCAGTCGGCGCTCGTTGCGGTCTTCGCGGCGATCGACTCGTAGGCGGCGGCCGCGGCGTCGAACCACGGAGCGCCGGCGCGCCGGGCCATGATCCGCCGCCGTTCGGCGGCCGGCACGTCGAAGCCGACGGCCCGCGGGCTCGGCGCGATCAGGGCGAGCCGGCGCAGGCGCCGCGGGTACCGGGCCGCGTACCGCACGGCCAGGCTCGCCCCGGCCGAGTGCCCGAGGAGGTCGAAGCGGTCGAGGCCGAGGTGCTTGCGCAGGGCCTCGACGTCCTCGATCTGGCGGTCGCACCGGTAGGTGGCGGGGTCGGCGGGCGCCTCCGAGCCGCCGGTCCCGCGGAGGTCGAGCACGGCGAGGCGGCGGCGGGCGCTCAGGCCCCCGAGGTCACCGAGGTAGCCGCCGGCCCGCATCGGGCCGCCGGGCAGGCACACCACCGGCTCGGTCTCCGGGCCGGAGAGGGTGACGGCGAGCGCGGTTCCGTCCGGCGCGGAGAAGATCGGCACGCCCCGACCCTGGCATCCCCCGGCCGCCGGAACAAGGTTCACCGCGCGAGGCACGAAACCGGCTCGACCGGGACCTGTCGCACTCACGTCCCAGCCAGGCGCTCCAGCACCGCGAACACGCGGTCGACGTCGGCGTCGGTGGTCCGCCAGTTGCTGAAGGCGGCGCGCAACGCCGGCCGGCCGTCGTACACCGTCGGGGTGAGGAAGGTGGTTCCGTCCTCGGCGATCGCGCGCACGAGCGCGTCGATGCGCGCCTGCGTGACTTCCCCGGCCGGGGTGAAGCAGACGACGTTGAGCCGCACCGGCGCCAGCAGGTGCCAGTGCGACGAGCCGTCGATCCGGGTGCCCAGGTCGCGGGCCAGCCGGACGCAGCGCTCGACGATCTCGCGGTGTCCCGCGCGGCCGTACGCCACGAGCGAGAACCAGGCCGGGAGCGCGCGCAGCCGCCGGGAGTTCTCCGGGGTCAGGTGCAGGAAGTCCGGGGTCTCGCCGATTTCGCCGAGGTAGGCGGCGTCGTTGGCGAACACGCGCAGCTGCAGGTCGCGGCGGCGGGTGAACTGGACGGCCGAGTCGTAGGGCACGTTGAGCCACTTGTGCAGGTCGACGACCACCGAGTCGGCCAGGTCGAGGCCCGCGGTGAGCGCCGCGTGCTCCGGGGCCAGCGCGGCGAACCCGCCGAACGCGGCGTCGACGTGCAGCCAGAAGCCGTACCGCCGCTTGAGTTCGGCGATCGCGCGCAGGTCGTCGAAGTCGACGGTGTTGACGGTCCCCGCGTTCGCGACGACGACGGCCGGGCCGTCGAGCGTCTCGAGGGCTTCGGCGAGCTTCGTGACGTCGACGGCTTCGCGGCCCGGGAGCACCGGCACCTTCCGCAGCGCGGAACGGCCCATCCCGAGGAACGACAAGGCCTTCAGGACGCTCGAGTGCGGCGAACCGGACAGGACCGTGACGGGACCGAGCGCAGCGGCGCCGTCGACGGAGACACTCACGCCGGCGCGTTCGCCGAGCCACTCGCGGGCGATGGCCAGGCCGGTCACCGTGGACATCGTGGCGCCGGTGACGAACGCGCCGGAGAACTCCGGGCCCAGCCCGAACAGCTCGGCGAGCCAGCCGACGGTCTCGCGTTCGAGGTCCTGCGCCGAGGAATCCATTCCGCTGGCGGGGTTCTGGTCGTAGGCGGCGGTGAGCCAGTCGCCGGCCAGCGAAGCCGGCGTGGCTCCCCCGGTCACGAAACCGAGGTACCGCGGCCCGGCACCGGCGGCGAACCCGGGTTCCCAGCGCCGCGCGAACTCGTCCAGCGCCCCACGCGCCCCGGCGCCATCGAGCGGCAGGGGCGCCGGCTCGACGGCGACGGGTGGGACGGCGGCCGCGCGATCGTCGAGCCCGGCGAGCGCCTCGGCCGCGAACTTGCTCGCGGTGTCGAGCAGGTCGGGCAGGGAGTTCAGGTCATCGGCAAGCCTCGGGTCCATCTCGCCGACGCTAGGCGCGGTGCCGTCCCGCTGTCGCGGGCCAATCCCCCGAAACTGGCCCGGTCAGCGCAGCCGCAGGCGACGGACGCGGGTCTCGGCCGGGTCGAACGCCACCCGGCGCAGCGGGCCCGTCAGCAGCAGCACCACCGCCATCGACGACAGCGCCGCCAGCACCAGGGCCGCCACGAACTGGGCCGCGCCCGACGTCGCCGTCGACAGCACCGCGTACCCGGCCAGGACGACTGCCGACGGCGCCAGGAACCCCGTCAGCACCGGGACCAGCGGCACCCGGTCACCGTCGGGGCGGCGGGCGGACACCACCGCCGCCCCGGCGCAGGTGACCGCCGCGACCAGCAAACAGCCGCCGACGGTGTCGCTCAACCGGTGCCAGCCCAGTGCCACGGCCGCGGCCGAGACCCAGGCGACGCCCACCCCGCCCGCCACCATGGCCGGCCGCCGGTACCTGCGGGGCAGCACGATCGCGAGCGCCACCAGCACGGCCATCGCCGCGCTGACGTGCCCGCTCGGGAAGCTGTTGTGGCTCGCCACGCCGAACCGGTCGCCGGTGTTCGGGCGCTCCAGGACGTACAGCTTGAGCAGCTGCGCCACCACCAGGGGCGCGGCCAGCAGCACCAGCGCCATCACCCCGAGGGCCAGCCGGCGGCGCACCACCGAGATCGCCACGATCAGCACCGCCACGCCGCCGAGCACGACCACCAGGTCGACCTGCCGCAGCAGGTCCGCCCAGTCCATTGTGGTCCCGGCGGACTGGGCGCTGCGGACGACGCCGTTCTCGACGCCGCGGCCGGCCTCCGTGCGGACGAAGAGCAGGTAGGCCGCGATGAACGCGAGCGCGAACCCGGCCGCGCTCGCCGCCAGGACGGCCGTGCGGGACGCGGCCCGGATCACGGGCGCGGGGCGGGCCGGGCGGGTCGCGGAGGGTGCGTCGGAGAGGATCACTGCCATGTCCCCGAGTCTGGAACGCGCATTTCGGGATCCCGTCAGCGTGATGTCATGGTTTTGCTACAAGATCCGCCCGGGTCGCCATGACGTGCGCTTTTCCGAATAATGGCGCCGTGGCCGAGGTACTGGTGGTTGAGGACGACGCGGCGGTGCGGGAAGGACTGCAGCTGGCCCTGCGCCGGCAGGGACACGTGGTGCGCACCGCGGAATCGGGCGAGCTCGGCATCGAGGTGCTCGTGCAGCACCGGCCCGACATCGTCGTGCTCGACCTGATGCTGCCCGGCATGGACGGCTTCGAGACCTGCCGCCGGATGCGGGCTTCCGGACCGGTGCCGATCATCATGCTCACCGCGCGCAGTGACGACTTCGACGTCGTGGCCGGGCTCGAGGCGGGCGCGGACGACTATGTCGCCAAGCCCGTCGAGCCGCGGGTGCTGGACGCGCGGATCCGGGCGGTCCTGCGCCGCACGGTCGCCGACCGGCCGGGTGAGCAGGCCACCGTCGAGGAACGCCACGGCGACCTGGTGATCGACCGGGCCGCGCTCGAGGTCACCAAGCACGGCGCGCCGGTGTCGCTGACCCCGACCGAGCTGAAGCTGCTGCTGGAGCTCTCGCGCACGCCCGGGCAGGTGTACAGCCGCCAGCAGATCCTGTCCGCCGTCTGGGACCACGACTACCTCGGCGACTCGCGGCTCGTCGACGCCTGCGTGCAGCGGCTGCGCGCGAAGATCGAGGACGTCCCGGCGAAGCCCGAGTACGTGCAGACGGTCCGGGGGTTCGGCTACCGGTTCGGCCGGTCGTGACGGCTCCGCGGCCGTGGTCGTGGCTCGCCGGGCTGCGGCCGCGGCTGGTCGCCGCCTTCGCGGTCATCATGATCCTCGGCGCCACCACCGCGGCGGGCGCGAGTTACGTGTACGCGCGCCGGGCCATCCTGGAAGGCATCCAGGACCAGACGATGCTGAAGCTGCGGGACCAGATCGCCGCGTACCTGCCCACCCTGTCGCTGCCGCCGACCCAGGCCGGGCTCGACGCCTTCGCGACGGCGCTCAAGTCCAGCAACGCGCTCGTCGTCTACCGGGACCTGCGCTCGTCCTCGGCCCTCTCGATCGACGACGTGCCGGGCGACCTGCGCCAAGCCGTGGCCACCAGCACCAACATCCAGTTCCAGCGCGTCGACGTCGCGGGCTTCCCCTTGTTCTTCGTCGGCGTCCCGGTGCAGACCGCCCAGGGGCGGCCCAGCGGCCTCGAGGTCTACGCGATGGCGCGGCTGACCGACCAGCAGGAGGCGATCGACGAGCTGGCCCGCTACGCCTGGTTGTTCTCCGCGCTCGCCCTGCCGATCGCGGTCGGGGTCGCGCTGCTCGCGGCCCGGCAGGTGCTGCGGCCGGTGCGCGCGCTGAACACGGCGGCGAGCCAGCTCGGCCGCGGACGGCTGGACGTGCGGTTGCGCGCGAAGGGGTCCGACGAGCTCGCGCAGCTGGTCACCACGTTCAACCACACCGCCGCCGAGCTGGAGCGCACGGTGGGCTCCCTGCGCGCGATGGAAGCCGACGCGCGGCGGTTCGTCGCCGACGTCTCCCACGAGCTGCGCACGCCCCTCGCCGCGATGAACGCGGTGACCGACGTCCTCGACGAAGACGCCGAGCAGCTGCCGCCGGACACCGCCGTCGCGGCCCGGCTCGTGTCGGCCGAGACGCGGCGGCTCACCCGGCTGGTGCAGGACCTGATCGAGATCTCCCGGTTCGACGCCGGACGCGCGGAACTGCGCCGGGAGCGGCTGGACGTCGCCACGGCGATCACCGACACCCTCGCCGCGCGGGGCTGGGAAGCCGGAACCGACCTGGTCACCGACCTGCCGCCGGGGATCACCGCCTCGCTCGACCGGCGGCGGCTCGACATCGTCGTGGCGAACCTGGTCGGCAACGCGCTGCGGCACGGCGCGCCGCCGGTCGAAGTGGTGCTGCGGCCGGAGCGCGGTGACGTCGTGCTGACCGTCACCGACCACGGGCCGGGCATCCCCGCCGACGTGCTGCCGAAGGTCTTCGACCGCTTCACCAAGGCCGACACCGCCCGCGCCCGGTCCGAGGGCAGCGGCCTCGGGCTGTCGATCGCCCGGGAGAACGCCCGGCTGCACGGCGGCGACATCGTCGCGGCCAACACCGGCACCGGCGCCCGGTTCGAGCTGCGGCTGCCCCGGGAGGCGTGGTGAAGAAACTCGCCGTCCTCGCGGTCCTGCTGCTGGTGAGCGCGTGCGGGGTCAAGCCGACGCCGGTGGTCGCGGCCGGCCCGGCCCCGACGCTGCGGAGCCCGGCGACCGCGGGCCGCGGCACCGACCTGATCCTCTACTTCGTCCTCGCCGACCGGGTGGCCCCGGTGGTGCGGCCGTCCGCCGGGGTGGTGGGTGTCGAGTCCGCGCTGACGATGCTGCTGGACGGACCGTCCGTCGACGAGCGGGAGGGCGGGTACACGACGGCGCTCCCCGGCCCCTCCGGCACGATCGCCCTGACCCCCGGCTCGCCGGCGACGATCACCGTCCCGTTCCCGCTGCGGCCGCTGACCGGCGTCGGGATCAGCCAGCTGGTTTGCACCGCGTTCGCGGCACTGGCCGCCCAGGGCAGGTACGCCGTCGACGGCACCATCGACCTCGCCGGGCCGGACGTCCGGCTGCCGTACCAGACGTGCCAGGCGTGAGCGAGGAGTGTCGACATGACGGCAAGCCGCCTCAGCCGGGGTAGGGCCGCGCCGCCCTGGCGTCGGTCAGCGACCGCGCCCACCAGCCCAGCTGGTCGAGCATCGCCTTGGCCGCGACTTCCGCGCCGGCGTCGGTCGGCACGCCCTCGTCGGTGAACCGCATCTGGGCGCCGTGGAAGCTGACCGTCTCGCGGATGGTCACGGCGTGGAGCTCCGCGAAAACCGCGCGCAGGTGCTCGACCGCGCGCAGGCCGCCGGAAATCCCGCCGTAGGAAACGAAAGCGACCGGCTTGGCCTGCCACTCGGGCCGGTGCCAGTCGATGGCGTTCTTGAGCGACGCCGGATAGCTGTGGTTGTACTCCGGGGTGACCACGACGAACGCGTCGGCGGCTTCGAGCCGCGGCGCCACCTTCGCGACCTCGGCGACGACCTTCGCCGGAGGCTCGGCGCCGAAGGCCGGCATGGCCAGGGGCAGCTCGGCATCGGCGAGGTCGACGACGTCGGGTTCGAAGCCGCCGTGGGCGCCCGCGACGCCGGCCAGCCAGTCCGCCACCACCGGCCCGAACCGTCCTTCCCGGACACTTCCCACGATCACCGCTACCCGGACCGGTGTTTCCGGCACGCTTCCTCCTGCACACGTAGGCGTTCTCGCTGTCCGCACCAGGATGAGACTTCAAGTTCACTTGAAGTCAAGCGTGCCGCTGTGATTGGGTGTCGACCATGGTGAACGCCCCGGTCCGGCCGTTGCCCGACCTGACGGTCGGCGAACTTTCCCGGCGCAGCGGGGTCCCCGCGTCGGCGCTGCGCTTCTACGAGGACGAAGGCCTCATCCACAGCCGCCGCACCGCGGGCAACCAGCGGCGCTACCGCCGGGACACGCTGCGGCGCGTGACGTTCGTCCGGATGTCCCAGCGGGTCGGCGTGCCGCTGGCGAGGATCCGGGAAGTGCTGGCCCTGCTGCCCGAGGACCGGACGCCGACCCGCGCCGACTGGGCCCGGATCTCCCGGTGCTGGCAGGACGACCTCAACGCGCGGATCCGGCAGCTGGAGCAGCTGCGCGACCAGCTGGACAACTGCATCGGCTGTGGCTGCATGTCCCTGGACCGGTGCCGGCTGGCCAACCCGGCCGACCGGCTCGGCGCCGACGGCCCGGGGCCGCGGCGCCTCGCCGACCACAGCGGAGGTGACTACGCGGACTGACGTTCCAGCAGGCCGCGCACGTACATCGCCTGCCCGGCGTGCTGGATGTCGTCGTCGAGGACGCTGATCAGGCGGACGCCCAGTGACACCGGCGGGTCCCAGGCCTCGTCGACGATCCGGTCGAGGGCGGGCCCGTCCAGCCCGGTGACGTAGCGGACGGTCTGCTCGTGCACGGCGTCGTAGTAGCCGGTGAGGAGGTCCGGTTCGTCGACGCGGACCGCCTCGACGTCGGCCGGGCGGTGGCCGTAGCCGGTGTCACCGGCCGGGAACGGGAGGCCGAACCGGGAAAGCCAGTCCTGACCGGTCCACACCTGCTCGGTCCCGGCCACGTCGGCGACGTGGTCGTCCTGGACCCGGGCCAGGTGCCACACCAGCCAGGCGATCGAGTTGGCTTCGCCGTCCGGCCGGGTCCCGAGCTGCTTCGCGGTCAGTCCCTCGACCGCCGCGTGCACCGTGCCCTGGACCCGGCCGAACCCGTCGACGAGCAGATCGGCCACGTTCATTCGGCTGCCTCCCGGTTGCCGGCACCGTTTCCCGGCCGGACTACCCGATCATGCCCGCGGGCAAACGGTACCCGCTACCGCGGCAGCAGCTGGTCGAAGAACGAGCGGTAGCGGCGCAGCGCGATCCGCAGCTCCTCGGTGGCCGGTTCACCCTGCTGCCACTGGGATTCCAGCTCGCTCTTGTGCTCGGCGAAGGTGGTGGCCAGCGCGCTGATCACGGCGGCGACGAGCTCGTCGGCCTGCTGGACAGCCTGCTTGGGGTCGTCGACGAAGCCGGTCTGGACGTTCTGCCAGCGGTCGCGGAACCCGGTGACCTTCTCCTCGTCGATCAGCGGCGGCGTCTCGACGTCGCCGCCCGACGCGGCCGGGGTTTCCACGTCGCCGCCGGATTCGGCGGGCGATTCCACGTCGCCGCCCGACTCGTCCGGGGTGTCGCCGGCGTCGTGCCGCCCCGCCGAGGCCAGGTCGGCGGTGCTCAGGTTCTGGTCGCCGTCCGTGCCCGGCTCGCGGAAGTCGGCCCGGTCCTGGCCGGGGACCTCGGTGGCGCTGTCGCCGGAGTAGCCCTCGTGGACGCCCTCGCGCCCGGTCAGGTCACGCTCGTCCTCGGCGTCGTGCCGCGTCAGGTGATCGGTCATGGTCAACGTCCTCCATTCGACTCGGTCCGCGGGCTCGCGGACGCCTGGCGCTCGGTCTCGCGCCGGTCGGCGCGGTCGTGGTCGTGGCCGTGGCCGTTCCGGCGGTCGTGGCGGCCATGGTCGTGGTCGTGGTCGCGGTCGTGGTGCCGCTCGTCGTCGGCGCCGTCGGTCAGCAGGTCCTCGAACACGGTGCGGTAGCGCACCATCGCGTCGCGCAGGTCCTCAGTGGACGCTCCGTCGCGCTTCTGCTGCGTGGTGTGCGCGGCGCGGTAGTGCTCGAGGGTCTTGGCGTGCCGCACGGAAAGGTCGGCCACCTGCTGCTCGTAGTCCTCGGTCGGGTAGCCGCGTTCGGCCATCAGCGAGTTCAGCAGCTGCTCGGCGTCGGCGACCGCGTCGGACGGCTGGTCGACGAACTTTTCCTGCACCTGCGCCCATTCCCGGGCGTAGCGTTCGCGCGCCGACGCCGAAAGCGGCCGGATGTCGAGCTCCTTGTGCCGGCGTTCGCGCTCGGCGAGCTCGCGTTGCGCGGCCCGAGGGCTGTCCTTCTCCGCGACCGTGCGGTCGTACTCGGGACCGAACCGCTGCTGCAGCCGTTTTCGCTGCATTTCCTGTGTCACCAGCCAGATCACGGCGCCGAGCACCGCGACGGCCACGACGACGATCAACACGATCAGCCATGTGGGCATCGCTCAAACTCCTTCAAGGATGTCAAGCCCCCGCTGCGATCGGTGTTCCCGGATTACCGCGGCCGAAAACGGGCACGGGGCGCCTGACCTCGGGATTCGGCCGTCCGGCCGCGTCGATACGGCCGGATGCCTCCGCCCCGCCACGGGGAGGGTGACGACGGTGACAGCGCGCGGGTAGCAGCGTTACCACGGGAGTGGTATCGTCGATAACAGACCGAGCGAAGCAGCGTTACGGAAGAAGGAATCGATGAGCACCCCAGCTGTGTCCCGTGTCGCGATCGTCACCGGCGGCTCCCGCGGCATCGGCCGCCAGGTCGCCGAGCGCCTGGCCGCCGACGGGATGGCGGTCGTCGTCAACTACGCGGGCAACGAAAAGGAGGCCACGGCCGCCGTCGAGACCATCACCGCGCGCGGTGGCCGGGCGATCGCGGTCCGCGCCGACGTGGCCGACCCGGCCGCGGTGGCGGAGCTGTTCGACACCGCGGAACGCACCTACGGCGGCGTCGACGTCGTCGCCCACCTGGCCGGTGTGATGAGCCCGCCGACCCCGATCGCCGACACCGACTTCGACGTCCTCGACCGGGTGCACCGCACCAACATCCGCGGCACGTTCGCGGTGGCCCAGCAGGCCGCGCGGCGGGTGCGCGACGGCGGCGCGGTGATCACCACCTCGACGTCGGTGCTCGGGCTGAACCTGCCCGGCTACGGGATCTACAACGCGACGAAGGGCGCGGTCGAGGCGATCACCATGATCCTGGCGCGCGAGCTGCGCGGCCGCGACATCACGGTCAACACCGTCGCGCCCGGCCCGACCGCGACCGCGCTGTTCCTCGACGGCAAGGACGACGAGACCATCGCCCGGATGGCCAAGCAGCCGCCGCTCGAACGGCTCGGCGAGCCCGAGGACATCGCCGAGGTCGTCGCCTTCCTCGCCGGACCGGCGCGCTGGGTGAACGGCCAGGTGCTGCGCGCCAACGGCGGCATCGTCTAACGGCTGAACCGGCTGACGATCACGTGGTCTTTCGCCGGCCCGCGCACCGCCCACTCCTGCTGCCAGCGCGCGGCGCCGGTCACGCGGTACTCGCCGCGGTAGTGGTCGGCGCGGCAGGGGTGGTCCGCCGTCCAGCGGCCTTCGCGCAGGTCGAGGTCGTGGAAGAAGCCGCCGTGGTCGAAGTGGACCGCGGCGCGGCCGGGGCCGGCCGGGCGGTAGTGCAGGGTCCGCGTGACCGGCCCGGTGTGGCCGCCGAGCCGCAGCTCGCCCTCCTCGTGGTAGACGAGCACGCCGGCCTCGGACTCGGTGAAGGTGGCGGTGCCGGTCACCTCGCCCGCGGGTTCGCCGCCGGTCGTGCGGATCTCGCGGTCCAGGTGCCACGCGCCGCCGAAATACGCGGCGAGGTCGGGAACGGGCCAGTAGTGCACCCCGCCAGTGTGGCACCCCGCGGCGGGGCGGGCCGGAACTGTCGGACCCCCGCTCTATAGTCGGGCGGGTGGCAGAGACCGACCTCGCACCCGCGTCCGAAGCGCTGGAGACCCTCCGGCGCGTGTTCGGCTACGACAGCTTCCGCGGCGACCAGGCGGCGATCGTCGAGCACATGATCGCCGGCGGCGACGCGCTCGTGCTGATGCCCACCGGCGGCGGGAAGTCCTTGTGCTACCAGATTCCCGCCCTGGTGCGGCCCGGCGTGGGCGTCGTCGTCTCGCCGCTGATCGCGCTGATGCAGGACCAGGTCGACGCGCTGCGCAACGCCGGTGTCCGCGCCGGCTTCCTCAACTCCACGCAGGACTACGCGGCGCGGCAGGAGGTGGAGTCGGCGTTCCTCAACGGCGAGCTCGACCTGCTCTACCTGGCGCCCGAACGGCTTTCGGTGGAATCCACCGTGCGGCTGCTCGACCGTGGCAAGATTTCGCTGTTCGCGATCGACGAAGCGCACTGCGTCGCCCAGTGGGGCCACGACTTCCGGCCCGACTACCTCCAGCTCTCCGCCCTGCACGAGCGGTGGCCGGAAGTCCCGCGGATCGCGCTGACGGCGACCGCGACCGAGGCCACGCACAAGGAGATCACCGCACGGCTGCGGCTCGACGAGGCCCGGCACTTCGTCGCGAGCTTCGACCGGCCGAACATCCAGTACCGGATCGTCGGCAAGAACTCGCCGCAGCGGCAGCTGCTGGAGCTGCTGCGCACCGAGCACGCCGGTGACGCGGGGATCGTCTACTGCCTGTCCCGGAATTCGGTGGAGAAGACCGCGGAGTTCCTGGTGCAGAACGGGATTCCGGCAGTGCCCTACCACGCGGGGCTCGACGCGCGCACCCGCGCGAAGCACCAGGCGCGGTTCCTGCGCGAAGACGGGCTGATCGTCGTCGCGACGATCGCGTTCGGGATGGGCATCGACAAACCGGACGTCCGGTTCGTCGCGCACCTCGACCTGCCGAAGTCGGTCGAGGGCTACTACCAGGAAACCGGCCGCGCGGGCCGCGACGGGCTGCCGTCGACGGCGTGGCTGGCGTACGGGCTGCAGGACGTCGTCCAGCAGCGCAAGATGATCGACACGTCCGAGGGCGACGAAGCGCACCGCCGTCGGCTGGGCGCGCACCTGAACGCGATGCTCGCGTTGTGCGAGACGGTCGAGTGCCGCCGCGTGCAGATCCTCAACTACTTCGGGCAGCAGGCTGGTCCGTGCGGCAACTGCGACACGTGCCTGAACCCGCCGGAGAAGTGGGACGGCACCATCCCGGCGCAGAAACTGCTGTCCACCGTCGTGCGGCTGCGCAACGAACGGCGGCAGAAGTTCGGCGCCGGCCAGGTCATCGACATCCTGCTCGGCAAGTCCACGCCCAAGGTCACGCAGTTCCAGCACGACACGCTCAAGACGTTCGGCATCGGCACCGAGCTGCGCGAGCCGGAGTGGCGGGCGGTCGTCCGCCAGCTGCTCGCCCAAGGCCTGCTCGCCGTCGAAGGCGACTACGGCTCGCTCGTGCTCACCGAGACCAGCGCGGAGGTGCTGGGCGGCAACCGCCAGGTGCTGCTGCGCCGCGAACCCGAGCGGGCCGCCGCCGCGAAGGTCCGCAGCACGCGCAAGGCCGCCGCGGCCGTGGACATGCCCGCGGAGGCCGCCCCGCTCTTCGAACGCCTGCGCGCGTGGCGGGCCGGCGTCGCGAAGGAGCAGGGCGTGCCCGCCTACGTCGTCTTCCACGACGCGACCCTGCGCCAGATCGCCACGCAACGACCGTCGTCGCTGGCGGATCTGGGCACGGTCAGCGGCGTCGGCGAGAACAAGCTCGCCAAGTACGGCGAGGGACTCCTGGAGGTCCTGACGACCGAGTGAGCTACCGGCCGGTAGTGTGCCCCGGGTGGCCCGGCTGCCCGGTCACCGAGTTGACCTTGCGGACCGCGCCGGCGATCTGCTGGCGGTACTTGCCCTTGGTCTTGTCGTCGACGAACTTCGCGGCCTTGCCGACGACCTGGTTCACCTTTTCGGGGTTCTTCTTGGCGTAGGCACGAGCCGCACCGGCAGCGCCGGCCAGCATGGTCAGCTTCTTCATCAGAGGCACGGTGGCCCTCCCTCATCGGTTCCGGTCATCCTGACAACGCGGACGAACCCCCCGGAGGTTCCCCGTGTGACGTGGGCCAAAACCTGACCCCGCCGCGGCCGGCGCCGGAAAATGCCGCGCGGACCGCGACCGGGCGGCCCTAGGCTCGTGATCATGCGCGACCTGGCCGCCCTGCCGAAGGCCCACCTGCACGTCCACCTGGAGAGCACGATCCGCCCGGCCACGCTCCGCGAGCTGGGCGCGGCGAACGGCGTCGACGTCCCGGGCGAACCCCCGGTGTTCGACGGCTTCCGCGCCTTCGCCGACTACAACGCGCTCATCCGATCCTGCCTCCGGCGTCCCGAAGACTTCGAACGCATCGCGCGCGAGTACTGCGAGGACGAAGCCGCCCAGGGCACGCGGTACGCCGAAGTCACCTTCACCGCGGCTTCGCACGGGGAACGCCTGGGCGACCTCGAAATGCCCCTCGCGTCCGTCCTCAAAGGACTGTCGACGAGCACGGAACTCGAGTGGCGCCTGCTGCTCGACCACTCCCGGCGCCGGTCGGTCGAGCGGGCCGAGCGCACCCTCGACCTCGCGCTGAAGTACGACGAAGTCTTCGCGATCGGCATGGCGGGCGAGGAAAACCACTCCCTGCGTCCGTTCGCGACACTCTTCGAGAAGGCCCACGCGGCCGGCATCCATCTGCTGCACCACACCGGCGAAGACGCCGGCCCGGACAGCATCCGCGAGGCCCTCGAAGTCGGCCGCACCGAACGGCTCGGCCACGGGATCCACGTCCTCGACGACCCGTCGCTCGTCGCCGAGGTCCGCGACCGCGGCCTGGCGCTGGAGGTCTGCCCGTCGTCGAACGTGACGCTGGGCCTGGTGCCGTCGCTGCCCGAGCACCCGCTCCCCCGGCTGCTCGACGCCGGCCTGACGGTCACGCTCAACACCGACGTCCCGTCGGTCACCGGCGCCGCGCTGGCCGAGGAATACGCCCGCGTGCAGGAAGCGTTCGGCTACGACGACGCCGCGATGGCGGACTTCGCGCGCGCGAGCGTCACGGCGTCCTTCGCGCCCGAAGCGACGAAGGCGCAGATCCTGCGGGACATCGACACCTGGCTCACACCGGCAGCAGGCGGGTGACCAGCGTGCCGAGCTGGTGCACCGTGCGGCACTCGTGCATCTCGACGACGTCGGCGTATTCCAGCGCCGCCGAGTCCCCGGTGGACCACAGCGACCGCCGTTCCGGGTTGAGCCAGTAGACGTGCCGCGCGCGGGCCTTGATCTCGCGGACCGCGTCGAGGTTCGGGTCGCCGCCGTTGGTGCGGGCGTCGCCGAGGATCAGCACCGACGTCCGCGGGCCGACCGCGTCGAGCCAGTTCTCGGTGAACTGGCGCAGGGAGCCGCCGTAGTCGCTGTGGCCGTCCCAGCGCACCAGCGCCGCCTCGGAGAGCATGCGCGCGCCCAGGTGTTCGGGGTCCGCCGCGCCGGTGGTGACCAGGTGGGTGACCTCGTCGGTGCTGTCCACGAACGCGAACACGCGGATCTTGCCGAACTGGTCGCGCAGCGCCTGCACCAGCAGCATGGTGAAGTTCGCGAACCCCGCCACCGAGCCGGAAAGATCGCACAGCAGCACGATTTCCGGCCGCCCGGGCCGCCGGTGGCGGTAGGCGGGCCGCAGCGGGACGCCGCCGGTCGACAGGGACCGCCGCAGCGTGCGGCGCAGGTCGATCTGCCCGCGCGTGGTCCGCTTGCGGCGCGCGGCCAGCCGCGTCGCCAGCTTGCGGGACAGCGGCTGGATCGTGCGCCGCAGCTCGGCGAGCTGGGTGCGGCTGGCGATGAGGAAGTCGACCCGGTCGGGTGACGGCGCGATGGCGTGCTTGGCGACCCGCTCGCGGCCGCGGACCTCGGCCGCGCGGCGCCGCGCCTCGGTGCGGACCTGCCCGCGGAAGCCCTCGACGCGGCGGCGGATCTCGTCGCGGTCGAGCCGGTCGGTGAACTCGCCGCGCGCGCCACCACCGCGGACCGCGGCCAGCACCCGCGCGATGAGCGTCTGCGGCTGGAGCCGTTCCAGGGTCTGGTGGGCGGAGAAGCCGCCCCCCGGTCCGGACGCCGAGCCGTACTGGCCCAGCATGTCGACGGCGAGGCCGGCCAGCTGGGACAGGGCCTGCCGGTCGCCGTCGGCGAGGGCGGCGGCCAGTTCTTCGCGCAGCTCTTCCAGCGTCGACGGCTCTTCGCGGGCTCGTTCGGGTGCGCCGACCCCGGCCGGGAAGTAGAGGTCGAACGCGGCGTCGAAGACCGCGCGCTGCCCGCCGCGCCGGACCAGCGCCGCGGCCAGGCCCTCGCGGACGAGTGCCCGGTCGTCCATCCCGAGGACTTCGAGCGCGGCCGCGGCGTCGACCGTCTCGGCGGGTCCGGCCGGGATGCCCTGGGCCCGCAGGGCGCGCACGAACGACGCGAGCCGCTCCGGCACGCCGCCGGTCACGACGCGTCCAGGACCTGTTCGAGCTTCAGGCCGGCGCCGGCCTTGGCGATGTCGTCCTGGTGCTTGAGGACGACGCCGAGGCTCTCGCGCACGACGTCGTCGTCCAGGGTCGAGGCGCCGAGCGCGAGGAGCGTGCGGGCCCAGTCGATGGTCTCGGCGACCGAAGGCAGCTTGCGCAGGTCCATCGCGCGCAGCGCGGCGATCACCCGGACGACGGAGTCGGCGAGGGCGGCGTCGATCCCGGGGACCTTGAGCCGGACGATGTCGCGTTCGAGCTCCTCGTCCGGGAAGTCGATGTGCAGGAACAGGCACCGGCGGCGCAGCGCCTCGGACAGCTCGCGGGTCGCGTTGGACGTCAGCACGGCGAACGGCGCGCGCGTGGCGGTGATCGTGCCGAGCTCGGGCACGGTGACCTGGAAGTCGCCGAGCACCTCCAGCAGCAGGCCCTCGACCTCCATGTCGGCCTTGTCGGTCTCGTCGATCAGCAGCACGGTCGGCTCGTCGGAGGAGATCGCCGTCAGCAGCGGGCGGCGCAGCAGGAATTCTTCGCCGAAGATGTCGGTGCGGGCCTGCTCCCACGTCTCGTCGCGGCCGGCGGTGATCCGCAGCAGCTGCTTCGCGTGGTTCCACTCGTACAGCGCACGGGCCTCGTCGATGCCTTCGTAGCACTGCAGGCGCACGAGCCGCGAACCGCTGACCTGGGCGACGGCCTTGGCGAGCTCGGTCTTGCCGACGCCGGCCGGGCCCTCGACCAGCAGTGGCTTGCCGAGCCGATCGGCCAGGAAGACCGTGGTCGCCACCGCCGTGGACGCCAGGTAGCCGGCTTCGGCCAGCTTGGCCGACACGTCGTCGACGGAGGTGAAGAATCCGGTGCCCACCACGTGCCTCCTAAGCGGTCGCTCACCCGGAGCGTACCCGAAGAGCGGGTTAGCATCGCCCGTGTGACCTACGTTGCGGCATCCGGCCGATACGACTCGATTCCCTACCGGCGCTGCGGGCGTTCCGGGCTGAAGCTGCCGGCGATCTCGCTCGGGCTGTGGCACAACTTCGGCCACGACAAGCCCCTGGAGACCCAGCGCGCGATCACCCGCCGCGCGTTCGACCTGGGCATCACCCACTTCGACCTGGCCAACAACTACGGCCCGCCCTACGGCTCGGCTGAGGAGAACTTCGGCAGGCTGCTGGCCACGGACTTCCGGCCCTACCGCGACGAGCTGGTGATCTCCACCAAGGCCGGCTACGACATGTGGCCCGGCCCGTACGGCGAGTGGGGCTCCCGCAAGTACCTGCTGTCCTCACTGGACCAGTCGCTCGGCCGGCTCGGCCTGGACTACGTCGACATCTTCTATTCGCACCGCTTCGACCCCGAGACGCCGCTGGAGGAGACGGTCGGAGCGCTCGACGCCGCCGTCCGCGCCGGGAAGGCGCTGTACGTCGGGATCTCGTCCTACAGTTCGGAGCGCACGGCGGAGACGGCCCGGCTGCTGCGGGAGCTCGGCACGCCGCTGCTGATCCACCAGCCGTCGTATTCGATGCTCAACCGCTGGATCGAGGCCGACGGCCTGCTCGACACCCTGGCGGAGGCGGGCGCCGGCTGCATCGCGTTCTCGCCGTTGGCCCAGGGCCTCCTGACGGACAAGTACCTCAACGGAGTGCCGGCGGATTCCCGCGCGGCGCAGGGCAAGTCCCTGGACCCGGACACCCTCGACGCCGCCCGGCTCGGCCGCGTCCGCGCACTGAACGACATCGCCGGCCGCCGCGGGCAGTCGCTGGCACAGCTGGCGCTGGCGTGGGCCTTGCGCGACAGCCGGGTGACATCGGTGCTGATCGGCGCGAGCAGCGTGCGGCAGCTGGAGGACAACGTGGGTGCGCTGGGGAACCTGGATTTCTCGCCGGAGGAGCTGACGGAGATCGACAGCCACGCGACGGACGCGGACATCAACCTGTGGAAGCGCTCATCCGACGGCTGAGCCTTTTCGCCGGCTGAGACGGGGGCCGCGGGTCAGCCGGGGCTCGCCGGGCTGAGACGGGCGGCGGGTCAGCCGGGGGCCCGGCGGGCTGACGCCCGGCCAGCGGAGGCTGGCCGGGCGGGGCAGGCCGAGCGGAAGCGGCCCTGCGGGGCGAGCCGAGCGGAAGCGGCCCTGCGGGGCGAGCCGAGCGGAAGCGGCCCTGCGGGGCGAGCCGAGCGGAAGCGGCCCTGCGGGGCGAGCCGAGCGGAAGCGGCCCTGCGGGGCGAGCCGAGCGGAAGCGGCCCTGCGGGCGGGCCGAGCGGAAGCGGGCCTGCGGGACAAGCCGGGCGAGGCGAGCCGAGCGGGCCGAGGCGGTCCAGCCGGGGCCAAGCCCGCGGGGCGCCCCCCGTTTTCCACTCTACCGGCGACCACCGACAATTTCGGCGCCTTGAGCCTCGGCCGACAGGTCCTGCCACTCGGCCCAGGTTGCGAGCCGGTCGGTGTAGGCCTGCTGGATCATCGGGTAGAAGCCCTTGCCGAAGAGCACCCGCAGGGGTGGGTTGGGGGCGTCGACGACCTTGAGGAGGGCGCGGGCCGCGGCGGTCGGGTCGCCTGCCGGCTGCTTGCCCGCTACCTCGGCGAGGCGGTGGCGCAGCCCGTCGTACGCCGGGTTGGTCTCGGCGACGTGGCCGTTGGCCAAGGGGTTCGGGTTCTTGCCCTCGCGGGTGGCGAAGCCGCCCGGCTCGACGATCGTCACCTTGATGCCGAAGTCGGCGACCTCCTTGGCCAGGGTTTCGCCCAGGGCTTCGATCGCCCAGCGGGATGCCTGGTAGGCGCCGCCGAGTGGCATCGCGATCAGGCCCGCGGCCGACGACAGCTGGATGAAGTGGCCGGCGCGCTGCTCGCGCAGGTACGGCAGCGCGGCCTGGATCACCCACACCGGACCGAACACGTTGGTCTCCAGCTGGGCGCGCAGCTCCGCCTCGGTCAGCTCCTCGATGGCGCCGATCTGCGCGTAGCCGGCGTTGTTCACGACGACGTCCAGCCGTCCGAAGTGCTCGGCGGCCCGCTTCACGTTCTCGAAGACGGCGGCCTTGTCGGTGACGTCCATCGCGAGCGGGAGCACCGCGTCGCCGTAGGTGGCGACGAGGTCGTCCAGGCTTTCGGTGGACCTTGCGGTGGCGGCCACCTGGTCGCCGCGGCCGAGGGCGGCCTCGACGAAGCAACGGCCCAAGCCGCGCGACGAACCCGTGACCAACCAGACCTTGCTCATGTGTTTCCCCGTTCTGCGGTGGACATCCGGTCGGCCACAAGACACCGGCGGCCGGACGCCTGTGACAGTGACGCCGGTCACCACCAGGGCTCGCGAGGTGACCGAACGGCTCTGGGTGGACGACCTGCGCCCGGCTCCGGCCGGCCGGACGTGGGTGAAGTCGAGCGCGGAAGCGATCTCGCCGCGGGCGAGTTCGGCGGTACGGGCCCGGCGTGCGCTGACGAACTCCGGCGCGAGAGCTCGGCCCGGGCCGGCTACCGGCGCGGTGCCGGCAGGTGGGTCGCCTCCGGGAACAGGTTCAGGGCCCGCAGCGCCGCGCCCAGCTCGGCGATGTCCGCCGGGTTCGTCAGGGACCGGCCCAGTTCCTCCGTGATGCGCTTCAGGCGGTGGCGGATCGTGTTGGGGTGGCAGAACATCCGCTCCGATGTCAGCTTCGTCGAGCCCTGGCAGTCGAACCACGCGCGCAGCGTCAGCAGGAGCACGTTGCGGTCGTCGCCCGGGAGGTCGAGGACCGGCTGGAGGACGTGGTGGGCCAGCTGGACCGACGCCTCCGGAGCGCTCGCCACCAGCCCGGCCAGCGGGGACTCGGTGAACTGGACCAGGCCCGACGTCCCCGGCGTCATGCTCGACAGCGCCACCCGCGCCAGATGCAGCGCCCGGGCGGTGTTGCCGAGGCCGGTGAACACCGGGCTCATCCCGACCCGGCCCACCGGGTGCTCGCGCACCAACGAGACGATCGCCGATGCGGCGGCGGGATCGCGCAGGGAGACCACGCCGACCTGCAGGTCCGGGGTCAGGCGCCACGCCGACGCGTGCTGCAGGGCGCGCAAGCGGGCCTCGATCTGCGGCAGCGGTTCCTGGCCCAGCCGCGGGGTTTCCGCGGCGGCGACGACGAACGTGCCGTCCAGGGACAGGTCGAGCACGCGGGCGATGTCCCACAGCGCGCCCTCGGTCGCCGCGCCGCCCGCGAACAGGGCCTCCACCAGTGCCGAGCGGCGGTTCTGGTGGGCCACCATCACTTCCGCCGTCGTGTCGCGGTAGGCCGTCGTCAACGCCTCGGCGAGGTCGTCGATCAGGGCCCAGATCGCCGTCGTCGCCGCGACCAGCGCGGCCAGGTCCTGGGTGACCGCGGTCAGCTCCACGAACCGGTGCCACACCTCGGTCAGCCCGATCCGGTAGGCCCGCAGCAGCTCCGGCAGCGGCGCACCCTGCAGGGCCCGCGCCCGGCCGGTGACGCGGGCCTGCGACAGGTCCGGGACGTCCGAGCCGCGCAGCGTGCGCATCACGTGCTCGAGGTTGGCGCGCACCGAGTTCCGGAGCTCGGCGTGCGAAACGAACCGCGCGTCGGCGTACACGGGCATCTCGGCGAGGATCTGCCGCACGGTGCTGTCGATCAGCTCCGGCAGCTTCCGCTCGACCTCGGCGGCCAGCGAGGCGACCCGGGACGCGCGTCCGTCGGACAGAAGCGCCTGGTAGTGCATGGTGGCCTCCGGTCCCGGCCTCTTCGTCGAGGTCCGAGACCGACATCTAACCCGAACGAGGCCACCACGTTCGGGTGAACTTGCTACAGGAACCGCGAATGCGGAGGTTCTTTTGTCGAACCTCCGCATTCGCGGGCGGCACTTTCACGTGAAAGTGCCGCCCTGGTCAGGCCAGCTTGGCGGCCGCGCTCTTGATCGCCTCCCGGATCCGGAAGTACGTGCCGCAGCGGCACACGTTCTGGATGGCGTCGATGTCGGCGTCGGTCGGGTTCTTCGTCTTCTTCAGCAGCGCGACCGCCGCCATGATCTGACCCGGCTGGCAGTAGCCGCACTGGGCGACGTCCTGCTCCAGCCAGGCCTCCTGGACCGGGTGCAGCTCGTCGCCGTCGGCCAGGCCCTCGATCGTCGTGACCTCGCGCCCGGCGCACTCCGACACCGGCGTGACGCAGGGGTTGAACGCCTCGCCGTCGAGGTGGCTGGTGCAGGCCTTGCAGACGTTGATGCCGCAGCCGTACTTCGGCCCGCGGACCTTGAGCTTGTCGCGCAGCGCCCACAGCATCGGCAGGTCGGCGGGCGCGTCGACGGTGACGGATTGCCCGTTCACCACGAAGGTGTAGTTCGGCACGGTGACTCTCCTCAGCGCGGGAACGGGTCGAAGTCGACCGGGAAGGTGATCGGGAAGCTGCGGGGCTTGGTCCCGGTCGCCCGGGCGTAGGCGTTGGCGATCGCGCCGACCGGAGCCGGCAGGCCGAGCTCGCCCGCGCCGCCGATGTCCGACCCGTTGGCCGGCATGACGTGCACGGTGACGTCGGTCGGCGAGTTCTTCTGCCGCGCGTAGTGGAACTGCGAGTAGCTGCCCTCCAGCGGCAGGCCCTTGTCGATGTGCAGGCCCGCGGTGAGCGTCGTCGAAATCGCGTCGGTCAGGCCGCCGAGCATCTGCGCCTGGATCCCGCGCGGGTTCACCGGCTTGCCGACGTCGACCGCGATCGTCGCCTTCGTGACGCGCGGGTGCTTCGGGTCGCGCGCGTCCAGCTCGACCAGGCAGGCGGTGTAGGACTTGTACTCGCCGTGCACGGCGACGCCCTGCGCGAACCCGGCCGGCATCTTCTTGCCCCACTCGCCGAGTTCGGCGACCTTGTCGAGCACCGCGCGCTGCCGCGGCTCCTTGATGAACTCGCGCCGGAAGGCCACCGGGTCCTTGCCGAGCTTCTTCGCGATCTCGTCGACCATGATCTCTTCGGCGCCGCGGGTGTTCGCCGAGTAGACCGACCGCCACGCCGAGGTGTGGAACTTCAGCGGCACCTCGTTGAGCAGCTGCGTCGTGACGCCGAAGTTGTACGGCGACTTCACCGTCAGCAGGAACACCGTCTGCGCGAAGCTCAGGTTGCCGCCGACGGGCAGCTTCGCCGCGAACGCGGTGAGGATCTCGCCGAGCCCGTGGCTCCAGTCGGTTTCGACGCTCGCGACGCGGTGTTCGAACGTCAGCACCTGCCCGAGCGCGAAGGTCGCGCGGATCCGGTGGTAGCTCGCCGCGCGCGCCCGGCCGTGGCGCATGTCGTCGATCCGGCTCCACATCAGCCGCACCGGCTTCTTCATCGCCTTCGAGATGTGCGCGGCTTCGAGCGCGGCGTCGAAGAACAGCCGCCGCCCGAAGGACCCACCGCCCTGCTGGACGTGCACGGTGACCTTGTTCTCCGGCAGCCCCAGCTCCTGCGCGATGGTCTGCTTGGCCACGATCGGCGACTTGAGCCCGGCCCAGATGGTCGCGCTGTCCTCGCGGACGTCCGCGACGGCGGAGTTCGACTCCATCGGCGCGTGGCCGGCGAAGGCGAAGTCGAACTCGCCGTCGACGTACTGGGTCAGCAGCGGCGGCACCACGAACGGCAGCGCCGCGGCCCGCAGCTTCTTCTTGATCGTCTCGTCGTCCTCGCCGTCGACCGTGCCCGGCCCCCAGGTGACGTCGAGGGCGTTCTTCCCGTCGAGGGCCTGGCCGAACGTCTCCGCCATCACCGCGACCCCGGTCTTCACGACGGCGATGTCGATGATCCCCGGCATGGCCCGGACGGCGGCTTCGTTGTTGACCTTCTTCACGGTGCCGTTGATCGTCGGCGGGCGCCGCACCATCACCGGGTTCGCGCCGGGGACGTCGAGGTCGAGCGTGTAGACCTGCTTCCCGGTGACCATCGCGCGGGCGTCCTGGCGCGACGTCGGCGTCCCGACGAGCGTGTGCGCCGACTCGGCCTTCGGCGCGATGGCCCCGGTGGCCAGGTCCGTCCGCGACGCCGGCCCGGCGAGGGTGCCGTAGGAGGCGCTGCGCCCGTCGGGCGCCCACACCGCACCGTCGCGTGTGGACAGTCGTGACGCGTCGGTCCCCCACCGCGCCCCGGCCGCGGCGACCATCCGGGCGCGCGCGGTCGCCGCGGTGGCGCGGACCGGGTCGTAGAGCGAGCGCATCGTGTTCGACCCACCGGTGAGCTGGTTGAACAGCAGCTCGGTGCGGGCGTCGGAGAGAACGACGTCGACCCGGTCGAGCGGCAGGTCCAGCTCTTCGGCGACGAGCATCGCCGTCGCCGTCGTGATGCCCTGGCCGACCTCGGCGCGCGGCAGCTGCAGCCGCGCCCGGCCGTCGGCGGTCAGTTCGAGCACGAGCATCCCGGCGGTCGGCGCGCACGACAGCGTCAGGACGTCGCCGAGGTCGAGGATCTCCGCCGGCTGCGGCAGGGTCGGGACGACGGCTTCGGCACTGGCCGGGGCGACGGCGTCGGCGGTGAGCTTGGTGGCGACGGTGAGCGTGGGCGCGGCGACCAGGTAGGTCAGGAAACGGCGGCGGCCGACCTGCCCGGGCTCGGGTGGTTCGGTGGTGGGACGGGCCATCGGGAATCCCTTGCTGGGTGGTGGCGGGGTGCGCGCCACGCTAAGGACCCCCGCGAGGTGCGTCAACGCGGAGTAGTCGGGTTCGCGCATCTCTGTGACGAGATGACAGCGAAAGCCGCCGAATGTGTGCGCCGCCACAGCGCCGGACGGCCCAGCGGGCCGGTTCAGCCGGCCCCGCGGGCGCGCCGGGCCTGGATGAGGTCCTCCCGGGCGCGGGCGACGCGCGAGCGGACGGTGCCGACCGGGCAGCCGCAGACGTCGGCCGCCTCGGCGTAGGAAAGACCGAGGACCTGGGTCAGCACGAGCACCTCGCGCCGGTCCGGCTCCAGCCCGTCGAGCAGCAGGCGGAGTTCGACGAGGTCCTCGAAGCCCGCCGCCGGATCGCGGGTGCGCTCGGCGGCGGCTTCCCAGTCGGTGTCGGCGATCTTGGGCCGCGCGCCGGCGGCCCGGAGCTGGTCGACGACCACCCGGCGTGCGATCGACAGCAGCCAGGTCCGCGACGACGAACGCCCGGCGAAGCGGCGAAGGCTGCCGAAGGCGCGAAGGTACGTCTCCTGGGTGAGGTCGTCGGCCGCGGCGGTGTCGGTGAGGTGGGCGAGGAACCGCCAGACGTCGGCCTGGGTGGCGCGGACCCACGCTTCCAGGGCACGCCGATCGCCGCGGCCGGCGGAGAGGGCCAGGGCCGTGACGCGGTCGTCGTCCTCACGGTGGGTCATGATCCGGAACATAGCAGTGACCGGGAACTTTTCGGATCCGCCGTCCGACTAGTGGACCATGAGGTGCGAGGACTGCCGCGAAGCTCTGTCGGCGCGACTGGACGGCGAGGCCGAACCGGTGTCGCCCGACGAGCACCTGGCGACCTGCGCGGAGTGCCGGGCGTGGTTCGCCGGCGCCGAACGGCTGCGACGCACGATGCTGCTGCGCCCGGCCCCGCCGGTGCCGGACCTGACCGCGGCGATCCTCGAGCGCACGCCGGCGCCGAGCGGTGAGCGCTGGGGACGCCGGATCGCGCTGGCGGTGGTGGCGATCGGTCAGCTCGGGCTGGCGTTCGCGCAGCTGATCGACACGGCTCACGGTGGCATCCATGTCGGCCACGAAAGCGGCGCGTGGAACCTGGCGGTGGGCATCGGCCTGCTGACGGCGGCCCTCCTCCCCCGCACGGCGGGCGGCCAGCTGCCGTTGCTGACGGGGTTCGTCGGGGTCCTGCTGGTGTTGTCGGCGGGCGACCTGGCGGCGGGCCAGGTGACGCTGTCCCGCCTGGCGACCCACCTGCTCGTGGTGCTCGGGCTGGCGTTGCTGTACGCGGTGCACCGGGGCCACCGCGACGCGGGCACCCCGCTCCCGGCGGCCACGGCCGACGACGGCGCGGCGACGTCCGGGTCCACTGTGGACGCCCCGGCGACGGGCCGGCCGCGCCCCCGCCCGTTCCGGCGGCAGGCACACGGCCGGCACGCGGCCTGAGGCATAGGGCGTTATACGAGCTTCGGGGCCACCCGGTCGGCCGCGCGCAGCACGAAGGCGAGCGGCCGGGTGGCGAGCGCGACGAGCGCTCCGGTGAGACGTCCGCGCCGCCGCGCCGCCACGCGCGGCGGGAGCGCCGAGAACAGTGTCGCGAGGCTCGGGAGCGGACGGGCGTACACCTTGCACTCGACGATCCGGCCCTGCTCGTCGACGCGGATCACGTTCACGGCTTCGAGTTCGACGCCGCGGACGCGCGCACGGAACGTGAACGAGCCCGTGTCGCCGCACACGAGCGGTTCGGTGGTTTCGAGATCCGCCAGGACGGCGAAGATGTCCCGGTGCAGGGCCGCGACCTCGGCCTTGCCCTCGAAGCGGAGCCGCGCCGAGATCGGCGAGTGGAAGACGACGTCGGGCGCCAGCAGTTCGGCGACCGCGTCGGCGTCGCCGCGCTCTCCGGCGGTGCGCAGGGCGGTGATCGCCGGGAGAACGGTCATGACGGCTCCTCAAGATCGGCTGCACTTGATATAGTCAAGCGGACTTGCGATTGTCAAGTGGAGGGACCATGAGCCGGAGCTACGGTCAGTACTGCGGACTCGCCCGGGCGCTCGACGTCGTGGGCGACCGGTGGAACCTGCTCGTCGTCCGCCAGTTGCTCATCGGGCCAGCGCGGTACCGGCAGCTGCTCGACGGGCTCCCCGGCGTGGCCACCAACCTGCTGGCCGACCGGCTCCGCGACCTCGAGCACGCCGGCGTGGTCGAGCGACGGCCGGCCGCGGAAGGCAACGGGATCGTGTACGCCCTCACGCCCTGGGGTGCCGGGCTGCGCGAACCGGTCGAAGGTCTCGTCCGCTGGTCGGCGCCGCTGATGGTGCGCGGCCCCGGAAACGACCGGTTCCGCGGCGAATGGCTCGTCGTCGCCCTCCCGGCCCTGCTCGGCGGCCGGGTGACCGCGCGACGGCAGGCGACGGTCGGCATCGCGGTCGACGACCAGCTCGTCCAGGTCCGGGCCACGCGCTCGGGCGTCGAGGTGGGCCGGCACGACGGACGCGCGCTCGACGCCGTCGTGCGGGCCGGCGCCGCCCTCGTGCTCGGCCTGGCCGCGGGCGTGCTCGCCTTCGACGAGACCGAGGCCGCACTCGACATCGAAGGCGACGAGGCGGCCGTGCGAGCCGTCTTCGGCGCCTGAAGGCCTACGCGAACTTCGTCTTCGGGCGGTCCTGCCGCACCCCGTCGACGTACACGTCCACCTTCTCGTCGAGGAACGCCACCAGCCCGGCGGCCCGGATGCTCTCGGGCAGCGGTGTCGGGTAGCTCCAGGCGAGGTCCGCGTGCCCGGCCACGTCGAAGTGCTCGGCCGCGCCCTTGTACGGGCAGTGCGTCACCGTGTCGATCCGGGAAAGCAGGTCCATCCGGACGTCCACGCGGGGCAGGTAGTAGCGGGTCGGCAGGCCGGTCTCGAACAGCAGGTGCGGCCGCACCGAGTCGGCGACCGTGACGCCGTCGACCTCGATCCGGACGTGGCGGGAGCTCGGCAGGACGTCGACGCGGACGCCCGGGTCGCGCGGGTGCGTGAAGATCTGCTCGTCCTCTTCGAACCAGTCGAACGCGGAGAACTCGAAGCGGACGTGGCCGCGGAGCTCCTCGATCGGCGAATCCGGGTACTCCAGCGCGCCGTCCACCGCCTCGGCTCCGGCACCCTTTATCGTCGACAGAACAGCTTCTCCGCGGCTCGGCGAGTGCGCCGTCCGGCCGGAGGGGACGAGAACACCGCTCACGACGTCCGCGCGCGGGATGTAGTACGTGGGGTAGTACGGAACTTCCCACACCAGGAGGGGGTGCACCGTGTCCGCGACGACCTGCCCGCCGAGGAACACCCGTACCCGCTTCGCGCCGCTTGCCACGCGGACCCGGCCGCGTCCCGGAGTGCTCATGCACCGGTCAACGGGCCGCGAAGTGCGGGTATTCCGGCGGGCACGGGGGTCGGGCGGCTAGCGTGGCAGGCAGCACGAGGACGACAGGAGGCGGGCACGGGTGGCCGGCGTAGAAGTTCCCACGGTCGGTACCCCCGCCGGGATGCGCAAGATCAACCAGCGGGCGGTGCTCGACCTGCTGCGCCGCGGCGGGCCGGCGACCCGGCCGCAGGTCGCGAAGGACACCGGGCTGTCGAAGCCGACGGTCAGCCAGGCGCTGCTGGCGCTGGAGGCGGCCGGCCTGGCGCGGCCGACCGGGCAGACGTCCACCGGCACCGGGCGCTCGGCCGTGCTGTACGAGGCCGATCCCACCGCGGGGTACGTGCTGGGCGTCGACATCGGCCGCGAGCACCTGCGGGTCGCGGTGTCGGACCTCGGCCGCGTGGTCGTGGCGCGCCGCGACGAGCGCAACACCGCGCGCTCCGGCGCGGCGCTGGTGACGGCGGTCGGGAAGATCGCGGCGGCGGCGATCGCGGAGGCCGGGCTGTCGGCGGGCGACATCGTTGTCCGCGTGGTCGGCTCCCCCGGCGTCGCCGATCCGGAGAAGCGGTGCTTCCGGCACGCGCCGAACCTGCCGGGCTGGGGCCGCGCGGGGCTGATCGACGACCTCGAAGCGGTGCTAGGGCCGGACCTGATGGTGGAGAACGACGCGAACCTCACCGCCGTCGGCGAGTGGGAGAGCGGGGCCGCGCGCGGCGCGTCGGTGTTCGGCTGCATCACGATCGGCACCGGCGTCGGCATGGGCCTGATGGTCGACGGCCGGGTGTTCCGCGGCGCGACCGGCGCGGCGGGCGAGATCGGCTACCTCCCGTACGGCCGCACGCGCGCGGCCGACGAACCCGGCACCCCGCCCGCCCGCGGCCACCTCGAGGAGGCGACGGCGGCGCAGTCGGTCGTCCAGGGCGCCCGCGAACTCGGCCTGGGCACGGCGAAATCGGCCCGCGAGGTGTTCCGCCTGGCCCGCGAGGGCGACGAGCTGGCCCGCCGCGCCGTGGAGACGGAAGCCGACCGCCTGGCGTACACGGTGGCCTCGGTGGCGGCGGTGATCGACCCGGAGCTGATCGTCCTGGGCGGCGGCATGGGCACGGCGGCCGACCTGCTGCTGGAGCCGATCGACCGGGCGCTGCGCGCGTTCACGCCGTTGGTGCCCAAGGTGGTCCAGGGCGAGCTGGGCGAGGACGCGGTGCTGACCGGCGCGATCAGCGTGGGCCTGCGGGCGGCCGAAGGCCTGGTGTTCGACCGCCGGGTGGGTGCCGCCTAAGCCGCTCGCCAGGCTTCGCCGCCGGTCGAAATCCGCCAGGGTGTCAGGCGCAGCACCGTGATCTTCGGGTCGCGGTGGTCCGCGCCGCCGAGGATCTTCGGGTCGTAGCCCAGCGGCTCCGGTGTCGACGCGAAGAGGTCCCACAGGTCCTTGCGCGCCGCCTCGTCGTCCTCGAACTCCGCGCGGCACTCCGCCACCGCCACCTCGTGCTGCGGGTCCCAGTACGAGCACGACACGTACGGCGACGCCGCCAGGTGCGCGAGCTTCAGCGGTGTCGGCCGGGTGAACAGCCGTCCGGTCAGGCCGTCCGGCGTCTGTTCCCAGATCGGGTGGACGACCCGGGACCGCGGCCTTCCCCGCCGGTCGACGGTCACCAGCGTGCACCAGACGATCCGGTGCGCCACGCGCACGAACGCGTCCGCCAGCTCGGCGGGCACTCTGCTAGATTCCACAACCATGGTTGTGGATCCTAGCACGCTCGACCTCTCCTTGACGGCCCTCTTCGCGGGCTGGGCGATGACCGACGAGGTCCAGCGGCGGCTCACCGAGCAGGGCTTCGGCGACCTCCGCTTCAACGACGGCGTCGTGATCCAGCACGTCCTGGCCGCGCCGCTGTCCATCACCGCACTGGCCGAGCGGATGGCCGTGACCCAGCAGGCCGCGTCGAAGGCCGTGGCGGACCTCGAACGCCGGGGGCTGCTGCGCCGCGAAGCCGACCCTGCCGACGCGCGCACGAAACTGCTGCACCTGACCGAGCACGCACTGGCCGCCGTCACGGCCACCCGCGTGCTGCGGTGCGAACTCCAGGAGGAAATCGAGGCGGAGTACGGCACCGAGCGGGCCGAAGACGCACGGAACCTCCTGGCGGCGGTCATCGGCCGGTACGGCGGCGGCGACGCGATCCGCGCCCGACGGGTCCGGCCGCCGCGCTGATTACCTCCCGCGTAATCGACGTCCGGTGTGCCGGGGAGCAGCATCGGCGGCATGAGCGAAGCCGCGAAGAACCGCATGATCGTCCTCGCCTGCCTGGAGAACCTGTTCGTGCACAAGGACTTCGACACCGCGAAGGCCGCACTGCACCCCGACTTCGTCACCCACAGCCCGGGCCTGCCCTCTGGCCGGGAGGCGTTCACCGACGCCGTGAAGAACTCGCCGCTGGCCGGCGCGACCGCCGTGATCCGGCACGTCGTCGCCGAGGACGACCTCGTCGTCGCGCACCTGCACGTGGCCGGGATGGCGGTCGTCGACATCCTGCGCGTCGAGGACGGCCTGCTCGTCGAGCACTGGGACGTCAAGCAGCCGATCAGCGGGTGATGACGCAGGTCCCCGACGCCGTGGCCAGCAGCTTGCCCTCGGCGTCGCGGATCTCCCCCTCCGCGAACGCGATCCGGGACCCCTCCTTCACGACGCGGCCCGTCGCGCGGATTTCGCCGCGGCCGGCGTGGATCGCGCGCAGGTAGCTCACCTTGAGCTCCACCGACGCGTAGCCGACGCCGGCCGGGAGTGTCGTGTGGACCGCGCAGCCGACCACCGAGTCCAGCATCGTCGCCGCCACGCCGCCGTGGACCATGCCGATCGGGTTGTACAGGGACTCGTCCGGTTCGGCGACCGCGACGACCTCGCCGGGTTTGATGCTTTCCCAGCGCATGCCGAAGTGCGCCGCGATCGGGGCCGGCGGGACGCTGCCGTCGGCGATCGCCCGCATGTACTCCAGGCCGGACATCGTGGCGCCCAGCCGAGCCGCTTCCAGGGGGTCCTGCCACGTGATGGTCTTCGAACGGACCTGGGCTTCGACGTCGGTCATCCGGGCTCCTCGACTATGACAGCTGTCTTAATCCCAGGGTCGCCCGCGGGACGACGAGCGTCAAGCACCGCGTGACCCAGGCCACCGGTGGTCGGCCCGCGACCGGGGTGGAATCATCCGGGGGTGGACACCGACCGCAAGCTGATCGACCCGGAACGCGTCGCGGCGGCGGTCGACGGTCTGGGCGACCGCGCCGTCATCGACGAATGGGCCCGGCGCTTCTCCGTGGTCGCCGACCCCTCGCGGCTCGCCCTGCTGGTCTGCATCCACTACGCCCGCGAGATCAGCGTCACCGACCTCGCCGCGGCCACCGGCATGACCGACACCGCGGTGTCGCAGGCCCTGCGGCTGCTGCGGGCCCACGGCCTGGTCACACCGCAACGCACCGGCCGTGTGGTGCGCTACCGGCTGGCGGACGCGACCGTGCACGAACTCATTCACCGAGTTCGGCCACACGCCGCGAACGACCGCGAACACCGGTAGCGTGCGGGCATGACGGGATTGCCCGAGACCATCACCGCCTGCTTGTTCGACCTCGACGGAGTGCTGACCGGCACGGCGATCCTCCACCGCGAGGCCTGGAAACGGACGTTCGACGAGTTCCTCCGCGCCCGTGACGGCGCCGGGTTCGCGGAGTTCACCGACCACGACTACGCGGCTTTCGTGGACGGCCGCCCGCGCGCCGACGGCGTGCGGGAGTTCCTGCGGTCACGGGGGATCGTGCTGCCCGAGGGCACCCCGGACGACCCGGTGGACGCCCCCACCGTCAACGGCGTCGGCAACCGCAAGAACGAACTGGTCCTCAAGATCATCGACGAGCGCGGGGTCAACCCCTACCCCGGTTCGGTGCGCTACCTCCAGGCCGTCAAGGCCGCCGGCCTGCGCATCGCCGTCGTGACGTCGTCGGCCAACGGCGCCAAGGTGCTCGACGGCGCCGAGCTGAGCCAGTACGTCGAGGCCCGCATCGACGGCATCGTGATCCGCGAACAGCACCTGAAGGGCAAGCCGGCGCCGGACTCGTTCCTGGCCGGCGCCGCGGCGCTCGGCGTCGAACCCGCGCACGCGGCCGTCTTCGAGGACGCCCAGTCCGGCGTCCAGGCCGGCAAGGCCGGCGGCTTCGGGTACGTCGTGGGCGTGAACCGGGCCGACCAGGCCGCGGAACTGCGGGCGCACGGCGCCGACATCGTCGTCGACGACCTGGCCGACCTCCTGGAGGACCGATGACCGAACCGCACGGCTACGAGTGCGCGCCCTGGGCCCTGCGGTGGCGCGGCATGGACGTCGACGCCCTGCAGCGCACCGAATCGGCGTTCGCGGTGTCCAACGGCCACATCGGCCTGCGCGGCACCCTCGAGGAGGCCGAGCCGCGCGGGCTGCCCGGCACGTACCTGAACGGCTTCTACGAGCAGCACGAACTCCCCTACGCCGAAGCGGGCTACGGCTACCCCGAAGAGGGCCAGACGGTCGTCAACGTCACCGACGGCAAGATCATCCGGCTGCTCGTCGAGGACGAACCGCTCGACATGCGCTACGGCGCGGCCACCGCACACGACCGCGTCCTCGACTTCCGCAAGGGCACGCTGAGCCGGACCACGGAATGGTCGTCGCCGACCGGGCGGCGGGTCCGCGTGCGCACCGAGCGGCTGGTGTCGTTCACCCAGCGCGCGATCGCCGCGATCCGCTACGAGGTCGAGCCGCTCGACGAGGACCTGCAGCTGGTCGTCCAGTCCGACCTGCTGGCCAACGAGCCGATCGAGTCCGACACCAGCGACCCGCGGGTCGCCGCCGCGCTGGAATCCCCGCTGGTGGGCCAGTTCCACCGCGCGTCGGAGTACAACGCCGTGCTGGTGCACCAGACCCGCCGGTCCGGACTGCGGATGGCCGCGGCGATGGACCACAAGATCGAGGTGGACGACGGGATCCGCGCCCGCATCCACGCCGAGGAGGACCTCGCCCGGCTGACCGTCGCGGTCGACGTGCCGAAGGGCGGGCGGCTGTGGATCACCAAGTTCCTCGCCTACGGCTGGTCGGCGCAGCGCTCGGTGCCGGCGCTGCGTTCGCAGGTCGAGGCGGCGCTGGCCGGCGCCCGCCAGACGGGCTGGAAGGGCCTGCTCACCGAGCAGCGCGAGTTCCTCGACGACTATTGGCGGACGTCGGACATCGAGATCGAGGGCGATCCCGAGCTGCAGCAGGCCGTCCGGTTCGCCCTCTTCCACATCCTGCAGGCCGGGGCCCGCGGGGAAAGCCGCGCGATCGCCGGCAAGGGGCTGACCGGGCCCGGCTACGACGGGCACGCCTTCTGGGACACCGAATCCTTCGTCCTGCCGGTGCTCACCTACACGATCCCCGACGCGGCGCGCGACGCGCTGCGCTGGCGTCACTCCACAATGGACAAGGCGCGGGAACGCGCGCACCAGCTGGGGTTGCGCGGCGCGGCGTTCCCGTGGCGGTCGATCAACGGCGCCGAGTGCTCGGCGTACTGGCCGGCCGGCACGGCGGCGTTCCACGTCAGCGCGGACATCGCCGACGCCGTCGTGCGCTACCTCAACGCGACCGGCGACGAGCAGTTCGAACGCGACTACGGCACCGAACTGCTGCTGGAAACCGCGCGGCTGTGGGCGTCACTGGGCCACCACGACCGGCACGGCACCTTCCGCATCGACGGCGTCACCGGCCCGGACGAGTACTCGGCCGTGGCGGACAACAACGTCTACACGAACCTGATGGCGCGGCGGAACCTGCAGGCGGCGGCGGAATCGTGCGAGCGGCACCCCGACGTGGCGGCACGCTTCGGCGTCGACACCGTCGAGCTGGACTCCTGGCGCGCGGCCGCCGCGGCGATGTTCCTGCCCTACGACGCCGAACTCGGCGTGCACCCGCAGTCGGAGGGGTTCCTCGACCACGACGAGTGGGACTACGAGAACACCGACCAGGCGCACTACCCGCTGCTGCTGCACTACCCGTACTTCGACCTGTACCGCAAGCAGGTCGTGAAGCAGGCGGACCTGGTGCTGGCGCTGCACCTGTGCGGCGATTCCTTCAGCCAGGAGGAGAAGGCCCGCAACTTCGCCTACTACGAAGCACGGACCGTGCGCGATTCCTCGCTGTCGGCCGGGACGCAGGCGGTCATCGCGGCCGAGGTCGGCCACCTCGAGCTGGCGTACGACTACCTCGCCGAAGCGGCGCTGACCGACCTGCACGACGTGCACAACAACGTCCGCAACGGCCTGCACATGGCGTCGCTGGCCGGGGCGTGGCAGGGCGCGGTGGCCGGGTTCGGCGGGCTGCGCGACCACGGCGGGACGCTCGCGTTCGCGCCACGGCTGCCCGCGCAGCTGGGCCGGATCACCTTCCGGCTGATGTTCCGCGGCACCCGGTTCCAGGTCGAGATCGACCCCGACCAGGCCACCTACCACGTGCTCGACGGCGAGCCGATCGACGTGCTGCACCACGGCGAGCGCATCACGCTCACCCCGGAGCCGCAGCGGTTCGCGATCCCGAAGATCGACGCGGGCGAGCCGCCGAAGCAGCCGCCGGGCCGCGCCCCCATGCGGCGCGACTCGGAAAAGGTGCGTCAGTACGCGGAGCCGTCGAACCCGATCACTGAGAGTTATTCTGGTTAGGCCGCCGCCTCCACCGCGGAACCGCAGGTCGCCGCCGAAGTCATGCGGCGGCCGACGGCTGAATAACTCTCACTGAGGAAGGTCGCTAGCGGCCTCTCGTCCGGGTGGGGCCGGGATCTCCTCGGTCCCGCCCGGGCTCACGTCCGGGTCCGGGGCGGTGGGCACGTCGTGGGTCAGCT
The DNA here is from genome assembly GCF_900105945.1 of Amycolatopsis tolypomycina. Taxonomy (NCBI): domain Bacteria; kingdom Bacillati; phylum Actinomycetota; class Actinomycetes; order Pseudonocardiales; family Pseudonocardiaceae; genus Amycolatopsis; species Amycolatopsis tolypomycina. The sequence continues at coordinate 1,656,048 of NZ_FNSO01000004.1, read as the reverse complement.
TGCCCGGCGTCGGGAGCTTCGGGAGCTCTTCGTCTTCGTCGTCACGGCCGTGGAGGCGCTGCTGCTCGCTCATGCTTTCCGGAATACCCGGTTTTCCCGGTCAGGGCCAGCGGATCAGGCCGCGCGCCTGCCCGCCGCCTTGTCCTGGAGGGTGAGCAGCAGGCCGTCGCGGGTGGACCAGGGGCAGATCGTCACCTTGCCGCCGGCGACGGTCAGCAGCGCTTCCGCGACGATCGCGCCGGCCAGGGCCTGGTGGGCGCGGCTGCGGGAAATGCCCGGCAGCTCGGCGCGCTTCGACGGCGGCAGCGCGGCGAGCCGCGGGATCCACGCGCGGAGGTCGTCGAGCCGCAGTTCCTTGCACTTGCCCGGCCGGGCGCCGGCCAGCCGCGCGAGCTGCTGCAGCACCTTCGAGCAGCCGACGACCCGCGGGTCGTCGACGTCGGCGGCGCCCAGCGTGGTGGTGACGACGTCGAGCGCGTGCGCGCGCAGCGCCTTGACCTGCTTGTTCGACACGCGCTCGGACGGCAGCCAGTCCCGTGTCATCGAGCGGGCCCCCAGCGGCAGCGAGCGCGCGAAGGTGGCTTTTTCGCCGGAGCCGGCGGCCAGTTCGACCGTGCCGCCGCCGATGTCGAGCACCAGCATCGGCCCCGGCTCGGCGGCGTACCAGCGCCGGGCGGCGAGGTAGGTCAGCTCGGCCTCGCAGCGGCCGGAGAGGAACCGCAGCTCGACCCCGGTTTCGCCGGCGACGTGCCGGACGACGTCCGCCGCGTTGGCCGCGTCCCGGATCGAGGAGGTCGCGAGCGGGTAGACGTCGCTGACGCCGTGGCGGTACGCCGTGGTCATGCCCGCGGCGACGGCGGCCGTGACGGCGTCGATGCCGCGGTCGGAGAGGCGGCCGCGGACGTCGAGCTCGCGGTCCAGGCGCAGCCGCGTCTGGTGGTTGACCAGCGGTTCCCGGGGTGAGCCGTCGACCGGCACCACCACGAGCCGGGCACTGAACGAACCGACGTCCAGCACGCCCACCGCGGGCTCTTCCCTTTTTCGCACTGCTCGCCGCACCTCACTTCCGCCTGGTGAATATCCCAGTTCCCCGGATCGAAACCAGCAATGATGTCCGAACTCACGCCGTTTCGCCGGACATTTCCGCGATTGCCGCCCTCCGGGGGCGTGTTTCTGACGCGAAGGTCACAGTGAGATAACCCGATCGAGTGAACCAGGGTACAACTGGACACGATTCGGTAACGCCAGGCAGCGTCCGGCGATTGATCGGACATCGGAACCGGCGTGGAGCAGGGGAAAGAGATGCAACGGCCCGAGCGCTTCGTGCGGCCGGCCGCCGTCATGCTCGCGGTCGTGGCCGGGCTCGGGTGCGTCCTGCTCGGCGTCACGTCGGTGCTCGCGCCGGCCCCGCCGGCCGCCGCGAACAACGAGGCACGGCCCGCCGCCGCCCCGCCGGCCGCGTTGCTGATCCCCGACCTCGGCCTGGAGCTGAACCACGTGGTGGCCCTCGGCGTCACCCCGGGCGGCCGTCGCGAGCAGCCGGGAACGGCCCGCGGCGTCGGCTGGTTCGCCGACGGCCCGGCCCCGGGCACCCCGGGCGTGGCGGTGCTGTCGGCGCACTCGGCCTTCGGGTATTCGCCGGGCGCGTTCGCGTTCCTGGGCCGGCTCAAGCCGGGCGCGACGGTCACGGTCCGCGACGCCGAGGGCCGGCAGCTTCGGTTCACGGTCCGCAAGACGGCGGTGTTCCCGGCGGACGAGCCGGACGGCACGCTGGTGGCCCCGGAGGGCCCGGGCCCGGAGCTGCGGCTGATCACGAGCGACGGGACCTACGACAGCACGGGCCTCAGCGACACGCGCGTGGCGGTCTACGCGACACCGGCCTAGCGGTCTGCCGCGGCTGGTCGTGAATGAAAAGGCGGGTGAGAACGCGCCTTTTCACTCACGACCGCCGGGTCGGGTGGCGTGGTCAGCCGATCAGCTCGCGCAGCTGGGACACCGCCGCCACCCGGGCTTCCCGGCCCGGCTGCAGCGGGTTCACGATCAGCGTCGTCGCGCCGGCCTCGGCGAAGGCCGCCACGCGCTCCTTCACGTAGCCGGCCGGGCCGACCAGGGAGATCGCGCGCAGCAGCTCGAGCGGGACCGCCGCGGCCGCCTCCTCCTTCTTGCCGTCCAGGTACAGGTCCTGGATCAGCTTCGCCTCGGCCTCGTAGCCGTAGCGGCACGCGAGCTCGTTGTAGAAGTTCTTGCCCCGCGCGCCCATCCCGCCGACGTACAGCGCCACCATCGGCCGCATGTGGTCGAGCAGCGGTTCGACGTCGTCGCCGATCGCCAACGCGGTCATGACGAACGTGTCCAGCTCGCCCAGCGCCGGGTCACGCTTGGCCTTGCCCTCGGCCAGAGACGCGCCCCAGACGTCGGCCGCCTTCTCCGGGTGGAAGAAGATCGGCTGCCAGCCCTCGGCGATCTCGGCCGTCAGCGCGACGTTCTTCGGCCCGATCGAGGCCAGCAGCACCGGGATCCGCTCCCGGACCGGGTGGTTGATCAGCTTGAGCGGCTTGCCGAGGCCGGTGCCCTGCTCCGGCGGCAGCGGGATCGTGTAGTGCTTGCCCTCGTGCACCACGCGCTCGCGGCGCCACACCTGGCGGCAGACGTCGACGATCTCGCGGGTGCGGCCCAGCGGCGCGTCGTACTTCACGCCGTGGAACCCCTCGATGACCTGCGGGCCGGACGCCCCGAGCCCGAGGATGAACCGCCCGTCGGAGACGAAGTCGAGGCCGGCCGCGGTCATCGCGGTGAGCGTCGGCGTGCGGGTGTAGATCTGGAAGATCCCGGACGCCAGCTGGACGCGCTCGGTCTTCGCGGCCAGGTAGCCGAGCTGGCTGACCGCGTCGAACGAGTACGCCTCCGGCACGAAGACGACGTCGAGGCCGGCCTTCTCCAGTTCGACGACGTCGGCGACGCTTTCGGCGAAGCCGCCGGAGTAGCTGATCCCGGTCCCGATCTTCATGGGCATCCTCCCGTGGTGAGCAAGCGCTTAGTCGCAGGTCATTATGCGCGCTGCCCGGCCCCTGCGGATATGGGCACCGCCACTATCCACCCGCGACCACCGTCCCCCGCACGTCACCGAAGCCGATGCGGGTGCCGCCCGGGCCGGGCGCGGTCGCGCCGATGACCACCTCGTCGCCGTCCTCGAGGAACGTCCGCGTCACGCCGCCCGGCAGTTCGAGGGGCTCCCGGCCGCCCCAGGACAGCTCCAGGAACGAGCCGCGCTGGTCGCGCTCCGGGCCGGTGACCGTGCCCGAGGCGAACAGGTCGCCGGTGCGCAGGCTCGCGCCGTTGACCGTCATGTGCGCGAGCTGCTGCGGGGCCGTCCAGTACTGGGTCGCGAACGGCGGGCTCGACACCAGGTGGCCGTTGAGCCGGATCTCCATGGCCAGGTCGAGCCCCCACTTTTCGGAGGTGCGCAGGTACTCGAACGGCTCCGGGTCCTGCGGCGGCCCGTCGACGCGCGCGTGTTCGAGGGCGGCCAGCGGGACGATCCACGGCGAAACCGACGTCGCGAACGACTTGCCGAGGAACGGGCCCAGCGGCTGGTACTCCCAGGCCTGGATGTCGCGCGCCGACCAGTCGTTGACGAGGCAGACGCCGAACACGTGGTCGGCGAAGTCCGCTGTGGACACTCGGGTGCCCGGGGTACCGACGACGAACCCGACCTCCGCCTCGATGTCCAGCCGCTGCGACGGGCCGAACGAGGGCGCGTCGGCGTTGCGGGGCTTGCGCTGCCCGTGCGGCCGGACGATGGGCGTGCCGGACGCGACGACGGTGCCGGCCCGGCCGTGGTAGCCGATCGGCAGGTGCTTCCAGTTGGGCGGGAGCTCGGTGGCGTCCGGGCGGAAGATCTTGCCGGCGTTGAGGGCGTGGTGCTCGCTGGAGTAGAAGTCGACGTAGTCGGCGACCTCGACCGCGAGATGGGTGGTGACCTCGGCCAGCGGCACCAGGTGCGGCCGGAGCTGATCGGCGTAGCGGGGTTCGGTGAGCCATTCGGTGAGGCTCTCGCGGACTTCGCGCCAGGTGCCGGGCCCGGCGGCCAGCAGCGGGTTGAGCACCCCGGCGGTGAGCAGCGGCGCGAAGGAAGCGGCGGTTTCGGCGGCCGCGGCGGTCAGGTCGAGCACCTGATCGCCGACGGGCACCCCGACCCGCCGCTCGGGCGCACCACCGACGGAGAAGACGCCATAGGGCAGGTTCGCGAGACCGAACGGCGTGTCGTCGGCAAGTTCGAGCCAGGTCACGTGCACTCCTCATCCGGGGCGGCTGGCGCCGCCACGACCAAACTTCGCCGCCGACCGCCCGCGCCACCGACCGGACCCGCCGGCGCCGCACGCCCTCCGGCGCGTCTTCGCGTCACTTGACGTCCTTCGCGGCGCGGGTCGCCACCCAATCCGCCACCACGTCCGCCAAGACCGGGAGTGGCAGGGTTCCGCTGCCCAGCACCGTGTCGTGGAACTCGCGGATGTCGAACCGCTCGCCCAGCTCGCGCTCGGCCTCGGCTCGGAGGCGCTCGATCTCCAGGCGGCCCACCATGTACCCCAGCGCCTGCGCGGGGTGGCCGGCGTAGCGGTCGATCTCCGCCTCGATCTCGATCTGGGCCATCGGCGTGTTCGCGACCAGGTAGTCGACCGCCTGCCGGCGGCTCCAGCCCAGGGCGTGCAGCCCGGTGTCCACCACCAGGCGCGCTGCGCGCATCGAGTCCTGCGTCAGCAGGCCCAGGCGGGCCGTGCTGTCCGAATACAGGCCCATCTCGTCCGCCAGGCGCTCGGCGTAGAGGCCCCAGCCCTCGCAGAACGCGGTGAAGATGCCGATCCGGCGCAGCACCGGCACGTCCGTCAGCTGCTGGGCCAGCGTCAGCTGGAAGTGGTGCCCGGGGACGGCTTCGTGGAACGCCACCGCCTCCCCCAGCGTCCGCTGCCGCTGCTCCGCCTCGCACGTGTTGGCGTAGTACGTGCCCGGCCGCGAGCCGTCCAGGGACGGCTCGATGTAGTACGCGATCAGGCCGGAGTCGGCGTCCGCGTTCGGTACCGGGGCGACCGCGCACCGCTGCTCCGGGACACGCGAGAACCACTGCGGCGCCACGGCTTCCGCCCGCGTGATCGTCGCCCGGGCAGCGGCCAGCAGCTCCTCGCCGTCGCGCCAGCGCAGGGCCGGGTCCGTGCGGATCCGCTCGAAGATCTCCGCGAGGTCCGTCGTGCCGAACAGCTCGGCGCCCAGCTCGCGGTACTCCCCCGCCAGCCGCTCGATGATCGCCAGGCCCGTGTCGTGCAGGTCCTGCGGGGTGCGCTCGGTCGTCGTCTCGGCCCGGATCAGTGCCGCGTAACGCTCCGGCCCGCCCGGCAGGTCGCCGAGGCCCGGCGACGTCTCGGGCCTGCCCACCGGGACGACCTCCTCGGCCAGGAAGTCGCGGTACCGCCCGTACGCCGGCCGCACCACCTCGGCCAGCAGCCGGTCGCGCTCGGCTTCGAGGCCGTGGACCGGGACCTTCAGCGGGTCCTTGTCCGGGTCGGCGAGGTACCGCTCGACGTAGCCGACGCCGGCGCGGGCCAGGAACGCCGGCGGCGTCAGGCCGGCGACGAGCGCGGCCCGCTGCCGCTCGATCAGCTGGTCGAGGTACGTGCCGATCGCGGCCAGCCTGCTCAGGTAGCCACGGGCCTTGGCCTCGTCGTCGACGATCGTCTGCGGCAGCAGCATCAGCAGCTCGAGGGCCGGCGCGGCCAGCTCGTCGCTCACCGCGATGTCGGCCCGGCCGGAGTCCAGCACGTCGATCAGGGTGCGCGCGTGCCACTTCACGACGTCCCGGGTGACGCGTTCCTCCTGCGTCAGCGTCGCCGCGTCGATCGCCCCCGCCCGGGCGACGATCCCGGCGAACCCGGCGCGGTGACGGGCGGCGGCCTCGGCGGACTGGTCGGCGAGCTTGTCGTGCGTGCCCGGCAGCCCGTACAGAGACGGGAACAGCGGCTGCGCCTCGAACATCAGCTCCAGGCACTCGTCGGCGAGCTTGTCGGGGGTGTCACGGCGCTGCGCCACCCACTCGGCGACGACGCCGGCCAGCACCGGCAGCGGCAGGGTGCCGCTGCCCAGCACGACGTCGTGGAACTCGCGGACGTCGAACGCCGCGCCCAGCGCCTGCTCGGCCTCGGCCCGCAGCCGCTCGATCTCCAGGCGGCCCACCATGTACCCCAGCGCCTGGCCCGGGTCGGCGGTGTACCGGTCGATCTCCGCCTCGATCTCCAGCAACGCCATCGGCGTGTGCTCGGCGAGGTAGTCGACCGCCTGCTGCCGGCTCCAGCCGAGCGCGTGCAGCCCGGTGTCGACGACCAGCCGGCCCGCCCGCATCGAATCCTGGGTCAGCATGCCCAGCCGCGCGACGTCGTCGGAGTACAGCCCCATCTCGTCGGCCAGCCGCTCGGCGTACAGGCCCCAGCCCTCGCCGTAGGCGTTGACGTGCAGGATCCGGCGCAGCAGCGGCAGATCGGTGAGGCCCTGGGCGAGGCACAGCTGGAAGTGGTGCCCCGGCACGGCTTCGTGGAACGCGATCGCCTCGCTGGCGAACCGCGGCCGCTTCTCCGCCTCGTGCGTGTTCGCGTAGTACGTGCCCGGCCGTGTGCCGTCGAGCGACGGCCGCAGGTAGTACGCGATCGTGCCGCTCGCCGCGTCGGCCGGCGGCACCGGCGCGACCTGGCACTTCTGGGTGGGCACCCGCGAAAACCACTGGCCGGCCACGGCTTCCGCGCGGGTGATGGCGGCCCGGGCCCCGGCCAGCAGCTCCTCGCCGTCCCGCCAGCGCAGCGCCGGGTCCGTGCGGATCCGGTCGAAGATCTCGCCGAGATCGGTGGTGCCGAACAGCTTCCCGCCCAGCTCGCGGTACTCGCCGGCGAGCTTCTCGATCAGCGCGAGCCCGGTTTCGTGCAGCTCCCCCGCCGTGCGGTCGGTGGTCGTTTCGGCGCGGATCAGGGCGGCGTACCGCTCCTGGCCGTCCGGCAGGGCGCCGATGCCCGGCGACGTCTCGGGCCGGGCCACCGGCGCGAGTTCATCGGCCAGGAAGTCACGGTAGCGCCGGTACGCCGGCCGGACGACCTCGGCGAGCAGGCGATCGCGTTCGGTCTCGAAGCCTTCGAGCGCATACGCCGGGGTGACCCGCAGCGGGTCGTTCTCGGGCGCCCCGAGGTAGCGGTCGACGTACTCGACGCCGACGCGCACCAGGAAGCCCGGCGGCACCCGCCCCTCGCTCGCAGCGGCGCGCTGCCGCTCGACCAGCGCGTCGAGATATTCGCCCATTCCGGCGAGCCGGGCGAGGTAGCCGCGCGCCTTCGGCTCGTCGTCGAGCACCGTCTGCGGCAGGTAGAGCAGCAGCTGCAGCGCGGGCGCGCCGAGCCCGTCGCTGACCGAGATGTCGGCGCGGCCGGAGTCGATCTCGTCGATGGCCGCTTTCGCCTGGGAGAGCACGACTTCGCGGGTGACGCGCTCGTCGGCGGGCAGCCCGGTGGTGTCGAGGGCTTCGGCGCGCGCGGCGATCGCCGCGTAGCCGGCGCGCAACCGGGCTTCGGCTTCCGCACCGGGATCGGGCAGCCGGCCGTGGTCGCCGGGCAGGCCGTACAGCGACGGCAACAGCGGCTGCCGCTCGAAGTCCAGCGCGAGCAGCTCGTCGGCCAGCCTGCCGGGCGTGTCGAGCTGCCCGGCCACCCAGTCCCCGACCACCTTCGCCAGCGCGGAGAGCGGCAGCATGCCGTGCCCCAGCACGACTTCGTGGAAGCCGCGGATGTCGAACGCCTCGCCCAGCGCCTGCTCGGCTTCGGCGCGCAGCCGCTGGATCTCCAGCCGGCCCACCATGTAGCCCAGCGCCTGCGCCGGCCAGCCGATGTACCGGTCGATCTCCGCTTCGATCTCCAGCCGCGCCATCGGCGTGTGGTCGACCAGGAAGTCGATCGCCTGCTGCCGGCTCCAGCCCAGTGCGTGCAGCCCGGTGTCGACGACCAGCCGGCCCGCCCGCATCGAATCCTGCGTGAGCATGCCCAGCCGCGCGACGTCGTCGGAGTACAGCCCCATCTCGTCGGCGAGCCGCTCGGCGTAGAGGCCCCAGCCTTCGGCGTAGGCGTTGAACATGCCGATCCGCCGCAGCAGCGGCAGGTCACGCAGTTCCTGCGCCAGGCTGAGCTGGAAGTGGTGCCCCGGCACGGCTTCGTGGAACGCGATCGCCTCGCTGGTGAACCGCGGCCGCTTCTCCGCCTCGTGCGTGTTCGCGTAGTACGTGCCCGGCCGTGTGCCGTCGAGCGACGGCTGAAGGTAGTACGCGATGGTGCCGCTCGCCGCGTCGGCCTCCGGGACCGGCGCGACCTCGCACTTCTCCGCCGGGATGCGCGAGAACCACCGCGGCGCGACGGCTTCGGCGCGGGCGATGGCGTCCCGGGCCGCCGACAGCAGCTCCTCGCCGTCCCGCCAGCGCAGCGCCGGATCGGTGCGCAGGCGCTCGAAGATCTCCGGCAGCTCGGTGGTGCCGAACACCTTCGCGCCCAGCTCGCGGTACTCCGCCCCGAGCCGCTCGATCAGCGCCAGACCGGTTTCGTGCAGCTCCTGTGCGGTGCGCTCGGTGGTCGTCTCGGCGCGGATCAGGGCGGCGTACCGCTCGGCGCCGCCCGGCAGGTGGGAGATGCCCGGGGCGGTGTCGGGCCGCCCGGCCGGCTCGACCTCCGTGCGCAGGAAGTCCCGGTAGCGCGCGTACGCCGGGTGGACGACCTCGGCGAGCAGCCTGTCGCGCTCGGCTTCGAAGCCCTCGACCGCCGCGGTCGTGCCCACCTTCAGCGGGTCGCCCTCCGGCGCGCCGAGGTAGCGGTCGATGTACTCGACGCCGACGCGGGCGAGGTACGCCGGCGGTACCAGCCCTTCGGCCAGGCTTTCGCGCTGGCGCTCGGTGAGCTCGGCGAGGAACGGCTCGATCGCGGCGAGCCGGGCCAGGTAGCCGCGCGCCTTCTTTTCGTCGTCGAGCTTGTAGTACGGCAGGTACATCAGCAGCCCGAGCGCGGGCGCGGTGAGCCCGTCGCTGACCGCGATGTCCGCGGCCCGCGCGCCGAGCCTGTCGGCCTCGACCTCGGCGGAGGCGATCACGACCTCGCGCGTGACGGCTTCGTCCGGCGTCAGGCCTTCGGTGGCCAGCGCCCGCGCGCGGGCGGCCAGATCCGTGTACGCGGCGCGGAACCGCTCCTGCGCCGCCCGGCTCTGGTCACCGAGCCGGTCGTGGTCGGCGGGCAGGCCGAGGACCGACGGGTGCAGCGGCTCCTGCTCGAACGACAGCTCGACGAGCTCGTTGGCCAGGCCGTCGACGGTGTCGCCGTGCCCGGCCACCCACTCGTCGACGACGGTGGCGAGGACCGACAGCGGCAGCTGGCCGCCGGCCAGCACGAGGTCGTGGAACGCGCGGACGTCGAACCGCGAGCCGAGCCGCTGCTCGGCGCGGGCCCGGGCGCGCTGGATCTCCCGCCGCCCCACCATGTACCCGAGCGCCTGGCCCGGCCAGGCGATGTAGCGGTCGACCTCGGATTCGATCTCCGCGCGCGCCTCGGGCGTGTGCTCCAGCAGGTAGTCGACGGCCTGCTGCCGGCTCCACCCGAGCGCGTGCAGCCCGGTGTCGACGACCAGCCGGCCCGCCCGCAGCGAATCGCCGGCCAGCATGCCGAGCCGGGCGACGTCGTCGGAGTAGAGCCCCATCTCTTCGGCGAGGCGCTCGCTGTAGAGCCCCCAGCCCTCGACGTAGGCGTTGAACATGCCGATGCGGCGCAGCAGCGGCAGCTCGGTGAGCCCTTGGGCGATGCTGATCTGGAAGTGGTGCCCCGGCACGGCTTCGTGGAACGCGGTGGTCTCGGCCATGTGCCGCAGCCGCTCGGTGGCTTCGTGGGTGTTCGCGAAGTAGATCCCCGGCCGGGACCCGTCGGCGGCCGCGCGCAGGTAGTAGGCCGCGGGCGCGCCGGGGGCGACCTCCGACGGCACCGCCTCGACCGTGCACTGCTGCTCCGGGATCCGGCCGAACCACTTCGGGGCCTCCGCGGTGGCACGGGCGACGGCCGTGCGGGCGGTCTCGAGCAGCTCTTCGGCACTGCGCCAGCGCAGGTCCGGGTCGGTACGCAGGCGGCGGAAGATCTCGGCGAGGTCGTCGGTGCCGAACACCTTCTGCCCCAGCTCGCGGTACTCGACGGCGAGCGAGGCGATGGTGTCGAGGCCGATCCGGTGCAGCTCTTCCGGGGTGAGGTCGGTGGTCGTGTGCGTGCGCGCCAGGCGGGCGTAGGTCTCCGCGCCGCCGGGCAGCCACGGCAGGCCGGGCCGGTCGGCGGGCCGCCCGTGCGGCTTGACCTCGGTGACCAGGAATTCGCGGTACTCGGCGAAGGCCGGCCGGACGACGTCGGCGAGCAGCTCCTCGCGCCGCCGCTCGAACTCTTCGTCCGGCGCGGGCTGGCGGCGCAGCGGGTCGGCGTCGGGCTCGGCGAGGTAGCGGTCGAGGTGCGCGACCGCGGCGTCGACCAGGTGGGCCACCGGCAGCAGGCCGGCGGCGATGCCTTCGGCGTGCCGCCGCGCGGCCTGGCGCAGGTGGCCGGGGACCGCGGCCAGCCGGCCGAGCTGGGCCTCGGCGGCCTCGCCCGCCGTCACGGTCGTCATCGGCAGCGTCATGAGGAGGCCGGCCGCGGGCCCGATCGACAGGTCGGTGACCGTGAACTCGGTCATCCGGCTGTCGATCGCCGCGATGCGGTTTTCCGCCGTGGTGATGAGGACCTCGCGGGTGAGACGGTCCTCGGCGGTGTCCGCCTCCAGTGCGCGGGCGCGTTCGAGGAACGCCGCGAGCCGGGCCCGGAACGCCTGCTCGGCCTCGGCGGACACGTCCGCCAGCCCGGGCTCCGCCGGCCGGATGCCCAGCAGCGCGGGCGTCAGCGGATCGGCGGCGAACAGCGCTTCGACGAACTCGTCGGCGAGTTCGGTGACCGCGGTCATGGCAGGACCCCCAGCTTCGACTGTTGTGCTCCCGGCCGACCCTAACGGAGATCACCGACAGAAACGGCGGACCGTTCGCCCGGGGCGGACGGCCTGCGGCACCGCGGAACGGCGAGGCGGTAGCGTTCGAGGGGTGGCCGTGACCGATCCCGTGGATACCCGCCTGCTCGCCGCGCTCGCCGACCTCGGCAAGGCCGCGGTGCACGAGCTCGCGGCCAAGGTCGGCATGGATCCCCGCGAGGTCGCCTACCGGCTGGTCGCCCTCTCCGGCAGCGGGCTGCCCCTGCTCGTCGGCGTCGAAAGCGACCCGAACGGGCTGCGCGCGGCCATCGCCGGCGCGCCGCCGTCGTGGGCGAACCGGCCGCCGCAGCAGCAGTTCGCGCCGCCCGTCCCGCAGCAGCCGGCCCCGCCGCCGCAGCCCGGCCCGCCGATGCCGCCGCCGGTCCAGGGCACGCCTTCGGGGCCGTACAACGTCCAGGGCGCGCCCTCGGGGCCGTACACCGTGCAAGGCGCACCTTCGGGGCCGTACAACGTCCAAGGCGCGCCTTCGGGGCCCTACAACGTCCAGGGCACGCCATCCGGGCCGCACAACGTCCAGGGCACGCCGTCCGGGCGCTACCCCGGCCCGCCGCCCCGGCCGCCGCAGCCGCCCCGGCCGTTCACCCCGCCGCCGGTGCCGCTCGACCCGGCGGTGAGCACGTGGGGCGTCCCGCAGACGGCGTCATGGGCGCGCGGCGACGAGCCCGCGCGGCCGACCGGGCCCGCCGCCGGCAAGCGCGGCAAGCTGGGCGAGGTCATGGAGACCCAGGGCCTGGAGGGCGAGCAGCTGTCGGTCCAGCTGCTGGAGGTCCAGGACCCGGCCGACTACCTGTTCAGCGCGGCCGGGTACCGCCTGGAGGACGGCGAGCGCGCGGTGGTCGTGCACACCGAGATCACCAACCGCGGGGCGATCCCGTTCGCGTCGCTGCCGGACAACTACCTCGAGCTGCTCGCCGCCGACGGCACGGCGATCGGCAAGGCGCCGGTGTCGCTGACGTCCCGGCCGCCGCACAAGATCGGCGTCAAGCCGGGCGAGACGCTGGGCGGCCACACCGTGTACGTCCTGCCGGACGCCACGCGCGTGGTCTCGGTGCGCTGGAGCCCGCGGCCGGAGCCGGACGAGCGCACGCTGACCTGGTCGATCGAGGATTAGTAGCTCTCGTCGCGCAGGATCTCCAGTGCCTTCGCCAGGTCGTCCGGGTACTCCGACTCGAACTCGACCCAGCGGCCGTCCGCCGGGTGCGCGAACGCCAGCGTCTTCGCGTGCAGCCACTGCCTGCTCAGGCCGAGGTGGCGGGCCAGCACCGGGTCCGCGCCGTAGGTCAGGTCGCCGACGCAGGGGTGCCGCAGCGCCGAGAAGTGGACGCGGATCTGGTGCGTCCGCCCGGTTTCGAGCTTGATGTGCGCGAGCGACGCGGCGCGGAACGCCTCGACGACCTCATAGTGCGTCACGCTCGGGCGGCCGCCCTGGACCACGGCGAACTTGTAGTCGTGGCGGGGGTGGCGGTCGATCGGGGCGTCGATCGTGCCGCGCGTCGGGTCCGGGTGGCCCTGGACGATCGCGTGGTAGCCCTTGTCGACCGTGCGTTCCTTGAACGCGCGCTTCAGCACGGTGTACGCGTGCTCGCTCTTGGCCACGACCATCACGCCGGTGGTGCCCGCGTCGAGCCGGTGCACGACGCCCTGGCGCTCCGCCGCGCCCGAGGTCGCGATGCGCAGGCCTGCCGCGGCGAGCCCGCCGACCACGGTCGGGCCGGTCCAGCCGGGGCTCGGGTGCACGGCGACGCCGACCGGCTTCGAGATCACCACGATGTCGTCGTCGTCGTGCAGGATCTGCATGCCCTCGACCGGCTGCGCGACGACCTCGACCGGGTTCGCCGGCTCGGGCAGCGTGATCTCGAGCAGGCCGCCGCCGGAGAGGCGGTCGGACTTGCCCGCGGGACGGCCGTCGAGCAGCACGTCGCCGGCTTCGGCGAGCTCGGCGACGACCGTGCGGGACAGGCCGAGCAGCTTGGCGAGGCCGGCGTCGACCCGCATCCCGTCGAGCCCGTCGGGCACCGGGAGCATCCGCGAGCTCACGCCTGTTCCTCTTTCTTCTTGTCCTTGGTGGACGTGCCGTCGTAGTCCTTGCCGAGCAGGGACAGCAGCACGATCAGGGCGCCGCCGACGCAGATCGCGGAGTCGGCGATGTTGAAGATCGCGAAGCCCTTGCCGTTGGGGGCGAAGGCCGAGATGAAGTCGACGACGTGGCCCTGCAGCCCGCCGGGCGCGCGGAAGATGCGGTCGGTCAGGTTGCCGGTGGCGCCGGCGAGCACGAGGCCGAGGCCGATCGCCCAGCCGATCGAGCGCAGCCGCCGCGAGAGCCAGACGATCGCGATGACGACGGCGAGCGCGACGAGGGCGAGCACCCAGGTCATGCCGGTGGCCATCGAGAACGCGGCACCCGGGTTGCGGATCACCTGCAGGTAGATCAGCCCGCCGAGGATCCGGACCGGCTCCTTGCCCTCCAGGTTGGCGACGACCAGGTTCTTCGTCACCAGGTCGATCGCCCAGAACACGACGGCGACCGCGAAGACCCAGCCGACCCGCCGCTTCGGCAGCAGCGGCTTCGCCGGGACCTCCGGGTTCTCGGGCGCGTCGGCCGCAGGATCGGCCGCGGTGTCGGGCACCGCTTCGGCGGGCGCGGCGGTGTCGGGTTCGGAGTGGCTGGGCTCGGTGCTCACCGCTCCATTGTCCACGGCGCTGGTCAGGCCGCGGCGGGCCCGTCCGGACGCGGCCGCAGGAGCACGGCGAACGCGGCCGCGAGCAGGACGCCCGCCCCGCCGAGCGCGCCCGCGGCCGGGGGCTCGAACAGCGTCGCGACCAGTGCGAACACCCCGGCGACGGTGGTCAGGAACCAGCTGCGCTCGTAGGCCGCCAGCACGAGGAGGCCCAGCGTCGCGAGCAGCGGGCCGCGGACGTCGCCGTCGAGCCGGAACTGGAGGGCGCCGGCCAGGTCGAGCAGCGGGACGGCGGCCAGCGCCCCGAGCGTGCCGAGGACGAACCGGCCCGGGCGCGGTGGCCGCAGCTGCCGCCAGTACCAGGCGGCGACGGCGAGGACCACGCAGGCGAGGCCGGCGAGCCAGCCGAGCGTCGCCGACGGCACGACGTCGTACGCGACGGCGATGGCGACCGAACGCTGCTCACTCGCCAGGCCGGTGCCGCTGAGCGCGTTGTCGGCGGCCCCGTTCAGCGTGCTCTTGTTGGGGGCGGGGACCAGTTCGACGGCCACCAGCACGAGCAGCGCGAACCCCAGCGCGGCCAACGGGAACCAGGACCTCCGCGGACTCCCCATCGGGTCAGGGTATCCGGGGCTTCTGCCGCAGCAGGGCGACGAAGGCGGCGGCCAGGAGGATAATGGCCGAGGCCAGCATGCCCGCCATGTCCGCCGAGAGCACCACGGCGACCAGGGCGAACGCGGCCGTCGTCACCAGGATGAACCGGCTGCGCTCGTACGCGGCGAGGACGAGCAGGCCGAGCGCGACCAGCCACGCGGGTCCGCTGGGCAAGGGATTCCCCGTCGTGTGGAAGTCGTCCAGGGGAAGCCACAGCGCGCGGCTGTACTCGGTGGTGCCGGGCGGGACAGCCGGCCGGAGCAGGAGGTTCGCGGCTTCGGCTTGGGCCTGGCTGCGGCGCGCCAGCAGTTGCACCGCAGCCAGGCCGATCTCGGCGAATCCCAGCAGTGCCAGCGGAAACCAGAAACGCGGCCCTCTCCCCATCCGCCCAGGCTAGCGCTCAGCAGAAGGGCGGCAGCTCCCGCGGGTCGCCGACCGGCGCCCAGCGGCCGTCCACCTTCGCGTACTCCCAGCGGGCGCCGCGCGCGACGATCTGGCGCAGGGCCAGGAGCACGCGGTCGACGTGCTCCTCCGTGCTGCCGAGGCCGAGGCTGACGCGGACCGCCTGCTGCCCGTCGCCGCCGGTGACGCCGATCAAGCGCTTGGCCGCGATGTGGGCGCAGAAGGCGCCGTCGCGGACGCCGATGCCGTACTCGGCCGACAGCACGGCGGCGAGCCAGCCGGGGTCGAAGCCGTCGACGACGAAGCTGACCGTGCCGACCCGGTCGACCGGCGCGTCGAACAGCCGCAGCTCGGCGCAGCCCGGGATGCTCTCGAGACCCTTGCGCAGCCGGGCGAGCAGGGCCTGCTCGTGGTCTTCGATCGCGGCCCAGTTCTCGCTCAGGGTCTCGCACGCGACGCCGAGCGCGTACACGCCGACGGTGTTGGGCGAGCCGGCTTCGTGGCGTTCCGGGCCGGTGTTCCAGACGACGGCGTCTTCGGTGACGAGCTTGGTCGCGCCGCCGCCGGCGAGGTACGGACGGGCGGCACGCAGCCAGTCGGCGCGGCCGATCAGCGCGCCGGCACCGAAGGGGGCGTAGAGCTTGTGGCCGGACAGGGCGACGTAGTCGACGTCCAAGTCCTTGATCGAGATCCGGCGGTGCGGGGCCAGCTGGGCGGCGTCGAGCGCGACGCGGGCGCCGTGTTTCCGCGCCACGGCGGCGATTTCCGCCACCGGGAGCAGCTCACCGGTCACATTGGACGCTCCGGTGACGACGACCAGCCGCGGTCCCTGCGGGGCGTCGGCGAGTGCTTCGTCCACAGCGGACACCGCGGCCAGCCGGGTGCGCGGGGTCGGGATCCGGCGCACGTTCGGCCCCTGCCACGGCAGGAGAGCGGCGTGGTGCTCGGTGTCGAAGACGACGACCGTGGTGTGCCGCGGCAGGCTGCGCGCGAGCAGGTTGAAGGAATCGGTGGTGTTGCGGGTGAAGACGACGGTGTCGGTCCGCCGCGCGCCGACGAAGCGGCGCAGGACGTCGCGGGTGCGCTCGTAGAGCTTGGTGGAGACCTGCGAGGCGAAGCCGGCGCCGCGGTGGACGCTGGCGTACCAGGGCAGGAACTCGTCGACCTTGGTGCGGACGGCGTCGAGACAGGGGGCGCTCGCGGCGTGGTCGAGGTTGGCGTAGCCGATGGTTTCCCCGGTCACCAGCGGCACTCGCAGCGCCGCGCCCGCGACGGCGGGGATGGCGTGGTTTCCGCGGGTTTCGAGCTGGGTGCGGTCGATGGCGAGAGTCATCGGGGTGCCTCCTCGGCGATCCGGGGGACCCCGGCGAGGGGCCCGCGCTTGCCCGTCGCACGGCGCGACCGGCCCGGTCTTCACCCGGGGCACCCCACCGCGGTTGGAGGGTTGCCGGCCAGCAAGCCGGGGCTTCGCGCTGGCACTCATGACCTGAGCCAGAAGGTAACCGAGAAGGCCGTCGCCGGCCAAGTCCCGCCTCACATTCTGAGACGGCGCTCACAGAGGGTGAGTGGCAGCGCGGTCAGCGGCTCGCGCGGAAGCGGCCCGGCAGCTGGACCACCACGCCCTCCGCGACGTGCGTCGCGGTGCCCGAGTACTGCTCCGACCCCGCCGCGAACCGCCAGGCGCCCAGGGTCTTGCCGTCGATCGGCTCGCCGAGGGCCGCCGCGACCGTCGTCGACAGGCGGGCGAACGCGACGCCGTCCCAGTCGCCCGCCGCCGCGTCCGGGAGCGTCCAGAGCGTGAAGTGCACGTGGGCGCCCGTGCTGCTGCCGCCGCACGGCAGCGCGTTCCCGGTCGAACCGAGGACCGCGCCGGCCTCGACCTGCTCACCGTCGGTGACGCGGATGCCCTCCAGGTGGTAGTAGCCCGTCCGCCACCCACCCGGGTGATCGAGGGTCACCCAGTCACCGCCCGCACAGTGCTGCAGGCGGACCGTGCCGGCCAGCGGCGCCCGGACCGTCCCGTCGGCGGGGCTGAAGTCGATGGCGTTCTTGACGCCGGTGCTGCCGTCGTCGGAGTGGACGCCCGCCGAGTAGACCTGCTGGCCGGCCGCGAACGGCAACGTCAGCTCCGGAAACGGCGCGGCGGACGCCGGGGTGGCGGCGAGCCCCACCGCCGAGATGACCGCAGCAGCCAGGCCCGCCATTCGCACCGAAACGTTCACCGCACGCACTCCTCCGGCAATGTTCACTCGAACGAGCGCACATTAAGCCAAAAGAGGGACTACAGGGAAGACTGTGTGTGAATTACCGGCCGGACTCGCCCTTCCACCGGGCCAGGCGCCCGGCCCGGTCGACCGCGCGCAACCGGCGTTCGACGGCGTCGCGGACGGCGCTCGTCGTGACGACCAGCAACTGGTCGTGCTCCTGCAGCCGGCTGGTCTTCTGCGGCGTGAAGCCCGCGCCGTCGCGGACGACCAGGCTGATCGTCGCCCCGATGGGCAGCCGCAGCTCGGACAGGTACACGCCGTGCAGCTTCGACCCCGGCTGGATGCGGACCTGCAGCAGTTCCGCGCCCAGTTCGTCCAGCGGCGCGGAGTCGACCTCGATCTCGTGCGCCTCGGACTTCTTGGCCAGCCCGAGCTTGCGCGCGAGCGGGCCGAGCGTCGCCCCCTGCACCAGCGTCAGCACGATGACCAGCACGAACACCGCGTCGACCAGCCGCTGCGCGCCCGGCAGGCCCTGCGACAGCGGGATCATGGCGAGCACGATCGGCACGGCACCGCGCAGCCCGGCCCACGACAGGAACGCCTGTTCCCGCCACGGCAGGCGGAACGGCAGCATCGACAGCACGACCGACAGCGGCCGCGCCAGCAGCAGCACGACGGCGCCCGCGACCAGGCCCGGCACGATCGCGTCGAGCAGCCGGCCCGGCGAGGCGAACAGGCCGAGCAGCACGAACAGCCCGATCTGCGCCAGCCACCCGAGCCCCTCGGCGAACGAGAGCGTGTCCGACCGGTGTGGCAGCCGCGAATTGCCGAGCACCAGCGCGGCAACGTAGGTGGCGAGCAGCCCGGACGCGTGCAGCAGCTGCCCGGACGAGTACGCGACGACGCACACCGCGACCGTGGCCAGCGGGTAGAGACCGGTCGCCGGCAGCGCGGCCCGGCGCAGCGCGATCCCGCCGAGCCAGCCGAAGGCCAGGCCGATGACCAGGCCCGCCGTCAGCTCGTAGACCACCAGCAGCGGCAGCGTCCAGTCCACAGTGGTGCCTTCGGCCAGCACCACGACGGCGATGTACGCCGGCGCGTCGTTGATCCCCGACTCGAGTTCGAGCGCGCCGGTGAGCCGTTTTCCGATTCCCGCCGTGCGCAGCACCGAAAACACCGCGGCCGCGTCGGTCGAGGCGAGCACCGCGCCCCACAGCAGGGCCAGCCGCCAGTCGAGGCCCAGCAGCCAGTGCAGGGCGGCGCCGGTGGCCGCGACGCTCACCACGACGGCCACTGTGGACAGTGCGATTCCGCGGCCCAGCGCGGGTTTCACCGCCGACCACCGGGTGGTCAGCCCGCCTTCGGCGAGGATCATGACGAGCGCGGCGAGGCCGAGCGACTGGGTGAGTTCGGGGTTGTCGAACCGGATGCCGAAGCCGGCTTCGCCCAGCAGGACGCCGATCCCCAGGTACAGCAGCAGCGAGGGCAGGCCGAGCCGGATCGACACGCGCACGGCCAGCACGGACGCGAGGAGCACGACGCCGCCGACGCCGAGCAGCACGGGAAGCTGGTTCATGCCCGCCTCCTCCCGAGTGCCGTGGGGCCCTCAGAATAGTGAGGCGCAGGGATTAACTCGTTCGTGTACCGCTGCTTGGTGCCGGAGACACCGTGTGTTAGGGCCTCGCGAGCAGGTCGAGATCGAGATCGACACCGAGCGCGGCGAAGGGCTCCCCCGCCGCGGGGAGGACCTTGACCGCCCGGTGGTCGTCCCTGGCCACCCAGCCGGCGTCGACGGCCCGGTCGAGCAGGGCGGCGGGCAGGGCACCGGCGAGGTGGTCGCGGCGCTCCGTCCAATCCAGACAGTCCCGCAGCAGCGGCCTTCGCCCGGCGGCGACCGGCACGCCGAGCTCCTCCAGCACCGCGCGGCCGCGCGGGGTCAGCGTCAGCCCATCGGCGGTACCGACCAGGCCGGCGGCGAGCATGCCGTCGCGCAGGGCGACGCCGAGCTCGCCGGCGAGGTGGTCGTAGCAGGTGCGGGCGAAGCCGAGCCGCCGCGCCCGCAGCGACGACTTCAGGCCGGTCACCGGCCGGTGCTCGGCGTGCTGGGCGAGGTGCTCGATCAGCTCGGCTACCCGCGGGTCGGCGATCCGGACGTAACTGGCCCGCCCCTGCTTGACCCGGACGACGAAGCCGGCGCCGGCCAGCCGGCTGACGTGCTCACTGGCCGTCGACAGCGCGATCCCGGCCGCCTTCGCGAGCTCGCCGACGGTCCAGGCCCGCCCGTCCAGCAGCACGAGGCACATGGTGGCCCGGCTCGGCTCGGCGAGCACCGCGGCCACCTCGGCCAGCGCGATCGTCTCCATGCCCCCACGCTACGGCCGCCACACTTCGCCCGGCGCCGAACCGTCGGTGGGCACTTTCACGTGAAAGTGCCCACCAGGGCGGGGCACTTTCACGTGAAAGTGCCCGGGTCAGAGGGCCTTCAGGAACTTCGTGGCCAGCTGGACCGCCGGGCCCGAGTCGTTCGAGTTCTCCAGGACCACCGCGAACGCCACCTTGTCGCGGTAGCCGACGAACCAGCCCGTGGCGTTCGAACCGTCGCCGAACTGGGCGGTGCCCGTCTTGCCGAAGACGTTCCCGGCCGCGGCCGCCGCGTGGCCCGTACCGCTCGTCACCACCGCGCGCATCAGCTTCCGCACCTCGGCGAGCACGGACGACGGCGGCGGCGAATAGCCCTTGACCACCGTGGTCTCCAGGTCGTGCCACAGCCGGGGCGTGATCGCCTTGCCGCCGGCGACCGTGGCGGCCATCAGGGCGCCGCCGAGGGCGCTCGCCTGGATGCGGCCCTGGCCGAACCCGTCCTCGACCTGCTCGTCCTTGCTCGCCGCCGGTTCGACCTTGCCGAGCTCGGTGTTGATGCCGGGGATCTCGAAGTCGGCGTTGAGGCCCAGCTCGTCGGCCGCCTTCTTCAGCCCGTCCGCGGGCAGGGCGAGCGCGAGCTGCCCGAACGTCGTGTTGCAGGAGCGCGCGAACGCCGTCTGCAGGGTGGTCGCGCCCAGCTCGAAGCCCTCGTTCTTGACCGTCCGGGTGCCGATCGTCGCCACGCCGGGGCAGTCGACCGGCGACGTCGCCGTGAGCCCGCTCTGCTGGACCGCCGCCACCGACGTCGCGATCTTGAACGACGACCCCGGCTCGTACAGGCCGTTGAGCGCCTTCGGGGCGTCGCCGGCGGCGGCGTTCTGCGCCACGGCGAGGATGTCGCCCGAGCCCGTGTCGAGGGCGACGAGCATCGCCGACCCCTGGTAGCCGTCCACCGCGGCCTGGGCCGCTTTCTGCGCGCCGAGGCTCAGGCTCGTCACGAGCGGCTTCGCGCCGTCCTCCGCCACCTTCCCGAACAGCCGCTCGACGCTCTTGCCTGCGGCATCGACGCGTTCGACGGCGAAGCCCGCGCCCGCCGCGGCGGTGACCTGCCCGGTGAGCGCCGAGCGCAGCAGCGGCGCCGGGTTGCCGTCGACCGGCCGCACGCCGCCGGCCCCGCGGACGACCAGCGGCTTGCCGTCGCGGTCGGCGACGGCGACGGTGTCCTGCGCGGCGGTGCTGACCACCAGCCGCTGGCCCGCCTCCAGCTTCGGGTGCAGCAGCGACGGCGCCCAGTGGACCAGCCACTTCCCGTCGTTCAGCACGAGCTCGAACGGCACGTCGTAGGTCCAGACCTCGCCCGGCTTCAGCGTCCACGCCATGCTGAACGTGCCGCCGGTCTGCTTCGCCCCGGCCGGGGCCGGCTGCAGGACGGTCAGCTTGGCGGCCACCGACTTCGGGTTCAGCGTGTTCCGCGTGGTCCGCAGGGTCACCGCGGCGGCCGCGTTGTCGTCGGTCAGCCGGGCCGCCGCGTCCGGGTTGTTCTCGGACAGGTCCTGCAGGTACTCGGTGATCGCCGAATTCGGGTCGATCGCGCCGGGCCGTTCGACGGTCGTCTCCCCGGTGGCGGCTTCCGGCGTCGAACCCCCGCTGTTCAGCAGGAAGAACGCCGCCACCACGGTGACGACGACCAGCAGCGCGCCGCCGATCAGGATGCCGCGTCTCTTGCCAGGACTCATTCCGGTTCCCCTCCCCCAAGGAGCCACCCGCGGGTGGCCGATCGAGTTCGCACCCTACCGGCCACCCCCGGCGATCAGGCCTTCGCGACCAGGACCGTGACCTTCGTGCCGTCCCCGACTGTGCCGGCGAAGCCTTCGCCCGCCGGGCCGTAGGTCACCGATGTCGCCAGCGTCTCCGACGCGAGGAACTTCTCGTGCGTCCGGGCCGCTTCGACGACCTCGGCGGGCGCGTCGACGGTCAGCGCGATCCGGTCGGCGACGTCGAGCCCGGCGTCGCGGCGGGCCTGCTGCACGACCCGGACCAGGTCGCGGACCAGGCCTTCGGCCGCCAGCTCCGGCGTCACCTCGGTGTCGATCAGGACCAGGCCGGACCCGCCGGGCAGCTCGGCCGCCGCGCCGCCGCCCTTGGCGACCAGCCGGCGTTCGAACTCGCCGTCCTGCAGGACGATCCCGGCCGCGACCACGGCGCCGCCCTGGAACGACCAGTCCCCCGCCTTGACGGCCTTGATCACCGTCTGGACGTCCTTGCCCAGCCGCGGACCGGCCGCGCGGGCGTTGACCGCGACCTCGAACCCGCCGTGCGCGGCGACGTCGGTGGTCAGCTCGACCGCCTTGACGTTCACCTCGTCGCGCAGGATGTCGGCGAAGGCGCCCATCGTCTCGGCGTCGTCGGCCGCGACGACCAGCGACGACAGCGGCAGCCGCACGCGCAGCTTGTTGGCCTTCCGCAGCGACAGCGCCGACGACGCCACCTGCCGCACCCGGTCCATCGCCGTCACCAGCGCCGCGTCCGCGGGCAGGTCGTTGGCGTTCGGCCAGTCGCTCAGGTGCACCGAGCGGCCGCCGGTGAGCCCGCGCCAGACGACCTCGGTGGTCAGCGGCAGCAGCGGCGCCGCGACCCGCGACGTCACCTCCAGCACGGTGTGCAGCGTGTCGATGGCGTCCTGGTCACCCGCCCAGAAGCGGTCGCGCGAGCGGCGGACGTACCAGTTCGTCAGGACCTCGAGGAAGTCCCGGACGGTCTGGCACGCGCCCGCGACGTCGTAGTTGTCCATCGCGTACTCGACGTCCGTGACGAGCTCGTGCGTCTTCGCCAGGACGTACCGGTCGAGCACGTTCGGCGAGTCCGTGCGCCACTTCCCGGCCACGCCTTCGGCGTTCGCGTAGAGCGCGAGGAAGTAGTAGGAGTTCCACAGCGGCAGCACGGCCTGGCGGACGGCGTCGCGGATGCCCTTGTCGGTGACGACGAGGTTGCCGCCGCGCAGGATCGGGCTCGACATCAGGTACCAGCGCATGGCGTCGGAGCCGTCGCGCTCGAAGACCTCGTTGACGTCCGGATAGTTGCGCAGTGACTTCGACATCTTCGCGCCGTCCGAGCCCAGCACGATGCCGTGCGAGACGCAGGTGCGGAACGCCGGCCGGTCGAACAGCGCCGTGGCCAGCACGTGCAGCAGGTAGAACCAGCCGCGGGTCTGCCCGATGTACTCGACGATGAAGTCGCTCGGGTAGTGGTGCTCGAACCACTCGGCGTTCTCGAACGGGTAGTGCACCTGGGCGTACGGCATCGAGCCCGAGTCGAACCAGACGTCGAGGACGTCCGGGACGCGACGCATGGTGGACTCACCCGTGGGGTCGTCCGGGTTCGGCCGGGTCAGCTCGTCGATGTAGGGCCGGTGCAGGTTGTCCAGCCGCACGCCGAAGTCCGCCTCCAGCTCGTCGAGCGAGCCGTAGACGTCGGTGCGCGGGTACTCGGGGTTGTCCGACTGCCACACCGGGATCGGCGTGCCGAAGTACCGGTTGCGGGAGATCGACCAGTCGATGGCGTTCTCCAGCCACTTGCCGAACTGGCCGTCCTTGACGTTCTCCGGGTACCAGGTGATCTGCTGGTTGAGCTCGACCATCCGGTCCTTGAACTGCGTCACCGCGACGAACCACGACGAGACCGCGCGGTAGATCAGCGGGTTCCGGCAGCGCCAGCAGTGCGGGTAGCTGTGGTCGTAGGTCTCGTGCCGCAGCAGGACCGCGCCCTGCTGCGCCGCGGATCCGGTGCCGTTCTTGAGGTCCCGCACGATGTTCGGGTTGGCGTCGAAGACCTGCTGGCCCTCGTAGTCCGGCACGGTCGCGTCGAACTTGCCGTGCGCGTCGACCGGCGTCACCGGCGGGATGCCGGCGGCGTCGGTGACGAGCTTGTCGTCGGCGCCGTAGGCGGGGGCGATGTGGACGATGCCGGTGCCGTCGTCGGTGGTGACGTAGTCGGCGGCCAGCACCTGGTGGGCGTTCTCGGTGCCGGTGAAGTACGGGAACGGTGGCGCGTAACGGGTTCCGAGCAGCTGCGCGCCCGTGTAGTGCGCGACCACGGTGGGCTCTTCGCCGAATTCCCGCGCGTACGCGGCAACCCGCGCTTCGGCGAGCACGAACCGCTTGCCGTCGTGCTCGACGACGACGTACTGCACGTCCGGGTGCACGGCCGTGGCGAGGTTGGACGGCAGCGTCCACGGCGTCGTCGTCCAGATGAGCAGGTAGGCGCCGTCGAGGTCGTTGCCGTTGCCCTCCAGGCGGAAGCCGACCGTGACGGCCGGGTCCTGGCGGTTGCGGTAGACGTCGGAGTCCATGCCCAGTTCGTGGTTGGACAGCGGCGTCGCGTCACGCCAGCAGTACGGCAGGACGCGGTAGCCCTCGTAGACGAGTCCCTTGTCCCACAGGCGTTTGAACGCCCAGAGCACCGACTCCATGTACGTGACGTCGAGGGTCTTGTAGTCGTTGTCGAAGTCGACCCAGCGCGCCTGGCGGGTGACGTACTCGCGCCACTCGTCGGTGTAGCGGAGGACGGACTCCTGCGAAGCCGCGTTGAACTTCGCGATGCCCATCTCTTCGATCTCGGACGTCTCGGTGATGCCGAGCTGGCGCATGGCTTCGAGCTCGGCGGGCAGGCCGTGGGTGTCCCAGCCGAAGCGGCGCTCGACCTTGCGGCCCTTCATGGTCTGGTAGCGCGGCACCAGGTCCTTGACGTACCCGGTGAGGAGGTGACCGTAGTGCGGCAGGCCGTTGGCGAAGGGCGGGCCGTCGTAGAAGACGTACTCGTTTTCGCCCTTTTCGCCCGCGGGGCGCGCGTCGATCGTCGCCTGGAACGTGCGGTCGCTCTCCCAGTAGGCGAGGACCTGCTTCTCCAGGGCGGGGAACGACGGCTGCGACGGGACTCCTGCGCCTTCGCCGAGCTGGGCCTGGGGGTACATCCGGGTGCTCCTCGGTTCGTCTCTCTCGTACGGACGACCGGCTCCCGGTCACCCACACGGGGACGAAACGCCTTCCGGCGCACCGCGGTACCACCCCGCTTGCCCGGCAGTTGCTCCCGGGCCGCTCATTCGACGGCTGTCACGGGCCGTACCCGTCCGGTTCTACTGAGAGCGCTGCCGCTCGGTTCTTCCGGAGGCTCCCCGGTGATGGCCGGATCGATGCCGTGTTGCCTACCAGGTTAACCGGCCCGCGCAACCGGGTTGTCACGAGGGGCACGTACGGTCACGCCGATCGCGACCAGCCAGAGCGCCGCCGCGACGACGCCCACCGCGGGCGGCCCCGAGCCCGATACCGCGCCGAGCACCGCCACCCCCAGCGCACCCCCGGCCTGCCTGGCGGTGTTGTTGACGCCGCTCGCCACCCCCGCGCGCTCGGGCGGGACGCCGTCGACCGCGGCCGTCACCACCGCCGTCGTCAGCAGGCCCATCCCGGTCCCGAGGCCGAGCAGCGTCGGCAGCAGGGCCGGGTAGCCACTGTTTTCGTTCACCAGCAGGAGGTTCAGCATCCCGAGCACGCCCAGTGCGAGCCCGGCGACCATCAGGGGGCGCGGGCCGAAGCGGCCGGTGAGCCGGCCGGCGACCGGCGCCAGCAGCGAGAGCGGGCCGAACAGCGGCACCACTTCGAGCCCGGCTTCGAACGGCGACGCGTGCCTGACGTTCTGCAGGTACAGCGTCAGCACGAGGATCGTCCCGATGCCGGTGAAGTTCATCGCCGCCGCGACGAAGTTCGGGCCGCGGGTCCGGCGGACGACGTCCGGGGGCAGCATGGGATCGGACGAGCGGCGTTCCACGGCCACGAAGGCGGCGAGCGCGGCGGCCGCGAGGATCCCGGCCACCGCGCTCCCGGCGATGACCGCGTACACGCCGGCGCCGAGAGCAGGCGCCGCCGTGACGACGCCGGCGACGTCGATCCGCCGCCCGGGCACGCGTCCGCCGCGGGGCACGAGCCGCCGTGTCGCGAAGGCGGCCGCGAGGACGACCGGGACGTTGAGCCAGAACACCGGCCGCCAGCCCGTCGCCGAGACGATCGCGCCGCCCAGCACCGGGCCCGCCGCCAAGGCCAGCGCCGAAACCCCGGCCCAGATCCCGAGGGCCCGCGCCCGCTCGGCGCGTCCCGGATGGGCCTTCGTGATCACGGCGAGCGTGCCGGGCAGCAGCAAGGCCGCGCCCAGGCCCTGGCCGGCGCGGGCGGCGACGAGCCACGGGACCGGGCCGGCCAGCCCGCACGCGGCCGACGCCGCGCCGAAGAGCGCGAAGCCGGTGAGGACGACCCGGCGGTGGCCGAAGACATCGCCCAGGGCGCCGCCGGTGAGCAGGAACGCGGCCAGGGTGACGGAGTAGCCGTCGACCACCCACTGCAGCGCGGCGAGGTCGGTGCCGATGCTGGGCAGGGCGACGTTGACGACCGTGACGTCCAGCTGCACCAGGAACATCCCGGCGCACATGGTGAGCAGGAGCATGTCCCCAGCAGACCGCGTGGACACTTCCGTTTGGGTGGAAGCGTGCCGGGGGCACCCTGGGGAAGTGCAGGGAGACGCCGACATCGCGCGCACGGCCGCGTTGTTCGCGGACCCGGCGCGGGTCCGCGTGCTGCTCGCGCTCGCCGACGGCCGGGCGCTGGCGGCGTCCGTGCTGGCCGCGGAAGCGCGGCTGTCGGCGCAGGGCGTCAGCGCGCACCTGGCGAAGCTGCGGACGGCGGGACTGGTCGTCGCCGAGAAGTCGGGACGGCACCGGTTCTACCGGCTGGCCGGCCCGGACACCGCCGAGCTGTTGGAGACATTGGCGCGGTACTCGCCGTCCCACCCGGTGACGTCGTTGCGCGAAGGGACGCGGGCGGAGGCGTTGCGCACCGCCCGGACGTGCTACGACCACCTCGCGGGCCGGCTCGGGGTCGCGGTCACAGCGGCGTTGCTGGCGCGGGGTGCGCTGTCCGGTCCCGCCGACACGCGACGGCGTCCGGGCGACCGGATTTCGGCGCCGCTGCACGAACACCCGTACACGCTGGGCCCTGCGGCCACTCCGGTGTTCGGCTCGCTGGGCGTGGATCTGGATGTCGTGGCGGCCGGGCGGCGTCCGCTGCTGAAGTTCTGCCTGGACTGGAGCGAGCAGCGGCACCACCTCGCGGGCGCGCTGGGTGCGGCGGTGGCCACGCGGTTCCTCGACGCGGGCTGGGTGACGCGGCGCGCCCACGCCCACCGCGCACTCCGGCTGACTCCGGAAGGCGCGCAGGCGCTGGAAACCCACCTGGGCCTGGCCGCCTGCAACCCGGATCTCGCGTGATCAGGCCCGTAACTCACGTGATTGGGCCCGTAACTCGCGAGATCCGGCTTCAATCACGCGGGATCCGGCTTCAATCACGGGTCAGCGGTGGGCGGCGACCAGGGTGGCGTCGGGGCGGCAGACGTCGCAGGGGGTGAAGCCGAGCTGGCGGGCTTCGCCGACGCCGATCGGGATCGTGTCGCGGGTGCCGAGCCAGGTGCAGGTGCGCAGGTGGTAGCGGGGGTGCTCGTCGACCACCACGACCTCGTCCTCGAGGTCGGCCAGGACCGCGACGTCCTCCTCCGGGGTTTCTTCGACCCCCGGGTCGGAATCGGCCGTTGTTTCGGCCTCGGCTGAAGCGTCGGCCGGCTCGGGCGTTTCGGCCGGGTCGCCCAGGTCACCGGTGGCCGGGATCAGGGTGGTCTGCTCCTCGGCCGGTGCCGGCTCGGGCTCGGGCTCCGAATCCGGCGCCGAGGGAGGAGCGGCGGCCGGTGCGGCGGAGCGGCGACGGCGGCGCAGCCAGTCGGCGACCAGGAGCAGGCCGGCCAGCACCGAAAGGCCGATCGACACCCACGCCCACAGCGAAGAAGCCGTCATCAGCGCCGTGACGAGCAACCCCAGAGCCGCCAGTACCAGGATCAGCACGATGTAAAGCACGCTGCATTACAGCACGAACGACGCGGGAGCCGACCACGACCCGCCCACGGGTGGTACCGGATCGACTCCGAACCGTGGCACACCCCGGAAGCGGGGTGCGCCACGGTTCAGAACAAAACTCAGCCGGCTTCCGCGCGCGGACCGAACGAGTAGCCCTGGCCGCCGCTCGACGAACCGGACGACTGCCCGGAGTTCGACGACGCCGACGCGGGGGCCGCGGATCCGCGGTCGTCGAGCTCGCGCAGCTGGGACTCGAGGAACCCGCGCAGCCTCGTGCGGTACTCCCGCTCGATCGTGCGCAGCTCTTCGATCTTCTTGCCCAGCCCGCTCTTCTCGGAGTTCAGGCTGTTCATCGTCTCGGTGTACTTCCGCTGCGACTCGCGCTCCAGCGTCGTCGCCTTGTCACGCGCCTGGCGCTCCAGCGTCTCGGCACGGGTCCGCGCGTCGTTCAGCATCGTGTCGACGCGGGTGCGCGCCTCGTTGACCATCGAGTCGGACTTCGCCCGGGCGTCCGAAAGCAGCTGCTCGGACTTGGTGCGGGCCTCGGCCAGCATCCCGTCGGACTCGGTCTTCGCCTCGGCGGTCAGCCGGTCGGCCATCTCCTGGGCCAGGCCCAGGACCTTGGCGGCCTGCACGTTCGGCTCGGTGCTGTCACCGACCATCGAGTGCGCCTGGGTCTGCTCCATGGCCGACTGCGGCGGCGGCACCGGCGCCAGGCGCCGCGACGGCTCTTCGCGCATCGGGGGCGCGCCGACGTTCGCCTTGGCGTTCTCCAGCTCGCTGCGGGTCGACTCGAGCTCCGCGTCGAGCTGTTCCATCTGCTGGCGCAGCTCGTTGTTGTCCTCGATCAACCGGGCCAGCTCGGTCTCCACCAGGTCGAGGAACGCGTCCACCTCGTCCTCGTTGTAGCCCCTCTTGCCGATGGGCGGCTTGCTGAACGCGACGTTATGCACGTCAGCGGGGGTCAACGACATCAGATCACCTCACGCACTCCATGGCCTGCAGGGTCCACCTCAAGTCTCCCCGATCAACTTGGAGGAGTCGCCAGTTGCATCGCGAAGAACACAACCAACAGCAGCACCATAATCGACAAGTCCAGTCCGACGCCGCCGATCCGAACCATCGGAATGATCCGTCTGAACAACCGGACCGGCGGGTCCGTCACTGTGTAGATGGTCTCGAGCGTGACCGCAACCCCTCCGGCCGGATGCCACTCACGCGCGAAGGTCCGGACGAGTTCGACCACGATCCGCGCCGTCAGCAGCAGCCAGAAGGCGAACAGCACGTACCAGACGACCAGCCACACAGCTTCCACGTACCTACTCTAACCGGGCGTCCTCTCCGAAGACGCAGTTGAGGGGGCCGACCCTGGATCGGGTCGGCAAAGTCACGTCTGCTTGCGCTCAGCGGTCCGGGCGACTTCAGCCCCGCAAAAACAATCCGCCCTCGGCAATCCGCCGACGGTCTTCCGCCGTGACATCCACATCGGGCGGTGAGAGAAGGAACACCTTGTTGGTGACCTTGTCCATCGACCCTCTGAGCGCGAACGCCAGCCCGGCGGCGAAGTCGACGAGCCGCTTCGCGTCCGCGTTCTCCATCTCGGTGAGGTTCATGATCACCGGGATGCCCTCGCGGTAGTGCTCCCCGATCGCCCGCGCCTCCGCGTAACTGGTCGGGTGCAGCGTGGTGATGCGGCTCAACGGGTCACGCACCGGCTGGCGCACGACCGGCTCGACGACCGGGCGCAGCCGCGCCACCGGCCCCGGCTGCCGATCCATGGCGAGAGCGCCGTGGACAGCGGGCTCGGCACTGGACACGGAGCGTGACCGACTGCGGCTGACGGGCTCGTCGTACGTGTCGTCGACCTCGCGGTACCGTGAACGCGACGACCGCGGGGCCGGCTCCTCGTAGGAGTCGTAGTCGTCGTCGTAACCGCGCCGGTAGTCGTCCCCGTCGTCGTAGCCGTCGTCGTCAGCGGGCACCATCCCGAAGTAGGCCTTCAGCTTCTGCAGCGCGCTCATGCCTCTCCCTAGCCCTAGCCGCTCCCGCACTGACTTCTCTCCACGCCGTCAGTGCCCCGCGCGGGCGGACACGAAACGTGACGACCGCGCGAGCTCCCTACGGCGAGGCTAAACCGCGTCCACCGAGCAACGCGGTTCCGACACGCACACAGGTCGAGCCGTGCGTGATCGCCTGTTCGAGATCATGGCTCATCCCGGCGGACACGTCTGCGGCATTCGGGTGATCTTTGCGGAGCCTTTCGGCGGCACGCGCCAGCCGCTCGAAGGCGGCAGCCGGGTCGGCACCCAGCGGCGCGACGGCCATCAGGCCGCGAAGCCGCAGCTCTTCGCTCTGCGCGATCCGGTCGGCCAGCGCGCCCAGCTCGCCGAGCGGGCAGCCGCCGCGCTCGGGGTCGTCGTCGAGGCTGGCCTGGATGAGCACGTCGAGGGGTTCGTCACGTATCTGGGCGTCGCGAACCGCACGCACGCCCTTGGCGAGCGCGTCGGCAAGCCGCGCGGAATCGACGGACTGCACTTCGTGTGCCCAGCCGACCACGGACCGCGCCTTGTTCCGCTGCAGCCGGCCGACCATGTGCCACCGCAGCCCGGGGACTTCGGCGGCTTTCGGGCCGGCCTCCTGGTCGCGGTTCTCCCCCACATCGGTGACGCCGAGCTCGGCCAGCAGGGCGACGTCGGACGCGGGGAACGTCTTCGTGATCGCGATCAGCTTCACCTCGTCCCGGGCGCGCCCGGCGGCCCGGCAGGCGGCGGCGATCCGCTCCTCGACCTCGCGCAGGTTCTCGGCCAGCTCGGCCTTCCGCGAGGTCATGCCTCGATCCAGGTGATGCCGGCGATCCGCCCGGTGGTCCCGTCGCGGCGGTAGCTGAACAGCGTCTTGTCCTCGTTCGTGCACCGCGGGTCGACGCCGATCTTGCCGACGCCCAGGTCGGCGAGCTGCCGCCAGAGCCCGGCGCGCAGGTCGAGCCCGGGGGTGCCCTTGCGGGTCTTGCAGGCGGTGCCGGGGACGTGTTTCTCCACGTCGGCGGCCATTTCGGCGGGGACCTCGTAGCAGTCGCCGCAGATGGCCGGGCCGAGCAGCGCCTCGATGCGGTGCGGTTCGGCGCCCACTTCCCGCATGGCCTTGATCGCCGCCGGGACGACGCCGACGCGCGTGCCGACCCGGCCCGCGTGCACCGCCGAGACCACCCCGGCCTCGGCATCGGCCAGCAGGATCGGGACGCAGTCGGCGACCAGCACCACGAGCGCGACGCCCGGGGTCGCGGTCACCAGGGCGTCGGTCGCCTCCGCCGCGGCGGTCTCGGTGCCGTCGACGATGGTCGCCGTCCGGCCGTGGACCTGTTCCATCCAGGCCAGCTTGTCCTCGGCCAGGCCCAGCTCGCTCGCCAGCCGCTTGCGGTTGGCGTAGACGTTGCCCTCGTCGTCGCCGACGTGATCACCCAGGTTGAAGCTGTCGTACGGCGGCCGTGACGCCCCGCCCGCCCTGGTCGTGACCACTCGCCGAACCCGCACGAATCCTCCTGGACGTCAATGAAGTCCCGGCCCCGAGCGCCCCAATGTGGCGTTGGTTGCGTCCAACGCACCCAATGTGGCGTTCGGTGCGTCCAACGCACCGAACGCCACATTGGGGCGCTGGCGGCCGGCCAACAAGGTGAGCCAGACCTCCGAAGTTGCCGAAGGCCATCACCCCCGACTCTAGTTCGCGGGTGACGGCCTTCAGCGGTGGTGGCTAGCGCCGCATGAACGGCGGGACGTCGACCTCGTCGTCCGACGGGTCGTCGTGCACCGGCATCGCGCGGCCGGGCAGGCTGCCCTGCGTGGCGTTGGAGCCGAGCGGCGAGTAGCCGCGCGAGCCGCCGCCGGGCTGCGGCAGCCCGCCGGGCGGCTGGCTGCCGCCGGCAGGCGGGAGCGACGAGTGCGTGCGCGGCGGCGCCACCGGGTAGCCGGAGCTGCCCGCCGACGGGACCGGGGTGGCACCCGACGGCGGCGTCGGCGGGTTCGAGACCTGCCCCGCCGAGGCCGAAGCCGTTGTCGACGAAGAGCGCGAGCCGAACGTCGACGGGTCCAGCTTCTTGTGCGTCGGCGCGCCGGCGTCGAACCCGGCGGCGATCACCGTGACGCGGACCTCGTCGCCGAGGGAGTCGTCGATGATCGTGCCGAAGATGATGTTGGCGTCCGGGTGCGCGGACTCCTGCACCAGCGACGCGGCCTCGTTGATCTCGAACAGGCCCAGGTCGGAGCCGCCGGCGATGGACAGCAGCGCGCCGTGGGCGCCGTCCATCGACGCCTCCAGCAGCGGCGAGTTGATCGCCTTCTCCGCGGCCTGGATGGCCCGGCCCTCGCCGCGCGCGGAGCCGATGCCCATCAGCGCGGAGCCCGCGCCGGACATGACGCTCTTGACGTCGGCGAAGTCGAGGTTGATCAGGCCCGGGGTGGTGATCAGGTCGGTGATGCCCTGGACACCGGAGAGCAGCACCTCGTCCGCGGAGCGGAACGCGTCCATCAGCGAGACGCCGATGTCGCCGAGCTGCAGCAGCCGGTCGTTGGGGATCACGATGAGCGTGTCGCACTCGTTGCGCAGCGCCTGGATGCCCTCTTCGGCCTGCTTGCCGCGCCGCTTGCCCTCGAAGGTGAACGGGCGGGTCACGACGCCGATGGTCAGCGCGCCCAGCTTGCGGGCGATCTGCGCGACGACCGGCGCGCCGCCGGTCCCCGTGCCGCCGCCCTCACCCGCGGTCACGAACACCATGTCGGCGCCCTTGATGACCTCTTCGATCTCTTCGCGGTGGTCTTCGGCGGCCTTCTGGCCGACCTCGGGGGCGGCGCCCGCGCCGAGGCCACGGGTCAGCTCGCGGCCGATGTCCAGCTTGACGTCGGCGTCGGACATGAGCAGTGCCTGCGCGTCGGTGTTCACCGCGATGAACTCGACACCCTTGAGGCCGACCTCGATCATGCGGTTCACGGCGTTCACGCCGCCACCGCCGATGCCGACCACCTTGATCACCGCAAGGTAGTTGTGCGGGGGCGTCATCGAAGTCCGCCTTCCTGATCGTTGTGCCCGTACAGCCCGCCGGCCGAAGATCAAACCCTCGACCTCAACCCCAGATCGAGAGTTATGTCAACCGCCGACGTTAGGCAGGACGGTAGGCACCAGGCAGGCTCTAATCCAGTAGGCACGCCGTGTGTCGCAAAGGTGTTTTGCCACAACACCTTCGAGCGCGCAAGAGCGACGGGCCGCGAGCACCGCTCCCGGCCGATCTGGTATGGCCTGCCGATCAGGCGGGCGCGGGCATGCTCATGAGGACTTCCGACGGCGCTCCGGTGGCCGATCCACCGGGCGGTTCGACGCTCACCGCCACCTTGTCGGCACTGCCGACGCCGTCGGCGACGACCAGGCCGCCCTGGTCCGCGGCCGCGATCACGCCGGCCGAGCGCGGCGCGTCCTTGCCGGTGATCAGCCAGGCTTCGTAGACCTTCCCGCCCGGCTGCGACGGCAGGCCCGCGTCCATCACCATCATCCGGTTCAGCGACCGCGACACCACTACGGTGACGCCGCCGCCGATCGGTGCCTCGCCGTGCGCGGTCTTCGCGTCCGGCGCCGCGAGCAGCGCCGCCACCGGCGCGAACTGCTGTTTCGCCTGGTCGAGGCGGCTCTGCGCGGCCTGCAGCTCCTGCCGCTGGGTCAGCGCGATCCCGCCGAACACCCCGCCCGCGGCGAGCCCGACGACGGCGGCCGCGGCCGCCACGATCACCGCCCAGCGGGGAGCCCGCGCCGAGCGGCGGTGCCGGTCGGGCGAGCCGGGCCGGGTCCGCGGCGGCAGCTGCCGGGTGGCGTGCATGGCGGCCAGCACCCGGTCCTTGAACTCCGGCGGCGGCTCCTCGGCCATCGCCGCGCCCAGCCGGGCCGCGGTCGCGCGCAGCTCGGCGACCTCCTGGGTGCACGAGTCGCACTGCTCGAGGTGGCGGGCGAACTCCGCGCGCTCGACGTCGTTGACGGCGTCGAGCGCGAAGGCACCGGCCAGGGTGTGCATCTCCGGTGTGCTCAAGCGGTCACCCCCAGGCAGTCCCGCAGGCGGATCAGGCCGTCCCGCAGCCGCGTCTTGATGGTTCCTTGCGGCGTCGACAGCACTTCGGCCACCTCGCGATACGTATAGCCCTGGTAATAGGCGAGCAGCACCGATTCGCGCTGCAGGTCGGTCAGGAAGGACAGGCACCGGCGCACCTGGGAGCGTTCGAGCCGCGCGGTGACGGACTCGGCGACCTCGTCGAACGGACGGCCGCGGGCGGCTTCGAAGGTCGCCTTCTGCTCGCGTTCGGTGCTGGCGCGGGCCGAGCGGACGCGGTCGACGGCGCGGCGGTGGGCCAGCGTCATCGCCCAGTTGAGCGCCGAGCCCTTGTCGGGGGCGTACCGCGTCGCGGTGCGCCACAGCTCGACGAGGACCTCCTGGGCGACCTCTTCGGACTGGGCCGCGTCGCGCACGATCCGCCGGACGAGGCCGTAGATCGGCCCGGCGAACTGGTCGTAGAGCAGCTCGAAGGCCCGCTCGTCGCCCTTGGCGACGCGGATCATGAGTTCTTCCGGGGTCGGGCCGGCCGGGGTCTCGGAAGGCACCGGCGCCATCCGGCGCGGGCGGGCCGGCTCATCCATGCAGCTGTCCTCCGGCGTTCTGCGGGGTACGCGGCACGACCGCGGCCTTGCGCAGCCACAGCGTGACGCCGTGGCGGCGGATCAGCGCGGACACCCGCTGCGGGAGCAGCGGCCGGGCCAGGACCAGCCGGGCCAGCCACCGCGGGTTCACCGGGCGGCGAACTCCCCGCAGCGTAGCGACCAGCGGCGTGGCCGTCCCGCGCCGCAACGCGACCGTGAGGTCGAGCAGGGCCTCCGGGCGCGGCAGCCGCATCCGGTACTCGCCGTCCATTTCCTGGAACGGCGAGACGTAGAACTCCTTGGCCGCGCGGGCGAGCCCGGCTTCGTCGGGGTGCAGCAGGTAGGCGTGGCGGCCGCCGTAGGTGTTGTGCACCTCGGCGACGACGCACGCGAGGCGCCCGTCCGGGTCGTGGCACCAGTAGACGCTGATCGGGTTGAACACGTACCCGAGCACCCGCGCGGCGGCCAGCATGACGACCTGCCCGCCGCGCAGGTCGACGCCGCGTTCGGCGAGCCAGGCGTCCAGCTTTTCCCGGATCCCGCGCGGATCCCCGGCGACGAAGTGATCGCGGTGGTCGAACCGCGCGAAGGGCCGCAGCCACCACGGCAGCCGCGGGAGGTCGTCCAGGTCGACCCGCCACAGGTACACGCGGTGGGCGAAGGCGTGCGGCGGGTCGATCCGCCGCACGTGCGCGACCGTGGCGTCGTAGAGCGCGTTCGTCACCACGTCATCCCCAGGCTTTCCGCGGCCCGGGCGCCCGAGGCGCAGCCGTCCTCGTGGAAGCCCCAGCCGTGGTAGGCGCCCGCGTACGCGACGACGCCGTCGTTGAGCTCGGGCAGCCGGCGTTGCGCGGCAACGGATTCCGGCGTGTAGACCGGGTGTTCGTACCGCATCCGCGCCACGACGTGCTCCTCGCCGGGGCCGTCGCCGGGGTTGAGCGTGACGACGTAGCCGGTCGCCTCGTCGAGCCGCATCAGGCGGTTCATGTCGTAGCTGACCTGGACCGCGCCGGTGGGCGCGCCGCAGACGGGGGCGCGGTAGTTCCAGCCGGCCCTGGCGTCGGGCAGCGAGGGCAGGACGCTCGTGTCGGTGTGCAGCCAGGCCTCGTTCTCCGAGTACCGGAACGCGCCGAGCACCGCGCGCTCGGCGGCGGTCGGGTTGGCCAGCAGGGCGAGGGCCTGGTCGGCGTGCGTGGCGACGACGACCTTGTCGACGCGGTGCGGCGTGTCGGCGTCGTCGCGGATCTCGACGCCGCCGGCGGTCCGCAGCACCGACCGCACCGGCGTCGACAGGTGCACCGCCGTCAGCTGCTTCGCCGCGAGCTCGACGTACTCGCGCGAGCCGCCCACGACGGTCCGCCAGGCGGGCGAGTCCTTCACCGAGAGCATGCCGTGGTTGCGGAGGAACTCGAACAGGTACCGCGCCGGGTACCGCAGCGTGTCGGCGCGGTCGGCGGACCAGACCGTGGACACCAGCGGCAGCATGAAGTGGTCGACGAAGTAGCGGGTGTAGCCGCCGATGGCGAGGAACGCGCCGAGCGTGACGTCGCCGGCGTCCGGCGCCGCCAGCAGCCGCTTCGCGTGCCGGTGGAACCGCTTCACCTCGGCCAGCATCCGCAGGTACCGGCCGCGGACGGCGTTGCCGCGCTGCGCGAACAGCCCGGCCAGGCCCTTGGCGCCGGCGTACTGCAGGCCGCAGCCGTCGCAGCGGATGCTCATCGACATCTCGGTGTCGCGGGTGTGCACCCCCAGCTCGCCGAAGAGTTTCAGCAGGGTCGGGTAGGTGCGCTCGTTGTGGACGATGAAGCCGGAGTCCACGCCGACGGTGCCGCCGTGGGTGCTCGGCACGTCGTGCGTGTGCGCGTGCCCGCCCAGGCGGTCGTCGGCCTCGAACAGCAGAACCTCGTACTTGCGCTGCAGCAGGTATGCGGCGGTCAGTCCGGCCACCCCGCTGCCGATGACGCCGATGCGTTCTCCCGTGATCTCCACACCGGTGCTTCGGGACCGCGGCCCGGCCGGATTGCCGGACCGGGCGACCAATCCACCGCGGGGAGCGGAGCGAATCCCGGGCATGCCGCACACCACCGCGCACCACCTCGCCTCGTTCGCCGCGAAACTGCTCGGCGGGCCCCTCCCCGTGGGCCTGCGGACCTGGGACGGCACCCGCGCCGGCCCGGCGGACGCGCCCACCGTCGTGCTCCGCAACCGCCGTGCCCTGCGCCGCCTGCTCTACGCGCCCGGCGAGCTGGGGCTCGCCCGCGCCTACGTCACCGGCGACCTCGACGTCGAAGGCGACCTGGCGGACGGCTTCCGCCGGATCTGGGCGCTGACCCGCTCAGGGGAGCTGAACCGGGTGAAGGTGGGGCCGCGCGAGTGGGCCGAAGCCGTCCGGCTGGCCGCCCGGCTCGGCGTCGCCGGGCTGCCGCCGAAGCCGCCCGCCGAGGAGGCCCGGCTGTCCGGGAAGCTGCACAGCCTGCTGCGCGACCGCTCGGCCATCGCCCACCACTACGACCTGAGCAACGCCTTCTACCAGCTGCTGCTGGACGAGTCGATGGCGTATTCGTGCGCGTACTTCACCTCCCCCGAGCAGCCCCTCGAACAGGCCCAGCACGACAAGCTGGAGCTGATCTGCCGCAAGCTGGGGCTGCGACCGGGCATGCGGCTGCTGGACGTCGGCTGCGGCTGGGGCTCGCTGCTCGTCCACGCCGCGAAGCACCACGGCGTCGAGGCCGTCGGCATCACGCTCTCGGCCGAGCAGCTGCAGCACATCCGCGGCCGGCTCGCCCAGCACGACCTCGAGGACCGCGTCGAGGTGCGCCGCCAGGACTACCGGGAGCTGCCGGACGCGCCGTTCGACGCGGTCGCGTCGATCGAGATGGGCGAGCACGTCGGCGAAGTCAACTACCCGGCGTACGCGGCGACGCTGCACCGGATGGTGAAGCCGGGCGGGCGGGTGCTGCTCCAGCAGATGTCCCGCGGGCAGGTCGCCCCCGGCGGCGGCGCGTTCATCGAGCGGTACATCGCGCCGGACATGACGATGCGCCCGGTCGGCCGGACGATCGACCACCTGGAGACGGCAGGCCTCGAGGTCCGGGACGTGCACGCGCTGCGCGAGCACTACGTGTGGACGGTCCGGGCCTGGGCCGCCACCCTGGAGGAGAACTGGGCCGACGTCGTCGCGCTCATCGGGGAGACGGGCGCGCGGGTGTGGCGGCTGTACCTGGTGGGCGGGGCGCTGGCGTTCGAGGAGAACCGGATGGGCGTGGACCAGGTCCTGGCGGCGCGGCCGCACTCCGACGGCACCAGCGGCATGCCCGCGACGCGGGAGTGGTGACGATGCCGCAGCTGCTCGTCACGGCCGCCGTCACCCTCGTGGCGGTGGCCGTGACCTTCGCGATCGCGCGGGCGCGCCGTCGCTACGACACGATCGACACGTTCTGGGGGCTCGGCTTCGCGATCGTCGCGGTCGCCGCCTTCCCGTTCGGCGACGGCCCGCTCTCCCTGCGGGTCGTGGTGGTGCTCCTGACGGTCGTCTGGGGCGTGCGGCTTTCGGTGCACCTGCACCTGCGCAACCACAAGCTGCCGGAGGACCCGCGGTACGCGCGGATGGGCCACGGGCCGGCGAAGATGTTCGTGCGCGTGTACCTGTTCCAGGCCGTGGTGCTGTACTTCGTTTCGCTGCCGGTGCAGTTCGCGGTGGACGGCACCGGGATCGGCGTGCTCGGCTGGCTCGGGATCGCGGTGTGGCTGGTCGGCTTCGCGTTCGAGACGATCGGCGACGACCAGCTCCGCCGCTTCAAGGCCGACCCGGCCAACCGCGGCCGCGTGCTGGACACGGGGTTGTGGCGCTACACCCGGCACCCGAACTACTTCGGCGACGCGTGCGTCTGGTGGGGCCTGTACCTCCTGGCGTGTTCGACGTGGCCGGGCGCGGCGACGATCCTCTCCCCCGTGGCGATGACGTTCACCCTGGCCCGCGGCACGGGGAAACCGTTGCTGGAGAAAGGAATGGCCCGCACCCGCCCGGCGTACGCGCACTACGTCGAGCGAACCAGCGGCTTCTTCCCGCTGCCGCCGAAGAAGGTCACTCCCCGGTGAGGCCGTCGGTCAGCTCGCGCAGGACATCGAGGTGGCCGACGTGCCGGGCGGTCTCCTCGATCATGTGCGTGAGCACCCAGCGGACGTTGAAGGTCTCGTCCTTGTGCGTGACTTCGTCGTCGAGGCCGTGCGCGGCGATGATCTCGCGGCTGCGGGCGCACTGCTTCTCGTAGTCCGCGAGGAGCTGTTCGACGGTGGTCCCGGGCGGGACCCGGAACTCGGCGTCCGGGTCCTGCTCGAGCTTCTCCGCCCAGGTGTCCTCCTCGCCGTCGACGACCACGCCGAACCAGAACCACTCGTTGAGCGTGAGGTGCGCGACGAGCCCGGCGACGGTGGTGAGTTCGCTGGGCAGGTGCGCTCGCCGGGCCTGGTCGCCGGTGAGGCCGCCGGCCTTCCACGCGACGGTGGCGCGGTGGTAGTCGAGCAGGCTGGTGAGGATTTCGCGCTCGCCGCCGGTCAGCGGGACGGCCGGGCGCTCGGGTCGTTCGGTCATGGCCGGGAGTCTGCCAGGCACCACCGACAGGTTTTCCCAAATACCTTGCGCACGATGTAATCGTGGGCTAGGTTTGCGGACGTGCCCGATGAGTTCCTCCTGGACGAGCAAACCTGCTTCGCGCTCTACGCGGCGTCGCGCGCGGTGACGGACACCTACCGTCCCCTGCTCGGCGAACTGGGTCTCACCTACCCGCAGTACCTGGTGCTGCTGGTGCTGTGGGAGTCCGACGACCGGCCGGTCAAGGAGATCGGCGAGGCGCTGCACCTGGACTACGGCACGCTTTCCCCGCTGCTCAAACGACTCGAGGCCAACGGGCTGGTGACGCGGACGCGACTGCCCGCGGACGAACGCACCGTGGTGATCAGCCTGACCGGCGAGGGCCGGGCGGTGCGCGAGCGCGCCGCCGGTGTTCCCTCGGCGATCGGCTGCGCGCTGGGCCTCGACGACACCGCGCGGCGGGAACTGATCAGGACCCTGCGGCGGCTGACAGCCTCGGCCGCCGCGTATTCATCCGAGCATTGAGGAGGCTTTATGCCCAGCCGTGACGCCACCACCCACTGGGTCGGCGGACTGAACAGCGGGAAGGGCGAGGTCACGCTGGACTCGTCCAACGCGGGCACGTTCGCGGTCTCGTTCCCCACCCGGGCGGGCAACCCGGACGGCCAGACCAGCCCCGAGGAGCTCATCGCGGCGGCGCACTCGTCGTGCCTGGCGATGAACCTGTCGGGCGTGCTCGAGTCCCACCAGCTCACCGCGGACTCGATCGACGTGAGCGCGGAGGTGACGCTCGGCCCGGCCAAGGGCGGCGGCTTCGAGATCAGCGGCATCGCGATCACCCTGCGCGCGTCGATCCCGGGCGTGACGGCGGAGCAGTTCGCGGAGTACGCGGAGACGGCGGAGAAGACGTGCCCGGTGTCGAAGGCACTGGCGGGCACGACGATCACCATGGACGCGGCCCTCGCCTGACGTGCTTTCCCCGGAGACGGCCCCCGCTGCGGCGGGGGCCGTTTCCGGTTTCCGGCATGATCGACAGCGAACGACCAACGGAAGGGCCGTCGATGCGGATCTTGTCGGAGTCACAGCTGGGCGCCGTGCTGGCGGGGGTGCCGGGGCCGGCGCCGCGGGTGGTCGTCAGCGGGAACTTCGCCACGCCCGCGCGGGCCCTCGCGGTCCTCGACTCCGCTCTCGCCGAGTACCGGCTGTTCGCGTTGAACGCGCAGGCCGGCCTGCCGGACCGGCCGGGCGTGCTGCTCGAGACGCCGTTCGTCGGGCCGGGGATGCGGCGCCGGGCCGGGCTGCGGTACTTCCCGTGCCGGTTGTCGCTCGTTCCCGAGCTGCTCAAGCGCTCGCTGCCGCCGGATGTCGTCCTCGTGCACACGTCCCCGGTGGTGGACGGCACGGTCTCGCTGGGCACCGAGGTCAACATCCTGCCCGCGGCGATCGAAGCCGTCCGGGCCCGGGGCGGCCTGGTGATCGCGCAGCTCAACCCGAACATGCCGTTCACACACGGCGACGGCGTGCTGCCCGTCGACGAGATCGACCACGCACTGGAAGCCGACGAGCCGCTGCTGTCACCCGAGCCGCGGCCGCTGGGCGACGCGGCCCGCACGATCGGCGGGCGGGTGGCCGAGCTGGTCGCCGACGGCGCGACGCTGCAGCTGGGCATCGGCGGCATCCCGGACGCGACGCTGGCGGCCCTCACCGGGCGCCGGGGGCTCGCGGTGTGGTCGGAGATGTTCAGCGACGGCGTGCTCGGCCTCGACCGGGCCGGCGCGCTGGACCCGGCCGTGCCGGTGACGGCGTCGTTCGTGTTCGGCAGCGCGGAGCTGTACCGCTGGATCGACCGCAACCCCCGCGTCCGGCTGCTGCGCACCGAGAAGACCAACGACCCCGCGGTGATCGCCCGCCGTCGCGCGCTCGTCTCGGTGAACAGCGCCCTGGAGGTCGACCTGTTCGCCCAGGCCAACGCCAGCCGGGTCCGCGGCTCGATCCACTCCGGCTTCGGCGGCCAGACCGACTTCGTGGTCGGCGCGCTGCACTCCCCCGGCGGCAAGGCGATCATCGCCCTGCCGTCGTGGCACCCCAAGGCCGGCGTGTCGACGGTCGTGCCCCGGCTCGCCGGACCCGTCACCTCGTTCCAGCACAGCTTCATCGTCAGCGAGAACGGCACCGCGACGATCTGGGGCAACGACTCGAGCGAGCAGGCCCAGCAGATCGTGGACCACATCGCGCACCCGGACGTCCGCGGCGAGCTCGTGGCGCGCGGCCGCGAGCTCGGGTTCACCCTGCACGGCTGAGCCCGGGTTTCCCGCCCGGCAAGCCGAAAGAACCTACTATAGCGGGTAGTAGCAGCGCGGCACACAGTGGTACCCGGCGCGATTTTCTTTGCCGGATAACACCAGCTCAGGCGCCGAGCCGGATTTTTGTTCCCCCGAAAGGTGGACGTGAACGCCTGGCGTTCGTAACCTGGCCGAGATCTCGCGACCGGAGCCGCCGAACCCCGGCGGCGCCGCGGGATCGCCGCCGGGGAACCGGAATCCGCCACGCGCGTCTCCAGGTGCGATGCCGCGCGTCCGGGTGCCGGCGGCCGACCAGAGAAGGAGAAACCCGCGACCGTGCAGTCGCATCCCGTCAGGCGCGTGGTGTCCGGAGCGCTCGCCGCGGCCTCGGTGATCACCCTCGTCACCGTGGCCCAGCCCGCCGCCACCGCCGCCCCCGTCCCCGTCCTCCAAGCCCCGCCCACCGGCTCGGACGCCCTCGCGAAGTACCGCGATCTGGCTTCCCAGGCGGAAAAACTCAACGAAGACCTCCTCAAGGCCCAGAGCGACCTCGACGCCCGGCAGGCCGAGCTCGACAAGGCCACCACCGACGTCACCGCCGCGAAGGACCAGGGTGTCAAGGCCGCGGAAGACCAGAAGAAGTACCAGGCCGAGGTCGACAAGTTCGCCGGCGCCTCGTTCACCAGCGGCGTCCAGCTCAACAAGCTGTCCGCGTTGCTGGCCGGAACGTCCACACAGGACTTCCTGGACCGTTCCTCGGCCCTGGAGATCATCGCGACCGAGAAGAGCGGCGCGATGAACGACCTGACGGGCGCCGTCCGGCAGGCCGCCGAAGCCACCACCAAGGCCACGGACGCCGCGAAGCGCGCCCAGGACGCGCGCGACGCGGCGGCCAAGCTGACCGAGGACATCAAGGCCAAGCAGAAGACCCTGAACGACCAGATCGAGCAGGTCAAGGCCGCCGACCGCAACCTCACGACGGCCGACCGGGCCGCCCAGCGCGACACGGGCGGCAAGGCACCAGGCCTCAAGGCCCCGACGGCGGCCGCCCAGACGGCGGTCAACGCGGCACTGAGCAAGCTGGGCAGCGCCTACGTCTGGGGCGCCACGGGCCCGAGCACGTTCGACTGTTCGGGCCTGCTGCTGTGGGCGTACGGAAAAGCAGGAATAACGCTGCCCCGCAACTCGGCAGCCCAGGCCCGGTTCGGCACCCCGGTACCACGCGACCAGCTACAACCAGGCGACCTGGTGGCCTACTACTCACCGGTCTCCCACATCGGAATGTACCTGGGCGACGGCAAGATGGTCCACGCCCCAACGACAGGCGACGTAGTGAAGATCTCGCCGCTGCAGAGCCAGTACGCCGGCGCGACCCGGCCCACCTCCTGAGGCAGGACGCGGGGCGGCGCGTTTCCGTGGCGCCGCCCCGCGTCCGGCTACTAACCCGCTTAGTAGTCGTCGCGCGCGCCGGGGTACGGTGAACCCATGACGCACCGCCTGGGCCGCGCACAGCAGGTGATCCTGCTGTGCCTGCTGGCCCTGTGCGTCACGGCAATGCACCACATCTCGGCGTCGAGCAACGAGCCAGACACCATGGCAGCCGTCGCGACGAGCATGCCAACCGCCGACACCGCGGACGAGCACCCCGAACCCGCCCACAACGGCCCCCACGACCTGCTCCACCTCTGCCTGGCCATCCTGACCGCACTCGGCAGCCTCCTCCTGCTGGCCTGGCTACTGCTCCCCAGACAGCCAGGCACCCCAAACCCCGCCCAACCGACGTCCCCACGGGGGTCACCGGCCCCCGACCGCCCACCGGACAGACCAGGGCGGACGATCCTGACCTCTCTCTGCGTGCTGCGGGTGTGACCGGCCGGAGCAACCCGGCCCTCCCCCCACCTCCAGAGAAGGTCCTGTCATGCGAAAAATCCTGTTCTTCGGCGCACTCGCCGTCGCCGCCACCCTCGTCCTCGGCGCGTGCAGCAGCAGCGACACACCGCCCGGCCACAACGCCGACGACGTCACATTCGCCCAGCAGATGATCGCCCACCACACCCAAGCGCTCGAAATGGCAAAGCTGGCCCCCTCCCGCAGCACCAACCCGAAGGTCCTCGACCTCGCCACCCGAGTCGAGCAGGCCCAGGACCCCGAGATCAAGCAGCTGCAGGGCTGGCTGACCACCTGGGCCGCGACCCCGGACATGCCGGGAATGAACCACGGCACCACCCCCGGCATGATGCCGACCGAGGACATGGCGAAGCTCGAGGCCGCAAAGGGCACCGAGTTCGACCGGATGTGGCTGGCCATGATGATCGACCACCACCAGGGCGCGATCGACATGGCCAAGACCGAGCTGACCAAGGGCGGCAGCACGGACGCGA
The DNA here is from genome assembly GCF_900105945.1 of Amycolatopsis tolypomycina. Taxonomy (NCBI): domain Bacteria; kingdom Bacillati; phylum Actinomycetota; class Actinomycetes; order Pseudonocardiales; family Pseudonocardiaceae; genus Amycolatopsis; species Amycolatopsis tolypomycina. The sequence continues at coordinate 1,612,775 of NZ_FNSO01000004.1, read as the reverse complement.
AGGCGCTCGCGCAGAAGATCGTCGACGCCCAGCAGGCCGAGATCACCGAGATGCGCGGCTTGCTCCAGAGCTGACTCCGGCGGGCGAGCCCGTGCCCGGCGCGGGCTCGCCCGTATCCTGGCCCGCGGAGGTCTGATGCGGCAGTTCGGCGAACTCGAAGCGGCGATCATGGACGTGCTCTGGGCGGCGGCGGAGCCCCTGCGGGTCCGTGACGTCCTGGACGTGCTGAACTCCGACCGCGACCTGGCCTACACCACGGTGATGACCGTGCTGACCAACCTGCACCGCAAGGGGTGGGTGGAGCGCGAGCGGGAAGACCGCGCGTACCGCTACCGCACGGTGACCACCCGCGAGGAGGCCACCGCGCAGACGTTGCGCGAGCTCCTGGACTCGGCCGACGACCGCGAGTCGGTCCTCCTGCACTTCGTGAGCTCGGCCACGGAGGAGGAGTCGGACATCCTCCGCCGGGCGCTGCGGCGGAAGGCGCGCAAGCGATGATCCCCGCGGCCGCGCTGCTGGCCGGCGCCGCGGTGATCGGCTGGGGGTCGCCCCGGGCCCTCGGCAGGCTCGCCGCCGCCGGCGTCGGCCCCGGGACGGTGCTCGCGTGGTGGCTGCTCGCCGCGCTCGGCGTCGTCGCCGGTGTGGCCGGCAGCGTCGTGCTGCTCGTGCTGCCCGGCCACGGCCCGGCGGGCGCGGTGCTGCGGGTGCTGCACGACTGCTGGTCGACGCTCGGCCACGACGGCTTCCCGGCGCTCGACCCGCTCGCCGCCACCGGCGCGGCGGCCCTGCTGGCCACGGCGGCCGTCCGCCTGGCCCGCCACGCCCTCGACCGGCGGCGGCACCGGACCGTGCTGCACCGCAGGCACCTGCAGGCCCTGCGGCTGGCCGGCGACGAGCGCCCGCTGCCCACGCTGTGGCTGCCGGACGCCCGGCCGATCGCCTACAGCATGGGCGGCCGCCGTCCGCTGGTGGTGGCCAGCACGGGGCTCGCGAACCGGCTCACCGAGCCGGAGCTGCGCGCGGTGCTGGAGCACGAGCGCGCCCATGTCCGCGGCCACCACCACCTGCTGACGGGCTGGGCGGAGGTGCTCGGCCGCGCGTTGCCGTTCATCCCGCTCGTGCGCGAGCTCCCGACGGCCACCCGCCTGCTGGTCGAGCTGGCGGCCGACCGGGCGGCCTCGGCCCGCTGCGGAGCGGCACCGCTGCGCTCGGCACTGCTGAGGATCCGCCCGGCCGACGGCCCCCGGCGGGCTTTGGCGATGACCGGCGGCGACACGGCGATCCGGGTGGACCGGCTCGACGTGGTCGCGCGGAAGCCGCGGCCGGCTGCCCGGGTCGCGGCCGTCGTGGGCGGGGTGGCCGCGTTGCTGGCGCCGCCGGCGGTGGCGGTGGCGCTGGTCGTGGGCACCGGGCTCGTCGTCTGCCCGTGACGTCGGCCGGGTCGGCGGGCAGGCCCGCCCCGCTCGAAACCGATCGGTTTCCCACCCGCGGCAACCGGGGCTAACCTCGCAGGGGTGACCACCGAAACCACCCCACGGGAGAGGCTGCTGGCCGCGGCCGCCGAGCTCACCTACCGCGACGGGGTGGGCATCGGGGTCGAGGCGCTGTGCAAGGCCGCCGGCGTCTCGAAGCGGTCCCTCTACCAGCTGTTCGACAGCAAGGACGAACTGCTCGCCGCCAGCCTCAAGGAAGGCGCCGCCGCCTTCGTGGCCGGCCTGCTCCCGCCCGCCGAAGACGGCCGCGGGGCGCGGGCGCGGATCATGCACGTCTTCCGGCAGCTCGAAACCCAGGCCGGCGCGCCCGGGTTCCACGGGTGCCGGTACCTCGCCGCGCAGATCGAGCTCAAGGATCCGCGGCACCCCGCGAGCAAAGTGGCCCGGCGGATCAAGCGCAACCTGCTGGGTTTCTTCCGCCGTGAAGCCGAACAAGGCGGCGCGGTCGATCCCGACCTGCTGGCCCGGCAGCTCCTCGTGGTCTTCGACGGCGCCAGCGCGCGGGCCGGCATCGGCGTCGACGACCTCCGGGGGCTGGTCGGCCCCACCGTCACCGCCCTGCTCGACGCGGCGGGTCTCAAGCCGGCGGCCGCCAGCCGCCGGTGACCTCCTTGACCGGCTTGTGCGGGAAGCGGCTGCGGGCGTACTCCTGCGCCCGGGAGCCCGGCATGACGTACAGCGTCTCGCGCTTCTCCCGCAGCGGCCGCAGCACCGTGTCCAGGAACCTCTTGCGGTCCTCCAGGTACGGGCCGAGGACGTCCTCGCCCGCGGGGCAGACCGCCAGGCAGTACCCCGACTTGTACCCCGGCGGCGAGCTCAGGCTCTGCCACAGGGAGGCGTTCTCGGCGTCGGTGACCCGGGTGCGGTAGTCCGCGGCGTCCGCGCTGTCGGCCACGGTCTGCGCCCAGTCGGTGAACCCGCTCATGAACTCGCGGTAGTTGTGGGTGGTGCAGGCCAGCCCGTCGAACTGCCCGTCCTTGCCGATCGCCCCGACCGGGCAGGCCGAGACGCACAGCTTGCAGTCGATGCAGGGGTTGTAGTCCAGCGCCTGCCCGTACTCGCTCACCTCCGCGTCCACCAGCACCGTGGCCAGCAGCACGAAACTGCCGAACTTCGGGTGGATGACGTTGCGGTGCAGGCCCATCACGCCGAGCCCGGCGGCGACCGCGACCGTCTTGTGCGCCACCACCCAGATCCGGTCGGTGCCGAACCGGTCCATCTCCTGTGGGAAGCCGACCGACGGGTTGATCGCGTGGTGGCCGGCGTCCTGCAGGGCCTGGACGACGCTGCGGGCGGCGTGGTTGGCCTGCTCGTCGGTCTGGTGGAACTCCTGGTTGGCGACGCTGCGCGCCGGCGAACGGCAGTTGTCGCGGTTCATCCGGAACGCCATCGCGATCAGGCTGCGGGTGCCGGGCAACGCGCCCAGTACGTACTCGCGCTCGCCGGCCAGGTCGGGGTGGTCGAGGCTCACCGCGGCGACGTCGTCCGCGCCGGCCGCCAGGCACAGCTCGCGCAGCCGGGCCGCGTCGAGCACCGGCGGCGGCCCCGCGTCCGCCCGGCGCCGCGCGAGCACGGCCCGCACCGACGGGTGCGCGGCCAGTTTCGCCGGCAGCGCCGGCTCTTTCCCGGTTGTCATCCGGCCTCCTCGGTCGCGGGACCCACGGCGTAAACCGATCGGTTTCCACTACCGTAGCAGCCCGCCTTGTCCCCGGAAACCGATCGGTTTACGATCGCTGGAAACCGATCGGTTTCCGATCGTCCCCCGCACAGGAAGCCGGCGAGATGCCCGAAGCAGCCCGACCCACGATTTCCGTGCCCGGCACGACCAGCCACACCCTCGGCGCGGGAGGGCAGCACGAGGGCGCGTTGCGCTACCTGAAGGCGGGCACCGGCGCTCCCCTGGTCCTGCTGCACACCGTCCGCACGCAGGCCGAGCACTTCCGCGCGCTCATCCCCCTGGTCGCCGGCCGGTTCACGGTGTACGCCCTCGACCTCCCGGGGATGGGCCACTCCGACATCGTGCCCGGCGCGTCCTACGACGAGCCCGCGCTGCGCGCCGGCGTCGAGCGCCTGCTCACCGGACTCGACCTCGAGGACGTGACGCTGCTCGGCGAGTCCATGGGCGCGGTACTCGCCCTCACCACCGCGGCCGGCCTGCCGGACCGGGTCCGGCGCGTCATCGCGGTGAACGCCTACGACTTCCGCGGCGGGATCGCCCGGTCCGGCCTCCTCGCCCGCGCCGTGGTCACCGGCGTCCGGGCGCCGGGCGTGGGCCCGGTCGTCGCCGGGATCGAACCGAAGGCCGCGCTGCGCAGGATCCTGCGGGGCGGGCTCGGCGACAAGTCCGCCCTGCGCGAGGACTACCTGGCCGAACTCCTGCAGGTGGGCCGCCGTCCCGGCTACCCGGTCGTGGCCCGCGGCGTTTACCGGAACCTGCCGAGCCTCATCGCGGCCCGCTCGCGCTACCGCGAAGCCAAGGCACCCGTCCACCTCGTCTACGGCGAGCGGGACTGGTCCCGGCCGTCGGACCGCCAGGCCAACAAGGACCTGCTCACCGACACCGCGTTCACGCAGGTGCCGGGCGCGGGCCACTTCATCGCCCTGGAACGGCCCGACGTGCTGGCCGACATCCTGGCGGAATGATCGAATCGGTTCGATCATCACCTTTCCCGGTGAATACGATCGGACCAGCTCGGATCTGCTTGCTTATCCCCGAGGGGTGTTCTACGTTCGGATGTCGTCGATGCGGTTCGACGGATCGTGACGGGTCGCCGGCTCCTGGGGGGAGGCTGTCGGGAACGCCATGCGCAAGCGCGCTCACCACCGGCAGGCCGGCACACGGCCCGCGGCCGGCCAGCGGACGAACGTCCTGGCCCTGGTCGTCCCCCTGCGCGCCGGCGCCCACGACGTCGTCGTGCGCGAGTTCGTGGCCGCCGCCATCGCCGCGGCCGGCGCCCGCGAACACGCCCTGCTCCTGCTCACCGCCGAAGAAGGTCCGGCCGCACTGCGCCGCGCGGTCTCCTCGTCCGTCGCCGACGGCGTCGTGGTGATGGACGTCGAAGCGGCCGACCCCCGCGTCCCGGTGCTGCTCGGCCTGGGCAGGCCCGCCGTGCTGATCGGCGTGCCGGACCGCCCGCGCGGGCTCGGCTGCGTGGACCTCGACTTCGCCGCGGCGGGTGCGCTGTGCCTCGGTCACCTCGCCGGCCTCGGCCACGAGCACGTGGCCCTGATCGGCTCGCCCCCGGCCACCTACCGGCGCGGCAGCAGCGCCGCGACCCGGCTCGCGCGGGGCTTCACAGCCGAGGCGGACCGCCGCCACATCCGGGCGAAGACGCTGGCGTGGGGCACCACCCACCGCCAGACGCTCCGCGGCCTGGACGCGCTCTTCGCCCGCCACCCGGACGTCACCGGTCTCGTGGTCCACAACGAAACGGCGCTGCCCGCGGTGCTCGCGGGCCTGCGCCAGCGGGGCCTGCGGGTGCCCGAGGACGTCTCCCTCGTCGCGGTCTGCCCGGACAGCCTGACGGCCCACAGCCTGCTGGAGCTGACCTGCCTGGCGATCCCGGCGCGCGAACTCGGCGCGCTGGCCGTCGAAACGGTGATCCGCCAGGTGGACGGCGACAGCGCACCGGAGACCCGGCTGCTGGTCCCGGAGCTGACCGCCCGCGCCAGCACCGCGCCGCCACGCCTGCGGTAGCCCTCAGACCACCTGCAGCCCCGCGGAAGCGGTGTAGCGGACCGCGAAGGGGTCGGACAGCTCCCCGGCGAACGCACCGTCGCGTTCGGACACGAAGCCGATCAGGTGCCACGCGTTCCCGGCGTCGCGGACCAGGCGGGGCGCGTAGAGCCCGGGGCAGGACACGGGCCGGGCGAGCGAGAGGTCCCACGGCCCGGTCACCGCGGGACCGGGCACCGCCCACACCGCACCCTCGGCCGCACGGGCGCCCAGGTTGCTGCAGAACAACAGCAGCGGCTGCCCGTCGACGACCGCGACCTGGGGCACCTCGAGGTGGCCGAAGCCGCCGGGCCGGGTCAGCGGGGGCCGGACCGTCCAGTTCAGCAGGTCCGCCGAGAAAGCGTGGCCGATGACGCCGTCGCCGTCCTTGCCGTGCGCGGTGACGAGCATGTGCCAGCCGTCCCCGCCGGGCGCGGGGAACACCCACGGGTCCCGCCAGGCTTCGCCAGCCCAGTCCGCGCGGCCGTCGAGGGCGTACCAGGTCGGGTCGGGCTCGACCAGTGGCTTCGTCCCGAAGCGGTGCCACGTGTGCAGGTCGTCGGAAACGGCGAGGCCGATCCGCTGCACCGCGTGGTCGCCGTCGTCGCGGACGCCCGTGTAGAACAGGTACCACCGCCGGTCGGGACCGCGGACGACGGAACCGGTCCAGGTGGCGAGGTCGTCCCACGCCGGCCCGTCGGCGGGCACGAGGGCGTCGGCGACGAGCTCCCAGTTCCGCAGGTCGCGGGAGACGGCGTGGCCGATCGACGCCCGCCGGTGGCGCCGCTCGGGATCGAGCAGCGCCCGCGAGGCGCGCAGGAAGAAGACGTGGTGGCGGCCGTCGTCGTCCGTCGTGTACCAGCTGTCCCACACCCAGTGGTCGGGCAGGCGCAACATCAGGAGCCCTCCGGCTGCCGCGGGCGGGTGACCGAAGCGCGGGTGCGCAACGGCATCGGGATGCGGTGGACCGGCTTCTCCCCGGTGGTTTCGCCGTTGATCTCGGCGAAGAGCGCGTCGACCGCCCGGCGGCCGAGCTCGTAGTACGGCAGGGCGACGGTCGTGAGCTGGGGCCGCATCCACGACGCGAGCGGGTGGTCGTCGAACGAGACCACCGAGACGTCGTCCGGGACGCGCAGCGAGGCGTCGTCCAGCGCCTGGTACGCCCCGAAGGCGAGCCGGTCGTTGAGGCAGATCAAGGCACGCGGCCGGGTGCGGCGCAGCAGGGCGCTGGTCGCTTCGAAGCCGTGTTCGGGCAGCCAGTCGGCGGTCCGGGTGCCGCTCGCGATCTCCACGCCGGCTTCGGCGAAGACCTCGCGGATGCCGACGAGCCGTTCGACGGCGGCGACGCTGTCCCGCGGCACGTTCCGGATCCCCGGCCCGGCGCCGATCAGGTGGATGCCGTCGCGGTGCCCGGCTTCCAGCAGCACCCGCGCGGCCGCGCGGCCGGCCTCGACCTCGTCCGGGACCACCACGGGCAACGGCGAAGGCGTCTTCGGCACGGCGTTGAGCAGCACCGCGGAAGCCGCCCGCAGGTTGCCGGGCACCGTGACGCGCCGGGTGTACATCGAGGCGAAGACGATCCCGTCGACCTGGCGGTCGTGCATGCCTTCCAGCAACGCGTGTTCGAGCTTGCTGTCCCCTTCGGACTCACCGATGAACAGCAGGACACCGCGGTCGCGGGCGGCTTCGATCGCGCCCTTGATCATGTCGCCCGCCAGCCGGGAGGTGGCGACCGTGTCGGAGACGAACCCGATGGTCAGGGTGCGCCCGGTGCGCAGCCCGGCGGAGACGATGTTCCGCCGGTAGCCCATTTCCTCCGCCAGCGCCTTGAGGCGTTCCTGGACCTCGTCCGAAATGCGCAGCTCCGCACCGCGTCCCGAAAGCACCAGGGACGCGGTGCTCCGCGACACCCCCGCTGCCTTGGCGACGTCGGCCAGCGTGACCCGTCGTGGGCTCACCGTCGCACCCCCGCCTTTCCGCGAACCTTGACACCGGCTCGCCCGATCACCGAGACTACCGTTGCTAACTCGGTTTAGCAATAATCCACACGCGACGGAGGAGACGATGTTGTCCCGTCGAACACACCACAGCCGTACCCTCGGCACGGTCCTGACCCTCACGCTGGCCGGCGCGCTGGCCGCGTCCTGCTCCGCGCCGGGCGGCAGTGCGACCCCCGGCGACACCACGGCCGCGGCCGTCACCGCGGAGCCGACGTGCGGGAGCGCGCCGGTCACCATGCGCGGGTACTTCGAGACCGGCTTCCCGATGGCCAAGGCGCTCACCGACGAGTTCACGAAGCAGTTCCCGAACGTCAAGTGGGAGGTCCGCGAAGACCAGTTCGCGGTGATCACCCAGAACGCGCCCCGTGTCCTCGCCGACGACCCGCCGGACCTGATGCGCCTGCCGCAGGTGTCCGAGCTGGTCAAGGACGGCCTGCTGAAGAACCTCGACGGGTACGCGAAGTGGTTCGGCTGGGACAAGTGGCCGTCCGGCCAGCTCGCGCAGCTGCGGATGGGCCCCGGCGGCCGGCCGCGCGGCGAGGGCTCGTTGTTCGCGATGGGCCTGAACTTCAGCACGACCGGTGTCTTCTACAACAAGCAGCTCGCCGCCCGGATCGGGCTGACGACGCCGCCGGCCACGCTCGCGCAGCTCGACGAGGCCATGGCGAAGGCGAAGAACGCGGGGATCCAGCCGATCCAGCAGTTCAACGGCGGTGCCACCGGCGGCCTGGCGTTCCCGCTGCAGAACCTGATGGCGTCGCTGGGCCAGCCGGCGCCGATCAACGACTGGATCTACCAGAAGCCCGGCGCCACGATCGACACGCCGGCCAACCTGCAGGCCGCGCAGCACCTCGAGCAGTGGATCAAGGCCGGGTACTTCGCGCCGGACGTCAACGCCGTCGACTACGCGCAGATGGTGAGCCGCTTCACCGGCGGGCAAGGGCTGTTCAGCTTCAACGGCGACTGGGAGTCGGCCAACCTGGACAAGCTGATGGCGGGCAACGCCGGGTTCTTCCCGATGCCGCCGGCGCAGGCGGGTGCCAAGCCCGCGGCCATGTCCGCGCCGCTCACCGTCGGGATCAGCGCCAAGGCGCCGCACGCCGACTGCGCGGCGTTCTTCCTCAACTGGGTGGCGACGAACGGGAAGGCGCGGGAAGTCGCCGTGCAGACCGGCGGCTCGCACCCGATGGGCCCGGCGGACGCCCCGCTGCCGCCGGTCGCGGCGGGCACGGTGACCGCGGGGACGCTCGAAGCCGCCGCCCAGGTCGACCGGGACGGGACCGCGATGGACTTCATCGCCAACGCGACCGGCGCCATCTACGCCAAGAGCTGGACGCCGCAGCTGCAGAAGCTGGTCTCCGGCGAGCAGACCCCGGACGGGCTGCTCAAGTCGGTGCAGCGCGACTACGCCGACCAGGTCGGGAGCTAGCGGCCGATGACCAGCTCGACCGACCTCCGCACGGCCGCGCCGCGACCGTCCACTGTGGCCGGACCGGCGGCGCGGCGCCGTCGCCGGTCCCGCCGCACGGGCTGGGCGGGCTGGCTCTTCGTGGCCCCGGCCCTGATCTTCTACGCCGTGTTCGTGCTGCGGCCGATCGTCCTCACCGTCCAGTACTCGTTCTACGACTGGAACGGCGTCGGCGCGTCCCGCTGGGCGGGCTTCGCCAACTACGGCAAGGTCTTCACCGATCCCGAGCTGTACGAGTCGATCCTGCACGCGTTCGAGCTGATCCTCTTCTTCAGCGGGATCCCCGTGCTGCTCGGCCTGGCGATCGCGGCGACGATCCGGCGCATCGCGACGAGCCGCCTCGCGCTCGTCGCCCGGACCGTGCTGTTCCTGCCGCAGGTCATCCCGCTCGTCGCCGCCGGCATCGCGTGGACGTGGCTGCTGTCGGCGACCGGCGTCGTCAACCAGCTGTTCTCGGCGCTGGGCCTGGGCGAGGTGACGACGGCGTGGCTCGGCGGCTCCTCGACGGCGCTGCCCGCGGTGGGCGCGATCGGCGCCTGGGTCCTGCTGGGCCTGTGCATCCTGCTGTTCCTGTCGGGCATGAGCAAGATCGACCCGGCGCTGTACGAGGCGGCCCGCATCGACGGGGCCGGGGTGGTCCGCGAGTTCTTCGCGATCACGGTGCCGAGCCTGCGCCAGGAGATCGGCGTCTGCGTGACCGTGACGGTGATCGCCGCGCTCGCGAGCTTCGACATCGTCTACGTCTCGACCCAGGGCGGCCCCGGGAACGCCACCATGGTGCCGGGCCTGGAGATCTACTACCTCGCGTTCTCGCAGCGCGAGGTGGGGCTGGCCTCCGCGCTCGCCGTCGTGCTCATGGTGGTCGTGCTCGTGGTCGTGCTCCCGATCCAGCGCGTCTCCCGGGAGGAGAAACCGTGACGGGCACCGCACGGGCCGGTCTCACCGGCCGCATCCTGCTGATCCTGCTGATGGCGGTGACCCTGCTGCCGTTCGTCAGCCTCTTCGTCACCGCCCTGCACCCGGCGGGCAGCTACCCGTCCGGGTTGGCCTGGCCGGCCGACCCGCAGTGGGGCAACTTCGCCCGCGCGTTCGAGGTGGCGCACCTGGGCGAGTTCCTGAAGTCCAGCGCGCTCATCGTGCTCGGCGTCGTCCCGGTCTCGCTGCTGATCGCCACGATGGCCGGCTTCGCCACCGGGCACCTGCGCATGCCCGGCGGCCGCGCGGTGTTCCTGGTCTTCGTCCTCGGCCTGACCCTGCCGTTCGAAGGCATCATCACCCCGCTGTACTTCCAGGTGCGCGACATGGGCCTGCTGAACACCCGGTGGGCGATCATCCTGCCGCTGATCGGCCTGTACATGCCGTTTTCGGTGTACTGGATGCGCGCCCACTTCGTGACCATGCCGCAGGAGCTGTCGGAGAGCGCCCGGGTGGACGGGGTGAGCACGTGGCAGCTGTTCTGGCGCATCCACGTCCCGCTGGCGAAGCCCGCGCTCTCCTCGCTGGCGATCCTGCTGTTCCTGTGGACCTGGAACCAGTTCCTGCTCGCGATCGTGCTGGTGGACGAGCCCACGAAACGCACGATGGCGGGCGCACTGGGCGCGTTCCAGGGCCAGTGGGGCACCGACATCCCGCTGCTGTGCGCCGGTTCGCTGCTGATCCTGACCCCGACACTGGTGGTGTTCCTGATCTTCCAGCGGCGCTTCGTGTCGGCGCTGCTGGCGGGTTCCCTGAAGGGCTGACGGGTCAGGGGCGCGGGACGCGGACGCCGGCCGCGCGGAGCTCGGCTTCGAACAGCTCGGCCAGCCGGGCCGCGACCGGCGTCCGCCCTTCGCCGTGGCGGGCGATCAGCGCGTACCGGGTCGCGGCCTCGGTGCCGGCCTGCAGGCCCGTCACCGTCTTGAGCAGGGCGGGGTTGCCGAGGTAGTGGCGCGCGGCGTCGGCGGCCAGCTCGGCGACGCGGGGATCGTCCGGCGCCCAGGCCTCGGCTTCGGCGGCGCGCCGCGCCAGTTCGAGGAGCCCGGGGTCGTCGAGGGCCTGCTCGAAGTGGGTGAGGTAGTCGTCGAACCCGCCCGGGACCAGCCGCCCGGGCCAGGATCCAGCCTTCCCGGGTGGCCGCCACCTCGGCCGCGGAGAAGCCGCGGCCGGGCATCCGCCGCAGCAGGGCCACCGCGCGGTCGGGCAGCAGCGCCCGGTCGCCGTCGGCGAGCCGGTGCAGGGTGTCCCGCCGTGCGGTCAGCTCCTCGATCCGTTCGGTGAGCCGGCGCCCGACGTCGGCGACCGCGACCGCGAACCCGGCGGCGTCGACGTCGAGCAGGGGCCCGATCTCGGCCAGCGGCACCCCCGCGGCGGCCAGCGTCCGGACCTGCACCAGCCGCAGCAGGTCGGCGGAGCCGTACCGCCGGTAGCCGGAGCTGTCGCGCTCGGGTTCGCCGGCCAGGCCGAGCTTGTGGTAGTGCCGCACCGTTTTCACCGTGACGCCGGCGAAGGCCGCCGCCTGCCCGATGGTGACGCCGTTCCGCATCCGTTCAGCGTGCCCGAAGCTCGGCCGGTTCCCCGGCGAACACCGCGTCGACGAGCCGCTGCTGGGCGGTCCGGAACGCGGTGGCGACGGACATCCCGGGATCGTCGACGCAGTTCAGCGCGGCGGTCAGCGTCTTCCGGCCGTCGAGCGTGCTGTACATGAGCGCCGCGTGGCCCACGGTGGCACCGTTGTGCGAGACGAGGGTGCCGCCGGCGGTGGTCAGCACGAACACGCCGAGGCCGTAGTCCATGCCGGGGATGCCGGTCGGGTGCGGGGTGCGCATTTCGGCCAGCAATCCGGCCGGCAGGAGTTCGCCGCGGTTCAGCGCGCCGATGAACACCTCGAGGTCCCGCGTGGTCGAGATCAGGTCCCCGCCGCCGGAGACCCAGGACGGGTTGTGGCGGCTGACGTCGATCGTCTTCGGCTCGCCGGCCTCCTCGTACCGGTAGCCGGCGCGGGCGTACGGCTCGGGGATCTCCGGCGAGAGGTCCGGCGCGATGGTGCCCGAAAGCCCGAGCGGCAGCAGGATCCGCCGTCGCAGCTCCTCGGCGTACGACCGGCCGGTGACCGCCTCGACCAGCAGCCGGGCCAGCACGTAGTTGGTGTTGGAGTAGCTCCAGCCCGCGCCCGGCACGAACCGCGCCGGCGCGGCCAGCGCCCGCCGGACCAGTTCGCCGGGCGGGTAGCTGCGGAACCGGTTGGCCACCCACTCCGCGCCCGTGTCGCCGTAGGGGATGGGGATGCCGGGCACGACCGTGCCGTCGGCGAGGACCTCGCCGCTGAAGTTGAACACCCCGCTGGTGTGCTGCAGCAGCATCCGCACGGTGATCCGCTCGTCCAGCCCGAGCGACGGCAGGTACACCGCGGCCGGGACGTCCAGCTCGACCGCGCCTTCGGCGACCAGCTGCAGCACCAGGGTGGCGGTGAAGGTCTTGGTGTTGCTGCCGATCCGGACGTACCCGTCGATCGGGGGCTTCGCGACGCCGCCCGGCTCGGCGGTCCCGGCACTGCCGGCCCACTCCCCTCGTTCGTCGTGCACGCGCAGGGTGACTCCGGTGAAGCCGGATCCGGCGATCTCCTCGATCGCCTTCTGCAGTTCCGGACGGTGCTGGTGGCTGTGGGACATCGTCGCGCGCTCCTCGGATCGGGTGCCGGGCTGCTGCCGGCCGCTGCACCGAGCTTCGACCCTGACCTCGGGTCAACCTCAACCATGACCTGGCTCACACCGGGCGGACACGAGCGCGAGGTCCCCCGCCCGGCGTCCCGGCGCCGCGCTAGCATCCCCGCGGCGGCCGCGCCGGACCAGGAGGCGAAGATGGCGGACGAACGCGGCGTCGAAGCCGTCGAGCAGTGGTTCCGGCGGCGCGGGCTGCCCGCCGTCGTGCGGGGGCGCCCGGCGCACCTGCTCGTCCGCACCACCCCGGCGGTCGTCTTCATCGCCGCCTGGCAGCTGCTGACCGCCGTGCTGAACGCCGTGGACGGCCAGACGGACGCCGACTTCGACCGGCTGCTGGACGACGACCTCTTCGCGCTGGGATACGGCGGCCTGCTGCTGGGCCTGGTCGTCGTCCCCGGCCTGAGCTCCTGGCTCACCGCGCGGTGGGTGCGGCGCAAGCTGGTCGACCGCGGCGGGGACGTGCCGGCGGCGGTCATGGCGACCGGGTTCGTGGTCGTCGTGCCGATCGCCGAATGGCTGCTCGAAGACGGCTCGCTGCCGTTCGGCCTGGTGGCGCAGGCGGCGATCCTGGCCGGGCTGTTCGCGGCCGCGTTCGTCGGGGTCGGCTCGATCGTCGGCTGGGCGCTGCGGGCCGCGTTCCGCCAGCTCCGGCTGCTGGGCGAGCTGACCAGCCGGGTACTCCCGCTGCTCCTGCTGTTCACCGTCTTCGGGTTCTTCACCACCGAGATCTGGCAGGTCGGCGCCGCCCTGCCGCGGCAGCGGATGTGGCTGGTCGTCGGGCTCTTCGCCGTGGTCGCCGTGGTGTTCCTGCTCGCGATGCTCAAGGCCGAAGTGACGACGCTGACCCAGTCGCGCACCGCCCCGGTCGGCCTCGACAAGCTGCGCGAAACCCCGCTGGCGCCCTTCCTGGCCGGCGACGTCCCCGCCGAACGCCTCCCGCTCACGAAGCTCGAACGCGCGAACATGGTCCTCGTCCTGGTGCTGACCCAGGTGCTGCAGACCCTCGTGCTCGCCACGCTCGTCTTCGTCTTCTTCGTGGCCTTCGGGATCATCGCGATCCAGCACTCGGTGATCAAGGCCTGGATCGGCCGCGACCCGGCCAGTGGCACCCTATTCGGCATCCAGCTGCCCGTGCCGGAGGAGCTGCTGCAGGTCTCCCTGTTCATCGCCGCGTTCTCCGGCCTGTACTTCGCCGCCTCGACGGTGACCGACGCCAAGTACCGCACCGCCTTCTTCGACCCGCTCGCCGACCACCTGGCCGTCAGCCTCGTGGCCAGGGACCTCTACCTCGACGCCCGGAAGCGGTAGGTCCCCGACCCGACGACCACGACGGTGGCCTTCTTGCCCGCGTCGTACGTCACGCTCGAAACGCCCGGCGCCCAGCGCACCGGCTTGCCCGACTCGGTGACGTTCCCCGCCGGGACCACCACTTCGGCGGTGGTGCCGGCCGGCACGGTCACGGTCATCGTCACCGCGTCGCCGGTGACGGCCCACGCGTTCGACAACCGCCCGTAGACCGTGTCGATGGCGCCCTCGGCGTGGGTGAGCCCGCCGCCGAGGTGCGGCTCGAGCACACTCTTGCGGTAGCCGGCGTCGGCGATCCGGATCCCGCCGATGTTCCGGTGCATCCAGTCGGCGACCGCGCCGTAGGCGTAGTGGTTGAACGAGTTCATGTCCACCGGGCCGAAGGTGCCGTCGGGCTGGATGGAGTTCCAGCGTTCCCAGACGGTGGTGGCGCCCTTGCCGATCTCGTAGCCCCACGACGGGTAGTCCTTTTTGGACAGCAGCGTGTAGGCGAGGTCGTCGCGGCCGATGTTCGTCAGCGCCGGCAGCAGCCACGGCGTCCCGATGAACCCGGTCTTGAGGTGGTTGCCGCTCTGAGCGAGCTTCGCCACGTACTTCTCCCCCGCCCTGGCTCGCAACGCCGGGTCGGTGATCAGCTCCATGCCGAGGGCCAGCGCGTACCCGGTCTGCGAGTTGCCGAGCACCGTCCCGTCCGCGGCCACGTACGCCTTGGTGAACGCGGCGCGGACGTCGTCGTGGAGCTTGGTGTACTCGGCCGCTTCGGCGGCCCGGCCGACCGCCGCCGCCATTTCCGCCATCATCCGGACGTCCTGGGCCCAGATCGCGGTCCCGAGCACGCCCTGGTCGGACGGGTCGTCGAGGTTCAGCCAGCCGTTGGTGAAGAACGTCAGCCGCCCGGTCTCGAGGTTGTCCGGCCCGGCGCTCGCCCGGGCGTAGGCGAAGAACCGGCTCATCGCGTCGTAGTTGTCGCGCAGCACCTGGGCGTCGCCATAGGCGTGCCACAGGGCGTACGGCACGGTGATGAGCGCGTCTTCCCAGCCGACGCCGCTCTCGTCGAACGCGCCGTTCGTGGACGGGACGACCGCCGGGATGGACCCGGTGGGCTTCTGCTCGTCCCGCACGTCGGTCAACCACTTCCCGAGGAACGCCCGCATGTCGCTCAGGTAGCTCGCGGTCGGCGCGAAGATGTTGATGTCGCCGGTCCAGCCCAGCCGCTCGTCGCGCGCCGGGGTGTCGGTGGGGATCGAGAGGAAGTTGCCGCGCGCGCCCCAGGCGACGTTGCTCAGCAGCTGGTTCAGCATGCCGTCGGACGTGCCCAGGGTGCCGGTGCGGCGCAGGTCCGAACCCCACACGACGCCCTGGACGTCGGCGGCGGTCGGCGGGGTGGCGAGCCCGGTGACCTCGACGTAGCGGAAGCCGTGCTGGGTGAACGTCGGCTGGTAGGTGATCGTGCCGTCGTGAGCGAACCGGTAGTAGTCGGTCGCCGTCGCGGCCCGCAGGTTCGCCACGTACGGCGTGCCGTCCGGGTTGAGCACCTCGGCGTGCCGGAGCCGGACCGTGTCGCCGGCCTTGCCGGTGATCTTCACCCGGGCCACGCCGACCATGTTCTGGCCCAGGTCGTAGACGGTCACGCCCGGCGCCGGCGTCGACACGGCTTTCGTGGCCAGGACATGGGTTTCCCGCACCGGCTCGTCCGGCTGCGGCGCCAGCTTGGCCGTGTCCGAGGGCCGCACGACCACCGGCGCCCACGCCGAGTCGTCGAACCCGGCGTCCGCCCAGCCCGGCTGCTCGAGCCGCGCGTCGTAGGTCTCGCCGAGCTGGTTGTCGGTGGCCGCGAACGGGCCGGCGCGCCACTTCCACGACGGCGTCGTGTCGACCCACTGCGTGCTGCCGTCGGTGTAGGTGATCTTCAGCCGCGCGACGAGCGCCAGGTCGGTGCCGTACTGCCCCTTGCCGGCGAGGCCGATCTTCCCGGCCCACCAGCCGTCGCCCAGTGCCGCGCCGAACCCGTTCGCGCCCGCCCGGACGAGACCGGTGACGTCGTAGGTCTGGGACTGGATGCGCCGGGCGTACTCGGTGTAGCCCGGGGCGAGGTACTGGTCGCCGACCTTGCGGCCGTTGAGCGTGAGCTGGTAGACGCCGTGCGCCGACGCGTAGACCCGCGCCTGCGCCACGCGCTTGCCCGGCGTGGTCGCGAACGACGTCCGCAGCAGCGGTTCGTACGAGTCACGGCCGGCCAGCAGGGCGTCGGTGTTCCCGGTGACGGTCAGTTCGCCGTCGGCGACGCTGCCGCCGGTGAACGGGTTGGGCACGGCGAATTCGGGATCCGCCAGCACGGTGCCGTCCGGCCTGGTGACGGTGAACTTCCGCACGGTCACCGACTCCGTCCCGTAGGTGCGCAGGCCGGCCCGCCCGCTCGGGAAGTCCGCCGCGGTGCGCGTGTCGACGACGACACCGTCCAATGTGGTCCGGACGGTGGTGCCTTCGACGGTGTAGGAAACGGTGTGCGTCCCGGCCAGCAGGCCGGCCCGGGTGAACCCGAACGGCCGCAGGTCCACTTCGGCCAGCACCGCGTAGCCGCCGTCGAGCCGGCGGTGCGGCCGCAGCATCGGCACCGACGTCGCGGAGTCGCCGACGTTGAGCTGCCACATGTAGGCGTTGTCGACGTCCCGCGCGCGCAGGAAGGTCCCGAAGGCGACGCTGCCGAGCCGGAAGGTTTCCGTGACGGTGTAGTCGGTCCACTGGTCGTAGGCCGGAGCGGGCCTGCCGATCCAGGCGGCCGAACCCCAGTCGCCCGCGCTGAGCAGGCCGGTTTCGAACCAGGCCGGCGCGCTCCAGCGGCTCGGCGTGCCCCGGTCGTCCCAGATCCGCACGCGCCAGAAGTACCGCGTGCCGGCGGCGAGCGCGGGACCGCCGTAGGCGACATCGACCTGCTGCGCCGACCTGACCCGGCCGGAGCGCCACCCGTCGGCGGCCTGCGGCGACCGCCCGACCTCGACTTCGTAGGCGGTCTGCGTCACGGCCCGGCGGGCGGCGGAGATCTGCCACCCGAAAACCGGGGCGGCACCGGGAATCCCCAGCGGGTTGCTGCGGCCGTTCGTGGTGAGCCCGTCGACGGTGGCTGTGCCGCCACCCGGAGCCGCGGCCGACGTTCCCGGCAGGAACGCGAGCCCCAGCAGGACGACGGCCAGCAGCTTGACTACGGGACGGTGGGCTTTCGTGCGGCGCTGCCTGAAGGCCACGGCTACTCCGAACTGAGAATTGAAACGATTCAACCCGAGGAGACTTTCGTGAGGTTAGGTGACCGCGGTCACCGTCGTCAACACTCGTTTCCCGCGCCGCCTCGGTGAATCCGTCGAACGCCCACCACCCGCCCGATCCGGCCGCCATGATGGCGGCGTGGCCCGTCGCACGCTCCACCCACGCCAGGTCTGGCTCATCGGCGTCCCCCTCAACCTGCTGCTGGCGATCCCGTGCGCCTACCCGGTCGCGTTGGCGCTGCTGGCGCTCCAGGTCACCGCGGGCGAGCTGGGCTGGGCCCAACGCGACCCGACGGTGATCGACGAAGGCGCGGGTTTCGTGATCGGGCTCGGCCTCGTCGCGCTGGTGTGCACGGGACTCGTCGTCTTCGGCCTGAACGCGCTGTTCGCCTTCCGCGCCCCGAAGCTGAACGCGCCGGCCTACTGGATCGCGGTCGCGCTGCTGATCGTGGTTCCCGCCCTCGGCTGGCTCACCGTACGGTGAGCGCATGCACGTGACGCCTCCGCCTGTCACTCGGCCCGTTGCCGCGCCGGCCTGGTGGCAGGTGTCCGGGCCCGGGTTCGCCGCGCTGATCGGATTGTTCGCGCTGACCGCGATCTACCGGTTCGACGGCGGGTCCGAAATCCAGCGCGCGTTCGACCTGTCCGGCCAGAGCCTCCTCCTGATCGGCCTGGTCGCCTACCTGGTCGGCGCGGCCCTCACGGTGCCCGCCGGGCTCGTGCTCGGCCCCCGCTTCCCCACGGCGGTGGCGATCTCCGCGCTCGTCGCCCTGTTCCTCGGCGTCCTGCTGGCCGCCTTCGCCAACGACGGCACGCTCCTGCTGGCCGGCCGCGCCTTCGCGGGTCTCGGCACCGGCGCGGCCGCCGGGACCACCGTCGCGCTGATCACGAAACTCCGGGAACGCCGCGGCGTGGTCACCGGCCTGACCGCCGCCCTCGCCGTGCTCGCCCTGCTGCTCGGGCCGGTCGTCGGCCGGCTGATCTCCGAAGCGCTGGGGTTCCGGCTGGTCCAGCTGGCCACGATCCCGTTCCTGCTGGCCGCGCTCGTCGTCAACGCGGTGATCGGCATCGCCGGGCTCACCTCGGCCAAGCGCCCGGTCCCGCCCGTCCCGAACGGCCCGCCGTACCCGTAACCTGGACGGGCACTCCGCAGGTTCGGTTCCGAACGAGGAGGTCCCCGTTGAGTCACCTGGTGCGATTCGCCGACGGAACCGGCACCACCGGAGTCGGGTTGCTCACCGGCGAACAGCTGCGACCGCTCGCGGTGGCGTCGATGGGTGACCTGCTGCGCCGTCCCGTGGCGGAGATCCGGGAGCTCGCCGAGGCCGCCGGGGAGCCGGTGGCCGCGGGCGGGGTGCGCCTGCTGCCGCCGCTGGACGGGCGGATGGAGGTGTGGGCCGCCGGGGTGACCTACCTGCGGTCGGAGGAGGCCCGCCGCGAGGAAAGCGCCGACGAGGACGTCTACGCGCGGGTGTACCGGGCGAAGCGTCCGGAGCTGTTCTTCAAGTCGGCCGCGTGGCGCGTGGTCACCGACGGCGAGCCGATCGCCATCCGCGTCGATTCCGCCAACAACGTGCCGGAGCCGGAACTCGGCCTGGTGCTGACGGCCGACGGGGAAACCGCCGGGTACGTGGTGGTCGACGACGTCAGCTCCCGCAGCATCGAAGGCGAGAACCCGCTGTACCTGCCGCAGGCCAAGATCTACACCGGTTCGTGCGCGGTGTCGGCGCGGGTGCGCCCGGCGTGGGAGGTGCCGGACCCGCTTTCGCTCGGCCTCCGCATGCGCATCCTGCGCGACGGGCACGAGGTGTTCGCCGGCGAAGCCAGTACCGCCCAGCTCAACCGCGAACCGGCCGAGCTGGTCGAGTACCTGTGGCGGGACAACGACTTCCCCGACGGCGCCGTGCTCTCGACCGGCACGTCCGTCGTTCCGGGACTCGACCTCGGACTGCACCTGGGGGACGTGGTCGAGATCGAGATCGACGAGGTCGGCTCGCTGCGCTCTCCCGTGGTGACGGGCGCGGACGAGGTGCGCCGCGCGCTCGCCGCACGCTGAGCTCGCACGCTCGGCGCCGGAAGGGTTGGCGCGCAACGCGCCCGTGCGGTGCATGGCCGGCACCGCACGGGCCTCCGGCGTCGCTCATTCCGAACGCAGGGTGTCCAACCGGGTCACCTGCCGGAGCAGGGGCATCGTCAGCGCGGTCACCAGCAGCACCGCCACCACCGCCGTGCCCGCCAGGGAGAGCAGCACCGGGACGTCGATGACCATCGGGCGGTCCGCCAGGCGGAGGATCGGCGCGGTCAGCCCGAGTCCCGCCGCGACGGCCAGCACCACGCCGACGACCACCGGAATTCCCGTCTGCCACAGCGCCCCGCGGGCCAGCACCCCGATCGGCACGCCGGCCGCGGACAGTGCCGCGAGCGGCCGGCGCCGTTCGCTGATCTGCTCGATCGAGAGCATGAGCAGGCTCATCGCGGCCACCGCCAGCACGAACAGCGACGCGGTGATCAGCACCGAACGGAAGCTCGACACCAGCTGGCTGTCCCGGGCGCGGTAGTCGCCGAAGTAGTCGCTCTTGGTGACCATGGCGTTCCACGCGAGCGGCTGCAGGGCCTGCGCCACGGCGTCGCTCAGCGCCTGCGGTTGGCCGGCGCCCGACACGTAGACCGAGACCGTCGACTCCGGCAGGGCGAGCCCGCCGAGCGCGCCCGGCGTGACGAGCAGGCTGCCGTCTTCGCCCGACATTTCTTCCGACGCCACGATTTTGATGCCGGACGGCAGTGTCCACTCCGGACCGTCGACCGTCCGGCCGCGGCCGTAGCCCTGCAGGCGCACCCGGCCGGCCGGGGCGGTCGCGCCCGGCGCCGGCACGAGGTAGAAGACGTCGCCGTCGGCGCAGTCGCCGATGTTCGCCCGCGCCTTGAGCGCCACGCAGTCGCCGACGGCGCCGTAGGTCCGCACCGCTGCGGACCGGAACCCGATGGTGCGGACCGGGTGCGTCCCGGTCACCCCGGGTACGGCCCCCGCCAGCTTGGTGACCTCGGCCTCGTGCCCGGCGGCCGTGGACACCCGGACCGGCACCGCGGCCAGGCCGTCCGGGACGGTCACGTGCCGGTCGGCGGCGGACAGCGACGTGACTACTCCCTGGGTCAGGATCGTGCCGGCCAGCACGACGACCAGGCCGGACACCACGCGGCTGGCCGTGCCGCTGTCCAGCTGCAGCCGCCGGATCGCGAGCTGCCACGACGGCGGACCGCCGTGCAGCAGCCCCACGAGCCGCTCGACCAGCCACGGCAGCAGGGCCGTCACGCCCACCAGCAGGAACACGCTGCCCGCCGTGAGCGCCAGCCCGGCGGCGGTGTCGCCGTCGCCGCGGTCGAACGCCAGGGTGACGGCCAGGAACAGCACGCCGACCGCGGTGATCGCCCAGCGCCACCACATCCGCCGCCGCACCGGTTTGCCCTGCCGGACCACGCCAAGCGGTTCCACGATGGTGCGGCGCAGCCCGAACAGCGCCGAGCCGACCGCGAGCCCGGGCACCACCAGCACGACCACCACGGCCAGCGGCCACGACGGAACGAAGTCCTGCGGGAAGATCCGCAGGCCGAAGGGCAGGATGTCCGCGACGAACGTGCGCAGCACGGCGAACAACCCGATGCCGGCCACGAGCCCGATCACCGCCCCGACCAGCGCCTCCGCCGCCGCGACCCGCTTGACCTGCCGCGCGTCGAGGCCGATCAGCCGCAGCGCGGCGAGCCGGCGTTCCCGCTGCGCCGCGCCCATCCGCGACGCGGTGGTCACGAAGATCAGCAACGGCAGCAGCAGGACGGCCGCGATCGGCAGGATGAAGGCCAGCATCGCCGCCGACAGCCCGACCCCGGTGTAGGGGTGGCCGAACGCGTAGACCCGGTTGGCCTCGTCGCCTTCGGCCTCGACCTGGGCGGCCGTCGCCCCGTAGTACGCGGTGAGGTCACCGGCGTCGGAAACGCCCTCCCACGAGATCTGCCCGGCGACGCGACCCGGCAGGTGGGCCGCCAAGGTACCGCCGCCGGCCGACGCCAGCTTCGCCGCGAGCTCCGGCGACACGAGCAGCTCGCCCGGCGCGGGCAGCCGGTCGAGGCCCGGCGGCACCGGCGAGCCCGGCCCGGTCGCCGCGACCGCGGTGACCTTGACGACCTCCTCGCTGATCAACGGCAGCCAGTCGTAGGTCAGCAGCGGGTCGACGCCCGCCCGCGGCTCGGTGACCGGCTTGATCGCCGCCGCCCGCTCCGCCTGCGCGCCGACCAGGTGGTGGACCGCGGCGGCGGGCAGCAGCACGGCGACGGCGAGGGCGATCCCGAACGCGGTCATCGCCAGGCGCAGCAGCGCCGCACCGGACATCCGGCCGCCCCCGACGGCCAGCCGGAGGCCCAGCACGAGATCCCGCATCATGCGACCAGCTCCCGGTCGACCGTGCGCCCGTCGCGCACCGTGATTTCCCGGTCCGAGTAGGCGGCGACCCGCGGCTCGTGGGTCACCAGGACGACCGCGGCGTGCGTCTCCCGCGCCGCTTCGGTGAGCATCCGCATGACCTTTTCGCCGTTGAGCGAGTCGAGTGCACCGGTCGGCTCGTCGGCGAAGACGACCTTGGGCCCGGTCACCAGCGCCCGCGCCACCGCGACCCGCTGCGCCTGCCCGCCGGACACGTCGCCGGGGCGGCGCTTCGCCAGCGCGTCGACCTCGAGCCGGGCGAGCCATTCGGTCGCCTTCGCTTCGGCCTGCTTGCGCCGGGCCCCGGTCAGCCGCAGCGGAAGCGCGACGTTCTCGAGGCAGGACAGCTCGGGCACGAGCTGGCCGAACTGGAACACGAAGCCGAAGTCGGTGCGCCGCAACGCACTCCGTCCCCGGTCGTTCATCGCGACGAGGTCGGCGCCGCGGTAGCTGATGGAACCGGAGTCCGGCCGGACGATGCCGGCGAGACAGTGCAGCAGCGTCGACTTGCCCGACCCGGACGAGCCCATGATCGCGAGCACCTCCCCCGCCGAGACGGACAGCGCAGCCCCGTCGAGCGCCTGCGTGGCACCGAACGCCTTGTGCAGGTCCTTGCCGACGAGCAACGGGGTCCCGGTCATCAGCGCACCGCCTTTTCGAGTTCGCCGAGGCGCGCGGCGGTCAGCTCCAGCCACCGCAGGTCCGCCTCGAGGTGGAAGAGCGCGTGATCGCAGATCAGCTGATCGGCGAGGTCGCCCGCGTTCTTGCGTTTGGTGAGCGCGCGCATGGCGTTCAGGTGCTCGCCGCGCTGGACGGTGAGCACGTCGGTGGCGCTGCGCCCGGACAGCAGCGCGAGCACGACCTTGGTGTAGAGCGTGTTCTGCAGGTACGGCTGCGGGTTCTCCGGAGTCCGCAGCCACGTCTCGACGTCGGTGACCCCGGCGTCGGTGATCGTGTAGCGCTTCCGCTCCGGACCTTCACCGCTCTCGACGCCCGCCACCTCGACCATGCCGTTGCGCAACAGCCGCGACAACGTCGAATAGACCTGGCCGTAAGCCAGCGGGCGGTCCTGCCCGAACTGCTCGTCGTACGCCCGCTTCAGGTCGTAACCGTGCCGCGGGCCGGACTCGAGCAGTCCGAGCAGGGTATGCGAAATCGACATTCCCCTGATCCCTCCTTGACCCCGGTACGCCGAGGCCGCGGATCACTATACCGGAGGTGTATACCTCGCATGTATACCATCAGGGAATAGTAGATCTTCGCAGTTCAGGGCCGCCTTCCCCGGCTACCTCAGCCGATACCCCCGGATGATCGTCTGGTCGACGGTGTTGCCCGCACTGTCGGTCGCGGTGGCCCGCAACGACACGAAGGCGGCCCCGGCGGGGTGCCGCAGGCCGGCGAGCCACTGTCCGTCGCCGCGCCACACGGGCACGGCCTGCCAGGTGCCGCCGTCGTCGTAGGACACCCGGACCGTCAACGAAGTGATTCGGGCTTGCTGGTCGGTGTGCTCCACCCGCACCGGAACGACGAACGGGACACCACCCGGCGCACGGTTGTGGTCGTCCAGCCACGGCGTGAACCGCACCGCCATCAGGGGGATGGGCCGCACCTCGGCTCCCGGCACGGTGCCCGACCGGAACGTCCAGTCCGCGGTGACCTTCGTCGACAGCTCGGCCGAGCCGCTCCGCACCGCCTCGCTGTGCAAGCGGTACGGGCTCTCCCCCGGCGGCACGTCGAACTCGTGGTAGCCCACCCACGGCTGGCTGCCGATCCGCTCGGTTCCCCGGTACAGCACGGTTTCGGCGGAGTCCGTCACCGACTGTCCATAGTGGCCGGACGACGAGTCGCCGAACGGCCACAGGTCGAAGTACACCGTGTCACCGGTCCGGCCCGCCCACTCCGCCGGGGACCCGGGATACGGCGGGAAGGCCGGCCCGAACACCCCGGTGTTCCAGTGTTCGGCCACGGACTCGCCCCGCCGGAACGTCCTCGGCACGCTCTGCGTGGACCAGTAGTACAGCGGCTTTTCCGCGGGCTTGCCGAAGAAACGGTCCCAGGGCGTGTCGGGGGTGTAGTACTCCTGGAGCGTGAACGGAAGCGGCGTCCGCACCGTGAAGTCGCGTTCGCCGATCTCCCCGCTGCCGCTCGCGGCGTGCGTGGACCGGACGGTGGCGAGGTCGCGATCGGCGAAGTGCCGCACGAGCTCGGCCGGTACGCGGCCCTGCTCCGCCCACCGGAGGTGGTACAGGTACGGACTTCCGGTGAAGCCGCCCTGCCCGTCGCGCCGGGCGAGCAGCCCTTCCGCGGTGTAGGTGAACTCCGGCGCGCTCGTGGCCGAGGGACGCACCCACACCTTGTCGAACGATCCGAAGTCGCGGAACCCCGTCTCGCCGAAGGATGTGGTGCGCAGGAACGACTGGATCGTCTCGGAGTCGCCGGGGTCCGGCCGGTCCACCTTCATGCCGACGGGTTTGGCGTCCCGGGCGTCGATGGCCATCCCGGTGTCCCCGGTGACGGTGATCTCCGGCTCGGCGAACAGCGCCCTGATCAGCTCGTTGCCGTCGTTCCGGCCGAGGACGGTGGCGTGGAAGAAGTACCGGCCGGGTGGCAGCCGGACGACGGCCGACCCGGTCCGCACGGTGGCCAGGTACGCCGCGGGCCGGTCGAGGCCGACGAAGCGGTAGTCGGCGATCTGTGCGGGTTTTCCCTGCCAGTCGCGGAAGTCGAGCTTGACGTCGTGGTTCTCGGCCTCCCGCTGGAGGCCGAGCGGGGTGCGGACCACGTTCCCGCCACCGGTGGCGACGACCGTGCCGCCGTAGGTGCCGTCCGGACCGTCGACCGACGTGTCCGCGGTCAGCGTGGCAGTGGCCTGCCCGCCCGCGGGCACCTCGAGCGTGCGCGGCGCCACGGTGAACATCCCGGCGGGCGCCGGTTTCCCCGCCTCGTCACGCACGGCCACGGCCAGGTCCAGGGTGACCGGGGTGGGGCCGGTGTTCCGGTAGGTGAGAACCGTCGGGATCGGCTGGTCGTCCCCGTGCGGCCACCGCGCCTGTCCGAGGGACACGCTCGCCGGGGTGGCCGACACGGGCTGGCTGACCGCCCGTGCGACGTCGACCCGGCCAGCGCCCTGTTCGTACACCGACAGCCCGTCGCGGGGCGCGGCACTGCCCATCAGCGCGGACTTCAGCCGCGCCGGGTCCCAGTCCGGGTGCATCCCGGCGAGGATCGCCGCCGCGCCGGCCACGTGCGGTGCCGCCATCGACGTGCCGGACAGGGCCGTGTAGGCGTCGTCGACCGGCGTCCCGATGCTCCCGTTCTTCGCGCGGGCGGCGACGATGCCCACCCCCGGCGCGGTGAGGTCCGGCTTGATCGCGCCGTCGCCGGCGCGCGGGCCACGGCTGGAGAACTCGGCCAGCGCGTCGTCGCCGTCCACCGCCCCGACCGTCAGCGCGGCGTCCGCGACGCCGGGGCTGCCGATCGACCCGCCGCGCGGGCCCTTGTTCCCGGCGGAGACCACGAACAGCGCGCCCGACTGCGCGGTGAGCCGGTTCACCGCCTCCGACAGGACGTCCACGCTCGGGTCCTTGCCACCGCCCACCGGCCCGCTCAGGCTCATCGCGATGACGTCGGCCCCCTGCGCGGCCGCCCACTCCATGCCCGCGACGACCGAGGACTCGGTGCCGTCGCCGTTGTCGTCGAGCACCTTCCCCACCAGGAGCCGGGTGTCGGGAGCGACGCCCCGGAACCGGCCGGCCGAGGCCGCGCCGCTGCCGGTGATGATCGACGCGACGTGCGTGCCGTGGCCGACCCGGTCGTCGGTGCCGCTGGGACTTCCGGTGAAGTCCCGGGTCCCGGCCACCGCATCGGCGAGGTCCGGGTGGGTGGTGTCGATGCCGGTGTCGAGGACGGCGACGGTCGTGCCCCCGCCGGTGTACCCGGCCTGCCAGGCCTGCGGCGCACCGATCTGCGGCACGCTGTGGTCCAGGTCGACGTGCACCGGACCGTCGAGCGCCACCCGCTGGACACCGGGCGACAGCGTCGTCTGGCCCCCGGCGTCCAGCGCCGTCCACACCGCGGACATCGCGTCCTTGGCCGGGCGGATGGCGGTGGCTCCGACGCTGGGCAGCTCGCGGCCGCCGGCGACGGCCGCGAGCCCGGCGCGCAGGCCGCGGCCGGCGTGGGTCACCACCAGCGGCAGGTCCCGCCGGGCTTCGTCGTGGTAGCCGGCCTCGACCAGTGCCGAGATGTCGAACAGCCGCGGGTCGAGCTGTCCGCCCGCGACGAGCGCCGCGACGTCGCGAGGGACCACGACGCTGTGCCCGTTCTCGTCGATCCGCTGCTCGAAACCGACGTGCTCGCGGCCCGGCGCGGGTCTCACCCGGACGTCGTCGCGGCCGGTCAGCGTCACCCGGTCGCCGGTGACGAGGGTGACGGTCTTCCCGGCCGGCCGGGCCGGTGCGGCGGCGGCGATGGTGTTCGCGGACGCGGCCGGTGGGGAGAGCACGGCGGCGAGCGCGACGACGGCCAGCGCCGCGTGGCCGAGGCGTCGTCCGGTCAGGCGCGTCACGAGGTCGCCCCCACCGAGTCGACGACCACCTGGTCGGTGCTGGACCAGGCGATCACGGTTCCGGCAGGCACGTCGGCCCCGGCCGTCGCGACCATCCTGGTGCCGAGCACCCGGGAGGTCACCGGGTCGAGGATGATTTCGCTGCGGAAGCCTTCCCCGTCCCGGCCGATGGCCACGCCGGCGCGGCCGCTCAGGTCGACCTGGCCCGGCACCCGCTCGATGCCCGGCAGCAGAGCGATGGCCTGGTACAACGCCGTGCGGACCGCCGGCGTGAGCAGCGCGTCGGCGCGGGCGGCGAAGCTCGCGGCCGTCTTGAAGGTCAGGTAGTCGGCGTCGTGCTTGGTGCTCTTGCCCGCGGCCTCCCGGAACACCGCCAGCAGCTGCTCCGGGTCGGTCGGCAGACTCGCCACCCAGGACAACGTGGGGTTGCTGACGCCCGGTTCCTTCGGCTCGGCGACCGGCAGTTGTTCCTTCGGATTGCCGTTCGGGTTCGGGTACACCTGGGTGCGCGGCTTCGGCAGGGACTTGCCGTTGTCGGCGAGCTTGCGCGCGTCGGCGTCCGTCGACGGGCGTGCGTTGAGGTTGGTCGTCATCTCCATGCGCACCGTCCGCAGCCCGTCCGCCGCGAACCACGCCTTGGTCTCGTCCCCCCAGACCACCTGGGCCTCGCCGTCCGCGCCCACCGGGATCCCGTGCACACCCTGACCGCGCATGTGCGAGTACACGAACTGGCCGGGCCGGACCGCCAGCGGCCGGAGGGCACTGGTGTGAGCCGCGAGCGTGATCAGCGCTTCGCGAGCCGGGGTGTCCGCGCCGACGAGCGGTGTGGGGGTGCCGGGCCGGGCCGGGCCGCCACTGGTCGGAAGCGCGGCCGAGGGAGAGCCGCCGTCGCCCGGCTGCACCGCGATGGCGATGCCCAGGCCCGCGACCAGCGTGACCGACGCGGCGACGAGCACCACGCGCCCCCGGTGGCGGGGTGCCGGCGGAGCCTGCATCGACCGGAGGGCCTTGGCGCGCATCCTGGCGAGGCTGCCGTGGTCCGGGGCGGGGGTGTGGAGGACGGACCGGAGCAGGGTGATCTCGTGCTGCTCGTCCGGTGCTTGCCGGGTGTTCATGGGGTCATCTCCGGGGAGGCGGATACGTTGGCATGGGCGGGCAGGACGTCACGCAGCCGTTTCCTGGCCCGGTGCAGCGCGGAACGCACGGTCCCGACCGGGATCCCGAGCGCGGTGGCGATCTCGGCGTAGTCCAGGTCCGCCAACGCGAAGAGCAGGAGCACGTCCCGCTGCCGGCGCGGCATCTGTTCGAGAGCCGAACTGATCAACCGCACGTACTCGGTGGCGTCGGTGCGCTCGACAGCCCGCTGCGCAGGCTCATCACTCGTGGCAAGAGGCGGCACCACCTTCGCCATGGCGCGATACCGCGCAACCTCCTGCCGCCAGCGCCGCCGCAGCAGGTTGGTGGCGATCCCGTACAACCACGGCAGGGCGTTCACCCGGCCGGCGTCGTACCGATCCCGCTGCTTGAAGGCCAGGCAGAACACATCGGCGACCACGTCCTCCGCCACCCCGGCCCCGACCCGGCCGGCGCAGTACCGGTGCAACACGCCCGCATACCGGTCGAACAACACCCCGAACTGCTCGGCGTCCCCGGCCACGAGCTCCGCATCCGACTCCGGCAACCCCACCACCGGCGGATCGCTGTCTCCCACAGAACGCAACGAAGTCATGCCCCCTCTTTGCCACTATCCCCCTCGCGAGTTCCCCGACCCCGCGGGAGACGGAGCCGGCCGGACAAAGCGGCCGCTTACAATGGACCAGTCCGTGCCTGCCGGCCGGGCGGCGGAGCTGGGAGGGACCACCGGATGTCGATGTCGCTGTCGGCCGAACTCTGGCCGGACGTGCAGCCGGAGACCGCGCGACGGCTCATGCTGGCCGGTGTCGAAGCCTTTGCCCAGCGCGGCTACCACGCCACCACCACGCGGGACATCGCCGGCGCCGCGGGGATGTCGCCCGCCGCGCTCTACGTGCACTTTCCCTCGAAGGCCGCGCTGCTGTTCGCCATCAGCCGGTACGGCCACGAGCAGACCCTCGCGCTGGTCGAGAACGTCGTCGCCAAGGAAGCCGACCCCGTCGAGCGGATCCGGCTGATCGTCGAGGACTTCGTGGCCTGGCACGCGCGGCGCCACACCGTGGCGCGGGTTGTCCAGTACGAGCTGCAGGCGCTGCCCGAGCAGGAGTTCGAGGTGGTCGCCGCGCTGCGGCGCCGGATCGAGCGGATCGTGCGGGAAGTCATCGCCGAGGGCGTCGACGGCGGCGTGTTCACCGTGTCCGATCCGCACGTCGCCGCGCGGGCGGTGCTCTCGCTCGGTGTCGACGTCGCCCGGTGGTACAGCGAGCGCAGCCGCCAGACGCCGGCCGCCCTCGGCAAGGAGTACGGCGGCCTTGTCCTGCGCATGCTCGGAGTAGCGGACACACCCTGACCGCTATCTGCGGCAAGGTGGCCTGGTGCACCCCGTCCTGGACTCGCGGGCCCTCAACCGCGCCGCCCTCGCCCGGCAGCTGCTGCTCGACCGCGCCGAGCTGCCCGTGCTCGACGCCGTCACCCACCTCGGCGGCCTGCAGGCGCAAGAGCCGCAGGAGCCGTTCACCGGGCTGTGGTCGCGGCTGCGCGCGTTCGACCCGGCCGCGCTGGACACGCTGCTGACCGGACGGCGGGTCGTGCGGACCCACCTCATGCGCCGCACCGTCCACCTGCTCGCCGCCGACGACGTCCTGGCGTGGCGGAGCCGGTTCGACGGGATGCTGCGGCAGCGGGTGGTCACCACCTACCGGCGCGAGCTGGCAGCGGTGGACCCGGCCGAGCTCGCCGCGGCCGGCCGGGCGGTGCTGGCCGACGGCGAGCCCCGCTCGATGGGCGAGCTCGCGCGGGCGGTCGCCGACCGGTGGCCCGACGCGGGCCCGCGCCCGCTCGGCGAGCTGCTGGTCGCGGCGCTGATCCCGTCGGTGCAGCTGCCGCCGCGCGGGCTGTGGCGCACCAAGGCGGGGGTGAAGAACCTACCCCTGGCCGCGTGGCTGGGCCGCGACGCCGACCCGCTCGACCCGGACGACGGCGTCGGCCGGACGCTGGTCCGCCGCTACCTGGCGGCGTTCGGCCCGGCGGCCACGGCGGACCTGCGCGCGTGGTCCGGCCTGACCGGGCTGCCGGCCGCGGTCAAGGCCGTGCGCGACGAGCTGGTGGTCTTCCGCGACGAGCGCGGCCGCGAGCTGCTCGACCTGCCCGACGCGCCGCGCCCCGACCCGGACACCCCGGCGCCGGCCCGGTTCCTGCCCGCGTTCGACAACGCGATCCTCGGCTACGACGACCGGTCCCGCATCATCGACGACGCCCACCGCGGGCTGTCCGTGGCGGGCGAGCGCGTGCTCCTGCTCGACGGCCGGGTGGCGGCGACGTGGACGGTCGAGGAGAACGCCGTGACAGTGCGGCCGCTGCGCCCCCTCACGAAGGCCGAACGCGGCGAGGTGACCACCGAAGGAAGTGCGCTGGCCGCCTTCCTGAGCGACGGCGAGAGCGACCGGGTGCGGCTCAAATCGAGCTAGCTCCCAGCGCCCCAATGTGGCGTTCGGTGCATCCAACGCACCCAATGTGGCGTTCGGTGCGTCTGACGCAACCAACGCCACATTGGGGCGCTTGAGCCAGGTCAGCCGACCGCGCGGGCGAACCGCTCCGCCACCTCCCGCAACCGCTCGACCAGACCCGGCGGCGCCTCCTCGACCACGAAGTCGTACCCCAGCTGGGCCAGGTAATACGGCACCGCATCCAGGTTGCTCGCACCCGTGCGCAGCAGGCAGCTGTGCTCGTCCACCTCCTCCACCACCCCCGCCGTCGGCGGGATGCGGTGGGCCAGCGCGGTGGCCGGGGCGGCCACCCGCAGCACCAGCCGGTGTGGGTACACCTCGGTCGAGATCTGGCGGGCGACGTACTCCGCGAGGTCCGCCGCCGGTGGTTCGCGCGGGGTGAACCGGAAGCCCGGCACCGGCACTCCGTCGATCCGGTCGGCCCGGAACGTGCGCCAGGCCGCGCGGTCGAGGTCGAAGGCGACCAGGTACCAGCGGCGTCCCGTGCACACCAGCCGCAGCGGCTCGACCGACCGGTCCGTCGCCGCGCCGGAGGAGCCGGCGTAGCCGAACCGCAGCCGCTCCTGGTCGCGGCAGGCCGTGGCGAGCACCGTCAGCACCTCGGCGTCCACCGTCGGGCCGGCGCCGGGCAGGGCCACCGTCGCCGCCTGGAGGGCGCCGACCCGGGAGCGCAGGCGGGCCGGCAGCACCTGCTCCAGCTTCGCCAGCGCGCGCACCGACGTCTCCTCGATACCACCGACCATGCCGCCGACCGTGCCGCTCGCCGCCGTGCGCAGGCCGACCGCGACGGCCACGGCTTCGTCGTCGTCCAGCAGCAGCGGGGGCAGCGCCGCCCCCGCGCCGAGCCGGTAGCCGCCGGCCACGCCCGGGGTCGCGTGCACCGGGTAGCCCAGTGACCGCAGCCGCTCGACGTCGCGGCGGATCGTGCGGACGTCGACCTCGAGCCGCGTCGCGAGGTCGGCGCCCGGCCAGTCCCGGCGTGCCTGCAGGAGCGAGAGCAGCCTGAGCAGGCGTTCCGCGGTGCCGTACATGGCACGCAGTGTGCCAGACATCGAGGACAGAAACAGTCCGCGATCCGCCGGATCGGGCAGCCGGGTGGTCAAACACTTGCCAGGCACCGCCCCGGGCGGAAAGAGTGACGCATGCCGATCGATCCGCACGCGCTGCTCGCCGTCGCCCGCGAAGAAGCCGAACTGGGCAAGGCCGAAGGGGGCGTGCCGATCGGCGCCGCGCTGTTCGACACCGCGGGCACGCTGCTGGGCCGCGGGCACAACCGGCGGGTGCAGGACGGCGACCCGTCGATGCACGCCGAGACCGCGGCGTTCCGCAACGCCGGCCGCCGCCCGCACTACCGCGACACCATCATGGTCACCACGCTCTCGCCGTGCTGGTACTGCTCCGGGCTCGTCCGTCAGTTCGGTATCGGGCGCGTCGTCATCGGTGAGGCCGAGACGTTCCACGGCGGTCACGACTGGCTCGCCGGGCTCGGCGTGGAGATCACCCTGCTCGGCGATCCCGGCTGCACCGCGCTGATGACGGAGTTCATCGCCGCGCGCCCGGACCTGTGGTTCGAGGACATCGGGGTCGAGAAGTCCGAACAGGACAGTGTTTGACCGAAAAGCAGCCTTCAGGAGCCGGTATGCCGTCATCCGTTCCGCTCGTGGACCTTTCGCCGTGGTTCGCGGGCACTTCCGAGGGCCGGGCCGAAGTGGCGGGCCGGATCGACCGCGCGCTGCGGGAGTCCGGCTTCCTGCTGGTCACCGGGCACGGCGTCCCGGACGACCTGCGCCACCGGACGCGCGAGCTGGCGCGGGAGTTCTTCGCGCTGCCCGAGGACGTCAAGCAGCGCTACGCCGTCACGGTCGGCGGCCGCGGCTGGCTGCCGCCGGGCGTCGAGGCCAACGGCTACGCCGAGGGCACCGAGACGCCACCGGACCTCAAGGAGTCGTACTCGGCGGGCGCGGACACCCGGACCGGCGTCGCCGAGGTCGACGGGTTCTGGTTCCAGCCCAACGTCTGGCCGCACGAGGTGCCCGGCCTCGCCGAGACGGCGACGGAGTACATGCGCCGGATGCGGGCGCTCTCGGACCACCTGCTGGAGATCTTCGCCGCGGCGCTCGGCCTCGCCCAGAGCCACTTCACCCGGCACACCGGCCACCCGACGTACACGTTCAACATCAACTGGTACCCGCCGATGACGCACGTCGGCCCGCCGGCGCCGGACCAGTACCGGATCGGCCCGCACACCGACTTCGGCACGGTGACGGTCCTCGACCGCCAGGCCGGGCTCGGCGGCCTGCAGGTCTGCACGGCGGACGGCGAGTGGGAGGACGCCCCGTTCCACCCGGAGGCGTTCACGGTGAACATCGGCGACCTGATGGCCCGCTGGACGGGCGACCGCTGGCGGTCCACCCGTCACCGCGTCCTGCCCCCGCCGGCGACGGCCCCGGACGAGGACCTGGTGTCGTTGATCTTCTTCTACGAAACCGACCACGACGCGCGGATCACGTCACTGGCGCCGCCGCTGGGGACGCGGACCTACCCCGAGGTGATCGCTTCGCAGTACCTCAAGGAAAAGCTCGACGCGATCACGATGAGCTGACGTCCGGTTCGGCGCAGACCGTCCGGTTCCGGCCCGCCGCCTTCGCCCGCAGCAACGCCTGTTCCGCGGCCAGCAGCGCGTCCGCGAGCACGCCGTCGGCCGCGCAGTCCGCCACGCCGATCGACACCGTCACCCCGACGAACTGCGGGCCGTCGCCCGAGGCCTTCAGCGCGACCAGCGTCGAGCCGATGCGGAGCCGGATGCGCTCGGCGATCGCCATCGCGTCGAACCGGCCCGTGCCGGGCAGCAGCACCGCGAACTCCTCGCCGCCCGAACGGCCCACCAGGTCGGCGGCGCGGACCTCGTCGCGCAGGGTGCCGGCGACCGCGCGCAGGACGGCGTCGCCGATGCGGCCGCCGTAGCGGTCGTTGAGCAGGCGGAAGTGGTCGAGGTCGAGCAGCAGCACCGCCGGGCCGGGGCCGTGGCCGCCGAGCCGGTCCAGGCGGGCTTCGGCGGCGCCGCGCCAGGACGCGGCCGTCAGCACGCCGGTGCCGGGATCGAGGGTGACGTGGTCGCGGCGGCCGGCGCCCAGCCCGCCGCGGTGCAAGACGACCGTGGCCCCGGCCAGCAGCGGGACCAGCAGCGGCGCGGCGACGACGGCCCAGGCCAGCGGGAGGCCGAACGCCGTCATCGCGGCGTCGAAGGCGTGCCCCGGCGCGGCTTCGCGCGGACGGCGGGGCCCGTCGGCGCCGGTCACGAGCGCGGCGTTCACCGCGAGGAACACCAGCCCGGCGGCGGTGAGCAGGAGGACGGTCCGGGCGCCGAGGACGTCGCCGAGCGGGCGGACACCGGTCGCGGTGAGGAACGCGCCGGCGGAGAGACCGGCCAGCGCCGTCGCCGCGGCGCCGAACACCTGCCGGTGCACGGGTTTTCTGCGGACCCGGAACCACTGGTGCAGTGCGGAGAGCACGACCAGCGCGACGGCGAGCCCCGGCCGGAGCACGAGCACCCCGGCGAAGATCCACGGCGTGTCGACGCCGGGGCCGAGGAGGGTGTCCTCGCGGTGGCGTTCGACCGGCCGCGCGAGTTCCGCCGACACCAGCATCCCGGCCGCGAGCAGCGCGAACGGGGTCAGCATCGCGGCCAGCGGCGGGAAGCGGACGGCGGCGAGCACGACGGCGGTGACGGCGAGGACGTCGACCCCGACGAAGTACCAGACCTGGCCGCGGCGCGGCAGCCGCCACAGCGCCCACTGCCGCGGGGACCGGTGCTGCAGGACGAGGGCGGACAGGAACCGGCCCGGGCGGCGTCCCCCGCCGGCGGCGACCGTGGAATCCCCCACCATTTCGGCAAAGTAGCCGGAATGCGGGCCCGTGTCGATCCGCCTTCAGGGGAATTTCACATCGGCGGCCCGTGGGTCATTTTCCGACCGCCGGAGGGTTGACACACAACATTGGTCCAGTCCACTGTGTGATGGCACACCGCGCTCCTCCCGGGTTGATCCCGCCGCCTCAAACCGGAGGTGCTCCACCCTGCGTTTCCGGAGGACTTCCATGCAAACAGTGCGCCGTCTCCTCACCCTCGCGGCCGCGGCTTCGGCCGCCCTGGCCACCGCCGTCGGCCTCGCCCCGCAGGCCATGGCCGCGGTCGACCCCGTGCTCGCCTCGCCCTACCTGTACCAGTGGGGCGGGCAGACCAGCCCGACCGCGGCGATGTCCGCCACCGGCGTGAAAGCGTTTACCCTGGCCTTCGTCCTGTCCGACGGGACCTGCAACCCCAAGTGGGACGGCAGCCGGTCGCTGACCGGCTCCGACAAGACGATGATCCAGAACATCCGCAACGCCGGCGGGGACGTGATCCCGTCCTTCGGCGGCTGGTCCGGCACGAAGCTGGGCTCGAAGTGCACGTCGGCCTCGGCGCTGGCGGGCGCGTACCAGAAGGTGATCGACGCCTACGCGCTCAAGGCGATCGACCTCGACATCGAGAACACCGACGAGTTCCAGAACGCCACGGTCCAGGACCGCATCCTCAACGCGGTCAAGCTGACCAAGCAGAAGAACCCGAACCTGCGCGTGGTGATCACGATCGGCACCACCACGACCGGCCCGGACACGTGGGGCAAGCGCCTGATCAACCAGGCCAAGGCGATCGGCGCGGGCGTCGACGTCTGGTCGGTCATGCCGTTCGACTTCTCGAACGGCGGTGACATGGCCGCCATGACGAAGTCGGCGGTCGACGGCCTGAAGAACCAGCTCAAGACCACGTTCGGCTGGAACGACGACACCGCCTACCGGCACAGCGGCCTCTCCTCGATGAACGGCAAGACCGACAACGCGGGCGAGACCGTCACGGTGGCGAACTTCAACTCCATCCGCAGCTACGCGGCGAGCCACCACCTGGCCCGCTTGACGTTCTGGGCCACCAACCGCGACTGCAGCGGTGGCGGTGAGTGCAGCGGCATCACCCAGGACAAGTACGCGTTCACCAAGATCGTCGCCGGTTACACCGGCTGACGCCACGAACCCGTAGTGGAGCTGTCGGGGGCCCTCTCACCGGCATCGGGGTCGGTGAGGGGGCCTTCGCGGGTCAGCGCCGCCAGCCACCGCAGTAGTAGGGGTTGCACTGGTACGGGTTCCAGTCGTAGGACGGCTTCGTGGTCGACGGCGGCGGGGGCGGCGGCGGCAGTTCGATCGTCACCGTCGGGGTGGGTGTCGGCGTCTTGCGGGCGTGCATCACCACCGGCGACGGCGTGCTGGTCTGCGTCGGCGCGGCCACCACGGTCGACGACGGCACGGCGGTCGCCGGCTGCAGCTGCGGGAACTGCGTGGAACCGGGCACGGGATCCGGCCGCGTCGCCAGCACGAGCACGAGCCCGCCCAGCACGACGATCACCGCGGAGGCGAGCGCCATCCGCGCCGCCCCGCTCGGCCCGGCTGCCGGCTCGACGTCGCGACGCGCGGCCAGTTCGGCGGCGCGCGACCCGGGCTTGCGCGGCCGCGCGCCGGTCTGTCTGAGCAGTTCGTCGACCGTGACCCGGTCCCGTCGCCTGCGCGCACTGCGCGTCATGCACGACCTCCACCTGATACCCCCGCCACCGCGCTCGCCCGCGGCCGCATGATCCCGGTGGATAGTAGAAACCCTTGCGGCAATTGTAAACGCGCTGATCGCAGCGGTCTCGTTATCGTTTCGAGACAACCGGATCGCGTTCCCGGCCGTAGCCGTCAACGAGCCGCGAACCGCCTCCGCAGGCCGGCCACCCGCCGCGTCACCGGGGCGAACTCCGGCAGCTTCAGCAGCGCCAGCCGCCGCAACCCGCCGCGAACTCCGGCAGCCTCAGCAACGCCAGCCCCCGCCCCGGCAACCGCCCGCCAACCCGCAACCAGACCACAGCCCCCAACCTCAACGAGCCGCGAACCGCCTCCGCAGGCCGGCCACCCGCCGCGTCACCGGGGTGAACTCCGGCAGCTTCAGCAGCGCCAGCAACCCGAACGGCACGGCCATCCCGAGCAGCCCCTGCACCGGCAGCTTGATCCACGCTGCCGGGATCACGCCGAGGGACGACGGGACCGCGTGGCCCGCCAGCACCGCCGCCACCACGCCGAGTGCGCTCACCGACAGCGTGATCAGGCCGACCCGCAGGGACCGCTTGCTGCGCAGGTGCCCGAGCCGGACCCACAGCCAGACCTGGCCGAGGACGGCGCCGACCACGAAGCCGGCGCCGTTGACCAGCATGACGCCGTAGACCACGTGCTCGCCGTCGAGCAGGCCGCGGCAGGCCAGCAGCAGCGGGATCTTCACCGCCGTCATCACGAGCATGATCAGCGTCGGCGTGCGGGCGTCCTTCATCGCGTAGAACACCCGCAACTGCAGCATCACCAGCGCGAACGGCAGCAGCCCGACCGCCGAAACGGCCAGGGTCTGGCCGAGCCGCTCGGCGTCGTCGAGGGTGCCGCGGCCCCAGGTGAAGATCGCGATGCCGATCGGCGTGCCGACCACGGCCAGCACCGCCGAAATCGGCACGAACAGCACCGTGGACATGCGGGAAGCGAGCGAAAGGTCGCCGACGAGCGAGACCGTGTCGCCGTCCGCGGCGGCGCGGCTCATCCGCGGCATCAGCGCCGTCAGCAGCGAAACGCCGAGGATGCCGTACGGGAGCTGGAAAAGCAGGGACGCGTAGCTGTACGCCGTGACGCCGCCGCTGTTGCCGCCGGTCAGCACCCTCGTCGTGACGACGAAGCCGACGTGGCTGACGACGACGTAGCCGAGGATCCACGCGGCGAGCCCGCCGAACTCCTTGATCCGCGGGTCGAAGCCCCAGCGCCAGCGGAACCGGAACCCGGTGCGCAGCAACGCCGGGATGAGCACGACGGCCTGCGCGACGATGCCGAGCGTGGTACCGAGGCCGAGCACGAGCAGCTTCGGGTCGCTCATGCGGACCGGGTCGAGGGTCAGCTCCCCCGGCACGACGGCGAACACGACGAGCGTGCCGGTGACGACGACGTTGTTCAGCACCGGCGCCCAGGCCGGCGGGCCGAAGACGTTCTGCGCGTTGAGGATGGCCGAGAGCAGCGCGAACAGGCCGTAGAACAGGATCTGCGGCAGCAGCAGGTACGCCAGCGCGGTGGTCAGCGCCGGGTTCGCCGTCGGAGACGATTTGTCGACGTAGAGCGCGGTGAACAGCGGGGCGATCGCCACCGCGACGGCCGTGCCGACCACGAGCAGCACCAGCGCCATCGTGATCAGCCGCTGCGTGTAGGCGCGGCCGCCGTCCGGGTCGTCGTGGGAGCGGACCAGCAGCGGCACCACGACACTGGCCAGGACGCCGCCGAAGAGCAGTTCGAACACGATGTTGGGCAACGTGTTCGCGACGGTGAAGGAGTCGTTGACGACCCCGGCCCCGACCACGGCGGCGAGCAGCAGCTTCGCGACGAACCCGGTGACCCGGCTGACGGCCGAGGCAACGGCCATCCGGCCGCTGGAGCGGGCCAGCGACGAGCCGGCGCCTTCCCCGCGCCCGGCGCTGACCGGCGAAGCGGGCGGCCGCGCGACGATCTGGCCCGCGAACTCGTCGTAGGGCCGCCGGGAGACGTCGAGGTCACGGGTCGGCCAGTGCGGCCCCCGCAGCTCGCTCGGGAGGAAGACCGTGGCCTCGTCGTCCGCCGGTGGTGGGTGCATGGGGTAAGCCTGCCAGGTCCCCCGACCCCGAAGATATCGAACAGGTGAGCGACTTCACGACCGTGCGTGACGCCGCCCGGGCAGCTCAGGCGGCGACGGTGATCGCCAGCGCGGCGCGGCCTGCCTCGGTCAGCTCGGCGTCGACCCGGCCGGTGGCGCCTTCGACGGCGGGACGGAGGTAGCCGCCGTGGGCGAGCGCGTGCGCGGTCATCTGATCGCAACAGGCGAATCCGTCGATGAAGAGGTCGGGCTCGCAGCTGCACGACATCTGCGCACGACCCGCGGCCACCGCCTTCAGCATGGCCATCGCGCGGTGGGTGAGCTCGACTCCTGAACCGGACACCGGACTTGCCTTTCTCTTCGCCACTACAACGGGTTATTCGCCCGTTGGGCCGATTGTGTTACTTACGGCACTATGACGCTTGGGACGCGGGTGAGGTTCCGTCCGGTCTCGGAACCTGACTCAGGCCAGCCGCAGCTCCAGGGTCCGCGCCCACTCGCGCACGATCTGGCGCCGCCGTCGGGTGTCGTCCGTCAGGAGGTTCGCCAAGCCCAGGCCCCGGGCCAGGTCCAGGGTGGCCTGGACCAGCTCGCGGACCCCCGGCCGGGACTCGTCGACGCCGAGGAGCTCCACCGTCACGCGGTGCGCCTCGCGGCCGACCCTGGCCTCCAGGGGCACCAGCACGTCGCGGAGGGCGTCGTCGGTCGCCGCCACCGACCACAGCTGGAGGGCCGCGCGGAACAGCGGGCCCGTGTAGAGGTTCAGCACCATCTCCACGACGCGCTCGATGCGGGACGCGCCGTCCGGGAGGCCGGCCGCCTGGGCTCGCAGCTCGTCGATCTGGGCCTCGCCGAGCAGGTCGACCGCCGCCACCACGAGGTCCTCGCGGGCCGGGAAGTGGTGCTGGGCCGCGCCGCGGGAGACGCCGGCGCGCTCGGCGATCCCGGCCACCGTGACGCCGTGCCAGCCGCGCTCGCCGAAGCTGTCGAGCGCGGCCTCGACCAGCCGCCGCCGCGTGGTGCGGCTGCGTTCCTGCTGGGGTTCGCGGATGCCGGTCAAGCCGGGTCCACCCAGAAGTCGAGCTGGAGGTCCTCCTCGGTGCCGCCGACGCGGTACTTCGCGAAGTCCGTGACGCCGGCCGCGCGCAGGACCTCATCGTCGAGGAAGAAGTTGCCGGTGGTTTCCCGGCTCGGCCTGGTCAGGATCACGTGGGCCGCGTCGGCCATGATCTCCGGCGTCCGGCTGCGCGAAGCCAGTTCCGCGCCGACGACGTTGCGGATCGCCGCGGTGTCGATCGTCGTGCGCGGCCACAGCGAGTTCGCCGCGATCCCGTCGCCGCGGAGCTCCGCCGCGAGCCCGACGGTCACCAGGCTCATCGAGTACTTGGCGATGCTGTAGGCGAGGTGGCCGGCGGTGAACCACTTCTCGTCGAGGCTGATCGGCGGCGACAGCGTCAGGACGTGCGGGTTCGCCGCCGCGCGCAGGTGCGGAATGGCCAGCTTGGACAGCAGGAACGTGCCGCGGGCGTTGATGTCCTGCATCAGGTCGTAGCGCTTCATGCTGACCTGCTCGGTCGGCGTCAGGTCGATCGCGCTCGCGTTGTTCACCACGACATCGATCCCGCCGAACTGCTCGACGGTCTTCGCCACCGCCGCGGCCACGCCGTCGTCGTCGCGGACGTCGCCGAGGATCGGCAGCGCGTGCCCGCCCGCCTTCTCGATCGCCTCCGCGGCCGTGTAGATCGTGCCGGGCAGCTTCGGGTGCGGTTCGGCGGTCTTGGCCAGCAGTGCGACGTTCGCGCCGTCGGCGGCCGCCCGCAGCGCGATCGCCTCGCCGATACCGCGGCTGCCGCCGGACATCAGGATCGTCTTTCCCGCCAAAGTGGACACAGCGACCCTCCTAGGGCCTGTATCGAAGTCGGTCAGAGCCATTCGTCGATGGCGGCGATGTGGACGGTGGCTTCGTAGCGGACAGCGAGCTTGTCGTATCGGGTAGCTACCCCACGGTGGCGTTTGAGCCGGTTGATGCCGCACTCCACAGCGTGACGCTGTTTGTAGGTTTCGGGGTCGAAGGACGGTGGCCGGCCGCCCTTGGACCCCTTGGCCTTGCGATGCGCATCCTGGTCGGCCTTGCTCGGGATCGTCGCTTTGATCCCACGTTTGCGCAGGTGGGCCCGGTTGGCCTTGGAGGTGTAGGCCTTGTCCGCCAGCACCCGGTCCGGACGCGTCCGCGGCCGCCCACCACCGGACAGCCGGGGCACCCGGATCCCGGCCAAGACGGGAATGAACTGCGGGCTATCGCCACGCTGCCCGGCGGTCAGCACGATCGACAACGGCTTCTGCCCCTGCTCACAGCCCAGATGCAGCTTCGTGGTCCACCCACCCCGGGACCGCCCCAACGCGTGATCCGCTGGCTCGACGGTGACCCCGCCCGGCGGCTCGGCCTGCAGATCCCCCTTTTCCGCGCACCCGCGGCATGCTGATGAGCCCGCGCGATCGTGGAATCCACACTGACATCCCACGTGATCCGCCCCTTGGCTTCGGCCAGAGCCTGCAACGCGGTCAGAATCCGCTGCCAGACACCAGCCCGCTGCCACCGCCGGAACAGCCCATACGCCGCTGACCAGGACCCATATCTCTCAGGCACGTCCCGCCACGGCGCCCCGGTGCGTCCCCGCCACCGGATCCCGTCGATCAGCTGCCGTCTGCTCCACAACGACGGTCGCCCAGGCCGCTTCGGCTCGGGCAGCAACGGCTCCAGCGCTGCCCACTGAGCGTCGGTCAGGTCGAACCGCCCCGCCACCGCTAGGGTGTCCACGAGGTCTCCGGTGTTCAGGTTCTTCTTGGTCGACGAACCAAATACCGGAGACCTCACCCATTTCAGCCGCCGACACGCCCAACACGGTCAACTCCAGCTCAACCTGCCGAAGACAACTTCGATACAGGCCCTAGTAGGACTTCGGGAGGCCGAGACTGTGCTGGCCGACGAAGTTGAGCACCATCTCGCGGCTGACCGGCGCGATCCGGCCCAGCCGCACCGCCGTCACCAGCGTGCCGAGACCGTACTCGGTCGCCAGGCCGTTGCCGCCGTGGGTCTGCACGGCCTGGTCGGTGGCCCGGATGGCGACCTCGGCGGCGGCGTACTTCGCCATGTTGGCCGACTCCCCCGCGCCGAAGTCGTCGCCGGAGTCGTAGAGCGACGCCGCCTTCTGCGTCATCAGCTTCGCGAGCTCCAGCTCGATCTTGATCTCGGCCAGCGGGTGCGCGAGGCCCTGGTGGGTGCCGATCGAGGCGCCCCAGACCTGCCGCTCGTTGGCGTAGCCGACGGCCTTGGCCAGCGCGTACCTGGCGATGCCGAGGGAGAACGACGCGCCCATGATGCGTTCCGGGTTGAGACCGGCGAACAGCTGCGCGATCGCCGCGTCCTCCTCGCCGACCAGCGCCTCGGCGGGCAGGTGGACGTCGTCGAGGAACAGCGAGAACTGGTTCTCCGGCGCGACGATGTCCATCGGGATCTTCGTGTACTCGAAGCCCGCGGTGCCGGTCGGGAGGATGAACAGCGCGGGCTTGAGCCGACCGGTCTTCGAGTCCTCGGTGCGGCCGACGACGAGCACGGCGTCCGCCTCGTCCACCCCGGAGATGTAGACCTTGCGTCCGTTGAGGACCCACCCGCCGGCGTCGCGGCGCGCGGTGGTGGTGATCTTGTGCGAGTTCGACCCGGCGTCCGGCTCGGTGATCGCGAAGACCATCCGCTTGGTGCCGTCGGCGATGCCCGGCAGCCACTGCTTCTTCTGCTCGTCGGTGCCGAACCGGGAGATCACGGTGCCGCAGATGGCCGGCGAAACGACCATGAGCAGCAACGGCGACCCCGCGGCGGCGAGTTCTTCGAGCACCGCGGCGAGGTCGGCGATGCCCGCGCCCCCGCCGCCGTACTCCTCGGGGATGTTGACCCCGAGGTAGCCCAGGCGCCCGGCCTCGTCCCAGAGTTCGTGCGTCTTCTCGTCCGCACGAGCTTTGCGGGCGTAGTACTCGTGCCCGTACTTGGCGCCCAGCTCGGCGACGGCCTTGCGAAGCGCGATCCGCTCCTCCGGCTCGACGAAGTTCATCGCGTTCATTCTGCTTCTCCCACCACGGTGTCCGATTGCGCGTCTCCGACGACGGCGAGGATCGTGCCCACTTCGACCTGCTGTCCCACTGTCACCGGCAGTTCCGCCACCACGCCGTCGGCGGGCGCGGCGATCCGGTGTTCCATCTTCATCGCTTCGAGCCACAACAGCGGGTCGCCCGCCTTGACCGGGTCCCCGGCCTGCACGGCGAGCCGCACGACCGTGCCCGGCATCGGCGCGACCAGCGACCCGGCAGCCAGCGCAGCGTCCGGGTCGGCGAACCGCGGCGCCGCCGTGAGCGCGACCGACCCGAGCGTGGAGTCCACATAGGACACGCCATCGTGGCGGGCGACGTCGAACGCGCGCCGCACACCGGCCACGTCCAGGACCACCCGGCCCGGCTCGGCGCTGACCAACCCGGTCTCGAAGCCATCGGCGCGCAGGCCGTCCCGGGTCAGCGAGTAGACGACCTCGTACTCGCGGTCGGCGACGGTGAAGACCTTGCGCTGCCCGGCCGAGCGGACGTTGCGCCAGCCGCTGGGCAACCGGCCCTGCGTAGTGGCGCGCGCACGGTTGCCCGCCGCGTCGGAGAGGGCCGCGGCGAGGGCGGAGAGCCGTTCGGTGTCGGGTGTGGCCAGCGGCGCGGCGAGGGTGTCGAGGCCGTGGCGGTCGAAGAACGCCGTGTCAGTCTCCCCGGCCAGGAACGCCTCGTGGCGCAGGATGTTCACCAGGAGGTCGCGGTTGGTGACGACACCGTGGATCTTCGCCGCCGCCAGCGCTTTCGCGAGCCGCCGGGCCGCCTCGGCGCGGGTCGGGGCCCAGGTGATCACCTTGGCGAGCATCGGGTCGTAGTGGACGCCCACCACCGAGCCGGTCTCGAACCCGGAGTCGAGCCTCAGCCCGGCGCCTTCGGTGAACGTCCGGTCGACGTCGGGCACTTCGAACGTGTGCAGCGTCCCGCTCTGCGGCTGCCACCCGGCTGCCGGGTCTTCGGCGTAGAGCCGGACCTCGATGGAGTGGCCGACGGTCGGCGGCGGGTCGGCCGGGAGCCGCTCGCCCTCGGCGACCCGCAGCTGCAGGGCGACGAGGTCGAGGCCGGTGACGTTCTCGGTGACCGGGTGCTCGACCTGCAGCCGGGTGTTCATCTCGAGGAAGTAGAAGCGGCCGTCGGGCCCGGCGAGGAACTCGACCGTGCCCGCACCGACGTAGTCGATCGCCTTCGCGGCCTTGCGCGCGGCGTCGAACAGCTCCTCGCGCATGGCCGCGTCGACGAACGGCGACGGCGCTTCCTCGACGACCTTCTGGTGCCGGCGCTGGATCGAGCACTCCCGCTCCCCCACCGCCCACACCGTGCCGTGGGCATCGGCGAGCACCTGCACCTCGATGTGCCGCCCGGTCTCCAGGTACCGCTCGCAGAAGACGGTCGGGTCGCCGAACGCGGACCCGGCCTCGGCGCTCGCGCCTTCCACCGCCTCGGCCAGCTCGCCGAGCGAGCGGACCACGCGCATCCCGCGGCCGCCCCCGCCGGCGGACGCCTTGACCAGCAGCGGCAGGTCGGCTTCGGTGACCGAGTCCGGGTCCAGTTCGGACAGCACGGGCACCCCGGCCGCGGCCATCAGCCGCTTGGACTCCACTTTGGAGCCCATGGTCTCGATGGCTTCCGGCGGTGGCCCGACCCACGTCAACCCGGCGTCGAGGACGGCACGGGCGAACGCGGCGTTCTCGGACAGGAAGCCGTAGCCGGGGTGGACGGCGTCGGCGCCGGTCTCGGCCGCCGCCTTGACCAGCAGCC
The DNA here is from genome assembly GCF_900105945.1 of Amycolatopsis tolypomycina. NCBI lineage: Bacteria > Bacillati > Actinomycetota > Actinomycetes > Pseudonocardiales > Pseudonocardiaceae > Amycolatopsis > Amycolatopsis tolypomycina. The sequence continues at coordinate 1,569,545 of NZ_FNSO01000004.1, read as the reverse complement.
CGGCCCGCAGGTACGTCTCGCTCGGCGCGTTGCCGGGCAGCCGGACGGCCGCGTCGGCCTCGAGGACGTGCGGCGCAGCGGCATCGGCGTCGGAGAACACCGCGACCGTGCCGATGCCGGCGTCGCGGCAGGTGCGGAAGACGCGGCGGGCGATCTCGCCGCGGTTGGCGACCAGCAGGTTCTGGATCATCGCTCGCTCACATCCGGAAGACGCCGAAGCCCTCGGCGCCCTTCACTGGTCCATTGTGGATCGCGGACAGGCTCAGCCCCAGCACGGTGCGGGTGTCGCGCGGGTCGATGATGCCGTCGTCGTAGAGCATGCCGGAGAGGAACATCGGCATCGACTCGGCCTCGATCTGGCCCTCGACCATGGCCCGCATGGCCTTGTCGTGCTCCTCGTTGTACTCCTGGCCACGGCTTTCGGCGGCCGCGCGGGCCACGATGGACAGCACGCCGGCCAGCTGCGCCGGGCCCATCACCGCGGACTTCGCGCTCGGCCACGCGAACAGGAACCGGGGATCGTAGGCGCGGCCGCACATCCCGTAGTGCCCGGCGCCGTAGGAAGCTCCCATGAGGACGGACAGGTGCGGCACCTTCGAGTTCGACACGGCGTTGATCATCATCGCGCCGTGCTTGATGATGCCGCTCTGCTCGTACTCCTTGCCGACCATGTAGCCGGTCGTGTTGTGCAGGAACACCAGCGGCGTGTGGATCTGGTTGGCCAGCTGGATGAACTGCGCGGCCTTCTGCGACTCCTCGCCGAACAGCACGCCCTGCGCGTTGGCCAGCACACCGACCGGGTAGCCGTGGATGCTCGCCCAGCCGGTGACGAGCGACGACCCGTAGAGCGGCTTGAACTCGTCGAAGTCGGAGCCGTCGACGACCCGGGCGATGACCTCGCGCGGGTCGAACGGCACCTTCAGGTCGGTCGGGACGATGCCGAGCAGGTCCTCGGCGTCGTACAGCGGCTCGGCGTAGTCCGGCTTCGGCGTCGGCCCCTGCTTGGTCCAGTTCAGCCGCTTGACGATGTTGCGGCCGAGGCGGATCGCGTCCTGCTCGTCGACGGCCAGGTAGTCGGCCAGGCCCGAGGTGCGCGCGTGCATCTCGGCGCCGCCGAGCGACTCGTCGTCGGACTCCTCGCCGGTCGCCATCTTGACCAGCGGCGGCCCGCCGAGGAACACCTTGGCGCGTTCCTTGACCATCACGACGTAGTCCGACATGCCCGGCAGGTACGCGCCGCCCGCGGTGGAGTTGCCGAAGACCAGCGCGATCGTCGGGCAGCCCGCGGCCGACGCCCGCGTGATGTCGCGGAAGATCCGGCCGCCCGGGATGAAGATCTCCTTCTGCGTGGGCAGGTCCGCGCCGCCGGATTCGACGAGGTTGATCGACGGCAGCCGGTTCTGCGCGGCGATGTCCGCGGCCCGGAAGCTCTTCTTCGTCGTCCACGGGTTGCTCGCGCCACCCTTGACCGTCGGGTCGCTGGCCGAGATCAGGCACTCGACGCCTTCGACGACGCCGATCCCGGTCACCAGGCTGGCGCCGACGCGGTAGTCGGTTCCCCAGGCCGCCAGCGGCGACAGCTCCAGGAACGGCGAGTCCTCGTCGAGCAGCAGCTCGATCCGCTCGCGGGCAAGCAGCTTGCCGCGCTTGCGGTGACGCTCGACGTACTTCTCCCCGCCGCCGGCCACGGCTTTGGCGTGCTCGGCGTCGATTTCGGCGAGCTTCTCCAGCATCGCCTCGCGGTTCGCGCCGAACTCGGCGGCCCGCGTGTCCACTGTGGACCTCAGAGCAGTCACGACGTGTATCCCAATCGCTTCGCGGCCAGGCCGGTGAGGATCTCGGTGGTGCCGCCGCCGATGCCGAGGATCCGGACGTCGCGGTAGTGGCGCTCCACTTCGGACTCGCGCATGTAGCCGAGGCCGCCGTGCAGCTGGACGGCCTCGTTGACCACCCATTCGGCGGCCTCGACGGCGGTGTTCTTGGCGAAACAGGCTTCGGCGATGACTTCCTCGCCCGAGACGTGCCGGATCGCGGCGTGCCGGGTGTAGGTGCGGGCGACGTCGACCTTCCGCGCCATCTCGGTGAGCTTGTGCTGCACGACCTGCCGCGAGATGAGCGGGCGGCCGAACGTCTCGCGCAGCCGGCACCAGTCCAGCGTCAGGTCGAGGGCCCGCTGGGCGTGCGCGTACGCCTGCACGGCCAGCGACAGCCGTTCGGTGACGAACTGGGTGGCCACCTGCGCGAACCCGCTGTTCTCGGCGCCCACCAGGTTCTCCACCGGTACCCGGACGTCCACGTAGGACAGTTCGGCGGTGTCGGAGCAGAGCCAGCCCATCTTGTCGAGCTTGCGGCTCACGGTGAACCCCGGCGTCCCGCGTTCGACGACGATCAGCGAGAGCCCGTGGGCGCCGTCGCCGCCGGTGCGCACCACCGTCGTCACGAAGTCGGCGCGGCAGCCGGAGGTGATGAACGTCTTGGCGCCGTTGATGACGTATTCGTCGCCCTCGCGGACGGCGGTGGTCCGGATCCCGGCGACGTCGGAGCCGCCGTCCGGTTCGGTGACGGCGAGGGAGCCGATCTTGGCCCCGGCGAGGGTGGGCCGCACCCAGCGTTCGACCTGGACCGGGTCGCCCGCCTCGGCGATGTGCGGGACGGCGATGCCGCAGGTGAACAGCGAGGCGAACAGCCCGCCGGAGCCGCCCGCGTAGTGCATCTCCTCGGCGACGACCAGCGCGTCGAGGTAGTTGCCGTCGCCCCCGCCGATCTCCTCGGGGAAGGCCACGCCGAGCAGGCCGAGGTCACCGGCCTTCCGGTGCAGGTCGCGGGGCAGCTCGCCGGCGCGCTCCCACTCGTCGAGGTGCGGCAGGACCTCCTGCTCGACGAACCGGCGCACGGTCTTGCGCAGCTCGGCCCGTTCGGGCGTCCGGAAGGGATCGGTCACAGCAGGACCTCCGGCACGTCGATCTCCCGCGACCGCAGCCACTCGCCGAGGGCCTTGGCCTGCGGGTCGAACCGCGCCTGCGACGCGACGCCCTCGCCGAGGATGCCCTCGACGACGAAGTTCATCGCGCGCAGGTTCGGCAGCAGGTAACGCGTCACCGGCAGGCCCGCGGTCTCGGGCAGCAGCAGCTTGAACTCGGCGACGGTCAGCCGGTGCACCAGCCACCGCCAGGCTTCTTCGGAGCGCACCCAGACGCCGACGTTGGCGTTGCCGCCCTTGTCGCCGCTGCGCGCACCGGCGATCGTCCCCAGCGGGACCCGCCGCACCGGGCCGTGGTCGAGCGGCTCGGGCAGCGCCGGTTCATCCACTTCGGACAAGTCCTGAGTGGACGCCGAGGGCGCTATGTCGACACGCATACCGTCCGGCAGCACGGCCACGTGCGGCACCTGGCCGGCGTCCACATAGGCCGCGGTGTAGACGCCGTAGGGCGAGGCGTCCGACGGCGGGGCGGTGACGTGGAACCCGGGGTAGCTGGCCAGCGCGAGTTCGACGGCGGCGCCGGTGAACGCCCGCCCGGCGACCTTCGGGTCGGCGTCCTTGACGGCGACGTGCAGCAGGGCGCTGGCGGTCTGCTCGGTGTCGGCGTCGGCGTGGTCGGTGCGCGCGAGGGTCCAGCGGACGTCGGCGGGCGGCCGGTCCTTGAGGGAGGCTTCGAGCTGTTCTTTCACGAGGGCGGCTTTCGCCTCGATGTCGAGTCCGGTGAGGACGAACGTCGTTTCGTTGCGGAACCCGCCGAGGCGGTTGAGCGCGACCTTCAGCGTCGGCGGCGGTGCCTCCCCGCGGACGCCGGAGATGCGGACGCGGTCCGGCCCGTCCTCGGTCAGAGTCAGCGTGTCGAACCGCGTGGTGACGTCGGGTCCGGCGTACCGCGCGCCGGTGATTTCGTAGAGCAGCTGGGCGGTGACGGTGCCGACGGTCACCACACCCCCGGTGCCCGGGTGCTTGGTGATCACGCTGGACCCGTCGGCCTCGATCTCGGCGATCGGGAAGCCGGGCACGCCGATGCCGTGCTCGGTGAAGAAGGCGTAGTTGCCGCCGGTGGCCTGGGCACCGCACTCGATGACGTGCCCGGCGGCGACCGCGCCGGCGAGCGCGCCGAAGTCGTCGCGGGCCCAGCCGTAGTGCGCGGCGGCCGGGCCGACGATGACGGAGGCGTCGGTGACACGGCCGGTGACGACGACGTCGGCGCCCGCGTTCAGGCATTCGGCGATGCCCCAGGCGCCGAGGTAGGCGTTGGCGGTCAACGGTTTCCCGAGGTCCAGCTCGTCGGCCCGTCGGACGAGGTCATCGCCCTCGACGTGCGCGATCTTGACGTCGAGGCTCAGTTTGTTGGCGAGCTCCCGGAGCGCATCGGCGAGCCCGGCGGGATTCAGCCCGCCCGCGTTGACGACGATCTTGACGCCCTTTTCCTGCGCCAGCCCGAGGTTTTCTTCCATCTGGCGGAGGAAGGTCTTGGCGTAGCCGCGGGTAGCGTCCTTCATCCGGTCGCGGCCGAGGATGAGCATGGTCAGTTCGGCCAGGTAGTCGCCAGTCAGGACGTCGAGCGGGCCGCCGGTGAGCATCTCCCGGACGGCGGAGAACCGGTCGCCGTAAAATCCGGACGCATTGCCGATGCGATACGTCATGCGAACTGCCCCGGCTTCCGCCCGTTCCCGGGCGGCCCGGCGAAGGCCTGCGCGACGCTGAGCCACTCCTCGACGTCGGCGCCGTCGGCGACCAGATCGGTGTCGGCGGGATGCCGCCGCTGGGTGACGACGAGGCAGAAGCCGAGCGCGCTGCCGGTGAGTTTCTGCGCGGCGTCCTCGGGCCCGAACGCCCAGGTCTCACCGTCCGGCGCGGTGAGTTCGACGCGGAACTCCTCGGCCGGCGGCGCGAGGGAGTTGACCTTGTAGGCGAAGTCGCGCGTCCGCGTGCCGAAGCGGGCAATGTGCCACAGCCGCGCGGTGGGTTCGCGGGTCAGGCCGAGCGCGTCGAAGATGTCCTGGCCGTGCGCCCAGGTCTCCATCATCCGCGCGGTGGCCATGGAGGCGGCGCTCATCGGCGGCCCGTACCAGGGCAGCTTCTGCCCGTCCGGCACGGCTTTCAGGGCCTCGGCCAGCTGCGTACGGCCCTCCCGCCAGTCTTCGAGGATCTCCTGCGGCGGCCGCTGCGCGCCTTCCGCGGCCCCGTCGTCGACGTAGGTCTCGCCGGCTTTGAGGAGCTCTTCGACCTCGGCCTGCCAGTTTTCCGGGTGCGCGGCCGCGATCAGCGCCTTGCGGTCGGTCCAGGCCAGGTGGGCGACCTGGTGCGCGATCGTCCACCCTTCGGCGGGTGTCGCGCGCGCCCAGTCGGCCGGGGGCAGTGCCGCCACCACGTCGTCGATCGTCCGTGTCTCCGCGTCGAGATCCCCGAGGATCACGCCGAGGTCCGCCATCGCCCGCCTCCTTGCGTCCGTGGCCAGCGTGGCACCGGTCCGGAGAAAAATCAAGCACGCCTGATTGTTTCGCCCTCGACGCTGCGGCCACACGCCTGCCAGGTTCGAGCGCCGACACAAGGGAGAAGGGAGCGGCACGAGGCCGAGATGAATACACCGAGACGGCCGTGGCGACTTCCGACCCACCCTCCCGCGCACTGGCCGCGATCGTCGAATAGCGGAACGACGACAGACCGGATCATGGAGATCATCAAGAACTACGCCCGGGAGGGACGGGCACTCGTCGCGGCGGTGCACCACGGCGGCCCGGCGCTCGTCCGACCCCGCGGCCACACTATTGACATCTTGCCAGTAGCGCCTGCCTGCAATAGCTTCGTCGCATGGCCGACTACGCCGAGATCACCTACGCCGTCGAGGACCGGGTTGCCACCGTGACCCTGAACCGTCCCGAGGCGCGCAACGGCTACACGATCCGGATGGCCGACGAGCTCGGGGCCGCGATGGACCGCGCCGACCGGGACGAGGATGTCCGCGTCGTCATCCTGACCGGGGCCGGCAAGGACTTCTGCGTCGGCGCCGACCTGTCGCAGGGCGGCTTCGACTTCGATCCGGCGACCGGCCCGGACGCGGCCTGGCAGGAGCCCGCCGGGCGGTGCTCGAAGCGGATCTTCACCATGAACAAGCCCGTCATCGCCGCCCTTCACGGCGCCGCGGTCGGCGGTGGGCTCACCATCACGCTCTCCTGTGACTACCGGCTCGCCTCCGAAGACTCGCGGTTCGGCCTGGTCTTCACCCGCCGCGGGATCTACCCCGAAGGCGCGTCCGCCTGGTTCCTGCCGCGGCTCGTCGGGATGGGCACCGCGCTCGACTGGATGATCAGCGGGCGTGTCTTCGATGTCGCCGAAGCACGCGAAAAAGGCCTGGTGCACAAGGTTTTTCCCACCGGAACCGTGGTGGGCGAAGCACGGAAGCTCGCGCGGGAGATCGTCGAGACGACCGCGCCGGTGTCGGTCGCCGTCACGCGGCAGCTGCTCTACCGGATGGCGAGCGCCGAGTCGCCGTTCCCCGTGCACGAACTGGACTCGAAGCTGATCGGCGGGCTCGGCGCGAACCCGGACGCCGTCGAAGGGGTCATGTCGTTCCTGCAGAAGCGGCCGCCGTCGTTCGGCATGCGCGTCGAGAAGGACCTGCCCGGCTACCTGCCCTGGCTGGAGAAATGACCGCCTATCCCCCGCAGCCCTGGCACCTGGTCGCCGACGCGCACCTGTCGCTCTGGCGGGTCCCCGCGCGGGACGTGCACCCGGGCGCGCTGTCCGTCGCCGGGTACACCACCGTCTTCACCGCCTGGATCGCCTACCGCGAGCCCGGGCAGCTCAGCTACCACGAGCTGCTCGCCGCCGTCCCGGTGCGCGGGAAGCGGACCACCTGCACGATCACCCAGATCTGGGTCGACTCCGAGGTCTCCCTCAGAGGCGGGCGCGAGCTGTGGGCCATCCCGAAGGACCTCGCCGCCCTGCAGTTCACCGACCGCACCTACACCGCGGCCACCGGGGACGACTGGATCGCCACCGCGGCCTTCACCCCGCGGCCGGGCTCGCCACTGGCGCTCCCCACCCGGTTCGACGTCCGTCAAGGCCACGTCCGGACGCCCGTCGGCGCGAAGATCCGGCCCCGGCTCGCGACGGCCGACTGGTCGGTCAACGCCCACGGCCCGCTCGGCTACCTGGCCGGCCGGCGGCCGTTCCTGAGCCTCGCCCTGCCCGGCGCCGAGCTGCGGTTCGGGGCCTGAGCAGCACCTCTGGGTGATCACGTCACCTCGCCAGAGTGAACTCACGACACGCCATCTGGGGTCCCGCGCGCACCCCGACCCCAACATGTAGTCTCTCAACACCGGCAGCCCCCAGCGACGGGGAGACCGCTGCGGAGGGTCGCCGGGCAGCATCGGAGAAACCGCAGCGCACGGCCTCATGCGGCCGTGTGGCGATCGAACGCGCCCGAAAACTTGGAGACACGCATGTCAGTCGAAACCGGTCAGCGGCCCTCCGCTGCCGACTCACCCACCGCGATCCGGGTCATCCGGCGGGACGGCAGCGTGTCGCCGTTCGACGCCGGGAAGATCTCGGTCGCGCTGACCAAGGCGTTCCTCGCGGTCGAGGGCGGCGACGCCGCCGCGTCCTCCCGCGTGCACCACGTCGTCGCCGAGCTGACCGAGCAGGTCGAGGCGTCCCTGCTGCGCCACGCCGGCCCCGAGACCGCCCTGCACATCGAGCAGATCCAGGACCTGGTCGAGCTCGCCCTCATGCGCGGCGAGCACCACAAGGTCGCCCGCGCCTACGTCCTCTACCGCGAGGAGCGCGCGAAGGCCCGCGAGGCCGCCAAGCCGGCCGCGGCCGAGGTCGCGCTGAACGTCAAGGGCACCGACGGCGTCCTGCGCCCGCTCGACTGGGCCCGCGTTTCCCACGTCGTGGGCGAGGCCGTCGCCGGCCTGGACGACGTCACCGCCGAGCCGGTCTTGGCCGAGACCAAGCGCAACCTCTACGACGGCATCAGCGCCGACGAGCTCGCCCTGGCCCAGATCATGGCCGCCCGCGTGCTGGTCGAGCAGGAGCCGAACTACTCCTACGTCTCCGCCCGGCTGCTGCTGGACAAGCTGCGCGGCGAGGCGCTGAGCTACCTCGCGCAGAAGCCGCGTCAGGCCAGCCAGGACGAGATGGCGGCCGAGTACCCCGCGTACTTCCGCGCCTACCTGCGCCGCGCGATCGAGCTGGAGCTGGTCGACGGCGAGCTGCAGCGCTTCGACCTGGACAAGATCACCGCCGCGATCCGCCCCGAGCGCGACCTCGACTTCGGCTTCCTCGGCCTGCAGACGCTGTACGACCGGTACTTCCAGCACCACGACGGCACCCGCTTCGAGCTGCCGCAGGCGTTCTTCATGCGTGTCGCGATGGGTCTCGCCATCCGCGAGGACAATAGGGAATCTCGTGCCATTGAGTTTTATGAGCTGCTGTCGAGCTTCCACTTCATGGCCTCGACGCCGACGCTGTTCAACTCGGGCACCACGCGCCCGCAGCTGTCCTCCTGCTTCCTGACCACGGTGGACGACGACCTGGACTCCATCTTCCAGGCCTACAAGAACAACGCGCTGCTGGCGAAGTACTCGGGCGGCCTCGGCAACGACTGGACCCCGGTCCGCGGCCTCGGCGCGCACATCAAGGGCACCAACGGCCAGTCGCAGGGCGTCGTGCCGTTCCTCAAGATCGCCAACGACACCGCCGTCGCCGTCAACCAGGGCGGCAAGCGCAAGGGCGCGGCGTGCGCGTACCTCGAGACGTGGCACGTCGACATCGAGGAGTTCCTCGACCTGCGCAAGAACACCGGTGACGACCGCCGCCGCACCCACGACATGAACACCGCGAACTGGGTGCCGGACGAGTTCCTCCGCCGCGTCGAGGCCGACGCGCAGTGGACGCTGTTCTCGCCGAACGAGACGCCGGACCTGCACGACCTGTACGGCAACGAGTTCGCCGCCCGCTACCGCGAGTACGAGGCGAAGGCCGAGCGCGGCGAGATCAAGGTGTTCCGCCGCGTCCGCGCGGTCGACCTGTGGCGCCGCATGCTGACCATGCTGTTCGAGACCGGCCACCCGTGGATCACCTTCAAGGACCCGTGCAACCTGCGCTCGCCGCAGCAGCACGTCGGCGTCGTGCACTCGTCGAACCTGTGCACCGAGATCACGCTGAACACCAACAGCGAAGAGGTCGCGGTCTGCAACCTCGGCTCGGTCAACCTGCTCAAGCACGTCACCCCCGAGGGCCTGGACACGAAGCGCCTCGAGAAGACCGTGCGCACCGCCGTCCGCATGCTGGACAACGTGATCGACATCAACTTCTACACGATCCCGGAGGCGCGCCGCTCCAACCTGCGCCACCGGCCGGTCGGGCTGGGGCTGATGGGCTTCCAGGACGCGCTGTTCGAGCTCGGCCTGCCGCTGTCGTCGGAAGCCGCCGTGCAGTTCGCCGACACGAGCATGGAGCACATCTCCTACTACGCGATCTCGGCGTCGACCGACCTCGCCGAGGAGCGCGGCCAGTACCAGTCGTTCGAGGGTTCGCTGTGGAGCAAGGGCATCCTGCCGATCGACTCGATGCAGCTGCTCATCGACGCGCGCCAGGGTGACAACCTCGACGTCGACCTTTCGACCACGCTGGACTGGGCGCCGCTGCGCGAGCGGGTCAAGACCGTCGGCATGCGCAACTCCAACGTGATGGCGATCGCGCCGACCGCGACGATCTCCAACATCTGCGGCGTCGGCCAGTCGATCGAGCCGCTGTTCCAGAACCTGTACGTCAAGTCGAACATGTCCGGCGACTTCACCGTGGTGAACCCGCACCTGGTCCGTTCGCTCAAGGCGCGCGGGCTGTGGGACGAGGTCATGGTCAGCGACCTCAAGTACTTCGACGGCAGCCTCGGCCAGATCGACCGTGTCCCGGACGACCTGAAGGCGCTGTACGCGACGGCGTTCGAGATCGAGTCGAAGTGGCTGGTGGACGCGGGTTCGCGGCGCCAGAAGTGGATCGACCAAGCGCAGTCGCTGAACCTCTACATCGCGGCGCCGAGCGGCCGCAAGCTCGACCAGCTGTACCGCTACGCGTGGCACAAGGGCCTCAAGACCACGTACTACCTGCGCGCGCAGTCCGCGACGCACGTGGAGAAGAGCACCCTGCGCGGCACCGACGGCAAGCTGAACGCCGTCTCGGCCACGCCTGCTCCCGCCGCGGCCGCCCCGGCTCCGGCCCCGGCGCCCGCGCCGACGCCCGCTCCGGCCCCCAAACCCGAGCCGGACGTCGACTTCGTGGCCACCGAAGGCGCCGCCTGCCGCATCGACGACCCCGACTGCGAAGCCTGCCAGTAAGGAACCCTGGAACATGACCAACGTGGAGACGACGGACGCGACCGGCCTCGGGGAGATCGAGGTCGGCGCCGCCCGGATCAACGTCGACGACAAGCGCATGATCAACGCGCGCGCCGACGTCAACCAGCTGCTGCCCATGAAGTACAAGTGGGCGTGGGAGAAGTACCTGGCCGGCTGCAACAACCACTGGATGCCGACCGAGGTCGCCATGCAGGCCGACATCGCGCTGTGGAAGTCGCCGGACGGCCTCACCGAGGACGAGCGGCAGATGCTCAAGCGCAACCTGGGCTTCTTCGCGACCGCGGAGTCGTTGGTGGCCAACAACATCGTGCTCGCGGTGTACCGGCAGATCACCAACCCCGAGTGCCGCCAGTACCTGCTGCGCCAGGCGTTCGAGGAGGCCGTGCACACGCACACCTTCCAGTACATCTGCGAGAGCCTCGGCCTGGTCGAGGGCGAGCTGTTCAACATGTACCGCGAGGTTCCGTCCATTTCGGACAAGGACGCGTGGGCGCTGAAGTACACGCAGAACCTGGAGAACCCGGACTTCGAGACCGGCACGCCGGAGGCCGACCAGGCGTTCCTGCGTGACCTCGTGGCGTTCTACGTGATCTTCGAGGGCATGTGGTTCTACACCGGCTTCGCGCAGATCCTGTCGCTGGGCCGCCGGAACAAGATGGTCGGCATCGCCGAGCAGTACCAGTACATCCTGCGCGACGAGTCGATCCACCTGAACTTCGGCATCGACTGCATCAACCAGATCAAGATCGAGAACCCGCACCTGTGGACCGAGGAGTTCCAGGCCGAGGTGCGCGGGATGCTGCAGGAGGCGTGCGAGCTGGAGGTCAAGTACGCGCGCGACACGATGCCGCGCGGCATGCTCGGCCTGTCGGCGCAGCTGTGCGAGCAGTACATGCACTTCATCACCGACCGCCGCGCGCAGCAGATCGGCCTCCAGCCGATCTTCGGCGAGACCGAGAACCCGTTCCCGTGGATGTCCGAGGCGATGGACCTGAAGAAGGAGAAGAACTTCTTCGAGACCCGCGTGATCGAGTACCAGTCGGGCGGCGCCCTCGACTGGGACTGAGTTCCCGGTGAAGTCCGGCCCCGCCCTGGCGATCCAGGGCGGGGCCGTTTCACGTCGTCGCTCGCGCAGCCAGCTCCGCGACGGGCTCGCGGGGCGGCCACCACCGGAAGCCGAGTCCCTCCACGCTCAGGACGAGCCGCGCCGCGGCGAGCTCGACCCGGTAGACGGCGAGGAACTCCCGCCGCCGGGGCTCGGCCAGGTCGAACTCGGCCACCGCGGCGAAGGCCAGGGCCACGACCAACGAGGCGGACACGGGCGGCAGTTCGCTTTCGGCGACCTGCCGCACCGCGAGCAGCATGTTCCCCGCCCGGTCCCGGAGCGGGAGCTCGGCCATCAGAACGCGTAGCGGCGCACGGTTTCCGGGTGGAGCACGAGCCTGATCTGGTCCATGTCCCGGATCGCCTTCGCATCGGCCGCGCGGGCCGGGTCGTCGAGGTCCCAGTACCGGGCCGAGAGGCGCTGGGCCAGCTCCTGCGCGCCGTCGGGTTCCACCGCCATCCGGCCCTCGACCGACACCCAGCGCTCCCGCTCCCCCACCGGGGCCGCGACCACCATCGACGCGCGGGGGTCGCGGCGCACGCGGCGCACCTTGGGCGCGTCCGGTTCCGAGAACAGCTGGATCGTGCCGTCATCGGCCGCCTCGAACCACACGGGGCGGGGCTGGCCGCCGGCCACCGTCAAGAACCCGTGCAGGGGACGGCGGAGGAACTCGAGGTCATCGGAAGTCAGTGCGGTCATGTCCCCGATTCAACCGGCTCGGTGCGGACGATCCCATGGGTGAAACGCCGGAATCCCTGTCCGATCGTCTAACGTCGGGAGCGTGGACGACCTCTTCCGCGGCGTGCGGGCCCACGGCTCCCTCTTCGGCAGCTCGGCCCTCACCCCGCCGTTCTCCCTGCACTTCGTCGACGGCGCGCCGCTGACCCTGTGCACCGTCCTCTCCGGTGGCGGCTGGATCGTCCCCGAACTCGGCGAACCCGAGCCGCTGATCGCCTACGACACCGTCGTCGTGCGCGGGCCCCGCTCCTTCCGCTTCGTCGACGAACTCGGCACCGGCGCCGAGCCGGTCGCCTGCGGTGAGTACTGCGCCGCGCCCGAACTGGGCGGGACGCGGCACCGGCGCGGCTGGCGGGACGACGGCGCGGGCCCGACCACGCTGATCGTCGGCGCCTACCCGGCCGGCGGCGAGGTCAGCCGTCCGCTGCTGGACGCCCTGCCCGTCGTGCTGCGGGTCGCCGGCGGCGGCAGCGGGGACGCCGTGCTCGACCACCTCGCCGCCGAGGTCGCCGCCGACACGCCCGGGCAGCAGGTCGTGCTCGACCGGCTGCTCGACTGGATGCTCGTCTGCACCCTGCGCGCGTGGTTCGACCGGCCCGGCGGCGAGCCCCCGGCGTGGTGGACGGCCCAGCGCGACCCGGTGGCGGGCCCCGCGCTGCGGCTGCTGCACGACGACCCCGCGACGCCGTGGACGGTCGCCGCGCTGGCCGAGCGGGCCGGGGTCTCGCGCTCGACGCTGGCCAAGCGGTTCACCGACCTGGTGGGCGAACCGCCGCTGACCTACCTCACCCGCCGCCGCATGGCGCTCGCGGCCGACCTGCTGGCCGAGCGGCCCGCCGTCACCGTCTCGGAAGTCGCCCGCCTGGTCGGGTACGCCGACGCCTTCGGGTTCAGCGCCGCCTTCAAGCGGATCCGGGGCGTCACGCCGAGCGAGTACCGGAAACACGGCAGTCCACCCGAAGAGAGGGGCGCCGAGGTGTTGTCAGGTCGTCAACAAGGGTGCATCGTGGAGGGGTAGCCGATCTCGACGCAGGAGATGGTCATGCCGGGCACCGTGAGCCGAGCCGCCGAAGCACTGCGCGAACGCGTGCCGCCGTTGACCGCGTTTCCGCTTCCCCGGGGGGTCGACGAACGCTGGCTGCACTCGCGGTGGCCGGTCAAGGAGCTGGCGCCGCCGCCCGCGGGCAGCGGCCTCAAGCCCGTGCTGGGCGACGAAGGCCCGCCCGTGGTCGGGCACATGCTCGAGATGATGCGGTTCGGGCCCGCGTTCGGGCTCCGCCGCCACGAGCTCTACGGCCCGGTGTCGTGGACCGGCGGGTTCGGCCGCCGGATCGTCGCGCTGTCCGGGCCCGAGGCCACGCAGATCGCGCTCGTCAACAAGGACAAGGCGTTCTCCCAGGAGGGCTGGAAGTTCTTCATCGAGAAGTTCTTCGAGCGCGGCCTGATGCTGATGGACTTCGGCGAGCACCACCTGCACCGCCGGATCATGCAGGAGGCCTTCACGCGCCCGCGGCTGGCCGGCTACGTCGGCGAGATGGGCCCGGCGCTGCGCGAGGGCGTCGCCGGGTGGGGCGGCGGCGAGCGGCCGCGGCTGTACTGGGCGCTCAAGCAGCTCACCCTCGACGTCGCCACCCGCGTGTTCATGGGCATGCCCAGCGGGGACGACGCCGCCCGGATCAACCGCGCGTTCGTCAGCTGCGTGCGCGCCGGCACCGCCTTCGTGCGCTTCCCGGTACCGGGCGGACGCTGGTCGGCCGGGCTGCACGGGCGCCGCGTCCTCGAGCGCTACTTCGGCGAAACCCTGCCCGCCAAACGGCGTTCCGGCGGCGAAGACCTCTTCGCCGCGCTGTGCCAGGCCACCACCGAGGACGGCGACCGGTTCTCCGACACCGACATCGTCAACCACATGATCTTCCTGATGATGGCCGCGCACGACACGACGACCATCACCAGCAGCGCCATGGCGTACTACCTGGCGAAGCACCCGGAGTGGCAGGAACGCGCCCGCGCCGAGTCCCTCGCCCTCGGCGACGACGTGCTCGACATCGCCGCCGTCGAAAAGCTCGAAACCCTCGACCTGGTCATGAAAGAGGCGCTGCGGCTGGTCGCGCCGGTGCCGTCGCTGACCCGGCAGACCGTCAAGGACACCGAGGTGCTCGGCCACTACATCCCGGCGGGCACCCTGGTCGGCGTCTCGCCGACGATCAACCACTTCACGCCCGAGTGCTGGAGGAACCCCTTCGCGTTCGACCCGGAGCGCTTCGCCGAGCCGCGGCGCGAGGACAAGTCGCACCGGATGGCGTGGATGCCGTTCGGCGGCGGCGCGCACAAGTGCATCGGGCTGCACTTCGGCGGTCTCGAGGTGAAGTTGCTGATGCACGAACTGCTGCGGGCGTACCGCTGGACGGTTCCGGACAGTTACACCGCGCGCTGGGACTACGTCTCGCTGCCGGTGCCCGCGGACGGCCTGCCGGTCCGCCTGACCCCGCGCTGACCCATACCTGTCCACCACCGCATACACTAGGTAACGAAAAGTTACCGTTTGTGGAGATCTGTTCACTCGTTCAGCCGGTAGACACCCTGTCACGCACATGATGGCGTGGCATCGATCGTGGGCGAAGGCTGCCTGGTGTGGCTTCATGATCCTCGACACCGTGTCCGACCTGGCCATACCTGTGCGTGAAGAGGTGGAGTGTGCCTGAACCCGGTGCCGCGTCGGGGCTACTGGACGTGGCGCGGCGGTGGGCGGCGACGTTGGCCGACACCAAAGGAGTAACGCTTCCCCCGGAAGAGCTCGAAGCGCTCCTGCTGGAGGTCGCCCACGACGCGGTCGACCAAGCCGGCTCCCAGCACGACGGCGCCCTGCTGCGGTTCACCGCGCTGTACGCCGCGTCGCCGATGGGAATCGCGCTGGCCGACCCGGACGGCGCCATCGTGGAGGCCAACCTCGCCCTCGGCCAGCTGCTCGGCTGCTCGCCGGAACGCTTGCGCGGCAGGCACATCAGCGAACTCGGCTCCACCGACCACGACGTCTCCCGGCTCGCCGCCGGCCTGGAGCAGGTGCGCGCGGGCCGCGACCGCTACCAGGAGCGGATGCTGCTCGACCACATCGAGGACGGGCAGCTCTGGACCGACGTCACCCTCGCCCGGCTGCCCGGCGACCGGCCCGGTTCGATCTACCCGGTGCTGATGGTGTCCGACGCCAACGAGCTGCACCTGCTGCAGGAACAGCTGCTGCACCAGAACGTGCACGACCCGCTGACCGGGCTGCCCAACGCGTCGTCGTTCACCACCAAGCTGGAGGCCGCGCTCGGCGCCGGCGCGCGCGACGACATCGCGCTGATCTACCTCGACGTCGACGGTTTCAAGGTGATCAACGACGGCCTCGGCGCCGGGGTCGGCGACCAGGTGCTGCGCGGGGTCGCGAACAAGCTGTCGGCGGTGTTCACCGGCCACCACGACGGGTTCGTCGCCCGGCTGTCCGGCGACGGCTTCGCGGTGCTGCTGCGCGGCGAGCTGGCGGCGACCGAGGTCGTCCGGCTGGTCGAGCGCGCCCTGGAAGACCTCAACGAGCCGATCTACCTGGGCGGGCACGGCATCGGCGTCAGCGCGAGCGCGGGCATCGTCGTGCGCGCGGCCGTCGAGGGCGGCGCCGCGGAACTGCTGCGGGCGGCGGAGATCGCGCTGCACCGGGCCAAGGAGGCCGGCAAGGCGCAGTGGATGCTGTTCGACCCGGAACTCGACGCCCGCGACCGCGGCCGCTACCAGCTCGGCGCGGTGATCGCCGGCGCGCTGGAGAACGGCGAGTTCTCGCTGGTCTACCAGCCCACGGTGAAGCTGGCCCGGACCGACGAGCTCGCCGCCGTCAACGCCGGGCTGCGCTGGAACCACCCGGAGAAGGGCGAGCTCGGCTCCGAGGAGTTCTACCCGCTGGCCCAGACCACGGGCATGACGGTCCCGCTCGGGCGCTGGCTGCTGGCCGAATCCCTGGCGGCAACGGCTCGCTGGCGCACGCAGCTGGGCGAGGCCGCCCCGGACGTCTGCGTGCGGCTGCCGGCCCGGCTGGCGATCGACCCGGACCTGGTGCTGCTGGTGAAGGAGCAGCTGGACAAGCACGAGCTCCCGGCGCGGGCCCTGCGCCTGTGCACCGACCGCGATTCGATGCTCGACCCGCGCGGCGAGGTCCTCGACTCGCTCGCGGTCCTGGCCGACCTGGGCACCCAGCTGGTGCTGACGATCTCG
This sequence comes from Amycolatopsis tolypomycina, assembly GCF_900105945.1. Lineage (NCBI taxonomy): Bacteria > Bacillati > Actinomycetota > Actinomycetes > Pseudonocardiales > Pseudonocardiaceae > Amycolatopsis > Amycolatopsis tolypomycina. The sequence continues at coordinate 1,553,113 of NZ_FNSO01000004.1, read as the reverse complement.
GGCTCGGCCGACCTGGAGCTGATCCCCCAGCACCGCCTCCCGGTGCGGCACGTGATCCTGTCGGGCCCGGTGGTCGACGCGCTGGACACCGACGAGCCGGCGGAATCCGACCTGCGGCACCTGACGCAGCTGATCACCCGGGCCCGCGAGCTGCACCTGCGGGTCGGGGCGGAGGGCGTCCGGACGCACGAGCAGGCGGCCCGGCTGCGCCAGCTCGGGGTGATCGCGGCCCGTGGCCCGTTCGTCGCGGACTCGGCCACGGGTGACGAGGTCGACGAGATGATCGCCCGGCACCCGCGGCGCTGAGCCCAAACGCCCCAATGTGGCGTTCGGTGCGTCAGACGCACCCAATGTGGCGTTCGGTGCGTTGGACGCAACCAACGCCACATTGGGGCGCCGGCAGCCGGGCAACGGCGATCACCGACCAAGCCGGTGTCCCGTCGGTTCCGAACACCCGGCAGACTGGGTTCTGCCCGCCGACGCGAAAGGACGTCCATGGACGCCGGAGACCTCGCCCCCGACTTCACGCTGCCCGATGACGAGGGCCGGGAGCGGACGCTCTCGGACTTCCTCGCCACCGGGCCCGTGGTCCTGTTCTTCTACCCCGCCGCGATGACCGGGGGCTGCACCGCCGAAAGCTGCCACTTCCGCGACCTGGCAGCCGAGTTCGCGGCGGTCGGCGCGCACCGCGTCGGGATCAGCCCCGACGCCGTCACCAAGCAGCGTGCCTTCTCCGATGCCAACGGCTTCGACTACCCGCTGCTGTCCGATGTGGAGGGTGCGGTCGCGAAGCAGTTCGGCGTGTGGCGGAAGCTCATCCCGCTGCACACCAAGCGGGCCACCTTCGTGATCGGCGAGGACCGGAAGGTGCTCGCGAAGATCAAGAGCGAGCTGAACTTCACCGTCCACGCCGACGAGGCGCTCAAGGTGCTGCGGGAGCGGAACAAGGTCTCCTGACGAGCCGCCACACGTGGTTGGTGCCGGTGCACGCGGGCGCCAGCGGCTTCTCCGCCGGTTCCGTGCCCACCTTGGTGAAGCCGAGGCGCGCCGGGACCGCTCCACTTCGGACGTTGCGCTCGTCGTGCTTGATCTCGACGTACCCGGCGCCGAGGCGGAACGCCTCCTCGGTCAGCAGGGTGACCGACCGGGTCATCAGGCCGCGGCCGACGAACCCGAGCGCGAGCCAGTAGCCGATCTCGACGCCGCCGTCGCGCTGCATCACGCCGATGCCGCCGGCCACTTCGGAGTCCAGCCGCACAGCGTATTCGTACGCTTCGCCGTTCTCCCAGCTGTTCGACGTGCGCCGGAGGAACTCGGCCGAGTCGTCGTCGGTGTACCCGCCGGTGGCCCAGTTCAGGAACTCGCCCAGGTGCGCCAGCGACCCGCTGACGGCGGCCGTCAGCACCGTGCGGTCGCCGGGGTGCCAGCGGGTCAGCGTCAGGTCACCGTCGCGGTAGGTCTCGGCCGGGGTTTCCATGCGGTTCATGGTCCCCGGCCGAGACGTCAGGCGCGAATCAATTCACGATCACGCTGTCCGGGACCTCGGTGTCGTTCTTCAGCGCGTCGAACAGCTGCTTCGACTTGGCCTTGTCCCAGTTCTCCGCCGAGCCGCTGGTCACCGGCACCGTCGTCGTCACCACGCCGCCGGAGGAGATGCCGCGCATCGCCATCGCCAGGCCGGCGAGGTTGTGCACGTGGTCGCCCGAGTCCATGGTCAGCGCGTCCGGCGCCGAGGACAGCAGCGGGAAGAAGTCGAACGGGTTGAGCAGGGTGCCGGGGCTGGCGATCTGGCTGACCAGCGCGCCGATGAACTTGCGCTGGTTGGCGACGCGGTCGAGGTCCGAACGCGGGGTCGCCGCGCTGTGGCGCATGCGGACGAAGCCGAGCGCCGAGCGCCCGTCGAGCGACTGGCAGCCGGCCTTGATGCTGATGCCGGTCATGGTGTCGTTCATGTCCTTGTCGATGCACATGTCGACGCCGCCGATCGCGTCGACGATCTTGGCGAACCCGCCGAAGCCGATCTCCGCGTAGTGGTCGATGTGCAGCCCGGTCGCGCCTTCGACGGTCTGGGCCAGCAGCTTCGGCCCGCCGATCGAGAACGCCGCGTTGATCTTGTTCTTGCCGTGCCCGGGAATCGACACCTGCGAGTCGCGCGGCAACGACAGCAGCGTCGGCTTGGTGCTGTTGTCCGGGATGTGCGCGACCATGATCGTGTCGGTGCGCTGCCCGCCACCCGCCGCGGCGACGTCGCCGGTGGCGAGCCGCTCCTCGTCCTCCGCGGTCAGGCCTTCGCGGCTGTCCGAGCCGACGATCAGCCAGTTGGTACCGGACGCGGCCACCGGGCGCCCGGAGTAGTCGGCCAGCGCGTCGACCCGCTTGATCGAGAACTCGAGGTAGACCCAGATGCCGGCGAGGAACACGACGAACACCAGCACCAGGGCGCCCAGCACCTTGCCGAAGCTCCACCGGCGGCGACGGCGTGGCGGGCGGGACGGCGGGTACTCGTCGTCCACCGGGCGGCGCGGCGGGTCCTGGCGCGGCGGCGGGGGCGGCGCGTACTCCGGCTCGCGGGTGCCCATCGGGCGGGTGCGCTCGTCGTACGGGCTGCGGCCCCGCCCGGGCAGCGGCATCATCTGCGCGCGCTGGTGGTCACGGGGGCGGCCGGCCGGCGGCCGGGGCGGTGGCATCCGGCGCCCGCCGTCGTCGCCACGGTACGTCATCACCATCACCCAATCCCGATCCGGACAAACTGTCGTCGTCAGTACACCGCACGTCCTCGGAAGGAGGACGTCCGGTACCGGGGTCGGGTTGCGGTTACCGGCCGGTTGCCTCGTAGCCGAACTGGTGGACCTTGAGGTACCCGGACCGGAACCCGGCCTCGGAATAGGCCAGGTAGAACTCCCACATCCGGCGGAAGACGTCGTCGAACCCGAACCCGGCGATGTCGGCCCAGCGGTGCAGGAACCGTTCGCGCCACCACCGTAGCGTGCGCGCGTAGTCCTGGCCGAACTCGCGCATCCCGGCCAGCTTGAGCCGGGTGTTCGCCTTGACGCCCTCCTCGATCGAGCGCACCGACGGGATGAGCCCGCCCGGGAAGATGTACTTGTGCACCCAGCCGTAGGCCCGCGACGCCGCCAGCATCCGGTCGTGGTCCATGGTGATGGCCTGCAGGCCGAACCGCCCGCCCGGGCGCAGCCGCTCGCCGATCACCCGGTAGAACTCGGGCCAGTAGGACGCGCCGACGGCCTCGATCATCTCGACGCTGACCACGGCGTCGTACTTGCCGCTCGACTCGCGGTAGTCGCACAGCTTCACTTCGACGCGATCGGCGAACCCGGCCGCGGCGATGCGTTCGGTGGCCAGCGCGCGCTGCTGCTCCGAAATGGTCAGTGACGTCACGTGCGCGCCGCGGGCCGCGGCGCGGATGGCGAGTTCACCCCATCCGGTGCCGATTTCGAGCACCTCGCTGCCTTCGCGGACGCCCGCGTAGTCGAGCACGCTGTCGATCTTGCGGTGCTGCGCGGCCGTCAGGTCGTCGTCGAGCCCGAACAGCGCCGAGGAGTACGTCATCGACTCGTCGAGGAAGGCGCCGAACAGGTCGTTGGACAGGTCGTAGTGCCGGTGGATGTTGGCCCGCGCGCCCTCGAGGGTGTTCTCCTCCGACGGCGGCTGCGTGCGCTCGGCGATCCGGCGGAACTTCTGCAGCACCGGCGGGACGAGCGTGGCCATCCGCTCGGCGAACGGCGTCAGCACGTCGGCCAGGTCGGACGCGGTCCAGTCACCGGCCATGTAGGACTCGCCGAAGCCGATCTTGGCGTCGACGCCGAGGCGGTGGAAGAACGCCTCGGGCCGCAGGATCCGCATTTCGGGCGATTCCGGGCCGCCGGCGCCGAGCACGGTGCCGTCCGGGAACACCGCCCGCACGTCGAGCGGGCGGACCGCGTGGCGGAACAGCGCGGCGGCGATCCGCGCACGCAGCGCGGAGTGCGGCGGGGTGGCCAGGCCCGGCCAGCGGTCTTCGTCCGGGACGTCCCGGGCAGCGCTCGTGGTGGTCACGGGTTCTCCCTCCGGCCGGCCAGGTTCACCGGTGATCGATCGTAGTCGCCGCACCCCCGCGGCACGTTTCGCCGAATGCCCTGTTCGGGGCACTTTCACACCGGGATCCGCAGCCGTTGCGGCGCCGGCGCGGCCCACGCCCCGCGCAGCGTCCGGCCGTCGTCCCCGGTCAGCAGATCCAGGGTGAACGCCACCGTCAGCCGGGTCCAGACCCGGGCGCGGCGCACCATCGCGTGCCCTTCGTTCGCCATCTCGAAACGGGCGAGGCGCGCGGCCACTTTCGCGGCCCGTTCGGCGAAGGCGTGGGACTCCGCCGGGCTGGTCATCCGGTCGCGGGTCCCGTGCACGATCAGCACCGACCGCCCGGCGACGGCGTCGACCGGCTCGCCCCGCGGCGTCCACGGCGCCAGCGCGCAGACCCCGCGCACGGCCGGGTCGTCGGCCACGCGCAGCGCCACCCGTGCCCCCATCGAGTGACCGACGAGCACGACCGGCAGGCCGGGGTGGTCGGCGCGGAGGCGTTCGAGGGCCCAGCGGGCGTCGTCGACCGGGTCTTCGGCGGGGGCGTTCCAGCCGTAACGCCGGTTGCGCAGCAGCCGCACCTCGACGCCGTCCTTGCGCCCGGCCCGGTGCAGGGCGCGCGCGATCGGCACCATCCGCAGGTAGGCCAGTTTCCAGGGCTGGACACTGCCCGTGCTGTGTTCGGCACCGCCGTGGAGCACGAGCACGACCGCCCGTGTCCGCCCGCGGGCCGGCCACACGGACACCGCCGGATCTGCTTCGCCCACCCGCGTCCTCCTCGCCTGCCGTTCCCCCGCCTACCACCATATTCGCGATAGATTCGGCGCCCGGTCCCCAACGGAAGGGTGGGTGTGGTGAGCGCCACGGACATCGCAGGCAGCGTCGCCGAGCAACTGGCGGACGTCGAGCAGGCCAACGCCGAAGCGGTGCGGGCCGCGGCGGACCTGGTGCTGGGGGTGATCCGGGCCGACGCACTGGTCTACACCGCGGGGGCCGGGCACTCGCTGGCCGCGGTCGCCGAGACGTTCTACCGGGCCGGCGGGCTGGCCTGCGTCTACCCGCTCTACCACCCGGACCTGCTCCCCCTGCACGGCGCGGTGTCGAGCACGCGGACCGAGCGGCGCAGCGGCCTGGCCGCGGAGGTGCTGGCCGAGCGCCCGCCGGGGCCGGACGACGTGCTGGTGGTGTTCTCGACGTCCGGCGTCAACCCCTACCCCGTCGAGCTGTGCCTCGAGGCGCGCAAGCGGGGGGCGGCCGTCATCGCGGTGACGTCGCGGGCGTGCGTGGCGGCGGCGCCGCGGCGGTCGTCGAGCACGCTGGTCGAGGAGGGCACCGTCGTGCTGGACTCGCTGGTCGTCCCGGGCGACGCGAGCTACCCGCCGGGCGCCCCGCGCACCGCGCCGCTGTCCACTGTGGTCGGTGCGTTCCTGTGGAACCTGGTGCTGACCCAGGTCTACGACCGCGGGACGGCCGAAGGCCTCGACGTCCCGCTGTGGCGAAGCTCCAATGTGGAGGGTGGCGACGAGGCGAACGCCGGGCTGCTGGCGAAGTACGGCGAAATTGTCCCGCGCCTGCGCTAGTTGGTGAACAAGCACCGCCCGGGCACGTCTTGACGTCACGTGCCCGGCGGTTCTAGCGTCGACATACCGACTGGTCGGTGTGGACCGGTCGCTCCCGGAGGAGGTCCGATGGACACTGCCACGGCGACCGTGCACGGCCGGTGCGCGCCCGGCTTCGAACCGGTGCGCGAGGCCTTCGAGGAGAACTTCCGCTCCCGCGGTGAGCTGGGCGCCGCGTTCACCGCCGTCCGCCACGGTGCAGTGGTGGTGGACCTGTGGGGCGGCTGGTCCGGTCCCGACCGCACGCGGCCGTGGCAGCCGGACACCCTGGCCAACGTCTGGTCGACGACCAAGGGCATGACCGCGCTCTGCGCGCACCGGCTGGCGGACGCGGGCGAGCTCGACGTCGACGCGCCGGTCGCGAAGTACTGGCCGGAGTTCGCCGCGGCCGGGAAGTCGGGGATTCCGGTGCGGTGGCTGCTGTCGCACCGCTCCGGCGTGCCCGGGATCGGCCTGGACCGGCCGGTGCGGGTCGAGGAGCTGTACGACTGGGACCTGATGACGTCGCTGTACGCGGCGCAGGAACCGCTGGCCGAGCCCGGCGCGGCGGGCGGCTACCACGCGCTGGCCTACGGCTGGCTCGTCGGCGAGGTCGTGCAGCGGGTCGCCGGGCAGGGCATCCGGGAGTTCTTCGCCGAGCAGGTCGCCGGGCCGCTGGACGCGGACTTCTCGATCGGCCTCGCGTCTCCGGCCGACCTCGACCGCTGCGCGACCCTGGTGGACCCGGTCGTGACGGAGGAGATGGCAAACGCGCTGGCCACGGCGTTCGCGGCGGCCGGCCCGGTCGCGCTGGCGGCGTTGATGAACCCCCGAGTCCAGGGCCACGACGCCAATGATCCGGCGTGGCGCCAGGCGGTCATGCCGGCGTTGAACGGCCACGGCACGGCCCGCGCCATCGCGACGATCTACGCGGCGATCGCCGACGGCACCCTCCTGTCCCCCACGGCCCTGGCCCGGGCTCGCGAGAGCCAGGGCAAGGAGATCGACGCGGTCCTCGGCCTCCCCAACGAGTGGGGCCTCGGCTTCTACCTCGGCAGCGACGCCCGCGGCTTCGGCCCCAACCCCACGGCCTTCGGCCACGACGGCCTCGGCGGCTCCACCGGCGCCGCCGACCCCGAAAACGGCATCGCCTTCGGCTACACCCTCAACCAGCTGGGCCCCCTGATCCGCGACGACCCCCGCAAAATGGCCCTGGTCCAGGCCCTCTACACGTGCTTGGAGGGTCGACACGCGTGATTCAAAGGTCGACACGCGTGATTGGAGGGTCGACACGGCACTGGCACCGTGTCGACCCTTCAATCACGTGAGTTGACCCTCCAATCACGCGTGATGACTCTTCGATCACGCCACGGCGGGTTCCTCGTCGGCGAACTGGGTTGCGTGGAGGGTTGCGTAGCGGCCGCCGGCGGCGAGGAGTTCCTCGTGGGTTCCGCGCTCGACGATCTCGCCGTGTTCCAGGACCAGGATCTGGTCGGCCGCGCGGACCGTCGACAGGCGGTGGGCGATGACCAGGGCCGTGCGGCCGGCCAACGCGTGGGTCAGGGCCTCGCCGACGGCGGCCTCGGACTCCGAGTCCAGGTGGGCGGTCGCCTCGTCGAGGATGACGACCTTGGGCTGGGCCAGCAGGAGACGCGCGATCGTCAGCCGCTGACGCTCGCCGCCGGAGAGGCGGTAGCCGCGCTCGCCGACCGTCGTGTCGAGGCCGTCGGGCAGCGAATGCACCAGCTCGCCGAGCCGGGCCCGCTCCAGGGCTTCCCAGATCTCGTCGTCGGTGACGCCGGGGCGTGCGTACGCCAGGTTCGCGCGGATCGTGTCGTGGAAGAGGTGCCCGTCCTGGGTCACGACGCCGACGGTTTCCCGCAGCGAAGCGAAAGTCAGGTCCCGGACGTCCACATCGGACAACCGGACCGCACCCGCGTCGACGTCGTAGAGCCGCGGCAGCAGCGACGCGATCGTCGACTTCCCCGCCCCCGAAGACCCGACCAGCGCGACCATCTGCCCCGGCTCGGCGCGGAACGAGATCCCGTGCAGCACCTCTTCCCCACCGCGGTGGTCCAAAGTCGCGACGTCTTCCAGCGACGCCAGCGAATACCGATCCGCGGCCGGGTACCCGAACCGGACGTCGGAGAACTCCACCGAAACCCCGCCGGACGAAGAAAGAGCACGCGCGGAGGGCTTCTCCTTGATCATCGGCTCCAGGTCCAGCACCTCGAAGACCCGCTCGAACGACACCAGCGCCGTCATGACGTCGACGCGGACGTTGGCCAGCGCGGTCAGCGGCGCGTAGAGCCGGGTCAGCAGCAGTGCCAGCGCGACCACCGTGCCCGGCGCCAAGGCGCCGGTCAGGGCCAGGTACCCGCCGAGGCCGTAGACGAGCGCCTGCGCCAGCGCCGAAACCAGGGTCAGGCTGGTCATGAACCAGCGGGTCAGCATCGCGGTCCGGACGCCGATGTCCCGCACGCGCCCGGCGCGCACGCCGAAGTCGTCCGCCTCCTGCACCGGACGGCCGAAGAGCTTCACCAGCGTCGCGCCCGGCGCGGAGAACCGCTCGGTCATCTGCGTGGTCATCCCGGCGTTGAGGTTCGCGGCTTCCCGCTGCAGCCCGGCCATCCGGCGGCCGAGCCGGCGCGCGGGGATGACGAAGATCGGCAGCAGCACCAGCGCGAGCAGCGTGACCTGCCAGGACAGCGTCAGCATGACGGCCAGCGACAGCGCCAGCTGGATGACGTTGGTGACGAGCCCGGACAACGTCGCGGTGAACGTCCGCTGCGCGCCGATGACGTCGTTGTTGAGCCGCGAGACGAGCGCGCCCGTGCGGGTGCGCGTGAAGAAGGCGATCGGCATGCGCTGGACGTGCTCGAAGACCGCGCGCCGCAGGTCGTAGATGATGCCTTCGCCGATGCGCGCGGACTGCCACCGCTCGATCAGGCCGAAGCCGGCGTCGGCGATCGCCAGCGCGGCGATGACGACGGCGAGCCAGACGACCAGCGAGACGTCGTGGCCGCCGACGATCGCGTCGACCACCTTGCCCGCCAGCACCGGCGTCGACACGGCGAGGACGGCCGAGACGACCGTCAGGATGAGGAAGGCCAGCAGGCGCCGCCAGTGCGGCCGGGCGAAACGCGCGACGCGTTTGAGCGTGCCGCGCGTCAGCGCCTTCGGGGCGTCGTCGGCACGCATCGCCGAGCTCCACAGCCCCCACATGTTGTCCACGGGAAACCCCCAGGATCAGAAACCTCTAGATAAGCCGAGGTTTTCGCCGGATATGACCTGGACAACGCCCCTGCTGTCCGTTTCCTTCCCGATGTCGTTCACTCGGCGCGAACAACCCGGTGCAGGGCGGTGCGCAGCCGTTCGGCGTCCTCGGCGGTAAGCGGTTCCAGCAGCAGCGCCTCGGCCTGCCGCGTGACCTCCGCCCCCGCCTCGCGGACCCGCTCCCCCTCGGCCGTCAGCACCACGAGGCGCTTGCGGCGGTCGCCCGGCGCCACCTCGCGCCGGACCAGGCCCTTGGCCTCGAGCTCGTCGACCAGCGCGACCATCGTCGTCCGGTCGACGCCGAGCCGTGCCGCGCCGTCCTGCTGCGACTGCGCCGGGCCGTCGGCGAAGAGCGTGAGCAGCGCGAGCTGCCGCCCCGTGACGCCGAGGGGCGCATACAGCGGCTCGGCCAGCTCCGCCAGCCGCAGCTGGGCGTGCTTGAGCAGGTAACCGAGCCGCTGGGTGACGGCGAGGGGCGCGCTGGACATGGGAGAACTCTACCCCCTACGCTGATCGTCAGTTTCACTGATGATTTTTATAGCTGACGATCAGGAGTCCCCATGACCACCGTCGGGCTCAAACCACCCCAGCAGCACATCGGCATCACCGCGCTCCGCGAGATCTGGGTGATCGCCGACGACGCCGGCTTCGACGGCTGCTGGGTGTTCGACCACCTCGCCCCGATGGGCCCCGAGCGCACCGGCGACGTCTTCGACGGCTGGAGCCTCCTGGCCGCGATGGCCGAAGCGACGCGGCGGGTGCGCATCGGCTGCCTGGTCTCCGGCAACACCCACCGGCACCCGGGCACGTTCGCCAAGATCGCCGCGACCGTCGACCACCTCTCCGGCGGCCGGCTCGACGTCGGCCTCGGCGCGGGCGGCGATGCGATGACCGACGCGATGATGGGCACGCCGACGCCGTCCGCGAAGGAACGCGTGGAAAGACTGGCCGAAACCTGCGAAATCCTCCGTCTGCTGTGGACGCGGGACGAAGTCACCTACGCGGGCCGCCACTACACCCTGACCGGCGCGATCAGCGACCCGAAGCCGGTGCAACGGCCGAAACCCCCGCTGTGGCTGGGCAGCAGCGGCGAAAAGCGCGGCCTGCGCGTGGTCGCCGAGCACGCCGACGTCTGGCTGAACGCCGCCCTCCCGGGCGCGGAAATCGCCGAGCTGCACCGGCTTTCCCGGGTGCTCGACGCGCATTGCGCCGCCGTGGGCCGGGATCCGGCCGCCGTACGGCGGGCCGTGCAGTTCCGGCTGCCGTCCGATGCGGACAGCGCCCTCCGTCTCGCGGAGAGCTACGTCGAAGCGGGCTTCACCGAGCTGGTCCTGATGCCCGCGAGCCGCGACGACGTCGTCGCGGCCTCCGAAGCGGCCGCGAAGCTGCTGCCCCGCCTGCGCGACGTCGGCTGAACCCGGCAAACGCCTCTCGGTAGCCTGGCGACGTGGAAACGGAGGTGGGCCAGGCGCCCGCATGGCGGCGCGCGGCCCGGCTCTTCACGGCACCGGCGCGCACCGCAGAGGCCGCCCCCCTGCGCTGGGACCTGGGCTTCTACCTGGTCTGCCTGGCTTTCGCGCTGCCGACGGCGCTGGTGTCGGAGTTCTACGGCTACCGCGTCTGGGGCAACTTCGCGACGGCGGCCTACGGCTTCGGTGCGCTGCACAGCGGTTACCTCCTGCTGTCCGCCCGCCGCGGGCGGCCGCCGCGCGGCCTGCCGGGCTCACGCTGGTGCGGCATCGCCGCGGTCGCCCTGTTGGGAATGATCCTCCCGTTGGCGCTTCTCGTGATTCGCCGCCTGACCGGCCGGGACTGGCTGATCACGCCGGGCTCGTGGGCCGCGCAGCCCGAGGTCTGGGTGATCGAGCGGTCCGCGGATCTGCTGCTGCACCACGGAACCCCGTACGTCGACGTCACCGCGCTCGGCCGGGCCCCCGAGGTGAACGACTACACCCCGTACGGCCCGGTGATGGCGGTCTTCGGGCTGCCGCGGGCGCTGTTCGGCGGCACCCCGCCGGCGAACGCGCTCACCGACGCGCGGTGGATGTTCGCCCTGGCCGCCTGCGCGTGCGTGCTGGGCACGCTGAAGCTGCTGAAGTGGCCGAAGGTGCCGGTCGGCGCCGCGCAGCTCGCGCTGGCCTGCCCGCTCACCGCGCTCACCTGGGCCGTGGCCGGGCCGGACCTGGCCATCGTGGGCCTGCTGGTGCTCAGCTGCGCGCTCGCGGCCACCGGGCGGATCGCCTGGTCGGGGCTGGCGCTGGCGCTGGTGGTCAGCGCGAAGCTCATCGTCGCGCCCGCGGCCGCCGTCCTGGCGGTGCTCGTGCTGGTCCGCCGCGGGAACGGCCTCGACTGGGCGGCACTGGGCCGGTTCGCGGCGGCGCTGGTGGCGACGACGGCCGCCCTGCACCTGCCGGTGTACCTGGTGGATCCGGCGGCCTTCGTCGAGCACGTGTTCCGGTTCCCGCTCGGTATGGGCGTCGTGCGCTCGCCCGCGGCCAGTCCGCTGCCGGGCCACCTGATCGCCGAGACCGGCCCGGTCGGCCAGGTGGCGGCGTTCGTGCTCGTCGGCGCCGCGGCCGTGGCGATGATCGGCTGGCTGGTGCGCCGGCCCCCCGCGAACGGCTCCGCCGCACTGCTGCGCATCGCCGTCGGACTCGGCGCGTTGATCCTGCTCACCCCGGCCACCCGGTACGGCTACCTGGTGTACCCGCTGGTCCTGCTCGGGGCCCACCTGGCGTTCCGCGTGGCCGAAGTTCCCGCTGCGCCCCCCGCGCAGCGTCCCGCGACTACTTCTTCTTGACCCTGGTGGCCCCGCCGCGCCCCCGCAGCTGGACGCCGGACTCCGACAGCACCCGGTGGACGAACCCGTAGGACCGCCCCGTCGACTCCGCCAGTGCCCGGATGCTCGAGCCCTTCTCGTATTTCTTCTTCAGGTCAGCGGCCAGCTTGTCGCGCGTGTTGCCGGTGATCCGCGCGCCTTTCTTGAGATCAGCCACGTCGATCGCCTTCCCGCCGAGAGTGTTCTGGGCCACATATCGGCCCCTGCCGGGGCAATGATCGAACACTGAGCGCCGGAATGCCAGACGACAGACGCGAAACAGCCGAAATTGCGATCACATTGGGCCATTCCAGTGCTCTACGGCGAGTGATCTTGCACCCGAATGGACGCACCGTCACGCAAGCTGGACAAGTTCGAGGTAGTCCGCCGACCAGTGGTCCTCGGTTCCGTCGGGCAGCAGGATGACCCGCTCGGGCTCCAGCGCCTCGACCGCGCCCGGGTCGTGCGTCACCAGGACGACGGCACCGGCGAAGCTGCGCAAGGCGTCCAGGACCTGGGCCCGGCTGGCCGGGTCCAGGTTGTTCGTCGGCTCGTCGAGCAGCAACACGTTGGCAGCACTGGAGACCAGGCCCGCCAGCGCGAGGCGGGTCTTCTCACCACCGGAAAGCGTGCCTGCCGGCTGGTCGAGTTGTTCGCCGGTGAAGAGGAACGAGCCCAGCAGGTTGCGCAACTCCTGCGCTCCCGTGTCCGGAGCGAGATGTCGGATGTTTTCCCACACCGACGCGTCATGATCAAGAGTTTCGTGTTCCTGTGCGTAATATCCCAAACGCAATCCGTGACCCGGAACGACGGATCCGGTGTCCGGAGTTTCCATTCCGCCGAGCAGCCGGAGCAAAGTCGTCTTTCCGGCACCGTTCAGCCCGAGTACGACAACCTTCGAACCGCGGTCGATGGCGAGATCGACGCCGGTGAAGATTTCCAGCGAGCCGTACGACTTCGAGAGGCCCTCCGCGGTGAGCGGGGTGCGGCCGCAGGGCGCGGGCTCCGGGAACTTGATCCGGGCGACCTTGTCGGCCTGGCGGGTGTCCTCGAGCGAGGACAGCATCTGCTCGGCGCGGCGGGCCATGTTCTTGGCCGCCACGGCCTTCGTCGCCTTCGCGCCGAGCTTCGCGGCCTGCTGCTGCAGCGCCGACGCCTTCTTCTCGGCGTTGGCGCGCTCGCGGCGGCGGCGCTTCTCGTCGGTGGCGCGCGCGTCGAGATAGCGCTGCCAGCCCATGTTGTACAGGTCGAGCTCGCCGCGGGTGGCGTCGAGGAACCACACCTTGTTGACGACGTCGGCCAGCAGCTCGACGTCGTGGCTGATCACGACCAGGCCGCCGTCGTGCTGCTTGAGGAAGCCGCGCAGCCAGTTGATGGAGTCGGCGTCCAGGTGGTTGGTCGGCTCGTCGAGCAGCAGGATCGTCTCGGACTTGCCGCCGGCGCCCGCTTCGGCCGCGGCGAACAGGATCCGGGCCAGCTCGACGCGGCGGCGCTGGCCACCGGAAAGCGTCTGCAGCGTCTGCGCGAGGACGCGGTCGGCGAGGCCCAGGTTGGAGCAGATCCGCGCGGCTTCGCTCTCCGCGGCGTACCCGCCGAGGGAGGCGAAGCGCTCTTCGAGCCGGGCGTAGCGGTTGATGGCCTTGTCGCGCGCGGCGTCGTCGACGAGCTCGGCCATCGAGGCCTGCGCCTTCTCCATGTCGCGCATCAGCTTGTCCAGACCACGGGCGGAGAGCACGCGGTCCTTCGCCGTGACCGACAGGTCGCCTTCGCGCGGGTCCTGCGGCAGGTAGCCGAGCTCACCGGTGCGGCGGACGTCGCCGGCGTGCGGCTCGCCCTCACCGGCGAGGACCTTCAGCGAGGTGGTCTTGCCCGCGCCGTTGCGGCCGACGAGACCGATGCGGTCGCCGGGCTGGATGCGGAGGGTGACGCCGTTGAGCAGGATGCGCGAACCAGCGCGCAGCTCAAGGCCGGTGGCCGTGATCAAGGGAAACTCCCGTGGAAAGGGGGCGTACGGAGGACAGCGGCAGGCGGCTCGAGGCCGCGGCGTCACTCCAGCTGGATATCCACGAAGCTCAGTGTACGGGCCGCGGTCCAGCGGATTTTCCGGACGTGTGCGGACTCACCCGTCGCGCAGCGTGACCTGCACGGACAGTGCCCGGACGGCCGCCTCCTCGAGCACGGCCCGGCTCGGTTGGCCGACGTCCAGTACGCGGGGTTCCGCGCGGGCGAACAGCGGCGCCAATCGACGGTCTCCGCGCAGCTCGTCGAGGGCGCGGCGGTCGCCGCCGAGGACCACGGCGTCCACGGCGTCCATTTCGGACAACCGCGGGACGAGCACTTCGAAGGCGTCCTTGGCCGCGTCCTGGAGCGCGTGCCGGGCCTGCCCCGCGCGACGCCGGGCGAAGCGCTGCTGCGACCAGCCGCCCGCGGCCGAGCGGCCCTGCACGAGGTGCCGGTCGGTGCGCGAGACCTCGATCCGGCCGTCCCGCGCGATGCCGACGCTGTGCCCGCCGAGGCGGACGAGCAGGAGCGCGATGCGCCGCGGCACCAGCCCATGGGCGACGAGCCCGGCCACAGACGGTTCTCTGAGCGGCCCGAACGGCACGGTGGCGGTCGCGGAGCTGCCGTCGGCCGCGATCACCCGGACCTCGTCCGGCCCGGCTTCGGTGGCGGTGATGCCGCCGTGCCGCTCCGCGAAGCGCACGAAGAAGCCGTCCAGGCGCTCGGGCGGCACCTCCACGGCACGCCCGCCACCGGAGACCTGCCGTGCCTTCGCCATGGGCAGAAGGTAGCGCCCCAATGTGGCGTTGGTTGCGTCCAGCGCACCCAATGTGGCGTTCGGTGCGTCTGACGCACCGAACGCCACATTGGGGTGTTTGGGGACTACAGCGGATGCACCGGCCCGTTGTTCGTGTAGCCCCGCACGTGCGACGGCGCGCCGGCCGCCGCGGGCTGCACGAACCCGTTGATGTGCAGGGCGACCGAGCGGATCGACCCGGCGTCGCCGCCGGCCGCGTCGACCACCGCGAACGTCCACGTGCCGTCGACCGCCGCGCCGGCGAGGTTGCCGGTCAGGGCCTGCGTCGGCCGCCAGGTGCCGGTGAACGGCGCGTTGGCCGAGGTCACCGTGCTGAACGCGGCCGCCGCGCTGTCGGCGAAGACGACCTGGCACAGGTTCTTGCCCGAGCTGCCGTTGCGCTGGAACACCGTGGCCTTCGCCCCGGACGGCGCCGTCAGCGTGCCGACCAGGTCACCGACGTACGAGTGGTTCAGACCCACCGTCGTCGAGTTCGGGTCGGTGCTGCAGGTCGTGCCGTCCACGGAGAACGTCACCTTGGACGCGCGGCCGACCCCGGTGACCGGGATGGTCACCGACGCGCCGACCGGGCTGTTGTCCGGGATCGCCACCGGCGCGCCGGTGTAGGCGAAGTCCTGCGCGACCGGCGACGGGGTGCCGACCGGGAGCGAGAACGTCGACGTCGTCGGCGAGTGCGAGCCGGCGAAGCTGACCCGGGCGTTCAGCACCACCGGCGCGCCGAGCTGCTGGCTCGCCGGGACGGTGATGGTGAAGTCGTTGACGCCGGTCTGTCCCGGGCTGATGGTGCCGTAGGACTTGGACCGCGGCGCCACCGTGACGCCCGGGGTCGGGCTGGTGAGCACGACGCTGGTGGACACCGCGGTGCCGTCGCCGTCGTTGGTCACCGGCAGCGTCACCTTGGCGGTGTCGCCCGGGTCGAGCGCCGAGCCGCCGTCGGCCGGGGTGACCGTCGGCTGCTTGGCCACCGCGAGGGGCTGCGGGCTGGCGCCGGTGTAGGCGAGCACCTTGTCCGCGAGGATGACGCCGGCCCCGGTGAAGTTGTCGCGGCCCGGGGTTTCGATGTCGATCGCGGTGTTGATCAGCGCTTCGCGGACCTCCGCGGGCGGCAGGCCGGGGTTGCCGGACAGCACGAGCGCGGCGATGGCGGCCGCGTGCGGTGCGGCGGCCGAGGTGCCGAAGAACGGGTTGAACCCGGTGACGCTGGTGGTGACGCCGTCGGCCGCGGTGATCTCCGGCTTGTTCCGGACCTCACCACCGGTCGAGGACACGTTGCCCGGGGTGATCGGCGTGCCGTTCGCCTCGTAGAACACGCGGCGCGGACCGTCGGAGGTGAACCGCTCGGCCTTGGTGGCACCGCTGAACGCGCCCGGGTACGGGCCCGCCGGGTTGGCCGGGTCGCCCGGTTCGAGGGCTCGGCCGAACGCCTTGGCCGCCGGGGCGGCCGCGACGCTGAAGGCGTCCCGCGCGGCCGAGTGGCCGACCGTCACGCCCGGGGTGTTGTAGGCCTTGAGCCCGTCGGCCGAGTCGGAGAACCGGCCGCGCAGCGCGGAAAGCGACAGGTAGCGGTTCTGGCCCGAGAACTTCACGACGGCCAGCCGCAGCCCGGTGCCGCCGAAGGCCGGCGTCGTGACGCGCTCGTACGGGTCCTGGGTGCCGGTCTGGACGTCCTGGCTGAAGCTGACGACCGCGCCCGCGGAGTTGAGCAGGTAGAGGTCGTAGTCGTTCGCGGACGCGCCGAGCGGGTCCGACCAGTGCAGCGTCACCGGGACACTGGCCGAGGACGCGTTCGAGATCGGCTCGTAGATCTGGTTGCCCGCCGCGCCGGCGAAGTTGTGCGCGGTGCCGGCGAACTTGCCGACCGACTTGCCCGAGTCGACGAAGTCGCCTTCCCAGTGCGCGGCGGTGCCGCTGGCGACGTTGCCTTCGTTGCCCGCGGACGAGAAGTACAGCGCGCCGTCGGCGGTCACGTCGTTCACGGCCTGGGCGATGATCCAGTCCTGGAACGGCGATTCCTTGAAGTAGATGACGTCGTCGACGATGACGTCGCAGTGCGACTCGAAGCGCAGCTTGCGGATGTTGTCCGCGAAGCTGGCGTCGGAGTTGAACGCCGAGGCGAAGCCGAGCGCGGCGCGGGGCGCGAGGTCGTGGATGATCTCGAGCATTGCGGTGCCCTCGTCGCCGTCGCCCTCCTGGCCGGCGATGACGTCGACGGCCGGCAGTTCGCCCCTGGCCTGCGAAGCGGCGAGGGAGTCGACGCCGTCGGACAGTGCGCAGGCCTTGACGCCGACGCCGGTGACGCCGAACTGCTGGCGTGCGAGGTCGGCGTTGTGGGCGCGGTCGCCTTCGCTGACCAGCGGAGCGGCCGCGGCGGCGCTGCGCTGGGTCTTGGCGGCCACGGCCTTCTGCAGCTCACCGGCGATGCGGTCGGCCTTCTGCTGCTTGGTTTCGGTCTTTTCCGGCGCCGTCGCCGGCGTGGCCAGTTCCCGGGCGGTCATCGCCTGGTCGGCCTGTTCGACGCGCTTGACGTCACCGCGCGCGGCGATCTCGCCGACCTTGTCGAGCGGCACTTCGGCGCGGACGCTGCCGTAGCGGTCGGACACCGCGCGGATGCCGGCCCCGGCCTTGGTGAGCCCGGTGAGGAGGTCGGGCGAGACCTTGCTCGCGCGGATGTCGACCAGGACGGTCCCGGCCGCGGAAACGGTGGCCCCAGACTGCAAACTGTTCAGCTGCTTCGCGACGCCCTTGGTGGCGACGAGCAGCTTGCTGTCCACTTTGGACTCGGTGGCGGTGCGGCCCGCCTTGACCGCCTGCAGGGCGGCGATCTGCTGCTGAGCGGTTTCGCTGAACGCGTCCGGCGCGGACGCGGGTGCGGCCCCCGCGACAGGCGGGGAAACCAGCCCGAGCGCGGCGAGCAGCGCCGCGGCCGAGGCGGTGAACACAGTGGATCTCGATCTCGTGGAACGGGTACGACGCACGGGCGCCCTCCGAATCTC
This sequence comes from Amycolatopsis tolypomycina, assembly GCF_900105945.1. NCBI lineage: Bacteria > Bacillati > Actinomycetota > Actinomycetes > Pseudonocardiales > Pseudonocardiaceae > Amycolatopsis > Amycolatopsis tolypomycina. The sequence continues at coordinate 1,535,533 of NZ_FNSO01000004.1, read as the reverse complement.
CAAGGCGCGTGCCCCGACTCACGCTGACCGACGCCGGTGATCACCGGCTGGATCCAGCTAAGTACCGCGAGTTCTCGGTAAACATCAGCCGTTCGAGTGACAAAGGACAGATAATTTCCCGAACGGGCCGGATGTTGTAGGCCGTTCAGCGCAGCGGTGAACCGGTCACCGGACACGGAGCGGACAAATGATCGCTCCACCCTCGAGCGCAAGGGCGCTCACGGACTGGGATGTCCACATGCAACTCACCGGACCGTGCAACCGGCGGGGCGACGGGGAAAGTTCGTTACGCGCCGCGGGAGCATGGGCGGCGCGAGTCCCGGCCCGGATCACGCGAGTCACGGCCCGGATCACGCGAGTCCCGCCTGCGATCACGCGAGATCGGCGGTGTTGCGGGAGGCGGGGCAAGGTGCGGTAGGCGGCGAGGCGCGGCCAACGAATCCAGTCCCAGCCACTCCCGGCGACCGGCGCCTGCCCCGGCGACCGGCCCGGCCCGCCCCGGCCACTCAGAGCACGAACGAATCCGACCACGGCTGCGACGCCCGCCCGGACAGCGCGTCCAGTAGGGTCACCGCCTGCTTATCCGTCAGCGACGCCACGAAGTCGACCACCGCTCGCCCGCGGGCGAGCCCGCGCACCGCGTCCGCGCCCGTCACCGGCTCGCCCGTTGCCCCCACCAGCAGCTCCGGTGACGTGCGGGCCAGGCCCGCGTACTCCGCGCGGGCCAGCTCGACCAGGTCGTGCAACCGCCGGGGCAGGCGGGAGACCTCGTCGCGGTCGAGCAGCCATGCGTCGAGGGCGTCGACCAGGCTCGTCACCAAGCCCGCCTGGCCGCGCTGGTGCAACGCCAGGTCCGGGCGCAGCAGCACGAACCGGCGGTGCACGAACTTGAGCACCTGGACCTCGTGCCACTGCGCGGGCCGCAGCGAGACGTGGCCGGTGCGGGTGGACGGGGACGGCAGCACGAACACGCCGTCGACCAGGCGGGACGTCCAGTTCGCGGAGAACGCCGCCGTCGCCTGCTCTGCCTCGATCGAACCGTCGAACTCGCCCGCCAGAAGCCCGTCGACCAGCTCCGCGCGCACCCGCGCGACCGCCGCGGCGAACGCGTCGTCGTCGACGATCCAGGCGTCCTTCGCGTGCATGCGGCGGCGGAGGCGCTCCAGTGACCGGCCCGGGCGGCGCAGTTCCGCGTGCAGCGTCTCGTCGTCCAGCGACGCCAGCTCCACCGCGTGCTCCAGCCACTCCCCCAGCTCCGCCGCGACCGGCGCGTGCTGCAGCACGCCGATGCGGTGGAAGTCCTGCAGGTCGTGGATGGCGTAGGCGATGTCGTCGGCGGTGTCCATCACGGACGCTTCGACGGTCTGCTGCCAGCCTTCGACGCGGCCGGCGAACGCCGCGCGCGCCTGCTCGAAGTCGTCGAGTTCGGTGGCGTAGGCGGAGAACTTGGCCGCGCCGGTGCCCGGGAGGTCGCCCGGCTCGCCGGCGCCGCGTGGCGGCACGGCCATCGCCGACGGGTGCGGCGCGGGGTGGTGCAGCCGCAGCCACGGGTACTTGAGGACGGCGGCGCGCACCGCCGTCGTCAGGTCGAGCCCGATGGCCGACGGCCCGCGCACGTCGGTCGTCGTGATGATGCGGAACGTCTGCGCGTTGCCCTCGAAGCCGTCGGCGAGGCCGAAGCGGTGGCGGGCGATGCGGTCGAGCGTCTGCTCGCCGAGGTGCCCGAACGGCGGGTGCCCGAGGTCGTGGGCGAGCGCCGCGGCCTCGGCGACGTCGGGGTCGCAGCCGCCCAGCTTGTCGGCCAGCGCGGCGTCGGGCCCGGTGGCGATGCGCTCGGCGACGGCGCGCGCGACCTGCGCCACCTTGAGGCTGTGGGTGAGCCGGTTGTGCAGCAGCCCGGCCCCGCCGGCGCTGACGACCTGCGTCACGCCGCCGAGGCGGGCGAAGAACGGCGACGCGGCGATCCGGTCGCGGTCGATCCGGAACGGGCTGGTCGCCAGGTCGGTGAACCCGCCGACGTTCGCCACCGGATCGCGCCGCGCGGCCCGCGGGTCGGTCTCCTGATCCATGCGCCCGACCTTATCCGCAGGTTCACCTGAACGGCGGGCAGGCGCGTGGGTACTCCGGAGGTATGCCCCGACGGATGGTCACGACCCTGGCCGCACTCGCCCTCGCCACGGCCTCGTGCGGAGCCCCGCCGGGCGAGCCCGGCACGTCGACGTCGACGTCGACGGCGACGGCGACCTCGGCTCCGGCGAAGCTGATCAAGGTCCCGGACGTCTCGGGCATGAACCACCAGGACGCCCAGAACGCGATGCAGCGCGCCGGGCTCTACAACCTGCGCGAGGTCGACGGCACCGGCCAGGGCCGGGCCCTGGTGATCGACCGCAACTGGCGCCAGACGGCCCAGGACCCGCCGCCCGGCACCGAGGTCCCGGCCGACGCGGTGATCACCCTGACGGCGGTCAAGTACGACGACCGTTAGGCCTCCGGCTGGGCGGTGTAGGCGGCCAGGCAGCGGTCGGCCTGGGCGCGGGCCACGGCTTCGTCCTCCCCGCCGTCGACGTGCGCCGCGTACCAGGCCTCCCCCGCCGCCGTGACGAACGAGACGCCCTCCGGGGACGCCATCCAGGCCATCGCCTCGGCCGGGTCGACGACGTACGACGGGTCCGCCGCCAGGTGCCGGACCAGTGCCGTCAGCGCCATGTCCCAGCCGATGCCGACCGCGCCCGGGCCGAACTGGTCCCAGTGGTCGTCGACGTGCGCGACGTGCTCCAGCTCGAACCGGGTGCCGTCGCCCTCCGGCGTCAGGCGGACCTCGATCCAGCTCACCCCGCCGTGCATCTCCCACGTCGCCGCGAAGCTCTTCGGCGGGTCGCAGCGCTCGACCGTGCCGCCCGCGTTGCCCTCCAGCTGGTACTTCCCGCCGACGCGCAGCTCGCCGGACACCGGCAGGAACCAGCGCGGGATGCGCTCGGGGTTCGTCACCGCGTCCCACATGTCGTCGACGTCGGTGTCGTAGACCTGGCTGATCGTCATGACGCGCGCGTCGCCCGCTTCGAGCACGCGCCGGCCGACCGTCCGGCGGACGGCGCTGATCTGGTGGCTGACGTCGATCACGGGGATTCTCCTTGGTCGAGACGGCGCTCGCGCTTGCCGCGGGCGATTTCGGTGGCCAGCGCGTCCAGCGGCGGCGTCCAGGACCGGCGGAACCGGTCGAGCCAGCCGTCGACGTCCCGCAGCGGCGCGTGGCCGACCGCGTACAGCCGTCTCGTCCCGTCTTGGCGGACGACTGCGAACCCATTGTCCCGCAACACCTTCAGGTGCTGCGACACCGCCGGCTGCGAGATGCCGAACTCGGCCCGGATCACCTCGGTCACCGCGCCGGCGGCCTGTTCGCCGTCGGCCAGCAGCTCGAGGATCCGGCGGCGGACCGGGTCGCCGAGGACGTCGAACGCGTGCACCCCGTCAAGCTACAAGCGGCCACTTATATAAGTCAAGGCTGAAACAGTTGGTCCGATGTGGGTAAGCCCCGGTGAACATCAGCCGACATCGGTTCCGCTGCGCCGCGCGACCCGCGACGATCGAGGCCGTGAAGTCGCCACGCGCGGTCCGCTTCGCCTTCCAGCCGCTGTACAGCCTCCACACCGGAGGCGTCGTGGCGCACGAAGCGCTGGCCAGGCCCGGCCGCGGAGCGGTCCCCGAGCTGCTCGCGCAGGCGCGCCGCGACGGCAGGCTCGCCGAAGCCGACCTCGGGCTCGCGGTCGCCGCCGTCCGGCAGGACGCCGAAAACCCGACGTCGCTGCCCCTGCACCTGAACCTCTCCGCCCGCACCCTGGCCGCGCCGCCGTCGCTGTACGACGACCTCCTCGCCGCGCTCGGCGACGCGGGCCGCCGCACCCGCGACGTCGTCCTCGAGATCGGCCCGCCGTTCGCGCCGCTGCCCGCCGGCCGGGCGCTCGGCGGGATGCGGGCGCTCACCGAGCTCGGCTTCCGGCTCGCGCTCGACGGCCTCGGGCGCGGCGACCTGCCGCTGGGCCTGCTCGTCGAGGCGCCGATCGACCTGGTGAAGCTCGACCGGACCGTGCTGCGCGGGCTGCCGGACGAACCGGCCGCCGTCGCCGTGGTCGAGGCGCTGCTGCACTACACGAACCGCACCGGCACCCGGCTCGTCGCGACCGGCGTGGAGACCGACGCGCAGCTCGACGCCGTCCGCGGCCTCGGCGTCCGGATCGCCCAGGGGCACCTCCTCGCCCCGCCGACCGCGGCCGGTCCCGCGCCGGCCCTGCTCACCCGCGGCCGCCCCACGGCCGGGGCACCGGCGCCGTGCGTCGGCGACTTCCTCCGCCCGGCGACGACGCTGCCGGAGTCGGCGACCTGCGACGAGGTCCGCGCGGTGCTGGCGGCGGCCGACGCGCCGAGCGGCGTGGTCGGGGTGGACGAGCTGAACCGGCCGCGCTGGTCGGTCGACCGGACCCGGTTCCTGGTGGCCGTCACCGGCCCGTACGGGCACGCGCTGCACGCGAAGCGCCCCGCGGCCCGGCTCGCCGACACCCCGCACACGATCGAGGCCCGCGCGGGCGCGATGGAGTTCCTCGAGCTGGTCACCGACGCCGACTGGGGTCGCACCGGCGACGACGTGGTCGTGGTCGACGAGCTCGGCCGCTGCCTCGGCGTGGTGCTGGTGACCGAGGTGGTCCGCGGCGTGGCGGAGGCGAAGGTCGAAGCGGCGGCGGCACTGAACCCGCTGACGCGGCTGCCGGGCAGCGACACGGTCGCCCGCGACGTCGCCCGCCGCATCACGATCGGCGAGCCGTTCGTGGCGGCGTGGCTGGACATCGACGGCTTCAAGACGGTCAACGACACGGCGGGCTTCGCGGCGGGCGACCACCTGATCCGCGAGCTGGGCGGGGCATTGACGGAGCTGGCGGCCGGCCTGCGCCGGATGCGGGTGAGCCACGTGGGCGGCGACGACTTCCTGGTGGTCTGCGACGTCGACGAGATCGCGACGGTGGCGGCGGCGCTGCTGGACCGGACGTGGACGGCGGAGGGCCTGCCGGTGACGGTGTCGCTGGCGACGTTGGTGTGCGCGAGCGACGCGATCGGTTCGTACCAGGAGGTTTCGCGGCTGCTGGCGCCGTTGAAGAAGCGCGCGAAGGCGGTGCCGGGGTCGAGCTGGGTGCTGAGCCGCCCGGGCTCGGACCGCGTGGAAGTGCTGCGCGGCATCGGATCCCGGGGCTTGCAGGCGGCCGCGGGTTAGCGCCCCAATGTGGCGTTCGGTGCATCCAACGCACCCAATGTGGCGTTCGGTGCATCCAACGCACCCAATGTGGCGTTCGGTGCATCCAACGCACCCAATGTGGCGTTCGGTGCGTCCAACGCAACCAACGCCACATTGGGGCGCTGGCGGCCGGACAACAGCGATCAGCGCCAGTCGAGCGTCAGCTGGGCCGGGACCGCCTTCGCGGCCCATGCCACGTACTCCTCGTGCGTCCAGCCGCACACCGCCGTCAGGTGGTCGTACGCCTCGTGCGACATGAGCAGCCCGATCGCGTCCGCCAGCCTCCCGATCTCGCCGCCGTCGGCCATGCCCGACGCCACCAGGCGTGCGGCGATGTCCGCGCGGCGCACCACCGCCAGCTCCGCGCGGACCGCCGCCACCTCCGCGTCCGCCGCGGCCGCCGTCGTGAAGGCGCGCCAGATCGGCAGCGATCCGCGCAGCCCCGCCGCCACCCGGGACACCACCGGCGGCAGGTCCGCCGGGCCTGCCGGGCCCGCCACGGCGTCCAGGTTCAGCGCGTCCGGGTCGCCCGCGAAGCCGTCGCGGAACGCCGCCAGCAGCAGCTGGGGCTTGCGGCCCGTCTGCGTCACCGTCTCCAGGCTCACGCCCGCCTCCGCCGCGATCTGCCGCATGCTCGTGCCCGCGTAGCCCCGCGCGGCGAACAGCTTCCCCGCCGTCGCCACCACGTGGGCACGGGTGCGCCGCGCGCGTTCCTCGCGTACCGGCGATGCGTACCGGCGCCGCGCACCTTCGGGTATCGTCATCAATTCGATGGTACAGCGTATCGATCAAAGGGGCCGCCATGACTCGCGTACTCGTCTGCGTGCAGCCCGCCCGCGGTCACGTCGGGCCGACCAAACCGGTCGTCGAGGCGCTGGTCGCCGCGGGTCACGAGGTCGCCGTCGTCACCGGCGCGCGCTACCGGGAGGCGTTCGAGAAGCTGGGGGCCACCGTCGCCCTCCTACCCGAAGAGGCCGACTTCGACGAAACCGACCTGGACGGCACCATCCCGGGCCGCGCCGGGCTGCGCGGGCTGAAGCTGGCCCGGTTCGACCTCACCCACTTCGTCCGCGCGATGCCGGCCCAGCTGAGCGTCATCGACGCGCAGGAGGCCGACGTCGTGCTGTGCGATCCGCTGATGATGGCCGGGCTGGCCCTGGTCCGCCGCGACCGGCGGCCCCGCCTGCTGGTCCTCGGCTTCCTGCCGTTCCTGCCGCCGGTCCCGACCGGCCCGCCGGGACACCCGGTGCGCGGCGCCCTCCTCAAGGCACTCGCGCCGGTGCTCACCGGACCGGCGCAGAAGCAGGCGAGAGACCTCCTCGGCGGCGACCCCGGCATGCTGTTCACGGACTGGCCGTTGCGCAGCGACGGCGTCCTCCAGATGACCTGCCCGGGCTTCGAGTACCCGCGTGCCGGAGCGCCGCTGCACTTCATCGGGCCGACGACGGTCAGCGCGACGAGCGAGCACCCGCTGCCGCCGTGGTGGGCCGACCTCGACGGCGGCCGCCCGGTGGTGCACGTGACCCAGGGGACGATCGCGAACGACGACCTCGGCCGGCTCGTCGAGCCCACGATCGACGCGCTGGCCGGCAAGGACGTCCTGGTCGTCGCGACGACGTGCGGCGGGAAGCTGCGGCCCGGCCCGCTGCCGGAGAACGTCCGGGTGGCGGATTTCCTGCCCTACGACGAGCTGCTCCCCCGCTGCGCCGCCATGGTGAGCAACGGCGGGTACGGCGGCGTCAACCACGCCCTCCGCCACGGCGTGCCGCTGGTCGTGGTCGGGGCCAGCGAGGACAAGCGCGACGTCGCGGCCCGGGTCAGCTGGTCGGGTGCGGGGATCGGCCACGGCCGGGCCTCGGTCTCGCCACGGACGCTGCGGCGAGACGTGCACCGGGTCCTGGCCGAACCGCGCCACCGCACCCGGGCGCGGGAGCTGGCCGCCGAAATGGCCGCCGGGCCGACGATGGACGAGGTCGTGAAGCTCATCACCGGCTGAGTTCGTGCGCCGCCAGGTAGCTCGCGAAGCGTTCGTCGACCTCCTCGGGCGTCAGGCCGAAGTCCGCCAGGCTGTAGCGGTGCACCGGTTTCCGGTCGCCCGTGCGGCTCGCTTCGTGCACCGCCGTCATGGCCGTGCGCGCCTCCGGCGTGAACTCCAGTCCGAAGTGGTCGTACACAGTGGACACCGTGCCGATCGGGTCCGCGACGAAGTCCTCGTAGCGGACGTCGCAGAACTGCGCCGGGTTGTGCCGCGCCCGGGCCCAGCCGAACTCGTCCGCGCCGCGCGCCCACAGCTCCAGCTGCCCCTGCCCGATGACCTCACCCCGGAACTTCGAAGACCAGCCGTCCGCGGCCTTCTCGGCCAGGCTGCACATCGACGCCATGATCGTGCTCGGCGCCCGGTGGGTCTGGATCACCAGCGCGTCCGGGTAGGTCGCCATCAGCGCGTCCAGCGCGAAGAGGTGACTCGGGTTCTTGAGCACCCAGCGCTTGCCCGCGTCCGGTAGCCCGATCAGCTGCAGGTTGCGCCTGTGCCGGGCGTAGGCGTCCGTCCAGTCCTGCTTGGCCAGCCAGCGCGAGTACCGCGGCAGGTGCGCCAGGCACTCGAACGACACCGACCGCATCGACTGGCGCAGCAGCTGCCAGCACTCCTCCACCTGGTCGGCGGACATGTGGTGCACACCCATGAACTCCGGGTGCTCGACGTGGTGGCGTTCGTAGCCGGCCTGGATGCCCTGGAAGATCGGGTTCTCCGCCCACGTCGAACGCGGCGGCCGCGGCTGCGGGACCTCCGCGAGCCACACCTCGAGCCCCTGGTGCGCGGGATCCTCGGCGAGCAGCCGGTGCAGGGCCGTCGTGCCGGTGCGGGGCAGGCCGGTGACGAAGATCGGCCGCTCGATCCGGACGTCCGCGTACGCCGGGTTCTGCTTCCACGACGCCTCGCTCAGCAGCCGCGCCACCAGCGCGCCGCGCAGCATCGCCCGGTGCACCTTGTTGCCGTACGGCGTCAGTTCCTCGTCCGCCTCGTACGACTCCAGCAGCACGCGCAGGCCCTCGGCGTACTCGTCCGCGCCGAAGTCGCCGAGCCCAGTGAGCTTCGACGCCGAGGCGTGCAGGTCGTCGAAGGTGCCGACGTCTTCCCGGCCGGGGCGCATGGATCCTCCTAGTGGTGGTACTCGCCGCCGTTGACGTCGAGGCATTGCCCGGTGATCGCGCGCGCCATCGGCGAGGCGAGGAACACGACCGCGTCGGCGATCTCGTCGGGCTCGGGCAGTTTGCGCAGGTCTATTGTGGACGCCGTCTCGGCGTAGACGTCCTCCGGCGTGACACCGCGTTCCTTGGCCAGGTAGGCGAAGTACCACTTGAGGTTCGGGCCCCAGATGTACCCCGGCGCCACGGTGTTGACGCGCACGCCGTCCGGCCCCAGCTCGCTGGCCAGGCTCTGGGACAGCGACAGCAGCGCCGACTTCGCCACCTTGTAGGCGCCGAACGTGCGCCGCGAATGCCGCAGCACGGCCGAGTTGATCATCACCAGCGAGCCCTTGCTCTCCTTGAGCGCGGGCAGGAACAGCCGGGTCAGCCGGAGCACGGAGATCGCCGCGGTCTCGAAGCCCGCGCGGACGGCGTCGAAGTCCACAGTGGCCAGATCGGTCAGCGGCGGGACGGCGAAGGCGTTGTGCACCACCGCGTCCACCCGGCCGAAGGCCTCGACCGCCTCGTTCACCAGGTTCGCGGCGGAGTCCGCGTCGTCGATGTCGGTGCGGACCGCGATCGCCCGGCGGCCGAGGTTCGTCACCTCCTTCGCGACTTCGCTCAGCCGCGACTCGGTGCGCGCGGCGAGCACGACGTCCGCCCCGGCTTCCGCACTCCGCACGGCGATCGACCGGCCGAGCCCGGGACCGATGCCCGAGACGACGACCACCTTGCCCTGCAACACGTTCTCCACGCTCATCCCAGCATCCGGGCGGCGACGGCGTCCTGCCGGGCCGCGATCCGCGCCGCCCACTGCTCCGGCGTCACCCGCGCCTCGGCGTGGTACGGCAGCCGGTCGGGCAGCTCGTCGGTCTTGACCACCTCGACGACCGGGCCGTCGTCCGGGCCGAGGTCGCGGGCCAGCCGCTGCCAGCGGATCTGCAGGTACCCACGCTCGTGGCCGGTGAGCTCCAGCCAGTTCGCGAGGCCGGGGTCGCGCTCGGCGACCACGAACCGGAGCTTGCCGTCCGGGTCGACGCGGGCCTGGTCGGCGGTGAGGCTCGTCTGGTGGTTGACGTAGTCGAGCGAGACGTACCAGAGGCTGCCGAGCTGGATGCCCTGGTACGGCGCGTCCGCGCAGCGCGGCACGGTGACGATCATCGCCTCCTCGGGGCCGAGCTCGTAGTGCCCGGCCGAGGAGAACTGCGTGGTGAGCCCGCCCGGCGTCGAGCGCGGCTCGGTCAGCGTGTTCACCGGCAGGTCGTAGTAGAACCACTTCGGGAAGGCCAGGAACGTCTTGAGCCTGCTCAGCAGGATCTTGCCGGTGACGCCGTAGCGCTTGGCCAGCGCGGACCGGTCCGGCACCGGCGGCGCCTGGCCCGCGGTGTCGACGCACTGAATGCGGATTTCGCCACGGCGTTCGGTCGCCCAGTCGCTGTAGACCTCGCGGACCACCAGCATCGACGAGCCCTCGCCGAGGACGAAGTAGTTCGGCGGCGGGTTGTCGCGGGCCGGGCCGAAGCGCAGCTCGAACCGGCCGTCCGGGCCGATTTCGAGCTTCCGGTCGTCGAACGCGGCGAGGCTGTCGGGCACCTCCACCGGCGAGTAGTCGCCGTTGAGGACCTGGAAGCTGAGGTCGGCGGTGGTGCCGCGGACGCCGGTGACCAGGTACTCGCGGTCGGCCCGGATGTTCGCGTTGAAGTACAGCGTGTCCGGGTTGTCCAGGCCCATCTTCGTGTAGGGCCCGGTGGACGCGGTGAAGTACGGGAAGTCGCGCTGGTAGGCCCAGGCCATCTGCAGCGACGCCCGGATGCTGCCGGCGAGGTAGTCGTAGCCCTCGAGGAGGCCCTGCTCGGTCTGCGCCGGCGGGGCTTCGGCGATCAGCTTCTCGGCCTCGACGATGGCGTCGGCGAACGGCCGGGTCAACGAGAACTCGTTCTCGATCATGCCGGGACTGCCCAGCGGTTCGCGAGCAGCCGGAAGCCCGGGATGGCCTCCCAGGACATCATCGATTCGTAGGTCCGGACGTACCCGATGTGCGAGATCCGCCAGACACCGTCGTTGCCGCGGCGGTAGGTGTCCTCGTAGAACGCGGCGCCTTCGATGATCACCTTGTGGTCGGGCACGATGACCTTGTCGGTGAAGGACCACCGCCCGGTCGCGGTGTCGCCGTCGACGTCGATCTCCGGCTGAGCCGCGTGGTGCACCGTGATGATGCCGTTGCCGAGGCTCTGGGTGAGGAACTCGACGATGGCGTCGCGCCCCTCGAACTGCTTCCCCTCACTCCCGACCGCGCGGGTCCCGTAGTCGGCCGTGGCGTCGACGGTGAAGGTGTCGGCCACCTCGTCCCACAGCTTCAGGTCCACCCCGCGCAGGTACCGGTACTTCAGCCGCTTGATCTCTTCGAGTACGACCAGGTCCATGTCACCAGCGTCCCGCACGGCTTGACCAAAGACAAGAACATGTTCTACTTTTTTCGCGTGTCCGTGACCTCGTACGAGCTCTCGCACCTGGCCGCGCTCGAAGCGGAGGCCGTGCACGTCTTCCGCGAAGTCGCGGCGACCTTCGAGCGCCCCGTCCTGCTCTTCTCCGGGGGCAAGGACTCGGTGGTGATGCTGCACGCCGCCGCGAAGGCCTTCTGGCCCGCGCCGCTGCCGTTTCCGGTGCTGCACGTCGACACCGGCCACAACTTCGACGAAGTGCTCCGGTTCCGCGACGAGACCGTCGCCGCCCTCGGCCTGCGCCTGGAGGTGGCCCGCGTGCAGGACGACATCGACGCCGGCCGCGTCGTCGAGGACACTGGGCCGGGCGCCAGCCGCAACCGGCTGCAGACGGTGACGCTGCTGCGGGCGATCCGCGAAGGCGGCTTCGACGCCGTGTTCGGCGGCGCCCGGCGCGACGAGGAGAAGGCCCGCGCGAAGGAGCGCGTGTTCAGCTTCCGCGACGAGCACGGCCAGTGGAACCCGCGGGCGCAGCGCCCGGAGCTGTGGAACCTCTACAACGGACGGCACCGCCGCGGCGAGCACATCCGCGTCTTCCCGCTGTCGAACTGGACCGAGCTGGACATCTGGCAGTACATCCGCGACGAGCGGATCGCGCTGCCGCCGCTGTACTACGCGCACCGGCGCCCGGTGGTCCAGCGCGACGGCATGCTGCTGGCGGCCACCCGCTTTCTGTCCCTTGTGGACGGCGAGACGCCGTACGAGGCGACCGTGCGCTTCCGGACCGTCGGGGACGCCACGTGCACCGGCTGCGTCGAGTCGTCGGCGTCGACACCGTCCGAAGTGGTCGCCGAGGTGGCCGCCACCCGCGTCACCGAGCGCGGCGCCACCCGCGCCGACGACCGGATCTCCGAAGCCGGCATGGAAGACCGCAAGCGAGAGGGCTACTTCTGATGCAGCTGCTGCGGATCGCCACCGCCGGGAGCGTCGACGACGGCAAGTCGACGTTGATCGGACGGCTGCTGTTCGACTCGAAGGCGATCTTCACCGACCAGCTCGCCGCCGTCGAGCGCGCCAGCCGCGACCGCGGCGAGGACTACCCGGACCTGGCCCTGCTCACCGACGGGCTGCGGGCCGAGCGCGAGCAGGGCATCACGATCGACGTCGCCCACCGGTACTTCGCGACGCCCCGGCGCAAGTTCATCATCGCGGACACCCCGGGGCACCTGCAGTACACGCGGAACATGGTGACCGGCGCGTCGACGGCCGACCTGGCGCTGATCCTCGTCGACGCGCGCAAGGGCGTGCTGGAGCAGTCGCGGCGGCACGCGTTCCTGGCGTCGCTGCTCGGCATCGGGCACCTCGTCGTGTGCGTCAACAAGATGGACCTGGTGGACTGGTCGCAGGAGCGGTTCGACGAGATCCGCGAGGACTTCCGCCGGTTCGCGATGAAGCTCGACGTCGCCGACCTGACGTTCGTGCCGGTTTCGGCACTGCACGGCGACAACGTCGTCCACCGCAGCGCGAGCATGCCGTGGTACGAAGGCACTTCGCTGCTGCACCAGCTGGAGGAGGTGCACGTCGCCTCCGACCGCAACCTCATCGACGCGCGGTTCCCGGTGCAGTACGTCATCCGCAAGTCCGACTTCCGCGGCTACGCGGGCACCATCGCCGGCGGCGTGTTCAAGCCGGGCGACGACGTCGTGGCGCTGCCGTCGGGGTTCACGTCGAAGGTGCGCGCGGTGTGGGGCCCGGGCGGGACGCCGTTGGCAGAGGCCTTCACCGGCCAGGCGGTGGCGGTGGAGCTGGCCGACGACCTCGACCTCGGCCGCGGCGCGATGCTGTGCCGCCCCGGCAACCGCGCCGAGTCGGCCCGCGAGGTCGACGCCCTGGTCTGCTGGTTCTCCGAGCGTGCCTCGCTGGCCCCGGGCGCTTCGTACGTCGTCCGGCACACGACCACCGAAACGCGGGGCACGGTGGAGCGGCTGGAGTACCGCCTCGACGTCACCACCCTGCACCGCGACGAGACGGCGGAAGCGCTGGCCTTGAACGACATCGGCCGCATCCGGCTGCGCACGCGCGCGCCGCTGCTGTTCGACCCGTACCGCCGCAACCGGGCGACCGGCGGCTTCCTGCTGGTGGACGAGCACACCGGCGACACGGTCGCGGCGGGCATGATCACCGGCGCGGTGGCGTCCCCGGTCGTCTGGCACACGGCGGCGGTGCGGCGCGAGGACCGCCCGACCCGCGGCGCGACGGTGTGGCTCACCGGACTGTCGGCGTCGGGCAAGTCGTCGGTGGCGGTCGAGCTGGAGCGCCGGCTGGTCGCGGCCGGCCGTCCGGCGTACCTGCTCGACGGCGACAACCTGCGGCACGGGCTCAACGCCGGTCTGGGGTTCGGCCCCGAGGACCGCGCGGAGAACGTCCGGCGCGTGGCGGAGGTGGCGCGCCTGTTCGCCGACGCGGGCGTGGTGGCGATCGCGTCGCTGATCAGCCCGTACGCGGCGGACCGAGCGCGAGCCCGGTCGATCCACGACGGGCTGCCGTTCCTGGAGGTCTTCGTCGACACGCCGCTGGAGGTGTGCGAAGCCCGCGACCCGAAGGGCATGTACGCGAAGGCGCGCGCCGGGGAGATCACGGGTTTCACGGGCATCGACGCGCCCTACGAGCGTCCGACGTCACCGGATCTGGTGCTGCACCCGGGCGACGGCGACCCGGCGGCGATGGCGGCGGCGATCCAGGCCCTGCTCGACGACCTCGGCTGAAATTTCCTTGCCCGCGCGCCTAGGGTGGGCCGCATGACGTCGGTCAGGCAGGTCCAGGTCACGTTCGACTGCGCGGATCCCGAGCGGGTCGCCCGGTTCTGGTGCGAGGTGCTGGGGTACGAGCTGCACAGCTCGGGCGTCGCCTGCACAGATCCCACGGGCGTGGGCCCGCGGCTGTACTTCCAGCGCGTGCCGGAGGGCAAGGTGGTCAAGAACCGCGTGCACCTCGACGTCCGCGTCGGCACGGGGCTCGTCGGGGAGGAGCGGCTGGCGGCGCTCGAGGCCGAGTGCACGCGGCTGGTGGCGCTCGGCGCGGTCCGCGGGCAGCTGCTGCTCGCGGACGAGGAGAACGAGTCGTGCCAGAACATGCAGGACATCGAGGGCAACGAGTTCTGCCTGGACTGAGCCCTCCCCGGCCTGTTACATCGGAAGCACGTGCGTCACAGACCGATTTGTGGTCTGATATCCCCCGCTACTCCGTATGGACCAGAGGGGGATCCGTGAAAAGCGTGGTTTGGTGGTCGGTCGGCCTGCTGTTCGGGCTGGGGTTGATGGCGCTCGGCCTGTTCGGCTCCGGCGAGCCCGGCAAGGTGCTGTGCGGCGGCGAAGAGATGCGGCCGGGGCAGACCTGCGAAAAGACCCAGTACGGCCAGAAATCCAGCGAGACCTACGAAGAAAAGCGGCAGAAAGCGCTCGACGACGCAGCCGCCTTCAAGGGCGGCGGCCGGTGGGTCACGTTCGGGATCGGCACCGTGATCGCGGGTGCGTGCGGTTGGCGGCTGATCGTCGCGATCCGGCGCCGGGCCGGCCAAGGGTCCGGCCCGGTGGCCCAGACCGGGCCCGGGCAGCAGCTCGGCTTTGCGCCGCCGCCGGGATACCCGCAGCAGGGATTTCCGGCGCAGGGATATCCGGCGCACCAGAACTTCCCGCAGCAGCCGGGGTTCCAGCAGCAGCCGGGATTCCAGCAGCCGGGGTTCCCTCCGCCGCAAGGGTTCCAGCAGCCTCCGCCGCCGGGATACGGGCCGCGTCAGCAGTAGCGACGGCTGCCGGCTTCCAGCGCGGCGACCATGCGGGCCATGCTGCCCGAATCAGCCCGCCGGGGTCACGAAGCCCGAGTCGTAGGCGCGGATCACCGCCTGGGTGCGGTCCCGCGCGCCGAGTTTGGCGAGCACGTTGCCCACGTGGGTCTTCACCGTCTGGACGCCCACGTACAGCTCGCCTGCGATCTCCACATTGGACAGTCCACCGGCCATCAGCCGCAGGACTTCGCGCTCGCGTTCGGTGAGCCCGGCGGCGGCCAGCCCGTCGCCCTCCGGGGTGGGGGCATGGCGGGCGGCCAGGCGGCGGATCGCCGCCGGGAACAGCAGGGATTCGCCGGCCACCACCGTCCGGATCGCCGCGACGATCTCCTCCGGCCGGGCCCGCTTGAGCAGGAAGCCGCTGGCGCCGGCGACCAGCGCGTCGTAGACGTAGTCGTCGTTCTCGAAGGTGGTCACCACGATCACCTTCGGCGGCTCGTCCACAGTGGACATCAGGTGGGTGGTGGCCCGGATCCCGTCGACGGCGGGCATCCGCACGTCCATCAGCACGACGTCGGGCCGCAGCCGGGCGACCAGCCCGGGCACCTCCGCGCCGTCGGCGGCCTCGCCGAGCACGCGCAGGCCGTCCTCGCTGTCGACGATCGCGCGGAGCCCGGCCCGGATCAGCGGCTCGTCGTCCACCAGCAACACGCCGACGCTCACCGCGCGCCTCCCCACGGCACCCGCACCACGACCTCCCACCGCTCGTCCACCGACCCCACCGACAGCTCGCCGCCCAGTACCGCCACTCGCTCGGCCATTCCGCGCACCCCGCGCCCGCCACCGGCCCTGCGTTGGCCGCCGGCCCGCGGGTTGGTGACCCGGGCGCGCAGCTCGTGCGCCGCGACGTCGACGACCACCGACACCGGGACCCTACCGGCGTGGCGCACCGCGTTGGTCAGGCATTCCTGCAAGATCCGGTACACCTCGCGCGACACCACCGGCGGCACGGCGGCCAGGTCGCCGCCGATGTCGGCGGTCACCTCCGTGCCCGCGAGCCGGGTCGTTTCGATGAGGGACGGCAGCGCGGCCAGTGTCGGCTGCGGTGCCCGGCCGGCCGTCTCCTCGCGCAGCAGCCCGAGGACGTGGTCGAGGTCGTCGAGCGCCGTGCGGGCCGACTCCTCGATCGCGCCGAGCGCCTGCTCGGTGAAGTCCGGGTCGGTGCGCAGCGTCCGCCGGGCGGCGCCCGCCTGGAGGGTGACGACGCTCAGCGCGTGCCCGACCGAGTCGTGCAGCTCCCTGGCCAGGCGGTTGCGTTCGGCGAGCTGCTCGGTCCGCCGCTCGAGCCGGGCGATCCGGTCGGCGGCCGTCGTCCCCAGCAGCGCGATCGCGGCCCGGCGCAGCAGCCCGCCGACGACGCTGACGGCGTAGACCAGCACGACCAGGCCGATCAGGAAGACCACCGGCAGCCACACCGACGCCCAGCCCACCGGCACGGTGACAGCGTCACCCTCGCCGGTCTGGACCAGCTGCCCGGTGAAGACGGCGCTGATCGACAGCCCGATCCCGACGGGCGCGGCGAGGCTGAAGAAGCTGACGACGAACCCGGCGCCGACGTGCAGCACGAACATCACCGCGGCGCGCCGTCGCCCGGCGCGGGTGTGGGGCTTGGCGGGCGCGTCCGGCACCGGGTCGTCGAGCAGCTCGCGGACGGCGGTGGACTCGAGGACGTGGACGGCGGGCAGGAACGCGGTCCCGGCCAGCACGGCGAGGGTGAGCAGGCCACCGACGAGGGTGGCGCGTTCCAGCGTCGTGACGAACGGCAGCAGCGACGGCACGGCGACCGCGGAGAACAGCAGGTAGGGCACGCTGATGGCGCCACCGAGGACGAGGTAGACCCAGCGGCGGTAGGTCGCCTTGCTCGTCAGGATGCGCACGGGCCGATCTTCGCAGGTGACGGCCCGGGCGCGCCTCCCTCTTGCGGTGGAACGGCCGACGCCGCCACGCGACTCAGCACGCCACGGCCGCACGTCGTTCCCTCGCGGGAGGGAGCCGCCTCCCGCCGTCGCGTGAGCCGCGCGCCGGAGCCGTCGTGATCTGCTCGGCGACGGCGAAAGGGAACCGATGGACATCCTGCTGGGCCTGCTGACCCTCCCCCTCTACGTGCTCGTGCTGTGGCCGCTCGTCGCCGCGGCCCGGCGGGTGCTCGGTGTTCGGATCGGTGCCGTGCGCGCGCTGTGCGCCGCCGCGTTCGGGTGGCTCGTCGCCGGTGGCATCGGGCAGGCGTTCCCCGTTTCGCTGCTGCACAACGGCGGTGTGGCCGTCGGCTTGCTGATCCCGTTGGCGGGCAGTGCTTTCCTGGCGACGCTGATCTTCCTGTTCGTCGCGGAACTGGCGCTGCCGAACGGCCTCGGGCTCGGCCGGCTGCGGGGCCGGCTGGCCCGGACCCGCCGGTACGCGCAGATCAGCCGGATCGCGGTCAAGCACGGCCTCGGCCGCTACCTGACCGGCCGCCGCGAGCCGGGCCGCACGCGCCACGCCAAGCTCGCCCGGTCGCTGCGCCAGGCGCTCGAAGAAGGCGGCGTGACGTTCGTGAAGCTCGGCCAGCTGCTCTCCACCCGCGCGGACCTGCTGCCCCCGGCCTTCGTCGACGAGCTCGGCCGGCTGCAGGACCGGGTCGCGCCCGCCCGCGCCGACGCCGTGTGGGCCGTGCTGGCCGCCGAGCTCGGGGGCTCGCCCGACGACGTCTTCGCCGAGTTCGACCCCGAACCGCTCGCGGCCGCGTCGGTCGCGCAGGTCTACCGCGCCAAGCTGCACAGCGGCGAAGACGTCGTGGTCAAGGTCCAGCGGCCGGGCGTGCGGGAACAGGCCGAGCGCGACATCGCCATCGTCCGGCGCGTGGCCGCGGCCCTGGCGGAGCGCGCGGACTGGGCGCGGTCGCTCGGCGTCGCCGACCTGGCCGACGGGTTCGCCGACGCGCTGGCCGAGGAACTCGACTTCACCATCGAAGCCCGCAACATCACCGCCGTCGCCGCGACGGGCTCCCCGGACGTCGCGCTCCCGAAAGTCCACAAGGGACTCTCGACCGAGCGCGTGCTGGTGATGTCGCGGCTCACCGGAAAGCCGCTGGCCGCGGCGAAGGATTCGGTGCCGGCCGCCGAACGCAGGCGGCTGGCGCGCTCGCTCCTGCGCTGCCTGCTCGACCAGGTGATGACCGGCGGCGTCTTCCACGCCGACCCCCACCCCGGCAACCTCATGCTGCTGCCCGACGGCCGCCTCGGCCTGCTCGACTTCGGATCGGTCGGCCGCCTCGACGCGGGCCTGCGCGGCGGCCTCCAGAACCTGCTGCTCGCCCTCGACCGCGGCGACCCGGCGGCCCTGCGCGACGGGCTCCTGGAGGTCGTCGACCGCACCGGCGAGATCGACGAACAGCGCCTCGAACGCGCACTCGGCGCCCTGGTCGCCCGGCACTTCGGCCCCGGCCGCACGCCGGACCTCGACCTGTTCACCGGCCTGTTCCGGGTGGTCGCGGACTTCCGGCTCAGCGTGCCGCCGCCGGTGGCCGCGGTGTTCCGCGCGCTGGCCACGGCCGAAGGCACGCTGGCCGCGCTGGATCCCGGCTTCGACGTCGTCGCCGAGGCCCGCGCGTTCGCCGTCGAGCAGGTCGGCGCGGGGCTGCGGCCGGGCCCGCTCGGGCGCGCCGCGGCCGGCGAACTGACGGCGCTGCTGCCGGTGCTGCGCCGCCTCCCCCGCCGCGTCGACCGGATCGGCGCGGCGCTGGAGGAGGGCAGGCTGTCGGTGAACGTCCGGCTGTTCTCCGACGAACGCGACCGCGACGTCGTCACCGGCCTGGTCCACGAAGCCCTGCTGGCCTTCGTCGGCGCGGCCACCGGGCTGATGGCGGTGTTGCTGCTGACCGGCTCGGGCGGCCCGCGCATCGCCGCGGACCTGACCCTGCACCAGGTGTTCGGCTACAACCTGCTGGTGATCAGTGCGCTGGTGGGACTGCGGCTGCTTTTCGTCGTTTTCCGGCGTTCCGGACGAGCGTCACGATCAGCCCGATGAACCCGGCGACGAACAGCACGAAACCGCCGGCGACGAACCACCGCAGGGTGGGCAGGGCCGAGTCGGTCAGCGGCGCACCCGGCAGGCCCGCGTCGGTGAACGCCGTCACCGCGGGCAGCGGGTCCGGGGTGACCACGGTGCCGGTCGCGACCACGAACCCGGTGACACCGGACAGCCGCACCGGGCCGCGGAACCGCGAGTCGTCGGAATTGCCGCGGTTGTCGCCTTCGACGAAGATCGTCCCCTCGGGCACCTTGGCCGAGAACTCGAAGAGGCCTTCGTAGCCGGGGGTGATGTAGGGCTCGGTGAGGGGCTTGCCGTTGACCGAGAGGTGCTCGTCGGTGCAGCAGGCGACGGTGTCGCCGGCCACGCCGACCACCCGGACCACGCTGACACCGGGCTGCCCGTCGGCGGCGTACGCCCCGCCTTCGATGAGCACCACGTCCCCGCGGTGCACCTCTTCGCCGTCGGCCTCGCGCACCACGAGCCGATCGTTCGGGGCCAGCGTGGGGCTCATGTTCTCGCCCGCCTGCACATAGGGCTGGTACCCCAGGAGCATCCGGCCGAGGCCGTACGCACCGACGCCCACCCCCACCAGCATGAGGGCCACCATCACCAGCACCAGGGGTCCACCACGGCGGCGGCGCGGGGACGGTTCCGGCGGCGCGGGCGGGAAAGACATTTCGGTCACGAAGATCTATCGCGCTGCCACCTGCGGCGTTACCCGCCGCGCGGCGCGTACATGATCACCGCGACCCCCGCCAGGCAGAGCAGCGCACCGAGCACGTCGTAGCGGTCCGGCCGGTACCCGTCGGCGACCATGCCCCAGGCCAGCGACCCCGCGACGAACACCCCGCCGTACGCGGCGAGGATGCGGCCGAAGTGGGCGTCCGGCTGGAGGGTCGCGACGAAGCCGTACACGCCCAGCGCGACCACGCCGCCGCCGATCCACAGCAGACCGCGGTGTTCGCGGATGCCCTGCCAGACCAGCCAGGCGCCGCCGATTTCGCAGACCGCCGCGGCCAGGAACAGGAGGATCGACCGCAGAACCACTTCGGGATACTAACGGCCGTGCCGTTCACGCCGGGGCCACCGTGCTCGCCTGGCTCGCGGTATAGGTCGTTATACACCAAACGGGCCACCCCGGAGGGTGACCCGCTCGACGAAAAGATCTCAGACGGTGAAGCCGAGGGCGCGCAGCTGCTCGCGGCCGTCCTCGGTGATCTTCTCCGGGCCCCACGGCGGCATCCAGACCCAGTTGATCCGGAAGTCCTTGACCAGCCCGCCGGAGGTCAGCGCCGCCGACGTCTGGTCCTCGATGACGTCGGTCAGCGGGCAGGCCGCGGACGTCAGCGTCATGTCGATGGTCGCCGTGTTGTCCGGCTCGACGCGGATGTCGTAGACCAGGCCGAGGTCGACGACGTTGATGCCGAGCTCCGGGTCGACGACGTCGCGCATGGCTTCCTCGACGTCCTCGAGCTTGGCGAGGTCGAGGTCCTGCTTGGCCGTGGTCTCGGCGTCGAGGTCGGCGGCGGTGCGCCCCTCACGAGTGGCGGTCTCTTCGGTCATGCTTTCTCAACTCCACTGGTGGTCCGGGCGACGGCGTCCTTGAAAGCCATCCAGCCGAGGAGGGCGCACTTCACGCGGGCCGGGTACTTGGCGACGCCCGCGAAGGCGACCCCGTCCTCCAGCACGTCCTCGTCCGGCTCGACCTTTCCCTTGCCCTGCATCAGTTCCACGAAGGCGTCCATGGTGGTGAACGCCTCCTCAAGCGTGTGGCCGACGACGAGATCCGTCAAGACCGACGTCGAAGCCTGGCTGATCGAGCAGCCCTGGCCGTCGTAGGAGACGTCGGCGACCTTTCCGTCGTCGATCTTCACCCGCAACGTCACCTCGTCGCCGCAGGTCGGGTTGACCTGGAACGACTCGGCGTCGAACGGGTCGCGCAGGCCGCGCCCGTGCGGGTGCTTGTAGTGGTCCAGGATGATCTCCTGGTACATGCTCTCCAGGTTCACTGGCCCACCCCGAAGAACTTCTGCGCCTCGCGGATGCCCGCGACGAGCGCGTCCACTTCGGACAGGTCGTTGTACAGGTAGAACGACGCGCGCACGGTCGCCTGCGCGTGGCAGGCCCGGTGCAGCGGCCACGCGCAGTGGTGGCCGACGCGCACGGCGATGCCGAGGCTGTCGAGCACCTGGCCGGCGTCGTGCGGGTGCACGCCGTCGATCACGAACGACACCGTGGCCCCGCGGTCCTTCAGGTCGGTCGGCCCGATGATCCGGACACCCGGGATCGCGCCGATGCCCTCGATCGCGGCCGCGGCGAGCTGGTGCTCGTGCGCCGCGACGCGGTCCATGCCGATGGCCGAGAGGTAGTCGACGGCCGCGCCCAGACCGATGGCCTGCGACGTCATCGGGACGCCCGCCTCGAACCGCTGCGGCGGCGGCGCGAAGGTCGAGCCCTCCATGCGGACCATCTCGATCATCGACCCGCCGGTCAGGAACGGCGGCATGGCTTCGAGGAGTTCGGTGCGGCCGTAGAGGACGCCGATGCCGGACGGGCCGAGCATCTTGTGGCCGGAAAACACCGCGAAGTCGACGCCGAGCGCGTGGAAGTCGACGGCGAAGTGGGGCACCGACTGACAGGCGTCCAACACCGTGAACGCGCCGACCGCGCGAGCCTTCTCGACCAGCACCGAGACCGGGTTGACCGTGCCGAGCACGTTCGACTGGTGCGCGAACGCGACCACCTTCGTGCGCTCGGTGATCAGCTCGTCCACATCGGACAGGTCGAGACGGCCTTCGGGCGTCACCTTGAACCACTTCAGCGTCGCCCCGGTGCGCCGGCACAGCTGCTGCCACGGCACGAGGTTCGCGTGGTGCTCCATCTCGGTGACGACGATCTCGTCACCCGGGCCGACCACGAACCGCGCGGCCTCGGGACCGGCGGTCGCGGCGTTGCCGAATGAGTAGGCGACCAGGTTGATGCCCTCGGTGGCGTTCTTGGTGAACACCAGCTCCTCGGGGTCGGCGCCGACGAACTCGGCGATCTTCGCCCGGGCGGACTCGTAGGCGTCGGTCGCCTCTTCGGACAGCTGGTGCGCGCCGCGGTGCACGGCGGCGTTCGACGTCACGACGTAGTCGCGTTCGGCGTCGAGCACCGCCGTCGGGCGTTGCGACGTCGCCCCGGAGTCCAGGTACACCAAGGGTTTCCCGTCGCGAACCGTGCGCGACAGGATGGGGAAGTCGGCCTTCAGGGCCGCCACGTCCAGTGGCAGAGAACCGGCCGAGGTGGTGGTCATCGGGCCGACTCCTCTCTTCTCGGTGTAATGGAACGTGTCAGAGCGCCGCGGGCTCGGGCTTGCCCACGTACTTGACGTAGCCGTTCTCCTCCAGCTCGTCCGCCAGCTCCTTGCCGCCCGACTCGACGATCTTGCCGCCGGCGAAGACGTGCACGAAGTCCGGCGTGATGTGCCGCAGGATCCGGGTGTAGTGCGTGATCAGCATGACGCCGACCTCGCTGTTGGCCTTGTACTCGTTGACACCCTGCGAAACGATCCGCAGCGCGTCGACGTCGAGGCCGGAGTCGGTCTCGTCGAGGATGGCGAATTTTGGCTTGAGCAGCGCCAGCTGCAGGATCTCGTGGCGCTTCTTCTCGCCGCCGGAGAAGCCCTCGTTGACCGAGCGCTCGGCGAACTCCTGCGAGATCTCGAGCTTGCCCATCTCCTCCTTGACCTCCTTGACCCAGTGGCGCAGCTTGGGGGCCTCGCCACGGACCGCGGTGGCCGCGGTGCGGAGGAAGTTGGACATCGACACGCCCGGCACCTCGACCGGGTACTGCATGGCCAGGAAGAGGCCGGCCCGGGCGCGCTCGTCGACGCTCATCTCGAGCACGTTCTCGCCGTCGAGCAGCACCTCGCCGGAGGTGACCTCGTACTTGGGGTGGCCGGCGATGGCGTAGGACAGGGTGGACTTGCCGGAGCCGTTGGGGCCCATGATCGCGTGCGTCTCGCCCGACTTGATGGTCAGGTTGACGCCCTTGAGGATCTCCTTGGCGCCCTCTTCGGTCGTGACCGAGGCGTGGAGGTCCTTGATTTCCAGGGTAGCCATTTCTTCGTTTCCTAAGTCAGAGAGGGCGGTCAGGCGCCAACGGCTTCGAGTTCGGCTTCGATCGCGGCTTCGAGGCGCTCGCGCACCTCGGGGACGTCGATCTTGACGAGGATCTCGTGGAAGAACCCGCGCACGACCAGGCGCCGCGCGGCTTCTTCGGCGATCCCGCGCGACTGCAGGTAGAACAACTGCTCGTCGTCGAACCTTCCCGTCGCGCTCGCGTGGCCGGCGCCTTCGATCTCGCCGGTCTCGATCTCGAGGTTCGGCACCGAGTCCGCGCGCGCACCCGGAGTGAGGACCAGGTTGCGGTTGAGCTCGTAGGTGTCGGTGGCCTCGGCGGCCGCGCGGATCAGGACGTCGCCGATCCACACCGTGTGCGCGCCTTCGCCCTGCAGGGCGCCCTTGTACATCACGTTCGACTTGCAGTTCGGGACCGCGTGGTCGACGAAGAGCCGGTGCTCCTGGTGCTGGCCGGCGTCGGCGAAGTACAGGCCGAGCATCTCGACGTCGCCGCCCTTGTCCGCGAACGTCGCCGTCGGCGAGACGCGGACCAGGTCACCGCCCAGGGTGATGACGATGTGCTTGAGCGTGGCGTCGCGGCCGAGCTTGAGGTGCTGCTCGGAGACGTGCACCGCGTCGTCGGCCCAGTCCTGGACGCTGACCACGGTGACCTTCGCCGAGTCACCGATGACGAACTCGACGTTGTCGGCGTAGGTGCCGGAGCCGACGTGGTCGAGCACGATGACGGCTTCGGCGAACGCCTCGGCGCGGACCTGCAGGTGCCCGTAGGCGACCTGACCTTCGCCCGGGCCGTGGATGCGCAGCACCGACGGCTTCGACGCCTTCGTCTCCTTCGGCACCGTGACGACGGTGGCCTTGGTGAACGCCGAGTACGCCTGCGCGGCGATCCGGTCGCTCGGGACGCCGGCCTCGCCGAGGCGGGCGTCTTCGCGGCCGACGGTCTCGACCTTCAGCTCGTCGGCGGCCTCGACGTCGATGGTGATCTCGCCGGTGGCGACGGCGCTGCCGTCGTGCAGGCCGCGGAGGCGCTTCATCGGCGTGAAGCGCCAGTTCTCCTCACGGCCGCCCGGGACCTCGAAGGCCTCGACGTCGTAGGAGGTGAAGCGCTCCGCGCGGGACGCGGCCGGGATGACCGCGCCCTCGCGAAGGGCTTCGGAAACGTTGTTCTCGGTAACCGACATGACTAGCCGACGGACCCTTCCATCTGGAGCTCGATCAGGCGGTTCAGCTCGAGCGCGTACTCCATCGGCAGCTCACGGGCGATCGGCTCGACGAAGCCGCGCACGATCATCGCCATCGCCTCGGCCTCGTCGAGACCGCGCGACATCAGGTAGAACAGCTGGTCTTCGCTGACCTTGGACACCGTGGCCTCGTGGCCCATGGACACCTCGTCGTTGCGGATGTCCACGTACGGGTACGTGTCCGAGCGCGAGATCGTGTCCACCAGCAGGGCGTCGCAGACCACGCTGGAGCGCGAGTGGTGCGCCCGCTTGGCGACCTTGACCAGGCCGCGGTAGGACGTCCGGCCGCCGCCGCGCGCCACCGACTTCGACACGATGGTCGAGGACGTGTACGGCGCGAGGTGCTCCATCTTGGCGCCCGCGTCCTGGTGCTGGCCCTCGCCCGCGAACGCGACCGACAGGACCTCGCCCTTGGCGTGCTCGCCCATGAGGAACACCGACGGGTACTTCATCGTCACCTTGGAACCGATGTTGCCGTCGATCCATTCCATGGTCGCGCCCTCTTCGCACTTGGCGCGCTTGGTGACCAGGTTGTAGACGTTGTTCGACCAGTTCTGGATGGTCGTGTAGCGGCAGCGGGCGCCCTTCTTGACGATGATCTCCACGACCGCCGAGTGCAGCGAGTCGGACTGGTAGATCGGCGCCGTGCAGCCCTCGACGTAGTGCACGTACGCACCTTCGTCGACGATGATCAGGGTGCGCTCGAACTGGCCCATGTTCTCGGTGTTGATCCGGAAGTAGGCCTGCAGCGGGATCTCGACGTGCACGCCCTTCGGCACGTAGATGAACGAGCCGCCGGACCACACCGCCGTGTTCAGCGCGGAGAACTTGTTGTCACCGGCCGGGATGACCGAGCCGAAGTACTCCTGGAACAGCTCGGGGTGCTCGCGCAGGCCCGAGTCGGTGTCCAGGAAGATCACGCCCTGCTCCTCCAGGTCCTCGCGGATCTGGTGGTAGACGACCTCGGACTCGTACTGCGCGGCGACACCGGCGACGAGGCGCTGCTTCTCCGCCTCGGGGATGCCGAGCTTGTCGTACGTGTTCTTGATGTCCTCGGGCAGTTCCTCCCAGGAGGTGGCCTGCTTCTCCGTGGACCGCACGAAGTACTTGATGTTGTCGAAGTCGATCCCGGAGAGGTCGGCCCCCCAGTTGGGCATGGGCTTCTTCTCGAAGAGCTTGAGCGCCTTCAGTCGCGCTTCGCGCATCCACTCCGGCTCGGACTTCTTCCCGGAGATGTCGGTGACGACATCTTCGTTCAGCCCGCGACGGGCGCTGGCGCCCGCCTCGTCGGAGTCCGCCCAGCCGAACGCGTACTTGCCAAGGGACTCGATGGTCTCTTCCTGGCTCAGTGGCGCGGTGGTGGGAGTGCGCTGCTCGGCAGCGGCAGTCATGCGGGTTTCCCTCCATTCGGGATCCGTGCTGTGCGCCCCTCGGGGGACGCCGTTCTTCCCGGCTCGGGATGGGCCGGGTTGTTCCCCGTCGTGACGGGAACGTGGGTGGTGCACGCGGAGTCCCCGCGTGCGATGGTCGCCAGCCGCTGGACGTGGGTGCCCAGCAGCTGCGCGAACGCCTCCGTCTCGGCCTCGCACAGCTGCGGGAACTCCGCGGCGACGTGGGCGACCGGACAGTGGTGCTGGCAAAGCTGCGCGCCCACGTTCTGACCAGGAGCCGGGGCGCCGACCTGGCGGGTCGACGCAGCGTAGCCTTCCCTGCTCAGCGCGGTCGCGAGGGCCTCCGCGCGCGCCGCCGGCTCACCCGGTTCGGTGATCGCGGCGCGGTGCGGGCCGACGAGCTTCTCGATGCGCTGCTCGGCGAAGGCGCGAACGGCGTCCTCCCCGGCGTGCTCGGCGAGGAAGCGGATGGCGGAGACGGCCAGGTCGTCGTAGGCGTGCCCGAAGCGGGCGCGGCCCGGCTCGGTCAGCAGGAAGAGCTTGGCCGGACGGCCTCGGCCGCGGGGGCCGCGGCGCGGCGCGTCCCGGGTCTCGGCTTCGCCATCCGCGAGAAGCGCGTCGAGGTGCCGGCGGACGGCGGTGGGGCTGATCCCGAGCTGCTCGGCGACCACGACGGCGGTCATGGGACCCTGTTCGAGCAGCAGCCTCGCGACCTCGTGCCGGGTCTTGCCCTCGGCGCTGACCTGCGACGGAACGTGCGGATGCGGGGCACGCGGCATGTCGCCGCCCGCCTGGTCACCCGCCTCCGTCTTTTTCACAACACAAGTGTGTCTTATTTCCGGATGACCCGCAAAGGCGGGGTGTCCGGCAGTGACCCGACTCACTCACCGGGCGACCGATACCCTGCACGCGTGGCAGTGGGTGAACAGGAGCAGCAAGTGGCACGGCTCGAAACCGGGAGTGCCCACCCCGTGACGCTCTCCCCCGTCCACCCCCGCGAACCCCTCCCCCTGGAGGACGGGGAGCTGCGCGGGCTGAACGTCGTCCGCCGCTTCGGCACGGTCGGGTCGCTCTTCCTCGCGCTCGGCTCCCTCGGCGCCGGCGCCGCCCCGGTGATCAACCCGGTGCAGGAGATCCCGGTGCTGCGGCTGTTCACCCGGATCCCGACGGTGTCGCTGGCCATCGCCATCTCCGGCATGGGCATCCTGGTGCTGAGCTGGCTGATGCTCGGCAAGTTCGCCCTGCCCGACCGCGCCCGGCTCGCGTCGCGGGGCCAGCTCGCGCGCACCATCGCGCTGTGGGTGCTGCCGCTGCTGGTCATCCCGCCGCTGTTCTCCCGCGACGTCTACAGCTACCTCGCACAGAGCGAGATCGTGCACCGCGGGATGGACCCGTACGTCCTCGGCCCGGCGCAGGCACTCGGCGTCGCCGACCCGTTCACCGCGGGCGTGTCGAACATGTGGCGCGAGACGCCGGCGCCGTACGGGCCGGTGGTGCTGCGCCTCGGCGGCTGGCTGGCGCCGATCTCCGGCAACAGCATCGCCATGGGCGTGCTCCTGCAGCGGGCGATCGCCCTGGTCGGCGTGATCCTCATCGTCTGGGCGCTGCCCCGGCTGGCGCGCCGCTTCGGCGTGCAGCCGGCGACCGCGTTGTGGCTCGGGGCGCTGAACCCGCTGCTGATCTTCCACTTCGTCGCCGGCGCCCACAACGACGCGCTGGGCATCGGCCTGATGCTCGCCGGGCTGGAGGTCGGCATCCGGCGGCTGCCGATCCGGGTGAAGGGCGACACCCCACCACCCCTCGCGCGCGGCGAACTGCTCTACATCGGGCTCGGGGTCGCGATCATCACCCTCGGCGTGGCGGTGAAGCTGCCCGCGGTGTTCGCGTTGCCGTTCTTCGCGGTGATGGTGGCGCGGCGCTGGCACGGCAGGCTCAAGGACCTCTTCGCCGCGGGCGCGCCGATGGCGCTGTGGTTCGGCGTGGTCCTGGTCGTCGTCTGCTTCGGCACCGGGCTCGGCTTCGGCTGGGTCGGGGCGACGTTCAACACACCCGGCCTGGTCCGGTCCTGGATCTCCCCCACCGCCGAGCTGGCCAACCTCTCCGGCGTCCTCGGCATCGCGCTCGGGCTGGGCAACCACACGAACGCGCTGGTGCCGATCCTCGGCGCGCTCGGCTACCTGGTCGCCGTGGCGATCACGTTCAAGTTCCTGTGGGACAGCTTCAAGTGGCGCTACCGGCCGATCATCGGGCTCGGCGTCTCCCTCGGCGCGGCGATGATCCTGCAGATCAACCTGCAGCCGTGGTACCTGCTGTGGGCGGTCATCCCGCTGGCCGCCGCGGCGGGGACGTCGAGGTTCCGCGTCGCCGCCACGGTGATCAGCGCGGCCATGCCGTTCCTGCTGCCGCCCACCGGCAGCACCTTCGACGGCCGCCCGTACGTGCTGCCGTTCGCCTACGTCACGGCGATCGTCGTCTGCGGGACCGGGATGCTGATCGTGCGGCGGCTCGCCCCGGTCCTGCTGTCCAGGCCGTCCCCGCGGGGGCGCGCGCACGCCGACGCCGTATCGTGACCCGATGTGAGTGTCGTGGCCGTCGAGATCAGCGGGCTGGTCAAAAACTTCGGCTCCATCCGCGCGGTCGACGGCCTCGACCTGCGGATGGAGCGCGGCAGCCTGCTCGCCCTGCTCGGCCCGAACGGGGCCGGCAAGACCACCACCGTCGAGATCTGCGAAGGGTTCTCGAAGCCTGACGCGGGCTCGGTCCGCGTGCTCGGCCTCGACCCGGTCCGCGAGTCGGCGGCCCTGCGCCCCCGCATCGGCATCATGCCCCAGGGCGGCGGCGCGTACCCGGGCGTCCGCGCCGACGAGATGCTGCGGCTGGTGGCGTCCTGCGCGGCGACCCCGCTCGACCCGGCGTGGCTGCTGGACGTGCTGGGCCTTTCGAGCGTGCGGCGGACGCCGTTCAAGCGCCTCTCCGGCGGTCAGCAGCAGCGGCTGTCCCTGGCGTGCGCCCTGGTCGGGCGGCCGGAACTGGTGTTCCTCGACGAGCCGACCGCGGGCATGGACCCGCAGGCCCGGCGCCTGGTGTGGGACCTGCTGGGCGCCCTGCGCGCCGACGGCGTCTCGGTGCTGCTGACCACGCACCTGATGGAGGAGGCCGAAGCGCTGGCCGACACGGTGGTGATCGTGGACCACGGCAAGGTCGTCGTCTCCGGGGCACCACAGTCGCTGACGATGGACGAGACGGGCAACGCCGGGCTGCGGTTCAAGGCCCGCACCCGCCTCGACACGGCGTTGCTGACGGCGGCGCTGCCGGAGGGCTACGCGGTGCGCGAGTCGGCGCCGGGGACGTACACGGTGGTCGGTTCGGTCGACCCGCAGGTGGTGTCGACGGTCACGGCGTGGTGTGCGCAGCAGGGTGTGCTGCCGGAGGAACTGCAGGTGGGCAAGCGGACGCTGGAAGAGGTCTTCCTCGAGCTGACCGGACGGGAGCTGCGGGCGTGACTTTTGCTCCTGGGATGTTCACCCCCGCGCCCGGACGGGGATCGCTGGTCCGGATGCTGCGCACGCACGCGCGCATCGAGGTCAGCCTGACGTTGCGCCACGGCGAGCAGGTGCTGCTGACGCTGTTGATCCCGCTGGCGCTGCTGATCGGCCTGTCCCTGCTGGACATCCTGCCGGCGTCGTCGCTGGGCCCGGTGTCGCGAGTGGACTGGATCACGCCGCGGATCCTGGCACTGGCGGTGATGTCGTCGGCGTTCACCGGCCAGGCGATCGCCCTGGGCTTCGACCGGCGCTACGGGGTGCTGAAGCGCCTTTCGGCCACGGCGTTGCCCCGCTGGCTGCTGGTGGCGGGCCGCCTCGCGGCGGCTCTGGTGGTGGTGGCCCTGCAGTCGGTGATCATCGGCGTGGTGGCGGCTTTCCTCGGCTGGTCGCCGTCGGCTTCCGGTCTGTTTTCCGCGGTGCTGCTGCTGATTGTGGGGACCTTGGCGTTCGGTGCGCTCGGCGTGCTGCTGGGTGGCGCGCTGCGGGCCGAGGCGGTGCTGGCACTGGCGAACATCGTGTGGTTCGTGCTGCTGCTGGCGGGCGGCATCCTGCTGGCGCCGTCGTCGCTGCCGTCCGGGCTGGCGCACGTGGTGGAGCTGCTGCCGTCGGGCGCGCTGGCGGAGGGGATGCGCGCGGCGTTGGTGGACGGTTCGTTCGCGCCGGGGCCGATGGTGGTGCTCGCGGTGTGGGCGGTAGTCGCGGGCGCGGTGGCTTCGCGGACGACAAAGCTCACCTGAGCAGGGGTCCCCAGCGCCCCAATGTGGCGTTGGTTGCGTCCAGCGCACCCAATGTGGCGTTCGGTGCGTTGGACGCACCGAACGCCACATTGGGTGCGTTCGGGCCGGGACGTGCGTGACCTTGGTCCCTTGCGGCCACGCCGTTGTTCTGGGCGTCCGGGCCTGCCGAAAGCGCGTTTTCCGCGCGCTCTACCATCGATGCCGTGCCGTTCACCAGCCTCGTCGCCCGTCTGCCGTATCCGTCCGCCGCCGTGCAGCGGGCCGTCGGGATCGCCGCGGTCCTCGCGCAGGCGCTGATCGGCGTCACCGGGTCCATCGTGCGCGTCACCGGGTCCGGGCTCGGCTGCCCGACCTGGCCCCAGTGCGTGGCCGGCAGCCTGGTGCCGAAGCACGACTCCGGGATCGACGCGCTCAACCAGTGGATCGAGTTCGGCAACCGGCTGCTCACCGGCGTCGTCATCCTCGTCGCCGCCGTCGCGGTCGTCACCGCGTGGCGCGTGCAGATCGACCACCCGGACCGCAAGCGCCTGGTCAAGCTGGCCTGGACGATGCCCGGCGGCGTCCTGCTGCAGGCCGTCGTCGGCGGCATCACCGTGCTGGCGAAGCTGGAGTGGTGGACCGTCGCGATCCACTTCCTCGCGACGACGCCGCTGGTGTGGCTCGCCGTCCTGCTGCTGCGCGCGTTCCGCGAAGGCGACGAGGCGCCGCGCCTGCTGGTGCCGCCGGCCGGGCGCACGATCCTGATCCTGCTCGCCACCGTGCTGTGGCTGGTGCTGGCGGCGGGCACCACGGTGACCGGCGCCGGCCCGCACAGCGGCGACATCAACACCCACCGCCTCGACGCCCCGGTCGAGGCTCTCGCCCAGGTCCACGGCGGGCTGCTGGTGCTGTACCTGCTGCTGCTCGCGGTGTTCGGCCTCCAGCTGCTGCGCGTCGGCGCCCCGAAGAGCCTCTGGCAGCGCTACACGGCGGTCTGGGTGGTCGCCGTCGCGCAGGGGGCACTCGGTTCGCTGCAGTACGCGCTGGGCGTGCCGGAGGCGATGGTGTCGTTCCACGTCCTGGGCGCGATGGCGGTCATCATCGCCACGGCGGCGCTGTGGACGGGCAGCCGCGACCGCGGCCCGGTGACCTCGCTGGAAGCGGCGCCGCGAGAGCTCACCGCCGCTTGACCGTAACTCCGGGTTGGCGTGGGCGTCCGGCTCGTGGGTTATCGTTCGCGCCATGACGTCGCGCACCGCGCCCAAGCCGCTGATCTCCCATCGCCGTGGCACCGGGGAGATGCTCGTGCTCAAGACCTTCCTGCTGGTGCCGTTCGTGGCGCTGCTCGTCGCGGTCCCCCTGGTGTGGGGCTGGGGCATGACCTGGATCGACCTGATCCTCGCGGCGGCGTTCTACGTGTTCGCGACCCTGGGGGTGACGGTCGGCTTCCACCGCTACTTCACCCACGGCGCGTTCAAGGCGTCGCGGCCCCTGCGGGTGGTGCTGGCCATCGCGGGCAGCATGGCGGTCCAGGGTTCGGTGATCTTCTGGGTGGCGAGCCACCGCCGCCACCACGCATTCGCCGACCGCGAGGGCGACCCCCACTCGCCGTGGCTGTTCGGCACGTCGCCGTCGGCGTTGCTGAGGGGCTTCTGGCACGCGCACATGGGCTGGATGTTCGGCCGCGAGGTGACCAACGCGGACAGGTTCGCCCCGGACCTGGTGGCGGACGCGGACGTGCGCTGGGTGAACCGCTACTTCTGGCTGTGGATCACGCTGAGCCTGGCCCTGCCGGCCGTGCTGGGAGGGCTGCTGTCATGGTCGTGGTGGGGCGTGGTGACGGCGTTCTTCTGGGCGGGCCTGGTGCGGATCGCGTTCCTCCACCATGTGACGTGGTCGGTGAACTCGGTGTGCCACCTGATCGGGGAACGGCCCTTTGCCAGCAGGGACAAGGCGGCGAACTTCTGGCCGCTGGCGTTGCTGTCGATGGGCGAGTCGTGGCACAACTCGCACCACGCTGACCCGACTTGTGCGCGGCACGGGGTGCTGCGGGGGCAGGTGGATGTGTCGGCTCGGGTGATCTGGGCGTTCGAGAAGCTGGGGTGGGCCAAGGACGTTCGGTGGCCGCGGATGGAGCGGCTGGCCGCGAAGCGGGCGAGCACGTCAGCTTAAGGTGCCTGCGATGACACGAAAGAGAACTGACAGCCTCGATCGTGTCGACTGCTTCCTCTTACGGTGAGCCAGCTTCCGACCACCGAAGGAGACTCATGGGCAAGCACAGCAGCAACGGCAAGCGCGGCAAGAACGGGCGGCGGATCGCCGTGGCGAGTGCTCTGATCCTCGTAGCGGCCGCAGCGATCGCGCTGACATCGATCGTCCCCAAGCCGGCCGACGACACCGTCGCGGGTGGTGGCGGTGGAAGCACCGGCAACTCGGTGACCGTCGACTAGGCGAACGTCCCGTGACCGGCGTGACTTCGCGTCGGTCACGATGGCCACTTGAAGGCAATGCCATAGCTCTCCCGCGGATGGCACCCGTCGAGAAAGGTGTGCCGGACGAACCCGTCCTCAACGGGGAGCAGGTGCGGGTCCCCGTCCGGCGGCCGGCATCTCCGCTCGAATTCGAGCTGTTCCGCGTACCACCAACATGCCTCGGGAAGGCAATTTTGGTCGAAGGTCAGCTGGATGGTCAGGCCGCCAGGCGCGATGCCGTGGTGGTCGACGTCGACATTGACCCACTCGTGTTTCTCCTCGAGCCGTTCGTCGAGCGCCTCGGAGACGAAAGCGTAGGGCTGCCCCTTCCGATGGGGCTGGCGAAAGCGCAGACGCACCACTCCCCGGACACCCGGACGCACCCCGGGTGAAGTGACCACGCGGCACGCCCAAAGGGCCGTGACCAGGAGGCCTTCCGGGTTGTGGTGCCAGCCGTTCCGAGCCTGGACGACGTAGCCGTCGACGCCATCCTCGCAGGCGACGACGTGGCGTTCGGTGAGCCGGCGCCACACCGTTCGGCGGCGCATGACCGCCGTGATGAGCAGGCGCTCCACGAACATCGGCTGTGCCCCTTTCGAGGCCGGCCGAGCCCGCCAGGCGACGTGCTCGTCCGTGACGTCCCCCGCCGCCCGGCCGAGGTCGATGTACGGCCGCCAATCCGGCCCCTCCAGCAAAACCAGTTTCTCCGCGAGGCGAGCGGCCAACGTTTCGAGTGCCCGCCGCCAGGCTTGGTGCATCGGAGTCGCGGTGGTGGGAGGCGGCTCGCCGAAGACACCCGGCACCAGCACCAGCTGCCGGAAGCGGTCGCCCAGCGTTGCCTTCCAGACGGTTCCGCCTGGTGCCGGCGGCACCCGGAACGCCGCCATCAGGGTGTAGCGGCGGCGGGAGTTCCCGACTGCGCCGATCTCGTCGACGATCAGCCCCCACAGGGCGAACACGCGCGACTCGGCCGGCTCGGCGATCAACGATCCCGTCGGCGCCACCAGGGCGCGGAGCACGGTGGCCGGCTCACTCGCCGGTTCCTTGATCGCCTCCCGGAAGAACCGAAGCGGCTCGCCGTCCTTGCGAGTCGCCAGCCAGCGCAGCGCGTCTTCGACTTCCGCGGGCGAAGCCGGCTCGTCAACCGATTCCCTGTCCATCCGGATGGTCAAGACGCCTCCGCTACCCGAAGAAGATCGACAATTCCCGGCAAGCCCGGACAACGGCGGGACCTGCGGCGACATTTGCCCGACAACGAAAAAACCGACCCAAGAAGAAAAGATCAGTTCCGGTCGGGCCTGCCACCGGTCACCATTACCCGAGGTGCACTAGTACAGCAATAAAGGGGTAGCACAGTGACCAAGGGCAGGACAAGAAAACCCACCCCCGGCCACGGCACTCGGGAAGTGGTCAAAGCCGGCCTGGCCGGGATCGGCGGGCTCTACCTGGTGACCGGCTCCCTGGCCGTGACCCTGATCGGCGCGGTCGTCGCGCTGGTCCTGGTGGCGGTCGAGGTGGCCAGGTGACTACGCCAGCTGCTGCCGCACCGCCGAGGCGAACCGCGTCACCGCGCCGGCGTCCGTCTGGCGGAAGCCCAGCGATGGCTCCGTCAGCTCCAGTTCCAGCAGCAACGGCTTCCCGTCCGCCCCGCGGACCAGGTCCACCCGCGCGTACAACAGCTCCGCGCGCAGGATTCCCAGCAACGCCGACGCCGCGTCCAGCACGTCCTCCGCCAGGGCCACCGCGTCCTCGGGCGGTACAGCCGGCGCCAGCTCCTCCGACAGGTACAGCCCCGAGGAATCCATTGTGGACCCCAGCATCGCGCCCTTCGTGAACGCGTGGGAATAGATCCCGCCCAGGTACACCAGGGCCAGCTCGCCCGAACTATCCACACTGGACTGGTACGGCTGGATCAGCGCCGTGTGCCCCTCCGCGTGCAGCGCGGCCACGTGCGCCGTGGCTGCAGAAGCACCCTCGGCGAACCGGGCCGCGCCGCGGGAGCCCGCCCCCACCGACGGCTTCACCACGAAGTCCGACGACGGGAACGAAGAAGAGGAACCCGGCGTGACCAAGGACGTCGGCACCACCGCCAAGCCCGCGTCCAGCAGCTCCACCAGGTACGACTTGTCCGTGTTCCACCGGACCACGTCCGCGGAATTGAACAGCGACGGCACCGACTCGCACCACGCGAGGAACTCCGCGCGGCGCTCAGCGTAGTCCCAGGTCGCGCGCAGGATCACGGCGTCCGCCGAGGAAAAATCGAACGTGGAGTCCCAGGGTGCCCACGAGACCGAAAAGCCCAGCGACGTCAACGCGGGCACGACGGCGTCGTCGTCGCCGTCGCCCGTGGGGAGTTCCGTGCAGCTGACCAGGACCGCGGTGGGGCTCACTTGCCCGCCATCTTGCGGCGGTGCTCCGGGCCGATCTTCGTGGCCTGCACCGTCTCCGCGTCCCAGGTCGCCGGCGACAGGTCCTCGACCGCCTCGACCAGGGCCTCGCCCGTGGCCACCGAAGGCACCACCACGTCGCCGAGGGCGCCGTCCGCGCCCACCAGCACCACTCGCGCGCCCGCCCGGCCGATGTTCTCCACCACTGCGCGGGACGGCTTGCCGTGGGCCTTCACGAACTTGCGGGCCGCGCCCAGCTGCGCGCCGGTCGGGGGAACGACAGTCTCTTCTGCAGTCACGTCCGAACCATAGCCAAAGGAGAGCCGGAACGCGGAACAGCGTGGCCTCGGCCATAGTTGCACCGGGAGAACCCGACCCGAGGAGGACCCATGCCCACGGCAGTACAGGTGACGAAGACCGGCGGCCCGGAAGTGCTCGAACCGGCCGAAGTGGACGTCGCCGCCCCACAGGCCGGCGAGCTCCTGGTCGACGTCACCGCGGCCGGGGTCAACTACATCGACACCTACCAGCGCCAGGGCATCTACCCGATGGAGCTGCCGTTCGTGCCCGGCCTCGAAGGTGCCGGCACAGTCATCGAAGCCGCGCCCGGGTTCGAACCCGGCGACCGCGTGGCCTGGCAGGGGTCGATCGGCAGCTACGCGGCCCGCAAGCTCGTCCCGGCCTCGGTCGCGGTGAAGGTTCCCGAAGGCGTCTCGCTCGAGACCGCCGCCGCCACGATGCTGCAGGGCATCACCGCGCACTACCTGGTCGCCTCGACGTTCGAGGTCAAGCCCGGCCACGACGTGCTCGTGCACGCGGCCGCGGGCGGCGTCGGGCTGCTGCTGGTGCAGCTGGCGAAGGCGCGCGGCGCGCGCGTCATCGGCACCGTGTCGACCGAAGAGAAGGAGAAGCTCGCCCGCGAAGCCGGCGCCGACCACGTGATCCGCTACGACCGCGACGACTTCGCGAAGATCACCCGGGAGCTGACGAACGGCGAAGGCGTCGACGTCGTGTACGACGGCGTCGGCAAGGACACCGTCGACGGCAGCCTGGCCAGTCTCAAGGTCCGCGGCCTGCTCGCGCTCTTCGGCGCCTCCAGCGGCCCGGTGCCCCCGCTCGACCCGCAACGCCTCAACGCCGGCGGCTCGCTCTACCTGACCCGCCCGACGTCCGGCCACTACGTCCGCACCCGCGAGGAGCTGGACTGGCGCGCGAAGGAGCTCTTCGACGCCATCACGGCCGGCCAGCTGAACATCCGCATCGGCGGCAAGTACCCGCTGGCCGAGGCCCGCCAGGCCCACGAGGACCTGCAGGGCCGCCGCACCACCGGCAAGCTCCTGCTCATCCCCTGACACGCCGAAGGGCCGCTTCGGCGGAAGCGGCCCTTCGCGAGCGGAACTCAGCCCTTGTCGTTCGGGACCGAGACGGCGTCGGTGACGAAGACCAGCGTCTCGTTCGGCTTGATGCCCTGGCCGCCCTGGCCGTAGCCGAGGTCCGGCGGGATGATCAGCAGGCGGCGGCCGCCCTGCTTGATGCCGACCAGGCCCTGGTCCCAGCCCGGGATGACCATGCCCGCGCCCAGCTGCAGGTCGAACGGCTCGCCGCGGTCGAAGGAGCTGTCCAGCTTCTTCTTGTCCGACCAGGTCACCAGCGAATAGTTCATCTTCAGGTTCTGGCCGGCCTTCGCGCCGTTGCCGGTGCCCTCGGACAGGTCCGCGGTGATCAGCTTCTTCGGCGGGTCGCAGTCGTCCGGGATGGTGATCGTCGGCGCCTCGCCGAACTTCCCCGTCGTCTTGACGTCGTCGGCGGTGCACTCGCGGCCCTTGCTCTGGGTCGCCTGGGCGGCACCGGTCGACGGGACGGAGGGCCCCGCCGGGGCGGCCGTCTGGGTCTTGGCGTCCTGGCCGCACGCGGCCAGGGACAGCGCCGCCGCGGCGACGACCACGATCTTCCCGATTTTCTGCATGCCGGGCACCCTAGCCAAGCACGGAGAGTGCCGGCACGTCGTCACCGGTGGTGACCACGCCGAGCCGCCGGGTCGCCCGCGTCAACGCCACGTACAGGTCGTTGAGCCCGCGCGGCGAGCCCGCGACGACCTCGTCGGGCGCGACCAGCACCACCGAGTCGAACTCCAGGCCCTTCGACCGCTCGACCGTCAGCACGCTCAGCCGCTCGTCGTGCTCCGAAAACCACGAGGACACCTCGTCGAACCGGCCGGCGGGCACCAGGACCGCCACCGTGCCGCCGTCCACTTCGGACAGCTCGCGCGTCACCAGCCCGGGCAGCTCCGCGGCCAGGGACGCCGGGCGCACCGACCACGGCGGCACCCCGGTCTCCCGCACCGACGAGGGCGCCGAAAGCGCAGGCGAGACCTCGGCGAGCACCCGCGCCGCGACCGCCATGATCTCGGCGGGCGTGCGGTAGTTCACCGTCAGCTGCTCCAGCCGCCAGCGGTCCTCGACGTACGGCGAAAGCACCTCGCCCCACGAGCGCGCGCCGCCCGCCGCGCCGGTCTGGGCGACGTCGCCGACCAGCGTCATCGACCGGTTCGGCGTGCGCCGCATGAGCAGCCGCCAGTCCATCGCCGACAGCTCCTGGGCCTCGTCGACGATCACGTGCCCGAACGTCCAGGTCCGGTCCTGGGCGGCGCGCTGGGCCGCCGTCAGCTCGCTGCGCGCCTGCTGGCGCTCGGCGAACAGCTCGGCGTCGAGGACGTCGGAGACGCGCAGCAGCTCCTCGTCGATGATCTCTTCGTCCTGCTCGAGGATGTCGAGCACACCCTCGGCGTACGCACGGTCCTCGCGCTCACGGCGTTTGCGCTCGACGCGGGCCTCGGTGTCGTCGACGCCGATCAGCTCGGCCAGCTCGTCGAGCAGCGGCACGTCCGCGGGTGTCCAGCGGGCGTCCCGGCCGCTCTCCAGCAGCAGGCGATCCTCGGGGGACAGCAGCTTCCCGGCGGCCGCGGCGAGGCGTTCGCGGTCGGCGAACAGGTCGTCGAGCACGCCTTCGGGCGTCAGCACCGGCCACAGCGCGTCGAGGGCGGCCGTGACCTGCTCGTCCGCGGCCAGCTCGGCGCGGATGTCCTGCAGATCCTGACCGTCCAGGAGGTCGTCCCCCAGCTTGCGGGCGGCCTGCCGGGTCAGCGCGTCGAGGACGTCGGAGACGAACAGGCGCCGCGCCGGGTTGTGCGGACGGCGCGAGCGGCGGGCCCGCGTCCGGGCGTCGGTGCAGGTCTTGCGGTCCAGCCGCAGCACGTCGTGCTCGTACTCGATCTCCATGACCGGCTCCGGCACGCGCTGGCGGTCGCGGACGGCGTTGGCGAGCACCTCGGCCATGACGAGGCGTCCCTTGACCTCGGCGGCTTCGCGCGGTTCGACGCCGTCGGCGTCCAGGCCGGGGTAGAGCTGCCCGATGGTGGCGAGCAGCACGCCGGTCTCGCCCAGGGACGGCAGCACCTGGCCGATGTAGCGCAGGAACGTGCTGTTCGGGCCGACGACGAGCACGCCGCGGGTGGTGAGCTGCTGGCGGTGCGTGTAGAGCAGGTAGGCCGCGCGGTGCAGCGCGACGGCGGTCTTGCCGGTGCCCGGGCCGCCCTGCACGACCATGACGCCGCCGAGCGGGGCGCGGATGATGCGGTCCTGCTCGGCCTGGATGGTCGCGACGATGTCGCTCATCTCGCCGGTGCGGCGCTGCTCCAGCGCGGCCAGCAGCGCGGCTTCGCCGGCCAGCCCGAGGTCCTGGCCCTGGTCGGCGGCGGTGAGGTCGAGGATCTCGTCGTCGAAGCCGGTGACCTTGCGGCTCAGCGACCGCAGGTGCCGTCGTCGCCGCACCCCTTCGGGTGACGCGGCGGTGGCGAGGTAGAACGGCCGCGCGACCGGCGCCCGCCAGTCGACCAGCAGCGGCTTGTAGTCGTCGTCCTCGTCGAAGAGCCCGAGCCGGCCGATGTACGTGGTCTCCTCGGCGCTCTCGGGGACGAAGTCGAGCCGCCCGAAGGCCAGCCCCTGCTCGACGGAGCCGAGCTGGGCGAGCCGGTCGGTGTAGAGGGTCGTGGCGACGTCGCGCTCGGTGCGGGCCTGCGGGGTGCCGCCGGTCTGCCGCAGCGTCTCGTCGAGGCGGCGCTGGGCTTCGAGGCGCTCGGCGTCGAGCTTCGTGTAGAGGGTGGTGACGTACGCCTGCTCGCGGGCGAGCTCGGCGGAGAAGTCGTCCGAAGACAAAGATCCTGCTTTCGCCTCAAGGAAAAGAGCCAACGAAGTCTAACGGCGCCCGCGGCGCGATCATTCCGTCCGCAGGTCGCAGTAGGGAAAGACCTCGGCACCCGGAGCGCCGCCCGGCAGCAGCCGCTCGCCGGGCGCGCACGAGACGCCCGCCGGCGGCAGCTGCTCGCCGCCGGTGAGGCGGCCGCCCGCGTCGCGGAAGAGCACGGCGGCACCGCGGCTGGTCAGCGCGCGGCAGTTCTCGCTGCGGTACCGCACGCCACCAGGGACGACGGTGGCGGTCACCGGCGTGAAGCCGCCCAGGGCTTCCGGTGCGATCCAGATCACCGGGCCGACCGCGGGGCGGTCGAGGAGGACCCCGATCCGCTGGCCGGGGACGAGCACCGGCACTTCGACGGTCCGGGCGCCGGACGTCACCGGGATCCGGTAGGCGGCGAGGGTGCTGGTGTTCTCCAGCACCGCGGCCCCCGGGCCCTGCTCGGCGACGCGGACGGCGCCGCCGTCGGGCGCCGGGCCGGGCCGGGCGGTGATCTTGGCCGGGATGGCGCAGCCGGTGCCGAGCAGCCGGTTCTGGTCGAGGTCGAACCGGCCGTGGCCGAGGAAGGCCAGCAGGCCGAAGGCGACGACCGCGGTGACCGCGGTCCCGGCCTTCCTGATCATCGGCGACATCAGGGAATTCCGGTGCTCGAGCTCGCGACGCGGTAGAGGTCGCCGGCTTGCCCGTAGTACGCCCCGGCAACCACGTAGACCATGGTCCGCGCCGCCGGCTGCCAATACGTGCGCATCTCGTCCGGGTCCGCCGTGAACGGCACCTCCACCAGGGAGACGGCCCGCGCGGTGAGCAGCGCGCCGACCTCGTCGAAGGTCACTGGGCCGGGAAAGACGCCGTAGCGGTCGCGGATCGCGCGGTTGACCGTCTCGGGGTCGCGGAGCCGGAGCCGGTGCGCCTGCACGGAGAAGTGCGTTCCCACCCACGGCTCCCGGCCGCTGCGCCGTTGCCAGAAGAACTCGACCAGCCCGTGGTCACGCCACATGCTGTTCTTCCCGCGGTTCTCGGCGTAGCCGTCGCCGAACAGC
This sequence comes from Amycolatopsis tolypomycina, assembly GCF_900105945.1. Classification (NCBI taxonomy): domain Bacteria; kingdom Bacillati; phylum Actinomycetota; class Actinomycetes; order Pseudonocardiales; family Pseudonocardiaceae; genus Amycolatopsis; species Amycolatopsis tolypomycina. The sequence goes on along the minus strand of NZ_FNSO01000004.1, from coordinate 1,495,601 downwards.
TCCGCCACCTGCTCGGGTGACCACGTGTGGTCTGCGCCGAGCACGCTGCCGCACTCGACGACGTCCGCGAAGAACGCCGCCGGACTCAGAACGGCAGGCCGAGGGTCGGCAGCCCGATGGCCGAGTCGACGGCCAGTGCCACGAACACGATCATCAGGTACGTGTTCGACCGGTGGAACAGCGCCATCGGCTTGGTCTCCTCGCCGCGCCGCACGGCCGCCTGGAGGCTGTGCGCGTAGAAGAGGAACCAGCCGCCCGCGAGGATGGCGAACGTGCCGTACAGCCACGACGTCACCGGGAGCAGCAGCAGCGTCCACGCCACCATCACCCACGAGTAGATGACGATCTGGCGGGCGACGTGCTGGGCGGTGGCGACCACCGGCAGCATCGGGACGCCCGCGCGCTCGTAGTCGTCGCGGTACTTCATGCCCAGCGCCCAGGTGTGGGGCGGGGTCCAGAAGAAGATCACGCCGAACATCACGAACGCCGGCCACTGGACCGTGCCCGTGACGGCCGCCCAGCCGATGACCACCGGCATGCAGCCCGCCGCGCCGCCCCAGACCACGTTCTGTGACGTGCGCCGCTTGAGGCCCAGCGTGTAGACGAAGATGTAGAAGAGGATCGTCGCGACCGCCAGGATCGCCGACAGCAGGTTGACCGTGAGGTAGAGCACCGCGGCCGACGCGACACCCATCACCAAGCCGAAGATCAGCGCGCCGCGGCGGGGCACGGAGTCCTTCACCAGCGGGCGGCGCTTCGTGCGGTTCATCACCTTGTCGATGTCCGCGTCGATCACGCAGTTGAGCGCGTTCGCGCTGCCCGCGGCCATCGTCCCGCCGACCAGCGTGGCCAGTACCAGCCACGGCGAGGGGATCTGACGGCCGGCGAGGAACATCGCCGGGATGGTGGTCACCAGGAGGAGCTCGATCACCCGGGGCTTGGCCAGCGCGGCGTAGGCGCCGACGACCCGGCGAACGCTCCGCCGCTCACCGTGCGGTCGCTCACCGGTCGGGTGCACCGCGCTGGTGTCGTCACTGCGTCCGTGCGCAGCGTTCACCAACGACATTTCACTCCCTGCGTCAGGTTCGGGGCGGGACCAGTCCGGGTAGCCGGGAACCGGCCCTACTGAACCCTCGACCGATGTTAGACGTGGTGAATCCCGTGGGTGATCGCGGGTCCTCGACCGGCCCAAGCACTAGGCTGGCCGCGACGGGCCGCGATTGCCCCTGCGCATGGCCGCGAGCAGGAATATCGTCCCTTCGGGATCGATTGAGATAAGTAGCCGCGCGCACGGGTAACCGGAACGAGGAAGACCAGCCGCAACCATCATGACCGGGAGTTGGAGTTCAGTGTCCGAAACCGCCACTACCAGCGAGAACAACCCACTCCTCCGGCGCAACACGCCCGCCGACTGGACCGACACCGACACCCGCGCCGTGGACACCGTCCGGGTGCTGGCCGCCGACGCGGTGGAGCACTGTGGCAGTGGCCACCCCGGCACCGCGATGAGCCTGGCGCCGCTGGCCTACACGCTGTTCCAGCGCGCCATGCGCCACGACCCGAACGACCAGCACTGGCCGGCCCGTGACCGGTTCGTCCTGTCGGCCGGTCACTCGAGCCTCACCCTCTACATCCAGCTGTTCCTCGCCGGCTACGGCCTCGAGCTCGAGGACCTCAAGCAGCTGCGCAAGTGGGGCTCGAAGACCCCGGGTCACCCCGAGTACCGCCACACCGACGGCGTCGAGACCACCACCGGCCCGCTGGGCCAGGGCCTCGCGAACGCCGTGGGCATGGCGATGGCGGCCCGCCGCGAGCGCGGCCTGCTCGACCCGGACGCCGCGCCCGGCGAGAGCATCTTCGACCACTACGTCTACGTGATCGCCTCCGACGGCGACATCGAAGAGGGCGTCACCTCCGAGGCCTCGTCCATCGCGGGCCGCCAGGAGCTGGGCAACCTGATCGTCTTCTACGACGACAACAAGATCTCGATCGAGGACGACACCAACATCGCGCTGTCCGAGGACACCGTCGCGCGCTACGAGGCCTACGGGTGGCACACCCAGGTGGTCGGGGGCGGCGAGGACGTCGTCGCGATCGAGGAGGCCATCAAGGCCGCCAAGGCCGAGACGCAGCGGCCGTCGTTCATCGCGCTGCGGACCGTGATCGGCTACCCGGCGCCGAAGAAGATGGGCACCGGCAAGGCGCACGGCGCCGCGCTGGGCGGCGAAGAGGTCGCCGCGGTCAAGGAGATCCTCGGCTTCGACCCGGAGCAGTCGTTCCAGGTCGAGGACGACGTGCTCAAGCACACCCGCCAGGCGGCCGAGCGCGGCCGGGCCGCGCACGCCGAGTGGGCCGAGAAGTTCGAGGCGTGGGCCCAGGCCAACCCCGAGCGCAAGAAGCTCGCGGACCGGCTCTCCACCCGCACGCTGCCCGAGGGCTTCGCCGACAACCTGCCGAAGTGGGAGCCGGACGCCAAGGGCATCGCCACCCGCAAGGCCTCCGGTGAGGTGCTCAACGCCCTCGCCGAGCCGCTGCCGGAGCTGTGGGGCGGCTCGGCCGACCTGGCCGAGAGCAACAACACGACGATGAAGGGCGCCGACTCGTTCGGTCCCGAGAAGGCCGCCACGGACATGTGGCAGGCCAACCCGTACGGCCGGACGCTGCACTTCGGCGTCCGCGAGCACGCCATGGGCTCGATCCTCAACGGGATCGCGCTGCACGGCGGCACCCGCCCGTACGGCGCGACGTTCCTCATCTTCTCCGACTACATGCGCCCGCCGGTCCGGCTGGCCGCGCTGATGAAGGCGCCGGTCACCTACGTGTGGACGCACGACTCGATCGGCCTCGGCGAGGACGGCCCGACGCACCAGCCGATCGAGCAGCTCTCCGCGCTGCGCGCGATCCCGGGCCTCAACGTCGTCCGCCCGGCGGACGCCAACGAGACCGCGTACGCCTGGAAAGCCGTCCTGGAGGACACCGAGCACCCGTCCGGCCTGGCGCTGACCCGCCAGAACGTGCCGGTGCTCGAGGGCACCAGCGCCGAGGGCGTCAAGAAGGGCGGGTACATCCTCGCCGACTCCGACGGGACGCCGGACGTCGTGCTGATCGCCACCGGTTCCGAGGTCCAGCTCGCCGTCGAGGCCAAGAAGACCCTGGACGCCGACGGCGTCAAGGCGCGTGTCGTGTCCATGCCGTGTGTCGAGTGGTTCGACGCGCAGGACGCGGCCTACCGCGAATCCGTCATCCCGGCCGGTGTGAAGGCCCGCGTGTCCGTCGAGGCGGGCATCGCCCAGTCGTGGCACCGCTTCACCGGTGACGCCGGGGTGAACGTTTCGATCGAGCACTTCGGTGCGTCGGCCGACGCTGCCACGCTGTTCCGTGAGTTCGGGTTCACGGCGGAGGCAGTCGTCGAGGCCGCCCGTCGCTCGATCGCCAACACCAAGAATTCCTGAAGGGGATGACAGTAATGAGCAACGACAAGCTCGCGGCACTGTCCGAGGCCGGCGTATCGATCTGGCTGGACGACCTCTCGCGTGAACGCCTGAACACCGGCAACCTGGCCGACCTGATCCGCGACAAGCACGTCGTCGGCGTGACGACCAACCCGACGATTTTCGCCAACGCGATGTCGAAGGGTGACGCCTACGACGAGCGCACCCGCGAACTCGCCGCCCAGGGCGCCGACGTCGAGGCCACCATCCGCGACCTGACGACGACCGACGTGCGCAACGCCGCGGACCTGTTCCGGGACGTCTACACCGCCACGAACGGCGTCGACGGCCGCGTCTCCATCGAGGTCGACCCGCGCCTGGCCAAGGACACCGACAGGACGGTGGCCGAGGCGAAGGACCTGTGGAAGACCGTCGACCGGCCGAACGTGCTGATCAAGATCCCGGCCACCGAAGAGGGCCTGCCGGCGATCACGAAGACCCTGGCCGAGGGCATCAGCGTCAACGTCACGCTGATCTTCTCCGTCGAGCGCTACGAGAACGTCATCAAGGCGTTCTTCGCCGGCCTGGAGCAGGCGAAGGCCAACGGCCACGACCTGCGCGGCATCCACTCGGTGGCGTCGTTCTTCGTGTCCCGTGTGGACACCGAGATCGACAAGCGCCTGGAGGCCATCGGCACCGACGAGGCGCTGGCCCTGCGCGGCAAGGCCGCCGTCGCCAACGCGCGGCTCGCCTACGCCGCCTTCGAGGAGCTGTTCGCGTCGGACCGCTGGAAGGCCCTCGCGGCCGACGGCGCCAACGCGCAGCGCCCGCTGTGGGCGTCGACCGGCGTGAAGAACCCGGACTACTCCCCCACGCTCTACGTCGACGACCTGGTCGTGAAGGACACGGTCAACACGATGCCGGAGAAGACCCTCGACGCGGTCGCGGAGAGCTCCGAGCTCAAGGGTGACCAGGTCACCGGCCGCGGCGCCGAGGCGCAGGAAGTCTTCGACAAGCTCTCCGCGGTGGGCATCGACATCACCGACGTGTTCCTCGTCCTGGAGAACGAGGGCGTCGAGAAGTTCGAGAAGTCGTGGACCGAGCTTCTGGACACCGTGAACGGGCAGCTCGAGCAGGCGAAGGGCTGAAGCACGACATGACGACAGGCGAAAAGACCGGCGTCGAGATCGTGGACGCCGCACTGGCGGAGCGTGCCGCGCCGCTGGCCGAACAGCTGGTCGCCGACCAGGCTGCTTCGAAGCTGGCGGCGCAGGACGCGACGCTCTGGGGGCCGGACGCCGAATCCGAGGCGTCGATCCGGCTGTCGTGGACGACGCTGCACAAGTCGTCGCGGCCGCTGATCGGCGAGATCGAGGCACTGCGCACCGAACTGCGGTCCGAGGGCGTCGACCGCGTCGTGCTGGCCGGCATGGGCGGCTCGTCGCTCGCGCCCGAGGTGATCACCGCGACCGACGGCGTCGCCTTGACGGTGCTCGACACCACCGACCCGGGCCAGGTCGCCGACGCGCTGGCCGGTGACCTCGAGCGCACGGTGATCGTGGTGTCGTCGAAGTCGGGCGGCACCGTCGAGACCGACAGCCACCGGCGGATCTTCGCGAAAGCGTTCGCCGACGCGGGGATCGACGCGGCCCGGCGGATCGTGGTCGTCACCGACCCGGGCTCGCCGTTCCAGGAACTGTCCGAAAAGGAGGGATACCGCAAGGTCTTCCTCGCCGACCCGCACGTCGGCGGCCGCTACTCGGCGCTGACCGCGTTCGGGCTCGTCCCGGCCGGGCTGGCCGGGGCGGACGTCGCCCGGCTGCTCGACCAGGCCGCTTCGGTGGCCGAAGAGCTCGCGGCGGACTCGGCGGACAACCCGGCGGTCAAGCTGGCCGCCGCCTGGGCCGCCGCGCACGAAGCCGGCGCGGAGAAGGTCGTCCTCGCGGACACCGGCTCCGGCATCAAGGGCTTCCCGGACTGGGCCGAGCAGCTGATCGCGGAGTCCACCGGCAAGCAGGGCACCGGCCTGCTGCCGGTCGCGGTCGAGGGTCCGGAGGCGGCCGGTTTCGTGGACGCCGGGGACGACGCCACGGCCACCGCGGTCGGCAGCCCGCAGGGCGCGGCGAAGATCGCCGTCACCGGCTCGCTCGGCGCGCAGTTCCTGCTCTGGGAGTTCGCCACCGCGCTGGCCGGTCGGCTGATCGGGATCAACCCGTTCGACCAGCCGGACGTCGAGGCGGCGAAGAAGGCGGCCCGCGCCCTGCTGGACGACCCGGAGAAGCTGAAGGGCGGCGAGACGGCGTCCAATGTGGACGGCCCGGTCGAGATCTTCGGCTCTGCCGGGGTTTCCACGGACGGCAGCCTGACCGACGTGCTGCGCGCGTTCTTCGCTTCGGCGCCGGACGCGGGCTACATCGCGGTGCAGGCCTACCTCGACCGGCTCGACGACGCCTCGACGGCGGTGCTGCGCGGCGAGATCGCCAAGCGCACCGGGAAGCAGACGACGTTCGGCTGGGGCCCGCGGTTCCTGCACTCCACCGGCCAGTACCACAAGGGCGGGCACCAGAACGGCGTCTTCCTGCAGCTGACCGGCGCCGTCGAGCAGGACCTCGACGTGCCGGACCGGCCGTACACGCTGGGGCAGCTGCAGCACGCGCAAGCCCTCGGCGACGGGCAGGTGCTCGCCGAGCACGGCCGCCCGGTGCTGCGCCTGCACCTGACCGACCGGGCCGCGGGCCTCGCGGCCGTCGTCCGCGCGGTCCAGGAGGTGGGCGCATGACGTGGGTCAACCCGCTGCGCGACCCGCGGGACAAGCGGCTCCCGCGGATCGCCGGGCCGTCCAGCCTGGTGATCTTCGGCGTCACCGGCGACCTGGCCCGCAAGAAGCTGATGCCCGCCATCTACGACCTGGCCAACCGCGGGCTGCTGCCCGCGGGCTTCTCGCTCGTCGGGTTCGCCCGGCGCGACTGGGAGCACCAGGACTTCGGCGAGCTCGTGCACGACTCGGTGAAGGAGCACGCGCGGACGCCGTTCAAGGAGTCGGTGTGGAACCGGCTCGCCGAAGGCATCCGGTTCGTGCAGGGCACCTTCGACGACGACGACGCGTTCGACCGGCTCGCGAAGACCGTCCGCGACCTCGACGAGGAGCGCGGCACCGGCGGCAACACCGCGTTCTACCTGTCGATCCCGCCCGGCGCGTTCCCGGTGGTGACCAAGCAGCTGGCCCGCTCCGGGCTGGCGAACGCCGACGAGAAGACCTGGCGGCGCGTGGTCATCGAGAAGCCCTTCGGGCACGACCTCAAGAGCGCCGAAGAGCTCAACGCGATCGTCAACGACGTCTTCCCCGAGGAGTCGGTGTTCCGCATCGACCACTACCTCGGCAAGGAGACGGTGCAGAACATCCTGGCGCTGCGCTTCGCCAACCAGCTGTTCGAGCCGATCTGGAACGCCAACTTCGTCGACCACGTGCAGATCACCATGGCCGAGGACATCGGCCTCGGCGGCCGCGCGGGGTACTACGACGGCATCGGCGCCGCCCGGGACGTCATCCAGAACCACCTGCTGCAGTTGCTCGCCTTCACCGCGATGGAGGAGCCGCTGTCGTTCGAGCCGCGAGCCCTGCGCGCGGAGAAGATCAAGGTGCTGTCCGGCGTCACGCCGGTCGGCCCGCTGAGCGAGACGACGGCCCGCGGGCAGTACGCCGGCGGCTGGCAGGGCGGCACGAAGGTGCCCGGCCTGCTGCAGGAAGAGGGCTTCGCGAAGGACTCGAAGACCGAGACCTACGCCGCGGTGACCCTCGAGGTGCAGAACCGCCGCTGGGCGGGCGTGCCGTTCTACCTGCGCACCGGCAAGCGGCTCGGCCGCCGCGTCACCGAGATCGCCGTCGTGTTCAAGCGGGCGCCGCACCTGCCGTTCGACTCGACGTCGACCGAGGAGCTGGGGCAGAACGCCCTGGTCATCCGGGTCCAGCCGGACGAGGGCATCACGCTGCGGTTCGGCTCGAAGGTGCCGGGGACCACAATGGAGGTCCGCGACGTCACGATGGACTTCGGGTACGGGCACGCGTTCACCGAGTCCTCCCCCGAGGCCTACGAGCGGCTGATCCTGGACGTCCTGCTGGGCGAGCCGTCGCTGTTCCCGGTCAACGAAGAGGTCGAGCTCTCCTGGAAGATCCTCGACCCGATCCTCGACCACTGGGCGAAGGAAGGCGCGCCGGAGCAGTACGCGCCGGGCACGTGGGGCCCGCCGTCCGCCGACGAAATGCTGGAGCGCACCGGCCGGAAATGGAGGCGCCCGTGATCATCGACCTGCCGTCGACCACGACTTCGGCACTCAACAAGAAGCTGGTCGAGATCCGCGAACAGGGCGGTCAGGTCGCGCTCGGGCGCGTCCTGACGCTGGTGATCGTGGCCGACGACGACGCCAAGCTCGAAGAGGCCATCGAGGCGGCCAACGGCGCCAGCCGCGAGCACCCGTCGCGGGTGATCGTGGTGGCCAAGGGCGCCCGCACGGCGGCCCCGCGCATCGACGGCCAGATCCGGGTCGGCGGCGACGCCGGCGCGAGCGAGGTCATCGTGCTGCGCCTGTACGGCCCGCTGGCCGCGCAGGGGCAGAGCGCGGTGGTGCCGCTGCTGCTGCCGGACGCGCCGATCGTCTGCTGGTGGCCGAGCGCGGGCCCGAAGGACCCGGACAAGGACCCGCTCGGCGAGCTGGCCCAGCGCCGGATCACCGACTCGGCCGCGGAGAAGACCCCGGTCAAGGCGCTGACCACGCGCGCGAAGGCGTACACGGCAGGCGACACCGACCTGGCCTGGACGCGCCTGACGCACTGGCGCGCCCAGCTGGTCTCGGCGCTGGACCTGCCGCCGTACGAGAAGATCACCGCCGCGACGGTGACCGGCGAGGCCGACTCACCGTCGACCGAGCTGCTGGCCGCCTGGCTGGCCGAGTACCTGAAGGTGCCGGTCAAGCGGGTCAAGAGCTCCGGGGCGGCCGGGATCATCTCGGTGACGCTCGACCGCAAGTCCGGCCCGGTGGAGCTGCACCGCCCGGACGGCCGCGTCGGCACGCTGACCCAGCCCGGTCAGCCGACCCGCCGGATCGCCCTGCAGCGGCGCAGCACGCAGGACTGCCTGATCGAGGAGCTCCGCCGGTTGGACCCGGACGAGGTCTACGAAGCGGCCCTGCACGGCCTGGGCAAGATCACGTCGGGCACGAACGGCAAGACGGGCGCGCCGCCCAAGGCGGACGTCACGTCGCCGGCCGCCGCGGCGGTTTCGTCGAAGGCGCGCAAATGAGCAAGACGGAAGTCGTCGTCTACGCGAACCAGGACATCCTGGCGGCCGCGGCGGCCGCCAGGCTGGTCACGCGGCTGGTGGACGTCCAGGCGGCCAAGGGCTCGGCGTCACTGGTCCTGACGGGCGGCGGCACGGGCATCGCGGTGCTGTCGGAGCTGCGGGCGTCCTCGGCCCGCGACGCGATCGACTGGTCCCGCCTGGACATCTACTGGGGCGACGAGCGGTTCGTCCCGGCGGATTCGGACGAGCGGAACGAGAAGCAGGCCCGCGAGGCGCTGCTGGACCACGTCCCGCTGGACCCGAAGCGCGTCCACGCGATGGCGCCCTCCGACGGCGAGTTCGGGGACGACGTCGACGCGGCGGCCGCGGCTTACGCTTCGGAGCTGGCGTCGCAGGCGGGCCCGGAGGACCACGGCGACGTACCGTCGTTCGACATCATGCTGCTGGGCCTCGGCGGCGAGGGCCACACGGCATCGGTGTTCCCGGAGTCCCCGGCGGTGTACGAGACGGAGCGATCGGTGGTGGCGGTGCGCAACTGCCCGAAGCCACCACCGACGCGGGTGTCGCTGACACTGCCGGCCATTCGCCGGGCCCGGGACGTGTGGCTGATGACGGCCGGCTCGGCAAAGGCGGACGCGGTGGCGCTGGCCTTGGCGGGAGCCGGGGAAGTCCAGCTGCCGGTGGCCGGGGCGCGCGGACATCGCCGGACGCTGTGGCTGCTGGACCGAGCTGCGGCGGGGAAGCTGACGAAGGTGTACCAGCCGCCGACGGCTTGAGTGTGTTCGGTGGAGGCCCCCTGCTTCGGCAGGGGGCCTTCATTCGTTTCCGGACCTACCGCCGGGCGACCGCACGTGGGTAACATGATTCCCACGATGTGGTCACCTGGACACACACTGGGGCACGACAATTCCACCGTCGGTAGCATTCCTCGCCGATCCTACTCCGAACGGCGCAGCCGGTTGCGGAATCCGGACGCCGAAGCGCCGCGCACGGGTGAAACTAACCGTCTCCGTACGTCACCTCGTTAGCATCCGCACATTTGTCTGGCTCCGCGCGTCCCGATCGGGCCTCGAGCGCCTCTCACCATCAAGTCCACAAGACGAATGGGGTCGCCAGCGATGAGTACAGAGGGACTCTCGATTCCAGGCATCTCGATCGCCGGCTCGGGGCCGTCGGCCGCCGAGCGGGTCCGCAAGCGCGGGTTGAGCCTGTTCGGCTCATTGCCGCGGCCCGCTGTGGTCACGTTCGCCATCGAGGCGGCCGCCGTCATCCTGGCCGTGCTCGACGTCTGGCTGGTCATTCCCGAGAAGGCCCAGCCGTACTCCATCTGGCTCTCCGGCGCGGCCTGTCTCGCGGTGGTGTTCCGCCGGAAGTTCCCGTTCCTCGCCGTGCTCGTCGCGGTCCCCGGCTTCCTGGCCGGCTGGGCCCAGCTCGCGTCGATGATCACGCTCGGCATGCTCGCCACCCGCCGTCAGCTGCACTGGCAGGTCTGGGTCGGCGCCGCGCTGGTGTGGACGTGCCGGTTCGTGCAGTGGCCGCTGGAGGACTTCGCCGAGCTCAGCTGGCGCGAGCACATCCTCGACGGCATCTACGGCGTCCTCGTCGCCGGCATGCCGATCGCGATCGGCCTGCTCATCGGCGCGCGCACCGAGGTTTCGAACAAGCTCGCCGAGCTGGCCACGAGCCGCGACCGCGAGCGCCGCTTCCACGCCGACGCCGTCCGCGCCGAGGAACGCGCCCGGCTGGCCCGCGAGATGCACGACGTCGTCTCGCACCAGATCACCCTGATCGCCATGCAGGCCGGCGCGCTGCAGGCCCAGACCACCGACGACCGGGCGCAGGAGACCGCGCAGGTCATCCGCATGTTGTCCAAGCGGACCCTGGAGGAGCTGCGGTCCCTGGTCAGCGTGCTGCGGGCCGGCTCGGACGACGACGGCCCGCGGCCGGGCATCAACGAGCTCGACCGGCTGATCAGGACCTCGGACGTCCCGGTGCACTTGACGGTGGAGCACCTGCCGGAGGCCCTGCCCAACCAGGTCTCGGCGGCGGCCTACCGGACGGTGCAGGAGTGCCTGACGAACGTCCACAAACACGCCCCGGGCGCGACGGCGACGATCCGCATCCAGGGTGAGCACGGTGCGCTCAAGATCGAGGTGCGCAACGAGCGGGCGAGCCGTCCGACGGAGGGGTTGCCGTCGGGCGGCCACGGCCTGACCGGCCTGGCCGAGCGGGCCCGGCTGCTGGGCGGAAGCTTCGAGACGTCGGGCACGGAGGACGGCGGCTTCCGGGTGCGGGCGCGGTATCCGCTGGACCGCTGACCTCCGGCCCCCGGTATCCAGCTTACCGGCGGGCACCGACAGTTCCGGTCCGTCCGTGCTCCAAGGGTCGACACGCGTGATTGAGCGGTCGACACGCGTGATTGAAGGGTCGACACGGCTCGGGCGTCGTGTCGGCTGCCTGATCACGCGTGTCGGCTGTTCCGTCACGGGGTGAGCGCACGAAAAGCCACCCCGAGGGGGCTCGGGGTGGCGTTCGGCTGGTCCTCTTAGAGGATTTCCCGGCGCTTGCGCAGGCGGTCGAGCGCCTCCGCCAGGATGGCCTCGCCGTCGGCGTCGCTGCGCCGCTCCTTCACGTACGCGAGGTGGGTCTTGTACGGCTCGGTCCGTGGGGCGGCCGGCGGGTTCTTCTCGTCCTGCCCGCCCGGGAGCCCGCAGCGGGGGCAGTCCCACTCGTCGGGGATTTCCGCGTCGAGCGCGAACGAGGGCCGAGCCTCGTGCCCGTTGGCACACCAGTAGGAGATGCGGCGGCGCGGCGCCGACTCTCCCCGTTCCGATTCGCCCGTAGGACCGGCACCCACCCGGGTGCCCCGAATCGCGTTACCGCCAACCATGAATCCTCACACCTAGGAATCGGCGGCGCGCCCCCCAATAGGCACGCCGAATCGCTGCGCCCCGCCGTCTCGACCCGGTCGCGGCCGACGACGGAACGCCGGACGCCTCACACCTTGAGCAGCAGACCCAGGCCCACGATGCTGATCAGCCAGACCGCGCCCAGCAGCAGGGTGATCCGGTCGAGGTTCTTCTCGGCCACGCTCGACCCGGCCAGGCTCGACTGCATCCCGCCGCCGAACAGCGACGACAGGCCACCGCCCCGGCCGCGGTGCAGCAGCACGGCGACCACCAGCAGGACGCTGGAGACGATCAACAGGATTTGCAGGAACAGCTTCATGTCATCCTCTGGGCTCTAGGAGAATGCAGGGGTACGGCATGGTCGTTTCCGACCACCACCGTACCCCTGGACTCGTCCACTGCTGTGTGACGGACCGAATACACAGGCTACCCGGTCGTGGCCTCGATCAGGGCAGCGGCCCGCCCGCGGCGAGTGCGCAGAGTTTCGTGAACTCCTCACCGTCGAGGCTCGCTCCGCCGACCAGGGCACCGTCGATGTTCTCGCAGCCCACCAGTTCACTGATGTTGCCCGATTTGACCGATCCCCCGTAGAGCACCCGGACGGACGAAGCGACCTCGTCGCCGTACTTCTCCTGGAGGGTGGCGCGGATGGCCTTGCAGACCTCTTCGGCGTCCGCGGACGACGCGACCTTGCCGGTGCCGATCGCCCAGACCGGCTCGTACGCGATCACCACGCCGGAGACCTGCTCGGCCTTGAGGCCCTTCAGGCCCTCGATCAGCTGCGTCGTGGTGTGGTGGATGTGCTCGCCGGCCTCGCGGACCTCGAGCTTCTCCCCGATGCAGAGGATCGGCGTGATGCCGTGCTTGAGCGCGGCCTTGACCTTCTTGTTGACCAGTTCGTCGGACTCGGCGTGGTATTCGCGCCGCTCCGAGTGCCCGACCGTGACGAACTTGCAGCCCAGCTTGGCCAGCATCGGCCCCGAGATGTCGCCGGTGTACGCGCCCGAATCCTGCGGCGCGACGTCCTGCGCGCCGTAGGTGAGCGACAGCTTGTCGCCGTCGACCAGGGTCTGCACGCTGCGGATGTCGGTGAACGGCGGCAGCACCGCCACGTCGACCTTCGCGTAGTACTTCTCCGGCAGCGCGAAGGCGATCTTCTGCACCAGCGCGATGGCCTCGAGGTGGTTCTGGTTCATCTTCCAGTTGCCGGCGATGAACGGCTTGCGTGCCACTAGTTCTTCTCCTCCAGGGCCGTCACGCCCGGCAGTTCCTTGCCCTCGAGGTACTCCAGCGAGGCACCGCCGCCGGTGGAGATGTGCGAGAAGCCGTCTTCGGGCAGGCCCAGCTGCCGCACCGCGGCGGCCGAGTCGCCGCCGCCGACCACGGTGAACGCGTCGCTCTTCACGAGCGCCTCCGCGACGGCACGCGTGCCGCCCGAGAACGCCTCGAACTCGAACACGCCCATCGGGCCGTTCCAGAACACCGTCTTGGCGTCGGCCAGCTTGCTCGCGAACAGCTCGCGGCTGCGCGGGCCGATGTCGAGGCCCTGGCGGTCGGCCGGGATCGCGGTGGCGTCGACGGCCTCGTGCTCGGCGTCGGCCGAGAACTCCGTGGCGGCCAGCACGTCCACCGGCAGCACCAGTTCGACGCCGCGCTTCTCGGCCTCGGCGAGGAAGCCCTTCACCTGGTCGAGCTGGTCGGCCTGCAGCAGCGACTGGCCGACCTCGTGGCCCTGGGCCTTGAGGAAGGTGTACGCCATGCCGCCGCCGATGAGCAGCCGGTCGACCTTGGTCAGCAGGTTCGCGATGACGCCGAGCTTGTCGGACACCTTCGCGCCACCGAGGACGACCACGTACGGCCGCTGGACGTCGTCGGTCAGCTTCTTCAGCACGTCGAGCTCGGCCAGCACCAGGCCGCCCGCGTACGCCGGCAGCACCGACGCGACCTCGTAGACCGAGGCTTGCTTGCGGTGGACGACGCCGAAGCCGTCGGAGACGAACGCGCCGCCCGGGACGAGCGCGCCCAGCTCGGCGGCCAGCTCGGAGCGGTCCGCGGCGTCCTTGCTGGTCTCGCGCGCGTCGAAGCGCACGTTCTCCAGCAGGACGACGCCGCCGTCGGCCAGGCCGGCCGTCAGCGCCTTCGCGGACTCGCCGACCAGGTCACCGGCCAGCGCGACCTCGGCGCCGAGCAGCTCCGAAAGCCGCTTCGCGACCGGCGCGAGCGTGTACTTCGGGTCCGGCTCGCCCTTCGGGCGGCCGAGGTGCGCGGTGACGACGACCTTCGCGCCCGCGTCGGCGAGCTTCTTGATCGTCGGCAGCGCCGCGCGGACCCGGCCGTCGTCGGTGATGCGATCCCCGTCGAGCGGGACGTTCAGGTCGGAACGCACGAGTACGTACCGGCCCTGAACGCCCTCGCCCAGCAGGTCGTCGAGGTTCTTGACGCTCATGGGGTTCAGGACAGCTTCGAACCGACGAGCTTGACCAGGTCGGCGAGGCGGTTGGAGTAGCCCCACTCGTTGTCGTACCAGCCGACGACCTTGACCTGGTTGCCGATGACCTTGGTCAGCGGCGCGTCGTAGATGCAGGACGCCGGGTCGGTGACGATGTCGGCCGAGACGATCGGGTCGTCGGAGTAGCGCAGGATGCCGGCCAGCGGACCCTCGGCGGCGGCCTTGTAGGCGGCGTTGATCTCCTCGACCGTGGCGGCCTTGGACAGCGTGACGGTGAGGTCGGTGGCCGAGCCGGTCGGGACCGGGACGCGCAGCGCGTAGCCGTCCAGCTTGCCCTGCAGCTCCGGCAGCACGAGGCCGATGGCCTTGGCGGCACCGGTCGAGGTCGGGACGACGCTCAGGGCGGCGGCGCGGGCGCGGCGCAGGTCCTTGTGCGGGGCGTCCTGCAGGTTCTGGTCCTGGGTGTAGGCGTGGACCGTGGTCATCAGGCCCTGCTCGATGCCGAAGGCGTCGTTGAGGACCTTGGCCAGCGGGCCGAGGCAGTTGGTGGTGCAGGACGCGTTCGAGATGATGACCTGCGAGCCGTCGTACTTGTCGTCGTTGACGCCGAGGACGATGGTCAGGTCCTCGCCCTTGGCGGGCGCGGAGATGATGACCTTCTTGGCACCGCCGGCGATGTGCGCCTTGGCGGCGTCGGCGTTGGTGAAGAAGCCGGTGGACTCGAGGACCACGTCGACGTTCAGCTCGCCCCACGGCAGGTTGGCCGGGTCGCGCTCGGCGAGGGCCTTGATGGTCTTGCCGTCGACGACGATGCCCTCGTCGCTGACGCTGACCTCACCCGGGAACCGGCCCAGGATGGAGTCGTACTTCAGCAGGTGGGCCATGGTGGCGACGTCGCCGAGGTCGTTGAAGGCGACGACCTCGATGTCCTGGCCGCTGGCCTGCACGGCGCGGAAGAAGTTGCGGCCGATGCGGCCGAAGCCGTTGACACCTACGCGAACGGTCACTGCTGCCACTCCTCTGAGGATCGGCCGGGAACACCGGCCGTGACTTGCGGGCTCGCGGCCACCCTAGCGTGCGGGCATGCGCGTCCCTGACTGCCCTGACGAGACTTCCACCACTTGGCGAACGGGTCAAGAATCGATTAAGAAGCCGGTGCGCTACGCGGGGTGTTCCGGGGGTGGACCACGGCGGACCGGTGCGGGCCGCGACTCCGGGCGCCGGGACCGGTTCCGGCTGATCGCGCGAGGTGCGCGCCGCTCCCTGGCCCGAGCGGCCGGAACCGGCAAATCGCCACTTGAACGATTCACCCGGAAGCCGTCTCCCGCGGGGTGTGGCAGCTGTCCGCGGAGCGGCACGTGAGGTCGATGACTCGACCGATCCAGCGACCCCGGCACCGCCGTCATCCCGTCAGCTCGCGTTCCAGCGGCGTGCGGAACCGCGGCACTGCCCGGACCTCGCCGAACCACTTCGCGCACTTCTCCGCCTCCGCTTCGATCGCCGCCCGCACTTCCGCGCCGACGTCCTCCAGCACCCTGAACACGACCTCGCCCGACGCCCGCTGTGCCCAGCCGCCGACCACCCGCCCCGACGCCCACACCGTCGGGCCGATGTTGCCGCTGCGGTCGAACAGGGCCGCCCGGTGCGGCCCCAGGAACCAGTTGCGGTCCTGCCAGCCCATCGGCGTCGGATCCAGCGACGGCAGGAACGCCACCCACGGTGGTGGCGACGGCACCGGTTCGAGGTCGTCCGCCGGCACCACCCCCGGCACGCCGTCGAGGTCGACCTCGACCGGGGACAACGCCGCCAGGGCTTTCTTCGTCTGACCCGCCGTCCAGCCCGTCCACCACCGCAGGTCGCTCACCGGTGCCGGGCCGTACGCACGCAGCCACCGCCGGGCCAGTCCGACCCGGGCCTCCTCCGCGTCCCACGCCGGCAGGCCGCCCGGCACCCACTCGTCCAGGGGGTGCCACACGTACTGGCTGCTCAGCCAGCTGCCGCGGGGACGGCCGCGCGCGATCCGCCCGCCCGCCGCCAGCAGGAACAGCACGCGGCTGGTCACGTTGCCGATGGCCTCGTACGGCTTGCCCGCCGCCATCAGGAGCTGCTGGCGCAGGCGAGGCTCGTCTTCGCTCAGCTGCTGCGCCGTCGCGGAGCCGCGGGCCCGCAGCGCCGCCTCGACCGACGCTTCGACGTCCTTCAGCCACGCCGCCGGCTCCGGCACGTTCTCCGGGTGGCCCTGCTGCCCCAGGTGCTGCTCCAGGAGCTTGCGCTGCTTGACCTCGATGTCCGCCGAACAGCCCGCCTGCACCAGCGCCGCCGTGTCCAGGTCCGTCACGAACACCGTGCGCCGCATGCCCAGCAGGCGCAAAAGCGACCGCTCGGCGTAGAGGGCCTGCTCGACCGCGGCGACCGCCGGGCCGGCCAGCCGGGCGGACGCGGACAGGTGGACGGTCGCCGGGTCGGTCGCGTGCAGGGCGACGACCCCCGCGACGGCTTCGGTCACCGTGGCCGCGGGCGCGGCCAGGTGGTGCCGGACCGCGAGGCGGGCCCGGCGCTGCTCGGTACTGATCTTCGGAGGCACCCGTTTTTCCTACCACCCGGCACCGACAAAAACGCCTCGTCGTGCCGGGTGACCAGGCGATAGTCTCGGGAAATGGTCTCCGGTGCACACTTCGCGGCCTTCGCCGCGCTGACGTTCCTCATGGTCGTGGTCCCCGGGCCGAGCGTGCTGTTCACGATCAGCCGCGCGCTCACCGTCGGGCGGCGCGACGCGCTGCTCACCGTCGTCGGCAACTCCGTGGGCGTGTACGCGCAGGTCGTCGCGGTCGCGTTCGGCCTCGGCACGCTGGTCACGACGTCCGCCGCGGTGTTCACCGCGATCAAGGTCGCCGGCGCGCTCTACCTGGTGTACCTGGGCATCCAGGCCGTGCGCCACCGCCGGAAGCTGACCGACGCGATGGCCGCGCAGGTGCGCGCCACGCCGGGCCGGGTGCTGTCCGTGCTGCGCGTCGGGTTCGTCGTCGGCTTCGCGAACCCGAAGTCGATCGTGTTCCTGGCCGCCCTGCTGCCCCAGTTCGTCGACCCCGCCGCGGGCTCGGTGCCCGCCCAGATGCTGGTCCTCGGGCTGTGCCTGCCCGCGATCGCGCTGGCCACCGACAGCGCGTGGGCGCTGGTCGCCGGCACGGCCCGCGCGTGGTTCGCCCGCTCGCCGAAGCGCCTGGAACTCGTCGGCGGCACCGGCGGTCTCGTGATGATCGGCCTGGGCACCGGGCTCGCGTTCACGGGCCGGGGTGACTGAGCACCAGGTCGAGAAGTCCCGGGAAAACGGAGTCGAATTCGGGACGCCGCAGGCGGTTCAGCCGTCGCGGGCCTTCGTCGCGTTGTTCGATCAGGCCAGCCGCGCGCAGCACCCCGAAGTGGTGGCTGAGCGTCGCCTTCGCCACCGGCAGGTCGAAGGTGCCGCACGCCTTCGACCACTCGGGCACGGCGGCGAGCTCGCGCAGGATGCCGCGGCGCACCGGGTCGGCGACCGCGGCCAGGGCGTCCTGCAGCGAAACGGCCGCCGGGGCCGCGTGCGTCAGCCCGCGCGCCCGCGCGGTGTTCGACGATTCTCGTACACTCATCCGGTCGACCTCCATCGAACACTCTAGGAGCCCCCGTGCCGCGACACCTCGACGTCACGTTCGGCCCGGACGCGCACAACCGGCTCGACGAAGCCGCCGAGCCCGGCCGGGAAGGCGCGCTGGCCGCGCTCGAATCCTTCTACTATGCCTTCAACCAGCGCGATCTCGACGCATTCCGCCGGGTCTGGACGACCGATCCCCTGGCCCAGCTGAACAACCCGCTCGGCGGCATCCTCCGCGGCGGCGAGGCGATCACCGAGGCGCTCGCCGCCTACCAGCGGGCGATCCGCGGCTAGAGAGCCTTCACCAGTTCCGGCCACCACTCCCGCGGCAAGCCGTCGAGCGGGACGACCACCTGGTCGGCGCCCGCGGCCCGGTACTCACGCAGCCGCGCGACGACGGCGTCGAAGTCACCCCACACGGTGAGGCCGTCGACGAGCCGGTCGGACAGGTCCGCGATGTCCGCGTCCGTGAAGCCCATCCGGCGGAAGTTGGCCGCGTAGCCCGGCATCCCGGCCAGGAACTTCAGCGAGCCACCACCCCGGACGGTCTCCCGCACCTTCGCCTGATCGGTGTCCGCCACCACGTTGAGCAGCACCGCCAGCTGCCGGTCCGCACCCAGGATCTCCCGCGCCGACGCGACGTAGTCCGTGGTCACCAGGTACGGGTACGCGCCCGACGCGCGATCGCGCGCCAGCTCGAGCATCCGCGGGCCGAGCGCCGACAGGATCCGCGCGGACGGCGGCACGACGTCCTCGATCTCGTCGAGGTAGTCGCCGAGCGCGGCCAGCGGGCGCGCGCCGTGCGCTCCGCCGAGGCCGACGACGAACCGGCCGGCGGGCAGGTCGGCGTACGCCGAAGCGACGGCGGCCGACGGCACCCGGTCGACCGACAGGATCCCGCTCGCCACCTGGATCCGTGAAGTCGCGCGGACGACCTCGGTGATCTGCGGCAGGTTGTTCCCCTGCCCGCCGGCGAGCCACAGTGCCGAGTAACCCAGCTCTTCGAGCTCGACGGCCACGGCCGTGTCGGTGTCCAGTGCGCTGTGGGTGGCCCCGAGCGGCCCCAGTTTCGTCATGCGCCCGACAACCCCGGCGGACGCCGGATTGTTCCCGTCACGCCGGTTGTTCGTCCTCGGCGGAACCGGGCTCCTCGGCCGCCCGAGTGAACATCCGGGTCGCCGACAGCCGCGCGACGCCGTCGGGCTCGCCCAGGTCCTCCAGGGAGTTGCGGATCGTCGAGTCGACCGACAGGTACTTGCGGCCCGCCCGCAGGTCGGCGTCGTTGCGCAGCCGCACGATCAGCGGGAACTCCGACAGCGCGCCCGCGTCGAACAGGCCCGTCGTGTAGATCAGCTGCACGCCCAGCGCCTCGGCCACCGCCCGCTGCAGCTCCAGCAGGTACCCGGCCGACGCGCGGCCGATCGGGTTGTCCAGGAACAGCACGCCCGAGTGCCGGTTGCGGGCCTTGCCGCGGTTGTTCGCGCGCAGTGCCGCCAGCGTGCAGTACAGGATGATCGCCGCGGTCAGCTGCTGGCCGCCGGAGAACACGTCGCGGATCTCCGAGACGCGCTGGCGTTCGGTACGCAGCACCGAGTCCGGCTTGAGCATGTCGACGCGGAACCCCTTGGGCGCCGCGGCCCGGACGCCGCGCAGCACCAGGGAAAGCCCGTCGCGCTTGACGTCCCGGCCGTCCGCGGTCTTGCCGACCGCGGCCTCGTCGACGACCTCGCCCAGCTTCTCGGCGAGCGCGTTGTCCTCCAGCTCCGTGAAGCGGATGCGGAGGAACTCCTGCCCGGACCAGTCGCCGAGGCCGTCCGGCAGCCGGGAGACGCGCTGGGCCGAGCGCAGCGTCCGCAGCGCGCCGTCGACCATGCCCTGCAGCCGCGTGATGATGCCGCCGCGGTGCCGGTCGATCTGCGCGAGGTCGTCGGTCAGCGAGCGCAGCCGCGGCCGCAGCGCCTCGGCCCACTCGGCGGCGTGCGCCGGGAGCTGATCGCGCTTGACCGAGATGACCTGCTGGCGCACCGGCGTGGTGAGCTTCTCGAAGCGCTTTTCCGTCGCGTACTGCGCGAGCTGGTCGGCGGCCGCGCGTACCCGCCGGTCACCCGCGTCGGCAGCGTCCTGGGCCTGGCTCAGGGTCGCGTTCAGCCGCGCGTGCTGGGCCCGGGCCGTCTCGACGTCGCCGTCGTAGGCCGCCGCGTCCGTGTCGGTCACCAGGTGGGCCAGCGATTCGGCGAGCAGCGCGAACCCCGACGCCGAGGTGCGCGCCGACTCCAGCGTCGCCTCCGCCGACGCCCGGCGCTCCTGCAGCTCTTCCCACTTCCGGGCGGCCGCCGACGCCTCCTGCCCGGCCGCGTCGATCAGCTCCAGGCCGTGCTCGATGTCCCGCGGCTTCTCGCCGTTGACGCCGTTCTGCAGCGGCAGCGCGTCCAGCTCGGCGCGCCGGGTCGAGACGAGCCCGATCGCCTCGGTGCGCTCGTCCTCGAGGCCGTCCACGAGCCGGCGGGCGCGCGCCAGCGCCGCCGCGCGGGCCGACGCGTCGGAACCGTCGGGCGTCTCCAGCAGCTCGGCGGCCCGCGAACGCACCGCCTCGTCCAGCGACTCGACGGCCGAGCCCGCGGCGGCTTCGGCGGATTCGGCCTGGTCCAGCTCGCTCCGCAGGTCGCTGCCGACCTCGACCTTCGCGTACGACTCGGACGCCGACAGGTAGGTCCGGCGCAGCGCGTCCACCGGCTCGGCCGGCGCCGGGCCGTCGGCGGCGTCGGCCGCGCCGGGCACCTCGGCCAGCTCGGCGCGGGCGGTGGTCGCTGTCCGGCGGTGGCCGTCGGCGGTGCGCTGCTCCTCCCCCGCCTGCTCCCGCAGCCGCGCGGCCTTGCCTGCCGCGTCGGACGCCTGGAGGTCGGCGCGCTCGGCGATCTCCGTGGCCCGCTCGGCTTCTTCGGACCACTGGGCGATCCGGGCGCTGCGGACGGCCAGCTCGCCGAGCCGCCGGGCCTTCTCCTCGGCCTCGGCGGCGGCCGCGCGCAGTTCCGGGACGCGCTCGCGCAGCGACGCGGCCTTTTCGCTCAACCGCGCGAATTCCGCCTCCGCCTGCTCCAGCGCCGTGCGGGCGGTCTCCCGCGCGGTCCGGGCCGCCTGGGCCTGCTCGGCGAGGGTCGCGATGGCCCCGGGCGGGTAGTCCTCGCGCCACGTCGTGAGCTTCCACGTCAGGGCGCCGTCCGCGGACAGCTTGGCGGACAACGCTTCGAGCCGCCGCTGACGTTCGGTGTGCCGCCGCGCGACGGCCTCCCGCTCGGCGTCGGCGGCTTCTTCGTCGTACATCGCGGGGTTCGGCGGCACCAGGAACTCCACCCCAGGAGCGGCACTTTCACGTGAAAGTGCCGCTTCGGTGGTGCCGACGGCGATGATCGAGCTCGGTAGCAGCCGCCGCTTCGTCAGGACTTCCCGGGCACGGGAGGCGTGCGCGGCGTCGTTCAGGAGGACCCCGGACACCAGCTGCGGCAGGCTTTCCAGGACTTCGGCGCGCCGGGAAGCGTCCAGTTTGGACAGATAGCGCCAGCCGGACCACGCGGTGATCCCGGCCTCCTCCAGGGCGTCCAGGGCGGCCTGGACGTCCTCGGGCGGCGGCAGCAGCCCGCCGGACCCCAGCGCCGCCAGGGCCCGCTCGTCGGCGGACTCCTCCATCCGCAGCGCGGTCTGCTCCTTTTCGACGGCCGCGCTCGCCTCGCGCAGCCGTTCCAGCAGTACCGGAAGGTCGCTCTCGAGGTTGACGTCGTCGGCGCCGAGCAGCTCGACGAGCCGGCTTTCGGCGGCGAGGGCGTCGGTCCGGCGGTGCGCGCGGTCGAGGTCCTCGGTGGCGCGTTCCAGGCGGTCCTGGGTGGTGCCGGCGAGCTGGTGCGCCTCGTTGACGGCTCGTTGCGCCGCTTGGAGGTCCGTGCCGACGCGGTCGAGTTCCTGGTCGCGCCGGGTCAGTTCCGCGGTGGCCTGCTCGGCCGCGGCACGAGCCGCGCGCGAGGCCTCGGCGACGTCGGCGCCCGAAGGCAGCAACCCCGCGCGAACCGCGGCCTGCACCTCTTCGCGCAGCTCGGTGATCCGTGTGGTGAGCCCGCGCGCTTCGGCCCGGCGGGCGGCCGCGAGGTTCGCGGCTTCGTCACGCTCGGTCTGCGCCTTCTCGGCTTCGGCGCGCAACGCGCCCGCGTGCGCTTCGGCCTTGTCGGCCTGCCGCTGGGCGTCCTGCGCCAACGCGTGCAACCCGCGTGCCAGCGCCGAAGCCGCGTCGTTGCGCGCCTTCAAGGCCGGACGCGCCTTCTCCTCGCGGCTGCCGACGAGTTCGCGCAGGTCCTTCGCCTTGCGCGCGGCGTTCAGCGAGTTGAGGACGGTCGCCGTCTCGCGCCAGGCCTCCGCCTCGGTCTTCGCCGCGGCCAGCTCGGCGTCGACGCGCTTGCGGGCCTCCTGAGCCTCGTCCAGCCGCAGCACGGCGACCAGACGGCGCAGCTCGGTGACGGCCGCGGCGAGCCGCCGGTGGTCGCCCTCGGCGAGCTTCTCCGCGGATTTGACCTCGTCGACGTGCTCTTCGAGCCCGGACAGCCGCGCGTTCTCCAGCTCGTTGCGCGCGACGACGCGCCCGGCCAGCGAAGCCAGGTCGGCCTTCGCGGACTCCGCGATCTTCCGCGACTCCGCGGCCACGCCTTCCTCGGCGGCCAAGGGCGCCAGCAGGTCCAGGGCACCGGCCACGAAGTCGCGTTCGGAGAGCAGATCCCCGCGCTGCGCCAGGTTGTGCGCGTAGGTCGCGACGACCTCGGCGAGGTCCTTCGGCTCCTCCTCGGAGATGACCGCGCGCAGCAGGAACTCGACGAACGCGTCGTCGGTGCCGAAGGCGAACGCGTCCGCCGCCTCGCCTTCGCCCGCGTTCATCGCGCGCTGGTAGCGGAACAGCTCGGTGTCGAGGCCGAGGTTGTCGAGGCGGCCGGTCCACTCGTGGTGGCGGCGGGTCCAGGACAGCTCCAGCTCGGGTTCGGCCAGCTGGGCCGCGGTGAGCTTGTCGTGGAAGCCGGACATGGTGAGCAGCCGGCCGTCCTGCGTCATCGGCAGGGAGTCGAGCCCGAGCGCGGACGTCGGGCGGAAGCAGTACCAGGAGTCGACGAGGTTCTCGGAGTCGGCGGACACGACGTGCCCGCGCCATTCCGAGACCTTGCCGGTGATGATCCGGTGGCCGCTCTCGACGTGCAGCCACTCCAGCACGACGTGTGAGACGTCCTTGGCGGCGACGAACTTCTCCAGCACCTTGGTGCTGGTGGTGCCCACGACCTGGCGGCGGCCCGGCAGCATGACCGAGAAGATCAGCTTGATGAGCACGGACTTGCCGCCGCCGTTCTCGAGGAACAGCACGCTGGCCGGCGACGGGCGGCGCAGCTCGGCCGGGCCGGTCGCGTGGATGCCCGCGCTGAACAGGGCGTCCTGCTTGGGCGCGGTGATCTTGGCGCCGACGCCGCTGAAGTCGAGCACGACGTCCTGGTAGCGGGCACCCGCCGGGCCCACCGAGTGCAGGCGGACCCGCGAAAGCTCGTACATCGGTTCCCCTCTTAGAGCGTGTCCGAGGCGGCCGCGCGCAGCGTGCCCCCGGCGGTCGCGACGGCGACGACGTCGAGCGCGAGCAGGTCGTCGAAGGCGGCGTCGGCGGCGAGTTCGCGGACCTGGATCTGGTAGCGCGGCGTGGTCCGGTAGGTGCCGCCCTGCTCGTCGCTCACCGGGACCAGGAAGCCCTGGTCGGCGAGGAACCGCAGGGCGCGGCTGACCATGCCGCGGGTGGTGTCGGCGGCCAGCCTGCCGTCCTTGGTGGCGGCCGCGGCGGGACGGCGGGTGTAGGCGCGCCAGGCCTGTTCGAGCTCGGGGGCGTCGGCCAGGGGGTCGTTGTTGGCCTCGGCGGCCGCGGCGCGTTCGTCGAGCATGCGGGCGGCTTCGCGGACCATCGCGTCGACCTGCTCGACGCTTACGCGGCCGATGTAGGTGTCGTTGGCGAGGTCGTCGGGACGCGGGTAGCCGAGTGCGGCGGTGGCGAGGTGGATCAGGCCGTGCAGCACCTTCTCGGTCTCGCGGCGCTCGCGGATCTTGGCCTGCCGGGCGTAGGAGTCCATCTTGATCTCGAAGACGGACTCGTCGGTCGCGGCGAGGACCGCGCCGGCCTGCTGGTTGACCTCGAGGACCATGAGGCCGAGCCCGGCGGCGACGGCGTGGGTGAGGGCCTTGAACGCGTTGTCCTCGCCGTAGCGGCGCACGAGGTCGCCGTACACGACGTCACGTGCGGGCAGCTGCTTCGGCCGCATGCCGAAGGCGACCAGCCGGGCCGCGGCCTCGGCGTCCACGCTGCTGTGGGACAGCGCCATTACGCGACCTCCTCGTTTTCTTCTTCGTCGGCGCGTTCGACGGCGGCGGTGGACAGGAGCAGGTCGGCGCCGCCGAACTCGGGGTCGTCCAGGAGCGTGCCGTCGTCGACGGCGAGCAGGACCGAGCGGTCGCCCTGGCGGCGGGCCGCGCCGATTCCGGGACTGTAGGCGTGGACCGCGCGCAGCGCGACCAGGGCGGCGAGCCCGGGCTGGCGGCTGCGGCGGGCTTCTTCGAGCAGCCCGGAGAGCCGCCGCGGCACCTCGGGCAGGTCGAGCAGCTCGTCGGCGGCGCGCCAGACGTCGTCGCCGAAGCGGTCGGTTGTTTCCGCGGGCATGAGCTCCGGCTCGGGAATTTCGCCAACCAGGTGGTCGCGTTCGGGCGCCGGGCGCAGGAGCAGCGAGACGAGACTCGAAAGGGACGGCACGACCGGCGGGGTGATGCCCGCGACGGCGTGGAAGAAGTGCTCGGCCGGGGTGACGGCGTCGGCCAGCGGCAGCCCGAGTGCCGGGACGAGGAGCTGGCCGAAGAGGTCGAGGGTGGCGCGCTGGGGTGGGCCGGAGAACTGCTGGCGGTCCTGTTCGGCGCGGAAGACCGCGCCTGCGTCGGCGAGCCGGGACTGCAGGCGGGTGTGGCGGCGGATGCAGTCGCCGACGATGTCGACGAGTTCGGCGGCGCGGCGCTTCTTGTCGAGGTCTTCGGTCTCGTCGCGGGCGGTGGTGATGTTCTTGAGGATGGCGTTCTCGGCGCGGAAGCGGGCTTCGATGTGGCTGAGCGCGCTGTCCAGCAGCTCGGGCACTTCGCGTTCCCAGTCGACCGACCGGACGTCGCGGCGGGTGGCGTCGAGCTTCGCGCGCAGGGTCTCGCCGTACTGGACGGTCCGGTAGCGGGCCTGCTCGGCAGCGAGCTTGGCGTCGGCGAGCCGGCCGCGGTTGATGAGGTTCTCGAGCTTGACCTCGGCGGCGATCTGCGCGGACTCGACGTCGGTGTCGAGGGCGCCGACCAGGACGTTGATGGCCTCGTCGGTGGCCCGCAGGTAGACCTCGCCGTCGCGGGCGGCCAGCTCGACGAGCAGCTTGAAGTCGAACTGGCGCCGCTGGTAGCCGCCCGGCCCGATCGAGCCGTAGACGCGCCGGAAGCCGCGGTCGGTGGTGCCGACGTTGATGAGGTTGTCCAGGACCCACTTGGCGACGCGGACGTGTTCTTCGGGCATCCGCGACGGCGCCTGCTGCGCGATGAACGGCAGCAGCCGGTCGATGACCTCGTCGTGGCCGGCGCCGGTGTCGAAGTCCATCGCGATGGTGACCTGGTCGATCGTGTGCAGCGCGATCTCGGCCATCTGGTAGATCGTGGCGTCGGCCCAGTCGAGCTTCGCCTTCCGCGCGTCGAGGTCGTGCAGCGGCGCGGTGCAGGCCAGCGCCTTGAGGCGGCGCGTCAGCCCCTCGTCGGCCAGGCCCGTCAGGCCGGTGTCGTCGTCTCGCACAGCAGGCCAGGCTAGTCGGCCACCCTCTGCGCACGCGCGGGTGACGGGCTAACGTCGCCTACATGCGTGAGATGAGCCGAGAAGAGTGGTGGAAGTTCGCCTCCGAAGGCACCCGGACGGGCATGTTGGGGCTGGTCAGGAAGGACGGCTCCCCCATCGTCACCCCGATCTGGTTCCTCCTGAACGAGGGGCCGGACGGCGACGAGCTGATCTTCACCACCGGCACCGAGACGCTCAAGGGCAAGGCCATCGCCCGCGACGGCCGCATCTCCCTCGCCGTCGACGACCAGAAGCCGCCGTTTTCGTATGTCCAGTTCACCGCCGAGGCGCGGCTGACCCACGACCTCGACGAAATGCTCGAGTGGGCGACGAAGCTGGGCGGCCGGTACATGGGCGCCGAGCAGGCCGAGGCGTACGGCAAGCGCAACGCCGTCCCCGAAGAATCCCTCGTCCGGGCGAAGATCACCAAGGTGATCGCGCGCGCCGACATCGCCGGCTGACCCCGTTTCGCTGGTAATCTGCCCCCGGGGGTGGGGGTATGCCTTCGGGAGACAGACGGGACGCCGTCAAGGCGATCTTCAGCGCGGGCCAGCGCGAACTGGTCGCCGAGCTGGAACGCCTCGACGGCGGGCGCTTCGGCCGCTCCGGTCGCACTCGGCTGCTCGAAAACGGTGACGTCTTCGAACGTGCCGTCGTCAGCGCGGCCTTCTCCGGCGAGTTCTTCGCGGCCGGGCTGTCAGTGGTGCTGCACCCGCGCAACCCGTACGTCCCGGCCTTCCAGGCGCACTTCCGCTACCGCGAAGGCGGCGACACGTGGTGGTTCGGCGGCAGCGTCGACCTGCTGCCCTGCTACGGCTTCGCCGCGGACGCCACGCACTTCCACCGCGTCCTCAAGAGCCACTGCGACACGCTCGACCCGGCGTTCCACGCCCAGGCGAAGCGGGCGTGCGACGACCGCTTCCGGCTGCCCCACCGCGACGAAGCCCGCGGAATCGGCGGCATCCTCTTCGACCACCTGAGCCTCCCCGGCCCGGACGGCTGGCGGAGCTCGGCGGCCTTCACAGCGGCGGGCATCGCCGCGATCGCCCCGGCGTACTTCCCCATCGTGCGACGGCGCAAGGACATGCCGCACGGCGAACGCGAGCGACTGTGGCAGCTTTACCGTCG
This sequence comes from Amycolatopsis tolypomycina, assembly GCF_900105945.1. Lineage (NCBI taxonomy): Bacteria > Bacillati > Actinomycetota > Actinomycetes > Pseudonocardiales > Pseudonocardiaceae > Amycolatopsis > Amycolatopsis tolypomycina. The sequence goes on along the minus strand of NZ_FNSO01000004.1, from coordinate 1,468,856 downwards.
CGGCCGGTACGTCGAGTTCACGCTCGTCCACGACGCGGCGACCGCGGTCCAGGCCGACGCCGAGGCGATCCTGGCGGCCCTGCCGCCGCTGGCCCGCTGGGCGCCGGAGTTCACGCCCGAGCCCGGGAGCGCGGAGGCGGAGCTGGCGTCGTTCCTCGTCCCGCGCGACTGGGCGGCCGAAACTGTCGGTGCTCGCCGGTAGAGTCGAAAACGGGGGGCGCCCCGGCGGGCTCCGGTTCGATCGGCCGCACGGGAGCGCCCCAATGTGGCGTTCGGTGCATCCAACGCACCCAATGTGGCGTTCGGTGCATCCAACGCACCCAATGTGGCGTTCGGTGCATCCAACGCACCCAATGTGGCGTTCGGTGCGCCCAACGCACCCAATGCGGCGTTCGGTGCACCCAACGCACCCAATGCGGCGTTCGGTGCACCCAACGCACCCAATGCGGCGTTCGGTGCGCCCAACGCACCCAACGCCACATTGGGCCGCTCGGGGCCGAGCGGGCTGAGCTGCGCGACCGGCCACGCCCCGCTGAGCGGGAAACCGTTGGCACGCTGAGTGAGCCGTCGCGTGGACTATTGACAGGGCCCACCTCGAAGGTGTGTGATCTGTCCCATAAATAGGAAACTTTCCTAACTATTTTCGCCGGTGGTCCGCCGACCATTCCGCCCCGGTCACCCCCTGTCCCCCGACAACGCAGGAGGCTCCCAGTGGCACCCCGTCCACCGTGGCGCGCGGTACTGGCCGGTACCGCGGTCGCGGCGCTCGGCCTCACCGCGGTCAGCCCGGTAAACGCTTTCGCGGCCGACACCGCTTACGAGTCCGAGAACGCCACGATCGTCCAGGGCGCAGTCGAGTCGAACCACGCCGGCTACAGCGGCACCGGCTTCGTCAACTTCGACAACGTCGTCGGCAGCTACGTCGAATACTCCGTCAACGCCGCGCAAGCGGGCACGCACACGCTGACCTTCCGCTATGCCAACGGAACCGCCGACAACCGGCCGGTCAAGCTGACCGTCGACGGCGGCGACAAGGGCACCGTCGACTTCCCCGCCACCGGCGCGTGGACGACCTGGAAGACCGTCACCGCGACCGTGCAGCTCACCGCCGGCGTCAACAAGGTCCGCACCACCGCCACCACCGCCAACGGCGGCCCGAACGCCGACAAGCTCACCGACACCTTCACCGCGCCGGTCGACGGCGAACCGCCGTCCCCGCCGTCGAACCTCAAGGCGAGCAACATCCTGCCCACCGCGGCGACGTTCTCCTGGACGGCCGCGACGGACAACGTCGGCGTCGTCCGCTACGAGATCAACCGCGGCGGCAACATCCTCAAGACCGTCGACGGGAACACCACGAGCGCGACCGTCGACAACCTGACCCCGAACACCGCCTACGACATCTCGGTCGGCGCGTACGACGCCGCCGGCAACCCGTCGCAGCAGAGCAACGTGGTCACCTTCACCACGCCGCCGAGCAACGACACCACCCCGCCCACCGTGCCGGGCAACCTGCGCTCCACCGGCGTCACCGCGAACAGCGTCTCCCTGGCGTGGAACGCTTCCACGGACAACGGCGGCACCATCGCGGGCTACGACGTCTACCAGGGCGCCGCGAAGGTCGCGACCACGACGTCACTGGGCACGACCGTCACGAACCTCGACCCGAACACGTCCTACACGTTCACCGTCAAGGCGCGCGACCCCGACGGCAACAGCTCGGCGGCCAGCAACGCCGTCACCGCGAAGACCAGCGCGCCGGGCGGCGCGGGCGGCATCCCCGAGTACGACCGGGACATCGCGAAGGTCGACCTCGGCTGGTCGGTGGACTTCCTCCCGAACGGCAACGCGCTGGTGACCGAGCGGGACCGGTTCGAGCTCCTGCTCGTGACGCCGTCCGGCCAGAAGACGACACTGGGCAAGGTGCCCGGCGCCGTCACGACCAGCGGCGAAGGCGGCCTCCTCGGCCTGGCGATCTCGCCGAACTGGTCGAGTGACCACGCGATCTACCTGTACCACACGGCATCCGGGGACAACCGGATCGTGAAGATGACCTACGACGGCACCACGCTGTCGTCGACGTCGACGCCGGTGCTGACCGGGATCGCGAAGAACCGCTACCACAACGGCGGCCGGATCAAGTTCGGTCCGGACGGCAAGCTGTACGCCACCGTCGGCGACGCCAAGAACAGCGACAACGCACAGAACAAGAGCTCGCTCAACGGGAAGATCCTGCGGCTCAACCCGGACGGCTCGGCGCCGAGCGACAACCCGTTCTACGCCACCGGCGGCAACGCCCGCTACGTCTGGAGCTACGGCCACCGCAACCCGCAGGGCCTGGCCTGGGACTCCCGCGGCCAGCTGTGGGCGGCGGAGTTCGGCGAGAGCAGCCAGGACGAGCTCAACCTCATCCAGAAGGGCGGCAACTTCGGCTGGCCCAGCTGCGAAGGCACGCAGGGCAGCTGCAGCGGCTACATCGCGCCGAAGAAGACCTGGTCGACGTCGCAGGCCGGGCCGAGCGGGGTGGAGATCGTCAACGACTGGATCTACATCGCCGGCGTCACCGGGCAGCAGCTGTTCGCCACGCAGATCAACGCCGCCGGCACCGGCGTCGGCACGGTGTCGACGCTGTTCTCGGGTCGCTGGGGCAGGCTGCGGTCGGTCACGAAGACCCCGGACGGCGGGCTCTGGCTGACCTCGACGAACAACGACAAGAACGGCGGCACGCCGTCGACGCTGGACAACGTGATCGTGCGGCTGAAGTTCCCGGGCGGCAGCACGCCCGGCGGCTTCAAGCTGACCAGCTCCGCCTTCGCCGACAACGCCACCATCCCGGACAAGTACACCTGCGCCGGGGACGGCACGGCGGGCCAGGACCCGTCGCCGCCGCTGGCGTGGGGCGAGTCCACCGGGGCGAAGGGCTACGCCGTCGTGTTCGCCGACGTCGCCAACAGCGGCAACAAGCTGCACTGGGCGATCTGGGACATCCCGGCGGCCACGCGGTCGCTGCCGGAGGGCCTCGGCGCGGGCTACACCGTGCCGAACCAGGGTGGTGCCAAACAGAAGGCGATGGGCAGCGGGGCGAACGCGCAGAAGTACTTCGGCCCCTGCCCGGGCGGTTCGAGCCACCCGTACACGTTCACGCTCTACGCCCTGAACACCGCGACCGTCCCCGGCCTGACGTCGTCCTCGACGATGGCCCAGGTCGAGACGGCGATCAAGGGCGCGTCGACGGCGAACGTGGTGCTGCGCGGCAAGTCCAGCGCGGCCGCCTGAAAGCCGCGGCAGGGGTGACCGGAGCGGCGCCGGTCACCCCTGCCGCCCTTACTGCGTCCCCGCCACCCGGCGCAGGTGGGCGTCGACGTCGAAGCCGTGTTCCTCCAGCCGGCGGCGGGCCAGCAGCAGTTCGTCGGGGGTGAACAGCTCGGCGTACTCCTCGCGGAGCATGACCGCCTCGGAGCTGCGGCCCAGCTGGTTCTTCTCCCAGAGCACGGTGAACCCGCCCGCGGTCCCGGCGCCGCGCAGCAGCAGCCGGGCCGCCTCGACACCGCCGTGCTCGCGCACCATGCGTTCGAACTGGGCGGGCCGATAGCCGAAATCCTTCGCGAGAACCCGGCACCCGTCGAGCAGATCCTCGGTGAACCGCGCGGCGAGCCGGGGATCGGCCGGGACGGATGCGGCTGGTTCGGGCATGGGGGAGACCTCTCGACGCGACGGCTTCCCAGATTAATCGCGAACCGGGGTGGTTTCGCTACGCCATTCGAGCAACGAATTTTCGATGAGCACTCTCCGTGGCGACGGAAACGGACAAAAGGGGCGAACCGAAACTGTCGGTGAGCTCTGCCATGCCGGCCCGCATGCGAACCGTGGTCGACGTCCACGTCCACTATGGACAGATCTACGTCCACGACGAGGACGGGAGCCGTTCGAGGGCGACCTGCACGCGTGTTTCGCCGGGCACCGGCGGCCGACGTGGTCGTCCGCGAAACGAGCGCGATCGCGGCCTGCCGGCAGGGTTTCACGCGCGATCCGCCTCGACGGCGGACCGGCAGCTGGAGGACTGGGTGGCGTGCCGGCCGCCACCGGCCTCACCAGCCGAACAAGCCGCCCATGATCCGGGCGCAGCGGGCCGTCATCGCGTCGGCGTCTTCGTCCGGGCGGTCGATCCACCAGCTGATCAGCGAGTCGACCACGCCCGTCCACACCTGCGCGACCGCCTCGATGTCCGCCGGGTCGGCCAGGCCGCGGGAGGTCAGCAGCTGCGTGGCGCCGAGCACCGCGAACGCGTCGAGACGGCGGCGGTAGTCCGCGGCCGCCGCGGCGATGTCGCCCGTCGACGGCACCGTCGGGTCGCGCAGCAGGCGCCACGCGTAGCGGTCGTGGTCGAACGTCGTGAAGATCGCCGACAGCACCTTCAGCGGCATCTGGTCGGGCGCGCCGCCGGCCGCCATCGTCGCCGCGACGCCGTCGGTGAGGCGGCCGCCCGCGCGGTGCAGGCAGGCCAGGTACAGCCCGTCCTTCGAGCCGAAGTACTGGTACAGCAACGGCTTGGTGACCCCGACCCGGCGCGCGATCTCGACCATCGACGCGCCCGCGTAGCCCGCGCGGCCGAACTCCTCGGTGCCGGCCACGACGAGCTGGGCCTCGCGCTCTTCGCGGGGCATCCCCTTGGTCCCCACCGGCCTTGACTCCGTCACACGCGAGAGCCTACCGTGCGTAAAGTGACCCCAGGGTAAGTTACCGTCAGGTCAGATCCGAGGAGGCGACGTGGCCGAGTTCCTGGCGCACCTGCGCGACCCCGTGCTGTTCGCGATTCCGGTGTTCCTGCTGTTCGTGACGATCGAAGTCGTCGCGGTGCACGTCCTCGGGCACGACGACAACGTCGTCGGCTACAGCGTCGCCGACACGCGCACGAGCATGCTGATGGGCACCGTCGCGGTCGGCGTCAACGCGCTGTTCCGGCTGGTGATGCTGGTCGTGTTCGCGGCGCTGTTCGAGCTGGCGCCGGTCAAGCTCGACCCGCGCGACTGGTGGACGTGGGCGATCATGCTCCTCGGCCAGGAACTCGTGTTCTACGCCTACCACCGGGCCAGCCACCGCGTGCGGCTGCTGTGGGCGGGCCACCAGGTCCACCACTCCAGCGAGCACTACAACTTCTCGACGGCGCTGCGCCAGAAGTGGACCCCGTACTTCCAGCTGCCGTTCTGGTCGGTGCTGGCGCTCTGCGGCATCCCGCCGTGGATGATCCTGACCGGGCTGTCGATCGACCTCGTCTACCAGTTCTTCGTGCACACCGAGAAGGTCGGCAAGCTCCCGCGCTGGTTCGAGTACGTCTTCAACACCCCGTCCCACCACCGCGTCCACCACGGCAGCGACGAGGCCTACCTCGATTCGAACTACGGCGGCATTCTCATCATCTGGGATCGCCTGTTCGGCAGCTTCGTCCCCGAAGGCAAGCGGCCGACGTACGGGCTGACGAAGAACATCGGCACGTACAACCTGCTACGCGTGGGTTTCCACGAGTACGGCTCGATCCTGCGCGACCTGCGCACGGCCCGGACGTGGCGCGAGCGCGCCGGGTACGTGTTCGGGCCGCCCGGCTGGCAGCCCGCCCTACGCGATGTCCCGCAGGGCGAGGCTGTTCAGGGGCGGGCGCTGCGGTGAGGTGAGATCGGTCAGCACGATCTCGCGCTCGACCCCGGGTGACGTCCCGCGCCGGAACTGGGCCAGCAGCGTCGCCGGTGGGGCCGCCGTGACCAGCCGGCCGTGGCGTTCCAGGCGGTCGAACAGTGTCTGCATGATCTGGCCGGACATCCGGCCCAGCGCCTGGGTGCTCTGGTGGCGGTGCGCGCGGTGGCCGAGGTCGACCTGGGCGAGGGCGTCGAGGCCGCGCAGCTCCAGCAGGTCGATCAGGTGCCCGACCTCGACGCCGTAGTTCGCGACGAACGGGATGCTCTCCAGCACTTCGCGGCGGCCCGCGTACTCCCCCGCCAGCGGCTGGACGAACCCGGCCAGCTCCGGCCAGAACATGTTGAGCAGCGGCCGGGCGACGAGCTCGGTGACCCGGCCGCCGCCGTCCGCCTCGGTGCCGAGCGGGCGGTGGTAGAAGCCCTTGACGTAGGCGACCGTCGGGTCGGTGAGCAGCGGGCCGAGCAGCCCGGTGACGTAGTCCGTGGTGAAGTCGTAGAGGTCGCCGTCGACGAAGACGACGAGGTCGCCGCTCGTCGCCGCGACGCCCTTCCACAGCGCCTCGCCCTTGCCGGCCAGCCCGTCGAGGCCGGGGAAGACGGCGTCCTGCGCGACGACGGTGGCCCCCGCGGCGGCGGCGACCTCGGCCGTGGCGTCGGTGGAGTGGCTGTCGACGACGAGGATCTCGTCGACGAGCAGGCCGTACAGCTCGTCGCGGATCGCCGCGACGATCGCGCCGACGGTCGCTTCCTCGTTCCGGGCCGGGATGACCACGGACACCGTGGTGGCGCGCTTGGCCGCGACGAGCTCTTGGACGGTCCAGTCCCCGGCCTTGCTGCTGCGCCGGGTGAGCCAGGTGCCGATTTCCGGCGAAACCTGCAGCATGCGTTTCCCCTTCCCTCGTTCCCTTCCGAGGTTCGGGGTGCCGCGTTTCGGCGACCGCTCCCCGGTGCTACCGGGGTGTTACGAGATCGGCCACGCCGCACCGATCCCGTTAACCGGCCTGATGGCTCAGCGCGGGCTCGTCGACGATGGACGGACACGGGCGGGCCGGACCGGCGGGAGCTGCTGGGCGTCCAGGAACCTTGTCGCGGACCTGCGCGGGCGTGAGGCCGGTGCCGGCCGGCAGCCCCGTGTCGGACCACCTCGCCGCGATCGGCCGGGAGTGCCGCTAGGCGTCTTCCTCTTCCAGCATCTCCGGCGTGACCGCGGACTCGGTGTCCGGGATGTTCAGGTCCTTGGCCCGCTTGTCCGCCATCGCCAGCAACCGGCGGATGCGGCCAGCCACCGCGTCCTTCGTCATCTGCGGGTCCGACAGCTGGCCCAGTTCCTCCAGGGACGCCTGCCGGTTGGACAGCCGCAGGCGGCCCGCTGCCAGGAGGTGGTCCGGGGCCGTGTCGCCGAGGATCTCCAGCGCCCGCTCCACCCTGGCCGCCGCCGCCACGGCTGCGCGGGCCGACCGCCGCAGGTTGGCGTCGTCGAAGTTGGCCAGGCGGTTCGCCGTTGCGCGGACCTCGCGGCGCATGCGGCGTTCTTCCCACTGCAGGACGCTCGCGTGCGCGCCCAGGCGGGTCAGCAGCGCGCCGATCGCGTCGCCGTCGCGGACCACTACCCGGTCGGCGCCACGGACTTCGCGCGACTTCGCCTGGATGCCCATCCGGCGCGCCGCGCCCACCAGGGCCAGCGCCGCTTCGGGGCCCGGGCACGTCACCTCCAGCGACGACGAGCGGCCCGGCTCGGTCAGCGACCCGTGCGCCAGGAACGCGCCCCGCCACGCCGCTTCCGCGTCGGCCACGCCCCCGGACACCACGGCCGCGGGCAGCCCGCGCACCGGGCGGCCGCGCTGGTCGATCAGCCCGGTCTGGCGGGCCAGGCCCTCACCGTCCTTCACCACGCGCACGACGTAGCGGGTGCCCTTGCGCAGGCCGCCGCTGGCGGTGATCACGTGGACGTCCGAATGGTGGCCGTACAGCTCGTGGATCTCCTTGCGCAGCCTTCGCGCGACCGAGCCCGTGTCCAGTTCCGCCTCGACCACCACCCGGCCGGCCACGATGTGCAGCCCGCCGGCGAAGCGAAGCAGCGACGCGACCTCCGCCCGGCGCGGCCCGATCTTCGTGATCTCCAGCCGGCTCAGCTCGTCCTTCACCGCGGCGGTCATCGCCATTACTGCCCCTCCCTGCCTTTCGCTCCTCCCCCGTGCTCCCCGCCGAGACCGAGAGCCTCCCGCATGCACAACGCGAGCGCATCAGGATCATGCCGTCCCGCCACTTCGGGGTCGGCCACCGCCCCCAGGTGCGCCCGGCCGCCCAGCCGTTCGGCCGCGCGGCGGAGATTCGCCGGGTCGGGCACGGAATCGCGGTCCGCGATCACCGCGTCGACCCGCAGATCGGGCGCGTGCTCGAAGAGTACGTCGAGATGGCGCTCCGGGGAGAATCCCCCGGTTTCCCCCGGCTGGGGGACAAGGTTGAGCACCAGCACCTTCGTCGCGGCCGTCCGCACGAGCGCGTCGTGCAGCCCCGGCACGAGCAGGTGCGGCAGGACACTGGTGAACCACGAGCCCGGCCCGAGGAACACGACGTCGGCGGCCAGCACGACGTCGACGGCTTCCGCGCAGGCCTGCGGCGGGCGCCCCGACCGGCCCGGCGTGTGCAGGCTGACGCGCTGCACCTGGCCCGGCGTCGACGCCACCGCGACCTGGCCGCGGATCGTGCGCACCGCCGCCGGGTCCTCGCTGTCGAGGCCGCTGACCTGCCCCACGATCTCCAGCGGCTCCGCCGACATCGGCAGCACGCGGCCGGAGACGCCCATCAGCCGGCAGGCCTCGTCGAGCGCGGCGACCGGGTCGCCGAGCACCTCGAACAGCCCGGCCAGCAGCAGGTTTCCGACCGCGTGCCCGGCCAGTGCGCCGTCGCCGCCGAAGCGGTGCTGGAAGACCTCGGCCCACAGCGTGCCGCCGTCCTCCGCGGCGAAGGCGGCGAACGCCTGCCGCAGGTCGCCCGGCGGCAGCAGGCCGAGTTCGCGCCGCAGCCGGCCGGACGATCCGCCGTCGTCGGCCACGGTCACGACCGCGGTGACGTCGGGGGTCACCCGCCGCACCGCGGACAACGTGGCGTGCAGCCCGTGGCCGCCCCCGAGGGCGACCGCGCGCACGTTATTCACGACCAAGGTCGCGGTGCACCACCTTCACGGCCATACCGTCTTCTTTGGACAGACGCTGGGCGAGCTCCACCGACAGCGCCACGCTGCGGTGCTTGCCGCCGGTGCAGCCGACGGCGAGCGTCAGGTACCGCTTGCCCTCGCGCTTGTAGCCGGCGCCGATCAGCCGCAGCAGTTGGTGGTAGCGGTCGAGGAACTCCTCGGCCCCCTCCTGGGAGAGGACGTAGTTGCGCACTTCACCGTCGAGACCGGTGTGCTCGCGCAGCTCCGGGATCCAGAACGGGTTGGGCAGGAACCGGACGTCCATCACCAGGTCGGCGTCCATCGGCAGGCCGTACTTGTAGCCGAAGGACAGCACGGTGACCCGGGTCTGGGTGCTCGCCTCGGAGCCGAACGCGTCCTCGATCTTGGCGCGCAGGTCGTGCACCGACAGCGACGACGTGTCGAGCACCAGGTCGGCCTCTTCGCGCAGCGGCTCCAGCAGCGTCCGCTCCGCGGTGATGCCGTCGGCGAGCCGGCCGTCGCCCTGCATCGGGTGCCCGCGGCGGACGGCCTCGAAGCGCCGCACCAGCACCGCGTCAGTCGCCTCCAGGAACAGCACCCGCGGCTTGTAGCCCCGGGCGTCGAGGTCCTTGATCACCGAGGCCAGGTCGTCGGTGAACGCGCGCGAGCGCACGTCCATCACCACCGCCACCTTCGTGATCGCGCCGCGCGCCTGCGCGCCCAGCTCGACCATCGTCGCGATCAGCTCCGGGGGCAGGTTGTCGACGACGAACCAGCCCAGGTCCTCCAGGCACTTGGCCGCCGTGCTGCGGCCCGCCCCGGACAACCCGGACACGACCGCGACCTCCATGCCGGAGCCGCGGATCTCCTCTTGCGCACTCACTGTGTTTCCCTACTCCCCTGCTTCCGTGCCGTTGCTCGCGCCGGACTCCCCGGCCAGCGCGGCGACCACGGCCTCCGCGGTGCGCCTGCCGAAGCCGGGCACCGCCTCGATCTCTTCGATCCTGGCCTGCTTGAGCTTCTTCACCGAGCCGAAGTGCTTGATCAGCGCGGTGCGGCGAGCCTGCCCCAGCCCGGGCACACTGTCCAATTCGGACGTCACCAGGCGCTTGGAGCGCTTCTCGCGGTGGTAGGCGATGGCGAAGCGGTGGGCCTCGTCACGCAGCCGCTGCAGCAGGTACAGCGCCTCCGACGTCCGGGGCAGGATCACCGGATCGGGGTCGGCGGGCAGCCAGACCTCTTCGAGCCGCTTGGCCAGCCCCACCACGGCGATGTCGGTGATGCCGAGCTCGGCCAGCACGTCCGCGGCCGCCGTGGCCTGCGGGCCCGCACCGTCGACGACCAGCAGGTTCGGCGGGTAGGCGAACTTCTTCGGCCGCCCGGTCTCCGGGTCGAGGCCGGGCTTGTCCGTGTCTTCCGCGGTTTCCTTGAGGTAGCGGTAGAAGCGCCTTCGCACGACCTCGGCGATCGAAGCGACGTCACCCTCGGTGGCGGCCTCGCGGAGCGCGAAGCGCCGGTACTCGGACTTGCGCGCGAGGCCGTCTTCGAACACGACGAGCGACGCGACGACGTCGCTGCCCTGGATGTGGCTGATGTCGACGCACTCGATGCGCAGCGGCGCGGTGTCGAGGGCGAGGAACTCCTGCAGCTCGGTGAGCGCCGCCGAGCGGGCCGTGAGGTCGCCGGCGCGGCGCAGCTTGTGCTGGGTGAAGGCCTCGCCCGCGTTGCGCTGCACGGTCTCGGCCAGTGCCTTCTTGTCGCCGCGCTGCGGCACCCGCAGCTGGACCCGCGAGCCGCGCAGCCCGGTGAGCCACTCCGCGACCGCTTCGGCGTCCGCGGGCAGCTCCGGGACCAGGACCTCGCGTGGGACGACCGGGCCGGAGTCGACGTCGTCGCGGGCGTCGAGCTCGGCCTCGTCGCCGTAGAACTGGGTGAGGAAGTGGTCGACCAGGGCCGGCACGTCCATCTCCTCGGCCTTGTCGATGACCCAGCCGCGCTGGCCGCGGACCCGGCCGCCGCGCACGTGGAAGACCTGGACGGCGGCTTCGAGCTCGTCGTGGGCGAAGGCGACGACGTCGGCGTCCGTGCCGTCGCCGAGCACGACGGCCTGCTTCTCCATGGCGCGGCGCAGGGCGCCGAGGTCGTCGCGCAGCCGGGCCGCGCGCTCGAACTCCAGTTCCTCGGACGCGGCCGCCATCTCGGCTTCGAGGCGCTTGATCATGACGTCGGTCTTGCCGGCCAGGAAGTCGCAGAAGTCCTCGACGATGTCGCGGTGTTCGTCGGCCGAGACGCGGCCCACGCACGGCGCCGAGCACTTGTCGATGTAGCCGAGCAGGCAGGGCCTGCCGATCTGGCCGTGGCGCCGGAACACCCCCGCCGAGCAGGTGCGCGCGGGGAAGACGCGCAGCAGCAGGTCGAGGGTCTCGCGGATGGCCCACGCGTGCGCGTACGGGCCGAAGTACCGGACGCCCTTCTTGCGGGCGCCGCGGTAGACGTGCAGGCGGGGGAACTCCTCGTTCAGCGTCACCGCGAGCACCGGGTAGCTCTTGTCGTCGCGGTAGCGGACGTTGAACCGGGGGTCGAACTCCTTGATCCAGTTGTACTCGAGCTGGAGCGCTTCGACCTCGGTGGTGACGACGGTCCATTCGACGCTCGCGGCCGTGGTGACCATCTGGCGGGTGCGCGGGTGCAGGCCGGAGAGGTCGGCGAAGTAGGAGTTCAGCCTGCTGCGGAGGCTTTTCGCCTTGCCGACGTAGATGACCCGCTTGGTCGCGTCGCGGAACTTGTACACGCCAGGGGCATCCGGGATGCTCCCCGGCGAGGGACGGTAGGTGGTCGGGTCAGCCACTCCTCCAGACTATGGGGAGGCACCGACAGTTTCCGGAGCGCCCCCGGCTGGCCCACCGGAAGTAGGGTGTTCGTCCGTTTCCGACCTTCGTCGGTGTCCCCCTGGGTGATCCGGTGGTTACTTTCCGACCGGCCGATCCGGTCCCCCTCCGAAAGGATCACCACCGTGAGCTCTCTCCGTCTCCTCGGCGCCGCCTCGGCGGCCGCCGTCGCGCTGACCCTCGCCGGTGGCGCGATCGCCTCCGCGGGCGTCCAGCCGAACATCGTCGGCGGCACCACCGCCCCGACGGTCTCCTGGGGCGCCCAGGTGTACGTCAACACGCCCGGCCGCGACTACCAGGGCTTCAACTGCTCCGGCACGGTCATCGCGTCGCGCTGGGTGCTGACGGCGGTGCACTGCCTGGACCAGGACGGCTCGGGCATGTACGTCCGGGTCGGCAGCAACACGCTGCTCTCGGGCACGAAGATCGCCGTCGACGGCGAGTACGAGTCCCCCAACGGCGACATCGCGCTGCTGCACCTGGCCTCGGCGACCAGCGCCTCCCCGATCTCGCTGGGCAGCTCGGACCCGGCGACGGGCAGCACCAACCAGATCTACGGCTGGGGCCGCGCGACCCCGACCGGCCCGCCGGCGACGTCCCTGAAGACGGCGAACGTCCAGGTGACGGGCCGCTCCACGGACGCCTACGGCGGCCGCGCGATCCAGAGCGTCGGCATCAACGGCTCGGCGTGGAAGGGCGACTCGGGCGGGCCCCAGGTGGCCAACGGTGTCCAGGTCGGCGTCGCGTCGACGGTCCAGAACCAGAGCGGGTCGAACACGCGCGGCACCAACAACTACGCGAGCGTGGCGGCGAGCCGGACCTGGATCCGGACGACCTCGGGCGTCTGACATTTCTCCCACGGGGCGGCGCTTCCGGCGCCGCCCCGTTTTCGTCGGTGGCGTGTGGGATGCTCGCGGGCATGCGGATCGCCACCTGGAACGTGAACTCCATCATCCCCCGCCTCCCGCGTGTGCTGGGTTTCCTGGAGGAGACGGCGCCGGACGTGCTGTGCCTGCAGGAGCTGAAGAACACCACGGAGGCGTTCCCGGCGGCCGAGATCGAAGCGCTGGGCTACGAGGTGGCGGCGTACGGGCTGGGGCGCTGGAACGGTGTCGGCATCGTGTCGCGGGTGGGCCTGTCGGACGTCGTGCGCGGGCTGCCGGGCGAGCCGTCGTTCGAAGGTGCCGCGGAAGCGCGCGCGGTGGGCGCCACCTGCGGAGGCGTGCGGCTGTGGTCGGTGTACGTGCCCAACGGGCGCGAGCCGGACAACCCGCACTACGCGTACAAGCTGGAGTGGCTGTCGTCGCTGCACTCGCTGGTGGCTTCGGAGCTGTCGTCCGGGCCGTTCGCGGTGCTCGGCGACTTCAACGTGGCGCCGACCGACGAGGACGTCTGGGACATCGCGCTGTTCGCGGAGTCGACGCACGTGACTCCCCCGGAACGCGATGCACTGGCACGCCTGCGGAAGCTGGGCCTGTCGGACGTCTTCCCGCGGCCGTTGAAGTACGACCACCCGTTCACGTACTGGGACTACCGGGCGGGGAACTTCCCGAACAACAAGGGCATGCGGATCGACCTGGTGTACGGGAACGAGGCGTTCACCTCCGCCGTCACGGATTCCTATGTGGACCGGAATGCGCGCAAGGGCAAGGGGCCGTCGGACCACGCGCCGATCGTGGTGGACGTCGACCTCTGAGGCCGCTAGCCGCCGGTGGCTGCGCGGTGCAGCTTGCGCAACGCCCGCACCGCCTCCACCGCCCGGTCCCGGTCCACCGCCTGCACCGCCATCACCGCGTGGTACTCGTCGTCCGGCAGCTCCAGGCGCGCCCACGAAGCGCCGTCGGGGAAGCTCACCGACAGCACCTCGCTCCACGCGAACCGGCGCGTGATCACCACGTTCCGGACCTCGATGCCCTCCGCGTCCGCCCGCACCCTGGCGATCGCGAACAGCATCACCCCGCACGCCAGCAGGATCCCGATGCCCACCATCGCCGCCTGGTCGGAGCGCTGGAAACGCACGCCAGTGTCGCCGGTGCGCAGCAGGACCGCCACCACGACGAACACCGCCAGCAGCGCCACCGCCAGCACGCTGCACATGATCATCGCCCGGCGGGGGCGGATCACCAGCGACGTCGCCACGCTCACTGGAAACCCCGCTCGGTCCACGGCTGGCGCAGGCTCCGCAGCACGTGCGCGGAGTCCAGGGCCGCCACCGTCGCCTCGTAGCCCTTGTCCTCCTTCGAGCCCGGACGGCCCGAGCGGTCGACGGCCTGCTCGTGCGTGTCGCACGTCAGGACGCCGTTGCCGACCGGGGTGCTCTCGTCGAGCGCCACCCGGGTCAGGCCCGCCGTCACCGCGTCGCACACGTACTCGAAGTGCGGGGTGCCGCCGCGGATGACCACGCCCAGCGCGACCACCGCGTCGTGGTTGCGGGCCAGCGCCTGCGCCACCACCGGGAGTTCCACCGCGCCGGCCACGTGGACGACCGTCGGCTCCTCCTCGAGTTCGGCCTCCTTTGCCGCGACCAGGGCCCGCTCCAGCAGGACGTCGGTGATGTCCGCGTTCCAGCGGGTGGCGACGATGCCGAGCTTCAGCGACTTGCAGTCGGAGAGGTCCAGCTTGACCTCAGGTCGGCCTTCGCCGCTCACAGTGCTCCTCCGTCGGTGTGCTCCGGGCGCGCGCCGACCTGGTCGTAGTGCTCCAGCTGGGCCAGGTCGTGGCCCATCCGGTCGCGCTTGGTCCGCAGGTAGCGCAGGTTCTCCGGGTTCGGCGAGATCGGCAGCGGCACGCGCCCGGTGACGCGCAGGCCGTAGCCCTCGAGGCCGATCCGCTTGGCCGGGTTGTTCGACAGCAGCCGCATGGTGCGGACGCCGAGGTCGCACAGGATCTGCGCGCCCGTGCCGTAGTCGCGGGCGTCGGCCGGGACGCCGAGCTGGAGGTTGGCGTCCACCGTGTCGGCGCCGTCGTCCTGCAGCTGGTAGGCCTGCAGCTTGTGCAGCAGGCCGATGCCGCGGCCCTCGTGGCCGCGGATGTAGAGCACGACGCCGCGGCCTTCGGCGGCCACCGCTTCCAGGGCCGCCTCCAGCTGGGGGCCGCAGTCGCAGCGCAGCGAGCCGAAGACGTCGCCGGTCAGGCACTCGGAGTGCACGCGCACCAGGATGTCCTGGCCGTCGCCGATCTCGCCGTAGACGAACGCGACGTGCTCGATGCCGTCGAGCAGCGAGTCGTAGCCGACCGCGCGGAACGTGCCCGCGGCCAGGGGGATGCGTGCCTCGGCGACGCGCTCGACCTGCTTCTCGGTGCGGCGGCGGTAGGCGATCAGGTCGGCGATGGTGATGATCGCCAGGTCGTGGTCGGCGGCGAACACCTCGAGCTCGTCGCGGCGCGCCATGTCGCCTTCGTCCTTCTGGGACACGATCTCGCAGAGCACGCCGGCGGGGGCGAGCCCGGCCATCCGGGCCAGGTCGACCGACGCCTCGGTGTGCCCGGGGCGGCGCAGCACGCCGCCTTCCTTGGCCCGCAGCGGCACGACGTGGCCGGGACGGCGGAAGTCCTTCGCCGTGGCCGACGGGTCGGCGAGCAGCCGGATCGTGTGCGCGCGGTCGGCGGCGGAGATGCCGGTGGTGATGCCGTCGGCGGCGTCGACCGTGACGCTGTACGCGGTGCCGCGCGCGTCCTGGTTCGTGTGGTACATCGGCGGCAGGTCGAGCCGGTCGGCCTCGGACTCGGTCAGCGCCACGCAGACGTAGCCCGAGGTGTAGCGGACCATGAAGGCCAGCAGCTCCGGCGTCGCCTTCTCGGCGGCGAAGATGAGGTCACCCTCGTTCTCGCGGTCCTCGTCGTCGACCACGACGACCGGGCGGCCCGCCGCGATGTCCGCGATCGCCCGCTCGATGGCGTCGGCGTCGAACACCGCTCCGCTGCCGCACGGGGTCCAGCCCGCCGCCGGCTCTGCCGTCTCACTCATGACGCTCCTCCGTGCTGATTCTGCACCTGGTCGCGGATGTGCGCCTCGGCCAGCTTTTCCACGTACTTCGCGACCACGTCGACCTCGAGGTTGACCAGGTCGCCGGTCTCCCGGCCGCCGAGCGTGGTCACCTCCAGGGTGGTCGGGATCAGCGCCACCTTGAACTGGTCGGCGGTCACCGCGGCCACCGTCAGGGAGATCCCGTCGACCGCGATGGAGCCCTTCTCGACCACGTACCGGGACAGGTGCGCCGGCAGCGCGAACGTCGTGACGCCGTTCTCGTCGCGGCCGAGGAACACGCCGGTCCCGTCGACGTGGCCCTGCATGATGTGCCCGCCGAGCCGGCCGCCGGCCGGGGTGGCACGCTCGAGGTTGACCCGGTCGCCGACCGCGACCTTGGCGAGGCTCGACCGCTGCAGCGTCTCGTCGACGACGTCGACGGTGAACTCGCCGCCGGTGACCTCGACGACGGTCAGGCAGACCCCGCTGACCGCGATCGAGTCGCCGTGCCCGGCGTCGCTGGTGACCAGCGGGCCGCGGACGCGCAGCCGGGCCGCGTTCGTCAGCTGCTCCACCGCGGTGACTTCGCCGATCTCCTCGACTATGCCGGTGAACACGTGCGCTGCCTCCTCGTAAGCCGGTCCTTCCATCCAACACCCGCCGCGGCCCGGTGGCTTCTCCGGTGCCGCTGCGAGGTCAGCCGGCCCGGCCGCGGGCCGCCTGTTCGCGCAGCGCGGCGACCGCCTTGCCCGGATCGCCGGCGCCGTAGACGGCGGACCCGGCGACGAAGCAGTCGACGCCCGCCTCGGCGGCCTGCTCGATGGTGTCGGTGTTGATGCCGCCGTCGATCTCGACGATCAGCTTCAGGTGGCCGGTGTCGACCAGCCGCCGCGCGGTGCGGACCTTCTCCAGGACGTCGGCGATGAACGACTGCCCGCCGAAGCCGGGCTCGACCGACATGACCAGCAGCGTGTCGTAGTGCTTGAGCGCGTCGAGCCACGGCTCGAGCGCGGTGCCCGGCTTGATCGACAGGCCCGCCTTCGCGCCCGCGGCCCGCAGGTTCTTCGCCAGCGCGACCGGGTCCTTCGCGGCTTCGGCGTGCACGGTGACGTTGTAGGCGCCGGCCTCGGCGTACCCGATCGCCCAGCGGTCCGGGTCGTCGATCATCAGGTGGCAGTCGATCGGCAGGTCGGTGCTGTCGATCAGGGCCTTGGCCACCGGCAGGCCGAGGGTCAGGTTGGGCACGAAGTGCGCGTCCATGACGTCGACGTGGACCCAGTCGGCGCGGGTCTCCCCGCCGCCGGCCACGGCGGCGATCTCCTCGCCGAGCCGGGCGAAGTCCGCCGCGAGGATGCTGGGGGCGATCAAAGGTCGGTCTGCCACGTCCCGAGTGTAGGAGGACGGCGCTAACGCTCGCTAACCGGTTGTGACCAGGATCTGGCTCCGGAGAGGGAGGCGGGGGCCACACGGGCGGCCATAGGCTCGCCGTCATGTCCGGATTCTTCCAGTCCCTGGCGCGGATCGGCAGCTACCGCAGCCTCCCGTTCGCCGTCGCGGGTGCCGTGCTGACGGTGCCGGCCTCGCCCTTCGCGCTTGTCGCGGCCGTGTCCGTGGAGGCCGATTCACGGGTCCGGGCGTTGCTCGCCCTGGTCGCCGTGGCGGTGCTGATGGGGTTGCTGGGCCTGCTGGGGCCGGTGCGACGGGCCGGCATCGGCCTGGCGAACGTGCTGCTCGGCACCAGGATCCCCGCCCCGGCCGGGCGCCCCGACGCCGGCGCGCGGCTGCGCTCGGGCCTGTGGCTCGCCCTGCACACGGGGCTGAGCGGCATCCTGCTGACCGTGCTCGCCTTCCTGAGCCTGGGCCTGCTCGTGCCGCTGGTCTGGCTGACCGGCGGCCAGGACACCATCAGCCTGTTCTGGGACGACGTCCCGCTCGGCGGGTGGACGGTCCCGTTCGGGTTCGTGCTGCTCGTCGTGGCTGTCGTGCTGCTCGCGGCCACCACCCGCGCCTTCCGGGCCGGCGCGGAGGCGCTGCTGGGCCCGTCCGGCTCCGAACGCACGGCGCTGGCCGAGCGCCGCGCCGCCGTCCTCGCCCAGCGCAACCGGCTGGCCCGGGAGCTGCACGACTCGATCGGGCACACGCTGACGACGTCGACGATCCAGGCGGCGGCCGCGGCCGACCTCGTCGAGACGGACCCGGTGCAGGCCCGGCGCGCACTCGGCACGATCGAAGAAGCGTCCCGAAGCGCCCTCGAGGACCTCGACCACGTCCTGGGCCTGCTGCGCGAGGAGCCGGCCGCCACGGCGCCGACGCGCACGCTCGCCGAAGTGGACGTGCTCGCCGTGCGGGCCCGCGAAGCCGGGCTCGACGTGCGCCTGGCCGTCACCGGGCCGGTCGCGGCGCTGCCCGCCACGGTGTCGCGCGAGGGGTACCGGATCGTCCAGGAGGGCCTGACCAACGCGTTGCGCCACGCCGGTCCCGGCGCGGTCGACGTGCGGGTCGAGGCCGGGCCGGACCGCCTCGGCATCGCGGTCGTCAACGCGCTGCCCGGCGACGGGCCGCGGACCGGACGGCGCGGGCTGACCGGGCTCGCCGAGCGCGTCGAGGCCCTGCGCGGCGAGCTCGACGCCGGGCCGGACGGGCAGCAGTGGCGGCTGCGGGCGACGATCCCGCTGCGGGCGGGCGCGTGACGCCGACGGTGCTGCTCGCCGACGACGAGCCGCTGGTCCGCACCGGCCTGCGAGCACTGCTGGAGCAGCAGGGCCTGCCGGTGGTCGGCGAGGCGGCCGACGGCGGCGAGGTCCTGGCGGCGGTGCGGCGGACCCGGCCGGACGTCGTGCTGATGGACGTCCGGATGCCCGGCACCGACGGCATCGAGGCCACCCGCCAGGTGCTCGCGGCGCTGGCGGAGCCGCCGAAGATCCTCGTCGTCACGACGTTCGACAACGACGACTACGTGCACGAGGCGCTGCTGGCCGGGGCCAGCGGGTTCCTGCTGAAGCGGGCGCGCAAGGCGGAGATCGCGCACGCGGTCCGGACGGTGGCGACCGGCGAGTCGCTGCTGTTCCCGGAGGCGATCCGCCGGCTGGTGAGCGAACGGGTTCCCGGCGGCGGCGAGCACGCGCGGGCGGCGAAGACGCTCACCCGCCGCGAAGCCGAGGTGCTGCGGCTCATCGCCACCGGACTGTCCAATCAGGACATCGCAGCGGCGCTGGTGATCAGCCTGGAGACGGTGAAGACCCACGTGGGCAACATCTTCGCCAAGCTCGGGGCGGGCAACCGCAGCCAGGCGGTGGTCATCGCGTACGAAGCGGGGGTCGTGCGGCCCGGTCACGTCGGCGGCCGTTGACCCGAACGGGGGTGAGGCTCACCGCAGGAAGATCGTGCGGTTTACCTCATCCCGCCGGCGTCCCGGAATCCCTAGTGTTCATGGAGACCGACACACCAGGGGGTTCGATTTCATGCGGAAGTCATTGCGGGCCATCACCGCCGGCACGCTCGTCGCGCTGCTCGCCGCCACCACCGCGGCACCGGCACTGGCCGCCACGGCGGACCCGGTGCGGCAACGCCTCGACGTCCTGACGGCCCAGGACGGCGTCCCGGGCGCCGAAGCGGTGATCCAGGACGGCCACCGGACCCGGGTGGTCCGCAGTGGCGCGGGTGACATCGCCACCGGGAAACCGTTCCCGCGCAACGGTTCCTACCGGGCGGGCAGCGTCACGAAGACGTTCGTCGCCACGGTGGTGCTGCAACTGGTCGCCGAGGGCCGCGTCCGGCTCGACGCCCCGGTCGCGCGGTACCTGCCGGGGCTCCTGCCCGACCCGCGGATCACGGTCCGGCAGCTGCTCCAGCACACCAGCGGGCTCTACAACTACACGGACGACTTCGACCGGACGGACCCGGAAGCCCTGCGCCACCGGGGAGCCGAGCCGGCCGAGCTGGTGGCGACGGCGCTGCGGCACCCGGCGCTGTTCCCGCCGGGCACGAAGTGGTCGTACTCCAACACGAACTACATCGTGGCGGGGATGCTCGCCGAAAAGGTGACCGGCAAGGCGCTGAGCGACCTGATCGCCCACCGGATCACCCGGCCACTGGGCCTGCACGACACGTACCTGCCCCGCCGAGGCGACGAGCGGCTGCCGGCCCCGCACGCGGTCGGTTACCTGCCGCTCAACGGGAAGCTGGTGGACTTCAGCGACTTCGACGCGACGATCGCGTGGGCGGCGGGCGGCCTGATCTCCACACCGGCGGATCTGAACCGGTTCTACGGAGCGCTCCTGGGCGGCCGCCTCTTGCGCCCGGCCGAGCTGGCGGAGATGCAACGGACGGTCCCGGCCGACCTGGGCGCACCAGGCGGAGGCTACGGCCTCGGCCTCGGCCGCATCCCGGTGACGTGCGGCGAGTTCTGGGGCCACCAGGGCGGAATCATCGGCTTCACGAACCTGTCGGGCGTGGGCCCGCACGACCGCCGGGCAGTGGTGGTGCTGAACCAGAACCCGCCACCGGCCGGGGCGAACCAGCACCTGTATGCCGCCACGGACGCGGCGGTCTGCCCGTAGGTCGCGGCAGCGGCAGCGCGGAAACTGTCGGTGGTCGCCGGTAGAGTGGAAACCGGGGGGCGCCCCCGCGGCCGCTCGGGCCTGACGCCTCGGGTCTCAGGTCCAGCACCCGGCAGCCGCCTCGGGTCTCAGGTCCAGCACCCGGCAGCCGCCTCAGGGCAGCAGGTCCAGCACCTCGGTCCACGGCCGCCGGATGTCCAGGCGGTGCAGGGTCACCCCGGCGCCCGCGAGGGTGTCGAGGTGGCGCTGCCACGCCGGGTGGTGCACCCGGGTGTCCTGGATCTGGTACGCCACCACCATCGTGATCCCCGGCGCGCCCAGCACGTCACCCAGCAGCGTCAGCGCCTGGTTGTCCGCGATGCCGAGCGCCAGCTTGGCGACCGAGTTCGCCGACGCCGGCGCGAACAGGAACACCGACGGGTCGGGGTGCGGCCGCGGCTCGCCGGGCAGCCGGGACGCGCTGCGGACCGGCAGGTCGGTGCACGCCGCCACCTCGGCGAGCCCGCCGGTGGCCTCCAGCCAGCGGTGCGCCGTCGGCGTCAGCGTGATCGCCGGGCGCCAGCCGCGCTCGGCGGCCGGGCGGGCCAGCTCGGCGGCGAACCGGACGTCCAGCCCGCCGCACGAGCCGGCGACCAGCCCGAGGTCCCTCACGGTTTGCCCATCACGGTTTGCGCAGCACGGCGCAGAACATCGCGTCCGTGCCGTGGCGGTGCGGCCACAGCTGGACGTACGGCCCGTCACCGAGCTCCGGGACGCCGGGGAAGAACTCGCGCGCGTCCAGCACCTCGGCCTTCAGCCGCCGCGCCGTCTCCGCGAAGACGCCTTCGGTCTCGGCCAGGTGCGGCGAGCAGACGACGTAGGTCAGCGCGCCACCGGGCCGCAGCAGCTCGTACGCGGCGGTGATCAGCTCGCCCTGCAGCTTCGTCAGGTCCGCGACGTCGGACGGCTGACGGCGCCAGCGCGCCTCCGGCCGGCGCCGCAGCGCGCCGAGTCCGCTGCACGGCGCGTCAACGAGGATCCGGTCGTAGCCCGGCTCCAGGCCGCTCTCGCGTCCGTCGGCGACGCGCACCTTCACCGGCAGCCCGCTCGTGGCCTTCTCGACGAGCTTCGCGCGGTGCGGCGCCTTCTCCACGGCGTCGACGGTCGCCCCGCTCAACGCGGCCAGCGCGCCGAGCAGCGCGGCCTTGCCGCCGGGGCCGGCGCACAGGTCGAGCCAGCGCTCGTCGGAGCCGTCGAGCGGCACCTTCGTCGCGGCGATCGCGCACAGCTGGCTGCCCTCGTCCTGGACGGCCGCCAGGCGCTCGCGGACCGGTTCGGCGTCGGCCGGGTCGCCGGCGCCGGCGGGCAGGCGGACGCCGTACGGGGAGTACGGCGCCGGGTCGCCGCCGGTGATCGCGGCGAGCTCGTCGGCGCTGATCTCACCGGGCCGGGCGACGAGGTGCACCTCCGGGCGCGCGTCGTCGGCTTCCAGGGCGGCCTTGAGGCCGGCCCCCTTGTCGCCCAGCGCTTCGGCGAAGGACCGGGCGATCCAGCGCGGGTGCGCGGTGCGCAGCGCGTAGGCGCCGATCGGGTCGGCCGCCTCGTCCGGCGCCAGCTCGTCGAGCCACGCCGCTTCGTCCTTTTCGGACACCTTGCGCATGATGGCGTTCGCGAAACCCGTGGCCCACGAACCGGCTTCCGCGCGCACGAGGTCCACTGTGGACGTCACCGCGGCGTGCTCCGGGATGCGCGTGCGCAGCAGCTGGTAGACGCCGAGGCGCAGCGCGTCGAGCACCGCCGGGTCGGTCTGCTTGAGCGGGCGCTCGGCGCAGGACTCGATGATCGCGTCGAGCATGCCCTGCGCCCGCGACGCGCCGTACGCGAGCTCGGTGGCCAGCGCGGCGTCCCGGCCGGTGATCCGCCGCTCGCGCAGCAGGTCCGGCAGGACGAGGTTGGCGTAGGCGTCCTTGGTCCGGACGGCGGCGAGGACGTCGAACGCGGCCTGCCGGGCCGGATCCACCTCCGGCGGGCGGCGCGGCCCTTCCTTGCGCGGTGCCGGGCGGCCCCGCTGCGGCCGTGACGGACGTCGTTCCCTGTGGTCGTTCACCGGAGGCGCTCTCCCTGGTCGATCCTTGTTCCGCGCGCCCAGTCGGTGGCCGCCATCCGTTTCTTGCCGGGTGCCTGGACTTCGCCGAGCCGCAACGGCTTCGTCGCCGTCCCGACCAGCACCCGTTTGCGTTCGACCACGATCTCGCCCGGCGGCGGGCCGGGTTCGTCGAGCACCGTGACCGGGCCGAGCTTGAAGCGTTCCCCGCGGAACTCCGCCCAGGCACCCGGTTCGGGGCTGACCGACCGGATCTGCCGGTCGACCGCCGACGCCGGATCGGCGAAGGACACCCGCGCGTCGTCGACGGTCACCTTCGGCGCGTAGCTGACGCCTTCGGCGGGCTGTTCGCGCGCGACGAGACTGCCGTCGGCCAGACCGTCCATGGTGGACAGCAGCAGCTTGGCCCCGGACTCCGCGAGCCGCCCGAGCAGCGCGCCGGCGGTGTCGGTGGCCCCGATCGCCTCGGTGACGACGCCGTAGACCGGGCCGGCGTCCAGTTCCTTGACGATCCGGAAGGTCGAGGCGCCGGTGATCTCGTCGCCGGCGCGGATCGCGGCCTGCACGGGCGCGGCGCCCCGCCACGCGGGCAGCAGCGAGAAGTGCAGGTTCACCCAGCCCAGCCGCGGAATGTCGAGGGCGGCCTGCGGCAGCAGCGCCCCGTAGGCGACGACCGGGCAGGCATCGGGCGCGAGCTCGGCCAGGCGCGCGAGAAAGGCCGGATCACCGGCACGCGCGGGCGTCAGGACCTCGATGCCGTGCTCGTCGGCGAGTGCCCCGACGGGCGAGCGGACGACCCGGCGGCCGCGGCCGGCCTGCGCGTCGGGGCGCGTGACGACGGCGACGACCTCGTGCCGCCCGGAATCGAGCAGGGCACGCAGGGCGGGAACCGCCGGGTCGGGAGTGCCGGCGAAGACGAGCTTCATCGGCCCACTCCCGGCGGAAGCAGGGTTTCAGGTGGCTGGAACATCGAGCCCGAGTCTAGAAGGCGCCCTCCGGGCGGGCGCGCCAGTGCCCCGATGTGCCGATCCGCAGCTCAGCGTGGGGTTGTCCACAGGGTGGTTGTGATGGGGACAAGCGGGTCGATCACGCTGGGTTTCGCGGTTTTGTGTCGGGCTACGGCGATACGCTGGACCCGGGGGGCGCCCCCGGGGCGGGTGGGTGGTTTTGGCTTTCCGGGGCTGCCCTGCCGGGGCTGCCCTGCCGGAACCCAGCTGAGCTGCCCTGCCGGGGTTCCCCCCGCCGACCCGAACGCTCGATTGTTCAACGGCCGTCAGACCGCGTCAAGGCGGGAAAGCGTGCCTTGACCCGGCCTGACGGTCGCTGAAGCGGCTGCGTATCGGTTCGGCAGGGGGGTGTGGCCGAGCCCGGTTCGAGCGTGCGGGCGCCGGCTGGCGGGGGCGGGGGCGCTCCTCACCGGGCGTCGCGAATGAACCACTCGCGACGTTCCCGGTGAGGTCAGCCCTCAACTACCTACCAGTTCGCCGGCCACACCACCTGGGCCGCGCCCTGGCCGCGCCGGACCGGTTCTGCCGCTGCCAGCCAGCGGCCGTCGCGCAGGCGCTCCACTCCCGTTGCCGCGCCGATCTCCGCCGGGGCTGTCGAGAAGCCCTGGCCTCGGGCCTTGAGGTCCGCCACCAGCTTTCCCTGGTCCTGGTCGAGGAACGCCTGCTCCACCTGGGCCGCCGCCGAGTTGCGCTGGGATGCCCGTGGGGCTGCGATCGCCTGCTCCAGGGACAGGCCGCGATCCACCCGGCCGAGGATCACCTGGAGCACCGTCGTGATGATCGATGCTCCGCCCGGCGAGCCCGTCGCGAAGAACGGGCGGCCGTGGTCGAGGATGATCGTCGGGGCCATCGACGAACGGGGGCGCTTGCCCGGGCCCGGCAGGTTCGGGTCGGGCACGCCCGGCGTCACCGGCGTGAACGAGAAGTCCGTCAGCTCGTTGTTCAGCAGGAACCCGCGGCCCGGCACCACGATGCCGCTGCCACCCTCCTGCTCGATCGTCAACGTGTACGCGACGACGTTGCCCCACTTGTCCGCCACCGTCAGGTGCGTCGTGTTCTCCCCCTCGTACGGCGTCGGCGCGGCCGTCGCGCCCGCGGTGCACGAGGCCGGGTGGCGCGGGTCGGCCGGGGCCACCGGGCTGGTCGCCGCCTTGTCCTTCGAGATCAGGCACGCCCGTGAGTCGGCGAACCGCTGGCTCAGCAGCTCGCGCGCCGGGACGTCGACGAACGCCGGGTCGCCGATCCAGCGGTTGCGGTCGGCGAAGGCGAAGCGGGTCGACTCGAGGAAGTACTGCAGGTAGTCGGCCTTGCTCGCGCCCTTGAGGTCGAAGTTCTCGAGGATGTTGAGCGCTTCGCCGACCGTCAGCCCGCCCGACGACGGTGCCGGCATGCCGTAGACGTCCAGTCCCTGGTACGTCGTGTGGGTCGGACGGCGCTCGATCACGTCGTAGGCGGCGAGGTCGCCGGCGGTCAGCTTGCCGGGCCGGACGTTCAGCGTCGAAGCCGGGTCGACCGGCGGTTTCTGCACGGTCTTGACGATGTCCGCGCCGATCGGGCCGTTGTACAGCGCGTCGACGCCCTTGCGCTCGAGCTGTGCGTACGTGGCGGCCAAGTCCGGGTTCTTGAAGACGGTCCCGGGCGCGGGCGGCGCGCCGCCGGGCAGGTACAGCGACCGCGTCGACGGGAAGGCCGAGAACCGCGCGGCGTTGTTCGCGATCTGCGTCTGGAACGTCTGGTCGACGACGAAGCCGTCGCGCGCGAGCTGCTCCGCGGGCTTCAGCGTCTTCGCCAGCGACCGCGTGCCCCACTTGCGCAGCGCCTCGGCCCAGGTCGCGGGCGTGCCGGGCACGCCGACGCTCAAGCCGCTGGTGACGGCGTCGGCGAACGGGAGCGGCTTGCCGTTTTCGACGAAGAGGTTCTCGTCGGCGGTCTTCGGCGCCGTTTCGCGGCCGTCGAGGGTGTGCACGCGGCGGGTCTTGGCGTCGTAGTAGACGAAGAACCCGCCGCCGCCGATGCCGGCGGAGAACGGGTCGGTGACGCCGAGCGCGGCGGCGACCGCGACGGCCGCGTCGACGGCGTTCCCGCCGTCGCGTAGCACCCGGGTGCCGATCGCGGTGGCATCGGCGTCGATGCTGGCCACGGCACCCCCGAAGCCGACGGCGACCGGCGACTTCGGCGTGGGCGTGGCGGCGGTGGCGGGCGCGGCAACACCGGCGGTGAGCACGGCGGCAACGGCCAGGACAAGCGTGGTGCGACTCCTGTGCGCGGGCATGCGGGCGAGTCTGCCCCTTGGTCAAGGCAGCTTCAAGCCGTCATCCGACTTGTGCCCGGTTCTCGGAGCCGGGCCGCGGGGGTTGCGGGTGGGTGGGCTGAGGCGGATCCGCGGCGAGCGGGCCGGCGACGCGGGGTTGCGGCCGGCCCGAGCCCGGAACAAGCCGGCGGGAGCTGCCGTCCGGGCGGCGGCCTGAGCCCGGCCGTCGGCGGTCACCGCCACCCTCCCTCGGCCTCCGTCTCCAGCAGCTCCCGCAGGCGGGCGAGACACCGGCCGCGCACCGGCCCGATGCTTCCCTGCGGCATGCCGAGGGCCTGGCCGACGTCGCGGTAGCAGGGGCGGTCGGCGAACGCCACGATCCGCAGCAGCTGCTGGCAGCGCGGGCTCAGCCGGCCGACCGCCGTCCACAGCCGGTCGCGGCGGTCGTCGTCGAGCACGGCCGTGTCCGCGCGCTCGGCCGGTGTGAGGCGCTGTTCGAAGAAGTCGCCCGGCTCGCTCAGCTCGCTGAGCTGCTTGCGGCGCTCCTTCCAGGCCTCCCGCCGGGTGACCGTCACCAGCCATGCCGTCAGTGCCGCCGGGTTGTGGATGGTGGCGAGCGACCGCAGGAACTTCAGCCACGTGGTCTGCACGACGTCGGCCGCCAGCTCGCGATCGAGGCCCTGCGCCCTGGCCACGTGCCAGAGCATCGGGGTCAGCGTCACGATCAGCTCGTCCAGCGCGGCCCGGTCACCGGCCCGGGCGGACCCGGCCAGTTCCGCCAGCCGCCGGTGCCGGCTCAGTTGCGGCCCCGAAGCGGCCGGTCCGTCACTTTTCATCCGGAACACCTCCTGAATCGCCCGGCCCGCGTGTGCTTCGGCGGTGGTGTCCGCCAGGACGGAGCACGCGCGCACCGTGGCGGTCCTGGACGAACGGATTCGGTGCGACGTCGGTGCCGCGATTCTCTATTCCTTCCGGACCAGCGACTTTCTTCCCCGGTCGGTTCGCTCCGGGTTGATTCCCAACCCGCCTTCCTCGCCCGCCGCAATCTTCCTCGCCGGGAAACGGGTTCGCCAGGGTCATTCGGGCAGAAATCGCGACGCCGGTGTCACCCATTCGTGTGGATCAGTCGATTTCCGGCACTCCCCCACCAGTTGAACCGGCAATGGGTGAGACAGCCACCCCGGATAGAATTCCTTTCACCTTCTCGCCGCCGAAATCCGGCCGTACACTGGGCGGATGGGCAGCCAGGAGCAGCGTGCGCTCGATTCCCTCTACGCGGTCGACAATGTGCTGACGATCGATATCACGATGCCGCAGGCCGACTGGGACGCGGTGCGCACCGAGCAGCCGGCCGGCGGGGTGTGCAACTTCGACTGGACCGGCGGCAGCCGTTACACCTGGCGGAAGGCGACGTCGGTCGAGCTGTCCGGGACGAAGTTCCCCGCGCGGGCGAAGTTCGCCGACGTCGGGATCAAGAAGAAGTCCTTCTGCGGTTCGATCAGCAGCGGCAAGCCCTGCCTGCACATCGACTTCGGGAAGTTCCTCGACGCGAACAAGGCGCCGATCCGGGAGCTGATCGGGTCGCGGTACCTGACGCTCAACAACTCCGTCCAGGACCTCTCCTATGTCCGGCAGCTGCTCGGCTACAAACTGTTCGCGCTCGCCGGTCTCCCCCATTCCCGCGGCAATTACGCCCGGGTGCTGGTGAACGGCACACCGATCGGCCAGGGCGTCGCCGGCGTCAACAGCCCCGGCGTCTTCGTGAACGTCGAGCCGATCATGCCCCGCTACCTCGAGCGCAACTTCGGTCACGTGAACGGCAACCTCTACGAACTGGAGCACAAGGACGACTTCGTGGCCGCCCGCGTCCCGTTCATCGGCGTCGAGTCCCTTTCGCAGTTCGACGACAAGGCCGACCTGCGGTTCGCCGTCGACCACATCGCCGCGCACGGTGTCGCCGGGGCGAGCGAGGTCTTCGACCTCGGCCAGTTCGCCGGGATCTACGCGATGG
The DNA here is from genome assembly GCF_900105945.1 of Amycolatopsis tolypomycina. Lineage (NCBI taxonomy): Bacteria > Bacillati > Actinomycetota > Actinomycetes > Pseudonocardiales > Pseudonocardiaceae > Amycolatopsis > Amycolatopsis tolypomycina. The sequence continues at coordinate 1,441,243 of NZ_FNSO01000004.1, read as the reverse complement.
AGTTCTTCCTCAAGCACTGGGACGGCTACTCCCGCAACACCAACAACACCTACGTCTACAACGACGTGGACGCCGTCGCCCGGCCGGGCGTGGACGACATCGACTTCAAGCTGATCCCGTGGGGTCTCGACCAGACGCTGCAGCCCGCCCGGCACTTCCGGCTCGACACCGCCGGGCTGCTGGCCAAGCTCGTGCGCGGCGACGCCGGACAGCGGGCGCAGGTGCTCGACCGGGTCCGCCGGTACCGCGACACCGTCTTCGGCCACCGCGTCCAGCAGGACGTGCTGAAGCCGATGCTCGACGCGATGGGCACGCTGCTGGCCGGGCTCGGCGTGCCCGACCTGCCGGCCCAGCTCACCGCCGTGCGCAAGCAGCTGCGGCTCGCCACCTCGGCCGGCTACCTGTGCGGCGGCCTGCCCGGCACCGAGGGCGCGTACGTCCGCGACGACGTCACGAACGAGTGCCTGCACGAAAGCCGCAGCGAAACCATCCCGGCCGAACCCGGCGGCGCCGAGGTCGTCCACCGGCTCCGCCCGGCGCAGGTCGACGACACGGACCTGTGGTGCTTCGCCCCGCTCGGCGGCGGGCAGTCGGTCGCCGGCAAGGCGTCCGGCCGGCTCCTCCACGCGACCACCACGAAGTCGGGCCAGGGCCACGAACTGCTGTGCACGCGCGGGGCGAACCCGCCCGGCCCCGCCGAAGAGTTCTCGGTGACGCCGATCGACCCGGTCGGCGACGAATTCGGGTTCAGCGGCCACTTCACGCTGACGAGCACGCGGACCGGGCTCGGCGCCGCTTTCGGCACGGACCCCACGGCGGCCGGAAAACCCCGGGTCCACCAGGAGCCGAGCCCGTCGAAGCTGTATTTCTCCTGATCAAAGAACCGCGTAACCGCCGCCGTCGTCGACGATCAGGATCCGCTGCCTGCCACCGCTCGAGAACGTCGTGACGCCCTCCGGTTTCGCGCTCCGGTGAAAGGCGACGTCGAGCAGCGTGACGTGGTCATCGGCGCGGTTCCACGTGCCGAGCCGGAACGGCGTGTCGCCGTGGCCGGCCGAGCGTCCGAGCAGGAGCAGGAAATCGCCGGTCCGCGCGGGACCGGAAATGTCGCGGATCCCCGCGGTCACCGCCTCGGGCAGCCGCAGGTCGATCGATTCCGGCGGCCCCAGCGACGCGGTCGTCCACCGCGGTCCGCCGACGTCGGCCGGAACGCGGACCAGCGTGACACGGCCCGGGCGCGCCGGTCCCCGGAGGCCGAACAGCAACGCGTTCCGTTCCCAGGCCAGGCCTTCCACGTTGAGCCCGCCGTCGTCCGGTTCCCGCCGCCCGGCCGCGGCGAGCGCGGGCACGCGGGCGAGCAGCCAGTCCCGGAACCCGGCCATCGGCTCGGCGGGCAGCGCGCCGTCAGGGGTGTACCGGACGCGCACGAGGCCGTCGCAGACCCGGTTCCCCTCCACGACACACAGCGAAGAACCGACGACGAGGAAGATTTCCCCGGCCACGTCGACCCGGGCGAGGCCTTCGGGATCACGCAGCATTCCCTTGCCCACTCCGGCCAGCGGGCGCCGGTGAATGCGCTCGACCGTGAGATCGCCAGGATCGAGCGTCATTTCGAACAGGGCGGTGGGATCTTTGTTGTCGACGAAGACGAACCGCCGGGAACCCACCCGCGCCACCCCGGAAGCGTTGAACGGCGTTTCGCCGTTGCGCTCCGGGGAAAGGAACCGGCCGGACTTTCGCCATGCCCCCCAAAATACGGGACTCAGATCAGCTCGAGCGGGTCGAGCTGGATGCGGATCGGTTCGGTGGCCTTGCGGGCGTCGCGGCGGGCCGCGGCCGCGTGGATCGATGCCGCCAGGGCTCTGCCCTCCGCGCGGGACACGCGGACCAGTGCCCGCTCGCGGTCGGCGTTGCCCTCTTCGTCCACCTCGCCGATCGGGACCGGGCCCAGAACCTCGCCGGACTCCGGCAACGGGAGGTCGTCCAGCAGGCCGGCCACCGCGTCCGGGCTGCCCTCCACGCTCGCCATCCGCATGGCCGGGGGGAAGCCCAGCTCGCGGCGCTCCGCCAGCTCCTGGGCCGCGTGCCAGGCCGGGTCCCAGCGGACCAGGGCCTGGACCACGGCCAGGCCCGCCTCCGCGCCGACGATCACGCGGCCACCGCCGGCCGCCGGGCGGACCAGGGCCGCCGCCGCCATCCAGCGGCGCAGGGTCTCTTCGCCCGCCCGCAGGTCCTGGCGGCCGAGCAGCGCCCATCCGTCCAGCAGCAGGGCCGCGCCGTAGCCGCCTTCCGCCACCGGCTCCGCTCCCGGGGTGCACACCACCAGCGCCGGCCGGCCCGGGACCGATGCCAGGACCTCCGCCGCCCCGGACGTGCGGACCGGGACGCCCGGGAACGCGCGGCCGAGCTCCTCCGCCGTGCGCTTCGCGCCGACGATCACCGCGCGCAGCCGGACCGAGCCGCACGCCGTGCAGCGGAACGCCGTCTCCGGGACGCCGCACCAGCGGCACGCCGGGGGTTTCGGCTGCCCGTCGAGCGAGCCGCCGGGCAGGGCCAGTGGCCCCGCGCAGCGGCGGCAGTGCGCGGGTGTCCGGCAGTTCCCGCAGGCCAAGCCGGGGACGTACCCGCGCCGCGGGACCTGGACCAGGGCCGGGAGGTCCGCCGCGAACGCCTGGCGCGCGGCCTCGAACGCCACCGCCGGCAGACGGGCCACCCGAGCGGCCTCGTCGCGGGCGACGTCGAAGTCCTCGCCCACCGGTGTGACGCGCGGGGCGGCGGACCGCAGCGTCGCGCGGTCGGCCAGCACCGGCGCGGCCCAGCCGGACTCGACGAGCAGCTGGGCCTCGGCCGTCCGGGCGAACCCGCCGACCAGCAGGGACGCCTTCGCCGCGTGCGCGCGGTCCATCAAGACGTCGCGGACGTGCGGGTACGGCGCGTGCGGGTCGAGGTGCAGGTCGTCGCCGTCGTCCCAGACCGCGAACAGGCCGGGGTCGTGGACCGGGGCGAACATCGCCGCCCGGGTGCCGACGACCACGCGCACCGCGCCGCGCAGCACGGCCAGCCAGCGCCGGTACCGCTCGGCGGGCCCGAGCCCGGCGATCAGCGCGACGACGGCGTCCTCGCCCACGACCGCCGCGCAGGCCTCGTGCACGCGGGTCAGGTCGCGGTGGTCCGGCACGACCAGCACCGCGCCCCGCCCGCCGGCGGCCACGGCACCGGCGGCCTCGGCGAGCCGGCGCGGCCAGTCCTCGCCCGGCAGGGCCTGCCAGACGGCGTTCGCGGGCTTGGCCTCGGCGAGGGCCTCCAGGAAGGCCGGGCCACGCTGGTAGCGCGCCCAGGCCGTGGTGTCCGGTGCCGCCGGCGCCGCCGCGGGCGCGAGGGGCGGCTCGCCCTCGGCCTTGGCGTGCCGCGGCGGGATCGCGAGCCGCAGGACGTCGGACAGCGTGCCGCCGTAGCGGTCGGCGACCGCCCGGCACACGGCGTGCAGCGACGGCGGCAGCACCGGCTCGGCCGACGTCACGCGGTCGAGGAAGGCGAGCTTGCTGCCGTAGTCGCTGGTTTCGCCGCGTTCGATCAGGTAGCCGTCGACCAGCTGCCCGGCGAACCGGACGCGGACGCGGCACCCCGGCACGGCGGTCTCGTGCAGCTTCTCCGGGACGAGGTAGTCGAAGGTGCGGTCCAGGTGGGCCAGCGGGATGTCGACGACGACGCGGGCCACCGGCCGCTCGGGCGCGGGCGACTGGGCGCCCTTCGCCTTCTCGCCGGGCTTCGGCGTCTTCCGGGCGCGCGAGGGCGCCGCCTGGGGTGCGGGCGGCTTCTCCGGGAGGTCCCAGAGGGCAGCGGGCTCGGAACTGCTCACGCCCTGATCTCTACCAGACCCCACCGACACTCCCGCCGCCGCCGGTCAGGCCGCGGTGAGCACCCTGCCGCAGCCGAGCGCCCCAATGTGGCGTTGGTTGCGTCCAGCGCACCCAATGTGGCGTTCGGTGCGTTGGACGCACCGAACGCCACATTGGGGCGTTTGAGGCGTGTCAGGCGCCGGCCGCGGCCTTCAGGGCCTCGGCGCGGGCCGTGCTCTCCCACGGCAGCCCGAGCTCGGGACGGCCGAAGTGGCCGTACGCCGCCGTCGGGGCGTAGATCGGGCGGAGCAGGTCGAGGTCGCGGATGATCGCGGCCGGGCGGAGGTCGAAGACCTCGGTGATGGCCTGCTGGATCTTCGACGGGTCGACCGTCTCGGTGCCGAACGTCTCGACGAACAGGCCGACCGGGGCCGCCTTGCCGATCGCGTACGCCACCTGGACCTCGGTCCGCTGGGCCAGGCCCGCGGCGACGACGTTCTTGGCCACCCAGCGCATCGCGTACGCGGCGGAGCGGTCGACCTTGGACGGGTCCTTGCCGGAGAACGCGCCACCACCGTGGCGGGCCATGCCGCCGTAGGTGTCGACGATGATCTTGCGGCCGGTCAGGCCGGCGTCGCCCATCGGGCCGCCGATGACGAACCGGCCGGTCGGGTTGACCAGCAGGCGCGCGTTCGACGTGTCGATGCCCAGTGCCTCGATCTCGGGGCCGACGACGTGCTCCTTGACGTCGACGCTGAGCATCTTCTCCAGGTCGATGCCGTCGGCGTGCTGCGAGGACACGACGACCGTGTCGAGGCGGACCGGCTGGTCGCCGGCGTACTCGATGGTCACCTGGGTCTTGCCGTCCGGGCGCAGGTACGGCAGCACGCCGTCCTTGCGGACCGCGGTCAGCCGCTTGGAGAGCCGGTGGGCCAGCGCGATCGGCAGCGGCATCAGCTCGGGGGTGTCCGAGCAGGCGTAGCCGAACATCAGGCCCTGGTCGCCGGCGCCCTGGCGGTTGATCTCGTCGTCGTCGGACTCGACACGCGACTCGTACGCGGTGTCGACGCCCTGGGCGATGTCGGGCGACTGTGAGCCGATCGCGACGTTGACGCCGCAGGAGTTGCCGTCGAAGCCCTTGGCGGAGGAGTCGTAGCCGATCTTGAGGATGACGTCCCGGACGATCGTCGGGATGTCGGCGTACGCCTCGGTGGTCACTTCGCCGGCCACGTGCACCTGGCCGGTGGTGATCAGGGTTTCGACGGCGACGCGGCTGCGCGGGTCCTTCGACAGGAGACCGTCGAGGATCGAATCGCTGATGGCGTCGCAAATCTTGTCGGGGTGCCCTTCGGTCACCGACTCCGAGGTGAACAATCTGCTGCTGGACGCGGTCACGGTGGCCGTCACTTCCTCACCTAGTCGTCGGATGCCCAGTGGGTTAGGCACCCCTTACCTGTGCAAGCGTACTGACTATCGCTCGGGGGACGGTCAACGCTTCATGAAGCTCACAACAGCGTCCCACAATGTGGATGCGAGTTCAGCCTTCGCGCCCAGCGGGATCGCGATCTCGGTGCCGTCGGCCCCCAGCAGCCAGCCCGAATTGTCCTCCGTGCCGAAGGCCTTGCCGTCGCCCACGGCGTTGACGACCAGCAGGTCGGCCCCCTTGCGCTTGAGTTTCGCGCGGGCGTGGTCGAGGACGCTGCCGTGCTCGTCACCGGTTTCCGCGGCGAAGCCCACGACGACCTGTCCGGGACGCCGGTTCTGCACCAGTTCGGCCAGGATGTCCGCATTGCGGTCGAGCGTGATGACCGGGTCCGGCTGGTCGTCGGACTTCTTGATCTTGTGCTCGGCCCGGTTCGCCGGCCGGAAGTCGGCGACCGCGGCGGCCATCACGACGACGTCCGCGGCCTGGGCCGCGGCGTGCACCGCCTGCCGCAGCTCCTCCGCCGTCGAGACGTGCTCCACCGCCGCGCCCGCCGGATCCGGGAGGGCGACCGTGTGGGCGGTGACCAGGGTGACGTCGGCGCCGCGCTGGGCGGCGACGCGAGCCAGCGCGTAGCCCTGCTTGCCGGACGAGCGGTTGCCCAGGTAACGCACGGGATCGAGGGGCTCGCGCGTGCCGCCTGCCGAGACCACCACGCGGACGCCTTCGAGGTCGCGCGGGAGGGCGCCGGGGCGGGCCAGCAGCAGCCGGGCCAGGTCGACGATCTCGGCCGGGTTCGCCAGGCGGCCCTTGCCGGTGTCGGCACCGGTCAGCCGGCCGGAGTCGGGCTCGGTGACGATCATCCCGCGCGAGCGCAGCAGCGCCACGTTGTCGCGGGTCGCGGGGTGCTCCCACATCTCCGTGTGCATCGCCGGGAAGAAGGCGACCGGGCACCGGGCGGTGAGCAGGGTGTTCGTCAGCAGGTCGTCCGCGAGGCCGTGGGCGGCCTTGGCGAGCAGGTTCGCCGTGGCCGGGACGACCAGGACGAGATCGGCCTCCTTGCCGACGCGGACGTGCTGGACCTCGGGCACCTCGGTGAACACGCCCGTGTGCACGGGGTGACCGGAGAGGGCTTCGAAGGTGGCCGCGCCGACGAAGTTCAGCGCGGCTTCGGTGGGGACCACGCGGACGTCGTGACCGGATTCGGTCAGCCCGCGCAGCACCTCACAGGCCTTGTAGGCGGCGATGCCGCCGCCCACGCCCAGGACGACGCGGGGTTTACTCACCCTCGGTGTGCTCGAGCAGGCCGCCGTGGATCTCGCGCAGCGCGATCGAGAGCGGCTTCTCGCGCGGGCCCGGCTCGACGAGCGGGCCGACGTACTCGAGCAGGCCCTCGCCCAGCTGGGCGTAGTAGTCGTTGATCTGGCGGGCACGCTTGGCCGAGTAGATCACCAGCGCGTACTTCGAGCTGACCTTTTCGAGCAGGTCGTCGATCGGCGGGTTGGTGATGCCCTCGAGCTCTTCGGTCAAGATTGCCTGGGTGGTCACTCGTGGTGCTCCGCATCTTCGGAAGACTGATCAGTAATCAAGTTTAGCAAGTGCTCCGCGGCCGCCCGCACGTCGGCGTTGACGACGCGGTGGTCGAACTCCCCCGCGGCCGCCAGCTCGCGCTCCGCCTCGGCCAGCCGGGCCTGCACCGCGGCCTCGGTTTCGGTGCCGCGCCCGGTGAGCCTGCCGACCAGTTCCTCCCACGACGGCGGCATCAGCATCACCAGCCGGGCCTCCGGCATGGCCGCGCGGACCTGGCGGGCACCCTGCAGCTCGATCTCGAGCACCGCGGGCCGCCCTTCGGCGAGGGCCTTCTCGACCGGCTCGCGCGGGGTGCCGTAGCAGTTGCCGGCGAACTCGGCCCATTCCAGCAGCCTGCCGTCGGCGATCATCGCGTCGAACTCCGCGCGGTCGACGAAGTGGTAGTGCGCCCCGTCGACTTCGCCGGGACGCGGCTTGCGCGTGGTGACCGAAACGCTGAACCAGACGTCGGGCTCCAGCTTCCGCAGTTCGCCCACCACGCTCGACTTCCCGACTCCCGAAGGCCCCGATACGACGGTGAGCCGGTGCCGGGGGAGGTCCCCCGTCACCGGCTCACTGCCGCGGTCGGCGCCCCGGTTCACCGGGTAGTCACGACCGGCGCCGTTCACTCGCCGCTGAACTCGGCCAGCAGCGCCTTGCGCTGCCGGTCGCCGAGGCCGCGAAGGCGACGGCTGGGGGCGATCTCCAGTCGTTCCATGGTCTGCTGCGCGCGGACCTTGCCGACGCCCGGGAGGGCCTCGAGCAGAGCCGAAACCTTCATCTTGCCGAGGACTTCGTTCTCCTCGGCCTGCTTCAGCACGTCGACCAGAGTGGTACCGCCCCGCTTCAGCCGCTCCTTCAGCTCAGCACGGATGCGGCGGGCGGCGGCGGCCTTCTCCAGCGCCGCAGCGCGCTGTTCCTCTGTCAGCTGGGGAAGTGCCACGTTTTCCTCCGGTAGTTCTCAAAACTGGGTGGGTGACGCGACGGTACCCACCCGTGAGCACCGGCCACAATGCGGGGGTGCCTGGTGGGGGCCCGTTCCGGCCCCTGCTATTGGCCGTTTTCCTGCGGGTCGGCCAGCACTTCGGCGACCCGTTCGACCGCTTGGCGCAAAGCCGCTTGCTCCGGACCGTGCTTCAGGATGTCGCGGGACGACGCGGGCAGCACGCCCGGCAGGGACACACCGAACAGGGCCCGCAAATCGGCCACAGTGGCTCCCTGGGCCCCGAAACCGGGCGCCAGCACCGGACCGTTCAGCCGCGAGAGATCGAGCTCCCCCGGCGGAACGGTGGCGCCGACGACGACACCCACATCGCCGAGCGGTTCCGCGCATGCGTTGAACGCCGCCACGGAATCGACGATCGACTGCGCCACCGTGCGCCCGTCGGGCAGCCGGGCGTTCTGCACGGCGGCCGCTTCCGGGTTCGAAGTCCGGGCGAGCACGATGATGCCGCGTCCCGCCGCGACGGCCGTTTCGGCGCACTGGGCCAAAGAGCCGAAGCCGAGGTACGGCGAAACGGTGATCGCGTCGGCCGCGATCGCCGCCCCCTCGGCCACGTACGCGGCCGTGTACGCCGCCATCGTGGACCCGATGTCGCCGCGCTTGACGTCCAAAAGCACCAACGCGCCGGCGTCGCGGGCCGTCTCGACGACCCGCTCGAGCACGCGGACGCCGCCCGGTCCGAAACTTTCGAAAAACGCCGACTGGGGCTTCACGATCGCCGCGCGCGCCGCCAGGACCTCCGTGGCGGACAGCGCGAACCGTTCCAGGCCCGAGACGTCCACCGGGAGCCCCCAGGCCTCGATCAGGCCGGGGTGCGGGTCGATCCCGGCGCACAGCGGGCCGCGGGCCGCGACGGCCTTGGCCAGCCGCGCCCCGAACCGCTCCGGCCCGCTCACGACCCCGCTCACGACTTGGCCTTCAGCGCCGCCTGGAGCTCCTGCAGCGACCGGACCCCGATGTCACCCCGGATCAGCGCTTCGATGCCGTGCACGGCCGCCGCGGCGCCCTGCACGGTGGTCACGCACGGGATGTCGCGGGACACCGCCGCGGTGCGGATTTCGTAGCCGTCGACGCGCGGACCGCTGTTCCCGTACGGGGTGTTGATCACCATGTCGACTTCGCCGGCGAGGATGACGTCCACGATGTTCGGCTCCGCTTCGGTGGAGCCCTCGTAGTGCTTGCGCACCACCGTACAGCCGATCCCGTTGCGCCGCAGCACTTCCGCGGTGCCGGAGGTGGCGAGGATCTCGAACCCGAGGTCCGCCAGCCGCTTCACCGGGAACACCAGCGAGCGCTTGTCGCGGTTGGCGACCGAGACGAACACCCGGCCCGACGTCGGCAGCGAGCCGTACGCGCCGCTCTGGGACTTGGCGAACGCCTTGCCGAAGTCGACGTCGACGCCCATCACCTCGCCGGTGGACTTCATCTCCGGGCCCAGCAGCGAGTCGACGCCGTGGCCTTCGGGGGTGCGGAAGCGGTGGAAGGGCAGCACGGCTTCCTTGACCGCGACCGGCGAGTCGGCGGGCAGCTGCCCGCCGTCGCCCTCGGCAGGCAGGACCCCGTTCTCGCGCAGGTCCTTGATCGTCGAGCCGGTCATGATCAGCGCGGCGGCCTTGGCCAGCGGCACCGCGGTCGCCTTGGACACGAACGGCACCGTCCGCGACGCGCGCGGGTTGGCCTCCAGGACGTACAGGACGTCGTCCTTGAGCGCGTACTGGACGTTCAGCAGCCCGCGCACGCCGACACCGCGGGCGATCGCCTCGGTGGAGCGGCGGACGGTCTGCAGGTCGGTGTGGCCGAGGGTGATCGGCGGCAGCGCGCACGAGGAGTCGCCGGAGTGGATGCCGGCCTCCTCGATGTGCTCCATGACGCCGCCGAGGTAGAGCTCCTCGCCGTCGAACAGCGCGTCGACGTCGATTTCGATGGCGTCGTCGAGGAACCGGTCGACGAGCACCGGGTGTTCCGGCGTGACCTCGGTGGCGCGGCGGATGTAGCCGGCCAGGGTCTCCTCGTCGTAGACGATCTCCATGCCGCGGCCGCCGAGCACGTAGGACGGCCGGACGAGGACCGGGTAGCCGATCTCGTCGGCGATCCGCTTGGCGCCCTCGAAGGACGTCGCCGTGCCGTAGCGCGGCGCGGGCAGCCCGGCGTCGGTGAGGACCTCGCCGAACGCGCCGCGGTCCTCGGCCAGGTGAATGGCCTCCGGCGGGGTGCCCACCACCGGGACGCCGGCGTCGGCGAGCTTCTTGGCCAGGCCCAGCGGGGTCTGGCCGCCGAGCTGGACGATGACGCCGGCGACCGTGCCGGACGCCTGCTCGGCGTGCACGACCTCCAGGACGTCCTCGAAGGACAGCGGCTCGAAGTACAGCCGGTCGGAGGTGTCGTAGTCGGTGGACACGGTTTCCGGGTTGCAGTTGACCATGACGGCCTCGAAACCCGCCTCCCGCAACGCGATCGCCGCGTGCACGCAGGAGTAGTCGAACTCGATGCCCTGGCCGATCCGGTTCGGGCCGGAGCCGAGGATGAGCACCTTCGGCTTGTCGCTCTGGACGGCCACTTCGGACTGCGCGTCGGGGTCGGACTCGTAAGCCGAGTAGTGGTACGGGGTCTTGGCCGCGAACTCGGCCGCGCAGGTGTCGACGGTCTTGAACACCGGCCGCACGCCGAGGCGGTGCCGCAGCGCGCGGACGCCGTCCTCGCCGGCCAGTTCCGGCCGCAGCGCGGCGATCTGGCGGTCGGACAGGCCGGTGCGCTTGGCGCGGCGCAGCAGGTCGCCGTCCAGCACCGGCGCGTCGCGGACTTCGGCGCCGACCTCGCCGATGAGGGCGATCTGGTCGATGAACCACGGGTCGATGCCGGACGCTTCGTGGACCTGCTCGACGGTGGCGCCGAGCCGCAGCGCGCGCTCCACTTCGTACAGCCGGCCTTCGTGCGGCGTGCGCAGCTCGTCCAATGTGGACTCCAGCGTGACGCCTTCGGGGTCGGGCAGCGTCCAGAAGCCGGTCGCCTTGGTCTCGATCGACCGCATCACCTTGCCGAGGGCTTCGGGGAAGCTGCGGCCGAACGACATCGCCTCGCCGACGCTCTTCATCGTCGTGGTCAGCGTCGGGTCCGCGCCCGGGAACTTCTCGAAGGCGAACCGCGGCATCTTGACGACGACGTAGTCCAAAGTGGGCTCGAACGCGGCCGGCGTCTCGCCGGTGATGTCGTTCTGGATCTCGTCGAGCGTGTAGCCGATGGCGAGCTTCGCGGCGATCTTGGCGATCGGGAAGCCGGTGGCCTTACTTGCGAGAGCGCTGCTCCGGGACACGCGCGGGTTCATCTCGATGACGACCATCCGGCCGTCGCGCGGGTTGATCGCGAACTGGATGTTGCAGCCGCCGGTGTCGACGCCGACCTCGCGCAGCACGGCGATGCCGACGTCGCGCATCACCTGGTACTCGCGGTCGGTGAGGGTCATCGTCGGCGCGACGGTGACCGAGTCGCCGGTGTGCACGCCCATCGCGTCGATGTTCTCGATCGAGCAGACGACCACGACGTTGTCGTGCTTGTCGCGCATCAGCTCGAGCTCGTACTCCTTCCAGCCGAGCACGCTCTCCTCGATGAGCACCTCGGTGACGGGAGATTCGGCGAGCCCGGTGGAGGCGAGCCGCTCGAGGTCCTCGGGCGTGTGCGCCATGCCGGAGCCGAGCCCGCCCATGGTGAAGGACGGCCGGATGACGACCGGCAGGCCGAGTTCCTCGACGGTGTCGCGGACCTCGTCCATGTCGTGGCAGACGCGGGAGCGCGGCACCTCGGCGCCGACCGTGCGGACGATGTCCTTGAATTTCTGCCGGTCTTCACCGCGCTGGATGGCGTCGATGTCGGCGCCGATCAGCTCGACGCCGTACTTGTCGAGCACGCCACGCTCGTGCAGCGCGACGGCGCAGTTGAGCGCGGTCTGCCCACCGAGGGTGGCAAGCAGCGCGTCGGGACGCTCTTCGGCGATGACCTTCTCGACGAAGTCGGGGGTGACCGGCTCGATGTAGGTGGCGTCGGCGAACTCGGGGTCGGTCATGATGGTGGCCGGGTTCGAGTTCACCAGGGAGACGCGCAGGCCTTCGCTGCGCAGCACCCGGCAGGCCTGGGTGCCGGAGTAGTCGAACTCCGCGGCCTGCCCGATCACGATCGGCCCGGAGCCGATCACCAGCACGTGCTGGATGTCCGTCCTCTTCGGCATCAGTTTCCTTCTTTCACCAGGCGCCGCAAGCCGTCGCGGAAGACCTGAAAGCTTTTGGATCGGTTGTTCTCGATGTCCATGTGGGGCGCGATGTCGCGCGCTGCGCGGACCTTCTGGAGGCCCTTCTTGTGGTAGTCGTGCAGCACGTACCCCAACCCCTCCGACGCACCGCCGGGAACGTTCTCCGGGTCGCGGAACTTGGCCTGGTTCCCCAAGCTCGGTGGAACTCGGGGATAGGCCGCATTCAGCGCCGGAACGTCTCCGAGGAACCAGGCCTCGAGCTCTTCGATCACGATGCGGAACAGGGCCGCTTCAGCGGGCAGTCCCACTTCGTGCGCGATTTCGAGGAGACGGCTCTTCAGCTCGGCGCAGTCATCGTCATCCCGGTCCAGCAGGACGACGATCCGCAAGCCCGCCTCGGCCCAGTAGTAGGTGTAGTCGCGGAGCCGGACAGGCAGCTTGCGCAGCAGATCGGGCTTGCCGTTGAAGGGGACGATCCGGAAGTCGACGCCAGGAACGATCTTCGGGAGGAGAACTTTCAGCGCCTCTTCCGCGGACAGTTCCTCGACGAGCACTTCGAGGCGACAGGGAGCCAAGACGGTCACGGGCGCTCCCCGAGCGGGTCGCCGAACCGGAAGTATCCCTCGGTCCAGAGGTCGCCGAGCGCTCCCCCGGACTCCACCATGCGGACGATCGGTGCTTCGTCGGAAGCCCGTTTGGTCTTGGCGTAACCGTCATTCCCGCGGGCGAACGTCCAGACCTCGTCCGGTCGCAACGCGTCGACGAAGCGAGGCGCGTGGGTCGCGACGATGACCTGGTCGGCTCGCGCGTCGCGCGCGTCTTCGGCGAGCGAATAGTGCAGTCGAGGGTGGACCTGGTTCTCCGGCTCCTCGATGAGGAGGACCGAGGCGTATGTGCGCAATGCCAACAGGTAGCCGAGCAGCAGCAACGTGCCGTCGGAGATGTTCTCCGGCCCCACCAGCTCTTCTTTCCCCTGCTCGCGCAGACGAACAATCCAGCTGCCGTCACCCTGCTGGAAGGATTCGATGTCTTCGAGCCCCGGGACATACTTCCGCAGCGACGCCCTGATGTTCTCCCACTCTTGAGGGAGCTCAAGGCTGAACAGCCGGACGACGGAACCCAAGTTCTCCCCGTTCGGTTTGAGCCAGACCGTTCTGCTCTCCCTCGAACCTTTCCGCATTGCGTCGAGATTCAGGTCTGCAAGAACGATCTGCCCGATGAACCGGCGAAACCTGCCGACTTCGACCTTGCCTGCAAGCTGGCTCACCACGCCCAGCCCGAGGAGGTCAGGCCCCGCCAATTCGAGGAGTTCCCATGCACCGGCATTGGCGAACCCACCGTCACCGCGCCGGAAGTGCAAGGCGTCGAAGGGCGTCTCGGCACCCTCGGGCTGCCAAGTCAGTTTCTCCTCGGCCACCACCGGCTCGTCATCGTCGTACTCGATGGCGAGCCGGTACGCGCCCACCGCGCCTTCGATGCGACACGTCAGTTCGATCTCGACCGGCCCGGTCGCACCATGGGTGATGATGTCGGCGGCACCCCCACGCTTGTCCCACGCCGAGCGCAGCCCGACCCGAAGCGACTCGGAGAGGAAGTCCAGCGCGTCGAACACCGTGGACTTCCCGCTCCCGTTCGGCCCCAGCAACGCCGTCACCGGCGTCAGGCCGTCCAGCTCGACGTCCCGGAGCACCCGGAAGTTCCGGATCCGGAGCCGCTCGATACCGGTCGTGAGGGTCACGACCGCTTCTCCATGAGCGAAACGAATTCGTCGAACAGGGGCGCCGCGTCGTGCGGACCGGCTGCGGCTTCGGGGTGGTACTGGACCGAGAACGCCGGGACGTCCAGCGCCCGCACGCCCTCCACCGTGTCGTCGTTGGGGCAGTAGTGGCTGATCTGCGCCGCCCCGAACGGGGACTCGAAGCGCCGGCCCGGCTCGCCTTCGAGGGCGAAGCCGTGGTTCTGCGCCGTGATCGCCACCGACTTCGTCGCCACGTCGATCACCGGGATGTTGATGCCGCGGTGGCCGTAGCGCATCTTGTACGTCCCCAGGCCCAGCGCGCGGCCGAGGACCTGGTTGCCGAAGCAGATGCCGAACAGCGGGATCTCGCGGCCGAGGACCTGCTTGGTCAGCTCGGTCGCGTGCACCGTCGTCGCCGGGTCGCCCGGGCCGTTGGACAGGAACACGCCGTCCGGCTCGATCGCCAGCACGTCTTCCAAAGAAGCGGACGAAGGCAGGACGTGCACCTCGATCCCGCGCTTGACCATCTGGCGCGGGGTGTTGGACTTGATGCCCAGGTCCAGCGCGGCCACCCGGAAGCGAACTTCACCGTCGGGCGAGACCACGTACGGCGAACGCGTCGAAACCTGCCCGGCCAGGTCGGCACCTTCCATCTTCGGGCTCTCCAGCACCGCCGCGACCATGTCGTCGACCGTGCCGAGCGCGTCACCGGAGAACACCCCGGCGCGCATCGCGCCGACCTCGCGCAGGTGGCGGGTCAGCGAGCGGGTGTCGACCTCGGCGATGCCGACGATCCCCTGGCGCACCAGCTCCTCGTCCAGGGTCCGGCGCGAGCGCCAGTTGGACGGCGTGCGGGCGGGGTCGCGCACCACGTAGCCGTTGACCCAGATCTTCGAGGACTCGTCGTCCTCGTCGTTCCAGCCGGTGTTGCCGATCTGCGGCGCCGTCTGCACCACGATCTGGCCGTGGTAGGACGGGTCGGTCAGCGTCTCCTGGTAACCGGTCATGCCGGTGCAGAACACCGCCTCGCCGAGGGTTCGCCCCTGCGCGCCGTAGGCAGCGCCGCGGAACACCCGGCCGTCTTCGAGTACCAGTGCGGCCTGAGCGCGCGCGTTCACTGGGCACCTCCCTTGATCTTGAGCTGTTCGATCCACTGTGGATAGTCGTCGAGGTCGTCGCCGCGGAAGCCGGTGTCGAGCTCGGTCTCGCCGAGCCGCCAGGTGACGACCAGCAGGGCCTCCGTGCCCATCACCTTCCCGGCGATCTTCGTGTCGCGCCGGATGCCGGTGACGGCGCCCCGCGGGATCCAGAAGTCCGGCGCTCCCCCGCGCTCGACGGCGATGCCGCCGTCGTGGAGCCGCCACACCGCACCGGTGCGCAGGCCCGCGCCGCGGGTGACGATCCGGTTCTGCCACTCCCCCGCGATCGTCGTCGACAGGTAGACGCCGGTGGACTCCAGCAGGACGTCACCCGGCTCCGGCGGGATCGCGGGGAACGGCGGCACCTGGGCGCTCTGCGAGCGGGACTTGCGCCGCCAGCCCACGTACATGCCCCAGAGGCAGAGCAGGAAGAAGGCGACGATCGCCAGCACGAGCCAGAAGCGCTCCATCAGCCGATCTTCCCGTCCCGCGCGGTGATCCGCCCGCGCAGCAGCGTCGCGGTCACCACGCCGGGCAGCCGCATTCCCTCGTACGGGGTGTTGGCCGCGATGCTGGCCAGCTCCGCGCCCCGGACCGTCCACTCGGCGTCCGGGTCGACGAGGGCCAGGTTCGCCGGCTCGCCGACGGCGATCGGGCGGCCCTGGTCGGCGAGGTTGCCGATCTCGGCCGGCCGCTCGCTCATGACGCGGGCGACGCCGCGCCAGTCGAGCAGCCCGGTGCGGACCATGGTCTCGGTGACGATGGACAGCGCCGTCTGCAGCCCGAGCATGCCCGGCCGGGCCGCGCTCCACTCGGTGTCCTTGTCCTGCACCGCGTGCGGGGCGTGGTCGGTGGCGACGCAGTCGATGGTCCCGTCGGCCAGCGCCGTCCGCAGCTTTTCGGCGTCGGACTCCGTGCGCAGCGGCGGGTTCACCTTGTTCACCGGGTCGTAGGTGGCCAGGCGCTCGTCGGTGAGCAGCAGGTGGTGCGGGGTGACCTCGGCCGACACCTTCGTGCCGCGGTCCTTCGCCCAGCGCAGCACGTCCGCCGTGCCCGACGTCGAGACGTGGCAGACGTGCAGCCGCGCGTTCGCGTGCAGGGCCAGGAGGCAGTCACGGGCCACGATGGACTCTTCCGCCGCCGCGGGCCAGCCGGTGTAGCCGAGCCGGGCCGCGCGCTCGCCCTCGTGGGCCTGGGCGCCGACGGTCAGCCGCGGCTCTTCCGCGTGCTGCGCGATGACGACGTCGAGCGCGGTCGAGTACTCCAGCGCGCGGCGCATCAGCAGCGGGTCGGCGACGCAGAGGCCGTCGTCGGAGAACACCTTCACCCGGGCCTGCGAGTTCGCCATCGTGCCCAGCTCGGCGAGCTTCTCGCCCTTGAGCCCGACGGTGACCGCGCCGACCGGGTGGACGTCGACCAGGCCGACCTCCTGCCCGCGCCGCCAGACGTGCTCGACGATCACGGCGTTGTCGGCGACCGGGTCGGTGTTGGCCATGGCGAACACGGCGGTGTAGCCGCCGAGCGCCGCCGCGGCCGAGCCGGTGTCGATCGTCTCGGTGTCCTCGCGGCCGGGTTCGCGCAGGTGGGTGTGCAGGTCGACGAAGCCCGGCAGCAGGACCTGCCCCGCGGCTTCGATGACCTCGGCGTCTTCCGGGACGTCGACCGCGCCGATCGCGGTGATCACGCCGGCCTCGATGAGGACGTCGACCGGGTCGCCCTCGCCGTAGGGCCGGGCGCCCTTGATCAAGGTGCTCACGCGGCGGCTCCTTCACTGGCCAGGAGGTGGTAGAGGACCGCCATGCGCACGTGGACGCCGTTGCGGACCTGTTCGGTGATGGCCGAGGCCGGGGAATCGGCGACCGCCGAAGCGATCTCCATCCCGCGCAGCATCGGGCCGGGGTGCAGCACGACCGCGTGGTCCGGCAGCAGCTTCTGCCGCCGTTCCGACAAGCCGTAGGCGATCGAGTACTCGCGGGCGCTCGGGAAAAAGCCGCCGTGCATGCGCTCCGCCTGGACCCGCAGCATCATGACGGCGTCGACCGCGGGCAGCTCGGCGTCCAGGTCGTGCGAAACGGTCACCGGCAGGCTTTCGACACCGTAAGGAAGCAACGTCGGCGGCGCGACCAGCACCACCTCCGCACCGAGGGCGGCGAGCAGGTGGATGTTCGAGCGGGCGACCCGGCTGTGCAGGACGTCCCCGACGATCGCGATCCGGCGGTCCTTCAGGGACCCGAGGCGCTCGCGCAGGGTCGCCGCGTCGAGCAGCGCCTGCGTCGGGTGCTCGTGGGTGCCGTCGCCGGCGTTGACCACCGAGGTGCCCGGCTCGGCGAGCCACTCCGAGAGCCGCTGGGCGGCGCCGCTGGCCGGGTGGCGGACGATCACGCAGTCGGCGCCCGCGGCGGCCAGCGTCAGCGCGGTGTCCCGCAGCGACTCCCCCTTGTTGACCGAGGAGCTGGACGCGGAGACGTTGATCACGTCCGCGCTCATCCACTTCCCGGCGATCTCGAACGACACCCGGGTGCGCGTCGAGTTCTCGTAGAACAGGGTGATCACCGTGCGGCCGCGCAGCGTCGGCAGCTTCTTGACCTCGCGGCCGAGCAGCGTGTGCTTGAGCTCGTCGGCGGTGTCGAGCACGGCCGTGGCCAGCGCCGGGTCCAGGCCGTCGGTGGCGAGCAGGTGCTTCACGAGTCCTCTCCAGCAGCAGTGTCCGACGAGCGCAGCAGAACGGCGTCGCGGCCGTCGATCTCGGCCAGCAGGACGGAGACGCCTTCGGTGCGCGCGGTCGGGACGTTCTTGCCCACGTAGTCGGCGCGGATCGGCAGCTCCCGGTGACCGCGGTCGACCAGGACGGCCAGCTGCACCGCGCGCGGGCGGCCGTGATCACGGAGGGCATCGAGCGCGGCCCGGATCGTCCGGCCGGAGAAGAGGACGTCGTCGACGAGGATCACGACGCGGTCGTCGATGCCGTCGGGCGGCAGCTGCGTCTGTTCGAGCGCGCGCGGCGGGCGGCGGCGGAGGTCGTCCCGGTAGAGGGTGACGTCGAGGGCGCCGGTGGGCGGGCGGGCCCCGGAGAACTCGCCGATCTTGTCGGCGAGGCGGGCGGCGAGCGGCGTGCCCCGGGACGGGATGCCGAGCAACACGGGCGGGGTAGTGCTCTCCGCACCGTTCGCGGTCTTTTCGATGACCTGATGGGCCATTCGGGCGATCGTGCGCGCGACATCGCCGGCCGTCAGGAGCTCGCGCTCTCCGGCCGAACCAGCCGCGTCACGCGGGCGTGACGACAAACCGGACTCCTTCCCCGCCTCACCGGACGGGTCCTTAAAGGACGTCTGTTCCCCTGCTGGTCGGGGCTTTCCCACCGACAGTAGCAGGCACTTTGCTCAGTCTTCCGGGTGGTGTGGCGTGATTCGCGGCAAGCTTCTGCTTGACCTGGTGACAACAATGCGTAACCATTACTCTGAGTATTCGACTCAGCGAGTCCCCCGTGCTCGGTCACCCCGACCGGGAGGGGGTGAAGAACGGAGAACGACCAGATGGGCGATTACGCCAAGGCGCTCGGGGCCAAGCTCCGCGGGATCCGCCAGCAGCAGGGCCTGTCCCTGCACGGGGTCGAGCAGAAGTCCGGTGGGCGCTGGAAGGCCGTCGTCGTCGGCTCGTACGAGCGTGGCGACCGCGCCGTCACCGTGCAGAAGCTGGCCGAGCTGGCCGACTTCTACGGTGTGCCGGTGGTCGAGCTGCTGCCCGAGGGCCGGGTCCCCTCCGGTGCCGAGCCCGCCACCAAGATCGTGATCAACCTCGAGCGCCTGCAGCAGCTGCCGGCCGAAAAGGTGGGCCCGCTCGCGCGGTACGCCGCGACGATCCAGAGCCAGCGCGGCGACTACAACGGCAAGGTGCTCTCGATCCGCACGGAGGACCTGCGGTCCCTGGCGATCATCTACGACATGACCCCGGGCGAGCTGACCGAGCAGCTCATCGACTGGGGCGTCCTGCCGCCGGAGGCGCGGCCCTCCAAGGAGGACTGATCCGGATCCGAGAGTGCGCGAAACCGACGCAGTGAGCGTTCCCCGGTGGGGCACCGGAGACGCTCACTGACTCGTCGGGGGGCCCGCAGCACTCAGAGAACGGCGCGCAGGCGGTCGGCGATCGTGCCGATGCGGCCCAGCACGCCGTTCACGAACCGCGGCGAGTCGTCCGTGGACAGTTCCTTCGCCAGGCCCACGGCCTCGTCGATCGCGACCGGGTCCGGCACGTCCTCGGCCCAGAGCAGCTCGTAGACGCCGACGCGCAGCACCGCGAGGTCGACCTTCGGCATCCGCTCCAGTGTCCAGCCCTGCGCGTGCTCGGCCAGCAGCTCGTCGATCTGGGTCTTCCGCCCGGTGACGCCCTCGACCAGGCTGATCGTGTAGTCCGCGATCGGGTCGACGTCCGTCGCGCCGACCCGGTCGGCCAGCAGCGTCACCGCGTCGGTGTCG
Organism: Amycolatopsis tolypomycina; assembly: GCF_900105945.1. Taxonomy (NCBI): domain Bacteria; kingdom Bacillati; phylum Actinomycetota; class Actinomycetes; order Pseudonocardiales; family Pseudonocardiaceae; genus Amycolatopsis; species Amycolatopsis tolypomycina. The sequence continues at coordinate 1,421,820 of NZ_FNSO01000004.1, read as the reverse complement.
CGCTGCGCGGCCTCGTACAGCATTTCCACCGCGCGGCGGCGAGCCTGACGACGGCTGATCGCGCCGCCGCGGTTCGGGTGGGGTTTCGACGTCGGCATCAGCTGGAGACGCGGCCCAGGTAACGGCCGTCGCGGGTGTCGACCTTGATCTTCTCGCCGGTGGTCAGGAACAGCGGGACCTGGATCTCCGCGCCGGTCTCCAGCGTGGCCGGCTTGGTGCCGCCGGTGGAGCGGTCGCCCTGCAGGCCGGGGTCGGTGTGCTGGACGACCAGCTCGACCGACGTCGGCAGCTCGACGTACAGCGGCTCGTTCTCGTGCACCGCGACCTGGACCTCGGTGTTCTCGAGCATGTAGTTGGCGTTGTCGCCGACGACCTCGGGCGAGACGGTGATCTGGTCGTAGGTGTCACCGTCCATGAACACGAAGTCCTGCCCCTCCTTGTAGAGGTAGGTCATGTTCCGGCGGTCGACCGTCGCCGTCTCGACCTTCGTGCCCGCGTTGAACGTCTTGTCGACCACCTTGCCGGTGAGCACGTGCTTGAGCGTCGTGCGCACGAAGGCGCCGCCCTTGCCCGGCTTGACGTGCTGGAACGCGGTGACGGTCCACAGCTGGCCCTCGAGGTTGAGGACGAGCCCGTTCTTCAGGTCGTTGGTCGTGGCCACGAGCTTGCAGTCTCCTGTGTCGAATCTTCGGGTTCGGGGCCGCTGTCAGACGACCACGAGGTTCTTGGTGCTCAGGGTGAGGAGTTCGGGCTCCCCAGCCCGCACGACGAGCGTGTCCTCGATGCGCACGCCACCGCGCCCCGCCAGGTACACGCCGGGCTCGACGGTGACCGCCATACCGGCGGCCAGTGTACCGACGCCCGTCGCGGCGAAGCTGGGCGCCTCGTGGATCTGCAGGCCGACGCCGTGCCCGAGGCCGTGCGCGAAGTGCTCCCCGTGGCCCGCGTCCGCGATCACCTTCCGCGCGGCGGCGTCCACATCGGACACCTCGGTGCCCGGCACGACGGCGTCGACCCCGGCCGCCTGCGCGGCGTGCACGAGCTCGTAGACCTCCCGCTGCCAGTCCGCGGGCGCGCCGAGGACGAAGGTGCGGGTCATGTCGGAGTGGTAGCCGTCGACGGTCGCGCCGAAGTCCAGCTTCACGAAGTCGCCGCGCTTGAGCTCGGCGTGCGTCGGCTGGTGGTGCGGGATGGCCGAGTGCGCGCCGGCGGCGATGATGGACGCGAAGCTGGGCGCGGCCGAGCCGTGCTCCAGCATCCGGTTCTCCAGGTCACGGGCGATCTCCAGCTCGGTCCGCCCGGGCCGCAGGCCACCGGCGGCGAGCAGGTCGTCGAGTGCCCGGTCGGCGGCGGCGCACGCCTGGCGCAGCGCCTCGATCTCGGCTTCGTCCTTGACCTCGCGCAGCTTCTCGACCAGGCCGGGGGTGCGCTTGAGGGGCACCTCCTGCCGGAGGGCTTCGTACTGCTCGACGCTGACGTGCTGGCTCTCGAACCCGAGCTGCCCGTACGTCTGGGGGGCCTTCGCGGCTTTCGCGACGAGCGCGGCGGCGCTGGCCCGGTCGACGACGGTCTCGAGGTCGGGCACCTCGGCGGCCGACTGGGTGGTGTAGCGGCCGTCGGTGCAGAAGAGCGTCTCGCCGTCCCCGCCGGCGTGGAGCAGCAGGGCGGCGTTGGAGCCGGTGAACCCGGTGAGGTAGCGGATGTTCAGCAGGTCGGTGACCAGCAGCGCCTCGACACCGGCCCCGGTCAGGAGCCCGCGCAGCGCGGCACGACGTCGTCCATGGGTTTCAGGCACGCGTACCAGCCTAGTTCCCCGGCGGCGCCTACACTCCGCAGCATGAGCGCCTGGGTGATTCGCGGACTGGTCATGGCGGTGTTGCACGGCGCGGCCATCACCTTGCTGGCCAAGTACGCCGTGTACCACCCGACGGACCAGGCGCTTCCGGTGTCACTGGCCCTGGCGGTCCTGGTCGGCGCGGCGGCGCTGTGGAGCGCGCTGGACGCGTGGCGGGGCCTGCCCGACCGCGGCCGCGTGTGGTTCATCGCGGCGCTGGTCGCGGGCCCGGTGGCGGGGATCCTGTACGTGATCGGCCGCGCGGTGTTCGTGGACCAGACGGGCGTGTCCGAGCTGGGCGGGGCACTGACCGGCGGCGCGGCGTTCTCGGCGCTGCTGGTGCTGATCCCGGCCGGGCTGGGGCTGTTCGTCGGCGGCCGGATCGGACGGTCCCAGCGGTCGGGCGAGGAGCCGCGGGCGTAGCTGCGGTCCCGCCCCGAACCGGGGGGCACTTTCACGTGAAAGTGCCCCCCGGTTCGGGTGCCCCTTCCGGTGGCGGGCTGCTTCGCTACCCCGCCAGGGAGGCCCCCGGCGGGTAGGCGTCCCACTGGGCCGCGGTGACCGGGCGGGCCGTCGAGCCGTTGTTGCCCACCACGCCGCCGTCGGGGACCGGCCGGCGACGGCCGTCCAGCACGAACGCGAAGCCGCGGCCCGGCGCCACCACCGCCTCCGCCCCCGCGCGCAACCGGGTCGCGAGCGGCAGCGTCGCCCACGCCGCCGGGGCCTTGTCGAGGACCTCGCCCGCCAGCGCCACCGCCACCGCGCGGCGGTCCACCCGGATCCGGGCGCCCGCCCGGACCAGGTCCATCGTGCGTTCCGGGGAGGGCGCCGTCACGCCGTCGAACGTCGCCGCCACGCGGCCGGGGTTCTCGCAGGCCCGGCTGCCCAGCAGGTCCAGCCCGAAGTGCCGCAGGTCGGTCGGCGCGCCGGCGCCACCGAGCGTGGTCGCACGCACCAGGTCGAACGGCACCCGGTCGCACGGATCGGCCGACGACAGCGGCGCGTGCCCGTCCGCGCGGCGGACCAGCCCCGGCCCTTCCTTCCACGGCCCGGGGATCAGCACGGGCTGGAACGGGTGCTCGGAGAAGTCCGCGGTCCAGAACGTGAGCGTCGTCCCGCCGTCGGTTTCGTGCGCGACGACGAACGCGGCGAGCGCGCCCACCCACATCAGGTCGGCGCTGAAGCCGTCGACGATCGACCGGGCGCGCGGCGCCGACGTCGACGCCACCGGCACGAACCCGCCGACGTCCAGCGCCTGCACCCCGGACCCGAACGCCGGGTCGCGCGAGCGGAGCAGGAACTGCCCGGCGCCGTTGCTGCCCGCGGCGCGGGCGGTGGTGTCGGTGAACATCAGGTAGAACCAGCCGTCGAGGTAGACGACGGACGGCTGGCCCGCGCCGTAGACGTTCGCGCGGTGCACGTCGTGCGACGGCCCGAGGATCGGCCGCCCGCCGGCCGCGCGGGTCCAGTGGATCCCGTCGGGGCTGGTGGCGAGCCCGATGGCGTTGCCGAGCGCGTGGTCCCCGGCGGCGCCGGTGTAGTAGAGGTAGTAGGTCGAGCCGACGCGGAGCACCGACGGGTCGCAGGTGTGCATGCCGTCGAACTGCCCGGGCGCGCCGGAGAACACGGCGGCCGGGATCCCGCCACCCGGTCCGGTGAACGGCCCGTCGAAGGACTGGGCCTGCGCGTAGAGGATGTCGTCCCCGGCCGGCCCGGCCCCGCCGTACTGGCTGCACCACCACATCCGCGTCTGCCCCCGGTCGAGCATCACGGACGGCCCGTAGTTGTAGACGGCATCGGCCCCACCGGCGGCGATGACACCGCCACTCTGCCGGGGGTCACCCGAAGCGAGCTTGACATCGGTGGGCCGCGGCGGCGCGGCGGTCTTCCCGCCCCCGATCGCCGCCTGGTCGCCCGAAGCCTGCGGCTGGGCGTAACCCTGGGTGCAGCCGGCGAGGAGGACTCCCGCCACCAGGCTGGCGAAGAAGGCACGAGCGGGCCGCCGACCCCCACGACGAAACGGGTGCACGACACCGGAGTGTAGCGAGAAGCTTCACCCGGCCGGGCGGCCACTTGCCCGATCGAGGTCCCCCGATCGCGGTCGCCACGCCCGGGCTCACGGCCTCGGCTCGAGCGCCCCAATGTGGCGTTGGGTGCGCTCAACGCACCGAACGCCACATTGGGTGCGTCCAACGCACCGAACGCCACATTGGGTGCGTCCAACGCACCGAACGCCACATTGGGGCGCTTCACCCGGGCCGGGTCACGCGTCCGCGGCCGGTCCCTCCACCGCGACCAGCTCGACCTCGAACCCGGCCCCGTTCTCCAGGTACGCCGCGTAGTGCCTCTCCCCGCCCGCGTGCGGGTACCGATCCGCGAACAGCGGCCGCCAGCCGTGGGCGAGAGCGCTGGCCGCCAGGTCGTCGACGCGAGCCCGCGTTCCCACGTGCAGCGCCAGGTGGTTCAACCCCGGCCGGGTGCGCTCGTGGTCCCGCGCGCTCAGTGCCGGTGACTCCTCGGCCACCAGGTACGTCCCGCCCAGCCGCCAGCTGACTCCGGCCGGCCAGCGCTGGAACTCGCGCCAGCCGAGCTCGCCGAGCAGCCACCCCCAGCTTCGCGAAGCTTCGGCCAGGTCCGGCACCCACAGCTCGATGTGGTGCGGCCGCCCGTGCGCCGTCGGCAGCGCCACCAGCACGCGGTGCAGGTCGCCGTAGTGCACGCCGCTGCCGACGTCGAGGAAACCCAGGCGGGCCGCCACCGCCCGGCTCGCCGCGTTCTGCTCGTGGACCAGCGCCCACACCGCCGGGAGGCCAAGCGTGCCGAGCCCGTGGTCCAGCAGCGCGCCGGCGGCCTCGGTCGCCAGCCCCTGCCCCGCGTGCGCGCTCGCCACGTAGTAACCCAGCTCGGGCACCCCGCCCGGCAGTTCCGACGACGGCCGCAGGTGCGCGACGCCGATCACCGCGCCGTCGCGCTCGATCACCCAGTGGCCCTGACCCGCCGGGCCGCGGTAGGCCAGGCGGTGGTCCACCATCGCGTTCGCCGCGGCCGGGTCGGAGAAGTCCGCCGCGAAGTACCGGCTCATCTCGGGGTCGGCGAACACCTTCACCACGGCTTCGCGGTCCGCCTCGGTCAGTGGCCGCAGCGTCAGCCGGGGCGTCGTGAGCAGCGTCATCCCGCGTGGGTGGCGAGCCAGCGCAGGGCGAGCGGGTAGCCGTCCACGCCGAGCCCCGCGATCACCGCCGTCGCGATGTCCGAGAGCACGCTGTGGTGCCGGAACGCCTCCCGCTTGTGCACGTTCGAGATGTGCAGCTCGATCAGCGGCGCGCTCAGCTGCGCCGCGGCGTCGCGCACCGCGATCGAGTAGTGCGTCCACGCGCCGGCGTTGAGGACCACCGGGTTGCCGCCGTCGGCCGCTTCGTGCAGCCAGCCGACCAGCTCGCCCTCGTGGTCGGTCTGCCGGACCTCGACCTCGATGCCGAGTTCTTCGCCCGCGCGCACGCACAGCGCCACGAGGTCGTCGTGCGTGGTCGAGCCGTAGACCGACGGCTCGCGCTTGCCGAGCCGGCCGAGGTTCGGGCCGTTGAACACGAACGCCTTCACAGCAGCACGCTCCCGGACGCCGGTTCCGCCGAGATCGCCGAGTACGCGGCCGCGAGCAGCGCCGGGTCCGGGCCCTCCAGCCTGCCGGGCTTGGCGAGCGCGTCGAGGACGACGAACCGCAGCGCCCCGGAGCGGGTCTTCTTGTCGCCCTTCATGGTTTCCAGCAGCTGCGGCAGCGCGTCGGCGTCGTACGTCGTCGGCAGGCCGAGCAGCTTGAGCACCGCCGCGTGGCGCTCGGCCGTGGCGTCGTCGAGCCGCCCGGCCAGCCGCGCCAGCTCGGCGGCGAACACCAGGCCGACGCTGACCGCGGCGCCGTGGCGCCACCGGTACCGCTCGCGGCGCTCGATGGCGTGGCCGAGGGTGTGGCCGTAGTTGAGGATCTCGCGCAGGTCGGACTCGCGCAGGTCGGCGGCGACGACGTCGGCCTTCACCTGGATCGACCGCCGCACCAGCTCGGCCAGGACGTCGCCGGTCGCGTCGAGCGCGGCGGCCGGGTCGGCCTCGATCAGCTCGAGGATCCGCGGGTCGGCGATGAAGCCGGTCTTGACGACCTCGGCCATGCCGGCGACGAGCTCGTTCGGCGGCAGCGTCTCCAGGGTCGCGAGGTCGACGAACACCGCGCTCGGCTCGTGGAACACGCCGACGAGGTTCTTGCCGGCGTCGGTGTTGATGCCGGTCTTGCCGCCGACCGAGGCGTCGACCATGCCGAGCAGCGTCGTCGGCACGTTGACCAGCCGGACCCCGCGCATCCACGTGCCCGCGACGAACCCGGCGAGGTCGGTGACGGCCCCGCCGCCGAGGCCGACCACGGCGCCGCGGCGGTCCAGCCCGATCCGGCCGAGCACCTCCCAGCAGAAGCCCGCGACGGTGAGCGCCTTGCCGTCCTCGGCGTCCGGGATCTCGACGCGGTGGGCGTCGAGGCCGGCCGCGTTCAGCTCGTCGCGGATGGCCTCGGCCGTGGTGGTCAGCGTTGGCGGGTGGATCAGCGCGATCTTCGAGGCGTCGGCCAGGTGCTCGACGAGGTCGCCGAGCAGGCCGCGGCCGACCACGACGTCGTAGGGCTGGGCGGTGGCGACGTGAATGCGCGCCGGATCGGACTGCGCCTTTTCAGACACGGGGGTGACTCACTCCTTGGCTTCGGCGGGCGCGGCGAGCTCCGCCACGAGGTGCGCGACGATCTCGGCGGGCGTCCGGTCGTCGGTGACGATCTCGACGGTGGCGACCTCGCGGTAGACGGGCACCCGCTCGTCGAGCAGTTTCTTGAAGGTGGCGCGGGGGTTCACCCCGGCCAGCAGCGGCCGCGCGCTCGACAGGCCGGTGCGCTGCACACCCGCCGCGAGGCCGACATTGAGGAACACGACGGTGTGCTCGGCCAGGCGCGCCCGGGTGCCGGGCGTGAGCGGGGCGCCGCCGCCGAGGGAGAGCACGCCCTCGTGCTCGGCCAGCGCCGTGGCGACCGCTGCTTCTTCCAGCGCGCGGAAAGCGGGTTCGCCGTCCTCGGCGAAGATGTCGGAGATGCTGCGCCCGGCGCGCGCGACGATGTCGTCGTCGCTGTCGCGGAACGCGACGCCGAGCGCCTCGGCGAGCAGCGGCCCGACCGTGCTCTTGCCCGAGCCGGGCGGGCCGACGACCACCGCGCGAGGACTCACCACCGCTCCTCGAGGGCCTTGAGGTACGCCTCGGCGTTGCGCTTGCTCTCGGCGAGCGAGTCGCCGCCGAACTTCTCGAGCGCGGCGTCGGCGAGGATCAACGCCACCACGGACTCCAGCACGACACCCGCGCGCGGCACCGCGCAGACGTCCGACCGCTGGTGGATCGCGACCGCGGGCTCGCCCGTCTTGACGTCTACTGTGGACAGTGCTTTGGGGACGGTCGAGATCGGCTTCATGGCCACCCGCACGCGCAGCGGCTCGCCGTTGGTGATGCCGCCTTCGAGGCCGCCCGCGCGGTTGGACCGGCGGGTGACGCCGACCGGGCCGGTGCCGCGGTCGATCTCGTCGTGCGCCTGGCTGCCCCAGCGGCGCGCGGTCGTGAAGCCGTCGCCGACCTCGACGCCCTTCATCGCCTGGACGCCCATCAGCGCGCCGGCCAGCCGCGCGTCGAGGCGGCGGTCCCAGTGGACGTGGGAGCCGAGGCCCGGCGGGAGGCCGTAGGCGAGGACCTCGATCACGCCGCCGACGGTGTCGCCGGCTTTGCGGACGGCGTCGACCTCGGCGACCATGGCGTCGGTGCCCTCCTGGCTGAAGGAGCGCACCGGACTCTCGTCGATGGCGGCCAGGTCACCCGGCTGCGGGAGCGGGCCCTCGGGCGCGTCGGCGCCGCCGATCGAGACGACGTGGCTGAGGATCTCGACGCCGAGCAGCTGCTGGAGGAAGTTGCGGGCGACGGTGCCGAGCGCGGTCCGCGACGCCGTCTCGCGGGCACTCGCGCGCTCCAGGACGGGCCGGGCCTCGTCGAAGCCGTACTTCTGCATGCCGGGCAGGTCGGCGTGGCCGGGGCGGGGCCGGGTGAGCGGTTCGTTGCGCGCGAGGCCGTCGAGGATCTGCGGGTCGACCGGGTCGGCCGCCATGACCTGCTCCCACTTGGGCCACTCGGCGTTCTCGATGTGCACCGCGACCGGGCCGCCCTGGGTCAGGCCGTGGCGGACGCCGCCGAGGAACTCGATGTGGTCGGTCTCGAAGCCCATCCGCGGGCTGCGGCCGAAGCCGAGGCGGCGCCGGGCCAGCTGTTCGGTGACGTCGGCGGTGGTGACGGCGACGCCCGCGGGCATGCCTTCGAGCACGGCGGCCAGCGCGGGTCCGTGCGATTCACCTGCGGTGATCCAGCGCAACATGGGCTCAATCCTGTCACGGGTGCGGTCCGGGCCGGGACATGCCTCCGGTCACTCCGCATCCCCGGAGGGCGGCTCGCGTGTCCGAAGGCGCATCTCACGTGATTGGAGGCGCATCTCACGTGATTGGAAGCGTAACTCGCGTGATTGGAAGCGTGACTCGCGTGATTGGAGGGTCGACACGGCGTCCATGCCCGTGTCGACTCCTCAATCACGCGTGTCGGCTCTCCGATCACGGGTGGTGGCTCATCCGGGACCCCCTGCGGCCCGGATGAGCCACCGGCTTCACAGCGTCAGGCGGAGCAGGGCCGGGCCGTTGGCCAGGCGGACTTCCAGTGCCGCCAGGTCCGGCTGCCGCAGGGCCGTGCCGATCGACAGGCGGGCCGTGTTGTCCGGGACCGCCTTCCAGGTCGCGAGCTGCGTCTCCGTCCCGGACCGGGAGATCGCCACCAGGAGGTACTCGCCGCCGCTGAGCCGGCCCGTGTAGCTGCACGACATGTCGACCTGCGTGCCCCAGGCGAACGCCGCCAGGCGGGCGTCCGCGCGGACCGGGAACTCGCCCAGCGCCGTCATCGCCACCCCGGGCGGCGGCGCCGGCGGCGGCGCCGAGGCCACCACGCCCAGCGCGACGCAGGCCGCCACCGCGACCGCGGCCGAGCCGGACGTCACCGCCAGCCGGAGCCGGCGGCCGCGCCGCACCCGCCGGAGCACCGCCGGCAGCAGGTCCGGCGGGGGCGGGCCGGGGTCGGGCAGCGACGCCGGCGTGTCCACCCTGGCCAGCAGCCCGGGCAGCCCCGCCAGCTCGCGCACCGACGCCGCGCAGCGGTCGCACGTGCGCAGGTGCTCCTCGAACCGCTGCCGGTCCTCGGGGGCGAGCGCCCCCAGCACGTACGCGGCGTCGAACGTCGCGAACGGATCCTCGCTCACTGGGTCACTCCCCTCTCTTCGAGCACCAGGCGCAGTGCGCGCAACGCGTAGTGCGTGCGCGACTTGACCGTCCCTTCGGCCACCCCCAGCTTCAGCGCCGCGTCGGCGACCGAATAGCCATGGAAGTAGCACAGCAGCAGCACCTCGCGGTGCCGTTCCGACAGCTCGGCCAGCGCCTCGGCGACCAGCCAGCCCTGCACCGCGCGGTCGGTGCCGTCGGCGACCACGCGGTCCGGCGGCCGGTCGGTCGTCACCTCCGACCGGGCCGACGCCGACCGCCAGCCGTCGATCGCGATCCGCCGGGCGACCGTGAACAGCCACGCCCGCGCCGAGCCCTGCGACTGGTCCAGCACCGCCGGCGACCGCCAGGCCCGCAGCAGCGTCTCCTGGACGACGTCCTCGGCCCGGATCCGGTCGCCGGAGGTCAGGTGCAGCGCGTAGGACCACAGCGCGGCCGCGTGCTCCTCGTGCAGCGCCCGCATGAGTGCCTCTTCGGCGACTTCTCCCACGAACTCAGGCCGCGACGCGGCGCCGGTCCCTCAGGAACAGCAGGGCCAGGCCACCCACGATGCAGACCGCCTCCGTGATGACGCCCCAGTACTCCGGCTGGCTGTTGAACTGGTCGTGGTTCCCCAGGAACCCGACCGTCGCGGCGAGCACGTACGCGCCGAGCGTCAGCGCCCCGAAGCCGAACGCGCCCAGCGCGGGCAGCCAGTGCCGCCAGGCCAGCACCGCGATCGCCAGCACCAGCCCGGCGATCGCGTCGAGCAGGAACAGCGTGCCGGTGAGGCCCGGGTAGTCCTGTGTCCACAAGAAGTAGTGCACGCCCGCCGAGCCGAGCAACGCGGCCGCCACGACGATGCGCAGAACCCAATTCACCATGATCGTTCCTCCACTCCACACCCACTCCGGTACATACACGAGGCAGGGGCCGATCGGGTTCACCGGAAATTGAACCGAACGGGTGGCGATCTCGTTCCTTAGGTCATGACAGCCGAACTGCACTCCCGCCGCACCGTCCTGTCCACCGGTGCCGCCGTCGCCGGTGCCGCCGTCGGCGCCGTCGCCCTCACCGCCTGCTCGTCGGAACAGAACGGCAAATCGGGCACCGCGCAGGCCCCGATCGCCGCCGGAACGCCGCTGGTCGCGCTCGCCGAGGTCCCGGTCGGGCAGGCGAAGGCCGCGAAGGCCCCGGACGGCTCCGACGTGATCGTGGCCCGGACGTCCGAGTCGGCCTGCGCCGCGTTCAGCGCCGTGTGCACGCACCAGGGCTGCACGGTGACGCCGAAGGGCGCCGACCTGGTCTGCCCGTGCCACGGTTCGGTGTTCAACGCGCTCACCGGCGAGGTCAAGCAGGGCCCGGCGAACAAGCCGCTGCCGAGCGTGCCGGTCAAGGTCGAGAACGGGAAGGTCGTGACCGGCTGACGAGCCGGGCGCACGCGAAGGGCCCTTGTGGACAATTCGTCCCAAGGGCCCTTCGTGTGACAGAAAGAACTCAGGCGTCCCAGGCGAAGAGCTTCTCGCCGGCGGTGACGTCCCGCTCGGTGTCCAAACCGGACAAAACCTCCGCCGCGGCGTCCAGCGCGACGACCGGGACGATCGCCGAGTAGCCCGCCGCGGTCACCGCCTCGGGGTCCCAGCTGACGACCGGCTGGCCGGCCCGCACCTGCTCGCCCTTGACGACGTGCAGCGTGAAGCCCTCGCCCTTCTCCTTGACCGTGTCGATGCCCAGGTGGACCAGCACGGCCTTGCCGTCCTCGGTCGCGATGACGTACGCGTGCGGGTGCAGCGTCGCGACCGTGCCGTCGACCGGCGCCACCGCGTCCGAGCGCCCGCCCGACGGCTGCACCGCAATGCCCGGCCCCACCATGGCCTCCGCGAACACCGGGTCGGGGACCTCGGTGATCGGCACCACGCGCCCGGCGACCGGGCTGAGGATGTCCGACGTCACAGCAGGTCCTCGATGTCGCTGGCGATGGTGTCCGCCTCCGGCCCGACGATCACCTGCAGGGCCGTCGACCCCATCTTGACCACGCCCATCGCGCCGGCCTTCTTGAGCGCGCCCTCGTCGACGAGGCTCATGTCCTCGACCTCGCAGCGCAGCCGCGTGATGCAGCCCTCGATCTCCGTGAGGTTCTCCGTGCCGCCGAGTGCGGCGAGGATCTTTTCGGGCCTGTCATCCGCCATCGCGGTCTCCTTGATCACTGTTTGTTCCCAACCTGACGCGCACCGCGTGTCCACCTGTACTACGCCGTTCGCCCGCTTGCACCCCGCCGTGGGCCACGAACGGATAACGGTGGTTGACACCCGTCCGCGCGGCGGAGCATCCTGCCCCATCAGATCATTGGTCTAGACCGGAACGTACCAATGTTCCGGCCCGGGCGCGAGCACCGGTCCCCGGTGACGCGAGAACGAGGAGGGTGACGCCGATGAGCGCGGCCGCGCACGTCCCGCCGCCCGACAAGGTTGTCAACGGGCCCACGCCCAAGCACGCCCAGCTGCGGGAAATCCTCCGCCGCACGGTGGAGCGCGAGCTCCCGCCGGGTGCGCCGATCCCGTCGGAACGCGACCTGGCCCAGCGCTACGGCGTGTCGCGGCTCACGGTCCGCTCGGCGATCGGCAAGCTGGTCGAGGAGGGCCTGCTCGCCCGGGTCCGCGGGAAAGGTACGTTCACCGCGGCCCGGCGGATGGAGCTGCAGCTCTACCTGATGTCGTTCACCGACGACATGCGGAGGCGGGGGCTGACCCCGACGACCGAGGTGGTCTCCGCGGCCACCGAGGTGCCGCCCACCGCCTCGGCACACGCGCTCGGCCTGGCCGAGGGCGCTCCGGCGCACCACCTGGTGCGCCTGCGGCACGCCGACGGCGTGCCACTGGCCGTCGAGCGCGGCTGGTACCACGCGGGCCGGGCTCCCGGCCTGCTCGGGCTCGACCTGACCCAGTCGATCTACGCGCAGCTGGCCGAGACGTACGGCGTGCGTCCCGACCAGGCGTGGCAGACGGTCTGGGCCGAAGGCGCGGACCGCGAGACGGCCCGGCTGCTCGGCATGCGCGCCGGCAGCCCGCTGCTCGTGTTCCGGCGGGTCTCCAGCGCGAACGGCGACCCCATCGAAGACATCACGTCCTGGTACCGGGGAGATCACTACCAGGTGACCATGCAGTTGGACCGGAACACCCCGGAACCCGGTCAACCACCCCACTATGGAGGATCCAGATGAGCTCCACCACCGCGGAGGGGGCGAAGAGCAAGGGCGGCGGAGGTCTCGCCGGCCTGCAGCGCTTCGGCCGCAGCCTCATGCTCCCCATCGCCACGCTCCCGGCGGCCGGTCTGCTGAACCGGTTCGGCCAGGACGACATTCTCGGCAAGACCGGGCTGGGCTGGGACAAGGTCGCCGCCGTCATCGGCGCGGCGGGCAACGCGCTCTTCGACTGGCTGCCGCTGCTGTTCGCGATCGGCATCGCGGTCGGCTTCGCCCGCAAGGGCGACGGCTCGACCGCGGTGGCCGCGGCCGTCGGCTGGGTCGTCTTCAACCGCGTGATCCAGGCGATCGCGCCGATCAGCAGCCAGACCGGCTACAAGCCGAGCTGGGACGGTTCGCCCCTGCACTGGCCCTACAGCGTGCTGACCGGCATCGTGTCCGGCATCGTGGCGGCGCTGCTGTGGCAGCGGTACCACCGCATCAAGCTGCCCGCGTGGCTGGCGTTCTTCGGCGGCCGCCGGTTCGTGCCGATCATCACCGCGTTCGCGATGATCATCCTGGGCGTGGTCTTCGGCCTGGTCTTCAAGTTCGTCGACGCGGGCATCCAGAACCTCGGCGAGGCGATCGTCGGCGCCCCGGTCGTCGGCGGCGGCATCTACGGCTTCTTCAACCGGCTGCTCATCCCGGTCGGTCTGCACCAGCTGCTGAACGTCCCGGTGTGGTTCATCTTCAACGGCGGCGACCTGACCAACTTCTTCAACCACGTGCAGGGCTCGGGCATCTTCATGACCGGGTTCTTCCCGATCTTCATGTTCGCCCTGCCCGCGGCGGCGCTGGCGATCTGGCAGACCGCGCGCCCGGCGCAGAAGAAGGTCGTCGGCGGTGTGATGATCGCGGCCGCGCTGACCTCCTTCATCACCGGCGTGACCGAGCCGATCGAGTTCTCGTTCATGTTCGTGGCGTGGCCGTTGTACATCTTCCACGCGATCATGACCGGCCTTTCGCTGGCGCTGGTCAACGCCCTGGACATCCACCTCGGCTTCTCGTTCTCCGGTGGCGCGATCGACTTCCTGCTCAACTCCAGCCTGGACACCGCGCACAAGGCGTGGCTGCTCATCCCGATCGGGCTGGTCTTCGGCGTGATCTACTACTTCGTGTTCCGGATCGTCATCACGAAGTGGAACCTGCGCACGCCGGGCCGCGAGGACGACTCGATCGAGGCGGACCTCGACCGGACGGCCGCGAAGTAACATCCGAACCGACGTAAACCAGTAGGGAGAGGACGAACATGCCGGAGAAACGCGTCGCCGTGGCCAGCAAGGTGGGGCTGCACGCCCGGCCGGCCGCGCTGGTGGCGAAGGCGGCCGCGGCGCAGCCCGTCGCGGTGCAGATCGCCAAGGCCGGCGGGAACCCGGTGGCCGCCGGCAGCGTGCTCAACCTGATGACGCTGGCCGCCGGCTACGGCGACGAGGTCATCATCAGCGCCGAGGGCGAGGGCGCCGAGGAGGCCGTGGAAGCGGTCGCCCAGCTGGTCGCCACCGACCTCGACGCCTGACGAAACCCGCGAAGGCCTCCGCACCGGTCCCCGACACCGGTGCGGGGGCCTTCGTTTCGTAGGGTGGACGCATGGAGAGCGTGCGCCTGATCGACGAGTGGCCGGTGGACAACGCCGCGACGGCCGTGGTGTCCGCCGGTGGTGCCGTGCTCGGCGCCCACGGCGACACCGCGCGGAAGTTCCGGCTGGCCTCGGTCTCGAAGCCGCTGACCGCCTACGCCGCGTTGATCGCGGTCGAGGAGGGCGTCGTCGAGCTGGACACCCCGGCCGGGCCCGCGGGCTCGACCGTGCGGCACCTGCTGGCCCACACCTCCGGCCTCGCCTTCGACGCGCACAAGGCGATGGCCGAGCCGGGCACGCGGCGGCTGTACTCCAACGCCGGGTTCGAGCAGCTGGCCGACGCGCTCACCGAGCACTCCGGCATCCCCTTCGCGCAGTACCAGGCCGAGGCGCTGTTCACCCCGCTCGGCATGACGTCGACCGCGCTGGAGGGCTCGCCCGCGGCCGGTGCGGTGTCCACTGTGGACGACCTGGTGGCGTTCGCGGCCGAGCTCCAGGCCCCGAAGCTGCTCGACCCGGCCACGGTCGCGGAGGCGACGAACGTGGTGTTCCCCGGCCTGTCCGGCGTGCTGCCCGGCTTCGGCCACCAGAAGCCCAACGACTGGGGCCTCGGCTTCGAGCTCCGCGACCACAAGAGCCCGCACTGGACGGGCGCGAACAGCTCACCGCGGACCTTCGGCCACTTCGGCCAGTCGGGCACGTTCCTCTGGGTCGACCCGGACGCGGGCGCGGCCTGCGTCGCGCTGACCGACCGCGCCTTCGGCCCGTGGGCCGCCGAGGTCTGGCCGCGCTACACCGACGCCGTCCTCGCCGAACTGGGCTCCCGCGGCACCTCGTGAGTGAAAAACCGGGTTAGAACACGGTTTCTCACTCACGACCAGCCGCGGCAGGCCGATCAGCCGAACGGCCCCCGGCGGCAGGGTCCAAAGACCCTGCCGCCGCCGGGGCGCCGGTGGTGTCATCTAAGGGTGCAGGCCCGCCGCAGGGCCGGTGCGGGGACCTCGGGCCCCGGCGGGCCGCACACCTTCACCCCTCCATGACGCGGATCGGTGACCCCGCCTGGTAGGCCGCGATGTCCTCGACCGCGTCGCCGTAGAAGATCTCGTAGACCTCCCGGGTGACGAAGCCGATGTGCGGCGTCAGGACCGCGTTGTCGAGTGTCCTCAGTGGATGGTCGGCGGGGAACGGCTCGGTGTCGTAGACGTCCAGCGCGGCGGCGCGGATCTCCTTGCGCCGCAGGGCGTCCACCAACGCCGCCTCGTCGACGATCGGGCCGCGCGAAGTGTTCACCAGCAACGCCGTCGGCTTCATCGCCGCCAGCTCCGCCGCCCCGACCAGGCCGCGGGTGCGCTCACCGAGCACCAGGTGCACCGACAGCACGTCCGAGCGCGCGAACAGCTCCTCCTTGGTCACCGCGGTGACGCCGTGCGGGCCGGCCTTCTCCTGCGTCAGGTTCTGGCTCCAGGCGATCGTCTCCATCCCGAAGACCTGCCCGATCTTCGCCGCGCCCGCGCCGAGCCTGCCGAGGCCGAGCAGGCCGAGCGTCTTGCCGTGCAGCATGGTGCCGACACCCGTCTGCCAGCCGCCCTCGCGCATGGACCGGAACTCCTGCGGCAGGTTCCGCGACGCCGCGAGGATCAGCGCCCAGGTGTGCTCGGCCGTCGGCTCCCCGATGTACCCGGTGGCGGACACGACGACGCCGTTGCGCCGCGCGGCCGCCACGTCGACGGCCGCGTTGCGCTTGCCCGTGCTGACCAGCAGCTTCAGGTCGGGGAGGGCGTCGAGCACCTCGGCCGGGAACCGGGTGCGCTCGCGCATCGCGACGACGCATTCGAAGCCCTGCAGCTGCTTGACGACGTCGGTGAGCGGCTCGGTGAAGACCGTGATGTCGGCCTTCAGCGAGTCCCAGTCGCCGAAGGTGAGGGCGACGTTCTGGTAGTCGTCGAGAATCGCGATGCGCATGGCCTCACCGTAGCCCGACGAACACGTCCACCCGGACCAGGTGGTGGTCGGAGGCGTCGTTCAGCCGGGCCAGCGGGTCGGACGGCACCGGCCAGAACACCTCGGCGTGCCAGGGCAGCAGGCCCTTCGACGGCAGCACGTAGTCCGTCCGCAGGTTGCCGGGCGCGACGTCGTTGAAGTCGCCGGTGTCGAAGTACGGGTCGCTCTTCTGGCCGACGTTCGCGCCGCCCTGGGCCTGCGCGGCGAGCACCGCGCCCCGGCTGCCCGGGTAGGTCTCGACGACGCGCCGCGCGTCCAGCAGCTGCTCGATCGCGCCGGGGACGCTGTCGCCGTCCAGGGGGTCGGAGTTGTTGTCGCCCGCGATCACGAAGCGCTCCGACGCGCCCAGGCCACCGCGGTGGCCGTGGTCGTCGTAGATGTAGCCGCCCTTACCCGGGGTGACGTAGTCGGCCCAGAAGCGGATCTCGTCGTGGTTGCGGGTGCCGTTGCGGTCCTCGGGGCCGTCGAAGCTCGGCGGCGTCGGGTGCGAGACCAGGAAGTGCACGGTCGAGCGGCCGATCTTCAGCGGCAGGTCCCAGTGCGACTTCGACGACAGCCGCAGGATCGCCAGCTCGGCGGGGGTGTACCAGTCGTGCGGCGCCGGCGTGGCCGGGTCGTCGGGCAGCAGCGCGCCCGGCATGTCCTTCCACAGGAACTGCTGGAACGTCCGGACGTGCGCGAGGTCGATCGGGTACTTCGACAGCACGAGCAGCCCGTACTGGCCCTCGAAGGCGCCGAAGCCCTGCGCGTCGTTGCCGCCGCCGACCGTGCCGCTGCGGTCGAGGTCGAAGCCGGTGGGCACGCCCGTGTTGACCGGCGCGGTGTAGGCGTACGGGTAGTCGATGGGCTTCGCGCCGTGCTGGCCGATCGCCAGGTAGTTCTTCCGGAACAGGTCCGCGGCCGCGTTGCCCGGCACGTAGTCGAACTCGTTGACCAGCTGGACGTCCGCGCGGTTGCGCTGGATGACCTCGGCGACCTCCTGCGCCTGGGCGTTGCCCGGCGTCGAGAGGTCGGTGACGAGCTGGCCGGCGGCCGCCCGGTTCAGCGAAGCGTTGAAGGTCGCGAAGCGGACATTCTGCCCGAAGCTCGCGGACGCGGTGGCGGGCACGGACAAAGCGACGAGCGCGGCGATCGACAGGCCGGCGGCGATGCGTTTCACGGCGGTCACCCTATGCCGGAAATCAGCCGTCCGGGTGAGCAGCAGGTGAACGGCCGACGTGACGCAGCCCTCTTGAACACGTTCAAAGCGGCGGCGCTAACGTGCAGCGCGTGGCCAAGAGCGAGGAAACGCGGTCCCTGATCGTCACCACCGCGATGCGGCTGTTCACCGAGAACGGCTACGACCGCACGACGATGCGCGCGATCGCGGCCGAGGCGGGCGTCTCCGTCGGAAACGCCTACTACTACTTCTCGTCCAAGGAACAGCTGATCCAGGGCTTCTACGACGAGATCGCGCGGCAGCACCTGGCGGCGGCCCGGCCGCTGCTGGCCGAGCGCGCCGGCTTCGCGGACCGGCTCAAGGCGGTGCTCCTGTGCTGGCTCGACGTCGCCGAGCCCCACCACCGGTTCGGCACGCAGTTCTTCGTCAACGCGGCCGACCCGGAGTCGCCGCTGAGCCCGTTCAGCGACGACTCCTCGGCCGCCCGCGCAGCCTCGATCGGCCTCCTGCGCGAGGTCGTCGAGGGCTCCGACGTCAAGCTCGACCCGGAACTGCGGGCGCAGCTGCCGGAACTGCTCTGGCTCTACCAGATGGGCGTGGTCCTGTTCTGGGTCCACGACCGCTCGGCCGGCACGAAACGCAGCCGCATGCTGGTCGAGCGCAGCGTCCCGCTGCTGGCCCGGCTGGCCGCGCTCTCCCGGCTGCGGGTGTTCCGCCCGGTCAGCCGGGAGATCGTCGACCTGATCCACGACCTCGCTAGGCGGGACTGACCGCCCGGAAGTACAGGAACCGCGGCTTCGCCTTCAGGTTCGCCGCCCACTTCGGGTCGACGGCGTCCGCCTCCGGGGCCGGCATCGGCTCCACCAGGCGGTCGACCGCGAAGCCCGCGTCACGGACCGCCTGGAACGTCCAGCTCAGCGGGCGCCGGTAGAAGCGGACCACGTTGCCCGGCGGGAACTCGTCCTCCAGCAGCTCCAGCTCGAAGTAGTTCTCCTTCTCGAACCAGCGCCAGTCCTCGCCCGGGTGGTGCACCGAGAACACCAGCGCGCCACCGGGTACGAGCACCCGGCGGAACTCGGCCAGCGTCGGGCCCCAGTCCGCCAGGTAGTGCAGCACCAGCGACGCCGTCACGACGTCGATCGAGGCGTCCGGCAGGGCCAGCGGCCGGGCGATGTCCGCGACCTCGAACCGGGCGACGTCGCCGAACCTCTCGCGGGCCACCGTGATCATGCCCGCGCTCGAGTCGAGGCCGAGCACGTCGGCGCCGCGCTCGGCCAGCAGTGCGCTCAGGTGCCCGGCCGCGCAGCCGACGTCGAGCACGCGCCGCCCGTCGACGGCGCCGGCCAGGTCGAGGATCGCCGGCCGGTCGTAGAGGGCGTTGGTGGTCGACTTCTCCGCGTGCTCGGCGTAGGCCTCGCTGTGGCCGTCGTACTGCTCGGCCCGCGCGCGGCCGAGGATCTCTTCGACCACCTCCGTCTTGGCGTCGGCGTAGTTCTGGATGTACTTCCACGTTTTCGCGGCCAGTTCCCGCTTCTTCGCCGCGTACAGCGCCAGCTCTTCCGGGTGCGAACGCAGGCGGTCGCGGAAGAGGCGGTAGCGCGGTGTCTGGCCGTTGCCCGGTGAGTACACGTGCAGGTTGATGTTCGTGTCCGGGCCCTTGAAGCAGCGGTGCTTCTCCCAGTCCGGCTCGCGGATCACGAGCCGGTAGCCCACCGCCTCCAGCGCGGGGACGTAGGCGTCCTCGTCGTCGGAGTCCGGTACTTCCAGGAGGATGTCGACGATCGGCTTCGCGCACAGGCCCGGCACCGACGTCGAGCCGACGTGCTCGAGCACGAGCACCCGCTCCCCCAGCACGCCCCGGATCCGCTCGGCTTCGCGCTCGAAGAGCCGCGGCCACTCCGGGTCGTAGTCGGCGAGGGTGACGGTGGAGTTCAGCTTCGGCGCTTCACCGACCCACGCACTCTGGACCTCTTCGTCGTTCAACGCTTCTTGGCTGGTCATTCCGGTAGACCCCCTTCAGAAAGGCAGTCGGCCAGATTATCAACGCGCGCAACCGGTTTTTTCAGTCGATCGGCAGCGGCAGCAGGTTGCCGGTCGCGGCGCGCAGCGCGTCCCGCATCGCCGCCCGCGGGGCCGGGCGGCCGGTGAAGTGCTCGGCCTGGCCGAACGCCTGGTGCAGCAGCATGTCCAGCCCGGTCGCCAGGCGCCCGCCGCGGGCCGCGACCGCTTCGGCGAGCGGCGTCGGCCACGGGTGGTAGATGACGTCGAGGACGTGCGCGATCGGCGCCAGGTCGGCGACGTGCGGGACGACCGCGTCCGGCGGGACGGTGTTCACCAGCACCGCCGCGGACCCCAGGGCCGCGAAGTCGGTTTCGGCCCAGCGCAGGACCTCGACGTCGAGCGCGGCCCGCTTCGCCGCGTCGAGGGTTTCCCCGGCCCGGGCCGGTTCGCGCACGACCAGGCGCACCTGCCGGACGCCGAGGGCGGCGAGCCCGACGACCGCCGCCGCCGCGGTCCCGCCCGCGCCGAGCACCACCGCCGTGTCCGCCGGGGACGGCTCGTAGCCGCCCGCGGCCCGCAGCGCCCCGGTGACGCCTTCGACGTCGGTGCAGTCCGCGAGCCAGCCGCGGGCGGTGCGGACGAGCGTGTTCGCCGCGCCGACGGCGGCCGCGCGCGGTGTCACCTCGGCCGCGTGGTCCAGTGCCGCGCGCTTGCCCGGCATGGTGACCGAAAACCCGGCCCACTCGGGGCCGAGGCCGTCGACCAGCGCCGGGAGTTCCTCGGCGCTCGTCTCGATCCGCTCGTACGTCCAGCCGGTCAGGCCGAGCGCGGCGAACGCGGCGCCGTGCAGCACCGGGGACAGCGAGTGCGCCACCGGCTTGCCCAGCACGGCGGCCTTGCGTGGCTCAGATGACACCGCGTTGCCTGGCCAGCTCACGGTTGCGGTTCTGGTCGTCGTTGGTGACACCGAAGCACGAGAGGCCGTTCTTCTCGCACTTGACGAAGTACAACCACTCCCCGGCCGGCGGTTTCACCGCGGCCTGGATCGCGTCCGCGCTCGGCACCGCGATCGGCGTCGGCGGCAGCCCGGTGTTCTTGTACGTGTTGTACGCACCGGCCTTCGCGCGGTCGCCTTCGTTGGTCAGCAGCGTCGGCCGGTCCAGCACGTAGTTGACCGTGGAGTCCATCTGCAGCCGCATGTCCTCCTTCAGCCGGTTGTAGATGACCCGCGACAGCTTGCCGAAGTCGGCCTTCACCGCCTCACGCTCGATGATCGACGCGATGATCAGCGTCTGGTACGGCGTCACGCCGGGGCCGGTCGACTGCGGGCTGAGCCCGGCGTTCTGGATCGCCTCGGTCGAGCTGCGGACCAGCTGCCCGAGGATGTCCTGCGCGCTGGAGCCGGGTTTGACGTCGTAGAGCCCCGGCGCGATCAGGCCTTCCAGCCTGCGGTCCTTGCGGTCGGCCTTGTTCGCCGGCTCGATCGCCCAGTCCGGCACGCCGAGCTGCTTCAGGTCCGCCGCGTCGACGGCCTTGCGCAGGTCGTCCGCCGTGATGCAGGTGCTCTTGCCGTTGAGCTGCGCGCAGGACGCCTTCGCCATCAGGCTGTACACGCCGGGCGTGACCTTGCCGTCGGGCTGGGTGATGTCGTCGAACTGCGTGTACGGCCGGATCTCCAGCTGCCCGACGCGTGAGGCGGGCGCGGTGATCCGGTCGACCGCGCTGGCCCCGGACATGTGCGACTTCATCACGTAGAAGCCGTGCTGGATCCGGGCGAGCTTCGGGTTGCCCTCGCCGGCCTTCACGAACGCCTTGCCGCTGGCCACGATGCCCGCCGAGGTGAGCTTCGCGCCGATCGCCGACGTCGAGTCGCCGTCCTCGACCTGGAACAGCACGTCTTCGTTGCCGGCGCCCTCGAAGTCGTCGTAGCCGAAGACCTTGTTGAAGCCGTACCAGGCACCGCCCGCGAGCAGGGCGATCACCGCGATGGCGGCGACCCAGCCCAGGGCGCGCTTGCCCTTCTTCCGCGGCTTCGCCGGCTCTTCGTCGTAGTCGTCGTAGTCGTCGTACTCCGACTCGTCGTATTCCTCGTACTCGTCGTACTCGTCGTAGTCCGCGTAC
Source organism: Amycolatopsis tolypomycina (assembly GCF_900105945.1). Classification (NCBI taxonomy): domain Bacteria; kingdom Bacillati; phylum Actinomycetota; class Actinomycetes; order Pseudonocardiales; family Pseudonocardiaceae; genus Amycolatopsis; species Amycolatopsis tolypomycina. Next base: position 1,400,532 of record NZ_FNSO01000004.1, on the reverse strand, counting down.
TCGTCTTCCTCGGCGAAGGGCGCGGACTCCTCCTGCGGCGCGCGGGGCGGCTCGGCCGGGGGCGGCGGCGCCAGCGCGGGCAGGACGTCGGTGGGCGGTTCCTCGCGCACCGGCGGGGCCGGCGGACGGCGGCGCCGCGGCTCGGCACCGGGTTCGGGCACGCCTGCGGAGCGGTCACCCGGCTGGGCGGGCCGCCGGGCGGGCGGTTCGGCGTCGGGTTCCAGCGCCGCGCGGCGCCGTCGCGATTCGGTGGCCTCGGGCGCCTCGGGGGCGGACCGGCGCCGGCCCTCCCCCGTTCCACGGCGGCCCGGCGGCGGTTCGTCGGCCTCGGCGCGGCTTCGGGTGAGCTCGTCGGCGTCCGGGCGACGGCGCCGTGCGGGCTCATCGGCCTCGGCGCGGCGGCGGCGCGGGGGCGCCGGCTCGATGCGCTCGGGCAGGGCACGCCGACGGCCGGCCTCGTCGGGGTCGCCGCGGCCCGGGGCCGGCTGCTCGAACTCGGAACTTTCGTCGGGGTGCGGAGCCCCGCGGCGCCGGCGCGGCGCCGGCTGCTCGAACTCGGAGCCTTCGCCGGGAGCCGCGCGACGACGGCGCGGGGCCGGCTGCTCGACCTCGGAGCCCTCGTCGAGGCCGTGGCGGGCGCGGACGGCACGGGCCGGGGCGCCCCGCCGTTCCTGCGGGTCGAGTTCGGCATCGGCCGACGGCAGGGTGCCCGGCGGCTCGAGGCGGCGACGGCCGGGCTGCGGCGCGTCGCGGCGCGGGTCGTAGGCAGCCGGGTCCGCGGGCCGGGCCCGGCGGGTGGGCTGGGGCAGGTCGTACTCGCCGCTGGGTGCCTGCCCGCGGCGCGGCGGCAGCTCGTGCTGCCCGCTGGGGCTGCGGCGCGGGTCGGCGCGGCGCGGCGCGGGCCGGGACGGCGGCGGGGTGGCCGCCTCCGGCTCTCGGAGTCGCCTGCGCCCGCGAGGGGGCTGCTCGTCGTTCATCGGTCTCCCTCCCGGGCGCGGTGCGCAGCGGCGGCGTCGATCCAGGCCTGCAGGATCTCGACGGCGGCGGCCTGGTCGACCACCGCGCGCTGCTTGCGGCCTTTGACCCCGCGCTGGGAGAGGATGCGGGATGCGGTGACCGTGGTCAGCCGCTCGTCGCCCAGCCGGACCGGCACGGGCGCTATCCGCCCGGCCAGGCGTTCAGAATACGCGATCGCCAGCTCGGCCGCCGGTCCCTGGCGGTTGGCGAGCGTTCTCGGCAGGCCCACGATCACCTCGACCACCTCGTGCTCGGTGACGAGGGCGGCCAGCTGGTCGAGGTCAGTGTCGTCGGTCGCATCGCGGGAGAGGGTAACCAATGGCGACGCGAGCATGGGTGCCGGATCGCTCAGTGCCACCCCGACCCGCACGGATCCGACGTCCACGCCGAGCCGGCGGCCGCGGCCCGGATCGCCCGCACCGGGGCGGTCCGGGCCGCGGTTTCCGCGGTTAACCAATGCCGGCAATCGCCGAGCGCAGGGCGGTGACCGCCTCGGCCGCACCGGCCGGGTTCGTGCCGCCACCCTGGGCCATGTCGGGCTTGCCGCCACCCCGGCCGCCGATCTTCTCGGCGAACGACGGGACGAGCTTTCCCGCGGCGATGCCCTTGTCCTGGGCCGCCTTGGTCGTCGCGACGACGAAGCTCAGCTTCTCGCCGGACGGCGAGAACAGCGCCACCACGCCGGGCCGCGCGCCGAGCCGGCCGCGGATGTCGGAGGCGAGCGCGCGCAGGCCGTTGCCGTCGACGTCCGGGACGACCTCGGCCACGACGGTCACGCCGCCGATGTCCTGCGCCTTGTCGACCAGCGCGCCCGCCGAGCCCAGCACCTGCTGGGTCTTCAGCTGCGCGATCTCCTTCTCGGCGTTCTTCAGCCGGGTCAGGACGTCCTCGATGCGGCCCGGCAGCTGGTCCGACGGCACCTTGAAGGTGTTCGCCAGCTGCGAGACCAGCAGCTGCTCCTTGCGGACGTACTTCAGCGCGTCCCCGCCGACGAGCGCCTCGACGCGGTGCACGCCCGAGCCGATGGAGGCGTCGGAGACCAGCTTGACCAGGCCGAGCTGGCCGATCCGGTCGACGTGCGTGCCGCCGCAGAGCTCGCGGGAGTACTCGCCCATGTCGACCACGCGGACGTCGTTGCCGTACTTCTCGCCGAACAGCGCGACCGCGCCGAGCTCGAGGGCCTTGTCCTTGGTCGTGGTGTAGCTCTGCACCTCGACGTTGGTCTGGAGGTAGTCGTTGACCTCCTCCTCGACCTCGGTCAGCACGTCGGACGACACCGAGCCGGGCGTGGTGAAGTCGAACCGCATGCGGCCAGGCGAGTTCAGCGAACCCGCCTGCGCCGCGCGCTTGCCGTACGCGCCGCGGACGGCCGCGTGCACCAGGTGCGTCGCGGAGTGCGAGCGCTCGATGGACAGGCGGCGGTGCGCGTCGACCGAACCGGTGAGCTTGGTGTCCAGGCCGACCTCGCCGTCGACGACCTCGACGCGGTGCACGAACAGGCCGGGCACGATCTTCTGGACGTCCAGGACCTTCAGCTCGACGCCGTCGCCCAGCAGCACGCCGGTGTCGGCGACCTGGCCACCGCTCTCGGCGTAGAACGGCGTCCGGTCGAGGACCAGCTCGGCCTTCTTGCCCGCCGACACGCTGCGCACCGGCTGGCCGTCTTCGAGCAGCGCGACGACCTTCGCCTCGGCCTGCAGGTCGGTGTAGCCGAGGAACTCGGTCTCGCCGTGCTGCTCCAGGACCTTCCGGTACTCCGAGAGGTCGCCGTGGCCGGTCTTGCGGGCCGCCGCGTCCGCCTTCGCGCGCTTGCGCTGCTCGTCCATGAGCGTGCGGAAGCCCGCTTCGTCGACGGTCAGGCCCTGCTCGGCCGCCATCTCGAGGGTGAGGTCGATCGGGAAGCCGTAGGTGTCGTGCAGCTGGAAGGCCTTGTCGCCGGCCAGCACGTCGCCGCCGCCGCGCTTGGTCTCCTCGGCCGCCATGTCGAAGATGCGCGAGCCGCTGGTGAGCGTCGAGAGGAAGGCCTCCTCCTCGATCCGGACGACCTCGTTGATGCGGTCGAAGCCGGAGACCAGCTCGGGGTAGGTCGGGCCCATGGTGTCGCGGACGACCTTCGCGAACTCCTGCAGCACCGGCTCCTGCACGCCCAGCAGGCGCGTGGAGCGGATGATGCGGCGCAGCAGGCGGCGCAGCACGTAGCCGCGGCCGTCGTTGCCCGGGGTGACGCCGTCGCCGATCAGCATGACGCCGGTGCGGGCGTGGTCGGCGATGACGCGGAAGCGGACGTCGTCGGCGTGGTTGCTGCCGTAGCGGCGGCCCGAGAACTCCTCCGCGCGGCCGATGACCGGGCGCACGAGGTCGGTCTCGTAGACGTTCTCGACGCCCTGCAGGATCGTCGCGACACGCTCGACGCCCATGCCGGTGTCGATGTTCTTCTTCGGCAGCTCGCCGATCGGCGCGTGCCCGAGCTTGGGGCTCAGGTCGCCGCGGACGTCCTGCATGAAGACGAGGTTCCAGATCTCGATGTAGCGGTCCTCGTCGGCGACCGGGCCGCCCTCGCGGCCGTACGCCGGGCCGCGGTCGTAGTAGATCTCCGAGCAGGGGCCGCCGGGACCGGGCACGCCCATGTCCCAGTAGTTGTCCTTGCCGTCGCGGGCCTGGATGCGCTCGCCGGGCAGGCCGGTGAGCTTGCGCCACAGGCCGGCCGCTTCGGAGTCGTCGTTGTAGACGGTCGCCCAGATGCGGTCGGGGTCGAGGCCGAAGCCGCCTTCGCTCTGGGGCTTGGTGATCAGCTCCCAGGCCGCCTCGATGGCGCCTTCCTTGAAGTAGTCGCCGAAGGAGAAGTTGCCGGCCATCTGGAAGAACGTGTTGTGCCGGGTGGTCTTGCCGACCTCGTCGATGTCCGGCGTGCGCACGCACTTCTGCACGGAGGTCGCGCGCGGGTACGGCGGCGGCGCCTCACCGAGGAAGTACGGCTTGAACTGCACCATGCCGGCGTTGACGAACAGCAGGTTCGGGTCGTCGAGGATCAGCGGCGCGCTGGGCACGCGCGTGTGGCCGCGGCCTTCGAAATGGCGCAGGAAACGATCGGTGATTTCGTGTGTGTCCACGGGTCAGTCCTTGTAGCTGTGGTTCGGAACGGGGTCGGCGGCGGTGGCTCCGGCGAAGGGGTCCGGGCAGGCCCGGATCAGCCCTCCGCCCGGCGAGCTCGCCGGACCGGGCGCCGGGCCGCGGCGGCGTGCCGGCCCTCGGCGCGGGGCGCGGTCACGCCCGTCCGCTCCTCGACCATGTCGTGCAGCTCCTGTTCCCGTTCGTTCATGCCCGCGCGCACCTCGGCGCCGAACGAACCCACGGCGCCGGCCAGCTCGCGCACGGCGTCCCCCAGGTTCGATGCTAACCCGGCCGGAGTGGCCTGACGAGCGGTTTCGGCGGCCTTGCGGGAGAGCACGACGCCGGTGACGACGCCGACGCCGAGCCAGAACAGCCGCTTCATTTCCCGGCCTTCCTGGCGGCCTTCAGTGCGTTCTTCTTCTTGCGCGCCTTGATCGCCTTGGACAGCCCGTAGGACAGCGCCGCGGTCTTGACCAGCGGGCCGCCGAGGGTCGCGGTGAAGACGGAGGTGAGCGCGGAGACGTTGCCGGTGACGGCCTGCGCGTTCGCGGTGATCCCGTCGACCCGCTCGAGCTGGGTGTTGACGTGCGTGATGGTCTCGTTCGCGCCGATCAGCAGCGGGTCGGTGTTGCTGTTGGTGCGCTCGATCGCCTCGGTGGCCGCGTCCAGCGTCTTGCCGAGCTTGATCAGCGGGATCGCCAGCAGGACGACCAGCACCACGAATGCTCCTGCGGCGATCAACGCGGCGATCTGCCCTGCCGACACGGGCCCTCCTCGGTTCAGGGGTCGGGATGCCGGTTGAGGTTACCGCTTGGGCCGGTCCCCGACCGTGTCACCCCGCCGGGGCCGGAAAACGCCTCGCCGCGGGCGCGGCCGGGGCGGTACACCTGGGCGATGGGACACGACATTGGACCCGGCAGGCGGGTGCTCGCCGGGCCGGGCGGGACCGCGGCCGATGTGCTCGCCGGCCTTCCCGGCGCCGACTTGACGACGGTGCAGCTGCCGCTTTCAGGGGTCCGGGTGGCGAAGCCCCCGGCTCGGGGCGAAGCCCCGGATGTCACTGAGATCGCGCGCCGGCGCGCGGCGCGGCTGGCCGGGCCCGACGTGCTGCGCCGGCACCGGGCCGACCGGTTCACCGGCTCGAGCCCGCTGCCGTTCGCCCTGCTGCGCCGGGTCGAAGACGTCGTGCTCGGCACCGCAACGGGCTTCGACCTGGTGACCCTCTCGCCGCTCGTCCCGCTCGGCACCCATTCGGCGGTGGCCGGGGTCGCCCAGCACCGGGTGGTGCCGACCGGCCGGGGCACCGAGGTCGCCGCGGACCCCACCACCGGCCTGGCACTGGAGGCGGCGGTCCGGCGCGCGGCGGAGGACGTCGTCCGGCTGGCCACGGTGCAGCGGGTGGTGCGGGCCCAGCGGGTGCCGGCGGGGCTGTTCGCGCACTTCTCGCTGTTCGGCGCGGTGACGGCCGGGCGGGACTCCGGCAACCTGGCTTTCGAGCGGCAGCACCTGGGCGAGCACGCCCGGCTGATGGCCGCGGCCTGCCGGGCGCTGGGCGCGTCCGCGGTCGAGCTGGCCGTGACCGTGCTCGACCCCGGTTCGAGTGCCTGCTCGATGCGGTGCCGGACGTGCCGGTCCGTCCGTTCCCGGACCGCGAAGGCGGCCGAGGTGGGTATTACGAGGGCCTCGGCTTCAAGGTGTACGCGTCCTTCGGCGGCGAGCTCGCCGAAGTGGGAGATGGCGGCTTCACGTCGTGGACGCGGAAGCTACTGGGCAACGCGAAGGAACGCCTCTTGACCAGTGCCTTGGGTGTGGACCGGCTCGCGACGCTCGTCTAACGCCCCTTCAGCACCGCCCGGTACAGCGCCGCCATGTCCTCGTCGCCGTGTCCGGCCTCGACCGCCGTCTCCAGGTGGGCCAGTGCCGCCTGCGCCCCGGCCACGTCGACCTCGTCGCCCGCGGCCTCCACCACCAGCCGGGCGTCCTTCGCCGCCAGGCTCGCCGGGAACGACGGGGCGAACTCGCCGGCCAGCATCGCGCCGCCCTTCGCGTGCGCGTAGCCCACGTCCAGGCCGCCGCCCGTGATCGTCTCCAGGAACAGCTGCGGGTCCAGGCCCAGTGCGCGGGCCAGGCCGAGGCTCTCCGCCGTCGCGTTCGTCAACGCCAGGACCCAGGCGTTCATCACCAGCTTCAGCCGGCTGCCCCGGCCTGCCGGGCCGAGCCAGATGGTGCGCATGCCGACCGCGTCGAACACCGGCGTCGCCGCCGGGCGCGCCTCCTCCGGGCCGGAGCCCAGCACCAGCAGCTGGGCCTGCTCCGCGGGCTGCCGGGTGCCGAGCACCGGCGCGTCGACGAACACCACGCCCGCCTTCTCCGCCATCGCCGCGAGGCGGTCCGTCCACTCGAGACCGACCGTGCTCATCTGCAGCCACAAAGTCCCCGAAGCAGGCGAAGCGGCTTCGAATGCTTCGGCGACGGCAGGGCCGTCGGCGAGCATCGTCACGAGGGTGTCCGCGCCGTCGGCTGCCTCGGCCGCGGTGCCGGTCACCGCCGCGACGTCGGACAGCGGCTCGGCCTTGGCCCGCGTCCGGTTCCAGACCCGGACGTCGAGACCTGCTTTGGCGATGTTGGCCGCCATCGGGGCGCCCATGATCCCGGTTCCGAGAAACGCGACAGTCATGCCGCCATCGTCGCGGAGACGCGGCGTCGCCGCGCGCTCAGTAGTCGCCGAGCAGGCAGAAGGGGTGCCCGGCCGGGTCGGCGTAGACGCGCCAGCCGCGGCCGCCGAGGTCGGGGTCGAGCAGGCGGCCACCGTGCGCGAGGACGACGTGGTGGGACTCGCGGAAGTCGTCGACCTCGAAGTCGAGGTGGAACTGCTGCGGGAAGGAGGGATCGGGCCAGGTCGGCGGCCGGTGGTCGGGGGCGCGCTGGAAGCCGAGGACCATGCCGCCGTCGAGGTGCAGGGTCGACCAGTCCTGGTCGACGCGCCACCGCGGATCGGGCCGGTCGACGTCGCCGCCGAGCAGGGCCTGGTAGAAGCGGGCGAGGTCCAGGGGTACCGGACAGTCCAGGACGATGCACTGCAGCGTCGCGGGCACGGGCACGCCTCCTGCGGTCGTGGGGCCCTTGCCGGACAGGGCCACCGGGAGGGGCAAAGTTTACGAATCCGGATGATCTTGGCCACCGCGGGCCGGGCGGCGGGACGAACGGCGTTCAACGCGGCGCTCGCACGGCCGGTCGCCGGTCGGGGCTGCGGCAGGCTGGGCGGGGGTGCCTGGCGGCCCGGGACAGTACGTGCGGTTGGTGCGGCGCAGCCGAACCCGGCGCCACCGCCCGGGGCGGCCTGCGCCTCGGCCGGCGCAGCCAATCCCGCCCCACCACCCGAGGCAACCCACCGCGCGCCCAGCACCGCAAGCCCCCGCGCATCACCGCCTGGGCCAGCCCACGGCTCGCCCAGCGCAGCCGAACCCGGCGCCACTGCCCGGGGCAGGCCCGCCGCCGCACGCCCCGCCCCGACCACCCGCAACGGCCCGCCCGGCGGCAGCCGAACCCCACCGCCCGCGCATCACCACCCGGGGCGGCCCGCAGCTCGAACAGCCTCACTGCCCCCGGATCGTCCGCCGCAGCTTCGGCACCCGCTCGGCCAGCGTTCGCTCGGCGCCGCGCTGGCTGGGCTCGTAGTAGTCCCGGCCCACCAGCTCGTCCGGTGGGTACTGCTGCGCCAGCACGCCCTCCGGCACGTTGTGCGGGTACCGGTACCCCTGCGCGTTGCCCAGCTTCTTCGCCCCCGCGTAGTGCCCGTCGCGCAGGTGGGGCGGCACCGTTCCCGCCAGGCCCGCGCGGACGTCCGCCAGTGCCGCGTCGATGCCCTTGATCACCGCGTTGGACTTCGGTGCCGTTGCCAGGTGGACCGTCGCCTGGGCGAGCGCCAGCCTGCCCTCCGGCATGCCGATGAACTGCACCGCGTGCGCCGCCGCCACGGCCGACTGCAGGGCCGTCGGGTCGGCCATGCCGATGTCCTCGCTGGCGTGCACCACCAGCCGCCGCGCGAGGAACCGGGGGTCCTCCCCCGCTTCGATCATCCGGGCCAGGTAGTGCAGCGCAGCGTCCACATCGGACCCGCGGATCGACTTGATGAACGCGCTGATCACGTCGTAGTGCTGGTCGCCGTCGCGGTCGTAGCGGACCGCGGCCTTGTCCACTGTGGACTCGACGATGGCCAGGTCGATCGTCTTCGCCTCGGTGGCCGAGGCCGCGTCGGCCGCCGCCTCCAGTGCCGTCAGCGCACGGCGCGCGTCGCCGCCCGCGAGGCGGACCAGGTGCGCCCGCGCGTCCTCGGTCAGCGTCAGCTCGCCGCCCAGGCCGCGTTCGTCGGCGAGGGCCCGCTCGATCAGCGCGGTGATGTCGGCATCGGTCAGCGGACGCAGCTGCAGCACCAGCGACCGCGACAGCAGCGGCGACACCACCGAGAACGACGGGTTCTCGGTGGTCGCCGCGACCAGCAGCACCGTGCGGTCCTCGACCGCGCCGAGCAGGGCGTCCTGCTGGGTCTTGGAGAACCGGTGGACCTCGTCGATGAACAGCACCGTGTTCTCGGTGTTGTACTGACGCCGCCGCCGCGCCTCCTCGATGACCCCGCGGACCTCCTTGACCCCCGCCGAAAGGGCCGACATCGCGACGAACCGGCGCCCGGTCGCGATCGAGACCAGGTTCGCCAGCGTCGTCTTGCCCGTGCCGGGCGGGCCGTAGAGCAGCACCGACGCCGGCGCGGCGCCCTCCACCAGCCGCCGCAGCGGCGCCCCCTCGCGCAGCAGGTGCTGCTGGCCGACGACCTCGTCGAGCGAGCGCGGCCGCATCCGCACGGCCAGCGGCGAACTCGCCGGGTCGGCCTGCGGTTCCACGCCCTCGTTCGACGCCGTGCGCTCCGGCGGCGGCGCGATGTCGGCGTTCACGGTGAAGAGCTCGTCCTGTGCCACAGAGATGACGTTAACCGAACCCACCGACAGAACCGCTTGCCCCGGCCTCGGCCGGCGCGCTACCGTCGTGATGACTGGTTGACCGAAAGTGCGAATCCGGTCAACAGGTCAAATGCTCAACGAAACCACAGGTGGAGACGCATGAGCCATCCCAACCGCGAACGTGCCGACCGGATCCTGGACGCGGCGGGTGAGCTGCTGCTGCGGATGGGCTACCGCAAGGTGGCGATCGACGACGTCGCGCGCGCGGTCGGCATCGGCAAGGGCACCGTCTACCTGCACTGGCGCACCAAGGAGCTGCTGTTCCAGGCGCTGATGATGCGGGAGTCGGCCGACCTGACCGACGAACTGCTGGCCATGATCAAGGCCGACCCGGCGATGATCCTGCCCCACCGGATGATCCCGGGGTCGTTCCTCATCACCCACCGCCGCCCGCTGGTGATGGCGATGCTGCGGGGCAACGCCGAGATGTTCGGCGCGCTCGGCGACCTCGCCCTGAAGAAGCAGCAGGCCAAGGTGACCGTGCACTTCGAGGAAGTGATGCTGCGGCGGGGGCTCATCCGCGCGGACGTCCCGCACGTGAGCTACGCCCTGCAGGCCGCGACCCTCGGCTTCTACGTCGGCGACACGGTTTCGCACGAGTTCGAGGGCATCCCCCTGGAAGAGCGGGCGGCTGTCCTCGCACACCTGATCCGCACCGCGTTCGAACCGCCCGGGGAGCCCGATCCCGCCGCGGTCGCCGAGGTGGCGGCGGAACTGAGTTCGACGCTCGAGGAGCTCGTCTCGGGCTTCCGGAACGGGATCTACGCACACGATCCCACCAAGGCACCCGGCTGAGCCGGGGCCACCCATGGGGAAAGGGGCGGAAATGACCACCACGATGGCCGACACCTGGGGACTCCACGAGGCCCAGTTCTGGCTGCGGGGGAAGCAACCGGAAAAGCGGATCGAGTTCGCCGGGGAACTGGGGATGTGGACCGTCTACGGGCACCCGGAGATCGAAGCGATCCTCCGCGACCCGGCGACGTTCTCCTCCGAAACCACGCGGCTGGTCCCGAAGGAGATGATGCCGGACCCCGAATACGACATCTCGACGGGCAGCATCCTGCAGATGGACCCGCCGCTGCACAACAAGATGCGCAAGCTGGTCAGCCGCGCGTTCACGCCGAAGGTGGTGGCGGACCTCGAGCCGCGGATCGCCACGATCACCCGCGAGCTGCTGGACGCGATCCCGGCCGGCAACCGGTTCGAGCTGGTCGAGGACCTCGCCTACCCGCTCCCGGTGATCGTCATCGCCGAGCTGCTGGGGGTCCCGGCGAGCGACCGGAACCTGTTCAAGGGCTGGGTGGACAAGATGTTCGAGTCCGCCAACCAGGTTTCGCTGGTGAAGAAGGACGAGCAGCAGGACGCGGCGATCCTGTCCTCCCTGGAGGGCCAGAAAGCGCTTGCCGACTACCTCGGCGTGCACGTCGACGAGCGGCGCAAGCAGCCGCGCGAGGACCTGCTGACGAAGCTGGTCGAGGCCGAGCTCGACGGCGAACGGCTGTCCCGCTCCGACGTCGTCAACTTCGCGAACATCCTGCTGCTGGCCGGCCACATCACCACGACGATGCTGCTCGGCAACGCGGTGCTGTGCCTGGACCTGCACCGGGAGTGGGACGAGCGGGTGCGCGCGGACCGCTCGCTCGTGCCGCCGATGATCGAGGAGTCGCTGCGGTACCTCACGCCGTTCGCGGCGGTGGCCCGCGTGACCATGCGGGAGGTCGAGGTCGGCGGCGTCACCGTGCCTGCCGACCAGATGCTGCTCTGCTGGGTGGCGGCGGCCAACCGCGACGACCGGGTGTTCGACAACCCGGACACGTTCGACCCGCTGCGCGCGGAGAACCCGCACCTGGCGTTCGGCCGCGGGATCCACTTCTGCATCGGCGCCCCGCTCGCGCGGCTGGAAGGCCGGGTGGCGCTGAACATCCTGTTCGACCGCTACCCGGCCCTGCGCACGATCCCGGGTGAGCCGCCGAAGTTCCAGGTCAACCCCAACATGACCGGGGTGCGGGAACTGGCGCTCACCACGGAATAGCCCGGTTGCGCCCTGGGCGAAATCCCTCGCCCGGGGCGCTCGGCCTGCCTCAAGGTGAGCGGATGAACGTGGCGGTGCTGGCGGACATCCACGGCGTCCTCCCCGCGCTGGAGGCGGTCCTGGCGGAGCCGGACGTCCGGGCGGCGGAGAAGATCGTGCTGCTCGGCGACCTGCTCGCCGGGCCGATGCCGGCCGAGACCCTCGACCGGCTCCGGCAACTCGGCGACCGCGCGGTGTGGGTGCGCGGCAACGCCGACCGCGAGCTGGCCGAATCGGCACGCACCGGCGGCACGTTCGTCCCCGACCCGATCTTCCCGTGGGCGGCGCGGCAGCTGCGCCCGGCCGACCTCCCGCTGCTCGACGCCCTGCCGCTGACGGTGACCCTCGACGGCGTCCTGTTCTGCCACGCGACCCCGCGCAACGACACGGAAATCGTGCTGGTGGACTCGCCGCCGGAGCGCTGGGCGGAGGTCCTGGACGGCGTGACCGCGTCGACGATCGTCTGCGGCCACACGCACATGCCGTTCGTGCGGCTCGCGGACCGCCGGCTGGTGGTGAACCCGGGAAGTGTCGGAATGCCCTACGGCGCAAGGGGAGCACACTGGGCGTTGCTCGGCGACGGCGTCAGCCTGCGGCGCACGGAGTACGACGTCGAGGCGGCGTGCCGGTACCTGGCTGAGCGGTCGGCGTATCCCGGCATCGAGGAGTGGGCGGACTCCTTCGTCCGCAACCCGGCTTCGGACGAGGAGGCGCTGCGGGTGTTCAGCGGGCGCGGAACGAGTTCCACATGATGACGGCGGCGTAGGGCAGGAATTCGCGGCCGCGGCGCCACAGCCACGGGATTCCCTTGAGCACCAGCCATCCCATGTGTCCCGTGGTGCTGGGCTGGGCCCCGCCGCTGCAGGCGAGACTCACCGGTTCGGGCACGGCGAACCCGGCTTCGGCGAGCAGGCCGGTGAAGCCGTGCGCGAGCATGCGGTGTCCCAGTTCGGAGGGGTGCAGCCGGTCGACGCTCCAGGAGGCGAGATCGTAGGCGCCGGGCAGCAGTGCAAGATCGAGGCAGGGCACGCCTTCCCGGGCGACGACGTCGTCGATGGCGGCGTTGAGTTCGGCGACGCGGGCGCTGAGGGCGCGCTTGAGCGACGCCGGGAGCCGGAAGACCTTGCTGTGGTCGTGGAACCGGACGGGCAGCACGGTGGTCCCGGTGGCGCGGAGCCGCCGGATGACTTCGGTGAGATCGCCGGCGATGCGCGAGGCGTCGAAGTCCGGCCGCAGGGTGTCGTTCATCCCGGCGACGAGAAGGGCCACATCGGGCCGGTGCGCGACGGCCGCGGGCACCTGTTCGGTGAGCACGCAGCGCATCCGAGCCCCGGCGAAGGAGGGGTTGAGGTAGCCGCTCCCGGTCACCCCGAGCGCGGCGGCGACCAGCGGACCCACGCCCCGCCAGCCGGCACGCCGCGGAAGCGGATCCCCGAGCCCGACGGCGGTGGAGTCGCCGAGAACGGCCAGGCGCCGCGCTCGTTTGAGTGGCGGTCCGGGAGGCTCGGGCCAGGCGGTGACATCGACGCTCATCACGGTCACGCCCACGACGATCGGCCACGCAGGCTCACACCCGGTGAGAGTGAGGTAACGCGGTTGCGACACGGCGCCTAATTCTTGACGCCCACCTCACAGCTTCCCTCAACGCACCGAACGCCACATTGGGTGCGCTCAACGCACCGAACGCCACATTGGGTGCGCTCAACGCACCGAACGCCACATTGGGTGCGCTCAACGCACCGAACGCCACATTGGGTGCGCTCAACGCACCGAACGCCACATTGGGGCGCCCGGAGGCGCCCCACGCGAGGGCGGGGCCAGGGGGCGGGGGCGCAGCGCGCCCACCTCCGGCCACACCCCCCTGCCGAACCGATACACAGCCGCTTCAGCACGATCCGGCGTTCGGGTCGACGGGAACCACGGCAAAACCATCGAGCCCGAACTCACCGAAACGCGGGATAGAACGCCAAATCAGCGTGCGGCCCCAACCTCGCAGCCAAAGCCGCGGCGACCCGGGCGGCGAACTCCGAAACAGCCGTCATCCGGACATATCCGGCATGCTTGGCCAAATCGCGCCACCAGGTCACGAAAGCCGCCTCGCGGCTGACCGGGGCGGCGTGCCGGGCCAGGTTCAGGGACTCCAGCTCCTCCCCGGTGATCAGCCACACCCGCAGCAGCTCGCTCGACGTCAAGTGCCCGGCCAGGACCTCGTCGTCGGCGAAGGCGGGCCACACCCCGACCACCTCGGCCCGCCAGGCCGCGATCATCGCCTCGCTCATCCCGGCCGGGAGGGCGAGCGCGTCGGGCCAGCTCGCGAACGGCAGCCGCAGGTGGGCTGCGTCGACCAGGGCCGATCGGACCCGGCCGTTCTCGAAGTCGAGGAACCGGACGCCCTGGCCCGTCACGAGGTTGTTGTCCGGGCTCAGCTCGACCGGGCTGAACGCCCGGAACCCCGCCGCCCGTGACTGTTCGACCGCCGCCGTCACTTGCGCGAGAACATCGGAAGGCACCGGGATGCCCAGGCGCTTCTGGATCAGGGACGGCACCCGCGCGCACAACGCGTCGACGTCGTCCGCGTCGCTCTTCGCCGGGCCGCCGAGGCGCCGCAGCAGCGCGTTGAAGTCGGCCTCGCGGCCCGCCGTGCTCGCGTGCAGCCTGCCCAGCGAGCGGGCCCAGGACAGCAGCGCCCGCTCGGCCGCGCGGGAGTCACGCGCGTAGAGCTTGTCCTCCAGCGTCGGCGTGCGGCCGAGGTCCTCCAGCACGAGCACGCGGTCGCGGCCGTCGTGGGCCACCAGCTCCGGGCACATCCGCTCGTCCGGCGCCAGCGCCGTGAACAGCTGGTAGCTGACCGCCTCCTGGGCGAACGGGTCGGCACCGGACTCCGGCCGCTGCGGGTAGTGCTTGATGACGAGCGTGCGCGGCAGCGCGAACGACGACACCACCCGCGCGCGGACCACCGTGGCCGGCCCGCTCCCCGCCAGGTCCTCGGGCGCCACCAGGGTGATCGCGCTGCCGAACCGGCGTGAAAGAACGGACTCGCCCGCCGTGACCGCCGCGGCGAGGGCAAGCTGCTCGGCTCCTGCCCCGACTCCAGCGTCGCCGGCGGAGGAGGTGTCGACTGTCATTGTCACCGACCCTACTCGTGACTGAGCAACCATGACTACTGACATCCGGACAAAAAAGGGCATCCCACCCGGAGACGGGTCACCCGCGTGAAAGCGGACGCATTTCCACCCGTGAACGTTGCCCATTCCGGCGCACGATCAACACAATGGCCGCAGCTGCAACGATTCCGAGAAGGTTGACCAGCAGCTGCCCGACGGACTGGAGGCACCGGCTCCACTCCCCCGCCACGGCCGCGACGACCGCGTAGCCCGCGGCCGGCACCGTGGTCACGGAGATGAAGACACCCACCAGCGCGGCCGACTTCGCCGACGTCATCGCGAGCATCCCGGCGGCACCGGCGAGCATCGCGACGACCAGGGACGGCACGCCGACGGAGAACACGAAGTCGACCTCGTGGTTCCGGTCCAGCCGGAACGCGTCCGCGCCGAAGACGTCCGTCACGCGGACGAGCAGCGCACCACCCAGGGTGACCACCATCGCCGCCGGGAACCCGGCGCACAACGCGACCGCGGCCTGCCGGACCAGCTGCCAGTGCCGCAGCACCAGGCCGACGGCGAGCGCGGCCAGCGGCCCGAACTCCGGGCCGACGACCATCGCGCCGACGATCGTCACCGCGGAGTTCGTGAGCACGCCGACGGCCGCGAGCAGGCAGGCGATGGTGAGGAACGCCAGGAACGTCACGTTCAGCCGCGACTCCTCACCCGTGCGGCCGAGCAGTTCCTGCCACACGACGGCGTCCGCCGCTTCGCCCGGCGCCGTCTCTTCCGCCTTGTCGGCGGCGTCGGACAGCGCGGTGTCGAGTGCTTCGAGCGTGATCCCGCCGGTGTGGTCGAGGTCGAGCCCGCACAGGGCGTCGACGATCTCGTCCGCGGCCTCGCGGGCGATGTCGGCCTCGACCAGGTCACCCGCGGGGTCCACGGCGGCACCGCGGTGCACGATGAGGTGCGCGGTGCCGGCGTGGGCCCGCAGGATGTCGAGCGCCTCGGCGGTCTTGTCCGGCGGGCACACGGCCCTCAGGTGCAGCACTAGTTCTGCGGGGCGGCGGCCGGTTTCGCGTCGATCCCGGCCTCCTTGCGCTGCTGCGCGGTGATCGGCGCCGGCGCCGCGGTCAGCGGGTCGTAGCCGCCGCCGGTCTTCGGGAACGCGATCACGTCACGCAGCGAGTCGGCCTTGGCCAGCAGCATGACGATCCGGTCCCAGCCGAACGCGATGCCGCCGTGCGGCGGGGGGCCGAACTGGAAGGCGTCGAGCAGGAAGCCGAACTTCTCCTGCGCCTCCTCCTCGCCGAGGCCCATCAGCGAGAAGACGCGCTTCTGGACGTCGCCGCGGTGGATACGGATCGAGCCGCCGCCGATCTCGTTGCCGTTGCAGACGATGTCGTAGGCGTAGGCGAGCGCGTTGCCCGGGTCCTGCTCGAACTTGTCGATCCACTCCGGGGTCGGCGAGGTGAACGCGTGGTGCACCGCCGTCCACTTGCCGGAGCCGACGGCGACGTCGTCGCCGATGTCCTCGACCGGCGCGAACAGCGGCGCGTCGACGACCCACACGAACGACCAGGCGTTCTCGTCGATCAGGCCGAGCCGCTTGCCGATCTCGTCGCGCGCGGCGCCGAGCAGCGGCTGCGTCGACGCGGCCTTGCCGGCGGAGAAGAAGATGCAGTCGCCGGCCTTGGCGCCCGCCGCGGCGGCGACGTTCTCCCGCTCGGTCTCGGACAGGTTCTTGGCGACCGGGCCGCCGAGCGTGCCGTCTTCGTTGACGAGGATGTACGCGAGGCCGCGGGCGCCGCGCTGCTTCGCCCACTCCTGCCACGCGTCGAGCTGGCGCCGCGGCTGGTCGGCGCCGCCCGCCATGACGACCGCGCCGACGTACGGGGCCTGGAACACGCGGAAGGGCGTGTCGGCGAAGAACTCCGTCATGTCGGTGATCTCGAGGTCGAAGCGCAGGTCCGGCTTGTCGGAGCCGTACTTGGCCATGGCCTCGTGGTAGGTGATGCGCGGGATGGGCCGCGGGATCTCGTGGCCGATCAGCTTCCACAGCGCGGAGACGATGTCCTCGCCGAGCGCGATGACGTCGTCCTGCTCGACGAAGCTCATCTCGATGTCGAGCTGGGTGAACTCCGGCTGCCGGTCGGCGCGGAAGTCTTCGTCGCGGTAGCAGCGGGCGATCTGGTAGTAGCGCTCCATGCCGCCGACCATGAGCAGCTGCTTGAACAGCTGCGGCGACTGCGGCAGCGCGTACCAGGAGCCGGGCTTGAGCCGGGCCGGGACCAGGAAGTCGCGCGCGCCTTCGGGCGTCGAGCGGGTCATCGTCGGGGTCTCGATCTCGACGAAGTCCTGGGCGTGCAGCACCTCGCGCGCGGCGCGGCTGACCTCGCTGCGCAGCCGCATGGCCGCGGCCGGGCCGCTGCGGCGCAGGTCGAGGTAGCGGTGCTTGAGGCGGACCTCTTCGCCGACGTCGACGCGGTCGTCGATCGGGAACGGCAGCGGCGCGGACTCGGAGAGCACCTCGAGCTCGGTCGCGAGGACCTCGATCTCGCCGGTGGGGATCTCGGCGTTGGCGTTGCCCTCGGGCCGCTTCGCGACCTCGCCGACGATCTTCACGCAGAACTCCGACCGCAGCGCGTGGGCGCGCTCGGCCATCTCGCCTTCGCGGAAGACGACCTGGGCGACGCCGCTGGCATCGCGGAGGTCGATGAAGATGACGCCGCCGTGATCGCGCCGCCGGGCCACCCATCCGGTGAGGGTGACGGTCTGTCCGGCCTGCCCGGCACGCAGGGTGCCGGCTTGATGGGTGCGGAGCACTGCGACTGCTCTCCTTCGACATGGGTGGTTCTAGCTGCTTGAAGGCTAACGAACCACACATTGCTTTCGGGGGTCCGGGTGGCAGAGCCCCCGGCTCGGGGCGAAGCCCCGAATGTCACAGCGTACGACGTCGGCAGGCTGGCTCCGCGCGGTGGTCAGAGGACGTACTTGGGCCGGGTCTCCAGCGCCGCGACCAGCCGGTGGGCCTGGGCCAGGTAGGCGGCCACCTGGTAGATGCGCCCGCCCGGGTGCGCCACCAGCCAGCTCGCCGCCGCGGACGCGGAGGCGAAGAACGGCTGGCCCGCGCACGCCATCGCGTCGACGCCGTCCAGCCCGAACCCGAGGTCGACCGCCGCGACCACGGCCGTCGGCGGGTCGACCAGCATGATCGCCTGCGACACCAGCTCGATGCGGATGCGCGTCCCGGTGACCGGGCAGACGGACGCGGCGTGGACGCGCTCGCCGGTCGCGATGGCGAGCAGGAACATGTCGACCGTGCCGTCCGGACCCGCGCCGAGGGTGCCTTCGGCAGGCTCGAGGCGGTGGTGGGCGCCGCGCGGTGCGGGCCCGGTCGAGACGAGGTCGCGGTGCAGGGTGAACCCGATCAGCTCGACGAGCCGCCGCGCTTCGGCCGGGGCGACGCCGACGGTCGCGGCGAGCCGGTCGACGCCCACCGGGTGCCGGCCGGCCCGGGTCAGCTTCAGCGCGGCCCAGGCGAGCCGGGCAGCCGCGACACGGTCGGTCTGCGAGGTCGTCACCGTCCGGCTCCTTCCGGGATCGATCCCCTCGACGTTAGGCGCCGGTGAGGTGGGACGACAACGACACGACCGGACATTTTGCCGCAAACCGAAGACACGGGGCCGGGAAAGCCCCGAACGGCCCAGTAGGTCACCCGGTGGGTCCACTGAGGACCGGCGGCCGGCCCTCGGCACCGGGCTCGAACGTCATGAAAGAGTCGTTCATGACGTCTGACGTCATGAACGACTCTTTCATGACGTCGGTGACAGCTCGGAGATCGCGGCCACCGGCTCCTGCTCACACGTCACAGCAGGCGCAGCTGCTCCACCGGTGCCGCCGCGGGCGCCGGCAGCTCCGGGGCCCGCGCGTCGAACCCGCTCTTGCGGTCCAGGCCGTGCCGCCGCAACAGCGGCCCCACCCGCTCCGCCAGCCCCTCGCGATAGGCCTTCCGGACGTAACTGCCCCGCGCGTACAGCTCCCGGTACCGCGGGACGAGCTCCGGGTGCGTGCCCGCCAGCCAGCGGCCGAACCACTCGCGCGCACCGGGGCGCAGGTGGAGCGCGAACGCCGTCACGCTCGTCGCGCCGACGTCGGCGAGCCGGGCGAACAGCGCGTCGAGTGCCTCCTCCGAGTCGGTCAGCCAGGGCAGGACCGGTGCCACCAGCACCGAGCACGGCAGCCCGGCCTCGCGTGCCTTGCGGACCAGCTCCAGCCGCGCTCGCGGGCTCGGCGTGCCCGGCTCGAGGCGGTGCTGCAGCTCCTCGTCGAGCAGGGCGATCGACACCGCGAGCCCGACCGGCACGTCGCGGGCGACGTCACGCAGCAGCGGCAGGTCCCTGGCCAGCACCGTGCCCTTGGTCAGCACCGACAGCGGCGTGCCGGACCGCGCCAGCGCCGTGATGATGCCGGGCATCAGCCGGTAGCGGCCCTCGGCGCGCTGGTAGGGGTCGGTGTTGGTGCCCATCGCGACGTGCTCGCGCCGCCACGACGGCTTCTTCAGCTGCGCGGCCAGCACCTGGGGGGCGTTGATCTTGACGACCACCTGGGTGTCGAAGTCGCGGCCGGCGTCGAAGTCGAGGTAGGTGTGGGTGTTGCGGGCGAAGCAGTTGTGCGACACCACGCCGTCGGCCACGAAGTCGCCGGTGCCGGTGGTGATGTCGAACAGCGGCAGTTGCAGGCCCAGCGGCTCGATCGCCTGCACGCGGCGGCGGCTCGCGCCGATCACCGCGCCTTCCAGCGACCGCTTCCACCCCACCGCGGGGTTGCTCACGTGGAAGAACCGCAGCACCTCGCCGACGCCGCCGAGCAGCCGGACCTCCTGGCGCGTCGGGAACTTCGGCACTTCGTCGACCTGGTGGGCGAAGCCGAAGCGGGCGAGCGCGGCGACGAAGGCGTCGGCGATCTCGGGCTCGTCGTGCGCCACGGCGAGGACGCCGCGGCCGTAGTCGCCGGCGATGTCGAAGACGCCGGCGAGGAACCCGCGCTGCCAGTGGGCGTCCGGGTCCGGCGGCACCTTGAGGAAACCCACCGACGCCCCGAAGTCCGGCAGGTAGCGCAGTGCGCGCGCGGCGGCGTCCGGCTCGGCGGCGAACCCGCCGGAGCGCAGCATCCCGCAGAGGTAGCCGGCCCGGTAGCCGAGCGTCTCGTCCGGCGTCGGCGCGAACCGGCCGACGCCGATCAGCTCGGTGCCGGGCTCCAGGTGCGGCCGCTGCGCGGCGCCGAACTTGCTGCCGGTGACGTGCTTCCAGCCCTTGCTCGTGAGGAACCGGTGATCCCCACCGGCGACGAGCCGCGTGCCGTCTTCGAGGGTGACGCGGTAGGCCGCGCGCAGGGTCGTCCAGTGCGCTTCGACGCGCGTCGGCACCAGGCGCCGGGACGCGCCGTGGCCGCGGGTGCCGTAGATCTCGTCGCCGACCTTCAGGTCGGACAACGCCTTCGTGCGGCCGTCGGCCATCAGGATCCGGGTGCCGCCCTCGAGGCAGTAGGTGCAGGCGTGGGAGCAGCCGCGGTAGGGGTTGACGGTCCAGCCGAACGGCACGCCGGAGCCGGCGGGCACCTTGTTCAGCACCGATCGCGCGTGCACCTCGTGAAAGGTGACGCCGTCGAATTCCGGTGACCGCACCGATCGCACCAGGCCCTCGAGCCCGGGCAGTGCCGGTTCACCCTCCTCTGTCCGCTGCCGATCCCATCGCACGGCGTCAGTCGAACATATGTTCTAGACAGGTGTCAAACCGGTTCGGGACCAGCGGATCACGTGGTTCCGGTGGTGCTGCTGTGACGGCTGGGACGAGGCCGGCCGGGCCCGGATGTCATGAAAGAGTCGTTCATGACGTCGGACGCACTGAACGACCCTTTCATGAGGTCCCGGCCCGGCGGCTCAGGAAAACCGCTCCAGCGCCCGGATCTTGTTGGTCGCGTCCAGTGCCGCGACCTTGTACGCCTCCGAGAGCGTCGGGTAGTTGAACACCGCGTCCACCAGGTAGTCGACCGTGCCGCCGCAGCCCATCACCGCCTGTCCGATGTGGACCAGGTCCGTTGCGCCCGTGCCGAACACGTGGACGCCGAGGAGTTTCCGGTCGGCCGTGGACACCAGGAGCTTGAGCATGCCGTAGCTGTCGCCCGTGATCTGGCCGCGTGCCAGCTCGCGGTAGCGGGCGATGCCCACCTCGTACGGCACCGACGACGACGTCAGCTGGGCCTCGGTCGCGCCGACGTACGAGATCTCCGGGATCGTGTAGATGCCGATCGGCTGCAGCGCGCCCAGCTCGTGCGCCGGCTCGCCGAACGCGTGGTAGGCCGCGAGCCTGCCCTGGTCCATCGACGTCGCCGCCAGTGCCGGGAAGCCGATCACGTCGCCGACCGCGTAGATGTGCGGGACCGCCGTGCGGTAGTTCTCGTCGACCGCCAGCCTGCCGCGTTCGTCCGCCGTCAGGCCCGCCGCCTCGAGGTTGAGCTCGCCGGTCATGCCCTGGCGGCCCGCCGAGTACATCACGCCGTCGGCGGGGATGCGCTTGCCGCTGACCAGGGTCGTGATCGTCGCGTGGTCGTTCACCGCCACGTCCGCGACCTTCTCGCCGAAGCGGAACGTGACGCCGAGGTCGCGCAGCTGGAACTTGAGCGACTCGACGATCTCCGGGTCGCAGAAGTCGAGCATGTGGTCGCGCTGCTCGACGACGGTGACCCGCGATCCGAGCGCGGCGAACATCGACGCGTACTCGATCCCGATCACCCCGGCGCCCACCACGACCAGCGAGGACGGGATCTGCTCGAGCCGCAGGATCTCGTCGGAGTCGAGCACGCGGGCGGCGTCGAAGTCGACCTGCTTCGGCCGCGCCGGCCGGGTGCCGGTGGCGATGACGACGTGGTCGGCCGACAGCGTCCGCCGGTCGCCGCGGTGGCGGCCCTCGACCAGCACGGTGTGCGGGTCGGTGAACGAGCCGGTGCCGTCGACCAGGTCGATGTGGTTGCGCATCAGTTGCGCGCGCACGACCTGGACCTCGCGCCCGACGACGTGCTGGGTGCGCGCGAGCAGGTCGGCGATGGTGATGTCCTGCTTGACGCGGTAGCTCGCGCCGTAGAGCTCGCGCTGGTTCATGCCGGTCAGGTAGAGCACGGCCTCGCGCAGCGTCTTGGACGGGATCGTGCCGGTGTTGACGCACACCCCGCCGACCATGTCGTGCCGGTCGACGACCGCCACCTTCTTGCCGAGCTTCGCCGCGGCGATCGCGGCCTTCTGCCCGCCGGGGCCCGAACCGATGACGATGAGGTCGTACTCGTGCTCGCTCACGACGTCGAGCCTGCGCACCCGGAGCCGCCGGCGCAACCCCCCACGGCGAGCGGATCAGGATCGCAACGCCCCCCGGCGACGCTGCCAGTCGGTGACCGCGTCCAGCCCGGATTCGATCTCCTCGGTCAGCAGCGCCGCCAGCTGAGCCGCGACGTCGGTCCCCAGCAACTCCCCCACCCGATCCAGCAACGACAACGCCTCCCACGGCGAAGCAGCCAGCGACCCCACGGACACCCCCGGCTCGGGCGGCCTCAGCCCCTCCTCCAGCCCGAACCGCCCGGCCGCCAGCAGAGCCGCGACCACGAGGTGCGGCTGGGCGTCGGCGCCGGCGAACCGGAACTCCAGCCGCCGGTCACCCCCGGCCCCGGCGACCCGCACCGACGCAGTCCGGTCGTCGTGCCCCCACCGCACCTCGCGCGGCGAAAACGGCGCGGTCCGCAGCCGGACGTAGGAGTTCCACGTCGGTGCCCACACGGCCGTCAACGCACGAGCTTCACGGAGGACGCCGGCCAGGAACCCGCCCAGCAGATCCGGCTCCGAGCCGTCCACGGCGGACAACGACAGGTGGACGTGCCCGGAGTTGCCCTGCCCCGGCTCGGGAGCGGCCAGGTAGTCGGCGGTGACACCGTGCCGGGCGGCGGCCCGCCGCACGACCAGCTGCTGCAGGAGAACGTCGTCGCAGGCGGCCAGGGCGTCCCGGTGCCGCAGCACGATTTCGTACTGCCCCGGGTGGCACTCGGCCCGCGCGGACTCGACCCCGAGCCCGGCATCCGCCAGATCCGCCCGCAGGTCACGCAGCAACGGCGCCAGCCGTTCGGTCCCGCCCACCGCGTAGTCGACGCCGTGGGGGGTGAGCGGCCCGGCCGCGTCACGGAACACGACCTCGTGCTCGATGCCCACCGAAGGCACCAGCCCCAAGCCCTCCAAAGCCGCCAGCTGCCCCCGCAGCACCTCCCGCGGCGCCAGCTCGGCGGCCGCACCGGACGGCCACTCGGCGTCAGCCACCACTGCCCACGTCCGGTCGCCCAGGGAAATGGCCGAAGCGGCGTCCGGCCGCACCCGCAGATCGCCGAACCCTTCGAGATACCCACCCAGCACGCCCGACGCCGGCAGCGGCTCCCGCTCCGGCGTCCACGCGAAGACGTAGCTGCAGACGCCGTAGCCGTCTTCGAGCGCCGAAGCGGCGAACGGCGCGGCCAGCTCCACCGCGGCGAACCGGGAATGCGGATCGGGGACCAGCAGCAGCAGCCGGGCGCCGTCCTCCTCGAGCACGCCACGGAGCACGGCCGAGCCTGCCGCGGCCGCCGCGCGCCGGGCGGAGAGCGACCGCGGCCCGGCCGGCCGCGCGAAGGCCGTCACCAGGCGCCACCCGGATCCGGGGCGCGCAGCGGGTTCGGCACCCGCCCCCAGCGGACGTCGAACTCGTCGTCCCGTTCCACCTTGTCGAAGCCCTGCCCGGCGAAGTGCTCCCGGTTGAGCGTCACCCGCTCGACGTCGGGCGCGAACAGCCGGCACGCGTCGAACCGCACGGCCAGGTCGGGGTTCCGGTCGCGGTAGCGGCCGACGATCTCGCGCACGAGGGCCCAGAACGCCGCCCGCGGCAGGCCGGCCTCGTCGAGCAGCAGTTCGGCCCAGAACCGGAACTGACCGGAGAACACCGAGCTGAACAGCGACTGCGCGAGCAGGTGCGCTGGCCACCGCAGCATGTCCGCGGCCGCCTCGGGCGGCAGTGACGCATAGCTCGGCAGCTGTTCGTCGAGCAGGTCGACGCCCTGGGCGAAGTCCTTGATCAGCACCCGCTGCGGCAATCCGGCGGCATCGACGACCAGGATCAGGTTCTGGCCGTGCGGGCAGAACCCGACGCCGTGGCGCAACAGCCACTGCAGCAACGGCGTGAGCGTCAGGTCGAACAGCCGCGTCAGCCACGCCTCCGCGTCCCCGCCGCCGATCAGGTGCGCCAGCACCGAACCACCGTTCGGACCGCGGTACGGCAGCGCGGCGAACGAGATCGCGCGTTCCCCCTCGGCGAGCCGGATGGGTTCGCGCCACAGCGCACCGAGGGTCTCGTGGAACCGGTACGGCAGTTCCTCGAGGTGCCCGAACAGCGGGTGCTGCACCGAAACGCTCGCGACCTCGCCGAGCAGCCCGAACCGGTATTCGTCCGACAGCAGCGGATCGCCGGCGCTGACCTGCCGCAGCCACGACGTCACCGACGGCCCGGCGAGCGTGGCCGCCGAGTTGAGCCCCCGGTAGACGAGCGTGTTCCGCACCGAAACGGCGGTCTTGACGTCGTGCCGGC
Organism: Amycolatopsis tolypomycina; assembly: GCF_900105945.1. Classification (NCBI taxonomy): domain Bacteria; kingdom Bacillati; phylum Actinomycetota; class Actinomycetes; order Pseudonocardiales; family Pseudonocardiaceae; genus Amycolatopsis; species Amycolatopsis tolypomycina. The sequence continues at coordinate 1,376,564 of NZ_FNSO01000004.1, read as the reverse complement.
CGGGCGTGCTCACGTTCGCCAGTGTCCGGACGGTCTGGTGCGGACGATAGGCGTCGGCGCTCTCCCCGAGCTCGATCACGACGCCGGTGGCGAGCTCGGCGGCGTAGAGCGTGCCGAGGATTTCGTCGGCCTGCCACGGGTGCACGGGCACCCAGACGTAGTTCCCCGGCGCCTTCGCGGCGAACTCGTCGCGCAGCTCGCCCAGCTCGGCGGCCAGCAGCGCGTCCCGGCTCAGCTCGTCGACGCAGCGGAACTCGGCGTGTTCGGGGTGCACGGCGAACCAGCGCAACCGGACGTCCTCCCCCGCTTCCGGGGCGTAGCGCGCCCGGTCACGCGCGGAGAACCCCACGCGGCCCTTGTTGAGCACGAGCCGCGGGTGCCCGGTGAGGTGCCCGTCGGCGAGGTTGTAGTCCATAGTGGACAACTCGGCCGCGCTCGGCGCGCGACGCAGGCGGGCGGCCTCGTTGGCGACCGTCGAGGTCAGTTCGGCGAGCACGTCGGCCAGCCGCAGCCCGCTCAGGCCGAGGACCTCCCGGGCGTCGACGACGAGGGTCCGCGGGTCGGTCACCGGTTCCCCGGACCGCCGCGCGCTGCCGGGTTCGACGGTGAGGGCGTCGAACGCGCCCCGCCGGGCGCGGAACGTGTAGACCGCGCCCGGCAGTTCCAGGCGGTAGGCGCCGTCGTCGGCCGCGACCGGCTCCAGCATGTGCTCGTAGGACAGCTCGCCGAGCATCTTGTGCGTGATCAGCGCACCGGCCGCGCGCCAGGCGGCCGCCTCGTCCATGCTCACTTCTCCTCCAGGCCGAACGTGGTGAAGGCGGTGCGGTCGGGCAGCTCGTGCACGGTCTTGCCGCACACGGCGTTGAGGATCACGGCCGCCCGCCACGCGCCGAGACCGAGGTCGGGGGCGCCGGGCCCGTGGGTGTGCCGTTCGGCGTTCTGCACGAACAGCGAGCCCGGCACGTCGAGCGCGACGCGGTAGCCGGCGTCGACTTCGAGCCTGCCCTGCGCGTCGCGGTGGACGGCGTCGCCGAGCCCGGCCAGCAGCGGCCCGGTCGGCGCTTCCGCGTACCCGGTGGCCGCGACGACCGCGCCGGTGCGCAAGGTGGCTTCGCGCCCCTGCTGCGCGTGCCGGACCCGCAGTTCGACCTGTCCGTCTACTGTGGACGATCCGACGACCTCGACGCCCGGGGTCAGCACCGCTCCCGGCGGGCCGGTGATGCTGCGGCGGTAGAGCTCGTCGTGGATCGCGCCGATCGTTTCGGTGTCGATGCCCTTGTAGAGCTGCCACTGCGTGGGCAGCAGCCGGTCGCGGACGGCTTCGGGCAGGCTGTGGAAGTACGCGGTGTAGTCCGGCGTGAACTGTTCCAGGCCGAGTTTCGAGTACTCCATCGGCGCGAACGCGGGGGTGCGGGCGAGCCAGCGCAGGCCGTCCACTGTGGATCGGTTGCGGAGCAGGTCGAGCACGACTTCGGCACCCGACTGCCCGGAGCCGACGACGGTGACGCTCTCGGCGGCGAGGAGTTCTTCCCGGTGCGTCAGGTAGTCGGCCGAATGCCACGCCGGGACGCCGGGATCGGCGACGAGGTCCCGCAGCGGTGCCGGCACCGACGGCACCGAGCCGACGCCGAGCACGACGTGGTCCGCGAGCACCGGTTCCCGGCCGGCGATGGTGAGTTCGAAGGCGTCGCCTGCCCAGCGGATGCCGGTCACCTCGTGGCCGAAGTGGCACGACGGCAGCCGCGCGGCGGCCCAGCGGCCGTAGTCGTCGTATTCGACACGCGGCATGTGGAACCGCTCGGCGAAGTAGAACGGCAGCAGGCGGCCGCGGTCGCGCAGGTAGTTGAGGAAGGAGAACGGGTTCGTCGGGTCGACCAGCGTGACGAGGTCGGCCAGGAACGGCACCTGCAGCGTCGCGCCCTCGACGAGCAGGCCGGGGTGCCAGCGGAACTCGGGGCGGGCGTCGAAGAAGACGGCGTCGAGGCTTTCGACACCGGCGGCGAGGGCCGCGAGCGAAAGGTTGAACGGCCCGATCCCGACGCCGGCGAGGTGGTGGCGCCTCACGAAGCGACCGGGCTTTCCCGGCCGGCGACGAGCTCGGCCCCGGCGGTGGCGACGATCCGGTCGAGCAGCGGGACGTAGTCGGCGGCGGTGGTGTGCGGGTGCAGCAGCGTCAGCTTGAGCCACAGCTGGTTCGCGCCGCCCGGCCCGGTCGGCAGCGCGGCCCGGCCGATGACGGCGGTGCCGGCTTCGAGGAGGGCGCGGCGGACGCGCGCGACGAGCTCGTCACCGGCGGTCTCGGTCTTGTCGGCGACGACCGGGCGCAGGACCACAGTGGACAGTTCGGGCGGGCCCCAGAGCCGCAGGCCGGGGTGCTCGTCGACGTGCCGGGCGACCTCGGCGGCGGTGGCGCAGCAGCGTTCGACGAGCGCGCCGAGTCCGTCGGTGCCCAGGGCGTGCACGGTGACGGCCATCCGGAAGGCGTCCGGCCGCCGCGACGTCCGGATGGAGCGGCCGAGCAGGTCGGGCAGGCCGGCTTCGGTGTCGTCGTCGGCGTTGAGGTACTCGGCGCGGACGGTGAGGGCGCCGAGATCGGCGGCGTCCCGGGCGGCGAAGAGCCCGGCGGCGACCGGCTGCCAGCCGAACTTGTGCAGGTCGAGCGCGACGGAGTCGGCCAGTTCGAGCCCGGCGAGCTTGGTTTTGAGGGTGTCGCTGCAGAGCGCCATGCCCCCGTAGGCGGCGTCGACGTGCAGCCGGGCCTGGTGCCGGTGGCAGATCCGGGCGATTTCGGGCAGCGGGTCGAGGGTGCCGGTGTTGGTGGTCCCGGCGGTGGCGACGACGACGCAGCCGGGGGTGAGGACCGTTTCGAGGGCGTCGGGAAGCAGCCGATCGCCTGCGCAGGGGACGACGATCGGCGCGGGCAGGCCGAGCAGCCAGGCGGCCCGGGCGACGCTGTGGTGGGCGTTGGCCCCGCAGACGGGCTGGACGACGCCGTTTTCGCGGGCGAGGAGGAGGCCGAGGAGGTTGGATTCGGTGCCCCCGGTGGTCACGACGGCGTCGGGGTTTGCGGCGTCGGGGTAGCAGAGCCGCGCGATCCCGGAGGTGAACTCGCGTTCGAGTTCACTGGCGACGGGCGCCTGGTCCCAGGAGTCCATGGAGGGGTTGAGGGCACTGGCGACGACATCGGCGGCCACGGCCACGGCGAGGGGCGGGCAGTGGAGGTGGGCGGCACAGGCGGGATCCGCGGGATCGGCAGAGCCCGCGGCGAGAAGCCGGCTGAGCTGTTCGAGCGCGGCTTCGGCACCGACGCCGCCGCGGGGCAGGGCGCCGGTTCGGGAGGGCGGGGTGGGCGCCGTGTGGTGCGGCTCGGTGTGGTGCGGCTCGGTGTGGTGCGGCTCGGCGGGCTGCGGCTCGGCGTGGTGCGACTCGGCGGGCTCCGCGCCGGCCGCGATCGCCTCGACGGCGCGCGCGGGGTCCCCGGGCTCGGCGGCCGGTCGCGGCTCGCCCGCCGAGATCGGCCCGGCGGGCGCGAAGCCCGGCCCGGCGGGAGTTGCGTCGGGCAAGAGCGCCGCGGGCGCGCGATCCCCGGCAACAGCCGAGCCGGTCGGGGCAGCCTCGACCTCACCGCGCTCCGCCACCAGGGCCGCCGCCACCGCGGCCGGTCCGCCTGCCGGGGCCGGGCCGCCGCGTTCTGCGACTCCTGCCGCCATTCCGCGGAGGGCCGCCGGGATCAGCTCGGCGAGCCGGTCCGCGCCGCCCTGGCCTCCGGCCAGCCCGTCTGCCCGCATGTGCCCTGCCTTCCTTAGGATTGCCTTGCCTACGCTGAGCAACACTACGGCGACCGACGGCTGCCTGTCATCCGACCTCGTCCAGCATGCTCGACCGGGTGGCGGGAACGCGTCGGCCATCGGGAGTAGGTTCACCGCGAGGAGGTGATCAGCGTGCCGCGGTGGGACGTCCTGGCGGCGATCGGTGCCGGCGGCGCGCTCGGCAGCCTCGCCCGCTACGGCCTGTCGCTCGCGATCCCGCACGCCCGCGGCGAGTTCGCCGTCGCGACGCTGCTCACCAACGTGCTCGGCTGCCTGCTCATCGGCGTCCTGATGGCGATCCTCACGACCGCCGCCCACCCGCACCACCTGCTCCGGCCGTTCCTCGGCGTCGGGATCCTCGGCGGCTTCACCACGTTCTCCACGTTCGTCACCGACACCCTCGACGCGGCGACGACCGGCCGCCTCGCGGGATCCCTGGCCTACGCGGCCGCGTCGGTGGGCCTGTGCCTGGCAGCGGTCGCGGCCGGCCTGGCGGCGACGCGCGCGGCGCGGAAGGGACGATGACGGAGTGACGCCGGTCCTGGTGGCCCTCGGCGGCGCGGCAGGCTCGATCCTGCGCTACCTGACCGACTGGAAAATCCGGCAGTGGCGCGATTCGCCGTTCCCGTTCGGGACGCTGGCGGTGAACATCGTCGGCTCGTTCGTCCTGGGCATCCTGAGCGGCTGGCTCCTGCACGGCGCGGAGCCGTCGTCGGTGCGCGCGCTGGTGGCCGTCGGCTTCTGCGGCGGCCTGACGACCTTCTCGACGTTCGGCTACGAGACGGTCCGGCTGTTCTCGGAGAAGGCGCGGCTGTACGCCGTTCTCAACGTGGTCGTGACCGTCCTCGCGGGACTCACGGCCGGCGCCCTCGGCCTGTGGCTCGCCGCGTAGGGGCGGACACGCCCCTCGCCACCGTCACTTTCCCGCGAAAGTGACGGTGGCGGGCCGGGATCAGCGCGGCGCCAGGCCGCGCACCTGCTCGAACGGGTCGCCCCCGGTCGGCAGCAGCGCGATGATCGGCGTCGTCAGCCCGTTGTCCACATAGGACTGCACCTGCTCCCGGCAGGACTCGACGCTGCCGTGGATCACCAGCTCGTCGACGACCGAATCCGGGATGACCTGGTTGGCCTTCTGCCGGTCGCCTGCCGCCCAGGCCTCGTGCATGGGCGCCAGCTGCGGACCGCGGCCGAGCCACTCGTGGAACGCCGCGTACACCGGCACCGTCAGGTAGCTCGAGATCAGCATCCGGCCCAGCCCGCGGGCCGCCTCGGCGTCCTCCGTCGGGCAGACGAAGATGCGGGCCGCCAGCTCGACGTCCGGGCCCACGACAGAACGCACCTGGGGCACGTCCGACGCCGCCAGCCAGTTCGTGATCGCGCCGTCCGCCTCGCGCGCCGCCAGCTTCAGCATGCCCGGGCGCAGGGCCGCCAGCATGATCGACGGCGCCGGGTCGGCCGGACGCTCCAGCCGGAACTTCGAAACCGCGAACGTCTCGTACTTCTCGCTGACCTTCTCCCCCGCCAGCGCCGAACGCAGGAAGCGCAGCGTGTCGCGGGAGCGCGCGAACGGCTCGTCGAAGGACGCCGCGTTCCAGCCGGAGACGATCACCGGGGACGACGCGCCGATGCCGAGCACGAACCGGCCCGGCGCCAGCTCCGCGACCGTCGCCGCCTGCATGGCCAGCAGGCCGGGGCCGCGCGTGTACACCGGGACGATCGCCGTGCCCAGGCGCAGCTGGGGCGCCCACTGCGAGGCCAGCACCAGCGGCGTGAACGCGTCCGTGCCCGCCGTTTCGGCCGTCCACGCGTCGGTGTAGCCCAGGTCCGGCAGCTGCTCGACCAGTTCCTTGTGTGCCGTCAGCGGCACCCCGGTCAGCGGGATCGTGAGGCCCCAGCGGCTCATGCGCTCTCCTTTTCGACGGCGGACAGCTCGCGCAGCAGCCAGTCGACCTGCGTGCGCATCAGGTTCTCCGCGACCTCTTCGGCCTGCGGCGTCATGTGGGTCGCGCCGGCCAGCGGCAGGAAGACGTGCGGGCGGCCCTTCGCCAGCAACGCCGACGACAGCCGCAGGGCGTGCGCGACGAACACGTTGTCGTCGGCCAGCCCGTGCACGATCAGCAGCGCGCGGCTCAGCTCGCCCGCGCTCTCGATCAGCGAGTTGTGCGCGTAGCTCTCCGGTTCGTCCTGCGGTTTCCCGAGGTACCGCTCGGTGTAGTGCGTGTCGTAGAGCGACCAGTCGGTGACCGGCGCGCCCGCGACCGCCGCGTGGAAGACGTCCGGCCGCCGCAACACGGCCAGCGCCGACAGATATCCGCCGTACGACCAGCCGCGGATCGCCACCCGCTCCAGGTCCAGCTCCGGGAACTGCGCGGCCGCCGCCTGCAGCGCGTCCACCTGGTCCTGCAGGGTGACGTCGGCGAGGCGCCCGGCGATCTCGCGCTCCCACACCGCGCCGCGGCCCGGCGTGCCCCGGCCGTCGGCGACGAGCACCGCGAAGCCCTGGTCGGCGAGCCACTGCGACGTCAGGAAGGCGTTGCGGCTCTGCAGCACGCGCTGGGCGTGCGGGCCGCCGTACGGGTCGAGCAGCACCGGCAGCTTGCCCTCGCTCGGCTCGTACCCACGCGGCAGCAGCAGCGCCGCGCGCAGGGTGCGCTCGCCCAGCGTCAGCCAGGTCAGGTTCGGCACGATGTCCGGGTCCACAGTGGACGACGTAATCGTCGCGACCGGCGCGCCGTCGCGCAGTACAGAGACGCGCGGGCCGCTGTACTCCAGGCTCCACGACGAAAGCACGGTGACCGCGGCGGAGCCGGCGCCGACGTGCACGCCGTCCACAGTGGACAGGCGACGCACGGACGAGCCCTCGGTGCGGAAGACGTGGATCTGCGTCGGATCGTCCTCGGACGCGCTGAACAGGATCTCGTCGCCGATGTCGAGGACCGCGCGCAGCTGCAGCCCGGCCGGGGTGACGGCCTCGCCGCCGACGAACAGCCGGTGGTCGCCGTCGACCATGCCCTCGACGACCAGGCGGCCGTCCGGCGTCCAGGCCGGGACGCCGCCGACGATGTCGATCCAGTGCTGGTCGGCCGCGGTGTGCACGACCGACGTCGAGCCGTCGGCGACGTCCACCGCGAGGACGTCCATCCGCTTCTGGTCGCGCGGCTGCACCGCCAGCAGCGGCGCGCCGCCCGCCGACCAGTGCACCGAGGCCAGGTACTCCCAGTCGCCCTGCGCCACGTCCACGCGGGAGCCGTCGAGGCCGAGGATCGCCAGGGAGACGAGGGCGTTCGTGGTGCCGGCGGCCGGGTAGGCGACGACGTTGGCCGGGTGCTGCGGGTTGGCCGGGTCGGCGATGGTCCAGCGCGGGACCGGGCCGCGGTCGGAGCGCTCGGCCAGGATGCCGCGGCCGTCGGGGGCCCACCAGTAGCCGCGGGTGCGGTCCATCTCCTCGGCGGCGATGAACTCGGCGAGGCCCCAGGCGATGTCTTCGCCGTCCTCCTCGACGAGGACGCGGTCGTCGCCGGTGGCCAGCTCCAGCACGTGCAGCCGCCGGTTCTGGACGTAGGCGACGTGCGTGCCGTCCGGGCTGGGCCGCGGGTCGATGACCGCGCCGTCGACGCGCAGCGTCACCTCGCCCGAGGCGAGGTCCAGCGTGTAGAGCTTCCCCGACAGCGAGAACACCGCGACGGTGAAGGCCGCGTCGACGCCGTAGTGGACGACGCCGCCGCCGGTCTCGCGGGCCCGCTCGCGCCGCGCGCGCTCTTCGGCGGGCAGCTCCTCTTCGCCGGGCAGCAGCTCGGCGGCGTCGACGAGCTTGGTTTCGGCGCCGGTCACCAGGTCGGCCGACCAGAGGCTGTGCCGGGGGTCGGTGCCCGACTCCGCGCGCAGGAACAGCACGCGGGAGCCGTCCGGGGCGACCCGGAACTCCTTCGGCGCGCCGAGGGTGAAGCGCTGGGTCCGGGCCTGCTTGCGGAGGAACGGGAGGTCGTCGACATCGGTCACGCCCGCACTCTTCCAGACGATCACGATCGCGCGCCAACACCCTTCAGCTTGGCCAGCTCCGCGTCGACGTCGTAGTCCGGCGCCGGGAACCGCGGCTTCAGCTCGGCGAGGGTCTCGATGAGCAGCTCGGCAACGGCCCAGTTGCGGTACCACTTGTGGTCGGCGGGCACCGCATACCAGGTCGGCGTCTTCTCGAAGATGTCCGCGTAGGCCTTCGCGTAGGCCGGCCAGTGCGACCGCGCTTCCAGGTCGCCCGGGTTGTACTTCCAGCGCTTCTCGGGCGTGACGAGCCGGGCCTTGAGCCGCTTGAGCTGCTCTTCCGGCGAGATGTGCAGGAACACCTTGAGCACGGTCGTGCCCGCCTCGGCCAGCTCCGCTTCGAAGGCGGTGAGCTCGGCGTAGCGGCGGCGGCGCTCGGCCGCGGTGAGCAGGCCGTTCACCCGCGGGACGAGGATGTCCTCGTAGTGCGAGCGGTCGAAGACGCCGATCTGGCCGGGCGCGGGCAGCTGCTTGCGGATCCGCCAGAGGTAGTGGTGCCGCCGCTCGGTCGCGGTCGGCTTCTTGAACGCCGCGTACCGGACACCCATCGGGTTGACCAGGCCGAGCACGTGGGAGACCGTGCCGCCCTTGCCCGAGGTGTCCATGCCCTGCAACACGAGCAGGACGCTGCGCCGCCCGCCGCCGACGCCCTCGGCGTAGAGCGCCTCCTGCAGCGCGGACAGCCGCTCGCCCGCGCTGCCGAGCTCCTCGAGGGCCTTCGCCTTCTTGCCCGGCCCGACCGGGGTCGAGCCCGGGTCCGGCAGCTCGCCGCCGACGCGCAGCGCGTCCCGGACCCGGCTTCCCTCGTCCTTCTTGGCCATCCACGCAGGCTAACCGCTCAGGCGGCGGCTTTCTCGGCGAAGAGCTTCAGCAGGGCGCCGTGCCCGCCGTCACCCGAGACGCCTTCGCGGACCTTGGGCCCGGTTTCGCCGTGCCGCTCGAAGTCGCGGTGCTCCAGCTCGACGCGGGTGCTGCGCGGACCCTCTTCGATGAATCTGACCTCGATCTCGCTGGCGTACGCGGGATCGGGGTTGATCTTCCAGTCACCGTCGATCCGCCAGGACAGCACCACCCGGGCGGGCGGCTCCCAGACGAGCACCTCGCCCCACTGGCACTCGGCGCCGTCGACCGTGCGCTCGTACCAGCGGCCGCCGGGCTTCGGCTCGAGGACGGCTTCGGCGAGGTCGCCCGCGCCGATGTGGTGCTGCCGCGGCCACCAGCTGTCGAAGGCCTCGGTGTAGGTCTTGAACGCGTGCTCGCGCGAGCACGCGACGGTGACGCTCCTGCGGATCGGCTCGAGTGTCATGACTGCTCCTCTTCGGTGGATTCCGCCAGTTCGGCGAAGGCCTTCAGCGCGTCCGACCACATCCCGTCGAGGTAGGCGCGCAGGGCGGCGATCCCGGCCGGTTCGAGCCGGTAGAGCCGCTTGGTGCCGACGGCCCGGTCGGTGACCAGGCCGGCTTCCTTGAGCACCTTGAGGTGCTGGGACACGGCCGGGCGGCTGATCGGCAGGTCCGCGGCCAGCTCGCCGACCGCCCGCGGCCCGTCCCGCAGCGCCTCGAAGATCGCGCGGCGCGAAGGGTCGGCGAGGGCGGCCAGCTGGTCGCTTCCGTAAGTCGCCACGAACCGTAAGTTACGGCTTACCAATGTGGTCGTCAATGCTCGCGCAGCGTTTCGGGGGTGTTACCGTCATATTGCGCAACGAACAACGAGTGAAAGCAATGATTCCCGGCTGAACTCTGCGTCTTCTGGCCTTAACCTGAACGCATGACGACGTTCGCCGGCCGCGAGACCGCCGCCAGCTTCATCGAGCTCGACGAGCAGTGGAGCACGCACAACTACCACCCGCTGCCCGTCGTGATCGCCGAAGCCACCGGCGCCTCGGTGACCGACGTCGAGGGCAGGACCTACCTCGACTTCCTGTCCGGGTACTCGGCCCTGAACTTCGGCCACCGCCACCCGGACCTGGTCGCCGCCGCGGTCGAGCAGCTCGGCCGCGTCACGCTGACGTCGCGCGCGTTCCACCACGACCAGCTGGGGCTGTTCTGCCGCGAGCTGGCCGAGCTGACCGGCACCGAGCTGGTGCTGCCGATGAACTCCGGCGCCGAAGCCGTCGAGTCCGCGGTCAAGATCGCCCGCAAGTGGGCGCACCGGGTCAAGGGCGTCCCGGACGGCACCGCGGAGATCATCGTCGCCGGCTCGAACTTCCACGGCCGGACCACAACGATCGTGTCGTTCTCCACCGACGAAACCGCCCGCGCCGACTTCGGCCCGTTCACCCCGGGCTTCGTCACGGTGAAGTACGGCGACGCGGCCGCGCTGCGCGACGCGATCACCCCGCGCACGGCCGCGGTGCTGCTGGAGCCGGTGCAGGGCGAGGCCGGCGTGATCGTGCCGCCGGAGGGCTACTTCGCCGACGTCCGGCAGGCCTGTGACGAGCACGGCGTGCTGCTGATCGCCGACGAGATCCAGTCCGGGCTGGCCCGCACCGGCACGGTGCTGGCCCTGGACCACGAAGGCGTCCGCGCCGACATGTACACGCTGGGCAAGGCCCTCGGCGGCGGCATCCTGCCGGTGTCCGCGGTGGCCGGCCGCCGCGACGTGCTGGGCGTGCTGAAGCCGGGCGAGCACGGCTCGACCTTCGGCGGCAACCCCCTGGCCTGCGCGGTCGGGCGCGCGGTCGTGCGCCTGCTTTCGACGGGCGAGTTCCAGCAGCGGGCGACCGAGCTGGGCGCCCACCTGCACAGCCGGCTGAACGAGCTGGTCGGCCACGGCCTGTCGGAGGTCCGCGGCCGAGGCCTGTGGGCGGGCATCGACATCGCCCCCGGCGGCCCCTCGGGCCGGGCGGCGTCGGAGGCCCTGATGGCGCGGGGCGTGCTGTGCAAGGAGACGCACGAGCGCACCCTGCGGGTGGCCCCGCCGCTGGTGATCACCCGCGCGGAACTGGACCGCGGCATCGACGCGATCGCCGAGGTCATCCGCCCCTGAAACCACCCGGACGCCGCCGGGTGAGCCTCCCGCCCCGGCGGCGTCCGGGAGCACAACGTCCGGGTCACCGGCCCGGTCCGGCCGGTCGCCGATGCACTGAACGAGTCGTTCATGACGTCCGACGTCATGAACGACTCGTTCATGACGTCGGGACCCGGCGCGTCCGGGAGCACAACGTCCCCGCCGGACGTTGTGCCGGTATGGGATCAGGGGAATGGGCCGAACGGCCGCTGGTGGGCGCCGAGAGCGTGACACCGGCCGAGCTGTACGAACAGGGGAAGCGGCTCCGGGAAAAGACCCCCGCCGCGCTGCACGACCACGCGGCCGCGGGGAAGGACCGGCCGACGCCGCACGAGTACTTCGAGGCCACCGGCGCCGGGCGGCTGCCTGAGCTGGCCGAACTGCGGCGGGAACGGATGCGCACCTCGCCGTTCACCTTCTTCCGGGGCGCCGCCGGGCTGATGGGCGCCGATCTCGCGGGCACCCCCTCCTCCGGGGTCGCCGCGCAGCTCTGCGGTGATGCGCACGCCGCGAACTTCGGGCTCTACGGCACCCCCGAAGGCAAGATCGTGATGGACATCAACGACTTCGACGAGACGGTGCCGGGCCCGTGGGAGTGGGACCTCAAGCGGCTCACGGCCAGCCTCGTGCTCGCCGGCCGCGAGGGCGGCATCCGTGAGGCGGGCTGCCGCGAGGCCGCCGAAGACGCCGTGAAGTCCTACCGCCGGACGATCCGCGCGCTGGCCGAACTGCCGTTCCTGCGCAGCTGGAACGCCCTGCCGGACTCGTCCGTGCTGTCCAAAGCCCGCGCCGACGAGCTGATCGACGACTTCGCCGACGCGGCCGAAAAGGCCCGCAAGAACGACAGCGCCAAGGTTTCCGCGCGCTGGACCGAGCGCGTCGACGACCACGAGACCGGCCTCTCGCGCCACCGGTTCGTCGAAGACGCGCCCGTGCTGACCCACGTCGACGCGCCGGCCGCCGAGGCCGTCGCCGCCGGGCTGATGTCCTATGTGGACACCCTGCGCGAGTCGCGGCGGACGCTGATCGCCCGGTACCGGCTCGCCGACGTCGCCTTCCGGGTGGTCGGCACGGGCAGCGTGGGCCTGCGCAGCTACGTCGCCCTGCTGCACGGCAACGACGACGAAGACCTGATCCTGCAGGTGAAACAGGCCCAGCGCCCGGCCCTCGCGCCGTACCTCGACCTGCCGCCGGCCGCGCACGAAGGCCGCCGGATCGTCGACGGCGCCCGCCTGGTGCAGGCCGAGACGGACATCCTCCTCGGCTGGACCACGATCGGCGGCCTCCCGTTCATCGTCCGCCAGTTCCGCAATCTCAAGGGCGACATCAACCCCGCGGAACTGGCCAAGGACCACCTCGACGACTACGGCAGGCTGGCCGGGGCGCTGCTGGCCCGCGCCCACACGCGGTCGCTGCACCCCAAGCTGCTCGCGGGCTACTTCGCCGACGACTCGGAACTCGACGAGGCGATGGGTGCGTACGCCGTGCGGTATGCCGACCAAACGGAAGCCGATCATGCCGCCTTCTCCCGCAACTGACGGACAGATCGCCGGTCAACCCTGGAGATCGACTTCCCCGCCGTGCTAGATCTGCGCGATCAACCGAGGAGGCGGCGTGGCGGATCTCAAGCGGCGGTCGGTGCTCACGGGAGCGGTCGCGACGGCCCTGGTCGCCACGGCGGCACCCGCACTGGCGGCGCCCCCGCGGCGGGCGTTCCGGCTGGGCGTCAACTACACGCCGTCGACGCGCTGGTTCCACATGTGGGAGGACTGGCGCGAGGACGACCTGCGCCGCGACCTCGACGACATCGCCGCGCTCGGGCTCGACCACCTCCGGCTCATGCTGCTGTGGTCGGCCTTCCAGCCGGAACCCGCCCTGGTGAGCGGCGAGAAGCTCGACCGGCTGCACCGGTTCCTCGACCTCGCGGACGCGGCCGGGCTGGACGTCGAGGTCACCGTGTTCAACGGCCACATCTCGGCCCGCTACTGGACGCCGAACTGGCTGCAGACGAAGCCGAAGCCGGTCAACTGGTTCACCGACCCGGCGGCCCTGGACGCGCAGCGGACCCTGCTGACGGCGCTGGCCGAGCGGATCGGGCGGCACCCGCGTTTCCTGGGCTTCGACCTGTCGAACGAGCCGTACTACTACTGGGACGACTACGCCGGCCTGTTCGTCACCCAGGCCCAGGCCGACACGTGGGCCCGGACGCTGTGCGCCCACGCCGAGCAGGTGGCCCCCGGCAAGGAGCACACGGTCGGCTGCGACCGGGCACCGTGGGACAACGGCACGTACTTCACCCGGCCGGGGCTCGCGGACGCGGGCAACGTGGTGGCGATCCACCCGTGGACGTCGTTCTCCGGCACGCTCAAGACCGACCCGCTCGGCGCGGTCGCGACACACAACGCGGAGCGGCTGATCCAGGTGGCCCAGGCGTACGCGACGGACCCGGCGCGCCGCGTCTGGATCCAGGAAGACGGCGCGGCGCCGTCGATCCACTTCAGCGACGCGACCCGGGCCCAGTACGGCGAATGGCTGTCCCGCTCGATCCGCAACGCGGCCTCCTGCACGTCCACGCTCGGCTTCACCTGGTGGTGTTCGCACGACGTGCACCCGGCGCTGGTGCCGAACCTGAACCCGCTGGAGTACGACCTCGGGCTGTACACGAACGACCGCAGGCTGAAGCCCGCGGGCCAGGCGCTGAAGGCGCTGGTGGCCGAGTTCGACCGCACCCCGCCGGCCCCCCGGCCCCGCACGGCGGCGATCGTGGTCCCCGACCTCTTCCCGACGTGGGGCAACGACCGCTTCTTCAAGCTGGCGGCGGAGGGGAAGCAGGTCGCGTTCGTGCTGCAGAGCCGCGCCGCGGACACGAACTACCTGCGCGCCCGCGGCATCACGGAACTCATCCGGCTGTGACCAGCTCGGCGACGTCGGCCGCGCAGCCCCAGGCCAGCGTGATGCCCGCGCCTCCGTGCCCGTAGCAGTGCACGACGTCGCCCACCCGCTCCAGCCGCACCGCGCGCCGGGACGGGCGGAGCCCCACCACCGACCGCAGCACCTCCGCGTCCGCCAGGCGTGGCTCCAGTGCGCGGCAGCGGTGCAGGATGTCCGCCGTCACGGCCGGGTTCGGGTCGGTGTCCGCGCGGCCCGGCTCCTCCGTGCCGCCGCACACCACGTGGCTGCCGTGGGGGATCACGTACGTCACGCCCGGGCCCGTCTGGTCGACCACGAACTCCGGCAGGCCCGGGTCGGTCAGGTGCACGACCTGGCCGCCGACCGGGACCATCGAGCCGTCGCCCGCCAGCCGGCCCGCGCCGAGGCCGGCCGCGTTGACCACGACGTCGGCGTCGAGGCCCGACAACGACGTCAGGGGCCGGTACTCGATCCGCACGCCCAGGGCGCCGACCCGCGACAGCAGCCAGTCGAGGTACACCGGCGTGTCGACCACCGCCGTCGTGAACTCGACGCGGTCGCCGTCGCGGACCGCGTCGTCCACCGCCGGGAGCCACTGCGGGTCCGGCTCGCCCGCCGCCAGCAGGACCCGGCCGCGGCGGAACCGGACCCCCGGCGCGTCCTGCCCGCGGAACACCGCGAGGCTCGCGGCGGTCCACCGCACGACCCGCTCGTCCCCGCCCCGGCCGGGCGGGTACAGCACCCCACCGGCCACGGCCGACGTCGATTCCCCGGGCGGGGACGCCGCCACGACGGTGACGTCGTGCCCCGCCTCCACCAGCCGGTACGCGCTGCTCAGGCCCACGATCCCGGCCCCGGCGACTGTGACCCGCATCCGCTCCTCCAAGTCCGTCCCCCGCATCGTGACGCACCCTCGGCGGCCGCGCGTCCCGGGGCCCGGCTCGGCTGTCACCGACGTCATGAAAGAGTCGTTCATGACACCAGATGTCATGAACGACTCTTTCATGACGTTCGGACCCGCTGCCACGCCCGGCTACCCTCGCGCGGGTGAGGACGATCCGGGTGCCCGCCGCGGTCTGCGGCCTGCTCGCGCTGCTGCTGGGCCTGCCGTTCGCCGGCGGGACGGCGCCCGGCGCGCTCGACGCCGCCGCGGCCGGGGCCGTCGCGCACCTCGGCCCCGGGGTGGCGCGGGCGCTCGTCCTCCCCACGGAGCCGTACGTGGTGCTCGTGCTGGGCCTGCTCGGCGTCTTCCGCTGCCTGCGCGCCGGACGGCGGTGGGAGGCCGCGGTCGCGCTCGCCGCCCCGGTGCTGGCGATCCTGCTGACGGCCTGGCTGCTGAAACCGCTCTACGACCGCTGGAAGAACGACACCCTCGTCTACCCGAGCGGTCACACGGTGAGCCTGGCGGCGGTGCTGACCGTGCTCGTCCTCGTCACCCGCCGGGTGGTCGTGGTCGTGCTCGCCGCGGTGGCGCTGCTCGCCGCGGCCGCCGGGCTCGTCGGGATGGGCTACCACTACCTCACCGACGTCGTCGGCGGGACGTTGTTCGCCGTCTCGGTCGTGCTGTTCAGCTGGCCGGTACGGCGTCCCGTGCCGGCGCCGTCAGCCGGCTGAGCCCGGGCCCAGCCGCTCCTCGAGCCGGCGCCTCAGCGGCTCGTAGTCGTACCCGGGGAAGAGGTCGGGGAAGGTTTCCAGCATGGCCTGCAACCCTTCGACGACCCAGTCGAATTCGTCGTCCCGCAGCGAGACGTCGGTGAAGAGAAGCTGCCAGCCGCTCGTCCCCTTGGTCACTTGGAGAGCCGCGAGGTATCCGGCGTAGCCGATGTCCAGCTTCCGGTAGCCGGGCAGCTTGCGGTCGAAGTCGAACCACAGCTCGCCGTGGGCGGCGCCCGGTTCGACCCGGATCGCGGTGAGCCAGGCCGAACCCGTGCAGCTCAGGTCGGCCACCCGCAGCCCGGAGGAGAACCGCAGTTCCTCGGGCGAGGGGTCGTACCACAGGGGAGGCGGCGGAGCGGCGAGCGCCGCACGGATGTTCTGGACGAAGAACTCGCCGCCGAACAGCTCTTCCGGTGTCCCCCATGCGCTGCCGCGCAGCTCCTCCATGACCCGGCCCCAGGAGTGCTCGTAAGCCGTCGGCGCCGTCATGCGGCGTGAGCCTAGACCGCGTCCCGTGCCAGCGCCGTCAGCCGGCTGACCGCGCGCAGGTACTTCTTGCGGTAGCCGCCGTTCACCATCTCCTCGGTGAACAGCGACGACAGCGGCTCGCCCGACACGACCAGCGGGATGGCCCGGTCGTAGAGCCGGTCGGCGAACGCGACCAGGCGCAGCGCCACGTTCTGGTCCGGCGCCGGGTGGATGCCGCGCAGGTGCACGCGGGTGACGTCGTCGAGCAGCCGGCCGTAGCGCGACGGGTGCAGCGAAGCCAGGTGCTCGCACAGCGCGTCGAAGTCGTCCACTGTGGACCCTGCGTGCGCGGCGGCCGACGATTCCAGCTCCTCCGGCGTGACCGGCGGCGGCGCGTCCGGCAGGCCGCGGTGGCGGTAGTCCGGGCCGTCGACGCGGACCACGCCGAAGCGGGCCGACAGCGTCTGGATCTCGCGCAGGAAGTCCTCGGCGGCGAACCGGCCCTCGCCGAGCTTCTCCGGCAGCGTGTTCGACGTCGCCGCGACGAACACGCCCGCGTCCATCAGCTCCTGCAGCAGCCGGGTCACCAGCGTGGTGTCGCCCGGGTCGTCCAGCTCGAACTCGTCGATGGCCAGGATCCGGTGCTCCGACAGCCGCCGGACGGCCTCGGCGAAGCCCAGCGCGCCGACCAGGTGGGTCAGCTCGACGAACGTGCCGTACGCCTTGGGCGACGGCGCCGCGTGCCACGTCGAAGCGAGCAGGTGGGTCTTGCCGACGCCGAACCCGCCGTCGAGGTAGAGCCCCATCGGCCCGGCCGGCTCGGCGGAGCCGCCGAAGAGCCGGAAGCGCTTCTTCTCCTTGCGCGCCCCGACCTTGGCGGCGAACGCCGAGCACGCCTCGACCGCGGCGGCCTGGCTCGGCTCGTCCGGATTCGGGAGGTAGGTCTCGAACCGGACGGCGTCGAAGCGCGGCGGCGGCACCAGCGCGCCGATCAGCTCGTCGGCGGACAGCTCGGGGTGGCGGCCGGTCAGGTGCGCGGGCATGGTCGCAGAGCCTATCCGCGTCACCCGTGCCGGTGAGCGGGCATATGCCCCGGTAGAGACCTGATTCACGTCCGTGCTGGGATGATCACGTGCGGAGTGTGTGGCCCGAACCCACGGGCGAACTGACCGGTGCGGACCTCGAGCGGATCTACGCCTACCCCGAGGACCTGGACCGGCCCTGGGTGCAGGTCAACTTCGTCGCGTCCGCGGACGGCGCCGTCGAGATCGACACCACGTCCGCGGGGCTGTCGCACGCCGCCGACCGCCGGGTCTTCCTGCTCGGCCGCGACCTCGCCGACGTCGTGCTGGTGGGTGCGGGGACCGTCCGCGCCGAGAACTACCGCGGGGTCGTCCCGGGCGCGAACCGCCTGGAGCGCCGTCGCCGTCTCGGGTTCACCGGGGTCCCGCCGATCGCCGTCGTGACGCGCACCGCGGAGCTGGACCCCGCGTCCCGGCTGTTCACCGAGACCGCCGTCGCCCCGATCGTGGTCACCACGGACACCGCCGACACGCGCGCGCTCGAAGCCGCCGGGGCGGAGGTGCTGCGGGCCGGCGCGGACGACGTCGACCTGCCGCGCGCCCTCGAGCTGCTGGCCGCCCGCGGCCTGCGCCGCATCGCCTGCGAAGGCGGGCCCGGCCTGTTCGCCCGGCTCGTCACCGCCGACCGCGTCGACCAGCTGTGCCTGACCGTCGCGCCGCTGCTGGTGGCCGGGACCGCGGGCCGGATCGCCGCGGGCGCCGCCCCCGCCGTGCCGCGCCGGCTCGCCCTCGCGTCGATCCTCGTCGAGGACGGCTTCACGTTCCTGCGCTACCGCCGGGACGCCGGGTGAGCGACGACGCCGAGCTGCTCACCCGGGCCGCGGGCGGCGACGAGACGGCGTTCGGCGCGCTGGTGCGGGCGCACACGCCCCGGATGTACCGGGTCGCGCTGCGGATCACCGGCAGCGCGGCCGAGGCCGAGGACGTCGTGCAGGACGCGTGGCTGGCCGCGTGGCGGTCGCTGGCCGGGTTCCGGCAGGAGTCGGCGGTGTCGACGTGGCTCTACCGCGTCGTCACCAACAGCGCGCTCGCCGTGCTGCGCCGCCACCGCCCCACGGTCTCGCTCGACGACCCCGTCCCGCAGTCCACTGTGGACAGCGCGTTGCTCGCCGCGGCGGTGCCCGGGCCCGAAGGCCGGGTCGTGCGGGCCGAGGAGGTCGACGCCGTGCTGCGGG
This sequence comes from Amycolatopsis tolypomycina, assembly GCF_900105945.1. Classification (NCBI taxonomy): domain Bacteria; kingdom Bacillati; phylum Actinomycetota; class Actinomycetes; order Pseudonocardiales; family Pseudonocardiaceae; genus Amycolatopsis; species Amycolatopsis tolypomycina. Next base: position 1,358,417 of record NZ_FNSO01000004.1, on the reverse strand, counting down.
CGGTCGGCAGGCTGGAGGTGTCCCAGCGGGTGCCGCTCGTGCTGCGCGAACTGGAGGGGCTGAGCTACGAAGAGGTCGCCGAAGTGCTCGACGTGAACGTCGGTGCCTTGCGTTCCCGGCTGCACCGGGCCAGGGTGGCGCTGCTCGCCGAGTTGAGGGAGCGGTGATGGCCGAGACCGAGGATCCCGAGTCCGACCCCCGCTGGGACGCGGTGCGCCGGGCGGCCGCGCACCGGGTGCCGACCCCGCCCGGCCTGGTCGAACGCGTCCTGCGGGCGGTCGCGCACGGCCGCCGGACCGGCGGCACCGACAGCATCGGCCACGTCGTCGACCGGCTGGCCCGGACGATCCCGGCCGACGGCCTGCGGGTGTCGGCCGTCGCGGTCGAGGACGACGTCGTGCAGGTGCTCGTGTCGGTCCGGTTCGGCGTCGTGGCCGACGAAGCCGCCGAGGCGTTCCGGCGGGAGCTCACCGCCGGGCTGGCCCGGCAGCTGGGCGTCGCCTGGACGGTGAACGTGCACGTCGTGGACGTCCACCCCGGCCGGGATTAACCCGATCGGGGGACATTGCGTGAGGGTTGTGCGCCCGAGGGCATCGTAAGGGCGTGAACAGCCGAGAGGAGCCCGCACGCATGCACCCGGAACGGACCGAAAGCCCGGGCACGGTCACCCCGCTCAACGAAGAGGGCGCGGCCGGCCGCACCACGATCTCCTCGCTGGTCGTGCAGAAGGTGGCCGGCCTGGCCACCCGCGAGGTCGCCGGCATCCACACGCTGGGCGGCGGTGGCGTGTCGCGCGCGATCGGCGCGCTGCGCGAACGCATCCCCGGCTCCGGCACGGTCACCACGACCGGCGTGTCGGTGGAGGTCGGCGAGAAGCAGACGGCGATCGACCTCGACGTGGTCGTCGAGTACGGCGCCCGCATCACCGACGTCGCCCGCGCGGTGCGGCGCAACGTGATCACGGCGGTCGAGCAGATCACCGGGCTCGAGGTGATCGAGGTGAACATCGCGGTCAACGACATCTTCCTGCCGGGCGAGGAAGAACCCGAATCCACGCGCGTGGAATGAGCGCCGGCCTTCCGTCCTAGTCCAAGGAGGACATGTGAACGCAACGCAGACCGGGCTGCTGGCCGGGCTGATCCTCGGCCTCGCCGCCACCCAGGGCTTCACCGCGTTCCTGGTGACCCTCGCCGTCGGCATCATCGGCCTGGTCGCCGGCCGCGTCCTCGACGGCGAACTCGACCTCGGCGAGCTGTTCGGCAAGGGCCGCGACAAGTGAGCCCGGCCCTCGACGTGCCGCGGCAGCTCGCCGAACCGGCCGAGCGCGGCACCCTCACCATCGGGCACGCGGTGGTCCGCAAGGTCGCGCAGCACGCGGCCGGCCAGGTCGCCGGCACCGCCCGCGAGGGCAAGAAGGCACCGAAGGCCAAAGTCGGCGGTCAGGACAACGACGTCGACCTCGCCCTCGACCTGGCCCTGCACTACCCGGCGGCGGTCCGCGCGGTCGTCGGCGATGTGCGGGCAAGGGTGGCCGAAGAGGTCGAGGGCATCACCGGCTACCGCGTGCGGAGCCTGGCCGTGACGGTGTCCGCGCTGGTGCCGGACTCGGCCTCGAGGGTGCGGTAGCCGTGCGCCCGTTCGTCCGCATCCTCGCCACGCTGCTCGGCCTGGCCTTCGCGGCGGCCGGGGCGCTGCTCGCCCTGGAGGTCGGCTGGCACTGGTGGCGCCCTGGTTCGGCGCCGCTGCTGGTGCCGTGGCCGCGCTGGCAGGCCGAGCTGGCGTCGCTGGGCTGGGACGCCCCCGCGGTGCGCATCGCGGCCGGTGTGCTGGCCGCCGCGGGCCTGGTCCTGGTGGGCTGCGCGCTCGCCGCGGGCAACCGCGCGGTGCGGCTGACCGATCCGGCCGGTGAGGTGAGCGTCTCGACGTCACCGCGGTCGCTGGCCCGGCTGGTCGGGCTGACCGTGCGGGCGCAGGACAACGTCGCGGGCGCGTCGGTCACCGCGAGCGCCCGCCGCATCCGCGTCCGCGCGAAGAGCACCCTCGAGACCGAGGGCGAGCTGCGGCCGCGCCTGCTGGCGACGGTGTCGGCGCTGCTCGACGAGATCCCGCTGGTGCGGCGGCCGAAGGTGACGGTCGTCGTCGACTCGCCGAAGGACCGCCGATGAGCAAGACGGCCGCCGTCAAGGCCCTTTCCCGGTCCTACACCGGCGAACGCACCCTGACGTTCCTGATCGGCCTGCTGGCGTTCGCCGGCGGCACGCTGGCCCTGGTCGTCGGCCTCGGCGGCCTCGGCGAATTCCGCGGCCGCCGTCCCCTGCTGGACCCGATCGCGCTGGCGTGGCTCGGTTCGCACGCGACGCCGGCCCGCATCGCCGCGATCGTCCTCGGGGTGCTGCTGTTCGTGCTCGGGCTGCGGTGGGCCCTGCGCGCGCTGCGCCCGGAACCGCGCCCGGACCTGGACCTCGACCGCACGGAGGGAGCGGAGCTGGTGGTGACGGCGGCCGCGATCGCCGGCGCGGTCCAGGCCGACGCGGAGCAGCTCGACGGCGTCAGCCGCGCCCGGGTCCGCGCGGTCGGCTCGCGCACGTCTCCGGCGTTGCGCATCACGCTGTGGCTGCACGAAGGCACGGACCTGAAGGCGGTGTGGGCGGACCTCGACACGCGGGTCCTGACCAGGGCGCGCGAGTCGCTCGGCCTGGACTCGCTGCCGGCCGCGGTCCGCATGGAGCTCGACACGGCACCGGCGAAACGCGTGCGCTGAGCCCACCCCGGCCGTGTCGACCCCGCAATCACGCGTGTCGACCCGCCAATCACACGAGCCGACCGCCCAGACACGCGAACCGACCCTCTGGGCACGCCGACCGAGCGCCCGGGCACGCCGGCCGCCCCCCTGGACACGCCGCCCGCGCATGGAGCTCGACACGGCACCGGCGAAACGCGTGCGCTGAGCCGGGGTTTTCCGCAGAATGCGGGGCATGCCCCTACCGCTGCGGCCGCCACTGAAGCCGATGCTCTCCAAGTCCGCCAAAGCCATCCCGGACTCCGGCGGCCTGCTCTTCGAACCCAAGTGGGACGGCTTCCGCTGCATCGTCTTCCGCGACGGCGACGAGCTGTACCTGCAGTCGCGCGCCGAAAAACCGCTCAACCGGTACTTCCCGGAGACCGTCGCGCGGCTGCTCGACATCCTGCCGCCGCGGGTGGTGCTCGACGGGGAGCTCGTCGTCGCGCGCGGCGGGCGGCTCGACTTCGACGCCCTCACCGAACGCATCCACCCCGCCGAAAGCCGGATCACGCTGCTGGCCGCCGAACAGCCCGCGGAGTTCGTCGCCTTCGACGTCCTGGCCCTCGACGACCGGTCCCTGCTCGACGAGCCGACGTCCGTGCGCCGGGAACGCCTGACGGAACTGGCAGGCGACCGCTTCCCGCTCACCCCCGCCACCACCGACCCGGAGACCGCGCGGCACTGGTTCGAGCTGTTCGAAGGCGCCGGCCTCGACGGCGTCATCGGCAAGCCCCTCGACGAGCCCTACACCCCCGGCAAGCGCGTCATGGTCAAGTACAAGCACCTGCGCACCGCGGACTGCGTGCTCGCCGGCCTGCGCTGGCACGTCGACGGCGGGCCCGGCGAGCTCGTCGGGTCCTTCCTGCTCGGCCTGCACGACGAAACGGGCGTGCTGCACCACGTCGGCACCGTCGGGTCGTTCCCCAAGGACCGCCGCCGCGAGCTCGCCGCCGAACTGGCGCCGCTGGTCACCGACGGCGAAGACCACCCGTGGGGCGGCCGGGCCACCGGGGAGGCCCAGCGCATCCCCGGCGGCATCACCCGCTGGCGGGGCACCGAGCACGAATGGGTGCCGCTGCGGCCCGAGCGCGTCGTCGAGGTCGCCTACGAGAACACCGAAGGCGGGATGCCGTCGCGGTTCCGGCACAACGCGCGGTTCGTGCGGTGGCGGCCCGACCGCGAGCCCGCGTCGTGCGACTACAGCCAGCTCGACGAGCCGGCCTGCTACGACCTCGACGCCGTCTTCCGCGGCCAGGTGGTGCGGACCCGCTAACCCGCGTCCCACACCGGCCGTGCGAAGCTCGGCCTGCCCGATGATCGACCAGACGTGAGGACACGCCCGTGCGCCGCCGCCGTACCCGTCTCCTGGCCGCGCTGCTCGCCGTGACCGCCGCCGCGGGCTGCGCCGCGGGGCCGTCGGTCCGCCCGGCGCTGGTCGAGAACGACGGCAAGACGGCCACCCCCGGCCCGGCCAAGACGCCCGGCGTCCCGCTGCCGCCGCTGGGCGAGCCGCAGTCGCCGACGCTGAAGTGGGCCGACTGCGACGACGACACCCGCCAGCGCATCGGCACCCCCGGCGTGCCGGACGGCCTGCACTTCACCTGCGCCCGCGTCACCGCGCCGCTCGACGCCCCCGGCGAGCCGCGGCGCTCGCTGGTCCGGCTGCTGGCGCTCAAGGTCGGCACCGGGCCGGTGCCGCTGGTCGTGGTCAACGACGTCGACGGCGATCCGGGCACCGTGTACGCCGCGCGGCTGGCCGCGACGCTGCCGCCCGCGTTCCTGGAGAAGTTCTCGCTGATCGGCCTGGACCGCCGCGGCACCGGGCTCTCCGGCGCGGCCCAGTGCGTCCCGGCCGACATCCGGCACGACCTCATCGACGCCGACCCGGCGCAGGGCGGCCTCGGCGACGTGCTGGACGCCGCCCGCAAGGCCGGCCAGCAGTGCGCCATCGAGCTGGACGACTCCCAGACCGCGCTGGACAGCTGGCGCGGCGCGGGCGACCTCGACGAGCTCCGCAAGCAGCTGGGCGCCGACCGGCTGAACGCGCTCGGCCACGGCGACGGCTCGAAGGTGCTGGCCGAGTACGCCGTGCGCTACCCCGGCCAGGTCGGGCGCATGGTCCTCGACGGCGTGCCCGACCCGGGCGCCGACACGGCCGCGGTCCTCGACGCCGTCGCCGCCGGCGCGCAGTCCACATTGGACGCCTTCGCCGCCGACTGCGCGGCGCGGCGCTGCGCCCTCGGCGACCCGAAGGCGGCGCTGACCGCGCTCACCGACCAGCTCCGGAGCACTCCGCCGACGGGCGGCGACGGGACCGCCTTCGGCCCGGGCGTCGCGATGTTCGCCGTCTACACGGGACTCGCGCAGCGCTCGCGGTGGCCCGAACTGGCCGACGCGATCACCGCGGCCCGCGCCGGCAACACCGGTCCCCTCGCCGTGTTCGCCGCGCCCGTGCTGCAGGATTCGCGGGCCCAGCCGTCGCGGATCGACGCCACGATCGCGACCCGCTGCAACGACAGCCAGACCCGGCTCTCCGCCGACCAGCTCGACCAGGTCGTGGCCGGCATGCGCGGCAAGTACCCCCAGTTCGGCGCGGTCGTCGCCCAGCAGCTGGCCTGGTGCGGCCCGTGGCCGGTGCGCACCGAGCCGCTGCCCGCGCCGGGCGCGCCCGGCGCCCCGCCGATCCTGGTCGCGGCGACGGCGACGGACCCGGTCACGCCCGGTGTCGGCAGCACCCGCGCGGCCGACCAGATGCCGTCCGCGGTCACCATCACCTGGCAGGGCGCGGGCCACGGCGCCCTCGGCGCCTCCCCCTGCGTCACCGACGCGGCCCGCGCCTTCCTCGTCGACGGCAAGATCCCCGCCGACGGCACCCTCTGCCCCGCCTGACCCCGTAACCCGCGTGACCAGACCCGTAACTCGCGTGTTCAGAGCCGGATCTCGCGTGATTGGAGCCGTAACTCGCGAGTTACGGCTCCAATCACGTGAGTTCCGGGCCCAATCACGCGAGTTACGGGCTTGATCACGCGGGATCCGGGTTGTGGCGGGTGTTGAGGCGGGCGGCCTGGCGGGTGAGGTGGTCGACCTCGGCAAGGCTCGTGGCCTTGGCCGCGGCCTCGGCGTACAGCTTTGCCGCCGTCTCCAGGTCGCCGTCGCGCTCGTGGAGGTACGCCGACGCCGCCGTGTAGCGCGGGACGGCGGCGTCGACCTCCGCGAGCGCCGCCAGGCCCGCGCGCGGGCCGTCCGCCTCGCCGACGGCCACCGCGCGGTTGAGCCGCACGACGGGGCTGCCGGTCAGGCGCACCAGCTCGTCGTACCACTCGACGATCTGGACCCAGTCGGTCTCCGCGGCGTCCCGCGCGTCGGCGTGCAGGGCCGCGATGGCGGCCTGGGCCTGGAACTCGCCCAGCCGGTCGCGGGACAGCGCCCGCTGCAGGACCGCCACGCCCTCGGCGATCAACGCGGTGTCCCAGCGGGACCGGTCCTGCTCGGCCAGCGGGACCAGGGCTCCGCTCTCGGTCGTCCGGGAGGCCCGCCGGGCGTGGTGCAGCAGCATCAGGGCGAGCAGCCCGGCCACCTCCGGGTGGTCGATCGCCGCCGCGAGCTGCCGGGTGAGCCGGACGGCCTCGGCGGCGAGGTCGACGTCGCCGGAGTAGCCCTCGTTGAAGACCAGGTACAGCACGCGCAGCACGGTCGCGACGTCGCCGGGCCGGTCGAACCGCACCCCCGACACGGTCCGCTTGGCGCGGCTGATGCGCTGCGCCATGGTCGCCTCGGGCACCAGGTACGCCTGCGCGATCTGCCGCGTGGTCAGCCCGCCGACGGCCCGCAGCGTGAGCGCGACCGCCGACGACGGCGTCAGCGACGGGTGCGCGCACAGGAAGTACAGCTGGAGCGTGTCGTCCACGGCCGCCGCGGGCCCGGGCGCGACTTCGGTGTCGACGACGTCCTCGCGCCGCCGGCGGGCGGCGTCCGCCCGGGTCGCGTCGAGGAACTTGCGCCACGCGACGGTGACCAGCCAGCCCTTGGCGTCCCGTGGCGGATCGGCCGGCCAGACGCGCAGCGCCTCGACCAGCGCCTCCTGGACGGCGTCCTCGGCCGCCGCGAATTCGGCTCCGCGGCGGACGAGGACGGCCAGGACGCCCGGGGTGAGGCTGCGGAGCAGGGTCTCGTCCACGGCTCAGCCGATCCCCGTGCCCACGACGTCCCCCGTCATTCCGTGATGGTCGGCGGCGCGGCCAGGAACGGGCGCAGCTCGAGCCACTCGTGGATCGGCTCCCCCTTCGGGCCGGGCGCGGCCGACAGCTCCGCGGCCAGCTGGAGGGCCCGCTCGTAGCTGTCGACGTCGATCACCGTCCAGCCGGCGATGAGGTCCTTGGTCTCGGGGAAGGGGCCGTCGGTGACCGGCGGCCTGCCCTCGCCGTCGTAGCGGACGAACGTCCCCTCCGGGGCGAGTGCCTGGTGCTCGACGAACTCGCCGGTCGCGACGAGCTTTTCCCCGAAGTCCCGCATGTACTGGATGTGCGCCGCGACCTCCTCCGGCGTCCACTGGTCGATGCTCGTGTCGCAGTTGGCCGGGGCCGGCGCGCCGCGGTAGTGCTTGAGCAACAGGTACTTCGCCATCGTGGTGCTCCCTCGGTGTCGGACGGCCCATTCTGGCCGCTGCCACCCCGGGGACGGAGCCGGTCGGACGTTCTCGACATCGCGCCGAGAAGTTTTTTCACTGGCGGTAGGACTCCACCTCGGACACCGGGCGCGCGGCGGCGTCGTCCGGGTTCTCGTGGAACTCCGCCTTGGCGCGCCGCTGCCGCAGCAGGTCCCAGCACTGGTCGAGCTGCTGCTCGACCGCGGTGAGCCGGTCCTTGTCGCCGCCGCTGAGCCCCACGCCGACCGAGCGCGACCGGAGCTCGTGCTCCTCCGCGATCAGCTCGTCGATCCGGCCCAGGATCTCGCCGTCGGCCATCTGTTCCTCCTCTGACAGGGTGCGCTCACCCAGACGCTACCCCGGCCCCGGGAATTCCCGCCGGGCTCGCGTCGTTGACCAGGGCATGAGCACCGTTGAGCTGACCGCCGAGAACTTCGACCAGACGCTGACCGACAACGACTTCGTCCTGATCGACTTCTGGGCGAGCTGGTGCGGACCGTGCCGCCAGTTCGCGCCGGTCTACGAGAAGGCCTCCGAAAAGCACGAAGACATCGTCTTCGCGAGCGTCGACACCGAAGCGCAGCAGCAGCTCGCCGCCGCCTTCGACGTCCGCTCGATCCCGACGCTGGCCATCATCCGGGACAAGACGCTGATCTACGCCCAGCCCGGCGCGCTCCCCGAGCCTGCCCTCGAAGAGCTCATCAAGCAGGCTCGCGAGGTCGACATGGCCGAGGTCAAGCGCAAGGCCGCCGAAGCCGAGGCCGAACAGGCCTGACCACCACCACACGACGAAGGCCGCCCCAGCTCGGCGGGGCGGCCTTCGTCGTGTCTCAGGAACGGGTGGCGAGCCCGCGCAGGAAGAACGCCAGGTTCGCCGGCCGCTCGGCCAGCCGCCGCATGAAGTAGCCGTACCACTCGTCGCCGTACGGCACGTAGACACGCATGCGCGCGCCCGACGCCGCGATCCGCGCCTGCTCCTCCGGCCGGATGCCGTAGAGCATCTGGAACTCGTGGTCGTCGTCGGTCCGGCCGTGCTCCTCGGCCAGCGCGGCGGCGATCTCGATCATCCGCGGGTCGTGCGAGGCCACCATCGGGTAGCCCTCGCCCGCCATCAGGACGCGCAGGCAGCGGACGTAGGACTTGTCCACTTCGGACTTCTCTTGGAACGCCACCGACTCCGGCTCGGCGTAGGCGCCCTTGCACAGCCGGACCCGGGAGCCCGGCCCGGCCAGCTCACGGCAGTCCTGCTCGGTGCGCCGCAGGTAGGCCTGCAGCACCGCGCCCACCCACGGGTACTCGCCGCGCAGCTCGCGCAGGATGCCGAGCGTCGAGTCCGTGGTGGTGTGGTCCTCCATGTCGAGTGTCACGGTCGCCCCGACCGCGTCGGCCGCCGCGCAGATCTTCCGCGCGTTCTCGAGGGCGACGTCCTCGCCGTTCGACGGCAGGAACTGCCCGACCGCCGAGAGCTTCACCGACACGTCGGCGCCCTCGGCGAGTCCTTCCGCGGCCAGCGCGGTCAGCACGGCTTCGTAGGCCGCCACGGTCGCCGCCGCCTGGGCGGCGTCGGCGGTGTCCTCGCCCAGGTGGTCGAGGGTGATCCGGCGCCCGTCGGCGGCCAGTTCCCTGGCCACGCGGACGGCGTCGGCGGTCTCGGACCCGGCGACGAACCGGCGCACCACGGAGCGCGTGGCGGGCACGGCCTCGACCAGCGCCCGGATGCGCTTCGACCGGGCGGCGGCGAGCAGCGGGGCACGCAACATGACGGTCTCCATAAGATTGTTGGTGTTCAGGACGGGATGTTCTGGATGCCCAGGGCGATGGGGTGTGGCTGATGACGGCTTGCCTCGTGTGGTGGCTTCGAAGGAGTGGCCGCCCCGTCGTTCTGGACGCCCTGGCCGCTGATTGAAATCTGCGCTCGGTCGCTGTTTATGGAGCTGTCGGCGGGTCGTCCACCGGGCTGAGCTGCGAAGACGGGAGGACAGGCTGCGTGGCAGTGCACAAGATGTGGGTCGGGATCGACGTCGGCAAAGGCTTCCACCACGCCTGCGCGGTGGACGAGACCGGCAAGATCGTGTTCTCCCGGAAGGTCGCCAACAGCCAAGCCGCGATCGAGCAGCTGATCACCCGCACCACCGCGAAAGCCGCGGAGGTGGTGTGGGCGGTCGACATGACCTCCGGTGCGGCGAGCCTGCTGATCACGCTGCTGCTGGCCACCGGCCAGCCGGTGGTGTCGGTGCCGGGCCGGTTGGTCAACCGGATGGCCGGCGCGTTCGCCGGTGAAGGCAAAACCGACGCGCGTGACGCCCGCACCATCGCCGAAACCGCCCGCCTGCGTAGCGATCTCGCCCCGATCACCAGCCCCGACGCGGTCGTCACCGATCTGCAGGTGCTCACCGCGCGCCGCGAGGACCTGATGGCCGACTGGGTGCGCGGGGTCAACCGGATCCGGGAACTGCTGGCCTCGATTTTTCCCGCGCTGGAACGGGCGTTCGACTACTCCACCCGCTCGGCGCTGGTGCTGCTCACCGGGTTCCAGACCCCGGCCGGCATCCGCGCGGCCGAAGCGACTGGCCTGTCGGCCTATCTGGCCGAGCATGGTGCGTGGACCAAGGGCATTCCGGCCATGGTGGACAAGGCCCTCGCCGCGGCAGCGGAGCAAACCGTGGCCCTGCCGGGAGAATCGGTGACCGCACCGTTGATCGCCCGGCTGGCCCGGCAGCTGCTGGAACTGGACCGGGAAATCAAAGACCTGGACAAGCAGCTCGGTGCACGGTTCGCCGAGCACCCCGACGCCGGGCCCATCACCAGCCTCGACGGATTCGGCCCCATCCTGGGGGCCCAGCTGCTCGCCGGGACCGGCGGCGACCTGCAGGCCGCGTTCCGCAGTTCCGCGCATCTGGCCGCCTACGCGGGTCTCGCGCCGGTGCCCCGCGATTCCGGGCGGATACGGGGCAACCTGCACCGGGCGAAGCGCTACCACCGCGGCCTGCGCCGGGTGTTCTACCTGGCCGCCCTGTCGGCCATCAAACGCCCCGACGGTCCCTCTCGGGCTTTCTACCTGCGCAAACGCGGCGAAGGGAAACGGCACACCCAAGCCCTGATCGCCTTGGCCCGCCGCCTGGTCGACGTCATCTGGGCGTTGCTGCGCGACGGCCGCGAGTTCCATCCCTCACCACCGCTCACGGCCACAGCCGCCGCTTGACACGATCATTGAAACTCCCTCTCAGCCCTGGTGCGGGTAACGCACGCTGGTCGGCGGCACGAAGGTCTCCTTGACCGAGCGCGGGCTCGTCCAGCGGAGCAGGTTGAAGATCGAACCGGCCTTGTCGTTGGTGCCCGAGGCCCGCGCGCCGCCGAACGGCTGCTGGCCGACGACGGCACCGGTCGGCTTGTCGTTGACGTAGAAGTTGCCCGCGGAGAACTTCAGCGCCTCCGACGCCTTCGCCACGGCGCTGCGGTCGTTGGCGATCACCGCGCCGGTCAGCGCGTACGCGGCGGAGGAGTCGATCAGCTTCAGGACGTCGTCGAAGCCGCCGTCCTCGTAGACGTAGACCGACAGGATCGGGCCGAAGTACTCGGTCGAGAAGATCTCGTGCTTCGGGTTGTCCGAGACGAGGATCGTCGGCTGCACGAAGTAGCCGACGCTGTCGTCGGCGGTGCCGCCGGTGAGCACCTCGACGGAGGCATCCTCGCGCACGCGGTCGAACAGGTCGGAGTGCTTCGTGAACGCGCGCTGGTCGATCACCGCGCCGCCGAAGTGGGACAGGTCGGTGACGTCGCCGTAGGTCAGCGCCTCGGTCTCGGCGACCAGGCCGTCCTTCAGCTCGTTCCAGACGCTGCGCGGGATGTACGCCCGCGAAGCGGCGGAGCACTTCTGGCCCTGGTACTCGAACGCGCCGCGGACCAGGGCGGTGCGCAGGACGTCGACGTCGGCGGAGGCGTGCGCGAGCACGAAGTCCTTGCCGCCGGTCTCGCCGACCAGGCGCGGGTAGCCGCGGTAGCCCGCGATGTTCGCGCCGACCGTGCCCCACAGGTGCTGGAAGGTCGCGGTCGAGCCGGTGAAGTGGATGCCGGCCAGGTCGCGGTGGGTCAGGGCGACCTCGGAGACCGCCTTGCCGTCGCCCGGCAGCAGGTTGATCACGCCCGGCGGCATCCCGGCTTCTTCGAGCAGCCGCATGGTCAGGTGCGCGGCGAACGACTGCGTCGGCGACGGCTTCCACAGCACGGTGTTGCCCATCAGCGCGGGCGCGGTGGGCAGGTTGCCGGCGATCGCGGTGAAGTTGAACGGCGTGATCGCGTAGACGAAACCCTCGAGGGGCCGGTGCTCCATCCGGTTCCACACGCCCGGCGAGCTGATCGGCTGCTCGGCGAGGATGCGGCGGCCGAACTCGACGTTGAAGCGCCAGAAGTCGGCGAGCTCGCAGGCGGAGTCGATCTCGGCCTGGGTCGCGGTCTTGGACTGGCCGAGCATGGTGGCGGCGTTGAGCGTGGCGCGCCACTTGCCGGTGAGCAGGTCGGCGGCGCGCAGCAGGATCGCGGCGCGGTCGTCGTAGGACAGCGCACGCCACTCCGGGGCGGCCTGCGCGGCGGCCGCGATGGCGTCGGCCGCGTCCTGCTGGGTGGCGCTGTGGATGGTGCCGAGGACGTGCTTGTGGTTGTGCGGCTGGACGACGTCGATCTTCTCGCCGCCGCCGGGGCGCTGCTCGCCGCCGATGGTGACGGTCAGGTCGACCGGTTCCGCCTGGCCCAGCCGCTGGAGCGCACCCTCGAGTTCGGCGCGCTCAGCGCTGCCCGGCGCGTAGGTGAGCACCGGCTCGTTCGTCGGGGCGGGGGTCTGGGTCACGGCGTCCACGGCGGCTCCTCTGCTCTGTAGTCCTGATGCCCCGAACGGTAACTCCGGACACACTCGGGCGGCTTGTCCGAACGGCTAAAATCGCTCGCATGGCTTTGGCCGATCAAACAACCTCCCTGCGCCACGTCCTCGCGACGCTGGGCGAGCCGCTCGTCGAGGTCGTCGTGGCGCCGCACGGCCTCGGTGTCGGCGTCACCGACGTGGTGATCCTCGACCCCGAGGACCCCTTGGAGGCCTCCCCCGGCGACCTGGTGCTGGTGATCGGCGCCCGCGGCCGGGCGGCGGCCCCGGCGATCCGCGCGGCCGGGCGTGGCGGCGCGGCCGCGGTCGCGGTCAAGGGCGCAACCGGCGCCGACGTCGCCGCCGACGCGGGCGTCGCACTGCTGACGGTCGGGGCGGAGGCCCGCTGGGAGCAGGTGGAGGCGCTGGCCCGCGGGGTCGTCGAGGCGGCGCGCGCGGGCGGCGAAGCGGCCAGCGGCGAGGTGCTCGGCGACCTGTTCGCGCTGGCCCAGACGATCGCGACGCTCACCGGCGGCCTGGTCAGCATCGAGGACACGGCGAACCGCGTGCTCGCGTATTCGCGGGCGGGCGACGAGGTCGACGAGCTGCGGCGGCTGTCGATCCTCGGCCGCGAAGGGCCGGAGCGCTACCTCGCGATGCTCCGCGAATGGGGCGTCTACCAGCGGCTTCGCGCGGGCGAAGGGATCGTCCGGATCGACGAGCGGCCCGAGCTGGGCATCCGCCGCCGCATCGCCGCCGGCATCCACGCGGGCAAGCAGCCCCTCGGCACGATCTGGGTCCAGGAGGGCGCCCAGCCGCTCACCGAACGGGCCGAGACGGCGCTGCTCGGGGCGAGCCGCACGCTCGCCCCGCAGCTGATCCGCGCGCGCACGCTGCCGAGCCCGGAGCTGCGGCTGCGCGAAGACCTCCTGGCCAGCCTGCTGGAGGGCAGGCTCGACGCCGAGTCCGTCGCCGACGACATCGGCGCGGACCCCGCGCGGCCGGCGCAGGTACTGGCGTTCTCGCTGGAGCGCTCGGACAACCGGCAGCTGCGGCGGGCAGAACTGGTGCACCTGATCGCCGTCCACACGGCGGCCTACCGGCGCAGCGCGCTGGTGAGCGTGATCGGCGGCCGCGTCTACGCGCTGCTGCCGGACCTGCCCGAGCACTCCGACGCGGCGGTGCTGGCGCTCGCCCGCGAGATCACCGCGACGGCTCGCCGTCACCTCGACGTCCCGGTCCGCGCGGCCCTCGGCGGCGTCGTGCCCCGCCTCTCGGAGGCGGCGGCCTCCCGCGGCGACGCCGACCGCGTCCTCGCGGCGATGACGCGCGGGCATTGGGCCGCCGACGTCGCCTCGCTGGCCGACGTCCGCGCGGAGGTGCTGCTGTCGGAGGTGCTGGCCTTCCTGGGCTCCCAGCCCCGGATCCGCGACCCGCGGCTGGTGGTGCTCGCGGAGCACGACGCCGAGCACGGCGGCATCCTGGTCCCGGCGGTGCTGGCCTGGTTGAACGCGTTCGGCGACGTCCGCGCGGCGGCCCGGGTGCTCAACATCCACCCGAACACGGTGCGGTACCGCGTCCGCCGCGCGGCCGAAGTGTCCGGAGTGGACTTCGACGACCCGGCGCAGCGGCTGCTGACTCAGCTGCAGCTGAGGTTGTGACCCTGCTAGCTTCGCGCGCGTGGATCTCTTTTCGCGCACGTGGGCGGCGTTGTGTGCCGCCGTCGCCGCCCTTCCCCCCTCGGCGTTTTCCCAGCCCTCGGGGTGTCGCGGGTGGCTGGTCCGGGACCTGGTCTGCCACCTGGTGATCGACGCGCAGGACGTGCTGATCACCCTGGCCACCCCGGCATCGACGGCGGTGACGCACGACGCGATCACGTACTGGGCGGTGTCAGCCACCCCACCGACGGGCGAAGACCCGCTGTCGGCGCTGATCGTCCGCCTGGCGGCGGCGTACGAAGACCCGGCGCTGCTGCAGTTCCACCTCGACGACGTGGGCTCGGCGGCGGGCCGCGCGGCGGACCTGGCGGACCCGGGCATGCGCGTGTCGACGCAGGAAATGGTGCTGACAGCGGGCGACTACCTGTCGGCGTACGTGCTGGAGTGGACGTTGCACCACCTGGACCTGGTGGCGCACGTGCCGTCGGTGGCCGGCCCGCCGGCGGAGGGCCTGGCCCGGACCCGGGCGATGGTGGAGCGGATCGCGGGGGCGGAGTTCCCGCCGTCGTGGCCGGATGCGGACGTGCTGCTGGTGGCGACGGGCCGGCGGGCGCCGACGGAGGCGGAGGAGACCGCACTGGGCGACCTGGCCGCGCGGCTGCCGCTGGTCCTCGGGTGATCGTCTGGCTGAACGGCACGTTCGGCGCGGGCAAGACGACGACCGCGGCCGAACTGGCGCGCCTGCTGGGTGCCCGCACGTTCGACACGGAGTTCGTCGGCTACCTGCTGCGCACGGCGTTTCCCGAGCACGGAGGCGACTTCCAGCCCTGCCGCTGTGGCGGCCGCTGGTCGTCGAGAACACCGCGCGGGTGCACGAACACGCCGGCCCGCTGGTGATCCCGCAGACCGTCCTGGTCGAGGCGTACGCGCGGGAGATCTTCGACGGCCTGGCCGGCCGCGGCGTCCCGGTCGCGCACTTCGTGGTGCACGCGGGGCCGGCCGAACTGCGCCGCCGGATCGAGGAGTCGGCCGACACCCTCGCCCGGCAGTGGCGGCTCGACCACGTCGACCGCTACGCCGAGGCCCTGCCGTGGCTGCGCCGGTCGGGAACACTCGTGCCGACGGAAGGGAAGACGCCGGCCGAGGTGGCGCGGGACATCGCCGGACGGGTCCGGTCGCGGCTCGAGGCCGACCCGGCGGTCACCGAAAACCGGGCCACCGCAATACCTCCGCCAATTCCCGACGCGATATCCGGATATCAGGAAACGGGCTCACGCAGTTCGGCCAATCGGGCCAGCGCGGCGAAGGAATCGAACCGCGCGGATTGGTCGTAGGCCGCCGTCGTGGCGAGGATTTCGTCCGCGCCGGTGACTTCGACCAACCGGCCCAGCCGGTCCGCCACCTCCGCCGGCGTCCCGGAAACCTGCCCGGCCAAGGTCTCCTCGAGCCGCCCGCGCTCGCGGTCGGTCATCGGTGCCGCGAGGATCTCGGCGGGCGGGTCCAGGGGCGGGAAGACGCCGTGGGAGCGCGAGTACACCGTCGCCCAGGCCTCCGAAACCAGCAGGCGCCGCGCGTCCGCCGCCGAGTCCGCCACGGCGATCGCCGTCGACACCACCACGTACGGCTCGCGCGCCCACGCCGACGGCCGGAAGCCGTCGCGGTAGCGCGTCACGGCGTCGACCAGGGCGGCTTCGCCTCGCACCGGGGCGATCACCAGCGGCAGCCCGAGTTCCGCGGCGAGGTCCGCGCCGGATCCCGTGGCCAGCAGGAACGGCGGCACGCGCAACCCCTCGGCCGGATAGGCGTGCACGCCCGGGTACGCGTGCGAGCCGGTGAAGAACCCGAGCAGTTCGCGCACCTGCGCGCCGAAGTCGTCGGCGGCCTCCTTGCCCTGCCCCAGCGCCGATCGGACGCCGCCGGTGAAGCCGACCGAGCGGCCGAGACCCATGTCGATGCGCCCGGGGTGAAGCGCTTCCAGGACGCCGAACTGCTCGGCCACGACCAGCGGGCGGTGGTTCGGCAGCATCACGCCCCCGGTGCCGACGCGGATCCGGCTCGTCGCCCCCGCGACGGCGGCGGCCAGCACGGTCGGCGCGGACCCGGCGACCCCGGGCACGCCGTGGTGTTCGGAAACCCAGAACCGGTGGTAGCCCAGCCGTTCGATCCCGCCGGCGAAGGCGACGGTGTCCCGCAGTGCCTGCGCGGGCCCGCGATCCCGCCGCACGGGCGAGCGGTCGAGCACGGAAAACAGCGTCACGCAGGCTACAACGCCCGGCGTGCGGCGGGATTCCCGTCAGGGACGCCAGCGCTCGCTGTACTCCGGGTGGTCGGCGTACGGCAGGGCCAGCAGGCGCAGCGTGAGGCACCAGTTGGAGCCGGCCTCGTCGGCGGGCACGTGGCAGGTTTCACACCAGTATTCGCTGCCGTAGAGCGGAAAACCGGGCACCTTCTCCGAGACGGTGGTGCGGTGGGCGAGCAGGATCCGCCGGGCCGCCTCGATCTCGTTGATCATCTGGTTGACCACGTCGAGCTCGAGATCGGTGAGCCCGCGGATCTTCTGCTCCACGGCAACCTTCGTCTCGCCGCGGTTCATGGCCTCGCCGGCCTTGGCCTTGTTGACGGCCTGCATGATCAACGCCTGCCGCGCGCCCACGCGCGCCGCGAGGAAAGCGATCAGGTCGTCCACGAACGGCCTCCTTCCTCGAACCCGCTCCCCGATGGCCCCGGGGAGTCGCCGATCCGGGACCGCACGTTACGCCGTCGAAGACCAAGATCGTGACATCGAGATCGGCCGTGCAACATTTGTGACCCGAAAGGCGACAGCGGGCGCTTGGGTGATCACTCCGCGTTCGGGTTGGTTCTTTTGGCCGACAGGAATTTGCCGGGTAAGCCCCTGATTCGGTGATGGCCGCCACTGCTGTGGGCGTGGTTACAAGCCGGTACCGGACGAGGCTTCCATCCGTGCCACGCCGTGACGCAGGGTTCCTCCGTCGCGTCTGTCCCGGGCACAGAGTCACGGAGGTGGTCATGTCCGTTCCGGCCTCACCCGGCCCGCACGAGCCGCACTTCCCGCTGCCGCCCGCCCCGCGGCCCCGGCGCAGGAAGTGGCCATGGGTGGTCGGTGTACTCGTCGTGCTGCCTGCGCTGGCGGCCGGCATCGTGCTGGCGACCGCGTTCGGCAAGACCACCGCCAGTCCGTGCCTGGACAAGTCCCAGCAAGTCCCGTGCGTCGGGCCCGGCCAAACGTGGATCTCCGCCGACGGTGTCGGCCGGCCGCGTGACGCCGCCGCTCCTGCCACCACCAGCCCGTCGATTCCCGCTCTCGCCGCTCCGGCCACCACCGAGCCGGCGCTGCCCGAGCCCACGCCGAAGGACTACTCGGTCGAGCTGGCCATCCAGTCCAAGCAGTGTTTCGGTTCGGCGGGATGCAACGTGGTCGTCGAGCCGAAGCTCAATTTCCTCGGCGCGAGCACCCTGCTCTGGGAGTGCGACATCACCTACAGCATCTCGGGTGACACGTCCGGCGAGCTCATCGAAACCGCCTACGCCCAGGGCGGCACGGCGTACCGCGTCGACCGCACCAGCATGAGCACCAAGACGAGCAAAGTCGTCCCCCAGGCGACCGTGACGGCGGTCAGCTGCCGCAAGCCGTGAACGTCACTCGGGGCGCGCCTTGCTCGGCTGCACCCGCTTCGGCTCCCCCGGCATCTTCGGATAGTCCGGCGGATAAGGCAGATCCCCGAGCCCGTGGTCCCGCAGGTCCCGCTCGTACCACTCCAACGCCGTCTCCAGGCCGAACGGCGTCTCGTCCATCGGCGCGTGCAGGTCGCCGTGCTCCGCCAGGAACGCCGGGATCGTCAGTACGTCGAAGTCGTCCGCGTCCACCTCGTCCAGCAGGTCCCACGTCAGCGGCGTCGACACCGTTGCGCGCGGGGTGCCGCGGACCGACCAGCTCGAGGCCACCGTGCGGTCACGTGCCGCCTGGTTGTAGTCCAGGAACACGCGGCCGCCGCGTTCCTCCTTCCACCAGGAGATCGTCGCCTTCTCCGGGATCCGGCGCTCGACCTCGCGACCCAGCGCGATCACCGCGTGGCGGACCGCGACGAAGTCCCACTCCGGGCGGATCCTGACCAGCACGTGCACGCCGCGGCCACCCGATGTCTTCGGCCAGCCCGTCAGGCCGGCGTCCGCCAGCACCTCGCGGACGACCCTGGCCACCTCGACCGCGTCCGCGAAGCCCGCCCGGTCCGGCGGGTCGACGTCGATGCGGAGCTCGTCCGGGTGGTCGACGTCCGCGCTGCGGACCGGCCACGGGTGGAAGTCGAACGTGCCCAGGTTGGCCGCCCACGCGAACACCGCAGGCTCGGTCGGGCACACTTCGGCCGCCTTGCGGCCCGACGGGAACGTGATCTCGGCGGTCGCCACCCACGGTGGCGCGCCCTTCGGCAGGCGCTTGGCGTAGAACCAGTCCCCCTCGACGCCGTCGACGTAGCGCTTCAGCGTCGTCGGGCGCTCGCCGATCGCGCGCAGCAGCGGCCCGCCGACCGTCAGGTAGTGCTCCACGACCTGCCGCTTCGTGATGCCGCGCTGGGGGAAGTACACCTTGTCCGGGCTCGAGACGCGGACCGTGCGGCCGCCCACCTCGTACTCCACCGGGTCACCGTGCTTGGGCATGCGTTGCTCCTATGTCAAGCCGCTGCGGGGAGCGTGGTTGGTTGTTGGGTCGTGTCGTGGTGGAGGGTGTTGTAGACGACGCGGGCGAGGCGTCGTTTGAGGGCGCGGAGTGCTTCCATGGTGGTGTCTCCGGTGGTTCGGCGTCGGTGGATGTAGTCGCGGCCGGGGCCGGCCAGGCGGGTTTGGGTGACGGCGATGCGGTGCAGCGCGGCGTTGAGTTGTCGGTTGCCGCCGCGGGCGAGGCGGTGTCGGTTTGTCTTGCCGGAGGAGGCGGGGATGGGGGCGACGCCGGCGTGCATGGCGAAGCAGGCTTCGGAGCGGAACCGGGTCACGTTGGCGGTTTCGCCGACGATTTTCGCTGCGGTCAGGGCACCGCAGCCGGGTATGGCGAGCAGGCGGGGTGCGAGGTGAGCCATCCGCTGGGCGAGTTCCCGCTCCAGTGCGTTGGCGCGGACGGTGAGTGCCCGGATGTCGGTGACCAGCTCGGTGGCGATGCGCACCACCATCGATGCCGGCTGCTGGGCCAGCCAGGCGGTGAGCCGGTCGAGTTCGCAGAGCCGGTCCAGGCTGCGGGCGGTGGGGTCGAGTTCGGGGTCGAGTTCGTGTAGGTGCCAGCGCAGCCGGTTCTGCACCTGGGTGCGGGTGTTGACCAGGTCTTCGCGGTGGTCGACGAGCAGTTTGACCTCGCGGGAGACGCTGTCGTGTGTGGCGGCCGGCAGGTTCGGTTCGCGCAGCGCGGCCCGGGCGATGGCCAGTGCGTCGATCGGGTCTGACTTGCCGCGCGTGCGCGCCGAGGAGCGAGCTCCGGCCATCAGCTTCGGCGGGACCCGGACCACGGTCTGGCCTGCGGCGAGCAGCGCTCGTTCCAGCCGGGTCGACACGTGCCGGCAGTCCTCCACCGCGAACGTCAGCTCGGTGTCTGGCCAGTTGCGCAGTGCCCAGCGCAGCAGCTGCCGGTGACCGGCATCGGTCGCGCGCACCGTCTTCTGGTCGAGTTTGCGCCCTACCTGCTCGACCGCGACCGCGGTGTGGGTGTTCTTGTGGACATCGATACCCAGCATCACCACCATGGGGATGGTCTCCTTCCAGCTCGAAGGGACGGCTGGGCCGGCCGGCGGACACACCTCAGTGGGGGCGCTGCCACGCTCCTATCAAGTCACGCCGGTCGGCCCTGGCTCACCGGTGACCGGCACAACGCATGATCGCCAACCCGCAAGCAGGTGGCAGCGACGCTACGAGCCAGGTCACCAGCGGCCAGGATCCCAACCACCGCAACAGCGGCAACACCACCCTGACACTGAGGCCACGCTAGCGGTGATCGCGCCTGGGCGGCGCCCGCGAGAATGCCGCCGGTAGGCTCGATCGGGTGTCCGGCCGCACCAAGCTGATCGTCGCGCTCGCCGTGCTCGCCGCCTTCGCGGCGGCCGCGGTGCTGCTGCCGATCCCCGGTCCGGCCGAACTGCGGGCCTGGGCCGCCACCACCGGCCCCGCCACCCCGCTCGTGCTGCTCGTCGCCTACTCGCTGCTCACCGTGGCGCCCATCCCGCGCACGGTGTTCAACCTGGCCGCCGGCCTGCTCGTCGGCACCGCGGCCGGGATCGCGATCGGCCTGGTCGCCACCACCATCGCGGCCGGCCTCTCCTTCGGGCTGGCGCGGCTGCTCGGCCGTGACCTCGTCACCCGGCACCTGCACCGCTCGGCCGTCAGAACGGTCAACGACCGCCTCGCCGACGGCGGCGTCCTCGCCATCACGTCGCTGCGGCTGATCCCGGTGGTGCCGTTCGCCCCCTTCAGCTACCTCTGCGGGGTGTCCTCGGTGCGGCTCGTCCCGTACCTGACCGGTACGCTGCTCGGGAGCGTGCCCGGCACGGTCGCCGTGGTCGTCCTCGGCGACGCTCTGACCGGCGACACGCCGCCCGCGCTGCTCGCCTGTTACGGCGTGTTCGCGCTGGCCGGAGCGATCGGGCTGGTCAAGGTGTTCAAGAAGCGGGCACCGGCCGAACCGCAGCCTGCCGGACAGGCTGGCTGACGCGAAGAGCACAGGCCCGACCGCTACACTCGATCGGGTGCGCGAAGCGGTAACGCGCTGAGCAGGGCCACCACCACCGGGAATTTCGTCAGGAGCAGTCGCCATCGACACCGGTCAGCTGATCGCGGGGCACTACCGCCTCGTCGAGCACATTGGTAGCGGTGCCATGGGTGTCGTGTGGCGCGCGACCGACGTGCGCCTCGAACGCACCGTCGCGATCAAGCAGATCCTCCCGCAGCCGGGTGTCTCCGAGACCGAACGCGACAACATGCGCCAGCGCGCGATGCGCGAGGCGAAGAACGCCGCCCGGTTCCAGCACCCGAACGCCATCGTGGTGTTCGACATCGCCGAGCACAACGGCGACCCGTGCCTGGTGATGGAGTACCTGAACGGGCCCAGCCTCTCCACGATCCTCGCCGAGGAGGGCACCCTGCCGCTGGGCCGGGTCGCCCGGATCGGCGAGCAGGTCGCGTCCGCGCTGGTGGCCGCCCACCGCGCCGGGATCGTGCACCGGGACGTCAAGCCCGGCAACATCCTCATCGACGAGACCGGCACCGCGAAGATCACCGACTTCGGCATCTCCCGCGCGGCCGGCGACATGACGCTGACGGCGACCGGCCTGATCGGCGGCACCCCCGCGTACCTGGCCCCCGAGCTGGCCCGCGGCGCCGACCCGGTGCCCAGCTCCGACGTCTTCGCCCTCGGCGCGACCCTCTACCAGGCGATCGAGGGCACCACGCCGTACGGCAACACGACCAACCAGCTCGCGCTGCTCTACGCGGCGGCGAACGGCCAGATCAACCCGCCGGTGCAGGCGGGCGCGGCCACCGCGCTGCTGATGAGCCTGCTGCGCAGCGAGCCGGGCGAGCGGCCGAGCATGGCCGAGGCCCGCGAGCGGCTGGCCGCGCTGGCCCGCACCGAGCCCGGCGGCCAGTCGGCGTCCCCGCCGCTGCTCTCCGGCGGCGCGGGCCGCAAACCGGCCACGCCCGCCGCCGACGAAGGCGAGCGGCCGCCGTGGCAGCGCACGGTCGGCAAGGCGCCGTCGTCGCCGCCGGTCGGCACACCCGTGCCGGCGAACAAGCCGGCAGCCAAGTCACCGTCGAACCCGCCCCGCCCGACGGCGGCGTTCATGCCGATGCGCTCCCCGGCCGCCCCGCCGAACACCCCGCCCAGACCGATGCCCGCGGCCGCGCCGACGGCCAGGGCTCCCCAGTACTCGTCGACCACGAGCAAGCCGGACAACAAGCGCAAGTACGCGATGTTCGCCGGCGCCGGCGCGGCGGTCGTGGTGGTCGCGGTCGTCGTGTTCCTGGTCCTGAACTCGGGCAACGGCGGTTCGGGCGGCAACCAGGTGGCCCAGTCGCCGGGCACCCAGCCGACCTCGGGCCAGAACTCGTCCAAGCCCAACAGCTCGAGCAGTGCCCCGAACGCACCCGCCGGCCTTGGCAAGACCCCCACGTCGGGCAAGATCGAATTTTCTCCGGCCGGCCAGCGGATCATCGCGTTCTACGACTTCCCCGGCGGGGCCGCGGCCTCCTGGTCGATGCTCACGCCGGCGGCCCAGCAGGTCTACGGCAGCCAGGACGCCTTCACCGAGTACTGGAGCAAGTTCAAGTCGGTCAGCGCCAAGCGCGCGAGCGGCGCGTACAACGATGACGGCGCGGTGACCATCACCGCCACGGTGGTCTTCCCGGATCACGAAGAGTCGCACTCGTTCCGGATCGTGAACTCCGGCGGGCAGCTGCTCATCGACGCCCAGACCAAGGCCAACGCCGACGCCGGGTCGAGCACGGGCAACTGAGACTTAACGCGCGTCCGGTGTGCTGAGCGGGCCGGATGGCCTACCGTGGTGGCATGGCCGACGACGGAGCTTCGCTGCCGGGCCAGAATCCTCGCTTCCACGAGGACCTGGTCGGCCTGGACCCGTACGATCCGGAGGCGCGCGCGTTCGCCGAGCACCTCGACCGCATCGAGCGGTGCGGACCGAACTTCACCATCGAAGCCGCACTGGACGGGGTTGCCGACTTCGCCGACTCCAGCAACCGGCTCGGGGGGCTGCGCTACTGGGTCGCGGCCCTGATCGTCGTCCTCATCGTGCTCGGCGTGATCGTGGCCGCATGGGACATCGTCGTGCACGCCCTCGCCTGGCTCGCGGCGTAACGTGGATCGGGTGAAAGGTATGAAACCCGTTGTCGGCGCGACCCCGCGCGTCGTGAAGTCCGAGCAGGAATGGCGGGCGCAGCTCAGCCCCGACGAGTTCGCCGTCCTCCGCCAGGCGGGGACCGAACGGCCGTTCACCGGTGAGTACACCGACACGAAGACCACCGGCGTCTACGAGTGCCGCGCCTGCGGTGCCGAGCTGTTCCGCAGCGACACGAAGTTCGACAGCCACTGCGGCTGGCCGTCCTTCTACGACCCGGCCGATTCCGACGCCGTGCTGCTGCGCGAAGACCGCACCATGGGCATGAAGCGCATCGAGGTGCTCTGCGGCTCCTGCCACAGCCACCTCGGGCACGTCTTCGAGGGCGAGGGCTACCCGACCCCGACCGACCAGCGTTACTGCATCAACTCGATCTCGCTCAAATTGGTACCCCAGTCGTAGAAGGCACCAGCCTAAATCCTCCTTAAGGGAGCAACCCCCCGCCCTTCCTCGAACGTAGTCTCCGCACACGGACGAGGGAGGGCGGACTCATGACCGACACCTGGGGTATTCCCGGACCGGTGTTCGCGGGGCTCTACCTGGGGTTGCTGCTGGTCCCGGCGCTGGCCGCCGGGCTCCGGCTCGGCGTCCTGCGGCGCGGCCGGAGCGGGGGCGTGCCGGAGCGGGCCGAAGAACTCGCGCTGCTCACCGGCGGCCGCACGCGCGTCGGCGAGGTCGTCGTCGCGCGCCTGCTGGAGCAGCAGACCATCCGGATGGACGGCACCGGCCGGGTGCACCACGTCCGCGGTTCGGCGCCGGACGACCTGGGCCGGGCCGTGCTGGTGCGGATCGGCAAGACCGGCACCGCCGTCGAATCGGTGCGCCGCGAGGTGCTGCAGCACCCGGAGGTGGCCGCGCTCGAGGCCGGGCTGATCGCCCGCGGCCTGCTGGTCGACGTCCGGAAGGTGCGCCTGACCTGGGTTTTCACGGTGCTGGCCTACGTGGCGCTGCTGGTGCTCGGCGCGGTCCGGCTGGTCGCGGGCTCGGCGGCCGGGCACCCGGTCGGCTTCCTGGTGGGCCTGCTGGTGCTGAACATCGGCGCGGCCGCCGTCGGCACGTACTGCGCCGTGACCCTCCCCGGACTGGGGACCACCACCACCGCCGGGCGGGCCGCGGCCACCGAAGCCGAGCGGGCCGGGCCGCTGGCGTCCGGCGCCGTGGCGGCCGTCGCGGCCGGCGGGTTCGGCAGCCACCCCGACAAGGACGTCCGGCTGGCTGTCAGCCGCGCCACGCACGTCTCGCCGTCCCGCGGCCACGGCCCACGCCGCGGGTGGGCGGCCGCCAGTGGGGGCAGCGCCGGTTTCTACGGCGGCGCGAGCTGCGGCGGAGGCGGCGGGGGCAGCAGCTGCGGCGGCGGAGGTGGCGGCGGAGGCGGGGGCTGCGGCGGTTGAAACGCCGACGCGAGCGCGTGCGTCTCACAGCTACGGTAACCGCGACACACTGAGGGGAGACGGGCGATGGACGACCCGTGGGGCATTTCCGGACCGGATTTCGTGGTCCTCTACATCGCGCTGCTCGGCGCGGCCCTGCTGGTCAGGGTCATCGTGACCGGCGTCGTGAACCGCCGGGCGATGCGGGCGGGCGCCGATCTCGCCGGTCCGCCGCCCACGGTGTACCAGCTCGCCTTCCTCGCCGGTGGCCCCGACCGGGCCGTCGACGCGGCGATCGCGGCCCTGGTCGAGCGCGGGCAGCTGCGCGTCAACAGCTACAAACAGATCAGCCGGACCGCGGCACGGCCGTCCGACCCGGTGGAGCGGGCGGTCTTCGACGTCGCGCACCTGAAGACGACGGCGACGATCCGGGCGTCCGTGCGCGGCTCGGCGGCGATGCGGGCCCTGGAGGACGGCCTCGACCAGCGTGGGCTGCTGGTGTCGGCTTCGGCGAAGCGGCAGGCACGGACGTTCGGGCTGCTCCTGCAGGTGGGCGTGCTGGCGTTCGGCCTGGTCCGGCTGGTCAACGGCATCGCGCTCGGCCGCCCGGTAGGGATCCTGGTGTTCCTGGTGATCGTCGCGGCAGTGCTGGCGGTGGTGGCGGCGGTTCGCCGGGCGAAGCCGGGCGCGCGGCAGCCATCGGCCGCGGGGTACCGCGTGCTCGGCCAGGTCCGCTCCGCGGCGAGCGGGCCGGTGCCGGCCGGGATGCTGGCGGGCGGCGTGCTGCTCGGCGGGGCCGCGGCCGCGGTCGCGCTGGGCGGTTGGGCGATGTACCCGGACGAGGAGCTGAGCGCGGCGCTGGCCCCGCCGGTGACGGCGTCCGGCGGCGGGGGCTCGTCCGGGTCGTCGTGCAGCAGCGGGTCTTCCTGCAGCAGCGGCTCGTCGTGCAGCAGCGGGTCCTCGTGTGGTTCGTCGTGCGGCGGCGGAGGGGGTTGCGGTGGGTGAGCTGGGGATCGGGATCGGCTGGCGGCACGAGCTCGACCTGTCGATCGCGCGGCTGCCGGGCGTCGACTGGGTCGAGGTCGTCGCCGAGAACCTGCACGCCGACCACCTGCCGGAGACGCTCGTGGCGCTGCGGAAGCGAGGGCTGCCGGTGCTGCCGCACGCCGTCTCGCTGTCCCTCGGCGGCGCCGAGCCGCTGGACACCGGCCGCGTCCAGCACCTCGCGGAGATCGCGCGGGCCCTGGACGCGCCGCTGGTCAGCGACCACGTGTGCTTCGTGCGCGCGGGCGGGCTCGACTCGGGGCACCTGATGCCGCTCCCCCGCACGCGCGAGGCACTGGACGTGCTGGTGGCGAACGTCCGGCTCGCCCAGTCCATTGTGGACGTACCGCTGGCGCTGGAGAACATCGCCGCGGTGCTCGACTGGCCGGACGCCGAGCTGACCGAGGAGCAGTTCCTCACCGAGCTGACCGAGCGGACGGACTGCCTGCTGATCATCGACGTCGCGAACCTGTACGCCAACGCCCGCAACATCGGCACCGACCCGGAGGCGTTCCTGGACGGCATCCCCTGGGAGCGGCTGGCGTACGTGCACATGGCGGGCGGCATCGAGCGCGACGGCGTCTACCACGACACGCACGCGCACCCGGTCCTGCCGGAGGTGCTGTCCCTGTTGACGGAGTTGCGCCGCCGCACGGACCCGCCGGGCGTCCTGCTGGAGCGCGACGACGACTACCCCACGGACGACGAACTCGCGGCGGAGCTGGCGGCGCTGCGGGCAGCGGTGACGACGTGAGCCGCGAGGACCTGGCCGGGCGCCAGGCGGAGCTGCTGCACGCCTTGCTGGCCGACGGCCCGGCACCGGCGGGCTTCGACCCGGACCGGTTGCGGGTGGAGGCGACCGTGCTGCGACGCAAGCACGGCCGGGTACTGGCCTACCAGCGGCCCGAGCTGGCGGAGGCACTGGGCGAGCGGTTCGGGCCCCTGTTCGCGGAGTTCAACCGAGGCCGCCCGAAGAAGGCGGCGGAGCGGTCGGGGGCGTACGCGGACGAGTTCGTGACATGGCTGATCGAAGGCGGCCACCTGCCCAAGCCGAAGCGCCGGCTGGTCGACCGCCTCCGGCGTCGCTGACGCGAACCGAGTTGGGGGTCGTGCTGCCGGGCTCAGCCGGGCGTGGCAGCGGATTTGAACGTCATGAACGACTCTTTCATGACGTCAGACGTCATGAAAGAGTCGTTCAGTGCAGCGGCGACCGCTCCCGCCCGCCGTCGGCCGCCCGCCTCAGGGCGTCCAGGTCGGTTTGTCGACACCTGGCAGCCGCGTCCCGAAGTCCCAGTGGGGCTCCGCGCCCGGCAGCCCGCCGGCCATCTTCACCCGCGTCAGGCGCCCGTAACCGCTGTCCACCTCCTCCAGCAGGTCGCCGAAGTCGACGTCGGTGGCCGCGGGGTCCTTGCGGCCCAAGGAATCCAGCCAGCGGCCCGTGCCCGCCAGTGACAGCCGCGCGCGCCAGGTGCCGCCGTCGGTCACCTGCCGGCGCAGGGCCGTCATCACCGCCGCCGCCGTGAGCCAGCCCGTGGCGTGGTCCAGTGCCTGGACCGGCAGGGGCGACGGCGGGTCGCCCCAGGCCAGGCCGCTCGACATCTGGACCAGGCTGTCGAACCCGCGCCGCCGGGCCCACGGCCCCGTCCAGCCGTACGCGCTCAGGTCCGCGATCACCAGGCCCGGCCGCAGCTCGGCCAGCTCCGCGGGCCCGAACCCGATGCGCTCCAACGCGCCCGGCCGGAACGACTGCACCAGCACGTCCGCCCGGCTGATCAGCTTCTTCAGCCGCGCGCGGCCGCCCTCGGTGTCCAGTGCCACGAACGCCGAGCGCTTGCCCTGGTTCGTGTCGCGCACCAGCGCCTCGACCCGCGGCAGGTGCGCCGCCCCGACGTGCAGGACGTCGGCGCCGTGCGCGGCCAGCACCCGGCCGGCCACCGGGCCGGCGAGCACGTGCGTCAGCTCCAGGACCCGGATGCCGCCCAGCGGCCGGTCCGAGTAGAACAACGTCCGCTTCGGCGCGTCGGCGATCGAAGACAGCGAGACCAGTGGCAGCGAGGACACCGCCTCACCTTGCGGATGCGCGGCCCAGTCCGACGGCGACCGCAGCTCGGCGGCCGCTCCCCCGGCGGTGACGACGGCGTGCTCCACCTCGCGCGCGCTCCGCCCGGCGACCGCCTTCTCGACGGCCTCGCGAGCCCCGGGCACCCCGAGCCCCCAGCAGATCGCCGCCTCGTGGCGCGGGTAGTTGGCGTGCAGCCGCACCCAGCCGTCGGCCGCGCGGTAGTCGCCCGACAGCGGTGCCCAGACGTTCTCCGCGCCGACGCCGTCCACGCGCAGCAGCTGCTCGCTCCGGAACGCCGCCGCCGCGTGCCGCGTGTCCGCCGTGACCACGCCGGGCTCGATGTCGCGAAGCCGGAGCATCTCGCCGGCGGCCAGCGTCGCCGCCGCGATCGACGCCGTGGCGGCGGCCGCCACCCGGTACGGACCGGGCAGCACCTCTTCGGTTCCGGTCAGCTCGAACGCCCCCGGCGATGACCCGGTCAGGGCGTCCCAGACACCCTCGACGATCTCGCGCACTGTCTTCTCGGGCACTACGGGAGAGCCGCGACGAGCTCGGCGGGCGGCACGCGGGTGCCGGTGTAGAACGGGATCTCCTCGCGCACGTGCAGCCGCGCCTCGGTGCCGCGCAGGTGGCGCATGAGGTCGACGATCCGGTGCAGCTCGTCGGCCTCGAAGGCGAGGATCCACTCGTAGTCGCCGAGGGCGAACGACGCGACGGTGTTCGCGCGGACGTCCGGGTAGTCGCGGGCTTCCTTGCCGTGGTCGGCGAGCATCTTGCGCCGGTCGGCGTCCGGCAGCAGGTACCACTCGTAGGACCGCACGAACGGGTAGACGCAGACGTACTTGCGCGCCTCTTCCCCGGCCAGGAACGCCGGGATGTGGCTCTTGTTGAACTCGGCGGGCCGGTGCAGCGCGGTCTGGCTCCAGACCGGCGTCGACGCGCGGCCCAGCGGCGTCCGGCGGAACCCGGCGTACGCGGCCTGGACCTGCTCGATCTCCTCGGCGTGCCACCAGACCATGAAGTCGGCGTCGGCGCGCAGCGCGGACAGGTCGTAGACACCGCGGACGACCACGCCCTTGGCCTCGAGGCCGTCGAGGTACTCGGCGGTCTCCCGGCCGGCGGTCCCGCGGTCCTCGCCCAGCCGGCCCGGCTCGATCCGGAAGACCGACCAGGTGGTGTAGCGGATGGTGTCGTTGAGCTCGTTGTAGTTGACCCGCGCCATGAGTCCATCCTGTCACCGCGGTGCCCCGGCCGCTGCCACGGGTCAGGTGAGCGCACTCACGAAGACAGGTGCGCCGCGATCCGCTGGGCCGCCGCCTCCGCCGTCGCCACGCACGCCGGCAGCCCGACGCCGTGCAGGGTCGCTCCGGCGATCGCGAGGCCCGGCACCGCCGCCACGGCCTTCTCGATCCGCTCGACGCGGTCGAGGTGGCCGGTGCCGTACTGCGGCAGCCCGCCGCCCCACCGCGTCACCAGTGTCTCGATCGGCGCCGCCGTGATGCCGGTCAGCCGGGCGAGGTCGTCGCGGACCACCCGGACCAGCTCGACGTCGTCGAACTGCAGGGCGCCCGGCTCACCGAACCGGCCGACCGAGCCGCGGACCAGGACCGGCCCGGTGCCGTAGTGCGCCCACTTGCGCGAAGAGAACGTGAACGCCTTCGACGCGTACGGCTTGCCCGCGGCGTCGCTTTCGCCGGCGCCGATCAGGATCCCCGACGCCTCGGGCAGCGCGGTGCCCGGCGGCAGCGCCAGCGCGACCACGGCCATCGACGCCAGCTCGACCTCGCCGAAGGCCGCCGAGGCGGCCGGGACGAGGTCGGCCAGGAGCCGGCGGGCCGAGGGCGCGGGGACCGCCAGGACCACGGCGTCGGCTTCGAAGGTGTTGTCCGCCGGGGCGTGCGCGGTCGGTGCCGCGCCGATGCGCAGCCGCCAGGCGGTGTCGTGCCGCTCGATGCCGCACACCGGCAGGCCGGTCCGCAGCTCGGCGCCGGACGCCGTGGTGAGCCGGTCGATCACCGCGCCCAGGCCGCCCGGGACGCTGCCGAACACCGGCGCCGCCGACGTGTTCGCCGGCAGCTGGGCGGCCGCCGCCGCGGTCAGCGAGCCCGCGCCCGAGGCCAGCGCGGTGGCCAGGCCGGGCATGGAAGCGCGCAGGCCGAGGCCGTCGGCCCCGCCCGCGTAGACGCCGCCGAGCAGCGGGTCGACCAGCCGGTCGACCAGTTCGTCGCCGAAGCGCTCGCGCAGCAGCGGCCCCAGCGGCACGTCCCCGCCCGGCAGCCGCAGCTCAGGCAGTGACGGCTCGGCCTCGACGGCCTTCCGGCCCGCCTCGGACAGCACGCCGGCCACCGACTCCGCGGACGCGGGCACGCCCATGACCGTGCCGGGCGGCAGGCCGGTGACGGCGCCGCCCGCGTGGATCTTCGCGCGGGCCTTCGTGGGGTTGACGACGTCGAGCCCGAGCTCGCGGACCAGGCCGAGCATCTCGGGACGGCGGACGAGGAACGCCTCGGCGCCGACGTCGTAGGGCACCCCGGCGAGTTCGGCGGTGCGCAGCTTCCCGCCCGGCGCGGTCGTCTTCTCGAAGACGGTGATCTCCGCGCCCGCGCCGAGCAGCCGCCGCAGCCGGTAGGCCGCGGTCAGCCCGGAGACGCCGCCGCCGACGACCGCGACGCGCTTCACAGCTCGTGCACCAGCCCGACCACGCGGGTCAGCACGTCGGGGTCGACGCCGGGCAGCACGCCGTGGCCGAGGTTGAAGATGTGGCCGTCGGCCGCCTTGCCCTCCTCGGCGATCCGCCGGACCTCGGCTTCGAGGACCGGCCAGGACGCGTGCAGCAGCGCCGGGTCGAGGTTGCCCTGCACGATCGCGCGGCCGCCCAGCCGCCGCACGGCCTCGTCGAGGGGGATCCGCCAGTCGACGCCGACGACGTCGGCGCCCGCGTCGCGCATCGCGGCGAGGAGCTCGCCGGTGCCGACGCCGAAGTGGATCCGCGGCACGCCGTACTCCGCGACGCCGGCGAGGACCTTCGCCGAGTGCGGCAGGACGAACTCGCGGTAGTCCCGCTCGGACAGCGCGCCGGCCCAGGAGTCGAACAGCTGGATCGCGTCGACGCCGGCGTCGAGCTGGGCGCGCAGGAACGTCAGCGCGACGTCGGCCAGCCGCCCGGCCAGCTCGTGCCACACCTCGGGCTCGGAGTGCATGAGCGCCTTGGTGTGCTCGTGGTTGCGGCTCGGGCCGCCCTCGATGAGGTAGCTGGCCAGCGTGAACGGCGCGCCGGCGAAGCCGATCAGCGGGGTTTCGCCGAGCCGCTCGACCAGCAGCCGGACACCGTCGGCGACCTTCGCCACCTGCTCGGGCTCCAGCTCCGGCAGCGCCTTCACGGCGGCGAGGTCGCGCACCGGCGCGGCGGCCACCGGCCCGGTGCCGGGCACGATGTCGATGTCGACGCCGGCGGCCTTGAGCGGCACCACGATGTCGCTGAAGAGGATCGCCGCGTCGACGCCGTGCCGGCGCACCGGCTGCAGCGTGATCTCGGCGAGCATTTCCGGGTCGAAACAGGCGTCGAGCATCGGCACGCCCTCGCGCAGCGCGCGGTACTCCGGCAGCGAGCGGCCGGCCTGGCGCATGAACCAGACGGGCGTGCGGGCCGGGCGTTCGCCGCGCGCGGCGGCCAGGAACGGGGCTTCGGGCAGCTCGCGGCGGGCGGCCGGGGCGGCCGGGCGCGGCAGGGGCGTGGTCTGAGACATCGCCGTCAATCGTGCCACGAGCCGCGGCGGGCCCGTTCCTCGGCGCGCCTGCGCCCGCAACAGGCCGTGCCCGCCCTAAAGTCGAAGCGTGACCGCGATGACGCCAGTGCCCGAACTCTTCCGCGAAGCAGTCGCGGCGCTGCAGTCCGTCCGGCCCCGCCGGGAGGTGCTGCTGGAGCCGATGCGCGCCCCGCAGCGGCTCGCGCCGTGGTCGTACGCGGTCAGCTGCGAGGTGTCCGGGCCGGCGGACGTGCTGGCCTCGGGCCGGCTGGTGCTGCTGCACGACCCCGAAGGCCAGGACGGCTGGGACGGCGTGCTCCGGCTCGTCATGTACGTGCGCGCGGAGCTGGACCGCGAGCTGGCGACGGACCCGTTCCTGCCGGCGGTCGGCTGGTCGTGGCTGACCGACGCGCTCGAGGTGTCCGGCGCGAGCTGGAAGGCACTCGGCGGCACGGTGACCGAGACGTCGTCGGCCCGCTTCGGCGACATCTCCGGGCCCGCCCGCACCGACGACCTGGAGCTGCGGGCGTCGTGGACGCCGACGGACGCCGGGCTGCTGCCCCACGGGCAGGCCTTCTGCCAGGTGATGGCGAGCGTCGTGGGCCTGCCGCCGGTCGGCGTGACGCTCTTCGGGCAGCGCCAGGGCTCCTGAGCCACCTTCGCCGGCCACCTGCCCACTCGTGAGTGGCAAGGCGGGTTCTTACCCGCTGTGCTGTCTCAGGACCTCACGGACAGATGTGTCTCAGGACTTGTCGGACAGTTTCTGGTTGGTGAGGCGTTGGTAGCGTACTGATCTGTCGGGGGTGAGCTGGCGGGTGACCGTGTTGTCGATCATGACGGTGACGCGGTCGCCTTGCCAGTAGACGCTGGCGGTGCGTCCGGCCCAGGTGCGTCCCAGCACGATGGAGCAGCCGGAGAACGCGATCACGCCGGTGGCCGAGACGGGTCGGGTGGTCATGCCGCTGGGCCGGTGCGGGCCGGTGCTGGGGGTGGCTTTCGGGCGGGTGTCGTAGCGCTGCTGGGGTGTGTCGCCGTTGAGGCTCTGGTGGCGGCGGTGGTTGTAGATCTGCCGGTACTCGTCGAGCAGGTTCTGCAGTTCGGTGAGGGTGTGGGCGGGTGGCCGGGCGGCGAGCCATTTCTGCAGGGTCTGGTGGGCGCGTTCGTTCTTCCCGCAGGTCTGGGGGTGACGTGGGGTGGCGGCGATGGTGGTGACCCCGAGCGCGGCGAGCAGGCGTTCCAGTTCGACCATCCAGCCGCGGTGGCGGCCGGTGAAGGCCAGCCCGTTGTCGGAGAGGATTCTGACCGGCAGGCCGTAGCCGGCGAACGCTCGTTGCAGGGCGGCCCAGGTGCCGGCGGTGGTTTCACCGGTGGCGGCGCAGGTGCCGACGTCGAGGCGGGAGTGGTCGTCCAGGATCTGGATGATGCAGACGGTGGTGCCGTCGGCGAGGTGGTGTTCCATGCCGTCGATCTGCCAGCAGCCGTTGGGGTCGGCGTAGCTGAACCGCCGCCGGGTCTTGGGGCGTTTGCGTGGCTGGGCCACGATCTGGCCCCGCTCGCGCAGGATCCGGTAGATCGACACCCGGGAGGGCAGCGGGTGGAACCCGGCGTCCTGCAGTCGCCAGCGGATCGAGATCGGCCCGTTGTCCAAGCCTGCCTCGGCCAGTTGCTTGCGGGCCCGCAGCACCGCCTCGACCACCTCCAGCGCGAGCGCGGTGGGGTGATGGTGCGGGGCGGTGCTGCGGCGGATGAACCCGTCGGCGCCCTCGGCGCGGAACCGGGTCACATACCGGTAGAAGGTGTCCCGGGACAGGCCGTGCTCGCGGCAGAACACCGCGACGTTGATCTTCTCCCCGCCCGCGGCCCGAGCGACCGCGGCGACGAACTCAGGATCCATCGCAAACCCTGCTCTGCCCATCGCCGCATGATCGGTACAACCCACCCGATCACAACCCCGACAGGCCGGTCAGTGTCCGTGAGGTCCTGAGACATCAACTGTCCGACAAGTCCTGAGACTCAACAGCGGGTTCTTACCCGCCTTACCCCTCACGACCTGCGGGCGGCTGTCCGGGCGATGTTCCGCAACGAATCGGCAACGGCCTCCTCGCGAACGGGTGCCCCCGGACCCGCAGTTGTACGGATGTGAGCAAAATTCACGTCTGCTGAACACCGTTCACATCGTTACCGGCGCCTGAGCGACCGCCAGGCCCGCCGAACCGGCCGGTCGGCCATCGGGACACCCCCGGCGCCCGCCACGGTCTGCGAGGCCGTTTCACGTCTCCTCGTTCGTGACTCCCCGCGGTCACACACCGCAACAAGATCAAATCGGGCGTCCGGTCGCCGCCGTCACCCCGCGGCGGACACGGACAGTCACAGTTCCCGGCTTCGACAGGCGACGGCGGAGCCGTGCGGCCGAGTTGATCATGCCCCGGCCGGGGCCACATTTCGCGGACTGGGGGAGCCCATCCGGCCCCTCGTCACTAGGCGCACCGGAAGCTGCACGGCCCATCTGCACGGCCATTTGGACGCCGGTAACCACTGTGCATCGTGTTCGCTGGGCTATCCGTTAGCAACCGGCCGTGTACTAGCCCGATCGTGTTACCTCGAACCCACTGAGTGACTGTTCGTTTGAGATAGATACCCATTCGATCCCCCCGCAACGGCCTCAGGACGGCTACAGTGCCTTCGACGACACCACTTTCGGTCTAAAGCTGGCGCGGCTGAACGGCCGAAGGTCCCGGTGCCGGTCGGGGGGCACGACCGACTCCAGGGAGGTAGTGACGTGGCTACCGTCGGCTTATCTCAGGCCGTCCGATCCACGCCAGCCGGCGCGTTGCCGGCGAGCATGGTTCCGCACCCGCGGGAAGAGCTGTTTTCCGTGTTGGTGGTCGATGACCACCCGCTGTTGAGGGAGGCAATCGCAGCAAGACTCGCACAGATGGGTGCGGGCACCGTCCACGAAGCCGCCCCGGTGGCCGAGGCGAGGGCGCGAGCACAGGCCACCGGGCCTTGTGACCTGGCGATCCTCGATCTCGGACTGCCGGACGGCAGCGGCATCGAGCTGGTCACGGAACTCCGTAGCCACGGCTGGCCGCGCGTGGTGGTCCTCGCATCCTCGGACGACCCGTACGCGGTCCGCTCGGCCTTCCAGGCCGGGGCCCAGGCGTACCTGCTGAAGTCCGCGTCGCCGGTCGTGGTGACCGACGGCGTGCGGCGCGTGCTCGAAGGCGGCGTCTACGCCGACCCGAGCGTGGCTCCGGTGCTCGCCACCGGGACCCGCGTCGCGGGCACCGACAACACCCCGCGCGAGCTGTCCGCTCGTGAGGTGGAGGTGCTCCAGCTGGTCGCCGACGGGCAGTCCAACAAGGAGATCGGCGAGGAGCTTTCGCTCTCCGCCCTCACCGTCAAGTCCCACCTGTCCCGGATCGGGCGCAAGCTCGGCACGGGCGACCGGGCCCAGATGGTGGCGCTGGCCATGCGAGCCGGCGTGATCCGCTGACGCAAGCAAACAGCCCTGCGGGGCGGGCAGACCAGGCGCGGTATGCCCGTCCCGTAGGGTCGTCAACCATGGGAAGTGCAGAGGCCGAGGACACCGGGATGGAGATCGAGTCCACGGGCGGCCCTGTGCTGCTACGCGAACCCGCCGAGGGCACGCCCCCGGTGGTCACCGACCCCGCCGCGCTGGCCGAGGCCTGCGCGAAGCTCGCCGCGGGCTCGGGTGCGGTCGCCGTCGACACCGAACGTGCGTCCGGCTACCGCTACTGGCCCAAGGCCTACCTCGTGCAGCTGCGCCGCGAAGGTGCCGGCACGGTGCTGATCGACCCGATCGCGCTGGACGGCGAACTCGAGCCGCTGCGCGAAGTCCTCAACAACCTGGAGTGGGTGCTGCACGCGGCCTCCCAGGACCTCCCCTGCCTCGCCGAGCTGGGCCTGCACCCGGCGGCGCTGTTCGACACCGAGCTGGCCGGCCGGCTGGCGGGCTACGAGCGCGTCGCACTGGGCACGCTGGTCGAGCTCCTGCTGGGGTACACCCTCGAGAAGGGGCACAGCGCGGCCGACTGGTCGAAGCGGCCGCTGCCGGTCGACTGGCTGAACTACGCCGCCCTCGACGTCGAGCTGCTCGTCCAGCTGCGCGAAAAGCTGGAAGCGGAGCTGGGCGCCCAGGGCAAGCTGGAGTGGGCCCGGCAGGAGTTCGAGTTCGTGCGGATGGCCCCGCCACCGCCCCCGCGTGCCGAGCCGTGGCGGCGGACGTCCGGCGTGCACAAGATCCGCAGCCCGCGTGGCCTGGCGGCGGTCCGCGAGCTGTGGCAGGCCCGCGACGAGCTGGCCCGCAAGCGCGACCGCGCGCCGAGCCGCATCCTCCCGGACAGCGCGATCGTGAACGCGGTGACGGCGGACCCGAAGACGGTCGAGGAGCTGCAGGCGCTGCCGGTGTTCAGCGGCCGCGTGCAGCGGAAGTACACGGCGAGCTGGCTGCGCCACCTGCAGGCGGCCCGGGCTTTGCCGGCATCGGAACTGCCGTCACCTTCGCAGCCGACGGACGGCCCGCCCCCGGTGAACCGCTGGGCGGACAAGGACCCGGACGCGGCGGCCCGCCTGTCGGCGGCGCGTACGGCGTTGACGGCGATCGCCGAGGACCGCCGGCTGCCGGTGGAGAACCTGCTACTGCCGGACCTGGTCCGGCGAACCTGCTGGCGGCCACCGGCGGAGACCGATGAGGACTCGGTGGCGGAGGTCCTGCGGGCGGGCGGGGCCCGGCCTTGGCAGGTCGAGCTGACCGTTGCGGTGCTGAGCAAGGCTCTGCAGACGACGGCTTCCTGACGGCCGCCACGGCCGCGGGGCCGGCCCCCGATTCCAGCCTATCGAGAGCTGCCGACGAAAAGCCGGGGTGAGACCGCAGCACAGGCCGAGTTGTGCACATCCCGGGCAAGCTGTGGACTACGCGCGGGGGAGGGAAACGGCTTGGCGGTGTTCGGTTGTGCGGGCTGCGGTGCGGTCCTGACGGCAGCGGTGTCGGAGGTGGCGCTGCCGGTGCACTGGGCCGACACCCACTGGGAGACGCTGCACCCGCCCCTGCTGGAAGCCGGGTCCTTCGCCGTCGACCCCGCACCCGACGGGCCGCCGTGGCGGCAGTTCGACGAGGTCGAGGCGGGCGAGGCTGCGAAGCTCGGGCGCTTCGCGCCGTTCGGTGCCTTGTCCGGCGGGCCGGTGGGCACCGTCCTGCTCGCGCCCGGCGACGTGCACGGCACCCGGCTGATCCTCGAGCGGGCCGCGGGCTACTGCCAGGGGATCGACGGGAGCGACGGACCGAATCTCGCCTGCCTGGGCTGTGCCCTGCCGGTCGGGACGAGGCTGGACGACTGCGGGTGCTGGCAGGTCGTCCGGCTCCTCCCGCAGGCCGTGGTGCGGCTGCCCGCCCCGCCGGAGCGGCCCGTCTCGGACTGGGCTGAGCTACTCGCCACCGGCGCACTGGAACACCGGCTGAGCGCATTCCGAGACATCCCGGCGGGCGTGGCTCTCGCGCACGTGGTGGTGGCGGCCGCGGGCGCGCCGGTCGAGGTGGCGCCCGGACCGGTCGCCGAGCTCTTCGGCCGCTCACTCGACGCGCTGCTGCCCGCCGGGCCGGGCGCGAAGCGGCTCGACCTGGCCGGACCGGGGTTCGGCGAGCCGGCCGCCGACCTGCTGCTGGTGCCGATTCACCCGCAGACCGGAGACCTCTGGCAGCCGCGCGGCGGGGCGGTGCCGGTCCCGCTGGACGCCGGGCTGTGGGCCGAGCTCGCGTTCCCGCCGCACCGGACCCGGCTGCCGGTGAGCGGCGGGCTGCCGGCGGGCGTGGAGCGGGACGATCCGCTGCCACCGCACCCGCTCTGCCCGTTCCAGCCGTCCAGCCACGCGTTCCGGTACACGCTCGCGCGGCTGCCCGCCGTCAGGGAACCGTGGCTGCGGGCGCTCTACGACCGCGGGTACTGACGCGGCACAGCCCCGCCGGCCGGCATCACAAGCCCGCCGCCTCGCGGGCGGCCGCCAACGCCTCTGCCGCCTTCAGCGTGTACGGATGTCCCGCACCCAGCACCGTCTTGAACCCCTCGACCGCGAACTCGTACGTCTCCACCGCCACCGCCCACTTCTCCCGGCGGTAGTGCACCCGAGCCACGGTGGCCAAGGCGTGCAGCAGGACCGGGTGGCCCGGCGGCAAGGGCGCCGCATCCAGCGCGGCCCGCGCGTAGTGCTCCGCGTCCGCCAAGCGGTCCGTCTCCGCCAGTGCCCGGGCCAGCAGCACCCGGGCCTCCCACGTCAGCCGGTCGTCGGGGCCCGGGTGGGTCACCCGGGACGTCACCACCGCCGACGCGAGATCCGCCGCTTCCGCCGCTTCGCCGGCCAGCAGCAAGCCGTACGCCAGCCACATCCGGGCCGCCTCCGGGTCCTCCGTGCCCGCGGCCGGCAGTGCGCGCGTCCGCTCGATCAACGGGCCCGGCGCGCCCAGCTCGGCCTGGATCGTCGCGCGCACGAACGCGGCCTCCTCCGGGGGAACCGCGCGCAACGTCTGCTCGGCCTCGTCGAACCTCGCCAGCTTGACCTGGGCGCGGGCGACGTCGGCGGTGAACCCCAGAGCCCGGAAGGCGTCGATCGCCGCCGCGTACCGGCCCGCGTCGAACAGCGCCGTCGCGATCGCGTACCCGCAGTGCACCACCGCGTCGTGGTCGGGCCCGTGCACATACGCGTAAGCCGCGCGGACCGACGCGAACAGCTCCAGGGCTTCGTCGACCCGGCCGGTCTGCGAACAGCGTGCGGCGATGAGGAACCACGACCCCAGCGTTGCGTGGTGCCGGGCCCCGAACACGCGGGCCTGGTCCGCGACCAGCGCGCGCAGCCAGGCCTCCGTGCCCGGGTCGCGCAGCTCCGCGAGCCGGTCCGCGATCTGGTCGCGCAGGTCGAGCGCCGTCAGGTCGTCCTGGCGGCGACGGCGCTGCAGCTTCGCGCCCAGCCAGGCGATCTCGCCGCGAAGCCGGTCGACGCTCATTCCGCCAGGGCCGCCAGCAGCGTGTGCGCCTCCGCCCGCAGCTCGTCCGACGGGTCACCCAGCCCCACCAGGCGGACCACCCCGTCGGCCCCTTCGCGCACGTGGGCCTCGACGTCCAGCTCCGGGTCGTCCCTGCGGATCACCGCGATGCTCTCCACCAGCCCGAACACCAGGTCCGTCCGGATCCCGACGGCCGCGGGCGCCACGCCCGACGCCGCCACCAGCCGGCCGTACGCCGCCTTCAGCTCCGCGCGTTCGGTGCGGAAACGGGCCAGGTTCGGCGAGCCGACCTCCGGCAGCAGGTACAACGCGCCCAGGTTGTGCCGGGCCCCGCCGAGCAACCCGATGTCCGCGTACGCCAGCGCCCACAGCCGGACCGCCGCCGGGGCCGGGCCGTCGGCCAGCCGGGCCGCCAGTGCCAGCGACGGGCGGACCGTCTCGGCCAGCAGGGCCGCGAGGATGTCTTCCTTCGCCGGGAAGTGGTAGTACAGCGACGCCTGGCGCAGGCCCGCGCGTTCGGCTATCGCTCTCGTCGTCGTCGCCGCGTACCCGGCTCCGGTGAACAGTTCCCCCGCCGCGTCGAGCACGGCCTGGCGCGCGTCCGGCCGGTTGGCCGCCGCTCCGCTCGCCCTCGGCCTGCCGACTCCCGACCCTTTGACCACGGATGTGATCTTGCCAGGTCACAGCGCGCAACACGCGCACGGAGGTGCGGTTACGCCCGGATGTCGTCATTGACGCCGTGTCGATCCCGCCGTTAACGGACCCCTAACACGGCGGAGATCATCGCGAAGCCGCGGAAACCTAATTTCTGTCAAGCGACCGAAACAAGGAGCCCGCATGACGCCACCCGACGAACTCGCCGCCTTCGGTTACCGCCAGGAGCTTCGCCGGTCGCTGGGCGGGTTCTCCGCCTTCGCCGCCGGCTTCTCCTTCGTCTCCATCCTCACCACCGTCTTCCAGCTCTTCGGCTTCGGCTACACCTTCGGCGGCCCGCTCTTCTTCTGGACGTGGCCGGTCGTCCTGGCCGGCCAGGTGCTCGTCGCGCTGGTCTTCGCCGAGCTCGCCGCGCGCTACCCGCTCGCCGGCTCCGTGTACCAGTGGGCGAAACAGCTCAGCAAGGGCTTTCTCGGCTGGCTGGCCGGCTGGATGATGCTCATCGGCTGCATCGTCGCCCTCGCCGCCGCGGCCATCGCGCTCCAGGTCGTGCTGCCGTCGGTGTGGGACGGCTTCCAGCTCGTCGGCGGCGACAGTGCGGTGACGTCGCCGACCGGCGCGGCCAACGCCGTGCTGCTCGGCACCCTGCTGCTCGTCTTCACCACCGCCGTCAACGCCGGCGGCGTCCGGCTGATGGCGCGGATCAACGACGTCGGTGTCGCGGCCGAGCTCCTCGGCGTCGTCGTCCTCATCGCCGGGCTGCTCCTGTTCGCCGTCCGCGGCCCGCAGGTGGTGCTGCACGACGCGCCCGGCACCAGCGCCGGGATCGGCGGCGTGCTCGCTTCGGCGCTCATGGCGGCGTACGTCCTCTACGGCTTCGACACCGCCGCGTCGGTCGCGGAAGAGACGAAGGAGGCGCGCAAGACGGCGCCGCGGGCGGTGCTGCGGGCCGTGCTGGTCTCCGGGATCGGCGGCCTCGCCGTGGTCGTCACCGCGCTGATGGCCGCGCCGAGCCTCACCGACGGGCAGCTCGCCGGCAAGGGTCTGCCGTACGTGATCACCGCCGTCTTCGGCGACACCCTCGGCCGGGTCTTCCTCGCCGACGTCGCGATCGCCGTCGTCGTCTGCACCCTGACCATCCAGACCGGGACGATCCGGCTGATCTACGCGATGGCCCGCGACGGCGCCCTCCCCGCGTCCGCCCGCCTCGCCGGCGTCAGCCCGCGCACCGGGACGCCGGTCGCGCCCGCGCTGCTGTCCGGGGCGCTGGCGATCGGGCTGCTGCTGCTCAACGTCGGCAACCCGACGCTGTTCAGCACGATCACCGGGACGTCGGTGGTGGTCGTCTACCTGGCCTACCTGCTCGTGACCGGCCCCCTGTTGATCAAGCGGCTGCGCGGGGGCTTCCCGGCCGAGCCGGGCCGGTTCTCCCTCGGCCGGTGGGGCGTACCGCTGAACGGAGCAGCCGTTCTGTACGGAATCGGCATGATCGTGAACATCGCCTGGCCGCGTGCGGAGATCTACGATCTCGCCGGTTCGGGCTCCCCCTGGATGCTCTTGTTCCCGATAGAGTTCGTCGGCGGTGCGCTCGTGCTCGGCCGGCTCTGCTGGCTGCGGCTGCGCCCCGCTCCCGCCCTCGAACCCGCGCTCTCGGAAAGGACGCCATGAGCAGCACCGCGACGACCTACGGCGCTCGCGACCACGCCCGCGCCCAGGCAGGCACCGTCGTCGACACGATGCCGTCGATCCCGGCGAGCAGCTGGCCGTCACCGCCCCCCGGGGTCGCCCCCGAGGCGCTGACCTGGGCCGAGACCGTGGCCGGCGGCGGGTACACGCACAAGGTGCTGGCCCGGGGCACGCGGCTGCGGCTGACCGACGTCGACGGCGACGCCTGCGCCCACCTGCTGCTGTTCAACGCCGACCAGCCGTGGGAGCGGCTCAACGTCGCCGACACGGTCAAGGTGCAGTGGAACGCCTACGTCGGCGAGTCGGTGGCGCTGCTGTCGGACCAGGCGCGGGTGCTGGCCACCATCGTCGCGGACTCGAGCGGGAAGCACGACACGCTGTGCGGGACGTCCACTGTGGACGGCAACGCGGAGCGGTACGGCGATGGCTCCCCGCAGGGCCCCGCCCCCGCCGGGCTGCCGCTGTTCACCCTCGCCGCGGCGAAGCACGGCCTTGGCCCGCGGGACCTGCCGCCCAGCCTGTCGTTCTTCCAGGGCGTGCGGGTCCAGCCGGACGGCCGGCTGGAGTTCACCGGGTCCGCGGGCGCGGGCAAGGCCGTCGACCTGCGCATCGAAATCCCGTCGATCGTGCTCGTCGCGAACGTCCCGCACGCGATCGACCCGCGCCCGGACTACACCGTGTCCAAGCTCGAGGTCCTCGCCTGGCGCGACCGGCCGACCACCCCGGACAGTCCGGAGTGGACACACACGCCGGAGGCGCAGCGCGCGTTCGAGAACACCGCCGACTACCTGACCGCACGGGGGATCGCATGAGCACGGCGTACGAGTCCCAGCTGGAAGTCAGCTTCGACGTCCCCGCGCGGGCGCCGTTCTCGACGGTGCTGAAGGCGGGCCAGGAGCTGGCGATCATGGACCTGGGCGGCAACCAGGCCGTCGACTTCCTCTGCTACGACGCGCACGACACCTCGAAGCGCTACAGCGCGGCCGCGACGATCGCCGCGCAGCGCAATATCTTCCTGACCACCGGCAGCGTCCTGCGCACCCAGGAGGGCGCGCCGCTGCTGACCGTCGTCGCCGACACCTGCGGCCGCCACGACACCATCGGCGGCGCGTGCAGCAAGGAGTCCAACAGCCTCCGCTACGGCCAGCACACCCGCTACCAGCACGCCTGCGTCGAGAACTTCCTCATCGAGGGCGCCAAGTGGGGCCTGGGCAAGCGCGACCTGGTCAGCAACGTCAACTGGTACATGAACGTGCCGGTCGAAGAAGACGGCACGCTCGGCATCGTCGACGGCATCTCCGCGCCGGGCCTGGAAGTCCGGCTGCGCGCGGAGAC
Source organism: Amycolatopsis tolypomycina (assembly GCF_900105945.1). NCBI lineage: Bacteria > Bacillati > Actinomycetota > Actinomycetes > Pseudonocardiales > Pseudonocardiaceae > Amycolatopsis > Amycolatopsis tolypomycina. The sequence continues at coordinate 1,316,662 of NZ_FNSO01000004.1, read as the reverse complement.
CGACGTGCTGGTGCTCGTCTCGAACTGCCCGCAGATCAACAACCCCTGCAACGGCTTCGACCCGACGCCGGTGCGGATGGTCGTCATCTCCCCCGGAGGCGGCGAGTGAGGCTGCTCGTCGCCAACCGCGGCGAGATCGCGGTCCGGATCCTGCGCAGCGCCAGGGAACTGGGTCTCGAGACCGTCGCGGTGTACTCCGACGCCGACCGCCTCGCCCCGCACGTGCGGCTCGCCGACCGGGCCGTGCGGCTCGGCCCGGCCCCCGCGGCGGAAAGCTACCTGCGGGCCGGCGCGATCATCCAGGCCGCGCTCGACACCAGCTGCGACGCGATCCACCCCGGCTACGGCTTCCTCTCGGAGGACGCGGCGTTCGCGCGTGCCTGCGAAGACGCCAAGATCGCCTTCGCCGGGCCGTCCCCGGAGCACCTGGAGGTGTTCGGCAGCAAGCACACCGCGCGCGAGGCGGCGATCGCGGCGGGCGTGCCGCTGCTGGCCGGCACCGGCCTGCTGTCCGAAGTGGACGAGGCACTCGCGCACGCCGAAGAAATCGGTTACCCGGTGATGCTCAAGGCGACCGGCGGCGGGGGCGGGATCGGGATGCGCGCCTGCGCCTCACCCGACGAGCTGCGCGCCGCCTGGGAGACCGTGCGCAGCGTCGCGGCCAAGAGCTTCGCCAGCTCCGGGGTCTTCCTCGAACGCCTGGTGACGCGCGCGCGGCACGTCGAGGTCCAGGTGTTCGGCGACGGCTTCGGCGAGGTCATGGCCCTGGGCACGCGCGACTGCTCGCTGCAGCGGCGCAACCAGAAGGTCGTCGAGGAGTGCCCGGCGCCCAGCCTGCCCGAGGCCGTCCGCAAGCACCTGGTCGACTCCGCCGTCGCGCTGTGCTCGTCGGTGCGGTACCGCTCGGCGGGCACGGTCGAGTACGTCTACGACGCCGAGCGCGGCGAACCGGCGTTCCTCGAGGTCAACACCCGGCTGCAGGTCGAGCACCCGGTCACCGAGGCGGTCTACGGCGTCGACCTGGTCGCCTGGATGCTGCGGCTCGCCCAGGGCGACCGCGGGATGTTCCGGGCGGTCCCGGTCGCGCGCGGGCACGCCGTCGAGGCACGCGTGTACGCCGAAGACCCGGGCGCCGGGCACCGGCCGAGCGCGGGCCTCGTCACCCGCGTCACGCTGCCCGCCCAGACCCGCGTCGACACGTGGGTCGAGCCGGGCGCGACCGTCACCACGCACTACGACCCCATGCTGGCCAAGGTGATCTGCACCGGCGCCGACCGCGCCGAGGCCTTGGCGAACCTGGCGGAAGCGCTCGCCGCGACCCGGTTCGACGGCGTCCAGACCAACCTGGGCCAGCTGCGGGCCGCGGTGGCCGACGCGGCCTTCGCGGCGGCGACGCACGACACGTCCACTTTGGACGACATCGGGGACGCCGAGCCGCGGATCGACGTCCTGCGCGGCGGGACGATGACGACCGTGCAGGACTGGCCGGGCCGCACCGGGTACTGGGCCGTCGGGGTGCCGCCGAGCGGGCCGATGGACGACCGTTCCCTGCGGCTGGGCAACCTCGCGCTCGGCAACCCGGAGGGCGCACCCGGCCTGGAGTGCACTGTGGACGGTGTCGCGCTGCGCTTCTCGCACGCCACCGAGGTGTGCGTCACCGGGGCACCGGCGACCGTGCTCGTCGACGGTGCCGAAGTTCCCTTGTGGACACCCGTCGAGGTGCCCGCGGGCCGGATCCTCGACGTCCGGGCGTGCACGGCCGGGCTGCGCAGCTACGTCCTGGTGCGCGGCGGCGTCGACGTGCCGGAGTTCCTCGGCAGCGCGGCGACGTTCACGCTGGGGAAGTTCGGCGGGCACGGCGGCCGCGCGCTGGCCGCCGGGGACGTCCTGCGGCCCGGGCCCGCGCCGGCGGACCCGGTTGTCGGACCGGTCGCTCCGGCCGACCGGCCGGAGTTCGCCGCCCACTGGACGATCGGCGCGCTCGAAGGACCGCACGCGGCGCCGGAGTTCTTCACCCCGGAAGACGTCGACACGTTCTACGCCACCGACTGGCAGGTGCACTTCAACTCGGCGCGCACCGGCGTCCGGCTGGTCGGGCCGCGGCCGCAGTGGGCGCGGCCGGACGGCGGCGAGGCGGGCCTGCACCCGTCGAACATCCACGACACGCCGTACGCGATCGGCGCCGTCGACTACACCGGCGACCTGCCGATCCTGCTCGGCCCGGACGGGCCCAGCCTCGGCGGGTTCGTCTGCCCGGCGACGGTCGCCACCGGCGAGCGCTGGAAGCTCGGACAGCTGCGGCCGGGCGACACCGTGCGATTCGTGCCGATCGGCACCGACCACGCGGCGGCGCTGCGGACGCGCCCGGTGTCGGCGCTCGAGCCGAGCCGGCCCGTGCGCGACGACGGCGGCGTCCTCGCGCGGTCGTCCGCGTCGGGCAGCTCGGACTCTTCGGGCGAGCCGTCGGTCACCTACCGCCGCAGCGGCGACGACAACCTGCTCGTCGAGTACGGCGAGATGAAGCTCGACCTCGCCCTGCGGATGCGGGTGCACGCGCTGGCCGAGCGGCTGGCGGCCGAGGGCGTGCCGGGGATCGTGGACCTGACGCCGGGCATCCGGTCGCTGCAGGTGCACGTCGACCCGGACGCGCTGCCGGTCGGCAAGGCGCTCGGGCTGGTCCGCGAGCTGGAGCGCGACCTGCCGCCGACGCACGACCTCGTGGTGCCGAGCCGCAGCGTGCGGCTGCCGCTGTCGTGGGACGACCCGGCCACCCGCGAGGCGATCGAGCGGTACATGACGGGTGTCCGCGACGACGCGCCGTGGTGCCCGTGGAACATCGAGTTCATCCGGCGCGTGAACGGACTGTCCAGTGTGGACGAGGTGTACCGGACGGTGTTCGACGCGGAGTACCTCGTGCTCGGCCTCGGCGACGTCTACCTGGGCGCGCCGGTGGCGACGCCGCTGGACCCGCGCCACCGCCTGGTGACGACGAAGTACAACCCGGCCCGGACGTGGACGGCGGAGAACTCGGTCGGCATCGGCGGCGCGTACCTGTGCATCTACGGCATGGAGGGCCCGGGCGGCTACCAGTTCGTCGGGCGCACGGTCCAGGTGTGGAACAGCTGGCGCGGCGGCGAGCAGCCGTGGAACCTGCGGTTCTTCGACCGGATCTCCTGGTACCCCGTGTCCGCCGAGGAGCTGCTGGACCTGCGGGCGCAGAGCGCGTCCGGAACGCTGGAGCTCGACACCACCGAGGGCACCTTCGCCCTGGCGGACTACCAGAAGTTCCTGGCGGACAACGCCGAGAGCATCGCCGGGTTCCGTGCGACGCAGGCGGCCGCGTTCGACGCGGAGCGGCAGGCGTGGGCGGCGGCGGGCGAGTTCGACCCGAAACCGGAGCCGGTCACCCGGCCGCCGGCGCGGGTCGAGGCACCGCCGGGCGGGCACGTCGTCGAGGCGCCCTTCGCGGCGACGGTGTGGCGGGTCGACGTCACCGCGGGCGAGCGCGTCGAGAACGCGCAGTCGCTGGTGACGCTGGAGGCGATGAAGACGGAGGCGCGGATCCCCGCGCCGGCGAGCGGTGAGGTGGTCGAGGTGCTCGTGTCCCCCGGTGACCAGGTGGCGCCCGGCACGCCGTTGGTGGTGCTCGGATGAGCCTTGTCGAACGAGTGCGGGCCGCGTACCGGCGGATCGAGCGGGTGGACCGGCCGGAGATCTGGATCGACCTCCGGCCGGAAGCCGACGTGCTGGCCGAGGCCGCGGCCCTGTCGGGAAGTGGGTTGCCGCTGTACGGCAAGCTCGTGGCGGTCAAGGGCAACATCGACGTCGCGGGCCTGCCGACGACGGCGGCCTGCCCGGACTACGCGTACAAGCCGGAGGCCGACGCGCCGGTCGTCGCACGGCTGCGGGCGGCGGGTGCTCTGGTGCTCGGCACCACGAATCTCGACCAGTTCGCGACCGGCCTGGTCGGGACGCGCAGCCCGTACGGCGCGGTGCGGAACGCCGTTGACCCGGCGTACGTCTCGGGCGGGTCCAGTTCGGGTTCGGCGGTGGCGGTCGCCCTCGGCATCGTGGACCTGGCCCTCGGCACGGACACCGCCGGTTCGGGCCGGGTGCCGGCGGCGTTCAACGGGATCGTCGGGCTCAAGCCGACCCCGGGCCTGCTGCCGACGGAAGGCGTGGTGCCCGCCTGCGCGAGCATCGACTGCGTCTCGCTGTTCGCGCGGACGGTCGAGGAAGCGTCGTTCGCGCTGACCTGCCTGGCCGAGCCCGCGCAGGTCCACACGGGACGGTTCCGCATCGGCGTGCCTTCCGAGCTGGGCCCCTTGGCTCCGGGCTGGGCCGAGGCGTTCGAGGCGGCCGTCGCGGAGTACGCGGCAGCGGGCGCCGAAGTGACCACAGTGGACATTTCGGCGTTCTTGGAGGCGGCGCAGCTGTTGTACGGCGGCGCGTTCGTCGCCGAGCGGTACACCGCGGTCGGCGAGTTCATCGACACGCACCCGGACGCCGTCGACCCGGTCGTGCGCTCGATCATCGGCCCGGCCCGCGACATCCCCGCGCACCGGCTGTTCGCCGACCAGGCCACCCTGGCGAGCCTGCGGGCGGAGGCGCTGGCCACGCTGGCCGGGGTCGACGCGCTGCTCGTCCCGACGACGACCGAGCACCCGACGCTCGCGGAGGTCGCGGCGGACCCGGTGGCGGTCAACGCCCGGCTGGGCCGGTTCACCAACTCCACCAACCTGTTCGGGCTGTCGGCGTTGGCTGTCCCGGCGGGGACGGTGGCCGGACGCCCGTTCGGCGTGATGTTCCTCGGCGCGCCGCACGACGACCTCAAGCTGGCGGCCCTGGCCGGGCTGCGCCGCGAGCGGATCCCGATCGTCGTGGTCGGCGCGCACCTGCGCGGCCAGCCGCTGAACCACGAGCTGACGTCCCGCGGCGGCCGGTTCGTGTCCGCGGTTTCGACGGCGCCCGCGTACCGGTTGTACGCCTTGGACACGGTCCCGCCGAAGCCCGGGCTGGTGCGGGTGGCGTCGGGAGGCGTGTCGGTGGCCGCGGAGGTGTGGGAGCTGCCGGCGCGGGGTTTCGGCGAGTTCGTGGCCGGAATCCCGGCTCCCCTGGCCATCGGGAAGCTCGAACTCGCGGACGGCACACGGGTTTCCGGTTTCCTCTGTGAGCCGTCGGCAACGGACGGGGCGGAGGACATCTCGGCGAAGGGCGGCTGGCTGGCGCACCTCGGCGTCCGGTAAATGGGTTGCGCGGCCGATCGACACTGAGGTGGTGAAAGCTTCTTCGTGCGGCCATCTCGCACCGGCCGCCGGGGCGCGTGTCTGCGCCCACCTCACCACCGACAACGGACCCGGGTGCTTCCGCGTGCTCACCGGCGTCGCAACCCGATACGACCTGCTGTGCAAGACCTGCGCCGAGGCGGACACCCCGGAGCTGGTCGACGCGTGCACCGGCTGCTTCGAAGGCGACGCCGACCTCGGCTGGCGCGGCAGCCCCGAGATCCTCCGGCGAGACCGGGACCTCGGCGGCACCTGGACGACGCTCGCCGGGGTGCCCGAGCCGCTCGGCGACCGGTGCCTCGCGGCCCTGCCGGACGGCTGGCTTGCCTGGACCGCCGACGGTCTGGTCGCCCTCGACCCGGCGCCCCGGCACGTCGCCACCGTGGACCTCCCGCCGGAATCCCCGCCGGCCGCACCGGCGCTGCACACCACCGCCGACGGCCGGTTCGCCGCCGCGGTCACCGACTACGGCCGGTACGGCACGGTCGTCGACCTCGCCTCGGGCGCGGTGACCCTGGCGCTGGACCGGCAGGACTATGGGAACAGGACGACCCGCTTCCCGGTCGCGTTCCTCGGCCCGCTGGTCGTCGCCGCCACCGACTGGAAATGGCTGGACGCCTTCGACCCGGCCACGAGCCGCCTGCTCACCGAGCGCGTGACGGACTACGACGAGAACCCCGAGCACTACTTCGACTACTTCTTCGGCGCGCTGCTGCCGAGCCCGTCCGGGCGTTCCCTGCTCGTGGACGGCTGGGTCTGGCAGCCCGAGGGGATTCCGCTGGTACTCGACTGCGCGGCCTGGTTCGCCGGCGACCGGCACGCACCCGAGCACGGCCAGGCGCTTGCTTTCCGCGATCCGTGGGACGTACCGATGGCCTGGGTGGACGACGCAACGGTTGCTCTGCAACGGATCGGCGATGACCTGCCGATCGACGGCATCCAGCTCCACGACGCGCGGACCGGGCGCCGCACCGGGATGTTCGCGGGGTCCGCCGGGCGGATGTGGGGACATGGCGGCCTGCTGTACGTGACCACCGACGACGGGTTCGAGGTCTGGGACCCGGCCGAAGGCGCCCGAGTCGGCTTCGCCCCGGGATTTCACCCCCTCGCCCACCGCGACGGCACTTTCGCCGAGCTGCGCGATGATCAGTTGAGAACTTGGACACCGCAAGCATGACCACCCTCCCCTGCGGCCACCCGGGCTCGATCGGCAGCTTGCGCCTCTGTCCGCACCTGGCTGTCGAAGAACCTCCCTCGTCCACCCGCCACCTCACCGGCGTGGGCACCCGCTACGACCTCGTCTGCGGCGAGTGCACCCCGGCCGACCTGGTCGACGTCTGCGCAAGCTGCGCCGACCGGGCCGACCAGCGGAGCTTCCCCTCGGGCTGGCACGGCGAGACCGAGGTCCTCCTGCGAGACCGGGAACTCGGCGGCACGTGGTCGGCACGCCCCTGCCCGGTGCGGCCGCTGAACGACGGCTGCCTGGCGCCCATGCCCGGGCACTGGCTCGCCCTCACCGCGGAGGGCTTCGTGCGGATCACCGACGACGACCAGTGGCTCGTCGGGCCGGTCGAGCTGCCCGAAGAGAACCCCGTGGACATGCGCGACTTCCCCGACCGCCCCCGCCGCAGCCTGCACACCTCCCGCGACGGCCGGTTCGCCGCCGTGGTCTCCGACTACGGCCAGTTCGCCACCGTCGTCGACCTCGACGAGTGGTCGACCGTGCTCCACCTCGACCGGGACTGGAACGACAACGAGCTCACCCGGTACCCGCTGGCCTTCCTCGGCGAAGGCGAAACGGCCAAGGTGGTCGCGGGCACCGACTGGAACCGCCTCGACGTGTTCGCCCTCCCCGGCGGCGAGCTGCTGACCGACCGGGAAACCGCGGCACCGCAGGAGGGTGCGCCGGAACCCGAGCACTACCTCGACTACTTCCAGGGCGCGCTCCAGGTGAGCCCGTCCGAACGATCGCTGGTCGTGGACGGCTGGGTCTGGATGCCCGTGGGTTCCCCGCTGGTCGTGGACGTGGCGGCGTGGCTCGCCGGCGACGTCCACGCGGCCGAGACGGGCCGGCACCTCACCCCCGGTCGCAGCAGCGACTGGGACACCCCGATCGCCTGGCTGGACGACACCACGATCGCCATCCAGCGCATGGGCGCTTCCTGGCAGCGGATGCTCGACGGCGTCGAGCTCTACGACGCGCAGACCGGGCGCCGCACCGGGATGCTCGCCGGGCCGGCCGGACGCATGTGGGGACACGGTGGCCTGCTGTACGTCGCCGCCGAAGCCGGGCTCGAGGTCTGGGACCCGGCCGAAGGCGCCCGGATCGGGTTCGCTGCCGGGTTCCGCCCGACCGCCCACTGCGAAGGCACCTTCGCCGAGCTGCGCGACGACCAGCTCCGGACCTGGACAGCGGAAGCATGAGCACCCCGCCCCGCGGCGGCACGTGGTCGGCACGTGCCTGTCCGGTCCGTCCGCTGAACGACCGGTGCCTCGCGCCCTACCCGGAGGGCTGGCTCGCGCTCACCGCGGAGGGCTTCGTGCGGATCACCGACGACGACCAGTGGCTCATCGGGCCGGTCGTGCTGCCCGAAGAGCGAGACGTCGAGCGGAACGACGGGCCGGACCGGCCGCGCGGCCCCGCCCTGCACGCCTCGCCCGACGGGCGGTTCGCGGCGATCGTCTCGGACTACGGGCAGTACGGCACGGTCGTCGACCTCGACGAGTGGGTCACCGTCCGCCACCTCGACCGCGACTGGAACGACAACGAGTGGACCCGCTTCCCCTTCGCCTTCCTCGACGAGGAGAAGTTCGTTGCCGCCACCGACTGGAACCGTCTCGACGTGTTCGAGTCGGCAACGGGCCGGCTGCTCACCGAACGCACCACGACCCGCGAAGACAACCCCGAGCACTACCTCGGTTACTTCCTGGGCGCACTTCACCCGAGCCCGTCCGGCCGCGCGCTGCTCACCGACGGCTGGGCCTGGCACCCGGTGGGCATCCCGTTGGTGATCGACTGCGCGGCGTGGCTCGCGGGCGACCGGCACGCCCCCGAGCACGGCCGCCACCTCGCCGACCGCGACGACGTCTGGGACACCCCGATCGCCTGGCTGGACGAGCACACCGTCGCTCTCCAGGGCCCCGACGGCGTCGACCTGCGCGAGGCCGCGACCGGGCGCCGCACCGGGATGTTCGCCGGGCCGGCCGGGCGGATGTGGGCCCACGACGGCCTGCTCTACGTGGCCGCCGAAGCCGGGCTCGAGGTCTGGGACCCGGCCGAAGGCGCCCGGATCGAGCTCCTCGAAGGCTTCACGCCGATCGCCCACAACGACGGCACCTTCGCCGAACTGCGTAACGATCAGCTGAGAACTTGGACAACTGCGCGGTAACAAGCCTCACCCGTGGGCACCTCGCCGCCGATCCACCTGAGTGAACCCCCGGAGGCGGCCATGACCACGGCGACCAGATCCCCGCAGCACACCCTCGTCCACTCGTACCTGTTCCTGCGGCGCGCGATCGGCCTCATCGGCCTCGCGCTGCCGTTCGTGCTGATCCTCGGCAAGCAGCTCGTCCAGGGCGGCGACGTCGCCGGCTCGCTCAGCAGCTACTACTACACCGACCTCCGCGACGTCCTCGTCGGCTCGATGTGCGCCGCCGGAGTGTTCCTCCTCGCCTACTACGGCCACGACTCGATCGACAACATCGTCAGCACGGTCGCCGGACTCGGCGCGATCGGGCTCGCGCTGTTCCCGACGACCCCCGACCACGACGTCACGGCGTGGGACCGGACCGCGGGTGTCCTGCACCTCGCGTTCGCGGCCGTGTTCTTCCTCTCCCTCGCCTGCTTCTGCCTGCGGCTGTTCCCCCACGACGGCGAGCAGCCGGAACGGTTCGGCGCGCTCTACCGCGTCTGCGGGGCCGTGATCCTGGCCTGCCTGGTGCTGATCGCCCTGGCGAAGTACCTCGGCCTGACGCCGGACCTGCACCCCGCCCTGTGGCTGGAGGCGATCGCCGTGGAGGCGTTCGGCGTCGCGTGGCTCGTGAAAGGACGGACGCTGGAGCCCAAGAGTGTGCCGTAGCCCACTCGACCGGGCCACACCACTGGTTACCGGTGGGTAACAAGGGCTATCGTGCGGTCAACAACGTCTACTTTCTGGAGCATTCGTGGCCGCACCAGCAACGCCGCTCGCGCCGAACGCGCGGGGCGTGCGCAACGTCGCCTTCGTCGAGGGGGTCCGCACCCCCTTCGGCAAGGCCGGCGACAAGGGCATGTACGCCGGGACCCGGGCCGACGACCTCGTCGTCAACGCCATCCGCGAGCTGCTGCGGCGGCACCCCGAACTGCCGCCCGAGCGCGTCGACGAGGTGGCCATCGCCGCCACCACCCAGACCGGTGACCAGGGCCTGACCATCGGCCGCACCGCCGCGCTGCTGGCCGGGCTGCCCAAGTCCGTGCCCGGCTTCGCCATCGACCGCATGTGCGCCGGCGCCATGACGGCCGTCACCACCGCCGCGTCCGGCATCGGCTTCGGCGCCTACGACATCGCCATCGCCGGCGGCGTCGAGCACATGGGCCGCCACCCGATGGGCGAGGGCGTCGACCCGAACCCGCGGATCATCGCCGACAAGCTCGTCGACCCCACCGCGCTGGTCATGGGCCAGACCGCCGAGAACCTGCACGACCGGTTCCCCGCGATCACCAAGCTGCGCACCGACACCTACGCCGCGCGCAGCCAGGAGAAGTACGCCGAAGCCGTCAAGACCGGCAAGATCGGCCCGGAGCTGGTGCCGGTCGCCACCCGCAGCGCCGAGCTCGGCTGGGGCCTGGCCACCGAGGACGAGCCGCCGCGGCCGGGCACCACGGTCGAGCAGCTGGCGAACCTCAAGACGCCGTTCCGCCCGTTCGGCCGGATCACCGCGGGCAACGCCGCGGGCCTCAACGACGGCGCGACCGCGTCGATCCTCGCCGACGAGGAAACCGCCCGCGAGCTGGGCCTGCCCGTCGCCATGCGGCTGGTCGGCTACTCCTTCGCCGGCGTCGAGCCGGAGGTCATGGGCATCGGCCCGGTGCCGGCCACCGAGAAGCTGTTCAAGCGCACCGGCCTGTCCATCGACGACATCGGCCTGTTCGAGATCAACGAGGCCTTCGCCGTCCAGGTGCTGGCCTTCCTCGACCACTTCGGCATCGCCGACGACGACCCGCGCGTCAACCAGTGGGGCGGCGCCATCGCGTGCGGCCACCCGCTCGCCTCGTCCGGTGTCCGGCTCATGACGCAGCTGGCCCGCCAGTTCGCCGAGCGGCCCGACGTGCGGTACGGCATGACCACGATGTGCATCGGTATCGGCATGGGCGGCACCGTGATCTGGGAGAACCCGGCGTTCGAGGGGGCGAAGTAATGACTTTCACCGCTGAAGCAGCGAAGGCCGCGTTCCCGGACGAGGTCGTCACGGTTGCGAAGACCCGCCTGGTCAAGGTGCCCGGGCTCCAGAAGCCCGTCGCGCTGATCACGCTCGACAACGGCCACGACCACACCCGGCCGAACACCTTCGGCCCCCAGGGCCTGGTGTCGCTGAACGCCGCGCTGGACGAGGCCTTCGCCGCCGAGCCGGCCGCGATCGCCGTCACCGGCAAGCCGTTCATCTTCGCCGTCGGTGCCGACCTGTCCGGCGTCGAGGCCGTCAGCGACCCGCAGCTGGCGCGCGAGATCGCCCAGACCGGGCACGACGTGTTCCGCCGCCTCACCGAGTCTTCGATCCCGACCTTCGGGTTCGTCAACGGCGCGGTCATGGGCGGCGGCCTGGAACTGGCGCTGTCCTGCCACTACCGGACGCTGTCGGAGAACACCGCCGCCATCGCGTTCCCCGAGGTCTTCCTCGGCCTGTTCCCGGGCTGGGGCGGCACGCAGCTGCTGCCGAACCTCATCGGCGCCGACGCCGCCGTCACGGTGATCATCGAGAACGCCCTGGCACAGAACAAGATGCTCTCCGTCAAGCAGGCGGCCGAGCTCGGCATCGTCGACCAGGTCTTCGGCTCGGCCGACTACCTCGAGCAGTCGCTGCTGTGGCTCGCGAAGGTGGTCAACGGCGAGATCACCCCGGCTCGCCGCGAGATCGACCGCGGCTCCGCGTGGGACGCGGCCATCGCCCGCGCGAAGTCCATTGTGGACGGCCGCACGCACGGCGCCTCGCCGGGCGCGACCAAGGCCGTCGAGCTGCTCGAACTGGCCCGCGAAAACGATCTGGACCGCGGCTACGCGGCCGAGACCGACGGCCTCGCCGAGCTGCTCATGTCCGACGTCCTGCGCGCCGGGCTGTACTCGTTCAACCTGGTCAACAAGCGTGCCAAGCGCCCGGCCGGCGCGCCGGACAAGTCCCTGGCGCGCAAGGTGAACAAGGTCGGCATCGTCGGCGCCGGCCTGATGGCCAGCCAGCTCGCGCTGCTGTTCGTGCGCCGCCTCAAGGTGCCGGTCGTGCTCACCGACGTCGACCAGGAACGCGTCGACAAGGGCGTCGGCTATGTCCACGCCGAGATCGACAAGCTCCTGGGCAAGAAGCGGCTGTCCCCGGACGCCGCCAACCGGCTCAAGGCCCTGGTGACCGGCTCGCTCGACAAGGCCGCGTTCTCCGACGCCGACTTCGTCATCGAAGCCGTCTTCGAGGAGCTCGGCGTCAAGCAGCAGGTGTTCGCCGAGCTGGAGCAGCACGTCAAGCCCGAGGCGATCCTGGCGACGAACACCTCGTCGCTGTCGATCACCGCGATGGCGTCGAAGCTGCAGCACCCCGAGCGGGTCGTCGGCTTCCACTTCTTCAACCCGGTCGCCGTGCTGCCGCTGCTGGAGATCGTCCGCGGCGAGCAGACCGACGACGCTTCGCTGGCGACGGCGTTCTCCGTCGGCAAGCAGCTGAAGAAGTCCAGCGTGCTGGTGAAGGACGCGTCGGCGTTCGTCGTCAACCGGCTCCTGCTGCGCTTCCTCGGCGAGGTGCTGGTCACCGTCGACGAGGGCACGCCGTTCGACGTCGCCGACAAGGCCCTCGAGCCGCTGGGCCTGCCGATGACGCCGCTGACGCTGATGCAGCTCGTCGGCCCGGCCATCGCGCTGCACGTCGGCGAGACGCTGCACGAGTCGTTCCCGGACCGGTTCACCGTGTCCGAAAACCTCGCGAAGTTCGTCAAGGCGGGCAAGAAGGGCGTCTGGATCTGGGACGCCCAGGGCAACGCCTCGGCCGACCCCGAGGTCGTCGCGCTGTGGACGCAGGGCGACCAGCCGTCCACTTCGGAGCAGGTGCGCGAGCGGGCGCTGGCCGCGATCGCCGAGGAGATCCGGATCATGCTCGACGAGGGCGTGGTCGCCGAGGCGCAGGACATCGACCTGTGCCTGATCCTGGGCGCCGGCTGGCCGTTCTGGAACGGCGGCATCACGCCGTACCTGGACCGCTCCGGCGTGTCCGAGCGGGTGAACGGCAAGCCGTTCCTCGCCCCGGGTGTGGCTTCGGTCCCGGCGCGCTAGTACTCGCCCTCACGAGGGCACTTCGGCGGCGGCGCAGTGAGGTTCAGCTGCGCCGCCGTCGTGTCGGAGTCGATCACCGTCACCCGCTCGGCGGTCCGGTAGCGGGCGTGCAGCTCCTGCGCCCACGCCTTCAGGTCGGTGCCCGGGACGGCGAGCAGGGACGCCGACGGCGGGTCGACGAACACCCGCCGGGCCTTCGGGTCGTCGCGGAAGGACGGCAGCGCGGCCCGCATGTCCTCTTCGGACAAAAAGGTCACGACGACCGCCGCGCACAACGTGTGTCCCGCCAGCGGCGCCGGGTTCGTGTCGACCGGCAGCTCCGGCGGCCGGACGAGCGCGTCGACGAAGAACGCGAGCCCCACGCCCGCGGCCAGTGCCAGCGCGATCACCGGCAGCAGCACCCGGCCCAGGGGTTTCTCCTCCACACCGAAGATCACAGCACAGTTGGCCGCCGGGACACCGCCCGTTCACCCCGGCGGCTTAGCGTCCCCCGCCGTGACCACCGATCGACGCCGCTTCCTCAAGGGCGCCGGCCTCGCGGCCGCCGCCGCGGGCCTGCCGCTGCCCGCCCCCGAGACCTTCGCCGGCTTCGCCCCCGGCCGCTACCAGTGGCTGGTCGGCGACCACCACACGCACAGCCAGTACTCCTACGACGCGATGTACCGGATCGACGACATCGCGCGCGGCGGCCGGGCGCACGGCGCGGACTGGATCGTCTTCACCGACCACGGCCACGCCGAGCACGAGAAGGTGTCGGTCGAGCCCACCGAAGCCGACTTCCTCGCCGCCCGGGCGAAGTACCCGGACCTGCTGCTGTGGCACGGCCTGGAGTGGAACGTCCCGGGCGCCGAGCACGCGACGGTGTTCTTCCAGGCCGGGGACCAGCAGGCGGCGAAGCTGCGCGAGTTCGAGCGGGCCTTCGACTGGCGGCTGACGAACTCGGAGGCGTCGAGCCCGGCGAACGAGGCCCTCGCGCTGCGGGCGTTGCGCTGGCTCTCCGACTCCGAACGCGCGCGGCGGATCCACGCGCCGGTCGTGCTGATCAACCACCCGCTGCGCAACGGCCGCGTCGCCCCGCACGAGCTGCGCGCCTACCGCGACGCCGCGCCGGGCATCGTCATCGGCATGGAAGGCGCGCCCGGCGCCCAGGCGGACGGCTTCCCGAAGCCGCTCGGCAACGGCGGCGCGCGCGGCGGTTACATCAACACCCCGGGCCCGAACTCGTGGCCGGGCTACCCGGCCGAGGCCTACCGGACGCACGGCGGCTGGGACTGGGCGACGGCGAAGGTCGGCGGGCTGTGGGACTCGCTGCTCGCCGAGGGCAAGCCGTGGTGGATCACCACGAACTCCGACTCGCACTACAACCGCGGCGACACGCTGGTCCGCCCGGACGTGCCGGGCGACTGGTACGACACGCACGGCAAGTTCCCCGACCCGGTCGATGCCGGCACGCCGCAGCTGGCCGCGCCGTACGCGGACTTCTACCCGGGCGAGTTCAGCCGCACGTACGTCGGCGTCACGCGGCGCAGCCTCGAAGGCGTCCTGGAGGGCCTGCGGGCCGGGCGGATCTGGCTGACGCACGGCGGCCTGGTCCAGGACCTGGCGGTCGACGCGCACGGCGGCGGTTCCTCGGCGACGCTGGGCGGGCGGCTGCGGGTGCGGCGCGGCTCGGACGTCACGGTCGTGGTGCGGGCACGGCTGGCGTCGCGGCCGAACGGCGGTGGCTCGGTGCCGCGGCTGGCGCGCCTGGACGTCGTCGCGGGGCCGGTCACCGGCCCGGTCGCCGACCGCGACGCGATGACCGCGCCGGGCACGCGGGTGGTCGCGTCGTTCGAGCCGCGGTGGGCGCCGGGACGGCAGGTCGTCTTCCGGCACACGTTCCGGAACGTGCGGGAGCCGTTCTACTTCCGCGTCCGGGGCTCGAACGGCGACGCCGAGCCCACGCCGGACGTCGTCGGCCAAGCCAACCCGTTCGAGGACCTGTGGCTGTACACGAATCCGCTTTTTGCGGATGTTTGTTGAACAACCCGGCCCCAGTGTCCATTGTATACGGTGTGAGAAAACTGCTCGTGTGGTCGATCATGACCGGGTTGAAGTTCCTGCTGCGGCTGCCGGAGCCGGTGCTGCGGGTGATCGCCGGCCGTCCGGTGGTGGTGGCCGGGCGGCAGCCGGTGCTTTCCGCACGGGTGCTGATGCGGGTGTCGCGGCTGGCGCCGTTCGACGCGCCGCACCGCAACGGCGACCTCGCGCGGGCCCGGGCCGAGCTGAACCTGGCCGGCGCGCTCGCCGGCGCGGGGATCTGCCCCGGCGTCCGGACCCGCGACCTCTCGTGGCCCGGACCGGGCGGCCCGCTGCCGCTGCGGCTGTACGAACCGGAGGGCGTCCCGGCGCACGGCCCGGCGCTCGTGTACTTCCACGGCGGCGGGTTCGTGCTCGGCAGCCTCGACACGCACGAAGGCGCGTGCCGGCTGCTGGCCGAGGAAGCCGGGGTGCGGGTGGTGTCGGCCGGCTACCGGCTGGCTCCGGAACACCGGTTCCCGGCGGCGGCCACGGACGCGATGGGCGCCTTCGCCCACGTGCACGCCCACGCGGCGGAGTTCGGCATCGACCCGGACCGGCTGGCGGTGGGCGGCGACAGCAGCGGCGGCAACCTGGCGGCGGTGGTCGCGCACGCGGCCGCCCGCGGCGAGCTGCCCCGGCCGGTCTTCAGCCTCCTGCTCACCCCGGCGACGGACGCGCTCGGTTCGTCACGGTCCCACCAGCAGTTCGGCTCGGGTTTCCGCCTCGACCGGGACGAGTGGGCCTGGTACCGCGAGCAGTACCTCCGCGACCCGGCCCGCTACAAGGACCCCCGCGCATCGGTCCTGTACGACGACTGCCTCGACGGCCTCCCCCCGACGTACGTGGCCACGTGCGGCTTCGACCTCCTGCGCGACGAAGGCGAGGCCTACGCCGAACGCCTCGCCTCGGCGGGAGTCCCCCTGGTCCACCGACGTCACGAAGGCCAGCTCCACGGCTTCGCCAACCGAGTAGGCGTGGACCCGGACGCCCGCGCAGCCATGCTCCACGCCGCCGGAGTCCTCCGCGCCGCCCTCGCCCTCGCCCCACCGCGTGATCGAGCACGGAACTCGCGTGATTGAGGCCGGATCTCGCGTGATTGAGCACGGAACTCGCGAGATCCGCCTCCAATCACGCGAGATCCGCCTCTGATCACGCGAGTTCCGCTCCCGATCACGCGAGATTCGTGCTCGATCACGGGTCAGTGGGCGGGGAGGTGGACCGTGACGCCGAGGCCGCCGCCCACGATGGGCTCGGCCGTGACCGTTCCGCCGTGGGCCGACACCGCGGCCCGGACGATCGACAACCCGAGACCCGCGCCGTGGCGGGCCGTGCGGGCGACCCCGGCGCGGCGGAACGGCTCGAACAGCTCCGGCACCGCCGCCGGGTCGACCAGGCCGCCCGAAGACCGGACGCGCAGGGTCGACCACCGCGGCCCCGGCTGGGTCACGACCTCCAGCCAGCCGCCGTCGACGTTGTGGCGGACCGCGTTCTCCAGCAGGTTGCCCGCGATCCGCTCCAGCAGCGCCGGGTCGCCGAACGCCGACGCGGGCACCACGGCGAACGTCGCCCGGATGCCGCGTTGCGCGGCTTCCCGCTGCACCGCCCGCCACGCCCGGTCGACGACGACCGCCAGGTCCACCGGCTCGTGCACGCCCAGCCCGGCACCGTCGGTGCGGGCCAGCAGCAGCAGGGAGTTCACCAGCTGCCCGGCCCGCTCGGTCGCGTCGCGGACCACGCCGGCCATCCGCCGCAGCTCGGCTTCGTCGGCGTCGTCGTCGGCGAGGGTGACGTCGAGTTCCGTGCGGATCACCGACAACGGCGTCCGCAGCTCGTGACTCGCGTTCGCCACGAAATGCCGCTGCGCGTCGAAGGCGGCCTGGAGCCGGTCGAGCATGTCGTCGAACGTGCTCGCCAGCTCGGCCAGCTCGTCGCGGGACCGGATCTCGCCGATCCGCTCCCCCAGCGACTCGACCGACAGCCGCCGCGCGGTGCCGGTGATCTCGCGCAGCGGCAGCAGGACGCGGGAGGTGAACGTCCAGGCGAGGATCGCCGCGGCCGCCACCACCAGCAGGAACGCGATCGAGCCGAACAGCAGCATCCGGTCGCGGGCGTGCACGCGCAGGTGCTCGGACAGCGTCGAGGCGTCGACCGTGACGCCGTCGACGACGACCACGCTGCCCGGCGGCATCTGCGGGACGGTGTCGAGCGAGTCCCGCACCAGCGTCCAGGCCAGCCAGAGCAGCAGCAGGCTGACGGCGGCGACCAGCACGGTCGCCAGCAGGGTGATCCGGGCGCGGAGGGTGCGGGTGCCCGGCAGGTTCACGCGCGCTGCGGTGTGCCGGGTTCCGGCACGCGGTACCCGGAGCCGACGACGGTCTCGATGATCCCCGGCTCGCCGAGCTTCTTGCGCAGCGTCATGACGGTGACCCGGACGGTCGTGGTGAACGGGTCGGCGTTCTCGTCCCAGACGCGTTCGAGGAGTTCTTCGCTGCTGACGACGGACCCGGCGGCCTGCAGCAGGACCTCGAGGACGCCGAACTCCTTGCGCGTCAGCTCCACCGGCCCGCTCGCGCGCCGGACCGTGCGTTTGGCCGGGTCGAGTTCGACGTCGCCGGCGGTGAGCAGCGGCGGCGCGGCCGGCGTGGCCCGGCGGCCCAGCGCCCGCACCCGCGCGACCAGCTCGGGGAAGGCGAACGGCTTGGCGAGGTAGTCGTCGGCGCCGAGCGACAGCCCTTCGACGCGGTCGGACACCGAGCTGCTCGCGGTGAGCATCAGCACCCGGGTCAGCTCCCCGGAGGCGACGATCTCCCGGCACAGCTCGTCGCCGGACATCCCGGGCAGGTCCCGGTCCAGCAGCACGACGTCGTACCGCGTGACGGCGGCCTTCTCGTGCCCGTCGTCCCCGGTGAGCGCGACGTCCACCGCCATCCCCTCACGGCGCAGCCCGCGGGCGATCGCGTCGGCCAGGGGTTCTTCGTCCTCGACTACCAAAACTCGCACGAGCCCACAATCCCATATTTTCCTGAGAGTGCCCTTTAAGGACCCTGTGCCATCCAGCGCAGCGCGAACCACAGCCGCATCCGGGTCTCGGGGTCCGCCAGGTCCACGTCCAAAGCCCGCTCCACCTGCGCGATCCGGTGCCTCACGGAGTTCCGGTGCACGCCCAGTTCCGCGGCCGTCGGTTCCCAGCCGCCGTGGTGGGCCAGCCACGTCCGCAGCGTCAGCACCAACGACCGGTCGCCGGCCTCGTCGAGGGCCACCAGCGGCGCCAACGCCCGCGAGGCGAACCCGCGGGAGGCGCCCGGGTCCAGCAGGGCCTCGAAGTCGAGCGGCTCGCTCCCGGCCACGACCGGGCGGCCGAGCGCCAGCGCCCGCGCCAGCAGCAGCTCCACCTCGGCCCCCGCCGAGGCCGCCTGGGCAGCCGGCACCGGCGACCCCACCGCCGCCAGCCAGCCGTGGGCACGCAGGTCTTCCAGCCGCGGGACCGAGCCGGCCACCGCCACGAACGTCCCCGGCCGCACCGAAACCAGCGGCGTGTCCAGCCGGGCGCGCAGCCAGTCCGCACGCTGGGCCACCTCGTCCGGCCCCCGCCGGTACGCCGCCCCGGCGACCAGCCGGACGACGTCCGCGCCCAGCAGCGCCCGGGCCACCTCCCCGGGCGACGTCCGGCCGAGCAGCAGGCCGGTGGCCGCCGCGCCCAGCTCGGCCGCGTCCGAGCCCGCGCGGCCGACCAGGCCGAGCAGGGCCGCGCCGACGGCGAGGATCGTCCGCTCGGCGCCGTCGAGCCGCGCGCGCCTGCCGACGACCACCAGGTGCGACGCCGTGGCCTGCGGGTACACCGGCTGGACGACGACGAACCCGCCGTCGGTCTCCGTCGTCGCGCTCCGGATCCCGCTGCCCGCCCGCACGGTCGCCATCAGCTCGCGCACCTCGGGCGGCAGCGGCACCGGCGCGTCGTGCGCCGAAGCCAGCACGTCCCCGGCGCCGACCAGGGCGACCCACGACCGCAGCACGTCCGCCAGCGCCGACGTCAGTTCGCCGAGCCCGCCGCCGGCCGCACGCGTCAACGTCTCGCGGGCCGCCGTGATCCGCCGCTGGTCGCGCTGCCCGGCCTCGGTCAGCGCGACCGAGACGGCCCGGTTGACCGCCAGGAACGGCGTGCGCGACGGCACCACGAGCAGCGGCAGCCCGCGGCGCGCGCAGGCCCGGCGCAGGGACTCCGGCAGCGTCTCGTGCACCGACGGGGTGAGGCCGAAGCCGAGCGCCGTGACGCCGGCGTCCCGCAGCCCGCGCACGTACCCGTCGATCCGCTCGGGCAGGTTGACGCCCGCGGTGAGGATCAGCTCGCCGCCCAGCAGGTAGGGCGCGGGATCCTGCAGCTCGCTGACGTGGGCCCAGCGCACGGGCAGGTCCAGCGCACCCGGCCGCAGGGTCTCGGGGACGACTTCCAGGGCGAGCTCCCGGTTGCCGACCACGTCCCGTAACGGGACATTCACCTCCGTGGACAACGAATCCGCGGCTGTGGCCATTTCGTCCTCACTCAAGTCGACATAGGGACGAATCATCCCATGCCACGGAGACCGCGGGCGAACCTACGGTGACCCGAAACGACGTGAGGAGGACACCGTGACCGGCGACTACGCAGTGATCGCGCTGTACATCGCGGCCATGCTCGGGGTCGGTTGGTACGGCCTCCGGCTCGCGAAGACGAAGTCGGACTACCTCGTCGCCGGGCGGCGGCTGGGCTGGTTCATGTACTCCGGGACGATGTCGGCCGTCGTCCTCGGCGGCGCGTCGACGGTCGGCGGCGTGAAGCTCGGCTACACCTACGGCATCTCCGGGATGTGGCTGGTCGTCAGCATCGGCGTCGGCATCCTGGTGCTGCACGCGCTGTTCGCGCGGCGGCTGGTGCGGCTGAAGGTCTACACCGTCGGCGAGATGCTCGACCTGCGCTACGGCGGCCGCACCAGCGCGGTGTCCGGCGTCGTCATGTGGGGCTACACGCTGATGCTCACGGTGACCTCGACGCTGGCCTTCGCGACGATCTTCAAGGTGCTGTTCGACCTGCCGAACTGGGCCGGGATCGCGATCGGCGGCTCGATCGTGGTGCTCTACTCGGTGCTCGGCGGCATGTGGTCGATCACGCTCGCCGACATCGCGCAGTTCGTCATCAAGACCATCGGCATCCTGCTGATCCTGCTGCCGGTGGCGATCTCGTCGGCGGGCGGCTTCTCGGGGATGAGCGAGAAGCTCGACGCGAGTTTCTTCAGCTTCACCGCGATCGGCACCGACACGATCATCACGTACTTCGTGATCTACACCTTCGGCCTGCTGATCGGCCAGGACATCTGGCAGCGCGTCTTCACCGCCCGCACGCCGGCGATCGCGACGTCCGGCGGCATCACCTCCGGCGTCTACTGCCTCGTCTACGGCCTGGCCGGCGCGCTCATCGGCACCGCCGCGCACACGCTCTACCCGGACATCGCCAGCGCGCAGGACGCCTTCGCGACGATCGTCGAACGCCTGCTGCCCACCGGCGTCCGCGGCCTGGTGCTGGCCGCCGCGCTCTCGGCGATGATGTCGACGGCAAGCGGCGCGCTGATCGCGTGTTCGACCACGACGACGTCGGACCTGCTCACCAAGCTGGGCCTGAAGAAGGGCGGCGAGGTCAGCCGCAACCGGATCGCCACGCTGCTGCTCGGCCTGCTGGCCATCGGCATCGCGATGATCGTCGACGACGTCGTCAACGCGCTCACCATCGCCTACGACATCCTGGTCGGCGGCCTGCTGGTGGCGATCGTCGGCGCGCTGTTCTGGAAGCGCGGCACGCGCCAGGGCGCGTACGCGTCGATGGTGGCCGGCACGATCTCGGTCATCGCATTCATGGTCATCGACGGCGTCGACGCCAACACCCCGATCTACTGGGGTCTCGGCGTGAGCCTGGTCGTGTACCTGGCGGTCAGCCTCGCGACGCCCCGCACGTCCGACGCCGTTCTCTCCGTCTGGACCCGCCGCCTCGCCGGCGCCGAGCCGGCACTTTCACGTGAAAGTGCCCCGGAGCCCGCACCGCCAGGGCACTTTCACGTAAAAGTGCCCCTTCCCGAGAATCAGGAGTGACAGCAGTGCCTAACATCGGACCCCTCGACTCGTCGCGCATCCCCCGGTTCGCCGGTTTCGCGACCTTCGCGCGGCTGCCGCGGATCGACCAGGTCGAACGCGCCGACGTCGCCGTCGTCGGGGTGCCCTTCGACTCCGGCGTGTCCTACCGGCCCGGCGCGCGGTTCGGCCCGGCCGCGGTCCGCGAGGCGAGCCGGCTGCTGCGGCCGTACCACCCGGAGCTGGACGTCTCGCCGTTCGCCGAGAAGCAGGTCGTCGACGCCGGGGACATCGCGGTCAACCCGTTCAACATCGGCGAGGCGATCGAGACGCTGCAGCAGGAAGCCGAGGCGCTGCAGGCGAACGGGACGCAGCTGGTGACCGTCGGCGGCGACCACACCATCGCGCTGCCGCTGCTGCGCGCGGCGGCGAAGCGGCACGGACCCGTTGCCCTGCTGCACTTCGACGCGCACCTCGACACCTGGGACACCTACTTCGGCGAGCCGTACACCCACGGCACCCCGTTCCGGCGGGCGTCCGAGGAGGGCATCCTCGACACGAGCGCGCTCTCGCACGTCGGCACGCGCGGGCCGCTGTACGGCAAGCGCGACCTCGAAGAGGACCGACGGCTCGGCTTCGGCATCGTCACCTCCGGCGACGTCATGCGCCGCGGGGTCGCCGAAACCGTCGACGCGCTGCGGCAGCGCATCGGCGACCGCCCGCTGTACGTCTCGGTCGACATCGACGTGCTCGACCCGGCCCACGCCCCCGGCACGGGCACGCCGGAAGCGGGCGGCATGACCAGCCGCGAGCTGCTGGAGATCCTGCGCGGGCTGCGCGGCCTCAACCTGGTCGGCGCGGACGTCGTCGAGCTCGCCCCGGCCTACGACCACGCCGAGATCACCGCCATCGCGGCCTCCCACGTCGCCTACGACCTGGTGAGCCTGCTGGCGCTGGGGAAGGGCGCATGAGCCGCATCGGCGGCGACGTCGTCGTCGAGACCCTGCGGGCGCTGGGCGCCGACACGGTGTTCGGCCTGCCGGGCCAGCACGCGCTGGGGCTGTTCGAGGCCCTGCGGCGCGCCGACGACGTGCGCGTGATCAGCGGGCGCGTCGAGAACAACCTCGCCTTCGCCGCCGACGGCCACGCCCGCGCCCGGCTCGCGGCGGACCCGGACGGCCCGGTGCCGGTGACTCCGCTGGTCGTCTCCACCGGCCCGGGTGCGCTGCTCACGTTGGCTTCGCTGCAGGAGTCGCGGGCGGCTTCGGTGCCGGTGCTGGGTATCTCCAGCCAGGTCCCGGTCGCCGGGCTGGGCGGCGGGCGGCACGGCTACCTGCACGAGCTGCCCGACCAGCAGGCCAGCTTCCGGGACGTCGTCAAGTCGGTGCACGTCGTGCGGCGCGCGAGCCAGATCCCGACGGCGCTGCGGGAGGCGTGGACGTCGGCGGCGACCGCGCCCTACGGCCCGGTGTGGGTCGAGATCCCCCAGGACGTGCTGCTCGGGCCGGCCGGCCTGCCGCCGATCACGTCGGTGTCGGCCGCGCCGGTTCCCCTGGAACCGCTGCCGGAGCTGGTGACCGAGGCCGCACAGCTGCTGGGTGCGGCTTCGAATCCGGTGATCCTCGCCGGCGGCGGTGCCTTGCGGTCCGGCGCGGCGGCCGAGCTGACGGCGCTGGCCGAGGCGCTGCGGGCGCCGGTGATCTCGACGTTCGGCGGCAAGGGCGTCTTCGGCTGGGACCACGAGCTGTCCGGCCGGTCGTGGCTGGAGGACTGGCACACCACGGAGTTCCTCGCGGCCGCCGACGTGCTGCTCGTGCTCGGCTCCGGCCTCGGCGAGCTGTCCAGCAACTACCGCGGGTTCGCGCCGCGCGGCCGGGTGATCCAGGTCGAGGCGGACCCGGGCAAGCTGGAGTCGAACTACCCCGCCTTGGGCATCCACGCCGACGTCCGGCTCACCCTGCAGGCGCTGCTGGAGTGGGTGCCGATGCGGGCGTCGGACGGCCGGGCCGAATCGTCCGTCTCGGCGCTGCTCGCGGCCGTGGAGTCCCGGTTGGACGGTCAGGACCTGGCGGCCGAGCGGAAGCTGATCGACGACATCCGCGCCGCGCTCCCGGACGGCACGCAGACGTTCTGGGACATGACGATCGCGGCGTACTGGGCCTGGTCGGCGTGGAACCCCGAGGGCGCGCCGATCCACACGGCCCAGGGCGCGGGCGGGCTGGGCTACGGGCTGCCGGGCGCCCTCGGCGCAGCGGCGGCGGGCCGTCCGACGCTCGCGGTGTCCGGCGACGGCGGCGCGATGTACGGCGTCGCCGAGCTGGCCACGGCGGTGCAGCACGACCTCGACGTCACGTGGCTGATCATCGACGACGGCGGCTACGGCATCCTCCGCGAGTACCTCACCGACACGTTCGGCCGGACGACGGCGACCGAGCTGGCCCGGCCCGACTTCGTGGCGCTGGCGTCGTCCTTCGGCGTGCCGGCCACGCTGTCCTCGTTGGCCACCGTGGGCGCGGACCTGGCGGCGGCGCTGCGCACCCCCGGCCCGTCCGTCGTCGTCCTCCCGGCCCTGTTGAAGATGTTCGCGCCGACCCACCTGGAGCAGGCATGACCCGCACGCTCGACCTGACGGACCCGGCCACCGGCGAGGTGTTCGGCACTTCCCCCGTCGCCTCGCCGTCCGATGTGGACAAGGCACTGACGGCCGCCGCGCAAGCGTTTGCGGCCTGGCGGCGCAGCACTCCGGCGCAGCGGCAGCTGGCGTTGCTGAAGATCGCCGACGCGCTCGAGGCGAGGGCAGCGGAGCTCGCGGACCTCGAGGTGCGCGAGACGGGCAAGATCCGCGCGGTCGTTCTGGCGGAGGAGATCCCGGAGTGCGTGAGCGCACTGCGCTTCTTCGCCGGCGCGGCCCGCCACCTCGAAGGCACGGCGGCCGGGGAGTACACGCCGGGCCACACGTCGGTGATCCGCCGCGAGCCGATCGGCGTCTGCGCGCAGATCGCCCCGTGGAACTACCCGCTGATGATGGCGGTCTGGAAGATCGCCCCGGCCCTGGCGGCGGGCAACACCGTGGTGCTCAAGCCGGCGGAGACCACGCCGTCGACGGCGGTGCTGCTGGCCGAGGTGGCGGCGGAGTTCCTGCCCGCGGGCGCGTTCACCGTGCTGACCGGCGACCGCGACACCGGCCGTGCCCTGGTGCGCCATCCCCTGACGGACCTGGTCTCGATCACCGGGTCGACGCGCGCGGGCATCGACGTCGCGACGGTCGCGGCGGCGGACCTCAAGCGCACCCACCTGGAGCTGGGCGGCAACGCGCCACTGCTGGTGTTCCCCGACGTCGACGTGGCCACCACGGTCGAGGGCATCGTGGGCGCGGCGTTCTACAACGCGGGCCAGGACTGCACGGCGGGCAGCCGGGTCCTGGTCCACGAGTCGATCCACGAAGACTTCGTCGCCTCGCTGACGAAGGCGGCCGAGGCGCAGAAGCCGGGCGTCGACTACGGGCCCCTGAACAGCGCGGCGCAGTTCTCCCGCGTCGAAGGCCTCATCTCGCGCTTGCCGTCCCACGCCCGCATCGAAACGGGCGGCACCCGCTTCGGTTCCCAGGGCTTTTTCTTTGCGCCCACGGTGATCTCGGGCCTGCGGCAGGACGACGAGATCGTCCAGGAGGAGATCTTCGGCCCGGTGATCACGGTCCAGTCCTTTGCGGACGAGGCCGCGGGGGTCGCACTGGCCAACGGCGTCCCGTACGGCCTGGCGTCCTCGGTGTGGACGCGGGACCTCGGCGTTGCGGCGCGGGTGTCGGCGGAGCTGGACTTCGGGTGCGTGTGGGTGAACACGCACGGGCCACTGGTGGCGGAGATGCCCCACGGCGGCTTCGGCCACTCCGGGCTCGGGAAGGACCTGTCGGCGTACGCGTTCGCCGAGTACACCCGCGTCAAGCACGTGATGACGAGGTTCGCATGAAGGTGACGGAAGTCGAGCACCACGGCATCGCGCCGATCCCGCCGGCGGAGCAGACCTCGCGGCCCCGCGACCTGTTCCGCCTGGCGTTCGGCGGCGCGAACACGTTCGCGACGATCATCCTGGGCACGCTGCCGATCGCGTACGGCCTGAGCTTCCGCGACGCGGTCCTGGCCACGACCCTCGGCGTCGTGGTGGGCGGCCTGGTGCTGGCACCCATGGCGTTGTTCGGCCCGCGTACGCGCACCAACAACGCGGTGTCGTCGGGCGCGCACTTCGGCGTGGTCGGCCGCTGCGTGGGCTCGTTCCTGTCGCTGCTGACGGCGATCACGTTCTTCGCGATCTCGGTCTGGGTGAGCGGCGACGCGGTGGCCGGGGCGGCCCAGCGCCTCTTCGGCTTCGACGGCGGACCGGTGCTGCGCGGTTTCGCGTACGGCGTGATCGCGATCGCGACGCTGGTGGTGTGCATCTACGGCTACCGGTTCATGCTGCTGGTGAACCGCGTCGCGGTGGTCCTGGGCACGGCGATCATGCTCCTGGGCGTGTTCGCCTACGGCGGCTCGTTCGACCCGGGCTACGCGGGCACGGGCACGTACGCGCTGGGCACGTTCTGGCCGACGTTCACGTTGGCGGCACTGACGGCGTTGGCCAACCCGATCTCGTTCGGCGCGTTCCTCGGCGACTGGGCCCGCTACATCCCGGCGTCGTTCAGCAAGCGCTCTCTGCTGACGGCGCCGTTCCTGGCCCAGGTGGCCACGCTCCTGCCGTTCGGCTTCGGCATCGCCACGGCAACCCTGGTGGCGAACCCGGCCGACTACATCACGGGCCTGACGGCGATTTCCCCGCTGTGGTACGCGATCCCGCTGATCGTGGTGGCCCTGATCGGCGGCCTGTCGACGGGAACGACGTCGTTGTACGGAACGGGCCTGGACTTCAGTTCGATCTTCCCCCGGCTGTCCCGAGTACGGGCGACGCTGCTGATCGGCACGCTGAGCGTGGCGTTCATCTTCGTGGGCAACTTCGTCCTGGACATGGTGTCGAGCATCAACACGTTCGCCACGCTGATCGTCCTGTGCACGTCACCGTGGATGGTGATCATGATGATCGGCTTCGTCCAGCGCCGAGGGTACTACGACGTGGCGGACCTGCAGGTGTTCAACGAGGGCCGCCGCGGCGGCCGGTACTGGTTCACCCGAGGCGTGAACTGGCGAGCCATGGCGGCCTGGATCCCGGCGACAACGCTGGGCTTGCTGTGCGCGAACACACCGATGATCGCGGGGCCGTGGCGCGACATCGCCGGCGGAGTGGACGTGAGCCTCCTGGTGACGCTGCTGACAGCCGCGGTGGCGTATCCGGTGCTGGTGAAGCTGTTCCCGGAACCACCGGAAGTCTTCGCCCCAGCCCGGATTCCGGTCACCACCGCCCAGCCGGCCGAAGCCTGACCCGCCCCTCGGCCCTGGGGGCGCCCCCCGTTTTCCACTCTACCGGAGGGCACCGACAGTTTCCGGCCTGAAGTCCCCGGCGGGCCTTGGCTGTCCACAACGCGAAGCGGGCCCCAGACGTCCTGGGGCCCGCTTCGCGAAACGGTTCACTCAGCTGCGGTCGGCGCTGTTCTTCGCCGGCTCTTCCGCGGTGCCCAGCCGCCCGGAGGCCCACTCCGTCACCCGCCGAGCCACGTCCTGCGCGGTCAGCCCGATCCGCCCCAGGACCTCGTCGCGGCTGCCGTGGTCGTGGAACGACTGCGGCACCGCCAGGTCCCGCAGCGGCACGTCGCACTCGGCGTCCCGGAACATCGCGGCCAAAGCCGACCCGAAACCGCCGTGCCGCCCGCTGTCCTCGACCGTCACCACCAGCTTGTGCTGCGACGCCAGCGCCACCAGCTCGGCCGGCACCGGCAGCACCCAGCGCGGGTCCACCACCGTCACGCCGATCCCCTGGTCGGCCAGCCGGTCGGCGGCCGCCAGCCCGAGCGTCGCGAACGCGCCGACGGTCACCAGCAGCACGTCGGCACCCTCGGCCGGGCGGCGCAGCACGTCGACCGTGCCGATCCGCTCGACGGCCGTGACGTCCGTGCCGACCTTGCCCTTCGAGAACCGCAGCGCCGTCGGCCCGTCGGCGACGTCGACGGCCTCGTTCAGCTCCTCGCGCAGCGTGGCCGGGTCGCGGGGCGCCGCCACCCGCATGCCCGGCACCATGCCGAGCAGCGACAGGTCCCACATGCCGTGGTGGCTCGGCCCGTCCGGCCCGGTGATGCCGGCCCGGTCGAGCACCAGCGTCACCGGCAGGCGGTGCAGCGCCACGTCCATCAGCACCTGGTCGAACGCGCGGTTGAGGAACGTCGAGTAGATCGCCACCACCGGGTGCAGCCCGCCCATGGCCAGGCCCGCGGCCGAGGTGACCGCGTGCTGCTCGGCGATGCCGACGTCGTACCAGCGGTCCGGGAACGCGTCGGCGAACTTGTCCAGCCCGGTCGAGCGCAGCATCGCCGCGGTGATCGCGACGACGTCCTCGCGCCTGCTGCCGATCTTCGCCAGCTCGTCGCCGAACACGCCGGTCCAGCTCGGGCCCTTCACCGGCGGCAGGCCGGTCTCCGGGTCGATCGGGTCGGTCTGGTGCATCTGGTCGTGCTCGTGGTTGACGGCGGGCGCGTAGCCGTGGCCCTTCTCGGTGACCACGTGCACGATCACCGCGCCGCCGAACGACTTCGCGCTGTGGAAGGCCTTCTCCAGCGCCACCTGGTCGTGCCCGTCGACCGGGCCGAGATACTTCAGGCCCAGGTCGGAGAACATCGCCTGCGGGCTCAGCGCGTCCTTCAGGCCGGCCTTCGCCGCGTGCAGCGCCGCGTAGATCGGCTTCCCGAGGACCGGGGTGTGCTTGAGGATCTCGCGGCCGCCGTCGAGGAGCCGCTCGTAGCCGGGCTGCAGGCGCAGCGCCGCGAGGTGGTCGGCCACGCCGCCGATGGTCGGCGAGTACGAGCGCCCGTTGTCGTTGATCACGACGACGACCGGGCGCTCCCGGTGCGCGGCGATGTTGTTGAGCGCCTCCCAGCACATGCCGCCGGTGAGCGCGCCGTCGCCGACGACGGCGATCGCGTGCCGCCCGCCGCCGGCCAGCTCGAACGCCTTTGCCAGGCCGTCCACATAGGACAGACCGGACGACGCGTGGCTGCTCTCCACCCAGTCGTGCTCACTCTCCGCGCGCGACGGGTAACCGGTGACCCCGCCGGTCTGGCGCAGCAGGTCGAACCCGGCCGCGCGGCCGGTGACGAGCTTGTGGACGTACGCCTGGTGCCCGACGTCCCACACGATCGCGTCACGCGGCGAGTCGAACACGCGGTGCAGCGCCAGTGTCAGCTCGACGACGCCGAGGTTCGGCCCCAGGTGACCGCCCGCCCGCCGGACCTTGTCGACGAGGAAGTCCCGGATCTCGGCGGCCAGTTCGCCGAGGTCCTCGACACTCATGCGCTTCAGGTCCGCCGGTCCGCTCACGGACTCCAGCATCGTCACTCGTCTCCACCTCACTCGCTCGGTTCCGGCCAGTCTACGGAGACCCGCCAGAGCCCGGCCGCAGGCCGCGTCCGGCGTCACAGCCGGAGCGCGACCACAGGTCAGCACGCCGGGTGACCCGCGCCTCCCCGCGGCGCTGTGGCGGTCACGCGGCGTGGCCACGAGAATGGATCGCATGGCGGATTTCTTCATCGGCGGCGAATGGGTGGACGCGGTGGACGGCGGGCGCCGCGAGATCCGCTGCCCGGCCGACGGTTCCCTGGTCGCGACGGTCGCCGAGGGCACCGCGAAGGACACCGAGGCCGCCATCGCGGCGGCGCGCCGGGCGTTCGACACCGGTCCGTGGCCCGCCACGCCCGCGCACCTGCGCGGCGACCTGCTGCTGCGCACCGCGGACCTGCTCGACCGCGACGCCGAGGCGTTCGCCCGCGCCGAGTCGCTCGACACCGGCAAGCGCCTGGTCGAGAGCCGCTACGACATGGCCGACATCGCCGCCTGCCTGCGCTACTTCGGCAAGCTCGCGGCCCAGGACGCCGGGCGCGTCGTCGACACCGGCAACCCGGACGCGATCAGCCGGATCGTGCACGAGCCGGTCGGTGTCTGCGGGCTGATCACGCCCTGGAACTACCCGCTGCTGCAGACCGTGTGGAAGATCGCGCCCGCGCTGGCCGCGGGCAACACGTTCGTGCTCAAGCCCAGCGAGCTGACCCCGCACACGGCGATCCTGTTCATGAAGCTGCTCACCGAGGCCGGCCTGCCGCCGGGCGCGGGCAACCTGGTGCTCGGCGCGGGCGCCGAGGCGGGCGCGCCGCTGGCGTCCCACCCGGACGTCGACCTGGTGTCGTTCACCGGCGGCCTGGCGACCGGCAAGGTGATCGCCGCGGCGGCCGCCGGGACGGTCAAGAAGGTGGCACTGGAGCTGGGCGGGAAGAACCCGAACGTGGTGTTCGCCGACGCCGACTTCGAGACCGCGGTCGACTACGCGCTGACGGCGGTGTTCCTGCACTCGGGCCAGGTGTGCTCGGCGGGCGCGCGGCTGATCGTGCAGCGCGAGTGGCACGACGAGTTCGTCGACGAGCTGGTGCGCCGGGCAGAGCGGATCCGCCTCGGCGGCCCGTTCGACGCGCAGGCCGAAACGGGCCCGCTGATCTCGGCGGCGCACCGCGAGAAGGTCGAGGCGTACGTGGCGGCGGCGCTGGCCGAGGGCGCGGTGCTGCGCACGGGCGGCCGCCGCCCGGACGACCCGGCCCTCGCCGACGGCTTCTACTACCTGCCGACCATCCTCGACCAGGTGAAACAGGGGTCGTCGGCGGTCGTCGACGAGTCGTTCGGCCCGGTCCTGACGGTCGAGACGTTCACCGACGAGGACGACGCGGTCCGCATCGCCAACGACACGCACTACGGACTGGCCGGCGCGGTGTTCACGAACGACGCTTCGCGGGCGCAGCGGGTCGCCGGACGGCTGCGCCACGGGACGGTGTGGATCAACGACTTCCACCCGTACCTGCCCCAGGCCGAGTGGGGCGGCTACAAGCAGTCCGGGTTCGGCCGCGAGCTGGGCCCGACGGGGCTGGCCGAGTACACCGAGGTCAAGCACATCTACCAGAACCTGCGCCCGGGACCGCAACACTGGTTCGGGGGCTGAGCACGCGCTTATGCTGCCGGAGTGCAGCAGCGACCGGGCAGGCGCAGCCGGGTCCCGCGCGCGGTCCTGGCGGCCGCGGCCGGGCTCGGGGTGATCGCCGGGCTGACCCTGCGCACGGCCCGGCACGCGGGCGTGCTGGATCCGGGCACGCCCGACCCCGAGCTGGCGGTGAGCCTCCGCCTGGTGTGCGCGGCGGCGGTGCTCGCGGCGGGCACGCTGACGTACCTGACGCTGGTCCGCAACCGCGACGAGCCTTTGGCGATGGCGTGCCTGCCCGGCCTGGTGGTGACCGGCGTGGTGCTGCGGCACCTGGTGGTGACGCTGCCGCACGTGGCCCGCTTCCAGCCCTCGGCCCGGATCGCCCCGGGTGCGGGAGCGTGGGTGCTGCTGGTGTCGGGCGTGGCGATGACGGTGACCGGGCTGGCCGCGGCGTTCGCGGTGCGCCGGGCAGGCTGAACGGCCGCCGCCGCCCGGGCTGAGCGGTATCCGCCGTATCGGCGCGCAGCAACGCCGCGCATGCCCAGCGGCAACCGCCGCACCACCGCGCAGCAGCCACCTCCCGATCCCGGCGCAGCGGCTGAGCGCCCGCCGCTGCGCGGCGGCGGGCGTCCCGCAGCATGCATCGGGTGACCCGCGCACCCCAGGGGTCGACTCGCGCACCCACACGGCCGACCCACGTGACTGGAAGGTCGACACGCGCACCCACACGGCCGACCCGCGTGACTGGAGCGTCGACACGCGTGACTGGAGGGTCGACACGCGTGACTGGAAGGTCGACACGCGCACCCACACGGCCGACCCGCGTGACTGGAGGGCCGACACGCGTGACTGGAGGGTCGACACGCGCACCCACACGGCCGACCCGTGGAGTTGCCCCGGTGAGGCGGACACGGGGTTTTCAGGCAGCTGAGGCCTGACGATAGTTGATTCGGGCTTCGGCTGGGGTGTTCTGGCCGACCGTTGAGTGCAGCCGGTTGTGGTTGTAGTAGTGCAGCCAGGTGAACACGTCCTGGCGCGCCTCGGCGCGGGTGCGCCAGATCGAGACACCGATTTCGGTCTTCAGGGTGGCGAAGAAGGCTTCGGCGACGGCGTTGTCGTAGCAGGACCCCACCCGCCCGACCGACGGGCGGATCCGGTGCTCGGCGAGGGCGGCCCGGAACTGGCTGCTCGTGTATTGGACTCCGCGGTCGGAGTGGAACACCGCGTCGGGCTGGATGAGGCCGCGGGCGGTCGCGAGGTCGATGGCGTCGCAGACGAGGTCGGTGCGCATGTGGTCGGCCATGGCGTGGCCGATGACCTCCCGGGTGTGCAGGTCGATGACGGTGGCCAGGTAGAGCCAGCCCTCGAAGGTGGGCAGGCAGGTGATGTCCCCGACCAGCCGTGTCCCGGGTTTCTCGGCGGTGAAGTCGCGGCGGATCAGGTCCTGTGCTGGGGTGACCGGGCCGGCCGCAGGCCGGGTCAACGCTCGGCGTTTGCGGCGGGTGATCCCGGCCAGGTCGTGTGCGCGCATGAGCCGCTCGACCCGCTTGTGGTTCACCACGATCCCGCGGCGGTGCAGTTCGGCGGTGATCCGCGGGACGCCGTAGGCACCCTGGTGTTCGGCATGGATCTCGGTGATCAGCCGGACCAGTTCGGCCTCGGCCTCCGCCCGGCGGATCCGGGCTGCTTCGGCGGCGACCCATTCGTGGAAGCCTTGCCGGCGCAGGCCCAGGACCTGGCACAACCGCTTGACGCCGTAGATGGCGCGGTGTTCGGAGATGAACCGGTAGCGGTAGATCATCGATCCATCTCGCGCGCAAAATAGGCGGCCGCTTTCCGCAGGATCTCCTTCTCTTTCTGCAGCTCAGCGACCTGCTTCCGCAACCGCGTCACCTCCAGGGCCTCCGCCGGGTCTTCTGCCGGCGGCCCGGCCTCCGCGGCCTGCTTGGCGGTGTTGACCCACGCCCGCAGGGTCTCGTGGTTGACCCCTAGTTCGCGGGCGATCTGCCGCAACGGCCGGTCACTCGAGTTGACCAGCTCGACCGCGTCCCGTCGGAACTGCTCCGGATACTTCGACCTGGAAGACATCAGGACATCCTCCCTCCAGACCACTGTCTGGAATCAAGGTGTCCGGCCCCACGGGGCAACTCCACCCGCGTGACTGGAGGGCCGACACGCGTGACTGGAGGGTCGACACGCGTGACTGGAGGGTCGACACGCGTGACTGGAAGGTCGACACGCGACAGCGTGCACGCAACCCCGCGCCGGCCCGCCGAACCCCGACCACCGCCGAATCGCCCCTGCGACCACCGAAAGCACCTGCCGAGCACCGGAACGTGGCGACCCCGCCCGGTCCGGCCGCCGTTCTCGGGCCGGAAGCCTGGTCTCTAGCCGTTCACCGCCTTCCGGCCGAGGAACGCCGCCAGCCGGTCGGCCGCCGTTGCGTCCGGGGGTGCCGGGATCTCCGGGCCGAACGGGCCGCCCGGCTGCCTCGGCGTCGAGCCGAACCGGGTGCGCCACTGCGCCAGCGCCTGGGCCGCCAGGTCGGGCAGCAGGTCCGTCGGCTGCCCGGTCGCGTCCGCGATGTCCCAGCCGTGGGCGAGGTACTCGTTCACCCTCATGTGCACCAGGAACACCCCCGGCACCTCACCGAGCGGCGTTGTCACCTGCCGCGCGAGGAGCCCGGGTGCGGCCAGCACCGCCCGGGCCGCCGCCACCGATGCGGCGAACGCCGAAACGGGCGACGGCCCCAGGTAATCGCCGTCCGGGACCGGCGGGCCCGCGCCCGCCCAGAACGCCACTTTCGCGTTTCCGTGCGCCAGGTGGTTCACCACCGCGCGCACGTCCCAGTCCTGGCACGCCGTCGGGTGCGCCCACTGGTCGGCACGGACCGCGGTGACCAGGCCGGTCACCGTTGAAGCCGCGAGGTCGAAGTCATCGAATTCGGTCATGGCGACAGTGTGGCGACCACCACCGACAAAAACTCAGGACAGCAGCGCCACGCACTCCACGTGGTGGGTCATCGGGAACGCGTCGAACGCCCTCAAATCCGTCAGCGAATAGCCGTGGGCGCTGAAGAACGCCAGGTCACGGGCCAGTGCCGCCGGGTCGCAGGCCACGTACACGACTCGATCGGGTGAACCTGCCACGATCGACTCCACGACCGCCTTGCCCGCGCCCTTGCGAGGCGGGTCCAGCACCACCACGTCGACCGGCTTGGCCGCCGACGCCAGCACGTGCTCCACGCGCCCCGCACGCCACGAAACCTGCGGCAGGTCCGCGAGGTTGCGCTCGCCGTCGGCGACCGCGCGCCGGCCGGACTCGACCGCCAGCACGTGGCCCGAAGCGCCGACCTGCGCCGCCAGCACCGAGGCGAACAGCCCGACCCCCGCGTAGAGGTCCCAGGCCGTGCCCCCGGACGGAGCCTCCGCCCACTCCCCCACGACCGCGGCCAGCGTCGACGCCGCCGCCGGGTGGACCTGCCAGAAGCCGTGTGCGTCGAGGCGCCAGTCGCGGCCCGCCGCGTGCTGGACCGCGACGCCGCCGCTCAGCTGCCGCGCCCGCACCTTCCCGCGCACGGTCGACAGCTCCCGGACGTGCACGTCGCCGTCACCGTCGCGGGTGACCTCCAGCTCGCTGCCCGGCCGCCAGCGCCGCGCCAGGACGTCGTCGAGCTCGCCGGGGACCGCGATCGGGCAGTCGTCCAGCGCCACCACGCGGTGGCTGTGGTGGGCGCGCAGCCCGGCACGGCCGTCGCGCCCGGCGACCAGCCGGACCCGGCTGCGCCAGTCCAGCGGCCCGCCGTCGAGGGCCTCCACGACGACCTCGCGCTCGATCCCCGCCAGCCGCCGCAGCTGCTCCGCCACGACCGACGCCTTGAGCGAACGCTGGTGGTCCGGGTCCGCGTGCTGCCAGTCGCAGCCGCCGCAGCCGCCGGGCACCGCCAGCGGGCACGGCGGCGGCACCCGGTGCGGCGACGCCGAAAGCACCTCGATCGCGTCCCCGCGGCAGAACGAACCGCCGTTGTCCTCGGTGATCTCGACGCGGACCTGCTCGCCCGGCAGCGCGTGCCGGACGAACACGACCCGCCCGTCCGCGCGCGCGACGCAGTGCCCGCCGTGCGCCACCGCGCCCACCTCGACCTCGAGGACCCGGCCCAGCCAGCTGGTCATTCGGCAGGCTCCTTGGGCTTCGGCGCCGCGACCGGCTTCCCGTTGGCCGAGAACCCGCGGCGGACGTCGCCGGCCGCCGGGCGCTCGTTCCGGACCCGCGCGGCCGCCTTGGCCGACGACTCCAGCTGCCACGGCACGCTCGCCACGATCACGCCGGACTGGAACAGCAGCCTGCCCTTGAGCCGCAGCGCGCTCTGGTTGTGCAGCACCTGCTCCCACCAGTGCCCGACCACGTACTCCGGGATGAACACGGTGACCACGTTGCGCGGATTGTCACCGCGCACGCGCTTCACGTAGTCGAGCACCGGCTTCGTGATCTCGCGGTAGGGCGACTCGACGACCTTCAGCGGCACCTTGAAGTTGTGCGCGTCCCATTCCTGGGTCAGGCGCCGCGTGTCCGCATCGTCCACATTGACCGTCACGGCTTCGAGGACGTCCGGGCGCATCGCCTTGGCGTAGGCCAGCGCGCGCAGCGTCGGACGGTGCAGTTTGGACACCAGGACGATGGCGTGGTTGCGCGAGGGCAGCACGGTCGGGGTGTCGCCGAGGTCCTTCAGCTCGTCGGCCACCCGGTCGTAGTGCCGCCGGATCGCCGTCATCAGCACGTAGATCGCCACCATGGCGGCGATCGCGATCCAGGCGCCGAGCAGGAACTTGGTGATGAGCACGATCACCAGGACGGTCGCGGTCATCGTCAGGCCGATCGCGTTGACCGTCTGCGAGCGCCGCATCCGCCGCCGCACGCCCGGGTCGGTTTCCTTGGCCAGCAACCGGTTCCAGTGCCGGATCATGCCGGCCTGGCTCACCGTGAACGACACGAACACGCCGACGATGTAGAGCTGGATGAGCCGGGTGACCTCGGCGTCGAACGCGATGATCAGGACCAGCGCGAACGCCGCGAGGAACAGGATGCCGTTCGAGAACGCCAGCCGGTCGCCGCGGGTGTGCAGCTGCCGCGGCAGGTAGCGGTCCTGCGCCAGGATCGAGCCGAGCACCGGGAAGCCGTTGAACGCGGTGTTGGCGGCCAGCAGCAGGATGATGCCGGTGGAGAAGGAGATGTAGTAGAACGCCGGCGGGAAGTCGGCGAACACCGCGTGCGCGATCTGCGCGACGATCGTCTTCTGCTCGTAGCCCGCGGGCGCGCCGGCGAGCTGCGTCGCCGGGTCCTCGGCGAACTTGACGTCGGTGATCGTGGCCAGGGTGATGATGCCGACCAGCATGGTGACCGCCAGCACGCCCATCATCAGCAGCGTGGTCGCGGCGTTCTTCGACTTCGGCTTCCGGAACGCCGGGACACCGTTGCTGATCGCCTCGACCCCGGTCAGCGCGGCCGCGCCGGAGGAGAACGCCCGCAGCACCAGGAACGCGTACGCGACGCCCGCGAAGGTGCCTTCGGCGTTCAGCGTGAACCCGGCGCTCTCGGCCTTCATCTCGGTGCCGGTGGCGGCCTGGACCAGGCCCCAGACGACCATGAGCAGGATGCCGATGATGAAGCCGTACGTCGGGATCGCGAAGGCCTTGCCCGACTCGCGGATGCCGCGCAGGTTCAGCGACGTCAGCACGACCACGATGACGATCGACGCGAGCACTTTGTGTTGCGCCACCCACGGGACCGCCGAGCCGATGTTGGCCACACCGGACGAAGTGGACACCGCGACGGTGAGCACGTAGTCGACGAGCAGCGCGCTGGCCACCGTGAGGCCGAACCTGCCGCCCAGGTTCGTGTTGGCGACCTCGTAGTCGCCGCCGCCGCTCGGGTAGGCGTGCACGTTCTGCCGGTAGGACGCGACGACGACGAGCATGACCAGGGCGACCATGATGCCGATCCACGGCGCCAGCGCGTACGCCGAGAGACCCGCCACGCTCAGCGTCAGGAAAATTTCTTCCGGCGCGTACGCCACGCTCGAGAGCGCGTCGGAGGCGAAGATCGGCAGCGCGATGCGCTTGGGCAGCAGCGTGTGGGACAGCCGGTCACTGCGGAACGGACGTCCGAGGACCAGGCGTTTCAGCACGGTCGGGAACTTCGACACCACGAAAGCCTAACGGCACCGGGGCACGGTAGGTTCGGCGCTGGTGGATAGGGGTAGGTCGGACGGGTAACCGCCGAGGAGGAGGCAGGGCGTGCACGTGGTGATCATGGGATGCGGCCGGGTCGGCGCGTCCCTGGCCGCTGCGCTGGAGCGGCTCGGCCACGAGGTGGCCGTCATCGACAAGAACCAGCAGGCGTTCCGCCGGCTCGGCAGCGACTTCCACGGCCAGCAGGTCGTCGGCGTCGGCTT
The DNA here is from genome assembly GCF_900105945.1 of Amycolatopsis tolypomycina. Taxonomy (NCBI): domain Bacteria; kingdom Bacillati; phylum Actinomycetota; class Actinomycetes; order Pseudonocardiales; family Pseudonocardiaceae; genus Amycolatopsis; species Amycolatopsis tolypomycina. Next base: position 1,280,168 of record NZ_FNSO01000004.1, on the reverse strand, counting down.
CGACCGCCGGGTGCTGATCGAGGCGGGCATCGAGCGGGCCGGCGCGTTCGCGGCGGTGTCCAGCGGCGACAACTCGAACATCATTTCGGCGCGGGTCGCGCGCGAGAACTTCGGCATCGAGCACGTCGTCGCGCGCATCTACGACCACAAGCGCGCGGCGGTGTACGAGCGGCTGGGCATCCCGACGGTCGCGACCGTGCCGTGGACCACCGACCGGTTCCTGCGCACCCTGCTGCCGGACGGCGTCGCGTCGGCGTGGCGTGACCCGTCGGGCAACGTGGCGCTGCTGCAGCTGCCGCTGCACGAGGGCTGGGTCGGGCACTCGGTGCGGTCCCTGCAGGAGGCGACCGGCGCGCGGGTGGCGTTCATCATGCGCTTCGGCACCGGCGTGCTGCCCGACACCAAGACGGTGCTGCAGGCCGACGACGTCGTGTGGGTGGCGGCGCGGTCCGGCACCGTCAGCGACGTGACGAGTGTGGCCCACCGCGAACCGGAGGACGAGGCATGAGGGTCGCGATTGCGGGCGCCGGGGCGGTCGGCCGCTCCATCGCCGCCGAGCTGATCGACGGCAGGCACCAGGTGATGCTGATCGAGCGCGAGGCCGACCAGTTCGAGCCGCACGCGGTCGAGCAGGCCGACTGGGTGCTCGGCGACGCGTGCGAGGTGTCGATCCTGGAGGAGTCCGGGATCGAGCAGTGCGACGTCGTCATCGCCGCGACGGGCGACGACAAGGCGAACCTGGTGGTCTCGCTGCTGGCCAAGACGGAGTTCGCGGTGCGGCGCGTGGTGGCCCGGGTGAACAACCCGGCCAACGAGTGGCTGTTCACCGACGCCTGGGGCGTGGACGTCGCCGTCTCGACCCCGCGGATGCTGGCGGCGATGGTCGAGGAGGCGGTCAGCGTCGGCGACCTCGTGCGGCTGATGACGTTCCGGCAGAGCAACGCGAACCTCGTCGAGCTGACGCTGCCGGCGGAGACGCCGCTGGCCGGGAAGCCGGTGAGCGAGCTGACACTGCCTCGGGATGCGGCGTTGGTGACCATTCTGCGGGGTGACCGGGTGATCGTGCCGCAGCCGGAGGACCCGCTGGAGCCTGGCGACGAGCTGCTCTTCGTCGCGACTGCCGATGTGGAGCCGGAGATTCGGACGGCGCTCGGGTACTGAGGCTTTGCCTCTGGTTCGGCCTCCGCTGGTTCGGCCTCCGCCACCCCGAAGCCTGATTGTGACTACGGCCGGCAGCGCCGCGTCAAGGCGGGAAAGCGTGCCTTGCCCCGGCGCCGCCGGCCGTGTTCTGGCTTCGGATCGGGGTTGCGGGGGTCTGGGTGTCGTCCGGTCTCGTGCCGTGGGCCCTGGCCGTCTCGCGTGATTGGGGGCGGGACTCGCGTGATTGGGGGCGGGACTCGCGTGATCGGGCCCGGATCTCACGTGATTGGGGCCGGATCTCACGTGCTGGACGAGGCATCTCGCGTGATCAGGGAGGCATCACGCGTGTCTGGAGGGGCATCACGCGTGATTGTGGAGGCATCAGCGTGATCGGGCGCCGGCGCGGCGAAACTGTCGGTGGCGGCCGGTAGAGTGGAAACCGGGGGGCGCCCCCAACGCGCGCGGGTTGTGCGGCTCAGGACTCCGGGGTTGCGTACTTCTCGCGCAGGCGGGCCTCGATCTCCGCGTCCGTCTCCGGGGTGGGCTCCGACTCGGCCAGTGCCTTCAGGCGCTTGTCCGACCGGCGGACCGCCCACACGACCACCAGCAGGCCCAGCGCGTACAGCGGGTAGCCCATCGCGATCTTCGCGAAGGCCAGCCAGCCCGTGTAGTCCTCCTGGTACAGCCACCGCTGCACCACGAACCGGGCCGCGAAGATCGCCGCCATCGCCAGGGTGGCGATGTCGTAGCCGTAGCGGGACGGCTTGTCCTTGCGCCATGCCTGGCCCGTGCCGTTGAGCAGGTTCCAGACCACGCCCGCGATCGGCCAGCGCACCACCACCGACAGCACGAAGATGCCGCAGTAGATCAGGCTCGCGTAGATCCCGAACAGGAAGAACCCCTTCGCCGACCCCGTGCGGTAGGCGATGAACGCCGCGATCGCGACGCCGAAGAAGCCCGAGATCGCCGGCTGCAGCGGCTCCTTGCGGACCACGCGCAGCACCGTGATGGCCACCGCGCTGCCGATCGCCGTCCAGATCGCCGCCGTCAGGCCGAAGAACGCGTTCGCCAGCACGAAGACGATCACCGGTACCGACGAGTAGATCAGGCCGGACACGCCGCCCATCTGCTCCAGCAGGGTGGGCTGCGGCTCTTCGCCGTCGGTCTTCTTCTCGCTCGAGGCGGGTTCAGTCACGATGGGTGATCAACTCACTGGGCTCTGGAGCTCGTAATAGGGGTTGTACAGCACCTTCTGGCCGTCACGCTCGGCCATCCGGCCGCGCACCTTGATCGTCCGGCCAGGCTCGATGCCCGGGATCCGGCGGCGGCCGAGCCAGATTAGCGTCACGCCCTGTGTCCCGTCGAACAGCTCCGCCTCCAGCGTGGCGGCCTCGTTGGTCGGGCAGAGTTCGACGCTGCGCAGCCGCCCCATCACGGTGACCTCTTCGCCGGAGCGGCAGTCACACGCCCGCTGCGCCCCCTCGGCGCCGGACCTCATCGACATTTCGTCGGCGTCGAGATCCTCGACGTCGCTGGTCAGCTTGCGAACCAACCGGCTGAAGTAGCCGCCGTCTTTGGCGGACATAGGTACTCCTGTGCTCCGGGGCCCCCGACGTGGTGCATGCGGCCCGTGCGATTTCCAGCGTAGCTGCGGTCCCCGCCAGGGAAACGCCTTTGCGCAAGGATTGCAACGTGACGTCCGCAATCAGAGTTCCCACGGCGGTGCTGCTGCCCGGCACCGGCTCGGACGACGTGTTCGTCCGGGCCGTCTTCGAACGGCCCCTGCGTGCCCTCGGCGTCCCGCTCATCGCGCCACCGCCGACCCCTGGTGCCGGGCTCGGCGACGCCTACCTGGCGACCCTCGACGCGCTCGCGGACGAGCAGGGCGCCCTCCTCGTCGGCGGCATCTCCTTCGGCGCCCACCTCGCCGCGGAGTGGGCGGTCCGCAACCCGGCCCGTTGCGGGGGCCTGCTGGCCGCCCTCCCGGCCTGGAACGGCGTCCCGGGCCCGGCACCCGCATCGCTCGCCGCGACGCTGACGGCGGATCTGGTGGCCGATTCCGGCGTCGCCGCGGCACTGGCCCAGACCGCGGGCAGCCCAGACTGGCTGCGGGCCGAACTGGACCGGGCGTGGCGCCGCCACGGCGACGGCCTCGCCGGCAGCCTGCGCGCCGCCGCGGGCCGTCCGGCGCCGACCCTGGCCGACCTCGCGGCGCTCGACGTCCCGGCCGGGATCGGCACCTGCACCGACGACCCGATCCACCCGACGAAAGTCGCATCGGAGTGGGCGAGCGCACTCCCCCGCGCGGCCCTCGGGGAGACGACGCTCACGGCGCTGGGCGCGGACCGCGAGTCCCTCGGCCGGGCGACCGTCCTCGCCTTCCTGAGGGCCCGGAAAACGCCGTGAAGGCCACCTCGCCGGGAGGTGGCCTTCACGGACGGTGACGTCAGCCCTGCTGCTGCTGGGCCGCGATGTGCTCGGCGACCGCCTCGGGCAGCGTGATGGTCAGCGGGGTGCGGACCGGCATCGGGGCGTCGCCGCGGTCGACGATGGTCCGCCGGACGATCTCGCGCAGCACCTCGACGGCCGCCGCGGCCTCCGACTGCGGGCCGGCGATGACGCCGCGCAGCATCCAGCGGGGCCGGTCGACGCCGACGAAGCGCAGGGCGACGTCGCCGATGATGGCCGAGATCTCCAGACCCCACACGCCGCGGCCGATGGTGACCTTCGCGCCGTCGGACCGCAGCTGGTCGGCCAGCTCGGAGCTGACCTCCCGCCACAGCCCGCCCGAGCGCGGCGCGGCGTACGCGCTGACCGTGATCTGGCCCTGCTCGGTGACGACGTGCACGGCGCGCACGCCGCCGGCCTCCGGGTCCATCTCGACCTGGACCTGGGAACCGTCGGGCACCGGCACCTTCACCGAGCCGAGGTCGATCCGCGGGATGCCGTCGTCTTCGAAGTCGGCGACGTCGAACGGACCGTCGGAAACGTCCGAAAGCTCCGAATCCTCTTCGTACGCCTCGTCCTCGATCGTGTCGTCAGACTCGGGCGCGGCGTGCCGTCCGGCGGATCCGCCCTCGGTCCGCCGCTTGCGTCCGAAAATCCCCACTACTTCTCCGTTCCTTCCCCCGTGGCGGCGCTCGCGGCGAGCGCCGGTGCTCCCAGTGTGGCGTGTCCACCCGTGGAGCCGTAGCCTCCGTCGCCCCGCTCGGTCGCGTCGAGCGCGTCGACCTCGACGAACTCGGCGTGCTCGACCCGCTGCACGACCAGCTGGGCGATGCGGTCGCCGCGCGTCAGCTCCAGCGGGTGCACCGGGTCGTGGTTGATCAGGCAGACCTTGATCTCGCCGCGGTAGCCCGAGTCGATCGTGCCCGGGGTGTTCACCACCGAAAGGCCTGCCCGGGCGGCCAGGCCGGACCGCGGGTGGACGAACCCCGCGTACCCGGGCGGCAGCGCGATCGCGACGCCGGTGCCGACGACGCCGCGTTCCCCGGGTCGCAGCACGATATCCGAGGTGGTGACGAGATCGGCGCCCGCGTCGCCCGGTCGGGCGTAGGCGGGCAGCGGGACATCCGGATCGAGCCGGGAGAGGAGTACCTGAACGCTGGACACGGGCCGCGAGATTACTCTGTTCCCGTGGGTGAATCAGCGAAGACGGCCGCGAACACCGCGGTCCGGCACTCCGAACGGCTGTACGTCCCGTGGTGGGGCTGGCCGCTGCCGGTCCTGGGCGCGATCCTCCTGGCCGCCGAGATCGACCTCGGGTACCCGGGGATCCGGGCGTGGCTGCCGTACGTGATCGCGTTGCCGGTCGTCGTGGCGCTGCTGCTGTCGCTGGGCCGGTCGAAGGTCCGGATCACCGGCGGCGCCGAGCCGGAGCTGTGGGTCGGCGACGCCCACCTGCCGCGGCGGTTCGCCGGCGAGGTGGAGATCTTCGACAAGGAGGCCAAGCGCAAGGCACTGGGCCGCGACGGCGACCCGGCCGCCTACGTGCTGCACCGCGGCTGGGTCGGCCCGGTCGTGAAGGTGCACCTCACCGACGAGAACGACCCCACGCCGTACTGGCTGTTCAGCACCCGGCACCCGGAAAAGGTCGCCGAGCTGCTCAAGAGCTCCTGAACCCCGGCATGGGGAAGGGGGCCGGCCTGCCGGCCGGCCCCCTTGTCCCCAGCGCGCTTCGAGCCTTCCCCGTGCTCCCTCGAGGCTCTCCGTCGCGTCTGTTCGTCCCCTGTGTCCGAGAACCCCTGCGTGTCGCTCAGGCGCAGTCGCGGCAGATCAGGCGTCCGCCGTTGTCCTCGGCCAGCCGGCTGCGGTGGTGCACCAGGAAGCACACGGAGCAGGTGAACTCGTCCGCCTGCTTCGGCACCACCTTCACGGTCATGTCCTCACCGGAAAGCCCGGAGAGGTCGGCACCCGGCAGCTCGAAGTTCTCGGCGGTCGCGTCCTCGTCGACGTCGACGACGCCGGACTGGTTCTCGTTCCGCCGGGCCTTGAGCTCCTCCAACGAGTCTTCGGCCAGCTCGTCGGCTTCGCTGCGGCGCGGAGCGTCGTAGTCGGTAGCCATGTTGTCCCTCACCCCTGCGATCAGCTTGTGTAGTCGTTTTCCCGGACTCCCGGATGCGCCCGCGAGTCCGCCGTGCCGCTGGTCAACGTTCCAGGGCCCCTGTTTGTGCCCGACGGCCGAAGTGACCGAGGTCTCTTCTTTTCGGGCCTCTTCCTGCGGCCGGAGCCCGGGAAGGGTAGCTCACCGCGATCCGGGTTCTGCAACGAGTCAGACATTGCCGGGGAATCGTCACCCGACAGGGGGAACCCGCAGGTAAGACGCGTTGTCGTCCGTTCGGGTTGCGCGCGGGTGGAGAACTTCACGCGCGACCCGTGTCCGCTTGCCCCGGCCGGGCCCGTCGTGGTGCGATCGCTGCACGGGGATCGGTCCGGCTGGGGCCCGGTACCGCAGGACGAGCGCGGGAGCCCACGGGGGTGACCCGGGACCACGTGCGCCGACCGCAGCGCCTAGGCTGATCGGCCTCGGGCGGTGCCCGGAACGCACGATCGGTTTCGTGTTCGGGAAGGGACGGGCAGGTGGCGTCGGGGAACGGCATCGGGGACCGTGGGGCGCGGCCGTATCGCAAGCACAAGCCGCTGCCGGCGCTGATCGTCATCGGCGTGCTCGCCCTCGGCGCGATCGTCGTCTGGGTGAACGCGGCGATCGGCAAGGGCGACATCGACGAGGCCGTCAAGTGCGACCCGCCCGCGAGCCCGCCACCGGGCGTCACGTTCAGCACCCTCCCCCACAACGCGCTCGACGACCGCACACCCGTGTCGCCGGACAAGATCGCCTACCGGGTCCTCAACGCCTCGGGCAGCCGCGGCCAGGGCGGCATCACCACGACAACGCTGCGCGAGCTCGGCTTCACCGGCGCCGCGGAGCCGGCCAACGACCCGGCCTACGACGGTCGCGAGGCCAAGTGCCGCGGCCAGATCCGGTTCGGCGAGAACGGCGTGACGGCGGCCCGGACGCTGAGCCTGGTGGTGCCCTGCGCCGAGCTGGTGCAGGACAACCGCAAGGACGCCAGCGTCGACGTGGTGACGGGCACGCTCTTCGGCGACCTGCGGCCGCGCCCCGAGGCCCGCCAGATCATCACCCAGCTCGCGGACTGGTCGAAGGCCCACCAGGGCGGCGGCGGCAACGAGCAGTCCGCGGGCGCGAAGGCCCCGGTGGTCGACCAGACGCTGCTCGCCTCGGCCCGCGACGTGGAGTGCTGACCCCGCGCTGAAGCCCGGCGCTCACCCGGCCGCCGCCCCGCATGTCATGAACGAGTCGTTCATGGCGCCGGATGTCATGAACGACTCGTTCATGACATCCGGGAACCGCGCGAAGGGCCGCTCACACCTCCGCCGCCCCGCAGTCCGCCAGCGCCTTGCGCAGCGGGTCCGCGATCGACGGCGCCGCCGCGTACGTCGCGTCCGCGCCCAGCTCCGGTGCCGTTCCCGGCAGGGACACCTCCGCGCCCGCCTCCGCCGCGATCAGCGCTCCCGCCGCCCAGTCCCAGCGGTTGAGCCCGTGCTCCACGTACGCGTCCAGCCAGCCCGCCGCCACCGCGCACAGGTCCAGGGACGCCGCCCCGTTGCGGCGGATGTCCCGCACCTGCCCGAGCAGCGACGCCGCGAAGCGCGACTGCCGCACCCGCCGCGAAGGCGAGTACGCGAAACCGGTTCCGACCAACGTCACCTCCAGCCGCGCCGGTGCCGACACCGCCAGGCGCCGTCCGTCCAGGAACGCGCCCTGGCCGCGGGCCGCCGACCAGACCCGGCCGCTCGCCGGCTCGACCACCGCGCCCGCCACCGACTCGCCGGCGACCTGGGCCGCCACCGAGACCGCGAACCACGGGAGCCCGTAGAGGAAGTTGACCGTCCCGTCGATCGGGTCGACCACCCACGTCACGCCGTCGCCCGTGGCGCCGCCGCCTTCCTCGCCCAGCACCGGCTCGCCGGGCCGCAGCGAAGCCAGCCGCGACCGCACCAGCCGCTCCGACTCGTGGTCCACCGCGGTCACCACGTCGGTGGCGCCGGACTTGGTCCCGACGGCGACCGCGCGACCGGACGACATCCCCTCCCAGGCCTCGCGGACCAGGGCGGAGGCCTCCGTCGCGACCTGCACCGCGACGCTTTTCAGCAACGACTCGTCAACTCCCACGTCCGACATGTCACCACATCCGGTTAAAGTCTCCGAGGCAGGCTTCTGAATCGTGCGAGAAGGGACCACGTCCGTGGTGGAGGCGACCCGCCGAGGTTTCGGCATCGACATCGGCGGCAGCGGGATCAAGGGCGCCTTGGTCGACCTGGACAAGGGACAGCTCATCGGTGACCGCATCCGGATCGAAACGCCGAAGCCGTCCACGCCGTCGGCGGTGGCGGACGTCGTGCACGACATCGTCACGCAGGCGGGCTGGGACGGCCCGGTCGGCGTCACGCTGCCGGCGGTCGTCAAGAAGGGCGTCGCGCACACCGCGGCCAACATCGACAAGCAGTGGATCGGCACCGACGCCGACGCGCTGTTCGCCAAGCGGCTCGGCCGCAGCGTCGACCAGGTCGCGATGCTCAACGACGCCGACGCGGCCGGCATGGCGGAGATCCGCTTCGGCGACCCGGTCGCGCGCACGGGCGTGACCGCGCTGCTCACCTTCGGCACCGGCATCGGCAGCGCGGTGTTCCAGGACGGCAAGCTCGTCCCCAACACCGAATTCGGCCACCTCGAGATCGACGGCCACGACGCCGAGAAGCGCGCGGCCGCTTCGGTGAAGGACAACGAGGGGCTCTCCTACCCCGAATGGTCCAAGCGCGTGCACCGTTACCTGACCGTGCTGGAGAACCTGATCTGGCCCGATCTGTTCATCGTCGGCGGCGGGGTCAGCAAGAAGGCCGAGAAATGGGTGCCGCTGCTGGACATCCGCACTCCGGTGCTGGTGGCGAGCCTGCAGAACAACGCCGGCATCGTCGGCGCCGCGGCCGCCGCGGCGGAGGGCATCCAGCACTGAATCGGCGCTGAGGGTGATCGCTTCGCACCGCATGCGCGTACCGTCGTTACAATGGAACACGGCCCACGGCTGCGGAGGGCAAAACCGCAGGCCGAGGCGTGATCCCCGAATGTGAGGCAGCAGTGGCACCCGTGCCGTTGCTCGTCGTGATCGACCGCTGCGAAAGGGCGTAAGTGGCAGCCGCAAGAACCGCAACCCGAGGCGGGACGAAGACCGCGACCGCAGCCGGCGAGCCGGCCGAAGAGGCAGCCACCGGGACGGCGAAGCCGGCGGCCCGCAAGACCACCACCGCCAAGAAGGCGCCGGCCAAGAAGGCACCGGCGAAGAAGGCCGCGACCAAGGGCGCGAAGACCGAAGACGGCGAGCCCGACGGTCCCGTCGACCTCGAGGACGACGTCGAACTGGACTCGCCCGACCTGTCGGACCTGGAAGAGGTCGAGGTCGACGTCGTCGACGAAACGGTCAACGACGAGCCGGACACCGACTCGGCCGACGACGACGATGACGACGAGGAGTCGGACGAGGAGACCCCGGCGCAGCGTCGCCGCGGCGCCGCGGCCGACAAGGCCAAGAGCGGCTCCGACAACCCGGACTTCGTCTGGGACGAGGAGGAGTCCGAGGCGCTGCGCCAGGCGCGCAAGGACGCCGAGCTCACCGCCTCCGCCGACTCCGTGCGTGCCTACCTCAAGCAGATCGGCAAGGTCGCGCTGCTGAACGCGGAGGAGGAGGTGGAGCTGGCCAAGCGGATCGAGGCCGGGCTCTACGCCGCCGAGCGCGTGCGCACCGCCGAGGAGGAGGGCGAGAAGCTCGTCACGCAGATGCGCCGCGATCTCAAGTGGATCGTGCGTGACGGCGAGCGCGCCAAGAACCACCTGCTCGAGGCGAACCTCCGCCTGGTCGTGTCGCTGGCCAAGCGCTACACCGGCCGTGGCATGGCGTTCCTGGACCTGATCCAGGAGGGCAACCTCGGCCTGATCCGCGCGGTGGAGAAGTTCGACTACACCAAGGGCTACAAGTTCTCGACGTACGCCACGTGGTGGATCCGCCAGGCGATCACCCGCGCGATGGCCGACCAGGCCCGCACCATCCGCATCCCGGTGCACATGGTCGAGATCATCAACAAGCTGGGCCGCATACAGCGTGAACTCCTCCAGGACCTCGGCCGCGAGCCGACCCCGGAAGAGCTCGCGAAGGAAATGGACATCTCCCCGGAGAAGGTCCTCGAGATCCAGCAGTACGCGCGCGAACCGATCTCGCTCGACCAGACGATCGGCGACGAGGGCGACAGCCAGCTCGGTGACTTCATCGAAGACTCCGAAGCGGTCGTCGCGGTCGACGCGGTGTCGTTCACGCTGCTGCAGGACCAGCTCCAGTCGGTGCTGCAGACGCTGTCCGAGCGCGAGGCGGGCGTGGTCCGGCTGCGCTTCGGCCTCACCGACGGCCAGCCGCGCACGCTCGACGAGATCGGCCAGGTGTACGGGGTCACCCGGGAGCGCATCCGGCAGATCGAGTCGAAGACGATGTCGAAGCTGCGCCACCCGTCGCGGTCCCAGGTCCTGCGGGACTACCTGGACTGAGTCAGTTCGTCACGGAAACCCCGCCACCGGCTCACGGTGGCGGGGTTTCCGTCGTTCAGGGCCGTCCGGTGAGCGTCGTCCACGGGACGTGCACGACGACGCGTTCCCGCAGCTGCTCGTTGATCAGCCACAGTTCGCCCGTGGCCGGCCAGTAGGACAGGTTCTGGCTGTTCACCGGGGCCTGCCCGGTCAGCCTCGACGTCGACGTGCCGCCGACGCCGCCGTGCAGGCAGGACGGGTGGTCGCCCGCCACGCCCGCGTACTCCGGGCACACGCCCGTCAGCACGAAGTAGCCGTTGCGCGACACCGCACCCTGCATGCCCCACACTGGGGACGAGAAGCCCTCGACCGCGTGCACCAGGCCGTCGGCCGACGCCTTCAGGCGGCCCGAGGCCGGCTCGAACGGCCAGCGCAGCACCCGGCCGCCCGCCGCCGACGGGACGTGCTCCGCCGTCACGAACGTCGAATCCGTGTGGTCGTACGACAACGTCGACAGGCACGGGCGCGTGTCGGTCGCCGTCGTGCAGGCGCCGCCGCCCGGGTACCAGTACGCGCCGACCTGCGGCATCGCGTAGTCGTAGAACGCCGCGTGGTACTTGCCGTCGGTGCCAAGGCCGACCGTGCCCGCACTCGCGTCGACCTTCCAGAAGTGCGTCGTGTCGAAGACGCGGATCAGGCCGCCGGTGGTCGCGACGAACAGCAGGTTGCCGGCCCACGTCATGCCGTGGCCGTGGCCGGTGACGACCCGGAAGTCCGTGCCGGACGTCGGTTCCACCAGCAGCACGTGGCGGTAACCGAGCCCGGTGGCGTCCACAAAGGACAGCCGGACCATCGTGTCGCCGGGGGTGTGCCACGACGCCGCGACGACGCGCTTGCCGCCCACGGTCCCGGTCGACGGCGAAGCGTCGCCCGAACCGGTGAGGCCCTGCGGGATCCAGTCGTTGGTCTTGTCGTCGTTCGCGTCCTCCCAGCAGAAGCCCGCGGGCTTCAGGGCCGCGGCCAGGTAGGTGCCGTGGCAGAGCGGGCGGGCCTTGCGGTTGGTGTCGGTGAGCAGCGAGCCGAGCCCGCGCGGCGGCAGTTTCGCGTCCAGCGCGGCGATCCGCGAACCGTAGGTGGCGAAGGTGTCCCCGGCGGTGAGCCGGAAGCCGTCGGCCGAGTCCAGCCGGGGGAAGTTCGCCGCGGCCTCCGCAGGGGTCACCAGGCCGAGCAGCAGGACAGTCACGAGACCGATCAGCAGTCGCATGCCGGCAGCGTGCCCGGCGCGCGTACACGGCCCGTACAACTCAGGGCACGGCCAGCCCGCGCTCCCGCAGCGACTGCTCGACGCGCAGCCGTTCGATCTCGCGGTCCATCCCCTCGGGCAGCTCCCCGAGCCGGTGCGGCACGCCGACCTGGCGGCAGGCCTGGGTGAGGAGCTCGTCGTACGCCTGCCGGGTGCCGATCCGCCGCGCCGCCGGCGTCCCGGACGGATAGCCGGCGAGCAGGCGGTGCACCCGCCGCAGGTCCGCGGCGACGCGCTCGATCGGCGGCCCGTCCGGCTGCGGCGACGCGCGTTTCTCGCGGACCCACTCGAGCAGCTTCGGCACGCGCAGGGCGCACCAGAACAACACCGTGGGCGCGAGGCAGACCACGGCGAAGAGGATCAGGTTCGCGACGACACCACCGGAGCCGTCCATGCCCCGATGGTAAGCCCGCAACGCCCCGGGCGGGGCGGCACTTTCACGTGAAAGTGCCGCCCTGGGTCACGAGAGTTCGGGGGTCGGTGGGGTTTCTTCGACCAGCCACAGCACGCCGGCCGGGGGCAGCTGGAGGACCGCGGACGCCGGCTGGCCGTGCCACGGTTCCTCGACGGCCTCCACCGCGCCCATGTTGCCGACGCCGGAGCCGCCGTAGGCCTCGGCGTCGGTGTTGACGACCTCCAGCCAGCGCCCCGCCGACGGCAGTCCCACCCGGTAGTCGTGGTGCGGGACCCCCGCGAAGTTGGCCACGCAGGCCAGGCGTGAGCCGTCGGCGCCGAGGCGCAGGAAGCTCAGCACGTTGCCGCTGGAGTCGTTCGCGTCGATCCAGGCGAAGCCGTCCGGCGAGGTGTCCTGGCTGTACAACGCCGGTGTCGAGCGGTAGATCGTGTTCAGCGAGCGCAGCAGCTCCCACACGCCGAGGTGCAGCGGCTCCTCCATCAGGTGCCAGTCGAGCGACCGCTGCTCCGACCACTCCCCCGGCTGGCCGAACTCGCCGCCCATGAACAGCAGCTGCTTGCCCGGGTGCGCCCACATGAACGCCAGCAGCGACCGCAGCCCGGCCGCCTTGTTCCAGGCGTCGCCCGGCATCCGGCCCCACAGCGATCCCTTGCCGTGCACCACTTCGTCGTGCGACAGCGGGAGCACGAAGTTCTCGCTCCACGCGTACACGAGCGAGAACGTCATCTCGTTGTGGTGGTACGCGCGGTGGATCGGCTCGTGCGACAGGTACCGGAGCGTGTCGTGCATCCAGCCCATGTTCCACTTGAAGCCGAAGCCGAGGCCGCCCAGGTGCGTCGGGCGCGTGACGCCCGGCCACGCCGTCGACTCCTCGGCCACCATCACGATGCCGGGGTGTCGCTTGTAGACGGTCGCGTTCAGCTCCTGCAGGAACCGCACCGCGTCGAGGTTTTCCCGCCCGCCGTACTGGTTGGGCAGCCACTCCCCTTCGTTGCGGGAGTAGTCCAAATACAACATCGACGCCACCGCGTCGACGCGCAGCCCGTCGAGGTGGAACTCCTCGATCCAGTACAGCGCGTTGGCGACCAGGAAGTTGCGGACCTCGTTGCGGCCGAAGTCGAACACGAGCGTGCCCCAGTCGGGCTGCTCGCCGCGCCGCGGGTCGGCGTGCTCGTACAGCGCGGTGCCGTCGAACTTCGCCAGCGCCCAGCTGTCCTTCGGGAAGTGCGCGGGCACCCAGTCGACCAGCACGCCGATCCCCCGCTGGTGCAGGCGGTCGACGAAGTAGCGGAAGTCGTCCGGGGAGCCGAAGCGGGACGTCGGCGCGTAGTACGACGTCACCTGGTAGCCCCACGAGCCGCCGAACGGGTGCTCCGACACCGGCAGCAGCTCGACGTGGGTGAAACCGGTTTCGACGAGGTAGTCGCCGAGCTGGTCGGCCAGCTCCCGGTAGTCGAGCCCGGGCCGCCACGAGCCGAGGTGGACCTCGTAGACGCTCATCGGCGCCGCGGCCCACTGCGTGGCTTCGCGCTGCGCGACCCACTCGTCGTCTTCCCACAAGTACGACGAGCGCGTGACGACCGACGCCGTCGCGGGCGGCTGCTCGGTGCCGAACGCCAGCGGGTCGGCCTTCTCGTGCCAGTTGCCGTCGGCGCCGAGGATCCGGAACTTGTAGCAGGTGCCCGCGCCGACGCCGGGCACGAACAGCTCCCAGACCCCGGACGAGCCGAGCGAGCGCATCGGGTGCCCGCGCCCGTCCCAGCCGTTGAAGTCGCCGATCACGCGGATGCCGCGGGCGTTCGGCGCCCACACCGCGAACGACGTCCCCTCGACGACGCCACCAGGAGTCTCGTACGACCGCACGTGCGCGCCGAGCGCTTCCCACAGCCGCTCGTGCCGGCCCTCGCCGATCAGGTGCAGGTCGAGCTCGCCCACCGTGGGCAGCCAGCGGTACGGGTCGTCGGCGGTCGTGGTGTGCCCGTCGTACTCGACCTCGAGGCGGTAGTCGCCGGGGTGCTCGGCCACGGCGACGGCGAACAGCGCGTCGATCACCGGCTCCATCGGGTACTTCTCCCCGCCGGCGCACAGCGTGACGGCTTTCGCGCCGGGCAGCAGCGCCCGGGCCGCGAAGCCCTTGCCGACGGCGTGCACGCCCAGCACCGAGTGCGGGTCGTGGTGGGAGCCGGCGAGCAGCCGGTCGATGTCCGCGGCCGCCGGGGCCGCGGCCGGGAGGCCTTCTCCAGCCGCGTTCACGGTGTCGTCCCTCCGCTGGTGATCCGGGCGATCGAGGCGAGCGGCACGCCCAGCCAGTCCGGCCGGTTCGCGTGTTCGTAGCCCACCTCGTAGACCGCCTTGTCGAGTTCGAAGGCGCGCAGCAGCTCGCCCTGGTCGCGCGGGTCGGCCGCGATCGCGGCGTACCCCTCGCAGAACGCCGTCCGGTTGCGCTCCGACCACTCGTGGGCGCGCTCGGCCAGCGCCGGGTCGTCCGGCTGGCCGACCAGCATCTGCTGGGCCGCGTAGTCGAACGACCTCAGCATGCCCGCGACGTCGCGCAACGGCGACCGGAGCGCGTGCCGCTCCTCCACCGGGGCCGCCGGCTCGCCCTCGAAGTCGATCAGCAGCCAGCCGCCGACGGTCCGCAGCACCTGGCCGAGGTGCAGGTCGCCGTGGATGTACTGCATGGCCACCGAGCCGGTGGGCAGCGTGCGCAGCTTCTCGTACGCCGCTCGCAGCTTCGGGGCGTGCTGGGCCAGCTCCGGGACCCGGCCGGCGATCGTGTCGAGCCGGTCGAGCATCGCCTTCGCCGACCGCTCGAGCTCGTCGGCGTCGACGGCCTCCGTGCCGAGTGCCTCGGCCAGGTCCGCGTGCACCTCGGCGACGGCCCGCCCGAGCCGCTCCGCCTCGCCGGCGAAGTCGCCGCCGACCTCCGCGGCGTGCAGTTCCGGTGCGGCCATCAGGTCGCGGACGCTGGTGGTGGCCATCGCCCAGCCGTCGACCGCGTCCGAGACGAACTGCTGGAGCATGCCGACGGTGGTCGGCTCGCCGTCGAGGTCGCCGGTGATCGAGCCGAGCACGGGCGCGATGTGCTTGCTGTCCACCGCCTGCAGCGCGCGGTGCAGCAGCAGGTCCTTGTTCTTGCCCGGGGTCAGCTTCCGGAACAGCTTGAGGATGTACTGCCCGGCGTAGACCAGGGAGGTGTTGCTCTGCTCGGAGGTGATCGGCCGGGCCCGCAGGCCGGTCTCCAGCTCCACCCCCGGCTCGTGCTCGAAGACCAGCGAGCCGACGGTCTCGTCGCGGGCCATCAGGTCCAGCAGCACACCGGTGACGTCCAGGTCACCGGACGCCTCGTAGGCGTTGAGGTCGCCGACGGCCCCGATCCAGCTGGTCGACGCGATCTCCGGCGGGTGCGTCCGCCGGCCCACCAGCAGCTGGTAGGGCTCGCGCCGGTCGTCCTGGGCGACCTCGACGACGACGTGCAGCAGCTGCGGGTCGCCGGACACCAGCTCGGTCACGCCGAGCGGCCGGACGCCGGTCACCGGCCGGTCCTTGCCGGCGAACCAGCGCTGTTCCGGCAGCCAGCGCTTCAGGTCGCCGGTCAGGTCGTCGACCAGCTCGCGCGGGTCGGACAAGGGACTCACCTCGCTTCGCCTTCGTCTCCCGTGCTCGTCAGCTGGAACCAGTAGAAGCCGTGCCCGGGCAGCGTCAGCAGGTACGACAGCTCGCCGATGCTCGGGAACCGCACGCCGCCGGTGAGCTCCACCGGCGTGCACCCGCGGTGCGCGGACAGGTCCAGTTCCACCGGCTGCGGGAACCGGGAGAGGTTGTTCACGCAGAGCACGACGTCCTCGCCGCCGTCCGGGCGCCGCCACTGGCGCTTGTAGGCCAGCACGCTCGGGTTGGACCCGCCGAGGTCGACGAACTCGCCCTCGGCGAACGCGTGGTGCTGCTTGCGCACCTCGATCATCCGGCGGGTCCAGTTGAGCAGCGAGGCGTCGTTGTTCGACTGCGCCTCGACGTTCAGGCCCTGGTAGCCGTACACCGGGTCCATGATCACCGGCAGGTAGATCCGGCCCGGGTCGCAGGAGGAGAACCCGGCGTTGCGGTCCGGGGTCCACTGCATGGGGGTGCGGACCGCGTCGCGGTCGCCGAGCCAGATGTTGTCTCCCATGCCTATCTCGTCACCGTAGTACAGAACGGGCGATCCCGGCAGGGACAGCAGCATCGCGGTGAACAGCTCCTGCTGGTTGCGGTCGTTGTCCAGCAGCGGCGCGAGCCGACGGCGGATGCCGATGTTGGCCTTCATGCGCGGGTCCTTGGCGTACTCCGCGTACATGTAGTCGCGCTCTTCGTCGGTGACCATCTCGAGGGTCAGCTCGTCGTGGTTGCGCAGGAAGATGCCCCACTGCGTGCCGCTGGGGATCTCCGGGGTCTGGTCGAGGATCTCCGAGATCGGGAACCGCGACTCGCGCCGCACCGCCATGAAGATCCGCGGCATCAGCGGGAAGTGGAACGCCATGTGGCACTCGTCGCCGCCGACGGCCGGGTCGCCGAAGTACTCGACGACGTCCGACGGCCACTGGTTGGCCTCGGCGAGCAGGATCCGGCCCGGGTACTCGTCGTCGACGACCTTGCGGCAGCGCTTGAGGAACTCGTGCGTGCGCGGCAGGTTCTCGCAGTTGGTGCCCTCCTGCTCGAACAGGTACGGCACGGCGTCCAGGCGGAAGCCGTCGATGCCCAGGTCGAGCCAGAACCGCAGGACGTCGATCATCGCGTTCTGGACGTCGACGTTCTCGTAGTTCAGGTCGGGCTGGTGGGAGAAGAACCGGTGCCAGTAGAACTGGCCGCGGACCGGGTCGTAGGTCCAGTTCGACGTCTCGGTGTCGACGAAGATGATCCGCGCGTCGGCGTAGCGGGAGTCGTCGTCGCTCCACACGTAGTAGTCGCCGTACGGGCCGTCGGGCTCGCTGCGGGACTGCTGGAACCACGGGTGCGCGTCCGAGGTGTGGTTGAGCACCAGGTCGGTGATCACCCGGATGCCGCGCCGGTGCGCCTCGTTGAGCAGGAAGACGAAGTCCTCGACGCTGCCGAACTCCGGCAGCACCGCGCGGAAGTCGCTGATGTCGTACCCGCCGTCGCGCAGCGGCGAGGCGTAGAACGGTGGCAGCCACAGGCAGTCGATGCCGAGCCAGGCCAGGTAGTCGAGTCTCCCGGCCAGGCCGCGCAGGTCGCCGGTGCCGTCGCCGTTGGAGTCGGCGAACGCGCGCACCAGCACTTCGTAGAACACCGCGCCCTTGAACCACGCCGGGTTGCTCGGCGCCTGCTGCGCCGACCGGAAGTCCCCGGCCTGCGGTTCCACGAGCATGCCGTCGGCGGTCATCGCCTCGCCGGTGTGCGGCACGCCCTCCAGCCCCGACAACGCCGCGTCGGGCCGGGCCTCATCCGCCATCTGTTCCACCTCAGTCCCTCGGATTCCTGTCCTTCCGTTCTCAGCCGGCCAGCCGTCGCCGCACCGACACCACGTGCGCGACCGCCCGCCAGGGCTCGAGCCGGACGAAGTTCGCCGGACCCCAGTCCCAGGTGTCACCGGTGACCTCGTCGTGCGCGATCAGCCGTTCGTGCGCTTCGAAGCCGAGCGCGCCGGTGTCGAGCCAGAGCGTGCCCTCCTGGGGCCCGTACGGGTCGAGGGTGACGACCGTGACCACGGTGTCGCCGGTGGCCGGGTCCTGTTTGGAGTAGGCCAGCAGCGCGTCGTTGTCGACGTGGTGGAAGTGCAGGGTGCGCATCTGCTGCAACGCGGGGTGCGCCTTGCGGACGGCGTTGAGCTTCGCCAGCCACAGCTCCAGCGACCGCCCTTCGGCGAGCGCGCGCTCGAAGTCGCGCGGGCGCAGCTGGTACTTCTCGGAGTCGAGGTACTCCTCGCTGCCTTCGCGGACCGGGACGTGCTCGAACAGCTCGTAGCCGGAGTAGACGCCCCACGTCGGCGAGATCGTCGCCGCGAGCGCGGCCCGCAGCGCGAACATGCCGGGGCCGCCGCGCTGCAGCGACTCGTGGAGGATGTCCGGGGTGTTGACGAACAGGTTCGGCCGGCCCTCGTTCCAGTGCTCGCGCAGGTCGATGGCGAAGTCGATCAGTTCCTGCTTGCCGGTGCGCCAGGTGAAGTACGTGTAGCTCTGGGTGAAGCCGAGCCGGGCCAGGCCCCACAGCCGCGCCGGGCGGGTGAACGCCTCGGCGAGGAACAGCACGTCCGGGTGGGCGTCCTTGACCGACTGGATCAGCCAGGCCCAGAAGTCCGGCGGCTTGGTGTGCGGGTTGTCGACCCGGAAGATCTTGACCCCGTGGTCGATCCAGACGGTGATGACCCGCAACATCTCTTCGTAGACGGCCTTGGGGTCGTTGTCGAAGTTGATCGGGTAGATGTCCTGGTACTTCTTCGGCGGGTTCTCCGCGTACGCGATCGAGCCGTCCGGGCGGGTGGTGAAGAACTCGGGGTGCTTGAGGACCCACGGGTGGTCGGGCGCGGCCTGCAGCGCGAAGTCGAGCGCCACCTCCATGCCGAGGTCCTCCGCCCGCGCGACGAACGCGTCGAAGTCCTCGAAGGTGCCCAGCTCGGGGTGGATCGAGTCGTGGCCGCCCTCGTCGGCGCCGATCGCCCACGGCGAGCCGACGTCCTCCGGCTTGGCGTCGAGGGTGTTGTTGGGTCCCTTGCGGTTCACTCGCCCGATCGGGTGAATCGGCGGGAGGTAGACGACGTCGAAGCCCATCTTCGCGACCCGGTCGAGCGCGGTCGCGGCGGTGGCGAACGTGCCGTGCACCGGCTTGCCCTCGGCGTCGAGGCCGCCGGTGGAGCGGGGGAACAGCTCGTACCACGAGCCGTACGCGGCGCGGCGGCGGTCGACCCACACCTTGTGCGGCTTGCCCTTGGTGATCAGCTCGCGCACCGGGAACTCGTGCATGACCTGGCGGACCTCGGGCGAGAGCGCGGGCCCGACGCGCTCGGCGAGGCTGCGTTCCTCGTCGCGCAGGGCCTTCACCGCACCGACCAGGAGCGCCTTCTCCCCCCGGCGGTCGGGGCGGCGGGAGACGCGCTCGATGAGCCGGGCGCCGTTCTCGAGGTCGTTGGCGAGGTCTTCGGGCCCCTGCCCGGCGGCGACCTTCACCTCGACGGCGTGTTCCCACGTCGCCCAGGGGTCGCCCCACGCGTCGATCCGGAACGTCCAGAGGCCGGTGGTGTCCGGGGCGATCACCGCGGCGAACTCGTCGGGGTGGTCGGGGCCGCGCGGCACCATCCGCGTCTGGCGGGTCAGCCGGTCTTCCGGACCACGCCACGCGACCGTGGCCGCGACGGCGTCGTGGCCCTCGCGCCAGACGGTCGCGAAGACCGGGATGTGTTCCCCCACAACGGCTTTGGCCGGATACCGGCCGCAGCTCACGCTGGGGGAGACGTCGTCGATGCCGAGCCGGCCGGTCATGGGCAACGCCCCTCGGTGTGTCGGTTGGACGCAGACGGCGACAGTCTGCCTGACTCGATCAAGCGCCCACGAGGCAGGGTTCTCTATCCCTGTACCCAAACCGGATCATCCGAAACGCTTTCGCCGCAACGAATTTCGAGCGGATGTCCGGCAGGTTACGCCCAGGCGCGCGCCGACACGCGAACCCGAACGGCCAACACCCGTACCCGAACGGACGATTCGCGTACCGCCGGAGACGTCATGAAAGAGTCGTTCATGACGCCGGACGTCATGAACGACTCTTTCATGACGTCCCGGCCCACCGCGTACCGGTCAGTAGGGTTCGGGGTGGGGTTCCGCCGCCAGGCGGGGGGCTCGCAGCAGGAGCAGGGAGCGGGACTGGAGCGTCAGGCGGCTCTTCGCTTCGAGCGGGCCCGGGTTGGCCGGGCTGCCGTCGGCGGTGCTCGTGTCCAGGGTCGGCTTGAACGTCTCGCCGTACTCGCGGCCCGGGAGGATCACCTCGGCCGGGGCGTCGCCCGCGTGCAGCCACAGCAGCCACGAGTGGTCCGGCACCAGCTCGCCCTCGCGGTTGCGGGCCTGGCTGTTCGAGCCGTCGATCCACATGCCGAGCGTGTGGCGGTCCTCGAACCAGTCGCTCTCGCCGAACTCCTCGCCGTCCGGGCGGAACCAGACCAGGTCGGGCTTGCCGGTCGGCGTGGTCCGGCCCTCGAAGAACTCCGGCTGCCGCAGCGCCGGGCTGTTCGCGCGCAGCCGCACCACCCGGCGGGCGAACGCCAGCATCGCTTCGGCCTCCGGGTCGTCCGGGGTCCAGTCGAACCACGACGTCTCGTCGTCGAGGCAGTACGCGTTGTTGTTGCCGCGCTGGGTGCGCCAGAACTCGTCGCCCATGGTCAGCATCGGGGTGCCGGTGGACAGCAGCAGCGTCGCGAACATGTTCCGGGCCTGCCGGGCCCGCAGCTCCCGGATCCCCGGGTCGGCGGTGTCGCCCTCGGCGCCGTGGTTCCACGAGCGGTTGTCGTTGGTGCCGTCGCGGTTGTCCTCGCCGTTGGCCTCGTTGTGCTTTTCGTTGTACGACACCAGGTCCCGCAGGGTGAAGCCGTCGTGCGCGGTGACGAAGTTGATCGACTGCCACGGCCGCCGCAGGTTGTGGTCGTACAGGTCGGACGAACCGGACAGCCGGTAAGCCAGGTCGCGGACGCCGGTCGCGCCGCGCCAGAAGTCGCGCACGGTGTCGCGGTAGCGGCCGTTCCACTCCGCCCACTGGGCGCCGAAGCCGCCGACGCGGTAGCCCTCGCCGGTCGCGTCCCACGGCTCGGCGATCAGCTTGCACCGCGAGAGCACCGGGTCGGTGGTGATCGCCGTCAGCAGCGTCGAGGCGTCGTCGAACGCGCCGCCGCGCGGCCGCCCGAGCGTGCTGGCGAGGTCGAACCGGAAGCCGTCGACGCCCATCTCCTGCGTCCAGTACCGCAGCGAGTCGGTGACCAGCCGGACCACGGTCGGCGAGCCCGCCTCCAGGGTGTTGCCGCAGCCGGTGATGTCGGCCATGTGCCCGCGGTCGGTGTGCAGGTAGTACACCGGCGCGTTCAGCCCGCGGAAGCTCAGCGTCGGCCCGTCCGGCCCGCCTTCGCAGGTGTGGTTGAACACGACGTCGAGGATCACCTCGATGCCCGCCGCGTGCAGGGCGGCCACCATCAGCCGGAACTCCTCGACCTCGTGGCCGGGTTCGCTGGCGTACCCGGCGTGCGGAGCGAAGAAGCCGAGCGGCGAGTAGCCCCAGTAGTTGTGCCGGCCGGCGCGCATCAGCGACGGCTCGTCGAGGAACGCGTGCACCGGCAGCAGCTCGACGGAGGTGACGCCGAGGCGGGTCAGGTACTCGATCGCGACCGGGTGGGCCAGGCCGAGGTAGGTGCCGCGCAGGGCCTCCGGGATGAACGGGTGCTGCCGGGTGAAGCCCTTGACGTGCAGTTCGTAGACCACCGCCTCCTCGAACGGCACCTCCGGCTTGATCCCGGTGTCCGGGCCGCCGGGCGAGGTGACCACCGACAGCGGCACGCTGCCCCGGGAGTCCACAGTGGACATCGGGCCGCGCTCGGGGTCGCCGGTGAAGCCCTGGGCCGCGGCCAGGTCGGTCAGGCCGCCGGTGATCTGCCGGGCGTACGGGTCGACCAGCAGCTTGTGCGGGTTGCAGCGCAGGCCGCGGGCCGGGTCGTACGGGCCGTGGATCCGGTAGCCGTAGCGCTGCCCCGGCGTCACCCCGGGCACCAGGCCGTGCCAGACGCCGAAGGTGCGTTCGGTCAGCGCGATCCGGCGTTCCGACCCGTCGGCGTCGATCAGGCACAGGTCGACGGCGTCCGCGACGGCGGACGTGATCGCGAACCGCACCCCGCCGGCCTCGGGGTGGGCTCCGAGCGGAAAGGGACGGCCGGCGAGGACGTGGTCGGCGGAGGGTCGTGTGGCCATTCCTGAATCGTCCCAGATCGGGGGTGCTTCGTGCGCGGTGTGCCGGGCGGTTACTTCGTCTCGACCAGCGCGAAACCGTCCGGCGGCAGCTGCGCGGCACCCCCGTCCACAGTGGCGTGCGCCCAGGTCAGCAGGGTTTCGGTGGCGCCGAGCGGGAGCGTGACCTGGCCGGCGCCGAAGTTGACCGCCAGCCGCAGCGTGCCGCGGTGCAGCACGAGCCAGGAACCGTCCGGCGCGGAGTCGATCCGCAGGTCGGCGACCCCCGGGTCGGCCAGCTCGGGCCGTTCGCGGCGCAGCCGGATCAACGCGCGGTAGAGCTCCAGCATGTCCCGGTGACCGGGACGCTCCGGCTCGGACCAGTCCAGCCGCGAGCGCTCGACGGTGGCCGGGTCCATCGGGTCCGGCACGTCCGACTCGCCCCAGCCGTGCCGGGAGAACTCGCGACGGCGGCCCGTGCGGACGGCCTCGGCCAGCTCCGGGTCCGGGAAGGACGCGAAGAACTGCCACGGCGTGCTCGCCGCCCACTCCTCCCCCATGAACACCATCGGCGTGTACGGCGAGCAGAACAGGATCGCCGCGCCGCAGGCCAGCCGGTCGCGCGAGACCGTCGCCGACAGCCGGTCGCCGGTGGCGCGGTTGCCGATCTGGTCGTGGTTCTGCAGGTAGCCGAGGAAGCGGTGGCCGGGCACGGTCCGCGTGTCGACCGGGCGGCCGTGCGTCCGCTCCCGGAACGACGACCACGTGTTCGCGTGGAAGAACACTTCGCGCAGCACCCGCTCGAGGGCGTCCGGCGCGGCGAAGTCCGTGTAGTACCCGGTCGTCTCGCCGGTGAGCTTGACGTGCAGGGCGTGGTGCAGGTCGTCCGACCACTGCGCGTGCAGGCCGTAGCCGCCGCGTTCGCGGGGCGTGACGAGCCGCGGGTCGTTGAGGTCGGACTCGGCGATCAGGGTCAGCGGCCGGTTGAGCGCCGCCGACAGCGCGTCGACCTCGGTGGCGAGCTGTTCGAGCAGGTGGACCGCGCGCCGGTCGAGCAGCGCGTGCACGGCGTCGAGGCGCAGGGCGTCGAGGTGGAAGTCGCGGAACCAGCTCAGCGCGTTGTCGATCACGTACCGGCGGACCTCGTCGGAGCCGGGACCGTCGAGGTTGAGGCCCGGCCCCCAGTCGTTCTGCCCGGCGAAGTACGGCCCGAACTTGTCGAGGTAGGCACCCGACGGGCCGAGGTGGTTGTAGACGACGTCGAGCACGACGGCCAGGCCGCGCGCGTGGGCCGCGTCGACGAACCGCTTGAGGCCGTCCGGGCCGCCGTAGGGCTCGTGGACCGCGCCCCAGAGAACGCCGTCGTAGCCCCAGCCCGCGGTCCCGTCGAAGGAGTTCACCGGCAGCAGCTCGACGTGCGTGATGCCGAGGTCGACGAGGTGGTCGAGCCGCTCGATGGCCGCGTCGAAGGTGCCGCCCTCGGTGAAGGTGCCGATGTGCAGCTCGTAGAGGACGGCGCCGGGCAGCTGCCGCCCGGTCCAGGCGTCGTCGGTCCAGGCGAACTCGGCGTGGTCGTAGACGCGCGACTCGGCGTGGACGCCGTGCGGCTGCCACCGCGACCGCGGGTCGGGCAGCGGCTTCTCGTCGTCCAGCAGGAAGGCGTAGTTGACGCCGTCGGCCTCGGCGTGCCACCAGCCGCCGTCACCCTCGGTCATCTCGTGCACGCCCGCGTCGACGCTCACCCGGACCCGGCGGGCCGCCGGGGCCCACACGCTGAACTTCATGCGTCTCCTCGCACCAGCAACGCGACGGGGTAACGGTCGAACAGGGCGGCCAGGTCGCTGGTGACCTCGCGCCCGGTCAGGACGTCGGTCCAGACGCCGTCCGGCAGCGGCAGCACGGTGTCGCGCCAGCCGCCGCCGGCTTCGAGGCCGACGGGCAGCCGGGTCACCGCGACGGCCAGATCGGCGCTGCGGGTGTAGGCCAGGCAGTGAGCGGCAGCCGGGCCCTCGGCCCGCAGCGGTCGGTAGCCGCGGAACAACGCGGGGTGCTCCTGGCGCAGCTTCAGCGCCCTATGCACCACCAGCAGCTTCGCCGCGCCGGACGCGTCGATCTCCGGCAGCTCGCCGTCGAGGATCCGGGCCAGGATTTCGCGCCGGACCGCGTAGTCGACCGGGCGGCGGTTGTCCGGGTCGACCAGCGAGAAGTCCCACAGCTCGGTGCCCTGGTAGACGTCCGGGACGCCGGGCGCGGTCAGCTGGACGAGCTTCTGGCCGAGCGAGTTGCTCCAGCCCGGTCGCTCGATCCGCGCGACGAACGCGGCCACGTCGGGGTCGTTCACGACGACGTCGGGCCAGGCGGCGACGGCGGCCTCGAAGGCCTCGTCGTGGTCGGTCCAGCTGGTCCGGAGCTTGGCTTCCTTGGCCGCCTTGTCGAGGTAGTCCCGCAGCCGGGCCGGCTCGATCGGCCAGGTGGACACCAGCGTCTGCCAGGCGAGCAGGTTGAGCGACGGCTCGTCGATGCCGTGGCGCGCGCTCCACCGCCGGACCGCGTCGGCGAACTCGCCGGGCAGTTCCGCCAGCACGGCCATCCGGGCGCGGGTGTCCTCGGACCGCTTGGTGTCGTGCGTGGTCAGCGTCGTCATCGCGGCCGGGTACCCGGCTTCGCGCTCGGCGGCCAGCCGGTGGAACTCCTCGACGTCGAGCCCGAAGCGGTCGGGGTTGCCGCCGACCTCGTTGAGCGCCGCGAAGCGGGTGTAGCGGTAGAACGTGGTGTCCTCGGTGCCCTTGGCCACGACCATGCCGGAGGTCTGCTGGATCCGGGTGGCCAGCTCGCCGTCCGGCTCGGCGCGGACCTGCGCGTCCAGGGCGGCGAGCGCCTCGGCGAGGTCGGGCCGGGCCTGGCGGGCGCCTTCGATCGCGACGGCCCAGTGCGCCGCGCCCTCGGGCAGGTACGAGCGGTAGACGGGGAAGGCGATCATCGTCTCGGCGACGGCCGCGCGCGCCGCCTCGGGGTCGACGTCCCGCAGCAGCGCGGCGATCCGCCGGACCTCGGCGACCAGGATGCGGTCGGTGACCAGCCGCCGGGCCTCGGCCTCCACGCGGTGGTAGCCGGTCTTCACGCCCAGCTCGTTCGCCAGCGCGGTGAAGTCGGGTTCGCCCGCCGGGTCGACGAAGACGCCGGCGATCTCGCGCAGGGCGTCGTAGCCGGTGGTGCCGTCGACCGGCCAGCTCTGCGGCAGCGGCTCGCCCGGGTGCAGGATCTTCTCGGCCACGATCCACGCGTTCGGCGCGTTCGCGCGCAGCCGCCGGAAGTAGCCACCGGGGTCGGCGAGGCCGTCCGGGTGGTCGACGCGCAGGCCGGTGACGTCGCCGTCGGCGACCCAGCGCAGCACCTCGCCGTGCGTCGCGGCGAACACCTTCGGGTCCTCGACGCGGACCGCGGCGAGGTTGGTGATGTCGAAGAACCGGCGGTAGGTCAGCTCGGCGTTGCCGCGGCGCCAGCCGAACAAGCGGTAGTGCTGGCGCTCGTGGACCTCTTGCGGCGTCCCGGATTCCGTGCCGGGGGCGAGCGGGAAGCGGTGGTCGTAGTAGACCAGTTCGTCGCCTTCGACGGTCAGCTCGGCGACAGCGTCGTCGTCGCCGAGGACGGGCAGCAGGAGCGGGCCGCGGTCCCAGTCGATGTCGAAGTAGGAGGCGTACTCCGAGTCGCGGCCGTGCTTCAGGACGTCCCACCACCAGCGGTTCGCCTTCGGCACCTCGACCGACATGTGGTTCGGCACGATGTCGACCACCAGGCCCAGCCCGAGCTCCTTGAGCAGCGCGGACAGCTCCTGGCGCGCCCCTTCGCCGCCGAGCGCGGGCCGCGCGCGGGTCGGGTCGACGACGTCGTAGCCGTGCGTCGAACCCGGCGCCGCGTCCAGCACCGGCGACGCGTACAGCGCCCCGATGCCCAGGTCACGCAGGTAGCCGGCGATGCCGGCCGCGTCGGCGAAGGTGAACTCCGGGCGCAGCTGCACCCGGTAGGTCGACTCCGGGACCGTCATGCGGATTCCGTCTCCGTCCGTTGCAGCACGATCAGGGACCGGGCGGGGAGGGTGAGCCGGCCGCCGCCTTCGATCGGCTTGGCGTCGGCGGGTTCGACCTCGCCGGTCGCGGTGTCGACCACGACGGTCCAGCTCTCCCCGTAGCCGTTGCCCGGGAGCGTGGTGTCGATGTCCTCGTAGTGGGCGTTGAAGGCGAGCAGGAACGAGTCGTCCTCGACCTTCATGCCGCGCTGGTCGAGGTCGGGGATCGCCTTGCCGTTGAGGAAGACGACGACCGCCTTGCCGAAGCCGTCGTCCCAGTTCTGCTCGGTCATCTCCTCGCCGGCCGGGGTGAACCAGGCGATGTCGCCGAGCTTCTCGCCCTTGCCGACCGGCCCGCCCTGGAAGAACCGGCGGCGGCGGAACACCGGGTGCCGGTGCCGGAACGCGCCCAGCCCGCCGGTGAACTTGACCAGGTCGGCGTTCTCCTTCGCCAGTTCCCAGTCCATCCAGGACAGTTCCGAGTCCTGGCAGTAGACATTGTTGTTGCCCCGCTGGGTGCGGCCGAACTCGTCGCCGTGCAGGAGCATCGGCACGCCCTGGGACAGCATCAGCGTCGCGAGCATGTTGCGCTGCTGCCGGACGCGCAGGTTCAGGACCTCGGGGTCGTCGGTCTCGCCCTCGACGCCGCAGTTCCACGACCGGTTGTCGTCGGCGCCGTCGCGGCCGTCCTCGCCGTTGGCCTCGTTGTGCTTTTCGTTGTAGGACACCAGGTCCCGCAGCGTGAAGCCGTCGTGCGCGGTGACGAAGTTGATCGACGCGAACGGGCGGCGGCCGTCGTCCTGGTAGAGGTCCGACGAGCCGGTGATCCGGCTCGCGAACTCCCCCAGCGTCGACGGCTCGCCGCGCCAGAAGTCGCGCACGGTGTCGCGGAACTGCCCGTTCCACTCCGTCCACAGCGGCGGGAAGTTGCCGACCTGGTAGCCGCCGGGGCCGACGTCCCACGGCTCGGCGATCAGCTTCACCTGGCTGACGATCGGGTCCTGCTGCACGAGGTCGAAGAACGTCGACAGCCGGTCGACGTCGTAGAACTCGCGCGCCAGCGCCGAGGCGAGGTCGAACCGGAAGCCGTCGACGTGCATCTCCGTCACCCAGTAGCGCAGCGAATCCATGATCAGCTGCAGGGTGTGCGGGTTGCGCACGTTCAGCGAGTTCCCGGTGCCGGTGTAGTCCATGTAGTACTCGGGCTCCCCCTCGACCAGGCGGTAGTAGGCCTCGTTGTCGATGCCGCGCATCGACAGGGTCGGCCCGAGGTGGTTGCCCTCGGCGGTGTGGTTGTAAACCACGTCGAGGATGACTTCGATCCCGGCTTCGTGGAGGGCCTTGACCATGCCCTTGAACTCCTGGACCTGACCGCCCTCGCCGGGCATCGCCGCGTAGGAGTCGTGCGGCGCGAAGTACCCGATCGTGTTGTAGCCCCAGTAGTTCGTCAGCCCCTTTTCGGCGAGGCCGTGGTCGGTGACGAACTGGTGCACCGGCAGCAGCTCGACCGCGGTCACACCGAGTTTCTGCAGGTGCTCGACGACGGCGGGGTGCGCGAGGCCGGCGTACGTGCCCCGCAGCGCTTCGGGCACGAACGGGTGATGCACGGTCATGCCCTTGACGTGGGCCTCGTAGATGACCGTCTCGTTGTACGGCCGCTTCGGCTGCCGGTCGTTGCCCCAGTCGAAGAACGGGTTCGCCACCAGCGAATACGGCACGTGGCCCGCGGAGTCGTCGTCGTTGCGCTCGGCCGGGTTGGCGAACTGGTAGCCGAACAGCGACTCGTCCCACTTCACGCCGTGCGAGACGGCCTTCGCGTACGGGTCGATGAGCAGCTTGTTCGGGTTGCAGCGCAGGCCGCGCTTCGGGTCGTACGGGCCGTGCACGCGGAAGCCGTAGCGCTGCCCGGGGCCGACGTTGAGCAGGTAGCCGTGGTGGACGAAGCCGTCGACCTCTTCGAGCGCGTAGCGGGTCTCCTTGCCCTCGGCGTCGAACAGGCACAGTTCGACGCGCTCGGCCACCTCGGAGAACAGGGCGAAGTTCGTCCCGACTCCGTCGTAGGTGGCGCCGAGCGGGTAGGGCGTTCCGGGCCAGGGCCGCACTGGATCTCTCCTCGAGCTTGGGTCGTGCCGGTGACGTATCACCGGGGGTCGCGCGCGACGGGTTGGTCGTTACCGTCGTTACCGGGGCAGCGGCCGGGCCGCAGCCAGCGGTGCGACCGCGGCGCGGACCCCCTTCGCGGTGAAGAAGCCGTCAACGCTGACGGGCAGGCGAATCCGCCAGTTAGGGTACTGGTCGACCGTTCCGGGCAGATTCGGCTGCCGCACCTGGCCCGCCACGTCGGCCGGCGACGTCAGCACGAGCCGCGACGCCGCCTTCGCCAGCAGCGTGTGCAGCGCGACGACCGGGTCGTCGTCCGGAATCCCTTCCCGCGCAACGAGTTCCAGCAGTGCCTTGCGCTCCTCGGCGGCGGTTCGTTCTTCGGCTTCCACCCCCCGGTCCAGCAGCCCCAGCTCGGCCCGGACCCGGACGTGCTCGCTCTTCAGCCAGCCCTCGACGGTCGGCAGGTCGTGCGTGGAGATGCTGGCCATGGCGTCCGGGTCCCAGCTCTCGGGCGGGGTGAACGGCCGGCCGGGTACGTCCCAGTCGCGTTCGAACCACAGCACGGCCGAGCTGAGCATCCCCCGTTCGTGCAAGGTGTCGGTGACGACCTCCTCGACCGTGCCGAGGTCCTCCCCCACGACGACGGCGCCGGCCCGGTGCGCTTCGAGCGCGAGCACGCCGACCATCGCTTCGGCGTCGTAGTGGACGTACGTGCCGCGGTGCGCGGGCTCGCCCGGCGGGATCCACCACAGCCGCCACAGGCCGGCGATGTGGTCGACCCGGATGCCGTCGGCGAAGCGCAGGACGCCCCGGATGACGTCCCGGAACGGCGCGTACCCGGCCTCGGCCAGCTTGTCCGGCCGCCACGGCGGCAGGTTCCAGTCCTGTCCCTGCTGGTTGAAGGCGTCGGGCGGCGCGCCGACCCGCACGTCGGCGGCGAAGACGTCGTTGAGCGCCCAGGTGTCGGCACCGCCGGGGTGCACGCCGACGGGCAGGTCGTGCACGATCCCGACGGTCATCCCGGCCTCGCGCGCGGCCGTCCGCGCGGCTTCGAGCTGAACCCGGCAGAGGTGCTGCAGCCACGCGTGGAAGGCAACGCGCTCCTTCAGCTCCTCGCGCGCCCTCGCCGTCGCGGGGCCCGCGGGGTCGCGCAGTTCTTCGGGCCAGTCCCGCCAGTCCGCGCCGTGCTGTTCGGCGAGGGCGCAGAAGAGGGCGAAGGCCGTGAGATCGTCGTCTTCGGGCACCGCTTCGACGCGGTGCGGCCACAGCAGTTCGAGGGCGGCCCGCTTCGCGGTCCAGACGGCGTCGTAGTCGATCAGCTCGCCTTCGCGGTCCGGAGCCAGCGACTCGACGGCGGCCTGGGTGGCGGCGTCGGCTTCCCGGAAGGTCTCGGTCGCGGTGACGCGCAGGTAGACGGGGTTGGCGAACCGCCGGCTCGCCGGGGAGTACGGCGACCGTTCGATCGGGTGCGCGGGGCTGATGGCCTGCACCGGGTTGACCAGCACGACGCCGGCGTCCAGCTCGGCGGCGGACCGGGCGGCGAAGGTGGCGAGGTCGGCGTAGTCGCCGATGCCCCACGAGCCGGCCGAGTGCAGGGAGTAGAGCTGCAGCATCCACCCCCAGGCGGGCCGGACCTCCGGCAGCTTCGCCGGCACGACGGCGAGGGTGACGTCCTGCTCGGCGGTGACCAGCCGGTGCCAGCCGAGCGGCAGGTCCGCCGGCAGTTCCCCGCCGACCCGCCGCCGCGTCCCGTCTTCGAGGACGACCTCGGCATCGACGCCGAGCGTCCGGCCGGTGCCTTCCCGCACGACGACGGTCGGCGGCAGGGCGGCCGGGGCTGCCCGCGCGGCGGCGAGGGCGGCGGCGATGGCCTCGTCACTGGTGGCATCGACGCCGAACTGGCCGAGGACGGCGATGACCACCTCGTCGTCGACGTCGACCCAGACCCGGTCGGCGTTCTCGTACCGGGTGGCGACACCGTGGGAGGCGGCGAGCTCGTGCAGGGCGGGGATCTGTTCGGGCACGGGACCAGCATTCCGGTGCCGGGCGGTTCCCGCCATCCGCACGGCCGACGTCACCCCGGCGGCGGGAGCGACCCCCAGCCGCCCCCGCGGCCCGTCACCCCCGGCGCTTCCGGGTTCCGGTGAGCACCGCCACCCCCAGGAGCACCATCACCACGCTCGCCACCACGTGCAGCGCCGGCGGCAGCACGTGCAACTGGACGAACCAGCTCGGCGAATGCGCACCCAGCAGCCGGTTGAGCAGCCCGCCACCGCCCTGCACCACCAGCAGGATCCCGATCAGCTCGATCACCGCCGCACCTCCTCACGCTCGCCGAACAGCTCCTGCCACACCGGGCCGGCGAACAGCCAGATCACCGTCACGGTGCCCAGCCGCGAGAACCAGCCCCACAGCGGCGCCACGCGCTCCGGGTCGCCGATCGCGAAGATCGCCACCAGCAGGGCCACCGCGGCGAGCCCGCAGGCCAGCAGGCACTTCCCCCACTCGCGCCACTCGTACCGCGTCCGCTCCCGCCCCTGCCGCTTCGGCGGTGGCGGCGGCCCGCTGTGACAACCGGGGCTGCGCCCCGGGCCGGGGGCTCCGCCACCCGGAACCCCCGACAAGCGGCCGGCGAACCGGTGCGCGAACCGCTCATCAGCCCACCGGACCATGCTCGGCCCGAACACGACGCTGAAGCCCAGGTACACCGCGGCGAGGCCGTGCGTGAACCCCGGCTTGCCCCCGTTGGCCAGGTCGAGCACGGTCGCCACCAGCACCACGACGTCGACCAGCGGCACCATGGCCAGCACCACCGCCGACGCGCGCCGCGCGCGCAGCACGTACCGCACCGCCAGCCCCGCCGCGATGAACACCCAGAACCCGATCTCGCCCGCCGCGATGACGGCGGCCATCGGGTTCTCCGCGAAGAACTTCCCGATCTCTTCCACCCCGTCACGCTCCCGCGCCCGGGCCCCCGGGCGCGTCCGCGGACGGACGGACCGGGTGTCATCACTTCGTAGGACGCGGGCCCGGCGCGCGGTGTGCTGGGATGATCAGGTGCCGCTCCCCCGCCTGCGCTCGCTCCCGGTGTGGCAGCAGGACGGCCTGATCGCGCTGGCCACCTGGCTGCTCGGGTTCCTCGTCTACACGACCGGCGTCCAC
The DNA here is from genome assembly GCF_900105945.1 of Amycolatopsis tolypomycina. NCBI lineage: Bacteria > Bacillati > Actinomycetota > Actinomycetes > Pseudonocardiales > Pseudonocardiaceae > Amycolatopsis > Amycolatopsis tolypomycina. Next base: position 1,248,983 of record NZ_FNSO01000004.1, on the reverse strand, counting down.
GGGATCGTGACGGGGTACGACCACGCCCCGCTGGCGGTGCGGCTGCTGGAGCTGACCGCGCTGTGCGGGCTCGAGCTGCTCCGGCGGCGGGTGCCCCTCGCGGTCGTCCTGGCCACGGCGGTGCTCGCGGTGGACGTCTGGCTCAGCCCGTCGCTGCCGGTGCTGATCATCTACACCGACTTCCTGTACGCGGCGACGCTCTACGGCTCCCGCCGCACCAGCCGGGTGATGATCGGCCTCGCCGCGTTCTCGGTGGTGGGCGTGCTCGCCGCGGTGCTCCTGGTCGCGCAGGAGTGGCGGGCGGCGGTGCTGGCCGCGATCGCCGTGCTGCCGTTCGTCATCACGCCGGTGTGGTGGGCGGCGAACGTCCGCCAGCAACGCGACGTCGCCGAGGCCGAGCGCGCCAACGCCGCCCAGCTGGCGAAGATCGCGGAACTCGACCGGCGGGCGGCGGTCGCCGCCGAGCGCGGGCGGATGGCCCGCGACCTGCACGACGTGATCGCCGGGCACCTCTCGGCCATCGCCATCCAATCGGAGGCGGCGCTGTCGCTGCCGGACCCGAAACTGGCGAAGGCCGTGCTGGAATCGGTGCGGGAAAACAGTGTCAGCGCCCTGGAGGAGATGCGCGCGATGATCGGGCTGCTCAAGGCCGACGGCGGCGAAGCGGAGACGACCGCGCCCGCCCGGCTCGCCGACCTGGCCAAGCTGGTGGAGTCGGCCAGGGCCAGCGGGCTGGAGGTGCACGTCGAGTCCACTGTGGACTCCCGGGTGCCGCTGCCGGCGGCGGTCGACCTGACGGCGTACCGGATCGCGCAGGAGGCGCTGACCAACGCCGCGAAGCACGCCCCGGGCGGCCGGGTGGACGTCGCCGTCCACTGCGGCGGCGGGGTCCTCGCGGTCGAGGTCCGCAACGACGTCCGCACCCCGCGGCCCGCCCCGGGCCGCGGAACGGGCCTGCTGAACATGCGCGAGCGCGCCGACGCGGTGGGCGGCGACCTCACCGCGGGCCCGGCGGGCGACGGCTGGCTGGTCCGCGCCGAGCTCCCGGTCGGAAACCGATGACTGTCCGAGTCCTGGTCGCCGACGACCACAGCGCCATCCGGTTCGGCCTCACCACCATCCTCGGCCACGCCGAGGGCATCGAGGTCGTCGGCGAGGCCGCCGACGGTGCCGCCGCCATCCGGCAGGCGCGGGCGCTGCGGCCGGACGTCACCCTGATGGACGTCCGGATGCCGGGCACCGACGGCATCGCCGCCACCCGCGAACTGGTGTCCGCGGGACTCACCCAGGTGCTCGTGCTGACCACGTTCGACCTCGACGAGTACGTGCACGGCGCGCTGCGGGCCGGAGCCGCCGGCTTCCTGCTCAAATCGGTCGAAGCGCCCCGGCTGATCGAAGCCGTCAAGCTCGTCGCTGCCGGCGACGGCGTGCTGGCCCCGCAGGTCACCCGGCGGCTGATCACCGCATTCGCCGCGTCGGCCCCGGCACAGCTCCCGCTCCCGCACGGCCTCGGCGACCTCACCGACCGCGAGCGCGAGGTGCTCGGCTGCCTCGGCGAGGGCCTGTCCAACGCCCAGATCGGGTCCCGGCTGCACATCGGCGAGGCGACGGTGAAGACGCACGTCTCGCGCGTCCTGGCCAAACTCGACCTGCGCTCCCGCGTGCAGGCCGCGATCCTCGCCCAGGAGACCGGCATCACCGGCGCCGATCTGCGGAAAGACCCGTGACCTTTTAACTTCTCTCCATGGGTGAGCGGCGAACGCTGAACGTGGACGAGGTCCTGGAACGCCAGGAGTCCGGTGACCTCAAGCGCCGGCTGCGCGGGCGCGATCTGGTCGGAATGGGTGTCGGGATCATCATCGGCACCGGCATCTTCACCTTGGCCGGCGTCGAGGCGAAGACCCACGCGGGGCCCGCGGTGACGCTGTCGTTCGTGCTCGGCGCGGTCGTCGCCGGGCTCGCGGCGCTGTGCTACGCCGAACTCTCCTCCAGCGTCCCGACGGCGGGAAGCGCTTACACCTACGCCTTCGCCACCCTCGGCGAGGTGTTCGCCTGGATCATCGGCTGGGACCTGCTGCTGGAGTTCGCCCTCGGCGCCGCCGTGGTGTCGCGCGGCTGGTCGGGGTACCTGGCGAACCTGCTCGGACTGTCGCCGGAGTGGTTCGGCGAGGACGCGAAGGTCAACATCGGCGCGGTGCTGATCATCGCCGTGCTGACCGTGGTCGCCGTGCGGGGCATCAAGGAGTCGGCCTGGGTGACCAACCTGCTGGTCTGCGTGAAGGTCGCGGTCTGCGTGCTGGTGCTCGCGGTCGGCCTGTTCTACGTCAAGGGCGCGAACCTGACGCCGTTCATCCCGCCGGCGAAGGCACCCGAAGCCGGCACGACGGTGCTGGAGCAGCCGGTGGTCCAGGCGGCGCTGGGGCTGGAGCAGTCGGTCTACGGCCTGGCCGGCATGATCACCGCGGCCGCCGTGGTGTTCTTCGCCTACACCGGCTTCGAAGCGCTCGCGAACCTCGGCGAGGAGACGCTGAACCCGCGCAAGGACCTGCGCGTCGGCATCCTCGGCGCGCTGGGTGTCTGCGCCCTGCTCTACATCAGCGTCTCGATCGTGCTGACCGGCATGGTCCCGTTCACCGACATCGACACGGGCGCGCCGCTGGCCGACGCGTTCGACCGGGTCGGCCAGCACTGGGTGGGCGCGCTGATCTCGCTCGGCGCGGTCACCGGGCTGACGTCGGTGATGATGGTCGAGCTGGTCACGATCGGGCGAATCGGCTTCGCGATGGGCCGCGACGGCCTGCTGCCGAAGGCGCTCGGCACCGCGCACCCGCGCTGGGGCACCCCGCACCGGATGACGATCGGCGGCGCGGCACTGATCGCCGTGCTGGCCGCGTTCGTCCCGATTTCCGAGCTGGCCGACATGGTGAGCATCGGCGCGCTGTCGGCGATGATCATCGTCGCCGTGGCGGTCCCGGTGCTGCGCCGCCGCCGTCCCGACCTCGATCGGCCGTTCAAGGTGCCGTTCTCCCCGGTGATCCCGGTCGTGGCCGCGCTGGCGTGCCTGTACCTGATGCTCAACCTGAACGTGCTGACGTGGATCCGGTTCGCCGCGTGGCTGGCGATCGGCCTGGTGATCTACTTCACCTACGGCCGCCGCCATTCCCGCTTCGCGACGCCGGTCAGTCCCAGTAGGACGGAGTGAGCCCGGCGTCGCGCGCCGCCCGGCGCACCACGGCCGCCTGATCGGCGTCGACCACGACGAGGACGCCGAGCCCGGCCAGCGCCGCCGTCACCCATTCGACCGGCTGGTCGTGGCGGCCATTGTCACCGAGCGACGGGTAGGTGTCCACAACGGACAGCAGGGTGCCCTCGGCGCCGATGCGGATCCCCACCAGGAGCACGAAGTGACCGCCGGGCGGCCGCCAGCGGGACGTCCACAGTGGAGGGACGCCGGTGTCGAGGTAGTCGAGCAGCGCGCGTTCCGGGGTGTCGTGCGCGCCGAGTTCGGCGGCGTCGACCCGGGCCAGCACCGCCACGCGCGGGACGTCCCACAGGCCGACGAGCAGGTCGAACAGCGTCTCGGTGGTCCACTCCCCCGTCACCGGCACGGCCGCGAGGGCGCCCCGCGACAGCGAGCCGACGGCCGTCGCCAGGCCGGAGACCCGGGTGCCTGCCGCGGCCGGGTCGTCGACCACCGGCAGCGGCAGCCGGAACCCGCGGCGGCCCGGCTCACCCGGCGGGCGCACGACCGGGCCCCGGACCGTGCCCGCGGCCGCCGCGACGGCGTCCTGGTCGGCCACGTCGAGCCCGGCCGCCCGCAGCGCGGCGAGCCCGCAGAACGCCGCGGCCAGGCCGTCCTTCTGGGGCAGTTCCGCCTGGGCCACCGCGGTCAGCCGGGCTCCGCCGGGCAGCCACCGCACCCCGGACAGGTCGAGCTGTCCGCCGTCGATCCCCGAAGTCATCGGTCCCCTCAGACGCTTCCCGGAGCCCGCGCGGGCTCCCCGGGTCCATCTTCCCAGCCTTCAGTAACGCCAAAGGTGGGCAGCGACGATCTCGTCGTCCGTGCGGTCGGCCGCCCACGCCGCGTCGGACGCCCGGACGGCGCGGAAGGCGCCCAGCAGCTCGTCGCCGAGCACCCCGGCGACCCGCGGCGACGCCACGAGTGCGGCGTCCTGTTCGGCGGGGTTCGCCGGCAGCCGGTGCACCCCGCGGATCTCCCGTTCGTGGTCGGTCCAGCCGCCCGGGTCTGCGCCGATGGGCTCGGGCAGTGCGGGCGCGTCCTCGATCCCGGCCATCCCGGCGGCGAGCACGACGGCGAGCGCGAGGTACGGGTTGGCCGAGGCGTCGGACGTCTTGAGCTCGACGTTGGCGTGGCCGTCGCCCAGCAGGGCCGAGCCGGGGACGTACCGCAGCGGCGCCTCCCGGTTCTCGACGCCCCAGAACGCGTACGCGCCCGCGAAGTGGCCGGGCCGCAGCCGCAACGTCGAGGGCACGCTCGGCGCGGTGACCGCGGTCAGGGCCGGCAGGTCGCGCAGCAGCCCGGCGAGGTAGGCGGCGCCGTCCCCGGCCGGCCGGCCGTTCCCGTCGAGCAGGTTGCGGCCCTTCCGGTGGACGGAGGTGTGCAGGTGCCAGCCGTTGCCGGCGGCACCGAGATCGATCATCGGCGCGAAGCTGACGGCAAGACCGTGCACCCGCGCGGCGGCGTGGATGGTCTGCCGCGCGAGCAGCTGGTCATCGGCGGCGGAAACCGGATCGGTGGCGGCCAGCGACAGTTCGAGCTGCGCAACGCCGTACTCGGCGTGCAGCTGGCCGATCCGCAGGCCGTTGGCCGCGAAGTCGTGCAGGAGGGCCCCGACGAAGCCATCGAGCCCGACGAGGGCGTGCGGGCTGTAGGCGGGCCCGGGATGCCCGGGGTTGGCGGTGATGCCGGCACTCCCCGCGGGGGCGACGGCGAACTCGAGTTCGTAGCCGGCCCGGAACTCGAGCCCCCGTGCGGCGGCCTTGGCGACCTGCGCTTCGAGGACGGCACGCTGGCAGTAGGGCCACGGATCGCCGTCCCGGGTGAGCTGCCGGACGGGCGCCCAGGCGAGCGCGGGCTGCCCGGCCAGCCGCCGCAGCCGCTCGACGACGGGCACGAGCCGGACGTCCCCGGAAGGCGTGTCCAGGCCAGGGTGCGCGAAGGTGATGGAGTCGTGACTGTCGAAGACGGCGAACAGCGAGGTCGCCCCGACGCCCCGCGTGGCGGCATCGGCGAGCCCGCCAACGGGCACGATCCGCGACCGCGGAATGCCGTTGTTGTCGGCCCAGGCAAGATGAACCCCACCCACCCCGGCGGCGGCGAAGTCCTTCGCCGCGGCCGACGCCGCTTTGGTCATGATCACCCGCTTCCTGCCGCCCGGGGTAAGTATCCCGGGCGGGCGGGGTGGGGGCCATCACGATCCGGTGCTGGGTGCCGGCCTGGTCGCTCGGCCGACCTGAGGCTCGCCGGCTCGGTTTGGGCGCGCCATCTCGAGCCCCGCCAACCCGACACAGCACAAACCCGACGCCGCAGAAACCTGACCTCACCCTGGCAACTCCGGCCCCCGCACCTCCGCCCCCTCGGGCCCCACCGACCCGTCCGGCCCCACCGACCCCTCCCTGCTCCGCAGCGCCACCCCGGCCACTACCGCGAGCGTCCCCACCGCCTCGGCCACCGAAGGCACCTGCCCGAGCAACACGAACCCCATCACCCCCGCCGTCACCGGGAGCAACGCCAGCAACGTCGCGAACCGTGCCTGCCCCACCCGCCGCAGCACCACCTGGTCCAGCGCATACGGCACCACCGTCGACAACACCCCCACCCCGACCCCGAGCAGCAACAACCGTGGCGAAGCCCACACCGGTCCCGTTCCCAGCGCCAGCGGTGACAACACCACCGTCCCCGCGAAGAAGCCGATCGCCAGGCTGTCGATGCCGTCGCCGTCCGTCGCCACCCTCTTGCCCAGGAGGATGTAGCCCGCCCAGGCCAGCGCTGCGCCCAGGGCGAACGCCACTCCCCAGAAACTGCCCGCGATCCGGACGTCCGCGATCGCCACCACGCCCGCCGCCACCAGGACCAGTGCCAGGACGTCGCGCACCGTGCGGGAGCCCAGTGCCGCCACCACCACCGGGCCGGCGAACTCCATCGCCACCGCCGTGCCCAGGGGCAGGCGGGCGATCGCCTCGTAGAACAGCACGTTCATGCCCGCCGTCACCACGCCGAACACGATCGCCAGCAGCAGACGGCGACCGCGCCACGCGTCAGGACCGGGGCGGCGCCAGGCCAGCAGGACCACCGCCGCCCCGAGGCAGCGGAGCCAGGCCACGCCCGCCGGGGTCGCGTGGCCGAAAAGGTCGACCGCCACCGCCGCTCCGGCGTACATCGAAATTCCGCTGAGAACGAACAAGAGCGGCGCCGGTACCCGGGAAAGCCGTCGTGGGGAAGTCACCGTGCTCACGAGTCCATGGTGCCTGACCACGGAAAACGTAACTCTCCGGGTAATCGTCTCCTGGAATGCGGGACATCGTTACGGCATCCGGGGTAAATCGACGTGACTCAGGTCCCACCGGCGCGGGAACACTTGCGAGCCGCGAAACGTCTGGAACAGTAGAAGCACGAACACGCGGAGCCGGAGGCGATCGCCGCCACCGGTAGCAGTCCCGAAGTGGGCGTAGCTGGATCGATGGCACCGGGCAACCGGTGCCGGGACGGAGGGAGACCCCCATGACATCGCCGACGCTCACCCGCCCCGAACTGACCGCCGCCGACCGCTGTGACCGGTGCGGAGCAGCAGCTCAGGTACGCGCCATCCTCAGCACGGGTGGCGAACTGCTCTTCTGCGGGCACCACGCCCGCGAGCACGAGGCCAAGCTCAAGGAACTGTCCGCCGACATCCAGCGGTAACCTCCCGACGAGCGAAAGGCGGCCGGTGCGCACAGGCACCGGCCGCCTTTCTGCATCTTGCAGATCGAGACTTATTCGGGCCAGGCCGCCGCACCCTCCCACCCGACCGCCGCCGGTCAACGCCAGTCATGCGGCGGCCGACGGCTGAATAAGGCTCGCCGCGTGTCCGATATCACGTTCCGGCCGCGAAAAGCGGTAATTCCGGACACGGAGCCGGACAGGAAATCAGACAGAATCCAGCACGACTTCGAACGCCACTTCCGCGGCGCCGAGCAGCTTCCCGTCGGCCCCCAGCGCCGAACTGACGATCCGCGTGCCGCCGACCGCCCGGCTCACCAGGCTGCGCCGGCGCACCTCGGCGCCGACGTGCCGCAGCACCGCCTCCGGCAGCACCGTAAGCAGGTCGCCGAGGATCACCAGCTGGGGTCCCAGCAGGTTGACGACGTTGATCAGCCCGAGCGTCAGCCATTCCGCGAACTCCGCGAGCCGCGTCATCGCCGTCTCCGGGGCGCGGCCGAGCTCGCGCAGCTCGAACAGGATCGCCCCGCGCGGGGTGTCCTCGGCCAGCCCGAGCGCCCGGCACAGCGCCGCCTCGCCGACCTCGGTCTCCCAGCAGCCGCTGCTGCCGCAGTAGCAGGGCCGCCCGTCGGGCCGGATCACCATGTGCCCGATCTCGCCGACGTACCCCGAGCCGCCGCGCAGCGCCGAGCCTTCGGCGATGACGCCGCCGCCGACACCGACGTCCGCCGAGATGTACACCACGTCGGACGCCCCGCGGGCCGCGCCGCGCAGGTGCTCGGCGACGGCACCGAACTCGGCGTCGTTGCCGACCAGGATCGGGATCTGCAGCACCCCGCCGAGCCGCTCGCCGAGCGCGACGTCGGTCCAGCGCAGGTTCGGGGCCTCGTGCACGTGCCCGTCCGCCCGCCGGACGACGCCCGGCACCGACACCCCGGCCGCCACCGGGGTCACGTCGAGGTCGCCGGCCAGGATGGCCGTCGACTCGATGACGTGGGTGATGACCTCTTCGGGCTGCCCCATCCGGCCGCGCAGGTTCCAGCTGTTGCGGCCCAGGATCTGCCCGCCGAGCCCGACCAGGGCGATCGCGACGTGCTCGACCTGGAGGTCGACCGCGAGCACGACCGCCGCGTGCGGCTGGGGCAGGACCAGGAGCGAGGGGCGGCCCGCCCCTCGTCCCGGCCTCGGCACCTTCTCCTCGACGACACCGGCTTCGGCGAGCCCGTCGACGAGGGTCTTGATCGTGCTCCGGTTGAGCCCCAGCTGGGTGGCCAGGGTCGCCCGGGTGCTCGGCCCGCCGACGTGCAGCAGGCGGAGCAGGGTCGTGCGGTTGTGCCGGCGCACCTCGTCCGGTCGTGCAACGGGCGTGCTGGTCACGGGCTTTATCATTCCATGGTGGTTCAGCGCGCCGACGCAGCCGCGCGGCGCCGGGACAGCGCGTCGACCGTGGCGGCGAGGAGCAGGACCAGACCGGTGATGATGTTGACCACCGCGGCCGGCTGCTTGAGCAGGCCCAGGCCGTTGATGACCACGGCGATCACCAGGCCACCGACGACCGCGTCGGAAACCCGGCCCTTGCCGCCGAACAGCGACGTGCCGCCGATGACGGCCGAACCGACCGCGAACAGCAGCGTGTTCAGGCCACCGGACTGCGGGCTGACCGAACCGACCTTCGACGCGGCGACGATGCCGCCGATGGCCGCGACCGCCGAGCCGATGACGAACACGCTGGCCCGGATCTTCGGCACGTCGATACCGGCGCGGCGGGCGGCTTCCTTGTTGCCGCCGACCGCGTAGACGTACCGGCCGTACTTGGTCCGGTTCAGCACGTACGTGCCGGCCACCAGCAACGCCAGCATGATCGGGATGACGTACGGGACGCCTTCGATCGTCACGACCGCCTTGTTCGGCGAGCGGTTGATCGTCAGCAGCCAGGTGCCGACCGCCGACAGCACGACCAGCGCGCCGACCTTGACCAGCACCAGGGCCGTCGGCTGGACGACCAGGCCGCGCTGGAGCCGCTTGAAGTGGCTGGTCAGCGTGATCACCGCGAACCCGCCGGCCGCGATGAGGAAGAAGATCCAGCTGCCGAGGATGTTCAGGTTGCCGTTGGCGATCTTGTACAGGATGTCCGAGTTGCTGATGCCGATCGTGCCGCCCTCACCGATGAACTGCAGCAGGACGCCCTGCCACACGATGAACAGCGCCAGCGTCACGACGAAGGACGGCATGCCGATCTTCGAGACGAGGAAGCCGGTGATGCAGCCGATCGCGGTGCCGACGCAGATCGACAGCAGGATCTCGAGCCAGGCGTTGGCCGGGACGCCGATCGCGACGATCAGCAGGCCGATCAGCGACAGCGCGGCACCCGCCCAGATCCGCTGGTAGGCCGACAGCAGCATGGCCAGGGCAAGCACGCCGATGAACGTGATGAACACGCCGGTGCCCATGGCGCCCAGCAGGTTCCCGCTCTGGACGTAGTGCAGCGCCATCACCGAAGCGGCGACACCGGAGGCCACGCCGGCGGCGAGGTCGATCTCGCCGAGCAGCAGCACGAACACGATGCCCATCGCGATGATGATGACGCCCGCGCCCTGCGGGAACACGTTGGCGATGTTGGCCAGCGTGAAGAAGTTGTCCGACAGCGCGCTGAACAGGATCACCAGCACGAGCAGGCCGAACAGCGACGGCAGCGCGCCCAGTTCACCGGCCCGCAGGCGGGCGAAGTAGTCGCGGACGGCCTCGCCGGTTGACATCGATGTCGTGTCGATGCCGAAGTCGGAGATCGCCCCGGCGGGGGCCTGGGTCTGCGCGAGCGCGTCGGCGGGGGTGCCGACCTCGTGCTTGGCAGGGGTTTCAGTCATTTCCGGTTCTTTCTTCCCGCTCACAGGACCACGGCTTCGGGCCGGGCCAGGCCGAGGTCACCGGAGCGACCGGCGGTGATCAGTTCCACGACCTGGCCGTGGGTGACGTCCTTCGTGTGCACCTCGGCGACGAGCCGGCCGAGGTAGAGCACGGCGATGCGGTCGGCGACCTCGAACACGTCGGCCATGTTGTGGCTGATCAGCACGACCCCGAGGCCCTGCTCGGCCAGCCGGCGGACGAGGTCGAGCACCTGCCGGGTCTGCGCGACGCCGAGGGCGGCGGTCGGCTCGTCGAGCACGACGACCTTGCTGTTCCACAGCACCGACTTCGCGATGGCGACGGTCTGCCGCTGGCCACCGGACAGCGAGGAGACCGGCGTGCGGACCGACTTCACGGTCCGGACCGACAGCGAGGCCAGCGTCTCGCGGGCGGCCTTCTCCATGCTGGCTTCGTCGAGCTTCCACGAGCTGCCGCGCTCGCGGCCGAGGAACATGTTCTGGACGATGTCGAGGTTGTCGGCCAGCGCGAGGTCCTGGTAGACGACCTCGATGCCGAGCCCGGCCGCGTCCTTCGGGCCGCGGATGTGGGCGTCCTGCCCGTTGAACCGCACGGCCCCCGAGTCGTACGGGTGGATGCCGGCGATGCACTTGACGAGCGTCGACTTGCCGGCGCCGTTGTCGCCGACCAGGGCGGTCACTTCGCCCGCACGCACGTCGAAGTCCACGTCGTGGAGGACGTGGACGGGGCCGAAGCTCTTGTTCAGGCCCTTGATCTCGAGAATGGGCTCACTCATGGATGGGCTTTCTCCTGGGTGGGGACCGGGCCGGGACGCGCCGTCGGGGTGCGCGTCCCGGCCCGGCTGTTCATGGGGTACAGCGCCGTCCAGTACCGATCCGGCCTCAGCCACGGCCGAATCGGCTCGCAGCAGCGGTCAAGTGCCGCTCGGGGGCGGCCTACTTCGGCCGGATCGGTACTGAGGAGGGCTCAGGAGATGCCGAGCGAGGCGCACTTGCTGGCGAGGTCGCCGCCGCAGATCTCGGTCGCCTTCACGTAGCCCTGGGTCACGACGGTCTTGACGTCCTTCGCCAGGATCGTGGTCGGCGTGAGCAGCACCGACTTGATGTCGCGGTTGTTCTTCGGGTCGTGCAGCTTGCCGGTGGCGATGGCGTCCGCGGCGGCCTTGTCGCCCTTGGCCAGTGCCGCGGCCAGCTTCGCGCTCGCCTCGGCCTCTTCCTTGATCGGCTTGAACACGGTCATGTACTGCTCGCCGCGCATGACCGCCATGAGGCCGTCGGCCGTGGCGTCCTGGCCGGTGACCGGAATCTTGCCGTTCAGGCCGTTCTTCTTGAGGATGGTGATGACCGCGCCGGCCAGGCCGTCGTTCGCCGCGACGACGCCGTCGACCTTGCCGCCGTTCGCCTGGAAGATCTGCTCGAACGTCGTGCCGCCGAGCTGGTTGTCCCAGTCGTTGATCGGCTGCTTCTGGATCCGCTTGAGCTTGCCGGACGTGACCAGCGGCTCGAGCACGGAGTCCTGGCCGTTGGTGAACAGGGTCGCGTTGTTGTCGGTCGGGGCGCCCTCGATCTGGACGAAGCCGGCGCCCGGCTTGTCCTTGAGCGCGTCCGCCATGGCCTGGCCCTGGAGCTGGCCGACCTTCTCGTTGTCGAACGAGACGTAGTACTCGGCGCTGCCGCCGAGGCTCGGGCGGTCGTAGTTGATGACCGGGATGCCCGCGGTCTTCGCCTTCGCCTCGACCGCGGCACCGACGGCCGGGTCGGACGGGGCGATGATCAGGACCTTGACGCCGGAGCTGATGAAGCCGTCGGCCAGGGTCGAGAACTTCTGGGCGTCGCCCTGGGCGTTCTGGACGTCGGCCTCGAAGCCCTGCGCCGCGAGGGCGGCCTGCAGCATCGGCTTGTCGAAGGCTTCCCAGCGGGCCGAGCTGGCGGTCTCCGGCAGGATGACGCCGACCTTGCCGCTGGCGCCGCCACCGGCCGGAGCGGGCGCGGAAGCGGAGTTGCTCCCCGTGCCCCCGCTGTTCGAACTGTTGGTACCGCAGGCGGTGAGCACCAGGCCGGCGCTCACCGTGGCGGCGAGGAGGGTAAGGGTTCTGCTGCGCATCCTCGTTCCTTCCGGATCCAAGCATTGGTGACGAGCGGCCGTCGGCGTGTGCCTCGGGCCAGCGAGGCGGCGATCCGGGCTGGCCCGGCGCACCGTCGCGCATATGTTGTGGGCGACAACATATGCCGCTGAGCGGCTGCGGGGAAGATAGCTGGATCGATTAAATGACACCAATTGGACACGGTTCGGCAACACGGGCTGAACCTCGCCCGGAAAGAGTAGATCCGCTGACGATGTGATCGCCAGCACTCACGGTTAGTTACATCGAGGTTTCATCAAGGTGTGACATTAGGCCGGTCGTGTGCACCGAGCGCAACCCGTGGCGAATCCACGACTGCACCCCGGGATTGGTCGCCGACTTGCGAAGTTCGGGCGGGATGGTGCCCGGAAGGCCATGCGCGGCGGGGTGGAAGGGCAGGCCATCAGGCACGGACCGTCACAGCGCGGGAGCGGCCCGGGAAGAACGGACAGTGATGGGCGATCTTCAGCCACCTGGGCGACAGAAGCCGGGCGCCGGGCTCACCAGGACCGCAGCGTCACGATCCGCTCTTCCAGCTGTTCGACGGTCGCCATCGCGGTCACCGGACCACCGCAGACCCGCCGCAGCTCGTTGTGGATCGCCCCGTGCGGCTTCTTCGTGCGGTGGTGGTACATGCCCACCAGGGCGTTCAGCTCCTTGCGCAACGCGCCGAGCCGCTCGCTCACCGACTGGGGCCGGGCCGTGGGCGGCGGGGCCTCTTCCTTGGCCGGCTTGCGGCGCTTCTCGTCCGCGATCTGCTCTTCCTGGCGCTTCCGCAGCAGCGCGCGGACCTGGTCGGGCTCCAGCAGCCCCGGCAGGCCGAGGTACTCCTGCTCCTCGTCCGAGCCGGAGAACACCGCCGTGCCGAACGAGTTGCCGTCGTAGATGACCTGGTCGAGCTCGGCCGAGGCGCCCAGCGACGTGAACGCCTTCTCCTCCTCGCCCGGCTCGTCCTCGGTGCGGTTGGCCTGGGCGAGGAGCTCGTCCTCCCAGCCTTCCTTCTCCCGGTGCGGCTTGCCCAGCACGTGGTCGCGCTGCGCCTCCAGCTCGCTGGCCAGCTCCAGCAGCACCGGCACCGACGGCAGGAACACGCTCGCCGTCTCGCCCTTCTTGCGGGCCCGCACGTAGCGGCCGATCGCCTGGGCGAAGAACAGCGGCGTCGACGCGCTCGTGGCGTACACGCCCACCGCCAGGCGCGGGACGTCGACGCCTTCGGAGACCATGCGGACCGCCACGATCCAGCGCTCGTTCGTCTCGGAGAACTCCTTGATCCGGCCCGAGGCCTTCGGGTCGTCCGAGAGCACCAGCGTCGGCATCTCCCCCGAGATGCGCTCCAGGATCTTCGCGTACGCCCGCGCCGACTCCTGGTCGGTCGCGATCACCAGGCCGCCGGCGTCCGGCACGCTCTGGCGGACCTGCGACAGCCGCGTGTCGGCAGCCTGCAGCACCGCCGGGATCCACTCGCCGGCCGGGTCGAGCGCCGTGCGCCACGCCCGGGCGTTCTGCTCCGCCGTGAGCGGCTCGCCGAGCCGGGCGGTGAACTCCTCGCCCGCGCTCGTGCGCCAGGACGCCTCGCCCGAATACGCCAGGAAGACGACCGGCCGGACCACGCCGTCGGCCAGCGCGTCCGCGTAGCCGTACGCGTGGTCGGCCTTGCTGCGCTGGAAGCCGCCCGCGTCCGGCTCGTACGTGACGAACGGGATCGGCGAGTCGTCGGACCGGAACGGCGTCCCGGTCAGGCACAGGCGCCGGACCGCCGGGGTGAAGGCCTCGCGGATCGCGTCGCCCCAGCTCTTCGCGTCGCCGCCGTGGTGGATCTCGTCGAGGATCACCAGCGTCTTGCGGTTCTCCGTGCGCACCCGGTGCAGCGTCGGGTGCGCCGCGACCTGCGCGTACGTCAGCGCGACGCCGTTGTAGTCGGACGAGGTGACACCGGTGGTGTTGCGGAAGTTCGAGTCGATGGCGATGCCGGCCGCCGCGGCCGAGGCCGCCCACTGGTGCTTGAGGTGCTCGGTCGGGGTGACGATGGTGATCGCCTCGACGGTGCGGTCGCTGAGCAGCTCCGCCGCGATCCGGAGGCCGAACACCGTCTTGCCGGCGCCGGGCGTCGCCACCGCGAGGAAGTCCTTCGGCTTCTGCGTCAGGTACTTCGTGAGCGCCCGCCGCTGCCACGCCCGCAGCGGGCGCGCGGTCGAGTCCTTCTCCGCGGGAGGCGCCCCGAGCTGCGTCTCCGTCATGCCGGTCCCCCCTCGCTCAAGTGCGTTGACGTGCGAAAACCCTCACTGTGGTACCGACTTCGGTATCGGCAGCTGCGGTGAGGGCACTGGAGCGAGTCTACCGGCCGGGTCCGACAGTTCCGGGCACCGGCACGGGTGATGTCCGTCGACACGCCCGGCTGCAGGGGGTGTGACGAGCCAAATCAGCACCGATGGACCATGCTGGAGACGTCATGGGTGAGGTGCAGCCGTCCGGAGCGACGAAGGTGGCCCGCAAGGGGCCGTGGCGCCTGCTCACGCGCACGTTCGCCAAGGCCTGGGAGGGCAACATCTTCTCCGAGGCCGCCGAGGCGGCCTTCTGGCAGACGCTCTCGCTCCCGCCGCTGCTGCTCGGCCTGCTCGGCGCACTGGGCTTCGTCGGCGAGTGGTTCGGCACCGGCGTCGTCACCGCGGTGCACGACCGCATCATCGGGTTCTGCCGGACGGTGTTCAGCACGAACGCCGTCCAGGACATCATCGAACCGACCGTGAACAGCATCCTCACCGTCGGCAAGGGCGAGATCGTCTCGGTCGGCTTCCTGATCTCGCTGTGGGCGGGCTCGTCGGCGATGTCGTCCTTCGTGGACGCGATCACCGTCGCGCACGACCAGTACGGCGTCCGCAACGACGTCTGGCAGCGGATCTTCGCGCTCCTGCTCTACCTGTGCGGCCTGGTGATCCTCGTGATCGGGCTGCCCCTGCTGGCGATCGGCCCCGACCTGCTGCCGGAGTTCTTCCCGGCGGACTGGCGCCCGACGGTGTCGTCGTGGGTGAGCACGCTCTACTTCCCGACCCTCGGCGTGATGATCACCCTCGCGCTGACCACGTTGTACAAGCTCGCGCTGCCGCGGAAGCTGCCGTGGCACCGCGGGCTGCCCGGCGCGGTGCTCGCCATGGTCGTGTTCCTGCTCTCTTCGGTCGGCCTGCGCGTCTACCTCAACTGGATCACCAAGACCGGCTACACCTACGGCGCGCTCGCCGCGCCGATCGCGTTCCTGCTGCTCATGTTCTTCATCGGGCTGGCCGTGGTCGGCGGCGCGTACTTCAACAGCGCGATCCAGGAACTCTGGCCGGCGAAGGCGACCCGGCGGCAGCGGCGCAAGTGGCGGCGGCTGGAGATGGAACGCGCCTCCGAGCGGCTGCGCTCGGAAGAAGGCCGCACGCTGTGGGAACGCTCGACCACGCCGCTGCGGCGCCCGCGCGCCGAAGACGTCTCGGCCAACGGCAGCTCCCTCGACGACGACGAGCCCGAGCCGGCCGAGCCGTCCGAAGAGGACACCCCGTCACCGAGCGCGCCGGAACCGGCACCCAGCGCAGCCCAGGGTCGCGTCTCCACCGAAGGGACGACCCGGAATCCACCCCCAGACTGAGTCGCTCCTCAGCATCGGCGTGAAAGGCTCAGCGGGCCATTCATTCCCGAGGGGGTTTTCACGTCATGTCCGTGCTGGCCAGATCGAGCCTGCGCAACCGGAGCCTGATCGGCCTGCTCGCGCTGGTCGTCGTCGGCTTCGGCGCCTTCGCGCTGCCGCAGCTCAAGCAGCAGCTCTTCCCGTCACTGCAGTTCCCGCAGGCACAGATCGTCACGGCGTACCCGGGGGCGTCGCCGGACGCGGTCGACCGGCAGGTCTCCGAGCCGCTCGAAGGCGGGCTCCAGGGGCTGAAGGGCCTGGAACAGGTCACTTCGACGTCGTCGGACGGCGTTTCGCGGGTCGTCGCGCAGTTCGAGTTCGGCACGGACATCGACGCCGCCGTCTCGCAGATCCAGCAGGTGGTCAACCAGGTCCGGCCGCGGCTGCCGCAGAACACCGAGCCCGCCGTGTCCGCGGGCAGCACCGACGACCTGCCGGTCGTGCTGGTCGCCGCGGGCACCACGGGCGACCCGCAGCAGCTCGCGCCCGCGCTGACCGACCAGGTCGCGCCCGAGCTGCGGAAGATCGACGGCGTCCGCACGGTCACCGTCACCGGCGTGCAGCAGCCGCGCGTCACGATCACGCTCGACTACGCCAAGCTCGCCGCCGCCGGCGTCGACCCCGCGTCGATCGCGACCACGCTGCAGACGGCCGGGGCCGCGGTGCCGGCCGGGACCCTGACCGAGAACGGCAAGACGCTGTCGGTGCAGGTCGGCGGCGGGCAGACCACTGTGGACAGTCTCCGCGGGTTGTACCTGACGCCGAGTGCGGCCGCGCGGGGGCGCGGTCCGGTGAAGCTGGGTGACGTCGCCGACGTCCAGCCCGGGTTCGCGCCGCCGACGTCGATCACGCGCACCAACGGCAAGCCCAGCCTCGGCCTCTCGATCACCATGGTGGACAACGGGAACGCCGTCGCGATCTCCGACGCCGTC
Organism: Amycolatopsis tolypomycina; assembly: GCF_900105945.1. Classification (NCBI taxonomy): domain Bacteria; kingdom Bacillati; phylum Actinomycetota; class Actinomycetes; order Pseudonocardiales; family Pseudonocardiaceae; genus Amycolatopsis; species Amycolatopsis tolypomycina. Next base: position 1,232,442 of record NZ_FNSO01000004.1, on the reverse strand, counting down.
CGCGACAAGCTGCCGGACCTGGCGAAGAAGACCGGCGCCGAGATGAGCGTCGTGTTCGACCAGGGCACCCCGGTGAAGGACGCGATCAGCGGCCTGACCACCGAAGGCCTGCTGGGGCTGGCCTTCGCGGTCGTCGTCATCCTGCTGTTCCTGCTGTCGGTGCGCTCGACGCTGGTGACCGCGGTGTCGATCCCGCTGTCGGTCGTCGTCGCGCTGATCGCCCTGTGGACCGGCGACCTGTCGCTCAACCTGCTCACCCTCGGCGCGCTGACCATCGCGATCGGCCGGGTGGTCGACGACTCGATCGTCGTGCTGGAGAACATCAAACGGCACCTGGCGTACGGCGAGGAGAAGGACCGGGCGGTGCTCGACGGCGTCCGCGAGGTGGCCGGCGCGGTGACGTCGTCCACGCTGACGACCGTCGCGGTGTTCCTGCCGATCGCGTTCGTCGGCGGGTTCGTCGGGGAGCTGTTCTCGCCCTTCGCGATCACCGTGACGGTGGCGCTGCTGGCGTCGCTGCTCGTGTCGCTGACCGTGGTTCCCGTGCTGGCGTACTGGTTCCTGAAGCGGCCCGCGGTGCCGGCGGACGCCGTCGAAGCCGAGCGGGCGCGCGAGGCGGCCGTCGAGCGGGAACGCCGCAGCATCCTGCAGCGCGCGTACCTGCCGGTGATCCGGTTCGCGACCCGGCGGCGGCTGACCGTCGTGCTGCTGGCCCTGCTGATCTTCGCCGGCACGGTCGGGCTCGCGACGCGGCTCAACACGAACTTCCTCGACTCCTCCGGCGGCACCACGCTGAACATGACGCAGAAGCTGCCCGCCGGCACCAGCGTCGAGGCGAAGGAAAAGGCGGCCACGGCGGTCGAGCAGGCCCTCGCGGCCGAGCCCGCGGTGCAGACGTACCAGGTCAGCATCGGTGGTGGCGGGGCGTTCGGCTTCGGCGGCGGCACCAACACGAGCATCTCCGTCACCGTCGCCAAGGACACCGATCTGAACTCGCTGTCGGACCGGCTGCGCGCGAAGCTGACGTCGCGGCCCGAGCTGGGCGAGATCAAGATCGGGGCGGACGCGTCCGGGTTCAACTCCGACCAGGTCTCGGTGACGGTCACCGCGCCGTCGGAGGCCGCGCTGAAGCCGGCGTCCGACCAGGTGGTGCGGGCGCTGGGCGGGGTGGCCGGGCTCACCGAGGTGTCGAGCGACCTGAGCGTCGGCTCGCCGCGGGTGCAGGTCGAGGTGGACGACGCCGCGGCCGCCGCGCGCGGGCTGTCGGCGAGCACCATCGGGCAGGTCGCCAACCAGGCGATCGCCGGCCGCACGGTGACGCAGCTGCCGGTCGACGGGCAGCGCACGGACATCGTCCTGCGCGCCGGCACGGCTCCGGTCACGGTCGACCAGGTCAAGGCCCTGCCGATCCCGGGCCCGGCCGGCGTCGTCCGGCTCGACGAGGTGGCTCGCGTGTCCACTGTGGACGGCCCAGCCGCGGTGCACCGCACCGGCGGCGACCTGAGCACCACGGTGACGGCGAAGAACACCGGTGACGACCTGACCAAGACCACCGCGGACATCAAGTCCAAACTGGACGGCCTGACGTTCACCGGCGGCGCGGCGTACTCGCTCGGCGGCGTCAGCCAGGACCAGCAGGAGGCGTTCTCGAACCTGTTCCTGGCGCTGCTCGCGGCCATCGCGATCGTGTTCCTGATCATGGTGGCGACGTTCCGGAGCCTGATCCAGCCGCTGATCCTGCTGGTCTCGATCCCGTTCGCGGCGACCGGCGCGATCGGGCTGCTGCTGGCCACCGGCACCGCCCTGGGCCTGCCGGCCCTGATCGGCATGCTGATGCTGGTCGGCATCGTCGTGACGAACGCGATCGTGCTGATCGACCTGATCAACCAGTACCGCGCGGAGGGGATGAGCGTCTCCGACGCCGTCACCGAAGGCGGCCGCCGCCGGCTCCGCCCGATCCTGATGACCGCCGCGGCAACCATCTTCGCGCTGGTCCCGATGGCACTGGGCATCACCGGCCAGGGCGGCTTCATCGGCCGGCCACTGGCGATCGTGGTGATCGGCGGCCTGGTCAGCTCGACGCTGCTGACCCTGGTCCTCGTCCCGACCCTCTACACGATGGTCGAGACCCGCAAGGAACGCCGTCGCGCCCGCCGCGAAGCCCGCCGAACCCCGGCCCAGGCCCCGGAAACGGAGTCCCTCGACCCCACCCCCACCGCCTGACCCGGGGGGCACTTTCACGTGAAAGTGCCCACCATGGCGAACCGCAGGCCGGGCACTTTCACGTGAAAGTGCCCGGCCTGCGTGTGTCAGCGCTGCTGGAAGCGGTAGGTCTTGCTGTCGAACAAGATGCAGATGCTCGGGGACATGACCACCACGCGGAGGGTGTTGTCGCGCTCGTCGAAGTCGATGCCCTCGACCTCGAACGAGCCCGAGCAGCCGCTGCGGAGCGGGAGCTGACCCAGGGACGTGACGTGGCCGGTGACATCCGAACCGTTCAGCGGACCCGCGAGGTCGACCTGGAGGAGCGGCTTCGTCGTGCCGAAGAGGCTGCCGTCCGGGTCGTCGGACGCGCAGAGCAGGCGGGTCGCCGTCTGGAAGTCGCAGCCCTGGACGTCGCGGACCGCGTGGTCCAGGCGGATCGTGCCGGCCATCGGCAGGTTCTGCGCCGGGTTCGTGGCGACCACGCCGGGCATCGGGTGCACCAGGAGCCGGCTCATGGTGCCCCACTCCCCCGCCACCAGCCAGCGGGCGTCCGGCGACACCGCGGCGAAGGAGTTGTTGTTCGCTTCCCACGACTCGAGGGCGTGCTTGTAGTTGGCCCACGAGCCGTCCGGGGCCTGGACGCGGAAGAGCTTCGCGCCGCGGTCGTCACGCTGGTAGGGCTCGACGTACCAGCCCTGGGCCGAGCCCGGGTCGCCGACGTGGTTCCAGCCCTGCGAGTTCAGGTCGGCCGGGATCGTGCCGATCCCGGTGTAGCGGATCGTCGTGCCCGACGGGCGCACGATCGTCGCGAGGCCCTGGCTCTCGTCGAGGGCACGGGCGTTGTCGGAGCCGACCTCCGTCCAGCCGGTGACGGCCTGGGCCAGCGCGGGCGAGACCACGGCGAGCAAGGCGGCGAGGGTGAGCACGATCCCGGTTCTGCGCATGTGCGACTCCGGTGGGTGAGGGGACCTGGCTCGGGAGGATTTACCAGGCCTGCCCCGACGAGCACACCCGCCGAATGAAGGTTATTCACGTTTGTTCGACATCTTGTCCGATTCCGGACAGCAGAAAGCCCCGGCGAGGACACCCGCCGGGGACCTCAGGCCCGGCTCAGCTGCCCGGACGGAGACTGTCGTAGATCTCCTTGCAGGCCGGGCAGACCGGCGACCCGGGCTTCGGCGACTTCGTCACCGGGAAGACCTCGCCGCAAAGCGCCACCACGTGAGTGCCCATGACCGCGCTCTCGGCGATCTTGTTCTTCTTCACGTAGTGGAACATCTTCGGCGAGTCGTCGTCGGTGGTGTCCGTGCCCTCGGGCGTGGTTTCCGGCTTCGTCAGCGTCTCGGTGCTCACCCGTCCATTGTGCCCGAGTCCCCGCGCGAAACGTCTCCGGCCTGGCAGGATCCACGGCATGTTCCAGAAGGTGCTCGCGACGTTCGGTTCGGGCGGGGCGCGGATCGACGCCCGGCTGCTGGACGCCACCGCCGCCCCCGGCCGCCCCCTCCACGGCGAGGTCCTGCTGCTCGGCGGCGAGGTCGACCAGGAGATCAACGGGCTCGCGGTGACGCTGCTGGCCCGTGTCCAGCTGCCCGGCGGCAAGACCGAAGACCTCCCCTTCGGCACCCAGCAGCTAGTTGGCAGCGAGGTCATCCGGGCCGGGCAGCAGGTCCGGGTGCCGTTCGAGGTGCCACTGCCCTGGGAGACGCCGGTGACCAGCGTCTACGCCAAGCCGCTGGCCGGCATGGCCGTCGGCGTGCGGGCCGAGCTCGATCTGGCCGCCGCGGTCAGCGACCCGTTCGACGCCGACGCCGTCGCGATCGAGCCGCTCCCGGCCCAGAAGCGGGTCCTCGACGCCCTCAGCCGGATCGGCTTCACCTTCCGCGAGGCCGTCCTCGAGCAGGGCCGGGTCGACGGCGCCCGGCAGCAGCTGCCGTTCTTCCAGGAGATCCGCTTCACGCCTTCACCGCGCTTCGCGAGCGTCTTCTCCCAGGTCGCGGTCACCTTCCTGACGTCGGCCGAACGCACCGACGTCGTGCTCGAGGTCACCAAGCGGGTCCGGGTGAGCAAGACCGGCGGCTTCGGCGGCCGCGGCCAGGACTTCCTCGGGATGTTCACCATGAAGCCGGACGTCAACTGGGAGAAGCAGCTCGAGGACTGGCTCGACCTCCTCGCCCGGCCACGCGGGATCTTCGACTGATGCGCTGGCCGGACGCGATCGGCAAGCTCGGCGGCACGTCCGACGCCTGGCCGCGGCTCGAAGCCCGCTACACCGAGCCCCACCGCCGCTACCACACCCTGGACCACGCGGCCGCCGTCGCGCGCGACTCCGCCTGGCTGGCCGAAGGCCTCGGCGACACCGACCGCGCGATCGTCGCCGTCGCGGCCTGGACGCACGACGTCGTGTACGACGCGAAGCCCGGCGAAGACGAACGCGCCAGCGCGAAGTGGGCTCGCGAAGCGCTGGAAGGCGTGGCCGAAGCACACGTCGAGCGCGTCGAAAGCCTGATCCTCGCCACGATCGGCCACGACGCACCGCCCGACGACCTCCTGGCCACCGCCCTGCTCGACGCCGACCTGGCGATCCTCGGCGCGGCCGAAGAGCAGTACGCGGCCTACGCCCGCGCAGTGCGCGAGGAGTACGCGAAGTACCCCGACGACGTCTGGCGCCAAGGGCGCATCGCCGTCTTGGAAGGAATGCTCGCGCGCGAGCTCTACCGCAGCGAAGCCGCGCGAACACGCTGGGCGAGCGCCGCCGAACGGAACCTCACCACCGAGCTGACCCACTGGCGCGGCGAGCGGACCGATCACCGATGATGGTCCCTCGTGACTACCGCACTCTCGCTGCACGAAGAGGTCGCCTCGGCGCTGCGTGACGGGCACCCCGTCGTCGCGCTGGAGAGCACCATCCTGTCCCACGGCCTGCCGCCGGGCCGCAACCTCGACGTCGCCCGCCGCCTCGAAGGCGTGGTCCGCGACGGCGGCGCCGTCCCGGCCACGATCGCGGTGCTCGACGGCCGGGTCGTCGTCGGCCTCTCCCCCGCCGAGCTCGAGCGCGTCTGCGCGCCGGACGCCGGCCTGGACAAGCTCTCGCTGCGCGACCTCGGCCCGGCTGCCGGCCTCGGCCGCTCGGGCGCGACGACGGTGGCGAGCACGTCGGCGCTGGCCGCCGCGGCCGGGATCGGCATGTTCGCCACCGGCGGGCTCGGCGGCGTGCACGTCGGCGCGGCGCAGTCCTGGGACGTCTCGGCCGACCTCGGCGTGCTCGCGAAGGTGCCGACCGTGGTCGTCTGCTCCGGCGTGAAGTCGGTGCTCGACATCCCGGCCACCCTCGAGGTGCTGGAGACGAACTCGGTGCCGGTGCTGGGCTACCGCACCGACGACTTCCCCGCGTTCTACCTGCGTTCGTCGGGGCACCAGGTCGGCTGGCGGGTCGACGACCCGAAGCAGGCCGCCGCCGTGATCGACGCGCACCGCGCGTACGCGGGTTCCGGTGTCCTGCTGGCCAACCCGATCCCCGAAGCGTCCGAAATGGACAAGGAACTGCACGACCGGCTGCTCGCCGAGGGCCTCGCGCTCGTCGAGGAGCAGGGCGTGCACGGCGCCGACGTCACGCCGGTGCTGCTGGAGCACTTCCACACCGCCAGCGGCGGCGTGAGCATCGACGCGAACGAAGCACTGGTGCTGAACAACGCCAAGCTCGCCACCGAGGTCGCGGTGGCGCTGGCATGACCGGGATCGTGGTGGTCGGCGACGCGGCACTGGACGTGATCGCCCGGCACGACAAGCCGTTGCCGCACGGCGGCGACGCCCGCGCGAAGATCCGCTTCACCGGCGGCGGCTCGGGCGCCAACACGGCCCTGTGGCTGCGGCACCTCGGCGCGGAGACGACGCTGCTCGCCCGGATCGGCGACGACCCGGGCGGCCGGCTCATCCGGGCCGAGCTGGAGGCGGCAGGCGTGCGGTGCGCGTTCGCCGTCGACGCCGAGGCGCCGACCTGCTGCGTCGTCGTCATGGTCGACGGGTCCGGGCAGCGCAGCATGCTCGCCGACCGCGGCGCGAACCAGCGTTTCGCGCCCGAGGACGTCACGCCCGAGGCACTCGAAGGGGCGAGCCACCTGCACCTGTCCGGATACGTGCTGCTCGACCCGCCGTCGCGGGCGGCCGGTCTCGCCGCGCTGGCGGCGGCTCGCGAAGCGGGGTTGACGACGTCGGTCGACCCCCAGGCCGCCGCGCACATCACGGACCCGGCGGCGTTCCTGGCCGACGTCCGCGGCGTCGACCTGCTGATGCCGAACACCGAGGAACTGGTCGCGCTGACCGGCTCGGCCGACCCGACGAGCGCGAAGGAACTGCTCGGCACGGTCGGCGCGGTCGTGGTGACCGCGGGCCTGAAGGGCGCCAGCTGGGTCGACGACAGCGGCGTCACGAGCGTCCCGGCGGTCGAGGCCGAGTGCCTCGACTCGACCGGCGCGGGCGACGCCTTCGACGCGGGCGTGCTCGTCGGCTGGCTGGCCGGGGATTCCACTGTGGACGTCCTGCGGCACGGGACGCGGCTGGGCGCGCTGGCCGTCGGGAAGGTCGGGCCGCAGCCGGCCTGAGCGGCACTTTCACGTGAAAGTGCCCACTGGGGACGGCACTTTCACGTGAAAGTGCCGTTTTCTCAGCCGTCGATCACGCGGTGGCTGGTGCTTTCGATCGTCTTCGCCTCGTGCTGGTAGGTCGCGACCTTCTCGGACTTGCGGGGCGGGCGGTCGTTGGCGATCAGCACCGCCACCCACGGCAACGGCACCGAGATCGCGAGGAACCCCAGCGCCAGCCACCACGTGTGGTAGGTCAGCCCGGCGAGGATCAGGCACGGGATCCGGCAGGCCATCATGATCACGTACTTGCGCTTGCGGGCGGCGAACTGCTCTTCGTACGACGGGGCCGCCCCGGTGATCAGCACCGGGTCCGAGTCCTTGGCGGGCGTGGTCACTGCACCACCTCCACCGTCCATCGTCCCACTTGCGCGGTTCATCCGACACCGGGGTGACGCAACTTGCTCAACGCGGCGACGACCAGGGTTTCGATACCCGTGCGCAGGGTCGGGTGCAGGATCGGCGCGAACCGCGGCGAGTGGTTGGACGGGATGTCGCGTTCGAACCGGCCCTCGGTCATCGCCGTGATGACCGTCTGCGGGTCGAAGCCGCCGACCAGCCAGAACACCGAGGGCACGCCGGCCGCCCGGCCGAACTCGCTGAAGTCCTCGCTGCCGGTGATCAGCGGCGCCGGGTACACGACGTCGGCGCCGAAGTGGCCGCGGAAGACCTCGGTGAGCGCGTCGTTGGCGGCCTCGTCGTTCTCGGTCACCGGGTAGGCGCCGGACCGCTCGATTTCGGGCGGCTTCGGCGCGCCGGCCGTGGCCGCCTCACCGTGGACGATCCGCTCGACCGCGGCCAGCACCCGCTCGCGCACGGCCTGGTCGAAGGACCGGACGTTGACCTCCATGACAGCGTCGTCGGCGATGACGTTGCTCGCGGTGCCCACGTGCAGCGAACCCACGGTGACCACGGCCGAGTCCGTGGCGGCGATCTCGCGCGAGACGATCGTCTGCAGCTTGAGCACCACGGACGCGGCCAGCACGGCCGGGTCGACGGTGGTTTCCGGGCGCGAGCCGTGCCCGCCGCGGCCGTGCAGGGTGACGCGCAGCGTGTCGGTGGCGGCCATGATCACGCCGGGCCGGGTGAGCACCCAGCCGGCCGGACCGGGCACCAGGTGCTGCCCGAACACGACGTCGGGTTTGCCGGCGATGTCGAACAGGCCGTCGCGGACCATCGCCGACGCGCCGCCCGCGCCCTCCTCGCCCGGCTGGAACACCACGAGCAGCGTGCCGGCCCAGGTGTCGCGGCCCTTCGCGAGCAGCGCGGCGGCGCCGGAGAGCCAGGTGGCGTGCATGTCGTGCCCGCAGGCGTGCATGACCGGGACGTCGGTTCCGTGCTCGTCGGTGCCGCGGGCGGTGCTCGCGTACGACAGCCCGGTCTTCTCCTCGACCGGCAGCGCGTCGATGTCGGCCCGCAGCAGCACCGTGGGTCCCTCGCCGTTGCGCAGCACGCCCAGCACGCCGGTGCCGGCGATGCCGGTGTGCACCTCGTAGCCGTCGCCCTCCAGCCGCCGGGCCAGCTCGGCCGCCGTGCGGGTCTCGGCGAAGGACAGCTCCGGGTGCCGGTGGAGGTCGATGTACAGCGCTTCGAGTTCGGGCAGCGCCGCGTCGAGCGGGGCGAGGACGCGTTCAAGGGTCACGGGGGTCATCGTGGCAGCATTACCCACCGTGAGCACGCGAAGTGGATTGCCCGACCTGTCCGACGACGTCTGCGCGCGGCTGCGCGAGGCCTTCCGGCGCACCTCCTACGACGCCGACGGCGTGGTCGGCGCCCTCGGCGGGGCCGCGCACGCGGCGCTGGGCCGCGGCGAGCCGGTGCCCGCCGAGCGCGCCAGCCGGGACGCCGGCGACCTCGGCACGCTGATCCGGCTGTTCCTGCTGGGCGGCACCGAGCCCGAGACCGCCGTCAAGGCCGCCTTCGCGCCACTCGCCGTCGAGGACGCCGTCGCCGCCGGCGTGCTGTCGGCCGTCGACGGTGGCTACCGGGCCGCGCTGGACATCCGGCCGCACGGCGACGAGGAAGGCTCGTGGTGGGTCGTGTCCGACCTCGACGCCGACCTGCTGGGCCACACCGTGCCCGAGGACCACGTGCTCGGCGTCGGCCACGCGTCGCTGTCGCTGATCCGCGCCACCAGCCGCCGCCCGGTCGGCACCCTGCTCGACCTGGGCACCGGCAACGGCGTCCAGGCGCTGCACGCGACCCGGCACGCGCAGCGCGTCACGGCCACCGACGTCTCCGCGCGGGCGCTCGCGCTGGCCGCGGCGACCTTCCGGCTGAACGAGCTGGACGTCGAGCTGGTCCGCGGCGAGTGGTTCGCGCCGGTCGCGCGGCGGAAGTTCGACCAGGTCGTGTGCAATCCGCCGTTCGTGGTCGGCCCGGCGCGCGTCGACTACACCTACCGCGACTCCGGGCTGGCGGGCGACGACGCGAGCGCGCTGGTCGTGCGGCAGCTGCCGGGCTTCCTCGACGACGGCGGCACCGGCCACCTCCTCGCCTCGTGGCTGCACACCGGGAAGGAGGACTGGGCCGACCGGGTGAGCCGGTGGCTGCCCGCCGAGACCGACGCCTGGTTCGTGCAGCGCGACGTCGCCGATCCGGCGCTCTACGTCGGCACGTGGCTGCGGGACGCGGGCCTCGACCCGCGCTCGCCGGAGGGCCGGGCCAAGGCGGCGGCGTGGCTGGACTGGTTCGCCGCGAACGACGTCCGGGGCATCGGCTTCGGGTTCGTCACGCTGCGGCGGGCGTCCGGGCGGACACCGACCGTCGTGTGCGAGGACCTCCGGCAGGCCTACGACGACCCGCTGGGCCCGGAGGCGGCCGGCTGGCTGGACCGCGTGGAATGGCTGCGCGAATCGGGTGATTCGTTGCTCGATGTCCGTTTTGTGGTCCCGGACACGGTTTTGCTCGAAAGCGTCGACGAACCCGGCGACGAAGGCTGGGCGACGACCGTCCGGCGGCTGCACCGCACCGACGGGCCGGGCTGGCAGCACGAGGTCGACGAGCTGGCGACGCGGCTGCTGGCGGGCTGCCGGGGTGCGTTGCCGCTGGAGGATCTGATCGAGCTGCTCGCGTTCTCGCAAGGACTCGACGCTTCGGAGCTGGCTGCCACCGCGCTGCCCGTCGTCCGCGAGCTGGTCCGGCACGGCATGCTCGTCCCGGCGGACCGGTGAGGGCGGTCGCGGCCCGCGTCACGCGGGCGGACGTGACGGTCGACGGCGCGGTCGTCGGCGCGATCGACGAGCCGGGTTTGCTTGTGCTGCTGGGAATCCACGTCGACGACGACGCCGCGAAAGCCGCCACGATGGCACGCAAGCTGCACGAACTGCGGCTGTTGCGCGACGAGGAATCATGCGCGACGGCGAATGCGCCGCTGCTCGTGGTGAGCCAGTTCACGCTCTACGGAGACACGAAGAAAGGGCGCCGGCCGTCGTGGACGCAGGCGGCCCGGCCGGAGGTCGCCGAGCCGTTGGTGGACGCCGTCGTGGCCGGGCTGCGCGGCCGCGGCGCCACCGTGGCCACCGGCCGGTTCGGGGCGATGATGGCGGTCTCCAGCGTGAACGACGGCCCGTTCACCGTTCTCGTAGAGGTCTAGACCACGTCCGCGCGGTTCACTTCTTGACCCGATTCATATGGAATTCTCAGGTTCCCCGGTCACGGAACGTTCTCAGGAAAAGCTCAGCCTTGATTCAGCAACCGGATCGCTCCGGCATCCGTCTTCTTCTATGACGGACCGGGAACGATTTGGGAACCCGGAGCGTTGTGCCAGATGTCCAGCCAAGCCGGCCGGACCGGCGTACCGGGATCCACAGGCCCCGGTTCGCGGGTACGCACCCGGTGGACGACCGCAGCAGCACGTTCAGCCCGTGACCGGGGAGGCAGAATGTCAGTCCAGACTCTCGAACGCGAGTCGCGCGGGATTCGCGAGCGCATCCCGGCTCAGACGACCGAGGAGCCGACGACGCTGGGCGTGGGGGCGCTCACCGACGCCGACCTCGACGCCCAGAGCCCCGCCGCCGACCTCGTCCGCGTCTACCTCAACGGCATCGGCAAGACGGCCCTGCTGTCCGCGGCCGACGAGGTCGAGCTGGCCAAGCGCATCGAAGCCGGCGTGTTCGCCCAGCACATGCTGGACACCGCCGAGGAGCTCACGGCCAAGCGCCGCACCGAGCTGGCCGCGCTGGTCCGCGACGGCCACGTGGCCAAGAACCACCTGCTGGAGGCGAACCTCCGCCTGGTGGTCTCGCTGGCCAAGCGCTACACCGGCCGGGGGATGCCGCTGCTCGACCTGATCCAGGAGGGGAACCTGGGTCTCATCCGCGCGGTGGAGAAGTTCGACTACTCCAAGGGGTTCAAGTTCTCGACGTACGCCACCTGGTGGATCCGGCAGGCGATCACCCGGGGCATGGCCGACCAGGGCCGCACGATCCGGCTGCCGGTCCACCTGGTGGAACAGGTGAACAAGCTGGCCCGCATCAAGCGTGACCTGCACCAGCAGCTCGGCCGCGACGCCACACACGAGGAGCTGGCGGCCGAGTCGGGCATCCCGGCGCACAAGATCTCGGACCTGCTCGACCACTCGCGTGACCCGGTAAGCCTGGACATGCCGGTCGGCACGGAGGAAGACGCCCCGCTCGGCGACTTCATCGAGGACTCCGAGGCAACGGACGCGGAGAGCGCCGTGATCTCGGGCCTGCTCCAGGACGACCTGCGCCGCGTACTGGCGACGCTGGACGACCGCGAGCAGCACGTGATCCGCCTGCGCTACGGCCTCGACGACGGCCAGCCGCGCACGCTCGACCAGATCGGCAAGCACTTCGGGCTGTCCCGCGAGCGCGTCCGCCAGATCGAGCGCGAGGTCATGTCGAAGCTCCGCCAGGGCGAGCGCGCGGACCGCCTCCGCGCCTACGCCAGCTGATCGTTTCGTTCACGAGGGGCGGGTGCCGTTGCGCACCCGCCCCTCGGTCATGTGGGCAGCCCGCTGACCAGGCGTTCGGCAAGTCGCGAAAATTTTCCACGAAAACCGGGTTTCGTCCGGAAGAGGCCGGGGTAGCAACCCTCAGCCAGCACCCGTTCGGCGGCGTTGACTTATGACCTGCGTCACGACAGCCTCGAAGTGCCGGCGCAGGCCTCGCAACCGGGTGTGCACGCACCCGGGAGCTTTCCCCGGGAGGTCGGGTCCGTCGGGGTGGACCCGGCCTCCCGACCAGCTTCTCCGCCGGCCCGGCCCAGCCAGACCTCCCCGAGCCCGCGGCCGAACGAACACCCGCGTGGGGTGGCCCACAGTGACCGGGTGCTTCTGTCAGGCAAGACCCAACCCTGCGTAGGGTGGACCGATCCCGGAGCTGGCAAAGGAGCCTGGCAGTGCCGTCCACCACGTTTCAGCACACCGAAGTCCTCCCGCTGGGCAAGGACACCAAGACCGAATACCGGTTGATCACCGACGAGGGCGTCGAGACCATCGAAGCCGCCGGCCGGAAGTTCCTGAAAGTCGACCCCCAGGCGCTCACCACCCTCGCCCGCACCGCCATCACCGACATCCAGCACCTGTTGCGCACATCACACCTGCAGCAGCTACGAGCCATCGTCGACGACCCCGAGGCGAGCGGCAACGACCGCTTCGTCGCGATGGACCTCCTGCGTAACGCGGCCATCTCGGCCGGCGGCGTCCTCCCCATGTGCCAGGACACCGGCACCGCCATCGTCATCGGCAAGCGCGGCGAAGGCGTCCTCACCGGCGGTGACGACGAGCGGGCCCTCTCCCAGGGCATCTTCGACGCCTACCAGCAGCTGAACCTGCGCTACTCGCAGATGGCCCCGGTCACCTTCTGGGACGAGCGCAACACCGGCACGAACCTCCCGGCGCAGATCGAGCTCTACCACAAAGAAGGGGACCCGACGTACGAGTTCCTCTTCATGGCCAAGGGCGGCGGCAGCGCCAACAAGACGTTCCTCTACCAGGAAACCAAGGCCGTCCTGAACCCGAAGCGGCTCGCGCGCTTCCTCGACGAGAAGCTGCGCAGCCTCGGCACCGCCGCCTGTCCGCCCTACCACCTGGCCATCGTCGTCGGCGGGATGTCCGCGGAGTTCAACCTCAAGGTCGCGAAGCTCGCCTCCGCGCGCTACCTCGACAACCTGCCGACCGAAGGCTCCGAACTGGGCCACGCCTTCCGCGACACCGGCCTCGAGCAGCAGGTCCTGGAGATGACCCGGCAGTTCGGCATCGGCGCGCAGTTCGGCGGGAAGTACTTCTGCCACGACGTGCGCGTCATCCGGCTCCCCCGGCACGGCGCGAGCTGCCCCGTCGGCGTCGCCGTGAGCTGCTCCGCCGACCGGCAGGCCAAGGCCAAGATCACCGCCGACGGCGTGTTCATCGAACAGCTCGAGCGCGACCCCGCCCGCTTCCTGCCCGACGTCACCGAGGAAGACCTCTCCGACGACGTCGTCGCCGTCGACCTCAACCGGCCGATGGCCGAGATCCGCGCGCAGCTCTCGCGGCTGCCGGTCAAGACGCGGCTTTCGCTCACCGGGCCGCTGGTCGTCGCGCGGGACATCGCGCACGCCAAGATCGCCGAACGGCTCGACGCCGGCGAGGAGATGCCGGACTACCTCAAGAACCACCCGGTCTACTACGCCGGCCCGGCGAAGACGCCCGAGGGCTACGCGTCCGGCTCGTTCGGCCCGACCACGGCCGGGCGGATGGACTCCTACGTCGAGCAGTTCCAGGCCGCCGGCGGCTCGCTCGTCATGCTGGCCAAGGGGAACCGCTCGAAGCAGGTGACGAACGCGTGCCAGGCGCACGGCGGTTTCTACCTCGGCTCGATCGGCGGCCCGGCGGCGCGGCTCGCGCAGGACTGCATCAAGAAGGTCGACGTCCTCGAGTACGCCGAGCTCGGCATGGAAGCCGTCTGGAAGATCGAGGTGGAGGACTTCCCCGCCTTCATCGTCATCGACGACAAGGGCAACGACTTCTTCGCCAGCACCGGCGACCCGGTGCTGCAGATCAGCTTCCGTTAGCACACAAGGAAAAGGGGGACACCGGCCCGCCGCCGGTGTCCCCCTTTTCCGTTGCCTCAGCCGACGCGCTCGATCCGCGCGCGCCGGATGAGGAACTTGCCGGGCTCCCGGACCTCTTCGAAGGCCGCGTTGTTGAGCAGCGTGCAGCTGCCCGACACCGACGTCACCTCGACCGTCGTCGACTTCGAGTTGTCCAGGTTGGTCACCTTCAGCTTCGTTCCGGCCGGGAACTGGTTGCTCGACGCGGCCGGGGCGCCGCCCTCGCCGGAGAGCGTCACGGTCGAACCGGGGCACACGACCTCGCCCACCGCGCCGCCGGCCGCCGCCTGTTCCTGCTTCTTCTGCTGCCCGGGCGCTTGCGCCTTGCCCGGCGCGTTGCCGGAGTTGCCCGGCGCCGCGGCCGCCTGGCCGTTGTTCGCCGCGACGTTCGCCGTGCAGCCCGCCACCTGCCGCCGCTGCTGGATCAGGTCCACCACCGCCTGGCGGTTGGCGATCCGCGCGGCCGACTGGGCGTCCGGGTTCGCCTGCTGGCCCGCGATGAAGTTCAGGTTGTTCTGCAGGGCGGTGTCGAGCCCGCCGCAGTTCTCCTTGGGCGCTTCGGCCGCGTTGCCCGCGGGACTGCTCAGCGCGATGGCGGTCGCGGTGATGCCGGCAACGCCCAGCAACGCGGCCAGTCCGACGGTCGCCTGCTTGCGGTGCCGGCCACTGCTCAACCGGGGCATGGGGCCCCTCCTCTCTGATCGCCACCTCACCCCGGGACACGGCCCGGTCACGACGGCGGTTCAGCGGGAGCACTGACAATTTTCGACAACTTCGACAAAGCGGACCACCGGCCCCGAGTGGTCCGGACCACGACGAGATAGGCGGCACTTTCACGTGAAAGTGCCGCCCCCAGGTGGGCACTTTCACGTGAAAGTGCCCACCTGGGGGGGCGCTGCTACCGGGCAGGTGTGGTCTTCAGCACCACCGTCCGCTGGTCCAGCGGCGCGGCCAGGGTGACCGAGATGACCGGGTACCGGATGTCCATCGTGCACATCTGGTTGGTCTGGGCCTTCGTCTCGCTCAGGTTGACGACGACGCGGTCGCCCGCCTGCTCGGCCGCTTCGCCGAGCGCGTGGCCGCAGCCGCCTTCCTGGGCGCGGATGTTGAGGACGGTGCCGCCGTTGGCCGTCCACACCTCGCGCGGGAACCCGGCCGGCAGCGCGGTCGCGTCGATCTTGCCCGCCGGGACCGGCGTGCTGCCCTCGGGCACGGTCAGCCGGGGCTTGCCCGGCGGATTGGGCTCGGCCGGGGCCGGCAGCACCGATTCACTCGGCGACGGCGACGGCGACGCCGGTGCGGGGACCGACACGCTGCCGGTCGACCCCGCGGGCTGGCTGGTGGGCATGTCCTGGCCGGCGCAGGCCGTCACCATCAGCAGGAGCGCGCCTGTCCCGACCACCTTCGCTGAGTACCTCATGCCCCCAAGACGGAACGGGGGCGCCGGGAGGTTGCACCGAAGAATGGTCTGGGAGGGCCACCCGCGGGCATCCCGGGGCGGCCCTCCCAGCGTTCGTGGTGGTCAGCCCTGGCGGAGGACGACCGTGCGCGTCCCGAGCGGCGCCGCGAGGGCGAGCGGGATCTTGATCTCCTTGATG
This sequence comes from Amycolatopsis tolypomycina, assembly GCF_900105945.1. NCBI lineage: Bacteria > Bacillati > Actinomycetota > Actinomycetes > Pseudonocardiales > Pseudonocardiaceae > Amycolatopsis > Amycolatopsis tolypomycina. The sequence continues at coordinate 1,216,946 of NZ_FNSO01000004.1, read as the reverse complement.
TAGTCCGGGCACATCTGGCCCTTGGGTGCCGTCCCCACCGCGACCAGCACGACCACCTGCTGCGCCGTCTGCTCGCCGACGCGTGCCGAGATGCGGCGGCAGCCGCCCTCCTCGGCCTGCAGGATCAGCGTCTGGCCGTCGAGGCTGCGGGTGAGGCTGCGCGGGTAGCCCTCGGGCAGCAGGCGGGCGTCGATCTGCGTCTCGGCGATGACGTCGTCGCGCGGCGCGATGCCCTGCGTCGGCCGGCCGACCGTCTGGGACGGCGGCGGGCCGAGCGTCGGCGTGACCGTCCCCGGCACGCTCGCCGACGTCGGGGGCGGCTCGGGTGCCGTGCTGCCGCCCGCCGGGGCACCGGCGCCGGAGTTCGCCGCGCAGGCCGTCGCCGTGACCAGCAGCAGGCCCGCGCCCAGCAGTTTCACCGTGGTACGCATACCCGCCAGACGGAGCAGACCCGCCCGGGGTTGCATCGGCGCTCAGAGACGCCCCACGGCGACGAAGATGCAGACCGCGAGGAGCACGACGTTGACTCCGACGTTCCGCCACTCGGCCGCCTTGTGCTGCACGATCGCCAGCCTGCTGTGCATCGCCATCGCGCCCACCATCACCACGGCCAGCCCGACCGCCGCCCAGCCGGTCAGGGCCGGGGCGATGCCCAGCAGCAGCGGCAGGATCAGGCCCACCGCGGCGAGGAGCTCGCAGATCGCGGCGAACCGGACCACCGGCAGCGGGTACGCGGCCGCGCCGGTCTGGCCGGTTTCGAGCATCCGCTGCTGCGACATCGTCGACTTGAGCGCGCCCGACACGGCGAAGATGGCGGCGAGCAGAACCTGTCCGGCCCACAGTGCGACGTTCATTTCGTTCCTCCCAGTGTTGGTTGCCTGCGGGAGGGACGAAGGGGCCGCGCGAAACGTGACAGCTCTCAGTCGGCGCGGCCCAGGCGGGTGGTGAAGCTGAGGCGGTCGCCGCGGTAGAGCGAGCGCACCCGCTCGAACGGCACGCCGTCCCGGCCCCAGGCGATCCGGTGCGTGAGCAGCATCGGCACCGCCGGGTTGGTGCCGATCAGCAACGCCTCGCGCGGGGTGGCCAGCACCGTCTCGACCCGCTCCTCGGCGCCGTGGGCCACCACGCCGAGCCGCTCGCTCAGGCACCCTTCGAGGGGCCGCTCCGGGTCGAACACGGCGAGCAGGTCCGGGAAGCGGGACGCCAGGAGATATGTCGACTCGAGCCCGACGCGCTCCTCGCCTGCCAGCAGGACGCGCTCGACGTGGCACACCTCCGCGTCCGACGTCACCTGCAGGTCGGCGGCCAGTGCGCGGCCCGCCGGGCGCCGCTCCAGGGTGATCACGGTGCGGCCCGGCCGGACGCGCGGGCGGCTCGCCAGGGCCAGCGGCTGGACGAGCTTCGGAGCGGCGATGTACGTGCCGCTCCCCTGGCGGCGGGTGAGCCTGCCCTCGAGCACCAGCTCCGCGACCGCCTGCCGCACGGTCGCCCGCGAAACCCCGAACCGGTCGCACAGTTCCCGTTCGGTCGGCAGCACCGCGCCTTCGCCGAGTTCCGCGATCACCGCCAGCAGCTCGACCTTGACGGCGTAGTACCGCGGGACCCGGCCGTGCTCGGGAATCCCGTCGAGGACGGGACCGTCGGCGGACAGGCGGGAACGGGATGCGGGAGCCGGCACGGAATCGACCCTAGGGGGTTCCCCGTGCGCCACCGGGCGCTGTGGCGCGTAACACCGCCGAAACACCGAGGATCACCCGGTTGCGGCCGGGCCCCTTTCCGGCCGGAAAACGCCCGGTGAATTCGCGGCGGCCCGCTTGCTGGGCGGTTCGGCCTACGGCGTTCGTCGGACCGCCGGTGAGAAATCACCCAACCGCCCGAAAGATCCGAAGAAAGTCGGTTGTCCCGGTCTGAGACCACCTGGTGTAGTCATGGAGCCGCTCATGGCAACCACTTCCACTGTGGACACTGGAAGGACTGATCCCCTTGGCCCCCAAGCGCTGGTTCACCCTGCTCAGAAACGCCACCACCGCAGTCGCCGCGGTCGCCGCCGCCGCATCGTTCGCCACCCCCGCGATCGCCACCGCCGCCGAGCCGCCGTCCACCAACGTGGTGGGCGGAACCCGAGCGGCCCAGGGCGAATTCCCCTTCATGGTCCGGCTTTCCATGGGCTGCGGCGGGGCGCTCTACACCAAGCAGATCGTGCTGACCGCGGCGCACTGCGTCAGCCGGACCGGCGCCAACACCTCGATCACGGCGACCGTCGGTGTCGTCGACCTGCAGAGCACCAGCGCGCAGAAGATCAAGTCCACCTACGTCTACCGGTCCCCGACGTACGGCACGTCCACCGGCGGTGACTGGGCCCTGATCAAGCTGGCCAGCCCGGTGAGCGGCCTGTCCACGATGCCGATCGCCACCACCACCGCGTACAACTCGGGCACGTTCACCGTGGCCGGCTGGGGCGCGGCGACCGAGGGCGGCGCGCAGCAGCGGTACCTGCTGAAGGCGACCGTCCCGTTCGTCGCCGACTCGACCTGCGCCGCCCAGGGCGGCAGCTACCCCGACCTCATCCCGAGCGCCGAGATCTGCGCGGGCAACCTGACCGCCGGCGGCGTCGACACCTGCCAGGGCGACTCCGGTGGCCCGATGTTCCGCCGCGACGCCAACAACGCCTGGATCCAGGTCGGCATCGTCAGCTGGGGTGACGGCTGCGCCCGGCCGCACGCCCCCGGTGTCTACACCGAGGTGAGCACGTTCGCGTCGAAGATCGCCGCGGCGGCCGCCACGCTGTAACCGCTTCGCGCACGAAGAAGGGGCCCCGCCGCAGCGGGGCCCCTTCCTTCGCGTTCAGCGGGTCTTGTCCAAGCGGGACAACGCTTCTTCGTAGCCGTTCACCAGGTCCGCGACGACGTCGGCGACCGGGCGGACCGCGTTCATCCGGCCGACGATCTGCCCGACCGGCATCGACACCAGCTCCGGGTCGTTCGTGGCGTGGATCCGGTTGTGGGCCGGGGAAACCAGCAGGTTCTGCAGCGGCATCGGCAACGGCTCGGGCGCGTCCGGCGCGGCCCACGCCTCGGTCCAGCGGGTCTTGAGCAGCCGGGCCGGCTTGCCGGTGTAGATCCGCGTCCGCACGGTGTCGGACGACGACGCCGCGACGAGCGCCTGCTGGATCGCCCCCGACGTCGCCATGGTCTGCAGGTACTCCTCGGTGGTGAGCCACGTCGAGCCCATCCAGACGCCGGACGCGCCGAGCGCGAGCGCCGCGGCCACCTGGCGGCCGGACCCGATCCCGCCCGCGGCGAGCACCGGCACGTCGACGGCGTCGACGATCTCCGGCACCAGCACCATGGACGCGATCTCGCCGGTGTGCCCGCCGGCTTCGTAGCCCTGGGCCACCACGAAGTCGACGCCGTTTTCGACGTGCCGCACCGCGTGCTCGGCCTTCCCGGCGAGCGCCGCCACCGGGACCCCGCGCTCGTGGCACTGGCCGATCACGTCGGCCGGCGGCGAGCCGAGCGCGTTGGCGATCAGCTTGATCGGGTGGTTCAGCGCGACCTCGACGTGCGACCGGGCGACCGAGTGCAGCCAGCCGAGCACCCCCGCGCGCTCGTCGGTGTCGTCCGGCAGCGGCGGGACGGACAACTCGCGAAGCACGCGGTCGACGAACGCGCGGTGGCCGTCCGGGATCAGCTTCGCCAGGTCGACCTGGGTGCCCTCGGCGGGCACCTTCGCCGGCATGACGATGTCGACGCCGTAGGGCTTGCCGCCGGTGTTCTCGTCCATCCAGGTGAGCACCCGGTCGAGCTCGGCGGCGTCGTTGAACCGCACGCAGCCGAGCACGCCGAGCCCGCCGGCGCGGCTGAGCGCCGCGGCGACGTGCTCCGACGGGGTGAACCCGACGATCGGCAGGTCGATGCCGAGCCGGTCGCACAGAGCTGTCCGCACTCTTGTCCTCCTCCCGGACGGGCACTTTCACGTGAAAGTGCCCTTCCGGATCAGTAGTCGGGGGCTCAGACGGGCTGGGCCGTGGCCGGTTCGTGGTCGGCGGCGTAGCGCTGGGCCCACGGGTAGTCCGGCTTGCCGCTGGGCGAACGCCCGATCTCGCCGGCCAGCCAGATCGTGCGCGGCACCTTGTACCCGGCGATCTCGCCGCGGACGTGCTCTTCGAGCGCGGCCAGGTCGGCTTCGGCACCTTCGCGGAGCTGGACGACGGCGGCGACGCGCTGGCCGAGCCGCTCGTCCGGGACGCCGATGACGAGCGCGTCGAAGACGTCGGGGTGCGACTTGAGCGCCCCTTCGACCTCCTCCGGGTAGACCTTCTCGCCGCCGGTGTTGACGCACTGCGAGCCGCGGCCGAGCAGCGTGACGGTGCCGTCCTCCTCGTAGCGGGCGTAGTCGCCCGGCACGACGTAGCGGACGCCGTCGACCTCGACGAAGATCTTCTTGCTCTTCTCGGGATCGTTGTAGTAGCCGAGCGGGACGTGCCCGCGGCGGCCGATCAGCCCGGTCGCGCCGGGCTTCTTCTCGACGATGGTGCCGTCTTCGTCGAGCAGGACGGCGTCCTGGCCGAAGTTCACCCGCGGGCCGGCGCTGTGGTCGGCGCCCTTGGCCACCGCGCCGATCCCGGTGAAGCCGCTCTCCGACGCGCCGATCGCGTCGGTGACCAGGGCGTGGGGCGGCACGAGCTCGACGAACTGCTGTTTCACCGACTGCGAGAACAGCGCGGCGTGGCTCGACACTGCGACGATCGACGAAGCGTCGTAGCCACCCTCGTAGTAGGCCTCGATGAGCGGCCGGGCCATCGCGTCGCCGACGATCGTGAGGACCTGGACCTTGTGCTTCTGGACGGCCTTCCAGATCTCGTGGGCGTCGAAGTGGGGCACGAAGATCACCGGGCTGCCGGTGAACAGGGCGCCGAACGCGGCCCACTGCGCGGCGCCGTGGATCAGGGGCGCGCACGGCAGCCGGCTCAGGCTGCCCAGCTTGCCCTGCTCGGCGAGCGTCCACTCGTCCGGGACGTACTCGCCGGTGACGAAGTTGATCCCGCCGCCGAGCGCGCGCCAGACGTCCTCCTGCCGCCAGAGCACGCCCTTCGGGTAGCCCGTGGTGCCGCCGGTGTAGAGGATGTAGAGGTCGTCGCCGCTGCGCTCCCCGAAGTCCCGCTCGGGGCTCTGCGCCTCGAGGGCGGTTTCGTATTCGACGCCGCCGTAGCGTTCGTAGTCGCCGTCACTGCCGTCGTCGATCACGACAACGTGTTTCAGTTTCGGCGCTTCCGGCAGCACCGCCGCGACCTTGTCGGCGTAGCTGCGCTGGTGGACGAGCGCGACGATCTCGGCGTCGTTGAAGAGGTAGACGAGTTCGCCGTGCACGTAGCGGTAGTTGACGTTGACGGCGATCGCGCGCAGCTTGTACGCCGCGATCATCGCCTCCAAGGCCTCGATCGAGTTGCGGGAGTAGACCCCGATGTGGGATCCGCGTCCCACGCCGTGCGCGGCGAGGTGGTGGGCGAGCCGGTTGGCCCGCGCCTCCAGTTCGGCGAAGGTGACTTGCCGGTCGCCGCACACGACCGCGACGCGCTCCGGCACGGCGTCGACGGCGTGCTCCAGAAGATCCGCGATGTTGAGTGCCACGCCCTCAAAGTAGAACATGTTATCGTTCCGGGCAATGGCACTGCTCCTTCAGGAGGTCTTCCGTGGGTGAACCGCACGCGCTGGTGACGCAGGAGGGCCAGACCCTGGTCGTCACGATGAACCGGCCCGAGGCGCGCAACGCGATCACCGGCGAGATGATGTCGATCATGGTCGAGGCCTGGGACCGGGTCGATTCCGACGACTCGATCCGCAGCTGCATCCTGACCGGCGCGGGTGGCGCGTTCTGCGCGGGCGCGGACCTGAAGTCGATGTCCCGCAACTCGCCGTCGGAGTCGTTCGCGTCGGGCAAGTTCGACCCTTCACGGATCCCCGGGCTCCTGAAGGGCCGCCGCCTCACGAAACCCCTGATCGCAGCGGTCGAGGGCCCGGCGATCGCGGGCGGGACCGAGATCCTCCAGGGCACGGACATCCGGGTGGCGGGCGAGTCGGCCCGGTTCGGGGTGTCGGAGGCACGCTGGGGCCTGTTCCCGATGGGCGGGTCGGCGGTGCGGCTGGTGCGCCAGATCCCGTACACGGTGGCGGCGGACATCCTGCTGACCGGACGTCATCTGTCCGCTTCCGAAGCCCTGGCCATCGGCTTGATCGGGCACGTCGTCCCGGACGGCTCGGCACTCACGAAGGCCCTGGAGCTGGCTTCCCTGATCAACGCGAACGGGCCGCTGGCCGTGCGGGCGATCCTGCGGACGATCCGCGACACGGAGGGGCTGCACGAGGAAGAGGCCTTCAAGCTGGACTCGCAGTACGGCATCGAGGTCTTCGCGTCGGAGGACGCCAAGGAGGGACCGCGGGCGTTCTCGGAGAAGCGGAAGCCGGACTTCACGGGTCGCTGACCGAGAACACGTTCCTTTCCAACCAGAGGAGCCCGCGGAGGAATCTTGTCGGCAGAACGAGAACGTGTTTCACTCAAGGACGTGACGGAGACACCGCTTGCGGCACCGCTGAACGTCGGCTTCGACTACACCCGCTCGACCGGGCCCGTCCTCGGCCGGTTCGTCAACTCCTTGCGCGACCACCGCATCGAGGGCATCCGGGGCAGTGACGGGCGCGTGCACGTCCCGCCGGTCGAGTACGACCCGGTGACCGCCGAACAGCTCGGCGAGTTCGTCCCGGTCGCCACCGAAGGCACGGTCGTCTCGTGGTCGTGGTGCCCCGAGCCCCTCGACGGGCAGCCGCTGGGCCGGCCCTTCGCCTGGGCGCTCGTCAAGCTCGACGGGGCCGACACCCCGATGCTGCACGCCGTCGACGCCGGCTCGCCGGACAAGATCCACAGTGGACAGCGGGTGCGCGTGCGGTGGGCCGACGAGGTCGTGGGGCACATCCGCGACATCGCCTACTTCCTGCCGGCCGACGCCGAAGACACCACGCCCACCGAGCCCGCTCCCCCGGTCGCCGAACGCGAAGAAGGCGCGCCGGTCAGCGTCGTCATCACCCCGGTGCACCTCAAGTACATGCACTCCGCCTCGCCCGAGGAGAGCACCTACCTGCGCGGGCTCGCCGAGGGGAAGATGATCGGCCAGCGCTGTCCCGCCTGCGGGAAGGTCTACATCCCGCCGCGCGGCGCCTGCCCGACCGACGGCGTGCCGACCACCGAAGAGGTCGAGCTGCCCGACACCGGCATCGTCACCACGTTCTGCATCGTCAACGTCCCGTTCCTCGGCCAGCGGCTCAAGCCGCCGTACGTCGCCGCGTACATCCTGCTCGACGGCGCCGACATCGCCTTCCTGCACCTCGTGCTCGGCTGCGCCGCCGAGGACGTCCGGATGGGCATGCGCGTGCGCGCCGCGTGGAAGCCGCGCGAGGAGTGGTGGACGTCGCTGGAGAACATCAGCCACTTCGAGCCGACCGGTGAGCCGGACGCGGCTTACGAAACCTTCGCCCACCACCTGTGAGGTCCTGATGCCAGACGTCGCGATCGCGGGCTTCGCGAAGGCCCCCAACGTCCGCGAAACCCCGGGCACCACCAACGGCGTGGAGATGCTCGTCCCGATCTTCGCCGAGGTCTTCGCGCAGACCGGGTTGTCCAAACAGGACATCGGGTTCTGGTGCTCCGGCTCGTCGGACTACCTGGCCGGCCGCGCGTTCTCCTTCATCGCCGCCGTCGACGCGATCGGCGCGTTCCCGCCGATCCACGAGTCGCACGTCGAGATGGACGCCGCCTGGGCGCTGTACGAGGCGTGGCTGAAGATCAAGATGGGCGAGGTCGAGACCGCGCTCGTCTACGGCTTCGGCAAGTCCAGCGCCGGGCAGCTGCGCCGGGTGCTCGCCCTGCAGCTCGACCCGTACGTCGTCACGCCGCTGTGGCCGGACTCGGTCTCGATCGCCGGGATCCAGGCACGGCTGGGCCTGGAGGCCGGGCTCTGGTCCGAAAAGGACCTCGCCGAAGTCGCCGCGCGCGGGACCGGCCGGGACGTCGCGGAACTCCTCGACACGCCCTACTACGCCGATCCGTTGCGCAGGCACGACATCGCGCCGATCACCGACGGCGCCGCCGTCATCGTCTTGTCCACTGTGGAACGCGCGCGGGAGATCGTCGAACGGCCGGCGGTGATCACCGGCATCGAGCACCGCGTCGACTCCCCCGTGCTCGGCGCCCGCGACCTGACGCGCTCGCCGTCCACCGAAGCCGCGGCGAAGGCGCTGGACCTCGACGGCGTCGACCTCGCCGAGCTGCACGCGCCCTTCACGCACCAGGAGCTCATCCTGCGCACCGCGCTCGGGCTCGGCGACGGCGTGCAGATCAACCCCTCCGGCGGGGCACTGGCCGCGAACCCGATGTTCTCCGCCGGGCTGGCCCGGATCGGCGAAGCGGCGGTCCGGATCCACGACGGCGAATCCCGCAAGGCCGTGGCGCACGCGACGAGCGGGCCGGCCCTGCAACAGAACCTGGTGACCGTGCTGGAGGCCCGATGACCAAGCAGCTCACCGCCGTGCTCGGCACCGGCCAGACGCACCACCGCGCCAAGCGCCAGGACGTCTCCATGCCGGGCCTGCTGCGCGAGGCGATCGACCGCGCCATGCTCGACGCCCAGGTGGAGTGGGCCGACATCGACGCCGTCGTGCTCGGCAAGGCGCCGGACCTGTTCGAGGGCGTCATGATGCCCGAGCTGTTCCTCGCCGACTCCCTCGGCGCGACCGGGAAACCGCTGCTGCGCGTGCACACCGCCGGGTCGGTGGGCGGGTCGACGGCGCTGGTCGCGGCGTCGCTCATCCAGGCGGGCGTGCACCGGCGGGTGCTCACGGTGGCGTACGAGAAGCAGTCCGAGTCGAACGCGATGTGGGGCCTGTCGATCCTGCCGCCGTTCCAGATGCCGGTCGGCGCCGGCGCCGGTGGCTACTTCGCGCCGCACGTGCGTTCCTACATCCGCCGTTCGGGGGCGCCCGAGCACGTCGGCGCGATCGTCGCGGCGAAGGACCGGCGCAACGGCGCTTTGAACCCGTATGCGCACCTGCAGCAGCCGGACATCACCGTCGAGTCGGTGCGGGCGTCGCAGATGCTGTGGGACCCGATCCGCTACGACGAGACGTGCCCGTCGTCCGACGGCGCGTGCGCGATGGTGCTCGGCGACGAGGCCGCCGGGGACGCGGTTCCCGGTGGGGCGGCCTGGATCCACGCGACGGCGATGCGCACCGAGCCGACCACGTTCGCCGGCCGCGACCAGGTGAACCCCCGGGCCGGACGCGAGGCCGCGGCCGCGCTGTGGGCCGAGGCGGGGATCACCGACCCGATGTCCGAAGTGGACGTCGCGGAGATCTACGTGCCGTTCTCGTGGTTCGAGCCGATGTGGCTGGAGAACCTGGGTTTCGCGCCCGAAGGCGAGGGCTGGAAGGTGACCGAGAAGGGCGAGACGGCGATCGGCGGCCGTCTCCCGTGCAACCCGTCCGGCGGGGTGCTGTCGTCGAACCCGATCGGCGCGTCGGGCATGCTGCGGTTCTCGGAGGCGGCGAAGCAGGTGATGGGCCGGGCCGGGGACTACCAGGTGGACGGCGCCCGCCGCGCACTCGGCCACGCCTACGGCGGCGGCTCCCAGTACTTCTCGATGTGGCTGGTCGGCTCCGAAAAACCCGCCTCCTGAGCGTCACTTTCACGTGAAAGTGACGCCCCCTGGTGGGCACTTTCACGTGAAAGTGGCGGGTCAGCGGCGGGCGCGGCGGCGCAACCCCAGCGCGAGGAGGGTGCCGAGCACGCCCGTCACCACGCCGACCGTGGCGGGCACGGCCATCGGCGGGTCCACCACGACCACCGGCTTCAGCACCACCGGCGCGGGCGGCTGGACCGGCTTCGGCGGCGCGTCCGAGCCGGTCGCCGTCCACGCCGTGACGTAGACCAGCAGCCGCGCGACGAGCGAGATGAAGAAGATGAGACCGATGATCGAGCCGAACGCGATCCCGGTCGGCGAGTCGCCGATGAGCCGGAGGTAGAAGCCGCCGGCCAGCTTCAGCGCCTCGAAGCCGACGGCCATCGCCACCGCGCCGCGGACCGCGCTGCGCACGCCGACCTTCTGCCGCGGCAGCCGGGTGAGCACCCACAGGAACACCAGCCAGTCGGCGGCCAGCGACAGCGGCACCGACGACGCCGACACGAGCTGGTGGCCCCAGCTCGTGTCGTCCAGGCCGACGAGCCGGAGCAGGTAGCTGCCGAGCGCGGTGCCGGAGATGGTGAGCAGGAACGACACGAGCAGCGCCGCGCTCAGGCCGAGCAGCGCGAGCAGGTCGACGAGGATCAGCCGCAGCAGCGACTGGTCCGAGCGGTTCTGCCCCCACAGCGCCGTCAGCGAATCCCGCACGGCGTTCATCCAGTTCCAGCCCGAGTACAGGCCGATGGCGAGGCCGACCACGCCGACGCTGGTGCGCTGCTCGACGAAGCCGGTGAGCAGTTCGGTGGCCTTGTCCCCGAGCGCGCCGGGCAGCGTGCTGACGATCGCGTGCACCATCGTGTCGAGCAGGTGCGGCTGGGTGGCCAGCACGAACCCGGCGACCGACGAGGCGACCATCAGCAGCGGCACCAGCGACAGCAGGCTGAAGTAGGTGATCGAAGCGACGTAGTGGTAGCCGCCGGAGTCGATGTAGCGGTTGGTCGCGCGGGCGATGTGGTCCAGCCACCGGTACCGGGCTCGTGCCCGGGCCCAGGGGCTCGGCGCCTTGGGGGAACTCTTCACGAAGACTGTCTACCCAGCCGGGGCCGTCTTTGCGCAGGCAACACGCGGGATCAGCCCAGAACGACCAGCCCGGACCCGTCGTCGACGGGCAGCGCGGCGTCCGTCGTCGCGAACACGGTGCTGCCGAGGAAGTCGAGTTCGCCGCCGAGCGTGGCGAGGAAGGCGGTGTCGGCGGCGTCGCGGCCGGTGGAGATCCGCAGCATGGTCTGCCGTGGCGCGAGGCGGGTGGCGTCGAAGACGTACCAGTGGCCGTCGACCGCGGCTTCGAAGACGGCGTGGAAGTCCATCGGCGCGAGCCCGGGCGCGTAGACGCCGACGTAGCGCGCGGGGATGTCGAGGAAGCGGCACAGGGTGATGCAGACGTGCGCGAAGTCACGGCAGACGCCTTCGCCGGCGAGCAGGGTGTCGATCGCGTCGTCGGTGGCCCGGCCGGAACCGACCACATAGGACAGTCTGCTGTGGACGTGCCGGACGATGGCTTCGACTTGTTTCCCGGCGTTCTTGAGCTTCACGATTTCCGGCGGCACGAGCCCGGCGACGCGATCGGACGGGCAGTACCGGCTCGGCCGGGTGAACACGGCGACGTCGGCGAGCGTGACGGGCTCGGGTTCGGGGTCGGTCAGCGCGCGCTCGGCGTGGTAGGTGACGCGGTGCTCCCCGGCGGGCAGGGCGAAGACCTCGGCCCGGGTGCCGTGCGCGAACTCGACGAGCTCGCTCCCGCCGTGCCAGGACACGGTGAGCTCCTCGGTGTCGGCGTGCGCGGCGGACACCGAGATCGCCGCGGGCCCCGGCTTGGTGACGCGGATGGCGAACTCGACGTCCACGGTCGCTCGCACTGCCATCGGGTCATGATGTCACCCCGGCCGGGCCACGGCCCGCCGGACGGCAGCGCCGCGGCCCGGGGCAGGCCGCGGCGCCGCGGCGGTCAGCCGTAGTTCACCGGGTAGTGCTTGATGCCGTTGATCCAGCTCGACCGCAGCCGCACGGGGGGTGCGGCCTCGGCGATGTCCGGCATCACGTCGGCGATGGCGTTGAAGATCAGGTCGATCTCCAGCCGGGCCAGGTTGGCGCCGATGCAGTAGTGCGACCCCGTGCCGCCGAAGCCGACGTGCGGGTTGTCCTCGCGGAAGATGTCGAACTTCTCCGGGTTTTCGAAGACCTCGTGGTCGAAGTTGGCCGAGCTGTAGAACATCCCGACGCGGTCGCCCTTGCGGATCTGCGCGCCGCCGAGCTCGGTGTCCCGGGTGGCGGTGCGCTGGAAGGCGACGATCGGGGTGGCCCAGCGGACGATCTCGTCGGGCGCGGTCTTCGGCCGCTGCTCCTTGAACAGTGCCCATTGGTCCGGGTGGTCCAGGAAGGCCTTCATGCCGTGGGTGATGGCGTTGCGCGTCGTCTCGTTGCCGGCGACGGCGAGCAGGATGACGAAGAACCCGAACTCGTCGGAGCCGAGCGATTCACCGTCGACGTCGGCCTGGATGAGCTTGGTGGCGATGTCGTCCATCGGGCACTTGCGCCGCTCCTCGGCCATGTTCCAGGCGTACCCGACGAGCTGGGCGGACGCTTCCAGCGGCGCGACCTCGTACTCGGGGTCGTCGTAGGCGACCATCTGGTTGGACCAGTCGAAGATCTTCAGCCGGTCTTCCTGCGGGATGCCGATCAGCTCGGCGATCGCCTGCAGCGGCAGCTCGCAGGCGACGTCGGTGACGAAGTCGCCCGACCCCTTCTTCCGTGCCTCGTGCACGATCCGGTCGGCGCGGTCGCGCAGGGTGTCCTCGAGCTTCGAGATCGACCGCGGGGTGAAGCCCTTCGACACGATCCGCCGCAGCTTCGTGTGCTGCGGGGCGTCCTGGTTGAGCAGCACCAGGCGGTTCGCCTCGAGGTTGTCCTCGGTCATGTTCTCGTCGAAGCGGATGATGGCGGTCTTTTCGCGCGACGAGTACAGCGTGCTGTCGCGGGAGACCTCCTTGACGTCCGCGTGGCGCGAGACGACCCAGTAGCCGTCGTCGCGGTAGCCGGCGGTGTTGTGCTTCTGGGGGTTCCACCACACCGGGGCGGTCCGCCGCAGTTCGGCGAACTCGGCGACGGGAAGTCGCTCTGCCAAGAGATCGGGATCGGTGAAGTCGAACCCGGCGGGGATGAGCGGAGCGGCCACGTTGCCTCCCACGGTTCGGCTTGTAACACGTTCTAAGTTGGATTGAAGCATACGGTGTTAACCAAGGGAAGACCGTAAGTGAAACCCGTTTACTTAACCGATGATGCCAGGTGAGCGCTTGCTCACCGCCGCAAGATCAAGAAGGGGTGAAACCTGGGCAGACTTGCGCAAAACGATAACTTGTTCTAGTTTTTCCGGCAGTGAACAGTGTTTCCCGACGAAAGGGACGACATGGGCGTGCCGGTCATCGTCGAAGCCGTGCGGACCCCGATCGGCAAGCGGAACGGGCTGCTGGCCGGCCTGCACGCGGCCGAGCTGCTGGGTGCCGCGCAGCTCGCCCTGCTGGACCGCGCCGGGATCGACCCGGCTCTCGTCGAGCAGCTCATCGGGGGCTGCGTCACGCAGGCGGGTGAGCAGTCGAACAACGTCACGCGCACGGCGTGGCTGCACGCGGGCCTGCCCGAGACGGCGGGCGCGACGACGATCGACGCCCAGTGCGGCTCGGCGCAGCAGGCCACCCACCTGATCGCCGGCCTCATCGCGGCGGACGCCGTCGAAGTCGGTGTCGCGTGCGGGGTCGAGGCGATGAGCCGGGTGCCGCTGGGCACGAACCGCGCGGGCGCGTCGCCGCGGCCGTCGTCGTGGTCGATCGACCTGCCCAACCAGTACGGCGCGGCCGAGCGGATCGCGGTCCGCCGCGGGCTGACGCGCGAGGACGTCGACGCGTTCGGCGCTTCGTCGCAACAGAAGGCCGCGGCCGCGTGGGAAGCGGGACACTTCGACCGCGAAGTCGTGCCGGTGAAAGCGCCGGTGCTGTCGTCCGAGGGCTCGCCGACCGGGGAGACCCGCTTGGTCGCCCGCGACCAGGGCCTGCGCGACACGACGGCGGAAGGCCTAGCCCGGCTCAAGCCGGTGGTCGAGGACGGCGTCCACACGGCGGGCACGTCGTCCCAGATCTCCGACGGCGCGGCGGCTCTGCTCCTGATGGACGCCGGGCGGGCGGCGGCGCTGGGCCTGCGTCCGCGCGCCCGGATCGTCGCACAGGCCCTGGTCGGCGCCGAGCCGTACTACCACCTGGACGGCCCGATCCGCGCGACGGAACGGGTGCTGTCCCGGACCGGGATGACCGTGGGTGACGTGGACCTGTTCGAGGTCAACGAAGCGTTCGCTTCGGTGGCGTTGTCGTGGCAGCAGGTGATGGCGCCGGATCCCTCGCGGGTCAACGTCAACGGCGGCGCGATCGCGCTCGGCCACCCGGTGGGCAGCACGGGCGCGCGCCTGCTGACGACGGCGTTGCACGAGCTGGAGCGGCGGGACGCGTCGACGGCACTGGTGACGATGTGCGCGGGCGGCGCTCTGGCCACGGCGTCGATCATCGAGCGGCTCTAGCGGGGTCGACCACCACGCGGTCGGGTGAACAGGTTGTGCTTCACTTCGAGGCATGATCTCGGAAAGCCGTTGCCCGGTGGAGGACGGCGAGCTCCTCGTCCGCCGCGGCGGCGAGGGCCCGGCCCTGCTGCTCATCGCCGGCGGCACCGGATCGGGTGACGCCTACCGCGCGCTGGCGAAGCAGCTGTACGCGGACTTCACCGTGATCACCTACGACCGCCGCGGCCACTTCGGCAGCACCGACACGACGACGGGGCCGGTCCCGGTGGCGCGGCAGGCGGACGACGCACTGGCGGTCCTCGACCACGCGGCCGACGGCCCGGCGCAGGTGTTCGGCTCGAGCGCGGGCGCACTGATCGGCCTCGACCTCGTCGCCCGGCACCCGGACCACGTGACGACGCTGGTCGCCCACGAACCCCCGGCGGTCCACCTGATGCCGGACGCGGGCAGCTGGCTCGAAGCGGCGGCGGAACAGGTCCGGCTGGCCCGATCGGGCGAGCTGATGACCGCGGTGACACGGTTCGCGGACGCCATCGCCGGCGCGGCACTGCCGGACCTGCCGAACCTCCGCCTCCCCCACGAAGCCGACTGGATCCGGCTGTTCGACCGCGAGCTGACGGAGTTCTTCGACTACCTCCCGGACCTGCGGGCCCTGCGCAAGGCGAGCACGGAGATCTTCCCGGTGGCGGGCGAGGGCAGCCGCGGCCGCTACCACTACCAGCCGGCGAAGATCCTGGCCCTGGAGCTGGGCTTGCCGTTCACCGAGATGCCGGGGGCCCACCTGGCGCCACAGCGGAACCCGGCGAAGTTCGCCGCGGCGCTGATGGACCTGCTGAACCCGGAGCCCTGACGGACGACACGCGTGCTTGAACGGACGACACGGGGTCAGACGACCCGGATGCCGTCCTTCCAGACCTCCCGGATGTTCGACGCCAGCGCCGGGAAGTCGTACGGGTCCCCGGCCACCACCACGACGTCCGCCCGCAGGCCTGGCTCGAGCCGGCCCAGCTCGCCGTCCAGGCCCATCAGGCGGGCCGCCGAAGAGGTCGTCGACTCCAGGACGTCTCCCGGGGTCATGCCGCACGCCGCCATCAGGGCCAGTTCCTCCAGGTTCGTCCCGTGGGGGCCCACTCCGCTGTCCGTGCCCATCGCGATCCGGACGCCCGCCGCATACGCGCGGCGCAACGAATCCCGGTGCGCCTCCACCACTTCGCGCGCTTTCGCCACCACCGCCGCCGGGAGGTCGACGCCCGCGTCGGCCGCGCGGACCACGTTCACCGGGGCGATCAGCGTCGGGACCAGCCAGGTGCCGTGGCCGAGCATCAGCTCGATCGCCTCGTCGTCGAGGTAGATCCCGTGCTCGATCGAGCGGGCGCCCGCGCGGACCGCGTTCTTGATGCCCGCCGCGCCCTGGGCGTGCGCCATCACCGGGCGGCCCTGCATCGCCGCCTCCGTCACCAGGACGTCCAGCTCCTCCGGCGTGAACTGCGAGTGCCGCGGGTCGTCGCGCGGGGACAGCACGCCGCCGGTCGTGCACACCTTCAGCACGTCCGCGCCCGCGCGCAGCAGCGTCCGCGCCACCCGGCGCATCTCGTCGGGGCCGTCGACCGTCGTCTCCGGCCGGCCCGGGTGCGGCACCATCAGCGGGACGCACAGCCCGGACGGGTGCCACGCGTCGCCGTGGCCGCCGGTCGGGCTGATCAGGCCGATCGAGATCTGCAGCCGCGGCCCGGGGATCAGGCCGTCGTCCACCGCCTCCTTGATGCCGAGGTCCGCGCCCGCCGCGTCGCGGACCGTCGTGATGCCCAGGCCCAGCGTCGCCCACAGGTTCCGCGCGGCTTCGTAGAACTGGTAGGAGAACGGCTTCTGCACCCGCGACAGCAGCCCGATGTCCGACACCGTCACGTGCACGTGGCAGTCGAACAGCCCGGGCAGCAGCACCGTGCCGGCGCAGTCGACGCCCTCGTCGCCGTCGAGGTCCGTGCCGACGTCGACGATCCGGCCGTGCTCGACGACGACGTCGGCCGGCGCCGGATCCGCGCCGGTGCCGTCGAAGACCGAGCCGCCGGTGAACACCGTGCGCGTCACGCCGCCTCCTGCGAGGATTGCCGAGGACGAGGGCAACAGTACTCGCGAGCACAACCGGGCTGTGGCCGGTCCGGCTCGTCCCCTGTCGTCACTCCACTGTGGACCATCCGCCTCACCCGGCCAGCAGCCCGAGCCGGCGGACGGCGAGCTCGGCCAGCAGCGCGGCGCCGTCGCCGAGCACGCTGTCGTCGAAGCGGGCCCGCGGCGAGTGGTTGTCCGGCGCGGTCGCCGGGTCCGTGGGGCAGGCACCGAGGAACAGGTAGGCACCGGGAACTCGTTCGAGGACACGGGAAAAGTCCTCCGAACCGGTGATCGGATCGGCCATCTCGGTGAAGCGCTCCTCGCCGAAGACGTCGCGGATCGTGGCCGCCACGAAGTCGTAGGCGCCGGCGTCGTTGACCGTCGCGGGGTACTCGGGTTCGTAGGTGACGTCGATGTCGAGTCCGTGCGCCTGCGCGATGCCGCGGCAGACCTGCACCGCGCGCTCGCCCACCCGCGCCGCGACCTCCGGCGAGAAAGACCGCAGCGTCGCCTCGAACACGGCGTCGTCCGGGATGATGTTGCGCCGCGTGCCGGCGTGGAACGAGCCGACGGTGATCACGACCGGGTCGAAGACGTCGAAGGTGCGCGTGACCATCGTCTGCAGGGCGGTCACCATCTCGCAGGCGGCCGGGATGGGGTCGCGGGCGTCGTGCGGCGACGAGCCGTGGCCGCCGTCGCCCTTGACGCGGACTTCGAGCGCGCCCGACGCGGCCATCAGTGTGCCCGGGCGGGCGACGAAGTGGCCCTTCGCGTAGCTGGCGGCCGAGACGTGCAGGCCGTAGGCGGCGTCGACGGGCTTGCCGGACGCCGTCAGCACGCCTTCGTCGATCATGCGGCCGGCGCCGTCCCAGCCTTCTTCGCCCGGCTGGAACATGAAGACGACGTCGCCGGGGAGGTCTTCCTTGCGAGCGGCGAGCAGCCGGGCGGCGCCGACGAGACCGGCGGTGTGCAGGTCGTGGCCGCAGGCGTGCATGGCGCCGTCGAGGGTGGAGCTGAACTCCTCGCCGCTGGCTTCGGTGACCGAGAGCGCGTCCATGTCGCCGCGCAGGAGGACGGTGCCGCCGGGTCTGGTTCCCCGGAGGACCGCGGTGATCGAGGAGAGGTTCTTGCCCAGGGTGATTTCGAGCGGCAGGCCGTCCAGCGCGGCGAGGACCCGGTCCTGGGTGCGCGGCAGGTGCAGGCCGATCTCGGGGATCTTGTGCAGGTCGCGACGGAGGGCGACGAGGTCGTCGAGCAGGGCGGCGGCATCGGAACGCAGGGTCATCCGCCGATCATGGGAGTGTCGCGCACAATGGCCGGGGAAATCCGCAGAAACCACCGACACGAGGGCTGATGAGCGAAGAATCCGCCATGTTGGCCGAGCAGGACCTCAAACTGGCCGACGCGCTCCAGGCGGCGCCGCGGGCGTCGTGGTCGACGCTCGGCCGCGCACTCGGCGTGGGCGCGGTGACGGCGGCCCGGCGCTGGGACGCGCTGGTGGAGCGCGGGGACGCCTGGCTCACCGCCTACGCCGGCGGCGAGCTCCTCGAGCGGCTGGCACTGGCCTTCGTGGCGATCGACTGCGAGCCGGGGGCGGCGTTGCCGGTCGCTTCGGCGCTGGCGTCCGACGTCCACGTGGCGACGGTCGAGTACGTGGCGGGGCCGTGCGACCTGCTCGCCCACGTCGTCACGCCGTCGGTGCGGGAGCTGGGGGCGCACGTGGCGGGCCGGGTGGCGGCGGTGCCGGGCGTGACGCGCGTGCGGACGACGGTGTCGCCGCGGATGTTCACCGAGGGCAGCCGCTGGCGGGTGCGGGCGATTTCGCCGGGTCAGCGCGAGGCGCTGGCACCGAAGCCGGCCCGCCGTCGCACACCACTGCGGTTCGATGCGGCGGACCGGGCACTGATCTTGGCGTTGGGCGCGGACGCCAGAGCATCGGCGGCGGCACTGGCGGAGTCACTGGGCATCGGCGCGACGACGGTGCGCCGCCGGCTGGACGGCTTGCTCGGCCGCGGCGCGATCCGGGTCCGCTGCGAGATCGCGCGGTCGGTGTCACCGGCGCCGGTGACGGTGACGCTGTGGCTGCGCGTCCCACCGGACAAGCTGGAGACGACGGCCCGGTCGCTGGCGATGGTCCCGGAGGTCCGGATGTGCGCCGCGTTGGCCGGGGCGGAGAACCTGATGCTGGTGGTGTGGCTGCCCGCGCAGCAGGATTTGCTCCCGCTGGAAGCCGGGCTGGCGGCGAAGCTGCCGTGGCTGGAGATCACCGGCCGCGCGGTGACGCTGCGGAGCGTCAAGCTGATGGGTCGCCTGCTCGACGCGGCGGGCCGGGCGACGGGCCGGGTGCCGTTGGACTTCTGGGCCGCGGTCCCCGTGCCGGAGCACGGGGACCGCAGCGTTCACCGATCCGGGGGATGAGGGGGGTGAGGTGGAGGGAAGCATCCCCCGGGACCGGGGCACCGGGGTTCCGCAGGAGGTGGACCGGCCCGGTGACCGAGGGGCGGCCACCGGCCGGGGCCTGGGCGGAACTCACGTGATTCGAAGCGGAAGTCGTGTGGTTGGAGACGGATCTCGCGTGATTGGGGACGGATCTCGCGTGACTCGGGGCGGATCTCGCGTGATTGGGGAGGCGACTCGCGTGATTGCCGGGGCATCACTCGTGATTGGGGGGTCGACTCGCTGATCTGGAGGGTCGGCCGGCGGATCGTGGGTGGGGAAGGGTTCCGGCGCGGTGGATGGGGTGAGGTGGAGGGAAGCTTCCACCGGCCGGAACTCGCGGGCGGGAGCGACTCCCGCCTTTTCCTCCTTCGCTGATCCGGCTGGGCCGGATCGGTGGGTGAAGAATCCCGGCCCGGTGGACTCGGGGGGGGTGAGGTGGAGGGAAAGCGTCCACCGGGCCGGGGATCGGGTGCGGGGCAAGCCCGCCATCTCGGTGCGGGGCCAGGCCCGCGGTTTCCGTGCGGGAACGACTCCCGCGGTTTCCGTGCGGGAACGACTCCCGCGGTTTCGGTGCGGGAACGACTCCCGCGATTCTGTTGTGAAACAACCGGCCCGGCGGACTCGGGGGGGGGTGAGGTGGAGGGAAGTGTCCGCCGGGCCGGGGATCGTGGGGCGGGTCACTGCCCGCCGGATGTGGGGGCCAGTGCCTGCCGGATCTCCGGGCTTCGGGCCACCGGCTCGGCCTTGCAGCCGTTGGGCTCCAGGGCGTACCAGGCGCCGGCCGCTCCTTGGCCTGCTGCTTCGCCTGGCTCGTCTTCTTCGTGGGTGTACACCGGCCAGCCGCCTATTGTCACCTGGCTTGTTCCGTCCGCTCTGCGGATGCGGCCGATCAGGGCCGGGTCGATGCCCGCGGCCGTGGTCACTCGGCCGTCCGCCGGGAGCGGGGGCCACTGGGCCGCGCAGGCCGCGTTGCAGGTGGATTTTGCCGATCCCTTGCCGTCCTTGGTGAACAAGTACAGGGTGCGGCCGTCCGCGTCCGTGAGGATCTTGCCGAGACCGTCGACCTCGGCCGTCTCGATCGTGGCGGGGTTTGCCTTGGCGCCCGCCGGGGTGATCGGTGCCCAGTCCGCGCTGACGTCGCTGCCGAGCGCGATGCCCGGGCCGGTGTCCTTCGCGTACCGGTAGACCGGCCAGCCGCCGACCGTCACCTGCCTGCGGCCGTCGGGCCGGGTCACCGAGCCCACCAGCCCGCTGTCGACGCCGGCGGCGATCGCCGGGCCGTCGGACACCAGCGGGGGCCACGTCGTCGCGCACGGGCCGGCGCAGTTCGCCGTGGCCGGCTTGGCCGTGTCCTTCGCGTAGCGGTAGAGCGTGTGGCCTTCCGCGTCGGCCAGCACCGTGCCCAGCCCGTCCACTGTGGACGATATCAGCCGGGCGGCGGTGCCGGCCGGAACCGTGCTCGCCGGCTGCGCGCCGAGCACCAGCGGCTGACCGGCACCGGACGTGGCGTACGGGTTGGTCCCGCAGGCCGCGACCAGCGCGAGTCCGGCCGTGGCGAGCGGCAGCGCGGCAACCGGGCGAGCACGGTTCATCGGACGTTCTCCTTCCCGCGTTCGAAGTGATCGGACGGTGTCGTTATTCGGCGCAGGTCTTGCCGGAGTTGACGCAGTTGACCAGGCGGCCCATGATCTGCTTGCTCATCACGTTCGCGAAGTCGTCGTGGTCAGAACGCGGGTTGTGCTCTTCCTGCGCGAAGGCGTCCACTTTGTACTGCTTGTTCTGCTGGACGTCCTGCGGGATGTCGTAGACCAGGGTGACCTGCAGCTGGGGCACGTTCTTGAACCCCTGCGGGCACTTGCCCTGCTGGTCGGCGAACACGATGTGGCTGCGGTGGTCCGCGCTGTCGGTGTTCTTGCCGTCCCAGCAGTTCGGGAACGCGTGGATCCGCTCGACCTTGCTGCCCTGCGGGCAGATCGGGTACTTGTCGGTCAGCCGGTCTTCGAAGCCGGTGCAGGTCCAGCTGGGCCGGGCGTTCTTCGGGCCGTTCGTGCTCTGCTTGGCGTCACCGTAGAGGATCTTCAGCCCGAGCGGCATCGCGACGACCTGCTGCGCGCCACCGCCGATGAACTTCAGCTCCGCGGACTCCGGCTCGACGATCTCGCCGTCGTTGTCGCCGACCTCTTCGTTCTCGCCCTGCGGGCCGCCGAGCTCTTCCTCCTGCTGACCCTGGTTCTGGTTCTGCTGGTTCTTGTTCTTGTCCTGCTGGT
Source organism: Amycolatopsis tolypomycina (assembly GCF_900105945.1). Taxonomy (NCBI): domain Bacteria; kingdom Bacillati; phylum Actinomycetota; class Actinomycetes; order Pseudonocardiales; family Pseudonocardiaceae; genus Amycolatopsis; species Amycolatopsis tolypomycina. Next base: position 1,195,783 of record NZ_FNSO01000004.1, on the reverse strand, counting down.
TCTGCTGGTTCTGCTGGTTGTTCTGGTCCTGCTGCTGGTTCTGGTCCTGGTTCTGGCCGTCCCGGTTCTGGTCCTGCTGCTGGTTGTTCTGCTCCTGGTTGCGCTGACGACGCTGGCCGTCCTGCTGCTGCCCGTCGTTCTGGTCACCCTGCTGCTGGGCGCTCAGGCCCGCCCGGCCGCCGCCCTGACCCTGGCGCTCGCGCCGGTTCTGGTCCTGCGCGTCCTTGGCGTCCTGCCCGCTCTTGTCCTCCTGGACGTCGCCGGTCTTGCCCTGCTGGTCCTGCTTGGCCTTCTGGTTCTTGCCCTCGTTCGTCGCCTCGTCTTCCTTGTCGATGCGGATGACGGGCCAGAAGTACGCCGACTGGTCACCGTTCTTGCAGGTGGTGTCGCCGGCGAGCAGGCTCTTCAAGCTGGAATCGGCGTCGGTGGTCACGTTGCCGACGTAGTCGTGCAGGTGCTGGGCGCCGTTCTTGATCCCGGGCTGCGCGATGAAGTTGTCCGGGTTGTGGTGCGCGCCGTCCGCGTTCGTTCCACAGTCGACGGTGAACGAACCCTTCGCACCCTTGTTCTTCACAGCCGCGTTCACGTTGGAGCCGGCGGGAACCTTGTTGATGTCGATGTAGAGCGAGGGGTCCGCAGCGTCCGCGCTGGCTTCGCCCGTGCGGCCCGTGGTGACCGCGACAGCGAGCGCGCCGACGGCGATCGCCAGGCCGATCGCCCCCATCGCGATCTTGGTTCGGCGGGCAACGCGGTGTTTGCCCGTCACGGGGGGCCGAGAATTCCGGGCCATAGATCAGTTCACCTCGTTCGTTTTTCCGGGCGCGCGCCAACGGCGCGGCGGCCCGGGCAAGAACTACCGTTGAATGGAGCTTCAGATCGCTCGAAACCGGCGTCGGGATGGTTGCGGTTCCGGCTGTCGGGATGCATCGGGGGATGCATTGGGGGATACGGACATGAGCGCCCTGAGGTTCAAAAGCGACCGGCCCGTTATCTTTTCGTTATCTGCTGGCGCGCAACCGGACAGCATTGACCCAGGTCAGGGCGTTTCACCGAAAAGAAAGAGATTCAGCGCTGGACGACGACGAGGACCGTGCCGTCTTCGCCGCGGACCTCGAACCGGTTGATCTGGTCCATCGCCAGGGAGACCGAACCCTGCAGGCGCAACGGTTCGGGCGAGCCGGGGATGCCGAACCCCTTGGGCGGCACCGACCAGCTGGAGACGACGCGCTCGGCGCCGGTCTCCGGGATGGCGACCAGCTGGCACTTCACCGGCCCGACGATCCCGCGCAGCTCGAGCTCGACGCGGCTGCCCCACTCCACCGGCAAAACGGTGATCAGGGCGCTGACGGCGGACCCGCCGCTGCCGCGGCCGTAGGTCTGGCCGCCCCCGGGCTGGCCCTGGGCACCCCCGGGCGGCGGGGTGGACGTCGCCAGGACGCTCGGCGGCGGCTGCTTGGTGCTCGGGGCGGCCAGCGAGGCAGGCGGGACGGCGTCGGCCGGCCGGACCGCGAGGGTCACCAGCGGGCCGGCGATGACGGCCGCCGCGGCCGCGGCCCCGGCGAGGATGCCGATCCGGCGACGGCGGCGACGCTTCACCGCGGCCTCTTCCATGAGGCCGCGCAGCACCCGCGGGCCCGGCGACAGCGTGCGCGGGCTGGGCGCCGGCATCGGCGGCTCCGGCCAGCTGCGCTTCACCAGGTCGAGGACGTCCGGCAGCTGGTAGAGCTCGATCAGGTCGAGCTGGCAGTGCGGGCAGTTCATCAGGTGGGCTTCGAACTGGGAGTTCTCGGCCTCGCTGAGGACGCCGAGCACGTAGGCGGCGACGTCGGTGTGCGGTGATCCGGCCACGCTCAGTTCACCCCCGCTCGCGCAGGGCACGGCGCAGGGCGCGGACGGCGTGGTGGATGCGGGACTTGACGGTGCCCGGGGGCACCCCGAGGGTCGCCGCGACCTCGTTCACGGTCCGATCGCGCAGGTAGGTCTGCTGGATGGCCTCCCGCTGCTCGGGCGAAAGGCCCTGCAGCGCCTCGTAAACGATCATCGCGGCGAGCGTCCGGTCCGATTCGTCGGACACCGCGATCGCGTCGGATTCGATCTCCTCGAGCTCCTGGGGCCGGACGCTGCGGCTGCGCCAGCCGTCGATCACGATACGCCGGGCCACCGTGAACAACCAGGCACGGAGCATCTCCGGCTGGCGGTCGAGCTTGTCGGCGTTGCGCCACGCCTTGATCAGGGTCTCCTGGACGACGTCTTCGGCCCACTGCCGGTCGTGCCCGGTCAGCCGCAGCGCGAACGCCATCAGCGACCCGCCGAATTCCTGGTAGAGCGCCTTCGCCAGATCGTCGTGGCCGTCGCCGGGCTCGACGACTTCCTGATCGACGGATCTCAGCGCTCGGGTGTGCCGTCCCACGCGGGACATCCTGGTGGGCCGGACGGCCTACGTCCAGTACTTCCGGCACGCAAACCGGGGACAAAACTTTTTTGAACCGTTTCCGGACCGTGTCCGTATCCCCTACCGAAGACCCCGACCAGGCGTTGTCCCCCGCAACGCTCCGCATCCACTCCGGACCGAATGTCCACTGTGGATCTTTCGCGCCCTTTTCCGTTGCACTACCGGCAACAGCGCGTAGTCATGCCCCACGGAGGAGCAGTGATCCGCATTCCCCGCCCGGTGGTCCCCGCCGCCGTGTGCCTCACCGCACTCGCCTTGCTCACCGCCTGTACCGCCGGCGCGGCCACCACGGGTGGTGGTTACGCGGCCGGCGGCGCCGCCGGCATGCAGATGCCCGGCATGCAGCAGCAGGGGCAGGTCGTCCTGCCGATGCCGCAGGGCATCACCGCCGACCCGAACAACCCGGCGAAGAGCCAGCTCAGGGGCGCGAGGACGTTCGACCTCGGGCTCCTGCTCGTCGACGGGACCGGCTACACCATCTACCGGTACGACCGGGACACCCCCAACCCCTCGCGCTCGAACTGCACCGGTGCGTGCGCGACCAAGTGGATCCCGGTCAAGGCGGGCGGCAACCTGCCGCCGGTCGACGTCGACCAGTCGCTGATCGGCGAGATCACCCGCGACGACGGCAGCCAGCAGCTCACCCTCGCCGGGTGGCCCCTCTACCACTTCACCGGCGACCAGGAACCGGCCGACACCTCCGGCCAGGGCCTCGACCAGGCCTGGTACCCGATCGCGCCGGACGGCAAGAAGATCACGCTGACCCAGGACGAGTGGAGGCAAAATGCGTTCGGTCTCTGATCTGGCCGGGTTCGACTTCGATCCCCCGTCCGTCCTCGAGCGGTCCCGGCCGCTGGTCCGGATCCTCTTCGTCGTGGCGCTGGTGCTGGCCCTGCTCGCCCCGGGCTCGGCCTCGCTCGCCCAGACGGGCTCGACCGCGATCTCCGACACCGACGCGGTGCTGCTGACCAAGGTCCGCCAGGCCGGCCTGTGGGAGATGCCGTCGGGCATGATGGCGATGGAGAAGGGCAGCCCGATCGTCCAGAAGGTCGGCTTCGCGATCATGATGGACCACGGCCGCCTCGACGTGGCGACCCGCGCCCTCTCGCAGAAGCTGAACTCGCCGGTCCCCGACCAGCCCTCCGAGGAACAGCGCGGCTGGCTCGCCGAGCAGATGGCCGCCGCCCCCGGCCCGGAGTTCGACCGCGTCTTCGCCAACCGGCTGCGTGCCGCGCACGGCGCGGTGTTCGCCGTCCTCGCGCAGCTGCGCGCCGGCACCCGCAACGACGACGTGCGGGCCTTCGCGACCGTCGGCAACCAGGCCGTCATGCGGCACATGACGATGCTCGAGAGCACCGGCATGGTCGACTACACCGCGCTGCCCGCCCCGGTCGTCTCGACCACCGCGGCGCCGACGGGGATCCAGCTCGGCCTCGACACGTCGCAGATCGCCGTGGTGGGGGCACTGTTCCTGCTGCTCGGCGGCGGGCTGTTCTACGGGCTGCGCCAGATCAAGAGCAACCGTGGCCGCGCCAGGACGTCCCGGCCGGCCGCTGCGAGAACCGGGGGTAGCCATGGTTGAGACCTGGCACGACGCAACGATCTTCCTCACCCAGCAGTTCCAGCCGAAGACCGACCCGGCGGCCCGCGGCCTCGCGGCCTTCGCCGCCCGGACGTCCTACGGGGCCGCGATGCTGACGCTCACCTGGGGCGTGCTCACCGCGACCGGCTGGATCCGCTCGGTCACCGGCCGGAAGGGCCTGCGCAGCACGCACATGGTGCTGGCCACCGCGACGATCATCTTCGGTCTCGTCCACGCGCTGGGCTTCACCTACCTGACGGTCCAGCCGTACAGCTTCGCCTACATGTTCATCCCGTTCGGTTCCGGGCAGGAGGCGCGCCACATCGCCGGCATGGTCGGCTTCGAGGTCATGTTCGCCATCTTCCTCACCGCCGGCCTGCAGCGCTTCACGTCCTACCGGCGCTGGCTGTGGCTGCACCGCTGCGCGTACCCGGCCGTCGGCCTGATCGCGATCCACTCCTGGTTCGGCGCCATCGCGAACGGTCACCTCTCGGTGACCTGGCTGGGCGGCATCACGCTGCTCGTGCCGGCCGTGACGGTGTCGATGCTGCGGTTCATGCCGGCCCGCACGCTCGAGCGCATCGGCCTCGTGGAAGAACAGGTGGCCTGACATGCCTTTCCGCTTGCCCGGGGCCGGCCCCCGGATCAGCGTCGACAACGACCGGTGCGAGCTCTACGGCATCTGCGCCATGGAGGCACCGGACGTGTTCGACCTCGGCCAGGACGGCCGCCTGCGCTTCCACACGCGGCTGCTGGACGAAACCACCATCGAACAGGCGAAGATGGCCGCCCGCTGCTGCCCGATGCAGGCGGTCGTGATGAGAGGGGACCTCGATGGCTGACGGCGACCGGATCGTCATCGTCGGTGCGGGCGTCGCCGGGCTGCGTGCCGCGGAACGCCTCCGGGAACAGAAGTTCGACGGCGAGATCGTGCTGATCGGTGACGAGGCCCGGCGGCCCTACCACCGGCCGATGGTCTCCAAGGCGCTGGTGATGGGGACCGAACGGCCCAGCGACGTGGGCCTTTCGCACTACCTGCCGGACCTCGACGTGCACTGGCGGCTCGGGGCACGGGTCACGCACCTCGACACCACCGAGCGGGTCGTGCACCTGCCCGGCGGCGAATCCCTCTGGTACGACGGCCTGATCGCCGCGACCGGCGTCTACCCGCGGCACCTGCCCGGGGCGCCGCGGCACGACCCGCGGGTGCGGATCCTGCGCACGGTCGAGGACTCGATGGCCGTGCGGCGCTGCCTCAACGCGAGCAAGAAACCGGCCGTCGTGATCGGCGCCGGCCTGATCGGCAACGAGTTCGCCGCGAGCATGCGGCACATCGGCCGGGACGTCACCCTGATCGGGCACGCGAAGGCGCCGCTGCACCGCTTCGGCGAGGCCGTCTCCAGCGGCATCGTCGAGGAGCACCACGAGCACCGCGCGAACCTGGCGATGCGCAGCGAAGTCCGGCACTGGATCAGCACGAAGGACACCGTCGGGCTGCACCTGACGAACAACCAGCTGCTGGTCGCCAGCGTCGTCGTGCTCGCCATCGGCAGCGTCCCGTCGGTCGACTGGATGCGCGGCTCCGGCCTCGACATCAGCGACGGCGTCCTCTGCGACTCGAAGCTGTTCGCCGAGGGCGCCTCCGACGTCGTCATCGCCGGCGACATCGCGCGCTGGCCGAACCTGCGCTTCGACGAGACCCCGCGGCGGGTCGAGCACTGGATCAACGCCGTCGAGTCGGCCCGGCACGCGGCGGACAACCTGCTCGCGGGCCGCTCCAGCGCCGTGCCGTTCACCCCGCTCCCCCGCGCCTGGTCGACGCTGTACGACACGCGGCTGCAGATGTGCGGGATGCCGTCGCTGGCCGAGGACACCGTGTCGCTGGCCGACGGCATCACCGGCTTCGTCCGCGACGGCAGGCTCATCGGCGTCTCGTGCTGGAACAAGCCGCGGGCGATGCTCGACTGGATGCTCGAGCTGGACCGGCGTCTCCCCGCGCCCGACTACGTGCCGGAGCCGGAGCCCGCGCCCGTCGCGGAGGTGCCCGAGGTGCCCACGGTCGAGCCGTCGCTCGCCGCGCTGGCGGCCGACGTGCCGCCGGAGTTCGACAGCGGCTTCGACCACCAGGCCTTCGAGCGCGAGTTCGAGAGCGAGTTCGCCAACGACATCCCGACGACGGCGTTCCCCGCGCAGTCCCTGCCGGCCCCGCCGACCACGGCGTTCGCCGCGCAGCCCGGCGCGGCGCTGCCGACCATGGCCATCCCGATGGGGAGGTAGAGAAAAGCCGGGACGGGGCTGCGCGCGGCGGCCTCCGTCCCCTTGCCGGCCACCACGCCCCCTCCGCGGCTGGGTGGTGTGGTGGCCGGCCCCAAACGTCCCCCAGCCCGCCTCGCGTCCGTAGAACCCCGGTCGGGGTCGCCAGACCGAGCGCCCGGCGGGCCAGGAGAAGGTCATCCCGAGGGAACCCGACGCCCCCGGGGTGACCTTCTTCCGGCGCACCGGGCGGGGGCCCGGGGTCGAGCGCCACGGTGGGTCACTCCGCCGCGGCGCACGGGCCGTGGAGGTCGTTCCGGCGGAAGGGTATGCCGCCGGAAGGAGCTCCACGGTCAAGCAGCACCGGTGCACGGCCGTCCCGGGGGCACGGGAACCCCCGGGACGGCTCACCCGCCACCGAATGTCATGAAAGAGTCGTTCATGGCGTCAGGCGTCATGAACGACTCTTTCATGACATTCGATCCCGCCCGATATGGCAGGATTCATCCGTGACCAGCACCGCCGCCACGGCGCAGTACCTGCGCGACCTCGCGCTGCTGCGCAAGGTCCGCGACCGGATCGACCGGGAGTACGCGCAGCCGCTCGACGTCGAGGCGCTGGCCCGTGGCGTGAACATGTCCGCCGGGCACCTCAGCCGGCAGTTCCGGCGTGCCTACGGAGAGTCACCATATTCGTACCTCATGACGCGGCGGATCGAGCGGGCGATGGCCCTGCTCCGCAAGGGCGAGCAGAGCGTCACCGAGGTGTGCTTCACCGTCGGCTTCTCGTCGCTCGGCACCTTCAGCACCCGGTTCGCCGAGCTGGTCGGGATGCCGCCGAGCGTCTACCGGGAGCAGCAGGCCGAGGCCACCGTCGGGCTGCCGCCGTGCGTGGCCAAGCAGGTCACCAGACCGATCAGGAATCGAGAAGCGCGGCCGTCGGCGGCCACATAGTGTGACCACCATGGACGTCACCATTCACTCGAGCTTCCTCCCGCACACCGACCCGGAAGCCTCGCTCGCCTTCTACCGCGACCTCCTCGGCTTCGAGGTCCGGCAGAACGTCAAGTACGGCGACATGCAGTGGATCACCGTCGCGCCGCCGAACCAGCCCGACACCTCGATCGTGCTGACGCCGGTGGCCGCGACGCCGGGCCTGACCGACGACGAACGCCGCATGATCGCCGAGATGATGGCCAAGGGCACCTACGCGTCGGTCAACCTCGCGACCAAGGACCTCGACGCGCTGTTCGCCAAGCTCGAAGCCGGCGGCGCCGAGGTCGTCCAGGAGCCGGTCGACCAGCCCTACGGCATCCGCGACTGCTCCTTCCGCGACCCGGCGGGCAACCTCCTGCGCATCCAGGAACTGCGCTGACCACGACAGCACTCGGCTACCGCGAGGTACTGCGCGACCGGCGGATCGCCGGGCTCCTGCTGGGCGACCTGCTCGCCAACATCGGCACCGGCATGCTCCTGGTGGCCATGCCCGTGCAGACGCTCTCCCTGCACGGCGACGTCCCGAAAGCGATCGCCATCGGGGTCGTGGAGGCCGCGCCGTTCGTCCTGTCCACCGTGCTGGCACTGGCCATCGGCCTCGGCCGGGTCCGCCTCCGGCCGCGCACGCTGCTCGTCGCCGACTGCGTGCTGCGGTCGGGCACCTTCGCCGTCCTCGGCGTCCTGGCCGTCACCGGCAGGCTCATCCTGCCGGTGCTGATCGCCGGGCTGTTCTTCGGCGCGACCTTCCGGCTGGCCGGGTCGAGCAGCCGCCGCCTGCTGGCGACGTCGGCCGCGGGCGAGGCCGGCCGGTTCTCGGTCAACGGCCTGCTCGGGCTCAACACGACGTTCGCGCTCTACATCGCCGGCCCGGTGCTCGGCGGGGTGGTCGTGGCGACCGCCGGCGCGGGCTTCGCGCTCTTCGTCGACGCGGGCGGGGCGCTGATCCTGCTGGCCGCGACGCTCGCGTGCGTGCCCCGCGGCACCGAGAGCCGGGACGCGCTGCGCGACGGCGGCACCCACGAATCGGGCTGGCGGATCCTGCGCCGCCGCCCGGTCGCCGCGCGGCTGCTGGTCGTCGAGTTCTTCTTCAACTTCCTGTACATGCCGGTCGAAGTGGCGCTCCCGCTGTACGTGAGCGGCTCGCTGCACGCCGGCGCGTCCGGTCTGGGGATGCTGTGGGGTGCGCTCGGGGTCGGCGCGTTCCTCGGCGCCGCGCTCGTCAGCCGGCTGCGGAACCTGCCGCAGCGGCCGCTGCTCGTCGCGATCATCGGCCTCTGGGCGCTGTGCCCGATCGCGCTCGCCGTCACCGGCGACCTCACCGTGGCCCTGCTCGTCTTCGGCCTGGGCGGGCTGGTGTACGCGCCGTTCACGCCGGTGGCGTACAGCTTCCTGCAGTCCGGGCTCGCCCCCGGGGAGCAGCAGCAGGTCGTCACGCTGTGGACGACCGGCGCCACGGTGGCCGCCCCGCTCGGGCTGGCCCTGGGCGGGCCCCTGATCGAACTCACCGGCAGCACGGGCGGTCTCGTGCTGTCCGGCGTGCTGACCCTCCTGCTGCTCCCGATCGCGGCCCGGGCGGTGCTCGGGCGGCGCACCCACGAAGGGACTCCGTCATGTGTCTCGGCCTGAAGGTCGCCGCGCACCACCATTTCCGCGAGCTGGTATTGCTGCGCCGCGTCCGCGACCGCATCGACACCGAATACGCACAACCCTTGGACGTCGAGGCGCTCGCGTGCATTGCCGGCCTGCCCGTCGCGGTGTTCGTCCGCCGTTTCCAGGACGCTTACGGCCTTTCGCCGCACGATTACCGGCGGGCCGCCGAAGCGATCAGGAATCGAGAAGCCCCGGCAGCGCGCTCGAAAGTAGCGTGATTCCCATGAACCTCACCATTCACCAGACCTTCCTCCCCCACCACGACCACGAAGCCTCGCTGGCCTTCTACCGCGACACCCTCGGGTTCGAGGTGCGCAACGACGTCGACTACGGCGGCCAGCACTGGCTCACGATCGGCCTGCCCGGCCAGCCCGACACCTCGCTCGTGCTGCAGCCGACCGGCGCGGCCTACGCGGACCTGTCCGAAGAGGAACGCCGGACGATCACGGAGATGATGGCCAAGGGCACCTTCGCCGCGGTCAACCTGGCCACCGACGACCTGGACGCCACCTTCGAGCGGGTGCAGGCCGGTGACGCCGAGGTCGTCCAGGAGCCGGCCGACCAGCCGTGGGGCATCCGCGACTGCTCCTTCCGCGACCCCGCCGGAAACCTCGTCCGCATCCAAGAAGTGCGCTGACCCGAACGAAAGCTGGAGAACCCCGATGAGCAAGCCCACGAGGAAGAACGCACCGCACGTCGCCGACAGCCACGACCTGATCCGCGTCCACGGCGCGCGCGTGAACAACCTCAAGGACGTCAGCGTCGAGCTGCCCAAGCGGCGCCTGACGGTGTTCACCGGGGTCTCCGGCTCCGGCAAGAGCTCCCTGGTGTTCAGCACGATCGCCGCCGAGTCGCAGCGGCTGATCAACGAGACCTACAGCACCTTCGTGCAGGGGTTCATGCCGACGCTGGCCAGACCCGACGTCGACGTCCTCGACGGGATCACCACCGCGATCATCGTCGACCAGGAGCGGATGGGCGCCAACCCGCACTCCACGGTCGGCACCGCCACCGACGCGAACGCGATGCTGCGCATCCTGTTCAGCAGGCTCGGCACCCCGCACATCGGTTCGCCGCAGGCGTTCTCGTTCAACGTCGCCTCGATCAGCGGCGCCGGCGCGGTCACCATCGAAAAGGGTGGCCGGCAGATCAAGGAGCGCCGCAGCTTCAGCATCACCGGCGGCATGTGCCCGCGCTGCGAGGGCCGCGGCAAGGTCAACGACATCGATCTCACCGCGCTGTTCGACGAGAACAAGTCCCTCAACGAAGGCGCGATCACGATCCCGGGCTACAGCATGGAGGGCTGGTACGGCCGCATCTTCCGCGGCTCCGGCTTCTTCGACCCGGACAAGCCGATCAAGAAGTACACCAAGAAGCAGTTCGCCGACCTGGTCTACAAGGAACCGACGAAGATCAAGGTCGAGGGCATCAACCTGACCTACTCCGGGCTGGTGCCGTCGATCCAGAAGTCCTTCCTCTCCAAGGACGTCGACGCGATGCAGCCGCACATCCGCGCGTTCGTCGAGCGGGCGGTGACGTTCCAGACCTGCCCAGACTGCGACGGCACGCGGCTGTCGGCGGAGGCGCGGTCGTCGAAGATCGACGGGCTCAGCATCGCCGACGCGTGCGCGATGCAGATCAGCGACCTCGCCGCGTGGGTGGCGAAGCTGTCCGAGCCGTCGGTCGCGCCGCTGCTGGACGCGCTGAAGCACACGCTCGACTCGTTCGTCGAGATCGGCCTCGGCTACCTCTCGCTCGACCGTCCATCCGGGACACTCTCGGGTGGGGAAGCCCAGCGCACCAAGATGATCCGGCACCTCGGGTCGTCGCTGACCGACGTGACGTACGTCTTCGACGAGCCGACGATCGGCCTGCACCCGCACGACATCCAGCGCATGAACGACCTGCTGCTGCAGCTGCGCGACAAGGGCAACACGGTGCTGGTCGTGGAGCACAAGCCGGAGGCGATCGCGATCGCCGACCACGTGGTCGACCTCGGCCCGCGCGCCGGCACCGAGGGCGGCGAGATCGTCTTCGAGGGCACTGTGGACGGTCTGCGGGCCAGCGGCACGCTGACCGGGCGGCACCTGGACGACCGCGCGTCGCTGAAGCCGTCGGTGCGCACGCCGTCGGGCTTCCTCGAGGTGCGCGGGGCGTCGACGCACAACCTGCAGGACGTCGACGTCGACATCCCGCTGGGCGTGCTGGTCGTCGTGACCGGGGTGGCGGGCTCGGGCAAGAGCTCGCTGATCCACGGCTCGGTGTCCGGCGGCGAGGGCGTGGTGACGGTCGACCAGACGGGCATCCGCGGCTCCCGCCGGAGCAACCCGGCGACGTACACGGGCCTGCTGGAGCCGATCCGCAAGGCGTTCGCCAAGGCCAACGGCGTGAAGCCGGCGCTGTTCAGCGCGAACTCCGAAGGCGCGTGCCCGAACTGCAACGGCGCCGGCGTGGTCTACACGGACCTGGGGATCATGGCGGGCACCGCGACACCGTGCGAGGTGTGCGAGGGCAAGCGGTTCAACGCCGAGGTGCTGGAGTACACCTTCGGCGGCCGCGACATCAGCGAGGTGCTGGGCATGTCGGTGTCCGCGGCGCAGGCTTTCTTCTCGTCCGGCGACGCCGCGCTGCCGGCGGCGCACAAGATCCTGACGCACCTGTCCGACGTCGGCCTCGGCTACCTGACACTGGGCCAGCCCCTGACGACCCTGTCCGGCGGCGAGCGGCAGCGCATCAAGCTGGCGACGCACATGGCGGAGCAGGGCGGCGTGTACGTCCTGGACGAGCCGACGGCTGGCCTGCACCTGGCCGACGTCGAGCAGCTGCTGGGCCTGCTGGACCGGCTGGTGGACGCGGGCAAGTCGGTGATCGTCATCGAGCACCACCAGGCGGTGATGGCCCACGCGGACTGGATCGTCGACCTGGGCCCGGGCGCCGGCCACGACGGCGGGAAGATCGTGTTCGAGGGGACGCCTGCTCAGCTGGTGAAGGCGCGGAAGAAGACGCTGACCGGGAAGCACCTCGCGGAGTACGTCGGCTGACGCGTATACCAGACGCCGTGGTAGGGCGGGCCCCCGCAAATTGCCTGGTGCGGTCCGGGTTCCGGCGAGGCCCCCCTACCGCGAAGACTCGGGTGGGTGACCACGACAGAGATCAGCACCGGCAGCGACTTCGCCCGGCTGAGCCACCGCATCTCCGCCGCCGGCCTGATGAACCGCCGTCCCGGCTACTACACCGCCCGCATCGCCGTCGTCACCGGGTTGTTCGCCGCCGGCTGGGTCGCCTTCGCCCTGCTGGGGAACTCCTGGTGGCAGCTCGCCGTCGCGGCCTTCATGGCTGTCATGTTCGGGCAGATCGCCCTGCTCTCGCACGATCTCGCGCACAAGCAGGTCTTCCGGCGACGGCGGCCTGCCGAGATCGCCGGGATGCTCGCCGGGAACCTCGGGATCGGGATGAGCTACGGCTGGTGGATGGACAAGCACACCCGCCACCACGCCAACCCGAACCACGAGGAGCTCGACCCGGACGTCGACCCGGACATCCTCGTGTGGTCGAAGGACCAGGCCCGCCACGCGAGCGGCGTCGCGCGGTTCGTCGGGCGGTACCAGGCGTTCCTGTTCTTCCCGCTGCTCACCCTCGAAGGCCTCAACCTGCACTGGTCCGGCATCCGCGCGGCCCGCAGGCCGGGGCTGCGTTACCGCGGCGTGGAAGCCGCGCTGCTCGCCGGGCACTTCGGCCTGTACCTCGGTGCGCTGTTCACCGTGCTCTCCCCCGGCATGGCGCTGCTGTTCTTCGCCGTCCACCAGGGACTGTGGGGTGTCTACATGGGATCGATCTTCGCGCCCAACCACAAGGGCATGCCGACGCTGACCGGGCGCCCCGAGCTCGACTTCCTCCGCAAGCAGGTGCTGACGTCGCGCAACGTCCGCGGCGGCCTCGTCACCGACGTCGCCCTCGGCGGGCTCAACTACCAGATCGAGCACCACCTGTTCCCGAGCATGCCGTCGCCGCACCTGCGGCGGGCGCAGCCGGTCGTCCAGGCCTACTGCGCCGAGCTGGGCATCCCGTACCTGCAGACGAGCCTGGTCGAGTCCTACCGGCAGGCGCTCACCCACCTGCACGAAGCTGGGGCCCCTCTCAGGAACCGTTCGTAGACTCGGGGACATGAGGAAGATGATCGAGGCCCTGCGGGACCTGCCCGCGGCGTTCGGCGCGAAGGCCGCCGGCGCCCGGGCCGAGCGGGTCCGCTCCTCGCCGCAGTTCGACGGCAAGGTGTTCCGCAACGCGGCGCCGCGGCACCCGATGACCGCGGCCTCGATGCGGACCATCTTCCGCGAGATGTTCTTCGGCGAGCACCGTGAGCTGCGCAAACCGGGCAGCGCGGTGCCGCTGGTCGCGGCGGAGCCGGTGCTGTCCGCCGACGGCCTGCACCTGACGTGGTACGGCCACGCGTCCACGCTGGTCGAGCTCGACGGCGCCCGCGTGCTGCTCGACCCGGTGTGGAGCGACCGCGTGTCCCCGGCGGCGTTCGCCGGCCCGCGGCGGCTGCACGAGCCGCCGGTGCCGCTGTCCGGGCTCGGCCGGATCGACGCCGTCGTGATCTCCCACGACCACTACGACCACCTCGACCTGGCGACGGTCCGCGCGCTGGTGGCCTCGTCGGAGGCGCCGTTCCTGGTCCCGCTCGGCGTCGGCGCCCACCTGGAACGCTGGCGCGTCCCGGCCGACCGGATCATCGAGCTCGACTGGCACGAAGAGGCGAAGGTGGCGGGCATCCGGTTCGTGGCGACGCCGGCCCAGCACTTTTCGGGCCGCGGCATCACGAACGACGACACGCTGTGGGCGTCGTGGGCCCTGCTGGGGCCGTCGCACCGGGTGTTCTACAGCGGCGACACGGGCTACTTCGACGGATTCGCCGCCATCGGCGCGGAGCACGGCCCGTTCGACGCGGCGCTGATCCAGATCGGCGCTTACGCACCGCACTGGCCGGACATCCACATGACCCCGGAGGAGGGCGTCGCGGCGGGCCTCGACGTCCGGGCGAAGCTGCTGGTCCCGGTGCACTGGGCGACGTTCCAGCTGGCGATGCACCCGTGGGGCGAGCCGGCCGACCGCGTGTGGACCGAGGCGAAGGAGGCCGACCTCCCGCTGGCGATCCCCCGCCCGGGCGAGCGCATCGACACGGCCGCACCCCCACCGGTGGACGGCTGGTGGCAGGCCCTGTGACTCCGGCGCCGACACGCGTGATCAGGAGGTCGACACGCGTGTGGAGTTGCCCCGTGGGGCCGGACACCTTGATTCCAGACAGTGGTCTGGAGGGAGGATGTCCTGATGTCTCGCAGGTCGAAGTATCCGGAGCAGTTCCGTCGTGACGCGGTCGAGCTGGTGAACTCGAGTGACCGGCCGTTGCGGCAGATCGCCCGCGAGCTGGGGGTCAATCACGAGACCCTGCGGGCGTGGGTGAACACCGCCAAGCAGGAGGCGGAGGCTGGGCCGCCGGCAGAAGACCCGGCGGAGGCCCTGGAGGTGACGCGGTTGCGGAAGCAGGTCGCTGAGCTGCAGAAAGAGAAGGAGATCCTGCGGAAAGCGGCCGCCTATTTTGCGCGCGAGATGGATCGATGATCTACCGCTACCGGTTCATCTCCGAACACCGCACCGAGTTCGGTGTCAAGCGGTTGTGCCAGGTCCTGGGCCTGCGCCGGCAAGGCTTCCACGAGTGGGTCGCCGCCGAAGCCGGCCGTGCCCGGCGGGCGGAGGCCGAGGCCGAACTGGTCAGGCTGATCACCGAGATCCATGCCGAACACCAGGGTGCCTACGGCGTCCCGCGGATCACCGCCGAACTGCACCGCCGCGGGATCGTGGTGAATCACAAGCGGGTGGAGCGGCTGATGCGCGCACATGGCCTGGCCGGGATCACCCGCCGCAAACGCCGCACCACCACCCGGCCTGCGGCCGGCCCGGTCACCCCGGTTCAGGACCTGATCCGCCGGGACTTCACCGCCGAGAAACCCGGGACACGGCTGGTCGGGGACATCACCTGCCTGCCCACCTTCGAGGGCTGGCTCTACCTGGCCACCGTCATCGACCTGCACACCCGGGAGGTCGTCGGCCATGCCATGGCCGACCACATGCGCACCGACCTGGTCTGCGACGCCATCGACCTCGCGACCGCCCGCGGCCTCATCCAGCCCGACGCGGTGTTTCACTCCGACCGCGGCGTCCAATACACGAGCAGCCAGTTCCGGGCCGCCCTCGCCGAGCATCGGATCCGCCCGTCGGTCGGGCGGGTGGGGTCCTGCTACGACAACGCCGTCGCCGAAGCCTTCTTCGCCACCCTTAAAACCGAGATCGGCACCACGATCTGGCGGACACGAGCCCAGGCGCGCCAGGACGTGTTCACCTGGCTGCGCTACTACAACCACAACCGGCTGCACTCCACCATCGGCCAGAACACCCCCGCCGAAGCCCGAACCAGCTACCGTCAGGCCCTGGCTGCCTGAAAACCCCGTGTCCGCCTCACCGGGGCAACTCCACGTGATTGAAGGGTCGACACGGCTCTGCGCCGCCGTGTCGTCGCTCCGATCACGCGTGTCGGCTGTGGGATCACGCGTGTCGACCGCTGCCGCACGTCGCCGGGGCCGGGAGGACGCGTGAAGCTGAAGCTGGACCTGCACGACATCTACAACCGCGGCGGCGAGATCGACCGCGCGCTGCGGGCGGTCATCGACGAGGCGGTGGCCAAGAAGGCCCCGCTGGTCGAGATCATCCCGGGCAAGGGGTCGGGGCAGCTGAAGAAACACGTCCTGCGGTTCCTCGAGCGCAAGGACGTCAAGGCGCTCTACCACCGGGTCGAAAAGGACAAGGACAACTTCGGCAGGGTGTTCGTGCACTTCCGCTGGAAGTGACGGCTCAGATCGGTTCCGGCGCCGGGCCGGTGCGGCGGCGGGATGGCGTTACGGGCTCAGAAGCGGCTGTCGTGGCGGGCTTGCGACCACGCCCGGTCCCAGGCCGCCGCGTGGAAGCGGGTCAGGACGAACCGGGCCGTCGCGTACAGGCCCGCCAGCGCTCCCGTGATCGCCGCCCACAGGAGGATGGCCGCGAAGACGCCGTCCGCCGCCGAGGTGGCCGCCGACAGGGGCTCGCCCGCCAGCTCGCCGCGGGAGTCCAGCCAGATCGGCACGTGGGTGCCCGCCGGGCTGCCCGGGTCGGCGAGGACGTCGCCGGTGTGGCGGGCGCCGCGGGCGTCGAACCAGGCCGCCGGGACCGTGGCCTGCGCGGCCGGGGCGCCGGCGCCGTCGGTGCTGTAGGGCTGGCCGGCCGCTGCCGCGAGGGAGACCGCCGTCGCCGGGTGGCGGGTCGCGCGTTCCTGGGCCGCGCGGGCCGTTTGTGCCGCGTACGTGTCGGAGCCGAAGGCCGCCGCGAACGGGATCGCGAGGAACGCGCCGGCGACGGCCAGGAGCAGCAGGAGGGCTTCGACGCGGTCGCCCGCGCGCGCCAGCGGGTTGCGACCGGGGTGCACCCGCCGCCCGAACCGGGCGATCCGTCCGCTGGGCCCACGCATGCGCGACACACTCCTCCCGGGAAGATTTCTTCTCGGTAACAGTGTGCGCGCCGAGGCTCGGCTT
Organism: Amycolatopsis tolypomycina; assembly: GCF_900105945.1. NCBI lineage: Bacteria > Bacillati > Actinomycetota > Actinomycetes > Pseudonocardiales > Pseudonocardiaceae > Amycolatopsis > Amycolatopsis tolypomycina. Next base: position 1,179,226 of record NZ_FNSO01000004.1, on the reverse strand, counting down.
TCTCTCGTGAATGGGACGCGGCCCACCTGTGAATCCGTGCACAACCACCCGGTGGAGCGATCCCGGTTACAGCCAGTCGTCGGGACGCGGCCAGGGCAGCATGGCCGCGAACGCGTCGCGGACCGGCTCGGTGACGGCGTACCGGCCGCGGTGGAACAGCAGCGGACGTGCGTCCGACGGCGCGCCCAGTGCCGTCACCCGGCCGATCACGACGTAGTGGTCACCCGCTTCGTGCACGGCTTCCAAAGCACAGTCGATCCAGGTCAGCGCGCCGTCCAGCAGCGGTGCGCCGGACGGCGCGGGTGTCCAGCCGAACCGGGCGAACTTGTCCTCGCCGCGGGCGCCGAACACCGCGCTGACCTCCTGCTGGTCCTCGGCCAGCACGTTGACCGCGAACCGGCCCGCCGCGGCCAGCACCGGCCACGTGCGCGAGGTCCGGGCCGGGCAGAACAGCACCAGCGGCGGGTCGAGCGACAGCGCCGCGAACGACTGGCAGGCGAACCCGGCGAGGGTGTCGCCGTCGCGGCCGGTGACGACCGTGACGCCCGTGCAGAAGTGCCCGAGCACGCTGCGGAACTCGGTCTGGTCGACCGCCACGGAGGTCATGCGCCCGGGGGCCGCGCGCCGACCGAGAAGTCGTGGCCCCACAACGAGACCGCGGTGCTCTCGCGGGCGATCCAGTTGTCGTCGTCGACCTGACGGCCTTCGCAGCCGAACTCGACGTCGAAGCCGCCCGGGGTCTTCATGTAGAACGACAGCATCAGGTCGTTGACGTGCCGGCCGAGGGTGGCCGACATCGGCACCTTGCGCCGGATCGCGCGGTCGAGGCACAGGCCGACGTCGTCGGTGTTCTCCACCTCGACCATCAGGTGCACGATCCCGGACGGCGTCGGCATCGGCAGGAACGCCAGGCTGTGGTGCCGCGGGTTGCAGCCGAAGAACCGCAGCCACGCGGGTGGCCCGTCGGCGGGCCGCCCGACCAGCTGCGGCGGCAGGCGCATCGAGTCGCGCAGCCGGAAGCCGAGGACGTCCCGGTAGAAGCGCAGCGACGCCTCGTCGTCCTTTGTGGACAAAACAACATGGCCGAGACCCTGCTCGCCGGTGACGAACTTGTGGCCGTACGGGCTCACTACCCGCCGGTGCTGCAGTGCGACGCCGTGGAACACCTCCTGGGTGTTGCCGGACGGGTCGTCGAAGCTGATCAGCTCGTCGACGCGGCGGTCGGCCAGTTCCTCCGGGGTGCCTTCCTTGTACGGCACCGAGGCTCTGTCCAACCGCGACCGGATCTCGGCGAGCTCACCGGCGTTGGCCGCCTCCCAGCCGGTGACCGCGAGGCGGTCCGCGGAGCCCGGCGAAATGACCAGCCGTGCCGGGAAGTCGTCCATGCGCAGGTAGAGCGCTTCGGGGTTCTCGCCCTTGCCTTCGACCATGCCGAGCACCTTGAGGCCGTACTCGCGCCACGCGGCCATGTCGGTGGCTTCGATGCGGAGGTAGCCCAGTGACCGGATGCCCATCAGGAACTCCCGAGGAAGTCGAGGGCCAGCCGGTTGAACTCGTCGAACTTCTCCAGCTGGGCCCAGTGCCCGCAGCCGCCGAACACGTGCAGCTGCGCGCGCGGGATGGTTTTCAAAGCGACCAAGGCGCCGTCGAGGGGGTTGACGCGGTCTTCGCGGCCCCAGATCAAGAGTACGCGCTGGCGCAGGCGGTGGGCCTCGCGCCAGAGCATGCCTTCTTCGTACGTGTCGGGCTGCGCGAACGACATGCCCATCGCGCGCATGGCGGCCAGTGACTCGGGCGTGTTCGCCGCGGCGAAGCGTTCGTCGATCAGCTCGTCGGTGATCAGCGCCTGGTCGTGGACCATGATGCGCAGGAAGGCTTCCATCCGTTCGCGCGACGGCTTGGCCGCGAACCGCCCGAGGTTCTTGACGCCCTCGGTCGGGTCGGGCGCGAACAGGTTGACGCTCAGCCCGCCCGGCCCCATCAACACCAGCCGCCCGGCGCGCTTGCCGTGGTTCAGCGCGAACCGGACCGCCGCGCCCCCGCCCAGCGAGTTGCCGACGAAGTGCGCGCGTTCGATCCCCAACGCGTCCATGAGCCCGAGGACGGCGTCCGCGCTGTGCCGGAAGTACTGCGGGTGCTCGGTCGGCTTGTCCGACCGCCCGAAGCCGGGCTGGTCGACGGCGATCGTCCGGTAGTGCTTGGCGAACTCCGGCAGGTTGCGGCCGAAGTTGCTCCACGCCGACGCGCCGGGCCCGCCGCCGTGCAGCAGGATCACCGTCTCGGCGTGCTCGGCGCCGGCTTCGTGGTAGTGCAGCTTCAGCGAGCCCGCCTGGACGTACTTGCCTTCGGGAGCGGCCATCAGTACATCGCGTTCTCGACGGGGAGCCCGAAGGCGCCGGTGCCGTACATGACGTACGCGCGCTCGGCGTCGTTGGCCGCGTGGACCCGGCCCGCGTGCGCGTCGCGCCAGAAGCGCTGGATCGGCGTGCCGCGCTGGATCGCCCGGCCGCCGGAGTTCTCGAAGAGCCGGTCGATCGCGGAGATCGCGCGCTCGGTGCCGCGCACCTGGTCGCGCCGGACGCGCAGCCGCAGGTCCGCGGGCAGCCGCTCCTCGCGCTTGGCGAGCCCGTACAGCTCCTCGATGTTGCGGGTCAGCTGCAGCCAGGCGGCGTCGATCTCACTGGCCGCCTCGGCGATCCGCACCTTGGCGAACGGGTCCTCTTTGGACTGTTCGCCGGCGTAGGCGGCCCGCACGCGCTTGCGCTGGTGCTCGACGTGCGCGTCGTAGGCACCCTGGGCCATGCCGATGATCGGCGCGGTGATCGTGGTCGGGTGCACGGAACCGTACGGCAGCCGGTAGAGCGGGCCGGGGTTGACGGCCTGGCCCGGCACCTTGCACTTCGACGTCGCGATGAAGCTCAGCGCCCGGTGCTGCGGCACGAAGACGTCCTCGACGACGATGTCGTTCGAGCCGGTGCCGCGCAGGCCGATCGTGTCCCAGACGTCCACAATGGAGTAGTCGGCGATCGGCAGCAGGTAGGTGCAGAAGTCGACCGGCTTGCCGTCCTTGAAAACCGGTCCCCCGAGCAGCACCCACGTGCAGTGGTCGCAGCCGGAGGAGAAGCTCCACCGGCCCGACAGGCGGTAGCCGCCCTCGACGACCTCGGCCTTGCCCATCGGCGCGTACGAGGAGGAGATCCGCACGTCCTGGTCGTCGCCCCAGACCTCCTGCTGCGCCTGCGCGTCGAACAGGGCCACGTGCCACGGGTGGACGCCGAGGATGGAGGCGACCCAGCCGGTGGACCCGCACGCGCTCGCGATCAGCTTGACCGCCGTGTAGAAGCTCGTCGGGTCGGCTTCGAAACCCCCGTGGAGCTTCGGCTGCAGCAGCTTGAAGAACCCGGTCTCCTGCAGGGCCTTGACGGACTCCTCGGGGACGCGGCGCGCGTCCTCGGTGTCCTGGGCCCGTTCCCGCAGGACCGGCAGGAGGTCCCGGACCCCGGCGATCACCTGCTCGCTCATGCGCAGTTCCTCTCTAGTCTCAACTACCGCAAGACTAGAACACGTTCTCGTTTTTGTCGAGAACGCCCTGCGCCAGGGCACTGTTGATCCCCGCTCTGCGGCCGGAAAACACGCAGTCGGCCAGCGACAGTCCGCTCACGTAAGACCTGGAACAGATTCCCACGGCGGTGCGGCCGGCGGCGTACAGCCCCGGGATCGGCTGCCCCGCCGTGCTCCGCACCGCGCCGGTGTCCTCGTCGACGACCAGTCCGCCGAGGGTGAGCATCGGCGTGGGGTAGCCGAGGTTCGGCCGCACCGAGATGTCGATGAGCGAGTACGGCGGGTTGTCCAGGCGCCGCACGAACTCGGTGGGCTTGCCCACCGGATCGCGGTCGCCGTGGTAGGCCTCGACGCTCGCGCGCAGCCCCTGCGGGTCGACGCCGGCCTTGCGCGCCACCTCCTCGACCGTCGTCCCGGTGACGCGGCCGCGCCGCAGCAGGTACCGCAGCTGCAACGCCTGGAACCACTGGCTCTGCGCCCTCGTGTCCCGCCGCGCCTCGGCGACGATCGGCGCGTCGACGAGCAGCCAGCCCCGGCTCCCGTGCTCCTCGATGAGCTTCTCGCCGACCGCGGCGCCGTAGCGGGACTCGTCGATGACCCGCCGCCCGGCGGCGTCGACGATGATCCCGCTGAGGAACGCGCTCGGCGGCGTGATGAACCGCCACGCGGAGATCCGGCCGAGCTCGCCGGTCGCCCCGCCGGCCGCAATGCCGAGCCGGATGCCCGAACCGTCGTCGGCGGACGTGCCGAGCGGGAGCCCACCGCGGTAGGCCGGCGCGTGCTCGCGCACCATCTCGCGGTCGGCGATGAAGCCGCCGGCGGCGAGCACAACCCCGCGCCGGGCGGAAATCCGCAGCTCACGGCCGTGCGCCCGCTCGAAGCGCTCCACCCGCCGGTGCAGCGACTTGCGCAACGACGGCACGTAGATCCCGGGCTTCGCCGCGTACTGCGCGAAGCGCTGGTGCCGCGCCCGCACCGACGCGGGGGCGTCGCTCAGGGTGTCGGCGACGAGCCCGGTGACGCGGCCGGCGTCGTCACGGATCAGACTGCGGGCGGTCGTCTGCGTCAGCACCCGGATGCCCCGGGCGCGCACGGCCGCCTTGAGCCGCGCCATCAGCATCTTCCCCGAGGTCCCGGGCCCCTTGACGCGGTGGCCGCGCGGGGCGGGCTTCGCCGCGTCGCGGAAGCCGCCTGCCGCTTCGCTGCCGGAGTAGTAGAGGTAGTGGTCGTCGCTCGGGTACGACGTCTTGTACGGGCAGAGGCTGCCTTCGAACGGCACGCCGTTGCCCTCCAGCCAGGTGATCATCTCGCGGCTGCCCTCGCAGAACCGCCGGAGCGTCTGTTCGGAGACGACGTCCCCGGTTTCCATGCGCAGGTAGGCGTACATCGCGTCGACCGAGTCGTCGACGCCGGCGTCGAGCTGCTGCCCGGTGCCGCCGCCGGCGTAGACGACGCCGCCGCTGACCGCGCTGGCCCCGCCCCCGGCGAAGCGTTCGACGATGATGACGTCGGCGCCCGCGTCGGCCGCTTCCAGGGCGGCGCAGGCGCCGGCCGCCCCGAAACCCACGATGACCACGTCCGCGACGAGTGCGTCCATGGTCGCTACCCTAGAACTGAAACACGTTCTCGTCTATGGTGACCGAAAGCGGCTCTCAACTGGGTACTCGGTCTGTGGAACACGTTACAAGTGAGGTGGCATGACGGAGCAGTTCGACGTCGTCGTGGTCGGCAGCGGTGCCGCCGGGATGACCGCCGCGCTGGCTGCGGCCCACAACGGCTTGAGCGTAGTGGTCCTGGAGAAGGCGGGCTGTTTCGGCGGCTCGACCGCCCGCTCCGGCGGCGGTGTCTGGCTGCCCGGCAACCACGCGCTGCGCGCCGCCGGGATCGACGAACCACCCGAACGGGCGCGCGAGTACCTGGCCTCGATCGTCGGCGACGTCGTCCCGGCCGGCCGGCGGGACACGTTCCTCGCGCACGGGCCCGAGGTGCTGCGGTTCGTCTGCGACCACACGCCGCTGGAGTTCCGCTGGGTCCGCGACTACAGCGACTACCACCCCGAGGCGCCCGGCGGGCGCCCCGGCGGCCGCTCGGTCGAGCCGGTCGCCCTCGACGGCAAGCTGCTCGGCGCCGAGCTGGCCCACCTCGAACCGCCGTACAGCGCTCCCCCGCTCGGCGTGCCGATCACCCAGGCCGACTACCGCTGGCTGAGCCTCCTCGCCCGGCACCCGCGCGGGGCGCTGCGGCTGCTGTCGCTGGGCCGGCAGTGGCTCGTCGGCAAGCTCCGCGGGCAGCAGCTGCTGAGCATGGGGCAAGCGCTTGCGGCCGGCCTGCGGGTCGGCCTGGCCCGGGCCGGGGTCGAGGTCCGGCTGAACACGCCGCTGGTCGACCTGCAGGTCGACGGCGACCGCGTGACCGGCGTGGTCACCGCGGAGGGAACCGTCGAAGCCCGGCGCGGCGTGATCCTCGCCAGCGGCGGCTTCGAGCGGAACCTCGAGATGCGCGAGAAGTACCAGCGGGCGCCGATCGGCGTCGACTGGACCGTCGGCGCCGAGGCCAACACCGGCGACGGCATCACCGCCGGTCTCAAGCTGGGCGCGGCGCTCGACCTGATGGACGACGCCTGGTGGGGGCCGTCGCTGCCGCTCACCGGCGGGCCGTGGTTCGCACTGGCCGAGCGGTCGCGGCCGCGCAGCATCATGGTCGACGCGCACGGCGAGCGGTTCGTCAACGAGTCGGCGCCCTACGTCGAAGCCGTGCACGCGATGTACGGGCCCGGCGACGGCCCGGGCCGGCACATCCCGACCTGGCTGCTGTTCGACCAGCGCTACAAGGACCGGTACATGTTCACCGGCATCGGGCCGCGCCAGCCGCTGCCGGGCCGCTGGTTCAAGGCCGGGATCGCGGCGAAGTCGTCTTCGGTCACCGGGCTGGCCGCGAAGATCGGCGTCCCGGCGGCCGCGTTGAAAGCCACCATCGAGCGGTTCAACGGCTTCGCGCGCAACGGCGTCGACGAGGACTTCCACCGCGGCGTCAGCAAGTACGACCACTACTACGGCGACCCGCGCAACAAACCCAACCCCAGCCTCGGCCCCCTGGACAAAGCGCCGTTCTACGCGGTGAAGATCGTGCCGGGCGACCTGGGCACCAAGGGCGGGCTGCGCACCGACGAGCACGCGCAGGTGCTGCGCGAAGACGGCTCGGCGGTGCCGGGGCTGTTCGCCGCGGGCAACGCCAGCGCGGCCGTGATGGGCCGGACGTACGCCGGGCCCGGCGCGACCATCGGTCCCGCCATGGTGTTCGGCTACCTTGCGGCGACGCGGCTGGCGCACGAAGATCGAGGGACCACGGGAGGGCAGCGATGACGCAGGATTCGGTACGCACCATCTACGCCGGTGAGCCGCCGACCCGGTTCGCCCGCGGCTGGCACTGCCTCGGCCTGGCGGAGACCTTCCGCGACGGGAAGCCGCACGCGATCACCGCGTTCGGCACGAAGCTCGTGGTGTGGGCGGACTCGGCCGGCGAGCTGCACGTGCTCGACGGCTACTGCCGGCACATGGGCGGCGACCTCACCCAGGGCAGCGTCAAGGGCGACGAGGTGGCCTGCCCGTTCCACGACTGGCGCTGGAACGGCAAGGGCAAGTGCGTCTCGATCCCCTACGCCAAGCGGGTTCCGCTGCGCGCGCGGACGCGGTCGTGGACCACGGAGGTGCGCAACGGCCAGCTGCTCGTCTGGCACGACCCGGAGGGCAACCCGCCGCCCGAGGAGCTGGCGATCCCGCGGATCGAGGCCGCCGACAGCGCCGAGTGGAGCAACTGGACCTGGGACGAGATCTTCATCGACGGCTCCAACTGCCGGGAGATCATCGACAACGTCGTGGACATGGCGCATTTTTTCTATATCCACTATGCCTACCCGACGTACTTCAAGAACGTGTTCGAGGGCCACATCGCCACGCAGTACCTCAACACCAAGGGCCGCCCGGACATGGGCATGGCGTCGAACTACGGCGGCGAGGAGAACCTGCTGCGGTCGGAGGCGTCGTACTTCGGGCCGTCGTACATGATCAACAAGCTGGTGAACTCGTTCCAGGGCTACGAGATCGAAAGCGTGCTCATCAACTGCCACTACCCGGTGACGCCGACGTCGTTCGTGCTGCAGTACGGGATGAAGGTGCGGAAGCCGCCGGGCATCTCCGACGAGCACGCGGACAAGATCGCCGCCAAGCTGGCCCGCGGGATCGGCGCCGGCTTCCTGCAGGACGTCGAGATCTGGAAGCACAAGACCCAGATCGACAACCCGCTGCTGTGCGAAGAGGACGGTCCGGTCTACCAGCTTCGCCGCTGGTACCAGCAGTTCTACGTCGACGTCGCCGACGTCACCGAGGACATGACCCGGCGCTTCGAGTTCGAAGTGGACACTTCGAAGGCGAACGAGGCGTGGGCGGCGGAGGTCGCGGAGAACCTGGCGCGGCAGAAGACCGAGGCGGAAGTGTGACCACCGCCGAGCAGACCGAATTCCTGTCGGGCGGGCTGCGGCCGCACGAGTGCCGCAGCTGCGGGACGTGCGTGCTGGTGAAGAAGAACAGCATCCAGCACACGAGCATCCAGTGGACGTCCCGGCCCGCCGACAGCTGCCCGGTGTTCGCGGACGCGGACGGCCCGTCGGCGCTGCTCGACACGTGCCCGAAGCTGGCCGACAGCATCGGCGACGCGGTGCGCGAAGGCACGCTGGCGGTGGCCGATGGCTGAGCGGGTCTACACGCTGACGGTCGCCGACGTCGTCGTCGAAACGCCGGACGCGCGGTCGGTGGTCTTCGAGATCCCGCCCGAGCACGCCGCGGCTTTTTCTTATACCGCGGGGCAGTTCCTGACCCTCCGCATTCCCAGCGAACAGACCGGTTCGGTGGCGCGGTGCTACTCGTTGTCGAGCGCGCCGCACGAGAACCGCGTGCAGGTGACGGTCAAGCGCACCGACGGCGGGTACGGGTCGAGCTGGCTCTGCTCGTCGCTGCAGCCGGGGATGCGGCTCGACGTGCTGGCACCGGCCGGGGTGTTCTGCCCGTCGTCGGTCGACGAGGACTTCCTGCTCTTCGCGGGCGGCAGCGGCATCACGCCGGTGATGGCGATCCTCAAGACGGCCCTGGAGACCGGCTCCGGCCGGGTCGTGCTGGTCTATGCGAACCGCGACGAGCGTTCGGTGATCTTCGCGGGCGAACTGGCTTCGCTGGCGAAGCGCTACGGCGATCGGCTGGTCGTCATCCACTGGCTGGAGAGCGTCCAGGGGTTGCCGGACGTCTCGCAGCTGCGCGGGCTGGCTTCGGCGTACACGTCGCACGAGGCGTTCCTCTGCGGGCCGGCGCCGTTCATGGCGGCCGTGCGGGAGGCGCTCGGGCAGCTCGGGGTGCCGCGGGACCGGGTGCACGTCGAGAAGTTCACGTCGCTGACCGGCAATCCGTTCGAAGAGACCGTCGAGGTCGTCGAGGAGCCTTCCGACGAGGCACCGGCGTCGCTGACGGTGTCGCTGGACGGCTCGACGCGGACGATGTCCTGGCCGCGGCAGCGCAAGCTCCTGGACCGGCTGCTGGACGAGGGCATGGACGCGCCGTACTCGTGCCGCGAGGGACAGTGCAGCGCGTGCGCGTGCCGGGTCGTCTCGGGCGAAGTGAAGATGCTGCACAACGAGGTGCTCGACGCCGAGGACATGGCGGACGGCATCGTGCTGGCCTGCCAGTCGCTGCCGGTCACCGACGAGGTCTCGATCAGCTACGAATAGGAGTTCCCGCGTGCCCATCGACCCCGCGGTCGCGATCGGTGCCGAGATCGGCGAGGTGAACTTCGCCTGGACGTCGTCGGACGTGCTGCTGTACCACCTGGCTCTGGGCGCCGGGCCGGACGAGCTGCGCTACACCTACGAGCAGGACCTGGTGGTGCTGCCGACGTTCGCGACGGTCGCGGCCAACCTGCGCGTGTTCGACCCGCCGGCGGTGTCGTTCCCCGGGGTGGAGATCGACCTGGCGAAGGTGCTGCACGGCAAGCAGGAGATCACGCTGCACCAGCCGATCCCGACGTCGGGGAAGGCGGTGGCGCGGTCGCGGATCGCCGACGTGTACGACAAGGGCAAGGCGGCGGTGGTGGTCCAGGAGGTAGCGGTCACGTCGTCGTCCGGGGATCCTTTGTGGACGGCCCGGTCGAGCATCTTCGCGCGGGGCGAGGGCGGGTTCGGCGGCTCGCGGGGGCCTTCGGAGCGGGTTGCCTGGCCTTCGGGGGCGCCGGACGTCGTGTTGGAGGTCCCGACGTTGCCGCAGCAGGCGCTGCTGTACCGGCTCTGCGGCGACCGCAACCCGCTGCACGCGGACCCGGCGTTCGCCCGGGCGGCGGGGTTCGAGCGGCCGATCCTGCACGGGCTGTGCACGTACGGGATCGTCGCACGGGTGCTGGTCAACGAGTTCCTGGACGGCGACCCGGCGCGGGTGGCGTCGTTCGCGACGAAGTTCGCCGGCGTGGTGTTCCCGGGCGAAACCCTGCGGATCCGGGTGTGGCGTGCGGACGACCGGCTGCTGGTGACGACGTCGGCGGTCGAGCGGGACGACGCGCCGGTGCTGGCGGACACGGTGCTGGTGTCCACTCCCTGAGCCGGGTTGCCGGAGCCGCTACCGTGGTGGGGTGACTGCATATTTCGTGGTGCGGGGAACGGTCGAGCCGGGCGACCAGCGCGGCCGCGAGCTGGGCTTCCCCACAGCGAACATCGCCTTGACCGACCAGGCAGGCTCACTGGGCGACGGGGTGTGGGCAGGCTGGATCGGCCGCCCGGACGGCACTCGGTTGCCGGCGGCGATCTCGGTCGGCCGCCGCCCGACGTACTACGGCGCGGACGGGTACCGCCTGCTGGAGGCGCACGTCCTGGAGTTTTCGGGCGATTTGTACGGCGAGACACTGGTGGTGTGGCTGGGCTCGCACCTGCGCGAGCAGGAGAAGTATTCCTCGGCGGAGGACCTGATCACGGCGCTGAAGAAGGACATAGCGGCGGCAACCCAGTGGACGGCCGACCACCCGGCGGCGGGGCTGCCGGAGCCGGGCGAGAGCCCGCTCGGCGAGGTGCGGCGGATCGCGGGCTGACCTGCCGCACCGCCCGAAACTGTCGGTGGTCTCCGGTAACGTGAAATCCGGGGGCCCCCAGGCCGGGGACCTCTCGGTGCCGTGCGCGCAAACCGCTGCGCTCACAATGCCGAGGCCAGCAACATGTACCCCATCCCGGCCCCCATCGCCGCCCGGCACACCGCGCGCGAGGCCTGGCCGGAGCCCGCGCCGGAGCCAAACGCGGCGCCGGCGCCCATGGCCGCCGAGCCGCGGACCACTGCCACTCCCGACCAGGCCGCGTCCGCCACGAAGTAGGCCGCCGCCAGCACCGCCACCGCCGGTAGTGCCAGCCGGGCGTCCATGGCCGACATCGTCAGCCATGGTCCGTGGTCCACTCCGCCGTGGGGCATCGCCGTCACCATGTACAGCATCGCCGCCGCTGACAACGCGTGGTGGGCGCACGACCGGCCGCGCCACCAGGCCAGTGCGAACCAAGCCGTTGCCAAAACCAGCACCGCCTGCCAGCCCGCCGCCGGGATCGGGCCGCCCACCGGGGAGACCATTGCCACCATCGCCACCACCAGCAGCAGCTCCGCGAGGTCGCCGTGGCGTACCCCGTGGCCCAGCCGGGCGTAGTCGAGGCGGACCAGGCGCAGCACGCACGGCAGCACCAGCGCCGCGAACACCGCCGTGAGCGCCCAGTCGACCACCATCGGCCTCACTCTCCGTCGTGGGGTGGTGTCTCCACCGTGACACCCACGCCGGCCGGGCACCAGCCGTCATTGAGGTGACACTCAGTCACCCGTCAGGATGAGTCCGCTGGTGGGCACACCCGTCCCCGCCGTGACCAGCACCCGGGACGCGCCCGTCACCTGGTTGGCCGCGGCGCCGCGGATCTGCCGGACACCCTCCGCGATGCCGTTCATCCCGTGGATGTACGCCTCGCCGAGCTGGCCGCCGTGCGGGTTGAGCGGCAACACGCCGTCGAGCTCCAGGGCGCCGTCGGCGATGAAGTCCTTCGCCTCGCCGCGGCCGCAGAAGCCCAGCTCCTCCAGCTGCATCAGCACGTACGGCGTGAAGTGGTCGTACAGCACCGCGACGTCCACATCGGACGGTCCCAGTCCCGACTGGCCCCACAGCTGCCTGCCCACGACGCCCATCTCCGGCAGCGCGGCCAGGTCGTCGCGGTAGTAGCTGGTCATCACGTACTGGTCCGGCCCGCTCCCCTGCGCCGCCGCCGCGATCACCGCCGGCGGCCGCGCCAGGTCGCGCGCCCGCTCGACACTCGTCACGACCAGCGCGACGCCACCGTCGCTCTCCTGGCAGCAGTCGAGCAGGTGCAGCGGCTCGGCCACCCAGCGCGACGCCTGGTGCTCCTCGAGGGTGATGGGCCGCTCGTGGAACCACGCGTTCGGGTTGGTCGCCGCGTGCTTGCGGTCGATCACGGCGACGCGGCCGAAGTCCTCGCTCGTCGCGCCGTAGTCGTGGAGGTACCGCCGCGCGACCATGGCCACCGTCGCCGCCGGGGTCGCGATGCCCATCGGGTAGTGGAACGCGTTGTCCACGCCCGAGGAGTTGACCTGGCCTGCCGCCGCCGACGACACCTGGCCGAAGCGGTGTCCGGACCGCTCGTTGAACGCCCGGTAGGCGACGACGACGTCCGCGACGCCGGTCGCCACCGCCATCGCGGCCTGCTGCACGGTCGCCGCGGCCGCGCCGCCGCCGTAGTGGATGCGGCTGAAGAACTTCAGCTCGGGGATCCCGAGTTCGCGGGCCACGGCGATCTCGGCGTTGCCGTCCATGGTGAACGACACCAGTCCGTCCACATCGGACGGCGTCAGCCCGGCATCGGCCAGTGCGTGGGAGATGCATTCGGCCGCGAGCCGCAGTTCGCTGCGCCCGGAGTCCTTCGAGAACTCCGTCGCGCCGATCCCGGCGATCGCCGCCTTGCCCGAGAGCGTCACGGCAGGGTCACCTCCACCGTCCCGGCGACGTGCTCACCGAGACTGTCCACACCGGACACCGACACGACGACGTCCCGCCCGGAAGCCGACACCACCCGGCCGGTGAACGTCAGCGTGTCGTAGGCGTAGCAGGGCACGCCGAGCCGGATCTTGATCGACCGGATCAGCGCCTCGGGCCCGGCCCACTCCGAGACGAACCGCTGCACGAGGCCCGTGTCGGTGAGGATGTTCAAGAAGATGTCCTTCGAGCCGCGCGCCACGGCCGAGTCGCGGTCGTGGTGGACGTCCTGGAAGTCGCGGGTCGCCAGCGCGGTGCTGACGACGAACGTCGGCGTCGCCTCGATCGTCAGCGGCGGCAGCTCGGTCCCTTCGGTGACGGTCATCGGGCCACCTTCCACGCGGGCAGGGTCAGGTCCTCGTCGACCTTGACGAACGCGGCGACCACCGGCAGTCCGATGTGGACCTCGTCCGGGGCCGCGTCCAGCAGCTCGGCCATCACCCGGACGCCTTCCTCCAGTTCGACCAGGGCCACCACGAACGGCAGCTGCTTGCCCGGCACCGCCGGGTGGTGGTGCACGACGTACGAGTACACGGTCCCCCGGCCGCCGGAGACGACGTAGTCGGGCTTGGTGTCGAGCGAGCCGTCGGGCGGCATCGGCCCCGGCGGGTGCCGCAGCGTCTCGCCCCAGCGCTGGATCCGCAGCTCACCCTCGCGCAGGCCGGCCCAGAAGAACTCGGTGTCCCGGCTGATCACCGGCCGCAGCACCGGCGCCGGCGGCGGTTTCGGCGCGGGCGGGCGGAACTTGAGCACCCGGAACATCATCTCGGCGACGGCCTCGTCCCCGACGTACCAGGTCATCCGCGTGGTGACGAACCAGCCCTCGCCGAGCGCGGTCTTCTTCGGGCCGACGACGTCCTCCAGCCGCGTTCGCGCCTCGACCTGCTCGCCGGGCCGCAGGTAGCGGTGGTAGGTCTGCTCGGAGTTCGTCGCGACGACGGAGGTGAACCCGGCTTCGTCCAGGAGCTCCATCATCAGGCCCAGCGGGTCGTCGGAGCCGCGGGGGACGTTCAGGCCGCCCATCGTCCACACCTGCGCCATCGCGGGCGGCGCGACCAGTCCCTTGTGGACGCTCGCGGCGGCGAACTCCGGGTCGGTGTAGACCGGGTTGCGGTCCCCGATCGCCTCGACCCAGTTGTTCACCATGGCCTGGTTGACGGGGTCGCGGGCCAGGCGCGGCGCGCATTCCCCGCGCGCGGCGATCTCCGCGGCGGCTTCTTCGATGGTCATCGTGGCACCCTCGGCAGGCCCAGGCCGATCGAGGCGATCAGCTCCCGTTGGATTTCGCTGACGCCCCCGCCGAAGGTCAGCACGATGTTGCGTTTCGCGGTGACGTCGAGCCATTCGGCGAGCTCGGCGGTGTCCGGATCGGCCAGGTCGCCGTGGCGCCCGACGATCTCTTCCAGGTTCCGGCCGATCCGCTGGATGGCCTCCGAGCTGAACACCTTGGTCGCCGACGCGTCCGCGACGCCCACCGGCGCGCTCGCCGAAGACACCGCGACCTGCCAGTTCAGCAGCTCGTTCACCCGGGTCACGGCCAGCGCGTCGGCGAGCACGGCCCGCACGTCGGCGAGGTCCAGCAGGCCGTGCGCGCTCGCCCAGGCGCGCACGCGGTCGTACAGGCCGCCGATCCGCCCGGCCGGCCCGAGCATGACGCGTTCGTGGTTGAGCTGCGTCGTGATCAGCCGCCAGCCCGCGTTTTCCCGGCCCACCAGGCGGTTCACCGGCACGCGGACGTCCGAGTAGTAGGTCGCGTTGACGTGGTGGGCGCCGTCGCAGGTGATGATCGGCGTCCAGGAGTAGCCGGGGTCGCTCGTGTCGACGATGAGAATCGAGATGCCCTTGTGCTTCGGTGCGTCCGGCGCGGTCCGCACGGCGAGCCAGATGTAGTCGGCGTCGTGGCCGCCGGTGGTGAAGATCTTCTGGCCGTTGACGACGTATTCGTCGCCGTCACGCACGGCCGTCGTCCGCAGGGCGGCGAGGTCGGTGCCGGCCTCCGGTTCGCTGTAGCCGATCGCGAAGTGGATCTCCCCGGCCAGGATCTTCGGCAGGAAGAAGGACTTCTGTTCGTCCGTGCCGAACTCCTGCAGCGTCGGCCCGACCGTCTGCAGGGTGACCGACGGCAGCTGGACGTCGGCGCGCGCGGCCTCGTCGACGAACAGGTGCTGTTCGATCCCACCGAAGCCCTGGCCGCCGTACTCGACCGGCCAGCCGACGCCGAGCCTGCCGTCGCGGCCCATCCGGCGGACGATCTCGCGGAACACCGGCCCGTGCCGCTCGCGCCGCATCGCCCGGCGTTCCTCGGGGCTGATCAGGCCGGCGAAGTAGTCGCGCAGCTCGGCCCGCAGCTGCCGTTGCGCGGAAGTCAGTTCGACGTGCATCGGTTCACCCCGCCACTCGTTCGCCGAGCCTGCCGAGCCGGTGCGCGGCCCCGCCGAGCGCCCGGCCGAGATCCTTGACCGCCGACGAATACCGGTGCAGCGGATAGGTTTCGTCGACGCCGACCCCGCCGTGCAGGTGGTGGCAGGTCGCCAGCGCGGCCGGGGCCTGAGCGGCGAACCAGTAGGCGGCGACGTCCAGTTCGGCGTCCGCGTCGAGTCCCGAAGCCAGCCGCCACACCGCCGACGTCACAGCGAGGTGCACGGTCCTCGCGGCCACGTAGACGTCGGCGATCTGGCCCGCCACGGCCTGGAAGGCGGAGAGGGGGCGGCCGAACTGGGTGCGCTCGCCGACGTGCTTCACGGTCAGCGCGAGCGCGCCGGCCAGCAGGCCGTCGCCGACGGCGAGGGCGCCGGCCAGCGCGAACCGGTGCAGGGCCGCGACCGCCCCGCGGTCGAAGAGGAGGTCGGTTTCCTCGACCGCGACGTCGTCGAACCGGACGGTGAACTCCGGCGTCCCGGCCGAGGTGGGCGTCGGGACGAGCGTGACGCCGTCGGCGCGCGGGTCGACGAGGTACACGGCGCTGCCGTGCGCGGTGGTGACCGGGGTGAGGATCCGGGTGGCTCCCGCGGCGTACGGGACGGCGGTCTTCACGCCGTTGACCAGCCATTTCCCGTCTCGGGGCCGGGCGGTCGCGGCGGGCTCGGCGGTCAGCGGCGCCGACGGCTCGTGCAGGGCCGCGGTGAGCAGCGCGTCCCCGGCCGCGACCGGCGGCAGGAGCTCCGCGCGCTGGGCGGGCGTGCCGAGCGACTCGATCGGCAGGACGCCGAGGGCGAGCGCCGCGTACGCGGGTACCGGCGCGGCGGCCCGGCCGACCTCGGTCAGCACCTGGGCGACCTCCGCGACGCCCAGGCCGTCGCCTTCCAGCTCCGGCGGCAGGGCCAGGGCGAGCAGGCCCGAGGACGCCAGGGCGCGCCAGGGGTCGTCCGGCGACCCGAGCACCTTCGCGGCGAGTGCGGCGATCTCGGTCTGCGTTTCGTCAAGGGCGAAGTCCACGCCTGTCCTCCGGATCGGGCGCAATAGTGAAACCTGTTCTAGTCTTAACCGGAAAGGGTGGGCACGGCAACCCCCGGGGGTGGCGCAATGGCAGGGAGGCGGCGGCGGCGGATCACCGTGCCACCGACCGCCGGCGTGCCCGACCCGGTGCCGCTCGACCTGCCGGGGCGCGGCCGGACCGTCGTCACCGACATCGGCCCGCGGGACGCGCCCGCGCTCTTCCTGCTGCACTCGGTGGCCTGCACGGGCCTGCTGACCTGGTATCCGGCCCTCGCCCGACTGGCGCGGCACCACCGCGTCGTGGTGTTCGACCAGCGCTGGCACGGCCGCGGCATCCGCTCGCCGGAGTTCCGGCTGGCCGACTGCGCGGACGACGTCACCGCGGTCGCGGACGCGCTCGGCATCGGCCGGTTCGCGATCGCCGGGTACTCGATGGGCGGGCTGGTCGCACAGCTCGCGGCCCGCGCGGAACCAGAACGTGTTACCGGGCTGGTGCTGTGCTCGACCGCGGGCCACTTCGGCCGGGGGCTGCGCCAGCGCGTCGCCCTCGAGGTGTTCGGGCGGACGCTGCGGCGGCTGCGCGAGCGCGTGCCCCCGCCGGCTGTGCCCGCACCGATTGGGCCCGCCGCGCTCCCCCGCGAACGGCTCGCCGACCGCCGGTGGGGGCTGCGGGAGTTCCGGTCGACCACGCCGTGGGAGATCGCGGTCGCCGTCGACGAGATCGGCCGGTTCGACTCGAGGCCGTGGCTGCACACGCTGCGGCTGCCGGCCGCGGTCGTGGTGACCGCGCGGGACCGGTTCATCGCCCCCGCGCACCAGCGGTCGCTGGCCCACCGGATCCCCGGCGCGGCCACCTACGAGGTCGCGGCCGGGCACGCCGCGTGCGTGCTGGCCGCCGACCGCTGGGTGCCCGCCCTGCTCGCCGCGGTCGGCTCCCTCCGAGGAAGGAAACCATGATGGGACGCTTCAGCCTGCCCGACGCCAAGCCCGACGGCCTCGACTCGCCCGTGACGGCGAAGGCCATGAAGTACATGGCGAAGGCGCAGGTGGCCGTGTTCAAGCTGACCGGCGGCCGCGTCGGCAGCAAGTGGCGGGTGGGCGCCGGGTTCCGCAAGCCGGTGCCGACGCTGCTGCTGGAGCACCGCGGCCGCAGGTCCGGGCGGCTGTTCACCACCCCGCTGCTGTACTTGCGCGCCGGCGACGACGTGGTCATCGTCGGCTCGCAGGGCGGGCTGCCGCGGCACCCGCAGTGGTACCGCAACCTGCTGGCGCACCCCGAGACACGCATCCACCTCAAGGGCCGCCGGGGTGTCCGGGTCACCGCCCGGGTCGCCGGTGCCGCGGAACGCGCGGAGCTGTGGCCGCGGCTCGTCGAGCTGTACGCGGACTTCGCGAAGTACCAGGCGTGGACCGAGCGGGAGATCCCGGTCGTGGTGCTCAGCCCGCGGCTTTGAGCAGCTCGGCGAGGGCGTCCGGGAGCGCGTCGGCGAGCGGCCACAGGTCCTTGACCAGCTCCCGCGCACCGAGCAGGCCGACGTGCACCTTCCCCGCGTTGGACAGCACGGTGACGTTCAGCCCGGCGCCGTGGAAGACCGGGCCGAGCGGGTAGAAGCCGGTGATCCGCGCGCCCAGGAAGTACAGCGGCATCGGCGGGCCGGGCACGTTGGAGACGACCAGGTTGTGCACCACCGGGTGCTTCTCGGCCAGGCGCAGCGCCGAATAGGCGCGCACGGCGAGCCCGAACGCCGTCGCGGCCGAGAACTGCGCCCAGTCCTGCAGCATGTCGGCGTCGATGTCGTGGTGATGGTCCTTCGCGCGCCGGTTGGCCTCGGCGAGGAAGAACACGCGCGCGGCCGGGTCGGCCAGGTGCGTCGGCAGGGAGGCGAAGAAGGCCGAGACCTTGTTGCTGCCGTGCTCGCGTTCGGTGCGGTCGTGCACCGAAACCGGGACGGTCGCCACCAGCGGGTCTTCGGGCAGCTCACCGCGCTCGGCGAGGAACTCCCGCAAAGCGCCGGCGACGAGCGCCAGCACGACGTCGTTCACGGTGACGCCGAAGGCGTTCTTGACTTCCTTGATCTCGTCGAGGTCGAGCTGGGCGAAGGCGACGCTGCGGTGCCCGGTGATCGTGCCGTTCAGCGACGTCCGCGGCGCGGTGAACGGGACCGGCATGCCCTTGCCGCGCACCGCCCGGCCGAGCCAGCGCGGCACCAGCCCCAGCAGGCCCGGCAGCAGCCGCGCGACCTCGGCGGGCCGTTTCACGACGTTCTCGACCCCGGAGCGGAGCAGGTCCAGCGGCGCGGGCAGCCCAGCGTTCCGCCGGCCGGTGACCTCGGGCATCGGCCCGTCCGGCTCGAGGCCGGCCAGGTAGGTGATCAGGCTGGCGCCGCTGACGCCGTCGACGCTCGCGTGGTGCATCTTGAGCAGCACGGCGAGCTGGCCGTCGGCGAGGCCCTCGATGACGTACAGCTGCCACAGCGGGCGCGCCCGGTCGAGCTGCTGCCCGGCGATGTGCGCGCACAGCTCGGCCAGCTCGGCGCGGTCGCCGGGCGCGGGCACGCCGATGCGGTGCACGTGGTGGTCGAGGTCGAACTCCTCGTCCTCGACCCACACGGGGTGGCTGAGGTTCCAGAGCGGGTTGTGCAGTTTGCGGCGGAACGCCGGGATCATCCGGACCCGCTCGTCGAGCTGCTCGTGGAGCTTCGCGAAGGTGTAGCCGCCGGGGACGGTCTCGCCGTCCAGGACGAGCAGCCCGCAGACGTGCAGGACCTGCGACGACGTCTCGAGGTAGAGGAAGCTCGCGTCGAGGCCGCTCAGTCTTTGCATGGCGCCAGGGTAGGCCACGTCCGGTGAGCGGCGCGTCACCCTACTCGCCGGTATCATCGCGGTGGTGCAGCCGAATTTCCTGATCCGTCGCGCGGTCCAGCTCGGTCTCACCGCCAACGCGCTCCGCCCGCTGCGCGCGCGGTCCACGACGATCCCGGTGTTCTTCGCCGGCTGGCTGACCGGCGAGCTGGCGCCCCAGTTCCTGGCGCTGACGGCGGCGGATTCGCTGCTGCACGTGGCCCGCCACGGTGTTGGCGACCGGTCGACGAAGGCGGGCCTGGCGATGGCGGCCGCGTCGGCAGCGGGGCTGGCCGCGCTGGTCCGCACCGGGCACGGCGCCCGCGAGGAGATCGAGAACGCGCTGACGTCGGCGTTGGGTGCGGACTACGCCTCGGAACTGGGCCGGTCCGATCTGGGCCTGCCGTGGGGCGAGCTGGCGCTGCCGTTCCGGATGGGCGCCCCGGACGTCCGCGTCGACCGCAACATCGCCTACGCCCCGGGCGGCAAGCGGTTCCTGCTGGACGTGTACCGCCCGGCTTCGCCGGTCTCGGGCGCCCCGGTGCTGCTGCAGGTCCACGGCGGCGCGTGGGTGATCGGCAACAAGGAGGAGCAGGGCAGGCCACTGATGCGCTACCTGGCCCGCCGCGGCTGGGTGTGCGTCGCGATCAACTACCCGCTCTCCCCGGCCCACCGCTGGCCGGCCCACATCGTCGCGGCCAAGCAGGCCCTGGCCTGGATCCGGTCGTCGATCACCGCGTACGGCGGCGACCCCCGGTTCGTGGCGGTGACGGGCGGTTCGGCGGGCGGGCACCTGTCGGCGTTGCTGGCGTTGTCCCAGAACGACCCGGCGCTGCAGCCGTCGTTCGAGGACGTGGACACGAGCATCCAGGCCTGCGTACCGCACTACGGCGTGTACGACTTCGCGGCGACGTCGGGCGCACCGGCGAGCAAGTACCGGCTGGAGAGCCTGATCGCCCGCCGGGTGTTCGCCCCGGACCGCGACCCGGTGGCCCACCTGGACGACTACATCGCGGCATCCCCGCTGGACCGGATCACGACGGACGCACCACCGTTTTTCGTGATCCACGGCCGGGACGATTCGCTGGTCCCGGTGCGCGAGGCACGCGAGTTCGTGTCGCGGCTGCGGGAGAAGTCGCGGCAACCGGTGGCGTATGCGGAGTTGGCGGGGGCGCAGCACGCTTTCGACGTGTTCACGTCGGTGCGTTCGGCGCACGTGGTGCGCGGGGTGGCTCGGTTCCTGGACTTCACCTACAACGCTTGGAAGGCCGAGCACCGGTAGGTTCTGCCGGTCAGTAGACGAGGTCCAGGGGGCTTGCCGAAGGTGGGCCGTCGAGGCGCCACTCCGTTCCTTCGCGGACGAAGCGGTACCAGCGCGCGTCACGGCCGTAGCGCAGTTGCAGCTCTCCCTGGGTCACGCGGTTGCGCCAGATCTTCGGCTTGCCCGGCAGGCCCGCGTCGGCCAGGACCGCCTGTGCCTCGGCGAGGGGACCCGGCCCGGGCTGCCACGCCTCCCGCAGTGCGGCCAAGCCGCCGCGGCCGGCTTCGCGCCAGGCCTCGGCCCAGTGGGTCAGGTCCCTTGTGGACACTCCTGCTGCCGTGGCCAGGGTGGGGATTTCGGCGCTTGTTCGGCCGGCCGCGCGGCGGGCCAGGTCTTCCTCGAACGTCAGCTCCGCCGCCGTCGGGCCGACGGCCAGGAGGTCGCGGGCGAGGGAGGCCGCGTCGGCCGCCAGTGCGGAGAGTGCCGCCGCCGTCCAGCCTGTCGCCGGGGGTGGGTCGAGGTCCAGGACCGCCGGCGGGCCGGGCACCCGCGGTGGTGGCGGCAGGGCGGGGATCGCGCCCGGGCGGCGCGCGTAGGCCGCGTGGGGGGTCAGGCCCTCGTCCGCGCGCTTCGGGAGCTTCGGTTTCTCGCCGCGGGCCGGGGAGCGGCGGGCGCGCAGCTCGGCCAGGACGTCCGCGCGGGGGCGGCCGCGCAGCAGGAAGAGCGTGAACGGGTCGCGGTCGACCTCGTCGGCGACCAGGTAGTACACCGCGGCGACGTGCTTGCACGGGTTCGCCGAGTCCGGGCACGAGCACCGCGGCCGCAGGTCGCCAGGGCCCGGCAGCAGGTCGACGCCCGCTTCGCGCGCCTGCTCGGTGAGAGCGCCCGGCAGTTCGCCGTCGAGCAGGGCCGCCGCGTGGCCGAGGCGGGTGCCGACCACGCCGAGCAGCTTGTCCCACTCGCCGTCGGTGAAGGTGCGCATCGTGATGGTGACCTTGTACGGGGTCGGCCTGCTGCCACGCACCCGCGCCGTCATCTCGCCGGCGCCGAAGTGCAGCTCGCTGACGGTGCCCTTGCGCGCGTACGTGCGCCCGCGGGGCAGCCGGTTCGGGTCGAGTTTCGCGCGCTGCTCCAGGGCCTCGACCCAGGCGCGGCCCCACCACGTCGTGCCGAAGTTCCGCCTCGGGGGCATCACCCGCTCCCGAGCCGGACCAGGTCGGCGAGCTCGTCGTCGGACAGCTCGGTGATCCAGTCCTCCCCCGCGCCGACGATCGACTCGGCGAGGCCGCGTTTCTTTTCGAGGACCTGCGCGATCCGCTCTTCGAGGGTGCCCTCGGCGATCAGCCGGTGCACCTGGACCGGCCTGTCCTGCCCGATCCGGTAGGCGCGGTCGGTGGCCTGGTCTTCCACGGCCGGGTTCCACCAGCGGTCGTAGTGGATGACGTGGGTGGCCCGGGTGAGGTTGAGCCCGACACCGCCGGCCTTGAGGGAGAGCAGGAACACGGGGATCTCGCCGGCCTGGAACCGGTCGACCATGTCCTGCCGTTTCGCCGGGGAGCTGTCGCCGGAGAGCAGTTCGGTGGGCAGGCCACGGTCCTTGAGGCGGCGCTCGAGCAGGCGGCAGAGCTGGACGTACTGGCTGAAGACCAGGACGCTTTCGCCTTCGTCGAGGATGACGTCGAGGAGTTCTTCGAAGGCGGCGAGCTTGCCGGAGCGGCCGGTGAGCGCGCCGTGCGGTTCCTTGAGGAACTGGGCGGGGTGGTTGCAGATCTGCTTGAGTTCGGTGAGCAGCCGCAGCACCTGCCCGCGCCGTTCGATGCCCGCCTTTTCCCGGATTTCGGCCAGGTTTTCCCGCACGACGGCCTCGTAGAGCGTGGTCTGCTCGGCGGTGAGCGGGACGAACCGGTCGGTCTCGGTCTTGGGTGGGAGCTCCGGGGCGATGTCGGGGTCGGTCTTGCGCCGCCGCAGCAGGAACGGCCGGACGGTGGCGGCCAGCCGTTCGGTGACCGCCTTGTCGCGATCGCGTTCGATCGGGCGCGCGACGGTGCGGCGGAATCGGTCGAGCGGGCCCAGCAGGCCGGGGGTGGTCCAGTCCACAATGGACCACAGTTCGGTGAGCCGGTTTTCGACGGGCGTGCCGGTGAGGGCGACCTTGGCCTGCGCGGGGATCTTGCGCAGTTCCTTGGCGGTGGCGGACAGCGGGTTCTTGACGTGCTGCGCCTCATCGGCGGCGACCAGGCCCCAGTCCACTTCGGACAGTGTCTCGCGGTCGCGGCGGAGGACGCCGTAGGTGGCGAGGACGACCTCGTCGGGAGCGAGGTCGTCGAGGTGACGGCGGCCGCCGTGGAACCGCCGGACGGGGATTTCGGGCGCGAAGCGGGCGAACTCGCGCTCCCAGTTGCCGAGGAGGGAGGTGGGACAGAGGACGAGGGTCGGCCCGCCTGCGGCTCGCGGGGGCTGGGCAGCGCCGGTCGACGGGGATCGGCCGCCGGGTGCGGGCTCGGGATCGGCGGTCGGCACGGCCTGGCCGGTCGGCTCGGGCTCGCCACCGGAAGGAAGCTCGGCTTCGCCGGGCCCCACGGCCGGGGACGGCACGAACTCACCGACCGGCCCGAGCCCGCCACCGGAAAGAAGCTCCGCCTCGCCGGGATGCGCCGGGCCTGGCTGCAGCGCGCCGGACTTTGCCAGGTCGCGCCGGTGGAGGTGGAGGGCGATCAGCTGGATCGTCTTGCCCAGCCCCATGTCGTCCGCCAGGCACGCGCCCAGGCCCAGACCCGTCATCGTGGCCAGCCATGACAAGCCCGCCTGCTGGTACGGCCTCAGTGTCGCCTGCAACCCCTCCGGTGGGGCCACCGAAGCCTCCGTCCGGCCCCGGATGCGCGATGCCAGCCCGCCCAGTGCCGGCGGTGCCGCGAACTCGACCCGCTCGCCGTCGACCTCGAGCTCGCCCGTCAACGCCGCCGCCAGGGCCTCGCCCGCCTCCAGCTTGCGGGTGCGCCCGCGCACCCTCGCCAGCAACTGGGGGTCGACCCGCACCCACTGGCCGCGCAGGCGGACCAGGGGGCGCTTGGCTTCCGCCAGCGCCGCCACCTCGGCTTCGGTCAGCTGCTCTCCGCCGAGGCTGAGCTGCCAGCGGAACTCCAGCAGCGACCGCAGGGCGAACTCCGCCTCCGTGACGCTCGCCGGCGCTTGGGTGGCGCTCGCCCGAGCCTTCACTTCGCCCGCGAACAGGCCCTTCGACCAGAGCACCTCGATACCGGCGCCGCCCAGCTCGCGGGCGCCGTCGGTGAGGAGTTCGACCACCTCTTCGTCGGACAGCGGCAGCGAATCGGGCGTGGCCTGGGCCAGGACCCGGCCCAGGGGTGGCCAGGCCCGCGCGCCGCGGCGCAGGCCCAGCAGCAACTGGGTCTCCACCTGGTCGCCGAGGCGGTTCAGGACCGCGTCCGGGGCGTCCCACAGCGTGGCCGCCTCCACCACCAGGCTGGGCTCCGCCATGCTGCGGACCGCCAGTACCCCGGCGAACGAGTCGTCGTCGAGGCCTTTGATCCGCAGGAGCACCTGGACCCCGCGGGGCTCGCGGGCCTCCAGCTCGGCGAGCCAGGCCGCGCCGTCCGGGCCGAGCAGCGCCGGCTCGCGCGCCGCGAACGCCGGGTCGCCCGCGCCGACCGGGGCCGCCGGGCTGCGGACCAGGAGGTCGGCCGTCGCGTCCCAGAGGGCTCGGACCAGGGAATCCGGCGAGTGCAGGCGGATGCGCTTCAGCCCCGTCAACGGCAGCGCGTACGCCTCCGGCGGCAGGGCGCCGGCCAGCCCGCGCAGGAGCTCCTCGTCGGCGGCGTCCAGCGGGCCGATCCGCCAGGCCGCCGCCCCGCCCGGCGACGCGGCCGGGCGCAGCCGGCCGCGCGCGACGAGGTTCACCCCCGCGTTGACGGCCGCCGCCCACGCCGCCACCGCCGGGCCGGCCTCCTCCCCCACCGACAACAGCCTCGGCAGGGCCCGCTCCAGCGGGACCAGCTCGGCGTCGACCTTCGTCCGCGCGAACTTGGCCCCGCGGGGTAGCACGAGCTCGATCGTGGTCCCGCCGGCCACGTTCTCGCCCCACAGGGCCAGCACCCCGCGCCGCGGGGGGTCCGCGGGGAGGTAGGTGGCCTGGGTGCCTGCGCTGAACTCCACGACCGCAACGCTAGAACACGACCCCGACAGTTTTGCCCTCGGCGGCGCGAACGGACCGTTCGCACCGTTGCGCAACGCAACCCACCCGTGCGCCGAGGGGCATCAGCCGCGGGGCAGGCCCAGCAGGCGTTCGGCCGTGAGGGACCGCAGGACCTGCGTCGTGCCGCCCGCGATCGACAGGCAGCGGGTCAGCAGGAACTCGTGCTGGGCCGGGCCGTCGGCGAGCAGGGCGGCCGGGCCGGCCAGCGTCAGCGCGAACTCGGCCACGTCCTGGCGGTGCTGGACGCCGAGCAGTTTCCGGACGCTCGACTCGGCGCCCGGGTCCTGGCCGCCGAGCCGGCGCAACGCCGCGCGCAGGTCCAGGACCGAGCCCGCGACGCCGTCGGCCACCAGCGCGCCCAGGCGGTCCAGCGCGACGTCGTCCAGTGCGGCTGCGTCCAAAGTGGACACGAGTGTCTGCACGCTCTCGCCGACCGCCGAGCCGCTGCCGATGGCGACCCGCTCGTTGGCCAGCGTCGTCCGCGCGAGCCGCCAGCCGCCGCCGGGCGGGCCGACGACGTCGGTGTCCGGCACGAACACGTCGTCGAGGAACACCTCGTTGAACACCGCCTCGCCGGTGATCTCGCGCAGCGGCCGCGTCGTGATACCGGCGGCACGCATGTCGACCAGGAAGTACGTGATGCCCTTGTGCTTGGGCACGTCCGGGTCGGTGCGGGCCAGGCAGATGCCCCAGTCGGCTTCGCGGGCCAGCGACGTCCACACCTTCTGCCCGGACAGCCGCCAGCCGCCGTCGACGCGCCGGGCCGTCGTCCGCAGCGACGCCAGGTCGGAGCCGGCGCCGGGCTCGCTGAACAGCTGGCACCACGTGAGCTCGCCGCGCAGGGTGGGCCGGGCGAACCGGTCGCGCTGCTCGTCGCTGCCGTGCTCGAGGATCGTCGGCACCGCCCAGGCGCCGATCACCAGGTCCGGGCGGCGGACCCCGGCGGACGCCAGCGCGAAGTCGATCCGCAACTGCTCCGCGGCATCGGCACCGCGGCCGTAGGGCGCCGGCCAGTGCGGCGTCAGCAGACCGGCGTCGGCCAAGGCGATCCGCTGTTCCGAAGCAGGCAGCGCGGCGATCCGCGCGACCTCTTCGCGCAGCGCAGGGTCGTCACCGACGTCGATGCCCAAGGCGCGCTCGGTCCCCGACAGCGCCAGCGCCGCCGCCCGCCGCCGCCACGCCCCGCCGAGCCACTGCCGCAGGGCCACGGCCCGGCGCAGGTACAGGTGCGCGTCGTGCTCCCAGGTGAACCCGATCCCGCCGAGGACCTGGACGCAGTCCTTGGCGTTGGCGACGGCCGCGTCGAGGGCGACGACGGCCGCGCTCGCCACCGAAAGCGGGTGCTGCCCGGAAGCGGCGTCCCAGGCCAGCGCTTCGGCGGCTTCGGCGCGGCACAGCATCTCGGCGCACAGGTGCTTGATCGCCTGGAACGCCCCGATGGGCTTGCCGAACTGCTCGCGGACCCCGGCGTACTCGACGGCGACGGTCAGGCACCGCCGCGCCACGCCCGCCGCCTCGGCCGCGGCCAGGGTCGCGGCCACCGAGTCCACCGCCGGCAAGGTGAGCACGTCGGCACGGACGCCCGAGAACCGGATGCGCGCCAGCGGGCGCGAGAAGTCGAACGCGGCGAGGGGCTCGACGGTCACGCCGGGCGTGCCGGGCGCGAGCAGGACGTGGCCGCCGTCGACCGGGACCAGCAGCCAGGCGCCCGGGTGCGCCCCGGGCACGGGCCCGCTGACGCCGTCCTCGAGGGACACGGCGTCGAGCAGCACGGCGACGGTGGCTTCGCCCTCGGCGAGGGCCGGGAGGAGCTCCTTCGCGTCGGGGACGTCGGCGAGCAGGAGGCCGGCGAGCGCGGTGCCCAGCACCGGACCGGGAACGAGTTCCTCCGCCGCCGCGGCGAGCCCGGCGGCGAGGTCGGCGACACTGCCGCCGGCCCCGCCCGCCGCCTCGGGCAGCGCGACGCCGAAGAGGCCGATCCCGGCGAAGCCCGCGGGAATGCCCGCGCCGGCCCCGGTTTCCGCCGCGCGGACCGCCGCTCGCGGGTGGTGCGCCGCGGACCAGGCGTGGATCGCCTCGGCCAGCGCGAGCTGTTCCTCGGTGAGCGCGACCGGCATGGGGCCTCCTCGCGGGTGACGGACACTACTCGCAAGTGTAGAACGTGTTATAGTTTTCCGGCCAGTGGGTCAATTGTCGCGAGGTTCGCCAGGACAGGTAATCTACGTCCTGAACTGGAACAAGTTCCGAAGGACAGGGGAATGCCGATGCCAGGCAAGACCAAGGCCCGCGGCAACGGCCTGAGCGCGATCGGGGCCGACGAACTCGGCTCGGCCGCCCAGCGCGACCGCCGCCGCCGGATCATCGACGCCACCCTCGCGCTCGCCTCGAAGGGCGGTTACGACGCCGTCCAGATGCGCGCCGTCGCCGAGAAGGCCGACGTCGCCCTCGGCACGCTGTACCGGTACTTCCCCTCGAAGATCCACCTGCTCGTCTCGGGGCTGGCCCGCGAGTTCGAGCGCGCGCAGGAGAAGCTGGAGCGCCAGGCCATCCCGGGCGAGACGCCCGCCGAGCGGCTGATGTTCGTGCTCGGCCGCAACACCCGCATGATGCAGCGCGACCCGCACCTCACCGAGGCGATGGTGCGCGCGTTCATGTTCGCCGACACCTCCGCCGCCGCCGAGGTCGAGCAGGTCGGGCGGCTGATGGAGAACATGTTCGCCAAGGCGATGGGCATCGCCGAGCCGACCGAGGCGGACCGCGACATCTTCCACGTCGTCGCGGACGTCTGGATGGCCAACCTGGTGGCCTGGGTGACCCGCCGCGCCTCGGCGGCCGACGTCGCGAACCGCCTCGAACTGTCGGTTCACCTGCTGCTGGACAAGTAGCCGCCGCCTCAGGGGTGCGCCGCGGCCACCTCGGCCAGCTCGTCGAGGGCCTTGAGCGTCTCCGCCTCCGGCAGCGTGTCCAGCAGGAACGTGTACCGCTCGACGCCGGCCTCACGGAAGCCGTCGATCACCTTCGGGATCGTCGGGCCGCCGAAGACCGCGAACTGCACGTCTTCGCGGCCCTGGTCCGCCAGCCAGCCGCGGACGCGCTGGGCCTCCTGGTACTTCGTGTAGCCGCGAAGCAGCCAGCCGTCGCCGTACTTGGCCAGGCGGTTCAGGGCCGCTTCGCTCTCGCCGCCGATGTAGATCGGGACGTGCGGCTTCTGCACCGGCTTCGGCCAGCTGAAGATCGGGTCGAGGTCGATGTGCTCGCCGTGGAATTCGGCCTCGTCCTTGGTCCAGATCTCCTTCAGCGCGGCCAGCTGCTCGTCGATCAGGGCACCGCGCGTCTTCGGGTCGGTGCCGTGGTTGCGCATCTCCTCCCGGTTCCAGCCGACGCCGACGCCGAACAGCGCGCGGCCGTCGGAGATCAGGTCCAGGGAGGCGACCTCCTTGGCCGTGTGGATCAGGTCGCGCTGGATCAGCAGGGCGATGCCGGTGCCGAGCAGCAGCTCCGACGTCGCCGTCGCCGCGGCGGTGAGCGCCACGAACGGATCGAGCGTGCGGTAGTACACGCGCGGCAGCTCGCCGCCGCCCGGGTACGGGCTTTCCCGGCTCACCGGGATGTGCGAGTGCTCGGCCAGCCACAGCGAATCGAAGCCGCGTTCTTCCAGGGCCGCGCCCAGCACGTCCGGGCGGATGCCCTCGTCGGTGACGAATGTGGAGATCCCGAATTTCATGCCTCCAGGACTACCACCGGGTTGACAGCGGGTGCACGATGGAGTCATCTCATCATACGTTGAATAAGGGGGTAGTCATGGACGTGCGGGACGTCGACTTCGAGGATCTCTACCAGGGCGCCACCCCGATGGGCCGGAAGATGCCGTGGGACCTCGGCGCGCCACAGCCCGCGGTCGTCGCGCTGGCCGACGCCGGCGCGTTCACCGGCGAAGTGCTCGACATCGGCTGCGGCCTGGGTGACAACTCCGCGTTCCTCGCCTCGCGCGGCCTGCGGGTCACCGGCCTGGACGGCGCGCCGTCGGCGATCGAGCAGGCTCGTGAACGCGCGCCGGGCGTCACCTTCGCCGTGGCCGACGCGACGAAGCTCGAAGGCTACGAAGGCCGCTTCGACACGGTCCTCGACAGCGCGCTGTACCACTGCCTGAGCGAGGACCAGCGGCGTCAGTACCTCGACGCGCTGACGCGGGCGACGCGCCCGGGCGCGCGGCTGCACCTGTTCGCCTTCTCGACGGACATGCCGGCGGGCTTCCCGGCGCCGTACCTGATCAGCGAGGCCGACCTGCGCGAGACCGTCGGGAAGGACTGGACGATCGAGACGCTCGAACCGACGCTCTACACGACGTCGATGACGGCGGAAGAGCTGCGGCAGAGCGTCCGGGCGATCCTGGACCAGGATCCGGCCGAGCTGGACCGGCTGGGCACCGATGCCGACGGCCGTGTCCTGGTCCCGGTCTGGCGGCTGAGCGCGGTGCGCCGCTAGACGTTGCGCCGGTACTGGCCGCCGACCTCGAAGAACGCCTCCGTGATCTGACCGAGCGAGCACACCCGCGCGGCGTCCACCAGCACCCCGAACAGGTTGCCGCCGCGGGTGGCTGCCTCGCGCAGGGCCTTCAGGGCCTGCTGGGCCTCCTCGTGGTGGCGGTGCTGGAAGTCCGCGAGACGGTCCAGCTGGGACTTCTTCTCGTCCTCCGTCGCGCGGGCCAGCTCGACCTCGACGTCCTCCTCGCCCGCGTGCGGGTTGCGGAACGTGTTGACGCCGATGATCGGCAGCGAGCCGTCGTGCTTCTTGCGCTCGTACAGGATCGACTCGTCCTGGATCTTGCCGCGCTGGTAGCCGGTCTCCATCGCGCCGAGCACGCCGCCGCGCTCGGAAATCCGGTCGAACTCGGCCAGCACGGCCTCCTCGACCAGGTCGGTCAGCTCGTCGATGACGAACGAACCCTGCAGCGGGTTCTCGTTCTTCGACAGGCCCCACTCCTTGTTGATGATCATCTGGATGGCCATCGCGCGGCGCACCGACGACTCCGACGGCGTCGTGATCGCCTCGTCGAACGCGTTGGTGTGCAGGGAGTTCGCGTTGTCGTACAGCGCGCAGAGCGCCTGCAGCGTGGTGCGGATGTCGTTGAAGCTCATCTCCTGCGCGTGCAGCGACCGGCCGGACGTCTGCACGTGGTACTTGAGCTTCTGCGACCGCTCGTTCGCGCCGTAGCGCTCGCGCATGGCCACGGCCCAGATCCGCCGCGCCACCCGGCCGAGCACCGAGTACTCCGCGTCCATGCCGTTGGAGAAGAAGAACGACAGGTTCGGCGCGAAGTCGTCGATGTCCATGCCGCGGGCCAGGTACGACTCGACGTAGGTGAAGCCGTTGGACAGCGTGAACGCCAGCTGCGAGATCGGGTTCGCCCCGGCCTCGGCGATGTGGTAGCCGGAAATCGACACCGAGTAGAAGTTCCGCACGCCGTGCTCGATGAACCACTCCTGGATGTCGGCCATCATCCGGAGGCTGAACTCGGTGGAGAAGATGCAGGTGTTCTGGCCCTGGTCCTCCTTGAGGATGTCGGCCTGCACCGTGCCACGGACGTTGCGCAGCACCCACTCGCGCAGCTCGGCGGCCTCGGCGTCGGACGGCTCGCGACCGTGCTCCTCGCGGAACGCCGTCAGCTTCTGGTCGATCGCCGTGTTGAGGAAGAAGGCGAGGATCGTCGGCGCCGGGCCGTTGATGGTCATCGACACCGACGTGTTCGGCGCGGTCAGGTCGAAGCCGTCGTAGAGCACCTTCATGTCGTCGAGCGTCGCGATGGACACGCCCGACGTGCCGACCTTGCCGTAGATGTCGGGGCGGGTGTCGGGGTCGTGGCCGTAGAGCGTGACCGAGTCGAACGCCGTCGAGAGCCGCTTGGCCTCCGAGTCGGCCGACAACAGCTTGAAGCGGCGGTTGGTGCGGAACGCGTCACCCTCGCCGGCGAACATCCGCGCCGGGTCCTCGCCGTCGCGCTTGAACGGGAAGACGCCCGCGGTGTACGGGAAGTAGCCCGGCAGGTTCTCGCGGCGCAGGAACGACAGCAGCTCGCCGGACTCGGCGTACCGCGGCAGGGCGACGCGCGGGATCCGGTTGCCCGACAGCGTGTCGCGCCACAGCTGGGTGCGCAGCTCCTTGTCGCGGATCTTGACGACCAGCTCGTCCTGGCGGTACTCCTCGGCCAGCGCCGTGAACCGCTCGAGGAGCTTTGTCGACTCGCCGTCCACATCGGACTCGGCCGCGGCGAGCAGGCCGTCCAGCGCGTCGGTCGAAGCGTCCACCTTGGACAGTTCGGCGCGTGCCAGGGCCAGTGCCTCGCGCTTGCGGACCGCGGCCACCTGCGCTTGCGTCTTCGCGTGGTAACCGCGCACGGTCTCGGAGATCTCGGCCAGGTACCGCGACCGGTTGCCCGGGATGATCGTCGACGCGTCCGTGGATACCTTGCCTTCCACGCGGGGCAGCGTACCGGCCGAGACGGTCAGGCCGCGCTCGGCGAGCATGCCGCGCAGGTGCTGGTACAGCGCGGTGACGCCGTCGTCGTTGAACTTCGCCGCGCTCGTGCCGTACACCGGCATGTCCTCCGGCGAAGACGAGAAGGCTTCCCGGTTGCGCACGAGCTGGCGCGCGACGTCGCGGCGGGCGTCCTCGGCGCCGCGGCGCTCGAACTTGTTGATCGCGACGACGTCGGCGAAGTCGAGCATGTCGATCTTCTCCAGCTGCGACGCGGCGCCGAACTCCGGCGTCATCACGTACAGCGACTCGTCCACGAAGTCGACGATCCCGGCGTCGCCCTGGCCGATGCCCGGCGTCTCGACGATCACCAGGTCGAACCCGGCGGCCTTGCAGGCCAGGATCGACTCGCTCAGCCCGGCCGGGATCTCCCCCGACGTCGTGCGCGTGGCCAGCGAGCGGAAGTACACCGGCGAGCCGTCGAGGCAGTTCATCCGGATGCGGTCGCCGAGCAGCGCGCCGCCGCCCTTGCGCCGCGACGGGTCGACGGCGAGCACCGCGATCCGCAGCTTGTCCTCCTGGTCGAGGCGGAAGCGGCGGATCAGCTCGTCGGTGAGCGACGACTTGCCCGAGCCGCCGGTGCCGGTGATACCGAGCACCGGCACGGCGCGCTTGCCCGCGGCCTCGGTGATGCCGCTCAGCAGTTCACCGGGCAGCGTCGAAGCCTGCAGCTGGGTGATGACCCGCGACAGCGCGGCGACGTCCCCGGAGAGCACCTTGTCCAGCGCGGGGGCCTCGGCCGCCAGGTCGACGTCGCAGGCCTTGACCATGAAGTTGATCATGCCCGGCAGGCCCATCTCGTAGCCGTCCTCGGGCGAGAAGATGCGGGCGACGCCGCGCGAGTGCAGCAGCTCGATCTCCTCGCGCACGATCACCCCGCCCCCGCCGCCGAAGACCTTGATGTGCCCGGCGCCGCGCTCGCGCAGCAGCTCCACCAGGTAGGAGAAGTACTCGACGTGCCCGCCCTGGTAAGCAGAGATGGCGACACCCTGGACGTCCTCGGCGATGGCCGCGGTGGCGACCTCGTCGACCGACCGGTTGTGGCCGAGGTGGACGACCTCCGCGCCCTGCGACTGCAGGATCCGCCGCATGATGTTGATCGATGCGTCGTGGCCGTCGAAGAGGCTCGACGCGGTGACGAACCGGACGGGGTGCACGGGGCGGTACAGCTCGCTGCTCATCTCTCCAAAATACTTTGGCTTCCTACTATTGGAAACCCGAGGACCAGTGACGCGGCTCTCAGGGCAGCTCCGGAGAACCTTGACAAGGGCCAGCTCGGGCCTATATTTAACGAGTGCGTTA
This sequence comes from Amycolatopsis tolypomycina, assembly GCF_900105945.1. Lineage (NCBI taxonomy): Bacteria > Bacillati > Actinomycetota > Actinomycetes > Pseudonocardiales > Pseudonocardiaceae > Amycolatopsis > Amycolatopsis tolypomycina. The sequence goes on along the minus strand of NZ_FNSO01000004.1, from coordinate 1,146,983 downwards.
ATTAACAGGATGGTGAAATGAAAGACACGTTGAGCCGCACGTTCTCGGCCCTCGCCGACCCGACCCGGCGCGCCATCCTCGCCCGCCTGTCGGCGGGCGAAGCGACCGTGAACGAGCTCGCCGAGCCGTTCCCGATGAGCCTGCCCGCGGTGTCCCGGCACCTGAAGGTCCTGGAAGAGGCCGGGTTGATCACCCGCGGCCGCACCCGGCAGTGGCGGCCCTGCCGGCTGGAGGCGAAACCCCTGGCAGACGTCGCCGACTGGGTCGCGACCTACCGGCGCTTCTGGGACGACGGGTTCGACCGCCTCGAGGAGCACCTGAGGAGCCTGACCGGCGATGCCTGACCTCACCATCACCCGCGTGTTCGACGCCCCGCGCGAGCTCGTCTTCGCCGCGTGGACCGATCCCGACCAGCTCGCGAGCTGGCTCGGCCCGCGCGGCTACACCGGCTCCGCCGTCACCCTCGCCACCCGGCCCGGCGGCGCCTGGCGGGCGTGCATCCGCTCCCCCGAGGGTGACGAGCACTGGATGCACGGCGTCTACCGCGAGGTCGCCGTCCCGGAACGGCTGGTCTTCACCTTCGTCTGGGACACCGAGGGCGACCTGCGCACCGAGACCCTGGTGACGATCGACTTCGCCGACCTCGACGGCAAGACCGAGATGACCTTCGTCCAGACCGGCTTCCCGACCGCCGCCGACCGCGACGGCCACGACGAGGGCTGGACCTCCTGCTTCGACGACCTGACCGGCTTCATCCGACGAAAGGACGCCCGATGACCGCCACCCTGCCCGAGATCGTTTCGCCGGAGGAATGGCAGGCCGCGCGCGACGCGCTGCTCGTCAAGGAGAAGGAGCTCATGAAGGCGGCGGACCACCTCGCCGCCGAACGCCGTCGGCTGCCGATGGTGCCCTTCGCCAAGCCGTACGAGTTCGAGTCGGCCGAAGGGAAGCGGAGCCTGCTCGACCTGTTCGACGGCCGCCGCCAGCTGATCGTCTACCACTTCATGCTGCACCCGGGCGACGAGGCGGGCTGCCCCGGCTGCTCGCTGGTCGTCGACAACCTGCCGCACCTGGCGCACCTGCACGCCCGCGACGTCACGCTGAAGGTCGTCGCGCCGGCGACCCTGGCGGAGATCGAGCGGTACAAGGCGCGGATGGGCTGGGACGTGCCGTGGGTGTCCGCGCACGGCAGCGACTTCACCGAGGACTGCGGCGTCGGACGGGGTTTCGGCGTCAGCGTGTTCTTCCGCGACGGCGACGACGTCTACCGCACCTACTTCACCTCGGGCCGGGGCGGCGAGATGTTCCTGTCGTCGCACCGCTACCTCGACATCACGCCGCTGGGCCGTCAGGAAGCGTGGGAAGAGGAGAGCCGCGGCGACGACGCGCCCAGCTCGTGGTGGCGCCGTCACGACGAGTACTGAGAACTTTTTCCGGCACCCGTGTCCGGTCCGCCTCCGCGGCTCCGACCCCCTCGTGTCAGACCCGACAGGAGGAGACGGAAATGCGCGAGATCGTCTACATGGTCCACACTTCGCTCGACGGCTGCGTCGAAGGCCCGAACGGGGAGTTCGACTGGCCGGTCATGGGCCCGGAGCTCTCGGCCTACTCGCAGGAGCTGAGCGCCCGCGCCGGCGCGTTCGCCTACGGGCGGAAGGTCTGGGACATGATGTCCGCGTACTGGCCGGAGGCCGAGTCGATCTCGGACCACCCGCACGACATCGCCTTCGCGCCCGTCTGGCGGGAGACGCCGAAGGTCGTGTTCTCGCGGACGCTGGAGAAGGCGGACTGGAACACCCGCGTCTTCGGCGGCGACCTGGGCGAAGCGGTGGCGGCGCTCAAGGCCGAACCGGGCGGCGACCTGCTGCTCATGGGCGGCGCGGAACTGGCCGCCGCGCTGACCGCGCGTGGCCTGATCGACGAGTACCAGGTGTTCGTGCACCCGGTCGTCCTCGGCGGCGGCAAGCGGCCGTTCGCCGAGGGCACCGCGCGGCTCGGCCTGGAACTGGCGCAGTCGCGCATGTTCGACGACCAGGTCGTGCTGCTGCGCCACCGCCGTGCGTGAGGCAGCGCCGGGCCCGGGTATGCCCCGGGCCCCGGGGCTGGTCAGCGCGCGTTGGCCGCCCGCAGCGCGATCCACTGCCGCATGGCGTACTCGACCAGCGTGATCAGCGTCTGCTTGGTCGACTCGCGGTCCCGGGCGTCACACCGGACGATCGGGATGTTCGGGTCGATCGACAGGGCCTCGCGGACGTCGTTGATGTCGTGCTCCAGCACGCCGTCGAACGTGTTGATGCCGACGATGTACGGCAGCCCGCGGTCCTCGAAGAAGTCGATCGGCGCGAACGAGTCGGCCAGCCGGCGCGTGTCGGCCAGCACCACCGCGCCGATGGCGCCGCGGACCAGGTCGTCCCACATGAACCAGAACCGCTGCTGCCCGGGCGTGCCGAACAGGTAGAGGATCAGGTCCGCGTCCAGCGACACCCGGCCGAAGTCCATCGCCACGGTCGTCGTCGACTTGCCCGGCGTGTGGTCGAGGTTGTCGACCCCCACGCTGGCGTCGGTCATCATCGCCTCGGTGGTCAGCGGCACGATCTCCGAGACCGACCCGACGAACGTCGTCTTCCCCGCACCGAAGCCGCCAGCCACCACGATCTTGGCGGATGTCATGGTCGGGGGCGCGGTGTCCCGCGGTGCCTTAAAGCCGACGGAGTCCACTCAAAACCCTTTCCATCAACACCAGATGTGCCTCGGCGCCGTCATTGCCCGTAATCGTCTTGTGCACCGTGACCAGCCCCGCGTCCGCCGCGTCGCTGATCAGCACCCGGGCCACGCCCAGAGGCACCCGCAGTGCCGAAACGATCTCGGCGACCGAACGGGGGGTCCGGCACTCTTCCATGATCGAGATGCACTCGATCTGCTCCGCGGCCACTTCGGGGAAGCCACCGGTGGCAGCGTAGTCCTTCGCGGAGATCAGTGTCTCCAGCTCCAGGGCGTAATTGGCCTTGGTGCGCCCGCCGGTCAGCGCGTAGGGCCGGACGATCGCCGTCAGCTCCTCGGGCGCGGGCGGCTGCTCGAACACCGCGGGCATGACGAATTCGCCGCTGGGCGGCCCCGGGTCGAACAAACCACCTGGTCTGGGGCTGTCCCCGTCGGTACTGCCGGGTGGCGAGACTAAAGAGGTCACACGATCTCCTTGGTCGGCCGACGGCGCGGGCGCCGGCGGATCCGCGGCCGCGTGCGCACCGGCGGCCGGGGGTTGCGGGGACTCCTTGTTCTTCCTGCGCTTCCGGCGGGCACGGCCGGAATCCAGCGTGAACCCGTTGAGGACGTCGGCGAACGTGCCGTCGTCCTCCCGCCCGGCGGGGCGGTGCGGTTCGCCGTCGAATCCGGACCCCGTGCTCATCGCGCCATCATCCCACCGGTTCGCCGATCAGCGACCCCCCGGAGCCCTGAAGCTGGGCGCGCAGCTCCGGGGTGAGGATCTGGCCGACCCGGTCGACGAGCATCGTCATCTCGTAGGCGACCTGGCCGATGTCGCAGTTGGGGGCGGCGAGCACGGCGAGGCACGAGCCGTCGCTGATCGACATCAGCACCATGATCCCGAGCTCCATCTCGACGACGGTCTCGTTGACCGCGCCGGCCTCGAAGCAGCGGGCGGCGCCCTGGGTGAGGCTGACCAGCCCGGAGGCGACCGCGGCGAGCTGGTCGGCCCGGTCGAGCGGGAGCCGGTTCGACGCGGTCAGCAGCAAGCCGTCCGCCGAGACGACCACGGCGTGGGCCACGCCGGGCACCCGCTCCGCGAAGTCGTTGACCAGCCAGCCGAACTGGTTCTGCGTCGGCTGAGCGCTACTCGGCGAGGTCATTCACCCTCCAAGGTCTCGTGGTTGTTCTCGGCCGCCTGTGCGGTGCGGTGGCGTCCGCGCTCGATGCCCTGCTGGAAGCTCCGCAGGCGGCCGCGCACGTCGTGCGCGTCCCGTTGTGGTCGGGGGGCCGTGGCCCCGGTGGACGGTCCCGCGCTGCCCGGGAGCAGCTGCTCCCCGCGACGGCGCCGGGGCAATCCTGCCGAAGTGAAGGTGGAGGGTGTCGACTGGGACACCGCTTGCACCGCGCGCCAGCCGTCATCCGTGCCGAAGTTCCACTCGGCGGTGGCCTCGACGGCGGTTTCTTCGTCGCGCGGAGCAGGGGTTTCCGGCGCCGTCCGGCCGTTCGTGATCGGCAGCTGCCCGGTGTCCTGGAACATGTCCGGCCGCCGGCCGTCCGGCTGCGGCAGGGTGCCGGACGCCGAGCCGGCGGGGATGGCGGTCCCGTTCGGCCGGCGGCTGGGGAGGGTGCCGTTCGCCGGGGGGCGGTGACCGGGCTGGTCCTGCTGCGGGGCGGGGTGGTCCTGCTGGGCGGGGCCTGGCTGCGGGGTGGCGGTGGGTGCCTGGGCGGTGGGCGCCTGTGCGGTGGGTACGGGTGGCTGCGGGGTGGCGGGGGCCTGCGCAGCGGGGGCAGGGGTCTGCGGGGTGGCGGCGGGTCCCTGCGGAGTCGGCGCGGGCGCCTGCGGCGTGGCGGCGGGCGCCTGCTGCCCAGCCACGGGTGCCTGCGGAACGGCGGGCCCCTGCTGCCCAGCCGCGGATGCCTGCGGAACGGCGGGCCCCTGCTGACCCGCCGCGGATGCCTGCTGCGTGGTGCCCGGCTGCGTTGTACCCGGCAGCGTGGCACCCGGCTGCGGTGCCGTCTGCTCCGAGCCCGGCTCCGGCTCAACCGCACCCGGCTTCTGCGGCACGGCGGCCTGCTCCACAGCACCCTGCGGCGCGGTCGCCGACCCAGCCGGTGTCGCCTCCTCCGCGGCTGGAGAGCCCGCCGCGGGCTGGGCTGAAGACACTGCGGACTGGGCCGTCCCCAGTCCCTGGCCCGCCGCCGCGCCCGGGGTTGGCTGGGCGGGACGGACGCGCTTGGCCGCGGCCTGGCGGCGGCCGCGGGTCACGCCCTGCTGGAAGCTGCTCAAGCGGCCGCGGACGTCCGCCGGGTCGCGGACCGGGAGGTCCGGGCGGGCCGGGGCCGGCTTGGGGGTCGCCGCCGGGGAGGCCGGGGTGGCGCTGCCCGGCAACAGCTGCTCGCCGCGGCGGCGGCGCGGGAGGCCCGCGTCCGTGAACGCCGTCGGCTCGGCCTTCGTGCGCTCCTGGACCGTGCGGAAGTTCTCGTCGCTCGCGAAGTCCCAGCTGCGGCGCTCCTCCGGCGGGGCCTCCTGGGCGTCCGCCGGTTCTTCCTCGGCGCCGGCCGGCTTGTCCTCGCGGAACCAGGCCGACAGCATCTCGTCGAAGATCGGCGTCGTCTCCGAGCGGTCCGGGGCCGGGGCGGGCGGGGGCGGCTCCTGGCCCGCCGTCGCCTCCTGCCACCAGTCGCTGAGCGTCGTCTCGTTGGCCGTGAACAGGTCCTTGCCCGCCGGGAGGTCGTCGCCGCGGGGTGGCTGCTGCGGCAGCGGCAGCACCGCCGGCACCTGCGGCAGGGCCGGGCGCTGCGGCGGGACGTCGCCGTCCTTCGTGATCGGGGCGAACAGCGCCGTCCCGGAGATCTCCAGGTCCGACGGCGGGCGCACGCCGCCGGTGAGGCCCGCGAGGTCGCTCGCCGACGGCCAGCGCTCCTCGCCCATCGCCGGCTGCTGCGGCACCACCGGCCGCGGGCGGGTCGCGCCGTTGACCGGGCGGCGCGGCAGCTGGTTGCCCGCCGCCGGGCTCGCCGGGTGCTGCTGCAGGGCGCCGATCGGGCCGGTCGCCGGGCCGTCGGTCACCGGCATCACCAGCTCCGCCGGAACCACGACCGTGGCGCGGACGCCGACGATGTCCTTGCCGCCGTGCAGCGACACCCCGATCCGGTGCCTGCTGGCCAGCCGGCCGACGACGAACAGGCCCATCCGGCGCGACGTCACCAGGTCGACCGACCCGGCCTCGGTCAGCCGGGTGTTGGCCTCGATGACCTCGCACTCGTTCATCCCGATGCCCTTGTCCAGGATGTCGATGTGGAGCGAACCGTCCTCGCCCAGCCGCGACGCCACGGTCACCGTGGTCTCCGGCGCGGAGAACGCCGCGGCGTTGTCCAGCAGCTCCGCGACCAGGCGCATCAGGTCGCTCGCGGCGTAGCCGACGATCCGGGCCGGGGGCGGCGGCTGCACCTGGACCCGCTGGTACTGCTCGATCTCCGACACGGCGGCGCGGAGCATGTCGGTGGTGCCGACCGGCTTCCCCGACCGGCGGCCCGGCTCGGCGCCCGAGAGCACCATCAGGTTCTCGTTGTTGCGCCGCATCCGGGTGGCGAGGTGGTCGAGCTGGAACAGCGTCGCGAGCTGGTCGGCGTCCTCCTCGTCGCGCTCGAGCTGCTCGATCAGCTGCAGCTGCCGCTGCACCAGGCTCTGGCTGCGCCGCGACAGGTTGACGAAGACGCTGCCGTAGCCGGTGCGCATGGCGGCCTGCTCGGTCGCCAGCCGCAGCGCCTGGTGGTGCACCTTGTCGAAGGCCCGCGCCACCTCGCCGACCTCGTCGTCGGTGTGCACGCCGACCGGCCGGACGTCGGTGCCCTGCGCCCGCCCCTCCTGGATGTTGCGGACCGCCTCCGGCAGCGCGGTCTCGGCGACGTCGAGGGCGCTGCGGCGCAGCACCTTCAGCGAGCGCAGCAGCTGGCGGGTGATGAGGAAGACGACGGCGACGGCCAGCACCATCGCGGCGAACAGCAGCACCGCGAGCAGGCCGGCGCCGCTGCTGGCGGAGTCGACCAGCTCCGCCGCGGTCTGCGCCGCCGACGCGCCGAGCCGCTCGGCGAGCTGGACGATCTGGGTGTGCATCGCCGCGGAGGCGGCGGTCCAGTCCGCCGCCGACAGCGCGCGGAAGGCGTCGTCCACCGTGCTGCTCTGGGCGTTCAGCACCGTCTCGACCATCCGGGCCCGGCTCTGCGCCTGCGCGCCTTCGGCGATCGCCGCGAAGTCGCGCTGCAGCGTGTCGCCCGCCGCGGAGCGGAAGTCGACGAGCCGGTCGGCCAGCCGCAGCTCGGCGGCGCGCAGGGTGGCCAGCTCGCTCGGCGTCAGCCCGCCGCGGCCGATGCCGTAGGAGACGAGGGCCTGGCTGAGCGACACCTGCTCGCTCGCCACCAGCAGTTCGTGCAGGCCGGCGGGCAGGCCGCCGAGGGTGCCGTCGCCGGCGCCCGCGGTGGCCGCGGTGTCGAGGCCGATGAGCGACGCGGTGAGGGCGGAGTACGTCGTGATGGCCTGGCCCGGGTCGAGCTGGCCGGCGTCGACCTGGCGGCGCAGGAAGGCGAGGTTGCCGACCTGGGCCGAGGCCGTGCCCGCGGCGCCGGCCACGCCGGGCTCCGCTTCGGCGGCCCTGGCCTGCGCCGCGGTGAACGGGCCGGTCGCGGCGTCGGTGGCCTTGCGCGCCGCGGCCAGCTCGGGCGTGCCGCCGACGGTGCCCTCGGTCAGCATCGCCGCGGTGACCGTGCGCTCCTGCTGGAGCGCGGTGGTGAGCGCGCGCGCCCCGCCGCCGAGCGCGACGAGCCGGTCGAGCCGCTGGTACTCGTCCGAGCGGCCGACCTGCGCGGCGATCGTGGCGACGCCCAGCACCAGCGCGAGGACGATGGGCACGACCGTGACGGCCGAAAGCTTGACGGGCAGGCTCCAGTCGCGCCACTGCACGAGTGCGCGCCACAGGGCCTTCCCTTTGGACCGCCGGGGCGCTCGGCCGAGCAGTTCCCCGACGGGCACCTGACCTTCTCCTGCAACGGTCACGTGAGTGACTCCCTGTCCGGCGTCATGGATCCGCGTCGGCGGCGCGGCGTCCCGGCTCGCGGCGGGCCACCGGACGGTCGTGCCGTCCCTGCCCTGCCGCTTCCCCGGCGCCCTCGCTCGTCCCCGGCTGCCCCGCCGGCCACGCGCTCGTCCCCGGGCAGGCACCGCCCCGTCCCGCGCCCGGGAGTGTGCCCGGGACTATGCACGTGCATGTCGCAACTTGCGTTGTGCACGGTGGTCGAGATCAACTTTATCGGTGCCAATCGATCGCTGTGGTCAGCTGGGCCAAAGAATCGTACCCCCGCGACCCGGGGGGTCAATTGTGTTCCCCGTTCGGGCGCTGACCTGCGAAAAGTGCATTCGCGACCGTCCACGGGCCACGACATTCCGCCTCACCGCCCCCGAAGAGGGAATTCCGGTTACCGGACGCGGGGCCTTGTCGCATCCGGCCGTCACCCGATTAGCCCAGGCAGGGTAGCAACGTCCCTCAGTCGATCTACACTCCGTACCACCAACGGGTGGGTCAAGGGTCAAGATGTGCCCGATGTTGTGGCGTTGCGCGTTCGCCCGCCCCGACCCGGTGATTTCTTTCGGAACCTTACGCTGACCAGTGGATCTTCGCCGCCCTTCCCCAGCCCGATGACACCCGGCGGCAGGATCAAGCCCGCTGTTTGGCTACTTTCGGTGACCAGGTCGGCGAGTCGACCAGCGCCGTTACCCCGTTCGCCGCAGTGCGGAACCGCCTCGGACAACGACCCGTCACAATTCTTTTCGGCATTACGGGCGTTCTCCGCAGTGCGTTCCCACCGGTCACCCATTCGACGTGAGCGGCGGGAAAACGAATACCACCGGCACGGACCGACCGGGCGGTCGGCCGCTTCTGGTGCGGCCGGACGGCGTAGTTACGATGTGCCCTCGCAGTCCGCAAGGGCGGTCCGGCGCCCTGCCCGCAGGCCCGGACAGCCGCCACGGAGGCACTCTGCCGGAGGCACCATGTACGACGTAGCGCGGCCCGTTCCGGGCAACGCCCTGGAGGAGACGGGCCGGATCCCGGCCCTGCCCGCCGGGGACCAGCACCGCCGTCCCGCCACTCCCCCGGGCCCCGACTACTCCGCGATCCAGGCCAGCCCCGAGTTCGCCTCGCTGCGCCGCCGGTTCCGCGGCTTCGTCTTCCCGATGAGCTTCGCCTTCTTCGCCTGGTACATGACCTACGTGCTGCTGGCCGCGTACGCGCACGACTTCATGAGCCGGAAGGTGTTCGGCCAGGTCAACGTCGCCATCCTGCTCGGCCTCGGCCAGTTCGTCAGCACCGCGCTGGTCACCTGGCTCTACCTGCGCTACGCGCGCCGCCGGATCGACCCGCGGGTCGCCGAGCTGCGGGCGCGCGCGGGCCTCGCGGAAGAGCAGCGCCGATGACCGCGCTCGCGGCGGGCGGGCTGACCGCCAGCGACCCGGTCGTCAACACCGCCGTGTTCGCCCTGTTCGTGGCGATCACGCTGTACGTCGTCTACCGGGCGGGCAGCCGGAACTCCTCGACGTCGGACTACTACGCCGCGGGCAGTGCCTTCACCGGGCGCCAGAACGGCATCGCGCTCTCCGGCGACTTCCTGTCGGCGGCGTCGTTCCTCGGCATCGCGGGCGCGATCGCCGTCCACGGCTACGACGGCTTCCTCTACTCCATCGGCTTCCTGGTCGCCTGGCTGGTCGACCTGCTGCTGATCGCCGAGCTGACGCGCAACACCGGCCGGTTCACGATGGGCGACGTCATCAGCTTCCGGATGAAGCCGCGGCCGGTGCGGGCCGCCGCGGCGACGTCGACCCTGGTGATCTCGCTGTTCTACATGCTGGCGCAGATGGCGGGCGCCGGCGGCCTGGTCGCCCTGCTGCTCGACATCCACACCCGGCTCGGGCAGGCGCTGATCATCGGCGTGGTCGGCCTGGTCATGGTCGTCTACGTGCTGGTCGGCGGGATGAAGGGCACCACGTGGGTGCAGATCATCAAGGCCGGCGTGCTGATGCTCGCCGTCGTGCTGATCGCGGTGTTCCTGCTGGGCAAGTTCGGCTTCAGCTTCTCGAACCTGCTCTCGGCCGCGACCGAGAAGAGCCCGCTGGGTGAGCGCCTGCTGGAGCCGGGCGGCTCCTACGGCAAGGACGGCACGACCAAGCTCGACTTCGTGTCGCTGGCGCTGGCACTGGTGCTGGGCCTGTCTTCGCTTCCGCACCTGCTGATGCGCTTCTACACGGTGCCGAACTCCCTGGAGGCGCGCCGCTCGGTCGTCTGGGCCACGGTCTGCATGCTCATCTTCTACGGCTGCACGCTGGTGATCGGCTTCGGCGCGGCCGCGCTGGTCGGCTCGGACGAGATCAAGAGCGCCCCGGGCGGGGAGAACTCGGCGGCGCCGCTGCTCGCGCTGCACATCGGCGGGACGCTGCTGCTGGGCGTGATCGCCGCGGTGGCGTTCGCGACGATCCTCGCGGTGGTGGCCGGGCTGACGATCACCGCGTCGGCCTCCTTCGCCCACGACGTCTACGCGAACATCTTCAAGCGCGGCAAGGCCGAACCGGCCGACGAGGTCCGGGTGGCGCGGCTGACCGCGATCGCGGTCGGCGTGCTGGCGATCGTCGGCGGCGTGCTCGCGAACGGGCAGAACGTCGCGTTCCTGGTGGCGCTGGCGTTCGCGGTGGCGGCGTCGGCGAACCTGTCGACCCTGCTGTACTCGTTGTTCTGGAAGCGGTTCAACACCACCGGCACGCTGTGGGGCATGTACGGCGGGCTGATCGCGTGCCTGGTGCTGGTGCTGTTCTCGCCGGTCGTCTCGGGCGCGCCGGACGCGATCTTCAAGGGCATCGACTTCGCCTGGTTCCCGCTGAAGAACCCGGGCCTGGTGTCGATCCCGTTCTCGTTCCTCTGCGGGTTCGTCGGGACGCTGGTGGGCCGGCCGAAGGCGGACGCCGAGAAGCAGGCGGAGATGGAGGTCCGCTCGATGACCGGGATCGGGAGCTAGCCCCTCAGGCGCGCAGGCCGTCGAAGATCACGGCCAGCACGCGCCTGCCCTCCTCCGGGCTGCAGTTGCGCACGGCCATCCCGGCGCCGTGGCCGAGCCGGAGGACGTCCGCGCCGACGACGTCCGGCCGGACCAGCCCGGCCTGCTGAGCCGTCTCGACGAGCAGGCCGGTCGCCTCGCGGAGCCGTTTCTGGCAGTACAGGAAGGTTTCGGAGCCCGAATCGATGGACTCCTTGAGGATCGTCGCCAGCTTGTGCCGCTCGACGACCCAGGTGACCTGGGCGAGCAGCCACGCTTCGAGGGCCTCCCACGGCGGCAGCTCGTCGTGCAGGACGAACGCGCGGTCGGCGAGCACCGTGATCTCCTCGCGGTAGACCGCTTCGAACAGCTTCTCGCGCGTCGGGAAGTGCCGGTAGAGCGTGCCCGCGCCGACGCCGGCCGTCTTGGCCACGTCGTCCAGCGGCACATCGGCGCCCTGGGTGGTGAAGAGCTCCTTCGCCGTCGCGACGATGCGCTCGTAGTTGCGGCGCGCGTCCGCCCGCATCGGACGTGCGGTGTCCCCGCCCGGCATCCCGGCCTCCTCACCACTTAACCGGAGAGATTCTCCGAATTCACTTGCGCATCCGGAGACGCTCTCCATATTATCGGATCACAGCCAAGTGGAGAACATCTCCGCTTCTCTTACTCCTCGGGGGAGTATCCCTTGTCGCAACAGACGCTCGACCGCGCGCCCGTCCCGGCGCGCGGCCACCGCAGCGGGCTGGTCCTCGCGATCATCCTGACCTGCCAGCTCATGCTCATCCTCGACGCGACCGTGGTCAACGTCGCGCTCCCGCGCATCCAGTCCGACCTGGGGTTTTCCGCCACCGGCCTGTCCTGGGTGATGACCGCCTACAGCCTCGTCTTCGGCGGCCTCCTGCTGCTCGGCGGCCGGGCGGGCGACCTGTTCGGCCGGCGGCGCATGTTCGTCGTCGGCACCGCCGTGTTCACCCTCGCGTCGCTGGCCGGCGGCCTCGCCGATTCGGCCGCGCTGCTCATCGCCGCCCGTGCCCTGCAGGGCGTCGGCGCCGCCATGGCGGGCCCGAGCACCCTGGCGCTGATCACCACGACGTTCACCGAGGCCAAGGCCCGCGTCCGGGCACTGGCGCTGTTCTCCGCCATGTCCAGCGGCGGGTTCGCGATCGGCCTCATCGTCGGCGGCCTGCTCACCGAGTGGATCTCGTGGCGCGCCGGGCTGTTCATCAACGTCCCGTTCGGTCTGGCGATCGTCCTGCTCGCCCCGCGCTTCGTGCCCGAACCCGAGCGACGGCGCGCGCACCTGGACCTACCCGGCGCGGTCACCGGCACCCTCGGCGTCGGCGCGCTCGTGTTCGCCTTCACCCACGCCGCGTCCGACGGCTGGGGCAACGCGGTGACGCTCGGCTCGCTCGCCGCCGGCCTGGTGCTGCTCGCCGTCTTCGTCGTCGTCGAAGCCCGCACGGCACTGCCGCTGGTCCCGCTGCGGCTGTTCGCCGACCGCAACCGCAGCGCGGCCTACGTGAACTTCTTCCTCGGGCCGATGGCGATGATGTCGATGTTCTTCTTCTTGACTCAGTTCATGCAGGACATCCGGCACTTCGCGGCGCTCGCGACCGGGTTCGCGTTCCTCCCGATGGCGGTGCTGATCTTCACCATGAGCAGGCTCGTGCCGCGGCTGCTCCCCCGCTACGGGCCGAAGCCCCTCGCGGTCGGCGGCGCGCTCCTGATGGTCACCGGCGTCGGCTGGCTCACGCTGCTCACCACCGAGAGCACGTACTTCCCGGCGTTGTTCGGGCCGCTGCTGCTGATGGGACTGGGTGCCGGGCTGGCGTTCGCGCCGCTCAACGTGATCGTGATGGCCACCGTGCCGAACGAGGACGCGGGCGCGGCGGGCGGCGTGCTGCAGACCATGCAGCAGGTCGGCAGCACGCTCGGGCTGGCCGTGCTGGTCACGGTGTTCGGCTCGGTGACCCGCTCGGCGGGCACGACGGGCGCCCAGCTCACGGTCGACGGCATGACGGCGGCGTTCGCGACGGCCGCGGCGTTCGCGGCCTGCACGGTGCTGGTTGCGCTGACCTTCCGCCGCGCTACAGCTTCTCCCCGGCCTTGACCTTGTGCGTCACCCGGCGCTCGACGAGGAACGAGACGAACGGGACGCAGCCGGCCAGCAGGACCAGCACGGTGCCCTTGATCGACCAGCGGGCCTTGATCGCCAGGTCGATGGTGAGGACCAGGTAGATCATGTAGAGGACACCGTGGATCGGCGAGTAGACCGCCGACGGCGTCGCGTTGCCGAAGGCGTACCGCAGCACCATCACGAAGCAGAGGCCGAGCAGGCCGACACCGGTGACGTAGGCGGCGGTGCGGAACCGGGCCAGGGGGCCGTCGAGCGGCACGGCTGTCCGGGCGCCTTCGGTGCTGGTGGTCATCGGGTCGTCCTCACTCTTGCTCTTCACTCTGCTCACTCTGCGGCCTGCTGGTCGCGGGCGTTCAGCTCGCGCAGGTAACGGTTGTAGGCAGCCAGCTCGTCGTCCTCGTCCGCGACCTCGGTGTCCGGGCGGGGGCGGGGGGCTGGCACCTCGGGCTTCTTCTCCGCGGGAGCTTCGGGCGCGGCCTGCGCCTTCTGGTTGAGCTTGCGGATCCGCCAGAACATGAAGGCCGGGAAGAGCCCGAACAGCGGCCACTGCAGGACGTAGCCGAGGTTCTGGAAGGTGCCGTTCGCCGACGTGAAGCGGTCCCACTGCCACCAGGCCAGCCCGCAGCAGACGAGCAGGCTCACCAGGCAGGTGGCGACGATCGCGATCCGCCGTCCCCAGGGGGAGGCGGTCTCGGAAGCTGGCACGCTTCGACGCTAGCACTGGCCGGCTGAGAGGCGGCGCGCGGTCGCGGGCGAGGGTGGCCCGGCTCTCAGCCCCGCTTGCGCACCGACTGGGCCGCCTTCGCGTACCCGTCCGCGAGGCCGAACACCTTCTGCGCGTACTCCGTCGAGTTGTTGTACGACAGGATCCCGGCCCACCACCCGCTCGGGCTCGCCATGTCCCGGCCGCCCGCGCACAGGTACCGCGCCGCCGCCAGGGCCGCGTCGTCGATCTGCTGGGGGTCGCCGAGGCCGTCGCCGTTGCCGTCCGAGGCCCACTTGCGCCAGGTGCCCGGGATGAACTGCATCGGGCCGACCGCGCGGTCCACGCCGGCGTCGCCGTCGTAGCGGCCGCCGTCCGTGTCGCCGATGGCCTGGACTCCGGCCGATCCGTCGAGCGGGACACCGATGATGGGCTTGGACGGGCGGCCGTCCGCGCCGAGGACCGCGCCCGCGTACTGGCCGTGGTTGGACTCGATGCGGCCGATGCCCGCGAGCGTCGCCCACGAGATCTTGCAGCCCGGCTGGTTCGCGCGCAGGGCCAGCTCGGCGTTGCCGTACGCCTGCAGGGCCCGCGCCGGGACGCCCGTGGCCGCCGCGACCTGGGCCGCCCACTCGGACAGCGTGGCCGGGCCCGTCTCGCGCGGGCGGGCCTGCTGGGGCGACGTCTGCTGCTCTGCCCCACCCGCCACCGCGCCGCCGGCCGGGGCGACCGAGCCCGGGCGGACGTCGGCCGCCTTGACCTGCAGGGCGGGGATTTCGGTGGTGGTCGGGCTCGCCTCCGGCGTTGCCGCGCGGGTGACGAGCCAGATCCCGCCGCCGGCCACGGCCAGCACGGCGAGGACCACGATCAGCCGGGTGAGCACGGCCACGCCCGGAGAGCGCGGTGCCGGTGCGGCGGGGGCGGCTTCCGCGGCGTCGGCGCCGATCGGGTCGTCCTCGGTCTTTCCGGTCCTGGTGCGCACGAAACTCCGGTCCTCCAGCGTGGTGTCGACGAACGGTCAACGAGCCCGCGCAGGCTAGCGTTACGCGGGCCGTCTTGATCGTCTCACCACGCCGGGTCACCCGGCCGAGTGGAAAACGTCTCGTCAGGCGGACTTCTGCTGCCGCGCGAGGCGCGCGACGCACCAGGCCGGGGCACTGCCGCGGCGCAGGTGCTGCAGCACGGTCATCGGGCCGAGCCGCCTGCTCAGGTCGGACGGCGCGAGACCGGCCGCCCGGTAGTCGAGGGCCCGCTGGTCGAGCGGGCTGATGCCGGCGTCCCACCACTCCTCGGCCTCGGCGACGCCGCCGACCATCTGCCACCAGCCCGCGGCGGCGGTGAGGAGCTCTTCGGGCACCTCCGGCAGCCGGCTGCGCATCGCGGCGAGGTAGCCGGGGTCGGCCGACTCGACGGGGACGAACCGCGACTGGCCGGTCCGGGCGCGCTGGCCGGGAATGCCCGGGGCCTGCGCGGGTGCGTCGGCCAGCCACGCGGACGCGATGCGGTCGACCTCCTGCTCCTCGGGAGTCCTCTCGCGCTCGGCGGCCCACTGCCGGATCAACGCGTCCACTCCGGGATCTCCGGTCATCCCTGCCTCCTTGTAGGTCCCCGACGGACAGGCCCTGACGCCTGTCCCACGCGGTGGTGCCGCACGCACCAACCTGCACCTTGCTGAGTGGAAACTGCCTGCGTACCGGGGTTCTCCGGGGGGATGGCGAACCACCCGATCACGCAATGTGAGCACCGTAGGGCCGGGGTGGTCCTCTTCGCCAGACCCCGGGTGCCACGAATTCGACGACCTGCGCGTTTCAGGCCGCAATCCACCCGGATGGTCGAGTGCCGGAGTCCGAAATCCGGGATTGGTGACACTGGGTGATTTACCGTCCGTTAACACGCACGGTAGTCAGGAGAAGAGCGCCCGGAAGAACGTGACGATCGCTTCGGCGCCGTCCTTCAACCAGCCGAGCACGCGGTGCACGAAGTCCGCGGACTGGGTGGGCTGGGTGATCAGCAGGAAGAGCACGAGCGCGACCACGCCCACGATGAGAATCTTCTTGACGCCGCCCGACATGCGCTTCCTCCCCGGCTCGCCGTCCCCGTCCTGGGAGTGGCCACCCCAATACTGTAGGGAAGGCGTGGACGGAAGACACCTCGATCGACCCAGGAGCGGCCATGTCCCCGAACGTGCTGGTGCAGCGGGACGGCGCGGTCACGACGATCACCATCGACCGGCCGTCGGCCCGCAACGCCGTCGACGGGCCGACCGCGGCGGAACTGGCGGACGCCTTCCGCGCCTTCGACGCCGACCCGGACGCGGCCGTCGCGGTGCTCACCGGAGCCGGCGGCGCGTTCTGCGCCGGGGCCGATCTCAAGGCGATCGGCACCGACCGGATGAACCGGACTCACCCGGACGGGGACGGCCCGATGGGCCCCACCCGGATGGCTCTCGGCAAGCCGGTGATCGCGGCGGTCGCCGGGCCGGCCGTCGCGGGCGGGCTCGAGCTGGCGCTGTGGTGCGACCTGCGCGTCGCGGACGCCACGGCGGTGTTCGGCGTGTTCTGCCGCCGCTGGGGCGTCCCGCTGATCGACGGCGGGACGGTGCGGCTGCCGCGGCTGATCGGCCAGTCGCGCGCGATGGACCTGATCCTCACCGGACGTCCGGTCGACGCCGAGGAGGCCTTCGAGATCGGCTTGGCCAACCGGCTCGTCCCGGCGGGCGAGGCGGTGCCCGCGGCCCAGGAGCTGGCCCGGCAGCTGGCGGCGTTCCCCCCAGGCGTGCCTGCGCGGCGACCGGCTCTCGGCACTGGCCCAGTGGGGCGCGTCCGAGCAGGACGCGCTGACGGCGGAGTTCGCCGCGGCGATGGGCCAGGGAGTCCTGGCGGCGGAGGCGGTCGACGGCGCGGCCCGCTTCACCGCCGGCGAAGGCCGCCACGGCACCTTCACGTAACGCCACCTCGCGTGATTGAGGAGTCAACTCGCGTGATTGAGGAGTCAACTCGCGTGATTGCAGGGTCGACACACGTGATTGGCGGGTCGACACGGCCGAGCCTCCCGGTTTCGGCGTGTCGACCCCGGAATCACGCGTGTCGGCCTCTGGATCACGCGTGTCGGCTCTTGGATCACGGGTGTTGACCTCTCTGTCACCGGGGGTGGCTCGACCGGGCGATCCGGGTTTCGCTTGTCGCGGTTCCGGTCAAGCGGCCGATAAGGTCTGCCGATGGACGACGACGGTGTCGGAGTGGAGCTGCGGCCGGTGGCCGAAAGCGATCTCGACCTGCTGGAACGGCTGACCAACGATCCCGTCGCCGCCGGGGAGCACCAGTGGTTCGGCTGGCACGATCCCGGCTACCTGCGCCGGCGGTGGCTCGAGACCGGGATGCTGACCACCGACACCGGCATGCTCGTGCCGACGCTGGGCGGGCGCGTGCTCGGCCTCGTCTCGTGGCACCGGACCCGCACCGGGCCGATGACCTACTGCTGGAACATCGGGCTGGTGCTGGCCCCGGAGGCCCGCGGCCACGGCTACGGCACCGAGGCCCAGCGCCTGCTCGTCGACTACCTCTTCGCCCACACCCAGCTCAACCGGGTCGAAGCGACGACCGAGGCCGGCAACCGCGCCGAACAGCGCTCGCTCGAGAAAGCCGGCTTCACCCGCGAAGGCGTCCTTCGCGGCTACGACTTCCGGGACGGCGAGTGGCGCGACCACGTCATCTACTCGGTCGTGCGCTCCGACCGGGCGAAGCCCTAGGCGATCACCCCCGCCGCACGGAGGCCTTCGAGGTCCGTGACGCCCAGTTCGGCGAGCACCGCCTCGGTGTCGGATCCCTTGGCGCGCGGGGCTTCCGGCGTCGACGGCGGGGTGCGGTCGAACCGCGGGGCCGGCGCCGGCTGGACCATGCCGCCGATCTCGACGAACGTGCCGCGCGCCGCGTTGTGCGGGTGCGACGCCGCTTCCTCGGGGGACAGCACCGGCGTCAGGCACGCGTCGGTGCCTTCGGCGCGCGCGACGAGCTCGTCGCGCGTGTGCTTCGCGATCGCCCCCGCCACGATCTCGCGCAGCCGCGGCCACTGCGTCCGGTCGACGTGCAGCGGCAGCTCCGCCGGGTCCAAGTCCAGCACCTGCACCAGCGCGCTCCAGAACCGCATCTCGATCGCGCCGACGGCGACGTACTTGCCGTCCGCGGTCTCGTACGTGTCGTAGAAGGGCGCGCCGCCGTCGAGCATGTTCTCGCCGCGCTCCTCCGCCCACAGACCGGCCGCCTTGATGCCGTGCAGGCTCGTGGTGAGCAGCGCGGCGCCGTCGACCATCGACGCGTCGACGACCTGGCCCTTGCCGGACGTGTTCCGTTCGTACAGCGCCGCCAGGATGCCCATCGCCAGCAGCAGCCCGCCGCCGCCGAAGTCGCCGACGAGGTTGAGCGGCGGCACCGGCCGCTCGCCCGCGCGCCCGATCGGCTCCAGCGCGCCGGCGATGCCGATGTAGTTGATGTCGTGCCCGGCCGCCTTCGCCAGGGGCCCGTCCTGGCCCCAGCCGGTCATCCGGCCGTAGACCAGCCGCGGGTTGCGGGCGTGCACGACGTCGGGGCCGAGCCCGATCCGCTCGGCCACGCCCGGCCGGAAGCCCTCGATGAGGACGTCGGCGGTGTCGCACAGCTTCAGCACCAGCTCGACGCCTTCGGGCGTCTTGGTGTTGATGCCGACGGACCGGCGGCCGCGGGCGAGCGGGTCGGTCCCGATGCCGAGGATGTCCTCCCCCGGCTGCGCGCGGTCGACGCGGACGACGTCGGCGCCGAGGTCGGCGAGGACCATCGTGGCGAACGGCCCCGGCGCGAGACCGGCGAGTTCGACCACCTTCAGCCCGCTGAGCGGACCTGCTTTCATGAGCGGCACCTTTCAGAGCGAGCGGGAGATGATTTCCTTCATGATTTCGCTGGTGCCGCCGAAGATCCGCGAGATGCGGACGTCGGCCCAGGCCCGCGCGATCGGGTACTCGGTCATGTAGCCGTAGCCGCCGAAGAGCTGCACGCAGTCGTCGATCACCTTGTTGACGCGCTCGGTGGTCCACAGCTTCGCCATCGCCGCGCCCTGGACGTCGAGTTCGCCGCGCAGGTGCCGTTCGATGCACTGGTCGAGGAACGCGCGCGCCACCGCGGCTTCGGTCGCGGCCTCGGCGAGGGTGAACTTGGTGTTCTGGAAGGAGAAGATCGGCCTGCCGAACGCCGTGCGCTCCTTGGTGTACTCCAGCGTGAGGTCGACCGCCGCCTCCAGCCCGGCCACCGCGGTGACGGCGATGATCAGCCGCTCCTGGGGCAGCTGCAGCATCAGCTGGATGAACCCCTGGCCCTCGGCGTCGCCGAGGAGGTTGGCGGCGGGCACGCGGACGTCGTCGAAGAACAGCTCGGCGGTGTCCTGGCCCTTCATCCCGACCTTGTCGAGGACGCGGCCGCGGCGGAAGCCCGGCGTGTCCGTCTCGACCACGATCAGCGAGACGCCCTGCGCGCCCGCGTCCGGGTCGGTCTTGCAGGCGACGACCACGAGGTCGGCGTGGAACCCGTTGGTGATGAAGGTCTTCGCGCCGTTGAGGACGTAGTGGTCGCCGTCGCGGACCGCGCGCGTCTTGATGTTCTGCAGGTCGGAGCCGGTGCCGGGCTCGGTCATCGCGATCGCGCCGACCATTTCGCCGCTGGCCAGCTTCGGCAGCCACTCGCGCTTCTTCTCTTCGGCGGCGTAGGCGAGCAGGTAGTGCGCGACGATTCCATTGTGGACGGTGACGCCCCACGCGCTGTCGCCGGCCCGCGCCTGCTCCTCGTAGAGGACGGCTTCGTGCGCGAAGGTGCCGCCACCCCCGCCGTACTCCTCGGGGATGGACAGGCACAGCAGCCCGACCTCGCCCGCCTTGGTCCACAGCTCGCGGTCGGCCTTCTTCTCCGCCGCCCAGCGTTCCTGATGCGGGACGGCTTCCTTCTGCAGGAACGACCGCGCGAGCTCGCGGAGGTCCTCGAGCTCGGTCGTGCTCCACGAGCTCTTCGGCAGTTGCAGTGGCACGGGACCCTCCTGCTGGAAAACATGACGATCAGCATGTAAGTTCTGATCGGAATGTACATCCATTCCGTCCGGTAGGTAAAGCAGGGAGGCCGCGGTGACCGAGACGGCGCACCGGACCCAGGCGCAGCGGCGCGAGCAGACCCGCACGGCACTGCTCGACGCCACCATCGACTGCCTGGTCGAGGTCGGCTACGCGCGCACGTCGGTCCAGGAGATCTGCGCCCGCGCGGGCGTGTCGAAAGGTGCGGTGCAGCACCACTTCACCGCGAAGGCCGAGCTGATGGCGGCCGCGGTCGAGCACCTGACGACGAAGCTGCGGCGTCAGCTCGCCGCCTCGCTCGAAGACCTGCCGAGCGGCGGCTCCGGCGTCGCCGCGGCGATCGACCTGCTGTGGGCCGGCTACTCGGGCACGCTGTCCACCGCCGTCACCGAGCTGTGGGTCGCCGCCCGCACCGATCCCGAGCTGCGCGCGGCCATCCGCCCGGTCGACCGCGCGCTCGGCCGCGCCACGCTCGAGCACGTCACCCAGGTCGCCGGCGAACTCCCGCCGGAGCGCGCGGAAATGCTGTTCTGGCTCACCGTGAACCTCACCCGCGGGCTGGCGCTGGACGCCGAGCTCGGCGGCGACCCGAACCGGCGCCGTCAGCTCCTCGAGGAGTGGAAGCGCATCGCCGTCCTGCTCTACCAGGACGCCACCACTGCGCCGAGCTGACCAAGGCGGCGCCGCAAGGGTGCTTTGCCCCTTATCCCGCAGCGGGATTCGTGGTCCAATCCCCTCCGAACGAGGGGAGTTCCGATGACCGCCGGCCCGTACCCGTACCCCTACGGCCCGCCGCCCGCGCAGCCGCCGGCCGATCCGGGTGCCGTCTTCCGGCTGTTCGCCGGCATCCTCGGCGTGCTCGCCGCGGCGCTCGTGATCGCCGGGTCGTTCCTGCCGCAGACGTCGTTCGAGCAGGTGGTGAACGGCAAGACCGAGAGCAGCCAGACGATCAGCGCGTGGTCACGCTCGTTCGCCGTCGAGCCGAGCGAGGAGGCGAAGAAGTTCTACGAGCAGACGCACGTCGCCCGGTACGGCATCCCGCTCACCGCCGGCGCGGTCGTGCTGCTGGCCGGCGCCGGGCTGGCGTTCGCCGGTGCGCGCCGCTCGGCGGGCCCCGGCGTGCGCGCGGGCGCGCGGA
Source organism: Amycolatopsis tolypomycina (assembly GCF_900105945.1). NCBI lineage: Bacteria > Bacillati > Actinomycetota > Actinomycetes > Pseudonocardiales > Pseudonocardiaceae > Amycolatopsis > Amycolatopsis tolypomycina. The sequence continues at coordinate 1,126,138 of NZ_FNSO01000004.1, read as the reverse complement.
CGGCCCTGGTGGCGGGGGCCGCCGGGGTGACCGCGGCGGTGTGGATGCTCGGCATGGACGTCTCGGCGACCCTGAGCTACGAGACCGACGAAGGGACGATCAAGTCGCACTACACGACCGGGATCGGCTTCTGGCTGCTGGTCGGCGGCGGGATCGTCGCGCTGATGGCACTGGTGTCCGCGGTCCTCGCCGGCCGGCGAGCTCCCGCCGCGGCGCCGTACCAGCAGCAGTCGCGGCCGTACCCGGCGCCACCGCAGCAGTTCGCGCAGCAGCCGTACGGCGGCGGATATCCGGCGTCGCAACCGTTTCCCGCGCAGGCGCCACCGCAAGCGCCGCCGCAGACCGGCCCGCAGCCGCCGCCCGGGTACGGCGGGCCGGCGTCGCAGCCGTTCCCGGCGCAGCAGCCCGACGATCCCTACGGCGGTGCGACGCAGGCCCAGCCGCACCCGGCGCAGCAGGAACCGACCGAGCCGAACTACCAGCTGCCGCCGTTGAAGCCACCCAATACGTGAATCTTATTCACATCACGCTGGACATCTGACGTACCGACGGTATGGTGTACTCGTCGGTAACCCCTGCGCGACGGCGCGCGGACTCCGCTGAACGGAGACGTCATGACCAGCACGACCCCCGCGAAACCGGTCGAAGACACCTCGCTCCCGCCGACCGTCGGCGGAGTCGCCGGAGCGCCCAGTTCGGCGCGGGCCGCCCAGCTCGTCGCCCGCGTGACGGGCGGCGCGGACTCGGCGCCGATCCGGATGCGGGCGCCGTTCACCGGACTGCCGATCGCGACGCTCCCGCAGGCCACCGACGCCGACGTGCGCGCGGTGTTCACCGGCGCCCGCACGGCCCAGCGGGCGTGGGCGGACCGCTCCCCCGCCGAACGCGCCCGCGTCCTCACCCGGCTGCACGACCTGGTGCTCGCCCGGCAGGACGAGGTGCTCGACCTGGTCCAGGTCGAAGCGGGCAAGGCGCGGCTCGACGCGTTCGACGAGGTCAGCGCGACCGCGCTGGTGGCGGCCTACTACGGCAAGCACACCGCGAAGATCCTCGCGCCCCGCCGGATCGCCGGCGTCATCCCCGGCCTGACCCGCGCGGGCGAGATCCGCCACCCCAAGGGCGTCGTCGGGATCATCTCGCCGTGGAACTACCCCCTGGCGCTGACCGCGATGGACGTCCTGCCGGCGCTGGCCGCGGGCAACGCCGTCGTGCAGAAGCCGGACAACCAGACCGCGCTTTCGGCGCTGTGGCTGCACGAACTCGCCGAGGAGGCCGGGCTGCCCGCCGGGACCTGGCAGATCGTGCTCGGCCGCGGGTCGAAGATCGGCACCGCGCTGATCGAGGAGTCGGACTACCTCTGCTTCACCGGCTCCACGCCGACAGGCAAGGAGCTGGCCGGCCAGGTGGCGAAGCGGCTGACGTCGTACTCGCTGGAGCTCGGCGGCAAGAACCCGATGGTCGTGCTGCCCGACGCCGACGTCGCGAAGGCCGCGACCGGCGCGGTGACGGCGTGCTTCTCCTCGGCCGGGCAGCTGTGCGTGTCGGTCGAGCGGATCTACGTCCACGAGGACATCCGCGACGAGTTCACCCGCGCGTTCGTGGCGCGGACCGCGGCCCTGCGGCTCGGCGGCGCGCTGGACTACCAGGCCCAGATGGGCTCCCTGACGTCGGAAGACCAGCTCGCGGCGGTGTCGGCGCACGTCGAGGACGCCCGCGCGAAGGGCGCGTCGGTGCTCACCGGCGGCCGCGCGCGGCCCGACCTCGGCCCGCTGTTCTACGAGCCGACGGTGCTGTCCGGCGTCACCCCGGAGATGCTGCCGTTCGCGGAGGAGACGTTCGGGCCGGTCGTGTCGATCTACGGCTACACCGACGTCACCGACGCCATCGAGCGGGCCAACGACACGCCGTTCGGGCTCAACGCCAGCGTCTGGTCGCGCAACGGCCGCGCGGGCTGGGAGGTCGCGGCCCGCCTCAAGGCCGGGACGGTCAACGTGAACGAGGGCTACGCGGCGACGTTCGGCAGCGTCGGCGTGCCGATGGGCGGGATGAAGGAGTCGGGCGTCGGCCGCCGCAACGGCGCCGAGGGCCTGCTCAAGTACACGGAGTCCCAGTCGATCGCGCTGCAGCGCGGCCTGGCCCTGCGCCCGCCCCGCGCCATCCCGGGTTCGCTGTGGTCCCGCGGCATGACCTTCGGCCTCAAGGCCCTCCGCCGCCTCCCCCGCTGACGTGATTTGAGGGTCATCACGCGTGATTGAAGGGTCAGCACGCGTGATTTGAGGGTCGACACGGCGAAACCGGCGGGCCCGGCCGTGTCGACCCTTCAATCACGCGTGTCGACCTCCTGATCACGCGTGTCGACCCTCGGCTCACGGGGTGGGGGTGGTGAGGAGGCCGCGGTCGTAGGCGATCGCGACCGCTTCCGCGCGGCGGCTTGCGCCCAGCTTCGCCATCACGCGGGACAGGTGGACGCTCACCGTTTTTTCGCTGATGTAGAGCTCTTCGCCGACCTGGCGGTTCGTGCGGCCCAGTGCGACGCGCTCCAGGACGTCGCGCTCGCGGTCGGTCAGCGGGTCGGTGACCGCGCGGGCCGGGGGTGCCGGCTCGACGCCGTCCAGCTCGACGCGGGCGCGGTGGGCCAGGTCGCGGACGGCGTCGCGCAACGGCATCGCGCCCAGCCGGACCGCCACCGCGTGGGCCGCCTCCAGGGCCGGGGCCGCGTCGGCGTCCGTGGCCAGCAGCGCTTCGGCCTCGTGCCAGCGGCAGACCGCCTGCTCGTAGACGGCGCCGTAGCCGAACGCCGCCGCCGCGGCCGCCCACAGCTGGGCGTCGCCGCGACCCGACAGGCAGGTGGCCGCCGCCTCCAGGCGGGCCAGCCAGGCGCGGCCCTCCGGACCGAGCGTGCCCGATCGCGGCTGGCCGACGACCGAGCACATCCGGCCGTGCGCCAGGAGCCGCTCGCCGGCCGCCACCGCGGCTTCGGCCGCGGCCCGGTCGCCGTGGAGCCGGGCTTCGGCGGCGAGCGCGGCCGCCGCGGACACGCCGAGCGCGGCCACCCGGATGCCGGCGAGCAGGCCGGGTTCGATCCGCTCCAGCCAGCCGGCCAGGTCTTCGGCCTCGCGCACGGCCGCGGCGTGGTCGCCGCGCCAGGACGCCAGCTCGATCCCGGCGCCGCCGGCCGACAGCGGGATCTGCATGTCCGCCGTCCAGTGCTGCCGCAGCCCGGACAGCAGCTTCGCGGCCTCGTCGAACCGGCCGCGGGCGACGACGAACAGCGACCAGATGGCCAGGATCCGCGCGGCGACCGCGCTCGAGACGCCGCGCCCGGCCCGCCCGGCGCTCTCGTCCGGCCAGTCGCCCATCAGGTAGCGCAGCATCAGCTGCCGCGCCCGCAGCTCCAGCCCGTAGACGCTCCAGCTCAGCCCGGCTTCCTCGGCCCGCGCGACACCGCGCGAGGCGTGCTCCAGCGCTTCGGCGAACTCGCCCTCGTCGTCGTGGCTCAGCGTGAGGAAGTAGGTCGCGCGGATTTCCGTGTTGTACGCGCCGACGTCACGCGCCTTGCGTTCGGCCTGGCGCAGCCGCTCCCGGGCCTCGGCGGCGTCGCCCCGTGAATCGGCCAGCGTGCCCAGGGTGACCAGCGCCGACGCCTCCGCGCCCGCCGCACCCACGGCCTGCGCGTCGGCGACCGCGGCGAGCGCGCTGTCGAGCGCCGCTTCGGGCTGGTCAAGGATCCGCAGGAACCCGGCCCGGCTGGCCAGCACCCACGCGCGCGCCGAGCTGGGCTCGGTGTCCGCCACCAGGTTCCAGGCCGTGTCGATGGCGGCGACCGCCTCGTCGAGGGTGCCTTCGAGCGCTAGCAGCGCGTCGGCCAGCCGGCGCCACACCTTCGCGGCCCGGTCGTTCGGGATGTCGGCGGTCAGCGCCTGGGTGGCGGAGCGGGCGAACGCGGCCGCGCGCTCGGGCTCGCCGGACGTGCCCGCGAAGTACGACGCTTCGTACAGCAGCTGCAGCTCGTCGACCCCTTCGGGCCGGTCCGACGGCGTGACGGCGTCCCAGATGGACAGTGCCTGTTCGACGTGCTGCAGCGCCGAGCCGGGCGCGCCGAGCTTCTCGGCCTCGTCCATCGCGCGCAGGAACGCCGGCAGCGCGGTGGCCAGGTCGCTGCTCTGCATCGAGTGGTAGGCCAGCTTCGCGTCGTGGCCGCGGCCCTGGGGCCGCGCCTTGATCCGCGCCGCGTACGCCGCGTGCGTGCGCGAGCGCTCCCCCGGCAGCAGGTCGCCGTACACCGCTTCCTGCAGCAACGCGTGCCGGAACGTGTACGAGCCGTCCGAGAGCACCACGAGCACGTGGTGCTGGACGGCTTCGCGCAGCGCCTCGTCCAGCTCCAGCTCGCCCAGCCCGGACACCTCGACGAGGGCGGCGTGCATGACGGGCTCGTTGGCCACCGAGATCACCCGCGCGACCCGGCGGGCGTCCGGCGAGAGCCGTTCGAGCCGGGACAGCAGCACCTCGGCCAGCCCGGCGGGCAGGTCGTTGCACTCGGTCTTGGTGGCGAGCAGTTCCTCGGCGAAGAACGGGTTGCCCTCGGACCGGCTGACGATGTCGGCGACGACGTCCGACGGCAGCGGCTCGTCGGCCAGCGCCTCGACGAACCGGCGGGCGTCGGCCGCGCCGAAGGGCTGCAGGTCGACGCGCTCGACCGTGGCGAGCCGGACCAGCTCCGCCAGGAGGCCGCGCAGCGGGTGCCGCCGGTGCACGTCCTCCTCGCGGTAGCTGCCCACGACCAGCAGCCGCTGCGCCCGCAACCTGCTGAGCAGGAAGGACAGCAGGTTGCGGGTCGAGGCGTCGGCCCAGTGGAGATCCTCGAGGAGGATCACCACCGGGCGCTCCTGCGCTATCTCGGTCAGCACCCCCAGTACCGCGTCGAACAACTGCAGCTGACCGAGATCCTGCTCCGGCCGGGGACGCACCATCGTTTCCCGGTCGTTGGAGGTCATCGGCGGGTGTTCGGCCGCCCGGGGCTCCTCGAAGCCCGGGCCCTGCGGCAGCAGCCGCCCGAGCGCGGGCCGGGCCCGCACCGCGGCGGCGACCGCCGGGTCCGTCGCGCTGCCCAGCGGGGCGAGCGCCTCGGCGAACGGAAGATAAGGAAGACCGCCCTCGCGGACGTCGATGCAGCGGCCGGTGAGCACCAGCGCACCGCAGCCCCCGACGTGCTCGCCGAGCGCGGTCAGCAGCCGGGTCTTGCCGACCCCGGCGTCCCCCGAGAGCAGCACCGCGCCGGCTTCGCCACGTTCGGCCCTGGCGAAGGCGGCGCGGAGCCGCCGCATCTCGTGGGTACGGGCGACGAGCGGGATTCCGGAGCCGAGTCGGGGCACGAGGAGCATTCTGACCTACCGCACCGACAGTTTCCGACCGCTTATCGCCTTTGCCACCATCACCTGCCCCTACCGGGCGGTGTCGGCGGTCGTCCGCGAGGCCTCCCGGCGCTGCTGTGCCGGTACCTCGACATCCGTCCTCGTGGCCCTGAAGTGGCGGGTGGCGCGACGGGCGCGGGCGGCCCAGGCGCTGCGCCCGGCCTTCCGCAGTTCCTCGGCCCGGTAAGCGGCTTCGGCGCGGACCGCGTCGAGCATGAGATCGCTGTGCATCGTGTTCCCCTTGTCCCTGGTGGTTGGTAGCACTCAGGTTCGTCCTGAGGTGCCACCCCGGGCATCGGGTGATCACGTAGGGATGGGCACGAAAAGACCCCTTACTCCCGGTCGAGCCCAGCTCGGCGGGGGTAAGGGGTCGTTCCCAAGCAACTCAGTCGTGCGCCGGGCCGCCGGTCCGCACCGCGGCCAGCAGCCCCCGCCAACCCGACGCGGGCAGGCGGAACGCACCCCCTTCGGGGTCCTTCGAGTCGCGCACCGCGGCACCGCCGCCGACGAACGCCACCTCGACGCAGTCGTTGCCGCCGCCGCTGTGGCTGCTCTTGCGCCACCGCGCCCCGGAGAGTTCTGCTTCCATGGTCCCTGCTCCCTTACTGTGTCCTCGGTTCCGGATGGTGCACCGCAGCCGGTACGGCCGCCTGTTCGGCGAACCGTCCGGCGGCCTCGGCGATCAGCTCCACCGAGTCGTCCGGCTTCAGTGCGGCCGCGCGCAGATGGTCGAACATCAGCCCGTAGCGCCGGACGTCTGTGGGTTCCTCCAGGTAGAGACCGCTGGACGTGCTGTCGTCGACGTAGACGACGTCCGGGTCGGCCTGCTCGGGGAAGCCCATGATGAGGAAGGGACCTTCCATGCCGGGGTGCGCGCCGGCGCCGAACGGCACGACCTGGATGGTCACGTTCGGCTTTTCGGCGACGGCGACCATCCGGTAGAGCTGCTCGGCCATCACTTCGGGGCTGTCGACGACGCGGCGCAGCACGGCCTCGTCCATCACCGCCCAGTACTCCGGCGGCGGTGTCTCGGACAGCAGTTCCTGGCGTGCCATCCGGGCGGCGACGCGGCGGCGGATCTCGGCGTCCTCGGCGTCGGGCCGCAGCGCGCGGATCACCGCGCGGGCGTACCGCTCGGTCTGCAGCAGCCCGGGGACCAGCAGTGCCTGGAACGCGCGCAGGGAGCTGGCGTCGGCTTCGAGCCCGACGAAGGTGCCGGTGAACACCTCGTTGTACGCGTGCCACCAGCCGCGTTTGCGGGCCTCCCTGGCCAGCTGGACGAGCGCCTCCTGCTCGTCGCCGGTGATCCCGTAGAGGGCCAGCATGTCCCGGGCGTCACGCGGGGTCACGCCGACGTGGCCGGTCTCGATGCGGCTGATCTTCGAGGCGGAGCACTCGAGCTTCTCGCCCACCTCGTCGATGGTGAGGTCCGCGGCCTCGCGGAGCCGCCGCAACTCGCCCGACAGTCTCCGTCGGCGAACCGTGGGGCTCTGTCCCCTTGCCATCGCGGCACCTCCGGATGTCGTGCTGCCGGTGTCCGGTCGGCCGGACACAGGCTTGGTGGAACTTTAACGCGGGGCCCATTCCGGCACCGGATCTGCAATTTGCAGAATGCTCTTGTATCCTCGCACCCTGCACTGCCGGGGGCGCCTTCCGGTCGGCCCGCTGTGGCTTCAACCGGCCTCTGAGCAGGGTAGACGATGAGCGCGCGACGTGCCGCGCGATCATCGGGCGGAGGGGTCCGGGGCCGTCCCCCGATCGGTCCCGGCCCCCTCACCCGCGCCGAATGCCCTTTTCCGGAGACGAATATTCGAGCCATTCATCGCCCGTGAGGGTGATTTCCCGGCGAACTTCACAAGACGCGCAGGAGTCCTTCTTGGACGACCGTCGCGATGAGCGTCCCGTCCTGGGCGAAGAACCGGCCGGTGGCCAGGCCGCGGGCCCCCGAGGCCGTCGGCGAGGCGCTGTCGTAGAGGAACCACTCGTCGGCGCGGAACGGCCGGTGGAACCACAGCGCGTGGTCGAGGCTGGCGCCGAGCACCTTGTCGGTGTCCCAGTAGACGCCGTGGCGGGCGAGCACCGAGTCCAGCAGCGTCATGTCCGAGGCGTAGGTCAGCACGCAGACGTGCAGCAGCCGATGGTCGGGCAGCTTCCCGTCCGCGCGCATCCACACCTGGTTGCGGGCGGGCCGCTCGCCGGTCTCCCGGGTGACCCACGGCGGCTCGTTGACGTAGCGCACGTCGATCGGCCGCGGCCGGGCGTGCGCGCCGATCGCATACCCCTCGGCGCGCTCCATCAGCGTCGGGAGCGTCTCCGGCGCCGGGATGCCCTCCGGCATGGCTTCGGAGTGCTCGATGCCCGGTTCGTCCGTCTGGAACGACGCCGAGAGGGAGAAGATCGCCTTGCCGTGCTGGATCGCCACGACCCGGCGGGTGGTGAACGACCGGCCGTCGCGGATCCGGTCGACCTCGTAGACGATCGGCACGCTCGGGTCGCCGCCGCGGATGAAGTACGCGTGCAGCGAGTGCACCCGGCGTTCCTCGGGCACCGTGCGCCCGGCCGCGACCAGGGCCTGGCCGGCGACCTGCCCGCCGAACACCCGCACGGGCGAGTGAGCGGGCGAGACGCCGCGGAAGATGTTCTCTTCGATCTTCTCCAGGTCGAGCAGCGCGATCAGGCGGTCGAGCACCGGCTGGCCGCCACCGGCGAGCTCCGGCTCGGTGGCGGCCGTCCTGGCCATTTCAGTCATGACCGGGACTTTACGGGCATACTGAGCGGTCGGTCTCTCAAGCGTGGTCGTCTTCACCGAGCCGGTGCACGCGGATCAGGTTGGTCGACCCGACGGTGCCCGGCGGGGAACCGGCCACGATGACGACCAGGTCGCCCTTCTGGTACTTGCCCATTTCCAGCATCGCGTGGTCGACCTGCTGGATCATCTGGTCGGTGGAGTCCACGCTCGGCACGATCCGGGTCGTCGTGCCCCAGGTCATCGAGAGCTGGCTGCGGACGCTCTCCTCCGGCGTGAACGCCAGCAGCGGCAGCCGCGTGTGCAGCCGCGCGAGGCGGCGCACGGTGTCACCGGACTGCGTGAACGCGACCAGGGCCTTCGCGTTGAGCCGCTCGCCGATGTCGCGGGCGGCGTAGGAGATGACGCCGCGCTTGGTGCGCGGGACGTGCGAGAGCGGCGGCACGATCGGCGAGTCGGTCTCGACCGCCTCGATGATCCGGCCCATCGTCTCCACGACCTCGATCGCGTACCGGCCGACCGAGGTCTCGCCGGACAGCATCAGCGCGTCGGCGCCGTCGAGCACCGCGTTCGCGACGTCGGAGGCCTCGGCGCGGGTCGGCCGGGAGTTGTTGATCATCGACTCGAGCATCTGCGTCGCGACGATGACCGGCTTCGCGTTCTCGCGGCAGATCTGGATGGCGCGCTTCTGCACCAGCGGGACCTGCTCCAGCGGCAGCTCGACGCCGAGGTCGCCGCGGGCGACCATCACCGCGTCGAAGGCCAGCACGATGGCCTCGAGGTTGTAGACGGCTTCGGGCTTCTCGATCTTGGCGACGACCGGCAGCCGTCCCTTGCCGACCCGGTCCATCACCTGGTGGACCAGGTCGATGTCGGCCGGCGAGCGGACGAAGGACAGGGCGATGAAGTCGACGCCCAGCTCGAGCGCGAACTCGAGGTCTTCGATGTCCTTGTCGGACAGCGCCGGCACGGAGACGTCCATACCGGGCAGCGAGACGCCCTTGTTGTTGCTGACCGGGCCGCCCTCGGTCACCTCGCAGACCACGTCCGGGCCCTCGACCTTGCGGACCACCAGGCCGACCTTGCCGTCGTCGACGAGCAGGCGGTCGCCGGGCTTGGCGTCCTTGGCCAGGCCCTTGTAGGTGGTCGAGACGCGGTCGTGGGTGCCGGCGACGTCCTCGACGGTGATCCGGACGATGTCGCCGTTGTGCCACTCGACCGGTCCACCGGCGAAGGTGCCCAGGCGGATCTTCGGGCCCTGCAGGTCGGCGAGGATGCCGACCGCCCGGCCGCTGTCGGCGGCCGCGGCCCGGATCAGGTCGTAGACCTGCTTGTGGTCGCTGTGGCTGCCGTGGCTGAAGTTCATTCTGGCCACGTCCATGCCCGCGTCGACCAGCGCCCGCATCTTCTCCGGCGTGGCGGTGGCGGGGCCCAGGGTACAAACGATCTTCGCGCGTCGGCTCACGTCCACATAGCGTAGACCCTCTTCGCTCGTACGTCTGTACCGATCCCGAATGTTCAAGAAAGTGTTCAGAAACCCGGCTGGTCAGGTCACGGTCAGCGACGGGGCTGTTCGCTCGGGCCGACCCGGTCGCGGGCCCACTCGTTGAACTCCCGGAGCTGCCGCCACGCCTTGCGGACGCGGTCGAAGGCGCCCCGCTCGTGCAGGACGTCGTCGGGCTCCCAGCCGCGCACGGCGTACACCGAGCGGTAGCGCAGCAGGTCGAGGCGCGGGTGGTCCTCGGCGAACCCGCGCGGCTTCGACTTCAGGCGGTCGCCCTTGATCTCCCAGCCGGCGCGCTCGAGCTTGGCGAGGATCTTCCGCAGCGCCTCGCCGTGCAGCTCGGTGTCGACCGCCGTCCGGAACCGGGCGATCTGGTCGGAGGCCAGGTAGAAGCACCCGCCGCCGACACGCAGGCCGTCCGGCCCGACCTCGACGTAGTAGGCGCCGCCACCACGGCCCTGCTCGATCACCCCGCCGCAGTGGGTCTTGTACGGCGTCTTGTCCTTGGCGAAGCGGACGTCCCGGTAGGGGCGGAACACCTTGGGCTCGCCGAAGCCGTCGGAAAACTCGGGGGCCAGCTCGGCCAGCAGCGCTTCCATCGGGGCGCGGACGTCGGACTTGTAGGTCTCGACGTGGTCGTCCCAGTAGGGCTTGGAGTTGTCCTCCACGAGGCCGTCGAAGAAGTCGATGGCGTACTCGCCGAATCCGCTGAACTTCACGCCCGCGACAGTAAACGGGGGCACCGACGACTTCTGCCGGTGCCCCCGCACGCGCTGTGCTACTTGGCGACGGCGGTGATCAGCTCGCCGTTCGTGGTGTCACCGGAGAGCTCCCAGAACATCGCGCCGCCCAGGCCCTGGGTCTTGGCGTAGGAGATCTTGCCCGCGATGGTCGCCGGGGTGTCGTAGCTCCACCAGTTGCTGCCGCACTTGGCGTACGCGGTGCCGGCCACCGTGCCCGTCGCCGGGCAGGACGTCTTGAGCACCTTGTAGTCCTCGATGCCCTGCTCGTACTTGCCCGGCGCCGGGCCGGTCGCGGTGCCGCCCGGGGCGCTCTGCGTGACGCCGGTCCAGCCGCGGCCGTAGAAGCCGATGCCCAGCAGCAGCTTGCTCGCCGGGACGCCCTTGCTCTTGAGCTTCTGGATGGCCACGTCGGAGTAGAACCCGGCGGTGGGGATGCCGGAGTACGACGTGAGCGGCGAGTGCGGAGCCGTCGGGCCCTGGGCCGCCCAGGCACCGAAGTAGTCGTACGTCATCACGTTGTACCAGTTGACGTACTGGGCGGCGCCGCCGTAGTCGGCCGCGTCGATCTTGCCGCCGCTCGTGCCGTCCGCGGTGATCGCGGCGGTGACCAGCTTCGAGCCGAACTTCGCGCGCAGGGCCCCCAGGAGGTTCTTGAACGCCGCCGCGCCGCTGGTGTCGCAGCTCAGGCCGCAGGCGTTGGGGTACTCCCAGTCGATGTCGATGCCGTCGAAGACGCCGGCCCAGCGCGGGTCGTTGACCAGGTTGTAGCAGGAGTTCGCGAACGCGGTGGGATTCTTCGCGGCCTGCCCGAAGCCGCCCGACCAGGTCCAGCCGCCGAAGGACCAGAGGACCTTCAGGCCGGGGTGCTTGGCCTTGAGCTTCTTGAGCTGGTTGAAGCTACCGGCGAGCGGTTGGTCCCAGGTGTCGGCGACGCCGTCGACGCTGCCCGCGGCGTCGTAGGTCTTCTGGTAGTCGGCGTAGGCGTCGCCGATCGCGCAGCCGCCGTTCGTCACGTTGCCGAAGGCGTAGTTGATGTGGGTCAGCTTGCTCGCCGAGCCGGACGTCTCGATGTTCTTGACGTGGTAGTTGCGGTCGTAGACACCCCATTCGGTGAAGTAGCCGACCACCTTGCCGACGGAAGCTTGTGCGCTCTCGGTCGACGCGGTCGCGGCCGTGGCGGTCGCGACGAGACCCGCGGCGGCCGCCACGGCGAGCAGGGCCGAGAAGCTCTTCCTGCGCAGACGGGACATGCGTTCTCCCTCCCGGGAATTCCTCACGGCGACGGTGCCGGAGTGGTGGGGACCACACTTACCGTAAGTGGACTAGACCACTAGGTCAATGGTTCAGACCATGCGTGGTCAACATTCCTTGACAGGAATATGCCCGGCGGAGCACATTTCACGGGTGATGCAGACTTTCGACGTCCTCGCCGAACCCCGGCGCCGGACCATCCTCGACCTGCTCCGCGACGGCGAGCGCTCGGTCGGCGAGCTGGTCGACGAGCTGGAGCTGAGCCAGCCCGCGGTGTCCAAGCACCTGCGGGTGCTGCGCGAAGCGGGGCTGGTGACGGTCCGGGTCGCGGCGCAGAAGCGGTGCTACGCCCTGCGCCCGGAGCCCCTGGCCGAGGTCGACGCCTGGCTCGCGCCCTACCGGCGGTTCTGGTCCGGCCGGCTGGACGCGCTGGAACGCCGGCTGGACGAAACCGACTCCGCCTGACGCCCTACGGATGTCATGAAAGGGTCGTTCATGGCGTTGGATGTCATGAACGACCCTTTCATGACATCGGGTCAGGGCCGGTCGGGCTCCGGCGGGCTGCTGGGTCAGCATCTTCTCGCTCACCCCCGGCATCCGGCGCCGCAGTTCGCCGTAGCGGTGGGCGCCCTCCTTGAGGTGGGCCAGGATCACCGGCTTCCACTTGCCGCCGATCAGGTCGACCGCCAGTTCCGTCGCGCAGTGGTACCGCTTCATCCGCTCTCCCTACGCACCGGAAAGTACGTGGTTGCCCGGCCGGGGCACCACTGGTTGCCTGATGCGGGTGATCGTGCCAAAACCCACGCCGACCCTCTACGAATGGGCCGGCGGCCACGAGGCCCTCGTGAAGCTGCTGACGATCTTCTACGGCCACGTCCTCGAAGACCCGCTGCTCGAACCCGTCTTCCGCCACATGGACCCGCACCACGCCGAGCACGTGGCCGTCTGGCTCGGTGAGGTGTTCGGCGGGCCTGCCGAGTACTCCGCGAGCCACGGCGGGCACGCCCACATGATCGGCCGTCACCTCGGCCGCGGGATCACCGAGCAGCAGCGCCGCCGGTGGGTGTCCCTGCTGCTCGACGCCGCCGACGAGGCCGGCCTGCCCGGCGACCCCGAGTTCCGGGCCGCGTTCGCCGGCTACCTCGAGTGGGGCAGCCGGCTCGCCGTGATCTTCTCCGCGCCCGGCGCCGAGCCGAACCTGCACGAACCGGTCCCGAAGTGGGACTGGCCGGTACCGCCCTGGCAGCCGCCGTCGCCCTAGCCGCATAGTGAGGGCAGTCGGAAGGAGGCTGCCCTTGATCCGGGTGGACGGCCGGACCCTCAGGTGCGCGGACGTCGTCGCCGCCGCGCGCACCGAGGGGCCGTTGGGCATCGACGTCTCGATCGCCGCGCTGCGGGCGGCCGAAAACGCGTGGAAGCTCGCCGAGGAGCTGAGCACGCGCCGGATCGTCTACGGCCGGACCACCGGCGTCGGGGCCAACAAGGACGACACGGTCGAAAGCTCCGTCGAGCACGGCCTGCGGCTGCTGCGCAGCCACGCGGGCGGCAGCGGCGACGCGATGCCGCCCGGCCAGGTCCGGGCGATGCTGCTGATCCGGCTCAACCAGCTGCTCTCCGGCCGGTCCGGGATCAGCCCCGAGCTGATCGGCGCCCTGGCCGAGGCGGTGCGCACCGGCGCGTTGCCGCTGGTCCACCGGCTCGGCGCGATCGGCACCGGCGACCTGGCCCCGCTGGCCGAGGCGGCGCTGGCACTCACCGGCGAACGCCCGTGGGTCACCGGGCACGTCCCGCCGGTGCCGGTGCGGGCGGGCGACGCGCTGGCGTTCATGAGCAGCAACGCCGCCACGCTCGCCGAGGCGACCCTCGCGGCGATGCGGCTGGACACGCTGACCCGGGCGAGCCACGCCGTCGCGGCGCTGACGTACGTCGCCCTCGACGGCAACCCCGAGGCGTACGCGACACCGGTGCACGAAGCACGTCCGCACGCCGGGCAGGTCGCCTGCGCCGCCGAGATGCGGCGGCTGCTGGGCATGCACCAGACGCCGAAGCCGGGCCGGCGGATCCAGGACCCGTTCGGGCTGCGGGCGTTCCCGCAGGTGCAGGGCCCGGCGCTGGACGCGATCCACTACCTGCGGGACGTCCTCGCCGTCGAGATCAACGCGAGCACCGAGAACCCGATGATCTCGACGGTCCACAACGACGCCTACCACCACGCCCACTTCCACACGGCGTACGTCTCGACGGCGCTGGACCAGGCGCGGGCGACCGTGCACCAGGTGGCGGAGCTGTCGGTGGCGCGGCTCGGCGACCTGGTGGAGCCGGAGTTCACCGGGCTGCGGCCGTTCCTGGCGGCAGGACCGCCGGGCAGCTCGGGCGTGATGATCCTGGAGTACGTGGCGCACGACGCGCTGACGGAGCTGCGGCAGGCCGCGCTCCCGGCCACCCTCGGCACGGCGGTGGTCTCCCGCGGCATCGAAGACCACGCGAGCTTCTCCACGCAGGCCGCCCGCGCGGCGACCGCGGCGTGTTCGGCCTACCAGCAGGTGCTGGCGTGCGAGCTGGTGGCCGCGGTCCGGGCGCTCCGGATGCGGGAGGCGGACCTGGTGGAACTGCCGGTGCGCGACGCCTTCGAAGCGGCGTCGGCGGTGCTGGACCCGAGTCTCGACGACCGGCCACTGACCGGCGACATCGCCGCCGCCGTCGGGGTGCTGGAGCAGCTGGCCCGGATCTAGCGTGAACCCGATCCGCCCGTGCCGCCAACAACGGAGGAGATGGCCTCACGACAGGCAGGCGGTTCCTTGAGTTCACCAGGTGAAACCGGGGACGACGCGGACGTCATCACCGCGTCCCTGGAGCATCCCGAGCGGTTCGCGGTGGTCTTCGACCGCCACGCCCCGCACATCCACCGCTACCTCGCCCGGCGGCTCGGCGGCCAGGCGGCCGACGACCTGATGGGCGAGACGTTCCTGATCGCCTTCGGCGGCCGCGCCCGCTACGACCCGGCGTTCCCGAGCGCGCGGCCGTGGCTCTACGGCATCGCGACCAACCTCGTCGGCCAGCGTCGTCGCGAAGAAGCCCGCGAATACCGGCTGCGGGCCACGCTCGGGCCGCCCGCCGAGCAGGACGGTCACGCGGACCGGGTCGCCGAGCGGGTGACGGCCCAGGCGATGAACGCACGGCTCGCCGCCGCGCTGGGCGGGCTGGCGCGCGGCGACCGCGACGTCCTGCTGCTGATCGCCTGGGAAGGCCTGGCCTACCAGGAAGTGGCGGTCGCGCTGGACATCCCGGTCGGCACCGTCCGGTCGCGCCTGAACCGCGCCCGCCGGAAGGTCCGCGCCGAACTGGTCCCCGAGGAGGTCCCGAACCGTGGATGACATGCAGCTGCTGCGCGACTTCGCCGGACCGGCCGGGCTGCCGGCGCGCGAGGACCTGGCCCGGAAGCGGGCCGAGCTGCTCGCCGCCGCGGCCTCGGCTCGTCCCCGGCGCCGGCGGGTGTTGTGGGGTGGGGTGACCGCGGCCGGGCTCGCCGCGGCCGCGGCCGCCGTCGTCGTCCTGACTCCGGCCGGGGCCCCGATCGCGCCGGTTCCCGAGCCCGAACCGGTGCGCATCCTGCACGCCGCGGCTGCGAAGGCCCGCGCGCTGCCGGACGTCATCCCACGGCCGGACCAGTTCGTCTACACGAAGACGCGGCTCGCGGACGGCCGGGAGAACGAAACGTGGGCGTCGGTGGACGGCACCCACGACGGGTTGTCGTTCGTCTTCGGCCACGAGACCTTCGTCGCGGGCTGCCACGGCGGGAAGAGCCGGTGTGTGCCGCACCCGGCTGCCCCCGCGAACTTGCCCACGGACGCCGACGGCATGCTCGCCTACCTGCACAAGAGCACCTACGGCGAAGGCGACACCCTGCACGACCTCGGCAACGAGGTCGTCGACCTGGCCGGGGGTTACCTGCGCCCGGCGGTGCGGGCCGCGCTCTACGAAGCCGTCGCGAAGATGCCGGGCCTGGTCGCCCGCACCGACGCGAAGGACGCCACCGGCCGGGCCGTTCTCGGCATCACCTGGCACAGCAGCACCGAGCACGGGATCGGCAACCAGGACGAATTCCTGTTCGACCCGGTCACCTTCACCTACCTCGGCTCCGGCATGTTCGGGGTGGTGGTGAGCCAGGGCATCGTCGACGCGGTGCGGCAGCGGCCCTGAACGCGCGAAGGGCCGCCCCTGGGGGGCGGCCCTTCGACGTCGGGACTCAGCCGAAGAAGACTTCGGCTTCCTGGTAGCGCTCGACCGGGACCGTCTTCAGCTCGGCCGTCGCCTCGGACAGCTTCACGCGGACGATGTCCGTGCCCTTGAGGGCGACCATGACGCCGAAGTCGCCGTCCGCGACCGCGTCGACCGCGTTGAGGCCGAAGCGGGTGGCCAGGACGCGGTCGTAGGCCGTCGGCGTGCCGCCGCGCTGGACGTGGCCCAGGACCACCGCGCGGGACTCCTTGCCGGTGCGGTTCGCGATCTCGTCGGCCAGCCAGGTGCCGATGCCGCCGAGGCGGACGTGCCCGAAGGCGTCCTTCTCGCCGGTGAGCAGCTTCTCCTCGCCGCCCTCGGGCAGCGCGCCCTCGGCGACGACGATGATCGGCGCGAACTCCTTCTCGAAGCGGCGCTCGACCCAGGAGACGACCTGGTCGACGTTGAAGTGCTTCTCCGGCACCAGGATGACGCTCGCGCCGCCGGCCAGGCCGGAGTGCAGCGCGATCCAGCCGGCGTGCCGGCCCATGACCTCGACGACGAGGGCGCGGTGGTGCGACTCGGCCGTGGTGTGCAGCCGGTCGATCGCCTCGGTCGCGATGGAGACCGCGGTGTCGAAGCCGAAGGTGTAGTCGGTGGCGCCCAGGTCGTTGTCGATCGTCTTGGGGACACCGACGACGCCGACGCCGTCGTCCGTCAGCCGCTTCGCGACGCCGAGGGTGTCCTCGCCGCCGATCGCGATCAGCGCGTCGACGCCCTGGTCGGCGAGGACCTGCTTGATCTTGTCGACGCCGCCGTCGACCTTGTACGGGTTGGTGCGCGAGGATCGCAGGATGGTGCCGCCGCGGGTGAGGATGTCCTCGACGTCGTTCAGGCCCAGGGGGCGGCTGTCGCCGGTGAGCGGGCCGTTCCAGCCGTTGCGGAAGCCCACGAAGTCCCAGCCGTGCACCTCGATGCCCTTGCGCACCACCGCGCGGATCACCGCGTTGAGCCCCGGGCAGTCGCCGCCGCCGGTCAGCACACCGACACGCATGAGAAGCCTCCGTCTGTTCTCGGGAGATGACAGTCACATTTCGTCATCCGTCAGAGTAGCGGCTCTCGTCTTGATCGGTGCAGGCCGTACCACCTGCCGGATCGGTCCTCGTGGCAGCTGTGCTACGTTGACCCCGTGCAGCGCTATTTCTGGTTTACGAAGCCGGCCCCGGGTGGGCACGGCGGCGTGAACCTGCGCTGACTCCCACCCCGAGCCGGATTTCCCAACCGGCTCGGCGAGTCCCCCGCGGGTCGGTGTCCACCAGGAAGGAACACCCCCGCCATGACGCTCTCCGCCGGACCGGCCACCATCGGTGACCTCACTGACCTCGACGCCGCCCGCACGACGTCGATCAGTCCGCTCATTTCGCCCGCGCTGCTGCGCGAAGACCATCCGGTCGACGCCGCCGTCGCCAAGGTGGTGCGCCAGGGCCGCGCCGAGACGGTCGACATCCTCGAGGGCCGCGACGACCGGCTCATCGTGGTGGTCGGCCCCTGCTCGGTCCACGACCCGGAAGCGGCCCTCGACTACGCCCGCCGGCTGGCCGCGAAGGCCGAGGAGCTGCGCGGCGAGCTGCACATCGTGATGCGCGTGTACTTCGAGAAGCCGCGCACGACGCTGGGCTGGAAGGGCCTGATCAACGACCCGGACCTCGACGGCACGTTCGCCGTCAACAAGGGCCTGCGGCTGGCCCGCAAGCTGCTGCTCGACGTGTCGGCGCTCGGCCTGCCGGTGGGGTGCGAGTTCCTCGACCCGATCACGCCGCAGTTCATCGCGGACATCGTGACGTGGGGTTCGATCGGCGCCCGCACGGCGGCGAGCCAGGTCCACCGCCAGCTGTGCAGCGCCCTGTCGATGCCGGTGGGCATCAAGAACTCGACGGAGGGCGACGTCCAGGTGGCGATCGACGCCACCCGCGCGGCGGCGGCCAGCCACGTGTTCCCGGGCATCAACACGGACGGGCTGGCGGCCCTGCTGACGACGTCGGGCAACCCGGACTGCCACGTCATCCTGCGCGGCCACAACGGCGGGCCGAACTACGACGCGGGTTCTGTTGTGGACGCTTTGGCCCGGTTGGCGAAGGCGGGGTTGCCGGAGCGGGTGATCATCGACGCTTCGCACGGGAACAGCGGCAAGGACCACGTGCGGCAGGGTGTCGTGGTTTCCGAGCTGGCTGCGCGGATTGCTGCCGGTGAGCGCGGGATTTCCGGGCTGATGATGGAGAGCTTCCTGGCCGGTGGGCGGCAGGATCTTTCGCTGGGGCGTGCGGCGGAGCTGACCTACGGGCAGTCGATCACCGATGCGTGTCTCGCTTGGGATGACACGGCGCCCCTGCTGGATGAGCTGGGTGCGGCGGTGCGGGCGCGGCGCTGAGCTGGGGTTTCTGGCCGGTTGGGGGCTGGGTGTCGCGGCCGGTTGTGTCGGCGGCCGGTTGTGTCGCGGCCGGTTGTGTCGCGGCCGGTTGTGTCGGCGGCCGGTTGTGTCGGCGGCCGGTTGTGTCGGCGGCCGGTCGCGTCGGCCGGGGTGCGCCGGGGGTTCCCGGCGGCACCCGGGACGGCGCGGCGCCTGGCCAGGCCGAGCCGGGCCCGGCGGTGCGGGCGCGCCACCGAGAGGTCCCCGGCCTGGGGGTCCCCCGGTTTTTACGTTACCGGGGACCCCCGACAATTTCGGCGCCCGTGAGCGCCGCTCCGCGCTCCGGCAATGTCGCCTTGGGCGGGGTCAGTGCCCACCACCCCGAAGCCTGATTGTGACTACGGACGGTGGTGCCGCGTCAAGGCGGGAAAGCGTGCCTTGACCCGGCACCACCGTCCGCGTTCTTGGCTTCGTATCGGGGTGGTGGAGGGGGTCTGGGTGGGGTGCCGTTGGGCGTCGGCCTTGCGTTCCGCGCGGGGAGGCAACTGGCGCTACGCGCCCGGCCGCTCCGTGGCCCAGCTGGTCAGCGGCGCGGGAAGTAGCTCTCGATGACTTCCCACCGGGCCAGATTGTGCTTTGCGTCCGCCAGCGCGTCATGCTGATCGGTCGGCGCGGCCGGCAGCTTCGGCTTCCCCGCGTCCTCCCAGCGCTGCCGCAGGTCCCTCGTGAACCTCGGCAGCTGCCGCGGCAATGCCGGCATCGGGCCCCACAGCTGCGCCAATGCCACGTGGTCATACGCCGCGAACCACGCCCACAGCTCGATTCCGCCTGGTGGCTTGCCGAAGAACTCCAGCAGGTCGTTGCGGATCTTCTCCCGGCTTCGCCATGCTCGGTCGGCCGGGGACGGGAGCTTGTCCAGCACGTTGTCGCGGACCCAGGGCCCCGCCTTGGACGGGTCGAACTCGGTCGAAACCGCGTAGAACTCGCGGCCTCGCTCGTCCACCACCCCGATCGACACCAAATCGATCGTCACGCCGTCTTCGATGAACTCGGTGTCGTAGAAAAAACGCACTGGTGAACAGTAGTGGTGGGTCAGCCGACCTTGGAATCGGGCACCCGGGCCGCGTCGCGGGCCGATGGCTGGGCCGGGACCGCGGGCTTCACCCCAGCCGCCTCTGCCGCCAGCAGCTCCTTGGCCTTTGCCGCGTAGATGTCGACGTACTCCTGGCCCGACAGCTCCATCAGGGCGTACATGATCTCGTCCGTGATCGACCGCTCGATGAACCTGTCACCGGAGAGGCCCTCGTAGCGCGAGAAGTCCAGGGGCTTGCCGAAGCGGACTTCGAGGCGGCGCGGCCACCACATCTTCGAACCGATCGGGTTGACCTTGTCCGTGCCGATCATCGCCACCGGAACGACCACGCCGCCGGACTCCAGGGCGATGCGGGCGACGCCCGTCTTGCCCTTGTACAGGCGGCCGTCCGGGGACCGGGTGCCCTCCGGGTAGATCCCCAGCAGGTGCCCCTCGCGGACCAGGCGGGTCGCCGTGTCGAGGGCGGCCTGGGCGGCGTTGCCGCCGGAGCGGTCGATCGGGAACTGGCCGACGCCGGTGAAGAACCACTTCTTGAGCGTGCCCTTGAAGCCGGGCTCCGTGAAGTACTCGGACTTGGCCGGGAAGGTGACCTTGCGCTTGACCCGCAGCGGCATGAAGAACGAGTCCGCGACAGCCAGGTGGTTGCCGGCCAGGATCGCGCCGCCCGTCTCGGGGATGTTCTCCGCGCCGACGACCTTGGTCGGCCAGAGCGCCTTGAGCAGCGGTCCGAGGAACACCCACTTCATGAGCCAGTACAGCACCGGTGCCTCAGTCCTCCATCGCAGCCGCAGCCCCTGTCACCCGAGACGAACAGCCTACGAACACCGGCGGCCGCCGCACAACGCAGACCACCCGGTTACCACTTCGGCAGCGATCGATCTCACAGCGAATTCGGGGCACGGGCAGACCCCCACAAGGTCCGCCGGGCGTGAGAGCATGGACTGACTGCAAGGCTCACACGGAAGGCGATCGCATGGGCGTGCTCGCCGGCGCGGAACCGTTCGGCCACACCGGTTCGGCCGAGATCGGGTTCCTGCTCTGCCACGGGTTCACCGGCACCCCGGCGAGCATGCGGGCCTGGGGTGACCACCTGGCCGAGGCCGGGTTCACGGTGCGCTGCCCGCTGCTGCCCGGCCACGGCACCCGCTGGCCGGACCTCAACCGCACGACGTGGGAAGACTGGTACGGCGCCGTCCGCGAAGCCCTGCTCGCGCTGCTGGCGACCTGCCGCACGGTGTTCGTCGGCGGCCTCTCGATGGGCGGCACGCTCACCCTGCGCCTGGCCGAGGAGTTCGGCGACCGGATCGCCGGGATCGTCCTGGTCAACCCGTCGGTGACGCGGCTGAAGTGGGACACGCGGCTGCTGCCGGTGCTGGGCCGGGTCGTGCCGTCGGTGCCGGCGATCGCGAACGACATCAAGAAGCCGGGCGAAACCGAGCTGGCCTACCCGCGCACGCCGGTGCGCGCGGCGGCGAGCCTGGCGAAGCTGTGGGCGGTCGTGCGCGCCGACCTGGCGAAGGTGACGCAGCCGGTGCTGCTGCTGCACTCGTCGGTCGACCACGTCGTCGAGCCGGTCAACTCGCAGCTGGTGCTCAAGGGCGTCTCGAGCACCGACGTCACGGAGGTCGTGCTGGAGAACAGCTACCACGTGGCCACGCAGGACAACGACGCCGAAGTGATCTTCACCCGCAGCGTCGAGTTCGCGAAGGCGCACGCCGGACAGCCCGAGGAGACCGCATGAGCCGGGGGAAGGACGGACCGGAGGACGTCGACGCGACGTTCGCCGAGATCGTCGCCGACCTGCGCGCCGGCGGGTTCGGGCTCCCCGAAACGGACACCGCCGAGGCCACCGGCACCGCCGAGCCCGAGTCGCGCAAGACACCGGAGCGGCCCGCCGAGCCGCCGGCCGTGGACTCGCCGCCGGAGCCCGGCTGGCGGTCCGGGGGAACGTCGTGGGACACCACGATGTTCTCCGACGACCCGGCCGACGACGACGAGCACTACGTCCCGCCGGAGCCGCCGCCGCTGCCCCGGCCGAAGCTGGGGGCGTTCCTCATCCTGCTGCTGTTCCTGGCCGGGCTGTTCCTGCTGATCCTGCCGAACGCGATCGGCGTTGGCCCGACGGTGGCGACACCGCTGGGCATCCTCGCGCTCGCGACGGCGATCGCGCTGCTGCTGCTCCGCGTGCGCCAGGGACCGCCGCCCGGCGCCGATCCCAGCAACGGCGCCCAGGTCTAGTTCGGACGGCGATGCACATCGAGTTCAGTCCTTCGCGGCGATCGACCGTCGGCGCGGAATGGGAGCTCGGCCTGGTCGACCGGCGCAGCGGTGAGCTGACGTCGGTGGCCGAGCGGATCCTCGAGGCCGTCCGGCCCGACGGGCAGGCCGAGCACCCGAAGATCAAGCAGGAGCTGCTGCTCAACACCATCGAGATCATCACCGGCGTCTGCGACACGATCGCCGAGGCCAAGGCCGACCTGAACGACTCCCTCGACGTCGTGCACGGTGTCGCCGACCCGCTCGGCGTCGAGATGTTCTCGGCGGGCACGCACCCGTTCTCGAACTGGTACCAGCAGAAGGTCACCGACAAGGAGCGCTACGCCAAGCTGATCGACCGGACCCAGTGGTGGGGGCGGCAGATGCTGATCTACGGCGTCCACATCCACGTCGGCGTCGACCACCGCGAGAAGGTGCTGCCGGTCCTCGACGCGCTGCTCAACTACGCGCCGCACCTGCAGGCGCTGTCGGCGTCTTCGCCGTACTGGGGCGCCGAGGACACCGGGTACGCGTCGAACCGGGCGCTGATGTTCCAGCAGCTGCCGACGGCCGGGCTGCCGTTCCAGTTCCGCAAGTGGGCTGAGCTGGAGAGCTACGTCGAGGACATGTTCACCACCGGCGTGATCGACAGCTTCTCGGAGATCCGCTGGGACATCCGGCCGTCGCCGAAGCTCGGCACGATCGAGATGCGCGTCTGCGACGGCCTGCCGACGCTGGAGGAGGTCGGCGCGATCGCGGCGCTGACGCAGTGCCTGGTCGACGACTTCGTCGAGCGCCTGGAAGACGGCGAGATCCTGCCGACGCTGCCGCCGTGGCACGTCCAGGAGAACAAGTGGCGCGCGGCCCGCTACGGCACGGACGCGATCATCATCCTGGACGCCGCCGGCCGCGAGCGGCTGGTCACCGACGACGTGGCCGACCTGCTGGACCGGCTCGAGCCGGTGGCGCGGCGCCTGGACTGCGTCGCGGAGCTGCGGGACGTCGAGACGATCCTGCGGTACGGGCCGAGCTACCGGCGCCAGCGCGCGGTGGCCGAGCAGCACAAGGGCAGCCTCAAGGCCGTGATGGCGTCGCTGGTGGCCGAGATGCGCGACGGGATCCGGCGCGACTAGAGCTCGTCGAGCTGCCGCCGGAGCGTGCCGGGGCCCATGATCGACGCGCCGAGCGCTTCGACCCGCCGTTTCAGCTCCCGGTCGGCGGTCGCGACCAGCACCTTGGCCGTCTGCTGGGCGACGACCTCGACGATCTTGGAGTCGCCGTCGCTGTCCGCGGCGACGACTTCGACGCCTTCGGTGCCCGTGACGCGCTTGGCCTGCCCTTCGACGACGAGGACGATCCGCGGCCACCAGGTCACGGCCGCGTCGTCCGGATCGGGCACGCCGGCTTCGGCGAGCTTGGCGAGCTGGTCGCGAAGGCGTTCGGCGGCGCCGTGCCGGTCGCGCCACCAGCCGTCGGGCCGCGAGCCGACGACGTTGGCGGCGTCGACGACGAGCACGAGCTCCTGGCCGACGCGGTCGCGCAGGTGCGGCCACGCGGCGGCGAAGTCGCGGTGGAGGGGGTAACCGGGGACGTCGTCGGGATCCACCCAGCGCACCTCCGCACTTTCGGTGTTGGCGACGCGCGCTTCGGCGCCGTCGGCGAGGGCCAGAACGGTGGTGTAGCTCCAGTCGCCGTGGTCGACGACGGAGGCGGAGACGGCACGGAAAGCCTCGGCGGGAACGGAGGTCTCCTCGAAGGCTTCCCGGGCGGCGGCGGTCCTGGCGGTCTCGCCGGCCTCGATGGCCCCACCGGGCAGGGCCCAGGTGCGCCCGTGGTGCACCCACCAGGCGCGACGCTGCAGGAGAACGCCCCGCGCGGGATCGACGAGCAGCAGCCCGGCGGCACCGTAGCGACCCCAGTGCACGTGCCCGCAGGAACACCGGACGAAGACACTGGCGGACGGCTGACTCACCCGTCCAGCCTGTCACAGGTCGGCGAGGGATCACTTCTTCCGCGCGAGGTTCCCGCGTCCACCGAGGAAGGCGGCGAGCAGGATGCCGAGGACGATGCCGCCGAGGATGACGACGGCGAGGACCGCGCCGGGGAAGAGGGCCTTGAGCAGGAACTGCGCGACGAGCGCCCACCCGGCCGCGACGGCGAGCGACGCGGCCACCACCACCGGCCGACGGCGCGACTTCGCCCGCAGGACAGCCGCCGCAACCGCCAAGCAGGCCCCGCCCACCCCGATCCACACATCGGCCGCCATCCCCGCTCCCTCCCGCTGCGGGAGCCGGGTACCCGATCGGGGGTGGGATGACACGGGCCGGTGCGGGCCCGCCCCCGAATTCCACGCTACCGGGAGCCACCGACAGTTCCGGCCGCTTCCCCGGCGCCGGAACGTCATGAACGACTCGTTCAGTGCGCCCGATGTCATGAAAGGGTCGTTCATGACGTCGGGGCCGGGTCAGACCGGGGTCTTCGCCGCCTCCAACGCCAACGCCGCCGCGCCCACGATCGCCGTGTCATCCCCAAGATGAGCGGTGCGAATCCGAGCCAACGGCCGATGCCGAGCCCCCGTGATCGCCCCCGCGTAATGCTCCCGAGCTTCATCCAGGAACAACGGCGCCGACTCCGAAACCCCGCCCCCGATCACGATGATCTCCGGATCGAACACATCCGCGACCAGCGCCAAACCCTCACCCAGCCACTTGGCCAGCTCCGCCATGGCCAGCTGGGCAATCGGGTCACCGTCCCGAGCCGCACCCGCGACCCGGCGCCCGGTCACCGACCCCGGATCACCCGCCACCTGCGGCGCCAGCACCGTCGACCGCCCCGGGTGCCGCGCGAGCAGCTCCACGGCCGTCGCGGCCAACGCCGTCCCGCTGCAGTACCGCTCCCAGCAGCCGTACTTGCCGCACGGACACGGCCGCCCACCGCGGACCACCGTCAGGTGCCCCAGCTCCGGCGCGACGCCGTACGCGCCCCGGTACAACTTGCCGTCCAGCAACAGCCCCGCACCGATGCCCGTGCCCAGCGCGACCAGAGCCGCCACCTGCGCCCCGCGAGCCGCGCCGAAGCGGTGCTCGCCCACGATCGCCGAATTGACGTCGTGCTCCAGCAGCACCGGCAGGCCGACGCGCTTCTCGATCCGGTCGGCCACGGGTGCGCCGCGCCACGCCAGGTGCGGGGCGAACATCACCGACCGGCGGTCCCGGGCCACGAAGCCGGCCACCGCCAGCCCGACCCCGGCCACGTCGTGGCGGTTGCGCAGGTCCTCGACCACGCTCGCGATGGCGTCCTCGAGGGCACCCTCCTCGGTCGGCGTCGCGACGCGCGCCGTGTCGAGCAGGGAGCCGCGTTCGTCCACCACGCCGGCCCGGATGCTCGTCCCGCCGACGTCCACCCCTATCGTCCGCACTCAGCTCTCCCACTCGTCGCGCCTGCGGACCGCGATGTGCTGCACCCTGGTCGACGCGGTGGCGTCCGCGGCGGGCTTCGGCGCGGGCCGGAACCCGGGCATGTGCACGCCCTCGTCCGGTTCCCAGCGGTCCGCGAGCACCGCACGCAGCAGGGCGACCAGCTGCGCGAGCTGCTCGACCAGCCGCGCGACCAGCTCGGGCCGCTCACCCCGCACCACCGCGACGATCGCACACAGCGGACACCAGCCGCACGCCGAACCGTCCGGTTTCGCCTCCTCAGAGGTGTGATCACCGTGGCCGGCCGCGAGCACGCCCTCGAGCCACGGCGCCGCCTTGTCCGCGACCAGCTCGGCGAGCAGGCGGATCTCCTCCGCCAGGCGCGGCCCGTGTTCCTCTTCGCTCACCCGCGGCCCCGGTTCCCGGCCAGGCGCACGACCAGGCCGTCGGCGTCGGATTCCGCGCCGGTGATCCGGCACGGCCGCAGCGGCTCCGGCAGGGCGATGAGCCTGCGGAAGCCGTCCACGGTGATCGCCAGGTCGTCGTCGACGCGGGCGAGGTCGACCTCGGCGTCCCGCGCGAGCGGGATCGCGACGCGCAGGGTGTACCCGCCGGGGGCGGGCCGCACGCGCAGCAGCGGGGTGACGGGGGTGCCGTTGCCCGCGAGGGGGTCTTCGCCGCGGTAGAGCTCGGCGGCGATCTCCAGCAACGCCGGCAGCCCGACCGGCTCGACGGCGCGGTGCTCGACGCGGGCGACCGGCGCGATCCCGGCCGCGGCGAGCTCGGCGAGCACGGCGTCCTGCTGCGCCCGCCGGGTGCGCAGCCACGACGCGGCGCCACCGCGCCACATGCCGGGCGCGGGCATCAGCCGGTTGGCGATCAGGCCGTCGACGGCGATGCCGCGCAGGGCCAGGGAGCTGAGCGTGCGCCGCGCCTCGGCGACGACCACCCGCTCCGGGGTCAGGACCAGCCGGACGGTCGTCACGGCCGGGTCGGTGAGCAGCGCGCGCAGGCCGTCGAGGTGGGCGCCGAGGCGGCGCACCGGGTCGGTGACGCGGCGCCCGAACACGCGGGAAAGGTAGCCGGAGACGGCCTCGGGCAGGGCGAGCAGCCGCAGCGTCTCGGCCGTCGGGCCGCAGTCGACGACGACGGTCTCCCACGGCCCGTCCTCGGCCAGCCGGCGGACCTCGGTCAGGGCGAGCAGCTCGTCGACGCCGGGCAGCACGGTGAGCTCTTCGGCGTCGAGGGTGTCGAGCCCCGCCCCGGCCAGCACGGCCCGCAGCTCACCGCGCAGCTGCTGCCAGGTGGCGTCCACCAGGGTGCGCGAATCGACCTGCACGCCGGAGAGGAGCGCGTCCACTTCGGACGGTTCGGCCCCGAGCGGGCGGCCGAAGGCGTCGCCGAGCGAGTGCGCCGGATCCGTGGACACGACGAGGGTCTTCCTGCCGCGGGCGGCGAGGGCGGCGCCGGTGGCCGCGGCCAGCGTGGTCTTCCCGACACCCCCCTTGCCGGTGCACAGCAGGATCCGCACGCTAGCCCTCGGCCCGCTTCTTCAGCTCCTTGAGCGCGGTGTCCATGACCATCTTCTCGGCCTTGCGGCGCAGCAGGCCGATCATCGGCAGCGCCAGCTCGACCGACAGCGTGTAGGTGACCCGGGTACGGCCGCCGCCGAGGTCGGCGAGCGCGTAGCGGCCGTTCTGGGCCTTCTGCATCTGGCCCTTGACCAGGTGCCAGCTGACGCCGAGGCCGTCTTCGTCCCAGTCGTACTCGAGGGTGTAGACGTCCTTGATCGGGCCCGCGTCGAGGGTGAGCTTGACCTGCTTGGC
Source organism: Amycolatopsis tolypomycina (assembly GCF_900105945.1). Classification (NCBI taxonomy): domain Bacteria; kingdom Bacillati; phylum Actinomycetota; class Actinomycetes; order Pseudonocardiales; family Pseudonocardiaceae; genus Amycolatopsis; species Amycolatopsis tolypomycina. The sequence goes on along the minus strand of NZ_FNSO01000004.1, from coordinate 1,099,267 downwards.
CCGCCCGTCGGCGTCGGTGTCGAGGACCTCGGTCTGCCGGACGGCCTTGGCCCATTCCGGGTACGCGGGGAAGTCGGCGATCACGGCCATCACCCGGCTGGGCTCGGCGTCGACCTCGATGGACTGTGTGGACTGCTCGGCCATGGGTCGAAGCGTAGCCGCCGCGGTTGGTCACCAGCGCAGCACGTAGGGCTGCCCGGTCTCCTTGAAGTGACCCACGTTACGGCACTCGGTCAGGCCGACCCGGGCGCGGGCCGCCAGTGGCTGGTGCACGTGCCCGAACACCGACCAGCGCGGCCGCTGCGCCCGGATCAGCTCCAGCAGCGCCGTCGAGCCGATCTCGCTGCGGCGCGCGACGACGTCGTAGGTCAGCTCCGGCAGCGCGGGCGGGCCGTGCGTGCAGAGGACGTCGACGTCGGCCAGCGCGGCGACGCCCGCGTCGTAGTCCGCGCGATCCCGCAGGTAGGGGCGCCAGGCGGCGCCCTTGCGCGGCCGCGGGACGACGCCGTCGGGCAGCAGCGCGCCGCCGACGAACCCGAACCGCAGGCCGCCGATCTCGGCCACCTCGCCGTCGAGCACCCGCACGCCCTCGCCGGTGAACTCCGGCCACAGCGCCGGGGTGTCGACGTTGCCGGGCGTGGCGTAGGTGGGCGCGGTCATCGCCGCGAACAGCGCCGCGTACTGGGTGCGGACGGCCTCGTCGACGGCGCTCGCCGGGTCTTCGAGGCTCGCCCAGAGCTCCCGCGAGTAGGCAACGGTTTCGTCACGGGTGCCCTCGCGGCGCAGCCGGGCGAACCCGGCCACCTTCTCCGCGCCGAACAGGGCACCCATGATGCCCTTCTCGTGGTCGTGGTAGTCGACGAAGTCGATCAGGTCGCCGAGCACGACCAGGGCGTCGGCCCCGTCGCCCGCCCGCTTCAGCGCGTCCGCGTTGCCGTGCACGTCCGAGACGACGTGTACCCGCACCCCTGGCCCCCTAGCCCTCGCCGCGCGGAGGCACTCCGGGCTCGCGCCCGTCCTCCAGGATCTCCTTGAGCCCGAGCGCGATCGCCTTCGCGGCGCGCGCCCGCCGGTCGAACTCCCGGCGCAGCTCGCGCGGCGCCAGGGCACGGGGCGTCCCGGCCGCGTCGGCGGGGGTCGCCCGCAGGAAGTAGTGCAGCAGGGTGCCGTCGAGCACCGGCTCGAGCCAGACCTCCATCGTACCGACGAGCGCGCCCCGCACGGTCCAGCGCAGGCCCTTCTCCCCCCGGTCGGTGTAGACCTCGAGGACCAGGTCGGGCCAGTAGCGCCGCCAGGAGGCCGGCTCGGCGAAGACCGCGGCCACGGTGGCGGGCGGAACGGCGAGGAACGTCTCGTCGACGATGTCGAGGGAGGGTGGCGCGTTCACGTGCGAAGAATGTCACGGCCTCGCCTCGCGGCGTCGATCAGCATGGTCTTAAGGTGCTCACCACGCTAAGTTGACTGGCGGGTAACAGCGGTGTCACCTGCCGCCGCGTTGAACACGGAGGTCCACGTGCGCGAATACAGCGCTCCCGCCGGCAAGCCGGTGGCCGACGACGAAAACATGTCCGACGTCGTCTGGGCGAACGCCGAGCGGTTCTCCGACGTGGTGAGCTTCCGCCGCCAGGTCGAGGGCAGCTGGCTGGACGTCACCGCCAAGGAGTTCGCGGCCGAGGTGCTGGCCGTCGCCAAGGGGATGGCGAAGGCCGGGATCGGCCGCGGCGACCGCGTCGCGATCATGTCGAAGACCCGCTACGAGTGGACGCTGATCGACTTCGCGATCTGGGCGGCCGGCGCGGTGACCGTCCCGATCTACGACACCTCTTCCGCCGAGCAGGTGCACTGGATCCTGTCGGACTCGGCCGCGAAGGGCGTCTTCGTCGAGACCAGCGCCCACGCCGCGACGCTCGACGAGGTGCGCGACAGGCTCCCCGACCTGGCCAGCACGTGGCAGATCGAGGGCGACTCCCCCGCCGTCGAAGAGCTGTCCGCGCTCGGTGCCGACCTGTCCGACGACGAGCTGCACGACCGCCGCCGCGAGGTGACCGCGGACGAGCTCGCCACGATCGTCTACACCTCGGGCACCACCGGCCGCCCCAAGGGCGTCGAGCTGACCCACCGGAACCTCCTGGCCGAGATCCGCGCCGACATCGAGGCGTTCCCGCAGCTGATGGAGCAGGGCAACTCGCTGCTGTGCTTCCTGCCGCTGGCGCACGTGCTGGCCCGCGCGATCGCCGTCACCGCGCTGACCGCCCGCGTCACCCTCGGGCACACCCCGGACGTCAAGAACCTGGTCGCCGACCTGGGCACGTTCCGGCCGACGTTCGTCGTCGCCGTGCCGCGCGTGTTCGAGAAGGTCTACAACTCGGCGAAGCAGAAGGCCCACAGCGAGGGCAAGGGCAAGATCTTCGACGCCGCCGAGGCCACCGCCGTCGCCTACAGCGAGGCGCAGGACTCCGGCGGCGCCGGAATCGGGCTGAAGCTCAAGCACCTGGTGTTCGACAAGCTCGTCTACGGCAAGCTGCGCGCGGCCCTCGGCGGCCGCTGCGTCGCGGCGGTCTCGGGCGGAGCGCCGCTGGGTGCCCGGCTGGCGCACTTCTTCCGCGGCATCGGCGTCCCGGTGTTCGAGGGCTACGGCCTCACCGAGACGTCGGCGGCGGCGAACGTCAACACGCAGACGGCGTTCCGCGTCGGCACGGTCGGCAAGCCGGTCAACGGCACGTCGGTCCGCATCGCCGACGACGGTGAAGTGATGCTCAAGGGCGACGTCGTGTTCCGGGCGTACTACAACAACCCGCAGGCGACCGCCGAGGCGTTGACGGACGGCTGGTTCCACACCGGCGACCTCGGCGAGCTCGACTCCGACGGCTTCCTCAAGATCACCGGCCGCAAGAAGGAGATCATCGTGACGGCGGGCGGCAAGAACGTCGCCCCCTCCGGCCTCGAGGACACGATCAAGGCGTCCCCGCTGGTCAGCCAGGCGATGGTGGTCGGCGACCAGCGCCCGTTCATCGCCGCGCTGGTCACCGTGGACGAGGAGTACTTCCCGTCGTGGAAGTCCCAGCACGGCAAGCCGGCCGGCGCTTCGGTCGCGGACCTGGCCACCGACCCCGACCTGGTCGCGGAGATCCAGGCCGCGGTCGACGAGGCCAACAAGTCGGTGTCCAAGGCCGAGGCGATCAAGAAGTTCACCGTGCTGGCCAACGACTTCACCGAGGCCGGCGGGGAGATCACGCCGAGCCTCAAGCTGAAGCGGAACGTGGTCTCGAAGAACTACGCCAACGACATCGAGGGCCTGTACAAGAAGTAGCGCTCAGGCGCGAGAGAAGCCGCTGCTGCGCTCCACCTTCGCCACGTGCAGGGTGTAGCTCTCGTACCACTCGGCCCGGCCCCGCTGCCGGGCCGAGCGGTGCTCGGCGTTGCTCCGCCACTGCGCGAGGGCGTCGGCGTCGCGGAAGTACCCGACGGTGATGCTCAGGCCACCGGGCGTCTCGGCGTGGTCCATGCCCAGGTAGCCGGGGACCTGCTTGACCAGCTCCTCCATCCGGGCGGCGGTCTCGGGGTAGCCGGCCTGCTCGGCGGTGCGCACCGACGTGAAGACAGCCACGTAGTAGGGCGGCTCGAGGGCCGGGACGGGGGCCGCCGGGTGATCGCTCATGGCGTCACCGTAGGGCGGCCCCGGCCCGGTGCTCCAGCGACTTTCTCACGGCGTCCGCTGGGCCGCGATGAAGTCGCGGTACCAGCGGTAGCTCGACCTCGGCGTGCGCGCCTGCGTCTCGTAGTCGACGTGGACCAGGCCGAAGCGGTGCTTGTACCCGTGCGCCCACTCGAAGTTGTCCAGCAGTGACCAGCAGAAGTACCCGCGCAGGTCGACGCCGGCCGCGGCCGCCGTGCGGACCGCCTCGATGTGCTCGTTCAGGAAGCTGATGCGCTCGTAGTCCGCGAAGTCGCTCCGGTCGGCGTACACGCACCCGTTCTCCGTGACGAACACCGGTGGCAGGTCCGGGTAGCGGTTGTGCAGGCCGACGAGGGCTTCGGTGAGCCCCTCCGGCTCGACCGGCCAGCCCATGCCCGTGCGCGGGACGTCCGGCAGGCGTGTGGTGTCCACGCCGATGTCGGTCACGGTCCGCAGCGCCGGGTCCGGCTCGCGGTGCGGCGCGTCCGCGCAGTGCAGCCGGTAGTAGTAGTTGACGCCGAGGTAGTCCAGCGGCGTCCCGATCGTCTCGAGGTCGCCGTCGAGGCGGAACGAGAAGTCCGAGACGCCGTCGAACATCGCCGTCAGGCCCGGCGCGTACCGGCCGCCGAAGAGCGGGTCGGTGAACTGGCGGCGCAGCAGCGTGTCCTGGCGGGCCGCCGCCGCGGTGTCCGCAGGCGAGTCCGACACCGGCACCGCGGGCGACTGGTTGAGCACGATCCCGAACTGCTGCTGCGGGGTCGCCTGCGCCCGCATCGCCCGGACGGCCAGGCCGTGGCCGAGCAGCAGGTGGTGGGCGGCCGCCAGCGCGCCGTGTCCCTCCCTGGCCCCCGGCGCGTGGCGGCCTTCGCCGTACCCCGCGACCGCGCAGGGGTACGGCTCGTTGAGCGTCGTCCAGTGGTCGACGACGTCGCCGAGCTCCTCGTGCACCAGGGCGGCGTACTCGGCGAACCGGTGGGCCGTCTCCCGCGACCGCCAGCCGCCCTCGTCCTCCAGCGCCTGCGGCAGGTCCCAGTGGTAGAGCGTCAGGAACGGCTCGATCTCCCGCTCCCGCAGGCCTTCCACGAGCTGGCGGTAGAAGTCGATCCCCCGGCGTTCGAAGCGGCGCCCGTCCGGCTGGATCCGCGGCCACGACACCGAAAACCGGTAGGCGTCGACGCCCAGTTCGGTGAGCAGGTCGAGGTCGGTGTGCCAGCGGTGGTAGTGGTCGGCCGCCGGTTCGCCGGTGTGGCCGCCCGCCACCGCGCCGGGGACCGCCGCGAACGTGTCCCAGATGGACGGTCCGCGGCCGTCCTCGGTGGTGGCGCCCTCGATCTGGAACGCCGAGGTGGCCACGCCCCAGCGGAAGCCGGGTGGAAAACTGGATGTCACGGTGAGCTCCGGGGAGGTCAGCCCTTGAGCGCGCCCTGCATGATGCCGCCGACGATCTGGCGGCCGAACAGCAGGAACACGATCAGGACGGGGACGGTGCCGATGGTGGCGGCGGTGAGCACGAGCGTGTAGTCGGTGGTGTAGCCACTGGCCAGAGTGGACAGTGCGGTTTGGACGGTCGGGTTCTCCGGCACGAGCACCACCAGTGGCCAGAAGAAGTCGTTCCAGGCCTGCATGAAGGTGAACAGCCCGAGCACCGCGGCGGCCGGGCGGGCGGCGGGCAGGGCCACGTGCCAGAACAGCCGCAGCGAGCCGCAGCCGTCCATCCGGCCGGCCTCCAGCAGCTCCAGCGGCAGCGCCCGCTCGAAGTACTGGCGCATGAAGAACACGCCGAACGCGGTGACCAGGCCGGGCACGATCACCGCCTGCAGCTCCCCCGCCCACCCGAAGTCGGCCATCATCATGTACAGCGGGACGACGCCGAGCTCGGTCGGGATGGCCTGGGTGGCCACCACGACCAGCAGCAACGCCGTCCGCCCGCGGAACCGCAGCTTGGCGAAGGCGAACCCGGCCAGCGTCGAGAACAGCACCACCGAGACGGTGATCGTGCCCGCGACGATGAGCGAGTTGCCCAGCGCCAGCGCGAAGTCCGTCTCGTCGAAGACGCGGGCGATGTTCTCGAACAGGTGCCCGCCCGGCACCAGCACCGGCGGCACCTTGCCCACGGCCTCCGTCGTCTGCGAGGAGACGACGAACGACCAGTACACCGGGAACGCCGAACCGGCCAGGATCGCGATCAGCGCGGCGTAGGTCCACGGGCTCGTGACCCGCTTCCCGATCCGCCGCAGCCGCCCGCGCGAGGCGGCCGGCGGCGCGGGCGCGGCCGGGGTCAGCACGGTGGTCATGTCCGCTCCTCAGTCCGTTTGGATGCGCCGGGTCACCAGGTACGACAGGCCGGCGACGAGCATCGTGGCCACGGCCAGGATCAGCGCGATCGCCGAGCTGTAGCCGAAGTCGTACTTGGCGAAGCCCTGTTCGTAGAGGTAGAGCGCGGCGGTCTGGAACTGCCGGTCCGAGCCACCGGTGGCGGCCGCCGTGCCCGGGTTGAACAGCAGCGGCTCGGCCAGCAGCCGCATGTTCCCGGTCGTCGCGATCACCGTGGAGAAGATGATCTGCGGCCGCAGCAGCGGCACGGTGATCCGCCAGAACTGCTGCCACCCGCGGGCGCCGTCGAGCGTGGCGGCTTCGTACATGCTCGACGGGATCGCCTGCATCGACGCCAGGAAGATCAGCGCGTGGTAGCCGGTCCAGCGCCACACGACCATCGCCGCGATGGCCGTGTGCGAGCTGGCCGTGCCGGCCTGCCAGTCGATCTGCCCGGCGCCGAACCAGCTCAGCACCCAGTTGACCAGGCCGAAGTCCCGGCCGAACAGCTGCGCGAAGATGATCGTCACCGCCGCCACCGAGGTGATGTTCGGCAGGATCATCCCCATCCGGAAGAACATCCGCCCGCGCAGCCGCCGGTTGAGCAGGTGCGCGATGCCGAGCGCGAACAGGATCTGCGGGATCGTGGTCAGCAGCCACAGGCTGACCGTGTTCCCCATCGCGTTCCAGAAGTACGGGTCGTGGAACAGCAGCTGCTCGTAGTTGCCGAACCCGATGAACGTCGCACCCTCGGCGTCGATGAGGTTCCGCTTCTGCAGCGACACGAAGGCCGTGTAGAGCAGCGGGAACAACCCGAAGACGCCGAAGATGAGGAAGTACGGGCTGATGAAACCGAACGGCGACAGCTTGACGTCCCACTTCTGCCGCCGCTCGGCGAAGGTGAGCGCCATTACTTGATCTTCGCGACGTCACCGACCAGCTGGTCCCACGCCGCCGCGCCGTCCTGCTTGCCCTGCTCGACGCGCTGCATCGCGTTGCCGAACTCGGTCTGCACGTCGCCGGCCTTGGGGCCCTGGTACTGCGGGTTCAGCTTCTTCGCCGCGTCCGTGAAGACCTTGCCCACGGGCGCGCCCGAGAAGAACGGGTTGGTGTAGCCGGTGATCTTCGGGTCGTCGTAGAGCGACGGCGCCGACGGCAGCAGGCCCTTGCTGGTGAACACCTTCGCCTGCTGCTCGGGCGCGGTCAGCCACGCGGCGAGCTCGGCGGCTTCCTTGGTGTGCTTGCCCGACTTCGGCACGGTCAGGTACGAGCCGCCCCAGTTGCCGCCGCCACCGGGCACGGCCGCGACGTCCCACTTGCCGGCGGTGTCCGGCGCCTGGTCCTTGATCTTGGTCATCATCCACGCCGGGCAGGTGACGGTCGCGAACTGGCCCTGGGTGAAGCCGGTGTTCCACTGCGGGGTGCTGTAGAGCAGGCCGGCGCTCAGGTTCGCCTTGACCGCGTCGACCACGAGGTCCCAGCCCTGGCGCAGGGCCGGGTTGCTGCCCACGATGACCTGGTCGTTCTGGTCGTAGTAGCCCTGCGGGGCCTGGCCGACGATCGCGTTGAGCACGGTCGGGCCGCCGTCCATGAACTTGACGCCCTGCGGCGCCTTTTCCTGGAAGCGCTTGCCCGTCTCGAAGAGCTTCTGCCAGGTGGGCCAGAGCGCGGACACGGCGTCGCGGTCCTCGGGCAGCCCGGCGGTCTTGAACATGTCGCGGCGGTAGCAGATGGCGAGGCCGCCGACGTCGGTGCCGTAGCCGATCTGCTGCCCGCCCTTGCCCAGCGACGCGGCCCACTTCCAGGCCAGCCAGCGGTCCTTGAGCTTGTCGCCGCCGACGGTGTTGAGGTCGACGAACTTGTCCGGGGTCGCCTTGAACTGGGCGACGTACCCGGTGTCGATGGCTTCGACGTCCGCGGCGCCGGCGCCGGTGGCCAGGTGCGCGGCGAGGTTCTTGTGGTGGTCGGAGTAGGCGGCGGTCCGCTCGGTGATCTCGATGTCCGGGTGCGCCGCCTGGTACTCCTTGATCAGGTCGGTGTAGCCGAAGTTGCCGAACAGGCCGAGGCTCAGCTTGATCTTGCCGCCGGCGGCACCGCTGTCACCGCAGGCGCTCACCGCGGTGAGCGCGACCAGGGTGGCACCCACCCCGGCGAGCAGGCGGATCCGGCGGTTTCTCGTTTTCGGGCGCATGAGATCTCCGTTGTTCTGCGGGCCGGTCGGAAAACGCGGGTCCCATGAGAGCGCTCCCAGCCGACTTCCGTCAAGTAACGAAATAATAACGCGCCCTGGCGTTTACGCAGTCTGAGGTCGTGTGCTACAGATGTAACCGGTTACAAACCAGGAGGTCACCATGGTCACCGCCCGCGAGGTCGCGCAGCTCTGCGGGGTTTCCGTCGCCACCGTGTCGCGGGTGTTCAACCGCCCGGCCACGGTCAGCGCGACGACCCGCGAACGCGTCGAGCGCGTGGCGCGGGACCTCGACTTCTCGCCGAACGAATCCGCGCGGGCGCTGTCACGCCGGCAGTCGGCGATGGTCGGGCTGGTCTGGGACACCGACCACCGGCGGCCCGGCTGGCGGCACCCGTTCCTGCAGGACCTGTTGCTGGGCCTCAAGTCCGCGTTGAGTTCGCACGGCTACCACCTGCTGCTGCTCGCGACGAGCGACGACGCCCGCGACCGCCACCCGGGCGTGTCGCTGGCCGACCCGATCGGCTACGTGAGCATGACCCGACGGCACCACCTGGCCGGGCTGGTGCTCATCGACAGCGGCACGGACGCCGACGCGTTCACCGCGTTCGCCCAGTCCGGCTTGCCGTGCGTCGCACTGGACGTCGCCCTGTCCGGACCGCGGGCGACGCACGTGACGTCGGACAACGCCGGGGGCGCGGCGGAGGCGGTCCGGCACCTGGCCGCGCTCGGCCACCGCCGGATCGCGACGATCACCGGCCCCCGCGGCAACGCACCGGCGGCCGCGCGCACCGAGGGTTACCGGCGCGGGCTGGCCGAGGCGGGCCTGCCGGTGTCGGAGGATCTCGTGGTGGGCGGCGACTTCTACCGCGAGAGCGGCTTCGTCGGCATGCGCCGGCTGCTGGCCCGCAAGAACCCGCCGACGGCGGTGTTCGCGGCCAGCGACGAGATGGCGGTCGGCGCCCTCCTGGCGGCCCGCGCGGCCGGGCTGCGGGTCCCGGCGGACCTGGCGGTGGTGGGGTTCGACGACATCGAAGTGGCGTCGCTGGTGGACCCGGCGCTGACGACGGTGGCCCAGGACAAGCCGGGCTTCGGCACCGCGGCGGCGGGCGCGCTGCTGACGATGCTCGAGAACGCGACGGCCCCGGAACCGGTGCTGCTGCCGACGAAACTGGTGGTCCGCGACTCCTGTGGCGCGCACCAGCCCCGCTGACCCGGCTCTCATGCGCCCCAATGTGGCGTTCGGTGCGTCCAACGCACCGAACGCCACATTGGGTGCGTTGGACGCAACCAACGCCACATTGGGGCGTTTGGGGCGGGGGCTAGTACTACAGGGCTAGATCTCTAGCATTTGGAGTCGGAGGCGTCGCCTGAAGTGGCTTCGTCGTGCGTCTGCCTGGTGTCCGCGGCGCCAGGCGGACGCACGAAGACCGTGGTCGATGATGTGGTCGTCTTTGCCGATGAGGTTGAACAGGCGTCGGATCTCGGCGATGGAGAGTGCGATCAGGCGACGGGTCCGGGTGGTCATGGTGTGCGGCTTGCCCGCAGGTCGCGCTGATCTTTTTTTGCCTGGTGTCTCATCACTGCGAGGAATGCCATGGCCAGCATCGACAGGGTGATATGCCGGTACCAGGCGTGGTAGAGGCGGACTTGGTAGTTGTCCAGTCCTGCTTCGCTCTTGGCTGCTTCGAAACATTCCTCGATTGGCCAGCGGGCGCCGATGACACGGACAAGTTCCGTCAGTGATTCTCCGCGCGGGTTGTAGCAGTGGAAGTAGCCGAGTTCGCCGTCTGAAATGTTTCGGCGGAACACGTACTGATGGCCGTCACCGGCATCGACCATCGCCCAGTCGTAGACCCGGAAACCCTTGGCGCCGATCCCGCAGGCACGACGGGACCAGTCGTGGCCTGTCAGGCGGGATTGGGCATGTTTGACCAGTGTCGGCAGGCCGGCCGCGGAGGAGATACCGCCAGTTGTGATGTCGGTGTTCTTCGGCACGGCCATCGCATACGCGATTCCTTCGGCTTCCAGATACGTGCGCAGCCCCGGGTTCTGCCCGAACTCCTCGTCCGCGGCGAACCACGCGAACGGCACCCCGGCCGTCACCGCTCGCGCGATCATGGCCTGCACCTGCTTCGGGCGGGTAGCGAACGTCACCTTCTCCGGCACGTGCGCCTCGGCCCGACGCCCGGGATCAGCACACCACGACGCATCGGGCAGATACAGTTCTCGGTCAATGAGTACCCGATCGCCGGCCGTGTTGGCATAGGCCAGGAAAACCCCGATCTGACAGTTGTCGATCCGCCCCAGGGTCCCCGAATACTGACGTTGAACACCGGCCGACTTGTTGCCCTTCTTGGCAAACCCGGTCGGGTCCGCGATCAGCACGCCACGGGGATCAGCGAAATGTTCCATCGCATAGTCGCGTACCAGGTCTCGCGCCTCGGCGGCATCCCACGGCGACAGATTCAGCAACCGCTGGAGCGCCTTCGGCTCCGGATCTCCGGAATACTCCGCGATCGTCCAGCCGTTCTTCCGTTCCAGCGGGGCGATCAAGCCGCGCAGATAATGCCGGGCATGCGCACGCGAATCCGTCCGATAGAACAACCCGTCCAGTCGCGCGCACACGTCCCGAAACTCCCGATCCCACACGGCCAAATCTTCCCGCGTCGCACCGCCCGAGAGGTCGGCCCGCCCGACAGAAGGAGTGCTCACTCGCCAACACTCGCACAATCAGCAGTCGATATCACGAACCGACACGCAAAGATCTAGCCCTGTAGTACTAGACGGTGATCTTCGTGGCCCAGTCGATGTGGTGCGAGTACAGCCATCCGCGCTCTTCGCCGACGTCGCCGCCCGCGCTCGCCGCCACCAGCTTCTCGACGCGCTCGCGGCGCAAGCCCTCGTACGCGGCGAAGGCCGACGCCGGGTCCGGCAGGTCGCGCAGGCACTGCGCCAGCACCACGCTGTCCTCCAGCGCCATCGACGCGCCCTGGCCGGCGGCCGGGGACGCGGCGTGGGCGGCGTCGCCGGTGAGGACCATCTCCGGCGTCGACCAGATCCGGGTCTCCGGGACGTCGTAGGAGTGGCCGCCGAAGACCTCGTCGCCGGTCGCCGCGATGATGTCCGTGCAGGGCAACGGATCTCCGTCGAACGCCGCGTGCGCGAACTCGCGCCAGCCCGCCGGGGTGACCGCGGCGATCTCCTCGCGGGAGCGCTCGGTGTCCGGGATGCGGGCGAACCAGAAGGTGGCGCCGTCCGGGTCCGTGGTGAACCCGAAGGCGGCCCGGCTGCCGCGGATCATCCGGTAGATCCCGGGCGCGGCGGGCAGCCCGCCCGCGCGCGTGTAGCCATACACGACGGTCAGCCCGGTGTACCGCGGCTCGTCCGCGGCCGGGTCGATCAGCCCCCGGACGACCGAGCGCAGGCCGTCCGCGCCGACCAGCACGTCACCCGTTCCGGTGGTGCCGTCGGCGAACTCCGCCGTGATCCCGTCCTGGCCGGGCCGCGCGCCCACCAGCCGTTTGCCGCGCTCCAGCGGGACACCGCGGCGCGCGGCCTCCTCCTGCAGGACGCGGTAGAGCGTCGCGCGGGTCAGGGTGCGCGGGCCACCAAAGCCACCGAGGCCTTCGGTGTCGAACTCGCGCCGCCCCACGGTTTCCCCGTTCGGGGCGACGAGCTCGACGCCGTACGCCGCGAACGAACTGTCGATCACCGGCCGGTCGGCACCGATCGCGCGCAGGGCGTCCATGCCGTTGTGCATGATCGTGAGGAACGCGCCGATGTCGTCCCCACCGGCGGGATAGGCCTCGTACACGACCGGTTCGTGCCCGGCGAGCCGCAGCGCCATCGCCGTGACCGTGCCCGAGATCCCGCCACCCGCGACCAGTACCCGCACTTCGCGCCCCCTCGACTCCGCGTGCCGCCGCCTGTGACGTTACCGTGGCGGCGGCACGCGGTGCCTACTTCTCCTTCGCACCGCTGGTGGCGATGTCGCCGTTGAGGCCGCGCGGGTAGAAGCCACCCGAAGACACCTTGTCCGGGTTGAGGTAGGCGATGTTGAGCACGCGCTCGGCGGACCGGCCGAACGCGATGCCGTTGGCGTCGGTCGGGACGAGGTTCGCCTTGCCGTCCTTGATGACGCCTTCGTCGTCGTCGGCCTTGCCGTCGAGGCTGTCGCGGGCGTCGGACATCTTGTTCGTGATGTCGCCGAGGCCGCGCTCGAACAGCGCCGAGCGGATGATGCCGGCGTGGTAGGCCTCGACGGCCAGGATGCCCGCGGCCGCGTCGAGGAACGTCTTGTTGTTCACCAGCGGGGCGGCGCCCTTGTAGGCGGACACGCCGACGTCCTCGAACAGGTAGGCGGCGAGCAGGAAGTTGTTCTCGCTGCCGAACGGGTCGAACGTCTGGCCCTGCTTGATCACCCCCGCGGCCTGCATGGCCGCGGTGAAGCTGTTCTGGAAGTCGATCTCGGGCTGCGCGACCGCGCCGTTGCCGAGCGCCTTGCGCAGGAAGTTGACGTGGGCGACCTCGTCGCCGGCGATCTCCTGGACGATCTGCTTGGTGTGCTCGCTCTTGAACTTGACGCCGTGCCCGCCGGAGACCTTGCCCAGGTTGCCGACGCCGTTGACGTACTTCTCGTTCAGGCCGTAGCCGTAGGCGGCGAACGAGTACAGGTTCGCCTCGAGGTACTCGAGGTTCAGCGCGAAGTTCAGGACGGCGGCATCACTCGCCGCCTCCTTCGCCTTGTCACCTCCCTGCGCTCCGTACTGCTGCGTGGCACCGGCCGAGCCGAGGCCCAGCGACAGCGCCGTGCCGAGCGCACCGGCACCCGCGACGCCGAGCCCCGCCGCTCCCGCAGCCTTGAGGAAGCGGCGGCGGTCGGTCGCGTTCTCCGCGCTGCGCTCGATCAGCTGCTCTGTGTAGCGTTTTCCGAACACCGGGGGACGTCCTCTCGTGACGAGTTTTCGTCCACCTCACCCACCGGTCATACGTACCTGGGCGTCCCCCGGCTCGGTCAAAACGGGAAAAATTTTGATCGACTTGCGTTTGCCCAGGTCAGGCGCGCTGCGCCACCGCGAGCCGGACGCACACGGCCAGCGCGCGGACGGCCTCTTCGACCTCTTCGAGCTTCGGGAAGGTCGGCGCGATGCGGATGACGGCGTCCGCCGGGTCGCTGCCGTGCGGGTGGGTCGCCCCGGCCGGGGTCAGCGCGACGCCGGCCTCCTTGGCCAGCCGCACGACCTCCTTCGCGGTGCCCTGCGGGACGGTGAGCGTGATGAAGTACCCCCCGGTCGGCTTGGTCCACGACGCCAGGTCGGACAGCTCCTCGGTGAGGATGCGGTCGACGGCCGCGAACTTCGGGCCGATGATCTCGGCGTGCTTGCGCATGTGCGCGCGGACGCCGGCCTCGTCCTTGAGGAAGTGGGCGTGCCGCAGCTGGTTGACCTTGTCCGGGCCGATGGTGCGCTTGCCGATGTTGCCGGTCCACCAGGCGAGGTTGGCCTCGGACGCGCCGAAGAAACCGACGCCGGCGCCGGCGAGGGTGATCTTCGAGGTCGAGCCGAAGACGAAGACGCGGTCGGCGTTGCCCGCCTCGGTCGCCAGGGCGAGCAGGTCGGCCAGCTCCGGCTCGTCGTCGGTGAGGTGGTGCACGGCGTAGGCGTTGTCCCAGAAGATCCGGAAGTCCGGGGCCGCGGTGCGCATGGTGGCGAGCCGCTTGACCACGTCGTCACTGAACGTGACACCGGTCGGGTTGCTGTACTTGGGCACGCACCAGATGCCCTTGACGGCGGAATCCTCGGCGACCAGCGTCTCGACGGCGTCCATGTCGGGGCCCTCGTCGGTCATCGCGACCGGAACCAGCTCGATGCCGAAGCGCTCGGTGAGCGCGAAGTGGCGGTCGTAGCCCGGGACGGGGGCGAGGAACTTCACCCGCGGCTCGTCGGCCCAGCGGCGCTCGGCACCGGGCAGCTTGCTCAGCAGGGCCTGGACGACGGCGTCGTGCATCAGCTCGAGGCTGGAGTTGCCGGCGGCGAGCAACTGCCCGGCGGGCACCTGCAGCGCGGCGGCGAAGATGCGACGCAGCTCGGGCAGGCCGTTGAGGCCGCCGTAGTTGCGGACGTCGGTGCCGTCCTCGGCCTTGAAGGTGCCGTCGCCGGGGAGGCTCAGCAGCGCGTTCGAGAGGTCAAGCTGCTCGGGGGACGGCTTGCCGCGGGTGATGTCCAGGGAGAGGCCTCGGCCGACCAGGGCCGCGTAGTCGCTGCGGGCCGTGTCGACGTCGACGGAAGCAGTGGTCATGGCCTCAACGCTAAACCCGGCGTCGATACCATTCCGGGGCGGGTCCTGGCTAGGGTGGTTCGTGTGCACCTCGTAGTCCACGCCGACCAGCGCCAGTTCACCATCCGGGATTCGGGATCGCGGCTGACGGGCAGCGGCTGGACGCCGGACGCGGTGGAACGTCACCGGATCGGGGTGGAGCCGGGCGGCCTCGCGATCGCGACGGCGCGCTCGGACGTGGTCGAGTCTTCGGTGGACCTGTTGCCGTCGGCACCCGCGGTGGCCGCGCCCGCCGAGCACGTGGTGGAGGCGGATCTTCCGGTTCCGAGCGGGCGGTTGGTGATTTCCGGGCCCGCGGACTACCCGTCGCAGGAGAAGTTCTTTTCGGTGCTGCCGGGGTTGTACCGGGCCCGGGTGTCCTATGTGCCGGCCGGGCCGCCCGGGGTGACCTGGAACGAGCACGAGTTCGGGGAGCACTACCGGTACGTGGTGGAGCTGTGGCCGGTGGCGGAAGAGTCCGATGTGGAGGTTCTCCGCCAGGGCGCAGCGGTCTGGGACGGCTGAGCGGCCGTGGCCCCCTCGTTCATCCCCGGCCTGGAGCTGTCACGCCGCTTCTACGACGAGGCAGTGTGGCCGTTGGTGCACGCGCACTTCGGGGATCTGCCCCACACGGCCGCGCGGATCGGTACCGGTTCGGAGGTCCTCGGCTTCGACACGGCCCGCTCCGCCGATCACGAATGGGGGCCGCGCCTGCAGCTCTTCCTGAGCCACGACGACGCCGGGCGGTACGCCCGAGACGTCGTCGCGATGTTGCGCGACGAGCTGCCCAAGTCGTTCCACGGCTACCCGACCCACTTCGGCCCCACCGAGAACGAGCACGTGCGCCACATGGTGGCCACCGACGGGCCGGTCTTCCACCGCGTCGACGTCACCAGCCTCGACGAATGGCTCCCCGGCCACCTGGGCTTCGATCCCCGCGAGGCCATCACCACGCTCGACTGGCTCGCGACCCCCACCCAGGCACTGGCCGAGATCACCGCCGGCGCGGTCTTCCACGACCGGACCGGGGAACTCACCACCGTCCGCGCCCGGCTCGGCTGGTATCCGGAGCAGCTCTGGCGCTACCTCCTGGCCTGCCAGTGGCAGCGGATCTCCCAGGAGGAGGCGTTCGTCGGGCGGTGCGGGGAAGTCGGCGACGAACTCGGCTCGGCCGTCGTCGCCGCCCGCCTGATCCGCGACCTCATGCGCCTGAGCCTGGTGCTGCACCGCGTTTACCCGCCCTACGCCAAGTGGCTCGGGAGCGCCTTCGCCCGGCTCCCGTTCGCGGCCACCCTCTCCCCGGCCCTGACCGCGGCCCTCGCCGCCACCACCTGGCCGGAACGGGAAGCCCACCTCGCCACGGCCTACACGTCCGTCGCCGAGCTGCACAACCGGCTCGGGCTGACCGAGCCGCTCGACCCCCGCACCCGCCCGTACCACGACCGGCCGTTCCAGGTCCTGCACGCGGAACGCTTCAGCCGGGCGCTCTTCGACACGCTGACCGACCCCGCCGTGCGCGCCTTGCCACGCACCGGGGCGATCGACCAGTTCGCCGACAGCACCGATCTGCTCGGCGATCGCACGGCGACCCGCGCCGTCACCGCGGCGCAGGCTCCCCCGCGTTCCGGGCCGGGCACCTGAGCGGATCAGAGCGCCGTCAGCGTGGCCAGTTTCCAGCGGCCGTCGATCCGTTTCGCCGTCACCGCCAGCTGGGCCACCGACGACGTCGGCGCTCCGCCGCCCTGGGCCACTGTCTGCTGGTCCAGGAACAGGAGCAGATCCGCCGAGTCCCCGCGCAGGGACCGCACCCCGATCGCGCGGACCGTCGTCGTGCGGATCAGCTTCTCGGAGACCGCCTTCGGGCGGGCCGAGGCGAACTGCGTCTGGTACTGCCGCACCGCGTCCCCGGTCAGGACCTCCGCGGCCGCTCGCTCGGTGCGGGGCAGGTTCGCGTAGTCGTAGGAAAACACCGCTTTCACCGCGTCACTCACCTGGGACGCAACGTCGGAAGTGGCCGAAACATCGACCAGCGCCTGGTTGTCGCCCGGGGACAGCGATGCCGCCTTGCTGCCGAACCACGCCGTGCAGCCCAGGGCCAGCGCCACCACCAGGAGCAGGATCCGGGTCATGCGCCCGCCGCCTGCACCGCGGCGATCTTCCAGCCGGACGGGGACCGCGACACGTCCACCGTCAGGCGGTTCATGCGTTGCGCGGCAGGCGCACCGGCCGTCGACACGCGGACGTCCAAGACCGCCAGGAGGCGCGCGGACCCGCGTGCGGGATCGATCTCGGTCACCGCCGCCTGGACCAGCGACGCCGACGACACCGTGCGCGCCGAAACGGCCCGGTCGATCTGCAGCTGGCGGTCGCCCGTGAGGTCCTTGCCGTACTGGCCCGTCGTCGCCGCGATCCAGCGGTCGACGTCCGCGGCCGCCGTGCGGTAGTCGATCGTGTTCAGCGTGACCAGGAACGGGCCGGCCGCGGCCAGCACCTCGTCGCGCGCCCGGCCGCGGGCCGCGGCGTCGTCCGACGCCACCCGCCACCAGTACCAGCCGGAAAACGCGGCCGCCAGCACGGAAAGCACCGCCAGTGCCACCAGGAGACGCTGCGTCACGGCGCGCCCAGCAGCCGGCCGAGCCCGCCCGAGGACGGCCCGGTGAGCAGGCTCAGCATCCCCGGCAGCTGAGCCTGCGCGGGCGGCGACGCGGTCTGCGCAGGTGCCGCCGGGATCGCGGGCGGCTTCCCGGCGTACGGCGCGTTCTGCGCCCCGCGCACCCCGGTCGGGCTGCCCGGCGGCTCGGCGCAGTAGGCGTTCATGTTCACCGGCGCTTCCGTCTCGTCGTTCGCCGGACGCTGCTTCGTCCCTTCGTACCCCTTCGTGCACGAAGCCGGGTCGAAGAAGTTGAACACCACGCCCAGGTGCCCCGTGCCGTCCGGGGACGTCGACGGCGAGAACGCCGAAATGATCGGGTAGGCGACCAGCAGCTCCTCGATCGAGTCCTTGCGGGACGTCGTGATCTGCGCCGTGGTCAGCAGGTTCGCGAACAGCACGCCCAGGTCGGTGCCCGACGCCGCCAGCACGTCGCTGATCTGCCTGCTCAGCTGCGGCGCCTGCGCGATCACCCGCCGCAGGTCCGGGTCCGACTTCTTCAGCTGACCCGCGATCGTGCGAAGACCCGAGGCGAAGTCGGTGATGTTCGCCGCCTGCCGCTCCTGGGTGCCGAGCACGATCCGGGAGTTCGCCAGCAGCCCCTGCGTCTGCGGCACGTACTGGGCGGCCACCGCCGTCAGCGACCCCGTGCTGTCCAGCAGCTGCTGCAGCTCCGGGCCCGCACCCGCGAACGCGTTGTACGTCTCGTCGACGACCGTCCGCAACGACTCCGGGTGCACGCTCGCCACCAGATCGTCCAAATGCGACAGCACGGTGTCCGGCGACGGCGGCAGCGACGTCTTGTCCCTCGTGATCACCGACCCGTCCGTCAGGAACGGGCCGCCGTTGTGCCGCGGCAGGAGATCCACGAACTGCTCCCCCACCGCCGACCGGTTCGCCACCTGCGCGTGCGCGTCGGCCGGGATGTCCGGTGCGCCCGCGTCGATGTCGAGGGCGACGTCGACGCCGTGCTCGGTGAGCGTCAGCGACGTCACCCGCCCGACGGTGACCCCGCGGTAGGCGACCTCGGAGTTGACGAAGATGCCGCCGGAATCGGTCAGCTGCGCGGTGACGACGTAACCGCGGTTGCCGAACAGCCGGTCCAGCCCGGCGTAGCGGCCGCCGGCGTAGACCACCGACACCACCGCGATGACGACGAACGCGAACAGCTGGATCCGGATCTTGCGGGTCACCGGCCGCCCCCGATCAGGCCGAGCAGGCCGCCCAGCAGGTTCGGGCCGGCGGCAGCCGGACCCGAGCCCAGGTCGGGCAGCGGCAGCGGCGGCGCGACGGCGGACGGCTGCCCGCCGACGCCGGACGGCAGCGCGATCGGCGGCTGCGACGAGTTCGCGAAGTTCCGGATCAGGACGTCCAGATCCAGGTTCACGTTCGCCTCGACGTTCGCGTAGTCGCCCTTGATCACGTTGCCCGCGTAGTCCGGGAACGGGTAGGTCAGCAGGATCTGCAGCGCGTTCGGCAGGTTCTGGCCGGCTTCGGCGAGCTTGGCCAACGTCGGCTGCAGCGCCTTGAGGTTCGCGACGAGCTGGTCACGGCTCTTCGTCACCGTGTCCACCGCGACCCCGGACAGCGTGTTCAACGCGGTCAGCATGCCCACGAGCTGGTCGCGCTGGTCGGTGACGACCTTCAGGCCCGGCGCGAGGTTGTCGAGGGCGTTCGTCAGGTTCTGCGTCTGGCCCGTCAGAGTGTGCGACAGCTTCGCGAGGCCGTCGATCGCGCGCAGGATCTCCGTCTTGTGGCCGTCGAGCTGGGTGGCCAGTTCGTCCACCCGGGACAGCAAAGCCCGGATCTCCGGCTCGTTGCCCGACAAGGCGTCGTTGAGCTCGTGGCTGATCTTCTGGATCTGCTCGACGCCGCCGCCGTTGAGCAGCAGCGACAGCGCGCCGAGCACCTCCTCGACCTCGGGGTTGCGATTGGTGCGCCCGAGCGGGATCTGCGCGCCGTCGGCGAGCTTCCCCGACGCCGGTTCGGCGGTCGGCACGCTCAGCTCCACGAACTTCTCGCCCAGGAGCGAAGACTGCTTCAGCTCGGCACGCGCGTTGGCGGGCAGCGCGATGTCACCGTTCACCGTCATCGCCACCAGCGCCGACCGCGTGTCCGGCGTCAGGGTGATCTTGTCGACCCGCCCGACGGCGACGTCGTTGACCTTGACGCTCGACTGCGGCACCAGATCCAGGACGTCGGTGAACAGCGCGGTCACGTGGTACGGGTGGTCGCCGACGTCGGCGCCGCCCGGCAGCGGTGTGCCGTAGAGGCCGTTGAACCCGCCGTCGCTGCACGCCGCCAGCACGAGCACCCCGGCGAGCACTCCCGCGAGCCGCCTCACTTCGCACCGCCCGAAAGCTGCTCCATGACGTCCACGAGCGGGAGCGGCAACGGCGGAAGTGTCCCGTTCTGCAGGGAGTTGAGCACCTGCGGGATACTCGGCAGCTTCAAGGCCCCGTCCAGCACCGGTGCCAGCTGCTTGCAGATGTTCCCCAGCGTGTCGGGGACTTCCTTCGGCGTGAACGAGCTGATCAGGCGGCACACGGTGAGGATCGGCGGGTTGGTCAGCTCGTTGAGGTTGTCGCGGACGGCGATGGTGCCCGACGCGGCGTCGTAGGAGTTGATGAAGTTCGTGGCGCCGGTCGGCGCGATGTCGAGCACCTCGGCGAGCGCGGCCCGCTGGTCGACCAGCACCTTGGACAGCGATGCCAGTTTGTCCACATTGGATTCCAGCGCCGTCTTGTTGTCGTTGACGAACTGCTGGACGTCGCCGAGTGCCCCGCCGAGGGACTGCAGCGCGGCACCCACCTCGGACGAGCCCGCGGCCAGGAACCGGCTGACGTCGGCGACGCGGCCGTAGAACTCGTTGAGCTGCTGGTCGCTCTGGGCCAGGGCACCGGTGAAGGAGTTCAGGTTCTGCACGGTCGAGAACAGGTCGTCCTTCGAGCCGTCGAGGGTCTTCGCGAGCTCCGCCAACTGCCCGACCGTCGAGTTCAGCGAAGCGCCGTTGCCCTGCAACGTCTTCGCCGCGGTGTCCAGGACACCCGACAGCGCGCCGTCCTTGTTGGCCCCGTTCGGGCCCAGCGCCGTCGACAGCTTGTCGAGGCTCGAATACAGGTCGTCCAGCTCGACCGGCGTCGCCGTGCGGTCCTTCGCGAGCACTGTCCCCGAGGCCAGTACCGGCCCGCTGTCGTACGCGGGTGTCAGCTGGACGTACCGGTCACTGACCAGGCTCGGCGCGACGACGACCGCGCCGACGCCGGCCGGCAGCGGCACGTCGTCGTCGACCCGCATGTCCACGCGGACGGCGTCGCCCTCGGGCGTGACGTCGGTGACCTCGCCGACCGGCACGCCGAGCACCCGCACCGACGAACCCGCGTACAGCCCGACGGTCTTGCCGAAGTACGCCGACAGCGTGGTGCCGGTCGAAGACCGGAACACCAGGTACAGCCCCGCGGTGACGAGCAGCGCGAGAACGCACCCGAACGCCAGCCACGTCACCAGGCTGCGGCCGCGGGCCGTGTGGATGGTCATCGGCCGCCCACCCCCTGGTTCGGCGCCGCGATCGGCGGGGTGCAGCCTTCGGGGTTGATGTGCAGCCCGCCCACGGTGATCGTCGGCGGCAGCAGTCCGCACAGGTAGCCCTCGAACCAGCGGCCGTTGCCGGTGGCGTTGGCGCCGACGCGGGCGAAGGGGGCCATCAGCTGCAGGCTCTTGTCGAGGTTGCCCTGGTTGCGCTGCAGGATGTCGGTCACCTTCCCGAGCTTCTCCAGCGTCGGCTTGAGCTGCTCGCGGTTGTCCTGGACCAGCCCGGTCAGCTGCTGCGAAAGCTGCTGGGTGCCGGTCAGCAGCGCGTGGATGGCCTGCTTGCGGTTCTGCAGTTCGGTGAGCAGCAGGTTGCCGTCGCTGATCACGCGCTGCAGCTGGGCGTTGCGGTCGGAGAGCGTCTTCGAGACCTGGCTCGTGTTGGCCAGCAGTGTGTGCAGGTCGGCGTCCCGGGAGGACACCGTTTTCGCCAGCGACGACAGCCCGTTCAGGGTGTCCTTGAGGTACTGCGGGCTGTCTTTGAGGCTGTCGGACAACGCGTTGAAGCTGTCGGCGAGCTGTTTCGTGTCGATGTCGCCGACGGTGGTGGACAGCTGTTCGAAGGCGTCCTGCAGCTGGAACGGCGTGCGCGTGCGGGCCTGCGGGATCGTGTCGTCCGGCTCCTGCGCGCCGCCGCCCTTCGGGTCGAGCGCGAGGTACTTCTCCCCCAGCAGCGTCTTGATCTCGATGGATGCTGTGGTGGCGTCGCCGACCCGGACGTCCTTGACGCGGAAGCGGACCAGGACCTGCTTGCCGGCGAGTTTCACCGAGGACACCGTGCCGACCTTGACGCCGGCGACCTGCACCTCGTTGTCCGCGGCGAGCCCGGCGGACTCGCCGAAGTAGGCCGAGTACGTGGTGCCGTTGCCGAAGAACGGGAGCTGGTCGGCGAAGTACGTCGTGGCGGTGACGAGCACGATGAGCACGAGCGCGACCGTGCCGACCATCGCCTGGTTGCGTTCTTTCAGCGGCTTCACGGACCACACCTCTCCGCGCGCTGGGTGCCGGGGATGGGGATGATCGGCAGGGTGATGTCGAGCGAGGAAATGCCGATGGTGCCGGTGATCCCGCACAGGTAGTAGTTGAACCAGCTGCCGTAGCTCAGGGTCCGGGTGAACTTCTGCAGGTTGCCCGGCAGCACCTCGAGGAGGTGGTTGAGCAGTTCGCCGGAGTCGCCGAGGTTCTGCGACAGCGCGCCGAGCTGGGCCACGTCGTCCTTGAGCGCCGGCCGCGCGTCGGCGAGGAGCCCGGTGGTGGACACGGCGAGGTCGCCGAGTGCGCTGACCGCGTCGCCGATCGGCTTGCGCTGCTCGGCCAGGCCGCTGACCAGCTTCTGGGTCTGTTCGATGAGGTCGCCGAGCTGCGCGCCGCGGGAGTTGACCGTGGCGAGCACCGTGTTGAGGTTGGCGATGACCTGGCCGATCACCTGGTCCTTGCTCGCGATCGCCGACGTCAGCGACGCGGTGTGCTGCAGCAGGCTGGTGATCGTGCCGCCTTCGCCCTGGAAGACGCTGATGATCTCGGCCGAGAGCCGGTTGACGTCCTGCGGGTTCAGCGCCTTGAACAACGGCTTGAACCCGTTGAACAGCACGGTCAGGTTCAACGCGGGTTTCGTGCGCTCCGGCGGGATCGTGCCGCCTTCGGGCAGCGTCTTGTCGCCGGGGACGTCGGTGCCGAGCGCGAGGTAGCGCTGGCCGACGAGGTTGCGGTACTTGATGGTCGCGGTCACCGTCTCCGGCAGCCGGTAGGCGTGCTCGACGTCGAACCGGACCTCGGCGAGGTTCCGCTCGCCCGCCACGACCTCGATCGTGTCGACCTGGCCGACCTTGACCCCGGCGATGCGGACGTCGTCGCCTTCCTTCAGGCCCGACGCGTCGGTGAACTTCGCCAGGTACCCCGACGTCTCGCCGAAGTTGGTGTTGGCGATGGTGGCCGCGAGGATCCCGGTGAGCAGCACGGTGACGACCGCGAACACCCCGAGTTTGAGCAGCGACGGGAGGAAGCTCCTCATTTCAGTTCCACCTCCGCTCCGCGGTAGAGCGGCCCGACGAGCAGGCCGGCCCAGCCGGGCACGTCGCCCGGCGCGGTGCCGAGCGCGGGCGACGCGAGCAGGTCGATCAGGTCGGTTTCGTAGGCCGAGCCGACGATCGTGCCGTCGCCGCCGACGGCGCCGCCCCCGGCGGGCAGCGTCTCGGGCGGGTACTTCGGCGGCGGGGGCTTGCTGGAGCCGTCCTTGATGGCGCCGTCCGGCGGGTACTGCGGCCACACGCCGGGGTGCGGGACGCTCGGATAGCAGCGCGGCCCGCGCTTGTCCTCGTACTTCGGCTCGTCGACGCCGGGGAGGTACTTGCCGCGGCTGGCGGCGAACTCGATGGTGACCCGGCTGACCTCGGGGTGCGCGGTGCCCTTGCCGAACGCCAGCTCGGCCCGCGGCACCGACTCGGCGAGCTGCCGCATGAGGCACGGGTACTCGGGCGCGTACTTGGCGAGGACGTCCAGCGTCGGCTGGATGGCGGTGGTGAGCCGGATCAGGTTGTCCTTGTTGACCTGCAGGAAGCTCGTGAGGTCAATGGACGCTGCCGTCACCGTGGCGTAGAGGTCGCTCAGCTGCGCGCGCTGGTCGACGATCGTCCGGCTCGTCGTCGTCAGGTCGGACAGCGCCTGCAGGATGTCCGGCGCCGCCTTGTCGTAGGTGTTCGCGACATTCGCCAGGCCGGTGATGTCGGCCTTGATGTCCGGCAGCGACGGGTTGAGCTTGCCGAGGTAGTCCGACAGCCCGACGAGGGTTTCGCCTAGCTGCTTGCCGCGGCCGTCGAGCGCGGTCGCCACCGCGGTGAGCGTGCTGGACAGCTTCTCGGGCTGGACGGCCTGCAGCAGCGGCATCACGTCGTCGAGGACCTTCTGCAGTTCGATCGCGGCGCTGCTGCGGTCCTGCGGAATGACGTCGCCGGCCTCGATCGGCCGTTCCTTGTTCTCCGGCAGCTGGAGGGCGACGTAGCGTTCGCCGAAGAGCGTCTTCGGCAGCAGCCGCGCGGCGACGTTCTTCGGGATGACGTGCGTCTTGTCCGGATCCAGCGCGAGCTCCAGCTCGGCGTGGTCGCCCTTCGCCACGACGGACCGGACTTCGCCGACGAGCATGCCGCGGACCTTGACGTCGCCGCCGGTGCGCAGCTGGCTGCCGACGCGATCGGTCTCGAGCTTCACGAGCGTGACCGGCGTGAACGCCTTGTTGTAGACGGCAAGGGTGAGCGCAATGAACAGGGCGGCGACGAGCAGGAAGACGAGCCCCAGCACCTGGTACCGGAGCCGCTGCCAGAGCTCGCGCCTCATCCCGAGATCCTCACCGTGGTGTTCGCGCCCCAGATGGCCAGCGACAGGAAGAAGTCCAGCACCGAGATCAGCACGATCGACGTCCGCACCGCGCGGCCGACCGCGACGCCGACGCCGGCCGGGCCGCCGCTGGCGTTGAACCCGTAATAACAATGGGACAGGATCACGAGCACGCTGAACACGATCACCTTCCCGAACGACCACAGGACGTCGCCAGGTGGCAGGAACAGCGTGAAGTAGTGGTCGTAGGTGCCCGCGGACTGGCCGTAGAGCCAGATGGTGATCTGCCGGGACGCGAGGTAGCTCGACAGCAGGCCGACGGCGTACAGCGGGATCACCGCGGCGACCCCGGCGAGCACCCGGGTCGTCACCAGGTACGGCATGCTCGGCACGCCCATGACTTCGAGCGCATCGATCTCCTCGGAGATCCGCATCGCGCCGAGCTGGGCCGTGAAGCCGCAGCCGACGGTCGCGCTCAACGCG
The DNA here is from genome assembly GCF_900105945.1 of Amycolatopsis tolypomycina. NCBI lineage: Bacteria > Bacillati > Actinomycetota > Actinomycetes > Pseudonocardiales > Pseudonocardiaceae > Amycolatopsis > Amycolatopsis tolypomycina. The sequence goes on along the minus strand of NZ_FNSO01000004.1, from coordinate 1,074,721 downwards.
AGTCCCGCGGATAGCGGCGCGACTTCGCGGGTGTTGAAGTAGGCGGAGATGAAGCCGGTGAGCGCGGCCGTGCCGAGCTGATTCAGCGCGGAGTAGCCCTGCAGGCCGACGATGAGGCCGGTGAACAGGGTCATGCCGATCATCACGCCGAGCGTGCCGCCGATGACCGCGAGGCCGCCGGTGCCGAAGCAGACCTCGGTGAGCAGCCGCAGCGTTTCCCGGCTGTAGCGGCGGATCGTGCGCGGCGACCAGGCGAGCGCCTTCGCCGCGAACGCCAGCTGCTTGCCGAGCCCTTCCAGGCTCTGGCCCGGGCGCGCGATGTACTCGAGCGTCCGATCGGTGGTGTCGAGGGGTTCGGCGGTCATCACATCGCCTTCGGCGGGACGATCCGCAGGTAGATCGCGGTGAGCACGACGTTGATCAGGAACAGCAGCAGGAACGTGATCACGACGGCCTGGTTGACCGCGTCGCCGACGCCCTTCGGCCCGCCCGCCGGGTTCAGCCCGCGGAAGGCGGCGACGACCCCGGCGACGAAGCCGTACAGCAGCGCCTTGATCTCGCTGACCCAGAGGTCCGGGACCTGCGCGAGGGCGTTGAAGCTGGCCAGGTACGCACCCGGCGTGCCGCCTTGGAGGACGACGTTGAAGAAGTAGCCGCCGAGCACCCCGACCACGCTGACCAAGCCGTTCAGCAGCACCGAAACGACCATCGCGGCGAGCACCCGCGGCACGATCAGCCGCTGGATCGGGTTGACGCCGAGGACCTCCATGGCGTCGATCTCTTCGCGGATCTTGCGCGCGCCAATGTCCGCGCAGACCGCGCTACCACCGGCGCCCGCGACCAGCAGCGCGGTGATCAGCGGACTGGCCTGCTGCACGATGGCCAGCGCGCTGGCCGCGCCGGTGAACGACTGCGCGCCGATCTGCGCGGTCAGCGAACCGAGCTGCAACGCGATCACCGCGCCGAACGGAATGGCGACCAGCGCCGTCGGGAGAATCGTGACGCTGGCGAAAAACCAGCACTGCTGGATCCACTCGCGGGTCTGGAACGGGCGCTTGAAGATCGCGCGCAGGACCTCCCAGGACAGCGTCGCCAGGCGGCCGACCTGGGTCAGGGCCGCGGTTCCCGGGAGCGTGCCAGTACCTCCGCTCACCACACCTCCCAGTAGATCGCCGTTGACCTCCGAGTCTGCTCCACACCCGGTATCCGCTTTTGTTAGCGGTGTTCACTCTCCCCTTCGGCAGTTCTCCTTCAGAAGTTGAGGGCGTGCGTCGCCGTCGCCCCGCCGTCCGCCACGAACTCCGCACCCGTGCAGTACGCGCTCTCGTCGCTGGCCAGGAACAACACCAGCTTGGCCACGTCCTCCGGCTGCCCGACCCGCTTCAGCGCGACCTTCTTGCCGACGTACGACATGTCGACTTTCTGGCCGCCCGCCGCGGTCTCGACCATCTTGGTGTCGATCGCGCCGGGGTGCACCGAGTTGACCCGGATGTGCTTCTTGCCGAGTTCCATCGCCGCGACCTTGGTCATCCCGCGGATCGCGAACTTGCTCGCGGTGTAGGCGACGAGGTAGGGCATCCCGGCCAGACCCTCCACAGAGGACACGTTGACGATGGAGCCACCGCCGGCGGCGGTCATCGGTTCAACGACCGAACGCATCCCGAGAAACGCCCCGATCTGGTTCACCCGGATCACGCGTTCGTAATCGGCGAGCGTCGTCTGCCCGAGTTCGGAAAAGTGCAGGATGCCGGCGTTGTTGACCAGCACGTTCGGGTGGCCGAACTCGGTGGTCGCGCGCTCGACCGCGGCGGCCCAGCCGTCCTCGTCGCCGACGTCGAGGTGCTGGTAGACGGCCTGCTCGCCGAGGTCGGCGGCCAGCTGCTTGCCCTCGTCGTCGAGGATGTCGGCGATCACCACCTTGGCGCCCTCGGCGACGAACGCGCGGGCGGCGGCCTCGCCCTGCCCGCGCGCGGCGCCGGTGATCAGGGCGATCTTCCCGTCCAGCCTCATGACTCTCCCTGGCTCTCGGTGACGGCGAACATCCGGGCGGGGTCCCGCCCGGCGAAGAACGCGCTGACCGACGTCTCGAGCTCGTCGAGGGTCCAGCGCTGCTCGATCCGCGGGGCCTCGACGAGCGCGACCGTGCCGCCGTGGACGACGAACACCTGGCCGTTGACGTGCTCGGCCGCCGGGGAGGCGAGGTAGGCGACGAAGGGGGCGACGTGCTCGACCGAGAGCGGATCGACACTGTCGGCAGGAGCAGCGCCGAACACGCCCTCGGTCATCGCCGTCCGCGCGCGCGGGCAGATCGCGTTGGCGCGGACGCCGTACTTGGCCAGGCTCCGGGCGGCCGACATGGTGAGGGCGGTGATGCCCGCCTTCGCCGCGGCGTAGTTGGGCTGGCCGGGCGAGCCGAAGAGGAACGCCTCGGACGCGGTGTTGACCAGCCGCCCGTACACCGGCTTCCCGTCCGCTTTGGACCTGTCGCGCCAGTGCTTCGCGGCGTTGCGGGACAACAGGAAGTGGCCGCGCAGGTGGACGCGCAGCACGGTGTCCCACTCGTCGTCGGACATCGAGAACAGCATGCGGTCGCGCACGACGCCGGCGTTGTTGACCACGATGTCGAGGCCGCCGAGGTCGAGCGCGGCTTCGGTGAGCGCGTCGGCCGTGGCGCGTTCGCCGACGTCGCCGGCGACCGCGACGGCCCGGCCGCCCGCCGCTTCGATCTCGGCGACGACGTCCTTCGGCTCGCTGATGTCGTTGACGACGACCGTGGCGCCGCCGGCCGCGAGCGCGAGCGCTTCGGCCCGGCCCAGCCCCGCGGCGGCACCCGTGACGATCGCCGTCCTGCCGGTCAAGCTCACCGCGGCCTCCTCGCCGACTCCTGGATCTCGCGCCTACAGTAGAATCTGTTCTCGTTCGGGGCAACCCTTTCGGTGAACGCCGCTAACCAATGGTGAACAGGGCGTTCTTCGGACAGCCCTTGATCGCATCAGAAACGCGTTCTACCTGGTCGACCGGGACCGCGCCGGGTCGGATGACGAGTTCTTCGTCGTCGTCGAGGTCGAAGATCTCCGGTGCGAACCCCACGCACACCGCGTTCGCCTCGCACAGCTCGCGGTCGACCCCGATCTCCATGCTTCCTCCACCACGTGAGTCCTGGTACAACTAGAACAGGTTCTAGTGTAACGCCGGATCGAGGTGACGGGTGCGGATCGACTACACACCGGAGCAGCAGGCCCTGGCCGCGGAGCTTCGGGAGTACTTCGCCGAGCTGATGACGCCCGAACGGCGCGCCGGCCTCCGCTCGGGCGGCGGCGAGTACGGCGATGGCGTGGCGTACAAGGAGATCGTGCGGCAGCTGGGCAAGGACGGCTGGCTCGCGCTGGGCTGGCCGCCCGAGTACGGCGGGCAGGGCCGGTCGATGCTCGACCAGCTGATCTTCACCGACGAAGCGGCCGTCGCCGGGGTGCCGGTGCCGTTCCTGACGGTGAACACCGTCGGCCCGACGATCATGCGCTACGGCACCGAAGACCAGAAGGCGTTCTACCTGCCGAAGATCGCCGCCGGCGAGCTGCACTTCTCGATCGGCTACTCCGAGCCGGAGGCCGGCACCGACCTGGCGTCGCTGCGGACGCGCGCCGAGCGCGACGGCGACGAGTACGTCGTCACCGGCCAGAAGATGTGGACGAGCCTGATCGAGTACGCCGACTACGTCTGGCTCGCGGTCCGGACCGACCCGTCCGCGAAGAAGCACCGCGGGCTCTCGATGCTCATCGTGCCGACGTCCGCCGAGGGGTTCTCCTGGACCAAGGTGCACACGGTCGCGGGCGCCGGGACGAGCGCGACCTACTACGACGGCGTGCGCGTGCCGGTGTCGGCGCGCGTCGCCGAGGAGAACGCGGGCTGGCCGCTGATCACCAACCAGCTCAACCACGAACGCGTCGCGCTGACGTCGTCGGCACCGATCCGCAAGGCACTGGCCGACGTCCTGGCGTGGGCACGGGAGACCGGCGCCCTCGACCAGGAGTGGGTGCGGCTGCACCTGGCGCGGGTGCACGCGGGCGCGGAGTACCTGAAGCTGCGGAACTGGCGGATCGCCTGGGCGGCCGCGAACAGCGAGCTCGGCCCGGCGGAGGCGTCGGCGACGAAGGTGTTCGGCACGGAGTTCGCGATCGAGGCCTACCGGCTGCTGATGGAGGTGCTCGGCGCGGCCGCCGTCGTCCGCGAAGGCTCGCCGGGCGCGCAGCTGGCCGGGCGGATCGAGCGGCTGCACCGGTCGGCGCTGATCCTCACCTTCGGCGGCGGCACCAACGAGATCCAGCGGGACATGATCGCCGCCACCGCCCTCGGCCTGCCCGTCACGCGCTAGGAGCACCCATGGACTTCACCCCTTCCGAGGCGTCGGCCGACCTCGCCGCGCTGACCCGGCGGCTGCTGGCCGACAAGGCCACCCACGACCCGCACGGCACCGGCGGTTTCGACGCGATCGCGTGGGCGGCGCTCGGCCAGGCGGGCGTGCTGGACGCGGCCCTGCCGTCGTCCCTCGGCGGCGGCGGGTTCGGGCTGCCGGAGCAGTGCGCGGTGCTGACCGAGATCGGCCGCGCGGTCGCGGCGGTCCCCTATCTCCCGTCGATCACGATGGCGGCGTCGGCACTGGCGGAGTTCGGCACGCCGGAGCTGGTGGACCGCTGGGTGCTGCCGGTCCTGCGCGGCGAGCGGGTGCTCGCGGTGGCGCTGTCCGGGTTCACGGCTGCGGACGGCCGGGTGTCGGGCACGCAGACGGCCGTGCCCTTCGGGGCCTTCGCGCACGGGTTCCTGGTGGCCACGCCCGGCGAGGTGTTCCTGGTCGACGCCGCGGCCACGGGTGTCTCGGTGCGGCCTCAGCAGACGACCGACCACGCCGACGCCGGTCTCCTGGAACTGTCCGGGGTGCCGGGAGTGCCACTGGGCGACATCGGCGAGTGGCTGCGCCTGCGCGGGACGGCCGGGGTGTGCGCGCAGCAGCTCGGCGTCGTCGAGCGGGCACTGGAACTGACCGCGGCGTACGCGGCCGAGCGGAAGCAGTTCGACCACGTGATCGGCGGGTTCCAGGCGGTGCGCCAGCGGCTCGCGGACGCCTACCTGGACGTCGAAGCGGTCCGCCTGGCGACGCTGCAGGCGGCCTGGCAGCTTTCGTCGGACGTCCCGGCCGCGGCGGCGGTGGCGACGGCGAAGTTCTGGGCGGCGGAAGCGGGCCACCGGGTGGCCCACACGGCGGTCCACGTCCACGGCGGCGTCGGCATCGACGTGGACCACGTGGTGCACCGCTACTTCGCGGCGGCGAAGCGCCTGGAGTTCCAGCTCGGCGGGGCCACGCAGCAGTTGCTGGCCCTCGGCGACCTCCTCGCCGGTCCGGCCTAGCTCGCCGCGTAGGTCCAGAACTCCTTCATCAGCGGGGTGGGCTCGGGGCTGGTCAGCTCGACCTGGGTGAGCAGCACCGAGACCGTGCCCGTCGACGGGACCAGGTGCCAGGCCGTGCCCGCGCCGCCGACCCAGCCGCAGCGGCCCGGGATCTCCCAGGGGTGCTTCGGGTCGACGTCGACCGAGACGCCGAAACCCCAGCCCTGGCCGTTCAGGAACGGGCGCGCCGCGTCCCGCTGGGCCGGGGTCAGGTGGTCGGTCGTCATGCGGTGGACCGACTCCCGCGTCAGCAGGCGGTGGCCGCCCGCCGTGCCGCCGTCGCGCAGGAAGCGCGCGAACGCCAGCAGGTCGTCGGCCGTCGAGACGAGCCCGCCCGCCCCGGACGGGAACGGCGGCGGCGCGCTCCAGCGGCCCTCCGGGGAGTCGGCCAGCCGCAGTCCCGCCTCGCCGCGGCGGTAGGCGCTGGTGAACCGGCCGAGCGCCGCGGTCGGCACGGTGAACCCGGTGTCGGTCATGCCGAGCGGCTCGAACAGCCGCTCGGCCAGGAACTCCGGCAGCGGACGGCCCGCCACCCGCGCGATCAGCACGCCCTGCAGGTCCGAGCCGGTGCCGTAGAGCCATCCCTGTCCCGGCTGGTTCAGCATCGGGACCTGGGCCAGCGCCGCCAGCCACTCGTCCGGCGTCAGCGCCCGCGGGGACGCCGCCGGGTGGCCCAGCACCTGCAGCAGCAGGTCGAGCGCGGGCGACGTCATGTCCTCGGCGAGGCCGTACCCGCAGCGGAAGGTGAGCAGGTCGGCGACCGTGACCGGGCGGACGGCCGGCACGACGTCGTCGACCGGGCCCGCCGGCGTCCGGACGACCACGGGAGCCGCCAGCTCCGGCAGCCAGCGCGCGATCGGGTCGGTCAGGGCCAGCTCGCCGTCGTCGGCGAGCAGCAGGACGGCCGCGGCGGTGATCGGCTTGGTGAGCGCCGCGATGCGGAACAGCGAGTCCCGGGCCATCGGCACCGTGCCCCCGGCGTCGGCCGAGCCGACGGCCGCGGCTTCGACCTGGTCGCCGCGGGCCACCAGCGCCACCGCGCCCGGGACGTCGCCGGTGTGCCGGGTCAGCAGCTCCGTCAGCGAGGTCATGCTCGGCACCTTTCTCAGCCGCCCGCGTGCGTTCCGTGGCGCCGTCCCGGCCGGAACGGGTGCTCAGTCCTGGGGGTTGATCGCGCGCAGCCGGCGCGGGCCGGTGTCGGGCCGGGACGGCGGCGCGCCCAGCACCAGGCGGGCGTTGGCGACGAAGGCGCCGTCCGGCGAGGCCAGGATCGGGTCGAGCACCAGCGACCGCACCTCCGGGTTGTCCTCGGCCAGCGCGGCCACGCGCAGCACCATGTCCTGCAGCGCGGCGAGGTCGGCCGGCTCGTCACCGCGGTAGCCGGTGAGCAGCGGCGCCGTCCGCGGCTCGCGCAGCAGCGTCGCGGCGTCGACGTCGGTGAGCGGCACCGCGCGGTAGGCGCGGTCGCCGAGCAGCGTGCTGACCAGCCCGGACAGCCCGAACGACACGAGCGTGCCGAACGACGGGTCGTCCTGCAGCCCGATCACGCACGACAGGCCCTTGGGCGCCATCCGCTGGACGTACACCTCGTCGTCGCCGGAGACCTCGCGCAACGTCTCGTAGGCGTTGCGCACCGAGTCTTCCGAGGCCAGGTCGAGCCGGACACCGGCCAGGTCGGGCCGGCCGCGCAGCCGCTCGTCGACCGCCTTGAGCGTCACCGGGTAGCCCAGCTCGCCGGCCGCCGCCACCGCTTCGTCCACAGTGGACACGATGCGGAAGGGCACGACGCCGATGCCGTAGCAGTCCAGCAGCCGCACGACTTCGGCGTCGGAGAGCAACGTCGTCTTGCCGCTGCCGGCGTCCAGGAGCTCGCGCACGATGCCTTGGGCCTGCTCGGTGTGGATGCCCGCGGGCCGCACCAGCGTGCCCTGCGGGCGCTGCCGCCACGCCGCGTACCGCACGACCCTGGCGAGCGCGTTGACCGCGCGTTCGGGGCTCGGGTACGACGGGATCGAGCCCCGCGTCGGGACGCCGTCTTCGGTGAGGACCGCGAGTTCGTCCGGGACCCCCTCCGCGGCGAGGAACGTCGAGACGATCGGCTTGCGCTGCGCCAGCTCGACCACGGTCTCGCGCAGGGCGCGCGCGTACGCGGTGCCGGGAATCGCGATCGGCGGCGCGAACACGACGACGAGCGCGTCGGTCTCCGGCGAGATCAGGGCTTCGCGGACGGCCTTGGCGAACTCCTCCGGCGGGGCCTGCGGGCCGACGTCCACCGGGTCCGTCGCCAGCCGCAGGCCCTGCATCCGCGCGGTGTCGGCGGCCAGCAGCCCGATCGCGCTGGAGTTGCCGACGATGCCGACCCGCGGCCCGGCGGGCAGCGGCTGGTGGGCGAACACGAGCGCGGTGTCGAACAGCTGCGCCAGCGACTCGACCCGGACGACCCCGGCCTGCTCGAACAACGTCTGGACGCTGGCTTCGTCGATCTCCGTCGACGTGGCCGCCAGCTGCGGCCGGACCGCGTGCCGCCCGGACTTCACCGCGACGATCGGCTTCGTCCGGGCGAGGCGGCGGGCCAGCCGCGCGAACTTGCGCGGGTTGCCGAAGGACTCCAGGTACAGCAGCACGAGGTCGGTGTCCGGGTCGGTTTCCCAGTACTGGAGCAGGTCGTTGCCCGAGACGTCGGCGCGGTTGCCGGCCGAGACGAACGTCGACAGGCCGAGCCCGCGCGCCTCGGCGTCGGCGAGGATCGCGGTGCCCAGCGCGCCCGACTGGCAGAAGAAGCCGGTGCGCCCGCGGCCGGGCAGCCGCGGCGCGAGGGTGGCGTTCAGCCGGATCCCGGGCGCGGTGTTCAGCACGCCGAGCGCGTTCGGGCCGACCACGCGCATGCCGTGCGCCCGCGCCTCGCCGACCAGCCGCAGCTCGGCGTGCAGGCCGTGCGGGCCGGCTTCGGCGAACCCGCTCGACAGGATCAGCAGCGTCTTCACGCCCTTCGCCAGGCAAGCGTCCAAGACGGACTCGACGGACTCGGCGGGCACCGCGACGACGGCCAGGTCGACCGGGTCCGGGATGTCCAGCACCGACGGGTACGCGCGGACGCCGCGGACCGAGCGGTGCTCCGCGTTGACCGGGTAGACGGTGCCGGTGAACGCGGCGACCAGGAGGTTCGCGAACGCGACGTGCCCGACCTTGCCCGGCTCGGTGGACGCGCCGATCACCGCGACCGACGTCGGGTGCAGCAGGTTGTGCACGCTGCGCGCTTCGGCGGCCTGTTCGCGCGAGCGCGCGACGGCGAGGGACTCCTCGGTCGGGTCGATGTCGAACTCCAGGTGCAGCACGCCTTCCTCGATTTCGCGGCTGACCTGGTAGCCGGCGTCGCGGAAGACCCGCACCATGGCGGAGTTCTCGGCGAGCACCTCGGCGACGAACCGGCGCAGCCCGCATTCGGAGGCGGCCGCGGCGAGGTGTTCGAGCAGGATCGAGCCGAGCCCGCGGCCCTGGTGGTTGTCGCTGACGACGAAGGCGACCTCGGCCGACGGCCCGTGGTCGAGCCGCTCGTACCGGCCGACGGCCACGATGTCGTCGCCCAGGAACGCGGCGAACGCGACCCGGTCGTGGTGGTCGACCGTGGAGAAGCGCTTCAGGTCCTTCTCCGGGATCCGCGGGTAGGCGCCGAAGTACCGGAAGTAGCGGGTGCGCTCGGACAGCTTGGCGTGGAAGGAGACGAGACCGTCGGCGTCGGTGGGCACGATCGGCCGCAGGTGGACGGTGCCGCCGTCGGACAGCACGACGTCGGCCTCCCAGTCGCGGGGGTAGTCGAAGGGGTCCCGTCCGGCCATCGTCAGTCCCTGGGGTCGTCGGGGTCCAGGCCGTGCAATGGGAAGACGGCGCGGCGGGTGTCCCGGACGGCGATGTCGACCGGGTCGTCCTCGCCGTCGCCCCACGGCTTGAACCCCGTGTCGCGGTCGTCGGACATGGTCTGCGGGAGCTCGGCGTGCGGGGCGGCCTTGGTGACGGTCTCCCGCCAGGCGGGCGGCAGCGGCGTCGCCGGGTCGACGTCCCGGTCGAGGACGGTGGCGATCAGGTGCGTCCAGGATCGCGGCACGACCCGGATCAGCTGGTAACCGCCCCCGCCGACGGCGATCCACTTGCCGCCGGCGTAGGTCTCGGCGAGCTCGCGGAGGGTGGCGTAGATGGTGCGGTGGCCGTCGACGGACAGCGAGAGGTCGGCCAGCGGGTCTTCTTCGTGCGAGTCGACACCGCACTGGGTGAACAGCAACTGCGGTTCGAAGTCGGCGAGCAGCGAGGGGACGACGGCGTGGAACGCGCGCAGCCACCCGGGGTCCGTGGTCCGCGGCGGCAGCGGGACGTTGACGGACGTGCCGTCGGCCTTCCCGCGGCCGGTCTCGGCGGAGTAGCCGGTGCCGGGCCAGAGCGTGAAGGGGTGCTGGTGCATCGAGATGGTGAGGACGCGCGGGTCGTCGTAGAAGGCGGCCTGGACGCCGTCGCCGTGGTGGACGTCGGTGTCGATGTAGGCGATCCGGTCGAAGCCGTGGTCGAGCAGCCACGAGATGGCGACGGCGCAGTCGTTGTAGACGCAGAAGCCGGCGGCCTGGTCGCGCATGGCGTGGTGCAGGCCGCCGGCGATGTTGACGGCCCGGTTCGCTTCGCCCTCGGCGACCTTCCGCGCGGCGAGCAGCGTGGAGCCGACGACGAGAGCGGAGGCGTCGTGCATGTCGGCGAAGACGGGGTTGTCGGAGGTGCCGAGCCCGTGCCCGACATCCCACCCGACGAGCGGAGCGTCCCGCACGGCGGCGAGGTATTCGGGGGCGTGGATCCGGAGGAGCTCTTCGTCCCCGGCGCCGGTGGGGACGAGCAGTTCGACGTCCCGCAGCACGCCGAGCTCGGTGGCCAGCCGGACGGTGAGCTCCAGCCGGACGGGATTGAAGGGGTGCTCCCCACCCAGGTCGTAACCCAGCAGGGCACGGTCCCAAACAACGGCCGGCGACATACCTCCCGACTCTAGTGCCGATCGCGCAATTCCGTGGACCGGACCGGCCCCGGCCTGGTTCCCTCCGCCGGTGCACCGCACCGATCACGGCGGCGGCCGCGACAGCTTCGGCTGGGACCCGGTGGTCGCGGCTGAGCGCACGGGGCGCCCGCCCGGTGACGTTCGACCTGCGCGGCCACGGCGCCACCCCGGCAGCCCCGTGGACGTGGGAGTCGGCTTTGGCGGACGTCCGCGAGATCGTCGCCGGGCCGACACCGGAGCGGCCGGTGGTCTGCGGCTCGCCGACCCACCGGCCGGGCACCGGGCGGTCCGGGAAGCGCCGGCCGCGATGTCGGCGGGCCTCGACGAGGACTTCCTCGCCGTCATGCGCGCGATCGACGCCCTGGACCTCTTCGCGGCCTACCGGCGCATCCGCGGACCGCTGGTGGTGACGCGCGGGCAGCAGTCGATGGCGGACCTGCTGCCCGCGGAGGCTCAGGAGCCGTGGCGGGCGTACGAGCGGTGGACGCTCGCCGAGCTGCGCCGGACGGAGGCGGCGGTGGCCGGGTTCCGGCTGCACGAGACGGCCGGTGGTCACGACGTGCACCTGGCGGAACCGGACCTGGTGGTGTCACTGATCGCCCCGGCACTGCGCGGCTGAGCGGCCCCGGGTCCGGTTCGCCGGTGTCTCAGCCGGGCAGGGTGCCGGTCGCCGCCGGGCGCTGCGGGTCCCGGGACCAGTGCGACCACGAGCCCGCGTACAGGCCCGCTCCCGGGTGGCCCGCCAGCTCCAGTGCCAGGACCACCGAACTGGCCGTCACGCCCGAGCCGCAGTACGCGCCGACCGGCTCGCCCGGGCGGAGGCCCAGGCCCGCGAACCGCTCCGCCAGCTCGGCCGGGGGCCGCCAGCGGCCGTCGGGGCCGAGGTGGGCCGGGAACGGGGCGTTCACCGCGCCCGGGATGTGGCCCGCCCGGGGGTCCACCGGCTCCGTCTCGCCCGCGTAGCGCGGGGTGGCCCGGGCGTCGAGGAGCAGGCCGTCGCGGGCGAGGGCGGCCGCTTCGTCCGCGTCGAGGACCGGCATCGCGCCCGGCCGGACCTCGATGTCGCCCGGCTCCGGGTGCGGCTCCTCCGTGCTCACCGGGTGCCCCTCGGCCGTCCACGCCGCGTAACCGCCGTCGAGGACCGCCACCTCTTCGTGGCCCGCCCAGCGCAGGAGCCACCAGGCGCGCGCCGCCACCGAGCCGTCCGCGTCGTCGTACGCCACCACCGGGACGCCCGCGCGGACGCCCGCCGCGCGCAGGTCGCGCTGCAGGTCCGCCGGGTCGGGCAGGGGGTGACGGCCGCCTTCGCCCGGCTCTCCGGCGAGCACGCGGTCGAGGTCGGTGAACACTGCTCCGGGCACGTGCCCCTCGCGGTAGGAGTCGGCGCCGGGCGGGCCGGCGAGCCGCCAGCGGACGTCGAGGACCACGGGGCGGTCCCCGGCCGGGCCGGCCAGCGCGGCGGCGAGGTCGGTGGTGCTGATCAGCGGACGCATGCCTCCCATCTTCCAGCGGCCGCCCACCCGGCCGCTCCCGGGTGCGGACCTCTCCCCCACCGGCGAGTTGTCACCGATGTGGTCGGATCGATAACCATCGGCGCCGTACCCCCGAGGGCCGCCGCCGCTGCCGCGGTCAACGACTACGATGAGCAACGCGGACGAAGGGGACAGCGTGAACGATCTCATCGACACCACCGAGATGTACTTGCGTACCATCTACGAGCTCGAAGAAGAGGGTGTCGTTCCGCTGCGCGCCCGCATCGCCGAGCGCCTGCAGCAGAGCGGCCCGACCGTGAGCCAGACCGTCGCCCGGATGGAGCGTGACGGGCTGGTCGTGGTCGCCGACGACCGGCACCTCCAGCTGACCGACCACGGCCGCGAACTGGCCATCGCCGTCATGCGCAAGCACCGCCTGGCCGAGCGCCTCCTCGTCGACGTGATCGGGCTCGAGTGGGAGCACGTGCACAACGAGGCGTGCCGCTGGGAGCACGTGATGAGCGAGGCCGTCGAGCGCAAGCTGGTCAAGCTGCTCGACCACCCCACCACGTCGCCCTACGGCAACCCGATCCCCGGCCTGGACAAGCTGGGCGACGGCGACCCGGCCCCGCCGGCGGAGGCGGACCTGGTCCGGCTCGACGAATTCGCCCGCACCGGGGGCGGCCGCGTCGAGATCCGGCGCATCGCCGAGCACGTCCAGCTGGACGAGTCGCTGATGACCGAGCTCAAGTCCGTCGGCATCGTGCCGGGCGGCACGGTCACCGTCGGCAAGGCCAACGGCGCCACCATCGAGGTCACCGGCGGCGACACCACCGCCCAGGTCGCCAGCTCCGCGCTGCACGCCGTCCTGGCGCAGGCCCGATGAGCCCCGCTTCGGAGGCCGTGGCGGCGTTCCGCACGGTCCACGGCACCGCGCCCGCGGGCGTGTGGTCGGCACCCGGCCGGGTCAACCTGATCGGCGAGCACACCGACTACAACGACGGCTTCGTGCTGCCCTTCGCCCTGCCCCACCGCCTGGCCGCGGCGGCTTCACCCCGCGAAGACGGCGTCCTGTCCGTGGCCACCCTGGGCGACGACGGCCAGCTCCAGCGCTCCGGCGAGCTCAAGATCGCCGACCTGGCGCCGGGCACGGTCGACGGGTGGGCCGCGTACCCGGCGGGCGTCGCCTGGGTGCTGCGCGACCAGGGCTTCGCGAACGGCGCCGACCTGGTCATCGCCGGGGACGTGCCGTCGGGGGCCGGGCTGTCCTCCTCCCACGCGCTCGAGTGCGCGGTCTCGCTCGCGCTGCTGGGCCTGGCCGGGCTGGAACTGGACGGCAGCCGCGCCGAGGCGCCGACGCGGCCCCAGGTCGCGCGGTGGGTGCAGCGCTCGGAGAACGACTTCGTCGGCGCCCCCACCGGCCTGCTCGACCAGACGGCGTCCCTCTGCTGCACCGAGTCCCACGTGCTGTTCCTCGACGTGCGCTCGGGCGAGCAGGAACAGGTGCCGTTCGGCCTCGCCGAGGCGGGGCTGCAGGTGCTGATCATGGACACCCGCACCAAGCACTCGCACGCCGAGGGCGGGTACGGCGAGCGCCGCCGCGGCACCGAACGGGCAGCCGAGCTGCTCGGGGTGAAGGCGCTGCGCGACGTCACCGTCGAAGGGCTCGCCGACGCCCTCGACCGGCTGCCGGCGGACCTCGTGCCGCTGGTGCGGCACGTCGTCACCGAAAACCAGCGGGTGCTCGAGACGGTCGAGCTGCTGCGCGCCGGCCGGCTGGCCGAGATCGGGCCGTACCTCGACGCCTCGCACGTCAGCATGCGCGACGACTACCGGATCTCCACGGCCGAGCTGGACCTCGCGGTCGACTCGGCGCGGGCGGCCGGCGCGCTCGGCTCGCGGATGACCGGCGGCGGCTTCGGCGGCTCGGCGATCGCCCTGGTCCGCGAAGCCGACCTCGAGCGGGTCAAGGAGGCCGTCGAGGCGGCCTACGAGAAGGCCGGCTACCGGCGGCCGCGGATGTTCACGGCGGTGCCCTCCCGCGGCGCCGGCCGCGACGAGCTCTGAGGCCGCGCGGGTCCGTGCGGGGCAACCCCCGCCCGGACCCGCGCGTCGCCATGGGGGAAGACTGTGGGGCACAGTCACCCTCGGCAGGAAGGCCTGGATGTGTCGGAGCAGAGCAACGCCCTGAAGCTGGTCGTGACGGGCGGAGCCGGGTACGTCGGAAGTGTCTGCGCCGCCCGGCTGATCGAGGCCGGGCACCAGGTCACCGTCGTCGACGACCTGTCCACCGGCCACGCCGACGCCGTTCACCCGGACGCGCGGTTCATCGAGGGCGACGCCGCGGAGGTGGCGGGCAGCCTGCTGCGCGAGGGCTTCGACGGCGTGCTGCACTTCGCGGCCAAGTCGCTGGTCGGCGAGTCGATGACAGAGCCGGCGAAGTACTGGGAAGGCAACGTCGTCACCTCGCTGCGCCTCCTGGAGGCCATGCACGAGCACGGCACGCCCCGGCTGGTGTTCTCCTCGACGGCGGCGACCTACGGCGAGCCGGAGCAGTCGCCGATCGCGGAGACGGCGCCGACCCGGCCGACCAACACCTACGGCGCCACGAAGCTCGCCATCGACGCCGCGATCACCAGCTTCGCCGCCGCGCACGGCCTGGCGGCGGTGAGCCTGCGGTACTTCAACGTCGCGGGTGCGTACGGCGCCTTCGGTGAGCGCCACGCCACGGAAACCCATCTCATTCCTCTCGTTCTGCAGGTCGCCTCGGGCGACCGCGAGCGCATCCAGATCTTCGGCGACGACTACCCGACGCCGGACCACACGGCGGTGCGCGACTACATCCACGTCGTGGACCTCGCGGACGCGCACCTGCTGGCGCTGAAGCACGCCACCGCGGGCGAGCACCGCATCTACAACCTGGGCAACGGCACCGGGTTCTCCGTTCTCGAGGTGATCGAGGCCTGTCGCGCGGTCACCGGGCACCCGGTGCCGGCGGCGGTGGCTCCGCGCCGGGCGGGGGATCCGTCGGTGCTCGTGGCGGCCAGTGACCGGGCTCGGGAAGAGCTGGGCTGGAAGCCGGAGCGGACCGACCTGGCCGGGATCGTGCGGGACGCGTGGGAGTTCACGCAGGCACGGCGGGGCTGATCCGTGCGCTGATCGACGATGGTCGGCGGGCTGGCCGGGACTCCGGTACCCCGCCGGCCACAGTGGACACCACGTTCACGCCGCCTGCTCCGCATCGAGTTCCAACGGCTCCAAACCGAAGCCGGCGGCGGTGGCTCCGCGCCGGGCGGGGGATCCGTCGGTGCTCGTGGCGGCCAGTGACCGGGCTCGGGAAGAGCTGGGCTGGAAGCCGGAGCGGACCGACCTGGCCGGGATCGTGCGGGACGCCTGGGAGTTCACGCAGGCACGGCGGGGCTGATCCGTGCGCTGATCGACGATGGTCGGCGGGCTGGCCGGGACTCCGGTACCCCGCCGGCCACAGTGGACACCACGTTCACGCCGCCTGCTCCGCATCGAGTTCCAACGGCTCCAAACCGAAGCCGGCGGCGGTGGCTCCGCGCCGGGCGGGGGATCCGTCGGTGCTCGTGGCGGCCAGTGACCGGGCTCGGGAAGAGCTGGGCTGGAAGCCGGAGCGGACCGACCTGGCCGGGATCGTGCGGGACGCCTGGGAGTTCACGCAGGCACGGCGGGGCTGATCCGTGCGCTGATCGACGGTGGTCGGCGGGCTGGCCGGGACTCCGGCACCTGCCGTCCACAATGGACATCACCGTCACGCCGCCTGCTCGGCATCGAATTCCGCCGGCTCCAGGCCGAAGCCGACGAGGTGCCCCGCTGCCGCCGTCGCCAAGCCGCGGATCACCTTCGGGGGTGTTCCGTGGTGCAGCACCCTCTTCAGCAACGACGCCAGCACGTGGCCCGGTTGTGCCTCCAGGGCGTTGTCCAGGGCCATGCCCGCGAAGGCTCCGTCTCCGCGCATGTACGCCGTGAAGCCCAGCAGCGTCGCCGCCTCTGCTCGATCGGGGGCCGGTGTCTCGCGGACCAGTGTCAGCCACAAGCGCTCCGCTTCCCTGGCCTGCGTGGTCTTCGGGGGTACCGCCATCGCCAGGCAGGCGTCGCGGATTTCCGGCAGCCGCAGGGCACAGGCCAGCAGGATCGCCTCCTCGTCCGTCAGGGCACCTTCGCCTTTTCGCTGACGGACGAACGCCGCGCGGACCACCGACGCCGCCTCGTTGACTCGGGTGGCGACCGGCCATGGCGGGGATGTCATGCGGGACAAGCGATCCGCGCGTCGAGCGACCGCCTCCGGGGTCCGCGGGGCCAGCAGCGCCTCGAGTTCCTCGCGGCTGTCGAACGCCACCGTGCCGTACTCGGTCGCGGCCGCCGCGATGACCGTGGTGCGCAGGTCCGGCAACGCGCCCGCGCATTCTTCGAGGCGGTAACACGCCCAGGGCGCGCCCGTGCTGATGGCGGGTGTCCACAGGGCGTGCAGGACCGGGAGATCCCGCTCCCCCAGCGCCGCCGCCAGCTCGTCGACGAAATCCCGGTGCGGCGGCGGCTTTCCGGGTCTTCGGTGGCCGCCGACGACGGCCAGCGTCACGCCGATGTGGCGGCCAGCGGCGAAGCGGGCGGCCAGCGCCCGTGCCTGGTGGACGCGGTGTTCGCGGCGCGGGAGGTCGCCGCGCAGGACCAGGCCCGGGGTGTCGCCGGGGTCTTCGTGGCCGATCAGGACCACGGACTTCGCGGGGCGGAAGCCGATCAGGTACGGGAGGGCGGCCAGCAGCTGCGCGGGGTCGCGGAGGTCGGCCGGGGTGGTTGCGGTCATGCCTCCACAGTGGGGCACGCCGCGGCCGGATGGGGCGGTGGCGGGAAATCTGTGGATGGCGGGGGCCGATGTGGACGAAACCCGCCCGGCCGGGGCCGGGCGGGGTGTTCCTGTCGGTGGGGCGGACTATGCTGTCCGGCCCCACCGGCCGGATCGTCTTGCGGGGGCAGGCCCCCGGCCGGGACGAAGCCCGGTGGCACAGGTCAGCCGCAGTGCTCGAACCCGCTCTCGTAGGTGTTGGCGCCCACCGAGCCGCCCCACTTCACGCAGGTCGCTTCGGCGGTCTTCTTGACCGGCCCGGCGTAGTAGGTGAAGTCACCGGAATCGGTCACCCGCGCCGAACCCTGGACCTCCAGGAACGCCGACACCTGGCTGGCCGTGCCGAGCGACGTCGACTTCAGCGTGGTCACGCAGTTCGCCTTGGTGGAAGCGTTGTACAGCAGGTAGGCCGTGCCCGAGGAGTTGGCCAGCGCCTGCTGGTCCACGACGTCGAAGCCGTCACCGCAGACCTCGTCGGCCGAGTACGGGTTGCCGCCGCAGCCGTTCTTGCTCGTGAAGCTGGTGTGGCCGTAGTACGGCACGGCGACGCCGTTCAGCTTCGCCTTCTGCACCACGCCGTCGAGGCGCTCTTCGAAGTGCAGGTGCGGGCCGGTGACGCCGCCGGTCGCGCCCGCCTTGCCGATCTGCTTGCCGCCCGCGACCGACTGCCCGACGGAAACCTCCTGGGCCGACAGGTGCGCGTACCGCGTGCGCCAGCCGCCACCGTGGTCCACCTCGATCCACTTGCCGTAGCTCGAGCCGCCTTCGTCGGCGACCCGGGTCACGGTGCCCGACGCCGAGGCGAGCACCGGCATGCCGGTGATGCCGTCCTTCTGGAAGTCGACCGAGTAGGCCGGGCTGTGACCGCTGAACGTCGCGGCGGTGACGGTGACGCCGCACTTGAACGGCACCTGGAAGTTGGGCGCGGCCGAGGCCGTCGTCTGACCGGCGAGGGAAAGGCCGAGCGCGGGCAGCGCCGCGGCGGCGGCGATCAGGGCGAGCCGTCGCAACCTGGACATGGGAGAACCTCCTGCACAAACGGGACAACTTGACACCACGAAGGGAAGTCCCCGTCGGTACATTTTCCGTACAAGCACTCGCGGAGGACTGCCGAAATGCCGATCCGACCAGCCACGTTCCCCCGCGCCCAGGGCTGGTTGCGCTGGGCGCTCGTCGCGGTCCCGATGGTCGCCGCCATGCCCCGCGCGGACGCGCTCACCTGGTCGCTGATCGGGGTGACCCTGGCCCTGTCGCTCCCGCTGCCGTGGATCCACGACGCCGTCCTCCGGCCACCGATGACGGCGCTGACGCTCGCCCTCATCGCGAGCACGGGCGCGCTGTGGGTGCTCCACCCGGGCAGCTGGGCGTCGGTGGCGATGTTCAGCACCACGTTCTTCGTGGTGCTGAAGCAGTCCACGGTGCCGATCGTGCTGGCGATCGCGCTCGACGCCGGGGTGATCACCACCTGGGCGGCCCGGCACGACCTGTGGGACGACGCCCTGTCGACGTACGCGGTGCTGGCCGTGATCGTGCTGATGGCGCTCAACCGGCGGGCCCGGCTCGCCCGTGTCGAGCAGACGGAGCTGGCGCTGGCCCGCGCGCAGACCGCCAACGAGGAGCACGCCCGCGCGGCCGCGCTCGCCGAACGCGCCCGCATCGCCCGCGAGCTGCACGACGTCCTGGCCCATTCGCTGGCCGGGCTCTCGCTGAACCTCCAGGGCGCGCGGCTGATGCTGGTGCGCGACGGCGCGAGCCCGGACGCCGTCGCCCAGATCGAGCGGGCGCAGGCGCTGGCGGCGGACGGGCTCGCCGAGGCCCGGCAGGCGGTGGCCGCGCTGCGCGAGGACGCCGTCGGGGTCGAACGCGCGATCGCGGACCTGCTCGCCGCGTACCGGCTCGACACCGGCGCCCGCGCCGACCTCGCGGTCGAAGGCGAGCCGCGCGAGCTCGCCCCGGCGGTCGGCACCGCGCTGGTCCGCGCGGTGCAGGAGGCGCTGGCCAACACCCGCAAGCACGCGGCGCAGGCCGAAGTGGACGTCACGCTCGGCTACGCCGGCGGGTCGGTGGAGCTGACCGTGGCCGACCGGCAGGGCAGGCGCCCGCCGGACGCGGCGGCGGCAGGCTACGGTTTGCGCGGGATGGGCGAACGGGTCGCACTGCTCGACGGGCGTCTGGACAGCGGGCCGGGGGAGGACGGATGGCGGATTCACCTGACGGTGCCGGCGTGACGCTGCGCGTCGTGCTGGCCGACGACCAGGCCGTGGTCCGCGAAGGCCTGGTCACGCTGCTCGGGCTGCTGCCCGGCGTCGAGGTGGTCGGCGCCGCCGCCGACGGCCTGGCCGCACTCGACCTCGTCGCCGCACACCACCCCGACGTCGTGCTGGTCGACCTGCGGATGCCGCGCTGCGACGGCGTGGAGACCACCGAGCGGATCCGCGCCGAGCACCCCGGCACCGAGGTCGTCGTCCTGACCACCTACGCCGACGACGAGTCGCTGCTGGCCGCGTTGCGCGCCGGGGCCCGCGGGTTCCTCACCAAGGACGCCGATGCCGAGTCGATCGCGCGGGCGCTGCGTTCGGCGGCCGCCGGCCAGTCCACAGTGGACGGCGAGTTGCAGCGGCGGCTCGTCGAAGCCGCCGCGCGCGGCACCCCGCCGCTCGGCAAGGCCGTCGAAGGCCTGACCGCGCGCGAAGTCGAGGTGCTGCGGCTGATCGCGGCGGGCCTGTCGAACACCGAGATCGCCCGCGCACTGGTGGTCAGCGAGGCCACCGTGAAGACCCACGTGAACCACCTGTTCGCCAAGGCGGGCCTGCGCGATCGCGCGCAGGCCGTCGCCTTCGCCTACCGGGCGGGCATCGCGGGCTGACCGCTCACGGCGCGGGCGGGATGTTCGCGTTGTGGTGGAAGACGTTCCGCGGGTCGTAGGCCGCCTTGATCCGGGCCAGCCGCGCGAACTTCTCGGCACCGTACGACGTCCGGACGCGATCGGCTTCGTACTCGGCCATGAAGTTGACGTAGCCGCCCGCGTTGGCCGAGAACGGCGCCACCGCCGCCCAGAAGTCCCGCACCCAGGCGCGGTCGGCCGCGAACGGCTCCGGCTCGGGCGCGAGCGCGGCGATGTTCACGGCCAGGCACGGCCGCCGGGCCCCGCCGAAGGCCGTGCTCTCGTCGGCGGCCTCGGCGAACGCCCCGCGCAGCGCGAAGATCGGCATGATCGACATCGGCGAGCTCTTGCGCGGCAGGAAGTCCGCGATCACCTCGATGAGCTCGTCGCTGAAGGCCTCGGCGAAGGCCGCCTTCTCGTAGCCGAGGATGCCCCACGGCGCGGCGTCGTCGATCATCCGCTGCAGCTCGACGTACGGGATCGGCGAGACGAACTCGAACAGCGGCGCCGGTCCCGACCGTGCCGGCCGGATCGCCTCGGCGTGCTGGTCCTCCCCCGCGAACCCGGCGATCAGCAGGGCGTAGCCGGGCCGGAAGTGGTGGGCCTCGGGCACGAACGGCGCGGGCGGCGCGTTGAGCCCGGCGACGAGCACCCCCATCTCGCCGGGCAGCGTTTCGAGCACCTCGCGGGCCGTGCGCAGCGCGGCCACGCCGTCTTCGAGCCCCCAGAAGAACAGGCCGAGGTGGACGATCGGGCCGACCGGGTGCAGCCGGAACTCGAACTCGGTGACGACGCCGAAGTTGCCACCGCCGCCGCGCAGCGCCCAGAACAGGTCGGCGTGCTCCTCGGCCGACGCGCGCAGGATGTCGCCGTCGGCGGTGACGACCTCGGCCGAGAGCAGGTTGTCGCAGGACAGGCCGTGCTTGGCGGTGAGCCAGCCGAAGCCGCCGCCGAGGGTCAGCCCGCCGACGCCGGTGTGGCTGACCGTGCCGCCCGGCACCGCGAGCCCGTGCGCCTGCGTGGCGGCGTCGAGCTGGGCCCAGGTCGTCCCGCCGCCGCACCGGGCGGTCCGGCCTTCCGGGTCGACCATGATCGCGTCGAGGGAGCTCAGATCGACGCAGAGGCCGCCGTCCACGACCGCGGCACCGCCGAAGTTGTGCCCGCCGCCGCGCACCGACACGTCGAGGCCGGCTTCGCGCGCGTACGCGAGCGCGACCGCCACGTCCGCGGCGACGGCGGGCTGCACGACGACGGCGGGGTGGCGGTCGATTTCCCCGTTCCAGATCGACCGGGCGGTGTCGTAGCCCGGTTCACCGGGAGTGAGCACGGTTCCGGACAGCTGGGTGCGCAGGCGCTCCAAGGTGGGTTCGGCGGTCGAGGTCATGACGGGTCCTCTCGCAGCGGACAGAGCGCCCGTTAGTCGCCTGACCTGCGAGAACCGTTACACGCATGAGCGCGGCCGGGTGAGGACCTCAGCCGAACGCGGCCCGCAGCGCGGGCTTACCGCCCGTGACCGGGAGCGTGATCGACGTCTTCGTCAGGTCGAGGGCCAGCCCCGCGCCCGGCTTCGGCCGCAGCGTGTAGTCGTGGTCGCTGGAGGCGACCAGGACCTCCAGCCGGTGCCCCGCCGCGAGGACGTAGTCCTTCGGCATCAGGTCGACGCCGATCCGGTAGGTCTGCCCCGGCGTGATCGGCTCGGTGCGGGCGGGCGACGTGCGGTTCTGCGGGTCGGTCCAGCCGCGGGTGATCACGTGCGACGTGCCGTCGGGGGCGCGGTCGAGGAGGATCAGCGAGACGTTCGCCGCGGGCCGGTCGAACGCCAGCGCCAGGTCGGCGCGGGCCGTGCCGGAAAGGCGTACGGACTGCTTCGCCGCAGGAGTCGCGTACAGCAGGCGGTTGCCCGACGAAGCGAGACCGGCCAGCTGCTCGATCGTCTTCGCCGAGTCGTCGGCGAGGGTCTCGGCGGCCGCGGTGCCCGGGACCGGGTTGCGGGTGTCGATCGTGCCCTTCGCCCGGCCGCCCGGCCAGGGGTACACGCGGACGTCGGCGGTGCCCGGCGCCGGCCAGTCGGCCTCGTCGACCCACGACTTGTCCTCGCGCTGGATCGTCGCCCTCGGCTCGTTCTGGATGCCGTTGTCGATGCCGTAGAGGTAGTGCGACATCCACCTGTTCAGCGTCGCGAGCCAGACGTCGCGCCGCAGCGAGTACGGGTCGGCGTGCCCGGCCTGGTGCAGCCAGATCTTGTGCTCGACGCCGCGGGCCTTCAGCGCCTCGTACCAGGTCGCGACCTGCTCGGTCTTGACGTTCCAGTCGTTGAGGCCGTGCACCGCGAGCACCGACGCGCGCACCTTGCCGACGTCGTTGCGGTAGTTGCGGACGTCCCAGAACGGCGTGTAGTCGCCGGTGACGCGGTCCTGGTCGCGAGTCAGCCCGTCGATCACCGGGCGGCAGACCTGCCGGTCGGCCCGGGTGTAGACGTACTCGGCGAGCACGTCGGCGTCCTCGCCCTGGAACCCGCCGGCCGCGACCACCGCGCCGTCGTGGCGGTAGTACTCGTACCAGCTGGAGATGGCCGCGATCGGCACGATGGTCTCGAGGCCTTCGACGCCGGTGCTCGCGACGGCGTTGGGCAGCGTCCCGTTGTAGGAGACGCCCATCATGCCGGTCTTGCCCGTCGTCCAGTCCGCCTTCGCCGCGACGCCATTCGCGTCCTTCGCGGCGGTCCGGCCGTTGAGCCAGTCGACGACCGAGCGGGCGCCGATCGTCTCGTTGACGTCCCCGGTGGTCGGGCAGCCGGTCGACAGCCCGGTGCCGAGCGATTCGCCGTAGACGACGGCGAACCCGCGCGCGGTGAAGTAGTCCTGGTAGCGCCAGTTGATCGGGGTGGCCGGGCCGACGCCGTGCGCGGCGACGCGCGGGCCTTCCGGACCACGCGCGAACCCGGGCGCGGACAGCTCGACGTCGACGTTGTGGTTGGCGACGTCGTTGCCGCCGGCGTAGTACGGGCTGGCCTGGTAGACGACGGGCACCTTCAGGCCCTGCTGGGTCGCGCGCGGGCGCACGACCTGGGCGTGCACGAGGTCGTCGGCGCCGTCGTGGTCGCTGTCGACGGGCGCGGTGACCCAGACGTCCTCGCGGACGACGTCGGCCGGGTCGAACACCGGTTGCGCCTGGCCGCCGGTGAACACCGGGGCGGGTGGCGCGGCTTCGGCGATACCCGCGGTCAGCGGCAGCGCGAGGACGGCGGCGAGCAGGACTGCGGCTTTCACTCAAACCCCCAAGCCGGGCGAAGCGGACGCTTCAAGACACTTCCGCTCCGCCCGCGGGGGTGTCAAGAGACTAACGTCGGAGGCATGCCGACCGTCGAAGCGCCGATCACCGCCGTGACCGTCTACCCGCAGCAGGCGCGGATCACCCGCCGGGCCACGACCCCGCTCGGCGGCGGGCCGCGCGTCACCTTCGCCGGACTGCCCCCGGCGCTCGACCCGGGTTCGGTGCGCGTCACCGGCAGCGGACCGGCGCTGATCACCGGCGTCGACGTGCGCACCGCATGGCACGCCGCCCCGGCCGACCCCGCCCTGGAGGCGCTCGTCGAGCAACGGCGTGCCGACCAGGCGACGCTCGACGGCGTCCTGGACGACGAAGCGGCCGAAACGATGAAGGTGGACCTGCTGACTTCGCTCGCGAAGCGCAGCGGCGGCAGCTTTGCGAAGGCCCTGGCCGCCGGTACCGCCGAACCTTCGCGCGTCGCCGAGGTCACCGACGCGCTGAGCTCACGCCTGGCGTCCGCGTTGAAGGCGCGGCGGGTGCTCACCGAGCGGATCGCGCGGCTGCGCGAGGACCTCGCCGCGCTCGACCGGCGGATCGAAACGCACCGCGCGCAGTCCGGCCAGGACAGCACGTCGGTGATCGTCGAGCTGGAGATCTCCGACACCACTGCGGAAGCCGAGCTGGAACTGTCCTATGTGGTCCCCGGCGCGAGCTGGGAACCGGGCTACGACGTCCGGGTGCGCGGCACGGAAGTCACCGTGGTGTCGTACGGGCTCGTCAGCCAGCACACGGGCGAGGACTGGCCGGAGTGCGAGCTGGCGCTGTCGACGGCCCGGCCCGCGGTGTCGGTGGTGGTGCCGGAACTGCGGCCGTGGTACCTGGACCGCGTCCTGCCGGAGCCGGGCGCGTACGTGGCCTCCGCGGCGGCGTACGGCGACTCGGCCGCCGCGATGCCGGAACGCGCACGGCAGTTCGCGCCGGCGGCACCGGCGATGGCGCCGAAACCGGCCACGGTCGAGCAGGGCACGACGGCGGTCACCTACCGGCCTTCGCGGCCGGTGGCGGTCCCGTCGGGGGCTTCCGGCCACCGGACCACGCTGGCGCAGCTTTCGCTCACGGCTTCGCTCGGGTATGTCACCGCACCGGTGCTGGCGGAGGAGGCGTACCTGCGCGCCACGGTGGTGAACACGTCGGAGCAGGCCCTGCGGCCCGGGCGCGCTTCGGTGTTCCACGACGCGGAGTTCGTCGGGACGACGGTGCTGGAACCGTGGGCCCCCGGCGAAGAGCTGGAGCTGGCACTGGGGGTCGACGACCGGATCCGGGTCGAGCGGGAACTGGTGCGGCGGACGGCTTCGAAGGCCACGTTGTCCGGGCAGAAGCGGCGCGAGGCGGAGTACCGGATCTCGGTCGGCAACCACGGGCCGCGGGAAGCGGTGGTGACCGTGCTGGACCAGGCGCCGGTTTCCCGGGACGACACGATCACGGTGAAGGACGTCCGCACGTCCCCCGAACCGGTGGAGACGTCGGCGCTGGGCGAGTTCACGTGGCAGCTCACCCTGGCGCCGAACGAGACCAAGACCGTGACGCTGTCGTACCGGGTGGATGTCGCGAAGGGCGTGGAACTGTCCGGCTGGCGGGAATAGCGCTACAGGGAAATCCAGCAGTACAACCGTTCTCCGCGGCGCGCTAGCACCGAAAGCTCGTCCGACAGCGACAGCAGCACGAGTTCGCCGTCGTGGAACTCCTGGACGAGCTGCCCGCGCCGAGGGTCCGCCTCGACCTCGGCAGCCGTCCGGCCGGTCAGGTGGATCTCGGCCGGCAGCAGGTCGTCGAGGGGGTCGGCGTTCTTGACCACCAGCTCCTGAGGACCGCTTCCGTCGAGGTCGAAGGCGCGGACCGCGGCGTCGTCGTCCGCCGCTGCGAAATACCCGTAGAGCGCCCGCGAGAGCGTAGCCCCGCGGGCGCCACCACGGCCGTTCAGCCCTGCGAGATGTAGGCCTGCAGCTGTTCCTGGCTCTGCTCCAGCTGTTCCATCCGGTTCTTCACGACGTCGCCGATGGACACGATGCCCGCCAGCCGTCCGTCGGCGAGAACCGGGACGTGGCGAATGCGGCGTTCGGTCATCAGGACCGACAGCCCCTCGACCGAGTCGTCCGGGGTGCAGCTCGCCACCAGTTTCGTCATGATCTCCGAGACCGGGCCGTCGAGGAGGGCCGGGCCGTGGTCGTGCAGGCGCCGGACGACATCGCGTTCCGAGACGATTCCGGCGATCGTCCCGTCCGGCGCGACCACCACCATCGCGCCGACGTTGTGTTCGGCCAGTCCGGCCAGCAGCGTGGTCACCGTCGTGTCGGGGGTGACCGTCGCGACCGCCGACCCCTTCGTGCGCAGCAGATCCGCAATCCGCATGGCGATCCTTCCCGTCGGTGAGCTGGATCACCACAGGTTAGGGCCCTCCGGCGCCCCGCGAAAGTCCGGCAAACGGGGCGTCTTCGTGGTATTCGAACCGATTCAGCCCAGCCGTTCGGCCAAGCCGTCCAGTGCCAGCCGGATCCCGGCCGCGTAGTCGTCGTCGCCGAGGGCGTCCAGGCGGGCCCGCGCCAGCGCCAGCTGCTCGCGCGCGGCGGCGAGGTCGCCGAGCTTGCGGTAGTCCTCGCCCAGGTTGAGGTGCAGCGACGGGTAGAACCCGCGCACGGCCAGGGACGAGTGGTACTCCTGGGCCCGCGAGTCGGTCAGCGCGTCGGCCGCGTGCAGGGCCCGCAGGTCCCACTCGAGCTCCTCGGCCGGGTCGTCGCAGACGTCGGCCATGTGGTGGGCCAGCGCGACGCGGTGCAGCGGGTCGCCGCCGTCGCCGATCGAGGCCCACAGCTGCTTGAAGGTCGCGTACGCGCCGGCGCGGTCGCCGCCGATGTGCTGCCGCAGACCGGCGTCGATCGCCACCATCACGTCGTCGGTCATGCCGCTCCTTCGTCCGCCAGTGCGCGCAGCCGGGCCAGTCCGGGCTCGATCCGCTCGGTCGCGACCGCACCGTAACCGAAGACGAGACCGTGCCGCCGCACCCCCACCCCGAAGTCCCCCAACGAGTACAGCCGGACGCCGCGACGGCGAGCGGCGCGGACCAGCGGGCCGCAGTCCGCGGCCGCGACCGCGCTCAGGTGCAGGCCCGCGGACGACGGCAACGGCGTCAGGAAGTCCGCGAACGAAGCCAGCGACCGGGACAGGATCTCGTGCCGGGCGCGGTAGACCTTCCGCATCCGCCGGACGTGCCGGGCGAAACCGCCTTCGGCCATGAACGCCGCCAGCACCGCCTGCTCGACGTTCGGCGCGTGCCAGTCGGTCAGGTAGCGGGCCTTGACCAGGGCCGGCACCAGCGACGGCGGCGCGATCAGGAAACCCAGCCGCAGCGCAGGCGAAAGCACCTTGGAAAACGAGCCGACGTACACGACGCGGCCGCGGGAATCCAAGCTGTGCAACGGTTCCAGGGGCCGCCCGGTGTAGCGGAACTCGGTGTCGTAGTCGTCCTCGACGAGCACCGCGTCGGTCCGCTCGGCCCAGTCGAGCAGCTCCAGCCTGCGGTCCAGCGACATCGCCAGGCCGAGCGGGTACTGGTGCGACGGTGTCACGTACACCAGCCGCGTCCCCGCCGGGATGGCGCCGACGACGATCCCGGCGGCGTCCACCGGTACCGGGGCGACGCGGACGCCGCGCGCGCCGAGCACCAGCCGCGGCGGCGGGTACCCCGGGTCCTCGACGGCGGCGAGGTCACCGGGCCGCAGCAGCACCCGCGCGACGAGGTCGGTCGTCTGCTGGGCGCCGGCGGTGACGACGACCTGCGCCGCGCTCGCGCGGACGTCCCGCGAAACGCCGACGTGCCGGGCGATCTCCTCGCGCAGCGCGGGGTGGCCCTGCGGGTCGCCGTAGGTCATCAGGTCGGCCTGGCCGGCCCGCAGCCGCTGCGTGACCAGCCGCCGCCAGGTGTCGAACGGGAACCGCGACAGGTCGGGGACGCCCGGCCGGAAGTCGAACTCCGGCGCCGGGGCGAAGGGCGCGGGCGGCGGCGGGACGGCGTCCCACTCCGGCAGTGGCCGCACGCCCGGAACGTCCGGCACCGGCTCGGCGGAAACCGGCGACGCGGTGACGAACGTGCCCGCGCCGACGCGCCCGGCGAGGAACCCCTCGGCGGTGAGCCGGTCGTAGGCCGCGCTCACCGTGGTGCGGGAGACCGCCAGGCGCTGCGCGAGTTCGCGGGTGGGCGGCAACGCCTCGCCGGGCCGGATCCGGCCGGCCAGGATCGCCGCGCGCAGCTGCCGGTAGATCGCGTCGCGGTGGCCGCGCGGCCCGGTCAGGTCGATGTGGATCTCCACCCGCGCCAGTCTAGATTGGCCCACGAAGGTTGCCGCGGTTTTGGCACTGTTCGTGGTCCGCTGGCCCGCCTAACGTGCCCGGCATGGACCTCCGCGAACTCGACCGCCGCACCCTGCTCCTCCTCGACAAGCTGGTCGCCGGCGTGACACCCGCCGACCTCGCCCGCCCCACCCCGTGCGCCGGCTGGACGCTCGCCGACCTGCTCCGCCACCAGGTCAGCGAGAACCACGCCTTCGCGACGGCGGCCCGCGAGGGCTCGGCCCCGGACTGGGACGCCGGCGTCCTCGGCGACGACGTCCACGCCGCCTACCGGGCGTCCGTCGACGACTTCCTCGACGCCTTCGCCGACGACGCCGTGCTGGACCGGCCGCTCGTCATCAACCACTTCGGCACGTTCCCCGGCGCGATCGCCGCCCACATGCACCTGGTCGACACGGTCGCGCACGGCTGGGACCTGGCCCGCACGCTCGGCCTGCCCTACGAGCCCGACGCCGAAGCCGTGTACATCGCCACGAAGCTGGCCGAGCGGATCCCGGACGAAGGCCGCGAGCAGAACGGCTCGTTCGCCCGCCGGGTCGAGGTGCCCGCGGGCGCGAGCGAACTCGACCGGTTCCTCGCCCTCCTCGGCCGCGACCCCGCCTGGACGCTCAGCTGACCTCGCCGGCCGGGGCGCTCCACGTGTTGCACGCCTTCGTCGCCTTGCCGTCGTAGCCGGCCTTCGCCCAGGACAGCTGGTGCTCGCGCGAGCCGTGCGTGTCGCTGTCGTTGGCCCGGCCGTAGTCGGCGACCGCGGCGTTCGCCAGCGACCGGCTGATCGAGCCCGAGCCGGCCACGGCGGTGAGGAACAGCGCGCCGAAGCAGTTGGCCTGCAGTTCGATCCGGCGCACGGCCTCCTTGTCGGCCGGGCTGTTCTCGTCCGGCGAGGTCATCTTGTCCGACGCCGCGGCGAGGATCCCGCTCTCGCGCTGCACGTGGTGGCCGTACTCGTGGGCGATCGTCGCGATGTGCCGGGCCTTGTTGAGCCCGGCGTCCGACAGCATCCAGTCGGTCGGGGCGTAGATCGTCGTGTCGCCACCGCAGTAGTAGGCGACGGCTTCGTTCTCCGTGGGTGCCTCGCCGCACGCGCTGTGCTCCGGCAGCGTCACCGACACGGTCGCGGTCAGCGTCGGCTCGTTCGCCTTCTCCAGCGCCGGGCGCCACGACTGCTCCAGGCAGCCGACGAGCGCGCGGTAGTAAGCCTTGAGCTGCTCGGGGTCCCGGCCGAGCTCGGGCAGCGCGCAGTCGGCGGGCCCGGGGCTGATGCCGTCGCCGAGCAGCGGGTTGCCCGCCAGCTCCGGGACGGCCTTCGGGGTCTTCCCGGTGTTGCCGTAGGCCCGGCCGGCGTCGGCACCCGCCGCGGCGAACGCCTGGCCGTCCACCCGGCGCGGGATGGTGGCGGCGATCAGGGAGGCGGAGACGACGACGATCAGCACGCCGGTGACCGCACCCCAGAGCCGGTTGCGCGGGGGCGCGATGGGGACCGGCGGGGCCGCCGCCCAGTTGGGCGCCCACGGGTTCGGCTCCGGCGCCCACGCGGGCTCCGGCGGCCGCCCCGGCCCCGGCCATGACGGCTCGGTGTCGTTCACGTTCTCCCCCTGCTGTGTCGCACCAGCATACGGACACCCCGGGAGGCAGGGATCACGAAACGAAAACGCCACCGGGTGGCCACCGGGCCGCGGACCAGGCGAGACTGAACCCATGAGTGTCGAGGACCCTTACCTGTGGCTGGAAGACGTGACCGGCGACGACGCGCTGGACTGGGTGCGCGCCCGCAACGACGAGACGCTGGCCGAGCTGACCGCCGGCGCGCGGTTCGCCGAACTGCGTGACGAGCTGCGCGAGGTGCTCGACGCCGACGACCGGATCCCGTACGTGCGCCGCCGCGGCGCGTTCTTCTACAACTTCTGGCAGGACGCGAGCCACCCGCGTGGCCTGTGGCGGCGGACGACGCTGGAGTCCTACCGCACCGCCGAGCCCGCGTGGGAGCTGCTGCTCGACGTCGACGCGCTGGCCGAGGCGGAGGGCGAGAACTGGGTCTGGCAGGGCGCGACCGTGCTGCGGCCGGACTACCGGCGCGGCCTGGTCGAGCTGTCCCGTGGCGGCGCGGACGCCACGGTCGTGCGCGAGTTCGACCTCGACGCGCACGAGTTCGTCGAGGACGGCTTCACCGTCCCGGAGGCGAAGACGCGGATCGGCTGGATCGACACCGACCGCGTCTACATCGGCACCGACTTCGGCGAAGGCTCCCTGACCAGCTCCGGCTACCCGCGGCTGGCCAAGGAGTGGCGCCGCGGCACGCCGCTCTCCGAAGCCGTCACGGTCTTCGAGGGCAAGCCCGATGACGTCTCGATCGGCGCGTCCCACGACCCGACCGAAGGCTTCGAACGCGACTTCGTCAGCCGCGCGATCGACTTCTACCGCTCCGAACTGCACCTGCGGACGCCCGGCGGGCTGGTCAAGATCGACGTCCCGGACGACGCGAGCGCGTCGGTGCACCGGGAGTGGCTGCTGGTGCGGCCGCGCACGGCGTGGACCACCGGGGGCACCGAACACCCGGCCGGTTCGCTGATCGCCATCCTCTTCGACGCGTTCCTGGCCGGCGACCGGGACTTCACGACGCTG
Organism: Amycolatopsis tolypomycina; assembly: GCF_900105945.1. Taxonomy (NCBI): domain Bacteria; kingdom Bacillati; phylum Actinomycetota; class Actinomycetes; order Pseudonocardiales; family Pseudonocardiaceae; genus Amycolatopsis; species Amycolatopsis tolypomycina. Next base: position 1,044,731 of record NZ_FNSO01000004.1, on the reverse strand, counting down.
TTCACGCCCGACGAGCACACCTCGCTGAGCTACTGGGCCTGGACGCGCCACCACCTGCTGCTCGGCACGCTGCGCGACGTCCGCACCGAGCTGCGCACGCTGACGCCCGGCCCCGGCGCCTGGACCGGGGAGCCCCTCGCCGGCGGGCCCGAGTTCGGCAGCGCGGACATCTTCGACACCGACCCCGACGTCAGCGACGAGTACCTGATCAACTCCAGCGGCTTCCTCCAGCCGTCGACGCTGAGCTACGGGCATGTCGGCGAAGAGGTCGAAGTGCTGAAGCAGGCTCCGGCGTTCTTCGACGCTTCCGGCATGAGCGTGGCGCAGTACTTCGCGACGTCGGAGGACGGCACGAAGATCCCGTACTTCGTCGTCCGGCCGTCCGGCGCCGAGGGCGGCCCGACGCTGCTGACCGGCTACGGCGGCTTCGAGGTCTCGCTGACGCCGTCCTACAGCGGCATGATCGGCCGCGGCTGGCTGGCCCGCGGCGGCACGTACGTCGTCGCGAACATCCGCGGCGGCGGCGAGTACGGGCCCGGCTGGCACACCCAGGCCATCAAGGCGCAGCGGTACCGCGTGTACGAGGACTTCGCGGCCGTGGCCGAGGACCTGGTTTCGCGGGGCATCACCACCCCGGAGAAGCTGGGCATCCAGGGCGGCAGCAACGGCGGGCTGCTGATGGGCGTCATGCTGACGCGCTACCCGGAGCGGTTCGGCGCGATCGTCAGCCAGGTGCCGCTGCTGGACATGCGCCGCTACCACCTGCTGCTGGCCGGCGCGTCCTGGATGGCCGAGTACGGCGACCCGGACGACGCCGCGGAATGGGAGTACATCTCGCAGTACTCGCCGTACCAGAACGTCCACAGTGGACGTCCGTATCCGCCGTCGCTGTTCGTGACGTCGACGCGCGACGACCGCGTGCACCCCGCCCACGCCCGCAAGATGGTGGCGCGGATGCGTGAGCAGGGGCACGACGTCCGGTATCACGAGAACATCGAGGGCGGCCACGGCGCCGCGGCGGACAACGAGCAGCTGGCGTTCAAGTGGGCGCTGGTCTTCGAGTTCCTGTGGGCGCAGCTCACGAAGTGACGCGTGCGAGCACGACGCCGCCGACGATCAGGGCCAGCGCGGCCACCCGGCCGACGCTCAGCGGGTCCTTGTTGACGACGACGCCGAGCACGATCGCGCCGACGGCACCGATCCCGGTGAACACCGCGTAGGCGGTGCCCACCGGGACGGTTTCCATCGCGCGCGACAGCAGGTACACGGCGGCGGCGCCGAGCACGAAGCACAGCAGCGTCGGCCACGGCCGCGTGAAGTTCTCCGTCGGTTTGATGCTCTGCGACCAGGCGATCTCGACGAGCCCGGCGAAGACGAGCGTCACCCAGCCCACGAGATCGCCTCCAGTGCGGCTTCGCGCGACGCCTTCCGTTCGCCGTCGCGCGCGGCCAGGTGCGGGTCGACCAGGGCGTTGGTCAGCTCGGCGTGCACGAACCGGACGTCGTCGACGTCGTAGTGCCCGGCGATGAAGTCCCGCAGATAGCGCTCGTGGTGGTCGAACGGCGCTCGCGGCGTGCCCTCGGCGTAGGTTCCACCGCGGGCGCCCGCGATGACGAACTCCTTGCCGCGCAGGGACATCTTCGGGAACGTCACCTGGTCGATCCAGGCCTTGAGGGCGGCCGGGATCGAGAAGTTGTACATCGGCGCACCGATCAGCACGACGTCGGCTTCGAGCAGCTCGGCCAGCAGCGGCTCGACGACCGCCCAGGCCCGCTGCTGATCGGGCGTCTCGACGACGTCGGCGTAGCGCGCGGGGTCGGTGATTCTTGCGGCGAGCAGAGCGTCGCAGATTTCGGTCCAGGCCGCATCGATCACCGGAACGGGCTCGGCGGCGAGGTCGCGGTAGGTCCGGGTGCCGCTCCAGCCGGCGGCGTACCGGGCGGACAGCTCCCGCGAGAACGACGCGCGGCGGGCACTGGAGTCGAGGTGCAGCAGGTGGGGCACGATTCCTCCTCAAGTGGACACGGTGTCCACTTGCCTCAACTGGACGCTTCGTCCGCTTATTCCCTAGGCTCCGGACATGCCCGAACGCGCCGACGCGGCCCGCAACCGCGCCAAGATCCTCACGGCGGCCGAGCAGCTGTTCACCACCCGCGGCGCGGCCGAGGTGACCATGGAGGACATCGCCCGGGCGGCGGGGGTGGGCCGCGGAACGCTGTACCGCCGCTACCCGGACCGAGCGTCGATCGCGGTGGCGCTGCTGGACGAGCACGAGCGCCGCCTCCAGGAGTCTTTGCTGCGCGGCGACCCACCACTGGGCCCGGGCGCACCGCCCGCCGAGCGGCTGGCGGCGTTCTACGAGGCGATGGTGGAGTTGCTCACGCGGCACGCGCCGTTGGTGCTGGGTGCGGAGGTGGGCCATTCGCGGTTCACGACGGGCGCGTACGGGTTCTGGCGGACGCATGTGCGCGTGCTGGCGGAGGCGGCGGGGGCGCCGGACCCGGAGGTGCTGGCGGACGTGCTGCTTGCGCCGTTGGCTCCGGAACTGTTCCTGCACCAGACGTCACGCGGGGTGACGCCGGAGCGGATCACAGCGTCACTCCGCGCCCTGGCGGCCGGGGCGCTTTAGCGGCCTCGCCTCACCGGAGGAACGCCGCCACGACGGCGATCGTGCTGAGCAGCAGGATGGCGAACAAGACGGCATTCTGCCGCCGCAGGCCGATGATGACGTCATCCAGCCGGGCACGGTCGGAGTGCTCGCCGCGCGCGTGCCACGCCTCGGCAAGCCGGGTCACCAGCTCGCGCCGGACGTCGTCGCGCAGGTCGGCTTCGCCGAGCTGCGCGAGCAGCGCAGGCACCCGTTCGGGTCGCGCCGGCTCCGCCATCGGCCGCGGACCGGACGGCTGCGGCAGCTGCCGTTCGCCCACCACGGCCTCCTCGCCCGACCGCGGTTTCGGCGACGGTTTCGGTGACGGCTTCGGCGGCAGCTCGACCGGAGAGCCCACGGGAACCGTGGCGTGCCTGCCGCCGTCGGCGAACGATTTCCGGCCGCCGAGGGTGGGGCGGCGTTCCGGGAAGTGCTGCATGATCACCGCGAGCCGCCGGCTCCGGTCGTGCGCACGGGCGAGCAGGGTGTCCAGCGCCTGGCGGTGCCTCCGCGGGTCCTTCAGGTAGTGCTCGACGAGCGCGGACGCCGTGTCGGTGTAGCTGTCGTGCGGCGGCGCATCCGATCCGCCGAGACGCTCCCGGCCGGTCTCGCCCGAAGTCGGCAGCTCGTCCACGCACAGGAACCGCGGTGCCCCCTCGACCTGCGGGGACGCCTCCGGTCGCGTGTCCGAGTCCTCGTACGTGGAGTACGTCCAGTCGAACGGATCGTGCACAGTGGACAAGGCCGGGTCGAGCACCTCGTGCGCGGCGGTCAGCAGGAGCAACGGTTCGGGAAATCCGGACAGGGTCAGGTAGACGTCCTGACGGCTCAACATCGATCGGACAAGCGCGGTGAGCCGCGCCGGGTCGGCGTGGGCGGCGGCCTCAGCGCGGTTCAGCCACGGTGCCTTGAGGTGGCGCCATTCCTCAGCGTGCGGCGGACGGAGCGGCATCGGCCGCGCGCCGTCGAGCCAGCCGTCCCACTCGGAGAGGAACAACGCGTGCGGCCGCAGGGTGGCGGCCGGGCCGACCAGGGCGTGGGAGTTGTTCCGCCCGCTGGTGACACCCCCGAACCTGGCCAGCAGCGCGGCCGTGCCGTCCCGGAACTCCAGGTAGGAGAACGCTCGATCGGGCAGCTGCGGTCCGTTCTGCCCGAAGGTGGGAGTCAGCCGGTTGTGCTTGTTGAGGCGGCCGTCCCACTCCTCGGCCCGGACCGCGGGGATCTCCGGTGAGTGGTCGACGACCCCGATCCCCCCTCGGGGGATCATGCCGAACAGGATGTGCCCAACGGGCCCGGCATGGGTCATCGGCCCGCTCCCTCGACGTCGGCGCCGGTCAGGACGCCGGCCATCGCGAGGAGGGACAGAAACGGGACGAGCACGCGGGCCGGGCGGGTCCCGGACCGGTAGCGCCCGTCCTTGCCGACCGCGCCCCCCGTGGCCGAGACGAAGTGCATCGTGCACCTTTCGAATTCGTGGTACAGCCGGGTGATCGAGCTCGCGTTGGCCCGGTGCAGCAGCGCGTAGACGTCCCGGCTCTCGGCGAGCAGGTCTTTCGCGTGCACGTGGCCGCCGGTGTCGTGCCGGAGCCAGCGATCGGCGGGCGAGAGGTAGCGCAACCGGTCCGACTTGGTCAGCGCCACCACGGCCGGCAGCCGCCGCCCACCCTCCGGCAGCCTGCTGACCGCCTCCTGGACGTACTCGTTGGTCGCGTTCGCCCCGAACGGGCTCGACAACGACGGGTCCAGGGTGAGGTCCTCCGGTTCCGCGAAAGCGGGCAGGACGTGCGGAGCGTCCTCGACGAACAACAGGGCTCCCGCCGCCACGAGGAACCGCGTGTGGCGCCCGTTCTCCCCGGGGTTGCGGAAGTCCTCCCCCGCCACGTCGAAGAAGACCACCGGCCGTTTCACCGCGCCCACCTCGACGACCAGCCAGGCCAGGTAGCTGCCCGACTCGTTCATCGTCGCCGGCAGCTGGTACCCGCGCTCGAACGTGTCGAGGAACGTCCGCTTGAACGTGACGTGCTGGTGGTAGTCGAGCGCCTTGGCGCTCAGCCCGGACGCGACGGCGGCCGCGCCGCCGAGCAGCTCACGGATCATCGCGACGACGAGGTGCGTCTTGCCCGACCGTGGCCGGCCCACCAGGGCGATCACCAACGGATCGTCGTAGTCGACGTAGGTCGCCGGCAGGTAGTGGTTGGCGCCGTCCTTGGACGGGTTGGGACACCGGACGTACCAGCGGCTGCGGGCGTCGGCGACCTTGGCCGGATTCTTCCCGTCGGGCCAGACGACAGGGTTGTACTTGCCCTCCTTTGGCGAGTACTCCAGCAGCTCGGTCTCCTGCCAGGCGAACGAATCCAGGCAGGTCGGACACGTGACGTGTCGTACGGCGGGCGTCACCACGGCATTCCCTCCAGAGCGAAATACGCCACGGCCGCGAGGACCAGGAGCACCCCGATCGTCAGCAGGACGACCGTGGACCGGCTCGTCGGCGAGCTCTTCGGGGGGCTCGCCGCCGGCGGCACCGCGACCGCTCGGACCGGCCGCGCCGGCGGGGGCACCGACCGGGTTCGGACGGTCGGGGGCTCGGGCGGCAGCTTGCGCCGGCGAGCCTCCTCGAAGGCGGCCCGGCCCGCGTCGAGTTCGTCCGGCCCGTCGACGCTGGGGAAGTCCCGGCGCCCGAGTCGTTCCATCACCGCGACCGCCGACGGCCGCGCCCGGCGTTCCGCGAACAGGTCCGGCAGCTGCGAGGCGAGCAGGGGCACGTCGGAGAGGTCGGGCCGGGTCGACGACGCGGGTGTGCCGGTGAACACCTCGTAGAGCAGCAGCCCCGATGCGAGCATGTCCTGGTCCGGGGCCATCGGGCCGGAGCGGCGCGGCCCTGGCTCCCCGATGAGCCCGGCGTCGTCGAAGGAGACCAGCTGGATCCGGCCGTCGGACACGTAGACCGTGTCCAGCCCGATGCCGCCGTGCACCACCTCGGCGAGCGGCAGGTGGGCGAGCGCTTCGAACAAGCCGCCGGTGAACTCCATCAGCCCGGTTCCGAGCAGCGCCGCCGTCGCTTCGCGCGCCGGGATCCCGCGGTAGTCACCGACCAGGGCCCACGGCTCGGAGCTGTCCATGTCGTAGCCGATCAGCGCCGGGAACGGCCGCGGCCGCCACGTGCCGAAGGCGAGGGTGAGCCGGGCGAGGACGCGGATTTCGTTGTCGAGCGCGCGCCGGGCCTGTTCGTCGGCCCGGCCCCGGGGCGAACGCAACACGTAGGTGGCACCGTCGGCCAGGTGCACCCGGGTGGCCGCCAGCCTGCCGGCCGCCGGCAGCGGCTCGGCGCCGGTGATCTTCCACTGCGACACCCGGCCGTCGATGTCATGGCCGTCGAGGGTCCGCGGGTCGGTCGTCTCGGTCACCGGGCGTGCTCCTGTTCGTCAGGCCCGTCGGCCGTCGCCGGGTATTCGTGGGTGACCCGGCCGGCACCCAGCGGCACCAGCCGCAGCACGCCTGCCATGTCCAGGTTGGTCGTCACGACGTCGGCCCCGGAGCCGGCTTCCAGGAGCACCCGCTGGGCGGGCGCCGGTGCGAATCTCAGGACCTGGACGTGATCCCACGAGACGTCCAGTGCATGGATGTCGCCCACCTGGCAGAGCTGGGTCAGCTCGGCGCGGCCGTCGGAGCGGAGGATCCGTTTGGCGGCGTCGGAGCTCTGCCAGAAGCCCTGGTTCAGCTCGGCGCGAAAGCCGTCGTCCTCGATCATCGGCGGGCGGTCGTAGACGCCGTGACCGGCGACGAACGCTTCGTAGGCCGCGAGATCCCGGGCGGCCTTCGTGGTGACGCCGGACGGATCGGCGGCGAGGACGGCGGCCGAGCCGATGGCCCGCAGATGCTCGTCGAGCGCCCGGAGCACGAGGGAGACCAGGTCACCACGCAGGACGGCGCGCAGCTCGGCCGGGATTTCCGCGGTCCGGCCCTGGCCCCCCGCCCGGCGTTCGGCCGCCCGGGCGAGGTAGAAATCGGCCAGCGCGTTGCCGTCGGAGGCGAGCAGGAGGGCCGCATCCGAAAGCCGCCTGCGGTGCTCGAGCGAGCGGACGTGGTCGGCCACCCGCTCGGTCGTGATGGCTTCGGCCCGGCCGAGCGCCCGATCCAGGTCCGGGAGTCCCAGCGCGACGAGCCAGGCCGTGGCGGCCCGGCACCAGAGCACGGCGGTGAGCACCACGAGCCCAGCTGCCGCGGCCGCGGCGGCCCCGGGCGCGGGCACCACCTCGGCGGTGGCACCCGTCCAGCCCCCGTAGGCCGCGGCCGCGACGGCGACCGTGCCCACGCCCAGCAGTCCGGCCCGCGTCCCGGTCGCCGAGCCGGTGCCGGGCAGGTGGAACAGGAACAGCGCGAGGAGTGCGCTCCAGAGCAGCGCGGCGACCCCGCCGGCCACGACGGAGGCGCTCGCCCACGCCGCCCCGGCGGCGAGCAGTGCGGCGACGGCCGAGCCGATCGCCGCGGGAACCGCCCACACCCGCCGCGGCGCCGCGGCCGGGCGGGCTTCGAAGACCTCGCGCAGCGAAGCGAGTTCGGCTCGCACGACGTCGGTGTCGCGGATCATGCTGCGGTTCGAAACCCGGCGCAGCGCCGTGCTCAGGTCGCGCAGCGACCGGCCTCGGCCCAGTTCCTCGCGGACGAGGCCGGCCATCAGTCCCGCGAGGCGGGGATGATCGGGCGGGTCGGCGGCGGGTACGCCGAGGCGGCGAAGGTCCGCGCCCGCGTCCTGGCCCGCCGACTCCCGGTCCATCAGGTTGAGCATCCGGTCCAAGGCGCCGAAATGCCCCGCCGCCGCCCGACGGAGCCGGTCCGTGTCGACGGCACCTCCGGCGCGGACCAGGCCGGTCGTGGCGGCCGTTGCCGCCGCCTGATCCGCCATGGCCGCCACCGCGTCGCGCAAGGCACGCCGGCCGACGTCCAGATCGGACCCCGCCGTGACGACGTCACGCACCGGATCGAGGGGCGACCTGGCCCGGGCCGGCCCGGGAACACCGGCGACCGGGCCGGCGGAACGGCTGCGCTGGGCCAGCTCTTCGAGGAGCGTGGCGCGCACGGCGTCGAGGTCGGCCCCGCCGGTCCGCGGGCGCACGACATCGAGCCCGGGGCACGCGGCCTGGTACGGCACGCGCCGGACGGTCTCGTACACCTCGTCGAAGACCTGCGGGCTGCCCAGCGCGGCAACGAGCAGTGGCAGGGCCGGGGTGCCGTCGACGATCGGCTCCGGCCGGGCACCGCCCCCCGCCCAGGTGCTGCCCCACTCGTCCCCGACCCAGAGCGTCACGCCGGCGGCCCGGAAGGCCGAAGACTGGCGCAGGGAGATCTCGCCGCCGACGTCGATCGGGCCGACGGCCACGCAGATCACCGCGCGTACGTGGTGCAAGGACACGAGCCGCTGGAACCGGAGGTGGTTGTCCAGCAGCGACTGCGTGTTGTCGACCACCACGACCCGGGCGGTCAGGCCAAGGCGGTGGGCGCTGGCCCGGTTCAGCTTGTCCAGAAAGGACAGATCGGCTCCGCCGTCGCGGATGTCCAGGACCTTGACCGCCGACGGGCGATCGCCGCTCATCGAGCCACCCACTCGTACAGCCGGGCCAGGTTGTCCTCGGGGGCGTCCTCGGCGCCCATGAAGTCCAGCGTGAGCGCGGACTCGAACGTCGTCGTCCAGAACTCGTGCACCAGCTCCAACCGCCGTCGCCCCGCGTTGCGGTTTTCGGCGAGCAGCTTGGCCGTCTTCTCGGCCTCGTCACGAGCCAGCGCCATCAGCATGTGGAACACCGGCGCGGGTTCGGTCACGGTGCCGTTGAGACCGAGCGGCTTGGTCTCCATCAGGCGGTCGCAGAAGTCCTGGCGGATCTGCTCGGAGTCGGCCAGCACCCAGCGCTCGTACTCGGCCAGCAGGCTGCTCCAGCTGGACAGCCGCGCGTACGACGTCAGGTCGAGCCGCATGTTGATCTCGGAGTCGCCGAGGAACAGGTTGACCGAGTCCGGGGACGTCTCGTCCCCGGACACCTGCAGGAAGCCGTTCCAGGCGGCGCACAGCACGTGGTGCAGGATCCGGGCCCGGTCCTCGGCCGTGGTCGCGAGGTAGCCGAACCGGTACCCGGTCCGCTGGCGCCATGGGAGGAAGTCGTTCTTGCGCCCTTCGGCGACCGCGTCCGCCCAGTGCACCAGGACCTTCTGCACCTCCGGTACCTCGGTGAGCCCCATCGACGAGCGGAAGAGCACCACCGCGATCGACTCGGCGTCGATCGGCCGGAACTCCGGGACCGCGTCCACCTCGCGCGGCAGGTTCACTTCCTTGCGCAGGAACTCTTCGAGTCCCGCGTCCCGCTTCCCGGCGGGCGAAGGGTACGAGAACAGGATCTTCAGCCGTCCCCGGCCGCTCGGGGCGAACCCACCGGGCACCAGGCCGGCGAGCTTCTCACGGAACTGGGCGAGGTCGTCCTCGTCGACGGAGCCCGACTTCCGCCCGGCCGCGGCGGACAGCAGCTCGTGCAGCCCGGCCAGCAGTGGCTGGTAGACGTCGTCGTGGTACCGGAACAGCCGCATGATCTCGGTCTTGACCAGCTCGCGCACCTTGGCCACGGCCCGGATCGGACCTTCCTTGACGTCGTGGTCGGCGAACTCCGCCAGCACCGCGTTCCAGCCCTGGGGGCCGATGATCGCGTCCACCACGGCGGCGGGCGTCGCGGTCGGCCGGAGCCGGTTCTGGTCGGCGTAGACGGACACGAGCCGGCGGACCACCGCCGTGTAGAACGCCGGCAGCTGCCCCTGGCGCGGCAGCAGGTACGACACGCCGACGCGTGGCTCGTAGAGCGCCTTCGCCCGGCGGGCGAACCGGGCGTCCTCGGTCCGGGCGTGCTCGCGGAAGCCCTCCAGCAGGGCGGAAATCTCCCGCTCGGCCGACCGGAGCTTCCGCTCCCAGCGCGGCGCCTGCGCGTTCCACGCCGCGTGCCAGGCCCGCTGTGCGCGCCACTTGAACCACTCCTCCTGGCGCTGCAACGACGCCCGGACGATCGGGTCCGAGAACCGGATCTTCTTCCACCACTTGGTCTTGCGCACCTCGGGCTCGGGCCCGCCCAGCGTGATGCCCGCGGGCGCCGGCGGTTCCCCCCGGCGGCTTTCGACCAGCTTCAGGAACCCCATCCGGCTCAACGGGTCTGTCAGCGCAGCTTCCCCCAGCACCACGCGGCCGAGCCGGAAGGCACCGAGTTCACCGACCAGCATGCTCGCCGCGCGGGCGGGATCGCACTGCTCGGCCAGCTCCGGGACCTCCTGGGCGAGGGTCTGCTCGAGCGCGTGAATACTCGACTCCATGGTGCGCTTGCGGGTGTTGAGCATCGCCAGGATCGCTTCCCCGCCGTCGACCGCGGGCGGGGACGCGATCGGCAGCGGCGCCCGGTGCAGCAGCGGGTCGATGTTGGCGTCCTGGAACATCCGGGTGATCAGGTCCCGGTTGTTCTCCCCCGCCATGCCGCCGGGGGTGGCCATCTCGTCGATCGCCTCCGCCAGCAGCCGCGAGCTCACGATGTCGGCGAGATCCTCGACCGGCACGGTCATCGACGCGACCGCGCTCGTCGACACCCCGCGCCTGCCCACGCCGGTCGGAGCGGCCACGCCACGCTCGCTCGCGCTGTTGATGAAGCTGTCGGCGAACGACTGGAAATTGCGGTCCAGGTACTTCACGCCTTCGGCGTCGGCGGGCAGATCGGTGCCGATCAGGGACAGCAGCAGGGAGACCACCGACCGGTGCAGGTCGTCGCGGTGCATACCGGCGGTCAGGCTGAACAGGAATGCCGTCTGGACGGTCGAAGCCCGCAGCCGGATCTCGCTGCCACCCGGGTATCTCACCGACAGGGCGCCGTTGATGCCCCGGCGGTCCAGCGCCGTGCCGGCGACCTGGGAGTTCTGGTCGTCGACCAGCCGGAACAGGTCGAGCAGTGCGCAGGCGGCGTTCAGCTCGGCGGCCCGCCCGCCGCCGAGGCCTTCCTGGAACGCCGATGGCATCAGGACCAGCGGGAAGATCCGCGCCTTGTACTTCTCCGCGGCGAGGACGTCACCGACCAGGTGAAGGTAGTCGTAGAACAGGCCCGCGCCGGTGCCGCCCGCCACCGAGAACGCGACGAAGACGTCGACCGACTCACGCAGCTTCCCGCCGAGCCGCGACAGCTGCCCGCCCGAGTTGCTGATCTGCCCGATCGCCTTGAGCAAGGACGTCCGGGCCGGGGCGAGCCCGTGCCGGAACGTCTCGTACAGCGCCGCCCGGCCGACCGTGGGCAGCTGGCCCGCTCCCTTGGCGAGCGGCCCGACCCGCGGCTCGTTCTGCGGCGGCGGCAGCCAGCCTTCGACGACCGGCGCGGCGCTCAGCCGGAGGCTGCGGGCCACCTCGGGGTAAGTGTCGTACGGCGGCACCAGTTCACGGACCATCGTGTAGGTCCGCTCGGCGGCGGGCAGATGCGTCCGGTCGGGCACCACCCGGTTTTCGATGTGGCCGAACTCGTCTTCGGCGAGGTCGGCGTAGACGAATTGCAGACACCCCGGAAGCTGGTAGGACGCCATCTGCTCGCCGGGCATGCGGTCCCGCAGCGCGTTCCCGTCCGGCCCGCAGAGCTCTTCACGGAGCTTGCGTTCGAGCTCGGCGCCGATCCGGCAGCCGGTGCCGCCGAGCCCCACGAACAACATCGGCTGGTAGATCTGCATTTCTCTCCTTCTGCCGGCGAGGCCGGAAATCCTGAGGCGGCGCGAGTTCGTCAGAGCAGCGGGTCATGCGCGACCGGCCGCGTGGCGTCCGGGTCCGGGTAGTCCTCGGCGACCGTCGCCGGACCGGCCGGGTAGACCGCCGTCGGCGTGTCCGCGCCGCTCGCCGTGGGCGTGACGACCAGCGTCAGGCCTTCGTCCACTTCGACCTCTTCGCCGAGCTGGATCGACCGGGTCTCCCCGTAGGGCGTCTTGATCTTGAGCCCGGCCCGCGACCGGGTGAGCAGGTAGGCCGCCGGGTCACCGGGACGGGCGTGGTCGAGCACCGGGACCTGCGCGTCGATCGCGACGGTGAACCGGAAAGCTTTCGCGCGCCGGGATTCGGTGTCCAGGTAGGTCCGCCGGCCGTGCCGGATCGCCTGCACCGTCAGCCCCTTCACCTCCTGGGTCCGCCGGCGCGAGACCGCGAGGGCGATGACGGCCACCCCGGCGAGCAGGACCACTCCGGCGATGATCGGCACCCACGGGAACGGTGGCGGGTAACCGACGGCGAACTTGAACGGCTTCTCGTGGAAGACCTGCGAGGGGTTCGCGTCGTCGACGATCCGCACCGTGCCGGAGGTGAGCCCGATCGGGCTCTGCGGGCCGACCACGAGCTGGAACGGGAACACGCTCGTGCCCGGGTCCACCTCGTGCACCGGGTCGGGCACGGTGATCGTCGCCCCGCTGTCGGCACGCACCTCGACGCGTAGCCGGCGCCGTTGCCCCGAGTTGTTGGTGACGCTCACCTGGGCCGCCGTGGACCCGCCCGGCGCGATCATCGTGGCCAGTGTGGGCAGGGACGCGGTGGCCAGCACCTGGGGCACGCCGGGCGCGGTCCGGACGGTGGCGACCGCGTCGGCCGCGCTGATCCCCAGCCCGGTGACCTGGCCGCGGAAGGTCGCCTGACCGGGCACGTCGGCCGGGATCGTCGTCCGCCCGGTGTAGGTGCCGTCCACGGCGGCATCCGGGTCCTGACCGTCGTCGCGGACGTTCACCGGCCGCGCCGGCAGCTTGTCCCCGGCGAGCTGCACGCCGAAGCTCAACCCCTGCAACAGCTTCGGATCGGTGACCGCCTTGCCGCCGCGCAGCAGCACCTGCAGTGACACCGTCACCTGCTGCCCCACCGCGGGTGACGGCGGGTCGATCAGCAGGGCGGCCTGCGCCGCACCCTGCCAGGTCACGGTGGTCAGGACGTCCTGGGGCGGCACACCGGCCGGCGAGGTCAGGCGGACCCGCCAGTCCCCCGGCACGGGGTCGACGATGTGCAGCACCTCGACCCCGCCGCTCTCACCGCTCACCGAGAACTTGCCGCTCGCGTTCTGGCCCGACTTGGGCACCGGCTTGCCTTCCGGGTCCGTGTAGTCGACGACGACCCGGCCATCGTGTTTGACGACCACGATGGACCCGTCGGTGGCAATGGCCGGGACCGTGACCGGCACCTCGAGGTTCCCTCCCGACCCCAGTTCGTTCTTCGCGACCGGGCCGACGCCGGCACACCGCCCCGAACTGAAGGAGCGCAGCAACGCCTCGGCGACATCCGCCGAGCCCGACACCACCGTGGCCTGCGGCGTCGGCGCCTGCGGCCCGCAGGAACTCTGGAACCCGCCCCGCGCGAATTCGTCCAGCGCGTTTTTGTCGACTTTCCCGAAGCCCAGCGGCCAGATCTGGACGTGGTGCTCCCTGGCGGCAGCCAGATTCTGACGAATCACTTCGTGAGCTGCGTCATTGCGCTGTTGCGCGGTCTTGCCGACGCCGTAACGCGGGCTGTCACTGACGTCGAGGACACCGTCGGTGAGCAGGAAGATCAATTTCGGCCCGTCGTCAGAAGAGCCGTTGCCAAGATAACTCATGGCCTGTTTGAGCGCTTCCGCGTGATCTGTTCCCGCACCTTCGGCCGTCGTGCGTTTGCGCAGATCACGGACACATTGGGAAATGCGCTCCCGCTCGGCCGGGCCGGCCATCACCAGCGGCGGGCAAACGACGTCCACCGGCGGTTTGGTGCCGCTGTCACTGGCGAACCCGACGACCGAGACCGTCGAGCGGGCGGACAGGTCCGCCTGCGCGATCAAGCTGGCCGCGTCCTGCTCCCGGACCATGTCCTCGGCGCTGATGCTGCCCGATTCGTCGACCAGAAGCACGATCTGCGCGGGCTTCACCTCCACCTCCGGCGCCGCCGCGGAGCCCTGGCGGCTCGCCGGGGAAGCCGCATCGGCAAAACCACCCGAAAGGATGAGCAACAGTCCGCAGAACAGGACAGTCACCGCGTCCCGCGTCTTCTTTTCCATGCCGACCCGGCCGATCAAGGGGTCCTCCACCGTGGCTGGTTCATCCGGCTGATCCGGTTCACCCACCCAAGTCGACGCTCTTGCACGGGCCGTTACGGGAAAGTGCGACAATCCGAGATCACGATTCACCCGGATACGCCGATGTCACGACGGCCGGACATCCGAAACAAATCCCGGCGACCGGCCGATAGTGTGGCCATGCTCAGCCCAGGAACCAGAACCTCGACCGATATCAGGGCGCTCGCCGCCACGGCGGACGGTCGGCTTTTCGTGACCGGCGCGGACGACGGCACGATCCGGTTGTGGGGCACCGACCCGTTCCGCCGGCGGGACTCGACGTTCGTCCACCCCGGCGGCACGCTGGCGCTGTCCATGGTGGAGAGCGCCGGGCTCGTCTTCAGCGCCGGCGCCGACGGGCGGGTGTTCCGGTCCCAGTTCGCGGAGGACACCTGGACGAGCAGCACCGAACTGCCCGAAATCCGCGGGTCAGGTCCGATCCGCGCGCTCCACATCGCGGGAGACCACCTGCTGAGCGGCGGTGAGGACGGCCGGATCAGGATCTGCGACTTCGACGGTGTCCTCGTCGCCGACGCCGAGACCGGGATCGAGATCCACACCGCCGTGTTCCTGGCCGACGACGCCCGGGCCGTCGTCGCCGGGACGCGTGACCGCGACGCGGTGGCTCAGGTGTGGGACCTGAGCGGTCGGACACCGAAACAACTCGGCCCGCAACTGCTCCTCGCCCAGGGCGGCACGTTCCGGTGCCTGCTCCCCGTACCCGGCGGTCAGGCGCTCGTGGGCGGCGACGGCGGCCGGATCGCGCTCTGGAACCCGGAGACGGGAGAGCTCGACATCATCCGTTCGGTGCCGGGTGACGTCGTGCACGCGCTCGCGGCGTCCGGGGCCAGCCGGTTCGTCTCCGGCAGCAACGACGGCATGCTCCGGAGCTGGCACCTCGGCAACCGCACCGTCCCGACCGAGGAGATCCTGGTCGCCGAGGACGGCGCCGGAGTTTTCGCGCTCGCGGTGCCCGAAGCCGCCGGCAAACCGGTGACCATCGTGGCCGGCGGCCAGGGGATGCTCGACCAGTTCACCGGGGACGGCTACGGCGACCGCCGTCGGAAGCGGCCGTTCGTGGGGCACACGGCGGCGGTCCGGGCGATCGTCGCCGACGAGAAGTACGACTTCGTGGTGACCGGGAGCGCGGACCACTCCGTCCGGGTGTGGACCGCAACGGGTGAGCAGGAGCTCGTCTTCGAGGGGCACGACGCGCCGGTGTCGGCCGTCAGCACGTGGCCCGGCGACCGGGCGCTGATCGTCTCCGGGAGCGAGGACGGAACGGTTATCGTCTGGGACAAGTACCAACGGGCACCGGTGGACCGGAAGCTGCCGCTCGTGCACGGGGCGAAGGTGTGGGCCGTCGCCGTGAGCCCCGACGGCAAACGCGTCTTCTCGGCCGGGAACGACGGCCGGATCAAGGTGTGGAGCGCATCCACCTGGGACCCGATCGGCCCTCCGTGGGAGGTCACGACCAAGGCCGTGTCGGCGATCGCCTTGTCCGGCAACGGCAAGGCGGCCGTCGTCGGCGACGATTCCGGCCACGTCACCTTCCGGGACCTCAGCCGGGGCGTGCGCACCGAGCGGGGCTTCCAGCAGGTCGCCGTCGAGGGTGGGCAGGTCCGCTCGGTCGCCGTCGACTTCGACGGGCACGTCGCCGTGGTCGGCGGGAACGACGGCGCCATCACCGTGTGGGAGCTCCCCTCCGGGCGGCGGCTGCTGGATCCGGTGCCCACCGGGCACCGCGACGTGCGGAAGGTGCTGCTGTCCCGGGACGGCAAGTCGATCATCTCCTGCGGCGCCGACGGTGCCGTCGAGCGGCGCAGCGTGACGACCGGTGAGCTGCTGGGCCAGGTGCAGTCCGACTTCGTCGACGCCGTCGAGACGATCGCCCTGATGCCGGACGGGGAGCTGGTCGTGGCCGGCGGCAGCCGCGGCGAGCTGGAACTCGTGCGGACCATCGACACCACCCGCGACGAAGAGGCGGAGCAGGGCGGTGTCACCGCGCTCGGCCGCCGGCCGCACCCCTTCCTGACCAGTGACGCGCCGACGGCCCAGGACGCCGTCGGCACCACCGACGACGTCCGCGCGATCGCCGAGCTGATCGCCGCCGAGCACACCCGTGCGCCACTGTCGGTCGCGCTGCTGGGCGACTGGGGATCCGGGAAGTCGAGCCTGATCCTGCAGATCAAGAACTACGTGCACGATCTCACCCACCGCGACGACTCGTTCTTCGTGCGCGAAGTACGTCAGGTGCGCTTCAACGCTTGGCACTACAGCGACGACCACCTCTGGACCGGGCTCATCGAGCAGCTGCTGGCCGCGCTCCGGCAGCACCCCGACGACGACGCCGACCTCCGCACCCGCCGTCCCCCTTCCGATACCGACCTGGCCGCGAGCAGGCGCGCCCACGAAAGCCGGGATGGCCTGCTGCGGTTGCACCAGAGCCTGGCCCGGGAACTCGACGCGGCCGAGTCCGCGGGCACCGGGCTGCCCCCAGCGGGGCCGATCAGGCGCGCGGCGTACCTCAGCCGGGCCGTGGGCCGGATCCTCAAGTTCCACGCCGACCCCGCCACCCCGGCGCCCACCGAACAGGTACGCAAGATCCGCAAGCAGCTCCGCGGCCGCCGCTGGGGAACGGCCGCCTGGACGCTGTCACTCGCCGCGACGGCGGCCGCCGCCTGGTTCCTGGTGAGGCAGTGGCTGCCGGATGGCTACGGATGGGCGGCGTCGCTGGTGGCCGGCGGGATCGGCGTGGCCGGCGAACTCAAGATCGCGCTGCCGTGGCTCTCCAGGCAGAACGACCGGCTCGCCGAGGAACTCGGCAAGAAGAAGAAACGCCTCCAGGACCGGATCGACGAGGAGACCCGGCACCTGAAGGAGGTGGACCCGGTCTTCCGGATGAACGAACTGGTCACCGAACTGTCGGAGCCGGACCGGTACGCGCACTTCCGCGGGCTCACCGGGTTCGTCCACCAGGACCTGCGGCGGTTGGCCGACGCCGTCGAGAAGGCCGAAGCCGGCGGCTCGTCGGGCACGACCCCGGTGGTCCGGCGCATCGTCGTCTACATCGACGATCTGGATCGGTGTCCGCCTGCCCGCGTCACCGACGTCTTGCAGGCGGTGAACCTGCTGATGTCGATCCCGATGTTCTTCGTCGTGGTCGCGGTGGACCCGCCGTCGCTCTTCCGCGCCCTCAAGGCCGCGCGCCCGAACGCGGCGTCGGAAACCCCGGAAGAACGGCAGATCCTCGACTTCGGCTTGCTGGACAAGGTGTTCAACGTCGTGTTCGCCTTGCGCCCGCTGGGTGCCCGGGCACCTCAGTTCCTCCGGCGGCTGCTGCACGACATCGCGGCGGACGCCGAGGAGGAAACCACGGCACTGGTGGCCGCCGAGCCGGCAGAGGTACCCGGGACGCGGGTCACCGCGCCGGAAGGGCCGATGCCGGGCACTCCGGGCCGCCTGTTGTCGCTCACCGCGCCTCGGCCAGGGCCACCGCCCGGCCGGCTGTTGCGGATCGGCACGGCCGAGCTCGCGCTGCTCTCGTCGCTCGCCATGGCGCTCCCGGGCGCACGCGCGGTCAAGAAGCTCACCAACATCTACCGGCTCGTGCTCGTCGGCGAATACGCGCGCCGAGCGGAGTTCGTCCGGGCCGAGTACCAGGTCGCCGCGGTGCTCGCGACCGGGCTCGTCCGCTCGCCCGGCGAGTTCGCGGCCTTGATCACCTGCCTGGCGGAGGCCCGCACCTGCGACCACGACCGCGACTGCCGCCAGGACGTCGTCGAAACGTTGCGCGCGGCCGGCCCCGGCTGCGCCAAGCTGGCCACCGCACTGGCGAGCCTGATCGGCGAACACGTGACGGTGGCCGGCCGCTGTACTGCGCTCTACCACGCGTGGTCGCTGAAGATCGCCCGGTACGGCTTCGAGACCTACGCGCACTACATCTCCGGCTGAACCGGGCGCCGACCGCCCGGTTCAGCCGGAAACTCCTCAGCTGCAGCCGGATGTGGCGCCGCAGCCTTCGCAGGCGTAGCACGAACCTGCCGGGCGCATCTTGGTTCCGCACGTCATGCACAACGGGGCGTCCGCTGCCTTGCCGAGGCGGAGCTCCATCAGCTCCGTTGTCGTCTGGGCTTCGCGGTGGGGGTGCTCCGGGGCGTCCGCGTGCGGCTCGGGTGAGGCGTCCACTGTGGACTGCAGGGCCTCCAGGTCGACGCCCGGGTTGCCGTACGTCGCCTCTACTTCGGCCGATCGCTCGTCGGCGGAGAGGATGCCCAGCTGGGAGCGCTTGTCGTACGGGAGGTAGTCCAGGGCCAGCCTGCGGAACAGGTAGTCCATCACGCTCGTCGCGATGCGGATGTCCGGGTCGTCCGTCATGCCCGCCGGCTCGAAGCGGAGGTTGGAGAACTTCGAGACGTAGAACTCGAGCGGGATGCCGTGCTGGAGGCCGACCGAGATCGACATCGAGAACGCGTCCATCACGCCCGCCAGGGTCGAGCCCTGCTTGCCCAGCTTGACGAAGATCTCGCCGAGGCCGTCGTCCGGGTACGAGCCCGCCGTCAGGTAGCCCTCCGCGCCGCCGACCGTGAACGACACCGTCTGGCTCGGGCGCTTCTTCGGCAGGCGCTTGCGGACCGGGCGGTACTCGACGACCTTCTCCGGCTCGGCGGCGGCGGTCTCCGCGGTCTTCTTGGCCGTCGACAGCGGCTGGCCGACCTTGCAGTTGTCGCGGTAGATCGCGAGCGCCTTGAGGCCGAGTTTCCAGCCCTGGAAGTAGATCTCCTCGACCTCTTCGACCGTCGCCGACTCCGGCATGTTGACCGTCTTGGAGATCGCGCCGGACAGGAACGGCTGCACCGCGGCCATCATCCGGACGTGCCCCATCGGCGCGATCGACCGCTCGCCGACCGCGCAGTCGAACACCTCGTAGTGCTCGGGACGCAGCCCCGGCGCGTCGACGACGTGGCCGTGCTGCGCCACGTACTCGACGATCGCCTCGACCTGCTCGGCCGGGTAGCCCAGCGCCTCCAGCGCGCGCGGCACCGTCTGGTTGACGATCTGCATCGAGCCGCCGCCGACGAGCTTCTTGAACTTCACCAGCGAGAAGTCCGGCTCGATGCCGGTGGTGTCGCAGTCCATCATGAAGCCGATGGTGCCGGTGGGCGCGAGCACCGACGCCTGCGCGTTGCGCCAGCCGTGCTTCGCCCCGATCTCGATGCCCTTCTGCCACTCCTCCGTCGCGAGCGCGCGGACCGCGGCGTCGTTGGAGTGGTAGGTGCGGACCAGCTCGTTCGCCGCCGCGTGCTTGCGCATCACGCGCTGGTGGGCTTCGGCGTTGCGCGCGTAGCCCTCGTACGCGCCGACGACCTGGGCCATCTCGGCCGAACGCCGGTACGACACGCCCGTCATCAGCGACGTGATCGCCGCCGCGAGCGCGCGGCCGCCGTCGGAGTCGTACGCGTGGCCCAGCGCCATCAGCAGCGCGCCGAGGTTGGCGTAGCCGATGCCGAGCTGGCGGAACTTCCGCGTGGTGTCGGCGATCGGCTCGGTCGGGAAGTCGGCGAAGCAGATCGAGACGTCCATCGCCGTGATGACGAACTCGACGGCGCGGGCGAACAGCGGCGCGTCGAAGGTGCCCTGCGGGGTGACGAACTTCAGCAGGTTGAGCGACGCCAGGTTGCAGCTGGAGTTGTCGAGGTGCATGTACTCACTGCACGGGTTCGACGCGGTGATCCGGCCCGACTCCGGGCAGGTGTGCCAGTCGTTGATCGTGCCGTCGTACTGGATGCCGGGGTCGGCGCACTCCCACGCGGCCTGCGCCATCGTGCGGAACAGCTTCTTCGCGTCGGTGCGGTCGATGACCTCGCCGGTGAGCCGGGCGCGCAGGCCGAAGTCGGTGCCGTTCTCGACCGCCTGCATGAACTCGTCGGACACGCGGACCGAGTTGTTCGCGTTCTGGTACTGCACCGAGGAGATGTCCGCGCCGGAGAGGTCCATGTCGAACCCGGCGTCGCGGAGGACCTTGATCTTCTCCTCTTCGCGCGCCTTGGTCTGGATGAACTCCTCGATGTCCGGGTGATCGACGTCGAGGACGACCATCTTCGCCGCGCGCCGGGTGGCGCCGCCGGACTTGATGGTGCCCGCGGACGCGTCGGCGCCGCGCATGAACGAGACCGGGCCGGACGCGGTGCCGCCGGAGGTGAGCAGTTCCTTCGAGGAGCGGATGCGGGAGAGGTTGAGCCCGGCGCCGGAGCCGCCCTTGAAGATCAGGCCCTCTTCGCGGTACCAGTTGAGGATCGACTCCATGGTGTCGTCGACGGCGAGGATGAAACAGTTGTGGACGCGGAGGTTTCCGGACAGGTACTCCCCGGATTCCGTCTGGATGTCGTAGACCGGCATCTCGCCGCGGCTCTCGATCGCGGCGATCTCCAGCCGCTTCCGCTCGTGGGCGGGCAGGCCGGGCTTTTCGAAGGACGCCTCGAGCTTCGCTGTCTTCACCGGATCGATGAAGCCGATCTCGTCCGCGAAGATCCGCCGGTCGCCGGCGTTCTGGATCCGGAGACCCCAGAGGTCGTGCCGGTTCGGACGGCTCTCCTTCTTGCGGCCGACGCGAGCGAAGATGCCGAACCGGGCCAGCAACTGCTGGAGGCCACGGACGAGGTCTTCGCCGATCATGTCCAGCGCGACCAAGGTGGATCGTTCCCGCGCGGAGACGTAGCCCTCGGCCTGGAAGATGCTTCGCAGATACGCGGCCACGACCGGAAGCGGCGCCGTGTAAAGGTGCTCCGGTACCGCCATCTCGGTTCCCCGGGCGCGCAGGCCCCAGGTCTCGACGAAGTTCTCGAGAACATTGCCGTAAAGCCGGGTACGGCGGCAGTCGAGCGTTTCGTCCTGGGTTTCGACGGCGCGTTCGTGGCGGTGGACATCCGGGAAGACGCGGTCGAGCGCGTCACGCACCCACGCCAGTTCGGCGTCGTTCACTGTCATGGCTTCGATGGTGAGCGAGCGATTCGTTCCCTGGTACTGGCCGACGAAGCCGTCCGACTGCAACCAGCCCGCGAGCGCGGCTTCGGCGATGTCGGTTTCCCGGATCTCTTCCTCGCCGAACGCGCTGCGGCGGTGCCATTCGAGCTGGTCTCCGACCCGCAGCTCGCCGGCGGGCACGAACTTCCCGCCGCCCGCACTCGCACGCCACACGAGGTGGTCGGCCGTGACGTCGAGGACGTGGCCGGACTTCGTCGTGACCCGCAGGACTTCTTTGATCCCGTTCGCCTTGGTGGCGACGACCTTGGTCAGCCCGTGCGCGTCGTAGACCTTGGCACCCACGGCGTTCAGCTCGACGAAGCGGCCGATCGGCACGGCACCGCCGGGCGTGCTCACCAGGGCGTCGTACGGCTGGCAGGCGCTGACCTGCTGCTTTGACGGCGTGCCGACGTTGAACCAGACCGGGGAGTTGAAGCTGAAGACCTGGTGCAGCAGCATCCAGGTGAGCTCGTGCTCGAAGATCTCGAGGTCCTGCGGCGTGGCGAAGTAGCCGTGGTCGCGCGCGGCCTTGACGTACGTGTGCACGACCCGGTCGATGAGCTGCTTGAGGCTGCGCTCGCGCTGCGGGCTGCCGACGGCGCCGCGGAAGTACTTGCTGGTGACGATGTTGGTGGCGTTGACCGACCAGAACTCGGGGAACTCGACGCCGCGCTGCTCGAAGTTGACCGAGCCGTCGCGCCAGTTGGTCATGACGACGTCCCGCTGCTCCCAGGTGACCTGGTCGTACGGGTGCTGCCCCTCGGTCGTGAAGACGCGCTGCACGCTCAGCCCGCCGGCGGCCTTGCTCTTCTTGCCGGCGGCCGCGCGGGCCCCCGTTCCCACGGTTTCCGTCATCGGTTGAACCCTCTCCCGCAGCGGGACGGCTCAGTCGCCGTCTTCGCGCTGATCGCTGTCCTTCTGGGCAGCAGCACCCGCCATGGCCTCACGGAGGTCGGCGATCTCCTTCTCGAAGTCTTCGACCGAGGAGAAGGAGCGGTAGACACTGGCGAACCGGAGGTAGGCGACCCCGTCGAGCTCACGCAGCGGGCCCAGGATGGCCAGGCCGACCTCGTGACTCGGGATCTCCGCCAGCCCGGCGGAGCGGATCGACTCCTCCACGCGCTGCGCGAGCTGCTGCAGCGCGTCGTCGTCGACCGGCCTGCCCTGGCAGGCGCGGCGGACGCCGCTCACCACCTTGTCCCGGCTGAACTGTTCGGTGACCCCGGACCGCTTGACGACGGCGAGCACCATCGTCTCCGACGTCGTGAACCGCCGCCCGCACGACGCGCACGAGCGCCGCCTGCGGATCGCCTGGCCTTCATCCACCTCTCGGGAGTCGACGACCCGAGAGTCCGCATGCCGGCAGAACGGGCACCGCATCCGCCGATCACCTTCCCCTCCAAGTCGGCCGCCCCGGTCGACGCCCCCGCGGCCACCACGCAACCCCTGCGCACCTGGTGATCGTTTTGTGGACATCCGGTGGGTAAAAGCCGACCAGCTGTGGACAACTGCTGCCCAGTCTACCCCAACCTGTGGACCAACTACAGCGGTGTAACTACTACATATAGCGGGCGAGCGTAGAACCCGGCGGGAGTGTGCGCAAGCGACACGACGGCTCCCACCTCGCCCGGGTGAGGTCGGCTCGGCACGTTCGGAGAAGCCGCGACGGCGGTGGCGAGGCGGTCGCGGGGCGCGCGCCCAGGTCGGGGCGGGGTTGGTCTGTTCGGGTGGCGCGACGGGGCGCCTCGGAACGGGTGCGCGGGCGGTTCCGGTGGGCACAGGTTTCACTGGGGCGGGTGATCTTGCGGCGGGGTTCGCGGAGCCGGGCGGGCTCGTGCGGACTGCGGCGTCATGAATGAGTCATTCACTGCACCAGCGTCAGCCCTCCCGCAGCCGAGCCGTCACCTCGGCATTGCCCACCTCGACTGGACCCACGGGAAAGCGGCCTCGCCGGAACCCGCCCCCGGCCGGGACAGGGATCACGGCCCCGAAACCGGGACCGTCAGCGGCAGGCCGGGCACCAAAGCCGCGCCGTCGAGGCGGTTCAGCTCCTTGATCCGGGCCACCACGGCACCCGCCTCGCTCTCCGGGGCGAACCGCGCAGCCAGCGATGCGAGCGTGTCGCCCTGCTCGACCGACACCGTCGCCGTGCGGTCCGGGACCGGGGCGCCCGATACCCCGCCGCCGAAGAGGCCCAGGCCGGTCACCACCAGGCAGCTTCCGACGGCGAGCGCCACCAGCCACGGCCACCGCACCGACACCCTCCGCGGGGCCGCGCAGGGCGCGCCGGCCGCCCGGCGGCCGGCCACGACCCGTGCGCGTGTCGGCGGGCGGTGCACCTCGCCGCGGCGTCCGCGCAGGAGGCGCACCGGCCGGAGGGGCGCCGGGACCGGGGTCGCCGGGCGCACGTGCCCGCGTTCGGCCAGAATGGACATCCGAACCTCCTCGAAACCCTGGTGTCCGCCCGTTTCCCGGACCGGGAGCGGCCCGTGGATCAAGGTCGAACAGGCGTTCTATCGAACGCTCGTGCGAAGGTCTACCACCTACCACCGACAAAATCGAGCGGACACGGCGTGTCGATCGAACAGATGTTTGAAATCGTCGTGCCCGGGGGCTAACGTCGGTGACCAGGGCATCTGCCGGGCAGATGCCGCCGGCGAGGCTGCCCGCACCCGCGGGCGGCGGCCGGCGCGCAATACGTGCAGCGAACGTCTGGGAGGCGACGCAGTGGCGAAGGAGAACAAGGCGGGCAGGACCAGCGGGTCCCCCGGCGGCTCGGGCAAGGTGCACGCCATGCCCGAGGTGTACGACGTGGACGAGACCCTCACCGTCCGCCAGCAGCAGGTGCTCGACGTGATCCGCACGTGGGTGAGCCGGTTCGGCTACCCGCCGAGCGTCCGCGAAATCGGCGAGGCGGTCGGGCTGACGTCGACGTCGTCGGTCTCGCACCAGCTGCGCGCGCTGCAGCGCAAGGGCTACCTGCGCCGGGACGCGAACCGCCCGCGCGCGGTCGGCGTGCTCGCGGCGACCGACGACAACCCCATGGGCATCGAGATGGACCAGCAGCCGGTCATGCCGAAGGCGGCGTACGTGCCGCTGGTCGGCCGGATCGCCGCCGGCGGCCCGGTGCTCGCCGAGCAGGCCATCGAGGACGTCTTCCCGCTGCCGCGGGAGATCGTCGGCGAGGGCGAGCTGTTCCTGCTGAAGGTCACCGGCGATTCGATGGTCGACGCGGCCATCACCGACGGCGACTGGGTGGTGGTCCGGCAGCAGCCGGACGCGGACAACGGCGAGATCGTCGCGGCGATGATCGACGGCGAGGCCACGGTCAAGACGTTCAAGCGCAAGGGCGGCCACATCTGGCTGATGCCGCACAACGAGGCCTACGAGCCGATCCCCGGCGACGACGCCACGGTGCTCGGCAAGGTCGTCGCGGTCCTGCGCCGCCTTTAAGAGGGCGATCCCGGCTTTCGCACGGCCCGGGAGAACCACCTGATCGGATGATCTTCGGCTGTGGGGAGCCGAAGGTCAGCGGCGGGCGCGGCGACGCAGCTTGCTGAAGCCGAACCAGCCCAAACCGACCACCGCGAGCGTGATCCCGGCGGCAGGCAGGACGGGGAGCCCGGCTCCGTCCGCTGCCGAGCCGGACGACGCGCTCGTTCCGGTCGAGGTCGTTCCCTCCGCCGGTGCGCCGGACTGCGCGGCCAATGCCGCCGCGCCCCGCACCGTGCGGAGGGGTCCGGTGGCGGCGCGCGCTCAGCCTCGGCGGCGGCGCAGCCTGCTGAACCCGAACCAGCCCAGGCCCACCACCGCCACCGCGATACCCGCCGCCGGCAGCACCGGCACTCCCCCGCCGTCCGGCGAGCCGCCGCCACCGCCGGCGCTCGTGGCCGAAGTTCCGTCCGACGTGGGCGCCGCCGAAGCGGCCAATGCCGCCGCGCCCCGCACCGTGCGGAGGGGCTGGCCGACGCCTTCGCTTCCCGAAATCAGCGTCCCGTCGGGGTCGAACGCGATCGCCTCGCCCTGCTTCTCCCCCGGCAACGGGATCCGCACGGGATTGCGCTGCAACGCGGCCAGGACGTCGCCGTCCGGCGCCGCGTACACGTACGCGTCCGTGTACGTCCGCAACGCCACCGCGCTGCCGTCCGGCATCGAAGCGCCGCCCGTCACCAGGACCGAGCCGATCGAGCCGACCGGGCCGCCCTGGGTGTCCGTCGTCGCGATCTTCACCGTGCCGACCTTCTCCATGGTGGTCGGTCCCGGGCTCGTCAGCGGCCCCGAAGGCCGGTAGACGCGGGCCTCGCCGAGGATGTCCTTGGTGATCAGGTACGGCGTGCCCGCCTTGTCCATGATCAGCGCTTCGGTGTCGTGCTGGCCGTCCGGGTACGTGAGCCGGCGCAGCGTGACCTTGCCCTCGGGGCTCATCTCCAGCAGGGCGACCGTCAGCCGGCCCTTCTGGTTGTCGCCGGTGTCGGACAGCCAGAGCCGGCCGTCGGGTGTGCGGGCCAGGTCTTCGACGTCGAACGGATCCGTGCGATCCGTCAGGACCTTCTGGACCTTGCAGTCCCGGCCCAGCACGAACACCTGGACCTTGCTGCCGCCGTCGTTGATCGCGTACAGCCTGGACCCGTCGGAGACCAGGCCGGACAGCTCGCCGATGCGCGAGTCCTTCATCGTGCACAGCGGCTCCGGAGCCGGAGCCGCCCAGGCGGGAACCGCCCCGCCCAGCACGGCCATGAAGACAAACGCGACAACCCAGCGCACCCAGCCACCTCCGTAGTGTGCGGTCACTCCGACCGCACACTACGGAGACGTGTCAGGCCCTGGTCGAGTTGGTCTCGTACTCGCGCAAGGTCGCCGCGAGGTCCGGGCGGACCCGCACCAGCAGGCGCGTGCCCTCCTCGGCGTGCTCCTCTTCGAGGACCTCGCCGTCCGCGTGCGCCCGCGCGACCAGCTCGCCGCGCGAGTAGGGCACAAGGACCTCGACCGTGACCTCCGGCCGCGGCAGGCGGTCGGCGATCACCTCGACGAGCTCCGGGATGCCCGCCCCGGTCCGGGCCGAGACCTGCACCGACCCGGCCAGCGCGTGGCGCAGGCGGGCCAGGCTGACCTCGTCGGACGCGTCGGTCTTGTTGATCACCAGCAGCTCCGGCGGGAGCGGCTCCTTGCGCTTGCGCGTGATCTCGCCGAGCACCTCGCGCACCGCGCTGACCTGCTCTTCGGGTGCCGGGTCGGACCCGTCCACCACGTGCACGAGCAGGTCGGCGTCGGCGGCCTCCTCGAGCGTCGAGCGGAACGCGTCCACCAGCTGGTGCGGCAGGTGCCGCACGAACCCGACGGTGTCGGTCAGCGTGTAGCCGCGGCCGTCCGGCGTCGACGCGCGCCGGGTGGTCGGGTCGAGGGTGGCGAACAGCGCGTCCTCCACCAGCACCCCGGCCCCGGTCAGCGCGTTGAGCAGGCTCGACTTGCCGGCGTTGGTGTAGCCGACGATCGCCACGCTGGGCACCTCGTTGGCCAGCCGCCGCCCGCGCTTGGTCTCGCGGATGGTGTCCATGGCCGCGATCTCCCGGCGCAGCTTCGCCACGCGCTTGTTGATCCGCCGCCGGTCGGTCTCGAGCTTGGTCTCACCGGGACCGCGCAGGCCGACGCCGCCGTTCGCGCCGCCGGCGCGGCCACCGGCCTGCCGGGACAGCGACGCACCCCACCCGCGCAGCCGCGGGATCAGGTACTGCAGCTGGGCCAGCTCGACCTGCGCCTTGCCCTCCTTGGACCGGGCGTGCTGGGCGAAGATGTCGAGGATCAGCGCGGTCCGGTCGATGACCTTGACCTTGACCTTCTCCTCGAGCTGCCGCAGCTGGCCCGGCGAGAGCTCGCCATCGCAGATCACGGTGTCGGCGCCGGTGGAACCGACGATGTCGCGCAGCTCCCGTACCTTGCCCGAGCCGATGTAGGTGGCCGGGTCCGGCTTGGTCCGCCGCTGGATGAGGCCTTCGAGGACCTCCGAGCCCGCCGTCTCGGCCAGGCGCGCCAGCTCGGCCAGCGACGCCTCGGACTGCAGGGCCGTGCCCTCGGTCCACACGCCGACCAGCACGACGCGCTCGAGCCGCAGTTGCCGGTACTCGACCTCGGTGACGTCGTCCAGCTCCGTGGACAGTCCCCTGACCCGGCGCAGCGACGCGCGGTCTTCGAGCTCCATCTCGCCGGTCGACGGGTCGTACAGGTCGTCGTCGTGGTCTTCGGTGTGTGTCAGTTCTGTCATCGTGCCTCCATGTTCCCACGATTCGCCGCGGGAACCGAACTATTACGTGCTGGGATAGGTGGCGAGGTAGATCGCGGTGCGCTCGGCGCCGGGACGGCGGGGGCGCGCGCGGAACTCCTCGAGCAGGGCGTTGAGCCGGGTTTCCAGCTCCGCCCGCTCCTCGGGGGCCACCTGGACGACGAGGCGTGTCTGGTGCACGCCGTCGAAACCGGTCTCGGCGATCTCGGCGAGATACGCCTCGAGCATCGCCTGGTCCAAGCCCTTGTCACCGCATGAGTCGAGTGTCCACGAAAGCCCGGTCGAAAGATACGGAATTTCCCGGGCGCCCCGGGCTCCGCGGCGCGGGGGCTGCGCGGCGAGGAAGCCGGTGTCGACGAGCTTGCGCACGTGGTGCAGCGTCGTCGCGGGGTCCCGGCCCAGCCTTTCGGCGAGTTCCTTGTTCGTCAGCGCCTCCGAGAAAGTCAACCGGATGATGCGCAGCCGTATTCCGGAGGCCAGCGCGGCGGCCTCGGCTTCGGTCGCGGGGCGTCGTTTCCCATCAGGCACGCGCACAGCCTAGAGCGAACAGTGATTGACACTTTCCAATCACTCCCGGCACACTCGGGACCATGCACAGGGGGTCACTGTTCCGCCACGCCGACTTCCGGCGGCTCTTCGCCGGCGATGCGGCCAGCCAGTTCGGCACCACCGTCGGGTACACCGCCATCCCGCTCCTCGCCGCGGTGACCCTCGCCGCGACGCCGTTCGAGATGGGCCTGCTGACCGCGGCGCAGACACTCGCGTTCCTGCTGATCGGGCTGCCCGCGGGCGTGTGGGTGGACCGGCTGCGGCGCCGCCGGGTCATGCTCGCCGCCGACTTCGTCCGCTTCGCGCTGCTGCTGAGCGTGCCGCTCGCCTGGTGGGCGGGGGTGCTGACGCTCGCCCAGCTGATGGTGGTCGTGCTGCTCGTGGGTGTGGCGACGGTGTTCTTCGACGTCGCCTACCAGTCGTACCTGCCCTCGCTCGTCGGCCGGGAGCACCTCCTGGAGGGCAACGCGAAGCTGCAGGCCGTCCAGTCGGTCGCGCAGATCGCCGGGCCGAGCGGCGCGGGTGTGCTGGTCCAGCTGATCAGCGCGGCGAACACGGTGCTCGTCACCGCCTTCGGCTACTTGACGTCGGCGCTGTGCCTGCTGCGGATCCGCGCGGTCGAGCCGGAGCCGGAGCGGACCGGGCACGAGCGGCTGCTGCCGCAGATCGCCGAGGGCCTGCGGTTCGTCTTCTCCGACAAGCCGCTACGCGCCACCGTGGCGTGCACGGCGACGGCGAATTTCTTCGGGGGCGCCTTCGTCGCGGTCGAAGTGCTGTTCCTGACGCGCACGGTCGGCCTGCCCCCGGCGGCGGTCGGCGTCATGCTGGCCGTGGGCGGTGCGGGCGGGATCGTGGGCGCGCTCTGTTCCGGCGCGGTCACGCGGCGGATCGGGCACGCCCGCGCGATCTGGCTGATCCCCCTGCTCACCTGGCCCGCGCACCTGCTGGCCCCGCTGGCCGCGCCGGACTGGCGGCTCGGCCTGGCCGGATTCGGCACCGCCTTCGGCGGATTCGGGATCGTCATCTACAACGTCGCTTCGGTCTCCTACCGGCAGGCGATCTGCCCGGACCGGCTGCTCGGCCGGATGAACGCCAGCGCGCGATTCGTGGTCTGGGGCACGTTGCCGCTCGGTGGGCTGCTCGGCGGTGCGCTCGGCGAAGGGCTCGGGCTCCGTGGGGCCGCGTGGGTCGCGGTGGCCGGGGAAGCGGCCGCGGCGCTGTGGGTCGTCTGC
The DNA here is from genome assembly GCF_900105945.1 of Amycolatopsis tolypomycina. Lineage (NCBI taxonomy): Bacteria > Bacillati > Actinomycetota > Actinomycetes > Pseudonocardiales > Pseudonocardiaceae > Amycolatopsis > Amycolatopsis tolypomycina. The sequence continues at coordinate 1,015,898 of NZ_FNSO01000004.1, read as the reverse complement.
TCCCCGTTGCGGCACATGCGCGACCTGCCCACCGAAGCGAAAACCGGTTCTCCCGCCGCCTAGAGTTGGTTCATGAGTACCCCATACGAGCGCCCACGAGTCCCGGACAAGGTCGGTGTCGACGGTCTGGAGGCCAAGTGGGTACCCGTATGGGAGTCCACCGGCGCCTACCGCTTCGACCGCACCAAGACCCGGGACGAGATCTACTCGATCGACACTCCCCCGCCGACGGTCAGCGGGTCGCTGCACATCGGGCACGTCTTCTCCTACACCCACACCGACGTCCTCGCGCGGTTCCAGCGGATGCGCGGGCGCGAGGTCTTCTACCCGATGGGCTGGGACGACAACGGCCTGCCGACCGAACGCCGGGTGCAGAACCACTTCGGCGTCCGCTGTGAGCCGTCGCTGCCCTACGACCCGGACTTCCGGCCGCCGGAGAAGCCGGGCAAGGACGTCGTCGCGATCTCGCGGCGCAACTTCGTCGAGCTGTGCGAAACCCTCACCGAGACCGACGAAAAGGTCTTCGAGCAGCTGTGGCGGCAGCTCGGGCTGTCGGTCGACTGGACGATGACCTACCAGACGATCGGGCACGACTCGCGGCTGATCTCGCAGCGCGCGTTCCTGCGGAACCTCGAACGCGGCGAGGCCTACCAGGCCGAAGCGCCGACGCTGTGGGACGTCAGCTTCCGCACCGCCGTCGCCCAGGCCGAGCTGGAGGACCGCGAGCGCCCGGGCGCGTTCCACGACCTGGCGTTCACCGGGCCGGACGGCGAAGACGTCGTGATCGCGACGACCCGGCCGGAGCTGCTGCCCGCGTGCGTCGCGCTGGTGGCGCACCCGGACGACGAACGCTTCAAGCCGCTGTTCGGGAAGACCGTGCGGACCCCGGTGTTCGGCGTCGAGGTGCCCGTGGTGGCGCACCACCTCGCCGATCCCGAAAAGGGCCGCGGCATCGCGATGGTGTGCACGTTCGGCGACACGACCGATGTCACGTGGTGGCGGGAGCTGCGGCTGGCGACGCGGGTGGTGCTGGGCCGCGACGGCCGCTTCCTGCCCGAGGCGCCGTCCGGGGTGTCTTCCGACGCCTACGCGCCGCTGGTCGGCAAGACCGTCCACACGGGACGCGAGATCATGGTGCGCCTGCTGCGCGAAGCCGGGGCCCTGCGGGGGGAACCGCGGCCGATCACGCACTCGGTGAAGTTCTACGAAAAGGGCGACAAGCCCCTGGAAATCGTCGCGAGCCGGCAGTGGTACCTGCGCAACGGCGGAACCGACGCGGCGTTCCGGGAGAAGATGCTCGCCCGGGGCGAAGAGCTGAACTGGGTGCCGAAGCACATGCGCGTCCGGTACTCCTCGTGGGTTGAAAACCTGGCCGGCGACTGGCTGGTCAGCCGCCAGCGGTTCTTCGGCGTGCCGATCCCGCTGTGGTACCGGCTCGACGACCACGGCGAGCCCGACTACGCCGCGCGGCTGCTCCCGGACACCCTGCCGGTCGACCCGAGCAGCGACGTCCCGCCGGGCTTCACGCCGGAGCAGCGGGGTGTCCCGGGCGGGTTCGCCGCCGATCCCGACGTGATGGACACGTGGGCGACGTCGTCGCTGACGCCGCAGATCGTCGGCCGGTGGAGCGTCGACGACGACCTGTTCGCGCGCGTGTTCCCGATGGACCTGCGGCCGCAGGCGCACGAGATCATCCGCACCTGGCTGTTCTCGACGGCGGTGCGCGCGGAGCTGGAGCACGGCGTGCTGCCGTGGCGGGAGGCGTCGATCGCGGGCTGGGTGCTCGACCCGGACCGCAAGAAGATGTCGAAGTCCATCGGCAACGTGATCACTCCGGTGGACCTGCTGGAGCGCTTCGGCTCGGACGCGGTCCGGTACTGGGCGGCGAGCGCGCGGCCCGGCGTCGACACGGCGGTGGACGAGGGCCAGATGAAGGTCGGCCGCCGGCTGGCGACGAAGCTGCTCAACGCGAGCCGGTTCGTGCTCGGCCTGGGCGTGCCGATGCCCGGTGCGGTGGCCACCGAGCCGCTGGACCGGGCGCTGCTGGCGTCGCTGGCGGTCGTGGTCGAGCAGGCGACCGCGGCGTTGGAGGCCTCGGACTACGCCCGGGCACTGCAGGCCACCGAGACCTTCTTCTGGACCTTCTGCGACGACTACGTCGAGCTGGTGAAGGGCCGAGCCTACGGTGACCGCGGTCCCGACGCGGCCCAGTCCGCGCGGGCGGCGCTCGTGACGGCGCTCTCGGACCTGCTGCGGCTGTTCGCGCCGTTCCTGCCGTTCGCGACCGAAGAGGTGTGGTCGTGGTGGCGTCCCGGGTCCGTGCACCGGGCGGCGTGGCCCGCTCCGGCCGCCGTCGACGGTGACCCGGAGCTGCTGGCGCTGGCGAGCCAGGTGATCGCCGCGGTCCGCCGGGCGAAGACGGACGCGAAGGTGTCGATGCGCACCGCGGTGGAAAGCCTGACGGTGACCGGGCCGGCGGAGGTGCTGGCGCGGTTCGGGCGGATCGAGCCCGACATCCGCATCGCGGGTGCGATCGGTGCGGTGGAAACGCGCGAAGGCGAGTTCGCGGTCGAGGCCAAGGTCTGACGCCGGTGGGCCGCCCCGGTCACGAACCGGCGGCGGCCCACCAGGCTTCGTCGATCTCGCCGCGCGCCACGATCTCCGCGGGCCCGGACAGCGTCGACGCGCCGCGGGACACCGTCACCTCGACCCGGCCACCCGGGATGTCCACAGTGGAGCTTCCGGTGTCGGTGCCCGCCAGGTGGAACGCGGCCGCCACCGCGGCGACCGTGCCGGTGCCGCAGGCCCGCGTCTCCCCCACCCCGCGCTCGTGGACGCGCATCCGCAGCGCGCCCTCGCCGAGGCGGTTGATGAACTCGAGGTTCACGCCGTGCGGGAACACGTCGTGGTCGAAGTCGGGTTGCTCACGCAGGTCGAGCCCGGCCACGTCGTCGTCGAGCACCGACACCAGGTGCGGGTTGCCGACGTCGACCGCCACGCCGGAGAACGGACGGCCCGCCACCACCGTGACCGACGTCCCGGTGATCGTCGCCGGTCCCATGTGGACGGTCACCGAGCGGTCCGGGTGCACCACCACCGGACGGTCGCCGGCGCGGGTGCCGACGACGAACTCGCCCTCGGTCGCCAGGCCCGCTTCCACGAGGTAGCGGGCGAACACGCGCACGCCGTTGCCGCACATCTCCGCGATCGACCCGTCGGCGTTGCGGTAGTCCATGAACCACTCGCCCGCGGACGGCGCGTCGAGCGCGGCGGCCCGCACCACGCGCAGCACGCCGTCGGCGCCGAGGCCGCGGCGGCGGTCGCACAGCGCGGCCACCCTGGCCTCGGTCAGCTCGAGGCGGGCCGCCGGATCGGGGAGCAGCACGAAGTCGTTCTGCGTGCCGTGCCCCTTGAGGAACTCGATTCCGCCCATGGGGGCAAGATTACCGGCCCAGGGTATCCAGGACGCGCGCGGCCAGCCCCGGATCGGCGCCGTCGAACCAGTGGATCCGCTGGTCGCGCCGGAACCAGGAGCGTTGCTTGCGGACGAAGCGCCGGGTGGCCTGCGCCGTCGCCGCGGCGGCCGCGTCGAAGTCGCCGTCGCCGTCCAGCTCGGCGAGCACCTGCTGGTAGCCGAGCGCCCGCGACGCCGTCTTCCCCTCGCGCAGGCCCCGCTTCTCCAGTTCCCGCACCTCGTCGACCAGCCCGGCCTCGAACATCCGCACCACGCGTTCGTTCACGCGCTCGTCGAGCTCCTCGGGCGCGCGGTCGACACCGATGACGACCGTGCCGTAGCGGGCGGGCCCCGGCGCGGGCAGGTTCGCCGAGAACGGCTCGCCGGTGATCTCGATGACCTCGAGGGCACGCACGATCCGGCGGGTGTTGGTCGGCAGGATCTTCGCGGCGGCGACCGGGTCGCGCTCACCCAGGCGGGTGTACAACGCCGGGGTGCCGAGCTGCTCGGCCTCGGCGTCGAGCCGGGCCCGGACGGCCGGGTCGGTGCCGGGGAACCGCAGGTCGTCGAGCACGGCCTGGACGTAGAGGCCGGACCCGCCGGCCAGCACCGGCACCCTGCCGTCGGCCAGCAGCCGCTCGATCTCGGCCCGCGCGTGCCGCTGGTAGGCCGCGACGGACGCCGTCTCGGTCACGTCCAGCACGTCGAGCAGGTGGTGCGGGACGCCGCGGCGCTCGGCCTCGGTGGCCTTGGCGGTGCCGATGTCCATGCCCCGGTAGAGCTGCATCGCGTCGGCGTTGACGACTTCGCCGCCGAGTTCGCGGGCCAGGTCCACGGCCAGTGCGGTCTTGCCGGTGGCCGTCGGGCCGACCACCGCGACGGGGCTGTTCACGGCGGCTGACGATACCTGCGGGCCGACACGCAGCGTCCACCGGAAGTAGGATCACGAGCTTCGAGTGGCCCATCCAGTACCACGGTGCGCGCTGAGCTGCTTGAATGCCGCCTAAGGGACGTAGCATCCGAGCACGGCCCGTGACGACCGCATTACCCGGCCCCGCCCGAACGGCGGGGCGCCCGCGCGAGCGGGCGTACAGGCGATAAGGAGCCTGCGATGGCCCAGGAGAACACTTCCACCGGTACCCCGGCCCCGCACCCGGTGCCGCACGCGCTGCACGCCGGGCACGCCGCCCCGCCCGTGCCGCCCGCCGAACCCACCCCGTCCACCTGGGGCCGGATCGACGAGGAGGGCACCGTCTACGTCGTCACCGCCGAGGGCGAGCGCGCGGTCGGCGTCTGGCAGGCCGGCAGCCCCGACGAGGGGCTGGTGCACTACGCGCGTCGCTTCGACGACGTGCGCACCGAGGTCGAGCTGCTGGAGACCCGGCTGGTGTCCGGGGCCGGCGACCCGAAGCACGCGCTGTCGAGCGCCACCCAGATCCGCGACGGCCTTGCCGAGGCGGCCGTGGTCGGCGACCTGGCCGCGCTCGCCGCGCGGCTGGAGTACGTCATCGCGCACGCCGAGAAGGCCCTGACCGCCGCGAAGGCGGAGCGCGAGGAAGCACGCGCGGCCGCCGTCGCCCGCAAGCAGGCGCTGGCCGAGGAGGCCGAGAAGATCGCGGCGGACTCGACCCAGTGGAAGGCGGCAGGCGACCGGCTGCGCGCGATCCTGGACGAGTGGAAGACGGTCAAGGGCGTCGACCGCAAGACCGACGACGAGCTGTGGAAGCGGTTCTCGAAGGCCCGCGAGGCGTTCAACCGCCGCCGCGGCTCGCACTTCGCCGAGCTGGACAAGCAGCGCGCGTCGGCCAAGCAGCGCAAGGAAGAGCTCATCGCCGAGGCCGAGGCCATCAGCGAGTCGGAGGACTGGGGCGAGACGGCTGGTCGCTACAAGGACCTGATGACGGAGTGGAAGGCGGCGGGCCGGGCGCCGAAGGACAGCGACGAGGCCCTGTGGCAGCGCTTCCGGGCGGCCCAGGACAAGTTCTTCGCCCGCCGGTCGGCGGTGTTCTCCGAGCGTGACGCGGAGTTCGGCGCGAACGCGGCCCGCAAGGAGGAGCTGCTGGTCGAGGCGGAGAAGATCGACGCGGCGGCCAACCTGGAGGCGGCGAAGAGCGCGCTGCGGCGCATCCAGGAGCAGTGGGACGAGATCGGCAAGGTCCCCCGCGAACGGATCCGCGAGCTGGACGGCAGGCTGAAGGCGGTCCAGGACGCGGTCAAGGCCGCGGAGGACTCCCGGTGGCGGAAGACGGACCCGGAGGCCCAGGCCCGGGCGGCGCAGTTCCGCGAGCGGGTGGAGCAGTTCGAGTCCCAGGCCGCGAAGGCGCGGGCCGCCGGCGACGAGCGGCGCGCGAAGAAGGCCGACGAGCAGGCCGCGCAGTGGCGTGAGTGGCTGCAGGCCGCCGAGGCGGCGGTCGCGGACCGCTGAGCCCGACCACGTCGTGAGTGGTGAGGCGCGTCAGAACACGCCTTACCACTCACGACGGGCCGGGTGGTCGACGTGTCACCCGAAGCGGGGTCGCGCGTTCCCTGACCGGGGGCCACCGCGCGCCTTCCGGCACTGCCGGTGCTCCACTGTCGAGCATGATCAGCACACCCCGCAAAATCCTGACAGCTCTGGCGCTCAGCGTCGCTCTCGCCGGACTTGCGCCCGCGCTCGCCGCCCCTGCCGGGGCCGCCCCGCTCTCCTCGGCCGTCGAAGCCGGCAAGGGGAAGGTGAAGGTCGACGGGAAGCTCGCCAAGGACCACGTCAAGGTCAACGAGAAGGTCGACCTCAAGGGCAACCTGAAGGTGCTCGACCCCGCCCGCTCCGACACGGCCCTCGAGGCCGTCATCGTGCAGCAGCTGCAGGCCGGGGCCTGGGTGAACATCGCCGACACGACCTGCCGGCCCAACGGCGGCTTCTCGCTCAGCCTCAGCTTCAGCCTGAGCGCCACCGTCTCGCTGCGGCTCTACCACCCCGAGACGACGTTGTACGCCGCCGCCTATTCGGCCGGCACGCTCACCCTGCGCGTCGGCTGAACCCGGTCCCCACCGGCCTCAAGACCGCGAAAAGGCCGTGCGCATCCACGAGGCCGCCAGGCAGATCATCGCGATCCAGGCGATGATCATGCCGATGCCGGGCCCGCCGCCCGCGGAACCGGGGGCGTGCGACGACTGCTGCGACCAGATCGCCAGCAGCCCGTCGACGGAGGCGAACCAGCCGCCCGCGGCGCAGACCCAGGCCAGCCACCAGCGGCGGGTCACCAGCGCCAAGGCCGAGGCCAGGATGCCGACGCCGGTCGACGTCGCCGCGAACAGCTGCGGGATGCCGCCGCCCTCGCCGGCCAGGACCTGCCAGCCCGCGTGGGCGCCGACCCACGGCAGGATCAGGCAGATCAGCAGCACGAACGTGAACACCGCGATGGTGAACCCGCGGCGGCCCAGCTCCACCGTGCGGGACGCCCGCGTGCCCGCTTCGTCGATCTCGGCCGCCAGCTCGGCCAGCTCGCCGTTGCCCCGGGACTCGGTCACAGTGCGCACCCACTCACCGGTTCGGGCTGGGCGGCCGGGGCACCGAAGCCCGGCAAGCCCAGCGTGACGCCGCTCGTCTTCGGCCGCAGCCCGGCCTCCGCGTTGTCGCCGGCGCGCGTCCGCCGGTGGGCCAGCAGGTCGCCGTCGGCCACCAGGTGGTGCGGCGCGCCGTAGGTGACGACCGTCTCGACGACGTCACCGGGCCGGACGGCGCGGTCGACGTGGGCGCCGGTCGGCGCGAAGTGGACCAGGCGCCCGTCGCGGGCGCGGCCGCTCATCCGGTGCGTCTCGGCGTCCTTGCGGCCCTCGCCCGCGGCGACGAGCAGCTCGACGCGGCGGCCGACGATCTTCTTGTTCTCTTCCCACGAGATCGCGTTCTGGAGCTCGACCAGGCGTTCGTAGCGCTCCTGCACGACCTCCTTCGGCAGCTGGCCCTCCATCGTCGCGGCCGGCGTGCCGGGGCGCTTCGAGTACTGGAAGGTGAACGCGCTCGAGAAGCGGGCCTGCGCCACGACGTCCAGGGTGGCCTGGAAGTCCTCCTCGGTCTCGCCGGGGAAGCCGACGATGATGTCGGTGGTGATGGCCGCGTCCGGCATGGCCGCGCGGACCTCGTCGAGGATGTTCAGGAAGCGCGCCGAGCGGTAGGACCGCTTCATCTCGCGCAGCACCCGGTCGGACCCGGACTGCAGCGGCATGTGCAGCTGGTGGCAGACGTTCGGGGTCGCGGCCATGGCGTCGATGACGTCGGAGGTGAACGCCGCCGGGTGCGGCGAGGTGAACCGGACGCGCTCGAGGCCGTCGATCGTGCCGCACGCGCGCAGCAGCTTGCCGAACGCCAGCCTGTCGCCGAATTCGACGCCGTAGGAGTTGACGTTCTGGCCGAGCAGCGTGACTTCGAGCACGCCCTCGGCGACGAGCGCCTCGACCTCGGCGAGGATCTCGCCGGGCCGCCGGTCGCGTTCCTTGCCGCGCAGGGCGGGGACGATGCAGAAGGTGCAGGTGTTGTTGCACCCGACCGAAACGGACACCCAGCTCGCGTAGGACGATTCGCGCCGCGCGGGCAGCGTCGAGGGGAACGTCTCGAGCGATTCGAGGATCTCGACCTCGGCCTCGGCGTTGTGCCGGGCACGCTCGAGCAGCGTGGGCAGCGCCCCGATGTTGTGGGTGCCGAACACGACGTCGACCCACGGCGCCCGCTTGACGATCTCCCCGCGGTCCTTCTGCGCGAGACACCCGCCGACGGCGATCTGCAGGCCGGGGTTCGCGACCTTGTCGGGGCGCAGGTGCCCGAGCGTGCCGTACAGCTTGTTGTCCGCGTTTTCCCGCACGGCGCAGGTGTTGAACACGATCAGGTCGGGCCTGTCCCCGGCGGCGGCCGGGACGTAGCCGGCGTCCTCGAGCTGCCCGGCGAGCCGCTCGGAGTCGTGCACGTTCATCTGGCAGCCGAAGGTGCGGATCTGGTACGCCCTGGGTGCCTGCTTCTCGGTCATCGGCTTCCAGAGTAGCCCGCCCCCACCTGCGTCCCGGCGTCCCCTACGTTCCGCGGTAGAACTGGGCGTACCAGCGGCGCAGTGCCTTGATGCCCTTCTCGTGCGGCAGCAGGACCGGCCGGGCCCGGTGGATCTTGTGGTCCCAGATCCCGATCTCCTCGCGGACCTCGCCGAAGGCCTGCGTCCGGAAGGCCAGCTTGAGAACGGGCGTCAGGAACGGCAGTCCGGCCGGCTTGCGGACGTGGTAGAGCATCCTCAGCTCGCTGGTGCGGTCGTCGATCGGGTTGGTGAGCGCAACGGCGGTCAGGGAAAGCAGGGCGCCGTGCACTCGCACCACCATGACGCCGGGGCCGTACATGAACACGTCGAAGGTGTTGTCGATGTCCCAGCGCAGGACCCGCCGCTGGATGCGGCCGCGGACCTCGGCGAACGGCCCGTCCGTGACCAGGTCCTGCACCGGCGGCTCGCGCTGCCCGTGGATGAAGTGGAAGTGCGACTCGTCCACGATGTTCTCGCGCATCTCCTGGATGTGGATCCGCGCGGTGTTCACGTCGTCGATCGGTCGGGCGAACTGCCGGGACGTGGCTTCCGGGATCTCCGGTACCTCCCAGGCCGGCGCACCCGGCCCGGTGTAGGCGAAGATCAGCCCGCTGTGCTCGCGGACGGGGAACCCGCCGAGGGACACCTTCGGCGGCCGCACGGCGAACGGCGCGTGCGTGCACCGGCCGTCCGCACCGAACCGCCAGCCGTGGAACGGGCACTCCACCGTCCCGTCCACCACCTTCCCGCCCGCGCCCAGGTGCGCGCCGTAGTGCGGGCAGTAGGCCTCCCGCACGGCCGGGCTTCCGTCCGCGCCGCGGAAAGCGATCAGGGCGCGGCCGAAGTAGTGCAGCGGCACGACCTCGCCGCGCGGCAGCTGCCTGCTCCGCAGAAGCGCGTACCAGCCGTGCGGCACCGAGGGCATGGGGTACTCGTCGGCGCGCGGATCACGAGGGACCGCGGCCATCCGGCTGTCAGGACTCATCGCCGGAAGTTAACGATGTTCACTATCGCGCGTCGACCTCCTCCGGCCGAGATCCGGGTCACATTCCGGGCACGCCCGCCGTGTCAGCTCGGCTGGAAGAACTCGAGCATCCGGCGGCTCGCGTCCGGCGACATCAGCAGCTCCTGTATGTCCGCCGACATCCGGGCGGCCGCGGCGGTGCGCTCGAACATCTCCTGCTCGTACTCCGCCACGGCCGCGCCGAAATCGTCCCGGTGTTCCGCCAGCGCCAGGCCCAGGACGGCGCCGTCCAGGAGGGCCATGTTGGCGCCCTCCCCCACCGGGGGCATCAGGTGTGCCGCGTCGCCGACCAAGGTGATCGTGGGGTTCGTCGGCCACGTCAAGCCCGGTGGGAGGGCCGTGAGGGAGCGGGGTACGACCGTGTCGTCGGCCGCCGCGATCAGGGCGGTGAAGCGGGCGTCCCAGCCGTCGTACAGCTCGATCAACCGCGCCCGGGCGGCGGCCGGGTCCTCGAAGGGGATGCCGCTGCGCGCGAACCAGTCCTCCCCCGTGTTGTAGAAGCTCAGCCCGATGCGGACGCAGCCGTCGCCGTTGCGTTGGGCCGCCAGGGACTTGCCGTCGCCCAGTACCCAGTAGTTGCCGCGGCCGACCATGGCCGCGAGGTCGGGATGGGCGCGGTCGATGTCGGGGATGCACAGCTCGACGACGTTCTGGCCGAGGTGCGCCGGCCGGGCGTCGGTGAGCAGCGGGCGGACCCGGGAGTTCGCGCCGTCCGCGCCCACCAGCAGGTCGTGGCGCTCGGTGCTGCCGTCGGCGAAGTGCAGGACGCCGTCCTCGGCGTGGTCGAACGCGCGGCCCCAGCGGACCGTTCCCGCGGGGAGCGCGTCGAGCAGGAGGTTGCGCAGGTCGGTGCGGTCGATCTCGGGACGCAGGGCCGGGGCGTCGTCGGGGGTGTCCTCCTGGAGCAGGAGCGTGCCGTCCGGCTCCAGGAGGCGCATGTCCTGTCCTTCCGCGCGGGCGATGGCCAGGAACCGCTCGAGCAGGCCGGCCTCGCGCAGCGCCCGCTGCCCGGAATGGATGTCGAGCATGCCCCCTTGGCGGCGGGCCTCGCGCGAAGCGTCGCGCTCGTACACGACCGGCTCGACGCCGTGGACGTGCAACACCCGGGCGAGCGCCAGGCCGCCCAGGCCGGCTCCCACGATGGCAATGGTCATGAACCCTCCGATACGCTGTATTTCTCGATACACTGTATCGAGAGAGTCGATGTATTGTCACGCGCATGTTGGTGTGGGAGCGGCCCGAGCCGCCGAACCGGCCGGCGCCGGCCCCGCTGAGCCGGGACCTCATCGTCCGGACGGCGGTCGAGCTGGCCGACGAAACCGGCCTCGAAGCGGTGTCGCTGCGCAAGCTCGCCGGCACGCTCGACGTCGGGCCGATGCGGCTCTACGGCTACATCGACACCAAGGACGAGCTGCTCGACCTGATGGTCGACGCCGTCCACGCCGAGATCCGGCCGGCCGGATCCGGGTGGCGCGAGGTGCTGACCTCGATGGCCGAGGCCACGCGCGAGGCCGCCCACCGGCACGAGTGGTTCGCCGACCTGATCGGCGGGCGGCCCCAGCTCGGGCCGAACGCGCTGGCCAGGGGCGAGGCGGTGCTGGCCGCGCTCGACGGCGTCGACGTGGACGTCGTCATGCCGATGGTCACCGCCGTCGACGCCTACGTGATCGGCGCGGTCCGCCGCGAGATCGCCGAGCGGCGGGCCGAACGCGCCAGCGGGCTCGACCAGCGGCAGTGGCAGGCGAAACTGGGGCCCTACCTGGTGCGGATGTTCGCCACCGGCCGGTTCCCCGCGCTGGAGACGGTCGTGCGCGACGCCGCCCACCACGACGCCGACGAGACCTTCCGGATCGGCCTCGATTTCCTGCTCGACGGCATCGGGGCGAGCATCGGGTAGCTACTCGCCGTCGAACAGGGCGACCATGCTGTGCGGCGCGTCGTCGCCGAACATGATCGCGTAGACGTCCTCGCCCGCCGCCTCCGCGGCGGCGCGCGCGAACATCGCCTGCTCGTACTCCGCCAGCGCCGCCTCGACGTCGCCGGGGTGGGCGGCGAGGGCCTGGCCCAGCTCGGCGCCGTCCAGCATGGCCAGGTTGGCGCCCTCGCCGTTCGGGGGCATCAGGTGCGCCGCGTCGCCGAGCAGGGTCACCCCCGGCACGCGGGTCCAGCGGTGCCCGGCCGGCAGCGTGCAGAGGCGGCGCAGCACCGGCGGGGTGTCGCTTTCGGTGATCAACGCGGTCAGCTCGGGCGCCCAGCCGTCGAACTCCGCCGCAGCGCGTGCCGTCACGGTCGCGGCGTCGGCACCGGCGAGCCAGTCCTGGGGCTTGAACAGCTGCGCGTACGTGTGCAGGGTCCCGCCGCTTTCGCGATGCGCGACGATCCCCTGGCCCGGCGCCGGCGCGTAGAGCGCGCCGGCCCCGACCGCCTTCGCGGCGGCGGGATGCCGGGTGTCGCCGTCGAAGAGGAAGGTCTCGACGACCGTCACGCCGACGTACTCCGGCGTGGCGGTGGTGAGCAGCGGGCGGACCTTCGACCACGCGCCGTCCGCGCCGACCAGCAGGTTCGTGACGAAGCGGTCGCCGTTCGCCAGGTTCACCTCGTGGGCGCCGTCGCCGAGGGCCCGCACGCCGGCGACCTTGTGTCCCCAGTGGACGGTGCCGGGCGGCAGCGAGTCCAGCAGCAGCTGCCGCAGCTCGCCGCGTTGCACCTCGGGCCGTTCGCCGGTGCCGTCGTCGGGCCGGTCGAGCAGCACCGTGCCGTCGCGGTCGACGATCCGGGTGGATTCCCGGCCCGGCAGGACGAGGTCCCGGAACCCGTCGAGCAGACCGGCCGCCGCCAGGGCCGGCTGGCCGTTCCAGGGGTGGATGTCGAGCATGCCGCCCTGGCGGCGCGCGTCCGCCGAGGCGTCGGCCTCGTGGACCTCGACCGGGATGCCGTTCAGGTGCAGGACGCGGGCCAGGACGAGACCGCCGAGGCCGGCTCCGATGATCGTGACAGTCATGGATACCTCCGATTGGATTGACGTTCCAATCACCACGCTAGCACGAGTTTGGATCGGCGTTCCAAACATGCGATGATCAGCCCATGGCGAAACGGCGCGCGGACGGGCTGTCCAAGGAAGTGATCGTGCAGGCGGCGGCCGCGATCCTGGACGACGGCGGCGAGGCCGCGCTGACGTTCCGCGCGCTCACCGCCCGCCTGTCGACCGGCTACGGCGCGATCTACCACCACGTCGCCAACAAGAGCGACCTGCTCGCGGCGGCGACCGACGCCGTCATCGCGCGCGTCATGGCCGACGCCGTCGTCGAGGACGAGCCCCGGGAAGCGCTGCGCACGGTGTCACTGGGCCTGTTCGACGCGATCGACGCCCACCCGTGGGTCGGCGCCCAGCTGTCCCGGGAGCCGTGGCGGCCGGCGCTGCTGGAGGTCTACGAGCGGATCGGCGGGCTGCTCGTCGCGCTCGACGTGCCGGAGCAGGCATTGTTCGACGCGGCGGGCGCGCTGGTCAACTACGTCCTCGGCGTCGCCGGGCAGAACGCCGCCAACGCCCGGCTGCTCGCCACGGACCGCTCGGCCTTCCTGGGCGACGTCGCCGCCCAGTGGGCGGCGCTCGATCCGGAGCGGTACCCGTTCGTCCACCGGGCGGCGACGCAGCTGCGGGAGCACGACGACCGCGAGCAGTTCCTCGCGGGCGTCGACATCTTCCTGGCCGGGATCGCGACCTTGCACTGAAGGCCGCGCGCGGAAGTTGCCCGCCGCTCAGGCCGAGCGCCCCAATGTGGCGTTCGGTGCGTTGGACGCACCGAACGCCACATTGGGTGCGTCTGACGCAACCAACGCCACATTGGGGCGCTTGGGCCGGGCGGGCTACTTCACCGCCGTGGGCGCCCAGGCCGCGAGTTCCGCGCGGACCGCCGCCAGCTGGGCCGCGGTCGGCGCCGAACCCGGTTCCGCGACCAGTGCGTAGTGCAGGCCCGGGGTCGCCGGCAGCTGCAGGCGGTCGCCCACGCGGGTCGCCGACGGCAGGTCCGTCACCACCGTCGGGGTCATGCCGGCCGGGACGTGCAGTTCGGTCGGGGCGCCCGCGGCCGCGCCCTGCCACACGAGGACGCCGTAGCGTCCGGTGCCCGTCAGGGCCGCCGTGGCCGGCATCGTCGACGGGATCTGGTTCCACGTCAGCGTCTGGCTGCCGTCGCGGGACCGGTCCTCGTAGGTGAACGCCAGCGTGTGGCCCGCGACCGCCGCCGGGTAGAGGCGGTCGAGCAGGCGGGCGTCCTGGCGGAGCTGGACCGTCCCGTCGTCGGCCGTGCGGGCCGAGGAGAAGTCCTCGCCGTTCCAGGCGTCGCCTTCGGTCTTGACCTTGTCCGGGTTGTCGTTCATCAGCTCGTGGTGGCGGCCGCTGTAGATGTCCCACTGCCACTGCGTCGCCGAGAGCACCGGGCCCGACTGCGCCGGCCGGCCCCACCAGTTCGCGCCGGACACCCGCGAGTCCAGGGCCTGGTACATCGCCTTGTCCACGGTCGGGGCCTTGTCCGAGGTGTACCCCGTCAACGGGTGGCCGAACTCGGTGACGATCGCCGTCGTGCCCAGCGCCGTCGCGCGGTCGCGGACCGTGCCGAAAGCGCCGCTGTACTGGCCGTCGCCCGCCTTGCCCGGCATGAACACGCCGGACTGCGCGAGCTGGTCGTAGAAGTGCGTGTTGAACACGTACCGCGGGCCCATGACGCCGGTGTCCTGGAAGCCGCCGGGGTGCAGCTGGAAGGAGATGTTGGCGTTCCAGAACATGTTCGGCTCGACGAACGCGGGCTTGTCCTGCCAGCCGGCGGAATCCATCGCGTCGCGGAAGCGCTTGAAGAACGGCCACAGCACGTTCTGCTCCCAGGCCTTGCTGTCCTGGCCCGAGTCGTACCGCCCGGCGAACGGCTCGTTGTACGGGTCCATGCCCGCGATGCCGCCGAACTGGGCGGCACTCAGGTTGGTGCGCAGGTACGTCATCGTCTGGACGGCCATGCCGACGAACTCGTCCTGGACGCCGCGGGCGTTGTGCCAGAAGTCCTTCGTGGCGTCCTGGACCGCGCCGTTCTGGGTGATGTTCTGGCCCCAGTGCGCGCAGATGCCGCAGCTCTCCGCGGGGTAGCCGCCGAGGTCGACGACCCACTTCGGCGCGCCGTCGCCGGTGTACCAGCTGCCACGGTTGAACAGGTAGCGGGAGAACAGGTCCTGGTGGAAGTCCGGCAGGACGGTGAAGCCCGCGTCCAGGAACGCCTTCATCTGGTCGGTCAGCTTCGCCAGGTACTGCGTGTTCACCGGCCCGCGCACCGGCTGCGTCCCGGCCCAGGCGATCGGGATCCGCACGGCGTTCGCGCCGGTGAGCGCTTTCATCGCCTGAGCCGAGCGGCGCGCGTCGGCGGCGTTGGCGAACGGCAGGAAACCGTTTTCTGCCAGCTTCACCTCGCCCGAGACGTTGAAGCCGCGCAAGACCACTTCGCGGCCGTACGCGTCGACGAACGCCGAGCCGCGCACGGTCAGCCGGTGCTGCGGAACGTCTTCGGCGACGGCGGAGGCGACGACGCCGGACGTCATCGCCACGGCGGTGAGCAAAGCCACGAGCATGCGCATGATGGCGGCCCCAAACGTGAAGGAGTTTCGCAAAAAGTTACCGAGCGGTCACCCCGTCGTCAAGGGCCGAACGGCGCTGTTCAGGCCGCCTTCCGCTGCCATTGCTGGTTCGTCACCCCGGTACACGGGTACTGCTTGACCGCGGCGCCGTCGGCCGTGGACGCGGAGACGACGTCCAGGCACTTCCCGCTGTGCCGGGCCACCCACCGGACGTACCCGCCGCTCACCGGTTGGGCCTGCCACTGCTGGTTCGTGCCCGTGGTGCACGTGCTCTGCACCGCCGCCGCGCCGTCCGCCGTCGAGGCGCCCGCGATGCCGAGGCACTTCCCGCTGTGCCGCGCGATCAGGTTGACGTAGCCGTCGCCGAGGTCGAGCACGCTCCACTGCTGGTTCGCGCCGTTGTTGCACGTGTACTGCGTGAGCGCGACGCCGTCGTTCCGGGACGAACTCGGGATGTCCGCGCACTTCCCGCTGTGCCGGGCCACCCACGTCTCGTACGCGCTGCCGGTGCCGGCGCCCGCGACCACGCCAGTGGCCGCGTCGACGCTGACCTTCGGGTACCAGGTCATGGACATGCTGGTGTTGCTGGGGAAACTCAGCGGCAGCCACACGTACCGCGACTCGTTGACCGGACGCTGCCAGGCGCCGGCCCACCGGTCGCCCAGGTAGAGGTACGACGTCGCCTGCGTGCCCTGCACGGGCTGCACGTACGCGGTCTGGCTGCCGAAACCGGTGGCGTCACCGACGTTGGACAGCGCGCTCCACGTGCCGGTGACGCTGGACGCCGTCGCGTACTTCTGCTGGTTCGGCGACCAGCCCGTGGCACCCGAGGTGAGCAGGAAGTAGACGCCGTTGCGCTTGAACATCGCCGGCGCCTCGCGGTACGAGCCGGGCCAGAGCGTCTGCACCAGCGCCGAAACGCCGGTGTAGTCGGCGGTGAGCCGGTAGACGTTGAGGTCGGCGTTCTCGCGGGCCGCCGACGCCATGTACGCGGTGCCGTCGTCGTCCTTGAACAGCGTGATGTCCCGCGACATGTGGGTGCCGAACGGGCGGAAGCTGCCGCGGTAGGAGTAACTGCCGTCGACTGTCGAGGAGGTCGCCACGGCCGCGCGGGCTTCCGCGTAGTCGTCGCCGTTCTCCTTGTGCATCCACATCACGTACTGGCCGGTCGAGCTGTTGTAGATGACCTTCGGCCGTTCGATCTTCGCCCGGCCCAGCTCGGCCGCCGACGACTGGGTCAGCACGTCGCCCCGGAACTCCCAGGTCTTCAGGTCGGTCGAGCGGTAGGCCGAGACGGCGCGGAAGGTGTCGTCGGCGTTGCGGTTCTCGCCGAACCAGTAGTAGTACGCGCCGACCTTGAGCATCCCGCCGCCGTGGGCGTGCACGAGGGCGCCGGAGGTGTCGGTGAACTGGCTCCCGTTGGTCACCGTCACCGGCGCGGCGTGCGCACCGGGTGCGCCGAGGAGCAGGGTGAAGAGCACGAGCAGGGACAAAACCGTGCCACGTCGTCGTAGCATGACGGCTCCATAAGATTGTTGGTGTTCAGGACGGGATGTTCTGGATGCCCAGGGCGATGGGGTGTGGCTGATGACGGCTTGCCTCGTGTGGTGGCTTCGAAGGAGTGGCCGCCCCGTCGTTCTGGACGCCCTGGCCGCTGATTGAAATCTGCGCTCGGTCGCTGTTTATGGAGCTGTCGGCGGGTCGTCCACCGGGCTGAGCTGCGAAGACGGGAGGACAGGCTGCGTGGCAGTGCACAAGATGTGGGTCGGGATCGACGTCGGCAAAGGCTTCCACCACGCCTGCGCGGTGGACGAGACCGGCAAGATCGTGTTCTCCCGGAAGGTCGCCAACAGCCAAGCCGCGATCGAGCAGCTGATCACCCGCACCACCGCGAAAGCCGCGGAGGTGGTGTGGGCGGTCGACATGACCTCCGGTGCGGCGAGCCTGCTGATCACGCTGCTGCTGGCCACCGGCCAGCCGGTGGTGTCGGTGCCGGGCCGGTTGGTCAACCGGATGGCCGGCGCGTTCGCCGGTGAAGGCAAAACCGACGCGCGTGACGCCCGCACCATCGCCGAAACCGCCCGCCTGCGTAGCGATCTCGCCCCGATCACCAGCCCCGACGCGGTCGTCACCGATCTGCAGGTGCTCACCGCGCGCCGCGAGGACCTGATGGCCGACTGGGTGCGCGGGGTCAACCGGATCCGGGAACTGCTGGCCTCGATTTTTCCCGCGCTGGAACGGGCGTTCGACTACTCCACCCGCTCGGCGCTGGTGCTGCTCACCGGGTTCCAGACCCCGGCCGGCATCCGCGCGGCCGAAGCGACTGGCCTGTCGGCCTATCTGGCCGAGCATGGTGCGTGGACCAAGGGCATTCCGGCCATGGTGGACAAGGCCCTCGCCGCGGCAGCGGAGCAAACCGTGGCCCTGCCGGGAGAATCGGTGACCGCACCGTTGATCGCCCGGCTGGCCCGGCAGCTGCTGGAACTGGACCGGGAAATCAAAGACCTGGACAAGCAGCTCGGTGCACGGTTCGCCGAGCACCCCGACGCCGGGCCCATCACCAGCCTCGACGGATTCGGCCCCATCCTGGGGGCCCAGCTGCTCGCCGGGACCGGCGGCGACCTGCAGGCCGCGTTCCGCAGTTCCGCGCATCTGGCCGCCTACGCGGGTCTCGCGCCGGTGCCCCGCGATTCCGGGCGGATACGGGGCAACCTGCACCGGGCGAAGCGCTACCACCGCGGCCTGCGCCGGGTGTTCTACCTGGCCGCCCTGTCGGCCATCAAACGCCCCGACGGTCCCTCTCGGGCTTTCTACCTGCGCAAACGCGGCGAAGGGAAACGGCACACCCAAGCCCTGATCGCCTTGGCCCGCCGCCTGGTCGACGTCATCTGGGCGTTGCTGCGCGACGGCCGCGAGTTCCATCCCTCACCACCGCTCACGGCCACAGCCGCCGCTTGACACGATCATTGAAACTCCTTCGCCGAGAGTGTCAGTAGCCGACGCGGAAGGTCGCGTCCTGCTTGTCCACAGTGGAGGATGCGCTGCCCAGCGGGTCGATCCGCAGCACGGAGGAGAAGTGCCGGACGTACCGGTCCGGGAAGTTGTGCGAGCGGAACGAAGACCAGCTCGCGTCGGCCAGCCCCGCCGTCTGGTGGAAGGTGGCGTCCGCCTTGAACGTCGCCGTGCCGTCGTTCGCGGCGAGCCGCAGCTCGTAGTTGTAGTGCCGCAGGTAGCGGCCCGGGTAGTTGACGGATTCGAACGAGACGCCGGCCGCGTCCGCCAGGCCGGGCACGAGCTTCCAGAGCTGGTCCTGGTAGGGGTCGAACGGGTAGGCGTCGATACGGCCCACGGAGTTCGCGTGCCGGACGTAGCTGCCGGGGAAGTTGTAGGACTTGAGCCGCCGCCACGCCGGGGCGCCCCACTGCGCGACGAGGGCGGACCGCTCCGCGGCGGTGATCGGCGTGATGCCGGGGTGCTTGGAGTTCAACGGCTGCGTGTAGGCGCGGTCGTTGAGCAGCGTCCAGTTCCCGGCCGCGACATCGGTGGTCTCCCAGCAGAAGAACCGGCCGTTGGGGCTCCAGGTGTCGCCCCAGAGGTACCAGCGGTTCCCCGCCGGCGCCGGCACGATCTGCGGCGCCTCCACCCCCCGCCCGGGGGATATCCCGGTCTTGTAGGTGGTGAAGCTGCCCGGGGCGAGCGAGCTCGAGCGCTGGCCGACCAGGGTGCTGTTCGTGTTGTTCTTGACGTACAGGTAGTTGACCCCGCCGATGGTGGCCATCGTCCCGTCGATCGTCGCGTGGCCGGGGTCGAAGAACACCTGCGGCGCGCTGACCGTCGTGAAGTCGGTGGTGTAGTTGACCATGATGACGTCGTGGCCGCCGTAAGCCGCCGAGTAGATGATCGCGTACTGGTTGCGCGACGGGTCCCAGAACGCTTCCGGCGCCCAGCTGTGCGTCGCCATCGAGTGCAGCTTGACCCGGCGGTAGCCGGTGAACCCGCGCAGGTCGGCGGAATCCCAGACGTGGACGTACTGGTTCTGCAGCGACCAGTCGGTGCCCTTGAGGTCGGTCGCCAGCACCACGAACCGGCCGTCCTGCTTGCGCAGCACGAAGGGGTCGCGCAGCCCGCCGGTGCCCGCCGTCGGCGTCACGACCGGGTTGTTCTGGTTGAGCGGCAGCCAGTCGAGACCGTCGGTGCTGACCGCCAGGTGCAGCCCGTAGTCGGCGCCCGCCATGGACGGCGACTCGGTGAAGTACGCCATGACGTACGCACCGGCGGCGGTCTGGGCGAAGGCTTTGCTCCCGAGCAGGCCGGCGACCGCGGCGCCCGCCGCACCCGCCATCAGTCCCCGTCGACTGATCATCGTCTCGTCCACCCATCTCGTCGTCGAGTGCCGGGTACGAACAGGATTGTTAGCGCTAACAAGCGGTCGTAGTGTAGGTGACCCGCGCCACAGGGTGTCAAGGGGCCGATCGTCGGGCCGCGGGACACCACCAGGCAAAACAGCCAATTGACCCCGCGGGGATCGGCAGCTATGTTAGCGCTCACTCCGCGCTCGGCGACCGTTCCCAGGTCCCGGAATTCAGCCGCATCACCTCCTTTCCCGCGCCTTCGGCGCCCACTCCTGGAGAACCGGTATGCCCGTTCGACTCTCGGCGACGACGTCGTCGCCGAAGTTCCTCCGGCGGTCCCGCCCGCTGACCACGGTCCTCGCCACCCTGGCCGTGGCCGCGGCGTCCACCACTGTCTGGGCCGCTTCCGGCCACGCGGCGACCCTGGACGACGGCCTGGTCGTCCGCTACGACCTCACCGCCGGCGCCGGCACCACCGTGCCCGACGCGTCCGGCCACGGGCGCAACGCGAGCGTCAGCGGCGACACGACGTGGCAAGGCGACGAAGGCCTGCGCCTGGGTGGCACGAACGGGCACGTCCGGCTGCCGGACAACCTGATGCGAGGTCTCACGGACATCACGGTTTCGGTTCAGGTCAACATCGCCACCGACCAGGGCACGCCGTATTTCCTGTGGGGACTCGGCAACACGGCGGGTGGCGCCGGGAACGGCTACCTGTTCACCACGGGCGACGCCTTCCGCGGCTCGATCGCCTCCGGCAACTGGTCCACCGAACAGAACGCGAGCGCGGGACGCAACCTCGCGCGCGGCAGCTGGCGCACGATCACCTACGCCCTCGGCGGCGGGACCGCGGTCCTGTACGAGGACGGGATCGAAGTCGCCCGCAACACCGGCATCACGATCACGCCCGGCTCGATCGGCGGCGGCACCACGACCGCCGACTACCTCGGCCGGTCGGTCTACGACGGCGACAAGTACCTCAAGGGCAACGTCCGCGACTTCCGCGTCTACGACCGCGCGGTGACCGCCGACGAAGCCCGCGCCCTCGGCGAGCGCACCGCCGCCGGGCGCGCGACGGCCGACGCGGCCGCCCTCGACCTCGGCGACACCTCCGCCGTCACCGACAACCTCACGCTCCCGAAGACGGGGGCCGGCGGCTCGGCGATCGCCTGGTCGTCGAGCAACCCGGCCGTGGTGTCGGCGACCGGTGCGGTGACGCGGCCCGCTCCCGGCACCGGCAACGCGACGGTGACCCTGACGGCTGCGGTCTCCTACGCCGGCCAGAGCGCGAGCCGCACCTTCACCGTCACGGTGCTGCAGGACATCACCGACCGGCAGAAGGTCGACAAGGCGCTCGCCGACATCGTCATCCCCGACCAGGACGCGATCCGCGGCAACATCACGCTGCCGGTCAAGGGCGCCCGCGACGTCACGCTGACGTGGCGCAGCCAGGACCCCCGCGTCGTCACCGCCACCGGCGAGGTGACCCGGCCCGCGCCCGGCGCGCGGCCGGCCAAGGCGCGGCTGACGGTCCGCGCGACCAAGGGCTCCGCGACGGCGGAACGCGCGTTCACCCTCACCGTGCTGCCGCTGCCGAAGAAGGAAGCGCTCGAGGGCTACATGTTCGCCTACTTCACCGGCGAGGCGACGCAGGACACCGAGCAGATCCACTTCGCGGCCAGCCGCGGGAACGACCCGCTGCACTGGGACGAGCTCAACGGCGGCAAGCCCGTCCTGCGCTCGAACTACGGCGAAACCGGCGTGCGCGACCCGTTCATCGTGCGCAGCCCCGAAGGCGACCGGTTCTACATCGTCGCCACCGACCTGCAGATCAACGACGGCCGCGGCTGGGACCAGGCGCAGCGGCACGGCAGCCAGTACCTGGAGATCTGGGAGTCGACCGACCTGGTGACCTGGTCGAACCAGCGGCACGTCCGGGTCTCCGACGACACCGCCGGCATGACGTGGGCCCCCGAAGCGACCTATGACCCCACGATCGGCGCGTACGTCGTCTACTGGGCCACCAGCCCCTACGCCCCCACCGACGTCGACCACACCGGCGCGACGTACCCGCGGATGATGTACGCGACCACCCGCGACTTCCGGACCTTCAGCAAGCCGCAGGTGTGGAACGACCCCGGCGAAGGCGTCATCGACTCCACCGTCACCAAGGACGGCGACTACTACTACCGGCTGACCACCGACGGCAAGGTCATCGGCTCCTGCGAGCGCGACATCGTGCTGGAGCGGTCGAAGAACCTGCGCGCGGTGGACCTCCCGACGACGAAGCCGCGCAACTGGGAGCTGGTCAGCGACTGCATCCGCACCAAGCTCGGCACCGACTGGGTCGAGGGCCCGACGCTGTTCAAGGCCAACGACAGTAACAAGTACTACGCCTTCATGGACGAGACGCCGCGACGCGGGTACGTCCCGTTCGTCACGGATTCGCTGGCGAAGCCGAACTGGACGATCCCGGCGGAGTACCAGCTCCCGAAGAGCCCGCGCCACGGCACGGTGCTGCCGGTGACGAAGGCCGAGCTGGCCCGGCTGCGCCAGGGACCGCCGCCGGTCACCGCCGACAAGAAGGGTGTCGTCGCCGACTACGACCTCACGGCGGCGGGCCGCGGCGACACCGTCACCGACGTCTCCGGGAACGGGCGGGACGCCACGGTGCACGGCGGCGTCACGCGCTCGGCGGACGGACTCGCCTTCGGCGGCAAGGACGGCTACGTCGCCCTGCCGAACAACCTGATGAGCGGTCTTTCCGGGATCACGGTGTCGGCGCAGGTGTGGGTCGACCCGGGCCAGCAGACGCCGTACTTCCTGTGGAACCTCGGCAACAGCACCGACAACGCCGGTGACGGCTACCTGTTCGCGACCGGGGACACCTACCGGGCCGCGATCGCCGCCGGCAACTGGTCGACCGAGCAGAACGCCGACAGCAAGCGGGCGCTGACCCGCGGCGCCTGGCACACCCTGACGTACACCCTGGCGAACGGGACGGCGCGGTTGTACGACAACGGCGTCGAAGTGTCCCGTGTGGACGGTGTCACGGCGAAACCCGGCGACCTCGGCGCGGGCATCACGACGTCGAACTACCTCGGGCGCTCGGCCTACGGCGCCGACAAGTACTTCCAGGGCAAGATGCGGCGGTTCACCGTGTGGAACCGCGGCCTGACCGCCAAGGAGGTGCTCGGCGCGCCGGGCAACGAGACGGCCGTCGGGTCGGTGACCCTGGACTCCCTCAAGGTGCCGGCGATCATCGACAGCGCGAAGGGCACGATCGTCCTGCCGGTGAAGCCGGGCACGGACGTGCGGCGGCTCGCGCCGGTGCTGCAGGTCGCCGACGGCACGCAGGTGTTCCCGCACAACGGGTCGCGGCAGGACTTCACCGGCCCGGTGGGCTACTCGGTCGTCGGCGCCGGCTGGCAGCGGCGGACGTGGACGGTCACCGCGGTGGTGATGAACAGCCCGGTCCTGCCCGGCTTCACCGCGGACCCGAACATCGTCCGCTTCGGCGACACGTACTACATCTACGCGACGACGGACGGCTACCCCGGCTGGTCGGGCACGACGTTCGACGCGTGGTCGAGCAAGGACCTCGTCACCTGGACGCGGCACCCGAAGATCCTCGACCTCGGCCCGGACGTGTCCTGGGCGGACAGCCGGGCGTGGGCACCGACGATCACCGAGAAGAACGGGAAGTACTACTTCTACTTCTGCGCGGACGCCAAGATCGGCGTCGCGGTGTCCTCATCCCCGACCGGTCCGTTCACCGACGTGCTGGGCAAGCCGCTGATCGCGGCCAACCCGAGCGGCGGCCAGGCGATCGACCCGGCGGTGTTCACCGACGACGACGGCCAGACGTACCTGTACTGGGGCAACGGCAACGCCTACGTGGTGCCCCTGAACGCCGACCTGACGTCGTACGACCCGGCGAAGATCACCCGCCTGACCGGCCTCGACGGCTTCCGCGAGGGGCTGTTCATGACCAAGCGCGCGGGGACGTACCACCTGACGTGGTCGATCGACGACACGGGCAGCGAGAACTACCGCGTCGGCTACGCGACGGCGACGAGCCCGCTGGGCGCGGGGCTGGTGAACCGGGGCGTGATCCTGGAGAAGGACCCGTCGCTGGGCATCCTCGGGCCGGGCCACCACAGCATCGTGCAGGTGCCGGGCAAGGACGAGTGGTACATCGCCTACCACCGCTTCGCCATCCCGGGCGGGGATGGGACGCACCGCGAGGTGACGATCGACCGGCTGCGCTTCGGCGCCGACGGGCTGATCACGAAGGTCGTGCCGACGCTCGGGAGCGTCCGGCCGCCGCGGTAGCGGCAAGCGCCCCAATGTGGCGTTGGTTGCGTCCAACGCACCCAATGTGGCGTTCGGTGCGTTGGACGCACCGAACGCCACATTGGGGTTTTCTCAGTAGCGTCCGTGGTGTTCGTGGTGCTGATGCGGCGGAGAGCTCGCCAGCGGGTTTTGAGCAGGGCCATGGCACGTTCACCCAGTGCGCGGGCTCATTACGGGAGCCGGGCAGCACCGCCGAGACCCACAGCGGGAACCCGTCCGGGCCGGCCAGGAACTGCACGTTGCCGCCGAAGCCGCGGTGCTAGGGCGGTGATGGCTTCGTGCAGGTGGCGGTAGGCGGTGGCGACGCTGATGCGGTGGCCGGTGGACCGGGGTGGCCTCGCGGAACCACCACAGCACCAGCACCGCCTGCCGATACGGCGTCAGCACCCGCCGGCCGCGCCGGATGCCGCGGCCCGGCGTTCGGCCCGCAGGACACGGGCGAGGAACCACGCCAGCTCGCGCGCCCTACCAGCGGACCAAACCCCACCGAGAAAACCTCATTGGGGCGCTCGGGGCCGGCCCACCCGGCCGGGGGAAAACGTGCCGATCAAGCGAACCGGATCCGCTTTCCGGCCGTATCTCCCTTCAGGACGGTGGACGACGCGGAGGGACGACGACGTGGCGCGTGAAGGGACCCTGATCGGCGACCGGTACCGGCTGCTCGGCCCCGCGGGGCAGGGCGCCGTGGTCTGGCACGCCCAGGACGAACGGCTCGACCGGATCGTCGCCGTCAAGCCGCTGTTCGACGAGCCGCCCGCGGTGCCCGCCATCCCCGCGCCGCGGGCGGCCATCTGTGATGTCGTCGACCAGGACAGCACCACCTACCTGGTGCTCGAATACCCCGGGGCGCGGACGCTGACCGAACTGCTCGGCGAGCAGGGTGCGCTCGCGCCCGGGCTCGTCGCCCGGTTCGGGGCGCAGCTGGCCGCCGCGCTGGCTGCCGCGCACGACGACGGTGTGCTGCACGCCGCCGTCGACCCGGACCACGTCGTCATCTCCGCCGCGGGGCACGCCGGGATCGTCGGCGGCGGGCGGGCCCTGCGCGCCTTCCTCGCCCCCGAGGTGCTCGACGGCGGCTTCCCGGACTTCCCGGCCGAGGTGTACTCCCTCGGCGCGACGCTGTACGCCGCCCTGGGCAGTGAGACGGGCAGCGAGCAGCGTCACCCGCTCACCGAGGCCGTGCTGCACCTGCTGCACCCCGATCCCACCGCGCGGCCCACCATGGCCGTCGCCGAAGAGCTGCTGAACAGCGTGACGCCCCGCCGTCCGGAAGCTGCTCCGGACCGCGGGGCGCCGAGGGGCGTCGCGGGCGACTACCGCTGCGTGTAGACGAACCCGATCTTGTCGACCTCGCTGCCCGTGCGGCCGTGGAAGCCGGCGAGCTGCCAGCCGGCCGGGGCCGTGCGGGTGACGCAGTCACCGGTCGTCGCACCGCCGGCCAGGACGCGGCCGAGGTTGGTGGTGAACCGGGCCGAGAAGATCCGGGTCGTGTTGTTGTACTTGCCCTGGCACAGGGTGGCCGTCGTGACGTACTCGCCGGTGCCGAGCGTCAGCGACTGCGCCGTGCCGCCCGAGCCGCCGTGGGTGAGCGTGGTGCCGTTCTCCAGCGTCACCCCGACCTGGTCGACGCGGTTGCCGCTGCGCAGCGACCACGTCCGCACCCGGGCGGCCGCCGGCACCGCGGGGACGTCGGTGAAGTAGTCGCCGTGCGGGCCGCCGTACTGGTCCGACAGCTGCAGCGCCGGGTTGCGCGTCCAGCTGAACCGCACGGTGATCGGGTCGTGGTCGGACAGCATCTTGCCCGAAGCGTCGTCGAGGAACTTCGCGTGCTCGTTGTTGTAGAAGGTCGCGTCGAGGTTCACCAGCTTGCTGCCGCGGTAGAGGACCTTGTCGACGACCTCGCAGTCGTTGGTGACCGCGGCCGGGTCGCACACCAGCGCCGGGCTGCCCGGGGCCGGCGCGACGCCGCCGCGCACGAGCTTGACCCACGCGTCGGTGAGGCCGTTGTCCGCCCCGAACTGGGCGATCGTGTCGGCCGCGCGGGTGTAGCGCGTGTTGGTGTCGCCCATGACGACCACCGCGTTGCCCGCCGAGTGCGACCTGATGAACGCGGTCAGCTGCGCCAGGTTCGACGCGCGCGACGCCTGGTCGCCGTCGTTCGTGCCGGCGTTGGTGTGCGCGTTGTAGAAGTCGACGTACACGCCTTCGGCCAGCCGCACCCGCATGAAGGTGAAGCCCTTCGGGGTCAGGCAGTCGCCGGAGTCGAACTGGCAGGAGTTCCAGCGGACGCGCTCGAAGTCGTCGGCGTCGTACGGCAGCGAGGAGAGCGTGTTCAGCCCGCTGCCGATGCCCGCGCCGCCGCTGGTGGGCGTGCGGTACGGGTGCTGGTCGGCCGCGTAGAGCTTGGCGTGGTAGTTGAAGTCCTCCTGGACGTGCACGACGTCGTACGGGCCGAGCCGCTGCCCGATCGCCGTCGTCGCGGGGTCACGCGGGGTCGGCGCGCTGGAGATGCTTTCCGGCAGGCCGGCGACGTTGTAGGCCAGCACCGAGAAGCTGCCGCCGTCGGCCGCGTGCGCGGCCGCCGGACTGATCACTGTGGACGCAGTGACGGCGAGTGCCAACGCGGCGATGCGTTTTCTCACGAGAACTCCCGCAGGATTCGGACGGACAAACCGGTGGGGGTGTAACGGGGAACCACCCGGTGGCCCGGGCGGTCGACTCGGATGGCGGCGAACCGGCCGCGCAGCCGCCGCGCGCACAGCACGTCGACCTCGTGCCACGGGCACGAGCCGTCGATCCGCAGCTCCAGGACGCTGCCGCGCTCCAGCGTCGCGTCGCCGCGCACGACCACCGCCGGCCCGGCGGCGGCGGACAGCGTGCCGCCGGTCTGGTGGTAGCCGCCCGCGCGCAGGCCGGACACGCGCAGCGTGCCGCCGGCGAGTTCGACGTTTCCGGTGCCCAGCGCACCCGGCCCCGTCGCGGCCAGCGTGCCCGCCTCGACGCGGGTGCCGCCCCGGTAGCTGTTGGCCCCGGCGAGCGTCAGCGTCCCGGTGCCGGCCTTGACGAGCCCGCCGTCGCCGCCGATGTCGTTGCGCCAGCTGTCGTTCGCGCTGAACCCGCCACGGGTGGCGTCCATCGTGACGCGGACGCCGGTGTCGAACGCGCCGTAGCCGTCGGCCGCGGCGAAGAGGTTCAGCCGTCCCCACAGCTCCGGGCCGTCGAGCAGCGGGTTCCCGCCCGGGAACGCCGTCGTGCGCAGGACTTCCCGCCGCTGGGCCGCGCCGAGGTACGGCAGGCGGGTTTCGAGGAGCACTTCGGCGCCCTTCGGGACCTGCATCGGCGTCCGCGCGCCGTGGCTCGGGAGCCCGTAGGTCGCCCGGCGCGCGACCATCGCGGCGTTCGCGCGGCGGTCGCGGTACTCGTCGGCGCCGGTGTGCGCGCGGGCGAAGAGCGTGTCGGGGGTCGTGCCGGTCTTGGCGGTGAAGTACTTCAGCGCCTGCTCGCGCGCCGCCGCCTTGAGCGTGGCGTTCTCCGGGTCGGCGAGGGTGGCCGCGGTGAGCGCGGTGGCCAGGGTCCGGCCGCTGATCACGTCCACCGGCGAGTGCATCCCGGCGACGATCCGCGTGTCGGACAGGTCGTAGGCCCGCGCCACCAGCTCCTGGAACCGCTCCGGGACCGCGTAGGCGAGCGCGAGGCAGGCCAGGTGGAAGGCGTTGGTGTGACCGCTGGGGTAGCCGCCGTCTTCGGCCGGGGTCGTGCTGCGCTGACGCAGCAGCTGCGGTGCGACGACCACGTCGGAGTCGTAGACCGGGTAGCCGAGGGCGTCGGTCGCGCCGGTGGGCACGACCGTGCTGTCGGCGGTCAGCCGCCACGGCCGCGGGTACTGGTAGGCGGCCTTGCTCGGGTTGCCGGAGGCGAAGTTCCCGCGGACGGTGTCGACGAGCGTGGCCACCAGGCCGAGCTCCGAGTCGTGGGAGCCGGCGCCGAGCGCCGAGCCCGCCGGCGCGTCGGCCGGGACGGCGTCGTCGATCTTGGCCGGCGGGGTGCCGTCGGGGGCACTGGTGATGCTCGTGACGGCCTTGGCGCCGCCGCGGTAGAGGTCCGCCAGCGGGCCGAGGCCGCCGATGGCGGCGTAGGACTGGTGCTGGCGGTCGTAGACGAAGGAGCGCTTGGCTTCGGCGTCGGTCCGGGCGCGGGTGACGGCGACGCAGTGCCGGACGTTCGCGCGCAGCACCGCCGCGTCGAGCACGACGCCACTGTCCCAAGTGGACCCGGTGCGCCACACGCGCTGCATCCCGCTCAGGATCCGCACCGCCGCGTTGGTCTCCGGCGTCTTGTTGGCCGGGACGTTCGTGCGGTAGCTGTCGACGAAGGCCGTCGTCGCCTCCGCCCAGGCGGGCACGCCCAGCACGGTGGGCACGGCGGCGACGGCGGGGACGAGCGCGGACCAGCGCAGGAAAGTCCGCCGGTCCAAGGGAGCGATGCTCAACTGGTTCTCCTGAGAAGGCGCCGGAAAGCGCACGGGAATCGCTGGAATGATCAGCGCCCGGCGGACCCCCGGTCAAGGAGCGTCCGGAGTAATTCGCCGAGCAGTAACCTGTTCTTTTGCGGATATATCGCGAATTCGACGAATTCACTCGATCCGGACTTCGACGGCGGGGCTGTAGACGAGCCGTCCGTGGGCGGCCACGCGGACCAGCACCCACCAGTGCGCGCCCGGCCGGGCGGTGTGTCCCGCCCGGACGGTGATCGGCACCGTCGCCTTCCCGCCGGCGGCGAGCCGGAACGGCTGGAGGCGCGGGCCGATCGCCAACTCGGTGCCCCAGGTGCCGAACGGGCTGATCGCCGCGATCGCGCCCCGGATCTCGCTCTGGGCCAGGTTTTCCACCGACACCGGCAGTTCGGCACACCCGCCCGGTTTCACGACGACCGCCTCCGCGAGACCGACCTCGACGAGGTCGTCGCGGGGTGGGGGTGTGCCGACGAGGACTTCGGCCGTGTCTTCGAGGAGCTGCCCGTGGTCGTCGGTGATCCGGGCGGCGAGCAGGTACCGGCCGGGTGTTTCCGGCCCCCGCACTTCGACCGCCGTTTTCGCGTGCTCCCCCGGTGCCAGGTCGTAGTCGAGGTCCGGAACGTCCACGACCTCCCATCCCGGTGGCAGCTCCAGGTCGACCCGCCCGCGAGCCGGGCGGCCGCTGCAGCTCACCGTGACGTCGAACCGGGCCCGCCCGTCCTCGAGCCTCGCCCGGGTCGGCGTCACGTGCACGCTCACCGGCAGGTTGCCGACCGGCGCCGGGCCTTCGTTGTGCAGCCAGTACCGGGTGGGGACCGGCTGCACCGGTTCGGTGGCGATGTCCCGGCCGGGTCCCCACCGGACGACGGGTTCCAGCCGCAGGGTGGCCACGTCGGCGGCGCCCAGCTCGACGTGCGCGCGGCCGTCGTCGACCTTCACCGGCTCGCCGCGCTCTTCGAGCAGATCGGTGCGCCAGGCCGACCGGATCCCGCCGTGCAGCGCCACGGACGCCGTGACCGGTGACCCGGTCGATTCGTACAGCCGCAGGGTGATCGCGTCCGCCGGCGGGATCACCGCACCCGAAGCCAGGGGGTTGCCCGCGGGTTTCGCCGCCGTGAGCACGACTTCGGCCGGCTCGACCGCGATCAGGCTCAGCGTGGGTGGCAGCGGGCCCGGGGTGGCCGGCACCGGACGGGCTCGCAGCGGGTGCGCGGCTTCCTGCGCGCCACGCGGGAATCCGGCCTCCCGCCAGTCGCCCTCCCCGGCGACGATCGCGAAGCCGAACGTGTGCGTCCAGTGCTGCCAGGCGAAACTGGAGCCGTCGGGCGCGGTCCGGCGCTCGCCGTCGATCCACACGCCGCTGGGCCAGCCGCTGCACGCGCGCATCAGCGACAGGTGCAGCGTGCCGTCCGGGTCGACGACGAACCCGGGCGTGCCGTGGTTGACGACCGCGACCGAGTAGCTGTCGGCGGGCTCGGCGGTGCCGTCCAGCCCGCCGGGGACCCGGATGTCGAGGGTGGCCGCCGCCCGCAGCTCGGCGACGGCCGCCTTGACGTCGTCGATGATCACCACTGGCAGGTCACGCGGGCCGCGGAGGTCGGCGTCGGGTACCCAGGCTTCGCGCCGGGTCCGGGCGGCCGGGACGAACACCCGGCCGTGGCGTTCGAGCGCGTCCCGGTAGCCGGGCTCGGTGAGGACCTCGGCGGCGTACGGGTTGTCCGCGCCGACGACGATCCGGACGTCGGGCAGGTTCGAGTCGACGTCGAGGGCGCCGTAGCGCGGCCCGCCGGGCCGGGTGCAGGTGGCCGTGACGCCCTTCGCGGCCAGCACCGCCACCAGCTCCCGGACCTCGGGCCCGGGCGCGAGCGGCTCGACCACTTCGGCGACGCCGATGGCGTGCATGGCGCGGCTGCCGTCGTCGTGGCTGAGCGCGATGCGGGCGGTCGCCGACAGCCCGGCCCAGGTGTGGGCCGGCGTGTCGAGCGTCCAGAGGTGCTCGGCCGCGTCGACGTCGGGGAAGCCGAACGACCGGCCGATGGCGCCGAACCCGACCTCCGCCACCGGCAGGGCACCCGGGACGGCGAAGTCGAAGCAGGCGCGCAGGAGCCGGTCCTGGCCGAGCGACCCGTCGACGTCGGTGCGGACGTCCACTCGGGACACTCCGTGCCACAGCGTCGTGCGCTGGGTGATCCGCAAGTCGTCCAAAGCCGTGGTCGCGACGAGCCGCTCCCCCACCGGGCTGGTCTCGACGACGACGTCCGCCGCGCCCGGGCCGTGGCCGGGTCCCTTCGGCAGCAGGTGCCACGGGCCTTCGCCCCACACCGGGTGCTCGGCGTGCTCGTCCTGGACGACCAGCCCGGCGGCGAGCCCGCCGTCGCGCAGCAGTTCGCGGCCGCTGCGACGGTCGTGGACGCGCTTGAGCGCTCCGCCGCGCGCCGGGTCGGCTTCGACGGCGAAGACGGCGTTCTCGATCGACGGCGGCCCCGGCCGGACCGTCCACCCGGGTGGGACGTCGGCAGCGTCGACGACCCGGTAGACCCGGTAGCCCAGCGCGGGCACCGCGGACGCGAGGAAGGTCAGCGTGATCTCTTCCAGGGAGCCGTCGGCGCGGCGCACGACCGCGTCGGTGACGGCGGGAACTTCACGGCCGTCCGGATCGACGACCCGTGCGCCCGCGGTTCCCGGGCGCACGGTCACCGTCGTGATCGCGTCCCGGGTCCAGGACAGCGTGTTGAGCACGAAGACGGCTTCGCCGTCGCCGGTCGTGTCGGCGTGGTGGGCGAGCTCGGTGATGGCGCCGTCGAGGACCTCGCGGCCGCGGTCGGCGGCTTCCCGCCAGCCGGTGAGGAGGTCGAGGTAGACCTGGTCGGATTCGGTGCCGGTGATGGCGTCGTGGTGGGCGCCGTAGACCAGCTGCCGCCACGCCTTGTCGAGCGCCTCGTGCGGGTACTTCGCCCCGAGCAGGGCGGCGAGGGTGGCCGCCCGCTCGCCGTCGAGCACGGCCACCTCGGCCGCGCGCTGGGCCTGCTTGGTGTCGATGTAGGAGACGTCCTTGCCGGTGTAGACCGGGTTCATGTCCCGGGTCTGCACGCTGATCGCCGTGCCGCGCGCCGCCGCGTCCGCGCGGACCGCGGCGAAGAAGTCCCGCGGCAGGCCGACGACGAACCGCGGCCAGACGTACCGGGCGTTCCAGGTGCGGTGGATCTCGGTGCAGAACCGCGACGGGATGTTGTGGTCGTGCCCGACCGGCAGCAGCACGTTGCGCGTGGCGGCGACCTGCCGCAGCGTGCTGAACTGCCGGTAGGCCTCTGCCATCGCCTCTTCGAGGGTGTCCTGGCGTTCGATGCCCCAGCCGGCGACGTAGTGGTCGGCCATGTAGGCGGTCAGCAGGCCCCGCCCGCTCGGCGAGATCCACTCGAACTCCGACGGGAACTGCATCCGGCCGATGTCGCCGGTGTGCCGCTTCGCCCCGACGTGGTGCCACGGCCCGCGCGCCCAGGCGCTGGACTCCAGGCCGGCGTCGGCCATCAGCCCGGGGTAGGCCGGGTCGTGGCCGAACACGTCGAGCATCCACGCCGAACGCGGGTCGCCGCCGAGGACGTCCCGCTGGTAGCCGACGCCGTAGACGGCGTTGCGGATGGTCGACTCCGGGTGGGTCAGGTTCGTGTTGGCCTCGTTGTAGTTGCCGCCGACCAGCTCGATCCGGCCGTCGCGGAGGAACCGGCCCAGGTCCTGGCGGTCGCCGGGGAAGGCGTCCCAGTGCGGTTTGAGGTAGTCGACCTCGGCCAGCACGAACCGGTAGTCCTCGTCGTCGCGGGCGGCTTCCAGGTGCGCGCGGACGAGGTCGAACGCCGACCGCTGGAAGTTCATCCGCTTTTCCTGCGCGAGCGGCAGGTCGAGCCAGGTGTCGGTGAAGCCGGCCTGGGTGTTCCACCACACCGGGTCGTAGTGGAAGTGCGAGACCATCCACATCGTCCAGCCGGTCTCCGCGACGACGAGGTCGGCTTCGGCGGTGACGCGCTCCCCGGCCGACTCCGCGACCACGGTGACCCGGTGCTCGGAGCCTTCGGGCGCCTGGAAGACCACGCCGACCTCGACGGTCACGCCGTCCGGAACGACGTCGACGAGAACCGGCTCGGGTGTGAAGACCCGCTTGCCCTCGACGCGGATTCGCACCGGGGCCCGCGGCCCGCTCAAGGTCACTCTGACCACTTGGCGGGCCGCGGCGGCCGAGCCGACGAACAGATCGGTGCCCCGTACGGCCGTGATGCGCACAGTTCTCCTACTTGGCGTTGGCGAGGGCGTTCTTGGCGTCGCTGAAGAACTGCGTCACGCCGGCCGCGATCGACAGCTTGCCGAACGCGATCTGCTTGGCCGCCGAGTCGAGCGCGGTCTTGACGTCGCCGTAGCCCGGCGGCGCGGTCGGCGCGGTGGGCAGGCCGTCCTTGGCGACCTCCGCGGCCACGTACTCGCCGAACTCCATGTCCGCTTTTTCGGGCGCGGTGGCGGTCGGGGCGAGGAGGTTCTTCGCCTTGTCCGACGGCGGCAGCCCGCGCTGCAGCTTCATCGTCTTGATGGCGTCGTCGTCGTTGAGGAAGAAGTTGATCAGCTTCGCCGCGCCCTCGGGGTTCTTGCTCTTCACCGGGATGCACAGCAGGACGCCACCGGAGAGCGCCTGGCCCGTCTTGCCGTTGGCGCGCGGCACGACGACGAGCTTGAGCTCGTGCTGGGTCAGCGGCTGCATCTGGGCGAGGCCCCAGCCGGTGGTCATCGCGATCTGGCCGGTGATCAGCGGGTGGTTGCCGGTCGCCGCGTCGGTGTTGCTCAGCAGCGTCGGCGGGCAGATCGCGCCGGACTTGCGCAGGCCGTCCCAGAAGGTGAACCACTCGGTCAGGTCCTCCGGCCCGAAGCCGAGGGTCTGGTCGGGCGTGTAGAGGTCCTTGCCGCGCTGGCGCAGCCACGGCTGCAGCGCGCCCGAGTCGTCCTTCGACGCGTCCAGCGCGCCGTACTTGTTCGGGCCCCAGGCCTTGGAGATCTCGCCGGCGAGGGTGCCGAAGTCCTGCCACGTCCAGTCGTTGGTCGGCGGGGTGATCTTGAGCTGGTCGAAGACGGACTTGTCGTAGAGGACCGGGGCGTTGCCGGAGCCGGAGGGGACGCCGTAGGTCTTGCCCTTGACCGCGCCCGCCCCGCGCACCGGCGCGTAGAGGGTGTCCAGCCCGATCGTGCCCGGGATGTAGGTACCCAGGTCGACGAGCGTGCTCCGGTTCGCGTAGGTGCTGACGTAGGCGGTGTCCATCTGGAAGATGTCGGGCGGGTTGCCGCCGGCGAACTCGGTGTTCAGCTTGTCGAAGTACCCGTCGTAGCCGGAGTACTGGGTGGTGACGGCGATCCCGGTCTTCTCGGTGAAGATCTTCACCGCCTTCTGGTAGGCGTCGTTGCGGGCGTTGCCGCCCCACCAGCGGAAGGTCAGGGCGTTGGTCCCGCCGCCGCCCCCGCTGTTGCTGGGTGGCGCGAAACCGCAGCCGGCGAGCGCGGCCGAAGCCACCCCCGCCCCGGCGATCCCGAGGAACCCCCTCCTGGACAGGTGCTGTGCCATGGCGGTCTCACTTTCGTTGTGCCGGAATTCGGGGTTCAGCCTTTGATGCCGGTGTTGGCCACGCCGTCCACCAGGCGCTTCTGGCAGATCAGGAACACCGCGACCGTCGGCACGAGGGTGACGACCGACATCGCGAGCATCCCGCCGTAGCTGGAGCCGCTCGCCCGGTCGATGAAGGAGTTGAGGCCCAGCGGGACCGTGTACCGGGATTTGTCGGACAGGTAGACCAGCTGGCGGAGGAAGTCGTTGAACGTCCAGATGAACGTCAGGACGCCGGTGGTCAGCAGGGCCGGGCGCAGCAGCGGCAGGATCAGCGAGAAGAAGATGCGGACGTGCCCGGCGCCGTCGATGGCCGCCGCTTCGTCCAGTTCGCGGGGAATGCCCCGGATGAACTGGACCATGAGGAAGATGAAGA
This sequence comes from Amycolatopsis tolypomycina, assembly GCF_900105945.1. NCBI lineage: Bacteria > Bacillati > Actinomycetota > Actinomycetes > Pseudonocardiales > Pseudonocardiaceae > Amycolatopsis > Amycolatopsis tolypomycina. The sequence goes on along the minus strand of NZ_FNSO01000004.1, from coordinate 981,530 downwards.
ACGCGTCGCAGGCCAGCAGCTGCGGGACCACCAGCGGCAGGAACGTGTTGATCCAGTTCAGTTTGTAGAAGATCGTGTACTGCGGGATCATCGTCGCCTGGAACGGCAGCATCAGCGTGCCCAGCATCAGGCCGAACCAGATCTTGCGGAACGCGAAGTCGAGCCGCGCGAACGCGTAGGCGGTCAGGGAGCAGGACGCGATGTTGCCGATCACCACGCACGCCGCGATGGTCGCCGAGTTCGCGAGGTAGACGGTGAACGACGTCCCGGTCGCCGTCCAGCCGCTCAGGTAGTTCTCGATGGTGAAGTGCCACGGGATCGGGTCGAGCGTGCTGAAGATCTGGTTCTCCGGCTTGAACGAAGCCCCGACCAGCCACACCAGCGGGTAGATCATCACGACGACCGCGACGAGCAGCACGACGTGCGCGCGCCAGTGGGTCTTCGCCGGTGCCTTGACGTTGACGGTCATTCCGGTCCTTTCAGTCCGCGTAGGTGACCCAGCGCCGCGAAGACGCGAAGTAGAGCGCGGTGAAGAGACCGATCACCACGAACAGGACCCACGCCATCGCCGAGGCGTAGCCCATCTGCAGGCTCGAGAAGCCCTTGCGGTAGAGGTAAAGCGTGTACAGCATGGTCGAGTCGATCGGGCCGCCCAGCCCGCCGCTGACGACGTAGGCCGGGGTGAACGTCTGGAACGCGTTGATCGTCTCCAGCACCAGGTTGAAGAAGATCACCGGCGACAGCATCGGCACGGTGATCCGGAAGAACATCCGGATCCGGCCGGCGCCGTCGAGCTCCGCGGCCTCGTACAGCTCCCGCGGGATCTGCTTGAGCCCGGCGAGGAAGATCAGCATCGGGGTGCCGAACTGCCAGCCCGACAGCAGGACCAGCGTCCACAGCGCGAACCGCGGGTCGCCGATCCAGTCCGCGCCGCGGATGCCGAAGATCCCGAGCACCTGGTTGAGCAGGCCCTGCCCGGAGAAGATCTGCCGCCACATCACCGACACGGCGACGCTCGCGCCGAGCAGCGACGGCAGGTAGAAGACCGAACGGTAGAACCCCAGCGCGCGCAGGCCCCGGTTCAGCGCCGCGGCGACGAGGAGCGCGGCCGCGAGCTTGAGCGGCACCGACGTGACGACGTAGGTGAGCGTGACCTTGACCGAGTGCAGGAACTTCTCGTCCTGCCACATCGCCAGGTAGTTGTCGAAGCCGACCCACTGCGGCGAGCTCAGCAGGTCGAACTTCGTCAGCGACAGGTACAGCGAGTACCCCATCGGGATCAGCACGAAGCCGAAGACGCCGAGGAACCACGGCGTCAGGAAGGCGTAGGCCGCGCCGTTGTCCTTGTGCCGCTTCCGGCGGCGCCGGACGGGCGCGGGTTCCGCCGTCGGCGCACTCCCGGCCTCGACGGGGTGCGTGGCTGCTTCGGCTGACATCGGCTGCTCCCGGGACTCCAGCGTGGACCGGCAGCGCTCCCGAAACGGTGCGGCTGCCGTGGCACTTCTTCCGACGCACGCGGTTCCAGTGGTTCCGTCCCAGGGAGCTGGAAGCGCTTTCTCGGCACTCTAGGCAGCACGCTCGGCCGCTGTCAACGGCCGGTCGTTCACCCTTCCGCCAGTACCGCCTGGATCCCTCTCTCCCTGGCCAGGTGCGCCGCGCCGAGCACGGTGGCGCGCGCCCCCAGCTCGCTGACCACGACGTCGGTCGGCCAGCTCAGCCGCCCGACCGTGGCGACGACACCGGGCCGGAGCAGCTTGTTCCGCCCGACCCCGCCGCCGAGCACGATCAGGCCGGGGTCGACGACCGCGCAGATCGACGCGGCCAGGTTGCCGACGGCTTCGGCGTGTTCCGCCACGATGTCCAGCGCGACGGGGTCACCCTTCTCCGCCAGCGCGAACAGGGCGGCGGCCGTCTTCGGTGCCGGGTCCGGGCGGCGGCCGCGAGCCCGGCGCAACAGCTCCCGGGAACCGAGCCGGGCTTCCAGGGCGTCGCGGACCGGCGGCCGGTCGTCCGCCCACGGGTAGGCCAGGCGGGCCACCTCCCCTGCCGCGCCGCTGGCCCCGCGCACGAGCCGGCGGCCGAGCACGACACCCGCCCCGATCGCCACGCCGACCTGCAGGAACACGAAGCTGTCGTGGTCGCGGCCCGCGCCCTCGGCGAGTTCGGCGATGGCCGCGCAGTTGACGTTGTTCTCGGTGTGCACGGGCGCGCCGTCGGGCAGCCCGAGCGCGGCCACGGCGGCGGCGATCCGCGCCATGGTCGCCGGCTCGCCGCGGCCGGGCGGGGAGACCACATCGGACACCGCGACCACGACGGCCCGAAGCGGACCCCGGTTGCTTCCGCGGCGCAGCACGGCCTTCACCATGGTTTCCGCGGACGCCGGCCGCGACGTCTGGTCCTCGTCGAGCAGGTCGCCGCCGAGCGTGGTCGCCCGCAGGGCCACCTGCGTCGAGCCGCGGTCCACCGCCAGCACGTACCCGGCGCGGGGCCCCAGCCGGTAGACCGCCGCGGTCCGCCCGGTGGCGCCCGAGGAGCTGCCGCTGCGTTCGGCGAGGCCCGCGGCCTCCAGTTCCGCCATCACCAGGGAGACCGTCGGCTTCGACAGCCCGCAGGCCACCGCGAGCTGCGGCCGGGTGGCCTGACCGGCGGCGGCCAGCGCGGCGAAGACCTCGCCGGCCCGGTCACCGATGCCCGATTTCGCCATCTGCACCTGCTTTCGCCTTGGTGAAACCGTCGAATGAGCCGCCTGGCTCCCGCGCCCGTTGACAACGCCGGAGTTCGTTTGTTTACTACTTAACCAAGTGCGGGTCCCAGCCGCATCAATTTTCAGAAAGCGTTTCTCGACACGTCGACCGGTCCGGGTGTCCGCGGACGGCAGGGAGGCTGCGAAGCGGATGGATCCGATCCTGCTGCCGAGCCAGCACGCGAGCTCGCACGACCTGCCCGACGACCCCGCAAGCCTGGACGCCGTCCTGGCCACCGCGGCCGCCGACGCGCTCGCCGCGCAGCAGCCGGACGGCAACTTCGAGGACCCCGCGGCCGACGACGACATCGGCGACATGGGCCTCGGCGTGATCTCCCTGCTCTGCCTGGCGTGGCAGCGCAAGCCGTCCGACGATCCGGCGTTCACCGACGCGCTCCGCCGCGGTGTGGACTTCTTCCTGACCCACCGGGTGTTCCGGCGCGACAACCCCGGCGAGCCGTTCCTGCGCGTCCGCGACAGCGGGCTGCCGTACGCGCGGTACATGCCCGGAGACGGCGAACACCCCTTCGGCGACTGGCCGAGCACGGTGTGGGCGATGCTGCACGCGGTCAACGTCCTGGAGCTCGGCGCGGGCCTGCTCACCGACGGCCAGTACGCCGAGGTGACCGAACTGGCGCTCGGGTACTGGCGGTGGCTGACCGAAGCGAGCATGTTCAACCCCCAGCAGACGGGCAACCAGGCCCTCGGCGCGGTCGTCGCGGGCCTGATGCTCGGCCGCCACCTCGACGGGGTTTCCCGCGAGCGCGAAGGCAAACGCGTCACCACGGCGGCCATGCGGCTCTACACCGACGTGATCCGCCCGTCGCGGGTGACCGACCGCGGCTTCGCGCTGCCGGCCGAGCACGGCGCCGGCCACGACCAGAACTACCTGCCGATCTCGCTGTCCTTCCTCGCCCAGGCCCACCGCGTCACGGCCGACCGGCTGTTCCTCGACGACGGCGCGGAGCTCGCCCGCCACCTCGACTGCCGGCTGTCGGCCCGCGGCTTCGACTACGGCGGCCCCCGCTACAGCGAGCAGCACTGCGGCGCCGAAGGCCTGCTCGGCCTCCGCTACTTCAGCGCGCACCTGGCGACCGACCTCGGCCGCTACCTGGCCGACCGCCGCGTCGCCTACTACCCCCTGGCCCGCACCGGCGCGCCGAGCGGGCACTTCGCGTTCACCACGGTGTGGCTGTGCCAGGACGACAGCGCCTGGCACCGGACACCGTCCTTTCCGGTCACGACGCCGTATTCGCTGCGCCACCGCGACGCGTCCGTGTCCTGGACCGGCAGCCACACGCCGTACCTGATCGACGCGGGAGGCGCCGCGGTGATCGAATCGGTCGTGGCGGGCCAGCACGGCATCGGCCCGGTCCTGGGCCGCACGCTGCTCACCCGCGCGCTGGGCCCGCTGCGCGTGGCCGACGCCTCCGACGGCGACGCCGTCGCCCGGCTGGTGACCAAGGCGGTGGTCACCCGCGCGCAGGTGATGCTGAGCGTGCAGCAGCTGTGGGTGGTCGAGCCGCGGCGGACGACGCTGGTCGCGGTGGTTCCGGCCGAGGGGTGCGACTTCCTCGCGGGGCTGCCGTACATCGAGGCAACGGCAGCGGGCCAGCGCAAGATCGTCACGGTGGCCGAGCCGGGCGGAACGCTGTTCGACCTGAGCACGCCCGGCGCGGTCCTGGACACGGCCGGCACGCTCCTCGCGGGCAGCATGGCCATCACGTCGGGGGCGGCGCTGCGGGTGGTCAACCCGCCGGCGGGCCGGACGAGCTTCAACAGCGCGGAAACGATCGGGCTGACACAGGAGCAGCTGGCGTTCGCACTGGCCGACGACCCCCGCGGCTACGGGAACCCGGACGCGGGCTGGCACCGGGTGACGGACACGAACCACGTCCTGGCGGGCCCGCTGCCGGACTCCCCGGCGGGCACGTCGGTCTTCGCGGTGCGGTACGGCCCGCACGACGACGTCCCCTTCGCGGCCGAAGTGCGGGCGACGGCGGACGGGGTGGCGGTCACGACGCCGGGGTTCTCGGTCGTCATCGGCGACCCCGCGGGCGACGCGGCCGGGGAACCGGTCCTCCGGCTGAGCTACCGGTCGCCGGACCGGTAGCGCTGCATCTTCTCCCGGCTGCCGCACGAACCCATCGAGCACCAGCGGCGCGCGCCCGCCCGTGACGTGTCGAGGAACAGCAGCGAGCACTCGGGGTTGGCGCACTCGCGCACGCGGGCGGCGTCGGGACCGCCGAGGACCGCGACGGCGTCCGCGGCGACCAGGCCGAGCAGCGACGGCACGCTCGCCGGGACCGGCCGGGCCCGCAGTCCCGCCGGGGTGACGGCCAGGGTCGTGACCGGCGGCGGGTGCGCCGCCCACCGGTTCACCGTGGCGACGTCCTCCCCCGCGGTGCCCCCGCGCAGCAGCCGGTAGACGGCTTCCCGGAGTTCGCGGGCCGCCGTCAGGTCGGCCGCGGTGCAGGGCGGGTCCTCCGGGGTCAGGCCCGCCGCGGTGAACCAGCGGCCCAGCGCCGCGGGGTCGGGCACGCGTTCGAAGCCGCCGTCGCGCCACCGCTCGCCGACGGTGGCCGTGAAGTTCACCGACGGACGGCCGCCGTGGAAGCGGAAGCCCTGCTTGTCGCCCACCCCGGGAAGGCTACCGGGTTACCCGCTGAAGCGGTAACGCGCGCGACCGCGGAGTCTGGCACGATCAGGCCGTGACCAGCAGGCGGTGGACGCGCGGACTCGCGGCGGCGGCCGCCCTGCTGCTGGCGCTCACCGCCTGCACGGTTGATTTCGGCGACCTCAGGCTGCGGATCGCCGCCGGCAACTCCGGTGGCGTCTACTACAACCTCGCCCAGACCCTCGCCACCGCCTGGCAGACCGGCCTGGACATCGAGCGGCCGCAGGTGCTGCAGACCCAGGGCTCGCCCGACAACGTCACCAAGGTGCTCGCCGGCCAGGCCGACGTCGCCTTCGTCGCGGCCGACGTCGCCGCGGACCAGTACGAGAGCCGCCCCGACCTGCGGGCGCTCGCCCGGATCCACGACGACTACCTGCACGTGGTGGTCCGCGCCGACTCCAGCATCCGGTCGATGTCCCAGCTGAGCGGCCACCGGATCGCGATCGGCTCACCGGCGTCGGGGGTCGAGTACATCGCCAACAAGCTGCTGAAGGTGGCCGGCCTGACCGGCTCGGTCACCACGACCCTCCGCGGCCTCGTGGCCTCGGTGCAGGCCCTGCTGAGCGGCGAGGTCGACGCGTTCTTCTGGTCCGGCGGCCTGCCGACGCCGACGCTGGCGGGCTACAACACCCAGGGCTCGCTGCGGCTGCTCGACATCGCCGACCTGATGCCGAAGATGCAGGCCCTCAGCCCGGTCTACAGCACGTCGACGATCCCGGCGAGCATGTACAACCAGCCCGCCCCGGTGACGACGCTGGTGGTCCCGAACTTCCTGGTGGTCCCCCAGTCGATGCCCGACGACGTGGCGGAGGCACTGGTCCGCGAGCTGTTCGACGCCCGCGGCGCCCTCGCGTCCGCCAATCCGGCGGCCCTGTCGATCGACGTCCACCCGGGCATCGAGACCCAGCCGATCCCGCTGCACCCCGGCGCGCTGCGGTACTACCGGTCGCAGAAGACCTAAGCGACCGGGAACACCATCGAGATACGCAGCCCGCCGCCCTCGGGCAGGTCCAGCTCCAGCTGTCCGGCCGAATGCGCCACGAGCTCGCTCACGATCGCCAGCCCCAGCCCCGAACCCGGCACGTTCTGGTGCGCCGGGCTGCGCCAGAACCGGTCCAGCGCCCGGTCCAGCTCGTCCGGCGGCAGTCCCGGCCCGTGGTCCCGCACCGACAACCGCACCCGATCACCCTCCCGGGTCACCGCGACCAGGATCTCCGTCCCCGACGCGGTGAACTTCAGCGCGTTGTCCAGCAGCGCGTCCAGGATCGTCTCCGCGCCGCGCGGGGGCATGCACACGCGCGCGCCGTCGCCGTCCGCCGCCACCACCAGCCGGACGTCGCGGGCCTCGCCGACCACCGACCAGTCCGCGACGCGCTCGGCCACCACCTCGTCCAGCACCACCGGGTCCAGCTCGCCGCCGGAGGCCTCGGCGCGGGCCAGCGACAGCAGCCCGTCGAGGATCTGGTGCAGCCGGCCCGCGTCGACCCGCGCCGCCTCCAGGTCGGCGGCCGCCGGCTCGTCGTCGACGTGGCCTTCGAGGTTGCCGAGCCGGATCTTCAACGCCGTCAGCGGGTTGCGCAGCTGGTGCGACGCGTCGGCGACGAACGCGCGCTGCGCCGCCAGCGCGCCCGACACGCTCGACGCCATCCGGTCGAACGACCGGCCGAGCTGCCGCAGCTCCGGCGGCCCGCCGCTCTCGCCCACCGGCTCGGCCTCCCGCCCGCTGACCACCGACGCCACCAGCGCGCCGGTCGCGTCGTCGAGCCGGTGCACCGGCCGCAGGATCCAGCGGACCACCGGGATCGCCACGGCCAGCGCGAGGGTGAAGGCGAGGATCCCGCCCGCGGCGAGCAGCAGCCACCACCACAGCACGTCGGCGCGCTCGGCGCCGGTTTCGGACACGGTGAGCACCGCGCCGTGCACCTCGCCGTCGGCGAGCACCGGCTCGGCGAGCACCAGCGGCGTCGAATCCCACGGCATCAGCACGCCTGCCGGCTGGGACCGGCGGCCGGCCAGCGCCTCGTGGACCGGGCCGCTGATCCGCTCGTCCTTGAGGTCGATCCGCGCGGCGCCCCCGCCGAGCGCGGAGGCGAACAGCTTGCCGTCCTGGTCGACGACCGCCACCTGGACGCCGTACACCTCGTAGTAGCGCATCAGGTCGGGGTCGATCAGCGACGGCTTGTTGTCCAGCAGCGGCCGCTCGGCCAGCGACGCGAACCGCGCGGTGTCGGTCAGCCGGTCGAGGAACAGGTCCTGCTGCGCGCCGGCGGCGATGCTCCGGGCCAGCGGGATGCCCAGGCCGAACACCAGCAACGCGACCAGCGTCAGCACGATGCCCTGCAGCCGGACGCGCACCCCTCAGCTCCGGGCGACCTGGCCGCCGAGCCGGTAGCCGACCCCGCGGACGGTTTCGATCAGCGCCGGGCGGCCCAGTTTCGTCCGCAGCGTCGCGACGTGGACGTCGAGCGACCGGCTCTCCGCCGCGCCGCGGTGCCCCCACACCTCGGTGAGCACCTGCTCGCGCGAGCAGACCGCGCCGCGCGCGCCCGCCACCAGCGCCAGCACCTGGAACTCCTTGCGGGACAGCGCGACCGCCTTGCCGTCGACCAGCACCTCGTGCCGCGAGACGTCGACGGTGACGTCCCCGACCCGGATGACCACGGGCTCGGCGGCGGGGTGCTCCCCGCGCCGTCGGCGCACGGCCTCGACCCGGGCGAGCAGCTCCTCGACGTCGTAGGGCTTGACCAGGTAGTCGTCGGCGCCCGCGCGCAGCCCCTGGATCCGGTCGTCGACCTCGGCGCGGGCCGAGACGACGATGATCGCGACGTCGCTCACCGCGCGGATCTGGCGGCACAGCGTCACGCCGTCGATGTCCGGCAGGCCGAGGTCGAGCAGGACGACGTCGACCTCGTGCACCCGATCGAGCACGCCGGCACCGGTGGCCAGCCGGGCGATCGCCAGGCCACGGCGGGTCAGCGCCGGGATGAGCGCACCCGCGACCCGGTCGTCGTCCTCCACCAGCAGCACCCGCACCCGTCCGCCTCCCATGGTGACCTGCTTCACCGGCCGGTAGCGACGAACTCTAGGAGGTCCGGGCGGGACGCGCACCGGCCACCCGGACGGTCACTCCCGGTGACCTCGGGTGGACACCCCCCAAAATGGACATCGATACTCAGTTGAAACCCTAAGTATTGCTCAAGCGGCCTTGCCAGCCGGTACGACAACGGTAGGTTCTCGCCCATCGCGTGGTGACCCATGCCCGATCTGCACGAACGACCCGGGAGGCCAGATGACCGCGGAGGTGGCGGCGCCGATGATCAAGGCGTCCGCCGTGAACAAGTACTTCGGCGACCTGCACGTGCTCAGGGAGATCACGCTCGAGGTGCCTCGCGGCCAGGTCGTCGTGGTGCTCGGCCCCTCGGGCTCGGGCAAGTCGACCCTGTGCCGGGCGATCAACCGGCTCGAGCCGATCAACTCGGGCGAGATCGCCGTCGACGGCGTCCCGCTGCCCGCCGAGGGCAAGGCGCTGGCCGCGCTGCGGGCCGACGTCGGCATGGTGTTCCAGTCGTTCAACCTGTTCGCGCACAAGACGATCGTCGAGAACGTCATGCTCGCGCCGGTGAAGGTCCGCAAGACCTCGCAGGCCGAAGCGCGCAAGACGGCGATGGAGCTGCTGGAGCGCGTCGGCATCGCCAACCAGGCCGACAAGTACCCGGCGCAGCTGTCCGGCGGGCAGCAGCAGCGCGTCGCCATCGCGCGGGCGCTGGCGATGCGGCCCAAGGTCATGCTGTTCGACGAGCCGACCTCGGCGCTGGACCCGGAGATGGTCCAGGAGGTCCTCGACGTGATGACGGGCCTGGCCAAGGACGGCATGACGATGCTCGTCGTCACCCACGAGATGGGGTTCGCCCGGCGGGCAGCCGATCGGGTGATCTTCATGGCCGACGGGGAGATCGTCGAGGACACGACGCCGGAAGAGTTCTTCACCGCGCCGAAGAGCGAGCGCGCGAAGGACTTCCTCGGCAAGATCCTGACCCACTGAGATCGCACACTGAGAAACGTTCCGTGGCGCCGTCGGCGTCCGGGTGACGACACACAGGAGAGATTCACATGAGGATCCGCACCCTCGCGGTGGGACTGCTCGCCGGTGGCCTGGCGCTGACCACGCTGACCGCCTGCGGCAAGGAAGGCACGCCGGCCACGCCGGGCTCGGGCGAGCAGAGCGGCACGAACGCCGCGGCGCTGCCGACGTACCCGGTGGCGACCGGCGTGGACCTGCAGGGGTCGCCGGTGTTCGCCAAGATGAAGACGGCGGGCACGCTGACCGTCGGCGCCAAGGACGACCAGCCGGGCCTCGGCTTCAAGGACCCGACCACCGGCAAGTTCGGCGGCTTCGACGTCGAGATCGCCAAGCTCGTGTCGGCCGGCCTCGGCTTCGACCCGGAGAAGATCACCTTCCGCACGGTCGACTCGGGTGCGCGTGAGCAGACGATCGCGAACGGCGACGTGAACTACTACGTCGGCACCTACTCGATCACCGACAAGCGCAAGGCGCTGGTCTCCTTCGCCGGCCCGTACTTCGTCGCCGGCCAGGACCTGCTCGTCCGCAAGGACGACACCTCGATCACCGGCCCGGACACCCTCAAGGGCAAGAAGGTCTGCTCGGTGACCGGGTCGACCCCGATCCAGAAGGTCCGGCAGCAGAACCTGACCGAACCGGCCAACATCGTCGAGTTCCAGAAGTACTCGCAGTGCGTCGAGAAGCTGCAGTCGAAGGACGTCGACGCGGTCACGACCGACGACGCGATCCTGAAGGGCTACGCCGCCCAGGAGCCGGACACCCTGAAGGTCGTCGGCAAGACGTTCTCGACCGAGAAGTACGGCATCGGCCTGAACAAGGACGACAAGGTGCTGCGCGACAAGGTCAACGAGATCCTGCAGAAGGCGCTGGACGACGGCACCTGGCAGAAGATCTACGACGCCACCCTCGGCAAGTCCGGCTCGACCGCGACCAAGCCGACCCTCGAGAAGTACTGACGTGACACGAGGCCGGTGGATCGGGTGCGCCCGGTCCACCGGCCTCGGTACATCCACCCCTTGACCACCGCTTGAACGAAACGGACGCGGGGAAGGCTCCATGGACGTCCTGCTCAACAACCTGGACCTGTTCGGTCCGTTCTTCCTCACCACGATCGAGCTGTTCCTGCTCTCGGCCGTCGGCAGCCTGGTGTGGGGCACGATCCTGGCCATGCTGCGGGTGAGCCCGGTCCCCGTCTTCCGCGCCGTCGGCACGGTGTACGTGACGATCGCCCGGAACACCCCGCTCACGCTGGTGTTCGCGTTCTTCGTCTTCGCGTACCCGCTGCTCGACATCGTGAAGCTCGACTACTTCCCGGCCGCGGTGACGGCGCTGACCGTGTACACCTCGGCGTTCATCTGCGAGGTCGTGCGCTCGGGCATCAACACGGTGCCGGTCGGCCAGGCCGAGGCGGGCCGGGCGCTGGGGCTGACCTTCGGCCAGATCCTCGGCCAGATCGTGCTGCCGCAGGCGCTGCGATCGGTCGTGCCGCCGCTGATCAGCACCCTGATCGCGCTGCTGAAGAACACCACCATCGCCGCCGGTTTCTCCGTCGCGGAGGCCGGCGCGATCCGCTCGTACCTGTCCGAACGCGGTGAGAACCAGCTGATCGGCCTGCTGTGGGTCGCCCTCGGCTTCATCATCCTGGTCGCCGTGCTGTCGTTCGTCCAACGCAGCCTGGAGAAGCGCTGGAGCGTGGCCCGATGAGCAACGTCCTGTTCGACGTCCCGGGTCCCAAGGCCCGGCTGCGCTACCGCACGTACGCGGTGGTCGGCACGCTCGTGGTGCTCGCGTTCATCGGCTACATCGGGTGGCGGTTCTACGACAGCGGCCAGTTCACCGCCCGCAAGTGGGAGTGGCTGCAGTACGCGCAGGTGCAGCGCGACCTGGGCAACGCGGTGCTCCAGACCGTCGCGGCGTTCGCCGCCGCCGCGGTGCTCGCGCTGATCTTCGGCGCGATCTTCGCGGCCGGCCGGCTGTCCGACCACGCCTGGATCCGCCGGATCGCCGGGTTCGTCGTCGAGTTCTTCCGGGCCATCCCGGCGCTGATCCTGATGTTCCTGTTCTACTTCGGCCTGCCGACGGTCGGCGTGCCGATGACGCCGTTCCTCGGCGTGGTGTTCGGCCTGACGCTGTACAACGGCTCCGTGCTCGCGGAGGTCTTCCGCGCCGGTATCCAGTCGCTGCCGAAGGGCCAGAGCGAAGCCGCGTACGCGCTGGGCATGCGCAAGACGCAGGTGATGTTCCTGGTCCTGCTGCCGCAGGCGATCCGCGCGATGCTGCCGACGATCATCAGCCAGCTGGTCGTGCTGCTCAAGGACACCGCGCTCGGCTTCATCATCACGTTCCAGGAGCTGCTGTACTACGCGCGTTACATCGGTTCGCAGGGCACGTTCGGGCGGCCGATCGTGCCGTCGACGATCGTGGCGACGGCCATCTACGTCGTGATGTGCCTGCTGCTGACGGCGCTGGCGACGTACCTGGAACGGCGCAACCGCCGCAACAAGAAGGTCGTGGCGGCCCCGCCGGCCGCGACCGAGAACCTCGCGGCCGCTTCGGCCTGAGTCTCACCCGTTCGAGGCCCCCGGGATCCGTCCCGGGGGCCTTGTCGTGTCCCGGGGTGTCGCCTAGCGTCGGCGTCAGTGTCAGGGTGGTGTTGCCGCTGTTGCGGTGGTTGGGATCCTGGCCGCTGGTGACCTGGCTCGTAGCGTCGCTGCCACCTGCTTGCGGGTTGGCGATCATGCGTTGTGCCGGTCACCGGTGAGCCAGGGCCGACCGGCGTGACTTGATAGGAGCGTGGCAGCGCCCCCACTGAGGTGTGTCCGCCGGCCGGCCCAGCCGTCCCTTCGAGCTGGAAGGAGACCATCCCCATGGTGGTGATGCTGGGTATCGATGTCCACAAGAACACCCACACCGCGGTCGCGGTCGAGCAGGTAGGGCGCAAACTCGACCAGAAGACGGTGCGCGCGACCGATGCCGGTCACCGGCAGCTGCTGCGCTGGGCACTGCGCAACTGGCCAGACACCGAGCTGACGTTCGCGGTGGAGGACTGCCGGCACGTGTCGACCCGGCTGGAACGAGCGCTGCTCGCCGCAGGCCAGACCGTGGTCCGGGTCCCGCCGAAGCTGATGGCCGGAGCTCGCTCCTCGGCGCGCACGCGCGGCAAGTCAGACCCGATCGACGCACTGGCCATCGCCCGGGCCGCGCTGCGCGAACCGAACCTGCCGGCCGCCACACACGACAGCGTCTCCCGCGAGGTCAAACTGCTCGTCGACCACCGCGAAGACCTGGTCAACACCCGCACCCAGATGCAGAACCGGCTGCGCTGGCACCTACACGAACTCGACCCCGAACTCGACCCCACCGCCCGCAGCCTGGACCGGCTCTGCGAACTCGACCGGCTCACCGCCTGGCTGGCCCAGCAGCCGGCATCGATGGTGGTGCGCATCGCCACCGAGCTGGTCACCGACATCCGGGCACTCACCGTCCGCGCCAACGCACTGGAGCGGGAACTCGCCCAGCGGATGGCTCACCTCGCACCCCGCCTGCTCGCCATACCCGGCTGCGGTGCCCTGACCGCAGCGAAAATCGTCGGCGAAACCGCCAACGTGACCCGGTTCCGCTCCGAAGCCTGCTTCGCCATGCACGCCGGCGTCGCCCCCATCCCCGCCTCCTCCGGCAAGACAAACCGACACCGCCTCGCCCGCGGCGGCAACCGACAACTCAACGCCGCGCTGCACCGCATCGCCGTCACCCAAACCCGCCTGGCCGGCCCCGGCCGCGACTACATCCACCGACGCCGAACCACCGGAGACACCACCATGGAAGCACTCCGCGCCCTCAAACGACGCCTCGCCCGCGTCGTCTACAACACCCTCCACCACGACACGACCCAACAACCAACCACGCTCCCCGCAGCGGCTTGACATAGGAGCAACGCATGGGTGTCGCACTGGTGACGGGCAGTTCACGGGGTCTCGGCCGGGTGATCGCCCGCCGGCTGGCCCGCGACGGGTTCGCCGTCGCGGTCAACGGCCGCGACGACGACGCGGACCTGAAGACGGCCGCGGAGAGCATCCTCGCCGAGGGCGGCCGCGCGGCGGCGTTCGCGGCGGACGTGACCGACCGCCGCCAGGTCGGCGAGCTCGTCGACGCGGTGACGGCGGTGCTGGGCCCGATCGGCGTGCTGGTGGTCAACGCGACCGGCCCGCAGCCGGAGGCACCGCTGTCGTCGACCGGCTGGCCGGAGCATGTGGCGCAGCTGGACTTCTTCGTGCGGTCACCGGTGCTCCTGGGCCACGCGGTGCTGCCGGGGATGCGCGCCCGCGGCCACGGCCGCATCGTGCACATCGACTCGGAGGTGGCGGACCGCCCGCCCCCCGGCCGGTCGGCGTACGCGACGGCCAAGAGCGCCCAGGTCGGGCTGGTCCGGGCGTGGGCCCGCGAGCTGGCCCCGGACGGCATCACGGTCAACACGGTGGCGCCCGGGTTCGTCCCGGTGGAGCGGCACGCGGAGGTCCCCCAGGCCGTGCGGGAGGCCTACCTGGCCGGGGTACCGGCAGGCCGCCTGGGCACCCCGGAAGACGTGGCGGCGGCGGTGAGCTTCTTCGCCTCGGAGGAGTCGGGCTTCATCACGGGCCAGCGCCTGCTCGTCGACGGCGGCCGCGCACTCGGCTAGATGCTGTCCGAAGAGATACTGAGCTGGGTAACAGCCGCAATCGGCGGCGACGCCCGGGTGGCCACGGTCACCGGCCTGCGGGAGCAGGCCAACCCGTGGCTGGTGCGCTTCGCCCCGGCCGCCCGAGTCGAGGCGGCCGTGCTCCGGCTCGGCGACCCCACCGACCCCGAGCACCGACAGCGGTTCGCCACGGAGGTCGCGGCCCTCCGACTCGCCGGCGACCACGGCCTGCCCGCGGCCAGGCTGATCGCCACCGACCTGGACGGCGCAGCGGCGGGTGTGCCGGCGGTGCTGACCACGGTCCTGCCCGGGCACAGCCGGATCCCGCCGGTCGCGTCCCCCGAGCGGCTGCGCGGCCTGGGAGCCACGGCGGCCGCGCTGCAGTCGGTCCCGCTGACGCCTCGGACCGCGCTGCCGCGGCGCACCCGTTCGATCGCGGACGTGGACTTCGCGGCCCAACGCCGCGAGAAGGGCACCACGGCATTGTTGGCGGAGGCGGAGGATCGCCTGTCCCGCCTCCCGGTGCCGGAGGGCCCAACGGTCTTCGTCCACGGTGATTTGTGGTTCGGCAACACCCTGTGGTCGGGCGACCGCTGCACCGGCCTCGTGGATTGGGACTGCGCCGGAGCGGGCCCACCGGGAATAGACCTCGGCAGCGCCCGGTTCGACGCAGCGTTGATGTTCGGCCTCCCGGCAGCCGAGCAAGTGCTGGAAGGTTGGCAGCGAGCGGCAAACCGCCGCGCGGACCAGGTCGCCTACTGGGACGTCGTGGCAGCGTTGGGAACTTTGGCCGACATGGCATTCTGCGTGCCGGCCCTGCACGACCAGGGCAGAACGGATCTCGACGCGGGCATTCTGGGACAGCGCCGGGACGCATTCCTCGGCAACGCCTTGAGACGGCTCGACGCCACGGGCCTGTCCGGGCGGTGATGTCCGGGGAGGTCAGGCTGCGCCGGTCGGCTCGTTCCCCCGCCTGCATCGGCAGATCCGGAGAGTTGAGATCCCCGGTACGACGCTCAGCCAAGGCATCGAGCAACGCACCGGCCCGGGTACCGGTCTCGTCGTCGAACCGGCCACTCGACTCCCGCATCCCGGTTCTTTTCCGCCGCAGGAACAACTCCCGCGTCGGAGCCACCGGCTCAGTGTCACCGGTCGGCCGGTCGCGGGGCCGGAAGCGCCCCAATGTGGCGTTCGGTGCGTTGGACGCACCCAATGTGGCGTTCGGTGCGTTCAGCGCGCGGAACCCTCCGGGACCAAGTGGGCGAGAATGCGGGCACCGAGCGCAGCGACCTGCTTGCGCCCCGCCCGCGCAGCAACACCGGTCGCGGGAGCCAACGCCGTGCCCCGGAACGATACCCGAACATCTCCATCAACCCCGCGCCACGAAAGCCCCGCAGACCAAAAACCGCTTATACAGAATTCGACACCCCGAGCCTCGCAGCTTTCAAAAACAAACGCGCACGAAGCCGCGCGAAGGCGCGAAGCACGCTTCATCAAGCGAAGCCGCTTCGCACCGCGTCGCGCCCGGTTTCGTTGTCACACAGGCGAAACACCGACCTCCTTGCGGTGAATCCGCGCGCGGCGTACGCCGTTTTGTCAGAGCCTCCCTCTAGCGTGCGGGCATGACCGAAAAGAGCACGGTGCGCACGCGCGAAATGGCCTTCGAGCTCAGGGGCCAGCGCGAGCGGAAACGGATGACCCTGCGCGAGCTGGCCCGTCGCGCGGACTGGTCGCCGTCGAAGGTGTCGGCCTGGGAGAACGGGCGTCGGATCTCGCCGGTCGACGCCGCGATCTACCTCGCCCACTGCGGGACAGGCGCGGCCGAACGCGCGCGGCTGCTCGAGCTCGCCGCCCCGCCTGGCGACCTGTACTGGGTGCGGCCCCACTTCGACAGGCTCGCCGACCCGATGAAGTCGCTCGTCGTCCAGGAAAGCCTGGCGAGCTCGCTGGTGTACTACAGCCCGGCCGCCGTCCCCGGCATGCTGCAGACGGAGGACTACGTCCACACCTGTTTCGAACTCACCGGGCGCTACACCACCGACAGGCTGGACGTGCTGACCCGGGCCCGGGTCGACCGGCAGCAGCTGCTGCAGCGCCACGCCCCGCCGCACTGCACCTTCTTCGTGCACGAGCGCGCCCTGCGTTCGGTGGTGGGCGGTCCGGCCCTCATGCACGAACAGCTGCAGAACCTCGTGCTGGCCACGAACCTCCCGCACTGCGTCATCCGCGTGGTGCCGGAGGCGGATCCCACGTTCCGCATGCTGAGCACGACGTTCACGGTCATGGAGTTCCTCGAGCACCCACCCGTGGTCTACGAGGAGACCTACACCGCGGGGTTGTTCGTGGACGACCGCATCGCGGTGGAGGCCTTCTACCTCCTCGTCACCCGCCTGGAACAGGTGGCCCTGTCCGAGGGGCGCTCGCGGGAATGGCTCGTCCGGTTCGCCGACGAGTACGAACGCCTGGCCGGCCTCGACCGCTGAGGTCGCGGCCGGCCAGGCCTCCCCACCCGGAAGGGAGCTGCCCGGACGTGCTGACCCGTCATGCCGGGCAGCCAGGCCCGTGCCGGAGCCGCCGCGGTCAGCTGACACGCCTCCCGTCGTGCCAGACCGCGCGGGTCCGGCCGGGCAGGTCCGTCAGGTCGAGGTCCGTGCCGTCCAGCAGCACCAGGTCGGCACGCAACCCCGGCTCGATGCGGCCGCGGTCGTCGTCGAGGCGGAGCAGCCGCGCGGCCTCGGTGGTGGCCGCCTTCAGGGCGGCCGCCTCGCCGAGCACCGCGGCCAGCAGCCGCAGCTCGGTCGTCAAGTCGACATGAGGACGCGGGGCGAGGTCGGAGCCGGCGGCGATGCGGACACCCGCTTCCCCCGCGAGGCGAAGCGAACGCCGGTGCGTCTCGGCGAACTCGCCCGCGCTGATCGGCGCGAGCGTCGGCACGTACCAGGCGTGCTCGAGCGCGGCCACGGCGTCGTCGTCGAGGAAGGTGCCGTGCTCGACGCTGCGCGCCCCGGCGCGGACGGCCGAGACGACCGCGGCGGAGGTGTGTGCGTGGGCCAGGACGTCCCGGCCGCAGCGGCGGGCTTCGTCGACCAGCGCGACGAGCTCGTCGTCGGTCGGCCGGACGTCCGTTCCCTCGCGCACGGCCCGCATCGCCCCGCTCGCGCCGACCTTGATCCAGTCGGCGCCCGCGCGCACCATCCGGCGGACAGCCGCGCGCGCCGCGTCCGGCCCGTCGAACAGCGGGTCCGGCAGCGACGGGTCACCGAAGTGGTCGACGGCGCCCGCGGGCGGCTCCCAGCCGTCGCCGAGCCCGCCGGTCGGGCTCAGCTGGCGCAGGCTGATCAGCAGGTCGGGCCCGGCGATCCACCCTGCGCGCAGTGCGTGCTTGTGCCCGGCGTCGGCGCCCCACGCGTCCCGGACGGTGGTGATCCCGCGCACCAGCAGCCCCCGCAGCACCGGCACGGCTTCGAGCACCCGAGCACTGCGCGGCAGCGGCTCGGGCCGCGGGAAGGCCACGTGCACGTGGCAGTCGATGAGCCCGGGGATCAGCAACCCGCCCGAGCAGTCGACGCGCGGGCCGTCCAGCCCCCGGCCGACCTCGGCGATGCGCGAGCCGTCCAGCCGCACGTCCGCGCGCGTGGTCTCGCCGGTTTCGGGATCGAACACCCGCGCCCCGGCGAGCACCACGCAGCCGGCGGCCGGCCGCGGCAACTACTTGTCCCGGCGGAACAGCTTGTTGCCCAGCCACACGATCGGGTCGTACTTGCGGTCCGCGACGCGCTCCTTCATCGGGATGAGCGCGTTGTCGGTGATGTGGATCCCCTCCGGGCACACCTCCGAACAGCACTTCGTGATGTTGCAGTACCCGAGTCCGTGCTCGTCCTGGGCCGCGTCCCGGCGGTCGGCGACGTCCAGCGGGTGCATCTCCAGCTCGGCGATGCGCATCAGGTACCGCGGCCCGGCGAAGGCTTCCTTGTTCTCCTCGTGGTCGCGCACCACGTGGCAGGTGTTCTGGCACAGGAAGCACTCGATGCACTTGCGGAACTCCTGCGACCGCTCGACGTCGACCTGCTGCATCCGGTACTCGCCCGGCTTCAGGTCCGCCGGCGGCGTGAACGACGGGATCTCGCGCGCCTTCGTGTAGTTGAACGACACGTCGGTGACGAGGTCGCGGATCACCGGGAACGTCCGCATCGGCGTCACCGTGATCACCTCGTCCTCGGTGAACGTCGACATCCGCGTCATGCACAGCAGGCGCGGGCGGCCGTTGATCTCCGCCGAGCACGAGCCGCACTTGCCCGCCTTGCAGTTCCAGCGCACGGCGAGGTCCGCGGCCTGGGTCGCCTGCAGGCGGTGGATGATGTCGAGGACGACCTCGCCCTCGTTGACCTCCACCGTGAAGTCCTGCAGCCCGCCGCCGGCGGCGTCGCCGCGCCAGACCCGGAAACTCGCTTTGTAACTCATGCCTTGCTCCCCGGGTGCGTCTCCAGCTCCGAGTCGGTGTAGTACTTCCCGAGTTCGCCGAACTCGAACAGCTCCAGCAGGTCCTGCCGCAGCGGCACCTGCTCCTTCACCTCGACGTCGATGTCCGGCACCACCGGGTTGTCGCCCGCCGTCGCCGAGCACACGAGGAGCTTGTTGCGCCAGTCGGCTTCCATGCCCGGGTAGTCGTCACGCGTGTGCCCGCCGCGGCTTTCGGTGCGCGTCAGCGCCGCCTTCGCGACGCACTCGCTGACCATCAGCATGTTGCGCAGGTCGATCGCGAGGTGCCAGCCCGGGTTGAACTGCCGGTGCCCTTCGACCGTGACCCGCAGGATCCGCTCCCGCAGCTCGTCGAGCTTCGCCAGCGCCTGCGCCATCTCTTCCGCCTTGCGGATGATGCCGACCAGGTCGTTCATCGACTGCTGCAGCTCGGTGTGCAGGGTGTACGGGTTCTCGGCCGAGGCGCCGGCAGGCGGGTCGAACGGCGCGAGCGCCATCTTCGCCGCCGCGTCCACATCGGACTCCTGCACGGCCGGCCTGCCGTCGAGACCGGACACGTACTCGGCCGCGCCGAGGCCCGCGCGCCGGCCGAACACCAGCAGGTCGGACAGCGAGTTGCCGCCGAGCCGGTTGGAGCCGTGCATGCCGCCCGAGCACTCGCCGGCCGCGAACAGGCCGGGCACGCTCGCCGCCGCCGTGTCGGGGTCGACCTCGATGCCGCCCATGACGTAGTGGCAGGTCGGGCCGACCTCCATCGGCTCCGCGGTGATGTCGACGTCGGCCAGCTCCTTGAACTGGTGGTACATCGACGGCAGCCGCTTGCGGATCTCCTCGGCCGGCAGCCGGCTGGCGATGTCGAGGAAGACGCCGCCGTGCGGGGAGCCGCGGCCCTCCTTGACCTCGGAGTTGATCGCGCGGGCCACTTCGTCGCGGGGCAGCAGGTCCGGCGTGCGCCGGTTCTTCTCCTGGTCGGTGTACCAGCGGTCGGCTTCTTCTTCGCTTTCCGCGTACTGGCCCTTGAAGACGTCCGGCACGTACTCGAACATGAACCGCTTGCCGTCGGAGTTCTTCAGCACGCCGCCGTCACCGCGCACGCCCTCGGTGACGAGGATGCCCTTGACGCTCGGCGGCCAGACCATCCCGGTCGGGTGGAACTGGACGAACTCCATGTTGATCAGCTTCGCGCCCGCCCGCAAGGCCAGCGCGTGGCCGTCGCCGGTGTACTCCCACGAGTTCGACGTCACCTTGAACGACTTGCCGATGCCGCCGGTGGCGAGCACGACCGCGGGCGCCTCGAAGAGGACGAACCGCCCGCTCTCGCGCCAGTAGCCGAACGCGCCGGCGATGCGGCCTTCGGTGGTGAGCAGCTCGGTGACCGTGCACTCGGCGAAGACCTTGATCTTCGCCTCGTAGTCCCCGGTCTCGGCGAAGTCCTCCTGCTGCAGCGAGACGATCTTCTGCTGCATCGTGCGGATGAGCTCGAGCCCGGTGCGGTCACCGACGTGCGCCAGCCGCGGGTAGGTGTGCCCGCCGAAGTTGCGCTGGCTGATCCGGCCGTCGGCGGTGCGGTCGAACAGCGCGCCGTAGGTCTCGAGCTCCCAGACGCGGTCCGGCGCCTCCTTGGCGTGCAGCTCGGCCATCCGCCAGTTGTTGAGGAACTTCCCGCCGCGCATGGTGTCGCGGAAGTGGACCTGCCAGTTGTCGTTCGAGTTCGCGTTGCCCATCGAGGCGGCGCACCCGCCCTCGGCCATCACCGTGTGCGCCTTGCCGAACAGGGACTTGCACACGACCGCGACGCGGAAGCCGCGTTCGCGGGCTTCGATCACGGCGCGCAGACCGGCGCCACCGGCACCGATCACCACCACGTCGTAGGTGTGCCGTTCGACCTCGGTCATGAAGAGATTCCACCTCGGAACTGGGGACGTCTGTGGTTGGGAAGATGCGGCGCTAGTTGACGAATCTCAGGTCCGAGATCGCGCCGCTGGCGACGAGCATGACGTAGAAGTCGGTCAGCACCAGCGTGCCGAGCGTCGTCCAGGCCAGCGTCATGTGGCGGGTGTTGAGCTTCGAGACCTTCGTCCAGATCCAGTAGCGCACCGGGTGCTGGGAGAAGTGCTTCAGCCGGCCGCCGGTCACGTGCCGGCAGGAGTGGCAGGACAGCGTGTAGGCCCAGAGCAGGATCACGTTGCCGAGCAGGATGATGTTGCCCAGCCCGAACCCGAAGCCGCCGGTCTTCCCGTGGAACGCCGTGATCGCGTCGTAGGTGTTGACGAGCGAGACGATCAGCGCGACGTAGAAGAAGTAGCGGTGGACGTTCTGGATGATCAGCGGCAGCCGCGTCTCGCCGGTGTACTTGGCGTGCGGTTCCGCGACGGCGCAGGCGGGCGGGGAGAACCACACCGACCGGTAGTAGGCCTTGCGGTAGTAGTAGCAGGTCAGCCGGAACCCGAGCAGGAACGGCAGCACCACGAAGCCGAGCGGGATGAACCCGGGCAGGTCGCCGAACCAGTGGCCGAAGTGGCTCGAGCCCTCGACGCAGGAGGTGGACAGGCACGGCGAGTAGAACGGCGTCAGGTAGTGGTAGTCGGGCACCCAGTAGGCGGTGCGCACGAACGACCGGACCGTCGCGTAGATGATGAACGCCGACAGTCCGAGCACGGTCAGCAGTGGCTGGAGCCACCACCGGTCCGTGCGGAGGGTGCGCTCGGCGATCCGGGCCCGCTTGGGGGCCCGGACGCCGGTGCCGACGCCGTTGTCAGCGGGTGCGCTCACCGCTGGTCGCGCTTGTAGCCGCCGACGCCTTCGTCGTCGGCGCCGTGCCACAGCGCCGGGTCGTAGGGGGTGTCGGGGACGGGGACGCGCTCCGCGGCCTTCGCCTGCGCGGGCACCGCGAGGGGCACGCCGTCGAGGTCCGCGGTGTCGATGTCGAGGCGCTCGACGTCGTTGGCGAGCCGGCGCACCGCCGACGCGTCGCCGTAGCGCGAGCGCAGTGCGCCGACGCACTGCCGGAGCTGGCCGATGGTTCGCCGCAGCTCGGCGATCTCGGAGGTGGACATCATGCCTCCCGTGTGGTGGGGCTGGCAGGGAACCGGCGAAGGCAACCTTCGAAGGCTGTGCCACGCGTCGTGCAGTGTGACAACTAGCACACTAACGGTTCCGAGGGTGATCGGGGTCACGCGGGTCGATCTTCTGAATCGATTTTGATTCGGCGTTTTCCCGAGGTAGTGTGGCCAGTGTCACGACCCTGAGGCGTCAGCGCTGCCGTCCCGCGGACCACCACACCCCCAGTGATCCGGAGCCGGACATGAGCCCGACCCCATCGTTGCACCCCGTCATCGCCGAAGTCACCGCCCGCATCGCCGCGCGCAGTGCCGCGACCCGCACGGCCTACCTCGACCGCACGGCCGCCGCGTACGCCGAAGGCCCGGTGCGCCGCGGCCTGGCCTGCAGCAACCTCGCGCACGGTTTCGCCGCGATGGACGGCGTCGACAAGGAGGCACTGCGGGCTGCCCGAGCCCCCGGCGTCGCGATCGTGTCCTCCTACAACGACATGCTTTCGGCGCACCAGCCGATGCAGGAATACCCGGCATGGCTGAAGAAGTCCGTGCGCTCGGCCGGCGGGGTCGCCCAGTTCGCCGGCGGGGTGCCCGCGATGTGCGACGGGATCACGCAGGGCCGCGCGGGCATGGAGCTGTCGCTGTTCAGCCGCGAGGTCATCGCGATGTCGACGGCGATCGCGCTCTCGCACGACATGTTCGACGCCGCGCTGCTGCTCGGCGTGTGCGACAAGATCGTGCCCGGCCTGCTGATCGGCGCGCTGTCGTTCGGCCACCTCCCGGCCGTGCTGGTGCCCGCGGGACCGATGAACTCGGGCCTGCCGAACAAGGAGAAGGCGCGCGTCCGGCAGCTCTACGCCGAGGGCCTGGCGACCCGCGAAGACCTCCTCGACGCCGAAGCGGCGTCCTACCACTCGGCCGGCACCTGCACCTTCTACGGCACGGCCAACTCCAACCAGATGGTCGTCGAGGTGATGGGCCTGCACCTGCCGGGCGCCAGCTTCGTCCAGCCCGGTTCGGCGTTGCGCCGGGCGCTCACCGAGGAAGCCGGGCGGCGCATCGTCGCGCTGTCCCGCGGCGAGGAGTACACGCCGGTCTCGCGGATCCTCGACGAGAAGGCGTTCGTCAACGGCGTCATCGCGCTGCTCGCCACCGGCGGGTCGACCAACCACACGATGCACCTGGTCGCCATCGCCGCGGCCGCCGGCATCCAGCTGACCTGGGACGACTTCTCCGACCTCTCGGCCGTCGTGCCGCTGCTGGCGCGGGTCTACCCGAACGGCAGCGCCGACATCAACCACTTCCACGCCGCCGGCGGCATCCAGTTCCTGGTCGGCACGCTGCTCGACGCCGGGCTGCTGCACGAAGACGTCCACACGGTGGCCGGGTTCGGGCTGCACCGCTACCGCGCCGAGCCGATCCTGTCCGACGGCGAGCTCGTCTGGCGCGACGTCCCCACCCGCAGCCTCGACGAGGAGGTCCTGCGCCCGGCGTGGCGGCCGTTCGCCGCGGACGGCGGGCTGCGGATGGTCGAGGGCAACCTCGGCCGCGGGGTGGTCAAGGTGTCCGCGGTGGCGCCGGAGCACCGCGTCGTCCAGGCGCCGGCCCGGGTGTTCACCACGCAGGAGGACTTCAAGGTCGCCTTCGACGCCGGCGAGCTGGACCGCGACGTCGTCGTGGTGATCCGGCAGCAGGGCCCGCAGGCCAACGGCATGCCGGAGCTGCACGGCCTGACGCCGGCTCTTGGTGTGCTGATGGACCGCGGGTACGCCGTGGCGCTGCTCACCGACGGTCGCATGTCGGGCGCGTCGGGCAAGATCCCGGCCGCCATCCAGGTGACGCCGGAAGCCGCGGCGGGCGGCCCGATCGCGCGTATCGCGGACGGCGACGTCATCCGGCTGGACGCGACTTCGGGCTCCCTCGACGTGCTCGTCGGTGACGAAGAACTCGCCCGGCGTGCGCTTGTGGACGCGCCGCCGTCCGAAGCATCCTGGACCGGCACCGGCCGAGAGCTGTTCGCCGCGTTGCGCCGCGCGGTCGGCCCCGCCGACCAGGGCGCTTCGGTGTTCGGCGGCTTGACTCCGGAGCACTTCGGAACACCCGCTTTCACAACACAGGAGGTCGGTCAGTGACCACCGGTCAGGACCTGCTCGAGCTGTCCCCCGTGATGCCCGTCGTGGTGATCGACGACGCCGACGACGCGGTGCCCACGGCCCGGGCCCTGCTCGCCGGCGGGATCGGGGTCATCGAGCTGACCCTGCGCACGCCGGCGGCGCTGTCGGCGATCGAGCGCGTCGCCGCGGAGGTGCCGGACATCGTCATCGGCGCCGGCACGGTCGTCTCGCCGGACCAGGCGAAGCAGGCGGCCGACGCGGGCGCGAAGTTCCTCGTGACACCGGGCTGCACGGACGCGGTCGTCGACGCGTGCTTCGAGACCGGGCTGCCGTTCCTGCCCGGCGCGAGCACGGTGTCGGAGGCGATGCGGCTGGCCGAGCGCGGGCTGTCGGCGCTGAAGTTCTTCCCGGCGGAGGCGTCCGGCGGCGTCGCGTACCTGAAGTCGATCGCGGGGCCGTTGCCGTCCCTGCGCTTCTGCCCCACCGGCGGGATCACGGTGGCGTCCGCGCCGTCGTACCTGGCGCTGCCGAACGTCGGCTGCATCGGCGGCTCGTGGCTGACGGCCTCGCTCGACCCCGCCACGATCGAGAAGCTGGCCGCGGAGGCCGCGGCTCTGTAGTCGCGGCCCTGTAGCCGAGATCACTCCGCGTCATTTCCGTACTCGAACGGCGGAATGCGCGTCCGCATTGCGGGAGCACCGTTCCAGCGCGCTGGAACGGTGCTCCGAGCGGGTGTGGCGCCGGTCATGCGTTCCACTGAACGGCGCATTCACCGCCCTGGTGGGTTATTTACCTGCCTGTTATCGTTTCTCTTCGCTGTTTCCAGCGAGGAGAATACGTGTCCCTGACCAGCGTGGTCGCGCCCAGTCCTGCCCCCGAGACCGTTGCCGCACTCGTCGGCGAACGCCTTTCGGTGTCCGCACTTCACCAGCTCGGCGGCACCCTCGGCGGCTATTCGTTCGTCAAGGTCGTGGTCGACCGCGAACAGGCGAAGATCCACTTCCTGAACAACGCGCGACATTCCTTTCACGCGATCTATATCGGCGAAGAGATCCTCGGGATCGGCGAAGAACGCGTGCGCGCCGAGATCGACTCCTACAACGAGGCCTTCTACCACGCGCCGGACCGCCGGTTCCTGCTCGGCATTCTCGCGCTGCACCCGCAGATGTTTTCGCTGGAAACGGTCGAGGTCGACACGATGCCGGCCGAGCTGATCCGGGAGTTCCACGCCTTCGTCGCGCGGTACGTCGACCCGGCGCTGCCGCTGCTGTTCAAGCCGGCCAACCAGCTGCAGGAGCGGATCGTCCGGGAGATCCCGGCGGGCGAGCTGCCGCGGGTGTTCGCGCACGAGCTGTTCTCCACGGCGCCGTTCGTGCCGCTGAACCCGGGCACGGCCACCGGGCGAGTGCGGGCGTTCCACACCGAGGCCGAGTACCGGGCCGCGACGCTGGACTGGACCGACATCATCGTGATGGACCGCGTACCCGACGACATCCCCCGGCTGGCGGGGATCGTCAACGCCCGGCACACGACGCCGTTGTCCCACACCAACGTCCTCGCCACCGGCTGGCAGATCCCGAACGCCGTCCAGCTCGGCGCGCTGGCCGAGGTCGAGCGCCGCGGGCTCGACGGCAAGTGGGTCGAGTACACGGTCGACGCCCAGGCATTGACGCTGCGGGAGGTCGAGGAGCCGGCCGACGCGGCGCCGCCGTCCTGGTACGCCCAGCGCGTCACCCTGGAGCAGCCGGAGGCCGACCACAGCCCGATCGTCAACCTCGCGCGGCTGCGCGCGGCCGACCGCCACCGCTACGGCACCAAGGCGGCCAACCTCGGCGAGCTGCACCACGTGCTGGCGCACGGGTCGCAGCGGCTGCTCGGCTTCTACCAGGTGCCGCGGCCGCCGCGGGACAACCTGCTGCCGTACCTGGCCCGCCTGCTGGACGTCCCTCTCGACGCGGATCTGGGCGCCGCGGCCCGCCGGCTGCTCGACGAGCACGTCCGCGTCCCGCGCGGCATCGCGCTGCCGTTCTCGCTGCAACGGCGGTTCCTGGAGTCGTCACCGCGGATCCAGCAGGCCATCGGGAAGCTGAAGATGGCGTGCGAGCTGGACGCGCGCGAGATCGAGCCGCTGTGCGTCGAGCTGCAGGGCCTGATCCGCTCGGCGCGCCTGCCGGGCGCGCTGGCCGGTGAGATCGACTCGGCGCTGGTGTCGCAGCTGGCCGGCGTGCGGGCGTTCGTCGTGCGCAGTTCGTCGAACGCCGAAGACCTCGCCGGGTTTTCGGCCGCCGGGATCTACGAGTCGCACAACCACGTCACCACGGCCGAGCGGATCTTCGCCAGCGTGAAGGAGGTCTGGGCGTCGCTGGTGTCGGTGCGCAGCGTCCGGCTGCGGCAGCAGGCCGGAATCTCCCTCGACGAGTGCTACATGGGCGTGGTGATCCAGGAGCAGGTCGCCGCGGACTTCGGCGGAGTGCTGGTGACGACGAACCCGATGAACCGCGCCGACTTCCGCACGGTGTACGTCAACGTGTCCCCGCGCGTGACGGACGTCGTCGACGGCTCGGCCCTGCCGATGCAGTACCTGTATTCGACGGTCGAGGGCGGCGGCCGCACGGTGTCGCTGGGCGACGCGCCCGCGGACCTCGACGCAGCCGCGCACGGCCGGCTGCAGCGGCTGGCGATCGCCGGCCGCCTGCTGCAGGGCCACTTCTCGCCCGACTACACGTTCGACTCGCCGGTGGACATCGAGTGGCTCGCCGACGGCGAGCACCTCCACCTCGTGCAGCTGCGCCCCTATTCGGCCTGACCTTTCCGGGAGAAAACGACCATGCTGGGCCTTCGCCTGCCCGCGGAACCCGCCGTTCAGCGCGCTGTCCGGCTGACCTACGGGTTCCAGTTCTTCTTCGGCCTGCTGCTGTGGGTGCCGATCTTCTACGCGTACCAGAAGCTGGCCGGGCTGTCCGACGGCGAGATCTTCGGCATCCAGAGCATCTACTACATCGTGTTCTGCCTGCTGGAGATCCCGACCGGGATGATCGCCGACCGCTTCGACTACCGCACCTCGCTGGCCGCGGGCGCCGGAGTGCTGGTGGCGGCCAACCTGGTGCCGGTGTTCCTGGCTTCGTACGCGGGATTCCTGACACACTTCATCCTGATTGCCCTGGCACGCTCGCTGGTGTCCGGCGCGCAGAGCGCGTACCTGTACGAGTACCTGAACGCCTCCGGCGCGGGCGAACACTACCTGCGCGTGGAAGGCGTCGGCCGCGCGTACAGCCTGGTCGGCAAGATCGTGTTCTGGCCGGTGATCGGCCTGCTGATGACGTGGAGCCTCCCCTCCCCGTACTGGCTGACGGCGATCAACGCGGCCATCGCGCTCGCGTTCGCGGGCAAGCTCCCCCCGATCCCCGGCGGCCGCCGGGTGACCGACAAGACGGCGTCCCTGCTGGCCGGAGTCGGCGGCGCGCTGTGGACGCTGCGCACGTCCCGGTGGCTGGTGCTGCTGATGGTGCAGGGCGTCGCGATGTTCACGCTGGTCCGGATCTGCCAGGTGAACCTGTTCCAGCCGATCCTGGAGTCGAAGGCGCTCTCGGTGAACTGGTTCGGCGCGGTCCTGGCCGCGATGACGGTGTTCGAGGCACTGGGCGCGGCCCGCCCCCACCGCCTCCGCCGCGCGATCGGCCCGGTGGGATCGGTGTTCACGCTGACGATCGTGATGGCCCTGTGCCTCGGCGTGATCGTGTTCGTGGGCGCCCTCCCGGCGGTGGTGCTGTTGTGCGTGTTCGCGGTGGCGACGGGGATCGCGTTCCCGGTCCAGAAGCAGCTGCTGAACGACTCCATCCCGGACTCCCGTTACCGCGCGACCCTGCTGTCCATGGAGTCCATTGTGGACAGGGCGGTGTGCGCGCTGGTGGCGGTGGCACTGGGCGCGTCCCTGGCGGCCGGGCAGCTGGCCGAGTTCCTGGTACTGACGACCGTGGTGACGTGCGTGGCGATGGGGTTGCTCGCGGTGCTGCTGCTGGCTGTCCGCAAGCACCGCTCGGACCGCCGTCCCGCCGCGCGGCGGGAGAAGGTGTCCGCTACTTCCCTTTGACACCGCCACCGTGACTGCACTTCATACCGCCTGAATGGAGTGTCGTTGCCACGGATCGGAACTTCGGCGCGGAATCAGACTCCGAAACCTAGAGCCGAGTCCTCGGATTTTCCAGAAAATGACCCCTATATGTCCACTTTGGATAACTGCGGAGTCTCACCCGTGAGCCGACCGGGTGAACACCTCTCGGAAACCATGGACTTGAACAGCCGACGTTGCTATCGATCCCTGGATGACCGAGCACCCGATCGGAGCAGACGAGCCGAACTCATTCCCGACACGCAAGATGAGCCTGTACCGGATGTATCCGGCCGACTCCCTGCAGGAACTCGCCGCGCTGAAGATTCTCGAGGACACGGCGGAGAGGTTCACCCACCACGAAGTTCGAGTCGGTTCGATACCGGGCCTGTTGATTTCAGGTGAGTCACCGGCGGACGTGGTGGAGTGGGTTCCGGCGATCACTTCGTTGACCGGGATTGACCTCGGCTTCACCAGCGCTACCGCCTCCGCCGCCCTGTTCCTTCGGATTGACGACATCAACTACGCACTGACCTTCGGGCACGGGTGGCGATACCTGCGAGACAGCAAGCTCGACCGCGAGTTCGGCCTCGACGTAGCAGTCCGGCTGCTTGATCCCGACGAGATCCGTCGCATTACACGGTGGGCGCTCAGCGCCAAGGCAAGAGTCGACCAGAACATGGTCCCTGGCGGCCAAGGTCTCTGGGCATTCGGCCTGAGAGAACACGCCGAACTGGTGCGTAAGCTCAGCGGCAAGGTGCACGGCGACATCACGGTCGACCTTGCCTACGTCCGACAACGCGGCAACTACCGGAACTTCCGACTCAACTTGGAGTGCGGCGACGGGGTCCAGCTTCCCCTGGGCATCCAAGGGGAATCTCTGACGTCGGACTTGCGCGAGTTGACTCAGGTCGTCGCCCAGTTGAAGGTTCGCGATCGGCTGGAGCCGCTGCAATGGGTACGCCGTCTTGCACCCGGACACGATCTGCGGGATCTACTCGATTCGACCGTGGTCGACCTGCTTGCGCATCCAGATCCGGATCGCGGCGAAGTAGGCATCGCCTATCCTGCGAGGTACTACGACGGTCCGGATGTTCGCATCTACCGAGGCCACGTCGGAAGCGTTCGGATCGACACTGATGACCTCGGCATCGATGACCTCCGCTCGGGGGTCGTGAGCCAGCCCACCGGGGACCAGCTCCGGACACTACGCACCAGCACAATCGAAGGCCTTGACGAAACCGGCAAATCTCTCGGCGGAAATGTCAGTGCGCTCCATTGGATGGCTGCCGAGATCATCGATCCCACGTGTCGCTACATCCTTCTCGACGGCGATTGGTACCGACTCGGCGACAAGTACCTCCGGCACGTGGACCGGATCGTCACCGAGGCGTTCGCGAACACTCCGACATGGACACTTCCAGCTTGGAACATGGCCCCGCTCAGCTCCACGACCAACTCAGTGCACGAACGCGACTACAACGGATACGTCCCTGCGGTGGACGACCGTTTCCTGTGTCTCGATCGCAAGTTGCTCAGAACGAGGGTTCATCCACAAGGGTTCGAAACCTGCGATCTGCTGGGTCCCGACAACTTTCTCGTCCACGTGAAGAAGGTCAGTAGCGGGACTGGCTCCTCTGTCCTCAGTCACCTTTTCGCCCAAGGCCTGGTGGCCGTTGAGAGCCTCAACGATCCGGCCACGTGGACCGAGTTCGTCGAACTGGTCCGAGAGCAGGACCCCGCCAGAGCCGATACGCTCGGCTCCAGGCCTGAGGGGTTGGTATACGCGATTCATCGATCCGACAAGCCGCTTCTGCCGAGCACCCTCTTCACCTTCGCACGATCAGCCCTGGTGTCCGCTGCGATCTCACTGACGTCCGCGAACATACCGCTGCAGATCAGCGTGATCCCTTAGGCTCGGCATCTCGGTCCGTGAGCAGCCGGGTCATCATCTCCTACGCTGACTTCGCTCTGCCCCGGACCCGCCGGGCTGCTCGACGGTCCTGTGGCTGGCGACCGTCAGTCGATGACGGCGTCGTCGAGCAGGGTGGACTCCGCGCCGTACGCGCGGAGTTCTTCCCTGATCACGGTGTAGGCGAGTCCTTGTGGGTAGCCCTTGCGCGCGAGGAAGCCGAGCAGCCGCCGCAGGGCGGTCTGTTCGTCGACGTTGCCGAGCGACCCGAGGCGCTTGCGGACCAGTTCCCTGGCCATCTGCTCCTCGGACTCGCGGTCGACCTCGCCGGCCGCCTGCGCGGCGACCTCGCCGTCGACGCCCTTGCGCCGCAGTTCGGCCACCAGCGCCGTGCGGGACAGGCCCTGGTTCGCGTGCCGGGACTTCACCCACAGTTCCGCGAACTCGGCGTCGTTGACCAGCCCGGCCCGGTCGAGCTTGCCGAGCAGGGTCTCGCAGGTCTCCTCGTCGAACCCCTTGCGGTGCAACGCCTGCCGCAGCTCCTCCTGGGTGCGCGGACGAGCAGCCAGGAGATCGAAGCAGATCTCCTTGGCCTTCTTGTACCGCTCCTCAGGAGGAAGCTCGGCCGGCAGCACCTTGGGCGCCCTGGCCACCTGAGTCACTCCTCATCTTCACGCCCACCGTGGACCTGGACCACGGTGGGCTCACCCACGCCGGACGATCAGAAGTCGACCGGCGCCGGAACCGCCTCGACGGCGTCCGCGTCGAGCTGCGGCCCGATGCCGAGCTTCTCCTTGATGCGCTTCTCGATCTCGTTGGCGATGTCCGGGTTGTCGCGCAGGAACCGGCGCGCGTTCTCCTTGCCCTGGCCGAGCTGGTCGCCCTCGTAGGTGTACCAGGCGCCCGACTTGCGCACGATGGCCTGATCGACACCCATGTCGATGAGCGAGCCCTCGCGGGAGATGCCCTGGCCGTACAGGATGTCGAACTCGGCCTGCTTGAAGGGCGGGGCCACCTTGTTCTTGACGATCTTGACGCGGGTCCGGTTGCCGACCGCCTCGCCGGCGTCCTTCATGGTCTCGATGCGGCGGACGTCCAGGCGGACCGACGCGTAGAACTTCAGCGCCTTACCACCGGTGGTGGTCTCCGGGGAGCCGAACATGACGCCGACCTTCTCGCGGAGCTGGTTGATGAAGATCGCGGTGGTGCCGGAGTTGGACAGCGCACCGGTGATCTTCCGCAGCGCCTGGCTCATCAGGCGGGCCTGGAGGCCGACGTGCGAGTCACCCATCTCGCCTTCGATTTCCGCGCGCGGCACGAGCGCGGCCACGGAGTCGATGACCAGGATGTCGAGGGCGCCGGAGCGGATCAGCATGTCCGCGATCTCGAGGGCCTGCTCACCCGTGTCCGGCTGCGACACGAGCAGCGCGTCGGTGTCGACGCCGAGGTTCTTCGCGTACTCCGGGTCGAGCGCGTGCTCCGCGTCGATGAACGCCGCGATGCCGCCGGCGCGCTGCGCGTTCGCGACCGCGTGCAGCGCGACCGTGGTCTTACCGGAGGATTCCGGGCCGTAGATCTCGACGACCCGGCCGCGGGGCAGCCCCCCGATGCCGAGCGCGACGTCGAGGGCGATCGAGCCGGTGGGGATCACGGCGATGGGCGGCCGGGTGTCCTCGCCGAGGCGCATCACCGAGCCCTTGCCGTACTGCTTGTCGATCTGTGCGAGCGCGAGCTCGAGCGCCTTGTCCTTGTCGGGTGCTGCAGGCATGGAAAGTCCACCTCGCTGGTCGGAGCCCTGTCAGGGGCTCTCTGTGTCGGTTCTTCAGCTGTCCGGTCCGACGCTAGCGGCGGGGACCGACAATTCCAGGCGCGGCGCCCAATCTGTGGATCGCTGGACCCGATGTGGACAACACCTTAGACGAACACCTGTTCGAGGTCGGCAGCGACACACCCTTGCGGTAGGATTTTCGCCCGCCCGGGTCGGTGCGCACTCCCACAACCGCAGGTCAGCGTCGTTCGGCCGGCACGTCGAAGGCGTCGCAGACCTCGCGCCAGATCTCCTTCGCCGGGATTCCTGCGGTCAGCGCCTGGTCGACGGTGCGGCCGCCGAGCCCGCTCAGGACGTGGTCCCTGGCCAGCACCTGAGCTCGGCCGGAGCCGAACTCCTCGGCCATCAGCCGCCGGAAAACCGTGATTCGCATCGAGCCCACTCTAACCAGCGGGCGCGACGGCTACTGACCCGGCTGGACGCTCGCCTCGAAGTAGTCGGCCAGCGTGCCGGGCGTGGTCGCCGCCGCCTGCTCACTCGTGTTCAGCTGGTAGATGAACCCGGCCAGGGGCCGGTCCGCCACCGTGAACACGAGCACCGCCGACGTCTTCCCCGCGGCCGACGAGTAGTGCCCCTTCAGCCCGTTGCCGCCCCAGTCGGCCTCGGTGCGGTCGCCGCCCGCCGAGGCGAGCAGGCCGTCGGTGTACTGCTTGAGCGCCGCGGCGCTGTCGCCGTGGACGTAGGTCACCTGGGTGCCCGCGCGGCCCGGTGCCGAGCACGTCGAGGCGGCCCCCAGGCTCTGCGCCGGCGCCGCCGGCCCGTTGCCCATGCCCCGCTTGCAGTCGCCGGTGTCGGCGATCTTCCCGGCGAGCTGGCGCAGGCAGCCGGTGAAGCCCTTGTCGTCCGCCTGGCCCGGCGTCTTGCACTGGTCCGCGGTGTAGGTCGGCACCGAGGACGACGACGTGAGGAAGATCGTGAGGCCCGCCGCGAGCGCGACGACGACCGCGGCCGCGATCCCGATCAGCAGCTTCTTCTTCCCGCCCGCCTTCGGCTCGGCCTTCTCCGGTGCCGGCGAATACGCCGGGAAGTTCGACGGCACCGGCTGCGGGCCGCTCGGCGGGAAGTTCGCCGGCGCGTACCCCGGGTACTGCGGCGGAGGCGGCTGCGGCGCGTACTGCGGGCGGTGCGGCGGCGCCCCCGCGGCCACCGCGCCTTCGACGTTCTGGGTGCGCACGGACAGCCCGTCGCGGGCCACGTGCTGCGCGCCGAGCGCGACGGCCGTCTCCGGCTGGTCGAGGCTGCCCGGCACGACGCCGAGCTTCTCCGCGATCATGGTGCCGACCAGTGGCAGCCTGCTCGACCCGCCGACGAGGTAGATGCCGGCCAGCCGGTCCGGGGTCAGCCCGGACGACCGCAGCGTCCGCGACAGCAGCTCGACACTGCGCAGCATCGCCGGGCGGACCAGGCCTTCCAGCTCGCCGCGGGTGACCAGGACGTCCTTGAACGGCTCGGGCATCGGCACCTCGGTCTGCGGGTGCCGCGACAAGGCCTCCTTGGCCGCCTTGACGTCCTCCTGCAGCGCGCGCCGGGTGCGCCGGTCGCCGGTGGACTCCGGGCGCAGCAGCCGCTGCCAGCGCTGCGGGTCCGAGTGCGAGACCTCGCGCCCGACGTGCACCATCAGCGCCTGGTCGACGTCGAGGCCGCCGAGATCGGGCAGGCCGTCCTCGGCGAGGACGGTGAACCCGTTCTGCGTGGCGCCGACGACCGCGACGTCGAAGGTGCCCGCGCCCAGGTCGTAGACGGCGAGCGCCTGCCCGGGCGCGAGCGACTTGCCGGGGAACGACGCGAAGTGCGCCGCGGCGGCCACCGGCTCGGGGACCAGCAGGATGTTCGGGCCCATCCCGGCGAGCCGGGCGGCGGACAGCAGCACGTTGCGGCGGGTCTGGCCCCACTGCGCGGGATGGGTCAGCCGGACCTCGTCGGGCTGCTCGCCGCCGAGCTGGCGGGAGGTCTCTTCGAGCACGCGGCGCAGGATGGCGGCCAGCGCGTCGGTCACCGGGACGACGTCGGTGCCGAGCAGCAGGGTCTGCTCGTCGATGCGGCGCTTGGGGTTCGGCTCGAAGCGCGTCGGGTCGAGCCGGGCGCGGCGCTCGGCGTCGCGGCCGACCATGATCGTGCCCTCTTCGGTGGCGAACACCGCCGACGGCATGTTGGCCGAGCCGTCCACCTCGACGACCCGGGGCGGCATCCCGTGCGCCGAAAGCACGGCGACGGTGTTCGACGTCCCGAGGTCCACCGACAGGATCCGCACAGCACTCCCCTTCGCGAAAACACGCCCCAACGGCGCCCGCGGTGATGCTGCCATGCGCGCGGTCACCGTGCGTGCGGACCCGGGAAAGTCACTGCTCCTTGACGCGGATGGTGATCAAGGTGCATCCTAGTTGCACAGTTCGGTCATAAGAGTTGCACAGATCGCGCAATCGAGAGGTTCCGGTGAAGAACTCAGGCACCCGGCACGCCTCGCCACCACACACCTGAACCACGTCCCGGCCACCGGAAGGAAGAACCCCGTGAGCGACCTCCCCGTCCTCGCCGTCACCCTCGGCGACCCCGTCGGCATCGGCCCGGAGATCACCCTCAAGACCCTCGCCGAGCCGGAAGCTCTCCAGCTGGCGCGCGGGGTGGCGGTGGGCGACGCGATCGTCCTGGAGCGCCTGGTCCGGCACCTGGGCCTGCACCTGGAGATCAACCCGATCGCCACGGTCGCCGACGCGCGCTTCACCACCGGTGTGATCGACGTGCTCAACCTCGGCGTGGTCACCGAAGACCTGCCGTGGGGCGAGGTCAACGCGACGGCGGGCGCCGCCGCCGTCGGCGCGATCGAGGTCGCCACCCGGCTCGCGCTGGCCGGTGAGGTCGACGCGGTGGTGACCGCGCCGATCAACAAGGAGGCCATCTGGGCGGCAGGCTCGCAGCACCTCGGGCACACCGAAATGCTCGGCGAGCTGACCGGGTCGACCCGGTTCAACACGATGTTCTGGGTCTCCGGGCTGAAGATCTTCTTCGCCACCCGGCACCTCTCGCTGCGCGAAGCGATCAACCAGATCACGCGGGAGAACATCGAGCACGCGATCCGGGAGGCGTACACCGCGCTGGAGGTGTTCGGCACCGAGAAACCGAGACTGGCCGTGGCGGCGCTCAACCCGCACGGCGGGGAAAACGGCAAGTTCGGCGACGAGGAGATCATCGCGATCGCCCCGGCCGTGGCCGCCGCGCGGGTGGCCGGGCTCGACGTGGTCGGCCCGATCCCCGCGGATTCCGTGTTCCACCAAGGGATTCAAGGCCGGTTCGACGGGGTGCTCTCGCTCTACCACGACCAGGGCCACATCGCCGCGAAGACGTACGACTTCGACGGCACGGTGTCGGTGACGGTCGGCCTGCCCATCCTGCGCACGTCGGTCGACCACGGCACGGCGTTCGACATCGCCGGCACCGGCCGGGCGTCGCACGGCACCATGCGGGCGGCGTTCAAGGCCGCGGCCACCCTGGCGCCGTACGCGCGGAAACTGCCCGTCATCTACCCGCCGGGGGTCCGATGATCCCCGGCAAGCGCTGGGCGTACGTCATCCCGGTCGCGGTGGTCATGTACATGCTGGCCTACCTCGACCGCACGAACGTCGCGGTGATCCTGCCCTACATCGGCGCCGACTTCCCGCTGTCCGCCGGCGCGAAGGGCCTGGCGAGCGGCATCTTCTTCGTCGGCTACCTCGTGCTGCAGATCCCGGCGGCGGTCCTGGCGGCGAAGTGGAGCGCCCGCAGGACCGTGCTGATCCTGATGATCGCGTGGGCGGTCGCGGCGGTGCTGTGCGGGCTGGTGCGGAACGAAACCCAGCTGTACCTGGCCCGGCTGCTGCTCGGCCTGTTCGAGGGCGGCGTGTGGCCGGCGGTGCTGATCCTGCTGGCGTCCTGGTTCCCGCAGGCCGAACGGGCACGGGCCAACGCGCTGTGGATGACGTGCCTGCCGATCTCGGCGATCCTCATGTCGCCGCTGTCCGGGTTCATGCTCGACCACATGTCCTGGCGCTGGGTGTTCGTCCTGCAAGGGCTGCCGCCGCTGGTGTGGGCGGCCGTCTGGTGGTTCGCGGTGGCCGACCGGCCGGCGCAGGCCAGGTGGATCTCGCCGGCGGAACGCGAGTACCTCGAAACCACCTTGCAAGCCGAAGAAGACGCGAAGCCGGCGTTCGCGAAGCAGGGGTACCGGCAGGCGCTCGCGAACCGCCAGGTGCTGCTGCTGGTCGGCGTCTACTTCTTCTGGATCACCGGCTTCTACGGCTTCTCCCTGTGGCTGCCGTCGGTGGTGAAGACGATGACCGGCGGCTCGGCCACCGCCGTCGGCTTCCTGTCGGCCGTGCCGTACGTGCTGGCGCTGGCCGGGATGGTCGCGTGCGCGCAGTGGTCCGACCGCACCGGCAACCGGCGGCTCGCGGTCACGGCGCCGCTGCTGGTCGCCATCGCCGGGCTGCTGCTGGGCAACCTCGTGCACTGGCCGGCGGCCGTGCAGCTGCTCCTGCTCTGCGTGGTGGCAACCGGCCTGTACATGCCGTACGGGCCGTTCTGGGCGATCCCCGGCCGGGTCCTCGGCATCGAGGTCGTCGCCGTGGCGATGGGCCTGATCAACGCGCTCGGCAACCTCGGCGGGTTCGCCGGCCCCTACCTGGTCGGCTGGCTCACCGACGTCACCGGCACCGCGACCACCGGGTTCGTCGTACTGGCCGCGTTCCTCGCCGTGGCCGCCGGGCTGGCGTTCTTCGGGCTGAAACCCGTGACTGTGGAAGGGTCGGCGCATGTCCCAGCCGCGACCAGGCACCCGTGACCGGCGCGCGATGCTCCTGGAAGCCGTCCGCGACGGCTCCGGCGGCATCGCGGAGCTGGCCGAAGAGTTCGGCGTCTCCGAGTCGACGATCCGCCGCGACCTCGCGTCGCTGGCCGATGCCGGGCACGTCGTCCGCACCTACGGCGGCGCGCTCGACACCGAACGCAGTCCGCGCGAGAAGGACCGGGAGCACGCGGCGGCCAAGGACGTCATCGCCCGCGAGGCCGCCGCGCTCGTCCAGGACGGCGAAGTGGTGCTGCTCGACGCCGGCACGACCACGGGCAGGCTCGCCCGCCACCTCGCCCACCGCGAGGGGCTGACCGTGGTGACCAACGGCGTCACCGCGATCCGCGAGCTCGCGGGCTTCGCCGGGATCGACCTCGTCGTCCTCGGCGGCCGCCTGCGGCACCCCGGCGAGGCGATTCTCGGCGAGAGCGTGCTGGCCCAGCTGAGGCACATTTCACCCGACCGGGTGTTCCTGGGTGCGGACGGCCTGGTGGCGGACCGCGGCCTGTGCTGCCCGTCACTGGAGCAGTCGGTGGTCAAGCACGCGATGCTCCACGCGGGCGGCGAGGCGTACGTGCTGGCCGACCACTCCAAGCTGGACCAGGCCCCTTTTTCGTACTGGACACCGCTCGACCGCGACTACCGGCTGATCACCGACGAGCCCCGGGTCGACGTCGTGTTCCCGCAGTTCGCCCAGAGCGTGATCCTGGCCGGCGGCTCCGAAATTGTCGGTGGTGCCGCGCATCATGAATGACGTGGCAACCGACGTGCTCGACCTCTTCTCCCCCGCGACCCGCGACTGGTTCGCGGGAGCCTTCGCCGCGCCCACCGCGGCGCAGGAAGGGGCCTGGCGGGCCGCGCACGCGGGCGAGCACGCCCTCGTCGTCGCCCCCACCGGGTCCGGCAAGACGCTGTCCGCGTTCCTCTGGGCGCTGGACAGGCTCTCCGTGGAGCCACCGCCGGCGGAGGCGACGAAACGCTGCCGGATCCTCTACGTCTCGCCGCTGAAGGCCCTGGCGGTCGACGTCCAGCGGAACCTGCGGGCCCCGCTCGCCGGCATCTCGCAGGCCAGCCGCAGGCTCGGGCTCCCGGTGCCGGGGATCGAGGTGGGCATGCGCACCGGCGACACCACCGCCGCCGAGCGCCGCACGTTCGCCAAGACCCCGCCGGACGTGCTGGTGACCACGCCGGAGTCGCTGTTCCTCATCCTCACGTCGTCGGCGCGGGAGTCGCTGCGCGGTGTCGAGACCGTGATCGTCGACGAGGTGCACGCGGTCGCCGGCGGCAAGCGTGGCGCGCACCTCGCGCTCTCGCTGGAGCGGCTGGACGCACTGCTCCCGAAGCCGGCGCAGCGGATCGGCCTGTCGGCGACGGTCCGCCCGATCGACGAGGTGAGCGCGTTCCTGGCCGGCGGCCGCCCGGTGCGCGTGGTCCAGCCGAAGCTGGCGAAGACCATCGAGGTCCGCGTCGAGGTCCCGGTCGAGGACATGAGCAACCTCGACGCGCCCCGCAGCGGCCCGGCGCCGAGCCCGCTCGACGCGCTGGAATCACTGGAGTCGCTGACCGAGGCGTTCCCACCCGGGGACATCGCGCCGGGCGGGCTGGGCACCCTCGAAGAGATGGCCGGCAACCCCGTCCAGCGGCCGTCGATCTGGCCGGCGGTCGAGGAGCGGGTGCTGAGCCTGATCCGCGCGCACCGCTCGACCATCGTCTTCGCCAACTCGCGCCGGCTCACCGAACGGCTCACCGCCCGGCTCAACGAGCTCGCCGCCGAGCAGACCGAGCTCACCCCGGCCGACACGTTCCCCGCCGAAGCCATCGCGCAGTCCGGCGTGAGCACCGGTGCGCCGCCGGTGATCGCCCGGGCCCACCACGGGTCGATGTCGCGGGAGCAGCGCACGCACGTCGAGGAGTCGCTGAAGTCCGGGCAGCTGCCGTGCGTGGTGGCGACGTCGTCGCTGGAGCTCGGCATCGACATGGGCGCGGTCGACCTGGTGGTGCAGATCGAGGCGCCGCCGACGGTGGCGTCCGGCCTGCAGCGCGTCGGCCGGGCCGGGCACCAGGTCGGTGCGGTGTCGTCCGGGGTGATGTTCCCCAAGTTCCGCGGTGACCTCGTCTCCTGCGCGGTCGTCGCGGAGCGGATGGCGAGCGGGGCGATCGAAGCGGTCCGCTACCCGCGCAACCCCCTGGACGTCCTGGCGCAGCACGTCGTCGCCATGGTGGCACTGGAACCGTGGACGGTGCCGGACCTGGCGGCGCTGGTCCGGCGGGCGGCGCCGTTCGCCGCGCTGCCGGACGACGCCCTGCACGCGGTGCTCGACATGCTCGCCGGCCGCTACCCGAGCGAGGAGTTCGGCGAGCTGCGGGCGCGGATCACCTGGGACCGCATCGGCGGCGAGCTGCGCGGCCGGCCCGGCGCGCAGCGGCTGGCCGTCACGTCGGGCGGCACGATCCCGGACCGCGGCCTGTTCACCGTCATGACCCCGGGCGCGGACGACAAGCCCGGTTCGCGCGTCGGCGAGTTCGACGAAGAGATGGTGTACGAGTCGCGCGTCGGCGACACCATCCTGCTCGGCACGTCGTCGTGGCGGATCACCGACATCACGCACGACCGCGTCATCGTGGTGCCCGCGCCGGGCGAACCGGCGCGGATGCCGTTCTGGAAGGGCGACGCGCCGGGCCGTCCGCTGGAACTGGGCCGGGCGCTGGGGAAGTTCGTCCGCGAACTGTCCACTTCGGACGAGGTGAAGGCGCGCGAGCGGGCCGAGGCGGCGGGCCTGGACGAGCGGGCGTGCGACAACCTGCTCGCCTACCTGGCCGAGCAGAAGGCCGCCACCCGGCACGTCCCGAACGACCGGACGATCCTGCTGGAACGCTACCGCGACGAGCTCGGCGACTGGCGCATCGTGGTGCACTCGCCGTTCGGCGCGCAGGTGAACGCGCCGTGGGCCCTCGCGATCGCCGCCCGGCTGCGGGAAAACCGCGGGGTCGACGCCCAGGTCGCGCACTCCGACGACGGCATCGTCCTGCGGCTGCCGGACGCGCTGGACGCCGACGGCGGCGAGGTCACCATCGGCGCCGACGACGTACTGCTCGACCCCGAGGAGGTCGAGCAGCTGATCGTCGCCGAGGTCGGTGGCTCGGCCGTGTTCGCGGCCCGGTTCCGGGAGTGCGCGGCGCGGTCGCTGCTGCTGCCCCGCCGGGACCCGCGGCGCCGGACTCCGCTGTGGCAGCAACGGCAACGCGCGTCACAACTGCTCTCGGTCGCGGCGAAGTACGAGCGGTTCCCGGTCGTGCTCGAAGCGATGCGGGAGGTGCTGCAGGACGTCTACGACGTCAGCGGCCTGCGCGAGCTGATGGCGGACGTCCGGGCGCGGAAGGTCCGCTTGGTGGAGGTCGAAACGCCGGCCGCGTCGCCGTTCGCGCGCAGCCTGCTCTTCGGCTACATCGGGATGTTCCTGTACGAGACCGACGCACCGCTGGCCGAGCGGCGGGCGGCGGCGCTGTCGCTGGACTCGGCGCTGCTGGCCGAGCTGCTGGGCACCGAGGCGATCCGGGAGCTGCTGGACCCCGAAGCCGTCGCCGAAGTGGAGCGGTCGCTGCAGCGGCTCGATCCCGACAGGCACGCACGCTCGGCCGAGGACGCCGCGGACCTGCTGCGGTTCATCGGCGACCTGACGGTCGAGGAGGCCGCGGAGCGCGGGATCCAGGCGGAGTGGCTCGCCGAGCTGGAGGCGGCCCGGCGGGCGATCCGGGTGCGGATCGGTGGCGCGGAACGGTACCTGGCCATCGAGGACGCCGGCCGGGTGCGCGACGCGCTGGGCACCGCGTTGCCGGTGGGCGTGCCCGAGGCGTTCACCGAGCCGGTGGCGGACCCGCTCGGCGACCTGCTGTCGCGCTACGCCCGCGGCCGGGGCCCGTTCGCGGCGGCGGACGCGGCCGCGCGGTTCGGGCTCGGCACCGCGGTCGTCACCGGCGTCCTCGACCGGATGACCGGCGAAGGCCGCCTGGTGCGCGGCGAGCTGAGCCCGGTCGGCCATCCGGAAACCCACGGCGTCGGCGTCGAATACTGCGACGCGGCGGTGCTGCGCCGGCTGCGGCGGGCGTCGCTGGCGAAGCTGCGGGCGGAAGTCGAGCCGGTCGAACCGGCGGCGCTGGGCCGGTTCCTGCCCGCGTGGCACGGGTTCGGCGGCCGCGTCCGGGCGGCCCCGACGGCGGACGACGTGCTGTCGGTGGTCGAGCAGCTCGCCGGGGCACCGTTGCCGGCGAGCGCGGTGGAGTCGCTGATCCTGCCCGGCCGGCTGCCGGGCTACACCCCCGCGTTGCTCGACGAGCTGACCACGGCGGGCGAGGTCACGTGGGCGGGCTGCGGCGCCCTGTCCGGCGGCGACGGCTGGATCGCCCTCGCCCCGACCGACGTCGCCGACCTCCTGCTGCCCGAAGTCGTCGAGGACATCCCGACCGGGCCACTGCACGACGCCATCGTGTCCACTTTGGAGGGTGGCGCGCTGTTCTTCCGCCAGCTGGTGGACCGCGCGACGGTACTGGTGGACAAGGCCCCGAACGACGCCGAAGTCGTGGCGGCGCTGTGGGACCTGGTCTGGGCGGGCCTGGTCACGGGCGACACCCTGGGCCCGCTGCGCGCCCAGGTCGCCGGACACGGCGCCCACAAGCCACGACGCCAGGCCCCGCGCGGCCGCTACGCACGGCTGCGGGCGGGGCGGCCCCCGATGCCGTCACGGTCCGGGCCGCCGACGGTCGCGGGCCGCTGGGCACTGACCCCACCACGGGAAACCGACGCCACCCGCCGCGCCCACGCGCGGACGGAGGCGTTCCTGGAGCGCCACGGCGTCCTGACCCGCGGCGCGCTCGACACCGAACGCGTCACGGGCGGGTTTTCCGGGATCTACAAGGTCCTCCGCGGCATGGAGGACACGGGCCAGGTGATCCGCGGCTACGTGGTGGAGGGCCTCGGCGCGGCCCAGTTCGCGGCCAAGGGCGCGGTGGACCGCCTGCGCGCCCTGTCGGGCCCGGGCCGCCCGGCACCGGGCCGCCCGGTGGTCCTGGCCGCGGCGGACCCGGCCCAACCGTACGGAGCAGCCCTCCCCTGGCCGGCGGCCACGGGCGACACAAAGCACCGCCCGGCACGCAAGGCGGGCGCACTGGCGGTCCTGGTCGACGGGGTCCCGGCCCTGTACGTGGAGCGAGGAGGCCGATCCCTGCTGAGTTTCACAGAGGAGCGCCAGGCATTGTCGGAGGCGGCCCAGGCCCTGTCATCAGCGGTCCGCGAGGGCTGGCTGGGCCAACTGTCGGTCCAACGCGCAGACGGCGAGCAGGCACTGACATCGGAGCTGGCGGAGGTGTTGCAGGAGGCAGGCTTCCGGGCCACGCCATCCGGTCTGCGCCTCCGGGCCTGAGAGGCCGCCGGACCTCCGGCGCCGCCGGGCCCGCGGGGTCGCCGGACCTCCGGGAAGCCGGCCGGGGAACGCCGCGGCCAACAGTTCGCGGGCCCTGCCCCAACCCGGCATGCCCCCGGGCAATCCGCGCGGCCCCGCCCCAGCCCAGCGAGCCCCGCCACCCCGCAGCCCGGGCAATCCGCGCGCCCCACCCCCGACCCGGTCAGCTCGCGGCCCGAGTCGCCGCCACCCACTGCAGCACCCACCGGCGCAGTCAGCCGGCCACGGTGGCGTCTCCCCCGCGCGGCCGGCTCGGCGATTGCCGCGCGATCGTCTTCCGGGCTGTCCTAAGCTGCCAGTCCGACACGCACGAAGGATGTTCTGCTCATGGCGATGCGCGAACTGCGCTATTTCGGGGATCCGATCCTCAAGTCCGTCTGCGATCCGGTCACCGTGTTCGACGAGAAGCTCGAGGCGCTCGTGCGGGACCTGCTCGACTCCGTCAAGCCCGCCGGGCGGGCCGGGCTGGCCGCGCCGCAGATCGGTGTCGGGCTTCGGGTCTTCAGCTATGACGTCGCCGGGCTGACCGGGTACGTCATCAACCCCGAAATCGTCGAACTGTCCGAAGAAACGCACGAGATCAACGAAGGCTGCCTCTCGGTTCCGGAGCTCTGGTTCCCCACCCGGCGCGCCAAGCACGCGAAGGTCCGCGGCGTCGACGTCCACAACGAGCCGATCGAGGTCGAAGGCGAAGACGTGCTGGCCCAGTGCCTGCAGCACGAAACCGACCACCTCGACGGCGTTCTCTACCTCGACCGGCTCACCGCCGAGCGCAAGAAGTCCGCCCTGCGGGAAGCACGCGGCAAAGACTGGTTCTGGAAGCGCTGAGACTCAGGCCGGCAGGAACAACCGGAGCCGGGCGCCGTCGTCGATGCTGCGTTCCGTGCGGAGGCCGGCTCGGGCCGCCGTGCGGGGCAGGATGTCGTCGCCCGTCAGGCAGTCCGCCGACAGCTCCGTGATGCCCTGGGCCTCCGCCAGCACCGCGAGCCGCGCGAGCAGGGCCGTGCCGATGCCCTGGCGCTGCCAGTCGTCCTCCACCAGCAGGGAAATCTCGGCGCCGCCCGTGATCATCGGGATGAGCTGGGCCAGGCCGATGACCTCGCGGCCGAAGACGGCGAGGACGCTCGTGCCGCGCGGGGGCACCAGCAGCCGGTGGAGGCGGCGGCGCGGCACCGTTCGCACCCCCGTGTGGTAGCGGCGGAACAGCGTCGCCATCGAACAGCGGCGGTGCAGCTCGGCCACCGCGTCGGCGTCGCCGGGGACACCCTTGCGCAGGACGATCGCCGCGCCGTCCGGGCGGTCGAGGACCACCGGGCCCGCCGCGTTGCGGGCCGCCGCCGCGAGCAGCGTCACCAGGGCTTCCGCGCGGGTCAGTTCCAGCTGCACGAACGGCGCCCACTGGCGGCGCGCCACCAGCGCGCTGCCGCCGGCCAGCGCGAACACCGCCCGGTGCCCGCTCTCCGTACGCGCCGGGTTCGCCTCGGCCGCCGGGACGAGCGTGACGACGTCCGCGGCCAGCACGTCCTTCAGCACGTCGGCGAGGCGGCTCGGGTCGTCGATCGCGCGGCGGGCCGCGAGCAGCGTCGCCGCCGACGGGTCGACCAGCTCGTGGACGTCGGCGTCGATGATCGCGGTGCATTCGCAGCCTTCGGCGCGGATGGCGTCGATCAGGTGGCGCCGGGGCAGGCCGGTCGCGGGACGCAGCACGATCTCGTCGAGCACCCCGCCGGGCACCGGCAGCACGGACAGGCCGAGGATGTTGCACTCGAGGTCGGCGAGCCGGATGGCGATGCGGGCGAGGGTGCCCGGGTGGTCGTGCATCCGGATCCGCACCCGCCACGCCGACGGCGCGACCGGCTCGTCGGCGGTGGCCGTCCGGCCCGTCTGGGGCAACGCTCTGGAGGTCTCCATGCCCCCACGGTCCCCCGCGGTTGTTGCCGCTCCAGGACGCCGGTGTTTCGCTCAGGTCAGCGTTCGTCGCGCCCCGGCAACGCCGCCGAAACACTCAGCCAGGACCGCAGCTCGGTCGCCAGCGCGACCGGGGCGTCCAGCTGCACGAGGTGCCCCGCGCCGGCGACCGGGGCGAACGTCGCGCCGCGGATGCCTGCCGCGAGCCGCTCGCCGGTGGCCTGCGGGATCCACGTGTCCTCGGCACCCCACAGGACGCGCACCGGCAGGTCGATCCGGTCGAGCCGCGCTTCGTTCTCGGCCAGGTACCGCTCGTCGTAGGCGGCGATCTGGCGGTAGAACGCCGGCTGCCCCTCCGGGCCGAGCCACGGCGCCACGAGCTCGGCCAGGTCGGCTTCGCGCAGCTGCCGGAAGCTCGCGTTGCCGATGTAGGCGCGGACCAGCGCCTCGTGGATGTAGGGCGGCACCGCGGCGAGCACGTCGGGGTGCTCCTTGACCAGCCGGAAGAACGGCGAGCCCGCCGGCGGGATGGCCACGACGTCGGCCATCAGCAGCGACGCGTACGGCACGCCGTGGACCAGGTGGGCGCGCAGCGAGACGGCGCCGCCGTAGTCGTGGGCGACGACGTGCGGCCGGTCGAGCTCCCAGTGCACGAGCAGTGCCCGGAACGCCTCGGCCTGGACGCCGAAATCGACCGGGTGCTCCGGGTTCTTCGACGACCGGCCGTAGCCGGGCATGTCCCAGAGGTACACGGTGAATTCGCTGCTCAGCGCTTCGGCGAAGGGCCGCCAGAGCCACGACGACCACGGCGTGCCGTGGCAGAACACCACCGCGGGGCCCGATCCGGCGCGTTCCCAGGCGATCCGGCGCCCCTGCCAGTCGAAGGTCTCCATGATCACACGCTAGGTCAGCGTGGGGTCAGCACGCAGAACTCGTTGCCCTCCGGGTCGGTCAGCACACGCCACGGCAGGGCGGGCCCGACCGGGTCGGCCGGCGCCGCACCGGCCGCGACGACCTCCTTCACCGCCGCAGCCAGGTCTTCGCCCGCCGGGGGCGCGACGTCGAGGTGCACGCGGTTCTTGACCCGCTTGACGTCGT
The DNA here is from genome assembly GCF_900105945.1 of Amycolatopsis tolypomycina. Lineage (NCBI taxonomy): Bacteria > Bacillati > Actinomycetota > Actinomycetes > Pseudonocardiales > Pseudonocardiaceae > Amycolatopsis > Amycolatopsis tolypomycina. The sequence goes on along the minus strand of NZ_FNSO01000004.1, from coordinate 936,576 downwards.
CGTTGCGCAGGAACTCCAGCCACGGCCCCCGGCCGGACGGCGCGCGCAGGCCCACCAGGACGTCGCCTTCGCGCGCCTGGACCGGACGGCCGGTGAGCCGCGCCCAGAAGCCGGCCAGGAGCTCCGGGTCGTGCGCGTCGACCAGGATCGACGCCACCGCGCCGGTGTCCGCGTACCGCTCGCGGGGCTCGAGGACACAGAACTCGTTGCCCTCCGGATCGGCCAGCACGACCCACGGCACGTCACCCTGCCCGACGTCGACCCGGCGGCCGCCCAGTTCCAGGGCGCGCGCCACCAGCTCGGCCTGGTGGGCGGGGGTGGTGCTCGCCAGGTCCAGGTGGATGCGGTTCTTGACCTCCTTGGGTTCGGGGACCGGCACGAAGACCAGGTCGAGGTCCCAGCCGTCGTCTTCCGGGGCCCGGACGTCGACCTCGCCGGGCTCCTCGACGGCGACGTGCCAGCCGAGCAGCGCGGCCCAGAAGCCCGCCAGGGCCTCCGGGCGCGCCGCGTCGATCACCAGGTTCACCAGGCGCGTGGTCATGCGCCGCAGGCTAACCGCCACCTCCGACAGTTCCGGTTCGGCTTCCCCACCGGCCGGATCATCGGGTCGCGAGCCGCAGCAGCGCCCAGAGCTGGGCCGCCTGGTCGTGCACGCCGCGCACGGTCACCGCGGTCAGGGACGCCCGGCCCCAGAGCCACAGGTAGAGCTGCGCGGGCTTGGCCGTGACGACGTCGTCCGCGGCCTCGGCCTCCTCGGCCGAACAGCGCCAGGCCTCCGTGGTGTCGGGGCCGGCCCGCGCGATCCAGCTGTGCGCGCCGGCCCGGACGCCGACCGAGCCCGCTTTCGTGCCGGTCAGGCCGAGCATCGGCAGCTTCTGCCCGAACCAGAGGGTGAGCACCTCGTCGATGCCGTCGATGGCGACGTCGTCGGGCACGCCGCGCGGGTCGGCGCCCGCCGCCTGCTCGACGTCCACCCGGTGGACGACGGTTTCGTGCAGCATCCGCCGCCGCCAGAACCCGTACGTCCGGTCCGCGGGCCACCAGGTGTCGGCGCGTTCTTCCGGATCGTGCGCGGCCAGCTCGTCGAGCAGGTCGGACAGGCCCGCCACCAGGAAGCCCTGCAGGCTCTGGCCGGGTTCGGGGTCGCGCGGCCAGTCGTCGGGGCTCCGGCCGTCGGCCAGCCGGCGGCGGACCATCCGGTAGAGGCTGCCGACGTGCCGGGCGACCTCGGCGATCGTCCAGCCGGGGCAGGCGGGCACCGGCGCTTCGGCCGGGGCGGCGTGCACCGCCTCGGCCAGCAGCCTGCCTTCGATTCCCAACGCCGTGAGCAGCCGCCCCTGGTCGACCGGGCCGTGCTCACGCGACATGGGCTTCCCCGGTGATCGGCAGGCCGTGCACCAGACGGCGGACGAGTTCCAGGAACGGCGTGGCGGCCCCGACCAGCCCGGCCGCGGACTCGGCGGTGACCTTCCCGGTGATCCCGGCCTGCGCGGCGGCGCGCGTGGCCGAGTTGCTGGCGAAGAAGGCGGACCATTCGCGCAGCTCGGGGGCGACGGAGTCGAGCAGATCCCAGGTGCTGGCCGGGCGCGCCCGCCCCCGGTGCGGCCGCCCCCGCGCGGCCAGCACGGCGGCGGCCCCCCGAAGGGCGGCGAGGTAGGCCCCGATGAAGCGTTCGGCGGGCCGGCTTTCCTGCACGGCCTCGGCAAGCCCCCGCCGGGCCTGCGCAAGCAACCCGGCAGCGGCGGGCGACGCGGGCGGCCGCAGCGACATGGGCAGCGCCGACTGATCGGACTCGGCGGCGGTGGGTGGCCGCAGGGACAGGGGCAGCTCGGGCGATCCGGAGCCGGCACCCGGGGCGACCGGCACGCGGGGCTCCACCTCGGCAGCGACCGGCTCGGCTTGCGCCGCATCCCCGACAGCGGGCAGCTCGGACCGACCGGCGTCGGCGGCAGGTGGGGCAGACGCCGCCGCCGAAGCCACCGGCACGCCGGACCCCACCTCTGCCGCAACCGGCTCGGCTTGCACCGCACCCCCCACAGCGGGCAGCTCGCGCCGACCGGCATCAGCGGCAGCCGGAACCGCCCCCGACCGCGGCTGTTCCGCAACCTCCCGAACCGGCAGCTCGGCCTGGCCGGCGTCGGCCGCCGTCGACCACGGCTCGGCAGGCGTCCCCGGCTGTCCCGGCGACGGCAGCTCCAGCTGCCCCGGCTCCCCACCGGAGGCGGCTGAACGAAGCGGGAGGGCGGCACTCGCCGGCCGGAGCTGCTCCGGTACCGAAAGCGGCTGCGCCGGGGCCGAAGACGGGCGGGTGGCCGCCGCGGGGCACAGGGGGATCGGCAGCTGTGGCTGCCGCGGGTCCGGTGCCGGGGCCGCGAGGCACTGGCGGGTGCGTCCGCGGGGTGCCGCGGGCGGCTGGGCCGGCTGCGGGCGCAACGACATGGGCAGCTCCGGCTGCCCGGGATCCGTGGGGGACACGACCTTGACGGACATGGCGACCCTCCTCCTGCGCGGGGTGAGCCCGATCAAGGGCCCGGTGCCGAGACGCTTCCCCCGTCCCGGTACCGGGCACCCGACCGGTGCGCGCTCACCAGATGTCGAACGCTTGTTCGAACGTTTTCCAGAGTAACCCCCGACCCGGTACGCGCTCAACCCCAGGGGGCAATCCCCGGACGTGGTGCGGGACACCAGGTCGGCGGCGTGATCTCATAGGTTCATGAGTTCGCTGGAGCACCCCGCCGTCGCCAAGGTGGCGGCCGCGCTGGCCGAAGCCGGGCAGCACGCCGCCGCCGAGGGCATCCGTGTCCTGCCCGCCGAGGTCCGGACCGCCGCCGCCGCGGCCGAGGCACTCGGCGTGCCCGTCGGGGCCATCGCCAACAGCCTCATCTTCCGCCTGGGGTCCGACAAAAAAGCGCTCCTCGCCCTCACCTCGGGCGCCCACCGCGCCGATCCGGGCACCCTCGAGCGGCTGGCCGGGGACACCATCCACAAGGCCGACGCCGACTTCGTGCGGGCGCACACCGGGCAGCCGATCGGCGGCGTCGCCCCGGTCGGGCACCCCGAACCGCTGGCGACCCTCGTCGACACCGCGCTGCGCGGACACACCGTCGTCTGGGCCGCCGCCGGGCACCCGAAGGCCGTCTTCCCCACCACCTTCGCCGAGCTGGTCGCCTTGACCGGGGGCACCCCGGGCGCCCTCGGCGGCCCGGAGGAAGATGGACAGCCGTGACCGCGATGCCCGCCGGCTGCTCCCGCTACGTCCAGCTCTCCGCGGACGAGTTCCGCGCCCGCCTGCCCGAAGCGCTCGACATCTACGTCCGGGCGATGCGCTACCCCGCGGGCACCGCCGAGCAGCGCGCGCCGATGTGGCTCACCCACGCGCTGCGCGAGGGCTGGCGCTGCATGGCCGCCCTCGACGCCGACGACGTCCTGCTCGGCGTGGCCTACGGCTACCGCGGGCGGGCCGGGCAGTGGTGGCACGAGCAGGTGCGCCACGGCCTGAGCCGCCGGTCCGGGACCGCCGAGGCCGACCGCTGGCTGGCCGACTACTTCGAGCTGACCGAGATCCACGTCCGGCCGGAGAACCAGGGCCACCAGATCGGCGAGGACCTGCTGCGCAGCCTGCTCGAAGGCGTCCCGAGCGCGAACGTGCTGCTGTCGACGCCCGAGGGCACCAGCCGCGCGTGGAAGCTCTACCGCCGCACCGGCTTCGTCGACGTCCTGCGCGACTACCACTTCGCCGGCGACCCGCGGCCGTTCGCGATCCTGGGGCGGGCGCTGCCCCTCGACCCGCGCTGAGCCGAGGGGCAGCGGTCCTCACCGCGGTTCCGGCCGCCAGTAGCCGACGGCCAGCGCCGCGACCAGCACGGCGGCGCCGCACCACGCCGCGGCGCCCAGCCGCTCGCCGAGCAGCGCGGCGGAGAGCACCGCGGCCGTCAGCGGTTCCAGGACCGCCGACAGCGCGCCGAGCACCGGGTGCGCGTCGGCCAGGCCGCGCAGGTACGCGGCGTACGCGAGTGCCGTCGGGACGGCGCCGAGGTAGCAGACCAGCGCGAGGACGTCGGTGTGCAGCGGGATCGCCATGCCGGACCAGCTCGCCACCGGGAGCAGCAGCAGCCCGCCGGTGAGGCAGCCGAACGCCGTCGTCGACAGCGGCTCCAGGCCCTCGACGGGCTTCGCGGTGACCAGGGTCAGGGTCGCGAAGCCGGCCGCCGCGAGCAGCGCGAAGCCGAGGCCGCCGAACGAGAACGCTTCGCCCGGTGACCACTGGAGCAGCACCAGGCCGGCGAGGGTGCCGGTCACCGAGACCAGCGTCCAGCGCCGGATTTTCCGCACCGACACGAGGGTGACGATGACGGGGGCGGCGCCGATCGTGGTCATGGTGGCGACGCTGACCGAGCTGAGCGCGACGGCGGCGAAGTAGCTCGCCTGGAAGATCGCGAAGAGGCCGCCGACGGCGAGGATGCGCTTCGCCGCTTCGGCCGTGCGCGGGAAGCCTTTCAGGAAGGCGATCGCGACGGCACCGCCGACGAGCAGCCGGTAGTCGGCGACGGCGAGCGGGTGGAGGCCGGCTCGCCGGGCGAGCAGCGAGCCGGCGAGGCCACCGGTGCCCCAGAGGACACCGGCGAGGACGAGCGCGGCCGAAGAACGGGCGCGCGTGGGCAGAGACACCAAAGGGAACGCTCCTGCGTCGAAGGAAAAGGGAGTTCGACGACGCGGGGTGAGTGCGCACCACGAATCAGCCGCGGGCCTTCGAGGCCACACGGCGACGGACCACCCCGCTCAGGCGCGGGGCGGCGGGGTGACGAAGAGGATCCGGTGCACGCACGGAACCTATCGGGGAGACGCGCGGCGGGGCCACCGGTTTTCCACACCTCCCGACGCTAGGATGCGACTATGCCAGCGCCCGGTGTCGGTTCCCTTGAACTCAGGGTCGGCGAGTACCGCATGACCGGTCTGGGCCGAACCAGTCGCTTACAGCGTCCGCTGGCACTCGATTTTTCGTCCTCTTTTCTGACGCTACCTTCCCCAACGGGAGCGGGAAAAAGCGTCGCCGCCATGGCGGTGATCATGGACGGTTTCTCCCGGTGGTCCCCGGTCGAAGACGCTCTCACAGCGTTTCTGCACGAGTATGCAATCGGCAGTAACGAAAGGTCATGCGACTGTCCGGCGTGCGCTGAGTTCACCCCGCGCACCGATTGCGCGGATTCGCCGGACCGTTTCGGTCAACGCCTGAGTGTAGCGGACTGGTCGGCAGCCCCGCTCTCCTCGCCCGCAGCCCACGTCGTAGCGCTGATGGATCTCGCGGCGTTGGGAATCGCGGCGGTCCTGGACGAATGGACCGTCGACGTCTCCGAACGGAGTCACCGGTCCGGTGGTGACATCGTCGTACACGAATCTTCGTTCCACCTGGTCTCTCCTTGGATCCTCCTGCTCCGGCGGGTCCTCATCCTTGCGTGGCGGGCGGGCGCGGGACCCGCGTCACGAATCGGACTGGCCCGGGTAAAGCGTCGTTCGCAGGAACTTCACCGAAGGGGTGACGTGCGAAAGCGCCCTCGTTGCGCCGGCCGGGCACCTCGGGGGCCCAGTCCGTCGCGGATGTCCACCTCGATGGTCATCCGCGGCGGAGCAATGCCCTGACACGGCCTTGGCTCCCCGCCCAATCGGCAGGGAGCCGACCATGGATTTCACGAAGATCGCCGTCGCAGCATTCGAATCCGGCGCCATCGGCCACGCGGTGTGGCTGACAGTCGCCGCCTTCTTCTACCGGGTTGTCCGGCAGGCACTGGAGCCTGCCGTGATCCGGGAGTTCAGCCGGCGACGCGTCGTGAAGCAGATCCAGAAGTCCGCAGGGAGCAAGTTCACCCCGGCACAGTTGGAAGCGCTCCGCACACTGCTTGAGAACAAGGACGACCAGGACCGTGTTGAAAACAAGAGGCCACCAGGAGAGCCCTGACCGGGCTGGTCCGCACATGGACCAGCCCGATCACTCAGGTACTCAGTCCAGGTGGGACAGCTGTTCCCGCAGCGTGTCCAGTCCCATACCGCCCATCTTCAGGGCCTCCGTGTGGAACCTCTTGATGTCCCACGACGCGCCGGCGCGGGTGCGGGCCTCCGCGCGGGCCGCCAGCCAGAGGCGCTCGCCGATCTTGTACGCCGGGGCCTGGCCCGGCCAGCCCAGGTAGCGGTCGATCTCGTCGCGGATGTGGGCCTGGTCGGTGATCGTGCGGGTGAGCATGAACTCCAGCCCGAGCTCCGGGGTCCAGCGCGAGCCCTCGTGGAAGCCCGTTCCGGCCGGGATCTCCAGTTCCAGGTGCATGCCCAGGTCCACCACCACGCGGGCGGCGCGGAACAGCTGCTCCGACAGCATGCCCAGGAGGTCGCCGTCGTCGGACAGGTAGCCCAGTTCCTCCATCAGGCGCTCCGCGTACAGGGCCCAGCCCTCCGCGTGGCCCGAGGTGAACGCCAGCAGCCGCTGGTACTTGTTCAGCCCGACCGACTGGTCCACCGCCGTCGCGATCTGGAGGTGGTGGCCCGGTGCGCCCTCGTGGTAGACCGTGCTCGTCTCGCGCCAGGTGCTGAACTCCTCGCGGCCCGCCGGCAGCGACCACCACATACGGCCCGGGCGCGAGAAGTCCTCGCTGGGGCCCGTGTAGTACGCGCCGACGCCGCCTCCGGGCGGGGCGATCTTGCACTCCAGGGCCATCACCCGGTCGGAGATGTCGAAGTGCTTGCCGCGCAACGATTCCAGCGCGTCGTCGGACAGGCGCTGCATCCACGCCTCGAACTCCGCGCGCCCCTGGATGCGGTACCGCGGGTCCGCGTCGAGGACCGCCGCCGCCTCGGCGGGCGAGGCGCCCGGCTTGATGCGGTTCGCCACCGCGCGCAGCTCGGCCTCGATCCGGGCGAACTCCGCCCAGCCCCACTCGTAGGCCTCCCGCAGGTCGAGCGCGGCGCCGACGAAGTACCGCGACCACAGGCGGTAGACGTCCTCGCCGACGGCGTCCTTGACCGGGGCCTTCGGTGCCAGCTCGGCACGCAGGAACCCGGCGAACTCCGCGAACGCCTCCTCCGCGGCCCGCGCACCGCGCTCGAGGTCGGCCCGCAAGGACGGCGAAGAGGCGCCGGCGATGAGCCCGGTGAAGAAGCCCTTCTCCTCCTTCAGGCCCGCCCACGTCTCGCACTGCTCCGCGACCTTCGCGACCTGCCGCAGCGCCGAGACGCGCCCGGCGTCGGCCGCCGAAAGCAGGCCGCTGCGGAGGTTCGCGAGCGCGCGCGGGACCTCGCCGATCCGGGCCGAGACGACCGACCAGTCCTGCTCGGTCTCCAGCGGCATCAGGTCGAACGCCATCCGCAGGTCCTGGACGGGGCTCGCGATGACGTTGAGGCCGGCCACGTCCAGACCGGCCTCGTGGATCTCCAGCCCCAGGCCGACACGCTCGGCGAACACGGCCTTCGCCGCCCGCTCGGCGGCGTCCCGCGGCTCGGCGGCGGTGACGGCGGCGTGCGCGCGCGAGGCCAGGCCGGCGCGCTCGGCGAAGCCGTCCGCCGAGTAGTCGGTCAGCCGGTGGTCGTGGCCGGTGACGCCGTGGACGGTCGCCGCGACCGGGTCCGCGGCCACGTAGTCGTCGACGTAGCGGTCACAGATCTCGTGCACGCCTTCGGAAGCAGTAGAAGCCATGCGCCGCACGCTACCGGGCCGTGCGTACTCGGTGGTACGTACTTAAGCACGGGCCGGGACGAGGCCCAGCCGGGCGATCACCTCACGCGTCGCCTTCGAGCGGTTGAACGTGTAGAAGTGCAGGTTCGGCACGCCCTCGGCGAGCAGCTTCTCGCACAGCTCGGTGGTCACGTCGATGCCCGCCGCGCGGAACGCCTTGGGGTCGTCGGCCAGCGGCTCGAGCCGGTCGAGGACCTTGCGGGGGGCCGGTGCGCCGGACAGCTTGATCGTCGTCTGCAGGGTCCGCATGGTCGTCAGCGGCATGACGCCCGGCAGCACGGGGACGTCGCAGCCGGTCGCGGCGACCCGGTCGCGCAGCCGCAGGAAGTCCTCGGGGTCGTGGAACAGCTGCGCGATCGCGAAGTCGGCACCCGCCCGCAGCTTGCGGACCAGGTACTTCGTGTCCGACTCCAGGTCGGACGAGCGCGGGTGGCCGTAGGTGTAGGCCGAGACGCCGACGCAGAAGTCGCCCAGCTCACGGACCAGCTGCACCAGCTCTTCGGCGTAGGTGAGGCCCTCGGGGTGCGGGATCCACTCGCCGTAGACGTCGCCCGGCGGGTCGCCGCGCAGCGCGAGGATGTTGCGGACGCCGACCGAGGCGTACCAGCCGATCACGTTCCGCAGCTCGGCGACGGAGTGGTTCACCGCGGTCAGGTGCGCCATCGGCACCAGCGTCGTCTCGGTCGCGACGCGGGCGATGCTGCGGACCGTGCCGTCGCGGCTGGAGCCGCCGGCCCCGTAGGTGATCGACATGTAGGCCGGGTCGTACGGCTCGAGCTCCCGGATCGCCTTCCAGAGGACGGCCTCGTCCGCCGTGTCCCGGGGCGGGAAGAACTCGATGGAGAACTTCGGCCCGTCTCCGCGCAACCGCTCGATCACCGACGTCATACCTCGAATGTTAAGGGGCCCCGCTCTAGACTCGATACAGGAGTGAACGATGCGGGACGACGACGCGAGCTGGGACGAGGACGTGCGCCTCGCGGTCTACCGCGCCTTCGCCCGCCACGGCCGCGCGCCGACCGCGCCCGAGCTGGCCGACGCCGCGGGCGGGTCGCTGGCCGTCGCGAAACAGGCCCTGCACCGGCTCGCCGACGCCCACCACCTGGTGCTCGACGAGTGCGAGCACGTCGTCCTGGCCCACCCCTTCGCCGCGAAATCGCTCGGCTTCTCCGTGATGGGCGCGCACACGCTGTGGTGGGGCGGCTGCGCGTGGGATTCGTTCGCCATCCCGCACCTGGTCGACGCCGAGCCGGAGGTGCTCGTCGCGACCCGCTGCCCCGGCTGCGGGCAGCCGCACGCACTGGTGGTGAACCGGAGCGTGCCGCCCGAGGGCACCCAGGTGGCGCACTTCCTGGTGCCCGCCGCGCGGATGTGGGACGACGTGCTGCACACCTGCGGCAACCAGCGCCTCTTCTGCTGCGAGTCCTGTGTGGACGCCTGGCTGGCGGAAACCGGGCAGGCCAAGGGTTCCGTGCTCGACCTGGTCACGCTCTGGCGGCTCGCCCGCGGCTGGTACGCGGGCCGGCTGGAGCGCGGCTACCGGCGGCGTGAGCCGCACGACGCGGTCGCCTACTTCGCCGAAGCCGGCCTCACCGGTCCGTTCTGGGCTCCCGCGGCGGGAGTCTGATTCACCACATCCGAGAGCCCCGCCGGGCCGCGCGCCCGCGTGTTCGGCGAGTATTACGGGCATGAACGCGCTCGCCGCCGACCGTGACCTGCCCACCCACGTCGAGCGCGCGCTGACCGGGTTCCTCGATCGGGCGGGCACCGCGATCCTGGAAACCGAACCGACCGTGGCCGCCGGGATCGACGCGCTGCGCGGGTTCGTGCTCGGCGGGGGCAAGCGTTTGCGGCCCACGTTCGCCTGGTGGGGCTGGCGCGGCGCGGGCGGCGACCCGGCGGGCCCGGACGCCGAGGGCGTGCTGCAGGCGGTGTCCAGCCTGGAGCTGATCCAGGCCTGCGCGCTGATCCACGACGACCTCATCGACTCCTCCGACTCCCGCCGCGGCAACCCGACGGTGCACATCGCGAGCGCGAAGCTGCACGCCGACCGCGGCTGGCTCGGCTCCCCCGCGACGTTCGGCCTGGCCACCGCGGTGCTGGTCGGCGACCTGGCGCTGGCCTGGGCCGACGACATGTTCGCCGACGCCCCGCTGCCCGCCGCGACGCTGGCCGCGGCCCGCCCGGCCTGGCGCGCGATGCGCACCGAGGTGCTCGCCGGGCAGTACCTCGACGTCCGCACGCAGGCCACCGGGGACGCCTCCGTCGAGGCCGCGCTCAAGATCGACCGGCTCAAGACCGCCGCCTACACCGTGCAGCGGCCGCTGCACCTGGGCGCCGCGCTCGGTGGGGCGTCCGACGAGCTGATCGCCACGCTGCTGGAGTTCGGCGGCGAGGTCGGCGTGGCCTTCCAGCTGCGGGACGACCTGCTCGGCGTGTTCGGCGACCCGTCGGTCACCGGCAAGCCCGCCGGCGACGACCTGCGCGAGGGCAAGCGCACCCTGCTCGTCGCGCTCGGCCTGCAGCTGGCCGCCGAGAAGGGCGAGCAGGCGGCGGCCACCGTGATCGCGGACGCGATCGGCGACGCCGACCTGTCCGACGAGGGCGTCGAGACCGTCCGGATGGCGTTGCAGCAGGTCGGCGCGGTCGACGCGGTCGAGCGCCGGATCGACGAGCTGACGACGGCGGCGATGGCCGCGCTCGACCGCGCGCACCTGGCCGAGCCGGCGCCCGAGGCGCTGACCGGGCTGGTCGTCAAGGCCACCCAGCGGACGTACTGACGTGCGGACGATCGACGCACCGGCCGGCCACGTCGTCGTCATCGGCGCCGGGCTGGCCGGGCTTTCGGCCACCCTGCACCTGCTCGGCGCGGGACGGCGGGTCACCCTCCTCGACCAGGCGGACGTCCCGGGCGGCCGGGCCGGGCAGCAGAGCTTCGACGGCAACGCCGTGGACACCGGCGCGAGCGTGCTCACCATGCCGGAGCTGCTCGAGGAGGCGTTCGCCGCGGTCGGCGAGCCCCTGGCCAAGAACCTGCGCCTGACCAGGCTCGACCCGGCGTACCGGGCGCGGTTCGCCGACGGCAGTGCCCTCTCCCTGCACACCGACGGCGACGCGATGGAGGCCGAGATCCGCGCCTTCGCCGGCGCCCGCGAGGCGGCGGGGTACCGGGCGCTGCGGCGCTGGCTGACCGAGCTGTACGCCGTGCAGAAGGACCGCTTCCTGGCGGCGAACTTCGACTCGCCGTTCGACCTCGCCCGTCCTGAGCTGGCGAAACTCGCCGCGCTGGGCGGCTTCGGGCGGCTCGGCCCGCGCGTCGGCCGCTACCTGCTCGACGAGCGCGTCCGGCGGCTGTTCACCTTCCAGGCGCTGTACGCCGGTCTCGACCCGGCGCGCGCGATCGGCGCGTACGGCGTCATCGCCTACATGGACACCGTCGGCGGCGTCTACTACCCCGAAGGCGGGATGGGCGAGATCGGCCGCGCGATGACCGGGGCCGCCGCGCGGGCGGGCGCCGACGTGCGGTTCGGCACCGAAGCGGCGTGGCTGGAACGGGTGAATTCGCGGGTGCGCGCGGTCCGGACGCGCTCGGGCGAGCGGATCGCCTGCGACGCCGTCGTGCTGGCCACCGAGCTGAGCACCGCCTACCGGCTGCTCGGCGCGCGGCCTCGGCGCCCGCTGCCGCTGCGCTACTCGCCGTCGGCGGTCGTCCTGCACGGGCGTACTTCGAAGCCGTGGGACCTCGGCCACCACACGATCTTCTTCGGCGGCGCCTGGGAGCGGACGTTCGCCGAGATCATCCGCGAGGGCAGGCTCATGAGCGACCCGTCGCTGCTGGTCACCCGGCCGACGGCGACCGACCCGGGGCTGGCCGGGCGCGGCGGCGAGATCGTCTCGGTGCTCGCGCCCGCGCCGAACCTGCGGCGCGGCCCGATCGACTGGGACCGCCTCCGCGGGCCGTACCGCGAAGAGCTGCTTCGCACGCTGGAGGCCCGCGGGCTGACCGGCTTCGGCGACGAGTTCGGCGTCGACGAGATGATCACCCCGGCCGACTGGGCGGCGCGCGGGCTCGCGGCCGGAACGCCGTTCTCGCTGGCGCACACGTTCACCCAGACGGGCCCGTTCCGGCCGGCGAACCTGGTCCGCGCGGCGGGCAACGTCGTGCTGGCCGGCTGCGGCACCACCCCCGGCGTCGGCATCCCGCCGGTGCTCATCTCCGGGCGACTGGCGGCGGAACGGATCACCGGCCGGTGAACGAACTCGACGCGGCGGGCATTCTCGCGCCGGACCTGCGGGCCGCGTACACCGAGTGCCGCCGCATCAACGCCCACTACGGCCGCACGTTCTTCCTCGCGACGCGGCTGCTGCCGGCCCGCGCCCGGCCCGCCGCGCACACGCTGTACGGGTTCGCGCGGATGGCGGACGAACTCGTCGACAACCCGGCGCCGGGCAGCGATCCCGGCGTTTCGCTCGATCGGGTCGGCGAGATGGTCGACGTCGTCTTCGAGGGCGGGAACCCGGCCGAACCGGTGCTCGCGGCCCTGGCCGACACGGTGCGGCGCTACGGCCTCACGCGGGACTTGTTCGACAGTTTCCTGAAGTCGATGCGGATGGACCTGGCGCCGGTCGAGTACCGGACGTTCGCCGAGCTGGGCGAGTACATGTACGGCTCGGCCGCGGTGATCGGGCTGCAGATGCTGCCGGTGTTCGGCACGGTCGGGCCGCTGGCCGACGCTGCGCCGGGGGCCATCGCGCTCGGCGAGGCGTTCCAGCTGACGAACTTCCTGCGCGACGTCGGCGAGGACCTGGACCGCGGGCGGCTCTACCTGCCCACTGCTGAGCTGGCCGCGTTCGGCGTCACCCGCGAGCTGCTCGAGGCGCGGCGGCCCGACCCGCGGATCCGGGCGGCGCTGGCGTACTTCGTCGCGCGGACGCGGGCGGTGTACCGGCGGGCCGAGGCGGGCGTGGCGTTGCTGCGCCCGGAATCGCGAGCGTGCGTGCGGACGGCGTTGACGTTGTACGAGGGCATCCTCGACGAGATCGTCGCGCTGGACCACGACATCCTGACCCGGCGGGCGGTGGTGCCGAAGGCGCGGAGGCTGGTGGTGGCACTACCACCCTTGGCCGCCGTCTGGGCGCGCGAGACGTTCCGCGGCGGTCGTAGGCTGCGATCATGACCGAACGACGCATCCGGATCGGCCTGCAGCTCCAGCCGCAGCACGCCGACTACGACAGCATCCGGCGCACCGCGTCGGCCGCCGAAGACCTCGGGGCCGACATCGTCTTCAACTGGGACCACTTCTACCCGCTGTACGGCGACCCCGACGGCCTGCACTTCGAGTGCTGGACGATGCTCGGTGCCTGGGCGGAGTCGACGTCCCGGGTGGAGATCGGCGCGCTCGTCACGTGCAACAGCTACCGCAACCCCGAACTGCTGGCCGACATGGCCCGCACCGTCGACCACATCTCCGGCGGGCGGCTCATCCTCGGCATCGGCTCCGGCTGGTTCGAGAAGGACTACGAGGAGTACGGCTACGAGTTCGGCACCGCGGGCGGCCGCCTCGACGACCTCGCCGAGTCCCTCCCCCGGATCGAATCGCGCCTGGCGAAGCTGAACCCGGCGCCGACCCGCAAGATCCCCGTCCTGATCGGCGGTGGCGGCGAGAAGAAGACGCTCAAGCTGGTCGCCAGGCACGGCGACATCTGGCACGGCTTCGGCGACCCGGAGGTCGTCGGGCGCAAGGTCAAGATCCTCGACCAGCACTGCGCGGACGTCGGCCGCGACCCGAGCGAGATCGAGCGGTCCTGCGGCGTGCAGGGCGAGCCGGACGAGCTGGGCCCGAAGCTCCTGGAGCTGGGCGTCACGACGTTCACCGTCGGCGTCGGCGGCCCGGACTACGACCTCGACGCGCTGAAGTCCTGGATCGCCTGGCGCGACAAGACCCAGGGCTGAACTCACCGCGGTGGTGGTCGAGACCCGTCCGGGTCTCGACCACCTTCAGCCGCAGGTGACGACGGCATACTGACCGGAACTGCTGTTCTCGGCCACGACGCTGCCGTTGCCGCGGGTGATCCGGCAGGTGATCGTGCCCCCGCCGGCGTTTTGGGCGTTCAGCCCGATGCTCACGGCGTCCCCGGCGGTGTCGATGGTCTTCGACCACTTCCGGCCGCGGACATCGCTTTCCTGCGAGATGTTGAAGTCCGGCTTCGAGTACGTGACTGTCGAGATCCCGGAGCCGGTCGTCGTGACGCTGTAGGTAATTTGGTTCGCCTTGCGTTCGGCCTCTTCGTCGGCCTTGCGTTGCGCCTCGGCGGCTGCGGAAGAACTGGCGGCCGCTTCAAAGAACCGGCGCGCGGACTCCGATGCACAGCTTTCTTCCGCTTCCCGGGCAGCCTCGGCGGCAGACCTCTCGGCAGCCGCGACCACCGGATCCGTCGTGCGGACGGGCTCGGTCGCCACCACCGAGGTGGCGTCGGCCGTCAACGCCGGTTTCGGCTCGGTGGCGACGGAGATCGCGCCGACAAGGACAGCCGCGGCCGCCGCGGCGGTGAACCACGGCCACTTGAAACACTTCTTCCGGCCGAGTACCGGCGGCTGGATGGCGGGGACGGACATGCGCGCTCGATTCCTGGTCTGCGAAACGTTCCTCCGCGAGGTCGCGCTCCTCCGGGGCGTCGTTACCCAGTGCAACCAGAAACAGGCCGAAAGACCCTGCTCCCTGAGCCCATCGACCTTATTGCGTGACACCTCGGGCAGCTCGGTGCGCGGCGACGCGTTCGCGCGTCGCGCACCGGGGCGAGCAGTACCGCCGCGGGCTGCCGCCACCCGTGTGGGCGAACGGCTTCCCGCACGAGGGTGACGCGCACAACGCGCCCGGCACGTCCTGCCGTTCGGCCAGCCGCGACGCCAGCCCCAGCGCCGACGACGTCACCAGCCACGCGCCCCACGGCCCGTCGTCCGCCGCGTCGACGTGCAGGTGCCAGCCGTAGCCGTCTTCGTGGTCGGTCAGCCGCGGCGGACGCGCGTACGCGGCGAAAAGCCGGTTCAGCACCGAAGCCACCGAAGCGACGTCGGGCGCCGCGAAGACCTCGCGGAGCTCCAGAGCCGCCGCCCGTAGTTCTGCGACGTCCTCCTCGGACAGCGACGGCTCCGGTTCGCCGTGCTCGCGCAGCACCCGCGCGACGGCGACCGCGTCGGGGTCCCCCAGCAGAACGTTCAGCAGGTCCACCGCGCGCTGCACGGAATCACGGTGCGGAAAAGCCATGCCGCATTGTAACGTCTTGTCGATGATAAGACGTTACCTGGTCGGTGCCGCCCTCGCCCGGACCGGCGACGAACTGTCCGCGCCCGCGCTCCTGCTGCTCGGGATGACCACGGGCCCGCACGCCGGCGCCGCCTTGCTCGCCGGGCTGACCGCGGCCGCCGCGGTGGGCGGGCCGGTGTTCGGCGCCCTGCTGGACCGCAGCGCCACCCCGGGACGGCTGCTCGCCGTCGCCCTCGGCGGCTACGCGGGCGGGATCGCGCTGGTCAGCGCAATTTTCGGGCACCTGCCGCTCGAAGCCGTCGTCGCCGTGGCGGTGGTGACCGGACTGCTCAACCCCGCCATCGCCGGCGGCTGGACCGCTCAGCTGCCCGCGGTCACCGGGCCCGAGCTGCTGCCGCGGGCGAGCCGCTTCGACGCCATGACGTTCACCGCCGCCGCGCTCGCCGGGCCCGGGCTCGCCGGGCTGCTCGGCGGTCCGGCCGGGCTCGTCGTCGCGGTCGGCATGGTCGCCGCGGCGATTCCGGTGGCGTGGTTCCTGCCGAAGCGGACACCGACGAAGACGCGTCTCAAGGACGGCTTCCGGGTGCTGGTCCGCAACGTGCCGCTGCGGCAGGCGACCGTCGCCTCGACGGTCTCCTGCGCCGGCATCGGCATGGTCACCGTGTGTTACCCGCTGCTGGGCGCGGCGCACCTGCGCGGCCCGGCGGACGGCGCGCTGCTGCTGGCCGTCCTCGCGGTGGCGTCCCTGCTGGCCAACGCCGTCTTCGCGAAGTGGCCGCTGCCGTGGGCGCCCGACCGGATCATCCGGCTGAGCACGCTGCTCCTGGCCGCGAGCTGCCTCCTGGCCGCCGGTGGGCACGCGGTCGTCGCGGCCGTGCTGGCCGGGATCGCCGAAGGTCCGCAGCTCACGGCGTTGTTCGCGATCCGCCACCGCGAGGCACCCGAGCACGTCCGGGCGCAGGTGTTCACGACGGCGGCGAGCGTGAAGATCACCGGGCTGGCCGCGGGCGCGGCACTGGCCGGCCCGCTGGCCGCGTGGTCACTCCCCGCGTGCCTGCTGGCCGCGGCGGGCGTTCAGCTGATCGCGACCTGTTTCAGCAGGTCAGAACGCCATCGCTTGGGCGCGCCGCTTGACCTCGGTGCCGTGGCTGGTCCGCAGGGCGTTGATCGGCGTGCTGCCGGGCAGGGTGTCGTCGGTGGTGAACAGCCACCGCAGCATTTCGGTGCGGCTGAACCCGGAGTCGGCGAGCACGGTGATCGTGCCGGTCAGACCCTTGACGACGCCGTCCTTGACGAAGAAGTCGCTGGGCACGCACAGTTCACCGCCGCGCTTCAGCGCGATCAGCTGCCCGTCGCGCAGCATCTGCCGGACCTTGTTGGTCGAGGTCCCGAGGACGGTCGCCACCTCCGTCAACGGGAGGACCGCGATGGCGGTGTCGAGGATGTCTTCGGCGACAGGAATCCCACTCACAGGTGACACTGTGCCACATTTCGTCCCCTCACCCGCTAGTGCGCACGGGTGACCCGCGAGGTCTCCTCCACGAGGCGTGTGCGATTCCGTACGATCCATACTCGTGACACGCACCCAACCCAGCCTGGTCGGCACGCTCTTGGAGCGGCGCTACCGGGTGGACCGGCTGCTCGCCCACGGCGGAATGTCTTCCGTCTATCGGGGGACGGACACCCGGCTGGACCGTCCGGTCGCGATCAAGATCATGGACCCGCGCTTCGCCGACGACCGGTCGTTCGTGGACCGGTTCGTGCGCGAGGCGCAGTCGGCGGCGCAGCTGCACCACCCGCACGTCGTGGCGGTGCACGACCAGGGGTTCGACCTGCCGCCGGGCGCGGAGACCGGGCTGGCCTTCCTGGTGATGGAGCTGGTCGACGGCGGGACGCTGCGCGACCTGCTGGACGACGAGGGCCCGCTGGACGTGGCGGTGGCGCTGAGCGTCGCCGAGCCCGTGCTGTCGGCGCTGGCCGCCGCGCACGCCTCCGGGCTGGTGCACCGGGACGTGAAGCCGGAGAACGTGCTGATCGGCCGGGTCGGGCAGCACACCGGCGGGGCGGTGAAGGTCGCGGACTTCGGCCTGGTGCGGGCCGTGGCGAGCGCGGGCACGACCTCCTCGAGCGTCATCCTCGGCACGGTCGCCTACCTCGCCCCCGAGCAGGTCGAGACCGGCGCGGCGTCGTCGCGCGGCGACGTCTACTCGGCCGGCATCCTGCTGTACGAAATGCTGACCGGCCAGGTCCCCTACACCGGGGACACCGCCATTTCGGTGGCCTACCGGCACGTGAACGACGACGTGCCGCCGCCGAGCCTGCTGCGCCCCGACCTGCCGCCGGCGCTCGACGACCTGGTCGTCCGGGCGACGCGGCGCGACCCGCGGCTGCGCCCGGCCGACGCCGGGGAGTTCCTCACCGAGCTGACCGCGGTGCGCGCGCAGCTGGGACTGCTGCCGGTGACCGTGCCGATCCCGGTGTCCCACGGCCAGGGCGACCTCGCCGACACCGAGCGCACGCTGCCGCGCATCCCGCAGGTGCCGGACACCGAGCGGACGATGCCGGTGCACCGCCCGAACGCGACGCGGGCGCTGAGCCACGCCGCCGGGCCGCCGACCACGCACGTGCCGCCCGTGGCGCCGCCCCCGCCGCGGCGGCGCAGCCGGCCGGAACCGGAGCAGCCGCCGCCGGACAACCGCAAGCGGATCCTGGTGATCGCGGCCGCGGTGCTGCTGCTCGGCGGGCTGATCGGGGCGTTCGCGTTCATCCTCACCGACACCGGCGGCGACAAGACCGCACGGGTGCCCAAGCTCGTCGGGCTCAACCAGGCCGCGGCCGGCGACGCGCTGCGGGCGGTGAAGCTGAACCCGACCTTCAGCCAGGAATACGACAACACGGCCCCGTCGAACACGGTGCTGCGCGCCGACCCGGCGGAGGGCACGCCGCTGTCGCCGAACGCGACGGTGTCGGTGGTGCTGTCGAAGGGCCGCCCGGTGGTGCCGGACATCCGCCCCGGCACCGCGCTGCCCGACGCCGAGCAGGCGATCAAGGCGTCCCAGCTGACGCCGGTCCGCGGCGCCGACGACTTCGACGCCGAGGTCCCGCAGGGCGCGGTCATCCGCACGACGCCGTCGGCGGGCAGCCAGCTCACCATCGGCGGCCAGGTCACCATCATCGTGTCGAAGGGCCCGATCCCGCTGCCGCCGGTTCCCGACGTCACCGGCCGGCCCAAGGACGAGGCGTTCCAGCTGCTGCAGCAGGCCGGGTTCGAGCCGTTCCAGGCGGGCGAGGAGTTCAAGCAGGACGTCCCGGCCGGCGCGGTCACCCGGACCGACCCGCCGGGTGGCTCGCAGGCGAAGGCCAAGCGGATCGGCGTGTTCGTCAACAACGCCGTCCAGGTGCCGGACGTCCGGTTCCGCTCGTTCGAGGACGCGCAGAAGCTCCTGGAGCAGGCGGGCCTGAAGGCCGACCGCGACGGCGGCCGCGGCCGCGGCAACGGCGGCGGCGGGTTCGACTTCGTGTTCCAGCAGGACCCGGAGCCGGGCACGTTCGTGGCGAAGAACTCCAAGGTCAAGCTGAAGGGCTTCGGGGGATGATCGGCAGCCGGGGCCGGGTGACGGGCACGATCGGCCCCGGCCTCATCGGCGAGGTGCTGCTGAACGTCCGGGGCGGCACGGAGGCGTTCTACGCGTACCCGGCGGACCCGGCGGAGACGTTCACTTCGGGCACGCAGGTGCTGGTCGTGGACTTCGAGCCGCCGCGGACGGTTTACGTCGAGCGGTGGCAACCCCTGACCCGCTGACGGCGTGGAAGAGGCACAACCCACAACCGAAAAGAAACAAGGGGTCGGTGCCATGAGCCTCGTGGAAATCCTGCTGGTTTCCGCCGGTGGAGTCATCGCCGTGCTGATCGTCGTGTTCGGGATCCTGCGGCTGCTCTACAAGGTGGCCGAACCGAACGAGGCGCTGATCATCTCCGGGCTGGGCGTGCGCGTCGACCGCGCCGAGACCGCGGACAGCCTGGGCTTCAAGATCATCACCGGCCGCGGGGTGAACGTCATCCCCGGGTTCCAGACCGCCCGGCGGCTCTCACTGGACACCCGCGGCGTCAACCTGCAGGTCTCCTGCGTCACCAAGCAGGGGCTGCCGGTCACCGTGCGCGCCGTCGTCATCTACAAGGTCGGCGACGACTACGCCTCGATCGCCAATGCCGCCCGCCGGTTCCTCGACCAGCAGAAGGGCATGAACGACACGATCCACGAGCTGTTCAGCGGCCACCTGCGCTCGATCGTGGGCGGCCTGACCCTCGAGGACATGATCCACAACCGCGACGCGCTGACCGGCGAGGTCCGGCAGTCGTCGGCGAACGAGATGATCAAGCTCGGGCTGATCGTCGACTCCCTGCAGATCCAGGAGATCGACGACGAGACCGGCTACATCCTGAACCTCGGCAAGCCGCACGCCGCCGCGGTCGCCGCGTCGGCGCGCATCGCCGAGGCGCAGCGCGACCAGGAGGCCGCCGAGGCCGAGCAGATCGCCGCCGCGAAGAAGGCGGCCGCGGTCCGCGAGAGCCAGATCCACCAGGCCGGCTACCAGGCCGAGGTGGACGAAGCGCGGGCCAAGGCCAGCCAGGCCGGGCCGCTGGCCGAAGCGTCGGCGCGCCAGGAGGTCGTCGTCCAGGAGACGCGGGCCGCCGAGCTGGAGGCCGCACTCGCCGAGCAGCGGCTGCAGTCGCAGGTCCGCAAGCCGGCCGACGCGAAGGCGTACGACACGCGGACGGCGGCCGACGCGGCCCGGGACGCCTCGATCGCCAAGGCACAGGCCGAGGCGCGGGAGACCGAGCTGCGGGCCGCCGCGGACGCCACCCGCGTCAAGACGGCCGCCGAGGCCGAGGCCCAGGCCACCAAGGCCCGCGCCGAGGCGATGGCGGGCGCCACCCGGGCGACCGGTGAGGCCGAAGCCGCCGCGGCCAAGGCCCGCGGCCTCGCGGACGCGGAAGCGGCGAAGGCGCGTGGCCTCGCCGAGGCCGAGGCGGCCCGCGCGAAGGGTCTCGCCGAGGCGGACGCGATCAAGGCGCGCGCGGCGGCGCTGGCGGAGAACCAGGAGGCCGTCGTCGCGCAGCAGCTGGCCGAGCGCTGGCCGGAGATCGTCGAGGCGGGCGCGAGCGCGTTCGGCAACGTCGACCACATGGTCGTGCTCAACGGCGCCGACGGCATGTCCGACATGTTCGCCAAGGCGCTGTCGCTCGGCGGGACCGGCCTCGGCCTGGCCCGGCAGCTGATGGACGCCATGGGCAAGCCGGCCGAGCCGGAGGCCGCCCGGAAGAACGGCGAGCTCAAGCTGAGCGACTGACGGGTCACGCTGCGTACGGCCCGGTGTGTCCCGGATCACGGGAAGCACGGGCCGTACGCCCGATCGGGGGCGGAAATTCCCGGGCGGTTGTCCTACCGTGGGCGCATGGTGCCGGACAGCGTGTCGCGGGCCGCCCGATGAGCAGCTTCTTCACCGGCGGTCCGCGCGAGCGTCCCCTGTTCCCCGTCCCGGAGCAGGAGCTCTACGCGTTCAACGGACGGCACTGGACCGATCCCCCGCGCGAGCACATCGTCCCGGCCGTGCTGCCGTGGGCGCAGCCGCTGGGCCGGTCCGAGCGCACGGTGGTGGCGCTGCGGGTCATCGAGGTGTGGCCGCAGGCGGTGACCCTGCGCGTCACGGTGTACTCCCGGGACAGCCTGGTCGACGACCCCGCCGAGGGCCTGATCGACCACCGGCGCAAACCCGACTACAACGGGCTGCTCATCGGCGTGCTCTACGCCGACGGCAGCCGGGCGAGCTCCGAGACGATCTCGGTGCCGTCCGCGTCCGAACCGGACGCCCCGGTGCTGCGGGCCACGCCGGTCGGCGGCACGCGGTTCGCCGTCGAGCACGAGGTGTTCCTGTGGCCGCTCCCCTCGGCCGGCCCGCTGAAGCTCGTCGTGCAGTGGACGGACCGGGAGATCCCGGAGACCCGCACGACGCTCGACGGCGGGGCGATCCGCGCCGCGGCGAAGGACGCCGCGGAGATCTGGCCGGGGCTCGGCAAGCGGCAGGTGAACGGCCTGCCGGTGCGCCGCGTCGGCAAGCAGGTCGCGCTCACCCCCGATTGGGGGGCCGCGGTCGGCCAGGCGGAAGAACCCCGGCCTGCTCCAGGGGAATGAATCCCTTTCTCGATCTGTGAGCCCGGGCACCGCGGCCCGGGGTATCTCGAATGGATGAACGGGGTGGCGAGTTAGCGTCGTGGAAACACTTCGACCACCCGGCCGTCATGTCGGGCTGGTGCAGTGGGTTCCTTCCCTTCCGACGCACGTGGCCGTGCGCCCCCCGCGAACCCGGAAAGGTCGCCCATGGCAGGCTCGCCGCTCAGCGCACTCGACGTCGCTTTCCTTTGCCTGGAAAGCGACACCACCCCGATGCACATGGGAGCGGTGGTCACCTTCACCGCCCGCGGCCCGGTCGACCCGGCCGCGTTGACGGCGTTGCTCGCGGAGCGGGCCGCCCGGCTGCCGAAACTGCGCCAGCGGGCACGCGCGGAGCTGTTCCCGCCCGGCTCGGCCAGCTGGAGCGACGACCCGGGATTTGTTGCGGCCGACCACATTCACCACGTCGTGTTGAGCTCCCTGTACGAGCCCGACCCCCTCTCCGCGTACGCGTCCCGCTGGATCGCCGAGCCGCTCGACACGACCCGGCCGCTGTGGCACCTGACGCTCGTCACCGGGCTCCCGGACGGGAAGTTCGCGCTGCTGCTGAAACTGCACCACGCGCTGACCGACGGCGCCGGCGCGTACGCGGTCGCGGCCGGGCTGCTCGACGGCGTGAAGCTGCCGGAGCGGATCCCCGCGCCGATCCCCGCGCCGCGGTCCACTTTGGACACGGTGCGGGACGCGCTGGGCACGGTGTGGGGCCAGGCCGGGATCGCGTCGTCGCTCGTGCGGGCCGCGCGCCCGCCGCTGTCGCCGGTGTCGGCCCCGCCGTCGGCCGAGCGGCGCCTCGGGTTCGTGCGGCTGCCGCTCACCGAGCTGCGCCGGGTGCGCCGCGCCCACGGCGGGACGACCAACGACGTCGTGCTGGCGGTGCTGGCGGGGGCGCTGCGCGAATGGCTGGTCAACCGCGGGCAGCGCGCCGACGGCCGCACGCTGCGGGCCCTGATCCCGGTGAGCGTGCGCGGCCGGGCCGGGGAGCAGCTCGGCGGCAACAAGCTTTCGGGCTACCTGTGTGACCTGCCGGTCGGCGAGGACGACCCGGTCGAGCGGCTGCGGGTGGTCCGCCGGGCGATGACACGCAACAAGGCGGCGGGCCCCAGCCGCGGCGCGGGCGCGTTGCCGCTGCTGGCCGACCGCGTCCCGCCGCTGCTGCACCGCCTGGGCACCCGCACGGCGGGCCAGGCCGCGCCGATGCTGTTCGACCTGGTGATCACCACGGTCCCCCTGCCCCCGGCCCGCCTGTCCCTCGACGGCGCCCGCCTGGCCGAGGTCTACCCGTTCGTGCCGCTGGCCCCGCGCCACGCGGTGGGCATCGCGGTCGCGACGTACCGGGATTCGGTCCACATCGGACTGCAGGCCAACGGCGCGGCGGTGCCGGACGTCGGTTCCCTGCGGGACGCGGTGCTGAAGTCGGCGGCCCGGCTGCTCGACGCCTCCTGACCCCCGGCGGCCACGCTCAACCTCGCGCAGCCCGCCCATGCGCCCCAATGTGGCGTTCGGTGCATCCAACGCACCCAATGTGGCGTTCGGTGCATCCATTGCACCCAATGTGGCGTTCGGTGCATCCAACGCACCCAATGTGGCGTTCGGTGCATCCAACGCACCCAACGCCACATTGGGGCGCTTGGGGCGCTAACCGCGCTCGGCCTCGGCCGCCCTGATCAGGGCCTGGGCGGCCCAGCGCATCACCTCCGTGGCCTCCGCCGGCTCCAGGTGGCACGCGTCGCGGGTGACGATCAGCGCCTCGACGCCGTACACGAGCATCAGGGCCATCGTCAGCCGGCGGTGGACCTCGGGCGGGAGCACGCCCTCCAGCGGCTCCAGGACCTGGCGCGTCATCCGGATGCGGGTTTCGCCGCGCACCGGGGACTCGGCCGAGCTGCCACCCTGCTCGAACCAGCGGTCGAGGTTGGCGCGGACCAGGCCGCGCCACGACGGCTCGTCGCCGAACTGCAGGCCGGCGATGTAGCGGATCATCGCGTCCATCCGCTCCGCCGGGTCGTCGCCCGCCTCCGCCAGCAGGCCGCCGACGTGCAGGTTCTGGCCCGAGCGCTCGGCCAGCCCTGCCCACAGCGACTGCGGGTTCGGGAAGTAGCGGTACGCCGTCGCCGTGGACACCATCGCGGCCTCGGCGACCGCCGCCACCGTCAGCGGGTGCCCGTCCTTGACCATGCCGGCCGCCGCCTCGAGCAGCGCGACGCGGGTGCGCTGTTTCTGGTTGTCGCGGCTCATCGTGGGAAATTCTCCTTGACATGAGAGGCGTTTCTCATGACGATAGCATCGTCACAGGAGGGGGAGGCTCATGACTCCGGAAGAAATGGACAAAGTCCTCGGCGCGCACTTCGCGGCCGAGGCGGCGCACGACCTCGACGCGATCCTCGCGACGCTCAGCGACGACGTCGTGCACGACGCGGTCGGGTTCCCGGTGGAGAAGCTGCGGGACCCCGAGGCGATCCGCGCCCGCTACGAGTTCCTGTTCACGGCGATGCTGGACGAGCGGATCGAACCCGTCTCCCGGCGGTACGGCGACGACTTCCTCGTCGACGAATGCCAGGTCACCTGCCTGACCGGCGAGGGGTTCCCGGGTGCGCCGGCCGGGCAGCGGGTGACCTTCCGGCTGCTGCACGTCTGCGAGTTCCGCGACGGCCGGATCAGCCGCGAGAACGTCTGGCAGGGCCCGCCCGTCCCGGTCGGGGAATGACCACCGTCGTCCTGGCCGGCACCTGCCCCGTGGCCACCGCCGAGATCGCGGTGGTGGCCACGGCGGGCACCGGCGCCGAAGCGATCGAGGCCGTCCGCGCGCACGGCCCGGACGTGCTGGTGCTGGACCTCGCGCTGGGCGCCGGTGTGGCGGCTCGCGCCGGGGTGCCGGTCCTGGCGATCACCGAGCCGGACGACACGGCGATCGCGGGCGCCCTGCGTGCCGGGGTGCGCGGCTTCCTGCCCGCGCGCACCGCCCCGGCCGACGTCACGCGGGCGATCGGCAACGTCGCCGCCGGCGCGGTCGTGTTCGGCGACGGCATCGCCGACCGGATTCCCGGGCTGCTGCGCTCCCCCGCGCCGCTGCCGGACCTCAGCCCGCGGGACCGCGAGATCCTGGCGCTGGCCGCGGGTGGCGTCGCCGACGCCGTGATCGCGCGCCGCCTCGGGATCGCCCCGAAGACGGTGCGCAACCGCGTGTCGGTGATCAGCGTGAAACTGGGGGCCAGGGGCCGCGCGGAGGCGATCACCCTGGCCCGCACCGCGGGCCTGGCCCCGGTGTGAGGGTCAGCCGCGCAGCATCTCCGCGACCAGGAACGCCAGCTCCAGCGACTGCTGCGTGTTCAGCCGCGGGTCGCACGCCGTCTCGTAGCGGCCCGAAAGGTCCACGTCCGAGATCTCCTGGGCGCCGCCGAGGCACTCCGTGACGTCCTCGCCGGTCAGCTCGACGTGGATGCCGCCCGGGTAGGTGCCCAGCTGGTTGTGCACCTCGAAGAAGCCCTGGACCTCGTCAACGATCCGGTCGAAGTGGCGGGTCTTGTACCCGGTCGACGACTCGTGGGTGTTGCCGTGCATCGGGTCGCACTGCCAGATGACCTTGTGCCCGGACGCCTCGACCTTCTCGACGATCGCCGGGAGCACCTCGCGGACGTTGCCGTTGCCCATCCGCGCGATCAGCGTCAGCCGGCCCGGCTCGAAGCGCGGGTCGAGCCGCTCGACGTACTCCAGCGCCTGCTCCGGCGTGGTCGTCGGGCCGATCTTCAACCCGATCGGGTTGGCCAGCAGCTCGGCGAAGGCGATGTGCGCGCCGTCCAGCTGGCGGGTCCGCTCGCCGATCCAGAGGAAGTGCGACGAGAGGTTGTACAGCTTCGGGTTCGCCGAGTCCGCGTGGTCGAGCCGCAGCATCGAGCGCTCGTAGTCGAGCAGCAGCGCCTCGTGGCTGGCGAAGATCTCGGTCGACTGCAGGGACGTGTCGGTGACGCCGCAGGCGCTCATGAACCGCAGGCCGCGGTCGATCTCGTTGGCCAGCGATTCGAAGCGCTGTGCCGCCGGCGACGCCGACACGAAGTCCTTGTTCCAGTCGTGCACCTGGTGCAGGTCGGCCATGCCCGCGGCGGTGAGGGCGCGGACCAGGTTCATCGCCGCGCCCGCGTTCGCGTAGGCGCGGATCATCCGGCCGGGGTCCGGCACGCGCAGCTCGGGCTTCGCGACCAGGGAGTTGATGATGTCGCCGCGGTAGACCGGCAGGCCCAGCGCGTCCGTCGCGGCCGAGCGCGGCTTCGCGTACTGGCCCGCGATGCGGCCGACCTTGACCACCGGCAGGCTGGCGCCGTAGGTGAGCACGACCGCCATCTGCAGCAGGGTGCGCAGGTTGGCCCGGATGTGCGGCTCGGTGTTGGACTCGAACGTCTCCGCGCAGTCACCGCCCTGCAGCAGGAACGCCTCGCCGCGGGCGACCATGGCCAGCCGGCCCTTCAGCCGGTCGATCTCGGGCGGGACGGTGATCGGCGGCACGCTCTCCAGCACGGCGCGGACCCGCCGGGTCGCCTCGGGGTCGGGCCACTCCGGCTGCTGCGCGGCCGGGAGCGCCAGGGCCTTGTCGAGCCGCGCTCGCAGTTCGGGCGGCAGGGGCGGCAGCTCGGGCAGTGTGTCGACGGGGACGTCCACAGTCCAGTTCACACCCTCCAATATAGGGTTCCCGTCGTGCTCCGCTTCGCCAGGTTTGCGACCGAAGTCCTGGCCCCCTGGGTATGGGTCCTCACGCTGCCCCTCGCCGTCGCCTGGGCCGCCACCGGGCACCGGCCGCTCCCGACGCTGGGCTGGGGACTGCTGATCTCCGTCACCGGCTCGCTGATCCCGATGGCGGTGATCGTCCGCGGGGCGAAACGCGGCAGGTGGGACGGCCACCACGTGACGAACCGGGCGGGCCGCCGGGTCCCGCTGCTGGTCGCCGGGGTGTCGCTCGGCCTCGGGTTCGTCGCGCTGCTGGTGGGCGACGCCCCCGCGCAGCTGGTCGCGCTCGCGGCGTCGATGCTGGCGAGCCTGGTGGTCGCGGTGGCGATCACGTTCGGCGCGAAGTTCAAGATCTCCCTGCACGCCGCGGTCGCCTCGGCCGCCCTCGTGGTGCTGACGCTGACGTACGGCCCGTGGGCGCTGCTGCTCGCCCTGCCGGTGGCCTGGGTGGCGTGGTCGCGCGTGGCGCTGCGCGACCACACCACCCCGGAGGTGCTGGCCGGCCTGCTGATGGGGGTCGTCGTCGGCGGTGGCGGCTACTGGGCGCTGCTCACCGCCGCGAGCTGACCGCGGGAATCAGCAGGGCCGCGCCGAGGCGACCGTCACCCACGCGTCGGCACGGGAGAACGCCGGGATCCGGGCCACCAAACGGAGGTAGTTCGGCTGCGAGTACAGGCACCAGGCGTTCTGGCTGCCATTGCTTTCGGAAACCGCCGTGAACGCCGGATTGATCGACGGAATCGCCGCCCCCGTGCACATCGCCGTTCCGTTCGGGCCGTACAGCCACAGGGCTTCCGAAATGCAGACCGGGCCTGCCGGTGCGGATTCCGCGGTCGCCGAAGGCGCCGCCAGCAGCACCGCGGCCAGCACGGACACGACGAAGAACATCATCTTTTTCATCATTTTCTCCCCGTATTTCCCCCGAGGGGGAAATGTCCCCCTCACCGCCAAGACTGGCAGAAACCGTCCGCGGCGGGGAAGACCCCGTCACGCAGATAGCCCAGCACTGTTTCGTTTCCGCAAGCGTTTTCCCGGGTGAAGACGCCGTGCCCGCCGTCGTCCACGGTGACCAGCCGCGCGCGGGCGCCGAACGCCGCCCGCGTCTCGCGCGCGCCGGACAGCGGGGTGGCCGGGTCACGCAGGTTCTGCACCAGCAGGACGTTCGCCGGGCCGGGGCCGCCGACGCGCACCGGCGGCTCGGCCCGTTCCACCGGCCAGAACGCGCACGGGTTCACGTTCGCCGCGGCCGGGCCGAACATCGGGTGCCGCGCCCGCTCGCGTTCGACCGCGCGCTGGTAGTAGCCGGCCTGCTCGGGCCAGTTCGCGTCGTTGCAGAGCACCTGCAGCTGCAGCGCGGCGTGGTTGTCGCCGTCGAGCGGACCGGCCGCCGTGCGCGCGGTGCCCGCCCACTCCCGGGCCAGGGCCGGGAAGAAGGCGTCGTCGTAGAGGCCGTTCCACGTGTTCGCCCGGAACTCGGGCCCGCGGGCGGCGGCGAGCTCGAAGAACTTCGCCGTCACCGCCGCCGGGGTCCGGCCCAGGTGGTAGACGTCGTCGCGCTGCGCCGCCCACGCGGCGAAGTCCGGGAAGCGGTCGTCGAAGCCTTCGGCGAACCGCTGGTTGGCGCGGACGTCGAGACCGCGCGGGCCGAGGACGCTGTCGAGCACGATCCGGTCGGTGCGGCCGGGGAACATCGACGCGTAGGCGGCGCCGAGGTAGCTGCCGTAGGAGACGCCGTAGTAGGAGATCTTCCGCTCCCCCAGCGCTTCCCGGATCCGGTCGAGGTCGCGGGCGGTGTTGGCGGTCGTCATGTGCGGCAGCAGGTCCCGGGTCGCCGCCCGGCCGCACTTTTCGGCCACGGCACGCGCTTTCGCCGCGGTGGCGGCGACGTCACGCGGCCCGTCCGCGTACGGGCCGAGCACCGCGCCGCGCTCCTCCGCCGTCGTCATGCCGCACGTCACCGGCGTGCTGTAGCCGGTGCCGCGGGGGTCGAAGCCGATCACGTCGTAGGCGTCCGGCAGGCCGGAGCCGCCCATGCGCTGCCGCAGCTGGGCGGGCATGGCGAGCCCGGGACTGCCCGGGCCGCCGGGGTTCATCAGCAGCACCCCGCGGCGCTTGCCGGGCGTGCCGGCGCTGCGGGACAGGGTCAGCTCGATGGTGCGGTCCGGGTGCGCGTAGTCGAGCGGCACGCGCAGGGTGGCGCATTCGAGGCCGGCCGTCGGCGACGGCGACATGCCGTAGTCCGGGCACGGTGCCGTCCACCGGAGTGTCGGCGCCGCGTCCGCCGGGGGTGCCGCGAGGAGCGGCAGGAAGGCCAGGGCGATCAGCATTTTCCGCATGCCCCGAGCTTGCTGTGGTCCGTTCGCGCGGACGTCAGCCCAGGGACCGGAACTCCCGCTCCGCCCCTGGGCCGACGTTCACCTCACGCGGCTTGCGCGCGGTTGTACAGGTTCTGCGCGTCGGTGCCGAAGTACGGCCCGAACATGTAACCGGGCAGGAAGTTGTAGCCGAAGCTGTTCACCGAGGCCTGCACACCGGTGCCGGTGCCCTCGTTGAACGACAGGAACCACGGACCGCCGCTGGAACCACCGGTCATGTTGCAGTTCATGCCGTGGTCCCTGGTCAGCAGGAAGTCGGTGAAGGTGCTGCCGCTGCAATAGATCAGCTTCGTGCCGTCGTAGGGCGCCGCGGCCGGGTAGCCGAAGGTGTACATGCTCTGGTTCTTCGGCTGGTTGAAGGCGATGCCCTGCGCGCCGACGACGTCGGTGAGCCGCTGGCCGTTGAGCGGGTTGACCACCGCCGCGCCGACGTCGTAGTTGATGTCCTCACTGGCTTCCCACTGGGGCGTGGTGAGGGTGGTCTTCGCCGCCCACTGGCCGTAGGGGGCGTTGCCGTTGTTGTAGCCGGGCACGAAGACCCACTGGGTGTGCCAGCTGCCCTGGTACTTCACGCAGTGCCCGGCGGTGATGACGACGCTGCCGTTGGTGCTGGTGACGGCGTCCCCGGAGCAGGAGGCCTTCTGGCCGTTGAAGAGGAAGAACACGCGCCCGGCGGTCTGGGTGACCTTGCCGCCGCCGGTCCAGGGGCCCCCGCCGTTGGGGATGCTCTGGATGATCGCGCTCTGCCCCTTCGCCACGTCCTTCGGCGTGAAGGCCGGGGCCTTGACGAGAGAGTCCATCGGAACGGCCGCCCGCATGGCGTCGGGCGTCCAGAAGGGCTTCGGAGCGGCCTGGGCCGGGGTGCCGACCAGGGCCAGTGCGAGCGAGAGGATCGCGGTGACCACCGCGGTTTTCGTGTGCTTCAAGACGCCCCACCTTCGGCAGAAGTGAATCGTCGCAAAGGCGACACAGCTACTCGAAAGTAAGCGCCGGACCACAGAGCGCACACCGCCATTCGGCCGTATCCGTTACGGCCGAATGGCGGCGTAGTACGTCAGACGACGGCGAGCGGCAGCGCCGTCGGGTGCACCGGGGCCGGCAGGTCCGACGCTCCGGTCAGGTACGTGTCGACCGCGTTGGCCACCGAGCGGCCCTCCGCGATCGCCCACACCACCAGCGACGCCCCGCGGTGCGCGTCGCCGCAGACGAAGACACCCGGGGTCTCCGTCTGCCAGTCCGCGCCGCACGAGAGCGTTCCCCGCTTGGTGAGCGAGAGGCCGAGGCCGTCGAGCAGCGGCATCTGTTCGACGCCCTCGAAGCCGATCGCCAGCAGGACCAGGTCGGCCGGGAACGTCTCGACCTCGTCGTTGACCGGGATGACCTCGCGGCGGCCGGTGGCCGGGTCCTTCTGGACGCGGACCTGCTGCAGCTCCACCGCCGTCACGCGGCCCTCGTCGTCGCCGGCGAACCGCTTGACCGCGACCGCGAACTTCCGCTCGCCCGCCTCCTCGTGCGCCGCGTACGTGCGCAGGATGTACGGCCAGGTCGGCCACGGCGACCGGTTGTCGTCGCGGGCGACCGGCGGCATCGGGTACTGGTCGAGCTGCGTCACCGACAGCGCGCCCTGGCGGGTGGCCGTGCCGTAGGAGTCCGCGCCGGTGTCGCCGCCGCCGATGATCACCACGTGCTTGCCGCGCGCGTCGATCGACGGCGGGCCGTCGCCCTCGACGAACTTGTTGGCCGGCACCAGGTGCTCCATCGCCAGGTGGATGCCCTTGAGCTCGCGGCCCGGCGTCGTCGTGTCGTCACGGCCGCGCAGGGCGCCGACCGCGAGCACGACGGCGTCGTACTGCGCGCGCAGGTCGTCCACCGACAGGTCGACGCCGACCTCGCAGCCGGTGACGAACCGGGTGCCTTCCTTGCGCAGCTGCGCGAGGCGCCGGTCGAGGACCTTCTTCTCCATCTTGAACTCGGGGATGCCGTAGCGCAGCAGCCCGCCGAGGCGGTCGTCGCGCTCGAACACCGTGACCTCGTGCCCCGCGCGGGTCAGCTGCTGCGCGGCGGCGAGCCCGGCCGGCCCGGAGCCGACGATCGCCACCCGGCGGCCACTGGACACTTCGGACACCTGCGGCTGGACGTAGCCCGCTTCCCAGGACTGGTCGGCGATCGTCTGCTCGACGCGCTTGATCGACACCGGCCCGCCCGAAAGCGGCGAGATCGACAGCACGCAGCCGGCCTCGCACGGCGCCGGGCACAGCTTCCCGGTGAACTCGGGGAAGTTGTTGGTGGCGTGCAGCCGGTCGCTCGCCGCGGCCCAGTCGCCGCGGCGGACGAGGTCGTTCCACTCCGGGATCAGGTTGCCCAGCGGGCAGCCGGAACCACCGGAATGGCAGAACGGGATGCCGCAGTCCATGCACCGCGACGCCTGCTTGCGCACGCTTTCGTTGCGCTCGTTCGGGTCGACGTCCGCGTAGACCTCGCCCCAGGTCGCGAGCCGCTCTTCTGTGGACTTCTTCTTCGGCTCTTCGCGGTCGAACTTCAGGAAACCGGTCGGGTCAGCCACGAGCGGCCCCTGTGTCCTGCGGGATACCCGCACCCAGTCGGCCCTCGTGGCCGAGGCTCCGCCAATTGTCAGCCACGAGCTGCCTCCATGATCGCCTCGTCGACGTCGCGGCCGGCGGCGCGAGCCGCCTTCGCCGCGTCCAGGACCCGCTGGTAGTCGCGCGGCATCACCTTCGTGAACGCCACGGAGCGGCGCGGCCAGTCGCCGAGCAGCGAGGCCGCCACCGCGGAGCGGGTGAGATCGTAGTGCTGTTGCACGGTTTTCTTGAGCCACGCCAGGTCGTCGGCGGTCGGGCGCAGCAGGTCGACCATGTCCTGGTTGACCTTTTTCGCGTCGATGTCGAGGACGAAGGCGATACCGCCGGACATGCCGGCCGCCAGGTTGCGCCCGGTCGGGCCGAGCACCACCGCACGGCCGCCGGTCATGTACTCGAAGGCGTGGTCGCCGACGCCTTCGGCGACGACCGTGGCGCCGGAGTTGCGGACGCAGAAGCGTTCGCCGACCTGGCCGCGCAGGAAGATCTCGCCGCCGGTGGCGCCGTAGGCGATCGTGTTGCCCGCGATCGTCTGCGCTTCGGCGGCGAAGGACGCCTCCGGGTCGGGGCGGACGACGATCCGGCCGCCCGAAAGCCCCTTGCCGACGTAGTCGTTCGCGTCGCCGACCATGTCGAGGGTGATGCCGCGCGGCAGGAACGCGCCGAGCGACTGGCCCGCCGAACCGGTGAGCTTGACGTTGATCGTGTCGTCGGGCAGGCCGTCGCCGCCGAAGCGGCGGGTGATCTCCGAGCCGAGCAGCGTGCCGACGGTCCGGTTGACGTTGCGCACCGGCAGCTCGATGTTCACGTGGTGCGCGTCTTCCAGCGCCGCCTCGGCGAGCTGGATGAGCGTGCGGTCCAGGGCGTGCTCGAGGCCGTGGTCCTGGCCGCGGGTGCGCCGCTTCGCGCCACCATAAGGCGTCTCGGACGGCATCTCGAAGATCGGCGCCAGGTCCAGCCCGGACGCCTTCCAGTGGTCGACGGCCTCGTCGGTGTTCAGCAGCTCGGCGTGGCCGATGGCCTCGTCGAGCGTACGGAAGCCGAGTGCTGCCAGCGTTTCCCGGACCTCTTCGGCGACGAACTTGAAGAAGTTGACGACGTGCTCGACCTGGCCGGTGTAGCGCTTGCGCAGCTCGGGGCTCTGCGTGGCGACGCCGACCGGGCAGGTGTCGAGGTGGCAGACGCGCATCATGATGCAGCCCGCGACGACGAGCGGGGCCGTCGCGAAGCCGTACTCCTCGGCGCCGAGCAGCGCCGCGACGACGACGTCACGCCCGGTCTTCATGGCGCCGTCCACCTGCACGGTGATCCGGTCGCGCAGGCCGTTGAGCAGCAGCGTCTGCTGGGTCTCGGCCAGGCCGATCTCCCACGGCGTGCCCGCGTGCTTGAGCGAGTTCATCGGCGACGCGCCGGTGCCGCCGTCGTGGCCGGAGATGAGCACGACGTCGGCGTGCGCCTTGGACACGCCGGCCGCGACCGTGCCGACGCCGAGCGAGGACACCAGCTTCACGTGGATGCGGGCGTGCTCGTTGGCGTTCTTGAGGTCGTGGATCAGCTGGGCCAGGTCCTCGATGGAGTAGATGTCGTGGTGCGGTGGCGGCGAAATGAGGCCGACGCCCGGCGTGGAGTGCCGGGTCCGCGCGATCCACGGGTACACCTTGTTCGGCGGCAGCTGGCCGCCCTCGCCGGGCTTCGCGCCCTGCGCCATCTTGATCTGGATGTCGTCGGCGTTCACCAGGTACTCGCTGGTGACGCCGAAGCGGCCACTGGCGACCTGCTTGATCGCGCTGCGGCGCTCGGGGTCGTAGAGCCGCTCGGGGTCCTCGCCGCCCTCGCCGGTGTTGGACCGGCCGCCGATGCGGTTCATCGCGATGGCCAGCGTTTCGTGCGCCTCGGCCGAAATCGAGCCGTACGACATCGCGCCGGTGTTGAAGCGCTTGAAGATCGCCTCGGCGGGCTCGACCTCGTCGAGCGGCACCGGCTCGCGGACGCCGTCCTTGAACTTGAACAGCCCGCGCAGCGTGCCGCCTTCGCGGTAGAGGCGGTGCACCTCGTCGGTGTACTTGCGGTACACCTCGTCGCGGCCGGTCTTGGACGCGTGCTGCAGCAGGAACACCGTCTCCGGCGTGAACAGGTGCAGCTCGCCCTCGCGGCGGTAGGCGTACTCGCCGCCGGTCTCGAGTCCACGGTGGACACGGTCGGTCGGGTTCTCCGGGTACGCGCGGCGGTGGCGCGTCGCGACCTCTTCGGCGAGCACCTCGAGGCCGACGCCGCCGAGCTTCGACGACGTCCCGGTGAAGTACTCGTCGAGCAGGTCCTGGCTCAGGCCGAGGGATTCGAAGACCTGGGCGGCGGTGTACGCGCCGACCGTCGAGATGCCCATCTTGGACATGATCTTCAGGACGCCCTTGACCAGCGCGTACACGTAGTTGCGGACGGCCTTGGCCGGCTCGATGCCGGTGACCGCGCCCTGGGAGATCATGTCCTCGATGGTCTCGAAGGCCAGGTACGGGTTGACCGCGGCGGCGCCGTAGCCGAGCAGCAGCGCGATGTGGTGCACCTCGCGCGCGTCGCCGGATTCGACGACCAGCGCGACGCGCAGGCGTTCCTTGGTGCGGACCAGGTGGTGGTGCACCGCGGAGACCAGCAGCAGCGACGGGATCGGCGCCATCCGGTGGTCGGAGTCGCGGTCGGACAGCACGAGCGTGCGCGCGCCGGCCGCGATCGCCTCGGACGCCTCACGCCGGACGCGCTCGATCGCGCCGGCCAGCGCCTCGGCGCCGCCGTCCACTTCGTACAGTCCGGAAAGGACACTGCAGGCGAAGCCGGGGAGGTCGCCGTCGTCGTTGATGTGGATGAGCTTGGCGAGCTCGTCGTTGTCGATGACCGGGTACGGCAGCTTCAGGTGGCGGCAGGACGCCGGGCCGGGGGCCAGCAGGTTGCGCTCCGGGCCCATGATCCGCGCCATGCAGGTGACGAGCTCCTCGCGGATCGCGTCCAGCGGCGGGTTGGTGACCTGGGCGAAGTTCTGCTTGAAGTAGTCGTAGAGCAGCCGGGACCGCTTCGACAGCACCGCGGGCGGGGTGTCCGAGCCCATCGAGCCGATCGGCTCGGCGCCCTTCTCGGCCATCGGCGCGAGCAGGATCTTGAGCTCTTCTTCGGTGTAGCCGAAGGAAAGCTGGCGGCGCAGCACGGAGTCGTGGCTCTGCACGACGTGGTCGCGGTCGGGCAGCTCGGCGATCTGGAGCAGGCCGGCGTGCAGCCACGAGTCGTAGGGCAGCTCGCTCGCCAGCGCGGACTTGACCTCTTCGTCGTCGACGATCCGGCCGGCCTCGGTGTCGACGAGGAACATCTTGCCGGGCTTGAGCCGTCCCTTCGCGACGACGTCCTTCGGGGCGACGTCCAGGACGCCGGCCTCGCTGGCGAGCACGACGCGGCCGTCGGCCGTCTGCCACCAGCGCGCCGGGCGCAGGCCGTTGCGGTCGAGGACCGCGCCGACCAGGCTGCCGTCGGTGAAGGTGACGCACGCGGGGCCGTCCCACGGCTCCATGAGGCTGGCGTGGAACTGGTAGAAGGCGCGGCGCTCTGGCCGCATGGTGGCGTGGTTCTCCCACGCCTCCGGGATCATCATGAGCACGGCGTGCGGCAGCGACCGGCCGCCGAGGTGCAGCAGCTCGAGGACCTCGTCGAAGGACGCCGAGTCCGACGCGTCCGGCGAGCAGATCGGGAAGAGCCGGGAGAGGTCGCCGGGGATCAGGTCGGATTCGAGCAGCGCCTCGCGGGCCCGCATGCGGTTGCGGTTGCCGCGGATGGTGTTGATCTCGCCGTTGTGCGCCACGAACCGGAACGGGTGGGCCAGCGGCCACGACGGGAAGGTGTTGGTGGAGAAGCGGGAGTGCACCAGCGCGATGGCGCTTTCCAGCCGCTCGTCACGGAGGTCGCCGAAGAACGCGGGCAGCTGCTCCGGCGTCACCATGCCCTTGTAGACGATCGTCCGCGAGGACAGCGACGGGAAGTAGGTGCCACAGCCCGAGTTCGCGCTTTCATGCTCGACGCGCTTGCGCAGGCAGAAGGCCAACCTGTCCAGCTCCAGGCCTGATTTTTCGTCAGCGCTGACGAAAAGCATGGCGAAGTGCGGCATGACCGAGCGGGCGGTCGGGCCGATGTCGGCGCGGTCGGCGTCGACCGGGACCTCGCGCCAGCCGAGGACCTCGAGTCCCTCTTCGACGGCGATGCGTTCGGCCAGCTCGACGGCCTTGCGGCGCTGCTCGGCGTCCTGCGGCAGGAAGGCGATGCCGGCGGCGTAGGTGTGGTGGCCCTGCTCGTCGGGGGCGGGCAGCTCGAAGCCGGCCTCGGCGCGCAGCAGCGCGTCGGGCAGCTGGAGCAGGATGCCGGCGCCGTCGCCGGACGTGGGCTCGGCCCCCGCGGCGCCGCGGTGGTCGAGGTTGGTCAGCGCGGCCAGGCCGTCGGTGACGATGCCGTGGGAACGGCGCCCGCGGATGTCGGCCACCATGGCCACACCGCAGGAGTCCTGCTCGGTCTCCGGGTCGTACAGACCCTGCTTGCCGGGCATGGCGGAGAAGATCAACGGGACCTCCTTCGTCGTCTTGTCGTGCGGGGCCGGGCTACCGGCCGGGGGAGCGCACGGGACGACGATGGCCCGCTTCGTTAGCGCGACTTTAACACCTGGGAAACACGGGAGCAGCACTTCGGAGCGCCCCGGACGACGTCGGACGGTAACGATCTGGCTGCGCGGAACGACATAGTTCCTGATGGGTTCCCGGTAGTTCGGTCCGCTAAGTATACGGCTCGTCAACTCCGGTCAAGACCAACGTGACGTGATCGGCGCGGTGTGTCCCCGGTCACTAGAACGTGTTACATTTCGCGCCATGATCCTCGACCGGTTCAAGCTCACCGACCAGGTCGCGGTGGTCACCGGCGCCGGGCGCGGGATCGGCGCGGCCACGGCCGTGGCCCTCGCCCAGGCGGGCGCCGACGTGGTCATCGCCTCGCGCACTTCGTCCCAGCTTTCCGAGGTCGCCGCTCTCGTGTCGGCAGCGGGCCGCCGGGCTTTTCCGGTGCCCGCCGACCTCTCGTCGCCCGAAGCGGCGGCGGCACTGGCATCGACGGCGGTGTCCGAGTTCGGCCGGCTCGACCTGGTGGTCAACAACGTGGGCGGCACGTACCCGCGGCCTCTGCTGGAGTCGTCGGTGGAGTTCATGGAGGAGGCGTTCCGGTTCAACGTGGCCACGGCCCACGCGTTGACGGTGGCGGCGGCGCCTTCACTGCTGGAGACGGGCGGCTCGGTCGTCAACATCTCGTCGGTGATGGGCCGGGTGTCCGGCCGCGGCTTCGCGGCGTACGGGACGGCGAAGGCGGCCCTGGCGCACTACACCCGCCTGGCGGCGGCGGACCTGGCCCCGCGAGTGCGGGTCAACGCGATCTCGGTGGGCTCGGTGGCGACGTCGGCGCTGGAGATCGTGGTGGGCAACCCGGAGCTTCGCGCCACAATGGAGTCGGCGACACCACTGCGGAAGATCGGCGAGGCGGAGGACATCGCGGCCACGGTGGTGTTCCTGGCGTCCCGGGCCGGCGGGTACATCACGGGCAAGATCCTCGAGGTGGACGGCGGGTTGCAGACGCCGAACCTGGAGCTGGGCCTGCCGGACCTCTGACCCCGCCGCTGTTGACCGGCCGCCAGCGCCCCAATGTGGCGTTCGGTGCATCCAACGCACCCAATGTGGCGTTCGGTGCGTTGAACGCAACCAACGCCACATTGAGGTTTTCTCAGTAGGGCTGGGCTCGGGTGGGCGTGTTGGCGTGGGATGAGGCGTGGGGCCCCTGGTAGGACTGGATTTGCGAAGATCGAATCCTAGAGTTCCAGAGGCCCCACGTGATCCATTATGGTGCCACCCTCGATGTGGCGCGTGAACTGGTCTGGTTCGTTGCCCGTGTCCTGCACACCGAGCGTCGGCGGCGTGGCACCCGCCGGGGCCGGCGCGCGTTGACCCCGTACTGGCAGGCGGTGCTGGTGCTGCGCTGGTTCCGCGACGCCACCCCTCTGCACCGGCTGGCGGCCGACCATCGCATCAGCGTCGCCACCGCCTACCGCTACCTGCACGAAGCGATCACCGCCCTCGCCGCCTGCGCCCCGGACCTGCATCAGGTCCTGCGCGAGCGGCACGCCGCCGGTGACACGCATGTGATCCTGGACGGCACCCTGATCCCGTGTGACCGGGTCGCGGCGACCACGATCAAAACCAAAGGTAAGAACCGTGGCCGGATCGTGCACCTGTGGTACTCGGGCAAGCACCGCGCCTTCGGCGGGAACATCCAGTTCCTGGCCAGCCCCGACGGGTTCCCGCTGTGGGTCTCGGCGGTGCTGCCCGGCTCCCGCAACGACCTCTCCGCCGCCCGCGACCACGGAATCGTCGGCGCGTTGACCGCCGCCGCCGGCCAGGGCCTGAGAACTCTGGCCGACAAGGCCTACCACGCCGCCGGGATCGGCATCCTCACCCCGTTCAAGAAAACCGCAGGTCAACCACCCCTCAACGCCCGGCAACGGGTCCACAACCTGCTGCACGCCCGAGCCCGCGCCCTGGGTGAACGCGCCATGGCACTCCTCAAAACCCGCTGGTCAGCACTCCAACGAATCACCCTCTGCCCCCACCGCATCGGCCACATCGTCCAAGCAGCCCTCGTCCTCACCCACCACGAACACCACGGCCGCTACTGAGAAAACCCCATTGGGGCGCTTGAAACCTGAGCGGTCAGCTCTCGTCGGTCTTCTTCGGCTCCTCGGCCGGTGCTTCCGGAGCGGGCTTTTCCGAAGCTGGCGCGTCGGCCGTCACCTTGGCGGGTTCGGGCTCCTCGGCCACCTCAGGCGCGTCCGAATCCGAACCCGAGCCCGAAGCGTCCGCAGCAGCCGCCGCCGCGTCCTTGCCCGCCAGGGTCTCCGGCGCCTCCCGCGGCCCCCGCTTCGCCGCCACCACGAAGTACGCCACCGCGCCCGCGAACAGCAGGATCGACGTCCACACGTTCACCCGCAGCCCGAGGATGTGGTTGGCCGTGTCCGTGCGCATCATCTCGATCCAGCCGCGGCCTGCCGTGTAGCCCGCCACGTACAGCGCGAACGCGCGGCCGTGCCCGAGCTTGAAGCGGCGGTCCGCCCACACCACCAGGGCCGCGACCAGCAGGTTCCAGATCAGCTCGTACAGGAACGTCGGGTGGACCGGGCTCTCCGGCAGCGGGATGTGGCCCGTCGCGACGCCGTTCAGCAGGTTGTTCGGGTCTTCCGGGTTGAAGCGCTGGTAGACCTCCAGGCCCCACGGCAGGTCGGTGTGCGCACCGTACAGCTCCTGGTTGAAGTAGTTGCCGATGCGCCCGATCGCCTGCGCGACGACGATGCCGGGGGCGACCGCGTCCGCCATCGCCGGCAGCGGGATGCCGCGGCGGCGGCAGGCGATGAGCGCGCCCACCGCGCCGAGGGCGATCGCGCCCCAGATGCCGAGGCCGCCGTCCCAGATGGCGAACGCGTTCCACGGGTTGCGGCCCTCGGTGAAGTACAGCTCGGGGTCGGTGATCACGTGGTACAACCGGCCGCCGACCAGGCCGAACGGCACCGCGAACACCGCGATGTCGATCACCGTGCCCTTGGTGCCGCCGCGGGCCACCCAGCGGCGCTCGCCCCACCAGATCGCCACGATGATGCCGGCGATGATGCAGAGGGCGTACGCGCGCAGCGGGATCGGTCCCAGGTGCCAGACGCCGCGGTCGGGGCTGGGGATCGTCGCGAGAAAGGCGCTCATCACGCGGCCACCGTAGCGCTAACGCACCGGAGCATCCAAGGCGGCCAGGTACCCCGCCACCAGCGCGTGCGCGACCTGGGTGACGGCTTGGTCACGCGGCAGGAACCGCTCGTCGTGCAGGCTCGGCACGCCCGCCGTGTCGCCGAGGCCGACGAACAACATCAGGCCGCGGGTCGCGCCGCCGCAGTAGTGGGCGAAGTCGTCGGCGCCGAAGGAGCGGAACCCCTCGTCCACCACGAAGCCGGCGTGGCGCAGCCACTGCTGCGCACCCGCCGCCAGCGCCGCGTCGTTGTCCAGCACCGGCTCGCACGGGCTGATCTCCAGCTCGGCCGTGCAGCCGTGGGCCCGCGCGGTGCCGTGGACGATGTCGGCCAGGGTCTCCAGGGCGCGCTCGCGGTCCTTCGTGCGCATCAGGCGCAGCGAGCCGAACGCGCTCGCGCTGTTCGGGACGACGTTCGCGGCCGCGCCGCCCTGGATGCGCCCGATCGAGCAGACCGCGCCGAACACCGGGTCGATCCGGCGGGACGCCAGCTGCTGCAGGCTCACCACCAGCTGGGACAGCGCCAGAATCGGGTCGCGCAGCAGGTGCGGGTAGCCGGCGTGGCCGCCCTGGCCGTGCATCGTGACCTCGAACTCGTCGGTCGAGGCGTTCACCGGGCCCGGCGCCGCCGAGACGACGCCGTGCGCGATCCGCGGCTGGACGTGCGCGCCGATCACCGTGTCCACCCCGTGCTCGGCCAGCACCCCGGACTCGACGACGTCCACCGCGCCGGGCGGCGAGGTCTCCTCCCGCGGCTGCAGCAGCGCCAGGATCGGCCGCGGCACGCCGACGTGCCGCGCGGCCCGGCAGACGGCGACCAGCGCCGCGAGGTGGACGTCGTGGCCGCAGGCGTGCATGAACTCGTTCCCGGACGCCCACGGCACGCCGGTGCCCTCCAGCACCGGGAGCGCGTCGAGCTCGGCGCGCAGCGCCACCGCCGGGCCCGTCCCGCCGGCCACCGGGACGGCCCGGCCGGTCTTGGCGACGCGGGTGCCGTCGCCCATGCCGAGCGCGCCGGCGACCAGGCGGGCGGTGTCCTCCTCGTCGCCGGAGCCGCGGGGGTCGGCGTGCACGGCGTGCCGGAGCTCGACGGCGGCGGGCAGTTCGGCGGCGATCGCCTGCGTCCACCGGGTCCACAGATCACTCACACGTGCTCCAAGCGGTAGATCCTCTTCGCGTTCTCGTGTCCCACCAAAGCACACAGCCGGACGGCGTCCTTTTCGGACATCGCGCCGGCGTCGAGCGCGGCCCGCACGAAGTCCGACAGGCCCTGCCGGAACAGGGCGGTGCCCAGGTGGTACAGCTCGGCCAGGCCGAAGGCGTCGGTGGAGAAGAGCACCTTCCCGAACGGCGCGATCTCCAGGAGCTCGGCCAGCACGGCCGGCGCCCGGAACCCCGCGTTGTGCGTGATGAGCCCGGCGTCGACGAACACGTGCTCGAAGACCTGCGCCAGATACGCCGCCTGGCGGTGGAACGGGTAGTTGTGCAGCAGCAGGATCGGCACCCCGCCGCCGCGGGTGGCCCGCAGCAGGCCGGTGAGCAGCAGCGGGTCGCAGCGGCGCAGGTCGACGTCGGCGTCACCGTAGCCGACGTGGAACTGCACCGGCAGGCCGAGATCGAGGCCGGTGAACACGAGCTGCCGGTGCAGCACCTCGTCGGCCAGCCTGCCGCCGCCCGCGGCGAGCCACCGCCCGGCCGCGGCTTCGACCTCCGACGCGGACGGCGGCGAACCCGCCAGTTCCAGGCCGACGCGGTAGGCCGCGATCGACTTCAGCCCGACCGCGGTCTCGGCGCGTTTCCCCAGCTCGTCGGCGAAGGCTCCGGCGAACCCACGAGCGGTCGTCCCGTGGATCACCGCTTCGGCGACCTGTTCCAGCCGGACGACGTCGTGCGCGCGGGTGCCCGCGAGCCCGGCGAACTCCGGCGTGGTGGTCAGCGCGTCCGGCAGGAACCCGCCGTCCAGGAGGAAGTCGGTCGTGCCGGTGGCCCGCAGGAACCGCCGCGCCACCTCGGCCGCGCCGAGTTCGGCCCGGCGCTCGAGGTAGACGTCGGCGTCCGCGTGCTGCGGCAGGTCGAGCACGGGTGCGCAGCGTTCGCGCACGGCCAGCCCGATCAACGAGTCGAACAGGCTCGTGCCCAGGGGCGAGGGCGCGTCGGCCTCCGTCAGCATCGCCTCGAAGTCCGCGCGGGTGACGTCGCGGGTGACGACGCCGTGGCAGTGGTGGTCCACCAGCGGCAGATCCGCGACGAACGGGAGCAAACTCCTCATGCGCCTCCGTCCACACTCGTCGGCCTCTCCCCCACCCTACGAGCGAACCCCCGGCGGCGAGACCTGGACGCGTTCCGACGGTGTCTGACACGATCTTCCCTTCTTCGCAGCGGAACGGACGGGGGCGGGATGAGCCGGCTCGATCGGGCAGAACTCGCGCAACAGGGCGCACTCCGGGCCGACGGCCTGCGCGCCGCCGGCGTGGAGCTCGTCGCGCTGACCTTCGTGGACAACAGCGGCATCGCGCGGGTCAAGGCCGTGCCGGTGGACCGGCTGTGGTCCGCGGCGGCGTGGGGTGTCGGCGCGTCGAACTCGTTCGACTTCTTCCTGGCCACCGACGACATCGTCGGCGGTGCGCATTCCCGCGGCCCGGTCGGCGACCTGCGGCTGCACCCGGACCTCGACGCGCTCGTGCCGCTGGCCGCGCAGCCCGGCTGGGCGTGGGCGCCGGCGTGGCGGTACGACCAGGACGGCGAGCCGCACCCGCAGGACGCGCGGGCACTGGCCGCGACCGCGACGGCCCGGCTCGCGGACCTGGGCTACAACGCGCGGACGGCGTTCGAGATCGAGTGGGTGATCACGGCGGCGGACGCGCCGGACGACCCGCGCTCGGCCACCGCGGGCCCGGCCTACGGCTACGCGCGGCTGTCTTCGCAGGCGGGTTACCTGCGCAAGCTGGTGGCCACGTTGGCCGCCCAGGGGGTCGCGGTGGAACAGATCCACCCGGAGTACGCGGCCGGGCAGTTCGAGGTGTCGGTGGCCGCGGGCGACCCGGTGCGCGCGGCGGACGTCGCGGTGCTGACCCGCGAGACCATCCGGACGGTCAGCGAGCAGTACGGGCTGCGGGCGTCGTTCACGCCGAAGTTCGCCCCGGACGGCGTCGGCAACGGCGGCCACGTCCACCTGAGCCTGTGGGACGGCGACCGCAACCTGTGCTCCGGCGGCGACCGGCGGTTCGGGCTCACGGAGACGGCGGAGGCGTTCGGCGCGGGGATCCTTTCGCGGCTGCCGGCGCTGCTGGCGATCGGCGCGCCGTCGGTGGTCAGCTACCTGCGGCTCGAACCGCACCACTGGGCCGGGGTGTTCCGCGTGTGGGGCCTGGAGAACCGCGAGGCGCCGCTGCGGCTGGTCCAGGGCCCGGCCGGGCAGCGTGACCGGGCGGCGAACTTCGAGGTCAAGTGCTTCGACCTGACGGCGAACCCGTACCTGGTGGTGGCGGCGCTGATCTTCGCGGGCCTGGCCGGGGTGTCGGCTCGCTCGACGCTGCCCGAGCCGGTCGACGTCGACCCGGGCACGCTCCCCGGCGCCGAGCGGCTGCCGACCTCGCTGGCCGAAGCCGTGACGGCGTTCGAGGCGGACGCGGCGCTGACGTCGGCGTTCGGCCCGGAGCTGGCGACGACCCTGGCGGACGTCCGCCGCGGCGAGCTCGACCGGCTGGGTGCGCTGCCGCCGGACGAGCTGTGCGCCGTGATGCGGTACCTACATTGACTTGAGCGCCTTGGCGACTTCGCTGCGCAGCTGCGGGAGCTTCGCGTAGAGCTTGTCGCCCGGGCATTCGGTGTTGTAGTAGTCGCGGTGGCCCTTGATCTCGTCGACGGGGATGCCGTACTGCCGGCAGATGTAGGCGCACAGCACTACGAGCGACGCCCACTGCGCCTGGGGCGGCTCGACAGCGCTGTAGAGGCCTTCGTTCTCGATGCCGATGGCGTTGGTGTTCTGCCCGGGGCAGTGCGCGCCTTGGATCATGGTGGTGCGGCCGCGCACGGTGCCGAGGCTGCCGTGCCGGCCTTCGAGCCGGTACCCGCCGCGGCTGACGCTGAAGTGCTGGCCGGAGTCCGACCAGCCGTTGTTGTCGATGTGGTCGTGCTGGGTGTCGCGGGCGATCTGGAACGCCT
The DNA here is from genome assembly GCF_900105945.1 of Amycolatopsis tolypomycina. Classification (NCBI taxonomy): domain Bacteria; kingdom Bacillati; phylum Actinomycetota; class Actinomycetes; order Pseudonocardiales; family Pseudonocardiaceae; genus Amycolatopsis; species Amycolatopsis tolypomycina. Next base: position 893,662 of record NZ_FNSO01000004.1, on the reverse strand, counting down.
GGGCCAGCGAGTAGTCGGTGGTGTTGGCGCTGGCCATGTGGTGGACGAGGATCCGGTTCGCGGGGTGGTCGAGCGTGGTGAGCGCATCGGCGGGCGGCCGCGCACCCCACTCGTCACAGCTGTAGATGCGCGGCTCGGTCCCGGCGGCGCGGGCGGCGCCGGGGAGGACCAGGCCGGCAGCCCCGGCGACGGCGAGGCCGGCGGCACCGCGGAGGAAGCTGCGCCGCGGGAGGTGTGCGATGTCCATGGGCGGGACTTTGACGCGGGTGCGTACAGGTTTCGTACAAGAGGCGGTCAGGCGAGGCGGATTGTGGCATTGAAGGGCCTTGTGAGCTCGATATCCGTTTCGCCGCTCTTCGTGATGGCCGGGCAGCAGCTCGGTGCTCCGACCACGGGCTCACGACGAGGACTCCGCCGACGAGTTCGATCCGCTGCGCCAAGGTTTGTGCCGCGGGCAGGGTGAGAACCTCGTCGACGGTCCAGCGCGCCCACCGCCACCGGCAGGCCTGATCGGGCGAGGGGTGTCACGCAGGTGTGACGGCCCGGCGCACACCTTCCGCCAGCTCGGCCGACAGCGCACGAACGCCCTCGGCACCCTCGGCCGCCGCCGTGACCAGGGCCGAGCCCACGATCACCGCGTCCGCGAACGATGCCACCTCCGCCGCCTGGTCGCCCGAACGCACGCCCAGGCCCACGCCGATCGGCAACGTCGTGTGCGCGCGCGTGCGCCGCACCAGCTCCTCCGCGCCCGCGCCGACCTGGTCACGCGCACCCGTCACACCCATCACCGCGGTCGCGTAGATGAAGCCCGACGACGCCGCCGCCGTCAACGCCAGCCGCTCCTCCGAGGACGAAGGCGCCACCAGGAACGTGCGGTCCAAACCATGCTCGGAAGAGGCAGTCATCCAGGAAGAAGCCTCGTCCGGGATCAGGTCCGGCGTGATCAGGCCGAGCCCGCCCGCCGACGCCAGGTCGCGCGCGAAGCGGTCCACGCCGTAGCGGTTGACCGGGTTCCAGTACGTCATCACGACCGCACGACCACCGCGCGACGACACCGACTCCACGACCTCGAACAGGTGCTTCAACCGGAAGCCGTTGTCCAGCGCGGTCACCGAGGCGGCCTGGATGGTCGGGCCGTCCATCACCGGGTCCGAGTACGGGACGCCGACCTCGATGAGGTCCGCGCCGCCGTCGACGCACGCCGCGATCAGGTCCTTCGAGCCGTCGACCGTGGGGAACCCGGCGGGCAGGTAGCCGATCAGGGCTCCGCGGCCCTCCGCACGCGTGGCCGCGAAGAGGTCGTCCAACCCGCTCATTCGTTCACCAGTCCGAACCACTTCGCCGCCGTGTCCATGTCCTTGTCGCCGCGGCCCGACAGGTTCACCACGATCAGGCCGTCCGGGCCCAGCTCGCGGCCCAGCTCCAGCGCGCCGGCCAGCGCGTGCGCCGACTCGATCGCCGGGATGATGCCCTCGGTGCGGGACAGCAGCTTGAACGCGTCCATCGCCTCGGCGTCGGTCACCGGGCGGTACTCGGCGCGGCCGGTGTCCTTCAGCCACGCGTGCTCCGGGCCGACGCCCGGGTAGTCGAGCCCGGCCGAGATCGAGTGCGACTCGACCGTCTGGCCGTCCTCGTCCTGCAGCAGGTACGTCATCGCGCCGTGCAGGTTGCCCGGGGTGCCCTTGGTCAGCGTCGCGCCGTGGCGGTTGCCCTCGATGCCCTCGCCGCCCGGCTCCAGGCCGACCAGCCGCACCGACGGGTCGTCGTAGAAGCCCGAGAAGATGCCGATCGCGTTCGACCCGCCGCCGACGCACGCCGCGACGACGTCCGGCAGCCGACCGGCCTGCTCGAGGATCTGCTCGCGCGCCTCGGTGCCGATGACGTGGTGGAAGTTGCGCACCATCGTCGGGAACGGCGCCGGGCCCGCGGCCGTGCCGAACAGGTAGTGCGTGGTGTCGGCGTTGGTGACCCAGTCGCGCAGCGCCTCGTTGATCGCGTCCTTCAGCGTCCGCGACCCGGTCTTGACCGGGATGACCTCGGCGCCGAGCAGCCGCATGCGAGCCACGTTCAGCGCCTGGCGCTCGGTGTCGACCTCGCCCATGTAGACGACGCAGTCGAGGTCGAGCAGCGCGCACGCGGTGGCCGTCGCGACGCCGTGCTGGCCCGCGCCGGTCTCGGCGATGACCCGCTTCTTGCCCATCCGCTTGGTGAGCAGCGCCTGGCCCAGCACGTTGTTGATCTTGTGCGAGCCGGTGTGGTTGAGGTCCTCGCGCTTGAGGAACACCCGCGCGCCGCCGGCGTGCTCGCCGAAGCGCTTGGCCTCGGTGAGCAGCGACGGACGGCCCGCGTACTCACGCAGCAGGCGGTTGAACTCGTTCAGGAACTCCGGGTCGTGCCGGGCCTTGTCGTACTCGGTGGCGACCTCGTCGACGACGCCGATCAGCGCCTCCGGCATGAACCGCCCGCCGTACGGGCCGTAGTAGCCGCGCTCGTCCGGGTCGTGCTTGTCGTGCTCTGCGGTCACCGCGACGGCCTCGGGCAGGCGGGGTGGGATCCGGCGGTGACCAGCTTGACCAGGGCGCCCTTCGGGTCGCCGGAGGCCACGAGCCCCTCGCCGACCAGCACCGCGTCGGCGCCGTGACCGGCGTACGACATCAAGTCGCCCGGGCCGCGGACGCCGGACTCGGCGACCTTGTAGACGTCCATCGGCAGGCCGGGGGCCAGCCGCGAGAAGACGTCGCGGTCGACCTCGAGGGTGTGCAGGTTGCGCGCGTTGACGCCGATGACCTTGGCGCCCGCTTCGAGCGCGCGGTCGGCCTCCTCGGCGTTGTGGATCTCCACCAGCGCCGTCATGCCCAGCGACTCGACGCGGTCGAGCAGGGCGACGAGCGCGTTCTGCTCCAGCGCGGCGACGATCAGCAGCACCATGTCGGCGCCGTGCAGGCGGGCCTCGTGCACCTGGTAGGGGCTGACGACGAAGTCCTTGCGCAGGATGGGGATGTCCACCGCGGCGCGGACCGCGTCCAGGTCGGCCAGCGAGCCGCCGAAGCGGCGCTGCTCGGTGAGCACGCTGATCACGCGCGCCCCACCGGCTTCGTAGTCCTTCGCCAGCGCGGCCGGGTCGGGGATGTCGGCCAGCTCGCCCTTCGACGGGCTGCGCCGCTTGACTTCGGCGATGACGCCGATGCCGGACTCGCGCAGGGCGGCCATCACGTCGCGCGGCGCCGGGGCGGCGGCCGCGCGGATCTTCAGCTCGTCGAACGGCAGCGCGGATTCCCGCACGGCGAGATCTTCCCGCACGCCGGCGACGATGTCTTCGAGCACGCTCACCGGGCGCCCCCACCAGGGCGCGTGCTCACGGATTCACTCGCAAGGTCGCTCACAAAAACCTTCCCCTTCCCGCCGAAACGATGCTAACCCCCGCATCCGAGACGCCCGGTTCCGGGTGTGCGCGTTACTCCGAATGCCTGCCCCGGACGTCGGTCGGGTCTTCCCCTTCGGACAGGGCGTCCCACAGCTGGGCGTCGGGGTCACGGACCTTTTTCCGGGTGGCCGGAGCCGCGTACTTGGCGCCGAGCCGGGTGGCCCGGGACGCGCCCTTGACGGCGGCCAACCCGCCGGTGGCGACGAGAATTCCCCCGAGCACGACGAGCCCGCGGCCCAGCAGCATCTCCGTCACTGGCAGGCCGTCGGCGTAGCCGGAGAACCGGACCCCGGCGACGCCGAGCCAGACCGCCGCCACGCCGGCCAGCGCGAGCACCACGCCGAGCACGCGCCGCGCCCAGCCGCCGGTGGCCACCAGCCCGGCCACGCCGGCCAGTGCCAGCAGCGCCAGCGGCACGAGCGCGCTCGCCCGCTGCTCGCCGGTCTCGCGGTACAGGACGGTGCCGCGAACGCCGCCGTCGCGGAACTCGGCGAACCACGTCAGGCGTGACGCACCCCACAGGGCGAGCGCGCCGAGCAGCAGCGCGACGACCATCATCCACAGTGGACGCTTCGCCGCCGGAGCGGCCGCATCCGTGGCCGGGGCGCCGCCGGCCGCATCTGTGGCCGCGTCCCTGGCCGGCGCGGCGGCGCCCGGCTGCCCCGGCGCGTCCGGCGTGTCAGACATGCGCGGCGTCCGCGGCCGGGTCGAGGGCGCCCGCCGCCACCATCGTCTGCGCCGCGGCCACCGCCGACAGCACGGTCCGGGCCTTGTTCAGCGATTCGGTGTCCTCGTAGTCCGGCACCGAGTCGGCGACCACCCCGCCCCCGGCCTGGACGTGCGCGATGCCGTCCTTGACCAGCGCGGTGCGGATCGCGATCGCCGTGTCGGCGTCACCGGCGAAGTCGAGGTAGCCGACCACCCCGCCGTACAGCGCGCGGCGGACCGGCTCCAGTTCCTCGATCAGCTCCATCGCGCGGACCTTCGGCGCGCCGGACAGCGTCCCGGCCGGGAAGCACGCGGTGACCGCGTCGAACGCCGTCTTGCCCTCGGCCAGCTCGCCGGTGACGGTGGACACGATGTGCATGACGTGGCTGTAGCGCTCGATCTGGAAGAAGTCGACGACGCGCACGGTGCCCGGCTTGCAGACCTTGCCGAGGTCGTTGCGGCCGAGGTCGACGAGCATCAGGTGCTCGGCGCGCTCCTTCTCGTCGGCCAGGAGGTCCTTGGCCAGCTGGGCGTCCTCCTCCGGGTCGGCGCCGCGCCAGCGGGTGCCCGCGATCGGGTGGGTGGTCGCGCGGCCGTCCCGCACGGTGACGAGGGATTCGGGGCTGGAGCCGACGATGTCGAAGCCCTCCAGCCGCAGCAGGTACATGTACGGGCTCGGGTTCGACGTCCGCAGCACGCGGTAGATGTCGATCGCGTCGGCCGCGGTCGGGATCTCGAACCGTTGCGACGGCACGATCTGGAACGCTTCGCCGGCCTTGATCGCCTCGACGGCCTTCTCGACGGCCGCGTGGAAGTCCGCCTTCGACCGCTTCCGGGTGAATTCCGGCGCGGGCCGGTCGAACGCGGCGACAGTGGCGGGCGCGGCCACCTGCAGCTGCTCGGTCATGGCGGAGAGGCGGGCGACGGCGTCGTCGTAGGCCGCGTCCACGCGCTCGGGCGAGTCGTCCCAGTTGACGGCGTTCGCGATGAGCGTGACCGTGCCCTCGTGGTGGTCGAAGGCCGCGAGGTCGGTGGCCAGGAGCATGGTCAGCTCGGGCACGTCGAGGTCGCGCTCGGCCAGCTCGGGCAGCTTTTCCAGCCAGCGCACGGCGTCGTAGCCGATGTAGCCGACCATGCCGCCGGTCAGCGGGGGCAGCCCGGGCAGCGGCTCGGTGTGCAGGGCCTCGATGGTCTCGCGCAGGACTTCGAGGGGGTTGCCCTCGGTGGGCAGGCCGACCGGCGGGGTGCCGGTCCAGACCGCTTCGCCGTCGCGGACGGTGAGCGCGGCCGGGCTGCGGACGCCGATGAACGACCAGCGGGTCCAGGACGCGCCGTTCTCGGCGGACTCGAAGAGGAACGTGCCGGGCCGGTCGGCGGCGAGCTTGCGGTACACCCCGATCGGCGTCTCGCCGTCGGCGAGGACCCGGCGCACGACCGGGATGACGCGGCGGCTCTCGGCGAGGACGCGGAAGTCCTCGCGGGACGGGCTGACCGGGCCGGGACCGGTCGAACCGGCGGATGCGCTGACCATGGCCCTCATTGTGCCGGTCCGCGGACGACCGGCGATGCCGGGTGTCAAATTCAACACTCTTTGAATTTGATGGCACCGTGCGTCATGATGGAACCGTGAGCACCACCGACAACACCGAGACTACGGCCCGCCGCCGCGGCCGGCGGCCCGCGGGCCAGGACACCCGCACGGCGCTGGTCGAAGCCGCGCGGGCCGTGTTCGCCGAAACGGGCTACGACGGCGCGACCGTGCGCGCGATCGCCACCCGCGCCGGCGTCGACGCGGCCATGGTCAACCACTGGTTCGGCGGCAAGGAGGGCCTGTTCGCCCAGGCCGTCCTCGAGCTGCCGTTCGATCCCCTGGTGCTGCAGAAGGCGCTGCTCGACGGCCCCGCCGACGAGCTGGGCGAGCGGATCGTCCGCACCTTCATCACCAGCTGGGACACCGCGGGCGGCGGCGTGTTCGTGGCGCTCATCCGCAGCATCACCGGCCACGAGCAGGCCGGGCACGTGCTGCGCGACTTCTTCCAGCGGTTCTTCAGCGCGCTGATCGACTCGGTCGGCTCGGACCGCATCCCGCTGCGGATGAACCTCTGCGCGACCCAGATGGTGGGCCTGGGCATGGTCCGGTACGTCGCGAAGTTCGAGCCGCTCACCACCGAGGATGTCGAGGTACTGGTCCGGGCGATCGCGCCCAACCTGCAGCGCTACCTCACCGGCGACATCGGCTAGCCCCGCGGCCCGGTCGCGCGCACCGGGATCGCGCGCCCGCCCGCGAACAGCACGACCACCTGCCGCCCCCAGCCGCCGATCCACGGCCGACCACGACGCCGGGCGGTGCGGCGACGGCGCGCCACGCAGCGTGATGCCGCTGCCGTCGCGGTACCGGGCCTCGATCTCCGGCCCGCGCCGGGCCCACGGCCCGACCGTCACCGCCGCGATCCGCCACCCGGCGCCACCAGCCCAGCGCCGCGGTCACCACGAACCACCCCTTCACCGGTGGTCCCCGCCCTCGGTGCGCCGCGTCAGCGCGTACGCCGGCACCGCGTAGGGCCCGGGGCGGCGCGGGCCGTTCGGGAAGAGGACGACCATGTGCCGTGCCCAGCCCCCGGCCCACGCGAGCCGGTCGGTGAAGTCCGCGAGCGCGTTGGCCCCGTGCGTCGAAGACATGGCCCGCAACCGGATCCCGGTGCCTTCGCGGTAGCGGACGTGGATGTCCGGCGGGGGCCGCCGCAGGGAGCGGTGCCGGGGGACGAAGACGCGCACGATGTCGACCGTCGCGTTCCGCCACCCGGTGGCCGCGACCGCGCGGGCCCGGCCCCACCAGCCCACCGCGGCTCTTGTTCGCCTCCTTCGGCGTGCGCGCCCGGTCCGGGTCCGCGCGGTCGTAGATCACGGTGACTTTCTCGCCGACGGAGCAGGAATCCCTCGAATCACGGGCGATCTCCGCGGTCCGGGTGCCGTAGCGCACCCGGAACGTCATCCGGCCCCGGGTGTGGTGCTGCACGGAGCTCGTCGGCCGCCTTGTCGAACAGGACCAGTCCGGCGATCCCGCTGCCGGCCACGGCGATCCAACGGACAGGAGCCGTGCGCGGCGCCGATGCTGCGAGAAAAGGCACAGCGCCCGAAGGCAACCGGACGCCCGCGCCGGACGTGCAAGTGAGCAGGCAATCGTCACCCGGACGCCGGATGAAATGGCGGCGAATCGTGATTCGTGGACACCATTCGCACAATCGGGGAATCGACGGTATTCGTATCATCGCCGCATGAAGCCAACGTCTTCGGGACCCGCCGCGAGAACTCTCGCCGCTTCACTGCGTGAAGAACGCGAAGCACGCAAAATCGGTTTGCGGGCGCTCGCCGACAAACTGGGTATCCTGCCCCAGCTGCTGTCCGTCTGGGAAAAGGGACATCGCCTGCCGAGCGTCGAAGACGTGTCCGCGATCCTCGCGCTGCTCGGTGTCACCGGCGAAAAGCGCGACCGGATCCGGGCACTCGCCCGGCACACCCGCGAACCCAATTGGCTCGCGTCCGGCAACACCGACATCCCGTTCGCGCTCACCACGAAATTGGACCTCGAACGGACCGCGTCGGCCATCACGGCGTGGGCGCCGCTGATCGTGCCCGGACTGCTGCAGACCCCGGACTACATCCGGGCCATCATGGACAATTCCGCGGTCCCGATCGACCAGGCCGACCGGCAGCTGCGGGTCAGGCTGGCCCGGCAGGGAATCCTCACCGGCTACGACCCGATCCGCTTCACCGCGGTGCTCGGCGAACGGGCGCTCCAGGAGAACTTCGGCCCGCCCGGGGTGATGTCCGACCAGATCGACCACCTGCTGGCGCTGTCCGCGCGCCGGAACATCAGCCTGCGCATCGTCCCCGCCGGAATCGGCTACCACCCCGGCCTGGTCGGCCCGTTCGAAATCCACGAGTTCCCCGGCTCGCCCCCGATCGCGTCCGTCGAACACGTCTGCTCGACGGCTTTCCTCCACGAGGACACGCAGATTTCCGGGCACCAGAAAGTCGCCAAGCTCCTGCTCAAAACGGCGCTGGGCGAAGAGGAGTCCCAGGCGCTGCTGCGCGAAGCCGCCCGGTGACGGTCAGCGGGCGAGCAGCAGCGCGGCGAGCGCCAGCACGCCCGGGACCACCTGCACGAAGAGGATCTTCTTGCTGGCCGTCGCGGCGCCGTAGAGGCCCGCGACGATCACGCAGACGATGCCGTACAGCTTGAGCTGGAACCCGGTCGGGTCGCTCGCGACGAGCCCCCACACCAGCGCGAGCGCCAGGAAGCCGTTGTAGAGCCCCTGGTTCGCGGCGAGCGTTTTCGTCTGCTCCGCGAACTCCTTCGTCGTGCCGAAGCCGGCGCGAGCGCGGGGGCTCGTCCAGAGGAACATCTCCAGGACGACGATGTAGAGGTGGATCAGGGCGACGAGCCCGACCAGGATATCGGCGACGATGGTCACGCGTGCTCTTTCTCATCGGCCAGGAGGAGGCGTTCCTCGGTGTCGAAGCAGGTGTGCGTGCCGGTGTGACAGGCCGGGCCGGTCTGGTCGACGCGCAGCAGCACCGTATCGCCGTCGCAGTCGATCCGCACCTCGCGAACGTGCTGGTAGTGCCCCGACGTCTCGCCCTTGACCCACAGCTTCCGCCGGCTGCGCGACCAGTACGTCCCGCGGCGGGTGGCGAGGGTGGCGGCGAGGGCGTCGTCGTTCATCCAGGCCATCATCAGCACGTCCGAAGTGGCGTGCTCGACGACGACCGCGGCGATCAGGCCGTCGGCGTTGCGCTTGAGGCGCGCCGAGACGGCCGCGTCCAGGGTCATGCTCGGGCTCCCAGGATGTGCCGCTTGAGCGGCATCGAGTTCAGCAGGACGAACGCGTAGGCGTAACCGGCGAAGGAGAGGCCGGAGAACAGCTTGTTGAACCACAGCTCGGCACCGAGCAGCAGGAACGCGTGCAGCAGCGCGAAGACGACGGCGACGACCAGGCCGCCGATCCGCGCGCTGCCCATCTTCAGCACCAGCCCGGTGGTGACGACGCCGCCGAGGATCAGCGCGAGCGCGGGCATCCGGTAGATGTTCAGGCTCGCCCCGGCACTCAGCACGGGGATCAGGTTGAGCAGCGCCCAGGCGACGGGCAGCCCGGCCAGCAGGCCGGCGGTGACCTTCACCTCGACGGGTGCCTGCCAGGACTTCACCGGACCTCGACCCCGCCTTCGCGCAGGGCGTCCTTGACGTCCCCGATCTTCAGCTGTCCGAAGTGGAACACGCTGGCGGCGAGCACGGCGTCGGCCCCGGTCCGCACCGCGGGCAGGAAGTGCCCGACGGCGCCGGCGCCCCCGCTGGCGATCACCGGGACGCGCACCGCCTTGCGGACGAGCCCGATGAGTTCGAGGTCGAAGCCGTTCTTCGTGCCGTCGGCGTCCATCGAGTTGAGCAGGATCTCCCCGACGCCGAGCTCCTCGCCGCGGGCGGCCCATTCGACGGCGTCGATGCCGGTCCCCCGGCGGCCGCCGTGGGTGGTGACCTCGAAGCCGGAGGCGGTCGGCTCGCCGCCTTCGGGCACGCGCCGGGCGTCGACGGACAGCACGATGCACTGGGCGCCGAACCGCCGTGACGCCTCGCTGAGGAACTCGGGCCGCGCGATGGCGGCGGTGTTGATGCTCACCTTGTCGGCCCCGGTCCGCAGCAGCCGGTTGACGTCGTCGTTGCTGCGGACGCCACCCCCGACCGTGAGCGGGATGAAGACCTGCTCGGCGGTCCGGCGGACGACGTCGTAGGTGGTTTCGCGGTCGCCCGAGGACGCCGTGACGTCGAGGAAGGTGAGCTCGTCGGCGCCCTCGGCGTCGTAGCGCCGGGCCAGCTCGACGGGGTCACCGGCGTCACGGAGACCGGCGAAGTTGACACCCTTCACCACCCGGCCCGCGTCGACGTCGAGACAGGGGATCACCCGCACCGCGACAGACATGCCCACCAGCGTAGTCATGGGGCCCGGGCGACCCGCGATCCGGCATCCGCTGTTCACGCCCCGGCCACCCGGTCCGGCTAGGTTCCGCGCGTGCGCAGACTCCTCCCGGTGGCCGTGGCCGCCGCCTCGCTCCTGACCGCCGTCCCCGCTTCCGCCGCGCCCCGCGACCCGGCGCCTGTCCTGCAGACGCAGGCCTTCGTCGACGACGCCGGGGCCACCCCGGCCGGCGCCGACGCCGACGACCCCGCGATCTGGGTGCACCCGCACGACCCCGGACGCAGCGTCGTGCTCGGCACCCTCAAGGAGGGCGGCCTCGCCGTGTTCGACCTGGGCGCGCGGACCCTTCAGCTGGTCCCCGCCGGGCCGGGCGGGCGGTTCAACAACGTCGACGTCGTCGGCGACCTGGCCGTCGTCAGCGATCGCGGCCGGGACCGGGTCCGCGTCTACCGGATCGATCCCGCGGGCTCGGCCGCCGGCGCGCACGTGCTGCGGGACGTCACCGATCCCGCCGCCGCGCCGGTGTTCTCCGCGTCGGAGTCCGAAGTGGACGAGCAGCGGACCGCCTACGGCCTGGCCGCGGGCCGGGACCCGCGCACCGGCGTCCGGTGGGTCGCGGTGACCCGGCGGCACGAGACGCGCGTGGCGCTGCGGCGGCTGGTCGACCGGCCGGACGGGACGGTCGGCACCGCCCCGATCGACACGGTGGACCTGCCGTCGGAGTTCCGCCTGCCGGACGGCTCGACGTGGTCGCCGTGCGAGGAGCCCGGCGAGGGACCGCAGCTGGAGGGCTCGGTCATCGACGGCCGGGTGCTCTACACCGCCCAGGAGGACGTCGGGATCTGGCGGATCCCGCTCACGTCCACCGGCTTCGGGAAGCCCGAGCTGGTCGACCGCGTGCGCTCGTTCGGCGTCCCGCAGCGCTGGGACGCGGCAAGCGAGGAGTGCGTTCCGGACGGCCCCGACCCCGGCTTCGGCGGCCGGTGGCTGACCGCCGACGCGGAGGGCCTGGCCGTGGCGAACGGCACGCTGTTCGCCTCCAGCCAGGGCGACTCGCGGTTCGTCGTGTACGGCAGGCACGTGCGCGACCTGCGGATCGTCGCCGGCCGCGGCACGGACTCGGTCGAGCACTCCGACGGCTCGGCGATCAGCACCGCGTCTCTCGGCCACCGCTTCCCGCACGGCCTCCTGGTGGTCCACGACGGCGAGCGCCGTCCGGCCGTGGGCGACCTCCCGACCACCGGTTTCGCCTTCCTCCGGCTGGAGGACGTCCTCGGGCGATAAGAATCTTCCGTCCGCCGTGCAGCGGCACGGCCCCCTCATGCGTCCACAGGAGTGACCGAGAGGACGCGTGTGACCTTCGAAGAGTTCGTGGCGGAGCGGCTGGACGGGCTGCTCCGCTACGCCACCGTCCTGACGAACGACCCGCACCTGGCGCAGGACGTCGTCCAGGACGTCCTGCTGCGCGCCCAGCAGCGCTGGGACGGCATCGCCGCGCCGCCGACGTACGTCCGGCGGATGATCACCAACGAGTACCTCTCGTGGCGGCGGCGCGCGGTGCGGCGGCTGGTGCTCAGCAGCCACGACGACCTCGACGCGCTCGGCCCGCCCGAACCCGACCCGGCGGCCGCCTACGACGAGCGGGACGCCATGCTCGGGCTGCTCGCCACGCTGCCCCGCAAGCAACGCGCGGCCGTCGTGCTGCGCTACTACGAGAACTACTCCGACGCCGAGATCGCCGCGGTCCTGCGGTGCGGCGTCTCCACCGTGCGCAGCCAGATCTCGCGCGCGCTGACCACCCTGCGCCACGCCGGGTTGCCGCACACCGCCGTCACGACCGGAGCCCCCGAATGACCCGCACCGAGTCCGAGACCGAGACGCTGATCCGGGAGAGCCTGGACCGGCTCGCGACCCGCGCCCCGGACGGGCGGGCCGTGCACGAGGCCCTCGCGCGCGCCGGACGGCCGCGGCGGCCGTCGACCCGGCTGGCACTGGTGGCCGCCGCCGTGGTGGTGCTGGTCCTCGGCGCCGTCGCGGGGACGCAGCTGCTGACCCGGCCGGACCTCGAGCCTGCCGCGAGCCGCCCGGTGCTCGGCTACGGCCCGGAGTGGCTGCCCGGCGGCTTCACCGAGCAGTTCCGCGAAGGCGGGCCCGGGACCACCCCGCAGGTCCGGCGGTGGGTCGCCGGGCCGGCGTCGATCACGCTGACGGCGTACTCGACCGCCGACCCGGAGTGGTCGCAGGCCGCGCTGAAGATCGCGGCGATCAAGGACCAGGTCGTGGTGCACGGCCGGGTCGGCATGGTCACCGGCTCCGGCGTCGCCGCGGAGCTCACCTGGCTGGCCGACGACACGCACGTGCTGCGCGCGTCGATCGCCGGGCTCCCGGACGCCCGCGCGGTCGCCCAGCGGGTCGCCGACGCGGTCGCCGCCGACCCGGTCGGCGTCCGCGGCGAGGTGCGGTTCGGCCCGCTGCCGCCGGGGCTGGCCGAACGCTCGGCCGCGGTGCAGGGCACCGGCGCCGGCACCGCGAGCACCGAGCTGACCGCGGCGGACCCGGCCCGGCCGTCGGTTCCGCTGCTGCGGGTCACCGCCGGCCCGAACCCGCCGACTCCGAAGGTGGCGGTGTCGGTGACCGTCCGCGGCGGCGAAGGCTTCTTCGTGGCGCCGGCGGACGGGAAGGACCCGATGGTCTTCGTCCGGCTGCCGTCGGGGCGCTGGCTGCGGGTGTCGGGCGCGCGGCCGCAGGCCGAGCTGGTCGCCGTCGCGAACGGCGTCCAGCTCGACCCGGCACCCGACTACCGCTGGCTCGGGACTACCAGTTGATCATCGGGAACCAGATGATCCCGAGCCTGCCGAGCACGCGGACGTCCCAGTAGAGCAGCGTGAACGTGCCGCCGACGAGCAGGGCGACGCCGGTCACGGTGGCGATCCGGGCCGGTTTCGCGGCCAGCCAGCGCTGCACGCGGCCGCCCGTCGCGTACGTCAGGATCAGGAACAGCACCGCCATGACGACGATGTTGCCGAGCGACTGCAGCGCGAACGCGGCGGCGCCGTAGAAGACGTTGTGCTGCTCGGCGGCGTCGCGGAACATGATCCGGAACAACGGGTACGGCCGTCCGATGAGGAACCCGCCGATGAGCGCGCCCATCAGCACCAGCGGCGCGGCGGGGTGGCGGCGGGTGAAGCTCTCGAAGGGGTTGCGGAGGATGCCGAGGGCGATCAGGCCCATCAGCAGGAAGATCACGCCGACGATGCCGAAGGCGACCATGGACTGGATGCTGCGCGGGGAGAGCCCGGAGGTCTTCGCGGTGGAGAACTGCGGCATCCGCGTGCCGACGAGCGCGACGATCACGCCGTAGACCACCGACACGGTGAGCATGCCGGCGGAGATCCAGCCGAGCGGCTTGAGCGCGCTGCGCTTCCCGCCCGCCTGGTCGCCCACCAGCGGCGCGACGGCGCCGAACGCGGCGATGTTGCAGGCGGTGAAGGAGCCCGCGAGGCCGGAGACGAACGCGAAGAGCGTCCCGGCGACGACGCCGCTGATCGGCGTGGCCTTGGCGTCGTGGCCGAGGAGGCCGTTCGCGACGCTGTCCCCGATCACGGAGTCGACGAACGGCGCCGACCAGATGGTGGTGAGCACGAACCCCGCCACGATCGCCGCGACGGCGATGGCGGCCCGGCGCGCCGGATAGGGCCCGGCGCCGAAGAAGCCTGCTTGCGGATGAACCGGAACCTGCTGTTTGACCGCCATCTACGCCCTCCAGGATGCGGGAATGCAGCCCACGAAGCGTTGCAGGCGCAGGTGTTGAAACGCTTCGGCCAGGCGTGTGGGGTTTTGGCGCCGAAAGGCCTAGGCACTTTTCCCGCCGGTTACGGTGGGCCATGACCTTCCCCGGCAGCGCCGCCTGGCGGCACGAAGACGCCCGCACCGGCTTCGAAGTCGCCCGGTTCCGCCGGCAGGACGGCGGCTGGCTCGTCGAAGGCGCCACGAGCGCTGTCGAGGACGGCGTCGCCTGGGCCGTCCGGTACTCGCTGACCGTCGATCCACAGTGGACACTGCGGTCGGCGCGGATCGGCGGCCTCGGGGCACGGGAGCTGACGGTCGAAGCGGACGGCCGCGGGCACTGGCGGCTCGACGGGGAACCCGCGCCGCACCTGGACGGCTGCCTCGACCTGGACCTCGAAGCCTCGGCGATGACGAACACCTTCCCGGTGCACCGGCTCGCCCTGCCCACCGGCGCCCGGGCCGACGCGCCCGCCGCCTACGTCCGCGCGGCCGACCTCGGCGTCGACCGGCTGGAGCAGACCTACGAGCACCTGTCGCCCGGCCGGTACGCCTACGCGGCGCCGGCGTTCGGCTTCGCGTGCGTCCTCGAATACGACGACACGGGCCTGATCACCCGCTATCCCGGCATCGCCGTCCGCCACCCGGCTACGGTGGGCGCATGACCTCCGAGACCGACCGCCTCGCCGCCGAGCGCTACGTCGTCCTGACCACGTTCCGGCGCGACGGGCGGGCCGTGCCGACCCCGATCTGGGTGGCCGGCCGCGACGGCGAGCTCGTGCTGTGGTCGGCTCGGGACACCGGCAAGGTCAAGCGCATCCGCAACAGCGGCCGGGTGGAGGTCCAGGCCTGCGACGTCCGCGGGCAGAAGACGCACGGCGCGAAGGTGTCCGGCCAGGCCCGGCTGCTGGACGCCACCGAGACCGAGCTGGCCCGGCGCGCGATCGCCCGCAAGTACGGCATCGTCGGGCGCGTCACGATGTTCTTCTCGAAGCTGCGCGGCCCGGAAGACCGGACGGTCGGCATCGCGATCAGTGTGGACGGCTGAAGCCGCGGAAGCCGCGCCGCAGGTAGTTCGGCAGCGCGTTCGGGTGATCGAGCGTCGAGGTGTGCAGCCAGACGCGCCGCGTCCCGGGCAGCGCCCACGCGTCGGCGACGACGAGGGTGAGCGCGAACCCGCCGAGTCCTTTGCCGACGAACTCCGGCAGCAGGCCGAACGTGGTGATCTCGACGGCGTTCCCGGGCTGTGGCTCGAAATCCGCGGCGCCGGCGATCTCACCGCGGTACTCGATCAGCCGGTATTCCCGCTGCGGCGCGGCGAGCCAGCGGTCCCATTCGACGTCCCCGCGAGTCGCGCTCGGCCACCGGTACGGCGTCCCGATCCGGACGTGCAGCGCGCGGACCAGCGGCCCCGGCCCGGTGGTCCGCAGCCCGACGCCGTCGACGAGCGGGGCGGGGTTGAGCTGCTCGGGCGCGGTCATCTCGAGCTGGGTGACGATCTCCTCCACCCGCGGCAACCTACGACGGCCGGGGATCGCTGTCAGCCGCTTTTCGGCGTCAAGCCGCGCCGCGGCGTCGATCACGCCGGCTGCCCGGCCAGCAGCCGGTCCACCAGCGCCGTGACGAGGTCGTGGCGCTCCCGCTCGGTGAACAGGTCGGGCAGCGTCAGCCGTTCCATGATCAGCCAGTTGAGCGCCAGCCACAGCAGGACCACCATCGTGCCGTCGCCGGGCAGGCCGGACTTCTCGTGGTACTCGACGTTGAAGTCGACGTCCGCGCGGATGCGGCGGGTCAGCACGGCACGCAGCTCCGGGCGGCGCGTGGCCTCCAGCCGCAGTTCCAGCAGGGCCACGAACCCCGTCGGGAAGGCGGCCACGCGGTCGACCAGCTCGTGCATCAGCTCCGTGACGCGGGCCCGGTCGCGCGAGCCCGCCAAGCCGTCCGCGAGAACCGCTTCGTCGATCAGGCGCTCGTACACGCGCTCCCCCGCGTGCGTGAGGATTTCGTCACGGCTGGCGAAGTAGTTGGACGCCGTGCCGACCGGCACCCCGGCCTGCTGGTCGACCGCGCGGAAGGTGAGCCCGCGCGCGCCTTCGTTGGCCAGGACCTCGATCGAGGCGTCGAGCAGGGCCGCCCGCCGCTCGGGGTTGCGTCGCACCATGACGTTGACACCACTCCAGATGTAGTACTACGGTTCGAACCACTTCAAGCAAAGTACTACATCCGGAGTTGATCTGTGCGCAAGCTCGTGTACTTCGTCGGCGTCAGCATCGACGGCGTGATCGCCGGACCGGGCGGCGAGACCGACTTCCACCCGCTCGACCCGGACATGGTCGCCCACGTGCGCGCCGAGTACCCGGAGACCATGCCGGTGCACATCCGGCCGCTCATCGGGATGGCCGCCGACACGCCGAACCGGCGGTACGACACGGTGCTCATGGGGCGCGGGACCTACGTGGTCCCGCAGGCCGAAGGCGTCACCAACCCGTACCCGCACCTGCGGCAGTACGTCGTCTCACGGTCGCTGACCGAGGCCGACCCGGCCGTCACCCTGGTGCCCGGCGATCCGCTGGCGCTGGTGCGGCGGCTCAAGGCCGAGGACGGCCTGGACATCTGGCTGTGCGGCGGCGCGGACCTGGCCGGGCAGCTGCTGCCGGAGATCGACGAGCTGGTGGTCAAGTCCTACCCGGTGGCGGCGGGCGGCGGGCTGCCGATGTTCACCGGTGGCTTCGGGCCGCGCGCGTTCACGCCGGCGGAGGTGCTGACGTTCGGCCACGGCGGCACGATCACCACCTACCGCGCGAGCTAGACGAGTAATGCGTAAGTCCGGGTGGTGACCGGAGACGGACGAAGGGTGTCCAAGATCCGTTTGTGACGACAGACCTGAACACCCTTCTCACCGCACTCTACGTCAAGATCGACGACCACCTCGCAGGCCGGCGCCGAACGGGCAGACCACCGAAGCTGACCGACGCCGAGCTGGTGACCCTGGCCGTGGCCCAGGCGCTGCTGGGGTTCACCTCCGAGGCCCGCTGGCTGCGGTTCCTGCCCGCCCGGATGCCCGGCGCGTTCCGCTACCTACCCGGCCAATCCGGCTACAACCGCCGCCTGCGCGCCGCGTTACGCTGATCAAGCACGTGATGCGCTGGCTGGCGGCGGACACGGACTTGTGGACCGACACCACCTGGATCGTCGACTCCACCCCGGTCGAGTGCGGCCGATCCCGGCCGACGGTCCAGCGTTCGGAGCTGGCCGGGTGGGCCAAGTACGGCTTCTGCCGCTCACACTCGCGCTGGTTCTGGGGACTGCGGCTGCATCTGGTCTGCACCCCGGCCGGACTCCCCATCGCCTGGGCCCTGGCCGACCCGAAGGTCGACGAGCGGAAGGTGCTCATGGCCCTCTGCGACCACGAACCCCACCTGCTCACCGAGCGTCCCGGCCTGCTGATCATCGCCGACAAGGGCTACGTCTCCCGCGAGCTCGACCACTACCTCACCGAACGCGGGATTCGGCTGATCCGCCCGTCCTACCGCAACCGCCGCCCCACCCCGGCGAACCGCTGCTGAAGTCCATCCGCCAGCTCATCGAGTCGGTCAACGACACCCTCAAAGGCCAGCTCAACCTCGAACAGCACGGCGGCCGCACCATCGAAGGCGTCGGAGTCCGCATCGCCCAACGCCTCCTGGCCCTCACCGCCGCCATCTGGCACAACCGCGCCACCGGCCAACCCACCACCCGGTCCCTGACCGCCTACGACCACTGACCAAGTTACGCATTACTCGTCTAGACCTTCGCGACCGCGGCGAGCGCCTCCGGCAGCGTGAACGCCCCGGCGTACAGCGCCTTGCCGACGATCGACCCCTCGACGCCGTCGGACGCCAGGCCCGCCAGCGCGACCAGGTCGGCCACGCTCGACACCCCGCCGGACGCGATCACCGGCGCGTCGGTGCGGGCGACGACGTCACGCAGCAGCTCGAGGTTCGGGCCGCGCAGCGTGCCGTCCTTGCTGACGTCGGTGACGACGTAGCGGGACGCGCCGTCGCGGTCGAGGCGCTCGAGGACGTCCCACAGGTCGCCGCCGTCGGAGGTCCAGCCGCGGGCCGACAGCCGGTGGCCGGCTTCGGTGATCCGCACGTCGAGGCCGATCGCGACGCGGTCGCCGTACTCACCGATGACCCGGCTCGTCCACTCCGGGTCCTCGAGCGCGGCGGTGCCGAGGTTGACCCGGCGGGCGCCGGTGTCCAGTGCGGCCTTCAGGGACGCGTCGTCGCGGATGCCGCCGGACAGCTCGACCTGGACGTCGAGCGTGCCGACGACCTCGGCGAGCAGCTCGCGGTTGCTGCCCTTGCCGAAGGCGGCGTCGAGGTCGACCAGGTGGATCCACTCGGCGCCGTCGCGCTGCCAGGCGAGCGCCGCCTCCAGCGGGCTGCCATAGGAGGTCTCGGTGCCGGCCTCGCCCTGGACGAGTCGCACAGCCTGGCCATCGGCCACATCAACGGCGGGAAGCAGCGTGAAAGTCACGCGGGTAACTCTAGGGCGGCGCCCCGGATCACCCGGTCAGAGGGTCGCCAGCCAGTTGCGCAGCAGGTGCGCCCCGGCGTCGCCGGACTTCTCCGGGTGGAACTGGGTGGCCCACAGCGGCCCGTTCTCGACCGCGGCGACGAAGTCCTCGCCGTGGTGGGCCCAGGTGACCTTCGGCTCCTGGCCGACCAGGCCGTCGAGCTCCCACCGGCGCGCGGCGTAGGAGTGGACGAAGTAGAACCGCTCGTCCGGGTCGAGCCCGGCGAACAGCTGCGAGTCCGCGGGCGCGCGCACGGTGTTCCAGCCCATGTGCGGCAGGACGTCGGCGTGCAGCCGGTCGACGACGCCGGGCCACTCGCCGGTGCCCTCGGTCTCCTCGCCGTGCTCGACGCCGCGGGAGAAGAGGATCTGCATGCCGACGCAGATGCCGAGCACCGGACGGCCGCCGGCCAGGCGCTTGCCGATGATCCGGTGCCCCTGCACGTCCAGCAGCCCCGCCATGCAGGCGGAGTAGGCGCCGACACCGGGCACGACCAGGCCGTCGGCTTCGACGGCGGCATGCGGGTCGGCGGTGACCTCGACGTCGGCCCCGGCGCGCGCGACGGCGCGTTCGGCGGAGCGGAGGTTGCCGGAACCGTAGTCGAGGATCACCACACGAGACACGCCACCCAGCGTAGCCGCAGCGCCCGGCGACCTTCGACCGAATAGGCCTGCCACACGACGGTCGACGACCGGAAAAATCTTGGAGAAGCCCGTTTGACCGTCCCGCACACCGGGTATCAAGTCACCCGATCGTGTGCCTTCAGCCGCCACGACCGGACGCCAGGGAGGCGAAGATGGCCGAGGACGATGTGCTGTCCCAGATGCTGCACGCCTGGCGCGACGACATCGAAAGCGTGCCGTTTCCGCAGTTCAGCGAGCTGCTGATCCCGCGCCAGCAGACCCGGCCCCGGTGCACGCCCGGCGCGTCTGCCGCGCGCGTGACGAACGCCACGCGGAGAACAGACGCCTGACTGTGGTTTCCTGCGGTGGCCGCATCGACGCGTCCTCCGGGAGTCCTCATGTCCAGTGCCCCTGATCCGCACGACTTCCTCGACCTCGACGCCGGGCTCGCCGAGGAGGAACGCGCCATCCGCGACGCCGTCCGCGCGTACGCGAAGGACCACCTGCTCGACCACGTCGCCGACTGGTACGAAACGGGCGCACTCCCCGCCGCGGAGCTGGCGAAGGGCTTCGGCTCGCTCGGCCTGCTCGGCATGCACCTGGAGGGCTACGGCTGCGCCGGCACCAGCGCCGTCGCCTACGGCATCGCCTGCCGCGAGCTCGAGGCCGTCGACTCGGGGCTGCGCAGCTTCGTCTCGGTGCAGGGGTCGCTGGCGATGTACGCGATCCACCGGTGGGGCAGCGAAGAGCAGCGGCAGGAGTGGCTGCCGCGGATGGCCACCGGCGAGGCGCTGGGCTGCTTCGGGCTGACCGAGCCGGATGCGGGCAGCGACCCGGGCTCGATGCGGACGCGCGCGGTGCGCGACGGCGCCGACTGGGTGCTCTCGGGCACGAAGATGTGGATCACCAACGGGACCGTCGCCGACGTCGCCGTCGTCTGGGCGCAGACCGACGACGGGATCCGCGGCTTCGTCGTCCCGACGTCGACGCCGGGCTTCACCGCGAACGAGGTCAAGCACAAGCTGTCGCTGCGGGCGTCGCTGACGGCGGAGCTGGTGCTCGACGGCGTCCGGCTGCCGTCGTCGGCGGCGTTCCCCGAGGTCCGCGGCCTGCGCGGGCCCCTGTCCTGCCTGAACGAAGCCCGCTACGGCATCCTGTTCGGCGTCGTCGGCGCGGCGCGCGCGTGCTACGAAGCGGCGTTGGAGTACACGCTCTCGCGGTCGCAGTTCGGGAAGCCACTGGCCGGGTTCCAGCTGACCCAGCGCAAGCTCGCCGACCTGGTCGTCGAGGTCAACCGCGCGGGGCTGGTGGCGCTGCAGATCGGGCACTTGAAGGACGCCGGGCAGTTGCACCACAACCACGTCAGCTTCGGGAAGCTGGCGAACGTCCGGTCGGCGCTGGACGTGGCCAGGACGGCCCGGTCGATGCTGGGCGCCAACGGGATTTCGCTGGAGTACCCGGTGATGCGGCACATGGCGAACCTCGAGACGGTGCTGACGTACGAGGGCACCGAGGAGATGCACGCGCTGTCCCTCGGCCAGGCCGTGACGGGGCTGCCGGCGTTCCGCTGATCCGTTTTTGTCGGTGGTGGCCGCTAGCGTGCGCGGTATGACGTCAACCGACTTCGAAACCGTTTTGGAGCTCCGTCGCTACACCCTGCACCCGGGGCGGCGCGACGAGCTGATCGAGCTGTTCGAGCGCGAATTCGTCGAGCCGCAGGAGGCGGCGGGCGCGCACCTGTTCGGGCTCTTCCGCGCGCGGGCGTCGCCGGACGAGTTCGTGTGGCTGCGCGGATTCCGCTCGATGCCCGAGCGCAAGGCGGCGCTGGAGGAGTTCTACTCCGGCCCGGTCTGGAAGGCCCACCGCGCGGCGGCGAACGCGACGATGGCCGACTCGGACAACGTGCTGTTGCTGCGCCCGGTCCGCCGCGGCCTGGCGGCGCCACCACCGGGCGCGGGCGTGCACGTCACGATCTCCCCTGGTTCTTCACCGGCGCCCGAGTCGGCGTTCGCGGCGTTCGAGACGGAGCCGTCCCCGAACACGTTCCCGCGGCTGCCGGTCCGCACGGACGGGCCGTTTTCGGTGTGGTTCGGCCGGACCGCGTCGGAGTCGTCGTTCGAGCTGGTCCCGACGTCGCGGTCACTGATCCGCTGAGAGGAGCCCGATGAGCCCTTCGGGGTAGAGGATCTTGCCACCGTCCCGGAAGTCCCGGACGTCGACCCAGCGCGCGGTGGCGGGGTCGTCGATGATCTTCATGGCTTCGCGCCGGTAGAAGCGCTCGTCGACGAACTCGGCGGCGAAGACGAAGGCGATCTCGTGCCCGGGCTGGTCCCGCCAGTCGAAGACGTTCTCGAGCACGCCAAGCCGTTCACCGACGGCGATCTCGGCGCCGAGCTCCTCGAGGAACTCACGCACAAGGGCGGCTTCGGCGTATTCACCGAACTCGATCCCACCCCCGAGCGGCCGGTAGAAGGTCTGGTCCTTGACATCATCGTGCGCTTCGAACACGAGAAGGGCGTCCCCCCGCCGGATGACGGCGAGCACGATGGGCCGGATCGATGGCATGCCGGTGACGCTAGCGGCCCGAGCCTCCCTGAGAACGAGCCGTCCCACCCACCCGACCCCGGCCCCGGCAAGCACCCCGACAGCCAGCCAGGCCCACGACGCCCCGAACACCCCGGCCACAGCGACGACCACGATCCCGACGGGAGGCACCACCCAGGGCGAAAACCCCATCCCCACCTCGTTCCGCACACCTCGACTGGGCCTGAATGCTGACCTAACATGGTCGGATCCTGGAGGGCGGGGTGAGGCGGATGCGCAGACTTCGGCTCATCTTCGGTCTCGCCGCGCTCAGTTCAGACAAGTCCCCTGTGCATCTGCCGGGGCAAGGCGAGGACGGCGGGCAGGGTCGCTGCCCCAAGCACCCGCGCGAGTACCTGGTCAAGGAGCCCGACGGCTTCTTCTGCGAAAAGTATGGACATTACGTCGCCAAAGAAGACCGTCTCCTGCCATGACGACACCGTCGCTGACCGATGTCGCGCTCAACGCGGGCGCCCGGATCGGACGATACTTCAGCCTCGTGAGCCTCCTGCCCGCACTGTTCCTCGCAGCTTGGAGCGTCGTCCTCGTCGCCAGCGGGGCGTGGTCGGGCGAGCCGGATCCGAAGAAGCTGGCCGATGCGCTCACCACAGTTAGCTTCAGCGGTTACGCCTGGATCTTGCTGGCGACTGTGACCTTTGCGCTGTTCCTGCACCCTCTGCAGCTCGGAATGACCCGCTTGCTCGAAGGCTATTGGGGAAGCTCGCGGGTTGCCACGGTTCTGCTACGCGTGCGCATCACGCATTACCGCAAAAAACGAGCCCGGCTCAACGCCCGCCGAAAGCGGCTCGACCGGCAACGTGAACGCGTGCTGCGGAAAATCCTCGTGCGCAATTACCGGACCGGACTCGCTACCGACCCTGATACGGTCAAAGATCCCGCCACCATGGAAGACTCCGAGTTCCGCAAGGAGCTCCTGAAGCTGCTCCCCGACAAGAGAGCACACGCCGCAAGCGGGGCACACGCTGCGTTGGAGTCGATCCCGCACCAGCTCGAACGCTACCCGGCCAGCCGCCGGATGATGCCCACCCGGCTGGGCAACGCGCTACGATCCGCCGAAGACCGGATCGGCACGCAGTACGGACTGGACGCCATCCGCGCTGCGCCGCACATCGCCCTTGTCGCTCCGGAACTGCACTTGAGTTATCTGCAGGACACCCGGCAACAGATGGATACCTCGATCCGGCTCTGCGTTGTCGCTTTGCTCGCCACCGTGGAATCGGCGGCAGCGCTGCTGACCGACCGCTGGTGGCTCCTCGCCACGATCGCTCCGTACCTGCTCGCGTGGATCGCCTACCGCGCGGCCGTTGCAGCGGCCGACCAATACATGGCCACAGTGGGCACAGTGCTCGACCTCAACCGCTTCAGGCTCTACGAAAGCCTCCACGTGAAGCTTCCCTGGGACACTGAAGAAGAACGCGATAACAACCTCAAACTGATGCACTTGATTGCCGGAAGCGACGTGAATCTGCGTTACGAACACCCGGGTGCCGACACCGGCAGTACCGCTCCTACTCCCCCAAGAACTCCCTGATCGACAACCCCAGCGACCCGGCGTCCAAGCCGTGCGCCAGATCGTGGTCCGCGATCCCCCCGTACATCCTCACCTCCGCATCCCGCCGCACCCCCAGCGACCGCAGCCGGTGCGGTACGTCCGAAAGTGCCTCCGCCACCCACGCCGCCGACGTCCCCGCCAGGTACGGCTCCACCAGCACCACCGAAGGCGCGGCCGAAAGCACCGCCGACCGCAGGCCGGCCGCGTCGAACGGGCGGATCGTCGACGCGTACAGCACCGTCACGTCCAGGCCCGCCGTCGCCCGCAGTACGCGGTCCAGCACCGGGCCCACCGCCGCCACGACGCCGCGAGACCCCTGGCGCACGCGGGTGAAGCCCACTCCCAGGTGCGGGGAAGCGTTTTCCTGCGCCGAAAGCCGCAGGTAGACGCGGTCGTCGCCGGGGATCGACTCCAGCAGGTGGCGCTCGGCCTCCGCCGGGTGGCCCGGTACGTGGACCGTCCAGCCCGGCAGGGAATCGATCAGCGCGACGTCGCCCGGGGACTGGTGCGTGCGCCCCGCCGTCGACATGTCGTACGACGCTCCCCACGACACCAGCACCCCGCCGGTCTCCTGGTGCGAGAAGTCCAGCTTGATCTGCTCGAAGGCTCGCTCGACCAGGAACGACGGGAACGTGTGCACGATCGGCCGCAGGCCCGCGAGCGCCAGCCCGGCGCCCGTGCTGACCAGCAGCTGCTCGCGGATCCCGACGTTGATCACCCGGTCCGGGTGCCGCCGCGCGACGTCGGCGAGCTGTGCCGCCGAGATGTCGGCCAGCACGACCGCGACGTCCGGGTCGGCGTCGACGATCCGTTCGGTGGCGGCGAGGAAGGTTTCCCGCATCGGCAGCATGGTCACTCCTTGGGTTCGACGACGGCGACCACGGCCAGCGGCCGCCCGGGGTGGGGTGCGGTGAAGGCGTCGTACAGCGCGTCGTGGTCGCGGCCGGACACCGTGCGCGTCTCCCAGCCTTCGACGGCGAAGCGGCGGGCGATGCCGTCCGGCCAGCCGCGCGTCGACGACTGGTTGTCGATCACCACGGTGGTCAGGTTTTCCAGGCCTTCGCGCGCCGCGACGACGATCGCCTCGTGGTTCGAGCCCTCGTCCAGCTCGGCGTCACCGACGAGCGTCACGACCTTCGCGTCCGTCAGGCCGCGGGCACGCAGGCCGAGCGCGGTGCCGAACGCGATCGGCAGGCCGTGACCGAGCGAACCGCTGGATATTTCGACGCCCGGGACGCGCCGCCGGTCGGGGTGGTAGCCCAGCCGCGACACCGCGTCGCCCCACGTCGCCAGTTCCGCTTCGGCGATGAACCCCTTCGCGGTGAGCACCGCGTAGTACGCCATCGGCCCGTGCCCTTTGGACAGCAGGAAACGGTCGCGGCCGGGCTCGCGGAAGTTCGCGGGCGTGACGTCGAGCACGCGGTCGTAGAGCACCCACAGGACGTCCAATGTGGACTCCGCGGCGCCGTGGTGCTTTTCGTCGCCGGTCATCAAGGAGATCAGCCGGGGCAGGTCGGCGTAGCCCCGTTCGGTC
The DNA here is from genome assembly GCF_900105945.1 of Amycolatopsis tolypomycina. Taxonomy (NCBI): domain Bacteria; kingdom Bacillati; phylum Actinomycetota; class Actinomycetes; order Pseudonocardiales; family Pseudonocardiaceae; genus Amycolatopsis; species Amycolatopsis tolypomycina. The sequence continues at coordinate 868,895 of NZ_FNSO01000004.1, read as the reverse complement.
ATCGTGGTCATGAACCGACGATGCAACCTCGACTAAACTCGAAGTCAAGGATAGCCTGACCTGGTGACCAGGCTCGCTGAACATCTCAGCATCGGACAGGTGGCGGAACGCAGCGGGGTTCCGCACACGGCACTGCGGTTCTACGAGGAGAAGGGGCTGATCAGTTCGGAGCGCTCGGCGGGCAACCAGCGCCGCTACGCGCGTTCGGTGCTGCGCCGGATCGCGTTCATCCGCGCCGCGCAACGGGTCGGGCTCTCGCTCGAGGACATCAGTTCGGCCTTGGCGACACTGCCGGCGGACCACGCCCCGACGAAGGCGGACTGGGCGCGCCTGTCCCGCGACTGGCAGCACGAGCTCGACGCGCGGATCGACGCCCTGCAACGGCTTCGCGACCGGCTCACCGGCTGCGTCGGCTGCGGGTGCCTGTCCCTGCGCAGCTGCGCGCTGTACAACAACGACGACGAGCTGGCCCGCTTCGGGCCGGGCGCGAGCAAACTGCGTCCCGCGGTCGAAGGCGGCATCTAAACCGGTTGCGCGCGGGGAGGATGCTGGGGAGGCAATGAACGAAAAAGAACTGATCCGCCTTTCGAAGCGGATGTCGCGGCACCTGCGCCACGATCCCGCCGCCCTCGGCCTGACCCTCGCCCCCGGCGGCTGGGTGGCGGTCGACACCCTCGTGCGCGCGCTGTCGATCACCCGCGCGGAACTCGACGAAGTCGTCGAGAAGAACAACAAGCGCCGGTTCGCGTACGACGAAACGGGCACGCGCATCCGCGCGAGCCAGGGCCACAGCGTCACGGTCGAGCTGGGCCTGCCGGACGCACCCCCACCGGACGTGCTGTACCACGGCACGGTGGCGAAGTACCTCGACGCGATCTTCCGCGAGGGCCTGCGCCCGATGAACCGCCACGCGGTCCACCTGTCGGCAACACCGGACACGGCCCGGACGGTCGGCGCCCGCCGCGGAAAGCCGGTGATCCTCCGCATCGACGCGGCGGCGATGTCGGCGGCGGGCCACGCGTTCCAGGTGAGCGCCAACGGAGTCTGGCTGACCGCCGCGGTTCCCCCGGAGTACTTGTCGCACACCGGCTGAGCCGCACCGGAAGGGTCGGCTCGCGCACCCCGGACGGACGACACGCGTATCTCGATGGACGACACGCGTACCCGGACGGACGACACCCGAACCGACCCTTCCGGCGCGCGTGTCGTCCACCCCGGTACGCGAGTCGTCCACCCCGGTACGCGAGTCGTCCGCTCCGGTACACGCGACTCGCGTGATTGGGGCCGGAACTCGCGTGATTGGGGGCGCGACTCGCGTGATCAAAGCCGGAACTCGCGTGATCACGGGCGGAACTCGCGTGTTTGGGGAGTCGACTCGCGTGATCAGAGGGACGACACGGGGGTGAGGGTTCGGCGGCGGGGGCGGCCGAGGAGGCGGCGGCCGACGTCGAGGAGTTCCGTGCGCAGTTCCTCGTCGCCCAGGCCGGCCAGTTCCGGGGAGCCGCCTGCCATGGCTATGCCCGTCAGGGCGACCAGGGCGTTGACGCGGGCCGTCGTGTCCGGGTCGGGGCCGGAGAAGATGCCGAGGAGTGCCTGGCCGAAGCCCTCCGTGCCGCCGTGGGCCGACTTCTCGATCGCGCGGGCGATGCCCGGGTCGCTGGAAAACAGGGCCACCAGCGCGCGGTGGCGGATCACCAGGTCGACGAACCCCTCCAGCAACAGGTCCACCTGCACGCCGCGGCGCTTCTGGGCCGCCGCGCGGCGGACCAGGTCGTCCAGGTCGCGCACGCCCGGCTCGGCCACCGCCTCGGTGATCTCCGCCTTCGTCTTGAAGTGGTAGTACACCGCCGCCTTCGTGATCCCGAGCGCGTCGGCGATCATCTGCAGCGACGTGCCCTCGACCCCGTGTTCGGTGAACAGGCGCAGCGCGGTCTGCAGCAGTCGGGTCCGGGTGTCCTCGGCCGGGCCGGCGGTCATTCTTCCTCCTCAGCGAGCCGTCGGAGCCTACGTCACGCCTTGTCGATCGGCAAACCGCCTTACTAGCCGAACGGCTAGGGATAAACCTTGCTGTTCGGCAAGTCACATACTTGCCGATCGGCTTGGAGTCTCACTTGCCGATCGGCTAGCTTGGAAACGACCCTGTGGAGTGAACCGACCCCGTTCGGGCGAAACGGAGCTGACTCGTGGCGACCTTCCTGTACCGGCTCGGCCGGTTTTCCTTCCGGCGCAGAGCGCTGGTCGCGGCCGTCTGGGCGGCGGTCCTGGTGGCGCTGGGCCTCGGCGCGCTGACGCTCTCGGGCCAGCTGTCGAACTCGGTGACGATCCCCGGTACCGAGTCGCAGCGGGCGATCGACCAGCTCACCGAGAAGTTTCCGCAGGCCAACGCGGGTGGCGCCACCGCGCGCGTGGTCATCGAGGCCCCGGCCGGGACCACGGTGACCGACGCCAAGGGCAAGGCCGCCGTCGAAGCGCTCGTCGGGCAGCTGAAGACGGCGCCGAAGGTCGCGGCCGTGGTCGACCCGTTCCAGGCGCAGTCGATCTCACCCGATCGGCGCGTCGCGCTCGCCCAGGTCAGTTACGGAGCGAAAGCGTACGAACTGACCGACGAAGACCGTCAGGCGCTGCTGGACACCGCGAACGCCGGCCGCGCGGCCGGGTTCACCATCGAGTTCGGCGGTGACGCCGTCCAGGGCGTGCCCGCGACCGGCGCCACCGAGGGCCTCGGCGTCGCGGTGGCCGCCGTCGTGCTGGTCATCACGTTCGGTTCGCTGCTGGCCGCCGGCATCCCGCTGCTCACCGCGCTGATCGGCGTCGGCACCGGGATGGCGGGCATCTTCTTCGCCTCCGGGTTCCTCGAGCTGAACTCGAACACGCCGGTCCTGGCACTGATGATCGGCCTGGCCGTCGGCATCGACTACGCGCTGTTCATCGTGTCGCGCTACCGCCACGAGCTGGGTCTCGGCCGCGACCCCGAGGAAGCCGCCGGCCGCGCCGCGGGCACGGCCGGGTCCGCCGTGGTCTTCGCCGGGCTGACCGTCATCATCGCGCTGGCCGGCCTCACCGTGATCGGCATCCCGTTCCTCGGCCAGATGGGCGTCGCCGCCGCCGTCACCGTCGCGATCGCCGTGCTCATCGCCCTGACGCTGCTGCCCGCGATCCTCGGCTTCGCCGGGTCCCGGGTCGCCGGCGGCCGCGTCCGGCTGCGCCGCAAGCCGGTCGAAACGACGCACGGCGAGCGCTGGGCGCGGTTCGTCGGCCGCCACCGGATCCCGGTGCTGCTGGTTGCGCTGGCCGGGATGGCCGTCGTCGCGCTGCCCGCCCTGAGCATGCAACTCGGCCTGCCCAACGACAGCACCGCGGCGCCGGAGTCGACGCAGCGCAAGGCGTACGAGATCGCCAGCCGCAGCTTCGGCGAGGGGTCCAACGGCCCGCTGCTGGTCGTCGTCGACGTCTCCGGCAGCGCCAACCGCCAGGCCGCACTGGGCCAGGCCGCGGCCGACATCCAGAAGCTGCCGGACGTCGCCGCCGTCACCCCGCCGCGGCTCAACCAGGCCGGCGACACGGCGTTGCTCACGGTGATCCCGAAGAGCGGCCCGAGCAGCGCGCAGACCGAGGACCTGGTCGCCGCGATCCGCACCGAATCCGGCCACCTGGACGCGAAGCTGTCCGTCACCGGCCAGACCGCGGCTAACATCGACGTCTCCGAGAAGCTGTCGGACGCGATGCTGCCGTACCTGGCGCTCATCGTCGGGCTGGCGTTCGTGCTGCTGATGCTGGTGTTCCGCTCGGTGGTGGTGCCGCTGAAGGCGACGATCGGCTTCCTCGGCTCGGTCGCGGCGACGTTCGGCGCGGTGGTCGCGGTGTTCCAGTGGGGCTGGCTGACCGGCCTGCTCGGCGTCGAATCCACCGGCCCGATCATGAGCATGCTGCCGATCCTGCTGATCGGCGTGCTGTTCGGGCTGGCGATGGACTACCAGGTGTTCCTGGTGACGCGGATGCGCGAGGAGCACGTCCACGGCGCCGAGCCGCAGGAGGCGATGGTGACGGGCTTCCGCCACGGCGCCCGCGTGGTGGTCGCGGCGGCGCTGATCATGATCAGCGTGTTCGCCGGCTTCGTCCTCGCCGAGTCCTCGCTGATCCAGTCGATCGGCTTCGCGCTGGCGTTCGGCGTGCTGGTGGACGCGTTCGTGGTCCGCATGACGCTGGTCCCGGCGGTGATGTCCCTGCTCGGCCGCGGCGCGTGGTGGCTGCCGAAGTGGCTGGACCGGATCCTGCCGGACGTCGACGTCGAGGGCGAGAAGCTCACGAAGCACCTCGACGAACCCGAGGACCGGGAACTGGTCGGCGCGAGCCGCTAGCGAACACGGAAAAGGCCCCCTCCCGCAGGAGGGGGCCTTTTCCGTTTGCTCAGCTCGAGAACCAGAAGATCGCGCCGCCGATGGCGAGCAGCGCCGCGATGCCCAGCACCACCGCCATGAACTTGGCCGTCTTCCAGGTCGAATAGACGCCGCCCACCAGGAAACCGCCCAGGGCGAGCAGCAGGACGCCGACGACTCCGTTGCTCACAGGACGCCCTTCGTCGAGGGGATGCCGCCCGCGCGCGGGTCCGGCTCCGTGGCCGCCCGCAGCGCCCGCGCCACCGCCTTGTACTCCGCCTCCGCGATGTGGTGCGGGTCGCGGCCGTGGATCACCCGCACGTGCAACGCGATCTGGGCGTGGAACGCCAGCGAGTCGAACACGTGCCGGGTCAGCACGAACGGGTAGTTGCCGCCGATCGTGAAGGTGTTGAACTGCTCCGGCTCGCCCACGTGGACGCAGTACGGGCGGCCGGAGACGTCGATCGCCGCGTGGGCCAGCGTCTCGTCCATCGGGATCCAGGCGTCGCCGAAGCGGCGGATGCCGCTCTTGTCGCCCAGGGCCTGGCGGATCGCCTGGCCCAGCACGATCGCCGTGTCCTCGACCGTGTGGTGGGCGTCGATGTGGACGTCGCCGGTGGCCTCGACCTTGAGGTCGAGCGAGCCGTGGACGCCGAACGCCGTCAGCATGTGGTCGTAGAACGGGACGCCGGTCGAGATCTCGACCTCGCCCGTGCCGTCCAGGTCCAGCTGGACGGTGATCGAGGACTCCTTGGTGGTCCGTTCGACCTTGCCGATGCGGGTCATCGCGAGACTTCCTTACTCGCCTCGAGGAAGGCGTCGTTCTCTTCCGGGGTGCCGATGCTCACGCGCAGGTGACCCGGGATGCCCGGGTCGCGGATCAGCACCCCGCGGTCCAAATAGGACTTCCAAGTCGCGTGCGGGTCTGAAAAGAGTCCGAAGAGGACGAAGTTCGAGTCGCTCGGCACCGGGTCGTAGCCCAGGCCCGCCAGCGCTTCCACGACGCGGTCGCGTTCGGCCGCCAGCTTGTGCACGCTGGCCAAGGTGGCGTCCGCGTGCCGCAGCGCCGCCCGCGCGGCCGCCTGCGTCAGCCGCGAAAGGTGGTACGGCAGGCGCACCAGCTGCAGCGCGTCGACCACCGCCGGGGCCGCCGCCAGGTAGCCGAGCCGGCCGCCGGCGAAGGCGAATGCCTTGCTCATCGTGCGCGAGACGATCAGCGACGACGGGTAGTCCGCCAGCAGCGAGACCGCGCTCGGCTGCGACGAGAACTCCGCGTACGCCTCGTCGACGACCACCACGCCGGTGGCCGCGTCGAGCACCGAGCGCAGCTCGTCGAGCGGGATCGACCCACCCGTCGGGTTGTTCGGGCTGGTCACGAACACGATGTCCGGCCGCTTCGCGCGAACAAGAGCGGCCGCCGCGGCCGTGTCCAGGCTGAAGTCGTCGCGGCGCGGCGCCGGGACCCACTCGGTGCGGGTGCCCGACGCGATGATCGGGTGCATCGAGTACGACGGCTCGAAGCCGAGCGCACTGCGCCCGGGCCCGCCGAACGCCTGCAGGATCTGCTGCAGGACCTCGTTGGACCCGTTGGCGGCCCAGACGTTCGCCTCCGACAGCACCACCCGTGTCGACACGCTCAGGTAGTCGGCCAGGTCCTGCCGCAGCGCCACCGCGTCCCGGTCGGGATAGCGGTGCAGCTCGGCCGCCTCGAGCCGGACCGCCTCCGCGACGTCCGCGACCAGCGCGGGCGGCGGCGGGTACGGGTTCTCGTTCGTGTTGAGCCGGACCGGGACGTCCAGCTGCGGCGCGCCGTACGGCGACTTGCCGCGCAGGTCGTCCCGCAGCGGCAGCTGGTCGAGGGTGACCTCTTCGCCGATCGTCATCGGACCGCACCTCCGAAGCGCGCGGTGACGGCCTCGCCGTGCGCGGGCAGGTCCTCGGCGTCGGCCAGCGCGACGACGCGGCCGGCGACCTCGCGCAGCGCCTCCTCGCTGTAGTCCACGACGTGGATGCCCTTGAGGAAGCTCTGCACGGACAGGCCCGAGGAGTGCCGGGCGTACCCGGCGGTGGGCAGCACGTGGTTGGACCCGGCGCAGTAGTCGCCGAGCGACACCGGGGCGTACGCGCCGACGAAGATCGCGCCCGCGTTGCGGACCCGGGCCGCCACCGCGCGCGCGTCCGCCGTCTGGATCTCCAGGTGCTCGGCGGCGTACGCGTCGACGACGCGCAGCCCTTCGTCCACTGTGGACACCAGAATGATCCCGGATTGCTTGCCGGACAGGGCTTCGGCGACCCGCGAACTGTGCTTCGTCGCGGCGACGCGGCCGGTCAGCTCCCGGTCGACGGCGTCGGCCAGCTCGGGCGACGTCGTGACCAGCACGCTCGCGGCCAGCGGGTCGTGCTCGGCCTGGCTGATCAGGTCGGCGGCGACGTGCACCGGGTCGGCCGTCTCGTCGGCGAGGATGGCGATCTCGGTGGGCCCGGCTTCGGCGTCGATGCCGATCAGGCCGCGCAGCAGCCGCTTCGCCGCGGTGAGGTAGATGTTGCCCGGTCCGGTGACGGTGTCGACCGGGGCGAGCTCGGCGCCGTCGGTGTCCGTGCCGCCGTACGCCAGCAGCGCGACGGCCTGCGCGCCGCCGGCCGCCCACACCTCCTCGACGCCGAGCAGCTCGGCCGCGGCCAGGATCGTCGGGTGCGGCAGCCCGCCGAACGCGGCCTGCGGCGGCGAGCAGACGACCAGCGAGCCGACGCCGGCGATCTGCGCCGGGACGACGTTCATCACCACGGTCGACGGGTACACGGCCAGCCCGCCCGGGGCGTAGAGGCCCACGCGCTCGACCGGCACCCACTTCTCGGTGACCGTGCCGCCCTCGACCACGGTGGTCGTGACGTCGGTGCGGCGCTGTTCGGCGTGCACCTTCCGGGTGCGGGCGATCGACTCCTCCAGCGCCGCGCGCACCGCCGGGTCGAGCTCCGCCAGCGCCTGCGTCAACGCGGCCCGCGGCACCCGCACGGACGCGGGACGCACCTTGTCGAACTTCTCGTTGTAGTCGAGGACGGCTTCGACACCGCGGTCACGGACCGCCTCGACCACCGGGCGCACGTGATGCAGCGCCGCGTCCACGTCGTATTCGGCGCGCGGGAGCGTGGCGCGCAGTTCGGCGGTGGTCGGGACCTGCCCGCGCAGGTCGGTGCGGTTCAACATGACCACCAGGGTACGAGGTCACGCCCAGCGCCTTTTCAGCGATACTCCCCCGTGAAGGCCGATCCCAGCATGCAGGAGGCAGCGGTGGCGCGAATCGCGTTGTGCCAGGTCAACTCGGGTGACGATCCGGAGGCGAACCTGAAGCTCGTTCGCGAAGGCGTCGAAGCAGCGGTCGCGGACGGCGCGCGGATCGTCGTGTTCCCGGAAGCGGCCATGGCGCGGTTCGGGCGGCCCTTGGAGCCGGTCGCGGAGCCACTGGACGGCCCGTGGGCGTCGGCCGTGGCCGCGGTGGCGGCCGAGCACGACGTGGTCGTCGTCGCCGGCATGTTCACCCCGGCGGACGACGGGCGGGTCCGCAACACGCTCCTGATCACCGGCGGCGGCCACCACCGCGGCTACGACAAGATCCACCTCTACGACGCGTTCGGGTTCGCCGAGTCGGACACGGTGGCGCCGGGCACCGCGCCGATGACGTTCGAACTCGACGGCGTCGTCTTCGGCGTCGCGACCTGTTACGACGTGCGGTTCCCGGAGCTGTTCCGCGCGCTGGCCGACGACGGCGCCGACGTCGTGCTGCTGCCGGCGTCGTGGGGCGCCGGCGAGGGCAAGCGCGAGCAGTGGGAGGTCCTGGTCCGGGCGCGGGCGCTGGACTCGGGCTGCTGGGTGCTGGCGTGCGGCCAGGCCGACCCCGCGGCGACGGGCGTCACGGTCAACCCGAACGCGCCGACGGGGATCGGGTATTCGCTGGTCGCGGACGGGTTCGGCCGGGTGGTCGCCGCCGCGGGCGCGGGCACGGAAACGCTCCTGGTCGACGTGGATCCGGCGGTGTCGGCCAAGGCCCGCGCGGCGACGGGGGCCCTGGCCAACCGCCGCCTCTGAACCGCAAAGCGGCACTTTCACGTGAAAGTGCCCTGGAGTGCGCGCTCCGGGGCACTTTTACGTGAAAGTGCCCTACAGGCGCTAGCGGAGGAGGCCTTCGCGGATGGCGACGCGCACGAAGCCCGCGCGTCGCCGTTCGCCGGTCTTGTCGCGGATGCGGTCGAGGTACGACCGGACCGTGCGGACGCTGATGTTGAGGATCTCCGCGACGTCGACGTCCCGCTCCCCCGCCGCCACCAGGCGGAGCACCTGCTTTTCCCGCTCCGACAACACGATCTTCGGACCCGCGTGCCGCTCTTCGCTGTCCTGGATGATCATCCCGGCCAGCGTCGGCGACACGTACGCGTTGTCGTCGGCGATCGTGCGGATCGCGCGCAGCAGCTCGTCGCCGTCGACGTCCTTGGACAGGAAGCCCTTCGCGCCCGCCTGCATCGCGCCGAGCACCTCCGGCTGTTCCGCGTGCGCGGACACCACCAGCACCTTGTGCCCCATCTGCCCCACTTCCAGGACCGCGGCCGCGTCCTGGACACCGCGCAGCTTGAGGTCGAGGACGACGACGCTGCCCGCCGGCTGGTCCTGCACCGCGAACCGGGCCACCGAGTCCGCCACGGCGCCGAGCTCGATGTCCGGCGCCTCGGTCAGCACGCGGGTCAGCGCGTACCGGTAGAGCGGGTGGTCCTCGATCACGCCGACGGCGATGCGCCCGCTCATTTGCGGCCGCCGCGCCGCGGGCCGGCCTCACCGATCAGGCCGCGCCGGATGGCCTCCTTGACCAGGCCCGGCCGCCGCCGCTCGCCCGTCTTGTCGCGGATGCGGTCCAGGTAGCCGCGGACCGTCCGGACGCCGATGCCGAGGATCAGCGCGATGTCGACGTCCCGCTCCCCGGCCGCCACCAGCCGCAGCACCTGTTCCTCGCGCGGGGACAGCTCGGCGTCGGCCGACACGGCGGGCCGGTCGGCGTTGTCCTTCATGATCATCCCGGCGACCACCGCCGAGACGTACGCGCCGCCGCCGGCGACCGTCTTGATCGCGATCAGCAGCTCGTCGGCGTCGACGTCCTTGGACAGGAACCCGCGCGCCCCGGCCGCGATCGCGCCGAGCACGACCTCCGGTTCCGCCTGTGCGGAGACCACGAGCACGTGGTGCCCGAGCTCGCACACCTCCAGCACGGCCGCCGCCCCCGCGACGCCCGGCAGGCCCAGGTCGAGCAGGACCACGCTGCCCGGCGGCTGCCGGTGCACGTGGAACCGGGCGACCGAATCGACGACCGCGCCCAGCTCGACGAAGTCGGCTTCGGCCAGTACGCGTTCGACGGAGACGCGGTACAGCGGGTGGTCTTCGATGACCGCGACCCGGACCCGCCCCTGGCCCAGTTCACCCTCGGTCGGACGCTCTTCTGTCATGTGCACGACTTTCACCCCGTTCCACCCGACGGAGCCGGCCGTCCGGCCGTGGCCGGGTCCAGCGCGGGGCCCGTCGGCACCAATGCCAGCAAACTACCTGCGACCGGTGGTGCGGCCACGCCTCCATAGCCGAGCGAGGCCAAGGCCTGCGCGTTCACCACCGGGTACTTCCGGCCCGTGTCGGTCACGAGGTACGTGGTGACCGAACCGGCTTCGACGACGACGGCTCCCCCCGAGGGAGGCACGAACACCTCGTCCGCCACCCTTGCTTCGGTCCGGGTGGCGACCTGGATTGCTTGGGCGCCAACGGGAAGCGGAAATTCGGCCGAAACGAGCAACCGGCTGCCCTGAACGCACAGCGCCGCGGAGTTCCCGGTGATCGGCGCCTTGCCGGGAATGCGGTCCGGGTAGGCGGCCGGGTCGGCACCGCCGGCCCGCGGCGCGCCGGCCTTCGCGACCGCGGCGACGTCGGCGGCGCGCACGTCGACCGGCTTCGGCGTCCCCTCGTAGGCGGACGCGTTCGCCTCGGTGGTGACGAGCAGGCTCGCTTCGGTCTGCCCGACCGGCTCCAGGCCGTCCCGGCGGACCAGGTAGTAGGACGTGGCGCTGCCCGGCGCGGCCATCGCGTCGACGACGGCGAGGACTTCGCCGACGCGGGTGCCGCGGCCGCCCACCGCGGGTCCCGGGTCGCCGGCGCCGTCGACCGGCAGCGCGGTGAGGTCGCGGCCGGCCGGGACGGTGTCGAGCCACCGCGAGGACACGGCGATCGTCGGGTAGCTGTCGAACTGCAGCGCGGTCGCGGCTTCGTCGCTCAGCTTGTGACGTCGGCCGCCGGCGAGCAGGAAGCGTTCCCCCTGCGGCAGCCGCACGATCACGCCCTGGTCGCGTGGCAGCTCGACACCGGAGGCGGGCGCGGCCAGCAGGACGGCGGTGCGCGGCTCGGCCGACGCGGGCGCGTCCTGGGTGGTCCGGCTGCAGCTCGTCCACGGCGTGGTCCCGAGCGCGGTCTTCAGCGGCAGCGAATCGGGGGCGCCGGGGATGCCGATCGGGGTCCCGCGCCCCGCCTTGCCGAGGTTCGACGGCGACACGGTCACGGTGGCGTCGCCGGTGCCGCCGGCCAGCAGCCGCGCGGACGCGTAGTTGAGCACCGGGTGCAGCACCCCGTCGGCCCCGAGCACGAACCGCGCGCCGGTGCCTTCTTCGACGATGACTTTGCCGCCGGCCAGCCAGTCCTTGCCGCCGGAGGGGTTCAGCAGCCCGATGATGCCGAAGACGGCGGTCACCAGCAGGGCGGCCACGACGCCGAGGACGGTGCCCAGCACGAGCCGCCGGCTCGGCGAAACGGGATGGTTGGCGTCGGCGGCGACGAGCGCGGAAACGAGCCTGCGGCGGAGGAACTGGTACGCCTGGATCTGGTCCCGCTGCGTCCACACGCTGCTGTGCCCCCGGATGTGTGCGTCATCCTCCCGAGCAGCCGATGCTAGGCACCGGACCGGGGCGCGGCGAGGGTAATTTTTACGCCCACGCGGTATCCGGGCAGCCAGTAGCGTCGAAGGCCGGGGAAAGGGGAGCCCGTGTCCGTCGATACCGCCGTCCGCCCGGCACCGTCCCGGCCCGCGCCCGCACCGCTGCCGTGGCTGCTGCCGATCCGCCCGCTGCAGGCCGCGCTGTGGGAGCTCGCCGCGATCGCGGTGCTGCTCGCGTGGCTCGTCGACGGCGTCGCGCAGCCGGCGCGGATCGGCGTGAGCGTGGCCGCGGGGCTGGTGGTGCTGCTGACGTCGGCGCGGTTCGCGGGCCGTCATCTGGCGGGCTGGGCCCTGACGTGGACGGGCTACCGGTTGCGCCGCCACGACACGCGCCGCGACAACCCGGACCCGCTGTTCCGCGTGGCCGGACCGGTGAAGGTACGCCAGCACGTCGACCGGGCGGGAAACCGCTTCGGCGTCGCGGAGGTCGACGGCGGCTGGAGTGCACTGGTCCGCCTGACGCCGGGACCGGGCGCACCGGAGCCCCTGGTGGACGCCCTGCACGCGGCGTACGGGCGCACGGACATCCCCCTGGCATCGGCCCAGTTGCTGACCTGGGCCATCCCCCGCGCCGACCAGGTACTCAAGGTGCGTTGGCTGGCAGTCCGCTACCGGCCGGACCAGGCCCCCACCGCAGCACTGGCCCGCGGCGGCGGCGACCTGGGAGCCCTCCGGAGCACGGCGTCGGCGGCGCTGAGCCTGATGGGAGCACTGGCCGAAGCGGGCTACCAGAGCACGGTCCTGGAGGCCGGCGAGCTGGCCAAGGAACTCCGGGTGGCGCTGGGCGTCCAGGGGCCGGCTTCGGGACCTCCGGATCGCTGGAAGTCGTGGACGTGGGGCCAGTCGGCCCAGGCCTGCTTCCGCCCCCGCTCACCGCGGGTACTGGACATGGCAGTCCCGGGAGCAGCATTCACGGCAACGTCGTACACGCTGACGAAAACGGCCGCCGGCAGGGAGAAGGCGGAGGTGACGGTTCGGGTGGGGGCGCGGGCAGGTGCTCCGGTGCCCGCGCCCCCCGCGATGATCCCGCTGCACGGCCGCCACGAGGCGGGGGTGCGCCGCACCCTCCCCCTCGCCCTGGACGGCTGACCTCAGTTCACGACGAACGTCCGGATGCTGCGCGCCGGCAGCTGGGCGTTGAAAGCCCCATTGGAAATGGTGATGCCGGTGGCGGGCGCGAGATTCGCGCTCTGGTTGGTCAACCAGGTCTGAGCGGTCCCCGAACCGGTGTCCCGGATCGTAACGGAAAGATCGACCACCGACGTGTTCTTGTTGATGGCGACGATGACAACCCGAGCCCCGCTCTTGAACGCCGAAACATAGACATTCGACTGCGGATTCGCGGTAGCGGTGATGCGCTGGTACCCAGGCCGGACCCACTTCGCGAAGTGCGCCATACAAGCGCCCCGCTTGCTGATCTGCCCGTCCTCCCGCATCGGCCCGTACGACCGGCGGATGTACCACCAGACGTACGTCTGGAACCGGCCGTCGACCAACGCGCGGTGGACGTGCTCACCGACGTCGAGCGCCTGCGGCCACAGGTCGGCCGAATCGGTGCTGTTGGGGTAGTACACCTCCGTCATCCACAGCTCCTTGCCGGCGCCCTTCTGCTGGAAGAGCGGGTAGGGCAGGTTCGAGAACGACGTGCCGTAGAGGTGCGCGCCGATGATGTCCACATTGGCCAGTGCGACGGGATCGTTGAGGATCGGGTCGGACATGTTCTTGCGGTACTGGAACGACTCGGGCGCGATGACCCGGGTGGTGAGCGAGCCGGCGTTCTCGCGCAGGAACTTGACGATTTCGGCGGCGGTCCACGCCGTCCAGTCGTGCGCGTAGTCCGGCTCGTTCTGCACCGAGATCCCGTACAGGTTCACGCCGTTGTTCTTCATGAACGCGGTGAAGTCGTTCAGGTGCTGCGCATAAGCCCCATAGGACCCGTACTTCAGCCGCTTGCCACCGGAGAAGCTCTCGGTCATCGAGGCGGGCGGGTTCCACGGCGAGGCCATGACCTTGGCTCCGAGCTCACTCGCCCGCTTCGCCGTGGCGACCTCGCGGCTCCAGTTGTTGCGGTCTTCGTGGACGGGGATGCGCAGCACGGTGAACCCGAGCTGGTTCGTGCCGTTGCCGAACGCCGTCTCGCGCTGGGCGGCGGTGAGGTCGCTGATCCAGACGGTGTGGTTCATCCCGCCGAAGCCGAGGATCGTCTGCTGCACGTTCGACGGCTCGACGACCACCGCCGCGGCCGCCGCGGCCGGGGTCGCGGTCGCCGCCAGCGCCACCGGCAGGGCGGCGCCTGCCGCCAGCACGGTGCGCCGGCGCACGAGCGGCGAACTTTCGGACTGCTCTGGACGTGCTGACATGGCATCTCCCTGGAAAGTCGGCCGGCAACCACCTGGGAGCGCTCCCGAAACAGTCCTAACAGTGCCCGCGCGGCACCGTCAATGAAAGGTTCAGTCGAATGTGTCGACCGCCGGGAGAAGGCTCAGCCGCGCACGGCCTCGTACACCCCGGCGATCATCGCCACCACCGGCACCAGGGACAGCAGCACCAGGAACTCCGTCACGTCCAGCAGCCGCGACCAGTAGGGCGAACGCAGTCCGCGCGCCACCCGCGTCGCGTACACCAGGCAGACCACCGCCGCCAGCACCACCGCGCACCCGGCCGCGAACACCGCCGTGCGGTTGCCCGAGGCCACCAGCCACACCCCCGCGCACACCAGCGCCGGGACGCCGAAACCCACCAGGACCAGCCGTTGTGCCCGGCCCGCGTACGACCGCGACCGCAGGATCCACGCCAGGCCCAGCAAACCGGCCAGCCCGGCTTCCCACGGACCCCCGGACGCGAGCACCATCGAACCCGCCAGCACCACCAGGCCGAGCGCCACCAGCAGTCCCGTGAGGACCGCCTGGGCCCGGGACGTCCGGCCGATCATCTCCGTGCCCAGCGACGGCTGCTCGTCCGCGCGGAACGCCGCCATGTCGTCCGGCACGCGCGGCAGCGGCAGGCGGGCCAGGCGCAGCGCCAGCATCGGCGCCACCGCCGCCAGGGCCGTGCACACCACCGCGACCACCGCCGCGGCGGACACCGCGGAGACGCCGCCCAGCAGCACGACCCCGGACGTCACCGCGCCGAAGCCCGCCGCGCCGGTGATCGCCACGAACCACGGGAGCCGGTCCGCCACCGAGACCGCCGCCAGCACGCCGTACACCGTCACCGCCGCCAAGCCCGCGGCCAGCGGGCCCGCCGACAGCGAGAACAGCGGATGCGGGGGCAGCACCGACATCCCGGCCAGCAGCGCCACGCCGACGCCGGCCAGGGAACCCGCCGCGCCCGCCTCGGCGTCGCCGTACGCCCGGCTCAACGCGCCGCCGCCGAGCAGCAGCACCAACGCCAGCAACCCCGTCCCGATCGGCGCCAGGACGCTGCCCGACGCCGCCGCCTGCACCAGCAGGCCGCCCGCCAGGAGCAGCACCACCGCGGCGACCAGGCCGGACCGCCGGGCGACCGACGGGCCCCAGCCGCCGTCGGCGTCCGCCACACTCGCGATCGAGTCGACGACGTCGTCGAACAGCAGCGGACCCCGCGGGCGCTCCCGCGGGGTCAGGTGCAGCACTTCGCCGTCCCGGATCTGGGCCGCCGCCACGCTCAGGCCCAGTGCCAGTGGTGCGCCACCCAGCCGCGAAAGGACCCAGCCGGGGTGCTCGGCCGACGCCTGGCCGGACGCTCCGGCCAGCCGCACGAGCTGCGGGACCAGCTCCGCGAACGTCGACTGCTGCGGCAGGGCGACGTCGACGCGGGCCCGCGGCGTGACCACCGTGACCCGGCGCGTCGTCCCGGTCAGAGAAGCCGTCATCAGACGTCTTTCGCGGCCGCGATGACCGGGGCGAACTTGGCGGAACTGGCTTCGGCCAGCTTCTGCAGCCCGGCGTTCACCGCTTCCAGGACGATCTCCGACAGGTTGCGCGCGTCGTACTCGCGGATCGCGCGGGGGTCGATGTCGATCGAGGTGAACCGGCCGTCGCCGCGGAGGGTGACGGTGACCTCGTTCTGCCGCGAGTGCGCCTTGACCTCCATCGCCTCGACCGTGCGCTGGATCCGCTGGACCTCTTCGGTCTGCTTGCGCACCTGGGCGAGCAGCTCGTCCATGTCGGGCACCGCGTACGGATCGGTCACTGTTGTGTCCCTTCGTGCTGGCGGACGTGGACGCTCGCCACGAACCGCTGGAATCCGGGTGCGAGCCGCCGGGCGGTCGCGGGCGCGGCCGTGCAGGCGAGCTCCAGCACCAGCCGCTCCGCCGGCGTGGCGCCGGGGACCGTCAGGTGCACCTGGGTCTGGATCAGCTCGGTGCCTTCGCCGGTGCGCAGCCGCAGCAGCTGCATGACGCCCGGCGCGGCCGGCTCGCCGACGTCGCGGACGATCAGCACGTCGAGCCCGGCCAGCGTCCGCGAAAGGCGTTCGACGGCCTCAGCAGCGATGGCGTCGATCGTGGCGTCGTCCGGCCGCTGCTGCACGCTCACGGTGATGTTCGGGGTGAACTCGCCCGGTGCGGCGTCGTGCACGGCGACGAACACCGCGCCGGAGTCGCCCGGGTCGACGGCGGTCCAGCCGTCCGGGATCACGAAGTCGAGGGGAAGCGTCATCACAACCCCACGTACGCGACGGCGTCGTCCCACGCGGAGCCCACGGCGTCGGCCGCGTCCGACGCCGCGTGGCTGACGGCGTCGACGGCCGCGCCGCCGTACTCGCCGATCGTGTGGCCGAGCTTCGGCAGGTCGATGTCGATCTTCGCGCCGACGCCCAGGCCGAGGCCGAGCGCCGCGCCCGCCTTGAAGCTCACCTTGAGGTGCCCGGCGTCGTAGACGGCCTGGGCGTCGAGCTGCGCGCCGAGGCCGTACTGCAGGGTGCCGTTCGCGCCGACACCGATGCCCGCGACGTCCGCGGCGACCTCGCCTTCGACCTTCCCACCGACGAACGCGTTCGCGTGCGCGCCGACGCCGTGCGCGCCGATCGTGCCGGACGCGCTGACCTCGCCGCCGGCGAACACCGTGCCCTTGGCGTGGGCTTCGGCGACGCCCCACGCCTTCTTGGCTTCGGCTTCGCCGTGCAGCGCCGCGAGTTCCGCGTGCCCGGACGCGGACGCGTCCCAGCCCTTCGACGTGATCTTCCCGTCGTAGCCCGGCGACCAGCCGTCCTGCTCGTGCTGGAACTTGTAGTAGGTGATCTCGGTGTTGCGGGCGAGCTTTTCCTTGACGCCGTCGGGTTCCGGCTGCCCGAACGGCGTGTCGGCCTTCCTCGGCGCGCGGGTGCCTTCGAGGCCGTCCCAGGTGAGCTTCTTCCAGCCGGAGTTGCCGAACCACGAGGGCACGGTCCGCGGCCGCTTCCGGCCGTCCATCGGCTCGCCGTTGAGCCAGTGCAGGGGGCCGCGCGCCCACTTGCCGAGCTCGTGCTCGAGCCGGCCGACGCCTTCGGGCGGGAACAGCTCGGCGAGGGCGTCGGAGAACTCGTCGACCACCTGGCGGGCCGCCGCGCCACTCTGCTCGCCGAGCTGCCGCGCGGCCTGGATGAACGCCCCGACCGCGGCGGAGTTCACCGCGCGGGCCTGGGCGGTCAGCTGGGCGGCGTAGGAGTCGAACTGCGCGAGCACCGAGTCCACGGCGGCTTCCGCGGACTGCACGAGCCGCGCCGCCGCGGCGAGCCGCTTCGCCTGGTCGTCGAGTTTCGTGGCGGTGCCGGCGAGCTCCTTGCCGAGTTCGCCCGCCGCCGTCGCGAACGCGGTGTAGGCGTCGCCGTCCCAGTCCGCGTGCAGCGCCTTGGCGGACTCGTCGATTTCCCGCGCCTGGCCCGAAACGGCCGTTGCCCGGGTCGCGACTCGCTGCGACGCGGCGCTGAGCGCGCCGGGATCGCCGGTGACGCGGCGACGGCACTCGACGAGCACGCGCCGGTACCCGGACAGCACGGAGCTGACCACTCCCGACGCATCGACCGCCCCGCCCATCGGCTAGTTCTCCGCCGCGTCGTAGTCGACGTGCTGGCTGAAGTGCTTGCCGTTGTAGTCCATGCTGATGTCGAGGTCGAAGTCCTGACCGCCGGGAGCCTCCACAGTGGACTCGCCGGTGGTCAGGTTGGTGCGGATGACGACCTCGTCGGCGTGCCCGGCGGGGGCGGGCAGCGGCGCCGGAGCGGGTGCCGGGGCCGGGATCGAGGGCGGCGTTGCGGGATGGTCGATCGGGATCCAGCTGTTCGCGGCGCCGCCGCTGGAACCGCCGCCGGTGGCGAGCGCGGGCGGGGTGTAGTCAGTGAACGAGGGCTGCTGCGGGATCCCCTCACCGCCGGGGGTGGGATTTCTTGACGACGCAGCCTGCTGCCCCGACGGGCTCGCCACCGGCGGCGGGGTCTGCGGCGCCGTGACCGGGGTGCTCCCGATCGACGGCGACGTCGCGCTCGAGCTGCCGGAGGAGTGGTGGAAGAGCTTCTCGATCTGGCCGATGACCTGCGCGAGCGTGGTGACCTGCTGGGCGAGGTCCACCGCGCCGAGTGCCTTGAGCAGCGCGCCGATCGCGGTGATGAACGCCCGCAGCGACGCGCTCGTCGCGGTCGACAAAGCGACCGCCGCCCCGTAGGTCCACCAGTTCGACATCAGCGCGGCGACCGTGGGGTTCACCGCGGAGACGACCGCGCGGTAGGCCTCCTGCGCGGTCTTGATCAGCGTGCCGGAGACACCGAGCAGCTCGGCGCCCTTCTGGACGACGTTGATGATCTTCGTCAGCTGGTCGAGCGAGTCGTTGATCTTCTTCAGCGCCGACTCGCTCGCCGCGCCCGACCAGATCTTGCCGAGCTGGTCGGCGGCCTTGGTCAGTTCGTTGTACATCGAGAGGAACTGCTCGGCCTTGCGGACCAGGTCCACCACGTGCTTGGCGATCTGCTCCGGCTGCCCGGTGACGATCTGCGGCAGGATGGTGATCGGCCCGCCCGAGGACGCGGTCGCGTCCATCGCGCTGGAGTTCGGGAAAGTCAGCATCAATCCTCACAAAGATTCGAGGGCGGACGATCAGACGACGGACGCGGGCCGGTAGACGCTGACCTTCGCCAGCCCGCCGGTGCGGGCGTCGAGCAGCCCGTGGTTGTAGAGGCGGCCACCGTCGCCGGCGACGCCGATGACCGGCTGCCGGTCGGAGAACAGCAGCGGCTCGACGACCACGACGTCACCGCTGTGCACGCCGCCGGGCACGTCGGAGAACGTCCGCGCGGTGCCGGCGTAGACCTCGATCAGCCCGACGCGCGCCTGGTTGTCGGCGTCGCCGGCGAGCCAGTCGTTGAAGTCGGCGACGCCGTGGAAGCGGGTGTCGGTGATCGGGTGGTCGCCGAGCCTGCCCAGCCGCGCGTCCCCCAGGTAGCGCAGCACGTTCCCGACCGACGACGGCTCGCCGCGGGCGCCCGCGCTGTCGTTGATGGCCAGGGTGGCGAGCTCGGACGCGTGCGAGCTGCCCCAGATCGACGACGCGGTGCCGCCCGGTGCGTGCCCGCCGCCGTAGCCCGAAGCGACGTCCTGGTCGGCCGCCTGGTAGGCGTCGGCACTGGCCTTGACGAGCCCGTTGACCTGCTGCAGCAGCTGCAGCAGCGTGCGGACGGCGGTGATCTGGCTGGAGTGCAGGGCCGCGTTCGCGGCGGCGACCGCGCTGCCGAACGTCGCGAACGACATCGGCTGGACCACGAGCCGTTCGAGGTCGGCCACGGCGTTGATGCCGTGCGCGATGATGCCCCCGACGTTGCCCACGGCGGAGCGCATCGCCTCGGGCTCAGCCCGGTACTCGCCGGCCATGGCTCTCCTTCCGGGTGGCTTGCACGGCCCGAGCGTAAGTTCGGCCCCGGAAGCGGGCGGACGGCAAAAGTACCCACCGCGCGCGAGCGGCAAGTGGCCAAAATACCGGTCAGAGCCGCCCCGATCCGCTGGAGCATTGCTGCATGAGCATCCCGCCCGAGCGCCCGTCCGAGATCGTGCTGCAGTCGCCGCCGATGCTCCCGAAGAGCTCGTCCGGCGGCATGGTGCAGCTGATGATGTTCCTGCCGATGATGCTCGGCATGGGCGCGATGTCGTTCGTCTACATCGGACGCGACGGCGGCGTGATGACGTGGATCTTCGGCGCCCTGTTCATCTGCGCCATGGGCGGCATGGTCGTGATGTCGCTGGGCCGCGGCGGGATGGCGAAGAAGGCGCAGATCAACGACGAACGCCGGGACTACCAGCGCTACCTCTCCGGGCTGCGCGCCCAGGTCCGCGACATCGCCGACGGCCAGCGCGCGGCCATGATCGCCGTCCAGCCCGACCCGGCCGACCTGTGGGCCTACGTCGAGACCGGCAAGCTGTGGGACCGGCGGCGCGGCGACGGCCACTTCGCGCAGGTGCGCGCGGGCACCGGGCCGCAGCGGCTCGCGACGCCGTTGAAGGCGCCGCAGACCGTGCCGCTGGAGGACCTGGACCCGGTGTCCTCCACCAGCCTCAAGCACTTCATCCGCACCTACTCGACGGTGGACGGGCTGCCGGTCGCGCTGTCGCTGCGGTCGTTCGCCGCGGTCACCGTGGCCGGGCGGCGGCCCGACGTGCTCGGCCTGGTGCGGGCGCTGCTGTGCCAGCTCGTCACCTTCCACTCCCCCGCGGACCTGCGGGTCGCGGTCTGCGTGTCACCGGACCGGCAGCACGACTGGGAATGGCTCAAGTGGCTGCCGCACGCGACGGCGGCCGGCGCGGCCGACGCCGTCGGCGCGAAACGGCTCGCCGCCGACACCGCGGCCGGGCTCGCCGAACTGCTGGGCGCCGACCTGGGCGAACGCCCCGCGTTCAGCAGGCGCGCCGCGGCGGAGCTGGACCTGCCGCACCTCGTGGTCGTCGTCGACGGCGGCACCGCTCACGGCGAACCCCGGCTGATCGGCGAGGACGGCAGGCTCGGCGTCACCGTCATCGAGGCCGGGCCGGAGCACCCGCGGGCGTCGTCGACCGAGAAGCTGCTGAGCCTGCACACCGCACCCGAGTCGCTCGGCATGGTCGTCAGCGACGGCGGCGAGTCGCGGCTCGGCTTCCTCGGCCGCCCGGACACCCTCGACCGCGGCGCCGCCGAGGCACTGGCCCGGATGCTGACGCCGCTGCACACCGCGGCCGCGGTCGTCGGCGAGAAACCGATGTCGACGACGTTCGGGCTGGCCGGGCTGCTCGGCATCGGCGATCCGCGCGACACCGACACCACCGTGACGTGGGCCCCGCGCGCGGCCCGCGACCGGCTGCGGATCCCGCTGGGCGTCAACCCGGAAGGCCGGCCGGTCGAGCTGGACCTCAAGGAGTCGGCCGAAGGCGGGATGGGCCCGCACGGGCTGGTCATCGGCGCGACCGGGTCCGGCAAGAGCGAGCTGCTGCGGACGCTGGTGACGGCGCTGGCCGTGATGCACTCGTCGGAGACGCTCAACCTGGCGCTCATCGACTTCAAGGGCGGCGCGACGTTCGCCGGGATGACCGGGCTGCCGCACACGTGCGCCGTCATCACCAACCTGTCCGACGACCTCGCGCTGGTCGACCGGATGGCGGACGCGTTGAACGGCGAACTGCTGCGGCGGCAGGAACTGCTGCACGCGGCCGGGAACTACGCGTCGGTGCGGGACTACGAGAAGGCCCGCGCGGACGGCGCGCCGCTCGAACCGCTGCCGTCGCTGCTGGTGATCATCGACGAGTTCAGCGAGCTGCTGTCCTCGCGGCCGGAGTTCATCGACCTGTTCGTCGCGATCGGCAGGCTCGGGCGCTCACTGGGGATTCACCTGCTGCTGGCGTCCCAGCGGCTGGAGGAGGGCCGGCTGCGCGGGCTCGACTCGCACCTGTCGTACCGGATCGGGCTGCGGACGTTCTCCGCCGCGGAAAGCCGGGCGGTGCTGGGTGTCGCGGACGCCTACCACCTGCCGCCGGTGCCGGGGTCGGCGTACCTGAAGTCCGACACCGAAACGCTGGTCCGGCTCAAGGCGGCCTACGTCTCCGGGGAGCTGCCGCCGCGGAGCACGGTCGTGCGCGAGGACGGCCAGGAGCTGGGTGTGCTGCCGTTTTCCCTGGCCCCGGTGGAAATCCCGGTCACGACCGAGGTGTCTCCCGTTGCGGAAGCGGAGGGCACCGGCGAGACGATCATCGGCGCGATGCTGTCCCGCCTGGAGGGCCGCGGCCCGGCCGCGCACCAGATCTGGCTGCCGCCGCTGAACGAACCGCCGACGCTGGACCAGCTCCTGCCGCCGCTGGGCGAGGACGCGGCGCGCGGCCTGTGCCCGCTCGGCTGGGGCGGCAACGGGAAGCTGACGATCCCGGTGGCGCTGGTGGACAAGCCGTTCGAGCAGCGCCGCGACCTGCTGTGGGCGGATTTTTCGGGAGCGGCCGGGCACGCGCTGATCGTCGGCGCCCCACAGAGCGGCAAGTCGACGCTGATGAAGGACATCGCGGGCATGCTCGCCCTGACGCACACGCCGGCCGAGGTCCAGCTGTTCGTGCTGGACATGGGCGGCGGCGCGCTGGCGCCGATCGCCGGCCTGCCGCACGTGTCGGGCTACGCGACCCGGCGCGACGCGCAGCGCTGCCGCCGGGTGGTCGCCGAGCTGACGACGTTGCTGGAGCAGCGCGAGGAGTTCTTCGCGGCACAGGGGATCGAGTCGATGGCGGCGTTCCGCGCCCGCCGCGCGGAGTTCACCGAGAGCACGGACGAGCGCGAGTTCGGCGACGTGTTCCTGTTCGTGGACAACTGGACGACGATCCGCCAGGAGTACGAGCAGCTGGAGGAGCAGATCACCGGGCTGGCCGCGCGCGGCCTCGGCTTCGGCATCCACGTGATCGTCTCGCTCAACCAGTGGATCGGCGTCCGCGCGCAGCTGCGCGACGCGATCGGCACCCGCTTCGAGCTGCGCCTGGGCGACCCGATGGATTCGTCGATCGACCGCAAGGTGGCGGCCAACGTCCCCGCCGACCGCCCCGGCCGCGGCATCACGGCGGAGAAGCTCCACTTCCTGGCGGCGCTACCCCGCATAGACACCGACCAGCGCCCGGAGACGATCGGCGCCGGCGGCGTCGACCTGGTGCGGCGGATTTCCGAGGCGTGGCAGGGACCGCGCGCCCCCCAGGTCCGGCTCCTGCCACCCGAGGTGCCCCTCGACGGGTTGCCCGCGGCCCCTTCGCGGCAGGTGACGTTGGGTATCGCGGAGTCGACGTTGCGCCCGGTGTACCTGGATTTCGCGACGGACCCGCACTTCGTGGCTTTCGGCGACGTGGAGTCGGGCAAGAGTTCGCTGTTGCGTGCGCTGGCTCAGGGCATCACATCGGCGTACACCCCGGAGGAAGCGGCGATCATCGTGGCGGACTACCGCCGGGGGCTCTTGGGTGCGGTGTCCGAGCCGCACCTGCTGGGCTACGCGGGGGCGGAGGGCAAGCTGACGGACCTGATCGGCGAGTGCGCGACGGCGATGCGCAACCGCCTGCCGGGCCCGTCGGTGACGCCGGAGCAGCTGCGCAACCGCTCGTGGTGGCGCGGACCGGAGCTGTTCGTCCTGGTGGACGACTACGAACTGGTGGCGACGGTCGGGCGGAACCCGTTGCAGCCGTTGCTGGAGTTCCTGCCGCAGGCCCGGGACATCGGCCTGCACCTGGTGATCGTCCGCGGTTCGGGCGGCGCCGGGCGGGCGCTGTTCGAGCCGGTGCTGCAGCGGCTGCGAGAGCTGGGCTCGCCGGGGTTGATCATGTCGGGGACGAAGGACGAAGGGGCGTTGCTGGCGGACGTGAAGCCTTCGCCGCAGCCGCCGGGGCGGGGAACGCTGGTGTCGCGACGGCACGGGACCGGGTTGGTGCAGGTGGCGTGGACGAAGCCGGCGGAGTCGTAGCCCCCGTGGTCACTCCAGCAGGGTCCGCACACCCGCGAGGAGCTCCTCGTCGGTGACGTCGCCCGGCTCGCGCAGCTCGGGGTCGATCGGGTAGTCCTCGAGCAGGAAGAACACCTCGCCGAGCAGCCACGCCAACCGGTCGCGCACCCGCTCGCCGCGCTCGTCCGCCCGTCGGCGAGCGGCGTACCAGCGCCGGGCGAACTCGGCGCCGGACAGGTCCCCGTGGGCGAACGCCACCCCCGAACCGGACGCCACCTCGGCCGGCGACCGCCACGCGTGCGCGCCGGGCGGGAACCGCTCGGCGGCAGCCAGCAATTCGGGACAGCCCAGCCGCCGAGCCACCCGGCCGAACCGCGCCCGCGCGTCGTCGACCCCGTGCGGCAGCGCGGCGCGGAGGAACCGCGGAGTGCCCGTGACCAGGGCGTACCCGAGGCCGGTGACGAGCACGGCCACTCGTCCAGCGGCCGCTTCACCGGAGCCGCGCCGTGACGGCACTCAAGCACCTCGCGCGCACCCACGGCCCGCCCACCGGCCCGCAGCAGGCCGAGCAGCAGATCGCCCGGTGCTTGCCCTCGGCCCAGCGCGCCGACGTCGGCGTCATGACCTGCACGCGGACGCCGGGTACCGAGCGGGCGCCGGCTTCGCAGCGGGCCAGGGTGGTCCGGTAGAGCTCGAGGACGTCGGGCATCGGGCCCTCCCCCAGCGGGAGCACCTCGAAGGCCTCACCGGTGTGCCCGGCCGCGCACGGCCTCCGGAACACGTCGGCCTCACCCGAGGTGGCCGGCGCCCAGAAGCAGTCGCCGACGGCGAGGTCGAGCCCGTGCACCACCCCCTCGGGCAGCCGTTCCTGGGCGGCCGGCCGCGGCCACCCCAACGTCCCGGTGCCGACCCCGTACGCGAAGACGCCCACCCAGGCGACGAAGGCCACCAGCCCGCAGACGACGAACCCGAGACCCCGCTGCCGCTGTTTCCGGATCCGCGAGATCGCGACGGCACCGCACACCGGCGCGAGCACCCCGCCGATCAGGCCGAACACCAGGGTGGCGATCGCGTACCCGCTGACCGGCTGCTGCCGGAGTTCGGTGCGCATCAGCTCGTCGAAGAGCTCGGGATCGTGCTGTCGCTCGGACATCCCGCCCAGGTCTCAATCCTCGTAGAGCGGATCGTCCTCGACCCGCACGGCCACTGATTCGAGGTGGCCGGCCGGGACGGCGTCCAGCCGGTCGGCGAGCATCCCGGCCACCCGCCGCTGCCCCGCCTCGGCGTCCTCGCCGTCGAGCGCGGGGACGGCCGAGAGCAGCGCGACCTCGCAGTACTCCGCCGCCGAGCCTGCCGCCCGCGCCGAGACGATCTGGACGGTCGACGCCCGCGTCGCTTCGGCGACCGGCCGGTACCGCTCGAGCGCCTGCCCCGGATCGGCCCCCGGGACCCGCAGGTGCACCCGTGAAACGAGGTCCGAGTCCGCCCGGGGGGTGAAGTCGGGGCGGGTCACGTAGGTCGCGACCCGCGTTTCGCCGCCCCCGGGGACGGCTAGCAGCCCGTAGACGACGTAGCCGTCGACCGCCAGCTCCCCGAACGGCAGGTCGGCGTAGCCGCCCGCCTCCGGGTCACCGTGGATTTCGAGGGCGGCGGGATCAAGGCGGTACTTAAGGGCCACCGGCAGCACCGCGCGCCGCAGCGCCTCGCCGGCGGTCTCCGCCTCGGCCACCGGACAGGAAAGGAACAGGGAAAGGGTGAAGCCCTTCCGGCCGCCTTCCGGGTCGGCGCGCCGGAGCTCCAGTGCCGAAGCCCCGAACTCCCCGGCCAGCGCCGCGGACACACCGGCCGCCGTGGCGAATTCCTCGGTTTCGACGCCGATCAGGATATTCGCCACGACGTCCGATGTGGAAAACCTCATTTGTGCGTTACACGTCCTTCAGGCGAGATATTCGCGTGCCCTGCGTCCTTGGCGAAGTAGTCCATCTTACCATCGCCATTTCTGATCTGGACGTCCCATTCGGACTTGTTCGGGTCCCACTTCCAGCCGTTGCCGTAGGCGTCCTCGTACATCCCGTTGCGTTTGGGCTTGGCCGGGTTGAAGTTCTTCGGCGGCACGAACCGGATCGGCCCCATCGTCGGCAGCCTGGCGTCCTTGAGGGCACGGAGGAACTCCGGTCCCTTGCCGCTGAGGAACTTTTCCGCGTCCCGCTGCATGGCGTTCATCACGCCGAGCGCGCGGTTCGCGTGCTCGGGCGAGAGGCCCTTCAGGTTGTGCGCGACGTTCTCCAGGAATCCCGGCCGCCCCAGGTAGGGCGCGAGGTTCACGAACGCCTTTTCGATCCGGCGCGCGGCCTTGGCCAGGTCCGCTCCCGCGCCGAGCCCCGGGATGGCCCCGACGACCGACATCCCCACGCCGGCCCAGTCGCCGTTGAACAGGCTCATCAGACCGGAGCCGACGTTGGTCACCGGCGTCGGGTCGAACATGCTCGCGATGTCGATCAGCAGGCCGGCGAGGTCGGCGAGCGACATCCCGCCCTCGAGGACCATCTCCTCGGGCACGACCGGATCGGCCTCACCGGTCGGTTCCTGCGGCACCGGCACCGGGTTCTCGCGCTGGGCCTTCGCCTCCGCGTCGCGCTTGTCCGAATAGATCTTCAACGCGTCCGCCGCCGCCTGCGCGGCTTCGTCGGCCGATTTCCTGGCCGCGAGGGCCGAAGCACGGGCCTGGTCCGCCGATTCCTGTGCCTCGGCGGCCCACGCCCGGGCCTGCGCCGCGGACGACGACGCCTCGGCAGCCGACTGTTCGGCCGACCGTGCGGAGCTCTGTGCCGAGTTCGCCGCGTCGCGGGCCTGCTGGGCCGAGCGCGCGGCCGCGTCCGCCGACTCCTGTGCCTCGCGGGCGGACTGCGCGGCCCGATCCGCGGCACCCTTGGCTTCCTCGGCCGCCCGCTTCGCCTGGTCGGCGTAGGCCTGCGCCTCACCGGCGGCGTTGCGGGCCACCGCGGCCGCCCGCGCCGCCTCGGCAGCACTCGCCCTGGCTTCGGCCGCCAGCCGCGCCGCTTCGGCGACGTAGCGCCGGATCTCCGCGGCGTGGGTCGCCGCGTCGTGGTCCATCCGCTGGGCCTTGTACTGCCCGACCTGGAGGAAGATCCGCAGGAAGGACGGCGGCCCGGACAGGGCGACCTGGCCGGCGGCCTTGACGTTCGGTCCGCCGGTGCTGATGATCCGGCCCACGGCGATCCGGTCGTCGTGTTCGGCCGCCGTGTACTGCCCGACGGCGAGGAACTGCTCGACGTCCGCCGGGGTGCCGTTCAGCGCCTGCTGCGCGGCGTCCTTCGTGGCCGGTCCGCCGGTGCTCATGATCTGGCCGACGCGCACCCGGTCGTCGGCCACCTTGCCGTCGTAGTACTGGGTGCGCAGGAACTCCTGGACACCCGGGTAGGCACCGAACAACGCGGTTTCGGCGGCGGTCTTCTTCGCCGCCTTGCCCGCGGAGTCCGCCAGGTAGGCGACGCGGGCCCGGTCGTCCTTCTCGGCCGCGACCTGACGCTGGGTCCGCACGTACGAAAGCACGTCGGCCTCGTTGCCGGCCAGCGCCGCTTCCGCGGCCTCCTTCGTCCACGACCCGCCGGTCCTGCGCAGCTGGATCGCGATCTTGCGCCCGTTCGCCACCTTGGTCGCGACCGACGCGTCCGGTGCCCCGGCCTCGGCGATCAGCCGCTGGGTCTCCTGGTCCAGCCGGGCGGCCTCGGCCGCTTCCCACTCGGCGTCGGCTCGTCGCGTGTCGTACGCCTGTTTCGCCTGCTCGGCGACGCCGATCGCCTCGGCGGTGTCGTTCGCGAGCCGGTCGGCCTCGCTCTGCCTGGCGGTCGCCTCGATCCGTTCGGCCTCGGTGGCCGCCGCCGTGGCGGCGTCTGCCGCGCGAAGCGACGCTTCGGCGTGGAGCGTGGCTTCCTTGGCCGCGTCCTGGGCCTGTCCGGCGTGCTTGGCCGCCTCTTCGGCGGCCGTCGCCGCCGCCTCCGCGTGCCCGGCCGCGGAACGGGCCGCCTGGGACGCCTCGGCCGCCGCGCTCGCCGCCTGGTTGGCGAACGACTCCGCGGCGTTCGCGGCGCGGTTGGCTTCGGCGGCCTTCCGCTTCGCCGTGGCTGCCGCGTTCCTGGCCCGCTGGGCTTCCGCGCCGGCGGAGCCGGCGTACCCGGCGGCTTCGCTCGCGGCGGCCGCGGCGGCGTCGGCGTTCGCGCCGGCGCTGCGGGCCGAGCCGGCCGCGGAGGCGGCGTTCACCGCGGCGGCACCGGCCGCCGTCGCCGCGTCGGCGGCGAGGTTGGCCGCGGCCGCGACCGCCCTGGCGTCCACCGCGGCCTGGCGGGCCGCGTCGGCCTGGCTCGCGTCACCGGCCGCCGCGGCGGCGGCGTTGCGGGCCCGGACCGCGGCCTGCCCCGCGGCCGCGGCGGCGGAAGCGGCCTTGGCCGCGGCGTTCGCCGCGACCCGCGCGGCCTGGTTCGCCGCGTTGGCCGCCGCGATCGCGGCCTGCGCCGCGTCCGCGGCCCGCCCGGCCGAATCGGCGGCCCGGCCCGCGGCCTCCGCGGCCCGGCCGGCGTCGTTCTTCGCCGCCTCGGTCTCCTGGGCCGCCCGCTGCGCGGCCTCCTTGGCCAGGCGGGAGGACTCGACCGCACGGGCCGAAGCTTCCTTGGCCGCTTCGGTCTCGCGGGCGGCTTCCTCACCGGACTGCTTGGCCAGCGCCGCCAGCTGCGCGACGGACGTCGTCTCCTGGTCACGGGCGCGCGCGATGTACTGCCCGGAGGCGAGGAACTCCTTGATGTCGTCGGCGGTGCCCGAGAGGGCGATCTGGGCCGCCTGCTTCACGTTCGGGCCGCCTTCGACCATGATCCGGCCGACGAGCACCCGGTTGTCGCGCTCGGCCGGCTCGAACTGCCCCGTGGTGAGGAACCGCCACACGTCGTCGGCGGTCCCGTTCAGCGCGGCCTGCGCGGCTTCCCGGACACCGCGGCCGCCGGTGCTCATGATCTGGCCGACCCGGACCCGCATGTCCTGCTCGAGCGGGGCCCGCCAGCCGTCGGCCAGGAAGGCCCGCACGTCCTCGGGGGTCCCGTTCAGCGCGGCCTGCGCCGCTTCCCGGAGCCCCCGGCCGCCGGTGGCGAGGACCTGCCCGACCCGGACGCGGTCGTCCTGCACGCGCGCCGCGGTCTCGCCGGTCCGCAGGAATTCGGCGACCTCCGCGTCGGAGCCCGCCAAGGCGATCTCCGCCGCCCTGGCCACCCCCGCTGTGCCGGTCTGCACGATCGCCAGCACCCGCGCCCGGTCGGCCGTCCCGCCGTCCGGGGTGTCGGCGCCGGCGACCGGCCCGGCACCCGCCGTTCCCGCCACCAACGTGCCGACCATGGCCAGCACCACCAGGGCGCGCCGCACCGGCACGCCGCCACGTCTGGTTCCCACCCTGCTCGATCCCCCTCGAATGAATTCGCATGATCAGACGAAGCGACCATAACCACCCGACAATGCACAGCACCAGGCGGCATCGATTCCGGGATCTGTCAATCCTCCGTTCGTCGGCACACCGAAGGCCAGCGCGATTAATCACGTCGGATTGCATTCCGGCAAAACGTTAGCCGCCCAGCCTAAATTGTGATCAAAGTCATAGTTATGTGAATTTTACCATCCAGGAATTCTTCCGACACCTGTCCTGCCTAGCGTTTCGCAAGGGGGGCGGTCTGTCGTGCCAAGCATCTGCCTGGGCACCGTTTCCCGATTTCGACACGGAGGAACGGTCATCGTGAATTCTGCTCGCACCCGTCTCGCTGCCTTCGGCGCCGGCCTGCTCGGGCTGGCCGCGCTGGCCACCACGGTGATCACCGCCCCGGCGGGCGCGACCGGCGCCACCACCGCGGACGACACCCCGCCGCCGATCGTCGAAACCTACGACTACCCCGGCGCGGACCGGATCCTCGCCGAGCGGAACATCACCCTGCTCAAGGGCGACGGGCACGTCCTGCTGGTGGACTGCGCGAGCGGCGGCGACCTCATCGTCGTGCAGAGCTACAAGATCAAGGGCGGGGACGCCTGTTTCCGCGTCACCGGCACGCCCGGCTTCGTGACCATGCAGATCCCAGAGACCTACTTCATCAAGGGTGACAGCCACACCGCGAAAGCCACATTGACGGCGAAAAGCGCGACGGAAACGGTCGTCATCCAGCCGGGCCAGTGGACCCCGGTCGGCGAATCGATGCCGAACCACGACCCGGCCGCGCTTCTCGAAATCCGAGTGACGGCGTAGCGGACGAATCCACCGATCCGCGAGAGAGAACAAGCCTTCATGTCTGTTTCCCGCACCGCCACGGCCGTCGCCCTGATCGCGGCCGGGCTGCTGACCGCAGCGCCCGCCGAGGCCGTTTCCGGCGGTACCGCCGCCACTCCGGGTGCCTATCCGTTCGCCGCCAAGCTCACCGCCGACGGGCGGGCCTGCGGGGGCTCGCTCGTCGAACCCGATCTCGTCCTCACCGCCGCGAGCTGCTTCCCCGAAAACCCGCAGGGCGGGGTGCCTGCCAGGGCGACCACCGCCACCATCGGCAAAACCAGCCTGAGCGGCACCGGCGGCCACGTCGCGGCCGTCACGAACGTCGTCGTCCGGGCCGACCGGGACGTCGCGTTGGCCCGGCTCGCCACGCCCGTCACCGGTATCGCTCCGCTGCCGCTGGGCACCACCCCGGCCGGCGATGAGACGCTCAGCCTGGCCGGGTACGGCCGCACCGAAAGCGAATGGGTGCCCGACACGCTGCACGTCGGCGCGTTCAAGGCCTCCTCGTCGACGGCGACCACCCTGTCCCTCACCGGCACGAACGGCACCGATGCCTGCAAGGGCGACGCCGGGGCGCCGATCTTCCGCGACGCCGGCGGCCGCACCGACGTCGTCGCCGTGGCCGGCGCCTCGTGGCAGCACGGCTGCTTCGGGGAGACCACGACCCGGCAGGGCACCACCGCCGCCCGCGTCGACGACCTCGCCGGCTGGATCCGGCAGCAGGCGCTGGCACCGTCGGCCAAGGCCGTCGGGCACGCGATCACCCTGTCCTGGCACCCGGTGAGCGACCGCACCGCCTACCGCGTCTACGCCTCGGCCACCCCGGACGTCCCGGTCGACGGCACGCACCTGCTGGGCAGTGTCGACGGCACGTCGTACACGCACACCGGCCTGCCCGCCAAGCAGACCCGCTACTACCGCGTCGTCGTCGCGACGACCGACGGTGGCACCAGCACGCCGACCGACGTGCTCTCCGCGACCACGCCGGTCTCGGCGGGCAACGACTTCACCGGCGACGGCAAGGACGACGCGGGCGCGGCCTACGACCTGCGCAACGCCCGCACCGGCATGTACGTCTGGCCGACGACCGCGGCCGGCGGCGTGGGCGCGCCGGCGCTGAAGTGGAGCGCCGACGGCTGGGAGGCCGGCAAGGCCCGCTGGGTCAGCGGCGACTTCAACGGCGACGGCCGCACCGACATCGCCGCGTTCTACGACTACCTGGACGGCGGCTCGAACCTGTTCCTCTGGTACGCCAACAGCTCCGGCGGGTTCGACCACCAGGGCATCAAGTGGGGCGGGGCCTTCCGGCCGCTGAACGCGCGCCTCACCGCGGGCGACTTCGACGGCGACGGCCGCACGGACATCGCGGCCGCCTACGACAACGGCAACGCCGACCTGAGCATGCTGACCTGGCACGCGACGACGACCGGGTTCGACGCCCCGGTCACGCAGTGGCGCACCGGGCCGGGCAACTGGTACCTCGCCCAGTCCAGCTGGCGGGGCGGCGACTTCAACGGCGACGGCCGGGCCGACCTGGCCGCGTTCTACGACTACCACGACAACACGGCGAACCTGTTCCTCTTCCACGGCAACGCTTCCGGCGGGCTCGACGCGCAGGGCGTCAAGTGGAACGGCGGCATCCCGACCGGCAAGGCGAAGTTCGTCTCCGGCGACTTCGACGGCGACGGGCGCACCGACCTCGGCGCCGCGATCGACCTCGGCGGCGCGAACCTGACGTTCCGCACCTGGCACGCCACGGCCACCGGCGTCGACGCCCCGGTCACGCAGTGGACGAGCGGGCCGGGCCAGTGGAACCTCGGCCAGTCGCAGTGGACCGCGGGCGACTTCGACGGCGACGGCCGCACGGACCTGTTCGCCACCTACGACTACGGCGGCTCGAACACGAACGTGTTCCGCTTCCGCGCGAACGCCACCGGTGGCTTCGACCACGAGGGCGTCAAGTGGAGCAGCAACGGCACGTTCAACGCCGCCCAGTCGACCCTGCTCTGACCCCCGCGGTGGCGGTGTCCCCCGCGGACGCCGCCACCGCGGGCCACCCGAGGGGAAATCCATGCGCAAACTGAGTTCCGCCGCCCTGTCCGTCACCCTGCTCGCCGGCGGCCTGCTGGCCGCGACCCCCGCGCAGGCCCTGTCCGGCGGCACCGCCGTGCCGGTCGGCACCCACCCGTTCCTCGCCCGGATCGCCACGCCCACCAAGGCCTGCACGGGCGCCCTCGTCGACCCGTCCTGGATCCTCACCTCGGCGTCCTGCCTGACGGCGGCGGACTCCGGCGCCCCGGCCGAGGCCGCGACCGTCGTGGTCGGCGACGTCGACCTGAGCACCGGCGCCGGCTTCACCACGACGCTGACCAAGGTCGTGCGCCGCACCGACCGCGACGTCGTCCTGGCGAAGCTGGAGAAGCCGGCGACCGGCGTCGCGACGGTCGCCCTCGCCACCACCGCGCCGCAGGCCGGGGAAACCCTGCAGGTGGCCGGGTTCGGCCGCACCGCCACCGAGTGGGTGCCCGCGCGGCCGCGCGTCGCGCCGTTCACCGTCTCGGCCGTCACCGGCGCCACCGTGTCGGTCTCGTCGGCCGACGGCACCGACACCTGCAAGGGCGACGCGGGCGGTCCCGCGTTCCGCCTGGCGGGCGGCACCGCCCAGCTGGTGGCCCTGAGCAGCACGTCGTGGCAGCACGGCTGCCTCGACGTCACCGAAACCCGCTCCGGCGGCACCGAAACCCGCGTCGACGACCTCGCCGGCTGGATCCGCGACAACACCGTGCCGACCCCGGTTTCGTGCCCGGCAGGCGCCCCGATCTGGACCGCCCGCGCCGACGGTTCCCTGTGGCGCTACGTCCACCTCGACCCCGCCGGCGGCGCGGTCAGCTGGACGCAGCCGGGCAGCGCGGTCGGCTCCGGCTGGACCGGCCGCGTGCTGGCCGGCAAGGGCGGCGTCATCTGGGACATCCACCGCAACAACAGCGCGGGCGACCCGTACCCGAACGGTTCGCTGAAGCGCTGGGTGTACTCGACGAGCACCGGCTGGAGCGGCGGCGGCCAGGTCGGCAGCGGCTGGGGCCGGTACCTCACGGACGAGTACAAGAACCGGATCACCGTCGACGAGAAGAACCGCATCTTCATGATCGACGACCAGGGCCAGCTGAAGTACTACCTCTGGAACGACACGACGGGCGCGTGGGTCAACGGCGCCGGCGACGTCCTCGACACCGGCTGGTCCCGCTTCGACTCGATCACCGCGGCCGGCGACGGCGTGCTGTACGCCCGCAAGCCCGGCGGCGAGCTGTTCCGCTTCAAGTACGACTTCACGGCCAAGGCGTGGGCCGGCCCCGGCAAGCCGGTCGGCGTCGGCTGGCAGATGTTCAGCGAGATCTTCTCGCCGGGCGGCGACATCCTGTACGGCCGCGGCAGCACCGGCACCAGCCCCTTCAACGGGCAGACCGGCCCGGTGCTGCGCTGGTACCGCTACACCGCGAACACCGAGACGTGGGCCCCGTCCGGCCCCGACCACATGGGCGTCACGATCGGCTCGGGCTGGAACACCGAGCTCCACGTGACCGCCGCGCCCGACACCTGCAAGCTCGCCGGCTGACCTTCCCGCAAGGAGTTTCGTTGCGTTCACGCACTTGTCAGAGGTTGACGGCGGTCTCGGCCGCCGTGCTCGCCGCGACCGCGGCCGGCATCGTCCCCGCGGCCGCCGTGCCCGGCCCGGCCGCCGTGAACCTCGGCTTCGCGGCCAAGATCACCACCGAGGGCCGGGCCTGCAGCGGCGCGCTGGTCGAGCCCGCGCTCGTCCTCACGGCCGCGAGCTGCCTCGCCGGGAACCCGGCGGAAAAGCCCGTCAGCGTCACCGTCGGGTCGCACGTCGCCAAGGTGACGGCGGTGCTGCCCCGGACCGATCGCGACGTCGCGCTCGTCCGGATCGACACCACGATCACCGACGTCGCGACGCTGAAGCTCGGCGCGACCGCCGGCGTGCCCGGTGCGTCGGAAGAGCTGACGCTCGCCGGCTGGGGCCGCACGGACACCGAGTGGCTGCCGAACGAGGCCCACACCGGCAAGTTCACCGTCTCGGCTTCCAGCGCGACGACCTTGTCGCTGACCGGCGCCGCCGACGCCTGCAAGGGCGACGCCGGGGCACCGGTCTTCCGCGCGGACGGCACGCTCGTCGCGGTCGCCGGGGCGTCCTGGCAGCACGGCTGCCTCGGCGAAACCGGGACCCGGCAGGGCACGACCGCCGCCCGGGCCGACGACCTGCGCGACTGGATCCGCGGCCTGGCCATCACCGGCACGGCCACGGCGGCCGGCCACGGAGTCACGCTGAACTGGACCCCGCTCGCCGCCTCCGACGACGCGACCTACTCCGTCTACGCCAGCCCGGACGGCCCCGCCGCCTACTCCGCCGAGCAGTTCATCGGCAGCACGAAGTCGACCACGCTGCTGCACTCGGCCACGGCCCACAAGACCTGGCACTACCTGGTCATGGTTTCGGTCGGGGTCACGAGCCCGCAGATCGTCGTCACCACCCGCGGGCGGTCGGCCAGTGACTTCACCGGCGACGGCAAGGACGACATCGCCACCTTCACCCGCGGCACCGCCGCGGACGCCTACACCGCGACCTCGGACGGCACGAAGTTCGTCGGCAACGAGGTGAAGTGGCACGACAACCTCGCGGCCGACGGCGAACTCCCGCTGGGCGGCGACTTCAACGGCGACGGCAAGGTGGACACGGCCGTCTTCAAGCGGGGCTCGAGCGGTGACGTCGTGGTCGCCCTGTCCGACGGCACCAAGTACGGCACCGCGACGCTCTGGCACGACTTCTTCGGCATCGGCGCCGAGATCCCGGCGGTCGGCGACTTCAACGGCGACGGCAAGGACGACATCGCCGTCTTCGTCCGCGGCTCCACGGCCGACGTGTTCGTCGCCCTCTCCGACGGCACGAAGTTCGGCACCAGCGCCAAGTGGCACGACTACTTCGCCCCCAACGACGAAGTTCCCGCGGTCGGCGACTTCAACGGTGACGGCAAGGACGACATCGCCACGTTCACCCGCGGCACCACCGGCGACGTCTACGTCGCCCTCTCCGACGGCACCAGGTTCGTCGGCAACGAGCTGAAGTGGCACGACTACTTCGGCATCGCCGCCGAAGTGCCCACCGTCGGCGACTTCAACGGCGACGGCAAGGACGACATCGTCGTGTTCGTCCGCGGCACCGCCGGCGACGTCTACGTCGCACTGTCCGACGGCACCAAGTTCGGTACTTCGGCGCTCTGGCACGAGTTCTTCGGCATCAACGGCGAGATCCCCGCCGTCGGGGACTTCGACGGTGACGGCAAGGCCGACCTCGGGCTGTTCGTCCGCGGCTCCGCGGCCGACGTGTTCGTCGCCCGCTCGGAGGGCACCAGGTTCGGCACCAGCGCGAAGTGGCACGACTTCTTCGCCTACAACGCCGAGGTGCCCGTGCCGCGGGCGATCACGGTTCTCTGACGCGCTCTCCCCCGGGACCCACGGGTCCCGGGGGAGAGTTACCGACTTCGGTAGGTTCCGAAAATCCTTCACGGCTTTTACGTTGAGCGGACCGTCCCGTTCGGGGCGGATATCCGGATCACCTGGCCGAAGGGCATTTTCATGCGAATGTCGAGGGCTGTGGGCGCGATCGGAGCGGCCGCCGCGGCGCTGAGCCTGGTCTCCGCGGGAGTGGCGGACGCCCAGCAGGACATCATCGGCGGGACCACCGTCTCCTCCGCGCCGTGGGGCGCCCAGATCTACTGGGACAACGTCACGACCTACGGCGGTTTCGAGTGCTCGGGGACGATCATCGCCCCGCAGTGGGTGCTCACCGCCCGGCACTGCCTGAACTCGCCGGGCATGAACGTCAAGGTCGGGAACGTGGCGCTCCAGCAGGGCACGAGCGCCGACGTCGACCAGCAGAAAGCTTCCCCGAACGGGGACATCGCGCTGCTGCACCTGACGACCGCGGTGAACACGACGTACATGAAGCTCGGCACCGGCAACCCGCCGACCGGGTCGACCAACCAGATCTACGGCTGGGGCCGCACGCAGGGCAGCAGCCCGCCGTCGAGCACCCTCAAGACCGCCAACGTGCGCGTCACGGGCCTGAGCTCCGACGCGTACGGCGGCACGGCCATCGCCAGCCAGGGCGTCACCGGCTCGGCGTGGCACGGCGATTCGGGCGGCCCGCAGCTGTACAACGGCGTGCAGGTCGGCGTGTGCTCCACGGGCAGCAACTCCGGTTCGAACACCCAGGGCACGCAGAACTACGCGAGCATCGCCTCGAGCCGCACCTGGATCCGCAACACCGCCGGCGTCTGACGACGCCGTATGCCGCGAGCCGGGCGCCCGGCTCGCGGCATACTCGGTGGATGAGATTCCGCACCCAGGTCCTGCTCGGCGGCAAGACCGCGACCGGCCTGCCGGTTCCCGCCGACGTCGTCGAGGCGCTCGGCGCCGGCAAGAAGCCCGCGGTCACGGTGACCCTCGGCGGGCACACGTACCGCACGACCGTCGCCAGCCGCGGCGGGCAGTTCCTCGTGCCGCTCAGCGCGGAGAACCGGGGCCTGGCCGGGGTGGCCGCCGGGGACGACGTCGAGGTGGAGATCGCCCTCGACACGGCACCCCGCGTCCTCGAGATCCCCGACGACCTGGCCGCAGCGCTCGCCGCGGACGAGACCGCGCGGGCCCGGTTCGAAAGCCTGTCCTACAGCGCGAAACAGCGGTTCGTGCTGCCGATCGGCCAGGCGAAGACCGAGGAGACCCGGCAGCGGCGCGTCGCCAAGGTGATCACCGACCTGCGTGCCGGAGAATAATCAGTCCACAACAGACGCCCGCAGCGCCGCCTTGTCGGGTTTCCCCGACGGCGCCACGGGAACCGAGTCCACGAAGGCGAACCGCGCCGGCACCGCCGCCTCCCCCAGCTCGGCCGCCACGGCCTTGCGCACCTCGTCGAGGTCCGGCGTCCGGCCCGGCGCCGCGACCAGGAACGCGTGCGCCGCTTCCCCGGTCGCGGAGTCGGGCACCGCGACCACGTACGCCTGGTCGACGTCCGGGTGCGCCGCGATCGCCCGCTCGATCGGGCCGGTGTAGTGGATGATCGCGTTCACGATCACCACGTCCCGCGCGCGGCCGGACAGGTGCAGGTAGCCCTCGGCGTCGACGAACCCCAGGTCCTGCGTGCGCACCCAGCCGTCACGCAGCACCTCGGCGGAGCCGGACGGATCACGCCAGTAGCCCGCGAACGCCGACGGCGTGCGCACCCACACCTCGCCGTCCCGCACCGAGATCTCCACCGTGTCGCACGGCTTCCCGACCGAGCCGAGCCCCTCGTCGGCGCGGCAGATCGTCAGCATCCCCGTCTCCGTCTGGCCGTACGCGTGGTGCATCGCGGGCCCGATCCGCTCGGCCGCCTCGGCGAGCGTGTGCGGCGGCACCGGCGAGCCGGCCACGACCAGCCGCCGCAGTGAGCCCAGGTCGACGTCTTCGGCGCGCAGGACGTCCAGGATCCCGTTCAGCCGCGGCACCGTCGTCAGCGCCGCCGTGATGCCCAGCCGCGGCAGCACGCCCGGGAAGTCCGGCGGCGCCTGCGGGATCACCGCCGTGCCGCCCGCGAACAGGCACACCCCCAGCTGCTCGACCATCACCGCGCTGGCGAGCGACCCGAACAGCAGGTACCGCCCGAACCCCGCGCCGAACCGCTCGTGCGCCGAGCCCGGCACCGGCGGCCGCCACACGCGGCCTTCGGTCAGCGCGCGGTAGCTGTAGGCCACGCCCTTGGGGACGCCGGTGCTGCCGCTGGTGAACACGACCGTCGCGATGTCGTCGAGCCGCCCCTGCGGCACCGGCTCGATGCAGGGACCCGGCAGGGATTCCACCGGCAGCACGGGGACCCCGGCCTCCCACGGCTCGTCGGCAACCACCACCGCGACGTCGCCGAGGATGTGCCGCAGCTGCGCCTGGCGCAACCCGGCCCGCACCGCGACCGCGCGGGCGCCGAGCACGTGCACCGCGACGAGCGCGGCGAACCCCTCCGGGGTGACGCCGGTGGCGAGCCCGACGCCGTCGCCGGGGCCGAGCCCGGCCGCCCGCAGGCCCGCGGCGCACCGGCCGATCAGTTCCCGCAGCTCGCCGCGGGTCGTCACCCGCGAGCCGTGCTCGAACGCGGGGACCTCGGGTGCGCGTGCCAGCTCGTCCAGCAGTGCCTGCGGGTGGACCATCTCGACGCACCTTTCGCCCGGGGGCTCCCGGTCTACCGGGCGGATCTCAGAATTTCGGCAGAACCGACCCGCGGCCGCGTCCGCAGCGACAGCGTGGCCGCGACGGCGACCGCCGCGAGCAGCCCGGTGGCCGCGGTGAGCGTCCAGAAGTCCGGGTGCACGACGGACTGGCCGCGCTGGGCCTGCCAGGTGAGCAGCGCGAGCAGGCCCGCGTAGCCGGCGCCCGTGGTCCGGACCAGCCGGCGGCGGACGAGGTCGGATTCGAGCACCCGGTGGCGGCGGGCCAGCAGGAGCAGTCCGAACGCGACCAGCGGCAGCACCTGCAGGCCGTGGATGCCGACGAAGTGCGGGATGCGCAGGTCGCCGCCGACGGTGCTCCAGCCGAGCACGGGCAGGCCGGGCCCGCCGTCCTCGACGCCGACGGAGTGCGCGCCGAACGTCGACGGCTTGCTGCCCGCGTCGAGCACGGCCTGCTGCGCCGGCGTGGGCGAGAACATCAGCATCGCGGTGGCCATCCCGGCCAGCGCCAGGCTCGTCCCCCAGCGCAGCGCCGAATTCAGGGCCCGGTCCGGCAGGCGCTGGAACAGCAGCAGGACGACCACGGCGGCCGTCATCAGCCACGCCAGGTAGGCGCCGCCGCCGACCACGTTGTTGATCGCGACGTCGGCCGGGGTCGCCTTGTTGAAGTGCAGGGTGTGACCGCGGACGGTCAGCTGCCACACCAGCAGGCCCACGTCCGTGCCGATGGCCACGGCGAAGACCGTGCCGAACCACCACCCCGCCCGCCGGCCGCGGCGCAGGAGCGTCAGCAGCCAGGCCAGCGTCAGCGCGTACAACCCGACCGAAACCGCGAACTTGAACGGCTTCAGCCAGATCGGCGCATTGACCAGCGTGCGATCATCGAAGAGCAAGCCGAGCAGCGAGACCGCGCACAGCACCCCCATCGCCCCGGCGAGCACCACCAGCGGGCGGTGCCACGCGCGGAGCGTGACCAGCGGATTTCCCTTGTCTGCCATGGGCTCAAGCCTGGCGCGGGCGCGGCGCGGAAACACTGGAGCGCGCCACCGTCGGCAGGTGGGGAACGCCCTACCGCCGCCCGCGTGGGTAATAGTGCCGTCACCACGACCGGCAGTTGTGCCGTTTGACCACACAGGCCTCTTTTCTAGCGTGACTTTCACACCGCGCGGACCACCGCGCCAGGGGAATTCGCTTCAGGAAGGAGGTGGCCCGTCGATGTCCAGTCCGGGATTCCAGGCAGATTCCGCTGCCATGACGCGCGCCGTCCAGGGTTTCGAGGAAACCGCGACGAACGCCAAGTCCACGATGGCCAGCTTGGAGTCCGAGCTGACCGAGGCGCTGCGCAACTACAAGGGTGACCAGGCCGTGGCCTTCTGGGACCTCCAGCGGCGGCTGCAGGAGAAGATGAGCGTCGCGGTGAAGGAGCTCGACACCATGTCGCAGCTCGTCCACACCAGCCACGCGAACTACGGCCGCGGCGACGCCGACGTCCACCAGAGCTTCCAGGGGGTCGGCAACTCCCTCGAGGGCTCGGGCGTGCTCCCCCGCCTCAACCCCTGACCGGAAGGACGCCCACCATGGCCGACGTCGTCGAAATCAACTTCGCCGCGCTGCAGCACAGCTCGGCATCCCTGGCCGCCAAGGCCAAGGCGCTCACCTCGCAGCTGGAGCAGCTGCACCAGAACCTGCAGCCGATCACCGCGACCTGGTACGCCTCCGGCAGCTCCGCCGGTGACGCCGCCCGCCAGGCCGAGACGCGCCTGCGCCAGGCCACCGCGGACATCGTCGCGATCATCGCGCAGTTCGGCGGGAAGGTCGGCGAGGCGCACGACCTCCAGCAGTCGCTGGAGAACCGCAACCAGGGACTGTTCGCGGGCTGAGCCGCGCCAAGACGTCGGTCGACCGGTGCGGGAAACCCCCCGCTCGCACCGGCCGACCGGCTTTCCCCATGTCAGCCGTCGCGCCAGAGAGCCGGGACCGATGCCAGACCAGTCGTACTACGTCCACCTGGAATCGCTGAAGGACTTCGTGCGGGAGCTGGAGACCCAGATCCACGCGATGTCGAAACCGAACGACTTCCTGCTCACCCTCGGCGAGGAACCGCTGCTGTTCGGCGAGTTCGGCGAGGCCGGGTCGCTGGCCGACGCCCACCGCGCGGCCGTCTCGGAGATGCAGGGCCTGCTCGACCAGGTCCGCAGCGCGATCGGGTTCGCCCAGGACGTGACCACCACGGTCGCCGACGGCTACCAGCACGCCGACCAGTCGGTGGCCGGCGACCTGCACGCGTCGGGCGCCGTCACCGGCCTGCTCGACCCGGTGCTCGGCCTGCTGGGCGGCGGGAACACGGACGGGAGCCGCAAGGGATGACGAACACCGCCCACACGAACTTCGCCGCGTTCAGCCACCAGCAGCTGTACGCGATGCTGCAGGCCGGCGACCCGAACAGCGCGCGGCACGCCGCCGACAAGTGGCAGTCCGCCGCGCGGCACCTGCACGAGCAGGCCCACAACCTGAACGCGGAGCTCCTCGAGTTCAAGGACCAGTGGACCGGTGGGGCCGCGGACCAGTACCAGCGGATGATCATCGACCTCGCGAACGGCATCTCGAAGGTGGCGCGGACCGCGGAGGCGATGAACGTGACGCTCGGCGACGCCGCCGACGCGCTGGTGAAGGCCAAGAAGGAGATGCCACCGCCGGTCTCGGTGCCGGACGTCGCCCCGGCCGACGTCGCGCTCGCGGTGAACCCGCCGCTGCTGCCGCCGGACGCCTCGCCCGCGCTCGTGCAGGCCGCCGCGCAGCAGCGCCAGCAGGCCATCGCGAACGTCGAGGCCCAGCAGGCCGCCGCGAACGCCGCGGGCTCGGCGCACGGCCGCGCGATCGTCGTCATGACGCAGCTGGCCGGCGAGTACACCGCCGCCGAGGAGTCGATCCCGGCGTCGCCGAACGCCGTGCCGGTGCCGTCGACCCCGCCCGCCGGTGGCGGCGCGGGCAGCCCCGGTTCGCCAGGGCTCGTCGGCAACGGCATGAGCGGGGGCGGCGTCGTCGTCACCCCGGCCGACGGGCACCCGCTGCCCGGCGGCGGGACCACGACCCAGCCGGGGACGACCGTGCCGACGTCGAACCCGCTGTTCGGCGACATGTTCACCGCCGGGCTCGCCGCGGCCTCGGCCGCCGCGTTCGGCCGGTTCGGCTCGATCATGCCGAAGGTGCCGTCGTGGGCGACCGGCAAGGATGCCAAGGACGACAAGGAACAGCCGCCGGGCACGAAGCTCGGCGGGGGCGGCGCGGGGGTCGCGGGCGGCGCCGGGGGCGGCATCCCGATCGGCGGCGGTGACGCGCCTTCGCTCGGCGGCGGTGGCGTCCCGGTCGGCGGCGGGCTGACCGGTCCCGGCGAAGTCCCGGCGGCGCACTCCGGCCTGGCCGGCGACGGCGGGGCGGGCAACGCCCTGAGCGGGCTCGCCGGGGGCGCGGCCGGGGCCGCGGGCGCGGCGGCGGCCAAGGGCGCGATGCCGATGATGCCCATGATGCCGATGGGCATGGGCGGCGGCGGGGACATGGGCTCCGGGCGGCGGATCCCGGCGTGGCTGGTGGAGACGGAGAACGTCTGGGGCCAGTCGGCGCCGGTCGCGCCGCCGGTCATCGGCGAAGACGGCTCCTGATGACGGCGGCGGGCTATCGCGTGGCGCCGGCCCGCCTCGACGCGGTGGCCGGCGAGTCCGGTTCCCGTGCCGAGGCGCTGTCTTCGGTGCAGTCCGCGGTGGCGGGTGAGCAGCTGCCGGCCGCCGCGTTCGGCCAGGTGAGCGAGTCCGCCGCCGCGGCCAAGACGTTCGAGAAAACCATGACGGAGCTGGGTTCGCAGCTCCAGTCCGGCGTCTCCCGGCTGCGGACGATCCACAATGGACTGACCGCCTGCGCGGCCGGCTATCGGCGGGCGGACGCGCAGGTGGCCGCGATGTACCGGGCGTTGCTGCCCGAGGAACCGTTGCCCCGCGCGGGAAATCCGGCCGGGATCGGCGGTGCGGCCGACACCGGCGCGTGGGCGCACGCGATCGCGGACAACCGCGTCAAGGTCGCCGACGCCCTGACGGCCGAGCGTGCGCGGCTGGCGGCGTCGACCGACGCGGACGCCATCGCGCGGTCGCAGGCGCGGATCAAGCTCTACGAGGACATCCTGGCGCACGACCGGCAGATCCTGCGGTTCGATCCCGCGGGCAACGGCCGGATCGCCGAGCTGGTCGGGCACATCGAGCCGGGGACGCGGAACGTCGGGCTGTTCGTGCCGGGCGTCAACACGCAGCTGTCGAACTTCGACGCCTACGCCGGTCTCGGGCGCAGCCTGGTGGCCGCGGACCCGTCCGGGCGCACGGCGGTCGTCGTCTGGGCCGACGGGGTGTTCCCGCAGGGCCCGGTGGCGCAGGGACCGGACGCGGGGTACGCGCAGGCGATGGCGCCGGACCTCAAGCACTTCGCCGACGACCTGCGCGGCGAGATCGCGGGCCACGCGGGTTCCGGCGTCACGCTGACGGCGATCGGGCACAGCTACGGCGGGGCGACGGTCGGGCTGGCGGAAGCGCACGGCCTCGACGTCGACCGCGTCCTGCACGTCGAGTCGGCGGGCATGGGCCACGGCGTGTGGTCCCCGGCGGACCTGCCGGCGAGCCAGGCGGGCGTCCAGCGGTTCTCGATGACGGCGCCCCTGGACCCGATCGTGGTGGCGCAGGGCAACGCGTGGGGCCTGGAGTGGACGGGCATCGGCCACGGCGCCGACCCGGACGTCTTCCCGGGGGTGACGGAACTGGGCACGGGTTCCGCCGCCGACGGTTCGGTGCTCTGGGGCGTGTCGTCGCACAACGACGTCCTGAAGCCGGGTTCCGATTCGTGGACGAACATCTACCGCGTCCTCACCTCGGGCGGTGAGCTGTGACCCCGGAACTCAGCCGCCTGGCAACCGAGCTGACGTCGGTGATCGACGACGCCGCGGCAGCGTTCGGCGCGGCCGCCCCGACGGTCTCGGGCGAGCTCGACTGCGACCCGACCCGCCCGGGTCACCTGACGTGCTGGCAGTACGGAGTCCGCGTCGACCACCCGGCCTCGCCCTCCACCGGCCTGGCCACGCTGCTCCCGACGCTGCACCGCGACGGCTGGCAATCCCACGACCGCAGCACCCCCCGTGAACAGATCACGCGTTTCACCCGCGACGGCGCCGACTTCACGGTCCACGTGGCCGCCGCGGTGACGATCATCGGCTCAACCCGCCCCGTCCCGGCCTGACCCCCGTGTCGTCCCCCCAATCACGCGTGTCGACCCTCCAATCACGCGTGTCGGCTCCCCCATCACGCGAGATCCTCAAACTCGCGTGATGGAAGGGTCAACTCACGTGATTGAGGGGTCGACACGCGTGATTGAGGGGTCGACACGGGCTACGGGGTGAAGCGGGAGGGGCGCCAGCCCCGGCGGCGAGCCCGGCGGACCGCCGCCACCGTGACTCCCGCGGCCGCGGCCAGAGCCACTCCGGCCAGCGCGATCGTGCCGGCCGTGACGTCGGACGGGCGGGGCGCGGGTGCGGCGGCCGGGACCACCGTCGGCGCAGAGGCTGCAGGCGCAACCGCGCCCGGCCCGGCGACGTCGGCCGGCAGGGTGGACGACACCGCCGCGTAGGCGTCCAGGACTCCCCAGCCTAGCCGCGGGTCGTGCGCGCCGGACGGCGGGCGGTGGGCCGTCAGCGTCAGGCGCGTGACGACCTGCTCCCCGGACAGCGCCGGGTGGTACGCCCGCACCAGCGCCGCGACCCCGGCGACGTACGCCGCCGCGAGGCCCGGGTCGGTCACCGGCCAGCGGTGGGCCACCGCACCGCCCGCGCCCGCCGACGTGCTCACCAGCTCCGCGCCCGGGGCCGCGAGGCCGACGTGGTCACCCGCCTCCGTCTGCACCGGCTCGCCCGCCGGGTTCACCGACCCGACGGCCAGCACGCCGGACGTCGCCGTCGGGTACGTCCGGGCGCCCTGCTGGGACGCCGCTGCCGCCGAGACGACCACCGCGCCTGCCGACCGCGCCCGCGCGACCGCCGACGACAGCGCCGGGCTGTCGGCCGCCGCGGGCACCGCCACCAGGATGACGCCCGCGCGCCGGTCGACGGCCGTGTCGATCGCCTCGGCCAGCTCGCCCGGGTCTCCGCCGTCGGACGTCGCGTAGCGGATCGGCAGCAGGTGCGCGCCGGGCGCGACGCCGGCGAACGTCGTCGACGGGTCCGGCTGCGCGCCGACGATCCCGGCCGCGATCGTGCCGCGGCCGTCGCAGTCCGTGCGCTCGGTGCGGGCGCCGCCTTCGAGC
Organism: Amycolatopsis tolypomycina; assembly: GCF_900105945.1. NCBI lineage: Bacteria > Bacillati > Actinomycetota > Actinomycetes > Pseudonocardiales > Pseudonocardiaceae > Amycolatopsis > Amycolatopsis tolypomycina. The sequence goes on along the minus strand of NZ_FNSO01000004.1, from coordinate 824,725 downwards.
TGGCCGGGTGCGAACTGCGCGTTCTGCCCGTCGACGCCGGTGCCGATCACCGCGACCAGCTGGCCCTCGCCCCGCGTCAGCGGCCACAGCCGCGCCGGGTCGACCAGCCGCTGGCCCCACGGGATCTCGCCGGAGTACGTGCCGGACGGGTTCGCGCACCCCTGCGCCGAAGCGGCCGGTGCCCCGAAGACGCCACAGGCGCCGGAGGCCGCCACGAGACCCGCCACCGCGAGCACCGCCGGTAACCGCACCCGAACCCCCGAAACCGAAAGACGGTGGCGGACAAGGAAGTCCGCCACCGCCAGTCTAGCCCGGAACGACGTCTCAGCGAAGGTCCATGCCGAGATCCAACGCCGGCGAGGAATGCGTCAGCCCGCCCACCGACAGATAGTCCACACCGGACAGTGCGTAGGCCTTACCACGGTCGAGGGTGAGCCCACCAGAGGATTCCAGCCGCGTTTTCGGCGAGACGTCGTCGCGGCGCGCCACCGCCCGGCGGCACTCCTCGGGCGTGAAGTTGTCCAGCAGCACCTCGTCCGCCCCGGCGGACAGGGCCTCCTCCAGCTGCTCGAGGGTGTCGACCTCGACCTCGCAGGCCAGTTCCGGCGCGTGCGCACGGGCCGCGGCCAGCGCCGCCGTCACCGAGCCCGCGGCGACGACGTGGTTGTCCTTGATCAGCACCGCGTCGCCGAGGCCCAGCCGGTGGTTGACGCCGCCGCCGCAGCGGACGGCGTACTTCTGCAGCAGCCGCAGGCCCGGCAACGTCTTGCGGGAATCCCGGATCGCGCACCCGGTACCGTCCACTTCGGACACCCACGCGGCGGTCGCGGTGGCGACGCCGGAGAGGTGGCACAGCAGGTTCAGCGCCGTGCGCTCGGCGGTGAGCAGCCCGCGCACCGGCCCGGCCAGCACCAGCGCGGGCTCGCCCGCGACCAGCCGGTCGCCGTCCTCGCGCCGGGCGAGCACCTCGTAGCCGTCGCCCAGCACCATGTCGAACACGGCGAGCGCCACCGGCAGCCCGGCGACCACGCCGTCCACCCGCGGGGTCAGCTCGGCGACGGCGACGGCGGAAGCCGGCACGGTCGACGCCGTCGTCGCGTCCGGCCCGTACCGCAGGTCCTCGCCCAGCGCCGTGGTGACCACGCGCTCGACGTCGTCGACGTCCAGCCCGGCGGCCGCGATCAGGCGGCGGACGGAGTCGGAGATCGGGAACGTCATGCCACGCCCTCCAGGGGGATCGGGTCGGCCAGCACGGGCTGGCCGGACGGGCTGAGGCGGATGAGCTGGCTGCGCCGCCGGCCGTCTTCGCGCCCCGGGAAGTCGGTGCGCACGTGGCAGCCCCGCGACTCGGTGCGCCGGACGGCCGCGGCGAGCAACGCCTGCGCCACCACGGTCAGCGCCGCGTCCTCGACGCCCGCGTACGTCCACAACGGAGTGTCCGAAAGGGACAGGTCGAGCACCGAGCCGGCCGCGGCCAGCCCGTCGGCGTCCCGGCCGATGGCCGCGTACCGGCTCATCACGCGCTGCAGGGAGTCGCGTTCGGCCGCCGGCGCGGTGGTCCGCGACGGCAGGCGCCCCCGCGCCGGGTCGGCCAGCAGCCCGGCCGCGAGGTCCGCCGCGACGGCCTCCGCGACGCGCTGCCCGACGACCAGGCCTTCGAGCAAGCTGTTGGAGGCCAGGCGGTTCGCGCCGTGCAGCCCGGTCCGCGCGACCTCGCCGGCCGCGTAGAGCCCGGCCACCGACGAGCGTCCGTCGGTAGTGGTCACCACGCCGCCGCACGAGAAGTGCGCCGCCGGGGTCACCGGGATCGGGTCCACGGCGGGGTCGAGGCCGAGCGCCGCGCACGCGGCGAACACCGTCGGAAACCGCTGCGCGAAGCCCGCGACGCCGGTCGCGTCGAGGAAGACGTGGTCGTCGATGCCGCCCGGCGCTGTCCCCATCCGCCGCGTGATCGCCGCCGAGACGACGTCGCGCGGCGCGAGGTCGCCGAGCGGGTGCACGCCGGCCATCACCGGCAGGCCGGCGCCGTCGACCAGGGTCGCGCCCTCGCCGCGCACCGCCTCGGTGACCAGCGGGCAGCGGCCGCGCGCGCCCGGCGTGTAGAGCACCGTCGGGTGGAACTGCACGAACTCGATGTCCGCCACGGTCGCGCCGGCCCGCAGCGCGAGCGCCAGCCCGTCGCCGGTGGCGATTTCCGGGTTCGACGTCGCCTGGTAGAGCTGCCCGAGGCCGCCGCTGGCCACCAGCACGGCCGACGCGCGGACGGCGCCGGGCACGCCGTGGCGGTCGAGGACCGTCACGCCGGCGACCCGTCCGCCCGGGGTGAGCAGCGCGTCGACGGCGATGTGGTGCTCCAGCACCGGCACCCCCGCCTGCCCGGCCTGCGCGACCAGGGCGCGTTCGACTTCGGCGCCGGTCGCGTCGCCGCCCGCGTGGATCACGCGGAACGCGCTGTGCCCGCCTTCGCGGCCCCGCGCGAGCAACCCGGAAGCCGCGACGTCGAACTTCGCGCCGTCGGCCCGCAGCCGGGCGACCGCGGCCGGGCCGCCGTCGATGATCGAGCGCACCGCGACCTCGTCGCACAGGCCGGCGCCCGCGGTGAGGGTGTCCTCCGCGTGCCGGGTGACCGAGTCGTCGAGGTCGTGCTCGTTTTCCAGGACGACGGCGACGCCGCCCTGTGCCCAGCGCGTGTTGCCGTCCGCGACGGCGGCCTTGGTGACCACCAGGACGTGCAGCCCGAGGGCCTGCGCGCGCAGCGCCGCGGTCAGCCCCGCGACGCCGCTGCCGATCACGACCAGGTCGGCACGCGCTTCCCAGACCGGGGTTTTCGCCCGTGGGTCATTAACCGGCGTGGTCATTCGCCGCCGCCGGGCTGCCCGATCTCGATCATCCGCTGCACCGAAGCCCGCGCGCGAGCGGCCGTCTCGACGTCCACGTGGACCTCGTCGAGGCCGTCACGCAGGCAGCGCAGCAGCGCCGCGGGCGTGATCATCTTCATGTACCGGCAGGAGGCTCGGTCGTTCACCGCGCGGAAGTCGATGCCCGGCGCGGCCTTGCGGAGCTGGTGGATCATGCCGATCTCGGTGGCCACCAGCACGGTCTTGGCCTTCGTGTCGCGGGCCTCGTGGACCATGTCGCCGGTGGAGAGGATCTTCACCCGCTCCGGCGCCACGGCCCCCTCGCCGGCCAGGTAGAGCGCCGACGTCGCGCACCCGCACTCGGGGTGGATGAACAGGTCGGCCTCCGGCTCCGCGGCCGCGCGCTCGGCCAGCTCGGCGCCGTTGATGCCGGCGTGGACGTGGCACTCCCCCGCCCAGACGTGCATGTTCCCCCGGCCGGTGACGCGCTTGACGTGGGCGCCGAGGAACTGGTCCGGCAGGAAGAGAACTTCCTGGTCAGCGGGGATGGACGCGACGACGTCGACGGCGTTCGAGGACGTGCAGCAGATGTCCGTTTCGGCCTTCACCTCGGCCGTGGTGTTGACGTAGGAGACGACCACCGCGCCCGGGTGCTCGGCCTTCCAGGCCCGCAGCTCGGCGCCGGTGATGGAGTCGGCCAGCGAGCAGCCGGCCCGCGCGTCCGGGATCAGGACGGTCTTCTCCGGCGACAGGATCTTCGCGGTCTCGGCCATGAAGTGCACACCGCAGAAGACGATGGTGGACGCGTCGCTGCTCGCCGCGATGCGGCTGAGCGCGAGGGAGTCGCCGGTGTGGTCGGCGATGTCCTGGATCTCCGGGGCCTGGTAGTTGTGCGCGAGCAGGACCGCGTCGCGCTGCTTCGCCAGGCGCCGCACCTCCTCGGCCCAGGCCGCGTTCGCCTCGACCCCGCCGTAGGGGGTGAGGTCCTGATCGAGCGTGGAAGTCATGCTGGCCCTCCTGGACCGGTCTCCGGTTTTCGCCTTACAATCGAAAACCGTGCGAAGTCATCTTAACACCCAGGCCCCCTTGGCCCACGAGGTTTTGGGCGCGGTCCTGCAAGTGCGCTCGGACACACTGCGGGTGCTGCTGTGGCGCCGCGCACTCGACCCGCACCTCGGCCGCTGGTCGCTGCCGGGCGGGCGGCTGCGCCCCGACGAGGACGTCGAGACGTCGATCCGGCGCCAGCTCGCCGAGAAGGTCGACGTCCGCCAGCTCAAGCACGTCGAGCAGCTCGCGGTGTTCAGCGCCCCGGACCGCGTGCCGGGGCCGCGCGTGGTGGCGACGGCGTTCCTCGGGCTGGTCCCGTCCGACGTCGACCCCGAGGTGCCCGAGGACACGCAGTGGCACGACGTCGCGAAGCTGCCGCGCACGGCCTTCGACCACGAGGCGATCGTGCTGCGCGCCCGCGACCGGCTGCGTTCGAAGCTTTCCTACACCAACCTCGGCTTCGCGCTGGCGCCCGACGAGTTCACGATTTCCGCGCTGCGCGGCCTGTATTCGGCGGCACTCGGTTACCGCGTCTCGGCGACGAACCTGCAGCGCGTGCTGTCGCGGCGCGGACTGCTGGTGCCCACCGGTCACACGGCGCCGCCGGGCCGCTCGGGCGGACGGCCCGCGGCCTTGTTCTCCTTCGCCGGCAAGGGCATGCAGATCACCGATCCGTTCGCGGTCTTCAAGCCGCCGTCCAAGTGACCGTGCTGCGCCGGAGGCGTTCTCCCTTTACCGTGGACGCGTGACGGAGCCGGAATCGGAAAGTGACGCGACGACGACGATCCTGCCGTTGTTCCCGCTTCAGACCGTGCTGCTGCCCGGCACCAAGCTCCCGCTGCACATCTTCGAGCCGCGGTACCGCCAGCTGACGGCGGATCTGGTGAGCGGCACGGTGCCGGGGCGCGAGTTCGGCGTGGTCGCGCTGCGGTCGTCGCTCACCCGCGAAGTGCGTGGTCTGGACCAGTTGTACGAGATCGGCTGCAGCACGGTCCTGCGCGAGGCCAAGCGCCTGCCGGACGGCCGGTTCGACGTGGTGACGCAGGCTCGGCGCCGCTTCCGCCTGCGCGAGCTCGACTGCGTTTCGGCGCCCTACCTGATCGCCTCGGTGGAGTGGGTCGACGACGACCCGCCCGCCCCGTCCGGCGGCATGGCCGACTGCCTGGCCACGGTGGCCCGCGCAGCCCACCAGCGGTACTGCGAAACGGCGTGGCGCAGCGAAGACTGGCACGCCCCGGACCCGGACACCACGCTCGCCGAGCTGGCGTACGCGCTGGCCGCGGACTGCCTGCTGCCACTGGAAGACCGCCAGCGGCTGCTGGAGGAGCTCCACCCGCTGCGCCGGCTCCGCATCGCCTGCCGCCTGCTGACGCGCGAGACGGGGTTCCTGAACACGCTGGGCGCGGTGCCGCTGCCCCCGGGCGAGCTGACCGACCTGAGCCGGCCGGCCAGCTTGAACTGACCGCTAGCCGTCCCGCAGCGACCGGACCATGCCCCGCAGGAGCCGGAACGCCTCCGCCTGCTCGGCGCCGGTCAGCCCGGACAGCATCCTGACCTCGACCGCCCGCACCGCCGCGGTCGCCTGCTCCAGGCTGCGCCTGCCGAGCGGCGTGAGGCGGGTGGGCAACGCCTTCCCGACCGGCGGCGCGGCCGGCCGGGTCACGTAGCCGTCCCGTTCGAGCGCCTGGAGCAGCACGTTCATCGACTGCCGGGTCACGAAGGCGCCGCGCGCGAGCTCAGAGTTCGACAGGCCCGGCCGCTGGGCCAGCAGCTCGAGGCAGGAGTAGTGCGTCACGCTCATCCCGAGCGGCCGCAGCACCTCCTCCATGGCCACCCGGAGGGCGCTCGACGCCTCCTTCAGCAGATAGCCCAGCGACGTCTGGAGGTCGATGCCGTCTTGACTCATGTCAGTATCCTGACATACAGTCGGCCGTGTCAGGAACCTGACACGAAACGAAGGAGCGTCACCTTGCCCGCCACCGGCCCCGACTTCATCTCGTTCCAAGCGCGCGACCTCGACGCTTCCCAGGCGTTCTACGAGCGGTACCTCGGCCTCGTCCGCTCGCCGGCCGGCCCGCCGCACGCCGTCGTCTTCGAGACGAAGCCGATCGCGTTCGCCCTCCGGGAGGTCATCCCCGGCACCGATCTCGCGCAGCCGGGCGCCGGGGCCGCGATCTGGCTGCACGCCACCGACGTCCAGGCGATCCACGACGCGCTGGCCGCCGACGGCCACCCCATCGTCTCCGCACCGATCGACGGCCCCTTCGGCCGGACGTTCACCTTCGCCGACCCCGACGGCTACCGGGTCACCCTGCACGACCGCGCCTGACCGGCCCGGCCGGGGGCTCAGTCCCCCGAGCCGTTGCCGAACTTGTTCCAGACCTTGCCCGCCGCGCCGGAGACCGCCCCGCCGACGTCGCTGAACACCTTCGTCAGCGGGTCCGTGGACGAGTTCCACGCCTCCTTGTAGGACTTGGCCGCCGACTTCAGGTCGTCCATCCAGTCCGACGACGGCGAGTCTCCGTCGCGGCGCGGGTAGTCCCCGGCCAGGATCGCGCGGTACTCCTCGGAGGCCGCCCACTTCTGCAGCTGGGCCGCGCGGACCACGGCGAACGGGTGCACCTCGGTCTCGACGGACTTGAGCTTGAGGAAGCTGTCGCGGATGTCCTCGACGGACTCGTACTCGGCGGCCTGCTGCAGGAACGACGGGACGTCGATGCGGGCCGGGTCGATGCCGCCGGCGACCTGGATCTGGGCGCGCAGCGCCGCCGTCGGGTCCTGGCTGCACAGCAGCCCGGCCCGGTCGCACGACAGCTCGGCCTTGCGGAACCACTCGCGCAGCGCCGCGACGATGGCGCGGATGCCGAGCGCGCTGACCGGCGTCCACGACATCGCCAGCTGCAGGCGGATCAGGCGCACCATGATCGTGCGGTAGACGGCGTGCCCGGACAGCACGTGGCCCATCTCGTGCCCGAGCACGAACCGCAGCGAGTCGACGCTCATCAGCTCGACGAGCCCGGTGCTGACGCGGATGAACGGCTCGTCCATGCCGACCGCCTCGGCCCGGATCTGCGGGTCCTGGAAGACGAACACGTTCGGCACCGCGGGCAGGTCGAGCGTCTCGGCGCATTCGTGGCGCAGCCGCTCGAGCTCCGGGTACTGCTTCGGCCCGACGCGGATCGACGACGCGAGCGCCATCAGCCGCTCGCCGCGTTCGTTGTAGAAACCCGAAACGGCCTTGACGACGTCGGCGAACCCGGGCACCGCACGCAGCGTGGCGAGCGCGCCGCGGTCGACCGGGTGCTCGTACGCTCTCGGGCTGATGCCGGGGAAGCGGACGGCGTTGTGCCGCGAAACTTCGATGTCTTCGGTCACTGCTGGATCCCCCCTGTAGGTGACGGACACCACCTTAGGGGAAACCGGTCAGCCGAGGCGGCGACCCAGGTCGTCGCGGCCGTTCCAGGTGGCCAGGAGGCTGTAGGCGATCGACACGCCGAGCGGGCCGGTGAGCAGCACCCACCAGGATTCCAGGCGGGGCGCCAGTTCGATCACCGAGCCGAGCGCGGGCGGGCCGGTGACGGCGTAGTGGCTGTTCGCCCAGCCGACGCCGAGCAGCATCGCGAGCGCCCCGGCGAGCGCGACGCCGAGCACGGCGGCGAGGAACACCACGGGGCCACGCCGTTCGCGCAGCAGCCAGACGACGACACCGACGACGATCCCCAGCCCCAGCAGGAGAAACCCGAAGACGGCCAGGTCGTCGAAGCGGTGCCAGCTCTCCAGTTCCAGCGCGCCCTGGGTGCCGTCGGCGGCGACGATCCGGACCCGCTCCGGCGGCGCGAGCCGCGACCACGCGAAGGCGAGCGGGAAGCTCAGCAGGGTCAGGGTGCCGAGCACGCTGACGGCGGGCAGCAGGTCGGCCTTGACGACGACCCGCGGCCGCCGTTCCCGGAACAGCACGGGCACGGACCACGGGCCGGCCACGGCCGACGGCCGGTGCGCGGGCCCCGACGACTCACTCACCCGGACTCCTTCCTGCGACGGTTTCCTGCGGCTGTGCCCACCGAGCGTAACCGGTCGGTGCGGGCGCGCGGTGAGGCGCTCGCCGTGTCGCGCTCGGGGGTGCTGGTGAACGATCCGGTTAGTTACGCCGGCGGCAGCACCCTCGCGGCGCCGCACCAATGAACGATCCGGTTAGTTACCCAGCCGCGCGGCGCCGTCAGCCGCTGGCCGTCTCGCCGTGGCGGCTGCAGCGGGCCGTCCAGCCGAGCGGGCTCACCTGGACCACCAGCCGGCGCGCGCAGAACGTGCAGTACCGCGGCGGCTCCAGCGCCGTCCGGGGGTTGTGGCACGCCGGGTGGTCCGCCCCACCCGGCGACTGCTGTCCACAGTGGACACAGAAGGCAGCGTCCAAGGCAGGCTCAGAGACTGTCACTGAGCGCCTTGATGGGCATCTTGAGCTCGTCCAGCATCTCCAGGTCCGCCGAAGCCGGCCGGCCCAGGTTGGTCAGGTAGTTGCCGACGATGATCGCGTTGATGCCGCCGAGCATGCCCTGCTCCGCGCCGAGGTCGCCGAGCGTCAGCTCGCGGCCGCCCGCAAACCGGAGCATCGTGCGCGGCATCGCGAGCCGGAACGCCGCGACCGTCCGCAGGGCGTCGCGGCCCTCCACGATCTCGTAGTGCTCGTACGGCGTGCCGGGCTGCGGGATGAGGAAGTTCATCGGCACCTCGTGCGGGTTCAGCTCGGCCAGCTGCACGGCGAACTCCGCGCGCTGCTCGACCGTCTCCCCCATCCCGATGATGCCGCCGCAGCAGACCTCCATGCCCGCCTCGGCGACCATCCGCAGCGTGTCCCAGCGCTCTTCCCACGTGTGCGTCGTGACCACGGACGGGAAGTGCGAGCGCGCCGTCTCGAGGTTGTGGTTGTAGCGGTGGACGCCCATGTCGACGAGCTCGTCGACCTGCTCCTGCGTCAGCATGCCCAGAGAGCAGGCGATCTGGATGTCGTTGCCGTCCGCGCGGATCGCGCGGACGCCCTCGCGGACCTGCGAGAGCAGCCGCTTGTCCGGGCCGCGGACGGCGGCGACGATGCAGAACTCCGTCGCGCCGGTTTCGGCGGTCTGCCGGGCGGCCTTCACCAGGTTCGGGATGTCGAGCCACGCCGAGCGCACCGGCGTCGGGAAGCGGCCGGACTGGGAGCAGAAGTGGCAGTCCTCGGGGCAGCCGCCGGTCTTGAGGCTGATGATGCCCTCGACCTCGACCTCGGGGCCGCACCAGCGCATCCGCACCTCGTGCGCCAGGGCGAGCAGGTCGGGCAGCCGCTCGTCGGGCAGCCGGAGCACGTCGAGGACCTGCTGTTCACCCAGGCCGACGCCGTTCTCGAGGACCTGCTCGCGCGCTAGGGCGAGGACATCGGTGTCCGGGACTGCGGTCACGGCGGCTCCTTGATCGAGGTGGTGCGGCAAACGTCCCTCATCGTGCACGAAGGGACGTCGAGGGGACAGCGATGCAGGTCACTTCCCGGCGGAAGCGCAGCCCGCGAACAGCTCCGGGTCGAATTCGCCGCCGAACCACGGCGAGAGCCCGGCCCGCGCCGCGGTCAGGAAGTCCTCGCGGGAGGCCCGGCCGATGTCCGCGGGCAGCACCCCGAGCAGCGGGGCCCCGGCCGCGACCGGCAGGTCTTCGAGGTTGGACAGCGCCGCGAGGTCCGGTTCGGCTGGCCACGCGCCGATGATCACCCCGGCGACGGTGAGCCCGCGCCTGGTGGCGACCTCGGCGGTCAACGCCGTGGCGTTGAGGGTGCCGAGGCCGGCCTCGGCCACGATGATGACGAGCGAGCCGAGCGACCAGGCGACGTCGGCGAGGCTGGCGCCGGTGCCGTTGAAGCGCACCAGCAGCCCGCCCGCGCCTTCGATCAGGGTGAGGTCGTGCCCGGTGTCCAGGTCCGACGCCGCCTGCGCGATCTCGCCGGGGTCGAGCGCCGGGAGGCCGCTGCGGCGGGCCGCGGCCTCCGGCGACAACGGGTCCGGGTACCGGCGCAGCTCGCGCGTCGTCACCTCGGGCCCGGCGAGGCGGACGACGTCCTGCAGGTCACCGGGCTCATCGGGGCCGACACCAGTCTGGGCCGGTTTCAGCACCGCCGCCCGCTGCCCGCCGGCCACCGCCAGCGCCGCGATCGCCGCCGTGGTGATCGTCTTGCCGACCCCGGTCCCGGTTCCCGTCATCACCAGCATGGTCACGACCAACCAACATAGTGACCCCGGCCGGCGGGCGACGACCGGGTCAGGCCGGGCAGAACGTGTCCCCGGCCGGGCGCACCCCCTCGGCGAGGTAGCGGGCCACCGCCGTGTTCGCGCAGGCGTTGGTGCCGAACAGGTAGGCGCGGTGGCCGCCCTGGTCGACCGTCAGCAGCCTGGCCCGGTGCCCCAGCGCCGCGCGCATCTCGACGCCGCCCGGGTAGTCGGTGCCGTTGTCGCGCAGGTTCTGCACCATGAGGATGTTCGACGGGCCGCGGTCGGTGATGCGCACCTGCGGCTCCGTCCGCTGCGCCGGCCAGAACGCGCAGGCCCAGACGTTCGCCGCGGCCGCGCCGAGCATCGGGTAGCGGGCCCTGTCCTCGGCCACGGCCTGCCGGTAGACCTCGACGTCCTTCGGCCAGCCGTCCATGTTGCAGACGATCGCCAGCAGCCCGGAGAAGTCGAACCCGGGCGGCAGCGGCGGCCGCGCGATCGTGCCGTTGTCGGCCTGCTGCCAGACCTGGGCGAGCAGCGGGAAGGTCGCGTCCGACTGGGTGAGGGCTTCGTTGATCCAGCGGAAGGTGGCGCCGTCGACGGTCTCGATCGGCGTCTGGTCGAGCTTCGCGGCGAGCGCGAAGTACTTGGCCTTCACGGCTTCCGGCGTGCTGCCGAGGCCGTAGGTCGCGTCCTGGGCGGCGAGCCAGGCGGCGAAGTCGGGGAAGTGCTTCTCGAAGCCCGAAGCGAACCGGCGCGACCAGGTGTAGTCGAGCCCGCCCGGCCCGGTCGAGCTGTCCAGCACCACCCGATCGGTGCGGTGCGGGTACATCGTCGCGTAGGTCGCGCCGAGGAAGGCCCCGAACGAGTAGCCGAGGAAGGAGATCCGCCGTTCGCCGAGGGCCGCCCGGATGCCGTCGAGGTCACGCGCGACGTTCCGGACGGTGATGTGCGGCAGCAGCGGTGCCGACGGCGCGGCCGCGCAGCCCTGGGCGTTCTGACTGGCCACCGCGGCCTGGGTGTCGACGCCCGCGGGCGTCACGGCGTAGGCGGGCGGGATCATGAACGTCACGGGCAGGTTGCACGTCACCCGGGTGCTGTTCCCGGCCCCGCGCGGGTCGAAGGCGATCAGGTCGTAGGCGTCCCGCACGGCCTGCGGCAGGCCCAGGGCCAGCAGCTGCAGCGGCAGGGCGAGCTGGGAGTCGCCCTGCGATCCCGGGTTCAGCAGGAGCACCCCGCGGCGCTTGGCCGGATCGGCGGCCGGCAGCCGGGAGAACGCGAGCGTGATCTTGGCTCCCGACGGCTGCGCGTAGTCCAGCGGCGCGCTCATCGTCGTGCACTGCAGCCCCTGGGCCGGTTCGGGCACCCCGGCGCAGGGCTGCCAGGTGAGTGCCGTGCCGGCCGTCGAAGCGACGGCCGGCACGGCGGGAAACGCGGTGACCGCGGCCAGCGCGGCCACGACGAGCACCCGGAAACGTCTGGATAGCGACATGGACTGGCCATCCCCCTTCGGCGCGACGGCGCGGGCCCCCATCCCGTGTGCCGTGTGGACGCCGGAGGTTTCCATGCCGGGCCGGACCCGGGAACCGCCGTTCGGGCTACTGCCCGGCGGCGACGAACGTGCGCGCCTCCCCGTCGAGCAGGTGCACGCTCGCCGCCCCGACATCGAAGTACATGCCGGTCAGCTGCAGCTTCCCGGCCTTCTCGGCCGCCGCGACCAGCGGGTACTCCCGCAGGTGCTCGAGCTGTTGCAGAACGTTGTGCAGGGCCAGCCGATCGGCGTCGCGAGCGGGCCGGACGCCGTCGACGGTGAGCGCGCCGGACCGCTGCGTGCTCGGCCCGACGTGCCGCAGCCAGTCGCCCAGCGGCCCCTCGGGCGCGCCGTCCGCGACGGCTTTCATTGCGCCACAGGAGGAATGACCGCAGACGACGATCTCCGACACCCCGAGCACACCGACCGCGAACTCGATCGACGCGTTCATCGACGGGTCGGCCTGCCCGGGTGGCACGAGGTTCCCGATGTTGCGGATGGTGAAGAGGTCCCCGGGCCCGCTCGTGGTGATGAGATTGGGCACGATGCGAGAATCGCCGCACGTGATGAACAGCGTGCGCGGCCGCTGGCCGTCGGCCAGACCGGACAGGGTGTCCTTGAGCAACGGCGCGGCCCGGCGGTGGAACTCCGTGGCCCCGCGGCGGGTCTGCTGGGCCGGGATTTCGACCCCCTCCGCCGCCTGCCACTCCGACCACGGCGCCAGCCAGCGCGGCACCGCCCGGGCCGCGGAGCGGTGGCGGGTGGGGCGGCCGTCCTTGCCGTTGCCGAACCACGGGTGGCCGACCTCGTCGACCTCCACCGTGCCGCCGGCGCGCTCGTGCGCCTGCTGCCAGGTGTGCAGGCTTTCGAACGCGGCGTGGTCGAGGTAGTCGACGACCAGCTCCAGCCGCACCGCCGCACCGCCCGGGATGCTCCCGAGCACCTTCGACAGCCGGGGCACCGACAGGAACGTCAGGACGCCTTCGACGACGACGCGCCAGTCGTCACCTTCCCGTTCGACGTGGATCCCCGACCAGACGGTGCGGCGCAGCATCAGCACCACCGCCAGCCCGATGCCCGCCAGCACGCCGGTGAGCAGGTCGAACACCACGACGCCGCCGAGGGTCAGCAGGTACACCGGCAGGTCGCCGTGGGCCAGCACGGTCTTCATGTGCCCGGGGTTGACGAGCTTCGCGCCGACGTGCACCAGCAGGCCGGCCAGCGCGGCGAGGGGGATGCTCTCGATCAGCCCGGCGAGCAGGACGACGAACAGCAGCACCCAGACGCCGTGCAGCACCGCCGACGCCCGGGACTTCGCCCCGGCCGCGACGTTCGTGGAGCTGCGGACGATCACGCCGGTGACGGGCAGGCCGCCCAGCGCGCCGGAGATCATGTTGGCCGTGCCCTGGCCGACCAGCTCGCGGTCGAGGTTGGCGCGCGGCCCGGTGTGCATGCGGTCGACCGCGACCGCCGAGAGCAGGCTTTCCACGCTGGCGATCAGCGCGATCGTGATGACGGCGAGGGCGAACCCGCCCCAGCCGTCGGGCAGCTGCGGGACGAGGTGGATGTTCAGCAGGTCGCCGGGCAGCTCGACGCGCGGCAGCGTCATCCCGAACACGACCGACACCACCGTGGCCACCGCGATCGCGGCGAGCGGCCCTGGCACCTTGCGGACCGCGGCCGGCAGCTTCGGCCAGACCAGCAGGAGGCCGATGGTGACGAGGCCGACGATGGTGGCGGAGTCGTGGTGGGCGACGATCTGGGCGGGCAGCTGGGCGACGTTCTCGACGGCGGAGCTCTGGGCCTTGCCGCCGAGGATGACGTGCAGCTGGCCGAGCACGATCGTGACGCCGATACCGGCCAGCATGCCGTGCACGATCGCCGGCGAGATGGCCAGCGCGGCGCGCGCGATGCGGCTCAGCCCCAGCAGGATCTGGCACGCGCCGGCGGCGACGGTGATCGCACAGGTGACGGCCCACCCGAACGTCTGGATGGTTTCGGCCATCACGACCGTGAGGCCGGCGGCGGGCCCGCTGACTTGCAGCGCGGAGCCGCCGAGCGCACCGGCGACGATGCCGCCGACGACGGCGGCCACCAACCCGGCGGCCACGGGGGCGCCCGAAGCGAGGGCGATGCCCAGGGACAGGGGAACAGCTACGAGGAAGACGACCAGTGAGGCCGGCAGGTCGTGTCGGAGCACGGCGAGGGGTCTCATGATCACCATGCAACCGGAAATCGAGTGAAATGTCCGCTACGTTCCACCCGATCGAGTGAAGAACTGGCCACATTTCACCCTTTTGTCACAAATCGGACATGCCGTTAACACGTCGGTAACACGTCGCCGACCTGTCACGTGACAGATAAATCCGGTGCTATACAACGGTTCTCTCGGGCCCCGAGCGCCCCAATGTGGCGTTCGGTGCGTCCAACGCACCCAATGTGGCGTTCGATGCGTTGAACGCAACCAACGCCACATTGGGGCGCTTGAGGCGAGGCCGGGCACGGCGAAGGCCGCCTCCGGAGCACAGGTGCCCGGAAGCGGCCTCCGCCGGTGATCAGTGTTCCAGCGCGCTCGCGGGGACGAACCCCCGCGCGGCATCGTCCAAAAGGGACACCTGCGCGGCGCCGACGTCGAAGTACATCCCGGTGAGCCGCAGCGCGCCCCGCTCCAGGGCCGCCGCCACCACCGGGTAACCGCGCAGGGTTTCCAGCTGCTGCACCACGTTCTGCAGGGCGAGCTGGTCGGCCTCGGCGGCCGGCCGCTCGCCGCCGAGCAGCAGCGGCGCCTCGCGGCTGCGGCGCCGCAGCGTCGCTTCGCCGTGCCGCAGCCAGCTGCCGAGCTGGTCGAGCCCGTCCGGGGCCCGGCCGAGCAGCGCCTTCATCGCGCCGCAGCCGGAGTGCCCGCACACGACGATCTCGGCCACCTCCAGCACGCCGACGGCGTACTCGATCGCCGCGCCGACCGAGCTGTCACTGCCGTCGGACGGCGGGACGAGGTTGCCGATGTTCCGCACGGTGAACAGGTCGCCCGGCCCGCTGGTGGTGATCAGGTTCGGCACGATCCGCGCGTCGCCGCAGGTGATGAACAGCGTGTGCGGCTGCTGGCCGTGCGCCAGCCCGTCCCACGTCTCGCGCAGCAGCGGCGCGGTGCGGCGCTGGAACTCCGAAGCACCGCGGCACAGCAGCGAGCTGGCGGTGCGCTGGGCGGGCAGCACGACGTGCTCGGCCTGCCACTGCGACCACGGCGCGAGCCACCGCGGCACGACCCGCGCGGCGACGCTGCGCCGCACGGTCGGCTCCCCCGCGCGGCCGCGCTCGAACCACGGGTGCCCGATCTCGTCGACCGTGACCGGCCCGGCGTGGGCCTGCTGCCAGCCGCGCAGGCAGTCGAACGCGGCGTGGTCGAGGTAGTCGACGAGCAGCTCGAGGGTGACTTCGGCGTGCGGCGGCACACCAGCGAGCACGCGGGTCAGCCGCGGCACGGACAGGAACGTCAGCGCGCCCTCGATGACGACGCGGTGGCGGTCGCCGTCCTTTTCGACGTGGATCCCGGAGAAGATCATCCGCCGCAGCATCAGCGCGAGCGCGAGCAGGATCCCCGCCGCGACCCCGGTGAGCAGGTTGACGGCGACCGCGCCGGCCAGGGTCACGGCGTACACCGGCAGGTCGCCGTGGCGCCGGACCTCCTTCAGCGCCGGGAGGTTCACCAGCTTCATCCCGACGTACACCAGCAGCGCGGCCAGCGCGGCGAGCGGGATCAGCCGCAGCACGCCGGTGAGCAGGAGGCAGGCGGCGAGGATCCAGACGCAGTGCAGGACCGCCGACGCCCGGGTGCGCGCGCCGGCCTCGTAGTTGGTCATGCTGCGCACGATGACGCCGGTGACGGGGAACCCGCCGAGCGCGCCGGCGGCGACGTTCGCCGTGCCCTGGCCGATGAGTTCGCGGTCGAGGTCGGTGCGCGAGCCGCCGCGGAGCTTGTCCACGGAGACGGCCGACAGCAGGCTCTCCAGGCCGGCGATGAGCGCGATGGTGACCGCGGCGGCGGCGAAGCTGCCCCAGCCGCCGCCCGGCAGCTGCGGGACGAGGCCCAGCGAGGGCAGGCCGGCGGGGAGGTCGACGCGCGGCAGGGTCATGCCGACCGCGACGGACAGGCCGGTGGCCAGCGTGACGGCGGCCAGCGGCGCGGGCACCCGGCGGACGGCCCGCGGCAGCCGCGGCCAGGCCAGCAGCACGCCGAGGGTGACCACGCCGATCAGCACGGCCTGGTCGTGGTGCGCGGCGATCTGCCCGGGCAGCGCCAGGACGTTGGCGAGCGCGGATCCCTGCGCCGTCCCGCCGAGGACGACGTGCAGCTGGCCGAGCACGAGCGTGACGCCGATGCCGGCGAGCAGGCCGTGCACGATCGCCGGCGACACGGCGAGCGCGGCACGGGCGGCCCGGGTGAGGCCGAAGAGGATCTGGAGCAGGCCCGCGGCGACGGTGATCGCGCAGGTGACGGGCCAGCCGTGGGTGGCGATCGTGTCGGCCACCACCATGGTGAGGGCGGCGGACGGGCCGCTGACCTGCAGCGGTGATCCGCCGAAGAGGCTCGCGACCAGCCCGCCGACGACGGCGGAGATCAGGCCGGAGAGCAGCGGCGCCCCGGCGGCGAAGGCCACGCCGAGGGACAGGGGGACGGCGACGAGGAAGACGACTATCGACGCGAGGAAATCGTGCTTGAGGTTCTCCCGGTGTGCGGAACGCTTCGGGGGTCCGGTGTCGTGTTCGCCACGAACGATCTCGATCATGGGGGCAGGATCGCCGAAACCGCGCGAAAAGTCCGCTACGCAAGCATTTCTCGCGTTCGCCCGGGCACAGGACGGACCGGGTTTCCCGGTCCCTTCACACTTACCGTCTCGACCGTTCGCGTGGTTTCGACCCCGGTCTGCCACGCAGGGCGACGATGAGGGACCTTCGGGTCTCGGTGTGCCGGTGGTCACACCCGATGTGCTGAATTCAGGCCTTTTCGGCGACCGCAAGCATCGCCCGGGTGATCACGCCGAGGTCGTCGTCAGTCGAAACGTAGGGCGGCATGGCGTAAACGAGGTCCCGGAACGGCCGCAGCCACGCACCGTGCGCCGTGGCGACGTCGGTGGCGACGGCCATGTCGACGGGGTGGTCGAGCTGCAGCACGCCGATCGCGCCCAGCACCCGGACGTCGGCGACCGCGGGCAGGTCGCGCGCCGGGGCGAGGCCGTCGAGCAGGCCCTTTTCCAGCCGCGTGACGTCGCCGCGCCAGCGACCGTCGGCGAGCAGGCCGAGGGAGGCGTTGGCGACGGCGGAGGCGAGCGGGTTGCCCATGAAGGTGGGGCCGTGGGCGAGGACGGGCAGCTCGCCCCGCGCGATGCCGGCGGCGATTTCCGGCGTGCAGAGGGCGGCGGCCATGCTCAGGTAGCCGCCGGTGAGCGCCTTGCCGACGCACAGGACATCGGGCGTGACGCCGGCGTGCTCGGCGGCGAAGAGCGCGCCGGTGCGCCCGAAGCCGGTGGCGATCTCGTCGAAGATGAGGAGAACGTGGTGCGCTTCGGTGATTTCGCGGAGGGCACGCAGGTAGGCGGGGTGGTGGAACCGCATCCCGCCGGCGCCCTGCACGACGGGCTCGACGATCACGGCGGCGAGTTCGTCCTGGTGCTGCTCGATTGCGGCGGCGAGAACGTCCACATAGGACTGGTCGGGCAGGGTGTCGAACCCGGACGGCGGCGCGGGCACGAAGACCTGTTCGGGCAGGACGCCGCGCCAGAGCGAGTGCATGCCGCCGTCGGGGTCGCAGACGCTCATCGGGGTGAAGGTGTCCCCGTGGTAGCCACCGCGCCAGGTGAGCAGCTTGTGTTTGCCGGTGCGCCCGCGGGAACGCTGGTACTGCAGGCACATCTTCGCGGCGACTTCGACGGAGACGGACCCGGAGTCGCAGAGGAAGACGTGTTCGAGGCCGTCGGGGCTGAGGTCGACGAGGGTCTTCGCGAGGGTGATGGCGGGTTCGTGGGTGAGGCCGCCGAACATGACGTGGCTCATCCGCCCGGCCTGCGCGGTGAGGGCGGCGTCGAGCACGGGGTGCCGGTAGCCGTGGATGGCCGACCACCACGAGGACATGCCGTCGACGAGTTCCCGCCCGTCGGCCAGCTTCAGCCGGACCCCGCTCGCTTCGGTGACCAGCAGCGACGGCACCTTCGCCGGCATGGGCGCGTAGGGGTGCCAGACGTGCTGGGCGTCGAGGGCGAGCAGGTCGGCGGAGTCCATCCGCCGACCCTACGACACGGCCTCGGCCGGCCGGTCTGCCGCGGTGGTCAGCGCAACCGCACCGGCAGCGCCTCCAACCCGTGGACCAGCGAACTGCGCCGGTACACCAGCTCGTCCGGCTTGGCGTCCAGCGCGATCTCCGGGAACCGCGCCAGCAGCCCGCCCAGCGCGATCTCCGCCTCCAGCCGGGCGAGCGGCGCGCCCACGCAGTAGTGGATCCCGTGCCCGAAGGCCAGGTGACCGCCGGCGGCGCGGGTGATGTCCAGCTTGTCCGGCTCCGGGTACCGCTCCGCGTCGCGGTTGGCGCCCAGGAGCGACACCAGCACGAACTCGTCCGCGGGGATCGTCACCCCGCCCACCTCCACCGGCTCCGCCGTGAACCGCAGCGTCGCCAGGTGGATCGGGCCGTCGAAGCGCAGGAACTCCTCGACCGCGCCCGGCAGCAGCGCCGGCTCCGCGCGCAGCCGGGCGAGCTGCTCCGGCTCGCGCAGCAGCGCCAGCACGCCGTTCGCGATCAGGTTGACCGTGGTCTCGTGGCCGGCGACCAGCAGCAGGAACGCCATCGACACCAGCTCGGTCTCGGACAGCGAATCGCCGTCGTCGCTCGCGTGCACCAGGTCCGACAGCATGTCCTCGGCCGGCTCGGCGCGCTTCTGGGCGATCAGGCCCGACAGGTACGCGAACATGCTCGCCGCCGCGGCCTGGATCTCCTGCTCGCGCACCGCCGCGCTCAGCAGCGTCTTCGACCAGCCGGCGAATTCCGAGCGGTCTTCCTCGCGCACGCCGAGCAGCTCGCAGATCACCGTGATCGGCAGCGGCGCGGCGAACGACGCCACCAGGTCCGCCTGCTCCTGCCCGGCCAGCGCGTCGAGCAGTTCGGCGGTGATCTCGGTGACCCGCGGCCGCAGCCGCGCCACCGTCCGCGCGGTGAACGCCTTGTTCACCAGCTTCCGCAGCCGCGTGTGGTCCGGCGGGTCGGAGTTGAGCATGTGCTGGCTGAGGTCCGCCCCGGAGCCGCTCAACAGGGCTTCCGGCGGCAGCTTCGCCACGAAGAGCTCCCGGATGCCCTGGCTGCTCTTCCGCAGCCGCGGATCGGCCAGCAGCGCCCGGGCGTCCGCGAACCCGGTGACCACGTAGGCCGGCAGCCCCCGCGGTGGCAGCCGCACCCGGCGCACCGGGCCGCCGCCGCGCAGCATCTCCGCGAAGACGTGCGCATCCTGGGCGAAGTCCTCCGGCACCTCGAGGATCTCGTCGCTCGTCATGGCATCCCCCCGTCCAGCGGCGTCAGCGTTCGGCGAGTGCCGCCACGACGCGCTCGGTCACGTCCTGCCAGTATGCCCGCTGTTCCGCGCGCTCTTCCGCGTCCGCAAGCCATTCCTGGTGGAACCGCAGCGTGGTTTTGGCGCCCGAACCGCTCAGCCGCACCTGCACGGTCGAGTCGTGGTCCCAGTCGCTCGGCCGCCACGTGAGCCGCACGCGGTCGCCGTCGACGAAGCTGCGGATCTCGCCCACCGTGCCGTTCGCCGTTTCGTACTCCGCGCCCGCTTCCTTGGGCAGCTCGACGCCGGGGCCGAGCCAGATCGCGACGCCGTCCCGGCTGACCAGGAAGTCCCACACCGCATCGGCCGGGTACGGCAGCGTGCGCGAGACACCGATGTTCCACCCGACATCGGCTGTCTTCCCCGTTGAAGAAGTCATGGCCTCATCCTCGCACCGGGGTACGACAAAACCGGCGACCGGTCCGGGTGGAGGATGGGGACCCGTGCGCTACCGCCCGATCTCCCCCGCCGTCCTCGCCGAAGAACTGACCGACCGCATCGACGCGCTCCCCGGGCCGCGGCTCGCGGTGGCCGTCGACGGCGCGGCGGGCGCAACCGGGACCGCGGAGCTGGCGGACGCCCTGGTCGATCCCCTGCGCCTGCGCGGCCGCGCGACCCTGCGCGTGTCGGCGAACGACTTCCTGCGTCCCGCGTCACTGCGCTTCGAGCACGGCCGCACCAACCCCGACGCCCGCTACACGGACTGGCTCGACCTCGGCGCCCTCCGCCGCGAGGTCCTGGACCCGCTCAAGGGGTCCGGCGAGGTCCTGCCGTCGCTGTGGGACGCCGGCCGCGACCGGGCGACCCGCGCCGAGCGGGTGCCGCTGCCCGAAGGCGGGGTCGTGCTCCTGGACGGCGAGCTGCTGCTCGGCGCCGGCCTCGCCGTCGACCTGGCCGTGCACCTGTGGCTCTCCCCCGCCGCGCTGCGCCGCCGCGTCCCGGAAACCTGGGCGGTCCCGGCCTACGAACGCTACGAGGAGGAGGTCGGCCCGAGTTCGCTCGCCGACGTCGTGGTGCGCGTCGACGATCCCCGGCACCCGGCCCTCTACACGCCTTAGCGGACGGCGGCCACCGGATCGCCGTCCAGCAGGCCGGACAGCCGCCGCGCCAGCACGTCCCAGCGCCAGTTCGCCGTCACCCACGCGCGCCCGGCCTCGCCCATCCGGCGCGCGCGCACCGGGTCGGCCAGCAGGCTGGCCAGGGTTTCGCCGAGCTGGCCGACGTCCCGGCCGTCGACGACGTGCCCGGTGACCTCGTCGAGCACCGCCTCGGGCGCCCCGCCGGAGTTGCCGGCGACCACCGGCAGCCCGGTCGCCGAGGCCTCCAGGTAGACGATGCCGAGCCCTTCGACGTCGAGACCCTTGCCGCGGGTGCGCGCGGGCATCGCGAAGACGTCGCCCGCGGTGTAGTGCGCCGGCAGCTCGGCCCACGGCACCGACCCGGTGAGCACGACGTCGCGCTCCAGGCCCAGCTCGGTGACCAGGCCGGCGAGCCTCTTGCGGTACGGGCCGCCGCCGACGATCAGCAGCGCCGCGCCCGGCACGCGCTCGCGGATCGACGGCAGCGCGCGGATCAGCTGGTCCTGGCCCTTGCGCGGGACCAGCCGCGACACGCAGACGACGGTCGGCCGGTCGCCGAGGCCGTGCCGGGCGCGGATCTCCGCGCGAGCGGCCGGATCCGGCCGGAACACCTCGGTGTCGACCCCGGACGGCAGCGGCTCCAGCCCGGCCATCGCGCCGAAGGCCGCGGCGAAGCGGCTGCGGGTGTACCGGCTGACGTAGGTGACGACGTCGGTCGTGTCGCCGATCCGCCGCAGCGCCTGCCGGGAAGCCGGGAGCATGGACCAGCCGACCTCGTGGCCGTGCGTCGACGCCACGACCCGGCGCGCCCCGGCCCGCCGCAGCGGCTGCCCCAGCAGCGCGAGCGGCGCCGCCGCACCGAACCAGACGGCTTCGCAGTCCCGTGCGCGCATGATCTGCTTCGCCCGGCGGAGCACGTCCGGCGTCGGCAGCATCAGCGACGTCGGGTGCCGGACGACCTCGAACGGCGCTTCGGCGTCGAACTCCTCGTGCGACCCCGTCCGCGACTCCCACGACGGCGCGTAGACGACCAGGTCGTCCGCCGGCAGCCGGGTGGCGAGGGAGTTCAGGTAGTTCTGGATCCCCCCGGGCCGCGGCGGGAAGTCGTTGGTCACGAGCAGGGTCTTGAGCACGCCCAGAAGGCTAACGGACGCCGGAGGGGCGGCACCGCGTGTGCGGTACCGCCCCTCGAATCGGACACAGTGCTGCGAATTCACGCCGTCGGGCGGCGCGCTCCCGAGTACTGGCTCTGCAGCGGCGAGATCTTCACGACGTCGCCGGTGTCGGGCGCGTGCACCATCTGGTTGTTGCCGATGTACATGCCGACGTGCGAAACGGGCGAGTAGAAGAACACGAGGTCGCCCGGCTGGAGCTGGTCACGCGGCACCGCGGTGCCGAAGGTCGACTGCTCGCGGCTGGTCCGCGGGATGGTCAGCCCGGCCTGCTTGTACGCCCACGACGTCAGGCCCGAGCAGTCGAAGGTGTTCGGGCCGGTGTTGCCGTAGACGTAGGCGCTGCCGAGCTTGCTCAGCGCGGCGTCCACGGCCGCCTGCGCCGCGGCGGTGGGCGCCTTGATGTTGCTGGGCGGAGTCGCGCCGCGGTCCCGCTGGGCGGCCTTGTCGGCGGCGCTGAGGTTCCGGTTAGCCGCCTTGAGCTGCTCGATCTGGTCGTTGAGCGTCTTCTGCTTGGCCTTGATGTCCTCGGTCAGCTTGGCCGCCGCGTCCCGCGCGTCTTGCGCGCGCTTCGCGGCGTCGCTGGCCTTGGCCGCGGCGTCGGTGGCCTGCCGGACGGCGCCGGTGAGGTTGTCCATCGCGGCGTTCTTGCCGGTCGCGAGCACCTCGAGCGCCGAGGAGCGGTCGAGGAAGTCCTGGGTGGACGTGCCCGCCAGCAGCGCCGACAGCTTGTTCAGCTGGACACCGCTGGTGAACGACGCACCGGCGAACTTGTCGACCTCGGTCTGGTACTTCTTCTGGCTCTCGGACGCCGTGGTGGCCTGTGCCTTCGCCGCGTTGACGTCGGCGGTGGCCTTGTCGAAGTCGGCCTGCTTCTTCTTCAGGTCGTCCTGCGCCGAAAGCAGGTCTTCGTTGAGCTTCTCGGCCTGCGCCGCGAGGTCGCGGTACTGGGCGAGGGCGTCGGAGCCGGTGGGCGGGGTCTGGAGAACGGGGACGGGGGCGGCGATGGCCGACGGCTGGGCCACGGTGACGAGCGTGATCACCGAGGCCGCGGCGAGGGCACCTGAAACCACGCGCCTGAGGGAATGCGACTGCACGGTCGCGCGGGTCTCCTTTGCGTCTCGGCCGCCGACGGGGACCGGGGCACGAAGAGGCCGGGGATTTCCTCTTCACCGCTGTCCCGCCACCACGCGCCCGTACCGTGCGCTCTGGCATGCACGCTTTTGCCATGCACGAGCCGCAACAGGTGAAGCACGCGGTGGTGGTTCCGGTTCCCAGCTTCCCGACAAAGCTGCGTCCGGCGGCGATCTCGCGTCGCCGTCTCCACCGACGGCCGGGGGCCACGAGATCTCGGACAGGTTACGAAAAGAGCGCCACCGCGTCCACCACCTCTCGCCCAAAAACTGTGCGTGACGCCGCTGAACACCATCGGACCAGGGCGGGAGAATACATGTGATGGGCGTTACACGCTGGGGTTTCTCCGGAGCGCTTTTCGACTACCGACCGTTCACCGATTCAATCGACCATTCGGCGCGCCGTCACGAAACGGTGGAAATCAGGCGGCAGGGTCTTCGACCAGCCTCAGCCGGGGCACCATCCCGGCCTCGGCCAGCGCATCGATCGCCCGCCGCTCGTCGGCGTCCCACACCACGGCGGGTGGCGCGCCGAGCAGCACGCTCACCACGCAGTCGTGGCACGAGATGCCCCGCACGACGCAGCGGTCGCAATCGACCACCAGGTTCTCGATGTCGGAAACGGCGATGTGCGAGACGTCCACTTCGGACAGCTCGGGGGTGCCGCTCATGGGGTCCTCCTCACGTCGGGATCGACTGGGGAGAACGGTAGGCGCCACCACCGACAATTTCGGGCGGTCAGACCCTCGACAGGCGGCTGACCAGCACGGATGAGGGAGCGGGATGGGCGCCGCGGCCACGCACCGAGTCCGCCACCGCACGATCCGACGTCGCCACGACCATCGGCCGCCCGGCGGGCTCGGCCGCGACGAGGTTGCGGATCACGTCGTCGGCCAGCACCCCGCGGTCGGAGAACAGCACCCGCACCCCGCGGGGCACCGAAGCCGGGACCGACAGCACGCCGGCGCCGTCGAACACGACCGTGACCTCGGCGGACGTGCGCGCGGCCAGCGCCGACAGCTGGTGGATCAGCCGGTCGCGCTGGTCGGCGAGCGCGAGCTCGGGATAGCCCGTCTTGGTGACGTTGTAGCCGTCGACGATCAGGTGCACGTTCGGCAGCGCGAGGTAGCGGTCCAGGGTGGACACGTCGGCGATCTTGCCGCCCTGGCCGGTGCCGGCGCTGGCGCCGCGCACCATGTCGGCCGGGCGGGCGCCGCGCGCGCCGAGGGCGAGCTCGCGGCGGAGGCCGGTGACGGCGCCGTCGATGGTGTCGATGAGCAGGGCGAGCCGCACCTCGTCGGCCTGGCGGGCCTCGCGCGCGGACTGGCGGGCGATCTCGGCGTCGGCGACCGCGCGTTCGGCACGGGCGCGTTCGACGGCGACGCGCTGGCGTTCGCGCTCGAGCTGGGTGTTCAGGGCGGCGATTTCGTCGGTGCGGGCCGCGGAGCCGCGTTCGGCGTCCGCGGCCGCCGCCTCGGCCGCGTCCCTGGCCTGGCGCAGCTGGACGCCTTGTTCGCGAAGGCGCTTCAGGAGCTTCTCGACTTCGCCCTCGCGCTCGCCGCGGGCGTTTTCGGCGGCTTGTTTCGCTTCGGCGAGTTCGGCCCGGACCTGGGCGAGCTCGGCTTCGAGCCGCTGGGTGCGGGCGAGCGCGGCGTCGCGTTCGGCGCGCAGGGCGTTTTCCTCGGCGTTCCGCGCGACCAGCCGGACGCGCCCGGTGGCCCCGGACTCGCCGAGGAGGACGGCGGCGGCCGCCGCGGCGACGGAGTCGGTGGCGTTGGGGTCGAGGGCGTCGGTGCGGTGTTCGCGCAGCCACTCGATGACCGCGGTCCGGAATTGGGAGGAGTCGGCCAGCGCCGCGAGCAGGGCGGCGCCGCCGAGCTTGGCGCGCTTGGCCGGGGCGAACTTGGCGACCGGCCGCAGCTGGCGGGGCACGTCGGTGGCGGGCAGCTTGGCGACGGCGGCCGCGGCGAGCTCGGCGATCCGGTCGCGGACCGGTTCGGGCAGGGCGGGCCAGCTGCCCGGCTCGGGATGTCCGGCCTGGTCAGCGGCCTCCTCGGCCGGCTCGGGACGCGACGCGACGCCCGAGGGCCCCGTGGGGTCCTCCGGCGGCTCCGGCACGAGCGGCTGCGGGTGCATTGGTCCAGGGTAGGCCCCGCCCCCGCATCCCGCGCCGCGCACCACACGGACCGGCTGCGCGCCGAAACTGTCGGTGGTCACCCTTAAAGTCCCGCCCATGCGTTCGGTCCAGGCTCAGCTCGCCTTCGACGAGCTCGGAACTCCCTTGCGGGACACCACTTTCGTCGTCTTCGACCTCGAAACGACCGGGGCTCCGCCGGGGCCGTCCGGGATCACCGAGATCGGCGCGGTGAAGGTGCGCGGCGGCGAGGTGCTGGGCGAGTTCGCGACGCTGGTGAACCCGGGCACACCGATCCCGCCGCAGATCGTCTCACTGACCGGGATCACGCAGGCCATGGTCTACGACGCGCCGCCGATCGAGGAGGTGCTGCCGGCGTTCCTGGAGTTCGTCGGGGGTGCGGTGCTGGTGGCGCACAACTCGGGCTTCGACACGTCCCACATGCGGGCGGCGTGCGAGGGCCACGGGTACGTGTGGCCGAAGCTGACGGTGGTGTGCACGGTCCGGCTGGCGCGGCGGGTGGTGCCGCGCGACGAGGTCGGCCGGTACAACCTGACGGCGCTGGCGCTGCTGTTCGGCGCGAAGACGCGGCCGACGCACCGGGCGCTCGACGACGCGCGCGCGACGGTGGACGTCCTGCACGGCCTGCTGGAGCGGGTCGGCAACCTGGGCGTGCACTCGCTCGAGGAGCTGATGGGCTACCTGCCGGAGGTCACAGTCGCCCAGCGGGCGAAGCGGCACCTGGCGGCCGACCTGCCGTCGGCACCGGGCGTCTACCTGTTCAAGGGGCCGAAGGACGAGGTCCTGTACGTCGGCACGGCCAAGGACCTGCGGCGGCGGGTGCGGACGTACTTCACGGGATCGGAGAACCGCAGCCGGATCCGGGAGATGGTCGCGCTGGCCGAGGGCGTCGACCACGTGGTGTGCGCGCACGCGCTGGAGGCCGAGGTCCGCGAGCTCCGGCTGATCGCGGCGCACCGGCCGGCGTACAACCGGCGGTCGAAGAACCGGCACCAGGGCTGGTGGATCGGCCTGACGGACGAGGCCTTCCCCCGGCTGTCGGTGGTCCGCCTGCCGCGGCCGGGGGTGCTGGGCCCGTTCCGCAACCAGGCGGACGCCCGCACGACGGCCGACACCCTGGCGGGGGCATCGGGGCTGCGGACGTGCACCCAGCGGATCTCGCCGCGGTCGGCGAACGGGACCCCGTGCGTGCTGGCGGAGCTGGGGCGCTGCGGAGCACCGTGCGCGGGACGGCAGAGCGAGGCGGCGTACGTCCCGGCGGTCGAGTCGGTCTCGGCCCTGATCGCCGGGGTCGACGGCGGCCCGTTGCACACGGCGGCGGCGCACGTGGAGCGCCTGGCGGCGGGGCAGCACTACGAGCAGGCAGCGCGCCACCGCGACGAGCTGGCGGCGCTGATCCGCGCGTTGGGGCGAGCCCACAGGCAGGCATCGCTGGCATCGATCGGCGAGCTGATCGCGGCG
Source organism: Amycolatopsis tolypomycina (assembly GCF_900105945.1). NCBI lineage: Bacteria > Bacillati > Actinomycetota > Actinomycetes > Pseudonocardiales > Pseudonocardiaceae > Amycolatopsis > Amycolatopsis tolypomycina. The sequence continues at coordinate 798,467 of NZ_FNSO01000004.1, read as the reverse complement.
GCCCCCGACGGCGCGGGCGGCTGGGAGCTGTCGGTGATCCGCTACGGCCGCCTGGCATCGGCAGGCGTCGCGCGGCGCGGGGTGCCGCCGATGCCGGTGGTGGAGGCGCTGGTGGCGTCGGCGGAGACGGTGTTCCCGGAGCCGGGGCCGTTGCACGGAGCGCCCCCGGAGGAGGTGGGGGTGCTGCTGCGCTGGCTGGCAAGGCCGGGAGTCCGGCTGGTCCGGACAACCCGCCCCTGGGCCGAACCGGCGGCGGTGGCGGGGTGGCGGGGGTGGCTGGACCTGGTCGCGGACGCGCACTCGCTGGAACACGTGCACTGACGGCCCGGCCCACGCACGCGACGAGCCGGCCCACGGTCGACCGCACAGGCACGCGGGCCGACTGCCTAGGAACACCGGGCGACCCGCCCGGCACTTACGCCGACCACCCGGCACACCGGCCGACCCCGCCCGGCACGCACGCCGACCGACCAGGCACACCAGCCAACCCCGCCCAGCACGCACACCGACCACCCCGGCACACCAGCCAACCCCGCCCAGCACGCACACCGACCACCCCGGCACACCAGCCAACCCCGCCCAGCACGCACACCGACCACCCCGGCACACCAGCCAACCCCGCCCAGCACGCACACCGACCACCCCGGCACCCCCTGCCGACCCTCCAGGCACGCGGGCCGACCGTGTGGTTGCCGAGGACTCAGGCCACCGAGGAGTCCAGGGCGTCCAGCAGCCACGTGTGGGCCAGCCCCAGGGGCGCCGCAGCACCCGTCACCTCGGCTGTCAGCTGCCAGTAGCGGCGCAGCCGCGGATTCCGATCCGGAGCCGTCCGGTGGTTCAGCGCCCTGCGGAACGCCACACTGTCCGTCGCGCCCAAAGCCGTCGCGTGGGCTGCCACGAAACGGTCCAGCTCCGGGCCCGCCGCCGGCTCGGCTCCGGCCGCCAGGAGCACCGCCGCCGAGGCGCAGGCCTCGCCCACCTCCGCGTGGAGCTCGCCCAGGTCCGCGATGCGGTCGTGGCCCGCCAGCGTGCTCGCCGCGAGGTCCGTGGCCAGCCGGGTGTCCGCCGCGAGCAGCACCAGCGAGGCGTACGCCACCACCTGGGCCGTCGACGGCTCGGCCGGTGGCTCCGGTGCGCTGACGGCCAGGAACATGCGGGCCGTGTCCGGGGGGATCGGGCCCGTCGTCATCGGGCGCCACAAGCGGACCAGCGTCTCGTGGGCCGACCACCCGTCCTGGACCGCGGACAGCAGCTCCAGCCGGGCCGCCCGGTCGGCCGGCGCGACCTCCGACACCGCGCGCAGCACCGACCGACGCCAGCTCAGCGTCGCCAGCTCGCGGTCGAGGGCCGTCCGCTCGGCCGCGACGGCGTCGTCGAGGGATCGGCGGCCGTCGAGGACGTCGGTGATCGGGCGCAGGCCCAGCCCGAGCCCGCGCAGGCGGCGCACCAGGGTGAGCCGGTCGATCGCCGCGCTGTCGAAGCGGCGGTGACCGCCCGCGCTGCGCACCGGCTCCAGTACGCCCTCGTCGCAGTAGAAGCGGATCGTGCGGACGGGCACGCCCGTCCGGCGCGCCAGCTCGCCGATGCCGAGTGTGTCTCCGGTCACCTTCCGTCGAACCTCCAGCCGGGTGGAATTCCTACGGTACGGCCATGGACAACGCCAGACTCGCCGACGGCCTCCACGAACACACCGCGGGGTTCGCCGCGGCCGTCGAGAACGCCGATCCCGCCACGATGGTGCCCACCTGCCCGGAGTGGCCCCTGCGGACGCTCACCGGCCACATCGGACAGGCCCACCGCTGGGCCGCGAGCATCGTCCGGGACGGGCCGTCGCCGGTCCCCGACCCCTTCGACGCCGACCCCGGCGCGCCCGAGAAGTGGTCCGCCTGGCTCCGCGAGGGCGCCGAGGAGCTCGAAGCCGCCGTGCGAGCCGCCGGCGACACTCCGGTGTGGACGTTCTTCGGGCCGCAGCCCGCCCGGTTCTGGCTGCGCCGGATGCTGCACGACACGGTCGTCCACCACGCCGACGCGGCCCTGACGACGAGCAGGGCGTTCACCGTGGCGCCGGACGTCGCCGCCGACGCGATCAGCGAATGGCTGGAAGTGCTGTCCGACCCCACCACCGCGACCCTCAACCCGGCCTTCGCCGAGCTGCGCGGCACCGGCCAGACTCTCCTCCTGAACCCCGACGACGCCGACCCGGGCTGGCACATCACCCGCTCCCCCGACGGCGTCCGGTGGACCCGCGCCACGAAACCCGCGGACGTCACGCTGACCGGCCCGGTGCAGAACCTCCTGCTCGTCTTCAGCCGGCGCCGGCCCGCCCAGAGCGTCGCCGTCACCGGCGACGAAGCACTCGCCGCGCACTGGCTGGCCCACACCGCGGCGTAGCTAGGATCGCGGAGGACACCCGCAGACGAGTCTTGGAGGACCCAGGTGATCACCGCGATCGTGTTGATCCAGGCAGAGGCGGACGCGATCCCGGACGCGGCGCAGGCGATCGCCGACATCGAGGGGGTCGGCGAGGTGTACTCGTGCGCCGGGGACGTCGACCTCATCGCCACGGTGCAGGTGTCCACGCACGAGGACCTCGCCGACCTGATCCCCGGCAAGATCGGGAAGGTGCCGGGCGTGCTGGACACCGTCACGCACATCGCGTTCCGGTCCTACAGCCGCACCGACACCGAATCGGCCTTCTCGATCGGCGTCGAGGACTGAGCGGGCTCCGAGCCACTCCCGCGCCCCAATGTGGCGTTGGTTGCGTTCAACGCACCGAACGCCACATTGGGTGCGTCTGACGCACCGAACGCCACATTGGGGCGCTGGCCGTCGGCCAATACGCAGGTTCCGGAACGCCGAAGGCCACCTCCCGCGGGAGGTGGCCTTCGGTGTGGGTGGACCTAGTGGTCCGACTGCTTCGCGGACGACGCGGCCTCGGCGGAGTCGAACTCGCCGTGCTGGCCGTGCTGCCCGTTCTCGCCGCCGGAGTGCCCGTTGCCGTGGGCCCGCTGCAGCGCCGCGGTCTCCTCGGCCGGGTCCGGGGACCAGAACGTGCCCGGCACGGCCTGACCGGCCGAACCCAGCTTGTTCATCTTCTTCGGCACCGACGCGCCCTGGTACTCGAGCGCGACCGCGTGGCCGTGGCTGTCGACGCCGGCCAGCGGCTGGTGGATCTCGATGAACTCACCGTGCGGCAGCCGCTTGATGATGCCCGTCTCGACGCCGTGCTCCAGCACCTCGCGGTCGGCCCGCTGCAGGCCTAGGCAGATGCGGTAGGTGAAGTAGTAGGCCAGCGGCGGCACGATCAGCACGCCGATGCGGCCCGCCCACGTCGTCGCGTTCAGGGAGATGTCGAACTGGTCGGCGATGATGTCGTTGAAGCCCGACAGCTCGATGACCATGAAGAAGCCCAGCGCCATCGCGCCCAGCGCCGTGCGGACCGGTGCGTCACGCGGCCGCTGGAGCAGGTTGTGGTGCGCGGTGTCCTTGGACAGCTTCCGCTCGATGAACGGGTAGCCCAGCAGCAGGCCGAACAGGATCGGCATGCCGACCGCGCCGGGGAAGAACACCGCCGGGATCGTGTAGTTCCCGAGGTAGACCTCCCACGCCGGCCAGATCCGGAGCATGCCGTCGGCCCAGGCCATGTACCAGTCGGGCTGCGAACCCGCCGACACCTGCGCCGGGTTGTACGGGCCGAAGTTCCACACCGGGTTGATCTGGAACAGGCCCGACATCAGTGCCAGCACACCCACGACCAGGGTGAAGAACGCCCCGCCCTTGAGCGCGAAGTACGGCATGATCCGGACGCCGACGACGTTGGTCTCCTTGCGGCGCACGCCCGGGAACTGCGTGTGCTTCTGGTACCAGACCAGCGCCAGGTGCGCGCCGACCAGCGCGAGCATGATGCCCGGGATCAGCAGGATGTGCAGCGTGTACAGGCGCGGGATGATCTGGTCGCCGGGGAACTCCCCGCCGAACAGCGCCCAGTGGATCCAGGTGCCGGCCACCGGCACCGAGAGCACGATGCCCGAGAGCGTCGCGCGGATACCGGTGCCGGAGAGCAGGTCGTCCGGCAGCGAGTAGCCGAAGAAGCCTTCGAAGCAGCCCAGGATCAGCAGCAGGCCACCGATCACCCAGTTCGCCTCACGCGGCCGCCGGAAGGCGCCGGTGAAGAAGATGCGGAGCATGTGGACGGCCATGGACGCGACGAAGATCAGCGCGGCCCAGTGGTGCAGCTGCCGCATGAACAGGCCGCCGCGGACGTCGAACGAGATGTCCAGCGTCGTGCGGAACGCCTGCGACATCTCCAGGCCCTGCATGTTCTTGAAGCTGCCGTGGTAGACGACCTCCTGCATGGAGGGGTCGAAGAACAGCGTCAGGTACACACCGGTGAGCAGCAGGATGATGAAGCTGTAGAGCGCGATCTCGCCCAGCAGGAACGACCAGTGGGTCGGGAACACCTTGTTCATCTGGTGCCGCAGGCCCTTGGCCAGGTGGTACCGCTGGTCGGCGTTGTTCGCGGCCTCGCCCAGGTGCCGCTCGACGGCACTCGAGCCCTTGGTCGGCGTGGTGAGTGAACTCATGACTTACGCTCCCAAAAGGCCGGACCGATGGCCTCGATGAAGTCGCCTCGCGCGATCAAGTATCCCTCTTCGTCCACCGTGATCGGTAGCTGGGCCAGCGGACGGGTCGCCGGGCCGAAGATCGGCTTGGCGTAGTGGAGGGCGTCGAACTGCGACTGGTGGCACGGGCACAGGATGCGGTTGGTCCGCTGCTCGTACAGGGAGGTCGGGCAGCCGACGTGGCTGCAGATCTTCGTGTACGCGTAGTAGTCGCCGAAGTTGAAGTCCTCCTGGCCGGCCCGCTTGACGACCTTGGCGGCGTCGGTCGGGCGCAGGCGGATCAGCATGACCGGGTTGTCGACGCGCATCAGCGCGGCGGCCAGCGCCTCGGCGTTGTTGCGCTCGGACTCGCGGAACGGGAACACCGTCTCCATCGCGCCGGCGTCGAGGTCCTCGGCCTTGACCAGGGAGATCTCGGTCTCCTTGCCGTGCTCCACCTCGACCGGCTTGCCGGTGGCCCGGCGCAGGTAGACCTTCTCGCCGGGGAAGTTCGGCTGCCAGCCGGTGTGCCACAGCGAATCGCGGGTCTCCGTGTCCTTCCACGGGTTCTTGATGAAGGACGCGATCGGCAGCGCCGCGGCCGCGAGGCCGAGCGCACCCGCACCGGCGATCGCCGAGCGCTTGATCAGCGAGCGGCGGGCGATGGTGCTGCGGTTCCCGGCGTCGGCCAGGTGCGCCAGGATCGTCTGGCGGTCGACCTCGGCCGACCCCTCGCCGCCCGCGTCGCTGCGCTGCTGCACCGCGACCTCGGCGGGCACGAACTTCTTCGTGTACAGGATCACGCCGATGCCGAGGCCGAGGATGGCCAGGCCGAGCGTGACGCCGAGCATCGGGGTGTAGAGGCTGTACCAGAAGTGGCCGCTCTCGTTGTCCGGCGCCTCGTACTGCCACGGCCACCAGATCAGCGAGACGACGAACCCGATCCCGGCCAGCGCGGACAGGCCGAACCAGAACGCGACCAGGCGCTCGGCGCGCTTCTCCGCGCGGGTGCCCTCCACGGGCCACGGGGTCGGGTACTCAACGATCTCGACACCGTCGAGCTGCCCACCCAGCTTGACCAGCTGGTCCCGGTCCATCTCAGCCAGTTCCGCCTCCGACGGCGGCTTCGGCCCCTCGGCACTCATGCCTTCGATCCAATCCACAACGTCACGCCGATCAGCGCGGCGATCCCGACGATAAAGGCGATGACGCCCTCCGAAGCGGGGCCGACCCCGCCGAGGCCGGCACCACCCGGGTCATTGTTGCCGTCCGACACCGACTTCACGTAGGCGACGATGTCCTTCTTCTCCTCCGGCGACAGCTGCCGGTCGGAGAACTTCGGCATGTTCTGCGGGCCGGTGAGCATGGCGGTGTAGATCTGCTCTTCGCTGGCCGGGTCCAGGTTCGGCGCGTACTTGCCCGCCGACAGCGCACCGCCGCGGCCGGTGAAGTTGTGGCACGACGCGCAGTTGAGGCGGAACAGCTCGCCACCGCGGGCCGGGTCGTCGCCGCGCAGGGCCTCGCCCTTCTCCGCGGGACGCTGGACGCCGCCGCCGTGCGCCTGGATGTAGGCGCCGACCGCGTCGATCTCGGCCTCGGTCAGCTTCGGCGGCTTCCGCGCGGCCTGGGCCTCCTGGCGCGCGGCCGGCATGCGACCCGAAGAAGTCTGGAAGTACACCGCGGCGTCGCCGATGCCGATCAGGCTCGGCCCGCGGTCCTGCACGCCCTCGAGGTTCGCGCCGTGGCAGGCGATGCAGGTGTTGTTGTAGACCTGCTCGCCGAGGCGCAGCTGCGCCGGCGTGCCCTGGGCCTGCGCGGTCTGCGGCTCCGGCACGAGCAGGGCGTAGCCGGCGCCGGCACCCACCAGCGCGATGCCGAGCGCGAGCAGGCCGGCGAACCGCCTCCGCAGCTTCGACCGCGCGCGGTAGCGGCGCTCCGAGGATTTCGTGCTGGTGGTCATCTTGCGGCAACCCTTGCTGTCAGTTCAGGCCGATGGTGAAGGTGGTGGCGGCTGGGTGGGACCTACGGAAGGAGGTAGATCACACCGAAGAGGCCGACCCACACGATGTCGACGAAGTGCCAGTAGTAGGACACGACGATCGCCGACGTGGCCTGGGCGGGCGTGAACTTGCTCAGTTTCGTGCGGATGAGCAGGTACACGAAGGCGACGAGCCCGCCGATGACGTGCAGGCCGTGGAACCCGGTGGCGAGGTAGAAGACCGTGCCGAACGGGCCGGACGGGATCGTCATCCCCTCTTCGACCAGGTTGTGGTACTCGTTGGCCTGGCCGCCGACGAAGATCGCGCCCATGATCAACGTGATGATGTACCAGCGGCGCAGCCCGTAGACGTCGCCGCGCTCGGCCGCGAACACGCCGAACTGGCAGGTCAGCGAGGACAGCACGAGGATCACCGTGAACGGGATCGCGTACGCCACGTTGAGGTGGAACTCCTCGCCGTGCAGCGGCGGCGGCCACTGGCCGGACGAGTTCTGCGCCTTGACGGTGAAGAACATCGCGAACAGTCCGGCGAAGAACATCAGCTCGCTGGAAAGCCACACGATGGTGCCGACACTGACCATGTTCGGCCGGTTCAGCGAGTGGACCCGCTGACTGATGGTGGGAGCTGCCGTTGTCACGCGTCGCATTATGTCCTCTCGCACCGCCGCTCCGCCGGGTGGGTCCACGGCGAGCCGTCTGCGTAACCGATCACACCGGATGCCCGGGAAGGTGAGAGCTACTCATGGGTTTACTCGACCGCCTGCTTGACCTGGTCAAGAAGCGGGAAACGCCCGGTCTGACGCCTGACGCGCCGGGGTTGGAGATCGTCGCCGAGGCCTTCGACCCGGTCGTCGCGGACTCCGCCGTGCTCGCCGGTTCACCCGCCTGGGTCGCCGCGGCACCGGCCGTCCTGCGGCACCACCTGCTCCTGCCGCCGGACCGGCTCGCCGAGGCGGCGTCGATCCTCGCCCAGGACGGCTATGAGCTGCGAGAACAGGCCCCTTCGGAGGGGTTGACGCGGGTGCTCGCGGTCCGCGTCCAGGTGCTCGACGCGCTGCACTGCGCCCAGGAACGGTCCCGGATGGCGGGTCTCGCGCAACGATTGGGCGGCGACGCGCTCGGCTGGGACGCGCAACAGCCGGAGCCGACCGCGTGATGTCGGTCTCTGCCGATACGATCGGCGGAGACGTACACGGCGAGACGGAGGCGTGTCCAACATGGGCGAGCGGTCGATGCGGGTCCTGGTGTTCAGCCACAAGGCGGAGGTGCGCGAAGCGATCGTGAACGCGGTCGGCCGGCGGCCCGCCGCCGACCTGGCGCGCGTGGACTACGTCGAGGCGGCCGGCATCGCCGACGTGCTGTCCGAGGTGGACGCGGGGAACGTCGACCTGGCGATCCTCGACGGCGAGGCGCAGCCGACCGGCGGCATCGGCCTCTGCCGCCAGCTCAAGAGCGAGATCACCGACTGCCCCCCGATCGTGGTGTCCGTGCGGCGCAAGGACGACCGCTGGCTGGCCACCTGGTCGCAGGCCGACGCCGTGCTGGTGCACCCGCTGGACCCGCTGACCGCCGCGGAGACCGTCGCCGACGTGCTGCGCGCGCGGCGGGTCCCCGTCGCGAACGGCTGAGCCCGGTGACCACCCCGGTCCCCCGCACCTGGCCACCCCTGCTCAAGCAGCTCGTCGCGGGCGCCGACCTCTCCGCGGAGGACACGGCGTGGGCGATGGACCAGATCATGAGCGGCGCGGCGAGCCCCGCCCGGATCGCCGGGTTCGCGGTCGCGCTGCGCGCCAAGGGCGAGACGCCCGAGGAGATCGCCGGCATGGCGGCGACGATGCTGGCGCACGCCAAACGCGTCGAGCTGGACCGCCCGGCCGTCGACATCGTCGGCACCGGCGGCGACGGCTCGAACTCGGTGAACATCTCGACGATGGCGACGATCGTCACGGCGGCCGCCGGGGCGCCGGTGGCCAAGCACGGCAACCGCAGCGCGTCGTCGAAGTCCGGCGCGGCGGACGTCCTCGAGGCGCTCGGCGTCACGATCAGCCTGCCGCCGGAAGACGTCCAGCGCAGCCTCGCCGAGGTCGGCGTCGGGTTCTTCCTGGCGTCGGCGTTCCACCCGGCGCTGCGGCACGCCGGCCCGGTGCGCAGCGAGCTCGGCATCCCGACGACGTTCAACCTGCTCGGCCCGCTGACCAACCCGGCCCAGCCGGGCGCGGCGCTGGTCGGCTGCGCGTACGCCGACAAGACGCGGGTGCTGGCGGAGACGTTCGCCCGCCGCGGCACCCGCGCCCTGGTCGTCCGCGGCGACGACGGCCTCGACGAGATCACCACCACGACGACATCCACCGTCTGGGTGATCTCGGACGGCACGGTGACCGAGCGCAGCTTCGACCCGGCCGACGTGGGCATCGCCCGCGCGACGGCGGCGGACCTGCGCGGCGGCGACGCGGCGGCGAACGCGGAGGTGATCCGCGAGCTGGTGGGCGGCAAGCCGGGCCCGGTCCGCGACGCGGTCCTGATCAACGCGGCGGCGGCCCTCACGGCCTTCACGGGCTTCTCGGAGTCCCTGGAGGACGATCTGCGGGCCGGCCTGACCCGGGCCGCGGAGGCGATCGACTCGGGCGCCGCGGCCGCGCTACTGGACCGCTGGATCGCCTTCAGCTGACCGGGACCCGCGTGACCGAACCCGGAACTCGCGTGATTGAAGCCGGAACTCGCGTGACTGGGGCCGGAACTCGCGAGTTCCGGCTTCAATCACGTCAGTTACGTCCCTGATCACGCGAGTCACGTCCCGGATCACGCGAGTTGCGGGTCTGGTCACGACCGGCAGGCCGGTTCCGGGGCGGGGCGGCGGGGTTCCGGCGCGGCGGCCGGTTTGCGGCTGCGCTGCGGTGCCAGCGCGGCCGCCAGCACCGCGAGCATGCCCAGCGCCTCCGGCCAGGTCGGGCGGTGGCCGTAGCAGGCGATGTCCACCAGCACCGCGACCACCGGGTACAGGTAGGACAGCAGCGCCACCGTCGTGGTCGGCAGCTTGCCGATGCTCGCGTACATCAGCACGTACATCAGTGCCGTGTGGACGGTCCCGAGCAGCACCAGCCAGAGCAGCCCCGGCGTCGTCGACGGCAGCGGCGTGATCAGCAGCGCAGGCGCCAGCACCAGCGCGCCCACCGTCGTCTGCACGGCGGCCAGCAGGTGCGGGCGGATGTGCTTCAGCTGCTTCGCGACGAAGGACGCTCCGGCGTACAACACCGCCGCGCCGAGCGCCAGGGCGATGCCGGCGAGCTGGACCGGTTTGCCGTCCTCGCCGTGGGCGGACAGCGAGATCAACGCCACTCCCCCGAACGCGATCGAGGCCCGGGCCAGGTGACTCTTCGCGACCTTCTCGCCGAGGAAGGCCGCCGCCAGGCCGACCAGGATCAGCGGCTGGGTGTGGTAGACGACCGTGCTGACCGAGATCGACGACAGCGCGTACGAGGCGAACAGCAGCACCCAGTTGCCGACCAGGAACAGCCCGCCCAGCACGGCCAGGCCGAGGTCGCGGCGGGACGGCCGCCAGGCCGGCAGCCAGCCGCGGGCGAGGCACCAGAGCACGAGCAGGGCACCGCCGACGAGGCAGCGGGCGAAGGCCACGGCCGGGGCGGCCGCGCCGCTCTCGAGGACGACGGCACCGATCGTGCCGGACATCGCCATCGCCGCGGACCACTGGAGCAGCGGGCGGGTTTCGGAGTTCGTCATGCGACCAGGTTCGTCCCGCGGCCGGAGATCAACCAGTGTCAGAGATGACAATGGCCGCAAAACTTGTGACACACTGGCCGGCATGGACGTCAACCGGGTCGCCGTCGTGCTCGCCGACCGCGTTTCGCCCTTCGAGCTGGGCGTCGCGTGCGAGGTGTTCGGCACCGACCGCAGCGCCGACGGCATCGAGGGCTGGGACTTCGGCGTCTGCTCGCCGGCCGGGGCCGCGGTCGAGAGCTGGTCCGGGTTCGGCCTGGCCGGCCTGCGTGACCTGGACTTCGCGGCGGCGGCCGACCTGCTGATCGTGCCGACGTGCGCGCCCCGGACCGCCCCGCCGCCGGAGCCGGTGCTGGACGTCCTGCGCGACGCGGCCGGGCGCGGGGCCTGGGTCGCCGGGTTCTGCGCGGGCGTGTTCTCCCTCGGCTACGCGGGCCTGCTCGACGGCCGCCGCTGCACGGTCCACTGGGTCTACGAGGCGGAGTTCCGCGCTCGCTTCCCGGCGGCCCAGGTGGACCCGCAGGCGCTGTACGCCGACGACGGCGGCGTCCTGACCAGCGCGGGCACGGTCGCGGCGGTCGACCTGTGCCTGCACCTGGTCCGCCGGCTGCGCGGGGTCGCGGCGGCCACGACGCTGGCCCGGCGGATGGTGGCGGCCCCGCACCGCGCGGGCGGCCAGGCGCAGTTCGTCCAGGCGCCCGTCCCGGCGACGGCGGCGGGCGACGACGCCGTGGTCGCGGAAGCCCTGGAATGGGTGGAGCGGCGGCTGGACCAGCCGTTCACGGTGGCGGAGCTGGCCCGCCGCAGCGGCCTGGGCGAGCGGACGTTCCTGCGGCGCTTCTCGGCGGCCACGGGCACCACGCCGCACCGCTGGCTGACCGAGCGGCGGCTGGACCGCGCCCAGGCGCTGCTGGAGGAGGGCGGCCGGTCGGTGGAGGACATCGCCACGGCCTGCGGGTACGCGTCGGCGGCCGCGCTGCGGCACCAGTTCAGCCGCCTGCGGGGCACGAGCCCGTCGTCGTACCGGACGGCCTTCCGGGGCTGACAAACGAAACGGCCGCCGCACCGAAGTGCGACGGCCGGTCCGGCGAGTGAAAACTCAGTCGTGCGACGGGCCCGTGTGGTACTCGAACACCAGCCCGCCGATCGTGATGAGCAGCGCGACCAGGGCGATGACCAGCAGCCAGATGTGGAAGAACGCCAGCGCCACGGCACCGAGCGCCGCGGTGGCCGCCATGCTGACCGGCCAGTAGCTGCCCGGGCTGAAGAAGCCCAGCTCACCCGCGCCGTCGCTGATCTCGGCGTCCTCGCGGTCCTCCGGGCGCGGCTCGATGCGGCGCGCGACGAACTGCATGTAGCTGCCGGCCAGGAACGCCAGGCCACCGGTGAGAAACAGCGCGACGATGCCCACCGGCTCGGCACCGTGGGTCGCGGCCAGTGCCGTCCACACCCAGTACACGCCGGCCATGAACACGGCGAAGATCGCCACGATGAAGAAGATGCGGGCTTCGACCTTCATGGGTCTTTCCTACTCCTTGTGCGGCTTGGCCGTCAGTTGGACGCGGTCCGTGCCGTGCGGTCGGTGTTGAACGGCTGGGTCGTCACCGCGTGCGGGGTGCACAGCTCGCCGCAGTTCATCTTCGCCAGCGCCTCGGCCGCGGTGAACGTCTGGCCCGTCGAGGGGTTCACCTGCTTGCGCAGCGCGATGTACTGGTCGTACTTGTCCGCCGACAGCGCCCGGACCTCGAAGTTCATCACCGAGTGGTACGTGCCGCACAGCTCCGCGCACCGGCCGACGAAGGAGCCTTCGCGGTCGATCTTGTTCTGGAAGGAGCTGTCCTGGTTGTTCTTCTCCGGGTTCGGCATGACGTCCCGCTTGAAGTGGAACTCCGGGACCCAGAAGGAGTGGATGACGTCGGTGGAGACCAGGTCGTACTGGATGGTCTTGCCGACCGGGAGCACCAGCAGCGGGATCTCGCCGGACGAGCCGACGGTGCTGACCTGCTGGCCGTCCGCCTTCTTCGCGGACTCGTCCTCGTACTTGAACTCCCAGTTCCACTGGAAGGCCACGACCTGGACCTTGACGTCCGGGTTCGGGATCTTGTCCAGGACCTTCGACTCCGTCGTCGCGGTGAAGAAGAACAGCACGCAGACCATGATCGTCGGGACGACGACCGTGAACAGCTCGAGCGGGATGTTGTACTGGAACTGCCGCGGCAGCTCCTCCGGCTCGCCGTCGGCGGTCTTCTTCTTGCGGTGGAACGTCGCGGTCCAGAAGATCAGGGCCCACACGATGACACCGACGACCAGCGCCGCGACCACGGTCCAGGTCCACAGGTTCCGCATCTCGGTGGCCTGCTGCGTGACGCCGACCGGCCAGCCGAACCGCAGGATCTCGTCGCCGGAGCAGCCCGTCGCGGTCAGCGCGACCAGCACGGCCAGCGCGGCGACGCGCACGGTCCGCTTCCCCAGGGTGCGCTCGGGTTGTCCCACTGCGCCTCGCCCTTTCACCCAGAGCCTCCTACGACAGATCTTTGTGACAGCCGGACTCTAGCCGAGTTGGCCCATCCTGCTGACCAAGGGGTAACCATCGACGTGCGTGTTACTCGCCACCAGCGTCCCGGCATACTGGGGCCTTCCCCCAGCCCGGTGAAGACCCTGAAGGTGTGTGAGTACCCGTGTGCGGCCTGCTTGGACTGATCTGCGCGACCGAGACCGGCGCGGCGAACGCGCGTGACGCCGTCGGCGCGGCCATGCGCTGCCAACGCCACCGCGGCCCCGACGAGCAGGACACCTGGGCCGACGCCGAGGTCGTCTACGGCTTCAACCGGCTCGCCTTCATCGACGTCGAGCACGCGCACCAGCCGCTGGTCTGGGGCCCGCCCGAAGCGCCGGGCCGGTACACGATGAACTTCAACGGCGAGATCTACAACTACCTGGAGCTGCGGGCCGAGCTCGCCGAGCAGCACGGCGCGAAGTTCGAGACCGAGGGTGACGGCGAGGCCATCGTCGCCGGCTTCCACTACCTCGGCGCGGACTGGGTGAAGCGCCTGCGCGGCATGTTCGCCTTCATGATCTGGGACTCGCAGGAGAAGCGGGTCTTCGGCGCGCGCGACCCGTTCGGGATCAAGCCGCTGTTCTACTCGGCCGGCCCCGAGGGCGTGGCGTTCTCCAGCGAGAAGAAGAGCCTGCTGGAGCTGTCGGACGTCCTCGGCGTCGCCCAGGAGCTGGACCGCAAGGCCCTCCAGCACTACCTGGTGCTGCAGTACGTGCCCGAGCCCGAGTCGCTGCACACGGCGATCCGGCGCGTGGAGTCCGGGACGTCGTTCGAGGTGGTGCCCGGCGGTGAGGTGAAGTTCACGCGCTACTTCCACCCGCAGTTCAGCGCGAAGCCGGTCAACTCGCCCGCCGAGGCCGAGGAGCTGTACCAGCGCATCGCCGACGTGATGCGCGACTCGGTCGGCAAGCACATGATCTCCGACCCGGACGTCACGGTGGGTGCCTTCCTGTCGGGCGGCATCGACTCCACGGCCACCGCCACGCTGGCCAAGGAGCACAACCCGAACCTGATCGCGTTCACCACCGGGTTCGAGCGCGAGGGCTACTCCGAGGTCGACGTCGCCGCCGAGTCGGCCGCCGCGATCGGCGTCAAGCACGTGGTCCGGACGGTGTCGGCGGACGAGATGATGGAGGTGCTGCCGCTCATCGTCTGGTACCTCGACGACCCGGTCGCCGACCCGGCGCTGGTCCCCCTGTGGTTCATCGCCCGCGAGGCCCGCAAGCACGTCAAGGCGGTGCTGTCCGGCGAGGGCGCGGACGAGCTGTTCGGCGGCTACACGATCTACAACGAGCCGATCTCGCTGGCGCCGTTCGAGAAGATCCCGGGCGGCATGCGCAAGATCATCGGCAAGGTCTCGACGAAGATCCCCGAGGGCACCCGCGGCAAGGACCTGCTCCGCCGCGGCGCGCTGCCGCTGGAGGACCGCTACTACGGCAACGCCCGCAACTTCCGCGACGACCAGCTGCGGAACGTGCTGAAGACCTACCAGGAGGGCGTCGGCTTCAAGGACGTCACCGCGCCCTGGTACGACGTCTCGCGCGGCTGGGACCCGGTGGCCCGCATGCAGCACGTCGACCTCTACACGTGGCTGCGCGGCGACATCCTGGTCAAGGCCGACAAGGTGACGATGGCCAACTCGCTGGAGCTGCGGGTGCCGTTCCTGGACGCCGAGGTGTTCAAGGTCGCGGCGTCGATCCCGCTGGACCAGAAGCTCGCCCACGGCACGACGAAGTACGCGCTGCGCCAGGCCCTGGCCAAGATCATCCCGGCGCACGTGCTCAACCGCCGCAAGCTCGGCTTCCCGGTGCCGATCCGGCTGTGGCTGCGCAACGAGATGTACGACTGGGCGAAGGGGATCATCAGCGACTCGAAGACCGAGGAACTGCTGGACAAGAAGGCGATCCTGGCCCTGCTGGAGGAGCACAAGGCGGGCCAGCTCGACCGCAGCCGCCAGCTGTGGGCGCTGATCGTGTTCATGCTGTGGCACGGCATCTTCGTCGAGCACCGCATCAAGCCGGAGATCCCGGAGCCGGTGTACCCGGTCAAGCTCTGACGCTCGTGTGACGAAGGCCCCGCACCGGCTCGGTGCGGGGCCTTCGTCGTATCAGGGCTCAGGCGGCGGGCAGGACCGCCGAGATCTCCTCCGCGGCGTCCGGGCCGAAGGCCTCGCCGATGCGGGCCAGGGCCTCCGCGCGGTCGAACGTCCACTCCTGCGTGCCGACCGTCTCCAGCACCAGCACCGCGATCAGCGAACCCAGCTGGGCCGCACGCTCCACGCCCAGGCCGCCGTCGAGGCCGGCCAGGAAGCCCGCGCGGAAGCCGTCGCCGACGCCCGTCGGGTCGGCCTTGGTGCGCTCGGGGACCGCGCCGATCTGCAGGGCGACGCCGTCCTTGCCGACGATCTCGACGCCCTTCTCGCCCAGCGTCGTGATCCGCAGGCCGACCTGCTCGAGGACGTCGGCCTCGGTCCAGCCGGTCTTCTGGAGCAGCAGCTCCCACTCGTAGTCGTTGCTGAACAGGTACTTCGCGCCGGCGACGAACGCGCGCGCCTGCTCGCCGGTCATCCGGGCCAGCTGCTGCGACGGGTCGACGGCGAAGGCGTACCCGCGCTGCCGGCACTCCTCGGCGTGGCGGATCATGCCCTCGGGGTCGTCCGGGCTGATCAGCACCAGGCTCAGCGCGCCGGCGCGCTCGGCGATCGGCTGCAGCTCGATGTTGCGGGACTCGGCCATCGCGCCGGCGTAGAACGTCGCGATCTGGCAGAGGTCCTCGTCGGTGGTGCAGACGAACCGCGCGGTGTGCGCGACCTCGGACACGTGCACGCCCGAGGTGTCGACACCGTGCCGCTCCAGCCAGGAGCGGTAGTCGGCGAAGTCGGCGCCGACCGCGCCCACGAGGACCGGCTGGACGCCGAGCACCCCGAGGCCGAAGGCGATGTTCGCGCCGATGCCACCGCGGCGGACGACGAGGTCGTCGGCGAGGAAGCTCAGCGAGACGCGGTGCAGCTGCTCCGCGACCAGCTGCTCGGCGAACCTGCCCGGGAAGTGCATGAGGTGGTCGGTCGCGATACTGCCGGACACCGCGATCCTGGCCTTTTCTGCCACCGGCTGCTCCTTTGTGCTCTTTCCTCACGGCAAAAGGCGCGAAGTTACCCCCGGGTCATGACCCATCCGGGTAGTTCGCGCGTGCCCAGCCGACACTACCGGCTGGTACTCCTTCTCCAGTCGAGAGCGGATCAATAGCGTTACGAATCGTGAACGCCGTCACCGAACCCGAGACCCTGTCCGAGCTGATCGCCGACTGCGCGCTCATCCCGGCGACGCTCCAGGCCGAAAGCCTCCCGACCGCGCCCGTCACGGCCGAACCGTGGCAGGTCGACGACGCCTGCCACGGCTTGGTGGCCGAGCTCGACGTCTACGTGTAGCCCCGCAGCCATGAAGAAGGGCCCCGTCCGGGTGGACGGGGCCCTTCTTCGTGGCTGTCACTCAGTGGAACGAGTCGCCGCAGGCGCAGGAGCCGGTGGCGTTCGGGTTGTCGATCGTGAAGCCCTGCTTCTCGATCGTGTCCACGAAGTCGATGACGGCTTCCGACACGTACGGCGCGCTCATCCGGTCGACGGCGACCTTGAGGCCGTCGAAGTCGCGGAACAGGTCGCCGTCGAGCGTGCGCTCGTCGAAGAACAGCTGGTAACGCAGGCCCGCACAGCCACCGGGCTGGACGGCGATGCGCAGGTGCATGTCGTCGCGGCCCTCCTGCTCGAGCAGGGCCTTCGCCTTGGAAGCCGCGGCGTCGGTCAACGTGACGCCGTGGGTCTCCTCGGCGGTCTCGGCCTGCGTCGCGCCGGCGTGCTCAGCGGTCGTCATGGCACTCCTCATCAAAGTCGAACTCGCTGCGGATACTCCTCGTGCTGACGTGTTCAACACCCGGGGCGTCCGATCTGTTCCCCCACCATGGTCGCACATGGATCGCCCTGCTTACCGGCGGCGTGACGCCTGCAATACCCTGGTGAGGTGAGGTTCCTGCGCCGAAGCACCACAGACACCGCCGCCGACGAGCCGGAGACGACCGAAGCCGTCGACGTCGCCGGCAAGGCGTACACGCCCGGTAAGGGCAAGGCTACGCCGAAGCGCCGCGAGGCAGAGGCGAAGCGCCGCGGCCCGGTGGCGCCGCCGCCCACCACCATGCGCGAGGCGATGAAGCGCAACAAGGAACTGCGCAAGGCGAACCCCCAGACCAAGGAAGACCGCCGCGCGGCCGCCAAGGCCCGCCGCGACGCGATGATGCGCGGCGACGACAGCGCCCTGCTGCCGCGCGACAAGGGGCCGGTCAAGCGGTACGTCCGCGACCTGGTCGACAGCCGCCGCAACCTGCTCGGCCTGTTCATGCCGCTGGCGATCGTGGTGTTCCTGGCCCTGCTGGTGCCGCTGCCCCAGGTGCAGTCGTACATCACCCTGCTGTGCACGGCGATGCTGCTGGTGATGGCGATCGAGGGCTTCGTCAACGGCCGGAAGATCGCGAAGCTGGTCCGCGAGAAGTTCCCGAAGGAAGCGGTGAACGGCCGCTCGATCGGCTGGTACGCGTTCGTGCGGGCGTCCCAGATCCGCCGGCTGCGGATGCCGAAGCCGCGGCTGAAGCCGGGGGACCCGATCCCCAACTGAGCTGGTTTCGAGAAGCCGGGTGGAGCGAGCCTCCACCCGGCTTCTTGCTGTCCACGACCGCCGGCCGGACGTCATGAAAGAGTCGTTCATGTCACCGGACGTCATGAAAGAGTCGTTCATGACATCCGGCGACCCCGGCGTGCCTGGAGTCACTCCAGGTCGTTAGCAAAGCAAACGATTACCGCCTAAGCTCGCGGCCATGGAGTTTCGTCGTCTCGGCCGTAGCGGCCTCAACGTCAGTGAGATCTCGTACGGGAACTGGCTCACCCATGGTTCCCAGGTCGAGGAAGACCAGGCCCGTGCCTGCATCCAGGCCGCCCTCGACGCCGGCATCACGACCTTCGACACGGCCGATGCCTACGCCAACACCGCCGCCGAGTCGGTGCTCGGCCGCGGCCTGAAGGGGCAGCGGCGGGAAAGCCTCGAGATCTTCACCAAGGTCTTCTGGCCCACCGGCCCCAAGGGGCCCAACGACCGCGGCCTGTCCCGCAAGCACATCATGGAGTCGGCGCACGCCTCGCTGACCAGGCTCGGCACCGACTACGTCGACCTCTACCAGGCGCACCGCTTCGACCGGCACACCCCGCTCGAAGAGACCATGGTCGCCTTCGCCGACCTCGTGCGCCAGGGCAAGGTCCTCTACGTCGGCGTCTCCGAATGGACCGCCGAGCAGATCTCCCGCGGTGCCGCCCTCGCGCGTGAGCTGCACATCCCGCTCGTGTCGAACCAGCCGCAGTACAACATGCTCTGGCGCGTCATCGAAGAGCAGGTCATCCCCACCTCCGAGCGCGAAGGCCTGAGCCAGATCGTCTGGTCGCCGATCGCGCAGGGCGTGCTCACCGGCAAGTACAAGCCCGGCCAGGCCTACCCCGAAGGCTCGCGCGCCACCGACGAAAAGGGCGGCGCCGACATGGTCGCCCGCTTCCTCGACGAGGACGTCCTCAAGCGCGTCGCCCAGCTCGAACCGCTCGCCGAGCAGGCCGGGCTGAGCCTCGCGCAGCTGGCCGTCGCGTGGGTGCTGCAGAACCCGAACGTCGCCTCGGCGATCATCGGGGCTTCGCGCCCCGAGCAGGTGCACGAGAACGTCAAGGCCGCCGGCCAGAAGCTCGACGCAGACCTGCTCACCGCCATCGACGACGTCCTCGGTGACGTCGTCGAGCGCGACGCCGGCCTGACCAAGAGCCCCTAGTCTTTGAGTGTTTCAGCCTGGTTGATCCGCCCCTGGAACGGCACCCCGAGGTCGAACGCGTCCTCGGGTGCCATCCGGGGCTCCAGGCCGAACCCGCGCAGCAGCCGGCTGGCACCCGCCAGCCGGTCGCCGCCGCGGCCGGGCACGCGCGCCGGCGACAGCCCGTGCGAGACGAGCAGGCTTTCGACGTCGTCGATCAGCCGGTACGGGTCGTACTCACCCACGGACCCAGGTCTTCCCCGTGATCCGCTCGTAGACCTCGGTGTAGCGCTGCCGCGTCTGCTCGACGATGTCCGCGGGGATCTCCGGCCCGGGCGGGGTCTGGTCCCAGCCCGTCGTCCGCGACCAGTCGCGCACGAACTGCTTGTCGAACGCGTGCTGCGCACGGCCCGGCTCCCACTCGTCGGCCGGCCAGAACCGCGACGAGTCCGACGTCAGGACCTCGTCGCCGAGGGTCAGCGTGCCGTCGGCGTCGAAGCCGAACTCCAGCTTCGTGTCCGCGATGATGACGCCCTGGGCGGCCGCGTGCTCCGCGCCCTTCGTGTAGATCTCCAGCGTCAGCTCGCGAAGCCGCTTCGCGGTGTCTTCGCCGATCTCGTTCATGACCTCCTCGAAGGTCATGAACTCGTCGTGGCCGGTGTCGGAGATCTTCGTCGTCGGCGTGAAGATCGGCTCCGGCAGCTTGTCGCCCTCGACCAGGCCCGGCGGCAGCGCGACGCCCGAGATCTTGCCGTCGCGCTGGTACTCGCGCAGGCCCAGGCCGGCGAGGTAGCCGCGGGCGATGCACTCGACCTGGACCATCTTCAGCGGCTTGCAGCGCATCGCGCGGCCGGCGAACTCCTCGGGCACGTCCGTGGTCGACACGACGTGGTTCGGGACGACGTCGGCCATCCGGTCGAACCACCAGGCCGACAGCTGGTTGAGCAGCTTGCCCTTGTCCGGGATCGGCGTCGGCAGCGAGACGTCGTAGACCGAGACGCGGTCGGACGCGACCAGCAGGATGTCCCCGCCGTCGAGTTCGTACAGGTCACGGACCTTGCCCGCGTGGATGTGCTTCATTCGCCGTCCTCAGTCGTGTACTCGTAGAAAACCCAGTGGTCGGGCAAGGCGGCGGACTCACCGTACTCGACGACCGTCCCGTCGGCCGCCAGGAAGGTGCTCCGGCCCAGCAGCACCGGCGACCCGGCGGGCAGCCCCAGCTCGGCCGCCTCCTCCTCGCCCGCGCGGCCCGCCGCGTGCCGTTCCTGCGTCGTCGCGATCTTCGTGCCCAGCCGGGCGGCCGCGTGGGCCGCGGTGCCTTCGACGATCCGCTCCGCCACCAGCAGCGCGGGCGCCTTGGCCGACAGCGCGCCGTCGAACCACGACGTCGACGTCGACAGCGGCCGCGAGTCGGGACCGTAGGTGGTACGCCGGCGGCGGATCACCGGGGCGCCCGCGTCCAGGCCGAGTGCGGCCGCGGCGCGTTCGGTCGCCGGTTCGAGGCCGGCCGCGCGGATCACCGCGTAGTGGCCCGGCGGGTAGATCCGGCCGGTCCGCGCCGAGGCGGCGGACCGGTCACGGGCCGTGCGGTGCAGGCCGCCGCGGTCGACGACCGTGCCGACGCCGCGCACGGGCCGCACGAGGCCCTGCGAACGCAGCGTGGCCAGCACCTTGGTGGCCGTCGCCATGGCGACGGTCCAGGTGCGCGCGATCTCGCGGGCGGATGGCACCGCATCGCCCTCCTGCAGCCGGCCGGACAGGATGTCGTCACGGATCCGGCCCGCGATCTGCAGGTACGGCGGCTCAGGGCGGTCGAGGGTGGGCAAGGCGGCTCCTCACAGGGACAACACGCACAAGTGTTCTAGCACGCCGGGGGGTGTCCCACAAAGGCCTGTTCAGAACCACTCAGGTGTACTAGTACACGCACTGGACTGTGCTCTAGTACGCAAGTTACCCTCGAAAGTGTGTCCCCGCCCACACCGCACTCCGGATCCAGCGGCCAGGGCCTCGAGGAACTCCTCGAGGAGCTCCGGCGCCGCAAATGGGTGCTGCACCTGTTCGGCGGCCGCGAGGCACCGGAGATCTACGCGGCCGTGCACCGCTGGCCGACCTGTGCGGACGTCATCATCCTCCGCGACGAGCACCGCGCCAGCGCCTACCGCGTGCCGACCTTCCCGGGCACGGACGTGTTCCACCCCCGGGTCGTCACCTGGCAGTACCACGCCACCCCGGTGTGGACGCTGCGGGCGGTGCTCACCCTGGCGGAGCCCGGCACCCCGGGCGCCCCGCTGCAGGCACTCCGGCCACAGCCGGACTGCCGGATCCCGGCCGAGCTGCGGCGGGACGTCACCATCCGGCCGACCGGGACGCCCACGGAAGGAGACGACGGCGGCGGCCCGCCCGCGTGCGCCTGACAGGCGCATCGACAGCTAAGGAGAAGTCCGTGCGGCAGCGACTGTCCGTTCCGATGAAGCCTTCGCACTCGGCCTACCCGTAGGCCTTCGACTGCGGTCCGGTCCGGAAGCCCCGAGGCCTCTGGACGCGGATCGCGCCGGGCACCCGGCCGATCCGGGTGCCCGGCATCCACCTCGACGTCGTCCGCGGCCAGGCCCGGCCACAGCCCCCCCGTCCTCGCGTGTCCGGGCCGACGCCGCACCGACCAGCTCGGGGTGGACCCAGCGGCCGGGCCGCGCCGTGCAGCAGCACGGCGGCGACCCGGCCGCCTGTGTTTCGCGGGCGACGAGCCGCGAGACCGCCGCCCGGCCCTTCCCGGTAGGTTGGCCACAGCGTTGCCGTGGGAGAGAAAGGGCCTGGTGTGGAGCCGGAAAACATCGAGTTCCCCGAGATCACCCCGCCCGACGACCATGCCCGCTCCGCGGCGATCGCCCTGCACGACAAGCTCGTCAAGCCCGCCGGTTCGCTCGGGCGGCTCGAAGAGCTGGGCGTCTGGATCGCCGCCTGCCAGGGGCAGTCGCCGCCGCGGCCGTTCACCCGGCCGCGCGTCGTCGTCTTCGCCGGTGACCACGGCATCGCCGTCAAGGGCGTCTCCGCCTATCCCGCCGAGGTCACCGCGCAGCTGCTGGGCACGATGCTCACCGGCGGGGCCGCGATCAACGTCCTGGCCGCCGCCGCGGGCGCGAGCGTGCGCGTGGTCGACCTGGCCGTCGACACCGAAGCCCCCGCGACCCGCTCGATCGGCGAGTTCAAGGTCCGCCGCGGCTCCGGCTCCATCGACGTCGAGGACGCCCTGACCGCCGACGAGGTGCGGAAGGCGATCCGCGCCGGGATCGCGATCGCCGACGCCGAGGTCGACGGCGGGGCCGACCTGCTCATCCCCGGCGACCTCGGGATCGGCAACAGCACACCGGCATCGGTGCTGGTGGCGGCGCTGACCGGCAGCGAGCCGGTCGCCGTCGTCGGCCGCGGCTCCGGCATCGACGACGACGCCTGGATGCGCAAGGCCGCCGCCGTGCGCGACGCCCTGCGCCGGGCCCGCGCGGTGCTCGCCGACCCGGTCGACCTGCTGCGCACCACGGCCGGCGCGGACATCGCCGCGATGGCAGGCTTCCTCGCCCAGGCCGCGGCCCGCCGCACACCGGTGGTGCTCGACGGCCTGGTCGCCTGCGCCGCGGCGCTCGTCGCCGAAGACCTCGCCCCCGGCGCCCGCCGCTGGTGGGTCGCGGGCCAGCGGACGGCCGAACCGGCGCACGCGCTGGCGTTGGAGCACCTCGACCTGGGCCCGCTGCTGGAACTGGACGTCCGGCTCGGCGAAGGCACCGGCGCGGTGACCGCGCTGCCGCTGCTGATGATGGCCGCCCGCGTCCTCGCCGAGACGGCCACCCACGAGCAGGCCGGCGTCTCCGGCCCGCTCATCGCCGCACCCGCCTCCTGAACCACGAAAAGCGGTTCGCCGACCCTATGCGTATCTGCCTCATCGATGAGGCAGATACGCATAGGGTGTCGGGATCAACCGAGCTTGACCATCCAGTGGTCCGGGTCGGGGCGGGTGCCCTCCTGGATCCCGGTCAGCTCTTCGCGCAGCTTCATCGTCAGCGCACCCGGCTGCCCGTCGGCGATCGTGAACTCGCCGCCGCCGTGCTTGACGTGCCCGACCGGCGTGATCACCGCCGCGGTGCCGCAGGCGAACGTCTCGGTCAGCTCGCCCGAGGCCGCCGCCTTCTCCCACTCGTCGGTGGAGATCCGGCGCTCTTCGACCTTGTACCCGAGCCGCGAAGCCAGCTGCAGCAACGACTTGCGGGTGACGCCGGGCAGCAGCGAACCGGTCAGCTCGGGCGTGACCACCCGGGCGTTCTCGCCGGAGCCGAAGACGAAGAACAGGTTCATCCCGCCCATCTCCTCGACCCAGCGCCGCTCCACCGCGTCGAGCCACACGACCTGGTCGCAGCCCTTCTCGACGGCCTGCGCCTGCGCCACGAACGACGCCGCGTAGTTGCCGGCGCACTTGGCCGCGCCGGTGCCGCCGGGCGCCGCCCGGACGTACTCGGTGGACAGCCAGACGCTGACCGGCTTCACGCCGCCCGCGAAGTAGGAGCCTGCCGGCGACGCGATGACCGTGTACACGTAGTCGGCGGCCGGGCTGTTGACGCCGAGCCCGGTGGACGTCGAGATCATGAACGGCCGCAGGTACAGCGAATCACCCTGCCGGGTGGGCACCCACCGGCCGTCGACGGCGATGAGCTCCCGCAGCGACTCGACGAAGACCTCTTCGGGCAGCTGCGGCATGGCGAGCCGCTCGGCCGACTGCCGGAACCGCGCGGCGTTGGCGTCCGGGCGGAACGACGCGATCGAGCCGTCCGGCTGGCGGTAGGCCTTGAGACCCTCGAAGATGGCCTGGCCGTAGTGCAGCACCGACGTCGCCGGGTCGAGGGTGAACGGGGCGTACGGGCCGACCTGGGCTTCGTGCCAGCCCCGGTCCTTCGACCACTTGACGGTGACCATGTGGTCGGTGAAGTGCAGCCCGAACCCGGGAGCGGTGAGTACCTCCGCGACACGGTCCGCGCTCGCAGGACTCGGGTGCGGGACATGGGCGAACTGCGTCGTGGTCGTCATGGCTAGACGATACCCTTTGGTTGGAGGCGCGTTAGTCGGAAGTCCCACTGTTCCGGGTCTCCCGCGCCCGCGCCCCGATGACTCTAGGATGACGGCGTGAGCTACTCCACTGAGCCGGTCCCCCGGCCCAAGTCCACCGGCGCCGACGTCAAGACCTTCGTCGCCGCGGTGCTGCTGACCTTCGGCGTCGGCCTGCTCGGCATGGTCGGCTGGGCTGTGCTGGACAGCGGGTTCGGCGGCTTCCTCGGCCTGGTCGGCGGCGTCTTCGGCGTCGTGTGGTGGCGCAAGATCCACGGCAAGGCGTTCCCCAAGGTGCTCCCGACGAAGTCGGTCGTCATCCTCGCGGTCGTCAACGCCGTGCTGGCGCTGATCCTTCTCCTGACCGCGGGCTGAGCTCCGCCGGCAGCTCCGGCGCCGGCCAGCCCTCGTCCGGGCGGAAGTCGGTGTCCGTGCCGTCGAACGGGTAGGTGCCGCGTTCGGCCAGCGCGCCGATCCGCTCGCCTTCGGCGCGCAGCCGGTCGAACTGCTCGAGCGTCAGGCGGCCGACCTCGATCGCGGCCTCGGCCTCGTCCTCGTCGTCCCAGCGCCAGCTGCCGTCGCGCTCGACGACGACGTCGAGCACGCCGTCGATCCGGTCGACCGCGCCCGCCGTGCGACCCAGCGGGATCTCGAGGTTGACGTACCAGTTCTTGAAGCGGCCTTCGAGGTCGAAGAACCACCAGACCGACGACCACTCGTCTTCGGGGATCCGGCGCAGCGTCGACGCGCCGTGCCAGGAGTCCGGCACCGCCACCCGCGGGATGCGGAACCGCTCCTCCAGGGGGGCGTCCCGCATCAGGCGGCCGTCGGCGAGCCTGCTGCCGATGATCGGCGTGCCGGCCGGCAGCCAGGCGCGCAGGACGCGGCCGTCGTCTTCGAGGACGCGCAGCGGGTGGACCTGGCCGATCGAGCCGTCGGGGCGGTGGAACCGCTCGACCACGGTCTCCCCCGGCCGCCAGCGTCGATCACTCACGCGACCCACTGTACCTGCGCGCGCGTACGCCCAGTAGCAGCTCGAACACGACCGCCAGTCCCGCGACGACGAGCACGGGCAGCACCGGCAGGAAGAACGCGGCCACCGCCGCGACGGCGCTGCCCGCGAGCCCCGGCCACCCGGTTCGCTCGCGGACCTCCACGCCCGCGGCGAGCGCCGGCAGCACCGTCGCGAGCACGGCGACGACCGTGAGCACCGGCTGCAGCGCGTCGGCGTCGGCGGCGGACAGCAGGTCGCGCAGCGAGGTGAGCGACAGCCCGAGCCGGACCGCGCCGAGCTGGTAGAGCGCGGCGAAGCCGGCCAGCAGGGCGACCGTGCCGAGCAGCAGGACGCGCAGCCCGGCCTTGCCGCGTCCGGCGGGCTGCAGGAACGGCAGCGCCAGCACGGCCACGAAGAGCACGCCCGCGAAGTCCGGGGGCCGCGGGCCGCCGCCTGCCGTCGCCACCGGCGGCACGGCCACGCACACGCCGACCAGCACCAGCCCCGCGACGAGCAGCAGCCCGCAGGCGGCGCGTACGACGAAGGTCGGGATCTTCAGCCCGGCGAACCCCACGCCGGTCACCACGACGACGAACGCCGCGGCCGCCGCCTCGCGGTGCCCTGGCACGACGTAGGCGCCGAACGCCATGGCGTAGATCGTCACCTCCGCCAGCCGCGCGACCGCCACGGCCACCCGCTCCACCAGCGCGTCCCCCGGTTCCGGCACCCGCGCCGACACGCCGGCGGCCACCGCCGCGAGCACCAGCCCGGCGAGCAGCCACCAGCCCGCACCCGCCGCCCCGGCCGCCAGCAGCACCAGCAGCCCGCCACCCAGCCGCACGCAGCCCTCCCGTACCTGTGTTCACCCGCGATTTCGTCGTCATTAGCATGGCTCACGATCCCGACCGGGCCGGTGCCCGGTACCACCGAGAACGCGCGAGGAGCCAGAAGTGACCGTGCCCAAGCTCGCCCTGTCCGACAACACCGGGGAGGCACTGGCCAAGACGCGCGCCGATGTTGTCGTCATCGGCACCGTGGCCGGCGAGGACGGTCCGGTGCTCGCTCCCGGTGCCGCCGCCGTGGACGCCGCCTTCGACGGCAGGCTCGCCGGCCTGCTGGCCACGCTCGGCGCGAGCGGCAAGGCGGAAGAGGTCGTCAAGGTCCCGACGCTGGGCAAGCTCCCGGCCGGTGTCGTGCTCGCCGTCGGCCTGGGCAAGGCGGACGGCGGCGTCACCCCCGAGCAGGTCCGCCGCGCCGCGGGCGCCGCCGGCCGCGCGCTGGCCGGCACCGACCGCGCGCTCGTGACGCTGTCCGAGATCGACCTGCAGGCCGCCGTCGAGGGCACGATCCTCGGCTCCTACGTCTTCACCGCCTACCGCTCGGAGAAGGGCGACGCCCCGCTCGCGAAGGCCGACTTCGCGAGCCCGGCCGGTGGCACCGCCCGCGAGCACAAGGCGACGCTCAAGGCGGCCGGCAGCATCGCCGAGGCCGTCATCGTCGCCCGCGACCTGATCAACACCCCGCCGAACGACCTCTACCCGGCTTCCTTCGCCGACCGCGCGAAGAAGCTGGCCGAGGACAACGGCCTCGAGTTCGAGGTGCTCGACGAGAAGGCCCTCAAGCGCAAGGGCTTCGGCGGCATCCTCGGCGTCGGCGGCGGCTCGTCGCGCCCGCCGCGGCTGCTGCGCCTGGCGTACAAGCCGGCCAAGGCCGCCAAGAAGGTCGCGCTGGTCGGCAAGGGCATCACGTTCGACTCGGGCGGCATCTCGCTCAAGCCGGCCGCGAACATGGACCACATGACCTCGGACATGTCCGGCGCCGCCGGCGTGCTCGCGTCGGTCGTGCTGGCCGCCAAGCTGAAGTACCCCCTGGAAGTCGTCGCGCACATCCCGCTGGCGGAGAACCTGCCGTCCGGGACGTCGTACCGCCCGGGTGACGTGCTGACGATGTACGGCGGCAAGACGGTCGAGGTCCTCAACACCGACGCCGAGGGCAGGCTGGTCCTGGTCGACGCCATGGTGCGCGCGGCCGAGGAGAACCCGGACTACCTGATCGAGACCTCGACGCTGACCGGCGCCCAGGTCGTCGCGCTCGGCAACCGCACCGCCGGCGTGATGGGCTCGGAGGACTTCCGCGACCGCGTCGCCACGATCATGCAGGCCACCGGCGAAAACGGCTGGGCCATGCCGCTGCCGGAGGAACTGCGCGCCGACCTCGACTCGCGCCTGGCCGACCTGGCCAACGTGACCGGCCACCGCTGGGGCGGCATGCTCGCGGCGGGGATCTTCCTGCGCGAGTTCGTCGCCGACGGCCTCGACTGGGTCCACATCGACATCGCGGGCCCGTCGTTCAACACGGGTTCGCCGTGGGGCTACACCGGCAAGGGCGGCACCGGCGTCCCGGTCCGCTCGATCGCCGCGATCCTGGCGGACATCGCCGCCAACGGCTGAGTCCCAAACGCCCCAATGTGGCGTTGGTTGCGTCCAACGCACCGAACGCCACATTGGGTGCGCTGGACGCACCGAACGCCACATTGGGGCGCATGGGGCCGGTGATCGAATTGCCGCTTTCGGTGTGATCCGGGACACCGTACGGTGACCGGGTGACGACCGAGCCGGTGGACCGCGACTCCCCCGCCGAAATCGCCGCCGAGCACGACGAGGAACGCCCGGCGCGGAAGCTGACCGGGGTCCCCGACCGCGTCGTCTACTTCGTCGCCCTCGCCGTCGCGGTCCTCGTGCTCAAGCAGGTGTTCTTCCCGTTCGCCAAGGGCAACCAGTTCTACCTGGTCCTCTTCCTCGGCGTGACGCTCCCGCTGGTCTTCCTCTGCTACCGCCCGCGGCTGCGCGGCCGCGACGATCCCGGCTGGACGGACTGGGCGCTCGCCGGCACCGCGCTGGCCGTCGGTCTCTACCCGGTGCTCGTCGGCTACGACGACTTCCTGAACCGCCAGGGCACCCTGTCCCCGCTCGACATCGTGGCCGGCGCGCTGCTGCTGGTGCTGATCCTCGAAGCCACCCGCCGCACCACGGGCCTGGTGCTGCCGATCGTCTGCCTGCTCTTCCTCGCCTACGCCTACTACGGCGGCTTCCTCCCGCAGAACTGGGGCATCGCCCACGCGGGCATCGACTTCAGCCAGATCGTCAACGCGCTCTTCAACGACGCCAGCGGGTTCTACGGCACGCCATTGGACGTCGCGGCGAGCTACATCGTGCTCTTCACCCTCTACGGGGCGGTGCTGAACGCCTCCGGCGCCGGGCAGTTCTTCGTGGACATCTCCTTCGCCGCCTTCCGGAAGTCACGGACCGCGCCCGGCCGGACCACCGTGCTGTCGGGCTTCCTGCTCGGCACGGTGTCGGGCTCCGGCACCGCGACCGCCGTCAGCCTCGGCTCGATCACCTGGCCGATCCTCAGGAAAGCCCGCTACCCCAAGGAAAACGCGGGCGGGCTGCTCGCCGCGGCCGGGATCGGGGCCATCCTCTCGCCGCCGACGCTCGGCGCGGCGGCGTTCATCATCGCCGAATACCTGCAGACGTCGTACCTGAAGGTGCTGATCTGGGCGACCGTCCCGACGCTGCTCTACTACCTCGGCATCGTGTTCGCGATGGAGGCGGACGCGCGGCGCTTCAAGGCCGAAGCCGTCGACGTGCCGCACGACGATCCCTGGAAACTGTTGCTGCGCGGCGGGTACCACTTCCTGTCGCTGGCGATCATCGTCGTCTTCCTCGCCCTCGACATCCCGCCGTTCGCCGCGGTCGTCTACGCCACCGGCGTCGCCGCGCTGTTCGCCCTCATCGCCCGGCGCCACGACGTGCGCGGCTGGGCCGAGGACATGGTCGACGCGCTGTCGGCCGGCGTCCGGGGCGCGCTGCCGGTGATCGCGGTGTGCGCGGCGGCCGGCGTCATCACCTCGACCATCACGAAGACCGGGCTGGGCCTCGAACTCGCCGACGCGCTGGTGGAACTGGCCGGCGCGCTCACCGACAACGGCACGCTGATCCTCGTCCTGACCGTGCTGCTCTCGGCGGTCGCCGTCGGCGTGCTGGGGCTGGCCGTGCCGGTGACCGCGAGCTTCATCATCGCCTGGGTCGTGATCGGCCCCGCGCTCGAGACGCTCGGCGTCGCCGACGCCGAACGCGCGATGTTCATCTTCTACTACGCCGTGCTCTCGGAGGTCACGCCGCCGACCGCGCTCGCCGCGGTGGCTTCGGCGGCGATCACCGGCGGTTCGGTGCTCGGGACCATGTGGCAGTGCTGGAAGTACACCCTCCCGGCGTTCCTGGTGCCGATCGCCTTCGTGCTGACCGACAACGGCGCCGCGCTGCTGCTGGAGTCCGACGCGCTCACCGTGCTGTGGGTGGCGGCGGTGTCCGCGCTCGCCGTCGCCGCGCTGGCGGTGGTCACCGGCGGCTGGCTGTTCGGACCGGTCGGTCTCCCGGTCCGGCTGCTGTTCGTGCCCGCCGCCCTGTGCCTGCTCTACCTGGAGCCGGTGCCGATCGCGATCGGTGCCGGGTGCGGCCTCGCCGCCTTGGGAACCCACGCCGTGATCAAGAGGAGGACAGCATGAAACGCGCAGTCGCCGCAGCCGCGGTGCTCGCTCTGGCCGTCACCGGCTGCGGCGGGAAGCAGCAGACCGACCAGGCCGCCCCGGGCGGTGCGACCCAGTCCTGCGAAGCGGGCGAAGGCCGCATCACGATCGCCACCGGCAACAGCGGCGGCGTCTACTACGTGCTGGGCGGCGGGCTCGCCCAGCTGATCAGCAATTCCACGAAGCTCCGTGCGACGGCTTCGGAAACCGGGGCGTCGGTGCAGAACATCCAGCAGCTGGTGGCCGGCAACTACGACGTCGCGTTCTCGCTGGCCGACACCGCGGCGGACGCGGTGAACGGCAAGGGCGCCTTCGACGGCAAGCCGCAGAAAGTCCAGGCCCTGTCCCGGATCTACCCGAACTCGACGCAGGTGCTCGTGCGCACGGACGCGGGCATCAACAGCGTCGCGGACATGAAGGGCAAGCGGATCTCGACGGGCTCGCCGAAGTCGGGCACCGAGGTGATCGCGAACCGCCTGCTCCAGGCGGCTGGCCTCAAGCCGGACACCGACGTCCAGGCCCAGCGGCTCGACCTGGCCAAGACGGCGGACGGCATGAAGGCGGGCACCCTGGACGGGCTCGTCTGGTCCGGCGGCCTGCCGACCGCGCAGATCACCGACATCACGACGGCGTTGAAGGACAAGGTGAAGTTCCTCGACATCACGCCGCAGCTGCCGAAGCTCAAGGAGGTCAACCCGGTCTACGACCAGGCGGTGATCCCGAAGGCGGCGTACGGGCAGCCCGCGGACGTGCCGACGGTCGTGGTGCCCAACCTGCTGCTGGTGCGCGAGGACTTCCCCGCGGGCAACGCGTGCGCGATCACGAAGCTGATCTTCGACAAGCAGGCGGAGCTGGCGAAGGTCCACCCGGCGGCGAAGGAGATTTCGAAGCAGCTGGCGACGCAGACCGACCCGGTCCCGCTGCACCCGGGCGCGAAGCAGGCGCTCGGCTAGGGTCCGTGGGGTGCAGGACTACCTCGAAGCGGCGGTCCGCGACGTCCTGACGGCGCCCGAAGCACGCGTCGACGACCAGGTGGGCTACGCGGCCTTGCTGCTCGCGGTCTCCGGCGCCCTCGACGAAGCCGACCGGCTGGTCACGCAGTGGCAGGCCCGGACCGAGCGGCCGGTGACCGCACTGGCCGCGGACCCGGTCCGGGCCCGCGCGTGGGCAATGCTCTTCGAGGCCCGCGGCGCGCGTCCGGACTGGGCGGCGGGCCTGCCGCCGCTCGACCTGGACGTCGAGGAACGCACGCACGCCACGGCGTTGCGTCGGCCGGTCTCCGATCTGGAGGGTGTGCTCCCGCCGGGCCCGGTGGCGGAAGTGGTGCGGCAGATGGCGCCATCACGGCCCGACCGCGTCCGCACGGCCCTCGCCGACGGCGACCTGGAGCGGTGGGCGTCCCTCGCCGGGCCGCATCCGGACGTGGCGGCGCCGGCGGCCACCCGGGCGCTGGCCCCGGCACTGGTGGCGGGCGCGGACCCGCTCGGCCTGCGCGACTGGGCGCCGACGTGCGCGGGCGCGCTGATCGCGGCGTTGCACGAGCGATACCCCCTCGACCTGGGCGGCTGGCCGGAGCTGATCGCCTCGATCCTGCGTTTGCGTGGTGGTCCGGCGGCGCCTCCGCCGGCATCCGACGCGGCGATCCGCTCGGCCGAGCTCCGCCTGGGCGTCGAGCTGCCGGAAGACCTCCGAGACTTCCTCCGCACCTGCGACGGCCTCCCCGCCGACGTGGTCTTCCCACGCCTGCTCGGCACGGCCGACCTGCGCAGCGAGAACGGCGTGGTCATCCTCAGCGAACCCGCGGTCCTGCTGCTTTCGGCAGGCCACGTCGTCGAGGTCGACCCCGTCCTGGGCACCACGGTCCACGCGTCCTTCCGGGCGGTGTTGGGCCGGCACGCCACCCTGCTCGCCCAGGCCACGTAAGTTGGGCCCGGTGACCATCCTCACCGTGGAGAAGATCACCCCGGACAACGTCGCCGCCGCGTGCCAGCTGGCTGTCCAGCCGCACCAGAAGAAGTTCGTCGCCCCCGTCGCCGTCTCGCTCGCCGAGGCCTACACCCAGCCGGAGATCGCCTGGCCGCGGGTGATCGCCGCCGACGGCGAACCCGTCGCGTTCGTGATGGGCTGCTTCAACCCGGAAGCCGAGCTCGACTTCTTCCGCTGCGGGATCTGGCGGCTCAACGTCGGCGCCTGCGTGCAGGGCCGCGGCTACGGCCGGTTCGCCGTCGAAGCCGTGCTCGACGAGGCGAAAAGACGCGGCGAAAAGGTCGCGACGGTGCTGTGGCTCCCGGGCGACGACGGCCCGGAACGGTTCTACCTCAAGCTGGGCTTCCGGCCCACCGGCCAGACCCACCACGGCGAGGTGGTCGGCCGGCTCGAGCTCTAGACCTGCCCGCGCTTCTTCCGCTCGGTGTACTCGCGCATCCGCTTCGGGTACCCGACGCGCGCGACCTCGTACACCGGGATCGAGCGGCGGTGGCCGAACTGCTGCGCGGCCTCCAGGCTGGCGATGCGCCGGCGCGTCCACTCTCCGTCATGGGCGATCAACACCACAGTGGTCTCCGTGACGTTGGTCTTCGGTTCCACGAACGCTTCGACACCCCGCCTCGTGGCCGCCCACTCGTCGAGGTGGCGGGTGTCCTCGGAGCTGGCTTTCCGCAGCGTACCGGCCCGCTGTCCACCCTTGGCCCGCCTGCGCAGCGAGTCGAAGAGCCCCACCTCGACCACCTCTCCTCCCGAGACTTACCCCACTCATTATCCCGGACTCCGCGTGTGGTCGGCGTCGCACACCCGGCTAGCTCGCAGCCCCGTCCGGCGTAGTGACAAGATGGCGGTGTCGCGCGCGCGGTTATACCGGCGCGCGGGCGACGACAGAGCATCACCCCACTGCTTGCCGAGGAGTTAATGAAGTGACCGACACCTCCGCCGACCTCGTGATCCTGGGAGGCGGATCGGGCGGCTACGCCGCGGCGTTCCGCGCGGCCGAGCTGGGCCTTTCCGTCACGCTGATCGAGAAGGACAAGCTGGGCGGGACGTGCCTCCACCGGGGCTGCATCCCGACCAAGGCCCTGCTGCACGCCGCCGAGGTCGCCGACGAGACCCGTGAAGCCGAAGCGGTCGGCGTCAAGGCCGCCTTCGAGGGCATCGACATCGCCGGGGTCAACAAGTACAAGGACGGGATCATCGCCCGCCTGTACAAGGGCCTGCAGGGCCTGGCCAAGGCGCACAAGGTGAACCTCGTCGAGGGCAGCGGCACGTTCGTCGGCGGCACGACCGTCGAGGTGGACGGCACCCGCTACACCGGCAAGAACGTCATCCTCGCCACCGGCTCGTACTCGCGCACGCTGCCCGGCCTGGAGCTCGGCGGCCGCATCATCGCCAGCGAGCAGGCACTGGCCCTCGACTACGTCCCCAAGAAGGTCGTGGTGCTCGGCGGCGGCGTCATCGGCGTCGAGTTCGCCAGCGTCTGGGCCTCCTTCGGCGTCGACGTCACCATCGTCGAGGCCCTGCCGCGGCTGGTCCCGAACGAGGACGAGTTCGCGTCCAAGCAGCTCGAGCGCGCGTTCCGCCGCCGCAAGATCGCCTTCAAGACCGGCGTGAAGTTCACCGGCGCGAAGCAGGACGACAACGGCGTGAGCGTCTCGCTGGAGTCCGGCGAGACCATCGAGGCCGACCTGCTGCTGGTCGCCGTCGGCCGCGGGCCGAACTCGGCGGGCCACGGCTACGAGGAGGCCGGCGTCAAGATCGAGCGCGGCTTCGTCCTCACCGACGAGCGGCTGCGCACGAACCTGCCGAACGTCTTCGCCGTCGGCGACATCGTCCCGGGCCTGCAGCTCGCGCACCGCGGCTTCCAGCAGGGCATCTTCGTCGCCGAGGAGATCGCCGGGCTGAACCCGCGCGTGATCGACGAGAGCGGCATCCCGCGGGTCACCTACTCGCACCCGGAGGTCGCGTCGGTCGGGCTGACCGAGTCGCAGGCCAAGGACAAGTACGGCTCGGACGTCACGACGTTCACCTACGACCTGGGCGGCAACGGCAAGAGCCAGATCCTCAAGACCTCGGGCGGGGTCAAGCTGATCAAGGCCCCGGACGGCCCGGTCGTCGGTGTCCACATGGTCGGCGACCGCGTCGGCGAGCTGATCGGCGAAGCGCAGCTGATCTACAGCTGGGAGGCCTTCCCCGAGGACGTCGCGCCGCTCATCCACGCGCACCCCACCCAGACCGAGGCCCTCGGTGAAGCGTTCCTCGCCCTCGCGGGGAAGCCGCTGCACGTGCACAGCTGACGTCCCACCAGCAGAATCCAGACCACGCAGAACTTGGAAGAGGAGTCAGCGAACGATGGCCTACTCCGTCACATTGCCGGAGCTCGGGGAGAGCGTCACCGAAGGCACCGTCACCCGGTGGCTTAAGCAGGAGGGCGACACCGTCGAGGTCGACGAGCCGTTGCTCGAGATCTCGACCGACAAGGTCGACACCGAGGTGCCCTCCCCGGTGGCGGGCACGGTCGTGAAGATCAGCGCCCAGGAGGACGAGACCGTCGAGGTCGGCGGCGAGCTCGCCGTCATCGACGACGGCACCGGCGGCGTGCCGGAGTCCTCGGCCGCCCCGGCGCAGGAAGAGCAGAAGTCCGAGCCGGAGCCTTCGCAGCCGGAGCCGCAGGCCGCCGACGAGGCCCCGAGCAAGCCGGACACCGCGCCGGCGTCGGGCGGCGAAGGCACCGAGGTGAAGCTGCCCGAGCTGGGCGAGAGCGTCACCGAAGGCACCGTCACGCGCTGGCTCAAGGCGGTCGGCGACTCGGTCGAGGTCGACGAGCCGCTGCTCGAAATCTCCACCGACAAGGTCGACACCGAGGTGCCGTCGCCGGTGGCCGGCACGGTGCTGGAGATCCGCGCGGGCGAGGACGAGACCGTCGAGGTCGGCGGGGTCCTGGCCGTGATCGGTGACGCGAACGCGGCGCCGAAGGCCGAGGCCAAGCCGGAGCCCAAGCCCGAGCCGAAGCCGGAACCCAAGCCGGAGCCGAAGCCCGAGCCGGTCCAGGAGACCAAGCCCGAGCCCAAGCCGGAACCGAAGCCGCAGGCCGCCCCGGCGGCGGCCGCCACGCAGGCGGCCCCGGCCGCCGCGGCGAAGGACGGCTCGGCGGACGGCCCGTACGTCACGCCGCTGGTCCGCAAGCTCGCGGCCGAGCACGGCATCGACCTCGCGTCGCTGACCGGCAGCGGCGTCGGCGGCCGGATCCGCAAGCAGGACGTCCTGGCCGCGGCCGAGGAGAAGCAGAAGCAGCAGGCGCCCGCGCCCGCCGCCGCTCCGGCCGCTGCCCCGTCGGCGCCGGCCGCGCGGCCCGCGGCCCCGGTGTCGCCGGAGCTCGCCGCGCTGCGCGGCACGGTCCAGAAGGCCAGCCGGATCCGCCAGATCACGGCCACCAAGACCCGCGAGTCGCTGCAGATCGCCGCGCAGCTCACGCAGGTCCAGGAAGTCGACGTCACGAAGATCGCCAAGCTGCGCCAGCGCGCGAAGGCGGCTTTCAAGGAGCGCGAGGGCGTCAACCTGACGTTCCTGCCGTTCTTCGCGAAGGCCACGGTCGAGGCGCTCAAGCAGCACCCGAACGTCAACGCGTCCTACAACGAGGACACGAAGGAGATCACCTACCACGGCGCCGTGCACCTGGGCATCGCGGTGGACACCGAGCGCGGGCTGCTCTCGGTCGTGATCCACGACGCCGGCGAGCTGAGCCTGGCCGGGCTCGCGCACCGGATCGCCGACCTGGCGGGCCGCGCGCGGTCGGGCCAGATCAAGCCGGACGAGCTGTCGGGCGGCACGTTCTCGATCACGAACATCGGCAGCGTCGGCGCGCTGTTCGACACGCCGATCATCGTGCAGCCGCAGTCGGGCATCCTCGGTACCGGCGCGGTCGTCAAGCGCCCGGTGGTCATCGCGGACGCCGACGGCAACGACACCATCGCGATCCGCTCGATGGCGTACCTGCCGCTGACCTACGACCACCGCCTGGTGGACGGGGCCGACGCGGGCCGCTTCCTCACGACGATCAAGCAGCGTCTGGAAGAGGGCAACTTCGAGGGCGAACTCGGCCTCTGAGGCACCCCCGGCGAAGGCCGCCACGGGATACCGTGGCGGCCTTCGCCGTATCCGGAGGAGGCGCGATGACCTGGTTCGCGGAGCACCCTGACGACGTCTCGATCGTCGCGGACGACGGACGGCACCACCTGGCGCACCACGCGGACGTGCCGCGCGTGCTGGCCTCGACGGTCAAGGTCGTCCACCTGCTCGCCTACACGACGGCCGTCGCCGAGGGCGGGCTCGACCCGGCGGAACCGGTCCGGGTCGGCGACTGGGACGCGTTCCACCCCTTCGAAGGCGACGGCCCGCGCGGCGCCGGCGCACACCGGCGGGCCCTGACCGCGCTCGGTGTCGGCTGCGACGAGTTCGGCGTCGCCCACGATCCCGGGCGGACCGTGCCGCTCGACGCGATCGCCACGGCGATGATCTCCGAGAGCGACAACGCGGCGCCGGACTACCTGCGGGCCCGGCTCGGCGACGACGCCCTGCGTGTCGCGGCGGCGGGCGGCGGCTGGCCCGGCGCGGATCTGCGCTGGTTCTGCGGCGAAACCCTGCGCTCGTACTTCCCCGGCGAAACGGATCTCACCGAGCGCTTCACCGGGGACCCCGCGTTCCGGCGGGAAGTCCTCGACCGGGTGCGGGGCGAGCCGATCTCCGAGCAAGCGGAACGGGCGTGGACGCGGGGGACGGCCCGGGGCACCGCCGCGGAGCTGTTCGCCTTCCACCGCCACCTCGCCACCGCCGACACCGCCGCCGCCGGGCTCGCGCGCCGGAAGCTGGGCTCCGGCGCGCGGTACGAGGGCGAACCGGTGCTGTTCAAGGGCGGCGTCCTGCCGGGCAACCGGGCGTTCGGCCTGTCCATCGGCGGCGCGACCCTCGCCATGTGCTACACCGGCACGGGCTTCCCGGACGTTCCGCTCGCCGCGTTCGGTGTGGCGATCCTCTCCGATCTGCCCGCTTTCGCGCGGGACCTGGGCGTGCGCCTCGAACCCTGATGGGCCACGATCGAAGCATGCGAGTACTGATCGCCGGAGCGAGCGGCTTGATCGGGTCGGCGCTGGGCGAACGCCTGCGGCGCGAGGGCCACGAGGTCCGTCGCCTGGTGCGGCGGGAAGCCCGCGCGGGCGGCGAATTCCGCTGGGACCCACCGTCGGGCACCATCGCGAACGGCGCCTTCGAGGGCGTGGACGCGGTCGTCAACCTCGGTGGCCGGCCGCTGTTCCCCGGCCGGTGGAGCGCGATGCGCAAGCAGCAGCTCGTCGACAGCCGGGTCGAGCCGACCGAGGTGCTCGCCGAAGCCGTGGCCGAACACGGCGTCGGCGTGCTCGTCAACGCCTCCGCCGTCGGGTACTACGGGAACACCGGTGCGTCCACTGTGGACGAGTCCGCGCCGCGTGGCGGCGGCTTCCTCGCTTCGCTGTGCGAAGGGTGGGAAGCGGCGACGGCGGGTGCCGGGGACGCGCGGGTCGTGAAGATCCGGACCGGGCTGGTCCTGTCGAGGAAGGGCGGGCTGTACGGCACGCTGCGCCCGCTGTTCGCCCTGTGCCTGGGCGGCCGGCTCGGCGACGGCCGCCAGTACATGCCGTGGATCGCCCTGGAGGACGAGGTGGGCGCGATCGTCCACGTCCTGACCCACGACGACGTCTCGGGGCCGGTGAACCTGACCGGCCCGGCGCCGGTGACGAACGCCGAGTTCACCCGCGCGGTCGGCCGCGCGCTGCACCGGCCCGCGCCGTGGTGGGTGCCCGGGGTCGCGCTCAAGGCCGTGCTCGGCCAGGCCGGCGAGGAGATGGCGCTGTTCGGGCAGCGCGCGGTCCCGGCCGTGCTGGAGCGGTCCGGCTACGCGTTCCGTCACCCGACCGTGGACAGCGCGCTCGCGGCGGCATGACGGTCCCGCTCAAGCGCTGGCTCGTCGTCGGCTTCGCGCTGGCGGCGGCGTTCGTCGCGCTCGGGCTCGGCGTCGCGCGGCAGCCGATGACCCTCGACGCCCAGGTGGCGAACGCCCTGCACGGCGTCTACACGCAGCCGCTCGGGCAGGTGGCGGAGATCGGCAGCGACATCCTCGGCCCGGTGCTGCCGTACGTGCTCGGCATGGCGCTGCTGGCCCTGGCGCTGCGGCACCGGGATCGTCGGGGGTTGTGCGTCCGGCTCGCCGTCGTGCTCGTGCTGTGCCGGCTGACGAGCCTGCTGGCCAAGCCGGTTTTCCTGCGCGAGCGGCCGCGCGACTACCCGGACCTGAGTTACCCGAGCGGGCACGTGGTGTCGGTGGCGAGCACGGGGTTCGTCCTGTTGCTGCTGTGCGCGTGGCTGTGGCCGCGGCTGCTTCGCCGCGTGGCGGCGGCGGTCGCGGTGGCGGTGGTGCTGTCGGCGGCCTGCCGTGTCGTGCTCGGCGTGCACTGGGTCACGGACACGATCGGCGCAGTGCTGGCGGTGACCGGTGTCGGGCTGCTCTCAGCGTGCGCCTTGCGGCTGCTTCCGCCGGGTGACGGGCGTAGCCTCGACGGGTGAGTTCTTCCCGCACCTGCCGCGCCAGCACCGAGCCCGTCGACGTCCGCGAGATCGGCACGATCGACTACACCGAGGCCTGGGAGCTCCAGCGCGGTTTCCTGACGGCCCGGGCGGACGGCACCGCCCCGGACACGATGCTCCTGCTGCAGCACCCGTCGGTGTACACGGCGGGCAAGCGCACCGAGCCGGCCGACCGGCCGACGGACGGAACCCCGGTGATCGACGTCGACCGCGGCGGCAAGATCACCTGGCACGGCCCGGGCCAGCTTGTCGGCTACCCGATCGTGAAGCTCGCCGACCCGATCGACGTGGTCCACTACGTGCGGCGCCTGGAGGAGGCGCTGATCCACGTGTGCGACCAGCTCGGCGTGACGAGCGGCCGCGTCGAGGGCCGCAGCGGCGTCTGGATCCCGGCGGACGAGCGCGGAATCGAGCGCAAGATCGCGGCCATCGGCATCCGCGTCCAGCGCGGCGTGACGATGCACGGCTTCGAGCTCAACTGCAACGCGGACCTCTCGGCGTTCGACAACATCGTGCCCTGCGGAATCCGCGACGCGGGCGTGACGTCCCTGTCGTACGAGCTCCAGCGCGAGGTGACGGTGGAGGCGGCGCTGCCCCTGGCCCGCGACGCGGTCCTGGCGGCCCTCGAAGGCGAACTCCCGGTCAGCGAGGACCGCTGGCTGCCCCGCCCGGAGACCCCCAAGGCGGCGGGCGTCACGTTCGCCCTCCAGAACTGACCAAGCGCCCCAATGTGGCGTTGGTTGCGTCCAACGCACCCAATGTGGCGTTCGGTGCGTTGGACGCAC
Organism: Amycolatopsis tolypomycina; assembly: GCF_900105945.1. NCBI lineage: Bacteria > Bacillati > Actinomycetota > Actinomycetes > Pseudonocardiales > Pseudonocardiaceae > Amycolatopsis > Amycolatopsis tolypomycina. The sequence continues at coordinate 759,687 of NZ_FNSO01000004.1, read as the reverse complement.
CGAACGCCACATTGGGGCGCTAGTCCAGCTGCGGCGCCACCTCGGCGGCCACCAGCTCGAGCTGGTCCAGGTCCGAAAGGTCCAGCAGCTGCAGGTAGACCCGCGTGATCCCGGTCTTCTCCCGCCACTGCCCGATCCGGTCGACGACCTCCGCCGGCGACCCGGCCAGCCCGTTGGCCTTCAGCTCGTCGACGTCCCGCCCGATCACCGAAGCCCGCTGAGCGACCTCCGCGTCGGACCGGCCGACCCCGATCACCAGTGCCACCGACCGCAGGATCTCCTTCGGGTCGCGCCCGATCTCCGCCGCCGCGGCCTCGACGCGGGCGAACTGCGCCGCCGCCGTCTCGGTGTCGGTGAACGGCAGGTTGAACTCGTCCGCGAACCGCGCCGCCAGCGCCGGGGTGCGCTTCTTGCCGCCGCCGCCGATGATCACCGGCGGGGCCGGGGACTGGGCCGGCTTCGGCAACGCCGGCGACTCGGACAGCTTGTAGTACTGGCCGTCGAACGAGTACGTCGAACCCGCCGGCGTCTTCCACAGCCCGGTGATGATCTCGAGCTGCTCGGCGTAGCGGTCGAAGCGCTCCTTCAGCGGCGGCAGCGTCAGGCCGTACGCCTCGTGCTCGGCGTCGTACCAGCCCGCGCCGAGGCCGAACTCCACGCGGCCGCCGGACATCTGGTCGACCTGCGCCACCGAAATGGCCAGCGGTCCCGGGTGCCGGAACGTCGCCGCGGTGACGAGCGTGCCCAGCCGGATCCGGCTGGTCTCGCGGGCCAGACCGGCGAGGGTGATCCACGCGTCGGTCGGGCCGGGCAGGCCGTCGGCCGAGCCCATCTTCAGGTAGTGGTCGCTGCGGAAGAACGCGTCGTACCCGGCGGCTTCGGTCGCCTTGGCGACGCGCAGCAAATCGTCGTAGCTGGCCCCCTGCTGGGGCTCGGTGAAGATCCTCAAGTCCACGAGATCAGCCTATAGAGACGTCGGGCTCCGTGCGCCGCAGCCGTACCAGCATGCGGACGATCACGTCCTCGATCTCCGCGCCGACCTTCCTCGGATCGGGCGAACCGGCGATTTCGGTCGCCGCGCTCGACAGCGCGCCGAACAGCAGCCGCGCAGTGACCTCGACCGGCACCGGCTCGACCTCGCCCGCGTCGATCAGCGCCTGCAGGCCGGACCGCACGAGCCCGAAGCTGCACCGCTCCTCGGCCTCGCGCCAGCGCTCCCAGCCCATCACGACCGGCGCCTCGTGGATGGCGATCCGCTGGTAGGCGGGGTCGAGGCAGGCGCGGAAGAACGCGTTGAGCGCGGCGAGCGCGCGCTCCCACGGCGTGCCGCCGCCGGTCATGATCTTGTCGAGCCGGTCGTAGACGAGGCTCTCCACCTGCTCGAACGCCGCTTCGAACAGCGCCTGCTTACCGCTGAAGTGGTGGTACAGCGCGCCCTTGGTCACCCGGGCGCGTTTGGCGATTTCGTCGAGCGAGGTTCCCGCGTACCCCCGCTTGGTGAACAGTTCGACCGCGCTGTCGACCAGCGCGGACCGGGTCGACTCGGAGTAGTCGAGTCGTCTGGACCTCATTGTCGCCACCTTCACAACTTTACGCCCGGAGCAGCTCTCCATACTCATGGTATGTTCGGCGCGTCAGGTCCGTACCGGGAGTATGCCGCAGACCCGCGGTATGACCCGGGCCACGGAAGGGGAGCCACACGATGAGCTGGACCGACTTCTACCGACGTCAGGAAATCCTCGAAGCGACCGTCCGCCTGGCCGCCCGGAACCCGGGCGAGCCGCTGCCGCTCGAGGAGGTGCCCGGTGCCGAAGAGCACTTCGGCACCGAAGAAAACGTCCTCACCGCCCTGCAGTACCAGTGGACGCGCACGCTGAGCGGCCGCCTGCGCTCCGAGGTCGCCGACCCGGACGACGCCGACGGCCTCGGCGACCACGTCGACGCCGTCACCCGCGCCTGGCGCGCCGCCGTCGCCGAGCACACCGACCTGCGCGCGGTCCTCGACGGCGCCTACGAGCGCCACGCGACGCTGCGCCGGATGCACGAGGGCGAGCTGCGGATGCTCGCCGTCACGGCCGGGCTGGCCGACCCGCGCGAACCGGCCGAAGAGATCGTCAAGGTGGGTCGCGCGTTCGAAGCGCTCCTGCGTGCGAACCGCTCGGAGGCCACCCGCCGCCGTCCGGTCATGGGACACCTGCGCCGGTTGCTCGCGCCGAGTGCGTAAACAGAGTTAAGTAAGCGCATGACACAGCGCTGGACCGAAGCGGACATCCCCGACCAGAGCGGCCGGACCGTCCTGGTCACCGGAGCGAACTCCGGGCTCGGCCTGCGCACGTCACAGGTGCTCGCGGGCAAGGGGGCCCGCGTGCTCCTCGCCTGCCGCTCCGCCGAACGCGGCGCCAAGGCACTCGAGACCGTGAAAGCGGCCGCCGCGGGCGCCGAACCCGAGCTCGTCCCACTGGACCTGAGCGAGCTCGCGTCGGTGCGCGCGGCCGCCGCGGCGGTGCGGGAACGCACCGGCGACACCCTCGACGTGCTCGTCAACAACGCCGGCGTGATGGCGACCGCCCGCGGCCGCACGGCCGACGGGTTCGAGCTGCAGTTCGGCACCAACCACCTCGGGCACGCGGCGCTGACCTGGCTGCTGCTGCCCGCCCTGCGCGGCGGCCGCAACGCCCGCGTCGTCGCGCTGTCGAGCCTCGCCGCCACCGGCGCGCGGATCGACCTCGAAGACCCCAACGCCGAGCACCGCCGCTACAACCCGGCGACCGCGTACGGGCAGTCGAAGCTGGCGAACCAGGTGTTCGCCCTCGAGCTCGACCGGCGGCTGCGCGCGGCCGGCGAAGACGTGATCAGCGTCGCCGCCCACCCCGGGTACACCGCGACCGGCCTCGGCAGCGGCATGGCGCGCTCGTACACCAACCCGGTCGTCCGCTCGGTCATTGCCGGCGGCCACAAGATCGGCGAGACACTGTTCGCGCAGAACGTCCGCAAGGGCGCGCTCCCCCAGCTCTACGCGGCGACGGCGGACGGCGTCGAAGGCGGCGACTACATCGTCCCGGGCAGCCTCGGCGGCGTGCGCGGCAACCCGGTCAAGGGGCGCCCCCTGTCCGCCGCGCGCAGCGCGTCGCTGGGGGCCGGGCTGTGGGACGTCACCGCGAAGCTGACCGGCGTCACCCCGGATCCCGCTTAGCCCGGACGGGCGTACGGTTGAAGACGTGAGTGCTGCGCCTGAAGGCCGGAAGCTGCTGCGTCTCGAGGTTCGCAACAGTGAGACGCCGATCGAGAAGAAGCCGTCGTGGATCAAGACGCGGGTGCGGATGGGGCCGGAGTTCACCGAGCTCAAGGGTCTGGTTCGTCGCGAGGGTCTGCACACGGTCTGTGAAGAGGCTGGTTGTCCCAACATCTACGAGTGCTGGGAAGACCGTGAGGCCACGTTCCTGATCGGTGGGGACCAGTGCACGCGCCGGTGTGACTTCTGCCAGATCGACACGGGGAAGCCGGCGGCGTTGGACACGTCGGAGCCGCGGAAGGTCGCGGAGTCCGCGCAGGCCATGGGGCTGCGCTATTCGACGGTGACCGGTGTTGCGCGGGATGACCTTCCCGATGGTGGCGCGTGGCTGTACGCGGAAACCGTGCGGCAGATCCACGCGTTGAACCCCGGTACGGGCGTCGAATTGCTGATTCCGGATTTCAATGCGGATCCTGCGCAGCTGGCGGAGGTTTTCGGGTCGCGGCCTGAGGTGCTTGCGCACAACGTGGAAACAGTTCCGCGGATTTTCAAGCGCATTCGCCCGGGATTCCGCTACGCTCGATCGCTGGAAGTCATCACGGCCGCGCGTGAGGCCGGTCTGGTGACGAAGTCCAATCTGATCCTCGGGATGGGCGAAACCCCGGACGAGGTGGCGCCGGCGATGCAGGACCTGGTGGACGCCGGGTGCGAGATCCTGACGATCACGCAGTACCTGCGTCCGTCTCCGCGGCACCACCCGGTGGACCGCTGGGTCAAGCCGGAGGAGTTCGTCGAGCACTCTCAGGCTGCGGAGGCGATGGGCTTCGCGGGTGTGATGGCCGGGCCGCTGGTGCGTTCGTCGTACCGCGCCGGGCGCCTCTACGCCCAGACCAAGGCCCACCGCGGCGAGGTTCTGCCCGAGAACCTGCAGCACCTCGCAGCCGAAGGGCCCGCGGCCCAGGAAGCCGCGTCGCTCCTCGCAAGGTGATCCATGTCACCCCACCATCCTTAAAGGATCAGTAAAGTGGGTGACATGGCCCTGGTTTCGGACCTCCTCAACTGGCTGCAAGGACTCCCGGAACCGGGGCTCGTCGCCGCGACCGGCGGCCTGGTGTTCGCCGAGTGCACGATCGGGCTGGGCTTCATCGCCCCCGGCGAATCCGGCCTGCTCGTGGCCGCGACCACGGCGAACACCGTCCCGCGGTTCCTGGTCCTGTGGCTGGTCGTCACCCTGTGCGCCACGGCGGGCGACGCGCTCGGCTACGTCATCGGCCGCCGCTTCGGGCCGCGGCTGCGTGACACGAAGCTGATCCGCAAGTACGGCCTGGAAGCCTGGGACAAGGCCACCGGCGTCCTCGAACGCCGCGGTGCCTGGGCGGTGTTCTTCGCCCGCTTCCTGCCGGTGATCCGCACCCTGACGCCGGCGGCCGCGGGCACGTCCGGACTGCCCTTCCGCAAGTTCCTGCCCGCCGCCGCGGCGGGCGCGTTCTGCTGGTCACTGGTCCACATCAGCATCGGCGCGGCGCTGGGCGAAGCCGCCAAACGCATCGAGGGCGCCCTGAACACGGGCGGCCTGATCGTGGTGGCCGTGCTCGCCGGGGTCGCCGTGTTCTTCCTGCTGCGGCTGAAGAAGCGCAAGGCGCTCGCCACGCCCGAGCGGGAGACCGAACGCGTGCCCTGAGTACTACATTCGGCGGTATGAGTCTCGCGGATCTTCCCCGGCCGGTCGGGTTCGTCCTCGGCGGGGGCGGCAGTCTCGGCGCCATGCAGGTCGGCATGCTGCGCGCCCTGACCGAGGCCGGGCTCACCCCGGACGTCGTGACCGGCACGTCGGTCGGTTCGCTCAACGCCGCCGTGCTCGCCCGCTCCGGCACCGACGCGCTCGCGCGGCTGCACGACATCTGGGCGCACATGACGCGCGCCGAGGCGTTCCCGGGCGGCGTGCTGAGCCGCGTCCGGACGCTGACGCAGAGCAAGACGCACCTGTTCCCCAACACCGGCCTCGCCGGCATCATCGCCGACCACCTGGGTGCCGACACCCGCTTCGAGGACCTGGCGCTGCCGCTCGGCGTCGTCACGACGCAGGTCGACACGGCCGAGCCGCTGCTGATCCGCTCCGGGCGCCTGCTGGAGCCGCTGCTGGCGAGCTGCGCGATCCCCGGCATCTTCCCGCCGGTGGAGCACGACGGGAAGCTGCTGTACGACGGCGGGCTCGTCGCGAACGTGCCGATGCGGCAGGCCCTCGCCATGGGGGCGAAGTCCCTGGTGGTGCTCGACTGCGCGTTCCCCGGGAAGCTGCCGGACGCGCCGCGGACGTTCGCCGAGGTGATGATGTTCACCGCGATGATCAGCATGCGGAACCAGGCGGTACTGGAAGCGCCGGTGGCGGCCGCGTCGGTCCCGGTGCTGTACCTGCCGGGGCCCGCTCCGGTACGCGTGAACCCCCTGGATTTCGGGCACACGGAAGCACTGGCGGAAGAGGCGTACACGGCGGCGCGCGAGTACCTCGGCGCGCTTTCCGTGAACGGGCCCGGACTGTACGGCGCACCGGGCCTCGTCATCACGTGATCCACGTCACGCCGATGCACCCATCCGCCGGCAAGAACGTCATCGCTATCGCGTAGTTTTGATGACGAATGCCCGCCGATCCCGATTCCCAAAAAGAGACAATATGCTCCCCAAGAAGATTTTACTTTCGGTGGCCGGAATCCTTGCCGGGGCACTGCTGCTTTCCGCCTGTTCGTCCGGTGACGACGGCGGTTCGCCCGCCGGCGGGGCACTGTCGTCGGGGCCGGCCTCGGCGTCCGACACCCCGGTCGCGGTGACGTTCGATCCCGCGGGCGGCTCGGCGGTGAACCCGGCAACGCCGATCGTCGTCAAGGCGGCCAACGGGAAACTCCTCGACGTCACGGTGACCAACCCGGCCAAGGGGAAGACGGTCGCCGGCAAGCTGGCGGCCGACGGGTCGAGCTGGACGTCCACCGAGCCCCTCGGCTACGGGGCGACGTACAAGATCGTCGCGCACGCCCAGGGCGCCAACGGGAAGCCGGTCGAGCAGGACAACCAGATCACGACGCTGTCGCCGAAGAAGCAGGCGAACGCCAACCTGATCCCGGCACCGTCCGCGGTGGCGAGCACGGGCGTCGGCGTCGGCCAGCCGATCGTGTTCAGCTTCGGCAAGATCGCCGTGAAGAACAAGGCGGCGGTCGAGAAGGCCCTGACGGTCGAGTCCACCCCGAAGCAGGAGGGCGGCTGGTACTGGATCGACGACTCGAACGTCCACTACCGCCCGAAGGAGTACTGGCAGGCCGGCACGACCCTGAAGGTGACGGCGAAGATCTACGGCGTCGATTTCGGCGGCGGGGTGTTCGGCGCGGAGGACCGCACGGAAACGTACAAGGTGCACGATTCCTGGATCGCGAAGGCGGACGGGAACAGCGAGCAGATGCAGATCTTCCACAACGGCGCCATGGTCAAGTCGATGCCGATTTCGATGGGCAAGGACGCGACCCCGACCCACCTGGGCGCGCACGTGATTTCGGACAAGCAGGCGAACTACACGATGGATTCCTGCACGTACGGAGTCTGCCCGCCGGACCCGAAGGCGTACCGGTCCAACGAGAAGTGGTCGGAGCGCATTTCGAACGACGGCGAGTTCGTCCACGAGAACCCGAACAGCGTCAGCCAGCAGGGCAGTTCGAACGTGTCGCACGGGTGCATCAACCTGAACGACGCGAACGCCCAGTGGTTCTTCCAGAACATGGGCCTGGGCGACGTCGTGGAGGTCACCAACTCGGGCGGCCCGCAGCTGCCGGTGTGGGACCTGTACGGCGACTGGTCCAAGTCCTGGACGGACTGGCAGGCCGGGTCGGCCATCGAGTAGCTGTCTTCCCTTGGGGCCTTTTCGGGGGTCAGGAGCTCCGCTCCTGACCCCCTTTCTCTTGCCCTGTGGGGCCGCGCCCGTGCGGTTCAGGGCATCACGCGTGACTGGCGGGGCATCACGCGTGACGGGGAAGGCCTCACACCGCCGGCCGCGCTCGCCCGCTCGCCCGATGCCCGTGACTCGCGTGAGCCGAGCCGGAACTCGCGTGTCTCGGGCCGGATCTCGCGTGTCTCGGGCCGGATCTCGCGTGATTGAAGGCGGATCCCGCGTGATCGAGGCCGGAACTCGTGTGATGCCCCGCTGATCACGCGAGATGCCCTCCCAGTCACGCGAGATGCCTCGCTGCGCACGCGAGTTCCGGGTACCTGGCCGAGCGGCCGGCGTGTCTGGAGGGTCGACACGCGTGATTGCCGGGTCGACACGTGTGATTGGGGGGTCGACACGCGGCCGGGCGGGAAATGGAGAAAGGCCCCGGGAGACGTTTCCGTCTCGACCGGGGCCCTTCCTTCAAATTAAGTTCGGCGGTGTCCTACTCTCCCACAACCCTTCGGTTGCAGTACCATCGGCGCTGTCAGGCTTAGCTTCCGGGTTCGGAATGGGACCGGGCGTTTCCCTGACGCTATAACCACCGAAACACTACGAAACACGCATGGTGTCTCAGAGCTGTAGAGTGGATGCGTAACATCTTCGTAGGCAAGTCCTCGGCCTATTAGTACCAGTCAACTCGACAACACATTACTGTGCTTCCATTTCTGGCCTATCAACCCAATGGTCTGTTGGGGGCCTTAACCCACATGGGGTGGGATACCTCATCTTGGAACAGGCTTCCCGCTTAGATGCCTTCAGCGGTTATCCCTTCCGAACGTGGCCAACCAGCCATGCCCTTGGCAGAACAACTGGCACACCAGAGGTTCGTCCGTCCCGGTCCTCTCGTACTAGGGACAGCCTTCCTCAAGTATCCTACGCGCGCGGCGGATAGGGACCGAACTGTCTCACGACGTTCTAAACCCAGCTCGCGTGCCGCTTTAATGGGCGAACAGCCCAACCCTTGGGACCTACTCCGGCCCCAGGATGCGACGAGCCGACATCGAGGTGCCAAACCATGCCGTCGATATGGACTCTTGGGCAAGATCAGCCTGTTATCCCCGGGGTACCTTTTATCCGTTGAGCGACACCCCTTCCACCAGGAGGTGCCGGATCACTAGTCCCGACTTTCGTCCCTGCTCGACATGTCTGTCTCACAGTCAAGCTCCCTTGTGCACTTGCACTCAACACCTGATTGCCAACCAGGCTGAGGGAACCTTTGGGCGCCTCCGTTACTCTTTAGGAGGCAACCGCCCCAGTTAAACTACCCATCAGGCACTGTCCCTGAACCAGATCATGGTCCGAGGTTCAGATTCCCAATTCGACCAGAGTGGTATTTCAACAACGACTCCACAACAACTAGCGTTGCCGCTTCACAGTCTCCCACCTATCCTACACAAGCCGAACCGAAAACCAATACCAAACTATAGTAAAGGTCCCGGGGTCTTTCCGTCCTGCCGCGCGTAACGAGCATCTTTACTCGTAGTGCAATTTCGCCGGGCCTGTGGTTGAGACAGCCGGAAAGTCGTTACGCCATTCGTGCAGGTCGGAACTTACCCGACAAGGAATTTCGCTACCTTAGGATGGTTATAGTTACCACCGCCGTTTACTGGCGCTTAAATTCTCAGCTTCGCCCCGAAAGGCTAACCGGTCCTCTTAACGTTCCAGCACCGGGCAGGCGTCAGTCCATATACATCGTCTTGCGACTTCGCATGGACCTGTGTTTTTAGTAAACAGTCGCTTTCCGCTGGTCTCTGCGGCCACCCACCCCTAGCCTGTAAAAAGCTTCAGGATGTTTGGCCCCCCTTCTCCCGAAGTTACGGGGGCATTTTGCCGAGTTCCTTAACCACAGTTCACCCGATCGCCTTGGTATTCTCTACCTGACCACCTGTGTTGGTTTGGGGTACGGGCCGTGCATGCACTCACTAGAGGCTTTTCTCGGCAGCATAGGATCACTCTACTTCGCCTCAAACGGCTACACATCACGTCTCAGCCTCATGGAACACGGATTTGCCTATGTTCCGGCCTACACGCTTATACCAGGACAACCATCGCCTGGCGGAGCTACCTTCCTGCGTCACCCCATCGCTTGACTACTACGAAATCAGGTCCCACGCTCCACAACACCCACTAGGCCCGAAGGCTTCGCGGATGTGCTTTGGGTGGTTAGTATCAAACGCCTCGTCATGGGCGCACATGCTCGGGTACGGGAATATCAACCCGTTGTCCATCGACTACGCCTGTCGGCCTCGCCTTAGGTCCCGACTTACCCTGGGCGGATTAGCCTGGCCCAGGAACCCTTGGTCATCCGGCGGCAGAGTTTCTCACTCTGCATTCGCTACTCATGCCTGCATTCTCACTCCCACACCCTCCACGACTGGCTTCCGCCGCCGCTTCCCTGGATGCAGGACGCTCCCCTACCCATCCACACCACTAGACAACCATCCGAAGACGGAAGCCGATGTATATGTATGAATGACACAGCTTCGGCGGTGTGCTTAAGCCCCGCTACATTGTCGGCGCAGGACCACTTGACCAGTGAGCTATTACGCACTCTTTCAAGGGTGGCTGCTTCTAAGCCAACCTCCTGGTTGTCTGGGCAATCCCACATCCTTTCCCACTGAGCACACACTTAGGGGCCTTAGCTGGTGTTCTGGGCTGTTTCCCTCTCGACGACGAAGCTTATCCCCCGCCGTCTCACTGCCACGCTCTCACTAACCGGTATTCGGAGTTTGGTTGATTTCGGTAACCCGGTAAGGCCCCTAGACCATCCAGTAGCTCTACCCCCGGCAAGAAACACGTGACGCTGCACCTAAATGCATTTCGGGGAGAACCAGCTATCACGGAGTTTGATTGGCCTTTCACCCCTACCCACAGCTCATCCCCTCAGTTTTCAACCTAAGTGGGTTCGGGCCTCCACGACGTCTTACCGTCGCTTCACCCTGGCCATGGGTAGATCACTCCGCTTCGGGTCTAGACCACGCGACTCAATCGCCCTATTCAGACTCGCTTTCGCTACGGCTACCCCACACGGGTTAACCTCGCCACGCAGCACTAACTCGCAGGCTCATTCTTCAAAAGGCACGCCATCACCCAAAGGCTCTGACGGCTTGTAGGCACACGGTTTCAGGTACTCTTTCACTCCCCTCCCGGGGTACTTTTCATCTTTCCCTCACGGTACTCGTCCGCTATCGGTCTTCAGGAAGTATTTAGGCTTACCGGGTGGTCCCGGCAGATTCACAGCAAATTCCACGAGCTCGCTGCTACTCGGGAACACCACCAAGATCCTTGCAACTGGTTTTCGCGTACGGGGCTCTCACCCACTCCGGCCCGCCATCCCAAGCGGTTCCACTAACCAGCACAACAACCCGAAGAAATGTCAGTCTCTTCAAGGTGGGTCCCACAACACCACGCACACAACGCCTGACAGCTTGACATGTGCAAGGTTTAGCCTCTTCCGCTTTCGCTCGCCACTACTCACGGAATCACGGTTGTTTTCTCTTCCTGCGGGTACTGAGATGTTTCACTTCCCCGCGTTCCCTCCACACACCCTATATATTCAGGTGCGGGTAACACCACATCACTGGTGCTGGGTTTCCCCATTCGGAAATCCTCGGATCACAGCTCGGTTGACAGCTCCCCGAGGCATATCGCAGCCTCCCACGTCCTTCATCGGCTCCTGAAGCCAAGACATCCACCATGTGCCCTTAACAACTTGACCACAAAGATGCTCGCATCCACTCTACAGTTCTCAAACACCACACCAGAAACAAACACCGTTTCCAGGGCCGCGAAGCCCTGAGGCGTGTTGCCTCAGGACCCAACAGTGTGCACAGTGAACAACCCACCACCCAGCTCCACGACCGGAGTTCCACGCGAAGCAAGCTCCGCAGTACTAGCCGGCGGTGTCACAACCGCGGTGAGCCATAACCAGTAGTTCCACAATTCCTTGAGCAACCATCGCAGGAACACAGTCGGTTCCTAAGTGATGGCCACTCCCGGTCACCGAGGTGATCGGGATGTGTTGTGCTCCTTAGAAAGGAGGTGATCCAGCCGCACCTTCCGGTACGGCTACCTTGTTACGACTTCGTCCCAATCGCCAGTCCCACCTTCGACCACTCCCTCCCCGAAGGGTTGGGCCATGGGCTTCGGGTGTTACCGACTTTCATGACGTGACGGGCGGTGTGTACAAGGCCCGGGAACGTATTCACCGCAGCGTTGCTGATCTGCGATTACTAGCGACTCCGACTTCACGCAGTCGAGTTGCAGACTGCGATCCGAACTGAGACCGGCTTTAAGGGATTCGCTCCACCTCGCGGTATCGCAGCCCTCTGTACCAGCCATTGTAGCATGTGTGAAGCCCTGGACATAAGGGGCATGATGACTTGACGTCATCCCCACCTTCCTCCGAGTTGACCCCGGCAGTCTCCCACGAGTCCCCGCCATAACGCGCTGGCAACGTAGGATAAGGGTTGCGCTCGTTGCGGGACTTAACCCAACATCTCACGACACGAGCTGACGACAGCCATGCACCACCTGTACACCAACCACAAGGGAAGCCCCATCTCTGGGGATGTCTGGCGCATGTCAAGCCCAGGTAAGGTTCTTCGCGTTGCATCGAATTAATCCACATGCTCCGCCGCTTGTGCGGGCCCCCGTCAATTCCTTTGAGTTTTAGCCTTGCGGCCGTACTCCCCAGGCGGGGCGCTTAATGCGTTAGCTACGGCACGGACAACGTGGATGTCGCCCACACCTAGCGCCCAACGTTTACAGCGTGGACTACCAGGGTATCTAATCCTGTTCGCTCCCCACGCTTTCGCTCCTCAGCGTCAGTATCGGCCCAGAGACCCGCCTTCGCCACCGGTGTTCCTCCTGATATCTGCGCATTTCACCGCTACACCAGGAATTCCAGTCTCCCCTACCGAACTCAAGTCTGCCCGTATCGACCGCACGCTCCACGTTAAGCGTGGAGATTTCACGGCCGACGCGACAAACCGCCTACGAGCTCTTTACGCCCAATAAATCCGGACAACGCTCGCACCCTACGTATTACCGCGGCTGCTGGCACGTAGTTAGCCGGTGCTTCTTATCCAGGTACCGTCACTTGCGCTTCGTCCCTGGCGAAAGAGGTTTACAACCCGAAGGCCGTCATCCCTCACGCGGCGTCGCTGCATCAGGCTTGCGCCCATTGTGCAATATTCCCCACTGCTGCCTCCCGTAGGAGTCTGGGCCGTGTCTCAGTCCCAGTGTGGCCGGTCACCCTCTCAGGCCGGCTACCCGTCGTCGCCTTGGTAGGCCACTACCCCACCAACAAGCTGATAGGCCGCGGGTTCATCCTGCACCGCCAGAACTTTCAACCACTTCAGATGCCTGATGTGGTGATATCCGGTATTAGACCTCGTTTCCAAGGCTTATCCCAGAGTGCAGGGCAGATTACCCACGTGTTACTCACCCGTTCGCCACTCATCCCCCACCGAAGTGGGTTCAGCGTTCGACTTGCATGTGTTAAGCACGCCGCCAGCGTTCGTCCTGAGCCAGGATCAAACTCTCCAACAATGTCTTCGAATTCAATCGAGGCAAATGTAATGCTCTCAAAGGAAACCCCGACGAGGGGGTTTCATATAAGCTCTACTGGCTTAGTTCACTAGCACACTGTTGAGTTCTCAAGCAACACACTTCGGACCGCCGCGCCGCGAAGCGCCTTGGTCTTCGGCTTTTGTTTCAAGCTTTGTTCCAGGGATACCACCCTGGTTCGGGACCACCCACTCTACCACGATCGTGGGAGCTTGGTTCGTGTTCCCGGCGGCCGCTCGGTTTCCCTGGCGACTTGGAGAACTTTACATGCCCCCGAAACCCCCTTGCACAGGGGGGTCCCTTTTTTCGCGCCAGGCCCCTGACCTGCACCGATAGGCGCTCAGGCCGGCCGCGGCGAGCCGTGGGTCGCGACGACCGTTAGCACGACCAGAGCGGCCGCCAGCCCGGCGGCCACGTGGATGGGCGCCGGGGTGAACGACGCCGCCAGGACGAGCACCGCCGTCACCGGGAAGCCGATGGCGATCGGGCGGCACTCGTTCGTCGGGCCGATGTGCAGCAGCCACACGCTCAGCAGGAAGACCGCGACCGGGATCGTGGTCGGCAGCGCCGCCGCCACCCCGCCGAGGTGCAGCGTCCCCGTGTCGTACCCGACCGCCACCTCGAGCCCCGCGCCGACGGCCGCCGCCGAGGCGAAGATCAGGTAGTGGCCGTAGCCCCAGCTCATCGCCGTGAACATGCCCGGACGGCGGTCGAGCCGCGCGTGGCCCGGCCGGTCGAAGTACAGCCACCACATCGAGAACACCAGGACGAGCGCGGCCGCGGCCAGCGAGATCAGCGCGCCCAGGTGCCCGGGTTCGGCCGTGCCCTCCTTGATCGCGTTCGTCGCGCTCAGAATCGTCTCGCCGAGCACGATCAGCGTGAACAGGCCGTACCGCTCGGCGATGTGGTGCGGGTGCCACGTCGTCCGGGCGCTGCGCTCGGCGACGACCGGCACCGCGAGTTCGCAGAGCACGACGGCCACGAACGTCACGGCCCCCACGGACTCCGGCAGGAACAGCCGGAGGATCCACAGCACCTGGCAGGCGGCGATCCCGGCCGCGAACCGCAGGGCCGCGGGCCGGGCCTCCGGCGCCGAACGCGCCGCCCGCAGCCACTGCCCGACCAGCGACAACCGCATCAGGACGTACCCCACCACGATCACGCGGAAGTCGCCGTCGAACGCGCTCGACACCCCGGCCGCGATGGTCAGCCCGCCGGCGATCTGCACGAGCGTGGCCAGCCGGTACGGGACGTCGTCGGTGTCGAACGCCGAGGCGAACCAGCTGAAGTTCAGCCAGCCCCACCAGATCGCGAAGAACACCATCGCGAACGACGTCACGCCGTGTGCCGGGTGCCCCTCGGCCAGCGCGTGGTGCAGTGCGGCCGCGGCCTGGCCGACGGCGACGACGAAACACAGGTCGAACAGCAGTTCCAGCGGCGTGGCGACGCGGTGGCGCTCGGCGCGGTCACGCGCACGCATCGGCCGGTGCCAGACCCGGATCCGCGACGGCTGCTCGGTCATCAGGGCTCCCCGCGCTCATGCCTGTGGGACGCGGTCATCCCAACATGATCACGAGCCGGGTGGAAGCACGACACGAAGAAGACGGGCGGGCCCGGTTCCCCCTCCCCCGGGCCCGCCCGCCGCCGTCACGCGCCGGCGGACACCGATGGGCAGCCCTTCCGCGAGTGCCGGACGGTCCCCCGCGGACGCCGACACCCACTGGACGGAAGGTGACCGAGTGTGTCCATTCCCTCGTACTCCGGACGCCTCGATCGCTCAAGCCGGTCACCCCATCCCCGGGTGGCCGACTGATTGCCACTGTCGGTAGCCGAAGCCGCGCAGTGAAGGCTCCATAAGATCTACCCGGTTGCTCTCCGTAGCGCCAGTGTCTGTCCGTGCTCGTCACTCGGATGGAGCATCGCAAATCTGCGGAAAGTAGTCTCTCAGCTCCGGTGGACGTCCGCGGCCGACGTCTCGGCCATCCGCGCTTCCCGCTCCTCCGCGGACGCCCGCTGCCGGCGCGCGCGGAGCTCGGCGACCGCCAGGGCGAGCGCGCCACAGGTCAGCAGAGCCGCACAGCCGAGCGCGACGGAGAGCGCGACCGGGTAGCCGCGGCCGAGGACCGCACCGAACACCGACGCGAGCACCACGGTGCCGACCGCCGTGCCGATCCGCTGGCCGGTCTGCAAAGCGCCGCCCGCGACGCCGGCCATCCGGACCGGCACGCACTCGAGCGTCAACGTCGTGTTCGGCGAGATCACCATGCCGCCGCCGACGCCCGCGAACACCAGCGGCAGCGCGAACGCCCAGCCGGACGCCGCGGGCGGGACGACCTCGGCCAGCAGCGCGACGGCCAGCAGGCCGGCGGCGACCATGCCCAGCCCGGTGACGGTGAGCCGCCGTCCGAACCGCGGCACGAGCCGGCCGGCGACGGCCGCGGACACCGCCGAGCCGAGCGCGAACGGCGTCACCGACAGACCGGACTGCAGGGGCGAGTAGCCGAGGCCCTGCTGGAAGTACATCGCGAAGACCAGCCAGATCCCGGCGAACCCGCAGAAGTAGAGCGCCCCGACCGCCGCGCCGGTGGCGTAGCCGGGCGTGCCGGTGAACAGCCGCGTGTCGAGCAGCGGCGACCGGCCGCGCCGGACCACCGAGCGCTCCCAGCGCACGAACACGACCCCGAAGACGACCGCGACCGGGAACAGCCACCACAGCCGGGTGAGGCCGCCGGAGTCGGCGTCGACGACCGGGAGCAGCACGCCGAGGACGGCGACGGCGAGCAGCACGATGCCGACGAAGTCGATCTCCGAGGAGATCTTGAGCTGCTTCTTCTCGCTGCGCGGCAGCAGCCGCAGCGCGAGGGCGAACGCGAGGACGCCGATCGGGACGTTGACGTAGAACACCCAGCGCCAGCCGTCCTCGGCGCCGAAGACCGCGATGATGGCGCCGCCGAGGATGGGGCCGACCGCCGTCGAAATGCCGACCACCGCGCCGAACATGCCGAACGCGCGGCCGCGCTCGGCGCCGCGGAAGAGGTCCTGGATCAGGCCGGTGTTCTGCGGCGTGAGCATGCCGGCCGCCACGCCCTGGGCGAGCCGGGCGAGCACCAGCGTCGTCTCGTTCGGGGCCGCGCCGGCCAGCGCGCTCGTGAGGACGAAGGCGGCGAGGGCGCCGAGGAACATGGTCCGGCGGCCGAACGCGTCCCCGAGCCGGCCGCCGGTGACGAGGACCAGCCCGAACGCCAGCGCGTAGCCGGAGACGACCCAGCGGATCCCGCCGCTGCTCGCGTGCAGGCCGGCCTGCATCGAGGGCAGGGCGACGTTGACGATGCTGACGTCGAGCAGGCCCATGAACCCGGCCGTGAGCGAGACGGCAAGCGCTTTCCAGCGGCGGGGATCCGGTTCGTACGTCATCGTGTCCAGCAAAACACGAAAAGGCGGGATCCGCGCTCTACGTCGAAGCCGTGATCCCCCGGATGCCCTTCAGCTCGCCGATCAGCATCGAGCTGACCTTGACCGGGTAGTCGTAGAGCGCGAAGACCGTCTGGTTCTTGCCCACCAGCTTCAGGTGCACCGGGGTCTCCCCCTTGTGCGCCAGCAGCGTGGACCGCAGTTCGCTGACCACCGACTGGTCGATCTTCTCCGCCGCCGCGAGCAGCACCAGTGGTGGCTCGTCGTCGCCGTTGCCCGTGCCGACCTCGGACAGGTCCAGGGTGGCCAGGCCGCCGCCGAAGACGGACATCTTGTCCTCGCGCCAGTTGACCCGGCCCTTGACCAGGACCGCGTTGTCCTCGATCAGCTCACCCGCGAACAGCGCGTACGACTTGGGGAAGAAGAGCACCTCGAGCGAGGCGTCCATGTCCTCGACCGTGCAGATCGCCCAGGGCTCGCCCTTCTTGTTGACCCGCCGCTCCAGCGAGGTGATCAGCCCGGAGATCACCAGCTCGCCTTCCTTCGGCGGGTCGGCCAGGATCGAGGCGATCGGCTTGGGCGCGTGCTTGCGCAGGATCCGCTCGGCGCCGTCCAGCGGGTGCGCCGAGACGTACAGGCCGAGCATCTCGCGCTCGTAGGCGAGCAGCTGCTTGCGCGGGTACTCCTCGTCGCCGAACTTCAGGTGGGCGAGCGGGGACGACGACGGTGCCGGCTCCCCCTCGTCGCCGCCGAAGCCGAACAGGTCGAACTGGCCCATCGCCTCCTGGCGCTTGAGCGGGACGACCGCTTCGACCGCGTCCTCGTGGACCTGGATCATCGACAGCCGCGTGTGGCCGAGCGAGTCGAACCCGCCCGCCTTGATCAGCGACTCGATCACGCGCTTGTTGCAGGCCACGAGCTCGGACTTGTCGAGGAAGTCGGTGAAGGACGCGTACTTGCCCTTCTCCTCGCGGGTCTTGATGATCGACTCGACGACGTTCGCGCCGACGTTGCGGACGGCACCCAAACCGAAGCGGATGTCGTCCCCGACGGCCGCGAAGCGCAGGGCCGATTCGTTGACGTCCGGCGGCAGCACCTTGATGCCGAGCCGGCGGCACTCGGACAGGTAGACGGCCGACTTGTCCTTGTTGTCACCCACCGAGGTGAGCAGGGCCGCCATGTACTCGGCGGTGAAGTTGGCCTTGAGGTAGGCGGTCCAGTACGAGATCAGGCCGTACGCGGCCGCGTGGCTCTTGTTGAACGCGTACCCGGCGAACGGGAGGATCGTGTCCCAGAGTGCCTTGATCGCCTCTTTGGAGAACCCGCCCGGGACCAGCTCGCTGGACCGCATGCCCTCTTCGAAGCCCTCGTACTCCTTGTCGAGGACTTCCTTCTTCTTCTTGCCCATCGCGCGGCGGAGCACGTCCGCGCGGCCCATCGTGTACCCGGCCACCTTCTGGCCGATGTGCATGATCTGCTCTTGGTACACGATCAGGCCGTAGGTGTCGGCCAGGATCTCCTTCAGGGGCTCGTCGAGCTCCGGGTGGATCGGCTTGACCTTCTGCCGGTTGTTCTTGCGGTCGGCGTAGTCGTTGTGCGCGTTCATGCCCATCGGGCCGGGGCGGTACAGCGCGCCGACCGCGACGATGTCGTCGAACACCGTGGGCTCCATGCGCCGCAGCAGGTCGCGCATGGGGCCGCCGTCCAGCTGGAACACGCCGAGCGTGTCGCCGCGGGCCAGCAGCTTGTACGTCTCGGGGTCGTCGACGCCCAGGGTGTCGAGGTCGACGTCGACCCCGCGGTTGGCCTTGATGTTGTCGATCGCGTCACCGATGACGGTGAGGTTGCGCAGGCCGAGGAAGTCCATCTTGAGCAGGCCGATGGCCTCGCACGACGGGTAGTCCCAGCCGGTGATGATCGAGCCGTCGTCGCGCTGCCACAGCGGGATCGCGTCGGTCAGCGGGTCGCAGGACATGATGACCGCGCAGGCGTGGACGCCGGCGTTGCGGATCAGGCCCTCGAGGCCGCGGGCGGTCTCGAAGATCGTCTTGCACTCGTCGTCGGTCTCGACGAGCGCGCGGACCTCGGCGGCCTCGCCGTAGCGCTCGTGCTTCGAGTCGACGATGCCCGAGAGCGGGATGTCCTTCGCCATGATCGGCGGCGGCAGCGCCTTGGAGATCTTGTCCGCGATCGCGTACCCCGGCTGGCCGAAGTGGACGCGCGCGCTGTCCTTGATCGCCGCCTTCGTCTTAATGGTGCCGAAGGTGATGACCTGGGCGACCTTGTCCGCGCCGTACTTCTCGGTCGCGTACCGGATCATCTCGCCGCGCCGGCGGTCGTCGAAGTCGATGTCGATGTCGGGCATCGAGACGCGCTCGGGGTTCAGGAACCGCTCGAACAGCAGCTTCTGCGGGATCGGGTCCAGGTTGGTGATACCGAGCACGTACGCGACCAGCGAACCGGCGGCCGAACCACGGCCGGGGCCGACCCGGATGCCGACCTTGCGGGCGTAGCTGATGAGGTCGGCGACGATGAGGAAGTAGGCCGGGAAGCCCTTGCCGATGATGACGTCGAGCTCGATCTCGATGCGCTGGTTGTAGTACTCGTCCGGCACGCCGTCCGGGAAGCGCCACTTGAGGCCGCGCTGGACCTCTTCGCGCAGCCAGCCGCCCTGGTCGTAACCCTCCGGGACCTCGAAGAACGGCAGCCGGTCCTTGTGCGAGTAGACGTCTTCGTAGGACTCGACGCGCTCGGCGATCAGCAGCGTGTTGTCGGCCGCGCCGGGGACCTCCTTGTCCCAGTACTCGCGCATGTCGGCGGCGGACTTGAGGTAGTAGCCGTTGCCGTCGAACTTGAACCGGTTCGGGTCGTTGAGCGTCTTGCCCGACTGGACGGCCAGCAGCGCGCTGTGCGTGTCGGCCTGCTCCTTGACGACGTAGTGCGAGTCGTTGGTCGCGATCGGCTTGAGGTCGAGCAGGCGGCCGACCTCCAGGAGGCCTTCGCGGACCGACCGCTCGATCGGCAGGCCGTGGTCCATCAGCTCGAGGAAGAAGTTGTCCGCGCCGAAGATGTCCTTGTAGTCGGACGCGGCCTGGATCGCCGCCTCCTTCTGGCCCAGCCGCAGCCGGGTCTGCACCTCGCCGGACGGGCAGCCGGTGGTGGCGATGATGCCGGTGCTGTTCTCCGCGATGAGCTCGCGGTCCATCCGGGGCTTGCGGTAGTAGCCCTGCATGCTGGCCAGCGAGGACAGCTTGAAGAGGTTCCGCAGACCGGTCGCGTTCGCGGCGAGCATGGTCATGTGCGTGTACGCACCGCCACCGGAGACGTCGCCGCCCTCACCGAACTCGTCCGAGCCGCGCTGGTTGGACTGGCCCCAGAAGACGGGCTTCTTGTGGAACCGGCTCTCCGGCGCGATGTAGGCCTCGATGCCGATGATCGGTTTGAGGCCGTGCTTCTTGGACTGCTGGTAGAACTCGTCCCCACCGTACATGTTGCCGTGGTCGGTCATGCCGACCGCGGGCATGCCGAGGCGCGCCGCCTCCGCGAAGAGGGGACCGATCTTCGCCGCACCGTCGAGCATCGAGTACTCGGTGTGGACGTGCAGGTGGACGAAAGAATCGTTCGACACCAGCGAAAACCTCCCCTAGGTGGATGGGACGGGCGCGCCCGGGTCCCCCAGCCTATCCCGCACTCGCTCCGGCTCGATTGTGCGCCTCAGGAGCCCGCGCCGGGCGGTGCGACGCGCCCCACTTCGGGCGGAAACGATCACGACACGCGCCGCGCCCGGACGGTCACGCGGACGGCCGACGGGTCGGGATGTCATGAACGACTCTTTCATGACATCCGGCGCACTGAACGAGTCGTTCATGACAGCGGACCGGGGTCGCAGCGGTGAGCTGGGCCACACCCGCGGCTTCCCGCGTTGACACCCGGGGGTCCGGGACCGAGCATTCCCGCCATGAACCTGTCTGACAGCCAGACAGCCGGACAAGGTGGTCCTCGCAGAGTGAGTGCCATGGAGGCCGTGCTGGCCCACCTGCGCTCCGCGATCGAACGCGGCGAGCACGCCGTCGGCGACAAGCTCCCCTCGGAAGCCGCCCTGAGCAGGGAGTTCGAGGTCAGCAGATCGGTGATCCGGGAAGCCCTCCGCGGTCTGCAGGCGCTCGGCATGACCGAGTCGAAGACCGGCAAGGGCACCTTCGTCACCGCGACCGGCCCGGCCGACAACCCCACCTTCGGGCCCTACTCGGCCCGCGACCTCATCGAGGTGCGGCGGCACGTCGAGATCCCGGTCGCCGGGTACGCGGCCGTGCGGCGGAGCCAGGACGACCTCGACCTGCTCGCCCACCTGCTCGAACGGATGGACACCGAGACCGACAACACCGCGTGGGTCGCGCTCGACTCGCTCTTCCACATCACCATCGCCCAGGCCTCGGGCAACCCCGTGTTCGGGAAGGTGATCGAGGAGATCCGGGACGCGCTCGCCCGCCAGTCCGCCTTCCTGAACCAGCTCGGCGACCGGCGCCGCCAGTCGAACCTCGAGCACCAGGCGATCGTCGCGGCGATCTCCAGCCGCGTCGAGAGCGCCGCCATCGCGGCCATGACCGCGCACCTGGAGCACGTCGAAGCCACCCTCAACAGCATCGTGAACGGGGACCAGTGACCGAACAGACCATCCCGGCCACGACCGGCGACACCGCGGACGCGGGCGACGCCGGCTACCACAAGGCCCTCAAGTCCCGGCACGTCAACATGATCGCCATCGGCGGCGCGATCGGCACCGGCCTGTTCCTCGGCGCGGGCGGACGGCTCGCCCAGGCCGGCCCGGCGCTGGCGATCGTCTACGCCGTCTGCGGGCTCTTCGCCTTCTTCGTCGTCCGCGCGCTCGGCGAGCTGATCCTCCACCGGCCCTCCAGCGGCGCCTTCGTCTCCTACGCCCGCGAGTTCATGGGCGAGAAGGGCGCGTACGTCGCCGGCTGGATGCACTTCCTCAACTGGTCGACCACCGGCATCGCCGACATCACGGCGATCGCGCTCTACGCGCACTTCTGGTCGTTCTTCTCGCCGATCCCGCAGTGGGTGCTCGCGCTGATCGCGCTCGCCGTCGTGCTGACGCTGAACATGGTGTCGGTGAAGCTGTTCGGCGAGATGGAGTTCTGGTTCGCCATCATCAAGGTCGCCGCGCTGGTGCTGTTCATGGTCATCGGCATCTTCCTGCTGGTGACGCAGACGCCGATCGACGGC
The DNA here is from genome assembly GCF_900105945.1 of Amycolatopsis tolypomycina. Lineage (NCBI taxonomy): Bacteria > Bacillati > Actinomycetota > Actinomycetes > Pseudonocardiales > Pseudonocardiaceae > Amycolatopsis > Amycolatopsis tolypomycina. The sequence continues at coordinate 738,259 of NZ_FNSO01000004.1, read as the reverse complement.
GTCGCGGGCGGCCCGCAGCTGATCGCCGACCACGGCGGGATCTTCCCGTCCGGGCTGCTGCCGATGGTGCTGATCGTGCAGGGCGTGGTGTTCGCCTACGCCTCGGTCGAGCTGGTCGGCGTCGCCGCGGGCGAGACCGAGAACCCGGAGAAGATCATGCCGAAGGCGATCAACTCCATCATGTGGCGCATCCTGGTCTTCTACGTCGGCTCGGTCGTGCTGCTGGCGATGCTGCTGCCGTGGAGCTCCTACACGAAGGACCAGAGCCCGTTCGTCACCGTGCTCTCGCACCTGGGCGTGCCCGCGGCGGACAGCGTGATGAACCTGGTCGTGCTCACCGCGGCGCTGTCCAGCCTGAACTCCGGCCTGTACTCGACCGGCCGGATCCTGCGGTCGATGGCGATGGCGGGCTCGGCGCCGAAGTTCACCGGCGTGATGAACCGCAACCACGTGCCCTACGGCGGGATCCTGCTCACCGCGGCCGTCTGCGTGGTCGGCGTCGGCCTCAACTACCTGGTGCCGAAGGAGGCCTTCGACATCGTGCTGAACTTCGCCGCGATCGGCATCCTCGCCACCTGGGCCATCATCGTGCTCTGCCACCTGCTGTACGTGCGCAAGACGAAGCGCGAGGGCATCGAGCGGCCGTCGTTCCGGCTGCCGTTCTCGCCGTACACCGAGATCGCGACGCTGGTGTTCCTCGCCGCCGTCGTCGTGCTGATGGGCTTCGACGAGACCGGCCGGATCACCCTGCTCGCACTGCCCGCGATCATCGTCGCCCTGGTCGTCGGCTGGTTCGGCGTCCGCAAGCGGATCGACATGCGGGCGTTCGACGAGGAGGGCATGTGAGCCACGAGCCCCTCGTCGAGCTGATCCGCGACGGCCTGGTCGAGGGCGTCCACCACGGTTCGGCCGTGGTGCTCGCCCCGGACGGCTCGACGCGGTTGGCCGCCGGGGACGTCGACGCCGTGATGTACCCGCGGTCGACGGCGAAGCCGCTGCAGGCCACCGCGATGGCGCGGCTCGGCCTGCGGCTGTCCCCCGCCGGGTTCGCGATCGCCGCGGCCAGCCACTCGGGCGAGCCGATGCACCTCGACGCGGCGCTCGACGTCCTCGGCGGACGCTCCCCCGACCTGCTCGGCAACCCGGCGGACTTCCCGTTCGACCCGGTCGAGCGCGACCGGTGGATCGGCGAAGGCCGGACGCCTTCGCGGCTGGCGCACAACTGCTCCGGCAAGCACGCGGCGATGCTCGCGACCTGCGCGCTGAACGGCTGGCCGGTCGAGGGCTACCTCGACCCGGCCCACCCGCTGCAGCGCGCGATCGCGGCCACCGTCGAGGACCTGACCGGCCGGCCCATCGCCCGGGTGGCCGTCGACGGCTGCGGCGCGCCGCTCTTCGCGACGACGCTGCGCGGGCTCGCGACGGCCGTGTCGAAGCTCGCCACGGCCGCGCCGGACACCCCGGAAGGCCTGGTCGCCGCCGGGATCCGCCGTCACCCGGAGCTGGTCGGCGGCAGCCGCCGGGACGTCACCGCCGTCATGCGCGCGGTACCGGGACTGATCGCCAAGGACGGCTTCGAGGCCGTCCAGGTCGCCGCGCTGCCGGACGGCACGGCGATCGCCGTCAAGATCGCCGACGGCGGCGACCGGGCGCGCTATCCGGTGCTGGCCGCGCTGCTGAAGCTGTGCGGGGTCGACGTCCCGCCCGGCCCGGACAACCTGCGTTTCACCGGAAACCTGCCTGTGGGGAGCCTGCGATGACCACCCGCCGCGAACACGACCTGCTGGGCGACAAGGACGTCCCCGCCGACGCGTACTGGGGCGTGCACACCGCCCGCGCCCGCGAGAACTTCCCCATCACCGGCACCACGATCGCCGCCTACCCGCACCTGGTCGAGGCGCTGGCCGCGGTCAAGGAGGCCGCGGCCCGCGCCAACGCCGAGCTGGGCCTGCTCGAACCCCGCATCGCGGACGCCATCTGCGCGGCCTGCCGGGAGATCCGCGAAGGCGCGCTACACGGCGAGTTCGTCGTCGACGTCATCCAGGGCGGCGCCGGGACCTCGACCAACATGAACGCCAACGAGGTCATCGCGAACCGGGCCCTGGAGCTGCTCGGGCACGCCAAGGGCGACTACCACGTCCTGCACCCCAACGAGCACGTCAACCTCGGGCAGTCGACGAACGACGCCTACCCGACCGCGGTCAACGTCGCGACGATCATCGCCGTGCGCGAGCTGTCCGAGTCGATGGTCGTGCTGGAGAAGGCGTTCGCGGCCAAGGCCGTCGAGTTCCACGACGTGCTGAAGATGGGCCGCACGCAGCTGCAGGACGCCGTGCCGATGACGCTCGGCCAGGAGTTCGGCACCTACGCGGTGATGCTCGGCGAGGACCGGCAGCGGCTCAACGAAGCCGTCGCGCTGCTGCACGAGATCAACCTCGGCGCGACCGCGATCGGCACCGGCCTCAACGCCGCGCCGGGCTACGCCGAAGCCGCGTGCCGCCACCTGCGCGAGATCACCGGGCTGCCGGTCGTCACCGCGGCGGACCTCGTCGAGGCAACGCAGGACTGCGGCGCGTTCGTGCACCTTTCGGGTGTCCTCAAGCGGATCGCGGTCAAGCTGTCGAAGAGCTGCAACGACCTGCGGCTGCTGTCCTCGGGCCCGCGCGCCGGGCTGAACGAGATCAACCTGCCGCCGGTGCAGGCCGGCTCGTCGATCATGCCCGGCAAGATCAACCCGGTGATCCCCGAGGTGGTCAACCAGGTCGCGTTCGAGGTCATCGGCAACGACGTCACCGTGACGATGGCCGCCGAGGCGGGCCAGCTCCAGCTCAACGCCTTCGAGCCGATCATCCTGCACTCGCTGTCGGAGAGCATCACGCACCTGGGCGCGGCCTGCCGGACGCTGGCGACCAAATGCGTCGCCGGGATCACCGCGAACGTCGACGTCATGCGCGCCTACGTCGAGAACTCGATCGGCCTGGTGACCGCGCTGAACCCGAGCATCGGCTACGCGGCCGCGACGGAGATCGCGAAGGAGGCACTGGCCACCGGCCGCGGGGTCGCCGAGCTCGTCGTCGAGAAGGGCCTGATCCCGGCCGAGGAGCTGGCGAGGCTGCTGCGTCCGGAAACGCTCGCGCGCGCGAACTGAGGTACGGTCGGATCCGGAAGGATCTACTCCACTTCGGAAGGCGGGGCGCCGTGCTGGACCGATTTGTCGACAAGTTGCTCGGACTGCCCCGCGCCGAAGGACCCAAGCCGGTCGTGACGCGTGACCTCGCCGTGCCGATGCCCGACGGCGTCACGCTGCTCGCCGACCGGTACGCGCCGGCCGGGACGACGTCGGCGCCGGTCGTGCTGATCCGGACGCCGTACGGGCGGAAGGGCCTGCTTTCGAAGCTCTTCGGCGACACCTTCGCCCGCCACGGCCTGCAGACGGTCATCCAGAGCACCCGCGGCTCGTTCGGCTCCGGCGGCGAGTTCCGGCCCTTCCACCTCGAACGCGAGGACGGGATCGCGACCGCCGAGTGGCTGCGCGCCCAGCCGTGGTGCGACGGCAGCATCGGCATGGCCGGTGCCAGCTACCTCGGGCACACGCAGTGGGCGGTCGGGCCGTACCTCGACCCGCCGCTCGCCGCGATGTGCCTCGGCGTGACGGCGTCGGAGTTCGTCTCGACGTTCTACCCGGGCGGCGTGCTCGCGGCGGACAACATGGTGTCGTGGTCGGCGATGATCGGCCGCCAGGAAGAGCGCTTCGCCGCGCTGCCGAACCCGCTGCAGACGCGGAAGACCCGTCGCGCGATGTCTTCGCTGCCACTGAGCGGCGCCGACGTCGCCGCGATCGGGAAGCCGGTGCAGTTCCTCCAGGACGTCACCGGGCACTTCGCGCCCGAAGACGACTACTGGGCCATGTCCGACCACAGCGCCGAAGTCGCGAAGCTCGACGTCCCGGTGTCGATGGTCACCGGCTGGTACGACCTGTTCATCGGCTCCCAGCTGCGCGATTTCCGGATCCTCGCCGAGGCGGGCAAGGCGCCGCGGATCACGATCGGGCCGTGGGCGCACGGCGAGCCCGCGAGCATGGGCCCGATGATCCGCGACCAGCTCGGCTTCCTGCGCGCGCACCTGCACGGCGACCGGACGTCCCTGCAGCGCTCGCCGGTCCGGCTGTTCCTCCAGGGCGCCGGGACGTGGCTGGACTTCGAGTCCTGGCCGCCGCCGTCGCAGGCGACCGACGCGCACCTGCGGCCGATCGGCGGGCTCGGCGAGGAGTTCGGCGAACCGGCGTTGCCGACGACGTTCACCTACGACCCGGCCGACCCGACGCCCGCGGTCGGCGGCCCGCTGCTGACGGGCGAGTGGAAGCAGCGCGACAACCAGGAGGTCGAGGCCCGGCCGGACGTGCTGGTGTTCACCGGCGAGCCGCTGCCGTCGGACGTCGACGTCATCGGCGAGGTGACGGCGACCGTGCACTTGCGGACCGAGCTGGGCCACGCCGACGTCTACGTCCGGCTCTGCGACGTCGACGCGGGCGGCGTTTCGCGCAACGTGACCGACGGGATCCTCCGCCTGCGCCCGGGCTTCCCGTCCGCCGGCGCGGACGACGTGGTGACGGCGGAGGTGACGCTCGACCCGACGGCGTACCGCTTCCGCCGCGGCCACCGCCTGCGGGTCCAGGTGGCGGGCGGGGCGTTCCCGCGGTTCGCCCGCAACCACGGCACGGACGAGCCGGTGACGTCGGCGGTGGCCAGAAAACCGAACCGCTTCGAGGTGTTCCACGACGCGGCCCGCCCGTCCCGCATCACGCTGCCGGTGTTCAGCGGCTGAGGCCCGAAGGGGCAAGGGGCACTTTCACGTGAAAGTGCCCCTTCGGTCAGAGCGGGACCGTGCGGTGGTGGCTGGTCACCCGGCCGTCGTCGTGGAGGACGTGCAGCAGCAGGGCCGGCGGGCGGTCGTACTCCAGCGGGCCGCCGTCGGCCCAGCCGCGGTCCGCGCCCGGCTCGACCGGCAGCAGCGAGCCCGACACCACCCCGGGCGCGATCCGCAGCGGGACGCCGGCGAACGTCGTCGAGGCGCCCGTGTGCACGTGCCCGGCCAGCAGCGCCTTCACCCGCGGGTGGCGGCCCAGCACCTCGGCCAGCCGCTCTTCGCCGGACTGGCGGATCGCGTCCACCAGCGGGACGCCGACCTCGACCGGCGGGTGGTGGAACGCGACCAGCGCCGGGCCGTCGCCGCCGGACAGCACGCCGTCCAGCCACGAGAGGGTCTCGTCGGCCAGGAAGCCCGCGCCGCGGCCCGGGATCGTCGAGTCGCACAGCGCGAACAGCACGCCGCCGACCTCGTGGGCGAAGTCGATCGGGTCGTCGGAGGCAGGCAGGTCGAGCAACCCCGTCCGGAACGCGGCCCGGACGTCGTGGTTGCCCGGGCACATCAGCACCGGCGCCGGATGCTTCAGCAGCTCGGCGGCGCGCGCGTACTCCTCGACCGCGCCGTGGTCGGCGATGTCGCCGGTGACGACGACCGCGTCGACCGGCCGCGCCAGCCCGCCGAGGTAAGCCATGACAGCGGCGACGCGCTCTTCGGCGCGTGAACCGCCGTCGAGGTGCAGGTCGCTCAGGTGCGCGATGATCATCTTCCGTCCTTCCCCGGGTACGCCAAGGCCTTGACCCAGTTGGCGACGAGCACCGAGGACGCGGTGGCCAGGTCGCCGTCGCGCAGGGCCGCGGCGATGCGGCGGTGCTCGCCGATGCTCTCCCCGGCGTGCTCGTGCCGGGCGAAGTACGCCGATTCGTAGCGCTTGAGCAGCGGCTTCGTCTGCTCGATCAGCCGCAGCAGGTGCGGGTTCGGGCAGCGGGACAGCAGCAGCGCGTGCCACCGATCGTCCAAAGCGGACAGATCGACGCCGTCGGCCGCCGCCATCTCGTCGGCGACGGCGTCGAGCGCGTCCGGCAGCCCGGCCAGCTCCAGCGGCGACGTCCAGCGCAGGGCGAGGGCTTCGAGCTCCGCCACCAGCGGGTAGAGCCGGCGCGCCTCGTCCGGGTCGAACGGCGGCACGAGGAAACCCCGGCCGGGCGCGGAGACCAGCAGGCCGCGATCGGCGAGCCCGATCAGCGCCTCCCGCAGCGGCGTCCGGCTGACGCCCAGCTCGCGGGCCAGGTGCACCTCGTTGACGCGGACACCGGCCGGCAGCCGCCCGTCGAGCACGCGGGCGGTGATCTGCTCGAGGAGGTCGCTGCGCAGCGGGGTGCGGGCCATGCCGGGCAGTATTGCATACAATAGGTATCTACTGTATTCAGTTGGTATGAGCTTCGACGTCGAACGCGCGCGCCGCGAAACCCCGGGCTGTGCCGAAGTGGTCCACTTCAACAACGCGGGCTCGGCGCTTCCCCCGGCCGTCGTGACCGATACCGTCGTCGACTACCTGCGCCGCGAAGCGCGGGTCGGCGGCTACGAACTGGCCGCCGAGGCCGCCGGACGGCTGGACGCGGTGTACGCGTCGGTCGCGCGGCTGGTCGGCGCCGACAGCGACGACATCGCGCTCACCGACAACGCGACCCGCTCCTGGCAGGCGGTGTTCTACGCGCTGCCGTTCGGCCGCGGCGACCGGATCCTGACCTCCCGCGCCGAGTACGCCAGCAACGCGATCGCGTTCCTGCAGGTCGCCCGGCGCACCGGCGCGGTCGTCGAGGTGATCGGCGACGACGAGTCCGGGCAGCTGGACGTCGAGGAGCTGCGGCGGCGCGTCGACGGCGACGTCAAGCTGATCGCCGTCAGCCACGTGCCCACCCAGGGCGGCCTGGTGAACCCGGCCGAGGAGATCGGCGCGGTCGCCGCGGCGGCCGGCATCCCGTTCCTGCTGGACGCGTGCCAGTCGGCGGGCCAGCTCGACCTGGACGTCACGCGCCTGCAGTGCGACGCGCTGTCGGGGACCGGCCGCAAGTACCTGCGCGGCCCGCGCGGCACCGGGTTCCTGTACGTGCACCCGCGGCTGCGCGAGCGGTTGGAGCCGGCCATGCTCGACCTGCACTCGGCGAGCTGGGAATCGCCGACGGAGTACGTCGTCGACCCGACGGCCAAGCGCTTCGAGGTGTGGGAACGCGACTTCGCCGCGGTGTGCGGCCTCGGCGCGGCCGTCGACTACGCCCTCGGCTGGGGTTTGCCGGCCATCGAAGAACGCGTCGCCTCGCTGGCGGCGACCCTCCGGGGCCGCCTGAGCGAAGCCGGGGCGCGCGTCCACGACGTCGGCGCGCGCCGGTGCGGCCTGGTCACGTTCAGCCTGGCGGGCACGCCGGCGGCGGAGGTCAAGGCGCGGCTGGCGGAGGCGCGCATCAACACGTCGCTGTCGACGCGCACCTCCGCCCAGTTCGACTTCACCGCGCGCGCCCTGCCGGACATGGTCCGGGCGTCGGTGCACTACTACAACACCGAGGACGAGATCGACCTGCTCGTGCGGGAGGTCGAAAAACTGCGGTGAGCCTCAGTCCAGGTTTTCCGCGCGGACGGCCAGCAGTTCGGTGACCGACGCCCGGTCGGCGACGCGCTCGCCGAGGACGGCACCGTCGGCGCGGGACGTGATGACACCGGGACCGAACCGGTCCTGCGCCCACGCCAGGTAGGCGGCCTCGACCTTGTGGGCGAAGGCGCCGAAGAAAGCCGAGTCCGACGAATTGCGCAATTCCAGCGGAAGAAGGGCGCTTTCCTCGGCCTGGGAAAGGACAGCTGCAGTCATGGTCGACCTCCGGGGAGACGGTTTCGAGGCACCACCGATTCAATCGGCCGCGCATCGCGCGCGCCTCCACCGACCGGAGGATTCCGCGAGTACGGAGCCCGGAAGAAATATCCGGTTCCCGCGGATGGCGGTTCAACCCTTGAGCAATTCCCGCGCGATGACGAGCTTCTGGATTTCGCTGGTCCCTTCGTAAATCCGGAACAGCCGCGCGTCGCGGTAGATCCGCTCGACCGTCACGCCCCGGACGTACCCCGTGCCGCCGTGCACCTGCACCGCCCGGTCGGCGACCCGGCCGAGCATCTCGGTGCAGAACAGCTTCGCCGACGACGGTCCGAGCTTGCGGTCCTCGCCCGAGTCGTACTTCGCCGCGGCTTCGCCGACCATCGCGCGGCCGGCCGCGAGCTCGGCGTGGGATTCCGCGAGCAACGCCTGCACCAGCTGGTACTCGCCGATCACCCGGCCGCCCTGGCGCGCGGTCCGCGCGTACTCGACGGCTTCGGCGAGCGCGCGCTCGGCGAGGCCGACGCACAGCGCCGCGATGTGCAGGCGGCCGCGGGCCAGCGACGCCATCGCGATGCCGAACCCCTTGCCCTCTTCGCCGACCAGCGCGTCGGCGGGCAGTGCGACGTCGTCGAAGACCACTTCCGACGTCCACGCGCCCGCCTGGCCCATCTTCGTGTCGTGCGGGCCGACGGTGACGCCGGGCGCGCCCGCGGGCACCAGGAACGCGGAAATGCCGCGGCTGCCGGTGCTTTCCGGGTCGGTGCGCGCGAAGGCGACGAAGACGTCGGCGAGCGGCGCGTTGGTGATGAACCGCTTGGTGCCCGAAAGCCGGAACCGGTCGCCGTCGCGGACCGCGCGGCTGGTCAGCCCGCCCGGGTCCGAGCCCGCCTCGGCCTCGGTCAGCGCGAACGACGCGATCGCCTGGCCCGCGGCCAGCCGCGGCAGCCAGCGGGTGCGCTGCTCCGGCGTCCCGTGGTGCACGATCGCCTGGCCGGCGATGCCGTTGTTGGTGCCGAACAGCGACCGGAAGGCGGGTGTCGTCCAGCCGAGCTCGATCGCCAGCCGGACGTCTTCGGCCATGCCGAGCCCCAGCCCGCCGTACTCCTCCGGCAGCGCCCAGCCGAACAGGCCCAGCTCGGCGGCCTTTTCCCGGATTTCCGCGGGGATTGCGTCGCGTTCGTCGATTTCCGCTTCGCGGGGCACGACCTCCTTGCGCACGAACTCCCGCACCGCGCCGAGGACCTGCCCGAAAACGTCCGCGTCCATGGGCGCACGCTACCCGGAACTCTGCCCTCGAGGGCACGCCCGGACGCGGTAGCTTGGGCCGATGCGCAAGCCGATCGCCGTTCTCGCCGCCGCCACGCTCGCCGCGGTCCTGCTGCCCGCCACCGCCTCCGCGACGCCCGGCAGCGGCGTCACCGGCACGATCCTGGCCCAGAAGACCATCGGGCACACCGATTACACGCTCCGGGAGATCACCGTCCAGCCCGGCGGCTACACGGGCTGGCACTTCCACGACGGCACGCTGTACGCGTACGTGAAGTCCGGAACGCTCACGCACAACATGGCCGACTGCAGCATCGACGGCATCTACGGCGCCGGGCGCGCGTTCACCGAGCAGCCGAACCTGGTGCACATCGGCCGCAACCTGGGATCGACACCGCTGGTGCTCGAGGTCCTGTACGTGCTCCCGGCGGGCAGCCCGCTGTCGGAGGACGCCCCGGACCCGGGCTGCGGCTTCTAGCCCGCCGGTCATCAGCGGTCACGCCGGTCGCTGCGGCGCCACTCGTCGCGGAGGGCGCGCAGGGCCCGGACGACGGGAATCAGCGCCCGCACGAACAGGGCCACGGCGGCCGGCAGCTTGGTGGCCGCCTGCAGTAGAAGGACGATCGCGCCCAGTGCCGCCAAGATCGCAGTAACCATCTTCGTCTCCCGCTCGATCCATCTGGATGACCGAGGTGTCCCGGCCACCCGGCAATTCGACCGGGGCGGCCGGAAACCGATCGCCTCTCCAGCAGGGCGAAGGCGGCTTTACCCTGGTCAACGCTCACGAACCGAAGTACCGACTCGGTACCGACCGACGTGTGGCCCGACCGGAGGCAGCGCATGGCGAAGGACAGCAAGCTCGCGAAGCAGCTCCGCGCGCTCAAGGATCTTTCCGGTCTCAACAACAAGGAGATCGCCGAGCGGTCCGAGGACTTCGTCAATGCCGGATCCCCGCGGCCCCATCCGATCAGCGACCGCAGTATCGGCGACTGGCTGCGCGGCGAGCACCGACCCTCCGAAGACGGTCTGAAGGCCCTGGTGGGAATCTTGCAGAGAGCGGCGGCCGAACACCGGCCGCTGATCGCCCCGGCGGATCCGGAGCTCACGAAGGACGTCGCGGAAGGCCGTTGGCTGGCCTGGCGGGCCGAGGCGCAGGAGGGCGACGGGCGACGTCCGGCCCGGACCGACGAGGGCTCGCGGTGGGAGGAGGTCCTTCGCACGGCGAAGATCTGGCCGGACTCCGAGGAGGCGGCGGAGCTGCGTGAACAGGCCCTGGTCACCCTCCGGCAACTGGAGGGAGAGCGCCGCAGGGCGGTAGAGGCGGAGCTGGCGGACGATCCGTGGCTCGACGAGGGGCTGCCGGAACGCACGGTGCGGCGGGCAGATGAGCTCGTCGGCTACCTCGCCGGTGCTCACGGTCGCGCCGTTGCTCTACCACACCCGGTGGGCGCAGACCGCCGCGGAAGCGTGTCCGCATGTCGACCCGACCCGGCTCGAACGCGACCCCGGCCGTGAAGCCGAGGCCGAGTTCGAGTTCTTTCTGAGCGAAAGCCAGCAACAGCGCCTGGTCGAGCGAGCCCGGCACATCCTGGCCGAGAACGATCCGGACCGGCGGGCGATCGGCTGGTGGCTGTTCCATCGGTGGCTCGACCAGAGCGCGTCCGGGCGGGCCCCGGCGGGCGGGCAACAGTCACCGGGGCCGGAATCACCGCAGGCCGCGGCGCTCCAACCCCACCTGACGGAGCTCCTGCCGGTGTTCCGCCTGTCCCCCGGCAAGCTCAAGGAATGGCGCTTGAACGCGGGTCACGCGGAAGAGTGGCCCGGCGGTCAGCGGCTCCGGATCCGGCTCGTGGCACTCGTGCTGGGCCTCGCCCACACCATGGCCATCGAGCCGGGCTCGTTGTCGAGCACGCTCGTCGAGCACCTGGGCATCGACCACCAGGTGGAACTGGCGGACCTCCGTCGGACCCTGCGCGAGAGCAGCTGGATGCGCACCTCCACGGCGCTGCGGCTGAACGCCGAATGCCGGCACGAAGCTGTCTACGAGGTGCTCACCGAGCACGTGGCGCGGATGTCCGAGGTGCTCCGGGCCGCTCGCGAGGCCGCCGCGCGCGAAACGGCGGTGGCGCCGCTGCTCGCGTTGCCGGAACGGGCGTCGGACGAAGATGTCCGGCCGGCGGAGCGGGACAGGCGGCCGGAGTTCGTGGTCCCGACCACGAAGTTCCGCCTCGACGAGACCCGTGTGCGTGAGTTGCTGATGGGCGAGCAGCTCTACCGCGACCGGTCGCTGGCCATCCGCGAGCTGTACCAGAACGCGCTTGACGCCTGCCGGTACAGCAATGCGTGGCGCCGCTACCTCGTCGTGCTGAACGGTGGCCCGCGGGACTGGTCGTGGCCGGGGAAGATCGAGTTCCGGCAATGGGAAGAGGACGGCCGGTACTTCCTGAGCTGCCGGGACAACGGGGTCGGGATGGGCGACGCCGAACTGCGCGAGGTGTTCTCGCAGGCGGGGCTCCGGTTCGCGGACCAGCGCGAATTCGCTGTGAAACGCGCGCGCTGGGCGAGAGAGGGCATCCACATCTATCCCAACAGCCGGTTCGGCATCGGGGTGATGAGTTACTTCATGCTCGCCGACCGGATCGAGGTCACCACCCGCCGAATGAATCCAGGCGGTCGGCCCCGGCCGCTGGTGCGGGTGGTCATCGCCGGACCCGGCCACCTTTTCCGCGTCGAGACGCTCACCGGCGCCGACGACGACGGCCGCGAGGCGGGCACCGAGATCAAGCTCCACCTGCGGGGTGGGGCCGACGCACCGTCCTGCGTCGCGACTTTGCGCGAACTGCTGGGCATCGCCGAATTCGAAACCACGGCGGAGTACGGCGAAGAGGAGGTCGAGCGCTGGCAGCCGTTCAAGTTCAAACCCCGCCGCCGGCACCCCGCGCGGGAGAACAGCATCGAAGCGTACGGACGGCTCCAACACGGCGTCGAGTCCGAGAACGGCCAGATCGTGTGGTGTGAGCAAGGCGGTGCCCTGCTCGTCGACGGCATCTACGTGCGCTGCGAAAACCAGCGCGGAGTGCTCACCGCACAGGGGGGTCACGGCGATCCTCGTGGCGCGGTGATCAATCTGACCGGTCGCTACTCGCCCCGGCTCAGCGTCGACCGGATGTCGGTGCTCCAGGACGTATCGGAAGAGGCCGAGGTGCTGCTGAACGAGGCCACCGCAAAGCTCCGGCGACCCGATTCCCTTCTCGATTACCGATGGACGCTGGATATCGCGAAGAAAAGTCCGGGAATCGCCGATATCGTCGCCGGAGCGGCAATCGTCGAAGGCCTGCCGACGCAGGTCGGCCCGTACGACACCACCGCGGACGTCGCGGGGATCATCGAGCTGGACCCGGAGCTGGCCCGCGATGACATGGTGACACGCGACGCGTGGAGGTACGGGGCTGTCCCAGAGGCGCCACCGCACCTCCTGCTGTGGCGGTTGCTCGCACTGAACGCGGAACTCGCCGACGGCAACACCGGCCGGCCGTTGACTCCGGCGCTGCCCTCGGACAACTCTCTGATCGAACTGGTGCGCTTCACCCAGCCCGATGGCGCGCACCGCGTGGAAGCCTTTCCGCCTTCGGTGTGGCGCGCGGCCTTCCGGCTCGGCATCAGCCCGGTGCGGGCTATGCAGCGACTGGCCCAGCTGGGCTACTCGGTGGCCGAGTGCGCGATCCTGCCGCCGCCTGCTCACATCGACTCAGCCGACGTGGAGTTGATCGAACTGATCTGCACGCTCGGCTGGTCATTGCGAGCGCTCGACTGGACCTGTCGATGGTCCAGGTGGCCCAGCGGCTCACCGAGCTTGGCCTCGACAGTCCGAGTGTCGTGCCGCCGGGCCGTGCCGACGGCACGGACGTCCGCCTGATCGGCAACTATCGCGAGTCGCCGTTCGACGACGATCCCTGCCTGTCCTACGGAGAACCCGTGTCCGCCCTGTATCTGCTGCTGGCCGCCCGAGCGACCGGATTGGAACCGGCGGACGCGGCGCAGCGGCTGCGTCGGCTGGGGTTGGACGTTCCGGACTTCGACGTGACCATGGCCGACCTCGACGCCCTCACCCCAGCGCTGCGTAACGCGATGGAGGAAGTGAAAGAATGCGGGCAGCGACCGAGGGCGAGCGAAATCTGCAGAGTAGTACTGAAGTCGGCATGTCAACCGGAGGATCTCGTCCGGGAGTTGGCGCGTTTCGGCATCCACACCGACAAGCCCCTGCCTGAGCAGCTGACTGCGGTAGACGATGCCTTGATGCCGTCCGCACGGACATTGCCTGACCGCATCGAGCCACGAGCATTACTGGAATCCCTGCTGAACGTGGATCTGACTGCGCAAGAGGCGGCGACCCGACTCGAAGCCATGGGATTTGAAGTCTGCGAGGCCGCGTATCTCATTCCGGACCTCGACTCGGCAGACCGGAAGATCCTGCGGGCAATCAACGTGGGCACTCATTCCGGAACGATGGACTTGCGGGAATTCGCCATGGTTGTGACGCGAACCGATTACCCCTCCGAAGAGGTTGCGCAACGGCTGGCGAAGTTCGGGTTCGTCGTCGAGTGCCCCAAGGAAGTCGACGATGTCGCCGCACACCTGATTCCACCGAACCTGCCCGCGCCAGTCGCATCAGGGCAGCACGACGTGCCTCTTCCCGCAGTCCTCCGGCACGCCGACGAGTATGACCTGGAGCCACGGGAAATCGTTTCCTGTCTTCGCGAACTGGGCTGCTCGGTGCCGGACCCCGCGGAACTCACCGAGCAGGACGTGGCTTTGCTCTGCGAAGACATGTCTTCTCTCGGTGAAGCGCTCGACGTGTGGACCCCGCTGACCATGTCCGAACTGATCCAAAGTGCCATCCGCGCCCGGCTGTCGATCCACGAGGCCGCGGCTCGGTTGACGGAGTTCGGGTACCGCTTTGAATTCCCGGACCTGGAGGAGGAGCTGCGGCAGCTGCTGCAGCTGGTCCCACGCCAGGGCGAAGGCCTCGAAAGCGAAACCTGAGGGCCGGCTTCTAGCCCGAAAGCCACCCGGCCGCGTCGAGCCGGTACGCCGCCGGGCCGACGACCGCGCGCAGGTCGTTCTCCAGCGCGGCGATCCGCTCCGCGCCGACCGTGCGCACCCAGTCCGCGCGCAGCTCGTCGAAGATCTCCGCCGACTTCCGGAGCACGTCGACGCCGTGCGCGGTGAGCCGCACGATCTTGCGGCGCGCGTCGGCGGGGTCGTCGGCGCGCTCGACGTAGCCGAGCGCCTCGAGGCGTTCGACCGTCTTGCCCGCCGCCTGCTTGGACACGCCGAGGCGGCGGCCGATCTCCGACGCCGTCGCCCCCTGGACGCCGACGGCCTGCATCGCGAAGCCGTACGACGGCCGCACGTCGGGGTGGCCGCGGAGCGCGAGCTCGGCGTGCAGGCGGTCGATGAGCGTGCGGAAGCCGCCGAAGAGCAGGAACGGCAGCTCGTACCCCGGGGTGTCGCTCATGAGCACTTGCCAAACTCGACAACCAGGTTTACTGTTTCGACAACCACGTTGTCGATCGTACCCCTGGAGGGACCTTGTTCGCCGATCACACCCCCGAGTCCGCCCCGGCCGCCGCCCGCCCGGCGATGACGGCCACCGCGAAGAAGTTCGGCCGCGTCCCGTCCGCCGTCGCCCGGCTGGCGACCTCGCCCGAACTGCTGAACGGCTTCCTCAAGCTCAGCGCGATCTTCGAGACCACCACGCTGACCGCGCTGGAACGCGAAGTGCTGATCATGACGGTGGCCGCGCGCAACGAGTGCCACCTCTGCGTGGCGATGCACACGGCCACGCTGACCCGCCTGTCCGCGTCGCCGGAGCTGGTGGCGGCACTGCGGGCGGAAGCCCCGCTCCCGGAGCCGCGGCTGGAGGCGCTGCGCGTCTTCGTCCACTCGGTCATGGACACCCGGGGCGAGGTCCCGGCGGACGAGCTGGCGGCGTTCACCGGCGCCGGCTACACGGAACGCAACGCCCTGGAGGTGGTGCTGGGCATCGGGACGTACACGCTGTCGACGTTCGCGAACCGGCTCACCCGCGCCCCGCTCGACGAGGCGTTCGCCGAGCACGCCTGGCACGCGGCCCCGGCTTCGGCATGAGGTCCGGTCAGCGGGGGACGACGGTCCGGCCGTTCGCGTCGCCTTCCACGAGGGCGCGGTAGGCCTCGGCGACGACCGCCACCGGCGTCCCGCGGCCGCCGTCCTCCCCCATCGCTTCGAGGGTTTCGGCGATCCAGCCCGGGCTCACGACGTTGATCCGCGGCCCGCGCGGCAGTTCGGCGGCGGCCGAGGAGACGAACCCTGCGAGGCCGGTGTTGACGAGCGCGCCGAGCCCGCTGCCCGGGATCGGCTCGGTGAACGTCCCGCCGGTGAGCGTGATCGAGCCCGCGGCGGGCAGCCGCTCCGCCGCGCGCCGGGCGAGCGCGACCTGGCCGAGCAGCTTGGCGCGCAGGTCGTCGAGGACCTGTTCGTCGGTCAGCTCGGCGAGCGGGCGCAGCGGGACGTTGGCGGCGCAGCACACGACGGCGTCCGGGGCCGTCTCGAACAGAGCGTCGAGCGAACCGGGGTCGTTCAGGTCCGCTTCGACCGGCGACGTCCGCGAGACGGGCACGATCTCGTGGCGGGGTTCGAGGGCGGCGGCAACGGCCCGTCCGACGAGCCCGGTGGCGCCCAGCAGGATGATCCTCATGCCCTCGACGGTAGCTCTCCCGGCAACCGGATTTCTCCCGAATCCTTTGCCGCGCAACAGGAATCCCGTTTTTGTCGGTGGTCGCCGATAGAGTCCCCGGTGTTCGGTCAGATGCTGATCCAAGGTCCGAGGAGGACACTTGAGAACACGGGGAAAGTACACCGCGGCCGTCGTCGCGGCGGTGCTGACAGGGGGGATCCTGGCCGGGGCACCGGCTGCCGAAGCGGCGAGCGGGTGCCAGTGGGCGCCCACCACGCTGCCGGCACCCGGCGGCTACCGGGTCTACGGTCTCGGCTCGGGCGACGGCGCCGGGGCGGTCGCCGGCACGCTGCAACCGGCGTCGCCCGGTGGGAAGCGCGTCGGCGTGATCTGGCGCGCCGACGGCCCGCAGCTGCTCGGCTCGGCGTTCGGGCTCGACACCGAGCTGGCCGACGTGAACGCGGCCGGCGTCGCCGTCGGCTCGTCCACCGAGTTCGGGGAGTTCCCGCTCAACCACGCCGTCCGGTACACCGGCGGCCACTTCGAACGGCTGCCCGACCCGCCGGGGTACACGAACACCCAGGCGCTGGCGATCAACGCGCGTGGCGACATCCTCGGCGCCGTCGGCGCCACCGCGGCCACCGGGGTGAGCACCACGGTCGTGTGGCCCGCCGACGCGCCGGGCACCGTCGAGGTGCTCCTCCCGGCGCCGGGCTGGCAGGTCCAGGGCGGCATCGACGACAACGGCACGGTCGCGGCGGCGGTCATCGACTGGTCCACCGGCACCTTCGCCGGCCAGGTGCTGCCGAAGGGCGGCGCCGCGATCCGCCTGGCGTCGCCGGTTCCCTCCGGTGACGTGGTGCCCACCGCGATCACGACGCAGCGGATCGCCGGATATGTGAGCCGCGCCGGGGCGTTCCTCTGGAACCACGACGGCTCAGTCGACCGCGCGCTGCCGGACTTGAAGAACGTGTCGGCGATGAACTCCGCGGGAGCGATCGTGGGACAGGCGCCCGACGGGTCGACGCTGTTCCTCCCGCCCGGCGGCGGCCCGGCCCAGACCGTCACCCTGCCCGGGAATGACACCTCGCCAGGGGAAGTGACCGAGAGCGGCGACGTGTTCGGCACCGCGACGGTGTACTCCCCTGATCCCGCGAAGGCGGTGGTGCGCTGGCACTGCGGCTGACCGGTTTCCGGCTGTCCCGGCGAGCTCGCCGGGACAGCCGGGAACTCCCCGGAAAATTCTTCGCCGGCCGTGTCCGGTCTCCCGCGGCGGCTCCGACCTCCTGGCAAACGGACCACGGAGAAGGAGCCGAACATGGAGAAGCCGGCCGGACGGCGGGAGTGGCTGGGCCTGGCGGTGCTCGTGCTGCCCACTCTGCTCGTCGCGATGGACATGACGTCGTTGTTCCTCGCGCTGCCGCAGCTGAGCGCGGATCTCGGCGCGAGCAGCACCGAGCAGCTGTGGATCACCGACAGCTACGGCTTCGTCGTCGCCGGGTTTGTCATCACCATGGGCACGCTCGGCGACCGGATCGGGCGACGGCGGCTGCTGCTCGCCGGTGGCGGGGCCTTCGGGCTGCTGTCGATCGTCGCGGCGTGCTCGACCGGGCCGGTGATGCTCATCGTCGTCCGCGGGGCGCTCGGCGTGGCCGGGGCGACGCTGATGCCGTCGACGCTCGCCCTGATCACGAACATGTTCCGCGACGAGAAGCAGCGCGGGAAGGCCATCGCGATCTGGGCCACCTGCCAGTTCGCCGGCGGCGCGGCCGGCCCGGTGTTCGCCGGCTTCCTGCTCCAGCACTTCTCGTGGGGCTCGGTGTTCCTGGTCGCCGTCCCGGCCGTCGCCGTGCTGCTCGTCGCGGGCCCGGTCCTGCTGCCGGAGTTCCGCGCCCCGGCGTCCGGCCGGCTGGACCTGCCCGGGGTCGGGCTCTCGCTGGGTGCGGTGCTGCTGATCGTGTTCGGCCTCAAGCAGCTGGCGGCCGGTTCGCTGGTCCTGCCGGTCGCGGCGATCGCCGCCGGGACGCTGCTGGGCATCGTCTTCGCCCGCCGTCAGCTGACGACGCCGTCACCGCTGCTGGACCTGCGGCTGTTCCGGAGCGGCCCGTTCACCGCGGTGCTGGTGGCGCTGGTGTTCGCCGGCGTCGCGATGGCCGGCGTCGGCCTGCTGGTGACGCAGTACCTGCAGAGCGTCCTCGGCCACTCCCCGCTCGCCGCGGCCCTGCTGTTCGCCCCGATGGGCCTCGGCGTGGCGGCGGGCACGATGACGGCACCGGCGCTCACCCGGTTCACGACACCGGCGAAAGCGATCGCGGGCGGCCTGGCGGTCTCGGCGGCGGGCAGTCTCCTGCTCGCGTCCACGGACGGCGTGGTGCCGGTGGTGGCGGGCATCACGGTCCTGGCGCTGGGCACGGGCCCGCTGTTCGCGCTGGGCATCGGCCTGGTGGTGGGTTCGGTCCCGCCGGAGCGCGCGGGCTCGGCGGCCTCGATGGCGGACACGGGCAACTACCTGGGCGGCTCGCTGGGCATGGCCCTGATCGGCCTGACGGCGGCAGCGGTGTACCACGGCGCCTTCCCGGCGGGCACGACCCTGGCCGTCGACGTCACCCGCCCGGAGCTGGCCGAGCAGGCAAAGGCGGCGTTCACGACGGCGCTGAACGTGACGGGCGTCATCGCGGCCGTACTGTTCGCGGGCCTGGCCCTGCTGGTGACGACGATGCGCCGCTCCGAGGCGCCTGTGGTCACTGCCGTTGGAAGTGCCAGATGACCAGCGCGGGCGCACCCTCGCTGACGGCTCGTGCCGCTTCGGGCACCAGGTCGGCCAGAGCCCACGGCCACAGGTCCCACGGCGCCAACGCGCCGGTCCGGTCGGGCCGTTCGGTGACCGGGACGGGCGGTTCCTCGCAGCGCCGCACCTGCAGTCCTGCCGCAAGCGCGGCACGCAGGTAGTGCCCGAGCGGGTGGCAGTAGCTCGTCAGCCGTCCGGGCCGGCCGTCAGCGCCGCGCACGGGCGGGATCGCGCCCTGGGCCACCCGTTCGGGGTGCATGTCGGCGATCACCAGGTGCCCGCCGGGACGCAGCACCCTGGCGAACTCGGCCAGCACCGGCTCGAGCGCCGGGACGTGGGTCAGCGCCAGGCCGCACACGACCAGATCGACCCCGGCGTCGGCGACCGGAAGCCGGTGCAGGTCGCCCAGCAGGAACTGGCCCGGCGGCACCCGGGTGCGCGCCCGGGCGAGCATCTCGGGCGAGCCGTCCACCCCGATGACCCGATGGCCGCGCTCGGCGAGCAACTCGGCGTAGCGACCTGTCCCGCACGCGGCATCGAGGGCAACGCCCACGGGCAGCGCGTCCACAATGCCCGTGACCACGGGCTCGTCGAGGTCGAAGGCGGAGTTGGGCTGGTCGTAGGTCGCCGACCACAACCGATAGCCGTCGACCGTGTCGACCTGGTCGACTTCGACAGCCGCATTCGCCAACGTCTCGTCGGCGAGCAGCCGGCGGATCTCCGCGATCCGGGCTTCCCCGAAGTCCCGGCCGAACTGTCCGGTGAACGCCCGCAGCAACGCCATGCCCTCGAGCCCGAGCAGGTAGGCGCGCGGATCTTCGTAGATCACCCGGCGGAGGCTAACGACACGACGTCGGAGCGGCCAGCGATTTTGCGCGGAGGCCTCCGTGAATCCGGCGGTGTCTAGAAACCGCCGTAGAACCACCAAGTGCCGCCGCCCTGGAGCGACCAGTAGCAGGGGTCGGCGTAGTTGAACAGCACCCTGGCGCTTTCGCACTCCCCTTCGGTGGCGAACGGGCCGTAGTAGTCGCCGGCCTCCTTCGCGCCCGCCACGCCGCCCAGCGAGAGGGTCAGCACGGCGGCGACTCCCGCCCCGGCGACCAGGTTCTTCACAGCACGCTTCAAGTTCACAGACACCGAAGGTGTGTATCACACGAAGAAGGGGCAAACCGCGCAACTCGCCAACAATGGGGAGCTTTCACCTGCTTCGGTGGGCGCAGCAGGGTTCGAACCTGCGACCGCTCGGGTGTAAGCCGAGTGCTCTTCCGCTGAGCTATGCGCCCGGTCGGCGGCAGCCCGGAAACGAGCCGCCGCCGGAAAACTCAGGCCGTCAGTTCGGCCACGGCCTTCTTCCAGCCCTGCTGGTCGCGAGCCTCGCCCGGCGCGTTGACCTCGGCGAACCGGACCACACCGTCGGTGTCGATCAGGAACGTGCCGCGGACCGCCAGGCCGGCGTCCTCATTGAAGACGCCGTACGCGCGGGCCACCTCGCCGTGCGGCCAGAAGTCGGACAGCAGCGGGAACTGGTAGCCCTCCTTCTCGGCCCACGCCTTGAGCGAGAACGGCGTGTCGACCGAGACGCCCAGGACCTGGACGCCCCTGTTGTCGTAGTCCGCGAACTCGTCGCGGAGCTGGCACAGCTCGCCCGTGCAGATGCCGCTG
The DNA here is from genome assembly GCF_900105945.1 of Amycolatopsis tolypomycina. NCBI lineage: Bacteria > Bacillati > Actinomycetota > Actinomycetes > Pseudonocardiales > Pseudonocardiaceae > Amycolatopsis > Amycolatopsis tolypomycina. The sequence goes on along the minus strand of NZ_FNSO01000004.1, from coordinate 718,096 downwards.
AACGCGAAGGGGTAGAAGACCAGCAGTACCGGCTTGTCACCCCGGAACGACGACAGCTGGACCGGCTGCTTGTTGTAGTCGTTGAGCGTGAAGTCAGGGGCCTCAGAACCGACCTCGACGGTCATACCAGCGTTTCCTCTCCCGAACGGACACGTGCCTACGAGGACAACCCTATCGTGTCCGTCCGGCGGGACCGGCTCAGCGCTGCTTCGACTTCGACTTCGGCGACACCAGGCGGGTGCCGATCCAGTTCGGGCCGACACTGATGTTGGCGGTCTGGGCCAGGCCGACGGCGGGTACCGCTTCGGCGATTTCGCTCGGCTCGACGTGCCCGGGCTGTCCCGTCTTGGGGGTGAGCACCCAGATCACGCCCGTCTCCTCCAGGGGGCCCCTGGCGTCGATGAGCACGTCGCCCAGGTCGCCGTCGTCCTCGCGCCACCAGAGCAGCACCACGTCGATGACCTCGTCGGCGTCCTCGTCGAGGATGTCCCCGCCGATCTGCTCCTCGATCGCCGCGCGGACGTCGTCGTCGACGTCCTCGTCCCAGCCGATCTCCTGGACCACCATCTCGGGCTTGATGCCGAGCCTCTCGGCGACGCTGCTCTGATCAGCGTCTCCCGCGGCGACCACTGCTTTCACTCCTCCAACTACGACGGAGCGTGGCTTCGCAGCACCCGTGGAGGGTACGGCTTCGCCACACTCGGCTACCCGGTTGCCGATAGCGAACACTGGTGAGGCTCCGCGCGCAACCGTCCACACCGGATCTGTGACAACTCGTGTCGCAGGATACGGCCCGCGACCGGCCCTCCGCGACGGCGTTTCGGGTGCCTCGGACCCCCGGTCTGCCACCCCGCCGGGGGTCGTCCCCTAGGGTGGGGAGGAAGAAAACGCGCGCGCGATACACCGCGCGCTGGGAGTGACTCGACCGGGTCGGCCTATGTTACCGCCAAGTAGCGGTGCGGAAGCCGGGACGGAAGACGACGATGGAGAGTCGTACACCCCCGCGTACGAGCACCACCGGCTACAACCTTTCGCAAGGAGACCCCTTGGCCCCGCAGAACGACGGCGCCTCCGGCAAGGAGACCCCGGCACGCGTACGCGTCATCCGTGACGGACTGGCGGCGCACCTGCCCGACATCGACCCGGAGGAGACCGCCGAGTGGCTGGACTCCTTCGACGAGGCCCTGGCAAGGGGCGGGCAGCAGCGAGCCCGGTACCTGATGCTGCGCATCCTCGAGCGGGCCCGGGAGCGGAACGTCGGCGTCCCGGCCCTGACCTCGACGGACTACGTCAACACCATCCCCACCGAGAACGAGCCGTGGTTCCCCGGCGACGAGGACATCGAGCGCCGCTACCGCGCCTGGATCCGCTGGAACGCGGCGATCATGGTGCACCGCGCGCAGCGTCCCGGCGTGGGCGTCGGCGGCCACATCTCGACCTACGCCTCCTCGGCCGCGCTCTACGAGGTGGGCTTCAACCACTTCTTCCGCGGCAAGGACCACTCCGGCGGCGGCGACCAGATCTACATCCAGGGCCACGCCTCCCCCGGCATCTACGCCCGCGCGTTCCTCGAGGGACGCCTGTCCGAGTCGCAGCTCGACGGTTTCCGCCAGGAGTTCAGCCACGCGGGTGAGGGCGGCGGCCTGCCGTCGTACCCGCACCCGCGGCTGATGCCGGAGTTCTGGGAGAACCCGACGGTGTCGATGGGCCTCGGCCCGATGAACGCCATCTACCAGGCCCGGTTCAACCGCTACCTGCGCGACCGCGGCATCAAGAACACCGACGACCAGCACGTCTGGGCGTTCCTCGGCGACGGCGAGATGGACGAGGCCGAGTCGCGGGGCCTCATCCACGTGGCCGCCGGCGAGGGCCTCGACAACCTGACCTTCGTGATCAACTGCAACCTGCAGCGGCTCGACGGCCCGGTGCGCGGCAACGGCAAGATCATCCAGGAGCTGGAGTCGTACTTCCGCGGCGCCGGCTGGAACGTCATCAAGGTGATCTGGGGCCGCGAGTGGGACTCGCTGCTGCACGCCGACCGCGACGGCGCGCTGGTCAACCTGATGAACGTCACCCCGGACGGTGACTACCAGACGTACAAGGCCAACGACGGCGCCTTCGTCCGCGAGCACTTCTTCGGCCGCGACCCGCGGACGAAGGACCTGGTCAAGGACCTCTCCGACGCCGACATCTGGAACCTCAAGCGCGGCGGCCACGACTACCGCAAGGTGTACGCGGCGTACAAGGCGGCGCTGGAGCACCACGGCCAGCCGACGGTGATCCTGGCCCACACGATCAAGGGCTACGGCCTGGGCCCGGCGTTCGAGGGCCGCAACGCCACGCACCAGATGAAGAAGCTCACCCTCGACGACCTGAAGCTGTTCCGCGACTCGCAGCGGATCCCGATCAGCGACGAAGAGCTCGAGCGCGACCCGAAGCTGCCGCCGTACTACCACCCGGGCGCGAACTCGCCCGAGATCGAGTACATGATCGGCCGCCGCAAGGCGCTGGGCGGCTTCCTGCCGGAACGCCGTCCGAAGGCCGCCAAGGCGCTGGTCCTGCCCGGCGACAAGGTCTACGAGGGCATCCGGAAGGGCTCCGGCAAGCAGGAGGTCGCCACCACGATGGCGTTCGTCCGGCTGGTCCGCGAGCTGGCGAAGGACTCCGAGATCGGCAAGCGCGTCGTCCCGATCATCCCGGACGAGGCCCGCACCTTCGGCCTCGACTCGATGTTCCCGACGGCGAAGATCTACAACCCGCACGGCCAGACGTACACGTCGGTCGACGCGAGCCTGATGCTGGCCTACAAGGAGTCCGAGAAGGGCCAGCTGCTGCACGAGGGCATCAACGAGGCCGGCTCGACGGCGTCGTTCACCGCCGTCGGCACGTCGTACGCGACGCACGGCGAGCCGATGATCCCGATCTACATCTTCTACTCGATGTTCGGGTTCCAGCGGACCGGTGACGGCCTGTACGCCGCCGCCGACCAGATGGCCCGCGGGTTCGTCCTCGGCGCCACCGCCGGCCGGACCACCCTGACGGGTGAGGGCCTGCAGCACGCGGACGGGCACTCGCTGCTGCTGGCGGCGACCAACCCGGCCGCGGTCGCCTACGACCCGGCGTGGTCGTTCGAGATCGCGCACATCATCAAGGACGGCCTGCGCCGGATGTACGGCGAGACCGGCCCGGACGGCAACGGCGAGAACGTCTTCTACTACATGACGATCTACAACGAGCCGTACCAGCAGCCCGCCGAGCCGGAGAACCTCGACGTCGACGGCCTGCTGAAGGGTCTGTACAAGTACGCCGACGCCCCCGAGGGCGAAGGGCCCGAGGTGCAGATCCTGGTCTCGGGCGTCACGATGCCGGACGCGCTCAAGGCGCAGCAGAAGCTGGCCGAGGAGTGGGGCGTGCGGGCCGCGGTGTGGTCGGCCACGTCGTGGACGGAGCTGCGGCGCGAAGCCGTCGAGATCGACCACGACAACCTGCTCTACCCGGGCAGCGAGCCGCGCGTGCCGTACGTCACCGAGGCGCTCAAGGGCGCCAACGGGCCGGTCGTGGCGGTGTCGGACTGGATGCGCGCGGTGCCGGACCTGATCCGCCCGTACGTCCCGACCGACATGCTGACGCTGGGCACGGACGGCTTCGGCTTCTCCGACACCCGGCCGGCGGCGCGGCGGAAGTTCCTGGTCGACGCCGAGTCGATCACGGTCGGGGCGCTGTCGATCCTCGCCAAGCGCGGCGAGGTCGACCAGGCGAAGGTGCTCGAAGCGGCCACGAAGTACCGGCTCGACGACATCGCGGCCGCCGGGCCGCAGACGTCGGATTCCGGGAACGCGTGACCTGGTGCTAGGTTCGGGACCCGGCAGACATCCGATGTCTGCCGGGTCCCGTGCATGTAGGGAGTGGTGACGTGACGAAGCGCCGGTTGCCGAAGCCGAGCGAGCTGCAGCAGATCCTGCGGCCGAAGCCGATCGTGCTGAACCCGACGGACCGGCGGCTGGCGAACGCCCACACCATCGCCGACCTGCGGATGATCGCGCGCAAGCGCACCCCGCGGGCGGCGTTCGACTACACCGACGGCGCGGCCGAGCTCGAAGACAGCCTCCGCCGCGCCCGGCAGGCCTACCGCCGCATCGAATTCCACCCGAACGTGCTACGCGGAGTGTCCGATGTGGACACCTCGCGCGAGATCCTCGGCAAGACGTCGGCACTGCCGTTCGCCTTCGCCCCCACCGGTTTCACCCGGATGATGAACCACGAGGGCGAGGCCGCCGTCGGCCGCGTCGCCCAGCGCAACGGCATCCCGATGGGCCTGTCCACGATGGCGACGACGTCGATCGAGGACCTCGCCGCGGCGGCGCCGGACGCGCGCAAGTGGTTCCAGCTGTACGTCTGGCGCGACCACGGCGCCGGCGAAGATCTGATGAATCGCGCGTGGGCGGCGGGCTACGACACGCTGATGCTGACCGTGGACACCCCGGTCGGCGGCGCGCGGCTGCGCGACGTCCGCAACGGCCTGACCATCCCGCCGGCGCTGACCCTCAAGACGTTCCTCGACGGCGCGCTGCACCCCGCGTGGTGGTTCAACCTGCTCACCACCGAGCCGCTGACGTTCGCGTCGCTCAACCACTTCGACGGCACCGTCGCCGAGCTGCTCAACAAGCTGTTCGACCCGACGCTGAACTACGACGACCTCGACTGGGTCCGCCGCACCTGGCCCGGCAAGCTCGTGGTCAAGGGCGTGCAGAACGTCGAGGACGCGCGCGACGTCGTCAAGCACGGCGCCGACGCGGTGCTGCTGTCCAACCACGGCGGCCGCCAGCTCGACCGCGCCCCGACACCCTTGGAGCTGCTCCCGGCGGTGCTCGACGAGATCCAGGGCGGCGCGGAGGTCTGGATCGACACCGGCATCCTGTCCGGCGGCGACATCGTGGCGGCGATCGCCCGCGGCGCCGACGCCGTGCTGATCGGCCGCGCGTTCCTGTACGGCCTGATGGCCGGCGGCGAGCGCGGCGTCCAGCGCTGCGTCGACATCCTGCGCACCGAGATGGTCCGCACGATGCAGCTGCTGGGCGTCCGCACCCTCGCCGACCTGAAGCCCTCTCACGCGACCCTGCGTTAGACCTGCGCCTGGCCGCCGTCGACGAAGAACTCGACGCCGTTGACGAAGCTCGACTCGCCGGTGGCCGGGAACAGCGCCGCGGCGGCGATTTCCGAGGGTCGCCGAGGCGGCCCAGCGGGACCTGTGCCACCAGGCCGTCGACCAGGTCCTGCTGCCCGTCCTCGTCCACCGGGCCCCCGGCGCGGCCCGCCCTCCCTGGGGGCTGCCCCCGCTTCCAGCGTATCGAGGCGGCCTGACAGAAATCGGGGATCGGGCGCGCCGGCGGCCCGCTTGTCCACACCCCGGCCTGGTTGTGCACAACCAGGCGCCGGCGAGCCTGCCGGCTGGGGCACAGTCGAACCTCGCACGGCCTACCGGCAGCCGGTGGACCGAAGAGCGGCCTTGACGTTCGTGGCGAACGTGGTGTCGAACTGCTCCTCGGTGATCTCGCCGAACGGCGCGAAGCTCCCGCCGCCAGAGTTGGCCACGACGACGTCCAGCCCGCGGCCGCGCTCGGCCACCGCGCGGTAGAGCTCGTCGAGGTCGGCCAGGTTCGCCGAGTCCGCCCGGACCGCCGTCACGCTGCCGCCGATCTCGGCGACGGCGTCGTCGAGGACCTCCTTGCGGCGGCCGGTGATGAACACGTGCGCGCCTTCGGCCGCGAACCGCTTCGCGATGGCGAGCCCGATGCCGGTGAGAAAGCGGTCCTGCGCGCGGCCAGGGACCACTTCTGGGAGCACGGTTACGCCGGCACGAAGGTCGACGACATCGCCGCCGCGACCGACCTCGGCAAGGGCAGCCGCTACGGCGCCTTCGGCGACAAACACGCGCTCTACCTGCGCGTTTACGACCACTACTGCACCGAGTCGACCGACGGCGTGCGGCATCAGCTCGACGGCCCCGACGACACGGCCCACCGGCGGCTCGGCGACCACGTACCGGCCATCGCCGCTCGTGCTCGCGGTCCTGCGCGGCCTCGAAGCGCTGGGCAAGGGCGGCGTGGAGCCGACCGGGATCCGCGCGATCGCCGAGACCGCGCTCGCCGTGCTGTCCCGGCCGGTCAAGTCCTGACACATTGGGCCAACTGGTCTCAAGTTCTTGACGGACCGCCTGGTTTGTGACGAAGATCTCGGGCACCCGCCGAAAGGCCGTTTTCGCATCGTGGAAAACGGAGGTCGCCCGTGTTCGTCCAGGATCTGACTCCGCTGGGCTCGCTGGGGCTGTCCGCGCTCGTCGCGGTGCTGCCGCTCGCCACCGTCCTCGTCCTGCTGGGCGTCGTCCGGATGCGGGCGCACCACGCCGCCCTCCTCGGGCTGCTCGTCGCGCTCGTCGTCGGGATCGCCGCCTACGGGATGCCGGTCGTGCAGGCCGTCTCCGGGGCGCTGCAGGGCGCCGCGTTCGGGCTGTGGCCGATCATGTGGATCGTCGTCAACGCGCTGTGGATCTACCGGCTCACCGTGCGGACCGGGCACTTCGACGTCCTGCGCCGCTCGTTCGGCCGGATCTCCGACGACCCGCGCATCCAGGCCCTGATCATCGCGTTCTGCTTCGGCGCGCTCATGGAGGCGCTGGCCGGGTTCGGCGCGCCGGTCGCGATCAGTGCCGTGATGCTGGTGGCCGTCGGGTTCCACCCGGTCAAGGCGGCCGTCGTCGCGCTGGTCGCCAACACCGCGCCGGTTGCGTTCGGCGCCATGGGCACCCCGGTCGTCACGCTGGCCCAGGTGACCGGCCTGCCGCTGCAGGAGGTCTCCTCGATCGTCGGGCGCCAGACGCCGTTGCTCGCGCTCGTCGTGCCGCTGCTGCTGGTGATCATCGTCGACGGCAAGCGCGGCCTGCGCGACACCTGGCTGCCCGCGCTCGTCTGCGGTGTCGCGTTCGGGCTCGTGCAGTTCCTCGCCTCGAACTACGTCTCACCGCAGCTGGCCGACATCGGCGCCGCGCTGGCCGGCGCGGCCGCGCTCGTGGCGCTCCCCCACACCCGCCGCCCGGTGCCCGAAGCCGTCCGGATCGGCACCGGCGGGACGGCGACGGCCGAAGCGCCGCCGGAGGACTCTCGCAACGACGTCGTCAAGGCGTACCTGCCGTACCTGCTCATCATCGTGATCTTCTCGATCGCCGTGCTGCCGCCGGTCAAGCGGCTGCTGGACAAGGCGACCTGGAAGTTCCACTGGCCCGGCCTGAACGTCGCCGCGCCGAACGGGAAACCGGTCTCCGGCAACACGTTCTCGCTGCCGTTCCTCAACACCGGCGGCACGCTGGTGCTGCTGGCCGGCGTCATCACCGCGGCGATCCTGGCGGTGAAGGCGAGCGGCGCCGCGAGCGAGTGGCTGGCGACGGTCAAGGAGCTGCGGTTCGCGATCCTCACCGTCACCGGCGTGCTCGCGCTGGCGTACGTGATGAACCTGTCCGGCCAGACGACCACGATCGGCACGTTCATCGCCGCCGCGGGCGCCGGGCTGGCGTTCCTCTCCCCGGTGCTGGGCTGGTTCGGCGTCGCCGTCTCGGGGTCCGACACCTCGGCCAACGCGCTGTTCGGCGCCCTGCAGGTGACGGCGGCGCACCAGACCGGCCTGCCCGCGGACCTGCTGGCCGCGGCGAACAGCTCCGGCGGCGTCCTCGGCAAGATGGTCTCGCCGCAGAACCTCACCATCGCCTGCGTGGCGGCGAACCTGCCCGGCGAGGAGGGGAAGCTGCTGCGGAAGGTCCTGCCGTGGAGCATCGGGCTGCTGCTGGTGATGTGCCTGATCGTGTGGGGTCAGAGCACCGCGGCGCTCAGCTGGATGCTGCCGTGACCCCGGGCCGGGCGGCGACCCGCTGGGCCGAGCGGTTCCAGCTCCACCAGCCGTGCACGACGAGCCCGGCGAACACGATGTAGATCGCGGCGGAGAAGTAGAGCCCGGACGAGATCTGCAGCGGGACGCCGATCGCGTCGACGGCCAGCCAGACCAGCCAGAACTCGACCAGCCCGAGCCCCTGCGCCCCGAAGGCGACGAGGGTGCCGACGAAGATGGCGGCGTCCGGCCAGGGCGCCCAGGACGCGTTCAGCGCGTCGAGGACCAGCGCCATCACCGTGGTGCCGACGACGAAGGCGCCGATCATGGCCAGCCGTTCGGCGAGCCTGCCCTTGCGGACGACGACGCCGAACACCGGGTCCTGGCGGCGCGTCCAGGCCCACCAGCCGTAGACGGAGATGGCGAGGATGGCGACCTGCCGCGCGGCGAGCCCGCCGAGGTGCGCGGAGACGTAGACGGCGAACAGCAGCACGGTGGCCCCGACCTGCACGGGCCACGTCCACAGGGTGCGACGCTGCGCGAGGAACACGACCGCGAGCGCGAACACCTGCCCGGCGAGCTCCGCGATCGAAATCCACTGGCCGAGCACGGTGATCCCGTGGTGCAGCAGGAAGTCCACGTCACGCCCCTTTCGTCCTCCCGCTCCAACATGCTCGCCGTCGGACGCATTCCCTAGGGAGTGTGAGGGGCGGAACATCCCACGGTTCGGACGTCACCGAGGTGGAGCACACCGCCGCGGACGACCCGCGCGTGCACGCCGAGGGTCATGCCGGTGATCTTCTTCAGCAGACCCGGCGCGGCGGGCAGGCCGTCCCAGGGCAGGTCGACCATCACGCAGCGGACGGCCTTGCGCAGGACCTCCAGCTCGACCGCGCCGATCCGGACGCGCTCCCCCACCCAGGCGTCTTCGGTGAGCTCCGGCGCCGGGCCGGTGTCGAGCAGGATGTTGGGCCGCAGCCGCCGCGCGTCGATCTCGGCGCCGGGTGCCCGTTCGGCCAGCCAGGCCAGCGACGACGTCGTCACCAGGTGGACGGCGGCCTCGTCGTGGTGCGGGACGTCGGCCTCCTTCGTCAGTGCGACGCCGGGGCGGCCGAGCGCAGCCGCGATGTCGGCGTCGCCCCGGGCCGTGCGGCCGTCCGGCAGGGTCACCACCGGGACGTCACCGTCGTAGCGCGCGGCGAAGGTGTTCAGGCCGGGCATCCGCCGGAAGCGGCGGGTGTTCTTGCCGCTGCCGAACTTGCCGTCGGGATCCCGGACGGCGTACAGGCGGTCGCCGTCGAAGCCGCGCTCGCCGACTTCGGCCGAGGCCAGCCGCTCGCCGGCCATCGACTTCACCGGATAGCGCCACAGCGCCGCGACGACCCCCACGCGGTGAGCGTAACGGCGCGGGCCCGGCGGCTTCCCCGACCGCCGGGCCCGATGCCAGGAACGACTCTTTCAGTGCGCCGGACGTCATGAACGACTCTTTCATGACGTCCGGCGCACCGGTCAGGCCTGCGGGCGCGGGGTGCCGACCGGCGGCGTCGGGGTGCTGTCCGCGCCGGCCATCGCGCGCGGGGCCGCCGGGCCGGTGCCCATCTCGCCCGTGCGCTGGGCCGGCGTCTCCAGCTGGTGCTCCATGTTCGCCAGCCAGCCGCGCCAGCGGTCCTGGGCCGGCTTGATCAGGCCACCGCCGAAGCCGACGACGATCACGCCGCCGATCGTCGCCAGCACCGCGATCAGCACCGGGCCGGTGATCGCCGTCGCGATGTTCACCTGGCCGAGCGCCGCGATGATGCCGAACGCCATGATCAGCCAGTAGGCCGCCATCGACAGCGGGCGCGCCGCCCCGCGGCCGGACAACGCCGACGCGACGACGTCCCGCACCACCTTCGCGATCGCCGCGGCCACCACGACGAGCACCAGCGCCACCACGATCCGCGGCAGGAACGCGATGATGTCGTTGAGCAGCTGGCTCACCGGGTTGGTCGGCCCGAACACGCCGAACGCCAGCTGCAGCGCGATGAGCAGAATGAAGTAGTAGACCAATTTGACGAGGATCCCGGTCGCGTCGATCTTCTGCTGGCCGACCTTTCCGCTCAGCCCGGTCCGTTCGACCAGTTTCCCGAAACCGGCTTTCCCGAGCACGAGCGCCAGCCCTTTCGAGACGGCTTTCGCGATCAGCCAGCCGATCAGCAGGATGATCAGGAATCCCACGAGTTTCGGGACGAACGTGGCCACCATGGCCCACGCCTGCCCGAGCCCGTCCTTCAGTTGCTCGCCCATACCGACTCCCTCCACGGATTTTGCACCGGATCGTCGATCAAGTACCCAGGGGCGGCAACTCGTGCGCCCCACGATCGAGTGAGACGACTGGCGCGCGAAGATCACCCGTGGCCATACTGGTTCTACCGGTGGGGACCGGGGAGACGAGGCCGTCCGGCGCAGCGTAAACCGCAAGCGCCGGGCGGCCTCGAGCAATTTCGGCAGACAAGCACTGCCGGATCAGCGTCAGGCCGCGCGCAGGGCGTCGCGGAGTTTCACTTTCGCGCCGGTGCGCATCACGGCGTTCCGGTAGATCCGCGCGGCGAACCAGATCAGCCCCGGAATCAACAGCACCACCAGCCCCACCGACACCACGGCTTCCCAAACGGGCACTCCGCCCATCGCCAGCCGCATCGGCATCAGCGTCGGCGAGAACACCGGAATCACCGAAAGCACTTCGACGAACGTGTTGCCCGGATCCGACGGCAGCACGGAAATGCCGATCACGTACCCGGCGATCACGAACATCAGCGCCGGCGTCGTCACGCCGCCGACGTCTTCCTGCCGCGAGACCAGCGCCCCGAGCGCGGCGAACACGATCGAGTACATCAAGAACCCGAGCAGGTACCAGACGATCAGCCAGACGACCGTGCCCACGGCGGCCGAGACGGAGATCGTCAGCACGTCCATGGCCAGCCCGGCCACCAGCCCGCCGACGCCGATCACGACCATCTGGATCAGCCCGACCGCCCCGATGCCGAGCACCTTGCCCGCCATCAGCTGCCACGGCTTGATCGTCGACAGCAGCAGCTCGACCACCCGCGAGGTCTTCTCCTCGACGACGCCCTGCGCGACGATCTGGCCGTTCATCAGCAAGGACATGTAGATGAGGATGCCGGCGATGATGCCCAGCACGAGCTGCTGGCCGTTGTAGTCGTACGGCTGCTCCAGGGGCGGGTCCTCGACGAACTTCGCCGAGGCGACCGCGGCCTCGAACCGGGCGGGGTCACCGCCCAGCGCGGCGACCTGCTGGGTCACCGCCACCTGCTGGGCCAGCACCTGCAGGACGTCCTTCAGCTTGCCGTCGAGGTCCTTCTTCACCTGGACGTGCACGCTCTTGCCGTCGCCGGTGAGCAGCGCGTCGAGCGAGCCGTCGGCCAGCTTGGCGCGCCCAGCGGCCTCGTCGGCGACCGCGGTGGCGTCGATGGTCACGCCGATCGCCTGGCCACCCGACTTCAGCGGCGCCGACAACCCGGCGGTCGCCGGGGTGTAGCCGACGGTCGAGTCGGCGCCGCCACTGCCGGTGACCAGCTTGATCACCAGGATGCCGGCCACGATCAGCAACAGCGTGACCGCGGTGCTGATCCGGTAGGCCTTCGACTTGACGCGGGTGCTGATCTCGCGGGAGGCGACCAGGCCGACCGCCGCCGCCGGGCTCATCCGGACGTCCGGGGTGCTCATTAGGCCACCATCCCTTCTGCAGCCCGAACCGATAGGGTTGTGACCACTCGGTCCCGGTGGGTGCATGGCCTAGCGTGCGTGCCGCTTGACGGCCAGCATGAGTACTGCCAGCCCCGCCGGGCCGAGGCCGCTTTACCGGCCTTAGGAACATGCCCCGACCTGGCCGAGGGCCGATTAATGAGCTTCCGGACAGCGTCCTCACCACCGAGCGGGTCCTTCACCGTCAGAGAAGGAGCACCGCGCGCGTGTTCGCGGGATGGGACTGGGCCAGCGGCTCGCACGATGTGACCGTGATCGACCAGGCCGGGACGAGGACCGACCGATGGGCGCTGGCCCACGCCGAAACCGGAATTGCCGGCACCCTGGCCAGGCTGCGCCGCCACGGCGATCCGGCCGGGCTGCCGGTAGCGATCGAGACCACCCGGGGACTGGTCGTGGACCGGCTGCTGGCTGCTGGGCACCCCGTGATTCCCATACACCCCAACGCCTTCAACGCCGTCCGGCCCCGCTGGGGCGCAGCCCGGGCCAAAAGCGACCCCGGCGACTCGTTCAAACTCGCGGACTACCTGCGCACCGACGGCCACCAGCTGCGGACCTTGACACCCACGCTGCCCGAGACACTGGAGCTGCAAGCGCTGACCCGGCAACGCGCCGACCACGTCGAAGCGCGCGTCGCGGCGGTCAACCAGCTCGCTGCGCTGCTGGATGAGCACTGGCCCGGCGGGAAAGCCGTGTTCGCAAGCCTGGACAGTGACATCGCCCTGGCCTTCCTGGACCGCTACCCCACGCCCGCGGACGCGGCCCGCTTGACCGCCGGCCGGCTGGAAGCGTTCTGCAAACGCCACGGCTACTCCGGCAAACGACCCGGCAGTGCGCTGATCGAGCGGCTGCGCACCGCCCCCGCGGCGGCCTCCCGGCTGGGCCGGACTGTGATCACCCGGCTGGTCGGTGTCCAAGTGCAGCTGGTGCGGTCCCTGCGTGTCACCATCCGCGAACTGGATGCCGCCATCGCCGAGGCAGTCAAGACGCATCCCTGGGCCGAACTGATCGCCGGACTGCCCCGGATCGGCTCCGTCAACCTCGGTCAAGTCATCGGTGAGATCGGCCCCATGCTCGAACGCGCCAACGGCTGCGCGCAACTGGCCGCCGAGACCGGTGCGGCACCGGTCACCAAGGAATCCGGGAAACACCGCCAGGTCAACTTCCGGCACGCGGTCAACCGCCGAGCCCGGCAAGCCCTGATGACCTTCGCCGACAACAGCCGGCACGACAGCAACTGGGCCGCCACGATCTACAACAACGCGCGTTCCCGAGGCAAACGCCACCCCCACGCGGTGCGGATCCTGGCCCGCGCCTGGCTGCGCGTCATCTGGGCCTGCTGGCGCGACAGAACCTGCTACGACCCTGCCATCCACCACACCACCACCAAGATCAACACAGTGGAAGGGTTGACTTAGGAAACTCATGCGGACACCTCCTCGGTGGTGACGACGGAACGGAACAGCTCGGTCAGCGACGGCTGCTCGCGGGCGAACTCGCGGACCGGCCCGGTGGCCAGCGCCGCCTTGAGCACGGCCTGGTCGTCGGCGTCCTCGCCCAGTTCGAGCTCGGTCACCGCGCCCGTCCGGCCGAGCACCTTGACCCCGGGCAGGCCGTCGGCCCACCCGTCGGCGGCCTCGGGGACGTCGACCCGCAGCCGCGTCGTGCCGCCGACGCGCAGCTCGCCGACCGTGCCGACGGCCACCATCTGTCCACTCCGGACGATCCCGACGCGGTCGCAGAGCCGTTCGACCAGATCGAGCTGGTGGCTGGAGAACACGACCGGCACGCCCTCGGCGGCCTTCTCCTTGAGCACCTGGCTCATCACGTCGACCGCGACCGGGTCGAGGCCGGAGAACGGCTCGTCGAGCACCAGGATCCGCGGCTCGTGCACCAGCGCGGCGGCCAGCTGGACGCGCTGCTGGTTGCCGAGGCTGAGCTTCTGGACCTCGTCGTCGCGGCGGCCGGCGACGCCCAGCCGTTCGGTCCACTTGCCGGTCGACGACCGCGCGTCCGCCGTCGACATCCCGTGCAGCCGGGCGAGGTACGTCAGCTGCTCGGCCACCTTCATCTTCGGGTAGAGGCCGCGTTCTTCGGGCATGTAGCCGATGTGGCGGCGGGTTTCGTGCGTCACCGGCGCGCCGTCGTAGCGGACTTCGCCGGCGTCGGCGGACAGCACGCCGAGCGCGATCCGCATGGTCGTGGTCTTGCCGGCGCCGTTGCTGCCGACGAAACCGAACAGTTCCCCCGGCCGGACGTCGAACGTCATTTCCCGAAGGGCGACCACGTCGCCGTAGCGTTTGGAGATCCCGTCGATCTCTAAACCGGTCATTCCGGTTCCCCCGTTCTCGTGTGGCCCGATCCTAGGCAGTGCGTACACGCTCCGCCTACCCTCGCGCGTTGCCGCGCGGGGCTACCAAAGTTGCGGGCACGTAGGATCGCGGGCGCCATGGATGGAACCACCGCCCCGCGCCGGGTGCCGAAGCACCACGGACTGTCCGCGAAGACGCTCCGGCGGCTCGAGCACGCGTCCGGCAGCCTGGCGAGCGCGAGCATCGCGGTGATGGAGCGGCGGCTGCCCTGGTTCGCCCGGCTGCCCGCCGACCAGCGCGCGAGCGTCCTGCTGATCACCCAGGCCGGCGCGGCCGGCTTCGTCGACTGGCTGCGGGATTCCAAGGAGGCGCTGAAGCTCACGACCGAGGCGTTCCGCGACGCGCCGGCCGAGCTGTCGCGGTGGATCAGCCTGCGCCAGGCGGTCGGCATGGTGCGGCTGGCCATCGAGGTCTTCGAGGAGCAGCTGCCCGAGTTCGCGGCGAACGAAGCGGAACGGGCCGCCCTGATCGAGGGAATCCTCCGATACGGGCGCGAAATCGCCTTCGCGGCGGCGAATTCGTACGCCGCCGCGGCGGAGGCGCGCGGCGCCTGGGACGCCCGGCTGGAGGCACTGGTCGTCGACGGCATCGTCCGCGGCGACGCCGAGGAGTCGGTGCTCTCGCGGGCCACGGCGCTGGGCTGGGACCCCTCCGCGGCCGCCACGGTGCTGGTCGGCAACCCGCCGTCGGAGGACCCGCCGACGGTGGTGTTCGAGGTCCGCAGCCGCGCGGCCCGCGTCGGCCGCCCGGTGCTGCTGTCGGTGCAGGGTTCCCGGCTGGTCGTCGTGGTCGGCGGGCCCACCGAGGGCGGGGTGAAGGAGCGGGAGGCCCTGACCCGCATGTCGGTGGCGTTCGCCGAGGGCCCGGTGGTCGCCGGCCCGACGGTGCCGACACTGGCCGAAGCCCACCACAGCGCGACGGAGGCGTTGTCGGGCCTGCGCGCGGTGGTCGGCTGGCCGGGCGCGCCCCGCCCGGTGCGCTCGGGCGACCTGCTGCCCGAGCGCGCGCTGTCGGGCGACGCGGAGGCCGAGCGCCTGCTGGTGGACACGATCGCCCGCCCGCTGGAGGAGGCCGGCCCGACCCTGCAGCGCACGGTCGAGGCGTACCTGGAGAGCGGCGGCGTGCTGGAGACGTGCGCGAAGACGCTGTTCGTCCACCCGAACACGGTCCGCTACCGCCTCCGGAAGGCGGCCGACCTCACCGGCTGCCAGGCCACCGACCCGCGCGACGCCCTGGTGCTGCGGATCGCCCTGACCGTGGGCCGCCTGGCTCGCGCTCGCGGCCTCTGGTGACCCCTTCCCGAGACGGGCGTCACGTGATGGACTTAACAGCGAAAGGTGATTGAACCCGACAAGGCATCCGGGTTACGCGCGAGCTTCTCCCACGCTTCTTTGGAGGGTTCCGACAAAGACGCCGCACAGACACTGTGAACGTCGGCATCCCGGGAAACACCCTCTCCCGTGTTGTCTTGAAGGGTGACAGCAGCAGTCCTCGCTCCCGGCCAGGGGTCCCAGGCCCCCGGCATGTTCACGCCCTGGCTCGACCTCGACGGCGCGCGCGAGCGCGTCGCGCAGTGGTCCGACCGCGCGGGGCTCGACCTGCTCTTCCTCGGTACCGAGGCGGACGCCGACGAGATCCAGGACACCGCGATCGCGCAGCCGCTGATCGTCGCGCTGTCGCTGCTCACCTTCGAGCACCTCCAGGCCACCGCGCCGGTGCCCGCGGACGCGCCGGTCGCCGGCCACTCCGTCGGCGAGCTCGCGGCCGCCGCGATCGCCGGGGTGCTCAAGCCCGAAGACGCCGTCGCGCTCGCCGCCGTCCGCGGCGCCGAGATGGCGAAGGCGTGCGCGCTGGAACCGACGTCGATGGCCGCGGTCATGCTCGGCGACCCCGAGCAGGTCGTCGCGTGGCTCGAAGGGCAGGGCCTGACCGCGGCGAACCGCAACGGCGCCGGGCAGATCGTCGCCTCCGGTGCCGCCGACACGATCGCGAAGATCGTCGCCGAACCCCTCGAAGGCACGAAGATCCGCGCCCTCAAGGTCGCCGGCGCGTTCCACACGCACTACATGGCGCCCGCCGAGGAGGCGATGCGCGCCCACGCCGCCGACCTGACCCCGGCCGACCCCACCCGCCCGCTGCTGTCCAATGCGGACGGCACCGTCGTCACCAGCGGGGCCGAGTACCTGGCGCGGCTGGTCTCCCAGGTCACCCGGCCGGTCCGCTGGGACCTGACGATGGACGGCCTGGTCGGCCTCGGCGTCACCCGCACGATCGAACTCGCGCCCGCGGGCACCCTGACCGGCCTGGTCAAGCGGCAGCTCAAGGGCGTCGTCACCACTACCACCGCGCTGAAGACGCCGGCCGAGCTGGCGGCCCTGCGCCAGGAGGACGCCTCGTGACCGACCGACCCGCCCTGAGCCTCAACCCCGGCTCCCGCGGCAGCCGCGTACTGGGCATCGGCAGCGCGCAGCCGGAGAAGATCGTCACCAACGACGACCTCTCGAAGATCATGGACACCACCGACGAGTGGATCCAGTCGCGCGTCGGGATCGTCGAGCGGCGGTTCGCCGAGAAGGACGAGCTGCTCACCGACTTCGCCGTCGCCGCCGGCAAGGCCGCCCTCGAAGACGCCGGGGTCGAGCCGTCCGAAGTGGACACCGTCATCCTGCCGAACTGCACGATGCCGACGCTCATCCCGAACGCCGCCGCGCAGGTGGCGGCCCGGATCGGCATCCCCAGCCCCGGCGCCTTCGACCTCAACGCCGCGTGCGCCGGCTTCTGCTACGGCCTGGGTGTCGCCTCGGACCTGATCCGGGCGGGCTCGGCCAAGAAGGTGCTGGTCATCGGCGCGGAGAAGCTCACCGACTCGGTCGACCCGGTCGACCGGGCCAACGCGATCATCTTCGCCGACGGCGCCGGCGCCGCGGTCGTCGGCGCGTCCGACGAGCCGCAGATCGGCCCGGTGTCCTGGGGCAGCGCGGGCGACCTGGTCGACCTGATCTACATGCGCGAGGAGAAGTACATCTACCAGGAGGGCCAGTCGGTCTTCCGGTGGGCGACCACGAAGATCGCGCCGATCGCGATGCAGGCGCTCGAGGTCGCCGGGCTCAAGCCGTCCGATGTGGACGTGCTGATCCCGCACCAGGCGAACCTGCGCATCGTCGAGGCGATCGCGAAGAAGCTGCGGGCCAACGGCGCCCGTGACGACATGGTCGTCGCCGACGACATCAAGTACTCCGGCAACACCTCGTCGGCGTCCATCCCCCTCGCGCTGGACCACATGCGCAAGGCCGGGACGGCGAAGCCCGGCGACCTGGTGCTGGCGGTCGGGTTCGGCGCGGGCCTGTCCTACGCCGGGCAGGCGTTCGTCTGCCCCTGATCACCGTTACGCTCCCCGCGGGCACTCGCCCGAGGGACAAACAGACCCCCAGATAGACCGAGAAGGGAACTACCCCATGGCTGACAACGCTGAGATCCTCGCCGGCCTCGCCGAGATCGTCGAAGAGGTCGCTGGTGTGGCTCAGGACGACGTCACCGCCGAGAAGTCGTTCGTGGACGACCTGGACATCGACTCGCTGTCGATGGTCGAGATCGCCGTGCAGGCCGAGGACAAGTTCGGCGTCAAGATCCCGGACGACGAGCTCGCCAACCTCAAGACCGTGGGCGACGCGGTGAACTACGTGTCCGCCAACTCGAAGTAAGTCCTCTTCCCTCCTTGAGGAGACTCCCATGAGCAACATCGACGTCGTGATCACCGGTCTCGGCGCCACCACACCGCTCGGCGGGGACGTCACGTCCACCTGGGACGGTCTGCTGGCCGGGGCGAGCGGGGTTCGCGCGATCGAGGCCGACTGGGTCGAGGAGCTGCAGCTGCCGGTCAAGATCGGCGGTCAGCTGGCCGTCGAGCCGACCGATGTCCTGCCCCGGGTCCAGGCCCGCCGGATGGACCGCTGCGAGCAGGTCGCGCTGATCGCCGCCCGGCAGGCGTGGGCCGACGCCGGGTACAGCGAGCCGACCGACGAGCACACCGACGTCGACCCCGACCGCCTCGGCGTGTCGATCGGCACCGGTATCGGCGGCCCGGTCACCCTGCTCACCCAGAACGACCTGTTGCACCAGCAGGGTCTCCGCAAGGTGTCGCCGCTGACCGTGCCGATGCTGATGCCGAACGGCCCGGCCGCGCACGTGGGCATCGACCTCAAGGCGCGGGCCGGGGTGCACTCCCCGGCCTCGGCCTGTGCCTCGGGTGCCGAGGGCATCGCCAGCGGGGTGGAGATGATCCGCTCCGGGCGCGCCGACGTCGTGATCGCGGGGGGCGCCGAAGCGTGCATCCACCCGATCACGCTGGCCGGGTTCGCCCAGGCCCGCACGGTCTCCACGCGCAACGACGACCCGGCGAGCGCGTCGCGGCCGTTCGACGCCAGCCGCGACGGCTTCGTCCTCGGCGAGGGCGCCGGCGTGGTCATCCTGGAGCGCGCGGACCTGGCGAAGGCCCGCGGGGCGCGCGTCTACGCGACGCTCGCCGGGCACGGCATCACCTCGGACGCCTACCACATCACGGGCAACCACCCCGAGGGCGTCGGCCAGATCGCCGCGATGCGCGCGGCGATGAAGATGGCCGGCGTGACCCCGGCCGACGTCGGGCACGTGAACGCGCACGCGACGTCCACTGTGGTCGGTGACATCGGCGAGGCGGCGGCGATCCGCAACGCGATCGGCGAGCACGTGGTCGTGACGGCGCCGAAGGGCTCGCTCGGCCACCTCGTCGGCGGCGCCGGCGCGGTCGAGGGGATCATCACGATCCTGGCGCTCTACCACGGCCTGGTGCCGGCCACCCGGAACCTGACCGACCTCGACCCGCGGGTGCAGCTGGACGTCGTCGCGGGCGAGCCGCGCAAGGTCGAGCTGACCGCGGCGATCAGCAACTCGTTCGGGTTCGGCGGCCACAACACCGCGCTGCTGTTCACCCCGGCGGCCTGAGCCCGCTCGGACACGAAGAAGGGGCCCGGCTTCGGCCGGGCCCCTTTCTCGTCGTTCAGCACTTCTCGTGCTCGGGCGGTGGCCCGCCGTCGACGGCGGCGATCTTCAGGGTCTTGTCCTCGATCACCATCGGCATGACGAGCCGCCACTTGATGCACGGCTCGCGGAAGAACAGCGGGGCGTTCTCCACGGCCTGCCTGCTGGTGAACCCGACCAGGACCCGCAGCGAGGACGCGGGCGAACGCTCGATCCGGTAGACGAGGGCGTCGCTGTCCTTTGTGGTGCGAACGCCCTTCAGCCAGTCGGCCTGTGGCTGGCCCGCGGCCCGGTCGTCGGTGACCACGTCCGTCCACTGCTGGTACTGCTTGCTGTTGATGGCCGCGAAGTACTTCTTCAGCACCTTGCGCACGGCGTCGGCCTGCGGGTGGGCTCGGGCGTCGTCGGTCATCCGGACGTCGTCGGCCGCACCGGGCTCGCCGCTGCTCGACGGCGACGGCGACGGCACCGCGACGGAGGCGTCGTCGACGGGCTGGTCGGGCCGCCGGTAGATTTCGCGCGCGAGCAGGCCACCGCCGACGGTCACGGACAACACCACGACCACGACGGGCACCAGCCAGCGCTGGCGAGAGCTGGGGGCGGGGGTGGTCACGCGGAAAGCGTACCGGCCCCCGTCCCGGGGCTCAGCCGACCTGGTGCAGCCAGGTCACCGGCGCGCCGTCGCCGGCGTGGCGGAACGGCTCGAGCGCCTCGTCCCAGCTCGCGGCCAGGAGCTCGTCCAGCTTGTGCGCGAGGGATTCGCCGCCGCGGGTCATGGTGACGAGCGCGCGCAGCTGGTCCTCGCCCACCACGATGTCGCCGTTGGCGCTGGTCCGGCCGTGCCACAGGCCGAGGCCGGGCGCGAAGCAGAACCGTTCGCCGTCGACGCCCGCGCTGGGCTCTTCGGTGACTTCGAACCGGAGCATCGGCCACGCCTTGAGCGCGGCCGCCAGTTTGGCGCCGGTGCCCGCGGGCGCGCGCCAGCCGCACTCGGCGCGAAGCTGACCCGGACTGGCCGGCTGCGCCGTCCACTTCAGGTCAACGCGGGCACCCAGGGTGCCCGAAATGGCCCACTCGACGTGCGGACACACCGCAGACGGCGACGAGTGGACGTACACCACACCTCGGGTGCTGCCACGGGTGCTCACTGCTACCTCCGCTTGCTCGACGAGGGACGTCTTCCCCTACGCCCTACTCCGAGCTGCAGCGCGGCCTCAGCGCGGCTCCCGAATGCCGCCTCCGATGCGTTGTAGCACATTCTGCACCCCAACCGTGCCGTTTGGCCACATGAACACCACAAGTCACCCGACGCACACTTTCGGAGGGCAAGCGGCCGCGGCGCGCCCGTGTCGCGCGGATCATTGCGCCGCGCGCGCTAGCGTGTTGACCCGGAACGGCGAGCAGGGAGGACAGCGGTGCGACTGGTGCGCCTGGAGCGGCAGCAGTCCCGGGTGGCGGACGACATCCGGGCGGCACTGGCGTCCCTGGGCCGCGGCAGCACCGTGATCGGCGGGATAGCCCTGGTGGGCGTCGGCGGGGTGGCGGACCGCCCGATCGAGGCGGTGGTCCTCCTCCCCCACGGAGTGATCATCGTGATCGGCGTGGACCTCCCGGACCCGGCGTTGCGGCTCGAGGCCCCCCTGGGCGGCCCCTGGAAGGCGGACGGCTGGCCCCTGGTCGCGGACGACGATTCGGTCAACCCGGCCACGGAGGCACTGGACGTTTCCCAGGCCTGCGAAAGGCGAATCGCCACCCTGGTCCCGGGCACGGCGCCGGTGGGAACGATCATCGCGGTGGGCCCGTACGTGGAGACGGTGGACCAGCCGGCAGCGGACCTGGCAGGCCCGGTGAGGGTCCTCCACCCGACTCCGACGACGATGCTGGCGGCAACGGTGTCCTTGGCCACGGCCCACCGAGCGCGCTCGGTGGACCAGGTCCGGGCGTTGATCCGCGGGTTGGCACCATCGGCCCCGGAGTTCTCGGACGAGGTGCTGCTGGGCGAGGGCTTCAGCCGCTTGACGGACGACACGCCACCGGAGTCCCTTTGGGACGATGGCGCGGAGACGGGCGGCACAGGAAGTGCCGAGGTGAGAGGTGCGGCAGCTGCGGTTCCGGCTGCGGCTCCGGCTGCGGCTGCAGATCCGGCTGCGGATCCGGCCGCGGCTGCGGCTGCGGCTGCAGATTCGGCCGCGGCTGCGGCTCCGGCTCCGGCTGTAGATCCGGCCGCGGCTGCGGTTCCGACCAAGGCGGTTTCCGGCCCGGCCGATTGGCGGACCGAGACTCCGGCCGAAGCCAAGCCGACGCCCGCAGCGCCGGAACCCGCAGCGCCGGAACCCGCGGTGGAGCCGGAGCTTTCGGCGACCGCTTCCCCACCCGCCGAGGTGCTCTCGTCGCCTGCCGACCCGGAACCGGAGCGCCCCGCCGACTCCCCAGCGCGGCCGGTGTTCCCTGGCACTGAGCTCCCGGAACCCGCTGATTCCCCCGCCGCCGAGACCGAGCGCGCCGAAAACCACCGCCTTCCCTCGCCCGGCAGCAACCCGGCCGAGGCTGCCGCTCCCTCGACCGAGGCCGAGCAAGCCCCCGAGCACCCGGCACCCCGCTCCGGCACAGCCGAGCAAGCCGGCCCCGGCTCTGGCGCGCCCGACCTCCCCGCCGAGGCCGCGCCGGCACCCAACCCCACAGCACCGCAACCCGGCGCACCCAAGCCAGCGCGCCCCACCGAAGCCGAGCCGGCCGCTCCGCAACCCAGCGCACCGCCACGCCCCACCGAAGCCGAGCCGGCCGCTCCGCAACCCAGCGCACCGCCACGCCCCACCGAAGCCGAGCCGGCCGCTCCGCAACCCGCCGCACCGCCACGCCCCACCCAAGCCGGCTCACCGAGCCCGCACCCCCGCAAACCCACCCCCCACCCCACCGCAGCCGAAAACCCCGAGCCACGCCCCCCGCAACTCCCCCTGCCCTCGGCGAACTCCCCGCGCCCCGAACCCGCCACCGCCACCGGGTCTCGCACCCTTCGCTGGCTTCCGCTCGGCGCCATCTGCGCGCTCGTCGCCCTCGTCGTGGCCGCCATTGCCGTCGCCACCACCGGTGACGGCACCGCCGCCGCCCCGGCTCCGCCGCCGGTCAGCGTCTCGAAAACGCCGCCCTCCACTGCCCCTGTGCGCAGCCTTCAGTTCGCCCTTCGCGCCGCCGCCGCTGATCAGCGGTGTGCTTCGCACGCCTTCGGGGATGCCCAGACCAGCCTGCAGCAGACCAGCTGCTCCGGCGTGAAGCGCGCCAGCTACGCCGCCACCGTCGACGGCCGGGCCGGTGCCGTCACCGTCGGGATCGTCGACTTCCCCGATGCCGGCCAGGCCGCCGCCTTCAAGGCCGTTGCCGACACGCCCGGTGGGGGCGGGATCCTCGACCTCGCCGCCGAGACCGGCCAGTGGGGCGCCACCGCCCCGCGCTTCGAAAACGCCGCCTACGCCAGCAAGCTCGACGGCTCCTCCGTGCGGCTCGTGCAGGCCGTCTGGGCGCCGGGACCGTCCACTCCGGACGATCCCGGCCTGGTCAGGGCCGCCAAGGCCGCCCTCGACCTGCCCGCCCAGTGACCCTCAGAGCCCGTACGCCTCCAGCAGCCGCAGCCACACCTCGCTGATCGTCGGGAACGACGGCACCGCGTGCCACAGCCGGTCCAGCGGCACCTCACCCACGATCGCGATCGTCGCCGAATGCAGCAGCTCCGAGACGTCCTGGCCGACGAACGTCACGCCCAGGAGCACGTTCCGTTCCGTGTCGACGACCATCCGGGCCTTGCCCGTGTAGCCGTCCGCGTGCAGCGACGAACCCGCCACCGCGATGTCGATGTCGACGACGCGGTCCGCCGAGCCCGGCCGCGCGTCCGCCAAGCCGACCGCCGCCACCTCCGGGTCGGTGAACACCACCTGCGGCACCGCGTGGTGGTCGGCCGTCGCGGTGAAACGGCTCCACGGCGAAGCCTCCGAGAAAGTCCCCGCGGCCAGCGCCGCCACCGTGTCGCCCGCCGCGCGGGCGCCGTACTTGCCCTGGTGGGTGAGCGGCGCCCGGCCGGTGACGTCGCCGGCCGCGAACAGCCAGCCACCGTCCACTGCGGACACGCGGCCGGTGTCGTCGGTCTCCAGCGGCTGCCCGGGCTCGATGCCGAAGCGCTCGAGCCCGGCGGTCGCGGGACGGCGGCCGGTCGCCACCAGGAACTCGTCGACGACCAGCGTCGAGCCGTCCTTCAGCGTCAACGTCGTCCCCGAGTCGCCGGCGGCGACCGCGGAAACACCCGAATCCGTGTGCACCTGGACGCCGGCTTCGCGCAAGCCCGCCAGCACGAGGTCGCCCGCGAACGACGCGTTGCGCGGCAGCGGACGCGGGCCGCTGATCACCAGGTGGACCTCCGAGCCGAGCGACGCGAACGCCTGCGCCATCTCGACGCCGACCACGCCGCCGCCGAGGACGCCGAGGCGCCCGGGCACCGACGACGCCGACGTCGCTTCCCGCGAGCCCCACGGCCGGATCGTGTCGAGCCCGGGGATCGGCGGCGTGCTCGGGACGCTGCCGGTGCAGACGATCACCGCGTGCCGGGCGGTCAGCACGCGGTCGCCGCCGACGGTCACCTCCCGCTCACCGGTGATCTCCCCGTGCCCGCGGATCGGCTCGATGCCCGCGCCGCGGGCCCAGTCGACCTGTCCCGAGTCGTCACCCTTGCCGGTGAACCAGTCACGGCGCGCGAACACCGCCGCCGGGTCGACCCGGTCGCCGACCGGCACGCCGGGCACCCGCTTGGCGGCGGCGAGGAGATTTCCCGGCCGCAGCAAGGCCTTGCTCGGGATGCAGGCCCAGTAGGAGCACTCGCCGCCGAAGCGTTCGTGCTCGACGAGGGCGACCTTCAGGCCTCCGCGGGCCGCCCGTTCGGCGGCCACCTCCCCGACCGGACCCGCGCCGATCACCACTACGTCAAAAGTCTGTCCAGACATGGCTTCAGGTCACACCACTACGCGGGATCACGCAAGCCAGCGGCTATCCTCCGTCAGGAAGCTGCAAGTTTTCGGCGGCACCGGGTGCCGTCGGACCCGGTGCGCGCGAACCCACACGTTCGAGCACGGGAGGTTTGTCGTGGCCAGGAACACGGCTGTGCAGGTGCTGGATGATCTGACCGGCGAGCCCGCGGCGGAGACCGTCGGCTTCGGCCTGGACGGCATCGACTACGACATCGACCTCTCCTCCGCCAACGCCGAGGCGTTGCGCGGGTTCCTGCAGCGGTACGCCGACGCCGGTCGCCGCACCGGCGGCCGCAAGAACCGGCCGCGGATCGTCCCCGGCGCCGAGAAGACCCCGCCGAAGCAGGCCGCCAGAACGGCCACGCCCGCGAAGCCCGCCCCAGCGAAGACTGCCCCGGTGAAGGTGCAGGCCACCACCCCGGTCAAGCCGGCCCGCGCGAAGGCCGAGCCCGCGCGCACCAAGAAGGCCGCGGAGCCGAAGCCCATCACCCGCGCGGCCGCCCGCAAGGTGCCGACCGTCACGTTCTCGGCGGCCGAGTAAGTCCACAGTAGACGGCTCAGGCCGCGCGCTGGGCGCCGTCGGCGTGCCAGGACGGGTAGTGGTAGCGGGTGTGCAGCAACGCCCGCTGCCGCGCCAGCTCGGCCGCCGACGGCGGGCGGGGCACGAACGTCCCGAGCAGCTGTGACGCCGCCGCGCGCACGGCCGCCTCGACCGCCGGGAACCCGGGCCGCAGGCCGTGCTCGGCCAGCGACGCCACCGGGCTGCGGTGCGAGTCGAGCGGCCGCGGGTCCGGCGGCGCGCCGGTCAGGTAGCGGCCGACGAGCCCGGCCGACGTCTCGACCAGCAGCGTCGAGTGCGCGAGCAGGCCGGTCTTCGTGCGGAACACGGCGAACCCGCACAGCTTCGCCTCACCGACGAACAGCCCGCGGTCGCCGATCCGCGGCACCAGCCCGAGCTGGTCGACGGCGGCGCTCATCACCTGGCCGAGTGCTTCCAGTGGCCGGTCGGCCGGGCCGGGCAGGACCAGGGTGACGTTCAGGTTGCCGGGGTCGTGGAACACCGTGCCGCCGCCGCTGGCCCGCCGCAGCACCGGGACGCCGTCGCGCTCGCATTCCGCGACACGCACTTCGCGCGCGATCCGCTGCCCGCGCCCGACCACGACGCAGACCGGGTTGCGCCAGAGCCACAGCACCGGTGACTCGGGCGCAACCCGGAGGAGCGCTTCGTCGAACGCGAGATTCTCGGCCGGATCCGTGAACGCCGCACGAACATCCGACCCGGTCGTCATAGCGCCTTGAGTTCCTCCACGATCTCGCCCACCGACGACTTGGCGTCCCCGAAGAGCATGCTGGTCTTCGGATCGTAGAACAGGTCGTTGTCGATGCCGGCGAACCCGGAGCTCATCCCGCGTTTCAAGACGATCACGGACCGGCTCTCGTTGACCTTGAGGATCGGCATCCCGTAGATCGGCGAGCTCGGGTCGGTCTGCGCGGCCGGGTTCGTGACGTCGTTCGCGCCGATCACCAGCGCGACGTCGGTCTGGGCGAACTCGGAGTTGATCTCGTCCATCTCCTTGAGCTGCTCGTACGGCACGTCGGCCTCGGCGAGCAGCACGTTCATGTGCCCCGGCATCCGGCCGGCCACCGGGTGGATCGCGTAGGCGACCGTGATGCCCTTCTTCTCCAGCAGCTTCGCCATCTCGCGGACGGTGTGCTGGGCCTGCGCCACGGCCATGCCGTACCCCGGCACGACCACGACCTTGCTCGCGTACGCCATCTGGATCGCGGTGTCGGCCGCGCTCGTCGACCGCACCGGCCGGGCTTCCTTCGTCCCGTCGCCGGCCGCGACCGCCGGACCGCCGCCGAAGCCGCCCGCGACGATCGCCGGGATGGACCGGTTCATCGCCTTGGCCATCAGGTTGGTCAGGATCGAACCGGACGCGCCGACGATCATGCCGGCCACGATCAGCGCCGTGTTGTCCAGCGCCAGGCCCATCGCCGCGGCCGAGAGGCCGGTGAAGGCGTTGAGCAGCGAGATGACCACCGGCATGTCCGCGCCGCCGATCGGCAGCACGACGGTGAGGCCGAGGATGCCGGACGCGACGAGCAGCCCGACGATCAGCAGCCACGAGTCGCCGCCGGCGATGATCGCCACCGCGCAGGCCACCGCGATCAGCAGGAGCAGCGCGTTGACCGGCTGCTGGAGCTTGCCCAGCGTGATCGGGCGCCCGCTGATCAGCTCCTGCAGCTTGCCGAAGGCGACGTTCGAGCCCCAGAAGGAGATCGATCCGATGATCGCCGCGAACAGCGACGCGATCGCGATGTACGCCGGTTCGTGCGCGTAGCCGTCGGTGGAGTTGAACTCGACCCACGCGATCAGCGCGACCGCGCCACCGCCGACGCCGTTGAACAGGGCCACCATCTGCGGCATCGCGGTCATCTTGACCTTGCGCGCCGACGGCACGCCGACGACCACGCCGATCCCGACGCCGAGGGCGATGAGCACCCAGTTGCCCATCCCGGGGGTGAGCAGGGTCGCGACGACGGCGATGCCCATGCCGACCGCGGCGATCCAGTTGCCGCGGACGGCGGTGCGCGGGCCGGTGAGGCCCATCAGGCCGTAGATGAAGAGGGCGAACGCGATGATGTAGAGGATCGCGATGAAGTCCGTCACTTCTCGTCCTCCTCACCGGGCACCGGCTTCTTGGCCTTGAACATCGACAGCATCCGATCGGTGACGAGGAAGCCGCCGACGACGTTGATCGTGCCGAAGGCGATCGCGATCACCAGCAGGATCTTGTTGAACACGCCGTCGACGCCGAGGCCGAGCACGACCAGGCCGCCCAGCAGCACGATGCCGTGGATGGCGTTGGTGCCCGACATCAGCGGCGTGTGCAGGGTGTTGGGCACCTTCGAGATGACGGCGAAGCCGACGAACCCGGCCAGCACCAGCACCGCCAGGTTCTGCACCAGAGGACTCACGACGCGCTCCCTTCGCGCCCGGCCACGCAGGCACCGGCGACGATCTCGTCCTCGAAGTCCAGCTTCAGCTCGCCCTCCTTCGTCACCAGCAGCTCCAAGAGCTCGGTGACGTTGCGGGCGTAGAGCTCGCTGGCGTGCGAGGGCATTTCGGCGGGCAGGTTGAGCGGGGACGAGATCGTGACGTCGTGCTCGACGACGTCCTCCCCCGGCTTGGTCAGCTCGCAGTTGCCGCCGGTCTCGCCGGCGAGGTCGACGACGACCGACCCGGCGGGCATGCCCTTGACGGCGTCCGCGGTGACCAGCGTCGGCGCCTTGCGGCCCGGGACGAGCGCGGTGGTGATCACGACGTCGAACTTCGTGATGGCTTCGGTGAGCCGCCGCTGCTGTTCCTCGCGCTCTTCGACCGTCAGCTCGCGGGCGTACCCGCCTTCGCCGACCGCCTCGATGCCGAGGTCGAGGAACTGCGCGCCCAGCGACTTGACCTGCTCGCCGACCTCGGGCCGCACGTCGTAGCCGGTGGTCTGGGCGCCGAGCCGCTTCGCCGTGGCGAGCGCCTGCAGGCCGGCGACGCCGGCGCCGAGCACGAGCACCTTGGCCGGCGGGACGGTGCCGGCCGCGGTGGTGAGCATCGGGAAGAACCGCGGGAGCTTCTGCGCCGCGAGCAGCACCGCGCGGTAGCCGCCGATGCTGGCCTGTGACGACAGCGCGTCCATCGCCTGCGCCCGGGAAATGCGCGGGACCGCCTCCATCGCGAAGGCGCGCAACCCCGCTTCTTCGAGCTTCGCGAGCCCTTCCGGGTTGCCGCGCGGATCGAGGAAACCGACGAGCACGGCGCCCCGGCTCAGTTTCGCGACTTCCTCCGGCGACGGCGGGTTGACCTTCACGACGATCGGGGCGCCCCACGCGTCGCCGAGTTCGGCGCCGGCTTGGGTGTACGCGTCGTCACTCAGGTGCGCACCGGATCCGGCGCCCGGCTCGACGACCACGCGCAGCCCGCGCTGCGCGAGCCGCCCGACGAGCTTGGGCACCATGGCCACCCGCCGCTCCCCGGGGCGTGATTCGGCCACCACACCCACGGTGAGCTGCTGACTCTGTTCGCTGTCCGTCACACGACCTCCTCATCGGCGAGGCACGATCCGAGGGTTGTACCACGTCGGACCGACAGTCCCCAGTGACGTGAGTCGCAAGTCTCGCCGGGTGTGCCGGGAAATAGGGGTGCCGGGCGGAACCGTTCAGCTCGATTTCCAGTGCGGGACGCCGAGCAGGACCAGACGCAGCCGTTTTTCCGCCGTTCCGGTGATTTTCGCGTCGTCACCCGGGCGGGCTTCCAGCAGTTCGACAATGGTCGTCAGCATTGCGGAAACGATCAAGTCGGCCAGCATGTGCAGGTCTTCGGTGCTCCACTCGCGCAGCGTCGGGAACCGGGCGAGGTCGATCGCGAGGTCGCCGGAGAACAGCCGCAGTTCGGCGGCGATCGCCTGGGCGAGCGATCCGCCGGCGTACCGCTCGCGGGTCAGGAACCGGAAATGGTCCTCGTTCGCCCGGACGAACCGGTGCAGCGTCGTCACCGACGCGCTGATCATCCCCTGGTAGGTGGCCGGATCCGTGCGGGCGGAGCGGATCATCCCGCGCAGCGTGCGCGTCGCCTCCTCGACGAGCGCGACGCCGAGGTCCTCCATCGAGGCGAAGTGCCGGTAGAAGGCCGTCGGGACGAGGCCGGCGCCTTTCGCGACCTCGCGCAGGGAAAGCGTGGCGAACGGGCGGTCGGCCAGCAGCTCCAGTGCGGTGTCCAGCAGCGCCTGGCGGGTGCGCATTTTGCGTTCTTGGCGGCTCACCGGCGTCAGGGGTTCGGACACAGGGTCCAGCGTACGGCTGTCCACCGCGTTGCTCACGTCACATCCTCGGGGTCTCGCGTTGACAGGGCGTCCACTCCTGCAGTGCACTGTTGAGTGTACAGTCGTTCACTGTAATCGAGGAGGACCCGATGACGGCGCTCATCCCCCGGCGGGTGCGCGGCCTCGCCTCGCTGGCCGAGGCGCTGCTGACGCCGCACGGGATGGACCGGTACCTGGAGCTCGTCGACCCGATGCTGGTCCGCCGCGAGATCCGCGGGCTGGTCACGGCGGTGCGCAAGCAGACGCCGGACAGCGTCACCCTCACCGTGCGGCCGAGCCGCGCGTGGCCGGGTTTCACCGCCGGCCAGTACGTCCGGCTGCAGGTGGAGATCGACGGCGTCCGCCGCACGCGCTGCTATTCGCCGTGCGGTTCGCAGTACGACGGCGAACTGGAGTTCACCGTCAAGGAGCAGGGCCTGGTCTCCGGGCACCTGAACCGTTCGATCGGCGTCGGCTCGGTCGTCAATCTGTCCACTCCGGACGGCGGGTTCACGCTGCCCGCCACCCGGCCGGACCGCGTGCTGCTGATCAGCGGCGGCAGCGGTGTCACGCCGGTGCTCGCGATGGCGCGCACCCTGGTCGACGAGGGCCACCCCGGCGAGATCGTGTTCCTGCACTACTCGAACGGCCCGGCCGACGCGCTGTACCGCACCGAACTGGCCGAGCTCGCCGCCCGGCACCCCGGGCTGCGGGTCGTGCAGGCCTACACCCACTCGAAGGGCGGCGACCTGACCGGGTTCTTCTCGGCCGAGCACGTCGAGCCGCGGTTCCGCGACGCGGAGACGTTCGTCTGCGGCCCGAAGCCGCTCATGGACGCCGTGCGCGCGGAGTTGGGTGAACGTGTGCACACCGAAGAGTTCACGCCGCCGGCGTTGACCTTCGACACGGCGGACGCGGAAGGCCGGGTGCGGTTCCGCCGCAGCGGCCGCGAGTGCGCCAACTCGGGGAAGCCGTTGCTGGAGCAGGCGGAGGAAGCCGGGCTGGCCCCGGAACACGGCTGCCGGATGGGCATCTGCTTCTCCTGCACCCAGCTGAAGACCGCCGGGCGCGTCCGCAACGCGCGCACCGGCGAGGTTTCCGGCGAAGAAGACGAAGAAATCCAGCTCTGCATCTCCGTCCCGGTCGGGGACGTCGAGATCGACGCTTAGGGAGAACTGTCATGACCGGTCTGCAGGACCGCCTGACCCCGGAACAGGTCGAGGAGTTCGGCCGCGAGCTCGACGCGCTGCGGCAGCGGATCGTCGACGACCTGGGCCAGGAGGACGTCGACTACATCCACCGGATCATCCGGACGCAGCGCGGCCTGGAGGTCGCCGGGCGGGCACTGCTGTTCGCCGGGTTCTTCCCGCCGGCGTGGCTGGCCGGCGTCGGCGCGCTGTCGCTGGCCAAGATCCTCGACAACATGGAGATCGGCCACAACGTCATGCACGGCCAGTACGACTGGACGCGCGACCCGGCGCTGAGCTCGCAGCGGTTCGAGTGGGACACGGTGGCGCCGGCGGAGAACTGGCGGCACTCGCACAACTACATCCACCACACGTACACGAACATCGTCGACAAGGACCGCGACGTCGGCTACGGGATCCTGCGGATGGACACCGCCCAGAAGTGGCACCCGTACTACCTCGGCAACCCGGTGTACGCGACGCTGCTGGCGATCTTCTTCCAGTGGGGCGTGATGCTGCACGACCTCGAGGTCGAAAACGTCGTCAAGGGCTCGCGGTCCTGGGCCGACAACGTGCCGATCCTGCGGAAGATCGTGCGGAAGGCGTCGCGGCAGATCGGCAAGGACTACGTCCTGTTCCCGCTCCTGACCGGCCCGCTGGCCCCGCTGACGTTCGTCGGCAACGCGACGGCGAACCTGACCCGCAACCTGTGGGCGTTCGCGATCATCTTCTGCGGCCACTTCCCGGCGGACGTCGAAAGTTTCACCGAAGAGGAAACCGCGTCGGAATCGCGCGGCCAGTGGTACCTGCGCCAGATCCTGGGTTCGGCGAACATCACGGGCGGCCCGCTCTTCCACATCCTGAGCGGCAACCTGTCCCACCAGATCGAGCACCACCTGTTCCCGGACATCCCGGCGCGCCGGTACCCGCAGATCGCCGGCGAGGTGCGCGAGATCTGCGAGAAGTACGGGCTGCCGTACCACACGGGACCGCTGCGCAGGCAGCTCTGGTCGGTGGCGAAGAAGATCGTGAAGCTGGCCCTGCCCACCCCGCGGTCCCCGGCTACCGTGGAACCCGACCGGCAGCTCCGAGCAGCGTGAGGGTGACATGGTGGGCCAGTTCGAACGAGAGAAGGACACCCTGCAGGTGATCACCGAATCAGCGGCGACGCACGTCGGCAACATAGCGAGCATCATCACGGGCGCGATCCGCGACATCGCCCGGGAGACGGGCGACTGGCTCACCGACGTCATCGAGATGCGGGAGGCGGCGCAGCGGGCCCGGGAGGACGACCCGGACACGCCCTGAGCCGGTTTCCCCGCCGGGTGCGGGGAAACCGGCGCCGCACACCACCGGCAGGCACCGGAATTGTCGGTGCCTGCCGGTAGTGTGGAAAACGGGGGGGGCGCCCCCGCGGCGGCACCCTGCGGAGTTCCGTAACGAAGCTGGGGGAAAACCCCATGGGCAACGCCCCCGCCCCGGACGACACTGGGTTCCGTGACCAGCATCGACCCACCCCACCCGCTGCGCCGGGTCTTCGGCCCGCTCGCCTCGCGGGACTTCCGGGCCGAATACCTCTGGCTGTGGCTCGCCGCCCCGCTCACCGTCTTCTCGCTCCTCACGTTCCTCGTCCTCCTCGCGCTCGGCCTCTGGCTCACCCCCGTCCTGCTCGGCTTCCTCGTCCTCGCCGGCGCGATCTTCTACGTCCGCGGCCTCGGCACCGCCCACCGCAAGCTCGCGAGAGCGCTGCTCGGCGTCAGCGTCCCCGCCCCGCGCCGTCCCGAGCTCAAACCTGGGCTGTGGAGCTGGGTGAAAGCCCGCGTCGGCGATCCCGCGGGCTGGCGCGCCGTCGGCTACCTGCTGCTGCGGCTGCCGCTGACCCTCGCCGGGCTCTTCACCGTCTTCGCCGCGACCGTCTTCAGCTTCGCCGCCACCCCTTACTCCTTCCTGTGGTACCCGCTCGGTGAACGGCAGCTGCCCGCCTTCGACATCCGCGCCGACACCTGGGCAGGCGCGCTCGCCTGGTCGGCGTCCGGGCTGCTGGTGCTGCTCGCGCTGCCGTGGGTGACGCACGCCTTCGTCGCGCTCGACAGGCTGCTCGTCGTCGGGTTGCTCGGCGAACGCGAGCTGTCCGAACGCGTCCGCGACCTGGAGGCGAGCCGCGCGACGGCGGTCGAGGACGCCGCCCTGCGGCTGCGGCGCATCGAACGCGACCTCCACGACGGCGCGCAGGCCCAGCTCGTCGCGCTGGCGATGAAGCTCGGCCTGGCCAAGGACGAGCTGGCCGACGTCGACCTCCCGCAGGTCAAGGACCTCGTCACCGCGGCGCACACCAACGCCAAGCAGGCGCTGACCGAGCTGCGCGACCTCGCCCGCGGCATCCACCCGGCCGCGCTGGACGCGGGCCTCGACGTCGCACTCGCCACGCTGGTCGCGACGTCCGGGATCGACGCCCATGTCATGGTCCACCTGCCGCGCCGCCCGCCGCCGTCGCTGGAGACCATCGTCTACTTCAGCGCCGCCGAGCTGCTCACGAACGCCGCCAAGCACGGCGGGACGACGCTGGTCGAAGTCACCGAGACCCAGGACGTCCTGCGGCTGCGGGTGCGCGACAACGGCCCCGGCGGCGCCCGGATCGTGCCGGGCGGCGGGCTGGCCGGCGTCGCCGAGCGGCTGCGGACGGTCGACGGCGAGCTGACCGTCACCAGCCCGCCGGGCGGTCCGACCGAAGTGTCCGCGCGGGTGCCGCTGCCCCGCTAAGGTCGCGGCATGCGGATCGTCATCGCGGAGGACTCCACCATCCTGCGCCAGGGGCTCGCCGAGCTGCTGACCTTCCGCGGCCACGACGTCGTCGCCGCGGTGAAGGACGCCGACGCCCTGCGCGCCGCCGTCGAAGACCACACCCCCGACGTGTCCATTGTGGACATCCGGATGCCGCCGACGCACACCGACGAGGGCCTGCGGGCGGCGATCGCGCTGCGCCGCGAGCTCCCGGGCTGCGCGATCCTGCTGTTCTCCCAGTACGTCGAGACCAAGTACGCGGCCCAGCTCCTGGCCGACCGCGCGGGCGGCGTCGGGTACCTGCTCAAAGACCGCGTCGCCGAGGTTTCGGACTTCCTCGACGCGCTGCGCCGGGTTTCCGACGGCGAGACGGTCCTCGACCCCGAGGTCGTCAGCCAGCTGTTCTCGGCGACGCGCCGGACAGACGCGCTCGGCGGCCTCACCCCACGCGAACGCGAGGTGCTCGGCCTGATGGCGGAAGGCCGGTCGAACTCCGCGATCGCGACGAAGCTGTTCCTCTCCCCCGGCTCGGTGGAGAAGTACGTGACGTCGATCTTCGGCAAGCTCGGCCTGTCACCGTCCGACGGGGACAACCGCCGGGTGCTCGCGGTGCTGCGTTACCTGGATTCCTGAGCCAGCAACCCGTCGACGAAGGCGCGCAGCCCCGCCCGGTAGGTGTCGCGCGCGCTCAGTTCCGGCCAGCGGTCGCCGACGGCGGCGAGGTTCGGGAAGCGGGCCGCGTCGAGCCCGGCGAACACCTGGTCGCGGTAGCGGGGCCGGTCCTGGGCCGCCCGCCGCCCGGCCCGCGCCCGGACCAGGATTTCGCCGATCGTGTAGTACCAGACGTGCCGGTACAGCTCGACGGCCCGCTCGGGCGCGCACCCGCAGCCCAGCGCGCCCCCGACGATCGCGTCGACCATCCACAGCGCCGACTCGCCGAGGAAGTCGTCGGCCGTGAGCACCTCCGCGATCTCGGGCCGGCCGGCGAGCGCGTCGTGCATCAGGGTCGCCGCGGCGAGGATGCGCTCCCGCGGATCGTCCGGCAGCGCGGGCCGCGGCAGCCGCTCGGCGTGGTGCTCGAGCAGCTGGATCAGCAGGTCGTCCTTGTCGCGCACGTGGTGGTACAGCGTCGTCGCGCCGACGCCCAGCTCCGCGGCGAGCCGGCGGATTGTCAGCTTTTCATGGCCGTCCCGGTCGAGGATCGCCCGCGCGGCTTCGAGGATCTGCTCGCGGGACGTCGAGGGCGGCCGCCCGATGCGTGACACGCCCTCATCATGCCCGGTCGACAGCCGCAGCCACCCGGTGCTACTTTCGGAACACGTTCGAAAAGTCACCTGGGGGGTGCGTTGTGAAACGACCGGTCCTTCTGGTCTGCCTGGCCGTGTTCGGCCTGATGGCGGGTCAGCAGCTGCTCAACCCGATCCTGCCGCCGCTGGCCCGCGAGTTCGGCTTCAGCGAGTTCGCGCTGGGTTCCGTCTGGGCCGTCGGTGGTGCGGGTGTCGTGCTGGCGAGCCCGTTCTGGGGGCGCCGGACCGCGCGCTGGGGGCACCGGCCGGTGCTGCTGGTCTCGCTGTTCGGCGCCACGGCGAGCCTGCTCGCGTTCGCCTTCGTCGCCCAGCTCGGCCTGGCGCAGGCACTCGCCGTGCCGGTGCTGTTCACAGCGGTGCTGCTCACCCGCGGCGTGCTGTTCGGCCTCGCCTGGGCGGCGACCCCGGTGACCGCCCAGTCCTACATCGCCGACGTCACCGACGGCCCGGCCGAGCGGGTGCGGGGCATGGCGGTGTTCGGCGCGGCGCAGGGCCTCGCGCTCGCCGCCGGCCCCGCGCTCGGCGGGCTGCTGAGCCTCACCGGGAACCTGCTCGTCCCGGTCTACGCGGCCCCGGTGGTCCTCGCCGGGATCGCGGTCGTGATCACGTTCGCGCTGCCGAAGCCGCCGAAGCGCGAGATCCGGACGGCGACGGTGAAGGTCAGCCCGTTCGACAGGCGCCTGTGGCCGTTCCTGACCCTCGGCTTCGGCCTGTACCTCGCGCTGGCGATCGTCCTGATGACCATCGGCTTCCTGGTGCAGGACCGGCTGCACCTGAGCGGCCAGGACACCGGCCGCGTCACCAGCCTGGTCATGCTGGCCGGCGCCGGAATGATCATCCTCGTCCAGGTGGCCGCCGTGCCGCGGCTGAACTGGCCGCCGATGCGGCTGGTCCGGGTGGGCGCGGTCGTCATGACCGGCGGGATGCTCGTGGTGGCCGCCGGTGCCGACGGCGTCCTGCTCGGCGCCGGGGTGGGCGTGCTCGGCGCGGGCATGGGGTTCGCGACGCCGGGGTTCATGTCCGCGCCGACGCTGCTCGCCACCCGCGAGGAACAAAGCGCCGTCGCCGGGCTCATGGGGTCGAGCAGCGCGCTGGCGTTCATGGCCGGGCCGCTGCTGGGGACCGGTCTGTACGAGATCGCCCCCGTGGTCCCCTACCTCGCCGGCGCGGTGCTCCTCGCGGCGCTGACCGCGTTCGCGTTCACCACCACCGGCGAACCCGCGAAGGAGCCGGTGGCTCCCTAGGCTGGGCGCCATGTACTCCACCGAGATCGAGGTCCGCACCGGCTCCGAAGCCGTCGTCCACGACCTCACCCACGAAGCCGAAGCCTTCCTGCGCGACGCCGACGCCACCGACGGGCTGCTGCATGTCTGGGTCCCGCACGCCACGGCCGGGCTGGCCATCCTGGAGACCGGCGCCGGCAGCGACGAGGACCTGCTGACCGCGCTCGACGAGCTGCTCCCCCGCGACGGCCGCTGGCGGCACCGGCACGGGAGCCCGGGTCACGGCCGTGACCACGTGCTCCCGGCGCTGGTGCCGCCCTACGCGACGGTCCCGGTGCTCGGCGGCGTCCTCGCGCTGGGCACCTGGCAGTCGATCTGCCTAGTGGACACCAACCTCGACAACCCCGTCCGCAAGGTGCGCTTCAGCCTCCTGGCGGGCTGACCGGGCCGGCCACAGCGTCACCAGCAGACCGGCGGCCAGCAGCGCGCCGAGCACCCACAGCGCGGTCGTCACGTCGGGTGCGCCGGGCACGCCCTGCAGCAGGCTGCGCAGGCCTTCGGTCGAGAACCGGAACGGCGTCCACGACCACAGCAGCGCGCGGTAGGCCGGGTTCAGCAGCTCCGGCACCTGCCCGGCCACCGCGGGCGCGACCAGGTACAGCGGCGCGAGAACGGCCATCGCACGCAGGCCCAGCAGGCGCAGCAGCCCGGCCTGCAGTGCCGCGAACGCCGTCGCGGCGAGGAAGACGAAGCCGAGGACGTCCGCGGTCAGCGGCAGCGACGAGTCCCACAGCGCGAAGAACCCGGCCACGACCGCCGTGATCAGCACGCCGGCGCCGACGACCTGCAGGAACCGGGCGCCGGCGCCGATCGTGCGGTGCGTCCGCTTCGCGAGCTGGGTCAGGGCAAGGCTCGCGACGAGCGCGCCGATCCAGGCTAGCGCACTCGCGGCCAGCGGGGCGACGCGGCCCGCGAGCCCCGCCGGGTGCAGGACCTCCTGCTTCGGCGGGCCGGCCAGTGCGGTCGCCGCGCCGGTCAGCGCCTGCTGCGCGACCTGGGTGCCCGCCGGGTTGACCGCCCCCGACGTCACCACCGTCGCGGCCGGTCCCGGCGCGAGCTCGAGCACGCCGTAGACCTTCTTGTCTTCCAGCAGCTGCCGCGCTTCGGCCGGGGTCGCCACGGTCCAGGCGAGCTGGCCGCCGCCGTGGGCGGCGATGCGCTGCGCGATCTCCGGCGGCGCGGCGACGGCGACCGGGACGCCGTCCGGCGCAACGGTGGCCTGCGCGCCGAAGGTGAGGAATCCGAGCACCACCGCCACCAGGGCGCCGGCCAGGGCGGCGACCAGGGCGAGGGCCCCTGCGGGACGGGTCATCACTGCCTCCACTTATTCGTCACTTGTTGAATTACGGCTCAAGGTACGACCACGCCACCGAAAAGTCAACGCGCGTTGAATAATGGCCACGGTAGCCTCGGACCCGTGACGAGGAAGCGGCTGGTGCTCTGGGACATCGACCACACGCTCGTGGACTTCTCCGAACTGGGCGCGGCCTGGTACGGGACGGCGTTCACCGCCGCGACCGGCGCGCCCCTGCGCGTGCACCCGGTCTTCGGGGGCCGCACGGAACGCGCGACGACAACCGACCTGCTCACCGCGAACGGCTTCGAGGCCGCGGAGGAGACGGTCCAGGCGCTGTTCAAGGCACTGGTGGCGGAGTCGGAACGCCACCGGCACACCTTCGCGGAGACGGCTCGCGCACTGCCGGGCGCGGCCGAGGCGCTGGCCGCGTTCGCCGAGGGCGGCGACGTCGTCCAGACGCTCGTCACCGGCAACCTGCCGGAGATCTCGCGGCACAAGCTCGTCCCGTTCGGCCTGGACGAGCACCTCGACCTGGAGATCGGCGGCTACGGCACGCTGTCGGTGCACCGCCCGGACCTGGTCCCGCACGCGGTCGGCCTGGCGGCGGCCAAGCACGGCACCGAGTTCGGCGCCGACGCGGTGGTCGTCATCGGCGACACCCCTAATGACGTCAAGGCCGCGGTGGACAACGGCGCGGTCTCCGTCGCCGTGGCCACCGGGCACTTCTCCGCCGAGGAACTGAAGGCGGCGGGCGCGCACACAGTGCTGCCTGACCTGGCCGACACGGACGCGGTCCGCCAAGCGGTCTGCCGCTGAACGTCGTCTGGAATTCGCCGGAAAGTCGTCCTTGGGAGGGGTGAACCCTCAGCCGAAAGAAGGATACCCCTAGGGGAAATCTCGACCCCTTGCCTGATGTCCAGCGCGCCCGGAACTCGCCAGACTCGTTCCCATGACTCAAGCAGTGGCGGCGGGCAGGCCCGCCGGAGGGGGACGCATCCGAGGCACGGTTGCCGTGCTCGCACGGCGGCTGCCGTTCACCAGCAGTGTCACACTCGCCATGCTGGCGCTGGCCGTCGCGACCGGGGCGCTGTGGAACGCGGCCGAAGACCGCGCGGCCTACCCGTTCGTCGCCTACGGGCTGCCATCGCTGGAGGCGGGCCGGTGGTGGACCATGTTCACCGGGCCGTTCTTCGCCGTCATCCCTTGGTATTACGTCCCGATGGTCGGCAGCTTCGCGCTCTTCGCCGGCTTCGCCGAGTGGAAGCTGGGAACGCGGCGCGCGATGGCCGTGACCATCGGCGGCCAGTTCGTCTCGGTGCTCGTCGCGACCCAGTTCCTCGCGCTGTGCCGCAACTCCGGCTGGCTGTGGGCCGAGCGGGTCGCAGGCAGCCTCGACGTCGGGTTCTCCGGCGGCGCGCTCGCCGCGGTGGCGGTCGCCAGCGCAACGCTGCGGCCGCCGTGGGCGCTGCGCCTGCGGGCCGGGTTGTGCGTGTATGCCGGGGTCGCGATCGTCTACGTCGGCACGCTGGCCGACCTCGTGCACTTCTTCGCGCTGCTGCTGGCCCTTCCGCTCGGCAAGCGCCTGGTGGGCGCGCGGCGGGCGGCCGGGCAGGCGGCGCCGAACCTGCGGGAGTGGCGGGTGCTGGCCGTGGCCGGCCTGCTGCTGCTCACCATCGCCGAGATCGTCATGTTCCTGGTGCCCGGCGACGGCCCGTTCGGTTCCGACGACGGCGTTTCCCTGACGGCGCCGGAGCTCGGCATCCTGGTCCTGCTGGTGGTGCCGATGATCAACGGGCTGCGCAAGGGCGGCCGCGTCGCGTGGCGCTGGGCCGTCGCGCTCTCGGCGTTCGTGACGCTGCAGGGCCTGGCCGTCGCGACGGCGCTGGGCGTGGCCGACATCTTCGGCGGCGACTACGACGTCGCCGGCCTGCCGCTGTTCTTCGTGGACAATCTCTTGTGGACGGTCGAGCTGGGCGTGCTGATCGCCGCCCGGCACGCCTTCCGCGTGCCGTCGCGCCGCCGGCTGCGGCGCCACGCGCAGGGCCCGGGGCCGGCCCTGGCCCGCACCCTGCTCGGCCGCCACGGCGGCAGCACGCTGTCGTGGATGACGACCTGGCCGCGCAACACCTACTTCGTCCGTGAGGACGGCCGCTCGTACCTCGCCTACCGCCGGCACGCGGGCGTCGCGGTCGCCCTCGGCGACCCGATCGCCCCGGACGGCACGGAAGCGGCCACGGTCACCGAGTTCGCCGCGATGTGCGAGAACTCCGGCCTGGTGCCGTGCGTGTTCTCGGCGACGGAAGCCACCGTCGCGGCGACGCGCGAGCTGGGCTGGCAGCACGTCCAGGTCGCCGAGGACAACGTGCTCGACCTCGAAGGCCTCGAGTTCCGCGGCAAGGCGTGGCAGGACGTCCGGTCGGCGCTGAACAAGGCGGCCAAGCAGGACATCGAGTTCCGGCTCGTGCGCCTGGCCGACCAGCCCGAGCCGATCCTCGCGCAGGTCCGGGCGCTGTCGGAGGAGTGGATGTCCGGCAAGGCCATGCCGGAGATGGGCTTCACCCTCGGCGGCGTCGACGAGGCGATGGACCCGGCCACCCGGGTCGGCCTGGCGGTCGACGCGGAGGGCACGGTCCACGGCGTGACGTCGTGGCTGCCGGTGTACACGGGGGCGGGCAAGGTCGGCGGCTGGACGCTGGACGTCATGCGCCGCAGCGCACACGGTTTCCGCCCGGTGATGGAGTTCCTGATCGCGTCGGCGTGCCTGGCGTTCCGCGAGGAGGGCGCCCGGTTCGTGTCGCTGTCGGGCGCCCCGCTGGCCCGCAGTGACTCCGGCACGCCGGCGCGTTCGGTGGACCGGGTCCTGGAGTCGCTGGGCCGCGTGATGGAGCCGTACTACGGATTCCGTTCCCTGCACGCGTTCAAGGCGAAGTTCCAGCCGCGGCACGTCCCGCTGTACTTGGCTTTCCGCGACGAGGCAGACCTGCCGCGCATCGGCCTGGCCCTGAGCCGGGCGTACCTGCCGGACGTCCGCCTGCGGCAGCTGGCCAAGCTGGTCAGCAGTTCCCGAGCTCGTTAGCGCGAATCCGGCCTGGCCACGGCGTTCTGGTCCGTCAGGATCAGCCACCGTCGGCCAGGCCGGTCAGTAGCTCTCCGGCACGCTGATCCGCTGCGGGAACCGAATCCGCCGCCGGGCCACGACGTTCTGTTCCTTCGGGATCAACCGCCCGTCGGTCAGCCGCAGCCAGTGGCCGTTCCGCGAGTCGGTGAAGGCGAGCATCACGCCGGGCGTCATGTCCGGCCGCTGCCACTCCTCGCGGATCGGCATCCGCCACTTCCCGGGCGGCAGGATGGCGTAGAGGTACTCGTCGTCCTCGATGTTCGGCCCCCGGTGCAGCGTCGATCCGGTCATCGGCAGGTTGTGCACCAGATCGAACGAAACGACAACGTGGTTCACAGCCTCGGCATTTGCGTTCGAGACGACCATGTAGCCCTGCCCGTCGGCGTACTCGATCCACGCGGTGACTTTCGCGGCCTGCTCCTGCCGTTCCCGCAGGTCCCGTTCCCGCCGGTCCGCCTGCGCGAGCCGGCCGTCGCGGATGGCGATCCACAGCGCCACCACGACGGCCGCGATCGTGCCGATGCCCCCGACCCACTGGCCGGACGCTCCCCACCAGTCCGGGTCACGCGGCTCGACGAGCCAGATCCAGGCCTTGGCCAGCAACGGCCCGAAGAGAAGCACGAACCCCGCGACGCCGAGCACGCCGAACGCTCCGGTCCGGATCCGCCCGAGCCGTCTGTCCGCATCACCGCTCATGGGGTCACAGCCTGCCGAATTCCGGCGGTCGGCGGAAGCAGAACGGCGAAACGCCCGTGCTTCGAAGGAACATCCCCGGACGGCGGTCACCGGTCCGCGGCCGGATCGCCGGCAACCGTTGGAGCGTACGAAAGCCGCTAGCGGTAAGTCGTCGGCGGCGGAGTCGTCGTGCTCCGGGCCGACTCCGGCACGAACCGGTAGCTGCGCACGATCCGCACCAGGTCGTCCCGCACCGAAGGCCCACCGCGGTCGCTGTCCGCGTACGCCACCACCACGCCCGGCGCGCCCGAGCCGTCCCCGAACGCCAGCGCCGCGACCAGCGCGTGCCGTGCCGCGCACTCCCCGGTTTCCGTCGGCACCACTTCGGCGACCACGATCCTGGCCGGGACCGCGGTGCCGTCGGCCTTCGTGATCTGCGCGTCCGCGCCCGCGTCCGGGGTGACGGCGGCGAGCGGGCCGTTGTCCGGGCTGTAGGCGCTCACCCCGAGGTCGGTCACAGCTTTGCGTGCCGCCGCGTCGAGGCCGGATGGCGGTTCCGTGGTCACTCCCGCGCCACCGATGGTGTTTTCGCCGCAGAAGTCCTCGCCGAGGAACGCGCTCGTGATCAGCCGGAGCCCAGGGACCGCGGCGGTTTTCTCCCAGCCGTGCAGCGTGCCGGGCGCGGGCACCCAGTTCGGCGGGACGTCGTAGGCGTACGAGCCGTCGCGTCCCGCCACGGACTGCCAGCCCGCGACCGCCGCCGGCACCGCCGCGCGCGGCGACGGTGTCACCACCACCGGCGCGGGTGGTGGCGACGACGACGCCGGGCGCGGCTTGCCGACGCCCAGCGCGTTCAGCACGCCGGCGACCAGAGCGATGAACACCAGGCCGAACCACGGCGCCCGGCGCCACTTCAGCGGTTTCGGCCGTGGACGGATCCGCTTCGGCTGCGCGCGCGGCGCGTCCGCGGGTTCGTAACCGCCGAACCCGCGAAGCGCCGCGTTGTCCTCATACCCCGGCGTCGCGTCTTCGCCCCGCCGAGAGAACAGTCCCATCAGGACCGGACGAGCTTGACCAAGTGCTCGACGACGGCGTCGACCGCGATCTCCTCGCGCTCGCCGGACCGCCGGTCCTTCACCTCGACCACACCGTTGGCCAGGCCGCGCCCGACGACCAGGATGGTCGGCACGCCCACCAGCTCGGCGTCGGCGAACTTGACGCCGGGCGTCGCCTTGCGGTCGTCGAGGATGACCTCGACCCCGGCGGCGTCCAGTTCGGCGGCGATCTTCTCGGCGCCGGCCGCGACGGTCTCGTCCTTGCCCGCGATGACGATGTGCACGTCGAACGGCGAGACGACGCGCGGCCAGATCAGGCCGAGGTCGTCGTGGTTCTGCTCGGCGAGCACGCCGACCAGCCGCGAAACGCCGACGCCGTAGGAGCCCATGGTGATCCGGATCGGCTTGGAGTCGGGGCCGAGCGCGTCGACCTCGAAGGCATCGGTGTACTTGCGGCCGAGCTGGAAGATGTGCCCGATCTCGATGCCGCGCGCGGCGACGAGGGTGCCGTGCCCGTCCGGCGACGCGTCGCCCTCCCGGACCTCGGCGGCCTCGATGGTGCCGTCCGGGGTGAAGTCGCGGCCGGCCAGCAGGTCGACGACGTGGTGGTCGACCTTGTCGGCCCCGGTGACCCAGGCGGTGCCGGGGACGATCCGCGGGTCGGCGAGGTAGCGCACGCCGTTGTCCTGCAGCGCCTTCGGGCCGATGTAGCCCTTGACGAGGAACGGGTTCTTCGCGAAGTCGGCCTCGTCGAGCAGCGCGACCTCGGCCGGCTCCAGCGACGCTTCGAGGCGCTTCATGTCCACTTCGCGGTCGCCCGGGACGGCGACGCAGACGAGCGTCCACTCGTCCGAGCCCGGCTGACGCGTCTTGAGCATGACGTTCTTCAGCGTGTCCGCGGCGGTGAAGGTGCGGCCCAGGCCGGCGTTGTTGAGGAAGTCGACGAGCGTCTCGATGGTCGGCGTGTTCGGCGTGTGGTGCACCTGCGCCTCGGGACGGCCCTCGATCGGCTGCGCGGCCGGCGCGGGCGTGACGACGGCTTCGACGTTCGCCGCGTACCCGGACTCGGTGCTGCGGACGTAGGTGTCCTCACCGGTTTCGGCGACGGCGAGGAACTCCTCGGACGCCGAGCCGCCCATGGCACCCGACGTCGCCTTCACGACGACGTACTCGAGGCCGAGCCGGTCGAACAGCTTGGTGTAGGCGTCGCGGTGAGCCTGGTAGGAGCGCGCGAGGCCGTCGTCGTCGAGGTCGAAGGAGTAGGAGTCCTTCATGACGAACTCGCGGCCGCGCAGGATCCCGGCGCGGGGGCGGGCCTCGTCGCGGTACTTGGTCTGGATTTGATACAGCGTGACCGGGTAGTCGCGGTACGAGCTGTACTCGCCCTTGACGGTGAGGGCGAAGAGCTCCTCGTGCGTCGGGCCGAGGAGGTAGTCGGCGCCCTTGCGGTCCTTGAGGCGGAAGAGGCCGTCGCCGTACTCGGTCCACCGGCCGGTGGCCTCGTAGGGTTCCTTCGGCAGCAGCGCGGGGAACTGGATTTCCTGCGCGCCGATGGCGTTCATTTCCTCGCGCACGACGGCCTCGATGCGGCGCAGCACGCGCAGGCCGAGCGGCAGCCAGGAGTACCCGCCCGGGGCGACCCGGCGGACGTAGCCGGCGCGTACCAGGAGCCGGTGGCTCGGTACTTCGGCGTCCGCCGGATCCTCGCGCAACGTGCGAAGGAACAACGACGAAGTCCTGGTGATCACTGCGGGGCTCCCTGCTCCGGGCGGGTGTGAAAGTCCCGCTCAGGGTAGTCAACCACCCGGCCGTGACTCCAACGGGTTACTCGGCGGCCCGTTTTTGTCGGTGGTGACCGCTAGCGTCGGGTCAGTGTCAGGGTGGTGTTGCCGCTGTTGCGGTGGTTGGGATCCTGGCCGCTGGTGACCTGGCTCGTAGCGTCGCTGCCACCTGCTTGCGGGTTGGCGATCATGCGTTGTGCCGGTCACCGGTGAGCCAGGGCCGACCGGCGTGACTTGATAGGAGCGTGGCAGCGCCCCCACTGAGGTGTGTCCGCCGGCCGGCCCAGCCGTCCCTTCGAGCTGGAAGGAGACCATCCCCATGGTGGTGATGCTGGGTATCGATGTCCACAAGAACACCCACACCGCGGTCGCGGTCGAGCAGGTAGGGCGCAAACTCGACCAGAAGACGGTGCGCGCGACCGATGCCGGTCACCGGCAGCTGCTGCGCTGGGCACTGCGCAACTGGCCAGACACCGAGCTGACGTTCGCGGTGGAGGACTGCCGGCACGTGTCGACCCGGCTGGAACGAGCGCTGCTCGCCGCAGGCCAGACCGTGGTCCGGGTCCCGCCGAAGCTGATGGCCGGAGCTCGCTCCTCGGCGCGCACGCGCGGCAAGTCAGACCCGATCGACGCACTGGCCATCGCCCGGGCCGCGCTGCGCGAACCGAACCTGCCGGCCGCCACACACGACAGCGTCTCCCGCGAGGTCAAACTGCTCGTCGACCACCGCGAAGACCTGGTCAACACCCGCACCCAGGTGCAGAACCGGCTGCGCTGGCACCTACACGAACTCGACCCCGAACTCGACCCCACCGCCCGCAGCCTGGACCGGCTCTGCGAACTCGACCGGCTCACCGCCTGGCTGGCCCAGCAGCCGGCATCGATGGTGGTGCGCATCGCCACCGAGCTGGTCACCGACATCCGGGCACTCACCGTCCGCGCCAACGCACTGGAGCGGGAACTCGCCCAGCGGATGGCTCACCTCGCACCCCGCCTGCTCGCCATACCCGGCTGCGGTGCCCTGACCGCAGCGAAAATCGTCGGCGAAACCGCCAACGTGACCCGGTTCCGCTCCGAAGCCTGCTTCGCCATGCACGCCGGCGTCGCCCCCATCCCCGCCTCCTCCGGCAAGACAAACCGACACCGCCTCGCCCGCGGCGGCAACCGACAACTCAACGCCGCGCTGCACCGCATCGCCGTCAC
Organism: Amycolatopsis tolypomycina; assembly: GCF_900105945.1. Lineage (NCBI taxonomy): Bacteria > Bacillati > Actinomycetota > Actinomycetes > Pseudonocardiales > Pseudonocardiaceae > Amycolatopsis > Amycolatopsis tolypomycina. The sequence continues at coordinate 673,516 of NZ_FNSO01000004.1, read as the reverse complement.
CCAAACCCGCCTGGCCGGCCCCGGCCGCGACTACATCCACCGACGCCGAACCACCGGAGACACCACCATGGAAGCACTCCGCGCCCTCAAACGACGCCTCGCCCGCGTCGTCTACAACACCCTCCACCACGACACGACCCAACAACCAACCACGCTCCCCGCAGCGGCTTGACATAGGAGCAACACATGACGATCCGAATGGGCATGATCACGATCGACTGCGCGGACCCAAAGGTCCTGACGCAGTTCTGGACGGCGGCGCTGGGCACAAGGGTGGAGCAGGACCACGGCGAGTTCGTGATGCTCGCACCGCCCCCCGAGGGCGGGCTGATGGTGGGGATCCAGCAGGTACCGGAGCCGAGGGCAGGCAAGAACAGGGTCCACATCGACTTCGGCACAGAGGACCGAGCAGCCGAGGTGAAGCGGCTCGTGGAGCTGGGCGCGAAGGAGGTGTCGGAGCACGAGGTGCCGGGCTTGGCGTGGACGGTGTTGACCGACCCGGAGGGCAACGAGTTCTGCGTGTCAGCCGGAGTGCACTGAGCAACGCCTGACCGGCGGTGGAGGTGGGGGTGGGCGGGGGCGGGGGGAGGGAGAAAGGGAAGGTCGGGCGCGGGGTTCGGTGGCCCGGGAGTGAGTCGAGGTGGCCGGGCTGGTCGCCGACCCGGCCACGCCCACGTGCCGGCCGCGCCCTGGCCCGCGCTTGCCCGCCCTGGCCGATGCTGCCGCGGCTAATTCGCTGGCCCGCCGGTCGGTCGGCTGCCGCGGCCAACTCGCCTACCCGCCCGCGGGTCGACCGCCGCAGCCAACTCGCCTGCCCACCCGCGGGTCGACCGCCGCAGCCAACTCGCCTGCCCACCCGCGGGTCGGCCCCCGCAGCCAACTCGCCTACCCGCCCGCAGGTCGGCCCCCGCAGCCAACTCGCCTACCCGCCCGCAGGTTGGCTGCCGCGGCCAGTTCGCCCGCCGCCCGCGGGTCGGCCGCCGCCCGCTGCGACGAAACAGCCTGGTCCGAGGTGACCGGGCCCTTCGCCGACCCAGCCAACCCGCCCCGGCCCGGCAATCGTGCGCCGGGTATTCCCCGCGACCGGCCGATCCGCGTACCCCACGTCCGCAACCAGTCTGGCCCGAGCGAACCAGGCCAAACCTGCGCCGGCTGTCCCCGCCGTCAGCCCGATCCGCGTCACCCAGCCGCCGCGAAGCAGCCGCCCCGAATCAGCCCCGCCCGGAGCGCCGCCGCCGGCCGCGGGCCGGATCCCCTGTCCCCCACCGATTCCCCCACCCGCCCCATGATCGTCCGTTCGGCCCATTCCCACGTAAACCCCGCCTTTCGGCTACTGGCCACCCGCCAACGCGACCCGCTAGCATCGCCGCGACCAGGAACGGGAGGGTCCTTGGTGCGGGGTGACCTCGACATATCCCGTTCGCGATGAATTTCCGTTCACAGGGGGATCCATGCCGCCCGTCAAGGGTGCCTTCACCATGCCCGGAAGAGCCGGCCTCGTGCTCGCCGCAGTGGTGGTCGCCGGCGTTGCCGGGGCCGTTCCCGGGGCCGCCGTCACCGGGGGCAGCCCGGCCGCCGAGGGGGCCTACACCTTTGCCACCAAGGTCGAGGTCGGCGGTGTCCACGGGTGCAGCGGTGCCCTGGTCGCGCCGCAGTGGGTCGTCACCGCCGCGAGCTGTTTCCCGGAAAACGGCACCCAAGCCGGTCCGCCGAAGCTCGCCAGCAAGGCCATCGTCGGCCAACGAGGCAGCGCCGGGGCCGAACGCGCGATCGTCGATCTCCTCTTCCGGACCGACCGCAACGTCGTCCTCGCGAAGCTGGCCGCGCCGGTCACCGACGTCACCCCGGTTGCCATCGGCACCGCCGCCCCGGCGCCGAACGAGCGCTTGCGCGTCGCCGGTTACGGGCGCACCGCCACCGAATGGGTGCCCGACAAGCTCCACACCGTTCCCGTCTCCGTGCAGAGCGTCACCGCCACCACCCTCGCCGTCCTCGGTGACCCGGCGACCGCGACGACCTGCCAGGGCGACGCCGGCGGTCCTCTCCTGCGCGAGCGCGACGGTGTCGTCGAGCTCGCCGGCCTCCACCACGCGTCCTGGCAGGCCGGCTGCCTCGGCTCGAACGAAACCCGGCAGGGCACCGTCGAGACCCGCGTCGACGACATCGCCGACTGGATCGGCCTGCGCCTCCGTGGCGACGCCTACACCGCGCTGCCCGCCGCGCAGCGCGTCCTCGACACCCGCACCGACCTGGGCGGCCACAAGAAGCCGGTGGCGGCAGGCGAATCCGTGTCCGTCGCCATCCCCGGCCTGCCGGCCAACGCGAGCGCCGTCGCGGTCGGGCTCGTCGGCACCGGGGGCACCCGGAGCACCTTCCTGACCGCCTACGGCGACGCCCTGCCCACGACGTCGAACCTCAACATCGGCGCCGGTCGCACCGCCGCCGTCATGGCCGTGGTCCCGGTCGGCCCGGACGGCAAGATCAAGGTCCGCAACAACGCCGGCGACATCGAGGTCATCGTCGACTACCTCGGCTACTACAGCGCCTCCGGCGAGTCGACCTACCAGCCGAAGGACAAGCCCGACCTGGTCCTCGACACCCGCACCTCGCTCGGCGGACACCCGGGCAGGCTGACCGCGGGCGAGGTCGTCACGGTGCCGGTCCGCGGCATCGCGGGCGTGCCCGCCGACGCCGTCGCCGTGGCCGTCAACCTCACCGGGACCGAAGCCGACTCCGAGACCTACTTCAGCGTCTTCGCCCAGGGCACGCCCGGCCCGTCGACGCTGAACATCCGGCCGGACGAGCACCGCGCGACCCAGTCGCTGGTGCGGATCGGCGACGACGGCGCCATCCGCATCTTCCTCCACCACGGCCAGGGCCACGTGCTGCTGTCGGTCGTCGGCGCGTTCGTGCCCGGCGACGCGGGCAGCCGGTACGCGGCGCTGAGCACGCCCACCCGCCTGCTCGACACCCGCGTCGGCACGGCGGCGGCGCCGCTCGGCCAGGGTGGGATCGTCACGGTGACGGCCGGCGGGCTGCCGTCGGGCGCGACCGCCGCCGCGCTGAACATCACGGGCGTGCAGCCGAGCATCTCGACGTTCCTGGCCGCCTGGTCGCACGACCTGCCCTACAGCGGTGTTCCCTCGACGGTGAACGTCATGGCGGGCGAGAACACGTCCAACGCCGCGACGGTCAAGCTCGGCTCGGGGGCGCGGTTCGACGTCCGCAACTCGGCGGGCTCGACGGACGCGGTCGTCGACCTGCAGGGCTACTACACGCGGTAGCGGGTAGAAAGGCGGCATGAGCGCTCGCGTACTGCTGCCGTGGACCGACATCGATGTGCCGGAGGGGATCGGCGCCGCCTGCTACGACGGCGTCGGCGCCCCTCCGGCTGATCTCGGCGACGTCGAGTTCTACGTGCTGCCCTACGACCGCGGGCCGGAGCCGCCGCAGCTGATCAAGGAACTGCCTTCGCTGCGGGTGGTGCAGTCGTTGTCCGCCGGGGTCGAGACGCTCGTACCCCTGCTGCCCGGCGGCGTGCGCCTCGCGAACGGGCGCGGGCTGCACGACCTGAGCGTCGCCGAGCACGCTCTCGCGCTCATCCACGCGGCGCAGCGGGACCTGCCGCGCTGGTTCGCGCAGCAGACGCGCGGCGAGTGGGTCCGCGAGCACACGCGCTCGCTGGCCGACAGCCGGGTTCTCCTGGTCGGGTACGGCTCGATCGGGCAGGCCATCGAACGCCAGCTCGTCGCCGCCGAGGCGGTCGTGACGCGGGTGGCGAGCCGTCCCCGACCGGCCGAGGACGTCCGCGGCGTCGAGGAGCTGCCCGACCTGCTGCCCGGTGCCGACATCGTGGTGCTGATCCTGCCGGACACCCCCGCAACGCGCGGCCTCATCGGCCCGGACGAGCTCGCCGCCCTCCCCGACGACGCCCTGCTGATCAACGTCGGCCGCGGCACGGCGATCGACACGGACGCGCTCGTCACCGAGACCCGCACCGGGCGTCTCCGCGCCGGCCTCGACGTCGTCGACCCGGAACCGCTGCCCGCCGACCATCCACTGTGGACGGTTCCGGGGGTGGTCGTCACCCCGCACATCGCGGGCGGGTCGGCGTCGTTCTACCCGCGCGCGAAGAAGCTCGTCGCGGAGCAGCTGCGGAGGTACGTGCAGGGTGAGGACCTGCTCAACCTCGTGGAAATTTGAGCACGTAGACGTGCCATTCGTCTTCGACGCGGTAACCGCACCGTTCGTAGACACCGAGCGCGCGGTGTGCGTTGTCGACGTCGACGTTCAGGGCCGACCGGTCGAATCCCGCGTCCTTCGCCGCCCGCAGCGTGTGCCCCAGCAGCCCGGACGCGACGCCGCGGCCGCGCAGCGCGGCCCGCGTTCCCACCCAGGTGGCGTAGTGCTCGCGGACGCCCGTCGCCGCCGTTTCGGACGCGTAGTGGTGGCTCAGCACGAACGCCAGCACCTTGTCGTCGTCGATGATGAGGAACGACAGGTCCGGACGGAAGTCCTTCGAACCCGTCACCAGGTGGCGCCAGACGTCGGGCTCGTACATCGTGCTGCCCCAGTGGCCGGCGAAGGTGTCGTTGCGGGCGTCGAGCGTGGCGAGGTCGTACCGGAAGTCGAACGGCACCGCCTCGAAGCCGTCCGGCAGCGGCGGCTGCGGCGGCAGGTCAGCGAGGCCGGCCCGCATGTTCACCATCGTCCGGCCGTGCGTGTAGCCCGCGCGGGTGAGGACGCCGGCGATCCAGTGTTCGTTCTGGTGACTGCCGTGGTGCAGTTCGAGGGGCGCGTCCGGGAAGGCGCGCTCGTGGACCTCGCGGCTCGTGCGCGCCAGCCACTCGGCCAGGTGAGCGCCGACGGCGTCGGTGCGGTGCTCCGGGTGCACGACCGACTGGAGCCGGATCATGTGCACGGGGTCGGCGGCGGCGCGGCGGAGGACCAGGCCGTAGCCCACGAGCCGGTCGCCCGCCCAGGCGCCGACGGTGGCGCGGGCCAGGTCGACGTTGGGGGCCGCCAGCTCGTCGCGGAGGTCTTCCGCGCTGAAGTGGTCACCCGTCCGGTCGACTTCCTCGGCCGCCGCGTACAGCCCGGCGAGGGCGGGAGCGTCGTCGAGGGTCAACGGGCGCCAGGTCAGGTCCATGCCGGGAGGCTAGGCCGGGCGGCGGCGCCCGCGCATCCCGATTTAGGCTCGGCGCGTGCTGGTGCTGCTCCCCCCATCCGAGACCAAGGCCGACGGCGGCCGCGGCGGGCCCCTCGACCTCGCGACGCTGTCGTTCCCCGAGCTGAACCCGACGCGCGCGAAGCTCGCCGACGCGCTGGCCGAGCTGGCCGCCGACGTCCCCGCGAGCATCGCCACCCTGGGCCTCACCGAGCGGCAGGCCGGGGAGGTCGCGCGCAACGCGCAGCTGTGGACGTCCCCGACGATGCCGGCGCTGCGCCGCTACACCGGCGTGCTGTACGACGCGCTGGACGTGAAGAGCTTCACGAGGGCGGACCGGGAGAAGGCCCACCGGCGGCTGGCGGTGACGTCGTCGCTGTTCGGCGTCGTCTCGGCGACCGACCCGATCCCGGCGTACCGGCTCTCCGGCGGCAACTCGCTGCCGTCGCTGGGCACCGTCCGCGGGCTGTGGAAGCCGGTGCTCGAGCCGGTGCTGCAGGGCGTCGAGGGCCTGGTAGTCGACCTGCGGTCGGGGACGTATTCGGCCTTCGCGAAGCTGCGCCCGGACGCGGTGACGGTCCGCGTGGTGACGGAGGACGCCCGCGGCGAGCGCGTGACGGTGAGCCACTTCAACAAGGCGTACAAGGGGCGCCTGGCGCGCGTGCTGGTGGCGACGCGCGCCGAGCCGTCCACTGTGGACCATTTGGCGAAGGTGATCACCAAGGCGGGCCTGGTGGTCGAGCGCACCGGCGAGCACGCCCTGGACCTGGTCACCGAGGGCTGACGAGCCGTTCGAGCAAGGCCCCCGAGTTGCCGCCGTCGATCCGCACGAGCCGGAAGCCCTGCCGGCGGTAGTAGTCGTGCAGCCGGGTGTTGGTGGTCCAGGCATCGAGCCGCAGTGAGCGTTTCCCGCGCCGCGCGGCTTCGTCGGCGGCTTCGCGGATCAGCCACGCTCCGACGCCGAGCCCGGCGAAGCGCCGGTCGACGGCGAAGTGGCTGAGGTGGAGCGAGGAGGCGGTTTCGCCGAGGGTCATGGTGGCGACTGGAACGGGCTGGTGCCGAGGTGGTGTGCGGGCGCCGGTCGCCGCCTCACTCCTTTCGAGCGGCGGGTCGGGCAGCTTCTCCGCCACTCGGAGCCCGCCCGTCGCCAGGTCCGGGCGCAGTTCCTCTGCCCGCCACGGCGAGCCCGACCACTGGTCGGTGCCCTGCGTGCCGAGCCATTCGCTCGCGCCGTCGAGGATCGTGAGCAAGGCTGCCAAGTCCGCCTCCGTTGCCGGGCGGAGGCGATATCCCCTCAAAACCGGTCCGGGGCGAACGGGGTCAGGTCGAAGCCCGGGTCCTCGCCCAGTGCGAGCGCCGCCACCAGCTTCCCCGCGAACGGTGCGTTCGTCAGCCCGCCCGCGCCGAAGCCCGTCGACACCGCCAGGCCCGGGCGGAGCAGGCCCAGCACCGGCAGGCCGTCCGGTGTCCCCGGGCGGAAGCCGACCCGGGTTTCGGCGAGGGTCGCGTCCGCGAGGCCGGGCGCCACTGCCAACGCGTTGTCCAGCACCTCGCGCTGGCCGGCCGCCGTCACGCGGTAGTCGAAGCCCGCGTCCGCCTCGCGGGTCGCGCCCGCCACCACCCGGCCACCGCCGAACGCGAGCAGGTAGTGGCTGCTGCCGCGCGGCAGGACCACCGGCCACGCCGACGTGTCCGTGCCCGGCAGGTCGAAGTGGCTGATCTGGCCGCGGTGCGGCGTCACCGGCAGGTCGATTCCCAGCGGTGCCAGCAGTTCCCGGGTCCAGGCACCGGCCGCCACCACGACGCTGTCCGCTGCCAGGGGGCCGTCCGGGCCCACCACCGTGCCGTCGGCGCGGAACGCGACCTCGCCCTCGACGAACTTCGCGCCCCGGCGCTCGGCCCCCGCCAGCAACGCGCGGCGCACCCGGTGCCCGTCGACACGGCCCGCTCCCGCCAGGTGCACCGCGCCCAGGCCGGGTGCCAGCGCCGGGAACAGTTCGCGGGCCTGCGCCGGGTCGAGGCGCCGGACCTCGCCGATTTCGGGCGCCTCCGCCGCTCGTTCGGTCAGCCGTTCGTGCGCTTCGGCCAGCTCCGCGTCGTCGGCGGACACGATCATCCCGCCGACGACCTCGAACGACGAATCCCCGAGCTCCGCGGTGAACTCCCGGTAGTGGCGGCCGGCCGCGGCCGCGAGCGGGTACAGCGCGTCTTCCCAGCGTGACGTCCACGGACTGACGATCCCGGCGCCGGCTTCGGTCGCCGTCCCCGGGCGGGCCGCGTCCGCCACGACCACTTCCGCGCCGCGGCCCGCGAGGTGCCAGGCCGTCGCCGCGCCGCCGATTCCGCTGCCGATCACGAGCACTCGCATGCTCTCCACCCTGCCCGATCTTGGCACGCCCGGGCCAACGGGATGCGCCACGCCGGCACCCGCCCGGTCGTATGCTGCGCGCCATGCCGAGCCGTGCCGAGCGGTATCTCGCCCATCTCGACACCCTGACCGGGTCCACCCAGCCCCGGCTGCAGCCCATCCCGTCGACCCAGCCCGGACTGGACGACGTCATCGCGTTCGTCTACGCGAACGAGCCCGAACCCCGGTACCTCACCGGTGCGACCTACGGACTTTCGCTGGCCGACCACCCCGAGTGGCACGGGGTGAAACCCGAGCTGTGGATCAGCGTCCGGTCCGACGACCCGGTCTGGGTGCTGGCCATCGGCTACCTCGCCGAGCAGCTGCGGGGTACGTGCCCGTTCGTCTACGGCGACACCATCGACTTCGGGCAGCCCATCGCGCCGGAGTCGGCGATGACCGCGTTCGCCGTTTCGGCGCCTGCGGCCCTCGACGCGCACCAGTACACGCTCATCGACATCGGCGGCCCGCCGATCAGCATCGCCGGCTGCTACCCGGTGCACGACACCGAGCGGAAGTACATCCGCGAGCACGGCATCGACGCGTTCTGGCAGCTGGACTGGGATCTGTACGACGTCCGCCGCGCGCCGGTGGTCTAGCGCCCCTCGGCAAGCTCGTGCACGCGGCGCCGAACGCTGCCCGCCGCCGCTCAGGCCCGGTAGGCGGCCGCCGCGAGCTGCGCGAACGACCGGACCAGCGGCCCGGTGTCCTTCCAGGCGACCACCACGGGGCTCGGCGCCAGGCCGGCGAGCGGCACCACGACCAGCTCCCCCGGCGGCCGGTGACCGAGCGGCATCAGCCCGACCGTGCCGTTCCAGAGCACCGCCTGCAGGCACTCCTGGACCGCCCGCACGACCGGCCCCTCGCGGGGTTCGCCGCCGTGCCAGTACGCCTGCCAGACCGGGTCGGTGCCGTCGGGGAACCGGAACCAGCGCCGTCCGGCCAGGTCGGCGAGCGCGAGCCGGTCGCGGCCGGAGAGGGGGTCGTCCGCGCGCAGCACCGCGCCCACCGGATCGGCGCGCAACTGGTGCACCGTCAGGCCGGTCTCGTCGAACGGCCCGCGGGTCAGCGCGACGTCGACCAGCCCCGCGCGCAGTCCGCAGGTCGGGTCGGTCAGGTCGGTGTCGCGGACGCGGACTTCGACGTCCGGGTGCTGCCGCCGGTATGCGTCGGCGAGCCGGTTCGCGGCCGGGTCGGCGCCGTCGCCGAGGATGCCGACCGTGAGGGTCGGCGCGCCCGCTGCCGTGGCGACGCGCACGCGGGCCTGGTCGGCCTGGTCGAGCAGCGCCCGCGCCTCGGCCAGCAGCGCAGTCCCGGCGGGGGTGAGCGTGACGCCGGCGGCGGACCGCAGCAGCAGGACGGCCCCGACGTCGGTTTCGAGCTGCTTGATCGCCCGGCTCAGCGGCGGCTGGCTCATGTGCAGCCGTGCGGCGGCCCGGCCGAAGTGGAGTTCCTCGGCGACCGCGACGAAGTACCGCAGCGTGCGCAGCTCCATGACCGGCGACGATATTCGCCCGGTATCGGCACCACCGAACCGGTCTTGGACGGCCGCGCCCGGGCGGCGGTGGAATCGGGGGCATGACCGAGCTGACCGATCCTGCCGTGCGCGTCTCCGGCGCCCGGGAGATCGCCCCCGACCTGCTGGTGATCCCGAACGACCACGTCGACCTGGTGCCCAACATCGGTGTCGTCGGCGGCACCGAGGCCGTCCTGGTCGTCGACACGGGTATCGGCACCGCCAACGCGATGCAGGTACTTGCCTTCGCCCGCGAAGTGGCGAAGGGCCGCCGGCTGTACCTGACCACGACGCACTTCCACCCCGAGCACGCCTTCGGCGCGCAGGTGTTCGCCGGCGAGGCCACCTACCTCGTCAACCGGGCGCAGGCGGCGGACCTCGCCACCAAGGGCCCGGGCTACCTGGAGATGTTCCGCGGCCTGGGCGAAACGATTGCCCGCCGGCTCGACGGCGTCCGCCTGCCGGCACCCGACGTCGTCTACGACGGCTCGCGGGACCTCGACCTGGGTGGCCGGACCGTCCGGCTGCGGCCCACCGGCCGGGGGCACACCGCCGGTGACCAGGTCGTCGAGGTGCCGGACGCCGGCGTGCTGTTCACCGGCGACCTGGCCGAGACCGGGCAGTTCGCCATCTTCCCGTGGTTCCCGCCGCACGACACGGACGTTTCGGGTGTGGGCTGGCTCGCGGTGCTGGACCGGCTGGTGGCGACCGGACCGCGGGTGGTCGTCCCCGGGCACGGAACGGTCGGCGGCGGGGCGGTGCTCACCGACGTCCGCGACTACCTGCGGGAACTGCGTGACGAGACCTGGCGACGGCGTGACTCGGCGATGGGCGTGGACGAGGTCGCCGCCGAGGTCCGGGCGCTGCTCGTCGAGCGCCACCCGGAATGGGCCGGCCGGGAATGGATCGAACCGGGCGTCGCGTGCCTGTGCGCGGAGCACGGCTGACTGCCGTTCGGCCGGGTTCCGGAAACACCCCTGACCCGCGAACGGGTGGCATCGAATCAGGGGTGCATCCGATCAGCCCGGCCGGACACCCAGCACCGCCATCGCCGCGTTGTGGCCCGGGATGCCGCTGACACCACCTCCTCTCGCGGCTCCCGCACCACAGAGCAGGATGCGCTCGTGCGGTGTTTCCACGCCCCAGGACCCGGCCCGGGCCGGGTCCTCGGCGAACGGCCAGGACAGGTCCCGGTGGAAGATGTGCCCCGCCGGCAGACCCAGCTCGGCTTCCAGGTCCAGCGGGGTTTTGGCTTCCACACAGGGTTTTCCGTCCGGCGTGGTGCGCAGGCAGTCCTCGATCGGCTCGGCCAGCACGCTGTTCAGCGAAGCGAGCGTCGCGCGCAACGCCGCTTCGCGTGCCTCTTCGTTGCGCCCCTCGAAGAGGCGTGCCGGCATGTGCAGGCCGAACAGGGTGAGCGTGTGCGTGCCGGCCGCGCGTTCGGCCGGGCCGAGGATCGACGGATCCGTCAACGAATGGCAGTAGATCTCGCAGGGCGGCAGCGAGGGGATCCGCCCCGCCGCCGCCTCGCGGTACGCCGTGTCGAGCTGCGTGTAGCTCTCGTTGACGTGGAAGGTGCCCCCGAACGCGTCGGCCGGATCGACGTCCGGGTCACGCAGCCTCGGCAGCCGCGTGAGGACCATGTTCACCTTCAGTTGTGCGCCTTCCGGGCGTTCGGCCGGATCTTCGCCCAGCAGGCGCGCGAGCGTCGCCGGCGCGACGTTCGCCAGGACGTGCCCGCCCCGGACGGCGAACTCGGTGTCGGCGCGCCGACACCGCACCTCGCCGTCCGGGTCGATCGCGAGCACCTCGGTACCGGTCTCCAGGCGCGCGCCCGCCGCGGTCGCCACCGCCGCGAGCGAACGGGTGACCGCGCCCATGCCGCCGACCGGGACGTCCCAGTCGCCGGTGCCGTTGCCGATGACGTGGTAGAGCAGGCAACGGTTCTGCCGCAGGTCCGCACTGTCCGCCGGGGCGAACGTGCCGATCAGCGCGTCGGTGAGCACCACGCCGCGCACCGTGTCGTGGCCGAACCACGACGTGAGCGTTTCGCCGATCGGCCGTTCGAACAGCAGGGACCACGCCTCGGCGTCGCCGACACGCTCGCGGAAGTCCACTTCGGACAGGAGCGGCTCGGTGAGCGTCCCGAACGCGCGCCCGGCGACGCGCTCGGTCAGCTCGTAGAACCGCTGCCAGGCCGAGAAGTCCGAAGTGGACCCGGTGACCGCACGGAACGACGCCGACGTCCGGCCGTCGTCGCCCGTGTCGACCAGGAGACCGGAACCGCCCGACGGGGTGTAGGACGACATCCGGCGCCGTCGCAGCTCCACGTCGAGGCCGAGATCGGCCACGATCTTCTTCGGCAGCAGGCTGACCAGGTACGAGTAGCGAGAAAGCCGGACGTCCACGCCCTCGAACGCGCGGAACGAGACGGCGGCGCCACCGGTCTCTTCCCGTCGTTCGAGCACGAGCACCGACCGGCCCGCCTGCGCCAGGTACGCGGCCGCCACCAGGCCGTTGTGCCCGCCGCCGACGATCACCACGTCGTAGCTGTCCATCTGCCGCCTTCCTTGGGTTTCGGCCTGCCCGTTCATCGTGACCGCGGCGCGGGAGCGAATTCAAGGAAACGTCACGAACGGACCGTTCGCGCTATTCGGTTGCGCGGAGCGTGACCGGTCCGGCATCCTGGGCGCAGCCGGCAGGGAGCCGGTGTGGTGAGAACGGGAGGTGCCTGTCGTGATGACTGTCCGGGCCCTTTCGCGCCCTCACCCACCCGCCCCCCGAGGCTGATCACGCGCCCGGTGGGGCATCCCTGACCAAGGAGAAACCCACCAGTGCGCCAGCACGACTTCGAAGATTTCGACCTGTTCGACGAGCAGCCAACCCGCCGCCGGAAGAGCCCGCGGCGCGGCCGGTTCGACGAACCCGAACCCACCCGCAGCGGACGGCTGACCGAGGCCGAACGCGTCCGCCTCGCGAAGCTGCGCGACGACGCCTACACCGAAAACCAGTTACCCGATGGTGCCGACCGTTGGTCCACCTGGGATGACGCCGAACACGGTCCGTCACCGCGGCCGGACTGGGTCGTCACCGAACTCGCCGCGGTCGACACCGACCTCGGCGTTCTCAAGACCGGCAAGGAGGCCGACGTCCACCTCCTGCGGCGGGGACTGCCCGGCACGCCGGGCACGCTGCTTGCCGCGAAGCGCTACCGCAGTGACGAACACAAGCTGTTCCACCGCGACGCGGGCTACCTCGAAGGACGGCGGATGCGCCGTTCCCGCGAGATGCGGGCGATGGCGCAGCGCAGCGCGTTCGGCCGCAACCTCATCGCCGAGCAGTGGGCGGTCGCCGAGTTCGCCGCGCTGAGTCGCCTGTGGACGCTCGGCGCGCCGGTGCCCTACCCGGTGCAGCGCGAGGGAACGGAACTGCTGCTCGAGTTCCTCGGCGACGACGACGGCACCGCGGCACCCCGGCTGGCCCAGCTCCGCCCGGACCCGGACGAGCTGAAGGACCTGTGGTTCCAGGCCACCGCGGCGCTCGAGCTGCTCGCCGCCGAGGGGCTCGCGCACGGCGACCTCTCGGCGTACAACCTGCTCGTGCACCGGGGCAGGCTGATGGTGATCGACCTGCCCCAGGTCGTCGACGTCGTCGCCAACCCCGGCGGCGCCGAGTTCCTGGCGCGGGACGTGCGCAACCTGGCCGGCTGGTTCCACGGCCGCGGCCTCGGCGAGCACGTCACGAACACCGGAGAACTGCTGGCGGAGCTGGTTTCCGCGGCCGGGTTGGGCTGACACCGGGGCGGCGTCGCGGGTGTGGTGTGGAACACGCCTGCGACGCCGCCCACAACCGGCGACCTCGATGCGTAGTCCCAGCTCCGGCTCGGGTACAGTGAGCACAGACCGCAACCGGCGGCGTGGATGAGTTGGTGTCCGTCGCCTCCAGAGCCACCGAATGGCTCGCGGTGATCCGTAACCCAAGCGGCGCGCAGTGTCGGCAAGCGATGACACGGTGTGCCGGGTCCGTCCCTGTGAACGCCCATCGCACACCATCTTGCCCTGCCTGCGCGCGGGCAGCCCGGGCCTCCCTTGCGACGAACCACGTCCGAGAGGCATTTGTGACAGTCACGTTCAACTCCGGCCACTCCTCGACGTCCGCCCGCGCGGGCCGTCCCGACCACAAGCCGCGCCAGCGGCCTGCGGGCGGCGACATGCTGCGCGACGACGCCGTCGAGACCGTGGCCACCAAGACCTTCGCCCAGCTGGGCCTGCCGGAGCCGCTGCTCCGCGCGCTGGCCGAGGCGGGCATCAACCAGCCCTTCCCGATCCAGTCCGCGACCATCCCGGACGCGCTGGCCGGCCGCGACGTGCTGGGCCGCGCCCAGACCGGCTCCGGCAAGACCCTCGCCTTCGGCCTGGCCATGCTGGCCCGGCTCGACGGCGGCAAGGCCCGCCCGAAGCGCCCCCGCGCGCTGATCCTGGTCCCGACCCGCGAGCTGGCCATGCAGGTCGCCGACTCGCTGACCCCGCTGGCCAAGTCGCTCGGCCTGTGGTGCCGCACGGCCGTCGGCGGCATGGCCTTCGCCCGCCAGGCGGACGCCCTGTCCCGCGGCGTCGACCTGCTGATCGCCACGCCGGGCCGGCTGTCGGACCACGTCCGACAGGGCACCGCGCACCTGGGCGACTGCAACTTCATCGCCCTCGACGAGGCCGACCAGATGGCGGACATGGGCTTCATGCCGCAGGTCCGCGAGATCCTCGACCTGACCCCGCCGGGCGGGCAGCGGCTGCTGTTCTCCGCGACCCTCGACGGTGACGTCAACCGCCTGGTCAAGCAGTACCTGACCGACCCGGTCACGCACTCGGTCGCGCCGTCGACCGCGAGCGTCACGACCATGGACCACCACGTGCTCCAGGTCTCGCACCAGGACAAGCAGGACGTCATCACGCAGATCGGCGCCCGCGATGGCCGCACGATCATGTTCGTGCGCACCAAGCACCACGTCGACCGGCTCACCGAGCGGCTGCGCGAGCAGGGTGTGCACGCGGCGGCGCTGCACGGCGGCAAGACCCAGGGGCAGCGCAACCGCGTCCTCGCCGACTTCAAGGACGGCCTCACCCCGGTGCTGGTCGCCACGGACGTCGCCGCGCGCGGCATCCACGTCGACGACATTTCCCTGGTGCTGCACGTCGACCCGGCGGCCGACCACAAGGACTACCTGCACCGCGCCGGCCGCACCGCGCGCGCCGGGGCGTCGGGTGTCGTCGTCACGCTGGCGACGCACGACCAGCGCCGGATGGTCCGCCGGCTGACCGACCGCGCCGGTGTGCGTGCGGAGTCGACGACGGTCCGCCCGGGCGACGCCGAGCTGTCCCGCATCACCGGTGCCCAGGAGCCCAGCGGCGAGCCGGTCGTCGAGCGGCGGCGCGAGAACCCGCGTCGCGGCGGCGGCTTCCGCGGTGACCGCGGCTTCGGCGGCGGCCGGGGTGGCGAGCGCGGCGGTTCCCACCGCGGCAGCCACGGCGACCGTGACCGCGGCGGCGAGCGTGGCGGCGACCGCGGTGGTTACCGCGGCGGCGACCGCGAAGGCCGTCCCGGCGGCTTCGGCGGCCGCGCCCGTCAGCCCCGCTCGGGCAACGGCGGTGGCTACGGCCGCCCGAGCCGTGGCCCGCGTCGCGGCTACGACAGCTGATCGTTCCCTTCGGAAGCCCCGGACCGCGTGGTCCGGGGCTTCCGGCGTTTCCAGGCCCGCTTGGCGGAGCTTCGAGGGCCGGATGGGAGACTGCGGGACGTGACTACGCCGCCGACGCCCCCGCCCGACGAGGTTTTCGACTGGCTCGACGCCGAGGCGGAGAAGCGGGCGAACGCCGGACTCGTGCGGCAGCTGCGGCCGCGTCCCGCGCAGGCCGACGAACTGGACCTGGCCGGCAACGACTACCTCGGGCTGGCCCGCGACAAGCGCGTCGCCGGGGCCGCCGCGGCCGCCGCGCTGCGCTGGGGCGCCGGGGCGACCGGGTCCCGGCTGGTCACCGGATCGACCGAGCTGCACACCGAGCTGGAACTGGAGCTCGCCCGGTTCTGCGGCGCGCAGGCGGCGCTCGTGTTCTCCTCCGGGTTCGCCGCGAACCTCGGCGCCGTGACGGCATTGTCCGGCTCCGAGTCCGCGATCGTCACCGACAAGTACATCCACGCGTCCCTGATCGAGGGCTGCCGGCTGTCGCGGGCCGACGTCGCCGCGGTGGCGCACTCGACGCCGTCGGCGATCAAGCACGCGCTCTCGACCCGGCGCAAGCCGCGGGCGCTGGTGGTGACCGATTCGGTGTTCTCGGTCGACGGTGACCTGGCCCCGCTCGGCGAGCTCGCCGGGATCTGCCGTGAGCACGGCGCGGCGCTGCTCGTGGACGACGCCCACGGCTTCGGCGTCCTGGGCGAGGGTGGCCGCGGGGCGGTCCACGCGGCCGGGCTGTCGGGCGCGCCCGACGTCGTCACGACGTTGACGCTGTCGAAGTCCCTCGGCGCCCAGGGCGGCGCGGTGGTGGGGCCGCGGCGGGTGATCAAGCACCTCGTGGACACGGCGCGGAGCTTCATCTTCGACACCGCGTTGGCGCCCGCGAGCGCGGCGGCCGCGTTGGCGGCGTTGCACGCGCTGAAGGACGAGCCGGGGCTGGCGGAGAAGGTGATCGAGAACGCGGGCAACCTGGCGATGTCGCTGAAGGCGGCCGGGCTGAAGGCGAGCGTGCCGGACGCCGCGGTGATCTCGGTTCAGGCGCCGTCCGCGGAGACGGCCGTGGCGTGGGCCGCGGCGTGTGCGGAACAGGGCATCCGCGTCGGGTGCTTCCGCCCGCCGTCGGTGCCGGACGGCATCTCGCGGCTGCGGCTGACGGCACGGGCCGACCTGACGGAAGCCGATGTGGACCGCGCGGTGAAGGTGATCACCGCGACGGCGCCGCGGGGCGCCCTCGCGTGATCGGCGGGCTTCACGGGCGGCGGCGCATCCTGATGTGCGGGATTCCGTCGTCGTCCATGTACTCCGCGCCTTCCGCGACGAAACCGTAGCGGGCGTAGAAGCCCTGGACGTAGGTCTGGGCGTCGAGAACGTACTCGCCCGGGACCGTCAGGGCCGCCTCCATCAACCGGGCCGCCAGGCCGGCTCCGCGGGCGGGGGCGGCCGTCACCACGCGGCCGATGCGGCGGATCCCGCCCGGATCGAGCAGCACGCGCAGGTACGCCAGCACCGCGTCGGCTTCCTCGAACCACAGGTGGCGGGTGTCCGGGAGCAGGTCACGGCCGTCGAGCTCCGGGTACGCGGCCTTCTGCTCCACGACGAACACGTCGACGCGCAGGCGGAGGATGTCGTGCAGCTGGGCGGCGGTCAGCTCGGGACCGGTGGCGTCGTGCAGGGTCGGCATACCCCTGCTTAGCACGCTCAGCCGAGGAGGCGGGGCCTGGCCTGGGCCTCGACCTCGTCGGCGTACTCCGAGACGCGCGTGTAGACGCCGGGCCGGTTCGCCTTCGCGCAGCCGTCGCCGAAGGAGACGATGCCGATCAGCGTGTCGCCGACCACGAGCGGGCCGCCGGAGTCGCCCTGGCAGGCGTCGACGCCGCCTTCGGCGTAGCCCGCGCACACCATGGTCCGCTGGTCGTAGACGTTGTAGTCGGCGCGGCATTCGCTGTCCGAGACCACCGGGACCTGGGCGCTGCGCAGGTAGTCGGAGCGGGGGCCGCCGTCGGCGATGCGGCCCCAGCCGAGCACGGTCGCCTGGGTGCCCTTGTCGTACAGCCGCGCGTCGTTGGCGTCGGGCAGCTTCGCGGGCCGGTAGTCGAACTGGCCGCGGACGGTGAGCACGGCGATGTCGCCGCCCTGCGTCGGGTCGGTGTAGCCCGGGGCGACCCAGACCTTCGAGACACCGAGGGCCTGGCCTTCGGCAGTGCGCTTGTCCTCGCGGCCGGCCACCACCCGGATGTCCTGCTTCGCCACCGCCTTGGCGCAGTGCGCGGCCGTGGCGACCGACGTGGAGCTGACGATCACCGCGCCGCAGAACTGGTTGCCGCCCGCGTCGGTCAGGTACACCGCGTACGGGTGGTCGGACAGGGAAGCCCGTTCGCCGCCGACGATCCGCGCCTGGGTGCCGGAGCCTGCCGCGCCGGAATCGGCCGCCGCCGTGCCCACCACGACCGGGACGGCGATCGCGGCGACCGCGAGGAGCGCGCCGCTTGCGAACAGCAGGGAACGGCGGGACTTCACGGACATGGGTCTTCCCCTCTTCGGCACAGCACAGGGCAGAGCACTCGGCACCCGGACAACTCCGGTGCGTGAACGACGTGCGCTCATTACCCTAATCCGAGGGGGCCCAAAACGGTGTCACTGGAACGGGTGGACTCCGCGCTCACCCGCCGCCTCTGCCAAGCTGGCCGGATGCGACGGAGAGCGACGGCGGCGTGGTGGGCGGCCCTCGCTCTCGCGCTGGCGGCGTGCTCGGCGGAGCCGCCCCCGCCCGTGCCGTCGGCCCCGAGGTCGACGCCGACGTCAGCCCCGACATCGACAACGATCGCGGCAGGCACCACGACCGCGCCGCCACCGTCGCCGAGCGCCCTCGCCGTCACCTGGCAGGTGGGTGCCCGGCCGCTCCCCCGCCGTCCCGACGGCTTCGGCGAGATCGAGCCGACACCACCCGAACTGGTGAATCGGGCACTTCCGACAAAAGACGTCCTCCCGCCGCCTGCGGGCGGGCGGTACGCTTCGACAAACACCGCAGTGCCCGCCGACGTCCTCGCGCGCAGTACCTGGCAGCCCGCCTGTCCGGTGAAACCCGGCGACCTCCGCTACCTGACGATGTCCTTCTGGGGCTTCGACGGCCGCGCGCACACCGGCGAAATGCTGGTGAACGCCCGTGGCGCGGCCGCGATCACGCAGGTCTTCGGACAGCTCTTCGCCGCGCATTTCCCGCTCGAGGAAATGCGCGTGACCAGCGCTGGCGAGCTCACCGCTCCACCGACCGGCGACGGCAACTCGACCAGCGCGTTCGTCTGCCGCCCGGCGCGCGGGCAGACGACCTGGTCGGCGCACGCCTTCGGGCTCGCCGTCGACGTCAACCCGTTCTGCAACCCCTACACCCAGGGCGACCTCGTGCTGCCCGAGCTGGCCTCGGCGTACGTCGACCGCGCGCGCAAGCGGCCCGGCATGGTCCTGGCCGGTGACGCCACCGTGCGCGCGTTCGCGGCGATCGGGTGGAGCTGGGGCGGGAACTGGCGCGGCCCGGTCGACCGGATGCACTTCACCGCGACCGGCCACTGACCACGTAATACGACGTTAAGCACAACGGGGAACACCCACCTGTGCGACACGGTTGGCTAGGGTGGAACGACCGGAACCGGACCCGCGGAGGATGCAGTGCCCCACTACGACCTGGTGATCGTCGGGACGGGATCGGGGAACTCGATCCTCGGCCCGGGCTTCGCCGGCAAGAAGACGGCGATCGTCGAGAAGGGCACCTTCGGCGGCACCTGCCTCAACGTGGGCTGCATCCCGACGAAGATGTTCGTGTACGCCGCTGACGTCGCGTACACGCCTTCGCACAGCTCGAAGTACGGCGTCGACGAAGAGCTGAAGGGCGTGCGCTGGCGCGACATCCGCGACCGCATCTTCGGCCGGATCGACCCGATCGCCGAGGGCGGCGCGGAGTACCGGCGCAGCCACGAGGACAACGCGAACGTCGACGTCTACGAGGGCAGCGGCCGCTTCACCGGGCACAAGGAGCTGCGCGTCAGTTTCGCCGACGGGCGCCCCGACGAGGTGCTGACCGCCGACAGGTTCGTGCTCGCGGCGGGTGGGCGACCGGTCATCCCCGAGATCCCTGGCCTGGACACCGTCGATTACCACACCTCCGACACGGTGATGCGCCTCGACGAGTTGCCCGAGCGCATCGTCATCCTGGGCGGCGGGTACATCGCGGCCGAGTTCGCGCACGTCTTCGCGTCGTTCGGCGTGCAGGTCACGCTGGTCAACCGCTCCGGGCGGCTGCTGCGCTCGGAGGACGAGGACGTCAGCGCCCGCTTCACCGAGCTGGCCGCCGAGCGGTTCGACGTCCGCCTCGACCGCAAGACCGTGCGGGCGCGCAGGACCGAGGGCGGCGTCGCGCTGGACCTCGAGGGCCCGCAGGGCGCCGAGACCGTCGAGGGCGACGTGCTGCTCATCGCCACCGGCCGCAAGCCGAACTCCGACCTCCTCGACGTCGCCGCCACCGGCGTGACCACAATGGACAGTGGGCACGTCGTGGTCGACGACTACCAGCAGACCGCGGTGGACGGCATCTACGCCCTCGGCGACCTGTCTTCGCCGCACGAGCTCAAGCACGTCGCGAACCACGAAGCCCGCGTGGTGCAGCACAACCTGCTGCACCCGGACGAGCGGATCACCGCCGACCACCGGTTCGTGCCGCACGCGGTCTTCACCCACCCGCAGGTGGCCTCGGTCGGGCTCACCGAGCAGAAGGCCCGCGAGCTCGGCGTGTCCTATGTGGTCTCGAAGCAGGACTACGCCGGGATCGCCTACGGCTGGGCGATGGAGGACACCACGGGCTTCGCGAAGCTCCTGGCCGACCCGGCGACCGGGCAGCTGCTCGGCGCGCACATCATCGGCCCGCAGGCGTCGTCGGTGATCCAGCCGCTCATCCAGGCGATGAGCTTCGGCCTCGACGCGCGGAGCATGGCGCGCGGCCAGTACTGGATCCACCCGGCGATGCCGGAGCTGATCGAGAACGCCCTCCTGAACCTGCCGTTGGACTGAACCGAAGCGGGCCGGGCGACCCCCGGCCCGCCGATCAGGCTTTTTTGGCGTTGAACCGCGCCTTCTTCTGGCGGTTGCCGCACGTGTTCATTTCGCACCACCGGCGGCTGCGGCTCTGGCTCGTGTCGAAGAACGCGGCCCGGCAGGTCGGCGAGGCGCACAAGGCCAGCTTCCCGTCGCGTTCGCCGGCGACGATCTCGATCGCGTCGGCGGCGATCACGCCGAGGGCATCTTCCACGCCGCCGATCCGCCATTGCCGCTTGCCCTCGGGCGTCAGGACGGCCGCGGCCCGGCCCCGGCCGCTCCGGTCGTTGACGACCCGCACCGCGGCCGCCGGGAGCGGGTCGCCGGCCGCGGCCGCCGTCGCGACGGCGTGGATCGACTCCCGCAGCTCCCGGGCGAGGTCGTGCTGCGCGGGAGTGCAGGAGTCCACGGCGAGACCGCTCACCGCCAGCCAGTCGACGAGCCGCTCCGGCGTGGGGATGCGCTCCACCGAGTCGCCCTGACGCTCCGTCAGCGTCGCCGTGAAGCTGGTCGCCAGCACGCTACCGAGGCGGAATTCGGGAAACTCAGCACGCATGGAACCACCTTAGCCGGTTGCAGACCGACACAGCGTCGTGTTAGAACCAGCTTAGCCGGTTCTGAACCGCCTTAGCCGGTTCGCGATGTCTGGAGGTCTCATGTCCCGTCTCACCAGCGAGGTGCACCCGTTCGAAGCCCGCGCGCCCGAAGCCGAACTCGACGATCTGCGCGCCCGGCTGGCCGCCGCGCGGCTGCCGGAAGCCGAGACGACGCAGCGCCGGTGGGAGCAGGGCGTGCCGCTCGCCGACCTCGCCGACGTCGTGGCCTACTGGCGCACCGGATACGACTGGCGCTCGTTCGAAGACCGCCTCGAAGAGATCGGCCAGTTCCGCACGACCGTCGACGGCCTGGGCATCCACTTCCTGCACCGCCGGTCCCCGCGTCCGGACGCCACTCCCCTGCTCCTGACGCACGGCTGGCCGGGCAGCGTCGCCGAGTTCGTCGACGTCGTCGACGAACTGGCCGACCCCGATGACGCCGCCGCGCCGGCGTTCCACGTCGTGGCTCCCTCGCTGCCCGGCTTCGGGTACAGCGACAAACCCGCCACCACCGGGTGGGGCACCGAAAAGACCGCGGCCGCCTGGGTCGAACTGATGGACAGGCTCGGCTACCGCGAGTTCGCCGCCCACGGCGGCGACTGGGGCGGCAACATCACCACCGTGCTCGGCGGCCGGTTCCCGGCGCACGTCCTCGGCATCCACACGACGTTCGCGCAGGGGCTGCCCACGGCGACGACCGAGGGGCTGACCGCGGCCGAGCGCCAGTGGACCGAAGAAACCCACGACTTCTGGCACCACCGCGCGGCGTACGCGAAGCAGCAAGCGACCCGGCCGCAGACCATCGGCTACGCGCTCGTCGACTCGCCGGTCGGGCTCCTCGCCTGGATCCTCGACAAGTTCGCCGAGTGGTCGGACACCGAGGACAGCCCGTTCGAGACGATTTCCCGTGACCGCATTCTCGACAACGTCACCCTGTACTGGCTGACGCGGTCCGGTGCCTCGGCGGCCCGCATCTACTACGAGAGCCACAACTCGCTCGACCCCGACCTCCGCGTCGACGTCCCCGCGGCCATCACGACCTACCCCCGCGACATCGAGAAGTACCCGCGGCCCTGGGCGCAGGAGCGGTACCGGCAGATCGTCCGCTGGCGGGAGCCCGGACGCGGCGGGCACTTCCCGTCGCTGGAGGTCCCCGGGTACTTCGTCGAGGATCTGCGCGCGGGTCTCGCGGCCGTGCTGGCCGCTCGCCGCTGAATCAGACGAAGCGGTGGCGGCCGGCCAGGGCACCGAAGGTCAACTGGACCACGAGCAGGCCGAGCAGCATGGCCAGCGGCACGGTCCAGCCGCCCGCGAGGTCGTGCAGCAGGCCGAACAGGAACGGCCCGAGCGCGGCGAACAGATAGCCGAAGCCCTGCGCCATCCCGGACAGCCGGGCGGTGTCGGCGCCGGTCCGCGCGCGCAGCGCGATGACCGTCAGAGCCAGCGAGAAGGTGCTCATCCCCAGCCCGACGAGGATGCTCCAGAGCAGCGGCGACCACGACGGCGCGAGCATCAGCCCGGCGGTGCCGACGACGCCGAACACGCCCAGCCCGACGATCCACGGGCTCTGCCCGCGCTGCCGGGCCGCCATCGGCGCCACGACGAGGCTGATCGGGACGGCGATCAGCGAGACCAGGCCGAACAGCAGGCCGGCGTCGTCGCGCGGGACGCCCGCGTCC
This sequence comes from Amycolatopsis tolypomycina, assembly GCF_900105945.1. Classification (NCBI taxonomy): domain Bacteria; kingdom Bacillati; phylum Actinomycetota; class Actinomycetes; order Pseudonocardiales; family Pseudonocardiaceae; genus Amycolatopsis; species Amycolatopsis tolypomycina. Next base: position 651,341 of record NZ_FNSO01000004.1, on the reverse strand, counting down.
ATCAGCACCTGCGGGAACCAGCCCATCGCCGCGTAGGCGTAGAACGCCTGCAGGCCGAAGAAGCCCGTGACGATCCAGGCGAGCCGGTTGCGCAGCAGCGACCGGCCGCCGCCGGCCCCGTCGGCGGGTCGCGGTGCCCGGCCGGTGCCACGGGCTGCGAAAATCCACGCCAGCAGCGCGACGACGGCGAGCACCGCCCAGCTGCCCAGCGCCGGGCGCCAGCCGCCGAGGGCGTCGCCGAGCCGCGGGGTCACCGCCGACCCGAGAGCGCCGCCGCCCTGCAGCGCGGCGGTGTAGACGCCGGTCAGCGCGCCGATGCGCGCCGGGAAGGAGTCCTTGATGACGACCGGGATGAGCACGTTGATCAGGGCGATCCCGGCGGTGGCGACGAGCGTCCCGCCGAGCACCACGGCCGGGCCGTCGAGCACGCGCAGCACAAGGCCGGCGGCGAGGGCGCCCAGCGCGAGCGCGATGGCCGCGCCGATCCCGGCCCGGCGCGCGAGCAGCGGCGCGGCCAGCCCGGCGCCGGCGAAGCAGAGCGTCGGCAACGTCGTGAGCACGCCGGCCCAGACGCCGGCCGTGCCCAGGTCCTGGCGCATTTCGGCGAGCATCGGCCCGACGCCGGTGATGGCCGGGCGCAGGTTGAGGGCGGTGAGCACCACCGCGACCGCGAGCAGTGCGCCGGCGGCGACCACGCCGGGCGTCCGGACCTCGACGGCCCCGTCCAGTTCGAGTTCACGCTGTTCGACGGGCATACCCGCTACTCTCTCATACGTAGGATGATTGGATGAAGGGATAATCCTGTGCCTCTGGCCACCACGCGCCGGACCGGCCTCGTCGACCAGGTCATCGAGCAGTTGCGGACCGCGGTCACGCAGGGCGAATGGCCGATCGGCGAACGCATCCCGACCGAGACGGAGCTCGTCGAGCAGCTCGGCGTCGGGCGCAATACCGTCCGCGAAGCCGTCCGCGCGCTCGCGCACACCGGGCTCCTGGAGGTCCGGCAGGGCGACGGCACCTACGTGCGCGCGACGAGCGAGGTCTCCGGTGCGATCCGCCGGCTCTGCGGCTCGGAGCTGCGCGAAGTCCTGCAGGTCCGGCGCACCCTGGAGGTCGAGGGCGCGCGCCTCGCGGCCGTTGAGCGGACCGAAGAAGAGGTCGCGGAGCTGTGGGCACTGCTCGCCCGCCGCGAGGCGACACTGCACGAAGGCGACTGGCAGGACTTCGCCCGCACCGACGCGGAGTTCCACTTCGCCGTGGTCGGCGCCGGGCACAACCGGCTGCTGACCGAGCTCTACCGAGGGTTGACGGAAGTCATTGCGGCGAGCATCGCGACGACGTCCCGCATCACGCCGGGCGTCGACCACGCGCCGGAAATCGGCCACGAAGGCCTCGCGCAGGCCATCGCCGACCGGGATCCGGACCGCGCCGCCGCGGAGGCTTGCGGCTTCCTGGACGAGCTCCTGGAACGCATCGAACGCTCCTGACCAGCGCTTTCACCTGTCGCCGTCCCCTAAGGGTGCCATTTCAGGGTTGTCGTGGCACCACCGTGGTGCCACAGTAATGCCATGGACCTGACGCCCTTCGTGGACAGCCTCCGCCGCGAGTTCGCGGTAGCCGCCGAGGCGGCCGGCGAGGACGCTGTCGCCCTGGCCGAACGGCTGGCCTCCCCGCTGGAGTCCGCCATCCGGCTCACCCTGCTCGACGCGCTGTCGGCCGCGGCCGACGAGATCACCCGCGACCTCGCCCCCGGCTCCGTCGAAGTACGCCTTCGCCGCCGCGAAGCGGAGTTCGCGGTCGCCCTGCCCACGGCGCCCGAACCGGCACCCGCCGAAGCACCACCGCCGCCGCCCGAGGCCGACGACGGCACCGTCTCGCGGATCAACCTGCGGCTCCCCGACCAGCTGAAGCAGCGGGTCGAGGAGGCCGCGAGCCGCGACCGGCTCTCCATCAACGCCTGGCTCGTCCGGGCCGCGAACACCGCGCTCGGCGCCGACGCGAGCCGACCCCCGCACCGCCGGTCCGTCTACGGCGAGAAGTACACCGGCTGGGTCCGCTGACCCGCCGTCCCTGACCAGCCAAAACACTCCCAACGCACCCCAGGAGGGCGCAGCCATGCCATTTTTCGCCACCCCCGAGCCGATCACGGCCACGCTCGACGTCAGCATGGCCGACGTCCGGATCGTCGCCGGCGACCGCACCGAAACCACCGTCGAGGTCCAGCCGGCCGACCCGGGCGACAACGAGGACGTCAAGGCCGCGGCCAAGACCCGCGTCGAGTTCGCCGACGGCGAGCTGCTGGTCAAGGGCCCGAAGTACACCACCAAGCTGTGGGGCAAGGGCGGCGCGCTGCACGTCACGGTCGAGCTGCCGGCCGGCTCCCGCGTCAAGGCGACGTCCGCGATGGGCGACCTCCACGTCACCGGCCGCCTCGGCGACAGCAGGCTCAAGACGTCCGTGGGCAACATCCACCTCGACGAGACCTCACGGCTGGAAGCGAACACCGCGACCGGGGACGTCTTCGTCGACCGGGCCACCGGGCACGCCGAACTCCACACCGGCTCCGGCGAGCTGCGGGTCCGCGAGATCGACGGCACCGCGGTGCTGAAGAACTCCAACGGCGAGACCCGCGTCGGCGAGGTGACCGGCGACCTGCGCGTCAGCACCGCCAACGGCGACATCCTGGTCGACGTCGCCCACGCCGGCGTCAACGCGAAGACCGCCGCCGGAGACATCCGGCTCGGCGAGGTCATCCGCGACCGGGTCGTCCTCGAAACGGCCGTCGGCGAGATCGAGGTCGGCATCCGCGAGGGCAGTGCCGCGTGGCTCGAGCTGAACTCGCTGACCGGGTCCGTGCGCAACACGCTCACGCCGTCCGACGGGCCGGGCGGCACCACCGAGACCGTCGAGGTCAAGGCCCACACCTACACCGGCGACATCGTCATCCGCCGGGCCTGAAACTCCACACAGACAGGGGAAGATCCATGCCAGATGCCATCGTGGCCGAGGGATTGGTCAAGAAGTACGGGAAGGTCACCGCGCTCGACGGGATGTCGCTGCGGGTGCCCGAGGGCACGGTGCTGGGGGTGCTCGGGCCGAACGGCGCGGGCAAGACCACCACCGTCCAGATCCTCACGACGCTGCAGAAGCCGGACGCGGGCCGGGCGACGGTCGCCGGGTACGACGTCGTCAAGGACGCGCACGTGCTGCGCTCGCACATCGGTGCCTCGGGGCAGTACGCCGCGGTCGACCAGGAGCTGACCGGGGCCGAGAACCTCGAGATGGTCGGCAGGCTCTACCACCTGGGCACCAAGCGGGCCAAGGCCCGCGGCCGGGAGTTGCTCGCCCGGTTCAGCCTGGAGGACGCCGCCGACCGCCCGGTGAAGGGCTACTCCGGCGGCATGCGGCGCCGGCTCGACCTGGCCGGCGCGCTGGTGGCCAACCCGCCGGTGCTGTTCCTCGACGAGCCCACCACGGGGCTCGACCCGCGGGCCCGCACCGAGCTGTGGGACGTCATCACCGAGCTCGTCGCGGGCGGCACCACGCTGCTGCTGACCACGCAGTACCTGGAGGAAGCCGACCGGCTGGCCGACAGCATCGCCGTCGTCGACCACGGGCGTGTGATCGCCCGAGGCACGGCCGACGAGCTCAAGGACCTCGTCGGCGGCGAGCGGATCGAGCTGAGCGTCGGCACCCACGACGACGTCCTCGTGGCCCGGCGGGCGCTGACCCGGTTGGCCAGCGGCGAGCCGCAGGCTGAGGCGTTCCGGCTCACCGTGCCCGTGACCCACGGCGCGAAAGCGCTTACCGAAGCACTGGCGATCCTCGCCGCCGAGGGCGTCGACGTCCGCGACGTCGGTGTTCGCCGCCCCACCCTCGACGACGTTTTCCTCACCCTGACCGGCCACGAGACGGCCGAACCCGCGAAGGAGGCCGTGTGATGAACGCGGTGCAGATGGCCGTCACCGACGGCGTGACGGTGGCCAAGCGCAACTCGATCAAGATCGTCCGGTCGCTGGACCTGCTCGGGTCCATCGTGTTCATGCCGGTGATGTTCGTGCTGCTCTTCGGCTACGTGTTCGGCAGCGTGATCGACATCCCCGGGATGTCCTACCGCGAGTTCATGCTGCCGGGGATCTTCGTCCTCGCGGTGGCGATGGGCAGCATCGTCACCGGCTACGGCCTGACCGACGACCTGCAGAAGGGCATCATCGACCGGTTCCGCTCGCTGCCGATGTCCCCGGCGGCGGTGCTGATCGGCCGCACCACCGCCGACCTGATCCTCAACGTGACGAGCCTGCTGATCATGGGACTCGTGGGGTTGCTGGTCGGCTGGCGCATCCACACCAGCCCGCTCGAAGCGCTCGGCGGCGTGCTCCTGCTGCTCGCCTTCGCCTACGCGCTGTCGTGGGTGATGGGGACGCTCGGGCTGGCCGTGCGCAAGCCCGAGGTGTTCAACAACGTCTCGAGCGTGGCGATCTTCCCGCTGACGTTCCTGGCCAACACCTTCGTCGACAGCGGCCGCCTGCCCACGCCGCTGCGGGTGATCGCCGACTGGAACCCGGTCTCGGCGATCACCCAGGCGTCACGCGAACTGTTCGGCAACACGAGCGCCGCCATGCCGGTGCACGACGCCTGGCCGATGCAGCACGCCGTGCTCGCCTCGGTGCTGTGGATCGCGCTCCTGCTGGCGATCTTCGTGCCCCTTTCGGTGCGCTGCTACAAGAAGGCCACGAGCCACTGACGCTCAGGGCAACGTGAGGATCTCGCTGCCGTCGGCCGTCACTACGAGGGTGTGCTCGAACTGGGCCGTCCACTTCTTGTCCTTCGTGGTGACGGTCCAGTCGTCGGCCCAGATGTCGTAGTCGATGGTGCCCAGGGTGATCATCGGCTCGATCGTGAAGGTCATGCCCTCCTCGATGATCGTGTCGACGGAGGGCTCTTCGTAGTGCAGGATCGTCGGCGGCGTGTGGAACGCCGGGCCGACGCCGTGGCCGGTGAAGTCGCGGACCACGCCGTAGCCGAACCGCTTGGCGTAGGACTCGATCACCCGGCCGATGACGTTCAGCTGACGGCCCGGCCGGACCGCCTTGATCGCCCGCAGCGTCGCCTCGCGGGTGCGCTCCACCAGCAGGCGGGCCTCCTCGGAGACGTCGCCGGCCAGGAAGGTCGCGTTCGTGTCGCCGTGGACGCCGCCGATGTAGGCGGTGACGTCGATGTTGCAGATGTCGCCGTCCTCGATCACCGTCGAGTCCGGGATGCCGTGGCAGATCACCTCGTTGAGCGAGGTGCAGCACGACTTCGGGAAGCGGCGGTAGCCCAGCGTCGAGGGGTAGGCGTGGTGGTCGAGCAGGAACTCGTGCACCACCTTGTCGATGTCGTCCGTGGTGGCGCCCGGCTTGACGGCCTTGCCGCCCTCCTCCAGCGCCTGGGCCGCGATGCGGCCGGCGACCCGCATCTTCTCGATCACCTCGGGCGTGCGCACGCCGTTGCCGGTGTCCCGCTTCGGCGCCGGCTTGTCCACGTACTCGGGACGGGCGATGGAACTGGGGACGTCACGGCGCGGCGTCTGGACGCCGGGAACGAGCGGGGCACGAACGGACATGCCCCCCACCTTACGACGGCCCGGTCAGCCGACCCCCGCCAGGAACCGGTGGGCGGCCTGCACCGCCGGTTTGGACGACCCCGCGTCGGTCAGCAGCACGGCGAACGCCAGGTCGCCGCGGTAGCCGACGAACCAGCCGTGCGAGCGGGAGCCGTCGCCGAACTGGGCTGTGCCGGTCTTGCCCGCGACGTCGGGGATGTCCCGCAGCCCGGTCGCGGTACCCGCGGTGACAACCTCCCGCATCAACGGGCGCAGCGCGTCGAGGACCTCCTGCGACGGCGGGTCGCCGACGTTCTCGGTGGTCGCGGGCATGCCCTTGACGATCGACGGCGACGGCACCTTCCCGGCCTGGACGGTGGCCGCGACCAGCGCCATGCCGAACGGGCTGGCCACCACCCGGCCCTGGCCGAAGCCGTTTTCCGCCCGCTGGACGGCCGAGTCGCTGGCCGGGACGTCCCCGGTGACCGTGGTCAGGCCCGGCACGACGAAGTCGGCACCGAGCCCGAACGAGCGGGCGGTGTCGGTGAGCGACGGCCCCGGCAGGCCGGCGGCGAGCCGCGCGAAGGTCGTGTTGCAGGACCGCGCGAACGCCGTCTTCAGCGGCACCCGGCCCAGGTCGAACCGGCCTTCGTTCGGCACGACGCGGTTGTCGATCGTCGTCGTCCCGGGGCAGTCGACCGCGCTGCCCGCGTCGACCTCGTCCGCCGACAGCGCGGCCGCGGCCGTGACGATCTTGAACGTCGACCCCGGCGGATAGCGTCCGGACAGCGCCAGCGAGCCCTCCTCGTCGGCGGCGTCGTTCTGCGCCACGGCGAGGATGTCCCCGCTCGACGGCTGGATCGCGACGAGCGCGGCTGGGTAGGGCTCGGTCTCGAGCGCCTTTTCGGCGGCGGCCTGCAGCTTCGCGCTGAGCGTGCTGGTGACGGCGGGCGCGGGCCGCGGCGGCTCGGCCTTGAGCTCGGACACCTCGCCGCCGGTGACGTCGCGGGTGACGATCCGCCAGCCGGCCGCCCCGGCCAGCTGCTGCTCGACCAGCGCCCGGATGCCCGGCAGGACCTGCTGCCCGGACCCGCGGGTCACCGGCAGCAGCCGCTCCTGGCTGGCGAAGCGGACGCCGGGCAGGTCGTAGATCGCCGGCTTGACCCGCTGGTAGTCGCCGGCACGCAGGGTGATCACCGGGTAGGCGTCACCGGGCTTCGTCTTGTTCATCCCGTCGAGCACCGACCGGCCGGTGACCGACGGCTCGTAGCGGTGCAGCGCCTTGGCGAGGGTGCCGGCGACGGCACTCGCGTCGCCGGTCTTCTGCGGGTCGACGACCACGCCGATCACGGTCTGCGGGCGCATCAGCGGCACGCCGTCGCGGTCGAGGACCGGCGCCGTCTCCGGGAGCTGCGGCAGCATGCCCAGGGTCTGGCCGACGGCCAGCTGCGGGTGCACGACCGTCGGCTGCCAGTGCACCTGCCAGCCGTTCTCGGCCGCCCGGAGCTGGGCGTCGGCGCGGTAGGACCAGGTGCGGCCGTGCGGCAGGTGCCAGGTCAGCCGGTAGCCGGCGGTCACGACGTCGCCTTCGGGCTGCTTGACGTCTTCCTCGTCGACGTCGAGGCCCTCGGGTTCGAGCACGCCGCGGACCTGGCCGAGGACGGTCTTCGCGGCTTCGGGCGAGTCGGTGTTCGCCGCCGCGGCGGCGACGTCCCCGGACGCGACGGCGTCCAGGAAGGCGGAGAGGGCGTCCTCGGGACTGTCGCCCGAACACCCGGCCGTGGTCGCGGCGGCGAGCAGCAGCACCGCGAGCGCACCGCGACGTCGACGTGCACTCATGGCCGGATGATGCCTGGTCAGCGCGGTGTCGCGGCTGACGAAACACCGCCACGGAAGAGTGGTTAGAACAGCACCGTCGCGTACTGGCCGACCTGCTTGAACCCGATCTTGCGGTAGGCCGCGAGGGCCGGGGTGTTGAAGGCGTTGACGTAGAGGCTGGCGGTGCGGCCGAGGCCGCGGACGAGCCGGTTGACCACCGCGGCCGTGCCGGCGGTGCCCAGCCCGTCGCCCCTTCGCTCGGGGTGCACCCAGACACCCTGGATCTGCCCGACGGTCGCCGACATGGCGCCGATCTCGGCCTTGAAGACGACCTCGCCGTCCTCGAAGCGGGCGAACGCGCGGCCGGCCCCGATCAGCTCGGTGACCCGGGCGCGGTAGCTGGCGCCGCCGTCGCCGCTGCGCGGGTCGACGCCGACCTCCTCGATGAACATCGAGACGGCCGCGGGCAGGTACCGCTCGAGCTCGTCCGGGCGAACCGGCCGGACCAGCGGGTCGGCAGCCACGAGCGGCATGCTGTCGAGGGCCATCAGCGGCTGGTCGTCCCGCACTTCGCGGGCCGGGCCCCACTCGCCTTCGAGCTCGTCCCACAGGCCGAGGACCTGCTCGGCCGGGCCGACGAGGGAGGAACAGGTGCGCTGCCTTCTCAGTGCCCGATCGGCGAAGGAGCGCAACGCGGGCGCGTTGCCGCGCAGCGGGATGAGGTTGGGCCCGGAGAAGCACAGCCCTTGGAGCCGTCCGGCCCGGACCGGACGGCTGTCGGCGGCCCAGAGCTCGCCTCCGAGCCGCCACGGGTCGAGACCCGCGGCCTCGACCCGGGCACTGACCATGCAGCTGCCCACCGGGTCGGCGGCCAGCGCGGCACGAACCGCCGGATAGTCCCGATCGTCGAGCAGCCGTGCACCTGCAAGCCGCAACACGGGCTCCAGGGTGCCAGATTCGGCCGGTAAACGGAACGCGAGGCGGTCGACACGCTGAGATGAACACCCGCGCCGGGCGTCCCGGGCAGAATCGGAGGCATGCAGCGGTACACGTACAAGGTCGTCGAGGTCCGGGAAAAGCTGGTCGGGGGCAAGATGTCGGGCGCCAAGCTCGAGAAGCTGCTCAACGACCACGCGGCCGACGGGTGGCAGCTCAAGGCGATCACCGCCACCGAAGTGAAGGGGCGCGTCGGCCCCGGTGGGGTCGACGGCCTGCTGGTCACCTTCGAGCGGCCGGTGCAGTAGCCCGGTGCCCGGTCAGGCCGCGCCGCGGTAGGTGCCGACCGTCCAGGAGTTGCCCTCCGGGTCGCGGAGGCTGAACGTGTGCGAGCCGTAGTCGGTGTCGGTGAGCTCGGCCGTGATCTCCGCGCCGGCGTCCTTCACCCGCGCGTAGACCTCGTCGACCTTGTCCGACACGACGTACACCGCGGACGCACCCGGCTTCATGGCGTCGTGGACGCCGTCGGGCGGGCGGACGCTGCCCAGCATCACCGCGCCGCCCTCGGGCCAGCGCAGCTCGGCGTGCGCGATCAGGTCGCCCTCGGGCACCACCAAGGCTTCGGTGAAGCCCAGGACGTCGACGAGGAACCGGACCGCGGCCGGGGCGTCGTCGTACCGGAGAGCGGGCCAGACGTTCGGTTCAGGAGTCATGCCGTCAGCTTCGCGCCACCTCCGTCTCCTGGTCTTGGAGGAACGGGAGCTCCTCGGCGATCCACGTGCCCGGCGTGCAGCCCGCCAGCGCGCGCCACTCGTTGGTGAGGTGCGCCTGGTCGTAGAACCCGCACTCGGCCGCGAGCGCCGCCAGGTCCGTCCGGCCCTGCCGCAGCAGGCTGCCGGCCCGCTCGAACCGCAGGACCCGCGCCGCCTGCTTCGGCGTCAGCCCCAGCTCCGTGCGGAACCGCTCGCCCAGGTGCCGCCGGCTCCAGCCGACCTCCTCGGCGAGATCCGTGACGCGCACCTGGCCGCCGGCGCCGCGCAGCCGGCGCCACGCCGCCCCCAGCTCGGGCGGCGGCACCACCGGCTCGACGGCCCGGGTGGCCAGGACGTCGTCCAGCAGCGCGAACCGCTCGCGCCAAGGCAGCTCTCGCAGCCTCTCCGGCAGCCAGCCGAGGCCGAAGTCGGCGAGGTCGGCCACCTCGCCGCTCAGCTCCGCCGCCGTGACGCCGAACAGCGTGCGCACGCCCAGCGGGTCGAGTTCGAGCTGGATCCCCTCCTGCGCGCTGTCCTGCCGGATCAGCACCGCGCGCGTGTGGAGCCCGCCGACCAGCGCCTGGAGGCTCCGCCCGGCCATCCGCACCGGCCCGGCGAGGCTGATGACGAGCGTCACGTGCCGGGACGGCAGGCCGCGGTGGACGGCCAGCGTGACCTCGTCGTTGGCATAGCCGACGTAGCGCGTGACCAGGGGCCGCACCACCGGGTGCGGCTCGCGGATTGCCCAGGTCACAGTCACGAATGCCAGGGTAAACGTCACCACCGACAGTTTCGGGTCTGATAACACGGAGGGTGCGTCCCCACCGCGGAAGGAACCACCCGATGACGATCCAGGAGCAGGCGCAGCAGCTGGAGCTGCTCGCCGACCAGGTGCCGACCGGCATCGCGCTCGCCACCAAGAGCGACCTCGAAGACCTCCAGGCGCAGGTGCTCGGCCTGCTCGGGGAGACGTCCACCGCGACCGCGATCCAGGGCGCCATCCAGCTCGCCTCGCAGCAGATCGACGAGGTCGCGGCCGCGCTCGAGAACGTGCGCCTGCAGATCCGCGACGCCGCCCAGCACCACCTCCAGGGCTGAAGACGCCGAAGCCCTCCGCACCACCCGGGTGCGGAGGGCTTCGGCGGAAGAACTCAGCCGGCGGTGACCACCGGCGCGCCCTCACCCAAGGACTCGCCCGCCTCTTCGGCGATGCGCATGGCCTCTTCGATGAGCGTCTCGACGATCGCGTGCTCGGGCACCGTCTTGATGACCTCGCCCTTGACGAAGATCTGGCCCTTGCCGTTGCCCGACGCGACGCCGAGGTCGGCCTCGCGGGCTTCGCCGGGGCCGTTCACGACGCAGCCCATGACCGCCACGCGCAGCGGGATCTCCATGCCCTCGAGCCCGGCGGTGACCTGCTCGGCGAGCGTGTAGACGTCGACCTGCGCGCGCCCGCACGACGGGCACGAGACGATCTCCAGCTTGCGCTGCTTGAGGTTCAGGGACTGCAGGATCTGGATGCCGACCTTGACCTCTTCGACCGGCGGCGCGGACAGCGAGACGCGGATCGTGTCGCCGATGCCCTGGCGCAGCAGCGCGCCGAACGCGACGGCCGACTTGATCGTGCCCTGGAACGCCGGGCCGGCCTCGGTGACGCCGAGGTGCAGCGGGTAGTCGCACTGCTCGGCGAGGATCTCGTAGGCGCGCACCATGACCACCGGGTCGTTGTGCTTCACCGAGATCTTGATGTCGTGGAAGTCGTGCTCGGCGAACAGCGACGCCTCCCACAGCGCCGACTCCGCGAGCGCCTCGGGGGTCGCCTTGCCGTACTTGTCCATGATCCGCTTGTCGAGCGAGCCGGCGTTGACGCCGATCCGGATCGGCGTGCCGTGGTCCTTCGCGGCCTGCGCGATCTCCTTGACCTGGTCGTCGAACTTCCGGATGTTGCCCGGGTTGACGCGCACCGCCGCGCAGCCGGCCTCGATCGCCGCGAAGACGTACTTCGGCTGGAAGTGGATGTCGGCGATCACCGGGATCTGCGACTTGCGCGCGATCGCGGGCAGGGCCTCGGCGTCGTCGGCCGACGGGCACGCCACGCGGACGATGTCGCAGCCCGCGGCGGTCAGCTCGGCGATCTGCTGCAGCGTGGCGTTGACGTCAGAGGTGAGCGTCGTCGTCATCGACTGGACGGAGATCGGGTGGTCGCTGCCGACACCGACCGGGCCCACCTGGAGCTGGCGGGTCTTGCGGCGCTCGGAGAGAACGGGCGGGGGCAGGGCTGGCATACCGAGTGCGACGGTCACGGCTTCCAGCGTACCTACCCCTACTGGGCCACCTTCACCATGTCAACCGTCACGGTGAGCAGCATTACGGCGAGGGTGAGCGGCCGCGAACGGGCCGCCACCCCTCCGTGAGAGCTACGGGCCGATCCGGATCGGGTTGACGATGTCGGCCGTCACCGTGAGTAGGGTCACCGCGCCACCGATCAGCACGAGCACCATCGTGATGCCGGACAGCTTCGTGTAGTCGACGGGACCGGCGGCCGCCTTGCCCCGCCGGGCCCGGATCCAGTCGCGGACGCGCTCGTACCAGACGACCGCGATGTGCCCGCCGTCGAGCGGCAGCAGCAGGTTGAACACGCCGATGAAGAAGTTCAGGCTGGCCAGCAGGAAGAAGAACAGCACCCAGATGCCCTGCTCGACGGCCTCGCCGCCGATCCGGCTCGCGCCGACGACGCTGACCGGCGTGTTCGGGTCGCGCTCGCCGCCGAAGATCGCGGTGACGACGGCGGGGATGCGCTCGGGGAACTCGATGAGCCGCTGGGCCGTCTCCGCGAACATCGTGCCGGTGAAGCTGACCGTGGCGCCGACCGCGGCGACCGGGCCGTACTGCGTGGTCAACGACGGCGGCTGGGGCGAGGCGCCGATCATGCCGACTTCCTTGGTCCCGTTCGCGGACCAGCGTTCGACCTTCGGCACGTCGACGACGAGCCACAGCTGCTGGTTGCCGCGCTGCACCTCGAACACCGTCCGGCCGCTGGTGGCCTGCACGGCGGTGAGCATCTCCGCCCAGGTCGCGACCGGCTTCCCGCCGACCGCGAGCACCTTGTCGCCGGCCTGCAGCCCGGCCGTCTTCGCCGGCGTCAGCGCGCCCGGCGGGCAGGTGGGGTTGTTGGCCTGGGCGTCGGCCTGCGCCTTCGTCGTGGTCGAGACGGCGCAGGAGGTCGAGGCCAGCACGGGCTGGACCGGTTCGGAGGCCGCCAGGTTCGGCAGCCCCATGGTCACGGCCATCAGGTACAGGACCAGGAAACCCAGGATGAAGTGGGTGATCGACCCGGCCGACATCACGACGGTGCGCTTCCAGGTCTTGAACCGCCACATCGCGCGCGGCGCCTCGTCCGGGGTCACCTCGTCGAGCGCGGTCATGCCGGCGATGTCGCAGAACCCGCCGAGCGGGATCCACTTCAGGCCGTACTCGGTCTCGCCGCGGCGCCAGGAGAACACCGTGGGCCCGAAGCCCACGAAGTACCGGCGGACCTTCATGCCGAAGGCCTTCGCGGTGAGCATGTGACCGGCTTCGTGCAGTGCGACGGAGACACAGATCCCCAGCGCGAAGAGCACCACCCCGATGATGTAGGCGAGCACCCGCTACTTCCCCTCGATGATCGAACCGGCCCGCGCACGAGCCCACCGCTCGGCCGCGAGAACGTCCTCGACGTCGCGTGGTTCGCGACGCCATTCGTCGGCGGCTCCCACCACCTCGGAAACAGTGTCCACTATCGACGTGAAGCTGGTGTTCTGCGCGAGGAAGGCGGCCACGAGCTCTTCGTTCGCGGCGTTGTAGATCGCGGGCAGGCAGCCGCCCGCGCTCCCGCAGTGCCGGGCGAGCTCGACGGCGGGGAAGGCCTCGTCGTCCAGCGGCTCGAAGCTCCAGGTCGCGGCGGTGTCCCAGGTGCAGGCGGCGGCGGCGCCGGGAACGCGGTCGGGCCAGTGCAGCGCGAGCGCGATCGGCAGCCGCATGTCGGGCGGGCTGGCCTGGGCGATCGTCGAGCCGTCGGTGAAGGTCACCATCGAGTGCACGATCGACTGCGGGTGCACGGTGACGTCGATCTGCTCCGGCGCGATGTCGAACAGCAGGGCCGCCTCGATCAGCTCGAGGCCCTTGTTGACCAGGGTGGCGGAGTTGATCGTGATGAGCGGGCCCATGGACCAGGTGGGGTGCGCCATCGCCTGCTCGACGGTGACGCCGGCCAGCTCCGCGCGCTTGCGGCCGCGGAACGGGCCGCCGGACGCGGTGAGGACGAGCCGCGCGACTTCGCTTTCCTTGCCGGCCCGCAGCGCCTGCGCGATGGCGGAGTGTTCGGAGTCGACGGGCACGAGCTGCCCGGGCTTGGCGGCGGCGAGCACCAGCGGCCCGCCGGCGATGAGCGACTCCTTGTTGGCCAGGGCGAGGGTGGCGCCGGTGGCGAGCGCCTTGAGCGTCGGCTCGAGGCCGCGGGAGCCCGGGAGGGCGTTGAGAACGGTGTCCGTTTTTACCGAGTCGATCAGTTCGGTGACGGCGTCGGAGCCGGCGAAGAGCCGCGGGAGCTTGAACTCGCCACGGGCGTACCCGCGCTTCTGCGCCTCGGCGTACAGCGCGAGCTGCACGTCTTCGGCGGCCGTGGCCTTGGTCACGGCGACGGCCTCGACCCCGTGGGCGATGGCCTGCGCGGCGAGCGCGGCCGGATCGGCCCCACCGGCGGCGATCCCGGCCACCCGGAAGAGGTGCGGGTTGCGCGCGGCGACGTCGAGGGCCTGCACACCGATGGACCCGGTCGAGCCGAGCACGAGAACGCTTCGCGAGGTAGTCATCGCCGGTCATTGTCGCGCGGGGCGTCTCCGCGGCGCACCCGGAGGCTCCCTCGGCCGCCGGGCGCTCCTCCCCGCGGCCGGCCCGGTTCGGGGGCCCTCCCGCGTGGCCGCCACCACTCGGGGCGTCTCCGCGGCGCACCCGGAGGTGTGGGATCATCGGCGGGTCCGAGGTTCACGGGGTTTGAGGAGTTCATCGTGGCAGGCAAGGCGGTCGAGAAGAGGCGGCCCGAGGTCGACCCGCGCGACGAGCCGTCCGCGGCCTGGGGCTGGCACGGCTCGTTCCCGAAGGCCACCCGCATCGCCGGCTGGGTCAGCGCGATCATCCTGCTGGTGATGATCAAGGGCAACCACGAGAACAACACCGAGAACGTGTGGCTCGTCGGCCTGTCGGCGTTCCTCGTGCTGCTGCTGGTGCTGGACATCCGCAAGCAGCGCACAGCCTGGCGCAAGTAGTCGGTTTTTCGCTAACGTCCCCGGCATGAAGCTGCGCTGGGGACTTGCTGTTCTGTCCGTTTTGGGTGCCCTGGTGGCGGCTCCGGCACCGGCCTCGGCGTCGGTGCCGCTGGTCCGGTGTGAGTTCACGCCCACTCCGGACAACCCGGCTGCGCGGCCGGTGGTGCGTCCTTTGCCCTTCGCGTTGACGCGCGGGACTGTCGATGTGACGTTCCGGTTCAACTACGGGCCGGTGACCGTGCGGCTGGATCGCGGTGGGGCTGCGCCTTGTGCCGTGCACAACATGGTTTCGCTGGTTCTGCAGCGGTTCTATGACCGGTCGCAGTGCTGGCGTTTGTCCAACTCCGCTCGTCTTGGTGTTCTTCAGTGTGGGGACATTTACGAGGTGGAGAAGGGCGGGCCGGGGTATCGGTTCCCGGATGAGGTTTCGGGTTCCGAGACGTACCCGCGCGGGACGATCGCGATGGGGAACCAGGGGCCGGGGACCAATGGGTCGGAGTTCTTCATCGTCCACTCGTTCGCGAACATCCCGGCGAACTACTCGGTGATGGGGCGAGTGGTTCGGGGGATGTCAGCTCTTGACCGGATGGTCGAGGACGGGATCATTCCGACGGATCCGAACGGGCCGCTGGACGGGGCGCCGGCGAAGCCGGTGAAGATCCAGCGAGCCACGGTCGGCTGGTAGGTCGCCCGTAGCCTTTGCCGTCAGCGGCTACCACGACTCGACGTACTCTCGCCAGAACGAAATCTCGGCTTGCTCGGTCGCCACGTCGAGCCGCACCACGAACGCGAGGAAGTCGTCGAGAAGATCGTATTGCTCGATGCTGTGCCGCAGCGGCTTGATCTCCTGCCACGCCCAGTACCAGCGCCAAGCTGATTCGACGAAGTTCGCCACCGAAGAGTTGACGAACGAGTCCGGGACTTCAGACATACCGGAAACACCCCACACTGCGCCGGTCGCCGGCTCCGCACCGACCTCCAAGCCTGCCAGCAGCCCCAGGCCGTACAGTGGCCGGCCTCCAGCCGTGATGGCCGGCGCAGTACCAACCTGGACATCGCCGCACATACGGCATTCGTCGACGACCGGAAGCCCCCACCGGGTCAGCGCAGCACGATCGCCGTCCGACATGCTCCACTCCTGGATCTGCCCCGGCCCGGGCAATACCTGGTCCGATGCCAGAACCAGGCGATCAAGAGGCAGCAGCAGCATTTGCCCCAAGCGCTGTCGACACACGCTCATCCTGCCGCCCACCTTTATTCGGTCACCCCGATTGAACGGTAACGCCGAGTCACATCGCGCACCGACGCGTGCTCCGAACCTTCGCCCCCAGGCGGTATGCCCGGATCGCCCGACTACATTGTGCAGGTTCAGCCGCTGAGCTTCGTGGGGGACCAGGCGATGATGACGCACGACGAATACCTGGCGACGCGAAGATTCCCGGCCCTCGACGGCGTGCGCGCCGTCGCCGCCTTGCTCGTGGTTGTCTTCCACTACGGCGGCCCCACCTGGACGAGGACCAACGGCTGGATCGGCGTGCACCTGTTCTTCGTGCTCTCCGGCTACCTGATCACCACACTGGCGCTGCGGGAAGAGGCCCGCAACGGCCGGCTCTCCCTGACCGACTTCTACATCCGCCGCGCCTTTCGCATCCTTCCCGTCTACTACGTCGTGATGGGCGTGGTCGTCGTCTTCGCTTACTTCCGTGGCATGGGCTTGCGGCAAAGCGGCATCGTGGCCACGCTGCCGTGGAACGTCGTTTTTCTCGGCGAGTACCACTTCATGCCGTTGTACGGGCACTCCTGGACGCTCGGCGTCGAGCAGAAGTTCTACCTCGTGTGGCCGCTGCTGGCATTCGGCCTCGGCGCGCTCAGCTTCGTCAAGCGCCTCAGCCTCTCCGTCGGCCTCGTCGCCGTCATGCTCGCCCTGATCCCCTTCGTGCAGTACGCGGGCGCTTACTCGCCGATCCTCATCGGCTGCACGCTGGCCATCGTGCTGCACCACGGCAAAGGCTTCGCCGCACTCCGGGTGTTCACCCGTCCGGCCGTCGGCCTGCTGGTCGCCGCCACGCTGGTCACGGTTCAGATCATGTTCAAGGAGATCACCGCTTTCCTGCACGACGACGGCGGCTCGATCACCGGCACCGGATACGTCCTGCTCGTCGCCTTGCTGGTGCCATCGCTGGTCACGGGACGCGGACCGCTGGCATGGACCTTGTCGCTGCGGCCGATGCGCTTCGTCGGGGAGCGGTCGTACTCGCTTTACCTCGTCCAAGCGGTCGCCTCGATGGCAGTCGCCGGTGCCATCCCCCGGTTCGCGACGCGCGGCACGCTCACCGCTGTCGCCGTGGCGATCGTCGCACTGCTGGCCGCCGATCTCCTCTACCGCTGGGTCGAGGTGCCGATGATCGACGCCGGACGCCGGATCATCGCCCGTCGCCGGGCGAAGAAGGCCAACCCGGCGGCCGAGCCCGCGCTCGCCACAGTCTGACGAAGCCGGTACCCCTCAACCGGCGAGCTCGGCACCCAGGAAGTCCAGGAACCGCCCGATGTCCGGGGCGACGACCGTGACGTCGCCACCGTCGTACGGTGCGCCGCGTGCGAAGAACGAGCCGTCCGCCAGCCGGTAGACGCCACGGCCGCTCATGCTCAGCGCAAACAAACCTCCACCACCGTCCGAACCGAACACGACGATGCTGTCCTCGACCGTTCCGATGAGCCGGGTCGGCGAATCGCCTTGGATGCCGAGCAGGACCATCTCCGGGGCGTGGATGAAGTACCCGTTTCCCACGTCCGGAAGCGAAACCTCGCGGACCACGTCGTACAGCACGGCCAGCTCGCCGGAAAAGCCTTTCGCGGGCGCGGTGGCCAGCACCACCCGGTTCACGTCCGGCCGGTAGCCGCATCGCTCCTCGAAGCTTGCGGTGAATTGCGTGGCGAGGGCGTTCATCCCGGCGGCTCGCCAGGCCGTTTCGAAGACCTCCGCGGAGATCGGCTCGGGAGTGAATTCCGGTTGGGCCGCGATTTCCGCCGACTCGGGGACCGGCTCGGAGCCCAGTCTCGTCGAGCCGGTCGCCTCGCCCGGGCCGGCACGGTCGCCTCGGCCGTCACGGTAGACCTCGACCTTGCGAATCTCGTGACGAGCGGCGTCCAGTTCGCTGTAGAGCAGGACCGGATCGCCGGACACGTCGTGGTGCCAGCCGACTCGAAGGTGCGTCACTTCGCCGCCCGACGTACCGCGGCGAGCGCGTCGTCGAGGATCGCTGCGGTTGTCACGAGCCCTCCAACGGAAAAGCCGGGTGCCACCCGGCACCCGGCACCCGGCTTCCGAAACTACCGTCAGCGTTCCCTCGACGGCGACACCAATTCGCTCGGCCCGCCACTCGACTCCCCGGCCACCGCGGCCAGCTCCTCCCCCACCGATTCGCCATCCGCCGGGCGGGTGTTCTTTGTCAGCAACGATGCCACCGCGCCGATCAGGCACACCACGATCGCGAAGCCGAACGCCACCGCCAAGCCCGACTGGAACGGGCCCGAAATCAGGTTCGGGAAGAAACTCCGGCCCGTCAGGAACGATGCCTGGTCCGGTGGCAGGGACGACAGCTGACCACCCAGCAACTGCTGGATCGGGTTGTAGCCCAGGAATGCCGCGAACAGCACCGCCACCGCCGGGAGGTCGGCGATCTGCGCCGCCGAGGAGGCCGGGACGCCGTGCTCGATCAGGCCCGCGCTCATCGTCGACGGGAGGCTCGACGACAGGCCCGCGATGATCAAGCTGAAGAAGAACCCGATCGACAGGACCATTGCCGCGTTCTGGAACGTCGTCATCATGCCCGCGCCGGAACCGCGCGCGTCGGCCGGGAGGCTGTTCATCACCTCGGCACGGTTCGGAGAGGCGAACATGCCCATGCCGATTCCGTTGAGCAGCAGGATCGCCGCGAACGCCCAATAGTCGAAGTTCACCGGCAGGAGGATCAGCAGCAGGAACGTCACCGCGGTGATGAACAGGCCGCCGGAGGCAAGGAGGCGGCTGCCGATGCGGTCGGACAGGACGCCCGACGCCGGTGCCGACACCAGGAAGCCGATCGTCATCGGGAGCATGTAGATGCCCGCCCACAACGGGGTCTGCTCGAACGTGTAGCCGTGCTGGGGCAGCCAGATGCCCTGCAGCCAGATGATCAGGATGAACTGCAGCCCGCCGCGGCCGAGGGACGCCGTCAGGTTGGCGATGTTGCCCCAGGTGAACGAGCGGATCCGGAACAGGGACATGCGGAACAGCGGGTTGTCCACCTTCGACTCGATGATCACGAACGCGACCAGCACCGCGATCCCGCCGATCAGGCAGCTCAGCACGAACGGGCTGCCCCAGCCGGTCGGGGACGAGCCGTACGGCTGGATGCCGTAGGTGATGCCGATCAGCACCGCGATCAGGCCGACGGCGAAGGTGATGTTGCCCCACCAGTCCATCCGGGCGTGCTTGCGGACGCCGGTGTCGTGCAGCTTGAGGTACGCCCAGACCGTGCCGATCACGCCGAACGGCACCGACACCAGGAAGATCAGGTTCCAGTCGACCGGCGCGAGCACGCCGCCGACGACCAGGCCGAGGAACGAACCCGCGATCGCCGCGACGCCGTTCATGCCGAGCGCGAGGCCGCGCTGGTTGGCCGGGAAGGCGTCGGTGAGGATCGCCGACGAGTTCGCCATCAGGAAGGCGCCGCCGACGCCCTGCACGATCCGCCAGCCGATCAGCCACAACGCGGCCGCGTCGCCGTCGAACCACGTGATGGCCAGCATGATCGACGACACCGTGAACACCGCGAAGCCGAGGTTGTACATCCTCGCGCGGCCGTACATGTCGCCGAGCCTGCCGAAGCTCACCACCAGCACCGCGGTGACCACGAGGAAGCCCATGATCATCCACAGCAGGTAGCTCGTGTTGGCCGGTTCCAGGGGGTTGATGCCGATGCCCTTGAAGATGTCGGGCAGCGCGATCAGCACGATCGAGGAGTTGATCGTGGCGATCAGCATGCCCAGCGTCGTGTTGGACAGCGCGATCCACTTGTACCGCGGCCCCAGTTCCGCGATCGAATACGTCCGGCGTTCCGCCACTGTGCAACCCTTCTGCTCGCCAGTCCCTTAGCTAGGCTAAGCAACTTGCTTGCGTATGGCAACCAACAGCGCGAAATGCATGGGAGAGCATGATCACAGCCGCTTGACTGTCCTTTAGGGACTCTTTACCAGGGCGCCCAGTACCGCCACGCCCTCCTCGATCTCGGACACCGTCCGCGCCGCGTACCCGAGCACCAGCCCCGGACGTCCCGGCAGCTGCCGGTGCCACGACAGGGGCTGGACCTTCACCCCCTCCGCCAGCGCGGCCGCCGCCACCGCGACGTCGTCCACCTCGCCCTCGAAGGTCACCGTCAGGTGCAACCCCGCCGCCGCGCCGTGGACGACGGCGGAAGGCAACGCCGAAGCCAGCGCCCGGATCATCGCGTCCCGGCGACGCCGGTGCCGCCCCCGGACCACCCGCAGCTGCCGCTCCAGCTCGCCGGTCTCCATCAGGCGCGCCAGCACCAGCTGGGCCAGCACCGGGTTCCCCAGGTCGGCGAACCGCTTGGCCGCCACGAGATCCGGGAAGAACCGCGGCGGCGCCAGCAGCCAGCCCACCCGCAACGCCGGCGCCAGCAGCTTCGACACACTGCCCGTGTAGCACACCTCCGGCAGCATCGACCGCACCGCGGGCACCGGCGCCCGGTCGTAGCGGTGCTCGGCGTCGTAGTCGTCCTCGATGACGATGCCGCCGGCCGCCGCCCAGCGCAGCAGCTCCCGGCGCCGCGAGCCGCCCAGGACCACGCCCGTCGGGAACTGGTGGGCCGGCGTCAGCAGCACCGCCGGGGCCGCCAGCGACGAGACCACCAGGCCGTCGTCGTCCACCGGCACCGGCGGCGTCGCCAGGCCGCAGTGGTGCAGGTGCTGGCGGGCACCCAGCGACCCCGGGTCCTCGACGGCCACCGAACGCACGCCGTGCTGCCGCAGCACCTCGCCGACCAGCGTCAACGCCTGCGCGACCCCCGCCACCACGATGATCTCGCCCGGGTCCACGCGGATCCCGCGGTTGCGCGCCAGCCAGCGCGACACCGCCAGCCGCATCGACGGCGCGCCGCGCGGGTCGCCGTAGCCGAAGTGGGACGGCTCCAGCTCGTCCAGCACCGCCCGCTCCGCCCGCAGCCACGCCGCCCGCGGGAACGCCGTCAGGTCCGGGACGCCCGGCGTGAGGTCGATCCGGGCCGGGACCGCGCGGACCGCGTCGAAGACCTCCGCACCGGGCAAGGGCGTGATCACCCGGGACGCGGAAAACCGCGTGGGCGACGGCGACGGCGGCAGCACGGGCGCGGCGACGACGACCGTCCCCGCCCGGCCGCGACCCTCGGCGTGGCCGTCGTCGATCAGCCGCTGGTAGGCCTCGGTGACCACTCCGCGCGACACCCGCAGCTCGGCGGCCAGCACCCGGGACGCGGGCAGCCGGCCGCCGACCGGAAGCCTGCCGTCGGCGACCGCGGCGCGCAGCTGCCCGGCGAGCCAGTCCGCGAGCCCGCCCGGCGGTGCCTCACGGACGTCCAGCTGGAGGAAGTCCGAGCCTATGGACCCCTCGGAGGACGTCGTTTTGGCTCTGTCCATCGGACCATTGTGGCAGCACGCTGGCCTCATGGACACCGCTTACGTGCACGGGTACACCGAACCCGAGGCCCGCCGCCTCGGCGACCAGGCCGACGCCCTCGCCGACCTCCTGCACGCCGGGACGGCCTACCCCGCCGGCAGCCGCGTGCTCGAGGCAGGCTGCGGCGTCGGCGCCCAGACCGTCCACCTCGCCGCCCGCAGCCCGGGCGCGCACCTGACGGCGGTCGACGTCGAAGCAGCGTCCCTCGCCCAGGCCCGGGAACGCGTGCCCGGCGTCGACTTCCGGCGGGCCGACCTGTTCGACCTCGACGGCGAGTACGACCACGTCTTCGTCTGCTTCGTCCTGGAACACCTGCCGGAGCCGGAGAAAGCCCTCGCGCACCTGAAGACCCTGCTGCGGCCCGGTGGCACGATCACGGTGATCGAGGGCGACCACGGGTCGGCGTTCTTCCACCCGCGCAGCCGGCCCGCCCAGGCCGCGATCGACTGCCTCGTCCGGCTCCAGGCCGACGCGGGCGGCGACGCGCTCATCGGACGGCGCCTCCACCCGCTGCTGACCGGAGCCGGGTTCGGCGACGTCGCCGTCGAACCGCGGACCGTCTACGCCGACGCGTCCCGGCCCGACCTGGTCACCGGGTTCACCCGCGACACCTTCACCGCGATGGTCGAAGGGGTCGGCGAAACCGCCGTCGCCCGCGGGCTGATCACGCGGGACCGCTGGGAGCACGGCGTCGCGGACCTGCACCGGACCACCCGCGCAGACGGCACCTTCCACTACACGTTCTTCAAGGCCACCGGGAGCAGGCCGTGAGGCCCCGGCTCGCCGGCAGCACCGACGTCGTCGACCGCGACCTCCAGCGGCTCGAACACGACCTGGCCACCCGCGAACCCGATCACCGCGAGACGCGTTCCAAGGCCATCAGGTGGTTCCGGACCCGGATCGCGCCGGGCACGCCTTCCTCGGCGTAACAGGCGAGCGCGCGCTCCCAGTGCGAGCGCGCGGGTTCCGCGTCACCGAGTCCACTGTGGACTTCGCCGAGCCCGCAGTGGGCGCGGCCCTGTTCCGGACGGCAGCCCGTTTCCTTCGCCACGGCCAGCGCTTCGCGGTGGTAGCGCAGCGCCTCCGAAGTGGCGCCGCGAGCGGCGGAGAGGCTGCCCAGGCTGTTGAGCACGCGGGATTCCACGCCGCGGTCGCCGCATTCGCGGGCCAGGCTCAGCGCCTCTTCGAGGTGCTGGGCCGCTTCCGGGTGCCGGCCTTCCGCCAGCCGCACGTCGCCCAGGTGCTTCAACGAGACGCTGCGGTTGGGCGGGCTTCCGGTCTCCTGCGCGATTTCCAGCGCCCGTGCCAGGTGCGCCGCGGCTTCGGCGTACCGGCCGCGCGCGTGTTCGACGTCGCCGAGGATGCCCAGCGCGTACCCCTCGCTCACCCGGACACCCATCGCCCGCAGGTGCGCCAATCCCTCTTCCAGGGCCTGGACAGCTTCGTCGTGGCGGCCGAGCGCCGACAGCGTGTCGCCCAGGTTGACCAGCGCGTAGCCCTCGCTCGTGCGGTCGGCGATGTCCCGTGCCAGTGCCAGCGCCTCTTCGAGGTGTCCGAGCGCTTCGCCGTAGCGGCCGATGCCGCGGCAGGAACAGCCGAGCACGACCAGGACCAGGCCTTCGCTGGTACGGTCGCCCGTCTTCCTCGCCAGCTCCAGTGCCTCCGTCGAATACCGGATCCCGTCGGCGAACCGGCCCAGGGCGCGGCACACGAGCCCGAGGGTGTTGACGGCGTGGAGCTCGGTGCGCCAGTCGCCGGTCTCCCGGGCCAGGACGAGCGCCTCCTCCAGGTACCGCAGTGCTTCCGGCGACCGGCCGACGCGCCAGTGGCCCAGCGCGATCAGGATGAGCGGCTCGGCTTCGGCCACCCGGTCGCCGGTGTCGTGCGCCAGCGCCGACGCGTGCGTGTGCAGCACCAGCGCTTCCTCGTGGTAGCCGCCGACGTCGAGGTAGTGCCACAGGATCCCGGACAGCAGCCGCAGGTGGTCGGGCCAGCCGTGCCGGGTGGCGTGCGCCGCGACCGCCAGCAGGTTGCGGCGCTCGGCCTCGAGCCACGCCTGCGCGTCGATCACCTTGACGTCCGGGTCGGGCACGCGCGGCCGCAGGTGCCGTTCGTGCGGCAGGACGACGTCCATGGCCTGCCCGGCCGAGGAGACGTAGAAGTCGAACAGCCGCCGCTGCGCCTCCCGGCTCTCGGCGGTATCGGCGGCCGCGAGCTCGGCGGCGTAGACGCGCAGCAGGTCGTGCAGCTGGACGCGGTCGTCGCCGGTCTGCTGCACGAGGTGGGCGCGCACCAGGGCGCCGGCCAGCCGTTCGGCCTCCGGCAGGGGGACGCCCGCGAGCGCGGCCAGCGCCGGCGGCGTCAGGTCGCGGCCCGGGTGCAGGCCGCAGAGCCGGAACACGCGGGCGGCGTCGGGCGCGAGGTGGCGGTACGACCAGGAGAACACGGCGCGGACCGCGGTCAGCGGGTCGCCGCCGCCGTCGAGCAGGTCGAGCCGCCGCCGTTCGTCGGCGAGTTCCGCTGCGAGCGCGGCCAGCCGCTCCCCCGGCCGGCTCAGTGCCAGCTCCGCGACCAGCCGCAGGGCCAGCGGCAGCCGGGCGGCGTACCCGATCAGGGCCGCGGTGGCCTCGGGTTCGCCGTCGACGCGCGGCCCGAGCAGCGCGCGCAGCAGGTCGCGGGCTTCGGCGTCGGTGAGCAGGTCGACGAGCACGCGCCGGGCGCCGTGGCGGGCGACCAGCCCGGGGAGGGCGTCCCGGCTGGTCACCAGGACCAGGCAGGTCGGCGAGCCGGGCAGCAGCGGGCGGACCTGCCCGACGGCGTTCGCGTTGTCCAGCACCAGGAGCATCCGCCGCCCGGTGAGCGCGGTGCGGAACTTGGCGGCGCGCTCGTCCGGCTCGGCGGGGATGTCCGCGCCGGGGACGCCGAGGGCACGCAGGAATCCCGACAGCGCGTCGCCCGGGTCGACCGGCCGGACCGCGCCGTAGCCGTGCAGGTCCAGGTAGAGCTGGCCGTCCGGGAACTCCCCTGGCGAGCGCTGCGCCCAATGGACGGCCAGTGCGGTCTTGCCGACCCCGCCGGTGCCGGAGAGGACGGCGATGCGCGCGCTCGTGTCGCCTTCGTCGCGGCGCAGCAGCGCGTCCAGCTCGGCCAGCTGGGCGGCGCGGCCGCGGAAGCCGGGGACGTCGGCGGGCAGCTGCGTGGGCACCCGGGCCGGCGGCTCCGGGGCGGCGAAGTCCTGCCGCAGCACCTGCCGCTGGGCCGCCCGCAGCTCGGGGCCCGGTTCCAGGCCCAGTTCCCCGGCCAGCCGCCGGCGCACCTCGTCGAAGACGTCCAGCGCGGCGGCCTGCCGCCCGGACGCGGCGAGCGCCCGCATCAGCTGAGCGTGCGCGGACTCGTTCAGCGGTTCCTCGGCGGTCAGCACCCGCAGCTGCACCGCCGCGTCCTCGGGATGGGCGACCTCGGCGTAGGCCATGACCGCCTTGGCGCGCCGCATCGCCAGCGCGAGCCGGGCCGGGTGCTGGCGCAGCCGTTCGACGTCGGCGAGCGCCGGGCCGCGCCAGAGCCCGAGCGCTTCCTTCAGCGCGTCCTGCGCGAGGAGGGCTTCGAAACGCAGCAGGTCGAGCTCGTCCTCGCCGGCCGCGAGCCGGTAGCCGCCCTTGTCCGTGGCGATGAGGTCGGCGGGCCGCAGCGCCCGCCGCAGCCGCGCCACGTAGGTGTGGAGCAGCTCCAGGCACGACGGCGGCGGTTCGTCCCAGATGACGTCGACGAGGTCCTCGCGCCGGACGGTCCGGTTCGGCTGCAGGGCCAGCATCGCCAGGAGCAGGCGCTGCTTCTCCGCGCCGATCTCCACTTCCTCCTCGCCCCGCGCCACCGTCAGCGGGCCCAGCACGCCGATCCGCACGGGTTCCGGCGGGGCTTCGGCGAGGGCCTCCCGCAGCTTGCGGGCCGTCTCCGGACGGGGTCGCCGGACGCTGCCGAGCTCGGCGTTGCGCACCGCGCGCAGGCTCAGTCCCGCACGCTCGGCGAGCTGGGCCTGGGTGAGGCCGGCGAGCACACGCCGGTCACGCAGCCATCCGGCGAACGACAGGCCTTCGTCCACAGGCGTCCTCTCCTGCGTCCCGAGCGGAACGTACCTCTCCAGCATCACGATCGTGCCGCCCGAGATGTACCACCGATCGGCGAAGATAACCGTTTCCGCAGGTACGGACGGTGACGGCGGCGGCGAGCCCGGGTACAGGCGCTCGTCCACCGCGCTTTCCTAGGCTTTTCCGCGTCCGGTGGTGGCGAGGGGTTCGCGGAGCAGCCGTCGCATGGGGTACGACGGCTGCACCCGGACTTTCACACGCCGAAGCGCTTGAGCAGGGCCCGCACGGCGGCCGGGTCCTCGACGTGGGCGTTGTGCCCGAGACCGGCGAGCGTGACGGCGCCGGGATCGAGCGCCCGCAGCTGCTCCGGACGGCTCATCGGGTCGTTCTCCCCCGCGGCGAGCACGACCGGGCAGCGCGCCCCGGCCAGCAGGGCCGGCATGTCCGGTGCGCCGAGGCCGAACGCGGCCGGGTCCATCGCGAGGCGCCAACCTCCCTCGGTCTCGCGAAGCCCGGCCGGGTCGGCCGGCGCGATCCCGAGCAGCCCGGACACCTTCAGGTAGGCCTGGTCGGCCTCCTCCTGCGTCGCGAACACCCGGGGTGGCCGGGCCGCGAAGGAGGCCGCGCGGTTCAGGTCGTCCTGGCTCCACTCGACCTTCACCCCGAGCGCCAGCACGCCGGCGACCTCGACGTCGAACCGGTCGGACGCCAGTTCCAGCGCGAGCACCCCGCCGAGTGAATGACCCGCGACGATCAGCGGCCCGCCGTCCGGCAGCGCCCGCGCGACCGCCTCGGCCAGCGTCCGGAAGCTGTAGTGCGGCAGCGGCGCGGACGGGCCGTGCCCGGGCAGGTCGGGCACGAGGACGCGCCGGTCCAGCAGGACGGCGAAGTGGTTCCAGACGGCGCCGGTCGCGCCGAGGCCGTGCAGGAGGAGGACGGCCGGTTCGCCCTTGCCGCCGATGCGCATGTTGAGCGTGTCCATCAGCGCAGCCTCCCAAATTGTCGGTGGCCGCGGCTAGGGTCGGCCCCGTGACGATCACCGATCCGGACACCTACGTGCGCGGTGTCCCGTACGAGGAGCTGGCGCGGCTGCGGCGCGCCGGCCCGGTGGTGCGCGTCGACGACTTCTGGGCCGTGCTGGGCCACGCCGAGGTCCGGCGGGTGCTGCGTGACCCGGGAGTGTTCTCGTCCCAGCTCGGCGGGACGCAGATCCGCGACGCGGCGGACCTCGCGTACGTGCGGCGGATGATGCTGAACATGGACCCGCCGGAGCACGGCAGGCTGCGCGGGTTGCTCACGAAGGCGTTCACTCCGCGCGCGATCGCGAAGCTGACGTCACAGATCGAGAGCTGGGCGCGGGACCTGGTTGCGGAGGTCGCCTCCGATGGCCGGTGCGATTTCGCGCAGGTGGCCGCCGACCTGCCGCTGCGCACCCTGGCCGGGGTGTTCGGCGTGCCGGAGGAGGATCGGCGGCTGATGTACGACTGGAGCAACCGCGTGATCGGCTACCAGGACGCCGAATACGCGGTCAGTTCGACGGTTTCCGTCACCGAGGTGAGCGAGCTCGCCCGCTCCGCGCTCGCCGTCCGCCCGGCGCCGGGGCCGGACGGGTCGATGCCGGACCCGCGGACCCGCGCGGGCATGCCGGATCTCTACGCGTACGCGAACGCGTTGGGCGAGTACAAGCGTGCGCATCCGGGTGACGACGTCATGAGCAACCTGATGCGGCAAGTCGGCGACGACGGCGGGCGCGTCTCGCTCGCCGAGTTCGAGAACCTGTTCTGGCTGTTTTCCGTGGCCGGTAACGAAACGCTGCGCAACGGCCTGCCCGGTGGGCTGCTCGCGCTGCTGTCCCACCCCGAGCAATACCGGCGGCTCCTCGACGACCGGTCGCTGCTGCCGTCCGCCGTCGAAGAGATGTTGCGCTGGTGGACGCCGGTGATGCACTTCCGGCGCACGGCCGCTTCCGACGTCCGGCTGTCCGATGTGGACATCCGGGCCGGTGACAAGGTGGTGGTCTGGTTCTCTTCAGCCAACCGGGATCCGGCCGTGTTCCCTTCGCCGGACAGCTTCGACGTCGGCCGGACGCCGAACGACCACCTGACCTTCGGCCACGGCCCGCACTTCTGCCTCGGCGCCCACCTCGCGCGGGTGCAGCTGCGGGCCATGTTCGAGGCGGTGCTCGACCTGCTCGGCCAGGTTTCCCTGGCGGGCACTCCCGTGCGGCTGCGGTCGAACTTCCAGAACGGCCTCAAGTCACTGCCAGTCCGGTGGGCGGCCTGATGGAGATCCGGGAGCTGAAGGCGTTCGTCGCGGTCGTCGAGGCGGGCGCGATGTCGAAGGCGGCACGGCAGCTGCACGTGAGCCAGCCGGCGCTGTCGCAGACGATCACGGCCCTCGAACGGCGGCTCGGCGTCCGGCTGCTGGTGCGCACCAGCACCGGCGTCCAGGTCACCGACGCCGGGGCGACGCTGCTCGGCGAGGCCCGCGCCGTGCTGGCCCGCCACGACCAGGCGCTCGCCGCGATGGCCCGGCACACCGCGACCGGCAGCGGCGTGCTGCGCGTCGGCGTCCCCCTGGAACTGCCACCCGACCTGCTGCCGTCGGCGCTCGCGCGGCTGCCGGACACGCGGGTGCAGGCACGGCACCTGTCGTCCGTGGCGCAGGTGGCCGCGCTGCGGGCCGGCGAACTGGACGTCGGGCTGGTCCGGGAGCGCCCGGCCGGCCCCGACCTGGACGCCGTCCTCGTGGTGACCGAGGACGTCGGCGTCCTGCTCGCCGCGGACCTGGCCGAGAAGCTGGGCTCGCCGGTCCGGCTGGAGGACCTGGCCGGCCTGGAGTGGTTCGCCTTCCCGCGCGCGGGCAGCCCGGCCTGGTACGACGAGCTGGCCGCGATCCTGCGCAGCCACGGTCTCGACGTCGGCCCGGAGGTCCCGGAGGAGCAGCGGCTGATCGTCGAGCTGAAGATCCCGGCGGTCAGCGCGGGCGGGGCGTACGCCTTCGCACCGCCGGAGTGGCCGTACCCGCTGCCGGACACGGTCCGGTGGGTGCCGCTGGCCGGCACCCCGATCGTCCGGCGGACCTGGGCCGTCTGGCCGGCGACGTCGCACCGGCGTGACGTCGCGGAGTTCGTCGCGGCGCTGGAAGACCATCGGCGGAACGGATCGGAGGTATAAGGAGGGCCGAACGCGGATCCGGAAGTCTTCTCCGGGCGGTCTCGCTTGAACTCTGCGACCGAGAACGCAAAGGAGTTCGAACGATGACTGCAGAACTTGCCGGGTCGACGGCGCTGGTGACCGGCGGGACGAGCGGGATCGGCCGCGCGACGGCGATCGCGCTGGCCCGGCTCGGCGCGCACGTGGTGCTGTCCGGCCGGGACGCCGGGCGCGGCGCCGAGGTCGTCGACGCCATCCGCGCGGCGGGTGGCAAGGCCGACTTCGTCGCGGCGGACCTGACGGACGCCGCGTCGGCGCGCGCGCTCGCGGCTCGGGCGCGCGAGGTGGGCGGGCCGATCGACGTGCTGGTCAACAACGCCGGCGTGTTCCCGACCGGGCCGACCGCGTCGTTCGCCGAGGCGGACTTCGACACGGTCTTCGCGACGAACGTGAAGGTGCCGTTCTTCCTGGTCGCCGAGCTGGGGCCGGAGATGGCGGCCCGGGGCCACGGCGCGATCGTGAAC
This sequence comes from Amycolatopsis tolypomycina, assembly GCF_900105945.1. Classification (NCBI taxonomy): domain Bacteria; kingdom Bacillati; phylum Actinomycetota; class Actinomycetes; order Pseudonocardiales; family Pseudonocardiaceae; genus Amycolatopsis; species Amycolatopsis tolypomycina. The sequence continues at coordinate 622,469 of NZ_FNSO01000004.1, read as the reverse complement.
GTGTCCACGATGGTCGCGCTGCGCGGCATGGCGGGCATGGCGGTGTACGGCGCGTCGAAGGCGGCGGTCGAGCTGATGACGAAGGCGTGGGCGGCGGAGTTCGGGCCGTCGGGCGTCCGGGTCAACGCGGTCAGCCCGGGCCCGACCCGCACGGAGGGCACGGCGGTGTTCGGCGACGGCCTCGACGCGCTGGCCGCGGCCGGCCCGGCGGGGCGCGTGGCGTCCCCGGAGGAGATCGCGGCGGCGATCGCGTTCCTGGCGGCGGGCGACGCCAGCTTCGTCCACGGCGCGATCCTCCCGGTGGACGGCGGCCGGCTGGCGGTGTGAGCGCGCGGGAGGGCGTCACCTCACGAAGGTGACGCCCTCCCTCGGCCGCTCGTCCACGGTCAGCGAGAAGACGTCCGGCCGCGAGTAGTGCCCGGACACGTCGAGGCTCTTGCGAGCGGTGACGATCTCCTCGAGGTCGATCTCCGCCGTGATCAGGCCCTCCGCGTCGCGCAGCGGGCCGGCCAGGACGTCCCCCAGCGGGCCGGCGATCACGCTGCCGCCGCGGAACGGGTCGTCGCCTTCGGCCTCGTACGGGCACGCCGAAACCACGAAACACCGGCCCTCGTCGGCGATGTGGCGCATCGACGCCTGCCAGACGTCGCGGTCGTCGGCCGTCGGGGCGCACCAGATCTCCACGCCCTTCGCGTACATCGCCGCCCGCAGCAACGGCATGTGGTTCTCCCAGCAGATCGCCGCACCCGCCCGGCCCGCCGCCGTCGCGACCACCGGGAGCGTCGAACCGTCGCCGCGGCCCCAGAAGAGGCGCTCCCGTTCCGTCGGGACCAGCTTGCGGTGCTTGGCCACCAGTCCCTGCTCCGGGTCGAGGAACACCGCCGTGCTGTAGAGGGTCGAGCCGGCGCGTTCGATCACGCCCACCACCAGCGACGCGCCGGTCCGCGCCGCGAGCCCGGCCAGCTCCGTCACCTCCGGACCGGGCACGGTCACCGCCGCGTGGAAGTACTCGGTGAACGGCACCCGGCCCGGGTACCCGCCGAGGACGGCTTCCGGCAGCACCACCAGGTCGGCGCCCCGGATCTCGTCCTCGAACGCCAGGATCCGCTCGATCGGGACGCCCGCGGCGATCTGGAGCGCGGCGACGACCGTCATCCGCGCACCGGCCACGGGACCACGGCCGACGTCCGCCGCTGGTAGTCGGCGTATTCGGGGTACCGCGACTTCGTGATGCTCTCGGTGAACCGCGTCGAGCCCACGAACAGCAGGGTGAGCAGGACCGCGCCGGCGACCGTCCACTGCGGACCGCCGGCGACCACGCCGAACGCGGCGATCGCCCACCACTGCGCCTGCTCGAAGAAGAAGTTCGGGTGCCGTGAGTAGCGGAACAGCCCGGCCTGCAGGAACCGCGTCGGCGCCCGGCCCGCGTGCTTCTCGCGGTGGAACGCCCACTGCTGCTGGTCGGCGACCGTCTCCCCGACCAGGAAGGCGGCGAAGACCAGCGCGACGACGACGTCCGCGGCGCCGAAGCCGCCCGGGTGCTCCAGCGCGGTCAGCGCGGGCAGCGTGATCAGCAGCAGGATCACGTTCTGGTACAGCGAGATGAAGAAGAAGTTGAACAGCTGGAACTGCCACGGCGCCATCCGCTCGCGCAGCACCGCCCACCGGTAGTCCTCGCCGCCGGGCGCGTAGCCGCCCTTGCGGGCGAAGTTGAACGTGAGCCGGATGCCCCACAGCGCGACCAGCGCGAACATCACGTCGAGCCGCGCGTCGGCGAACCCGGCGGCGCCGGCGAAGATCCCCACGTAGGCGACCGGGACGATCGACCAGATCCGGTCGACCCAGGAGTACTCCCTGGTCAGCACCGACACCAGCCAGGTACCGAGCGTCACCCCGGCGAAGACGTACAGGCACACCCGCAGCGCGTCCATGTGCTCACTTTAGGACCTGGGATCGGCCGGGGACCTAGGATCGGCCGGGGACCTAGGATCGGCACTGTGCCGTACTCGTTCCTCAGCCATCTCGAGTGCTCGCGGACCGGCGAACGCCTGGCCGCCGACGTAGTCCAGGGCCTCTCCCCGGCGGGCGCGCCGCTGCTCGCGCGCTACGACCTCGACGGCGTCCGCGAAGCCGTGACGCCGAAGGAGATCGCCGGGCGGGAACCGACGCTGTGGCGCTACCACGAGGTGCTGCCCGTGCGCTCGCCCGAGCACGTCGTCAGCCTCGGGGAAGGTATGACGCCGTTGCTGCGGCTGCCGCGCTACGGCCGTGAGCTGGGGTTGTCCCGGCTGTGGATGAAGGACGAAGGCCTGGTGCCGACCGGCACGTTCAAGGCGCGCGGCGCCGCGGTCGGCGTCTCGCGGGCGGCCGAGCTGGGCGTGCGCGGGATCGCGATGCCGACGAACGGCAACGCCGGCGCCGCGTGGGCGTTGTACGCGGCGCGCGCGGGGCTGTCGAGCCTGGTCGCGATGCCGGACGACGCGCCGGCGATCACCATGCGCGAGTGCGTCGCGGCGGGCGCCGAGCTGTACCGGGTGGCCGGTCTGATCGGGGACGCGGGCAAGCTCGTCGCGGCGGCGGCCGGGCGGCGTCCCGGCGTGCAGGACGTCTCGACGCTGAAGGAGCCGTACCGCATCGAGGGCAAGAAGACGATGGGGTACGAGATCGCCGAGCAGTTCGGCTGGCGGCTGCCCGACGTCATCCTCTACCCGACCGGCGGCGGTGTCGGCATCATCGGGATCTACAAGGCGTTGCTGGAAATGCGGGAGCTGGGCTGGGTTTCCGGCCCGCTGCCGCGGCTCGTCGCCGTCCAGGCCACCGGGTGCGCGCCGATCGTCACGGCGTTCGCGCGCGGGGCCCGCGAAAGCGAGCCGTTCCCGGACGCCCGGACGGTCGCCTTCGGCATCACCGTGCCCAAGGCGCTGGGCGACTTCCTCGTGCTCGACGCCGTGTACGAGACGGGTGGCACCGCGATCGCCGTCACCGACGAGGAACTGCTGGCGGCACAACGCGAACTGACTTCGCACGAGGGCACCTTCGTCTGCCCGGAAGGCGGAGCGTGCTTCGCCGCGTTGAAGCACCTTCGCGAGTCGGGGTGGCTTGAGGGCGACGAAGACGTCGTCGTGCTCAACACCGGCGCCGGGATCAAGTACCCGGAGACGGTGTCCCTGGACGTCCCGCTCCTGGCGACGACCGACGAGATTCCCTAAAGGACCGAACGCACGGTTTCCGGGTCGCGCGCGACGACCGTGGTGCCGTCGTCGGCCGTGATGATCGGGCGCTGGATGAGCTTGGGGTGCGCGGCGAGGGCGTCGATCCACTTCGGCCGGTCTTCGGGCGTGCGGCCCCAGGTCTTGAGGCCGAGCTCCTTCGCGACGGGCTCGGCGGTGCGCGTGATGTCCCACGGTTCGAGGCCGAGGCGCTGCAGGACGGCTTCGAGTTCCGCGGCGGTCGGCGGGTCTTCGAGGTAGCGGCGCACGGTGTACTCCGCGCCGGCCTCGTCGAGCAGCGACACCGCGGACCGGCACTTCGAGCACGCCGGGTTGATCCAGATCTCCACGTCTTCAGCCTACCGGCCTGGTTTTGGAGCACGTGTTCTGTTACGGTCGCGGCATGCCCCGCCCCCGCGTCCACGACCTCGACGCGCTCCTCGACGTCGCCGAGCGGCTCGTCGCGTCCTCGACGGACGTGACGGTGCGTGGCCTGGCGGCGGCCGCGGGCGTCCCGAACGGGACGATCTACCACGCGTTCGGGTCGCTCAGCGCGTTGCTGGCCCAGGTGTGGCTACGCGCGGCAACGGCGTTCCTCGACCTGCAGACCTCGCTCGTCGACCAGGCTCCTTCCCCGGTGGAGGCGGTCGTCGCGGCGGCGGACACGCCCGCGGAGTTCGCGTTGCTGCGCCCCGACGGCGCCCGGATGCTGCTGAAGGTGCGGGGCGACCGGCTGTTCGGGCCGGAGCTGCCCGACGAGCTGGCGGAAGCCCTGCACGCGGTGGACAAACGCCTGGTCGCCCTGCTGGTCCGGCTCGCCAGGCAGCTGTGGGACCGCGGCGACGGCCTGGCGGTCGAGGTGATCACGACGTGCGTCGTCGACCTGCCGACGGCCTTCTTCCGGCGCGACATCACCGATCCGCTGGTGCGGGAGAGGCTGGCCGCCGCGGTGCGGGCGGTGCTGACCGTGCCCCCTCGAGAAAAGGACCGACCGTGACCGTTTCCGTGCTCGACCTCGGCGACGACGAAAACCGCTTCTCACCGGACTGGCTGCAGCGCGTCCATTCCTTTTTGGACGGTGTCGAGGGAGCCCTGCTGACCACGGGCGGCGGCAAGTTCTATTCGAACGGCCTGGACCTCGAATGGCTGACGGCGCACAGTGACCGGGCTTCGGAGTACGTCGCGCAGGTGCAGGAGCTGTTCGCCCGCGTGCTGACACTGCCGGTCCCGACGATCGCGGCGATCAACGGCCACGCGTTCGGGGCGGGCGCAATGCTGGCGATGGCGCACGACTTCCGCGTGATGCGCGCGGACCGGGGCTACTTCTGTTTCCCGGAAGCGGACATCAACATCCCGTTCACCCCGGGCATGGCGGCGTTGATCCAGGGCAAACTGACCCCCGCGGCAGCGGTGGCATCGATGACGACGGCGCGACGGTTCGGCGGCCCGGAGGCGGCGGAGATCGGGCTGGTGGACGAGACCGCGGCCGAGGGCGAAGTGGTGAAGGTGGCCCGGACGCGAGTGGAAGGCCTGGTGGGCAAGGACCGCGGAACACTGGGCGCGATCAAGACGACGATGTTCGCGCCGGCCGTGGCGGCTCTGCGGGCGGGGTAGGCCTCCGGCCCCCGGTATCCAGCTTACCGGGGACCACCGACAGTTCCCGCTTTCCGCCGGAACTGTCGGTGGCGACCGGTAGAATGATCACCGGGGGCCGGAGGCCAGCCGCCGCAGGTGCAGCCTCTCCGGCTCCGTTCCGGCCAGCGACAACGCCTCCCGGTACGCCACCGCCGCCTCCTCACCCCGGCCGAGGCGGCTGAGCAGGTCACCCCGGGCCGCCGCGAACGGGCTGTACTCGCGCAACCTCGGCTCCGCCGCCAGTTCCCCCAGTAACGCCAACCCCGCCTCCGGTCCGTCCCGCATCGCCACCGCCACCGCGCGGTTCAGCTCCACCACCGGTGACGGCGCCAGCCCGCGCAGCACTTCGTACAACCCCACGATCTGCGGCCAGTCCGTGCTCGCCACGTCCGCGGCCTCGTCGTGCAGGGCCGCGATCGCCGCCTGGACTCCGTAGCGGCCCGGGGGTCCGCCGGTCAGGGCCGCCACCACCAGTGCCGCGCCCTCCTCGATCATCGAACCGTCCCAGCGGGTGCGGTCCTGGTCGTCGAGGAGCACCAGGTCGCCGTCCGGGCCCGTCCGGGTTTCGCGGCGGGCGTGGATCAGCAGCATGAGGGCCAGCAGGCCCGCCACCTCCCGCTCGTCCGGCAGCAGGCGGCGGAGGATGCGGGCCAGGCGGATCGCCTCCTCCGCCAGGGCCGGCCGCTGCAGGTCGGGGCCCGCACTCGCCGCGTAGCCCTCGGTGAAGATCGAATACACCACCTGCAGCACGCCCGGCAGCCGCCCGGGGAGCTCGGCCGCGTCCGGGACCCGGAACGGGATCCGCAGCGCGCGGATCCGGTTCTTCGCCCGCACGATCCGCTTGCCCATCGTCGCGCTCGGCACCAGGAACGCCCGCGCCACCTCCGGCGTCGTCAGCCCGGCCAGGCAGCGCAACGTCAGCGCCGCGCGGTCCTCCGCCGGCAGCGCCGGGTGCGCGCACGTGAAGAACAACTGGAGCCGCTCGTCGGGAAGACCACCCTCCGAAAAGGGCGGGGCGGGCGCCGCGCGCTCGGCCTCGACCTGCAGCACCGCGAGCCGGGCCGCGTAAGCCTGGTCACGACGGAGGCGGTCGACCGCCTTGCGCCGGGCCGTCGTCATCAGCCAGGCGCCCGGCTTCGGCGGCACGCCCTCGGCAGGCCAGTGCACCAGCGCCGCCTCGATCGCCTCCGACGTCACCTCCTCGGCCAGGTCGAGGTCGCCGAACCGGCGGACGAGCGCGGCCAGCAACAGCCCGCGCTCCTCCCGGAACACCGCCTCGATGGCCGGCCAGGGCTGCGCCCGCCCGGTCACCGGCGTCAGCCCTCGTAGCCGGCGAGCGGCCGGACCACGATCGACCCGCCGTCGCGGGACCCCGGGCAGCGCGCCGCCCAGTCGAGCGCGACGTCGAGGTCCGGCACGTCGACGACGAAGTAGCCGCCGAGGACCTCCCGGGACTCGGCGAACGGGCCGTCGGTGACGAGCCGCTCGCCGCGCTCGTCGACCTTGACCGTGGCCGCCGTGGTGAAGTCGGCGACCGAGTCGCCGCCGACGTACACCCCGGCTTCCTTGAGCGACTTGTCGAACAGCATCCAGTCGTCGGGCGTGCTGCAGCCGGTGGGCGCGCCGTCGGCGTCGAGCGCGGCGTTGATCAGCATCAGGTACTTCACGGTTCCTCCAGTGGCTCGGTTGCCGTACGCCAGCACTACGAACGGCGGCCGGCCCGTTGGACAGGCCCGCGGGCACATTTTCTCATGTCAAGAAACTTTGACACGATGTCTGGTTTGTTTTACCTTGGCGAGGTGACCCACGAAGAGAAGAACGCCTGGATCCTCGGGTTCGCCGCGGTGGTGAGCTACGCGGTGTACCTCGTGCTGGTCCTCGGCCGGGCCGGTGGGCGGCCGCTGGCCGAAGTCCCCTACGTCGCGGCGCTGCTCTGGACGGTCGGCACGTCCATCGTCGCGACGATCGTGCTCAGCATCGTCGTCGCGATCGTGTCGAAGGACGGCGCGAAGGATCAGCGCGACCACGAAATCGGCAGGCTGGGCGAGCACGTCGGCCACTCGTTCGTCGTCATCGGCGCCGTCGCCGCGCTGCTGCTGGCCATGGCCGAGGCGCCCCACTTCTGGATCGCCAACGTCATCTACCTGGCCTTCACGCTTTCGGCGCTCCTCGGGTCGATCGCCCGGATCTTTGCCTACCGCAAGGGTTTCCAGCCGTGGTGAAGCCGACCCGCGTCACGAACTCGCTGCGCGCCCTCCGGTTCTCGCACGGCCAGATGACGCAGGCCGAGCTCGCCGGCCGGCTGGGCGTCACCCGCCAGACCGTCATCGCCATCGAGCAGGGCCGCTACTCGCCCTCGCTCGAGATGGCGTTCCAGATCGCGCACGTGTTCAGCGTCCCGCTCGAAGAAGTGTTCCAGTACCCGGAGGAGTCGTCGTGAAAGCCATCGTCCAGGACCGCTACGGAAATCCCGGCGTTCTCGAACCGCGCGACATCGCGAGACCGGCGCCCGGGCCCGGCGAGGTCCTCGTGCGCGTGCACGCGGCCGGCGTCGACCCGGGCGTCTGGCACCTGACCACCGGGCAGCCGTACCTGGTGCGCCTGCTCGGTTTCGGCCTGCGCAGGCCGAAGAACTCCGTGCGCGGCCTCGACTTCGCGGGCACGGTCGAGCAGACCGGCGAAGGCGTGACGAAGTTCCACCCCGGCGACGAGGTGTTCGGCGAGTGCGCCGGCGCGTTCGCCGAGTACGCCGTCGCCAAGGCCGACCGGGTCGCGGGGAAACCGGCCCGGCTCTCGTTCGAGCAGGCGGCGGCCGTCGCGATCTCCGGCTGCACCGCCCTGCAGGGCCTGCGTGACGCGGGCGGGGTCCGGCCGGGCCAGTCCGTGCTGGTGATCGGCGCCGCGGGCGGGGTCGGGTCGTTCGCGGTGCAGCTGGCCAAGACCTTCGGCGCCGAAGTCACCGCGGTGTGCAGCACGGGCAAGGTGGACCTGGTCCGCGAACTCGGCGCCGACCACGTCGTCGACTACACGTGCGCGGACTTCACCGACCGGCGCCACGACCTGATCCTGGACACGGCGGGCCTGCGCTCGCTCGCCCACCTGCGCCGGGCGCTGGCCCCGCGCGGCACGCTCGTCATCGTCGGCGGCGAAGGCGGCAAGTGGCTGGGCGGCATCCAGCGGGTGCTGCGGGCCGCGGTGCTGAACCCGTTCGTGAAACAGCGGCTGCGCGGGCTCATCTCCACCGTCCGCGGCACGGACCTCGAAGTCCTGCGCGAAACGATCGAGGCCGGCCCGCTGACTCCCGTGCTGGATCGCACGTACCCGCTCGCCGACGCCGTGGCCGCGATCGACCACGTCCACCGGGGACACTCGGCGGGCAAGGTCGTGCTCACGCTCGGAAGCCGCGGTCCTGCAGCTTCTTGATCCGGTCGACGTGGGCCGGGTGCCCGGCCAGCAGCCGCGCCCACAGCCGCCGCTCGTCGCCGCCGCTTGCCCGGATCCACTCCCGGAACAGGGAGATCAGCTCCGGGCCGTAGCCCAGCCGCGCCGCCATCAGGTCGGCCCGGTACTCGCCGAGCCGTTTCGACCAGGCCAGCACCGGACCGAGCAGTGGCGCCAGCAGCAGCCACGGGTCGAGGAAGGCGAGCGCGGTCAGCACGCCCAGCGTCAGCAGTACGGTGACGAGCACGGCGACCGACCGCCCGAAGGCGGCGAACGCGCGCCCGACGTGGGGGACGGCCAGCGCGAGCAGCCGGAGCAGGCGGGTCAGCAGCCGGGCGGGCAGCTCCAGCCACCAGACGTACAGCGAAAGCCGCGTGTGCCCGGCGAGGTGGTGGCCGAGCTCGTGCGCCAGGATCGCCTCCAGGCTCGGTGGCGGCAGGTCCAGCGCGGTCCGCGTGACGGCGACGGTCCGGCCACCCGCGGCGAACGCGTTGAGTGCGCGGGAGCGGTCGACCCACAGCCGGTAGCGAGCGCCGTCGACCCCCGCGGCGGTGCAGACTGCCTCCCAGCTCGGGGTGAGCCGCGCGAGCTCCCGCGAGGTCGGCTGCCGCATGCCGAACGTCAGCGGCAGCAGGAAGTGCTCGAAGGCGGGCACGAAGGTGATCCCGCCGAGCAGCGCCCAGCCGGCGGGCAGGACCCAGAAGTACGGCGGCCAGGCGAGCTTCCCGGCGAGGCCGAGCACGAGCAGGCTGCTGGCCACCACGGGCACGGCGAGCACGACGGCGAGCACGGCGGACAGGTCGGGCCGGGTCCGGTCTCCGCTCAAGTCCGCTCCCTCCCCGACGGCAGGAACCCACCCTGGCCCGAACCGCACCCGGGCACAACGGTCGTCCACCGGACGGCGGCGCCGGAGCAGCGGAGCCACTGCCCGGCGCCACCGGAGGGGCGTCAGTCCTGCGTCGGCAGCTCGTCGAACTCGACGACCTGGCGGATCTCCACCTCGATGTCCTGGTCGAACAGTTCGACGTACCGCTTGGCGAACTCGACGGCCTCCGCCCGGTCCGCCGCGTTGATCAGCGCGAACCCGCCGATGACCTCCTTGGCCTCGGCGAACGGGCCGTCGGTCACGCGGATCGCGGCACCGCGCGGCTTGCGGACCAGCGAGCCCTTCTCCGTCGGGTGCACGCCCTCCGCGGTGATCAGGATGTCCTTCTCCGCCGACTCCTGGATGAACGCGCCCATCTTCTCGATGAACTCCTGGCTGGGGTTCCAGCTCTTCGGGTCCTGCTCGTCGACCCGGTGCATCATGAGAAACCGCATGGTGTCCTCCCTGGTGTTTTACGGCCGGGGTCCGGTGCGTTCCCGGACGCGGTGACCGGCCTTCACCCCCGCGTCGAACGGCCGCGACCGGCGTTCGACATTTCCCCGGAGAGATTTTTCGGGCAGAGTACCTGTGACCCGCATCACCCGGAGAAGGGGAGGAAGGATGCCCGTCCTGCTCGCGATCGGCACGCGCAAGGGCCTGTGGCTGGCGACCAGCACGGACGACCGCGCCACCTGGGACGTCACCGGCCCGCACCACCCGATGACGGAGGTGTACGCGGTCGGCATCGACACCCGCCGCGCCACCCCGCGGCTGCTGGCCGGGGTCACCAGCGAGCACTTCGGGCCGAGCGTGGCCACGAGCGACGACCTGGGCGCCACCTGGGCCGAACCCGACCACGCCCCGATCGCGTTCCCGGCGGACACCGGCGAATCGCTGGCCAGGGCGTGGCAGCTCGTGCCCGGCCCGGCGAGCGAGCCGGACGTCGTCTACGCCGGCACCGAGCCGTCCGCGCTGTTCCGCTCCACCGACGGCGGCCGCACCTACGAGCTCGTCCGCGGCCTGTGGGACCACCCGCACCGCGAGCACTGGACGCCCGGGGGCGGCGGCAAGGCCATCCACACCGTGCTCCCCCATCCCACCGACCCCGCCCGCGTCACCGTGGCGATGTCGACCGGCGGCGTCTACCGCACCGCGGACGGCGGCGCGTCGTGGGCGGCGAGCAACACCGGCATCAAGGCGGTCCACGTGCCCGACCCGTACCCCGAGTACGGCCAGTGCGTGCACAAGGTCACGCGGCACCCGGCCGAGCCGGACCGGCTGTTCGCCCAGGTCCACCACGGCGTCTACCGCAGCGACGACGCCGGCGCGACCTGGCAGTCCATCGCCGACGGCCTGCCGAGCGACTTCGGCTTCCCCATCGTCGTCCACCCGCACCGGCCCGAGGTGATCTACACCTTCCCGCTGGTCGCCGACGCGATGCGGTTCCCGCCGGACGGCCGCTGCCGGGTGTACCGCAGCGAGGACGCCGGGAAGTCGTGGGAGGCGCTCGGGCCGGGCCTGCCGGACGGGTACTGGGCCGGCGTCATGCGCGACGCGATGTGCACCGACGACGCCGACCCGGCCGGGGTGTACTTCGGCTCGCGGACCGGTGACGTCTACGCCAGCCGCGACGACGGCGACAGCTGGCAGCTCGTCGCGGCCCACCTGCCCGACGTGCTGAGCGTCCGCGCCGCGAGGGTGTGAACCGTGCGGATCACCGTGCTGCTGCCCGGGACCCTGCGGGAGAAGGCCGGCGGCGAAGCCAAGCTGGACGTCGAGGTCGGCGAGCCGGCCACGCTGGGTGCCCTGCTCGACGCGCTCGCCGAGCGGTACCCGGCGCTGGAGCGGCGGCTGCGTGACGAGCAGGCGAGGCTGCGCCGGTACGTCAACTTCTACGTCGACGGCGAGGAGTGCCGCCGTCGCGAAGGCACCGAGACGCCGCTGCGGGCGGACGCCGAGGTGCAGATCATCCCGTCGGTCGCGGGCGGCTGAGCTCGTCGAACAGGGCGGCCGCCCGGTGCGCCGTCGCGGCCGCCCGGCGTCCGGTGCCGGCCAGCGCCAAGGCGACCAGACCGGCCCCGAGCCCGGCGACCAGCCACCACACGCCGGACGCGGACCCGGCGAGCGCGACCCCCAGGGTGGTGCCGGTCTGCCTGCCGGAGGAGGCCAGCGAGGCCGCCACCCCGGCCATCGAGCCCGGCATCCCGGCGACGGCGGTGTTCGTGATCGGCGGGTTCACCGTGCCGAGGAAGACTCCGAACAGCAGGAAGGTCGCGAGCACCAGCGGCAGCGGGGTCGCCGGGCCGAGCCACGCGGCCGCGGCGCCGCCCGCCGCCAGCGCCGTCCCGGCGACGACCAGCGGCCCCCGTGGACCCCGCGTGCCGACCACCCGTCCGGTGCGCGGGGACAGCACGAGCACCGCCGGCCCGACCGGGAGCAGGCACAGCCCGGCCGCCAGCGCCGTCATCCCGCGCACCTCCTGGAGGTACCGGGTGGCGACGAAGAGGAACACCCCGAACCCGCACAGGGCCAGCAGTGCCATGAGGATCGCCGAACTGAACGCGATGCTGCGGAACAGCCGCAGTTCGAGCAGCGGGTCGGCGCGCCGCGGTTCGTAGCGGAGGAGGCCCAGCACGCCGAGGCCGGCGAGGGCGAGCAGGCCGAGGATCCACGGCGACGTCCAGCCCAGCCGGGGCGCCTCGATGAGGGCGGCGACGACGCTGCCGAGCACCAGCAGCACGAGGACCTGCCCGACCGGGTCGAAGCGGCGGGCCCGCGGCGCCCGCGACTCGGGCACGAACAACGTCGTGGCGACGAGCGCGGCCGCGATGATCGGCACGTTGACCCAGAAGACGGCCCGCCAGCCGAAGCCGTCGACGAGCACACCGCCGAGGATCGGCCCGAGCACCAGCGCCAGGCCGGACATCGAGCCGAACACGCCGATCGCGCGGGCGCGTTCGGCCGGCGCGGGGAAGGTGGTGGCGACGATCGCCATCGCGACCGGGTTGAGCATGGTGCCGCCGGCGGCCTGCAGCGCGCGGGCGGCGATCAGCCAGCCGATGCCGGGGGCCAGGCTGCACAGCAGCGACCCGAGGCCGAAGACGGCCAGCCCGCACCGGAAGACGCGACGGCGGCCGAACCGGTCGGCGGCCGAGCCGGCGAGCACCAGGAACGCGGCCAGGACGAGCGTGTAGGCGTCGACGGTCCACTGCAGGCTCGAGACGGAAGCGCCCAGGTCACGGCGGATCGAAGGCAGGGCGACGGTGACGATGGAGATGTCCATCACCACGACGACGATGCTGGCGCAACAGATGGCGAGCACAAGGCCGGGACGGTTGGTGGTCATGCTTCCGACGCTAGGATTTAGAGCGTGCTCGAAGTCAACCCGATCCCCGCGGAGGGCCTGACCATCGCGGACGCGGCCCGCCGCACCGGGGTCAGCGCGCACACGCTGCGCTACTACGAACGGGCGGGCCTGGTCGTGACCCGGGTCGACCGCACCAGCGGCGGCCGCCGCCGCTACCGGAAGCTGGACCTGGACTGGATCAAGATCTGCACCAAGCTCCGCGCGACGGGTATGCCGATCAAGACGATCCGCCGGTACGCGGACCTGGTCGCCGCCGGCCGCGGCAACGAGCGGGAGCGCCTGGCCCTGCTGGAGGAACACCGCGCCGACGTGCTGGCGAGGCTGGCGGAGCTGCAGGAGAACCTGCAGCTGATCGACCGGAAGATCGGCGTGTACCGGGGCCGGCTCGAGGCGGGCGACGCGGATGGGCTCTGGGCGCCGGTGCCGGATCAGCCCAAGCCGCTGTAGGCCGCGGCGACCATGGTCATGCCGCGGCCGTCACCGACGACGGCGTCGAGCATCTGGTTCATCGCGTAGGCGACGGTGAGACCGGCGTCGAGGTCGTTGAACACCAGCGAACCGCCCATGCCGCCCCAGAAGCAGGTGCGGCCGCTGATGCCGTAGCCAAGGCCGTACCGCATCCGCACGCCCAGGCCGTGGTCGAGACCCTGGTACTGCTCCTCCAGCGCCCGCTCGCACCCGGCCCGCGACAGCAGCCCGGCACCGCCCGAGGTGAGGACCGACTGGACGAGGGCGACCGAGCGGGCGTTGCCGTAGCCGGAACCCGACGGGATCTCCGCACGCCGCCACGCCGCGGTGTTCGTGTCCGCGGGCTCGATGACGGGATTGGGGGCGGCGTCGAAGAGCTCGGTGGGCGGCGGCACGGTCAGCCCGCCGGGCGGCGCGAGCTGCGGCGCGACGCGGTGGTGCTGCGCGTCGGGCAGCCCGATGTGGAAATCGGCGCCCAGCGGCCCGGCGATCTCGGCGGCGAAGAACGCCCCGATCGTCCGGCCGGTGATCCGGCGGACGACCTCACCGAGCAGAAAGCCTTGCGTGACCGCGTGATAACACCCGATTTCCCCGGGTGTCCACCGCGGCTCCTGCGCGGCGAGCAGCGCGGTGACCTTGGGCGCGTCGGCCAGGTCGTCGAGGGTGATCGGCGTGTCCCAGACGGGCAGTCCCGCGGTGTGCGACAGCACGTGCCGCACCCGCACGTCCGCGGCGCCGAACCCGGGCCAGTACCGGACGAGCCGAGCGTCGAGGTCGAGGTCTCCCCGATCGGCGAGGACCAAGGCGCACAGGGCGATCATCGTCTTGGTGGTGGACCAGACGTTGGTGATCGTGTTTTCCTGCCAGGGCACGGTTTTCCCGGCGTCGGCGTAGCCGCCCCACAGGTCGGCGACGGGCTCGCCGTGGTGGAACACCGCAACGGAGGCGCCGACGTCGTCCTTGGCCAAGGACTCCGCGAGCGCGTCGCGCACCTCTCCGAACCGCTCGTCGCACGTTCCGCGCACCTCGACCATGGGAGCCGACTCAACTCCACCCTCGTCGACCGCGCCACCGAATTAAGGAGGCTGCCCGCTGTGCGTGTCCCGGTGCGGGCCACCGCCACCGTCGACGAGGGGCGCGTGCACCGCCGGCGCGCGTCACTCTGCGAGATCGCGCCGGAGCACAGCTGACGGCGACGGGTCCCCGGGGCGGGCGATGATCGACTGGGGTGCCGTCAACTACCGTAAGAGCGTCTGGGTGCTCCGACGGTGATGGCAAGGCGGCTGGTGAAGGAACGCGAGTTGCGGCGCCGCTGCAGGCGGCTGCTGAACGAACTGGGCATCCGCCCGCCGCTCGACGTCCTCGAGCTGTGCCGCAGCGTCGGTGCGCAGCGCGGCCGCCCGATCCGGCTGCTGCCGCACCGGATCCCGGTGCCGGGCCCGTTCGGCGCCTGGATCGCCACCGCCGAGGCCGACTACATCGTCTACCAGCAGGACACCAGCAAGGCCCACCAGCGCCACATCATCCTGCACGAGCTGGGCCACATCCTGGCCGGCCACGGCGCCACCGCGGAGAACCAGGACCTGGTCGGCAAGCTGGCGCCGGGCCTGGAACCGGAGGCGGTCGGGCGCGCCCTGCTGCGCACCTCCTACGACACCGACCACGAGCGGGAGGCCGAGACGGTGGCGACGATCATCCTCGAGTGGGCCTCGGTCCTCGACCGGGTCGCCCCGCCGTCGTCGGACGCGGGTGCCGCGCGGCGGCTCGACGCCGCGCTGGACGAACGGCTGGGCTGGCTGTGAACAGCAAGATCACGCTGATCGTGGTCCAGGGCGTCATCCTGTTCCCGGCGCTGCTGTGGAAGATCTACCAGCTCACCCGCGCCCCGGGTGACGTCGCACGCTGGATGGTCACGGCCTGCCTGGCCTGCTTCGCGGCCGCGTACCCGCTGGGCCTGCTGGCGGGCGACGTCAACCAGCCGTACCCCGGGTCGATCGTGCCGCTGCTGTTCCAGCACGTCTTCCTCTGCGGGCTGGTCTTTTCGCTGGCGTGCTTCTTCCTGTTCTCGGCCCGCCCGGGCTCCCGCGCGCGGCGGCGGGCCCGGCTGGAGGCGATCCCGCTGGGCGCCGCGATCCTGGTGATGGCCACCGTGACGGTGTTCATGCCGGACGTCCCGCCGGCGCAGTACCCCCGCGGCGCGGTCTCGGTGTTCTACCTGGCCGCCGACCTGTACCTGACGTACGGCATCGCGAGCTCCTGCTTCTTCGCCCGGCGTTACGCCCGCGGCGCGGCCCCGCGGCTGGCCCGCGGGCTCTCGGTGGCGTCGGTCGGGTTCGCGTTCGGCGCGGTGGGCGGCGCGACGCTGATCGCGGTGGTCCTGGTCCACTGGGCGGGCGCGGCGATCCCCTGGCTGCTGGTCCAGGCCACGGTCTGGCTGGTGTTCCCGAGCGCGATCCTGCTGGTGGTCGGCCTGTCGTACCCGGGCGTGGCCACCCGGCTGGCGGCGGCCCGCGTGTGGTGGCAGCACCTGCGGACCTACCACCGCCTCCGTCCGTTGTGGACGAAGCTGCACGAGGCGTTCCCGGAGGACGCGCTGAGCCGCACGCCGTTGGGCCGCTGGGACACGCTGAGCGTGCGCGGCGTCCACCGCCGGTACTACCGGCGGGTGATCGAATGCCGGGACGGGCTGGTCCGGATCAGCCCGTACGTGGCCCGCCTGGACGGCCCGCTGGCGGTCCGGCTCGTGGAGGCGTTGCGCGCCCACGCCCGGCGTGAGCAGGTCCCGGAGCAGGGCACGCCGATCGCCATCCCGGACGGCGGGGGTCTGGACGACGACGCCCGCGAGCTGGTGACGTTGTCCGAGTCCCTGAAGGCGGCGGCCGCCTGACCGTGGCGCGCTGCTCGTCAGCCGAGGCCGCGGGGTCAGCCCTTCGGATCCGGTGCGCCGAACGACGCGAGCCACACCTCGACCGGACTGGCGCACGTGGGTGCCGCGCCCGCCGCGCAGTCCTGCTGGTTCCAGAGCAGGAAGCCGGCGACCAGCAGGACGATCAGCGCCCAGGGCCGCAACGCCCGGGTCAGGCCCAGCTTCGGCAGCCCGCGCCGGATCAGCTCCTCGGCGGACTCGACCACGGCCAGCACCGCCGCGCCGTACCCGTAAACCGCCTCGGGCGGCTTCCGCCCGAAGTGCCGGGTCAGGCGGGCGACACCCAGGTCCGGCAGCAGGAGCAGGACCAGGAGCGCCTGCGTGAGCATCGTGACCGGGCGGACGAGCGCGTTGCCCGCCCACGGGAGCAGCCGCGCCGTCACCAGCCGCAGCAGGACGAAGGCGAGCACCCCGACGATGATCAGCTCGCCGAAGGCCCGGAACGGCAGCGAGAACCCGATCTGGGTCGCCGCGGTGTCGACCAGGCCGATCAGGTCGCCGAACACCGGAACGTCGCTCACCGGGTTGAGCACTTCACCGCTCGCCGCCATCGTCCTCGTCCTCGTCGTCTTCGTCGTCGTGCAGGTCGGCTTCGTCGTCGTGCAGGTCGGCGCGGGTGGCGTCCGCCGTGACCCGGGGCGGCGAGCCGGGGTTCTTCGGCAGCCCGAGCATCGTCCGGCTGGCGTCGTTCAGCAGCGGCTTGAGCTCGGTCAGGGTCACCGCCTTGTTCTCCAGCGCCATCTGGAGGATGCCCTTCGCGTTTTCGAGACTGAGCTTCTTCTGCTCCTGCAGCAGCCCGATGACGTCCTGGATGTCCTCCTTGTGCCCGGCCAGCCGCAGGGCCAGCACGTTCGCGTCGTCCTCGCGGATCGCGTCGGCGTAGACCTTCATGCGCTGCTGCTTCAGCTCGAGTTCGTGCTGCTGCTCGAGCCGCTGCATTTCCCGCGCGTGCTCCGCGCGCAGCCGGCGCACCTCGTGCGAGAGCCGTTCGGTCTCGGAACTGCGCGCGAACTCGGTCCGGCTGGCGATGTGCTTGCGTGTCGATTCGTCCAGGTCCAGGACTGCGGTGCAGCGCGTGACAACCACCGCGTCGGACATCCGCACCTCGCGGTCGCCGAACTCGTGCGCGATCCGGCGCTCGGCGTTCGCGCTGTCCTCCACGCCGAACTGACGCGTGACTTCGCGCAGCTTTTCCTCCAGGAACCGGCCGATCGCCTCCCGCGGTTCGACCTTGCCCGCCTTCACCGCGGCGACCGGGTCGCTGATCCGCCAGGTGACGCGCACGCTCGCGGTGTAGGTGAACGCTTCTTCGGCCGACGGAAGGCCGAGTTCGAACACCTCTTCGTGCGGGGTGATGTCGACGAGGTACATCTCGCGCGGAGTGGCCAGCCACACTTCGCCGGCGGTCAGCCGGCCGGCGCCGACCTGGTAGTCGCCTCGCTTCGTGACGTAGACGACCGCGGAGTGGCCGGACGACGCGGGGTTGTTCTTGCGCAGGCTGGAGCGGGTCACCTCGAGCCGCTGCACGGCTGTGCCGGCGCCGCCGGTGTCCGGCCGGTCATCCGGTTCCGGAGCTCGATCGGTCACTGTGGTCCCTCTTCCTGGTCGAAGTGTTCGAGCACGGTCCGGGCGGCGGTGACCGGCCCGTCGGGGTCTTCGGCCCAGTCCGCCAGGTGGGTGCGGATGCTCGCGGTTTCGCCCGAGCGCGCGCCGATGTCGCGCAGCAGCCGCGCGAGCGGCCGCGTCACCGCCGGTTCGCGGCGGGTGATCCGCACCCACTGCTTCATGTGGACGTACGTGCGTCGCTTGAAGTCGATGGTCACCAGCAGCCGGGCGAAGAGCAGCACGATGTGGCGCCGCAGATCCGGCCGGTGCTCGGCGAACCAGACCAGCGCGGGCCAGCGTTCCGAGCCGTCGGCCTGGATTTCTACGTAGTGCGAGGTGATCAGGACCGCGAGCAACGCCGTCAGCCGGCGTTCCACGAACTCGTCGTCCCGCGACCAGCGCACCAGCGTCCGCAGGACCAGGCCCGGGTCGGCGCGCACGAACAGGTCGCTGATGGCTTCGCCCACGCGGTAGGCGATGACCCAGTCGGCGTGGCGGGCGAGGTACCTCAGCTGTTTGAGCGCCGCCTCCGGGCTGATCGAGGTCGTCGTGCCGAGGGCCTGCGCCGCCGCCGAACGCAGCTGCGGGAGCGTGTGGCGGGACCAGTGGCGGAGGAGCTTCGAGATCTGCAGGCCGTAGTCCGGCAGCCGAGCCGGGACCTGCAGGGCGGCGACGGCCGCCCAGCGCTGGTCGGCGTCGCCGAAGACCGCCCAGGGGTTGATGATCCGGCGGTACACGTTGACGAAGTCGTACTGGCTCAGCAGTCCCGCGGCGACCCCGGCCCGGATGTAGACCTGCGGGTTGGGGATGCTGCCCAGGGCGAGGAGCCAGTCCAGGACCACGTCCAGCGCCTGGGTGTACTGCGTGCGCACGTGGTCCAGCACGAGCTGCGGGTACCGCTCGTCCTGGAAACGGGCCTTCGTCACCGGCACATCGCCGAACTCCGTCTCCTGCGAGCCGTTGGCCAGCTCGGCGCGCGCCTGCTGGACCCGCTGGGTGAGCGAGACCGCGAACACGTCACGGGACCGGTCGCCGCGCCGGGGGATGGCGAGCTTCTTGAAGCGGTCGGCCAGCATCGTGGCGGCGGTCGAGACCAGCTGCACCGGTTCGTCGTTGAAGACGGCGAGGGCGATGACGAAGGCGCGTTGCTCGAGGTCGGCCTGAGCGTCGAACCACTCCCCGAAGCCCGCCTTGCCCGCCGCCGAGTACCGGTTCCGGACCGTCTCGAACCCGATCCGGTCGTGGGCGACCTCGATCAGCAGGTCGCCGAGCTTCGCCAGCTCCCGGGCCGGGACCTCCTCGGTGAGCTGAGCGATGATCTCCTTCACCTCGGGGCGGGACAGCACCTCGTGGTCGGCTTCGGGAGCGGAGCCGACGAGGCCCCATTCGACGTAGCGTTCGAGCAGCCGGTCGGGCTTCACCCGGGTGAAGCCGGTGCTGACGAGGTCGCCGATCTCGTGCATTGGCAGGCGTGTCGATTCGTCGACGATGACGACCATCATGCAGCCCCGGTCGCGCATGTACTGCCCGAGCCGTTCGGCGTGGAAGGCCTTCAGGGTCGCGGCCTGGTCGGGGTCCAGCGATTCGAGGAGGTAGCCGTGTCCGGGCTCGAATTCCTTCGGCTGCAAGCTCTTCAGCCGCGCGTCGGGGTCGAGCTTGCGCACGCCTTCGTGGCAGCTGCGGTGCAGCAGGTGCAACGCGGTCATCGTCCGGCCGGTGCCCCCGCGCGCCTTGATGAACAGCAGCTGGTGCTGCTCGAGCTTCCGGGTCAGCTCGCGGTAGTCGTCGGGCTCCACGTACGCCTCGTCGATCTGCGCGAGCACGTCCTTCGCGACCAGGCCACTGCGGACCCGGATCTCCAGCGAACGCCTTCTCCCGGCGAAGTTCTGGTCGCCGACCTGGCCGACGGCGGTGTCGCCGAGGAAGAAGTTGGCCGTGCCGCCCGCGGCGGCGAACCCGCTCGCGCCGACGCCGAACATGGCCTGGAACGCGGTGTCCATCCGGCTGGCGAACAGGCCCCACTGCTGGGCGCTCTCCGGGTCGGCGGCGCGGTCCTGCGCGGACCGGACGTTCTCCTCCTCCTCGGCCTTTTCCTTGTCCTTCTCCTTGTCCTGTCCCTCGTCCTGGGGCTTCCGGTCGTCGGCCGCGCCCTTGTCCGGCTTCTCCTCCCCTTCGGGTTCGGGTGGCGCGTCGGAGGTGTCGCCCCCGGACTCGGCGGGGTCCGGGTCAGTGTCGGTCATCGTCGCTCCCGAAGAAGTTGACGTCCCCGATCTGGCCGGCGGTCACCGGTCCGCCGAAGTGGTACGTCCGCGGCGCGGCTGCCCCGGCCGGGGTGGCCCCGGCCGGGCGCGCGGGCCGCCCGTACTGGGGAAACCCCGGTACCTTGACGTAGAGGCCGCGTCCGTCGGCTGTCGTGGTCCAGGAGAACTGAGCGGGGTTGCACCCACCGCGGCCCGGCCGGATCACCGTGTCGAACACCCGCTGGGTCGCCACGATCACGCAGCCGGCCTCCGGTACCCGGTCGAACACGTCCGCCACGGCGGCGGAGGCCGCGGCCTCGGCCGCTTCCGTGAGGTCGACGGATTCCCCCGGCTGCCCGGCCGGGACCTGACCGCGGTGCACGGCGATCCTGAGTGCCGGCACGGACCCCTTCCGGGCGAGGTCGGCGATCGTGGCCGTGACATCCACGACCACCTCGGCGACCGAGAGCACCGCTTCCGGAACGACCGCCGTCACCGACGAACCGCGGGCGGAAATCAGCTCCGGCGCCACGGAAACCCGGCAGTGTGACAGCGCTTTCCGTACAAGATCTTCGAGGTCAGTGTGCGGATCCGCCTTCACGGCCAGAATCGACGCGGAAACAGTGGCCGCCTGCGGTTCCCCCGCCAGCTTTTCGAGGAGGATCCGCACGAGCTCGGCCGGGGACGTGACCCGCGCGTCGACGTACCCGGTGGTGCCGCGCAACCCGGGCACCGGGGTGTCGTCGAACCGCACCGGCAGCAGGTACGCGCCGGCTTCGCGCATCGCCCTGTCCTGCACGGACCGCCGCTCGTGCCTGGTCCAGACCTTGCGCACGTACGCCTCGGAAGCGAACAACACGCAGAAGCGGGATCCGCGGTTGTAGATCTCGTCGAGGTGCGTGTACAGATCCTCGCCGAGCAGTTTCGCCGTCTCGTAGGCGTCGTAGAACACGGTGCGCCCGGCCTTTCGCAACAGCTCCGCGACTTCTTCGACATAAGGCCGTTGCTCGGTCGCGAACGACAGGCAGAAGTCGTACGGTTCGGCTGCGGGACCACCCATGTGCACTCCCTCGTCGGGTCCCCGGAAATCGACGCCATGAGGGTCGCGGCACCGGTCGCCGTCGTTACACCCGCCGATTCGGGTACGACGGAGTGTGGACCGCACCGGTGGATAGGCCGTGGACGAAAAGTGGACGGCACCGTGCGGCGCCGCGTTGTGGTTGACTCACCCCCGTGGTTCACGACGCGGCTGACGCCCGGCGCGGTTCCTGGTCCCGCCTGACTTCGACCAGTGTGTTCAGTTCGCCGTGGTTCGAGACGCGCCGCGACACCGCGCTCCGCCCGGACGGCTCCACCGGGAACTACGACCACGTCATCTCCACCGGCTCGGTCACGGTGGTGGCCGTGGACGAAGCCGGCTTCGTGGCGGTGACGCGGCAGTGGATCTACACGCACGAAGGCGTCCAGTGGCGGCTGCCCGCCGGCCGGATCGAGCCCGCCGACCAGGACGCCGAGACCGCGGCCCGGCGCGAACTGCAGGAGGAGGCCGGGCTTTCCGCGCGGACGTGGCAGCCCCTGGGCGTGATCAATTGCGCCGACTCGTTCACCAATCACCGCGATCACGCCTTTTTCGCCACCGGGCTCACACAGGGCACTCCGAACCTCGACCCCGGCGAAAGCGATCTGGAGATCCGGCGGATTCCCTTCGACCAGGCCCTGTCGCTGGTCGTGCAGGGGGAAATGCCCCACGCCGGCAGTTCGTACGCGCTCCTCATGGCCCGGACTCTCGGACTCGGCTGAGCACGCGTTTTCCGTTGTTGCCTTGCGCTACGGCGGGTGTTGTACTGCATACCGGACCGTGGGAGGGGACATGACCGGCTCGTTCGGCGCGCACCTGCGACGGACCCGTGAACAGTCCGGAATGAGCCTGGGCGCACTCGCCACGAAGATCAATTACAGCAAAAGCTACCTGAGCAAGATCGAAAACGACCTGAAGCCGCCGACGCCGGACATCGCCCGGCGATGCGACGCCGTGTTCGGCACCGCCGGCCTGCTTTCTTCGCTTGTCGGGCAATCCGAAGCCGAGCCCGGCGCCGAAAGCCGGGAAGACGGATTCGACGCGTCACCGGAGCTTCCGCTGGCCGGGCGGGCCGCACACCCCGCCGCGATCGACGAGCCCGTGCTCGAGGGCCTGCGTGCGGCCTTCGACCAGTTCCGCCACCTCGGCACGATCAGCACCCCGGGCGCGGTGCTCGGGCCGGTGGTCGCGCAGCTGCACGTCCTGCGCGCCGCCGCGCACGGCCAACCGGAGCAGGTCCGCCGGCAGGTGCTCCTGCTGGCCTCCCGCGCCGCGGAGTACGTGGGCTGGATGAGCCAGGAGGCCGGCGACGAAGCGGCCGCCCTGTGGTGGACCCACCGCGCGGTCGCGATCGCCGAGGAAGCCGAAGACCGCCATTTCGCCGGCTACGCGCTGGTCCGCCAGGCCGAAATCGCGATGTACCGCCAGGATCCCCTGACCACGATCGACCTGGCGATGCAGGCACAGGCCGTGCGCAGCGCCGGGACGCGGAT
This sequence comes from Amycolatopsis tolypomycina, assembly GCF_900105945.1. NCBI lineage: Bacteria > Bacillati > Actinomycetota > Actinomycetes > Pseudonocardiales > Pseudonocardiaceae > Amycolatopsis > Amycolatopsis tolypomycina. Next base: position 600,142 of record NZ_FNSO01000004.1, on the reverse strand, counting down.
CCGCGGGCTCGCCGCGCGGTGCGAGGCGCAGGGGCGCGCCCTTGTCGGCGACGCCGACGGATACCACCGCGCCCTCGAACGCGCGACGAACCTGCTCGCCGAGCGGGATCCGGTCGTGGCCGGCACGCCACACCTGGGTTCTGCCAGCGTTGCCGACGAAATCGCGCTCAGCCACGGCTGGTCCCTGTACGACCTCGGACGTCAGGCCGAGGCGGCCGAAGTGCTCGACGCCCACGTCACCGGGATCGCGGCGGGCGCGCGCCGCGCACGGGCCCGGTTCGGGGCCCGGCGCGTGCTCGCGCACGCGGGCAGCGGGGAAATCGAGCACGCCTTGGCACTGGCACCGGCCGTGCTGGAAGACGCGCGGTACGTCGACTCCGCGACGATCCGGACCGACCTGCGCGAGCTGGCGAAGGTCTTCGCCCGGTGGCACGGGCATCCCGGAGTGCGCGAGCTGCGGCTCGAACTGGCCACCCTGCTCCGGTTGAAGCCCCGCTACACCCCTTGACCGGCCCGGGTCAGCGGTCGAGCCACGGAGCGAGCAGCTCCTCCAGATCGGCGTCCGAAAGCGCCCGCGGCCCGCCGTGGAACTCGTGCCACCGCGAGGCGTCCCGCGCCGCGGTGTACTCGACCTCGTACGCCCGCATCAGGACGTACATGAACGTCACCGAGCTGAACCGCTCACCGAGCAACGTCCGGGCCTCACGAGCCACCTGCGTGGCACCGCACACGTCCGACAGCTTCAACGATTCCGCAGCCGGGTCCAGCAGGCTGGGGGCATACATCACGACGATTTCTCCATAACCGAAACGAAACTCAGCCTTCGGCAGCAAGCTGCCCACAGGCGGCGGCGATCTCCTGGCCGCGCGTGTCCCGCACCGTGCACGCTACCCCGCCCGCGTTCACCAGCCGCACGAACTCCCGCTCCACCGGCTTCGGCGACGCGTCCCACTTGCTGCCCGGCCCGTGCCATCACGATCACTGAGCCACCAAGCGCACCACCGCTGCAGGTCGTCCCGACGGAGCCTGCTCAGACTGGCTTGAACCGCCTGTACACCACTGGAGGCCAGCCAAGATCGTAGGTTCCCCAGTTCAGCGCCGCGCTTCCACGGTAGGCAGGGATGGTGAGTCTTTCGTAAAGCGGAAGCCTCAAGTACGAGTAACCGGCCCGGAGCGCGGCCAGGGCGTGGTGAACGAGCGCGACCTCGTCCAGGACGGGTTTGGCGCCCGCGTCGCCGCGCTCCTCGACAGACGAAAGCCTGCTTTCGAGTTCTGCGGGCGTTCCGTCGAACTCGTACAGAACTTCTGCGCCGCCGACCAGCATGATGCCCAGCGACGATTCGACGACCACCTCGACCCGATGAGCTTTTCCTTCCGTGCGCGAGAGCGTGAGGATCTCCTGCAGGCCATCAGAATTCGCCGGCTGCGCGGTGAGCCGAAAAGCGGCATCCGGGAGCCGTACGTCCAGGGCGGCTCTTAGCGCGGTCGCCCACTCGTGAGTTTGTCCGGCGGGATCGAGATCTGTCCATGCCATGAGTCAGTAACGCCTGGGCCCCTTCATGATGTGGTAGTGCCGGAACCGCTTGCTGAGGAACGGCAGGCCGACCCGGAAAGTCGAGTTCTTGGGATGCTTCCCTACGCTCCAGCCTATCCTGAACACCTTGGCCGTCCTCTTGTTCCACGTTCCGGAATGGCCGGCACCCCGGTAGGCGTTACGGATCTCGTTCGGCATGGCCGAACTCGAACCGAACCTCCGGCTCATGAAACCCATCGTCCGCGTCTTGGCCACGATGTTGCCGACAAGCCGGGTGTACCGCGTCACACCCCACGTCACCGCCCCCAGCGCATAGGAAATACCGGCCGCGACGTTCCCCTGGGCGAAGTTGCCGGCCGACGCCACGGCGCTGGCGACGGCTCCGATCGGGCCGGGGATGAAGGAGGCGACTTCGGCGACCTTGGTGACGACGCTCACCGCGGCCTTGAGCCAACCCCACATCTTGCCGTCGAGGTCCTGCGCGTTGATCGGATCGCCTACGACGTAGTCGTAGTCGTTGGCGGATCCGCCGTCGACCGGATCGACGGACAGGAATCGCCCGAGCAGCGGGCTGTAGGGACGTGCTCCCATCTGGACCAGCGACAATGCCCCCGTGTGTTCGTAGGGCCGCTGGTACTGGCCGAGCCAGCCGTAATCCATCGCGCCCGGCGAGTTGTCGGGCACGTTCTGCGTGTCGACGCCACCCGCTGCGTCGAGCGGCTGGCCGTAGGGATCGAAGGTGCGCAGGCCACCGGCCTGCCGGCCGGCCGCATCAGTCGTCAGGACCAGGTCGCCGCGAACAGATGGGTGATCGTAGGTCGGAGTGAACGCCCCATCCGAGCCGACCTTGCTGACATACAGAACGCCACCCGGCAGGGTGAGGGACAAGCTGGTGAGCCTGCCGTCGGCGTTCATGGTCAGATCGGCGGTGTCCCCGTCGCCCGTGTAGCCGAAGCGGACGACTGTGTTGTTGTCGCAGTCGCGCGGATCGCGGCGGACGATGCGGCTCGTCGCGTCGCGGACGTAGCTGATGTCGGCGTTGAGGGCAGCGTTCGGCCCGACGGTCTTCACGCCGATGTTGCGGTCGGAGCCGTCCCAGGTCAGGGAGGTCGTGCTGCCGTCCGCGGCTTTCCAGCCCGTAGTGTTGCCGTCCGCGTCGTAGCCGAACGAGCCGAGTGCGGTGGCCCCTTCGGTGGCGATCAGCCGGTCGGCGGCGTCATAGCAGTAGCGCGTCTCGGCCGATCCGGTCGAGGTTTCGTCCACCAGCCGCACGCGGTTGGTGTTCAGCCTCGCGTTCGCCTGCGTCCCCGTCGGGCACGAAGCGGACGCGGCCGCGGTGTAGTCGTAGGTGTAGTGGTGCCCGGGGACATAGGCCTCGGTCAGCCGTCCGACACCGTCGTAGAGGTAATTCGGCGCGTTTGGCCGCGCATCGCTTCCCGCGAGCGACTCGTCGATGATGGTTCCACCGGCGGTCCTGCCGACCTGGGACACCACGTCCCGGCCGTCTCCGGTCCGCCAACCCAGGCCCAGGACTCGGGCACCGTTGTCCTTGGTGACGGACGCGAGCGCACTCCCGTTGCCGTACGTGACTGTCGACAGCTCGCCTGCAGAGTCATAGCCGGCGGTGGCCAGCACTTGACCGTCGAGTTTTTGAGTCACGACCAGGCCTGCATCGTCGTAGGCGGGCGTGATCGTGTGAGCTGCATCAGCCTGGTTCGGAGGTGTGACCGTGGAGGAGCTGACCCGGCCGACCCGGTCGTAGGCCGTCGTGGTGCGTACACCGTTGACATCGGTGTACCCGGTCACCCGACCAAGGAAATCCGTCGTCGTCGTGATGACGCCCTTGTCGTCGGAAACCGAAGTCGTCAGTGGGTCACCCCCGACCGCGTAGTCGTGGCTGACGATGCGAGCGGGCGCATCCTGGCCCGCCGGCACCTTCTCCTCCAGCGGCCGATCGCGCGCGTCGTAGCTCGTGCAGGTCCAGGGACCGCCGGTCGCCTCGGCGACCACACGTCCGGACGCGTCGTAGACCTGTTCGTCGACCCGGGCCGGTCCTGCCGCGGGCGTGGGAGCCGTCGTCAGCTTCGGCATCCCGCCTTGGTTGATCGCAGGTATCCCCGGCTGGCAGGGATTGATGCGGGTTTCGGTGTCGCCGTAATAGGTGTAGGTCGTCTTCGCCCCGGTCGGCATCGTCTTGCCGACCTTGCGGAGGTAGCCAGCGCCGGGGACCTCGTAGGAAGCCCCTCCCGACAGGTTGAGACCGCTCGGGTTCGCCCGGCTGGAACTCGCCAAGCCGTAAATCGGGTCAAGACCGTCCTCGCCGTACTTGGTGGCACCGCTCTTGTCCTGGACGCCGTCCGATTCCGCCGAACTGGTCGACGTCTTCAACCCGTAACGGGGGAGCAACTGGCTGCCCGGGACCGGCTGCTGGGTGCCGGACGGCGTAGTCCAGTGCAATTCCAGCTGCGCGGTCTGATCGAATTCGTAGTAGTCGATGCGGATTCGCTTCGTCTGGCCCGCGCTGTCGCTGTGCACGACACCTTGGCGCCACGCGGGCGTCGTGTTGCGCCAGTCATCGATGATCAGCTGGTCGTCGATCCAGACCCGGACTCCGTCGTCGGCGAGAAGGCGCAAGGTGTAGTCGCCGGCCGTTGGGAACGCGATGTCGCCGGTGGCGCGCAGGGCGAAGTGGTCGGCCGGGATGTTTGCCGCCGGCGCTGCGGTGCCCCAGTTCTTGACCAGCGTCCCGTCAGCGGTACCGAGGCCCGTGGTGTAGGTCTTCGGCGCGCCGGTGAGCTGGTCGTTGTCGTACCAGGCCACCGACAGGCTGTTGATACCCTCGTCGTAACCGTTGTGCGCGTGCCCCATGCCGCCTGGGCACACTGAGGGCAGCTGCCCGTTGAAGCACGAAGCCGGCGCGGGACCGTAAGTGTCGACCGGACGATCCGCGTAGTCATAGACGGTGGTGGTTTTGCGTCCGGCGGCATCGGTTACCGAAACCTGCAGATCCTTCTGGTTCCACTCTTGTGCCGACGTCTTGCCGGCGCTGTCGGTCACCGAAAGCGTACGATCCGCATCGTCATAGGTGACCTTCGAGAAGAACCCGGATGGCGGCGTGATGCCCGCGACGTCGGTGAAGGTCTGACGGTTGGCTGGGTCGTACCGGTACGACCGGCTGGGACGAGCCTGACCGATCGACGGCACCGACGAGGCCACCGTCGTCACCTTCGGCTTGGCGCCGGTGTCGTAGGTGATCAGGTTGGTCAGGTCGCCTTCGTACGACTTGCGATTGGCACTGTCCGCGGCGATCCAGTCGTTGGCCAGGCTTCCCCGCGTTCCGGCAAGCAAGCCCTGCGCGTTGTAGCCGTAGTCGCTGATCTCCGCACCTGGGTCCTCGATCCGGCCGAGCTGGCCGGTTCCGACGTACCACAGCCTCGTCTCGGAGCCGTCCCAGTAGGTGATCCGGCAGAGCATCTGCGACGGCGGGAGGCTCGCGGCTCCCGCCGGCGGGGTGGCGCCGCCATAGCAGTCGTCGCCGGAGCGGTTGTAGTGCAGGACGTGGGACCGCTGCGAAACCGGGTCTTTGATCTCCCGCAACCGCGACGGGTTGCCGTCGTAGATGTACTGGAGCGCCGCAGGCTTCCGCGAGTCCGTGGTGGCGGTCTGGCTTTCGAGCTTCCCGTCGGCCCGGAAGGCGAAGACCTGGCCGCCGTCGGTGAGCGTCACCTTACCGGCCGTGTCCACCGCGAGGACACCGTCTTCGTTCGACGGCGAGGTGTAGCCGCCGGTGCTCTTCTTGGTCCAGGTGTGCTTGGCGCCGGTGGCGTCGGTGATGACGATGTTCTGGTCGGTGACCTTGGCTTCGGTGTAGCTCGAGCCGTCGCCGTCGAGGTCGGCCGAGAGGGTCCAGCCCTGCGGCAGGACCGGCAGATCACTGGTGAACAGCCAGTCGGCGGGTACGATCTGCGGGGCGACGGTGGTGTTGTCGGTGGTCCGGACGAACAGCCGCATCTTCGCCGCACTGGTAGCTTCGGCGTTCTCCACCTTGATCGGCACCCGCTGACCCGCGGTGAGCGAGACGTTGGTGGCCTGCGTCCAGTTCAGGTCGCTCGCGGTGTTGACCTCGTAGACCTTGCCGCCGTTGATCCACACGGTGGCGCCGTCGTCGTGGACACCGGCGAACTGGTAGGTCCCGGTGACGGGGGCTTGGAAGAAGCCTTCCCAACGGGCGACGAACCAGTCGGCCGGCAGCGCGGGCGCGAACGGGGAGTCGGTGCCCCAGTCGACGTTGACCTGCGGTTCGGTGCGCACCAGGACCGGCTGCTGGGCGTCGCTGATGATGCCGTTGTGGGAAAGGTCGACGAAGTAGGACGCCTTGAGGCCCTTGTTCTCGACCTGCTGCGAGTTGTAGGTGAACGACAGTCCGGCGTTGCCGCCGACGGTGGTGAACGTCGGGGTCTGCTCGGCGGTCGACACGTTGCCGTTGGCCAGGTTGACCGTGACCGGACCGGCGTCGTCGGTCGGTGAGGGGCCGTGGTCGCCGATGCGCTGGTCGATCTTGAAGTGCCCGACCCACGTCGGTGTGATCGTTGTCGTGCCGCTGTAGGTCATCGCCTGCCAGGTGTAGGCGACGCCGTCCTGCAGGATCCCGGCCGGGACCGTCCAGGTCGGCGTGGTCAGGCAGCCGGACTCGACCACGACGCCGGACTTCGCGTCGGCGCCGGTGGCGATGCGGAAGCAGTACTTGACCTGCTCGCCGTCCGGGTCGGTGACCGGGTTGACCGCCAGCGTCGGGGTCAGCGACGTCGTCACCGCGCCATCGGCGGGGCCGACCAGCGTGGTCGCCGGCGCCGGCGAGCCGGTGTCCACAGTGAGGGTGGCGTTGAGGTTCTTGTACGTCCACGTCCCGGGGTTCTCGGCGCCGATCATCATGAAGAACACCGAGCCGTCGCGGGCGTTGACGCGGTCGCGAATGAACCCGGTCATGCCCTCGCCGACGAAGCTGCCAACGTCACCGACCAGGGCGCTGGTCATGTAGCCGCCAACGCCGTTGTAGTTGAACGCCGACGCGTGGTACAAGTTCGCGTTCCACGTCTTCAGCGAACCGACGACGCTGGTGTTGCGCGTGAGGTCCATCCGCGCGCCGACCACGGTCTTACCGAACAGCGGCGAGTAGTCCATGTGGAAGACGCTGCGGTTGTAGGTGTCGCCCTTGGCCTGGCTGTTGCCGATCCGCAGACCACAGGCGTCGCAGTTGGTGCCGTCGGAGCGGTAGGAGTGCGACTCGGTGACGCCGTAGGTGAAGGTCGGGTCGACGAACACCGGGTAGACGCGCTTGGGGTCGCGCAGCCAGTTCGGGTCAACCGCGACAGTCAGCCACCAGTCCGCGCCAGCCTTGTCCAGAGTGTAAGTTCCGCCCGTCATCGCTGGCGCGGTCTCGTCATTGCCCGCGGAGTCCCAGGTCTCGATCGGCGGCAGCACGATCTTCGCCGCGCCGCTCTTGTCGGCGAGGGTGACGGCGCCGCTGCGCTCCAGCTTCGGCGTCAGGTCACCGGTGGTGAGCTTGAACTTCCACGACGAGCGGCCGTCGGCTGGCGGGCGCTTGAGCTTGATGGTTTCCTTCACCGCACCCGGGGTGACTTCGTAGTCCAGGTCCGTGCCTGCGGCGACCTCCGGGTAAGTGACCGAATCACCCTTCACTGCAGCCGTCACCGGTGCGGCCTGGTCGAGCGCCAGGCTGGCGGCGTGGCCGCCGGACTCGACCTGCAACACTGCGGCGTCATTGGCCTTGGTGGCCATGGACGGGCTGAGCGGGTGGTGGTCGGCGTCGGCTCGCTTGGTCGCCGTGTCGGTGGCCAGGGTCGTCTGGACCGGCTGCCACTGGCCGTGCTCGTCTTGGACGTTCTGCGGCTGGTTCGACTGCCGCACCGAGTGCGTGCCGTCGGCATTGACGTATTCGGTGACGAACATCGATCGCGACACCGGTGTCGACCGCTGCGGATCGAAGTGCGTTCCGGCGCCACCGTCCAACCGGCTCTGAGCTGCGAAATCCGCCTTCGACGGCGCCTGCGGCACGACGGGCGCCGGCGCGGCCGAAGACAACAACCCGACGTCGCGAGGATCGATCGGCTTCAGCGCGGATGGCGGCGCCGCGACGGCTTCGGCGCTGCCGACGACAAGGGTCATCGTCAGAGCGAGCACGACCGCTCGGACCCAGCGGACCAGTTGGACAGGACGCGACAAGCGCAGCACGACCAGTTCCTCCCCCGGCGGCCCGGCATCGCCACGACCGCCCCAATGGCCCGCGGAGCGCAACTGCCGCCGCGGGATGGTGCGAGCACACCGCGCACGTCATGCCCGGCCTGCCCGGGGTCGGGAAATCTCGTCCCTCGCCCGCACTCTGCATCGATGGAACCTCACACGGTCGTTACACGGCCAGTTGAGAGGAAGCACACAGTTGCCAGGCGATCACCTATCAAGTAAAAGCCCTGGTCACCACCCGTCTGCAGAGACCGGCCCACCGGCTACGATCGGCTGCCGGTCCCGCCGTCGCCGGACCACATATCGCCCTCGGCAGGAGAACCATGCCCGCGCTCGACGCACCGGACATCACCGCACCGATCCCGCGCACGACCGCGAATGTCCGCCGCGACAGCGCGCCTCGGCTCGGCCTAGTCGCACTCTGGGGCTTCGCCGTCGTCCCCGCCGCGCTGGCGCTGCTGGCCGCGGTGCGCGCGCCGAAGATGCACGTGCTGCTCGACTACTGGCACGTCTTCGCCAAAATCACCGACGACAACGGCCACCTCCTGCTCGGCCAGGTCTTCACCTATCACCTCGACCAGCCGTTCGTCGTGCCCTCGCTGCTGTTCTACGCCGACGCCGCGTGGTTCGGCGGGGACAACCGCGTCCTGACCGTCCTGACGATCGCCCTGCTCGCCGTCTCGGTGTTCGCGTTGAGCACGATGCTGCCGCGGCACCTGAACCCGACGACGCGGACGGCGCTGACCGCGGCGATGTGCTGGCTGCTGTTCAGCTCCCACGCCACCGAACTGTGGCTGCAGAGCACGAACGGCATCAGCTGGGTTCCCGCGATCATGTTCTGCACGATCGCGATCGCCTGCGCGCACCACGGTCGCCGGGTCGGCGCGTACACGGCCGCTGCGCTGGGCTGCCTGAGTTTCGGTGCGGCGTTGCCGATCTGGTTCGTGATCGCTGGAATTGCCTGGCTGCGCAGGGAATCCCGGCTCCGCGTATTGCTCCCCGCAGTGGCCGGGCTGGTCATCCTCATCGCCTGGTGGCTCACCAAACCTGCCGGAACCCAGTCCGGAGCGACGGACGCCTTCGACCCGGACGGACGGCTATCCGTCGTCGCCGCCGCGGTCGGCGGACTGTGGTCGACGGACATCGCCGTCCTCGCGGTAATCGCCGGCGGCCTCACCATCGCCCTGCTCGCGCTGCTGCTGCGCCACACCGTCCTCGACCGGCCCGCGGTGACCGATGCGGGGTGGGCGGGTTTGGCCTGCTACGCCGTCGCCTTGGCCTTCATGCTCGCCCTCGGCCGGACGACGACGAACGTCCCCGGGGGCAACGTCGGGCTGATCAGCCGATACGTCCTGGTCGCCGCGCTGGCGACCAGCGCAGCAATCGTCCTGACCAGTTTGCACCGTCCACAGTGGCCGAAGCGATACCTCGTCGTGGCGGTCGTCGCGCTGTCCCTGGTCACCCACGCCATCGGCGGCGGGAAAGCCGACCAAGTCCGCCGCAGCTACGCGCCACTCGCCTTGTCAGCGATCGCCCTGCGTGTCGACGCGCCCGCCGCGCTCGACGCCCTGCACATCCAGCGGACCGCCGGCCCCGCCGCCCGCGCGTTGCAGGCCTATCCGTTCACCGGCGACTTCACCCTCGGCTGCCACGGCCCCGAACTCGGCAGCCACCTCGACCTGGCAACCGCCCAACCGACGTCGGCCAACGCAGCCGGAGCACTCGACGCTCCCGCCACCAACGCCGGCGCCGTCACCATGGGCTGGGCCGCCATCAACGGCACCCGGCCGGACTGCATCCTCATCACCGACTACACCGGTACGGTCATCGGCGGCGGCATCACCGGCCTACCCCTCACCGCCGGGCAAACCACGACAGCCGCACCCGGCGCGACGGCGTGGCAGGCAACGGCCGGACCCACCAACGGACCACTCACCGTGCTTGCCGTCCAGGCTGGACGCCTCTACCGGCTCAACTGAGCCGAGATCAGCGGGTGAGCCAGGGGGCCAGCAGCTTCTCCAGGTCGGCGTCCGACAGCGCCCGCGGCCCACCATGGAACTCATGCCACCTCGCCGCGTCACACGCCGCCGCGTACTCCACCTCGAACGCCCGCATCAGCACGTACATGAACGTCACCGAGCTGAACCGCTCACCCAGCAGAGTCCGCGCCTCGCGAGCGACGTCCGTCGCACCGGTGAAATCCGCGAGCCGAAGCTCCTCCGCAGCCGGATCCAACAGGCTGGGGGCATACATCACGACAAACACTCCATCATCGAAACGAACACGAACTCAGCCTTCAGCCGCCAGCTGACCACACGCCGCAGCAATGTCCTGACCCCGCGTGTCCCGGACCGTGCAGGCGACGCCGCCGGCATTGACCAGGCGAACGAACTCCCGCTCCACCGGCTTCGGCGACGCATCCCACTTCGAACCCGGCGTCGGATTCAACGGAATCACGTTCACGTGCACGAGCTGGCCCAGGTGCTGCCGCAGCCGCTTCGCGAGCAGCTCCGCCCGCCACGGCTGGTCGTTGATGTCGCGGATCAGCGCGTACTCGATCGACACCCGCCGCCCCGACGTGTCCGCGTAGTACCGCGCCGCCGACAGAACCTCGTCCACCGACCACCGGTTGTTCACCGGCACCAGCGTGTCCCGCAGCTCGTCGTCCGGCGTGTGCAGCGACACCGCCAGCCGCACCTGCATCTTCTCGTCGGCCAGCTTCCGGATCGCCGGCGCCAACCCCACCGTCGACACCGTCACCGACCGCTGCCCGATCCCCAGCCCACCCGGCGCCGGGTCGGTGATCCGCCGGACCGCCGCCACCACGCGCTTGTAGTTGGCCAGGGGCTCGCCCATGCCCATGAACACGATGTTCGACAGCCGGCCCGGGCCGCCCGGCATGGCGCCGTCGCGCATGACCGCCGCCGCCGAACGGACCTGGTCCACGATCTCCGCCGTCGACAGGTTGCGGTCGAGGCCGCCCTGGCCGGTCGCGCAGAACGGGCACGCCATGCCGCAGCCGGCCTGGCTCGAGATGCACAGCGTCGCGCGGTCCGGGTAGCGCATCAGGACGCTCTCCAGGAGCGTGCCGTCGTGCGCGCGCCACAGCGTCTTGCGCGTCGCGCCGTCGTCGGCCGCCAGCGCGCGGACCTCGGTCAGCAGGGTCGGCATCAACGACTCGACGAGCCGTGAGCGGGACGCCGCCGGGATGTCCGTCATCTCCGCCGGGTCGACCGTCAGGCGGGAGAAGTAGTGGTTCGACAGCTGCTTCGCGCGGAACGGCTTCTCCCCCAGCTCGGCGACGGCGGCCGCGCGCTCGGACACCGAAAGGTCGGCGAGGTGGCGCGGCGGCAGGCCGCGCTTGGGCGCGTCGAAGACGAGGGGAAGGGCAGTCATAACCGGCCCAGTGTCCCACGTGCCCACCCGGGCCGCCCCCGGTGCCCCCGCGAGGTGTACCCCAGGTCACGGGCGGGCCCCGGTCACCGGGGCCGCCTCACCCACCGGGATGATCCATCGTGCACAGCGCGTCCGGCGAAAGGGGTGAGCGCGTGTCCTTCCGGCACCTTGTCCTGGTGGTCGCGGTCGCCCTGGGCGTCGCCGCCTGCGGCACCCAGCCCGAGAACCCGCCCGCGCCGAGCGGGCCGCAGGCGAACGTCGGGCCGCTGCACCTGCCGCTCCCGCCGGGCGCCACCTACACCGCGCACAGCCCGGACGGCCTGCTGGACGGCTGCATCGCCGAAGGCACCGTTGTCTGCGAAGCGCGCATCCTCGACCTGCGGACGGCGGACCCCGCCGCGCCGATCAACCCGCCGAGCACGAAACGCCCCTTCGGCTGGTACACCGGCACGGACACCCCGACCTGCATCACGCCCGCCTCGCCACCGGGGAATGCCGCGGAGGCCACCGGCAGCAAGCTCCTCGACGCCGGCTTCGCGCCGATCGGGCCGAAGAAGGCCGAGTACGCTCGATGGCAGGTCACCTGCGAGAACTCGGCGCAGAACAACCAGGTCCGGATGTGGTGGCTGCCGACGAGCCGGATCCTGATCGTCCAGTACGGCTCGTTCCCCGGCTGGGACGCCAAGCTGGACACCCTGCTCGCCGGCGCGACCTTCAGCTGACGGCGTCGAGCGCGGCGCGGATGATCGCGTCCGTGTCGATGCCGTGGTGGCGGTAGACGTCCTCCAGCGACCCCGACTGCCCGAAGCCGGTGACGCCGAGCGCGACCGACGGGACCCGGTTGATCCCGGCGAGGAACGCCAGCGTGTGCGGGTGGCCGTCGAGGACCGTGACCAGCGGTTTCGCTCGCGAAGCCGGGAACACCTGGTCGAGGATCCACGATTCGGCGCCGCCCCGGCCGGACCGGGCCTGGACCGCCTCGAACAGCAGGCCAGGGCTGGTCACGCACACGACGTCGGCCTCCACGCCGACCTGGGCCAGCCGCTCGGCCGCCGCCAGGGTGTCCGGCACCAGCGCGCCCATCGCCGCCAGGGTGACGGCAGGTGAAGCAGCGCGCCGCAGCAGGTATGCGCCCGCGACGACCTGGCGGCGACGGCGTTCGCGCGCCGCCGGGTCCGTCGGCACCGCGGCGAGGGTCTGGTCGACCGGACGCGTCGAGAGCCGGAAGTACGACGACGTCCCACCCGGCTTGCCGAGCCGGCCCAGCGCGGCCAGCAGCGTCCATTCGGTGTCGATCGCGAACGCCGGTTCATAGCTGACGCAGCCCGGCTGCTCGATGCCGATCGACGGCGTCGTGATCGACTGGTGCGCACCGCCCTCCGGCGCGAGCGTGACGCCGGACGGCGTGCCGATCAGGATCGACTGCCCGCCCGCGTAGATGCCGAACGACCACGGCTCCAGGGCGCGCTCGACGAACGGGTCGTACATGACGCCGATCGGCAGCAGCGGCTCGCCCCAGCGGCTCCACGTCGCCCCCAGCTCGCCCAGCAGGCCGACCAGGTTCGTCTCGGCGATGCCCAGCTCGACGTGCTGGCCGGTCGGCTTCTCCCGCCAGTGCATGATCGTCTCGGGGTCGTCCTCGAACCAGTCGCGGCGCTCGGTCGCCGACCAGACGCCGACCTTGTTGACCCAGCCGCCGAGGTTGGTCGTCGAGCTGACGTCGGGGCTGACCGTCACCACGCGCTTCGCCGCTTCGGGCGCTTCGCGCGTCAGGTCGAGCAGGACGCGGCCCAGCGCCGCCTGCGTCGTCGCGGTCCCGGACGGCGTACGGCCGATGTCGACGGGCAGTTTCAGCGAAGGCGCCGAAGGAACATCCGGACGGCGAAGGCGCGAAGCGACTTCAGCGCACAACGCGGCTTCGGGCGACCCGGGCGCGAAGCCCTCCCACGGCGAAGCGAGGTCCGTACCCAGCGAAGCAGCCAGCTCTTCCATCTGCGCCACGGTCAGCAGCGACGAGTGGTTCTGCGGGTGCCCCTGCGTCGGCAGGCCGCGGCCCTTGACCGTGTAGCAGAAGATCACCGTCGGCCGATCGTCCGAAATGGACGCGAAGACCTCGTCGAGCGAGCCGAGGTCGTGGCCGCCGAGGTTCCGGATCGCGGCCAGCAGCGTCTCGTCGTCCAGCGACGCCACCAGCTCGGCGAGCGCCGCGTTGCCCGCGGGCAGCCGGTCGCGCAGCTGGCCGGCGTCGCAGCGCAGCAGCCGCTGGTACTCGGGGTTCGGCATGGCGTCGATGCGGGCCCGCAGCTCGGCGCCGCCGGGCCGGGTGAACAGCTCTTCCAGCAGCCGCCCGTACTTCAGCGTCAGGACCTGCCAGCCGGCGGCGTCGAACATGCCCTGCAGCCGCCCGGCCGCGATGTTCGGGACGACCCGGTCGAGGGACTGGCGGTTGAGGTCGACGATCCAGACGATCTCGCCCAGTTCGGCGACGGCCGGGTCGAGGATGGCCTCCCAGATCGCGCCCTCGTCGAGCTCGGCGTCGCCGACCAGCGAGTACTGGCGGCCGGTGCCCGCGTCCGAGCCGCGGGTCGTCAGGTAGCGGCGGGCCAGCGCGCCCCAGATCGGGGCGGTCGCGCCGATGCCGACCGAGCCGGTCGAGTAGTCCACCGGGTCCGGGTCCTTGGCGCGGCTCGGGTAGCTCTGCAGGCCGCCGAACTCGCGCAGCGTCGGCAGGTACGCCTCGTCCAGCTCGCCGAGCAGGTAGTTGATCGCGTGGAGCACCGGCGACGCGTGCGGCTTCACCGAGACCCGGTCCTCGGGACGCAGGTGCCGGAACCACAGCGACGTCATGATCGAGACCAGCGACGCGCACGACGCCTGGTGCCCGCCGACCTTCAGCCCGGACGGGTTGGGCCGGACCCGGTTGGCCTGGTGCACGATCGCGGTGGCGAGCCAGAGGGCCCGCTGCTCGATCGCGGTGAGCGCCGGGGCGGTCACGGGGGCATGGGTCATCGTCGACACCTTTCGTGCAGGAAGCGCACACCAGAACAGCACCGGTGGGCGCATCGCACAACCGATGCCGTGGAAAGTGCGCAGAATGCGCAGTGGAGCCGCAGAGCTCAGGCGTCCGGCTGCGCAGAATGCACCCGGTCCAGCAGGGGCGTCAGCCGGTACGGGACGAGCTCGCGCATGACGAGCGAGATGTTCGTCCGCTCCACGCCGGGCGAAGCCAGGATGTGCCCGGCGATCCGGTACAGGTCGTCGGCGTCGACGGCGACCACCTGCACCATCAGGTCGCTCGCCCCGGTCAGCCCGCACACCTCGGTGACCTCGGGGATCCCGGCGAGGGCCGTGCCGATCTCGGCGAGACGCCGCTGGTCGACCTGGGCGTTGACGAACGCCCGCAGCGGGTAGCCCAGCCGCGCCGGGTCGATGCGGCGTTCGAACGACCGGAGGACACCGCGCTGCTCGAGCCGCGCGAGCCGGGCCTGCACCGTGTTGCGGGACAGGCCCAGCCGCTCGGCCAGCGCGACCGCCGTCGCCCGGGGGTCCTCGCCCAGCGCTGCCAGCAGGCGCGCGTCGATCTCGTCGATGGTTTCCGGCACCCGCCGATCTTCCCAGGTGACCGGCGTCACCGAAGACCGGTTGCCAACCCGACCGTTTCCGATATATCGTGAACGTGTCGCAACAGTTCGAGAAAGGAACACGACATGCGTAGGCAACGACACCCCTTCGCCCACGAGCGTGGGCGCGCACCTTTCGGGCCCTTCGGTGGTTTCGGCGAGTTCCCCCCGGGCTTCGGCCCCGGTGGACGCGGTCGCGGCCACGGCCCGCACCGGCGGGGTCACGGCGGACGGCGCAGCCGCCGCGGTGACGTCCGCGCCGCGATCCTGGCGCTGCTCGCCGAGCAGCCCCGGCACGGCTACGAGATCATCCGCGAAATCGGCGAGCGCTCCGGCGGCTTCTGGCGGCCCAGCCCCGGCTCGGTCTACCCGACCCTGCAGCTGCTGGCCGACGAAGGCCTGGTCATCAGCAAGGACGAGCACGGCAAGAAGCTGTTCGAGCTGACCGACGCCGGCCGCGCCGCCGCGGAACAGCAGGACAGCACGCCGCCGTGGGAGCAGATCGCCCAGGACGTCGACCCGGTCGAGGTCGGGCTGGCGAAGGCGGGCAAGAACCTCGCCGCCGCCGTCGTGCAGATCATGCGCGCGGGTTCCGAGAGCCAGCAGGCCCGCGCGGCCGAGGTCCTCAACGACGCCCGGCGCTCGCTCTACGGCATCCTCGGCGAAGACGAGGACGAGTCCGCTTCGGGCGAGGCGGCGGCCGAGTGACCTGGCAGGACGAGGCCGGTGGGCTTGATCCGCGCGTGCACGCGGTAGCCCACCGGCAGCGTCAGGTCTTCGCCGCGATTCCCGTTACGCTGCAAGGACTCCGCGATCGCCTGTTCGGCCACCGGCCGGCTGAACTCGATCTTCAGCACCGCTTCGAGGTCCGCGGCGGTCGCGAAGCGCCATTCGGTCGCCACGCGGCGGCAGCCGAAGCCGGCCCTGGCGAAGAACCGTTCCACGGCGGCCGGGTCGTAGTGCGGTAGATCGGCGCGCATCCAACGGCCGTAGGGCTCGCTCGTCACGTCGAGGTCGACGATCAGGATCGCGCCGCCCGGCCGCAGCACCCGCTCGGCCTCCGCCAGCCCCGGCTCACACCCGGGCCCGAAGAAGTACGCGGTACGCGCGTGCACGACGTCGACGCTCGCGCTGCGGACCGGCAGCCGCTGGGCCCGGCCCAGCCGGACGTCCACGTTCGACAGTCTCTCGATGCGTTTCAGCGCACTGCGCACCAGCGGCTCGTGCGGCTCCACCCCGAGCACCGAGCGCGCGTCACGGGCGAAGCGCGGCAAGTGAAACCCGTCACCACAGCCGACGTCCAGCACGTCCCGGCCGGTCCAGTCGTGTTCCTCGCGCAGCACGCGCCAGATCTCGCCGGTACTGTCCTGCGCGCGGTTCTCCAGCTCGTAATCGGCCTGGTAGTACCAGATGTTGGGGCTGGGCACGACCTCCGCGCGCCGCGACGACCACCGCACCCCGCTGCTCCTTCCGGGTCCTCGTCGCCGGCCCGTGCTCTCCCGGTGGCGGATTCCTGTCGGAAAAACTCCCCGATCACGCCTAGAATCCGGTGGGTATCGGGAGGAGCACCCATGGCAATCGGCCCGTCCAGTACCCCGTCCCCGGTTCCGGCCGGAATTCCGTGCTGGATCGAGCTGGCCTGCCGCGAGCAGGCCGTGGCGGAGCGATTCTACGGTGCCCTCTTCGGCTGGGAGTACACCACTCAACGGGACCCGGCGACCTCCGACGGCCGGTACGCCATCGCGGCGCTCAACACCGTCCCCGTCGGCGGGCTCTACCGCGCGGCCCAGGGCGCCCCGCTGGGCTGGATGCCGCACATCTCCGTGCCGCACACGGCGAGCGCGGCCGAGTGGGTGGAGCACCTCGGCGGGCGGATCACCCTCGGGCCGGTCGCCATCCCGGACCGCGGCACGATCATGCACGCCCTCGACGCGTGCGGCGCGCCGGTGGTGTTCTGGGAGGTGCCGCCGAACTGGGAGTTCGTCACCGGCATCCCGAACACCTTCAGCGGCGCGGACCTCAACACCCACGACGGCGTCGCGGCGGATCACTTCTACACCAAGCTGTTCACCTACGGCAGCCATCAGATCGGCGACGGCGAGACGCTCGACTACGTCGAATGGCTCATCGAGCACGAGCCGGTGCTCTACCGGTACGTGATGGGCTCGGAGTACAGCCGGGACACCCCGCCGCACTGGCTCGTGTACTTCGACATCGACCCGGCCCGCGGCGTCGACGCGGTCGCGGGCGAAGCGATCATGCACGGCGGCACGGTGGTGATCCAGCCCTACGACACCCCGTTCGGCCGGATGTCGATCCTCGCCGACCCGGAAGGCGCGGTCTTCGCGGTGATCGACCACTCGCGCGTGACGGAAGGCTGGGGCCGCGCCGAGGTCGACGACCCGTACGACGACTAGACCGGAACGAAAGCGGAAAGCAGCAGCCAGGACACGACGGCCGAGGGCAGCAGCGAGTCGAGGCGGTCCATGATCCCGCCGTGCCCGGGCAGCAGCGTGCCCATGTCCTTGACGCCGAGGTCGCGCTTGATCAGCGACTCGACGAGGTCGCCGAGGGTCGCGGTGAGCACGATGGCGACACCGAAGATCACGCCCTGCCAGACGTGGCCGTCGAGCAGCAGGCTGAGGGTGAGCGCCCCGGCGACGACACCGCCGATCACCGAGCCCGCGAAGCCTTCCCAGGTCTTCTTCGGGCTGATGGCAGGCGCCATCGGGTGCCTGCCACCGAGCACGCCGGCGATGTAGCCCCCGGTGTCCGACGCGACGACACCGATCAGGAAGGTGAGGACACGCCCGACACCGTCCGCCGGCGGCACGAGCATCGCCGCGAAGGCGGCGAAGAGCGGCAGGTAGGCGGCGGCGAAGGTGGACGCGCTGATGTCGCGCAGATAGCCCTTCGCACCGCCGGGCAGCCGCCAGAGCAGGCAGGCGAGCACGGTGAGGACGAACGCGGTGAGCGCGCCCTCCCGGCCGAACGGCCAGGCCAGCCAGATCATCGCCTGCCCACCGACGATCACCGGGATCACCGCGACCCGGATACCGGCGACCCGGCGCAGCACCCCGGCGAATTCGAAGGTGCCGACCGCGATCGCGACCGCGATGATCCCGATGAAGAGGTAGCGAACGGTGAGCAGGGAAACGATGATCGCGGCACCGAGCAGCAACGCAACCCCGATGGCCGCAGGCAGGTTCCGGCCGGCCTTGGAGGCCTTCTTGACGGCCTCCGGCGGTGCCGGCGTGTCCGACGCACCCGTCTCCGCGGCTGCCGAGGTCTCCGCCGCCGCGCCCTTGGCCGAGGCCGCCGCCGTTTCCGCTGAAGCGCCGCCGGCCTCATCGGTCCGCGAGGCCGCCGGCGTCTCCGCCGCGGCGGTGCCGGCGGCCGACAACCGCGCCGCCTCGCCGGTGCCCGGCGTCTCCGGCACGACCGGCGTCCCCGCCGCGTGCGGAGTTTCCGAGGTCGCCGAAGCCCCGGCGGTTCCCGGAAACTCCGGCGTGGCCGGGGTGCCGGCGTCACCCGGCTCCGGCGTCCCGGGCGCGGCCGCCGGGTGTGCTCCGGTGGCGTCCACCCGGTCCTCGCGTTCCTCGCTCACCTGTGCCATCAGACCTCGAGCAGCTCGGCTTCCTTGTGCTTGACCAGCTCGTCGACCTTGTGCACGTAGGTGTCGGTCAGGTTCTGCAGTTCCTTCTCCGCGCGCGCGACGTCGTCCTCACCGGCTTCGCCGTCCTTGGCGATGCGGTCGAGCTCGTCCTTGGCCTTGCGCCGGACGCTGCGGATCGAGACGCGGGCGTCCTCGCCCTTGCCCTTGGCGACCTTCACCATCTCCTTGCGCCGCTCCTCGGTGAGCTGCGGGATGACGATGCGGATGACCTGACCGTCGTTGCTCGGGTTGACCCCGAGGTCCGACTCCCGGATCGCCTTCTCGATCGCGCCGAGCTGCGACTGGTCGTACGGCTTGATGAGCGCCATGCGGGCTTCCGGCACGTTCACGCTGGCCAGCTGGTTGAGCGGGGTCGGCGAGCCGTAGTACTCGACGACGATCCGCGAGAACATCGCCGACGAAGCCCGGCCGGTGCGAACCGACTGCAGCTCGTCCTTGGCGACGGACACCGCTTTTTCCATCTTCTCCTCGGCATCGAGGAGGGTCTCGTCGATCACGGTCACTCCCGTAGTTGTGATGGGTGGCGCTTGCTGATCCCAGCAGGTCTAGGCCGGCACCCCGGCAGTGGGGGTGCTGACCAACGTGCCGATTCTTTCACCACTCACCGCGCGGGCGATGTTCCCCTCGGTGAGCAGGTTGAACACGATGATCGGCATGTTGTTGTCCATGCAGAGGCTGAACGCCGTCGCGTCGGCGACCTTGAGGTCCCGCTCCAGCACCTCGCGGTGGGTGATCTCGCGGAACATCTCGGCGGTGGGGTCGGCCTTCGGGTCCGCGGTGTAGACGCCGTCGACGGCCTTCGCCATCAGCACGGCCTCGCAGCCCAGCTCGAGCGCCCGCTGCGCGGCCGCGGTGTCGGTGGAGAAGTACGGCATGCCGACCCCGGCGCCGAAGATCACGACGCGGCCCTTCTCCAGGTGCCGCTCGGCGCGGCGCGGGATGTAGGGCTCGGCGACCTGGCCCATCGTGATGGCGGTCTGCACGCGGGTGGGCAGGCCCTCCTTCTCCAGGAAGTCCTGCAGCGCCAGGCAGTTCATCACGGTGCCCAGCATCGCCATGTAGTCGGCGCGGTCGCGGTCCATGCCGCGCTGCGACAGCTCCGCGCCCCGGAAGTAGTTGCCGCCGCCGATCACGACCGCGACCTGGACACCGGTGCGGGCGACGTCGGCGATCTGCTGCGCGACCGAGTGGACGACGTCCGGATCGACGCCGATCGAACCACCGCCGAACATCTCGCCGCCCAGTTTCAGCAGCACCCGCCGGTAGCCACCTTCGACCCGGTCACCCATCTATGTCGCCTCCTACGCCCTCGAGCGTGCTTTTCTTCTCCGGACCCGACAGTGCCCCGTCCCCGATGGACGGAGACGGGGCACTGTGGGTGTGAAACCTACGCCCTGGCCTGACCTCAGGCCTGGCCGACCTCGAAGCGCGCGAAGCGGGTTAGCGTCACGCCGGCCTCGTCGAGCAGGGCCTTGACGGTCTTCTTGTTGTCCTTGACCGACGGCTGCTCGAGCAGGACGTTGTCCTTGTAGTAGGCGTTGACCTTGCCCTCGATGATCTTCGGCATGGCCTGCTCCGGCTTGCCTTCCTCGCGGGCGGTCTGCTCGGCGATGCGGCGCTCGTTCTCGACGATCTCGGCCGGCACCTCCTCGCGGGTCAGGTACTTCGCGCGCAGCGCGGCGACCTGCATGGCGGCACCGCGGGCGGCTTCGGCGTCGTCACCGGTGAACTCGACGAGCACGCCGACGGCCGGCGGCAGGTCGGAGCCGCGACGGTGCAGGTAGGTGGCGGTCTGGCCCTCGAAGGCCACGACGCGGCGCAGCTCGAGCTTCTCGCCGATGCGGGCCGACAGCTCCTGGACGACCTCGTTGACGGTCTTGCCGTCGAGCTCGGCACCCTTCAGCGCCTCGACGTCGGAGGTCTTGAGGGTCTTCGCGACCTCGACGATCTTCGCGGCGAGCGCCTGGAAGTCGGCGTTCTTCGCGACGAAGTCGGTCTCGGAGTCGAGCTCGATGAGGACGCCGCCGTCGCCGGTGACCAGGCCCTCGGCGGTGGCGCGCTCGGCGCGCTTGCCGACGTCCTTGGCGCCCTTGATGCGGAGGAACTCGACGGCCTTGTCGAAGTCGCCGCCGTTCTCCTCGAGGGCCTTCTTGCAGTCCATCATGCCGGCGCCGGTCATCTCGCGCAGGCGCTTCACGTCAGCGGCGGTGTAGTTCGCCATTCTGGTAAATCCGTCCTTTGCAGGAAATCTGTGGGTTGCTACGCCGGTGCGGCCGGCCACGAGGGCCGGCCGCACGGGCGGTGGAGCATCAGGAGGAGGCGGTCGCCTGCTCGGTGGCGGCCTCGGTCGCGGCAGCGGCCTCGTTCGCGTCGGCGGCGGCGGTCTCGGAGCCGGCGAGCAGCTCCTTCTCCCACTCGGCCAGCGGCTCGTCCGCGGCGACACCCGGCTCCGGCTTCGCGTCGGCCGAAGCACCGTTGCGGCTGGAGCGCGCCATCAGACCGGCGGCCGCGGCCTCGGCGACGACCTTGGTCAGCAGCGCGGCCGAGCGGATGGCGTCGTCGTTGCCCGGGATCGGGTAGTCGACCTCGTCCGGGTCGCAGTTGGTGTCCAGGATCGCGACGACCGGGATGTTCAGCTTCCGAGCCTCGCCGACGGCGATGTGCTCCTTCTTGGTGTCGACGATCCACACCGCGCTCGGCACCTTGGCCATGTCGCGGATACCGCCGAGGGTCTTCTCCAGCTTTTCCTTCTCGCGGGTCAGCGTCAGGATCTCGCGCTTGGTGAGGCCGGTGAAGCCACCGGTCTGCTCCTGGGCCTCGAGCTCCTTGAGACGGAGGAGGCGCTTGTGCACGGTCTGGAAGTTGGTCAGCATGCCGCCGAGCCAGCGCTGGTTGACGTAGGGCATGCCCACGCGCGCGGCCTCGTTGGCGATGGCTTCCTGAGCCTGCTTCTTGGTGCCGACGAACATGATGGTGCCGCCGTGCGCGACGGTCTCCTTGATGAACTCGTACGCACGGTCGATGTAGGTCAGCGTCTGCTGCAGGTCGATGATGTAGATGCCGTTGCGCTCGGTGAAGATGTAGCGCTTCATCTTCGGGTTCCACCGGCGGGTCTGGTGCCCGAAGTGCACGCCGCTGTCGAGCAGCTGCTTCATGGTGACGACGGCCATTGCCGGAATCACACCTCTTCTGTGTAGTGCGCGCCCTGCCTCGGCCGGACGCGCTGCTCGGTTGTCGCTCGCGGCCGGGTGGCCGTTCGCCCTGGTGCCCGCGCCGGTGCCCGGACCCCGCGAGTGAGAACTCCCGAAGACCGCCGGACCCCGTGCGCTCCCCCGGCTGTGTCCAGAAGGGGAAACGCGCACGTGCACGCGAAGTCAGCCCGCTGAAACGGACTGCGCAGAAGATTCTACCCCCTCCCACCACCCCCTCCCCCACCGGCGGCCACCGGACGACGCAGTTGTCCACATCGGGTCCGGTTATCCACAGATTCGGCGACGGCGGCCCACGAGGCATCGGGGTACCGCAGTCTGGAGACATGGAGTCGATCAAGCGTTCCCGGCCGTGGGCGCCGGGGTGGTTATGGGGCACGTTTGCCCTGGTCATGACGGTTTTGGGAGGTGGGTTCGCGAGCGGAGAGACGAGTGTCGGCGCGCCGGGCTCGGCGGCTGGGCGAGGCGAGGTGCCGGCATCGGCGGCGAAGCTGTGGACAGGTGCGGCCGGATCCAGCCCGGCGCGAACGGCACCGGAGCAGTGGACGGGCGGCCTCGCACCACCCGAGGCGGGTGTGTGGAGCGCCGGGTCGTGGGCCGAGCCTCGGCGAGGTGATCCGGGTGGTCCGGTCACAGCGGCAGCGGAATCGCACGGGCGGCTGACAGAGCCGGCGGTGGCCGAGCCACGGGCGCGTGACCTCGCCTCGCACACAATCGGCTCGCCCTGGTGGCCCGCGGAGCCGGCGGTGGCCGAGCCACGGACAGCCGACCTCACCCGGCGCGCAACGAACTCCCGGTGGCCCACCGAGCCGGCGGTGGCCGAGCCACGGACCGGCGACCTCACCGCGCACGCGCCCACCTCAACCTGGTGGCCCGCAGAGCCGGCGGTGGCCGAGCCATGGGCGCGCGACTTCGCCTCGCCTGCAACCTCGACCTGGACCGCGGCCGAGCCTCGAGCCGGTCGGCTCGCCACCGTCGACTTCCCGCCGGCCGCACCGGAGGTCCTCCCCGGTGCCGTGCGCGGGCAGGCCGTGCCGTGGGCGGTCGCGCTCATGATCGCTCCGGCGTGGCCACCCTCGGCTGCCCCCGGGCCTGGCCCGGGCGGCTCGCGCGCCGTGCGGCATGCGCGGCTCTCCTGGCCCCTATCACCCGTTCCGGTGATCACGAAGTACTTCGACGCCCCCGAAACACCGTTCGGTCCCGGGCATCGCGGAGTCGACCTGGCCGCCGTGCCCGGGCAGGACGTGCTGGCCGCCGATGCGGGCGTCGTCGTGTTCGCCGGATTGGTCGGTGGGCGGCCCGTGCTCTCCGTCGATCACGACGGTGGGCTGCGGACCACCTACGAGCCCGTCGCGGCGAAGGTGGCCGTGGGCGAGCAGGTCTACCGGGGCCAGGTGCTCGGCACCGTCCTCGCCGGGCATCCCGGCTGCGCGGTGGCGGCGTGCCTGCACTGGGGCGTGCGGCGGGGCGAGGAGTACGTCGATCCCCTCGCCCTGACCGGCGAGGCCGGCGAGTACCGGCTCAAGCCGTGGGGAGGTGGTCGGTGATCAGGTGCCGGTCTGCTCGACCAGCTTGGCGCGCAGCCGCATGACCGCCCGCGTGTGCAGCTGGCTGACCCGCGACTCCGTGACGCCGAGGACCTTGCCGATCTCGGCGAGGGTCAGGCTCTCGAAGTAGTAGAGGCTGACCACGATCTTGTCCCGCTCGGTCAGCTGCGCGATCGCCTGGGCGAGCTGGCGGCGGTTGTCCTGGTCGACGAGCACCGCGACCGGGTCGACGGCGTCGTCGTCGGGCAGCGTGTCGACCAGTGAGCCGCTGTCCTTGCCCGCGGCCACCAGGTCCTCCAGCGCGACGACGCTGGTGAGCTGCAGCTGGCCGTAGAAGTCGCGCAGGTCGTCGAGGCCGATGCCGAGTTCGGCGGCGAGCTCCGCGTCGGTCGGGGTGCGGTGCAGGCGGGCGCCGAGGCGCTCCATCGCGCGTTCCGCCTCCTTCGCCTTGCTGCGGACCGCACGGGGCACCCAGTCCTGCGAACGGAGGTCGTCGAGGATCGCGCCGCGGATGCGCTGCATCGCGTAGGTCTCGAAGCGCAGGCCGCGCTCGGGGTCGAACTTCTCGATCGCGTCGACGAGCCCGAAGATGCCCGACTGCACGAGGTCGCCCACGTCGATGTGGGTGGGCAGGCCGGTGCCGACCCGCCCGGCGACGTACTTGACCAGCGGGGCGTAGTGGAGCACGAGCCGATCGCGCGACGCCTGGTCCGGACTGTCGGCGAACTGCTGCCACAGAGCCGCGATCCCGGCGTCGACGTCGTAGCCGGCGCGGGTTTCCGCGGGCGCGCCAGCCTCACCGTGAGTGCTCACTCCGGCGGCTTCGGTCACGTGCGGGCCTGCGGTCATTGCACAGTCGTTCTCGGCATGCGGCTCAGTGTCGTCTCCGTGCTCGTGCGGATGCGCGTGCGCCGCCGGACCTGCTGGTGCCGACCCCGGCGAGCCTCCCCGGACCGCCTCAGGCCCTGGGATGCGCTCGGTCATGGATCGCTTTCAACCGGTCGACGGTCACATGAGTGTAGAGCTGCGTCGTGGCAAGCGTAGCGTGACCAAGCAGTTCCTGAACGCTCCTGAGATCGGCACCCCCTTCGAGCAGATGCGTCGCGGCGGAATGCCGCAGGCCATGGGGCCCCATGTCGGCCGCTCCGGGCACCGCCGTGACGGCGTCGTGGACGACGCGCCGGACCGTGCGCGGATCGACGCGTTTGCCCCGGACACCGAGGAAAAGCGCGGGCTCGGCGCTCTCACCACCGGTTTCGGCGACGATCTTCGGCCGTCCGTCGTCGATCCAGTCGGCGAGCGCCTCCGCCGCCGGAACGCCGAACGGGACGACGCGTTCCTTACCGCCCTTGCCCAGCACCGTCACGACACGACGGGAGAAGTCGGCCCCGCCGACGTCCAGCCCGCACAACTCGGACACGCGGATGCCCGTGGCGTAGAGCAGTTCGACGATCGCGCGATCACGCAGGGCGACGGGATCGCGCTGCGCCGCGCCGGCGGCCGACGCCTGCATGACCTCCCCCGCCTGTCCGGCACGCAACACCCCGGGCAGGGTGCGATGCGCCCGCGGGGCGGCGAGCCGGCCACCCGGGTCCGTCGCCAGCACGCCGGTGCGGTGCGCCCAGGCGGTGAACGTCCGAGCCGAGGCAGCCCGCCGCGCCAGCGTCGTCCGGCTCGCCCCGCCGGACTGCTGCGCGGCGAGCCACGCCCGCAGCCGGGCGAGGTCGAGCTCCGTGACCTCGCCGCCGCCGTCCACGACGAACCCCAGCAGCGACACGGCATCGCCGACGTACGCCCTGACGGTGTGCGCGGACAGGCCGCGTTCGAGCCCGAGGTGCCGTTCGTAGGCGGTCACGACGGCCCGCACGGGCTCGGGCAACGCGGCCCGGACCGCGCGCAAGTCGGGACGGCGGGCCCGGCCGGAGCGTGGTGACGGCATGGCTGTCACGCTGCGCGAACAATTGCCTCCGGTCAAGGATCGCCACGCGGCCCCACCGGACCGGCCGAACGCCGTCGACGATTTCGCCCGGATTTCGTGGCCGTCATGCGCTTTCCTTTCGTCGTCGCCAACCGGAGTCCCCGCGGACGGCGAATCCGTCGATCTCCAGCTCGGGCAGCAGTGCCCGCACCCGCCGCAGTGGGAGGCCCGACTCGGCCGCGACCTCGGTGTCGGACCGGTCGGCGCGCACAGTGAGTGCTTCGAAGGCGCGCAGTGCCTCGGGCCCCAGCCGGTCCGTACGCCGTTTCGGCCGGCTCGTGGCGGTGTCCTCGGCGGTCCCGAAGCGGCCGACGGTCTCGAGGACCTCGTCGACGGTCGACACCAGCGTCGCTTTGGCGTCGCGGATCAGTTCATGGCAGCCGACGGACATCCCGGACGACACGGGTCCAGGCAGGGCCATCACCACCTTGCCGAAGGCACCGGCGGTACTGGCGGTGTTGCGGGCACCGCTGCGGCGCCCCGCTTCGACCACCAGGGTGCCCTCGGTCAGGGCGGCGATGAGCCGGTTCCGGACGAGGAAGCGGTGCCGCCCTGGCGGGGTGCCGGGCGGGTACTCGCTGACGACGTTGCCGCCGGAGCGGGCGATCCGGTTCAGCATGCTGATGTGCCCCGCCGGATAGCCGGTGTCGACAGAGCATCCCAGCACCGCGACGGTGACGCCCTCGGCGGCGAGCGCGCCACGGTGGGCTGCCCCGTCGATGCCGTAGGCGGCGCCCGAGAAGATCGGCACGCCGCGGCCGGCCAGCCCGAACGCGAACTCGGCGGCGTGGTGCTCGCCGTAGGCGGTCGCGGCCCGGGCACCGACGATGGCCACAGCCCGATCGGCAGCGGCGCCGAGCGCACCCTCACCGGCCACCCACAAGGCCAAGGGCGGCACGGCTTCGGCCACCCCATGCTGGGCGGCGAGGTCCACGGCGTGCAGCGGCCAGCGGGGCCACTCCTCGTCCTCGGGCACGACCAGCCGAGCGCCTGCCGCGGCGGCGCGGGCGAAGTCCTGGGCGACGAGGTCGTAGCCGCGACGCGCCTCGGTCACCTTGACTACTTCAGCCGGGCAATCGCCACGCCGGACCCGCGCGGCTGCCGCGACCGGACCGTGCTCGGCGACGAACTCCACGAGCGCGGGTGCGGGAGGTTCCGCCACGCGCAACAGGTAGGCACGAGCCTGCCGCACCTCGTCCGCGGTCATGCCACCACCTGCTTCCGAAGGGCCGGCACCCGCACCGGCCCGCGGCCGCCGGCAAACGAGACGCCTGCCAGCACCGGCAACTCGACCATCCGATCGCGGCGGGCCGACACCGGCGCCGACCTGCCATCGCTAGCAAAGGCCACACCCGCCAACACCGGCCGCTCGGCCATCCGATCCCCGATGACCGGCATCCGTGTCGACCTAACGTCGCCGACAAATGTCACGCCGGCCGGCGCCGGGGGCGAGACCGCCAGAACTCGGGAGGCCGCGAAACCGCGCCGGACGCGGGAGGCGACCACCGCCGGCGCCGAGGGCTCTGCTGCAGGCAACAGGTAAACCACGCGCCCGAGCCCGGCGATGGACGCCGGGGACTCGGCTGCGCGCGACACGGTCGCACGAGCCTGCCGCACCTCGTCCGCGGTCATGCCGCCACCCGCTCTCGGAATGCCAGGGCCGCACTTACCTGGTCTGCTCCGGGGCGAGGCTCGGCGTCGAGGTCGGCCAGTGTCCAGGCGATGCGTAGGCAACGGTCGGCTCCGCGGCCGCTCAGGGCTCCTCTCTCCATTGCTCGGTCCAGCACCGCCGTTGCGGTGGCGGGGAGGGCGAACTCGCGACGCAGGGCCGGGCCGGGGACCTCGGAGTTGGACAGCCAGCCGTGGTCGCTCCAGCGTTGGGCTGCGCGCTCGCGTGCCGCGAGCACCCGCTCACGCACCGCCTCCGAGGGCTCTGCCGGGCCTGTGTCGTGGGCGGTGATCGCGCTCAGGGGCCGTAGGCGGACTCTCAGGTCGACGCGATCCAGCAGGGGTCCGGACAGCTTGGCCAGATAGCGGCGCCGGGCCGTCGGGGAGCACACGCAGTCGGCGTCCTTGGGCGGTGCGCATGCGCACGGGTTGGTGGCCAGGACCAGCTGGAAGCGCGCCGGGTACGTGATCGCGCCCTTGACCCGGGCGATGCGTACCTCGCCCTCCTCCAGGACGGTTCGGAGCGACTCGAGGCACTGCCCGCCGAACTCGCACACCTCGTCGAGGAACAGGACTCCGCGGTGGGCTCGGCTGATCGCGCCCGGCGAGGCTATTCCGCTGCCGCCGCCGATCAGGGCCGGGACGGAGATCGAATAGTGCGGGGCCACGAAGGGCGGGACCGTGACCAGCGGTGAGGACTTCGACAACGAGCCGTCGACCGAGTGCACCGCGGTGACCTCCAGGGACTCCTCCGGTGTCAGCTGCGGGAGGAGGCCGGGGAGCCGCTTCGCCAGCATCGTCTTGCCCACCCCGGGCGGACCGGAAAGCAGGAGGTGGTGGCCGCCCGCCGCGGCGACCTCCAGCGCCCAGCGTGCTTCCGGCTGGCCGATGACGTCCGCGAGGTCCGGTACCTCCGGCGGTGGCACCGGGCCGGGTGGCTCCGGGCGGGCCAGCTCCGCTTCGCGGTTCAGCCAGGCCACGAACTCGCGCAGGTGCGGTGCGCCCGCGACTTCGATGCCGTCCACGAGGGCGGCCTCGACGAGGGAGTCCGTCGGCACGACGGCTCGTCCGTAGCCCTCCGCCCGAGCCGCGAGCAGGCCCGGGAGGATGCCGCGGACCGCGCGGATCCGGCCGTCCAAGGCGAGCTCGCCCAGCAGCACGGTGCCGAGCAGCCGGGTCGCCGGGACCGCGCCCGACGCCGCGAGCACCGCCGCCGCGATGCCCAGGTCGAAAGCGGACCCCATCTTGGGCAGGTTCGCCGGCGACAGGCCGAGGGTGATCTTGCCGTCGGGCCAGGGCTGCCCGGAATTGCGGACGGCGGACCGGACGCGGTCCTTCGCCTCGCGCAGCCCGGCGTCGGGCAGGCCGACGAGGGTGATCCGGCTCAGGCCGCCGCCGAGGTCGGCCTCGATCTCGATCACCCGGCCGTTGATGCCGAGGAGGCCGGCCGACCAGGCCTTGGCGATGGGCATCAGAACGCCGCCTCGATGTGCTGGAGGCGGGGCCGGGTGCCCGGTTCCGCGAGGATCGTGACGACGTCGTAGCGGACGGGACACCAGCCGATGCGGAACTCGCGCAGCCAGCGTTGGGCAGCGCGGCGGACCCGGCCCGCTTTCTCCTCCGTGACCGTCTCGCCCGGGAGGCCGAATTCGGTTCCGGAGCGGGTCTTCACCTCGCAGACGATGACGCGGGTGCGGTCGGTGAAGACCAGGTCCAGCTCGCCTTCGCGGCAGCGCCAGTTGCGGGCCAGCAGGACCAGCCCGCGGTCCTGCAGGTACCGGAGCGCCAGGTCTTCGCCCCAGGCGCCCAGATCCTGGCGGTGTCTGGCGAGCTCGTCGGTGCCCGTCATCGTGTTCGCCCCCTCGTCGGTCCGCACTGGTCACCGGGACGGTCCCGGCGATCACGGTGCGTGCGCATTCGACGATGCCAGCCCACGGAGGGGGCTCACCAGAGCCGGATCGCGAAGCTGTGGACAACCGGGGTGTTGTGGACAACCGGTCCACGGAGTACCGGCGAACCACCCGAAGTGTCGGTGGGATGTGCTACCGGACCGACGACACGAAAAACCGCGCCGGCTCGACCGAGGTGGTGAGCCGGCGCGGGACGAAGACGAACGTCAGCCCGAGAAGGGGCCGTCCTCGGGGAGCCGGAGATCCGGCTTGTCGAGTTCCTCCACGTTGACGTCCTTGAACGTGATGACCCGGACGTGCTTGACGAAGCGGGCCGGGCGATACATGTCCCAGACCCACGCGTCGGACATGCGGACCTCGAAGTACACCTCGCCGCCGCCGTCGCGGACCTGGACGTCGACCGCGTTCGCCAGGTAGAACCGCCGCTCGGTCTCCACCACGTACGAGAACTGGCCGACTATGTCGCGGTACTCGCGGTACAGCGAGAGCTCCATCTCGGTCTCGTACTTCTCGAGATCCTCTGCGCTCATGAAATCCGCGCCCCTCCTCGGGATCGTGCTGCTGCTCCGCCGGCGGAGCGTTCATTGTGACCCACACCCGCGGCCGGGGCATGCAGCGGCAGGCTGAGTTGCGGCTCCAATGCCTCGTCGAGGACGGCGGACAGGCCGGCCGCGGCGGGCGGTTCCATGGCCTTTTCCAGCGCCGCGTACGTCAGCAGGACCGGGCGGCTCGGACGCAGGCCGCGCTTGACGGCGACCGTGGCCACGTTCGTGTACGACCAGCGGTGGACGTCGCTGGGGCCGTGCTCGCGCAGCGCCGCCAGGTGGTCGGACGTGCTGTACCCCTTGTGCACGTCGAACCCGTAGTGCGGGAGTTCGTTGTGGTAACCCGCCATGATGCGGTCTCGCGTCACCTTCGCCAGCACCGACGCGGCCGCGATGCAG
Organism: Amycolatopsis tolypomycina; assembly: GCF_900105945.1. Classification (NCBI taxonomy): domain Bacteria; kingdom Bacillati; phylum Actinomycetota; class Actinomycetes; order Pseudonocardiales; family Pseudonocardiaceae; genus Amycolatopsis; species Amycolatopsis tolypomycina. The sequence goes on along the minus strand of NZ_FNSO01000004.1, from coordinate 570,399 downwards.
GCCACCGACCGGTCGCCCTTGATGACCGCCGCGTTCGGAGCCGTGAGGCCGGGGACGCGGAACCCGTCGGTGAGGATGTAGCCCGGCGACACGCGCAGGGCCGCCGCGGCGCGGCGCATGCCCTCCAGGTTCATCACCCGGATCCCGTAGAGGTCGACCTCTTCGGTCGGGATGACGATCACCGAGTAGTCGACGGCCCGGGCGAGGACCAGGTCGTAGACCCGGTCACGCGCCTTGGCCGTCATCATCTTGGAGTCGGTGAGGTCGGTCAGCTTCGCCGCGTCGCCCTGCTTGAGCACGCAGGCCGCGACCACCAGCGGCCCCGCGCACGCGCCAGCACCGGCTTCGTCCACACCGGCGACCGGGCCGAGGCCACGGCGGTCGAGCGCGCCCTGCAACCCCCAGAAGAGGTCGCCACGCACCACGGCTCGCGGTGGCCGGATCGGCTCGGCCGCCGTCAGGGGAACGGGAAGTGTCAAGGCTGGATCACCCGTCTGCCGGCAAGGTCGGGTGGCTAGGGTTTCCGCCCGGCCGCCCGGCGCAGTCCGGACTTGAGCTTGCGCCCGACGAACAACGCAGGCCACGCCGCCGCGATCCCGGCGCCGAGCGGGAGCCCGCTCTGCCAGGCCGGCGCGCCCAGGGCCACGGGCTGCGCCGATTGCTGCGGGTTGTGGTCGCTGATCCCGCCCCACCGGCTCGGCGGCAGGACGATGATCCGGGCCTTGCCGATGACGTTCTCCACCGGGACCGCGCCGTTCACGCCGCCGCCGCCCTGGAACCGGGAGTCGTCGGAGTTGTTGCGGTTGTCGCCCTGGACCCACAGCATCCCCGCGGGAACCTTGACCGGTTCGAAGGACTGCTGCTCCTGTTTGGACAGGTTTTCCCAGTAGATGTACGGCTCGTCGAGCGACTTGCCGTCCACGATCATGCGGCCCTGCTGGTCGCAGCACTGGACGGTCTGGCCGCCGACCGCGATCACCCGCTTGACGAAGTCGCGCTCGTCCGGCGGGGCGAACCCGACCAGCGAGCCGAGACCCCGCAGGCCGCGGACGACGATGTTGCTCGACTCCTGCGGCGGGATCTCGTTGTTGATCCACGCCTGCGGGCCCTTGAAGACGATCACGTCGCCCGGGGCGGGCTCGGTGAAGTCGTAGGTGACCCGGTCCACGAGGATCCGGTCTCCGGTACACCCGGGACACCCGTGCAGCGTGGCCTCCATGGACCCCGAAGGGATCATGAAGACTTTCGCGAGGAATGTCTGGATCAGGATCGTGAGCACCAGTGCGATCACGAGCAGGATCGGCAGTTCCTTCCAGAACGACCGTTTCTTGGCGGGTTTGGCGCGCCGCCGGCGGGATCCCCCGCGCTCCTCGGAGCGTGACAGCCTGGGCTTGTCCTCCGCGGAGCGATCGGGGTCATCCTCGGGAGCGTTCTGGGACACGGGTTCGGCCACGTCGTCAGGCTACCGGTAACCGGGTGGTGACTCAGTTAGCCGAGGCCGTCTCGCGGTTCTCGCGGCGCTCCTTGATCTTGGCCTTCTTGCCGCGCAGGTCGCGGAGGTAGTACAGCTTCGCGCGCCGCACGTCGCCGCGCTTGTGGACCTCGATCTCGGCCAGGTTCGGCGAGTGCACCGGGAAGGTGCGCTCGACGCCGACGCCGAACGAAACCTTGCGCACGGTGAAGGTCTCCCGGATGCCACCGCCCTGACGGCGGATGACCACGCCCTGGAAGACCTGGTTGCGCTCGCGGTTGCCCTCGATGACGCGGACACTCACCTTGAGCGTGTCGCCCGGGCGGAAGTCCGGGATGTCGGAACGCAGCGACTGCTTGTCCAGCGCGTCCAGGGTGTTCATCGGTGGTCCGTCCTCGTCTTCGTATGGCTTGCGTACAGATCCCGGGCGCGCAACGGTGCCGCTGCGGGCGACCCGGGGGGCTGATGGCGGGCTCGTGGACGAGGAGGTCCACTCACGCCAACCTGTCAAGTATTACAGACCGGGATCGGGCCGGGAGAACCGGCCCTCGGCCTGCTCGGGGTCCAAGCCCTCCAGGACCCCGCGATCGTGCTTGTCGAGACTACCTTCCGGCAGCGCCGCCAGGAGATCGGGGCGGCGGCGGGCCGTGCGCTCGAGGGCCTGGTCACGCCGCCAGCGGTCGATCAGGGCGTGGTTGCCCGACCGCAGCACGTCCGGCACCGCCAGGTCGCGCCACACCTCCGGGCGCGTGTAGCTGGGCCCCTCGAGCAGGCCGTCGGAGAAGGAGTCCTCCGCGGCCGAACGCGCGTTGCCGAGCACGCCGGGCAGCAGCCGGACGACGGCCTCGACGATGACCAGCACCGCCGCCTCGCCGCCGACCAGCACGTAGTCGCCGATCGACACCTCGTCGACCGGCATCCGGCGCGCGGCGTCGTCGACGACCCGCTGGTCGATGCCCTCGTAGCGCCCGCAGGCGAACACCAGGTGCTTTTCCGCCGCGTAGGCGTGCGCCAGCTCCTGGGTGAACGGCTTCCCCGCCGGCGTCGGGACGACGAGGCGCGTCTCGGCCGTGCAGACGTCGTCCAGGGCCGGGCCCCAGATCTGCGGCTTCATGACCATGCCGGGACCGCCGCCGTACGGCGCGTCGTCGACCGCGCGGTGGACGTCGTGGGTCCAGTCGCGCAGGTCGTGCACGCCGACCTCGATGAGGCCGCGGTCGATCGCCCGGCCCAACAGCGCGGCGCGCAGCGGGTCGAGGTATTCGGGGAAGATCGTGACGACGTCGATCCGCATCAGGCGTCCAGGAGCCCTTCCGGCGGGTCGAGCACGACGCGGCCACCGGCGACGTCCACGGTGGGGACGATCGCGCGGACGAACGGCACGAGCGCCGAACGGCCGTCCACGTTCAGCTCCAGCAGCTCGCCGGCGGGCGAGTGGACGACCTCGACGACCTTCCCGACGACCGTGCCGTCGGTCAGCTCGGCCCGCAGGCCGGCCAGCTCGTGGTCGTAGAACTCGTCGGGGTCCGCGGTCGGCGGCAGCGCGGCCGTGTCGGCCACGAGCAGCGCGCCCCGCAGCGTCTCGGCGACGTCGCGGGTGAGGACCTCCTCGAAACGCACCAGCAGCCGCCCGCTGTGTTCGCGGGCGGCTGCGATGGTGAGTTCCCTCTTGCTGCCGTCACGCAGCTTCGTCGTGACGGCCGCACCGATCTTGAACCGCTCTTCCGGCGAGTCCGTGCGCACGTCCACCGCGAGTTCCCCGCGGATTCCGTGCGCCTTCGCGATGCGGCCGACTACGACGTCCATCCTGACCGTTTCCGAAAGAAAGGCTCAGCGGTCGGTGTCGACGACGTCCACGCGGACGCCGCGGCCACCGATGCCACCCATGACGGTGCGCAGGGCGGTCGCCGTGCGACCACCCCGGCCGATCACCTTGCCGAGGTCATCGGGGTGCACGTGCACCTCGAGCGTGCGGCCACGGCGGGTGGTCAGCAGCTCGACCCGGACCTCGTCCGGGTTGTCGACGATCCCGCGCACCAGGTGCTCGAGGGAGTCCGCGAGGAAACTCACTCGGACTTCTCGCCCTCAGCGGCCTCCGCCTTCTCGGCCTCGGCCTTCTTCGGGGCGGACTTCTTCTTCGGCGTGGTGGCGTCGGCGGAGGGCTCCTCGCCGGCCGCGGCCAGCGCCGCGTTGAACAGGTCCTGCTTGGACGGCTTCGGCTCGGCCACCTTCAGGGTGCCCTCGGCGCCCGGCAGGCCCTTGAACTTCTGCCAGTCACCGGTGATCTCCAGCAGGCGCTGGACCGGCTCGGTCGGCTGCGCGCCGACACCCAGCCAGTACTGGGCGCGGTCGGAGACGACCTCGATCAGGCTCGGCTCTTCCTTCGGGTGGTACTTGCCGATCGTCTCGATGGCCTTGCCGTCCCGGCGGGTGCGCGCGTCGGCGACGATGATGCGGTAGTACGGCGCACGGATCTTGCCGAGGCGCTGCAGCTTGATCTTGACGGCCACGGGTGTGGGTTCTCCTCGAGTCTCTCTGGTGCTGGGCTGGGCGCACGCGGGCCGAGTGGGGACACGGACGCGGGCACCCGAAGGTCAGGAGCTTTCGCGCGGTGAGAGGGTCCGGCGGAAGCAGGCAGTGCACCATTCTGCCAGATGGCACCCGCGCACTCAGAAAGAGGCCACCCCGAGCGCCCCGAGCAGGATGGTCAGCGCCGGCAGGAAGTTGTTCACCTGGTGCGCGACGATACTGCCCGGCAGCCGCCCGGTGACCAGCCGGACCAGGCCGATCGGCACCGCGATGACCAGCAGCAACGTCGTCCGCAGCGGCTCGAGGTGGCTGGCCGCGAACACCGCCGTAGACAGCAGGAACGCCGCGACGCGGCCCCAGCGCTCGCTGCGCCACTGCAGCTGCTCCGCCGCGCCCCAGAGCAGGCCGCGGTAGATGATCTCCTCGCAGATCGGGCCGAGCAGCCAGAGGTAGACGAACATCACGAGGGCCGCCGAGATCGACATCCGGCGGTCTTCGACCAGAGCGCTGATCGCCGACGTCGCGTTCGCGTCGCCCACCAGCCGCGTCCACAGGTAGGCGGCGACGGTGGTGAAGACGAGCCCCACGCAGCCGTACCGCAGCCCGGTCTTCACGTCGGCCCAGCGCCATTCGAGCCGCAGGTCGGCGACGGGCCCGTTGCCGCGGACGTACGTGATCAGCACGGCGACGCCGGCCGCGATCATCGTCGGCAGCATCGTGCCGAGCAGCACGACGCGCATCGGCAGCGGGCCGGGACCGGTGTCGCCGACGAGGACGGACACGAAGGCCGCGGACGCCAGCAGCACCGCCTCGACGAGCAGGAACGCCCCGAAGCCCCACCGGTGCCGCGGCGCGGGCGGCAGGAAGACGGGCTCTTCTGGCTCGGGCAACGGCGTCGCGTCGGCAGCCGGGTCCCGGGGCTGGGAAGTGGTCACGCCTTGCCCTCCGCGTCGCTCGGCTCCAGGTGTCGAGCCTAGCCGCCGGGATGTGATCGCACAGTATCCGTCCAGCTACTGTCCATCGAACTTCGCAACGTTCAGTGCGCGACGAACAGCAGCACCGCGGGCGGCAGGTTGTTGGCCGCGTGCGCGATCACCCCGGCGCCGACCCGGCCGGACAGGTACCGGGCCAGGCCCATCGCGATGCCCTGGCCGAACAGCGCGATGGTGCGGGTCGGCTCGCCGTGCAGCTGGGCGAACACGAGCGAGGTGAGTACGAGCACCACCCACGGCGGGACCCGGTGGACCGACAGCGCGTTCCACAGCGTGCCGCGGACCAGCAGTTCTTCGGTGATCGGCGCGCCGGCGATGACGATCACGGCCGCGAGCACCAGCCACACGGTGTCGCCGTCGAAGGTGTCGGCGAGGTCGGTCAGCGGGCTGTCGGAGACGTCGTCGGCACCGTAGACCGCGATCAGCATCAGGTTGAGCAGGTAGCCGACGACCAGCGCGAGCACGCCGCAGGCGAGGCCGATCCGGACGTCGCGCCAGGTCGGCTTGAGGCCGAAGTCCCTGCGCAGCCCCTCGCCCCACAGCCACGAGCCGGCCGCCGGGCCGAGGCCGAGCAGCAGGTTGGGCACGAACGCCAGGAGCAGCAGCGGGCCGATGTCGTGCAGTTCGAGGGGGTCGAACTCGCCGACGTTGCGGTTGACCGCCGCGGCGATGATCAGGTTGGCCAGGTAGTAGCCGGCGATCCCCGCGAAGAACGCCACGAAACACCAGTGCGCCTTCAGCACGCGCCGTGCGCCGTCGTCGTCCGTCACGCGCCCCACGCTAAAGTGCCGCCCCCGCAAGGAAATCAGCGGGGTCTAGGCGTACACGACCCCGCCGAGCACGATGTGCGAAGGATGCCGCAGGACGCCCAGGTCCTCGCGGGGATCGCTCGGGTAGACGAGCAGGTCGGCGGGTGCGCCGTCGGCGATGCCGGGGTGGCCGAGCCAGTCGCGGGCGGCCCAGGACGCGCTCGCGAGGGCCTGCTCGCGGGTCATGCCGGCGCGGTGGAGCGCCTCGATCTCGTCGACGAGCCTGCCGTGCTCGACCATGCCCCCGGCGTCGCTGCCTGCGAAGACGCGTACGCCCGCTTCGATGGCCGAAGCGACCATCTCGCCGACACCGGCGTGCAGCGCGCGCATGTGCGCGGCGTACGTCGGGTACTTGCCCGCCTTGTCGGCGATGCCCGGGAAGTTCTCGATGTTGATCAGCGTCGGGACCAGGGCGACGTCGTGACGCGCCAGCTCGGCCAGCTGGCCGGCGCTCAGGCCGGTGCCGTGCTCCAGGCAGTCGATGCCGGACGCGATCAGGCCCGGCAGTGCCGCTTCGCCGAACACGTGCGCGGTGACGCGGGCGCCGTTGTCGTGCGCGACCTTGACGGCTTCGGCGAGGACGTCGTCCGGCCACAGCGGCGCGAGGTCGCCCACCCCGCGGTCGATCCAGTCGCCGACGAGCTTGACCCAGCCGTCGCCGTCGCGGGCCTGCTCGGCCACGGCGTCCGGCAGCTGTTCCGGGTCCTCGAGCTCGATGCCGAGGCCGGGGATGTAGCGCTTGGCCAGTGCGAGGTGCCGCCCGGCGCGGATGATCGTCGGCAGGTCGGCCCGCCGCTGCAGCGGCCGGACGTCGATCGGCAGGCCGCAGTCGCGGATGAGCAGCGTCCCGGCGTTCCGGTCGGCGATCGCCTGCTCGGTCGCCTCGTCCAGCGACACGGGCCCGCCGACGCCGATGCCGGGGTGGCAGTGCGCGTCGACCAGGCCGGGCACGAGGAAGACGTCCCGGCCGAGCGTCTCGGCGTCCGGCACCGGCTCGAACGAGATCCGGCCGCCGGTGATCCACAGCTCCCCCGGCTCGCCGCCGGGCAGGATCACCCCGGCGGCGTGGAGCGCGGTGCTCAATTGTCCTTGGGGTTCTTGGGCAGCTTGAACTTCGACGGGTCGAAGCCCGGGACGTCGTTCATGCCGCCGAGCTGCGACAGGTCGGGCATCCCGCCCGGCATCTGCCCGCCCGGGGGCAGCATCGGCATGCCGCCGGGGAAGCCGCCGCGCACCTTGGGGGGCGTGGGGCCGCGGCCCTTCTTGCCCTTCTTGCCCTTGCGGGACTTCGAGCCGCCTCCGCCGCCGAAGCCGAACCGGCCGGCCATCTGGGCCATCATCTTGCGGGCCTCGAAGAACCGGTTGACCAGGTCGTTGACCTCGCGGACGGTGACGCCGGAGCCGTTGGCGATGCGCAGCCGCCGCGAGCCGTTGATCATCTTCGGGTCTTCGCGCTCGGCCGGGGTCATGCCGCGGATGATCGCCTGCAGCTTGTCCAGGTGCTTGTCGTCGACCTGGGCCAGCTGGTCCTTCATCTGGCCGGCACCCGGGAGCATGCCGAGCAGGTTGCCGATCGGGCCCATCTTGCGGACCGCGAGCATCTGCTCGAGGAAGTCCTCGAGGGTGAGCTGGCCGCTGGAGAGCTTCTCGGCGGCCTTCTCGGCCTGCTTCTGGTCGAAGGCCTGCTCGGCCTGCTCGATCAGGGTGAGCACGTCACCCATGCCGAGGATCCGCGACGCCATCCGGTCGGGGTGGAAGGTGTCGAAGTCCTCGAGCTTCTCGCCGTTGGAGGCGAAGAGGATCGGCTGGCCGGTGACCTCGCGGACGCTCAGCGCGGCACCACCGCGGGCGTCGCCGTCGAGCTTCGTGAGCACGACGCCGCTGAAGCCGACGCCGTCGCGGAACGCCTCGGCCGTCGTGACGGCGTCCTGGCCGATCATCGCGTCGACGACGAACAGGACCTCGTCCGGGTTCACCGCGTCGCGGATGTCCGCGGCCTGCTTCATCAGCTCTTCGTCGACACCGAGGCGGCCCGCGGTGTCGACCACGACGACGTCGTGCTGCGCGTGCTTGGCCTCGGCGATGGCGCGGCGGGCGACGTCGACCGGGTCGCCGACGCCGTTGCCGGGCTCGGGCGCGAAGGTGACGACACCGGCGCGCTCGCCGACGACCTGCAGCTGCGTGACGGCGTTCGGGCGCTGGAGGTCGCAGGCGACCAGCATCGGCGCGTGGCCCTGCTTCTTCAGCCACATCGCCAGCTTGCCGGCGAGCGTCGTCTTACCGGCACCCTGCAAACCGGCGAGCATGATGACCGTAGGCGGGGTCTTGGCCAGGTTGAGCCGGCGCGTCTCGCCGCCGAGGATCCCGACGAGCTCCTCGTTGACGATCTTGATGACCTGCTGCGCGGGGTTGAGCGCCTGGGAGACCTCGGCGCCCTTCGCCCGCTCCTTGATCCTCGCGATGAAGGTCTTGACCACGCCGAGGGCGACGTCGGCCTCCAGCAGCGCGATGCGGATCTCGCGCGCGGTGGCGTCGATGTCGGCGTCGGACAGCTTGCCCTTGCGCGTGAGCGTCTGCAGGGCGGCGGTGAGCCGATCGGAGAGGGTGTCGAACACGGGTGTGCACGCTCCAGCTGGGTCGATGGTGGCGCGCCGGACGCGGCCGGCCTTGTCGAGGGTAGTCGCTCCGGGTCCCTGCCTCGCGGGTACGCACACGTTAGTACGCATGCGTTAACCAGTGTTCGACACGCTTCCGGTTGATTTCAAGAAAATCGCTGGCGCCTCGGCCGGATTTTAGTAAACATAGGTGCATGACCACCGCGCCCGTCCTCCGCGAACCGGCCGGCGACACCGACGAACCGGTGCCGCTGCGGCGGATCGCGGGCTTGTTCCGCCCGCACCGCGGGCCGCTCGGCGCGCTGTTCACCCTGATCGTCGTGCAGGCCGGCCTCGGCGTCGTCTCGCCGTTCCTGCTGCGCGAGATCCTCGACGACGCCCTGCCGCACCGCGACACCCTGCTCATCAGCCTGCTGTCCGCCGGGATGATCGTCTGCGCGGTCGGCAGCGGCTCCCTCGGTGTCGCCACCACCGGGCTGTCCAACACCATCGGGCAGCGGGTCATGAACGAGCTGCGCGTGTCGGTCTACGGCCACCTGCAGCGGATGTCGCTCGGCTTCTTCACGCGGACGAAGAGCGGCGAAGTGCTCTCGCGGGTGTTCAACGACATCGGCGGGGTGGACAACGTGATCACCACGACCGCCGGGTCGATGGTGCAGAACGCGACCACGACGATCGCCATCGCGGTGGCGCTGGTCCTGCTCGACTGGCAGCTGGCGGCGCTGTCGCTGATCGTCGTGCCGCTGTTCCTGCTGTTCACGCTGCGGCTGGGCAAGAAGCGGCGGACCCTGGCCCGCGGCCGGACCCGCCGGATGGCCCGGCTGACGACGATGGTCGAGGAGTCCCTGTCCGTCACCGGGGTGCTGCTCGCCAAGACGATGGGCAACGAGCGGGCGATGCGCGAGCGGTTCGGCGCGGAGTCGCGGGAGATCGCGTCGCTGGAACGGGCCGCCGCGCTGGCCGGCCGCTGGCAGACGGCGTCGCGGGCGATGAGCCTGACAGTGATCCCGGCACTGGTCTACTGGATCGCCGGGCTGGCGCTGGCGGGCGGCGCGACGCCGTTCTCGCTCGGCACCGTCGTGGCGTTCACCAGCATGCTCAACCGGCTGGTCGCGCCGGCGAGCGCGATGCAGACGATCGGGCAGAACGTGGCGACGTCGAAGGCGCTGTTCGGCCGCATCTTCGAGGTCATGGACCTGCCGGTGGAGATTGCGGACAAGCCGGGTGCGCGCGTGCTGGAGGTGCGCCGCGGCGACGTCTTGATGCGCGGCGTCTCGTTCCGCTACGACGAAGACGGCCCACCGACACTGCGGGACATCGATCTCGACATCCCGGCCGGGACCACGACGGCCCTGGTCGGCTCGACCGGTTCGGGCAAGACGACGCTCGCCTACCTCGTCGCCCGCCTGTACGAGGTGAGCGGCGGTTCGGTGACGATCGACGGCGCCGACGTCCGGGACGTCACGCTGGCTTCCCTGGCGGCCGGCGTCGGGCTGGTGTCGCAGGAGACGTACCTCTTCCACGACACGGTGCGGGAAAACCTGCGCTTCGCCAAGCCGGACGCGACGGACGACGAGATCGAGCGGGCGGCGAAGGCCGCGCACATCCACGACACCCTGGCCGGCCTGCCGGCGGGGTACGACACGGTCGTGGGCCAGCGAGGCTATCGCTTCTCCGGCGGCGAGAAACAGCGGATCGCGATCGCCCGGATCCTGCTGCGCAACCCGCCGGTGCTCATCCTCGACGAGGCGACCAGCGCGCTCGACACCCGCACCGAACGCTCGGTGCAAGCCGAGCTCGACCGGCTCGCCGCGGGCCGCACCACGCTGACGATCGCGCACCGGTTGTCCACTGTGGAGCATGCGGACCAGATCGTCGTCCTGCACGAAGGGAGGATCGCCGAACGAGGAACACACGAAGAGCTCCTGGCGCGCGAAGGGCGTTATGCCCGGCTGGTGCGGGGAACCACCTAATGTGGGGCCATGCAGACCGAACCGGCCCGGACCCTTGACGAGACCGCCGCGCGGGTCACCGCGGACGCCGAACTCGCCGACCTGTCCCGGCGGGTGCGCGAAGGCGTCGGGCGGCTGAACTGGCGGATGCGCGCCGAGGCGGACCGGCACATCCCCGGCCCGGCGGTGCTCGCGGTGCTGAGCCGGCTCTACCGCGCCGGCACGCAGACGCCGACCGAGCTGGCCGAAGCGGAACGGCTGCAGCCGCAGTCGCTCACCCGCATCCTGGCCTCGCTCGACCTCCGCGGCCACATCGAGCGGACACCGGATCCCGATGACGGGCGCCGGTCGCGCGTCAGCATCACCGAGGACGGCCTGGCCGTGCTGCGCCGGTACACCACCCAACGCGAACGCTGGCTGGCCGGCGCGCTCGAAGCGACGCTCTCGCCGACGGAGCAGCAGCTGCTCCGGCTGGCCGCCGACCTGCTGATCCGGGTGGCGGACGCCTGAAAGCTGCCGTGGAGACCCCTCGATCCCTCCACGGCAGCCTTCGGACACCCCCTTGCGCCCCGCGCCACCTCCCCGTGGTGCGGGACGGGTTCCGGAAACGGGCCGCTCCTCCTTCGGCCCGCCCCGGAACCCTGGCGTCTGGACGGCTCACCTCCCCAGGGGCCGTCCCGACTTCCCCCCTCGCCAGCGATCCGGTATCCGCTGACAGGGAGAAGTCTGCCGCGCCGGGGACGGCCGGTTGAGTGTGAGAACCCTCAATTACCCGTGGGTAGTAATACTCAGGACGTCTTCGACCGGGTGCGTGTCGCGGCTCGCTTCGCCGTCGTGCGCGCCTTCGCGGCCCTCGCCGCCGCCGCCTTGGCCTTCGTGACCGCCGCGTTGCGCGCGTCCTCCGCGTCGGCCGCGCTCTCCTGCAACGCCGCCAGCAGGCGGGTTACTCCCTCGGCCTGCTCGGCCGCCGTCGGCTGGACCACCTCGGCGCCGTCGATCTTCGCCTGGACCAACGCGTGGAAGGCCTCGCGGTAACGGTCGGGGTAGCGGCCCGGGTCGAACTCGCCGGTCAGCTCCTCGACCAGGTTCGCCGCGCGCCGCAGCTCGCCCGGGCGGATGTCGACGTCGGCGTGCTGGAACGGGAAGTCCGGGGTGCGCACCTCGTCGGGCCACCGCATCGTTTCCAGGATGATCACCTGGTCGCGCACCCGCAACGCACCCAGCGTCTCGCGGCGGCGCAGCGCCACCGTCACCAGCGCGAGCCGGCCCGACTGCTGGAGCGCCTCGCTGAACAGCACGTACGGCTTCGTGCCCGCCGGCTCGGGTTCGAGGTAGTAGCTCTTCGCGAACCAGAGCGGGTCGACGTCGGACACCGGCGCGAAGCAGCGGATGGCGATCGTGCGGCCCGGCATCGGCAGCGACGCCAGCTCGTGGTCGGACAGCAGGACGACGTCGCCGCCGGGGACCGGGTAGCCGCGGATCATCTCCTCGGGCGGCACCTCGGCGCCGTCGACCTCGCACACGCGCTTGACCCGGATGCGGCCGCCGTCGGGCTCGTGCACCTGGTGCAGCGGGATTTCCCGCTCCTCGGTGGCGCTGTACGCCTTCACCGGGATGGCGTAACTGCCGAACCCGATCGTGCCCGTCCACACCGCGCGCATCCGTGCCACCTCCGCAGCTCCAGGCTAGACAGCGGCCGCGGCGGATCGACAGCTACAAACGGGTGTCAGGCGCGACGGATTCGCTCACACATTCGAACGACGGCGTGACCTCGTCGAGCGCCTCCGCGGAACACCGGGAGGCGATCGCGGCCGCGCGGAGCACCTCGGTGACCACCTCGACATCCAGCGGCGGGGCCGCGGCCAGGGCGTCCGAACCACCCTCGACCCGGGCGGCGAGCCCGGCGAGCGCGTGGGAGATGGCTTCCTGGCCGGCGACCAGCTGCGCGACGACGTCGGTGAGCTCGGCCGTCGTGGCACCCGGACCACCACAGCGCAGTCCGGCGGCGAGTTCCTCAGCGCAGGAGCGCAAGTGGGTGGCGACGACGGTCGGCGGCAGCGTCAGCCGATCCTGCATCGCTCACCCCCTCGGGCCGGTCGAAGCAGCCATAGTGCCACCGCACGCCGCGTCACCGGACGCGACACACCGCCGCCCGCATATTTGACCGATCATTCTCAATACGGCTAGGGTTTCGATCATGTCCCGGGTCAAGGAGTTCGACGTCGGCGAAGCGTGCGACGGCGCGCTCACGCTCTTCCGGCAGCAGGGGTACGAGGCGACGTCGGTCAGCGACCTCGTCACGCACCTCGGCGTCGCCAAGGCCAGCCTGTACGCCACCTTCGGCACGAAGCACGACCTCTACGTCACGGCGTTGAAGCGCTACGCGGAACGAACCGACGCACGGGTGATGGCCCAGCTGTCGGAGCCGGGGTCCGGGGTGGGCGCGGTGCGCCGTCTTTTCGACGGCTACACGGCGGAGATCCTCGGCGACGAAACGAAAATGGGCTGCTTCGTCGTCAACGCGGCGATCGAGCTGCTCCCCCACGATCCCGAAGTCGCGCGGGTGGTGGAACGCAGCTGGGACACCCTCGAGGTCGCACTGACCATGGCTCTGGAACGCGCGAAGGCCCAGGACGAACTCCCCCAGGACAGCGACCCGGCGACACTGGCGCGTTTCCTGCTCACCGTGCTCCAGGGCCTGCGCGTCCTCGGCAAGGGCACGGACGCGGCGAACCGGGTGCACGCGGCCGTCTCGCAGGCCCTGCGCCTGCTTATTCGAGAATGATCAGACCAGAAAGAAGGTACACGATGGGGGCACGTTTCGCGGGCAAAGTCGTCCTGGTGACGGGCGGCGGCTCGGGCATCGGACGGGCGACGGCGCGGGCGTTCGCGGACGAGGGCGCCACGGTGGTCGTCGCCGGGCGCGACGAGCAGCGGCTGGCGTCGGCCGTCAAGGAAATCGGCGGCGGCGCGAGCGCGGTGACCGTCGACGTGACCGACTCCGCGGATGTGGCGCGGATGGTGGAGACGGTCGTCGCGCGGCACGGCGGGCTGGACGTCGCGTTCAACAACGCGGGCGTCCTCGGGGCGCCGGCGCCGGCCGCGGACCTCGACGAGGCCGGTTTCGGCGCCGTGCTCGACACGAACGTCACCGGGACATGGCTGTGCCTGAAGCACGAGGTCGCGCACATGCGGGCACACGGCGGCGGCGCGATCGTCAACATGGCGTCGAACATCGGCGCGCACGGCAGGCTGCCGAACATGGCGGCCTACGCGGCGTCGAAGGCCGCGGTGAGCGCGCTGACCAGGACGGCGGCGCGCGACCACATCGCCGACGGCGTCCGAATCAACGCCGTCAGCCCGGGCGCGACCGACACGGACATGTCCCGGCGCCCCGGCGAGACGGACGCCGATCGCGCCGAGCGGCTGAAGGACGCGATTCCGCTGGGCCGGGTGGGTGCCACCGCCGAGGTGGCCGCCGCGGTGCTGTGGCTGGCTTCGGACGAAGCGGCGTTCACCGTGGGGCACGACCTGGTGGTCGACGGCGGCGCGACCGCCTGAGGCGTCCCACCCGGCCGGCGGACGAGGGTTCACGACTCACGGTTGCGCATGGTGACGATTCCTTTCTCGGACGGGAACGGAATGGGGGTACGGCCGGGGTCACGACTCGCGGTTGCGCACGACGCTCTCCTCTCGGGCGCGGGCGAACAGGACACACAGCGGGCTCAGGACTCGCGGTTACGCACGACAGCTCTCCTCTCGAGCACGGACGAACAGGACACACAGCGGGCTCAGGACTCGCGATTGCGCACGACGGCTCTCCTTCCCGGCACGGACGGACAGGGGGTCACGACGGCTCAGGACTCGCGGTTGCGCATGGCGGCGGCCTCCCTTCACTGCTCCGAACGTGTGGCAACCGTCGATCGCGGGCGCCCGGTGTGGTGGGGTGGATGCGGATCGTCGGATCACCCAGGGGAGTTGCACCGCCTTGAGTATGGACGGCGCCCGTCCGGCCCAACCCCGCGCGGGACGGATCCGTGGGGCGTTGAACCCTGCTCACTGGACCCTCTGGCAGCAGCGCGGATCGCTGATCTTCTACTGCTTCCTCGTCGAGTCGGTCGCGCTCGCCGCCACCGTCTGGACGGCGCTGGCCGTGCCCGTGCGGGCTTGGGACCTGGCCGTCTTCGGCGTCCTCGCCGGGCTTGGGGTGCTGCAGGCCGAACTCGGCCGGCAGGTCGAACGCGTCCGGCGGCTCGTGTCGGACACCCCGCACATCAACCTGACGTCGGTCTGGACGTTCGCCGGGGTGCTGCTCCTGCCGCCGGCGCTCGGCGCCGCCCTGGTCGCCGTCCTGTACGTGCACCTCGCCACGCGCAGCCTGGCGCGGATCAAGCGCGTCCCGCCGTTCCGGACGACGCTGAACGCCACGCTCGTCGTCGTCACCTGCTACTCGGCCGACCTGGTGCTCGCGTGGCTCGGGGTCGGCGACATGTCCGCCGCGCTGACGGCCGGGTGGCGCGGGGTCACCGCGATCGCGCTCGCCGCGGTGACGTACTTCCTGGTCGCGGCGATCACCATCATCCCGGCGCTGACGATCACGACCCGCTCGGTGAAGGCGTTCTTCGGCGGCCTCGGCGACAACCTGCTCGAAGTCGCGACGCTCTGCCTGGGCATGCTGACGGCCCTGACGCTGGCGACGCTGCCCGCGCTCACCCTGGCCATCGTGCCGCCGCTGCTGGTGCTGCACCGGGCGGTGCTGATCAAGCAGCTGGAGATCGCGGCGACGACCGACGAAAAGACCGGCCTGTTCAACACGACCGGGTGGCACCTGCTCGCTTCACGCGAACTGGCCAGGGCGCAGCGCCACACGCACGGCACGTTCGGCGTGCTGATGATCGACCTCGACCACTTCAAGCTGATCAACGACAGCCACGGTCACCTGGCGGGCGACACGGTGCTGCGCGCGGTGGCCGCGACGATCAAGAGCGCCGTCCGCGACTACGACTCGGTCGGCCGCTTCGGCGGCGAGGAGTTCGTGGTCCTGCTGCCGGACATCGGCCCGGCCGCGGTGCTGGCGGTGGCGGAACGCATCCGCTCGGCGATCGAGGGCCTGCGGGTCGAATACGAGGACGACAGCCGCGTCCGTGCGATCGACGGCCTGTCCGCCTCCATCGGCGTCGCGACCTACCCGGACGGCGGCACGGCCGTCGACCGGCTGCTGCAGGCCGCGGACAAGGCCCTGTACCGGGCCAAGGACGCGGGCCGCAACCAGGTCGTCGAAGGCACCGCATCCGCCTGAGCAAAGCCCCCGAATCCGGGCTCTGACCTGGCGACTTGTCGAATTTGCTTGATTGAGCTAAATTTTGCTCATGCGAGCAAGAACCTTCACCGAGTCCGGCCGGCGAGCACAGATCGTGCGAGCGGCGATCGCCGTGATCGCCGAGGCCGGGTACGCGAAGGCGTCCTTCAGCCGGATCGCGAAGCAGGCGGGCCTGTCGAGCACCGGCATGATCAGCTACCACTTCGCGGGCAAGGACGACCTGCTCAAGGCGTGCGTCACCGAGATCGAAGAGATCACCGGGGCGTTCATGCAGCCGCGCATCGACGCCGCCGTCGGGCACGTCGCCCAGCTGCGCGCCTTCGTCGAGGCGAACGTCGAGCTCGTCGGCGAGCACGCCACCGAGCTGCGGGCCCTGATCGACCTCGTCAAGAACGCCGGCTCCCGGAGCGACGCCGTCGACGGGCGGCTCGCGCTGTTCGAAGAGCACTTCCGCACCGGGCAGGCAGCCGGCGTCTTCGGCGCCTTCGACGCCCGGATCACGGCGCTCGCCTTGACGACCGGGCTCGACGCCGTCGTCGCCACCGCGGCGGCGAACGTGCCCGAGCCCGCCGAACTCACGCGCATCGGCCGCGAGCTCGCCGACCTCTACGTGCGGGCGACCGCACCCGAATCCACCGGGGGACCCGAATGACGACCGAGCAGGAAACCGACGCCGGGCTGCGGCGGGTCGTGCGCGCCAACGTGCGGAACGTCGTGTTCGAAGTGATCGTGCCGATGGCCCTGTTCTACGGCCTGCGTGCCGCGGGCGTGAGCCAGTGGTGGGCGCTGATGGCAGGCATCGTGGTGGCCGCGCCGTACGTGGTGTGGACGATCGCCCGCAACCGCAGGATCGACCTGGTCGCCCTGGTCACGCTCAGCGTCCTGGTGCTGTCGGTCGTGCTCGGCCTGCTGTCGGACGACCCGCGCACGCTGGTGATCCGCGAAGGCTGGACGGCGGCGCTGGGCGGCCTCTTCGGCGCGTGGATGCTGGTGTCGGTCTTCGTCGGCCGTCCCGCGCAGCTGACGCTCGGCCGCACGATCGCCGAGGTCAAGCGCGGCGCCGAGGGCGCGGACGCGTGGGCGGCCCGCTGGGACACCGACGCCCGGTTCCGGCGCGGGCTGCGGATCGACACCGCCGCCTGGGGCGCGGTGCTGCTGGGCAGCGCGGTGCTGCACGTCGTGCTCGTCTACGCGCTCCCGATCGACCTCATCGCGCTGGTCACCAACCTGGCCTGGTTCGGCGCGCTGGGCCTGCTGATCGCCTGGCACGTCTGGTACCTCCGCAAGGAGAACCTCGATGCCTGACGTCCTGGTCGCGGGCGCAGGGCCGACCGGCCTGCTGACGGCGTTCGAGCTGGAGCGCGCCGGGGTCGACGTCCTGGTGCTGGAACGCGCCCCGGAGCCCGCCACGCAGTCGAAGGCCCTCGGCCTGCAGCCGCGGTCGGTCGAGGTGCTGGCCGACCGGGGCCTGCTCCCGGCGATCGAGCCGCACGTGCGGGCGAAGCTGCCCGCCGGGCACTTCTCCGGCGTCCCGATCGACTACCGCGACCTGCCGACGCGCTTCCCGTACCAGCTCGGCGTGGAGCAGGTCCACGTCACGGCGGCGATCGAGGCCCGGCTGCGCACACCGGTGCTGCGCGGCGCGGCCGTCACCGCCGTCGCCCAGGACGACGCGGGTGTGACGGTCACCGCGGGCGGCCGCGAGCACCAGGCCGGCTGGCTGGTCGCCGCCGACGGCGGGCACAGCACGGTCCGGACGCTGCTGGGTGCCGCGTTCCCCGGCCGCCCGGCGCGGACCTCACTGGTCGTCGCCGACGTCACCCTGGCCGCCAAGCCCGCCAGGCTGGCCGAGGACTGGACGTTGCCGTCGTCGGGGTCGGGCTACCTGCTGCCGCTGTCCGGGGGCCGCTACCGCACGATCGTGTACGGCGAGGAGCAGCACCGGCTGGGCCGCGACGCGCCGGTCACGGCCGGCGAGGTGCAGCGGGCGCTGACCGCGGCGCACGGGCCGGACGTCGTCCTGGGCGAGGTGCTGTGGGCGTCGCGGTTCGGCGACGCGTCCCGGCAGCTGGAGCGCTACCGCCACGGCCGGGTGCTGTTCGCCGGCGACGCGGCGCACATCCACCTCCCGGTCGGCGGCCAGGGGCTGAACCTGGGCCTGCAGGACGCGGCCAACCTGGGCTGGAAGCTGGCGGCGACGGTCCACGGCACGGCACCGGACGGGCTGCTCGACAGCTACCACGACGAACGCCACCCGATCGCGGCGCGGGTGCTGGTCAGCACGAGGGCCCAGGCAGTGCTGGGCGTGCCCGACCCGGACGCGGCGGCGGTCCGGGCGGTGGTCACGGAGCTGCTGGCGGTGCCCGAGGCCCGCCGCGCGGTCGCCGCGGAGCTGTCGGGCCTCGGCGTGACGTACGCGGGGGTCATCGGACGGGCGGACGACCCGGCGGGCCCGGACGGCCGCGCGGTCCTGGTCGGCGCCGCGGTGCCGGCGGGGTGGACCGGACGGGTCGAGGGCCGCGAGGGGGCGGCACCTCGGCTCGTCCGGCCGGACGGGTACGTCGTGTGGGACGGCGGGCCGGGCCTCGACGAGGCCCTGCGCCGCTGGGTCGGAGCGCCCGCCTAGCCCCATGCGCCCCAATGTGGCGTTCGGTGCGTCCAGCGCACCCAATGTGGCGTTCGGTGCATCCAACGCACCCAATGTGGCGTTCGGTGCATCCAGCGCACCCAATGTGGCGTTCGGTGCGTTGGACGCAACCAACGCCACATTGGGGCGTTTGGGGCCGAGCCGGTCAGGAAGCTGCGGCCAGTACTGCCTGCTCCACCTCGCGGCGCCAGCCCGGTTCGATGCGGCCGCTCTTCGGTGTCACCGCGAACGAGTCCACCACCGCGCCGCCCAGCGTTGATGCCTTGGCCCAGCGGACCTCCGCGCCGCAGCGGCGCAACGCGCCCGCCACCCGGAACAGCAAGCCGATCCGGTCGGCCGCGCGAAGCTCCAGGACCACCGTGTCCGGGCCCGTCGTCTCGTCGTCGAACCACAGCACCTTCGGCGCCACCGGAGCCGGCGACCCGTAGTCGCGCTCCTTCGCCGCCAGGCGTTGGGTCAGCGGCAAAGTGCCCGCCACCGCGCGGGCGAACTGCTCGCGCAACAACGTCGCGTCCGGCAGTGACCCGAACTTCGGCGACGCCGTGAACACCCCCGCCCGGCCGCCGTCGTGGCCGCGCAGGACCGCCGAATGGACCTCCAAAGAATTCAAGGCCAGCACGCCCGCCGCCGGGGCCAGCAGCTCCGCCCGGGCCGGGACCGCCAGCAGGACCGTCACCACCTTGCCGTGCGAGCTGATCCGGATTTCGCCCGTGCCCGACGCCGCCGCCGAGGCGACGAGCTCGCGTTGTTCGTCGTCCATCGGCGACGGGGCCGTGAACCCCTTGCCGTGCAACACTTCCTCGCAGCCCGACACCAGCTCCGCCAGCAGCCGGGCCTTCCAGTCCGTCCACACCCCCGGGCCGGTCGCCAGTGAGTCGGCCTGGGTCAGCGCGTGCAGCAGCTCGACCAGGACGATGTCGCTGTCCAGGGTCTTCACCACGCGCGCCACCGTCGCCGGCTCGCTGATGTCGCGCCGCGTCGCCGTGTGCGGCAGCAGCAGGTGGTGGCGGACCATCGACGACACCGTGGCCGCGTCGGCCGCGGACAGCCCGAGCCGGGCCGCGACCTGGGCCGAGATCTTGGCGCCCAGCTCGGAATGGTCCGCGTCGCGGCCCTTGCCGATGTCGTGCAGCAGCGCGCCGATCAGCAGCAGGTCCGGCCGCGACACCGTGGTGGTCAGCTTGGCCGCCTCGACGCAGGTGCGGATCAGGTGCCGGTCGACCGTCCACTGGTGCACCGGCGAGCGCGGCGGCAGGTCGCGGACCGCGCCCCACTCCGGGAACAGCCGGGACCACAGGCCCGTGCGGTCGAGCGACTCGACCGCGTCGACCAGGCCTTCGCCCGCGCCCAGCAGCTCGACCAGCGCGTTCAGCGCTTCGGCCGGCCACGGCGCGCGCAGCTCCGGCGCCGACTCGGCCAGCGCCTTGAGCGTGCCGAGCGCGATCGGCTTGCCCGTGCGGGCCGACGCCGCCGCGACGCGCAGCAGCAGCGCCGGGTCCTTCGCCGGAACCGCGTCGCGGGCCAGCGCGACCTCGTTCCCGTGCAGCACCACGTTTTCCGCCAGCGGCGTCCGCGAAGGACGCCGCCCGAAGCGCGACCGTGGAGGCTCCACAGTGGACCGGAGCGCGACGTCCAGCGCGTACGCGATCGTGCGGCCCGCTCCGGAAAGCTTGCGGGCCAGCGTGAACCGGTCGCCGAAGCCGAGCTCGGCGGCGACCAGTTCGGCCTCCGGCGCGGACAACACGTCCCGTTCGCGCCGGATCTCGCGCCGCAGCTCGGTGCGGACGTCGAGGAGGAGTCCCTTCGCTTCCAGGAGTTCCTCGCCCGGACGCGCGGTGAGCTGCGCCGCGGCCAGTGCTTCCAGGACGGCGAAGTCCCGCAGCCCGCCCCGGCCGTGCTTGAGGTCCGGTTCGGCGGACTGCGCGATCTCGCCGCTGCGCGCCCAGCGCTGCCGGACCGACGCCGTCATGTCCGGGATCTGCTTGCGCGCCGTGCGCCGCCACTGGTCGCGCGCCGCGGACACCAGGCGGCCGCTCAGCTCGGCGTCCCCGGCGAGGTGCCGGGCGTCGAGCAGGCCCATGGCCACGCGCAGGTCCTCCGAAGCGACCTTCAGCGCCTCACCCGGCGTGCGGACCGAGTGGTCGAGCCCGACTTTCGCGTCCCACAGGGGATACCAGAGCGCGTCCGCGATCTCGCCGACGCCGCTGTTGCCGTTGTGCACCAGCAGCAGGTCGAGATCGGAGAACGGCACCAGCTCCCGGCGGCCGAGCCCGCCCACGGCGACCAGCGCGACACCCGGTTCCGCGGTGTCGACGCCGGCCGCCGAAGCTCCCCTGCCCAGCCAGAACTCGTAGAGGTCGACCAGGGCCGCCCGCAGTGCGGACGCCCCCAGCCTCCCGTGCCTGCCCTCGAGCAAGCGCTCGGTGGCCTTGACCAGTTCGCCCCCGTCGGCCATCCCAGACGCCTATAGAGCGTCCGTGCCGCGCTCGCCGGTCCGTACCCGGATGACGGTCTCCACCGGCGTCACCCACA
This sequence comes from Amycolatopsis tolypomycina, assembly GCF_900105945.1. Taxonomy (NCBI): domain Bacteria; kingdom Bacillati; phylum Actinomycetota; class Actinomycetes; order Pseudonocardiales; family Pseudonocardiaceae; genus Amycolatopsis; species Amycolatopsis tolypomycina. The sequence continues at coordinate 549,532 of NZ_FNSO01000004.1, read as the reverse complement.
GCTTGCCGTCACCGATCTTGCCGGTGTGGGCGGCCGTGGTGATGGCCTCGAGGACCTTCTCCACGTTCGTGTCGTCGGTGACGACCTCGACCTTCAGCTTGGCCACGAAGTCCACCGAGTACTCCGCGCCGCGGTAGACCTCGGTGTGGCCCTTCTGCCGGCCGTAGCCCTGGACCTCGCTGACCGTCATGCCCAGTACGCCCAGCTGCTCCAGCGCGGAGCGGACGTCGTCGAGCGTGAACGGCTTGACAATCGCCGTGATGAGCTTCATGCCTTGCTCTCCTCGAGTTTCGCGGCCGGGGTGGACTTGACCGGGATGGTGTTCGGGTGGCCGAGACCACCGCCCGTCCCGGTGAAGTCGTAGGCGCTCTCCGCGTGCTGGGCTTCGTCGATGCCGCTGACCTCGTCCTCGGCGCTGACGCGGAAGCCGCCGGCCTTCTTGATCACGAAGCCGATGATGAAGGACAGCACGAAGGAGTACGCGAGCACCGCACCGGCAGCCGCGGCCTGACGCCCCAGCTGGGTGAGCCCGCCGCCGTAGAACAGGCCGTCCGCGCCGAGCGCGTTGACGCTCGTGGTGCCGAAGAAGCCGATCAGCAGCGTGCCGACGATGCCGCCGACCAGGTGGACGCCCACGACGTCGAGCGAGTCGTCGAAGCCGAACTTGAACTTGAGCGAGATGGCCAGTGCGCAGACCGCGCCGGCGATGAGGCCGATCGCGATGGCCCCGAGCGGGCTCACGAAACCACACGCCGGGGTGATGGCGACCAGGCCGGCGACCGCGCCGGAAGCCGCGCCGAGGGTGGTCGGCTTGCCGAACTTGATCTGCTCCACGACCAGCCAGCCAAGCACCGCGGCGGCGGTGGCGACGGTGGTGTTGGTGAACGCGACGGCGGCGAGGTCGTTGGCGGCCAGCGCCGAACCCGCGTTGAAGCCGTACCAGCCGAACCACAGCAGCGAGGCACCGAGGAGCACGAACGGCACGTTGTGCGGACGGCCGGTGTCCTTCGGCCAGCCCTTGCGCTTGCCGAGCACGATGGCGAGGGCGAGACCCGCGGCACCGGCGTTGATGTGGACCGCGGTACCACCGGCGAAGTCGAGTGCCTTGAGGTTGTTGGCGATCCAGCCGCCGACCGAGTTCTCACCGATGAAGCCGTTGAAGGAGAACACCCAGTGCGCGACCGGGAAGTACACGACCGTCACCCAGACGACGACGAACAGCGTCCAGCCCCAGAACTTCGCGCGGTCGGCGATGGCGCCGGAGATCAGCGCGGGCGTGATGATCGCGAACATCAGCTGGAACATCACGAACGCGAGGACGGGCAGGCCGTCCGGACCCGGCCAGGCGACCGCCGGCGTGGTGTCGGTCGCGGCGACCGCGAAGCCGGCGAGCTTGCCGAAGGTGTTTTCCAGCCCGGCGAAGTGGAAGTTACCGAGGAAGCCTCCGAACGCGTCGTCGCCGAAGGACATCGTGAACCCGTAGAGGGCCCACAGCACCCCCACGACGGCCAGCGCGATGAAGTTCATCATCAGCATGTTCAGGACGCTCTTCGCGCGGACCATGCCGCCATAGAAGAACGCCAGTCCTGGGGTCATGAGCATGACCAGCGCGGCGCTGGCCAATACCCACGCGGTGTCTCCTGCGTTCAGCACATCGTCCTCCCGTGCCCTGGGTTCGTGCGTTGGCAGTTTTGGCGCGCGGTGTTTCACGGGGCGGCTCGTGAGGTTTCGCCCGCGTGAACTGTCCGCGCCCCGTTGTTACGGCCAGGTTTCCCAGGACCCCTCCTGGAGTGTCCGGTTGCGAAACGTCGTGGTCGAATACCTCCATGACACCGGCCGACCACGGGAATGACCCACTGCCACCCCCGGTGGTGGCGGCCTTGCGGTGTTCGGTCTGCGGTGACCCGATCGGCGCAGCGGGACGCACGCTGCGTTGCGGGAACCGCCACTCTTTCGATCTAGCGCGACAGGGTTACGTGAACCTGTTGCACGCGCGAATCCCGGCCGGGACGGCGGACACCGCGCCGATGGTGGCGGCGCGCGCGGACTTCCTCGCCTCGGGCGCCTACGCACCCCTCGCCGACGAACTGGCCCGCGTCTGCGCGGAGGCCGGCGGACTGGTCGTCGACGCCGGCGCGGGCACGGGCTACTACCTCGCGCGCGTGCTGGAGGCGTCGGAGGCGTACGGCCTCGCGCTGGACGTCTCGGCGGTCGCCCTGCGGCGGGCGGCCCGGGCCCACCCGCGGCTGGGCGCGGCGGTGTGGAACCTGTGGGAGCCGTGGCCGGTGGGCGACGGCGTGGCGTCGGTCGTGCTGAACGTCTTCGCGCCGCGCAACGGCCCCGAGTTCCACCGCGTGCTGCGGCCGGACGGCCTCCTGGTCGTCGCCGCGCCCGCCCCGGACCACCTGCGCGAGCTCGGCGACCTGGTCCTGGCCGTCGACGAGCGCAAGGACGAGCGTCTCGACGCCACCCTCGGCGAGTACTTCACGCGCACCGGGCGCACCGAGGTGCGGCGCGAGGTCGAGCTGACGCCGCGGCAGGTGCGCCAGGCCGTCGAGATGGGGCCGGCGGGGTTCCACCTGGACCGCGACGGCCGCCGGGAACGCCTTGACGCGCTGAGCGAGCCGCAAGCCGTCACGCTGTCGTTCACCGTCTCCACGTACCGGAGGAAGGGGTGAAGCCCGACTGGACCGTGTCGGCCGCCCGGCTCGCGGACGAGGACTGGGTGCGGGCCCGCATCGGCGGCGCGGCGAAGCTCTACGGCTGCGCGCGGCCCGAGGTGCTGGGGACGATCTGGTGGTACTCGCTGTCGTCGGTCCTCGTGGCCCCGGCGGTGGCAGGCCTGGTGGCCGGGCAGCCGGTGGATCCGTCGCTGGACGCCGTGGAGCTCGACCTCGTCGCCGACGGGCGGTTCCTGGGCGCCCGGTCCACCCGCGCCCTCGACGGCGGCCTCCCCGAGCTCGGCGCCGCGCTCACCGGCGCCCTCGGCACGGCGATCGCCACCATCGCCGCCGTCAGCGGGGCGCGGGAGCGGGCGCTGGGCGCGATCGCCACCGACTCCATCGGCAACCGGCTGCTCTGGACGCCCGACCCGGAACGCGCGATGGCCCTCGCCGAGCCCCTGGTCGCCGCGATCGACCTGGGCCTGCCGAAGCCGCGCTTCGTGCGCGTCGGCCGCACCCCCGCCGTACGGCGCGCTTCGTGCTGCCTGATCTACGAAGTCGGCAACCCCAAGTGCGTGAGCTGCCCGCGTCAGACACCGTCAGAGCGCGAAGCACGCCTTCGCGCCGCACTGGGTTAGAGCACCGCCAGCTCCAGCGCGGCCAGCCGCTCCGGATCGGCGATGACCTCGATGCCCGTGATGCGGTCGGCGTCGACTTGGAACTTCAGGACCACCGCGAGCCGTCCCTCGCGGACCATGAGCAGGCCCGGCGTGCCGTCGACCAGGGCGAGCTCGCTGGCACGGGCCCGTTCGGACGCCAGAATCGCGCCGCGGCGCACGCTCTCGACGCCGCGCAGCACGATCGGCGCCGGGCTCGGGCCGGCGAACCGGTCGGCGTGCAGCACCACATCCGGGTCGAGCAGGGCCAGGAGGGCTTCGAAGTCACCGCCGCGGGACGCCGCCAGGAAGGCTTCCACGACCTTGCGGCGCCGGGGCAGGTCCGCGTCGGCCGCCTCGCCACCCTTCACCCGGCGACGGGCGCGGCTGGCGAGCTGCCGGGTGGCGGCCGGGGTCTTGCCGATCACCGGCGCGATCTCGTCGAAGGGCACCGCGAACATGTCGTGCAGCACGAACGCGACGCGCTCGGCCGGGCCCAGCGCGTCGAGGACCACGAGCAGCGCCAGCCCGACGGAGTCGGCGAGTTCGGCCTCCTGCTCCGGGTCGCGGCGGTCGTCGTCCGGCTCGGGCTGCCCGTCGAGGGGCTCCTCGCGGTGGGTGCGGCGGGTGCGCAGCAGCGACAGGCAGATCCGGGCGACCACCGTGGTCAGCCACGCGGGGAGGTTGTCGATCTCGCTCGCGTCGGTGCGGTGGAACCGCAGCCAGGCCTCCTGGACCGCGTCGTCGGCTTCGGCCGCCGAACCCAGCATCCGGTAGGCGACCGCCCGCAGCCGCGGCCGCTCCTGCTCGAACCGCTCGGTCAACGCGTCCACTGTGTCCGGTTCCTTCCGTTCGCCGTCGTAGGAGTAGACCCCACGGCGGCGGCCGATGTGACCGGAACGGGAGTGATCCGGGTCATCCGGCGGCGACGCGGCGCAGGACGTCGGCCAGCAGCGCCGCGGGTTCGGGCACCGGGCCGGGGAGGCGCGCCAGCACCACCCGCCGCCGCTCGGCCGGGCCACCGCGCACGGCCAGCACCCGCACCCCCGGCGGCACGGCCTCGGCCAGCGAGGCGGGCAACGTCGTCAGCCCGCAGCCCGCGGCGACCAGGTTCAGCTTCGCCAGCCAGTCGCGGGCGGTGTGGGCGATCTCGGGACGCTCGTCGAGGCCCGGCCACACGCCCATCAGCGTCCCCTCCCCCGCCGACGGCGCGGCGATCCAGCGCTGCCCGCGCAGGTCCGCGACGTCGACCGGGCCGGCGCCCGCCAGCGGGTGGCCCGCGGGCACGGCGAGGCAGAGGGTGCGCTCGGCGAGCGTCTCCAGGCGCAGTGCGGGCGTCTCGGCGTCCGGCGGGCGGAACGGCGGGGCCGAGCCGAGCACCGCCAGGTCGATCGTGCCCGCGCGCAGCGCCCGGACGAGGACCGGTGTCGTGCCTTCCCGGGTGACGACGGTGACCGCGGGGTGTGTCCGCCGCAGTTCGGCGACGGCGCGGGGCACCAGCACCGCGCCCGCGCTGGGGAACCAGCCCAGCCGGACCGTCCCGGCGTCGGCGGGCAGCCCGGCCAGCTCGCGCCCGGCGGCGTCGATCTCGTCGAGCACCGCGACGGCCCGCCGCAGCACGACGTTCCCGGCGGCGGTGAGGCGCACGCCGCCGGGCCGCCGTTCCAGCACGGGCGTCCGGGTGACCCGTTCGAGCGACGCGATCTGCCGCGACACCGCGGACTGCGTGTAGCCGAGCGCCGTCGCGGCCGCGGTCAGGGTACCGCGCTCGGCGACCTCGCGGAACACGCGCAGGGCGAGCAGGGTGACGTCGCCGAAGTCCATGACGTTCACGCATACCAGGGTTGCTCGATTCTCGCTGTTCGCATGGCTCGGACCGGCTTAGCGTGCGGGTATGACACGCATCGCCGTGGTGACCGGGGCCAACCAGGGCCTCGGCTTCGCCCTCGTCCGCGGGCTCGCCGCCCGCCTCGCGCCCGAAGACGTCGTGCTGCTCACCGGCCGCGACGCCGGCCGGGTGGCCGCGGCGGCCGCCGCCGTCGCCGCCGATCCCGCGACGCGCAGCCGCGTCGAAGGCCACGTCCTCGACGTCTCCGACGCGGCCGCGGTCGCGCGCTTCGCCGAGCCGGCCGACATCGTGATTTCGAACGCCATCGGCCCGCTCGACCCGGGCCGCCCGCAGGCCGAGCAGGCCGACGTCTTCATCGACGTCGCCAACGGCGGCACCCACGCGGTGCTGCGGTCGTTCGGGCCGGTGCTGCGGCCGGGCGGGCGGCTGCTGGTCGTGGCCAGTTCGCTGGGCACGCTGAACCACCTGCCCGAGCCGTTGCGGCCGCGCTTCGACGGCGTCTCGCTGGACGACGTCGAGAAGGCGGTCGAGGACTGGCGCGCGGCGATCCACGACGGCACGGCCGCCGCGGCGGGCTGGCCGGAGTGGATCAACGTGCCGTCGAAGGTGGCCCAGGTCGCGGCGGTCCGCGCGGTGGCGGCCGAGCGCCGGGACGCCGACCTGGCGGAGGGCACCCTGGTGGCGGCGGTCTGCCCCGGCCTGGTCGACACGCGGGCGTCGCGGCCCTGGTTCAGCGACTTCAGCCAGGCGCAGACGCCGGACGAGGCCGCACGGGCGGTGCTGGACCTGGTGTTCGCGGAGCCGGATCCGGCGACCTACGGCGAGCTGGTCCGGTTCGGCCGGGTGCTGCCGTGGCGGAGCTGACCCGGTTCACAGCACGCAGAACTCGTTGCCCTCCGGATCCGCCATCACGAAGTGGTCGGGACGGCCGTCCAGCCGGTGTTCGCGCAGGACGTTCGCCCCCGCGGCGGTGAGCCGGGCGACCGCCTCGACGACCCGCTCCCAGCGCGTCTCCCACGGCACGTCGCGCCCGCCGCCGGCCTGGACGTCCAGGTGGAGGCGGTTCTTCGCGACCTTGCCTTCGGGCACCTTGAGGAAGCTCAGGCTCGGCAGGACGCCCTCCGGGTCGGTCAGGTACGCGCCGTCGTCCCACTCCGCCTCGGGCACGCCGTGCTCGGCGAACCACGCTTCCCAGCTCGCGAACCCGGCCGGGGGCGGCCGTTCGATGTAGCCGAGGGCGACCGCCCAGAACCTCGCCAGCGCGCGGGGGTCCGCGCAGTCGATCGTCACGCTCCAGCGCACCGTCACGGACTCAGAGCGTAGCCGCGCCCACGCCCTGAGAGGCGTGTCATCCGGGGGATTCTGCGGTTACCGTGGGCTGCGATGAGTGAACGCAGCTGGGGCTTCCGCACCCGCGCCCTGCACGCGGGCGGCACGCCCGACCCCGCGACCGGCGCCCGGGCCGTCCCGATCTACCAGACCACGAGCTTCGTCTTCGAAGACGCCGCCGACGCCGCGAACCTGTTCGCGTTGCAGAAGTACGGCAACGTCTACAGCCGGATCGGGAACCCGACCGTGGCTGCCTTCGAAGAGCGGATCGCCAGTCTCGAAGGGGCGATCGGCGGGGTCGCCGCCGCCAGCGGGCAGGCCGCCGAGTTCCTCACCTTCAGCGCGCTCACCGAAGCCGGCGACCACATCGTGTCCGCGAGCGGCCTCTACGGCGGCACCGTCACCCAGCTCACCGGCACGCTCCGGCGCTTCGGCGTCGAGACCACCTTCGTCAGCGGCGGCATCGACGACTACGCCGCCGCGATCACCGACCGGACGCGGCTGCTCTACACCGAGGTCATCGGCAACCCCGGCGGCGGCATCGCCGACCTCGCCGCGCTGGCCGACCTCGCGCACGCCCACGACATCCCGCTGGTCGTCGACGCCACCCTCGCCACGCCGTACCTGTGCCGCCCGATCGAGCACGGCGCCGACATCGTGCTGCACTCGGCGACGAAGTTCCTCGGCGGCCACGGCACGACGCTCGGCGGGATCGTCGTCGAGTCCGGGACGTTCGACTGGGGCAACGGGAAGTTCCCGCGGATGACCGAGACCGTCGACAGCTACGGCGGCCTCCGCTACTGGGAGAACTTCGGCGAGTACGCCTTCTGCACGCGGCTGCGCGCCGAGCAGCTGCGTGACATCGGCGCGGTCCTGTCGCCGCACTCGGCTTTTCTTCTGCTGCAAGGGGTCGAGACGCTCCCGCAGCGGATGGACGCGCACGTCGCGAACGCCAAAGCCGTCGCCGAGCACCTGCACTCGGATCCACGGGTGGCCTGGGTGTCCTACGCCGGGCTGCCGTCGCACCCGCACCACGACCTCGCGCGGAAGTACCTGCCCGCGGGACCCGGTGCGGTGTTCTCCTTCGGCATCGACGGCGGCCGCGCGGCGGGCGAGAAGTTCGTCGAGTCGGTGGAGCTGCTGTCGCACCTGGCGAACGTCGGCGACGCGCGGACGCTCGTCATCCACCCGGCGTCGACCACGCACGCCCAGCTGTCGGAGGAGCAGCTCGCGGCCGCGGGCGTCGGCCCCGACCTGATCCGGCTGTCGGTGGGCCTGGAGGACGTCGACGACATCCTCTGGGACCTCGACCAGGCGCTCGGCAAGGCGGTGGCCGGATGACGTACGACGTCGGCGCCGTCGAGCGGCGGGCGATCCTGCGGCGGACGAAGTCGGTGACGCTGGTCGGCGCGTCGGCCAACCCGGCGCGGCCCAGCTACTTCGTCGCGACCTACCTGCTGTCGTCGACGCGCTACGAGGTCACCTTCGTCAACCCGCGGCTGGACACGCTGTTCGGGAAGCCGGTGTACGCGTCGCTGAAGGACGTCCCGGGCGAACCGGACCTGGTCAGCGTCTTCCGCAGGCACGACGACCTGCCGCAGGTGGCCGAGGAGGTCATCGACGCCGGCGCGCGGACGCTGTGGCTGCAACTCGGGTTGTGGCACGAGCCGGTGGCCGACCGGGCGCGCGCGGCGGGCTTGGACGTCGTGATGAACCGGTGCGTCAAGATCGAGCACGCGCGGTTCGCCGGTGGATTGCACCTGGCCGGGTTCAACACGGGCGTGATCAGCTCGCGGCGGCAGTCGGCGCCGTAGGGAAGACCACGGCGGCTGCCGCTGTTGGCCCGGGTATGACTTTCGGGATCACGTTCTCCGGCGGCCCGACCGCCCTCCTGGAGCTGGGCGGCGTCCGGCTGCTCACCGACCCGACGTTCGACCCGCCCGGCGACCACCCGATCGGCGAGCGCGTGCTGGTCAAGACCGAGGATTCGGCACTGACCGAGGAGGCGGTCGGGGCGGTGGACGCGGTGCTGCTGTCGCACGACCAGCACCCCGACAACCTCGACGACCGCGGCCGCGCGTACCTGGCGACGGTGCCGTTGACGCTGATCACGCCGAGCGGGGCCGAGCGGCTCGGCGGGACGGCGCGGGGCCTGGAGCCGTGGGAGTCGACGCAGGTCGGGGCCCTCACCGTGACTGCGGTTCCGGCGCTGCACGGGCCCGCCGGAGCGGCACGGCTCACCGGGGACGTGACGGGGTTCGTGCTGACCGGCGACGGGCTGCCGACGGTGTACGTGAGCGGGGACAACGCGTCGGTCGGCCTGGTGCGAGAGATCGCGGAACGGTTCCGGGTGGACATCGCGGTGCTGTTCGCCGGCGCGGCCCGGACGCCGTTGTTCGACGGGGCACCGCTGACGCTGACCAGCGTGGACGCGGTCGAGGCCGCGAAGGTGCTCGGGGCGGCGAAGGTGGTTCCGCTGCACTTCCGGGGCTGGGGACACTTCAGCGAGGGACCGGACACGCTGCGGGAAGCCTTCGACGCGGCGGGGCTCGCCGACCGGCTCGTGCTGCTCGAACCCGGGCAGCGCGCGGAGGTCTGACGCGGCTGTTCTCCGACCCTATGGCTAAGTGCCTCATCGATGTCGCAGTTGGCCATAGGGTCGGAGAACAGGGCACAACGCGGGGCCGGACAGGGGCCGTGAGAGGCTGGCGGCATGGCCAAGCCGACCCCGCTGCAGTTCCGGAACCTCCTCGTCGCCGCCCTTGCGGCGGCGGGCTTCGTCTGGAGCGTTGTCGTCGGCATGCAGTGGTGGGTCAGCGCGATCGTCGGCTGCGCCTGCGTGCTGTCGCTGGCCTCCGCCTACCTCAACCGGCCCGGCGCGAACTAGCGCGTCTTGTCGAACCGGGCCTTCAGGTTCGTCCGGCCCGCTTCGGTGAGCCGGCCGAACAACCGCAGCCGTGCCAGGCCGCCGTCCGGGTAGATGTCGAGGCGGGCCTCCGACACCTCCGGGCCGTCCGGGAGCGCGAACCGGTGGCGCGTGTCCGGCTGCAGCCGCGTCTTCGGCAGCAGCGGAACCCACTCGCCGTACGTCTCCCGGCCGCTCACCGACGCCCAGCCCGGCGCGTTCCCCTTCAGGTTGCTCGTGTCCAGCTCGACGAACCGGACGATCCCGGCGCCCGCCAGCCGCAGCGTCACCCAGTCGTTGCCGTCGTCGCGACGGCGGGCCGTCTCCCAGCCCTCCGCCTGGTGGGCAGCCAGGCCCGGCGACAGGATGTTGTTCGGCGACGAATAGAACCGGTTGCTGCAGCCCGTGACGATCGCGCCGTTCTCCAGCGCCGCCAGGTCGAGGGCGTCCAGGTCGAGCAGGGCCGGGTCCGGGATCGGCGCGCCGTGGACGCGCAGGCGCGCCACTCCCCCGTCCGGGTGCTGCGTCAGCCGGACGTGCGTGTAGCGCCGCGAGCCGTTGACCGCGTAGAAGTTCTCCGTGTGGCCTGACGCCGGGGCGCGGTCGACCAGGACGTCCCACTCCGCCGCGGCCACCTCCGCCGCCGACGGGTAGCCCGGAAGCGACGTCGCTTCGACCGAGACGAACGGCGGGTAGTTGCCCTTGAAGAACGCCGTGTCGACGATGACGCCGGTGACCGTACCGGCCAGGCCGAGCCGGACGATGGCCTGGTCGTCGCCCGGTTCGCGGTGGCGGCGGGTCTCCCAGCCGTCGTAGACCTGGCCCTTCGGGCCGAACGTCTCCGCGCGGTGCGCCGGCACCCACGGGTTGACCAGGTTCTCCTTCTCGGCGAACAGCTCGTCGGTCGCCCACATCACCGTGCCGCCGAAGCGGCGGGAGGCGAGGTCGGGCAGTTCTGTCCACTCCGGACGGTCGGACACGACGGTCTCCCTTTCAGCAGTTGCCCCGGGTGAGCAGCGCGCCGCGCGGCTCGTCGCCGGTGATTTCGGTGCCCCGCAGCCAGGTCGAGCGCACGACGCCGGCGAGCGGCCGCCGGTCGTAGGCGCTGACCGGGTTGCGGTGCTTCAGTTTCGCGACGTCGACCACGAACGCCTCGTCCGGCGCGAACACGCAGAAGTCGGCGTCGTAGCCCACCGCGAGGTGGCCCTTGCGGCGCATCCCGGCCTGCGCGGCCGGGCGCTCGGCCATCCACCGGACGACGTCGGGGAGCGCGAACCCGCGTTGCCGCGCCTGCGTCCAGATCGCCGGCAGCCCCAGCTGCAGGCTGGAGATCCCGCCCCACGCCTGGCCGAAGTCGCCGCTGTCGAAGCGTTTCAGCTCCGGCGTGCACGGCGAGTGGTCGCTGACGATCGTGGCGATCACGCCGTCGGCGAGGCCCTGCCAGAGCAGCTCGCGGTTGGCCGCCTCGCGGATCGGCGGGCAGCACTTGAACTGCGTGGCGCCGTCGCGGATCTCCTCGGCGACGAAGCTGAGGTAGTGCGGGCAGGTCTCCGCCGACAGCCGGACGCCGTCACGCCGCGCCGACGCGATCAGCGGCAAAGCGTCCGAAGAGGACAGGTGCAGGATGTGCGCCCGCGCGGAGTGGCGCCGGGCCGCGTCGATCACCTGCGAGATCGCGAGGTTCTCGGCTTCGCGCGGCCGCGACTGCAGAAAGTCGACATAGCGACCGCCGTGTGGTTCGGGTGCGTCGTCGATCTCGTGCGCGTCTTCGGCGTGGACGATCATCAGCGCGTCGAAGGAACTCAGCTCCCGCAACGCTTCGTCGAGCCCGGCCGGGTCGAGCGGCGGGAACTCGTCGACGCCGGAGTGCAGCAGGAAGCACTTGAAGCCGAACACCCCGGCGTCGTGCAGGCCCCGCAGGTCGCCGACGTTGCCCGGGATCGCGCCGCCCCAGAACCCGACGTCGACGTGCACCCGGCCGGCCGCCGCCTTGCGCTTGACCTCCAGGGCCGCGACGTCGACGGTCGGCGGCAGGCTGTTCAGCGGCATGTCCACGATCGTGGTCACCCCGCCCGCCGCGGCCGCGCGGGTCGCCGTCTCGAAGCCTTCCCACTCGGCGCGGCCGGGGTCGTTGACGTGAACGTGCGTGTCGACCAGTCCGGGCAGCAGCACGACGTCGTCGCCGAGGTCGAGGACGCGGTCGCCGGCCAGCGCCGTGCCGGCGGGCTCGACCGCGACGATCCGGCCGCCGTCGACGCCGACGGTCGCCGGGACCTCGCCCTCGGGCGTCACGGCCCGGGCGGCGCGCACCACAAGATCCATCCGAAGCCCTTCGTCGGGAGGAATGACACCGCCGATTTCACAGAACGGAAAGGCGGTTTCGCACAACGACAGTAACCACGGCGCGCGCCGCTCGTCAACGACGGACGTCGCGCGTTACGGTCATCTTCGTGCGGCTAGAAGCGGAGTTCACCAGCGAACCGTTCCACGGCGAAGGTTCGCCGCCCGAACACGCCGTCGCCGCCAGGGACGCCGCCGCGGAAGCCGGGCTGGACACCGATTTCGGCCCGCTCGGCACCCTCGCCCGCGGCGACGCGAAGGAGCTGCTCGAAGCCCTCCCGGCCATCGCGAAGGCGGCGCTGGACGGTGGCGCCACGCGGGTCACGCTGCAGCTGCGCCGGGCCGACGACCCGGGCAGCGCGCCCGTCGTCGAGCTCAACGACGCCCTGGCCCGGCTGATCGCCGACGTCGAACGGGAACTGGGCGCCAGACTGGGCGAACTCGACCGCGCGGGCAAGCAGCGCGCGGTGCGGCTGCTGCGCGAACGCGGCGCCTTCGGCCTGCGGAAATCCGTCTCGTCGGTGGCCGACGCGCTGGGCGTCACGCGGTTCACCGTCTACAACTACCTCAACCGGGAAGCCGACTGACCAGGTCTTTCAACAAAATGTTGACGGAACTCCGGCGCCGACGTACGGTCAGCCCGTGCTGCTCACCGAGTTCAACACCACCGACGTCCGGCCGCTGCTGACGGAGTGCCTCGCCGTGCCCCGGTGGGTCGACGCCGTGCTCGCCGGGCGCCCGTACGCCGATCTCGACGCGCTGAAAGCCGCCGCCGACCTGCCGCTGAACAGCGACGAGATCCGGCAGGCGATGGCCGCGCACCCGCGGATCGGAGAGAAACCCGCGGGCGGCTTCGCGCGTTCCGAACAGTCCGGTGTGGACAATCCGGACGCGTTCGCCGCGGCGAACGCCGAGTACGAAGCCAAGTTCGGCCACGTCTACCTCGTCTGCGCCGGCGGCCGCAGCGGCGACGAGCTGCTGAAGATCCTCCGCGAACGGCTGCACAACGACCCGGCGACCGAACTGGCCGTCGCCGGCCGGGAGCTGCTGAAGATCGCCTCGTTGCGGCTGACCAAGGCGGTGGCGGCGTGAGCCTCGTGACGACCCACGTCCTCGACACGGCGGCCGGGCGCCCCGCCGCGGGGATCGCCGTCCGGTTCGAGACCGCCGAGGGCGAGCTGATCGCCGAGGGCCGCACCGACGCCGACGGCCGCATCCGCGACCTCGGCCCGGAAACCCTTGCCCCTGGCAGCTACCGCCTGGTCTTCGACACCGGCGCCTACCTGGGCCCGGCCGCGTTCTTCCCGGAGGTCGCGCTGACGTTCCGGATCTCCGACCCCGCGGCGCACCACCACGTGCCGCTCCTGCTCAGCCCGTTCGCCTATTCGACCTACCGAGGGAGCTGACCGTGGCCATCACCCTGGGCCCCAACCAGTACGGCAAGGCGGAGGTCCGCCTGGTCACGGTGCGCCGCGACGGCCCGGTGCACCACCTCAAGGACCTGACGGTGTCGACGTCGCTGCGCGGCGAGCTGGCCGCGACGCACCTGACCGGCGACAACGCCGGCGTGCTGGCGACCGACACGCAGAAGAACACGGTGTACGCCTTCGCGAAGGAGGCACCGGTCGGCGAGATCGAGGACTTCGGCCTGCGCCTGGCCAGGCACTTCGTGGGCACGCAGGAGAACATCACGGGCGCCCGGATCAAGATCGACGAGCACGGCTGGGACCGGATCGCGGTCGGTGGTTCGCCGCACGACCACGCGTTCAGCCGCTCCGGCAACGAGCGGCGCACGACCGCGGTGACGGTGCAGGGCGGCCGCGCGTGGGTGGTGTCCGGCATCGACGGCCTGACGCTGCTCAAGTCGACCGGCTCGGAGTTCCACGGCTTCCCCCGCGACCAGTACACGACGCTCGCCGAGACCGGCGACCGCATCCTGGCCACGGCCGTCACGGCCCGGTGGCGCTACCAGGGCGAGGAAGCCGACTGGGCGGAATCACACCGCGAAGTCCGGCGGGTGATGCTGGAGACGTTCGCGACGAAGCACAGCCTTTCGCTGCAGCAGACGCTGTACGCGATGGGCGCGGCGGTGCTGGAGGCCCGCCCGGAGGTGGCCGAGGTTCGGCTGTCGCTGCCGAACAAGCACCACTTCCTGGTGGACCTGAGCCCGTTCGGGCTGAAGAACGACAACGAGGTGTTCTACGCGGCGGACCGGCCGTACGGGTTGATCGAGGGCACCATCCTGCGCGACGACGCCGAGGACCCGGGCCCGGCCTGGGACCTCCACTGAGCGGTGGAGCCGTCGCCGACGCACTGAAAGAGTCGTTCATGACGTCCGACGTCATGAACGACTCTTTCATGACGTTTCGGACCCGCGCCCACAGCCCGGCCAACCTGTGGACAACCCGGATTTGATAGAACGCTCTACCGGCCGCGTATCCTCGGCTCCGTGGCAGGGACCAAGGACCGCATCATGGCCGCCGGCGCCGAGCTGTTCCGGCGCAACGGCTACGCCGGCACCGGGCTGAAGCAGATCGTCTCCGAGGCCAACGCGCCCTTCGGGTCGCTCTACCACTTCTTCCCCGGCGGCAAGCAACAGCTCGGCGAGGAGGTCATCCGCACCTCGGGTCTGGCGTACATCGCGCTGTTCGACCTCTTCATCACACCGGCCGAAGACCTCGTCAGCGGGATCGAGGCCTTCTTCGCCGCCGGGATCGCCACGCTCGAAGCCACCGGCTACGTCGAAGGCTGCCCGATCGCGACCGTCGCCCTGGAGGCGGCCGCCACGAACGAGCCGCTGCGGCAGGCCACCGCCGACGTCTTCACCGCCTGGATCGACGCCGGGACCGAAAAGTTCGCGGCCTTCGGGCTCAGCGCGGAAGCCGCCCGGACGCTGACCATCACCGCCGTCAACAACCTCGAAGGCGCGTTCGTGCTCTGCCGGTCGCTGCGCGACACCGAAGCGATGGCCGTCGCCGGCGCCGCGACCGTCGAGGTGGCCAAGACGCTCATGTCCCGGTGAGGTGCTCCGGCCGCACCGGGACGCGGGTGAGCGCGAGCCCGGTCGCGGCCCGGATCGCCGCCACGATCGCCGGGGTCGAGGAGATCGTCGGTGGCTCGCCCACCCCGCGCAGGCCGTACGGCGCGTGCGGGTCGGGGCGCTCCAGGACGTCGATGGTCATCGGCGGCATGTCCAGCACCGTCGGGATCAGGTAGTCGGTGAAGGACGGGTTGCGGATCTTCCCGCCGGACGTCTGGATCTCCTCCATCACCGCGAGCCCGAGCCCCTGCGCCGAGCCGCCCTGGATCTGGCCCAGCACGGCCTGGGGGTTCACTGCCTTGCCGACGTCCTGGGCGCAGTCCAGCGCGACCACCTTGACCAGGCCCAGCTCGGTGTCGACGTCCACGACCGCCCGGTGCGCGGCGAACGCATACTGCACGTGCGCGGTGCCCTGGCCGGTTTCCGGGTCCAGCGCGGACGTCGGGCGGTGCCGCCACTCCACCGTCTCGTCGTGGACGTCGTCGCCGAGGACGTCCACCAGGTCCGCGACCACCTGGCCGTCGGCCGCGACGACCTTGCCGCCGACCACCCGCACCCGCTGGTCGAAGCGGGACAGCAGCCGCGCGCGCACCGCCACGCAGGCGGCCTGCACCGCGCCGCCGGTGACGTACGTCTGGCGGGACGCCGACGTCGAGCCGCCGTTGCCGATCGAGGTGTCCATCGGCAGCACCGTCACCCGGTCGACGCCGAGTTCGGTGCGGACGATCTGCTGCATGACCGTCACCAGGCCCTGGCCGACCTCGCAGGCCGCGGTGTGCACGGTCGCGGCCGGCTCGCCGCCGACCACCTGCAGGCGCACGCGGGCCGTCGAGTAGTCGTCGAAGCCTTCGGAGAAGCAGACGTTCTTGATCCCGACGGCGTACCCGACGCCGCGGACGACGCCCTCGCCGTGCGTCGTGTTCGACACCCCGCCCGGCATGTGCCGCAGGTCGAAGGGCCGCTCCGGGGGCAGCGGCATCTCCCGCACCCGGGAAAGCAGCTCCGCGACCGGCGCTTCCGCGTCGACGACCTGGCCGGTGGGCATCAGGTCGCCCTCGCTCATCGCGTTGCGGACGCGGATGTCGACGGGATCCAGTCCACAGGCGGCTGCCAGCTTGTCCATCTGCGACTCGTAGCCGAAGGCCGCCTGCACCGCGCCGAAGCCGCGCATCGCGCCGCACGGCGGGTTGTTGGTGTACGTGCCCCAGCAGTCCACCGAGACACTGTCCACTTTGTACGGTCCGACGCCGAGTGTCGCCGCGTTCGCGACCACCGCGCCCGTCGAGGACGCGTACGCGCCGCCGTCGAGGTACAGGCGCGTCTTCACGTACACGAGCCGGCCGTCGCGGGTGGCGCCGTGCTCGTAGTACATCTTCGCCGGGTGGCGGTGGACGTGTCCGTAGAAGGACTCTTCGCGGTTGTAGACCATCTTCACCGGCTTGCCGGTGTGCAGCGCCAGCAGGCAGGCGTGCACCTGCATCGACAGGTCTTCGCGGCCGCCGAACGCCCCGCCGACGCCGCCGAGCGTCAGCCGCACCTTCTCGACCGGCAGGCCCAGCGCGGCGACGATCTGCTGCTGGTCGACGTGCAGCCACTGCGTGGCGACGTACAGGTCGACGCCGCCTTCGGTGTCCGGCACGGCGAGCCCGGACTCCGGCCCGAGGAACGCCTGGTCCTGCATACCGACTTCGTAGACACCGGAGACGACGACGTCGGCGTCGAGGTCCTGCGGGCCGCGGCGGATCTTCACGTGCCGCACGACGTTGCCACCGGAGTGCAGCGAAGGCCCTTCGCCCGCGACGGCCGCTTCGGAGTCCGTCACCGGCTCCAGCTCTTCGTAGGTGACCTTGATTCGCTTCATCGCGCGGCGCGCGGTCTCCGGGTGGTCGGCGGCGACCAGCGCCACCGGCTCGCCCTGGTAGCGCACGACGTCAGAGGCGAGCACCGGCTGGTCGGCGTGCTCGAGGCCGTACCGGTTGACGCCGGGGACGTCCTCGTGCGTCAGCACCGCGTGGACGCCGGGCACGGCGAGGGCTTCCGCGATGTCGATGCCGGTGATCCGCGCGTACGGGTGCGGGCTGCGCAGCGTCACGCCCCACACCATGTCCTCGTGCCACAGGTCCGAGGAGTAGGCGAACTCGCCGCGCACCTTCACCGTGCCGTCGGGCCGCCGCGGCGAGGTCCCGATGCCGTTGGCGGTCTGCGAGGTGACGGACGTCGTCATCTGCTCTCCCTCAGCCGGGCGCTCGCGGCGGCCAGCTCGCGGGCGATCGCGGACTCGTCGGCTTCGCGCAGGGTGCCGTCCTCGACGACGGCCTTGCCGCCGACGAACAGGCGGCGCAGGGGCGGGGTGGTGCCGAGCACCAGCGCCGCGACCGGGTCGGTGATGCCGGCGTAGTTGAGCCCGGTCAGGTCCCAGACGGCGAGGTCGGCGAGCTTCCCCGGCTCGAGCGAGCCGAGGTCGGCCGCGCGGCCGAGGCAGCGGGCGCCGCCCATCGTGCCCATCCACAGCGCTTCCCGCGTGGTCAGGCCGCGGGGCCCGCAGCGCTGGCGGGCCTGCAGGAGCGACTGGTGGAGCTCCTCGCCGAGGCCGCCGGACTCGTTGGACGCGGCGCCGTCGGCGCCCAGGCCGACCGCGACCCCGGCGTCGAGCAGGTCGCGGACGGGCGCGATGCCGGCGCCGATGCGGCCGTTGGACGTCGGGCAGTGCGCCGACCCGGTGCCGGTCGCGCCGAACCGGCGGATCGCCTCGGGCGCGAGGTGGATGGTGTGCGCGAGCCAGACGTCGTCGGCGAGCCAGCCCAGCTTGTCGGCGTACTCGGCGGGCGTGCAGCCGACCTCGGCGAGGCACTGGCGCTCCTCGTCGACGGTCTCCGCGAGGTGCGTGTGCAGCCGGACGCCCTTGCGGCGGGCCAGCTCGGCCGCGCCGGACATCAGCCGCTCGGTGACCGAGAACGGCGAGCAGGGCCCCGCCGCGATCTGCAGGTGGGCGGCCGGGGAGTCGTCGTGGAAGCGGTCGATGGCCGCTTCGGTGCCGGTCAGCGCGCCCTCGGTCGTCTCGACGAGGTTGTCCGGCGGGAGGCCGCCGTCGGATTCGCCGCGGTCCATCGACCCGCGCACGACGTGCAGCCGGACGCCGACGCGCTGGCGGGCCGCGGCCAGCGCCGCGACCTGGTCGCCGCCGTCGCGCGGGAAGACGTAGTGGTGGTCGGCGACGGTGGTGCAGCCGGTCAGCGCCAGCCGCGCCATCCCGGCGGTGCCCGCGGCGTGCGTGATCTCGTCGTCGAGGCGGCTCCAGACCGGGTAGAGCGCGACCAGCCACTCGAAGAGCGTGTGGTCGGCCGCCATCCCGCGGGTCGCCCACTGGTAGAGGTGGTGGTGGGTGTTGATCAGGCCGGGCGTGACCAGGCAGCCTTCGGCCTCGACGCGCTCGTCGAACTCGCCGGTGTAGACGCCTTCGCCGACTTCGGCGATCCGGTCGTTCTCGACGACGACGTGCCCGGACTTGTGTTCGGGACCGCTGACGGTGGCGATCGCCGCGTTCGCGATGAGCGTCCTCACGCCACACCTCCCTTGGCCGCGGCACGCACCGCGTCGAGGATCTTCTCGTAGCCGGTGCAGCGGCAGAGGTTGCCGGCCAGCGCTTCGCGGATCTCCTCGTCACTCGGATCGGGGACGCGGTTCAGCAGGTCGTGCGCGGCGACGACCAGGCCGGGGGTGCAGAAGCCGCACTGCACGGCCCCCGCGTCCACAAAGGACTGCTGGACCGGGTCGAGCGCGTCGCCGTCGGCGAGGCCCTCGACCGTGCGGACCACGCGGCCCTCGGCCTGCCCGGCCGCGACCAGGCAGGCGCACACCGGGACGTCGTCGAGGTAGACCGTGCAGGAGCCGCATTCGCCCTGCTCACAGGCGTTCTTGGAGCCCGGGAGGCCGAGCCGTTCCCGCAGCACGTACAGCAGGCTTTCGCCTTCCCAGACGTCGTCCGCCTGGCGCTGCTCGCCGTTGATCGTGACATTCAGGCGCATGCGCGCTCCCCCGTCCGGTGTTCGTCCCAGGCCCAGGTCAACGTACGCCGCGCGAGTACCCCCAGCGCGTGCTTCCGATACGCGGCGCTGCCGCGGACGTCGTCGATCGGCCGGGCGGCGGCGCCGACCAGGTCGCCGAAGCGGCGTTTCAGCGAGTCCGGCAGCGGTTCGGGTGACGTCCAGGGCAGCTCGGCGGCCAGGAAGGCCTCGGCCTCCCGGGCGCGGCGCGGGGTCGGGGCGGCGGAGCCGATCGCCGCGCCGACCTCGCCCTGCCGGAGCGACAGCGCGAAGGAGCAGACCGCGATGACCATCGCGTTGCGCGTCCCGACCTTGGCGAACTGCTGCGGCCCGGCGTGGCCGGGCAGGTGGACGGCGGTGATCAGCTCGTCCGGGGCCAGCGCGTGCCGTTTCACGCCGACGTAGAAATCCTCCGCGCGGAGGATCCGGGTCCCCCGGACGGACGCGACCTCGACCCGCGCGTCCAGGGCGAGCAGCACCGGGTGGGTGTCGCCGGCGGGCGAGGCGGCGCCGAGGTTGCCGCCGACCGTGCCGCGGTTGCGGATCTGCGGCGACCCGACC
Organism: Amycolatopsis tolypomycina; assembly: GCF_900105945.1. NCBI lineage: Bacteria > Bacillati > Actinomycetota > Actinomycetes > Pseudonocardiales > Pseudonocardiaceae > Amycolatopsis > Amycolatopsis tolypomycina. The sequence goes on along the minus strand of NZ_FNSO01000004.1, from coordinate 530,146 downwards.
GTGCGGGCGGCCATGGCCAGCGCGGGGACGGATTCACCCAGTTCGGCGATGACGCGGGAGTAGGGGACGCCGGCGCCGAGCCGGACCGTGCCGTCCGATGTGGACCACCACTGCGCCAGCTCGGGGACCCGGGTCAGGTCGAGGAGGGCTGCCGGGCGCCGGTGGTCGAAGTTGAGCTCGACCATGACGTCGGTGCCGCCGGCGATCGGCACCGCGTCCGGCCGCTCGGCCTTGAGGGCCAGCGCCTCGGCGAGCGTCGCGGGACGCAGGAACTCCACTGGTTCTCCTTCAGAGAGGTGCTCCTTCGCGGGTGCGATAGACCAGTAGACGACGGATCACGGCCGGGCGGCAACGGCAGCACGCATGAACCGCACGGGAGCGGACCCGGGCGCGTTTGTGCTTTCCTACAAGCCTCATGACGACCGTGAAAACTCTGCTGGACCTGCCGGGGCTGCGGCTGCGCCCGCGGGCCGGGACCGACCTGCTCGACCGGCCGGTGACGCGCATCTACGTCACGGAGCTGTCCGACCCCGGACGGTACCTGTCGGCCGGTGAGCTGGTGCTGTCCGGCCTGCTCTGGTGGCACGCGCCCGGGGACGCCGAACCGTTCGTGGCCGCGCTGGCCCGGTCGGGCGCGGCGGCGCTGGCCGCGTCCGGCGCCGACTCCGGCGGCATCCCGGACGACGTGGTCGACGCCTGCGTCCGCCACCGGATCCCGCTCCTGGAAGTGCCGGCCGACCTGTCGTTTTCGGTGATCACCGAGCAGGTCGTGCTGGCGCTGGCGGCGGCGTCCGACAGTGCGCGCAAACGTTTGCAGGCGGCGGCCGAGGCCCCGGTGGAGACGCTGGTGGAGCGCGCCGCGGCGGAACTCGGGCTGCCCTGCTGGGTGCTGTCGGGCCTCGGCCGGCTCGTCGCGGGGACGGCCCCGCTGCCGATGCCGCCCGAGGAGGTGGTCCGCCGGTACGCGGCACGCGAGCCGGGACCGCTGACCGTGCTCCCGGTCGAGGGCAGGCACGCGGTGCCGTGGCTGATCGCCGTCGGCGGGCCGGTGAGCACCGCGCAGGCGGAGCTGACCGAGGAGGTGGCGGGGCTCGTCGGGGTCACCCGGGCGCGGGCCGTGCCGCCGGCGGTGTCGCTGCCCGAGGAGGTGTGCGTCGTCGCGTTGCGGACCGAGGGCAGCGACGAGAGCCGGGACGTGCTGACCGAGTGGCTGCCGGACGCGGTGGTGTTCGATTCCGCGGGTGACACGTCTTACGCGGCTGTCGCGCGGTTCCAGCCCGCGGGCTTGTCCATTGTGGAGCCGTTGCTGCGGGCGGCGCGGCTCCTGTGCGGGGTCGGCGATCCGGGACCGCGGGCGGAGGCCGCGGAGAGCGCGCGGTACGCCTTGGCGGTGGCGGCACGGCAGCCGGGCCGGGTGGCGGTGGTCCGGGCCGGTGAAGTGGCGGCGCACGAGCTGCTGCTGGCGGGTGCGCCGGCCGGGCTGCGCGCGGCACTGCGGCGCCGGGTGCTCGGCCCGCTGCTGGCCTACGACGCCGAGCAGCACACGGACCTGGTGCACACGGTCCGGGTGTTCCTGGAGTGCTCGGGCTCGCCCACCCGGGCGGCGAAGGCGTTGCACGTCCACGTGAACACGCTGCGCTACCGGATCGGGCGGGCGGGTGAGCTGCTGGGGGTGGATCTGACGGAGTTCGCCGACCAGCTCGACGTGTACCTGGCGTTGCGCGCCGGCGACTAGAAACGCCGCTCGGCGCAGGGGACGTGCCTCGCACCCCACCGGCCGCCGTCTCGCGTTGCGCGGCCGCATGCCGGGAGGAGACTGAGGGCGTGGACCCCGAGATAACTTCGGCCCGGCAGGCGGCGGACGACGCCCGCGTGCTGGCCTTCGGGCAGCTCCAGGGCGCCGCAAACCGGCTCGGTTACCTGCTCGGGCGGGCACTGGAGCGCGAATGCGGGATCACCCACCTGATGTACGAGGTCCTGCTGATCGTGGGCCGCACCGGTGACGACGGGCTGACCATGCGCTCGATCGCGCAGGAGCAGGTGCTCACCACCGGCGGGGCGACCCGGCTGGTCGACCGGATGGAGGCGCTCGGGCTGGTGACCCGCACGGCGTCCCCGGCCGACCGCCGCGTCCAGCTGGTCCGGCTGACCTCGTTCGGCGAAGAGACGACCGTGCGCGCCAGCCGCGTGCACGTGGCGAACGTCGAGCAGTTCTTCTTCCGGCCCCTGCCCGACGACCACCGGGAGCGGTTCACCGAAGACCTGCGCACGCTGAGCCACTTCGCCCGGGACGCGCTCCCGCGGCTGCGTTAGGCCGCGACCGGCGTCGCTCCGTCCAGGGTTTCCCGCAGCTTCTCCCGGTCGAGCTGGCCCTCGGACTTCGCCACCACGAACGTCGCCACGCAGTTGCCCAGCAGGTTGACGAACACGCGCATCGAGTCCATCAGGCGGTCCGCGCCCAGCAGCAGGGCCACGCCCGCCACCGGGAACGCCCCGATCGCCGCGGCCGTCGCCGACAGGGCCAGGAAGCTCGAGCCCGGCACGCCCGCCATGCCCTTCGACGTCAGCATCAGGATCAGCACGGCCAGGAGCTGCTGGCCGAGTGTCATCTCCACGCCGAACGCCTGCGCCAGGAACACGGTGCAGATCGACAGGTAGATGGTGGCGCCGTCGAGGTTGAACGAGTACCCGGTCGGCACCACCAGGCCCGTCGCGGCGCGGGAGCAGCCCGCGTCGGTCAGCTTGACCATGATCCGCGGCATCACCGACTCCGTCGAGGCCGTGCCCAGCGCGAGCAGGAACTCCTCACGCGCGTAGCGGAGGAACTTCCAGACCGAAACCCCGGCGTAGAACCGGGAAATCGCGGCGAGGACCAGCGTGAAGAGCACGGCCGCGCCGTAGCAGGCGGCGATCAGCTTCGCGTAGGTGCCCAAAGTGGACAGACCGTACTGGCCGATGATGAACGCCATCGCGCCGAACGCGCCCAGCGGCGCGACCCGCATGATCCAGCCCATCACCTTGAAGATGACCTGCTGCACCTGGTCGACGAAGCCGAGCACCAGCGGGGCTCGCTCGCGCCCGATCGCGGCCAGTGCCACGCCGAAGAACACCGCGAACACCAGCACCTGGAGCAGCTGGTTCTGCGCGAAGGCGTTCACCACGCTGTCAGGGATGGTGTGGAGGAGGAAGTCGCCGACGGACGGCAGCTGTCCGCCCTTCGTCTGGCTCGCCACGGCCTTCGGGTCGAGGGTCGCCGGGTTGATGTCCAGCCCGGCCCCGGGCCGGAAGACGTTCGCCACGACCAGGCCGAACAGCAGCGCGAACGTCGTGACGACCTCGAAGTAGACGATGGCCTTGAGTCCGATTCGTCCGACCGCTTTGATGTCGCCGACGGCCGCGATCCCGGTCACCACGACACAGAAGATCAGCGGCGCGATGATCATCTTGATCAGCCGGATGAAGCCGTCGCCGACCGGCTTGAGCTGCGCACCGAGCACCGGCCAGAAGTGCCCGACCAGCACGCCCGCGACCACCGCGACGAGCAGCTGCACGAACACGGACGTCCACCAGCGCTTCTTGTTCTCCGCCATGGCGCGACCCTAGGCATCGGATGTTCCAGCGGTGTTAACGCTCGCAGTGACGTACCCGACGCCCGGAAAGGACACTGCGGCAGACTGGGCGGGTGGGCAAGGTTCCCGTCGGCCCGCCGCCGACGACGGTCGAAGAGTTCGGCGACGCGCTGCTCGCCGCCGCACCGGGCGACGCCCGACGGCTCGCGCCGGGGTTCACGCTGCCGGCCGAACTCGCCTCGGCTGCCGATCTGATTGCCCGGCAGCTGATCGGCCGGGCGTGCCGGGGCGGCTGGCTGCCCGCCGACCTCCACCAGGCGGCCCGCCGCCGTCTCGACGAGTTCGCCGGCTCGTACCTGCTCGACACCCTGGTCGCGTACGCCGGGCAGTTCGCGGTCGTCCACCCGGACTGGCAGGCCCAGCTCGACGCGGTGAGCACCGGCCGCTGGTGGACGACGACGGAGCCGCACCTGCCGCAGTGGGCGGCGAAGCACATCCTGACGCCGTCCGAAGCCGTCGCGGCGGCCATCGAAGCCTTCGGCCTGCTGAAGACGTTGCCGCCGGTCACCGTCGTCCTGCCCGCGCCGGGGACCGCGCCCGGGCGTCCGGCGGGTCACCACGCCGTCGACGAGAAGAAGCTGGGCCGGGTCCGCGCCCTGCTGGCCAAGGCCGAGTCGAGCACGTACCCGGAGGAGGCCGAGGCGCTTTCGGCGAAGGCGCAGGAGCTGATGACCCGCCACGCCCTGGACCGAGTGCTGGTCGAGGCGGACGAGGTGCCCGAGCGGCCCGCGGCCCGCCGGATCTGGCTCGACACGCCGTACACGGACGCGAAGTCGCTGCTGGTCCACGTGGTCGCGAAGGCCAACCGCTGCCGCGCGGTCTTCGACCCGCGCTGGGAGTTCGTCACGGCGGTCGGCGACGAGGACGACCTGGCCGCCGTCGAGCTGCTGACGACGTCCCTGCTCGTCCAGGCGACGCGGGCGATGATCGCCGACCCGGCCGGCCGGTCCCGCCCGTTCCGCAAGTCGTTCCTCGTCTCCTACGCCACCCGCATCGGCGAGCGGCTCGAGCGAGCCACGGAGGCGACGATCGCGGAATCGCCGGAGCTGCTGCCGGTGCTGGCGTCACACGAGAAGCAGGTGGCGGCGGCGTTCACCGAGCTGTTCCCCGAAGTGGTGAACAAGTCGGTGACCGTCCGGAGCCACGAAGGCTGGGGCGCGGGCCGGGCCGCCGCCGACCGCGCCCGCCTCGGCGAGTAACTACAGGAAGATCTTCACGAGCTGGTCGCGGCCGTCCTGATCGCGCAACAAGACCTGCTTGCCCGCCTTGAGCTCGGCATCGAGGAACTCGTAGACCAGGAGGGCCCGGTTGACGAGGTCGACTTTCTTCAGGCCGGTGCGCTCTTGGAGCTTCGCCAGCGCCTCGACCGCTTCGGCAATCAACGCAACGTTGACGCGGTCGACCACCGCGGACCGGTTCTCCTCACCTGCGGGCATGCTTCCTCCTCTGCTTGCCACACCATCATGACATGTTCGACACCGGAAGCACACATTTTTCGCAGCAGAAGTGTGTTGCGATCTAGCCTGCGGGGTTCTACAGTCGAACGGCACCCTTGACGCGGACTCGTCTTCATGCAGGCGGGCCGAGTGATCGGGAAGCAGGACCACGCTTCCTCGCGGCAGGGACTCCGGGGGAACCGGGCGGCGACTGCCCATTGTCGGGGGGAATCGCCGGCCGGTAAACCGGCCGCGGCGCGAGCCGCGGTCACGAAAAGTGGTCCCCGGTCCAGCGTGCCACCGAGGACGCCTGGCCGGGCCCGGAAAGGAACGGGCACGAGCATGGGTGCCGAAATCGAGCGTGCGGATCCATCCGCACCTCACGGAGGAGAACCGGACCGGGACGACAGCCCGAGCCGGTTCGCGCACGTCCGGATCGAGACGTCGGAGGTGAAGGCGGAGATGGCGGTGCCGTCGAGCCAGACCCGCCGGCTGCTCACCACGGTCCTGGACGTGCTGGTGGTGCTCGGCGCGGTCCTCGGGCCGACGCTGACGTTGAAGGCGGCTGCGGCGGCTCTTCCGACGTGGGCGACAGCCGGGACGATCGCGGGTCAGCTCGCCGTGCTGACCGTGGTTGCCGTGATCGCACACCGGCCGGAACACCCCGGCCGGTTGCCGTCGTAGCAGTCACCGTGAGCAGTGGCTGAGTGGGCGCTTCCCCTTGAGCGCCCGCTCTGCCACTGCTCACGCGAGCCGCAGTGCGTACTTCTCCAGCTCAGCCCGGCCGAACGGCAGCTCACCTTCGTCCAACGCCCCGCAGTCGAGCCCCCGCAGCAGGTACACCGCCAGCGCCTGCGCGGTCGCCGGCTCGTCCAGCACTCCCCCGGCCGTCTTCTCCGCGTACGCGCGCAACCTCTCCACCGCCTCAGGGAACCCCGAACGGTAGAACGTGTACGTCGCCGCGAAGCGGGTCGGCAGCTGGTGGGGGTGCAGGTCCCAGCCCTGGTAGAAGCCGCGCTCCAGTGACCTTCGCACCAGCCGGAGGTGTTCGGCCCACGCCGCGGGCAGGGCGTCGCCGATCGGGAGCTTGTTCGTCGAGCCGTCCGAGAGGCGGACGCCGGTGCCCGCCGCCGCGACCTGCATCAAACCCTTGGCCAGGTCCGCCGCCGGGTGCTCCATGCTCTGGTACGCCGCCGCGATGCCGAGGCCCGCGCTGTAGTCGTACGTCCCGTAGTGCAGCCCCGAGCAGCGGCCCGCCGCGGCCTGCACGATCCGCGCCACCGACAGCGTTCCATCGAGGTCCACAATGGACTGGGAGGTCTCGATCTGGACCTCGAAGCGCAGCGTCCCCGAAGCTAGTTCGTACGCGGATTCCAAGTGCGCCAGTACTTCCGCGGCGACAGCAACTTGGTCCACCGCCGTCACCTTCGGCAGCGTGACGACGAATCCGGGTGGCAGCGGCCCGTTGTCCAGCAGCGAACCGAGGAACAGGTCCAGGGTGCGGATCCCGCGCCGGCGCGTCGCCGCCTCGAAGCTCTTGAAGCGGATGCCGCAGAACGGTGTCCCGCCGGTCGTCGCGAGAGTCTGGCCGGCCGCGCGCGCGGCGGCGTCCTCGACGTCGTCCGGCACGCGGCCGTAGCCGTCCTCGAAGTCGATCCGCAGGTCCTCGATCGGCTCGGTCAGCAGCTTGGCCCGGACGCGTTCGTACACGTCGGCGTCGACGCCGAGCAGGTCGCCGTGCTCGATGAACACGCGCATCGCCTGCTTGCCCCAGTCGGCCACCAGGCGCGTCTTGTACTGCGAAGCCGGGACGTAGACCGTGTGCACGGGCCGGCGTCCCGGCCGCTCCCCCGGGTACGCCGCCGCGACGCGCGCGTCGGCCTCGGCCAAGCGCGCGTCGGCGGCGGCGTAGACGTCCTCGGGCAGGCGCACTACTTGATCTTCTCGTACGCGGGCAGCGTCAGGAAGTCCGGGAACTCCTCGGCCAGCGCGACCTGCTCGAACAGCTCCACCGCGGGCTCCAGCAGCTCCGGCTTGAGCTCGCCGGCCAGCTCGCCGCGGACGTCGGCCAGCACGCCGCGCACCAGCTCCGCCGTCACGGTGTCGCCACTGTCCAAAGTGGTCCCGTTCTTGACCCACTGCCAGATCTGCGAGCGCGAGATCTCGGCGGTGGCGGCGTCCTCCATCAGGTTGTGGATGGCCGCCGCGCCGTTGCCGCCCAGCCAGGAGGCGATGTACCGGACGCCGACGTCGACCGCGGCACGCAGGCCGGCCGCCGTCGCGCTCCCCGGCGTCGAAGCGACGTCCAGCAGCTGGTCGGCGGTGACGCTCACCTCGTCGCGGGTCCGGCCGAGCTGGTTCGGCTGCTCGCCGAGGACCTTGTCGAACTCCTCCTTGCAGAGCTCGACCATGCCCGGGTGGGCGACCCAGGAGCCGTCGAAGCCGTCGCCGGCTTCGCGCGACTTGTCCGCGTGGACCTTCTCGAAGGCGCCCTTGTTGGTCTCGGGGTCCTTGCTCGGGATGAACGCGGCCATGCCGCCGATCGCGAACGCGCCGCGCTTGTGGCAGGTGCGCACCAGCAGCTCGGTGTAGGCCCGCATGAAGGGCGCGGTCATGGTGACCGAGTTGCGGTCCGGCAGCACGAACTTCTCGCCCGCGTCGCGGAAGTACTTGATGACGCTGAACAGGTAGTCCCAGCGGCCGGCGTTGAGGCCCGACGCGTGCTCGCGCAGCTCGTAGAGGATCTCCTCCATCTCGAACGCGGCCGGGATGGTCTCGATCAGCACGGTGGCGCGGACGGTGCCGTGCTCGATGCCGAGGGTCTTCTCGGCGTGCGTGAAGACGTCGTCCCAGAGCCGCGCTTCGAGGTGGCTCTCCATCTTCGGCAGGTAGTAGTACGGGCCCTTGCCGCGCTTGAGCAGCTCGGCGGCGTTGTGGAAGAAGTGCAGGCCGAAGTCGACGAGCGCGCCGACGCCCTCGCGGCCGCCGAAGGACAGATGGGCTTCGGGCAGGTGCCAGCCGCGCGGGCGGACCACGATCGTGGCGTGCTCGACGTCGCCGGAGAGCGCGTAGCTCTTGCCGCCGCTCTCCAGGGTGATCGTCTCGCGGATGGCGTCGTAGAGGTTGACCTGGCCGGAGACGACGTTGTGCCAGTGCGGGGTGTTGGCGTCCTCGAGGTCGGCCAGCCACACCTTCGCGCCGGAGTTGAGCGCGTTGATCGTCATCTTGCGGTCGGTCGGCCCGGTGATCTCGACGCGGCGGTCCCGCAGCGCGGCGGGCGCGCCGGCGACCTGCCAGTCGCCTTCGCGGATCTCCTTCGTCTCCGGCAGGAAGTCGAGCCGGCCGGTGGTCCGGGCCTCCTCGCGGCGCTTGCTCCGCGCCTGGAGCAGCTCGTCGCGGCGGCCGGCGAAGGCGTCGTGGAGGCCGGCGAGGAAGGCGAGCGCCTCCGGCGTGAGGATCTCGTCGCCGCGCTCGACCGGGTCGCCCAGCACCTGGACTTCAGAAGACATGGGGAAACACCTCGAGGGTTCGGATCTTTGGATAACGTCCCTACGGTTTTCTACCAGCCGGACTATAGTTTCTGCATAGCGGAAGCTCAACGCCGACGTAAGGAGGGCCACCGTGCCGGCGGAGAAGAACGGTCGCGACGGCGGCGTCCAGTCCCTGCAGCGCGCCTTCGAGCTGCTGGAACACCTCGCGGACACCGGCGGCGAGGCGAGCCTGTCCGAGCTGGCGACGCTGTCCGGGCTGCCGATGCCGACGATCCACCGGCTGATCCGCACGCTCGTGGACCTGGGGTACGTCCGCCAGAACACGAACCGCCGCTACGCGCTGGGCGCGCGGCTCATCAGGTTGGGCGAGAACGCGAGCATGCAGTTCGGCGCGTGGGCCCGGCCGCTGCTGGCCGAGCTGGTGGAGGAGGTCGGCGAGACGGCGAACCTGGCGGTCCTGGAGCGCGACGAAGTCGTGTACGTGGCCCAGGTGCCCTCGAAGCATTCGATGCGCATGTTCACGGAGGTCGGCCGGCGGCTGCTGCCGCATGGGACGGGGGTCGGGAAGGCGATGCTGGCGCACCTGCCGTCTTCCGATGTCCGTGAGCTGCTTTCGCGGACGGGGATGCCGGCGTACACGGAGCACACGTTCACGGACCCGGACGCGCTGGCGGTGGAGCTGTCGCGGATCGCCGCGCAGGGGTACGCGCTGGACGAGGCGGAGCAGGAGCTGGGAGTGCGGTGCGTCGCGGTGGCGGTGCCGGGCGCGCCGGTGCCGGCGGCCGTGTCGGTGTCGGGCCCGTCCGGGCGGCTGACCGCCGAGGCGGTGGCGCACATCGCCCCGGCGGTGCAGCGGGTGGCGGACGCCCTCGGGGCCAGCCTGTCCCAGGCCGTCGCACAAGTGTGACACTGGGTGAATTTAGGGTGACACAAAGTGACCCCCCTGCGGCGAGCGAAACCTGCGCCGGTAAAGTACGCGGCATGGCAAGCCTCGAAGACCTCGAAACCCGAGTGACCGCACTGGAGGAACAGATGCAGCGCATCCGGCAGGACGCCGCGGCCGCCCGCGTGCTCGCCGGAACGGCAGACCGCGATGTGTCCGAGTTCAAGCAGATCCTGAACGGCCACACCAAGGTGCTCAACGCCATGCGCGAGACGCAGGTCGAGCAGGGCCAGCGACTCGACCTGCTCGAGTCGAAGTTCGATCAGCTCGACGCCAAGGTCGACCGCGGGTTCACCAAGGTGAACATCGGCATTGAGCAGATGAGCCGGCTGCTTCAGCAGGTCATCGACAAGGACTGACTCAGCTCCCCGGCGTCCGGCTCGGACGCGGTGCTGCTGCGCCGATCGGACGCAGCAGCACCCGATCTCCGCGATTGGCGGTCATGATGGGGCCTCTCTCGTAGCGAATGACGGCTTCGAAGCGTCTGCTACGAGGAGGGGCACGAGCGGACGTGCGTCAACCGGGCATGCCCGGATTCTGCGCCGGTGCGCGTCCGCCGTCATCGAACATCGCCGGAGGCGCGCATGGACACGCACACCGGTGCCTTGGCCTGGCTCGCACAGGGCGCCGCTTCGAACCTCCTGGACCGGCTCGTCGACCGGGCGCTCGACGGGCCCGCCGCACCGCCCGCCTGGCCGCGGCCGGCCAAGACCGCGGCCGGGACCGTCGAGATCGGCGTCCGGCACCACCTCGCCGCGAAGGGCCGGACGCCGGTGATCCTCACGCTGCAGGAGGACGGCAGCCGGACCGGCACCGCGTTCTCCGCGGTACTCGGCCACACCGCCCGCATCGCGCTCCCGGGCGGCCGCTACTTCGGCGCGGCCATGGTCGTCGACCCCACGCGGCGGACCCTGCAGGGCATCGGCTGGTCGCGGCTGACGGTCGCGGCCCGCCGGACGTCGCCGTGCCTGATCGCGGTCAACCGCCCGTCGGCGCCGGTGATCCTGCAGCTGGGCCTGCGGAAGGCCGACGGAACGCCGCTGTTCCGGCTTTAGGTATCAGCTCGGGGCCCAGGCGCCTCTTTCCCTGCAGCACGCGCTCGCGGAGGGAGCCGAAGTGGCCGAACCGATCACCCTGGCGCTCCTCTGGCTGGGGCAGACGGCCGGTGCCGCCGTCATCGGCCGTCTCGCCGAACGCGGCGTCGACCGGCTGCTCGACGGGCCGCGGCAGCTCGTCCTGCCCCCGGTCGCCGAGCCGCGCCGGCACCGGCTCGGCGACGTCACCAGCGACCTCGACATCACCGTCCGGTTCGGCGGCCGGTGCTGTACGGCATCGGCTGGGTGCGGCACTGGGTCGCGAGCAGCGGGACCGACCGGCTCACCATCGCGACCGAGCAGCCGACGGAGAGCCTGCTGAAGAAGCTGGGGCTGCAGGCGGCGGACGGCACGGGTCCCTTCGACCCGGCACCGCCGGGCGCCCATCGCACCCCGGCAGCTCCCGGCCGCACCCGGCGGGTTCCCGGCCCCGTCGGCCGCCGCCTCGATCATCGCGCGCGCCGCCGAGCGGGGCGCCGCCCCGCGCTCGCCGGCGGGCGACTCGAACTGCCGGGCCGAGGTGTTCCGGTTCGGGCCACGCTGCACGATCCCGGTCGGCCGGCGAGGCTGGAACGGGCTGTGCCCGGGCCACGACTGGGCCACCCGGGAGCAGATCACCTAGCCCAGGAGCGCGTCCACGAAGGCACCCGGCTCGAACGGCGCCAGGTCGTCCGGGCCCTCGCCCAGCCCGACCAGCTTCACCGGGACGCCCAGCTCCTTCTGGACCTGGAACACGATGCCGCCCTTGGCCGTGCCGTCCAGCTTGGTCAGCACGATGCCCGTCACGTCGATGACCTCGGCGAACACCCGGGCCTGCATGAGCCCGTTCTGGCCGGTCGTCGCGTCGAGCACGAGGAGCACCTCGTCGACCTTCGCCTGCTTCTCCACGACGCGCTTGACCTTGCCCAGCTCGTCCATCAGGCCCGTCTTCGTGTGCAGCCGGCCCGCCGTGTCGACCAGGACCGCGTCCACGCCGGTGTCCACGCCGCGCTTGACCGCGTCGAACGCCACCGCCGCCGGGTCCGCGCCCTCCTTGCCGCGGACGACCTCCGCGCCCACGCGCTCGGCCCACGTCTGCAGCTGGTCGGCCGCCGCCGCGCGGAACGTGTCCGCCGCGCCCAGCAGCACCGTGCCGCCCTGGGCCACCAGGACGCGGGCGAGCTTGCCCGTGGTCGTCGTCTTGCCCGTGCCGTTGACGCCCGCCACCAGCACCACCGCCGGCTGCTTCTTGCCGTCGACGGTGTGCGGCAGCGCCCGGACCGCGCGGTGGCCGTCGGTCGACAGCTGCGCCGTCAGCACCTCGTGGAGCACCTCGCGGGCCTCCGCCGACGACCGCACCGCGCGCCGGGAGAGCTCGTCGCGCAGCCGCTCGACGATCTGGTTCGTGGTGGCCGCGCCCAGGTCGGCCATCAGCAGCGTGTCCTCGACGTCCTGCCAGGAGTCCTCGTCGAGGTCGCCGGCGCCGAGCAGGCCCAGCAGGCTCGTCCCGAACACCGACCGCGACTTCGACAGCCGGCCGCGCAGCCGCTCCATGCGGCCGGTCGCCGGCTCGATCTCCTCGGCCGGCGCGGGCTCGGCCGGCGCGGGCGCTTCGGGCGCCTCGGGCAGCTTGACGTCCCGGACCGTGCGCTGCGCCGAGTCACGCGGCACGGCCGCGTCGTCGCCCACCGCGGGCTGGCCGTCGACCTCCGGCCGGTCCTCGACCGGGTGCTCCGGGGCTTCGGCCTCGGCCGTGCCGCCGGGCGCGAGCGCGATGCCCCCGCTGGCCGCGTACGAGCCACCCTTCGGTTTCGCCTCGACCTCGCGCTGGGCGTCCAGGCTGATCCGCCGCCTGCGTGCGACCAGCAGGCCGGTCACCAGCAGGGCGACCAGGACGACGACGGCGACGACTACGAACAGGAACCAGGTGCTCGACACGCGCCCATCCTTTCATCCGCGCCCGGCCGCGCCGGACACCCCGTCCGCACAGGCAATTCATCACAACCTAGATCCCGATTGGGCCAAGACTTAACCACGTGGGTTGCGTCACACGGGAGGCTCCACTAAACCCCTCCGGATGGGGAACCGCGCAAGCCACGGCTATCGGGTGATCGGCCTGATTTCGGGCACGTCGCTCGACGGCATCGACGTGGCCGCCGCCGACCTGCACGCCGAGGCCGGCACGGTCGTGCTGACCCCGCTCGGCGAGCTCGAGGTCCCCTACCCGGAGCCGCTGCGCGAAGCCCTGCTCGCCGCCCTGCCGCCGAACCCCTGCACCGCGGGCGAGCTGACCCGGCTCGACACCGGCGTCGGCCAGGCGTTCGCCGACGCGGCCGTGCGCGGCGTCGCGGAACTGGGCGGCAGCGCGGATCTCGTCGCGTCGCTGGGCCAGACGGTGTTCCACTGGGTCGAAGACGGCCACGTCCGCGGCACCCTCCAGCTCGGCCAGCCCGCCTGGATCGCCGAACGCACCGGGCTGCCGGTGTGCGCGGACCTGCGCGCCCGCGACGTCGCCGCCGGCGGCCACGGGGCGCCCTTGGCGAGCACGCTCGACCAGCTGTGGCTGCGCGGCCTCGCGGAGGACACCGGCCGCCCGGTCGCCGCGCTGAACCTCGGCGGCATCGCCAACATCACCGTCGTGGCCGAGGGACGGCCGGTGATCGCCTACGACACCGGGCCCGCCAACGCCCTGCTCGACCTGGCCGCCCACCGCGTCTCGGGGCAGCGCAGCGACGTCGACGGCAAGCTCGCCCTCGGCGGGTCCGTGCGCTCCGACCTGCTCGCGCGGCTGCTGACCGACCCGTACTTCGCCGCCGCGCCGCCGAAGTCCACCGGCAAGGAGCACTTCAACGCGGACTTCCTCGACGCGGCTCTCGCGGGCCTCGAGCCGGTCGAACCCGGCGACCTGCTGGCGACGCTGACCGAGCTGACCGCCGTCACCGTGGCCGGGGAGTGCCGCCGCCACGGCGTCACGACCGTGATCGCCTCCGGCGGCGGCGTCGCGAACCCGGCGCTGATGGCCGCGCTGATCCGCGCGGTGGGCCCGGCGGTGGTCAAGACCAGTGCCGACCTCGGCCTGCCCGGCGCAGGCAAGGAGGCGTACCTGACGGCGTTGCTGGGCTGGCTCACCTGGTGCGGCGTGCCCGGTACGGTGCCGTCGGCGACCGGCGCCCGCGGGCCGCGCCTGCTGGGCGCCCTGATCCCGGGCCGCGGCCCCCTGACCCTTCCCGCCCCGCTGGGGGGCACCGTGACGCGGTTGCGAGTCGCGGAGAAGACCGGAGGAGAGATCCATGCGCGGTGTTGACCTCGCCATCATCGTGATCTACCTGGCGGCGATGCCGCTGATCGGCGTGCTCGTCGGCCGGAGACAACGGTCGGCGGCCGACTACTTCGTCGGCGAGCGCAGCCTCCCGTGGGGCGCGGTGATGCTGTCCGTGGTGGCCACGGAGACCTCGACGCTCACCGTGATCAGCACGCCCGGGCTGGTCTTCGGCAACGCGTTCCTGTTCCTGCAGCTGGCCTTCGGCTACATCATCGGCCGGACGATCGCCGCGTTCGTCCTGCTGCCGCGGTACTTCCGGGGCAACCTCGTCAGCGCGTACGAGTTCCTCGGGCGGCGGTTCGGCTCCGGGCTGCAGGGCACCGCGTCGGTGACGTTCGTGATCACGCGGCTGCTCGCCGAAGGCGTGCGGCTGTTCGCCGGCGCCATCCCGATCAAGGTGATCCTGGCCCACTACGGCATCCACCTGGACTACTGGCTGATCGTCGTCATTCTCACCGCGTTGACGCTGGTCTACGCCTACATCGGCGGGATCAAGGCCGTCGTCTGGGTCGACGTCATCCAGCTGTCGCTGTACCTGGGCGGTGCCGCGGTGGCCGCGATCGTGCTGCTGAACAAGCTGCCCGCCGACTGGGCCGCCCAGGCGTCCGCGGACGGCAAGTTCATGCTCGTCGACTTCACGAAGAACCTGCTGACCAGCCCGTACGCGTTCGTGACGGCGGTGCTCGGCGGCGCGGCGCTGTCGATGGCCTCCCACGGCGCCGACCAGCTGATCGCGCAGCGGCTGCTGGCCACGCGCAGCCTGCGTGACGGGCAGAAGGCCCTGATCGGCAGCGGCATCATCGTCACCATCCAGTTCGCACTGTTCCTGCTGGTCGGGGCGATGCTGTGGGTGTTCAACGGCCGCAAGCCGGTGGCGCAGCTCGGCATGCAGAGCCCGGACGACGTGTTCTCGCGGTTCATCATCGACGACCTCCCCGTCGGCGTGTCCGGCCTGCTCATCGCGGGTGTGCTCGCCTCGACCATGGGTGCGCTGGCGTCGGCGTTGAACGCCCTCTCGACGTCCACTGTGGCCGACCTCTACCAGCGGTTCACCAAGCGCTCGCCGGAGGACTCGAAGCTGCTGCGGCACGGTCGCATGTGGACACTGATCTGGGCCGTCGTGTTCGCGGTGTTCGCGTCGATGTTCTCCACCACGAAGAACTCGGTCATCGAGCTGGGGCTGGCGATCACCGGGTACACCTACGGCGCGCTGCTCGGGTCGTTCCTGCTCGGCCTGCTGGTCAAGAAGGCGCGGCAGGCGGACGCGATCATCGCGTTCGTCGTCACGGTCGTGGTGATGGCGTTCGTCATCCTCGGGGTGAAGTTCAACGCGAAGACCGGCGGCCTGATCGGCGTGGACTTCAGCAAGGCGGCCGGCGACAAGGTGGCGCTCGCCTACCCGTGGTACACGCTGATGGGCGTGGTCATCACGCTGGTCGTCGGCGGTCTGCTGGCGCTGCGGCACCGCACGCCGGACCCGAAGGCGGCCGAAGCCGAAGCCGCCGGCGAGACCGCGGAGGTGCGCGCCGCCTGATCCTTCTGAACCGTTTCCGGCGGGCTCCCGTGTCGGATGGCGGGAGCCCGCCGAAAAGCGGCGGGAGGATTTCGAAGGTGGATTCGATGAAGCGGATGACGGTGGCGCTCGCGATCGGCGCCCTCCTGGTCGGCGGCGCGGCGACGGCTTCGGCCACCCCGGCGGCCTCGAAGGTGCCGGACGCGATCAAGGTCCCCGCGGGCAACCGGCCGCTGACCACGTACCCGGCCGAAGGCGTGCAGATCTACGGCTGCACGAACGGCGCGTGGGCGCTGGTCCAGCCCGCCGCGGTGCTGACGCGCCACGGGAAGCCGGTGGCGCTGCACAGCAAGGGCCCGGTCTGGACGTCCACTGTGGACGGCAGCACGGTCGGCGCGGCGGCGGCCGCGTCGTCGCCGCGGAAGGACGCGATCCCGGAACTGCTGCTCAAGGCGAACCTCAACACCGGCGACGGCGTCTTCGGCAAGGTGACGTACATCCAGCGCCTCAACACCCGCGGCGGCGTGGCCCCGGCCGGGGCGTGCACGGCCGGCGCGCAGACCGCGGTCCGCTACTCGGCGGACTACGCCTTCTGGGTCGCGGGCTGACCAGCGCCCCAATGTGGCGTTGGTTGCGTCCAACGCACCCAATGTGGCGTTCGGTGCGTCCAACGCACCGAACGCCACATTGGGGCGGCGCCCGACGATCGGCGACGCCGGCAGCGACCTGAGGCACTACGAGCCGCGCGTGCGCGGCGAGGACCGCCGCGCACCGCGCGAAGACGACGTCAGCTGACCGGAACCGGCTCTTCCTCGGTCGTGCGCAGCCGCTGCGAGATCACCTTCGTGATGCCGTCGCCCTGCATGCTCACGCCGTAGAGGGCGTCGGCGATCTCCATGGTCGGCTTCTGGTGGGTGATGATGATCAGCTGCGACGAGTCGCGCAGCTGCTCCAGCAGCCCGATCAGCCGGCGCATGTTGGTGTCGTCGAGCGCCGCCTCGACCTCGTCCATCACGTAGAAGGGTGACGGGCGGGCGCGGAAGATCGCGACCAGCATGCCCACCGCGACCAGCGACTTCTCGCCACCCGACAGCAGCGACAGCCGCTTGACCTTCTTGCCCGGCGGGCGCGCTTCGACGTCGACGCCGGTGGCCAGCAGGTCGTCCGGCTCGGTGAGGACCATCCGGCCCTCGCCGCCCGGGAAGAGCACGCCGAACACCGTCTCGAACTCGCGGGAGACGTCCGCGTACGCCGAGGCGAAGACCTCGAGGATCTTCTCGTCGACCTGCTTGATGACGGCTTCGAGGTCCTTGCGGGTGTCCTTGAGGTCCTCCAGCTGCGTGGAGAGGAACTTGTACCGCTCCTCCAGCGCCGCGAACTCCTCCAGGGCCAGCGGGTTGACCTTGCCCAGCAGGGACAGGTCCTTCTCGGCGCGCTTGGCGCGGCGGGCCTGGGTTTCGCGGTCGTAGGGCATCGGCGGCGGCGGGGTGACGTCTTCGCCGCGGTCCTTGGCCGCCTCGTACTCGGCCATTTCGCCCGCGCTCGGCGGGACCGGGACGTCCGGGCCGTACTCCTGGACCAGGTCGGCCAGCCCGATGCCGAAGTCCTCAGCGATCTTGGCTTCGAGGGTCTCCAGCCGCAGCCGCTGCTCGGCGCGCAGCACCTCGTCGCGGTGGACGGCGTCGGTCAGCTTCTCCAGCTCGCCGGTGAGCTCGCGGACCTTGGCGCGGACACTCGTCAGTGCCTGCTCGCGGCTCTGGCGGCGGGCCTGGACCTGGTCGCGTTCGGTGGCCGCGCGCTGCACCGAGTGCTCGATGCGCTCCAGCGCCAGCTCGCCGGCGTTGACGACGGCGGTGGCGATCTCGGCGCCGCGCTTGCGGGCCGCGGCGGCGCGCTCGGCGCGTTCGCGGGCCTGCTGCTCGGCGTGGGCGGCGCGGCGGAGGCCCTCGGCCTTGCCGGCGATGCTGCGCGCCCGCTCTTCGGAGGTGCGCTGCGCGAGCCGCGCCTCCATCTCCTCCTGCCGGACGACGGCCAGTTCCTCGACCGCGGCGTCGCGCTCGGCGGTGTCCGGGTCGTCCTCGACGGGCTGCTCGGCGACGGCGGCGAGCCGTTCCTCCAGCTCGGCGAGCTGGGCCAGCGCCTGCACGCGGCTCTGCTCGACCTTCGCGCGCTGCCCGGTCAGCCGCTCGACCTCGGCCTGGGCCTGGCGGGCGGCCTGCTGCAGCCGGTTGAGCCGCTCCGACGAGCGGGCCTTCCGGACCTTTGCCTCGCCGAGGGCGTCCTTGGCCTGCGAAACCTCTTCACGCCGTGCCTGCTGCTCGGCGCGGGCACCTTCCAGCTCGGCCGCGTACCGCTCCAGCGAGCGTTCGGCCAGCCGCAGCCGCTCCCCCGCCTCGTCGACGGCGGCCTGGACCTCGATGACGCTCTCGCGCTGGCCCGACCCGCCGATCGCCCAGCGGGCGCCGAAGACGTCGCCCTCGGCGGTGACCGCGCGGACGTCCGGGTGCACCGCGACCAGGTGCCGGGCCGCGTCGAGGTCGCGCACGATGGCGAGCTTGTCGAGGGCCTGCTCGACCGCGGGCCGCAGCTGCGCCGGCGCCGTGACGACCTCGCGGGCCCAGCGCGCGCCTTCCGGCAGCGACGGCCACGAATAGGTGTCCACAGTGGACTCGGGACCGCCGAGCAGGATGCCCGCGCGACCGGAGTCGGTGTCCTTCAAGTACTTCAGCGCGCGCAGGGCGTCTTCGCCGCCCGCGACGGCGACCGCGTCGGCCACCGGGCCGAGCGCCGCGGCCAGCGCGACCTCGTGGCCCGGCTCGACGGTCAGCAGCGCGGCGACCGAGCCGAGCAGGCCCGGCAGCTCGTGGGACGCGCCGAGCAGCGCGCCCGCGCCGTCCTTGCGCTTGAGCCCCATCGACAGCGCCTCGACACGCGCCTTTTCGGACGCGATCTCGCGCTCGGCCGCGCGCTCGGCCTTGACCAGCTCTTCGACGCGCGCCTTGGCCGCGTTGTTGGCCTCGACCGCACGGTCGTGGCGGTCCATCAGGCCGGCGTCGTCGGACTCCTCCGCGCCGCCCTCGGCCTTGGCCAGCTCGAGTTCTTCGACGGCGATCTCGGCGCGCTCGGCGGCCTCTTCGATGGAGACGCTCAGCCGGTCGATCTCGTCCGTGGTCGCGCCGTTCTTGCTGCGCAGCGCCTCGACCTGGCCGGTCAGCTTGGCCATGCCCTCGCGGCGGTCGGCGATCGCGCGGACGGCGGCCCAGTGCGCGCGCTCGGCGGCCTGGACGCGCTGTTCGAGGTCCTCGCGGCGCAGCACGGTCTGGGCGAGCAGCTCCCGGGCCTCCATGACGGCCTCGTTGAGCTCTTCTTCCTGCTCGGCGACGCGCTCGGCCTCTTCGAGAAGCTCCTCGGGGTCGCGGCCGCCGGTGTGGGCCGAGACGTCGGCGGAGAGGTGCCGCTGGCGCTCGATCGCCAGGCGGACGGTGCCGCGCAGGCGCTCGGCCAGCGCGGACAGCTTGTACCAGGTCTCCTGGGCGGTCTGCAGCAGCGGCGCGTCCTCGGCGAGCGAGGCCTCCAGCTCGGCTTCTTCGGCGGAGACGATCTCGAGGGTCTGCTCGACCTCGGCGCGGCGGGCGCGGGCCGTCTTCTCGTCGGCCTCTTCGCGCGCGATGGCCTCCCGCTGGGTGACCAGGTCGTCGGCGAGCAGGCGCAGGCGGGAGTCGCGCAGCTCGGACTGGACCGTCTGGGCCTTGCGGGCGATCTCGGCCTGCTTGCCCAGCGGCTTGAGCTGGCGGCGCAGCTCGGTCGTCAGGTCGCCGAGGCGGTCGAGGTTGCCCTGCATGTTGGCCAGCTTGCGCAGGGTCTGTTCCTTGCGCTTGCGGTGCTTGAGGACGCCGGCGGCCTCTTCGATGAAGGCGCGGCGCTCTTCGGGCTTGGACTCGAGGATCGCCGAGAGCTGGCCCTGCCCGACGATGACGTGCATCTCGCGGCCGATGCCGGAGTCGGAGAGCAGTTCCTGGACGTCCATCAGGCGGCAGCGGTCGCCGTTGATCTCGTACTCGCTGGCGCCGTCGCGGAACATCCGGCGGGTGATCGACACCTCGGAGTACTCGATGGGCAGCGCGCCGTCGGCGTTGTCGATGGTGAGGGTGACCTCGGCGCGGCCGAGCGGGGCGCGGCCCGCGGTGCCGGCGAAGATGACGTCCTCCATCTTGCCGCCGCGCAGGTCCTTGGCGCCCTGGGTGCCCATGACCCAGCGCAGGGCGTCGAGCACGTTGGACTTGCCCGAGCCGTTCGGCCCGACCACGCAGGTGATGCCGGGTTCGAAGCGCAGCGTGGTGGCCGAGGCGAAGGACTTGAAGCCCTTGAGCGTCAGGCTTTTCAGGTGCACGTGGTGCTGACCCCTCTGGCCGCGGGTACTGGCGGTTCAATCGTCCCAGGCTACCTGGGGGCCCGGCGGGTCCGCCGGATGCGCCCCCTCCTCGGCGCGCCTAGCACACCGGAGGCGGCCTCAGCAACATCACGAGCCACACCGGCCCCGGACGGCCTACCGCTCGACGAACCCCCTGAGTCCCCCTTTCGGGTCAGACCAGCGCTCGGCGACGTGCTCCACACGTCCGGGTGATTCTCCCGACCGTAACGCGGACAACAACCGCTGACAGTGGTCGCGGCTACCCTCCGCTATGACCTCGACACGCCCGTCGGCGAGGTTGCTCGCGCTCCCGACCAGGCCCAGTTCCAACGCACGGCTGCGCGTCCACCAGCGGAAACCAACGCCCTGGACCCGGCCGCGCACCCACGCCGTCAGCCGGGTGTGCGTTTCTTCCTCACTCACGCCGTTCCTCCCTTCCGGGTCAACCGACCGCGCACAGTAACGGATCAAGGCCACTACCTGGGCGAATACCCGCACGACGGTGATAACCTCCCCGCCGAGGTCGCTCCCCCGCCGTGGCTGTGTCTTTCACGAGACGCTCTCTCCCGAGACAGCCCCGTTCCCGGCCTCGACCGCGCCTCCCCATTCCCCAAGGAGCCCCGTATGCCCCGCCCCGCCGGGTCGGATTCGAGCTCTCGGATCACCAGGATCGACACCGCGCCGCCCAAGAGCAGCAAACCGAACCGCACCGGGTACGTCGTGCTCGGGGTGGCCGGGCTGGTCGTCGCGACCGCGTTCGCCGCCGTGGCCGAGCTCGCCGGGCCGGGTCCCGCGTCGACCGCGGGCGGCACGGGCGGCCCCGGCGGCCAGGGCACCCTCCCGGCCGGCGTCCAGACGCTGCCGGCTACGCCGTCGTCCACCGACCCGTCGACCTCCAGCGGCGCGCCGACGACGTCGAGCCCCACGTCGACCAGCACGCCGACAACGGTGGTCTCGGTGAGCCCGGACGGCAAGACGACCACGACGGTCGTCACGCAGACGTCACCGCCCCTGCCGCCGCGCGGCGACACGGGCGGCAACCCGCCTCCGGCGACGAGCCAGCACCCGACGCAGCCCCCGACCACCACCAAGACGACGCCGACCACGACGTCGTCGCCACCGCCCACGACCTCCACCTCGTCGGAGCCGCCGCCGTCCGGTGGCGGCTCCAGCTCGGCCGGCGCCCCCACGTCGAGCACGACCGGGACCAGCACCCCGGCCTAGTACTACAGGGCTAGATCTTTGCGTGTCGGTTCGTGATATCGACTGCTGATTGTGCGAGTGTTGGCGAGTGAGCACTCCTTCTGTCGGGCGGGCCGACCTCTCGGGCGGTGCGACGCGGGAAGATTTGGCCGTGTGGGATCGGGAGTTTCGGGACGTGTGCGCGCGACTGGACGGGTTGTTCTATCGGACGGATTCGCGTGCGCATGCCCGGCATTATCTGCGCGGCTTGATCGCCCCGCTGGAACGGAAGAACGGCTGGACGATCGCGGAGTATTCCGGAGATCCGGAGCCGAAGGCGCTCCAGCGGTTGCTGAATCTGTCGCCGTGGGATGCCGCCGAGGCGCGAGACCTGGTACGCGACTATGCGATGGAACATTTCGCTGATCCCCGTGGCGTGCTGATCGCGGACCCGACCGGGTTTGCCAAGAAGGGCAACAAGTCGGCCGGTGTTCAACGTCAGTATTCGGGGACCCTGGGGCGGATCGACAACTGTCAGATCGGGGTTTTCCTGGCCTATGCCAACACGGCCGGCGATCGGGTACTCATTGACCGAGAACTGTATCTGCCCGATGCGTCGTGGTGTGCTGATCCCGGGCGTCGGGCCGAGGCGCACGTGCCGGAGAAGGTGACGTTCGCTACCCGCCCGAAGCAGGTGCAGGCCATGATCGCGCGAGCGGTGACGGCCGGGGTGCCGTTCGCGTGGTTCGCCGCGGACGAGGAGTTCGGGCAGAACCCGGGGCTGCGCACGTATCTGGAAGCCGAAGGAATCGCGTATGCGATGGCCGTGCCGAAGAACACCGACATCACAACTGGCGGTATCTCCTCCGCGGCCGGCCTGCCGACACTGGTCAAACATGCCCAATCCCGCCTGACAGGCCACGACTGGTCCCGTCGTGCCTGCGGGATCGGCGCCAAGGGTTTCCGGGTCTACGACTGGGCGATGGTCGATGCCGGTGACGGCCATCAGTACGTGTTCCGCCGAAACATTTCAGACGGCGAACTCGGCTACTTCCACTGCTACAACCCGCGCGGAGAATCACTGACGGAACTTGTCCGTGTCATCGGCGCCCGCTGGCCAATCGAGGAATGTTTCGAAGCAGCCAAGAGCGAAGCAGGACTGGACAACTACCAAGTCCGCCTCTACCACGCCTGGTACCGGCATATCACCCTGTCGATGCTGGCCATGGCATTCCTCGCAGTGATGAGACACCAGGCAAAAAAAGATCAGCGCGACCTGCGGGCAAGCCGCACACCATGACCACCCGGACCCGTCGCCTGATCGCACTCTCCATCGCCGAGATCCGACGCCTGTTCAACCTCATCGGCAAAGACGACCACATCATCGACCACGGTCTTCGTGCGTCCGCCTGGCGCCGCGGACACCAGGCAGACGCACGACGAAGCCACTTCAGGCGACGCCTCCGACTCCAAATGCTAGAGATCTAGCCCTGTAGTACTAGACCTCGAAGCGGTACCCCATCCCCGGCTCGGTCAGCAGGTGCCGCGGCCGGGACGGCTCCCGTTCCAGCTTCCGCCGCAGCTGGGCCAGGTACACCCGCAGGTAGTGGGACTCCGTCTCGTACGACGGGCCCCACACCTCGTGCAACAGCTGCTTCTGCGCCACCAGCCGGCCGCGGTTGCGGACGAGCAGCTCCAGCACGCCCCACTCCGTCTTCGTCAGGTGGACTTCCTCGCCGTCGTGGCGGCGGACCTTCTTCGCCGCCAGGTCCACCGTGAACGACGCCGTGTCGACCACCGCGTCCGCGCCGTCCGCGCCCGCCACCGCCGAACGGCGGACCGCCGCTCGCAAGCGAGCCAGCAGCTCGTCCATGCCGAACGGCTTCGTCACGTAGTCGTCGGCGCCCGCGTCGAGGGCCTCGACCTTGTCCGCCGAGTCGCCGCGGGCCGACAGCACGATGATCGGCACCGTCGTCCAGCCGCGCAGGCCCGCGATCACCTCCGTGCCGTCCAGGTCCGGCAGGCCGAGGTCCAGGACCACCACGTCCGGCTTGGTCTCGGCCACCGCCTTCAACGCGGCCGTGCCGTCGTGCGCGGTGATCACCTTGTAGCCGCGGGCGGTCAGGTTGATCCGCAGTGCCCGCACGATCTGCGGCTCGTCGTCCACCACCAGCACGGTGGCGCCCAGGTCGCTCATCGCACCCCCTCCTCTTCGTACTCCACACTGAACGCCGGCAGCGAAACCACGACCGTGAGCCCGCCGCCCGGGGTGTCCTCGGCGCGGATCGTGCCGCCCATCGCCTCGGTGAACCCCTTCGCGACCGACAGCCCGAGCCCGACGCCTGGCGTCGTGTCGCGGTCGCCGCCGAGCCGCTGGAACGGCGCGAACGCCGAGTCCGCGGCCCCCTTCCGCAGGCCCTTGCCGTGGTCGACGATCCGCAGCTCGACCTGGCCGGAGTGGGCGCTGGCCCGCGCCGACACCGGCGCGCCGCCGTGGCGCAGGGCGTTGTCCAGCACGTTCGCCACCACCCGTTCCAGCAGGCCGGGGTCGGCCAGCACGGACGGCAGCTGGTCGTCGACCGCGACCACGACGTCGTCCGAGTTGTCCACATTGGACAGGGCGTGCGCGACGACCTCGTCGTAGCCCACCGGACGCAGGTGCGGGCGGACCGCCCCGGTGGCCAGCCGCGACGAGTCCAGGAGGTTGTCGATCAGCCCGGCCAGCCGGTCGGCGGACAGCTCGATGGCCTCCATCAGCTCCGCGGTGTCCTCTTCGGACAGGGCCAGGTCCGGCGCGCGCAGGCTGCCGATCGACGCCTTGATCGACGTCAGCGGCGTCCGCAGGTCGTGCCCGACGGCGGAGAGCAGCGTCGTGCGCAGCTCGGTCGCCTCGGCCTTGCGCTCGGCGCGCGCCGCCGCGGCCGCGGCCCGCTGCTGCCGCAGGGCCAGGAACGCCTGTCCCGCCACGGCTTCCAGCACCCGCCGGTCGGCCGCCGGCAGTGCCCGGCCGCGCAGGGTCAGGTGGACGTCGGCGGTGACGGCGATGTCGGCGTCGGCCTCGTCCGGGTCGGCGCACGGGTGCTCCCCCGAGGTCGCCACGCACTGCCACACCCCGTCCTGCTTCTCCAGCAACGTCACCGACGTCAGCGCGAAGTTCTCGCGCACCTTCGCCAGCAACCGCTCGATCGGGTTCGCGTGGGTGAGCACGGTCCGGGCGTAGGAGGCCAGCAACGCCGCTTCGGTCCGGGCCCGCGCCGCCTGCGCCGCCCGGCGCGCGGCCTGGTCGACGACCAGCGCGACCAGCACCGCGACCACGACCATCGCGATCAATGTCACGAGGTTCTGCGGGGTGTGCACGTTGAGCGTGTACAGCGGCGGCGTGAAGAAGAAGTTGAGCAGCCCGGCGCCGAGCACGGCCGCGACCAGCGCCGGGCCGAGGCCGCCGACCAGGGCGACGATGACCGTGGCCAGGACGTAGGCGATGACGTCGGTGGCGAAGTCGAGCCCGCTCGGCACGAACACGCCGACGAGGGTGACCAGCACCGGCAGCACGATGCCCAGCACCCAGCCCGTCACCAGCCGCGAAAGCCCCAGCGGGCTCGCGATCAGCCGCGTCCGCAGCCGCCCGCCGGCCTCGGAGTGGGTGACCATGTGCACGTCGATCGGCCCCGACCGGCGGACCACCGCGGCGCCGATGCCCTCGTCGAACAGCCGCGCCACGCGGGAGCGCCGCGAGGTCCCGAGCACCAGCTGGGTCGCGTTGACGCCGCGGGCGAAGTCCAGCAGCGCGGCCGGGACGTCGTCGCCGACGACCGTGTGGAACGTGGCCCCGACCTCCTCGGCGAGCTTGCGGTAGCGGGCCATCGAGGCGGGGCTGATGCCGGCCAGGCCGTCGCCGCGCAGGATGTGCACCACCTGCAGCTCGGCGCCGGCCCGGGTGGCGATCCGGCTGGCCCGGCGGATGAGCGTCTCGCTCTCCGGCCCGCCGGTGATCGAGGCGACGACCCGTTCGCGCGCCTCCCACGTGTCGGTGATCCGCTGCTCGGCGCGGTAGCGCTGCAGGGCGACGTCGACCTGGTCGGCCACCCAGAGCAGCGCCAGCTCGCGCAACGCCGTCAGGTTGCCGGGGCGGAAGTAGTTGCCGAGCGCGGCGTCGATCCGCTCGGCGGGGTAGACGTTGCCGTGGGCGAGCCGCCGCCGCAGCGCCTCCGGGGTGATGTCGACCAGCTCCAGCTGCTCGGCGCGGCGGACGACCTCGTCCGGGACGGTTTCCTGCTGGGTGACGCCGGTGATCCGCTCGACGACGTCGTTGAGGCTCTGCAGGTGCTGCACGTTGACCGTGGAGAGCACGTCGATGCCCGCGTCCAGGAGCTCCTCGACGTCCTGCCAGCGCTTGGCGTTGCGCGAGCCCGGGACGTTCGTGTGCGCCAGCTCGTCGATCACCGCGACCTCGGGCGCGCGCGCCAGGACGGCGTCGACGTCCATCTCCTCGAACGCGCGGCCGCGGTGCTCGGCGTGCCGCCGCGGCACGGTCTCGAGGCCTTCGAGGAGGGCGGCGGTCTTCTCGCGACCGTGCGTCTCCACCAGCCCGATGACGACGTCGGTGCCGCGGTCGAGCCGGCGGCGCGCTTCGCCGAGCATGGCGAACGTCTTGCCGACGCCCGGGGCCGCGCCGAGGTAGATCCTCAGCTCTCCCCGGCGCGGCCTCGCGTTTTCGGTGGTCACGCTGTCAGTGTGCCCCTCCGGCCGCGGCGCGCACGGCCAAGTTGAGCGGGAGCACAGCCACGCCGGGAACGCCGATCCCGGCACCGCTCGTGTTCTGCTCGATCAGCTGCTTCACCCGGTCCAGCGGCAGGCCGGTGTTCCGCGCGACCCGCGCGGCCTGGAGCTCGGCGTAGGCGACGCTGATGTCCGGGTCGAGGCCCGATCCGGACGCGGTGACGGCGTCCGGCGGTACCTGATCGGGCGACACGCCTTCGCGTTTCGCGATGGCGTCCTTGCGCTCCCCGATGGTCTTCACGAGGTCCTCGTTGTACGGGCCCTTGTTGGAGGCACCGGACGGCACCTCGGGGGTGGCCGCCGAGGGCCGGGTGTGGAACCAGGGGTCGTGCGCCGGGTCGGCGGGCACCGGGTCGACGCCGATGAGCGACGAGCCGACGGCCTGGCCGTTCTGCGTGACGACCGAGCCTTCGGCGTTGCCCTCCAGGCCGGGGATGCGGGCGACGGCCCACACCGCGAGGGGGTAGAGGACGCCGAGCAGGACGGTCATGACGAGCAGGACGCGCAGCCCGGCCCAGGTCTGTTTGACGAGTGTGTTCACGGTGTCACCCGATTCCGGGGATGAGGCGCACGAGCAGGTCGATCAGCCAGATCCCGAGGAAGGGGCTGACGATCCCGCCGAGGCCGTAGACGAGCAGGTTGCGGCGCAGCAGCGCGGAGGCCGACGACGGCTTGTACCGCACGCCGCGCAGGGCCAGCGGGATGAGCACGACGATGATCAGCGCGTTGAAGATGACGGCGGAGAGGATCGCCGACTTCGGCGTGGCCAGGTGCATGATGTTCAGCCCGCCGAGCTGGGCGTAGATGCCGGTGAACATGGCGGGCAGGATCGCGAAGTACTTGGCCAGGTCGTTGGCGACGCTGAAGGTGGTCAGCGCGCCGCGGGTGATCAGCAGCTGCTTGCCGATCTCGACGATCTCGATCAGCTTGGTCGGGTCGCTGTCGAGGTCGACCATGTTCCCGGCTTCCTTGGCGGCCGAGGTGCCGGTGTTCATCGCCACGCCGACGTCGGCCTGCGCGAGGGCGGGGGCGTCGTTGGTGCCGTCGCCGGTCATCGCGACCAGGCGGCCGCCTTCCTGTTCCCGCTTGATGAGCGCCATCTTGTCTTCGGGCTTGGCCTCGGCGAGGTAGTCGTCGACGCCGGCGTCGGCGGCGATGGCCTTCGCGGTGAGCGGGTTGTCGCCGGTGATCATCACCGTCTTGATGCCCATCGAGCGCAGCTCGCCGAAGCGTTCCTTCATGCCCGGCTTGACCACGTCGGACAGCCGGATCACGCCGCGGACGACCGTGTCCTCGGCGACGACCAGCGGGGTGCCGCCCTGGGCGCTGATCTCGTCGACCACCCGCTCGGTCTCGTCGGGGAACTCGCCGCCGTTGTCGCGGACCCAGGCGCGGACCGCGGACGCGGCGCCCTTGCGGATCCGCCTGCTCCCGATGTCGATGCCGCTCATCCGGGTCTGCGCGGTGAAGGGGACGAACTCGCCGGGCTCGTCCCGGTCCGCGTGGCCTGCCGTCAGTTCGACGACGCTGCGGCCCTCGGGTGTCTCGTCGGCCAGGCTGGCGAGCCGGGCCGCCCGCGCGAGCTCGTCCGGGGTGGACGTCCCGACCGGGATCAGCTCGGTGGCGCGGCGGTTGCCGAAGGTGATCGTGCCGGTCTTGTCGAGCAGCAACGTCGAGACGTCGCCCGCGGCCTCCACCGCGCGGCCGCTGGTCGCCAGGACGTTGCGCTGCACCAGGCGGTCCATGCCGGCGATGCCGATGGCGGACAGCAGCGCGCCGATCGTCGTCGGGATGAGGCAGACCAGCAGCGCGGTCAGCACGATCACCGGCTGCTCGGACCCGGAGTAGCGGGCCATCGGCTGCAGCGCGACGACGGCGAGCAGGAAGATGATCGTCAGCGTCGAGAGCAGGATGGTCAGCGCGATCTCGTTCGGCGTCTTCTGCCGGGAGGCGCCTTCCACCAACGCGATCATGCGGTCCACAAAGGACTCGCCGGGCTTGGTGGTGATCCGGACGACGATCCGGTCGGAGAGCACGGTCGTGCCGCCGGTGACGGCGGACCGGTCGCCGCCGGACTCGCGGATGACCGGGGCCGACTCGCCGGTGATGGCCGACTCGTCGACGGTCGCGATGCCCTCGACGACGTCGCCGTCACCCGGGATCACCTGGCCGGCTTCGACGACGACCAGGTCGCCGACCTTCAGCTCGACGCCGGGGACCTGTTCCTCTCCGGTTTCGGTGAGCCGGCGGGCGACGGTTTCCTTCTTCGACCGCCGCAGGCTCTCGGCCTGGGCCTTGCCGCGGCCTTCCGCGACGGCCTCGGCGAGGTTCGCGAAGAGGACCGTGAACCACAGCCACACGGCGATGAGGACGCTGAACACGCTCGGGTCGGTGACCGCGAAGACGGTGGTGAGCGCGGAACCGACCCACACCACGAACATCACCGGGTTGCCGAGCTGGTGCTTCGGGTTCAGCTTCCGGACGGCCTCCGGCAGCGACGTCCAGAGCTGGCGCGGGCTGAAGACGCCGGCGCCGACCCGGCCCTGGTCTTCGGTGGGAGTCACCTGCGGTCGTTCTTCGGTGACGGTCATGCGAGTGCCTCCGCGATGGGCCCGAGCGCGAGCGCCGGGATGAACGTGAGGGCCGCGACGAGCACCACCGTGCCGGTGAGCAGGGTGGCGAACAGCGGCCCGGTGGTCGGCAGGGTGCCCGCGGTTTCGGGCACCTTGCGCTGGGCGGCCAGGGAACCGGCCAGGCAGAGCACGGCGACGATCGGCACGAACCGGCCGAACGCCATGGCGACGGCGAACGACGACTGGAACCAGTCGCTGGTCGCGGTCAGGCCACCGAACGCGCTGCCGTTGTTGTTGCCGGTGGACGCGTAGGCGTAGAGGATCTCGGACAGCCCGTGCGCGCCGGTGTTGCCCAGCGCGCCCGCCGTGCCCGGCAGCAGCAGGGCGATCCCGGAGCCGAGGAGCACGACCGTCGGCATCGCCAGCATCGCGATGGCCGCGCAGGTGACCTCCCGCTTGCCGAGCTTCTTGCCCAGGTACTCCGGCGTGCGGCCGACCATCAGGCCGGCCAGGAACATCGCGATGATCGCCAGCACGAGGATGCCGTAGAGGCCGGTGCCGACGCCGCCGGGCGAGATCTCGCCGTAGAGCATGTTCAGCAGCGGTCCCCCACCGCCGAGGCCGGACAGGCTGTCGTGGGCGCCGTTGACCGCGCCGGTGGAAGTGCCGGTGGTGGTGTCGGCGAAGATCGACGTCAGCCCGATGCCGAACCGCTGCTCCTTGCCTTCCATGCTCGCGCCGGCCGCCAGCGCCGCCGGGTTGTTCGCTTTGGCCTCGGAGAACCAGATGAGCGCCAGCGAAGCCGCCCACAGCAGGCCCATCACGCTGAGCAGGACGTACCCCTGGCGCGTGTTGCCGACGAGCTTGCCGAACGCGCGGGTCAGGCTGACCGGGATCACCAGGATCAGGAACAGCTGCACGAGGTTCGACCACGCGGTGGGGTTTTCGAAGGGGTGCGCGGAATTGGCGTTGAAGATGCCGCCGCCGTTGGTGCCGAGTTCCTTGATGGCCTCCTGGCTCGCCGCCGGCGCCAGCGCGATCGTGCCGGGGCTGCCGTCCGGGTTCGTCACGGCGACGCCGGCCTTGAGGCTCTGCACGACGCCGAGCGCGACCAGGACGAGCGCGAACACGAAGGCCATCGGCAGCAGGACGCGGACCGTGCCGCGGGTGAGGTCGACCCAGAAGTTGCCGAGCCGGTCGGTCTTCGCCCGGACGAAGCCCCGCGTCACCGCGATCGCCACGGCCAGGCCGACGGCCGCCGACAGGAAGTTCTGCACGGTCAGCCCGGCCATCTGGACGAAGTGGCCCATCGTCGTCTCGGGGACGTAGGACTGCCAGTTCGTGTTGGTGACGAACGAGACCGCCGTGTTGAAGGCGACCGCCGGGCTCACCGAGCCGCGGCCCAGGTTCCACGGCAGCAGCGGCTGCAGGCGCTGCAGCAGGTAGAGCAGCACGACCGAGACGAACGAGAAGCCGAGCACGCCCGCGGCGTAGGTCGGCCACCGCTGCTCGGAGTCGGGGTTGACGCGGAAGAGCCGGTAGAGGCCCTTCTCGAGCTTCAGGTGCTTCTCGGTGGAGAAGACGCGCGCCAGGTAGTCGCCGAGCGGTTTGTAGACCGCGGCGAGGGCGGCGAGGAGCAGGCCGAGCTGGATGAGCCCGGCAGTCGTGTCGGACATCAGAACTTCTCCGGCCTGATCAGCGCGACGAACAGGTAGACGAGCAGGCCGAGCGCGAGCAGCCCGCCCACGATGTCGGCCGCGGCGCTCACAGCTTCTCCAAGCCGCGCAGCACCAGCGCCAGCACCACGAAAATGCCGATCAGCAGAACGGCGTAGAGCAAGTCGGCCACAGGCACCTCTCAGGACAGGTCACCGGGTTCGGTGACCGGGGACGACGTCACTGTGCGGCCCTGAGACACCCGGCCGAAGACCGGCTGATGGCGCCTTGATGCGTTCCTGACACGCATTTACGCCGCCTTGATGGCCGGTGGCGGCGGTCACGCAAGCGTTTGCCCTGTTCTCACGGCACGTAGTGGCTCAGTGACAAGCACCACACGGCGTGACCGAACAAGTGCGGAACGTGCAATTCGGGCAGACAAGATCCTCGTGAGGTGTTACACCTGTGTTACCGATAGTTGTATCAGCTAAGCAATATTTGGGAGGGGCTATGTGCGGTATCGCCGGCTGGGTTTCCTATGACGCCGACCTCACCCGCCGCCAGGACGTCGTCGACGCCATGACCGGGACGATGGCCTGCCGCGGGCCGGACGACTCGGGGACCTGGGTGCGCCGGCACGTCGCGCTCGGCCACCGGCGGCTGGCCATCATCGACCTGCCGGGCGGCCGTCAGCCGATGACGGTGTCCACGCCGAACGGCGAAGTGGCGATGGTCTACAGCGGTGAGGCCTACAACTTCACCGAGCTGAAGGAAGAGCTGACGAAGCTCGGCCACACGTGGGAAACCGACAGCGACACCGAAGTGGTGCTGCACGGCTACCTGCAGTGGGGCGACGCCGTCGTCGACCACCTCAACGGCATGTACGCCTTCGCGATCTGGGACGAGCGCGACGACAGGCTCGTGATGATCCGCGACCGGATGGGCATCAAGCCGTTCTACTACTACCCGACCCGCGACGGCGTCCTGTTCGGCTCGGAGCCCAAGGCGATCCTGGCGAACCCGCTGGCGCGCAAGGTCGTCGACACCGCCGGGCTGCGCGAGCTGATGGCGTTCACCAAGAAGCCCGGCTGGTCGCTGTGGAAGGACATGGAGGAGGTCCAGCCCGGGACGATCGTGACGGTGTCCCGCGAAGGCGTCCGCACCCGCACGTACTGGAAGCTCGACGCGAAGCAGCACACCGACGACCAGGAGACGACGGTCGCCCGCGTGCGCGAGCTGATGACGGACATCGTGAACCGGCAGCTGGTCGCCGACGTCCCGCGGTGCGTGCTGCTGTCGGGCGGCCTGGATTCGAGCGCCGTCACCGGCCTCGCCGCGGCCCGGCTCGCTTCGCAAGGGGAGCAGCTGCGGACGTTCTCGGTCGACTTCTTCGGCCAGGAGGAGAACTTCAAGCCGGACGAGATGCGCGACACGGCGGACTCGCCGTTCGTGCGTGATGTCGCTTCCCTGGTGGGCTCGGCGCACCAGGACGTCGTGCTCAACCCGGCCGAGCTGACCGACCCCGAGGTCCGGCGCGCGGTCCTGCGGGCCCGGGACATCCCGGCGGGCCTCGGCGACATGGACACGTCGCTGTACCTGCTGTTCAAGGCGATCCGCGGCGAGTCGACGGTGGCCCTGTCGGGCGAGTCGGCCGACGAGGTGTTCGGCGGCTACCGCTGGTTCTTCGACGAGGCGTCGGTCAACGCGGAGACGTTCCCGTGGATCGCGTTCCGCAGCGCGATGATGAGCGACCGGACGTCGATCTACACGCCCGAGCTGATGGGCAAGATGGACCTGGAGTCCTACCTGCGCGACGAGTATCGCTCGGCGGTGTCGGCCGTGGAGCACCTGGACGGCGAATCCGCGCTCGAAGCCCGGATGCGGACGATCTGCCACCTGCACCTGACGCGGTTCGTCCGGATGTTGCTGGACCGCAAGGACCGCGCGTCGATGGCGGTGGGCCTGGAGGTCCGCGTCCCGTTCTGCGACCACAGGCTGGTGGAGTACGTGTACAACACCCCGTGGTCACTGAAGACGTTCGACGGCCGCGAGAAGAGCCTGCTGCGGCACGCGACGTCGCACGTGCTGCCGGAGTCGGTGGCCCAGCGGGTGAAGAGCCCGTACCCGTCGACCCAGGACCCGGGCTACGCGGCGGCGTTGCAGCAGCAGGCCAAGGAGGTGCTGGCCGAGCCGGGCCACGCGGTGTTCGACCTGGTCGACCGGTCGTGGACGCACCGAGCATCCGAAGTGGACTCGGCGACCATGGACCCGGCGGACCGGATCGGCTTGGACCGGCTGCTCGATCTGTACCACTGGATCGAGATGTACTCGCCGGAGCTGCAGCTCGACTGAGGTACGCCGGCCACCCGTCGTGAGTGAGAAACAGTGTCAGAACACTGTTTCTCACTCACGACCAGCCGCGGCAGCCCCGCCGAGCCGGAGCTCCGCGGCGACCTCGTCCCCCTCGGCGGTGAGCGCCGCGCCCGTGCCGGACAGCAGGGCGCGGGCGCCGTGGTTGCCCGCCGTCGTCGAGGCGATGAACCTCGCCGCGCCGCTTTTGCGGGCTTCGGCCAGCAGCAACGCCGTCACCTGCTTGCCGATCCCGCGGCCGCGGGCGTCGCGGGACAGCCAGATGCCCGCCTCGACCGCGTCGCCGTGGGGCTCCAGGCGGGCCGCGCCCACCGCCGTGCCGTCGGCGTCGATCACCCACGTGCGTTCCACCGCCGTCGCCGGGTTCAGGGACCGGGCGCGGTGGAACGCCAGGAACGCCTCCCGGCGGGTGGGCGTCCAGCCGGGCGGACCGTCGACCGGGGGCATGACCTCCAGCGGATCGGCCCCGGCCACGGCGGCTTCGAGCAGCCGCGCCAAGGCGGCCTCGTCCAACGGCGTCAGCGTGATCATGCCCGGATCTTCACCGCCGGCGGCCGGCCGCGCGACCGGATTTCGCCCAGCCCGCGCAGGAACCGGACGTACGGCGACCAGCGGACCGGCCGCTCGCCCCGGCCGGTCAGCGCCAGGTCAGCCGGGCCCAGCCGTGCAGGGATGTCACCAGGACGTGGGTGAGCGCGCCGCCGCCGATCGTGAACTCGTGGTGGCCGTGGACGCCCGCCGGGGCGGTGAAGCGGAACCGCAGCCGGTCGGCGGCGCACACCACAGCGCAGTTCCTCGACGCCGCGGCGGCGTTGTTCGCCGCCGGAGGCGCCGCGCGGTCACGATGGCCGCGACGGCGAAGGCCGCTGGCGCGCCGAACGGCTCGATCTACCACCGCTTCCCGGACCGCCCGGCCCTGCCGGCCCAGCTCTGGCTCCGCACCCTGCGCGACTTCCAGGCCACCTTCACGACCGCACTCGGCAACGCGGCCGTCGCGGCGGCGACGAGCGTCGTCCACTGGCGCCGCAAGCACCCCGACGGCGCCCGGGTCCTCGACGCGGGCAAGCAGGCCTTCGACCCGGCCGGCTGGTCGGCCGAGGCAAACGCCGCCCTCGCCGAAGGCCGCAACCCTCGTCGAACGCACGGCCCGCAAGCGCCTCCGCCCGTGATCAGGGCCGTAACTCACGTGACCAGAGCCGTCACCCGCGTGATCAGGGCCGTAACTCACGAGTTCCGGCTCCAATCACGCGACTTCCGCCTTCAATCACGCGAGTTCCGGCTACCGGCGGACCTCCGCCAGCTTCACCGGACGCCGTTCCCGGCGGGAAACCTCGCAAGCCTCCGCGATGTAGAACGCCTCCAAGGCGTCCGCCGCTCCACACGGCGATGGCGCCCGGCCCGCGACGACGTCCAGGAACGCGCGCAGCTCCGTCGTGTAGGCCGCGCGGAAGCGCTCCATGAAACCCGGGTATGCCGGCCCCGGCAGCGGCGCCACCCCCGGCTCCACCGACCGCAGCGGCGCCCGGTCGTCCAGCCCGACCACCACGCCCGACACCGAGCCCAGCACGTCCAGGCGCACGTCGTAGCCCGCGCCGTTGTAGCGGGTCATCGACACCGTCGCCAGGGTTCCGTCGTCCAAGGTGAGCGTCGCCGCCGCCGTGTCGACGTCGCCCGCGTCGACGAAGAACTGCTCGCCGCGGTTCGAGCCGATCGCGTACACCTCCTCGACCTCCCGGCCGCTGACCCAGCGAATGATGTCGAAGTCGTGGACGCCGCAGTCGCGGAACAACCCACCCGAGTGGGCGACGTACTCCGCCGGCGGGGGTGCCGGGTCGAACGTCGTCGCGCGCAGCGTGTGCAGCCAGCCCAGCTCACCGGACGCGACCGCCGC
The DNA here is from genome assembly GCF_900105945.1 of Amycolatopsis tolypomycina. Lineage (NCBI taxonomy): Bacteria > Bacillati > Actinomycetota > Actinomycetes > Pseudonocardiales > Pseudonocardiaceae > Amycolatopsis > Amycolatopsis tolypomycina. The sequence goes on along the minus strand of NZ_FNSO01000004.1, from coordinate 495,878 downwards.
CCGCGCCGCCGCGTAGCCCGCGTCGAAGCGGCGCTGGAAGCCGATCTGGACGGGGACGTCCGACGCGCCGATCCGGTCGATCACCGCCAGGGTGCCCGGGATGTCCGCGGCCACCGGCTTCTCGCAGAACACCGGGATGCCCGCGTCGACCGCCGCGATGATCAGGCCGGGGTGCGCGTCGGTGGCCGCCGTGACGACCAGACCGTCCAACCCCGCGGCGAACAGCTCGTCGAGGGATACCGACTCGACGCCGAGCTTCGCGGCGGCCGACTGAGCCCGCGCCGGGTCGACGTCGGCCACGACGACCGATCCGACCTCCTCGAAGCCCTTCAGCGTCTCCGCGTGCGCGGTGCCGATCCGGCCGGTGCCCGCCAGTCCCAACCTCATCGTGGTGCTCCTCCTGTCGCAGACTGTGTTGATGGTTTCCGATCCGGCCACAGCCACGGCCGAATGACTTCGCGGCAACGGTTACGGGCCGCCCGGGAGACGGCCTTCTTTTGGCCGGATCAGAAACTCGGCGGTGGTCGCCCGGACCACCAAGGACGGGTGCAGCAGGTGCCGGACCGGCTCCGTGCGCTCCCCGCGGACGCGCTCGATCAGCGCTTCGAAGGCCAGCCGCCCCATTTCGGTGCGCGGCTGGTCCACTGTGGTCAGTGAGAGGTGCCGCAGCGCGGCAAGCGACGTGTTGTCGTAGCCGACGACCGAGACGTCTTCGGGCACGCGCAGCCCGGCTTCCTCCAGGGCCGAGATCGCCCCGACGGCGTTGAAGTCGTTGCCGGCCACCAGCCCCGTGGGCAGATCGGCGCGCGAGTACGTCGCCAGCAGCTCGCGCACCGACTTCTCGCCGCCGGTGTCGGTGTGCTCGCTGGGCACGACGATGGGCTCCAGCCCGTGGCGCCGCATCGCCGACTGGAACCCGCGCCGCCGCTGGGCCGCCCCGGCCGCGCCGCCGCCGTCCAGGTGGGCGATGCGCCGGTGCCCCAGCCCGACGAGGTGGTCGACGGCCAGCGCCGAACCCGCCTCACCGTCGTCGTTCACCGTGTCCACAGTGGACGAGCGGATCGTCCGCGAGACCAGCACGACCGGGCACTGCTTGGCCGCGACCTGGATCGACGCCGCCGGGACGACCGGGGACAGCAGGATGATTCCCGCCGGGCGGAAGGAAAGCAGGTTGTGCAGGGCGTTCCACTCGCGGGTGGGACTGCGGCCGCCCGTGTTGAGGATCAGGTCGAAGCCCGCGGCCTGCGCGGCCGCGTCCAGCCCCTCGACGACGTCGGCGAAGAACGCGTTGCGCAGGTCGTTGACCATCACGCCGAGCACGGTGGACGTGCGGCTGGCCAGCGACCGCGCCATCACGTGCGGCTGGTAGCCGAGTTCCTCGGCCGCGCGCAGTACCGCCGCTCGCCGCGCCTCGGACACCTTCGGTGAATTGTTCATCACCAGGGAGACCAGCGCGCGGGAAACTCCCGCCCGTGCGGCGACGTCCTCCATGGTCGGACGCACCATGCGCACCTCCCCTGATCTCGGAAAACTCGGCCTTGACTTTGCTGTGACGGACGCTACATGATTAGAGCGCTCTAATCAATAGAGCGCTCCAACGGACCAACGGAGGGCCTCCTGTGACAGCGACGATCCGCGTGGCTGCCGCCCCGATCTCCTGGGGCGTCTGCGAAGTCCCGGGCTGGGGCCGGGTGCTGGACGCGGCGACCGTGCTCGGCGAGATGGCCGGGCTGGGCGTGCAGGCCACCGAACTCGGCCCGCCGGGGTACCTCCCCCGCGACCCGGAAGAGCTGCGGACGCTGCTGGCCGGATATCACCTCACGCTCGTCGGCGGCTTCCTCGCCGTCGTCCTCCACGCCGACCAGGAAAACGCGCTCAAGGAAGCCGAGGAATCGGCCGCGCTCTTCGCCGCCTGCGGTGGCGATGTCCTCGTCCTCGCCGCCGCCACCGGCCTCGACGGCTACGACGACCGTCCACAGCTCACCGACACCGAATGGGCGACGCTCGTCGACACCGCGGGCAAGATCCGCGACATCGCGGCGGGCCACGGCCTGCGCACGGTGCTCCACCCGCACGTCGGCACGCACGTGGAGCAGCAGGCCGAGGTCGAGCGCTTCCTCGCCGATTCCGATCTCGGGTTGTGCCTCGACACCGGGCACCTGATGATCGGCGGGACGGATCCGGTCGAGCTGGCGAAGCGGTACCCCGAACGAGTGGGACACGTGCACCTCAAGGACGTCCGGGCCGACCTGGCGGCGGAGGTCCGCGCGGGACGGCTCGGCTACACCGACGCGGTCGGGCGGGGCATCTACACCCCGCTCGGCGAGGGCGACGTGGACGTGGCGGCGATGGTGCGCTCCGTCCAGGCCGCCGGCTACGACGGCTGGTACGTCCTCGAACAGGACACCGCCCTCGGCGAGGACAGCCCCGACGACCTACCCCGGCGGGACACCGAGCGCAGCCTGGCCCACCTCGCGAAGATCACCGACTCCCTCTGAAACCTGGTCCCAAAGGAGTGACTGTGTTGTCTTTCAAGAAGCTGGCCGGCGTGGCGGCGATCGCCGCCGCCGGGCTGGTCCTCTCCGCCTGCAGCGGCCCCACGGCCGACAACTCGAGCACCAGCGCCAGCGGCAGTTCCGCGGCCGCGGCGCCGAGTTCGAGCGGTCCGCTCAAGGTCGCCGTCGTCACCCACGGCAGCGCCGGTGACGCCTTCTGGAACGTGGTGAAGAACGGCGCCGAGCAGGCGGGCAAGGACCTGGGCGTAGGCGTCGACTACTTCTCCGACGGCGACCCGGGCAACCAGGCCCGCCTGATCGACAACGCGGTCGCGCAGAAAGTCGGCGGCCTGGTCGTCTCGATGGCCAACCCGCAGGCCCTGCAGACGTCGATCCAGAACGCGGTGAAGGCCGGCATCCCGGTCATCACCATCAACTCCGGCGAGGACTTCAGCGCCCAGTTCGGCGCGATCGCGCACGTCGGGCAGAGCGAGGGCCTCGCGGGCCAGGGCGCAGGCCAGCGGCTCAAGGCGGCAGGCAAGACCAAGCTGCTGTGCGTCATCCACGAAGCCGGCAACATCGGCCAGAACCAGCGCTGTGACGGCGCGAAGCAGACCTTCGGCAACGTCACCACGCTGCAGGTCGACATCTCCAACCCGACCGACGCGCAGGCCCGGATCCGCGGCGCCCTGCAGTCCGACCCGTCGATCGACGCCGTGCTGGCGCTGAACTCCCAGGTCGCGGCTCGCGCCGTCGCCGCCGCGAAGGAAGCGAGCTCCAAGGCCCAGGTGGCCACCTTCGACCTGAACGCCGACGTCGTCGCGGCCATCAAGGACGGCAGCATCCTCTTCGCCGTCGACCAGCAGCAGTACGAGCAGGGTTACCTGCCGATCGTGTTCCTCAAGCTGTACAAGGAAAACGGCAACACCATCGGCGGCGGCAAGCCCGTGCAGACCGGCCCCGGCTTCGTCGACAAGACCAACATCGACACCGTGGCCCCGTACGCGCAGCGCGGCACGCGATGACCGCTCCATCTTCCGGGGCCGAGCCCCAGACCCCAGCCGGGGGGCAAGCCCCCCTGGGCCCCCCAAAGGCGGGTGTGATCCAGGCCCAGCCCGACGAGCGCGTCGCCAGGAAAGGGCTGACCGACCGCCTGGTCGTCCGCCCCGAAATCGGCGCGCTCCTCGGCGCGGTGCTGGTCTTCGTCTTCTTCTCCGTGGTCACCGGCCAGTTCCTCAGCCCGCTGGGCGTGGCGACCTGGCTCGACGACTCCTCGACGCTGGGCATCATGGCCGTCGTGGTCGCGCTGCTCATGGTCGGCGGCGAGTTCGACCTGTCGGCGGGCGTGATGACAGCGTCGACGTCGCTGGTCACGGCGATCCTGGCGACGCAGGCGGGCTGGAACGTCTGGCTCGCGTTGCTCGCGTCGCTGGCCTTCGCGCTCGGCGTCGGCGCGTTCAACGGCTGGCTGGTGATGAAGACAGGGCTGCCCAGCTTCATCGTCACGCTGGGGTCGTTCCTGGCCCTGCAGGGCCTCAACCTCGGCGTGACGCGGCTGGTCACCAACACCGTCCAGGTCTCGGGCATGCGCTCGACCAGCGGCTACGAGTCGGCCGGCGGGCTGTTCGCCTCGACGTTCGACATCGGCGGCACCGAGTTCCAGTCGTCGATCGTCTGGTGGATCGTCGTCACGGCGATCGCCGCGTGGCTGCTCGTGCGGACCCGCTTCGGCAACTGGATCTTCGCGGTCGGCGGGTCGCAGGTGTCGGCCCGCTCGGTCGGCGTGCCGGTGGTGCGCACGAAGATCCTGCTGTTCATGGGCACCGCGCTCGGCGCGTGGCTGGTCGGCTCGATCAACATCCTGCGGTTCGCCAGCGTGCAGGCCAACCAGGGCATCGGGCTGGAGTTCCAGTACATCATCGCGGCGGTGATCGGCGGCTGCCTGCTCACGGGCGGGTTCGGCTCGGCGGTGGGCGCGGCGATCGGTGCGCTGATCTTCGGCATGGCTCGCCAGGGCATCGTGTTCGCGCAGTGGAACAGCGACTGGTTCATGCTGTTCCTCGGCGTCATGCTGCTGGCCGCGGTCCTGGTCAACAACGCCTTCCGGCGTCGCGCGGAGAGGGTACGCCGATGAGCCTGCTGGAAGTTCGCGACATCGGGAAGACCTACGGCAGCGTCATCGCCCTGCGCGATGTGTCCACTGTGGTCAATGCCGGCGAGGTCACCTGCGTGCTCGGCGACAACGGCGCCGGGAAGTCCACGCTGATCAAGATCCTGGCCGGCGTGCACCAGCACGACCGCGGCGAGTTCCTCGTCGAGGGCGAGCCGGTGCGGTTCTCGTCGCCCCGCGAGGCCCTTGACCACGGCATCGCGACCGTGTACCAGGACCTCGCCGTGGTGCCGCTGATGAGCGTCTGGCGCAATTTCTTCCTCGGCTCCGAGCCGACGACCGGGTTCGGGCCGTTCAAGATGCTCGACCGCAAGAAGGGCCGCGAGACGACGAAGAAGGCGTTGTCCGACATGGGCATCGACCTGCGGGACGTCGAGCAGCCGGTCGGGACGCTCTCGGGCGGTGAACGTCAGTGTGTCGCGATCGCCCGCGCGGTGTACTTCGGCGCGAAGGTGCTGATCCTCGACGAGCCGACGGCGGCGCTCGGCGTCAAGCAGGCCGGGGTGGTGCTGAAGTACGTCGCCCAGGCCCGTGACCGCGGGCTCGGCGTCGTGCTCATCACACACAACCCGCACCACGCTTATCCGGTGGCCGACCGGTTCCTGCTGCTCAAGCGGGGTGCCGCGCTCGGACACTACGAGAAGTCCGAGATCGACATCAACGAGCTGACCCGGCAGATGGCGGGCGGTGCCGAACTGGAAGCCCTCGAACACGAGCTGCGGCAGGTGGAAAAGGCGTGACTCTGGAGGCCTTGACGATCGGCCGGGTGGGCGTCGACCTCTACCCGGAGCAGAGCGGCGTGCCCCTGGCCGGGGTCAGCACGTTCGCCAAGTCGCTCGGCGGGACCGCGACCAACGTCGCGGTCGCCGCCGCGCGGCTCGGCCGGCGCACGGCGGTGCTCACCAAGGTCGGGCCGGACGGCTTCGGCGACTACGTCCGGCAGGCCCTCGACGGCTTCGGCGTCTCGCCGGAGTTCGTGGGCACCTCGCCGGACCTGCAGACGCCGGTCGTGTTCTGCGAGCTGAACCCGCCCGCGGACCCGCCCCTGCTGTTCTACCGCTCCCCCATCGCCCCCGACCTCACGCTCACCGACGAAGACGTGCCGTGGGACGTCGTCGAGTCGGTGCCGCTGCTGTGGGTCACCGGCACCGGTGTCTCCGCCGAACCCGCGCGGACCACCCAGCGCAAGATCCTCGAAGCCCGGGGCCGCCGGGAGCACACCGTCCTGGACCTGGACTACCGGCCGATGTTCTGGCCGTCCGTCGAGCAGGCGCGGGCCGAGATCGGCGGGCTGCTCGACCACGTCACGGTCGCGGTCGGCAACCGGACGGAGGTGGAGGTCGCCGTCGGCACCGCGGACCCCGACGCGGCGGCGGACGCCCTGCTCGAACGCGGCCTCCGGCTGGCCGTGATCAAGAAAGGCGCCGAAGGCGTGCTGGTGGCGACCCCGGACGGCCGGTCGACCGTCCCGCCGCAGCGCGTCGAGGTCGTCTGCGGCCTCGGTGCCGGTGACGGCTTCGGCGGGGCCCTGATCCACGGGCTGCTGGCGGGCTGGGACCCGGTGCGGATCGCGGAGTACGCGAACGCCGCGGGCGCGCTGGTGGCGTCCCGGCTGGCCTGCGCCGACGCCATGCCGACCGCCGGGGAGATCGAGGAGCTGCTGTGATCCTCACCGACGAACGCTGGGAACACCTCCTGCACACCCGCGCCACCAACCCGGGCGCCGTCCGGCAGGTGTACGCGACCCGCAAGCGCCGTCCGCAGCTGCAGTCCGACCAGGGCACGCTGTTCCTGGTCACCGCCGATCAGGAGGACCTGCTCGACCGGCGGACGCTGCTGGAGCGGCTGCTGGTCGCGCTGGCCAACCCGGCCGTCGACGGCATCATCGGCACCCCGGACGTCGTCGAGGAACTGCTCCTGCTCCACGCTCTGCACGACAAGGTCGTCTTCGGATCGATGAACCCCGACGACGGCTTCACCGGCTACGACGCCCGCACGCTGGTCGACTGCGGTCTGGACGGCGGTGAAATGCGGCTGCGTCCGGCCGACACCGCCCAGGCCTGCGCGGACGCCGTCACCGAGCTGGCCGCATACGGTCTGGTCGCCATGATCGAGCTGCCGGAGGACCCGGCGTCGCTGGGGCGGGCGATCACGGTCGCGTCCGCCCTTGGGACGACGTCGGCGCACACCTGGTTGAAGCTGCCGGCCACCAGCCCGGCCGCCGTCCTGGGCGCCACGACTCTGCCGGTGGTGCTCGGCGGCCTGCCGCCGGACTGGACGCTGTCCCACGGGGTCGTCCGCGGCCTGGTGATGGACACCACCCTGCTCGGCGGAAACGTCAAGGCTGCTGTCGAAGCCGCCGCAAAGGCACTGGAGGCCGCGAAGTGAGCAAGCTGCACCGTCCACTCGGGACACTGTCCGACGACGCCGACCCGGTCCGGCTGACCCCGGACACCGCGGGCTGGCGGTACTCCGGCCTGCGGGTGCTCTCCCTCGCCCCCGGCGAGACGCGGATCCTGCACACCGGCGAATTCGAGGCGTTCGTGCTGCCCCTGTCCGGCTCGGCGACGGTCCGGGTCGACGGCGAGGTCTTCGAACTCCAGGGCCGCGACTCGGTCTTCACGCGCGTCACGGACTTCGCGTATGTCCCGCGCGACGCCGAAGTCGAGTTGTCGACAAAGGACGGCCTCGAGGTGGCACTGCCGATGGCGCGCTGCACCCGGCGGCTCACGCCGATGTACGGGCCGGCGGAGGACGTCCCGGTCGAGGTCCGCGGCGCGGGCCAGGCCACGCGGCAGGTGACCAACTTCGGCGTGCCCGGCGTGTGGGACCACGCCGCCAAGCTCAACGCGTGCGAGCTGATCACCCCGGGCGGCAACTGGTCGTCCTACCCGCCGCACAAGCACGACGAAGCGACCGAGTGCGAGGTCGTCAACGAGGAGATCTACTACTTCCGCATCGCCGGCCGCGACGGCGTGACGCCGTCCCGCGAAGGCTTCGGCCTGCACCGGACGTACACGAGCGACGGCGAGCTGGACGAGGACGTGGCCGTGCGCGACCACGACGTCTTCCTCATCCCGCGCGGCTACCACGGGCCGTGCGTGGCCGCGCCGGGTTACCCGATGTACTACCTGAACGTCCTGGCCGGGCCGGCCGAAGAGCGGTCCATGGCGTTCTGCGACGACCCGGCGCACGGCTGGGTCCGCGACACGTGGGCAACGCAGGAGCTCGATCCGCGTTGTCCCGTCACGAGTCACGAAGGGCGTGTGCTGTGAACAACTTCAGGGGTCCGGGGGCAGAGCCCCCGGCCGGGGTGCGGGGGCTTGGCCCCCGCACAACACAGAAGCTGACAACCGCTCAGGCGCTGGTCCGCTGGATCCTCGCCCAGCGCTCGGAAACCCTCGACGGGCGCGAAGTCCCGCTGTTCCCGGGGGTGTTCGCGATCTTCGGGCACGGCAACGTCCTCGGCCTCGGCACCGCGCTGGAGGAACACCGCGGCGACATCCCCGTCTGGCGCGGGCACACCGAGCAGGGCATGGCCCTGGCCGCGGTCGGGTACGCGAAAGCCACGCACCGGCGGCAGGTCGGCGTCGTGACGTCGTCGATCGGGCCGGGCGCGCTGAACATGGTCACCGCGGCCGGTGTCGCCCACGCGAACCGGCTGCCGGTGCTGCTGCTGCCGGGCGACACGTTCACCAACCGGGCGCCGGACCCGGTACTGCAGCAGATCGAGCCGTTCGGCGACGCGACCGCAACGGTGAACGACGCCTTCCGCGCGGTCTCGCGCTACTTCGACCGCATCACCCGGCCCGAACAGCTGATCTCGACGTTGCCGCAGGTCGCGCGGGTGCTCACGGACCCGGCCGAGGCCGGGCCGGTGACCCTCGCGCTGCCGCAGGACGTCCAAGCGGAGACGTACGACTTCCCGGAAGCGCTGTTCGAGCCGGTGACGCACCGGCCGCTGCGCCCGCGCCCGGACCGGCGGTCGCTCACCGAGGCAGCCGGGGTGCTGCGCGCGGCGAAGCGGCCGCTGATGGTGCTCGGCGGCGGCGTCCGGTACTCCGGGGCCGGGCAGCGCGCGCTGGACTTCGCCGAACGGCACGGGATCCCGCTCGTGGAGACGACAGCGGGCCGGACGCTCGTGCCGCACGGGCACCCGCTGCACGCCGGGCCGCTGGGCATCACCGGCTCGACGTCGGCGAACGTCGTCGCGGCGGCCGCGGACGTCGTGCTCGCGGTCGGCACACGGTTGCAGGACTTCACGACGGCGTCCTGGACCGTCTTCTCCCCCGAAGTCCGGCTGGTGTCGCTGAACGCGGCCCGGTTCGACGCGGTGAAGCACGGCGCGCTGTCGGTGGTCGCGGACGCCGACGCGGGGCTGGCGGACCTCGCCGCGCAGCTGGAGAGCTGGCGGGTGGACCCGTCGTGGACGTCGCGGGCCGCGGCCGAGCGGGCGTCGTGGGACGCGCACATCGACTCGCTGCGCTCCCCGGCGGGCGAGCTGCCGTCGTACGCGCAGGTCGTCGGCGTGGTCAACGACCTCTCGGCCGCCGACGACTACGTCATGACGGCATCGGGCGGGCTGCCGGGCGAGCTGATCGGCGGCTGGCGCGGGTCCGGTTCGGTGTCGATGGACGTCGAGTACGGGTTCTCCTGCATGGGCTACGAGCTGTCCGGCGCGTGGGGCGCGGCAATCGCGCACCCGGGCCTGGTGACGACGCTGCTGGGCGACGGCTCGTACCTGATGCTGAACTCGGAGCTGTTCTCGGCCGCGTTCGCCGGTCACCCGTTCGTCGCCGTGGTCTGCGACAACGACGGGTACGCCGTCATCGCGCGGCTGCAGGAGGGTCAGGGCGGGAAGCCGTTCAACAACTTCTACGCCGACTGCACGACTTCGCACGCTTCGCCACCGCGGGTCGACTTCGCGCGCCACGCGGAGTCACTGGGCTGCGTGGTGTTCACCGCGTCCACTGTGGACTCCCTGCGTGCGGCCTACGCGTCGGCTCGCGAAGCCGCTGTCTCGGAGCAGCGTCCGGCCGTGGTCGTGGTGAAGACGCAGCCGTCGAGCTGGACCGAAGCCGGGGCGTGGTGGGAGGTCGGCGTGCCCGAACACCTCGCCGGGCGGGAGGGTTACGAGCGCGGGAAGGGCGGCCAGGTGCGTTACCTCGGATCCTGAACTCCTTGACAAGACCGGAGCGCCCCGCTCACGTTTACTCGCCGGGGGCTCTCTTGATCAAGCGTTTACGATCCCTGCCGCTTCGGCCGGCGAAGCGTCGATTCTCGGCATCGGACAGCGGACCGACCTGCGTTACGCGGAGGTGTGGGCCCACGTCCAGCCTTCCTCGACTCGACCTACCTGAGCATCGACCACGGCACCAACACGGTCGGCTTCACCTACAGCACCTACCTCAGGCTGGGCACCGGCTCCACCACGCCGTGCGAACAAGCAGTGGACGTCACCCCGTGACGGCCGGCGACGCCGCCCCGCCCACCAGCCGGCGCGGCGTCCCGGTGCCGTCCGCCGGCACGGCCCAGACGGCGTTCTCCAGCCCGTACAGGATGGTCCGGTCGTCCTGCCAGAGGGCCTGGTCGTCGACGCTGCGGGTCTCGGCGAGCTCGGTCTCCCGCATGCTCGCGAGGTCCAGGACGGCCAGCCGCCAGACACCTTCGGCGACCTTCTTCTTGAAGGCGACCCGCTTGCCGTCCGGGGACAGTGACGGGCATTCGACGTTCTCGCGCAGCGTTCTGCCCCGGTAGCGCCCGTAGTCGCCCTCGACCAGGTACGTCCGGCCCTTGCTGCCGAGGGTGGCGTAGAAGCGGTTGCCGTCGGGGGCGAACGTGATGCCCCAGTAGTTGACGTCGTGCGAGAAGTACCGCTTGCCGTCGACGAACACCGGCAGCTCCTCGATCGTCTTGACCAGCCGTCCGGTCTCGACCTCGTACAGCCCGGCGCGGGTCGAGAAGCCGGTCTGCGCGTACGAATCACCCGTGACGAACAGCGTCCAGTAGACGCGCTTGCCGTCCGGCGAGACGCGCGCGCGGCTCGGCGTGCCGGGCAGGGCTTCGGCGTGGCGGACGGCGAGGTGGTCGTCGAGGACGAGGACGTCGGTGATCGCCGGGAGCGTGCCGGGCCGGACGGCGAGGCACACCGCCGTCTGCTTCGCCACCGCGAACCGATCGCACTTCAGGCCGCTGAGCTGCGGTTTCCCGTCAGCCAGGCCGAGCGGGACGGTGCCGACGCGGCCGGTGGCGGTGTCGCGGAACAGCAGCTGGCCCGGCGCGAGGGTCACCGCGGCCGCGGGTTCGGCGTCGGCCGTGCCGTGGCGGGCGCTGACCGTGTACGTGACGGCGGCGGCGACCAGGAGGGCCGTGCCGGTGAGGGCGAGGACGAGTTTCTTCACGGGCGCACCGGTTTCGCGAAGGCGGCGGCGAGGGCGACGACGGCCAGGCAGGCCGCGGCGACGAGCACCGCGGGCTGCAGGTCCCACAGCGTCCACGCCAGTCCGAAGAGCACGGAGGAGAGCATCCGGGCCACGGCCTGGCCCGTCTGCACCACGGCCAGCCCGGTGGCGCGCAGGCCGGCCGGGACGATCGGGCCGGCGGCGGCCATCAGGACGCCGTCGGTGGCCGCGTAGAACACGCCGTGCAAGGCGAGCGCGACGACGGGGAGCACCGCGTAAACCGGGCCGCACAGCAGGACCAGGGCCAGGCACAGCGCCACGTGGCCGCCCAGGAACACCGGCCAGCGGCCGACGCGGTCGGCGAGCTTGCCCAGCGGTACCGCGAGCAGGAGGTAGACCCCGGCGGTGCCCAGTGGCAGCAGCGGGAAGTACGTCGCCGCGATCTCCCAGCGGCGCTGCAGGACGAGGTAGACGAACGAGTCGCCGACCGTCACCAGGCCGAGCAGGGCCGCCCAGAGCGTCAAGCGCCGGAAGTCCTGCTGCTTCAGCAGGCCGAGTGCGGCTCGCGCGGACACCGCCGCGCGGTCGACATTGCCGGGCCGGTCGCGGACGAACAGGGCGAGCAGCAGGACAGCGATCGCCGCGATGCAGAAGCTGGTGACGAACACGCTGTCGTAGCTGCCGAGGCTCAGTGCGAGCACCGCCATCGCGACCAGCGGGCCGAGGAACGCGCCAACGGTGTCCATCGCCCGGTGCACCCCGAACGACCGGCCGAGGGTGGCCGGCTCGCTGCTGAGCGAGATGAGCGCGTCGCGCGGGCCGGTGCGCAGCCCCTTGCCGGTGCGGTCGGCGGCCAGGACAAGGCTGATGGCCGCGACCGACGATCCGGCCGCGACCAGGCCGAGCTTGCACACCGCGGACAAGCCGTACCCGAACCCGGCGACCGCCTTGAGCCGCCGCCACCGGTCGGCGAGGTGCCCGCCGAGCACCCGCACGACCGCGGTGGCACCGGCGTAGAGCCCGTCGAGCAGCCCGAACTGCAGCGGGTTCAGGCCCAGGCCGAGCACCAGGTAGAGCGGGAGGACGGCGGTGACCATCTCCGACGAGACGTCGGTGACCAGGCTGACCATGCCGAGCGCCACCACGTTGGCGGACACCCGCTTGAGCGCCGGTTTGCGGTCGGTCCCGGAGGCGAGGTCCGAGGTACGGCTTGCCGCGATGTACATGCCCGCGCCTCCTAGTGGCAGGTGTAGGTCGGGCTGCTGTCGAGGACCTTGCTGTCGACGCCGATCAGCTGCGTCTGGAACGACGTGTCGGTCATCGACAGCTTCAGGACGCCGAAGGTCTTCAGCAGCTTGGCCGTGGTCGGGTGCGCCGGGCTCAGGTCGTACAGGTTGGCGCCGCCGGACCCGCCGACGATCTCGACCGGGCCGTTGGGATCGGCCTTGCCGTCGGCGTTCTGCGGGACGAACCGCTCGTAGTCGTGGTCGTGGCCGTTGAGGACGAGGTCGACCTTGTTGGCCACCATCAGGTTCCACAGCTCGATGCTGTCCGGGTTGTCGCCGTGGTCACCCGAGCTCCAGCGCGGGTGGTGGTAGTACGCGGCGACGCAGCCCTTCCGGTTGTTGGCCAGGTCCTGCTTCAGCCACTCCAGCTGCTCGCTCGGGCCGAACTCGTGGGTGGCGAAGTCGTTGGAGTCCAGGGCGATGAAGTGCCAGTTGCCCATTTCCCAGCTGTAGTAGCGCTTGCCCTGCGGCTTCGCGATGGCGCCGAAGTAGTCGTCGTAGCCCTTGTACGGCGTGTCGTCGTAGGTCTCGTGGTTGCCGGGGATCGGCTTGGTCTTGCTCTTGAACTTGCCCCACGTCGTGTCGTAGTAGGACTTGAAGTCCGAGAGGTGCGCGTCGTCGTACTGGTTGTCGCCCATGGTGATCACGGCCGCGGGGTTCATGTTCTCGACGAGCTTCGCGGTCTTCGGGTGGACGCAGCTGGAACTGCTCGCGGTGCACTGTTCGGCGATGTCACCGGCCGCGGCGAGGACGAATCCCGCGCTCCCGGCCGCCGTCTTCACCGTGATCGGCGTGCTCGCGGCCGAGACGTTCCCTGCGGCGTCGCGCGCGCGGACCGCGTAGGTGTAGCTCGTCTCCGGGGTGAGCCCGGTGTCGGTGTAGGACGTCGTCGCGCTGGTGGCGACGGCGGTGCCGTTGCGGAGGATGTCGTACCCGGTGACGCCGACGTTGTCGGTGGCCGCGGCCCAGGTCAGCGGGACGCTCGTGGCGGTCGCCGCGCCCGCGGCGAGGCCGGCCGGGGTGGTCGGGGCCTGGGTGTCGCCGGAGGAGTCCGTGCCGCCGAAGACCTGCATCTCCCAGAAGGAGTAGCCGTAGCTGGTGCCGCGGGTGAGGCCGACGAAACGCACGAAGCGGCCGCGGGCGGTGAGGCCGCCGAGGTCGTCGATCTTGCCGTCACCGGTGTCGATGGTGGCGGCCGTGGTGAACGTCGTGCCGTCGGCGGAGACCTCGATGCGGTACTTCTTCGCGTAGGCGGCTTCCCAGTTGAGGACGACGCGGTGGATGGTCGCGGTCTGGCCGAGGTCGATCCGCAGCCACTGCGGGTCGGCGCCTTCGGCGCTGGCCCAGCGGGTGCTGGTGTTGCCGTCGACGGCCTTGGCGCCGGTGTAGGACGAGCTTTCGATCGTCGAGGTGGCGACGGGCTTTCCCTGCGACAGCAGGACATCGGCGGCTTCGGCGCTGGCGGCCGCGGCGATCGCGGACGGCAACAGCACCACGGCGGCGAGCACGGGGGTGAGACGGGTCAATGGACGTAGTCGGGTCGACGGCACGTCGCGCTCCTTACGGGCCTGGCGGTGGCTGGTGGGCTGCGGCGTCGGGAATCAAACTGTTAGGAAAGTTTCCTAACTAATAACTCGGACTGTAACGAGAGGAAGATCCGGCTGACAAGACTTGTCTTGCCCTTGAATCGGTCAAGAGGGTGAGTTTTTCACGATTTTCGCTGCTCAGACCATGTGCCGATGAGCGGCATACTGCTCCGCGGCCCGGGACTCCCTCAGGCGGGCTTCGGCGGCGACTGCAACCCGTCGAAAACGGCAGCGATCAGCCGTCGCCCCTGGGCCGCACCCTCGTCGTTGTTCGCGACGCGCCACAGGAAGCTCATGAGCATGATGACGTCGGCGGGGTCGTGCCCGGGCGCGATGGCGCCTTCGGCCACGCAGGCGTCGACGAGCTTCTTCACGGCGGCGGTGACCGGCGCCCAGGAAGCGCTGATCAGCTCCTGGGCCGCGGCGCTGTGCAGTGCGTCGCCGAGGCCGTGCTTGATGCGGATGTAGGCCGACAGCGTCTCGAACCACTCGACGAACGCGGCCTTCGCGGAGGAGTGGCGGGCCAGCACGTCGTCCGCGGTGGCGGTCAGGCGCTCGATGTCGTGCTGGTAGGCGCCGAGGATCAGGTCCTCGCGGGTCGGGAAGTGGCGGTAGAGGGTCCCGGCCCCGACGCCGGCGCGCTTGGCGACCTCGCTCAGCGGCACCAGGGGGTTCTGCGCGAACAGCTCGTGGGCCGCCTCGATGATCGCGACCCGGTTGCGCGCGGCGGCCTTGCGCTGGGTGCCGTACGTCCCGTCGGTCATGCCCCGATCATGCCCCATCGTTGACATGCGGAGAATCCTCCGTTAGTTTCGGTCGCACATCCGGAGAATCCTCCGCAAGTCAGGAGCCACTCATGCGTTATGTCAAGCTCGGCACCACCGGCCTGGACGTCTCCCCCGTCGCGATCGGCGCGATGAGCTACGGCGAGCCCGACCGCGGCCACCCCGTCTGGTCACTCGGCGAGGACGAGGCCCGGCCGCTGATCAAGCACGCACTGGAAGCGGGCATCAACTTCTTCGACACGGCGAACATGTACTCGAACGGGTCCAGTGAGGAGATCCTGGGCCGCGCGCTCCGGGACTTCGCCGACCGCGACGACGTCGTGATCGCCACCAAGCTGCGCCACCCGATGCGGCCCGGGCCGAACGGGAAAGGGTTGTCCCGCAAGGCCGTCATGACCGAGATCGACCATTCCCTGCGGCGGCTGGGGACCGACTACGTCGACCTGTACCAGGTGCACCGCAACGACCACAGCACGCCGCTGGAGGAAACTCTCGAAGCGCTGCATGACCTGGTCAAGGCGGGCAAGGTGCGCTACCTGGGCGCGTCGTCGATGTTCGCGTGGGAGTTCGCCAAGGCCCTGCACCTGCAGAAGCAGCACGGCTGGGCGCGGTTCGCGACCATGCAGGACCACTACAACCTGCTGGCCCGCGAGGAAGAGCGCGAGATGATCCCGCTGTGCCTCGACGAGGGCGTCGGCACCATCGTCTGGAGCCCGCTGGCCCGCGGCCGGCTGGCCCGCGCCTGGGACGACGCGAAGTCGACCACCCGGTCCGGCACCGACGGCGCCTACGCGGACCTGCTCTACTCCCCCGCGGAAGAGGCGTCGAACCGCGCGATCGTGGACGCGGTCGGGACGGTCGCGGCCGCCCACGGCGTGAGCCGCGCGGCCATCGCCCTGGCGTGGCTGCACCGGCAGCCCGTCGTCACCGCGCCGCTGGTCGGTGCCGGGTCGGTGCGGCAGATCGACGACGCCGTGGCGTCACTGGACGTCGAACTGTCCGATGAGGACGTTCGCCTTCTCACGGCGCCGTACACGCCGCGGTACGACTGGCAGGGCGTCTCGGACGAAGCGACCATGGCCGCGATCCGCGCCCGGGTTCCCGGGATGGCGCTTTCGTGATTTACCTTGTGCCTCAACGGAAATCGACTTCTTCGGAAGATCACCCGATTCAGCGATGTCGTTCGCACAGATGTTCGGTAGCGTGGTTCCTATGACGCCTTCGACCCGCGCCGGCACAGTCCGGCGAAGACCCTCAGCCCAGCAGTTTCCGGATTTCCGCCACCGCGGCCCGGCCGGCCCGGTTGGCGCCGACCGTGCTCGCCGACGGCCCGTACCCCACGAGGTGCAGGCGCGGTTCGAGCACCACCCGCGTGCCGTCCATGCGAATGCCCCCGCCGGGCTCGCGGACGTGCAGCGGCGCGAGGTGGTCGATCGCCGCGCGGAAGCCGGTGGCCCACAGGATCACGTCGGCGTCGAAGCGGGAGCCGTCCGCCCAGACGACGCCGTCGGGCGTGATGTGGTCGAACATCGGGCGGCGGTCGAGGATGCCGGCGGCGCGAGCGGCGCGCACCTCCGGCGTCACGGCCAAGTCCGTCACGCTGACCACGCTTTCGGGCGGCAGCCCGGCTCGCACCCGCACGTCGACCTTGGCGACGGCGCTGCGGCCCCAGTTCTCGCTGAAGGGCTCGTCCCGCCACACGGGCGGCCGGCGGGTCACCCACGCCGTCGCGCGGGCGAGCGGGGCGAACTCCATGAGCAGCTGCACGGCCGACGCGCCGCCACCGACCACGACCACGCGCCGGCCGCGGAGGTCTTCCGGCCCGGCGTAGTCGGCGGTGTGCAGCTGGCGGCCGGCGAAGGTCTCCTGGCCCGGGTAGCGCGGCCAGAAGGGCCGGTCCCAGGTCCCGGTCGCACTGATCACGGCCCGCGCGGCCCACGACTCCGCGGGGCTCGAAACCACCAGCCGCTCCCCCGCCCGCGTCACCGAGCGGACGTCAACGGGCCGGAGCACGGGGAGGTCGTAAACGCTTTCGAAGCGCGCGAAGTACTCGGAAACCACTTCGGAGGCGGGCCGCGTCACGTCCGGCGTCCCGAAGGCCATGCCGGGCAGGTCGTGGATGCCGTGCACCTTACCGAGCACCAGCGAAGGCCACCGGTACTGCCAGGCACCCCCGGCACGCTTCCCGTGATCGAGCACGACGAACCCGCTCCGGTTGGCAAACCCGGCCCGCCGCAGGTGATAGGCGGCGGACAAGCCCGCCTGCCCGGCCCCGATCACCACCACGTCCGTCTCGTGATCAGCGCCGCTCATACCAGATGCAACGGCAGGCACGGCGGCATATTTCGCGCGATGCGTCACAGCGGCCTGCGTATGGCGGCCTACCGCGGCGCCCCCGGCGACCGCCTTACGGCCGGCCCCCGACCCGGCACAACCCCGCACACCACCACCGCGGCGGCACACCTCGCCACCCGGCCACGCCCCTACACCGCCACCCGGTTCCGGCCGGCCTCCTTGGCCCGGTACAGCGCGGCGTCGGCGGTGCGGAGAACGTCGTCGAGGGCAGGGCCCGCATCCGGGTGACGCGCGACGCCGATCGACACCGAGAGGCCGTTCACGCGCACGGTGCCGCTGCCCGTCGAGATCACGACGTTCAGCTCGCCCACCGCCACCCGCACCCGTTCGGCGATGGCGAGCACGTCCGCGCGGCCGATGCCCGGCAGCAGCACGACGAACTCCTCACCGCCGAACCGGCCCACGGTGTCGCCCTGGCGCACCGCGCCGGAGATCGCCACGGCGACCGCGGCCAGCACGTCGTCCCCGGTCAGGTGGCCGTAGGTGTCGTTGATCCGCTTGAAGTGGTCGAGGTCGATCATCAGCACGGCGAAGCCGGCACCGGGGCCGCGGCGCTGGGCGCGGGCGTGCTCGCGCACCGCGGATTCGTGCCAGCCCGCGGTGTTGAGCAGGCCGGTCTTCTCGTCGGTGACGGCCGCGACCTGCAGCTGCTGTTTCAGCAGCAGGTAGCGGTGGAGCAGCAACAACGGCGCGACGACGAACACCACCAGCACCGGCTGTTCGACCAGGGCGAGGGCGGCGAGCCCGCCGAGGCAGAGGGTGGCGAGCTCGAACGCGTTGTCCTCCCAGGTACCGACCAGGTCGGCCGCCGAGCGCTGGCTGGTGTACAGGTAGATCCCGGCCGCCACGAGGCCGACGTTCACCAGCTCGAACACCGCGGCGGCCAGGCAGAGAGCCAACAACCCGCGCGGTGACTGCAACGGCGTTCCGTGCAGGCCGAGGACGGCGAGAACGGAGGAAGCAGCGAAACAGGAGAGCATCGCCCAGGCCGTGCTCGCGACGAAACGGTGCGCGGGCCGCGTACGGACCTGCCGCCACACGCGCACCCACAGGTGGGCATAGAGCACGACGGCGAGCAGCGCCACCCAAGCCGGCGGCAGCAGCACGACACCGGCGAGGTACCAGACGGAGGTGACGTTGATGTGCGTCTGCCCGCTCATCCACCGACGCAACCGCTCGATCCGGCGCGACATCTCGGCCTGAACGACCCCGAGCGCCACCAGCGCGGCGAACCACCCCGGACGCACAGGCCCCCCGAACCCGGTGGCGAGCGCGGCCCCGGTCGCGACGACGGCGAGCAGTTCACAGCCGAGGGCATAGGCGATCCAGCGGGTCTTCGCACCCCCGCCCCACATCGCCCATCGTGCAGGCCAGCCCGCCCAGGTGGAAAGCGCATCCCGGCGCACGGCGGCCTGGGCTCTCAAGAGCCGAGGCCACAGACGTGACGAACCGGCATCGTGACGTACCCCTTGCGCAAAGTTCGGCCGACCAGGTAGCCCAGCGTAGCCGTTCCAACGAGCCGCGTCGCCGGTCCGGGGGAATTGCGGGCATGTGTCCTGCTCGAAGACCCGCGCAGGGTAGATCAACGCAGCTCAGCAACACACGGGAGGATCACCGACGAGCCCACCCGGCCGGCCCAGGCGAAGTCGCCGCCCCGGCCCACCTCCGCAACCCACCGGCGGACCGCTTGACCACACGCCCACGGGCACAGCCCGCAACTCACCAGCCGATCACGCAGACCGGACCACTCACTTGCGCAAGGCCCGCACGATCGCCACCACGCCGGCGACCGCCGCGATCACCGCGATCACCGGGGCCAGCCGCTTGAGGACCGACTTGCCCGCGTAGTCGAGGAGGTCGATCGCCTCTGTCTCCGGGGGTGCCGGGACGCTGTGCAATGCCGGGCGGTCCGCCTGCTTGGGCTTCGGGTCCGTGTTGATGTCCGCTGTCGTCGGGGCCGGCTTCACCGTCGGCTGGGGCTTGGCCGGCGGCTCGGATGTTGCCGTCGGCTCGGTCGGCTGTGCTGCCTGGTCCGGGGCCGGCTTGGCCGCGGGTTCGGCTGCCGGCGCCGCGGAGGCCGCAGCCGCCGCGGACTCGGCCGGGGCGGTCGCCGCCGAAGCAGCCGCAGCGGCCGAAGCCGAGGCAGCCGGTGTCGAAGCAGCCGGTGTCGAAGCAACCGAAGCGGCCGGTGTCGACGCAGCCGGTGCCGCGCCCTCGGCCGGGGCCAGCTTGCCCGAGAGGCAGCCCGCGAACGTGTCGAGGATCTTGCCGCCCACCTCGCTGATCAACCCGCGGCCGAACTGGGCCGGCTTGCCCGTGATCGCGAGGTCGGTTGCCACCTTTCCGTGGGTTGCGCCGTCGGTCTCCGTCAACGTCAATGTCACCGTTGCCGCCGCCGTGCCTGCTCCGCGGGAGTCCTTGCCCGATGCCTTGATCGTCACCTTGCGGGCGGCTTCGTCCTTCTCGAGGAACTCACCATTTCCCTTGTACAGCAACGAAATCGGCCCCAGCTTGACCTTCACCGTGCCGCTGAACCTGTCTCCTTCGACCTTGGTCAGCGTCGCGCCCGGCATGCACGGGGCGACGCGCTCGGGGTCGACGACCGCCTGCCAGACCTCGCCGATCGGTGCCGGGACGGTGAATTCGTGGTCGAGCCGCACGGGCCGACCTCCTTCCTGAAAACGGACGGGTCCGGTCCCCACCCTAGCCGCCGCGGCACCGGCGGCCAGGGTGGCGAACCGTGCTCAGGCCCCGGCCGCCGCCGCTATTGCGCGGCCCGTCAGCACCTTGGCGAGGTGACGGCGGTATTCGACGTCGGCGTTGCCGTCGACCGGCGGATTCGTGCCCTCCGCGGCGTGCGATGCCGCCGCGGCGATCGCGTCCGCCGAGGCCTGGACGCCGACCAGGGCCGCCTCCACTCCGGCGGCGCGGACCGGGGTCGAGCCCATGTTCGTCAGCGCCACCCGGGCTTCCTCGATGACCCCCGCTTCCGTACGCACCGTCACCGCGACCGCGACCATCGACCACGCCTGGGCGACGCGGTTGAACTTCTCGTAGTGCGCCCGCCACCCCGTGTGCTGGGGGATGCGGACCTCGACCAGCAGCTCGTCCGGCGCCAACGCGGTGGTGAACAGGTCGCGGAAGAAGTCCGCGGCCGGGACCGTCCGGCGCCCCGACGGCCCGGCGACCACCAGCGACGCGTCCAGCGCGAGCACCGGTGCCAGCAGGTCGCCGGCCGGGTCGGCGTGGGCGATCGCGCCACCCAACGTCCCGCGGTGGCGGATCTGGGGGTCGGCCACCGTGTCCGTCGCCTCTTTGAGCAGCGCCGCGTGCGAAGCCACCAACGCGTCCCGCTGGACGTCGTAGTGCGTGGTCATCGCGCCGATCACGAGGGAGTCGCCCTCTTCGCGGACGCCGCGCAGCTCCGGGATCCGGCCGAGGTCGATCAGCGTCGTCGGCGCCGCGAGGCGCATCCGCAGCACCGGCAGCAGGCTCTGGCCGCCGGCCAGCACCTTGGCGTCCTCGCCCGCCGCCGCCAGTGCCTGGACCGCCTCGTCCACTGTGGACGGGCGGACGTAGTCGAAGGGAGCCGGGATCACTGCGCACCTCCGGTGGCGTCGATCGAACCGAGTCCACCGCCGGCTTCGTCGCGGCCGGGGCCGCCCGCGTCGGTGGTGCCGTGCTGGATGGCGTGCCACACCCGCATCGGCGTCAACGGCATCTCGATGTCGTTCACGCCGAAGGGGCGCACCGCGTCGATCACCGCGTTGACCACGGCCGGGGTGGACGCGATCGTGCCTGCCTCGCCGACGCCCTTGGCGCCCAGCGGGTTGGTCGTCGACGGGGTTTCCGTGCGGTCGGTGGTGAACGACGGCAGGTCGGCCGCCGACGGCAGCAGGTAGTCGGCGAACGTGCCCGTGGTGAGCGTGCCGCTCTCGTCGTGTTCCGTGCCCTCGAACAGCGCCTGCGCGATGCCCTGCGCGAGCCCGCCGTGCACCTGGCCCTCGACGATCAGCGGGTTCACCGCGACGCCGACGTCGTCGACGCAGACGTACGAACGCAGCTTGATCCGGCCCGTCTCGGTGTCCACCTCGGCGGCGCACAGGTGCGTGCCGTGCGGGAACGAGAAGTTCTCCGGGTCGAAGGTGGCGTCCGAGTCGAGCGACGGCTCGATCCCGTCGGGCAGGTTGTGCGCGAAGAACGTCGCGAGCGCGACGTCACCCATCGTGGTGGACGTGTCGGTGCCCTTCACCGTGAACTTGCCGCCGGTGAACTCGAGGTCGTCCTCGGCGCATTCGAGCAGGTGCGCCGCGATCGGCTTGGCCTTCGCGATCACCTTCTCCGCGGCCTTGACGACGGCGATCCCGCCGACGACCAGCGACCGCGAGCCGTAGGTGTCCAGGCCCTTGTGCGAGGACTGCGTGTCGCCGTGCAGGATCTCGACGTCCTCGAACGGCACGCCCAGCTGGTCGGCGACGATCTGGCTCCACGCCGTCTCGTGGCCCTGGCCGTGCGCGGACGCGCCCGTGGTGACCTCGACCTTGCCGGTCGGGAGCATCCGGATCGACGCGTACTCCCAGCCGCCGGCGCCGTAGGCCAGCGAGCCGAGCACCCGCGACGGCGCGAGCCCGCACATCTCGGTGAACGTCGAGATGCCGATGCCGAGCTGGACCTTGTCGCCCGCCTTGCGGCGCTTGTCCTGCTCGGCGCGCAGGCCGTCGTAGTCGAAGAGCTGCTTGGCCTTCTCGGTCGCGGCCTCGTAGTTGCCCGAGTCGTAGGTCAGCCCGCACACCGTGGTGAACGGGAACTCCTCGTGCTTGATCCAGTTCTTCTCGCGCAGTTCCAGGGGGTCCATGCCGAGCTCGACGGCGAGCTCGTCCATGATCCGCTCGATCGCGAACGTCGCTTCCGGACGGCCGGCGCCGCGGTAGGCGTCGGTCAGCGTCGTTGTCGTGTACACGTTGGTGCACGCGAAGTGGTACGCCGGGATCTTGTAGATCGCGTTGAACATGAACGCGCCGAGGATCGGCACGCCCGGGCCGACCAGGCCGTTGTACGCACCGAGGTTGGCGAGCAGCTCGGCCTTGAGCCCGGTGATCCGGCCGTCGCGGGTGGCCGAGATCGTGATGTCCTGGATCTGGTCGCGGCCGTGGTGGGCGGCGAGCATGGTTTCCGACCGCGTCTCGTTCCACTTGACCGGCTTGCCGAGCTTCTGCGCGATCAGCAGCGCCATCATCTCTTCCGGCAGGACGCCGATCTTGCCGCCGAAGCCGCCGCCGACGTCCGGGGCGATCACGCGCAGCTTGTGCTCGGGGATGCCGAGCGTCAGCGCCGACATCACGCGCAGGATGTGCGGCACCTGCGTGGCCGACCACACGGTGATCTGCGCGCCGGTCGGATCGACGACGCAGGCGCGCGGCTCCATGAACGCCGGGACCAGGCGCTGCTGGCGGAAGCGGCGCTTGAGCACGACCTCGGACGAGCTGATCGCGTCCTCGACGTTGCCGCCGGTGCCCGCCTCGGCGGAGTCGAACTTCCAGACGGCGTTCGTGTTGGTGCCGAGGTCCTCGTGGACCAGCGGGGCGCCGTCGGCGAGCGCGGCTTCCATGTCGAGGATCACCGGCAGCTCGTCGTACTCGACGTCGATCTCCTCGAGCGCGTCGTGCGCTTCGGCCGACGACCGGGCGACGACGACCGCGACGCCTTCACCGGCGAAGTTGACCGTGCCGGCGGCGAGCACCGGGCGGCGCGGCGCCTTCATGTCCGGCGTGATCGGCCACGCGCAGGGCATGCCGATCGCGGCGTCCGGGTCGAGGTCCGCCGCGGTGTAGACGGCGATGACGCCGGGAGCGCTCTTCGCCGCCGACGTGTCGATCGAGACGATCTTCGCGTGCGCGTACGGGCTGCGCAGGACGGCCAGGTGCAGCATGCCGGGCAACGTGATGTTGTCGGTCCAGCGGGTGCGGCCGGTGATCAGCCGCTCGTCCTCCTTGCGGCGGCGGGACTTCCCGACCTCCGGTTCGATCGTGGCGGTCATCAGTCACCACCCACGCCGACGTGCTTGTTCTCGGCGATCCGCTCGGCTTCGGGGCCGGCGCCGGGGCTCATGTGCTTGGCGGCGTCGCGGACCGCGCGGACGATGTTCTGGTAGCCGGTGCAGCGGCAGAGGTTGCCCTCGAGGCCTTCGCGGACGGCCTGCTCGTCCGGGTCCGGGTTGTCGGCCAGCAGGTCGATCGACTGCATGATCATGCCGGGGGTGCAGAACCCGCACTGCAGGGCGTGGTTGTCGTGGAACGCCTGCTGGACCGGGTGCAGCTTGCCGTCGCGGGCGAGGCCTTCGACGGTGGTGACCTCGCAGCCGTCGGCCTGCACGGCCAGCACGGAGCAGGACTTCACGCTGTGCCCGTCGAGGTGGACGGTGCAGGCGCCGCAGTTGCTGGTGTCGCAGCCGACGACGGTGCCGACCTTCCCGAGTTTTTCCCGTAGGTGGTGCACGAGGAGGGTGCGGGGTTCGACTTCGTCGGTGTACTTCGTCCCGTCGACGGTGACGGTGATGCGCATCAGGCCTCCAAAAGCCGGTTCGGGAACGGCCTGCCCGACAGTGATCGGGCTCACAAGACCCGAGCGTGCTACGCGACCTTCGCGCCTTCAAGACCTGATGTCACACGTTCAACTACCGATTCCGCAGATGCGCATCGAGACGCGGCACAACTCCGTAGGTGCGGAATTCCGGATGGGTGAACTTTGTCGGCCACCTGGATCAGTCACCCGTGAATGCGTCCCGAGAGCTCGGCAAGGCGCTTGCCGCCGCCACCCCACCGCAGCGCGATGATCTCCGCCGCGATCGACACCGCCGTCTCCTCCGGCGTGCGCGCGCCGAGGTCGAGGCCGATCGGCGACGACAGCCTGTCCAGCTCCGCCTCGGTGATCCCGGCTTCGCGCAGGCGGGCGAAGCGGTCGTCGTGGGTCTTGCGGGACCCCATCGCGCCGACGTAGCCGACGTCCAGGCGCAGCGCGACCTCCAGCAGGGGGACGTCGAACTTCGGGTCGTGGGTGAGCAC
Source organism: Amycolatopsis tolypomycina (assembly GCF_900105945.1). Classification (NCBI taxonomy): domain Bacteria; kingdom Bacillati; phylum Actinomycetota; class Actinomycetes; order Pseudonocardiales; family Pseudonocardiaceae; genus Amycolatopsis; species Amycolatopsis tolypomycina. The sequence goes on along the minus strand of NZ_FNSO01000004.1, from coordinate 471,739 downwards.
CGCGATCGCGGTGCGCCGGTCGATGCGCCCCGCCTCGGCCTCGGCCTTCAGGTAGCGGTGCGGCCAGTCGACGACGACGTCGTGCGCGTCCGGGAAGCGGCTGGTCGTGGCGAACACGGGACGCGCGTCGCACACCGTGACCTGGTAGCCGAGGTAGGCGCCCATGCGCGCCATCGCGGCGGCGAAGTCGATCGCGCCGAAGACCAGCAGCCGGGGCGGCGGCTCGAAGGAGTTGACGAACACCGCCATCCCCTCGCCGCGGCGCTGCCCGTCCGGGCCGTAGTGCAGGGTGCCGGTGCGGCCGCTGGCCAGCAGGCCGCGCGCGTCGTCGGCCACCGCGTCGTCCATCCGCGACGAGCCGAGGGAGCCGGCGGTGCGGTCCGGCCAGACGATCATGTGCTCGCCGACCAGGCCTTCGCGTTCGTGCTCGATGATCGTGACGACCGCGACCGGCTCCCCGCCGCGCACCGACTCGACGACCTCGCCGAGCTCCGGCATCGACTCGCGGTCGACATGCTCGACGTAGATGTCGATGATCCCGCCGCAGGTCAGGCCGACCGCGAAGGCGTCGTCGTCGGTGACGCCGTAGCGCTGCAGCACCGGCTTGCGCTCGGCGACGACCTCCTGCGCGAGTTCGTAGACCGCGCCTTCGACGCAGCCGCCGGACACGCTGCCGGCCACGGTCCCGTCCGGCGCCACGACCATCGCGGCGCCGGGCGCGCGCGGGGCCGAGGAGAAGGTGGCGACCACGGTGCCGAGCCCGACGGTCTCCCCCGCGGACCAGCGGCGGAACACGTCGTCCAGTACGTCACGCATCGGAAATCTCCCGGAGCAGTCGTTCCAAGGTGGCCAGGGTGTGCCCGGCCAGGAGCCGGTCGATGTGGGGCAGCGCGGCCACGATGCCCGACTGGACCGGAGCGTACCCCGCACGACCGGCGTGCGGATTGACCCAGAACACGGCGTGCGCGAGCCGCCGCAGCCGCGCGAGCTGCTCGCCGAGCAGGCCGGTGTCGCCGCGTTCCCAGCCGTCGGAGAACACGGTGACGACGGCGCGGCGCGCGACACCGCGCCGGCCCCAGCGGTCGAGGAACGCCTGGAGCGTCTCGCCGAGCCGGGTCCCGCCGGCGAAGTCCGGCACGGCCGAGCCCGCGGCGAGCATCGCGCGTTCCGGGTCGCGCTGCCGCAGCTGGCGCGAAACGCGGGTGAGCCGCGTGCCGAGGGTGAACACCTCGACGGACGGCGGCGCGGACCGCGTCAGGACGTGGGCGAACCGCAGCAGGGCGTCGGCGTACGGGCTCATCGAGCCGGAGACGTCGATGAGCAGCACCACCCGCCGCGGACGGCGGCCGCGCCGGGCGTGCACGAGCTTCAGGGGTTCGCCGCCGCCGGCCAGCATCGCGCGCAGCGTGCGCGACGGGTCGAGCCGCCCGCGCCGCGCCGGCGTCCGCCGGGCGGCCGCACGCTGCGGGAGCGCGGGTTTCAGCGTGGCCAGCAGCTCGCGGAGGTGTTCACGCTCGGCAGTGGTCAGTTCGGCGAGATCCCGGTGCCGCAGCACTTCCTGCGCGCTGGCCGCGACTTTCAGCTGGTCGTGGCCCGCCCCGCCGTCGGCGTCCCCGCCTTCGGCCTCGCCCAGCGGGGCGATCCTCGCCTGCTGGGGCGCGGCGGTTCTTGCGCGCCGCGGGGTGGTGGTCTCGATCGAAAACCACTGGCTGAAGGCCTCTTCGTAATACGGAAGGTCGTCGGGGCTGGAACAGAGGGTCAGCCGCCCGGCCCAGTAGAGCTGCGCGGGCTCGGCGACGTCGATCTCCGCGACGGCGGCGAGATAGGCCTGCACGCGCCGCGCATCGCAGGCCACACCGGCTTCGCGCAGCGCGGCGGCGAACCCGGCGTACCCGGCGACGGGATCGGCGGCGGTGGTCATGACTCCATTGTGCGCCTGTTCGCAGGGGCACTGCTGGCATCCCGGCGAGGAGTCGAACCTCGGACCTCGGCGTTCGTAGCGCCGCGCTCTGTCCTGCTGAGCTACCGGGACGGGGCGGCCTGCACGCGCCCCTCCCCGGGCGTGCGCAGACCGCGCTCTTCGCCGCGGCCGACCCAAGGTAGCGGCGGGTGGGCGCGAAGAGCCTTCGGAAAGAAACGGAATTCAGCGAACGGCGCAGGAGATCGCGCCGCATCGGTTCCGGTCTTGCCGTTCTTGCCGTCGGTTCACGATCTCCTCCTTTCGGGGTGGTGCTTGCTGTGCTGGGAAAAGCATGCCGCAGCCGCGCGGGCGGGGCAACGCAATTAACGGCCGCGCGCGGTCAGGCGAAGAGGGCGTCGAGTTTGGCTCGGACGCGGTCGAGGTCTTCGCTGTATTTCAGGACCGCGCCGAGGGTCCGGGCCGCGGTCGCCGCGTCCAGTTCGTCGCGCTGCAGGGCCAAAAGCGCCCTGGCCCAGTCGAGCGACTCCGCCACTCCCGGTGGTTTCAGCAGGTCCATTTCGCGCAGCCGGTGCACGGCTTCGGCGATCTGCCGGGCCAGCACTTCGCCGATTTGCGGAATCCGGCGGTGGAGGATCTTGATCTCGCGCGCCAGGTCCGGGTGTTCGAGCCAGTGGTAGAGGCAACGGCGTTTGAGCGCGTCGTGCACCTCGCGGGTGCGGTTCGAGGTGAGAACCACCAGCGGCGGCTGCGCGGCGCGGACTTCGCCGTACTCGGGGATGGTCACGGCGTGCTCGTCGAGCAGCTGCAGCAGGAAGGCTTCGAACTCGTCGTCGGCGCGGTCGATCTCGTCGACGAGCAGGACGCACGGGGCGTCGATCAGGGCCTGCAGCAGCGGCCGGGCCAGCAGGAACCGCTCGGTGTAGAGGGAGCGTTCCGCGGCCTCGACGTCGATCGGCCCGTTCCCGGCCGCCTCGAGGGCGCGCAGGTGCAGGAGCTGGCGCGGGAAGTCCCACTCGTAGAGGGCCTGGGCGGCATCGATGCCTTCGTGGCACTGGAGGCGGACGAGCGGCCGGTCCAGCGCGGCGGCCAGCGCGAGCGCGAGCGACGTCTTGCCGGTGCCGGGCTCGCCTTCGCAGAACAGCGGGCGGCCCATCCGCAGGGCGAGGAAGCCGGCGGTCGCGAGCCCGTCATCGGCGAGGTAACCGGTCGCGTCGAGCGCGGCGGCGAGTTCTTCGGGCGAGTCCGTCACGCTGCCGATCGTAGGTGTTCAGGCGGGCCCCGCCAGATCACCGGGGCGATCGACGTCCCGGCCGCTGCCGAGATCACCGCATTCGACCAGCGTCAGATCGTCGCGGCCGGCGAGCCAGTCGCGGGCACCGCGGTCGCCGCGGCTGCTTTTCGCGACGTCGCCCCACCACCGGCGGCCGAGCAGCACGGGGTGGCCGGGCACGCCGTCGTAGGCCGCGCGGGCGACGGTTTCGGGGGTGGCGAGGGCGGCGACGCGGGCGACGATGCCGGACCCGACCCAGGGCAGGTCGACGAGGTGGACGAGCGCCGCGACGTGCTCGGCCCCCTCGAGGGCGCCGAGGGCGGCGAGGCCGGCGCGCAGGGAGGCACCCATGCCGGTGGCCCAGTCTTCGGCCACGACGGCGTGGGCGGATTCGGGCAGCAGGGCACGGACCTCGTCGGCCGCAGCCCCGACGACGACATGCACGGGGCCGACCCCGGCGGCGGTCAGCGTGCGCAGGGCGCGGAGGACGAGCGGTTCATCGTCGACCTGGACGAGGGCTTTCGGACCGCCGAAGCGCCGGCCGGCACCCGCGGCGAGGAGGAGGCCGGCCACCGGCGGAACGGTCATACGGCGGCTCCGGAAGCGGCGAGCGGTGGCCGGGTGGGTCGGCGGGGTGGGTGGCGGTGCTCAGACACGGGCGCGGTTCGGGGCGGCGATGGCCATGTCCGCCTCGATGGCCCGGGCCGTCTCCAGCAACGGGGGCACGAGGTCCTCCCGCACCGACTCGGCCGTGGTGCGGCTGGCGTGCGTCGACAGGTTGACCGCTGCCACCACGCGGCCCGTGCGGTCGCGGATCGGGGCGGCCACCGAGCGGAGGCCTTCCTCCAGCTCCTGGTCGACCATGGCCCAGCCCTGGCCGGCCACCTTGGCCAGCTCGGCGCGCAGGCTCTGCGGGGCCGTCACCGTGCGTTCGGTCAGGCGGTCGAGGCTCGCCTGGACGAAGTACGCCGCCAGCTCGGCCTCGGCGAGCCCGGCGAGCAGGACGTGGCCCATCGACGTCGCGTGCGCCGGGAAGCGGGTGCCCACGTTGATGCTCACCGTCATGATGCGCGAGACCGCCACCCGCGCCACGTACACGATCTCGGTGCCTTCCAGCACCGACACCGAGCTCGACTCGTGCACGCGCGCGGACAGGTGCTCCAGGTGCGGCTGTGCCACTTCCGGCAGCGTCATGCTCGACAGGTACGCGTACCCCAGCTCCAGCACCCGGGCCGTCAGCGAGAAGTACTTGCCGTCCGTGCGGACGTAGCCGAGGTCGGTCAGCGTCAGGAGGAACCTCCGCGCCGCCGCGCGGGTGAGGCCCGTGGCGCGGGCGACGTCGCTCAGCGTCAGCTCGGCCGCGCCCGCGTGGAACGCCTTGATGACGGCCAGCCCGCGCTCCAGCGACTGCACGTGGTGGGCACCACGGTGCGCCGGCTCGCTGTCCAGCCGGACGTCCAACCCGGGCCTCGTCACGTCCATGTCCGGCACCTTATCCGGCGTCCCTCGGCACGGCGCTCGGCTCGCCGAGCTCGGCCAGGGTGCGCTGGGCGATGGCGAACGCCGCGTTCGCCGCCGGTGCTCCCGCGTAGACCGCCGTGTGCAGCAGGACCTCGCTGATCTCCGCCGCCGTCAGGCCGTTGCGGACCGCCGCCCGGACGTGCATCGCCAGCTCGTTGTGCGCGTGCAGCGCGGTGAGCGCCGCCAGCGTGACGCAGCTGCGCGTGCGGCGGTCCAGGCCTTCGCGGGCCCACACCGATCCCCACGCGCCCTCGGTGATGTAGTCCTGGAACGGGCGGCTGAACTCCGTGGTGCCCGCGACCGCGCGGTCGACGTGCTCGTCACCGAGCACCTCGCGCCGCACCTTCATGCCCTGCTCGTGGCGGTCCGTCACGCTCGCTCCAAGTGGTCCAGGATCAGCCGGGTGAACTCCCCCGGCCGCTCGTAGCTGCCCAGGTGCGCGGCGTCCGCCACGACCTCCAGCCGCGCGCCGGGGATGCCCTCGGCGATCGGCCGGGCGTGCTCGGCCGGCGCGGTCGCCGGGTCTTCCGCGCCCGCGATGACCAGTGTGGGCGCGGTGATCTTCGGCAGCAGGTCGAGCAGGTCCATCCGCTCGATCGCGCCGCAGCAGGCCGCGTAGCCCTCGGCCGGGACCGCCGCGATCATCGCCCGGAGGAACTCGGCCCGGTCCGGGTGACGCTCGCGATACCCCGGCGTCAGCCAGCGGCCCACGCCCGCCTCGGCCACCGCCGCGGTGCCCTCGGCGCGGACCGTGCGGGCCCGGTCGGCCCACATCGACGGTGGCCCGAGCCTCGCCGACGTGCAGCACAGCACCAGGCTCGCGATCCTCTCCGGCGCGTGGACGCCCAGCCACATCCCGGTCATGCCACCGAGCGACAGGCCCACGTGGTGCGCCCGTTCGACGCCGAGCTCGTCGAGCAGCGCGAGGACGTCGGCGCCCAGGTCTTCGAGCTCGTACGGACCCGGCGGGACCGGCGACGCGCCGTGCCCGCGCGTGTCGTACCGGACCACCCGGAACCCGCGCTCCACCAGCGGCGCGACCTGGGGTTCCCACATCCGCAGGTCGCTGCCGAGCGACCCGCCGAACACGACCACCGGCCCGTCGCGCGGGCCCTGCTCGACCCGATGCAGTTTCACGGCGCTCACGGCGTCACACCCGGAAGAAGACGGTCTCGCCGTCTCCCTGCAGCCGCACGTCGAAGCGGTAGCCGTCTGCGGTTTTCGCCGCGATCAGCGTGCCGCGCCGCTCCTCGGGGACCGTCGCCAGCACCGGGTCGGCCGAGTTGTCCTGGTCTTCGAAGTAGATCCGCGTGACGACCCGGTTGAGCAGACCGCGCGCGAACACCGAGACGTCGATGTGCCGGGCCTGCGTGGTGCCGCCTTCGCCGGGAACCACGCCCGGCAGCAGGGTCAAGATGCCGTAGGTGCCGTCGGCCTCCGTCGGGCAGCGGCCGAAGCCGCGGAACTCGCCGTTCGCCGCGCCGCGCGGGTCGTCCGGGTGACTGAAGCCGCCTTCCGGGTCGGCCTGCCAGGTCTCGATCATGGCGTCCGGGACCGGGTCGCCGTTGCCGTCGCGGACGGTGCCGCGGATCCAGAACGCGCCGGGCGTGCCCTCGGGCACGACGTGCGGGCCGTCGGGCCAGGGCAGCCCGATCGACAGGTACGGGCCGACGGTCTGCGAAGGGGTGGGCAGCAGCTTGGTCATTCGTCCTCGTCCTCTTCCTCTTCGAACACCGACGCGTCGCGCCCGCGCAGCACGATGTCGAACTGGAACCCGAGCGCCCACTCGGCCTGCGTGACGTCGTGGTCGTAGCGGGAGACCATCCGCTGCCGGGCCTTCTCGTCCGGGATCGAGTTGAAGATCGGGTCCTGGGAGAACAGCGGGTCGTCCGGGAAGTACATCTGGGTGACCAGCCGCTGGGTGAACGCCGAGCCGAACACCGAGAAGTGGATGTGCGCCGGGCGCCAGGCGTTGTCGTGGTTCTTCCACGGGTACGCGCCGGGCTTGATGGTGGTGAAGGTGTAGCGGCCGTCGCTGTCGGTCAGGGTGCGGCCGACGCCGTCGAAGTTCGGGTCGAGCGGGGACGGCCAGCGGTCGCCGGTGTGCCGGTAGCGGCCGCCCGCGTTCGCCTGCCAGATCTCGACGAGGGAATCGCGCACCGGACGGCCGTCGCCGTCGAGCAGCCGCCCGGTGACGATGATGCGCTGGCCCTGTGGTTCGCCGGCGTGCTGCCGGGTGAGGTCGTTGTCGTGCTCGCCGAGGCGGCCGGGGCCGAGCAGCGGGCCGGTGACCTCGGTCAGCATCTGCGGGAGCAGGACGAGCTCCTGCTTCGGGTGGCGCAGGGCCGTGGAGCGGTAGCCGCTGGAGTCGAGCGGCGGGTGGGTGCCTTCGGGGTCTTCCCCGTAGCGCGGCAGCCTGAATTCGGTCGGAGTGGCCACGGTTTTCTCCTTTACCGGCCTTCGAGGACGACGGCGAGGCCCTGGCCGACGCCGATGCAGATGGCGGCGAGGCCCCAGCCACCGCCGCGGCGGTGCAGGTCGTGCGCCAGGGTGCCGAGGATCCGGCCGCCGGACGCGCCGAGCGGGTGCCCGATGGCGATGGCGCCGCCGTGGGTGTTGACGATCTCCGGGTCGAGGTCCTTCCAGTCGCGCAGGCAGGCCAGTGACTGCGCGGCGAAGGCCTCGTTGAGCTCGACCGCGGCCAGGTCGCCCCAGCCGATGCCGGCGCGTTCGAGGGCGATCTCGGCCGCGCGCACCGGGCCGATGCCGAAGACGTCCGGGTCGACGCCCGCCGCGCCGCGCCCGGCGATCCGGGCCAGCGGGGCCTTGCCCAGACGGCCCGCGGCGGCTTCGTCGCCGAGGAGCAGCGCCGAGGCGCCGTCGTTGAGCGGGGAGGCGTTGCCCGCGGTGACGGTGCCGTTTTCCTTGCGGAAGACGGGCTTCAGCTTGGCGAGCTTTTCGGGGCTGGAGTCCGGGCGGATGCCTTCGTCGCGGGTCAGGTCGACGCCCTCGACCGGGACGACCAGGTCGTCGTAGAAGCCTTCGTCCCACGCCTTGGCGGCGGTGACGTGGCTGCGGGCGGCGAAGGCGTCCTGCTCGTCGCGGCCGATGCCATAGCGCTCGGCGAGCTGCTCGGTGGACTCGCCGAGGGAGACCGTCCACTGCGCGGGCATCGCCGGGTTGACCATGCGCCAGCCGAGCGCGGTGTTGTAGAGGGTCTGGTTGCCGGCCGGGAACGCCTTCTCCGGCTTCGGCATGACCAGCGGGGAACGGGTCATGGACTCGACGCCGCCCGCGACGACGAGGGAGGCGTCGCCGGTCTGGATCGCGCGGCTGGCCTGGATCGCCGCGTCGAGGCCGGAGCCGCAGAGGCGGTTGACCGTGCTGCCGGGGACGGTGGTGGGCCAGCCGGCGAGGAGGGTGGCCATGCGGGCCACGTTGCGGTTGTCCTCGCCCGCGCCGTTGGCGTCGCCGAGGGTGACTTCGTCCACTGTGGACGGGTCCAGATCGTTGCGCTGCGCCAGAGCGCGCAGGACCCCGGCCGCCAGGTCGTCCGGGCGGACGCCGGCCAGTGCGCCGCCGTAACGGCCGAACGGGGTGCGGATCGCGTCGAGGATGTAGACGTCGGTCATGCGCTTGCCTTCTCCAGGTCTCGCAGGAGGGTCAGCTCCTGCGCCGTGGGGGCCGGGGTGGTCTCGAGGTCTTCGGACACCTTCAGTTTCCACCCCGTGGCCGCGATGGCGCTGTCGAGGTCCACGCCGGGGTGCAGCTGCGTCAACGTCAGCTCCGCCGTGTCCGGGTCGGGGCGCAGCAGGCCCAGGTCCGTCACCACCAGCGTGGGGCCGCGGCCGGGGAGGCCGAGGCGCTCGCGGTCGCCCTTGCCCGAGCCGTGGCCGAAGGACGTCACGAAGTCGACCTTCTCCACGAACGCCCGGGGGTTCTGGCGCAGCACGATGAACACCTCGCCGCAGGAGGCCGCGATCTCCGGGGCACCGCCGGCGCCGGGCAACCTGACCTTCGGGTCGTGGTAGTCCGAGCCGATCACCGTGGTGTTGATGTTGCCGAACTTGTCGAGCTGGGCCGCGCCGAGGAAGCCCACGTCGATGCGGCCCGGCTGGAGCCAGTAGTTGAACACCTCCGGCACGCTGATCACCGCGTCCGCCGTGTCGGCGAGCTCGCCGTCGCCGATGGAGAGCGGCAGCCTCGACGGCTTGGCGCCCAGGCAACCGGATTCGTAGATCAGGGTGAGGTTCGGGGCGTGCGCCCGGCGGGCGAGGTTCGCCGCCTTGCTCGGGAGGCCGATGCCGACGAAGCACGACATGCCGTCGCCGAGGGCGCGGGCCGCCGCGACGCTCATCATCTCGTCGGCCGAGTACTGGACGCTCATGCCTTCACCCCGGTCAGCTCGTTCAACCACTTCGTGAACTCTTCGCGGTCGCGGCCCACCTCGTCCCACGCCTGGTACGCCGCGTTGTCCCGCTCGTAGTACCCCGCCGCGTACGACGGCTTCGCGCCGCCCGGGACCTCGGCCACCGCCGTGACCACCCACGCCGGGAGGACCACCGCACCCGGCCTGGGTTCCAGTTCGTCGACGATCTCCTCGACCGTGACGATCGAGCGCTTCGCCGCCAGCACCGCCTCCTTCTGGACGCCGGTGATGCCCCACATCTGCACGTTGCCTGCGCGGTCGGCGCGCTGCGCGTGGACGATCGTGACGTCCGGGTTCAGCGCCGGGACCGCCGTGAGCTTCTCGCCGGTGAACGGGCAGGTGATCGGCTTGATCGTGGCCGTCTGTGCCGGCAGGTCGGTGCCGGTGTAGCCGCGCAGCACCGCGAACGGCAGGCCGGACGCGCCGGCCACGTACCGGTTCGCCATGCCGGCGTGACTGTGTTCCTCGATCTCCAGTGGCACGGGCCAGTCGTGCTGGACGGCGTCGCGGAAGCGGTGCAGCGAGCCGACCCCCGGGTTGCCGCCCCAGGAAAAGATCAGCTTGCGTGCGCAGCCCGCGCCGATGAGCTGGTCGTAGACGATGTCGGGGGTCATCCGCACCAGCGTGAGATCCCGCCGGCGTTGCCGGATGATCTCGTGCCCGGCCGCGACCGGGATGAGGTGCGTGAAGCCCTCGAGCGCGACGGTGTCACCGTCGTGCACCAGCCGGGCCACGGCCTCCTCCAGCGACAGCACCTCCGCCATCACACCCTCCGAACTGTTCGCATCACGCACACTCGTTCTGCCAGCGAACATAGCACGGAGACCGCGCGCCCGGCCAGACGTCTTCCACCCAATGGATGACGCGCGCGGAGTTCAGCCGATCCGGACCAGCCGCGAGCCGTGCGGCGGTACGGCGGCCGCCGTCCACGAGCCGCGGAACCGCCCGAGGTCCTTCCGCGCGACCAGGTCACGCACCGGCCGCGCCCCCGGAATCCCCAGGTCCACGGTGATGTCCGCGGGCGTGGCACCCAGGTTGTAGACGGCCGCGTACCACCGCCCGTCCGGCGCGCGCTTCTTCCACACCTGCAGGTCGCCGCCGCGGACGCGGGTCGGATAAGTACCCGCGTGGTCGACCGCGATGACCTCGGGGTTCGTCAGGATCGACACCGCGGAGGCGTCCAGGAAATAAATGTCTCCCCCGACGTACAACGGCGAAGAAGCCATGGACCAGAACGTCATCACGCTCTGCCGCTCGACGTCGGAGATCCCGTCCTGGATGCCGCTGCCGGTGTTGTTGCTGATCGGCATCGAGTCGAGGTCCGGCCGGTACTGCGGCCCGAACACGCCCAGCCAGCCCGGCAGGTCCGCCCAGCGCGCCTTCACCGAGCTGTCCCAGGTGGACACCGTCTCGCAGTAGCACTCGATGTCCGTGTCGACGCGCACGCCGTTGGCGTAAGGCGCAAGAGCGGCACCGATGGACCGCGGCACGGGCCACGCGCTCGCCGTCAGCCACATCGGCCGCCGCGAGTGGTCGATCGCGGCCGACCACGCCGCGATGTCCGCGACGTTGTCCGCGGTCGTCCCGTCGACCTTGACGAAGTCGACGCCCCAGGAAGCGAAGCGCGCCACGATCGAGTCGTAGTACTTTTGCGCGCACGGGTTCGTGAAGTCGACCTTCCAGTTGCCGCCCCAGCCGTTCGACGGCGTCAGCGGCCGGTACGCGATGTCCTGCGCGCGGCACGACGTCCCCAGGATCGGCGCGTTCTTGTCGTAGACCTCCTTTTCCAGGCCCGTGACCGCGTACAGGCCGAGCTTGAGCCCCAGCGAGTGGACGTACGAAGCCAGCGCCGGGATCCCGGACGGGAAGCGCGTCGGATCGGGGTCGGGGATGCCGTTGACGTCGGTGTGGAAGACCCAGGACTGCGAAGCGTTCCAGCCCGAGTCGATGTTGACGTAGGTGTAGCCGGCGGATTTGAGCTTCGAAGCCATGGCCGAAGCCGCGTCACGGATGTGTGACTCGTTCAGCCACGAAGTGCCGTAACCCGCGCGGGTCGACGACTCGAGGCTCCAGCTGCTCCAGCCCATGAACGGCTTGACGAACGGCGTCCGCGCGCCGGCCGGGGCGACCACCACGGAAAGGAAGGCGAGCACAGCAATGACAACGAAAAGGAGGCGCTTCATCGAACACTCCTCGATAGGGGGGACCTACTCCTTGAGCCCGCTCGCCGCGATGCCGCGGACGATGAACCGCTGGGCGACCAGGAACATCGCGACCAGCGGCGCGATGGTGACCAGAGCACCGGCGAACAGCGCCGGCAGGTTGACCGACTGCGCGGTCAGGAACGTCGAAAGCGCGATCTGCGCTGTCCACGACGACGGGTCCTGCCCGATGACCAGCGGCCACAGGAACGCGTTCCAGCTTTCGATGAACATCAGCGCCCCGAGCGAGGCGATCATGCTCCCCGAGTTCGGCAGCACGAGCCGCCGGTAGACGCCGAGGTAGCCGAGCCCGTCGAGCCGCCCGGCCTCCTCGATCTCGGCCGGGAACCGCAGGTAGAAGTTGCGGAAGAGGATCACGGTGAACGCGCTGAACAGGTTCGGCGCGATGATGCCCCACTCGGTGTTGACCCCGCCCATCGAGCCGACGACGACGAACGTGGGCACGAACGTCACCGACTGCGGGATCATCAACGTGACCAGCACGTACGTGAACACGACACGCCGCCCGGGGACGTTGATCCGGGCCAGCGCGTAGCCCGCCATCGAGCCGAACAGCGTGCCGACCGGCGCGGTGATTCCAGCGACCAGGAACGAGTTCCACAACGAGTGCGCCATCGGCACCGAGGCGTCGGCGAACAGATCGCCGAAGTTGACCCACGACAGCGGGTCCGGCAGCCACGACCAGTCCGGCGAGCCGACCTGCTGCCGCGTCATCAGCGCGTTGCGCAGCATGATGTAGAACGGCAGCAGGAAGATCAGCGAAAGCACCGACGCCAGGACGTACTTCGGCGCCTTGCGAGACGCGGTCAGGACGGCCATCAGTCCTTCTTCCCGAAGCCGGCGAACCGGCCCTGCACCAGCGTGATCACCACGATGATCACCGTCAGCAGGAACGCCCCCGCCGAGCCGACGCCGTAGTTCTGGTCGCCGAGCGCGGAGTCGTAGAGGTAGACCAGCGGCGGCTTCACCGGCGCGGTCGCGGTGCCGGAAAGGCCGGTGCCGAACAGGTTGTAGAACTCGTCGAACGCCTGGAAGGCGGCGATGAGAATGAGCAGCAGCACCGCGACGGACGTGTTCCGCAGCTGTGGCAGCGTGAGGTACCGGAACGCCTGCCACTTCGTCGTGCCGTCCAGCTCACCGGCCTCGTACAACGACGGCGAGATCGCCTGCAGCCCGGCCAGGAACAGGATCATGTACAGCCCGACCTGCAGCCACAGCCGCAGCGTGACAACCGCGACCCAGTACAGCGGCGGGCTCGTCGTCGACAGCCACGGCACCGGGTCGGCGCCGAACAGCCCGCCGACGACGTTCGCGACGCCGGACGGCAACCCGTTGAACAGCGCCATCTTCCACACCAGGGCCGCGACGACGTACGACACCGCGGCCGGGATGAGGAACACCGTGCGGAAGAACGCCTTGCCGCGCTTGATGCTGTTGATCAGCACCGCGAGACCGAGCGAAGCGACGAAGGTGATCGGCACGATGAAGACGGTGAAGATCGCGATCGTCGACAACGATGTCAGGAACGCGTCGTCGGCCAACAGGAACGCGTAGTTGTCGAAGCCGATCCAGCTCCCGAGCGTGATGGTGCCGCGGGCGTCGTTGAAGCTGAGCAGGAAGCTCCAGCCGATCGCGACGTACTTGAACAGCCCCAGCCCGAGCACCACCGGCCCGGTGAGCGCCGCGAACGCGCCGATCGCCTGCCAGTCGCGCCGCCTCATGCCAGCTGCTTGTCGACTTCGGCCTGCGCCTTCTTCGCCGCGTCGGCCAGTTCCGCGGCCGGGTCGGCCTTCCCGTTCGCGATCTTCGTCGCGGCCTGCAGGAACAGCGTCGCCGACGCCTTGTTCCACAGCCCCGAGTAGGACTTGCCGAACTGCTGCGAGATCGTCACGGCGTCCTTCGCGGGCCCGCTGGAGAACTCGGTGGTCCGCGCCGCGACCGGCTTGCGGGCCGGGATGTGGAAGCCGTACTTGACGCACCAGTCCTTCTGCAGGTCGGCGTTCTTGATCCACAGCCAGTCGATGTACTTCAGGGCGGCTGCGACATTCTGGCTTTTGGCGTTCGCCAGCTGGTACCAGCCGCCGACGCGCGCGACCTGCTTGCCCGCGTCGCCGAACTTCGGCCACGCGACGACGCCGAAGTCCTCACCCAGTGCCTTCTTGATGTCCGGCAGCGACCACAGGCCACCCCACTGCATGGCGGTGGCGCCGTTGGCGAACGCGCCGGGGTCGGACCAGTCGGTCGGGTAGCCCTGGAGGAGGCCGCCGGTGTCGTGCAGCTGCTTGAGGCCGCCGATCGCGGCGATCGCCTCGGGCGAGGCGAAGGCGACCTTCTTGCCGCTGGAGTCGAAGAAGTCCCCGCCGGACGACCACAGCAGCAGTGTCGCCGCTTCGCCGACGCCGTCGGTGCCGACGTACAGGCCCTTCTGCTTGCCGGTGTTGAGCTTCCGCGTCGCCTCCAGGAGCTCGGCGAACGTCTGCGGCGGCTGGACGCCGGCGGCCTGCAGCGCGCTCTTGCGGTAGTAGAGCATCATGACGTCGTCGATCATCTTGACGCCGTAGACCTTGCCGTCGACGGTGACGGTGTCCAGCGCGGCCGGGCTGAAGTCGGCCTTGACCGGGTTGACAACGTCGTCAAGCGGCGCGAGCAGGCCGTTCTTGACGTTCTGGTAGCGGAAGTCGCCCAGCTCGAACAGGTCCGGCGCCTGCGCGGTGAGCATCGCCGAGTTCAGCTTGGTCTCGTAGTCGCCGGCGATCCAGCTGACGTTGATCGCGATGTCCGGGTTGGCCTTGGTGAACTCCTGCGCGTACCGCTGGACCGCCTGCTGCGTCCCGGATTCGCCGTACGCGTGGTACCACTGCTGCAGCGTGACCTTCGCCCCCGAAGAGGCGTTCTTCTTCAACGGGTCCGAAGTGCAGCCCGCGAGGGCCGCTCCCCCGGCGAAGAGGACGGACCCGACCAGGAAGCTTCGGCGATTCATGGGGGACTCCTTAGACGCTCTCGGCGACGAAAAGACTTTGGATGGCGACGGCGGCCGCGCCCCGCGCCCACTCCTCGAACGGCAGCGGCCGGATCACCAGGCCGCACCGGGCCGCGCTGCCGAACGCCTGGACCGCGAAGGTCCGGCGGATCTGCTCCTCGAACAGGTCGTAGGTGGCGACGCCCTCGCCCGAGACGACCACCCGTTCCGGGCCGAACAGGTTGACCAGCGCGGCCAGCCCCAGCCCGATCGCGTGGCCCGCGGCGGCGAAGACCTCCCGCAGCGGCTCGTCGCCGCCACGGGCACGGGTCACGGCGTCATCCATGGTCAGGGCGGGTTCGCCGGTGACCTGCCGGGCGCGGGTCACGATCGCTTCCGTGGACGCGATCGCCTCGACGCAGCCCCGCCCGCCGCAGTGGCAGGGCGGCCCGCCGTCGGCGACCGGGACGTGGCCGATCTCCCCGGCGACGCCGTGGGCGCCGCGGACGAGCCCGCCGCCCACCACGAGCGCGCTGCCGATGCCGGTACCCACGGTGACCAGCGCGAACGACGACGCCCCGACCCCTTCCCCGAACCACTGCTCGGCGACGGCGAGGGCCTTGACGTCGTTTTCGAGGGTCACGGTCAGCCCGGTGGCCTCTTCCAGCAGGGCGGCCAGGGGCACGTCCCGCCAGCCGAGGAACGGCGAGTACCGGACGACGCCGGACGAGCGGTCGACGTCGCCGGACACCGCGACGCCCAGGCAGTAGGCGCGCTCGCGGAGGTCGCCGGAGAGCACCTCCCCGACGAGGTCGGCCAGCGCGCGGACGACGTGGCCGACGTCGTGGCCGGTCAGGGCGTGGTGGGCGCTGGCCCGGACGTCGGCGCGCAGGTCGGTGACCACGCCGATCAGGTCGTCGCCGGTGATCTTGACGCCGACGAAGTACTCGCGGTCCGGCCGGATCGCCAGCGGGTTCGCCGGGCGGCCGGCACCCGGAGCCGTCCGGCCGCCGGAGGCGAGTTCTTCGAGGTAGCCGGCCTCGATGAACGGCCGGGCCGCCTTGGTGACCGCCGCCGAGGAGAGCCCGGTGCGGCGGGCGACGTCGACCCGCGACACCGGCCCCTCGGTCAGGACCGTGGTGAACACGGTCGCCGCCGCGGGACTGGTGATCGGCGCCCTTGCCGGTGCACTGCGAGGCATGGCCGGAAGACTAGGGAGATTTAATTAACTTCGTCAAGAATTTATTTTTGCGCTGGTCAGCTCTACGCTGTCGGGCATGTCGCTCGTCGAACACGACCCCGCGCGCCGGCTCTGGCTGCTGCGCACCCCCGAGAGCTCGTACGCCTTCCGGCTGGACGCCGACGACCGCCCGCGGCACGTCCACTGGGGCCCGCCGCTGACCCTGGCGCAGGCCGCGCAGGCCGCGCAGGTCGCCGCGCGCCGCAACCCGGCCGACAGCAGCTTCGACGAGCCCGGCGACGAGCGGCAGGAACTCCCGGCCGAAGGCGGCGCGTTCTTCGGCGTCGCGGCACTGGCCGTGCGGTACGCCGACGGCACTTCGGCGCTCGAGTGGCGCTACGACGGCTTCGCGCTCGAAGACGACACGCTCGTCGTCCGGCTCGTGGACCGGCACTACCCCCTCGAACTGTCCCTGCACTACCGCGTCCGCGGCGACGTCGTCGAGCGCTGGACGTCGCTGCGGCACACCGGCTCCGGAGAGCCGATCGCCTTGCTGCGCACGGATTCCGCGTCGTGGACACTCCCCCGGCGCGACGGCGCGCGGCTGAGCCACACCTCCGGCGCGTGGAACGCCGAGTACACCGTGCTGCGGGAACCGCTGCCGGTCGGCGAAACCACCCTCACCAGCCGTCGCGGCGCCTCCAGCCACCAGGTCAACCCGTGGGTCATGCTCGATGCGGGCGACGCGACGGAGACGTCCGGCGAGGTCTGGAGCAGTGCGCTGGCGTGGAGCGGGAGCTGGCGGATCACGGTGGAACGCACGCACACCGGCCGCGTCACGTGGACCGGCGGGTTCGGGCACGACCACGTCAGCTGGCGGCTGCAGCCGGGCGAGACGTGGGAGACGCCGGTGTTCGCCGGGCTCTACGCGGCCGACGGCTTCGGCGGCACCAGCCGGCGGTGGCACGCGTACGTCCGCGAGTTCGTGCAGCCGCATCCGAGCGAGCTGCGGCCGATCGTCTACAACTCCTGGGAAGCGACCGGCTGGGACGTCGACGAGCAGACCGAGACCGAACTCGCCGCGGCGGCCGCGAAGCTGGGCGCGGAACTGTTCGTCATGGACGACGGCTGGTTCGGCGCGCGCACCGGCGACTCGGCCGGGCTCGGCGACTGGATCGCCAACGACCAGCGCTTCCCGCGCGGGTTGCGGCCACTGGCCGACGCCGTCCACGCGCACGGGATGCAGTTCGGGCTGTGGGTCGAACCGGAGATGGTCAACCCGGACAGCGACCTCTACCGCGCGCACCCGGACTGGGTGCTGCACATGGCGAACCGGTCGCGGACGACGTTGCGCAACCAGCTGGTGCTGAACTTCGCGCGTCCCGACGTCGCGGACTGGGCGCACAAGTGGCTCGACCGGCTGGTCGGCGAGCACGGCATCGACTACCTCAAGTGGGACATGAACCGCGCGTTCACCGAGGCGGGCTGGCCCGAGGCCGGACCGGACGCGCAGCGGCTGTGGGTCGGGCACATCCGGGCGGTGTACGCGATCCTGGACCGGCTGCGCGCCGACCACCCGCAGCTGCGGATCCAGGGCTGCGCGGGCGGCGGCGGGCGCACCGACCTGGGAATCCTCGCCCGCACCGACGAGATCTGGGCGTCGGACAACACCGACGCCGCCGACCGGATCACCATCCAGCACGGCTACGGCCAGATCTACCCGCCGGGCACGATGTCGGCCTGGGTCACCGACAGTCCCAACCCGGCCACGCGGCGGGAGGCGCCGCTGAGCTTCCGGTTCCACGTGGCGATGGCCGGCGTGCTCGGCCTCGGCGGCGACCTGCCGCGCTGGACACCGGACGAACTCGCCGAAGCGGCGTCGCTCGTGGCGCTGTACAAGGAGATCCGGCCCGTCGTGCAGCACGGCACGCAGTACCGGCTGGCGGATCCGGCGGTCTCGGCGCTGACGGCGGTGCAGTACGTGCTCGGCGATTCCGCGGTCGTCTTCTTCTGGCGGCGGCCCACGGAGTTCGCGCGGCCGTTCACGCCGCCGCGGCTCGCGGGGCTCGATCCGGCGGGGCGGTACCGCGATCAGGACGGCGTCGAGCACCACGGGGCGGTGTTGCTAAGCCACGGGTTGGACATTGATTTTCCCGGCAGCGGGTACGCCAGTGCGGTGGTGCGGCTGACGCGCGTGGGCTGAATTGTCGGTGGGGTGCCCTAGGCTGTCGTCGTGGCCAAGATCGCGGTGACCCGATGGATTCCCGACGACGCGGTGAAGCTCCTCGCCGAGGCAGGCGACGTGGAGGTCTCCCCCGCCGATCGTCCGCTGACGCCTGCGGAACTGCACGAGCTCGTCCGCGGCGCGTCGGCGGTCGTGGGCATGCTGCACGACCGGCTCGACGGCGCGCTGGCCGACGCCGCCGGGCCGCAGCTGAAGGTGGTCGCGAACGTCGCCGTCGGGTACGACAACGTCGACGTCCCGGCGCTGGCTTCGCGCGGCATCGTCGTCACGAACACCCCGGGCGTGCTCACCGACGCGACCGCCGACCTCGCCTTCGGGCTGCTGCTCGCCGTCACCCGGCGGCTCGGCGAAGGTGAACGGCTGCTGCGTTCGCGCACGCCGTGGTCGTTCCACCTCGGCTTCCTGCTCGGCGCCGGGCTGCAGGGCAAGACGCTGGGCGTCGTCGGGTTCGGGCAGATCGGGCAGGCGATGGCTCGCCGGGCGGCGGCGTTCGGGATGTCGGTCGTCTACTCCGGACGGTCCAAAAAGGACACCGAAGCCGAGTACGTGTCGTTCGAGGAGCTGCTGGCGCGCGCGGACGTCGTCTCGCTGCACTGCCCGCTCACGCCCGAAACAAGGCACCTCATCGACGCCGCGGCGTTGCGGGCCATGAAACCGGGCGCGTACCTGGTGAACACGACCCGCGGCCCGGTCGTCGACGAGGCCGCGCTGGCCGACGCGCTGGAAGCCGGGGAGATCGCCGGCGCCGCGCTCGACGTGTTCGAGAAGGAGCCCGAGGTCGAGCCGCGGCTGCTCGGCCGGGACGACGTCGTGCTCAGCCCGCACCTGGGCTCGGCGACGGTCGAGACCCGCACCGCGATGGCCGTGCTGGCCGCGCGCAACGTCGCGGCGGTGCTCGCCGGGCGTCCCCCGCTGACGGAGGTGAAGCCGTGACCCGTGTCGTCATCGCGCCCGACAAGTTCAAGGGCAGTCTCACCGCGGTCGAGGCCGCGGAGGCCATCGCGCTCGGCGTGCGGGATGCCTTGCCGGACGCGGAAATCGTCACCTGCCCGGTCGCCGACGGCGGCGAAGGCACCCTCGACGTCCTGGAGGCGGCGGGCGCGCGGATCGTGCGGATGACGGTCCGCGGGCCGCTCGAAGAGCCGGTCCAGGCGCGGTACGCGGTGCTGGACGGCACGGCGTACATCGAGTCGGCGCGCGCGTGCGGGATCGAATTCGTCGAACCGTCCCCGGCGGTGGCGTTGGCCGCGCACACCTGGGGTGTCGGCGAACTGCTGGCGGACGCGTTGGTGCACGGCGCGAAGCGGCTCGTGCTCACGGTCGGCGGCACGGCCAGCACCGACGGCGGCGCCGGGATGCTGGGGGCGCTGGGCGCCGGCGTGCTCGACGCGTTCGGCGCGCCGGTCGGCCTGGGCGGCGGCACGCTGGCGCGGGTGGCGTCGACGGAGCTGGCACCGGTGCGGGAGCGGCTGCACGGGGTGAGCGTGGCGGTCGCGACCGACGTGACGAACCCGTTGCTGGGCCCGAACGGCGCGGCGGCGGTGTTCGGGCCGCAGAAGGGCGCCGGCCCCGAGGAGGTGGCGCTGCTCGACGACGCGCTGGGGCGGTGGGCGCACGCGCTGCAGGCGGGCGGCGCGCCGGACGTCGCGCAGGTGCCGGGGTCGGGCGCCGGTGGCGGTGTGGCGGCGGCGGCGATCGCTCTCGGTGCGTCGGTCGAGTCCGGCTTCGACCTGATCGCGGGACTGACCGGGGTCGACGCGGCGCTGGAGGGCGCGGATCTGGTGATCACGGGCGAGGGATCGCTCGACGAGCAGAGCCTGAACGGCAAGGCACCGGCGGGCATCGCCGACCGGGCGCGGCCGCGCGGGGTGCCGTTGCTGGCGCTGGCGGGCCGGATCCAGCTGGATGCGGCCGGCCTGGCGCGGCTGGGGGTGGTGGGGAGCAGCGCGCTGATCGACCACGCGCCGTCACTCGACCACGCCCGGAGCCATGCGGCGGAGCTGCTGCGTGAGCGGGCGGCGGCGGTGGTGCGCGCCTGGTCCCGCTGACGAACGCCGACGAACGCGGCCGCCGAGCCTGGCCGGGGCGGGACCGACGTCATGAAAGACCCTTTCATGACGTCGGACGCACTGAAAGAGTCTTTCAGTGCACCGGGACGAGCGCGCCCGCGAGCGAACGGACCTTCCGCACCCCGATGAGCGAAAGGCCCGCCCGCCGCGGTCAGCTTGTGTGCTGGGGCAGCACCGCGAATGCCACGCCGCCGGCTTCGTCCTCCTGGACGTCGAGCACCTTGTCGTCCAGGAGGGCCGCTGCCTGGGGTTCGAGGAACACCTTGGGTCCCTCCTCCGCCCCCAGCACGCTGTCGCCCTCCGCCGGCTCGGGGGCCACCGACAGGGCCAGCTGGGCGCTCTCGCCGTCGGCGTTCTGGACCGCCAGGCGGAGTCCGGCTTCGCCCTCGCCCTGGCTCGTCAACGCGGTGATCGCCTCGGCGGCGGCTTCGGTCACGGTCAGCATTTTTCGGCCTTCCCTTCGTCGCGGTCCGATGTTTTCCCCACGCTAGGGGCGTCCGAACGGACGTGCAGTCTGAGCGGATCAGCCCTGCCGCGCCGCCCGGATGGCGTCCGCCACCGATTCGCCCGCGTAGTCCGTCGTCTCGCGGCGACCCTGGTTCGAATGGCGGCGAGGCACCGTGTCCTCCGGCACCACCGGCTCGAAGTCGGGCGGGGCGTCCTCGATCGTTTCGTCGAGCTCCGCCGCCGGTGTGGCCGCGAGGGGGCGCTCCGGGACCGGCTCCGGCTCGGCGTCGGGCACCTCTTCGGCCAGGCGCTGGTCCATCGGCTCGCCCTCGCGGATTTCGCGCGGCGTCGTCCCGTGGCGGTTCGCGGCACTCCAGTGCTCGGGCGGCTCGATGCCCTCCTCGAGCGCGTCCACGCGCAGCTCGTCCTCGTCCAGCGCCTCGCTGGGGCTCAGGCTCTGCGGTTCGGCCGAGTCACGGTCACTCACTGGCCCTCCCGGGCACGTCGGGGAACATCTCGTCCTCGATGACCTACCCCGGGCGGCGGGGCCGCGAAACCCCCGCAGTGTCGCAGGGATCACAGGGTTTAACACATTCACAAGTTTGTGAACGCAAGGTAGGTTGGGATCATGGCCACCCCCAGGTGGGCACCGGAGCACCGGCTGCTCGCCACCGACCCCGACCGACACCACGAACTCGGCACGCACGCCGCGTGGTACGTCGTGGCCGGCGTCGTGACAACGGGTCTCCAGGCCGTCCTGTTCCTGCTGCTGCGCGACGAACTCGGCGCCCAGGTGGCGAACCTGGTCGCGATCGCGGTCACCACGGTCGGCAACACCGAGTTCCACCGGCGCGTCACCTTCTCCGGGCGGCCCAGCAACGCCGGGAAGCGGCACCTGCAGGATCTGCTCACCTTCGTCTTCTACGCGCTGTACGGCTCGGCCGTGCTGGCCCTCCTCGACGCCTTCGTCGAGCGGCCGACGTCGTGGGAGGAAACCGGCGCGCTGCTGCTGGCCAGCCTGGTCGGCGGGATCGTGCGGTTCGCGGTGCTGCGCTGGTGGGTTTTCGCGCACCGCACCGAACCGGTCGTGGCCGCCCACACCGGCTAGCGTCTGCGGACGTGGCCCCGAACGACCTCGAGCCGGACGACGTCAAGCCCCACTCGGGCGGCGCCGAACCGGACTACCGCTTCACGCTGGCCAACGAACGCACCTTCCTGGCCTGGCTCCGCACCGCGCTCGGCCTCCTGGCCGGCGGCGTGGCCGTGCACCAGCTGGTGCCCTCGCCGGCCGCGGCGAGCGCGGTGCTCGCCGGGCTGTGCGTCGTGCTCGCCGCGGTCCTCGCCGCGACCGCGTACCCGCGGTGGCGGCGGGTGCAGATCGCCATGCGGGCCGGCGAACCGCTGCCGCGCAGCTGGATGATCCTCGTGCTCACCGGCGGGCTGCTCGCGCTCACCGTCGCCGCCGCTGTCCTCCTGGTGGTCTCGTGAGTGACACGGAAGGCAGCGGACGGTGACGACCGGGAAAACCGCCGCTCATTCCCGGCGAAGTGCCCGGAGCGCCACCGACGACCGGCACCTCCGGCACCTCCCGGCGCGAATACCGCCGGTTCGCGATTATCGTGACGGCAGAAATACCGTCAGGCCGCCGCGGGACGGGTCGTGACCACCCCGGACGGCGCCCAGGCCGAGCGCACCGGGCTCGCCTGGCGGCGCACCGCACTGGCGTCGGCTGCCTGCACGGTACTGCTCCTGCACGCCGCCGCCCAGCGCCATTGGGGTGGCACGGTGGTCCCCGCCTTGCTCGCCGCGGGGACATCTGCCCTGCTCGCAGGCATCGGAATGCACCGCGAACGGGCCTTGCGCGCCGCCGAACCGGGTCCGCCGAGCCGCGTACTGCCCGCCATCGTGTCGCTCGCCGTGACCGCGACGGCCGCTTCCGTGCTCATCTTCCACTGACGAGTGAACTCGGCACATCCTGAAACCGATTAATCGCAATGTGCGGGGGCGGGTCGCGGGAACATCACGGTCGATACTGCTAACGGGGTATTGGTCGTTGAAATCTGGATTGACCCGCCTGGAGGTGCTTACGATTACCCTGCGTCGCACGGACCGCAGATCCGCCCCGATCCACCGGAGCATCTGCGATGGATCAGTTACGGAGTGTTGAACCCCCGGCAGCGACGGTCGAGGGTCGGCCGGGGAGACGACCATGACAGCACCGCCGAGGACCACCGAAGAATCCGCTTCCAGCCTTCGCGATTATCGCACCCCCGAGTCCATGCCCCGCCCGGGCGGACGGCTCACCAAGGAGGACCTCGACCCCCTCGTCAAGGACGCGGGCGAGGGCAACCCGGCGGCGATCCACTCGCTGCTGCAGATGATCGAGCCGGTGGTGGTCCGCTACTGCCGCGCGCGCATGGGCGGCCGCGACCTCTCCTACCTGTCGGCCGACGACGTCGCCCAGGAAGTCTGCCTCGCGGTGCTCAAGGCGCTGCCGGACTACCAGGACCGCGGCGGTTCCTTCCTCTACCTGGTCCACGCGATCGCGGCCAACAAGGTCGCCGACGCCTACCGCGCCGTCGCCCGCGACCGCTCCGAGCCCGTCCCCGAGCTCCCGGAGCGCCCGCTGGTCTCCGGCAACGAGCCCGAGTCGCACGCGCTGCACCTCGACCTCGGTGCGCGCCTCGGCCGGCTGCTCGCCTCCCTCCCCCGGGTGCAGCAGGAGATCCTGACCCTGCGCATCGCCGTCGGCTTCTCGGCGACCGAAACCGCCGAAGCGCTGGGGATCTCCCCCGGCAACGTCCGCGTGACGCAGCACCGCGCCCTGACCCGGCTGCGCGGCATGATCCGCGACGAAGAGTTCTGAGGAGACCACATCGCGGGCGGGCGGGGAGACCTTTTTTACCCCCTGGAGGAGGTGTCCCCGCCCGCGTCCAGCCCGTACGCCGTCCGGGCGTTGTGCTCGAAGACGGCCAGTCGCTCGGCGTCCGACAGCGAGCCCGTGCACGCGATCGCCGCGTCGAGGACCACTTCGTAGGACGCCGCCAGCTCGCAGACCGGCCAGTCCGAGCCGAACAGCAGGCGCTCCGGACCGAACACGTCGAGGACGTGGTCGACGTACCGGCGCAGGTGCCCGACCTCCCAGCCCGTCCAGTCCGCCTCGGTGACCAGGCCGGACAGCTTGCACACGACGTTCTCGCGCGCCGCCAGCGCGGCCACGCCGGACGCCCACGGTTCCCACTCCCCCGCCGCGATCGGGGGCTTCGCCGCGTGGTCGAGGACCAGGCGCAGCTGGGGCAGGCGCAACGCCACTTCGGTCGCCGCGGGCAGCTGCGCGGGCCGGACCAGCAGGTCGAACGCCAGGCCCGCGGCCGCCACCGCGCTCAGCCCCGCCAGCACCTCGGGCCGCAGCAGCCAGTCGTCGTCCGGCTCGTTCTCGACCTGGTGGCGGACGCCGACGAGCGGGCCGTCGAGCGCGGCCAGCCGGTCGGCGACGTCCCCGGCGGTGAGGTCGACCCAGCCGACCACGCCCGCGATGACCGGTTCCGCGGCCGCCGTCGCCAGGAACTCCGCCGTCTCCTCGGCCGAGGAGACCGTCTGGACCAGGACGGTCGCGTGCACGCCCGCCGCCTTCGTCACCGCGCGCAGGTCGTCGACCGTGTACGGGCGGCGGATCGGGTCCATGGCCGTGCCCGCCAGCCACGGGTACTCGCGCCGCGCGGGGTCCCACAGGTGGTGGTGCGCGTCGATCATGAGACTCCTTCGGCGATGACGACGTCGGCGCGCAGCAGGCCGGCGTCGACCAGGTCGGTCCACAGCGCAGGCGGCACGACCGCCCGCGCCCGCCGCGCGTTCACGGTGACCTGGTCCGGATCGTGCGCGCCGACGACCACGGACTCGACCACCGGGTGCGCCATCGGCAGCGCCAGCGCCGCTTCCGGCAGCTCGACGCCGTGGCGCGCGCAGATCGCCGCGATCCGCCCGGCCCGCTCGACCAGCTCCGCCGGCGCTTCGGCGTAGTCGTAGACGCGGCCGGGTTGCGCCGTGGCCAGGATGCCGCCGTTGAACGCGCCCCCGGCCACCACGCGGACGTCCCGCTCGGCGCAGAGCGGGAACAGCTCGTCCAGCGCGGGCTGGTCGAGCAGCGTGTAGCGGCCGGCCACCAGCAGGACGTCGAGGTCGGTGCGGCGGACGAACTCGGCGAGCATCGGTGCTTGGTTCATGCCGGCCCCGAACGCGCGGATCACGCCCTGCTCCCGCAGCTCGCGCAACGCCGGGAACGCCCCCGACAGCGCCTCCTCGAAGTGGTCGTCAGGGTCGTGGACGTAGACGATGTCGACGCGGTCGAGCCCGAGCCGCGTCAGGCTGTCGTCGAGGGACCGCAGGACGCCGTCGCGGCTGAAGTCCCAGCGGCGCTTGTAGGCGGCCGGGACGGCGAAGCCCTGGTCGTCGCGGGCGCCGGCGCCCGCCGGGTTCGGCTCCAGCACGCGGCCGACCTTCGTCGAGAGCACGTACTCGGCCCGCGGGTACTCGCGCAGCGCGGCGCCGAGCCGGATCTCCGAGAGGCCGAGGCCGTAGTGCGGCGCGGTGTCGAAGTAGCGGACGCCCTCGTCCCACGCGCGCCGGACGGTCGCGAACGCCGTCTCGTCGCTGATCGCGTGGTAGAGGTTGCCCAGCTGCGCGCAGCCGAGCCCCAGCGGGGACAGGGAGAGTTCCAACGCGGTCACTCCTTCACCGGCGGCATCGCCGTGCAGTCGTCGACTTCGAGGACGTGGCGGAGGCCGGGTCCGTTACGCCCCGGCTCCGGCCGGGCGACACGTTGCGGTGGGCGCTGGTGGGTCGGCGCCCCTCCCGCGCCGGGACATGGCACGCTGGGGAGGAACACCGAAACATCCGAGGTCTGCTGCAGGGGAAGGCCGACACGATGCCCGTCACCGATGTCGCGATCGACAAGATCAAGGACATGATCATCTCCGGCGAGCTGGCGCCAGGCGACCGGCTGCCGAAGGAGGCCGAGCTGGCCCAGCGGCTCGGGCTCTCGCGCAGCTCCCTGCGCGAGGCCGTCAAGGCGTTGTGCCTGATCAGGGTCCTCGACGTCCGCCAGGGCGACGGCACCTACGTCACCAGCCTCGAGCCGAACCTGCTGCTCGACGCCATGACGTTCGTGGTCGACTTCCACCGCGACGACACCGTCCTCGACTTCCTGGCCGTGCGCCGGATCCTGGAGCCCGCCGCGACCGCGCTGGCCGCGCTGCACATGAGCGACGCGGACATCGCGGAGCTGGGCGCGCTGCTCCACGAGCTGGAGGACGCGCCGACCGTGGAGGCGCTGGTCGCCAACGACCTGCAGTTCCACCGCAAGATCGCCGACGGCTCGGGCAACCCGGTGCTGTGCTCGCTGCTCGACAGCCTCTCCGGGCCGACCGCGCGCGCCCGGATCTGGCGCGGCCTCACCCAGGAGGGCGCGGTCGCGAAGACCCGCGAACAGCACACGGCGATCTACGAGGCCATCGCCGCCCGCGAGCCGGAACTGGCCCGCTCGTGGGCGACCGTGCACGTCGCTGGCGTCGAGCAGTGGCTGCGCAACGCCCTGGGCACCGCGGACGACCCGACGGTGCCGGACGCAGACGCCGAGCCGGCCGCGGAAGCCTCGTAGCACGCCTACCTCCGGAACACGTCGGATCTTCACGCGGCGAGTGTCAGGTCTGTGGCTTCCCACCGGCGTACCGGGCGATGATCAGCGCGACCAGGATGATGGCGCCGTAGATCGCCCCCTGCCACTCCGCCGTGACGTGCGCGTAGTTGAGCAGGCTGGACACCGACGACAGCAGCAGGACGCCGGTCAGCGCGCCGACCAGGGTGCCCTTGCCGCCGTCGAGGGAGACGCCGCCGATCACCGCCGCCGCGAACACCTGCAGGATCATCCCGGAGCCCTGGTTCGCGCCCAGCGCGCCGACATAGCCCGTGTACGCGAGCCCGCCGATCGCCGCCAGGATCCCGGCGACGACGAACACCGCCCACGCGATCCGGTCGACGCGCACACCCGCCGCCCGCGCGGCTTCGCGGTTGCCGCCGATCGCGTACAGCGCGCGGCCGACGCGGTGGTAGCGCAGCACCCAGCCGGCCACGGCGAACAGCAGAGCCGCCAGCCACACCGACATCGGCAGGCCGAGGAACGTCGTCGTCGCCAGGTTGGTGAACGAGTCCGGCAGGTTGAACAGCGTCTTGCCCTTGGTCGAGCCGACCTGCACCCCGCGCAGCACGGTGAGCATGGCGAGGGTGACGATGAAGGCGTTCAGCTTCAGCTTCACGATCAGGAAGCCGTTGACGAACCCGACGAGCGCGCCGCACAGCGGGATCACCAGCAGGCCGGCCGCGGCGGGCAGCTCCATGCCGAAGCCCGCCGAAGCCGCCGGGAGCACGACCATCGCGCCGAGCGCCGGCGCCAGGCCCATCGTCGATTCCAGCGACAGGTCGAACTTGCCGGTGATCAGCACCAGCGACTCGCCGAGCACGACCAGCGACAGCGCGGCCGACGCGGTCAGGATGCTGACGATGTTGCTCCAGCCGACGAACGTGTCGTCGACCAGGCCGCCGATCACGAACACGACGACCAGGGCGGGCAGCAGGGCGAGTTCACGCAGCCAGACGGCCTTGCGACGCCGGGGTGGCGCCGGCAGCGAAGTCTGGGGCGAGGTCATCACGTCGGTCACGAAAGCTCGACTCCTTCGATGTCGGCCACGAGGTCGCCGTCGGACCACCCGGCCTGGTGTTCGGCGACGACGGCCCCGGCGCGCAGCACCAGGACGCGGTCGCTCAGGCGCAGGTCGTCCAGCTCGTCGCTGACGATCAGCACCGCCTTGCCCTCGGCGCGCACCCGGTCGACGACCGCGAGCAGCGCCTCCTTCGACTTCACGTCCACGCCCGCGGTCGGGTTGATCAGCACGACCACCCGCGGGTCGCTCAGCAACGCGCGCGCCAGCACGACTTTCTGCTGGTTGCCGCCGGAGAGGTCCGACACCGGCTGGTCGGCACCTGCGGCCACGATGTCGTAGTCCTTCAGCGCCTGGGCCGCCTTCGCGTACCGCGTCGACGGGGACGCGATCCCGCCGCGGCCCAGCTTGTCCAAAATGGACATCGTCGCGTTGTCCGCGATCGAGTGCTCGAGGACCAGGCCTTCGTGGTGCCGGTCGCGGGGCACGCACCCGATCCCGGCCCGCAGGGCCGCCGGGATGTCACCCGGCCGCAGCGGCTTGCCGTCGACGCGGATCGTGCCCGCCGACGGCGTCCGCAGGCCGTAGACCGTCTCGGCGACCTGGTGCTTGCCGCTGGCGTTGCTGCCCGCGAGCCCGACGACCTCGCCGCGGCGCAGCCGGAAGGAGACGTCGTGGAAGCCGTCGCCGGACAGCCCGGCCACCGCAAGGATCTCCGCGGCATCCGCTGCCAGGGACTCCCGGGAAGCGGCGTCCCGGACCGACAGGCCGCCCGGCTCGCCGGTCATCGCGTCGACCAGCTGCGCCTTCCCGACCTCGGCCACCGGCGCGGTGAGCACGTGCTTCGCGTCGCGCAGCACGGTCACCGCCTGGCAGACCTCGTAGACCTCGTGCAGGTGGTGCGAGATGAACAGGAACGTCACCCCGCCCGCCTGCATCTGGCGCATCCGCTCGAAGAGCCGCTCGATGGCCTGGCTGTCGAGCTGCGCGGTCGGCTCGTCGAGGACGATGAACCGGGCGCCGTAGGACAGCGCGCGGGCGATCTCGACGAACTGCCGGTCCTCGACCGAGAGGTCCCCGGCCGGGGTGTCGACGTCGACGTGCACGTCCCACGAGTCCAGCAGCTCGCGGGCCTTGCGCCGCAGCGACTTCCAGCCGATCGAGAACCCGCCGCCCGCCTGCCGGTTGAGGAACAGGTTCTCGGCGACGGTGAGCTGCGGGACGACCATCGCGTGCTGGTACACGCAGGCGACGCGCGCCTTCCAGTCGTCCTGTTTGGACAGCGGTGGGGCCGGCTCGCCGCCGAACTCGACGTGCCCGGTGTCCGTGGCGGACAGGCCGGTGAGGATGGAGACGAGCGTCGACTTGCCTGCCCCGTTGCGCCCGACGAGCGCGTGCGACTCGCCGGGGTGCACGGTGAGGCTGACGTCGTGCAGCGCCACGGTCGGGCCGTAGCGCTTCCCGACGCCGCGGGCGCTGACCACCCCGCTGGCGGACGGCACTGTCACAGGTTGTTCCCCCAGAGGGCCTTGTCGTCCACGTTGTCCTTGGTGATGACGGGCGCGGGCAGCTGGTCCTCGAGGATGCCGGGGCTGATCTCGACGATGGTGCTGCCGTGGTCGGTCGGCCCGGCCTTGAACGTCTCGCCCGCCATGGCCTTCTTCAGCCAGTACAGGCCGTACTTCGCGTAGGCGTCGGCCGGCTGGGACACGGTCGCGTCGAGCTCACCCGCACGGATCGCGGCCAGTTCCTGCGGGATGCCGTCGTTGGAGACGAGCACGATGTGCTTCGGGTCGCCCACCGGGAAGAACAGGTTCTTGCGCTTGAGCGCCTGCTCGGTCGGGGCCAGGTAGACGCCGCCGGCCTGCATGTAGACGCCCTTGATGTCCGGGTTGGCGGTCAGCATGCTGTCCAGGCCGGCGGACGCCTTGTCGGCCTTCCACTCGGCCGGGATCTCCAGCACCTGGATGCCGGGGTACTTGGCCTTCATGCAGTCGCGGAAGGCTTCCGAGCGGTCGCGGCCGTTGACCGAAGCCAGGTCGCCCATGATCTGCACGACCTTGCCGGACTTGACCTTCTCGCCGATCGCTTCGCAGGCCTTGGTGCCGTAGGCCTTGTTGTCGGCCCGCACCACCATGGCGACCTTGCCGCCTTCGGGGGCGACGTCGACCGCGACCACCGGCACGCCCTTGTTCTCGGCCTGCTTGAGCCCGGCGACGATGGCCGCCGAGTCCAGCGGCGTCACGACCAGGCCCTTGACGCCCTGGTTGAGGAAGGTGCCGATGTCGGTGATCAGCTTCGCGGGGTCGCTGTCGGCGTTGACCGTCGGGAGGACGTCGACGCCTTCTTCCTTCGCCATCTTGGGCACGTAGTTGTTGTAGGCCTGCCAGAACGGCGAGGTCAGCAGGGGCAGGGTCGCGCCGACCTTGCCGCCGGCGCCGCCACCCGCCGCGGGTGCCGACGCGTTGTCCTTCGTGGACCCACAGGCGGCCAATACCAGACCGCAGGCGGCGACGGCGGCCACCTTGATCACCTTCGTACGCACAGCATCCTCCTTGATGACGGCGGGAATCAAGTTCTACTGGTGGGAAACCGGGCCGCGAGGACGCAGGCCGTACATGCCGCCGTCGACCGCGAGGGCGGTGCCGGTGGTCGAGGCGGAGCGGGGGCTCGCCAGGTAGGCGATCGCGTTGGCGACCTCGTCCGCGGTCACCAGCCTGCCCATCGGCTGGCGGGCGGCGAGGGCCGCGCGTTCGGCCGCCGGGTCTTCGGCGGCGTCGAGGAGCCGGCCCACCCACGGGGTGTCCGCCGTGCCCGGGCACACGCAGTTGACGCGGATCCGGTCGGGCAGGTGGTCGGTCGCCATGGCCAGGGTCAGCGAGAGCACCGCACCCTTGGTGGCCGAGTAGAGCGCGCGGTTGGGCAGGCCGGCCCAGGCCGCGATGGAGCAGGTGTTGACGATCGCCGCGGACGGCGAGTTCTTCAGGTGCGGCAGCGCAGCGCGGGCGAGCCGGACCATGCCGACGACGTTGACGTCGAACACGCGGTGCCATTCGTCGTCGTCGTTGGCGCTGACGTCGCCCTGCGCGCCGATGCCCGCGTTGTTGACCAGGATGTCGAGGCGTCCGAAGCGCTCGACGACGGCATCGATCGCTTCGCGGACTTCCTGATCGGAGCCGACGTCGCAGCGGAAGCCGTCGTCGCCCGGTTTCAGGTCGAGGACCGCCACCTGCGCGCCGCGCTCGGCCAGCAGGTCCGCGGCCGCCTTGCCGATGCCCGAGGCGCCTCCGGTGACGGCGGCCACCAGGCCTTCGAATTCACTCACTGGCGGTCTCCGTCCACTCGGGACCGTCCGGGAACCGGAAGCGGCGCAGCGTGGCGTCGTGCATGCGCGCGGAGAACCCGGGTGCGGTCGGGGCGAGGTACCGGCCGCGCTCGACGACGGCCGGGTCGGTGAAGTGCTCGTGCAGGTGGTCGACCCACTCGATCGAACGGTCCGCGTCGGTGCCGGACACCGCCACGAAGTCGAACATCGACAGGTGCCGCACGAGCTCGCAGAGGCCGACGCCGCCGGCGTGCGGGCACACCGGGATGCCGAACTTGGCGGCCAGCAGCAGGATCGCCAGGTTCTCGTTGAACCCGCCGACGCGGGCGGCGTCCAGCTGCAGCACCGAAATGGCGTTCGCCTGCAGCAGCTGCTTGAAGATCACGCGGTTCTGGACGTGCTCGCCGGTGGCGATCTTGATGGGCGCGAGGGCCTGCGCGATGGCCGCGTGCCCGAGGACGTCGTCCGGGGACGTCGGTTCCTCGATCCAGTACGGGTCGTAGGGCGCGAGCGCGGTCATCCAGGTGACCGCGGCGGAGACGTCCCAGCGCTGGTTGGCGTCGACGGCGATCCGGATGTCCGGGCCGACGGTCTCCCGCGCCAGTTTCATGCGGCGGACGTCGTCCTCGAGGTTGCCGCCGACCTTGAGCTTGATCATCTCGAAGCCGTCGGCGACGGCCTGCTCGGCCAGCCGCACGAGTTTCGCGTCCGCGTACCCGAGCCAGCCGGGTGACGTGCTGTAGGCGCGGTAGCCGTGCTTTTCCAGCTGGGCGGCGCGTTCGGCCCGGCCGGGTTCGGCGCGGCGCAGGATGTCCAGGGCCTCGGCTTCGGTGAGCGCGTCGGTCAGGTAGCGGAAGTCGACCAGGGAGACGAGCTCTTCGGGCGTCATCCGCGCCGCGAACTGCCAGACCGGCAGGCCGGCGCGGCGCGCGGCGAGGTCCCACGCGGCGTTGACGATCGCGCCGACGGCCATGTGCGCGACGCCCTTTTCCGGGCCCAGCCAGCGGAACTGCGAGTCGCCGACGAGCGTGCGGGACAGGTCGCCGAGGGCGGCCGCGTCTTCGGGGACGTCCCGGCCGACGACGTGCGGGGCGAGCGCGCGGATCGCGGCGGCCTGGACGTCGTTGCCGCGGCCGATGGTGAACGCGAGGCCGTAGCCGTCCGGGCCGCCGTCGGCGTGCAGCACGACGTAGGCGGCGGAGTAGTCCGGGTCGGGGTTCATCGCGTCCGAGCCGTCGAGCTCCTTCGACGTCGGGAACCGGACGTCGAGGACCTCCATGCCGATGATCTTCGCCATGGTCAGGCCTGCCTCGCGGTCTGGCGCTGCCGCCCGAGCCCGTCGATTTCGAGCTCGATGACGTCGCCGTCGCGCAGGTACGGTTTCGGGTCGGGCCGGCCGAGCGCGACGCCTTCGGGGGTGCCGGTGTTGATCAGGTCGCCGGGGCGCAGCACCATCACCTGGCTGAGGTGGTGGACGATCTCGGCGACGCTGAAGATCATGTCCTTGGTGGACGAGTCCTGCTTCTTCTCGCCGTTGACCCACAGGCGCAGGCCGAGGTCCTGGGGGTCGGGCACTTCGCTCGCGGGGACCAGCGCGGGGCCGAGCGGGTTGAAGTTCTCGCACGACTTGCCCTTGTCCCACTGGGCGGTGCGGAACTGCAGCGCGCGCTCGGAGACGTCGTTGGAGACGACGTAGCCGGCGACGTACTCGAGAGCTTCGTCGACGCTCTCGAGGTAGCGGGCCGTCTTGCCGATGACCACGCCGAGCTCGACCTCCCAGTCGGTGCTCGTGGAGCCGCGCGGGATGAGGACGTCGTCGGACGGGCCGACCACGACGTCCGGCGCCTTCATGAAGACGACGGGCTCGGTGGGCGGGGTCGCGCCGGTCTCCTCGGCGTGCCGGCGGTAGTTCATGCCGATGCAGACGACCTTGCCGGGCTGGGCGATCGGCGCGCCGACCCGCAGGCCGGTCTCCGCAGCCTTCGGCAGCTCTCCCGCGGCGAGCGCGGCGGCGACCCTCGCGATCCCGTCCGCGGCGAGGAAGCCGCCGTCGATGTCGGCGGTGAGGCCGCCCAGTTCGTAGGTCGTGCCGTCGTCGGCCCGCACGAACGGACGCTCACTCCCCGGCTCTCCGAGACGCACAAGCTGCACGGATGTTTCCCTTCAACGACACCACCAGACATCCGATGTATATCGCACGAGTGACCGCCGATCCAGAGTCATCGCCGAATCGGCTGCAAAATTGATCGGATCAGTATCGGCTCGTGGGCCGGGTGATCACGGCGTGTCACCGATCACAGCCGGAATAGCGCCGGGGCGCTCCCCGCTGGTCCCGGGTGAGGGCACGAAGGGACGGGCATGACCATCACGGCGGAACGTACCGCGCCGAGCCGGCGCACGCAGCTGAAGTTCGTCCTCGTCCTGGGCGGCCTGACCGCGTTCGGGCCGCTGTCGATCGACATGTACCTGCCGGCGCTGCCGCGGATGGCCGCCGACCTGCACGCGCCGGACAGCACGGTGCAGCTGACGCTGAGCGCGTTCATCGTGGGGCTGGCGCTGGGCCAGCTGGTGCTCGGGCCGCTGTCGGACGCGCTGGGCCGCCGCGGCCCGCTGCTCGCCGGGCTGGTGCTGTACGTCGTGGGCTCGGTGCTGTGCGCGCTGAGCCCGGACGCGTGGCTGCTGATCGCGGCCCGGTTCGTGCAGTCACTCGGCGCGGCGGCGGGCATCGTGATCGCGCGCGCCACGGTCCGCGACCTGTTCTCCGGGACCGCGATGACGAAGTTCTTCTCGACGTTGATGCTGGTCAGCGGCCTGGCCCCGATCCTGGCCCCGCTGATCGGCGGGCAGCTGCTGAACTGGACGTCGTGGCGCGGGGTGTTCGTCGTGCTGACGGCGTTCGGCGCGCTGCTGCTGGCCGTGGTGGTGTTCTTCCTGCCGGAGCCGTCGCCCGCGCGGTCGCCGCTGCGGCTCGGCCGGGTGATGCGCACCTACGGGCGGCTGGTGCTGGACCGGTCGTTCGCCGGGTACGCGCTGGCGTCGGGGCTGCTGTTCGCGTCGATGTTCGCCTACATCTCGGCGTCGTCGTTCGCGCTGCAGGGCGTGTACGGGCTCAGCCCGCAGGCCTACAGCGTGGTGTTCGGGGTGAACGGCGTCGGGATCGTGCTGGCGGGTCAGCTCAACGGCCGCCTGGTGGGCCGGGTCCGCGAGCGCGTCCTGCTGTTGTCCGGGCTGCTGCTCGGGGTTCTCGGCGGGGCTTTCGTGCTGGTTTCGGCGCTCTTGCGGGCTCCGCTGGTGCTGCTGCTGGTGCCGCTGTTCCTGCTGGTGTCGAGCATCGGCCTGGTGATGCCGAACGCGAGTTCGCTGGCGCTGGCGTCGCACGCCCGCTCGGCCGGGGCGGCTTCGGCGTTGCTCGGGGTGCTGCAGTTCGTGGTGGGCGCGGTGGCGACACCGCTGGTCGGGCTCGGCGGGCCGGGAACGGCGGTGCCGATGGCCGCGACCATGGCGGGATTCGCGGTGCTGGCCCTGGTGGCCTACCTGGCGCTGGCCCGCAACGCCGTCGAAGCGCGTTAGAGCGCAGACCACGACCAAGGACGGGACACGTCACCGCGGAGGCAAGCGATCCGATGCCGCGCCTGCGCTGCGGCCTCCGGCCGGGTACCGACTTTGCTCAAGGCGAAGGCGACCCAACGGAGTTCCTGGATGTCGGCAAGTGTGCGATAGCCAGGCGTTCTGGTCACGTCGTACCCACCATATCCGGCGACGAACGACTCGTACTCACTCGTGGTGATCCGCGCGAAATCGGTGTGATCCACGGCGACCTGGACCAGATCCCAGTCATAACGACCGAAAGACACCATCTCCAGGTCGAGCAGGATGGGCCGGCCGGTCTCCGGGACGGCCACGTTGCCTTGCCAGGCGTCTCCGTGGATCACACCGGTCGGCCCGGCGTCAGCGAAGTCCTGGTAACGCCGTTCCAATTCCCCGAGGTGGCGTTCGAGCCACGTCCGGTCGCCCGGATCCAGTGCGGTGGCCAGGCCGATCCGGCGGTCGAGGTCGATGAACGGGTCGTGCCGGGGCAGGCCGGGAATCCGCGGCGCGGGAAGCGAGTGAAACCGGCCGAGGACCGCGCCG
The DNA here is from genome assembly GCF_900105945.1 of Amycolatopsis tolypomycina. Taxonomy (NCBI): domain Bacteria; kingdom Bacillati; phylum Actinomycetota; class Actinomycetes; order Pseudonocardiales; family Pseudonocardiaceae; genus Amycolatopsis; species Amycolatopsis tolypomycina. Next base: position 437,307 of record NZ_FNSO01000004.1, on the reverse strand, counting down.
AGTTCGGCAGGAGTTGCCGGCCGGTGCGCCGGAAGTGCCACCCACCAGGTGACCGGCCGATCGCCGATCATGACGGGCTGCGGTGCGTCCGCCAACGCCCGGACGGCAGGCAGACCGGCCTCGTCGAGCCACCGGGAAACGAGAACCTCGCGCCGAGCCGTGTCTCCGGTACCCGGGCGCCCGATCCGGGCTACGACGCCGGACGGCAGGCGGTACATCACGTTCGATCCGTCTCGGATCAGCTCAGCCCCCGCGGCGCCGAAGCCGGCGATCCGCGCCGCTCCGGCCAGCACCGATCCGGCGGTGGTCGCATTCGGGTTCACGTGATCGATCGTCTCAGGTGTCGTGCCGGGTCAATGAGGCGATGTCCCACCGCAGTGCGGCGACGTCTTCGATGCGAGAGTGGCGCTCGGAGACCGACGCCAGGTTGTCGAGCTCCTTCAAGATCCGCCGAGAGCGCAGCGGCTCGGCGTCGAGGACGGCCTGCCGTCCGACAGACGCTGCTTGGCGGGGATCACCCGTCGACATCATCAGCGCCGCGAGCCTGATGCGCGAAAAAGTCCTCGATCGTGGGTAGTCCACGCCCTGCAGGCGAACGGCGGCTTCGAGACGTAGCGCCGCCGGCTCCGGCTCCGGCTCCTGCCGGGCCTGTGCAACCGGGACGAGCGCCTTTCCCGTGCTTCCCTGGTGTTCGGCCTCGTCGTAGTAGCAGAGCCACGGCGGGTCAGCCGACGGATCGCGGGCGTCGAAGTGCTCGTCCGCACGATCCACCTCCGCGATCGCCTCGTCCGTGCGGCCGGTCGAAGCGAGCAGACGAGCGCGGATCGTCCACAACATCGCCCGGGCCGTGGCGGACACTCGATCCGATCGCACCTGCGCGAACTCGATCAGCGACAGTGCGTCGTCGGCTTCGCCCAGGTATGCGGCCATACGGGACATCTCCGCGAGCGTGTTCGCCCGCAGTGGCCACGACTTCCCTTGATCGGCGCACCACAGGGCGAACCGGAAACACCGATCGGCCGCGTCGTGGTTGGCGATGTCGAACGCGGAGAAGGCGACCACACCACTGAGGTTGCCGACTGCCTCGAACACGGCGTCGCGCACGTCGGCGGCGGCCCGCGCATCGATGAGCCGGGCGGCCCACCTGAGGTGCTGCATGGCAGCCTCGCAGGACAAGCCGCCGCCGAAGCGGTTCTCCGACATCGCGGCCGCGCAGGTGATCGCCCGGACGTGCTCGACATCGGTCCAGCCGATCCGCTTCGGGACCGGCGTCTCGACCGACGTCAACGCCAGGTAGCCGGCCGGAGTGGAGCCGAGCTCGACGAGGCCGGGACGATCCGGCGCGGCGGCCGGAAGCGCTGCCACGGCCCGAGGGGCCGGAACGCGGCCCCGCCTCGTCGGGCGGAAAGGGAGGTCGGCGTCCGTTGCCGCATCGAGGACCGCCCGCAGTCCCTCCCGGTACGCCTCACCCGGCCAGCCAACCCTGCCGCTTTCGTAGCGCTTGATCGTGTCCGCGTCGAGGTGGTAGTGGGTCTTCCTGGTATCCCAGAGGTACAGGTTCACGGCGTCGGCAAGCTCCGCGCGAGTCGTACCTTCACCCGGATTCGCGCGTGACGGCTTCGCTTCGCGCGCAGCGCGAAGCTTTGTGTTCGGCGTGACCACCCCGATGCCCCCCTCACGTATCACGTGGAGTGTACGCGCTGTGACCAAAGGTGACACCGACGTAGATTGCCCCGGGAAAGCCGGTCTGTGCCCTCCAGAATGCCCTGTGGGAAATCCAGGCAGTGATCGACGCTCAAGGCGTGACCACGAAACTCGACGTAATCGACAGCGGAAAGAACGTCGCGAGCACCGTGAACGAACGCAATGGGCAAGACCTCGTTCCGGATGAGCTCTTCGAGCGGCTCGTCGACCGGATCTCCCGGGAACACCAGGTCGGCTGGGAGTACGCCGCGCGGATCATGGACCAGGCACTCGCGTTCCTGGGCACCTGCGCCCACTCGACCGAACCGCTCGCCCCCAGCGACGTCGTGGACATCGGCTGGCACACGTTCCTGCTGTACACCCGCGAGTACGCGGGCTTCTGCGAGCGGGTTGCAGGACGTTTCATCCACCACGAACCGGCCGATACCGGGCTCGTACCGGCCTCCCGAACGCCCCGGGAGGCCGCGAGCCGAACGATCATCGCCGTCCGGCTCGCCGGGTTCGCGGTGGATCTTCCACTGTGGACCGTGCCGGCGGACTGCCACCAGTGCACTCAAGGGTGCACGCACTCCAGTGGCGACACCGGCTGCCACCAGCTCGTCGACGCTGCTACGGTCCGGCCGTGATGGAGCGATACGCCTGGACAGCCCTGCCGGACGCGGTCCGCGACGCCGTTCAGCGCCACATCGGCCCGGTCACCGCCGTCCGCGACGTCGAGCAAGGTCAGAACTGCTCGACGGCACTTGTGTTCCAGGACGACGTCTTCGTGAAGGGCGTTCGAGGGGTGAGCCCCCAGATGCGGTGGCTTCGCAACGAGGTCGCTGCCAGTGGCTTGGCACCCGGTTTCGCTCCGGAGGTCCGGTTCTGCGCGGATGTGGACGCGGACGACCGGTGGTTCGTCGCCGGGTTCGAGTACGTTCACGGCAGGCCGGCCGATCTGTCACCCGGCTCCGCGGACCTGGAGGTCGTCGCGGCGACCGTCACCGGATTAGGGGAACTCCCCGGCGGAGTCGCGCCCTCGCTCGGCGAACGCTGGGGCGTGTCGGACTGGTGGCTCCGCTGGGCAGCCCTGGCCCCGGCTACCGGCTGGGACGTCGACCTGCTGACCGAGTGGTCCGGCGCCGCAGCCGACCTGGTCCACGGCGGCTCGCTGCTCCACACCGACCTGCACGAGCACCAGCTCGTGATCGACGACGCCGGATCGGTCCGGGTGCTCGACTGGGGACGACCGGCCTCCGGTGCACGCTGGGTGGACACCGCCTTCCTGGTCGTCCGGTTGATCGCCGCCGGGCACGAACCGCCGGCGGCCGAGGCGTGGGCGGAGACCGTGGCGGGCTGGCCGGCCCGGTCGGACAGTGCTGTCACCGCGTTCGCGTGCTATGTGGCCGGACTGTGGAGTTACCGGGCCGCTACCGCCCCCTTCCCCGGCGCGACGCGCCTCGGCGAAGCGGCCCGGTCCTACGCTCGGTACCGGCTCGGCGAAGTCACTCAGTGACATCTGGGGCCTCGCCCCGAGCCAGGGGCTCCGCCGCCCGAACCCCCTACCTCCTGAGCAGGCGCTCCAGCTCGTCGCCCGCCGGATCGTGGCCGGCGTCGGCGATGCGTTGCAGCTCCAGAAGGTCCTTCGCGGCGACCGCGCGCCGGGTGAGCAGCTGCCCGGCCCGGTCGCTGCCTTCGTCCAGCAGCTCGCTCAGCTCCTCGACGTCTCCGCGGGCGTCGGCGAGGTCGGCGAGCCGGTCGAGCGCGGTTTCGTTGCCCTCGTCGGCCAGCGCGCGCAGGGTCTCGTGGTCGGTCATGGGGCCAGCATGCAACCTTGCCCCTGGGGCAAGGTCAAGTGCGACGATGGCCGGGTGCTCACCATCGGACAGCTCGCGGGGTACGCCGGCGTGACGACCAAGACGATCCGCGTCTACCACGCGAAGGGCCTGCTCCCCGAGCCGGAGCGGGACAGTTCCGGCTACCGCCGCTACCGTGCCGCCGACGCCGTCGAGCTGATCAAGATCCGCACGCTCGCCGAGGCCGGCGTCCCCTTGGCCCGGATCCGCGAACTGCGTTCCGGCAACGGGCTCGCCGACGCGCTCCGGCAGATCGACGACGACCTCGCCGCGCGGATCGCCGGCCTGCAGGCCACCCGGTCCCGGCTGCGGCAGCTGGCGTCCGGCCGGTTGTCGCCCCTGCCGGACGAGGTGGTCGCGTACCTCGACCGGCTGCCGGGGCTCGGGTTCAGCGAACGCTGGGTGACGCTGCAGAACGACCTGTGGCTCCTCGTGTTCGCCACCCACCCCGAAACCGCGCACCGGAACTTCCACGACCAGGCGGCCATGCTCGACAACCCGGCGCTGCTCGCCGTGGTCCTCGAGTACGACCGGGTGCACGACCTCGACCCGCACGATCCGCGCGTCGACGCGCTGGCCGGAACGCTCGTCTCGGCAACTCGCGCGCGCTACGGCGAAGAGCTGCCCGCGTACGAGGAGGGCTCGGCGATCCCGGCGCTGGTGCAGGGTGCGGTGAACGCGTCGTCCCCAGCCTGGCGGCGGCTCGACACCCTGCTCCGCGAACGCCTCAGGTGAGCGACGCCAGGTCCGCCGTCCTGAGCTGGTCCGCCGTCACCTTCGCGCGGCCGTCGACCAGTGCGCCCAGCGCGTCCCCGTCGTCCCACATGTTCACGTTCATCGCGGCCGCCACTTCGCCGTCGCGGAGCCAGAACGCCGTGAACTCGCGGGCGGCCAGGTCGCCGCGGACCACCAGTTCGTCCGTCGCCGGGTCCGCGAGGCCGCGGTACTCGCAGCCGAGGTCGTACTGGTCGGTGAAGAAGTACGGCGAGGCCAGGAAGGGCTCGTTCTCCCCCAGCAGGTTCCGCGCCACGTGCGCGCCCTGGTCCTTCGCGTTCGCCCAGTGCTCGACGCGGATGCGGCGGCCGTACTTCGGGTGGAAGTGGGCCGCGATGTCGCCCACCGCGTAGACGTCCGGGGCCGCCGTGCGGAGGCCCGCGTCCACGGCCACCCCGCCGTCGTCGGCGAGCTCCAGGCCCGCCGCGTGGGCCAGCTCCACCCGCGGGGCCGCGCCGACCGCGATCAGCACCACGTCCGCGGTGATCTCGTCGCCGTTGCCGAGACGCACGCCGCGGACGCCGTCCGGGCCGCCCGTGATCTCCGCGACCTGCTCGCCCAGGCGGTAGTTCACCCCGTTCGAAACGTGCAGGTCGCGGAACACGCCGCCGACCGTTTCGCCGACCACGTTCGCCAGGGGCACCGGTACCGGGTCGACGACCGTCACCTCCGCGTTGTGCGTCCGGGCCGCCGCGGCCGCTTCGCAGCCGATCCAGCCCGCGCCGACGATCAGCACGCGCTCCGCCGCCGCGAACGCCGAACGCAGCTTGAGCGCGTCGTCGAGGGTGCGCAGCGTGTACAGCCCGGGCAGGTCGCCGCCGGGCACCGGGAGCCGGCGCGGGCTCGAGCCGGTCGCCAGCACCAGCCGGTCGTACGGGTGCTCGCCGCCGGCGTCGTCGAGGACCTGCCGGGCGCCGAGCTCGATCCGGGTCGCCGTGACGCCGGAGGCGAAGCTGATGTCCTTCTCGGCGTAGAACTTCTCTTCGTGCACCCAGTCGGGCTCGTCGGCGTTGCCCAGCAACACGCCCTTCGACAGCGGCGGCAGCTCGTACGGGCGGTGCGGATCCGACCCCAGCAACAGGATTTCGCCGCTGTAACCGCGTTCTCGCACCGCGGCCGCCGCGGATGCCCCACCGAGGCCCGCACCGACGATGACGATCTTCCGCGGTTCCGACATCCCATACCTCCCACAAGACGGCTGCTGATCCGGACGCTACTGGAGAACCGGCCCCGGCACGACCCGGCAATTACGCCGAAAACCCGGAAAGCGCAAGACAAAACCCGCGAGTAGGCAGATCGGGTGAACCCGCGTCATAGCTTTGCCGGGGTCCGCTCCCACCCTCGCACGGAGCACGACCACGACAAGGAAGCGAGGGCGGCGACCATGAGTCGGGGCGAGTGGTCGATCGGCTGCCGGGATCTGGCAGGCAGGCGCAGGGACGTGACGGTGTTCGTCAGCAACGACAAGGTGGTGCTGGTCGCGCCGCCGGGCGAAGCGGCGGTGCTCGGGCCGCTCGACGTCGGACGGCTGCGGGCCGCCCTGCGGGACGCCGTCGTGGCGACGGCGGACGAAGAAGAACACTGACAACTACCGTTCCTACTTTTCAGTAGGTTAGAGTCGGGCCCGACGGAAGGGACCGGCCATGACGACCTACTTCGTGACGGGCGCAACGGGCTTCATCGGAAAACGCCTGGTCGCGCGGCTGCTGGAGCGGCCGGAGACGTCCGCGGTGTACGCGCTGGTGCGGGAGACGTCCCGCGAGCGCCTGGCCGGCCTGGCGCGTGACTGGCCGGGCTCGGACAAGCTGCACCCGGTGGTCGGCGACCTCGCCGAACCGCGGCTCGGCGCCGACCCCGCCGAGCTCCCCCACCTCGACCACGTCGTCCACCTGGGCGCGATCTACGACCTGACCGCCGACGAGGACGCCAACCGGCGCGCCAACGTCGAAGGCACCCGGCACCTGCTGGCCTTCGCCGCCGCGGCGCGGGCCGGGCTGGTGCACCACGTGTCGTCGATCGCCGTGGCCGGCGACCACGCCGGGCGGTTCACCGAAACCGACTTCGACCTCGGCCAGCGCTTCGGCTCGCCGTACCACGCGACGAAGTTCCAGGCCGAGAAGCTCGTGCGCGAGCAGTCGCTGCCCTTCCGCGTCTACCGGCCCTCGGCCGTCGTCGGCGACTCGCGCACCGGCGAGATGGACAAGGTCGACGGGCCCTACTACTTCCTGCCCGCGATCTCGCGGCTGGCGGCGCTGCCCCGGCGCCTCCCGCTGGCCGCGCCCGACCTGGGCGCGACGAACCTGGTGCCGGTCGACTACGTCGTCGAGGCTCTCGCGTACCTCATGCACCGGGACGCGCCCTCGGGGACGACCTACCACCTCGCCGCCGCGCGCCCGCAGTCGCTGAACTCCGTCTACAACGCCTTCGCGCGGGCCGCGGGCGGGCCGACGATCCGGGCGGTGCTGCCGGCCAAGCCGTCCGGCGTCGTCCGGCGCGCGGGCACCCGGCTCGCGCACGCGGCCGCGGCGGGGATCGACCGCGTGCCCGGCGGCCGGGGCGCCCGCGCGGCCGTCCTCGAGGAGCTCGGCATCCCCCTGGCCGTGCTGCCGCACCTGACCATGGACGTCGAGTTCGACACCGCCCGCACCACGACGGCGTTGTTCGGCAGCGGTATCGAGCTCCCCGAACTGCGGGACTACGCCGCGCCGCTCCACCGGTACTGGCGGGCACACCTCGACCCGGACCGCGCCCGCCGCACCCACGGCCTGGCCGGGCGGACGGTGCTGATCACCGGCGCGTCGTCCGGGATCGGCCGGGCCTCGGCGCTCGCGGTGGCGCGCAAGGGCGCGAAGGTGATCCTCGTGGCTCGCCGGGCTGCCGAGCTCGAAGAGGTGCGCGCGGAGATCGCCGCGGCGGGCGGCACGGCCGCGGCGTACCCGTGCGACCTCACCGACGGCGACGCCGTCGACGCACTGGTCAAGGACGTGCTCGGCGACCACGGCGCGGTGGACGTGCTGGTGAACAACGCCGGCCGGTCGATCCGGCGCTCGGTTTCGCTGTCCACGCAGCGGTTCCACGACTTCGAGCGCACGATGGCGATCAACTACTTCGGCCCGGTGCGGCTGATCCTCGGCTTCCTGCCGTCGATGGCCGCACGGCGGTTCGGCCACGTCGTCAACGTGACCACCCAGGGCCTGCAGACCGACACCCCGCGCTTCTCGGCGTACCTGGCGTCGAAGGCGGCCTTGGAGGAGTTCGGGCTGACGGCCGGGCGGGAGACGCTCTCGGACGGCGTCACGTTCACGTCGGTGCGGATGCCACTGGTGCGGACGCCGATGATCGCCCCGACCGGCTACCGCGGAATCCCGTCCAGCAGCCCGGAACGCGCCGCGGCGCTGGTGGTGAAGGCGTGCGAGGAGCGGCCGGAGATCCTGAGCCTCCCCGAAGGCCGCGCCGCCGAGCTGGCGACGCTCACCGCGCCGAAGCTCGCCCGTTTCGCCGCGCACCTGGCCTACCGCGCGATGCCGGAGTCCGCACCCGAGGCCCGCGAGCTGCCCCGGCGATCAGCACCGGCGTCGATCGCGGCGGCGGTGACCCGGCTCGTCTGGCGCCGCCGGGCCTGAACCCCCCGGCGACCCGCCCCATCCGGCGCCGCCGTGCCTCATTCCCGCGAATTCCGGCGAAACGGTGGCACGTGCGCGACGGTACTTCTACCCTCGCGCGAGTCCCGTACACCCGTACGGGACGCCACTGGGGAACCAACTGGGGAGTTCGGAATGCCGGAAAACAGCACTGCGCACAGCCGCGCCGTGAGCGACCAGACAGCCGCGATCGGGACGGCGAGGCGCACCCGCCGGTGACGTCCGGCCGGGGCCGGGCCGGGTCCGGCCCCGGTTTCCGGGGTCTCCCGCGGCCGGTCCCGGTGGTGGCGTGCACGCCGGAGCACACCCCGGCCGCTACCATCGATCCCGGGTGTGATCGGGAGCGGAAGGCGGGCGCGGCGTGGACGTGGCGAGTCCTGCGCGCGTCGCCGCGACACCGGCTCCCGCGAAAAAGTCCCGGCCGTTGCTGCGCCTTGGCATCCACGTGGGCTGGGTGCTGGTGCTCGCGCTGGCCACCGAACTCCGCGTCGGCCGCTTCGGCTTCCACCCCTCCGACCAGGGCTTCATCCTCGCCCAGGCGTGGCGCGTGCTGCACGGCGAAGTCCCGCACGCCGACATCATCTCCGCGCGCCCGCTGGGGTCCGCGGTGCTGCACGTCGCCGACTTCGCGCTGCCGATGCCGCTGTTCTTCGGCTCCAGCTTCCTGGCCATGATCGAGATCACCGTGGCCACCATCGCCTTCGCCGCGCTGGTCACCCGGCGCCGGGTGCTCGACTGGGGACCGGGGATGACGGCACTGGTCGCGGCCGCGGCGCTGATCAACCTCAACGCCTTCCCGCTGATGGCCTGGCACACCGTGGACGGCATCGCGCTCACCGCGTGCGGTGCCTGGGCACTGGACGCGGGCCTGCGCGGCGAGCGCGCCCTCGCCCGCCGCGGTGGGCTGCTGCTGCTCGGCTGCGCGGTGCTCGTCAAGCAGAGCTTCGTGCTCGCCCCGGTGATCGGCCTGTTCTGGCTGCTGCTGCACCCGGCGACGCGGGCGGGCACGCGCCGGGTGGTCCGGCTGGTCCTCGACCTGCTCGCGCTCGGCGCGCCCGGGCTGGCCTACGTGACGTGGGTGAGCCTCGGCGGCGGCTTCGGCACGATGGTCGAGCAGCTCACCGGCGGCGCGCCCGCGTACGGCGAGCGGCTGCTCGGGCTGTGGCTCGACGACCCGGAGGTGCTGACCAGGCCGCCGGTGCGCGAGCTGGTCTTCTTCGCCGCGATCGCCGTGGTGCTGCTGGCCGTCCGGCTGCCCGGTGACAGGCTGGGCGTGGTCCGGCGGGTGGCGTCGTGGGTGCTCGTGCTCGCCGGTGCCGCCGCCGTGGTCTGGACCGTCGTCGACGGCCGGTTCACCGGCTCCACGCGCTGGGCGGACGTCCTGTGGTGGATCGTCGCGGTCGGCGTGGCGGTGAACGCGACCGTGCGGCGGAAGGTGCCGTGGGCGGGGCTGCTCGTGCTCGCCACCGGGTTCATGACCAGCCTGTCCTGGGGCAACGACACGCCGACCCTGCTCAGCGGCACCCTGGCCCTGACGGCGTTGCTGCTGCTGGGCGAGCTGGTCCCGCCCGGGCCGCGGCCGGTCCGGCGCTGGGTGACGGCGACGGCCGGCCTCACGGCGGTGGCGGTGTGCGGCTGGGTCGTCGTCGCGCGCCACGACCAGGCCGCCTACCTCGACCTCGGGCACGACCGGCTGACCGAGGACCTCGGGACGGTGACCCCGGCGATGTCGGGTATCCGCACGAACCCGTCCACGTACACGTTCGTCCGGCAGATCCGCGACTGCCTCGACCGCTTCCCGGCCGCGCGGACGGCGATCCTGCCGGACAGCCCGTTCGCCTACCCCGCGTTCGGCCTGCGCAACCCGTTCCCCCTCGAATGGCCGCTGCCGCTGGAGATCGTCGGCGACGCGCCCGAGCGCATGCTCGCGACGGCGGACGCGCTGAGCCGCGAAGGCGGCTACCTGGTCCTGTTCGAGACGGACGCGTTCCGGGAGCTCGCCACGGGCGGCCCGGTGCCGGAGTCGATCCCGGCCGACACGCCGGTGTTCGACTACCTCGGCCTGGAAAAGGCGATCCAGGCCCGGCTCACGGGCCGCACCGTGACGTGCGGCAGCTTCGTCGGGAAATACGCCCCCTAGGACTCCCGCACGGCGCCGGTGAACTCCTCGAACACCTCGAGCAGCACCCGCGGGACGTCGTCCTCCCCGACCCCGGCGAGGAGCTCGTCGAACTTCATCCCTTCGGCGCCGACCTTGGCGGCGCGCGGGAACATGGCTTCCTCGTACTCCGCGAGCGCGGTTTCGGCGTCGCCGGGGTGCGCGGCGAGGGCGAGGGCGAGCTCGGCACCGTCGAGCATGGCGAGGTTGGCGCCTTCGCCGTTGGCCGGCATGAGGTGGGCCGCGTCGCCGACCAGTGTCACCCCGGGCACCCGCGCCCACCGGTGCCCCACCGGCAGGGTGTAGTGGGGACGCAGGACCGGCGGGGTGTCGCCGTCGGTGATGAGCGCGGTGAGTTCCGGTGCCCAGCCCTCGAACTCGGCCGCGACCCGCGCGGTGGCCGCGGCGGGATCGGTGAAGTCGATCGCGTCGAACCAGTCGAGCGGCCGGGTGAGCGACACGTAGGTGTGCAGCGTGTCGCCGCTTTCCCGGTGGGCGTGGATGCCCTTGCCGATCGACGGCACCATCAGCGAGCCGCCGCCCACCGCCTTCGCGGCGGCGGGGTGCCGGGTGTCGGCGTCGTACAGGTAGATCTCGACGAAGGCTTCGCCGACGTACTCGGGCACGGCGCCGGTGAGCAGCGGCCGGACCCTCGACCAGGCGCCGTCCGCGCCGACCAGGAGATCGGTGGTGACGGTGCGGCCGTCGGCGAAGACGACCTCGTGGCGGCCGTCGCCGATGGCGCGCGCCGCGGACACTTTGTGTCCCCAGTGGACAGTGCCGGCCGGCAGCGCGTCGAGCAGCATCTCCCGCAGTGCGGCGCGCTGCACTTCCGGGCGGCCGCCCGTGCCGTCGTCGGTCTTCTCGGCCAGCACGGTCCCGTGCCGGTCGAGGACCCGCATCGCCTGCCTGCCTTCGAGGATCAGGTCGCGGAACCCGGCCGTCAGCCCGGCCGCCTCGACGGCGAGTTGCCCGTTGTAGTCGTGGATGTCGAGCATCCCGCCCTGCGTCCGGGCCGTCGGCGAGGCCTCGGCCTCGTACACCGTGGCCGGGATGCCGTGGACGTGCAGGACGCGGGCGAGGGTGAGGCCGCCGAGACCGGCGCCGATGATCGTGACGTGCATGGGTGCTCCTTCGGGGTTTCGGTGTGACTCCCGAAGGCTGGCGGTGATCACTGGCGGCGGCCGCACACGTGGCTGGCACGCCCCTGTCAGCCGCTGTCAGTCGGCCAGCAGGTCGTCCGGGCTGCCGCTCGCCAGGCCGGCCAGGACGTCGAGCGCCGCGGAGAGGGTTTCCACCGGCGGGGCCGACACCGCGATCCGCACGGCGTTCGGCGCGTGGCCCGGCAGCACCGCGAACGCGGCCGCCGGGGACAGGGCGATCCCGCGACGGGCCGCCGCGGCGACGAACGTGTCCGCCCGCCAATGTTCCGGCAGCTCCCACCAGCGGTGGTACGAAGCGGGGTCGCCGCGCAGGCCGGGCAGCTTTTCGGCCACCACGGAGGCCCGGGCGGCCGCGTCCCGGCGTTTGGCGGCCTCGATGTCGCCCAGGGTGCCCGTCACGATCCACTGCGTCGCCGCTTCGACGGCGAACCGCGAGGCGGCCCAGGCACCCGAGCGCACCGACGACGCCAGCCGCGCCGTCCAGGACGGCGGCGACACGAGGAAGCCCGCCGTCAGGCCCGGCGCGACCCGCTTGGACAGGCTGTCGACGAACACCGTGCGCTCCGGCGCGTACGCGGCGAAGGGGCGGACGTCGTCGCGCAGGAACGTGTAGATGCCGTCCTCGATCACCGGCAGGTCGAGCCGGGCCGTGACCTCCGCCAGCGCGGCCCGCCGCGGCGGCGGCATCGTGGTGCCGAGCGGGTTGTGCAGGGTCGGCTGGACGTAGAGCGCGCGCACCGGACCGGCCGCCGCCAGGGCCTCCGGGACCAGCCCGGACTCGTCGGTCTCGATCGGCACGAGCTCGACGCCGAGCCGCGCGGCGAGGGCCTTCACCACCGGGTAGGTCAGCGATTCCACCGCGAGCCGCTCCCCGACCGGCACGAACGCGGCGATCGAGGCCGCCAGCGCCTGCCTGCCGTTGCCGGTGAACAGCACGTTCGCCGGGTCCGGGCGCCAGTCGCCGCGGGCGAGCAGGCCGGCCGCCGCCTCGCGGGCCGCGCGCGTGCCCGCGGTCCCGATCGGGTGCAGGGCGGCGGTCAGGACGTCCTCGCGCAGCAGCGGTTCCAGCGCGCGGGCCAGCCGCGCGGACTCCTCGGGCAGGACGGCGAAGTTGAGTTCGAGGTCGACGCGGGCGCCGCCGGGCTCGGCGAGCGCGGGTTCGGGCGGCGGCTTGGCCGCGCGGACGAACGTGCCGCGGCCGACCTCGCCGACGGCCAGGCCGCGCCGGACGAGCTCGCCGTAGACGCGGGCGGCGGTGGAGCCGGCGATGCCGCGCTGCCGCGCGAAGCGGCGCTGCGGCGGGAGCCGGTCGCCGGGCCGGAGCCGGCCGGCCTCGATGTCGGCGGCGAGGGCGTCCGCGACGACGCGGTAGTCGTCCATGCCTGCCCTTCCGCCGGAAACGCTTCCGGCGAGCATGATCCCATCCGGGTTAGATTGACGGTGGAGGTGCCATGACCGACCAGACCTGGACCGCCGTCGACGACTACCTCGCCGGCGCCCTGCTCGCCCCCGACCCGGTGCTCGACACGGCGTTGGCCGACGCCGACGCCGCCGGGCTGCCGCACATCGCCGTCGCCCCCAACCAGGGCAAGCTGCTCAACCTGCTGGCCAGGATGGCGGGGGCGCGGACGATCCTCGAGATCGGCACCCTCGGCGGGTACAGCACCATCTGGCTCGCCCGCGCGCTGCCCGCCGGCGGCAAGCTGGTGACCTGCGAGTACGAGCCGAAGCACGCCGAAGTGGCGAAGGCCAACCTGGCGCGCGCGGGCTTCGGCGAGGACGTCGCCGAGATCCGGGTCGGCGCGGCGCTCGACACGCTGCCGACGCTGACCGGGCCGTTCGACTTCGTGTTCATCGACGCCGACAAGGCCAACCTCGCGAACTACGTGCGCGCCTCGCTGGCCCTGTCCCGCCCGGGCACGACGATCGTCGTCGACAACGTCGTGCGGCAGGGCCGGGTGGCCGACCCGGACAGCGACGACGTGAACGTCCGCGGCGCCCGCGAGATGTTCGCCCTCCTGGCCGCCGAGGACCGCCTCGACGCGACGGCGATCCAGACGGTGGGCGGCAAGGGTTACGACGGGTTCGTGCTGGCCCTGGTCCGCTGACCCACCGCTACGGCCGCGCGGCCGTCATGAACGTGCGCCAGACGTCGGCCGCGGCGGCGTCTCCGGTCAGCTTGCGGCCGGCCGCGTCCTTCAGGCGCCGCTCGTCGTCGGAGCCGATCCAGACCGCCGTCACCAGCTGGGGGGTGTAGCCGACCGCCCAGGCGTCCTGGTTGTCCGGGCTGTTGCCGTGCTCGGCCTCGCCGGTGCGCAGCGCGGCCGGACGGCCGTCGGGCAGCGTCGTGCCCAGCGCGTCGGTGACCGCGGTGGCCACCCGGCGGCTCGCGGCTTCGTCGCCGAACGCCGGGGCCGCGGTGTCCTGGTGCTCCCAGACGACCGAGCCGCTTTCGTCGCGCACCTTCGCGACGAGGTGCGGGGTGGCGCGCCGGCCTTCGGCGGCGAAGGTCCCGTAGGCACCGGCGACGTCCAGCGGCCGCAGCGGGTACCGGCCGATGGCGATGCCCGGCCCGATGAGGAAGCCGTCCTTCTCGCGCAGGGTCGGGACGCCGTCGACGGCGTCCGGGATGCCGGCCTGCCGGGCGGCCTCGCTCACCGCCTCCGGGCCGAGCTTCTTCGCCAGCGCGACGAGGGTGCCGGCGGCGTGCGTTTCCAAGGCCCGGCGCGGGGTGCACTTCTTGCCGCAGGCTTCCGGGTACTGGAAGTCCTCGCCGAGGAACTCGACCTTCGAGAACGCCGGGATCGGCTGGTCCGGGCCGAAGCCGTGGAGCAGCGCCGCGGTGAACGTGAACGGGTGGAACGCCGTGCCGAGCGCGTGCGGGGTGCCCGCGTAGTCGCGGACGCCCTGGTCGCCGCCGTTGTAGGCGCGCACGGCCCCGGTCGACGGGTCGATCGCGACGACGGCCCCGCGGAACACCGCCGGCTCGCCGTCCAGCCTGTCCCGCAAGGCTTTCTTCGCGGCGTCCTGCCGGCCGCGGTCCAGCGTCGTCTCGACCGTCAGGTTCGCCTGCTGGAGCCGGCTCAGCGGGAAGCCGTCCTGTTCCAGCTCGGCGAGGACCTGCTGCTTGATGTGGAACTCGTCGTAGGTGACGCGGCCGGCGCGGGTCTCCGACGGCGGCTGGATCTCGCCGCCGGGATAGGCCATCGGCTCGTCGTTCCCGACGTACCCGCGGCCGACGAGCTTGTCGCGCACGTACTGCCAGCGCCGGGCGGCGTGGGCGTCGCCGGAGGCGGCCGGGTCGTGCACCGACGGCGACTGGATCATCCCGGCGAGGAAAGCGGCTTCGCTCCAGGTGATGGAGTCGTCGAGCTTCTTGCCGAAGTAGGCGTTCATCGCCGCGGCGGGCCCGAACGTGCCGCGGCCGAAGGAGATGATGTTGACGTAGCTTTCGAAGATCTCCTCCTTGCTCTGCTCCTGGGTGATCTTCGTGGCCAGCACGAGCTCGGCGAACTTGCGCCCGAGCGTCGCTTCTTCGTCGCCGGTGGACTTCTTGATGTACTGCTGGGTGATCCCGGAGCCGCCGCCGACCCCGGTGAGGAACGCGCGGCCGATGCCGGTGGGGTCGAAGCCCTGGTTGTCCCAGAAGGTCGGGTCCTCGGTGGCGATGATGGCGTCCCGCAGCTTCGCGGGCACCTGCCCGTAGGGGACGAACATCCGGTCGCCGTCGTCCGGGACCACCTTGAGCAGCTCGGACCCGTCCGCGTACCGCAGGACGACGGTCTTTTCGAGCCCGGCCAGTACTTCCTGCGGGCTGCGGACGTCGAGCACGAGGTAGGCGACCCAGAAGGCGATCAGCGGGCCGCCGACCAGGACGCCGGCCGTCCGGCCGGCGATCCGCCGGACGCGGCGCCACCCCCGGATGTCGGGCTTGGCTGCGGGTTCGTCGGGGTCGTCCGTCGACAAGGTCACGAAAGGGTGACGGCCGGACGGGGGAAAAGGTTCTGCGTCGAATTGTTCGAATCCGATGAAGATCGCGGACCTCAGCGCGCCCCGGGTGACGAGCGCGCGGAACGCGTCCAGGTCCCCGATGACCTCCTCGACGCGGTCAGCCTGCTGGTACAGGCGGTGGTAGCGCTCGCCGATGGCGTCGGGATCGGCCTCGCCGCCCCCGGGCACGACCCCCGAGGCGATCGTCACCGTGGCCGCGTGGATGCCTTCGGGCTTCAGTTCGGCGTGCAGCGTGTGGGCCCAGTTGCGCAGGCCGGCCATGGCGGCCCCGACGTTGGCCAGGAACGGCGCGGGGATCGTCGAGGACACCCCGGTGGTCAGCAGCAGCGTGCCCGCGCCCCGGGCGCGCATGTCCGGCAGGACCTGGCCGACCGCGGTCACCGCACCCAGCAGGTGCAGGTCGAGCTGCGCGGTCACCGACTCGGCCGTGGTCCGCACGGCCGTGGTGATGGGCCCGGACGGGCTGGGGCTGTATTCCAGGACGTCGATCGGCCCGAGTGCGTCCTTGGCCGCCGCCAGCGCGGTGGCCAGCGCGGCGCGATCCCGGATGTCCGCGGGGAACGCCGCGGCTTCGACACCCAGCCCGGCCAGGTCCGCGACGAGGGCGGCCAGCCGGTCCGGGGTGCGGGCGACCAACCCGACCCGGAATCCGCGGCGCCCGAACGCGCGCGCCACGCCCATCCCCAGTCCGGGCCCGGCACCGACGACGACCAGCGTCTTGCTCATCCGGCATCCCTCCTGCTCGCTCGTCGGTGACAAGTGGACCTCCTGGTCATCGGGCAGCTCCGCGACCGGACCCTGCGCTTCGGCGAGCTCCACCGCGCTGTCACCGGGATCTCCCAGCGCATGCTCACGCGGACGCTGCGGCAGCTCGAACGCGACGGCCTGCTCACCCGCACCGTCCACCCCAGCGTCCCGCCGCGCGTCGAGTACACCCTGACCGAACTCGGTGCCACGCTGCTGGACTCGGTGACCGGCCTCGCCGACTGGGCCACCACGCACCGGCGGCGGATCATGGCCCACCGCCGCAGCTACGACGGCTGACGGAAGCTCAAGCCAGGAACGCGCGCAGCAGCGACGCCGTGCCCTCGATGTGCTCGGCCATCGCCCGGCGCGCGGCGGGCGCGTCGCCGGCCAGTATCGCGTCGACGATCGCCTCGTGCTGGGCGTTCGAGTGCTCGAGGTTGGGCGGGAGCAGCGGGATGCGGTCGAGGAGCTGGTTGACGCGGGTGCGGGCGTCGGCCATCGCCGTGGTCAGGGAGCCGGACGCGGTCACCTCGGCGATGGCCAGGTGCAGCCGGGAGTCCTTGCGGCGGTAGTCGTCGAGGTCGGCGCCGGCGGCCTCGGCGAGCGTGCCGGTGAGGTGCTGCCGGTCGGCCGGGCTCAGCGACCGCGCGGCGGCCATCTCGGCGGCGCCGGTCTCGAGGACGTACCGGAGGCTCAACGCGTCTTCGAGCGCGACGGTGTCGACGTTGCCGCCGGGCTCGGGCGGGGCGGGCAGGGTGTCGTGCACGAACGTGCCGCCGTAGCGGCCTCGCCGTGACTCGACGTAACCGGCGTCGGAGAGCGCCCGGATGGCCTCGCGCAGCGTGACGCGGCTGACGCCGAGCCGTTCGGCGAGCTCGCGCTCGGAGGGAAGCCGCTCCCCCGCGCCGACGACGCCCAGCCGGATCGCCTGCAGCAGCCGCTCGACGGTCTCCTCGAAGGCGTTGCCGGTGCGGACCGGCCGGAACAGCGCTTCGCCGGCATTCACCACCGAGGTCGAGTCCATCCCGCGAGTCTAGGCCGCGGGGCACCTTCGGAGTGGCCAACCCCGGTCGCTGTCGGTGACACTGGCTTTCGCGCGCAGAAAAACCGGTGGAAGCAACGGGCACGGTTCGCAACGATGGAGTCACCGACACCGAACATCGACGCAGGGGGCGATCCGGTGCATTTCCTGATGGCCGAGGATCTGGTACACGAGCGCGAAGGCGAGTTGCGCCGCGGCGTGCGCAACCGCCCACCCGGCCGGGCGACGCCTCGCCGCCGCACGGGGACGAAGAGGCAACAGCTCGGGTGGACGCTCGTCGAGGTGGGGTTGAAGCTGGCGGTGGCCCCGGACCCTGACCCACCGCTCGCCCCCAAGAGGGGCACTTTCACGTGAAAGTGCCCCGTGGCGGGCCGGTCAGCACTCGATGACGTTCACCGCCAGGCCGCCGCGGGCGGTCTCCTTGTACTTCACGCTCATGTCCGCGCCCGTCTCGCGCATGGTCTTGATCGCCTTGTCCAGCGTCACCACGTGACTGCCGTCGCCGCGCATGGCCATGCGGGCCGCGTGGATCGCCTTGGACGCGCCCACCGCGTTGCGCTCGATGCACGGGATCTGGACCAGGCCGCCGACCGGGTCGCAGGTCAGGCCGAGGTGGTGTTCCACGCCGATCTCCGCCGCGTTCTCCACCTGGGCCGGGGTGCCGCCCAGCACCTCCGTCAGGCCCGCCGCCGCCATCGCCGACGCCGACCCGACCTCGCCCTGGCAGCCGACCTCGGCGCCCGAGATCGAGCCCGTCTGCTTGAGGATCGAGCCGATCGCGCCCGCGGTGAGCAGGAACGTGACGATGCCGTCGTCCGACGAGTGCCGGATGAACCGCTGGTAGTAGTGCAGCACCGCCGGGATGATGCCCGCCGCGCCGTTGGTCGGGGCCGTCACCACGCGGCCGCCCGCCGCGTTCTCCTCGTTGACCGCGAGGGCGTACAGGCTCACCCAGTCCATCGCGTACAGCGGGTCGTCCGCGCCGTCCTCGGCCAGGAGCTTTTCGTGCAGCGCGCGGGCCCGCCGCGGCACCTTCAGGCCGCCGGGCAGGACGCCTTCGTGCGTGCAGCCGTTGCGGACGCACTCCGCCATGACCGCCCAGATGTCCAGCAGGCCCGAGCGCACTTCCTCGGCGGTGCGCCAGGAAAGCTCGTTCGCCAGCATGATCTCGCTGATCGGCAGGCCGGTCGACGCGCAGTGCGCCAGGAGGTCCGCGCCGGTGCGGAACGGGTACGGCACCGGGGTCGAGTCCTCGACGAACACCGTGTCCGTCTCGTACGACTCGTCGCGGACGAAGCCGCCGCCCACCGAGTAGTACGTCCGCTCGCGCAGCAGCGCGCCCGACGCGTCGAACGCGCGGAACACCATGCCGTTCGGGTGCGCGGGCAGCGACTTGCGGCGGTGCATGGTGAGGTCGGTGTCCTCGTCGAACGCGATCTCGTGCGTGCCGCCCAGCAGCAGCCGCCCGGCGCCGCGGATGTCCGCGATGCGGCCCGGCACGGTGTCCGTGTCGATCTCTTCGGGACGCTCACCGGACAGTCCGAGCAGGACGGCTTTGTCGCTGCCGTGGCCGAACCCGGTCGCGCCGAGCGAGCCGAACAGCTCGGCCTGCACGCGGGCCACCGAGCCGAGTTCGCCGCCGAGTCCATCCACAAAGGTCAGTGCCGCCCGCATCGGCCCGACGGTGTGGGAGCTCGACGGGCCGATGCCGATGGAAAACAGGTCGAAGACGCTGATCGCCATTGATCCGCCCCTTCCTTAACGGGCCAGCAGCGAGCTGGCCTCTTGCGAAGCCGGGCCCTGGTCGGCGAGGTGGGCCAGGTTCTCCGGCAGCTCTTCTCCACGGTAACGCTTGGTCTGGGCGTACAGCCGTCCCGCGCGGTACGACGAGCGCACCAGCGGCCCGGCCATCACACCCGCGAAGCCCATCGCCTCCGCAGCCTGAGAGTGCTCGACGAACTCCTCCGGCTTGACCCAGCGGTCCACCGGGTGGTGCCGCGGAGACGGACGCAGGTACTGCGTGATCGTCAGGATCTCGCACCCGGCATCCACCAGGTCCTGCATCGCCGGCGCCACCTCGTCCGGGGTTTCGCCCATCCCGAGGATCAGATTGGACTTCGTCACCAGACCGGCCTCACGCGCGGCCGTGATGACTTCCAGCGATCGAGCGTAGCGGAATCCCGGGCGGATGCGCTTGAAAATCCGCGGAACTGTTTCCACGTTGTGCGCAAGAACCTCAGGCCGCGACCCGAAAACCTCCGCCAGCTGCGCAGGATCCGCATTGAAATCCGGAATCAGCAATTCGACGCCCGTACCGGGGTTCAACGCGTGGATCTGCCGCACAGTTTCCGCGTACAGCCACGCGCCACCATCGGGAAGGTCATCCCGCGCAACACCGGTCACCGTCGAATAGCGCAGCCCCATGGCCTGCACGGACTCCGCGACCTTCCGCGGCTCCGACGTGTCCAACGCCGCCGGCTTCCCCGTGTCGATCTGGCAGAAGTCACACCGGCGCGTGCACTGGTCCCCACCGATCAGGAACGTGGCCTCACGGTCTTCCCAGCACTCGTAGATGTTGGGACAACCAGCCTCTTCACAGACCGTGTGCAGACCCTCGCGACGAACCAGACCCTTGAGCTCGGTGAACTCCGGCCCCATCCGCACCCGCGTCTTGATCCACGACGGCTTCTTCTCGATCGGCGTCTCACTGTTGCGAACCTCGAGACGCAGCAGCTTCCGGCCCTCGGGCTGGGCGCTCATCGCGAAAGGTCCGCGTACAGCGGGTGCTTCTTGGCCAGGGTCTCGACGCGGTCGCGGAGCTTGGCCCGCACGGCGTCGTCGAAGTCCGGCTTCAGCGCCTCGGCGATGACGTCGGCGACCTCGGCGAAGTCCTCGGCCCCGAACCCGCGGGTCGCCAGCGCCGGCGTGCCGATCCGCAGGCCCGACGTGATCATCGGCGGCCGCGGGTCGAACGGGACGGCGTTGCGGTTGACCGTGATGCCGACCTCGTGCAGCCGGTCCTCGGCCTGCTGACCGTCCAAAGAAGACTGAACCAGGTCGACCAGCACCAGGTGGACGTCCGTGCCGCCGGTCAGCACCCGGACACCCGCCGCCGCGCAGTCTTCCTGCGACAGCCGCGAAGCCAGGATCCGCGAGCCTTCGAGGGTGCGCTCCTGGCGCTCCTTGAACTCCTCGCTCGCGGCGATCTTCAGCGCGACGGCCTTGGCCGCGATGACGTGTTCGAGGGGCCCGCCCTGCTGTCCCGGGAACACCGCCGAGTTGATCTTCTTCGCCAGCTCCTCGCGGCACAGGATCAGGCCGCCGCGCGGGCCGCCGAGGGTCTTGTGCGTGGTCGTGGTGACGATGTCGGCGTGCGGCACCGGCGACGGGTGCAGCCCGGCCGCGACCAGCCCGGCGAAGTGCGCCATGTCCACCATCAGGCGAGCGCCGACCTTGTCCGCGATCCGGCGGAACTCGGCGAAGTCGAGCTGGCGCGGGTAGGCGGACCAGCCGGCGATGATCAGCTTCGGCTCGTGCTCAACGGCCAGCCGCTCGATCTCGGCGAGGTCGACGATGCCGGTCTCCTTGTCGACGTGGTAGGCGACGACGTTGTAGAGCTTGCCCGAGAAGTTGATCTTCATCCCGTGCGTCAGGTGACCGCCGTGCGCCAGGTCGAGGCCGAGGATCGTGTCGCCCGGCTTGAGCACGGCGAACATCGCGGCCGCGTTGGCCTGCGCGCCCGAGTGCGGCTGGACGTTGGCGTGCTCGGCGCCGAAGAGGGCCTTCGCGCGGTCGATGGCGAGCTGCTCGACGACGTCGACGTGCTCGCAGCCGCCGTAGTAGCGGCGGCCGGGGTAGCCCTCGGCGTACTTGTTGGTCAGCACCGAGCCCTGCGCCTCGAGCACGCCGACCGGGGCGAAGTTCTCGGAGGCGATCATTTCCAGGGTCGACTGCTGGCGGGTCAGCTCGTCGGCGACGGCCGCGGCGACCTCGGGGTCGACGTCGGCGAGGGGGGCGTCGAAAGTCGTCATCAGTTCTCCTGGGTGTGCGCGGCGTAGGCGGCGGCGTCGAGCAGGTCCGGCACGTCCCCGGTCAGACGCACCTTCAGGAGCCATCCTTCGGTGTAGGGGTCGGAGTTGATGACCTCGGGGGTGTCCGATGTGGTGCCGTTCACCTCGACGACCTCGCCGGAGACCGGCGCGTACAGCTCGCTGACCGACTTGGTCGACTCGACCTCGCCGAACACCTCGCCGGCGGTGATCGTCGAGCCCGCGTCGGGCAGCTGGACGAACACGATGTCACCGAGCGATTCGGCGGCGAAGGCGGTGATGCCGACGGTGGCGATGCCGTCGTCGACCTTCAGCCACTCGTGTTCCTTGGTGTACTGCAGGTTCTCGGGGATGCTCACGGTTCAGGAGTCCTTACGCGCGGGAGTAGAAGGGCAGGGCGACGACCTCGACGGGCTCGATCCTGCCCCGGATGTCGACGGAGAGCTCGGTGCCGGGCTCGGCGTACGCCCGATCGACGTACGCCATGGCGATCGGGTAACCCAGCGTGGGCGACAGGGCGCCGCTGGTGACCTCGCCGATCTCGGTACCGTCTACCAGCAGCTTGTAGCCGTGCCGCGGGGCGCGGCGGCCGGCGCCTTTGAGCCCCACCCGCACCCGCGGGACGTCCTGCTTGGACCGCTCCTCGAGAGCGGCGCGGCCGACGAAGTCGCCCGGCTTCTCGAACTTGACCACGCGCCCGAGCCCGGCCTCGAACGGGCTCTGCTCGACGGTGAGTTCGTTGCCGTACAACGGCATCCCGGCTTCCAGGCGCAGCGTGTCGCGGCAGGCGAGCCCCGCCGGGACGAGGCCGTGCGGTTCGCCGGCTTCCAGCAGCAGGCGCCACAGCGCCGGCGCCTCGTCGGCGTCGACGAACAGCTCGAAGCCGTCTTCGCCGGTGTAGCCGGTGCGGGCGAGCAGGACGTCGTGGCCCTTCACCGAGGCCGGGACGCTGGCGTAGTACTTGAGCGCGTCCAGGTCGGCGTCGGTGACCGCGGCCAGGATCTCGACGGCCTTCGGGCCCTGGACGGCGATCAGCGCGGTCGTCTCGGACCGGTCGTCGACCACCGCGTCGAAGCCCGCGACCCGCTCGGCCAGGGCGTCCGCGACGACCTTCGCGTTGCCCGCGTTGGCGACGACCAGGTAGTGCTCGTCGGCCAGCCGGTAGACGACCAGGTCGTCCAGCACACCGCCTTCGGGGTTGCAGATCATCGTGTACCGCGCCCGGCCCGGCTTGACCCCGGTCAGGTTGCCGACCAGCGCGAAGTCCAGGACGTCGGCCGCCTGCTCGCCGGTGACGTGGATCTCGGCCATGTGCGAGAGGTCGAACAGCCCGGCCGCCTCGCGGACGGCCTTGTGCTCGGCCAGCTCGCTGGCGTAGCGGACCGGCATGGACCAGCCGGCGAAGTCGGTGAACAGCGCACCGAGTCCCTTGTGGACTCCGTGCAGGGAGGTTTCCTTGGACACGTCAGCCTTCGTAAGCGTTGAGGGGCGGGCAGGAGCACACGAGGTTACGGTCGCCGCGGGCGCCGTCGATGCGACGCACCGGGGGCCAGTACTTGTTCTTGCGCGAAACACCCGCCGGATACACCGCCAGCTCACGGCTGTAGGGCTTGTCCCAGTCCCCGACCAGCGTCTCGGCGGTGTGCGGGGCGCCGCGCAGCGGCGACTCCCCGGCGCTCCACTTGCCGTTCGCGACCTCGTCGATCTCCGCGCGGATGGCGATCATCGCGGCGCAGAACCGGTCGATCTCGCCCAGGTCCTCGGACTCGGTCGGCTCGACCATCAGCGTGCCCGCGACCGGGAACGACATGGTCGGCGCGTGGAAGCCGTAGTCGATGAGCCGCTTGGCGACGTCGTCGACCGTCACGCCGGTCTCCTTGGTGATCTGGCGCAGGTCGAGGATGCACTCGTGCGCGACCAGGCCGTCCTGGCCCGTGTAGAGCACCGGGTAGTGCGGCGCCAAGCGCGAAGCGACGTAGTTCGCGGCGAGCACGGCGACCTTGGTGGCCACGGTCAGGCCCGGCGCGCCCATCATCCGGACGTAGGCCCAGGAGATCGGCAGGATCGACGCCGAGCCGTAGGGCGCGCCGCTGATCGGGCCGACGCCGGTCTCCGGGCCGGCCGCGTCGAGCAGCGGGTGGTTCGGCAGGTAGGGCGCGAGGTGCGCGCGCACCGCGACCGGGCCGACACCCGGGCCGCCACCGCCGTGCGGGATGCAGAACGTCTTGTGCAGGTTGAGGTGCGAGACGTCGCCGCCGAACTCGCCCGGCTTGGCCAGGCCGAGCAGGGCGTTGAGGTTCGCGCCGTCGACGTACACCTGGCCGCCGCCGTCGTGGACGATCTTGGCGAGGGTGTCGATGTCGTGCTCGTACACGCCGTGCGTGGACGGGTACGTCACCATGATCGCGGCCAGGGTGTCGCGGTGGGTGTCCACCTTGGACCGCAGGTCGGCGAGGTCGACGTTGCCTTCGTCGGTGCACTTCACGACGACCACGCGCATCCCGGCCAGCACCGCGGACGCGGCGTTGGTGCCGTGCGCGCTCGACGGGATCAGGCAGACGTCACGGGCTTCGTCGCCGTTCGCGCGGTGGTAGGCGCGGATCGCGAGGAGCCCGGCGAGTTCGCCCTGGCTGCCCGCGTTCGGCTGCAGCGAAACCTTGTCGTAGCCGGTGACCTCGGCCAGCCAGTCGGCCAGCTGCGACACCAGCTCGTGGTACCCGGCCGCGTCCTCGGCCGGGGCGAACGGGTGGATGCCCGCGAACTCGCGCCAGCTGATCGGCTCCATCTCCGTGGTGGCGTTGAGCTTCATCGTGCAGGAGCCGAGCGGGATCATGCCGCGGTCGAGCGCGTAGTCCAGGTCGGACAGCTTGCGCAGGTAGCGCAGCATCGCCGTCTCCGAGCGGTGGGTGCCGAAGACTTCGTGGCCCATGAAGCCGCTCTCGCGGGCGAGGCCGTTCGGCAGCGCGACGCCGTCTTCGATGGCCTCTTCGACCCCGAAGGCGCGAAGGACCTCCGCGGCGATGGCGGGCGTGCTGACCTCGTCGAAGGCGACGCGGACGTGGTCGGCGTCGACGTGGCCGAGGTTGATCCCGGCCTCGCGGGCGGCCGCGTGGACCTCGGCGGCCTGGCCCGGGACGCGCGCGACGACGGTGTCGAAGAAGGACTCGTGCACGACCTCGACGCCGGTCCGGCGCAGGGCGCCGGCGAAGCCCGCGGCGAGGCCGTGGACGCGCTGGGCGATCTTCTTCAGGCCGTCGGGACCGTGGTAGACCGCGTACATCGCGGCCAGCACGGCCGGGAGGACCTGCGCGGTGCAGATGTTCGACGTCGCCTTCTCGCGGCGGATGTGCTGCTCCCGCGTCTGGAGCGCGAGGCGGTAGGCGGAGTTGCCGTCGGCGTCGACCGAGACACCGACCAGGCGCCCCGGCAGCGACCGCTCGAGGCCGGCACGGACGGACATGTACCCGGCGTGCGGGCCGCCGTAGCCGAGCGGGACGCCGAAGCGCTGGGTCGACCCGGCGGCGACGTCGGCGCCGAACTCGCCGGGCGCGGTGATCAGGGTCAGCGCGAGGAGGTCGGCGGCGACGGTGAACAGCGCGCCCGCGGCCTTCGCCGACTCGGAGATCGCGTGGTAGAAGCCGCGGCCGCGCAGCACGCCGGACGCGCCCGGGTACTGGACGACGACGCCGAAGAAGTCGTCGGGCAGGCCGGTGAGCAGGTCGCGGACCTCGACCTCGATGCCCAGGGCTTCGACGCGGGTGCGCACGACGGCGATGGTCTGCGGCAGGCACTCGGCGTCGAGGACGACCTTGTTCGACTTGGACTTCGACGCGCGCCGCATGAGCGTGACGGCCTCGGCGACGGCGGTCGACTCGTCCAGCAGCGAGGCGTTCGCGGTGGCCAGGCCGGTCAGGTCGGCGACCATCGTCTGGAAGTTGAGGAGGGCTTCGAGGCGGCCCTGCGAGATTTCCGGCTGGTAGGGCGTGTACGCGGTGTACCAGGCCGGGTTCTCCAGGACGTTGCGGCGGATCACGCCCGGCGTCACGGTGTCGGAGTAGCCGAGGCCGATCATCTGCGTCATCGGCCGGTTGCGCGCGGCGAGGGCCCGCAGCTCCGCGGTGGCGTCCTCTTCGGACGCGGCGGGCGGGAGGGCGAGTTCCTTCGTCGCGCGGATGGCGCTCGGGACGGCGGCGCCGACGAGGGCGTCGAGACTGCCGTAGCCGCACTCGGCCAGCATCTTCGCGCGTTCGGCCTCGGACGGGCCGATGTGGCGGGCGTCGAACTGCGTGGAAGTGATCGGGAGCTCCTTGGGCCGGGCACCGGACAGAACGGTGCGCTGGAACTCCCCCTCTGTCATGGCACCTGAGAGTTTCACCGCCTGTGCAGCGGCTTTCACCTTGGGTGAGGCGCGGGTGCGCCTGCTTTCCAGAGTGGCCTCGCGCGAAGCGGTAGCAGGTACCTGAGAGATTCCGGGGAGTTTGCTCCTTCGGTGCCCCACCGACTTCGTGAGGGCTCTCCCGCCTCGGCTCTACGGCCCGATCTGCAGTTGTGGCGGTAACGGTACCCGGCGCTTCCCGCGGGCGTCTACTTCACCCGGCCAACACCACATCGGTCCTCGATCCGGCCTCGACCGCTCCCCCAGATGTCATGAAAGAGTCGTTCATGACGTCTGATGTCATGAACGACTCTTTCATGACGTTCCGGTGACCCGGCGGACCACGCTCCCGGCCAGCGCGGGCGGGCGGCGGACCCGGCCGGAGGGCAGGACCAGGCGTTTGAGGGGGCCGCCCACCGGCACCGGCGGCAGGCCCGCGCCCAGCAGGACCTGCTCCACGATCTGCTCGGCGTGCCACGCCACCGAGTCGTTGAGGCGGTCCAGCGACGGCCGCTCGCCGTCGAAGATGTCCTCGTCGGCGAGCGTCACCTCGAAGTGGGGGCTGCCCGGCGGCGGCGAGATCGCCTCCTCGATCGCGCGAGCGCCGTCGAGGGGGTCGGCGAACCCGGCTTCGAGCAGCGCCGACCGGTAGATCCGGGCCGCCCGCGCGCGCATCCGCGGCCCGTAGCGGACCACGACCGGGAGCCGTCCGGTCAGGTCGGGCACGGCGAGGCCGTGCAGCAGCATGATCGGCGGCACCGAGTGCACCAGGCGCGGTGCCGGGTCGGCCAGCTCGCGGGCGGTGATCCGGACGCGGTCGGCCATCGCGTCCGGGAGGCCGAAGTAGCGGAAGTCGACGTTGCCGAAGCCGAGGCCGTCGGCGACCAGCGACGCCAGCAGCTCGCCGTACCCCCAGATCGGCGACAGCACGACCACCGGCGGCGCGGCGACGACCGGCGACGGCGCGGGCGGCCGCGTCGCCTCCTGCTCGGGCACCTGGATGACCAGCCGGGGCGGCTCGTGCCAGTCGTGCACCTCCGCGACCCGCCAGTACAGCCCCAGCGGCCGCCACAGCTCGCCGAGGACGTCGTGCTCGATGATGCGGCGGACCTCGGCGTCGTCGTAGGGGAAGTCCCGCGGCGGCACGATCCCGACGTAGTGGTGGTAGGTGACGCGGACCTCGTCGCCGCGGGTGGCCGAGCGGATCCGCATCTCCCAGTCGACCGGCGACGCGGCGATCGCGTTCGCCACCTGGGTGCCCGGCGAGGAGTAGACGAGCGCCGTGGCCTGCCGGAGGAACTGCCCGGCCCGGTCGATGCCCTCCCGCAGCGCCTTCGCCGCCTGCGCCACGTGCACCGGGCTCGCGAGGCTGTCGGGCAGGACACCGGCGACCCGCAGCAGCTCGGCCTCCCCGATCCCGGTGACCTCGGCGAGCTCGGCCCAGTGGTCGAACACCGTCACCTTCGGCGCGTGCCGGTGTTCGATCCAGCTGCGCAGCGTCGACGTCGGAACACCGATGCGGCGGGCCGCCTCGTCCAGCGAAAGGCCCCGGGCGCGGATGCCGGCCCGGACCGCTTCCGCCCACTCGTCGGCGCGCCAGTGCGTCACCTCACAAAGCTAACGAAACCCGCTAGCTTTGCGCAGGGACAAAACGCCCACGCGCGGCCGACGCTGGTCGGCATGACCACCACCGTGATCGCCCTCACCCTGATCGTCGGCGCGCTGACCTTCGCCGCCGGCGCGTTCCTCGCCTCCGAGATCGCCACCCGGATCCTGCGCCGCCGGGAGAAGGAGATCTCCGAAGAGCGCAAGAAGCTCAACGCCGCCTGGCGCCACCTGCGGGAGGTCTACGACGTCAAGAAGCAGACCAAGCGTTAGAACGTGGCGATCGGGTTGACCGGGCTGCCGGACGTCCCGGCGAAGCGGACCGGCGCGATCGCGAGCTGGAAGTCCCACTGGCCCAGCTCGGCGGCCGTCACCGCACACGCCTCGAGGTCGCAGTTGTCGAGCAGCCACAGGCCCATCGCCACCAGGCCCACGGTGTGCACCGGCATCGCCAGGTCGTCGTAGCCCGACGGCTGGACGTCCGTGGGCGTGTCGGCGCCGATCAGCGCCACTCCGCGTTCGTGCAGCCACGGCAGGCAGGACGCGTGCCAGCCGGCCTGCGTGACCCCACCGGACGGGCCGGCCTCGTGCCGGACGCGGCCGTAGCCGGTCCGCAGGAGCACCGCGTCGCCGGAGCGCACCCGGACGCCCTGGCGACGCTCGGCCTCCTCGAGGTCGGCGGGGAACACCCCGTCGCCCGGTTCCAGCGACGGCACCCCGCGGACCTCCGCGATGTCCAGCAGGACTCCCCGCGTGACGATGCCGTTCGCCGCCGCCGTGACGGCTCCCCACGCCGCGCCCGTCTCGGCGTCGACCAGCGAGTGCGGCCGCCCGTTGTACATCCGGCCGTCCCAGAAGATATGGCACGGCGAGTCGACGTGGGTGACCGTGTTGCCGTGGAACAGGATGCCGAGCCGCTCGTTCGAGTAGCCCCAGTGCCGGTCGTTGCGGAACCCGGGGATCGGCATGGCCCCGGCACCCGGCGTGTCGGCGAAGCACGGGCACGCCGTCGTCGAGCGCTCCATCTCCTCCGGGACGGCCACCTCCCACGCGCACGACACGCTCCGCCCGTGGCGCACGGCTCGCGCCGCCGCCAGCCGGACGTCGTCGGTGATGTGGTTCAGCGTGCCGAGCTCGTCGTCTTCGCCCCACCGCCCCCAGTTCGACAGCGTTTCGAAGTAGCCGAGCACGTCGTCCTGGCTGGGCCTCGGTCCCGTCACCGCGCCAGCTTGTCAGATCGGCGTGACGTACGCCCCGGAGATGCCGCCGTCGACCAGGAACTGCGACGCCGTGATGAAGCTGGCGTCGTCGCTGGCCAGGAAGGCGACCGCGGCCGCGATCTCCGCCGGCTCGGCGAACCGGCCGACCGGCACGTGGACCAGCCGCCGCGCCGCGCGTTCCGGGTCCTTGGCGAACAGCTCCTTGAGCAGCGGGGTGTTCACCGGGCCCGGGCACAGCGCGTTGACGCGGATGTTCTCCCGCGCGAACTGCACGCCGAGCTCGCGGCTCATCGCGAGCACGCCGCCCTTGGAGGCGGTGTAGGAGATCTGCGACGTCGCCGCACCCATCACCGCCACGAACGAGGCCGTGTTGATGATGGAGCCCTTGCCCTGGCGCTGCATGTGCGGCAGGACGGCCTTGCAGCAGTGGTACACCGACGTCAGGTTGACCCGCTGCACGCGGTCCCACGCCTCGATGCCGGTGGTGAGGATCGAGTCGTCCTCCGGCGGCGAGATGCCGGCGTTGTTGAAGGCGACGTCGACCGAGCCGAACTGCTCCACCGTGCTGTGGAACAGGTTCTCGACCTGCTCGGCGTCGGTGACGTCGGTCTGGATGAACGCGCCGCCGATCTCGTCGGCGGCGGCTTTGCCTTCGGCGGGCGAGAGGTCCGCGATGACGACCTTCGCGCCTTCGCTCGCCAGGCGCCGGGCCGAGG
This sequence comes from Amycolatopsis tolypomycina, assembly GCF_900105945.1. Classification (NCBI taxonomy): domain Bacteria; kingdom Bacillati; phylum Actinomycetota; class Actinomycetes; order Pseudonocardiales; family Pseudonocardiaceae; genus Amycolatopsis; species Amycolatopsis tolypomycina. The sequence continues at coordinate 408,267 of NZ_FNSO01000004.1, read as the reverse complement.
CGAGCCCGATGCCGCTGGCGCCGCCGGTGATGACCGCGACGCGGCCTTCGAAACGCTGGACCATTACTCCTCCGTGCTCAGAAAGACGTTCTTGGTTTCGGTGAACGCCGCGGCGGCGTCCGGGCCGAGCTCGCGGCCGAGGCCGGACTGCTTGAAGCCGCCGAACGGCGTCCAGTAGCGCACCGACGAGTGCGAGTTCACCGAGAGGTTGCCGGATTCGACGCCGCGCGCAACTCGGAACGCGCGGCCGGCGTCGCGGGTCCAGATCGAGCCGGACAGGCCGTACTCGGTCGCGTTGGCCATCCGGATCGCGTCGGCCTCTTCCGCGAAGGGCACGACGGCGACGACCGGGCCGAACACCTCTTCCGCGGCGAGCGGGTGGCGCAGGTCGGGCGGGGTGACGACGGTCGGCGGGAACCAGAAGCCGGGCCCGGCGGGCGCGGTGCCGCGGAACGCGACGGGCGCATCGTCCGGGACGTAGGAGGCGACCTTGTCCCGGTGCGCGGCCGAGATCAGCGGGCCCATCTCGGTCTTCTCGTCGCCGGGGTCGCCGACGACGACGCCGTGCACCGCGGGCTCCAGGAGCTCCATGAACCGGTCGTACGCGCTGGCCTGCACGAGGATCAGCGACCGGGCGCAGCAGTCCTGGCCGGCGTTGTCGAAGACGCCGTAGGGCGCGGTCGCCGCGGCCTTCTCCAGGTCGGAGTCGGCGAAGACGATGTTGGCGTTCTTGCCGCCGAGCTCCAGCGTCACGCGCTTCACCTGGGCCGCGCAGCCGGCCATGATCTGCTTGCCGACCTCGGTGGAGCCGGTGAAGACGACCTTCCGCACGGCCGGGTGGTCGACGAACCGCTGTCCGACCACCGACCCCTTGCCGGGCAGGACCTGGAAGACGTCCTCGGGGATGCCTGCTTCGCGCGCCAGCTCGGCCAGCCGGAGGGCGGTCAGCGGCGTCAGCTCGGCGGGCTTGAGGACGACGGTGTTGCCGGCGGCGAGCGCGGGCGCGAAGCCCCAGCCGGCGATCGGCATCGGGAAGTTCCACGGCACGATCACGCCGACGACGCCCAGTGGCTCCTGGAAGGTGACGTTGATGCCGCCCGGCACCGGGATCTGCTTGCCGATCAGGCGTTCCGGGGCGGCGGAGTAGTAGTTGAGGACGTCGCGGACGTTGCCGGCTTCCCAGCGGGCGTTGCCGATGGTGTGCCCGGAGTTCTCGACCTCGAGCCGGGCGAGGTGCTCGATGTCGGCCTCGACGGCGTCGGCGAAGCGGCGCAGCAGCCGCGCGCGGTCGCCGGGGGCGACGTCGCGCCAGGCCGGGAACGCCTTGTGGGCACGGGCGATCGCCGCATCCGTCTCTTCGACGCTGGTTTCCGGGACGCTCCGCACCACCTCCTCCGTGGCCGGGTTGAGGACGTCGAAACTCGTGGTCATCGGTTCTCCTTGCTCGCTTCGACGAGAGCCTGGAACAGCCGGACGTCGTCGGTGTCCTGCTCCGGGTGCCACTGGACGCCGAGGGTGAACTCACCAGGTAGTTCAGCGGCCTCGATGGTGCCGTCTTCCGCCCAGCCGACGGCTTCGAGGCCGGTGCCGAGCCGGTCGATCGCCTGGTGGTGGTAGCAGAGGGTCTTGGTTTCGGGGCCGAGGATCGCCGCCGCCCGGCTGCCTTCGGCGAGGGTGACCGTGCCCCGGCCGAACGTCGCGGGCGCGGGCTGGTGGTCGGTCGTGTTCGCGCTCTCGGGCAGGTGCTGGGTGAGCGTGCCGCCGAGGGCGACGCTCATCACCTGCAGGCCGCGGCACACGCCGAGCACCGGCTTGCGTGCGCGCCGGGCCGCTTCGAACAGGCCGAACTCGAAGGCGTCCCGCTCCGGCCGGACGTAGGTGGCCGGGTGCGGCTCGTGGCCGTAGCGCGCGGGCTCGACGTCGGCGCCGCCGGTGAGCACCAGCCCGTCCACAGTGGACACCAGCTTCTCGTACGCGTCGGAGACCGGCGGCAGCAGCACCGGGATGCCACCCGCCGCGACGACGCAGTCGACGTAGACGCGGTGCAGCAGCACCGCCTCGGTGTCCCAGACCAGGAACTTCGCGGGTTCCAGGTAGCTGGAGAGCCCGATCACCGGCCTAGAGTCGTTCGAAGCCACGGATCAGCTCCCAGTCGGTGACGGCGGCGTTGTAGGCGTCGATCTCGATCTTCGCCGCGTTCAGGTAGTGGTCGACGACGTCGTCGCCGAACGCCCCGCGCGCCAGGTCGCTGCCCGCGAGGGCCGCGGCGGCCTCGGGCAGGGTGGTCGGCACGGTGCCACGGTCGGAGTTGTAGGCGTTGCCGGCGAAGGGCTCTTCGAGCTCCAGCTCGTTTTCGATGCCGTGCAGCCCGGCGGCGATGAGCGCGGCGACGGCGAGGTACGGGTTGACGTCGCCACCCGGCACGCGGTTTTCGACGCGCAGCGACTCGCCGTGCCCGACGACGCGCAGCGCGCAGGTGCGGTTGTCGGTGCCCCAGGCGATCGCCGTCGGCGCGAAGCTGCCGGGCACGAACCGCTTGTAGGAGTTGATGTTCGGCGCGAAGAAGTACGTCAGCTCGTGCAGCCCGGCGAGCTGGCCGGCGAGGAAGTGCTCCATCAGCTTCGAGAAGCCGTGCTCGCCGTCACCGGCCAGGACGGCCCGGCCCTCGGTGGAGCGCAGGCTGATGTGGATGTGGCAGGAGTTGCCCTCGCGCTCGTTGTACTTCGCCATGAAGGTGAGGCTCTTGCCCTCCTGCGCGGCGATCTCCTTGGCGCCGTTCTTGTAGACGCTGTGGTTGTCGCAGGTCGCGAGCGCGTCGGTGTAGCGGAAGGCGATCTCCTGCTGGCCGGGGTTGCACTCGCCCTTGGCGGACTCGGGGTAGAGCCCGGCGCCGGCCATGTCGTTGCGGATGCGGCGCAGCAGCGGTTCCAGCCGCGCGGTGCCGAGCATCGAGTAGTCGACGTTGTACTGGTTGGCGGGCTTGAGGCCGTGGTAGCGCTTGTCCCAGGCTGCTTCGTAGGTGTCGTCGAAGACGATGAACTCGAGCTCGGTGCCGACGTAGGCGGCGAGCCCGCGCTCGGCGAGCCGGTCGAGCTGGCGGCGCAGGATCTGGCGAGGCGACACGCTGACTGCGCCGCCCTGCACGCGCTCGACGTCGGCCAGCACCAGCGCGGTGCCCTCCTGCCAGGGGATCTCCCGCAGGGTGTCGAAGTCGGGGCGCAGCACGAAGTCGCCGTAGCCGCTGTCCCAGGAGGAGAGCGCGTAGCCGTCGACGGTGTTCATGTCGACGTCGACGGCGAGGAGGTAGTTGCAGGCCTCGGTGGCGTGGCCGACGACCTCGTCCAGGAAGTACTCGGCCGAGCAGCGCTTGCCCTGGAGCCTGCCCTGCATGTCCGTGAGCGCGACGAGCACGGTGTCGATCGTGCCCGCGTCCACGCGCGCCCGGAGTTCGTCGAGCGTGAGCATGCCTCGCCTGCGTGCCATCGTCGCCCCAAAGGTTTGGTATGAATCCTTTGCCGGTCCTTCCTACCCGGTCAGCCTCGCCGGGTCAACCGGAACAAAGGTATCTTTTTGATCCATTGCGGCGATGGCTGGTTTGCCCGGGTTGCCCGGCTGAGAAGAGTCTGTGAATTCGCCCGTCCGGGAGGAAAACCGGGGTCCCCGCACGTTGAACGGGACAAGAGAGGTGAGATCGATGACCACAGCATTCACGCAGCAGACCACGATCGGACAGCCGCAGGCCCGGCCCCAGCTGCCGACCCTGCCCACCGGCTGGCCGATCGGTTCGTACGAGTCCTACGAGCAGGCACAGCGGGCGGTCGACCACCTCGCGGGCGCGGACTTCCCCGTCACCGACGTCACGATCGTGGGCGTGGAACCGATGCTCGTCGAGCGGGTCGCGGGCAAGATGTCCTGGGGTCGCGTGCTGAGCAGCGCAGCAACGTCCGGCGCGCTGTTCGGTTTGTTCCTCGGCCTGATGCTCAGCCTGCTGAACCCCGGCGCCGGCCTGGTCCCCATCGTGATCGGCCTCGTCGCCGGTCTCGGGTTCAACCTGCTCTTCGGCGCGCTGGGCTACGCGGTGAACCGCAACAAGCGCGGGTTCATCTCGCAGAGCCAGCTGGTGGCCCGCCGCTACGACGTCCTGTCCCAGCCACGCAACGCCGAGAAGGGCCGCGCCCTGCTGGCAGACCTCGCGGCGCGCAGCGCGTTCGGCCACTGACCCATCGGAAGAGTGAAGGCCGCCTCCCCCGGGAGGCGGCCTTTGCCGTGTCCTCGGGTGCCTGTGTTCTCGGGTGCCCGTGTGTCCTGGGGTGCCCGTGTTCTCGGGTGCCCCCGTGTCCTGGGGTGCCCGTGTTCTCGGGTGCCCGTGTTCTCGGGTGCCCTCGTGTCCGAGCTCCCGGTCCGCCTCCCTGGTTCGCCTGCCCCGGTCCGAACCACCGGGACCGAGCCACAGCCACCGGGTCCAAGCCACGGGACCGAGCCACAGCCACCCGGCCCGAGCCCCGGCTCCAAGTCACCAGGACCGAGCCTCGGGTCCGAGCCACCGCGACCGAACCCCCACCTCCGAGCCACCAGGACCGAGCCTCGGGTCCGAGCCACCCGGCCCGAGCCCGGGTCCAGTCACCCGGTCCCAGGCCGTGAGTCCGAGCCACCGCGACCGAGCAGCCCCCGTTTTCCACGCTACCGGGAAGGTCCGACAGTTTCGTCAGTCCCGGCCCGAGGCGGCCCGGGTTGTCCACAACTCCGAGCCACAGCCCTGGTAGTCCACACCGGCCCCGCCGATGGCCCGGAACCGTCGGTGCCCGCCGGTAGCGTGGAAACCGGGGGCTGCTCAGGTGCCCGAAGACACCACAGGAGCGTCGCCGGCCGGGTCGGCCATCTCCTCCGGGCGGCCCGCACGCAGGAGCTCGCCCCACCGGGCGCGGTCGTAGCTCGCCGGTGGGGTCGAAGACAGGAACTCGCGCAGGATCTCCGCGAACCGCCGCGGGTCCGAGCGGTGGGGGAAGTGGCCGGCCCCCTCGAACAGCACCAGCCTGCTGCCCGGCATCGCCCGGTGCGCGCGCAGCGCGTGGCCGCTCGGGACCACGCTGTCCTCCGTCCCCCACACCAGCAACGTCGGGATGCCCTCGGTCAGGTAGCACCGGTCCACCATGTTCACCACCTGCCCGCGCCAGTCGACGACCGAGCGCAGCGTCCGCAGGAACGCCGACCGCGTGCCCGGCTCGACCAGCCGCAGGTAGCGGGCGACCACGTAGTCGAGGTCGTCGGAAATCCGCAGCAGCCCGGCCAGTCCGCGCAGCACCGGCAACGCCGGCCGGGCTCCCAGCAGCGGCAGCAGCAGTCCCGCGCCCGGCGCCGCCGCCAGCCGCAGCAGCGGGTGGACGCTCGCGCCGACCCCGCCCGAGCCCACCAGGACCAGGCGTTCGCAGCGTTCCGGGAACTGGTAGGCGAACTGCATCGCGACCCCGCCGCCGAGGGAGTGCCCGACCACCGTCACCCGGTCGACGTCGAGCGTGGTCAGCAGGTCGCGCATGCCGCACGCGTAGGCGGCGACCGAGTAGTCCGCACGCGGTTTCGCCGAAAAGCCGTGGCCGAGCAGGTCGGGCGCGATGACCGTGAAGTCGTCCGCCAGGGACGTCAGCAGCTCCAGCCACGTCGACGAGTCGTCGCCGATGCCGTGCAGGAACAGCACCGCGGGCCCGCGCCCGGCCATCCGGTAGGCGCGCTCGTACCCGTGGACCGTTCTGGTCCGCGGCGCGAAGGCTTCCGGCAGCACCCGCCCAGCTCAGCACGCCCGCGTTGGCGGGACGTTTCCGGCGTGTTCGGATCGGGTGAACGCCGGGAGCGGCCCCGACCCCGCTCCCGGCGTTCGTTCCCCCTACTTCGTCGGCGTCGGCGAGGCCGGCGTGGACGAAGACGGCGGTGTGGTGGCGGCCGTGGTCGTGGGCGGCACCGTCACCTTCGGGATCGCGGCGCTGAACGGCACGCCCGCCAGCTCCCGGCAGGCACCGCGGTAACCGTTGTAGCCGTTGTAGTTGCCCTGGTCGTCGGTGACGCCCTGCTCGATCTTCGGCCGCGGGAACCGGTTGTCCTCGCCGATCTTCTGCTTGCTGCCGCTCGAGCGCTCGCAGCCGTAGCGGGTCACGGTGATCGGCCTGCCCTCTTCGTCGTAGAGGTAGATCTCGGTCAGCGGCTTGCCCTCGGCGTCGAAGGCGTAGACGTTCTCGATGCCGCGGCCGCCGTAGGTCAGCTGGTCGTTGCCGTAGTTGTCGGACGACGACGGGTAGTACGACGACGGGCCCGAGTAGGAGTGCCCGCGGGCGAACAGGTCGATCGCCGCGCCGAACCCGCCGAGCGCACCGCCGATGACGAAGGCCGAGATCGGCACGGCCACCCACAGCAGCCGGCGGTCGGAACGCACCCGCGGGCCGGCCCACAGCGCCCCCACCGCCGCGAGGATCAGGAACGGCAGCAGCAGCACCCCGCTCCGGCGCTGCAGCATGAACAGCAGCCCGAACGCGATCAGCACGACCGCGCACAGCACCCACCACGCCGGCTTGAGCGAACCGAGGTAGCGCAGGAGCTTGCCGGCGTCCTCCTGCCCGCGGGCCTTCGCCATGGTGGCGCGCAGCCACCCGGCTTCCGGCAGGGCCAGCACCGGCTCGACCCCGCCGCGCAGGAGCAGCGCCAGGCTGACGAGGAACACCGGCCCGAACAACAGCACGCCGAGGAACACGTCGGGGTCGCGGGAGACGGCCGCGCCGAACGCCAGCAGCGCGAACGCCAGCGAGCTGAACACCAGGCCCCACAACGCGATCCGCGGCTTCACCAGGCTGGGCGCGGCCGGGGTGGCGAGCACCTGCGTGGTGCCCTCCCCCGGCGCCGGGTACCCACCGGACGCGCGCAGCTCGGCGGCGTAGCTCTCCGGCGAGCCGAGCCGTTCGATGAGGGCCTCGACGCGGGCACCCTCCCCCAGCTCGGCCTCCAGTTCCGCCAGGTGCGGGCGGACGTCCTCGAGGATCTCTTCGATCTCGCTCGCGGGCAGGTCGGCGAGCGCGGTCCGGACCCGCGCCAGATACACCCGCACGGCGGTCGGCTTCTCGCTCATGCTGCCTCTCCCAAAAGCACGTTCATCGTCGATGCGAAGCTCTGCCACGTCTTGCCCGACTCCGCGAGGCGCGCCCGGCCCGGCTCGTTCAGGCTGTAGTACTTGCGGTGGGGCCCCTCTTCGCTGGGCACCACGTACGAAGTCAGCAGGCCGGCCTTGTAGAGCCTGCGGAGCGTTCCGTACACCGACGCGTCCCCCACCTCGTCCAAGCCGGCGGCCCGGAGTCTTCTCAGGACGTCGTACCCGTAGCCGTCTTCTTCGCGGAGCACCGCGAGGACGGCGAGGTCGAGCACGCCCTTGAGCAGCTGACTGATCTCCACTGCACCCTCCAGTCTTACGCTTGAGAAGGTACCACGCATTGCACAGTAGTGCGCACGGCGGAGGGCCATCGGAGTGGCGGCGGGTTCAGCCCCGGGTGTCCACCGGCCGCTCGAAGAAGGATTCGAGGACCACGATCGTCTGTGTGCCGGTGACGCCGTCGATCGCGAAGAGGCGGCGCAGCGACGCCTGGAGGTCTTCGGTCGTCGCCGTGCGCACCTTGACCAGCAGCGACGCGGGACCGGCGATGACGTGCGCCTCGACGACTTCCGGCAGCGCCTCGAGGGCTTCGCGCACCGGGTGGTCGCCCATCCAGGCGTTCGCTTCGACGAGCACGAAGGCCGCGACCCCCCGGCCGACGGCGGCCGGGTCGACGTCCACTGTGGTCCGCCGGATCACGTCCTGCTCCCGCAGCTTGCGCACCCGTTCGTGGGCCGCGCCCGCGGAGAGCCCAACGGCCCTGCCGAGGGCGGCATACGCCTGCGTCGCGTCGCGCTGCAGTTCGTTCAACAGGATTCGATCTACTTCGTCCACGACTTGACCATATCAGGTTCGGTGTTCCATGCTTCTGACAGAACTTCATTAGGGGTGAGAGATGGATCTGGTCAAGACCGACTTCCAGCTGCTCGACGAGCGGTTCGCCCGCGTCAACGGCGACGAGTGGATGCAGCGCCTGCACACGGGCTGCCGCTGGACCGAAGGGCCCGCCTACTTCCCGGCCGGCCGCTACCTGGTGTTCAGCGACATCCCGAACGACCGCACGCTCCGCTGGGACGAGACGACCGGGCACGTCGGCGTCTTCCGGCAGCCGTCGAACTACGCGAACGGCCACACGGTCGACCGCCGGGGGCGGCTCGTCAGCTGCGAGCAGGGCCTGCGTCGGGTGACGCGCACCGAGCACGACGGGTCGGTCACGGTGCTGGCGTCGGAGTACCGGGGCAAGCGGCTGAACAGCCCGAACGACGTCGTCGAGCACTCGGACGGGTCAATCTGGTTCACCGACCCGAGTTACGGCATCGACAGTGACTACGAGGGGTACCGCGCGGAGAGCGAGATCGGCGCATGCCACGTGTACCGCGCAGCCCCGGACGGCTCGGTGACGATCGCCGCCGACGACTTCAGCCGCCCGAACGGCCTGGCGTTCTCGGCGGACGAATCGCGGCTGTACATCGCGGACACGCGTCAGAACCCGAGCCACATCAGGGTGTTCTCCGTCGGCGAGAACGGCGGGCTGACGGGCGGCGAGATCTTCGCAACGAGCGACAGCGGCGGCTTCGACGGAGTACGGGTGGACGGCGAAGGCCAGGTCTGGGCGGCGGCTCACGACGGCCTGCACTGCTTCGCCCCGGACGGAACCCGCATCGGCAAGCTACGCATCCCGGAGATCTGTTCGAACTTCACCTTCGGCGGCGCACGGGGCAACGAGCTGTTCATCACGGCTTCGAGCTCGCTGTACACGCTGAGGGTGACGGTGAACGGAGCCCGCTACCCACGCTGAAGGGCACCAGATGAGACGAAGGTGCCCTTCAGCCCGCCTGTACCCGCTCCACCAGCGCGTCGCGGTGGCGCCATGCCCGGCTCACCTCGACCAGCCAGGCCGCCTCGGCCGTTACGTCCGCGTCCTTGTCCTGCTCGGCTTCCCGCTCGGGGGCGCGCTCGAACCGGCGTCCCGTGCGGCCCGCCTCGATCGCTGCCGCCAGGGTCACCGCCTCCACCGTGGCCGCCAGGTGGGCTTCGGGGACTCCTGCTCGGCGGGCCGCCGCCTCTGCTCGGGGTGGGAGGTCCGGGTCGAAGTGGGCTCGGAGGGCCAGGTGGCCGTCGCGGATTTCGATCACCCTGCGGTACAGCGCGAACTCTGCGCCGCCCGCCAGTTCGCGGCCCGGGTCGAGCGCGATGCCCGGGACCGCCGTGCGCAACGCCGTCCACAGTGGCTCGATGCGGCGGTACGCCCGGTACGCGCGGACGCGGCCGATCAGGGACGCCACCGCCGGCGACCACGCGCTGAGCGTCGCGCCCGCCGCCACGCACCCGACCGTCACCGCCGCCAGTACCGACGACGGCAGGTCCTCGCGGGCGCCGATCCGCGCCGTGCGGGCGAGCCGCACGACGTCGTCGACGTCCCAGAACGTCCACGCGGTCGCCGCGCCCACCCCGACGACCAGCAGCCACAGCCCGGCTCGCAGCGGCCCCGGCTCCGCCTGCCACGCGCTGCGGACGAACACCGCGAACAGCAGGCCGAGGCTGATCAGGCTGTAGAACAGGAACACCAGCTTGTCGGCCAGCGCGTACGGCAGGGCCGCGTCCGAAAACACCGTCTCGTCGCCGACGCGCCGCGGCTCGGACAGCACGAAGAACACCGCGAGGAGCACCATCGTCGCGCCGGTGAACAGGGCGTGCGGCGCCAGCCGTGCCCCTTCGCCGCGCCACACCGACTGCGTGAAGGCGACGGCGAACCCGATCGCGCCCAGCTTCAGCTCGTCGCCGGCCAGGCTCAGCACCCACTCGGCCACCGGGCCCGGGCCGGCGAGGGCCGACATCGCCGGCGTCAGCACGACGATGCCGGCGGCGATGCAGATGCCGAAGCCGGCGAGGAACCACATCGTGCGCGCCGGCTGGCTGCGGCGCGCCTCGATCAGCTTGTACCCGAACCCGGCGAAGCCCGCGAGGCAGAGGTAGTAGGCGAGGGTTTCGGTCACGGCGTGCGGCGCCGGGGCCGGCCGCCGAACACCGAATCGAAGCGCCGCACGCCCTCCGGGACGCCGGGCGCGGGTTCGCGCGGTTCCGCCGTCCGGACGACGCGCTGCGCGAGCAGGCTCGCGACGAGCTCGGCTTCGCGCTCCTCGACCGCGGAGTAGGTGGTGCGCCCGAGCACGCGCCGGACGAGCTCGGGCGAGAGGTTCGGCATCAGCTGCCGCCCGGCGGCGTCGATGGCCACTCCGTCGGCGCCGGCGTCCGACCCGACGTGGCCGCACAGCAGGTGCCCGACCTCGTGCAGCAGGATGTGCCGCCGGTGCAGGGCCGTCGTGCCGGTCGGGTAGAGGATGTAGTCGGCGCGTTCGGTGCTCATCAGCAACCCGCACGGCGCGCCCTCGGCGGGAACGCTGACGGGCATCAGCTCGATGGGACGGCCCCGCTCGGCGGCCAGCCGCGCGACGAACGCTTCCGCGTCGAACGGTTCGGGCAGGCTGACGGCATCGGCGACCTGACGCGCCCGCTGCCAGAGCGAGCGGGCCGGCTGCCGCCGCCACGATGGTCGCGCCACTTCGGCCCTCCTTCCCCACGCCGCGGCCGAACCCCTCCAGCCGGATCAACGCGGCAGAGCGCCCGTGGTTGCGCGGCCGGGGAAAATCCGACGCGCGGATCCGGGAAGTGGTTCCCCCACAGGCGGTCCGAAGCCGGACCGGCGCCCCGCGACGATACCGACAAGCCCGAGCGCCGACGCGTGGAGGTGGAGCCTCGGCAGCGACTCGCGACACCACCCGGTAGGCAGTGACCGGCAACGAAACGAGGCGCGGGAAACCCGCCCCCGCTCAGCCCTCCTTCTTCGGGCCGCGGCCGGCCTCGCGCCGGGCGATCGCGTCGATCATGTCGCTGATCGTGTCGAGGCCGTCGGAGGACAACGTGACCGCGCGCAGCGCCAGGTCCCGCACCCCCGCGTCGCGCAGGGCGCCCAGCAGGGCCAGCTCCTCCGCGATCTTCCGGCTCTGCTCGTCGTCGAAGAAGTACGCCGGCGGGACGCCGAAGAACTGCGCGAGTGCTTCGAGGTGGCGCTTGGTCGGGTTGTCGCGGCGGCCCGTGCGCAGCTGCCACAGGTACGTCGTCGAAAAGCTCTCGCCCGTCGCTTCGCGGCAGGCCTTGGCGACCTCTTCGTTGCTGTACGGCTCCCGATCGGGCCGGCGCACCACGTGGAACAGCCGGTCGATCTTGTCGGCCAGCGTCGACTTTCCGGGCTCCTTGACCACGATGCACTCCTCAGCTACCAGGCACATTCATCCTAGCTGAAAGGCGCACCCCCAATATCAACCCGAGTTCGCCTCGGCCGCGGCTGGCACCGCGGGCACGAGAACGACGACCGGTTCATGAACGGCTCCCGCCGGATCGCCGTGCCGCACCGGTGGCACGGCATGCCCTCCTGGCCGTACGCGTCGAGCGACCGGTCGAAGTAGCCCGACTGCCCGTTGACGTTCACGTACAGCGCGTCGAACGACGTGCCGCCCGCCGCCAGCGCCGCGTTCATCACGTCGGACGCCGCCGACAGCAGCTCGCGACCCTTGGCCATGGTGAGCTTTTCCGTCGGCCGGGTGCCGTGCAGGCGGGCGCGCCACAACGCCTCGTCCGCGTAGATGTTGCCGATGCCCGACACGAGCGTCTGGTCGAGCAGCGCCCGCTTGACCTCGGTGCGCCGCGACCGCAGCGCGCGCACCGCCGCGTCGAGGTCGAACTCCGGGTCCATCGGGTCGCGCGCGATGTGCGAGATCGTGTCCGGGAGCAGGACGTCGCCGCCGATGTCGGTGAGGTCGTCGAGCGCCAGGCCGCCGAACGTCCGCTGGTCGACGAAGCGCAGCTCCGGCCCGTTGTCGTCGAAGCGCAGCCGCGCCCGCAGGTGCTTCTCGTCGGGCGCGTCCGGCGGCTGGACGAGCATCTGCCCGCTCATGCCGAGGTGGGCCAGCAGCGCCTCCTTGTCGGACAGTTCCAGCCACAGGTACTTGCCCCGCCGCCGCGCCGCCTCGACGCGGGTGCCGGTGAGCCGCTGCGTGAAGTCGTCCGCACCCAGGGCGTGCCGGCGGATGGCGCGCGGGTGCAGGACCTCCGCCTCGCGGATGGTCCGGCCCGCGACGTGCGCCTGCAGGCCCAGGCGGACGACTTCGACCTCGGGGAGTTCGGGCATGCGGTCATTGTGCCCGGCGGGTACGACAGTTTCCGGACGGCACTATGGCGCGGTGGGCCCGACGTCGGCTTTCGTCAGCGGGACCCGGGTCGTGCCGGACGCGAAGTACTCGTCGGCGCCGACGTCGAAGGTGCCCGAACGGGCCTGCAGGTCGAAGTCCTTCGCCGCGGCCGGGTACGACCCGACGCCCGTGTCGATCGCCGGGCTGCCCGAAGCGAGCCGGTAGAGCCCGGCGGCGTCCTTGACGAGCTTCGGATCGACGTTCCGCGACGGGATCCCCGCCGCGCCGCCGAAGGTGATGTTGCCCTCGTACTTCACGACCGAGCCGCCGGGCAGCGTCACCAGCGTCCCCGAGGTGCCCTTGACGATGTTGTCGGCGACCACGCAGTCCTTCGGCTTGAAGTCCCCGCCGTCACCGTCGATCACCGACGAGCTGCCCAGCACCGTGTTGTACGCCACCGTCACCCGGTCGGGCCGGTCGTGGAGCTTGCTCGTCGGGCCGCTGTCGGCTTCGTCACCGGAGCCGAAGACGATCGCGCGGTCGCCGGAGTTCGCGACGTAGTTGTTCACGATCTTGTGGTCGTTGCCGTGGAACCGGATGCCCGAGCCGAAGAGGACGTTGCCCTCGACCGTGCTGCGGTTGCCGTGGCGCAGCACGATGTAGCCCTTGCTGTCCCGGATCATGTTGTAGCGCACCACGTTGTCGGACGACTTGACCGAGATCGCTTCGCTGTCGCCGTCGGCCTTCTCGAAGAGGTTGTTCTCGATCAGCGCGTTGGCGGTGGAGGACTGGCGGTCGCTCAGCCCGAGCCGGATCGACTCGCCGCCGTTCGTGCCGGTGAACTGGTGGTTGAAGAAGTAGTTGTGGTGCACGTGGACGCGCTTGGCCATGGCGCCCGACGGCCCGAGGATCTGCAGGAACACGCCCTCGCTGGTGCGGTTCTGGAAGACGTTGCGGTCGACGACCGTGTCGTCGCCGCTGACCGTGACCCAGTTGCCGTCGGTCGTGAGCTGGAAGTCGTTGCGGGTCAGGCGGTTGTTCGACGCGCCCGCGGGGACGCTCAGCCTCGCGCTGCCCCGGAACTTGAACCCGCGCAGCACCACGTTCGAGACGCCGCTCGCGAAGGCGAACGTCTTCGAGCCGGTGATGGTGGCCTGCCCGGAGTGTTCCGCGGCGATCGTGACGGGCGCCGAGCTGCTGCCGGACCGCTTGATCGAGAGCGTCGAGCCCGCGGAGTAGCTGCCGTCGGCGAGGACGATCGTGTCACCGGGGTTCGCCTTGTCCATCGCGGACTGCAGCGCCGCCAGCGACGTGACGCGGACCTGCGCGGCCGACGCCGCCGGGCCGGGGACGACCAGGAGCGCCGCGGCGACCAAGGGTACGAAGAACAGACGCATCCGCCCTACCTCTCCATCGAGTACTCGCGCGGCGGATGATCACCAAGCTACGGAGGGGAGGGCGGCGCCGTCAACGGGGGTTCCCGCTGATCAGGACTCCGGTTCGGCCTGCTTCTGCGCCTCGAGTTCGGCGGACAGCGAACGCCAGGCCGTCTCGGCGGCCTTCTGCTCGGCTTCCTTCTTCGTCGACCCGGTGCCGTGACCGAGGGCGCGACCGGCGACGAGCACGGTGGCCGTGAACTCCTTGCGGTGGTCCGGCCCGGTGTCCTCGACCTTGTATTCGGGCACGCCGAGGCCGGCCGACGCGGTCAGCTCCTGCAGGCTCGTCTTCCAGTCGAGCCCGGCCCCGCGCAACGGCGCTTCGGCGAGCAGGCCGTCGAAGAGGTGGTGGACGAGCTTGCGCGCGATCTCGATGCCGTGCTCGAGGTACGCGGCCCCGATCACCGCCTCCAGGCCGTCGGCGAGGATGCTCGCCTTGTCCCGGCCGCCGGTGAGCTCTTCGCCCTTGCCGAGCAGCAGGTGTGCCCCGAGCCCGCCCTCGCCGAGCCCGCGCGCCACCCGCGCCAGGGCGTGCATGTTGACGACGCTGGCGCGGAGCTTCGCGAGCTGACCTTCGGGCAGGTCGGGGTGTGTGTTGTACAGGTGATCGGTGACGACGAGGCCGAGAACGGCGTCACCGAGGAACTCCAGCCGCTCGTTCGGCGGCAGCCCCCCGTTTTCGTACGCGTACGAACGGTGGGTCAGCGACAGCCGGAGCAGCTCGGGGTCAAGGGTGACCCCGAGCGCTTCGAGCAACGGCGCCGGATCGGCTGGTGGTCCCCCGGGCGTCTTGCCCCCCATGTCGGCTACCCGATCAGGCGGGCTCGACGACCTGGCGGCCGTTGTGCTGGCCGCACGACGGGCACGCGATGTGCTGGAGCTTCGGCTGCTTGCAGGCGCGGTTGGAGCAGGGCACCAGCTGCACCGGAGCCGCCTTCCACTGGCTGCGGCGGGAGCGCGTGTTGGATCGCGACATCTTCCGCTTCGGGACGGCCACGAGTAGATCTCCTTATGACGGTCTGCTCGCGGTCGTGCGAGCGAACTTTCCTCCGGAACGAGCTGGACGCTCGTCAGGCTTGTTCAGCTGGGCCCGGGCTTTTCGCCCGCGTTCTCGTCGAAGCGCTCGACGAGTGCGGCCCACCGAGGGTCTATCTTCTCATGCCCGTGTCCGGGCTCGAGATCGGCCCACTTGACGCCGCAGTCCGTGCAGAGCCCGGCGCAGTCTTCGGTGCACAGCGGAGCCAGCGGCAGGGCCAGCACGATCGCGTCGCGGACGGTGGGTTCGAGGTCGATCCGGTCGTCGACCAGCCGGGGGATCTCGTCTTCGTCCGTGGTCTCCTCGGTGGCCGACCCCGGGTAGGCGAACAGCTCCTGGACCTCGACCTCGACCTCTTCGCTGAGCGGGTCGAGGCAGCGGGCGCAGGTGCCCTTGGCGGTGGCTTTCGCGGTGCCGCTGACGAGCACGCCTTCGACGACGGACTCGAGCAGCAGATCGAGTTCCAGCTCGGAGCCGGCTTCGATGGTGATGACATCGGGGACGCCGAGCGGCGTCTCCACCGGCACGCTGCGCCGGACGGCGCGGCTGAGGCCGGCGTGACGGCCGAGCTCACGGGTGTCGATCACCCACGGGCTGCGGTCGTCGAGCTGGGGGGTCTTGTTCTCGGACATCCCGTCCAGGGTACGCACTGGTCGCCACCCCTTTTGAGCAGGTGCCTCGGGGGGTGGGGAGGCGCTGGACCGCGGACCGGCGGGCAAGCCGGCCCCCGCGCGCGCCCACCCACCCTGGGGGCCGGTCCCCGGTCCAGTCTATCGGGGGCAGCCGACGAAAAAGCCGGAAAGGCGCAGGCGAGCGGCCGTTGGCCACAGACCCGGCGAGTTGTGGACAGCCTGGGGAACGCGTGGCCGGACCGGGACCGCGACGGGGGCTGAGAAGCTCGTCACACCTGGTAGTCGTACAGCGTCGACCGCCCGCTCGAGCTGGGCAGGTTGGCCGGCGAGCGCAGGTGGTTGCGCCCCGAGTCCACCGTTCGCAGCGTTGTCGCCAGCAGCTCCGAGAACTCCGCCAGCTTGCCGTCCACGTACGCGTCGCAGTCCGCGCGCTGGCGGTCGGCCTCCGCGTGGGCCTCGTCGACGATCCGCGCCGACTCCGCGTGGGCCGCCTGGACCACCTCCGTCTGGGCCACCAGGCGCGCCTGCTCGGCGCGGCCGTCCTCGATGGCGCGGTCGTAGGCGTCGCGGCCGGCCTGGATCATGCGCTCGGACTCGGCTCGGGAGCGGTCCGTGAGGTTCTGGTACTCGGCCTGGCCCGCCGCCACCGTGCGGTCGGCCTGGTCGTGGGCGTCGGCGAGCATCTGCTCCGCGCGGGCGCGGGCGTCGGCGAGGATGCGCTCCGCTTCGTCGGTCGCTTCGGCGATCGCGCGCTCGGCCTCGGCGTTCGCGCCCGCCACCGTCTCGCCCGCTTCCTTGCGGGCCGCGTGGATGAGGTCGTCGCGCTTGTCGAGGACGTCCTGGGCGTCGTCGATCTCCGCCGGCAGTGCGTCGCGGACGTCGTCGAGGAGTTCGAGCACGTCACCCCGGGGCACGACGCAGCTGGCCGTCATCGGGACGCCGCGCGCCTCCTCGACGATGGTGACGAGCTCGTCGAGCGCCTCGAAAACCCGGTACACGGCAACTCCAATCCCCTGTCGCTGTGGACCAGTCTGCCCGCATCGGGCGCCGAAGCGGTGAAGGCGCACGGCGCCGGGCGTGTCCCCCTCGGCCACGCCCGGCACCGGGCCGCTACCGCAGCACGAAGGCCGGATCGGTGATCAGCTGGACGAATCGGTCCTCGGTCAACGCTCCCGCCGAGTAGCCCAGGACCGTCACGGTCGAGCCGTCGGGGCGGTACAGGTACCCGTTGCCGGGCCATCGCGCGAGGTCTTCGGGGCCGTTTTGGATCCCGAACCACGGAATCCGCACCACCACGCCGCCCGGCAGCGAGAGTTGGGTGCAGTACTGCGCCGGGTAGTTCTCGCAGACCCGGTCGGGCGCCATCACCTCCTGGGCGGTCCCGGGACCGCGGACCGTCAGCTGCAGGGAGCCCCGGCGCCCGGCCGCGTCCACGAACAGGGCCGACGTGCTCATCCGGCCCGGGATGAGGGCGTCGGAGTACGACTGGCCCACGGTCAGGCTCCGCCGTCCGGGCAGCACCCGCTCGAGCGCGTCGGTGAACGCCCGGTTGATCCGCGCCTGTTCGGCCGGCGACGGCGGCAGGAGCGGGGCCGCGGGCGGGGCCGGTGCAGGGCCGGGACCGAAGAGGACCGCGGCCACCACGGAAGCCGTCACGACGGCGATGCCGGCGACCCCCGCCCGGCGTTTCCGGACCTGCCGGGCCGCGAGGTCCGCGACGGCGTCCGGGTCGAAGCCCAGCGGCGGCTCCGGCACCTCCACCTCGCGCAGGCGGGTCTCGAGGTCGGCCATCACGCGCTCCTCTCCGCGCTGTGCTCCAGCACGCCCCGCAGCCGCTCGAGCCCGCGGGCGGCCTGGCTGCGGACCGTCCCCTCCGAACACCGCAGCACCTGGGCGACCTGCGCCGCCGGCAGGTCGGCGCAGTAACGGAGCACGACGGCCGCGCGCTGCTTCGGCGGCACCTCGGCGAGGGCACGCAGCAACGGGCCGGAGATCCCGGTCTCGGCCACCGAAGCGGGACGGTCCGGTACGACGCCGTCACGGCGTTCGCGGCGCCGCCACGGCCGCCGCTGCTCGTCGAGCCAGCAGCGCAGCAGGACCTGGCGGGCGTAGTTGTCGACGGGGCCGCGCCGGGTGATCTTCGGCCAGGCCCGGTAGAGCTTGATCAGCGTGACCTGGACGAGGTCCTCGGCGAGGTGCCAGTCACCGCACAGCAGGTACGCGGTCCGCCGCAGCGCCAGGGACCGCACGCGGGCGAACTCCCGGAAGTCCGCGTCGTCCGCTGCCCGCATCGCGCCTCCTCGTCCGGCTCCCGGTGTATCTCACGGACGAGGAGGCGCGGGGCGTTGCACGGATTCAGGAATTCAGGTCGATCCGCTTGAAGGTGACGTACCGGTCGGGTGTGTAGGCCAGCTCGCCCGCCTTGCCGGAGATCACGCGGTCGTTCGTGCCGACGGCGAACAGCTGGTAGTAGCCGGACGCGCAGGCCGGCAGCACGCCTTCGCGGTTCTCGTACGTCGTGCCGGTCGCCGCGCCGCCGCGGACGTTGTCCACGACCGTCTTCGCCGCCGACGACAGCTGCGAGTAGCCGATCTTCGCCAGGCCCGACAGGTCGCCGCAGGCGTGCGTCGTGCCGCCACCGGAGATGTCGATGACCTTGAAGGTGGCGTAGTGGTCGCCGGTGTAGAAGTACTCGCCCGCGCTGCCGGTCACGATGCGGCGCGTGCCGCGGGTGCTCGAACCCGGCGTCGGCACCGTGTACTCGTGGTAGTAGCCCGACGCGCAGGCCGGGAGGATGCCTTCGCGGTTGTCGAAGACGACGCCGTCGTTCTTCGGGTACGGGAACGGCCCGCCGGACTGGATCAGGTTGTACGTCGTCGTCGCTTCGGGCGGCAGCGCCGAGAGCGTCGTGTGCGAGAAGCCGGACAGGTTCCCGCAGGCGTTCTGCGCGGCGAGGGCGGGGGCGGCCGCCGAGGCCGTGGTGACCCCGGCGAACAGCGTCGCCAGGAGCGCGAACAGGACGGCAGCCAGGCGCGATCGGTAGTTGGTCATTTTCGGACCGTAACCCGATCGGATGATCGTCAGGCGACGACGGCGTGAACTCCCGCAGCTCAGGGCCGAAATCCCGACGAACGGAGGGGGCCGATCGACGGGAACCGGACACCCCGGGCGTCCGAAGTGGACCCGGTCAGCGCCCCAGCTTGGGGAACTTCTCCGACAGCCGCTCGAAGACGATCGGCGGCACGAAGGGCTCAATCTCACCGCCGAGCGCCGCGATCTCCTTGACCAGCGAGCTGGACACGAAGCCGTACACCGGGTTGTTCGCCATCAGCAGCGTCTCGACGCCGGTGAGCTCGCGGTTCATCTGCGCCATCTGCAGCTCGTAGTCGAAGTCGCTGACCGAACGCAGGCCCTTCGCGACCGCCGCGATGTCGTTTTCGCGGCAGTAGTCGACGAGCAGGCCCTCCCACGAGTCGACCCGCACGTTCGGCAGCTTCGCGGTGATTTCGCGCAGGATCTCCAGGCGCTCCTCGATCTCGAAGAGGCCCTTCTTGTTCTTGTTCACCCCCACCGCGACGACGACCTCGTCGAACAGCCTGCTGGCCCGTTCGATGATGTCGAGGTGGCCGTTGGTGGCCGGGTCGTAGGAGCCGGGACAGACCGCACGCCGCATGGCGCGGACGCTACCGTGCCGCACCCGGTCTCCGCCGCGTGGTTCACGCCACAGCCGTGTACTCCGCCCAGTGGACGGCCGTGTCGCCGTACTTCTTCGCGCGCGTCGGCTCGAAGCCGGACGGCCAGTCCGGCTCGCCGTCGCGGGCCGCGCGTTCGACCACCACCAGCGCCGACGGCCCCAGCCAGCCGTTCGCCGCCAGCGCCGCCAGCACGGACCCGAGCGCGGCCGCGTCCACGGCGTACGGCGGGTCGGCGAGCACGAGGTCGTACTCGGCGGGCGCGGGCGCCGCGACCACGCTCTCGACCTGCCCGGCCCGGACCGTGCCACCCAGGCCCAGCGCCGCGACGTTGCCGCGCAGGACGTCGACCGCCCGCCGGTCGGCCTCCACGAACAGCGCGTCCGCGGCGCCGCGGGAGAGGGCTTCGAGGCCGAGCGCGCCGGAGCCGGCGTAGAGGTCGAGGACGCGGGTGCCGTCCAGCTCGCCCGCCGTCTCGAGGGCGTTGAACAGGGCTTCCCGCACGCGTTCCGACGTCGGCCGGGTGCCCTTCGGCGGCACCTTCAGCCGCCGTCCGCCCGCCGTCCCGGCCACGATCCTGGTCACCCCCCGATTGTGGGGGACGGCACGCGGCGCGGATGACCGGGACACGGGTGTCCCCGCCCGGGCCACCGCGTAGAGTCGTTCTTCGCCCTCGGAGGCGATCCCAAAGCTGTCAAGGAGCCATGCGTGTCCGAACCTCGGGTCAGACGGGCCGAGATCGCCATCGAGCAAGCCCACGTCGATCGCGTGTACACCCGTCTGGACGAACTGCGGGTCCAGGCCGAGGCCATGCGCACGAAGGGCTACGAGATCGGCCAGGGAGCGCAGCGCGAGGCGATCTTCGAGCAGGCGTCGATGCTGTTCGAGCGCGACATGATGGTCTACCACGCCAACCAGACGCTGCAGACGCTCGACGCCGAGTACGAGGGCCTCGTCTTCGGCAGGCTCGACGACCGCGAGGGAGAACGCACCTACGTCGGGCGGCTCGGCATCCGCGACGCCGAGTTCGACAACCTCGTCACGGACTGGCGCGCGCCGGCCGCGGCGGCGTTCTACCAGGCCACGGCCGAGGAGCCGATGGACGTCGTGCGGCGGCGCGTGATCCGGTGCTCCGGCCAGAACGTCCTCGACGTCGACGACGACGTGCTGATCGCCGACGCCGTGCCCGAGGACATGGCGATCGTCGGCGAGGGCGCGCTGATGGCCGCGCTGGGGCGTTCGCGCGGCGAGAAGATGCGCGACATCGTCGCGACCATCCAGAAGGAACAGGACGAGGTCATCCGGGCGCCGTGGCGCGGCGTCACCGAGATCACCGGCGGGCCGGGCACCGGCAAGACGGCGGTCGCCCTGCACCGGGCGGCCTACCTGCTCTACCGCTACCGGCGTCAGCTCGGCGGGGCCGGCGTGCTCGTCATCGGGCCGTCCGGGGTGTTCACCAGCTACATCTCGCGCGTCCTCCCCTCGATGGGTGAGACGAACGTCGAGCTGCGCGCGCTCGGCGAGGTCCTCGACGGCCTGGAGGCGACGCGGCAGGACCCGGCGCCGCTCGCCGCCGTCAAGGGGTCGCTGCGGATCCGGAAGGTGCTGCTGCGGGCGCTGCGCGACACGCCGCCGGAGGCGCCGGAGGAGATGCGGATCGTCTACCGCGGCGAAGTGCTGAAGCTGAACGCGCGGGAGCTGGAGAAGGTCCGCCGCAAGGCCCACACGCAGGGCGCGCCGCCGAACCGCCAGCGCATCCGCGCGGCCGAGATGCTGCTGGACGCCCTCGCCGCGAAGGCCGAGCAGCACGCGAAGGACGACGGCAGGCAGATCGACCGCGCCGAGCTGATCACCGACCTGGGCGAGCGGATCGACTTCCACCGCTTCCTGGTCGTCTGGTGGCCCGTGCTGTACCCGGCGCAGATCCTCAAATGGCTGGCCGACGAGAAGCGGCTGGCCGCGGCGGCGAAGGGCATCCTGAACCGCCAGGAGATCTCGATGCTGGCCGCGGACTTCGCGGACCGGTCGCGGGGCTGGTCGATCGCGGACGTGGCGCTGCTGGACGAGCTGCGCGTGCTGGTCGGGCCGCCGCCGAAGCGCAAGCGGCGCCAGGTCGTCGAGGTCGAGCCCGAGCGCTCGGGCGGGGCGCCGACGCGGCCGGAGCACTACGACGAGTACTCGCACGTGGTCGTCGACGAGTCGCAGGACCTGTCGCCGATGCAGTGGCGGATGGTGGGCCGGCGCGGCAAGTACGCGAGCTGGACGGTGGTCGGCGACCCGGTGCAGAGCTCGTGGCCGGACCCGGCGGAGGCGGCGTCGGCGCGCGACCAGGCGTTCGGCGTCAAGACGGCCCGGCGCCGGTTCACGCTGCGCACCAACTACCGGAACTCGGCGGAGATCTTCGACCTGGCGGCGAAGGTCGTGGCCGGGCACGCGGAGTCCGGCGAGCTGCCGGTGGCGGTCCGCCGCACCGGGGTCGAGCCGGAGGTCCGCCCGGTCGAGGCCGCCGGCCTGGCCGCGGCGACGCAGGCGGCGGTGAAGGAGCTGCTGGGCGCGGTGGAGGGCACGGTCGGCGTCATCACGGCGATGGACCGGGTGCCGGAGGTCGCGGGCTGGCTGTCCGGGCAGGCGGACGAGCGGCTCAAGGTCGTCGGCAGCCTGGATTCGAAGGGCCTGGAGTACGACGCGGTGGTGCTCGTGGAGCCGAACGACCTGATCACCGAGTCGACAACGGGACGGCGGGTGCTGTACGTGGCGCTGACCAGGGCGACGCAGCAGCTGATCGTGCTGGCCTCGAACCCGGACTGGATCCCGGCCGCCTGACTCAGGTGCCCTCGTGGTGGGCGAGGACCTGGCGGAGCAGGCGCGTCAGCGTCCGCCGGAACTGCGGTCGACCCGGCCACGGCGGCCGAGCCCGGCTTGGCTCGACGGCCCGAACTCGTGCAGCGTGGCCAGGATGCGGTAGTGGTAGCCGCGCGCCCCGGCGACGGCGAGCCGCCGCACCGGAGCAGCGGGCTGCGCGTCACGTGCGAGGCCGTGCGGACACCCGGCGGGTGGCGGTTCGGGGCGATGACCGCCGCGCTCGCCTGGGCTCAGGAGCGGTGACGTCGCGGGGCTCGCGTGATCCGGGCCGGGGCTCACGGGCTCGGGGCCCGAACCCACGCGACCGGGTCAGGTCTCGCGCACCCGAAACCCCGAACCTGCGCGCCCCAGGCCGCGTCTCGCGTGATCCGGGGCGGGACTCGCGTGATTGAAGGCGGAACTCGCGTGATCGGGGCCGGAACTCGCGTGATCGGGGCCGGGAAACGCTGAAGGGCCCCTTCGAGGGGCGGGGGAGGCGGGTTCCCGTGCCCTCGAAGGAGCCCTTCAGACCCCCGGTGAAATAACGTCGTGGGACGCGTTGTCCGAGGGCATGTCTAGTCGATCCGGGTTGTTCGGTGTCCGCGCTCGCGCACCGAACAACAACGCCGAACAACCGGTCAGGGGCAGGGTGGGGTGAAATCGAGGTCGGGGAAGCTCTCGCTCCACTCAGTGTCGCTGATCTTGGGTGACACCGCCGCGCAGATCCGCTCGGCCGCCCGTGTGGGGTCGGCCTCCCAGAAGCGCACCGTGCCGTCCGCGCCCGCGCCCGCCAGGGTGTGGCCGTTCGGGGAGTACTGGGCCGCGTAGACGCGGTCGCGTTGCTCGGGCAGGACCGCGTACGGCGTCGCCGAGGCGACGTCCCACAGCCGGACCGTCCGGTCGTAGCTGCCCGACGCCAGCGTCCGGCCGTCGCCGTTGAACGACACCGACATCACCACGTCCGTGTGGCCGTCCAGGACCGACGGCGGCGGGACGCGCGCCGGGTCGGCGACGTCCCAGAGCCGGACCGTGCGGTCGGCGCTCGCCGTGGCGACGTGCCGCCCGTCGGGGCTGTAGGCGATCGAGAACACCGTGTCGGTGTGCCCCGCCAGCTTCGCGAGGGGCCGCGGGGCCCGGGGCGCCGAGATGTCCCAGAGCCGCGCCGTGTGGTCCCAGCCCGCGGTGGCCAGCGTCCGGCCGTCGGGGCTGAAGGCGATCGTGTGGACGTCGTCGTCGTGGCCCTCGAGCTTCGCGATCTCGACCGGGCGCAGGCGGTCGGTCAGGTCCCACAGGCGGGCCGTGTGGCCGTCGCCCGCGGTGGCGAGCAGCTTGCCGTCGGGGCTGAAGACGACCGCGTCGATGTCGTCGTGCAGCCGGTTGAACACCACCGGCGGCCCGGGGTGGCGCGGGTCGGTGATGTCCCGCAGCGTCATCGTGTGGTCCCAGCTGCCGGTGGCCAGGGTGCGGCCGTCCGGGCTGACGGCGACGCCGCAGACCGCGTTGCCGAACCCGCCGATCGTGGCCAGCGCCCGCGGCGCGCGCGGTTCGGTGAGGTCGTACAGCCGCACGGTCTCGTCATAGCCGCCGGAGGCCAGCAGCTTGCCCGCCGGGCCGAAGGCGACGTGGCACGTCTGGGCCGTGTGCGCGGGGATGGCCGGGCCGGGCAGGTCCCAGAGCCGGGCGGACTGGTCGTCGCTGGCCGTGACGAGGGTGCGGCCGTCGCGGGTGAACACCGCGGAGACGACCGCGCCGGTGTGCCCGGGCAGGGACGGCAGCTCGCGCGGCTGCCGCGGGTCGGCGAGGTCCCACAGCCGGGCCGTGCGGTCGAAGCCGGTGGTCGCGAGCGTGCGGCCGTCGGCGGTGAACGCCACCGAGCGCACGGTCGCCTTGTGCGTGGTCAGCGACGCCAGCTGCGCCGGGTGGGCCGGGTCGGCGACGTCCCACAGCCGCGCGGTCTGGTCCTGGCTCGCCGTGGCGAGGACGGGCGCGCCGGGGCGGAAGGCGACGGAGTGCACGACGTCGGTGTGCCCGGCCGCGACGCCGAGCTGACGCCGCGAAGCGACGTCCCAGAAGCGGGCGGTCTTGTCGGCCGACGCCGAGGCGAGCAGCCGTCCGTCGCCGCTGAAGGCGAGGTTGTTGACGTAGGAGGTGTGGCCGGTCAGCTCCCCCGAAGGCCGCGGGTGGGCGGGGTCGGTGGTGTCGTACAGCCGGATCGTGCCCTTGACGTCGGCGGTCGCCAGCAGCGGCCCGGCCGGGCTGAACGCGACCGCGTACGCCCTGCCTTCGTGCTGCTCGATCACCGTGCCGGGCCCCGGCCGCGCCGGGTCCGAGACGTCCCAGACGCGGACGGTGCCGTCGAAGCCCGCGGTGGCGACGGTCCGGCCGTCGGCGGCGAAGGCGACGTTGTTGACGTTGCCCTTGTGCCCGGCGAGCACGCCCAGCGGCACCGGGTGGTGCGGGTCGTGGACGTCCCAGAGCCGGGCCGTGCCGTCCCAGCTGGCCGTGGCGACGACCCGCCCGTCCGGGCGGAGGGCGACGGTGTTGACGCGGCCGGTGTGCCCCGTCAGCCGGGTCGCGTACGGCGACCCGAACATGCCGAGCAGGCCGCTGCGCTCGTCGGACCCCGGGTCCAGGCGGTACGCGGCGAGCGCGAGCTGCGCGGCCAGCGCGGGGTTGGTCGCGCGCATGGCCAAGGCCTGCCCGGCCACCTTCTGGGCCAGCGCGTCGTTGCGCTGCCGGGTGGCCGTGGTCTCGGCGCGGACGGCGTAGGCGGTGGCGGCCACGGCGACGACCAGCAGCACCGCGAGCAGGGCGACCAGCTGACGCAGCCGGCGGGTCCGGCGGCGGTCGCGTTCCTGCTCGGCGTGCTCGACGGCGAGGCTCGCGTCGAGGAACCGGCGTTCGCGCCGGGACAGCGCGGAGTCCTGGCGCGCGGCCCACTCCCGGGCGATGGCCAGCCGGGTGCCGCGGTAGAGCCAGCCGGGGTCTTCGTCGACGGACTCCCAGGCGTCGGTCGCCTCGGTGAGCTGCCGGTGGACGCGCAGGCCCTCCCGGTCTTCGGTGAGCCACTCGCGCAGCCGCGGCCAGCCGCGGATGAGGGCTTCGTGGGTGATCTCGATGCCGGTGTCGTCGAGCGTGACGAGCCGGGCGGCGGCCAGCTCGCCGAGGACGACGGCGGTGTCGGCGTCGGTGTCGAGCTCCGCGCGGCCGATCCGCCGCTTGGTGTCCTCGGTGCCTTCGCCGAGCGCGGTCATGCGCAGGAAGATCTGCCGGGCCAGCCGCTGCTGGCGCAGGGAAAGCTTCGCGAAGGTGCCTTCGGACGTCTGCGCGATGGCCCGCTCGATGCCGCCGGTCGACTCGTACCCGGCGAGGGTCAGCGTGGTGCCGCGGCGCCGCCGCCACGTCTCCAGCAGCGCGTGCGAGAGCAGCGGCAGCACGCCGGGGCGGCCGGTGGCGTCCGCGACCAGCCGGGAGACCAGGGCGTTCTCGACGCGGTACCCGGCGTCGATGGCCGGCCGCGTGACCGCCTGCCGGAGCTCTTCGGTCGTCATCGGGCCGACCAGGACCTGGGCGTCCTGCATGGCCTCGGCGAGTTCCGGATGCCGCGCGCAGTGGGTGTAGAAGTCGGTGCGGATGCCGAGGACCACCCGGGTGCGGCTGCCCGGCTCGGTGGTCGCGGTGACGAGCGCGTCGAGGAACCGGGCGCGTTCCTGGTCGTCCTGGCAGAGGGTGAAGACCTCCTCGAACTGGTCGACGACCAGCACGAAGTCTTCGTCGCCGCCGTCGGCCAGCTGGCGGGCGGCCAGCCCGAGGTTGCGCGGGTGCGCGGCGAAGTCGTCGAGCAGGGCGCCGGGCGCGACGCCGAGCGCGGCGGCGAACTTGACCGCGCACTCCTGCAGCGGGCGCGGGCCCGGCGTCAGCAGCACGGCCGGCCCCTTCACCGACGGCAGGAGGCCGGCGCGCAGCAGGGACGACTTCCCCGAGCCGGACGCGCCGAGGACGGCCAGAAAGCGTTGCCTGCCGAGGCGTTCGACGAGTTTTTCGACAAGCCGTTCGCGGCCGAAGAAACGGCCCGCGTCGGCGGGGCCGAAAGCGACCAGCCCGACGTACGGCGGAATTTCCCCGGATTCCGGCTCCGGTGGTGAATCGGCACCCTCACCGCGGGAGTCTTCGGCGACGGCGTGCCAGCGTTCCTCCCATTCCCCCGGCACCCCGCCGCAGGCCCGGACGTAGGCCAGGGTGACCGCCAAGCTGGGGAGTTTCCGCCCGCCGGCGGCTTCCGACAGCGTGCCGGCCGAGTAGTGCGCACGCCGGCCGAGCTCGCGGTAGGTCGGATTCCCGGCGCTCTCGCGCAAACGCCGGAGATCGGCGGCGAATTCGATCAGCAGATCGTCCCCGGGATCCAAGGGTCGCTCGGGACGCGGCACCCGTCCTCCTGTTTCTCATTTTCCGATTCGCCTACCGTAGCCAATGGCCCGCGTTCACGGAGGTGAATCCAGCCGACGGCGAACCGCGGCGGCGTCCACGCCCAGTTCCACCAGCAGGTCGGCCGCCGGGTCGGGCGGGGTCAGCCGCACGAGCACCCGCAGCAGCTGCCCCGGATCGCGCGGCCGCGGCACCCCGCGGATCGCCTCGTTGACGACCGCGCGCGCCCCGGACGTCAACGCGCCCGGGGTCAGCTTCCCGCGCCGCACCGGGACTTCGGGCGGGCGGAGGCCGTCCACCTCGATGCCGAGCGCCGCCAGCGCCGCCCGGTCCAGGCGGTCCAGGGCCGCGCGGGCGTCGGCGAGGCCGACGCCGAGCGTGCGCGCGCTGCCGGCGTCGTGCAGCAAGCCCAGCAGCAGGTGTTCGGTGCCGAGCCGCCGGTCGCCGCGGCGGCGGGACTCCTCGAGCGCCGCCGTCACCACCGCGGCGAACGGGCTCTTGGCGATCATCCGGTCGAGCACGAGCCCCTCACTTCCCGTACTTGGCGTGCACCGACTGCCGGGCGACGCCGAGCGCGTCGCCGATCTGCTCCCACGACCAGCCGCGTTCGCGCGCGTGCGCGACGGCCGCCGCTTCGACCTGCTCGGCCAGCCGGTGCAGGGCGCCGACCGCCCGCAGCGCGACCGCCGGGTCCGTTTCCGAGACACGTCCCGAAAGCTCTTCCGCTTCCACGGGTGTCAGTCTAGCCTGACATTGTCGTCAGTTTGGACTGACACTGGGAGGGCGTCATGGAAGTCGCGGTGATCGGAGCGGGTCCGGTGGGCCTGATGCTGGCGGCGGAGCTGCGGCTCGGCGGGGCCGAGGTGGTGGTGCTCGACCGGCGGGCCGCGCCGGACGGGCGGCCGCGGGCCAACGGCCTCGGCGGCCGGATCGTCGAGCAGCTCGACCACCGCGGGCTCCTCGGCCGGTTCCGGGCCGAAGCGGCCTTCGCCGGGCCGTTCCCCGGCTTCCCGTTCGGCGCGGTGCCGTTGAACTTCGCGAAACTCGGCCGGTCACCGCTGCACGGGCTCATGGTGCAGCAGCCGCGGATGGAGGCCCTGCTGACCGAACGCGCGCTCGAACTCGGCGCCGAGATCCGGCGCGGGCACGCACTCGTCGATCTCGGGACCGTGCGAGGCCCTGACGGCGACTACCACCTGGACGCGCGGTACGTCGTCGGCTGCGACGGCGCGCACAGCCGCGTCCGCGAGCTGGCCGGCATCGGGTTCCCCGGCACCACCGACGGCGAGCTCCTGCGCCTCGGCCACTTCCGGGCGGACGTGCCCCTGTTCGCCGCGACGACCCGCGGCTGGGACCGGCGGCCCGGCGGGCGCGTGCTGGTGACGTCGCTGACCCCGGGTGTCGTGATCGTCGGCGTCCGCGAGGTGACGCCGGAGCCGCCCGGCGAACCGACCCTCGACGAGTTCCGCGCCGCCCTCCGCCGGGTCCTCGGCGAAGACCTTCCCCTCGGCGAACCGCTGTGGCTGTCCCGGACGACGAGTTCGGCGCGGCTCGCCACGCGGTACCGGGCCGGTCACGTGTTCCTGGCCGGCGACGCCGCCCACGTCTTCCCCGCCGGCGGGTCCGCGCTCAACGTCGGGCTGCTGGACGCGGTCAACCTCGGCTGGAAACTCGCCGCCGTCGTGCGCGGCTCGGCTCCGGAAAGCCTCCTCGACAGCTACCACGCCGAGCGGCACCCGGTGGCGGCGCGGACGTTGACGCAGACCCGCGTCCAGGCCCTGCTCGACCGCCTGACCGGCGAGGACGGCGATGCCCTCCGGACGCTCTTCGGCGAGCTGGCCGCGTTTCCCGAGCCGACCCGGCACCTGGGCGAGCTCCTGCGGGACGCCGACGAGCTGCCGTACGTCCCCGACCTGCCCCTGGTGGTCGACGGCGAGCCGACCCGGGTGGCCGAGGTCATGCGCGCCGCGCGGACCGTGCTGTTCGACTTCGCCGACCGCGCCGACCTCCGGGAAGCCGCGGGCCCGGACGTGAAGATCGTCACGGCGCGGTGCCCGGACGCCCCGGCCGACGCGCTGCTCGTGCGCCCGGACGGCGTCGTGACGTTCAGCGGCGACGATCCGGCGTCGCTCCGGGAAGCATTGACGGCACCGGGGCGTTGACCCCGGTTGTGAGCTCACTGCCTGACGTGCCGCTGTCCGTGCTCGACCTGTCCCCCGTGTCGGAGGGGAACACCGTCGGCGAGACGCTGCGCAACACCCTGGACCTCGCCCGCGCCGCGGAACGGCTGGGCTACCACCGCTACTGGCTGGCCGAGCACCACAACATGCCCGGCATCGCCAGCTCGGCCACGGTCGTGCTGATCGGGCACGTCGCCGACGCCACCGAGCGGATCCGCGTCGGCTCGGGCGGGATCATGCTGCCCAACCACGCGCCGCTGGTCGTCGCCGAGCAGTTCGGCACCCTCGAGGCGTTCCACCCGGGCCGGATCGACCTCGGCATCGGCCGCGCGCCCGGCACCGACCAGCGCACGGCCCTCGCCCTGCGCGGCCCGGGCGGGCTGTCGGCGGAGAACTTCCCGGAACACCTGCAGGAGCTGATCGGCTACTTCACCCATTCGGAGGCCCGTGGCGTCAACGCCGTGGTCGCCGAGGGCAACCAGCCGCCGGTGTGGCTGCTCGGTTCGAGTGGCTTCAGCGCCCAGCTGGCCGGGCGGCTCGGGCTGCCGTTCTCCTTCGCGCACCACTTCGCCGCCGAGAACACCATCCCGGCCGTGCAGCTGTACCGCGAGAACTTCCGGCCGGGAGTCCTCGACGAGCCGTACGTGATGCTCGGCGTGTCCGTGGTCGCCGCCGAAACCGACGAGCGCGCCCGCTTCCTGGCCGGGCCGTCCGGGCTGACGTTCCTCAGCCTCCGCCGCGGCCGCCCGATCGCGCTGCCGACACCGGAAGAGGCCGCGGAGTACCCGTACACCGAGATGGACCGCGCGTTCCTGGCCGAGCGCTTCGGGTCCAGCATCGTCGGCTCGCCGGAAACCGTCCACAAGGGACTCGAGCGGCTCCTCGCCGACACCGGCGCGGACGAGCTGATGGTCACCACGATGGTCCACGGCCACGCCGACCGCGTCCGCTCCTACGAGCTCCTCGCCGACCTCAAGTCCTGACCCGTGCGGGAAGGGCCGACACGCGTGATCGGAGGGTCGACACGCGTGATTGAAGGGTCGACACGGCGCCGCCCACCCGCCCGCGGCGTGTCGCCTCCCTGATCACGCGTGTCGACCCTCCAGACACGCGTGTCGACACTTCAAGCACGCGGGAATTGACAAAAGCGGGTAGCTTGTCAAGCCCGGGTGCAGCCCGGAGGTAACTTTCTTTTCCTCCGCTGACAACAAGATCGGGTCCGTTTGTCAGCGGTGGACAAGAAATGTGGGGTTACCAGCCCGTGACCGCGTGATCCTGCTCAAGTTCTTGTCTCCCAGCAAGGCCGTCGTTAGCGTACCGACCAGTAGGAAACGGCACGGTGCCCCCGAGACCGTGAATGGCCGGAATTTGTTAACCCGTTCGGACCATTTCCCTTTAGTCTTCTCGGGCGTATTCGTCGTGCCGCCGAAACCGCTGGAGGCACACGAATGGCCGAACGGACGACGACGCCGTCGTTCCCGGGGGCGGCCGCACTGCGGCAGACCGGCCGGCTCTACGGGCTGGGTCTCGACGTCGTCCGGCTGACCTTCCGCCGCCCGTTCCAGGTGCGGGAGCTGATCCAGCAGTTCTGGTTCATCGCGAGCGTGTCGATCCTGCCGACGGCACTGGTCTCGATCCCGTTCGGCGCGGTCATCGCGCTGCACATCGGCTCGCTGACCACGCAGATCGGCGCCCAGTCGTTCACCGGCGCGGCGAGCGTGCTCGCGATCATCCAGCAGGCCAGCCCGATCGTCACGGCCCTGCTCATCGCCGGCGCGGGCGGCAGCGCGATGTGCGCCGACCTCGGCTCCCGGACCATCCGCGAAGAGATCGACGCGATGGAGGTGCTCGGCGTCTCGCCGGTGCAACGCCTGATCGTGCCGCGGGTGCTCGCCGCGATGGGCGTCGCGGTCTTCCTCAACGGCATGGTCAGCGTCGTCGGCGTGCTCGGCGGCTACTTCTTCAACGTGATCATGCAGAACGGCACCCCGGGCGCCTACCTGGCCAGCTTCTCGGCCCTCGCCCAGCTGCCCGACCTGTGGATCAGCGAGATCAAGGCCCTCATCTTCGGCTTCGTCGCCGGGGTCGTCGCCTCCTACCGCGGGCTCAACCCCAAGGGCGGGCCGAAGGGCGTCGGGGACGCGGTGAACCAGTCCGTGGTCATCACGTTCCTGCTGCTGTTCGTGCTGAACCTGATCCTCACCACCGTCTACCTGCAACTCGTTCCGCCCAAGGGGAGCTGAAGTGACGACCACGGAACTCCCGAGAACGGCGCGGGTACGCGAGGCCGTCGACCGCCGGTTCGGCTTTCTCGACACCCTCGGCGACCAGATCCTCTTCTTCCTCCGCGCGATCGCCTGGACCCCGCGGGCCCTGCGCCGCTACCTGCGCGAGGTCGTCCGCCTGCTGGCCGAGGTCAGCTTCGGCAGCGGCGCGCTGGCCGTCATCGGCGGCACGATCGGTGTGATGATCGGGATGACCGTGGCCACCGGCACGGTCGTCGGCCTCCAGGGCTACTCGGCGCTGAACCAGGTCGGGACGTCGGCGTTCGCCGGGTTCGTCTCCGCCTACTTCAACACCCGCGAGATCGCGCCGCTCGTCTCCGGCCTCGCGCTGAGCGCGACCGTCGGCTGCGGGTTCACCGCGCAGCTCGGCGCGATGCGGATCTCCGAGGAGATCGACGCCCTCGAGGTCATGGGTATCCCGAGCGTCCCGTACCTGGTGACGACCCGGGTGATCGCCGGTTTCCTCGCCGTCATCCCGCTCTACGCGATCGGGCTGCTGTCGAGCTACCTCGCCTCGCGGCAGGTCACCGTGTGGTTCTTCGGCCAGTCCGCGGGCACCTACGACCACTACTTCCTGCTGTTCCTGCCTCCCGGCGACGTGTTGTGGTCGTTCGGGAAGGTCCTGGTGTTCAGCGTCGTGGTGGTGCTGGCGCACTGCTACTACGGCTTCCGCGCGAGCGGCGGCCCGGCCGGCGTCGGGGTCGCGGTGGGCCGCGCGGTGCGGACCGCGATCGTCGCGATCAGTGTCCTCGACTTCTTCCTGTCCCTGGCGATCTGGGGCGCGACGACGACCGTGCAGGTGGCCGGATGAGACGCGAAACCCGCCGCAAGGCCGGGGTCCGCACCGCGGGCGTGCTGTTCCTGGTCGTGATGGGCGTCCTCGTGACGCTGTCGGTCAAGGTGTACGACAAGGACTTCGTCACCACGGTCCCGGTGACGCTCAAGGCGAGCCGGATCGGCAACCAGCTCTCCCCCGGCGGCCAGGTCAAGGCCCGCGGCGTGCTGGTCGGCGAGATCCGCGAGGTCAGGGCGACGCCGCAGGGCGCAGAGATAGCGCTTGCTCTCGAACCGGACAGAGTGGACATGCTGCCCCGCAACGTGTCCGCGCTGCTCGTGCCGAAGACGCTGTTCGGCGAGCGGTACGTCCAGCTGTCCATTCCGGACGGCGAGCGCGCGCCGCACCTGGTCGCCGGCGACGTCATCGAGCAGGACCACTCGGCCAACGCGGTCGAGCTGGAACGGGTCTTCGACAACCTGCTGCCGGTGCTGAAGGCGGTCCAGCCGCAGAAGCTGGCGACGACGCTGACCGCGGTTTCGACGGCCCTGGAGGGACGCGGCGAGCAGCTCGGGAAGACCCTCGGCACCGCCGCGGACTACCTGAAGGAGTTCAACCCCGACCTCCCGCAGCTGACGTCGGACGTCCGGGACCTCGCGACGGTTTCCCGGCTCTACGGCGACATCGCGCCCGACCTCCTGGACGCGCTCACCGACTCCGCCGTCACGCTCAACACGGTCAAGGAGAAGCAGGCCGACCTCGCCGGGGTGTACCAGCAGGTGACGTCGTCGTCCCAGGAAGTCGCCACGTTCCTGGCCAACAACCGCGACAACCTCATCTCCCTCGCCGCCGACAGCCGCGCGCCGCTGGAGATCGCGGCGAAGTACTCCCCCAGCTTCGCCTGCACGATCGGCTCGCTCAACGCACTGAGAGGCGCCATGGACAAGGTGCTCGGCGCGGGCACGAACGAACCGGGCTTCCACGCCGAGGTCGCGGTCGTGCCCGACAGCGACAAGTACCTGCCGGGCCGGGACGACCCGCGGTTCACCGGCGGCGGCGAGCCGCGGTGCTACCCCTCCGGCGTGTCCCCGACGACCGGCACCGCCGCGGCGGCCCCGGGCACCGCGGAGCACCCGCTGCTCACCGGCGGCCGGGGCGACCTCGGGCTCGCGAACTCGCCGCAGGAGGAGCAGCTGCTGTCCACGCTGGTCGCCCCGTCGATCGGGGTGCCCGCCGCCGAGGTCCCGGCCTGGAGCAGCGTGCTCGTCGGGCCGCTCTACCGCGGCACGGAGGTGACGCTCAAGTGAGGAACATCGCCGGCCCACTGGTCAAAAGCCTCGTCTTCATCGCCGTCACGGCACTGGCGACGGTCCTGCTCGCCATCTCCATCACGAACTCCGGCGTCGGCGCCGGGGAGCGCTACACGGCCAAGTTCCTCGACGCCACCTCGCTCAACGTCGGCGACGACGTGCGCATCTCCGGGGTCCGCGTGGGCCAGGTCGAGTCCCTCGACATCGGCGACCGCAACCGGGCGGTGGTCACGTTCTCCCTCGACCAGGGCCGTCGGCTCCCCGCCGACGTCCGCGCGATCATCAAGTACCGCAACATGGTCGGCCAGCGGTACGTCGCCCTGGAACGCGGGAACACCGCCACCCGGGAGCAGCTGCCCGTGGGCGCCGAGATCCCGCTGGACCGCACGACACCCGCGCTGGACCTCACCGACCTCTTCAACGGCTTCAAACCGCTCTTCCAGGCACTGTCGCCGAACGACGTCAACGAGCTCTCCGGCGAGATCGTCCAGGTCCTGCAGGGCGAAGGCGGCACCGTGGAGAGCCTGCTGCAGCACACCGGTTCGCTGACCACCACCCTCGCCGGGCGCGACAAGGTGATCGGCGAGGTGATCGGGAACCTCAACACGGTCCTGAACACCGTCAACGGCAAGGGCGACGCGCTGGCGAACCTCGTGTCCACCCTGCGTCAGCTCGTTTCCGGGCTGGCCGGCGACCGCGCCGCGATCGGCGACGCCATCAGCGGGATCGGCGCGTTGACCGAGTCCACCGCCGGGCTGTTCGAGCAGGCCCGCCCGCCGCTGAAGGAAAGCATCGACGGGCTGCAGAAGGTCGCGGGCACGCTGGCCCAGAACCAGTCCGATGTGGACAGCTTCCTGACCAACCTGCCCGTGAAGTTCGGCGAGATCGGCCGGACCGCCTCCTACGGATCGTGGATGAACTTCTTCCTCTGCGGCGCCACGCTCGAAGCCTCGCCCCCGCGCGGAGTGCGCACCGAGACGGCGAGGTGCGGATCGTGAAGTCCTTCAAGGAACGCAATCCGATCGCCCTCGGCGTCGTGGGCAGCGTCGGGCTCGCCGCGCTGCTCACCCTCACCTTCAACTACGACAACCTCCCGATCGTCGGCGGCGGCACGACGTACCAGGCCGAGTTCTCCGAGGCCGCCGGCCTGCAGCCCGAGGACGAGGTCCGGATCGCCGGCATCAAGGTCGGCGAGGTCCGCACGGTCGCCCTCGCCGACGACCACGTCCTGATCTCCTTCCGGGTGAAGAACGCCTGGATCGGCGACCGCACGTCGGCCGAGATCAAGATCAAGACGTTGCTGGGCCGCAAGTTCCTCGCGCTGAACCCCACCGGCGACGACGTCCAGAACCCGGACCAGCCGATCCCGCGGACCCGGACGGTCACGCCCTACGACGTCACCGACGCCTTCAACGGCCTCGCCGACACCGTGGGCGCGATCGACACCAAGCAGCTCGCGGACAGCTTCACCACGCTGTCGGACACCTTCCGCAACTCCCCCGAGCACGTCCGCAGCGCGCTCGACGGACTGAGCCAGCTGTCCAAGACGGTCTCCAGCCGCGACAGCCAGATCGCCGAGCTGCTGGCGAACGCGCGGAAGCTGACCACGACGCTGGCGAACTCGAACGACGACTTCGAGAAGCTGATCGGCGACGGCAACCTGCTGCTCACCGAGCTGAACAGCCGCCGCGACGCGATCCGGGCCCTGCTCGACGGCTCGGCCCGGCTGGCGACCCAGCTCAGCGGGCTGGTGCAGGACAACTCCGCCGCGCTCAAGCCGGCCCTGCAGTCGCTCAACCAGGTCACCGACCTGCTCAAGCGGCAGAACGACAACCTCACCAAGGGCCTGCAGCTGGCCGGCCCGTACTTCCGGGTGCTCACCAACGCCACCGGCAACGGGCACTGGATCGACGCCTACCTGTGCGGGCTGCTGCCCGAGAACCACGACCCCTGCATCCCACCGAAGAACCCGGGAGGGGCGAAGTGAGCGCGCTGACCACCACCCGCGCCGGCGTACTGGCGAGCCGGTTCGTCGCCGCCGCCCTGCTGCTCGCCCTCGTCGTCTCGGCGGCGCTGTGGTGGGTGTTCGCCGGCTCCGGCCAGCACCACGTCACGGCGTACTTCACCCGCGCGGTCGGCGTCTACCCCGGCTCGGACGTCCGCGTGCTCGGCGTCCGGATCGGCCAGGTCGACAAGGTCACCCCGCGCGGCGAGCAGGTGCAGGTGGACATGAGCGTCGACGGCTCGGTCGGCGTCGCCGAGGACACCACGCTCCTGGTGATCGCCCCCAGCGTCGTCGCCGACCGCTACCTGCAGTTCGGCAAGCCGGCCCGCGGCGGGCCGCGGCTGCCGGACGGCGCGACGATCCCGGTCCAGCGCACGGCCACCCCGGTGGAGCTCGACCAGCTCTACGCCAGCCTCGACACGATCTCGAAGGCGCTCGGCCCGAACGGCGCCAACTCCCAGGGCGCGCTGTCCGACCTGCTGAAGACCGGCGCGCAGACCCTGCAGGGCAACGGCCGCGCGTTCAAC
This sequence comes from Amycolatopsis tolypomycina, assembly GCF_900105945.1. Taxonomy (NCBI): domain Bacteria; kingdom Bacillati; phylum Actinomycetota; class Actinomycetes; order Pseudonocardiales; family Pseudonocardiaceae; genus Amycolatopsis; species Amycolatopsis tolypomycina. Next base: position 372,808 of record NZ_FNSO01000004.1, on the reverse strand, counting down.
GACAGCGTCCGCAACTTCGCCCAGCTGGCCCGCACGCTGGCCGGCAACTCGAGCGACCTGTTCGGCACGGTCGACGAGCTGCAGCAGTTCACCAGCATGCTGGCCACCAACGACAGCCAGGTGAGCACCGTCAACCAGCAGCTGGCACAGATCTCCGGCACGCTCGCCGAGAACAGCGGCGAGCTGGCCAGGGCCCTCGACGGCCTCGGCCGCGCGCTCGGCGACGTCCAGGCGTTCATCCGGGACAACCGCGGCGCCCTCAAGGCCAATGTGGACAACCTGGTGACGACCACCCGGACCCTCGTCGAGCAGCGCGCGTCCCTGGCCGAAACGCTCGACGTCGCGCCGCTGGCGGTGACGAACGTGCTCCAGTCGGTCGACCCGGCCACCGGGCGCGTGCTCGGCCGCGGCAACTTCGACTACTACCTCCAGCCGCTGCCGCTGCCGGTGACCGGCGACGTCTACACGAACGGAGGCGGGCGGTGAAGCGCGTTCTTGCCGTCGTGGCCATCGGCTGCCTGACGCTGGCGGGCTGCTCGTCGGGTGAGTTCAAGGGTGTCTACGACCTGCCGCTGCCGGGCGGCGCCGACGTCGGCGACCACCCGTACTCGGTGACCGTGCAGTTCGCCGACGTGCTCGACCTGGTGCCGCAGGCCGCGGTGAAGGTCGGCGACGTGCCGGTGGGCCGGGTGCGGGATGTCCGGCTGGGCGGGGACGGCTGGACGGCCGAAACGGTCCTGGAGGTCAACGGCGACGTCGTCCTGCCCGCGAACGCGGTCGCGCGGCTGCGCCAGTCCAGCCTGCTCGGCGAGAAGTTCGTCGAGCTGGCTCCCCCGGACGGCGAAGCGCAGAACGCCGCCGGGAACGGGCGGCTGGCGAACGGCGCCACGATCACCCTCGACCGCACCAACCGCAACCCCGAGTTCGAAGAGATCTTCGGCGCGCTTTCCCTGCTGCTCAACGGCGGCGGGATCGGGCAGCTGCAGACGATCAACCGTGAACTGTCGAAGGTGATGGACGGCAACGAAGACCAGATCCGGTCCTTCCTCTCCGGGGTGAACACCCTGATGACCGACCTGGACGCCCACCGCACGGACATCACCGCGGCGCTCGACGGGCTGAACCGGCTCTCGGCCACGCTGGCGAACCGCCACGAGCAGATCTCCGGCGCGCTGACCGACCTGACGCCGGGCCTGCAGACCCTCCGCGACCAGCGCACCCAGCTCGTGTCGATGCTGCAGGCGCTGGACCGGCTCGGCACGGTGGCCACGGACGTCGTCGACCGCAGCCGCGCCGACATGGTGGCCGACCTGCGTGCGCTGGCGCCGATCCTGGGGCAGCTGGCCGACGCCGGGAAGAACCTGCCGCAGTCGCTGCAGATGCTGCCGACGTTCCCGTTCCCCGACTCGGTGCTGGGCGCGGTGAAGGGTGATTACATCAACGCGTACGCCTCGATGATCCCGGCGCCCGGCGTGCCGCTGCCCCCGCTCGGCGAGGGCGTCCCGCCGGGCCTGCCGGTCTTCCCGCTGCCGAGCAGCACCGCCCCGGTCACCTCCGGAGGCCGCTGATGCTGAGCCGCAGAGTACGCGTCCAGGTCGTCCTGTTCGTCGTGATCGCACTGGCCACCACCGCGTTCGTCGGCGCGAACTACGCCGGGCTGGGCCGGCTGTTCGGCTCCGGCAGCTACACGGTGAAGCTCGAGCTCGCCGAAGGCGGCGGGCTGTTCACCAACGGCGAGGTGACCTACCGCGGCGTCGCCGTCGGCCGGGTCGGCGAGCTCCGGCTCACCGTCACCGGGATGGAGGCGGACCTGCTGATCGACGACGCGGCCCCGCCGATCCCGGCGGACTCGCGGGCCGTGGTGGCGAACCGCTCCGCGGTCGGCGAGCAGTACGTCGACCTGCAGCCCCGCACGGCCGACGCGCCCTACCTCGACGGCAGCTCGGTCATCCGGCGGGAGTCGACGACGCTGCCGCTGCCGGTGAACAGCCTGCTGACCGACCTGGACTCGTTCACCGCGTCGGTGCCGACCCAGGACCTGCGCACGGTGGTCAACGAGCTCGACGACGCCCTGCGCGGCGCGGGCCCTGACCTGCAGACGCTGATGGACTCGGCGACGACGTTCACGCAGGAGGCAAGCAGCCACCTGCCGCAGACGTCGAAGCTGATCGGCGACGGCGCGACGGTGCTGCGGACCCAGCTCGACTCGTCCGGGGAGTGGCGTTCGTTCAGCAGCAACGCCCGCGTCTTCGCCCAGCAGCTGGCGAGCTCCGACGGCGACCTGCGGCGGCTGATCACGGCCGCCCCGCCGGCCGCGTCCGAGCTCGGGGGCCTGCTGAAGGAGAACGACCCGGGCCTGCCGATCCTGCTGGCCAACCTGCTGACGACGGCCCGGGTGTTCGGCACCCGCACCCCGGCGGAGGAGCAGCTGCTGTCGGACATGCCCCGCGCGGTCGCGGCGGTCGGGTCGGCGTTGACCGACCAGGGCGACCAGCTGCGGATGGGGCTGGTGCTGAACTTCAACGACCCGCCGCCCTGCCGTCAGGGCTACGAGAAGACACCGCGGCGGCCGAGCGACGACCTCTCGCCGATGCCGTTCAACACCGACGCGGCCTGCACGCTCCCGTACGGCGACCCGAGCTCGGTGCGCGGCTCGCAGAACGCGCCGCACCCGCCGGTCCCGGCCGCGGTGCTGCCGGGCGGGCTGACCGGCCCGCTCGGGCTCGGGACACAGGCGACGGCGACGAGCCTCGAGGAGATGCTGTGGCTGCGCTGAAGCTCGTGCCGGTGGTGCTGGCCGCCTCGGCGGCGGTGTTCGCCGGCTGGTCGGGATACTCGTGGTACTCGGCGGCCCACGCGACCTCGGTGACGTACGGGACGGCCCGCGACGAGGCGCTGACCGCCGGCCGCACGCTGGTGGCCGAGCTGAACACGCTAGACTACCACGACGTCGACGGTGGCCTTGGCAAGTGGCTGTCGGCCTCGACGGGCCCGCTGCACGACCAGCTGGCCCGCACGGACGAGACGACGAAGAAGACCTTGGCGGCGAACGCCACGGTGGCGACGGGCCGGGTGCTGGACGCGGCACTGAGCGAGCTGGACGACCACGCGGGCACGGCGAAGATGCTGGCCTCGGTGGAGATCACGATGGCCAAGCAGGGCACGGCCCCGGCGGTGAAGCGCAACCGGTTCGCCGCGGCACTGAGCCGGACGCCGGACGGGTGGAAGCTGAGCGCGCTGGACCAGCTGCCGGTGGGTGCCCGATGAGCCGCGCGAAGACCGAGGTGGACGAGCCGGCCGAGGTCGCACAGGACAGCGGATCTGCCGCGGCTGTCGTGAGTGGTGAGGAGGGTTCTAACCCGCCTTACCACTCACGACAAGCCGCGGAAGACCCGTCAGCCGAACCCGGCGACCCCGGCGACCCGGCACCCCAGGCCGATGTCACCCCGGACGAAACCACCGAAGCCCCGGCCAGGACCCGCCCCGCCTGGCTGCGGCTGCCCGTCATCCTGCTCGCCGCCGCCGTCCTCCTCGCCGGGGCCGGGGCGTGGTTCACCGTCGAGGCCCGGTCCGCGGCGGCCGACCCCGCCGCCGCCAACCTGGCGCTGACCGACGTCGGGGCGACCGCCGACGTCACCTCCGCCGTCACCCTCGCGATGAACCGGATCTTCTCGTATTCCTACGACCGGACCGACGTCACCGAGAAGGCCGCCGCCGCCGTGTTGCGGGGGTCCGCCAAGGATTCCTACGACAAGCTCTTCGCACAGGTTCGGGAGAAAGCTCCGGCACAGAAACTGGTCCTCACTTCGCGCGTTTCCGCGATCGCCGTTCAGGACCTGCGGAATGGTCACGCGAAGTTACTCGTCTTTCTCGACCAATCAGCTGTCCGGGCCGACAACAATGCAACCGACAGCGCCGCGGCTCAGCTTTCCGTGACCGCGGAGCACACCAGCGGCGGCTGGGTCGTCACCGAGCTCGAACCGCGCTGACCCGGCCCGTCGCAATACCGCACGTCACCGTTTCCGGGAGCACCCGAAAACGGACGGGAAACGCAAAAGGAGGACAACCATGTCCGTGGCAACGCAGCTGAAGAGACTGGCCGTGCTCACGTCGGCGGCGGCCGTCGTGCTCGGCGGGGTGGCCGTGACGCCGGCTTCGGCCGACGTCATCGAGATCCCCGTGTCCTACAACGTCGCCGGCACCACCACGGTGAAGAAGACCGGCAGCACCATGAAGCTCGGCCCCGGCACCCTCCAGGGCAACCTCATCATCGACGACCAGACCGGCTCGGTCGGCCTCAGCGCGAACCTGACGCTGCCGCCGTCGCAGGCCGACTTCTCCCTGGTCTCCGGTCTGTTCCGGGTCAAGGCCAAGGTGAGTGTCGTCCCGCTCGGGCCGGCCACCGGCACCATCGCCGACGGCACGCTGACCACGCACGCCAAGGCGAACATGGAGATCTCCGACATCTACTTCGGCATCCTCAGCGCCCCGACCATCCCGCTGCCGACCCTGCCGGGTGCCTGCCGGACGAAGACCCCGGTCGAACTGAACCTGGTCGCGCCGAACATCGACATCACGTCGCCGACCATCTCGCTCAGCTCGACCTACACCATCCCCGAGTTCAACAACTGCTTCATCGCCGATCTCGCGCTCGGCGCGCTGGTTTCCGGGCCGGGCAACACGATTTCGCTCGACCTGACCGCCCCGCAGAGCTGACCAACCGGGTGGCGGGCGCACCGCCCGCCACCCGTCCGTTCAGCAGGGCGCGCCGGGATCCTCCTTCAGCACGAAGCTGTCGTTGTCCCCGGCGGAGACGGCGAACACCGGCCCGCACGTCGTCGGCTCCGACTCGGTGACGAAATCCGAGCCCCAGGCGATGATGTCGCCGTTGGTCTTGAACGCCAGGTTGTGGTTGAACCCGGCATCGATGCCCGCAACGTCGGACAGCGCCGCCTCCGGGACGTCGGTCTGGTGGTAGTTGTCCTGACCCCACGCATAGACGCGGCCGCCCTTGAGCGCCAGGCTGTGGTTGAACCCGGCCGAGATCGCCGTGACCCCCGAGGACAGTCCGGCCGGGACGGTCGCCTGCCCGTAGGAGTTGCTGCCCCAGGCCAGCACTCCGCCGTTCTTGAGGACGAGGTTGTGGTCGCCCCCGGCGGAAATCGCGGTCACCCCGGACTGCGCGGCCACCGGCACGTCGGTCCGTGTCCCCCAGCTCACCACCTGCCCACCCTGCTTCAAGGCCAGGCTGTGCATGTTGGACGTCGCGATCGCGATGACGCCGCTGCTCACCGAGGCCGGCAGTGTCGTTTGGCCGTACCAGTTGTTGCCCCAGGCGATGACCTTGCCGTTCTTGAGGGCGAGCTCGTGGCCCCAGCCGGAGGAGATCTGGCTGACCCCGGACTTCGCGTCGGCGGGGACCACGTTGGCGCCCCAGTTGTTCGCGCCCCACGCGAAGACGGCGCCGCTCTGCAGGGCCAGTACGGTCGTGCTGCCCGCAGACAAGGCGGAGACCCCGGACAGCACGTTCGGCGGCGGGTTCACGATGCCGTAGTCCTGCTTCCCCCACCCGATCGCACCGCCGGTGGTGACCGCGGACGCGGGCGATGCGCACAGTGACAGGGCCAGCGCCGCCGAGACCGTCAATGCGGCTCCCCTGAGCGTTACCCGTTCGCATCGTGAAGTAAGTGGCACGGTAGTCTCCTTTCTCCTGTTTCGTTATCCCCGATTGCTTCGGCAAGATCGTGAATGGTAGACCGTTCCCGGCGCCGTTCGGCCGCGCGGTGGTTCTTTGTCAAAATCCGATGAAGCCGCCGCCGGTCCTGCGCGAGAGCGAACAAGAAACCCGGACCACCTCGGTGCGGCGGGCTGACGATGCCACGAAGTCTTGTTCCGTAATGAACTCGCGAGTAGCCTCATTCCCGGCAGATGGACCTCCACCTCGCACGTCGGTGAATTCACGTCCCGCCGCTCGGGGCAATGGGGGCGGGCGAACGTGATCGGAGAGCAACGACGGCGAGCAATCGATCAGCCAAAGCCGAGACTGTACTGAATCAAAGGAGATGGGTATGTCCCGACTCAGCAGGCTGTCCGCCGGAATCGCGACCACCGCTACCGCCATCGGCGCCATCGCGGTGCTGACCGCGGGCACCGCGGCCGCCGCCACGGTCACCTACACCGCCGGCGGCACCACGCCCCTGACCTACACCTGCACGTTCCCGGGCATCACGCCGCAGCCGGTCCTCGTCACCTCGCACCTCGACGCCGAGGACAGCGTCGCGGCCGGCGGCACCCTCACCCCGACCAACGTGGGCGGCACCGCGACGATCAGCGCCGGTGTCCACGCGCTGCTCACCGCGGTCGGCTACGACGGCATCCGCGGCGTCGCCAGCGTGCCGGTGACGGCGGCGTCGGGCACGCTGTCGCAGCCGGCGGCCACCGGGCTCAGCATCCCGGAGACCATCTACCCGGCGGGTGGCCCGATCACGGTGAACATCTCGCAGGTCGCGACCTCCTCGGTCCCGACCTACACCGCGCCGGCGACGGCGGGCACCGACACGCTGTCGATGAGCAGCCCGGTGGCGGCAAGCGTCGAGTTCCACAAGAAGGCCACCAACACCTGGTCGCCGTGGTCGATGACCTGCAACCTGAAGGTCACCAACCCGGCGCAGAACACCGCGTTCAGCCCCAGCATCACCGTCTCCTGACGCCGGTTCCCGGCGCGGGCCCCTCGCGAGGGCCCGCGCCGGGATTTCCGTTTTCCGCACCACCGAACACACAGGGAAACCGATGCCACGTCGAGTCCGGCCCCGCTCCGTCACGGTGACCGCGCTGGCGGCCGCCGGCCTGCTGTCCGCGGCGAACGGCGCACTGACGGGGGTCGGTTCGGCCGCTCCCGGCCCGGCGGTCCCGCCCGACACCCAGGCGAGCACGTCGGTCTCCGTGCACTGCCCGTTCGCCGACCCGCTCGGCCCGCGCGCGCTCACCGTCGAGACGACGGCGACGCTGCCCGCGCAGGCGAAGACCGGCACGTCGGCGACGATCGGCGCCTACGCCGTCAAGCTGAGCCTCCCCCGCGACATCGCGCTCTCGTTCCTGCCCGCCGGCGCCACGACCGGTGCGCTGCGCGGAACGGTGCAGCTCGACCTCGCCGTCCACCAGGGCGACCGTTCGGACAAGGTCCCGGTTTCCCTCGTCGTGGCCCCGACCCCGCTGCCGGAGACCGGCGACGTCGTCCTGACCGCGACCGGCACCGTGCCGGAGATCGCGATCAACACCATCGGCGCCGTCACGTTCGACGTCACCGCGCCGACCCTCACGCTCGAAGCCGTCCCGGCCGCCGACGCGCCCCCGGCCACCACGGCGCCGCCGAAGGTCGCGTGCACGCTCGACGAAGGCCAGCAGGCCACGCTCGGCAAGATCATGGTGCTGCCGAAGGTGACACCGGGCACCGAGCAGAAGCAGCCGGCCGCCCTCGGCGGCGTGAAGACCATGGACGAAGAGCCGCCTCCCAACGTGTACACCCAGCCGCTCGGCCTGGTCAGCGTGATCTCGAACTCGACGGTCAAGAAGCTGGGCGCCACCGTCGTCTCCACCCCGTCCTTCATCGTCAACGGGTTCATCAACGTGAACATCGACACCGGCGACTCGTGGATCACCGGCTCGACCGCGTTCAGCCCGGTCACCGTGACGTTCCTCGGCTTCGGCTTCGTGCCGGTGACCGCGACCGTCGAGTTCCTTCCGGTCGACTACCAGAACTCCAGGATGATCGCGGTGACCGGCGGCCTGTACACCGACGAGGCCACCGGGCTCACTTTCATGCGCGCGACGGTGGAAGTCAAAGCCCGGATGAGCCACGCGGAGATCAACGGTGTCCCGCTCGACCTCGGTCCCGACTGCATGACGAAGGACCCGGTGCAGCTCAAGGTGAGCGGGCCGTACGACCCGTTCGAGCCGGGCGGCAAAGGCCACGTCGACACCAGGGAGGCGGGTGGCTTCACGTTGCCGGGTTTCTCGGGCTGCGGCACCGGCGGACAGGACCTGAGCCCGCTGCTCGAAGGAATGAGCTCAGGCCCGGGCAACCAGGCCGACATCTACCTCTACAACCTCCTGGGCTGCGACACACCCGACCCCGCCGACTGTCCGCCCCTCACCAACCCGCCGGGTTCGGGACCATCCGCCGCGGCGGCGAAGAAGGCGGCGACGAAACCGAGGTAGCACCGAGGCACACCTGGAGGGCAGATGAACATCCGCCGTTTCCTGGCGACGGCCGCCGTGACGGTCCTCGTCCTCGCCGGAACCGCCGGCCCGGCCCGGGCGGACGAGACGTTCGGCTCGCCTCCCGGTCTGCTCTACATCTGCTCGTTCCCGGGCGTTGCGCCCCAGCAGGTGACCGTGGTGGCGGGGTTCACCGGGCCGAGCGGCGTAGCGGCAGGCGAATACTTCTCGATAACCGACATCTCCGGGAAGATCGTCCTGAACGCCGTCACGCGCAGCCTGCTGCGGTCGGTCGGCTACGACGGCGTCCGCGGCAGGGGGATGATCCCGGTGACCGCGTGGAACGCCACCGAGCTGTCGAAGGACGACGGCTTCGTCTGGGAGCAGATCTGGCCCCCGGACTCCGGGACGATCGAGTTCTGGGCCCGCTCCCAGTTGTTCTCGGCAGGCAACGAAGGCACGGCCGGGTTGATGCTGAGCAGGTCGTTCTCCCTGTCGCTGGAGTTCCACAAGCATGCCAACAACATGTGGACGCCGTGGTTCATGAACTGCACTCTCAAGGTGACCAACCCACCGCAGAACCCCGCGTTCACGCCGGACCTGCTGGTGTACTGACCGGAGCGGCCACCCAGGCTCCGACGGCACCCAGCAGGCCGCGGGCGAACGGGTCCGGGAGCCGGTCGACGTCCCGCTCGAACTCGGCGCAGGTCTCCCGCGCGGCCGCCACGGCGGCCCGGAGAGCGTGCGGCGGCAGTGCCCCGGCCGTCAGGCCCGGCACCGCGAGCAGCTCGGGCAGCGCCGAGATCCGGCCTTCCAGGAGGTCCGGCAGGGTGGTGTCGAGCCGGGTCCGGTCACCTCGCAGGGCCAGGACGTCTTCGACGCGGAGGAACAGCCTGCCCAAGGTCGCCCCGCAGGTCCGGAACGCCTCGGCGTCCGCGCCGCCGAGGGCCGCCCCGATGCGCAGGGGGAACTCGAACAGCGAGGCGAAGACCGCTTCGGCACCGGCCCCGGTCGTCACGACGGCGGCCCGCAGCGAGGTCAGCTCACCCAGCCAATCCGAAAAGGACCAGGCGAGTCCGGGCGCCGCCGCCGCGATCAGCCGCGACGCCTGGCCCAGCAGGTAGTCACCGGCGAGCACGGTCGTCGCGGACTCCCAGTCGACACCGCGCACCTCCCGCGGTGCGGCGGCGGGACCGACGAAGGCCAGCGTGCCGAGCGTCGCGAGTTCGATGGCCGCGGCGACGGACGCGGCCCCGCGCGCCGGGCCGTCGCGACCGGCCGCGAGGGCGGCGAAGAACCCGATCGCGGGCCTGAGCAGCAGTCTTTCCGCCCGGTCGACGGTGAACATCCGGGCCAGGAACGGCCAGTCACCCCGGACGACCGACAGGCACACTTCGTCGCAGGCCGCGAGGAAGGGCAGCACCCGGGCCCGGGCGGCGGCCGGCAGTTCCAGGGGTTCCGCCCCGGCGAGTGCGGACACGCCTTCGGGCAGCACCACGGCCCGGCGTCCCTTCACGTAGAAGGAGTGCTCGCTGCCCGCGCCGGCCGCGAGTACGCGCCAGGTGAGGTGGTACCGGCGGGCCGCGTGCCGCGACGTCTCGAAGTAGCCGACGAACGCGGCCGCCAGTGACCGTTCGTATTCCCGGCTAGCGGCCGCCGGGTCGTCCCGCGCGCCCAGGACGGCCCGCGCGGCCAGCCGTCCCGATTGGACGGCCCCGCTCAACGGCAACATCGCCGGGCAGTACCTGCGGGAGACCGCCGACGGGGTGGTCGTCAAGCCGGGGGCCGCGGAGCCCGCGCCGGGTGAGGGGCTCGACGCGACCTGGCGGGTCGTCGCCGGGCAGGCGGGCGAAGGCTGTTTCTCGCTGGAGTCGCCCACGAAACCGAACCACTACCTCGCGCGGTACCACGACGGCAAGAAGACGCAGGTCGCCGTGCTGCCCACCGACGGGACCATCGACTTCGGCTGGAACGCCACGTGGTGCGTCGACAACATCCTGCCCGGGGCCGGGGTGACCCTCCGGGGCGGCGCCGACTTCCTGACCCGGCAGGCCGACGGCCGGGCCGGGCTCGGCGTCGAGTTCTACTGGTGGGTCACCGAACCACTGCCGGACTCCACCGAGATCACGGTCAACTGGCTGAACAAGTACCTGCCCGACTACGACCCCTACACCGACCTGCTGGTCTCGCCGCTGCGTCCGGAGCAGGTCGACGGAGCCGTGCGGTACCGGGACTTCCAGCGCCGGAGCGCACCCGGGCAGGTCGCCTTCCGCAGTTACTGGAGCCGAGGCGGCGCGGTGCACCCGCTCACGGCCGGCCGTGGCACCGCGTGCGCGTCGCCGGAGATCCTGGCCGTCTACCTGCGTCTCGGCGGCCATCCCGCGCTCGGCGTGCCGGTCACGGACGAGGCCTGCACGTCCGACAAGGCGGGCCGGTTCGTGAACTTCGCGGGCGGCGGCGCGATCTATTCGATCGACCGCGCCGGGGCGCACGCCGTCTTCGGCGCGATCCGCACCAAGTGGCTCTCCCTCGGCGGGGAGAAATCCACGCTCGGCTACCCGACCTCCGACGAGGTCGCCATCCCCGGCGGCCGCCGCAGCACGTTCGAACGCGGCCGCATCGACTACGACACCGCCACCGGCGCGGTGACCGTGTACCCGGCGAGCTGAAGGAGCCGACGATGACAGGCAGAACCCGGCTGAGGCTGGCGGCGGGCGCCGCGGCCCTCGCGCTGCTCGGGACCGTGGCCCCGGTCCTCCCGCCGCGGGCGGAAGCCGCGGCCACGGCGGACACGCCGCGCAGCGCCACCCAGGACGACAAAGTCCGGGCCGCGCAGGAGATCGGCGTGGTCGCGAGCCCCGACCTGCTGATCCTGACCGACCGGAACTTCGTGTTCGCGTTGTGGCAGCGGGCGACCGGCACGGAGGTGCGGGCGTCGGCCGAACTCGCCTACGCCGGCACCCAGCCGGAATGGACGCAGTGGATCAAGACCGGGGTCCGCGACGCCAACGCCCGCGACCAGGCCCGCATCCAGCGGGACGCCGAAGCCGCGCGGGTGGCCCGGGAGGCCAAGCAGCGGGCGGCGCTGGTCAACGAAATCGTCGCGTCGCCGGTGCTGCTCATCCAGAGCGACCAGGAGTTCGCCTTCGCCATGTGGGAGCACGCTTCCGGGCCGAAGCTGAAGGCCGCGGCGCTGGCGGCCTACCAGGGCGACGCCGCCGCGCAGAAGGACTTCATCCTCACCGGCATCTTCACCGCCCGTGCAGCCGACCAGCAGGACCTGATCGACGCCGACGCCACCAAGGAGGCCGCGCAGAAGGCGGCTGACGCGGCGCGGAACGCCCGGATCCGCGCCGCCGCGCTGGTCGTCTTCGTGCCCACCGAAGGCCAGCTCGTCGAACCGGACGTGAACTTCGTGCTGGACCTCTGGCAGGCGGCCAAGGCGGGCACCGAGGTGCAGGCCGCGGCCGAACGGGCGCTGCGGACGTTCGACCCCGCGCAGCTGCGGGCCTACATCGAGACCGGCATCCACAGCGCGGCCCTGCAGGACTGGCTCATCTGGATCCGGAAGAAGGGCGAAGCGGACCGGCGGCTGCTGTTCGAACTGCGGACGCGCGCCGAGCAGAGCCGGGTGCATCCCGCGCTGGTCGCCGGGGCGAACGCCGCCATGGCCGGCACCGACAACGACGTCGCGCGGTTCCTGCGCCTGGGCCAGTACGAGGACACTGCCCTCGTCCAGTCCCTCCGCTCGCAGAGCCCCGGCGCGCCGGGCTGGTACCTGCGGGGCCTGACCGACGCCGTCGTCGGTGCGGGCGCCGGAACCGACACGGCTTGGCGGATCGTGCCCGGCAAGGCCGACGCGAGCTGCCACTCCTTCGAATCGGTGGCCCATCCCGAGTACTACCTGCGGCAGCAGGGCCTGCGCGCCGTGCTCGCCCCGTCCGACGGGACCGACGGGTTCCACGCGGACGTCACCTGGTGTTCGAAGGCGGGGTTGTCCGGCACCGGCGTCACGCTGGAGTCCTACAGCGCCCGGGGAAGGTTCCTGCGCCAGCACAGCACCGGAGTCTGGGCGGCGGACACCGGCGGCAGCCACCCCTACGACACCCCGAACGGCTACGCCGCGGACGCTTCCTGGCAGGCCGACGTCCCGTGATCGCCGCGGTGGCCGGGGCCGGTGCGGTCCCGGCTACCGCGGCGTCCACTGTGGATGCGAACCACCCGACCGCTGCGACGGCAGCAGCTCGCTCACCGGGTACCGCAACGGCAACGGCGTCGCGCCGGCTCGCAGCGCCAGCTCCATCTCGAACCGCGCCGCCGGGTCCTTCAGGCTGTCGCCGAACGTCGCCTGCAGCTGGCGCATGCGGTAGCGGACCGTCTGCGGGTGCACGCCAAGGCGCTCCGCGATCTCCACCACGTTGCCCTGGCTGTCCAGCCACGCCCGCAGCGTCTCCAGGAGCCGCTCCTGCTGCTTGCCCGTCATGTCCGCCAGCGGCGCGAACAGCCGGTGCCGCAGCGTGCCCACCAAACCCGTGTCGGAGTTGACCAGCAGCGTCGCCAGGTGCTCCTCCGCGCGCAGCACCGGGCGCGCCGCCAGGACGCCGCGCTCGGCCAGCTGGAGGGCGTTGCGGGCCCAGCGCAGGGAATCCGCGACCGAGGCCAGCGGGACGCACGGGCCGATCGCCAGGCGGCAGTCCGGCAGTGCCACCTGCAGGGCCGCCAGGCGGGCGCTGCTCAGCTCGCCGGGGACGACCAGTTTCGGGTCCGGTGTGTCGAGTTCGGCGAGGACGTCCGCGTCCAGCCCCGCGTGCCGCCGGGCCGGGGCGACGCCGCCGGCCGGGCAGACCGCCACCGGCGTCGCGTCGGACGGCACCGGCCAGCCGATCAGCTGGGCCAGCTCGGCAATCGCTTTCGGGGACGCCGGCGGCGTCTCGAGGATCAGGTGGAGCAGCTTGCGGCGCCAGGTGTCCAGCGCGCCCGCCGTGCGCGCCTTCGCCTCCAGGTAGCCGTCGAGCGCGACGGACGCGAGCTCGTCCATGAACGCCAGCATCGCGTCGGCCAGCTGGGACATCACCGCCGAGGAAAGGCCGCTGCGCCGTCCGACGCGCATGATGCGCCGCCACGACACCCGCGCGCCCACGCGGTAGGCCGACTGCAGCGTGTCGAGGCTGCGGCCCTCGCGCATTTCGTTCTGCCCCAGGCGGTGGTGCACCTCGTGGGACTGTTCTTTCGAGACCGTCGGGTCGGCGATCTGCGCGACGAACAGCGTGATCGCGTATTCGACGCCGGCCCGGATCGACTTGCCGTACGGCCCGTCGAGCGGACGCGCGTAGGCCGGGATGGTCGCGCGGATTTCTTCGACGATTTCAGCAGCGAGGCTCGCCAGTTCCGGCCGCAGGATGTCGGCCAGCTTGCGCGGCAGTGCGGCGGCGGGTGGCGGCGCAGCGTGATCGAATCCGCGCTCCACCGACATCGCAGCTCCTTCGCTCCGCCCCGGGACACCGGTCGCGGGCACCCCGCGGCCGGGCACCCCGCGCCTGTTGCGGGGTGACAACCGACACATCGAAAAACTAACGCCAAACGTGTCACACCCGTGAAGGAAAACCGATTTATTGTCATCGCTTTGACAATTTTCCGCCACTTGCCTGCGATCAGGTGACAAGTGTCCCGCCGACTGCACGCTCACGTGCGTACGAACGGGCGAACCCTCAACGACCCGGTCGCGCTGCGGTTACGCCCGAATCTTGTATCATGTGGTTGATACAAGCCGAGGAGGAACCGCATGGCGTGGGACAACGTGCTCTGGGTCGCTCTGCTGACGGGCTTGCTCGGGCTGGCGATCCTGATCGTGCTCTGGCCGGGCGAGAAACACGGTAAGCGCTTGCTGGAGCGGTGGGGCGTGCCCGGGCCCGACGCCGGAGAGGTGGCGCTCGCCGTCCGCTACCTCAAGCGGCGCCGGCTCTGGTACCCGTGGCTGTTCCTGGCGATCCCGCCGCTGCTCGACGACGGCGGACCGGGCACGATCCTCGCCACCCTGCTGCTGGGCGGCCTGATCGCCGAGCTGCTGGCGCAGCGCCCGGCCCGCGGCCCGCGCCGCGAGGCCGAGCTGGCACCGCGCACGCTGCTGGGCGTGGTCCCGGCGTGGATCCTGGTGCTGGGCGGGCTGGCGGCCGCGGGTTCCCTGCTGCACCTGGCCCTGACGGCGCAGTGGCGGCTGCTGGCGGTGGCCGCGGGCACGGCGCTGGTCAGCGCGGCGATCACCCTGCTGGCGGTGCGCCGCCCACCCTCGGGTGCGGCGCGCGCCGACGTGGCACTGCGCGCCCGCAGCGCACGCGTGGCGATCGGCCTGGGCATCGGCGCCTGCACGGCGATCGGCTGGCCGGCGGGCGACTTCACGTCGTTCCTGGCGGTGGTGGCGGGCCTGGCGGCATTCCTGGCGGTGACCGCCCCGGCCAAGCACCGGCCGGCAGCGGCGTGAAGATCGTCGTCGACACGGAGAACGGCATAGCGCCGTGGCGGCAGGTGCACGACCAGGTGATCCGCGCGGTGACGGCGGGCGCGTTGCCGGAGGGGACGAGGCTGCCGCCGATCCGCCAGCTGGCCCGGGACCTGGGCCTGGCGTCGGGAACGGTCGCCCGCGCCTACCGCGAGCTGGAGGCGGCGGGCTGGGTGGCAACGGCCCGCGCCCGCGGCACGGTGGTGACGGTCCCGCCGGGCAGCTTGGACCGCGAGGCCCTGCTGGCGGCGGCCGCGGCCGAGTTCGCGGCGCAGGCCCGGGACCTCGGCGCGGATCTGGGGACGGCGGTGAAGGCGGTCCGCGCGGCCTACGGGTCGTGAGTGGTAAAGCGGGTTCAACCAGCCTTGTCACTCACGAGCAGCCGGCCCACCGCGGCGACCACCGGTTCCAGGACCTCGACCTCGCGCGGCGTCCCCACGCACTCCGTGATCCCCGCGCCCACGACCTCGAACCGGGCCAGTGCGTCCAGCTCCGACACCAGCCGCGCGATCGTCCAGCCGTCCGGTTCCGGGTAGTTCTGGCCCGCGAACTCGGCCGGGTCCAGCACGTCCAGGTCCACGTGCACGTACAGCTTCTCCACGCCCGCCAGCGCGTCCACGGACGTCACCGCCAGGCCCCGCGCCACCGCCGCCCGTTCCTCCGGGTCGAACGCCCTCGTCCCGGCCAGCGCCACCTTCCCTGGCGCCAAAGCCGGGTCGGCCGCGAACTCCGGGTCGCCCTCGCCGAAGAGGGAGCGCAGCACCATGCCGTGGAACGCCCCGGATGGTGACGACGAAGCCGTGTTCAGGTCCGGGTGGGCGTCGAACCACGCGACCCCCAGCTCCGGTCCGTGCCTGAACCGCGCGACGCCGATCGGGACCAGCTCGACGCCGCAGTCGCCGCCGATCGTCAGGACCGGGCCGCCCGGGGCCTCCAGGGCGGCCAGCTGGGCCGCGCGGTTCGGGCCCGTCAGCATCGCGCGGGACGCGATCCCACGGTCCACTTCGGACACTGCCCGCGTCTGCCGGACGTGGTGCACCGGCCGGCCGAGCACGTGCCCGGCCAGCTCGGAGAGGGCCACACAACCGTCCGGCAGCTCCGCCGCGCGCGGCCCCACCGCGCCCTGTCGTTGCGGTACGGCGTTGATCAGCATCCGCCGAGCGTATCGCGGGCCGGCAACGTCATGAACGACCCTTTCATGACGTCCGGCGTCATGAACGACTCTTTCATGACATCCGGTTCACTCCAGGACCAGCAGCAGGTCACCGCCCTCGACCTGCTGGACGTTCGTGATCGCCAGCCTGCCCACCTTGCCGCCGGCCGACGCCGTGATCGAGGCCTCCATCTTCATCGCCTCGATCGTGGCGACCGTCGCCCCGGCCTCGACCGTGTCGCCCTCCGCGACCTGCAGCGTCACCACGCCCGCGAACGGCGCCGCGACCTGCTTCGGGTTGCCCTTCTCCGCCTTCTCGGTCGCCGGGATGTCCGAGGCGATCGAGCGGTCGCGGATCTGGATCGGGCGCAGCTGGCCGTTGAGCGTCGACATCACCGTGCGCACGCCGCGCTCGTCGGCCTCGCCGATGGCTTCCAGCTCGATGAGCAGCCGAACGCCCGGCTCGAGGTCGACCTGGTGCTCCTCCCCCGGCCGCAGCCCGTAGAAGAAGTCCTTGCTGGGCAGCACCGACGTGTCGCCGTAGGCCTCGCGGTGCGCCTCGAACTCCTTCGTCGGCCCGGGGAACAGGAGCCGGTTGAGCGTCCGGCGCGGTTCGGCGGCCAGGGCCGCACGGTCCTCTTCGGACAGTTCGACGACCGGCTTCGCCGCCGCGCGGCCTTCGAGGGCCTTGGTGCGGAACGGCTCCGGCCAGCCGCCGGGCGGGTCGCCCAGCTCGCCGCGCAGGAAGCCGATCACCGAGTCGGGGATGTCGAACTTGTTCGGCTCCGCCTCGAAGTCGGCCGGGGAGACGCCGGCACCGACCAGGTGCAGCGCGAGGTCGCCGACGACCTTCGACGACGGCGTCACCTTCACCAGGTGCCCGAGGATCTTGTCCGCGGCCGCGTACATCGCCTCGATGTCCTCGAACCGGTCGCCCAGGCCCAGCGCGATGGCCTGCGTGCGCAGGTTCGACAGCTGCCCGCCGGGGATTTCGTGGTCGTAGACGCGCCCGGTCGGCGACGCGAGCCCGGCCTCGAACGGCGCGTAGATCTTGCGCACGCTCTCCCAGTACGGCTCCAGGTCGCCGATCGCCCGCAGGTCCAGCCCGGTGGTGCGGGCGGAGTGGTCGGTGGCCGCCACGATCGAGGACAGCGACGGCTGCGACGTCGTGCCCGCCATCGACGACACCGCGCCGTCGACGGCGTCCGCGCCCGCGTTGATCGCCGCGAGGTAGGTGGCCAGCTGGCCGCCCGCGGTGTCGTGGGTGTGGATGTGCACCGGCAGGTCGAACTCCTTGCGCAGCGCGGTGACCAGCTTGGTCGCCGCGGGCGCGCGCAGCAGCCCGGCCATGTCCTTGATCGCCAGGACGTGCGCCCCGGCGCCGACGATCTGCTCGGCCAGCTTGAGGTAGTAGTCGAGCGTGTAGAGCTTTTCGCCCGGGTCGGACAGGTCGGAGGTGTAGCAGAGCGCCACCTCGGCGACCGCCGTCCCGGTCTCGCGCACGGCTTCGATGGCCGGGCGCATCTGCTCGACGTCGTTGAGCGCGTCGAAGATCCGGAAGATGTCGATGCCGGTCTTCGTCGCCTCCTGGACGAACGCGGTGGTCACCTCGGTCGGGTACGGCGTGTACCCGACGGTGTTGCGCCCGCGCAGCAGCATCTGGAGGCAGATGTTCGGCACGGCCTCGCGCAGCGCGGCGAGCCGCTCCCACGGGTCTTCGGCGAGGAACCGCAGCGCGACGTCGTAGGTCGCGCCGCCCCAGCACTCCAGCGACAGCAGCTCGGGCAGCGTGTTCGCGACGACCGGCGCCACGGCGAGGAGGTCCTTCGACCGGACGCGGGTGGCGAGCAGCGACTGGTGCGCGTCGCGGAAGGTCGTGTCGGTGACGCCGATGTGCGGCGAGGACCGCAGCCACTCGGCGAACCCGGCCGGGCCGAGTTCGACGAGCTTCTGCTTCGAGCCCGGCGCCGGCTGGGCGTCCTTCGGGAGCTTCGGCAGCTTCAGTGTGGCGTCCGGGGTCTTCGGGCGCTCGCCGTGGGGCTTGTTGACCGTCTGGTCGGCGAGGTAGGTCAGCAGCCGCGTGCCGCGGTCGGCGGACTGCCGCGCGGTGAGCAGCTGCGGCCGCTCCTCGATGAACGACGTCGTGACGCGCCCGGCGCGGAAGTCCGGGTCGTCGAGGACGGCCTGCAGGAACGGGATGTTCGTGGCGACCCCGCGGATCCGGAACTCGGCGACGGCGCGGCGCGCGCGGCCGACGGCGGTCTTGAAGTCGCGGCCGCGGCAGGTGAGCTTGACCAGCAGCGAGTCGAAGTGGGCGCTGATCTCGGTGCCGGAGAAGGCGGTGCCGCCGTCGAGCCGGATGCCGGAGCCGCCCGGCGAGCGGTAGGCGGAGATCATGCCGGTGTCCGGGCGGAAGCCGTTGGCCGGGTCTTCGGTGGTGATGCGGCACTGCAGGGCGGCGCCGCGCAGGTAGATCTTGTCCTGGCTCAGGCCGAGGTCCGCGAGGGTCTCGCCGGAGGCGATCCGCAGCTGGGACTGCACGAGGTCGACGTCGGTGACCTCTTCGGTGACCGTGTGCTCGACCTGGATGCGCGGGTTCATCTCGATGAAGACGTGGTTGCCGCGCTTGTCGAGCAGGAACTCGACGGTGCCGGCGTTGCGGTAGCCGATCTGCCGGGCGAACTTGACGGCGTCGGCGCAGATGCGGTCGCGCAGCTCGGGGTCGAGGTTCGGCGCGGGGGCGAGCTCGACGACCTTCTGGTGGCGCCGCTGCACGGAGCAGTCGCGCTCGAAGAGGTGGATGACGTTGCCTTCGCCATCGGCGAGGATCTGCACCTCGATGTGCCGCGGCTCGACAACGGCCTTCTCGAGGAAGACGGTGGGATCGCCGAAGGCGGACTCGGCCTCCCGCGCGGCGGCTTCGATGGACTCGCGCAGCAGCGCGGGGTCCTCGACCCGGCGCATACCGCGCCCACCACCCCCGGCGACGGCCTTGACGAAGACGGGAAAGCCGAGCTCGTCGGCGGCCGCGACCAGGGCGTCGACGTCGTGCGAGGGTTCGGACGACCCGAGCACGGGCACGCCGGCCTCGCGCGCGGCCTTGACGGCGCGGGCCTTGTTCCCGGTGAGTTCGAGGATCTCGGCGCTCGGCCCGACGAAGGTGATGCCGGCCTCTTCGCACGCGCGCGCGAGATCGGGGTTCTCGGAGAGGAAGCCATAGCCGGGGTAGACGGCGTCGGCCTTGGCTTTTTTGGCCGCGGCGACGATCTCGTCGACCGAGAGGTAGGCGCGCACGGGGTGACCGGGTTCGCCGATCTCGTACGCCTCGTCGGCCTTCAGCCGGTGCAGCGAGTTGCGGTCTTCGTGCGGAAACACGGCAACCGTGCCGGCACCGAGTTCGTAGCCGGCGCGGAACGCCCGGATCGCGATCTCCCCGCGGTTGGCCACCAGAACCTTGCGGAACATGCCCGGTCCTTCCCTCTTGGATCGGTAAGTCAACGCACGTTACCCGGTTTTTCCCGCTCTGCGGGAGTTGAGTCCCGGGTGATGGACATCATGCGGACCAGGAGGTTCGGTGGTCACCCCTGGTGGCACTCTCCGACAACGCCTCGGCGCGTGAGCAGCCGGATACGGTCCGGGCGGTGTTCCAAGGTGACGGCCATCGTCTTCCCGAGGTCGACGACCTGCACGTGGAAGCCATCGCGTTCGCAGCGGGTTCGGGCGTTCTCGGCTTTTGGTGGAGTAGTTCGGCGAGGTCGAACGAGGGTTGGCGTGGCGCGCACCTCCTCCGGGGTCAGCTTTCCGCAGGCGGGCCTTGGGCGCCAGCGGCGTGGGGGTATGTGGGTGGCCGGGGTTGCAAGCAGAGTCTGGTCCGGCGAGTATCGCTCGGGCCCGGCAGCAGCGCCCACCCTCCCAAGGGGGCCGGTCCCAGTTCCAGTCTATCGGGCCTCCCCGACGAACCCGCCCGCAAAGCCGCAGATCAGGCAGGGTGTCCACAGCCCAGCCGCATTGTGGACAACCCGCCGCCTCGCGCGCCCGGCGGTGGGTAAAGCAACCGGTTGGCCGGGCTTGAAAGCACTGCCCGGGCCTGCAAGCACCGCGGGGCCGCAGACGCCGCCCAGGCCTGCAAGCACGAGGGCCCGCAAACACTGTCCGGACCCGCAAGCACCGCCGGACCCGCAAGCACCGCCGGGCCCGCAAGCACCGCCGGGCCCGCAAGCACCGCCGAGCCCGCGAGAACCGCCCAGGCCCGCAAGCACGCGGGCCGCAAGCACTGCCCGAGCCTGCAAGCAACGCCCAGGCCCGCAAACATCACCCGCCCTCCCAAGGGGGCCGGTCCCAGCTCCAGTCTATCGGCCCTCCCCGACAAACCAGCCCGCAAAGCCGCAGATCAGACCCGCTATCCACACCCCCACCGCATTGTGGACAACCGCCCACTCACGTGCCCGGCGGTGCGTAAAGCAGGCGGTTGGCCGTGCCATCCGGCACCCCCTTGAGCACGTCGGGCGTGGCCGCGCGGACCAGGGCCTCGTCCACCTGGGCCGGCGTTTCCTCCGGGTGCTGCGCCCGGTACAGCGCGGCCACGCCGGCCGCGAACGCCGCCGCCACCGAGGTGCCCGATTCCGGGCCCGCCGTCGTGCCGCCCGCGATCGGGGACGGGATTTCCGTGCCCGGGGCGTACAGGTCGACGTCCTGGCCGGAGTTCGACGACTTGTCCGGCCGGTCCTGGGCGTCGGACGCCGCCACCGTCAGGGCCTCGGGCACGCGGCCCGGGGAGAAGCCGCCTGCGTCGGCCGTTTCGCTGCCGGCCGGGACCGCGATCGGCATCACCGTCGCCAGCCGCTTCACCGCGGCGTCGAGCTGGTCGTTCAGCACGCCGCCGATGCCGAGGAGCGCGACCGCCGGCTGCTGGGCGTTCTGCGCCACCCAGTCGATCCCGGCGATGATCTGGTCGGTCGCGCCGCCGCCGCCGGAGTCGAGCACCCGCACCGGGACGATCTGCGCGCCCTTCGCCACGCCGTAGTCCTTGCCCGCGGCGATGCCGGCGAGGCGGGTGCCGTGGCCGTTGGTGTCCGTGGTGTCGGCGCCGCCGTTGAGGAAGTCCCGTCCCGGCGCGACGCGGCCCTGGAAGTCGGGGTGCTTCGCGTCGACGCCGCTGTCGATCACGTAGATCGTGACGCCCGACCCGTCGCTCGCGTAGTGGTAGCTGTGGTCGAGGCCGGTCCGCTGGTCTATCCGGTCCAGCCCCCAGCTGGGCGGATCCGGCTGCACTCCACCGGCCGCCGCCGGTCCGGCGAGGACGACCGCCGCGGCCGTGAGAAGCATCTTCATGATCGTCGTGGTACCCCGGTGGTGATCGGGTGACAACTCAGGACTGTCGCCCGATCGGCTGATTCCGGACGCCGAGGACGACGGTGTCGATCGCCAGCAGCACGAGCGCCGACACGGCGATCACCTGCCCGGCGTAGGTCAGGGACGAGTAGTCCACGAGCACGGCGAAGGTCGGCCCCAGCACTCCGGCCAGGCCGGCGACGCCCGTGGCCAGCACCGCCCAGCCGACCGGACGCGGGTTCAGCACCACGGCGACGACGGGAACGAGGACGGCCAGCAGCGCACCCAGGACGTAGTAGGCGGCGTTGCGACCGGCGTTGGCGGCGTCGTAGGTGGCCAGCTCCGCGAGCTGGGCGATCCACCCGGCGCCGGCCAGCACGCCCAGCACGATCGCCAGCCAGGCCGCCCATCCGCGCACCGGCCCGGCACGCAGCGCGACGGCGGAGTCCCGGCGCAGGGCCACCAGCGCACAGGCCCCGGCGAGCGCCCACGCGATGTGCGCGAGGAGGAGGAAGGTGAAGCCGGCGTTCAGCCCGGTGCCCGAGGAGGATTCGGAGGCCGTGGCGAACGCGGCGAGCGTGATCCCGCCGGCCGGTCCGTCGGCCGAAGCGGTGGACAGGGTGATGCTCTCGCCGACGAACCGTGCCAGCCCGAACAGCGCGGCCAGCCCCACGCCGGCCAGCAGGGCGGGGCCGGTTCGCGTGCGTGTTCGCGGCGCGAGGGTCAGCAGCCCGGCGAGCAGCGCACACGCGGCGACGAGCCCGACGTAGTACTCCATGCCGGGGTGGTATTCGGCGAGGGTGTAGCTGTCCCAGCGGTATTTGAGCGACAGCCCGACCACGGCGAACACCGAGCCGGCGATCGCGGCCACCCCGGCGAACCCGCCGACGGGATCCACGGCGCCGGGCTGGGTGGTTCGCGCCGCGGACACCGACTGCGCTCCAGCGAGTTCCGGCTCACGCTCCCGCTCCGCGGCGGGCACCGGCTCGGCCACCCCGGCCGGCTTCGCTCCGGCCCCTCCAATTGGCCGCGCCCCGGCAGCCGGCTCCGGCTCGGGCCGCCGCACCCCCGGCTCGGGCCCTGAGCCTGGCTCACGTTCCCGCCCCGCGGCAGGCACCGGCTCGGCCGCCCCGGCAGGCTCCGCCCTGGCCGCACCAACCGGCCCCGCCTCAGCCGCAGACTCCGGCTCGGGCGGGTGCACCTCCGGCTCGCGCGCCGAGCCCGGCTCACGCGCCCGCTCCGCAGCAGGCTCCGGCCCGGCCACCCCGGCCGGCTCCGCCTCGGCCGCACCAACCGGCCCCGCCCCCGCGGCAGGCTCCGGCCCGGCCACCCCGGCTGGCCCCACCCCCACAGCAAGCTCCGGCCCAGCCACCCCGGCCAGCTCCGCCTCGGCCCCACCAACCCGCCCCACCCCCACAGCAAGCTCCGGCCCGGCCACCCCGGCCGGCTCCGCCCCGGCCGCACCAACCGGCCCCGCAGCCGGCTCCGGTTCAGCCACCTCCGGCTCGACAACCGGCTCCGGCAGCGCCTCGATCTCCACCGCCACCACGGCGTCCCCGGTCGGCCCGCTCACCACGACGTTCCCGCGCCGCATCCCCGGCTCGCCCGCCGTCACCGAAAGGGAAGCTCCTCCCGCAACCTCCGTCACCGTGATCCACGGGTGCGAAGCCTCGAACCGCACCTCCCGCGCCACCGGCGGCCCCAGAACCCGCAGGGACGCCGATGTCGATTCCCCGGCCGGAGCCGACAGGCGCACCGATGACACGTCCACCCGCACCACCGCGAACGCCAGCGCGTCCGATGCCGCCGCGGCCACGTGCTCGATGTCCGTCGATGCCATGGCTCGCAGGGCCTCGAACGCGCCCACCGCCACCGGGAGGTTCGCGCTCGACAGCCGACGCCTCAACTCCGCCACCGCGCCGAGCCTGGTGAACGGGTTCTCCGCCCCGATCGCCGCCGCCAGGTCCGGTGGGGTCGGGGATGGCTTGATGCGGCGCCTTCGGCTCTTTGCCAGGTACAGCTCGCCCTGCATCTCGATGTCGCGGCTCGGTGTCTGCTTCGGGTTGCGCTCGCGGACGCGGTCGAACAAGTACTCGTACAGCTCGCCCAGCGCGATCCAGCCGTCCTCGTCGCGGTCCGCTTCGCCCGTGCGCAGGCCCTCCACCAGCGCCGACGTGAACACCGATGGGCGGGCCGGCTCGTCCGAGGCCAGTGTCGCCCCCTCGAACGCGTACTCGATCGAGTTCGACGCCGTGATGACCGCGCGGCCGCGGCCGCCGCGGAAGCTGTCGAGGACGTTCGCCTCGCCCGAGGCGCGGACCGCCACCCCTCGGCCGAACGCTCCTCCGTAACAGCAGTCCAGCAGCAGCACGATGCTGCGGGACCGGCTCTGCCGGAGGCACTGCTGCACGAACTCCGCGGACACGGCCGTCGACCGCAGGCGGTCCGGGCGCGTGTTGCGGGCGGCGAAGTACAGCCCGCCCGCGTCGTCCTTCAGGCCGTGGCACGAAAAGTGCAGCAGGAGGACGTCCTCGGGTCTGCCCTCGAGGCAGAGGTCCTCGATCTCCGCCTGGACGACGTGGGCGGTCTCGTTCCGCACCACGCACACCTCGAAGTCGCTGATCGCCCGGTCGCCGAGCACCGCGGCCAGGGCGTCGGCGTCCGCCGCGGGGGAGCCCAGCCGCTGCAGCCCCGCGTTGTCGTACTCGCCGTTGGCGACGATTAGCGCCCGCCTCCGCCCGGCCATACCGGTAGGAAACGCCCACCTCGGGCACTGCGGCAATCAGCCGAACGGGCACACCTATTCGGCGCGGCCCCCGAAAATCGTTTCCTGCTTTTCCAGGCACACCACCGCGTCGAACGCCGAAGCGACGTCGACCGACACCGTCATGTGCGCGTGCCGGATGCCCGACGCCGCCGGTTTCGCGACCACGCACGGCGCCCGCGAAGCCAGCACCGCTTCGACACTCCCGGAAACCGGTTCTTCGAGGGCCTGCTCGAACATCCGGAACCCCAGCGGGAAATCCGGGTCGGGCGCCAGCCCGGTCGTCGTCCCGGAGACGGCGGTCAACGCGAGCGCGAAATAGCGCTCCCCCAGCTCCGCGGCCAGGTGCGTGCCCGCCGACGGCGCCGTCATGCCCGGCATCGGCGAGAACGGGACGCGCTGCAGGTGTCCGTTGTGGATCATCAGCACGATCTTCTCGCCGGGGAACTGCCGCCGCAGCAGCCGCACGGTGGCCGCCATGTACGTGTCCCGCGACGAACTCTGCGGCTCGGGCGCCCGGCCCGCCATCAGCGCCGCCAGTTCTCGCAGGTACAGGTCGACGCGCAGGGCGCCCTCGGCGTGGTGCGCAGCCACCGCGCCGTAACCGAGGGACTCCACGTGTCCCTTGAGGACGGTCAACGCCGCCGTCGCGGCATCCCGCGCTTCCGGGGTCATCTCCCCGTACCGGCCGGGCGCCACCGCGCTGCTCACCGAGGCATACGGCTCGCACGCCGCCAGCGCCTTGTCCACAAGGGACACATTGGCCGGGTCCACACGCAGCACCTCCGCCCGCAACGCCTGCAGCGCCGGCACCGGCGAGCCCGCCGAGCTCGGCACGTCGAGCCCGGAGAACCGGACGCCCCGGCCGCGCAGCCACGTCAGCATCTCGTGCACCTCGGCCGAGTCGCCGAGGCCGAAGGTGAAGCCGTCGCGGGCGATGTCGGCGACCTCGCCCGGCCCGCCCTGCAGCCACGCGTCGACCAGGTGCCCCTCCGGAAAGCCGCCTTCGAACCCGAGCACCGTGAAGCCGCGCTCGGTGACGAGGTGACGCAGGAGGCGGTCGCGCAACGCGCCGAACTCGCGGATGTGATGGTTGTTCTCGCCGATGGCGACCACTTCGGCGTCGCCGATCAGGTCGGCGAGGGCAGCGACGGTGACGGGTTCTGGCATACTGAGCACACTAACGCAACAGGAGTAGCAGTTGGCAACCGAGATTTCCGGGACGAAGCGCCCGGGCGGCCGCACCGAGCGGACCCGCCTCGCCGCGCTGAACGCCACGCTGGAGCTGCTCGGCGAACGCGGGTACGCGGAGCTGACCGTCGAGGCGGTCGCCGAGCGCTCCGGCGTGCACAAGACGACGCTGTACCGCCGCTGGGAGTCCGCCGAAGGCCTGGTCGCGGCGGCCCTGCTGATGGGCACCGAGCAGGAGTGGACGGCGCCGGACACCGGTTCGCTCGAAGGCGACCTGCGCGGGATCAACCTCGAGCTGGTGCGCTACTTCACCACGCCGGGCGAGCGGGAGCTCCCCACGGCGTCGATCTCGGCCGCGTTCCTCTCCGCGCGCGCCGCCGACGCCCTGCAGGAGTTCTACGTCGACCGCCACGCCCGCTCGGCCGCCGCCGTGCACCGGGCGATCGAGCGCGGCGAGGTCTCGCCCGGCACGGACGCCGTCGAGGTGGTCCGGGTGGCCTGCGGGCCGATCTTCTACCGGCTGTTCGTCTCCCGGGAAGGCGTCACACCACACGACGCCGACATGGCCGCGAAAGCCGCCGCGGCCGCCGCGAAAGCCGGCGTGTTCACCGCAGCCGACGGCTGAACCGCACCACATCGAGGGTGACGCCGTCGATCGTCTCGGTCGTGGCCTCGCCGTCGTCCACCCAGCCCTGCCGCAGGTAGAACGCCTTCGCGCGGTCGTTCGTCGCGAGCACCCACAGGATCGCGCGGTCGCCGGGCAGCTCTTCGACGACCCGGTCGTGCAGCTCCCGGCCGAGGCCGCGGCCCCAGTGCTCCGGCAGCAGATAGAGCGCGTAGAGCTGCCCGGGCCCGTACGAGGCGAACCCGACGACGGCACCGTCGGCCTCCGTGACCAGCACCGGTACGCCGTCGCCGATGCGCCGCGCCCAGGACGCCGCACGCGACTCCGCCGAGAGCCCGGCCAGGAAGTCCGCCGAGATGAGCCCGGCGTACGTCGCCTGCCAGGACCGCACGTGGACCTCGCCGATCGCCGGGGCATCGGCGACCGTGGCTGAGCGGATCAGCTCTTCTCCAGGTATTCCGCGCGGTCGACGTCGACGACGTCGGCGACCATCTGGGCCAGGCCGCGGTACTTCTTCAGCTCCGGGTCCTGCGTGACGAGCTCCTGCGCCAGGGCCCGGGACGCGGCGATGACGTCCTCGTCGCGCAGCAGCGACAGCAGCTTGAGCGTGGACCGCTTCCCCGACTGCGCCGCGCCGAGGATGTCGCCTTCGCGGCGCAGCTCGAGGTCGAGGCGCGACAGCTCGAAGCCGTCCGTCGTGGACTCGACCGCCGCCAGCCGTTCGCGGGTCGCCGTGCCGTCGAGGGTCTCGGTGACCAGCAGGCACAGCCCCGGCACGCTGCCCCGGCCGACACGCCCGCGCAGCTGGTGCAGCTGGCTGACGCCGAACCGGTCGGCGTCCATGATCACCATCGCGGTGGCGTTCGGCACGTTCACGCCGACCTCGATCACCGTCGTGGCCACGAGGACGTCCAGTTGGGCCGCCGAGAACGCGCGCATCACGGCGTCCTTGTCATCAGGGGGCATCCGGCCGTGCAGGACACCGATCTTCAGGCCCTGCAGCGGGCCGTGCTCCAGCTCGGGGGCGACTTCGAGGACCGCGAGCGGCGGCCGCTTGTCGCTCTTGTCCGACGGCGGCTCGTCGCCGATCCGCGGGCAGACGACGTACGCCTGGTGCCCCTTGCCGACCTCTTCGCGCACCCGCTGCCAGATCCGCTCGAACCAGGCCGGCTTCTCGGCGACCGGCACGACCGTGGTGGCGATCGGCGACCGCCCGACCGGCATCTCGCGCAGCGCCGACACCTCCAGGTCGCCGTACACGGTCATCGCGACCGTGCGCGGGATCGGCGTCGCGGTCATGACGAGCACGTGCGGGCTGGTGTCGCCGGACCCGCGGGTGCGCAGCGCGTCCCGCTGCTCGACGCCGAAGCGGTGCTGCTCGTCGACGACGGCGAGGCCGAGGTCGGCGAACTCGACGTGGTCCTGGATCAGCGCGTGCGTGCCGACGACGATGCCCGCCTCGCCGCTGACGATCTCCAGCAGCGACTTCTTGCGTTCCTTCGCGCCCATCGACCCGGTGAGCAGCGTGACCTTCGTCGCGTTCTCCGCCGCGCCCAGCTCGCCCGCCTGGCCGAGGTCGCCGAGCATCTCCCGCAGCGACCGCGCGTGCTGCGCCGCCAGTACCTCGGTCGGGGCCAGCATCGCGGCCTGCCGCCGGTTGTCGACGACCTGCAGCATCGCCCGCAGCGCGACGACCGTCTTGCCCGAGCCGACCTCGCCCTGGAGCAGCCGGTTCATCGGGTGCTCGGACGCGAGGTCCGCGGCGATCTCGTCGCCGATCCCGCGCTGGCCCGCGGTGAGGTCGAACGGCAGCCGCTTGTCGAAGGCCTCCAGAAGGCCGCCGCTGACGTGCGGGTTGGCCTGCGCCGGCCGCGAGATGGCCGAGTGCCGCCGCTGCGCGAAGATCAGCTGGACGGCCATGGCCTCGTCCCACTTGAGCCGCTTCTTCGACGCCTCCAGGTGCGCCCAGTTCTCCGGGCGGTGGATGCCGCGCAGGGCGTTGTCGAGGTCGGCCAGCTTGTGCAGCCGACGCAGTTCGGCGGGCATCGGGTCCTCGTCGACCTCGAGGACGTCGAGGACCTGCCGCACGCACTTGGCGATCGACCAGGTCGGCATGCCCTGCGCCGCCGGGTAGACCGGGATGATCGCGGCGAGGAAGTTGTCCATCGCCTCGGCTTCGTTCTCGGCGTCGAACAGCTCGTACTCGGGGTTGGTCAGCTGCAGGGTGTCACGAAACGCCGACACCTTGCCGGCGAAGAGGCCGGTCTTGCCGGGGACGAGGTCCTTCTCCCGCCAGGCCTGGTTGAAGAACGCGCAGGTCAGCCGGCGTTTCCCGTCGGTGATGACCATGTCGAGGATGGTCCCGTTGCGTGCCTTCATCCGCCGCTTGCTCACCTTTTCGATGCGGGCCAGCACGGTGGCGTGCTCGCCCAGCTCGAGGCCGTGGATGTCGGTGAGCTCGCCACGCTCGGCGTAGCGGCGCGGGTAGTGGCGCAGCAGGTCGCTGACCGTCTCGATGTCCAACGACGTGGCGAGCGCCTTCGCCGTCTTGGCGCCCAGCAGCAGCGGCAGCTTGTCGCGCAGTCCGGCCATCTCGCTATTCGACTCCCATCAGCAGAACGGCGCCGGTCTGGCCGCTGGCGTAGCCGGCCAGTTCCACCTCCGGGTGCTCCACCCGCAGCTGCTCGGCGAGCTCCTCGGCGACCCCCGGCGGAGCCGCCGCCCCGCTCAGCACCGTCACCAGCTCGCCGCCGAGCGCCAGCATCCGGTTCAGCACCTTCATCGCGGCCGCGACCAGGTTCGTCTCGGACGCGGGCGCGGGCTCGATCAGCACCACCTCGTCGTCGACCAGGCCGACCACGTCACCGGACTGGGCCCGGCCCACCCAGGTTAGCGACTCCTCCTGGGCGATCCGCAGTTCGCCACGCCTGGTGGCGGCGGCCGCTTCGGCCATCGCGACGACGTCGTCGTTGGTGCGGCGCCCGGCGTCGTGCACGGCGAGGGCGGCCAGCACCTGCACCGGCGAGGCGCACGGGATGACCACGACGTCCCGGTCGGCGGCCATCGCGTGCCCGGCGGCGGTGTCGGCCGCGGCGGTGAGCGCGACGCTGCCCGGCAGCACGGTCACCTGCTGCCCGGCGGCCTCGTTGAGCAGGCCGATCATGTCCTCGACGCTCGGCGTCGCGCCCTCGGGCACGGCGAGCACCGGGATGCTTTCGGCACGCAGCAGCTCGGCCAGCGCGCCGCCGTGGACGACGGCGACGACCGTGCGGTCGATCCCGCCGCCCGGCTCGATCGGCGTCGGCGTGAGCAGCGGTTCGACCCGGATCCTGCGCGGGCGGCCGAGGGCGAGCCCGGCCTCGATGGCGGCGCCGATGTCGGCGCAGTGGACGTGCACGGCGTGGCTGCCCGAACCGTCGCCGGCCACCGTGACGCTGTCGCCGAGGCCGCTCAGCTCCTTGCGCAGGGTCGGCAGGCTCGCCTCGTCGACGCCGTCCAGGAGGTACATGACCTCCCAGGCGTAGACCTCGTCGTGGGCGTGCGCGTGCACTTCGAGGGGGTGTTCCTGCTCGACCGGCGCACCGGTGAGCACCCCGACCAGCGCGTCGAGCACGGCGACCAGGCCGCGTGCCCCGGCGTCGACGACCCCGGCCCTGGCCAGCGCGGGCAGCTGCTCGGGCGTCTTTTCGAGGGCGTGCGCGGCCTCTTTCGCGGCTGCTTCGGCCACTTCGTCGAGCGTTCGGGTGTCGCCGCGCACGGCGAGGGCGACGGCGTGCAGGACGGTGAGGATCGTCCCGGCGACCGGGCGGCTGACGGCACCGGTGGCGACCTCGTCGGCGTGCCCCAGGGCGTCCGCGAGCCAGGGACCGTCCAGGTCGCCTTCGGCGCGGTCGGCCAGCCCGCGCACTACCTGGGAAAGGATCACGCCGGAGTTGCCCTTGGCCGAGGCGACCGCGCCGCGCGCGAGGATCTTCAGCGCCTCGTCCGCGGTTTCCGGGGTGGCTTCGGAGAGTTCCCGGGCCGCGCCGGTCATCGTGAAGAGCATGTTGGAGCCGGTGTCGGAATCGGCGACGGGGTAGACGTTGATCTCGTCGATGGCCGGCCGCAGGCTCGCGAGACTGCGCACGCAACCCGCAGCCCAGGCGGACACCGCCGCCGCGTCCAGCACCCGCACCCCGTAACCTCCTGACCGGTCCGAGGCAGCGTATCGACCCGGTGCCGGGGCCCTCGAACGCAGTAGTTACTATGGTCGAGTTGCCCAGTGCATCTGGGCTCATTTCTATGACCCAGATCCAAAGGAGTTCGACGTGGCTGCCGTGTGCGACGTCTGTGGCAAGGGACCCGGCTTCGGCAAGTCGGTCTCGCACTCCCACCGCCGTACCAACCGCCGGTGGAACCCGAACATCCAGACCGTCCACGCCAAGGTGGGTGTGTCCCAGCGCAAGCGCCTGAACGTGTGCACCTCGTGCATCAAGGCGGGCAAGGTCGTTCGCGGCTGACGCCGAGGAGTTTGGGATGGCGGGTGCTCCTCGGAGCACCCGCCATTTTCATGTCCTACTTCAGGAAATCGGTCAGCAACGACTTCAGCGTCTCCGGGAACTGGAGCACGCCGTGGTCCTGGCCTTCGAGCGTTTCGTGACGCGCTCCCGGCACCGCCTCGGCCGCCGCGCGGGCGCCTGACCGCAGTGCCTCGTCGCTCGCGCCGCCGCCGATCACCAGGGCCGGGACCGCGATGCGGGCCAGCGAGTCGCGCGGGCGGGCGTCGCGGCCGCAGATCGTCAGGTCGTACGGCAGCGTGTGCGCCAGCGCCGTGAACCAGCCCCAGACCGGCGCGGTCTTCATCCCCTCGATCATCTCCGCCGGCGTGCCCGCGACCTGCAGGAACGTCGCCACCGCGCCGTCGCGGTCCCCCGCCGCCAGCTGCGCCCGCACCTCGTCGACGACGTCGGCCCGCGGGTGCTCGCCGGTCGCGTACGGCGGCTCGTACGCCACCACGCGTTCGATCCCGATGCCCGTCGCAGCGGCTTCCAGGGCCAGGATCGCGCCCGACGAGTGGCCGAACACCGACGCCGTCCCGCCCACGTGGGCGATCAGCGCCGCGAGGTCCTCGATCTCGCGCTCGACGGCGTACTCCGGAGCGTCGCCGCTGTCCCCGCGGCCTCGGCGGTCGTAGGTGACCGCCGTGAAGTCGCCGGCCAGGACTTCGGCCAAGCCCACCGTGGTCGTGCGGTCGTTGAACGCGCCGCCGATCAGGATCACCGGCGGCCCGTCGCCGCGCTGCTCGAAGAAGATCGACGTGCCGTCGGCCGAAGTGACGTTCATGGGGTCCTCCAAGGTCTGTTTACCCCCTGGTCGGAGCCGTCACGCCGATCCGGACACGCGGACCTAGGGAAGCTTCCAGTCGACCGGCGCCGCACCCTGCTGCTCCAGCAGCTGGTTGGCCCGGCTGAACGGCCGCGAGCCGAAGAAGCCGTTGTGCGCCGACAGCGGGCTCGGGTGCGCCGACTCGATGCACGGGACCTCGCCCAGCATCGGCCGCAGGTTGCGGGCGTTGCGGCCCCAGAGGATCGCCACCATCGGCTCGGACCGGGCCGCGAGGGCCTTGATCGCCTGCTCGGTGACCGCTTCCCAGCCCTTGCCCTGGTGCGAGTTCGACTTCCCGGGCTGCACGGTCAGCGACCGGTTGAGCAGCAGCACGCCCTGCTCGGCCCACGGCGTCAGGTCGCCGTTGGAGGGCAGCGGGTGGCCGAGGTCGTCGACGTACTCCTTGTAGATGTTGACCAGGCTCTTCGGGATCGGCCGGACGTCCGGCGCCACCGAAAAGCTCAGGCCCACCGCGTGGCCCGGCGTCGGGTACGGGTCCTGGCCGACGATCAGCACGCGGACGTCGTGGAACGGCTGCTTGAACGCCCGCAGCACGTGCTCGCCCGCCGGCAGGTAGGTGCGGCCCGCGGCGATCTCCGCGCGGAGGAACTCCCCCATCGCGGCGACCTGCGGCGCCACCGGTTCGAGGGCTTGCGCCCAGCCTGCCTCGACGATGTCCTGCAGCGGTCGTGCGGTCACGGCGCGCAAGCCTACCGGGCGTGGCCGGCGTCACCCGAGCGGGTCGAGCCGCCTCAGTTCCGCCTTGAACCGCTGCGCCCGCTGGACGTAGGACTCGACCACCATCGCGATGTTCTCGGGACCGAACGACTTGTTCTCCCGCGTCTTCCCCGGCACACCCAACGCGATCTCGCCGGTCTTCACGTGCGAACCGTAGGAGAGCACCGCGCCCGCGCCGACCATGCCGCCGTCCTCGATCACCGAACCGTTCAGCACCACCGAGCCCGAGGCGATCAGGCAGCCGGTGCCGATCGTCGCGCCCTCGACGTGCACCGCGTGCCCGATCGCCGACGACGGCCCGAGGATCGTCGGGTGCCGCTCGGTGCAGTGCAGGACGCAGCCGTCCTGGACGTTCGACCGCTCGCCGATCTCGATGTAGCCGTGGTCGCCGCGCAGGACCGTCTGCGGCCAGACGGACGCGAAAGCGCCGATCCGGACGTCGCCGATGACCGTCGCGTCCGGGTGGACGTAGGCGTCGGGGTGGATCGTCGGCTCGAGCGAACCGAGTGCGTAGATCGGCATGCCGCCTCCGGGTGACTGCGGTTTCACGTGCCGTGCGATTGGATCACGCCATCGCCCCGACACCGAAAACCAGCCTGCTCGTGCTCCTCCTCGTCGTGCTGACGTGGCTGCTCAGCCTGCCCACGGCGTCCCCGGCACTGGCGAACGGCCTGGCCGCGACGCCGCCGATGGGCTGGAACAGCTGGAACCAGGTCCGCTGCTACGACCTGACCGAGGACGTCGTGAAGCACGCGGCCGACGCGCTCGCCGACACCGGCCTGCGTGACGCGGGATACCAGTACGTCGTCGTCGACGACTGCTGGCAGGCGCCCACCCGGGCCGCCGACGGCTCGTTGCAGGCGGACCCGAAGCGGTTCCCGCACGGGATCGCCGACCTCGCCGACTACGTCCACTCGCGCGGCCTGCTGTTCGGCATCTACGCCGTGCCCGGCAGCCGGACCTGCGCCATGGCCAACGACGCCTACCCCGCGTCGGGCATCGGCTCGCTCGGCCACGAACGCCAGGACGCCGAGACGTTCGACCGCTGGGGCGTCGACTACCTCAAGTACGACTGGTGCTACGCCGACACCGTCGACGGCCTCGACCGGAAAGCGGCGTTCGAGAAGATGCGCGACGAGCTGGCCGCGCTGCCCCGCCCGATCGTCTACGCGATCTCCGAGTACGGCGTCTCCAGCCCGTGGACCTGGGCGCGGCCGGTGGCGAACCTGTGGCGCACCACGAACGACCTGGTCCCGACCTGGGACTCCGTGCTGGCGACGATCGACCAGCAAGCCGCCGTCGCCGTCCACACTGGCTCCCCCGGCGGCTGGAACGACCCCGACATGCTGCAGGTCGGCAACGGCACGCTGACCGCCGACGAGTCGCGCGCGCACTTCAGCGTCTGGGCCGTGTTGAACGCGCCGCTGTTCGCCGGCACCGACCCGGCGAAGCTGAGCGACGCCGACCTCGCGACGCTGGGCAACGCCGAGGTGATCGCCGTCGACCAGGACTTCGCGGGCAGCCAGGGGCGGCAGCTGGCCACCGGCCCCGGCTACCAGGTGTGGGGAAAACCCTTGAGCGACGGCGGTTTCGCGGTGGTGCTGCTCAACACCGGCAGCACCACCGCGACCGTCTCGGCTTCGATCCCCGGCTCCTGGCACGTGCGGGACCTGTGGGCCCGCCGAGAGACGGGCACTGCCGTCGGCTCCGTTTTCGCCTCCCTGCGGCCCCATGCGGCGGCCCTGCTGAAGCTCACACCGAGGTGAGGTCCTTGCCGAAGCAGCGGCTGTCCGGCTCGTCCTTGTAGACGCCGAACTTGGGGATCTCGACGTAGCCCGACGACGTGTAGAGCGCGATCGCCTCCGGCTGCTTGGTCCCGGTCTCCAGGACCGCGCGCTTGCGGCCGCACAGCGCCGCCGTGCGTTCCAGCTCGGACAGGATCATCCGCGCGAAGCCGCGGCCGCGGGCGGAATCCGCGACGTACATGCGCTTGAACTCGGCGTCGCCGTCCTGGAAGTCGGGCGCGGGGCCGTCGTGGGCGCGCCACGCCCCGCAGGCGACCGCTTCGTCGCCCTGGTAGCCGACCAGGAACAGGCCCTCCGGCGGGTCGAAGTCCGCGGGGCTCATCGGGGTGGCGTCCTCGCTGCCGTAGCGCTCGACGTACACCTGCTGCACCGCGGCCATGAGCTTGGCCGCGTCGGGGTGGTCGTAGGGGACCGGAACGATTCTCACGCTTCCGCAGCCTAGATCAGCGCCAGTGCGTCCATCCGGCTTCTCGCGAAAACGGTTTCCCGTCGACGGTGATCCCGGACTCGGGCATGGTGACGACGCCGATCACGCGCCAGCCGTCGGGCAGCTCGGTGAAGGGCGGGAACGTGGCCGCCAGCGCGTGGTCCTCGCCGCCGGTGAGGACCCAGTCCAGGGGGTCCGCGCCGAGGGCGGCGCCGACCTCGGTGAGCCGGGCGGGGATGTCGAGGTCGCCGGTGCGGACGTCGATGCCGACGCTGGAGGCCTCGCCGATGTGGCCGAGGTCGGCGAGCAGGCCGTCGGAGACGTCGATCATGGCCGTGGCCCCGGCGAGCGCGGCGCGCGGCCCGGCTTCGTAGGGCGGTTCCGGACAGCGCTGGGCGTTGACGACGCCGACCGGGGACCGGAAGCCGCGGCCGAGCACGGCCAGGCCGGCCGCGGCCCAGCCGAGCCGCCCGTTGACGGCGACGACGTCACCCGGCCGGGCGCCCGAGCGCGTCACCGGCTCGCGGTCACCGAGGTCGCCGAGCGCCGTGACGCTGATCACGAGCTGGTCGGCGCGGACCATGTCGCCGCCGGAGACGCCGACACCGGCGCGCTCGGCCTCGGCCCACATGCCGTCGGCCAGCCCGATGACGACTTCGCGCGGGGTGTCGGGCGGGCAGGCGAGCCCGACCAGGACGGTGGTCGGCGTGGCGCCCATGGCCGCGATGTCGGCGAGGTTGACCGCGACGGCCTTGCGCCCGACGTGCTCGGGCGTGGACCAGTCCAGGCGGAAGTGGACACCCTGGACGAGGACGTCGGTGCCGGCGACCACGCGGCCGTCCGGGGCCGCGACGACGGCGGCGTCGTCGCCCGGGCCGAGCAGCGTGCCCGGCGGCTGGCGCCGTCCTTCGGTGACGGCTCGGATGAGCGCGAACTCGCCGGTCTCGGCGACCGTTCCGTCGTTCGGTGACACCGGTCACCTCTGCTTTCTCTACCGGGACAAAGATCGATCACCGATAGTCGGATGCCCTATGTTTTTCGATGAGCTGGCGATACGTTGCTGATGACGTTCCTACCTTGAGCCGATCGATCCCGACGAAAGGGCGCGCCGTGGTCCACGCATACATCCTCATCCAGACCGAGGTCGGCAAGGCGGCCGCGGTGGCTGCCGAGATCTCCAGCATCCCGGGTGTGACCAGCTCGGAGGATGTCACCGGACCGTACGACGTCATCGTCCGCGCGGCCGCCGACAACGTCGACCAGCTGGGCCAGCTCGTCGTGGCGAAGGTGCAGAACGTGGAGGGCATCACGCGGACGCTGACCTGCCCGGTGGTCCACCTCTGACCAGTGGTGTAGTGGTCGGGTGCCTGATTCCGACACTGGTGCACCGCCGCGAGTGGTGCTCGTCACGGCGGCCGCGCTCGCCGTGGCCCTGGCGGTCGCCGTCGCCGTCTTCGCGCTGACGCGGCCCTCCCCGGACTCCTTGGCCGGCCCGTTGCCGCTCGTCGCCGTGCCGGCGCCTGCCGCGGGGGCGCCGGCGTGCACGACGCTGCTGGGCGCCGTGCCCACCGAGCTGACCTCGAACGGGACGGCGCTGAAGGTGCGCACCCTGGCGTCCCCGGCCCCGCCGGCGACGGTGGCCTGGGGTGCGGAGGATCCCGTGGTGCTGCGCTGCGGCCTCGACCGGCCGCCGGAGCTGACGCCGACGGCGCAGCTGCGGCTGGTGAACAAGGTGCAGTGGCTGCAGGTGCCGGGCGAGGGCACGTCGACGTGGTACGTGGTGGACCGCGAGGTCTACGCGGCGCTGACGGTGCCGGACAGCGCCGGGACCGGGCCACTGCAGGCCGTCTCGGACGCGGTGGCCGCGAAGCTGGCTCCGCAGCCGCTGCGGTTCTCCTAGCTTTAGCGGAGGCCGGTTCCGCGGGCGATCGCCGTCTCGACGAGGGTGGTCAGCAGCGTCGCGTAGTCCATGCCGGTGACCTCCCACATCTTCGGGTAGGCGGACTTCGTCGTGAAGCCCGGCATGGTGTTGACCTCGTTGATGATCAGCTCGTGGTCTTCGGTGACGAAGAAGTCGACGCGGGCCAGGCCCTGGCAGTCCAGCGCCCGGAAGGCTTCGACGGCCATCGCGCGGAGCTTCTCGGTGAGGGCGTCGTCGAGCTTGGCCGGGATGTCGAGTTCGGCGTCGTCGCCGAGGTACTTGGTTTCGAAGTCGTACCAGGCGTTTTCGTCTTCGGAGAGGACACGGATCTCGGCAGGCAGCGAGGCTTCGACGCGGCCGTCCGGGAATTCGAGGACACCGCACTCGACTTCCCGCCCGACGACGGCGGCCTCGACGAGCACCTTGGGATCGGTGGCCCGGGCGAGTTCGACGGCGGCGTCCAGCTCGGCCCAGTCGGCGACGCGCGAGATCCCGACGGAGCTGCCGGCCCGCGAGGGCTTGACGAAGACGGGGAGGCCGAGGGCTTCCTTCTCCTGGTCGTCCAAAGTGGACTGGTTTCGCCGGAGAGCCCGGTAGGTGCCGACCGGAAGCCCTTCGGCGGCAAGGAGTTTCTTGGCGGTTTCCTTGTCCATGGCGGCGGCGCTGGCGAGCACCCCGGGCCCGACGTACGGGATGCCGGCGAGTTCGAGCAGCCCCTGGATGGTGCCGTCTTCGCCGAAGGCGCCGTGCAGGACGGGGAAGACGACGTCGACCTGCGACAGCATTTCGCTTTCCCGCCCGGGTTCCACGGCGACGAGGCCCTGGCTGGAGGGATCGCCGGCGAGGACGAGCCCCTTGCCGTCGTCGACGGACGGCAGTTCGCGGCCGCGGATGGCGAGCTGAGCGGAGTCACCGGTGCCGAGCACCCACCGGCCCGCGCGGGTGATCCCGACGGGGACGGCCTCGAACCGTTCGGGGTCGAGGTGGCCGAGGACGCTCCCGGCGGACAGGCACGAGATGGTGTGCTCGCTGCTGCGCCCACCGAACACGACGGCCACCCGGATCTTCTCGCTCATGGTGAGCCACCGTACCCGGTGACCTCAGCGAACAGCCGAGCCCGGTGCGGTGAACGCAACCGGTGACGGGGTTGGTACGTCTTGTGTGTCGAGGGGTTGGTGGGTTTCGGAGTTGGCGGCTTTCGGCTCAGTTCCGGCGAAATTGTCGTTGGTCCACCACCCCGAAGCTCGATTGTCACTACGGACGGTGGTACCGCGTCAAGGCGGGAAAGCGTGCCTTGACCCGGCACCACCGTCCGCGTGCCGGCTTCGGATCGGGGTGGCGGGGGAGGTCTGGGTGGGTGCCGGTCATGCCGCCGGCCCCCGGCCGCACCCGCCCTCCCAGCGAACCGCCGGCGCCGGGCCGCACCCGCCCTCCCAAGGAACCGCCGGACCCCCGGCCGCACCCGCCCTCCCAG
The DNA here is from genome assembly GCF_900105945.1 of Amycolatopsis tolypomycina. Lineage (NCBI taxonomy): Bacteria > Bacillati > Actinomycetota > Actinomycetes > Pseudonocardiales > Pseudonocardiaceae > Amycolatopsis > Amycolatopsis tolypomycina. Next base: position 335,302 of record NZ_FNSO01000004.1, on the reverse strand, counting down.
GGGGAACCGCCCACCGAATTGAGCGTATCGGCAGCGACCGACGCCGAGGCCGCGGAATGCGCCGACCGGGCCACCTTGTCCACAGCCCCACCAAACTGTGGACAACGCCTCACCCGCAGCAAAGCCACCAAAGCCTCACCGCAGCAAAGCCACCAGTGTCGGCAACGCCGCCACCAAAGCCTCCCGCGAACACCCCGCGTACCCGATCGCCACCCCGTGCGCCGACGGCGTCCCGGCGAAGTGCCGCGCCAGCCCGTCCAACCGGATCCCGCGCCGCTCGGCCGCCGCGATCACCGAAGCCTCCACCGAAGCCGACGAAAACGGCACCACCAGGTGCGCCCCCGCGTCGTCACCCCGCACCGGCACCTCCGCCGCCGACAAGGCCCCCGCCAGCAGGGTCCGCCTCTCCGCCATCTCGCGGCGCAGCTTTCGCAGGTGACGTCCCAGGTCGCCGTTTCGCGCGAACTCGTACAGCACCCGCTGTCCCGCCGGTGACGGCCGTGTCCCCGTCAGGTCGCGGTACGCCAGCACCGCCGACGTGATCGCCTCCGGGGCCACCATCCAGCCCGCACCCAAAGTGGGCGTCAAGATCTTCGACGTCGTCCCCAGGTGCACCACCACGTCCGGTGCCAGCGCCGCCAGCATCGGCAGCGGTGCCACGTCGAACCGCAGCTCGCCGTCGTAGTCGTCCTCGATGACCAGCATCCCGTCAGCACGCGCGCGCTCCACCAGCGACACCCGCCGGGCCGCGCTCAGCCTGCTGCCCATTGGGTACTGGTGGGCCGGCGAGCAGTAGACCGCCCTGGCGTCCGGAGGAATCGCCGAAGGACGCAGCCCCTCAAGATCCACCGGCACGCCCACCACCCGCATCCCGGCCCGCCGGAACGCCTGCACCGCCCGCTGGTACCCCGGTTCCTCGACCGCGACGACGTCCCCGCGCTCCAGCACCGCCGCCGCCAGCTCGACCACCGCCGCCGTCGTGCCGCCCGTCGCCAGGACCGAGCCCGCCGCCAAGCCTCGGTGCCGCAGGAGGTGCTCCGACACCGCCGCGCGGTACTCCGGCAGCCCGGCGCGGTGGGCGCGGACCAGGGGCTCCGGGTCCGCCGCCGCCCGCCAGGCCCGGCGCCAGGCCGCGCGGTCCAGCCCGGCCGCCCACGGCGTCCCCGGGCCGAGGTCCAGCAGCACCGGCGAAACCGCCTCGACCGCCGGGACAGCGGGCGCCGGCACCGAGGAGGCCGACGAAGACGGCGGCGTCGTCACGTACGTGCCGGAGCCGTGGCGCCCCGCGATCCAGCCCTCGGCGTGCAGCTGTTCGTACGCCGCCGAGGTCACCGTGCGGCTGACGCCGAGCCGTCCCGCCAAGGCCCGCGTCGAAGGCAGCCGGTCGCCGCCGCGCAGGTGGCCGCTTGCCGCCGCTTCGCGCAGCGCGTCCGCCAGCTGCACCGCCAGCGGCGTCACCGCCGACCGGTCGAGGCTCACCGGGAGCGCGGTGTCGGACACGAGGACCTCCCCGAACGAGAAGTGGACTTCCCAAGTGTACGAGAAGTGGCCGTTTTCCGAGGCCACTGGACCGGGAGACGCTGGTCGCATGTTGTCGACCACGCCCCGCACCACGCTCGGCCGCAAGAAGCACCGCGCCGTCACCGACCGCTCCGCGCTGCACGCCGTCCTGGACGAAGGCCTGATCTGCCACCTCGGGGTCGTCCGCGACGGCGTTCCACTGGTCCTCCCCACCGGCTACGGCCGCGACGGCGACACGCTCTACCTGCACGGCTCGACCGGCGCGGCCAGCCTCCGCACCGCCGCGCACGGCCTCGACGTCTGCGTGACCGTGACGCTCCTCGACGGCATCGTCTACTCGCGCTCGGTCAACAACCACTCGATGAACTACCGCAGCGCCGTCATCCTCGGCCAGGCCACGCCGGTCCTCGACGCCGACGCGAAGAGGCACGGCCTCAAGGTGCTCACCGACCACCTCGCGCCGGGCTCGTGGGAGCACGCGCGCGAAGTCAACGCCAAGGAGTTCGCCGCGGTGTCGGTGCTCGCGCTGGACCTCGCCGAGGCGTCGGTGAAGATGCGCGCCGAAGGCCCGGACGACGAACCCGAAGACGTCGAGGCCGACACCGCCTGGGCCGGCGTGCTCCCGGTCCGGACGGTCTACGGCGCGCCCGAACCGTCCGAAGACCTCTCGCCCGGCTGGACCACCCCGGAGCACGTCACCGCGCGAGCGGCAACCGCACGCTGAACGTGGTCCGGCCCGGCGACGACGTCACCGAGACCGTGCCGCCGTGCGCCGTGACCAGGGAATGGACCACCGACAGCCCGAGGCCGGTGCCGCCGTTGCCGCGGGTGCGGGAGTCGTCGACGCGGAAGAACCGGTCGAAGATCCGCTCCTGATCGGCCACCGCGATCCCGGGTCCGGAGTCGGTGACCTCCACCACCGCGGATCCATCCGCCGCGGCCACCGAGACGTGCACCGACGTCCCGGGCGGCGTGTGCACGGCCGCGTTGGCCAGCAGGTTGTCCAGCACCTGCCGCAGCCGGACCGGGTCGGCGTCCACGAACGCCGTCGAGAACGCCGAAGTCAGCGGGTGGTCCGGCCGCCCGGCGGCGAACGCGTCCGCCGCGTCCCCGGCCAGCTCGGCCAGGTCGACGCGCTCGGGCCGCAACGGCGTCTCGGCGGCCCGCGCGTCGAGCCGGGCCAGCAGCAGGAGGTCGTCGACGAGCACGGTCATCCGCGCGGTCTCCTCGCGGATCTTCGCCAGGTGTGCCTCGCGCTCGGCCGGCTCGTTCGCCGCGGCGTAGCGGAACAGGTCGGCGTACCCGCGGATCGACGTCAGCGGCGTCCGCAGCTCGTGCGAAGCGTCCGCGACGAACCGGCGCAGCCGCTCGTTGGCCTCCGTCTTCGCGGCCAGCGAGGTGTCGATGTGGGCCAGCATCACGTTGAACGCCGTCCGCAGCTCCTCGACCTCGGCGCCGCCGCCGGCGCCCGCCGCGCGCACCGGCAGGTCCGGGTTGGCGGTGAGGTCGTGCGAGGCGATGTCGTGCGCGGTGCCCGCCATGTCGGCCAGCGGGCGCAGGCCGCGGCGCAGCACCAGCCGTCCCACGACCACCAGCACGCCCAGCGCGAGCGCGAACGCGCCGACCTCCACCCAGATCAGCTGCTGGACGGTGCCTTCGAGGTCCTTCTGCGGCGCGGCCGAGAGCAGCACGGAGTCGACGTCGACCGGGCACGCCCGCACCCGGTACGGGCCGTCGTCGCGCAGGTAGACGGTGCGGGTGACATCGCCGCCCACCGCGTCGGCGGCGATCTTCGCCAGCTGCTTCGCGTCACCCGGCAGCCGGCCGCCCGGCTCCGGCACGGCGACCCCGCCGGTGACCTTGTACAGCGCCGAGTACCAGGAGTACACCGACTGCGGCGAGCCGTGCGTCTGGCGCAGCTGCGGCAGCTGCGTGTTCTGGCTCTTGGTCAGCTGTTCGTCGAGCCGCCGGTCGAGGTAGTCGTGCATGATCCCGACCGTCGTGACGCCCACGGCCGCGAACACCACCAGCGCGAGCGCCCCGAGGCCGAGGGTGATCCGGGTGCCCAGCCGGGTGCGCTGCCAGGCTCCGTACCACCGGACGAAAAAGCGCTTCACCGGTGCGCCTGCCGCACGACGTAGCCGACGCCGCGCACGGTGTGGATCAGCGGCTCGCCGTCGCCCGCGTCGACCTTGCGCCGCAGGTGCGAAATGACGAGTTCGACCACATTGGACCGGCCGCCGAAGTCGTACTCCCAGACGTGGTCGAGGATCTGCGCCTTGGTCAGCACCGCGGGCGAACGGCGCATCAGGTAGCGCAGCAGCTCGTACTCGGTCGGCGTCAGCTCGGCCAGGACGTCGCCGCGGCGGACCTCGCGGGTGTCCTCGTCGAGCGTCAGGTCCCCGACCCGCAGCACGGCGCCGCGCGCCTCGGGCTGGTGGGCGAGCCCGGCGCTGCGCCGCAGCACCGCCCGCAGCCGCGCCATCAGCTCCTCGACCGAAAACGGCTTCACGAGGTAGTCGTCACCCCCGCGGGTGAGCCCGGCGATCCGGTCGGCCGTCGCGTCCTTGGCCGTGAGGAAGACCACGGGCACGGCATTGCCGTTCGCGCGCAGGCGGTCGAGCACGGTGAAGCCGTCGAGGTCGGGCAGCATCAGGTCGAGCACGACGATGTCCGGCCCGAACTCCGCGGCCCGGCTCAGCGCGGCCTGGCCGGTGCCGGCCGTGACCGCCTGCCAGCCCTCGTACCGGGCGACGGTGGCGACGAGGTCGGCGATGTGCGGCTCGTCGTCGACGACGAGCAGGCGCACGGGGTCGGGAGTCTGCACCCCTGCATCTTCTCCCGCCGCGAGCGCGCCGGGCGACCCGAGGCGGCGGCCGACAGGATTCCGACAGCCGGCACCCAGACTCGCCACAGCACGGGCGGCGAGGCTGGCCTTCGTGAACCGAACCGAAGGGGGATCCGTGTGACCACCATGACGCAGACCGCCGAGGCCGCGCGCCCGGCGATCCGCCCCCGGATCGCCGCGAAATCCGGCCTCTTCCTTTTCCTGGGCGCCAACGTGGCCGCCGTCACCGTGCTGTTCGTGCAGGCCGGGGTTTCGCAGAACGTGCTGATCACGATCGGCAGGCTCGCCGGGATGTACGGCGCGCTGGCGATGGCGGTCCAGCTGCTGCTGGTGGCCCGGCTGCCCTGGCTGGACCGACGGCTCGGGATGGACCGGCTGACCACCTGGCACCGCTGGACCGGCTTCACGATCCTCTGGACCCTGCTGGCGCACCTGGTGTTCATCACCATGGGCTACGCGGAGGTCACGGACAAGGGCGTCGTCGACGAACTGGTCGAGATGGCCAACACCCTCGAGGGGATCCTGCGGGCGCTGGTCGCCTTCGCCGTGATCCTCATCGTCGGCGCCGCCTCGGCGAAGTTCGCCCGCAAGCGGCTGGCCTACGAGACGTGGCACTTCATCCACCTCTACACCTACGCCGCGGTGTTCCTGGCCTTCACGCACCAGATGGCACTGGGCCAGTCGTTCGCCGGTTCGGAGACGGCGAAGGCGTACTGGTGGACGCTCTGGCTCGGAGCCGGCGCGGCCGTGCTCCTCGGGCGCGTGGTGCTGCCGCTGTGGCGGAACCTGCGTCACCAGCTGCGTGTCACGGCGGTGGTTTCCGAGTCGCCGGACGTCGTCTCGGTGTACATGTCCGGCAAGCGCCTGGACAAGCTGCCCGCCAAGGCGGGGCAGTTCTTCCTGTGGCGGTTCCTGACCAAGGACCGGTGGTGGCAGGCGAATCCGTTCTCGCTGTCGGCCGCGCCCGACGGCCGTTCGCTGCGGCTGACCGCGAAGGCGCTCGGCGATTCCAGCGCGGGGCTGCGCAATCTGCGCGTCGGGACGCGCGTGTTCGCCGAAGGCCCGTACGGCGCCTTCACCACGATCCACCAGACGCGGCCCAACGCGCTGCTCGTGGCGGGCGGCGTCGGCATCACGCCGATCCGGGCGCTGCTGGAGGACATCGACGGCCACGTCGTCGTGCTGTACCGGGTGCGCAACCAGGCCGACGCGGTGCTGCTGCCGGAGCTCAACGAGCTGGCCAAGGCACGCGGCGCCATGGTGAGCCTCCTCACCGGACCGGACCAGGCGGTCGGGCCGCGCGGGGTGATGCTCGGGCCGGCGAACCTGCACATGATGGTGCCGGACGTGCACGAACGGGACGTGTTCGTCTGCGGCCCGCCCGGGATGACTTCCGCGGTGCTGCGCAGCCTGCGTGAGCTGAAGGTGCCGAACTCCCAGGTCCACGCCGAACGATTCAGCCTCGCGGCCTAGGGGGAAGCTGCTGTGAAGAAGACCATTTTCGTCGTCGCGCTGTCGATCGCCGGGTTCATCGCGGTCTGGCGGTTCGAGCCCGGGCCGGTGCAGAACACCTCCGCCATCGCGCAGGCACCACCGCCTGCCGTCACCGCACCGTCCACATCGGCCGCTCCGCCGACCACCGCTCCGGAGGCTCCGGCCACTTCGTCCGCGCCGCCGACGTCGTCCACTTCGGACACACCGGCCACTCGCGACACCGCGAACGAGACGGTGACCACGCAGGGCAGCGCGGAGTCCAGCCGGTACGGCACCGTGCAGGTGCAGGTGACGTTCACCGGCTCGCGGATCGCCGTCATCACCCTGCTGCAGGCCCCGGACAGCGGCCGGTCGCTCACCGCGCTCCCGAAGCTGCAGGAAGAAGCGATCAAGGCGCAGAGCGCCGACATCGACACGGTGACCGGCGCCACCGAGACGAGCGAGTCGTACAAGACGTCGCTGCAGGCCGCGATCGACGCGAGAGGAAAGCAGCGATGACCACCCGCGTCGAACAGGTGATGGGCCTGCCGATCTCGCTCGACCTGCGTGACGAAGGCGACTTCGCCGAGGTCGTCGACGACGTCTTCGCGTGGTTCCGCGACGTCGACGCCCGGTTCAGCCCGTTCAAGACCGGCAGCGAGGTCAGCCGGTACGACCGCGGCGAGCTGACGGCGGCGGAGCTGAGCGACGACCTCCTGGAGGTGCTGGAGCTCTGCGCGTACTACGAACAGCTCTCCGGCGGCGCGTTCCGCGCGCGGCTGCCCGGCCGCGGCCTCGACCCGTGCGCGGTCGTCAAGGGCTGGGCGGTGCAGCGCGCGGCCGACATGCTGAAGGCCGAGGGCGCGACGACGTTCTGCCTCAACGCCGGCGGCGACGTCGTCACCGCCGGCGAGCCGGAGCCGGGCCGTCCGTGGCGGGTCGGGGTGCGCCACCCCGAGCAGCCCCTGGCGGTGTGCGCTGTCCTGGAGTCGCGCAACGGCGCGATCGCGACGTCGGCGGCGTACGAGCGCGGGTCCCACATCCTCGACGGCCGCTCCGGCACCCCGGCGACGGGCCTGATGAGCGTCACGGTGGTGGCCGGCGACCTGGTGACGGCGGACGCGCTGGCCACGGCGGCGTTCGCGATGGGCGCGGAGGGCATCACCTGGGCGGCCGACCGGCCGGACTGCGAGATCCTCATCGTCGACGACAGCCGCCGCGTGCACCGGACGGCGGGGCTGGCGCTGGCGTCGTAAATCGGTTCGCCCTCCCGGAGCGGCTGGGCCAGACTCGGACGTATCCGACTTCGAGGAGCGCCATGCCGTCGTCCGTGCTGAACATTTCCGTCGACTGCGCCGAGCCGTACACGCTGTGCCAGTTCTGGAGCGAGGTCACCGGGAAACCCATCCCGGACACCGACTCCCCCGGCGACGACGAGGTCGGCGTCGAGCTGAACGACGGGACGACGCTGCTGTTCCTGCGCGTGCCGGAGCCGAAGACGGTGAAGAACCGCCTCCACCTGTGCCTGCAGCCAGACATCCCGCGCGACGAAGAGGTCTCGAGGCTCATCGGCCTCGGTGCCACGCTGGTGAACGACCTCCGCAACCCCGACGGCACGGGCTGGGCCGTGCTCGCCGACCCGGAGGGCAACGAGTTCTGCGTGCTGCGGAGCGCGGCCGAGCGCGCCGCGACGTCGTGACGGACTCGTTCGCGGTCAACAAGGCCAACTGGGACGAGCGCGCGGTGCTGCACGCGGCGTCGCCGGACTACGGCCTCGCCCGGTTCGCCGCGGATCCGGCGCACCTGAGCGGTGTCGTGCGGTTCGACCGGCCGCGCCTGGGTGATCTCACCGGGCTGCGCGGGGTGCACCTGCAGTGCCACCTCGGCACGGACACGGTGTCGCTGTCCCGCCTCGGCGCGGCCATGACCGGGCTGGACTTCTCGGGCGCGGCGCTGGCCGAGGCGCGGCGGCTCGCTTCCGCGGCGGCTGCCGACATCGACTTCCACGAGGCCAACGTGTACGACGCCGTCGACGTGCTCGGCGCCGGGCGGTTCGACCTCGTCTACACCGGGATCGGCGCGCTGTGCTGGCTGCCGTCGGCGGCGCGCTGGGCGGCGGTGGTCGCCGGGCTGCTGCGGCCGGGCGGACGGCTGTTCATCCGCGAAGGGCACCCGATGCTGTGGGCGCACGACGAAGGCGCGAACCCGGCGGTGCTGCGGTACCCGTACTTCGAGCACGCCGAGCCGCTGGTGTTCGACGACCCCGAGACCTACGTCGCCGTCGACCGGCCGATCGAGCACGGCCTCACCCACTCGTGGAACCACTCGCTGGGCGAGATCATCACGGCCCTGCTGGACCACGGCCTGACGCTGACGGCGTTCACCGAGCACGACAGCGTGCCGTGGAACGGCTGGCCCGGGCAGATGGTCCGCGACGAGGACACCGGCGAATGGCGGCTGAAGGACACACCGTCACGGCTCGCGGCGAGCTACACGCTCCAGGCGGTCAAGACCGGCTGAATAGGGTGACCGCATGCCTTTGATCGCGGTCGCCACGTTGGGCGGCACCATCTCGATGGCCCCGGTCGACGGCGACGGCGGCGCCGTCCCGCGGTTCGGCGCGGCCGACCTGCTCGGCGCCCTCGGCGACCTGCCGATGGACGTCCTGGCCGAAACGCTGGCCGGGATCGGCAGCGCGTCGCTGGACTTCGCGACGCTGCTGCGCTGCCGCGAGTGGGGCCTGCGCCAGGACGCCGACGGGTTCGTCGTCGTCCAGGGCACCGACACCCTGGAGGAAACGGCGTACTTCCTGGACCTGCACTGGCCGTCGGACGTCCCGGTGGTCGTCACCGGGGCGATGCGCAACGCCGGCCTGTTCAGCCCGGACGGCCCGGCGAACCTGCGCAACGCGCTGACGGTCGCGGCCGACCCGCGCAGCCGGGGCCGCGGCGTGCTGGTGACGCTCAACGACGACGTCCACGCGGCCCGCTGGGTGCGGAAGGCGCATTCGAGCCACCTGGAGGCGTTCTCGTCGGCGCCGGCGGGCCCGCTCGGCATGGTCGTCGAGCACGCGGTGCACTGGTTCCACCCGTCACCGCCGCGGCTGCCGTCCCTGTCCGGTTCCCGGTTCGACGGCCTGGTCCCGATCGTCGAAGCGGGTCTGGACGACTCGGGCGCGATGCTGTCGCACGTGGTTTCGCAGCCGGACGTGCGCGGCGTGGTGATCGCCGCGACGGGCGTGGGTCACGTGTCCGCCGGCACGGCCGACGTGATCGCCCGGCTGGTGCCGTCGCTGCCGGTGGTCGTCGCGTCGCGGACGGGCGCGGGCCCGACACTGCGCTCGACGTACGGCTTCCACGGCTCGGAGTCGAGCTTGATCGCGATGGGCGCGACGATGGCGGGCTGGCTCGACGCCCGGAAGTCGCGGATCCTGCTGCACGCGCTGCTGGCGTCCGGCGCGGACCGGGACCGGATCGAGCGCGAGTTCCGAGCCCGCGGCAACCTGGACTGAGCCCCGGCCCGGCCCGCCCCGCCCCGCCCGAGCGCCCCAATGTGGCGTTGGTTGCGTCCAACGCACCCAATGTGGCGTTCGGTGCGTCCAACGCACCGAACGCCACATTGGGGCGCTGGCGACCTGACAACAGCGTTGGCCGGGTCAGTCCGGGATCGGGCCCTCGACCGGGTCGAGGTGGTACGGCCGCATCGCGCGGCCCGCGTCCCGGTAGACGTGGACCGAGATCGCCGGGTCCGGGCCGTCGTTGCGGACCTCGTGCACGTACCCCGGCCCGAACACCCGCGACTGCCCCACCGAAAGCGCGTGCAGCTCGGTGACCGCCCGGCCGTCCGGCGCGCGGCGCGCCACGGCCTCGGTGAGGTGGCCGGCGACCACCGTGAACGCGCCGCTGGCGAAGGCGTGGTCGTGCAGGTCGGTGTACTGCCCGGGCAGCCAGCTCATCAGCCACACCTCCTGCTGCTCGTCCTTCGACACGAGCGTCGCGAACCGCTCGTCGGGGTCGTAGCGCAGCAGGTGCTTCCAGCGGTCGCGGTCGGCGGCGACCTCGAGGGCGACGCGCACCGGGTGGCGCAGCGCGGGGTTCTCGGGACGCAGCAGGGTGTTGTCGGGAACGGCGAACATGAGGGTCCTCACGGGAAGAAAAGGGGTGTCGAGCTGGGCCGGGGCTGGGTTCACCGACAACAGCGACACGCGCGCACGACGGAGCCGAGGCCGGTGCGGCCCCTCGACTCGGACATGGCGTGCGCGAACATGCGACCAGAGTCCCAGCCGCGTCCTTCCCGGTCAAGCCGTCCCACGGATCAGGACCACTCGTGTTTTTGAGACCGTCCGAGCAGCTCGGCGCCGGCCTGCCGGGGGTCGACGCCCTCGTGGCAGACGCGGTGCATGGCGTCGGTGATCGGCATGTCGACACCGAGGCTCTGGGCCAGCGCCCGGATCGACGAGCACGACATGACGCCCTCGGCGACCTGCCCGCCGGCCGCCGCCTGCGCCTGTTCGAGGGACTCGCCGCGGCCGAGGCGCTCACCGAAGGTGCGGTTGCGCGAAAGCGGCGACGAGCAGGTGGCGACCAGGTCGCCGACGCCGGCGAGCCCGGCGAACGTCAGCGGGTCGGCGCCCAGCTTCGCGCCGAGCCGGGCCATCTCGGCCAGGCCGCGGGTGATGAGCGTCGCCATCGTGTTGGTGCCGAGGCCGAGGCCGGCGGCCATCCCGGTGCTGAGCGCGATGACGTTCTTGCAGGCGCCACCGAGCTCGCAGCCGACGACGTCGGTGTTGGTGTACGGACGGAAGTAGGAGTTGGCGCACGCCCGCTGGATCGCGACGGCGCGTTCGTGGTCGGCACAGGCCAGCACGGAGGCGGACGGCTGCCCGGCGGCGATCTCCTTGGCCAGGTTCGGCCCGGTGACGACGACGACGTCACCGGCGTCGATCCCGACGATCTCGCCGATCACCTCGCTCATCCGCTTGAGCGTGCCGAGCTCGACGCCCTTGGCGAGGCTGACGAGGATCGCGTCGTCCGGCAGCAGCCCGCGCCACGCGGTCAGGTTGGCCCGCAGGCTCTGGCTGGGCACGGCCAGGACGACGGCTTGGGCGTCCTGCAGGGCCTTCGCCGGGTCGCTGGTGGCGGTGATGTTCGCGGGCAGGGTCACGCCGGGCAGGTAGGCGCTGTTGGTGTGCCGTTCCCGGATGTCCTCGGCGACCTGCTCCCGGCGCGCCCAGACCGTGACGTCCCGCCCGGCGTCGCCGAGCACCTTGGCGAAGGCGGTGCCCCACGACCCGGCGCCCAGCACGGTGACCCGCTGCACGTCGGCGCGCATCAGGCGGGGTCCTCCGGCTTCTTGGCCGGCGGTTCTTCCTGCCGGATTTCGGCCAGCAGCCGGGTCACCTCGTCCATCATGACCTGGGTGACTTCGCGCAGTTTGGTGGCGCTGCGGGTGTTGCCGCCGCGGTAGGCGGACAGGTCGAGCGGGTCGCCGACGGAGTGGGTGATCGTCTTGCGCGGGAAGGGCGTGAACTTCTTCGTGTAGCCGTTGAAGATCTGGCTGGTGCCCCACCGCGCGATGGGGATGACCGGGACGTCGTTCTGCAGCGCGAGCCGCGCGGCGCCGGTGAAGGACTCCTTCGGCCAGCCGGCCGGGTCCTTGGTGATGGTGCCTTCGGGATAGATGACGACGATCTTCCCGTCTTCGAGAGCCTGGTGAGCAGCCTTCAGACTGTCCCCGGCGGCGGCCGACCCCCGCGAGACGGGAATCTGCCCGGACCCGCCGACGATCGGCCCGAGGATCGGCGCCCGCAGCAGGCTCTCCTTGAAGAGGAACCGCGGAACGCGCTTCTGCCGGTGCACGAAGACGGCGTCCACGGCGGGATCGAAGTGCGAGATGTGGTTCATGACGAGCAGCGCGGGCCCGTGCCGCGGGATCTTCTCGGCCCCGACGTAGACCCGCCGCCCGATAGCGGTGAGCGGGTAGAACAGTACGGCGGCGAGCCCCACCCAGAAGCCGCCCTTCTCACGCCGGGCCACGATCTCCTCCTCGCTCACGTCACATCCGGGGTTGATCCTGCCGCGCCGGGCTCGAGGCGGTCCAGGGAGGGTCGGTTCAGCCTGGCCAGGGCAGGGCCGGGGGTTGGCTTACGGCTCGCTTGCCGCGGGGGTTTCGGACGTCATGAAAGGGTCGTTCATGACGTCTGACGCCATGAACGACCCTTTCATGACATCGGCGCCCCCCGCCCACCACGGCCCACCCCGGCTTTCGGGTAAAGATGGACACGTGGACGTGGACCTGGTCGTGCCGATGAAACACCCCCGCGACGGCAAGTCGCGGCTGCGTGGTGCCGTCGAACCCGCCCACCACCCCGGCCTGGTCCTGGCGCTCGCCAAGGACACCCTGGCCGCCGTTGTCTCGAGTGCGCAGGTCAGGCGCGTCCTCCTCGTCGCCGCCGACCCGGATGCCGTCAAAACACTCTCCGAGCTCGGGGTCGAGATCGTCGAAGAACCCGCCGAAAAGACCCTCAACGCCGCCTTCCGCCACGGCGCGGCCCTGCTCAAAGCCGACGATCCGGACACGATCGTCGGCGCCCTCCAGGCCGACCTCCCCGCCCTGCGCGCCGGCGACCTCACCGCCGCCCTCGCCGAAGCGGCCGGGAGGAGGGCCTTCGTCGCCGATCGGCAGGGCACCGGCACCACCCTGCTGCTCGCCGCGGCAGGCGAGCCGCTCGATCCGCGGTTCGGTCCCGGGTCGGCGCGCAGCCACGCGGAGTCCGGCGCGATCCCGCTGCGCCAGGCCCTGCCGACCCTCCGCAGCGACGTCGACACCCCCGATGATCTCGCGCACGTCCGCGCCCTGGGTGTCGGGAAACACACCTCGGCGTACCGCGCTGAGCTGTTCATCTGACCTTCACCGCGGTCTGCGCAATTCCGCGGCACGTAGTGAAGAATGGGGGGCGTGAGCACAGACGACGGCGGCACGCCCGCACCGCGGAGGCGACGGAACCCGGCCAACGGATCTTCGGAGGCAGCGGCGGCGAAGAAGCCGACCGCGGCCAAGAAGGTCCCGTCGAAGTCCACCGCCCGCGACACCGCCGCCCGTGCCACCGCCGGCAAGGCCAGAACCCGCAAGACCACGGCCGCCGCGGCGACGCCGTCGACAACGCGGCGCCGCAGCGCCACGCAGGGCAACCCGCGCGGCGCCGAGGAGTTCCGGGCCGTCCCGTCGGCGCCGCCGGCGGTCACCGTCGCGCCGACCGCCGTCGAGACGCTGCCCGACGACCGGTACTTCAACCGCGAGCTCTCGTGGCAGGACTTCAACGCCCGCGTGCTCGCCCTGGCCGAGGACGAGTCGCAGCCGCTGCTCGAACGGGCGAAGTTCCTCGCCATCTTCGCGTCCAATCTGGACGAGTTCTACATGGTCCGCGTCGCCGGCCTGAAGCGCCGCGACGAGACAGGCCTGCTGGTGCGCAGCGCGGACGGGCTCACCCCGCGCGAGCAGCTCGGCTACATCGCCAAGCGCAACCAGGACCTCGTCGAGCGCCAGACCGGCGCCTTCGAAAAGCACCTGCGCCCCCAGCTGGCCGAGCACGACATCCGGATCGTCGGCTGGGCCGACCTGGCCGGCGCCGACCAGCTGCGGCTGTCGAGCTACTTCTCCGAGCAGATCTTCCCGGTGCTGACGCCGCTGGCCGTCGACCCGGCGCACCCGTTCCCCTACATCTCGGGCCTCTCGCTGAACCTCGCGGTCACGGTCCGCGACCCCGAGGGCGGCACCGAGCGCTTCGCCAGGGTCAAGGTGCCGAGCAACGTGCCGCGGCTGATGCGCGTCGAGACCGAGCGGGCCAGCCGCACGGCGACGTTCCTCCCGCTCGAGGAGCTCATCGCCGCCCACCTGGGCGAGCTGTTCACCGGCATGGACGTCACCGAGCACCACGTCTTCCGCGTCACCCGCAACGCCGACTTCGAGGTCGACGAAGACCGCGACGAAGACCTCCTGCAGGCCCTCGAGCGCGAGCTGGCGCAGCGCCGGTTCGGCCCGCCGGTCCGCCTCGAGGTCGCGCAGGACATGAGCGAGCACATGCTCGAGCTGCTGCTGCGCGAGCTGGACGTCGACCCGGCCGACGTCGTCGAGGTGCCCGGCCTGCTCGACCTGACCTGCCTGCACCAGCTGTCCGCAGTGGACCGCAAGGAGCTGAAGGACAGGCCGTTCGTGCCGGCGACGCACCCGGCGTTCGGCGAGCGCGAGACGCCGAAGAGCGTCTTCGCGACGCTGCGCGAGGGCGACGTGCTGGTCCACCACCCGTACGACTCGTTCTCCACGAGCGTGCAGCGCTTCATCGAGCAGGCGGCGGCCGACTCGAAGGTGCTGGCGATCAAGCAGACGCTGTACCGGACGTCCGGTGACTCCCCGATCGTCGACGCGCTGATCGACGCCGCCGAGGCGGGCAAGCAGGTCGTCGCGCTGGTGGAGATCAAGGCGCGGTTCGACGAGCAGGCCAACATCACCTGGGCGCGGACGCTGGAGCGCGCGGGCGTGCACGTCGTGTATGGCCTGGTCGGGCTGAAGACGCACTGCAAGGTGTCGATGGTGGTGCGCCAGGAGGGTTCGACGATCCGGCGCTACTGCCACATCGGCACCGGCAACTACAACCCGAAGACGGCGCGGCTCTACGAAGACCTCGGGCTGCTGACGGCCGACCCGAGCATCGGCGCGGACATCACCGACCTGTTCAACGTGCTCACCGGCTATTCGCGGCAGGACACCTACCGCACGATCCTGACGTCGCCGCACGGCATCCGCCGCGGCATCGTCCGGGCGATCGGCGAGGAGATCGAGCTCGCCAGGGCCGGGCAGCAGGCCGGGATCCGGATCAAGTGCAACTCCCTGGTCGACGAGCAGGTGATCGACGCGCTCTACCACGCGTCGCAGGCCGGGGTGCCGGTCGAGGTCGTCGTCCGCGGGATCTGCGCGCTGAAGCCGGGCGTCGAGGGGTTGTCGGAAAACATCCACGTCCGGTCGGTGCTGGGCCGGTTCCTGGAGCACTCCCGTGTCTTCCACTTCCGCGCGGGCGGCACCCACTGGATCGGCAGCGCGGACATGATGCACCGCAACCTCGACCGGCGGATCGAGGCGCTGGTCCGCGTCAAGGACCCGAAGCTCACCGCGCAGCTCGACAACATCTTCGACTCCGCGCTGGACCCGGCGACGCGGTGCTGGGTGCTGACCGCGAGCGGCGAGTGGTCGCCGTTCCCGGCCGACGGCTCGCGGGTGCGCGACCACCAGCTGGAGCTGGCGAAGCTGCACGGAGCCGCCGGATGACCCAGGAAGTACGGGCGGCCGGCGCGGTGCTGTGGCGCGTCGCCGGGGGCGTGACGGAGGTCGCGCTGGTGCACCGCCCGCGGTACGACGACTGGTCGCTGCCGAAGGGGAAGCTCGATCCGGGCGAGACGATCGCCGAGGCCGCGGTGCGGGAAGTGCGGGAGGAGACCGGGTTCGCCGCGATCCTCGGCCGGTACCTCGCCCGCACGGCGTACCCGGTGCCGTCGCGGGACGGCGCCGGGACGGTGCCGAAGACGGTCGACTACTTCGCCGCGGAGGCGGTGTCCGGCCGGTTCGCGCCGAACGACGAGGTCGACGAGCTGCGCTGGCTCGAACCGACGGCGGCGGAGAAGCTGCTGACGCGGCCGGAGGACGTGCGGGTGCTGCGCGCGTTCTGCGAGCTGCCGGTCGGCCTGACGACGCTGTTGCTGGTGCGCCACGCCAAGGCGGGCAAGCGCGACGAGTGGTCCGGCGACGACGACCTCCGGCCGTTGTCGGAAGCGGGCGTGCGCCAGGCGACGGCGCTGCGCCGGGTGCTGGCGCTGTTCGGCCCGGACCGGGTGTTGTCGGCCCCGCGCCTGCGCTGCGTGCAGACGGTGCACGGCGTCGCGGAGGACGTCGCGGCCGAGGTCCGGCACGAGCCGTTGTTCTCCGAGGAGGGCTACTGGCCGGATCCGGTCCTGGGCGTGGCCCGGCTGCTGGCGGTGGCCGGCGACGGCGGGACACCGGTGGTGTGCAGCCAGGGCGGCGTGATCCCGGACCTGGTGAGCGCACTGGCCGACCGCGACGGCGTCGAGCTTTCGGCGGCCCGCGGCGGCGTGGTGCCGAGCAAGAAGGGTTCGTTCTGGGTGCTGTCGTTCCGCGCCCCGACGGATGCGGAAGGCCCGGTGCTGCTCTCGGCGGACTACCACCCGAGCGCGCTCCCGGCGCCCTCCCCCAGCCGCTCCTGAACCACGGCTGTCCCCTACTGCCGGCACGAGACAGCGCCGTGACAGTCGATCTTGGTGTACTTGGTCCGGGTCCCGCTGGGCTGCGCCGGGCTAGGGGTACGGCGCATCCCCGGGCGAGGGGGTTTCTGTCGGCACCGTGGCCAGCAGGGCCTGCACTTCCGCGACGCGGGGGTCGCCGAGGCGCTGGCTGACGGTCAGCGCCTCGGCCCAGTGGCCGCCCGCCTCGTGCGCGCGGCCGGTGCGGTGCTTCAGGCGGCCCAGGGTGATCTGGACGTCGATGGTGCCGTAGTCGGCGTTGAGTTCCTTCAGCTCGGCGAGCGCGTCCAGGCCGGCCTTCTCCGCTTCTTCGTGCCGTCCGGCGCCTTCGAGGGCCTCGGCGACGTTCCCCAGCGCGAGCGCCGCGTGGTAGCGGTCGCCGAGTTCGGCGAAGGCTTCGTGGGCCGCCTGCGCGGCTTCGGCGGCGTGGTCGTAGTCGTGCAGGCCGATGCGGCTGGCGCTGACGTTGAGCAGGGCGTGCGGGACGAACGTGCGCTGGCCGTGGTCGCGGGCGAGGTGGACGGCTTCGAGGGCGTGGCGCTCGGCTTCGGCGTATTCGGCGCGGACGTAGTAGGCGCCGGCGAGGTTGGACAGGATCGCGACGGTCATCGCGGTGCCGTCGCCGCTTCCGGACGCGGCGCGGGCTTCCTCCAGCGCTTCGATGGCCTTGTCCGGTTGCAGGGTGCGCAGGTAGGCCGAGCCGAGGTTGTTGGCGCTGTACTGCAGGCCCGTGCGGTCACCGGCGTCGCGGGTGGCGGCGACGGCCGCGCGCGCGGTGGTGATCCAGTCGTCCCGGTCGTGGCGTTCGGCGAAGAACCCGCGCAGGAGCCAGGCGAGCTTCCACGCGTGCGCGGTCCAGCCGTGCCCGGCGGCGATGCCGACGAGCGCGGTCAGGGCCTGGCGTTCGGTGGTGTACCAGGCGATCGTCTGCTCGTGCTGCGCGAAGCGGACGGCGGGCAGTGGCGCCGGGTCGAGCGTGATGTCCTCGGTGAGCAGGTCGGGGCGGACCAGCTTGTTGGCTTCGGCGACGCTGGCCAGGTACCAGTCGACGAGCCGGCGCAGTGCCGCCGCGCGCTCGGCCTCCGTCGTCTCGGTTTCGACGAGTTCGCCGGCGTAGACGCGCAGCAGGTCGTGGAACTGGTAGCGGTCGGTGCCGGGCTGGTTGAGCAGGTGGGCGGCGGCGAGCTGGTCGGCGAGTTCCCGCGCTTCGCGCAGGTCGGCGCCGGCGAGCGCGGCGGCCGAGGCCAGGCTGAACCCGTGCCCGGGGTGCAGGCCGAGCAGCCGGAAGAAGCGGGCGGCGGCCGGGCGCAGTGCCTTGTAGGACCAGGAGAACGCGGCGCGGAGGTCGGTGCCGGCGTCCTGCGGGTCGCGCAGGGTGTCGAGCCGCAGCCGCTGGTCGCGGAGTTCTTCGACGATCCCGGCGAGCGAGACGCCGGAGAACCGGGAAGCGCGTTCCCCGGCGAGCGCCAGCGCCAGCGGCAGGCGGCCGCACAGCTGGACGAGTTCGGCGACGGCGGCGGGTTCGGCGGCGAGGCGCTGCGACCCGACGCTGCCGGCGAGCAGCGCGGTGGCGTCGCGGTCGTCGAAGGAGCGCAGGGCGATGCGGCGGGCGCCGTCGCGGGCGACGAGGCCGCGCAGCTGGTTGCGGCTGGTCACCACGACGAGGTTGCCGGGGCCGGGCAGGAGCGGGCGGACCTGGTCGGCGTCGCGGGCGTTGTCGAGCAGCATGA
This sequence comes from Amycolatopsis tolypomycina, assembly GCF_900105945.1. Classification (NCBI taxonomy): domain Bacteria; kingdom Bacillati; phylum Actinomycetota; class Actinomycetes; order Pseudonocardiales; family Pseudonocardiaceae; genus Amycolatopsis; species Amycolatopsis tolypomycina. The sequence goes on along the minus strand of NZ_FNSO01000004.1, from coordinate 317,423 downwards.
GGGTGCGGCTGCCGGCCAGCCTGCTGCGCAGCAGCGCCGAGCGTTCCTCCACAGTGGAAGGCACGGTCTCGGCCGGCACGCCGAGGGCGCGCAGGAAGCCGGCCAGCGCGGCGCCGGGCGTGACCGGGGTGTCGGCGGAGTGGCCACGCAGGTCGAGGAACAGCTGCCCGCCGGGGAAGCGGTCGCGGACGCGGTGGGACCAGTGCACGGCCAGCGACGTCTTCCCGACCCCGGCGGTGCCTTCGATGACGACGATCCCGGAGGCCCCACCGGGTGGCAGCCGGTCGAGTTCGGCGAGCTCCGGGCCGCGGCCGGTGAAGCCGGCGACGTCGAAGGGCAGCTGCCGCGGAACGGTGTGCACGGCGGGATCGGCGTCGGCGGCGAGCAGTTCGGCGTGCAGCCGGCGGAGGTCTTCCCCCGGTTCGACGCCCAGTTCGTCGGCGAGCAACGCTCGCAGCCCGGCGTAGCGCGCGAGGGCCTCGGCGCGGCGCCCGGACCGGGCGAGGGTGCGCACCAGCCGTTCCCACAAGGATTCCCGCAGCGGGTGCTGCGCGACGAGATCGGTGAGTTCGGCGACGAGCCGGGCATCGGGGACGAGGCCGGCGTCGAGATCGATGCGCTGTTCGACGGCGAGCAGGTACCGCTCGGTCAGCAGCGGCCCCCATTCGGCGGCCAGCGCGGGCGAGCCGACGCCTTCGAGCGGAGTGCCACCCCAGCGGCCGAGCGCGTCGGCGAGCAGTGTGCGCCGACGCGCGGGTTCGGTGGTGGCGGCGGCCTGGTCGAGGGTGTGGAGGAAGCGCAGGGCGTCCACCCGGGACGGGTCGACGACGAGCCGGTAGCCGTCCGGTTCGGTGACGACGGAGTCTTCGCCGCAGAGGCGGCGCAGGCGCATGACGTAGGTTTGCAGGCTGCCCCGGATGTGCGCGGGCGGCGTTTCCCCCCAGACACCGCGAGCGAGGGCATCGATGGAGACGAGCCGCCCGGCGGCGAGCGCGAGCGTGGCGAGCAGCGCACGTTGCCGGGAACTGGTCAGCACGACCGGCGAGCCGTCGACGAGCACCTGGAACGGGCCGAGCAGCCGGATGTCGATGGTGGTCGCCCCCAGGTTTCGCGTTGCGCACCGCCGGGCCCGCACCGCGCGCGGGCCCCGAGAAACGCAGCGTGGCATCACTCGGCCGGGCGCTCAAGCAACTTTGCGAAATTGGGCGGAACCGGTCCCGGGTGGTCGGTTGGGCCGGGTGGGTGATGGGTGGGGTTGGTTCGGGAGCCGGTGCTGACTGTGGGTGACTTTCGTTGGCGGGGTCAGGGGTGGGGGCTTGGGTTTACTTGGCCGGGCGGTGGGTTGTGGATGTGTCCAGGGCGGGTCGGGCATCGGAGGGCCTGGCGCTCGCCGGTCGACCACCCAGGTGCGCCGACTCTCCAGGTGCGTGAGCCGACCTTCCCGGCACGCCGGCCAGCCACCCAGGCACGCCGGCCAACTCTCCACGTATGCGACCGACTCTGCGGCATGCCAACCGACCACCCAAGTGCGCCGGCCAACTCTCCAGGTACGCCAGCCGACCTTCCCGGCACGCCAACGAACCTTCTCGAGTGAGCTGCCGGCCTTCCGGTGCGCCGCTCGGTTTCTCCCGTACCGGCCCGGACATGCGGCAGGGCCCCGCGCACGTCGCGCGGGGCCCTGCCGAAAAGCTGCTCGCCCAACAGGGGGTCGCCCCCAGGGGACCCCCTGATTTCACGTTACCGCAGGGGTCCGACAGTTTCGGGCGGCTCAGTCCTTCTTCGCCGCGGCCGAGGTCCGCCTTGCAGGTGTCTTGGCCGCCGTGCTTGCCTTGGCCGCCGCACCGGTCTTGGCAGCTGCGCTTGTCTTGGCAGCCGCGCTTGTCTTGGCCGCTGTGGTCTTGCGAGCCGTCGTCGTCTTGGCTGCCGTGGTCTTGGCTGCCGTGGTCTTGGCCGTCGCGGGCTTGGCTGCCGTGGTCTTGCGGGCCGTCGTGGTCTTCGCGGCAGGCGCCTTCGCGGCCGTGGCCGCCTTCGCCGCCGTCGCGGGCTTCGCGGCCGTGGTCGCCTTCGCCGCCGTCGTCCTGGCTGTCGTGGCCGGCTTCGCCGCTGCTGCCCTCGTCCGGGTCGTCGCCGTCTTCGCCGCCGTAGCCGCCGTCGCAGGCTTCGCCGCCGTCGCCCTCGTCCGAGTCGTCGCCGGCTTCGCCGCCGTAGCCGCCTTCGCCGCAGCAGGCTTGGCCGCCGCCGCACGAGTCCGGGTGGTCGTCGCCGCCGTCGCCGCCGCGCGCGTTGTGCTCGTGCGCTTGACCGGTGTCGCCTTCGGGAGCTTCTTCGCTCCCGAAATCACGTCCTTGAACGTCGTCCCGGCGCGGAACGCCGGCACGTTCGTCTTCTTGACCCGGACCGCCTCCCCGGTGCGCGGGTTGCGGGCCGTCCGTGCCGCGCGGGCGCGCTTCTCGAACACTCCGAAGCCCGTGATGTTGACCTTCTCGCCCTTGTTGACCGTCCGGATGATGATGTCGACCAGACCGTCGACCGCCTCGGCAGCGGCCTTCTTGTCGCCCAGGCGCTCTGTCAGCGCCTCGATCAGCTGGGCCTTGTTGGCCATGTCCAGTCCTCCAGGAAGGCTCCACGGCCGCGTCGGCCGGCTAGCGACACGGTATTACCAACGCAGCCCAAATTCCAACGGCGTGCGGAACTTTCCCTTACCCCGGGACGGGTTCGGCACCCCACTCGAAGGGGTCCGGCAGGCCGCGGAAACCGCAGCCGTGAAAAAGGGCGGGATCCCTTGCCCTGCAAGAGATCCCGCCCCGGAAAACGATCAGCTCGCGGACACCGGCGTCGTCGTCGGCTTCCAGGAGGGGCGGCTTGCCTCGAAGGTGTCGATCTCACCGGCATGGCGCAACGTGAGAGCGATGTCGTCGAGGCCCTCCAGCAGCCGCCAGCGGACGTAGTCGTCGATCTGGAAGGGCGCGGTGAAGTCCTTGGCGCGCACGGTCTTGGTCTCGAGGTCCACCGTGACCTCCGTGCCGGGCTCGTTCTCCAGCAGCTTCCAGAGCAGCTCGACGTCGTGCTGCTCGCACTGGGCCGCCACCAGGCCGCCCTTGCCGGAGTTGCCGCGGAAGATGTCGGCGAACCGGGCGGAGATGACGACCTTGAAGCCGTAGTCCATCAGCGCCCAGACGGCGTGCTCGCGGGAGGAACCGGTTCCGAAGTCCGGGCCCGCGACCAGCACGCTTCCGTTCTTGAACGGCTCCTGGTTGAGGATGAAGTCCTCGTCGCCGCGCCAGGCGGCGAACAGGCCGTCCTCGAACCCCGTGCGGGTCACCCGCTTGAGGTAGACCGCCGGGATGATCTGGTCGGTGTCCACGTTGGACCGGCGCAGCGGGACGCCGACGCCGGTGTGCTGGGTGAACGGTTCCATGGCGATAACTCCTCGAAAAGGTCAGCGGGCGGCGGTCAGCAGGTCTTCCGGCGACGAAAGCGTGCCCCGGACGGCCGTGGCGGCGGCCACCAGCGGCGACACCAGGTGCGTCCGGCCGCCCTTGCCCTGCCGGCCCTCGAAGTTGCGGTTCGACGTCGACGCGCTGCGCTCGCCCGGCTTCAGCTGGTCCGGGTTCATGCCGAGGCACATCGAGCAGCCGGCCTGGCGCCACTCGGCACCGGCCTCGGTGAAGACCTGGTCGAGCCCCTCGGCCTCGGCGGCCTTGCGGACCCGCATCGAGCCGGGAACCACCAGCATGCGGACCGAGTCCGCCACTTTCCGACCGCGCAGCACCTCGGCCGCGGCCCGCAGGTCCTCGATCCGGCCGTTGGTGCAGGAGCCGAGGAACACGGTGTCGACGGCGATCTCGCGCAGCGGCGTGCCGGGCTTCAAGTCCATGTAGGACAGGGCCTTTTCAGCGGCGATGCGGTCGTTCTCGTCCGGGATCTGCTCCGGGTCGGGCACCTCGGCGCCCAGCGGGAGGCCCTGGCCGGGGTTGGTGCCCCAGGTCACGAACGGCGTCAGCGCGCTCGCGTCCAGGTGCACCTCGGCGTCGAACTCGGCGCCGTCGTCGGTGCGCAGCTGCCGCCAGTTCTCGACGGCGGCGTCCCAGTCGGCGCCCTGCGGCGCGTGCGGGCGGCCCTTCAGGTACGCGAACGTCGTCTCGTCCGGGGCGATCATCCCGGCGCGGGCGCCGGCCTCGATCGACATGTTGCAGACGGTCATCCGGGCCTCCATCGAGAGGGCCTCGATGGCCGACCCGCGGTACTCCAGGACGTAACCCTGCCCACCGCCGGTGCCGATCTTCGCGATCACCGCGAGGATGATGTCCTTCGCCGTGACGCCGGGGCGCAGCTCGCCGTCGACCGTGATCGCCATCGTCTTGAAGGGACGCAGCGGCAGCGTCTGGGTGGCCAGCACGTGCTCGACCTCGGACGTGCCGATGCCGAAGGCGATGGCGCCGAACGCGCCGTGCGTCGAGGTGTGGCTGTCGCCGCAGACGACGGTCATGCCGGGCTGGGTCAGGCCCAGCTGGGGGCCGATGACGTGCACGATGCCCTGCTCGGCGTCACCCATCGGGTGCAGCCGGACACCGAATTCCTTGCAGTTGCGGCGAAGGGTGTCGACCTGGGTGCGCGAGACCGGATCGGCGATGGGGAGCTCGATGTCGACGGTCGGGACGTTGTGGTCCTCGGTCGCGATGGTCAGGTCGGGGCGGCGCACCGGCCGCCCGGCCAGGCGGAGGCCGTCGAAGGCCTGCGGGCTGGTGACTTCGTGCAGCAGGTGGAGGTCGATGTAGAGCAGGTCCGGTTCGGCGCCTTCGCCTCGGCGCACGAGGTGGCTTTCCCACACCTTCTCCGCCAGCGTGCGGGCCTTGCCGGTCGGGCTGGTCATCTCCGGCTCCTTCCACGGTTCGTCGACGAACTCGGGCGCGCACCTGCGGAATTCGGGTGCGAGCCGCGAAGGAGGGGCGCAGCTCGAGTTCAGGGTTTCCCAGATACTGGACTTCCCAAAGTGCGGGACGCTAGTATCGGTTCGTGGGACAGCATAGCGGTATCGGAGTACTGGACAAAGCAGTGGCCGTCCTGCAGGCGGTCGCGGACGACCCCTGCGGCCTCGCGGAACTGTGCACGCGGACCGGCCTCCCCCGGGCCACCGCGCACCGGCTCGCGGTCGGCCTGGAGGTGCACCGGCTGCTGCGCCGCGGTCCGGACGGCCGCTGGCGCCCCGGTACGGCGCTGGCCGAGCTCGCCGGCGGTTCGACGGACCCGCTCCTCGACGCGGCGGGCGTGGTGCTGCCGAAGCTGCGCGACGTCACGGGCGAAAGCGTGCAGCTGTACCGGCGCGACGGCGTCCAGCGCGTGTGCGTCGCGACGGCGGAGCCGCCGAGCGGCCTGCGCGACACCGTGCCGGTGGGGTCCCGCCTGCCGATGACGGCCGGCTCGGGCGCGAAGGTGCTCGCGGCCTGGGCCGACCCGCACACGCAGCGCACGATCCTGACCGACGCGGTCTTCGGCGAGCGGACGCTCCTGGAGGTACGCCGCCGTGGCTGGGCGCAGAGCGTGGCCGAGCGCGAGCCCGGAGTGGCGAGCATCTCGGCCCCGGTGCGCGACTCGGCGGGCACGGTCGTCGCGGCCGTGTCGGTGTCGGGCCCGATCGAGCGGATCGGCCGCAAGCCCGGCGCGCGGTGGGCGGCCGACCTGCTCGCCGCGGCCGACGCGCTGCAGGAACGGCTCTGAGCCTGCCCCCGTTCGGGTGACCGTGGGCGAAGTGGCGTATTCGGTGACCGCGGCCACGTCTCCTCATAGTCGGCACCACAGAGGGGGATGACCATGGACACCGAACTGAATCGCCGGGCGATGGCGATGCTGCGGGCCGTCGGGGCCGGGCGGGCCGAACTCACCTGCAGCTGTGAGCCCGACCTGCGGGTCGACGGCCTCCCGTGCTGCGACCAGGCCACCGCGCACCAGCTCGCGCGAGCCGGGCTGATCCGGGCCGCCCGGGTCGTCGCCGTCGGCCAGTGGACGCGCGCCGAACTCACCGAAGCCGGCCGCCGGGCACTCGGCGGCACGCTCGCCGCCGCCTGACGCAACCTTCCGGGCCCCTCGCGCGTGTACCGGCAAACACGAGGGGATTCGGAATGAAGATCACTGCCGCTCTGCTCGGCGCCTGCCTGCTGCTGACCGCGTGCGGGACCAAGCCCGCCGCGCCGGCGCCGCCGCCTGCCGCCCCGCAGCCGAGCCCGGTCCAGACCATCACGGTCGAGCCGACCGCCGACCCGGCGGCCGTCAGCTGGATGGACGGCTTCTGCTCCGCCGTCAACGGCTACCGGGAGCGCACCAACCGGGAAACCGAGACCGGCCCGTCGCCCAAGACGATCGCCGAAGCGCAGAAGGCGCTCAGCGCGTCGCTGGGCGGCATCGCGGCCCGCACCGGCGAGACGGTGGACAAGCTGACCGCGCTGCCGCCCGCGCCGGTGCCGCTCGCCGAGACCGTGCGGCAGGGCTTCCTCGCGAAGTTCACGAAGGCCCGCGACCGCGCCACCGAGGCGAAGACCAAGCTCGACCGCGCGAAGCGGGGCGACGAAGCGTCCCAGGGCCCGGCCGGCGACGCCGTCGAGCAGGCGCAGCGGGACCTCGACGGCACCTACGACCCGGTCGGCGCCGTGACGGCAGCCCCGGAGCTGATGACGGCCGCCGCGACCGCGCCCGGCTGCAAGGGCTGAGACCGCGGCTCAACCGTTTCCCCGGCTCGAGCGTGGGGGGAGCACAACGAGAGGGGACGGAAACCATGGTCAAGAAAACCCTGATCGGCCTGCTGGCCGCGAGCGCGGCGACACTCGCCCTGTCGGCCCCGGCCAGTGCGGCCGACGAGGTCTGGTGGAGCCTGACCCGGCAGGTCGAACCCGGCGGCCGGATCGACGCGCAGGTGTACTCGGGGCTGGGCCACGGGTGCACGCCGGCCGGGCCGGTCACGTCGGCGGGCTTCACGTCTCCGATCACGATGGTCGGCATGGGCAACTGGGGCCGGATGGGCGGCAGCACGACGGCGATCCGGCGGCCCGGCAAGTACACGGCGTCGTTCCCGTGCTCGGACGGCCGCAAGGCGGTCGAGTCCTTCACGATCACGGGCACCCCGCCGCCCACCACGACGAAGCCCCAGCCGCCGACGACGAAGCCGAAGCCGCCCACCGCCAAGCCGAAGCCGCCGAAGCCGGCCAAGCCCGCGAAACCGCAGGTCGCGGTCAAGCCGGCGGGGGCACCGCAGACCGGAGACGGCTCGCGGAGCTGACCCTCCACACCGGACACCCGGGGCGGCGCATCCCCAGTCCGCCGCCCCGGGGCCCCAGGCTGTCAGCGGGCCGCGGCCAGCCGCAGCGCCCGGTAGACGAACTGCTGGTCACCGAGGCGGTGGCGCAGGTCGCGCTCGAGCCCGGCGATCGGGTAGAGGTTCTGCGGCGCCCGCGAATCCTTGTAGGCGACCGACGCGAACCGCCCCAGCACGGACTGGGTCACGTTCGCCAGCTCGGCGACCTGGTCGCGGCCGAGGTGCGGCGCCGCCTCCACCCGCACGACCCCGGACCACGGCGGGCCGCCCGCCGACGGCAGCCGCAGGTACCAGGAATGCCGGACCCAGGTCGTGCCCATCAGGAACACCGGCGTCCGCTGGTGCGGGCCGAGCCTGCCGACCATGGCGTTGAGCTCGCCGGGCAGGTACGTCGTCTGGTGGCTCTTGATGAACCCGACGGCCCGGTCGAGGTGCGCCCGGCCGCGCAGCGGGCCGTCCACCACGAGCAGGTCGTCGCGCGCGTGGCCCGCCGTGCGCGCCCTGATCGCCGTTTCCTCCTCGGCCAGCGCCAGCTGCTCCTGCAACGCCGAGGACAGCACCACCGGCAGCGGCTTGTCCTCCTTGGCCGCCGCGCGGTGCGCGATGTAGGTGCCGGCCGGGGTGACGATGTCGTCGGCCTGCGGGGCGACGGTGAACAGCCCGCGCCGGACGTCGGTGCCCACGACGTGCGCCTGCCCCTCGCAGCAGCACACGACCCCCGCCGCGTAGGACGCGCAGATGCCGATGGACGCCGAGTTCGTGCCCTCCGGGTCGTCGATCCAGACCCGCGCGTCGATCCGCCGGACGCCGTCGACGAACAGCACGGCCTCCGGCGGTGTCACCGCCGACGGGTCGATCGGCGCCCACTCGGCCTCGGGGACCTCGACGTCGAGCTCGACCTCGGCCTGGGAGCGGCCGAGTTCCTCGGCCTCCATCGAGCTGCCGTAGCCCGGGTCCCAGGCGTCGATGCTGAAGTTCATCCCCGCCACTGCCGTCATGCGCCCTCCCTGGCGATGTGCGAGCCGGTGCCGTCGCGGGTGACCAGGAACCGCACCGGGACGCGCTCGGCGAGCGCCGGCACGTGCGTGATGACCCCGACCATCCGGGAGCCGGACGCGGCGAGGTTCTCCAGAGTGGACGCCACGACGTCGAGGGTGGCTTCGTCGAGCGTGCCGAAGCCTTCGTCGAGGAAGATCGATTCCAGCCGGGTCGCGCCTTCGGCCGCCATGGCCCCCAGCTGTGAAGACAGCGCGAGAGCGAGCGCCAGCGACGCCTGGAACGTCTCACCGCCGGACAGTGTCTTGACCGGGCGCCGGGCGTCGGCCTCGTTGTGGTCCACCACCAGGAAGTCGCCCTTGTCGTGGGTCAGCTCGAACTGGCCGCCGGACAGTTCGAGCAGCGACGCCGACGCCTCGGCCACCAGCGTGTCGAGCGCTCCGGCGATCAGCCAGCGCGGGAACTTGTCCGAGCGCAGCTGATCCGCGAGCAGCCGCGCGACCTGGGCTTCGGACTCCGCGGCCGCGATGTCCTCGTGCAGCCCGGCCACGTGCGCGACCCGCCGTTTCAGTTCGGTGTGGTCGGCTTCGGCACGGGCGCGCGCGGCCGCGACGGCGACCGGGACGCGGTCGCGCACCGGCCCGTCTGCCGCGGCGACCCCGAGCGCGGTGACGTCGTCGGCGACCGCGCGTTCGGCCGCCTGCAACGCTTCGGCGGCTTCGCCCTCGGCGGTCTTCGCGACGGCCAGCCGCTCGCGGTGGGCGTTCGCCTGGCCGGCGGCCCAGTCCGTGAGCGCGGTCCAGGCGTCGAGCAGGCTTTCGCCGTCGATCGGCGGAGCGCCCAGGCCGACCAGCGGGTCGCGGGCCCGGGACAGTTTCTGCCGTTCGGCGTCGACCTGCTTCACGATGTCCGCCTGGCTCTCCGTGGCCTGTTTCGCGGTCGCGCGGGCCGTCCGCAGCCCGGTGTCCGCGGTTTTCGCGGCCTGCTCGAGTTCCGCCACGCGGGCGAGCTGCGCGGTGACCACGTCGGCCGCCGGTGCGCCGTCGAGGGTCGCCGCGAGTTCCGCCTGCCGTTGCCGGGCGGCCGCCAGTCCGGTGTTCGCCGCCTGCTCGGCCAGTCCCGTGTCGACCGCCCGGGTGCGCCGCTGTTCGGCGTCCCGCTCGGCGGTCCGGAAGTCCTCCGCCGCCACGACGGCTTCCTTGCCCGCGGCTTCGGCGGCCGCTTCGAGGGCGGCCAGCACGGTGCGCCGTTCGGCCAGCGCGGAAGCCGCCCACGTGGTGAGGCGCTGCCACCCCGCCGGGACGTCGTCGCCGTCGAGCGCCGGCGCCCCCAGCTCCACCAGGGGATCGCGGGCCGCCCGCAAGGCCTCGCGGGCCGCCGCGAACGACTTCGCCACGACCTCGGCCTCCTGCTGCGCCTTCGTGCGTTCGGCACGGGCCGCGGCCAGTTCCGCGTCGGCGGCGCGTGCGGCTTCGGCGACGCGGGTGCGGCCGTCGATCGTCTTCGACAGCCACTCGCCGCGTTCGCGCACGGCGGCGACGAGATCCGCGTAGTCCTGCTCGGAAAAAGCCGCTTCGACCGGCCGCAGCAGCACCGCGGACCCGGGTGGGCCCGCCACTTCCGCCAGGACCGCACGCAGTTCTTCCGCCTGCGCGGCCGCCGACGCGGCCGAGTCGGCGTCGCGGTCCACGGCCCGCTCCAGGGTGCGCACGCCCGATTCGGCCGCCGCACGGCCGCGTTCGGCGTGGTCGACGCGTTCGCGGGCCTCGGCAAGGTGGGCGTGGCCGCCGGTGTCCGGCAGGGCCGTGACTTCCTGCTCGCACACCGGGCACGGGTGCCCGACGGCGAGCCCGGCCCGCAGCACCAGGGCCTGCCCGGCCCGCTCGGCTTCGGCCAGCGCCGTCTTCGCCGCGGCGAGTTCGGCGTCGGCGGCGGCGAGGGCCGCGCGCGCCGTTTCGAGCTCGGCCCGGCGCGCGGCCTGCTCCGGCGCGGCTTTGCGCTGCGCGTCGCAGATCGTGTAGAGCGTGCGGGCATCGGAGCGCGCGGCCGCGAGCGGAGCGACGTCGGGCTGCGCTTCGAGGGCCTGGCGTGCTTCGGCGTCGGCGGTCTCCGCGGCCTGCAGGCGCGCTTCGGCGGCCGCCGTGCGCTTCGCCACCCTCGCCGATTCCGCCGACAGGTCCCCGAGATCCGCCGGCGGCCGCAGGCCGGCGAGCCTTTCCCGGTTCTGCCGGGCGCGCGCGGCTTCGGCGGCGGTGTCCTCCGCCGCCCGGGCCGTCCGGTCCCGGTTCTCCCGGGCCGCGTCGAGGACGGACACCGCTTCGCGCGCTGCCGTGGCGGCAGCTTCCTTCGCCTGCTTCGCCGCTTTAGCTGCTTCGTCGAGGCGCGGGAGTGCCTGCTCGAGGTCGGCGAGTTCGGTGCGAGCGGCCCGGATCCGTTCCAGCTCGCCCCGGTCGGGTGCCGCGGCGAGCGCGGCCCGGGCGGCTTCGTCCGCCGTTTCCGCCGTCTCCAACGCGGTGCGGGCGGCCGTGGCCGCGTCCGCTGCCGCGCGTCGCCGGCTTTCGAGGTCTTCGACACCGTCCGGGCGTGCTACCCCGTCGAGGATTTTCAGTTCACTCGTGAGCGCGACGACGCGTTGGCGGGCTTCGTCGTGCGCGCGGGTGGCGTCGGTCAGCCCCGGCAGGGCCGCGTTCACCCGCGCGTCCAGCTCTTCCAGCGCCGTCATCCGCGCGGCCAGCCCGGCGACGGCTTCCTCGGTGGCGTCGGCGTAGCTGCCCAGCTGTTCGGTGAGCACGGCGGCGCGCTGCTTCTGCTGCTCCGCCGTCACACCGGCCCGGCGGCCGATCCGCTCGTAGACCTCCAGGCCCAGCAGCTTGATGAGGATCTTCTGCCGGTCGGCGGCCTTCGCGTGCAGGAACTCGGCGAAGTCGCCCTGGGGCAGCGCCACGCAGGTGCAGAAGTGCTTGAACGTCAACCCGAGCAGGCGTTCGACCGCCGGGGTGACCTCGGAGTCCGCGGCGACCGGATCGGCGTCGTCCTCCGGGCCGCCGGACGCGGTGGGGTCGACGAGCCGTTCCAGGCGGACGTTCTTGACGCTGACCGTGGGTTTCTTCCCGCCGCTGCGCCGGACTTCCCGCACCACGTGGTAACGCGCGCCGCCGGCGTCGAAGACCAGCCGCACGGTCGCGCGGTTGACCGTCGGGGCGAGCGCGGGCGCGACGAGACCTTCGTGGTCCCAGCGGGCGACCGAGCCGTACAGGGCGAAGGTGAGCGCGTCGATGACTGTGCTCTTGCCCGCGCCGGTCGGCCCGACGAGCGCGAAGTAATCGGTGTCCTCGAAGCTGATCTCGGTCTTCTCGCGGAAGGACGCGAAGCCGGTCATCTCCAGCAGCACTGGCCGCATGTCACACCCCGCTCGTCTCTTCGTCGTGCAGCCGCGCGAAAAGTGCCTGCACGCGCTTGTCTTCGATCGTGCGTTCGACGCAGTAGCTCGCGAACAGCTCCCCGGGCGAACGGTCGGCGACCGCGCGGTCGCCGTTCGACGTCGTCACCGGCGCGGCGAACTCCGGGTCGATGCGGATTTCCAGGGCGTTCGGCAGGGCTTCCTGGATCTCCTCGCGCAGCCCGGCCCTGGTCGGTTCGCGGAGGTAGACGCGGAGGTAGTCCTCGCCGAACTCCGCGGCGCGCGCGGTCAGTTCCGCCACCGTGCCGTGCACCGTGCGCAGCTTCCGCCCCGCTTTCAGCGGGATGTCGGTGATCTTCGCCGGTGTCGTGGGGCTCACTTCCACCGACAGCACGACACTCGTGTTGTCCTGCTCGCCGAAGTCCACGGCGAACGGCGAACCGCTGTAGTGCACCGGGCACGCGGCGGGCAGCGACTGGCGCCGGTGCAGGTGGCCGAGGGCCACGTAGTGCGGGTCGGCGCCGAACGCCGTGGCGGGCACGTGGTACTCGAAGATGGACTGCGCCGCGCGTTCCCCGCCGCCCATCGTCCCGCCGGTCACCGTCAGGTGCGCCATGACGAGGTTGACCGCGCCGGGCGTGAACCCCGTCTTGAGGTGGGCCAGGATGTCGCGCACCCGCTGGTCGTACTCGCCGACGTTGTCCGCCGGGGTGCCGGTGAGCAGCTCCGCGGCGCGGACCGCGTAGCGCTGGGAAAGGAAGGGCAGCACGGCGACGTTGACGCGCTCGCCCGTCGAACGCGCGTCGAACGAGAAGACACCGCCGTCGTGGACCGGGCGGGGATCGCCGGTGAGCTGGATGCCCGCCGCTTTGAGCAGCGGGCGGTACGCCTCGAACGTCGCGGCGTGGTCGTGGTTCCCGGCGATGGCGACGACCTCGGCACCGGTTTCGCGCAGCGCCATCAGCGCCCGCACCACGAGTTCCTGCGCGGCCGCCGACGGCGCCGACGTCTCGTACAGGTCGCCCGCGACGAGGATCGCGTCGAACTGCTCCTCCCGCGCGATCCGGACGACCTCGCCGAGCACGGCCCGCTGCTCGTCGAGGCGGTTGCGCCCCTTGAGCGTCTTGCCGATGTGCCAGTCGGAGGTGTGCAGGAACTTCACACTTCGTCCTTCCGTTCGGGTGGTGGGCGGTGGGTTCAGAACGGCGGCGGGTCGTCACCGAAGGGATCGCTGCCGCGTGAAGGGAGGCCGGCGAAGGGATCGCTCTTCTTCGACGTGGCTGTGGTCGCCGGGATCGCCCCGGCCTCGGAAAGCCGCGTGGCCCAGGCGGGGAACGGGAAGCCGACGGCGATCGGCACCGGGATCTCCGGCTGGCTCACGAACATCGTGCCCGGCGTGGCCAGGGTGGCGCGCACCCGCTGGCTGGCCGGGAGGAAGCCGTACTCGGGCCGCGATGCCTCGGCGGCGTCGAGCCGGCCGACGATGCGGACCGAGCTGTTGCTGACGATCCGGCGCTCGACCTCGCTGGCCGTCTGCTGCGCACCGATGAGGATGACGCCGAGGGACCGGCCGCGCTCGGCGATGTCCAGCAGCACCTCCTTGATGGGGCTGCTGCCTTCGCGCGGCGCGTACTTGTTGAGCTCGTCCAGCATGGTGAACAGCAGCCCGCCCGGGCCGGCCGCTTCCTTGCGCGCGGTCTCCGCGGCCAGCGTCACGCCGACGACGAACCGCTGCGCGCGCTCGACGAGGTTGTGGATGTCCACCACGGTCACCTGCTGGTTTTCCGTGGACAACCGGCGCGCGGGGTGGTCGGCGAGGTCGCCGCGGATGAGCCCGGACAGCGCGCGCTGGCTCGAGCGCAGGCGGCGGATGAAGGCGTTGACCGTGCCCGCGCCGGTGACCGCACCCGCCCAGCTCGCCCGGGTTTCCTCGTCGGTGACGCGGTCGCAGATGACGTCGACGAGTTCGGCGTAGGTGCGGCACAGCTGCCCGTCGACGTTGGCGGCGCCGTCCTTGCCCGCCGGGGTGCTGTCGAGGCGCAGGCGGTTCGCGACCTGGTGGATGACCATCGTGTACTGGTTGCGCTCGTCCTCGGCGTCGGCGAAGACGTAGGGCAGCAGGTCCTGGGCGCAGAACTCCGCGATGGTCCACCAGAACGCGCCCACGCCCGAGGTCCGCCCGGTCACGTAAGGCTTCCCCGTGGTGTCCGACGGCGTGGGCGGCGCGTAGAACCCGACGGACGCGAAGGGCTCCGCGGGCAGGCCCAGCTTGAGGTATTCGCCGGTGAGCTTCTCGTCGAGGTGGACGTTCGGGGTGTCGAGGAACAGCAGGTCCTCGCCCTTGACGGAGAAGACGAGGGCCTTGGCGTTGTGGGCGTTGGGCAGGGCGCCGCCGCGGAAGATCGAGTGCAGCAGGAACAACGCGAACGACGTCTTGGTGGCCACGCCGGAGACGCCGCTGATGCTGACGTGCGCGCCGCGGGTGCCGTCGAGGAAGTCCATGTTGAGGTAGACGGGTTCGCCGTCCCGGCCCAGGCCGACCGCCACCTGGCGGGTCATGTTGTCGAAGTACAGCGCCTGCGCGCGATCCTCCCCCACGGCCCGCCGGACCTGGCTGCCCGGCTTGGGCGGCACGTAGCACTCGGGCTCGACGCGGGTGGTGGCGATCTCGGCGATCTCCTGCACCTGGGCGGGCAGGACCCCGTCGGAGATCAGGAAGACGTCGCTGCCGAAGCTGGCGCCCTCGTGGCGCGCGGTCACCTGCGTCACGACACCGTAGGAGGTGACTTCGCCGAGACCGGGCAGTTCCCGCCGGGTCACGACGACGTCGTCGAGCTGCAGATAGGCATCCGGGTCGACGGCCACGCAGAACTGCAGCGGCGTCGAGTCCTCCGTGCCGGCCACCCGGCCGACCACGGTGGTGAGCGTCTCCTGGTCCACGGTTCTCCCTGTCTCACCCGGCTGTCCCACCCGGCGCTTCCTCCCGCGGCAGAGTAGCCCGCCGGTACGACAGTCCCGCGCCCAACACGGCGTTGCTCCCGCGGTGTCCGCGCAGGCCAAGACTGCGCCGAACGAGTGAGTTCACCCTTCGGGGAGGGCCTTTCGTGCCCGCCACAGGGCATTCCGGGCGGACCGGTTGCGCCGCAAACGCCGTGCCCCGGGCGGGTGCGGCGGCACGGCCCGCCGCTTCCGCCTGCCGCCACGGCGAAGCGGTGCCGGGCGGGCCCGCGATCCCCCGCCGCTGCGCGGGATGCCGGGCTTCGCGGGCGGCTTCGCGGACAGGCGCAGGGGGTGGGCGGGCTCGGGGTGGGCTCGGCCACACGCCCGCGACACCCCGCTCCGGCGTGTCGCGGGAAAAGTTCTCCGGAAGGGCCTCGGGTCCTATATGGACGACCACTGTGGACGGCACCCGCAGGGTATTTCCCCTGCTCAGGGGCGTGCCGGGGGTCCGCCTCCCGTTCCGGGCGCCGTCCGGCGGCGGGCTGTGCGGGGCCGGAACCCGCCCCCGCACAAGGAAAAAATTCGACCCCCGGTTGGATTTTGTGCGGTATTGGTAATACCGTGTGCAGTGTCGGCCGAGATGGGCCGTGACTAGTAGTTCCACTATGGAGGACTGGAATGACGAACAAGGCCCAGCTGATCGAGGCGCTGTCGGAGCGTCTGGGCGACAAGAAGGTGGCTTCGCAGGCCGTTGACGGTCTGGTCGACATCATCATCCGGACGGTCAACAAGGGCGAAAAGGTCAACATCACCGGCTTCGGGGTGTTCGAGAAGCGCGCCCGCGCCGCTCGCACCGCCCGCAACCCGCGCACCGGTGAGGCCGTCCGCGTCAAGAAGACCAACGTGCCCGCCTTCCGCGCCGGCACCACCTTCAAGGACGTCATCTCCGGCACCAAGAAGCTCCCGAAGGCCACCCCGGTCAAGCGCGCCACCGCGGCGACGTCGACCCGCGCGACGGCCACGAAGACGGCGGCCGCGGCGGCCCCGGCCAAGGCCACCACCACCCGCACCACCCGTGCGGCGGCGGCCAAGCCGGCCACCACGCGCTCGACCACGACCCGCACCCGCACGGCGGCCGCGAAGCCGGCGGCCAAGGCCACCGCCACCAAGGCGGCCCCGAAGGCGGCCGCGGCGAAGACCACGGCGGCCAAGGCCACCACGGCGAAGGCGACCACCACGCGGGCGAAGACCGCCGCCGCCAAGCCGGCCGCGACCAAGACCGCCGCCGCCAAGAAGCCGGCCGCCGCCAAGGCCCCGGCCAAGCGCACCTCCGCCGCGAAGAAGAAGTAACACCCCTCGCGACGATCGGAAGGGCCCCGCACCTGCCTGGTGCGGGGCCCTTCCGGCGTTCGCGGGCCGAGCAGGCCGGGCTGCCCGCCGCTGGGGCCCTTTCGGCAATCTCGGGCCGAGCAGGCCGATCCGTCCGCCGCTGAGCCGCTTGGCGCGGGCGCCCTTCCAGCATTCCCGGCCCAAGCCGGCCGAGTTGCCCGCCGCCGAGCCGCCTGATGCGGGGCCCTTCCGGCGTTCTCGGGCCGAGCAGGCCGGGCTGCCCGCCGCTGAGCCGCTTGGCGCAGGCGCCCTTCCAGCATTCCCGGCCCAAGCCGGCCCCCGCCGCCGATCCGCCTGCCGGCGCCGGTCGCGTGCAGATCCCCGCTGAGATCGCCACTCCCGGCTTGCCGACCGCAGATGGCCCGCAGGCACCGCCGACCGCCCCAGCGCCGCTCTCGGGCGTCTTGAACACCGTCCACCAGCCGCGCTTCCAACCCTCGCCCAGTAGATCGGGGAACCAACCCACCGCCGTTTCCCGCCGCATTCCCCGGTCGCGGAACCGGTCCCGGTCACCTCCCCACCCGATCCTGTGCCCGGCCCCGAAGAATTCACCGCCGCCACACGTTGGGGTGAACGCTCCCCCATCCTTTCCCCCGCAGGCTGGCGACGGTTGCCTTCGCGGCTTCGCGGGTAGCCGTCCCGCAGGGAACTCAATCGATCGCAAGGAGTCGCGATGACGGAGAACGAAAACGCCCCCGAAGCGGACCTCGCCCACAGCCGGCAGCTCATCAAAGAGGCAAAAGAAGCCGCCGAGCAGGCCGAACTGGCCGATCCCGCCGAAGGGGCCGCCGACGAGGCGCTCGCCACCGATCCGCCCTACCACCACGGTGAGCAGGGCTCCACGCCGTCCGGAACCTAGATTCCCGGCGCGATTCCGCCGTCGTTCCGGACGAAAGGGCACGACCCCGCCGGAACGCCGGCGGGCCGGCCCCAGTCCTATCAGGACCACCTCCGTTCCGCGAAACCAGGAGGAAATTGCCGTACGTCTCCCCGGGTGGATACACTCCACCGAAGAACGCCGACCATTGTGCAACTTGTCACACGTCGCGTTCCCCGGACGCACATCCAGCTGAGGAGCATTCACGTGGCCCAGAAAGTCCTCGTCGAGATCCTGGACGACATCGACGGCAGCACCGCCGCCCAGACCGTTCAGTTCGGCCTCGACGGCGTCACCTACGAAATCGACCTTTCGGACGAGAACGCCACCGCCCTGCGCGACGAACTGGCCCGCTACATCGCGGCCGGCCGGCGCATCGGCGGCCGCAAGGTCCGCGTCGCCACCGGCCAGTCGACCACGACCAGCACCACCGACCGCGAGCGCAACCAGCAGATCCGCGCCTGGGCCAACGCGAACGGCTACGAGGTCTCCGAGCGGGGCCGCCTCTCCTCCGAGGTGATCGCCGCCTACGAGCAGGCCCAGGTCGAAGAGGCCGAGGCGCCCGCCGCCCCGCCGCGCAAGCGTGCCCCGCGCAAGAAGGTCGCCGCCGCCAAGAAGTAACGCGGTGGCCGCCAGATCACTGGGGAGAGATCACGGCAAGGCCGGTGGCGAGGGCTGAGTCCCTCGCCATCGGCATTTCACCCCGGACGTGGGAGGCGTCACAGCACCCCGCGTTGTCAGGAATTGTCAGCGCATTCAGCGCAACGTTTCCGGAATCCCGCGCAGCGCCGGCCCGATCCACCGGCGGACGAGCGCGCGCAGCTTGTCGTCGGTCAACGGCGGCGTCGAGGGGTACTGCAGGAACGACAGGAACAGCCGCATCAGGACCTCGGCCAGACCCCGGAGGTCCTCGTCGGAGGCGATCCCGGCGGCCGGCCAGTCCACCGGCAGGTTGCGGAGGATCCGCGCGCCGTAGGAAAACGCCAGGGGCGAAACGACGCCGTCGGTGAAGAAGTCCGCTTCGCCCGCCTGCAGGAGCAGGCCCATGTGCGGCTCGCCGGGCAGCGTCCGGACGGCGAACACCACCGACTCCACCGCGGCGTCGACCGCGGTCCCGAACGTGGCCAGGTGCCGCTCCATCCGCCCGGCGAACTCCTCGACCCCGGCCAGCGCCACCGCGCGCAGGATGTCCTTCAGGCCCGGGAAGTAGCGGTAGACGGTCTGCCGGGTGACGCCCGCCTCGGCGGCGACGTCGGAGAGGCTCGTCTTGGCCAGGCCGACGCGGTCGAGGCACGCCGTCGCCGCTTCGACGATCCGGCGGCGTGCCTCGTCTTCGGTGCCGGGCGGGTTGCCCTGCCAGCCGTGGTGCCCCATGCCACCCATCTTCCCCGAGCGGGCCGCTCAGCCCGGGACAGGGGCGCGGTCCCTGCGGTACAGCGCGACCAGCAGCAGGCCGGACCCGGCGAAGCAGGCGAGCGCGTACGGCCCGCTGCCGATCGGGGTGCCGTCCGCGGTGACGCCGTCTCGCGCGGCCAGATACCCGGGCAGGGCCGCCAGCCAGCACACCGCCATTCCGCCCAGATAAAGGGCCGGGTAGTAGCGCGCGAAGGCCGTCAGCGGCTCGCGTGGTTCCCCGGACCGCAGGTGCGCGACGACGATGCCGATGCCGGCCAGCCACAGCAGGCCCAGTTCGACGCCGAGGATCCACGCCCGCGCCGTGAGGTTCTCGCCGGCGAAGCTCGACGGGATCCCGGCGATCGCCATGGTCGGCGGCGTGAGGACGCCGGCCAGCAGGATGCGCAGGGGCAGCCACCGTCGCGGCGGGCCACCCGTCAGGCGCACGACGAGGTAGGTCATCGCGGCCATCGAGACGGAAGCGAACAGCAGCATGCTGTTGAGCGGCACCGACGCCAGCGCCGGGTGGTTGACGAGCGTGTTGGCCGGGTTCCACGCCCACCACTTCAGCTGCGGGCCGACGTGGTCGAAGACCTCGTAGAACACCTGCAACACGAACGCCACGGCCACCGCACCGCGCAGCGGCCCGCGCCGGAAGAGCCCGAGCGAACGCACGACCTCGTAGGCGAGCTGGCTGATCACCGGGTAGAACGCCACGATGTAGAGCGGCAGGCGGTCCGCCATGAACTGCACGGTGAAGAGGTTGTGGGCGAAGATGAAGCCGTACAGCCGGTCGAGGCCGAACCACTCCGGGAAGTACAGCGGCGGCTCGGTGACGAAGAGGTAGACCAGCGAAGCCCACCACAGCGCCAGGTTCACCGGATCGCCCGCGCGGTACCGGCGGAGGGCGTGCACCAGCGCGAACACCGCGCCGCCGACGATCAGCACCTCCAGCAGCGGCATCGTCCAGTGCGCGAGCGCCCACGGCGGCCGCACCGAAACCACCGGCGCGACGTCGTGGCAGTCGAAGCCGAGCCCGCGGGTGACGGCTTCGGCGTCGGGCCCGCACGCCGTGCTCATCGCGCGGTCGCCGTCGAATAGTCGTGGGCAGGCGGTTCCGCCTGGGGGTCGAACCCGAACGGCACGCGGTGCCTGCCCAGCGCCGCGCGGACGCGGTAGCGCACCAGCCCCGCGAGGACACGCGGGTTGCGCAGCATCTGCCCCAGCGACTCGTCCAGGTTGAACACCTTGGCGAAGTGCTCGTCGACCACCTCGTCCTCGCGGGCCGCGCCGACGACGAGGCTGAACGCCGGAGCCGACATCGCCGCGACGAGGCGCCGCCGCCACTCCGGCAGCTGTTCGGTCCCCACTGCGCACGCATACCCCTGGTCGCGGGCCATCGCCAGGGACCACGGCACGCGCAGCAATCCGCGTTGCGCGGCGAAGAAGCGCGCGGAGAACTTCGCGTCGAGCCGCTGGGCGCGGGACAGGTGCTCGCGCAGCAGCAGCGCCGAGGCCGACGCGGAACTGATCCCCTGGGCGTAGAAGGGGTTGAACGCGCAGATCGAGTCGCCGACGAAGACCAGGCGTCGCGCCCGCGTGCGCAGGCGGTCGTAGCGGCGCCACTTGTTGCCGGTCGAGCGGGTGAGGTGGACCGGCGAGGCGGGCTCGCAGCGGTCCATGGCGTCGGCGAACAACGGTGTGCGCACCCGGCGCGCCGTCTCGACGAACGCGTCGGTGGTGCTGGGCATCTCCAGTCCCCACGAGCCCATGCAGGCGATGACGCGGTTGCCTTCGATCGGGAAGAAGTTGACGAGGAACTCGTGCTCGGCCGGGTGTTCGCCCTTGTCCGGCGTCGGCATGATGACCAGGTGCCGCCACCACCAGGACGCGGGGCGTTCGGCGGGCAGGTCGTACCAGCGCGAGGTGTAGGTGACCTTGGCGTCGAGGGTCTGCACCGGCGGCTCTGGCCAGCCGGCGGCCGCCAGCCAGCCGGAAACCGGGGAGCCGCGGCCCATCGCGTCCACGACGAAGTCGGCGTCGACGTGCTCTTCGCCGTCGGCGGCCGAGAACCCGACGCCGGTGACCTCGCCGTCCGCGGTGGTCAGGCCGCGCACCGCGACCCCCTCGCGGACGACGACGTTGGCCAGCTCGCGCACCTTGTCGCGCAGCACGCGCTCGATGAGGATCCGCGAGCCGTAGACCATCGTCATGGCGCTGCGCTTGCGGGCCGACCAGCCCGGCCCGTCGAGGTAGGCGGCGTCCATGGACGGCATCAGCAGCAGCCCGCCTGCCGCGATGAGGTCGTCTTCGAAGCCGGGGAACAGCGCGCCGATCGCGCGCCGCCCCGAGTTCAGCAGGAAGTGCGGGTGCTTGCTCTGCGGGACGCCGCGGCGGTGTTCGGCGCCGTCGGGCAGTTCGTCGCGTTCCAGCACCAGCACGCGGTCGAAGTGCGGGGCGAGCGCGCCGGCCGCGCAGAGACCGGCGGCACTGCCCCCGAGGACGACGGCGGTCTTGCCGAGCCGCATGCGGATCAACTCCCGTCATTCATACAAAGAAACACCGAATGTATGAATGACCATCGGACGTGTCAACCCCTCCCTCGCGTCCACAATGGACATCGAAGTCCGATTGGCCGCGGATTTCCGAATACGCTCGAGTTTGCCGATCGGGCTTCTGTTGCCAAACAGGGAACTCGCCATCTAAGCTTTCCCCAGCTCAATTGTTAGCGCTAACACTCTGCAGTGCCGCAGGGAGGTTTTTGATGCTGCCCGCCGTCGCCGGTTCGCCCTGAGCCTTGCTTCACCCCTGATCACGGGCCCGGCCGACCGCTTCCCCGTGATCTTTCCCCGCATTCCGGATGATTTCGCACGCCGCCATCACGGAATCGCTTCGCCCTGCATTCTTCCCGGTCCCCACCTCGAAACGGAGAGCTTTTCATGTTCGCTCGCAGAACCGCAGCACTGCTGGCCGGCGGAGCGCTGGTGCTCGCCGCCACCGTCCTGACCGCCGGTCAAGCCGCCGAGGCGGCCACGTCGCTGCCGTGCGACATCTACGGCGCCGCGGGCACCCCCTGCGTCGCCGCGCACAGCACCACGCGCGCGCTGTACGCGTCCTACAACGGCCCGCTGTACCAGGTGAAGCGGGCGTCCGACGGCGCCGTGGCCGACGTCGGGCTGCTCGCCGCCGGCGGGTACGCCGACGCGGCCGCGCAGGACGCCTTCTGCAGCTCCACGACGTGCGTCATCACCGTCATCTACGACCAGTCGCCGCGGCACAACGACCTGTTCGTCGAGCCGGCGGGCGCGGCGGGCCCCGCGAACTCCGGCGTGCCCGCGGACGCGCTGCCGATCACGGCGGGCGGCCACGCGGTGTACGGCGCTTCGTTCTCGGGCCGGATGGGCTACCGGCACACCGCGGCGGCCGGCGTCGCCGTCAACGGCCAGGCCGAAGGCATGTACATGGTGACGTCCGGGACCCACGTCAACAACCGGTGCTGCTTCGACTACGGCAACGCCGAGGTGTCGATCGCCGACACCGGCAACGGCCACATGGACGCGATCAACTTCGGCACCGAGTGCTGGTTCTCCCCCTGCGTCGGCCAGGGCCCGTGGGTGCAGGCCGACCTGGAGAACGGGCTGTTCCAGTCCGACGCCGGGCCGAGCAAGAACAGCTCCTCCACCGGCAACGCGGCGCCGTTCGTGACCGCGTTGCTGAAGAACAACGGGCAGAACTTCTTCGCCACGAAGGACGGCAACGCCCAGTCCGGCGGCCTCGCCACCCGGTATGCGGGCCCGGAGCCGACCCAGCCGGGGTATTCGCCGATGCACCAGGAGGGCTCGATCGTCCTCGGCACGGGCGGCGACAACAGCAACGGCTCGATCGGCTCGTTCTTCGAGGGCGTGATGACGAGCGGCCTCCCGGCCGACGCGGCCGACAACGCGGTCCAGGCCGACATCGTCTCGGTCGGCTACGGCGGCCCGAGCCCGGTGGCCGGCGGCACGCTGACCCCCGGCTCGACGATCTCCCTGCGCGCCACGACGGCCTGCTGCACCACGCGGTACATCCGGCACCAGTTCGACGACGCCGTCACGTCGGTGGTGAGCTCGGCGAGTTCCGCGCTGGACAAGAGCGACGCGTCCTGGATCGTGCGCCGCGGCCTGGCGAACCCGTCGTGCGTGTCGTTCGAGTCACGCAACTACCCGGGCGACTTCCTGCGCCACTTCGACTACCAGCTCCTGCGCCAACCGATGGACGGCACGGCGATCTTCCGCGCCGACGCGACGTTCTGCCCGCAGGCGGGGAAGAACGGCCAGGGCACGTCGTTCGCGTCGTTCAACTACCCCGACCGCTTCATCCGCCACTACGACAACACGGTGTACATCGCGAGCAACGGCGGCTCCGACACGTTCGACGCCCCGGCCTCCTGGGCCGACGACGTCAGCTGGGCGGTCACCGCGCCCTGGACGCCGTAGTTCCGGGCTGCCCGCGGAACCGTTCCCCCGTGCGGTTCCGGCGTCATTCCGCGGTCAGCTTCGCCAGTTCCCGGTCGAAGTCGAAGGCCCGGCTCTCCTCCCCCCGCGGCAGGGCCTCACACGTGCGATAGAGAAAGTCGACGATCTCGGCGGTGTTCGCCTCCAACTCGACGTGCCCGTCCGGCGACCGCAGCTCCACCACGGTCACGGCCGGATCGGCCGCGGGCGCGACCCGGACGTCGCCGAGCCCGGCCGGGGCGTGCAGGCCGTCGATGAGCAGCTCCCGCGCGGCGAGCCACTCGACCGGTCCGCGTCCGGTGTGGAGGGTCAAGGCGACCGCGTAGGGCTCCCGGCTGTCGTACCCGAGGTCGGCCCGCAGGGAGGCCGCGCCGCCACGCACCTCGAGCACGAGGATCGCCTTGATCACGGTGAACTCGGAACCCAACGCAACGACCTCCACCCGGCGGCACCCGACCACCGCCAGTGTCGGCCGATCGGGCACCGGCCGCCAACCGGACGCGTCCTTTTCCGCAGGGTGCGGAACACGCCTCCGTCAGCGCACGGCGCTCGTCGGCTCGGTGAAGATGGCGCCGGTGCCCGCCGGGGCCTGGTTGAGGACCCACAGGCCGAGCACCACCGCCACGGTGAACACCAGCGCGACCAGCAGGGCCAGCACGACGCGGCGGCGGCGTTCGCGGCGGAGCCAGTCGCCGCGGGCCGTGCGGTAGGCGTCCGGGGCCGGGTGGACCCCGCCCGCCAGCGTGTCGAGTGTTTCGCGCAGGCGGCGTTCCATGTCCTCGGGGACGGTGTTCATCGCCGGGCCTCCATTCGCTGCGTCAGCGCGGCCATCCCGCGCGCGGCGTGGGTCTTGACCGACCCCGGGGAGATGCCCATCGCCGCCGCGATCTCGGTCTCCTTCAGGCCCTGCCAGTACCGCAGGACGAGCGCTTCCCGTTGCCGCGCAGGCAGTTCGCGCAGCACGCCGACCAGGGCGCGCTGGTCGTCGCGCAGCAGCACGGAGTCCTCCGGCGAGGCCACCGGTTCCACCCGCAGCGCCGGGGTGTTGCGGCGGACGACCTGCAGGTGGCGGATCCGCATCCGGGTGAGGTTGCAGATGATCGACCGCAGGTACGCCTCCGCGGCCCCGGCGTCGCGGACCTTCCGCCACTTCCGGTAGATCTGGTAGTACGCCTCGGCCACGACGTTCTCCGGATCGTCGGCCCCGAGCAGGGCGGCGAGCCGCAGCATCGCCGGGTAGTGCAGGTCGAACAGCCGGGCGACACCCGCCTCCCGCTCGTCGTCGGTCACGGGCGCCACCGGCCGGGACTCGGTCCGTCTCATGGGTTCACTCCGCTCTCGGGGGAGTTCTTCGTGGTCACGAGCAGCGCCGTCGCGGCGAAGGTGACGGCCAGGTTGAGGACCAGCGCGACGACGCCCGCGTAGACGCCGACCGGCCCGATCGCCACCACCGGCGAAAACCCCGCGTGCACGACGGCGAACGTGCCGCCGGCCATCCCCGCGGCCCAGCCCGCCAGCAGCGCCCGGTGCGGCGGCCGCCGGCCGGCCAGGCCGAGGACCACCGCCGGGAAGATCTGCAGGATCCACACCCCGCCCAGCAGCTGGAGGTTGATGGCGTCCTGGTCGCGCAGGCCGAAGACGAACGCGATGGCACCGGCCTTCGCGGTGAGGGAAACGGCTTTCGCGATGCGCACCTGGCGCTTGGGGGTCGCGGTCGGGTGGAAGTACTCGACGTAGACGTTGCGGACGAACGACGTCGCGGCCGAGATCGACATGACGGCGGCCGGGACGAGCCCGCCGACGACGAGGGCGCCGAAGACGAGCCCGGCCACCGGTGCCGGCAGCACGCGCTCCACCAGCAGCGGAACCGTGGCCTCCGCGCCGCCGGGAGCCGGGCGCACGCCCGCGGCGTACGCGGCGACGCCGAAGAAGGCGAACACCGCGAGGATCGCCGTCCAGGCGGGCAGCGCGACCGAGGCCCGGCGCAGGGTGTCACGGCTGTTCGCGGCGAACCCCGCCGTGAGCACGTGCGGGTACATGAACAGGGCGAGCGCCGAGCCGAGCGCGAGCGTGGCGTACGCCGGCTGCTGGGCGGGGGTGAGCAGGAGCGCCCCGCGTTCGGCGGCCGCGTCGAAGATCTCCCCGGGCCCGCCGGTCTTCCCCAGGACGAACCCGAGGACGACGACGGCCGCGCCGAAGACCGCCGCGGTCTTGAACGCCGAGATGACGGTGGGTGCCCGCAGGCCGCGCTGGTACGTCGCCACCGCGAGCCCGGCGAAGAGCGCCACCATCACCAGGTCGCCGGCCGCCGACCGGGCGGGCAGCCCGGCCGCGACCAGGACCGCGCGGATGCCGACCAGCTGGAGCGCGAGGTACGGCATGGTCGCGAGGATGCCCGTCAGCGCCACGACGAGCGCCAGCGCCGACGAGCCGTACCGGCCGCGGACGAAGTCGGCGACGGTGACGTGGCCGTGCTCGCGCGCCACCGCCCACAACCGCGGCAGGAGCCCGAAGGCCAGCGGGCAGATGATCACCGTGTAGGGCAGTGAAAAGAAAGCGGGTGCCCCGGTGGCGAACACCAGCCCGGGCACGGCGATGAACGTGTAGGCCGTGAAGATCGTGCTGCCGAGCAGGAACCAGGTCCACACCGGACCGAGCCCGCGGTCGGCCAGCGCCCAGCCGTCGAGGGTGGGCAGGTCTTCGGTGCGGTGGAACCGGCGGGCGGCCACCGCGAGCAGGGACGCCCCGCCGACGACGGCGAGCGCCGCCATGAGGTCTCCCGACATCGGTCACCGCCTTCGGCACGCCCGCTCTTGCCTGTCAGTTGCCGGACCACCGGATCCGGAGGACAGGGATTCGCGGAAATCTTTCGCCGGGCACGCGTGTCCACCGGAACCGCGGACCGGCAACTCTCGCACAAGGCGGGCCTCGTCGCCCACCTCGTCAGTTCCTCCCGATCCGAGGAGTCACCCTTGTCAAGATTCGTCGTGCCCTCGTCCCGGCTCCGGCCGATCCTGCTGTGGACGACCGTGGCGCTGGCCGGCGCCGTCGGCTGGGGCGTGCTCGCCCTCTCCCGAGGGGAGCGCGTTTCGGCCGTCTGGCTGCTCCTGGCCGCCCTGGGCTCCTACCTCATCGCGTACCGCTTCTACGCGCGGTTCATCGCCCGCCGGGTGCTGAAGGTCGACGACCGCCGGGCCACCCCGGCGGAGCGGCTCGAGGACGGCGCCGACTACCAGCCGACCGACCGGCGCATCCTGCTCGGGCACCACTTCGCCGCGATCGCCGGTGCCGGGCCGCTGGTCGGGCCGGTGCTGGCCGCCCAGATGGGCTACCTGCCGGGGACGATCTGGATCGTCGCCGGCGTGATCTTCGCGGGCGCGGTGCAGGACATGGTCGTGCTCTTCCTCTCGCTGCGGCGCGACGGCAAGAGCCTGGGCCAGCTCGCCCGCGACGAGATCGGCAAGGTGGGCGGCGCGGCCGCCCTGCTGGCCGTGTTCGCCATCATGATCATCCTGCTGGCGGTGCTGGCCCTGGTCGTGGTCAACGCGCTGGCGCATTCGCCGTGGGGCACCTTCTCGGTCGTCATGACGATCCCGATCGCCCTGCTGATGGGCTGCTACCTGCGGTTCCTGCGGCCGGGACGCGTCCTGGAGGCCAGCGTGCTCGGGGTGGTCCTGCTCCTGCTGGCCATCGCGGGCGGCGGCTGGGTCGAACACTCCGCGCTCGCGGCCGCGTTCACCTGGAGCCCGACGACGCTCGTGCTCGGCCTGGCCGGCTACGGGTTCGTCGCGTCGGTCCTGCCGGTGTGGGCGCTGCTCGCGCCCCGCGACTACCTCTCGACGTTCATGAAGATCGGCACGATCGCCCTGCTGGCGGCCGGCGTGCTGGTCGTCGGCCCGGTGCTGCAGAGCGGCGCGGTGACGCGGTTCGCGGCCACCGGCACGGGCCCGGTCTTCGCCGGCACGCTCTTCCCGTTCCTGTTCATCACGATCGCGTGCGGGGCGCTGTCCGGGTTCCACGCGCTGGTGTCGTCCGGGACCACGCCGAAGCTGATCCAGAAGGAGTCGCAGGTCCGGCTGATCGGCTACGGCGCGATGCTGATGGAGTCGTTCGTGGCGGTCATGGCGCTGATCGCGGCCTGCGCCCTCGACCCGGGGCTGTACTACGCGATGAACGCCCCGGCCGGCGTGCTCGGGTCCACGGCGGCGTCCGCCGCCCGCGCGGTCACCGACCTCGGGTTCACGATCACGCCCGGTCAGCTGGACGCGGCCGCGCAGGCGGTCGGCGAACACAGCCTCGTCGCCCGCACCGGCGGCGCGCCGACGCTGGCGGTCGGCATGTCGGAGATCCTTTCCGGACTCTTCGGCAGCGAGTCGGCGAAGGCGTTCTGGTACCACTTCGCGATCATGTTCGAGGCCCTGTTCATCCTCACGACCGTCGACGCGGGCACCCGCGTCGGGCGCTTCATGCTGCAGGACATGCTGGGCAACGTCTGGAAGCCGCTCGGCCGGGTGACGTGGAAGCCGGGCACGTGGCTCACCAGCGCACTGGTGGTGGCGGCCTGGGGCTACTTCCTCTACGCGGGCGCGACCGACCCGCTCGGCGGGATCAACCAGCTCTTCCCGCTCTTCGGCATCGCCAACCAGCTCCTCGCCGTCGTCGCGCTCGCGGTCACCACCACGGTGCTCGTCAAGTCGGGCCGGCTGCGCTGGGCGTGGGTGACCGGGATCCCGCTGGCGTGGACCGTCGCCGTCACGTTCACGGCGAGCCTGGAGAAGATCTTTTCGGGCAATCCCCAGATCGGTTTCTTCGCCCAGCGCGCCCGCTACGCCGACGCCCTCGATGCCGGCCGCGTCCTGCCGCCCGCCAAGACCGCGGCCGACATGCACGCGGTCGTCGTGAACTCCACTGTGGACGGTGTGCTGATCGCGGTCTTCCTGGCGCTGGTCGTGGTCGTGGTGACCAACGCCGCGGCGGTCTGCGTCCGGTCGGTGCGCGGCCGCGGCACACCGCCGTCGAGCGAGGCGCCCTACGTCGAATCGCTGCTCCCCGCCGGCGGCCGGCGGTGAAGGTGCTGCGTGCGCTCCGCTGGTACCTCCGGGAGCTCGGCGGAGCGGCGGCGTACGAGCGGCACTGCGCCCGGGTGCGGGCGAACCACCCGGACCACCCCGTGCCGACCCGCCGGGCCTACGAGCTTGACCGGCTGCGGCGGCGGGAAGGGCGTCCGCTGGATCGTTGCTGCTGACTCGTCCGCCGGAAAACGCCTGTAGCGAAGCCACCGCGTCCTACGATCTAGTCAACAGCCGGGGGCCGGGGCGGAGGAGCGCGGGATGCAGGCACGGATTCGGGTGACCACGGACGACGCCCGCGACAGGCTCCGCCCGCTCCTGACCTGGCTGCGGGCCGAAGACGAACTGCGCGGCCGGGTCGAACTGACCGGCGCCGCCCCCGCCCCCGGCGAAATGGGCGCGGTCGCGGACGTGCTGACGGTCGCGCTCGGCGGCGGGGGCGCGGCCGCGGTGCTCGCCCGGTCGCTGACGACCTGGCTGCGGCAGCAGCGCTCGGACACCACGATCGAGATCACCACCGACGCCGACGGCGGCCGCTCGGTGAAGGTCACCGCCCAGCGGGTGGCCGACGCCGAAGCCGTGATCAAGAGCGTCCTCGACGCCGAGCGGGAGAGGTAGCCGGTGCGCCTGCCCGATCCGGGGAGGTCCCGCGTCATCCTCGTCGGCACCGCCCGCTACCCCGGCGACGACCGCCTGCCGGACCTGCCCGCGGTGCTGGGCAACGTCACCGGCCTCGCCGAGCACCTCACCCGCGAGGACTTCGGCGGGTTCGCGGCGCGGCACTGCACGGTGATCACCGACCCGGACAACAGCCACCAGCTCGGCTCCCGGATGGCGGAGATCGCCGAGCAGGCCGAGGACACCCTGCTCGTCTACTACGCCGGCCACGGCCTCGTCGACGACGACGGCGCGCTCTACCTCGGGCTGTCCTCGACGCGGGCGCAGCGCGTCGCCTACTCGGCGATGCCGCTCACCATGATCGACCGGGTGTTCCGCGAGAGCCCGGCGATCCACAACATCCTGATCCTCGACTGCTGCTTCTCGGGCCGGGCCATCGAGGCGATGGCCGATCCCGGCTCGGTGGTATCCGGGCAGATCGACATCCCCGGGCGCTACACCCTGACGTCGTCAGCGGCCAACGAAACCGCCAACGCCCCGCTCGGCGCGCCCCACACCGCGTTCACCGGTGAACTGCTCCGCCTCCTCGGCGACGGCCTCACCGACGGCCCGGAGTTCCTGACCCTCGCCCAGATCTACCGCCACCTGCTGCGCGCCCTGAACGCCCGCGGGCTGCCGAAGCCGCAACGCCGGGGTGGCGGCACGGTGGACGACCTCGCGCTGGCCCGCAACGTCGCCTGGACGACCGGCCCGCACACCGTGCTGCCGCCCGCGGTCGCCCGCGCACTGCGGGAGCCCGTGCCGCAGGACCGCGCGGAGGCGATCGGCATGCTCGTCACCCTGGTCAAGGGCAGTGAGCCGCTGCTGGCCCGTGCCGCGCTCGAGGCGTTGACCGCGCTGACCGACGACGACAGCCGGTCGCTGGCGAGCAAGGCCACCGAAGCCCTCCGCGACCTGCGCGGGCAGCCGGCCGCCCGGCCCGCGCCCCCTCCCGAACCGTCCGTCGCGCCGCCTGCCGAGCCGCGGGCACCGGAGCGCCCGAAGGCCGACGAGCCGCCGCGGCGGCAGCTCACGTCGGTCGGCATCGACTTCGGCACCACCAACTCCGCCCTCGCCACGCTCGAGAACCGCAGCCCGTTCCTGGTGCCCAACGCCGAAGGGACACCGACGACGCCGTCGGTCGTCGCGTTCGCGAAGTCGGGCGAAGTCTTCGTCGGGCAGTCGGCGAAGAACCAGGCGGTGACGAACGCGGACCGGACGTTCCGCTCGATCAAGCGGCGCATCGGAACCGACTGGAAGTCGCCGCCGATCGACGGGCGGCGGTACACGGCACAGGAGATCGCCGCGCGGGTGCTGGCGAAGCTCAAGCACGACGCCGAAGCCGGGCTGAACGCGCGGATCACCGACGTCGTGCTGACCGTGCCCGCCTACTTCACCGACCACCAGCGGCAAGCCACGAAGGAAGCCGCCGAGATCGCCGGGCTGAACGTCCTGCGGCTGCTCAGCGAACCGACCGCGGCGGCGCTGGCCTCCGGGCTGGGCACCACCGACGCCGACGTCGCGGTGCTCGTCTGCGACCTGGGCGGCGGCACGTTCGACGTTTCGCTGCTGGAGTGCGGCATGGGCATCTTCGAGGTGAAGGCGACCAGCGGCGACAACGAGCTCGGCGGCGACGACTGGGACCAGCGGATCGTCGACCACATCGCGGCCCGCTTCCGGCGCGCGCGGGGCATCGACCTCCAGGCCGACCGGATGGCGCTGCAGCGGCTCCGGGAAGCCGCGGAGCAGGCCAAGATCGCGTTGTCCAGCGTGCAGCGCACGACGATCGCCCTGCCGTACATCACGGTGAGCGCCGAGAAGGAGCCGCTGCACCTCGACGAGGCCCTCACCCGCGCCGAGCTCGAAAGCATCACCGCGGACCTGCTCGACCGCGTCCGCGGCCCGGTCACCGACGTCCTCCGCGAGGCGGGCATCACCGCGGCGCAGATCGACCACGTCCTGTTCGCCGGCGGGGCCGCGCGGATGCCGGCGTTCCTCGCCCTCGTGCGCGAGCTGCTGGACGGGGCCACGCCGAAGCAGCGGTTCAGTTCCAACGAGATCGTCGCCGCGGGCGCCGCCCTGCAGGCCGGGGTGCTGCGCGGCGAGGTGCAGGACACGCTCCTGCTCGACGTGAACCCGGTTTCGCTCGGCATCGAGACCAAGGGCGGGGTGTTCACGCGGGTCATCCCGCGCAACACCACCCTGCCGATCAAGCGTTCGGAGATCTTCACCACGGCCGAGGACAACCAGCCGTCCATCCAGGTCAGCGTGTACCAGGGCGAGCGCGAGATCGCGAAGGAGAACCGGCACCTGGGCACGTTCGAGCTGACCGGCCTGCCCCCGGCACCCCGCGGCGTCCCCCAGTTCGAAGTGACGTTCGACCTCGACCCCAACGGCGTGATGCACGTGTCGGCCCGCGACCTCGGCACCGGCCGCGAGCAGTCACTGGCCATTTCGGGCGGCGTGGGCCTGTCCCGCGACGAGATCGGCCGCATGGTCCGCGACGCGGAGCGCTGGACGGAGGAGGACCAGCGC
Source organism: Amycolatopsis tolypomycina (assembly GCF_900105945.1). Lineage (NCBI taxonomy): Bacteria > Bacillati > Actinomycetota > Actinomycetes > Pseudonocardiales > Pseudonocardiaceae > Amycolatopsis > Amycolatopsis tolypomycina. Next base: position 286,366 of record NZ_FNSO01000004.1, on the reverse strand, counting down.
CGCCGCGAGGAAGCGGAGCTGCGCAACCGCGCGGAGACGTCGATCTACCAGCTGGAGGCATTCATCCGCGAGCACGGCGGCAAGTTCCCGTTCACAATGCAGGGCGAAGCCCGCCAGGCGATCGACGTGCTGCGCACAGCCCTCGCGGGAACGGACAGCGAAGCGATCAGAACGGCGGCGGCCGATCTCGACCAGGTCAGCCAGCAGATCGGCGTGGCGATCTACCGGCAGCGCCCGAGTTTGTAGGGCACAGGATCTCCGGCAGAAGTGTTTGCCGCACAAGCAAAAACCCGCCTGACCGAAGTCAGACGGGTTTATTACTGCTGGTACCCCCGACCGGGTACGAACAGCAACCACCCGGCTCCGCCTGCCTCTGACCTGCAGATCTCCGCGACTCTGACGCTCGTCGAGTACGGCCGGAGGCGGCGATGACGAAGCCATCCCGCGACGGCGTCGCCCTCGGCGTCCAGTGCTTCTTCACCGCGCTCGTCGCGCTCGGCGCGGCCTTCGCGTCCTACCGGCACGGCCTCCGGTTCGCCCTCCGCTTCGGGGCGGATGAGACGACGGCCTGGATCTGGCCCCTCATCGACGGCCTGCTCACCATCGCCACGGTCGAGCTGTGGAAGTCCGGCAGCGGCAGCCGGTGGCAAGCCTGGCTCGCCTTCGTGTTCGGCATCTCGCTTTCGCTCTGCGCCAACATCGCCTCGGCCGCCGAGCTGAGTGCCTTCGGCATCATGGTCGCGGCCTGCCCGCCTCTTGCCCTGCTCCTCGCGGTCGAACTGCTCAACCGAGCCCTGAAACGGCAGCGAGCAACTTCAGCAACGGGTGCGTCCCGGGACGATGACACCCCCTCGGAGGAGTTATCCACAGGTTCGTCCGCACCTGTGGATAAAACCGCCGAGCAGCGAATGTGGGCGTTCTACGAGGCCGAGTGCCGCCAGGGCCGTTCGCCCTCCGGCGCGGAACTGGATCGGGTCGCCGGTACGCACAACTACGGTCGCCGGATCTTGCGCAAGTGGCGTGCGGCCGGGCAGCTCAGTCCGATCGGAAGCGCCACTGCTGCCCGGCCGCCGCAGACAGTGGAGGTGCGCCAGAACGACTGACCTTCGGAATCCGGACAGGACCACGGGCGCGCAGGATCTTGTCGGCGGTCGCTATCCTTGGGCGATGGGATTGGCCGTTTCCTTGACCGACTTGCTCGCGTATTCCAACATACGGGCGCGGATCAAACTACATCAGCGAGGAGAACGCGACCCCGGAGGATTCGAAGAGTACGGCGACGACAACCATTCGGTTGCATGCGTAGAAGTGCGACTAGTGGAACTCGAGGATATTTCCATCGCCTCACTGACCCGGCATTTCGCCGACGGTTTCGCACAGCGACCCGGTCGCCTCACCATGGCACTCGGCGTGCACTTCCAGAACGGCCGCAAACACGAACACGTCGCCCTCATGTTCGAACGAGACGGGTCGGTGGTCGGTACGTTCAACCTCGAAGGCGGCAACCCCCGAAGTCTGTCGTCTGCGCGTCGGCACGCAGACGAGACGTTCCTGGCCGCCGGCGCCGTTGTGGACTGGCTGGAGCACATCCCAGCCGACGAAGATATCGACGAGGACTACTGGCACATCAATGTGAGGGTGACTGACGACAAAGTCACGGTTGGAGCCTTCTGCGAAGCAGTGAAATCCCTCCGGGCCGCGTTGTGCACTTTCCGCGGCGAACTCGGCCCGGACCGCCGTGTCGAATTCAGGCAGAAACTGCTCGATGGACAGTTCGATGACGCGCTCGGCACCCCGGAGTCGGACTGGCTGGAATGCAAGGCCGAACTACGTCTCGGCCACCACGACGGCAACGACAAGCTGACGAAGGCCGTGAGCGGTTTCGCCAACGGTCGTCGGCCGGGCCTGCTGGCGGTCGGTCTCAAAACCGAACCAGCCGACGGCCGCGACGTCATCACAGGGATCACCCCCGTCGCGGCGAGAGCACACACGGCGGAGCGGTACCGGAAGATCATCGACGAACACATTTCTCCCGTTGTTCTGGGTCTGGAGATCGACGTTGTGCCTGCAGGCTGCGGAGTCGTCGTGCTGATCAGCATTCCCGCTCAGCCGGAACACACGAAGCCGTTTGTCGTCGCCAAGCACGAGGGCACCCTGATCTACGAACGTCGAGGCGACCGCACCGTACGCCTGTCGACAGCGGAGATCCGAGCACTGCTCGCCGCCGGCTGGCGCAATTGAACCTTGCGGAAGCACGAAGCTGCTCACAGAGTTCGATCGAGGAGATCGAAAGGCAAGGCTTCCTGCGGTATGGCTCTTCCGCTGGTCAACAGTGCGGCACTGCGATCCCGCACGGCTTCCGGAAGCCACTCCGTCAGGTCGCGGGCTCGCCCCGGCTCGACTGCGGCGCCAGCTCGCGATGGCCGGTCCGCCAGCAACCGCCACAGCGACTCCGCCGGTCCGGCCGGAATACCGGACCGGCTGACGATCGCGCAGGCGGTGGCCGCGATCTCGAGGCCGGGGGCGTCGAGGTCACCCAGGTAATCGAACTGCTTCACCCGGAACGGCAGGTCGGGAACCGACTCCAACGGTGCCGTATTCCGTCCCTGGATCCAGGCCACCGCCACCCACCCCAGTCGGCCGCTGACGGTGATGCCGAATACGACAAGCCGCAGGGCCGGCAAGACCCGGAGGCGCGTGTCGGAACACCTATGTCCTCGTCCGGCCCCGGTAGCGAGCGACCCGCCGGCGTAACGAAAACCAGGACCCGGCCAGCAGGATCGCCCAGCCGGCGAGAGCCATCAGAAGCGCCACTCCGTCCCTCCGTCCGACGGCGAGTGGGTGTTCCTTGAATGCCACGCGACCGGCCAGTGCGACTGGCTCGAGGACGCCATCAAGGCACCCATCACGGAGACGATCGCCAACCTGCTCACCAAGGGAGCGTCCGCGAGTTCCACACCCAGCAACCCGGCGGCGCCTGGGGAACTCGCTCATCCCCTGGTTCCTCGCCCAAGCCGACCTGCCTGCCGGAATCACGTTCGGCCGCCAAGGCGCAGACGGCGCCGGTGCCGAATGGGCAACCTTCACCGCTTCCGACGGCTCTTGGCGCAGCATCCGGACGTAACACGACGAGGACCGCCAGCGGGAAGTCCGCCAATCCGGCCCGGCTCCGACCTGGGACCGCGTCGGCCTCACCGTGCAGCCGGACCAGCCGCACGAAATCTGGTTCGGCAGACATTCGATGGGAGCTTCCAGTGCAGCGGGTGTAGGTCTTGGCGCATGAGGGCCGGGAGTACTGGCTCGTCGGCAGCTGGACCAGCCGGATGCAGCCTGACGACACGCCGTCCGGTTCACTTCTGAACACAGATTACTGACTTCGAGTACAGTACTGCGCCATGAGCGAGGAAGACGACGTCTTGGCAGCGCTTCGGCGCCGGGGCGTGCTCGACGGGATCGTGTGGGCGCACCGGTCGGCGTACGGCCAGCTGCGCGAGGACTACAACCCGGCGGGCGGTCACAAACAGTCCTGGATCGGGTTCAACGCCCACGTCTACCTCGTCGACCGGCTCGACCGGGTCTTCCAGTGCGGCGACTTCGCCGTCCCGCCTGGCCAGGACTCCGTCGGTCGTGACGTGCTCGCCGACGGCATCGCCGACCGGGACTCGCGGACCATGCCGCTGCTGCCGGCCGGCACGGTCGTGCGTCGCGACCTCAACGGCTCACCAGGCTGGTCCGTCGCCGGGTGGCGATGGCTGCTCGCGTCCTATGAGTTCGGCCAGGTCGCCAAGATCGCCTGGACCGAGCGCAGCGAGACCAAGCAACTGGTCGCGAAGCAACTCCATGGAGAAGAGGACGGCGGGCTGTTCCCGATCTCCGGGCTGGCCGGCTTCTCGCCGCTCGACGAACTGCCCGAGGAGCAGCGAGAACTCCGGCGCACGCTGGTGCTCGCCCACGCGATGGACCCCACGACAGCCGAAGTCGAACTGTCCTTCGGGCGCATCCGCTGGAACCTCGACCACGGCAACGCCTGGGTCTGGCGCACCGGATTGGCTGCCGGCAGCGGCCCGGACGGCGAGCCCACGACGTCCCGGCGGGCGACGAGCCCAGCCGAACCGACCGGGGACGCCGTGGCGGACGCCGACGTGCGTATCCGTCGCCCGGCGCGCGACCACGACGGTCCGCGTGCTATTGGTGAGGCATGAGTGATCGGCTGGGCGACGTTGCCACCTTCTTCGATGGCGGGCGGCTGACCTTGGCGCGCCAGCTGGCGGGCCTGCGCAAGAACGGCCTGGCCGACCGCATCCAGAAAACACCGACCGCGGTCGCGGCCTACGAGAGCGGGCTCAAGCGCCCCGCCGCGGCCACGGTCGCCGCGCTCGCCCTCGCCCTCGACGTGAGCCCGGAATTCTTCATCACGCGCGCGCACGAATTGCCCACCGCGACGACCGCGCCGCACTTCCGATCCTTGCGTTCCACCAGCCAGATTTCCCGGGACCAGGCCCACGCGTACGGGTGCATGGCCGTCGACGTCGCCCTGACGATCGAGCGGCACGCGCAGTTCCCCGAGAGGAATCTGCCCAGCCATCCGGTCGCCGTCGACGCACCGGCGAGCGATGCGCCTGAAGAAGCCGCGCGGCTGCTCCGGAAGCAGTGGAACCTGCCACCGGGACCGGTCGGGCATCTGATCAGGCTGGCGGAGAACCACGGATGCCTCGTGGTGTTCAGCCCACCCGGTAACGCGAGCGTGGACGCGTACTCGTTCGACACGCCGCTGCGGCCGATCATCATCCTCAACCCGGCGAAGGACGACTACTACCGCCAGCGGTTCGACGTCGCCCACGAGTTGGGTCACCTCGTCATGCACCTCGACGCCGAGCCCGGCAGTCGCGCGGTCGAGGACCAGGCACACCGCTTCGCCGCCGAGTTCCTCACACCCGCCGAAGAAATCGCGGACCAGCTGCCTGCGAACGCGGACTGGCGTCGACTCGGCCAGCTCAAGCAGCAGTGGAACATCAGCCTCCAAGCCCTGCTCTACCGCGCCCGCAGCCTCAAGGTGATGAGCGACGTCACCTACCGCAACGCGATGACCACGGTGTCCAACCGCGGCTGGCGACGCCGGGAGCCGGGTCCGATGCCGCTTCTCGAGCAACCTTCGCTACTTCCCCGCGCCGTCGAACTCCTCAAGGCGGAGACCGAAATCGACGAACTCGCCCTCGCGGCTGAATGCCAAGCACCTCTCAGTCTCTTCCGGACGATCGCTGCACGGGCACCCCAGCCGACTCGAGGCACCGAAAAGCTGCCACAGAACTAGTCCACGTACGGCCGTTGTCAACAATTCAAGCATCTGATTTCGGCAAGTTGATTTGGCCCCGGTTCGGCATTCTGATTTGGCCCCGGCGGCTGGGTTGCGGGATCGGTCGGCATCTTGATGTGGCCCCACCTGCCGCCGTTGGCGTCGGGGCGGCATTCTGATTTGGCCCCACCTCGTTCGGGTGTTTCTGCTGGTCGAGTCGAGTGCTGGCTGGTCACGATGGCGTGGTGAGCGAGCGTGAGCCCGGCCCAGTGGTGACGTTGGTGTGGGCGCTGGACGAGGTGTTCATCGGGTTCGCGGGCCGGCCGGTCGCGGTGGTCCGCCGCGAGTTGGAGGCCGCCTGCGAGACGTGGGACTGCCGGCTGGATGAGGACACGTTGGACGTGTTCGCGGCCGAGATCGCCGCCGGCGACCGGGTCGAGATCGACGCGGGAACGATCCGTGTCCCGCCGACCGGGCCGGTCGAGGTGGACTGGCGCGACGCGCCGTTCTGACCCGGGTATTCAGCTGGCCCGGGTGCTGCTGCGGCGGCGTTTGGTGGTGCGCAGCCGGAACGACTCGGTGCCGGTCTCGATGATCGAGGCGTCGAACGTCAAGCGGTCGACGATCGCGGCGCAGAGCCGCGGGTCGGTGAAGGTGCGAGCCCACTCGCTGAACGCCGAGTTGCTGGCGATGGCGATGCTGGAGCGTTCCTCCCGCTCGGTGAACACCTGGAACAGCAGCTCCGCGCCGCGCCGATCGAGCTCGAGATACCCCAGTTCGTCGAGGCAAAGCAGGTCGACTCGGCCGTAGCGGGCGATGGTCTTGGACAGGTGCTTGTCGTCGGCGGCCTCGACGAGCTCGTTAACCAGCGCGGCGGCGGTGACATAACGGACCTTGAACCCGGCTTCCGCGGCGGCGGTGCCGAGCCCGATCAGCAGGTGGGACTTGCCGGTGCCGGAGTCGCCGATCAGGCAGACCGGTTGCCCGGCGCGGATCCAGGCGCCCTTGGCGAGGGTGTGCACGAGGGCGGGCGGGACGTTCGGGTTCGCGGCGAAGTCGAAGTCCTCGATGCGTTTGGTGCGCGGGAAACCGGCCTGCTTGACCAGGCGGGCCTTGCGGCGGACCTCGCGGTCCTCGCACTCGATGAACAGCAGCTCGGACAGGAAGCTCTTGTAGGTGGCCTGCTGGCGGGCCGCGGCGGCGGCCTGGTCGCCGAAGCGGTCGCGGATCGTCGGCAGCCGCAGGATCCGGCAGGCCTGCTCGATCGCGGCGTCGGCGGCTTCCTCGGTGAGCTGGTCCCGGCCGCGGCTGGTGGTGCGGGTCATGACGCGTTCCCCTTCTTCGGAGTATTGCTGAGTAACTGGTCGTAGGCGGCGACCGACGGGGCGGGGCGGGAGTCCGGTGGCAGGTCGGAGTCGCGGCGGCGTTCGGGCAGCGAGACGACTTTGCTGCGGCTGCGCTGCGGCCCCGGAGGCTCAACTTCGACATCGCCGGCGGTGCTTCCTGCTGCGGCGGCGTGTTTGCGGGCCTCGATCGCGACCACGTCCGGCGAGACCGACCCGGCCTCCAGCGTGACGCGGATCCCAGCGATCACATGCGCGTGGGCCATCCGCCGGTGCAGCAGCAGAACCTCGATTAGCAGCCGGGTGCCGGCCTGGTCGCCGTGTTTGGCGCGGGCGGCGGCCCAGAACGCGTCGTGGGTGGCGGTGAACCAGCCCTTCTGCCGTGCGTGGACCAACGCAGTCGCCCCGCGCAGCGCACCCGGTTTGCCGGCCAGGACTTCGAGGTAGTGATCGAGCACCAGGTGCTGGCCGCCCTTGGTGGTCAGCCGCGGGTGCCGGGCGACCTCGGCGGATCCGTGCAATACCACCAGTTCCTCCGCGTCGAGCTTTGCCCGGACCGTCTGCCCGATCAGCCGCGCGGGAACTGAGTAGAGCGCTTGGCGGACGGTGATCCTGGCGTAGCGGTCGACGCGCGGTGTCGTGGTCAGCGCGATGTCGAACTCGTCGACCGGCAACGCCGCCAGCAGCGGTGCTTCGAGCGCGAAGTCCTGCCCGATCGTGGCCGTCCGCTGGTCGATGTGCCGGGCGTCCTCCGCATGGTCGGCTGCGGCGAGCCGGTCGTTGATGCCGGCCAGGCCGGAGATGTCGGCGATTTTCGGGACCGGGACGAACCAGCGTCGCCGGAACCGCCCGCCTTCGCCTTCGACACCACCCTTCTCGTGGGCGCCTTCTTTGCCTGGCATGCAATAGAAACTGGTGACACCGTAGGCGGACTTGAACAGCACCCACTTCTCGGTTTCCACTCGTGATCGTCCGAAGCAGACCCGCCGGACCGCCGAGGACAGGTTGTCGTAACGGATCTCCCCGGCCGGGACACCGCCAAGTTCGGTGAACGCTGCGACATGCCCGGCAAAGAACGCTTCCTGCCCTTGCGAGGAGTAGACGCGATGAATTGCCTTACCAGAAAAGGACATTCGCAGCGTGAAGAGGAAGCACTTGGTGTCGACACCGCCGACGTTGACCCAGACCTCGGCGAAGTCGACCTCAGCGTCCTGGCCCGGAAGATGCGTCTGTGGAACAAATCCGTCCATCACTCCTGCCCGGTTTCTGGCTTCCAGCAGGATCTCCGGGCGGCGGCGGGCGACGTACTTCGACACGGTGCGGTAGGCGATCTCGGCGTCGTGCTCGTCGACCAGCCGCTCCCAGATCCGGTGCGCGGTATGCCGCTGCTTGCGCGGCGCGTCCAGATCCGCTCGCAGGATCTCGTCCATCGCCTCACGCAGCGGACCCGTCACCGGCGAGGACCGGGCTGGTGTCTTCCGCGGCGGCGGGACGGCCGAGCCGAGCGCCTGACGCACCGTCCGGCGATGCACCCCATGCCGGTCAGCCAGCGCCCGGACAGACAGGCCTTCCACCCGGGCATCTCGCCGGATCAGCGCGAACAACTCCACCCTGGACACCATCCCGGCTCCCACGCGGACGGCCCCTCCCCGGCACTGTCCACCCAGGACCCTCTCCTCGACCCACCGACTCGCACACCACGAGCAGGAATTCGCCCGATCGGTGGGGCCCGCTAACGGTGCCGAACCGGGGCCAAATCACGATGCCACGGCCAAGCATCCCACCACGGCAATCCAGGATGCGCTCGATCAGCACCGAGCATGGACGCCGGCACCGGAGCGTCGACCCGGCGCTCCCGACCGATAGGGCGGAATCTTCACCGTGCGACAACCACAGTCCGTGCAAACGGGAAGCGAGGGCGAAGCCGCGGTCAAGCACGCATTCGTCAAGCTCGGATGGGGCGCAGCCGCAGCACCAGAATTCGATGTCGGCACCGACCTCTTCCTCCTCGTACGCGATCAGCGCCTGTTCGACTCGGGCCGCATGCTCGGCGCGCAAATCAAGACCGGCAAGGCGTTCTTCAAGGAGCCCAAGAAGGACTCAACCGGCCAGACCGTCGGATGGTGGTTCCGCGACAACGACGACGAGCACACCGCCTACTGGATCAACCACGTCCTGCCGCACATCCTGGTCCTCCACGATCCGGAAACCGGGACCTCGCACTGGGTCGGGCTCACGGCCGACACCGTGGTCAGCACCGGGGCCGGGGTCAAGATACTCGTTCCCAGCGGCAACACGATCGACGAAGATCATCGCGACGCCCTCATGGCATTCGCGGCGTCGCACCATCGGACCTCGCCGTGGGAGGGAAGCGCCTGGACCGGCGCTGTGTCGATCTCCACCTCGGCCATGCTGCGACACGCACTTCTCGTTCCCCGTCTGGTAGTGCCCAGGCGACGGGCCGAACCGCAGAGCTTGCTGTCCCGGCGCAAGCCGCCGCCATGGTCGTCGAAGGTCGCTTCCACGAACTGGAGACCTATTCGAACCTGAACCCGAAGAACCCGACGCTCGAAGCAGCGGCCGATTCGGCGAGTTGGTCATGGCGTTTCGTCGCCGCACTGGCCACACGCATGCTCGCCGATGACGCCGACAGGCTGATCGCCGCCATCGGCGACGCCGAACGACCGGAGGAACGCACCGCAGCGACCGTCGCCGCTGCGGCGGCGCTCCTGGGGTCCGGCCACGTACACGATGCGGTGCAGTTGCTGGCCGACGCGTTGGAGAAAGACGACGCCGCGCCGGTGGACGACGCGTGGCTGCGGATCCAGCACGCTCGTGCATGCATCGAACTCGACGACCTCGAGAAAGCCCGTGCCGCCGTCGCGCAAGCCCAGCGCATCAGGTACACCCATCCCGACGACGTCACAGCGACCGCGATCGTCAGCATAGCCTCGCTGCTGACCTTCCGCCTCGCCGACTGGGGGCATGGCCAACTGCAGGACGCGATCGCCGGCGCAGACACACTCGCCGTCTGGTGGCGCAGCAGCAGCGTCGCGACCGGTGCCAGTGCAGCGCTTAACGCCCAGCTCGACAGCTGGTCCCGATACCCGACTGCGGTCATCTTCGATGACAAGAGCGCCCACAACACTCTGGTGACCACAGCCGTCCTGTCCAGCCATCTCGGTGACCACAGCGCATGGCAGAACCTCGAAGCCCTCACCTTGAGCGCGCAGATCCTGCAGACCGACCGGGACGCAGATCCGGACCAGGTCCGTGACCTGGTGAGCGGTCTCCACAACTGCGGCGCCGACCGCCAGCTCGGCAGGGTCGTGCACCGCTACGTCCAGGACGGACCGGCTGCCGGCGTCCGGTCCGCGGCAGCCGGCATCGACCTCCGGCAACCGACCCGAAGCACCCTCATGGCCACGTTGGCGTTGCTGAGATCCGGCGGCGACGTTCTGGACGCCGAAACAGCGTCCAACGCTGTCGACTGGATTTCCGGCGCCATCGACAACCCGGCTGCGCTGGTTCCCGCGAGTCGATGGGGCGGCGGCTTGGCGTTCGACTTGATCGACACATTGGCGCGGTTGACGCGCTCCGCGGAGCGGTCGAAGATCAACGGGATCGCGGATCGGATCCTGGCGCTTCCCCCCGCAGACCGACCAGGCTTTTGCCATCAGCTGGAGCCGCGCGGTGTCGGCCGTTCCGGCGCACGTCTGGACAGCGGAGAGAGCCGCGAAGGCAGTGGCCGCTGCCCCCTCGCACCATCCCTCGCTTCAGCTCGCGCTGTTAGCCGCCGTGGCTGAGCAGCAGCCGGCAGCGGTAACGGCTCTCCAAGGTGCCGTCCTCGACGGCTCACTCGAAGCTCTGGGTCACCTGCCCCGGCTCGATCAGCTTCCGGCGTCAGCGTGCATCCAGCTGATGGGCAAGCTCGAGGCTCTGATCTCGAACACCATCACGCTGGCCCGGCAATCGACTTACGACCTCGGCGGCTACGAAGCAGGCAAATTGCTGGTAGCGCTGAACCTCGCCCACACCGGCCTGGCCAGGTGGGAGCCCGTTTACGCACTGCTGAGCGAACCACTCGTCGGCGATGACGACGTTTCCGGCTGCTGCCGCCTCCTGGCTCACGACGCGGACAGCCTCCCCGCCGAGGTCCGGGCCAAGCTGCTTCCGATCACCACCGCACTCACAACTCGTGCTCCCCAGCAACTCGCACCCAACCTCCTGCCATCTGCCAAAGGAGCGGCGCGCGCGCTGGCCGCGCGATTGTCCCAAGCTGACAACGTCACGGACACGGCGATCGGCAGCCTGCTGGCCGGGGACGCCGACCAGCGTGAGTGGGCTGCTCGCCTCGCATTGCGACGCGCTGCCGGCGAGGGCGCCGGGATGCTGATGGTCATGTGCCACGACGCAGTTCCCCGCGTCCGGGCGACAGCCTCCGCCTGCCTGGCCCGGCTACTTGCCACCGATGGGCTTGCCCCGGGACCGCTCGGAGTGTTGTACGACAGCCTGAAGGATCCCGGTACCCTTGTTCCCCGCGCGGTAGCCGGTGAACTGTCACGCCACCAGCCGACGAGCGAAACCGAGTCGATTCGGCGGACTCTCGCCACGAACGTTTCGGCCAGGGCCCGCGCCGCTGCCGCACGCTGACGGCAACACGAGCGGAGCGCAACGGAGATCACTCCCACTGCAATCGATCATGACCTCCCGGCTGGTTAAGCTCCGATTGACCACCGAAGCACCAGGCTGACCGACCTGGATTCACTCTGAGCGATGGCATTGATACAATGAGTAGAGGAGCCGGGAGCCGGGAGCCGGGAGCCGGGGGAGCCGGGAGCCGGGAGCCGGGAGCCGTTTGGGACACCTTCGGCTACGAGCGGACCGTTCTCGTCGTCGCCCGGACGCTGACCTCGACCTACCGCCTGCTCGACGCCCTCGACCTCTTCGGTGACGACTTCCGGATCCGGTTCGTCTTCACCGTCAACGCCACCTCCGCCTTCAGCGACGGCGTACCCGACGTCCTGCGCGACGCCGGCATCACCCCGATCCCCTGGACCAGGGTCGCAGCCGGGGACGTCCGCTACGACCTCGCCCTCTCGGCGAGCGAGAACATCGACTTCGAGCACATCCGGGCGCACACGATCGTGCTCCCGCACGGCCTCGGGTTCAACAAGTACGTTCCCGACCGCACCGGCACTGGGCAGCGGCTCGCTGGTCTCCCGCCGGAACGGGTGCTCCGCGACGGCAAGGCCACCGTCACCCTCCAGCACCCCGAGCAGATCACCCAGCTCCTCGCCGCCTGCCCGGCGACCGCCGGCCGGACCGCCGTCGTAGGCGATACCGCCTTCGACCGGGTGGCAGCCAGCCGCGGCCTGCGCGCCCACTACCGCGCCGAGCTCGGCACCGGGAACCGGACCCTGATCACCCTCGCGTCCACCTGGCGCACGGACTCGCTGCTCGGCCGCCGGCACGCCCTCCCCCTGCACCTGCTCGGCGAGCTCCCCGCGGACTCCTACCAGGTCTGCGCCGTCCTCCATCCGAACATCTGGGCGCGCTACGGACGCCACCAGATCCACCTGTGGCTTTCCTCGGCACTCGACGCCGGGCTCGTCCTCATGCCACCGCACGCCGGCTGGCAGGCCGGGCTCATCGCCGCCGACCAGGTGCTGACCGACCACGGATCGCTCGGCCTCGTCGCGGCCGCCCTGGACAAGCCGCTGTTGCTGAGCACGCCCACCGAGGAAACGGTCGCGGGTTCGCCCCCGCACCTGCTCGCCCGCAGTGCCCCCGCCTTGGCGCCGGACGCACCGCTGCTCCCCCAGGTCGAAGAGGCGCGCGCAGCACACCGGCCGGGGCAGTACGCCGCCGTGACCTCGCGAGTCTTCGCCCACACCGGCGAGGCCGCCACCAACCTCCGGAACCTCATCTACGACCGGCTCGCGCTGGCTCCGCCTGGACCGCACGCGCCGACGCGCCGGATCCCGCTCCCGGTCCCGCTGCACCGCCGAGTCCGCTCCCACGTGGTGCAGACGGCCACGCCGGCTGACGGGTCGCTCGACCTCATCCGGTTCCCGGCGTCCGCGATGCGAGCCGATTATCCGATGGACGCCCACGTCGTGGCCGACGAAACCGAGCCGGAGCTGAAGATCGTCGAGCGCGCGGCCGCGATCGTGCGTCGCCAGGTCCTCGACGCGGTCGAGGCACGAACATGGGCCAGGGCGACCCTCGACGCTTATCCCGGCGCGCGGCTGGCTCTCACCGCGACTGCCGACGGATGCTGGGCGATGGTCCGCGGTGCCGGCGAAGCCTGGATCGGCTCACCGCGCTGGCAGCCCGAAGACGTCGCGACGGCCGCCTCCGCCCTCTACTGCTGCTGGCTCAACCGAACCCTCGGGGACCGTGCGGTGACCGTCCGGACCGGCGCACGAGTCCACGAGTTTTCGGTTCGGTTCACCCCTTCGAGTACCGCGCCAGCCGCTCCGTGAGCTCCTCGGCGCGCGGGCTCTTGAGGCGGATGTGGATCTCGACCATCCGCGCCAGCGCGTTGCGCCCGGCGCTTTCGTCGCCCTCGGCCTCCGCGATCGCCAGCAGCGCCTCGTGCGCCTGGGCCTCGTAGAACTGATCACCGCTTCTCTGCAGCACTTCCACCGCCTGGGTGAACTCCCGGCGCGCGTCTTCGGGACGTCCGGCCCCGTGCAGCGCCTTTCCCAGCTCGACCAGGCACCGGCCTTCCATCCGGGTGTCCGGCACCGCACGGATCAACGGCAGAGCGGCGCGCAAGGTCTCCTCCGCGCGCGCCCAGTCACCGTTCCGGCGCTGCGAGCCGCCGAGGAAGAGGGTGACGAACGCGACTCCGCGCTCGTCCTCCTGCGAGGTGAACAGCGCGATGGCGCGCTGATAAGCCTCCGCTGCCTCGCCGGGTGCGGTCACGTCTCTGAGCCGGCCGACCATCTCCCACACCGATCCCCGGAGCCGGACGTCGGGCAGTTCCTCGGCGATCGGCAGGGCCTTGGTGATCAGCTCTTCTTCGGCACGGTCGAGCCTGCCGAGGTCGCTCCAGGCTCGCGACCCGAAGCTGCGGAGCCGTGCCTCCGCGGCGGCATTCCCGGCCTGGCGCGCGGAAGCCGCGCCCAGCTCGCTGGAAACCGTCCAGTCCACCAGGTATCGCCGGGTCACGTACAACGCGGTCAGCGCCTCGGCGAGCTGCCACGACTCGTCGTGCCAGCCTTCGTCGGCGGCGACGCGCTGCGCAGCGAGGAGGTTCGCGCGTTCGGCGTCGAGCCAGTCCAGCGCAGTACGGCGGGCATCGGCGCCGGTGAACGGGGATCGGCGCGCTTGGGTCAGGTCGCCTGGCGTACACCGGTAGCGCCCCGGCCCCAGCGCGGCCAAATCGGCAAACGCCGCCTTGACCAGCAGGTGCTCGACCAGCCGTCGCTTGGCCGCTTCGTGGGTCTCCGGCGGGTCGGTGAGCCGGGCGAGGTGCGCCGCGTGGCGGCGGACCATCCGGTGCAGGGAGAGCCGGCCCGTCGAGCCGATGTTGAGGAGGCCGGCGTCGTCAAGGGTGTCGACCAGGGCGGCGACGGCAGCAGCGGACCGGTCGAGTACCGCAGCCGCGGTGTCCGGTGCCACGTCGGCGCCGGGCAGGAGACCCAGAAGCCTGTACAGCTTCGCCGCGTCGGCGTCGAGAGCGTCGTAGGCCGTGGAGAACACCGCCGCGAGCTTCTCTTCCCCACGGGCGGAGAATGCGCTGAATCCCCGGTCGTCTTCTGCAATCTGCTGGGCGAGCGCAGCGACGGACAACCCAGGCCGTGCGACCAGCCGGGCCGCGACCACCTTGAGGGCGACCGGCAGGCCCGCACACTGCCGGACGAGCTCGGCCACGGCGTCCGGTTCGGCGGCAACCCGCGCCCCGGCGAGTTCGCGAAGCAGGTGCGCGCCATCGGCACCGCCCAGGGGCTCGAGGGGAATGGGCTCGGCGCCGTCCATGATCAGCTCCCCGAGCCGGCCGCTGCTGGTCACCAGCACGGCGCTGGCCTGGCTGTTCGGCAGGAAGGGCACGACCTGCGCCGGGTCGGTGACGTCTTCGAGGACGAGCAGGACCGGCAGTTCCGCAGTCAGCGAACGCAGCTGGTTGGCTCGTCCGGCCAGTGACGCGGGCAGCACGTCCTTCGCCACGCCCAGCGAGGTCAGGCAGGAAGCCAGCGCGTCGGACACCGAGAGCCGCTCGCCGTCGACCGGACCGAAGTCCACGTGCAGATCCCCACCGGGGAAGGCGCCCTCGTCCCGGGCCTGCTGGACGCACCGGCGGACGAACGCCGTCTTGCCCACGCCCGGCAGGCCGGAGCACACCCCGACCCGGGCCACGCCGGACCGGCGACGCCAGAACTCGGTCATCCGCTCGAAATCCGGCGTCCGGTTGACGAACACCCGGGGCCCCAGCGGGACCTCGTGCGGAACGACCATGCGACCCCCAGCGCAGCCCGCGACTCACAGAACGTGGACCGACCTTACCGCGCACGGTAAGGCGTCAGCCACCGAGTGCGATCCGCATGCGTGCCCGCGTTTCGAGCAGGGCCGCCTCGTAGTCGTCATGCGCGGACCGGGTGCCCGCGGAGGTCGGGCCTTCACGGCGGGCCACGGTCACCCACCGCTCGGCGGCGTCGGTGACACGGGAAACCAAGCCCTCGATCCCCTCGGGGCCCGCAAGCTCCACGTAGGCGGCAGCTTCGCGGAGCGCCGAGAGGGCGGGTTCACGGGCCACGGGATCGGCTGTCTGGACGGCCTGGCCCACCAGCCGGGTAGCGACCAGAAATCGGGCGTAGGCGGTACGCCGCTCCTCGCGATCGTGGTCTTCAAGGCGCGCCTGGCGTTCCAGCGTCGACAAGTTGATCGCCCGGCGCGCGCTGACAAGTTGCCCACCGATCGCACCCGCCAGCCCGGTGACTGCGGTCAGAAGCGCGACCAGGAACGTCACCCAGTTCTGCGTCATACGGGAACCATTCCAGATTCGCCCGGACCGGAGGCTCGTACACGCCGTCGAGCTGCTTCACTGCACGGAAAGGGCCCCGCACCGGGCAGGTGCGGGGCCCTTTCGATCGTCGCGAGAGTGCTACTTCTTCTTCGCGGCCGACGTGCGCTTGGCCGGAGCCTTGGCCGCCGTGGTCTTCGCCGCGGTGGTCTTGGCCGCGGCCGGCTTGGCGGCAGCGGTCCGGGTGCGCGTCGTCGTCGCCTTGGCCGGAGCGGCCTTCGCCGTGGTGGCCTTGGCCGCCGTGGTCTTCGCCGCGGTGGCGCGGGTCCGCGTGGTCGTCGCGGCCGGCTTGGCCGCCTATGAATCCGGTTTACAGGCCGCGGTCCCACGCACTGCAAACGGCGCATGACACGAACTTTCAAGTACGCATGGCACTTTCCGCCGAATTCACCCGTTCATCGAGACGAACAGGCGTCAGGATTCTGGAGAGGTAGTCTCGATCAACCTGCGGATTCGGTGTCGAGGCCGAATCGCTGGCGGAAGTCGACGATCGTCTGCATCGCCAGGTGAGGGTAGAACGCCATGCGCTGACGGGTCACGGCGATCATGTGCAGGTCGGCGGTCAACTCCGGCTCATCGAGTTCATCGGTGAAGACCTCCAGCACGGTGGCACAAAACAGCGCGAAACAGGCCGCTTGCGAACGCAGGCGCGTCACCGGGTCAGCCAGGTCGACCTCCGCTTCGTCGGCGTGGACGCGGGTGGCGAACTGCGCAAGTTCGGCCGGCTCCCGCATCTGTCTGATCTGCAGGATCAGCCCGGTCAGCTCGGCGAGTTCGGCGGTCGGCGGCAAGGCGCTGGCGACACCGGCCAGCGCATGGGCCTTGCTCTGCAGCTCCCGGGCAACGAACGCCCGGGCGACCTGGGCGAGCGACGGGCGGTAGACCGCGGCTGCCATGTCGATCATTTCGATCGTGTAGCGCTTGAGGTCGCGAGGAAGCCCACCTGAGACGCAATGACAGAGACAGCCGAACTGCTCCGGAAGACCGATCAGCCGGAGGGCGATCCACAGCCTGCTTTCGTCCATGGTGAAGTGTTCGAGGCGGATCATTTCGCTGAAGGCGCTGTCGAAGGCATCGCGGACAGCCAGACCGCGCTGCTCGAAGTTGAGGACGGCGTCGTCGGAGACCGACACGAAGAACAGGCAGCCGGGGACATCGAAGATCGCTTTGATGTCGTTGATGAACTGGTATGCCTTCTCCGGCTCACCGATCTTGTCAAGCTCGTCGATAGCGATGATCAGATGATGCTCGGACACGCCCTCTTCCTGCAGGCGGCGCGAGGCGAAGGCCGCGAACTCCCGGAACTTGTCCACGACCTCCGGGTGGGTCAGCTGCTGTTCGGCGCGCTGGGTGGACCAGGTTCGGCCCGCCTCTCCTTTGAGCGGCATGCTGAGCTTGCCGGACCATCCGGTGGTGTAGGTCTGCAGGAACCGGATCTGGTCGAGCTGCTTTCTGGTCTGCCGCTGGAGCACCGCCAGCCCGCGCAACCTCCGCCGCCGCGGAATCCCGGCGATCGCGCTCGTGATCGAGACCAGCAGCCAGCCGATCACGACGAGCGGGATCAGGGCGAGGACGGCCAACGCGACGAGGTGTACCGGCGGCTGGCCGGCCCACAGCCGGTCCACGCCGTTCGGGAAGCCGGCGACCGAACGCCGGATCAGCCCGGCGATGTCGGCACCGAACCGGGGAACGTCGGTGTTCCACAGCAGCAAGGCCGTGTCGGCACAGGCGAAGATGAAGACGAGGCCCAGGACGATCCGGAGTGCGGCGGCGCGCAGACGACCGCCCTTCTCCGGCCTCGGCGAACCCACTCGGTCGAGGACCGCGCGGCAGAGCAGAGCGTGGAGGTGCAGGACGAAGTCCCGGGCTTCGTAGTTCGCCGGTGCCGAAGCGACGACGACGAAGGGTGCCGGGCTTCCCGGGCTGGTGTGCAGGCCGCGGGCGATCGAGCGGATCGCGGTGGTCTTCCCGACCCCGCGGTGCCCGGCCAGCGCTACGGCGACGGAGTCTGCACGGCTCAACACCCTGGCCAGCCGCCTGGTCCCGGCAGTCTGGACGATGTCCGATTCCGCTTCGCCGTACAGACCGTGGATCTCCTGGAAGATCAGCCTTCCGCCGTAGACCAGCACGCGGTTCCGGCGGATGAACTCCCGGATCTCGGGGATCACCAGCTCGGTCTGCACTGCCTGCCACCGCGAGCCAAGGCCGATCAGGTCCTCGTGCGGAACCATCCGGCCGATTTCACGGAGGTTGTTGAACGGCAGGAGCTTGGGGACGTGCCGCTGCACTATCGAGCCGGAAAACAGCGCGACCCCCGCCAGACCCACCAGACTCATCGCCGACAATCCCACAGTCAGCTGCGGGCCGCAGTAGGCGAGCACCGCTACGTAACCCAGACAGAGCACCCCGGCGACGAAGAGCCATCCGATCTTTGCCGGAGTCAGGTCGCTCAGGCGTGACGGGCGCTGCGCCGAGTCCGCCCGCCGTGCGTACTCATCCTGCGCCATGCGAACCCGGGCCAACGCGGTTTCGCTGCTCATCACCGCTCGCTTGGCATCTTCAGCGCGTATGGCCTCCGCACGCAAAGCAGCTTTGATGTCTTCTCGAGCCAGCGACTCGTCCAGCATGACTTCCAACGCGAGCCGGGCGGTCCACAGTTCGAATCCCTCAGCCATCGCGCTGTCCCAATCAAGCAGCACGCTGGGAGCGAGTTCGCCGACCGGTTCGACATCGACGTTTTCCAAGAATCCAATGATTTCGTCACGCAAGCGAGCTAGCCACCGGAATTTGCGGCTCGCGTGATCTGGATGTACCAATTCCCGCCTCCGTCCGGTCTGCAGCCTTATTGAAAGTCGCAGAGCAGAGGCGAAGTGCTACAGGATGCGAAGGCTCTCGACGACCAGCCAACGCCGGAAGCCCTGGCCAGTCGGCAGACGTCAACCTAGCGACTGTGACTGTCGGCAGCGGGGCTAGTTTGGCTGTTGCAGGGAGCGTCGCAAGAGTCGGCATGGGGCGCGGTGCCCGGGTTGCCCCAGGTCGTCTCCCCAATGCCGCTCTTCCGAACGGACGTGCGAGTTGCCCCGCATCCGGCTCTCCACGAGCCGGTCAGGCGGCAGCCTGCTCTGTCGCATGGGTCCACGGGGTCGGGATCTTGCTTCCTCGGTAGAGGTAACGTTTGATCGCTACCGATCCGGGTTTGAACAAGTTCACCCCGTCCGTGCTTCGCCACCACAAGAACTTGGGTTGCGTGCACTCTTGACGTTGCCCGGTCCAGGGAAGGGACCGGTGCCGGCCTGCCCCTTCCCGAGGGAAGCGCTCGGGGACACCGGCCCACCGGCGGGCCGGGCCCATCCTCTGTTCCATGAGCGACCTCGCGATACGCACGCCGTCCAGTTGAACTACCTTTGGTACCGAATCGGCAGGCAGAGGTCGCCCGGCAAACAGATACGTCGATCTGTGTCAGGAAAGCAGCTTTGTCAGGCGTTGTTCGACAAACCCTGACCCGGCACTCCCCGACTCTGGCAAGCCACGGGCTTCCTCTTCGGTGATCCTGCGGCGGCTCGGCCGTTCGCCCGGGTCATCACCCGGGTATTCGACCAGGCTGAACAGTCCGACCAGGCTGTCCCGGTGTACAAACGCCGGCATCCGCCACGCGTCCCTGTCCCAGTCCGCCAACCTGCCGAGGACAACCCAGCTGCCGTCGTACAGCCCGACATCACCGAACACACTCGTCCACAGAGCATCTTCCCGCCGCAACCCCTCGGCATCCGAAAGCGACGGAAGCGTCTCCCGTTTCGGCCCGAAGAAGTAGCCGAAAAGCGTCGATTGCGACTTCTTCGTAGTGCGAGCGATGACGCCGAGGGCGTAACCGCCGCCCACGAGTGGAACAGCCACCCAGTCGCCTTCGACGTACTTCTGCTTGGCTCCCCTGCGGGTCATCCGAGCTCTCCAATGAACTTGCAGGCTGCTTCCAGGTACTTTCCGAGGTTGCCGTTCCGCAGGCTGATCGGGCGGATCTTGTGCGGACTGCCGCTTTCCGAAGTTGTTGGTGCGGCCGACGTACTGTACGTTGCCGTCGTCGTCTCGGAGGGTGCAGACGCCGCCGGCGGCGGCCGCGGATCCGCCGGAGTCGCAGCCGAGGTCGTTGATCGTGTTGCCGAGCACCTCGGCTTTGGCGTACCCGCCGATCAGGCCGCGCAGGGCGGAGAATCCGGCCGCGATGGCGGAGTCTTCCTCGGCGAGGAAGGGCGTGGCCGCACCATCGGTGAGGAACTCTTCACCGATGTCCACCGCGCCGATGACGACCGCTTCACCGACGTCGGTGACGATGTCCCAGAACCCCAGCCCCGTCGGGTCGATAGCAACGAGCGGGTTGTCCCCGGCGTAGGCGTAGGGCGTCCCGGTCCGGTCGACGAGCGGATCGACGGTCAGGAACAGCGCGGTGGCGGGGTCGTAGTAGCGGGCGCGCAGGTAGAGCAGGTGGGATTCGGTGTCGGTGTACTGGCCGGTGAACTGCAGCGGCGTGGACGTCGTTCCCGTGAATGTGGCCACGCCGTACGGGGTGTAGTCGTAGCGGCCGGTCACCGCACCGACCGCGTTGAGCAGGCCGATGGTCGAGCCGAGTCCGTCGTGGACGAACCAGCTGGGTCCGCCGGCGCCGATCTGCTCGACTGGGAGGCCGCCGGGGCCGTAGAGGTAGTCGTTGGTGCCGTCGGTCAGGACATTCGGCGTCTTGTTGTCGTCCCAGGTGAAGATGCCGGATGTGCCGTTGACGGTCTTGCCCACGCGAAGGCCGGTGCCGTCGTAGGCATACGTGGCGGTGGTCGATCCGGCGGTGTAGGTCCCGAGGCGGCCTGCTTGGTCGTAGCTGTACGTAGCACTGGTGCCGGCCGTGGTCCGTTCACCGAGGTCGTCGCTGCCGTAGCTGGTACCGCCCGAGGTGAGGAGCTGCCCTGCCGGGTCGAAGGTCTGCGTGGTCCCGGCGACCGTGGTCGGGTTGTCGGCGTTGTCGTAGCTCGATCATGAAGCAAGCCCGCGAAGGAGACCCCGACGACCCGTTCACAAGCGCACTTCGCCAGAGCTACAACGACCTCGAGAGCCAGAAGAAGGCCTCGCTGGCCGCCATTGCCCAGCTCGACAAAGCCGACCAGTCCGCCGGACCGAAGACAACCGACCTCGGCCGGCTCGAGGCACTCCCCTACCTCGCGGTGAACCTGGCGAAGCGCCACGAGAGCTGCCGCACGAGCTGTTCGAGGTCCCCAGCTCAGCCTGTCCGCTACCGAACCAAAAAAGCTCGGCTGACCTGGGTCAGCCGAGCTTGGGTGGTAGCTGCTTGTACCCCCGATGGGATTCGAACCCACGCTACCGGCGTGAGAGGCCGGCGTCCTAGGCCGCTAGACGACGGGGGCTAGGAACTTTCTCCGGTTTCCCGGAGAGTTTTTCTTGCTGGAGAGAACCTACCAGAAGCGATTTCCCGCTTTGCAGGGGGGTCACTCTCCGCAGCTGGGGTACCAGGACTCGAACCTAGACTAACTGGACCAGAACCAGTCGTGCTGCCAATTACACCATACCCCAGTGAGGTACCGATCCGGCTGGCCGGTTCAGCACCGCACGAGGAGAAATACTAGAGCACGCCGTTCCGGACCGTGAACGCGGGGGTGCCACTACGGCGCTGGGCCGGGACGCCGATCGTCGCGTACTCCGAAACCAGCAGCTCAGGCAGCTCCGCAAGGCCGGCCACCGTGTGGACACCCTCGGGCGCGCGCTCGCCGATGCGGTCGCGGTCGAGCCAGACCGCTCCAAGACCGGCGTCGCGGGCTCCGATGGCGTCCGTGTCCAGTTTGTCCCCCACGTGGACCGCCTGGGCCGGGGCGCAGCCCAGCCCGAGGCACACCGTGTGGAACATCACCGGATCGGGTTTGGCCACGCCCAGTTCGCCCGCGATGGCCACGTGGTCGAAGAACGGTGCGAGGCCCAGGTCGGCGATTTTCTTCCGCTGGTGGACGCCCGAGGCGTTCGTCACGGCGGCCAGCATCAGACCGGCCGCGCGCAGCCACTCCAGGCAGTCGAGGACGTCGTCGAACAGCTGCCACGAGTGGTCCAGCAGTTCCCGGCGGCGCCGCTCGAAGGAGCTCACCTGCTCGGCGTCGGCGCAGATGCCGATTTCGGCGAGGAAGCAGTCCGTGCGCCGCTGGTGCATCGTCGCGTAGTCGAGTTCGCCCGCCACCACCAGGGCGACGTGTTCTTCGGTGATGAGGTCCCACAACGGCCACAGGTCGCCCCGGCCGGTGAGGATGTGGAGGCTGCGGCGGATCGCGGCGGTGCAGTCGATGAGCGTGTCGTCGATGTCCAGGCACACCAACCGGAGCTCGGGGGGCGCCCAGGGCTCGGACGCCGCCGCGGCGGGCGGGGCGGTTCGCGAAGGGGTCCGGGGTGCCAGGGCGAAATCCACCCAGTGAGGCTAGGGCAACCGCCGCGTTCGCGACGCTGCCAAAGAGGTGATTGCGACTCGCCTGTTCCGGCGCACCGGCTCTACTCCCAGTTGGCGCACCGTCCCCGTTCGGTTATCCGACACCGCACGCCGGAGGACGCGCGAGTAACCGATTGCCGCGGAAAACCGTTGTTCCGCTTGGGAATCCGCTCCGTCCACAAGGGCACCTCGGCGCGTCGCCACCGAATCCGCGCACCACCGGGGGACGGCCGACCAACTGTCGCGTTTGGACGGTTTCTGGTCACCGGAACGCGGGGGACCCGGTCGTCGCCCGATCAGCGTATCTCCGGTCACACCCCTTGACGCCAACGCCCGGCAGGTGCATCCTCAAGTTATTCAACAAGCGATGAATAAGGGAGATGGTCGAGATGACCGAGCGCACGACCTGCGTCGTCATCGGTGGCGGGCCGGCCGGGATGATCACGGGGCTGCTGCTGGCCCGGGCCGGCGTCGAGGTGACGGTGCTGGAGAAGCACGCCGACTTCCTGCGCGACTTCCGCGGGGACACGGTCCACCCGTCGACGCTGACCCTGCTCGACGAACTGGGGCTCGGCGAGAAGTTCCACGCCCTGCCGCACAGCGAGCTGCGGTCGGCGGGCTTCCCCCAGGAGAACGGCGACATGATGAAGCTCGCCGACTTCACCCGACTGAAGGTGGCGCACCCGTACATCGCGATGGTGCCGCAGTGGGACTTCCTCGACCTGCTCGCCGAAAGCGCGCGCAAGGAGCCGACGTTCGTCCAGCGGATGGAGACCGAGTGCACCGGCCTGGTCCGGGAGCACGGCCGGGTCGCGGGCGTCACCTACCGCACCAGCGGCGGTGACACCGGCGAAATCCGCGCCGACCTGGTGATCGCCGCCGACGGCCGCTGGTCGCTGGCCCGCCGGGAGGCCGGCCTGGTGCCGCGGGAGTACGACTGCCCGTTCGACGTCTGGTGGTTCCGGCTCTCGCGCGGCGCGGAGGAGGAAGGCGGCATGCTGCTGCCGAAGATGCGCGACCGCCGGTTCGCGGTGCCGCTCCCCCGGCCGGACTTCTACCAGGTCGCCTACCTCGCCCCGAAGGGCGACGACCTGCGGGCCCACGGCATCGAGGCGTTCCGGGAGAACGTCACGCAGATCTGCCCCGAGTTCCACGACCGGGTGCACGAGCTGGCGACGATGGACGACGTCAAGTTCCTCGACGTGCGGCTCAACCTGCTGCGCAAGTGGCACGTCGACGGGCTGCTGTGCATCGGCGACGCGGCGCACGCGATGTCGCCGATCGGCGGCGTGGGCATCAACCTCGCGGTGCAGGACGCGGTCGCGGCGGCGACGCTGCTGGCCGAGCCGCTGCGCCGGGGCCGTCCGACGGAAGCCGAGCTGGCGAAGGTGCGGGCGCGGCGGCTGGCGCCGACGCTGATGGTGCAGGGGCTGCAGCGCCTGATGCACCGGACCGTGGTGCGCGGGGTGATGAGCGGCAAGCGCAACGGCCCGCCGGAGCCGATGATCAAGGCGTTCGCGCGGTTCCCGCGGCTGTCGTACTTCCCGGCCCGGCTCCTCGGCCTGGGGCTGCGGCCGGAGCACGCTCCGGCGTTCGCCCGGCGGCCGATGGAGCCGGTGAGCCGGGGTTAGACCTCTTCGACCGGGTTGGTCAGGGTGCCGATGCCTTCGATGGTGATCGAGACGCTCTGGCCGCCCTCGATCGGGCCGACGCCTTCGGGCGTGCCGGTGAGGATGACGTCGCCGGGCAGCAGCGTCATGACGCCGGAGACGAACTCGACCAGCTCGGGGATCTTGTGGACGAGGTCCGAAGTACGGCCGTCCTGCTTGAGCTCGCCGTCGACTTCGGCGGTCAGCGCGAGGTCGGACGCGTCGATCGAGGTCTCGATCCACGGGCCGATCGGGCAGAAGGTGTCGAAGCCCTTGGCGCGGCCCCACTGGCCGTCGGACTTCTGGAGGTCGCGGGCGCTGACGTCGTTGGCGACCGTGTAGCCGAGGATGACGCTCGCGGCGCGGGCGGCCGGCACGTTCTTCACCGGCTGCCCGATCACGATGGCGAGCTCGCCCTCGAAGTCGACGCGGCCGATGCCGGAGGGGCGCCGGATGGCGGCGTGGGGGCCGATGACCGTGGTCGACGGCTTGAGGAACAGCATCGGGTCGCTGGGCACCTCGTTGCCGAACTCGGCCGCGTGCTTGGCGTAGTTGCGGCCGACGGCGATCACCTTCGACGGCAGGATCGGCGCGAGCAGCCGGACGTCGGCCAGCGGCCACCGCTTGCCGGTGAAGTTCGGCTGGCCGAAGGGGTGTTCGGCGATTTCGAGGACCTGGGCGTCGTCACCGTCGCCTTCGATCGAGGCGAACGCGACACCACCGGGATGAGCAATTCGGGCTAGGCGCACGCGACCAGTCTACGTGCGCCCGGCCCGTGGCTCAGGCCACGGTCGTGCTCTTGTGCACGAGCGCGTCGCACAACGCCAGCCAGCTGGCCTCGACGATGTTGCCGTGCACGCCGACGGTGATCCACTCGCGTTCGCCGTCGGTGCTTTCGACCAGCACGCGCGTCACCGCGTCGGTGCCGGGGTGGCCCTGGAGGATGCGCACCTTGTAGTCGGCGAGCTCCACACTGTCCAACCAGGACAGGTGCGGGCTCAGCGCCTTCCGGAGGGCCGCGTCGAGGGCGTGCACCGGCCCGATGCCCTCCGCGGTGGCGATGACGCGCTGGCCGCCGACGTGCACCTTGACCGTCGCCTCGGCCACGACCTCGCCGTCCGGGCGGTGGTCGAGGACCACGCGGTAGGACTCGAGCTGGAACGGCGCTTCGACCGGGACGTCGGCTTCCTGACGCAGCAGGAGTTCCAGGGAGGCGTCGGCGGCCTCGAACGACCAGCCTTCGGCTTCGAGGCGCTTGACCTTCGTGATGGCGCTCGTGAGCGCCTCGGGCCGGCCGGCAAGGTCGACCCCGAGCTCACGTCCCTTGAGCTCGAGGCTGGCCCTGCCGGCCATCTCGGTGACCAGTACCCGCATGTCATTGCCGACGGAAGACGGATCGATGTGGTTGTACAGCAACGGATCCACCTTGATCGCGCTCGCGTGCAGCCCCGCCTTGTGGGCGAAGGCCGACGCCCCTACGTAAGCCTGGTGGGTGTAGGGGGCGAGGTTGGCGATTTCGGCAAGGGCATGGGAGACCCGGGTGAGCTCGGCGGCGCCTCCGGTCGGGAGGACGTCGAGGCCGAGCTTGGTCACCAGGTTTCCCGTCACGGCGAACAGGTCGGCGTTGCCGGCCCGTTCGCCGTAACCGTTGGCGGTGCACTGGACGTGCGTCGCGCCGGCCTGCACCGCGGCGACGGAGTTCGCCACGGCGCAGGAAGTGTCGTCCTGACAGTGGATTCCCAGCCGGAACCCGGTTTTTTCCTTGATGCTCGCGACGGTCTCGGCCAGGCCGAGCGGGAGCTGGCCGCCGTTGGTGTCGCAGAGCACGAGGACGTCGGCGCCGGCGTGGGCGGCCGCGTCCAGGACCTTGAGGGACGTCTCGGGGGAAAACGCGTAGCCGTCGAAGAAGTGCTCGGCGTCGAGGAAGACCCGGCGGCCTTCCTTGGTGAGGAATTCGACGGTGTCCCGCACCATGGCGCAGGCCTCGTCGACGTCGACGCGCAGGGCGCGTTCGATGTGCCGCAGGTCGGACTTCGCAACGAGGGTGACGACCGGCGCCTCACTGTCGAGCAGGGCCCGCACCTGCGGATCGGCGTCGGCGGTGGTGCCGGCCTTGCGCGTCGCCCCGAAGGCGACGAGGGCCGCGTGCTTCAGCTTGAGCTCGCCCTTCGCGGCGCGGGCGAAGAATTCGGTGTCCTTCGGGAGCGCCCCCGGCCAGCCGCCTTCGATGAACCCGACGCCGAGCTCGTCCAGCAGCCGCGCGACGGCGAGCTTGTCCTGGACGGAGTAGGAGATGCCCTCCCGCTGCGCACCGTCGCGCAGGGTCGTGTCGTAGAGGTGGAAGGCGTCGCCGAGCGGGGTATCGGCGGGCTCCTTGCGGTTCACGGTCTTCTCCTAGCGGGTTTCCTGGCGTTTCGGGGCAACAAAAAAACCTCCCGCAGGGTGCGAGAGGTTGCGCGCCGGGTGCTCTTGTGGAGCTATCGTCCGGCGCGCTCGGCGATAATGATCGCGAAGCTGGTCACGCTCGCATCATGCCACAGGGTTTCCGCGAAAGTCCACAAGCTGGGTCAAGCTCCCACCATCCGGGAACACCACGGGCACGAAGAAGCCCCGCGCCCACCAGGAGGCGCGGGGCTTTCCCGAAGAATCAGGCAGTACGCACGTTGGAAGACACCAACGCCGCCAGCCGGTCGCCGATGGCCTGCGTGGCCCCCGGCGAAGACTGGTCCCGCGTCGCCAGGTCGAACGCCACCGACGCCTCGATCCGCCGGGCCGCTTCCTTCTGGCCCAGGTGGTCGAGCAGCAGCGCCACCGACAGCACCGCGGCCGTCGGGTCGGCCAGGCCCTGGCCCGCGATGTCCGGCGCCGAACCGTGGACCGGCTCGAACATGCTCGGGTTGCGGCGGGTCATGTCCAGGTTGCCGCTGGCCGCGAGGCCGATGCCGCCCGTCACCGCGGCCGCGAGGTCGGTGATGATGTCGCCGAACAGGTTGTCCGTCACGATCACGTCGAAGCGGGACGGGTCCGTCACCAGGTGGATCGTCGCCGCGTCCACATGCGAATACGCGACCGTCACCTCGGGGTGCTCCAGCGAAACCTCTTCGACGATCCGCGACCACAGCGAACCGGCGAACGAGAGCACGTTGGTCTTGTGCACCAGCGTCAGGTGCTTGCGCGGCCGGGCCTCGGCGCGGTTGAACGCGTCCGCGACCACGCGCCGGACGCCGAACGCCGTGTTGACGCTGACCTCCGTCGCGATCTCGTGCTCGGTGTCCTTGCGGATCAGGCCGCCGGTGCCCGCGTACGGGCCTTCGGTGCCTTCGCGCACGACGACCATGTCGACGTCGCCGGCGTCGGCCAGCGGGCCCCGGACACCCGGGTAGAGCCGCGCCGGGCGCAGGTTGACGTGGTGGTCCATCTCGAACCGCAGGCGCAGCAGCAGGCCGCGCTCCAGAATCCCGCTCGGCACCGTCGGGTCGCCGACCGCGCCCAGCAGGATCGCGTCGTGCTGGCGGAGCTCGCCGAGGACCGACTCCGGGAGCAGCTCGCCGGTCGAGTGCCATCGGGCGGCGCCGAGGTCGTAGTTCGTGATCTCCGCCGTCGGTACTACCTCGCCGAGCACCTTCAGCGCCTCGGAGACCACCTCGGGCCCGATCCCGTCTCCTGGGATCACCGCGAGCCGCATCCACACACCTCCGTCGACCGGACCACCGACCGCACCGATGGCCCACCGCAACAAAACGCCAGCAGCCGGAAGGTTACCGGCCGTAGACAAACCGCCGTAGCCGCACCACCCTTATGCCGCATCCTCCCAGGGGGTGAGACACCCAATCGGGTGAACAGCGCAGGGGCGCCCCCGGCGGAAATCCGCCGGAGACGCCCCTGGTCCTGCGTAAATCGATCTTGCCGGGAACTAGCGGCGGCCAGCCCCGATCGGCTGACGCTCGTTCCCCGGCCGGGCACCCTGGGTCGCGTCCACCTTGACCACGTTCGCGCGGTTGCCCGCGGCGTTGTGGTGCTCGATGGCCAGCAGCCCGAGGGCGTTGTCGGCCGCGGCCGAGGCCGCGTTGCGGGTCACGACCAGCGCCGTGCCCGGCTTCGCGACGTAGCCCAGCGCGGCGTCGCCGCCGCCCTGCACGGTGTAGCCCGGCGCGAGCGCGTCGAACGAAAGCGGCGTGCCGACGTAGTCGATCAGCCCGTTCGTCGTGCCCGGCGCGACGTAGAAGCCGCTGACGCCCACCGTGTAGGAAATGCGGTGGCTGTCGGCGTTCGCATCGATGCCCAGCGCGGCCAGGGAAACCGGCAGCGTGAGCACGTTCGTGTCGAACACGTTGGTGTCCACGTCGCCGAGCTGGCCGTTGACGGCCTGGATGTCGACGGTCGGGAAGCCCGGGGTCAGCGCGACCGTGGTGGCCAGGAGGACGTCGGTGGACGTCGCCTTGGTCACGTAGGTCTCGAAGTCCGGCTGCCCGTCCCCGGTCGTGTCGATGTCGACGAACGGCGAGGTGTTGCTGCCGATGTTCGCCCAGTCACCCCAGGTGGACAGGCCGAACGCGAGGATCGCGTTCTCCGGCTCGCCCTGGGCCTTCGCCAGCGGAGCGGTCGACGCCGCGCCGATGTAGCGGAGGTCGCCGCCCTTGGCCGTCTTGTTCAGCGTGCAGTCGGTGACCACGTCCGCGTCGCACTCGGGCAGCTGCGGGGACTCCGCCTGCAGTTCCAGGACGCTGATCAGCGAGCGGTACCGCTGCGCGCCGCTGCCCTGGTCGACGCCCTTGCCGGTCAGGTTCAGCACCGCCTGGGTGGCGTCCGGGGCGAACTTCACCGACGGCGGCGTCGAAATCGTCGACACCGGCTTCGGCGCGGCGTAGACCGAAACCCGCAGCGGCACCTTGGCGCCGCTGACCGGCGTGAAGGCGACGCGCCCGGAGGCGTCCGCGACGAACTGGCGGGCCAGGCCGGCCTGGGTGGCCGCCATGGTCGGGTCCATGACCTTGCGCAGCGCCTTGGGGTCGGTGATCTTCAGCGTCACCTTGACCTTGGCGGTGCCGCGCGGGGTCAGCTTCACCGACGGCTTGTCCACTGTGTACTCGACACCGGG
Source organism: Amycolatopsis tolypomycina (assembly GCF_900105945.1). Classification (NCBI taxonomy): domain Bacteria; kingdom Bacillati; phylum Actinomycetota; class Actinomycetes; order Pseudonocardiales; family Pseudonocardiaceae; genus Amycolatopsis; species Amycolatopsis tolypomycina. The sequence goes on along the minus strand of NZ_FNSO01000004.1, from coordinate 257,483 downwards.
CAGCGCGTTGACCGCCTGGTAGCCGACGGTGTACTCGGCGGGCGTGACGCCCTTGTTGACCAGCTTGATCGTCTTCGACAGCGTCACCGGACCGGCCGCCTCGACCGTGCCGAAGCTGACGCTGACCGCGCCCGGGTCGTCGACGACGTAGGCGAGCACCTGGTTGTCCAGCGCCGCCTTGGCGTCGATCCGGCCGCTGCCGACGCGCTGCGGCGCGTAGGTGTGGCCCGCGCCGTCGGTGACGTCGTGGCCGGCGGTGTCGATGACCGAGGCCTTGACCTCCTCGACCGACCAGTCGGGGTGCGACTGGCGGATCAGCGCGGTGATGCCCGCGGTGTGCGGGGCGGCCATCGACGTGCCGGAGAGCACGGTCCGGCCGTTGCCGCTGCCGCGGAACGCCGAGGTGATCGTGTCACCGGGGGCGGCGACGTCCGGCTTGAGCGCCGGGCCGCGGGTACCGCGCGAGGTGAACGAGCTCGGGGTGTCGACGATCTTCTTGTCGTAGGTCTGGATCGAGGCGCGGCCGGCGCCGTAGAGCCGGACCTGCAGCGTGCCCGCGGTCAGCGCCGCGCGCAGCGTCTTCGTGGCGGACCCGGTGAACTGGAACATCGGGATCGCCGCGTTGCCCGCGATGCCGGCGCTGAAGTGCTCCAAAGTGGACGAAAGGAGCGCGCCCTTGGCCCCGGCGGCCTGCGCGTTGTTGGCGCGGGCGGCCGAACCGCAGGCACGGGTCGAGTCGTTGTCGTCCCACTCCAGGAAGACGAACTTGCCGGCGGCCTTGGCCTTGTCCTCGGCCGAGTACGGCGCACAGCCCGCGGCGTTCGCCGCCGACAGGGCGACGACCGGTGCGGTCAGGTCGAGCGTGTCGTAGCCGGTGAAGTTCTGGCTGTACTGGCCGGTCTTCTGGCCCGCGGCGGTCGTCGGGGCCTTGACCTCGGCGGCGTCGCGGAGGACGCCCGCGTCACGCGTGCTGGCGACGGTGAGCGCCTCGGGGGTGTTGCCCGGGGAGCCGGCGATGTCGTTGATGTCGCCGCCGTTGCCCGCCGAGATGACCGGGAGGACGTTGTTCGCGGCGAGCTTGCGCACGAACAGCGAGTCCGGGTCGTCCGGGGCGCCGAAGTCGGAGCCGAGCGAGAGGTTGACGATGTCGAGGTGGTCGGTGAAGTCGCCGTCGCCGTCCGGGTCGAGCGCCCAGTCCAGGGCCTGCGAGGTGACGTTCGTCGAACCGGTGCAGCCGAACACCTTGATGGCGTAGAGCAGCGACTTCGGCGCCGTGCCCGGGCCGATCTGCATCGCGTCGACCTTCTTGGCGTCCAGCTTCTTGTAGTCGCCCTTGAAGGTCTTGCCGTCGGCGGTGACGCCGAAGCCGCCGATGGTGCCGGCGACGTGCGTGCCGTGCTCACCGCAGGCCAGCGGGTTGGGGTCGGGCTTCGGGGTGGTCTTGCCCGCCGTCGCGGCGTCGTAGTCGTCACCGACGAGGTCGGTGCCGCCGACGACCTTGGCGCTCGGGAAGAGCGGGGTCGGCTTGGTGGAGTCGATGCTCTTGTAGGCGGCCTGCGTGCCGGGGCCGCCGAAGTCGGCGTGGGTGTAGTCGATGCCGTCGTCGATGACGCCGACGCGGACCCCGTCGCCGAACTTGCCGGTCTGCTGCCAGGCGGTGAGGGTGTTGGTCAGCTGCTCGGCGCTGGCGTTGGTGCGGGTCTTCGGCACGACCGTGCGCACCGCGACGACGTCGGCCCGCTTCGCGACTTCACGCAGCTTCGCGGCGTCGGCGGTGACGACCACGCCGGGGACCGCGTTGGCGGTCTGGGTGACGACCTGCGGCTTGGCGTCGGCCGCGCGCAGCTGGCCGACGACGGAGTCGACCGCGGCGGCGGTGTCGGCCTTGGCGGCCTTGGCGGCGCGCTTGGCCTGGTCCTTGCCCTGCGGCTGCGCGGCGGTGAACGCGTCGACGGCCGGCTTCTTGGCCAGTTCGACGAACGCGGTGACCCGGCCCTGCGCGGCCCCCAGACGCGGCGACAGCTTCCCCTGCAGCTTCGCGTCGTCGATCTTGGCGGGTGCGACGCCGTCGGCGAGCGGCACATCGGCTGCGTTCGCGACCGGCGCCCCGAGCGCGGCCGCCAAGACGACGGCGAAGGCCGCCGTCGTGGCGCGCGCGGGGAGGCGGGATCTGCTCATGAGTCGGCCCCTTACTCGAGGTCTGGACCCGAACCTGCCTGCCGCTCCTGACACCCCCGACGGTGAAGCGCGGCACAGCGCCGTGCCCTCGACGACGCGTGGTTCGACCTCGCGGGGAGAACTTAATGCCCCAAAACACCTACTTACGTAGGCAAAGGACTCCGTTACGTGAATGTGATTGCGCACGAAGGCCCCCCGTCGAGTGACGAGGGGCCTTCGATTGGGTTACGTCAGTTGAAATCGACCGCGCGGATCGTGTGCGCGCCCACCGAGGCGCCGATCGGCTCCAGCAGGTGCGCGTCGATGTGGCGGTCGACGCGCAGCAGCATCACCGCGTCGGACCCGTCGGTGGTCTGGCTGATCTGGGCGGCCTCGATGTTGATGCCCGCCTCGCCGAGCAGCGTGCCGACCCGGCCCATCACGCCCGGCCGGTCCGGGTACTCGACCAGCAGCACGGTGCCTTCGGCGCGCAGGTCGAAGCCGCGGCCGTTGACCTCGACCAGCTTCTCGACCTCGTCCAGGCCGGTGACCGAACCCGACACGGTCAGCACCGAGCCGTCGGCGTGCACCGCGCGCACCGTGACCAGGCTGCGGAACTTCGGGCTCTCCGGCTCGGTCTCCAGCTCGACCTGCACGCCCAGCTTCTCCGCCAGCTGCGGCGCGTTGACGAACGTGACCTGGTCCTCGACCACGCCGGTGAACACCCCGCGCAGCGCCGCCAGCTGCAGCACGCCGGTGTCCTCGTTCGAGATCTCGCCCTTGACCTGCACGGTCACCGACGCCGGCGACGTCGGGTTGAGCGCGGTCAGGAGCTGGCCGAGCTTCTGGACCAGGGACAGGTACGGGCGGACGTGCTCGCCGACCGCGCCGCCGCCGGTGACGTTCACCGCGTCCGGCACGAAGTCGCCGCGCAGGGCCAGCAGCACCGACTTCGCGACGTCGGTGCCCGCGCGGTCCTGGGCCTCGGCCGTCGAAGCGCCCAGGTGCGGCGTCACGACGACGTTCTCCAGGTTGAACAGCGGGCTGGACGTGGTCGGCTCGGTGACGAAGACGTCGACGCCGGCACCGCCGACGTGGCCGGAGCGCAGCGCGTCGGCCAGGTCTTCCTCGACGATGAGCCCGCCGCGGGCGGCGTTGACGATGATGACGCCCGGCTTGGTCTTCTTCAGCGCCTCGGCGTCGATGAGGCCCTTGGTCTCCGGCGTCTTCGGCAGGTGGATGGAGATGGCGTCGGCGCGGGTCAGCAGCTCGTCGAGGGTGACGAGCTCGATGCCCAGCTGCGCGGCGCGGGCGGCCGAGACGTAGGGGTCGTAGGCGATGAGGTGCGTGTCGAAGGCGGCGAGGCGCTGGGCGAACAGCTGGCCGATCTTGCCGAGGCCGACCACACCGATGGTCTTGCCCTGCAGCTCGACGCCGGAGAACGAGCTGCGCTTCCACTCGCCGCCGCGGAGGCTCTGGTCGGCGGCCGGGACGCGGCGGGCGACCGCCAGCAGCAGCGCGACGGCGTGCTCGGCGGCGGAGACGATGTTCGACGTCGGCGCGTTGACGACCAGGACGCCGCGCTCGGTGGCGGCGGGCACCTCGACGTTGTCGAGGCCGACGCCGGCGCGGGCGACGACCTTGAGCTGCGTGGTGGCCGCGAAGACCTCGGCGTTCACCTGGGTGGCGGAGCGGACCAGGAGCGCGTCGGCGCTCTTCACCGCCTCGAGCAGCGCGGACCGGTCCGTGCCGTCGACGTGCCGGACCTCCACCTCGTCACCGAAGACACTCAGCACGGAAGGGGCGAGCTTTTCCGCGATGAGGACGACGGGCTTATTGGGCTTGCTCACGATACGGCTCCCACTATCTGGTCATTTCCAGGACGCTCGGTGTCGACAAACGGTCTCAGCACGTCGTTGTGCCCCGGTCGTGGCGGAGTTTAACGCGCAGATGCGCCCCGTGGCTTCCCCCGGTGTTAACTCGCCCGTAATCCTTCGAAAACAAGAGCCAGCAGGCGTTGCATGCCCCCTTCGCCGGGCAGGTGCCCACCCGCCCACGATGCGGCGTGCAGCAACAGAAGCAGCTCCTCCGCGGTGACGTCCGGACGCAGTTCGCCCGCGCGCTTCGCGCGTTCCACCAACTGGGAACCGCCCTCGCGCATGCCGTGGCACGACTCGTACAAACGGGACGTTTCGTCGTTCAGCGCGTCGGCGGTGAGCTCGACGAGGCCGCGGAAGGTGCCGGTGGCGTCCCCGAGCCCGGCGAGCCACTCGCGCAGGGCGGCGAGCGGCTCGGGGTGGGTGAGCAGTTCGCGCGCCCGCTCGGCGTGCGCGTCGAACCGGGCGCGCAGCAGCGTCTCGAGCAGCGCGTCCCGGGTCGGGAAGTGCCGGTAGAGCGTGCCGATACCGACCCCGGCGCGGCGCGCGATGTCTTCGAGGGAGGCCTCGACGCCGTGCTCGGCGAAGGCGCGCTTCGCCTCTTCGAGGAGGCGCTCGTAGTTGCGGCGGGCGTCCGCGCGCATCGGTCTGACGTCGGTCATCGCACTCCCGACCATACCGGGTAGCCAATCGGAGGCTGCCTCCGTATATTAACCGGAGGCAGCCTCAGCTTACTGGAGGGAACTCGAGGATGACCTTGATCGAAGACACGCGGGCGCGGCTCGGCGCAATCGGCGCCTGGCTGCCGAGCGCGCCACTGGCCCCATCACCGGACGTCGTGCTCGGCACCGGCGTCGCGAACCTGCGGGCCCGGCGCGGGATGACCACGCAGAAGGGTGACGCGACGCCCGCCCAGGCCCACCCGGGCCGGTTCGCGCTCGACATCGGGGCTGGGCACGCGTTCCCGGCGGCGAAGCTCGGCGAGGACTACCGCCCGCTCGACCGAATGCGGGCCGATCTGTCCGAAATAGACACTGCGGTCACCGAAACCCCCGCGCCCGTCCCCTTCCCCCGGGTGCCGGCCGCGCCCACGTTCGAGTCCACTGTGGAATCCCTGCTCGACCTGGCTGTGGCGGTGACCCGATGAGCGTCGGGATCTGGCGGTTCTTCGACGGCGCCCCGATCGGCGCGCTCCGCGAAACGGCCGCCGAGGTGGAGGAACTCGGCTTCGACGCCATCTGGTTCGGCGAGTACGCCGGCCGGGAGGCGTTCACGCAGGCGGCGCTGCTGCTGGCGGCCACCGAAAAGCTGACCATCGCCACCGGGGTCGCGCGGTTCGACCAGCGCTCCCCGCTCGCCGCCGAAGGCGCCATCCGGGCACTGGGCGAGGCGTACCCTGGCCGGTTCGTCGCCGGCCTGGGCGGGCACCGGCCGGGCGCGCGGCCGCTGACGGCGTTGCGCGAGTTCCTCGACGGGATGGACGCGGCCGAGCTCCCGGGCCTCCCCCAGCCGTCGCCGCGCCCGAAGCGGGTCCTCGCCGCGCTCGGCCCGAAGCTGCTGGACCTGGCGGCCGAACGCGCCGACGGCGCCCACCCGTACTTCGTCCCGCCGGAGCACACCGCGATGGCGCGCGAACGCCTCGGCCCCGGCAAGTACCTCGCCGTCGAGCAGGCGGTGCTCCTCGACCCGGCCCCCGAGGTGGCCCGGGAGCACGTCGACGGGTACGTGCGGCTCGCGAAACACCACCAGGAGAACCTGCGGCGGCTCGGCTTCACCGACGACGACCTGGCCGACGGCGGCAGCGACCGCCTGGTCGACGCCATCGTCGTGACCGGCGAGCAGGCGATCGCCGACCGGATCCGGGCCCACCTCGACGCGGGCGCCGACCACGTCTGCGTCCAGGTACTGGCCCGCACCGGGAAGTCCTACCGCAGGCTGGCCGGCCTGCTGCCCTGACCGGGGTAGGCTGGCGGGGCGCGGCAGGGGCCGCGTCCCGTCCGCGGAAAGGGCCGAGCCCACCCCCGCTCCACCGCACCACCAGCTCCGCACCTTCTTTCCTGCCCGGTGCCGGCGGACCACGGGCGAAGCGGGAAAGGAGGCACGACGGTGCCCGGTGGACTCAATCTCGAACAGCTCCGCAAGCGCGCAAAGGAACTCGCGCGCGCCGAGGGCGTCAAACTCACCGAAGCGCAGTTCCGCCTCGCGCGGGACCACGGCTTCCCGAGCTGGCCGAAGCTCCAGGCGTACGTCCGGCGCGTCACCGAACACGGGGACGCCCTGCACCACCCGTACCACCAAGACGTCGGCTACTACGCCGAGCGCGCGCTCGGCCTGCTCGCCTCGGCCGAGGACGACACCCCCGGCGCGAAGGCGCCCTTCGCGCGCTGGAACCAGCCGCTCACCCGCGACGGCGCCCGCGCGGTCGTTGCCCGCGAGCACGGTTTCGTTTCCTGGAAAGCACTCCGCAACCACGTCAAGTCGCTTGTGGACAGTGGCGAGCCGTTCGCCCGCGCCTACCGGGCCATCGAAGCCCGCGACCTCGCCGGGCTCGGGAAGGTGCTCGACGAGTTCCCCTGGCTCGTCACCGCGCGCGGCACCAACGGCAACGACCTGCTCGGCATGGCCGGCGCGACGCACGACGAGCGGCTCAGCCGGATCCTCCTCGACCGCGGCGCCGACCCGGCCCGCGGCAACGTCCACGGCTGGACACCCCTGCACCAGGCCGCGTACAGCAACCTGCCGCTGCTGCTCGACCTGCTCCTGCGGCACGGCGCCCCGGTCGACGTCCCGGCCCGCGGCGACGGCGGCACTCCCCTGGTCGTCGCCCTGTTCTGGGGCCACCGCGAGGCCGCCGAGAAGCTGGCGGAACACAGCCGGGCACCGGGCAACCTGCGCGTCGCGGCCGGGCTCGGCGACGTCGAGCTCCTCGAGGAGCTCCTGACATCCGGTCGCGGCGGTGCGCACCGCGGTTTTTACCGTCCCCACAGCGGTTTCCCCGCCTGGCAGCCGACGGACGACCCCGCCGAATCTCGGGACGAAGCCCTCGCCTGGGCCGCCCGCAACGACCGCGTCGACGCGCTGCGAACGCTCGTCGCGCGGGGCGCCGACGTCAACGCCGACGTCTACCGCGGTACCGCGCTGGCCTGGGCGGCGGCGTCGGGCCGGCTCGCCGCCGTCCGGACGCTCCTCGACCTCGGCGCCGACGTGAACCTCCGCGGCACGTTCGGCGGCCCGCACCACGGCGAGGGCGTCACGGCCTTGCACCTGGCCGCGCAGTCCGGCCACCTCGACGTCATCCGCGCCCTCGTCGAAAGCGGTGCCGACCCCGGCGCGCGGGACGCGATCTTCGGCAGCACCCCGGAGAAGTGGGCGGAGGTGTGCGGGCAGCCGGCCGCGCGGGAGCTGCTGAGCTAGACAACCGGAGTCAGTAGTCCGTATCGTCAAAGACGGACTACTGACTCCGTTTTGTCTTCTGGGAGGACCTCATGAACTCGCCCCGCGAGGTGTTCGCCGCACTGTCCGACGGCCTCACCGAAGGCCGCTGGGAAGAACTTTCCGCGCTCTACGCCGAAGACACCGTCGTCGAACACCCCCAAGCAGTGCCGCGGCCGACCCGTATCACGGGCCGCGCGACGGTCCACGAACGGTTCACCGGCGCCCTCGCCGGCACGATGCGGTTCAAGCGCAGGAACGTCGTCGTCCACAAGACCACGGACCCCGAGGTGATCGTCGCCGAATACGACTACGACGCCGAATCGGTGCAGACCGGGCGGACGATCCCCACGGCCAACATCCAGGTGCTGCGCGTCCGCGACGGCCTGATCGTCCATTCCCGCGACTACCACGACTATCTGCGGTTCGCGGTCGTCCGCGACGGCGTCGACCACCTGGTCAAGGCCTACGAACAGGCGCCGCCGCGCGAACTGTCCCCGGTCACGCCGGAGAGCGCGGACACGGTGTTCGAGCGGCTCGTGCACGGCGTCGCCGCCGGGCGCTGGGACGAACTGCCGGAGCTGTACGCGGAGGAAACGCACGTCACGCACCCGTTCCTGCCGGGCTCCGGAGTGGTGCGCACCCGCGACGAGCTGCGCGCGCACTTCGCGGCGGGCAAGGCGCTGAACCCGGGGTTCGCCGTCACGGACCTGGTCACCTACCAGGGCACCGATCCCGAGGTGCTGATCGGCGAGTTCGCCTACCAGGGCGAGTACGGCGGGCGGCCGGTGCGGGTCGCGAACATCTTCGCCATGCGGATCTCCGGCAGCCTGATCGTGGAATCCCGCGACTACGGCGACCACCTCGCCATCGCCGGCGAACTCGGGAAGATCCCCGAACTGGCGGCCAAGCTCTCCTAGGCTTCGGGCAGGTCGAACTCGCCGTCGTCGACGCCCTTGAGGAACGCGTCCCATTCCGAAGGCGTGAAGACCAGGACCACGCCGTCGGGATCCGGCGACTTCCGCATCGCGACGTAGGTGACGCCGTCGGTGTGCGGCACGAAGGCGTACTCGACGACCTCGTCGAGGGTGACGCCGGCAGGTTCACCCCGGATCCACTCGGCCCGTGACAGGTCGAGGTGGTGCCGGATGTGCCCCTTGTCATCGGTCATGCGATCAGCGTAACGAGACACCGAAGGGGACGCCCGGCAACGGACGTCCCCTTCGGTGGCAAGCAACTGTGTTATCGGAAAGAAGGTCAGGCGGTCTCGGTGATCGGCCGGTCCACCCACGACATCAGGCCGCGGAGCTTCTTGCCGGTCTCCTCGATCGGGTGCTGGTTGCCCTGCTCCTCGAGCTTGGTGAAGTTCGGCCGGCCGGCCTCGTCCTCGGCGACCCATTCGCGGGCGAACGTGCCGTCCTGGATCTCGCCGAGGATCTTCTTCATCTCCTCCTTGACCGCCGGCGAGATGACGCGCGGGCCGCGGGTCAGGTCGCCGTACTCGGCGGTGTCGGAGATCGAGTAGCGCTGGCGCGCGATGCCGCCCTCGTACATGAGGTCGACGATCAGCTTCAGCTCGTGCAGCACCTCGAAGTAGGCGATCTCCGGGGCGTAGCCGGCCTCGGTGAGCACCTCGAACCCGGTCTGCACCAGCGCGGACGCGCCACCGCAGAGCACGGCCTGCTCGCCGAAGAGGTCGGTCTCGGTCTCCTCGGTGAACGTCGTCTTGATGACGCCGGCGCGGGCGCCACCGATGGCGGCCGCGTAGGAGAGCGCGAGCGCCTGCGCGTTGCCGGTGGCGTCCTGCTCCACGGCGATGAGCGCCGGGACGCCCTTGCCGTCGACGAACTGGCGGCGGACCAGGTGGCCCGGGCCCTTCGGGGCGACCATGGCGACGTCGACGTTGGACGGCGGCTTGATCAGGTCGTAGCGGATGTTGAAGCCGTGCCCGAAGAAGAGGGCGTCGCCGTCCTTGAGGTTCGGCGCGATGTCCTGCTCGTAGATGTGGCGCTGCTTGGTGTCCGGCGCCAGGATCATGATCAGGTCGGCCTCGGCCGAGGCCTCGGCCGGGGTGAGCACGCGCAGGCCCTGCTCCTCGGCCTTCGCCCGCGACTTGGACCCCTCGGGCAGGCCGATGCGGACGTCGACGCCGGAGTCGCGCAGGCTCAGCGAGTGGGCGTGGCCCTGGCTGCCGTAGCCGATGACAGCGACCTTGCGCCCCTGGATGATCGAGAGGTCGGCGTCGTCGTCGTAGAAGATTTCCACTGCCATGGGGGTACTGCTTCCTTTCCTGACTTACTTGCTTTTAGCGCGGGGAGGTCGCGGTGATGGACCGGGCGCCACGCCCGACCGCGACCATGCCGGACTGCACGAGTTCGCGGATGCCATACGGCTCCAGCATCCGCAGCAACGCACCGATCTTGTCGGACGTCCCGGTGGCCTCGACGGTGAGTGCCTCGGGAGAGACGTCCACCACCTTGGCCCGGAAGAGCTGGACGGTTTCGAGGACCTGGCTGCGCACGGTGTTGTCGGCGCGCACCTTCACCAGCAGCAGTTCGCGCTGCACGGCGGTCGACTGCTCCAGCTCGACGATCTTGATCACGTTGACCAGCTTGTTGAGCTGCTTCGTCACCTGTTCGAGCGGTAGCTCTTCCACGGCGACCACGATCGTCATGCGGGACACCTCGGGGTTTTCCGTGGGCCCGACGGCGAGGGACTCGATGTTGAACCCGCGGCGGGAGAACAGGCCCGAAACGCGCGCGAGCACACCGGGCTTGTTCTCGACCAGGACACTCAGCGTGTGGACGCTCATCTCAGCGCTCACCCTCTCCGGTGGCTTCCGCGGCGACTGTGTCTTCCTTGATCGTCTCGACCGAGACCTCGTCGTCGTCGAACAGCGGCCGAATGCCCCGGACCGCCATGATCTCGTCGTTGCCGGTGCCCGCGGCGACCATCGGCCACACCTGGGCATCCTTCCCCACGACGAAGTCGATCACGACGGGGCGGTCGTTGATTTCCATCGCGCGGCGGATGGTGGCGTCGACGTCTTCCTTCGTCTCGCACCGCAGGCCGGCGCAGCCCAGCGCCTCGGCCAGCAGCACGAAGTCCGGGATGCGGTGCTTGTGCGTGCCGAGGTCGGTGTTGGAGTACCGCTCCGAGTAGAAGAGGTTCTGCCACTGCCGGACCATGCCCAGGTTGCCGTTGTTGATGACGGCGACCTTGATCGGCGCGCCCTCGATGGCGCAGGTGGCCAGCTCCTGGTTGGTCATCTGGAAGCAGCCGTCGCCGTCGATCGCCCACACCGGCTTGTCCGGCACGCCGAACTGCGCGCCCATCGCGGCGGGCACCGCGTAGCCCATGGTGCCGAGGCCGCCGGAGTTGATCCAGGTGCGCGGGTTCTCGTACTTGACGAACTGCGCGGCCCACATCTGGTGCTGGCCGACACCGGCGGCGTAGACGGCGTCCGGGCCGACGAGCTCGCCGATCCGCTCGATGACGTACTGCGGCGACAGCGAACCGTCGTCGGGCCACTCGTAACCGGCCGGGTAGGTCTTGCGCCAGTCGTCGGCCTGGGTCCACCAGTCGGCGAGGTCCGGCTTGCCGCCGTGCTCGAACTCCGTGGTGACGGCGGTGATCAGCTCGCCGATGATCTCCTTGCAGTCGCCCACGATCGGGACGTCGGCCTTGCGGTTCTTGGAGATCTCGGCCGGGTCGATGTCGGCGTGCACGATGGCGGCGTCCGGCGCGAACGAGGACAGCTGGCCGGTGACCCGGTCGTCGAACCGGGCACCGAGCGCGATCAGCAGGTCGGCGCGCTGCATCGCGGCGACCGCGGCGACCGAGCCGTGCATGCCCGGCATGCCGAGGTGCTGCGGGTGCGAGTCGGGGAACGCGCCGCGCGCCATCAGCGTGGTGACGACGGGGATGTTCGTCAGCTCGGCGAGCTGCTTCAGCTGCTCGTGCGCCTCGGCCTTGATGACACCGCCGCCGACGTAGAGCACCGGGCGCCGCGACTTCGCGATCAGCTTCGCGGCTTCGCGGACCTGCTTGCCGTGCGGGCGCAGCGTCGGGCGGTAACCCGGGAGGCGCAGCTCCGTCGGCCAGGAGAACGAGGTCATCTCCTGCAGCACGTCCTTGGGGATGTCCACCAGGACCGGGCCGGGCCGGCCGGTCGCGGCGAGGTGGAACGCCTCGGCGATGGTCCGCGGGATGTCCGCGGGGTCCGTGACGAGGAAGTTGTGCTTGGTGATCGGCATGGTGATGCCGCAGATGTCGGCTTCCTGGAACGCGTCGGTGCCGATCAGCGCGCGGGACTGCTGGCCGGTGATGGCCACCACCGGGACCGAGTCCATGTTCGCGTCGGCGAGCGGGGTGACCAGGTTGGTCGCGCCCGGGCCCGACGTCGCCATGCAGACGCCGACCTTGCCGGTGGCCTGCGCGTACCCGGTGGCGGCGTGGCCGGCGCCCTGCTCGTGGCGGACCAGGACGTGGCGGACCTTCGTCGAGTCGAGCAGCGGGTCGTAGGCGGGCAGGATGGTACCGCCCGGAATCCCGAAGACCACCTCGGCGCCGACGGCCTCGAGCGAGCGCACGAGGGACTGCGCGCCGGTGACGCGCACCGGCGTTCCCGCCGGTGGGGCCGGCTTCGGACGTGCTCCGGGCGTTCCGGGCGTCGGCCCGGGCTTCGCGTCGCTGCGCGACGTCGCACTGGTCATCGGATCTGCCTCGTGGGTCTCGGTGTCACTCGTTCGGGTCTTTTTGGAGCTCGATTGGTGCGGTGGGGCGGGGAATTGCTTCCCTAGGGCAACAAAAAACCCTCGCCGACCGTAAGGTCGCACGAGGGTTCGCGCGTCGACGCAGCGGAAAGTCTTCCCTAAGCGTCGACGCGCTTGGGAAGTACGAGGCCGGTCAGCGGTGTCACGGCGATGACGCTAGACCGAACGCCCCGCGGGTGTCAACTCTGCGGGATGGCGTGTCCGCATCGTGGACGTGGGTCACACCGGCGAGCCCCGGGTCCGAGCCGGCGGTGCGCGCGGTGCACCATTTCGGGGTGGCCGAAAAACAGCAGGACGAAGGCCGGAAGGCCGTCTTCCGCGTCCCCCGCACGTCCTTCATGGCGATCGCCCTCCTGACGATCTGCGTGACGCCGATCGCGCTCGGGGAGATCCCGTACCTGCAGTGGCTCTACGTCTTCCCGATCGCGCTGACGGTGTTCGTGATCCGCCACCGCACGGTCGCGACGCGCTCGGGGCTGGCGGTCCGCACGATGTTCGGCCACCGCGACATCCCGTGGTCGGCGCTGAAGGGGCTCGCGATCACGAAGAAGGCGCGCGTGCAGGCGGTGCTGCAGGACGACACGAAGGTGCCACTGCCGACCGTGCGGACCCGGCACCTGCCGGTGCTGTCGCTGGTCAGCGAGGGCCTGGTCGCGGACCCGAGCGGGCAGCTGGCCGCCGAGGACATCAAGCCGTCCGCCGAGTAACCCCGCGTCGGGCCGGGTGCGACCAGCCGCGTAAATTGGTAGGACCAGTTTCGCCGGCCACCCTTTGACCTGGGAGTTCCCGTGCCGCCTCTCCGTTCCCGGACCACCACCCACGGCCGCAACGCGGCGGGCGCGCGCTCGCTCTGGCGCGCCACGGGCATGACCGACAGCGACTTCGGCAAGCCGATCGTCGCGATCGCCAACTCCTACACGCAGTTCGTGCCGGGCCACGTGCACCTGAAGGACCTCGGCGAGATCGTCGCGGACGCGGTCAAGGAAGCGGGCGGCGTCGCGCGCGAGTTCCACACGATCGCCGTCGACGACGGCATCGCGATGGGCCACTCAGGCATGCTCTACTCGCTGCCTTCGCGCGAGATCATCGCCGACTCGGTGGAGTACATGGTCAACGCGCACCAGGCCGACGCCCTGGTGTGCATCTCCAACTGCGACAAGATCACCCCGGGCATGCTCAACGCGGCGATGCGCCTGAACATCCCGGTGGTGTTCGTCTCGGGCGGCCCGATGGAGGCAGGCAAGGCGGTCGTCGTCGGTGGCGTCGCCCAGGCCCCGACCGACCTGATCACGGCGATCGCGGCGTCGGCGAGCCCCGAGGTCGACGAGGACGGGCTGGCGGTCGTCGAGCGCTCGGCCTGCCCGACGTGCGGTTCGTGCTCCGGCATGTTCACGGCGAACTCGATGAACTGCCTCACCGAGGCCCTCGGCTTGTCGCTGCCGGGCAACGGCTCCACGCTGGCAACGCACGCGGCGCGGCGCGCGCTGTTCGAGGAGGCCGGCCGCACGGTCGTCGAGCTGTGCAAGCGCTGGTACGAGGAGGACGACGCCTCGGTCCTGCCGCGCTCGATCGCGTCGAAGGCGGCGTTCGAGAACGCGATGGCCCTCGACATGGCGATGGGCGGTTCGACGAACACGGTGCTGCACATCCTGGCGGCCGCCCAGGAGGGCGAGGTCGACTTCACGATCGCCGACATCGACGCGATCGGCCGCCGCGTGCCGTGCCTGTCGAAGGTGGCGCCGAACTCGGACTACCACATGGAGGACGTCCACCGCGCGGGCGGAATCCCGGCGATCCTGGGCGAGCTCTACCGCGGCGGCCTGCTCAACACGGACGTGTGGTCGGTGCACTCGCCGGATCTCTCGTCGTGGCTTTCTGCGTGGGACATCCGGGCCGCTTCGCCTTCTGCCGAGGCTCTGGAGCTCTTCCACGCGGCGCCGGGCGGGGTGCGCACGACGCAGGCGTTCTCGACGTCGAACCGCTGGTCGTCCCTGGACACCGACGCCGCGGAGGGCTGCATCCGCGACGTCGAGCACGCGTACACGAAGGACGGCGGCCTGGCGATCCTCCGCGGCAACCTCGCGGAGAACGGCGCGGTGATCAAGGCCGCGGGCATCGACGAGGACCTGTGGCACTTCGAGGGCCCGGCCCGCGTGCTGGAGAGCCAGGAGGAAGCGGTCTCGGCGATCTTGAAGAAGGAGATCCAGCCGGGCGAGGTCCTGGTGATCCGCTACGAGGGCCCGGCGGGCGGCCCGGGCATGCAGGAAATGCTCCACCCGACGGCATTCCTGAAGGGCTCAGGCCTCGGCAAGAAGTGCGCCCTGATCACGGACGGCCGCTTTTCGGGCGGCTCATCGGGCATTTCGGTGGGCCACATCTCCCCCGAGGCGGCGGCAGGCGGCCTGATCGGCCTGGTGGAGAACGGCGACCGGATCCTGTTGGACATCCACGAGCGCCGGCTGGAGCTGCTGGTGTCCCCGGAGATCCTGGCCGAGCGCCGCGCGAAGATGGAGGCATCGGAGCGCCCGTGGCAGCCGAAGGACCGCCAGCGCCCAGTGACGGCGGCCCTGCGCGCGTACGCCCGGATGGCAACATCGGCGGACACGGGCGCGGTGCGGGACGTGAACAAGTAGGTTTCGGCACTTTTCGAGGAGGCCGTCCCGGTTCGCCGGGGCGGCCTTTTCCTTGCCACCGCACCCCGGCCGCTCGGGGGACCCCCGATTTCAACGTTACTCGCGGCCACCGACAGTTCCGGCTCCTCGCACCGCAGTTGTCCACAACCGCGACCCGACCCGCCGAGTTGTCCCCAGCCCTACCGCGTCAAAACGATGACCACCACGGTCGCCGCGGCAGCCAACAACAACGACACCAGCCCCAACGGCAACGGCCGCTTCCGCCACGGAGTGTTCCGCTCCAGCGAAACCGTCCCCGCCCCGGTGAACAGCAGGCTCAACGCCACCGCCCCCAGCAGCAGCTCGAACTCGAACCCCTGCCCGGAACCCTCGAAGAACCCGCCGTGGAACTTCGCGTACACCGCGTTCGCCGCCACCCCGAGCAGCCCGGCCGCGGCCAGCGGCGTGAACAGCCCGACGATCACCAGCACCCCGCCGCCCACCTCGGTGATGCCCGTGATCCACGACAGCAGCGTCGTCTGCTTGTGGTAGCCGAACGTCTCCAGCACCCGCGCGAACCCGCCGATGCCCGGCCCGCCGAACAGGCCGAACAGGTGCTGCAGACCGTGCGCGCCCATGGTCACGCCGAGCGCCAGCCGCAGGATCAGCAGGCCGAAGCCGAGCCCGCCCTGCCGCGGCGTGTCGTCCGACCGATCGTCCTCGACGCCCGACAGGAGGCTGGTGGGCTGCTGCGAAAAGTCGTCTCCACTGCTCACCCGCGCAGGTTAGGGGAATCCCGCTGGCCTGGCGAGCTCAGTATTCGCCGTGCACCAGGTTGTCCGGCAGCTCCCCGCCGGCGTACCGCGCGATCTCGGCCGCGGCAACCGCATACGAACGCCCCCGGACCCCGCGCACCGCCCCGCCGACGTGCGGCGTCAGCAGCAAGCCCGGCACCGTCCACAGCGGGTGCCCGGCGGGCGGCGGCTCCGGGTCCGTGACGTCCAGGGCGGCCCGCAGCCGGCCCGTGGTCAGCTCGGCGACCAGAGCGCCGGTGTCCACGACGGCGCCGCGCGAGACGTTGACCAGCACCGCCCCGTCCCGCATCCGGGCCAGGAACTCCGCGTCCACCATCCCGCGCGTGCGGGACGTCAGCGGCACCATCAGCACCACGACGTCGTGCAGTTCGAGCAGCCCGGGCAGCTCGCGGACGCCGTGCACGCCCTCCCGCGCGGTCATCCCGACCATCGTGCAGCGCGCGTCGAACGGCTCCAGCCGCCGGCGCAGGTGCCGTCCGAGGTCGCCGGCGCCGATGACGAGCACGCGCTTGCCCTGCAGGGTGTCCGCCGTCTGCCGCTCCCAACGCCCTTCGCGCTGTGCCGCGGCGAAGACGTCCAGCTTCCGGTAGATCGACAGCAGCGCGGCGACGACCCACTCGGCGGTGCTCCCGCCGTGCGCGCCGCGGCAGGTGGAGAGCAGGACGCCGTCGGGCACCTTGCCGACCCAGTCCTCGGCGCCGGCGGACAGCAGCTGGATCAGCTTCAGGTTCGGCAGCACGCGCCACAGCTGCTCGCCCGGCGGGTGCTTGCCGGGGATCAGCACCTGCGCCTTCGCGGCCTCGGGCGGCACCGGCTCGCCCCACTGGTAGCGCACGGGCAGGACCCGCGGGACCTCGGCGAGCACGTTCATGCCCTCGTCGTCGGGCACCAGCACGGTCAGCGTCATGATCTCCAACGTAATCGAGGAGTACTCACCCATGGTTCACGCACCGGCGCCTAGGCTGGGGGATCATGCGCACCCGGTACCGCTCGGCCCTGCTGGCGATCTTGGCCTGCGGCGTCCTGCTGCCCGCGGGGTGTGCGCGGTTCGACGACACCGCGGCGGGCCAGACGTTCAGCCCCGCCCCCGTGCCGAGCCCCGAGTCGCCGCCGGAGGTCCAGGGCCCCGGCGCGGACTCCGGCAGCGACCCCAAGCAGGCGCGGCCCGGCCAGACGGCCGCGCCGGTGCCACCGCCGCAGGGCTGCAAGGACTTCGACCCGTCGGTGATCGCGACCTGCCTGGACACCGTCGCCGCGGTGGCCGGCCTGCCGGGTGACGGCTCGACGCCGAGCGCACTGGCCGGCGAGCGCAAGAGCGGCCGCGTCCTGCTCGCCACGGGCGGCAAGGACGCGACGGACTTCGCAAAGTTGGACGTCAAGGCGGACGGCGACGGCGGCCTGACCGGCCTCGCGCTCTCGCCGTCGTACGTCGAAGACCAGCTGGTGTTCGCCTACATCACGACCGCGACCGACAACCGCGTCGTGCGGTTCGCCCAGGGCCAGGCGCCGAAACCGGTGCTCACCGGCATCCCGAAGGGCGCGACGGGCAACCGCGGCACGATCGGCACCGACAACCGCGGCGCGTTGCTGGTCGCGACCGGCGACGCGGGCAACCCGAACGCCGCGGCCGACCCGAACTCCCTCGCCGGGAAGCTGCTGCGGATCGACACCTCCGGCAAGGCACCGGCGGGGAACCCGAACGGCTCGCTCGTGGTGGCGGCGGGCCTGCACGCGCCGGGCGGCGTGTGCGCGTCGGCCGACGGCGGCCGCGTCTGGGTCACCGACCGGCTCCCCGACAAGGACGCCCTCTACCGCGTGCAGGTGGGCCAGCCGCTGACGACGCCGGCGTGGACGTGGCCGGACAAGCCGGGTGTCGCGGGCTGCGCGGACTTCGTCGACGCCAACGGCGCGCTCTCGATCGGCACGTCGCTGGCCGGCAGCCTGCAGAACCTGCCGGTGGGTCCGGACGGCGCGATCAGCGGCAAGCCGACGGTGAGCCTCGACGGGAAGACCGGCAAACCGCCGGTCACGTACGGCCGGCTGGCCGGCATGAGCATGATCAACCCGCAGCTGGCGGTCGCGGGCACGGTCAACAAGGACGGCGGCGCCCCGGTCTCCAGCGACGACCGCGTCGTGCTGATCACCCCGGCCACCTCCGGCGGCGGCAACGGCAAGGACTGAACCCGCCGGCCGAACTTCGTCAGCGGGCTTCCGGGTGCCGGCCGATCACGCCGGCGCTACAAACCACCGCGTCGAGGCCCCCATGAGCTGGCCGGCTCCGGGCCGTCACCCGGAGCCGGGAAACCGGCCCGACTCAGGCCAGCGGCTTCAGCTCCACCCGCCGCCCTTCGGCCGACGACGTCAGCCCGGCCTCCGCCACCTGCAGCCCCCGGGCGGCCGAGAAGAAGTCGTACCGGTGCTGCCGCCCGGCGACGACGTCCCGCACGAACTCCTCCCACTGCGCCTTGAAGCCGTTGTCGAACTCGGCGTTGTCCGGCACTTCCTGCCACTGGTCGCGGAAGGGCTCGGTGGCCGGCAGGTCCGGGTTCCAGACCGGCTTCGGCGTCGCCGAGCGGTGCTGGACACGGCAGCGCCGCAACCCGGCGACCGCGCTGCCCTCGGTGCCGTCGACCTGGAACTCGACCAGCTCGTCACGGAAAACCCGCGTCGACCACGACGAGTTGATCTGCGCGATGACCCCCGACTCGAGCTCGAAGATGCCGTACGCGGCGTCGTCCGCTGTCGCCGCGTACGCCTCACCCTGCTCGTCCCAGCGGCGCGGGATGTGCGTCACCGCCTTCGCCGTCACCGCCGACACGCGGCCGAAGAGGTTCTCGAGCACGTAGTTCCAGTGGCAGAACATGTCGAGGACGATCCCGCCGCCGTCCTCGGCGCGGTAGTTCCAGCTCGGGCGCTGCGCCTCCTGCCAGTCGCCCTCGAAGACCCAGTAGCCGAATTCGCCGCGCACCGACAGGATCCGGCCGAAGAAGCCGCCGTCGACCAGTCGCCGCAGCTTCAGCAGCCCGGGCAGGAACAGCTTGTCGTGCACGACGCCGTGGCAGATCCCGGCGTCACGCGCCAGGCCGGCCAGCTCCAGCGCCGCGGGCAGCGTCTCGGCGAGCGGCTTCTCGGCGTAGATGTGCTTGCCCGCGGCGATCGCCGCCCGCACCGACGGCTCGCGCGCCGACGTCAGCTGCGCGTCGAAGTAGATGTCGACGTCCTGCAGCGCGGAATCGGCGTCGGTGGTCCACGCCGTGAGGCCGTGCCGGTCGGCGAGGTCCTTGAGTTTGGCGGCGCTGCGCCCGGCGAGGATCGGCTCGAGCTGCACGCGGCTGCCGTCCGGCAGGGCGACGCCGCCCTGCTCGCGGATCGCCAGGACTGACCGGAGCAGGTGCTGCCGGTAACCCATCCGGCCCGTCACCCCGTTGAGCAGCACTCCGATGCTGGACTGGTTCATCTCTGCAGGCCTTCCTGGTCGAGCGGGATGTCGTATTCGGTGCGGCGACCGCACATGCCGTAGCCATCCGGGTTCGACGGCGTCGCGACCCGCAGCCCGGACTCCTCGAGGTGGCTCCCGTCGCCGTCGGCGAGCGCCTTGAGGTGCGCACCGGTCAGCTCGGCGGCCCGCAACGCCCCGGCCCGCCAGCGCGGTACCCACTCTGCGACCTTCGGCGCGACGAGCGCGACGGCCGCCCGGTGGAACGCCCGCAGCGGCTCCGGATCGCCGTCCCGCAGCGCGTCACGCAGCGGCAGGTACCCGCGAATCGCCAGGTCACGGCGCTGTCGAGCGGCGTGGTCGGTTTTCGGCAACGCCGCGGCCTCGGCGTAGGCGGCCGGGTCGGCGAGCACGTCCGGCGGGAACGTGAAGACGGCGTCCCCCGCCTCCGGCAGCCCGCTGTTCTGCATGAGGACCGTGACGCGCAGGCCGTCGTCCTGCACCATCCGGTGCACGGTGCCGGGTGTGAACCACGCGACGACGCCGGCTTCCAGCGCCGTCTCGGCGTAACCGCCGGCGCTCAGTGTCTGGACTGCGCCCCGGCCGCCGGTGACGACGTAGGCCTCGGTGCAGGCGAGGTGGACGTGCGGGCTGCCGCCGCAGACGCCGTCCTCGGCGGCCCAGTCGTAGGCACGAAGGTGGGAGAGGCCGACGCCACCCGGGAGCGGAAAGTCGGTCATGACCAGCCGTGCCCGTCGAGGTAGCGGGTCACCCGGTCGCGGTCCCAGGCCCCGTCGGCGACGACGATCCGGTACCGGTAGGCGAAGCTCTCGCCCGGCGGCAGTTCGAATTCGTCAAAAAACGCCCACGAGAAGGCGACCATGGGCTGGTCCCCGGAGCGGACGAACCAGTGCGATTCGTGGATCGCCTTGTCGTTCTCGGGCGCGTGCGCGAAGAGGAGCGTCGAGTGCCCGTCGACGTCGTCGTGCTCGCCGACGAACGCGAGCCACGGCGCCTGCGCGCCCATCATCGCCTCGCCCTCGAGGTCGCCGGGCCCGAGCACCTGGCCGCCACCGAAGTCCCGCGGCCCTCGCCAGTGCAGGCCGGTGTAGCCGGCCAGCTCCCGACCGGCGGTGGTCGGGCTGCCGAACACGAGCGGGACGTCACGGACGTTGGTCAGCTCGATCGCCCAGTCAAGCGCCCAGGATCCGCCGTCCGGCTCGACGGAATGGACGGCGATGTCACGTCGCTCCCGAGCCCATTCTTCGCCGCCGTTGGCGACCCAGGTGAGGTTCTCGGTGAAGTTCAGCCGATCGTGTTCGACGGTGAAGGCAGCGAACTCGTCGTGCCGCATGGACCCGATCCGGTCGGGCAGGTCCTGGTACCAGTCGCCGGGGACGTAGGTGTGGCCGCCCCAGAAGTTCTGGCCGGACAGGTGGCTCGACGTCATCTGCAGGCCCTTGTGCCACCGGTGGTCGGCGGGCCGGTACCCGCTGACGGGCCGGCCGCCGAGGGTCCGCAGCGGGTGGACGTAGGGCTTGCGCGACTCGAAGGCCACCGGATCGGGCTTGTACACATAGGACATCAGCTCGACGCCGCCCGCCTCGACGGACACACGTTCGCCGTACCGGTGGGTCACCGTGATGGTCGCGCTCATCCGCGGCCTCCTGCCCGGTCGCCCGCCATGGAGCGGTAGAAGGGATCACCCGGCCCGATTTCCCCGCGGCGCACACCGAGCCCGGTGGCCGCGGACTTGTAGAGCGCGGCGATGAACTCGAGCACCCGCCGCCCGTCGTCCCCGCTGCACGGCGGCCGCCGCCCGGCTCGGAAGGCGGCGAGGATCGGCGTGAAGGCGGCGGCGTGCGAACTGCCGAGGTCGGCGGGCGGAGTGTGCCACCGTTCGACGGCCTCCCCGGCGACGTGCGGCGCCGGCGTGTAGCGCCAGTCCTTGACGCCGTGGCCGTAGAGGTGGGTGAGCTCCGCGGTGGCGCGTTCGCAGTCGATCCGGATCCGGCTCACCTCGTCCGGCGAGAGGACGCTGTTGACGACGGTCGCGAGCGCCCCCGACTCGAACCGGACCAGCGCGGTGGAGACGTCTTCGGTCTCGACGTCGTGCACCAGCCGGGCGGTCATCGCACGCACCTCGGCCCACTCGCCGAGCAGGTCGAGCAGCAGATCCATCTGGTGGATGCCATGCCCCATGGCCGGCCCGCCGCCCTCGGTCTCCCAGCGCCCGCGCCACGGCACCGCGTAGTAGGCGGCATCGCGGTACCAGGTGGTCTGGCAGTGCGCGACGAGCGGGCGTCCCAGTTCCCCACCGGCGAGCAACTCCCGGAAGTGCGCGGCGGCCGAACCGGACCGCTGCTGGTAGACGAAGGCGACATACGGCCCGCCGTCCCGTTCGGCAACGGTCATCTCGTCGTATTCGGCAAGCGACCGGCACGGCGGCTTCTCGCACCAGACCCACGCGCCGCTCTCGAGCGCCTGCTTGGTCTGCTCGACGTGCAGGCTCGGCGGCGTGCAGATCGAGACGAGGTCCGGTTCCTGCTCGGCGAGCAGAGCGCCGAGGTCGAGGTAGGGCTTGGCGTGGTCGGTTTCGGCACAAAAGGCGGCGACACGCGCCTCGTCGACGTCGACGGCAGCCACGATGTCGACGTCCTCGCGATGAGCCTCGTATGCGGTCCGGTGGCTTTCCGCGATGGCGCCGGTTCCGACGACGGCCACCCGCAAGCGCTTTCCCACGGCCACCCGGTCTCCCTCCTCGGCTCCGGCGCCCCAGCAGCACCGATCCGCGCCGCCCGTCCGCCACGGGGGACGGCGACCTCAACGGCCGGGCTGCGCCTCTCCGACCGTTCCAGAAAGCGCTTTCTCATGCAACGGGCGACGGCGATGTCAACGTTGTCAACGACCGCGATCCACCGGTCGGACGCCCCGGGCACCCGGTCGGAAATTCTCCCGCGGCAGGACTCTTACCGAAGCACCCGGACGGCGCCCGCGAAGATCAAGAGCTCTTGCTGCGGCTCTTCCGCGACTGCCGGCTCTCGGCCCGCATGGCCCGCACGTCCAAGAAAGCGACAACGCCGGACACCAGCGCCGCGAACAACCCGAAGAACCGGCCGAAGCCCGGTCCGATGGCGACCCCGGCCGCCTCGAAGATGCCGCGCTGGTCGGCGTCGAACTCCCAGTCCAAGGTCAGCCAGCCCAGCGCCATCAGCAGCAGCGACGCCGCGGCGACGACCAGCCACAGGTGCGGCAGGCCGCTGACCCGCAGGTTCCGGATTCGCCCGAAAAAGACCACGGCCAACCCGGCCAGCAGCAACGGCAGCGGCGGGCACCAGGCGAAGAAGCTCGAGTGCCACGCGTCCCGGACGACGTCACTCTGCGGCAGCTGCGCGAGGATGTCCTCGATGTCCGGCTTGGTGGCCGTCAGCGTGATCCACGGCAGGAACGTCGAGCCCAGCGCGAGCAGCCCGGCCGCCAGGCCGAGCCACTCGCGCCAGGTGACGCTTTTGACGGAAAACGGCTGTGTCATGAAAACGGTCAGGAACCGACACGCTCGATGATCAGCTCACGGACCCGCTTGGCATCGGCCTGCCCCTTGGTCGCCTTCATGACCGCACCGACGATCGCCCCCGCCGCGGCGACCTTCCCGCCGCGGATCTTGTCCGCGACGTCCGGCTGCGCCGCGAGGGCCTCGTCGATCGCGGCGAGCAGCGCCGAGTCGTCCGAGACGACCTTCAGCCCGCGCTTCTCGACGACCTCGCGCGGCTCACCCTCGCCGGCGAGCACGCCCTGGACGACCTCTTTGGCGAGCTTGTTCGTCAGCTCGCCGGACGTCACCAGCCCGATCACCTCGGCCACCTGGCCCGGGGTGATCGCCAGCTCGGCCAGCTCCACCTCGCGGGCGTTGGCTTCCTGAGCCAGGGTGTTGACCCACCAGCCCCGGGCGTCATCCGGCGACGCACCGGCCTCGACGGTCGCCGCGACGAGGTCGACGGCGCCGACGTTCAGCAGGTCACGCAGGGCTTCGTCGGAAAGTGACCATTCCTGCTGGATCCGCTTCCGCCGCTCCTCGGGCATCTCCGGCAGCGTCCCGCGCAGCTGTTCGACCCACTCGCGCGACGGCGCGATCGGGACCAGATCGGGCTCCGGGAAGTACCGGTAGTCCTCCGCGGTCTCCTTGGTCCGGCCCGACGACGTGGTGCCGTCGGCCTCCTGGAAGTGCCGCGTCTCCTGCTTGATCGAACCGCCCTCGGCGAGGATCGCGGCCTGCCGCGTCATCTCGTAGCGGACGGCGCGCTCGACGCTGCGCAGCGAGTTGACGTTCTTCGTCTCGGTCCGCGTCCCGAACTCGGTCGCGTCCTTGGCCATCAGCGAGACGTTCGCGTCGCACCGCAGCGAGCCCTGGTCCATCCGGACGTCGGACACGTCGAGCGCGCGAAGCAGGTCACGCAGCGCGCTCACGTACGCCCGCGCGACCTCGGGCGCCCGCGCACCGGTGCCCTCGATCGGCTTCGTCACGATTTCGATCAGGGGGACGCCGGCCCGGTTGTAGTCGAGCAGCGAGTGCTCGGCGCCGTGGATCCGCCCGGTGGCGCCACCGACGTGCAGCGACTTGCCGGTGTCCTCCTCCATGTGCGCGCGCTCGATCTCCACGCGCACGACCTCGCCGTCGTCGAGCGTGACGTCGAGGTAGCCGTTGAAGGCGATCGGCTCGTCGTACTGCGACGTCTGGAAGTTCTTCGGCATGTCCGGGTAGAAGTAGTTCTTCCGGGCGAACCGGCACCACTCGGCGATCTCGCAGTTCAGCGCCAGGCCGATCCGGATCGCGCCCTCGACGGCCTTGCCGTTGACGGCCGGCAGCGCCCCGGGCAGCCCCAGGCAGGTCGGGCAGACCTTGGTGTTCGGCTCGCCGCCGAACTCGTTCGGGCAGCCGCAGAACATCTTCGTGTTCGTGTTCAGCTCGACGTGCACCTCGAGCCCGAGCACCGGGTCGAACCGCTCGACGACGTCGGCGTAGTCCATCAACTCGGCCACGGCAGTCACTTCGTTCCTCCCAGCTCCGGGACCTTGTGGATGAGCGCCCCGCCGGCCGTGGCGTCACGGGCGGCCTCGTAGGCGGCGCCGACCCGGTAGAGCCGGTCGTCGGCGAGGGCCGGGGCCATGATCTGCAGCCCGACCGGCAGGCCGTCCTCGTCGGACAGCCCGCTCGGCACGCTCATGGCGGCGTTGCCGGCGAGGTTCGACGGGATCGTGCACAGGTCGGCGAGGTACATCGCCATCGGGTCGTCGACACGCTCGCCGATCTTGAACGCCGTGGTCGGCGTCGTGGGCGAAACGAGGACATCGACGTGCTCGAAGGCGGCGTCGAAGTCGCGCGTGATCAACGTGCGCACCTTCTGCGCCGAACCGTAGTAAGCGTCGTAGTAGCCGGACGACAACGCGTAGGTGCCCAGCATGATCCGCCGCTTGACCTCGGCGCCGAAGCCCTTCTCGCGGGTGAGCGACATGACCTCTTCGGCGCTGTGCGTGCCGTCGTCGGCGACGCGCAGGCCGTAGCGCATGGCGTCGAACCGCGCGAGGTTCGACGAGCACTCGCTCGGCGCGATCAGGTAGTACGCGGGCAGCGCGTAGACGAAATTCGGACAAGACACCTCGACGACGTCCGCACCGAGCGCCCGCAGCTGCTCGACCGCGGCCTGGAACGACCGCAGCACGCCCGGCTGGTAGCCATCCCCGCCGAACTCCTTCACGACGCCGACCCGGACGCCCTTCAGGTCACCGTTCGCACCCTGGCGCGCGGCGGCGACGACCGGTGGCACCGGCGCGTCGATGGAGGTCGAGTCCCGCGGGTCGTACCCGGCGATGACCTCGTGCAGCAGGGCGGCGTCGAGCACCGTCCGCGCACAGGGCCCGGCCTGGTCGAGCGATGACGAAAAAGCGACCAGCCCGTACCGCGACACCCCGCCGTAGGTCGGCTTGACCCCGACGGTCCCGGTCACGGCCCCCGGCTGCCGGATCGACCCGCCGGTGTCGGTGCCGATGGCGATGGCGGCCTCGAACGCCGCGATCGACGCCGACGAGCCACCACCCGACCCGCCCGGGATGCGGGCGTGGTCCCACGGGTTGTGCGTCGGGCCGTACGCGGAGTTCTCGGTCGAGGACCCCATGGCGAACTCGTCCATGTTGGTCTTGCCGAGGATGACGACACCGGCCTCGCGCAGCTTGCGCGTCACGGTGGCGTCGTACGGCGGGATCCAGCCTTCGAGCGTTTTCGAACCACAGGTTGTCGGCACGCCCTCGGTGGTCAGCACGTCCTTGAGCGCGAGCGGCACGCCGGCCAGCGGCGACGCCGGTGCCTTGCCCTCCGCGATCCCCTCGTCGACCTTCTTGGCCGCGGCCAGCGCACCCTCGGTGTCGACGTGCAGGAACGCGTGGATGTGGTCGTCGACCTCGGCGATCCGGTCCAGGTGGGCCTGCGCGACCTCGACCGCGGACACCTCACGCGCGTGGATCTTGCCCGCCAGCTCGGCGGCGGTCAGCTTGATGAGCTCGGTCACTGCTCTTCCCCCAGGATCCGCGGCACCCGGAAACGGCCCTCTTCGGCGGCCGGCGCCCCGGCCAGCGCCTGCTGCTGCGTGAGCCCGGGGACGACAACGTCCTGTCGGAAGACGTTCGTCAGCGGCACGGCGTGCGACGTGGGCGGCACGTCGGCGGCGGCGACCTCGCTCACCTTGGCCACCGAGTCCAGGATCTGGTCGAGCTGGCCGGCGAAGACGTCGATTTCGTCGTCGGTCACGGCCAGCCTGGCCAGCTTCGCGAGGTGCGCGACCTCGTCTCGGGAAATGTTGGGCACGCGGGTGACTCCCGGGTTGTGCTGTGCGGGTTGTCTCGGAAGCTGCAAGTCTATGGTGACGGCGCGGGCGCACTCGACTGGGTTACGCCCGGCGCAGGCCGGCTGCCGTCCGGCGACGCTCACATCCCGCCCGGCGGACAGCAGGTCCCGCGGGCCGGGCGGGTCTGTCACAATCGGCGACCGGCATCGAGCGTCCCACGGCAAGGCTGGGACGCCAGAGGCGAGAGGGGCGCGTGGTGTCGTTCCTGATCCGGGTCCTCCTTCCGGACAGCCCGGGGACCCTCGGCGCGGTCGCCACGGCGCTCGGCACGGTCGGCGCCGACATCCTCAGCGTGGACGTCGTCGAGCGCGGCAGCGGAGTCGCGGTCGACGACCTGGTGGTCGAGCTCCCGTCGGGCCGCCTGCCCGACGCGCTGATCACGGCGGCGGAAAGCGTCGAGGGTGTCGAAGTGGACGCGGTCCGTCCGTACGCGGGCGTCCTGGACACGCATCGCGAGCTCGAGCTCGTCGAGGAAATCGCCGCGCAGCCGAAGTCCGGCCTCGACATCCTCGCCGAGGGCGTTCCCCGCATCGTGCGCGCCGGCTGGGCGATGATCGTCGAGCACTCCGAGACCGGCGCGGTCCGGCTGGCGTCGTCCAGCGCGGCCCCGGAGACCCCGATCACCGACCTGCCGTGGCTGCCGCTGGAACGTGCGACCGTTCTCGACAGCGAAGAGGCCTGGATCCCGGAGACGTGGAAGGAGCTCGGCACCGAGCTGGCCGCGACCCCGCTCGGCAAGCCGGGCAAGGCCCTGCTGGTCGCCCGCCCCGGCGGCCCGAACTTCCGCGCCGCCGAGGTCGCCCGGCTCGCCCACCTCGCCGGCATCGTCGCGGTCGTCCTCGACGGCTAGCGAGAAACCCGCAACATCGCCGAAGGGACGAGCCCGTGCGGGCTCGTCCCTTTTCGACAACGCCCAGGTCAGACGTCGATCTGATAGGCGATCAGGCTGACGTGCGGGAACGGCCGCCAGTCCCGCTCCGGCAGGCGCGCGAACCCGAGGCGCTCGTAGAGCCGATGCGCGCTGTGCATCCGGTCGAGGCTGCTCAGCACCACCTTCGGGAGCCCCAACGCGCGAGCGCGGTCGAACACGGCCTTGATCAAGGCCTCGCCGACCCCACGGCCCCGCGCCGGCGGCGCCACCGCCAGCATCCGGAACTCCAGCTCGCCCGGGCGCGAAATCTCGGCGTACCCGGACCCGGGGTGCACGATGGTCACCGTGCCGAGCACCTCCCCCGTCCCGTCCACCGCGACGAGGACCTCGGCCTCCCCGACCCGCCGCGCGACGTCACGCAGCACCGCGTCGTAGCCGACGTCGGCGGCCAGGTGACCGTCGGCGTCATACGCCAGCACCGTGACCTCGCCCGCCGCGGCGTACTCCTCGGGCCGCGGCGGTCGGATCTCGACATTACTCATCCGTTCCCCCAGTCTCGTCTTCGGCGGTCTCGTCGCCGGCCGGCAGCGCCACCTCCCGCGCCGCGTCGGGGCCCTGCTCCAGCAGGACCCGGAAGCCGGCTTCGTCGAGCACCGGCACCTTGAGCTGAACCGCCTTGTCGTATTTCGAACCAGGCGAGTCGCCGACGACGACGAACGCGGTCTTCTTCGACACCGACCCGGCGGCCTTGCCGCCGCGGGCCATGACGACCTCCTTGGCCTCGTCGCGGGAGAAGCCCTCGAGCGAGCCCGTCACCACGATCGACAGCCCCTCGAGGTGGCGCGGGATCGACTCGTCGCGCTCCTCCTCCATCCGCACGCCGGCACGTCGCCACTTTTCGACAATCTCCCGGTGCCAAGCGACGTCGAACCACTCCTGCGTCGCGTGGGCGATGGTCGGGCCGACGCCGTCGACCGCCGAAAGCTCCTCCTCGGTGGCCTGCTCGATCCGTTCGATCGAACCGAACTCGCGGGCCAGCGCCTGCGCCGCGGTCGGCCCGACGTGCCGGATCGACAGGGCGACGAGCACCTTCCACAACGGCCGGTCCTTCGCCGCGTCGAGGTTGGCGAGCAGCTTCCGCGCGTTCGCCGACAACTCGCCGGCTTTGGTGCGAAACAGCTCGACCTCGGCAAGGCTGTCCTCGTTGAGGTCGAAGACGTCGCCCTCGTCGGCGACCACCCGCGCGTCGAGCAGCGCCACCGCCGCCTCGTACCCGAGGACCTCGATGTCGAACGCGCCGCGCCCGGCCAGGTGGAAGAGGCGCTCCCGCAGCTGCGCGGGGCAGAACCGGGTGTTCGGGCAGCGGATGTCCTTGTCGCCTTCCTTCTGGTAGGCGAGCTCCGTGCCGCATTCCGGGCAGTGCGTGGGCATGACGAACTCGCGCTCGTCGCCCGTGCGCGCGTCCACCACCGGCCCGAGGACCTCGGGGATGACGTCGCCGGCCTTCCGGATGACGATCCGGTCGCCGATGAGCACCCCCTTGCGCTTGACCTCCTCCTGGTTGTGGAGGGTGGCCCTGGCCACGGTCGACCCGGCGACGGTGACCGGCTCGGTGACCGCGAACGGGGTCACCCGTCCGGTCCGCCCAACGCCGACCTGGATGTCCAGCAGCGTGGTGATCGCCTCTTCCGGCGGGTACTTGTACGCGATCGCCCAGCGAGGCGCGCGCGACGTCGTACCCAGCCGCCGCTGGAGGGTCACCTGGTCGACCTTGATGACCACGCCGTCGATCTCGTGCTCGGCGTCGTGCCGGTGCTCGCCCCAGTAGGCGATGTGCGCGGTCAGTTCGTCGGCCGAGGTCAGGACCTTGCTGTGCGGCGACACCGGCAGCCCCCACGCGGCCAGCGCGTCGTACGCCTCCGACTGGCGCTGGGGCTCGAACCCTTCGCGCTTGCCGAGCCCGTGGCAGATCAGCCGCAGCCGGCGCTCGCGCGTGATCTTGGGATCCTTCTGCCTCAGCGAGCCGGCCGCGGTATTGCGCGGATTCGCGTACGGCGGCTTGCCGGCTTCGACCATCTTCGCGTTCAGCTCGAGGAAGTCTTCGACGCGGAAGAAGACCTCGCCACGCACCTCGACCAGGGCAGGTACCGGAAACTGATCGGTGCCGGTCAGTGTCTGGGGCACCTGGTCGAGCGTCCGAACGTTGAGCGTGACGTCCTCGCCCGTCCTGCCGTCGCCGCGCGTGAGCGCCCGGGTCAGGTGGCCGTGTTCGTACAGCAGGTTGATCGCCAGGCCGTCGATCTTCAGCTCGGCCAGGAACTCGGTGCGCCCGACCTCCTTCTCGACGCGTTCCACCCACGCCAGGAACTCGTCCCGGTCGAACACGTTGTCCAGGCTGAGCATGCGCTCGAGGTGGTCGTGCGCGGTGAACTCGGTCGAGAACGTGCCGCCGACCCGCTGGGTCGGCGATTCGGGCGTGACCAGCGCCGGGTGCTCGTCCTCGAGCCGCTGCAGTTCGCCCAGCAGCTCGTCGAACTGCCCGTCGGAGATGATCGGCGAGTCCAGGACGTAGTAGCGGAACTGGTGGTCGCGCAGTTCCTCGGCGAGGGCGTTGTGCCGCTCGCGCACGTCGGCCGGAACGTCGGCGACGTCCTCCGCGGCCACCGGGGAGTCGACCGCCGCGACCTGATCCTGGGGAAGTTCGGTGCTGCTCACGGGTGGTAACCCTAGTCGGCGGTACCGACAATCTCGTCCGGTCCGCCGTCCAGTCCGCGGACCAGTTCGCGGAACTCCAGAAGGGTGATGGCCCCGGCCGGTTCGGCCTCCGCTGTCTCGACGCGCCGTAACCGTTCGGCGGCGAGCCGTTCACCCAATGTCGCGTCGAGCGGCAAGAACGTCATGGTCCGCCGGGTGGCCTCGTCGAGGTCGCCGAAGCGAGGGTGGAAGACGGCGACGTCGACCACGTGCTCGTCGTCGTCCACCTGAGCGACGACCCGGACATCGGCCAGGGCGATGCGGTGCTCGCCGAGGTTCACGGTGACCTCGGTCGGATCCGGCACCGGCGGGACCGAGTCGTGGTACTCCCAGATCGCGTCGTCCGGCGGCGCGGCGGCCCGCCAGGCGTCGGTGAACGGCCGGACCTCGGGGTCTTCCTGACCGGTGACGACCAGCGCGTAGATCGCCTGGCGACCACGCTCCAGCGAAAAGTGCAGCCGCGGGTGCAACGCCTCGACGAGCTGGCACAGCTCGTGCTCGACCCGATGTGGCTCACCCTCGCCCAGTGCCGCGCTGACCATCGGGAGCAGCTCGAACCAGCCGTGCCAGAACGCCTCCGCGGCGGCCGCCGGATCGTCCGGAACGGGCTGCTCGGGCCACGCGGTGCGCGGATCGGGCGGGTCGGCAGCGGTGCTCTTTCGACGGAAAAGACGCATGGTTTCGGGTGGTCCTCGTTCAGTCGGCTACCCCGACAACGCTACTTGCCGGCCGAGGCGGAAGTCGGCGAGTTGCCGGATTCCGTCACCAGCCTTCCGGCGGCTCCACGAAGGCTTTGCCGAGGTCCCGCGTCAGCGACAGGGCGCGGCGCATCCATTCGGGCGTCGCGCCGGCGAGGCCGCAGGCGGGTGTCGGCACGGCCCGTTCGGCCAGGACGCTGCGGTTGAAGCCGAGCCGGTCGGCCAGCCGGAACGCCGGCTCGCCGACGTCCTTCAGAGTTGGCGAACCACCCGGCGCTGTGGCCGGAACCGCGCCCAGGAACAGCGTTGCCCCGCCGTCCCACACTTCGCCGATCTCGTCGAGGAACGCCGCAGAAGCACCGTCGAGCGCGGCGATATCGAAGGCCAGGGCATCCGCACCCGCCTCACGCAGCATGCCCAGAGGCGGTTTTGCCGCGCAGCAGTGCAGGATCACCGGGCGGTCGGTGATCCGCCGGGCGCCGTCGATCACGGTGGTGAGCAGCTGGCGGGCCTCGGGCTCCGGCACCGCCGGGACGCTCCCGTAGCCGGACGGCGTCGACAGACCGCCGGCCAGGACCGCGGGCAAGGACGGCTCGTCGAACTGGACGACGACCGGCGCGCCGGTCCTGGCCTGCACTTCCGCGACGTGCCCGGCCAGACCGTCCAACAGCGACGACGTGAAGTCCCGCAATGCCCCGCGATCGGTCAGCACCCGATGCCCACGGGGCAGCTCGATCCCCGCGCCGAGCGTCCACGGCCCGGCCAGCTGGACCTTGAACACCGGCGGGGTGACCCCGGCCTTCTCCCGCGCCTCCTGCACGGCGTCGAGATCCCAGCGAAGCAGATCGACAGCCCGACGGTGCTCGTGTCCGGGCCGGGACGCAACGCGGTAGCCGCTCGGCACGACGTCGACGGCCAGGTCGACGAGCAGCGCGGCCGTCCGGCCCAGCATGTCCGCCCCAACCCCGCGGGCCGGCAGCTCGGGCAGATGCGGAAAGTCGGGCAGCTCACCGAACACGACGGCGGCTGCTTCGGCGGGATCATTGCCCGGCATCGAACCGATCGCCGTCGCGGCTCCGCTGGGCCAGATTCGCTCACTCACGACCACCGATTCTGGTCGACCCCCGAGTGCGAGCCCCGCCCGGGGCGCCGAGATGCGGACATATACCGCATTTCCCTTCAGTGGCACCATGAACGGGTCCACGGCGATAGGCTGACCGGTCATGACGAGTTCGCCACCGCAGCCGGGCTGGTATCCGGACGCGCGGGACCCCCGTCTGCACCGATGGTGGGACGGCCAGGCCTGGACTGCCGACACCCGGTCGGCTTACCCCTCCACGCCGACCAGCGATTCCGAGCCGATCGAGCTGGACATCGAACGCGCCCACGACCCGGCGCGGATCCAAAGCCAGGTCAATCGCGCGACGCGCGGGCGAGGCGGCGCACGCACCGGGGGCGGGACCCTGTTCACCGAGCCGGTCCTCGTGGTCAACCAGCGCGCCAAGCTGATCGAGATGGCCAACGAGTTCGGCGTCTTCGACCAGCACGGCAACCAGCTCGGCGGAGTCGTCGAGGTGGGCCAGAGCACGCTGAAGAAGGCGATCCGGCTCCTGACCAACTACGACCAGTTCCTGACCCACAAGTTCGAAGTCCGCGACGCCAACCACAGCACCGTGCTCAAGGTGACCCGGCCGGCGAAGGTGTTCAAATCGCGGTTCCTGGTCACCAGGGCCGACGAAACCCCCATCGGCGAGATCGTCCAGGAGAACGTCTTCGGCAAGATCCGGTTCGGCTTCGTCGTCGACGGCCGCTCGGTCGGCGGGATCTTCGCCGAGAACTGGCGCGCCTGGAACTTCTCGATTCGCGACCACGCCGGCACCGAGGTCGCCCGGGTGACCAAGACCTGGGGCGGCTTCCTCAAAGCCGCGTTCACCACGGCGGACAACTACGTCGTGGAAATCCCTCATCCGCTGCCCGATCCGCTCGCCAGCATGGTGGTCGCCGCGGCCCTGACGATCGACACCGCCCTGAAGCAGGACACCGACTGACCGAGTGACCGGTGTCTCATCTCCTCCCGGTGGACAGCGGGCCCGGCACAGCTCAGGGTGAAGAAAGGCCGGGACACCGCAGTCTCGCCGGGACGGAGGTCACCGTGGAACCGTTGCCGGAAAGCAGCGACAGGAACTGGACCGAGCCCGGCATCTACGAGGTCTCGGCGGGCGTCTACCGGATCCCTTTGCCGCTGCCCAACGACGCTTTGCGCGCGGTCAACGTCTACGCGGTCACCGACGGCGAGAAGCTGGTACTGGTCGACTCCGGGTGGGCGCTGACCGTGGCCCGCCGGCAGCTCGCGGAGGCCCTGGGCGGAATCGGCGCCGAGCTCGCCGACGTCAGCGAGTTCCTCGTCACCCACGTTCACCGGGACCACTACTCGCAAGCAGTGGTCCTCCGTCGTGACTTCGGCTCGAAGATCGCCCTCGGCCAGGACGAAGAGCCCTCGCTCAAAGCGTCCGGCAATCCCGACCGGTTGCCGATGGAGGCCCAGGTCGACCTGTTGTTCCAGGCCGGGGCCGGCGAAGTCGTGGAAGCGCTGGCCCGGCAGTTCGGCACGAACCGGCGACACACGGAAGCCGACCTCTGGGAGGCGCCCGACGAATGGCTGACCCCGGGGCCACGGCCGATCCTGCCCGGGCGCGAGTTCGAGGTCGTCGCCACCCCGGGGCACACGTCCGGGCATGTCGTCTTCGTGGACGACACGGCCGACCTGTTGTTCTCCGGCGACCACGTGCTGCCGCACATCACGCCTTCCATCGGGTTTCAGCCGGTGCCGGCCGAGTTGCCGCTCAACGACTTCATCGATTCGCTTCGCCTGGTGCGCGCGATGCCGGATCGCCGCATGCTCCCCGCCCACGGCCCCGTGTCGGACAGCGTGCACACCCGGGTCGACGAACTGCTGGAACACCATCGGCAACGCCTCGAGACGATTGCCTCGCAAATCGTGGCCGGCGCAAGCTGCGCGTATGAAGCCGCGCATCGGATCGGCTGGACCCGCCGCAACCGCAAACTGTCCGAAATGGACTCCTTCAACCAGATGCTGGCAGTCCTCGAAACCGCGGCACACCTCGACCTCCTGGTGTCGCAAGGCAAACTGAGCGCCCAGGTCGTCGATGGCGTTCGGCGATACACGCTGACCTGAGAGACGTGCGGCCGGCACTCCGGGTAGCCGCCTCGTCGCAGTTATGTCCAATGCCGGACCTCCTGCATACTGGGTGAAATGGAGGTCATCAGACGCGCCCGGGCAACGGACGTCGAGGCGCTGGTACGCCTGTTCGGCGCGCCTGGCGAGCCGTTGGCAGCCGCCCTCCGGGAGCTCACCAACACCCCGCACGTCACGCTGGTCGTGGCCGAGGACGACAACGGCGTCGCCGGCACGGCACAACTGACCGTGCTCCGAGGTCTCGCCTGGGACGGCGCGCCCCGCGGGCTACTGGAGGGCATCCGCGCCGCCCGGCGCGGCGTGACGAGCGCACTCCTGACCTGGGGTATCGACGAAGCCCGCCGACGCGGCTGCGCGCGCGTCCACCTCGATTCGGGTCTCAACCGCGCCGACCTGCGAGACTTCTATGCACGCTTCGGGTTCGAATACAGCTACCAGGGATTCACCCGCGTCCTGTGATACTGGCGTCGTGGCCGACTACACCATCCGCAGGGCACGCCGTGAGGACGTCGCTGCGATCGTGCACATGCTGGCGGACGACCAACTGGGCGCCACCCGGGACGATCCCGGAGACCTCGAGCCGTACTTGCGCGCCTTCGACCAGATCGAGGCGGATCCGAACCAGCTCCTGATGGTCGTCGCTTCCGGAGACGAACCGGTCGGCACCTTGCAGCTGACAATCATTCCGGGTCTCGCCAGGCGCGGTGCCCTCCGCGGTCAGATCGAGGCCGTCCGGGTTCATTCCGGCCATCGAGGCGCCGGACTGGGCGCCGACCTCGTGCGGTGGGCGATCGACGAGTCGCGGCGGCGCGGGTGCGCTCTCGTGCAACTCACGTCGGACACCTCCAGGACGGACGCTCACCGGTTCTACGAGCGCCTTGGATTCGTGCCGAGCCATACGGGTTTCAAGCTCAAGATCTGAGCCGGAACAACATCTTCCCACCGAACCAACGATTGTCCATTTTAGACATTTGACCTCCTCTGACCACCACGCGGACCTCCACGCACGCGAACGATCCCGAAACAATTGCGGTCCGTCAAGCCCCGAAGGGTGCGAAAGGTAAGGTTCGCGACGTTTTACCACCCATTCCTCTGAACTTCGATGACTTTCCCCGCGAGCCGCCGTACGGTCGGGCTCATGACTTCACAACCACTCGGCAAGTTCATCCCCGCAGGTTCCCTGACCACCGAAGAAGAGCTTCCGTTCGTGCTGCGTTCGGTCCGCAACGACCCGAACACGTTGCAGCGCATGAAAGACGACCAAATCATCGATCTGATCCGCGATACCGACGCGGAGATCTCGAAGCTGCAAGCACTGCAGCTGAGAGCGATCGCGGACCTGAGCGTACGCCGGAGACGGGCGCCCAGTGCGTCATCGGAGGTAGCATTGGCCTTGTCCATAACGGAACATCGCG
The DNA here is from genome assembly GCF_900105945.1 of Amycolatopsis tolypomycina. Classification (NCBI taxonomy): domain Bacteria; kingdom Bacillati; phylum Actinomycetota; class Actinomycetes; order Pseudonocardiales; family Pseudonocardiaceae; genus Amycolatopsis; species Amycolatopsis tolypomycina. Next base: position 222,528 of record NZ_FNSO01000004.1, on the reverse strand, counting down.
CCAGTGCCATCGTTTCCGCGGCCAACGCGCTGATCGCCCGCCTTCCCTGCATGCTCAACCTCATGGACGACGGCCAGCTCGACTTGTATCGCGCCATGAAGGTCACCGACGCGACGGCGTGGCTCTCCGGAGATCACGTACGCGTCGTCGACGAGACGCTCGTAGACCGGGTACCGGGCCGGAACGCCACCCAGGTCCGCCGGGCCGCAACCTATGCGGCGGCGCAGATCGATCCAGAAGGCGCAGCGCTTCGCACCGAGCGGAAATTCGTCGAGCGGCGGTTCGCCCTGCACCATCAGGACAGCGGCCTGACTCACCTTTCGGTCAACAACGCACCGACGGAAAAGGCAACCGCCGCCTATGCCCGCGTCGACCAGGCCGCGCGGGCGTTGAAGACGCCGGACGAACCGCGAACTCTGGATCAACTCCGCGCGGATGTGGCCATCGATCTGCTGCTCAGTGGCACGGGCGGCCCCAGTGCACGCACCGAAGTCTTCCTGCACATCGACCTGGCCACCTACGTCGGCATCAACCAGTCACCGGCCGCGCTCGCCGGTCGTGGACCCATCGCGGCCGCACTGGCTCGCCACCTCCTCGGCGGAGCCAACACGACGCTGCGGCGGGTGCTCACCGATCCGAGAACCGGTCACGCAGCCGAACTGTCTCCGACGCGTTACCAGCTCGAGCAGGACGAGTTCATCCGGGTTCGCGACCAAGAGTGCCGGCAACCCGGATGCACACGTCCCGCCCAAAACTGCGGAGTCAAAGCGGCTCCGCCGCAGGGCGGGACCGGAGAAGCCTCGGACGAGCCAGCCACATTCTGTTCGCGGCACAGCAAGCTACAGGGACAGCCCGGCTGGGACTACAAAGTCACGCCTGACGGCACCGTCAACGTCACGACACCGTCCGGACAGGTGCACTCGACAAAGCCACCGTCGGTGCACCCCGGTCGCCGACGGGCGAACCAGCTCCGGAAGCCGTGGGACGACCGGCGATCAGCGAGTGCCTGAGATCTTGGCACTGCCGAGGACGACGTCACCTTCATCGGGATCAGGGCGGTAGAGAACGACGACCTGGCCCGGAGCGACTCCACGCAACGGCTCCCGCAGGTGCAGAGTCATGGTGTCGGCGTCCGCGTCGGCGACCGCCTCCACGATGCCTCCGTGCGCCCTGACCTGGATCACGCATTCGGTGGGCTCGGTCAGCGGCCGCCCGCTGGGCCAAATCGCCCGGTCAGCCTCGATCACCTTGACGCCGAGCCCGGCCACGGAGCCGACCTTGACGGAGCCCGACACCGGTTCGAGCGACAGGACGTACCGAGGACGGCCATCAGGCGCCGGCGCGTCGATCCCAAGCCCCTTGCGCTGGCCGACCGTGAACCCGTGGACGCCGGTGTGCCGGCCGAGGACCGCACCGGTCTCCGCGTCCACGAGCTCGCCGGGGCGCTGCCCTAGCCGGTTTTCCAGGAACTTCTTGGTGTCGCCGTCCGGGATGAAGCAGATGTCGTGGCTGTCCGGCTTGTTGGCGACGGACAGGCCGCGACGCTCCGCCTCGGCCCGCACCTCGGTCTTCCAGGAATCGCCGAGGGGGAACATGGCGTGGCTGAGCTGTTCCGGTGTCAGCGAAGCGAGCACGTAGGACTGGTCCTTGCCGCTGTCCGCGCTTCGGCGCAGCTCGGGTACGCCGTCGACCACGGAGAGGCGCGCGTAGTGGCCGGTCGCGACCGCGTCGAATCCGAGCGCCATAGCCTTCTCGAGAAGGGCTTCGAACTTGATCTTCTCGTTGCAGGTGACACACGGGTTCGGCGTGCGGCCGGCGGCGTATTCGCCGACGAAGGTCTCAACGACCTCTTCGGTGAAACGCTCGGCGAAATCCCAGATGTAGAAGGGGATCCCGAGAATGTCCGCGGCCCGGCGGGCGTCATGCGAGTCCTCGATCGTGCAACACCCGCGCGAGCCGGTCCGTAGCGTTCCCGGTTTTGCAGACAACGCCAGGTGCACACCGACGACGTCGTGCCCAGCGTCGACCGCGCGTGCCGCGGCGACCGCCGAGTCCACTCCTCCGCTCATCGCGGCCAAAACCCGCATTGCCTTACACCTCTTGCTTCTGGGTCTGCTTGCGCATTCCGGCGAGACCGGCCTGCCGGGCGCGCATGACGACGCCACCGATCTCCGCGGCCACGGCCTCGACGTCCGCAGCGGTGGTTGTGTGACCAAGGGAGAAACGGAGGGAACCACGAGCCGCGGCCGGGTCCGCTCCCATGGCGAGTAGTACATGGCTCGGCTGGGCGACGCCTGCGGTACACGCGGATCCCGTCGAGCATTCGATGCCCTTGGCGTCGAGCAGCATCAGCAGGCTGTCGCCGGCGCACCCGGGGAACGTGAAGTGGGCATGGCTGGGCAGCCGCTCGCCGTCTCCACCGTTGAGGACGGCGTCAGGTACTTCGCGTTGGATCGCCTCGACGAGCTCGTCTCGGAGTTCCTCGACGCGTTTCGCGTACTCGGCTCGGGTCGAGACGCTGATTCGGACAGCAGTCGCGAACCCCACTATCGCCGGGACGTCCAAGGTGCCGGAGCGGACGTTGCGCTCTTGGCCTCCGCCGTGCAACAGGGGCGCACAGGGCACGTCACGGCCGAGCAGAAGCGCGCCCACTCCGAACGGACCACCGAGCTTGTGTCCGGTCAGGGTGAGCGCGGCGGCGCCGCTGGCCGCGAAGTCGACCGGAGCAGCCCCGACGGCCTGAACCGCGTCCGTGTGGAACGGGATGTCGAACTCGGCGCACACTGCCGCCAGCTCGGCGATCGGGTTGATCGTGCCGACCTCGTTGTTCGCCCACATCACGGTGGCCAGCGCCACCGTCTCGGGATCCGCGGCGATGGCTGCGCGCAGGACGTCAGGCAACACCCGCCCCTGGTTGTCCACGTCGAGCAGGACGACCTCGGCGCCGCCGTGAGCTTCGAGCCATTCGACGGTGTCGAGCACGGCATGGTGTTCTGCGGCGCCGCAGAGGATGCGCCGGCGCTGCTCCTGCTCGTCGCGGCGGGCCCAGTAGATGCCCTTGATCGCGAGGTTGTCGCTCTCGGTGCCGCCGCCGGTGAAGATCACCTCGGAGGGACGGGCACCCAGCGCCTCGGCGATGGTTTCGCGGGCTTCCTCGACCATCCGTCGGGCCCGGCGGCCCGAAGAGTGCAGCGCCGAGGCGTTGCCCACGGTGGACAGCGCCTCGGTCATCGCCGCTATGGCTTCGGGCAACATCGGAGTGGTCGCCGCGTGGTCGAGATAGGTCATCGCTGTTCCAGGGTAGTCCGCTCCAGCGCGTGACGAAGCCCACCCTGGCCCTCGAAGTGGGCTGTCACACCTTTGACGGCCACCGCCCGGTCAACCGGACGCCCACCATCGCGAGAGCCACCAAGGCCACCGTGAGCAGGGCCATCGCCGGTGACGGGTCGAGAACGGAGCCGACAACGCCGAGCAGAACACCGCCCAGGCCGATGAGCAGAGCGGAGCCGACCCAATCCGCAAGCTGCAACGCCGAGGTATTGAACCCACGCTCCCCTTCGGGCGAGTAGCGGAACAGGAGCACGGAGATGGCGGGCATCGCGATCCCCATGCCGGCACCGCCGACCGCGCACGCCACGAATGCGACCCAGCCGGGGAACCATGGCTGGGAGACCAGGCCAAACCCGACCAGACCGGCCGCGACCAGCCAGAACCCGGAGCGCAGCGATGCCTCCCTCGACCAGTCGAGGAACCGGCCCTGCGCCGCCGACGCAGCGGACCAGCCCAGGGCCGTGATCGTCAGTGGCAGGCCGGCGAGGGCGGGGCTGTAACCGTGGACAGCGCTCATCGTCAGCGGCAGGTACGCCTCCATTCCCGCGTACGCGCCGGCGATGAGGGCGCGGGAGGCGATGACCGTTGGTAGGCCAGGGCGGGCCGTCAACGTCCCGGCCGGCAACAACGTACGGAGGGCGTAGCCCAGCGCGATGAGCCCAACCGTGCCGTAGCCGAGCGCGAGGAACGACTGGTGCTGGGCCGCCCACGTCAGCGCTGCGACACCGAGCGCGGCGATGATCGCCTTGGACACACTCGCCTGGCGGCCATCAGTGGCAGGTGCGTGCGCCGGCAAGCGCCGGACGACCACCACCAGCATGACCACCCCCACGGCCACGAGCGGGACCAAGCCGAGGAAGACCCACCGCCAGCCGACGCTGACCGTGAGGACCCCGGCCACCGACGGCCCGATGACCGCAGGCAGGACCCAGGCGGCAGCGTTCGCCGCGTAGATGACCGGGCGCTCGTGGTCGGTGAAGGTCAGGGCGATCAAGAGCGAAACCGAGACCAGGAGCAAGCCCGAGCCGAAGCCCTGCAGCGCGCGGCCGAGGAGGAACACCGGCATCCCGCTCGCCGTCCCCGCGACCACGAGGCCGACCGCGAACAGTGCGGGGCCCGCCAGCAGGGCCGGTGCTGGGCCGCGGCGGTCGCCGATCCGGCCGGACAGCACCGTCGCCACCACGCTGGAGATCAGGAAGGTCGTGAACGGCCACGAATAGAGCGACGCACCGTCGAGGTCGGCGACCAGGGTGGGCATCGCCGTTGCCACGCCCATGCTCTCGAAAGCGACCAAAGTGACCACGAGCAGGAGTGCCACCGTGGTCAGCCGGTGTTCCGCGCTCCAGAGCACGCTTCTGCGACGGGGTGCCGAGTCGATCGTCGAGGCCATGATCAGCAGCGTGCAACCTCCAGCCCGCTGGAGGTCAAGGCGGTTCAGGCGGAGCGGTGCGTCACCGGCTCCACCGGCAGGTCGCGCGCCAGCGCGGCCGCCTCGCCGCGGGAACTCACAGCCAGCTTGTCGAGGATGTTGCGGACGTGGAACTTGACTGTGTGCTCGCTGAGCTGCAGTTGTTCGGCGATCTGCCGGTTGCGCATACCTTGGGAGATGCCGGCCAGCACCTCCAGCTCGCGCGGATTGAGCCGATCGAGCGGACGCAGCTCCGGCGGCTCGGCCACGCCGAGCGGGAGGACCGCGGTGACCGTCGTGCCCCAGCCCGGCGCGGCGTCGACCTCCCAGTGGCCGCCGATTGCCGTGAGCCGCTCGGTCAGGCCCCGGGATGGGATCGCGTCGGCGACGTCGGGGCAATCGTCGCGGACCGTGATCCGCAGCGTCGAGCCGTCCGGGCGCCAAGATGCCCGCAAGCGCGTGGTCGCGGAACGGTCCACGGCAGCGAGCACCAGGCCGCGGGTCAGCGTCCGTGCCGTGTGGGCGATGTCCTGCGGGAGCGACGCGTCACCGACCGGGTCGACGAGCTCGACGTCGACCTCCGTGTGCCGCACCAGGTCGGCCAGCTGGGTCTTGAGGACGGCGAACGCCGCGCCCGCCTGCTCTGCGGACAGGACTTCGTCGCGGTCGACGACGCCTTTGAGCTCGAGCAGGGCGTCGGCGGCGAGGTCGGTGGCGGTGCGGCGGGCGACGGTGTCGGAGAGCCGGCCGGAGCGGAGCACCGCCAAGATCGTGGCCAGGGTTGCCGCGTGTGCCTGGCCGAGATCGGTGATCGCCTGGGCGCGCGCGGACGCCGCGGCGAGGCTGCTGGCCAGGACGTCCGGGCCCGGGTCGGTCGCCCGTTGGCCTGCGTCGGTGCTGGCGATGTGCCACAGCTGGGCCGCCAGCTCCAGCTCCGCGGACGGCGGCTCCGCGGCCTCCGGCACCACGGCGATCACCGCGCCCTTGCCGACGGCCGGTGTCGAGGCGAGCAGGACCAGCCGGCGCTCGGCGCCGCCGAGCACGCCGTCGATGACCAGCGCCTTGCCCGGCTCGCTGCGGTCGACCAGCCGCTGCAGCTCGACGCTCGTCACTGCCTGCGTGATCGCTTCGTCGCCGACGACCTTGAGCGGGCTGCGGGGGCAGTCGCCCGTCTGCATTGCGGCCGCGCGGTGCGGGACCAGCCTGCCCAGCTCGGCGGTGAACCGGCTGAGCAGCTGGGGCCGCGGCGCCGACAGGATCCGCTCGACGACGTCCAGCACGTGCCGAGGATCCGACCAGGAAGCGTCCATGGCCTCCAAGGTAGGCGCGTCCGCGGTCCGGCGACCTGCTCGTCCGGCTAGTGAACACTGCTCGTCCGGACGGTTCGGTCGCCCCGCCGGGCGAGTTGACTTCCAGGAGAGGACATTCGAACCGAAGGTCACGAACCGAGGAGCGAGACAACACCATGCGAGCGATCACCTTCTCCGCATACGGCGGGCCGGAAGTCCTGGAGCAGGCCGACGTCCCGATGCCGGAGCCGGGCCCGGGACAGGTGCGGCTGGCCGTCCAGGTCGCCGGGGTCAATCCGATCGACTGGAAGATCCGCAACGGCGCCATGCAGCAGAACTTCCAGGTCCCATTCCCCCACATCCCCGGCCTCGAGGTCGCCGGGGTCGTCGACGCCGTCGGCGAAGGCGCGGACTTCGCCGTGGGCGACGAAGTGTTCGGCTGGTCGGAGACAGGCGCCTACGCCGAGTACGCGCTCGCGAAGACGATCGCGCGCAAGCCCGCGAGCCTTTCGTGGGCCGACGCCGCCGCGCTGCCGGTCGCCGGTGAGACCGCGCTCCGCGTCCTCGGGCTGCTCGGGGTCCGCGAGGGCGAGACGCTGCTGCTGCACGGCGCCAGCGGCACGGTCGGGCGGTTCGCCGCTCAGGTCGCCGTCGCGCAGGGGGTGACCGTCGTCGGGACCGGGGGAAGCCGGAGCCTCGACGACCTGAAGTCGCTGGGTGTCGTACCCGTGCTCTACGGCGACGGCTGGGTGGAGCGGGTCCGCGAGGCCTCGGCCGGACCGGTGGACGCCGTGTTCGACGCGACCGGGCACGGCGTGCTGCCGGGGTCGATCGAGCTGCGGGGCACCAAGGACCGGATCATCACCATCGCCGATGCGGCCGCGTTCGAGCTGGGGATCCCGTTCTCCAGCGGGGGCGAACAGTCCCGTGCGGTCCTCGACGGGATCGCCGGCTGGGTGACCGACCGCGGCGTCGGCATCGTGCAGGGCAGGAGCTACCCGCTGGCCGAGGCGGCCGCGGCGCAGGCCGAAAGCGAGAGCGGGCACCCTGGCGGAAAATTGACCATCACCGTCGGCTGACCGGTGCGCCCGGGCCTGTCGCCGGATCGCGGCGACAGACCCGGGTCACTTCGCGGGAGGCGAAGCCAGCGGGATCGGCCCGCGACGCGGAGCCCGGCGCCGCTGCTGAGCCGGGATCTGCACCGTGCCGAGCGCGGAATGGACCGCCGCCTCGGCGAGGGCGGCCAGCTCACGGCGGGTTTCCGCGCGGCCGGGGGCGATTTCCGGACAGATGTGGATCTCGAGCACGAGGCCGCGCAGGGCCGCGACCCGGCGCAGGGACGCGATCAGCGACTCCGGCCCGATGAACGCCGGACGGCTCGTCTCGCGGCCGTCGGCCAGGCGGTACCGCAGCGCGATCGGGCGCACCGGGACGCCGCCGTCGATGGCGGCCTGGAACGACGCCGTCGTGAAACGGCCCGAGGCCAGGCCGCACCACGTCGTGCCCTCCGGCGTCACGCTCACCAGCGACCCCGTCCGGAGCGCGTCGGCCAGCGACGCCATCGTGGCGGGCAACGTCGTCAGCCGCTCGCGGTCGAGGAAAATGCTGCCGCCGCGCCGGACCAGGCCACCGAGCACCGGCCAGCTGGCGATCTCCTTCTTTGCCAGCGCGCGCATCGGCCGCAGCGCGTTGATCGCGATGATGTCCAGCCAGGAGATGTGGTTGTTGACCACCAGCGCGCCACGGCCGGCGGGCGCGGTGAGGAAGTCGGCGCCGCCCCGGACGTCCAGCCGGACGCCGAACGCCCGCAGCATGCCGCGGAAGATCAGCCGGAGCAGGCGTTCGCGGCCCGGGGCGACCAGCAGCACGGGCGCGGACACCAGCGCCGCGAGGACGACCGAGATCGCCGCTGCGAAGCGCAGTGCCCGTCGCCAAAATCCGACCACGGGGTCGTCGGCGGTCAGGCAACCGTCGCCGCACGGCGAGGACGGCATCCAGGCATGGCTCATCCCTGCACCCCGAGGAAGAACTTGAGGTATCGCTCGTCGACGTTGTGCAGGTCCAGCACGACGAAGAAGTCCGCGACGCCGAAGTCGGCGTCGAGCGCGGGCGGCCCGTAGGCCTTGGCGCCGAGCCGGACATAGCCCTTGATCAACGGTGGCAAGGTGGCTCGCGCGGGGCGTTCGATGCCCGAGGGGTCCCAGGGGATCAACGGCCTGACGCGCGTGGCCTCGCCCGCGTAGTGCTTGGTGCGCAGGACGTCCCACACGCCAGCGGCGAGGGAGCCGTCGTCGACCAGCGGGACGGACGCGCAGCCGGCGAGGTAGCGGTGGCCGGACAGCAGCATGTAGCGGGCGATTCCGGCCCAGACCAGGCTCACGACGGCGCCGCTGCGGTGGTCCGGGTGCACACACGACCGGCCGGTCTCGACCAGCGACGGGCGCAGGTCGTCGATCGCGGTCAGGTCGAACTCGCTGTCGGCGTAGAGCTTGCCGGCCTTGGCGGCGCGCTCCGGCGGCAGCATGCGGTAGCAGCCGACGATCTCGCCCGTGTTGTCGTCGCGGACCACGAGGTGGTCGCAGAACTCGTCGAACTCGTCGACGTCGAGGCCGGGCCGCGGGGAGTGGAGGCGCGCACCCATTTCCTCGGCGAAAACCCGGTGCCGCAGTTTCTGCGCGGCGACCACTTCGTCGTTCGCGTGCGCGACGAGAAGCGAGTACCGGGGGGCGTCGGCGGGGAGTTCGGTACCCGCCTGATCAGTGCTGACGAGGAGCTGTGACGTCGTCATGGTCAAGGTGTACCTGCGCGGAGGAGGCCGCGGAGAGTGCCATCCGATGACCGATGAATGCACGTTCAGTTAATGGCGGGTTTTCTGTCCCGAAAACGCACGAAGGGCCTTCCGGGGGGATCCCGGAAGGCCCTTCGCCAGGCGAAGATCAGCCCTTGCGCTTCTCGACCGCCTCGGTCAGCTGCGGCGCGACGTTGAACAGGTCGCCGACGATGCCGAAGTCGGCGATCTCGAAGATCGGCGCCTCCGGGTCCTTGTTGACGGCGATGATCGTCTTCGACGTCTGCATGCCGGCGCGGTGCTGGATCGCGCCGGAGATGCCGAGCGCGATGTACAGCTGCGGCGACACGGTCTTGCCAGTCTGGCCCACCTGGAACTGCGCCGGGTAGTAGCCGGAGTCGACGGCGGCACGCGAGGCGCCGACGGCCGCGCCGAGCGAGTCGGCCAGCTTCTCGACGACGTCGAACTTCTCCGCCGAGCCGACGCCGCGGCCACCGGAGACCACGATCGACGCCTCGGTCAGCTCCGGCCGGTCGCCGCCGGTCACCGGCTCCACGCCCGTGATGCGGGTTGCCTTGGCCGCGTCGACCGCGGGGAGCTCGACGGTCTCCTCGGCCGCCGCGCCCTCGGCCGGCTCGGCCTCGACCGCACCCGGCCGGATCGAGACGACCGGCGCGCCCTTCGCGGACTTGGACTTCACCGAGAACCCGCCACCGAAGATGGACTGGTCGATGACGCCGTCGCCGTTGACGCCCACGGCGTCGTAGATCAGGCCGGAGCCCAGGCGCACGGCCAGGCGGGCGGCGACCTCCTTGCCCTCACCGCTGGCGGTGACGAGCACGGCGGCCGGAGACGCCTGCTGCGCCAGCGCGGCGAGCACGTCGACCTTGGGCGTGACCAGGTAGTTCGCGGCGTCGTCGCCCTCCGCGACATACACCTTGGCGGCGCCGTGCGACGCCAGCGCCTGCTTCGCCTTCGCGGCGGTCCCGGTCGGGCCGACGACGACGGCCGACGGCTCACCGAGCGCGCGGGCGGCGGTCAGCAGCTCGAGCGTGACCTTCTTGACCTCACCGTCGACGTGGTCGACGAGGACGAGTATTTCAGCCATGGTTCTACTTCCTCCTCGAAGAGCCGTTGTCAGATGAGCTTCTGGCCGACCAGGTACTCGGCGACCTTCGTGCCGCCGTCGCCCTCGTCTTCGACCTTCTCGCCGGCGGTGCGCGGCGGCTTCGGCGAGGACTCCGTCACCGTGGACCACGCGTTGGCGAGACCGACCTCGCCCGCGTCGACGCCCAGGTCGGCGATGGTGAACGTCTCGACCGGCTTCTTCTTCGCGGCCATGATGCCCTTGAAGGACGGGTAGCGCGGCTCGTTGATCTTCTCGCCGACGCTCACGATCGCGGGCAGGCTCGCCTCGAGGTGGGTGAGGCCGTCTTCGGTCTCGCGGGTGGCCTTGATCGTCGAGCCGTCGACGGTCAGCTCACGCACGTAGGTGACCTGCGGCAGGCCCAGCAGCTCGGCGAGGATGGCCGGGATGGCGCCACCGCGGCCGTCGGACGACTCGTTGCCGGCGATGACCAGGTCGAAGCCCTCGACCTTGCCGATCGCGGCGGCGAGCACCTTGGCGGTGGCGATCGCGTCGGAGCCGTGCAGCGCCTCGTCGGAGACGTGGATGGCCTTGTCGGCGCCCATGGACAGCGCCTTGCGGATGGCGTCGGTCGCGCGGTCCGGGCCCACCGAGATCACGGTGACCTCGCCCTCGCCGGCTTCCTTGATCTTCAGCGCCTCTTCGACGGCCTTCTCGTTGATCTCGTCGAGCACGGCGTCGGCGGATTCGCGGTCAAGGGTGTGGTCGGACCCGTTGAGCTTCCGCTCCGAGTAGGTGTCCGGTACCTGCTTGACCAGGACGACGATGTTGGTCATGGGTCTGCTTCGACCTCCCGGTTCGTGGCCCGCGGTCGACCACGGGACAGTGCTCTACTGGCCGGTAGATTAGGGCCATTCCGGCGCGAGGACCCGTCGAGGTGACGCCATTCACCTGGATGTGCAATTTACTGGGACGATCGTCCCGGTAGTCGACCGGTTACCCCACCCGAACTGCCGTTCGTCCGATCGGACCAACCACGGCCTACTCGCAGTGGGTGTAAGGCATTAACCTCCCCCACCATGCCCGCGCGCATCGCCGTCATCACCGACTCGAGCTCCTGCCTGCCCGACCTCGTCGCGTCCCGCTGGGCCATCGGGGTCGTCCAGATCCAGCTGAACCTGGGTGGTCACTTCGACGACGAAAACCGCTTCGACCGCGGCGAGGTGATCGACGCCATGAGAGCCGGGCACACGATCACCACCGCGCCCCCGGACCCGGGGGCGTTCTTCTGGACCTACCAGGAGGCGGCCACCGCCGGCGCGACCGCCATCGTCAGCATCCACATCTCCGGCCGCATGTCCGACACCGTCCGCGCGGCCCGGGAGGCCGCCCAGCAGATCCGCATCCCGGTGCACGTCCTGGACAGCCGGACCACCGGGATGAGCCTCGGCTTCGCCGCCGTGTCCGCCGCACGGGCCGCGGCGGCCGGCGCGGACGCCGGCCGTGTCATCGAAGCCGCCGAACGCCGGTGCACCACGAGCACCGAGTTCATCTACGTCGACACCCTCGAGTACCTCCGCCGCGGCGGCCGGATCGGCGCCGCGCAGGCCATGCTCGGCACCGCGTTCTCGATCAAGCCGCTGCTCACGGTCAAGGACGGCGAGGTCGCGCCGCTCGCCCGCGTCCCCGGCACGCGTCGCGCGCTGGCGAAGATGGTCGACCTCGCGGTGAAGAAGTCCGGCGGCTTCCGCGCCGACATCGCCGTGACCCGCTTCGGCGCCAGCGACCACGAACTGGAGATCGGCAGGCAGATCGAACGCCGCGTGCCGGCGATGGCCGAAAGCATGGTCGTCGAGGCGAGCACGGTCATCGGCGCGCACCTCGGCCCCGGCGCGCTCGGCATCACCGTGTCGCCGGTGGGCTGATCCGCCGTGCCGGGAGCAGCAGGATCGCCAGCGGCAGCAGCACCCCGAGCCCGGTGGTCACGTTGATGAGCACCTGGTCGATTGGCTCGAAGTGCGCGACGTGGCCGACGTGGTAGAGGAAGTGCGGAACGCCGAACAGCAGCGCCGAGACGGCCGCGAGCCGCGCGACGGCTGTGGTGCCGATCACGGCGGCGCCGATCAGCAGCGCCGCGAGGCCGAGGTTGAGGCCGCCGAAGTCGCGCAGGAGGTGCTCGTTGAACGGGCCGTCCATGGCGACCCAGCCGGTGCGGAAGCCGGGAAAGTCCTGGTAGAAGCCGGTTGGTGACACCAGTGGCCAAATTCCGACCACGGCCTCGACCAGGCCGAAGACGACGAGCAGGACGCGGGTGATGGTTCGTTGCATGACCACGGAACGAAACGGCGGCGCCGGACGTGACACCCGCTAGGGTCGCGGAGGTGACTACCCCAGCCACCCGGGCCGAGGCGCTGCACCTGACCGGCGAGCGGACCGTCCCCGGCATCGCCGAGGAGAATTACTGGTTCCGCCGCCACGAAGCCGCGTACGTCGCCCTGCTCCCCCACTGCGTGGACGCGACAGTGCTCGAAGCCGGCTGCGGCGAGGGCTATGGCGCGAGCCTCCTCGCGACGACGGCCCGCCGGGTGCTCGCCCTGGACTACGACGTCCCGACCACCGAGCACGTCGCTCGCCGCTACCCCGAGGTCGCCGTCGCGCGGGCGAACCTGGCGTACCTGCCGCTGCGAGACGGCGCGGTCGACGTCGTCGCCAATTTTCAGGTCATCGAGCACCTGTGGGACCAGGCCGGGTTCCTCGCCGAGTGCCGGCGGGTGTTGCCGGAAAACGGCAAACTGCTGGTCACGACCCCGAACCGGCTGACCTTCACCCCGGACAGCGACACGCCGCTGAACCCGTTCCACACCCGCGAGCTGGCGCCTGCGGAACTGGCCGGGCTGCTCACCGACGCCGGCTTCGAGGTCGAAACGCTGCACGGTCTCCACCACGGCGAGGCCGTACGCACCCTCGACGAGCGCTACGGCGGCTCGATCATCGACGCCCAGCTGGACGTGGTCATGGGCAAGCTGCCGGGACAGGCCGAGTGGCCGGACGCGCTGCTCGCCGACGTCGCCGCGATCGACGCCGCCGGGTTCGACATCCACGGCGACGACCTCGACGCCAGCCTCGACCTGATCGCCGTGGCGGTGCGCCGATGAGCGAGGGCACCTTCTGCCTCGTCGTGCACAGCCACCTGCCGTGGCTGCCGCACCACGGGAGCTGGCCGGTCGGCGAGGAATGGCTCTACCAGGCGTGGGCGCACTCCTACCTGCCGATGGTCGAGCTCCTGGAACGCTTCGCCGCCGAGGGCCGCCAGGACGTGCTGACACTGGGCGTCACGCCGGTGCTCGCCGCGCAGCTCGACGACCCGTACAGCATCCGCGCGTTCCACGACTGGCTCGGCCACTGGCAGCTGCGCGCCCAGCACGCGGCGACGCTGTGGCGCGGCGACCCGCTGCTGCGCGAGCTCGCCGCGGCCGAACACCGGACGGCCGTCCACGCGGCCGAAGAGCTCGGCACGCGCTGGCGGCACGGCTTCTCCCCGGTCCTGCGGTCCCTGGTCGACAATTCGACCATCGAGCTGCTCGGCGGCCCGCTGGCCCATCCGTTCCAGCCGCTGCTGGACCCGCGGGTCCGTGAGTTCGCCCTCAACGGCGGGCTCGCCGACACAGCCCTGCGGCTCGGTACCCGGCCCGAAGGAATCTGGGCGCCGGAGTGCGGCTACGCGCCTGGTATGGAAAACGACTACGCCGCCGCGGGCGTGCGGCGGTTCCTGGTCGACGGCCCGTCACTGCGCGGCGAGACCTGGGCCGCACGGCCGGTCGGCGACACCGACGTCCTCGCGTTCGGCCGGGACCTCGAGGTCACCTACCGCGTCTGGTCGCCGAAGGCCGGCTACCCCGGCCACGCCGCCTACCGCGACTTCCACACCTGGCAGCACGAGGTCGGCCTCAAGGCGGCGCGGGTCACCGGCAAGACGGTCGAGCCGCAGGACAAGGCGCCCTACGACCCGGCGCTGGCCGCCGACGTGCTGGGGACGCACGTCAAGGATTTCGTCGAGACCGTCGTGGCGCGGCTGCGGTCGCTGAAGAAGCGACACGGACGCGAGGCGCTCGTGGTCGCCGCGTACGACACGGAGCTGTTCGGGCACTGGTGGCACGAAGGACCGGCGTGGCTGGAAGGCGTGCTGCGCGCGCTGCCCGAGGCCGGTGTGCGGGTGACGACCCTGAAGGGCGCGATGGAGGCCGGCCACGTCGGCGCGCCGATCGACCTGCCCGCGTCGTCGTGGGGCTCGGGCAAGGACTGGCGCGTCTGGGACGGCGAGCAGGTCAAGGACATGGTGGCCGCCAACGCGGCGCTGCAGGACCGGCTGCTCGACCTGGTCCGGGACCTGGACCGGACGGCTCGGGACGTCGCCGCCGACCAGGCCGTCGCCGAAGCCATGCTGGCGCTCGAAAGCGACTGGGCGTTCATGGTCACCAAGGACTCGGCGGCGGACTACGCCCGTCGTCGCGCGGCAGTCCACACCGAGCGCTTCGACGCGCTGGCCGGGTTGCTGCGCCGCGGCGATCGCGCGCGGGCCGAGGAGCTTGCCGCGGCCTACCGCGCCGACGACGGACCGTTCGGGCACCTCGACGCCCGGGCGCTGAAGCACGACTGAAAGGGACTCACCCGATGGGAATCCACGAAATTCCGCTCAAGACCCTCGACGGGCGGGACACCTCGCTGGGCGAGTTCGCCGGCAAGGCGCTGCTCGTGGTCAACGTGGCGTCGAAGTGCGGCCTGACCCCGCAGTACTCCGGTCTCGAGCGGCTGCAGGAACGCTTCGGCGCCCAGGGCTTCTCCGTCGTCGGGTTCCCGTGCAACCAGTTCGCCGGGCAGGAACCGGGCAGCGCGGAAGAGATCCAGACGTTCTGCTCGACGACCTACGGCGTCACCTTCCCGATGTTCGAGAAGATCGACGTCAACGGCGAAGGCCGGCACCCGCTCTATGCCGAGCTGACCGGGACCGCCGACGCCGAGGGCGCGGCGGGCGACGTCCAGTGGAACTTCGAGAAGTTCCTGGTCGGCGCCGACGGCGAGGTCCTGGCGCGGTTCCGGCCGCGCACCGAGCCCGAGGACGAGACGGTCGTCAAGGCCATCGAAGCCGCGCTCCCGGCCTGACAGCACGGCGGGGGACGCCGGTCCCCCGTCTGCCGCAGGAATTCACCGGATCGAAGGAAATCAGCGGCCGTTCAGGTATCACGCAAACGCAACCGAAAATGATTGTCGTGAGCCGGACGGTCGAATCCCGGGTGATCAGCCTGTCGTTTTTACCGGACCGCCCCGAATAATTCTCCTGGCGCCATTCCGGCGCCGTCTCGGGCGAGAAGGGATCACCGATGAGCACAACCAGACACCGGGCCGCGTTGGCCGCGCTCCCCGTGGCACTCGGACTGCTCCTGGCCGGGCCCGCGGTGGGCACGGCCTCGGCCGCGCCGCGCTCCGACGCGGACGTCCAGGCTCGCCACTGCCTGCTGGTGTGCGCCGGCCACCACCACCATCACCACCACGGGCACATCAACATCCTCGGCCTCCACCTCTGGTTGCACCTGTAGGTCCCGGCCGTGCCGGGGCGGCCCGCCGCCCCGGCAACGCCACGCCTTTCGCGGAAACAACCGAAATTCAGGACGAGCCCATTTCAATCACCGCACGCACGCACTTCGCGACCACCTCAGGATCCACCTTGACCACGCGGCGGTCGTAAGTCAGCAGCCCATTGACCTCGTTTTCCACATCCGTCGTCTGGGTGTAGACAGCGCCGGACAAACCGCGCTCCGCCACGACCCGTTCGAGGGCGGCGCTGACCTCGGCGTAGCGCTCGGTGAGCCGTTCCTGCGTCGGCGTCATCTCGTACGCATTCGGCGGGCCGGGCCAGCGGTGGTCGTCCAATACCAGGCCGAGGCCGCCGTACTCGCCGTCGACGATCGCGCGGCCGTCGCGGACCGACGGCGCCCCCGGGCCAACGTAGGTGTGGTCGTCGTAGACGTCGCCCGCGCCGCTGTCCGGCCGCGAGAAACAGCAGTTGACGCCGCTGTTCGCGATCACCAGCCGGGTCGGGTCGAGGGTTTTGACCAGTTTCGCGACACGGGCGGTGTCGTACTCGCCCCAGCCCTCGTTGAACGGGACCCAGCCCACGATCGACGGGACCGCCTGCAGCTGCGTCACCATCTCGGCCAGCTCCGCCTCGAACCGCTCACGCGCCCGCAGGACCGGATCCGGCGCGATTCCGGGTGGGCCGTCGAACGACACGGTCAGCGACGGCATGTCCTGCCAGACGACCAAGCCCAGCGTGTCGGCCCAGTAGTACCAGCGGGCCGGCTCGACCTTGACGTGCTTGCGGACGAAGTTGAAGCCCAGCTCCTTCGTCTTCTCGAGGTCGAACCGCAGGGCGTCGTCGGTGGGTGCGGTCGAGATGCCGTCCGGCCAGTAGCCCTGGTCGAGCGGTCCGTGCAGAAAAGTGACACGGCCGTTGAGCGCGATCCGCGGGCGTCCTTCCCGGTCCGGGACCAGGCCGATCGTGCGCAGTCCGGCGTAGCTGCCGACCTCGTCCGAAATCGCACCACGCTCGTCGAGCAGCTGGACGCGCAGCGCATAGAGGTGCGGGTCGTCGGGGGTCCAGAGGCGCGGCGAAGGAACGTCCACGCGCACTTTGGCCCCGGCCGGACCCGCTGCCCGCGCCACCTCGACGCCCTTTGCCGAAATAACGACAACAACCTCGGTACCGCCCGTGACCTGCGGGAACACCGTGACGCCGGTCAGGTCCGGGGTCAGGTCCAGCCGCTCGATCCGAGTCTCGGGGACCGGCTCCAGCCATACCGTTTGCCAGATTCCGGACGACGGCGTGTACCAGATCCCGCCGGGGGCGTTGCGCTGTTTCCCGACCGGAAAGGGCTCGATGTCGGTGCGGTCCTCGGCGCGGACCGTCAGCTCCTGCGGTCCCGAAGCGCGCAGGACGTCGGTGATGTCCGCGCTGAACGCCGTGTAGCCGCCTTCGTGGGTCGCGACGAGCTGGTTGTTGACCCAGACCTTCGCTGTCTGGTCGACCGCGCCGAAGTGCAACAGGATCCGCTGGTCACGCCAGTCTTGCGGAATTTCGACCAGGCGCCGGTACCAGAGGACCTCGTCGCGTCGTCGAATTCCCGACAACGCCGATTCGGGCGGGAACGGGACCAGGATGCGCTCGGCGTACCCGGACGGCCGTGGTTCGTCCGGCGACGACGGCCAGCCCGCGTACTCCCAGACGCCGTTGAGGTTCAGCCAGCGCGGGCGGGTCAGCTGGGGCCGCGGGTACTCGGGCAAGGCGTTGCCGGGAGCGACGTCGGCGCTCCAGGGGGTCGGCAAGGACGGTTCGAGCCGGTGCCAGGCAGGGTCTCCGGGAGATGTCATCCCGGCCGATGGTCGCAGAGATCGCCACGCTCAACAGTGATCGAGATCACATGTGAACACTTCGCAAGCACGGGCGCGTCGAGGCCTTCTGACTCGCGAGTAACCTCTGCGCATGCGAGTGCTGATGCTGTCCTGGGAGTACCCGCCCGTGGCCATCGGGGGCCTGGCCCGGCACGTCCACGCGCTCGCCACCCACCTCGCCCGCCAGGGCCACGAGGTCGTCGTGCTCTGCCGGCACGCCGCGGGCACCGACGCCGGGACGCACCCGCGCACCGACCGCGTTGTCGAGGGCGTGCGGATCATCCGGGTCGCCGAGGACCCGATGCACGTGACCTTCGAACGCGACCTCGTCGCCTGGACGCTGGCCATGGGCCACGCCATGATCCGCGCCGCGCAGGACCTGCTGCGCACCTGGCAGCCCGACGTCGTCCACGCGCACGACTGGCTGGTCGCCCACCCGGCCATCGCGATCGCCGAGGCCGCGCGCGTGCCCTTGGTCGGCACGATCCACGCGACCGAGGCCGGCCGGCACTCCGGTTGGCTGTCGCACCCGCTGAACCAGCAGGTTCACTCGGTCGAGTGGTGGCTGGCGAACCGCGCCGACGCGCTGATCACCTGTTCCCAGGCCATGCGCCGCGAGGTCGCGCACCTCTTCGAGGTCGAGGCGGCCGACGTCACGGTGATCCACAACGGCATCGAAGAGCGCGGCTGGCAGGTTCCGGCGGGCGAGATCGCGCGTGCCCGCGAGGTCTACAGCCCGGCCGGCGCGCCGCTGTTGCTCTATTTCGGACGACTCGAGTGGGAGAAGGGCGTGCAGGACCTGCTGGCCGCACTCCCCCGCATCCGGCGCCGCCACCCGGGCACCCGCGTGGTCGTTGCCGGAAAAGGACGACACTTCGACGAGCTGGTCGAACAGTCGCGGAAACTGCGGGTGCGGCGCGCCGTCGACTTCGTCGGGCACCTCTCCGACCGCGACCTCCGCGCGGCGCTGGCCGCCGCCGACGCCGTGGTGCTGCCCAGCCGGTACGAGCCCTTCGGGATCGTGGCGCTGGAGGCCGCGGCCGCGAAGGCGCCGCTGGTGGCGTCGACGGCCGGCGGGCTCGGCGAAGTCGTCGTGCACGGCGAGACCGGGCTGGCGTTCAGCCCCGGCGATGTCGCGGCCTTGGCCAACGCGGTGACCACGGTGCTCTCCGACGCCGACGCCGCGGCCGAGCGGGCGCGAGCCGCGCAGTCCCGGCTGGCCGCGGACTTCGACTGGGGCCGGATCGCCGAGGCGACCGCCGAGGTCTACCGGCGGGCGAAGCCGGGCGAGCCGGTCGAGCTGCCGCGGCCGAAGATCGCGACCGGCAACGCCTTCGAACCGGTCCCGGCCGAGATCCCGGAAGTGTAAGGAGCCGGGACCTCAGAACCGGCACGGCCGGACGCAGTCCGGACCGGCCGAAACGGCCGTGGTCACTATTCCGTCCACGGCGAACGCGAGCGAAAACACGACGAAGACGGCGGCGACGGCAGCTCTCAACCTGCTGGTCATGGTCATGGGACTCCTCGGGGAACGGCGGTGCGATCGGCGCCTCGCAGCGAGCATCCGCGCCGCCTGCCGGGGAAACAATAAGCGGAACAGCAGGGGCCGGTACGTATTTCGTCCGCCGTGCATGGTTCGTCCGATTCACCTGGTGCCGGTCAGCAGCCGGACCCGGACGTGTTCCCGCAGCGGGCCGTGCGGGGTGACCGCGGCCCGGATGCGCTCGATGAACGCCGGCCGCGCGTCTGTGCCGGGCAGCTGCTCCGGGCTCATGGCCGAAAAAAGACCACCGGCGATTTCGTCGACGCTCAGGGGCGCGGAGTACTCGACGACGGTCGAGCTCACGGCGTATCCGGCGGCCGCGAGGGCCTTCGCGTACCGCTCCTGGCTCGCGTCGTCCGTGCCACAGGTCCGGTGCACCGGGGCGCCGAGGTAGTCGGCGACGACCTCCCGCAGCGCAGCCGACCACGCCGTGTCCTGCAGCCACAGCGGTTCGCCGTTGGTCACCACCGCGACACCGCCGCCGGGCCGCAGCAGCGGACGGACCGACGCGAACAGCCGATCGTGGTCCATCCAGTGCAACGCCTGCGCCACCGTCATCGCGGCCAGACGTCCCGGGCCGAGGGCCGACGTCAGCGCGCCGACGTCGGAGTCCGCGCCGAGCAGCCAGCTGACGTTCGGCTCCGCCGTCGCCTGCCGGGCCTGCGCCAGCATCGCCGGTTCCGGGTCCATGCCCAGCACGGCCCCGACGCGGGGCGCCAGGGACCGGGTGAGCTGGCCGGTGCCGCAGCCGAGGTCGAGGACGACGTCGTCGCCGGTCAGCGCGAACGTCGCGGCGAGCCTGTCCGCCACCTCGGGCGGGTAGCCGCGGCGGAACCGCTGGTAGTACTCGCTCACTTCGCCGCCGAACGCCGGTGTCGTCACTTTTCCGACCATGCCCGTCGGCCCGGCCGGCCGTGGCCGGTTCCGCTCAGGGCGGACCTAGAAGATCGGCAACAGCACCCCGTGCTCGGACTGCGGTCGCGGGCCGAAGATGCGGCGGTCGGCTTCGGTGATCGGGACGTCGTTGATGCTCGCTTCACGACGGCGCATCAGGCCTTCGTCGCTGAACTCCCACAGCTCGTTGCCGTAGCTGCGGAACCACTGGCCCTCCGCGGTCCGGGACTCGTACTGGAACCGGACGCCGATGCGGTTGCCGCGGAACCCCCACAGCTCCTTGCGCAGCGCGTAGTCCAGCTCGCGCGCCCATTTCGCGGTCAGGAACTCGACGATCTGCGCGCGGCCGACGACGTGGTGGTCGCGATTGCGCCAGACGGAGTCCTCCGTGTACGCGAGCGAGACACGCTCCGGGTCGCGGGTGTTCCACGCGTCTTCGGCGGCCTGGACCTTCTGGCGGGCGCTGTCCTCGTCGAACGGCGGGAACGGCGGGCGCGGGGTCATGAGAACTCCTTCCGAAAGTGGAGAACGTGCGTTCTCCACGGCTCCCGCTAGACTAGAGAACGATCATTCTCAGCGCCAGGGGCAGGTGACATGGATTCCACGGAGGCGACCGACCGGCTACTGGAGGCCGCCGAAGACCTCTTCTACGCCCACGGCGTGCAGGCGGTCGGGATGGATGCCGTCCGTGAACGCTCCGGCGTCTCGCTCAAGCGGCTCTACCAGTGCTTCCCGGCGAAGAACGACCTGGTCGAGGCGTACTTGCTGCGCCGCGACGAACGCTGGCGGCGGTCGTTGCGCGAATTCGTCCACGCGCGCGGCGACGACCCGTTGGCCGTGTTCGCGTGGCTGAAGAACTGGTTCGCCGAGCCCGGCTTCCGCGGCTGCGCGTTCATCAACTCCTTCGGCGAGTTCGGCGAGCCCACCCCCGGCATCGCCGCCGCGATCCGGAAGCACAAGGACGAAGTCCGGCGCTACCTGCGTTGTCTCGTTTCCGACAAAACCGTCGCCGACCAGCTGTTCTCGCTCATGGAGGGTGCGACCGTGCTCGCCGCCATCACCGGCGACCCACGCGAAGCGGAGACGGCCGGCGAAGCAGCGAAGGTCCTGCTCAAGACACCCGTGTGAGTGACAACTCTGCGTAACGAGCCGTCGGCGGCCGCCGACTACCGGCCACCAGCAGCGACTACGCAGAGGAGCCGGTCCCATGAAGATCTTCGTCGCGGCGGCCGCGGACCCGATCGTCCCCGATTGGCGCGTTTTCGGCCACGGGCTGGTCGCCGGGTTCATCGTGGCCGTCGCCGTGGCCCTCGTCCTCGCGCGGCTCGCGTTCCGGAAGAGCGGCCTCGACCTGCCCGGCGGCGCCCAGTGGAAGTTCACCGACAGCTGGGCCAGCAACCTCACGGCGTTGACCGCCGCCTTCGCCGCGCTGCTGGCGGCCTTCTCCGGCAAGCTCGACACGGCGATCGCGCCGGGAGCGTCGGCGGCCTTCGCGGTCGCGTCGGCGCTCTACGTCGCCATCGCCGCCTGTGCTCCGATCGCCTACACCGTCGGTCAGCGCACCACGTCGGACAAGAACGGAGCAGCGGGGCTCACCGGGAGCCGGGCCGGTCTCGTCGGCGCCGCGTTCCTCACGCTGTGGTCGGTTTTCTCGTCACTCGGCTCGGTCGTCTTCGTCCTGCAGTACGGCGGCGTCGGCGCCATCCGGAACCACCAGCTGCTCGCCACGATCCTCTTGGCCGCCGTTGCGCTGCTGGTCGCGGCGTATGCCGTCCGGACGATCCACTGGCTGGTCACTATTCCGACCACGACCAACGCGATCCCCGGCATCACGGGTTTCACCTGCTGCGAACCGCCGGCGAACCTCGTGACGCAGCGGGTCTTCCTGCTCTGAACATGAACCGGTCCCGGTGGCGGGGAGCCGCCGCCACCGGGACCGGTCCGGACCCACACCATCCCAACAGTGTGGAATCCGCCCGCCCCTCGTCAGGTAGGGGCGGGCGGGGCCCCTGCTACCGGGCGTCCGTGAGGTACCGCGCGTAGGCACCCGTGGTGAGGAAGCTCGGCAGCTTCTCGCCCAGCGCGGTTTCGGTGAAGATCTCGTACGCGTCGTCGAGGCGGTTTTCCGAGCCCAGTTCCGCGCGCACCGACGCGAGTTCGTCGTTCAGGAACTCGACCGCCAGCTCGCGGGTCAGGGCCGTGCCGTCCTCGAGCTTCGTGCCGTTGCGGATCCACTGCCAGACCTGGCAGCGGGCGATCTCCGCGGTGGCCGCGTCCTCCATCAGGTTGTGGATCGCCGCCGCGCCGGTGCCGCGCAGCCACGCGTCGACGTACCGCAGCGCGACGTTGATGTTCGCGCGGACGCCCGCCTCGGTGACCTCGCCGCCGGCGCTGGCCACGTCGAGCAGGTCCTCGGCGGTGACGTGGACGTCTTCGCGCAGCTTGCCGAGCTGGTTCGGCCAGCCGCCGAGCACGCCGTCGAAGACCTCGCGGCAGACCGGGACCAGGCCGGGGTGCGCGACCCACGAGCCGTCGAAACCGTCGCCGGCCTCGCGTTCCTTGTCCGCGCGGACCTTCTCGACGGCGATTTCGTTCACCGAGGGGTCCTTGCTCGGGATGAACGCGGCCATGCCGCCGATGGCGTGTGCGCCGCGCCGGTGGCAGGTGCGCACGAGCAGTTCGGTGTAGGCCCGCATGAACGGCACGGTCATCGTGACCTGCGCGCGGTCCGGCAGCACGAAGTCGGCGCCGTGTGCGGCGAAGTTCTTGATGAGGCTGAAGATGTAGTCCCAGCGGCCGGCGTTCAGGCCCGCGGCGTGCTCGCGCAGCTCGTAGAGGATTTCGTCCATCTCGAACGCGGCAGTGATCGTCTCGATCAGCACGGTCGCGCGGATCGTGCCGCGCGGGATGCCGAGCTCGCGCTGCGCCAGCAGGAAGACGTCGTTCCAGAGACGCGCCTCGAGGTGGTTCTCCAGCTTCGGCAGGTAGAAGTACGGGCCGACGCCGCGAGCGAGCAGCTGGCGCGCGTTGTGGAAGAAGTACAGGCCGAAGTCGACCAGGCTCGCCGACACCGGGCGGCCGTCGATGCGGATGTGCTTCTCCACCAGGTGCCAGCCACGGGGACGGGCGACGATCGTCGCCGGGTCGTCGCCGATCGTGTAGCGCTTGCCGGCCTCGGTGGTGAAGTCGATGTTGCGGCGGATGGCGTCGTAGAGGTTGATCTGGCCGTCGATGACGTTGTGCCACGTCGGCGACGTCGCGTCCTCGAAGTCCGCCAGCCAGACCTTGGCGCCGGAGTTCAGCGCGTTGACCGTCATCTTGCGGTCGGTCGGGCCGGTGATCTCGACGCGGCGGTCCTCCAGGCCCGGCGCGGTCGGGGCGACGTGCCACGACTCGTCGTCGCGGATCCGGCGGGTCTCGGGCAGGAAACCGAGCGGCTTCTCCCCGGACTGCAGTTCCTCGCGCCGCACGCGGCGGGCGTCGAGCAGCTCGCGCCGGCGGCCGGCGAACGTGTTGTCCAGCTTGGCCAGGAAGTCGAGTGCCGCCGGGGTCAGGATCTCCGCGAACCGGCCCTCGACCGGCCCGGTGACCTCGATGCGGTAGTTCAGCCGATCAACCATGGGGTGCCTCCACGAGCTGTGCAGGGAAGGAATGAAGGGAGGGTCGCGGCCTGACGACGGAGGGGGTTGCCGTCGTCAGGCCGCGGCCGGGATCAGTGGAACTGGGCTTCTTCGGTGGAGCCCTTGAGCGCGGTGGTCGAGCTCTCCGGGTTCAGCGCGGTGGCGACCTGGTCGAAGTAGCCGGTGCCGACCTCGCGCTGGTGCTTGGTGGCGGTGTAGCCACGGCTCTCCGACGCGAACTCGCGCTCCTGCAGGTCGACGTAGGCGGTCATGCCCTCGCGGGCGTAGCCGTGCGCCAGGTCGAACATCGAGTAGTTGAGGGCGTGGAAGCCGGCCAGCGTGATGAACTGGAACTTGTAGCCCATGTGGCCGAGCTCGCGCTGGAACTTCGCGATCGTGGCGTCGTCCAGGTGCTTCTTCCAGTTGAACGACGGCGAGCAGTTGTAGGCCAGCATCTGGTCCGGGAACTTCGCCTTGATCGCCTCGGCGTACTTGCGCGCCACCTCGAGGTCCGGCTCGGAGGTCTCCATCCAGAGCAGGTCGGCGTACTGGGCGTAGGCCAGGCCGCGCTCGATGCACGGCTCGATGCCGTTGCGGACCTCGTAGAAGCCCTCGGCGGTGCGGCCGCCGGTGAGGAACTGCTGGTCGCGCTCGTCGACGTCGCTGGTCAGCAGCGTCGCGGCCTGGGCGTCGGTGCGGGCGACGACCAGGGTCGGCACGTTCAGCACGTCGGACGCCAGCCGCGCGGCGTTCAGGGTGCGCTCGTGCTGCTTGATCGGGATGAGGACCTTGCCGCCGAGGTGACCACACTTCTTCTCGGACGCGAGCTGGTCTTCCCAGTGCACACCCGCGGCGCCGGCCGCGATCATGCCCTTCATCAGCTCGAACGCGTTGAGCGGGCCACCGAAGCCGGCCTCGGCGTCGGCGACGATCGGGGCGTACCAGTCGATGTCGGTGTTGCCCTCGGCCCAGCTGATCTGGTCGGCGCGGCCCAGCGCGTTGTTGATGCGGCGGACCACGGCCGGCACCGAGTTGGCCGGGTAGAGGCTCTGGTCCGGGTAGGTCTGGCTCGCCAGGTTGGCGTCGGCCGCGACCTGCCAGCCGGACAGGTAGATCGCCTGCAGGCCCGCGCGGACCTGCTGGACGGCCTGGTTGCCGGTGAGCGCGCCCAGCGCGTGGATGTAGTCCTCGGTGTGCAGCAGGTCCCACAGCTTCTCCGCGCCACGGCGGGCCAGGGTGTGCTCCTCGACGACGCTGCCGCGCAGCTTGATCACGTCTTCGGCCGAGTAGGAGCGCTGCACGCCCGCCCAGCGGGGGTCGCTCGCCCACTGCGCGGCCAGCTCCGCGGCCGCCTGCTTGGCCTGTTCCGTCATCGGACTCTCCCGGTGTTGCGAAGTTTGCGATTGCTCGCCTTGCTTGGCATGACCCTGACACGCCAGCGAAAACGCGGTCCAGTCGTCCAATTTGCCAATTTGTGTGAAGGGTACGTACGCTCTTTGCAAAGGTTGCGAATCAGCCGGTTCGCAAGTGATCGAAAATCCGCGTTCTTGACCGTTCACGTAACCGTTCAGGACCGGAAACCTTCCGGAAAGGAGGGCACGAATGGAGAAGACTTTCGCCGGCGCACGGCTGCGGCACCTCCGCGAAAGCCGCTCGATGAGCCAGGCGGATCTCGCTCGTGTGCTGGAGATCTCACCCAGTTACCTCAACCAGATCGAGCACAACTCGCGGCCGCTGACCGTGCCGGTGCTGCTGCGGATCACGCAGGCGTTCGGCGTCGACACCGAGTTCTTCGCCAACAACGACACGTCCCGGCTGGTCGCCGACGTCAAGGAAGCCCTGCTCGACGAGGTCCTCGGCGTCGACGTCACCACGAGCGAGCTCAACGAGCTGGCCACGAACCTGCCCGCCATCGCCCAGGCGCTGGTCAAGCTGCACCGCAGCTACCGCAACGCCGTCGAGAACACGGCCGTGCTGACCACGGAAAACGGCCTCGGCCTGCACGGCAGCGCCGCCGCGCCGCTGCCGCACGAGGAGGTCCGCGACTTCTTCTACGAGCGCGAGAACTATGTCGCGGAACTGGACGAACGCGCCGAGAAGATGGCCGCCGACATCCCGCTGCAGCGCGGGCAGGTCCTCGGCGCGCTGAAGGACCGCCTGTTCCAGCGCTACGGCGTCGAGGTGACCAGCGAGGGCATCGACGAAGCCACCGGCCAGCAGCACCGCTACGAGCCGGTGCCGCGGGTGCTGCGGCTGGCGCCGAGCCTGCGGGTCGGCCAGCAGGCGTTCCGGATGGCCTCGCAGATCGCGCTGCTCGAGTACGACGACCTCATCACCGAGCTGGCCGACTCGTGGGCGTTTTCCGGCCCGGCCGCCCGCTCGCTCGCCCGTGTCGGCCTGGCGAACTACTTCGCCGGGGCGCTGATCCTCCCCTACGGCCCGTTCCTGGCCGCGGCCGAGCGCTTCCGCTACGACATCGAGCGGCTGTGCGACCACTACGGCGTCGGCTTCGAGACGGTCTGCCACCGGCTGTCGACGTTGCAACGCCCGAAGCAGCGCGGCGTGCCGTTCTCGTTCGTGCGGGTGGACCGGGCCGGCAACATGTCGAAGCGGCAGTCCGCGGCCGGGTTCCACTTCTCCCGCGTCGGCGGGGCCTGTCCGCTGTGGAACATCTACGAGGCGTTCACCCAGCCGGGCAAGATCCTCACCCAGATCGCGACCCTGTCCGACGGCAAGAGCTACTTCTGGGTCGCGCGCACGGTGTCGCGCAACATCGGCGGCTACGGCAGCCCGGGCAAGACGTTCACCGTCGGCCTCGGCTGCGAACTGCGGCACGCCGGGCGGCTCGTCTACTCGACCGGCCTGGACCTGGACGAGCCCGCCGCGGCGACGCCGATCGGGATGGGGTGCAAAGTCTGCGAACGCCCGGCGTGCTCGCAGCGCGCGTTCCCGACGATCGGCAAGCAGCTCACCGTCGACGAGAACACGAGCACCTTCGTCCCCTACCCGGCGGTCCCCAAGGGCTGATCACCCGATCACGTGCGTGGTCCACTTCGCCTCGTCCGGGCCGAGCAGCGTGATCCGGCTCAGGAGTTCCTTCGCGGTGATGCCCGCAGCCGACGGCTGGTCGATCCGGACGCACGCCTGCAGGCCGTTCTTCGTCGTGCAGACCGGCGTGCCGAGGCCGTCCGACTCGCCGCCGGGAAGGGACACGGTGATCGTCGCCAGCGCGCCGTTCGACGAGTACTGGAGCACCGCCCGCCACGGGACGCCGTCGGTGTCCGGGCGGCGCCACAGGTTGACGTCGGCGACCCGGAACGACTCCGGCAGGCCGGTGATGTGCAGCGGCAAGGGCACCGCCCGGTTCGCGAACGTGACGTCCCCGGCCACGCGCAGCAGGACCTTCTGCAGTTCGGGCAGGGTGAGGTAGTAGGCGTTGAGTTCCGCCCAGCGGCCGTCCCCGGTCGGCCAGCGCAGGTAACTGTTGCCCTGGTTGAGCGGGTCTGCGGCGTCCACGGTGACCCAGTAGCCCTCGCGGTCGCCGACCCGGACCGGGACCCGCACCGCCTTCCCGCCCATGTCGTGCCGGCGGTCCAGCGCCGGTTCCTGATCCCACACGGCGAGCCAGATCATCGGCGCCAGGTCGCCGCGGCCGATGGCGAGCGCGTAGTCGCCGTGACCGCCGACGCCGTATTCGATGCCCTTGATCGGCTCCGGCAGCCAGCCGAAGCTCGCCTTCGTCACCAGGGGGTTGTCGGTGGGCGCGGGGGCGACGGGCGCGGGCTTGGGCGCCACGGCCGCCGGCGCGGTCGCCAGGGGCGGCACCGGCCGGAACACCGACACCGCCGTGAGCCCCCCGGCCGCCACCACCGCGGCACAGCCGAGGACCAGCGCCGTGGTCCGCACACGACGACGACGTCCCCCGATCCGGCGCGCGCGGTCGAGGTCGATCCGCGGCGGCGGGGCGGGTGCTTCGGCCAGTTCCTTCAGCTTGGTGGCCAGCTCGTGGTCGGTCATGCTCGTCCCTCCCGGATCGGTTCCCGCAGCAGCTCGCGAAGCGCGTCCACGGCCTTCGCGGTCTGGCTCTTGACGGTGCCTTCGGAACAGCCCAGCGCCCGGGCAGTCTCCGCGACCGGCAGGTCGCAGAAGTAGCGAAGGACGACGGTCGCGCGCTGCCTGGCCGGCAGCCGCTCCAGCGCGGCCCGCAGGTCGAGGGCCAGTTCGACGTCCGCACCAGGCGTGGGCGGCTCGTGGTCTTTTTCGCGCAAATCCACCCGCCGCCACCACGACGTCCGCTGCTCGGCCAGGAACGTGTTGACGAGCGTGCGGCGCGCGTAGCCGTCCACGTTGTCGGCGCGGGAGGCGCGCGGCCAGTTCGTGTAGAGCCGGGTGACCGCCGACTGGACCAGGTCGTCGGCCCGGTGCCAGTCGCCGCAGAGCAGGTACGCGACCTTGCGCAGCCACGCCGCCCGCGCGGTCACGTACTCGGTGAATCCGGCGTCCATCGGCGCCCCCCATCTCGTTCGACACCCCTCTGATGCGCCCGGAGGCCCGGACGGTTGCCCGGGACGCGCGAGTCGTAGATTCACCGGGGTGCACGACATCGACACGGTGACCGCGGCGACCATCGAAAAGGCCGCCGAGCGGCTGGCCGGGGTGGTGACCCGGACGCCGCTGGAGCCGAGCGCCCGGCTTTCGTCCCGGGTGGACGCCCAGGTCTGGGTGAAACGCGAGGACCTGCAGACCGTCCGGTCGTACAAGATCCGCGGCGCCTACAACTTCATCGTCCAGCTCGACGAGGACGTCCGCGCGCGAGGGGTTGTCTGCGCCAGCGCCGGCAACCACGCCCAGGGCGTCGCGTACGCGTGCCGCCGGCTCGGCGCTCGCGGCCGCGTGTACGTCCCGGGCACCACGCCGCGGCAGAAGCGCGAACGCATCGCGACGCTGGGTGGCGCGCACATCGAGGTCGTCGTGGTCGGTGAAACGTACGAAGACGCCTTCGCCGCGGCCAACGAGGACGCCCAGCGCACCGGCGCCACCCTGGTCCCGGCGTTCGACGACGTCCGCACCGTCGCCGGCCAGGGCACGGTCGCGTGCGAGGTGGTCGAGCAGCTCGGCTTCGTGCCCGACGTCGTGGTCGTCCCGGTCGGGGGCGGCGGGCTGCTCGCCGGGGTCGGCAGCTGGCTGCGCGAACGGCACCCGGAGGTCCGGATCGTCGGCGTCGAGCCCGCGGGCGCGGCCTGCATGGCCGCGGCCCTCGAGGCCGGGCACCCGGTGCGGCTGCCGGAGCTCGACTCGTTCGTCGACGGCGCCGCCGTGCGCGAGGCCGGCGCGGTCACCTACCCCCTGATCCGCGAGAGCGGCGCCGAGCTGACCGCGGTCGCCGAGGGCGCGGTGTGCACCGAGATGCTGGCGATGTACCAGTCCGACGGGATCATCGCCGAGCCCGCGGGCGCGCTCGCCGCGGCGTCGCTCGGCACGGTCGTCGAGGTCGAGCCCGGCCAGACGGTCGTCTGCCTGGTCTCCGGCGGCAACAACGACGTCAGCCGCTACGGCGAGATCCTCGAACGCTCGCTGATGCACGAAGGGCTGAAGCACTACTTCCTCGTCGGGTTCCCGCAGGAGCCGGGCGCGCTGCGGCGGTTCCTCGAGCAGGTGCTCGGGCCCGAGGACGACATCACGCGTTTCGAGTACGTCAAGCGCACCAACCGCGAGATGGGCCCGGCGCTGGTCGGCATCGAGATCGCCCGGCCGTCCGACCTGGCCGGACTGCTCGCCCGGATGGACGCGAGCCCCCTGCAGGTCGAGCGGATCGAGCCGGGCAGCCCCCTGTTCCACTTCCTGCTCTGAGGGCGTGGTCCACTAGGCGGATGGTGAAGGTCGACGGTGTCCGCAGTGTCGAGGCGTTGCGCGAAAAAGTCCACGAGGGTGCGGAGCCCGAGTACCTGCTGTTCTACGGGCACACGCCCTCGAAGTCCGGCCGGGTGACGGCGAGCTGCCTGAGCCAGTGGTGGCTCGACCCGTTCGAGGCCGACGGGGTCGAGTACCCGACCGCCGAGCACTACATGATGGCGGGCAAGGCGCTGCTGTTCGGCGACGTCGAGAAGGCCGAGCTGATCCGGTCGACGCCCGACCCGAAGACGGCGAAGGTGCTCGGCCGCGAGGTCGCCGGCTTCGACGCCGCCACCTGGGAGCGGCACCGGTTCGACATCGTCGTCGACGGCAACCTGGCCAAGTTCAGCGCCCACCGCGACCTGCGCCGGTTTCTGCTCGGCACCGGGGACGCGGTGCTCGTCGAGGCGTCCAAGAAGGACCTCGTCTGGGGCACCGGCCTCGCGCGCGAGGAGAAGAACGCGACCAAGCCGGACTACTGGCGCGGGCTGAACCTGCTCGGCTTCGCCCTCATGGAGGTCCGCGACCAGCTGCGGAACCGCTGACTCACGGCCCCGGGACCGGCGCGCCCGAGCACGACGCCGACGTCGTCTTGCCCGTGTCGAAGAAAGTGACCACGGCGTCGGCGCAGGGCAGCGACGACAGCGAGCCGTGGGCGTCGTCCTCGACGGTCATGAGCGCGCCGCCGATCCGCTGCCGCATCGCGAGCGCCCAGCCGATGGGCGTGACCGGCTCGTAGAGGTGGCCGGCCAGCTGCAGGGGGCTTGTCCCGTTTTCGAACGACCACGGCCGGGCAGCCAGTGGCCAGCCGACGCAGAGCTGTTCGTAGAAGCCGTAGCCGCCGGCGACCGGGAAGCGATTCATCCGGTCGAGGCGGTGCTGCCAGACGGTCTCGAAATCGCGCGGGCTCGGCGACTCGTTGCAGAGCAGCGCCGTCTGCTGGAAGTGGTTGAACGCGTGCGGCTCGCCGTCCCAGCCCAGGCTGTCTTTGGTCGCTTTTCCGGCAACGGGCGGTCCGCCGTCGCGGATGGCGGCGAGCTGCTTCGCCAGGCCGGCCCACTCGCGACGCGGGTTGGCGAGCATGTCGTTGACGGCCGCGCCGTACCGGTCCCGCAGGCCGAGCAGCCCTTTCGCGACCGCGGGCTCCGTGGTCCCGAATCGGTAAATGGCGTCGTACCTGGCGATCCACGCCGCGAACTCGTGGAAGGTGTTCTCGCCCGCGGTCGCCTGGCCGTCGTCCATCGCCGTGACACTGAGGTCCGGCGGCATGACGGAGTCCAGCAGCATCCGGTCGACGTGGTCGTCGAAGAGCGACCGGTACTGCGCGCCGAGCGCGGTCCCCCACGAGACGCCGTAGTAGCCGATCTTGTCCTCGCCGAGCGCGACGCGGATGCGGTCCAGGTCCCGGGCGATCGTCGGCGTGGTCAGATTCCGGACGAAAGCCGGGTGGGCCTCGACGCACTTGCGGTTCGCCTCGGCGGCGCGTTCGGCGGCTTCGCGGGCCTTCTCCTCGTCGATGATGCCCGGGTCGGGGAGCTCGGTCGGGCACGGCAGGTCGGCGCTGTACCCGACGCCGCGCGGGTCGAACCCGATCAGGTCGTGGTGGACACCGAGGCCGCCGGTGTGGCTGTCGGCGATACTGCCGGGCATGGTGAGGCCGGACTGGCCGGGTCCGCCGGGGTTCAGCAGGATCGCGCCGGTGCGCGTCCCGGTCGCCCGGATGCGGCTGACGGCGATGTCGATTTTCCGACCACCGGGATCGGCGTAGTCCACCGGGACCGTGACCTGCGCGCACTCGGTGCGGCGGTCGTCGGGGTCCCAGCCCTTCGCGACGGTGGCGCAGAGCTGCCAGGAGAGCCCGTCCGCGGCGGCGACCGCGGGGACGACGGGAAGCAGCGCCGCGGCAGCGAGCAGCGGGACGGCGAACCGGGTGATCGACATGGCCCCAGGCTTCCGAGGTCTGGGGTGGCGGAGATCGGCCGATCAGCCGATGATCACCGCCGAACGGCCGGGAACGAGCGTGGCCGATTTTCGACCACCCGGGAAACCACAGGTCAGCGTGTGTGAGGGTCAGCCGCCCGGGCAGTCGTTGTCGCCGCCGCTGCGCTCGACGCAGTGGCGCGGCCCCGGCGGAGGCGGCGGTGCATGCCGGACGTCGTCCGCCCAACCCAGCGCCGCGACCGCGGCCGCCAGCGCCAGGCAGATCCCGAAGAACCACGTCCACCCGCGGCGCCGCGTGGTCGCCGAAACGACCACGCCCGCCAGCGGCAGCCCGGCACCGAGCCAGGCGGCCCAGGTCAGGTAGGCGTCGCCCCGGTGCGTGCTCGTGCCGAACGCCGGCATGCTCTCCAGCGCCCCCAGCAGCACCAGGTACGGGACGACGATCAGCCACCCGGCCGCCACCAGCGCGAGCAGAGCGGACACGACGACCTCGCGGTACTCCCCCATACGGCCACTATGTCGTGAAAACCGACCACGCGGCCTGAGTAGTCCTACTGCTCGCCGAGGGTCTTCTGCAGCGCCTTGTTCGCCTTGCGGGCCATGTCCGCGACAGCCTCGCGACGGGCGGCGTCGGCCGCGTAGTCGTCTTCGCGGTTACGCACCACTCGCGCCGGCGCGCCGACCGCGATCGAGTAGTCCGGAATGTCACCACGGACGACAGCATGCGCGCCGAGCACGCTGCCGCGGCCGATGCGGGTGCCCTTCAGGACGCTGACCTTGGTGCCGAGCCAGGTGTCCGGGCCGATCCGGACCGGGGACTTCACGATGCCCTGGTCCTTGATCGGCACGTGGATGTCCGAAATGACGTGATCGAAGTCACAGATGTACACCCAGTCGGCGACCAGGGTGGCCGCGCCGAGCTCGATGTCGAGGTAGCAGTTGATCACGTTCTGGCGGCCGAAGACGGACTTGTCGCCGATCCGCAGCGAACCCTCGTGGCAGCGGATGGCGTTGCCGTCGCCGATGTGGACCCAGCGGCCGATCTCCAGCCGCCCGTAGCCGGGGCGGCAGTGGATCTCGACGTTCTTCCCGAGGAAGAGCATCCCGCGCAGGATGATGTGCGGGTTGGCGAGCCGGAACTTGAGCAGCCGGTAGTACCGGACCAGGTACCAGGGCGTGTACGCACGGTTGCGCAGCACCCAGCGCAGCGAGTCGGCGGTCAGGAACTTGGCCTGCCGCGGGTCCTGCCGGGCGCGGCGCCAGGCCCGCACC
The DNA here is from genome assembly GCF_900105945.1 of Amycolatopsis tolypomycina. Classification (NCBI taxonomy): domain Bacteria; kingdom Bacillati; phylum Actinomycetota; class Actinomycetes; order Pseudonocardiales; family Pseudonocardiaceae; genus Amycolatopsis; species Amycolatopsis tolypomycina. Next base: position 190,018 of record NZ_FNSO01000004.1, on the reverse strand, counting down.
CGCGACAGCGCGGGCGCACCCCACATCGACGTCATGCCCGTGACCGTAACCTGTGTGCGGGACGGGTTCGCAGGCAAGGGGAGCTGGATGGGCACGAAGCTGATCATCGACACCGACCCGGGCGTCGACGACGCGCTCGCGATCGCGCTGGCGGCGCTGTCCCCGGACGTCGACCTCCTGGGCGTGACGTCGGTTTTCGGCAACGTCCCCCTCGACCGCACCACGGCGAACGCGCAGCGGCTGCTGGCGTTGTTCGGCCGTGACGACGTGCCCGTGGCCGCCGGGGCGGCGCGGCCACTCATCTACTCCAAGCCGCGTGACGCGAAAGAGGTCCACGGCGGCGACGGCCTTTCCGGCCACTCCTACACGCTGCCCGAGGCGAGCCGTCCGCTGGAGGAGCGGGACGCCGTCCGGCTGATGCTCGACCTGCTCGACGCCGCCGACGAACCGGTGACCATCGCCCCGATCGGGCCCCTGACGAACATCGCCGCGCTGCTCGCGGCCCACCCCGGCGCGGCGGCGAAGATCGCGCGGCTGGTGATCATGGGCGGCGGCGTGACGTTCGGCAACAGCACGACCGCCGCCGAGTTCAACATCTGGAGCGACCCCGAGGCGGCCCGGCGGGTGCTCGTCGAGGAGGACGTCCCGGTGGTGCTGGTGCCGCTCGACCTCACGCACCGCTGCGCCGTCGACGGCGAATGGCTGGCGAAGCTCGCGGCGTCGGGACCGGTCGGCGCCACCCTCGAAGGCCTGACGTCGACGTACCGGCAGCACTACACGCGCGTGTTCGGCGAAGACCGGATGGTCATGCACGACGCCGTCGCGGTCGCCGAGGCGATCTCGCCCGGCATCCTGCGCACGGAGACCTACCGGGTCGACGTCGACTGCGGCCTCGGCCCGGCCCGCGGCCAGACCCTGGTCGACCGGCGACGACTGGGCGAGGACGATCCGCAGTTCTCCCCCGGCCGCCCGATCGAGGTCGCCGTGGACACCGACCTCGACGGCCTGCGCGGCTTCGTGCTCGACCGGCTCACGGGAGCGGCCCGGTGAGCGAGGAGCCCGAGGTCGTCCCGGCCGACACACCCGAATCACCCGAGCCGGCCGCGTCGTCCGAGTCGTCCGCAGCGCCTGCGCCCCGCCGTCGGAAGCCCGTGGTGGTGGTCGCGGCCGTGGTCGTCGTCGCGGGCGCGCTGGTCGCCGGCATCCTGCTCGCGCCGAAGCAGCAGGAGACCACGAACGCCGCCGCGACGGTCACCCAGGCGTCGTCGCCGTCGCCGACGTCCACCAAGCCGCCGACGCCCACGCCGCCGCAGACCCCGACGCCGCCCAAGGTGCCGGAACCGAGCGAGTTCGACGCCTGGGCGTCCAAGACCAGCCAGTGGCTCGACATCCCGCTGCGCGCGATGGTCGGCTACGCGAAGGCGACGGCGAAACTCACCAAGGACATCCCGGGGTGCCGCCTTTCGTGGGTCACGCTGGCCGCGGTCGGAAAAGTGACCACGGACCACGGCCGGGCTCGGGGCGGGCAGTTCGGCACCACCGGCACGCTGGACAAGCCGCTCGCCACGATCGAAGTGCGCGACTTCTACAACAAGGTCGTCTCGACGGCGAACGCCGCCGGGCCCATGCAGCTGTCGCCGGCGATCTGGGGCAAGTACCAGGCGAGCGCGTCCGGCGGGAAACCCAATGTCCAAAATATCGACGACGCCGCGCTGACCACGGGCCGCGCGCTGTGCGCCGACGGCCACGACCTGTCCCAGGGCCAGGTGTGGTGGGACTCGGTCGGCACGCTGCAGCCGGCGCCGCTGTTCCTGCACCGGACGCTGGCCACGGTCAACGTCTACGGCACGGTCGGCCAGGGCACGGCGGCGCCGAACCCGGCGGTGCTGAGCGCGGTGAACTTCGCGATCGACAAGATCGGCCTCCCCTACATCTGGGGCGGCAACGGCACCGGCGGCAACGACCCGGGCTTCGACTGCTCGGGCCTGACGACGGCGGCGTACGGCAGCGCCGGCATCAAGCTGATGCGCACGGCCGACACGCAGTTCCGCAGCGTGCCGCACGTGACCGACCCGCAGCTGGGTGATCTGATCTTCTACGGCGAGCCGGCGACGAAGATCCACCACGTCGGTCTCTACATCGGCAACCAGCAGATGATCGACGCGCCGCAGACCGGCCAGGCGGTCCAGGTCCACTCCTACCGCCGGCCCGGCGACGACTACGCGGGAGCCGGCCGCCCGACGGCGTGAGCCGTGGTCGCGAAAACGACAAAAGAAATGGACGGGGTCACGCCCTGGGCTGTACCTTGCCCGGGACCGTGACACCGCCCGAGGAGGTGAGACCCATGAACGCTGGATCGACGTGGGTGCTCCCCCGCCAGTCACGGCCAGGCGATTGACGTAGGTGTCGCCGGGAGCGCCCCCAGGCACTCCCGAAAGGCACCACCGTGGATTCCACCACCGAACCGTTCGACGTCGTCATCGCCGGCTGCGGGCCGACCGGGGCAACACTGGCCGCCGAGCTGCGGCTGCACGGCGTGCGGGTGATCGTCCTCGAACAGGACACCGAGCCCGCGTCGTCCGTCCGGATCGTCGGCCTGCACATCCGCAGCCTCGAGCTGATGGCGATGCGCGGCCTGCTCGACCGCCTCCGCGCCCACGGACGGCAGCGTCCGGCCGGCGGTTTCTTCGCCGCGATCCCCAAGCCCGCACCCCCGGACCTCGACTCCGCGCACGCCTACCTGCTGGGCATCCCGCAGCCGGTCGTCGTCCGGCTCCTCGAAGAACACGCGATCGACCTCGGTGCCGAGGTCCGGCGCGGCGCCGCCGTGGTCGATTTCGAGCAAGACGACCAGGGCGTGACCGTCGAGCTGGCCGACGGTGAACGACTGCGTGCCCGCTACCTCGTCGGCTGTGACGGCGGGCGCAGCGCGGTGCGCAAGCTGAGCGGCGTCGGCTTTCCCGGCGAGCCTTCGCGGACCGAGACGCTGATGGGCGAGATGGCCGCGACGGCGCCGCCGACGGAGATCGCCGCCAAGGTCGCCGAGGTCGGTGAGACCCATCGGCCGTTCTGGCTGCGGCCCTTCGGCGAAGGCGTCTACAGCGTCGTCGTCCCGGCCGCGGGCGTCGGCGATCGCGCGACGCCGCCGACCCTGGACGATTTTCGGCAACAGCTCCGGGCCGTCGCCGGAACCGACTTCGGCGTGCACTCCCCGCGCTGGTTGTCGCGTTTCGGCGACGCCACCCGGCTCGCCGAGCGGTACCGCGTCGGGCGGGTGCTGCTGGCCGGCGACGCGGCCCACATCCACCCGCCCCTCGGCGGCCAGGGCCTCAACCTGGGCGTCCAGGACGCCTTCAACCTCGGCTGGAAACTGGCCGGCCGGATCCGCGGCTGGGCGCCGGCACCCCTGCTGGACACCTACGAGGCCGAACGTCGTCCGGTCGCCGAGGCCGTGCTGGACAACACCCGGGCCCAGCAGGAGCTGACGTCGCGCGGACCGGGCCCGGGGGCCGTGCGCAGGCTGCTCACCGAGCTGATGGACCTCGGCGAGGTCAACCGCCACCTCATCGGGAAGATCACCGCGATCGATCTTCGGTACGATTTCGGCGAAGGCCCCGATCTGCTCGGCCGCCGGTTGCGCGACATCGACGTGGCGCAGGGCCGCCTCTACGACCGGCTGCACCGCGGCCGTGGCCTGCTCCTGGACCGCACCGGACGCCTGACCGCCGACGGCTGGGCCGGCCGCGTCGACCACCTCGCTGACCCGGCCGCGGCCCTCGACGTTCCGGCGATCCTGCTGCGTCCCGACGGCTACGTCGCCTGGGCCGGCGACGACCAACGGGACCTGGACGGCCACCTGGCCCGCTGGTTCGGCTCACCGCTCCGGTGAGGCGGCGTGGACGGCGTCGAGGCCGGCGAGCTCGTCCGGCGTGAGCCGGAGGGCGCCGGCGGCGACGTTGTCCTCCAAATGACCAGGGGTGCCGGTGCCGGGGATGACCAGCACGTGAGGTCCCCGCCGCAGCGCCCACGCGAGCCGGACCTGCACCGGGCTCGCCCCGTGCGCCCGGGCGGTGGCGAGCACCTCCTCGTGCTCGTCACCGCCCGCGCCCGCCTCGCGCCCGGCGCCGGCGATCGCGAAGAACGGCACGAACGCGATGCCCTGCTCTCCGCAGGTGCGGAGGAACGCGTCCTGTCCCCGGCGGTACCCCAGGCCGTACGCGTTCTGCACGCAGACCACCGGCGCGACGGCCTGTGCCTGGGCGAGGTGCTCGGGCCGCGCGTTGGAAATGCCCAAGTGGCGGATCAGCCCGGCCGCCCGCAGCTCGGCCAGCACGCCGAAGTGCTCGGTGATCGAGTCGAGCCCGGCGACGCGCAGGTTCACCACGTCCAGGTGGTCGCGGCCGAGCTGGCGCAGGTTCTCTTCGACCTGCCCGCGCAGCTGCTCCGGGCGGGCCAGGGGCAGCCACTCGCCCGCCGGGTCGCGGGCCGGGCCGACCTTGGTGGCGATGACCAGGTCGTCGGGGTACGGCGCCAGCGCGCGGTTGATCAGCTCGTTGGCCGAACGCAGCCGCGAGAAGTAGAACGCCGCCGTGTCGATGTGGTTTACGCCCAGCTCGACGGCCCGGCGCAGCACGGCGATCGCCTGGTCGCGGTCGCGCGGGACGGCGTCGGCGGCGAAGGCCTGGCCGTTTTGCGGCAACCGCATCGCGCCGAAGCCGATGCGGTTGACCGTCAGGTCGCCGAGCGTCCAGGTGCCTGCCGTACCGGAGATCATCCGCCGATGATGGCACCGGCTCGGCCGAGGTGGTCGTTCGCCCCGCTCACCCAGGCGATGTAGCGCTCCGCGGACCGGCGCACAGCGCCCTTGGCGTCCCCGAGGACCTGGCCGCCGAGGGGGCTGTGGAGCCGGTCGAACTCGTACGGTTCGAGCCGGCGGGCACCGGGATCATGGTGTCGCCGACCAGCAGGGTGCCGCCGGTGGCGTTCTCGACGTGGGCGACCGCGGCGCCGGGGAAGTGCCTGCCGGCCTCGACGAGGGTCACCCCGGGCAGGAGCCGCTCGGTGCCGGACCACTCCCGGACCACAGTGTCCTCCCGCTGGACCCCGCCGCGGAGACGGCAGACCGTGATGCGGCGGGACCTGACCTCTTGCACCATCGCCACGAACTCGGCTTCCCCCGCCTATTCAGTGTCGATCCGAACGGCTTCTTCCCCACTGCACCCCTCGTCGGAGGCTAAGCCGAACCAGCGCGCGTGCGGGCGGATTCCCGCAGCGACGGCGCGAGAAAGATGATCGCGAAGGTGACCGCGACCGCCGACGACAGGGCCCAGTGCAGGCCGACGTGGGTGGCGAGTGCGCCGACCAGCACCGGCTCGACCAGGAACCCCAGGTACCCGCAGGCCGCGACGGCGGCCACCGCGCGGGCCGGCGCGTCCGCCTGCTTGCGGCTCGCCACGCTCCAGGCGATCGGCACGATCCCGGCCACGCCGAGCCCGACCACCGCGAACCCGAACACCACCGCGACCGGCCACGGCACCGCGAGGACCACGGCGAAGCCCAGCACCGCGACCGCCGCCGCGACGCGGACGAAGCGGACCGCGCCCGTCCGGGCCACGACGCGGTCGGCGACCAGGCGGACCGCGATCATCGTCCCCGAAAAGGCGAAGTAGCCGAGTGAGGCCAACGCGGGCGTCGCGCCGGTGACGTCGGCGAGGTACACCGCGCTCCAGCTGTTGACCGCGCCCTCCGCGACGAACCCGCAGAAGGCGATCACGCCCAGTGGCACCAGCGCCCGGCTCGGCCAGGCGAACGCCGCGCCGCCCTGGCCGCGGTCGGCGCCGCCGAGGAACCGGGTGCGGGCCGCCCACAGCGCCACCGCCAGCAGCACCGCGCCGGCGACCGGGAAGTGCACGGTCACCGGGACCCGCGCGGCTTCCATCAGCGCGTCGACGCCCGAGCCCGCGAGGCCGCCGATGTTCCAGAAGGCGTGGAAGCCGGCGAAGATCGGGCGGTCGTAGCCCTCCTCGACGCGGGCGGCGTGGGCGTTCATCGCGACGTCGAGCAGGCTGTTGCCCACCCCGAGCACGACGAGCGCGGCGCAGAACACCGGCGCCGACCACGCGAGCGCGACCAGCGGCAGGCCCGCGCACAGCACGACGGCACCGAGCACCACGGCCGCGCGGCTGCCGATCCGGGTCAGCAGCGCGCCCGCGCCCAGCAGCGCCAGCACCGAGCCGGCGGCGAGCCCGAACAGGCCGGTCGCCAGCTCGCCCGTGCTCAGCCCGAGCCGTTCCTGCACCGCGGGCACCCGCGCCAGCCAGGTCGCGAACGCGGCACCGCACACGGCGAACACGACGGAAACGCCCAGCCGGGCCCGCTTCAACTCCCCAGTCACCCCGCCACCCTACGGATCTTCGCCGCGGGCTTCCTCCTTGTCCAGGTCCGGGGAGGTCGTCTTCGGGGCAGCCGATCATGACCCCACGGCCGCCGTCGTGCGGCCTACCGTGGTGGGGTGAAGTCCTTGAGCCACGACCGGCTGGCCGTCGCCCTCGTCACCGAAGCGGACCTGTTCAGCGTGGTGATCGCGGGCGCCGATCCGGACGTGCGCGTCCCGACGTGTCCGGAGTGGACACTGCGGGACCTGACCCGCCACGTCGGCGTCGCCTACCACAAGTCCGCCGCGATCATCGCGAGCCGGCCCACGGGCTACGTACCCTTCGAAGCCGTCACGATCGACGAACCGCCCGCGTTCGAGACCCTCGGTGCCTGGTTGCGCGACGGTGCGGAGCGGCTCGTCGCCGCCGTCACCGAGGTCGGCCCCGAAACCCCGACGTCGACGTGGACGCCCGACCGGCGCGCCGGGTTCTGGACGCGGCGGCTCACCCACGAAACGGTCGTCCACCGCGCGGACGCCACCTTCGCGACGGGCGCGCCTTACGACGTCGACGCCGATCTCGCCGCGGACGGGATCGCCGAGGGTCTGGACCTGGTGGCCGTCTTCTCGCGGCTGCAGCACCCGCGCTGGACCGGACGCCGTTGCGAGGCACCGGCGAGACGCTGCTGTTCCACGCCACCGATCCCGAGGCGGGCTGGCTGGCCCGGCGGACGCCGTCCGGGGTCGAGGTGAGCGAGGAAACCGGTGATGCCGACGTCGTCGTCGAGGGCCGCGCCGTCGACCTGCTGCTCGCGCTCACCGCGCGCATCGCCGCGGACGACCCGCGGCTCACCGTGTCCGGCGACGCGGCGCTCTTCACCCACTGGCTGGAGCACACGCGCTTCTAGCCGGCTTGACGGCGGTCGTATAGTCGGTTCCGACTAATAGGGAGCGACTAGTGCCGTCACGCAAGATCCGCAACACCCTCGCGCTGGCCCTGCTCGGGCTGCTGCTGGAACGCCCGATGCACCCGTACGAAATGGCGTCCACGCTGCGCGAGCGCTACAAGGACTCGACGTTCAAGATCAACCCGGGCTCGCTCTACGACACCGTGGAGGCGCTGGCGAAGCACCGCTGGATCGAGCCCGTCGAGACGGTCAGGGACGGCAACCGGCCGGAGCGGACCGTCTACGCGCACACCGAACTCGGGCACCAGGAGTTCGTCGCCTGGCTCGACGAGCTCGTCCGCGAACCGGTCGCGGAGTACGCGAAGTTCGTCGCGGCGGTGAGCTACCTCGGCGCGCTCGGCCCGGAGCGGGCCGCCGACGCGCTGGAGGAACGCGCCCGCCACCTCGCCGAACGCATCGACGGCGCCGACACCGCGCTAGCCGAAACCGTCGGCAAGGGCATGCCGCGGCTGTTCATGATCGAGGTCGAGTTCGCCCAGCACGCCTGGCGCGCGGAGCTCGACTGGGCGCGCCGCACGGCCGCCGAAATCCGGTCCGGCTCCCTGCCGTGGCCCGAAAACTCCTGAGGGGAAACCATGTCCGATCCCGACGTCCTCGTCGCCGGCGCCGGTCCGGCCGGCCTGCTGCTCGCCGCGGAGCTCGCGCTGGCTGGCGTCCGCACCACGATCGTCGAACGCCTGCCGGAGCGGCCGCCGTACTGCCGCGGCTTCAACCTCAACTCGCGTTCACTGGATCTGCTGGCCCGCCGCGGCCTGGCGGAAGGGCTCGTGGCCGAGGGCCACCGGGTGCCGATCGCGCCGGTCACCGGCCTGCCCGACCCGCTCCTGCTCGACGGCACGGCGACCGACCACCCGTTCTCGCTGGGCATCCCGCAAACCCGCGTCGAGGAGGTGCTGGAGGCGCGTGCGCGGGAGCTCGGCGTGGAAATCCTGCACGGGCACGAACTGCGGTCGTTCAGGCAGGACGGCGACGGCGTGACGGCGTCCATCCACAATGGACTAGACATTCGCGCGCGGTACCTGGTGGGCTGCGACGGCGGCCGCAGCACGGTGCGCAAGCAGGCGGGCATCGAGTTCCCCGGGGTGGACGCGCGCTGGTACGCGCTGCTCGGGGACGTCGAATGCGAGCTGCCGTACGGGCCTTCGGCCGGGCCGGACGGGCGGAGCGTGTTCGTCATCCCGCGGCCCGGGTACGTCCGGATCGTGGTCCGCGAGGACGACCCGCCGTCGGACAAGGACACGCCTGTCACGCTGGAACGCCTGCAGGAGCAGGTGGACACGGCGCTCGGCGGGCACGTCGAGCTGCGCGCACCGCGCTGGCTGACCCGGTTCGGCAACGCCGCGCGCCTGGCCGCGCGGTACCGCGAAGACCGGGTGCTGCTGGCGGGCGACGCGGCCCACATCCACCCGCCGGCCGGCGCGATCGGCGTGAACGTCGCCCTCGACGACGCGTTCAACCTCGGCTGGAAACTGGCGGCCACGGTGCACGGAACGGCCCCAGATGGCCTCCTGGACACCTACCACGACGAGCGCCACGCAGCGGGCGCCCGGATCCTGGCGAACACGCAGGCGCAGGTGGCATTGGAGGAAGCGGGCGCGGAGCCGTGGGCGGACCTGATGCGCCGCGTGGCCGCGCACCCGGCGGGCAACCGGGCGCTGGCGGAGATCATCACGGGGCTGGACGCGTGTTACGAGCCGGGCGGGCACGCGTGGCTGGGCCGGCTGGCGCCGGACGTGCCGCTGCGGGTGTCGGGAGCGGAGACGCACCTGGCGAAGCTGCTGCACGCCGGGCGGCCGGTGCTGGTGGACCTGACTTCCTCGGGAGCGTTCGGCGCGTGGTCGGCGGGGGTTGCGGTGGTGATGGCGTCCACTTTGGATACTGCGGACACTTCGGGCATCGACGCGGTGCTGCTGCGGCCGGACGGGCACGTCGCCTGGGTGGGCACGCGCGACTCCGGTGACACGGGGCTGGCCGAGGCGGTGCACCGGTGGGTCGGCGATGTTCCGGTGCCCGCCTCGGCGTGACGACTTCACCGAAACCTACCCCGGCCGCGGGTGACGACTTCGCCGCCACCCGCCCCGGCCGCGGATGACGACTTCGCCGCAATCCACCCCGGCCGCGGGTGACGACTTCGCCGCAATCCACCCCGGCCGCGGGGGCGCCCCCCGTCTTCCACGCTACCGGCGACCACTGACAGTTTCCGGCGCTGCCGGTGGTCGCGGCCGGAGTTGCCCACAACCGGTGCCGGCTGTGGGCAACTCCGGTCAGCTGGGGCGCTCCAGGACCGCTCGCTGCTCCACCCGGCCGTCCAGCACGAACCTGCTGTGCGGTGTGAACCCGAGTTTCTCCACCACCCGGCCCGACGGTTCGTTGACCGGCTCGTACACCGCCAGTAGCCGGTCTGCCCAGCCTGACTCGAATGCCTTGTCCCGCACCGCCGTCGTTGCTTCCGTTGCGTAGCCGCGGCCCCAGCCCGATGGTGCGATCCACCAGCCCATCTCCACCGCCGGGAGGCCGAGACCCGATTCCGTGGCGGTGCGCCGGACCAGTGACACCACTCCGTCGAACGTGCCCGGCGCCGCCGAGACCGCGAACCAGCCGTAGCCGTGCTCTGCCCAGTGCGCCAGCGTTGCGCGGTGCTTGGCCAGCGCGTACTCGTGGCTCCACGGCTCGCCGGTTCCCACGTAACGGACCGTCTCGGGGAGCTGGGCCATGGCGAACAGGTCGTCGAAGAAATCTTCGGACCACGCGTGCAGCGTGAGCCTCTCCGTGGTGATCAACACCGCCGCCAGTCTAGTGACGCCGGCGGTTCCCTCAGTCTTCGACCAGCTCGATCGAATCGACGACGTCCGGGTAGAACGCGACGTGGTCCTTGATCGGCGCGACCGCGTCGTACGGCTTCTCGTACGTCCAGACCGCGTTCTCGGCCCGCACCTCGCCCGCGTCGAGCGAGTAGTAGCTCGCCTCGCCCTTGTACGGGCAGTACGTCTCGTGGTCGGTCCGTTCGAGCACGGCCGCGTCGACGTCCGCCAGGGGGATGTACTGGACCGCCGGGTACGTGGATTCCTGCAGGGTGAACGCATTGCGGCTGTCCGCGATGACGCGCCCACCCGCCTTGACCACCACGCGCGCCTTGGTCGGCTCGACGGTGATCGGGTGGTCCGGGCCCGGCTGCAGAACCTTCTTCGCCATGTCAGCTCCCTCAGACTCCTGTGTACCAGGAGCAGCAAGCCGGGCCCGCCCGATATTCCGCCCGCGCGAAGTCAGGGCAGGTAGTACATCGGGTTCGGCAGCTTGACCGGTCGCAGCGCGTAGCCGCCTTCGAGGTCGCTGAACTGGTCACCGAGGTTCAGCACGATCTTCGCGCCGGTCGCCTCGATGTGCGCCCGCGTGCCCGACTTGTACTGGACGGTGGTGCAGGTCAGGCCGCACGGCAGGTAGTCCGGCGCGGTCGTCTTCGGCTTGAAGAACGCGCCCGCCGGGGCCGGGAAGCCCTCGTTGGCCAGGTTCTTCAGCGACTGCGGGCCCTGGAACTCGTTGCGGCCGGTCAGGAAGTACACCTTGACGCCGTGCTGCGCCGCCCAGTTGGCCAGCTCCAGCACCGGCTTGTTCGCCACGAACGTGCCGTTGTCGATGGCCTGCTGCTGCTTGACCGGGTCGAAGCCGAAGTCGTTGTCGGCCTCCCAGCCGTAGGTGACCTCGGACGTGTCGTCGACGTCCAGCACGACCGCCGGGTTCTTCACCCGGCCCAGCGACTGCTGCAGGTAGCGCTTCGCGTCCGCGACGATCCGGGTGGTGTCCTTCACGAACTGGCTGGTGTCCGAATAGTGGTGTTTGCCCGCGGCGTCGAGGTAGTCGCCGTAGTACGCCTTGACGTCCAGCTTGACCTGGCCGATGTTGGCCGGCTCCTTCGAGCGGGCGGCGGTGGACTCGTCGGATCCGGCCAGCGCGGTGGCCCCGGAGGCGACGGTGGCGCCGATGGCCGCGGCGGCGGCGAGCTTGACGAGACTTGACCATTTTCCGGACACGGCGAACCCTCCAGTGGAACTTGACGACCCGGGGAACCTACGTCACGTTCACCCGGAGTTCCACCCCTCGAAAGTTTCCGTTCAGTTGATTCTTTCCGCGCGGCACAGGAACGCGACGGGCGACCGGCCGATCCGCGTCAGCACCACCGACGCCTCCGCGCCGCCACGCGGTTTCAGCCGCCGCCGCAGCGCGTCCGGGTCGATGTCCAGGCCGCGCACCAGGATTTCCAGCCGTCCGACGTCGTGTCGCTTGAGGACGGCCTTCAGGGCCTTCTCGGTGTACGGCCCGTGCTCCAGGACGCGGAACGCCCGCACGCCCGGCGGCGGCGTGTCCCCGGTCAAGTACGCGATGCGTTCGTCGAGCTGCCACAACCCGTGGCGCGCCGCGTAGTGGCGGACCAGCCCGGCCCGGATGACGGCGCCGTCGGGGTCGACGATCCACTCCCCCGGGTCCCGGGTGGGCAGTTCGTCCGGTTCGGCGTCGGTGACCGTCCACTGTGTCCCGTCCGAGCGCAGCACGGTCGCCCGGCGGGTGACGCCGGTGCCCAGGCCCCGCCAGAGGCAGGATTCGCGGACCTGGCCGTCCAGGGACACCAGTTCGACTTCCTCGGCCCACGGCGTGAGCGCGAAGTCGAGGCCGGGCGCGCACTTCACGGACAAGGGCCGCCCCGGATAGGCCTCGACCAATCCGTCCAGCGGCGGGGCGAAGTCGGCGGGTTTCCACGCCCGGCGGCCGGCGGAGTCGCGCCGGGCCGGGTCCGCGACGACGACCCCGGACCGGCTGACCGGACGCAGGGCGTCGGCGCGCGCGAGTCCGAACGCGACACCCGACAAAGTCCCGTTGTGCCGGGCCATTTCCAGCCGCACCGGGTCCACATCGGACCCCACCGCGAGCCGCGCCACCCGCGCGATTTCGACGAGGTCCGCGCCCACCGAGCAGGTGACGTCGTGGACGTCGAGACCCGCCAGCCGGGCCGCCCGGTGCCGCGCGACGACCGACGCGCTCGCCTGCTGGAGCGCGTCGGAGGTGAACAGCCAGTCCACACCGGACAGCTTGCCGACGGCTTTCCGCCGCAGCAGCACGGTTTCCAGGACAGCGGCCGCGTGCTCCGAGCCCACGAGACGGCGGACGGCCGCGACCGACGCGATCGGGTCGGTCAGCGGCAGCGCCGAAACCTCGGCGAGCGCCGCCGTCCCCGCGCCGGAACGCAGGTAGGCGACGTCGCCGAGGCTGAACGAATAACCCAACTCAGGACGGCCGCTTGGTCCCGGTGATCATGACGTTGTAGAACAGCTCCCGCGGCAGGATCTTCGAGAGCACCTTCTTGTCCACGGCGGACAGCCGCAGCCACAGGTGGTAGGCGAACAGCCGCCAGCGCACGGTCAGCTTCTCCGACGGCACCGCGGCTTCGAACGTCCGGATCGGCCAGCCCGCGAGCGCCGCGGCGAACTCCTCGGTGACCGCGCGGACGTCCTGGGCGCCGGCCCCGCGGGCCCACGACTCCAGCTCCGACGGGTCGAAAGTGTGGATGTCCACGACAGCTTCGAGGGCGGCGGCACGCGACGACTCGTCCAGTTCGGACTGCGGACGCCGCCAGCCGCGCAGCGCCGGCAGCTTCGTCACGCGGGTCGTCAGGAACCAGGTGAACTGGCCGAGCTTGCGGGCGTAGAAGTCGCCGACCTTGGTCGGCTCGCCGGCGAAGACGAACCGGCCGCCCGGCTTGAGCACGCGCAGCACCTCGCGGAACGCCGCCTGGACGTCCGGGATGTGGTGCAGCACCGCGTGCCCGACCACCAGGTCGAACGTGTTGTCGTCGTACGGGATGCGCTCGGCGTCGGCGACCCGGCCGTCGACGTCGAGGCCGAGCTTCTCGGCGTTGCGCAGCGCGACCTGGACCATGCCGGGCGAGAGGTCGGTGACCGACCCCTTCTTGGCGACGCCGCCCTGCATCAGGTTCAGCAGGAAGAAGCCGGTGCCGCTGCCCAGCTCCATCGCGTGCTGGTAGGGCTGGCCGTCCTCGCCCGCGACGGCGTTGAACACGTCGGTGGCGTAGGAGATGCAGCGCTCGTCGTACGAGATCGACCACTTCTCGTCGTAGGTGCCGGCTTCCCAGTCGTGGTAGAGCACGTTCGCCAGCTTGGGGTCGGCGTAGGCCGCCTGGACCTCCTCGGCGGTGGCGTGCGGGTTCGGCGCCGGGTCGTTCACGTCGGTCAAGGCGTCATTTCCCTTCGAAAGTGGCCTTGCCGGGCCCGTTTTCGATGAACGACTTCATGCCGTTCTGCTGGTCTTCGGTCGCCCAGAGGGCGGCGAACAGGTGCGATTCGAGCTTGAGCGCGTTCTCCAGGTCCATGTCGAGGCCGCCGTCGATGGCCGCCTTCGCCGCGCGCAGCGCGATCGCGGGACCGTTCGCGAACTGGGCGGCCCACTTGTGCGCGGCCGCGTAGACGTCGTCCGGAGCGACGACCTGGTCGACGATCCCCAGCTGCAGCGCCTCTTCGGCCTTGACGAACCGTCCCGTGTAGACGAGGTCCTTGGTCTTGCTCGGCCCGATCAGCCGGGCCAGGCGCTGCGTGCCGCCCGCGCCGGGGATGACACCGAGCTGGATCTCGGGCTGGCCGACCTTGACGTTGTCGCCCGCAACCCGCCAGTCGGCGGCCAGGGCCAGCTCGAGGCCGCCGCCGAGGGCGTACCCGGTGATGGCGGCGACGACCGGCTTCGGGATGTTCGCGATGGCCGCGACCGTGCCCGTGAGGGTGGCGCCGAACTTCGCGATCTCCGGGTAGCTGCGGGCGGCCATCTCCTTGATGTCCGCGCCGCCGGCGAAGGTCTTCTCGCCGCCGTAGAGGATCACCGCGCGGATGTCGTCACGCTCGGCCGTCTCCTTCGCCAGCTCGGCGAATTCGGCGGTGACCTGGGCGTTCAGGGCGTTGACCGGCGGCCGGTCGAGCCGGATCGTGCCGACCCCGTCCTTGACCTCCAGTGTTACGAACTCTCCCACGCCCATCCTCCTCGTTGACGATCTGCCAGCACGCTACCGGTCGGTAGGGACAGCCTAGCGACGACGGGCGAAGAAGCGATCCCCGGAGCGCTCCAGCACGAGGTCCTGGTCGAAGGTCTTCGAGAGGTTTTCGCTGGTGATGACGTCGTCGACGAGACCGGACACCACCGCGTGGCCGTCACGCAGCAGCAGCGCGTGGGTGAAGCCCGGCGGGATCTCCTCGACGTGGTGGGTGACCAGCACCAACGCGGGCGCGTCGGGGTCCATCGCCAGGTCGGAGAGGCGCGCGACCAGGTCCTCGCGGCCGCCGAGGTCGAGCCCCGCGGCGGGCTCGTCGAGCAGCAGCATCTCGGGGTCGGTCATCAGCGACCGGGCGATCAGCGCCCGCTTGCGCTCGCCCTCGGACAGCGTGCCGAAGGTGCGTTCGGCGAGGTGCCCGATGCCCATCGCTTCGAGCAGCTCGGTCGCGCGGGCCATGTCGAGGGTGTCGTATTCCTCACGCCAGCGGCCGAGCACCGCGTAGCCGGCGCTGACCACGACGTCCTTGACCAGCTCTTCGCCCGGCACGCGCTGGGCGATGGCGGCCGAGGTGAAGCCGATGCGGGGGCGCAGGTCGAAGATGTTGACCCGGCCGATCCGCTCGCCGAGCAGGTCGACCTCGCCGGTGGTCGGGTGCAGCTCGGCCGCGGCCAGGCGCAGCAGGGTGGTCTTGCCCGCGCCGTTCGGGCCGAGCACCACCCAGCGCTCGTCCAGTTCGACGGTCCAGTCGAGGCCGGCGAGGAGGTCGTTGGTCCCCCGGCGGACGCCGACACCGGCCATCCGGACCACGAGGTCGTCAAGTTCGCTGGGCTGGATCGGCTCGCTCACGTGGCCCATTCTGTCTGCCGTCGCGCGCGCGTGCGCACCCGCCCGGGTGAGATGGTGAACACGCAGGTCGCCGGGTGTTCCACGACATGGAACGCCGGGGCCCGGCGGCCTCGCGTGTGGGAGTATCGCCGTATGTCCGCCGACGCGCCCGTGACCCCGGTGACCCGGGGCTCGTTCTGGCGCCGTCGCGCGATCGACCTGCTGCTCGTCGCTTCGGCCGGGTGTACGCGGGCGCGGCTTCGCTGACCTGTCTCGTGCGGTGCCGCGCTGCCCCCGTGTCCGATCACCCTGCGCGTTGCGAGGAGCACCCGCGATGACCACGTCCCTGGTTCGTCCGCCCGTCGAGATCCACCCGCAGCTGACCGACCCGCTGCTGCCCGAGCTGCTGCACCCCTCGCGGCTGCTCTGGACGCCGCGGGAGCTGGCCGAGCTGACCGCCACCGTCACCACCGAGCTGACCGCGGGCCTGCGCGGCATCCTGCGGTTCGACGAGGACCGCCGCTGGTGGGCCCGGCTGGCCCTGACCGACGGCGTCGAGCTGTGGCTGCTGTCGTGGCTGCCCGGCCAGCACACGAAGCCGCACGACCACGGCGGCGCGTCCGGCTCGTTCACCGTCCTGCAGGGCGAGCTCGGCGAGGAGTACCGCTACCCGGGCGGCCAGGTCCGGCGGCGGACGCACGTCGCCGGCGAAGGCCTGGGCTTCGGCGCCGGCCGCGCCCACCAGGTGACGGGTATCGGCGACCAGCCGGCGGCCAGCGTCCACGCGTACTCGCCGCCGCTGGTGGCGACGCGGGAGTACGCGTCGCTGGCCGACGTTCCGGCGGAAATCCCGCCGCTGCCCAGTATCGTCCGGTCATGAGCGCTGTCGATTCGCTGCTGGCCGCCGCGCGGTCTTCTTTGGTTCGGGTCGGCCCGGCCCGCGCCCGCGAGCTGCAGGAGGCGGGGGCGCTGGTGGTCGACATCCGGCCGCTGGCGAACCGCGCGGCGGAGGGCGAGATCCCGGGCGCGGTGATCGTCGAGCGGATCCACCTGGAGTGGCGGCTGGCGCCGGACAGCGAGTGGCGGCTGCCCTCGGTCGGCCCGGATTCGACGGTGATCGTGGTGTGCAACGAGGGCTACTCGTCGAGCCTGGCCGCCGCCGACCTGCAGCGGCTGGGGCTGCCGCGGGCGACCGACCTCGAGGGCGGGTTCCGCGCGTGGGCTGCCGCCGGGCTGCCCGTGCAGGACGGCGGCAGCCCGGCGGTGCCTTAGCAGCCCCCGTTTTCCACGCTACCGGAGGGGACCGACAGTTTTAGTCCGCCAGGGCCGGCGCGACGTGTTTTGTGAACAGGTCGATGCCGGTCCGGTCGTACGCGGCGTCCGGGAAGTTCAGGATCGCGTACGACATGCCCCGCTTGCCCAGCGCGGCGAGGTGCTCGGCGACCTGCTCCGGCGTGCCGGCGGTCGGGCCGCTCGCGAAGGTGGCGACCGCCCGCTCGGCCTCTTCGGCCGGGACGTACTTCGCGTAGTGCGCCTTCAGCCAGGCCTGCTTCTCCTGGACTTCGCTCTCGGTCTCGCCGAGGACGACGCTGAGGTTGCCCGAGCGGACGATCGCGTCGAAGTCGGTGCCGACGTCCTTGCAGTGCGCCGCCAGGATCTCCGACTTGCGCGTGAAGGTCTCCGGCTCGGGGAAGAAGTTCGTGTACCGCGCGTACTTCGCCGCGATCCGGAGCGTCTTCTTCTCGCCACCGCCGGCGATCCACAGCGGGATACCGCCCTCCTGCGGGGGCAGCGGGCGCAGGATCGCACCGTCGGTCTGGTAGTGCTTTCCGTCCAGTGTGGACGTTCCGGTCGTCCACAGGTCCCGCATGATCCGGACGCCTTCGTCGAGCTGCCCGAGCCGCTCGCCGGCGGACGGGAAGCCGTAGCCGTAGGCCCGCCACTCGTGCTCGTACCAGCCCGCGCCGATGCCCATTTCGACCCGCCCGCCGGAGATGAGGTCGGCGGTCGCGGCGACCTTCGCCAGGTAGGCGGGGTTGCGGTACCCCATGCAGGTGCACATCTGCCCGAGCCGGACGGTCTCGGTGGCGGCGGCGAACGCCGAGATCAGCGACCACGCCTCGTGCGTGGCCTCCTCGGTCGGAACCGGCACGGTGTGGAAGTGGTCGTAGACCCAGATCGATTCGAAGGGGCCGGCCTCCGCGTGTTTCGCGAGGCCGAGCATGGTCTTCCAGTGGTCCGCGGGGTCGATGCCGGCCAGGTCGAGCCGCCAGCCCTGCGGGACGAACATTCCGAAGCGCATGCCTACAACTTAGCTTCGCTCAGGGTTGTTCGCGGCGTGATTTCCCGGCTGGAGCGCACTCCAGGTCAGGCCAGGACCACCCGTGCCAGCTCGGCCGGCGTCGCCAGCAGGCCGTGCTTCGGCAGCACGCGGACCGTGTAGCCGATCGCTCCCGGGCGGGGGAGCTTCACGCGGGCCGCGAACGCGCCGATGCCGTCGGCCGTCATCGGGACCGTCACGGCGTCGCGGAGCTCGTCGTCGTCGGCCACCCGGCCGACCACCGCCTGGATGTCCACTTCGGACGGGTCGAGGCCGGCCAGGTCGATGCGGGCCCTGATCGTCACCTCGGTGCCCACCACCAGGGGCTCGGTCGCCGCCACCAGCAGTTCCGAGTCGAAGATGCGCAGGCGCGGCCAGGACACCTCGAGTTTCGTGCGGTAGTCCGCCAGCGAGAGGGCGCCGCGGTAGCCGTCGCCCGTTGCCGCCGTCACCATGCGGGACGCCGGGAGGTAGCCGTTGTCGACGTACTCGCGGACCATGCGGGACGCCTGGACCCGCGGGCCCAGCGTCTCCAGCGTGTGCCAGACCATCGACAGCCAGCCCGTGGGCACGCCGTCGGCCGAACGGTCGTAGAACAGCGGCGCGATCTGCTGGCCGAGCAGCTCGTACAGCGCCGCCGCCTCGAGGTCGTCGCGGCGCAGGGGGTCGGCGACGCCGTCCGCGGTCGGGATCGCCCAGCCGTTGCTGCCGTCGTAGCACTCGTCCCACCAGCCGTCGCGGATCGACAGGTTGAGGCCGCCGTTCAGCGCCGACTTCATCCCCGACGTCCCGCACGCCTCCAGGGGCCGCACCGGGTTGTTCAGCCAGACGTCGCAGCCGCGGTACAGGTAGCGGGCCATCGACATGTCGTAGTCGGGCAGGAAGACGATCCGGTGCCGGACGTCCGCGCCGTCGACGAACCGGACGATCTGCTGGATCAGCTGCTTGCCGTTCTCGTCGGCCGGGTGCGACTTGCCGGCCACGACGACCTGGATCGGGCGCTGCTCGTGCAGCAGCAGCGTCCGCAGCCGGTCGGGGTCGCGCAGCATCAGCGTCAGCCGCTTGTACGTCGGGACGCGGCGGGCGAAGCCGACCGTCAGCACGTCCGGGTCGAAGACCGAGTCGACCCAGCCCAGCTCCAGCGGTGACGCGCCGCGCTGCAGCCAGGCCGCGCGCACCCGGCGCCGCACCTCGTGCACCAGCTTCTCGCGCAGCTCGCGCCGCAGCTCCCACAGCTGGGCGTCGGACACGCCGTCGCGCAGCGGCCCTTCGCCGACGTCGAGCCCCCATTCGCGGCCCAGCAGCGTGCTCAGCTCGCGCGCCACCCACGTCGGGCCGTGGACGCCGTTCGTCACCGACGAGATCGGCACCTCGTCGTGGTCGAAGCCGGGCCACAGCCGCGAGAACATCTTGCGCGTCACGCGCCCGTGCAGCTGCGAGACGCCGTTCGCGCGCTGCGCCAGCCGCAGGCCCATGTGCGCCATGTTGAACAGCCCGGGGTTGTCCTCGGCGCCGAGCGCGAGCACGCGGCGCGGGTCGATGTCCGGCACCAGGCGGCCGTCGGCGAAGTAGCGCTGCACCAGGTCGACCGGGAACCGGTCGATGCCCGCGCTGACCGGGGTGTGCGTGGTGAACAGTGTCCCGGCGCGGACCGCCGGCATGGCCTCGTCGAACGCGAGGCCGTCGGCCTGGACGATCTCGCGGGCACGCTCGAGGCCCAGGAAGCCCGCGTGTCCCTCGTTCGTGTGAAACACCATGGGCTGCGGGTGGCCGGTCAGCTCGCAGTACTTCCGCACCGCGCGGAAGCCGCCGATGCCGGCCAGGATCTCCTGCCGCAGCCGGTGGTCGGCGTCGCCGCCGTAGAGCCGGTCGGTGACGCCGCGCAGGTCTTCGTCGTTGGCCTCGGTGTCGGTGTCGAGCAGCAGCAGCGGCACCCGCCCGACACGCGCCTGCCAGATCTGCGCGCACAGCTCGCGCCCGCCCGGCATCGCGACGCCGATCAGCACCGGACGGCCGCCCGCGGTCAGCAGCTCCAGGGGGAAGGCGTTCGGGTCGATCACCGGGTAGTGCTCGACCTGCCAGCCGTCGAGCGACAGCGACTGCCGGAAGTAGCCGTTGCGGTAGAGCAGGCCGACGCCGACCATCGGCACGCCCAGGTCGGACGCGGCTTTCAGGTGGTCGCCGGCCAGCACGCCGAGGCCGCCGGAGTAGTTCGGCAGCGCTTCGGTGACGCCGAACTCCATCGAGAAGTAGGCGACCGCGGACGGCAGGTCGTCGTCTTCGCGGCGCTGGTACCAGCGCGGCTCGGTCAGGTACTTCTCCAGATCCTCGGCCGCGGCACGGGCGCGCGCGAGGAAGTCGTCGTCGACCGCCAGCTCGTCGAGCCGGGCCGGCGGCAGCGCGGTGAGCATCCGCAGCGGATCGCGCACGGCGTTGAAGAGCTCGGCGTCCATCGACGCGAACAGGTCGCGCGTCGGCGGGTGCCACGTCCAGCGCAGGTTGGTGGCCAGCGCGCCCAGGCCGGACAGCGAATCCGGGAGGCTGGCGCGGACGGTGAACCGGCGGACTGCACGCATGGGAACCGACGATATCGGGCCGCACGCCGGCCTGCGCAGGGAGTGAGGCTTATTCGGGCCAGGCCGCCGCGCCCGCCCGCATGCCGCTGACCAGCACAAAAAGTCATGCGGCGGCCGACGGCTGAATAAGTCTCATCAGTTCGGGGATAACGTGCACGCTCCGCGTATGCCCTGGGTATGGTCCTGCCCGTCGGGTACCGGGTGGGCACGAGAGCGAGTGAACAGAATGATCCCAGGGGGAGGACGGCGGGCGCTGGTCGCGCTGCTGGCCGTCGCGGCGGTCGCCGTGAGCGGGTGCAACAGCAAGGGCGGCGGGGCGAGCGGTGACCCGGCCAAGGACACCGGCGCCGGGTCCGTCTCCGGGCTGCCGGTGACGCACTTCGAGAGCGGCCTCAAGCCGGATGCGCCGAAGCCGGACCTGAACGTCCGCAACGCCGACGGCGGCGAGGACGACAAGCTCGCCACGGCCGCGATCGCGGACGTCCAGACGTACTGGGCCGAGATGCTGCCCGCCAACTTCGGCGAGCAGTTCGAGCCGGTGAAGTCCCTGCTGTCCTACGACGCGCAGACCGACACCGAGGAAACCGGCTGCGGCAGCGTGAAGAAGCTCGTGAACGCGTTCTACTGCCCGGTCGACGACTCGGTGGCGTGGGACCGCGGCGTGCTGCTGCCGATGCTGCGCCAGCGCTTCGGCCCGATGTCGGTGGTCGTCGTGCTCGCGCACGAGTTCGGCCACGCCGTGCAGTACCGGCTCGGCGACAAGGCCGGGATCGCGAAGAACACCCCGACCGTGGTCAAGGAGCAGCAGGCCGACTGCTTCGCCGGCGGCTACTTCCGCTGGGTCGCCGAGGACAAGAGCAAGTACTACCGCGTGTCGACGTCCGAAGGCCTCAACCAGGTGATGGCGTCGATGTTCCTGATCCGCGACCAGGCAGGCACCAGCGCCGCCGACCGGGGCGCGCACGGCACGGCGTTCGACCGCACCTACGCGTTCCAGGCCGGGTTCGAGAAGGGCCCGAAGGAGTGCGCGGGGATGAACCCCGAGAACGTCAAGGCCCGGCTCACCGAGCGCCCGTTCGACAAGGGCGACAAGGGCAAGGGCGACGCGAAGTTCAACGCCCAGACCGTCTCGCTGCTGAAGAAGAGCCTCGACGAGGCCTTCAAGGGCGCCGGCGTGGCCGCGCCGGAGATCACCGACAGCGGCAGCTGCCAGACCACGCCGCCGGCGTCGTACTGCCCGGACGACAACACGGTCAGCATCGACATGGCCAAGCTGGCCCAGCTCGCCCAGCCCATCGACCGCGAGGCCGAGATGAAGGGCGAGGACCCGGGCGGCATGGGTGACTTCGCGGCGTTCTCGGAGGTCGCGGCCCGGTACGCGCTGGGCATCCAGAAGGGCGTCGGCGCGTCGATCGACAACGCCAACGCGGGCCTGCGCACGGCGTGCCTGGTGGGCGCGTGGGCGGCGTTCACGAACCGTCCGGGCGACCTGCGGCTTTCGGCCGGTGACCTCGACGAGGCCATCGCGGACCTGCTGCAGCCGGAGAGCCTCGTGTCGGCGGACGTCAACGGGAAGCGCCCGGACAGCGGTTTCGACCGGGTCGAGGCGCTGCGCAAGGGGTACCTCGAGGGCTCATCGGTCTGCTCGAAGTCCTACGCCTAGGTTGTGTGAAAAGGGCCCCCACCACGCGGTGGGGGCCCTTTTCTTCAGAAGAGCGCGCTCGCCAGGTCGCGGCGGGCCTTCATGACCCGGTCGTCGGCCGGGTCGAACAGGTCGAACAGGGCCACCAGGTGCTCGCGGACCTTGTTGCGGTCGTCGCCCGCGGTGCGGCGGACGGTGTCGATCAGGCGCTTGAAGCCCGCCTCGACGTCGTTCGCCGCGATCTCGAGGTCGGCCGCGTCGAGCTGGGCTGCCAGGTCCGACGGGTCGGCGTCCGCCTTGGCGACGGCGTCCGGGTCGGCGCTTTCGGCGCGGGCGGTGAACTTGACCTGGGCCAGGGCGTTCTTGGCCAGCTCGTTGGCCGGTTCGACGTCGAGGATGCGCTCGTAGGCGGCCTGCGCGGCGGCGAAGTCGCCCCGCTCGAAGGCCTCCTCCGCCTCGGTGAAGCGCGGGTCCTCGGGCTCCTCGACCGGGCCGCCCGCCGCCTCGGCGTCGCGGATGCCCGGCAGCTTGTCACGCAGGGCGTCCAGGAGCGCGTTGATCCACTTGCGGATCTCGGGCTCGGGCAGCGCGCCGGAGAAGGCGTCGACCGGCTGGCCGCCGGCGATGGCGACGATCGTGGGGATGGACTGCGCGCCGAACAGCTGCGCGATCCGCGGGTTGGCGTCGACGTCGACCTTCGCCACGACCCACGCGCCCCCGGACTCGGCGGCCATCCGCTCGAGGACCGGGGACAGCTGCTTGCACGGGCCGCACCACTCGGCCCACAGGTCGACGACCACGAGCTGGCGCAGGGACCGCTCCACGACCTCGGCCTGGAAGGTGGCCTCGGTGACATCGATCACGGCCGCGCTCGCGCCTTCGCCCGCACCGGGCCGCGGCGGCCCGTCACCGGCCGGACGCGCGGGCGGGGCCGCCGGCTGACGTTGCGCCGCTTCGGCACGGGCCTTGAGCGCGGACAGGTCGACCGCGCCGGACAGGGCGGCGGACAGGGCCGCTGACTTCGCTGCAGATCCGCGTGGTTGTGTCACGGTTCCATCCTGGCACGCGCGCCGGAGCGATTTCACCGGGTGCCCGGCCCTGTCCACGGTCTGACCGGTTCGGGTGCCCGCGGCGGCACCGGCCGGCCCGGCGCCGTGGGGTTCGGCACCCTCGCGGCCCGTCCGCTTGGCAGGACGGCAGCGCTGGGGCAGGCTCGGCCGGGTGCACATCCGGCGTGACGTGAAGGTGGGCCTGTCGGTGGCGGCCGCCCTTGCCTGGATCGGGGCGGTGACCCTGCTCATCGTGCACGAGCCCGAGCCCGGCGCCGCCTCGCCCGGGGAGTTGCGGGACAAGCTCGCCGCCGCTCTCTCGCGGCATGATGCCGATGCCTTCGCCGGTCTCCTCGACTATCCCGGCTCCGGCGGCGGTGACTTCGCGAAGGACTACGTCTCCGCCCTCGCCGGCCGGGGCGTTCACGACGTGCGTGTCGAGCTGGGACCGGATGCCGGCGAGCCGACCCGGGCTACCGTCTCCGGTGCGCTCGGGGACGGCAAGCCGTTCAGCTACCCGCTCGCCGTCACGAGCGAAGACGGCCGGTGGACCGTCGCCTTCACCCCGCCGCTTCCCTAGTCGGATTCGCGCAGGTGCGCTTCGATCCGGTCCACCTTGGCCTCCAGCTGGCCGGAGAAGCCCGGCCGGATGTCCGCCTTCAGCACCAGGCTGACCCGGGACGAGTCTTCGCCCGCCGCCTCGACCGCGCGCTTCACCACGTCCATGACCTGGTCCCACTCGCCTTCCACGTTCGTGAACATGGCGTTGGTCGAGTTGGGCAGCCCGGAGTCGCGGACCACCTTCACCGCGCGGGCCACGGCTTCGCTCACCCCGCCGTCCGGCTCCCCGCCGGACGGGCTCACGCTGAACGCGACGATCATGCTCGGAAGTCCCTTCTTCGGTGGTCATTTCCGCCAGTCGTGCGACACCCGCCGGTACCCGCTGGTAACTTCGCGTGTCATGAACCGTCCGCTGCCGTTCGACCCGATCGCCCGCGCGGCCCGGATCTGGGAGGACCGCATCGGGCCCTCCGGGACCATGGCCGCGGTGACCGGGGTGATGCGGGTCCAGCAGATCATCCAGTCCGCGGTGGACGGCGCGCTCAAGCCGCACGGCTTGACGTTCGCCCGGTACGAAGCGCTGGTGCTGCTCACCTTCGCCCGCAGCGCCAGCCTGCCGATGCGGGTGATGGGCGAGCGGCTCCAGCTGCACCCCACCAGTGTCACCAACATAGTGGACCGGCTGGAGCGCGACGGGCTCGTCAAGCGCGTGCCGCACCCGACCGACCGCCGCACGACGCTGGTGGAGATCACCGACGAGGGTCGCAAGCGCCGTGAGGCCGCGACCGAGGCCGTCACCGCCATCGACTTCGGGCTGAACGGGCTGACCGAACGGCAGACCGAGCAGCTGACGGACCTGCTGACGAAGGTGCGCCGCGCCGCCGGGGACTTCAGCGAGTAGGCAGCAGAAAGGGCCCGCACTCGGCGAGTGCGGGCCCTTTCTCCCATGCCGGGATCAGGCGGCGACGGGTTCCTTCGCCTGGAACAGGCCGACACCGCCGTGGGACAGCCGCTGCGGGCCGTCGAGCTTGCCGTTGCGCAGCGCCCACTTCTCGAACAGCCACGTGAACAGCGGCGGAATGCTGGCCAGCAGGGCCAGGACCAGCGTCTTCGGGCGCCAGCCGAGCGGCTTCGCCACGGACAGGGAGATCACCACGTAAAGGACGAAGATCACGCCGTGCACCATGCCGAGGACGGGCACGCCGCCCTCACCGGAGGAGTGGACGACGTACTTGAGGAACATCCCGACCAGCAGCCCGGCCCAGGAGAGGGCTTCGGCTACCGCGGCCACGCGGAACACTAGAGCGGCCTTGCTGGACACTTCTTCCTCCTGTGGGGTCTCACCACGTTGGTATACAGACACGAAAACGTCCGACGTGCACCGTCCAAGCCGGACTTGCCTTGGACGTCAACGGCGCTGTCGGACGTGCTGATACCAGTGTGAGGCGTGACGGCCCTCACGGGAACACCGGGGCCCGTGACGATGCTCACGGCCGTGGTCCACTGTGGTCTGAACCACGGCCGTGAGCGAGCGTTGTCTACTCCGCGCAGGGCGAAATCGGGACGGAGGAAGGTGATGTCCCCCACTTCGCCGTCGCGTCGGACGTGAGGCCGAAGTCCAGCGTCGACCCGCGTTTCAGCTGGTCCACGTTGACGTAGACGCGGTCACTGGCCTTGCCGTCCACGCGAAGAGACGAGACGTACTGCAGCGCCGAACCGGAAGCACCCGGCGCCTTGATCGTGATGTCCCGGCCGTTCTCCAGGTGCAGCACGGATTTCGCGAAACGCGGAGCGTTGAGCACGAAGTTCCCAGTCCCTGGAACGGCCGGATACAGCCCGAGGGCGCTGAAAACGTACCAAGCCGACATCGTGCCCAGGTCGTCGTTCCCGGTGACGCCGTTGGGCGCGTTGGTGAACAGCGTGTGCGCCGCCCGCACGACCGTCGACGTCTTCGACGGCTGCCCGGTGAGCGCGTACATCCACGGCGAGTGCAGGTCCGGCTCGTTGTTCGGGTTGTAGCGGAACTGGTCGTAGTAGTCGTACGGGCCGACGACCCAGTTCTCGCGTACCGCCGTCGCCGGGTCCTTCACCAGTTCGTCGTAGGCGAAGAAGTCGTCGAGGCGCTTCCCGGTGGCCGCCGGGCCGCCCATCCGCTGCACCAGGCCGGGCACGTCCTGCTGGACGAGCCACTGGTACTGCCAGGCGGTGCCCTCGTGGAAGCCGTCCTGGCTCTGCGGGCTGTACGGCTTGTCGGCCGGCGAGAACCACGCGCCGCCGAGGACCTTCGGCCGGAAGAAGCCGGTGAAGCCGCGGTCGGTCAGCGTGGAATCCCACAGTGTCCGGTATGTCCGCCCCTTCGCGGCCAGCGCCGCCGCGTCGTCCTTCTTGCCGAGCGCGGCCGCCATCACCGACAACGAACAGTCACCGAGCGCGTACTCCAGGGTGGCCGAGGCGCCGTGGTTCGGGTCGGTGTCCTGGCCCTTCTTCGGGAAGTCCGGGTCGTACTGGACGAAGCCGTCCTGCTGGTAGCTCGCGTTGCCCGAGCGGCCCTGGAACGGCGACGCGGCCGGCGGGATCTCGCGCGAGTTCTGCAGCAGCGCCTGGTAGGCGTGCACCTCCTCGCCCGACAACGCGCCGAAGCGCCAGAGGTCGACCAGGAACGGCGTGACCGGGTCGCCGGTCATCGTGTTGGTCTCCTGGCTCGCGTACGCCCACCGCGGCAGCCAGCCGCCCTGGTCGTGGATGGCGAGGATGCTCTTCGCGATGTCACGCGCCCGGTCCGGCCGCAGCAGCGCCAGGTGCTGGTTCTGCGTGCGGTAGGTGTCCCACAACGAGAAGAAGTCGTAGTACGTCCACCCGGCCGCGCGGTGGACCTTCTTGTCGAAGCCGTAGTAGCGGCCGTCGGCGTCGTTCGCCGTCAGCGGCTGCAGCAGCGCGTGGTAGAGCGAGGTGTAGAAGACCGTGCGGTCGTCGGTCGTCCCGCCCTTGATGTCCACAGAGGACAGCTCACGCCGCCAGGTGCGCTGGACCGCGTCCTTGGCCGCGTCGAACGACCGGATCCGCTCCGACGCCAGGTTCGTCCGCGCCCCGGCCGCGTCGACCTGGGAGATCGCCGTGGTCGCGGTCACCTGCCCGCCGCCGAACGTCAGCCACGCGCCGCGCAGGCCCGCGCCACCTTCGGAAGAGCGCGAGCCGGGGGTGCCGCCGGTCGGCGACCACGTCCCGAACGCCTTGAACGGCTTGTCGAACTTCGTCGTGAAGTACGTCGTGTAGGCCTTGCCGCCGCAGAACGCCTGCGACTCCACGGTGCCCTCGACGGTCCGGTCGTCGACGACGCGGATGCTGCTGCCCGTCACCGGCTCCTTGTCGTTGGCCTGCCCGACGTTGACGAAGACGTTGGCGTCACCGGGTTTCTGGAACGTGTACCGCTCGACCCCCGCCCGCGTCGCCGCGGTCGTTTCGACGTCGACGCCGCCGTAGCCGGTGAGACGGACCTTGTAGTAGCCGGGCTTGCCGACTTCGCCGTCGTGGGTGAACGGCGAGGCGTACAGCTTCTGGTCGAACGTGGACGGTTTCGATGTGTCGAACGCCTTGCCCGGGCCCACTTCCCCGGTCGTCGGCAGGGTCGAGACCAGGCCGCCCTGCTCCCAGCAACCCGCGCCGGACAGGAAGAAGTGCCCGAACCCGCGGATCGCGGTGTCGGTGTAGCGGTAGCCGGCGTAGTGCGAGGTGATCGGGCTGACCTGCGTCATCCCGAAGGGCGCCGAGGCGCCCGGGAACGTGTTGCCCTCGTCCTGCGTGCCGATGAACGTGTTGACGGCGTCGAGGGCGTCCCCGCCGGCCGCGGCCGCGGCGGGGGTGAGCCCCGTCGCGGCCGCGGTGAGCGCCAGGAAGCCCGCCAGGACCTTGCCCCTCATGCGCCGATGCCGATCGCGAAGACGTGCAGGGCCCCGCCGCTGACGTTCGACGGCAGCGTCACGCTCGCCACGGTCTTGCCCGCGTCGAGGGTGATCGGGTTGGTGCCGAACACCATCGTGCGGATCTGCTGCGGGTCGCCGCCCGAGGCGTTGCGGTACGGCGTCGACAGCACGATCCGGTTGCCGAACGCCGGTTGCGCGCCGCCGCCGCCGAGGGTCCAGTCGGAGAACCCGATGGTCGCGGTGGACGTCGTGCCGTCGGTGTAGGTCACCGTCAGCGTGCCCGACGCGTTGCCGTTGGACGCCGAGCCGAGCAGCGCCAGCCGCCCGGACCCGCTCACGGTCACCGTCTGACCGCCGGCGACCACGTTGTCCGGGTCCCCGGCCGGGAACGACGGCCAGGTGAACTTCAGCCCGTCGCTGGTGACCGTGCTGCCCGGGGTGGCGCCGGCCGCGGCGAGGGCGTCGGCCGAGTAGCTCCAGCCGCCGCCGTCGAAGTTGGCCGCGCCCGAGTTCGCGTCCGGGGAGATGCCGGCGTTGTTCACCGTGGCCAGCCAGCTGTTCGGCTGCGCCACGAGCACCGTGAGCACCGCTTGCGTCGAGGCGAGCCCCGGCGACGAGAACGTCACCGGGATGCGCCGGGCGCCGTCGGCCAGGCCCGCGGGCACCGACACCGTCAGCTCCGCCCGGGCTTTGCCCGCGGCGGGCACCGCGATGCTGCCGGCCGCCGGGGTCAGGGTGATCCCGTCGACGCTGCCCGCGCTGTAGGTCCAGGTCCGGGCGGTGCCGGACAGGTCCTGGACACCCACGGACGCCTTCGACGTCGACCCCGCGGGCGTCACCGCGCGGGCCGGGTCCACGAAGGACAGGCTCGGCTTCTCCTGCTCCCGGAACGACGGCGGCGCGTCGGCAGCCGCGCTGCCCCACGCGGTCGGCGTGGCGGACCGCGTGTAGTCGAGCGTGCCTCCGCTGGAGATCAGCGCCTCCGGCAGCCACGCCTTCGCGGCCGCACCGCCGTTGACCTTCAGGCTGCCCACGTAGTCACCAGTGCCGGGGGCGTTGACCGTGATCTTCTTGCCCGCGCCGGTGGTGAGCACGGCGTGCTCGAAGCGCGGCGTGACCAGCAGCGTCTCGGCGCGGCCCGGGATCTCCGGGTAGAGGCCGAGCGTCGACCAGACGTACCAGGCCGACATCTGGCCGAGGTCGTCGTTGCCGATCAGGCCTTCGGGACGCGGGTTGTACAGCTCGTCCATCGAGCGGCGCACGATCCCCTGGGTCTTGGCCGGGGCACCCGCGTACGAATACACGTACGGCGCGTTGGAGTTCGGCTCGTTGCCCATGAAGGCGTACGGCTCCTGCGTGCCCGCGTTCAGCTGGGTGAAGAAGGTGTCCAGCCGGGCCTGCGTCGCGGTGTTGCCGCCGAACGCCGTCACGACACCACCGAGGTCGTAGGGCACCATCCACTCGTACTGGGCGCCGTTGCCCTCGACCCAGCCCTGCGAGCTGGCGGGGTCGTAGGTGCCGGAGAAGGAGCCGTCCGCGTTGCGCGGCTGCAGGTGCCCGGTCCCCGGGTTGTAGAGGTTCTGCCAGTACTGCGCGCGCTTCATGAACGTCGTGTACGTCGCGCTGTCGCCGAGCCGCTTCGCGAACTGGGCGATGGAGAAGTCGGCGCTGGTGTACTCGAGGGTGTCCGCTCCCGCGCCCGGGACGTACCCGAGCTTCTGGTAGTCGTCCAGGCCCGGCCGCTCGGTGTAGCCCTGGGTCGGCTGGGTGGCGCCCTTGATCATGAGCAGCAACGCCTTCTGGGCGTCGAAGTCCCGCGCCCCGAACGCGTACGCGCTGGAGACGATGATGTGGTACGGGTCGCCGTTCATCACACCGGTGTAGTCGTTGGCGACCGTCCAGCGGTCCCACGAGCCGCCCTGCTCGGCGTAGGCCATCATCGACCGGACGATGTCCGACGTCTCCTTCGGCGCGATCGTCGCCAGCAGCGGGATCTCCGAACGGTAGATGTCCCAGCCGGAGAAGTTGGTGTACATCGCGTGGCCCTTGTCCGCGGTGTGGATCCGGCCGTCGAAGCCGATGTACTGGCCGCCTGCGTCGGAGAACACGTTCGGCTGGATCAGCGAGTGGTACAGCGAGGTGTAGAACGTCGTCAGGTCCGCGTCGGAACCACCGGTGACGGCGATCTTGCCGAGCTGCGCGTTCCACGCCTTGCGCGCGTTGGCCGCCACCGTGTCGAACGACTTGCCGGTGTTCTCGGCCTTGAGGTTGGCCTTCGCGCCGTCGACGGACACAAAGGACAGTCCGACCTGGACGTTCACCTGCGCGCCGTTGAGGTTCGCGAAGGTGACGTACCCGCCGCTGCCCGGCCCGCTGACCGTGGTGTTCTGCGGCGCGGCCTTGGCCGGGCGCGCGATCGAGGCGTCGACGCCGTTGGGCTGCGCGACCTTCGCCTTGGCCCCACCGGTTTCGGCGGCCTTGTTCGGCGTCACGGCCCCGTTCTTCCAGGTGCCGATCGACGCGAACGGCGTGTCGAACTTGGCCGAGAAGTAGACGCGGTAGCTGTTGCGGGCGCCGCAGAAGCGGCCGCTCGTGGCCCAGCCGCTGATGGTGTCCTTGCCGATGGTGATCGACGCGTCGTCGGTGCCGTTGACCGAGCCGGACGTGTTGACCAGCAACGTCGAGGACGCGCCTGCCGGATAGGTCAGGCGCGCCGAGCCGGTGCGCTGGGTCGCGCTCAGCTCGACCTTCGCGCCACTGTCGAGGGTGACGTCGTAGGCGCCCGCTGTCGCGTGCTCGTTGGCGTGCGAAAACTTCGACGTGTAGTGGCCGGGGTCGGTCGCCGGCGAGGTCGTCACTTCACCGACATAAGGGATGAACGGGATGTCCTGATAGGTCGAACAGCCCGCGCCGGAAAGGTGCGTCAGGCTGAACCCGGTCAGGGCGTTGTCGTCGTAGAAATAGCCGCCAGGCTGGGATTTCACCGTGTCGGGGCTCCACTGGACCATGCCGAACGGGGCGACCGCGCCCGGGAACGTGTTGCCGGCACCGCCCCCGGTGCCGTGGTCGGCCCCGCCGGGCCGGGTGCCCACGAAGGGGTTGACCCACTTCGCAAAATCCGTGGTCGTGGCCGCTGCGGCGGGCACAGCGGGAGCCACCGCTGCCGTCACCGCCAGTGTCAGGAAAGTTAAACCGGCTCTGAAGCGCGCTCGCGCCATGGCCATCGCCTCTCCACCTCGTCAGCGCGACCGGAAACGGGTGACATGACAACCTTGTCGCGCCGGGCCACCTTCGGCAACCGCTCACCGGACAGTCAAGGGACACGTCAAGACCTGTCCACTTCCGGACAGCACGATCCGCCGATCGCGGAGCCGAATCGGCACAATCCACGCACGAAGCGTTGACAAGGCGCCGGTCGGGGAGTTCAATCCCGGTCACTATGACAACGTTGTCTCCTCTGGGCCGGGACCGGGACGGCAGCACGCGCACCGCGAGCAGGCGAGCCACGATGAGCGACGTGGCCCGGCTGGCGGGCGTGAGCATCAAGACCGTCTCGCGCGTGGTCAACGACGAACCGGCGGTGCACCCCGACACCGCCGAGCGGGTCATGGCGGCCATCGAGCAGCTGGGGTTCCGGCGCAACCTGGGCGCGCGCAACCTGCGCCGCGGGTCGACGACCGGCACCATCGGGCTGATCGTCGAGGACGTCGGCAACCCCTTCTACTCCGAGCTGAACCGCGCGGTCGAGCGCATCGCGACGTCGTTCGGGCGCCAGGTGCTCACCGGCTCGTCCGAGGAGAACTCCGACCGCGAGCGCGAGCTCGTGCTGGAGTTCTGCGCGCGGCGGGTGGACGGCATCCTCGTCGTCCCGGCCGGCCTGCAGCACGGCTACCTGGTGCCGGAGATGCGCGCGGGCACGCCGGTGGTGTTCATCGACCGGCCGGCCGGCGACATCGTGGCCGACACCGTGCTGGTGGACAACCTCGGCGGCACCATCGAGGCCGTCACGCACCTGGCCCGGCACGGGCACCGGCGAATCGCCTTCCTCGGCGACAGCCCGGACATCTTCACCGCGGCCGAGCGCCTGCGCGGGTTCCGCGAGGGCTGCGTGCGCAACGGGATCTCCTACGACGAGTCGCTGGTTTCGATGGGGACACCGACGCCGGACGCCGTCGGCAACGCCGTGAAGCGGCTGCTCGACGGCCCGGACGCGGCCACCGCGGTGATCGCGGGCAACAACCGGATCGCCGTGCACCTGCTGCGTGCCCTCGCGCACGCCGAGCGCCGCCCGGCGATGGTCGGGTTCGACGACTTCGAGCTGGCCGACCTGCTGAACCCGCCGGTGACCGTGGTCGCCCACGACGTCAGCGCACTGGGCCACGCCGCGGCCGAGCTGCTCTTCGCCCGCGTCCAAGGAGATCAGTCCCCGCCGAGAAAGGTAGTCCTGCCCGTGCATCTCGTCGCCCGTGGTTCCGGTGAGGTCGCCCCGTGACCCTCGAACCGATCCGGCTCCCCGCCAACCAGCCGCCGCAGTTCTACCGCGGCGGCGACGCCATCGCGGCACTGCGCGGCGACACGTCGGACAAGAAGTTCGGCCCGGAGGACTGGGTCGCCTCGGCGACCACGATGTTCGGCCAGGAGACCAACGGCCTCACCCGGCTCCCGGACGGCGCCTGGCTGCGCGACGCCGTCGAGGCGAACGCGAACGGCTGGCTGGGCGCGAAGCACGTCGAAGCGCTCGGGACGTCGACCGGGCTGCTGGTCAAGCTCCTCGACGCGGGCCAGCGGCTGCCCGTGCACTTCCACCCGGACGACACCTTCGCGAAGCGGCACTTCGACTCGCACTTCGGCAAGACCGAGGCCTGGATCGTCGTCGGCACCTACGGCGACGACCCGCGCGTCTACCCGGGCTTCAAGGAGACGCTGCCGAAGGCGACGGTGTCGGAGTGGACGCGCGAGCAGGACGTGCCGTCGATGCTGGGCGCGTTGAACAGCGTCCCGGTGTCCGCGGGCGACACCGTCTACATCCCGGCCGGGCTGCCGCACGCGATCGGCGAGGGCGTCTTCGTCGTCGAGCTGCAGCAGCCGACGGACTTCTCGCTGACCATCGAGTGGCGTGACTTCCTCGCGTCGCCGGAGAAGGGCCACCTCGGCCTCGGCTTCGACACCGCCATCGAAGCGCTCGACACGTCCGGCTGGGACGCCGACCGCCTGGACACGATCATCAAGCGCACCGCGGGCGACCGCGCGTCCACTGTGGATCTCCTGGCCGGCGGATCGGAGCGGTTCTTCCGAGCCGAACAGCTGCGTACCGACAAGACGACAACGTTGTCACTCGATCCGTCCTTCGCCGTCCTGGTCGTTCTCGACGGCGAAGGCACGCTGCGGACCGAGCACGGCGGCGAGCACGCGCTGGCGAAGGGCGACACCTACGTCGTCCCGTTCGACGCCGGCCAGACCGAGCTGTCCGGCACGGCGACGGTGATCCGCTGCCGCCCGCCGGCGCCGGAGGAGAGGCACGGATGAGCGAAATCCTGCTGGACGCGATCGACCTGACGAAGCACTACGGGTCGGTCGAAGCCCTGCGCGGCGCGTCGTTCCAGGCCCGCGCGGGCGAGGTGACGGCCTTGATCGGCGACAACGGCGCCGGCAAGTCCACGCTGGTCAAGTGCCTCTCCGGCGCGGAACAGCCGACGTCGGGGAAGATCCTCCTCGACGGGGCCGAAGTGCACTTCGACTCCCCCACGACCGCGCGGCGGCGGGGCATCGAGACCGTCTACCAGGACCTCGCCGTCGCGCCCGAGCTCGACCCGGCGGCCAACCTGTTCCTCGGCCGCGAAATCCACCGCAAGGGCATCCTCGGCAAGCTCGGCATGCTCGACAAGAACGAGATGCGGCGCCAGGCGATCGAGGAGTTCCAGCGCCTCGGCGTGACGCTGCAGAGCACCGACGTCCCGATCGGCTCGCTGTCGGGCGGCCAGCGGCAGAGCGTCGCAGTGGCGCGTTCGGTCGTGTGGGCGTCGAAGGTCGTGTTCATGGACGAGCCGACGGCCGCGCTGGGTGTCGTGCAGCGCGAACGCGTGCTCGACGTCATCAAGAAGGTGCGCGACAAGGGCATCGCCGTGGTGCTGATCAGCCACAACATGCCCGAGGTGCTGTCGGTCGCCGACCGCGTCGAGGTGCTGCGGCTCGGCAAGCGCGTCGCCCGGTTCGCCGGGCCGGACACGAAGCTCGAAGACCTCGTCGCCGCGATGACCGGCGCCCTCGTGCAGGAGGAGGCGGCGTGAGCGCGCCTGTGAAGGACATCCAGGAGGCACCCGAAGCGGGCTTCGGCAAGCGGCCGCTGGGCAAGCGGCTGATCGAGGCCAACACGTTCTGGATCGGCCTCGTCCTGCTGGCCCTGGTCGTGCTGTTCAGCGTCATCGCGCCGGACAGCTTCCCGACGCTGTTCACCTTCCAGACGCTGTTCATCGAGTCCTCGGTCCTGCTCATCCTTTCGGTGGGCATGACGTTCGTGATCATCACCTCCGGCATCGACCTCTCGGTCGGCTCGGTGCTGATCCTCGCGGGCATGGTCGCGGGCAAGGTGATGGAGGCGATGTCCGGCGGCGACGCGTCGAAGGCGGGCTGGGGCGTCATCGTCGTCGGGCTCGTCGTCGCCGTGGTCACCGGCACGATCTGGGGCGTGATCAACGGCGTGCTGGTCGCGGTGGCGAAGATCCCGGCGCTGATCGTCACGCTCGGCACGATGGGGGCCGCGCTGGCCACCGCGTACCTGCTCAACGGCGGCTCGGACCTGCGCACCGTGCCGGCCGAGCTCACCCAGACCCTGGGCTACGGCACGTCCTTCGGCATCGTGCCCAACCTGGTGATCGTGGCCGTCGTGATCACGGTGATCGGCGCGTGGCTGCTGCGGACGACGAAGTTCGGGCGGTACACCTTCGCCGTCGGCTCCAACGCCGAGGGCGCGCGCCGGGCCGGCATCGGCGTCACCGCGCACCTGCTCAAGGTGTACACGCTGACGGGCTTCCTCGCGGGGATCGCCGGGTTCCTTTCGCTGGCCTACTACAACTCGACCACCATCTCCGGGCACACCACCGACAACCTCAACGCCATCGCCGCGGTCGTGATGGGCGGGACGAGCCTCTTCGGCGGCGTCGGCACGATCCTGGGCACGGTGATCGGGGTCTTCATCCCCGCGGTGCTGCGCAAGGGCTTCAACATCATCCACGTCCAGGACTTCTGGCAGATGTTCATCGTCAGCTGGGTCCTGGTCGCCGCGGTCTGGTTCGACCAGCGCCGCCGCCGTCGCCGCAACTCCCGCTGACCCACACACAAGTACAGTCCCCCAAGTACAACGAGGTGCTTATGAAACTGACCAAG
Source organism: Amycolatopsis tolypomycina (assembly GCF_900105945.1). Classification (NCBI taxonomy): domain Bacteria; kingdom Bacillati; phylum Actinomycetota; class Actinomycetes; order Pseudonocardiales; family Pseudonocardiaceae; genus Amycolatopsis; species Amycolatopsis tolypomycina. The sequence goes on along the minus strand of NZ_FNSO01000004.1, from coordinate 155,353 downwards.
ACTCTCACCGCCATGGGTGCCGTGGTCTCCGCCGCCGCCCTGCTCACCGCGTGCGGCTCCGGCACGGTCGGGCAGACCGGGTCCGGCAACTCGGCCGCGCCGGTCGGCGGCAAGAAGCTCGCGCTGATCCCGGGTGTGCAGGCCGAGCCGTTCTACATCTCGCTGCAGTGCGGCGCGCAGGCCGAGGCGGAGAAGCTCGGCTACGAGCTGACCACCCAGGCGCCGCAGAAGTTCGACGCTCCCCTGCAGACCCAGCTGGTCAACGCGCTCGGCGCGAACCCGCCGGCGGCCCTGCTCATCGCCCCGACCGACGACACGGCGATGCTGGCGCCGATCCAGCAGGTCAAGGCGCGCGGCACGAAGATCGTCGAGGTCGACACCGCGCTGAAGGACACGAGCGTGGCCGCGTCGTCGATCTCGTCGGACAACGCCGCGGGCGGCAAGCTCGCGGCCCAGACGATGGCCAAGCTGGCCGGCGGCAAGAGCGGCTCGGTGCTGGTGCTCGACACGATCGCGGGCACGTCCACGACCGCCGCACGCGCCAAGGGGTTCGAGGACGAGCTGAAGAACACCCCGAACCTGAAGTCCATCGGCGTCCAGTTCACCCAGAACGAGCCGGAGCAGGCGGCGGCCAAGGTGACGGCGGCGCTGTCGTCGACCCCGGACCTCATCGGCGTCTTCGCGACCAACCTCAACACCGGCGAAGGCGCGGCGACCGGCCTGCGCAACGCGGGCAAGGTCGGCGCGGTCAACCTGATCGGCTTCGACGCGAGCCCGTCCGAGGTCGAGGGCCTCAAGAACGGCCAGTACCAGGCCCTGATCGCCCAGGACCCGGCCTCGATCGGCACCCAGGGCGTCCAGCAGGCCGTCGCGGCCATCGAGGGCAAGCCGGTGACGCGGAACCTCACCGCGGAGCTGCACTCGATCACGAAGGCCGACATGGACGCCAACTCGCAGTACTTCTACAAGCAGAGCTGCTGATACCCGTCCGTCAGGGTCCTGCGAGCGGTGCGCACCGCGTCCGCAGGGCCCTGACCAGGGTTGTTCACCGGCGGTGAACAACCACTACCGGTCACCGCGGTGGGGGAACCGCTCACCGCACTGTCCGTTTGCCCGGACGGGTGTCTCGCGCCACACTCATCTGCACATGCATCTGCACTTCCAGATGCATGATCGCAGGGAGGGTGCGATGAAGTACGAGCGGCCGGCTTTGCACCGGACGATCTTCGCCGTGGACGTCGAGGGCTACGGCGACCAGCGCAGGACCACACCCCATCGCCTGGCGCTGCGCGAAGGGCTGTACCGCGCGCTCTGCCGGGCGTTCGACGACGCCGGCGTCCCGTGGGCGGACTGCCGGCGCGAGGACTGCGGCGACGGCGTCTTCGTCCTCGTCCCGCCGGAGGTGCCGAAGGGGCTCTTCGTCGAGTTCCTGCCCACCGCGCTCGCCGTGGCGCTGCACCGGCACAACCGCACGCACGACCCCGGCGCCCGGATCCGGCTCCGGATGGCGCTGCACGCGGGCGAGATCGCCTACGACGAGCACGGCGTCACCGCGCCGGCGATCAACCAGACGTTCCGGCTGCTGGAGGCGAAACCGCTGAAGGAGGCGCTGCGGGCGTCGCGCGGCGTGCTGGCGCTGATCACGTCGGCGTGGTTCTTCGACGAGGTCGTCCGGCACAGCGACGGCCTCGACCCGACGACGTTCCGGCCGGTGCCGGTGGCGGTCAAGGAAACCCGCACGACCGGGTGGATCTCGCTGCCGGACCGGCCGTACCCGGCGAACTCGAGCCTGCTGGGCACCGTCACGCCGATCGACCACTACCGGACCTGGCGCCGCTTCCGCCGCCACGCCCAGGTGCTGGCCGACCGCGACGGCCCCGCGTAGCCGTAGGATCTACTGCCCTGGACACCGCCGCCGAGGGGAGGCCCGACCGTGCACCTGCGCCCGGCGTCCCGCGCCGATCCGCTGCCGGTGCTCGCCGCCGCGCGCCGCGTCACCGACGACCTGCGCGACGGCCTGTCGGGCACCGCCGCCCGCCGCGCCGCGCACCACCTGCGGCGGCTCTTCGGCTTCCCCGGCCTCGGCCTCACCGACCTGTCCGGCTCCCTGCTGTGGTCGGGACGGCCCGGGCCGGACGCGGTCGTCGCGGCGGTGCTCGACAGCGTGCTCCACAGCGAGGAACCCGAGTCCGCGCCGGACGTCCTGGTGCTGCCGCTGCACGTCCGCGACGAGCTGGCCGGGGCGCTGCTGGTCGTCGGCGACGTCCGCGAGACGGCCGCGGCCCAGGCCGCCGACCTCGTCGTGCAGGCACTGGAACGCGGGCGGCTCGAGGCGTCGGCGGAACAGGCGGCGCAGGCCGAACTGCGGGCGCTGCGGGCGGAGATGTCACCGCACTTCGTCTACAACGCCCTGACCGTCATCGCGTCGCTGGTGCGCTCGGACCCCGACCGCGCCCGCGACCTCATGCTCGACTTCGCCGACTACACCCGCTACAGCCTGGCCCGCCACGGCGAGTACACCGTGGTCGCCGAGGAGTTCCGCGCGATCGAGACGTACCTGGCGCTGCAGAAGGCGGTGCTCGGCGAACGGCTGCGCGTCCAGGTGCGGGTCGCGCCGGAGATCCTCGCCGTCGCCGTGCCGTACCTGGTGCTGGAGCCGTTGGTGGAGAACGCGATCCGGCACGGCATCGAGCCGCGGTCGGGCACCGGGCAGGTCCAGGTGCACGGCCAGGCGGAAGGGAACGACTGCGTGATCTTCGTCGAGGACGACGGGGTCGGCATGGACCCGAAACGGGCCGCGGACATCCTGGCCGGGCGCACCGGCGAGGACGACCCGGCCGGGCTCGGGCTGGCCAATGTGGACAGACGGCTGCGGGACGTCTACGGCGCCTGGTACGGCCTGACCGTCGAAACCGAGGTCGGCGCGGGCACCCGGGTGATCGTGCGCGTGCCGCGGTTCCAGCCGGGGGTGCTGCCGTGACCGGGCTCCGCGTCCTCGCCGTCGACGACCTGCCACCGGCGCTGGACGAACTCTGCACGATGCTGCGTGAAGCGCCCGAAGTCGGCGAAGTCGTCGGAGCGGGTGACGCGCTGAAGGCGTTGAAGCTGCTTCAGGCGGACCGCTTCGACGCGGTGTTCCTCGACATCTCGATGCCGGGCCTCGACGGCCTGGAGCTGGCATCCCTGCTGGCGAAGCTGAGCGAGCCACCGGTGATCGTGTTCGTCACGGCGCACGACGGCCACGCGGTGGCGGCGTACGGCATCGGCGCCGTCGACTACCTGCTCAAACCGGTCCGCACCGAACGGCTGGCCGCGGCACTGGCGAAGGTGCTGCGGATGGCGACCCCGGCGTCCCGGCCCATCCCGGACGCGATGGCCGCGCTGCCGGTCGAGTCGGGCGGCCGCACCCGGTACGTCCGCCGCGACGACGTCCTGTTCGTCGAGGCCCACGGCGACTACGTCCGCCTGCACACGCGCGGCGGCGTCCACCTGGTGCGGATGCCGATCTCGCGGCTGGAGGAGTACTGGGAGGGCACGGGGTTCAGCCGGGTGCACCGCGGGTTCCTGCTGTCGGTGGGCGCAGTGCTGGAGCTGCGCAGCGACACGGCGGGCGGGCTGCTGGCCCACACGGAAGCGGGCGACGTCCCGGTGAGCCGCCGTCATGCACGCGACCTGCGTGACCGGCTGCTGGAAGCCGCGCAGCGCGGCCAGCTGGGATCGGATTCGCGATGAGCAGGATCCGGCGGGTTGCCGTCACCAGCCCGCAGACGCGCCTCGCCCACGCCCGCCGCCGGTCGCGCGGCCGCTGGCGCCAGCCCCGCCTGCCCGCCGGCGACACCCAGCGCGCCACCGCCCTCTACACCGCCCAGCGCCGTCGCGGCCTTCCCGCGCTGGTCCTCATGTTCGCGCTGCTGCTCGGCCTCCCCGGCGTCTTCGCGCTCTTCCCGGGCCTGGACTCCGTGCGGCTGCTGGGCATCCCGCTGTCCTGGCTGATGCTCGCGGTCCTCCCCTACCCCGCGATGGCCCTGCTGGCCCGCTGGCAGCTCCGCCGCGCCGAGCGCATCGAGGACGACCAGTGACCCGAGCGCCCCAATGTGGCGTTGGTTGCGTCCAACGCACCCAATGTGGCGTTCGGTGCTCCATCCATGCCCCCGCCACCACCCTCAACGGAGGCGCTTCGCGCCGCTGTTCCACTCAACGCACCGAACGCCACATTGGGGCGCATGAGTGCGGCAGGGCAGGCTAGTGGGCGTCGCGCTCGCCGTCGCGCCGGTCGTGCTCGTGACGCTGCTGATCGGCGTCCGCGGGGTCGCCGCCATGCGCACGACGTCGGACTTCCTCGTCGCCTCGCGCCGCATCTCGCCGCTGGTCAACTCCGCCGCCGTCTCCGGCGAGTACCTGAGCGCGGCGTCGTTCCTCGGCATCGCCGGGCTCGTCGTCAAGGACGGCATCGGGGCGCTGTGGTACCCGGTCGGCTTCACCGCCGGCTACATCGCGATGCTCGTGCTCGTCGCCGCGCCGATGCGGCGGTCGGGCGCGCTGACCGTCCCCGACTTCGCCGAAGCCCGGCTCAACTCCCCCGCGCTGCGCCGCCTGGCCGCGGTGGTCATCCTGGTGATCGGCACGATCTACGTCGTCCCGCAGTTCCGCACCGCCGGCCTGGTGCTCGCCGCGGTCGGCGGCACGCAGTACTGGGTCGGCGTGGTGCTGGCCGGCGCCGCGGTCAGCGTCACCCTGGCACTGGGCGGGATGCGCGCGGCGACGTACGTGCAGGCGTTCCAGTTCGTGCTGAAACTGCTGCTGTTCCTCATCCCGGCGATCTGGCTGGCGCTGCAGGCCGGCGCGGTCAACCGGACCGACGCGCTCAACCCCGTCGAGTTCACCCACTTCGCCCGCGAGACGCCGGTGCGGTTCGAGGTCGACGTCACCATGGAGATCCGCGAGCCGACCCCGGTGCGGCGCAACGGCGTCGTCGAAACCCTGCCACCGGGCGAGTTCACCGCGCACAGCCAGGACGAGGTCGTGTTCGGCACCGGCGCGGCCGTGCCCGCGGTCCGCGGCGGCGCCGCGCTCGGCGGCCCCGACTGGCAGCGCCCGCTGCTCGACCTCGGCGACCAGGGCTACCCGCTGCTCGGCACCTGGGCCGTCCTCATCGCCACCATGCTGGGCACGATGGGCCTGCCGCACGTCCTCATGCGCTTCCACACCAGCCCGGACGGCCGCGCCGCGCGCCGCACCGCCGCCATCACCGTCGCGCTGCTCGGCGTCTTCTACCTCTTCCCCGGCGTCTACGGCGTGCTCGGCCGGGTGCTCGTCCCCGGGTTGTACCTCTCGGGTGCGACGGACACCGTGGTCGTCGCGCTGCCGGCCCAGGTGGACAGCGGCTGGGCGGGCGGGCTGTTCACGGCGCTGCTGACCGCGGGCGCGTTCGCCGCCTTCCTGGCGACGTCGCTCGGGCTGCTGCTGGTGATGTCCGGCGCGCTCGCGCACGACCTCGTCCCCGGCGGGCTGCGACGGCTGCGCATCGCCGTGTTCGGCGTCGCCGCGGTGATGGTGCTGCTGGCCCTGCGCTCGGCCGAGCTCGACGCCGGTGTGCTGGTCACGTGGGGTTTCACGGTGGCCTCGTCGACGTTCTGCCCGCTGCTGGTGCTCGGCATCTGGTGGCCGCGGCTGACCGCGACCGGCGGGATCGCCGGCGTGCTGACCGGGCTGGTGGCGTCGACCGCCTCGATCCTCTACGCCCTTGCGGGGCCGCCACTGCACGGCTGGGTGGCGATTCTGGTGCAGCAACCGGCACCCTGGTCGGTACCGTTGGCGTTCGGCGTAATGGCACTGGTCTCGCTGCGGGGCAGGCCACCCGCCTGGTCGACGTCGGCCATGTTGCGCCTGCACCTGGACGAACCCCGTTCGACGGGTTCGCGCGACCGTTCGTCAACCGTTCGTCGTCTGGCCCGGCTGTTGAACCGTTGAACCTTCACTCAGCCCTCACGGGTCCCTACGGTGTCGCACGTCACTTTCCGCAGCGTCGCAGGGAGCAGCGATGAGCACGACGGACACCGGCGGGCCCCCGGAGACCTCAGAAACGATCTGGGAACGAGCACACGAGAGCACCGAGTTCCGCGAGCTGCGCAGCCGCCTGCGCCGGTTCGTCTTCCCGATGACGGCGGTGTTCCTCGTCTGGTACCTGCTGTACGTGCTCCTCGCGGACTACGCGCACGGCTTCATGAGCACCAAGGTGCTCGGCAACATCAACATCGGCCTGATCTTCGGCCTGCTGCAGTTCGTCTCGACGTTCGTCATCACCGGCCTCTACGTCCGGTACGCGAACCGGAAGCTGGACCCGGTCGCGGAGAAGATCCGTGAGGACATTGAAAACGACACTGCGAAGGAGCACGGATGAGCACCGCCACTCTCGCCGCGGGCGTTGAGGGCAGCAACCCGCTCCTCAACGTCGGCATCTTCGCCCTCTTCGTGATCATCACGCTGGTGATCGTGTTCCGGGCCAGCCGCAACACGAAGACGGCGTCGGACTACTACGCCGCCGGCCGCGCCTTCACCGGCCCGCAGAACGGCATCGCGATCTCGGGTGACTACCTCTCGGCGGCGTCGTTCCTCGGCATCGCCGGCGCGATCGCGATCAACGGCTACGACGGCTTCCTCTACTCGATCGGCTTCCTGGTGGCGTGGCTCGTCGCGCTGCTGCTGGTCGCGGAACTGCTGCGCAACACCGGCAAGTTCACGATGGGCGACGTGCTGGCCTTCCGGATGAAGCAGCGCCCGGTGCGGGCCGCGGCCGCGACGTCGACACTGGCCGTGTCGTTCTTCTACCTGCTCGCGCAGATGGCGGGCGCGGGCGGCCTGGTGGCCCTGCTGCTCGGCGTCGAAGGCACCGGTGCGCAGGCGCTGGTGATCGCCGTGGTCGGCGTCATCATGATCGCCTACGTCCTGATCGGCGGTATGAAGGGCACCACCTGGGTGCAGATCATCAAGGCGGCGCTGCTGATCGTCGGCACGCTCGCGATCACCCTCTGGGTGCTCGGCAAGTACGGCTTCAACTTCTCCAGCCTGCTGCAGGCCGCCGTCGACAAGGCGGGCAAGGCCGGGGAATCGCTGCTCGGCCCGGGCAAGCAGTACGGCGCCACCGGCACGTCCAAGCTGGACTTCTTCTCCCTCGGCATCGCGCTGGTGCTGGGCACGGCGGGCCTGCCGCACGTGCTGATGCGCTTCTACACGGTGCCGACGGCCCGCGACGCGCGGCGCTCGGTCGTCTGGGCGATCGCCCTGATCGGCCTGTTCTACCTGCTGACGCTGGTGCTCGGCTACGGCGCCGGTGCGCTGGTCGGGCCGGACACGATCAAGAAGGCGCCGGGCGGGGTCAACTCCGCCGCACCGCTGCTCGCTTTGGAGTTGGGCGGGCCGGTGCTGCTGGGCCTGATCTCCGCGATCGCCTTCGCGACGATCCTCGCGGTGGTCGCCGGCCTGACGATCACGGCGTCGGCGTCCTTCGCCCACGACGTCTACGCGAACGTCGTCAAGCGCGGCAAGACGTCGCCGGACTCGGAGGTCAAGGTCGCCCGGATCACCGCGGTGGTGATCGGCATCCTCGCCATCGGCGGCGGCATCCTGGCCAACGGGCAGAACGTGGCGTTCCTGGTCGCGCTGGCCTTCGCGGTGGCGGCGTCGGCGAACCTGCCGACGATCCTCTACTCGCTGTTCTGGAAGCGGTTCAACACCCAGGGCGCGCTGTGGTCGATCTACGGCGGCCTGGCGATCACGATCATCCTGATCGTCTTCTCGCCCGCGGTGTCGGGCAAGAGCACGTCGATGATCAAGACCGCGGACTTCGCCTGGTTCCCGCTGAGCAACCCGGGCATCGTCTCGATCCCGGCCGCGTTCATCCTGGGCTGGCTGGGCACGGTCCTGTCCAAGGAGCACGACGAGAAGAAGTACGCCGAGATGGAGGTCCGCTCCCTCACCGGTGCGGGCGCCGAGAAGGCGGTCGCGCACTAGCGGCCGGGTTTCCGGCGGCACGACCCCGAAGGCCGTCGCGAGGGTGTTCCCGATCCCCTCGCGGCGGCCTTCGGCCATTCAGTACGGCAGCTTGCCTTCCGCGACGCCCTGCACGGCGGCCTCGAACTGCTTCCGCAGGTGGTGCCAGAGCCCGCCGCCCAGCGAAATCCTCGCCACCCCCAGATCGGCGAGGCTTTCCAGGCCCGGGCTGCCCGGCCACGCGGTCACGTTGACCGCGGCGCCGGTCTCCCGCACGAACTCCGCGATCAGCTCCGGCGCCTTCAGGTGGATCGGGTAGACGCAGTCGGCGCCCGCGTCGAGATAGGCCTTCGCCCTGGCGATGCCCGCTTCGAGCGCCTCTTCCGGGTCCACCCCGCGGAAGGAGTCGACGCGGGCGTTGATCACCAGGCCGTCTCCCGCCGCCTCGCGCAGGGCGGCGATCCGGGCCGCCTGCTCGGCGACCGGCCGGACGTCGCCGGTGGCGTGGTCCGTGTCTTCGAAGTTGCAGCCGACCGCGCCCGCGTCGAGCAGTCGGGCCGCCAGTTCGGCGCCGGAGAGGCCGTAACCGGACTCGGCGTCGACCGTCACCGGGACGTCGACCGCCTTCGCGATCCGCGCGGCGGCGGCGAACATCTCGGCCGCGGGCGCCTGCTCGCCGTCGGCGAACCCGAGCGCGGCCGCCACGGCGACCGAGCTGGTCGCGACGGCGGGGAACCCGGCGGCCTCGACGAGCTTCGCGGTGTCGGCGTCCCAGGCGTTCGGCAGGATCAGCGGCTTGCCGGGGACGTGCAGCGCCTTGAGCGCGGCGGCGCTCACGCGTCCCGCTTCGGCAGCGGCGTGTGGCTGGTGATGGTCATCCGGTTCCAGCTGTTGATGGCGATGATCTCCCACGCCACCGCGCGGTACTGGTCCTCGGTGAACACCTTCGCCGCCTGCTCGTAGACGTCGTCGGGCACCGTTTGCGTCGCGGACAGCTTCGTCATGGCTTCGGTGAGGGCGAGGGCGGCCTGCTCCTGCTCGGTGAACAGGTCGGTCTCGCGCCAGCCGTCGAGCACGAACAGCCGCCGCGGCGACTCGCCCAGCTCGAGCGCGTCGCGGGAGTGCATGTCGAGGCAGTACGCGCAGCCGTTGATCTGCGACGCGCGGGTCTTCACCAGTTCCAGCAGCTTGGGGTCGAGCCCCGCGTTGGCGCCGGCCTTGTTCACCTCGGCCTGCAGGTTCGCCATCGCCTGGTAGAGCTCGGGGGCGCCCCCGAGCGCGATTCGCTTGCTCATGCCTTCCACGCTAGTGCGAACTGGTCCACGGGTATGGTCCAGTCACATGACGGAATCGTGGTCCAGTTCCGGGCTCGACGTCCACCTCGGCTGGCAGCCCGCGTCCGGCCGCGCCGGGCTCGCGGCGGCGATCCGCGCGGCCATCCGCGACGGCCGCTGGCAGGCGGGCGCGGCGGTGCCCTCGACCCGCGCGCTGGCCCACGACCTCGGCGTCGCCCGCGGCACGGTCACGCGCGTGTACGCCGACCTCGCCGCCGAGGGCTACCTGCGCACGGCCCAGGGCGCGCCGACCCGGGTGGCGACGGCGGGTTCGCTCCCCCAGTCGGCGCCCCGGCAGGCCCCGCGCGACCCGGCACCGCGCTGGGACCTGCGTCCGGGCCGTCCGGACCTGACGGCGTTCCCGCGGCAGGCCTGGCTGACCGCGACCCGCCGGGCCCTGCTGCGGACGCCGGCGTCGGCGTTCGGCTACGAGTCGGAGCTGGGCGCACCGGAGCTGCGGGACACCCTCGCCGGCTATCTGGCGCGGGCTCGCGGGGTGGTCGCCGACCCGGCGCGGATCGTGGTGTGCCACGGGTTTTCCCACGCCATCGCGGTGGTGTCCCGTGCCTTGTTCTCCTTGGGTACGGGCGAGATGGCGTTCGAGAACCCCTCGCTGGGCATGTACCGCTCGATCGCGGCGGCGCAGGGCCCGCGGATCGTCGGCGTGGACGTCGACGGCCACGGCATCGACGTGTCCGCATTGGACAGTCCGGCGGTGGTCGTCACCCCGGCGCACCAGTACCCCACGGGTGTCACACTGGCCCCACCGCGCCGAGCGGCGCTGGCCCGCTGGGCGGGCGAATCGGGCGCGTACGTGCTGGAGGACGACTACGACGGCGAGTTCCGCTTCGACCGCCAGCAAGTCGGGGCGTTGCAGGCCCTGGCCCCGGAGCGGGTGGTGTACGCGGGCACGGCCAGCAAGACGCTCGCCCCGGCCCTCCGCCTCGCGTGGCTGGTCCTGCCCCGGTCACTGGTGGAGCCGGTCCGCGCGGCGATGGCCGACAGCGGCTCCCGCCCGGCACTGCTGAACCAGCTGGCGCTGGCCGAGCTGATCGACTCGGGTGCCTACGACCGGCACGTCCGCCGCAGCCGCGCGGAGTACCGCTCGCGCCGCACCCGCCTGCTGGCGGCCCTCCCGGACTCGGTCCGGCCGCACGGCATCGCGGCCGGCCTGCACCTGCTGCTGATGCTCCCCCCGGACGGCCCCTCCGAGGCCACGGCCCTGGCCGCCTGCCGCCGCCGTTCGATCGGCATCGAGGGCCTGGCCGGCCACTGGATGACCCCCAACGCCCCCGGCGGCCTGCTGGTCGGCTACGCGGCAACCCCCAAGCACGCATTCACCGGCGCAACCCAAAACCTGGTAGAGGCCCTAGCCGAAGCAACCCCCTAACCACTTCCGCCCCCAATCACGCGAGTCCCGCCCCCAATCACACGAGTCCCGCCCTTAATCACGCGAATCCCGCCCCCAATCACGCGAATCCCGCCCCCAGCCACACGAGTCACGCCCCCGGGTACGCGTGTCGTCCGCCCAGGTACGCGAGTCGACCCTCCAATCACTCGAGTCGACCCTCCAATCACGCGAGATGCCTCCAATCACACGTGATACCCGCGGGCCGCCCCACCGGAGCGGCCCGCGACCACCGTCAGAACCAGCAGTCCGGCCGAACCCGGAGCAGTTCCGTCCGCAGCACCGGCGTGCCGTCGACCGGCGCCGGGTCCTCCGCGGTCGGCTGGATCCCGCCGGCCGCGACCTTGTCGAGGGTCCGCAACCCTTCCGCACCGACCGTGCCGAACACCGTGTAGTTCGGCCGCAACGCGGAATCGCCGTAGACGACGAAGAACTGCGAGCCGTTCGTGTCCGGTCCCGCGTTGGCCATCGCGAGCAGGCCGCGCGCGTAGACGCGGCGGGCGCCGGTCGGGTCGGTCGGCGCCGGCGGCAGGTCGACCGGCAGCTCGTCCTTGTACTTGTAGCCCGGCCCGCCTTCACCGGTCGCGGTCGGGTCGCCGCACTGCAGCACCTTCAACGTCGGGTACGCGGTCAGCCGGTGGCACACCGTGTGGTCGTAGAACCGGTGCCGTGCCAGGTGCAGGAAGCCCTGCACGGTGCACGGCGCCTTCGCGCGGTCGAGCGTCAGCGGCAGCGCACCCTGGCTGGTCGGGATGGCGACGTCGACCTTGCCGCGGCTCGGCGTGTGCCGCGGGTCGGGTGGCAGCGGCACCGGGCGCGCGGGCGGTTCGTCCGGGGTTTCGGTGTACTGGCACGGTCCGTGGGTCGTCTTCGGCGGCGGCGCGTCGGCCGCCGTGGCGACGCCGTTCCCGGCCACGAACAACGCGCCCGCCGCCAGCGCGGTGACGAGTGTCTTCTTCATCCTGCACGCCCTCCCAGTGATCGCCCGGTTCCGGAGCGCCCCGCAGTCTAGGGCCCGGCACCGACAGCCAGAACCGGCGAAAGTCGCCCTCGTCAGTCCATCGGGTGAACCTCGGCGCCCACACCCCGGAAATTGTCGGACCCCCGGCGCACGATGGTCGGCACACGGCAATCCCGCCGCGAACGAAGAGGAGGGCATCATGACGTTGCGCCGAAGACCTGTTGTGGTGGCACGCTTTCTGCTCACACGGCTCGCGTCGGCCTTCCGGCGCACGGCCGCCGTGAGGTGCCGCCACAGATGGCCAACCGGCGAGCCCGGGGCGCTACCCCCGCAGATCCGCGATCAGTTCTTCGGCCGCGGCGAAGGGATCGAGCTCCCGCGCCACGACCCGCTCGGCGACGCCGGCGAGCCGTCCCCCGCCGCGCAGGTCCACCAGCTCGGCCCGCAGCCGCCGGAGCGCGATGGCCTCGACCTCGTCACGCGCCCGGGCCACCCGGCGCCGGGCCAGCTCGTCGTGCGCCACCAGCCAGTCGTGGTGCGCAGCCAGCGCTTCCACGACCTCGTCGACGCCCTCGCCCTTCGCCGCGACGGTCCGCACGATCGGCTGGCGCCAGCTCGGTCCGCGGATCTCCCGGCGGGCCAAGGAGATCATCTGCTTGAGGTCGTGCACCGTGGCGTCGGCGCCCTCGCGGTCCGCCTTGTTCACGACGAACACGTCGGCGATCTCCAGCACGCCGGCCTTCGCGGCCTGGATGCCGTCACCCATGCCCGGGGCGAGCAGCACCACCGTGGTGTCGGCGAGTTTCACGACGTCCACTTCGGACTGACCGACACCGACGGTCTCGATCAGCACGACGTCGAAGCCGGCCGCGTCGAGCACCCGCACCGCCTGTGGCGTCGCCCACGAGAGCCCGCCGAGGTGTCCGCGGGTGGCCATCGAGCGGATGAACACGCCCGGGTCGGTGGCGTGCTCGGTCATCCGGATCCGGTCGCCGAGCAGTGCCCCGCCCGAAAACGGCGAAGACGGGTCGATGGCGAGCACGCCGACCCGCTTGCCCTCCGCACGCAACGCGGTGAGCAGCGCCGAGGTCGATGTCGACTTGCCGACACCGGGCGGCCCGGTGAGCCCGACGACCCGGGCCCGCCCGGTGTACGGGGTCAGCGCCCGTGCGATCTCGGCGACGCGGGGGTGGGCGTCCTCGACGAGCGACAGCAGCCGCGCGACGGCACGGGCCTGTCCGTCCCGCGCGCGGCCGACGAGGTCGTCGAGGTCGAGTGGTCCGGCCACTTACGCGGACGGCACCCGCAGCAGCAGGGCGTCGCCCTGGCCACCGCCACCGCACAGCGCGGCCGCGCCGAGCCCGCCGCCACGGCGGCGCAGCTCGTGGATCAGGTGCACGGCGAGCCGGGCACCGGAGGCGCCGATCGGGTGGCCGAGGGCGATGGCGCCGCCGTTGACGTTGACCTTCTCCGGGTCGAGGCCGAGCTTCTCGGTCGAGACGAGCCCGACGGCGGCGAAGGCTTCGTTGATCTCGACGAGGTCGAGCGCGTCGGCGGTCAGGTTCGCCTTCGCCAGCGCGGCGAGGATGGCGTTCGACGGCTGCTCGTGCAGGCTCGCGTCGGGCCCGGCGACGACACCGTGCGCGCCGATCTCGGCGAGCGGCGTGATGCCGAGCTCTTCGGCCTTCGCGCGGCTCGCGACGACGACGGCGGCGGCGCCGTCGGAGATCTGCGAGGCCGAGCCGGCGGTGATGGTGCCGTCGGAGGCGAAGGCGGGGCGCAGCTTGGCGAGGCTTTCGGCGGTGGTGTCGGCGCGGACGCCCTCGTCGGTGTCGAAGACGACCGGGTCGCCCTTGCGCTGCGGGATGGAGACCGGCGCGATCTCGTCGGCGAAGTAGCCGTTCTTGATGGCTTCGGCGGCGCGCTGGTGGGAGCGGGCGGAGAACGCGTCCTGCTGCTCGCGGGTCACGCCGTAGCGGGAGTTGTACTTCTCCGTCGAGGCACCCATGGCGACCTGGTCGAAGGCGCAGAAGAGGCCGTCGTGGGCCATGTGGTCGACGAGCGAGGTGTCGCCGTACTTGTAGCCGGAGCGCGACTTGGGCAGCAGGTGCGGTGCCTGGGTCATCGACTCCTGCCCGCCGGCGACGACGAGGTCGAACTCGCCGGCGCGGATGAGCTGGTCCGCGAGCGCGATGGCGTCGAGGCCGGAGAGACAGACCTTGTTGATCGTCAGGGCGGGCACGCCCATCGGGATGCCGGCGGCGACCGCGGCCTGGCGGGCCGGGATCTGCCCGGCGCCGGCGGTCAGCACCTGGCCCATGATCGTGTACTGCACGGCTTCCGGGGAGACCCCGGCGCGCTCGAGGGCCGCCTTGATCGCAACCCCGCCCAGCTGGGCTCCCGTGAAGTCCTTGAGGGAGCCGAGCAGGCGCCCGATCGGCGTACGGGCGGCACCCAGGATCACGGAACCGGACACGGCGTCCTCCAAGCATCGGCGCATGGGCAGTTTTCCCGACCATACCCGGGAGCAGGGCTTCTTGATGGAGCCAGTGTGAGGCGGGGCACGCGACGATTCGGCCTCGACGCGCCCCGCGCGCCCCCTATCCTGCCTCCATGAATGACGCCCTGCGGCCGTTCGTGACGGCCATCGACCACGTCGGCATCGCGGTCCCCGACCTCGACGCGGCCATCGAGTTCCACCGCGCGCACTTCGGCCTGGAGGTCGCGCACGAGGAGGTGAACGAGGAGCAGGGGGTACGCGAGGCGATGCTGCGCGCCCCGGGCACGGCGGGCACGGAGACCCAGATCCAGCTCCTGGCCCCACTCCGCGACGACTCGGCGATCGGCAAGTTCCTGTCCAAGAGCGGCCCCGGCCTGCAGCAGCTGGCGTACCGCGTGTCCGATGTGGACGCGGCGGCGGCGGCCCTGCGCGAAAAGGGCCTGCGCATGCTGTACGAGGAGGCGAAGCGGGGCACATCGAACAGCAGGGTGAACTTCGTCCACCCGAAGGACGCGGGCGGAGTGCTGGTGGAGCTGGTGGAGCCGGCCAAGGACAACGCGGCCCACTGACCCGTTCCGCCGCAACGGTTCGACGCGGAGCCGCACGCCCGTGCCAAGAAACGGGCGCGCGGCCACGGCGAGCCGAGCAGCGCCACGAGGTAGCCCGGCCGCACAGCCCATCGGCCAAGCGGCGGCTCGGGGCCAAGCCAACCCAACGCAGCCTGGCTAAGCCGGCGCAGCCAGCCAACCCAGCGCGGCCCAGCCAGCCCGGCGCAGCCCAGCCAACCCGGCCAACCCGGCGCAACCCGGCGCAACCCGGCCGCCCCAGCGCAGCCCAGCTAAGCCGGCGCGGCCTTCGACGAGAGCGCGTCGGCGATGAACGTCAGCTCGCCGTCGAACTCCGCCGGCAGGTCGTCCTCCGCGTGCCGCGCCGTCGCGTGCCGGTGGCTCACCGCGCGCGCCAGCAGGCCCGATGCCCGATCCACGTCGGCCGTCGGCACTCCGCCGCCTGTTGCCGCCACTATCACCGCTCGGACCTGCCTCACCAGCACCTGGAAGCGCTCGTGCAACGCGTCCCGCACCACGTGGTGCGTGTCCGCCTCGCGCCACAGCAGGTGTGACAGGCCCAGCGACCTGCTGAAGCGGTGGTCCAGCTCGCGGACCAGCCGCCTCAAGCTGCCCGCCAGGTCGCCAGGGACCACCACCACCGCCGGCTCTATGCGCTCGTCCGGGAGGCGCTCGACCAGCGCCGTCAACAGGTCGGACTTGTGGCGGAAGTAGTAGTGCACCAGCCCCTTCGGCACGCCCGCCTGCTCCGCTATGCGGGACGTCGGGGTGGCGTCGAAGCCGGACTCGGCGAAGAGCGCCTCGGCTGCGCAGAGGATGCGCTCCTTCGCCGAATCCTCGGTCATGCCCGTGCCTCCTGTGTCGTCAGTGCTGCCCGGCCGTGCGGTGCGCGGCGTTCGCCACCGGCATCGCGGCCGCGCCGGCGATGACCGTCAGCACCCCGGCGATCCAGGACGTCCAGGACGCGCCGTTGAACTCCGTGTACCCCATCACCCACGGCGCGATGAAGAGCAGCACGCCGAGCGCGATCTGGATGCCTTCGCCGTAGACCATGCCCGGCATCGCCAGCGAAACCAGGCCGTCGAGTGCGATCAGCGCGCCCAGGACGACCATCGTCCACATCGCGGTCGTGTCCGTGCTCAGCCAAAGGGGTGAAAGAGCGGCGACCACCCCGATGACGACCTCGGCCCAGTCATGGGGCCGGGTCCACGCGCGCGTAGAGACTTCACTCATTCGTGCTCACCTCCGTCGGTGAAACTGCTGGTCGGGTGGGTGTACCCGACGTTGATGATCCGCTTGACTGGCCAGCCGGTCAAGGTAACCCGGTCACAGTTCGGCGTGTAATCGTGCTGTCCGTCTCGTACAGTTGTGGGCGCGTGTTACCGGCGAGTAATTTCTGCCGCCAACGCCCCCCATCTCCGCGGAGGAACCGATGACGCAGCTCGGCGAGATCCAGCAGGCCATCCTGACCGGCGAGGCCGCTGCGGTCGGCTCGTTGCCCGTGCCCGAGAGCTACCGCGGGGTCACCGTGCACGCGGACGAGGTCGACATGTTCGAAGGCCTCGAGAGCCGGGACAAGGATCCGCGCAAGTCGCTGCACGTCGACGACGTCCCGGTGCCCGAACTCGGCCCCGGTGAGGCGCTGGTCGCCGTCATGGCGAGCGCCATCAACTACAACACCGTGTGGACGTCGATCTTCGAGCCGATCCCGACGTTCAAGTTCCTCAAGAAGTACGGGAAGCTCTCGCCGCTGGCCAAGCGGCACGACCTGCCGTACCACGTCGTCGGCTCGGACCTGTCCGGCGTCGTGCTGCGGACCGGTGTCGGCGTGCACAACTGGAAGCCCGGCGACGAGGTCGTCGCGCACTGCCTGAACGTCGAGCTCGAGGGCCCCGACGGGCACAACGACACCATGCTCGACACCGAGCAGCGGATCTGGGGCTTCGAGACGAACTTCGGCGGCCTCGCCGAGATCGCGCTGGTCAAGGCCAACCAGCTGATGCCGAAGCCGGACCACCTGACCTGGGAGGAAGCCGCCTCGCCCGGCCTCGTCAACTCCACCGCCTACCGGCAGCTCGTCTCGCGCAACGGCGCGGACATGAAGCAGGGCGACGTCGTCCTGATCTGGGGCGCCTCCGGCGGCCTCGGCTCCTACGCGACGCAGTACGCGCTGAACGGCGGCGCCATCCCGGTGTGCGTCGTGTCGAGCCCGGAGAAGGCGGCGATCTGCCGGAAGCTCGGCGCCGAGCTGATCATCGACCGCAGCGCCGAGGGCTACAAGTTCTGGAAGAACGACGACGAGCAGGACCCGAAGGAGTGGCAGCGCTTCGGGGCGCGGATCCGCGAGCTGACCGGCGGCGAGGACCCGGACATCGTGTTCGAGCACCCCGGCCGGGAGACCTTCGGCGCTTCCGTCTACGCCGCGCGCAAGGGCGGCACGATCGTCACGTGCGCCTCGACGTCCGGGTACATGCACCAGTACGACAACCGCTACCTGTGGATGAACCTGAAGCGGATCATCGGCTCCCACTTCGCCAACTACCGCGAGTCGTGGGAGGCGAACCGGCTGATCGCGAAGGGTCTGATCCACCCGACGCTCTCGAAGACCTACTCCCTGGAAGAGACCGGGCAGGCCGCGCTGGACGTGCACCGCAACGCCCACCAGGGCAAGGTCGGCGTGCTCGCGCTCGCCCCGCAGGAAGGCCTCGGCGTCCGCGACGAAGAGAAGCGCGCGAAGCACATCGAAGGCATCAACGCCTTCCGCGGCGCCTGACACGCGGCGCCTGATCCACAGCGCCTGATCCACAGCGCCTGACCGCGACGGCGGAAGGAACCGGCGGCTCGGTGTCGGGAATCCCCGGAGAACCGGCCGATTCCGCCGGTTCCTTTCGCCGCGGGAGACGGCGCGTTCGGCGCACGGCCCGGGTGCTCACCCGTCCGTGACCGGACTGCGACTACGGTAGGCCCCATGAGCCTTGGCGATGAACGGGAGCTTGTGCCGCTGGGAGCCGGCTTCGACGTGACGAAGCGCGGGTACAGCAAAGCGCAGGTCGACGAGCACCTCGAACGGCTGGACGCCGACCTGAAGATGCTCACCGCCGATCGGGACGCCGCCATCGTGCAGGCCGGCGATCTGGCGCGCCAGCTGGAGATCGCGCGCGGCGAGATCGCGGACCTGCGCGGGCAGGTCGACCGGCTGGCCCAGCCGCCGACGAGCGTCGAAGGCCTGTCCGAACGGCTGCAGCGGATGCTGCGCCTCGCGCAGGACGAGTCCGCCGACACCCGCGCCCGCGCGGAAGCCGAGGCCGGGCACATCCGGGCCAAGGCCGAGACGGACGCCAGCGCCATGCGCGCCCGCTACGAGCAGCTGCTCACCGAGCTCGACCTGCGGCGCAAGGAGATGGAAGCCGAGCACCGCAAGGTCCTCGAAGACGCCCGCGCGCAGGCCAAGAAGATCACCGACGAGGCCGAGGCGGAGCGCAAGCGGCTCGACACCGAGTCGGCCGACCGCCGGACCAAGGTCGAAGAGGACTTCGAGATCGCGATGGCCTCGCGCCGCACCGAGGCGATGCGGGTGCTGGCCGAGCAGGAAGCGGCCAGCAAGGCCGAAGCCGCGCGGCGCGTCCAGGAGGCCACGCAGGACGCCGCCGACATCCGCGCGAAGGTCCTCGAAGAGGAGAAGGCCGCGAAGGCCGACATCGACCGGCGGCAGCGGGAGTCCGTCGCGGAGGCGAACAAGCGCCGTCAGGACTCGATCACCGAGGCCAACGCCCGGCTCGCCGAGGCCGCCGACGAGGCGCGCCGCCGCGTGACGACGGCGACCGAGGAGTCGAACCGGCGGATCACCCAGGCCAACGAGCGGGTCGACGCGCTGCGCAAGGTGCGTGGCGGGCTGGCCGAGCAGGTCCGCGCGGCGCGGGCGGTGCTGGCCGAGGCGCACACCGTCCTCGGCGACGAGGTCAAGGTGCCCGCCGACGTCAAGGCCGACCTGGTGACCGACCAGAAGCCGGACGCCGTCGACGAGACCGAGAAGACGGTCCGGGTCACCGACGTCGAGGAGACGATCCGGATCCGCGCCTCCGACGTGCCGAAGCCGAAGCCCGGGACCAAGCCGGCGGTCAAGCCCGCCCCCACGGCGCCCCCCACGGTGTCCCCCAAAGCGGCGCCGAAGCCGGCACCGCGGGCGAGCGGAGCGCAGAAAGCGACTGGCGAGTAACCTTCCACCCGACACGGGCGCGGACGAGCCTGCGCGGTCGGTACCGACCGGCTATCGTCCCTGCTCACGCGGGATCACCTGGAGGTTTTGCGCATGGGTGCGGCATATCGGACCGTGGTGGTGGGCACGGACGGCTCGGAGTCCTCGTTCGCGGCGGTGGACCGCGCGGCGGCAGTGGCCGGCGACGCGGGCGCCACGCTCGTCATCGCGTGTGCGTACTACCCGGCGAGCCAGTCCGACGTCGAGAAGGCCCAGGACGCCCTCGGCGAGGAGGCGTACCAGGTCGTGGGTTCGGCACCGGCCGAAGACACGCTGCAGTCGGCGCGGGACCGGGCGGCGCGCGCGGGCGCGGAGAAGATCGACACGGTCGCCGTGAAGGGCGACCCGGTCGACTCGCTGCGCAAGGTGGTCAAGGAGCGCGAGGCCGACCTGCTGGTGGTCGGCAACCGCGGGCTGAACACGATCGCCGGCCGGATCCTCGGCTCGGTGCCGTCGGAGGTGGCGCGGAAGTCCGGCGTGGACGTGCTGATCGTCCACACGACCTGACGTGGCCGAGTCGAGCGAGGAACTTCAGCAGCGGCTCGAACGCGTCCTGCTCGGCGGCAGGCGGAAGTACACCCGCCTGGAAGTGGCGGAGAAGGCCGGCGTGCCCGAAGAGCGGTCACGCCGGCTCTGGCGCGCGCTGGGGTTCGCGACCGTGCACGACGACGAGGTCGTCTTCACCGACGCGGACGTCGAGGCCATGCGGACCGCGGACCAGCTGGTGCAGTCGGGGCTGATCGACCCGAGCATCGAGGTGTCGGTGACGCGCGCGCTCGGCCAGCACCTGTCGCGGCTGGCCGAATGGCAGGTCGACATGCTGTGGCAGCTGATCAGGGAGCAGCCGGAGCTTGGCCGCAGCGAGCGCCAGGTGACCCGGCTGGTCGACCGGTTGCTGCCGGAGCTGGAGCAGGTGCAGAACTTCGTCTGGCGCCGGCACCTGGCGGCGTACGCGGGGCGGGCGTTCGCGGCCCCGGACGAGCACCTGGAAACCCGCACCGAGGTCGTCGGGTTCGTGGACATGGTCGGCTACACGAGGCTGACCCGCCAGATCGGCGAGGACGAGCTCAGCCGCGTGCTCGACGCGTTCGAGACGCTGGCCACGGAGGTGATCGCCGAGCACCACGGCCGCGTGGTGAAGATGATCGGCGACGAGGTCCTGTTCGTGGCGGACTCGCCGACCGACGCGGCGGAGATAGCCCTGACGCTGACCGAGCGCACGTCGGCGGACGAGAGCCTGCCGGCGGTCCGCGCGGGCATGGCCTCGGGCCGCATCCTGTCACGCTTCGGCGACGTGTACGGCTCGGTGGTCAACCTCGCGGCCCGGCTGACATCGGTGGCCCGCCCCGGCACGATCCTGGTCGACCGCGAGCTGGCCGCGGAGCTGGCGGAGGAGAAGGCGTACGAGCTGCGCGCCCGCAGACCGGTGACGGTCCGCGGCTACAACCGCCTCCGCCCGGCGGCCCTGCGCCGGGCGGCCGAGGCCCCGACGGGCATGTTCGCAAGTTCCCAGCAACTGGCGGCGGAGATGCTCGGCCTGGCCGACCCGGCGGCCCGGGAAGAGGCGCCGGAGGACCCGGCGGCCGAACCGCGGCCCCGGCGGCGCCGGCGCCGCAAGCTCTGACCGCCGTCCCCCGAGTCGGTAGACTCCTTTCCCTCGCGGGACGAGGTGGGGAGGTACGCGTGGCCGGAGCCGATGCGCTGTACCGGGCGGGTGGCGCGGCGTGACCCGAGCGTTCCTCTCCTACGCCGAGGAGCCGGGCGACCCGTCCCACCAGGAGTCCGTGCTGCGGCTCTGGGAGTTCCTGCGGTCCTGCGGTGTCGACGCCGAGATCGATCTGAGCGAGGCCCACGAGCGCCGGGACCGGGCGTTGTGGGTGGCCGGGCAGATCCGGGAAGCCGACCACGTCCTGGTGATCGCCTCCCCCGCCTACCGCCGCGGAGCCGAGGGCCGCGGGAGCGCGCACGAGGAACGCGGCGTGCAGTGGGAAGCCCGGCTGATCCGCGAGGCGTTCTACGCCGACCGGAACGCGCTGAACCGGTTCGTGCCCGTCCTGCTGCCCGGCCGCGGCCCGGACGACGTGCCGGACTTCCTGGCCCCGGCCACCTCGACGGTGTACACGGTCACGGACTTCACCGTCGAAGGCGCCGAAAAGCTCCTGCGCATGCTGACCAACCAGCCCGAATTCGTCCGGCGGCCGCTGGGTGCGGTTCCGGTGCTGAGCCCGAAGCAGGTCCCGCCGCACGTCCCGCCGCCGCAGCCGCCCCCGGCCGTCCGGAACGTGGTGACCGGCAACGTCAGCGGCGTCGTGATCCAGGTGGGCAACGCCGGATCCGTGACGGTTCCCGCCACGCCGGACATCCGGATCGGCGAAGGGGCCGACCGGTGGACCGAGCGGGCGTTCGAGAACGCCTTCCACCGAGCCGCAGGTCGGCTGGGCCGAGCCGGAGGCCGCCTGGGCGCGCCGGCCGGCCGGGCCTACCCCGCGGGCCCCGGCTTCGTCCAGCACCTCACCGGCGGCGCCGTGATCTGCTCCGTCGCCGGCAAGCGGGCCGTGGTGGTCGCCGGGCCGATCTGGGACGACCTCGCGGCCCTGCCGGGCTTCCCCGCCGGCCCCGGGTTTCCCACCTCGGACCACCTCGATGCCGCCGCCCGCACGGTCGACCTCGACGGCGGAACCTGGCGGATGGGCATCCTGCACCGCGACCCCGCATCACAGCCGGCGCGGTGGCTACCCAAATCCCGGCTGAGCGGGAACGCCCGGGAAGCCCTGCGGCTCCCGGTGGCCGGGCCGGCGGATCTGACGGTGCGCGCCGTCGCCACGCTGCCGTGGCAGTTCGACGACGACGTCGTGATCACCCCTCAGGTCCGCGAGCTGATCGAAGCGGCGCTCCCGGACGCCCCGATCAGCACGCTGCTCCCGGCCTTGTCCCTGCTGCGGCGGGCCCGGACCGCGCCGGCCCGGTGGGAACGGGCGAGCGGACGGGACGCCCGGTACGACTACTCCTTGCGGAACCCGGCCGGCGGGGACACGGCCGTCCGTGCGGTCGCCCGCATCCTGCTTCCTGGCGACCGCACGGCAGCGGTCACGGTTTCCGTCGAGTTCCAGGCGAACTTCGCGGCGTGGGCCTCGGCGCGGCCGGGCCGGAACACCGCCGACCTCCGGATCACGGCGAACGAGATCGTGGCTCTGTGGACGGCGGCGTGGCACACCGCGACCGTCGTGGTGCCCGGCGCGCTCGTCCCCGATCCCGAGCGCGCCACGCTGCTGGCGCCCCCGACGGTGGAACTGCAGGTCAAGGCGGACGGCAGCCTGCCTGCCGTTGCCGACCTCTCGGCGTTCGGCGAGGCGGCGGGGCAGCCGGGCCCGGAGGGTGCGGTGACCGTGGTGGCCCCGATCGGGCTCCGCCGCACCAAGCGGCGCGCCTGGGCCGCTCGCGCGTTGACCCGCCTGGCCCGCGCGTGGGGCTTCGCGGACGCCGACGAGGCCGACGAGCGGCTCGGGTAGCTCAGGCGTCGAAGTCGACCGTGAGCGTCTCCGAGACCGGGTACGACTGGCACGTCAGCACGAATCCCGCGTCGACCTCGGCCTGCTCCAGGGCGAAGTTGCGCCGCAGGTCCACCTTGCCCTCCGTCACGCGAGCCCGGCACGTGCCGCACACTCCGCCCTTGCAGGCGAACGGCAGGTCCGGGCGGAACTTCTGGGCGCCGTCCAGGACCGACGTCGTGCGCGGCAGTGTCATCGGCGTCGAACGGCCGTCCAGGACGACCGACACCTCCGATGACTCGCCCGCCACCTCCGGGTCGAGGTGCTCCAGCGGGGCCGGTGGGGTGTCCACGTAGAACAGTTCCTGATGGATCCGAGACGAAGGCACGTCCAGCGACGCCAGCAGCTCCTGCGCGCCCGACACCATTTCGAACGGGCCGCACAGCCACCAGTGATCCACCGAAGAAACCGGCACCAACGTCGAGAACAGCGTGCGCAGCTTCGGGACGTCCAGGCGGCCCGTGAACAGCTCCGCCTCGCGGGGCTCGCGCGACAGCACGTGGATCAGCTCCAGCCGCGACGGTGCGCTGTCCTTCAGGTCCGCCAGCTCGTCCGCGAACATCACCGTGTCCGTGCGGCGGTTGCCGTACAGCACCGTCACCGTGGCCGTCGACGACTTCAGCAGCGACGACACGATCGACAGCACCGGGGTGATGCCCGAGCCCGCCGCGATCAGGACGTGGTGGCCGCCCGCCGAGAGGTCCGGGGTGAACGAACCCGTGGGCGGGGCGACCTCGATCGTGTCGCCCGGGCGGACCTCGTTGACCAGCCACGACGAGAAGAACCCGTCCGGGACCAGGCGGACGCCCACCCGCGGGGCCGCGCCCGCCGGGGCGCAGATCGAGTACGACCGGCGCTCGTCACGGCCGTCGATCGAGCGCCGCAGCGTCAGGGACTGGCCCGGTTTGAACGCGTACTCCGAGGCCAGCGCCGAAGGCACGTCGAACGTCACCGCGACCGCGTCGTCGCACAGCCGCTCGACCCCGGCCACCTTCAGTGCGTTGAACCGCGCCACCTCAGATCTCCTTGACGTGTTCGAAGGGCTCCTGGCACGCGCGGCAGCGCCGCAGCGCCTTGCACGCCGTCGCGCCGAACCGGGACTGCTCCTCGGTGTCCGCGGAACCGCAATGCGGGCAAGAGACCCGCGACACCGGCGCGGACAGCGTCAGCGGGATCGGGCCCGAGCGCCGCGGCGCCGCACCCGGGGGTGCGATCCCGGCCGCGGCCAGCTTCTGCCGCCCCACCGCCGAAATCCAATCCGACGTCCACGCCGGCGACAGCTGCGTCCGGATCTCGACGTCCGCGTAGCCCGCCGAAACCAGCGCGTGCTCCAGGTCGTCGCGCATGGTGTCCATCGCCGGGCAGCCCGTGTACGTCGGCGTGATCGCGACGACCACGCGGCCCTCGGACTCCGACACCGAGCGCAGCACGCCCAGGTCCGCCAGCGTCAGCATCGGCAGCTCGGGGTCGGTGACCGTGGCGGCCACGGCCGCGGCGGTCACCATTTCGCGTCCGGCATGGCCCGGGCGACGCTCTGCAGCTCCGCCAGCAGGAACCCGAACGACTCGGTGTGGACGCCGTCGCGGCCCGTCCGGCCCGACACGCCGGCCAGCTCACCGGACGAAGGCCGCACCAGCGTCGCCGCCGTGAGAGCCTGGTCCAGCACCGCGTCGAACTCCGGGCGCAGCGAAGCCGCGTCGACGAACTCCACCGGGTGCGTCCGGAACAGCTCCCCCACGTACGGCCAGACCTCGTCCAAGCCCTCCTGCATGCGCGAGTGCGACAGCGGTGTCCCGTCGCCGAGGCGGACCAGCCACTGGGCCGCGTAGTCGCGGTGGTAGGTCAGCTCCTTGACGCCCTTGTCCGCGATGGCCGCCAGCACCGGGTCCACCGAAGATTCCAGCCGCTGGAACAGCGCCAGCCGCCACGTCGAGTACACGAACAGGCGCGCGATCAGGTGCCCGAAGTGGCCGCCGCCCAGCTCCGCGAGGCGGACGTTGCGAAACTCGTGCTCGGCGCGGAAGAACGCCAGCGAGTCCTCCGTGCGCGCGGAGCCGTCGGCCTTGCCGGCGCGGGCCAGCAGCAGCCGTGCCTGGCCCAGCAGGTCGAGGGCGATGTTCGCGATGGCGACCTCGTCCTCCAGCTCGGGGGCGTTGGTGCACCACTCCTGGAGCCGGTGGGAGAAGATCAGCGCGTCGTCGCCCAGCATCAGGCAGTAGGCCGCCAGGGCGGCGGCGTCGACCCCGGACGGCACCGAAGTGTCCACTCCGGACAGTGGGTCCTCGAAGCCGGTGCCGAACGCCCAGCGGGCGTCGTTCTCCTCGGTGATGGCCTCGTACACGTTGTCGAAACTCATATGTGCGGCACCTCCTCGGGGATGTCGTAGAACGTCGGGTGCCGGTAGACCTTGTCGCCGCTGGGCGCGAAGAACGGGTCCTTCTCGTCCGGCGACGACGCCGTGATGTCGGCCGCGCGCACGACCCAGATCGACACGCCTTCGTTGCGCCGCGTGTAGAGGTCGCGGGCGTGGTGCAGGGCCATCTGGTCGTCGGCCGCGTGCAGCGAGCCGACGTGCACGTGGTTCAGGCCGCGCTTGCCGCGGACGAACACCTCGTACAGCGGCCAGTCGTGCTTCACCGGGCCCGGCGCGGCGGGGACGCCTTCGAGCGGGACGGCGCCGTGGCCGCCTTCGGCCGTCAGGTCGGTCACTTGTGCTCCTTCTTCGCTGCGTGTGCGACGGCGGCTTCTCGCACCCACGCGCCGTCTTCATGGGCCCGACGCCGGTGCGCGATCCGCTGCGCGTTGCACGGGCCGTTGCCCTTCAGCACGTTCTTGAACTCGTCCCAGTCGACCGCGCCGAAGTCGTAGTGGCCACGCTCGGGATTCCAGCGCAGCTCCGGGTCCGGGAAGGTGACCCCCAGCGCCGAAGCCTGCGGCACCGACATGTCCACGAACCGCTGCCGCAGCTCGTCGTTGGTGTGCCGCTTGACCTTCCACGCCATGGACTGCGCGGTGTTCGGCGAATCGGCGTCCGGCGGCCCGAACATCATCAGCGACGGCCACCACCAGCGGTTCACGGCCTCCTGGACCATCTCCCGCTGCTGGTCGGTGCCCTTCATCATGGTCATCAGCAGCTCGTAGCCCTGCCGCTGGTGGAAGGACTCCTCCTTGCAGATCCGGATCATCGCCCGCGCGTACGGCCCGTACGAAGACCGGCACAGCGGCACCTGGTTGCAGATCGCCGCGCCGTCGACCAGCCAGCCGATCACGCCGACGTCGGCGAAGGTCAGCGTCGGGTAGTTGAAGATCGACGAGTACTTCTGCCTGCCGTTGATGAGCTTGTCGGTGAGGTCCGCCCGGTCCGCGCCCAGCGTCGCCGCCGCCGAGTACAGGTAGAGGCCGTGGCCGGCTTCGTCCTGCACCTTGGCCAGCAGGATCGCCTTGCGCCGCAGCGACGGCGCCCGCGTGATCCAGTTGCCCTCCGGCTGCATGCCGATGATCTCCGAGTGCGCGTGCTGCGCGATCTGCCGGATCATCGTCTTGCGGTAGCCGTCGGGCACCCAGTCGCGCGGCTCGATCCGCTGGTCGCGCTCGATCGTGTGCTCGAACT
Source organism: Amycolatopsis tolypomycina (assembly GCF_900105945.1). NCBI lineage: Bacteria > Bacillati > Actinomycetota > Actinomycetes > Pseudonocardiales > Pseudonocardiaceae > Amycolatopsis > Amycolatopsis tolypomycina. The sequence goes on along the minus strand of NZ_FNSO01000004.1, from coordinate 129,182 downwards.
GCTCTTCGAGCGAAACAGTGGCTGTCACGGCTGCTCCTTCGACACCAGGGTCAGGACGTCGTACTTCGCCACGGACTCGCCCTCGGCGTTGGTGACGTCGGCGTCCCAGCGGACCTCGCCGTAGTCCTGGTCGATCCGCGGGGTGATCTGCTTCGCGGTGAGCGTCACGGTCAGCGAGTCGCCGACCTTGACCGGCGTGAGGAACCGGAGGTTCTCCAGGCCGTAGTTGGCCAGCACCGGACCGGGCTCGGGCGAGACGAACAGGCCCGCGGCGAACGAGACGACCAGGTAGCCGTGCGCGACGATCCCGCCGAAGAGCGGGTTCGCGGCCGCCGCCTCGGGGTCGGTGTGCGCGTAGAACGTGTCGCCGGTGAACTCGGCGAAGTGGTCGACGTCCTCCTGGGAGACGACCCGCGGCCCGGCCACCACCGAGTCGCCGATGCGCAGCTCGGCCAGGGACTTGCGGAACGGGTGGACGCCTTCGGTGCGCGGCGCGCCGGCCACCCAGCGGCCGGTCACCGCGGAGAGCACGGCGGGCGAGCCCTGCACGGCCGTGCGCTGCATGTGGTGCAGCACGCCGCGGACGCCGCCCATCTCCTCGCCGCCGCCCGCGCGGCCCGGGCCGCCGTGGACCAGCTGCGGCATCGGCGAACCGTGCCCGGTGGACTCCTTCGCGTCTTCGGCGTCGAGCACCAGCAGGCGGCCGTGGAACGGCGCCGCGCCGAGCACGACCGCGCGCACGAACTCCTTGTCCGCCGACACGACGGACCCGGCCAGGCTGCCGCCGCCGCGCGCGGCGAACTCGACGACCTGCTCGGTGGACGTGTACGGCATCAGCGTCGAGACCGGGCCGAACGCCTCGACCTCGTGCGGCTCGGAACGCTCGGGGTCGGCCTTGAGCAGGACCGGCGAGATGAAGGCGCCACGCTCGGCGTCGGCGTCGACCACGGTGACATTTTCCGGGTCGCCGAACACGACGCTCCCGGCGTCCAGCAGCGCCTTCAGCGACCGCCGGACCTCCTCGCGCTGCTCCAGGCTGGCCAGCGCGCCCATCCGGACGCCTTCGGACGCCGGGTTGCCGACGGTCACCTTCGCGAGCCGCTCGGACGCGGCGGAAGCGACGTCGTCGAGCAGCTCGGCGGGCACGAACGCGCGGCGGATCGCGGTGCACTTCTGGCCGGCCTTGACCGTCATCTCGGTGACGAGCTGCTTGACGAACAGGTCGAACTCCGTGGTCCCGCGCACGGCGTCCGGGCCGAGGATCGAGCAGTTCAGCGAGTCGGCCTCGGCGTTGAAGCGGACGGCGTTGCGGATGATCACCGGGTGCGCCCGCAGCTTCTGGGCGGTCGACGCCGAGCCGGTGAACGACACGAGGTCCTGCGCGGTGACGTGGTCGAGGAGGTCGCCGGCGCTGCCGGCCACGAACTGCAGCGAGCCCTCGGGCAGGATCCCGGACTCGATGATCAGCTCGACCACGCGGGCGGTCAGGTAGGCGGTCTGGCTGGCCGGCTTGACCAGGCTCGGGACGCCGGCGAGGAACGCGGGCGCGAACTTCTCCAGCGGCCCCCAGACCGGGAAGTTGAAGGCGTTGATCTGGACGGCGACGCCCCGCAGCGGCGTCGCGATGTGCTGGGCGACGAACGTGCCGCCGCGGCTGAGCGGTTCGACGTTGCCCTCGACGTAGACGGTGTCGTTCGGCAGCTCGCGCTTGCCCTTGGAGGCGTAGCTGAACAGCACGCCGATGCCGCCGTCGATGTCGAACTTGGAGTCACCGAGGGTGGCGCCGGTGCGCGCGGAGAGTGCGTACAGCTCGTCGCGGTGCTCGCGCAGGTGGGACGCCAGGGCCTTGAGCAGCGCCGCACGCTGGTGGAACGTCAGCTCCCGCAGGGCCGGGCCGCCGACCGTGCGGCCGTACTCGAGGGCGGCCGCGAAGTCGACCCCGTTCGACGAGATCCGGGCGACCTCCTCGCCGGTGGCCGCGTCGTGCAGCGGGACGCCCTCGTCCGCCGCCGTGTGCCAGCTCCCGGAGACGTAGCTGCGCAGCAATGCCATCAGGTCCCTCTCGCCGAATTACCTACCGGACGTTCAGTTAATCGCATGGTAGCCGCCGACGCCGAAGATCGGAAGGCCACGCGCTTGACACCGGCCCCGGCCGCTGCCTTTACTGAGCGGCACCGCGAGGTGACCGTCCATTCGGTAAGTCCGTTCGGAGAGTGCATGACCAACGCCGCGCACACCATGTTCGCCGCCGACGAGGCGTCGCGCGCGCTGGGCATCGAGCTGGTCGAAGCGAGCGACGGCCACGCCGTCGCGACCATGACGATCACGCGCGCGATGGTCAACGGCCACGACATCGCCCACGGCGGCTACGTCTTCCTGCTCGCCGACACGACCTTCGCCTGCGCCTGCAACACCCACGGCCCGGTGACGGTCGCGGCGGGCGCCGAAATCTCCTTCGTCGCGGCCGGCCGGCTCGGCGACCACCTCGTCGCGACGGCCACCGAGCGCACCCGCTACGGCCGCAACGGCATCTACGACGTCACAGTGCACCGGGAAACCCCCGGCGGGCCCGAGGTCGTCGCCGAATTCCGCGGCCGCAGCCGCGTCCTCTCCGCGAAACGGGACCGAGCATGATCGAGACGGACATCAGCGCGGACGAGCTGGCCGCCCTCCAGCTGGAACGTCTGCAGTGGACACTGCGGCACGCCTACGCGAACGTCCCCGCGTACACGCGCAAGTTCGACGAAGCCGGCGTCCACCCGGACGATTGCAAGGAACTGGCCGACCTGGCCAAGTTCCCGTTCACCACCAAGCAGGACCTGCGCGAGAACTACCCGTTCGGGATGTTCGCCGTGCCGCAGGAGGACGTCCGGCGCATCCACGCCTCCAGCGGCACCACCGGCAAGGCCACCGTCGTCGGGTACACCGAGCAGGACATCGACACCTGGGCGACGGTGATGGCCCGTTCGATCCACGCCGCGGGCGGCCGGCCGGGGCACAAGGTGCACGTCGCCTACGGCTACGGCCTGTTCACCGGCGGGCTCGGCGCGCACTACGGCGCGGAGAAGCTGGGCTGCACGGTGATCCCCGCGTCGGGCGGGATGACCGCGCGGCAGGTGCAGCTGATCACCGACTTCCGGCCCGAGATCATCATGGTGACGCCGTCGTACATGCTGACACTGCTCGACGAGTTCGAGCGCCAGGGCGTCGACCCGCGTGCCAGCTCGCTCAAGGTGGGCATCTTCGGCGCCGAGCCGTGGACCGAGCAGATGCGCGCGGAGATCGAGGAGCGGTTCGCGCTCGACGCCGTCGACATCTACGGGCTGTCGGAGGTGATGGGGCCGGGTGTCGCGCAGGAGTGCGTCGAGACGAAGGACGGCCTGCACATCTGGGAGGACCACTTCTACCCCGAGGTGATCGACCCGTACTCGGAGGAGGTCCTGGGCAGCGGGGAAACCGGTGAGCTGCTGTTCACGTCGCTGACCAAGCAGGCACTGCCGATCATCCGCTACCGCACCCGCGACCTGACGGAGCTGAACCCGGGGACCGCGCGGCCGGCGTTCCGGCGGATGGCCAAGGTGACCGGGCGCACCGACGACCTCATCATCCTGCGCGGGGTCAACGTCTTCCCGACGCAGATCGAGGAGATCGTGCTGCGGACGCCCGCGCTGAGCCCGCACTTCCAGCTCGTCCGGTCCACGCGCGGGCGGCTCGACCACCTGACCGTGCGGGTGGAGGCGCGGCACGACGCTTCACCGGACGACCGGGCGCGGGCGGCTGACGCGCTGGTCGCCGGGGTCAAGGACGGCGTCGGCGTGACGGTGTCGGCGGACGTCGTCGACCCGGACACCCTGGAGCGGTCCATGGGCAAGATGCGGCGGATCGTCGACCAGCGGGAGAAGCCGTGACGACCCCGCGGCGCGGGCGGCCCGGCTACGACCTGGAGTCCCTGCTGCAGGTGGCGGTGAAGCTGTTCAACGAGCGCGGCTACGACGGCACGAGCATGGAGGACCTCTCCCGCAAGCTCGGCATCACGAAGTCGGCGATCTACCACCACGTGCCGAGCAAGGAGGAACTGCTGCGGCTGGCGGTGGACCGGGCGCTGGACGGGCTGTTCGAGGTGGCCGCTTCGACCGATCAGCTGGACGGGCGGGCGATCGACCGGCTGGAGCACCTGGTGCGCGGCAGCGTGCTGGTGCTGGCGGACCGACTGCCGTTCGTGACGTTGCTGCTGCGCGTGCGGGGGAACACGAAGGTGGAGCGCGCGGCACTGGCCCGCCGGCGCGAGTTCGACCGCCTGGTGACGGACCTGGTGAAGCAGGCCGAAGCGGAGGGCGACATCCGCCCGGACGTCGACCCGGCGGTGACGGCGCGCCTGGTGTTCGGCATGGTGAACTCGCTGATCGAGTGGTACAAGCCGCGGCGCGGCTCGGCGGCGGCCGAAGTGGCGGACGCGGTGTGCAAGGTGGCCTTCGAGGGACTGCGCACCGGGTCGTGAGCCGGAACCCAAGCGCCCCAATGTGGCGTTCGGTGCGCTCAACGCACCCAATGTGGCGTTCGGTGCGTTGGACGCAACCAACGCCACATTGGGGCGCTTGAGGGTGGGCCGTGAGCGGGGTCAGTCGTCCGCGTTCTGCGGGGGCCGGCCGGCCTGCCACAGCAACGCTTCGCGCAGCTGGCCGATCAACCGCTCGTCGTCCGCTTCGGACGGGTCGACGCCCAGCGGGATCCAGCGCTCCGACACCTTCTCGCCCCGGTCGTAACTGGAAATCACGATTCCCGAGTACGACAACGATGCTTCGTCCGCGCAGTCGCCGTCCGGTGACGGTTCGTCCGCTTCGAAGCCTTCGTCGAAGCTGACGTGGCGATGCTGCAGGCGGACGCTCACCCAGCGTCCCGCCGGCCGGATCGGCGCGCCTTCTTCGTTCATCTGCTCCTACCCCCGGTCCGGGCCCCCTGCCGTCTCGTCGCATCCGGCGCCCGCGGAGTTACCGGCGGGTTGTTCCGGTTGCGTAACGACAAAGGTTGACGCGAAACACCGCCTGCCCGCCACCGGAGTCACTCTTTTGACGATGGGTCAACTACTTGTTGACAGCGTGCCGATCCGCCACGAGGCTGAGCTCATGACCAGTGGGACCCGGCCCCGGCGCCGCCGGCTCGAACCCGCCGAACGGCGTGCGGAGATCCTCGCCGCCGCCCGGCACCTCTTCGGCGCGGGCAGCTACGCCTCGGTGTCCACTTCGGACATCGCCGAGGCCGCCGGGGTGGCACGGCCGCTGATCAACCACTACTTCGGCGGGAAGCGCGAGCTGTACCTGGAAGTCGTGCGGCAGCTGATGATCGTGCCCGCGCCGGTCACCGAAGCGCTGCCGGACACCACGATGGAGCAGCGGCTGTCGATCGGCGTCGAACGCTGGATCGAGGTCGTGGACCGCAACCGCGACGCCTGGCTGACCGTGATCGGGCCGGAGGCGGCCGGGCGCGACCCCGAGATCGAGCGGATCATGCTGGAGGCCGACGAGATCGCCGCCGACCGGGTCCTCGAGGCCGCGCTGATGACCGGCGTGACCGAGGGCCGCGAAGAGCTGCGCGCGATGATCCGGTCGTTCGGCGGGATGCTGCGCGCGGCGTCGCGGGAGTGGCTGATCCGCGGCACGCTCGACCGCGCGGCGCTGCGCACCTTCCTCACCGATTCGATCCTCAACCTGCTGAAGATCACCTACCCGGCGGTGCTTGCCGAGCGGCGCGGAAGCGACGGGCGAACGCCGCCGGCGTCAGCCCGGTCCAGCGCTTGAACGCGTGGATGAAGCTCGACGCCTCGGCGTACCCGAGCCGGTAGGCCACGTCCTCGACCGACAGCACGCCGGTGTCCAGCAGCTCTTCGGCGAGCGTCTGGCGGACCTCGTCGACCAGCGCCCGGTAGCTCGTGCCCGCTTCGGTCAGGCGGCGGCGCAGCGTGCGCGTGCTGAGCGTCAGCTGCCGGGCGATCTCGTCCATCCCGGCGTCGACGCCGCCGAGCCGGACCAGCCGCTCGCGGACCTGCTGGGAAATGCCCGAGCGCTCCCTCCGCCGCGTGACGAGCGCTTCGCACTGCGCGGCGCACAGGGCGACGGTCTGGTCGTTGGCCTGCGGCAGCGGCCGGTTGAGCAGCGCCGGGTCGAGCGTCGCCCGGCAGGCGCCGGCGCCGAAGCGCGGCAGCACGCCGAACGCGGCCAGGTACGGCTCCGGGGTGGCCGTTTCGTGGCGGAACGTCAGCTCGTCCAGCGCGATCTCGGGCAGCAGGTCGCGCATGACGGCGAAGATCGCGGCGAGGTCGCGCAGCACGAGGAAGCGGGCGACGTCGGCGGGCACGCGGCTGTCGTCGAGTTCCAGCGTCAGCCGGTCGGTGCCGAGGACGACGTGCGGGATGCAGAACGCGAAGCTCAGGTCGAAGTAGCGGAGGGCGAACAGCATCGCGTCGCGCAATGTCGGGCTGCTGATGCAGGCGAAGCCGAAGATGCCGAACGTGGTGACCCGGTAGCGGCGGCCCAGCTCCAGCGCCGCCGCGTCCGAGCCGTCCAGCGCGGCCAGCGCCCGGACGACGGCCAGTTCCTGGCGCGCGTCGACCTGGACGCCCGGGTCGGCGAGGAGCTCCGGGGTCAGCGTGGTTTCGGCGAGCAGCCCGGGCAGGCCGCGCTCGGCGGCGAACCGGGTCATCAGCTCGATGCTCGCGGTGCCGCGGGGGAAGTCCCAGTCCCCGACGGCGGGCGCGGCGAGCTCGGCCATGGCCGGAATTCTGGATCACGGGGGAAGAACGTGTCCAATCGAGGACCGGAACTGTCCTGGGTGATCGTTAGGGTGACGGCGTGCAGACCTTGAGCCCCCGAGCCCTGAACCGCGCCACGCTGGAGCGCCAGCTGCTGCTGCGCCGGGCGAAGATGTCCGCCTTCGACACGATCGAGGCCCTGGCCGGGCTTCAGGCGCAGGCGCCGTTCCCGCCGTACTTCGGGCTGTGGGCGCGACTCGAGGGGTTCCAGCCGGCCGAGCTCGTGGAGCTCCTGGAGAGCCGGCGCGTGGTGCGGATCGCGTTGATGCGCGGCACGGTCCACCTGGTCACGGCGGCGGACGCGCTGGCGTGGCGGCCGGTGGTCCAGGGGATCTACGACCGCGACCTCAAGCAGAACGCGTTGCACGCGGCCCCGCTGGCCGATCTCGACCACTCCGCGGTGGCCTCGGCGGCCCGGGAGCTGCTTTTGCGCGGCCCGATGCCGGGGAACGCGCTGGGCGCCGAGCTGGCGCGGAGCTGGGACGCGCCGCCGTCCTCCCTGACGCACCTGGCCCGCGGCCGGCTGCCGCTGGTGCAGACGCCGCCCCGGGCGATCTGGGGCAAGGCGGGCCAGACGACGTACGCGTGCCTGGACGACTGGGTGGGCGCTCCCCTTTCCCCGCCCGCACCGGCGGAGCTGATTGCGCGGTACCTGCGCGCGTTCGGCCCGGCCACGGTGGCGGACGTGCAGACGTGGGCGGGCATCACCCGGCTGGGCGAGGTGTCGGCCGGGATGGACCTGCGGCGCTACCGCGGCCCGGACGGCCGCGAGCTGCTGGACCTGCCGGAGCTGACGGTGCCGGCCGAGGACGTCCCCGCGCCGCCGCGGCTGCTCGGGCCGTTCGACCAGACGATCCTGTCCTACGCGGACCGGACGCGGGTCATCTCCGACGCCTACCGCAAGCGCGTGATCTCGCACAACGGCCTGGTCAAGGGCACGCTCCTGGTCGACGGCCAGGTGTGCGGCTTCTGGGAGATCAAGGCGACGCGAAAGGCGGCGGCGATCTCGCTGTCGCCGTTCGAGAAGCTGGGGAAGCGGGACCTGGCGGCGTTGGAGAAGTCGGCGGGCGAGCTGGTGAAGTGGGCGGAGGCGGCGTCGGAGACGCACGAGGTGCGCGTCCACCCGCCGGAGTGAGGCTGGCCGGAAATCTCGATTGAGTGACCGTTCGTGGCCTGTTGTCACAGCCGTGCGGTGCGTAGCTTTTCCGGCATGACTGGTTCGGCGAAGGGGCCGTCGGTGCTGATCGTGGGCACCGGGTTCGGCGGCATCGGGACGGCGATCGAACTCAAGCGGGCGGGCTTCGGCGACTTCACGATCCTGGAGAGCGCCGCCGGGCCCGGCGGCGTCTGGCGGGACAACACCTTTCCCGGCGCCGCGTGCGACATCCCGTCGCCGCTGTACTCCTTCTCCTTCGAGCCCAACCCGCGGTGGCCGAAGCGGTTCTCGCACCAGCCCGACATCCTCGCCTACCTGCGGCGCGTCATCGCCAAGTACGGCCTCGAGCCGCACATCCGGTACCGGACCGAGGTCACCGGGGCCGCCTTCGACGAGGCGCGCGGACTCTGGCGCGTCGAGACGAAGACCGGGGAAACCTTCGAGGCGAACGTCTTCGTGCCCGCCGTCGGGCAGCTGTCGCGGCCGGTGCTGCCGGACATCCCGAACCGCGAGAGCTTCGCCGGCGACGCCTTCCACTCCGCGCGGTGGGACCACGACGTCGACCTGACCGGCAAGCGCGTCGCCGTCGTCGGGACCGGGGCCAGCGCTGTTCAGTTCGTGCCCGAACTGCGGAAACGCGCCCAGCACGTCACCGTCTTCCAGCGGACGCCGCCGTACGTCATGGCGAAGTCCGACCCGAGCTACCGGCGGTGGCAGCACTGGCTGTTCGAGCACCTGCCGCCGACCCAGCTGCTCGGCCGGCTGCGGATCTTCCTGCTCGCCGAGTACGCCACCTACGCGATGACGCGCCACCAGGTGCTGGCGAAGATGTTCGAACTGCGCACCGCCCAGCTGCGGCGCCGCCACATCAAGGACCCGGAGCTGCGGGCGAAGCTCAAGCCGTCGTACCCGCTGGGCTGCAAGCGGATCCTCTTCACCAACGACTACCTGCCCGCGCTGGCCGAGCCGGACGTCGACGTCGAGACGCGGCGGATCCGCGAGATCACCGAGAAGGGCGTGCGGGTCGAGGACGGGACGGAGATCGAGGCGGACGTCCTGATCTACGGCACCGGGTTCGCGGCGACGCAATTCCTCGGCCGGCTGGACGTCCGCGGTCTCGGCGGGCGGTCCCTGCAGGAGGAGTGGTCCGGCGGCGCGCGGGCGTACCTGGGCATGACCGTGCCCGGCTTCCCCAACCTGTTCTGCGTCTACGGGCCCAACACGAATCTCGGCGCCGGATCGATCATCTACATGATCGAGCGGCAGGCGCGGTACATCCGGCAGGCGGTGGAACGGCTCGCGCGCCCTGGCGTGTCCTATGTGGACGTCCGGCCGGAGGTCGAGGAGCGGTACGACCGCGAGGTGCAGCGGCGGCTGGGCCGGAGCGTGTGGAGCGCCTGCACGAGCTGGTACCGGCAGGCCGACGGCCGGGTGACGACGAACTGGCCGGGCCTGGTCACCGAGTACGACCGCCGGACGCGGCGCTTCGACGTCGCCGACTACCGGGTGGTGGCCTGATGGACTACGACGTCCTGGTGATCGGTTCGGGGTTCGGCGGCAGCGTCACGGCGCTGCGGCTGACCGAGAAGGGCTACCGCGTCGGCGTGCTGGAGACCGGCCGCCGGTTCGCCGACGACGAGTTCGCGAAGACGTCGTGGCGGGTCCGGAAGTACCTGTGGGCGCCGGCGCTGGGCTGCTTCGGCATCCAGCGCCTGACGCTGCTGAAGAACACGTTCGTGATGAGCGGCTCCGGCGTCGGGGGTGGTTCGCTGGTGTACGCGAACACGCTGTACGAGCCGCCGGACGGCTTCTACGCCGACCCGCAGTGGGCGCACATCACGGACTGGAAGGCCGAGCTGGCGCCGTACTACGACCAGGCGAAGCGGATGCTCGGCGTGGTCGAGAACCCGGCGACGACGGCCGCGGACCGGGTGCTGCGTTCGGTGGCCGACGACATGGGCGTCGGCCACACGTACCGGCGCACGCCCGTCGGCGTCTACTTCGGACAGTCCGGGGTGGACCCGTTCTTCGGCGGCGCGGGTCCGGCGCGGGCGTCCTGCACGCTGTGCGGCGAGTGCATGACCGGGTGCCGGGTCGGGGCGAAGAACACGACGGTCAAGAACTACCTGTACCTGGCCGAGCGGGCGGGTGCCGTGGTGCACCCCCTGACGACGGCGGTTTCGGTGCGGCCGATCCCCGGCGGGTACGCGGTCGACACGCGGCGGACCGGCGGCTTCTCCCGCCGGACGTTCACCGCGACGCAGGTCGTGTTCTCCGCTGCTTCTTTGGGAACGCAACGGCTACTGCACCGGATGCGGGACACGGGCACGTTGCCTCTTGTTTCCCCTCGGCTCGGGCTCCTGGCCCGCACGAACTCCGAGGCGGTGCTGGCGGCGCGGTCGCTGCGGGCGGACACGGACTACTCGCGGGGCGTCGCGATCACGTCGTCGATCCACCCGGACGCGGTGACGCACGTGGAGCCGGTGCGGTACGGGCGCGGCAGCAACCTGCTGGGCCTGCTGGCGACGGTGCTGGTGGACGCGGAGCCGGGGCGGCGGCGCTGGGTGCTGGGCCTGCGGGAGCTGTGGCGCGCCCGCCGCGACCTGCTGCGGATCCACAACCCGCGGCGCTGGTCGGAGCGGATGATCGGGCTGCTGGTGATGCAGACCCTGGACAATTCGGTGACGACGTACACGAAACGCGGCCTGTTCGGCCGCCGGATGACGACCCGCCAGGGCGCGGGAGCCCCGTCACCGGACTGGATCCCGGCCGGCCACGAGGTGACCCGCCGGGTGGCCGCGAAGATCGGCGGGCTGCCCCAGGGCGCGTGGACGGACATGGCGAACATCCCGATCACGGGCCACTTCATCGGCGGCTGCGCGATCGGGGACTCGCCTTCGTCGGGGGTGGTGGACCCGTACCAGCGCCTGTACGGCTACCCGGGCCTGCACGTGGTGGACGGCTCGGCGATCTCGGCGAACCTGGGCGTGAACCCGTCGTTGACGATCACGGCGCAGGCGGAGCGGGCGATGGCGTTCTGGCCGAACCACGGGGACGAGGACCCGCGACCGGCGTTGGGCTCGCCGTACCAGCGCGTGGCGGCGGTGGCTCCTCGGAGTCCTGTGGTGCCGTCGGAGGCGCCGGGAGCCCTGCGACTGCCTCTCGCGTGAGAAGGCCCTCCCGGACCGCGCCGCCGGGAGGGCCGCTCGACGCACGGCTACGGCAGTCCCGCGAGCCCCGCCGACACCGTGTTGGCGAACGCGTACCCCTGCGACGCGTCCCAGTTGATCGACCACGTCATCGCGCCCCTGATCGACGGGTACGTCGTCGACGGCTTGAAGCTGCCGCACGATGTTCCGCGGGCCAGGCAGTTCAGCGCCGACACCGTGTTCGCCGGGGCCTGGTAGCCGCCGCCCGCCGCCTGGGGGGACGCTGGGAGGCCCAGGCCGACCTGGTCGGCTCGCAGGCCGCCCTGGAGCTGGATGCAGGCCAGCGCCGTCAGGAAGTCGACCGTGCCCTGCGAGTACACGTTGCCGTTGCAGCCGTTCATCGAGCCCGAGTTGTAGTACTGCATGTTGACGATCGTCAGGATGTCCTTGATGTTCAGCGCCAGCTGGAAGTAGCCGCCCGCCGTGGACTGCATGTCGATCGTCTGCGGGGCCATCGTGATCACCTTGCCGCCGCCGTTGTAGATGCTGCGCAGCGCCTGGCCCATGTACGTGGCGTTGATGCCGTTCTCGAGGTCGATGTCGACGCCGTCGAAGCCGTAGTTCGCGATCAGCGACTTCACGCTGTTGGCGAAGTTGGTGGCCGACGTCGAGTCGCCGACGCTGATCGTGCCGTTCTGGCCGCCGACCGAGATGATCACCTTCTGGCCGCGGGCCTGTACCGTCTTCACGTCCGCCTTGAACTGGGCGTCCGTGTAGCCGCCGAGCTGCGACGACAACCCCGAGTCGAGCGTGAAGCTCACCGCGCCGGGCGTGCCCGTCGCGTCCGCGAAGGACACCGCGATGATGTTGTACTTCGTCGGGACGTCGGCCAGCTTCAGCGCCTTGGCGCCGTTGTAGAAGTTCTGCCAGTAGCCCGTCAGGACGTGCTTCGGCAGGTCACCCTGGGTCGGCGGCGTCGTCGTGGTCGTCGTCGGCGGAGTGGTGGGGGTGGTCGGAGTCGTGGTGGGCGTCGTCGGCGTAGTCGTCGGCGGGGTGCCCGGGCCGTCGAGGCTGACGTCATCGGCGTAGTACGCCGGCTGGCCGTACCAGCCGTGCAGGTACACCGTCAGCGACGTGCTCGAACCGGTCGTGAAGCTCAGCGACAGCTGCTGGTAGCCGCTGGTGCCGGGCGTCCACGTGCTGGTCGTCGCCGAACCGGAGACGCCGAGGTAGACGTAGCTGCCCTGGACCCAGGCGGACAGCTTGTACGCCGTGTTCGGCGAGACGGTGAGCGTCTGCGCGCACTGGGCGTTGTCCGACGACGACGGCGTCGCGCTCAACGCGCGGCTCCCGCTGTGCACCGGCGTGCTCACCGCGGCCGACGCGCCGCTGCACGTCCAGCTCGCGGTACCGGCCTCGAAGCCGGGGTTGGCCAGGATGTTCGCCGCCGACGCGCTGCCGGCGAGCACGAATGTCACGCCGAGAGACAGCGTCACCACCGAAAGTAAGGAAAGCAGAGCAAAGCGGACCTTGGGGACCACGGGCGACCTCCACGACACTGGTGAGGCAGGTCACCACAAAGTGGACTAGACCAATCTGATTGTCAAGCGGCCCCATCCGAAAGTCGGGGCGGCGGAAACGGCAGAATGTGACGATCGGAACCAGGCGAAGCAGGAGCGTGTTGCAGTGAGCGTGTCGGTCGAGCAGAAGATCGCCGAAGAACTGGGCGTGCGCGAAGGACAGGTCAAGGCCGCCGTCGAACTGCTCGACGGCGGGTCGACCGTGCCGTTCATCGCCCGCTACCGCAAGGAAGTCACCGGCATGCTCGACGACGCGCAGCTGCGCACGCTCGAGGAACGGCTGCGCTACCTGCGGGAACTCGACGAGCGCCGGCTCGCCGTGCTCGAATCCATCCGCAGCCAGGGCAAGCTCGACGAAGCCCTGGAGGCGTCGATCCTCGCCGCGGACACCAAGTCGCGGCTGGAGGACATCTACCTCCCCTACAAGCCGAAGCGCCGCACGAAGGCCATGATCGCGCGCGAAGCGGGTCTCGAACCGCTGGCCGACGGCCTGCTCAACGACCCGAACACCGACCCGCAGGCCGCGGCCGCGGTGTTCGTCGACGCCGACAAGGGTGTCGCGGACGCGCAGGCCGCCCTCGACGGTGCCCGCGCGATCCTCGTCGAGCGCTTCGCCGAGGACGCCGACCTCATCGGTGACCTGCGGGAGAAGATGTGGGGCCAGGGCCACCTGGTCGCCAAGGTCCGGGCCGGCAAGGAGGAGGAAGGCGCGAAGTTCTCCGACTACTTCGACTTCTCCGAGCCGTACACCAAGCTCCCCTCGCACCGGATCCTCGCGATGCTGCGCGGCGAGAAGGAGGAGGTCCTCGACCTCACGATGGCGCCGGACGAGCCCAGCGACGAGCCGCAGGTCGGCCCGACCGAGTACGAGCAGCGCATCGCCGCGAAGTTCGGCATCACCCAGCAGGGGCGGCCTGCCGACAAGTGGCTCGGCGACACCGTCCGCTGGGCGTGGCGCACCAAGATCCTCCTCCACCTGGGCATCGACCTGCGGATGCGGCTGCGCCAGGCGGCCGAGGACGACGCCGTGCGCGTGTTCGCGGCCAACCTGCGCGACCTGCTGCTGGCCGCGCCGGCCGGCACCCGCGCCACCATGGGCCTGGACCCGGGCTTCCGGACCGGCGTCAAGGTGGCCGTCGTGGACGCCACCGGCAAGGTCGTCGACACCCACGTCATCTACCCGCACCAGCCGGCCAACAAGTGGGACCAGTCGATCGCCGAACTCGCGGCACTGGCCGCCCGGCACCAGGTCGACCTGATCTCCATCGGCAACGGCACGGCGTCGCGCGAGACCGACAAGCTCGCGCAGGAACTGATCAAGAAGCACCCCGAGCTGAAGCTGACGAAGGCCGTGGTCTCCGAAGCGGGCGCTTCGGTGTACTCGGCGTCGGCGTTCGCTTCGCAGGAACTGCCGAACATGGACGTCTCCCTGCGCGGCGCGGTCTCGATCGCCCGGCGGCTGCAGGACCCGCTGGCCGAGCTGGTGAAGATCGACCCGAAGTCGATCGGCGTCGGGCAGTACCAGCACGACCTGTCCGAGGTTTCGCTGTCGCGCTCCCTCGACGCGGTGGTCGAAGACTGCGTGAACGCGGTCGGCGTGGACGTCAACACCGCGTCGGCGCCGCTGCTGACCCGGGTTTCGGGCATCACGACGGGCCTGGCGGAGAACATCGTGGCGCACCGCGACACGAACGGGCCGTTCCGCTCCCGGATGGCGCTGAAGGAGGTCGCGCGGCTCGGCCCGAAGGCGTTCGAGCAGTGCGCGGGCTTCCTGCGCATCCCGGACGGCGACGACCCGCTCGACTCGTCGGCCGTGCACCCGGAGGCGTACCCGGTGGTCCGCCGGATCCTGTCCAAGACCGGCACCGACATCCGGGCGCTGATCGGCAACACGCGGACGTTGTCCTCGCTGCGCCCGGCCGAGTTCGTGGACGAGCAGTTCGGCCTCCCGACGGTGACGGACATCCTGTCGGAGCTGGACAAGCCGGGCCGCGACCCCCGCCCGGCCTTCAAGACGGCGACGTTCGCCGAGGGCGTGGAGAAGATCGGCGACCTCAAGCCGGGCATGCGCCTGGAGGGCGTGGTGACGAACGTGGCGGCGTTCGGCGCGTTCATCGACGTGGGCGTGCACCAGGACGGCCTGGCGCACGTTTCGGCGCTGTCGAAGAACTTCGTGAAGGACCCGCGGGAGGTCGTGAAGCCCGGGGACATCGTGAAGGTGAAGGTCCTGGAAGTCGACGTGCCGCGGAAGCGGATCTCGCTGACCCTGCGGCTGGACGACGAGCCGGGCGCCGGCTCGGGCAACCGCGGCGGCGGGGGCGGCGGCCGTGACCGGGGCCAGGGCGGCGGCGGTGGTGGCGGCGGTCAGCGCCGGGGCGGCTCCGGCGGCGGCGACCGACGTGGCGGAGGCGGCGGGCGCGACCGCGGCGGCAACTCCGCGGCGAGCGGGTCCATGGCCGACGCACTGCGGCGGGCCGGGTTCGGCAAGTAGGAGCCTGCGGCAGGCCACCCCGGACGAGCCGGGGTGGCCTGCCTGCGGTCGAGGACCCCTCAGCCGCGCCACATCAGCCGCGCCACATCAGCCGCGCCACATCAGCCGCACTGCACCATTCAGCCGCACTGCAGGGTGCACTTCGCGCGGTCGAAGCGGCCTGCCTCGAGGTCGTCGGTGCGGATGAGCCAGTAGAGCATTCCGGCGTCGCCCCAGGTCATGTCGGTTTTGTCGTCGCTGTCGATCTGGGCGAGCAGCACCCAGCAGGCCGCCTCCTCGGCCAGGCGGGGATCCTGGTGGTCCCCGAGCACCTCGGCGGCGATCTCGATCTCCACCGCACCCTGTACAGGGGCGGCGAACCCGCCGACCTGGTGCTCGCGGCCCCCGCCCCTGGCCTGCGCGGCCAGCACGCCGAACACGTCGGACTCCGAGTGGCCGCCGGGGATCTCCACCGTCTCGACCGCTTCGTCGAGTGACTCCCCGCTCGCGATCGTCGTCTGGTCGAGCAGGATGTGCTCGCGCTCCGGAGCCGTCGCCACCACCTCGGCGGAAAGGTCGTGGGCCGGGTACGGGACGGGACCTTCGGGCGCCGTCCGCTCGACGACCGGCACGCCCGCCGGGACGTAGAGCACCCGGTGGCCTTCGACGTCCTCCAACCGCGGCTCGTCGTCGGAGCCCCGGCGGAACCCGTCGAAGGAGAAGAACAGCAGCGTGCCCGCCTCGGGCAATGGGATGCTCAGGAACTCCCGGGGCAGCGCCGCGCAGTCCACCGCGGCCACGAAGTCAAGGGGGCCGCGCCCCGGCCACTCGGGCCACGGCAGGTCCGCGGGCATGCGCGGCGCGCCACCGATCCGGCCCACGCGCGGGCCGTCGCCGCCGGGCACCAGGCGGATGCCCGGGCGGGCCAGCGCGGTCCAGGCGGAAGCCACTTCGGCGGGCAGCTGCTGATGGGCAAGGGTGTCGAGTCGATCTCTCCAGGACGTCACCGGGACATCGTGACAGGGAGCACCGACAAAAATCACGGAAGCGCGAAGAGCCCCGCGGCGAGCAGCGCCACCGGGACCACCGCGGCCGTCGCGCTGACCAGCGCCAGCCCGCCGCGCCAGCCGGCCGCCGCCGCGACCATCCGGCGCACCAGGGCCGCCTCCACCACGGCCGCCAGGAGGAACCCGAGGCCGACGCTGAAGATCGCCGCCGCGCCGACGACCAGCAGGCCCGACGTCGACGCCGCGCCCAGCGGGGCCGCAACCTCCCAGCGCACCACGCCCGCCGCCGCCGCGAGCAGCGCCAGCAGCAGGACGAACGCCACGATGAAGCCGCTGCGGGCCGTCGGCGGGTGGGGGCCGCGGGCGATGAACCAGAAACCCGCGTCGAGGGCCGCGACCACCACGGCGAGCACCACGAACCCCGGCCGGAAGGTCATGCCGCGAACCGCACTTCCACGCTGCCCAGCTCCCCGAAGTCGGCCACCACGTGGCCGCCCGCGCGGATCGGGCACGGCGGGGTCGCCGTGCCCGTCGTCACGATGTCGCCCGGGCGCAGCGCACGGCCGTGGCGGGGCAGCTCCATCGCCAGCCAGTGCAGCGCCAGCCGCGGGTCGCCCAGCACCAGGCTGCCGCTGCCGCGGGAGAACTCCTCGCCGTCGGCGTGCAGGACCACCGGGCGGCGGGGCAGGTCGAGGTCGCGCCAGCCCGGCACCGGGCGGCCCTCGACGAACCGGCCCGCGCACGCCGCGTCGGCCAGCAGCTGCGGACCGCCCGCGTGGCGGTGGTCGGTGTAGCGGCTGTCCGGCAGCTCGATGGCCAGGAACATCGTGTCGACCGCGTCGAGCACCGCGGCCAGCGAAGGCGACAGCCCCGGGTCGGCCTTGAGCCGGAAGGCGAACTCCGGCTCGGCGACGCCCATGGTCATCGTGTCGGCCGGCACCGGGGCACCCTCGGCGTGGTGGAACCGCGCGAACATCGCGCCCGGCAACGGCCCGGGGACGTCGAGGTACTGCCGCGCGTACGCCGTGGTCGCGGCGATCTTCCAGCCGGACACCGGCCCGGCCAGCTCGGCGAGCGCCGCCTGCGCCGCCATGCCCTCGGCGAGGTCGCACGGGCGGGCGGCGTCCGGGAGGCCGTCCAGCCGCTTGCCGGTCAGCCACGCGTCCCAGATGAGCTCCGCCGCCCGCTCTCGCTTCACGACCGCGATCTTGCCAACCGGAACACCGGGTGTCGATCGGCTTCCGCGGCGAAGGCCTCGGCCGGGTCGGTCAGCTTCGCGTCGAAGAACGGCGCCGTCACCGGGATCTTGCGGACGTAGGCCCGCAGCACGCGGCCCGCCGTGGCGGCGTCGGGTTCTTCGACCTCCCACGTCTCGCGACGGCGGCCGCGCCACAGCCGGGCGGTGGCGTCGGCGCGCAGGTTGTGCACCCAGCCGACCCGCCCGTACGGCGACACGAGCCACCGCTCGCCGTCGACCTCGATGACGTTGACCGGCGTGGTCCGGTCCTCGCCGCTCTTGCGCCCGCGCGTGGTGAGCAGGAACCCGGTGCTGCCGTTGATCGGGATCCCGCGCGCCAGCAGCGCCTGCACGACGACGTTCGCGGCCTTCCGCGTCACGCCCAACCGGTACTTCCGCGCCATCACGGCTGCATAGCGTAGACCCCGGACAGCGCCCGCACCCGCGCCCAGACGTTCTCGAACCGCTCGGCGTCCACCACCGGCTTGCGCAGCGCGGCCAGGGCGATCGCCTGCTGCGCCTCGGTGGAGCTCGCCTTGCCGTTGAGGTCCACCGCCGCGACGCTGAAGTCCTGCACCAGCACCGCGAAGATCTGGTCGACGACCTCGTCGTCCAGGCCGGTGATCCGGGCCTGCTCCAGGACGAGCTGGCCGTACACGACGAGCGTGAACAGCTCGGTCAGCGCGAGCCCGAAGTCGAGGTCGGCCTGCTGCGCCTCGTCCGGCGCCGCCTCGGTGAGCAGCTTGACCAGGGCGCCGGCCTGCTCGGTGAACAGCGCGACGTTCGGGATGTGCGCGGCTTCGGCGTAGGCGGTCTTCCAGTCGTGGAAGCGGACCTTCGACAGGCCGCGCGCCGGGCCCTGGCGGAAGAGGAACTCGTCGTCCGCGGCGTCGGTGCGGGTCGGCACCGGGGCGTACTCCTGCGGCGCGAAGAGGTAGTTCGGCATGAACTTCGCGATCAGCGCCAGGTTGACGGCCACCGTGCCCTCGAGCTTCGGCAGGCCGTCGATGTCGTTCTTGGACATCGCCAGGTAGGTGTCGGCCTCGAAGCCCTTGGCCGCGACGACGTCGGCGACCAGGCCGATCACCTTCTGCGCCTCGGTCGTCACCTTCATCTTGGTGATCGGGTTGAACAGCAGGTACCGGCGGTCGTCCGGGTTCGCGCTGCGGAAGTAGTCGACGGCGCGGTCGGAGAACAGCTTCATCGCCGTCAGCCGCGCGTAGGCCTCGACGAACTCGCGGCGGACGTGCGGGAAGTCGGTGACGGGCTTGCCGTAGAGGACGCGGTTGTGCGCGTGCGTGATGGCCTCGTACAGCGAGTGCGTCGCCATGCCGATGCCGCCGAAGCAGAGGTTGAACTTGCCGATGTTGACGGTGTTCAGCGCGGCGCTGAAGGCCTCGGCGCCGACGTGCAGGATGTCCTCGGCGGCCACCGGGTAGTCCTCGAGCCGGAACTCGGCGACGTACATCTGCGACGGCACCACGTTCTTCACGACGTGGTAGTTCGGGTGCTCGGAGTCGGCGTAGAAGAAGACGTACTGATCGGGGCCTTCGACGCCGTCGATGCGGCCGAAGACCGACACCGTGCGGGCGCAGTTGCCGTTGCCGATGTAGTACTTGGAGCCGGTGGCGCGGTAGCCGTCGCCGTCCTTGGTCAGGACCATGTCGGAGGAGTAGATGTCGGCGCCGTGGTCCTTTTCGGACAGTCCGAAGGCGCCGACGCCGCCGGCGTCGAGCGCGGCCGCCGCGCGTTCCCGCGCTTGTGCGTTGCCGCTCTGCCAGACCGGGCCGAGGCCGAGGATCGTGACCTGCCACGGGTACCAGTAGTTCAGGCCGTAGAACCCGAGGATCTCCGACAGGGCGGCGACGCGGGCGGTGTCCCAGCGCTTGTCCGGGTTGCCGCCGGCGTTCGCGGCCGGGGTCAGGAAGGTCGAGAACAGGCCTTCCTTGCCCGCGAACTCGATGAAGTCCGCGTAGAAGGTGCGGTTGTGGTAGTCCTCGGTCAGCTTCGCCTTGCCGCGCTGTTCGAACCAGTCGATGGTGGCGCGCAGCAGGCGCCGGGTCTCGGCGTCGAAGTGCGCCGGGTCGTAGTCGCGCGGGTTCAGCAGCATGGTGGGGCCTCCTCGATTACCGACCGGTAACTTAGCAAGCCCCCTACATGCGGGCAATCTCACTAGGGGTATGTCACTCCCGTTGGGTACACTGATCATGCGGGCCGCTCAGTTCTGCCTCGGCCCGCTGCTGTTGTCGACTACCACGCGCCGCGGCCGTCAGTAGGTCTGCGCCGGGCAGGACAACCCTTCTCGAGGTTATGGAGACCAGGGCATTCGCTTGCCCGCACGCACTTATGAGCACTTTCGCTGAACTCGGCCTGCCCACCCCGCTCGTGGCCGCGCTGGCCACCCAGGGTGTGACCGAGCCGTTCCCCATCCAGGCGGCGACCCTGCCGCACACCCTCGCCGGGCGTGACGTCCTCGGCCGCGGCCGCACCGGCTCGGGCAAGACGTACGGTTTCGTGCTGCCCGTGCTGGCCCGCCTCGCCGCGGGCCCGACGCGGCGCAAGCCGGGCCGCCCCCGCGCGCTGATCCTGGCGCCGACGCGCGAGCTCGCGACGCAGATCGAGGCGTCGATCCTGCCCCTGGCCCGTCCCCTGGGCCTCAAGGCGACCACCATCTTCGGCGGCGTCAGCGCCAACCCGCAGATCACCCGGTTGCGTGACGGCGTCGACATCGTCGTCGCCTGCCCCGGCCGGCTCGCCGACCACATGCGCTCCGGCCACGTGAAGCTCGACGCCGTCGAGATCACGGTCCTGGACGAGGCCGACCACATGGCCGACCTGGGCTTCCTGCCCGAGGTCCGCCGGATCATGGACGCCACCCCCGAGCGCGGCCAGCGGCTGCTGTTCTCGGCGACCCTGGACAACGGCGTGGACGTGCTGGTCAAGCGCTTCATGGACGACCCGGTGCTGCACAGCGTCGACTCGGCGCAGTCCCCGGTGGCGACGATGGAGCACCACGTCCTCCACCTGGAGGAGACCCACCGCCTGCCGGTGCTGGTCGACCTGACGGCGGCGCCCGGGCGCACGCTGGTGTTCACCCGGACGAAGAGCCGCGCGAAGGCGCTCACGCGGAAGCTGAACGCTTCGGGCGTCCCGGCGGTGGAGCTGCACGGCAACCTGGGCCAGAACGCACGGACACGCAACCTGGAGGCGTTCTCGTCCGGGACGGCCCGCACCCTGGTGGCGACGGACATCGCGGCCCGCGGCATCCACGTCGACGACGTCCGGTTGGTCATCCACGCGGACCCGCCGGTGGAGCACAAGGCGTACCTGCACCGTTCGGGCCGCACGGCGCGCGCCGGGGCGTCGGGCACGGTGGTGACGTTGATGACGGACGCCCAGGTCCGCGACGTCCGCGACCTGACGCGCAAGGCGGGCATCCAGCCGACGACGACCCAGCTCGGCCCGGGTCACCCGCTGCTGGCGGAGCTGGCCCCGGGCGAGCGGACGTTCTCGAAGGCCCCGGCGGTGGACAACCGCCCGAAGAAGGTATCGGCGACCGGCGCGGCACCAGGTGGTGGCCGCGGTCGCCGGAGTGCGGCGCCGAAGGAGAACCGCGGCGGACAGCGCGCGCGGGCGGCGGTGCAGGAAAAGCAGCGTTCGGCCGGGTCCGGTTCGCGCCGCTCGGACGGCGCAGCCGCCGCGGGCGGTTCCTCCCGTCGGTCGGGCGCACCCGCTGCTTCGGGCGGCGCACGGCGGTCGGGCGGCGCGGCCGCCGCTTCGGGCGGCGCACGGGGCACGGCGGCTGCTTCGGGCGGTGCACGGCGCTCCGGCGGCGCAGCCGGCACGGGCGGCAACCGCCGATCGGGTTCGGGCGGCGCGGCGGCGTTTTCGGCCGGCACCCGGGCCGGCGGGCGACGCTCGCGCTGACCCTGGCCGGCAGGTCCGGGCCCCGGCACTCGTTGCCGGGGCCCTGCTTGTCCCGTGGTCAGCGCCACAACCCCAGCACCACCGCAACCACGGTGAGCTTCACCAGCCAGTCCCCCGCATGCAGCGCGGCCAGCCCCACGGGAACCCGCTCATGCAGCACCGAGCCGGCAAGAATCACCACCGGAAACCCAGCCCACACCGCCAGCGCAAACCCCAAAGAGCCCGCGACGCCGTCCACGTCCACAGACAGCAGCGCGAAAGCAGTCACCAGCACCGCGGTCCGCACGAACTCCAAGCCCATCCGCCACGGAGACGGCCCAGCAGCAGCACCCGCAGGGCTCAAGCGAGCCCAGACCGACCCGAACGCCATGTACCAACCAGCGCTCACCACGAACGCCACCACCGACGCCACCAGCACCGAGATCACCATCGCCCACTCCTTCGATCAAGGGATTCGAAGGAGACGTCGACGCCGGAAACCCGGCTTCGACATCCAAACGCGGATCAAAGCGACGAAGTCAGCCCACGCGCCCGCAGCACCGCACGCTCCAGCGGACGGAAAACCAGCAGCTCGATCCCCACCCCGACGAGCAGGATCAGGAAGATCGCCGCGATGACCTTCTCGATGCTGTTGAGCGAAGACCCCTGGTTCAGGTACGCACCCAGGCCCACTCCCAGCTGAGGAGACAGGGCGATCAGCTCGGCCGCCATCAGCGAACGCCAGGAGAACGCCCAGCCCTGCTTGAGCCCGGCCAAGAAGCCCGGCAGCGCCGCGGGCAGGAGAATGTGGCGGGCCGAGGCGAGCCGGTTCGCGCCCATCACCTGGCCCACGCGGGGCAGGATCGGCGGGATCTGGTCGATGCCGGACACCAGCCCGTTCGCGATCGACGGCACCGAGCCCAGCAGGACGACGAAGTAGATCGCGCCGTCGTTGATGCCGAACCACAGGATCGCCGCCGGGACCCAGGCGACCGACGGGAGGCTCTGCAGACCCGTCAGCAGGGGTCCGATCGCCGCGCGGACCACGCGGACCTTGGCCACGACCAGGCCGAGCGGGGTGCCGATGAGCACGCCGGCGACGAAGCCGAGCGCGGCGCGGTGCACCGACGTCCAGACGAACTCGAACACGTCGCCGGTGACGACGCGCTCCCAGAACTCGGCCCACACCGACAGGGGCGCGGGCAGCTGCGTCTCGGGCCAGAAGGCCGCCGCCCAGAGGATCTGCCAGACGACGACCAGCAGCACGAGCGCGGCCAGCGGGGGCAGGAAACCCCAGGCGAACCGCTTCCAGAAGCCGGGGCGGCGCTCCCCCGCCGGGGTGTCGAGCGAATCCAGTCCGGCGCCGACCGCGTCGAGGTCGGCTTCGGCGGACCGGTCAAGCTGCGGCATGGGTGCTGATCACCTCTCGCAGGTGCCCGGTGATGTCCTCGGTCAGCTCCTCGGCGTCGGCCAGCGGCACGTCCGTCCACTCGCGCACGACCCGGCCGGGCCGCGACGACAGCAGCACCACGCGCTGGCCGAGCCGGACCGCCTCGCGCACGTCGTGCGTCACGAACAGCACCGACGTGCCCGTGCTGCGGTAGACGCGCAGCAGCTCGCCCTGCAGGACGTCGCGGGTGATGGCGTCGAGCGCGGCGAACGGCTCGTCCATCAGCAGCAGCGACTGCTCCGGGTCGCCGCCGACGCGCAGCGTCGCGGCCAGGGCGCGGGCCAGTGCGACGCGCTGGCGCATCCCGCCGGACAGCTCGTGCGGCCGCTTGCCGCCCGCGCCGTTCAGCCGGACGAGCTCCAGCAGCTCGGCGGCCTTTTCGCGGCGCTCGGCCCGGCCGAAGCCGGCCAGCCGCAGCGGCAGCTCGACGTTGCGCGCGGCGGTCAGCCACGGCATCAGCGCGGCTTCCTGGAACATCACCGCCGGCCGGGAGGTGTTCAGCGTGATCTCGCCCGCCGACGGCGCGTCGAGGCCCGCGACCAGGTTCAGCAGCGTGCTCTTGCCGCAGCCCGACGCGCCGAGCAGGCAGACGAACTCGCCGGGCGCGACCGTCAGGTCGACGCCGTCGAGCGCGACGACCGCGCGGCCGGCGGTGCCGAACGTCTTGCGCACGCCGTCGAGACGGACCGCGGCCGTGCCGGTGAAGCTGGTGCGGCCGGTCGGGAGGGTCGTGGTCATCGCGGGCTGCCTCTCACTTGGTCAGTTCGGGAGCTACGACGGCGGGCAGGTTCTGCGCCTTCAGCACCTCGTTGAGCGCGCCGAAGTCGGCGAAGCCCTTGAGCGCGACGGCCGACTTCACGACCCCCGCCGTGACCGAGTCCTGCGCGAGCTGCGGGAACGCCGAGGCGACCGGGTCGGTGGTCAGTTCGATGCCGGAGAACGCGCGGTCCAGGACCGCTGCGCTCAGGGTACTGCCGGCCAGCTCCTTGAGCGCGCCGTTGACCACGGTCTTCGCGTCCGCCGGGTTGGCCTTCGCCCAGTCGATGGCGGCGAGCTCGCCCTTGAGCAGCGCGCGGACGGTGTCCGGGTGCTGCTGCAGGAACTCGCTGCGCACGATGACGACGGTGCTCGGGAAGCGGCCGCCCGGCCACAGCGTCTTCTCGTCGACCAGTACCTTCGCGCCGGCGTCGAGGACCAGCCGGGACGCCCACGGCTCGGGCAGCCAGCCGCCGTCGACCTCGCCCTTCCGGAAGGCGTCGAGCGTCTTCGGGTTCTCCAGGTTGGTGATCTTGACCTGGTCGGTCAGCTGCTTCTCGGACAGGAACTTCTTGAGCGCGACGTCCTGGGTGTTGGCCAGCTGCGGGGTCGCGATGTTCTTGCCCTTGAGGCCCTCGACGCTGGTGATGTCGGGCTTGACGACCAGCTGCGCGCCGCCCGAGACGGCGCCGGAGATCAGCTGGATGGCGCCCTTGGACTTGGTGAAGGCGTTGATCGCCGGGCCGGAGCCGATGAAGGCGACGTCGAGGGAGTTGCCGAGCAGGGCGTTGACCTCGTCGGGGCCGGCGTTGAAGGTCTGGGTGGTGAGCTTGGTCGAGCCGAGCTCGTTCTTGAAGAAGTCCTTCTTGACGCCGATGAGCGCCGGCGCGTGCGTCACGTTCGGGAAGAACCCGACGCGGACCTCGCCGGCAGCGCCCTGGTTGGCGGCGGGTGCGGCGCTGCTGTCGGCACGCGAACAGCCCGCGAGCGCGCCCACGGTGGTCAGGGCGGCCAGCGCCGAGGCCAGGAATCTCCGAGGGGTGCGCACGTCAGCATCGCCTTTCGTCGGTGTCGGGGGGAGGTTCGCACGGTCACCCACTCAGGCGCATGGCCATCCGCATCCCGGGACATCCGGTGAGATTTCTTGACATCGGCGGCCGCGGCGCCTAGGGCCCCGAGCGGGTCGATCCGTCAGGCTTGGATCCACGATCGTGAGTGCGCGTTGCCGGTTCGCGATGCACCCAATGTGGCGTTGGGTGCATCCAACGCACCGAACGCCACATTGGGTGCGTTCCCGCCTCCGCCAGAGATCGCGGGCCGCGGTGAGCCGGCCAGGACCTGGGGCCGCCGGGAGAAAGTCGGCGAAACGGGCAACCACCGGCGTCACCCGGACGTGGTAGAGGATGACCCAAGATTCGGGAGGAAGTCATGACGAGCAGGAGCCAGGGAGCCGTCGGCGTCCGCGTGGCGCTGGTCGTGTTGTTCATTGGCCTGGGGCAGGCGTCGTTCGAGTGGCTCCGGTCACTCGGGATGGACGCGCTGACGAGCGCTTTCGTCTGGGCCATCCCGGTCGCCACCGGGGCGGCCGTGGCGCTGGTGCTGTGGGTCGCCTCGGACCGGGCCTTCACCCTGCGTAATTGGCTGCCGGTGGCGATCTCCATCCCGGTGTACCTCGGGGGCGCGTTCGGCCTGGCCACGGGGACGGCGAGCCTGGTGGCGTCGATCGTCAGCGGCGTGGGGCTGGGGATCGCGGTGGTGGTGATCACCGGGCTGATCCGCTCGAGGCGGCGCGTCGAGGCCGGCCAGTAGGGGCACACCGATCAGGTTTCGCCGCCACGCCCGTCTTACCTGTGACACCGACGCACGGGAGGCCGGCATGGCACGGAAACTGATCTTCGGCATGAACCAGACCCTGGACGGCTACATCGCCGCGCCGGGGGACGACATCGGCTGGAGCGGGCCGCCGAGCGACGAGCTGTTCCGCTGGTGGCTCGACCAGGAGCTGGCGAGCGAGCTGACGCTGTACGGGCGCAAGCTGTGGGAGACCATGAGCGCCTACTGGCCGACCGGCGACCAGCAGCCCGGCGCCACCCCGCTGGAGGCGGAGTTCGCGCGGAACTGGCGGGACACGCCGAAGGTGGTGTTCTCCTCGACGTCCGACAAGGCCGGCAAGGCCGGCGAGCTCGGCTGGAACACCCGGCTGGTCACCGGCGACGCGGTCGCCGAGATCACCCGGCTCAAGGCCGGGGACGGCGGCCCGATGACCATCGGCGGCGCCACGCTCGCCGGGGCGGCCGTGCGCGCCGGGCTGGTCGACGAGTACGCCGTCGCCACCCACCCGGTCCTGGTGGGTGGCGGCACGCCGTTCTTCGCGGCCATGGACAGCCAGGTGCACCTCGACCTCGTCGAGACGCGGACGTTCCCCGGCGGCGTGGTGCTGACCCGGTACGCGACGCGGCGGTGAGCATCACCCGGCGGAGGGCGGCTCCAGCCAGGGTTTGCCGGTGGTGTCGAACCCGGTGAGCTCGGCGATCTTCCCGCCGTCGACGTGCAGGGCCGCGACGGCGAACAGCCGGTGCTCCGGGTCGCCGGGGGCGCGGAGGTAGAGCGCGGCGGCCGGCATGCGGTTGACCGTCGTGACGACACCGCGCCAGTCGTCGTGGCCGGGCTGGAAGAGCCCGCCGGCGACCCAGCCGTCCACCGCGTCCCCGGCCGTCGTGGTCACGGTGCCCGGGTCGGGCAGCATCGCGAACCGCAGGTCGTCGCGCAGCAGGGCCGCCAGCCCGGCGAGGTCGTTGCGCTCGTGGGCGTCGACGTACGCCCGCACCACGGCCCGCTCGGCCGCCGACAGCTCGTGGGTGGCGGGGCTCCGCCAGTCGAGACGGCGGCCGGGCAGCTGCGCGCGCATCGTCACGCGCGCCCGCTGCAGGGCGCTGGTCACCGAGGCGACGGTCAGCCCGAGGGTGCCGGCGGCCTGCGCCGCCGGCCAGCCCAGTACGTCGCGCAGGATCAGCACCGCCCGCTGCCGCGGCGGCAGGCGCTGGACGGCGACGACGAACGCCAGCTCGATCGTCTCCCGCGCCACCGCCGACTCCTGCGGGTCCTCGGGGAGCATCCGGTCGGGGTAGGGCTGCAGGTACGGCAGCTCGGAGCCGGGATCGGGTTCGACCGGCACCGGCGTGCGCTTCCCCAGGAAGTCGAGGCAGACGTTCGTCGCGATCCGGTGCAGCCAGGTCCGCAGCGAGGCGTCGCCCTTGAACGACTCCCGGCCGTGCCACGCGCGCAGGAACGTCTCCT
This sequence comes from Amycolatopsis tolypomycina, assembly GCF_900105945.1. Taxonomy (NCBI): domain Bacteria; kingdom Bacillati; phylum Actinomycetota; class Actinomycetes; order Pseudonocardiales; family Pseudonocardiaceae; genus Amycolatopsis; species Amycolatopsis tolypomycina. Next base: position 102,369 of record NZ_FNSO01000004.1, on the reverse strand, counting down.
GTGTCATGTCACGGGCGTCCTCGTAGTTGGCGAGCATCCGGTAGCAGTGCACCTGCAGCGCACGCCGGTGGCGCTCGGTGACCAGGGCGAACCGGGCCGGGTCGCCGGCGCGGGCCGCCGCGATGAACGTGTCCTCGTCGGCGCTCCGCGGGCTGGCGTCGGTCATGGTCGTCGATCCTTCCACCGGGGTGAGGGGGCTACCGGAACCGACGCCGCGGCGACGGATTCCTGATCGGTCCCCCCGCCGGTCAGTGGCGCAGCAGGAGTGAGACGTCCCCGAACTCGTGCCACAGGTACCGCTCGGCCACCGCCGCCGCATACGCCTGCCGGACCACCTCCGCCCCCGCCACCGCTTCCAGCAACAGCAGGTGCGACGCCTCCGGGGCGTGCAACCCCGTCACGATCCCGTCCACCACGCGCGCCGGGCGGTCCGGGCCGAGCACCAGGTTCGTCCAGCCCTCCGCCGCGCGCACCTCGCCGCCCGAAGCCGCCGACTCCAGGGCCCTGGCCGCCGTGGTGCCGACCGCGATCACCCGGCCCCCGCGCCCCCGGACCCACGAAACGAGGGCCGCGGTCGTCGCGGGGACGCGGAAGCGCTCGGCCTGCGGTGGCTCCCCCGCCTCCGGCGAGGACACGCCCGTGTGCAGCAGCAGCGGGGCGATCACCACCCCGTCGGTCACCAGGCGGGTCACCAGCTCGGGGGTGAACGGCCGCGCCGCCGAGGGCATCTCCGCGCTGCCCGGCTCGCGGGCGAACACCGTCTGGTAGTCGGCGAGGGGCCACGAGCGCGGGACGTACCCGTAGCGGATCGGGCGGCCGGCGGCGGCCAGCAACGACGGCACCGGGACCGACACCGACGCCCGCCACAGCCGGGCGGCACCCGGGACCGCCGGGGCCAGCAGCGTCAGCGACGCGTCCTCGGGCAGGGCAACGCGCTCCCCCGGACGGCCGTCGAGCAGCGGCCCACCCGGGGCGCGCAGCTCCACTACCCACGAGCCGTCGTCGAGGGCCGTCGCGAAGTGGACCGCGATCGGGCGGCCCGCCCGCCGCGCGTCGACCGCCGCCGGGAGGGTGCCCGAGGTGTTGACCACCAGGACGTCCCCCGGCCGCAGGTGGTCGCCGAGCGAGCCGAACGCCGTGTGGTGGACGCCCGACGGCGAGGCGACCAGCAGGCGGACCTCGTCGCGGGACAGGCCGCGGGCCTCCGGCGGGGCCGACGCCGACAGCTCCGGGGGCAGGTCGAAGTGGACGTTCATGCCGTCACCAGGAGGTCCGCGGCCCGGTAGCGGCCGCTCGGTGGGCGCTCGTCCAGCAGCCGGAGGAACGCCGGGACCGCCGTCGCCGGCAACGGCCGGTCCGAGATGTCCTCGCCCGGGAACGCGCGCTGGTGCATGGCCGTGCGCAGGTCGCCCGGGTCGACCGCGTACACCGACCGGTCCGGGTTTTCCGCGCCCAGGACGGCGGTGAGGTGGTCGAGGGCCGCCTTCGCCGAGCCGTAGCCGCCCCAGCCCTCGTACGCCTCGACGGCGGCGTCGGAGCTGACGTTGATCACGACGGCGGGCCGCAGCAGCTGGGTCAGGGCGAGCGGGGCGAAGACGTTGACGCGGTAGACGTCTTCCAGGTCCGCCAAGGGGTAGCGCGCCAGCGGCGGCAGCGGGGTGACCCCGAGCGAGCTGGCGTTGTTGACAAGCAGGTCGAGCGCCGGGCAGGCGTCGGCGAGCGCGGCGCGGTGGGCCGGGTCGGTGACGTCGCCGGGGATGGCCGTGAAGCCGTCCTGCTGCGCCGCCGAAGCCAACGCGGCCGCGTCGCGGGCATCGCCGATGACTGTCCACTTGCGACCGACCAGGGCGGCCGCGAGCGTGCGGCCCAGTCCGGCGGAAGCGCCGGTGACGAGTGCGGTGGGCATGGTTCCTCCTCCGAGGGGTGCCCCACCATCGTGAAACCTCTACATTACTTGAGGTCAACCGGAGTTCGGCCGCGGAGCACGGAATACGCTGCCAGCGAAACGATCAGGCCGACGTAGTACGCCAGGTCCGCGCCGTGCAGGGCCGCCGCGACCGGTCCGGTGTAGAGGGACGTGTTCATGAACGGCACCGCCGCGCCGAAGCCGACGACGAACGCCACCACCGCCGCCCACGGACGCACGGACACCGACGCCAGGACGTCCACGCTCCGGCCGCCGCGGGTGCGGGCGAGCCAGTCGGGCACCACCACGCCGAGGAACGGCGGGATCCAGTACGAGACGAACAGCAGCACGTTCTCGAACTTCGCCGAGAGGTCGCCGCTGTGCATCCAGAGGATCAGCGCGAAGGCGAGCACCGTGACGACCACCGCCGACACCGGGCGCCGCAGCCGGACGCCCACCGTCTGCAACGCCAGCGAGCCGCTGTAGTCGTTCATCGCGTTCGACGACACCGCCGCCAGCGCGATCACCGCCAGCGCCAGCGCGCCCAGGAACCCGCCGCCGAGCAGCCGGGAAATCCCGGACGCCGTGTGGTCGCCCAGCGACGACCCCAACGCGAGCCCGAGGCCTTCGCCGATCGCGTACGAGCCGACGAGGCCGAGCAGGGTCGCCCAGAAGACCGCCCGCGAGGACGTGGCCACGGGCAGGTACCGGCTGAAGTCCGACGCGTAGGGCGCCCAGGAGATCGCCAGCGACAGCGTGATGGTCGTGAACAGCACGACGCCGCCCGCCAGGTCGGCGCCCGCGGCGGTGTCGGCGACGGCGATCGGGTGTCCGGAAAGGACCTTCACGGTCAGCGCGGCGAACGCGAGCACCAGCAGCACGCTCATCACCGCCTGCACGCGGTGGATCAGCGCGTAGCCGAACACGCCGAGCGCGCACTGCAGCACCAGCACGATCAGCACCGCCACCCAGAACGGCAGCCCGGTCAGCTCGGCCAGTGCCTCGCCGCCGAACAGGCCGACCAGCGCGTCCCAGGCGATCGAGCCGAGCCACTGCACCAGGCCGGGCAGCACGACGCCGCCGCCGAAGGGCAGCCGGGCCAGCGGGAGCTGGCCGGTGCCGGTGCGCGGGCCCCAGGTCGACAGGTACGCCACCGGCAGCGACCCGAGCACGGTGCCGGCGAGCATCGCGGCCAGTCCCGTCCAGAAGCCGAGGCCGAGCGACGCCGCCAGGGTGCCGGTGAACACCGCCGTCATCGTCAGGTTCGGCGCGAACCACACGCTGAACAGCCGCCACGGGCGCCCGAACCGGTTGCCCGCCGGCACCGGCGCGATGCCGTGGGTTTCGATCGCCAGGTCGCGCCCGCCGGCCGGCATCCGCCCGCCGAAGACCTCGGCGCCCAGACCGCGTCCGCTCATGTCCCGCCTCCTGTCACGATCACCCTAAAGGGCAGCCGCGTGGTGTAACGCGACGGCCCGAACGGACGAATCACGGTTAGCCGTTGCCGGACTGCTTCACACACCCGTCAAGACCCATCGGGAGGGTCGCGAAAGTGCAGCACCCGCGGACGTCGGCGATGACCGGCCTGCTGGCCGCCGGGTGCGCGCTCGGCGTGGTCGCGCTGGCGCTCAAAGCCGGCGAAGGCACCCACTCGGCGCTCGACACCGCGCTCAGCACCACGACCGGGTTCCTCTTCCTGCTCGCGGGCGCGGTCGCGCACGTGCGGCGCCCGGCCAACCCGATCGGCGTGCTGATCGCGCTCGCCGGCGTCGCCCTGTTCCTCGAAGACCTGCAGTTCGCGCACGACCCGGTGCTGTACACGATCGCCGTGCCGCTGCGGGCCGCGTCCAGCCCGGTGATCGCGCACCTCGTGCTCGCCTTCCCGCACGGACGGCTCCGATCGCGGTGGGAGCGGCTGCTGGTGGCCGCGGCCTACCTGGTGGTGCTCGGCTCGGGCGTGGTCGGGCTGCTCGTCGACGACGACCCGCGCGACCTGCTGGCCCTCCGGCCGGGCAGCGGGGCCTTCGCCGACCGCGCGCTGGAGCTGGCCGCGACGGCGATCAGCGCGGGCGTGGTCGTCGTGCTGCTCTACCGGTGGCTGAGCGGCAGGCTGCCGCAGCGGCGGCTGCTCTCGCCGGTCGTGGTCATCGCGCTGGCCGGGGCGGTCACGTCGGGGGCGGGCACCGCGCTCGGCGACGCGCACCCGCTGTCCGACCCGCTGCTGCAGGCGTACCGGATCCTGTTCTGCCTGTGGCCGCTGGCGTTCCTGGCCGGGGTGCTGCGGGCCCGCGTCGGCAACGCCGAGATGATCCGGCTGCTGCTGGAACGCGACGGCACCGGGCTGGCCGCGCTCGTGCAGGACGACGAGGTGTGGAAGGACAGCCGGTCGATCGACGCGCTCAACGCGGCCGCCGGGCTGGTGCTGGACAACCAGCGGCTCACGGCCGAGCTGGAGCAGCGGCTCGCCGAGGTGCGTGCGTCGCGGGCGCGGCTGGTCGCGGCCGGCGACGAGGAACGCCGCCGGCTCGAACGCGACCTGCACGACGGCGCCCAGCAGCGGCTGGTCAGCGTCGTGCTGCTGCTGCGGATGGCCGCCCGCCGGTCCGGCGCCGAGCTGCCGCCGGAGATCCGGGCCGTGCTCACCGGCGCGGTCGACGAGCTGCAGACGGCGATCACCGAGCTGCGGGAACTGGCTCGGGGTATCCGCCCGGCGATCCTCACCGAAGCGGGCCTGGTGCCGGCGGTCCGGTCGCTGGCCGACCGCATCCCGATGGAGGTCGCGCTGACGGTCGGCACGGTCCCCCGCCTCGACGCGGCCGTGGAGGCGACGGCGTACTTCGTGACGTCGGAGGCGCTGACGAACGCCCTCAAGCACGCCCGGACCGACCGCGCCGACGTCCGGATCGAGGTCGCCGGGGCGGAACTGCGGGTGGCGGTGACGGACGCGGGCGTCGGCGGCGCGGACGTCGAGGGCGGCACGGGCCTGGCCGGCCTGCGCGACCGGGTGCAGGCCCTCGGCGGGGAACTCGACGTCGCCGGCGGCCCCGGCGGCACCACGGTGACCGCGGTGATCCCCCTGGCGAGCTGACCCCCGGGGGGGGGCACTTTCACGTGAAAGTGCCCCCTCGCCGGGACCGGCGAGAGGGCACTCCGTCGAGCACTGGCTAGACGAGCAGGAGGAACAGCAGGCCGTTCGGCGTGCCGAGCCCCGTCACGTCGTCGTAGCCGGGGGTGGTGTGGATGGTCAGGCCCTGGTAGTCCAGCGTGCGGACCGAGCGGAGCAGGCCTTCGGTGGCGTCGACCTGGTTCGCGTAGTCCACGCGGGCCACGGCGGCGTCCACGTGCTTCACGTCGCTGATCGCCGACGTGCGGGACGTCAGCTTGTAGATCACCGGGTTGATGAAGCCGTGGTGGAAGTGGTCGAAGCTGTCGGCCACCGCCATGATGCCGGCGAACACCGGCGACGCGAGGCTCGTGCCGCCGATCCGGTACTGGTCGTAGTAGGCGCCGTCCGGGAAGGTCTGCGTCTGGCCGACCAGGAAGCCGGTGTTCGGGTCGCCGATCGCGGAGATGTCCGGGACGACGCGGCCCTTCTTGTTGCCGGTCTGGTTCTTCTTCGCCAGCGCGTCCGGCACGACACCCTTCTGGTAGAAGGGCTGCTCGAACAGCCGGCTCGTGCCACCGCCGGAACCGCTGGTGTAGGCGGCCGGGCCGTAGACGCCGTCGGTCAGCGTCGACTTGCTGGTCTCCCAGCCGGTCTCGAAGATCTTCTTGCCGTCCTTGCCGATGGCGATGGACGTGCCGCCGACCGCGGTGATCCACGGCGCCGAGGCGGAGAAGTCCGGCGACGGCGTGCCGAGGCGCGCGACCTCGTCACCGTTGTCGCCCGAGGAGAAGTAGACGCCGATGCCCTCGAGGACCGCCTGCAGCGAGATCTGGTTGAACACCTTGACCTCGTCGGCCGGGATGTCCTCGCCGGTGTCGCCGTAGGAGTTCGACACGATGTCGGCCTTGTGGCCGGCGACGACGTAGTTCAGCGCGATGTCGAGCGAGTTGTCCTGGCAGTCGGACCCGCCGACGTACAGGATGTTCGCGCCCGGCGCGAGCCCGTGCGCGGCCTCGACGTCGAGGGTCTCCTCGCCGTACCAGCCGGCCGCGTCGCACTGGTCCGGCGGCTCCAGCTCGGGGTTCACCGGGAAGACGTGCTGCGAGAACTGGCTCTGCTTGAGCGGGTGCGCCGGGTCGTTCTTCTTGGCGTACGTGCTCGCGTCCGAGTAGATGGTCGGCGAGGCGAACGCGTCCACGATCGCGATCGTGGTGCCCTTGCCGTCCGCGCCGACCTTGTCGACGCCGTAGGCCGACCGCAGCTGGGCCGGGGTGTAGCCGCAGGGGGCGTACGGCAGCTGCTTGCCGTTGTAGGCGGGATCGGTGGTGTCGATCTTCTCGCCGTAGTAGGCGCTGCACGGCCGCGCGTTGCGGAAGCCGGGGCCGGGCGCGACGTCCGACGGCGTGCCGGAGCCGGTCTCGTGGTCCGGCTTGAACAGGTTGGTGGCCTGGTCGACGCCGACGACGCCGAGCACGTCACCGGCCAGGTTCGCCGGCACCGACAGGTTCTTGTCGGCGGCACGCAGCGTCTGGCCCTTGACCCGGTACTTGCCGAGGTCGACGGCGAACGCGTGCTCCGTCTGAGCCGCGGTGCCGGTGGCTTCGACGTAGGCGCGGTTCGACGGGATCTCGCCGATGCTGAACCCGTTGCCGCTCAGCCACGCCTTGACGGCGTCGACGGTCGCGTCAGTGGCGGCGAAGCGGTCGCGCACCTGGTCGGGGCTCAGGTACTGCCGGTAGGTCTTGCTGTCCGGGTCGGACACGGCCTGGGCCAGCGCCTCGGCGCCGGCTTTGTCGCGCTGGTTGAGGTAAACCCGGAAACTCAGCTTCGCGGCGGGCGCCGTGTCGGCGACCTTCGCCTGCGCGTTCGCCCACAACGGGTGCGACTGCGGGATGTCCTGACGTCCCTGCGCGGACGCCGTCGCCGGCAGGGCGCCGGTCAGGCCACCCACCACCGCGAGCGAAAGGAGCAGGGTGGAGCTTCTTCGCACAGAAATCTCCCTCTTGGAAACGGCCCCCGGAAATGGGCCTGGGAACACCGGGTGAGACTAAGCCGGTGTTCCGCTCGCGGGGAAGTGCCTGCGAAACCGTTATCTCGCCAGGAATTCGCGAGTCGTTAACCATGGTAAGGAAATCCGATTTGTCGCGGCGAAAAAGCGAGGAATAGGGTTTTATGTGCGCTTGGTCCGGTTCGCGACAGGACCGCGGACCACGCGCCGAGAGCGGACACCACCTACTAAAGTCGGTCGCCGAGTCCACTCCGGACAGTCCGGGGGTGGCGGTACTTCGGCCGTCACGCCAGCCGCCGGTCGACCGCCGCCGGGGCGAACACCGCGTCGACCACCATCGACACCGCGCCCGCCACCGCCATTCCCTCCCCGCGGCCGCCGATTTCCACGCGCAGGTTCTGCGTCGCCCGCGGCAGCGCGCGCCGGTACAGCACCTCCCGGAGGCCCGCGACGAAATGCGGCTCGGCGAGGTCCCCGGCGACCACCACGACACCCGGGTTGACCACGCACACCAGCGTCGCCAGCACCTCGCCCACCTGACGGCCTGCCACCTCGGCCAGCCGGACCGCGGCCGGCTCCCCCGCCGCGATGCGGTCGCGGACGCCCGAGCCCGACTCCGTCGGCAAGCCCAGCTCCGTCAGCCTCGCCGCCAGCGCGCCGCCGCCGGCGACCGCCGCGAGGCAGCCGTGGGAGCCGCACAGGCAGCGTGCCTCCGGGTGTCCCGGCAGCCGGATGTGGCCGATGTCGCCCGCGCCGCCGTCGATGCCGCGGTACACCTCGCCGCCGAGGACCAGGCCGGCGCCGATGCCCGTCGACACCTTCACCACGACCAGCGCCGCCGACTCCGGGTAGCGGGCGCGGTGCTCGCCCAGGGCCATCAGGTTCGCGTCGTTGTCGACCAGCACCGGGGCGCCGAAGCGGGCGCCGAGGTGGGCGTCGATCGGGTAGCCGTCCCAGCCCGGCATGATCGGCGGCTGGGTGACCCGGGCGCGGCCGGGCTCCACCGGGCCCGGCACGGACACCCCCACACCGCACACCGGGCGGCCCGTCTCGGCCCGCAGCGCGTCGAACCACTCGGCGATCCGGTCGAGCACGGGCTCCGGGCCGTCGGCGACCCGCAGCGCGCCCGCGCGGCGGGCCAGGACCCGCCCGGCCAGGTCGGTGACGACCGCTTCGGCGTGCGTCGTGTCGATGCTCGCGGCGAGGACGACCGCGTGCTCGTCGTCGAACCGCAGGTACCGCGCCGGGCGACCCCCGGTGGAGTCCTCCTGGCCGCCTTCGGCGAGCAGGCCGGCCGCCTGGAGCAGGTCCAGGCGCGCGGTCAGCGTCGAGCGCGACAGCCCGCTGCGGACCTGGAGCGCCTTCCGCGTGGTCGCCTGCCCCGTCCGGACCAGCTGCAACAGCTCGCCGGCGCTGGTCATCCCGCGGCCCCCTTCGGACTTTTGTCCATTGACAAGACACAAGTCGGAGATAGATTGGACATATGAACGTAACACGGGAGCGGGCCGCGGCTGTCCTGGCGGGCAACTGGCTCGGCGCGTCCACCGTGCCCTCGCGCTCGCTCTACCCGCACCAGTGGAGCTGGGACTCCGCGTTCATCGCCTTCGGCCTGCGCCACCTGTCCCCCGCGCACGCCCGGCGCGAGCTGCGCACCCTGTTCGCCGCGCAGTGGGCCGACGGCCGCGTCCCGCACATCGTCTTCGACCCCGAGACACCACCCGAGGCGTACTTCCCGGGGCCGTCCTTCTGGCAGGCCGGCCGGACGTCGGGCCTGGTCCAGCCGCCGGTCCACGCTCGCGCCGCGCTCGCCGTGCACGAAGCCGAGCCGGATCCCGCGTTCCTCGCCGAGCTCTACCCCCGGCTCGTCGCCTGGCACGACTACCTGCGGACCAGCCGCGACGTCGGCGGCCGCGGACTGGTGGCGATCGTGCACCCGTGGGAGTCCGGCATGGACAACAGCCCGGCCTGGGACGAGCCGCTCACCCGCGTCCCGCTCGCCACCGGGTTCGTCCGCCGCGACCTCCAGCACGGCGACGCCGGCGACCGGCCCAGCGACGAGGACTACGGCCGGTACGTCCGGCTCGCCGCCGCCTACCGCGACAGCGGCTACACCGACCCCGGCGACTTCGTCGTGGAAGACCCCGGCTTCAACGCCCTGCTGGCCGACGCCGAACTGGCACTCGCCGGGATCGCCGAGGAGCTCGGCCTGCCGTCCGACACGCACCGCGAAGCCGCGGCCCGCCTCGAGAAGGCCATGCAGGAAACGCTCTGGGACGACGGCTTCTTCTTCGCCCGCGACGTCCGCACCGGCACCCTGATCCGCGAGCACACGTGCGCGGGCCTGCTGCCGCTGGTCCTGCCGGACCTGGCGGTCGCGCCGGCCTTGCTGGCCGCCGCGACCGGCCCGCGCTTCCGGCTCGGCCGCGTGCACGGCGTCCCCAGCTACGACCTGACCGCACCGGGCTTCGACCCGGGCCGCTACTGGCGCGGGCCGTCGTGGTTCAACGTCGGCTGGCTCGTCCGGCAGGGCCTGCTCCGCCACGGCGAGCACGTCCTGGCCGCGCGGCTGAAGCACGACCTCGTCGAGACGGCCGCCCAGACCGGCTTCGCCGAGTACGTCGACCCGCTGACCGGCGCCGGGCACGGCACCCGCTCGTTCAGCTGGACCGCGGCACTGACCGTGGACCTGCTGACCGAGCGGACCTGTGACAACCGGAGCTTCGCCCCGGGCCGGGGGCTCCGCCACCCGGAGCCCCCGAACGGCGGCTGAGGAACGGGCCGCCCAGCCGCATTCGGGGGCGGCTGGGCGGTCTGTCAGCTCAGCCCGCCGCGGTCGCGTAGTCCGAGCCCACCCAGGTTTCGTCGATCCGCAGCCGCTTGTAGCGCGAGCTGTCGCTCGATGCCGCGTACGTGCTCGTCACCTGGAGCCGCACGTACCGGGCGTTCACCGCGGACAGGTCGACGAACTGGACACCGCGGCGGCTCGGCAGCGTCCCGGACTTGACCGCGCTGCCCCAGTTCTTGCCGTCGTCCGAGACGAAGATCTGGTACGCCTTGATCCGCGCCGACTGCTCGGTGTCCGAGCGGGCGTAGCTGACCGAGTCCTCGCGCTGGTTGATCCCGAGGTACTGCACCTTCTTCGCCGCCCCGAGATCGTAGTCGAGGTTGACCGGCAGCGTCTTGTTGTTGTCGAAGTAGGTGAGGTAGCTGCCATCACCCGCTGACTGTCCACTGTGGCCACTCGCCGACGCGCTCGCCTTGAGCGTCACGGTCTTCGGGTCGTACGTCCCGGTGCGGCCCGCCGTCTCGACCTTGAACACCGTGTCGTAGGTGTCCCAGCCGGACAGCCCGGTGAACGTCAGGCTGCCGCCGCCCTGGCTGAACGCGATCGCCGCGCCGGTGCGCAGGTTCGTGACGCGGCGGACGCGGTAGCCGTTGTCGCGGATCTTGAGCGTGCTCCCGGACGGCTTGGTCAGGACGTGCACGTACTGCACGTCACCCTTGATGGTGATGACGCCGTGGGCGCCGTCGTTCCAGAAGCCCGGCTGCATGCCGCCGTACATGTACCCGGCGCCCTCGGTGCCGCCGAGGGACTCCCAGATCGCGTCCAGGTACGTGTCGGCGAAGTTGTTGAACGCCTCCTGGTTCGACGGGAACTTCCCGTTCACCATCGCCGTCTCGGCCATCAGCGACTTGATCGACGAGCCCGAGTTCGTGACGAACCGGCCGAGGTTGAGCATCTTGTTCACCGCCGAGTTCGACCCGCTGTACCACCACGCGCCGGCGTCGGGGAGCTTGAAGCACGCCTCGGTGAGCCGCGGCATCGCCGTGTACGTCGCCTGCGGGTAGTCGTACGACGGTGTCATGCCGGTCTTCTGCTCGTTGCTGATCGTGTCCATGATCGGCGTGTCTTCGTTGTTGTTGCTGAGCAGGTAGTCCGGGCGCTGCTGGTAGATCTGCCGGTACAGGTCGTGCGATTCCCAGTAGGCGTTGTCGTTGTCGATCCAGAAGCCGGCGAGGTCGGGGTGGTTCTTCATGACCTCGAAGAAGTTGTCGTAGCTGAACTGGCCGAAGCCGCTCTGGCTGTCGAGGTCGACGTCCTTGCCCTTGTACTTCGAGTAGCCGGCCGAGTCGAGCCATTCGTGGCCGCCCTCGTCGTGCCACTGGGCGTCGTTGGTCATGTAGAGGACGACCTTGAGCCCGCGCGCTTTCGCGGCGGCGATCAGCTCGCCGAGGAAGTCCCGCTTGGTGCTGCAGCTGCCGGGAATCTTCGACGGCCAGGCCCGCGCGTAGCCGAGACGGCTGTGGAACGACGCGAGCACGAGGTAGGACGCGTGCAGCTTCTCGGCTTCGGTGACCCAGTAGCCGGGACTCCACCCGCCGTCGGTGACCGCCTTTTCCCAGGCGCTGCAGCTGGTGTAGCCGGGAGCCGTGCGCATGCCCCAGTGCAGGAACAGCCCGGCCTGGCTGTCGCGCAGCCACTGCTGCGACGGCTTCTGCAGGTCGGCCGAAGCCGGCGCGGTGCTGAGCCCGGACGCCGCCAGTACCGCCGCGCCTGCGACGAGCACCCGGCGGAGGAACCTGTTCGCCATGAACGACCTCCAGTGGTCTGGTCCACTCGGTGGTGTACTCCTGACAGCGACGGCCGGTCAAGGCTGAGATCCGACCTTTTCGCAAAGTCTCGCTGGTCGGTACATTTCCACCCGGCCGTTCGGGTTAAATATCTGATATATGACGCAAGAGATCCGATCTCTCTTGACTCCGCGTCGGGCAGGCGAGTAGATGTTCTCCCCGAGAGCGCTTTCGCTCGCCAGACCATCGCTCCGGCGACACGGGCTCCCGCGCCGCGCCCCCCAGAGCTGGTCGGGATGCCGACGGACGGCGGATCGGCATCCCGGCCACCCTTCCACCGCGTCGCGGGGCCAGTGCACGAAAGGGACAACGTATGTCCGAACATCCCCTTCGCCCGACCCGGCGTGCGGTCCTGGCCGGGACCCTCGGCGCCCTGGGCACGCTCGCCGCGGCGGGTCCCCTCGCGCGGGCGGCCGAACAGCTGCCCCCGATCGGCGGTGCGGCGCCGCCACCGGACTGGTCGCGCGCGGTCATCGACTCGACGATGCGGCGGTACACGCCCGACAAGATCGGCGGCTGGGGCTACACCCTCGGCCTGTACCTCTACGGCCAGTACCTGTTCTACAAGCGGACCGGCGAGAAGAAGTACCTCGACTACATCATCGCCTGGTACGACCGGTTCATCACCGACAGCGGCATCTCCAACAGCTTCACCAACCTCGACTCGATGCGTTCGTGCCAGATGCTGCCGCTGCTGTACGCGGAAACGGGCCGCAAGAAGTACAAGACGGCGGCCGACCAGCTGCGCAAGCGGTTCCCGTCCTACCCCCGCACGTCCGACGGCGGCATGTTCCACGCCACCAGCAAGGTCGGCCAGCTGTGGGGCGACGGCGTCTACATGGCCCAGCCGTTCCTCGCGCTGTACGGCGCGGCGTTCGGCGACGCGGACTACTGCTTCGACGAGGCGGCCAAGAACATCGTCGTGTACTTCGGCCACCTGCGCGAACCCGCGAAGGGCCTGCTCTACCACGCCTACGACGAGGACGGCTCGGAATCGTGGGCGTCCGGCTCGGGACGGCACTCGAAGTACCACTGGGCTCGCGCGATCGGCTGGTTCGGCATGGCCACCATCGACATCCTCGAGGTGCTGCCCGCCAACCACCCGCGGCGGGCCGCGCTGATCGACGTCGTCAAGTTCCTGGCCGCGGGCTACCAGCGCTACCAGGACGCGTCGACCGGCCGCTGGTACCAGGTGGTCGACCGCGGCGGTGACCCGAAGAACTGGCTGGAGACGTCGGCGTCGTCGATGTACACGTTCACGCTGGCCCGCGGCGTCCAGCGCGGCTACCTGCCGACGTCCTACCAGGCGGTGGCGGACAAGGGGTACGCCGGCGTGCTGAAGAAGGTGTCGCTCGGCTCGGACGGCCTGACGAACATCACGGACATCGGCGAAGGCACCAACGTCGGCGACCTCTCCTACTACTACGCCCGCGCTCGCAAGACCAACGACTTCCACGGCCTCGGGGCGTTCCTGATCATGAACGAGCAGTACTCGCACTGACCCTTGTGACGCCGCAGAAGGGGCCCCGGCTCAGCCGAGCCGGGGCCCCTTCGTCCGTGCGCAAACGGTCGACACGCGTGATTGGAGGGTCAACTCGCGTGATTGGAGGGTCGACACGGCCAGGCTGGGCCGCTTGCGCCGTGTCGCCCCTGGGATCACGCGTGTCGACTGCTCGATCACGCGTGTCGACCCTTCGATCACGCGGGATACGGGGACGTCAGCAGTTCGAGGTCGAGCCCGAGGTGTTGAGGCGCAGGGCCGAGCCGGACGTGGTGGCCGAGTCCTTGACGCAGTAGCCCGTCACCGACTGGAAGCCGATGTCGAACGGGCTCTTCGCCCCCTTCTCCGCCGTGAAGTGGTCGAACGTGATGTCCGCGCTGTTGTTGACGATGCTCGCCGGGCGGCCGTCGTCCTTGGCGAACTCCACCGAGCTGTCGGTGAACCGGATGCCGGCCGCGTAGTGCAGGTACCAGCCGTACGACGGGCGGGTGCCGATGCTCTTCGGGTTGTAGTCCGTCGCCGTGTTGCTCGGCACGCCCGTGCCCATGGTTCCGTTCCCGCCCGGCACGTTCAGCTGCACGCCGGTGAACGTGACGTCGGAGACGCGGTGACCGCTGTCGGCGCCCCAGATCGTCGGGCTGAAGTTGCTGCCGGTGTGCGTTCCGGTGATGTTGTCGAACGTGATGCCGCTGATCGAGCCGACGCCCGGGTTGTTCCCGCAGCGTTTGCGCGTGCCGATCTTCAGCATGATCGGCGAATAGGTGCCGGACATCGTGATGTCGCGGTAGTGGACGTCGGAAATCTTCGCGCCGTCCATCGAGACGATGCCGATGCCGGATTTGTGCGCGCCGGTGATCGTGATGCCCGAGAAGTGGTAGCCAGTGAAGTCGCCGCACGTTTCGGAGCCGAACATCAGCGCGTTGCAGCAGACCGCCGACAGTTTCGCGCCCGTCACCGTCACGTTGCCGTTCGGCAGTTTCGCGCCGAGCGCGTAGTCGCTCTTGAACACCAGTGCGTCGTCGTTCGCGGCGATGTTCGCGTTCGTGATCGTGACGTTCGTGGTGCTGATGATGTTCCAGCCGTCGCGGTCGCTCGCGGTGTCGATGGTCAGGCGGTCGGACACGACGTTCGTGCAGCCGTTGATCAGGGCCGCGAAGTGCCCGCCGCGGCGGAGCTTGATGCCGGACAGCGTCAGTCCGTCACACCGGGTGAGGGACAGGATCTTGTCGGCCTCGCCGGACTTCGGGTTGCCGGTGATGAGGTTGCCGCCGCCGTCGATCGTGCCCGCGCCGGTGAAGCCGATGTTCGTCAGCTTGTCGCCGTAGAACATCGCGTTGTGGAAGTGGCTGTGGCCGTAGTCCTGGTAGTCGTCCCACTGGTTCGGTTCGGGCTTGTCGTAGGTGTCCGCGCCGGACCCGGTGATCGTCGCCCCGGCGTCGAGCTGGATCGTGACGTTGCTCTTGAGGTGAACGGTGTTCGCCGACTTGTACGTGCCAGAGGTGAACCGGACCGTGCCACCGCCCGCCGCGTTCGCCGCGGTGATCGCCTTGTCGATGGCGGCGGAATCGTTGGCCGACCTATTTCCCTTGGCGCCGTAGTCCTTGACGTCGTAGACGCCGCCCGGTGCGGCGGCGGAAACGCCGGCACCGGTCACCACCAGCCCCGCCACCGCGCAGGTGATCAGCAAGATTTTCTTCACCGTGGAACCGCCTTGTCATGGAATCGGAAAATTCGGCATGACGGCGGAACACCCAGATTACGAGCGGTACCAACGGAATGTCAAGATCGCGGGACCGGGGACCCGCGCCACCCCCAGTCGGGCGCGGGTCCCCGTGATCGTGGCTTCGGTCCATTCAGGATTCTCGGAGTCTACCTTCACCGGGCCCGGGTGCCCCGTGCGTTTTTCACGACGGCAACGTGAATCCGGCATGTTCGGCGAGTCAGGCGAACCCTACTCCGGACGACAGCAGCGTGAACGCCCGTTCGGCCGCCGCGACGGCCGCCGGAAGACGCCGGTCGGCGGGCACCCCGGCCGCGACCGCCGCCATGTTGGCCCCGGCCAGCGTCCGGCGGACCGCGGCGATCTGCGCCGCGGCGAGACTCGCGTCGGGCGCGCCCACACCCGCCTCGGCCAGCGCGGCCGCCAGCGCCACCTCCCCCGCGGAGGTGAATTCAGCCAGCCGCGCTGCCAGCGCCGGCGTGCCGGTGACCAGCCGGAACACCGCGACCACCGCGGGGAGGTCGCACAGCCCGGTCACCGGCTCCCGCTCCTCGAGCCCCCGCAGGAAGGCCTCCCGCAGCGCGGCCAGGGGTCCCTGGTCCGGCCGGCGGGCGCGGACGACGTCCGCCGCGTCGGTCTCGTGGTCGGCGAACCGGTGCAGCACGAGGTCCTCCTTGGTCGGGAAGTAGGCGAAGAGCGTCCGCTTGGACACCTCCGCCACCCGTGCCACCTCGGCGACGCCGACGGCGTCGAACCCGCGCTCGAGGAAGAGCTCGATCGCCGCCGTCGAGATCGCCGCCCGCGTGCGGAGCTTCTTGCGCTCCCGCAGGCCCGGTTCATCGGTCACGTCACGCAGCGTAGCTTCAGACCTGCTGGAGGCCCGGCTTGCCCGCCTGGATCACGTAGCTGCGGTCGGCCTTGATCACCACCGACGCCGGGTCGTAGACGCTGGTGTCCGACGTCGTCATGAAGTCGGCCCGCGTCTGCGCC
The DNA here is from genome assembly GCF_900105945.1 of Amycolatopsis tolypomycina. NCBI lineage: Bacteria > Bacillati > Actinomycetota > Actinomycetes > Pseudonocardiales > Pseudonocardiaceae > Amycolatopsis > Amycolatopsis tolypomycina. Next base: position 86,506 of record NZ_FNSO01000004.1, on the reverse strand, counting down.
GGCGTGGTCGTGACGCGGACGTAGCCGCGCTCGCCCTTGCAGTACTTGACGTGCGGGTTGTTCGCGTTCCAGGTCGCGTCGGGCGGCGAAGCGTTGTCGCTGTTGCTCGTCACCGACGTCGTGACCAGCTCGGAGCCGATGACCGGGGAGCTGTGGTTGAAGTAGTCCAGCCGCAGGTCGGCGGCCCAGTGCCGGTGGACGTCGCCGGTGAGCACCACCGGGTTGGCGACCTTGCGGTCGACCCAGCCCTGCTGGATCCGGTTGCGGGAGGCCTCGTAGCCCTGCCAGGAGTCGTTGCTCTCGCAGGTGGCCTTGTTGCCGTCGGAGTCACGCGTGGCGAAGAAGACCTGCTGGCCGAGGAAGTCCCACGTCGCCGGGTGCGACTCGAACTGCTTGAGCAGCCACGCCTCCTCCGTGGCGCCGAGGATGCTGCGGGACGTGCTGCGCATGTCGGCGCAGGCCGGGCCGGCGTCACCGGACGGGTCGGGCACCTGGGCGCTGCGGTACTGGCGCGTGTCGAGCATGTGGAAGCGGGCCAGGTTGCCCCACATCAGCTGCCGGTACAGCTGGATCGACGCGCCGTTCGGCTTGGCCGTCGAGCGGATCGGGGTGTTCTCGTAGAAGGCCTGGAAGCCGGCGGCCTTGCGCGCGGCCGGGGCGGGCGAGGTGGTGCCGTTCCAGTTGTTCATGACCTCGTGGTCGTCGAACACGACGATCCAGGGCGCGATCGCGTGCGCGGCCTGCAGGTCGGCGTCCGTCTTGTGCTGGGCGTGGCGGGCGCGGTACTGCGCGAGCGTGGTGACGTCCTCGGTGAAGGCCAGGCTGCGCGGGTTGCGCTCCTGCGCGGCGCGGCCCGACTTCTTCTCGTAGATGTAGTCGCCGAGGAACAGCACCAGGTCCGGGTCGTCGGCCACGATGCCCTTGTACGCGTGGTAGTAGCCCTCCTCCCAGTGCTGGCAGGAGCTGAAGCAGTACTTGAGCTGGTTGACCGCGGCCCCGGCGGCGGGCGCGGTGCGCGTCCGGCCGACCGGCGAGATGTAGCCGGAGCTCTTGAACCGGTAGAAGTACTCGCGGGCGGGCTGCAGCCCGGTCGGTTCGATGTGGACACTGTGCCCGGACGCGCTGACGGCGTTCACCGAACCGCGCTGCACGACCGAGCTGAACGCCTCGTCGTTCGCGATCTCCCAGTCGACCGCGTAGGTGGCGTCCGGCATGCCGCCGAAGCCGTCCGGGTTGAGCGGCGAGGGGGCGAGCCGCGTCCACAGCACCACGCTGTCGGGCAGCGGGTCGCCGGAGGCGATGCCGAGCTGGAACGGATCGCGGATGGGGGGAGCGGCGGCCGTGGTGCGGGCGTTCGCCCACGACGGCAGCGCCGCCGAGGCCGCGGTGGCGGTGACCGCGGCGAGCCCGCCGAGGAGCACCTTGCGCCGGTTGACCTGACCCATGGGAAAGCCCTTTCTCGGGAACGGGCCTCAGGCCGCGTAGTCGGTGATGCCGTCGCTGCAGGACAGCAGCTCCGGCTTGGCGGTCGTGTAGTTGGCGACGCACACCTTGTAGAAGAGCCAGCTGCCGCGCGGGACCGAGACGGCCTTGTCGACCTTCGTGCCCTCGCCGCCGGAGTTCCAGACGTAGAACGGGCCGGCGCCGCCCTTGAGCCAGTAGGCGACCACGGCGGAGTAGCCGTCGGCTTTCATGTCGTAGACCAGGAAGTGGGAGTCGGACGCGCGGTACTGCGCCTCGCCGGCGCAGGCGTCGGCGCACTGGCCGCTGCCCGAGCCGACGCCGCAGTCCGGCGCGATCCGCGTGTCGGAGTTGGTGAAGACGTAGGTGTCCGAGATGTACCCGCCGAGCGCGGGCACGTAGTCCCACAACGTGCTCGTGCCGTAGGTCCCGGTCACCGACGCGCCGGTGATCTGGCAGTCGATGGTGACGGCGGCGCCGTTGGCGACGGTCTTGACGGCCGTGGCGCTCGCGGTGGGCGCCCGGCGGACGTTGAGCGGGTCACCCGCGGTCTTCACGGTGCCGCTCGCCGCCGCCGACGCCTCGATCGCGCCGCCGGTCAGGAGCGCGCCGACCGCGGCCATGACCAGGCCGGAACCGGCGATACGCCGGAGTTTCGATCGCTTCATGGCCGCAGCGTCTCCGCGCGCCGTACACATTCCGTACAAAGGGCGCGCACGTGTGCGCACAGACACTCCGAATGGATCTATCCCCTGCGCCGGACGGGTCCTAGAGTCCGGGACATGGGGGAACTCATCGGGCAGGTTGAGACCACCTCGCTTACCATCCGCGTCCTCGGTCCGCTGGAGGTCACCGCCGCCGGGCGGGTGATCGCCCTCGGCGGCCCGAAGCCCCGGCTGCTGCTGGCCGCGCTGGCCCTGCAGCCGAACGTCGTCGTCTCGACCGACGTGCTGGTGGAAGTGCTGTGGCCGGAATCGGCGCCGCGGTCGGCGGCGGCGAACATCCGCACGTACGTGCACTCGCTGCGAAGACGCTTCGCGGAGATCCACCCCGACCTGGGCGAGCGGATCAGCAGCCGGGCGTCCGGTTACCTGCTCACCGCGTCGCCGGACGAACTCGACCACCTCGCCTTCGCCGCGCTCGCCGGCCAAGCGCAGGAAGCGCTCGACGCCGGCGAAGCCGAAAGCGCCCTCAAACTCCTCGACCGGGCCGACGCCCTGTGGTGCGGTGAAGTCCTCGAAGGACTCCCACACGACCACAGCTGGGGTGCGACCGTCGCCCGGCTCGCCGAACTGCGGCTGTCGGTGCAGGAACAGCGGCTCCGGGCCCGGATCGGCCTCGGCCGCTCCGGCGAGGCCATCGCCGAGCTGCGCGGGCTGGTCACCGAGCACCCGCTGCGCGAAGAGCTCTGGGCCCAGCTGATCGTCGCGCTGCGCGCCGCGGGCCGGACCGGTGACGCGATCGAGGCGTACGAGTCGGCCGAGCGGGTGCTGCGCGAGGAGCTCGACGCCGAACCGGGGGCCCGGCTGCGCGAGCTGCGCGCGACCCTGGTGCCGGAAAGCGCCGTCCCCGGGCGCCCCGCCGACGTCGCCCCGGTCTGCCAGCTCCCCCTCGACCTGCCGGACTTCACCGGCCGCGACGCGCTGATCCACGACGTCGTCACGCTGCTGCAGGAGCGCGCGGACTCGGGCACACCCGCCGTGGTCGTGCTGTCCGGCGCGCCCGGCGTCGGCAAGTCCGCGGTCGCCGTCCGGGTCGCGCACGCGGTCCGCGACGAGTTCCCCGACGGGCAGCTGCACGTCGACCTGGCCGGCACGTCGTCGTCGCCGCGGGCGCCGATGAGCGTGCTCGCCGAACTGCTGCGCACGCTGGGTATCCCGGACGCCGGTCTCCCCCGCGAGCTGGCCGAGCGGTCGGCGCTGCTGCGGTCGCGGCTGGCCGGGCGGCGGATGTGCGTCGTGCTCGACGACGCCGGCAGCGAGGCCCAGGTGCGGCCGCTGCTGCCCGGGGCAGGCGCCTGCGCGGTGCTGGTCACCAGCCGGATCCGGCTGCCCGGGCTCGACGGCGCGAAGCCGGTGGACGTCGACCTCCTGCCCGAGGCCGAAGCCGCGCGGCTGCTCCAGGGCATCGTCGGCGCCGAGCGGGTGGCCGCCGAACCGGAGAGCGCCGCGGCGATCCTGCGCCAGTGCGGGCACCTGCCCCTGGCGATCCGGGTGGCCGGCGCGAAGCTGACGCACCGGCCGGGCTGGACGCTGCGGCTGCTGGCCGACCGGCTGGGCGACGAGCGCCGCCGGCTCGACGAGCTGCGCGTCGGCGACCTCGCCGTCCGCGCGAGCGTGACGCTGTCGTACGACCTGCTGCCGATGTCGGCGGCCACCGCGTTCCGCGGGCTGGGGCTGCTCGGGCCGGTCCAGTTCCCGGCGTGGGCGGTCGCGGCCGTGCTGGGCCGCCGCGACGCCGAGGACGTGCTGGACGTGCTGGTCGACGGCCACCTCGTCGAGCTCGTCGGCTCGGATTCGGCGGGCCAGCCGCGCTACCGGCTCCACGACCTGCTGCGCGTGTACGCGGTGGAACTCGCCGAGCGGAGTGACGCGGCGAAGACCCGCGCCGGCCTGCGGCGGGTGCTCGAGGGCTACCTGGGCCTCGCGCTCGAGGCGGCGCGCCGGATGCCGCTGCACTTCTTCGGCGCGTACTGCGACGACGAGCTGCCGCGCCCCGCGGTGCCCTTCGACGTCCTGCCCGACGACCCGGCCGAGTGGTTCGCGGCCGAGCGGCGCACCACGGTGGCGGCGGTTTCGCTGGCCGCCCAGCACGGCTTCGACGACCTGGCCTGGCAGCTGGCTTCGGCGCTGACGCCGTACTTCGACCTGCGCGGGCCGCAGGACGACTGGCACAGCACGCACCTGGTCGCCCTGGCCGCGGCCCGCCGGTCGGGTTCGGCCCGTGCCGAGGCGATCGTCCAGCGCAACCTCGGGCAGTACCTGCTCTACCAGGACGAGTACGCCGAGGCGCGGGTGGCGTTCGAGGAGTCGAAGAAGCTGTTCGACAAGGTCGACGACATCCAGGGCGTCGCCGTCGCGCTGACCGGGCTCTCGACGATCCTGCGCATCGAGGGCGAGGACGGCCCGGCCCTCGACCACTGCCACGAGGCGCTGGAGCTGTTCGCGGAGGCCGGCGACCCGAACGGCGAGGCGGTGGCCCGGCTCGGTGCCGGCGCGGTGTGGATGGCGCGCGGGTGTTACGCGTCGGCGAAGCGCTGGATCACGGACGCGCTGGAGCTGTCGGCCGCGATCGGCGACCGCCACCGCGAGGCCCACGCGTTCAAGCGGCTGGGCCTGCTGTTCCAGCACCAGGGCAACCTGGCGGCGGCGCGCGAGCACGTCGACCGGGCGATCGCGATCTTCACCGACCTCGGCGACGACCACTGCGTGGGCTACGCGAACCAGAACCTGGGCGAGCTGTGCCTGCACAGCGGGGACTTCGCGCACGCGCAGCTGCTGCTGGTGAACTCCCTCGCCGTGCACCGCCGCAACGGCGACCGGCGGTCGGAGGCGGAGGTTTCGCAGCTGCTCGGGGAACTGCACCGGGCGCTGTCGCAGCCGGAGCGGTCGCGGGACTACTCGGAGCGGGCGTTGGCGATCTGGCGCGAGCTGTCGACGCGTCCGCAGGAGCCGGCGGCGGTTGTGGCGGAGCAGCGGCCGCACATCGCGTCGGCCTGAGCGCGGGGCGCTCGCCGTGGCATCCCGCCGCAACCAGGTGACGGGCCTGTGGTCGATCCGGAGACACCTCGTCGCGGTGGTCTGCATCGGGCTCGGCGTGTTCGCGGCCGCGACCGTGCTCCTGTGGCTGGCGCTGGGCCTGCCGTCCGCCCCGAGCCCGGACACCCGGCTGAACGTCATCAAGATCGCGTTGTCGGTCGTGGCGGGCGTCGGCGGGGTGGTGGCGCTCGTCGTCGCCTACCGCAAGCAGCGCATCGGCGAGTCGGCCGAGGCACGCGAGCACGTCAAGGTCCTGAACGAACGCTTCGCCACCGCGTGCGCCCAGATCGGCCACGAGAAACCGGCCATCCGGCTCGCCGGGGTGTACGCCATGGCGAGCCTCGCCGACGAGTGGGCCGAGCAGCGCCAGGTGTGCATCGACGTGCTGTGCGCGTACCTGCGCATGCCGTACGAGCCCGACCTGGATTCGCCGTGGTACCACGACGAGGAAACCGAAGTGCGCTTCTCGATCACGAGCGTGATCAGCGACCACCTCCGCCCGGGCGCCCCGGTCAGCTGGCAGGGCCACGAGTTCAACCTCCTCCGGGTGATCCTCCGCTCCGCGGACTTCGCGGACATCGAGGTGACGGCCGGCCGGCTCCTGTTCAGCCTGGCCCGCTTCCACCGCGGCTGGATTTCGTTCGACGGCATGCACGTGAGCGGCGGCGAAGTCTGGTTCGGCGGCGCGGTGTTCGGCGAAGGCACCCGGGTGACCTTCGACAAGGCCGAGTTCAGCGGCGGCCGAGTCAAGTTCGAGGGCGCCGCCTTCGAAGGCGGCGAAGTGTCCTTCCGCGGGGCGAAGTTCACCGGCGGCGAAGTCGATCTGTCCCAGGTCGGTGCCGACGACTACGCCACGCCGCCGGTGTTCGACCCGTGGGAGGAGCCGCCACCGGGGCTTCTGCTGCCCGGCGTTTAGCCTCGGCCCCCGCGCGCACAATCTGCTTGTACGGATCATGTACGCCGCCCCGTCAGTCTTTCGGCACCTTCGAAACAGCAGGTGCGAGAGGAGAACCGGGGATGATCCGGAACATGAAAGCCGGCCGCGTGACCGCGGCGGTTCTGGCCGCCGGGGCGGTGACGGCGCTGGCCGGAGCCCCCGCGCAAGCCGCCACGGCGCCCGACGGCACCCACTGGTCCGCCGACTTGTCCACTGTGGACAGCAATGACGTCAACGTCACCGGTGCGGGCGGTACGCTCACCCTGGCCGACGCCGCGTGGCACAGAACCGCCCGGGTGTTCGCCGGCAGCGAGGGCAGCCTCACCACCGACGGGCACAAGCTCGGCTCGGCGATCAACCGCGTCAGCGCGGAACTCACCGCCGACACCCCCAAGGGCACGTCGATCGACGTCGACGTCCGCGGGCGGACCGGCGTGCACGACTGGACCGAGTGGACTCCCGCGGGCACCACGCTGAAGAGCTCCGTGAGCGAGGTGCAGGTGCGGATCAGCCTGCACAGCACCACCGACGGCGTGCGGCCCTCGGTCAAGAGCGTCGCGCTCAGCGCCGACAGCGCCCCGCAGGCCAACGCCCTGACCGCCGGCACCGAACTGACCTACAAGGTCTACGGCACCCGCGAAGGCCTGATCGGCGGGACCACCGCCAACGGCCACGTCATCACCAGCCGCGACCACTTCGTCGCGCTGCCGTCCGGCAAGGGGCTGGCCCCCAAGGGCACCGGCACCTACTCCGTCCGCGTCTGCCGCACCGACGGCAGCAAGTGCGAGTACGCGCCGGTGTGGGACGTCGGCCCGTGGAACGAGCAGGACGACTACTGGAACCCGTCGTCGGTGCGGACCAAGTTCAAGGACCTGCCGCAGGGCCAGCCCGAGGCGTACGCCGCCTACTACAACGGCTACAACGGCGGCAAGAGCGGCCTCGGCTACAAGGTGCAGAACCCGGCAGGCATCGACCTCGCCGACGGCGTCTTCTGGGACGGCCTCGGCATGTCCGACAACGGCAACGTGAACGTCACCTACCTGTGGACCGGCTCCGGCCCGACCGGTGTCGTCAGCACGGCAGGCGACCCGATGAACGTCCGGGCGAGCGCCAGCACCACGGCCGCCATCAAGGGCCTCGCGGCGAACTACGCCCGGGTCAACATCGAATGCTACGTCGAGGGCGACACGGTCACCGGCAAGTTCGGCACCAGCAACATCTGGGACCGGATCGGCCCCGGCCACTACGTGTCCGACACCTACCTGCAGACGGGTTCCGACAAGCCGGTCGCCCCGCACTGCTGAAAACCGTCGCGTGGTTGACTGCCCTCACCCGCGACAACAGCGAAGGCCCGGTGTCCCCCGCCGGGCCTTCGCCCATTTCCCCGCCATTCCGCTCAGCGGCACACTTTTCACAACCGTGAACAAACTTCCGCCGGGTGTACAACAGCCCGCCGACCGTGCCAAGATTCGCTCTCACCGCAGCGACGAAATCACGGAATGGCGGGTACCTGTGAGCGTTTCCCGGAGAACCCTGCTGACCACCGCGGCCGGTGCCGCGGTGGCGGCGGGCGCCAGCACTTCAACGGCCACCGCCGCAGTCACCGGTGCGGCCACCCCCGAAAACCTCGACACGGCCTCGGTGAACCGGACGCTCCGCCAAGCGGCCGATTACGCCGTGGCCAAACTCCGCGCGGTCGCCCCCGGCGTCACCGCGTTTCCGGTCGGCACGAAGTTCGAGAAATGGACCTATTCGCAGAACGGCGACTGGGTCGGCGGATTCTGGCCCGGCCAGCTGTGGCTGGCCTGGCTGCACAGCGGCGAGGAACAATTCAGGACCCTCGCGCTGGCGTCCGCCGAAAAACTCGCGCCGCGCCGGCACGACACGGGCACGCACGACCTCGGCTTCCTCTTCTACCCCTCGTGGGTCACCGCCTGGCGGCTCACCGGCGACGAGAAGTGGAAGGCGGGCGCGGTGCAGGCCGCGTCGTCGCTGATCAAGCGCTACAACCCGGCGGGGCGGTTCATCCGCGCCTGGGGCGCGCTGTCCGACCCGAACAACGCGGGCCGCGTCATCATGGACACGATGATGAACCTCGACCTGCTCGCGTTCGCCAGTGCGCAGACGCAGGACCCGAAGTACCTCGAGATCGCCGTCGCGCACGCGAAGACGGCACAGCGCAACTTCCTGCGCCCCGACGGCTCGTCGCCGCACGTGTTCGACTTCGACCCGGTGACGGGCGCGCCGATCGGGCCGAACACCGTGCAGGGCTACAGCCCGGCGTCGTGCTGGTCGCGCGGGCAGGCATGGGGCGTCTACGGGTTCACGACGATCCACCGGCGCACCGGCGACGCGGAGTTCCTCACCACCGCCCGGCGGCTCGCGGACTTCGCGCTGTCGCGGCTGACGCCGGACAACGTGCCGGTCTGGGACTACCTGGCCCCGCAGGCGCCCCACGACGTCAAGGACGCGTCCGCGGGCGTGATCATGGCGTGCGGCCTGCTCGACCTCGCGGAGCTGACGCACCGCCGGCACTACCGGGACAATGCGCTGCGGATCCTGACCGCGGTCTCGCGCACGTGTCTGACCACGAACTCCGCGCGCGCCGAGGCGAGCGTGGCGCGCTGCACCCGGAACCGGCCGGCCGAAGACGGCGTCGAGGTGTCGCTGCCCTACGCCGACTACTACCTGCTGGAAGGCATCCTGCGGGTGCTCGACCGGAGCAAGGCCGACCGCGCGATCGACCTTTCGAGCGTCTAGCGCCGTCCGGGGAGGCCGCCACCTCCCCGGACGCGCACTTCGGCTCAGTGGTGGTGGTGCGCGTGCACCTTGGCGTGGCCGAGGCCGCGCCCGATCATCCACCGGTTCACCGGCACCGTGACGACGAACGCCACCGCCAGCGAGAGCGCCAGGGTCAGCCAGAAGAGCAGGCTGGCCAGCCCGGCGTCCATCGCCCCGGGGATCGCCACGATCACGGTGTTGTCGATCAGTTCCATGACGGCGATCGACACCGTGTCCGCGGCCAGCGCGACCTTGAACGCCGCCGCGACGCCCAGCCCCGACTTCAGCACGCCCCGCATGGTGAGCGCGTAGCCGAAGACGAAGGCCAGCGCGATCGACAGGACCACGGTCGCCGCGTTGTGCAGGCCGAACGCCGTGCCCAGCACCATGCCGAGCACCTCACCGATGGCACAGCCGGTGAGGCAGTGCAGAGTCGCTTGGATCGCCGTGGCCCAGGACGCGCCGTGCTGTTCGCTCATGCGTCGGACTATACCCCTGGGGGGTACCAAATGCACGTTCCGCGCGTGACAACGCCGCGCAGGCACGGACGGACGGCCGACCGCTACCCACCGTGACCAACCGCGGCCGACCAGGGCATCCACCTCCGGCGACCACCGGAGCAGAACTCACTTCCGTAACCCTTTGCGCACATCCCGTTGACCACAGTTACCCGGGGCCCTACGTTCGCCCTTGGTCTTCACCGTGCGCAGACCGATCGAAAGTCCTGAGGAATGGGTGGGAATGCGAGGGCCGAAGAAGACCTTCCGGCTGGTCGCGGCGTTGCCGCTGGTGGCGGCGCTCGCGCTCGGAGGCTGCTCGGACCAGCTGGGCAGCGCGCCCGCGCCGTCGCCGACCCGGATCGAGTTCGTGCCCAAGGTCCGTGACATCCCCTACTTCGTCGCGATGGACAACGGCGGGCTCGAAGCGGCGAAACAGCTGGGCGTCGCGTGGCACACGACCGGGCCGTCGACCGTCGACCCGGCCGCGCAGGTGACGATCATGCGCGACCTCATCGCGAAGAAGGTCGACGTCATCGTCGTGGCCCCGAACGACCCGGCCGCGCTCGCCGGCGTGATCGCCGAGGCCAGGGCCAAGGGCATCCACGTGCTCACCTCGGACACCGACGCGCCGGGCACGCAGCGCGAGGTGTTCGTCAACCAGGCCAGCGCGCACGGCATCGGCACCGCCCTCGTCGACGCGCTGATGGCGAAGACCGGCGGCACCGGCCAGTACGCCATCGTCTCCTGCGGCCGGGCCGCGGCGAACCTCAACGCGTGGATCGCGGTCCAGAAGGAGTACGCGGCCACGCACTACCCGAAGGCCGAGCTCGTCGACATCGTGTACGCGGGTGAAGACGAGGAAGCCGCGACCGTGCTCGCCAAGCAGCTGATGGCCCGCCACCCCGGCCTGACCGGCCTGATCGGCGAGTGCACGACGTCCGCGCCCGGCGTCGCCAAGGCCGTCGGCGACGAGCAGAAGATCGGGCGGGTGTTCACCGTCGGCGTCGGGACGCCGCAGGCCATCAAGCCGTTCCTGCTCGACGGCTCCTGCTCGCAGTCGGTGCTGTGGAACGTCGAGTCGCTCGGCTACCTGACCGCGTGGACGGCCAAGCAGGTCGCCGACGGCAAGCCGCTCCAGGCCGTCAACAAGGTGAGCCTGGAGCTGCCGTCGGTCAAGTACGACGCGGCGTCGAAGACCGTCCTGCTGGGCGACCCCCTGCTCATCACCACCGACAACGTCGACCAGTTCAAGTACTGACGTCCCCGTCAGCGGTGCCGTCGTCCGTGGGCGATCGCCGCACCGCCGCCGAGCACGAGCAGCAGCGCTGCGAGACCCCAGCGGCGTTTCTCCTCGGTCCGCCGTCCGGTGTCCCGGGCCACCGGCTCGGGCTCCTTCTCCGGACGCGCGCGGGGCGTCGTCGGCGGCGGCGCGGGTGACGGCGTCGGCGTGGGGGTGACCACCGGAGCAGGCGTCGGCGTGGGTGCCGGGGACGGCGGCACGACGACGGGCTGCTGCTCCACCGGTGGTGGTGGCGGGGACGGCTCCGGCGGCGGGGGAGCCGGCGGCTGTTCGGTCCGCGGCGGAGGCGAGGACGGGGGTGGCGGCGGGGGTGACGACTGGCCTGGTGGTGTCGAGGGCGGCGACGACTGCCCCGGCGGCGTCGAAGGCGGGGGCGACGACTGCCCTGGGGGCGTCGAGGGCGGCGGCGGCGACAGCGCGGGCGGCTCGGCGAAGCACCCGGCCGCGTCACCGCTCGCCAGTGCCGGCCCGGTCGCGACCTCGGTGGCCGGGCCCGAGCCGTCGCGCGGCAGGCGCCAGGTGACGCTGCGCCGCCCTTCGCGGTTGGCCGTGGCGTAGATCGTGCCGGGGGCGAGCACGACCGACCCGTACGCACCGCCCTCGGGGAACCGCAGCCCGGGCACCACCTCGACCGCGCCGCTCGACGGGTCGAGCGTGACCACCGAACCGTGGCCGCGGGAAGACGCCGAGACGCCGTAGAGGAGCCCGTCCGCCGGGTCGAAGGCGAAGTCGTCGACGCCGACGGCGAGCGACACCGGCCGCAGCGCCGTCCGGCGCACCACCCGCCCGTAGTCCCGGCGGGCCGGGTCGATGTCCACTGTGTACAGATCACTGCCCTGCCGGACGTACCAGCGGTCGCCGTCGACCGCGCCCGCGGTCGCGCCGGTGACCGGGCTCCACACGGGATCGCGCGCCCCCGCCCGGCCGAGCACGCCGAGGTCGGTGACCACGCCCCCGGCGTCGATCCGCACCGCGTGCGCGCCGTGGTACCGGCCGGCGAGCGTGCCGTCGGCGACGCCGTAGACCACGCCCTGCGCGGCGGAGTAGCCCATCGCGTTGATCCAGTACCCGGCCCGGGTCACCCGCTGCGTCACCCCGCCGGGCAGCGACAGCAGCCGCAACGTCGTCGGCGCGCCACCGCGTTCGTTCTCCGCCTGCAGCACCGTGCAGCCGCCGGGCGCCTGCGCCACCGCGAGGCGGGCCGCCGGGGGTGCGAGCCAGCCTGATGCCGCCAGCAGCGCCGCAACGGCGGCGGCCGCGCCGATCACCGCCGCCCCGCGGAACCGCGTGCCGGTCAAGCCAGCCTGGCCAGCGCCGAGGTGAACGCCTCGGGTGGCACGCTGACCCCGCCGCTGAACGGGTTCTGCAGCTGGTGGATCGCGAACAGCAGCAACGTGATCGTGCCGGCCAGCGTGGACACGATGATGACGTGCGCGGCCGGCCGGGTGCCGCCGAACAGGTTGGGCAGCAGCAGCGCGGTGATCAGGCTGCCGAGGATCAGCGCGAACCACACGACCGCGCCGACCCCGCCGGCGCCGGAGTGGCTCAGCCGCTGCTGCCGGGCCTGGTAGACCGACCAGAGCTGGTTGCTCGCCTCGGTCTTGCGGTCCAGCTGCCAGTCGCCGTCGGCCGGCGCCTCGGCCACCGCCCGGCGCATCTGGTCGAGCTGCGTCGCGCCGGTGGCCGGGATCTCGCCGCCGTCGGCCAGGCGCGGCCACTCCTGTTCCTCGACCGTGCGCGCGTAGGCCGCGGCGAGGCGGTGGACGCGGTCACTCGTGGACTCCGGCAGCGCGTCGGCGGCCCAGCTGGCCGCGACCAGGCTGTCGGCCTCGGTCTGCGCGGTCTGGCTCACCGTGCTCACCTCGTCGTACAGCGAGATGAGCACGAAGGCGACGAGGACCGCGTGCAGCCCGCCGACGATGGTGAACACCTGGCCCGCGGCGTCGTTGTTGCCGGGCCTGCCCTCGTCCTCCCGGCCCACCCGGCGGACGAGGTAGGCGATCAGGCCGCCGACGCAGGCCGCACCGGCCACCCACAGACTGCCGGCCACGAAGATGTTCATCCAGGTCCTTTCGCCCGCGAAGCGCGGGAACGCTGCCCGGCGCATTCCGCGACCGAGACCGCTCAAGTTAGTCATCCATTTCCGGTCGGACAACCGAAAGCACCGAATTCATCCGAGTGGCCGAAATAGGGCCGCACACATCGCCGGTTCGGCGCATTTCCGCGTCTTGCGGCCGGTGCGCCCACACCCCACGGCAACCACGGACCGCGCCGCCGAGCAGGGAATCTCACGACCGGGTGACGTCCAGGAACAGGCCGTGACCACTCACTTCGGAGATCATCGGAAAACGATCAAGCACCGGTCCCCGCGATTAACCCGGTGACCCGATCGTGTCATTGTGCGGCGAGGTCCGGTTGCTATGTTGATTTCGCGGCGTCGGTGAAACCGCGCGCATATCAGCAAAATTCAGGTCATGACCGGCGTGCCCGCTGGGGCGGGCGCGTGCCGAACGCGAATGATTGGGTGGTTCTCGCTGTGACTGTCACCGACCCGGTGGATTCCGTGAACGCGGGTGAGCAGGCGCCGTCGAGCCTGAGTCGGGCGGCGGCCCGGACGCTGGCGACGACGACGAAGTCGGTCCCGCAGATGCAGGGCATCTCGTCGCGCTGGCTGCTGAAGGTGCTGCCGTGGGTCGAGGTCTCCGGCGGCGCGTACCGGGTCAACCGCCGCCTCTCCTACGCCGTCGGCGACGGCCGGGTCACCTTCAGCACCACCGGCGCCGAGGTCCGGGTCATCCCGCCCGAACTCGGCGAACTGGCCCCGCTGCGCGGGTTCGACGACGAAGAGGTCCTCGCCGAGCTGGCCGGCCGGTTCACCCAGCACGAGTACGAGCCCGGCGACGCGCTGGTGGAGTTCGGCTCCCAGGCCGACCAGGTGTTCCTGCTGGCCCACGGCAAGATCACCAAGATCGGCACCGGCGCCTACGGCGACCAGGTCGTGCTGGGCACCCTGGCCGACGGCGACCACTTCGGCGAAACCGCACTGGTCAGCGGGGACGGGATCTGGGAGTTCACCGCCAAGGCCGTCACCGCCTGCACCGTGCTGTCCCTGCCGCGCAGCGCGTTCGAAGACGTCCTCGCCCGCTCCGAAGCCCTGCAGGCGCACCTCGACGGCTACCTGGCCCGGGGCGCGGCGGCCAGCAACGACCACGGCGAGGCCGAGATCTCCCTGGCGTCGGGCCACGACGGCGAACCGGTGCTGCCCGGCACGTTCGTCGACTACGAAGCCCGGCCGCGCGAGTACGAGCTGTCCGTGGCGCAGACCGTGCTGCGCGTCCACTCGCGCGTCGCCGACCTCTACAACCAGCCGATGAACCAGATCGAGCAGCAGCTGCGGCTCACCGTGGAAGCCCTGCGGGAGCGCCAAGAACACGAGCTGGTCAACAACGCCGACTTCGGGCTGCTGCACAACGCCGACTTCGCCCAGCGCATCCCCACCCGCACCGGGCCCCCGACCCCCGACGACTTCGACGAGCTGCTCACCCTCGTCTGGAAGGACCCGGGCTTCTTCCTCGCCCACCCCAAGACCATCGCCGCGTTCGGCCGCGAATGCACCAAGGCCGGCGTCTACCCCGGCAGCGTCGACCTCGGCGGCCACCAGGTCCCCGCCTGGCGCGGGGTACCGATCCTGCCCTGCAACAAGATCCCGGTCACCGAGACCCAGACCAGCTCGGTGCTGCTCATGCGCACCGGCGAAGAAGCCCAAGGCGTCGTCGGGCTGCACCAGACCGGCCTGCCCGACGAGTACCAGCCGGGCCTGAACGTGCGGTTCATGGGCATCAGCGAGCAGGCGATCATCTCCTACCTCGTCTCCGCCTACTACTCCGCCGCGGTGCTCGTGCCCGACGCGCTCGCGGTGCTGGAAAGCGCCGAGCTCGGCCGGGAGGGGTGATGCCCGAGCCGGTCACCCCGCCCCGCAAGCCGGACGTCGAACCGCCGCGGCCGGGGCCCGGCCTGCCCGCGTCGGCCTTCGGGCCGACCGGGCTCGGCACGGCCGCCGCCCGGATCGTCCCGCAGGGCGGGGGCACCCGCCCGCCCGAAGCACCCGAACCCGATCGGCGCGTGAAACCGTGACAGTCACCGAAGAAACGACGTCGCTGCAGCTGTCCCTGAGCGTCACCGCCGCCCGGACGCTGACCACGACGACGAAGTCGCTGCCGCAGATGCGCGGCATCACCACCCGCTGGCTGCTCTCGCAGCTGCCCTGGGTCGACGTCCCGGCCGGCAGCTACCGGGTCAACCGGCGCCTGACCTACACGATCGGCGACGGCAAGGTCAGCTTCTACAACACCGGGGCGCGCGTGCAGGTGGTGCCCGCCGAGCTGACCGAGCTGGCCCTGCTCCGCGACTTCGGCGACGAAGAGGCGTTGCGCGCGCTCGCCGACGCCTTCGAGCAACGCGAATACGAGCCGGGGGCGACGTTGTTCTCGGCCGGCACGCCGCAGGACATGATCGTGCTCCTCGCCCACGGCAAGGTCACCCGCCACGGCACCGGCGCGTACGACGACGAGGTCCACCTCGGCACCGCGACCGACGGCGACCACTTCGGCGAGGAACTCCTCGGCCGCGAACCCGGCACCTGGACGTTCACCGCGCGGGCGGCGACCCGCGTCATCGCGCTGGTGCTGCCCGCCGCGGCGTACGCCCGGCTGAACGGCCGCTCCGAGGCCCTCCGCACGCACGTCGCGGAAGCGCTGTCCCGGCCGCGGAAACCCCAGAACGCCAAGGGCGAAGCCGCGATCGACCTGTCCGCGGGCCACGACGGCGAGCCCGTCCTGCCCGGCACCTACGTCGACTACGACCCGGCGCCGCGCGAGTACGACCTCGCCGTCGCGCAGACCGTGCTGCGGGTGCACAACCGCGTCACCGACCTCTACAACCAGCCGATGAACCAGCTCGAGCAGCAGCTGCGGCTCACCGTGGAGGCCCTGCGGGAGCGCCAGGAGTACGACCTGGTCAACAACACCGACTTCGGGTTGCTGCACAACGCCGACCTCAAGCAGCGGATCACCACCCGCAGCGGCCCGCCGACCCCGCTGGACATGGACGACCTGCTCTGCCGCCGCCGCAAGACCCGCTTCTTCCTCGCCCACCCGCAGGCGATCGCGGCGTTCGGCCGGGAATGCACCGCCCACCGCGTGTATCCCGGCACGGCCGTCGTGGACGGCAAGCGCGTCACGGCGTGGCGCGGGGTGCCGATCCTGCCCTGCGACAAGATCCCGGTGAGCGCCACGGGTTCGACGTCGATCCTGGCCCTGCGCACCGGCGAAGACGACGCCGGCGTGATCGGGCTGCGGCCGGAGTCGCTGCCGGACGAGTACCAGCCGGGGCTGAACGTCCGGTTCACCGGCACCGACGAGCGCGCGGTGACGTCGTACCTGGTCAGCGCGTACCACTCCGCCGCCGTCCTGGTGCCGGACGCGCTCGGCGTGCTCGACGACGTCCAGGTCGGCCGCTGATGACCACGATGAACACGCGCACCGCGGCGCGTCCCCTCGCCGAGGTCCTCGCGTGGAGCAAGAGCCTCGTCGACCCGGCACTGCGGGCGGCGGCCCAGCGCCTGCCGGACGCGACGCGGCGGGTCGCCGCCTACCACTTCGGCTGGCAGGACGCCCACGGGCGCGCGGCCGTGGCCGATGGCGGCAAGGCGCTGCGGCCGGCGTTGGTGCTGCTGTGCGCGGAAGCCGCGGGCGGTGCGGGCGCCGACGCGGTTCCCGCCGCCGTCGCGGTCGAGCTGGTGCACAACTTCTCGCTGCTGCACGACGACGTCATGGACGGCGACACGACCCGGCGGCACCGCGCGACGGCGTGGACGGTGTTCGGCACCGGGCCGGCGATCCTGGCCGGGGACGCGTTGCTGAGCCTGGCGTTCGAGGTGCTGGCGCCGAGCGGGGCGGCGAACGCGCGGCTGCTGTCGGCGGCGACGCTGGCCCTGCTCGAAGGCCAGGCGGCGGACCTCGACTTCGAGCAACGCGACGACGTCACCCCCGGCGAGTGCGTGCGCATGGCGGAGGGCAAGACGGCGGCCCTGCTGGGCGCGGCGTGCGCACTCGGCGCGGCCGTCGGACCGGCCGGCGACGACCGGTTCGGCGCGTTCGGCCGCGCGGTGGGCCTGGCGTTCCAGCACGTCGACGACCTGCTCGGCATCTGGGGCGACCCGGCCGTCACCGGCAAGCCGGTGTACTCGGACCTGCAGAACCGCAAGAAGTCCCTGCCCGTGGTGACGGCCCTGTGTTCCGGCACGACGGCCGGCGCCGACCTCGCCGCGCTCTACGCCCGCCGCGAACCGCTGGCCGAGACCGAGCTGGCCCACGCGGCCACGCTCGTCGAGGCCGCGGGCGGCCGCCAGTGGAGCCAGGCCCAGGCGGAAGCCTTGCTGGCCAAGGCCCTCCGCGAACTCACCGCAGCCGCCCCACCCTCCCGAGCCACCGCCGAACTGGCGTCCCTGGCCCGCCTGATCACCACCCGCACCCACTGACCCCGTGATCGAAGCGCCAACTCGCGTGATCAGAACGCCAACTCACGTGATTGGAGGGTCGACACGCCGTAGCAGGCCCGGTGCCGGCGTGTCGACCCTTCGATCACGCGTGTCGACCCTTTAAACACGCGTGTCGACTCCGCAATCACGCGAGTTACGGCTACGGGCCGGGGCGGGTGAGGCCGGACTTGTCGGCTCCGAGGCTCAGGATGTTCTTGTCCGTGTTGCGGAGGGCCTTGGTGACCGCGGCGGACGGCGGGGATGTCGACAAGTCGATCAGGCGGATCGGGGCTTCGAGGCGGACCAGGGTCGGGACGTACTCGGCCTTGTCGACCTTCCAGCGGTCGCCGTCGCGGACGAAGCGGAAGCGGGCCGCCGCGCCTTCCTCCGTGTCTCCCTTGGGTTCCGAATGGCGGGCGACGCTGTTGCCGAGACCGTAGGCCACCCACTTGTCGCCGATCTTCTCGAACGGCTGGACCACGTGCGCGTGGTGGCCGACGATCAGGTCGACGTCGTCCGACGCGAGGATCTTCTTGGCCTGCGAACGCTGTTCGGCCGTCGGGTCGTGCTGGTACTCCACGCCCCAGTGCAGGCTCGCGATCACGACCTGCGCGCCGGCCTGCTTCGCCTTCTTCGCGGCCGACAGCACGTCTTCGACGTCGATCTGGTTGGCCAGCCACGGTTTCCCGGCCGGCACCTTGATCCCGTTGAACCCGAAGCTGTACGACACCTGCGCGACCTTGACGCCGTGGACGTCCATGACCAGCGGCTTCGCGGCCTCGGCGGCCGACCGCGCCGAGCCGGTGTGCTTGACGCCGATGGCGTCGAGCTTGTCCAGGGTGCGGGTGACGCCCTCGGCGCCCTGGTCGATCGTGTGGTTGGACGACGTCGAACACGTGTCGTAGCCGGTGTCCTTGAGCGCGTCGGCGATCTCCGGCGGCGCACTGAACGACGGATAGCCGCTGTAGGGCCCGCCTTCCGGCGCGAGCGGCGTCTCGAGGTGGCAGATCCCGAGGTCGGCGCCGGAGACCAGGGGCTTGATCCCGGCCAGCAGCGGCCGGTAGTCGATCTTCCCGCCGCCGTCGTCCTCGGCCTGCTCGGTCAGCGCCGGGTGGATCAGGACGTCACCGGTGGCGACGACGCTGAACGACCCCTCGGGCGCGGCGGCACTCGAGGTGCCCGCCTCGGGGAAGGGCGTCGGCGCCGGCCCCTGCTGCTGCGGCGGGCCGCTGCAGGCGGCCGCCAGGACGGCGACTCCGGCGAGCGCGGCGACGCGGTGCTTCGTCATCGGTCCCCCTCAGGAGTGGTCCGGCCATCCTGCCAGCCGGGCGAATCGGACAGCCACGGCGTCCACATCCGCGATGAAACTTCCACCACAGTCGACAACACCGATCAGAACATTCGCACAGGACAAAACCGGACAACGCGCAGGACAGACCCGAAAAAATACGATAAATGAGGGCCGAGGTTGCCACGATGCAACTACGCAGAGTAGGTCTCGCTCCGCTAACTGCGCCTTGACGCTCCTCGAAGGGGTGTTTTGTAATACGAGTCACTTCGCGAAGCGTCCCGAACCACTCGACCTCGGCCCCCAGGGGAGCACTCGATGTCCACATACCCGCACAGGTTCCGGACCTGGAGCGTTGTTGGTTGTTGTTTGATTTCCGGAGCTCTGCTGGCCTCCTGCTCGTCCGGAAAGGACACCGCGGCGCCGCAGCAGCAGGCGCCGGCCAACGGCAAGATCACCCTGTACTACCTGCAGAAACAGGGTGACCAGCAGTACTTCGTCGAGCAGGCCCAGGGCGCGCAGGAGAAGGCGAAGGAACTCGGCGTCGAGCTCAAGGTGGTCAACCTCGGCCAGGACGCCAACAAGGCGATCACCGAACTCGACGCCGCGGTCGCGCAGGGCGCCAACGGCGTCGCCATCGTCGTGCCCGACCAGGCCATCGGCCCGCAGGTGATCGACAAGGCCAAGAGCGCGGGCATCCCGCTGATCGCCTCGGACGACGTCATCAAGGACGGCTCGGGCGCGAAGGCCCCGTTCGTCGGCTTCAACGGCAGCCAGATGGGCGACTCGGTCGGCACCGAGGCCGGGAAGCTGTTCAAGGCCGCGGGCTGGGCCGCCGCCGACACGAAGATCATCAGCGCCTACAAGCAGGACCTCACCGTCTGCACCGACCGCGTCAACGCCGCGAAGGCCGCGTTCGCCAAGTCCGCCGGTGCCGACGTCCAGGTCATCGACGTCGGCACCGACAACTCCCCCGTCGACGCCCAGAACCGCTCCGGCGCGGTGATCGGCTCCAACCCGGGCGTCAAGCACTGGGTCGTCTGGGGCTGCAACGACGAGAACGAGACCGGCGTGGTCACCGCGCTGGCCAACTCCGGCGTGGCGGCGAACAACATCATCGGCGTCGGGCTCGGCGCCTACCTCGACTGCAAGGACTGGGCCGCGGGCAAGGACACCGGCAACAAGGCCGCGCTCTACATCTCCGGCGCCGAGGTCGGCCGCTCGGCGATCCAGGTGCTGGTCGACAAGGTCAAGAACGGCAAGGAACTGCCCGCCGAGACGATCGCCAAGACCACGATCGTCAACAAGGACAACTACAAGCAGGCCGGCGTCAACTGCACCTGACCGCACCCCGCTGGGGGGGGCACTTTCACGTGAAAGTGCCCCCCATGGGGCTCCGCCGTACGGAAGGCGACCATGTCCAGCTCTCCTCCCGCGCTCGCCGTCGAGGGCATCGGCAAGCGCTTCGCCGGTGTCACCGCCCTCGACGACGTCTCCCTGGAGTTCCGCGCCGGCGAAGTCCTGGCCCTGATGGGCGAGAACGGCGCCGGCAAGTCGACGCTGCTGCGCGTGCTGTCCGGCGACCAGGGCCCGGACGACGGCCGGCTGCTCCTCGACGGCACCGAGGTCGCCTTCGACACCCCGCGCGCGGCGATGGCCGCCGGGGTGCGCGTGATCTACCAGGAACCCGAGATCATCCCGCACGTTTCGGTGGCGGAGAACGTCTTCGTCGGCGAACTCCCGGCGAAGGCGCGCGTGTTCAGCCGCCGCACGCTCACCAAGGCCACGCACGACGCGCTCGCCGAGTACGGCTTCGAAGGCGTCCTCAACCCGGCGACGCTCGGCGTCGCCCTCTCCCCCGCGCAGCGCCAGCTCGTCGAGATCCTGCGCGTGCTCACCGCGGCCACGCCGCCGAAGGTGATCGCGTTCGACGAGCCGACGTCGTCGCTGTCGGAGCACGAGGTCGAGGCGCTGTTCCGGCTGATCGGCCGGCTGCGCGACAGCGGCGTCGCGGTCGTCTACGTCTCGCACCGGATGAAGGAGATCTTCCGGCTCGCCGACCGCGTCGCGGTGCTGCGCGACGGCAAGCTCGTCGGCGTCCAGCGGGCCGCGGAGACCGACGAAGCCGGCCTGGTCCGGATGATGATCGGCCGCGACCTCTCGACCCTGGAACGCCGGACCACGCAGGACACCGGTGACGTCGTGCTGCAGCTGGCCGACGTCACGACCGACGACGTCACCGGCATCTCCCTGCAGGTCCGCGCGGGCGAGGTCGTCTGCCTGGCCGGGCTGGTCGGCGCCGGGCGGTCGGAGCTGGCCCGCGCGATCGTCGGCGACCTGCCGATCCGGTCGGGGACCGTCGAGCTCGACGGCAAACGGCTTCGCGCGCACAACCCGGGTGACGCCGTGAAGGCGGGTATCGGCTTCGCGCCCGAAGAGCGCAAGACGGACGCGTTGCTCATGCAGCGGTCCGTACGCGACAACGTCTCCATCGCCGTTCTCGACCGGCTTCGCCGCTTTCGCGTCGTGAAGCGGGCGAAGGAACGCGCGCTCGTCGAGGAGTACGTACGCGAACTTCGCGTGCGGACGCCGTCGATGGAGCAGGAAGTCCGCAAGCTCTCCGGCGGCAACCAGCAGAAGGCGGTCCTCGCGCGCTGGCTCGCGCGGCGGCCGAAGCTGCTCATCCTCGACGAGCCGACGCGCGGGGTCGACGTCGGCGCGAAGGCCGAGATCTACCGGATCATCGACGGCCTGGCCGCGGAGGGCATCGCGCTGCTGGTCATCTCCTCCGACCTGCCCGAGGTGCTGACGCTGGCCGACCGCATCCTCGTCATGCGTGCCGGGCGCCTCGCGGGCGAGCTCGGCCGCGAAGAAGCGACCGAGGAAGCCGTGCTGACCCTCGCCATCCCCGAAACCGAACCAGCCGTGGACGACGCCCAGGAGATCGGCGCATGAGCACTCCCACCAAGGAAACTTCGGCCCCTGCGTCGCCGCCGCAGCCGAGCGCCGCACGCCGGGTGCTGACCGGCATCGGCGTGCAGAACTCCAGCCTGATCATCACGCTGATCGCGCTGGTGATCCTGCTGAGCGTCCTGAACGAGAACTTCTTCCGCACCAACAACCTGCTGCTCATCGGCAGCGCGATCACCATCATGGGCCTGCTCGCCCTGGTGCAGACGCTGGTGATCATCCTGGGCGCGCTGGACATCTCGGTCGGCTCGATGGCCGGGCTCGCGTCGGTCGTCTCGGCGATGGTGTTCACCTCGACCGGCAACTCCGAGGTCGGCATCCTCGCCGCGGTCGGCGTCGGCATCCTGTGCGGCCTGGTGAACGGCATGATCATCATCTTCGGCCGGGTCAACCCGGTGGTCGCGACGCTGGCCATGCTGGCCACGTACAAGGGCATCGCGCAGGTGATCTCCGACGGCAAGGCGCAGGGCTACACCGGCGGCGACGACCTGTTCATCTTCCTGGCCAAGGGATCCGTGCTCGGGCTGCCGTCGCTGGTGTGGGTGTTCCTGATCGTCGCGGCGCTACTGCACTTCCTGCTCAAGTACACCGACATCGGCCGCAACGTCTACGCCATCGGCGGCAACGACACGGCCGCGCGGCTGGCCGGCATCAACATCAACCGGTACATCATCGGCGTGTACGCGCTCGTCGGCGTGGTCGCGGCGATCGCGGGCGTGCTGATCACCGCCCGCACCGGCTCCGGGCAGCCGACGTCCGGTTCCGAGGGCCTGGAGCTGCAGGCCGTCACCGGCGCGGCGCTCGGCGGCACGATGCTCAAGGGCGGCCGCGGGTCGATCATTTCGACGGTGCTCGCGGTGATCATCCTCGGCGTGCTCGACAACGGCATGTCCGGGCTGGGCATCAACCCGTTCTGGCAGAACGTCGCCCACGGTGCCCTGCTGGTGATCGCGGTCGTGCTGCAGCAGCTGCGCAGCGGGGAACGGCGCGTCGGCCTGCCCGAGTGAATCTCCACGCCCGGATCGTGGACGAGCTGGGCAGGCTCATCGTCGAAGGCGTCCTCGGGGACGGGCAGCCGCTCGTCCCCGAGGAGCTCGGCCGCCGGTTTTCGGCGTCCCGCACGGTGGTCCGCGAGGCGTTGCGCGTGCTGGAGTCCAAGGGCATGGTCACCGCGCGGCCGCGGGTGGGCACCTGGACACTGCCGCCCGAGGCGTGGGACGCGATCGACCCGGACGTCATCGCCTGGCGCGTCGCCGGTCCCGGCGGCCGCGAGCACCTGCGCGAGCTGTTCGAACTGCGGCTGGCGATCGAACCGCAGGCGGCGCGGATGGCCGCACGGCACCGGCGGCCCGACGAACTGGCCGCGATGGCGGCGGCGTACGCGCTGATGGCCGACGCCGTCGACGCGGCGGCCTTCCGGGCCGCCGACGCGCAGTTCCACGCGGCACTGGTCCGCGCGTCGGGCAACGCGCTGATCGCGCAGCTACAGGTGCCGGTGGTGGCCGCGCTGCGGGCGCAGGGCGAACCGGCGGACACGCTCGTCGCGCATTCCCGCGTGCTGACCCTGGTGCTGGCGAAGAACGCGGAAGGGGCCGAGTCGGCGGCCCGCGGATTGCTGGAAACCGTTGCGGCGTACCGGTGATCGGTACCTTGACACGGCCACCGGGAACGCGAACACTCGCTGGCGGATGCCCGCCGCCCTGAGTGTTGAGGAGGACGCTTTCCATGCGTTTCCCGGGAATTCGCGGCTTCGGCGTGCTCGCGGCCACGGCGGTGGCGGGCAGTCTCCTCACCGCCCCGGTGGCGGCCGCCGCGACCTGCACGATCTCCGGCGAGATGGTGTCGGCGGGCAACTACTGGGTCACCCACGGGACGAACCTCGACGCCCCGGACTGGCAGAACGCGACGTTCCACGTCGGCAACCTGGCCCTGGTCCGGACCACCGGCCAGTCCAACCACAAGACGTACCCGTGGGCGCAGGCCAACGCCTACCTGCTCCCGGAAGACCCGAAGCGGCCGTTCTTCCCGGACAACCAGGCGGCGGGCGAGGCGTACCTGGACCTCTACACCTACTTCCACCCGGAAATCCCCCTGGACTCGATCCGCACGCGGATCCGCGACGAGGTGGCGTCCGTGCGGGCGGGTCACCGCGACTACTGGAACTACGTCGACGCGCTGAACATGGCGATGCCGTCGTTCGCGCGGATGAGCCTGATCGACCACGATCCGTCCTATTCGGACGCGATGGACCAGCTCTTCCGTTCGGCGGAGCGCAAGCTGTTCGACGAGTTCACCGGCCTCTGGTACCGCGACGCGCGGTTCAAGGGATCCGGCGTGTTCTGGTCACGCGGCAACGGCTGGGCCCTGGCGGCGTTGACGAAGGTGCTCCAGGTCCTGCCGGCCGACGACCCGCGGCGGCCGGAGTACCTGCGCGTGTACCGGAAGACGGCTTCGACGCTGGCTCTCGTGCAACGCCGTGACGGCTTCTGGAACTCGGACCTGCTGAACCCGTGGCACCACGGCGGCCCGGAGTCCAGCGGCACGGCCTTGTTCGCGTTCGGCCTCGGCTGGGGCGTCAACGCTGGCCTCCTCGACGCGGCGCGCTTCCGCCCGGTGGTGGACAGGGCGTGGACGGCGCTGTCCACGAAAGCCCTGCAGCCGAGCGGCCTGGTGGGGTACGTCCAGCCGGTCGGCGACCGCCCGGCCACCGCGCGACCGGAAGACACCGCCGCGTACGGCGTGGGCGCGTTCCTGCTGGCCGGCCAGGAAATCGCCAGGCTGCAGGGCTGCTCGGCCGGGTGAGCACCCGGTCGGCGAATCCGGCTCAGAAACGGGCCCGGATATTCGCCAGTTCGGTGACCGACATCGACTCGCCCGCTTCGAGCAGATAGGTGCCGTCCGCGTCGACGAATCCGCCCATGGCCGCGCTTTTCACCAGCGCGCCGTACACGTGGTACCAGTGCCAGGCCGTCTTGGCGTCGGTCGCCCGCTGCGCGGCTGTGAGCAGGGCCAACGCCGCCGCCTCCTCGCAGGACGTCGGAGTCTGCGCGGTGGTCACCTCCAAGGGGGACAGCATTTCTCCGCCGGCCGGGGCGTACTTTTCGGCGGCAGCCTGAATACGGTCAACCATCATCTCTCTCACCTTTTTTACCCAGAAGAAAGCCGCTACGCGCAGCAAGTCGACAACTGCCGACGAAGCTGAGCTTAGATGGCGCCGGCAGAACGCACACCCTCCGAAATGAGGATTTGCCGGCGACCGTTTTCGGCTTCAGCGCAAGCAGTCGCCGGGGTCGCCGCGGGTCAGAGCCGGGTCGGCCTGCGGGAAGGTGCGGGCCACGCCGGGGCCGGAGGAGCGGTGCTCGAAGCGGACCGTCACCCGGCCGTGGCCCGCGCCCTGGACCCAGCCCGTGCCGAACTCCTCGTGGACCACGTCGTCACCCTGGCGCCACTCGGACGGCGGCGCCGCGACCGGTGCCGGCGCGGAGGACTCCACCACCGGCACCGCGGGCGCGGCCAGGCTGAACAGCGCGTCCTGGTGCGGCACCGAAAGCCCGCTGTAGGCGACGCCCGCCAAGCGGATGCCGCCGAACTCCGCCGGGTCGATCAGCAGGCGCTCCGCCGTCGCCGCCAGCTCGGCCAGGTCGTCCGTGGGCGCGGAGATCGTCTCCGAGCGGGTCACCGTGTGCATGTCCGTGTGCCGCAGCTTGATCACCACCGTGCGGGCCACGCGCCCGGCCTTGACCAGCCGCTGGTGCGCGCCCACCGCGATCCGGCGGACCTCCGCCCGCAGCGTGGCCAGGTCCTTGATGTCGGTGTCGAACGTCGTCTCGGCGCTGACCTGCTTCGTCTCGGCGCGGCCGGCCACCGGGCGGTCGTCGGCGCCGGTCGCCAGGCGGCGCAGGTCGCGGCCGACGACGCCGCCGAGCGTGGCCACCGCGTCCGGTTCGGACAGTGCCGCCAGCTGCCCGAGCGTCTGGACGCCGATGAACCGCAGCTTCCCCTCCGCGACCGGGCCGATGCCCCACAGCGCCCGCACCGGCAGCGGCGCGAGGAACTCGCGTTCGGTGCCCTGCGGCACGACCAGCAGCCCGTCCGGCTTGGCTTCGTCGGAGGCGATCTTCGCGATCTGCTTGCCGTTGCCCGCCCCGATCGACGCCACCAGGCCGGTTTCCGCGCGGATCCGGGCCCGCAGCGCGGCACAGAAAGAAGTCACTTCCTCGAAGGACGCACCCGCGAGCGAGGGCGGCTCGGCGAAGGCTTCGTCGAGGGAAATCTTCTCCAGCACCGGCGCGACCTCGGTGACGACCGCGAAGACCTCCTGGCTGAGCCGCTCGTAGACGCGGAACCGCGGCGGCACGATCACGCCGTTCGCCGGCAGCAGCCGCCGGGCTTGGGCCATCGGCATGGCCGACTTGATCCCGAACGCGCGTGACTCGTAGCTCGCCCCGGCGACGACGCCCCGCGGCCCGGTGCCGCCGACGAGCACCGGGCGGCCGGCCAGTGTCGGGCGGGTGAGCTGCTCGGCCGACGCGTAGAAGGCGTCCAGGTCGAGGTGGATGACCCAGCGGGCCACGTCAGTCGCCGCCGGTGGCGTCCAGCAGCTGGTGGAGCGCCTTCGTGTAGCTCTCGAACGCGGCCCGGCCGGCCGTGGTGAGCCGGACGAGGGTGACCGGCGTGCGGTGCTCGTAGGCCTTGGTGATCTCGACGTACTCGGCGTCCTCGAGCTTGCGCAGGTGCGTCGAGAGGTTGCCGGCGGTCATGTCGAGCAGCTGCTGCAGCCGGGGGAAGGTGATCTGGTCGCCGGCCCGCAGCCCGGCGAGGGCGACGGTGACCCGCAGCCGCGCCTGGGCGTGGATGACCGGGTCGAGCTGCGGCAGTTCGCTCATCGGCCGGTCTTCTCGCGGACGAAGTAGACGATCGCGCCGAGCAGGAACCCGCCGCCGCCGCAGACGGTGAGCACGAGGAAGTTCAGCGGATAGCCGACCAGCACGCTGAGCGCCGCCGACACGATCATCCACGCGCCGAGGCCGTACATCAGCTTGTCCTGCCAGACCATGCCGCCCGCCAGGTACAGCACGCCGGTGAGCAGCAGCCAGCTGCCCGACCACAGCAGCGACACCTGGTCGGACGACAGGGCCTGGAACTGGGTGATCCGGATGTCGACGACCATCAGCCCGATCGAGGAGAGCGCCCAGCTGTACCCGTACATCGCGCCGACCGTGCGGGACGGCCCGCGGATCCCGCGGCCGGCGCGGATGCTGGTGTAGGCCGTGTAGGCGATCGCGCCGCAGAACAGCAGCGGGACGACGATGCCGCCGGCGACCCAGCCGGGGATCGCGACGCCCGGCTGCACCGACACGTAGGTGAAGCCCCAGCCGACGAGCCAGGCGAGGGCCCAGGCGGCGAGCATCCGCGCCGGGCCCCCGCCCAGTTCCCGGCGGGTCCGCCGGTGCTGCCGGGCGATCAGGTTCAGCGACTCCTCGGCCGACATCGGCTCGTCTTCCACCTGGTTCGCCCTCCTCCCGTGCAGACCCCTCACCACTGCACGGAAGTTAACACGCATTCACAGCCGCGCCGTGTCCAGCCGGAACCGGCGCAGCACGACCAGGGCGGGCACGACGAGCCAGCCCGCGAGCACGAGGACCGCGAAGCCCGTTCCCCCGGCGTGGGCCAGCGGTTCCAGGCCGATCCGGCCGAGCCAGAACGTCGGGAAGAAGTGCGCCAGGGTCGCCATCCAGTCCGGGAGCACCCAGAGCGGGATCCACAGGCCGCCGAGCATGCCCAGCGGCATCATCAGCGCGCCGGTCACCGCGCCGACCGTGTCACCCTTGCCGAACAGGCCGATCGCGAGGCCCAGCACGGCGAACGGGAGCACGCCGAGCCACAGCGACACCAGCACCAGGCCCCACTGCGCGGCGGTCATCTCGACGCCGGTGGCCCACCCGGCGACGAAGAGCGCCACCAGGACCGGCAGGGCCACGGCCATCGCCGAAAGCACCTTGACCACCAGGTAGCCGGGCCCGCGCATCGGGGTGAGCCGCAGCTGCCGCTGCCAGCCGTCCGTGCGTTCCTGCGCCACCCGGGTGCCGGTGAACAGCGCGCCGCCGCTCGCGCCGTACGCGGCCAGGTTGATCATGGTCTGCACGTTCGAGGCCAGGCCGTTCGGCGCCACGACCTTGCCGAAGATCGAGCCGAACAGCAGGAACATGGCCAGCGGCATGCCGATGGTGAAGACGGTGAACTGCGGGCTGCGGACGATCCGCTTGATCTCCAGGCTCAGGTACGTCGTGTTCACGCGACGGCCTCCTCGGCGGTCAGCGCCAGGAAGGCCTCTTCGAGGCCGAGCGCGGTGATTTCGATGTCGGACGCGGCCGGGTGGGCCGCGAGCAGGGCGCGGAGCGCGGCGTCGGAGTCGGCGCAGGCCAGCTCGGCCCGGCCGCCGCGCAGCTGCACGCTCGTCACGCCGGGCAGCGTGGCCAGCCCGGCTTCGGTCGCGCCGGGCACGACGGCCTTGAGCACGCGGCCGGACACCGCGGCCCGGACCTCGGCGACCGGGCCGTCGGCGACGACGGCGCCGTGGCGCATCAGCACGACGCGGTCGGCGTAGTCCTCGGCTTCGGCGAGGTAGTGCGTCGCGAAGAGCACCGTCCGGCCGCCGGCGGCGAACTCGCGGATGGCGGCCCAGAACGCGCGCCTGCCGTCGACGTCCATCGCCGCGGTGGGCTCGTCGAGGACGAGCAGCTGCGGGTCGCCGGCCAGGGCGAGCGCGAACCGGACGCGCTGGCGTTCCCCGCCGGACAGCTTGCCGCAGCGGCGTTTCACGAGCTTGTCCAGACCGGCCCTGGCGATCACCTCACCGGCGGGCAGCGGCTTCTGGTGCGTCGAGACGACGAGGCCGACGATCTCGCCGACGGTGACGTCCGGCAGCAGCGCGCCGTTCTGCATCATCGCGCCGACGAGCCCCCGGTCGACGGCGGCACGCGCGGTGCCGCCCGCGACGGTCACCTCCCCCGCGTCCGGCTTGGTGAGGCCGAGCAGCATGTCGACGGTGGTCGACTTGCCGGCCCCGTTCGGCCCGAGCAGCGCGACGACCTCGCCGCGCACGACCTCGACGGACACCCCGTCGACCGCCGTGACCTGCCCGAACCGCTTGGTGAGGCCGTCGAGCGCGAACGCCGGTCCCCCAGTCATGGCGTCCTCCTTCCTGGACTTTGTAGCGCAAAGTTGCTGCGCACTTTGTAACACAAAGTCCACGAGGATTCAAAGCCCCCGGCGCCGGAAAGCACGAGCGCCCCAATGTGGCGTTGGTTGCGTCCAACGCACCGAACGCCACATTGGGTGCATCTGACGCACCGAACGCCACATTGAGGTTTTCTCAGTAGCGGCCGTGGTGTTCGTGGTGGGTGAGGACGAGGGCTGCTTGGACGATGTGGCCGATGCGGTGGGGGCAGAGGCTGATGTGGGTCAACGCTCGCCAGCGGGTTTTGAGGATGGCCATGGCGCGTTCACCCAGGGCGCGGGCCCGGGCGTGCAGCAGGTTGTGGACCCGTTGCCGGGCGTTGAGGGGTGGTTGACCTGCGGTTTTCTTGAACGGGGTGAGGATGCCGATCCCGGCGGGGTGGTAGGCCTTGTCGGCCAGAGTTCTCAGGCCCTGGCCGGCGGCGGCGGTCAGTGCACCGACGATTCCGTGGTCGCGGGCGGCGGAGAGGTCGTTGCGGGAGCCGGGCAGCACCGCCGAGACCCACAGCGGGAACCCGTCCGGGCTGGCCAGGAACTGGATGTTCCCGCCGAAGGCGCGGTGCTTGCCCGAGTACCACAGGTGCACGATCCGGCCACGGTTCTTACCTTTGGTTTTGATCGTGGTCGCCGCGACCCGGTCACACGGGATCAGGGTGCCGTCCAGGATCACGTGTGTGTCACCGGCGGTGTGGCGCTCGCGCAGGACCTGATGCAGGTCCGGGGCCTGGGCGGCGAGGGCGGTGATGGCTTCGTGTAGGTAGCGGTAGGCGGTGGCGATGCTGATGCGGTGATCGGCCGCCAGCCGGTGCAGGGGGGTGGCGTCGCGGAACCAGCGCAGCACCAGCACCGCCTGCCAGTACGGGGTCAACGCGCGCCGGCCCCGGCGGGTGCCACGCCGCCGGCGCTCGGTGTGCAGGACACGGGCAACGAACCAGACCAGTTCACGCGCCACATCGAGGGTGGCACCATAATGGATCATGTGGGGCCTCTGGAACCTCGGACTTGATCTTCGCAAATCCAGTCCTACCAGGGGCCCCACCCCTCATCCACACACCACACCGCTACTGAGAAAACCTCATTGGGGCGCTGGGGGCGACCACGCAGGTCAGCCGAGGAACCGCCCGGCGACCATGCCGTGCGTCCCGGTGTCTTCCGGCGGGAGACCCCTGGTCCCGGCAAGGGGGCCGGCGGGACGGCCGAGCACCAACGTCCTGCCAAAGGCGGAAATCGGGTGGCGCGGACGTTCCGGATTCCCGTACGGTCGGTGCCATGATCTTCTTCATCCGGCTCCGCCTCGTCTGAGACGGCGTGACCGCCGGGCCGCCCGCCGACCGGGCCGGCCCCTTCACCTGCGCGCCGTCTGTTCTTTCTTCCCTTGAAGGAGCACCATGCTGCGCAAACACATCGTCATGGTCGGCTGCACCGCGCCGAGCCACATCTACCCGTCGCTGGGCGTGATCAGCGAGCTGGTCCACCGCGGCCACCGGGTGTCCTACGTCGTCGGCGCGCCGCTGGCGGCACTGGTCGCCCCGACCGGCGCCGAAGTCGTCGAGCACCCGACGATCTTCCCGCTCGGCGAGGCGGCCGTGTGGCCGGACGAGCCGGCCGAAGCCATGCGCGTCTTCCTCGACGAAGCCATCGCGATCCACCCCGCCCTGACCGAGCGGTTCGACGACGACCGGCCCGACCTGGTGCTGTACGACATCGGCGGGCTGGGCGCGCCGTTGCTGGGCTTGCGGTACGGCGTGCCCGCGGTGCAGCTGTCGCCGACACTGGTGGCGTGGGAGGGCTACGACGAGGAAATGGCATCGGTGATGGAGCCGATCAAGGCGTCACCGTCCGGTGTGGACTACGCGACGACGTTGTCGAAGTGGCTTTCGTCCCACGGCGTTGCGGCCGATCCCTGGGAGTGGCTCGGGCACCCTTCGCGGGTCCTTTCGCTGATCCCGCGGGCCATGCAGCCGAACGCGGACCGGGTGGGACAGCACGTGCGCTTCGTCGGCCCGTGCCTGGATCCGGCGCGGCTGGCGGACCGGTCGTGGACACCGCCGTCGTCGGGGCGGCCGGTCCTGCTGGTGTCGTTCGGGACGGCGTACAACGACCAGCTGCCGGTGTACCAGGCCTGCATCTCGGCGTTCGCCGACGACTGGCACGTGGTGATCTCGCTGGGGAAGCACGTCTCGCCGGACGCCCTCGGGCCGTTGCCGCCATCGGTGGAGGTGTACGAGAGCGTCCCGCAGCTGGCGGTGCTGGAAGCGGCCTCGGCGTTCATCACGCACGCGGGGATGGGCGGGGCCACGGAAGCGTTGTGGTTCGGCGTCCCGACGGTGGCGATCCCGCAGGCGGCGGACCAGTTCGGGAACGCGGCCCAGCTCGAAGCGCTCGGGGTCGGGCGGCACCTGCCGGCTGACGCGGTGACGGTCGAGTCGTTGCGGGAGGCGGTCGGCGAGGTGTCCTCGTCGGCTTCGGTCGCCGCGCGGCTGGCGGAGCTGAAGGCGGAGATCCGCGGCCATGGCGGGGTCGCCTTCGCCGCGGACGCCGTGGAGTCCTTTATGGAGTGATCAGCCCGGCTGGGCATGACGACGGACGAACGCCTCGATCAACTGGCGGCGTTCGTCCGTCGTCGCGCGTTCCAGCTCGACCGTGTCGCCGTCGATCGTCACCTTGATCTTGTGCTTGCCCGCCTGGCGGCCCAGCCACTCGCGCAGCGTCTCGACGAGGCCGGGGAACACGCCGCCGGCCGCGCTGAACGCCACCATCAGCGAGCCGATCGTCACCGGGTCCGCGGCCTTCGCGCCCGGCGGGAGCTCGGCCGGCACCGGCAGCACGTCCACGTCGAGTTCGCCCAGCTCGGCGCGCAGGCGGCGGGCGAGCAGGTCGAACTCTTCGGCGTCCGCCTCGTCGTCCGCTTCGAGCCGGACCAGGGCCCGCGTGTCCGAATCGGTCATGGGCGCCATCGTGCGCCCGGAAAGCGCGGGTGGCAAGCGGCCGATCAGGCGCGGATCTCGTTGAGGTAGTTGTAGATCGTGTACCGGGTGACATCGAGGCGGCCGGCCAGGTGGTCGACCGCGTCCTTGATCAGGAAATAACCGGCTTCGTCGAGTTCCCGCACCACCGCCGCCTTGTGGCGCTTCTTCATGAGGTCCACCGGGATCCCGGCCTTCGCCACCGCCCGGTCGACCAGGAACCGCTGGAGGCTGTCGACGTCCGGTGGGAAAGTCTCCGGCTCGCCGTTGCCGCTCGGCGACGCCGCCGTGTCGACGCTGTTGACGCACAGGCAGCCGACCGCCACGCCGTCGGCGTCGCGGAGGAACAGCGTCGACGAGCGGATCGGCCTGCCGTCCGGGCCGTGCGTGCGGTAGTTGGTCAGGTCCTGGGTGGTGCCGCGCCGGACCAGGCCGAGCAGCAGGTCCGTCATCGGCCCGCCGACGCTGCGGCCGGTCAGGTCGCCCGCGATCGCGATGATCGAGTCCGGCAGCCTGCTCAGGTCGTGCAGCAGGACCTCGTTGCCCGGCCCGAGCATCGCCGCCAGCCCCGGGATGGCCGGGACCAGCGCGGTCAGCACGTCGTGCGTCGTCGCCCCCGCGGCCGGGACGACCAGGGGCTCACGCGGCCGCGTGAGCGTCTCCAGCGCGGAACGCAGCAGGTCCGCGCAAGTCGTCTCAGCGGTCGAGGCGTGCGGCGAGAGCCGGACGTGCTCGGGCCGCACCGTCGCCGCGATCCCGGCGTTGGCCAGTGCCGCCCCGACCTGCTCCGCCGGGTGGCCGGGCAGGGTGAACGCCAGGATGCCCGCGCGGCGGTCGACCGCCGAGACGACCTCGGCGCCGCAGGACGCCAGCACCTCTTCGAAGGCGGCCAGCCGCTCGGCGATCCGCGCCGCGATGGCGCCGACGCCGGCGTCCTCGACCAGCTCGAGGGCCTCGGCGAACGCGCCGGAGGTGATCGGGCTGAGGTTGGAGATCGACCAGGCCTGCGCGGTGGCGTCCGGCGGGTGGATCTCGTCGTCGAACAGGCCAGGGTCGCGGGCGCCGGTCCAGCCCGACAGCACCGGGTCCATCCGGTTCAGCGCGCGGTCGGACAGCACCGCGAAGCCGGTGCCCCAGCCCGCGCGCAGCCACTTCTGCCCGCCGACGACCAGCACGTCGGCGACCTCCCACGGCTCCTCGACGACGCCGAAGCCCTGGATGCCGTCGACGACCAGCAGCCGGTCGCCGACGACGTCGCGCAGCGCGGCCAGGTCGGCGCGGTGGCCGGTGCGGAAGTCGACGGCGCTGACGCTGACCGTGGTGATTTCCGGCGTCAACGCCGCCGCGACCCGCTCCGGCGTCACATAACCGCTGGTCAGGCGCCGGACGCGGAGGCGCCCGGTCTGTTCGGCGCGCGCCCACGGGTAGGTGTTGGCCGGGAACTCCGCCGCCGACACCAGCACCTCGCCGGAGCTGTGGAAGGCGGCCTGGAACAGGCCGAGGCTGGTGTGGGGCAGCAGCACCGTGTGGTCGGTGTCCGAGCCGGCCAGCCGCGCGGCGGCGGCCTTGGCCCGGACCTCCTGCCGCATCAGCTCGTCCACTGTGGACGGCCCGGCCGTGGTGGCCTGGTGCAGCAGGGCGGCCGTCGTGTCGAGCACCGCGTGCGACGGCGGGCCGAACCGGGCGAAGTCGAGGTAGCCGGCGGGCTCGTCGAACTGGAGCAGGTACCGGGGCGAAATCCGCGTCACGCGAGGATCCTCGCCAGGAACTGCCGGGTGCGGTCGTGCTGCGGCGCGCTCAGCACCTGCGACGGCGGCCCGGTCTCGACGACGGCGCCGTCGGCCAGGAACACCACCTCGTCGGCGGCCTCCGCGGCGAAGCTCATCTCGTGCGTCACGACGACCATCGTCATCCCCTCCCCCGCCAAGGTACTCATGACCTCGAGGACCTCGCCGACCAGCTCCGGATCGAGCGCGGACGTCGGCTCGTCGAACAGCATCAGCTTCGGCTTCATGGCCAGGGACCGCGCGATCGCCACGCGCTGCTGCTGGCCGCCGGACAGCTGCGCCGGGTAGGCGTCGGCGCGGTGGGCCAGGCCCACTCGATCCAGGAGTTCGAGACCCTGGTTCCGGGCGTCTTCGGGCCGCACGCCGAGCACCCGGATGGGCCCCTCGACGACGTTCTCCAGTGCCGTCCGGTGCGCGAAGAGATTGAACCGCTGGAACACCATGCCGATGTCACGGCGTTGGCGCGCCACTTCGCGTTCGCGCAGCTCGTACAGCTTGCCGCCGCGCTGCCGGAAGCCGATCGGCTCGCCGTCGACCCAGATCTGGCCGGCGTCGATGGTTTCGAGGTGGTTGATGCAGCGCAGGAACGTGCTCTTCCCGGCGCCGGACGGCCCGAGCAGGCAGACGACCTGTCCCTTGTGGACGTCCAGGTCGATGCCGCCGAGGACTTCGGTGTGGCCGTAGGACTTCCGGACGCCGACGGCGCGCAGCAGCGGTTCAGACACGGGCACTCCTCACCAGCGGCACGCCGCGCAACGCCTTGCCCGCGCGCGCGAGCGGCCCGCGATCGGCTTGGCCGAACGCGCGTTCCAGGTAGTGCTGGCCGACGCCGGCGACGGTCACCACGACCATGTACCAGACGGCCGCGGCCAGCAGCGTCTCCATGACCAGCAGGTTGTTGGACGAGATGTTGTTGGCCGCGTGGATCAGCTCGGTCACGCCGATCACCGACGCCATCGACGTGCCCTTGAGCATGTTGATGAAGTCGTTGCCGGTGGGCGGGATGATCACGCGCATGGCCTGCGGCAGCACGACCCGGCGCAGCGTCGCGGCCGGCGTCATGCCGATCGACTTGGCCGCCTCGGTCTGGCCACTGTCGACGCTGTTCAGCCCGGCGCGGACGATCTCGGCCATGTACGCGCTCTCGTTGAGCGCCAGGCCGAGGAACGCGGCGGTGAACGCGCTGATCAGCACGTTCGTCTGCTCGTGGACGAGGAACGGGATGTCGATCACCGGGAAGACGAGCGCCAGGTTGTACCAGAGCAGGATCTGCAGCAGCACGGGCAGGCCGCGGAAGATCCAGATGTACCCGGCGGCGAACCAGCGGGCGACCGGGTTGGCGCTGCGCCGCAGCAGGGCGATGACGATGCCGAGCACGATCGCGACAGCCTGCGAGAGCACCGCGAGGACGACGGTGTTGAGCAGGCCGGTCGCCATCACCTTGTAGAAGACGAAGTCCGGGACCTGGTTCCACTCGATCTGCGCGTTGCCGAGGGCGATGCCGAGCAGCACGAGCAGCACGATGATGATCGCGGCGGCGACCCAGCGGCCCCAGTGGCGCAGGCGGACGATCGGGAGTGGCTCAGGAGCCGCCATTGACCGCGGCCTCCTTGATCGCGCCCTGCTCGACGCCCCAGGCCTGCAGGATCTTGCCGTAGGTGCCGTCGGCGATGAGGGCCTGGAGTGCCTTCTGCACGGAGTCGCGCAGCGCGGTGTTGGCCTTGTTGACGCCGATGCCGTACGGGCCGCCGTCGATCGGCTCACCGGGGACGACCTCGAAGAACTTGCCCTCGCCCGCCGTCCGCGAGATGTAGACGGCGCTGGGCAGGTCGTTGAGGATCGCCTGCACGCGGCCGGTGCGGAGCTGGTTCTGGTTCTGGTTGTCGCTGTCGGTCGCGGTGACGTTGACGGCGGGCTTGCCGGCCTGCGTGCACTTCGTGCTCTGCTCGGCGGCGAACTTCTGGTGGCTGGTGCCCTGCACGACGGCGACGTTCTTGCCGCAGAGGGTGTCCGGGCCGGTGATGCCGTCGGGGTTGCCCTTGCGGATCATGATCGTGATGCCGGAGGTGAAGTAGTCGACGAAGTCGATCTGCTGCTGGCGCGCCTTGGTGTCGTTCATGCCGGCCATGGTCAGGTCGATGCGGCCGGACTGGAGGCTGGTGATGAGCGAGCCGAAGGCCATGTCCTGGTGCGTGACGGCGACGCCGAGCTTGGCGGCGATGGCCTTGGCGAGGTCGACCTCGTAGCCGATCGGGGTCTTGCCGTCGGCGGCGTAGAAGTTGTTGGGCGCGGACTGCAGGTTCGAGGCCAGGTGCAGGCCGGCCTGCTTGACGTTGTCCGGTAGACCCGCGTTGAGCTGCGCGTCCTTCTGCACGCCCTGGACGATCGCGGCGGTGTCCGGGATGCCGGAGGCGGGCGACCCGGCGGCCTGCGACGTCCCGCCGGCGCCGTCCGGACCGCCACCACAAGCCGTCACCAGCACGGCGACGCTCGCCAGCAACACCGCCTTGACGGCGTGGGAACGGGACATAACGGACCTCCACTGGTTCGGCTGACCGGAACGCTACAACTCGTTGTTGAAGAGGTCAACTGCATGTTGAAATCCGTGTTCGGTGCTAGCTTCGCGACATGAGCCTGCGGATCGGCGTCCTGGGGGCGGCGCGCATCGCCCCGGCTGCCCTGATCAAGCCCGCCTCAGCGGTTCCTCCGGTGTCGGTGACCGCGGTCGCGGCCCGGTCCGCGGAGCGCGCGCAAGCGTTTGCGACCAGGCACTCCATTCCCCGGGTGCACGCGTCGTACGAGGCGCTGCTGGCCGACCCGGACATCGACGCGGTGTACAACCCGCTGCCGAACGGCCTGCACGGCCGGTGGACCCGCGCGGCGCTGGCGGCGGGCAAGCACGTCCTGTGCGAGAAGCCGTTCACGGCGAACGCGGCCGAGGCGCGGGAGATCGCCACGCTGGCGGCGGCGTCGGACCGGGTGGTGATGGAGGCGTTCCACTACCGGTACCACCCGCTGGCGCTGCGGGTCGAGGAGATCGTGGCCTCGGGCGAGCTGGGCTCGTTGGAGCGCGTCGAGACGGCATTGTGCTTCCCGCTGCCGAAGTTCTCCGACATCCGTTACGACTACGACCTCGCGGGCGGCGCGACGATGGACGCGGGCTGCTACGCGGTCCACATGGCGCGCGTGTTCGGCGGCGAGACACCGACAGTGGTATCGGCCACGGCTCGATTGCGGTCGCCGCGGGTGGATCGCGCGATGACGGCGGAGCTCGCGTACCCGTCGGGCCACACGGGCCGGATCACGTGCTCGCTGTGGTCTTCGTCGGTGCTGCGGATCAGCGCGAAGGTGATCGGCTCCCGGGGATCGCTGAAGGTGCTGAACCCGGTGGCCCCGCAGGCGTACCACCGTTTCACGGTCCACACGGACGGCCACCACAGGTCGGAGAAGTTCCCCCGGCGTCCGTCGTACGAGTACCAGCTGGACGCCTTCGCGGCGGCGGTGCTTCGCGGCGAACCGGTGAAGACGTCGGCGGCGGATGCGGTGGAGACGATGACCGTGATCGACGAGATCTACCGGGCCGCTGGGTTGCCCGTGCGCGAGCCCAGCTGAGCCCGCACCTCCGCGAGCGCAAACCCCAGCAGGTTCAGGCCCCGCCACGCCCGGGGCTTCCCGGCCCGCGGATCGTCCACGGCCAAGCCGATCCCCCACACCCGGTCGACCGGACTCGCCTCGACGAGCACCCGGCGGCCCGTTCCCGGCCGGCGCTTAGCCGCAGATCCGGCTGAGCAGCCCCCGAATTCCACGCTACCGCGAGGCACCGACGGTTCGGGGCCACCCGGCAAGCCCGGAGTGCCGCACTCGGGGCCCACCGGATCGGCGAATCCGGGGCACAGCCACGATTTGCCCGGCCGAAGCCACCCTCGGCAGCTCGGCGGCCTCCGCGCCGATCGAAGAGTTGTGGACAACCGAGGCCACGGCGCCCAGCGGAACGCAAAACTGTCGGTGCCCTGGGCTAGCGTGGATTCGGGGGCTGCTCTCCACGGCCCAACAGCACCAAGCGCAATGGTCAGCCGCGCACGTCTTGAACCGCCGCCCCGCGTCGAGAGCGCGGCCCGGCTCCTCGCCCCTGCACGAGAAGCCGGTCGCTCGTCAAAAACGGGGCCGTCCCGCACCCGAAATACCCGGGTGCGGGACGAACCCCCTAAGCCGCCACGTAGTTACCGCTCAGAATCAGCAGTACCTGCACCGTGATGCCCGTTCCGTAGTAATCCGTCGCGTCCGGGGTCCACGACGAGACCGCCGTCCACAGCCTGTCCAGCCATGCCTGGCTGCCCGGGTCCGCCATCGCCGCCACCGCGAACGGGGCCGTGAAGCACGGGTGCTGGCCGCTCTCCGTCTTCGAGCCCGACAGCGAATAGCCGCTCTGGATCTTCGCCGGGTCGCCGCCCGTCGACGACTTGATCCACGTGTTCATCTTGCGGACCTGCGCCACCGCCGCGCTGCCGGCGTACGACACCGCGTCCGCGCCGAGGCGCCACGGGTCCCGGCAGGCGTTCCAGCTGTACTTGCCGTCGTACGGGCCCTCCAGGAAGTCCGCCGGTGCCGGCTTCGGTGTCGTGTTCGTGTTGACCACGAAGTCCGGCAGCAGCCCCGTGTTCGGCGCGTACGACGACTGCAGCTGGCTCACCGCCGTCTCCGAGCGCGTGCGGACCGACGTCCAGAAGCTGTCGCCGGTCGCCGTCGCGAAGGCGCGCAGGTGGCCCGGCATCCAGTCCGACGAGCGGGAGCTGTTGCGGTACTCCGCGTCGTTGCCCCAGTCGCCCAGCAGCGTGAACTTCGTCGTTCCGTTGACCTCGCTCTGCTTGATCGCGTTGATGATCCGGACGGCTTCGGCCTTGTAGTTGACCGCGCCGCCGCTGCCCCACTTCTTGTCCGCGATCAGCAGGCCGTAGGCGATCTCCAGGTCGCCGTCGGTGGCGGAGTCGCTGCCGTTGACGCTCTTGCAGTTCGCGTCCTGCTCGGCCGCGTGCAGGTTCTTGTTGTTCACCGACGGGTGTGCCTTCACGAACTTCAGGATCCCGTCGACGATCGAGCGCGCCTGCGGGTCCTTCTCGGCCATCATCGCCGAGATCGTGATGCCGTACCCCTCGCCCTCGGCGACGAAGGCGTGGTCGGCGTCCTTGGACAGCACGGCGTAGGTGCCCGTGCCGCACTTGGTCGTGAGGAAGTTCTTCTTCCAGAAGTCGTAGTACTTCTGCAGCGCGGCATCCTGCGTGGCCTGCGAAACGGACGGCCGCAGCGTTCCCGGCACGTACGGCGTGCCGGCCGCCGAAGCGGACGCGGGCACGCTCACCAGCCCCGCGGCGAGCGCGGCCGAAACCACCACCGCGCGGACGACTCTCTTCATGACTCCTCCGTAGGACATCGTTGGCTGCGGCGAAGGTGATCGAAGCCTGACAGAAGATTCAAGACCAGGTCAAGAGGGTTAGGAAACTTTCCTTACTATCACGCACAGTGGATCCCGCTCCTCGCCCGCCCACCCGGACGGACTAGCGTGGACGTCATGAAGATCGACCTCGACGGCCGCGGGCCGGACTTCCGCGCCTTCTGGACCGAGCGCCACCTGGCCACGCTGACCACGGTCCGCCCGGACGGCACCCCGCACGTCGTCGCGGTCGGCGTCACCGTCGACTTCGACGCCGGCCTCGCGCGCGTGATCACCTTCGCCCCGTCGGTCAAGGCCCGGCTCGTGCGGGCCGCGGGCGCGGACGGCATCCCGGTCGCGGTCTGCCAGCTCGACGGCCCGCGCTGGTCCACTTTGGAGGGACGCGCGGTGCTGCGCGAAGACCCGGAGTCGGTGCGCGACGCCGAAAACCGGTACGCCGAGCGCTACCGGCAGCCCAAGCCGAACCCGCAGCGGGTCGTCATCGAGATCACCGTGACCCGGGTGCTCGGCAACGCCTGATCCGCCACCGCACGAACGCACTTCCGCGGATCGCCGATTCCGGACCGCCGGGACCCGTCCTACTTTGGGCGAAACGACCCGAAGGTGGACAACCATGAACCGCATCGAATCGGCAGCGCAGCACCTGGCTCCCGGCACCGAACTCGAACCGCTCATGCCCGTCGAGCCGCTCAGCTGCGCGGTCGCCGTGTGGCGGGCCGTCACCCGGCTGGCCACCGCCGAGCGGGCCACCGCCGAACGGGAGTTCGCGCGCGCCATCGCCCAGGGCTCGCCCGACCTCGGCCACATCGGGTTCTACCCGGCCGTGGACCTGGTCCGGCACTCGGCGCCGTCCGAAGGGGCCTCCCTGATGCAGCTGGTGAACGCCATCGAAGCCCAGCTCTAACCGCCGCTCGCCCGGGAGTGCACCAGCCGGGTGTACTCCGCGAGCAGCTCCGTCAGCTCGCCGTGCCGCCCCGCCGGCGCCAGCTGCTGGTGCCCCACCAGCACCGCCAGGCCGAGCGACGTCAGCGTCCGGGCCAGCGCGCGGTCGCC
The DNA here is from genome assembly GCF_900105945.1 of Amycolatopsis tolypomycina. Lineage (NCBI taxonomy): Bacteria > Bacillati > Actinomycetota > Actinomycetes > Pseudonocardiales > Pseudonocardiaceae > Amycolatopsis > Amycolatopsis tolypomycina. The sequence continues at coordinate 46,479 of NZ_FNSO01000004.1, read as the reverse complement.
GACGATGCCTTCGACCGCCTTGCCGACCGTCCGCAGCCGGGCGTCGTCGACGCGCTGCTGGACCGCGCGCACGGTTTCGTCGTTCCTCGCCCACGCGCGGATGGCGGCCTCGGCCTCGTGCGGCAGCCCGAGCGTGCGGTCCATCAGCACGGCGAAGTCCGCGGGCGGGCTGAGCGGCTGCCGGCTCTCCCAGTGCGCCAGCAGCTGCGCCACGAACCCGGGCCAGCTCCCGAAGTGGTGGTAGAACGACCCGCTCGTGACACCCAGCTCACGGCACAGCGCACCGACGGTCAGGCCCGTGAACCCGTGCTCCGCCAGTACTTTCAGCGCAGCGTCGAAGTACTCGCGGCGCGAGGCCATCAGACGTTCCGGTCCCGGTCCCGCCAGTAGGGCTCGCGGAGCGAACGCTTGAGGATCTTGCCGGTGGCGTTGCGCGGCAACGCGGCCACGACGTCGATGCTGCGCGGGCACTTGTAGTGCGCCAGCCGCTCGCGGCAGAACTCCACGATCTTTTCGGCGTCGAGCCCCTCACCGGCCACGACGGCCTTGACCTGCTCGCCCCACTTCTCGTCCGGCACGCCGATCACGGCCACCTCGGCGACGCCGGGGAACTCCGCCACCACGCGCTCGACCTCCGGCGAGTAGACGTTCTCGCCGCCGGTGATGATCATGTCCTTGACGCGGTCTTCGAGGAACAGGAACCCGCCGTCGTCGAGGCGACCGACGTCGCCGGTGCGGACCCAGCCGTCCACGATGGTCTCCGCGGTCGCCTCGGGCTTGCCCAGGTAGCCCGCCATCCGCTGCTCGGTGCGGATCCAGACCTCGCCGACCTCGGCGTCCGCCGCCGTGACCGGGTCGACGATCCGGATGTCCACTCCGGACAGTGTGGTGCCCGCCGACGCCAGCCGCTCCGGGCGGGTGGTGTCCCGGTGGGCCTCCGGGTCGAGCGCGGTGACCGCGCCGGACAGCTCGGTCATCCCGTAGACCTGGGCGAACTTGACGTCCGGCCAGGCGGCGAGCACCGTGCGCAGCAGCGGGAGGGGCATCGGCGAAGCGCCGTAGCAGAGGTACTTCAGCCGGGAGAACGCCTGCAGCGCGGCCTCGCCGGCCTGCGCGATCCCGGCCACGACCGCGGGCACCAGGAAGGCGTGCGTGATCCCGGCCTGCAGCGCCGCGAACAGCGAGGCCGCGTCCGGCTCCCGCGTCAGGTAGCTCGGTTCGCCGTAGAGGAACCCGGACACCGCGTAACAGCTGCCGCCGACGTGGAACAGCGGCATCGCGACCAGGTTGACGTCGCCCGGGCCGATCGGGAACGCCGTCCCGGCGGCCAGGCCGTGCGCGAGGACGCTGTGGTGGGTCAGCACCGCGCCCTTCGGGAACCCGGTGGTGCCGCTGGTGTACATCACCAGCACGCCGTCGTCGGTGTCGACGGTGCCGGCCTCGGTTCCGCTGTGGGGCGCGGCGGAGGTCAGGAAGGCTTCGTACTCGTCGGCGTCCCCGCCGACGACGATCACGCGTTCCACCGCGGGGAGCCGGTCGCGGATCGCGTCGAGCGCGGGCCGCAGTTCGGCGCCGACGAAGACCACCTTCGCGCCCGCGTCCTTGAGCACGTACGCGAGTTCGTCGCCGGAAAGCCGCCAGTTGACCACGGCGTTGGCCGCGCCGAGCCCGCCCGCCGCGAAGGTGGTTTCCAGGCAGGCGGGGTGGTTCTTGTCGACGAAGGCGACCCGGTCGCCCCGGGCGACACCGGCGGCCGCGAGGGCCCCGGACAGCCGCCGGACCCGCTCGTCGAACTCCGCCCAGGTCCACGTCCGGTCGCCGAAGATCAGCGCGGTGTCCGCGGGGCGTTCCTTCGCCCAGTGCGCGAGGAGCTGGCCGAACAACCGGACCCGCGGGCGGACGTCTTCGGACATGGGAGTTCCCCTCGGGCCGGCACTGGACCATAGACCGGTCTATGGTGCGCCGCGGCCTGGAAGGCGTCAATGCTCGACGGCAGCTCACGCACCGGCGGCGAATGCAGTGAACGACTCTTTCCTGACATCGGACGTCACGAAAGAGTCGTTCATGGCGTTCTCGGCCCGGTCAGGCGAACAGGGAGAGCAGGCCCTCGGTCGAGCGCACGACCACGTGGGCCGCCGTCCGCTCGGCGTGCGGGCGGTCCGAGCGCTCGGCCTCGTGCCGCCAGCGCCGCAACGCGTCCAGGCCGGCGTCGTAGATCTCGTTCGGGTCGGCTTCCGGGTCGAGGCCGAGCCGGTCGGCCGGGGCCGTGCCCTGCGCGCCCAGCAACCGGACGGCTTCCTCGGCGGGCTCGCCGGACAGGGCCGTGCGGCCGCCGCGGATGTCGGCGATCAGCCGCAGCTCGCGGAAGTCGTGCGCGGCCGCGGCGAAGCGCTCCACCCGGGACACCAGCCGGTCGCCGCCCGGGCGGGGCTGGGCCGCCAGCAGGGCTTCCAGCCGGATGATCGCGGTCCGCGCCCGCAAAGCCTCGGCGCGCGCCACGAAACACCCGGCCAGTGTGTCGCGCAGCTCGCCCAAACCGCTGCGGCGCACCAGTTCCGCCGAGAGCTTGACGCGGTCGTCGCAGCCGGTGCGGATCAGCGTGAGCGCCAGCCGGACGCCGAACAACCCGAACCGCACCACCAGCGACCGCCGCGTCTCGACCGGGATCGGGCCCGGGAACGCCGGATCGGTGAACGAGTCCACCGACAGGACGTGCCGTTCCAGTTCCTCGCGCGGCACCGCGGCGAACGCGGCGAGGAGGTCGAATTCGTCGTCGCGCAGCGACCGGCCGCCGTAGGCGAGCTGCCCGGCCACGGCGATCACCCCCAGGAACCCGGTGCACAGCGGGTCTTCCCGCCACGCCCGCCGCGCGAGCTGCTTCGCGGTGAGCAGCGCGTCGATCCGGCCCGCGCCGACCTCGTCGGCCCGCGACAGCACCAGCACCGAGTTCACCGCGCTCTGCCGCGCGAACGGCGAGCCGCCCGGCGGGTGCGCAGCCGCGAGCTCGTCCGGCTCGAGGTGGCGGACCAGCCGGACCGTCGCGTCCGGGACGTCGTCGCCCGGGCCGGGGTCGTCCAGCAGCACGAGGTCGCGCAGGGCCCGCGTCGGCCACTCGCCCAGCGCGGCGGCGAGCGTTGTCTTCCCCGACGAGGGCGCGCCCGTGAACGCGACGCGCAGCGGCTGTGCCAGCCGATCGAGGCAGTCGTGCAGCAGCGCCGACGCCCGCGGGTCGTCCCGGTAGAGCCCGGCCGCGGCGTGCAGCAGGTCGCGGACGTCCTGGGTCACGCCGAAAGCTCCCGCCGCTGCTGCCGTCCGGCGATCGTGCCGAGCTCGCCCGCGCGCTGGTGCAGCCCGGCGAGCCGGTCGATCTCGCGGCGGATGTGCCCGGTCCGCCGTTCCCGCTCGGCGGTGCCTGCCATGATCGTCTCGCGTTCGCGCGTCAGCTCGTCGGCGAGTTCTTCGGCCAGCCCGGTGAAGTGGTCGCGCAGCCGCCGCTGGACAACGCGGATGGCGTCGCGGCAGTCCTTGCTGAACCGCAGGAAGACGTCGTCGACGTGCCGCTGCGCCGCCTGCTTGGCGACGGCCTGGCGCCGCTGCAGCCGCATCCCGCCTTCGTCCTTGATCGTCTTCGCGGCGAAGGCCGCGCCGGCGCCGAGCGAAACCGGGTTGATCAGCGGCAGCCCGGCGAGGCTGGTGACCAGGCCGAACATCAGCACCCCGCCGTAGGAGCCGCGCAGACCGGTGAAGGCCTGCTGGCCGATCTTGAACTTCTCGATCTTCGGCCGCCCGACGTCGTCGAGGTGCTCCACGCCCGAGCCGTCGAGCCGGAGGTCGGGCAGCGCGTGGTCGTACTGGGCGCCGAAGCACGCCGCGACCGCCTGCGCGATCCATTCGGCCCGGTCGGCCAGCCACGTGTAGTTGGTGTCGACGGCCTCGGCGAGCGCATTGTCCAGCCACGGCGCGAATTCGTCCCACACCTTCGCCGGATCGCCCTCGTCGAAGGTCCGGTCGATCGTGGTGACGATCTTGCGGGTCCGCTCGCGCAGGTCGTACTCGGCGTCGGACAGCAGGTCGGTGATCTCGTCGGAAAGCAGGTTCTGCCACCGGGTGTTCTGCCGGCGCAGGTCGTCGGCGCGGCGCTGCGCCCGCTGCAGCAGCGCGGCCTGCCCGAGCCCGGCGTCCTGGCCGACGGCGTCGACGCGGTCGCGCAGGGACTCCACCAGTTCGGCGGCGGCCGCGCGCACGCCCACGGCGGCGAGCAGCGCGCGGGACTGCTCGGGCGGCCGCGCGGCCTGCTCGGCGATCCAGCCCAGCAGCTCCGGGAAACCCGAGCGGGCGTTGAGTTCCGCGTCACCGGTCTTCGCGGCGGCTTGGCGCACCACGGCCGAAACGGGCAGCACGGGCGCGTCGATCCCGGCCTCGGCGAGCATGGCCCGGTCGCGTTCGGCGACCGCGCGCCACCCCGGACAGGCGTCGATCTTCGTGAGCGCCAGCACGACGTGCGGGCACCAGGTGCGCACGTGCCGCGCGAGCGCGAGTTCGGCGGGGCTCAGCGGATCGGTGGCGTCGGAGACGAGGATCACCGCGTCGGCTTCGGCGAGCAGGTCGAGCGCGGCCGCCGTGCGCGGTGACCGCGGGTCACCGACGGGCGGGGTGTCGACCAGCACCAGGCCGGCGGAAAGGAGTTCGCGCGGCACGCCGACCTCGACACGGCTGAGCGTGCCGGCGGGCCGGGCGCCGAGTTCGCCGGTGAGCCGTTCGACCGCGACCGGGATCCGTTCGCGGGACCGGCCGACCAGCGTCGCGGCGGGTTCGGCGGAGTAGGCGATTTCCGTGGGCACGGCGGGCGTCGCGGCGTCGCCGACCGCGCACACCGGCGCGTTCAGCACGGCGTTGAGCAGGTAGCCCTTGCCCTGTTTGGGAAAGCCGAGCACGCCGAGCCGGGTCTGCCCGGCCGGGGCGTCCCGGCGTCTGCGCAGGCGCTCGGCGAGATCGGCGCGGCCGTGCGTGCGGCACGCGTCCAGCGTCTCGTTGAGCACTTCGAGCCAAGCCGGTGCGGTCACGATGGTCGAGTGTCCCCGGTTCACTCCCCGTACGCACACCGGGTGCCCGTCCCGCGGCTGCACCCAGACCGCGGGACGGGCACCGGTGACCGGTTCGGGGCTCAGTGCCCGATGTGGATGTCGTTGTTCGACGCGATGTCGCCGAGGTGCAGGTTGCCCAGCGCGTTGTGGCTGATGTCCGACACGTCGGAAACCACGTCGTGGACGGCCGAGCCGTTGCCGGAGGCCAGCTCGCCGACCTGGCCGACGACGTTGTGGTCGGCGCTGATGCCCGCGGCGGAGGTCACCGTGTTGGTGACGTCACCCAGACCGTGGACGGCGCCCGCGACCTCGCCGGTGACGTGCTTGACGTCGACGTCGCCCGCGCCCTTGAGGATGCCGGAGAAGTCGCCGACGTTGCCCACGACCGAGTTGACGGTGTGGGTCAGGTCACCGCTGACGTCGCCGACGTGCGAGGTGGCCTCGTAGACCGGGGTGGTCGCGTTGTAGGTGGCGTCGCCCAGCACGCTCTCGCCGAGGTGGCTGACCTCGCCGACGGCGCCGACGGCAGCGCTGTGGTCGACGTCGGTGACCGAGTACACGAGGTTGCCGGCCACCTGGACCGCGTCCAGGCTCGAGCCGAGGTCGCCCGCGGCACCGAAGGCACCGGTCGGGTCGCCGGCCAGCGCGGTCACGCCGGCGGCGGTGGTGGTGAGGTCGTTCACGGCCGGCAGCGAGCCGACGCCCGGGACGGCGGGCAGGCCGAGGCCGCCGACGCCCGGCAGCTCGCCGACGCCCAGGTCGCCCACGCCCGGCAGGGCCGGGGTGGCCGGCAGGCCGAGGCCCGCGGTGAGGGCGGTGAGCTGGTCGATCGCACCCTGGATGCCGGTGGCGTCGGTGCCGATGTTGGTCAGGTCGCCGACGGCGGGGAGGCCGCCCACGGCCGGGAGGCTGTCGACCGGCACGTAGTCGAGCACCAGCGGCAGGACCTCGTGCACGTCGGCGGCGCTGACGTCACCGAGACCGGCGGCAGCGAGGGCGCCCTGCGGGTCCGTCCCGAAGGCCGCGAGCGCGGTCGGGTCGTTGAGCAGGTTCAGGGCGAAGTCGTGCAAGGTCTGCACGGATTCCATGGAGTTTCTCCTGGTCCGGTGGTTCGGGGGACAGCAGCGACCGCAGGGACCGCCGCTCCGTCATCAAGGTAGGGAGACCGTCCCCCAGCGCACATCGGGGATCACTCCGAGTCGCAGTCCGGTCAGCCGATAGGGGATCGATATGTCATCGTTAGGGAGTTAGGGGCTCATCCGAGACGCGCACAGTTGGGTTAAATCCCTCCAGACCCTTGCCTGACTAACCCGTTTGGGTGAGGATGCCCCGAACCCTAGGGGGATTTCGTGCCCCCGTTCGGCCGCCACGAGGTGAGGAGGAAAGCGCCGTTGCCCTACGTCCTCGGGATCGATGTGGCCCAGGGCCGGACCCACGCCGCCACCTGCCACCGCCAGGGCCCCGGCTGGGGCGAACCCGAACCCCTCTGGCTGGGTGAGCGATCCCCCGCCGCGGCGTCCGCGCTGTTCCTCGACGACGAGGGGTACCTGCTCACGGGCGACGCGGCCGCCCAGGCGGGCGCCCAGGTCCCGTCCCGCCTGCTCACCGGCTTCCACCGGCGGATCGGCGACGACGTCCCGATGCTCGTCGAAGGGGAGCCGTTCCCGCCGGAGACGCTGACGACGGTGCTCGTCGAAGGCATCGCCGAGCACGCCGCGAACCTGTTCGGCGGCCCCCCGCACCACTTGGTCCTCACCCACCCCGGCGACTGGGGCGGCTACCGCCGTGACGTGCTGCGCCGGGCGCTCGCGGAAGCCGGGTTCACCGCGGTGACGCTGGTCCCGGGCTCGATCGCGGCCCTGGGCGCACACCTGCCGCTCCCCGGCCCCGGCGACCAGGTCGCCGGAGTCTGCGAGTTCGGCAACGACGGCGTGAACGTGACACTGGCAACAGCAACCGGCGCCGGCGGCTGGCAGCTCGGCCAGAGCGCGGAGGGCGTGGCCCCGGCCGCGGCCCTGAGCACGCTCTTCGCCCTCGCGGGCGCGGCATCGACGTCCCCCAAGGGCTTGGCGGGCGTGGTGTTCTGCGGCGACGTCCCCCCGCACGCCCTGCCGGCCCGCCCACCGTGCCCGATGTTCGCGGGACCGGTTCCACCGGCAGCGGCCGCCCTCGGCGCGGCCACCCTCGCAACGCTCCGCGCGGACCACCGCGGGACACCGCAGGAGCCCCCGGCGGTCGAGACCACGTTGCTCCCCAAGGTGGACACCCTCGGTGAGCTCGGCGAGCGGCCACCCCGCCCCCCGGTCGAGATCACACCGTTCGAGCTACCGGAGCGCACAGGCCCCCTGAGCATGTTCCGCCGACGGCGCCCGCTGGCCGCGGCGGTTTTGGTACTGGCCGCGGCGGTCTCGGGCGTGGTGATCACCGTCACGGCCCGCGAAGCCACCGCCGGACCGGGCACCAGCCCGGCCCCCACCCCCACCCCAGCTCTCGCCCCCACCTCGGCTGACACCCCCACCCCAGTCGACACCCCCACCCACTGCACCCCCTCCGGTGAAGGTCACTGTTGAACACACTGCTCACGCAGGCTCCCCCGTCGCACGCCGTCCCCGTGCACCCGGCGGCGCGGCAGCTGCTCGACCGCGTTGCCGCCGAGCCGGATGCTCCGTTGCGGCTTGCCGTCGTCGCCCCCGGTGGTTATGGGAAGAGCGTGCTGCTCGCCGCGCTCGACCGGCGGTATCGCGCGGCCGGCGTCGAAGCCGTGCTGGTCGATGACGCCGATCGGCTCGGTGCCGACCAGCTCGAGGAGCTGCTCGCCGGCGCGGACGGGCCGATCGTCGTCGCGCACCGGCCGGCCGCGGTGGCGCCCGGGTGGACGTTGCTGCAGCTCGGCCCCCTCGGCGTCGAAGACGTGGCGCGGCTGATGTCCGCGGCGACGGGCTCGCCCGCCGACCCGGCGGCCGCGGCCGAGCTGCACGCCCGCAGCGGCGGGGTGCCGCGGCTGGCCGAGCGCGCCCTGCTCGGCAGGCTCGAGGAGTTCCGGCCCGAGCTCGACGAACTCGACGACGACGTCCTCCGCTACCTGATCGCGGCCGAAGCCGGCGCCGGGCGCAACCTCGACCTGCTGTGCGCGCTGCTCGACCGCGGCCCCGACCAGCTGCCCGCCATCGTCGAGCGAGCCCGGGCGACCGGCCTCCTCGCGCCCGACGACACGCTCCTGCCGCTCGCCGCGGCCGCCGTCCGCGACTTCGGGCCGCCCGCCCGCCGGCTGACGACGGTGCAGCGGCTGGTCGAGCTGCAGCTGGCGAACGGCCTGCCGGTGCTCGACCTGGCCCGGTCCCTGCTCGGCACCGGCAGTTCCGGCGCGTCCGCGGCCGCCGCCTTCGCCGCCGCGGCGGCGGAAGCGCTGCCGTCCGACGCGCACCTGGCGACGCAGTTGTTCGAAGCGGCCGCCGAAGCGGGCGACCGGTCGCCCGCCGTCACGGCGGGCTGGGCCCGCGCGGCCGCGTTGTCGGGTGATCTGGACACCGCGCTGCGCCTCGGCGACGGGATGCTCGGCGCCGCCGACGCGGAAACCCGCGCGGCCGGGGCGGAAATCGCGGCGACGGTGCTGGCGCACCGCGGCGAGCTGGCCCGCAGTGCCGAGCTGTACCACTGGGCGGGCCGGACGGACGCGTTCTCGGCGACGGCCCTGGTCGGCACGGGCGACATCGAGGGCGCCCGCCGTCTCCTCGACTCCCCCACCCCCGGCGTCGCGCCGACGCTGTTCGCCGGCGCGGCGACCCGGATGGCCCGCGGCATCGTGGATTCGGTGTCCGGCTGCGCGACGGAGACGTTGTCCACGCTGCTCGGCGCGGCCGCGATGCTGGAGCCCGCGCTGGGCGGGACGCTGCTGCCGGACAGCCCGGCCGCGCTGGCCGCACTGGCCGCGCTGCACACGGGCGAGCTGGCGCTGGCGGAGTCCGTGCTGAGCCGGGCGCTGGCCGGCCGGATCGGCGGCGACCTGCTGGCCGTCCGGCACCGGTTGCTGCTGGGCTGGGTGGCGATGACGGCGGGCGACCTGGCGACGGCCGCGGAACACCGCGACGCCGTGGCGGGCCTGACCCTGGAAGCCCGCGACGAGCTGTTCTTCGCGACGCTGGAACTCGGCCTGGCGCGCCGGGCGAGCGATCTCGTCGGGTTGCAGCGGTCGTGGAACCGCGCGTACCAGGCGTCGATGCGGCAGCAGACGGACCTGTTCACGCTGCTGCCACTGGGCGAGCTGGCGATCGCCGCGGCGCGCACGGGCGCGTTCCCGAAGCTGTCCGGCCAGTTCGAGCGCGCCCACGGGCTGCTGGCCCGCCTCGGCGAGCCTCCACTGTGGACGGTGTCGCTGGTCTGGCACGAGCTGCACGCGGCGATCACGCTGGAGGACGCGGACGCGGCCAAGGCCCACCTGGCGACGTTGACAACGCACGCCCACTGCGGCCGCCACCCCCGAGCCCTGGCGACGGCGGCCCAGGGCTGGCTGGCGGTGCTGGGCGGCAGTTTCGACCCGGACGCGATCACGGCAGCGGCGGCCGAACTGCACGACCTGGGCCTCCGCTGGGACGCGGCCCGCCTGGCCGGCCAGGCGGCCATCCGCACGTCCGACCGCAAGGCGATGGTCCAGCTCCTGGAGGCGGCCCGCCAGTTCCAGGGCACGGCCGCCCGCCGCGAACCAGGGACATCGGCCGAACCGGCGGCGGGCACGGGCCTGGCGGCGCTGAGCGAGCGCGAGCTGGAGGTGGCCCGCCTGGTGGTGGAGGGGCTGACGTACAAGCAGGCGGGCAGCAAGCTGTTCATTTCGGGCAAGACGGTGGAGCACCACATGGCCCGGATCCGCGGGAAGCTGGGCGCGGCGGACCGGCGGGAGCTGCTGGCGACGCTGCGGGAGCTGCTTTCCCGCCCGGACGCCACGTAGGCCGGCCGGGGCGCGCGGGGTGGTGGTTAACCGGACGCCACGCCGGGCGCGCGGCCGGTGGTGGTCACCGGACGCCACGCCGGCCCGGGCGAGCGAGCGGCCGGTGGTTCAGCCGGGCCCGGAGGCGGCGAGCTGAGCGGGCGTGCCGGCGGTTCGGCGGTCGCTTCGCCGAGACGCCGACCGGCCGCAGCGGGGCCCGTTGATGGGCGAGCGGGGCGGTGGTTCAGCCGGGCACGGAGGCGGCGCGCTGAGCCTGGCGCCATGCCTGCGGCTCGGCCCCTTCCGCGGCTACCAGCACCAGCGCGGGGGCCCGTCGGTCAGTCGCGGCTGGGGCCGAAGCGTTCCGTGCGGATGCGGTGCGGGTCGTGGCCCAGGGCGACCAGGATGTCCGCGACCGTCTCCACGAAGCCCGTGGGCCCGCAGACGAAGCACGATGCTCCGAACTCCGCCGGCCAGGCCGCCGTGTTGAGTGTCGCCACGTCCAGGCGGCGGGGTAGGCCTGGGCGGCCTTCGGGCAGCTCGCGCGTGTACACGTACGTCACGTCCACGCCCGCCACCGGTGTGCGCAGCTCGTCCGCGTAGTACAGCTCCGCCGGGGTGCGTAGCGAATAGATCAGCTTGAACGGTGTGCGGACGCCCGCCGCGCGGCGGGCGCGGATCATCGCCATCAGGGGGACGATTCCGGAGCCGCCCGCCACCAGGAGGACCGGGGCCGGGTCCGTGGGGCGCCAGGCGAACCAGCCGCCGATCGGGCCGCGGATCTCGACCGGGTCGCCGATCGCGTACGGGCCCGTGAGGTGCTCGGACACCTCGCCGTCGGCGACGCGCTGGATCGTCAGCTCCACCCGGTCGCCGTTCGTGGGCGCCGCGAGGGAATAGCTGCGCTGCGCCTGGTAGCCGTCCGCGGCCGTGAGCCTTACGTCGACGTGCTGGCCCGCCAGGTGACCGGGCCAGCCGGGCAGGTCGAAGACGAGCGTGCGCGCCGTCGGCGTCTCGTCGCGGAATTCCGCCAGGCGGGCGACCCGCCAGGCTAGTCGCCCTGATACCGCTGTTCGCGCCATGGATCCCCGTAGTCGTGGTAGCCGGCGTTCTCCCAGAAGCCCGGCTCGTCCCGGGTCTTCAGCTCCAGCCCGCGCACCCACTTCGCGGACTTCCAGAAGTACAGGTGCGGCACGAGCAGCCGCGCCGGGCCGCCGTGCTCGGGGGTCAGCGGCTTGCCGCCGTATTCGTAGGCGATCCAGGCCTGGCCGTCGAGCAGGTCGGCCAGCGGCAGGTTCGTCGTGTACCCGCCGTAGGCGTGGACCATCACGTAGTCGGCCTCGGTTTCGAGCCCGCCGACCAGCGTGTCGACCGAGACGCCGCGCCACCGGGTGTCCAGTTTGGACCACTGGGTGACGCAGTGGATGTCCACCGTGGGTTTCTCGCTGGGCAGGGCCATCAGCTCGGCCCAGCTCCAGGTGTGCTTCTCGCCCGTCTCGGTGGTGACGGTGAACTCCCACGTCTCGGTGCGCACGCGCGGGGTCGGCCCCGCCGACAGCACCGGGAAGTCCTCGGCCAGGTACTGCCCGGGTGGCAGCCGCGGGTTGCCACTGCGCGCCCGGCCCTGGAAACCCGGTGTCACGACACCCATGCCGCCCTCCCTTCCCGATCGCGCCGAGCCTACGCCCGGACCCGCAGCCCCAGCGACGTGACGAGCACCGCAGCCTGTTCGGGTGACACGATCGCACCGGTCAGCTCGGCGTTCAGCGGGTCGAGCGCCGAGAGGTCACTGCCCCGCAACTCGGCCTTCGGCAGCTTGACCGCGTGCAGCAGCGCCCCGGACAGGTCGACGTCGGCGAACACCGCGCCGGCGCAGTCCGCCCCGGAGAGGTCGGCCTCCCGCATCCGGACGCCCTGGAAGGTGACGGCCCGCAGGTCGGCGCCCGCCAGCCCGGCGAACGACCAGTCCCCGCCGGTGACCCGCAACGGCCGCAGCGCGCACTCGCTGAACGTGGCGCCGACGAGCTTGCACCCGGTGAATTCGGCGTCGAAGAAGCTGCACCGCTTGAAGGTGCAGCCGGTGAACGCCGAGTCCGTGTGCCGCGACGCGTTGAAGCGCACATTGCCGAAGACGCAGTCGGTGAAGACCGAGTTCCGGGTGACCGCCTCCGAGAGGTCGGCCTCGTGGAACTCGCATCGCACGTAGTGCCGGCCGGTGATCTCCTCGCCGTACCAGTCGTCGCGGAAGAACCGCTGCTCCTCTTGCCTGACCTCGGACATGCCGCCAGGCTAGCGGCAGATCCGACGCCGGAGGGGCCACGCATGCTCGACGCCGACGCTGTCCGGAACGCCGTGCCGATGCCGGCCGCGGTCGAAGCGGTGCGCGAGGCCTTCGTCGACCTCGCCGCCGGCCGTTTCGTGGTGCCGCAACGGTTGTCGTTCGCCGCCGCGACCACGCTCGTGATGACCGCCTGCCACACGCCGACGTCGACGACGGTGGTGAAGACGCTCAACCTGTCCCCCGGCCGCACGCCGATGATCCTGGGCACGCTGGTGTGGAACACGGCCGCGGGCCAGGTGGTCGCCGACGCCGTCGAGGTGACGACCCTGCGCACCGGCGCGGTGTCCGGCGTGGCCACGGACCTGCTCGCCCCGGCTTCGGCGAGCCGGCTGGCGTTGCTCGGCACCGGGGCCCAGGCCGCCGACCAGGTGCGGGCGGTGGCGGCCGTGCGGCCGGTGCGTTCTCTGGCGCTGTTCGGCCGGGACGTCTCGCGCGCTTCGGCGTTGGCCTCGCGGTTGCGGGCCGAGTTCCCTGAGGTGGTGGTGCGGGTGGCTTCGAGTGTTGCGGACACGGTTTCCGATGCGGAGATCGTTTGTTGTGCTACCTCGTCGAGTACTCCTCTCTTCGCTGTCGATGACTTGCCCGAACGGGTGCACGTCAATGCGATCGGGTCGTATCTGCCGTCCATGCGGGAGCTGCCCGCCGAGTTGCTCGCCACGGCGGGGTGTGTGGTGGTGGATCAGGTCGATGCCGTTCTGGCGGAGGCGGGCGAGGTGATCCACGCGGTGGACGCGGGGCTGCTGGACCGCGGGGCCCTGGTCGAGCTGGGTTCGGCCTTGCAGGCGCCACCGGTGGTGGGTGGGCGGACCGTGTTCAAGTCCGTGGGGCTTGCGGTGCAGGACTGGGCTGTCGGCCGGCTGCTCGGGGACGCGGTGGGAATGCGTGGGTAGGGGCCGACGGACGACACGCGTACCTGGAGGAACGACATGGCGACCGGGAGTAGTGACCGCTTGCTCACGAGCTGCAGCGAAGGGTCGCGGAGAGCAACAGAAGCGGCCGAACGGCGCAATCTGGGCTCTGGAGCGTTTGATCAGTCACCTGATCCGGGAATTTTTGCGGCATGTCTCCTTGGCGAACCACCACCAGACGGAACACGGCCGTGCGGGTCATCACGGCGATCGGCGCGATCTTCGCGGGGATCGAAGTTCTCTACATGATCATGGTGCTGGCCGGTGCCAATGCCGGCAATGCCTTCTTCCAGTTCATCAAGTCACTGGCGGTTCCTCTCGCGTTGTTCTGGCCCGGTCTGTTCCCGGTCGACAGCCCCAGCCTGGCCGTGATTCTCGACTTCGGCCTGGCCGCGGTGTTCTGGCTGGTCGTGACCGGCATCATCGCCCGCTTCGCGGGCCGGTGACCGGGCGCGATCCGCTGCCCCAGCCGGGAACCACCCGCCGTCGCCACCGGCGGTGTCCGTGGGTGACACTGGACGGATGAGCGACGGCAGGTGGTTCGACGGCTGGTCACCGTGGCCCGAGCTGGCCGGGCTGGCCGCGGCCGGGCGTTCGCTGCTGCCGAACGTCCCGGTCACGCCGGCCGCCTTGGCGCGCACGGTCACCGAACAGCTCGTCGGGCGCCGGCTGACCGCGAAGGTGGGTGACCGCGAAGTCGGCCTCACCCTCGCCGAACTCGACTACCCGGCCGACAGCCTCCGGCTGGCCACCGGGCGCCTCGGCGACGTCCGGATCGTCGCCGACGACGTCGACTGGCCGGAGTCCGAAGAGGACGGCGGCAGCATTCCGCTGCGCCGCGTCGCCGTGATCGCCGAAGACGTCCGCCTCCGCTCGCTGCCCACGCCTGCCGCCATTCCCGCCCGCGTGCGGCTGGAAATCGCCGTGTCCGCGGACGTGCTGCGCGAACGGGTGGCGACGGTCCGCCCCGGGATCGTCGCGGCCCCGGCCGGGAACGGGTTGCTCCGGATCCACTGGGCCAAGCGCCCGCACTGGGGCCACCTGACCCTGCGCCCCCAGGTGGCGGCCGACGCCGTAGTGCTCGTGCCGCAAACCCTCCACATCGGACAGAAAACCCTCCGTGCTCCGAAGCGGTTCCAGCCCATCGAGCTGCCGCTGCCGGAGCTCCCGCCGGGCACGAGGCTGACGAAAGTGGAGCCACGGCACGACGAACTCGTGCTGCACGCAGTGGCCGAGGAATGGCCGGAACGGCTTTCGCGCATCCCGCTCGCCGATCTGCTGAGCTGGCTGACGACCGCCGCGATGACCTTGACGCTGCCGAAACTCGGTACCCGTCCATGACTTTCCTCCCTCGATGAGCCGGACACCGACCACGCTACTCGCACGCGTGTTCGAACATCATCACTCACAAGGGTAGAGCCGGCTCAGGCGACCGGAAACCACGTCCCGGACGCCCATTCCGTGTCGCCCCAAGCCTCGCGCTCGTCCGGACGCGGATCGAGCACCAGGTCCGTGTCCTCGCTGAACACCATGACCGGCCGCAGTTCCGGGCCGTACAACGGCCATTCGGGACCGTCGGCGGACGCGACGCCGGAGTGCACGAACCTCACCCAGCACCGGTGGATGAGCAGCGCCGCCCGCTCGCGCGCCGGGTTCACGGCGGTTCCCTGTGCCGCCAAGGGAAGCGGCACTTTCCACGCCATCGTGGTCTCGGTCCCGTGGCCGCCGTCGAGCTGCTCGGGCACCCCGGGCGCGGCGATGTCGATCCGGTACCGGTAAACGGGAGCGTGCGCGGACTGCGCGTCGGCGAGCCGCTGCGTCGGGATCCCGTACCGCTCGTCGCCCATGGCGGCGATCCGGGCGGCCTTGAGGTCGGGGACCCGGCGAAGGTACGTCTCGAGCAGCCGTGCGGCGCCCGGATCGCCGAGGATGCCCGAGAGGACATCGGTGGCCGGCGCCGTCGCGACGTCGTCGCCGAGCATCATCGCGTACGTGCTGCCTTCGTTGCTGTTGCAGCCGATCAGCAGCGGAACACCCGCCGCGCTCCCCCGTCCGATCGGCCCGATCGGCACCTCGGGCAACACGCGCGGGTGCAGCGTCGGGCGCCACAGCCACAGCGCCTGGAACCCGCTCAGGATCCGTTCCTGCGCCTCGACGAACTCCTTGGCGGGCAGCGACCGCAACCCGTCGATGTCGTGGCAGCCGACCTCGTCGAGCAGGCGCCGCGCCAGCGCCGTCCCCGCTTCGGGTGTTGCCACGTGGTCCGCGCCGCCGGAACTGCTGATCGCCTGCGCGAACAATCCCGCGCCCAGCGGGCTGCCCATCAGGTTGCCGACGCTCTTCGCGCCCGCCGAAACGCCGTAGACGGTGATCCGCGCCGGATCGCCGCCGAACGCGGAAATGTTGCGCCGCACCCACTTCAGGGCTTCGACCTGGTCGAGGAAGCCGCACACCCCGGCGTCCTGCTCGGCGGCGCCGAAAACGCCGGACAGGTGCAGGAAGCCGAGCGAGCCCAGCCGGTAGTTGATGGTGACCACGACGATCCCGGCCCGCGCGAACTCCTCGCCGTCACCCAGCTGCTCACCGTGGCCGACGCGGTAGCCGCCGCCGTGCAGCCAGAACAGCACCGGCCACCCGCCCTCCGGTGCGGGTCCCTCGGGCGTGCAGACGTTGAGGTACAGGCAGTCCTCGTCGCACACGGCGGCCGGGTTCATCGGGTCCGGCGACTGCATCGCGTGCGGCCCGTACTCCGTCGCCACGTGCACGCCGCCGGACAGCGACGGCGGCCGCGGTGCCTTCCACCGCAGCTCGCCGACCGGCGGGCGGGCGTACGGGATCCCGCGCCAGACGCGGACGCCGTCGCCCGCCAGCCCGACCAGCGCCCCGAGCTCGGTCGTGACCGTCGGGACGGAAGCCATCAGAGCGAGGCCTGCTCGACCGTCGGCAGGCAGACCTCGAACCGCGTGTTCCCCGGCTCGGATTCGACGCGCAGGTCGCCCTGGTGCCGTTCGACGACGATCTTCCACGAGATGTCCAGGCCCAGCCCGGTGCCCTCGCCGACCGGCTTGGTCGTGAAGAACGGCTCGAAGATCCGCGGCTTGATGTCCGCGGGGATGCCGGGCCCGGTGTCGCCGACCTCGACCCGGATCTGGTCGTCGACGCGCCACGTGCGCAGCGTCAGCGTGCCATCGCCGGCCATCGCGCCGAGGGCGTTGTCGATGATGTTCGTCCAGACCTGGTTCAGCTCGGCCGGGTACGCGGGGATCTTCGGCAGGCTGCGGTCGTACTCCTTGACGACGCGGACGCCGTCGCCGATCTTGCCGGACAGCATCACCAGGGTGGAGTCGAGGCCGTCGTGGACGTCGACCCACTGGTGCGGCGCCCGGTCCATCTGCGAGTACTGCTTGGCCTTGCCGACCAGCGCGGAGATCCGCGTGGTCGAGTCCTCGATCTCGCCCATCAGCATCTCGGTCTCGAGCGCGTACGCGAGCCAGCGGACGGCACCGTCGATGAAGGTGTCGCCGACCTGCTCGAGGACGTGGTCCAGGTCGGCCGTGGTCAGCCCGGCGCGGACGTAGATGTCGGCGAGGTCCCAGCCGCCGTCGATGCCGCGGTCGTCGAACCAGTCGCCGATCTCGTCCTCGCGGTCGGCCTGCTGCATCGCTGTCAGCTTCTCCGCCTGCGCGACCTGCTTGACCAGGCGTTCCTGGACGTCGATCAGCTGGTAGAGCAGCTCCGGTTCGATGTCCTTCTTGGCCAGGAAGGCGAGCTTGTGCCGCATCCCGGCGACGCGCTCACGCAGGGCGGACGTCGCCCGGACCGCCGCCGCGGCCGGGTTGTTCAGCTCGTGCGTCAGGCCGGCCGACAGCTCGCCGAGGGCCAGCAGACGGCGGCGCGAGCCGATCACCGTGTCGCTGTTGCGCCACCCCAGGTACATGCCTTCGAGCAGGTGCGTGGCCATCGGGAACCACTTGCGGAACTCGAAGGAGAACTCCTTCGACGGCAGCGCCAGGAACGTGACGTCGGACAGCGCGCGCACCGTGGCGTTGTAGATGTGCTCGCTCTCCTGGTGCACGAAGAACTGCGTCGCGCCGAAGTAGGCGCCGCGCTGGTCGGACCGGTTGGTCTCCACCTCCGTGCCGCTGACCAGGCGCGTCATCCGGATCGCGCCGTGCAGCAGGACGTAGAAGCAGGTCGCCTCGCCGCCCTCGCTGATGACGGTGGAGTCGGCCGCGTACTCCTCGAGCACGGCGTTGTCGGCGATCCAGTCGAGCTGGGCTTCGGAAAGGTGTTCGAACAGGAAGAGGCCGCGAAGCTCTTCCCGCGGCAGTGCGCTCATTGTTCCTCCAGGTACCGGTGTACCAGCGTCACGGCCATCGCGCCCTCGCCGACCGCGGACGCCACCCGCTTGACCGACTGGGACCGCACGTCACCGGCCACGAACACGCCCGGGATCGACGACTCGAGGTAGTGCGGATCACGGTCGAGCGGCCAGCCGGCCGGCCGCTGCCCGGCGCTCAGCAGGTCCGGCCCGGTGCAGACGAAGCCGTGGTCGTCGCGGTGGATGGCGTCGCCGAGCCAGTCGGTGCGCGGGGCGGCGCCGATGAAGATGAACAGGTGCCCGGTCTCGACCGTCTCGGTGACGCCGTTCTCGCAGAGCGTGAGCCGCTCGAGGTGCCCGTCGCCGTGCACCTGCTTGACCGTCGTGTGCGTGCGGACGTGGATGTTCCCGATGCCCGCGATCTGCTCGATCAGGTAGTGCGACATCGACGCCTCCAGCGAGGAGCCGCGCACCAGGATCGTGACGTCGCTGGCGTGCTTGGAGAAGAACACCGCGGCCTGGCCGGCGGAGTTGGCGCCGCCGACGATGTAGACGTGCTCGCCCTTGCACTCGGGCGCCTCGGTCGCGGCCGAACCGTAGTAGACGCCGCGGCCGGTCAGCTCCTCGATGCCCTCGGCGTCCAGGGCGCGGTAGTTGACGCCGCTGGCGAGGATCACCGAGTGCGCGGCGATCTCGCTGCCGTCGCCGAAGGTGATCACCCGCGACGAGCCGCGGGCTTCGAGGCCGACGACGTCGCGCGCGGTCAGCACCTCGGCGCCGAACTTCTGCGCCTGGCGCCGCGCCCGGTCGGTCAGCTGCGCGCCGGAGACGCCGTCGGGGAAGCCGAGGTAGTTCTCGATGCGCGAGCTCGTGCCGGCCTGGCCGCCGGTGGCCTTCTTCTCGACGAGCACCGTGCGCAGGCCCTCGGAGGCGCCGTACACCGCGGCGCCGAGGCCGGCCGGGCCGCCGCCGATGACGACGAGGTCGTAGAACTCCTGCGCCGGCCGGGTCGACAGGCCGACCGCGTCGGCGATCTCGCTGCCGGTCGGGTTCTTGAGAACGGTGCCGTCCGGGGTGACGACCACCGGGATGTCCTTGTCGGTCGCCTCCGCGGCCTGCAGGATCCGGCAGCCCTCGTCGTCGTCGACCGAGTACCAGCGGTACGGGACGGCGTTGCGCGCGAGGAAGTCGCGCAGGTGGAACGAAGGCGAGTTGTACCGGTGGCCGATGAGCTTGACCTCCTCGACCGGCTTGTCGCCGACCGCTTTCCAGGTCTCGACCAGGGCGTCGATCACCGGGTAGAGCTTCTCCTCCGGCGGGTCCCACGGCTTGAGCAGGTAGTGGTCGACGTCGACGACGTTGATCGCCTGGATCGCGGCGTCGGTGTCGGCGTAGGCGGTCAGCAGCGCGCGGCGGGCGTGCGGGAACAGGTCCATCGCCTTCTCGAGGAAGGCGATCCCGTCCATCTGCGGCATCCGGTAGTCGGCGAGGATCGCCGCGACGGCGTCGCCGCGCAGCTTGATCTCGCGCAGCGCGTCGAGAGCGTCCGGGCCGGAGTCGGCGCGGATGACGCGGTAGTCCTTCCCGTAGCGCCGGCGCAGGTCACGGGCGACCGAGCGGGACACGGCGGGATCGTCGTCGACGGTCATCAGGATCGGCTGGCTCACGAGATGCAGCCTACGGCGCTTCTCACCCCGTGGGGAAAGAACGTCTTTTCGGCACCTGGACCCGCTCCAGGTCCTGCGCGACGACGAGCTCGCCGTCGAACTCGGCCTTCGCCTCCTCCAGGAAGCGCGCCGGATCGGGGTAGCGCTGCGAGAAGTGGGTCAGCACGAGCTGGCGAACGCCGGACTCGGCGGCGACGCGGGCGGCCTGCTGCGCGGTCAGGTGGCCGAAGTCCTTCGCCAGCGAGGTGTCCTCGGCCAGGAACGTCGACTCGATCACGAGCGTGTCGGCGTTTTCGCTGAGGGCGTACACCGCGTCGCACAGCCGGGTGTCCATCACGAACGCGAACCGCTGGCCGGGCCGCGCCTCGCTGACATCCTCGAGCTTCGTGGTGCCCAGGCGCCCCTCCCGCTGGAGCCGGCCGACGTCCGGACCCGCGATGCCGTGCTCACGCAGCTTCTCCGGGAGCATCGTGCGGCCGTCGGGCTCGGTCAGCCGGTAGCCGAACGCCTCGACGGGGTGACTCAGCCGCCTCGCCTCGAGGGTGAGCTTCCCACCGGCGATCGGGCCGTCCTCGGCGATCGGGTGTTCCCGCAGGTCGGCTTGCTCGTAGAAGGCCGTCGCGTGCCGCATCCGCGCGAAGTAGTGCGCGCCGGACGCCGGGAAGTGGGCGTGCACCGGGTGCGGCACCTTGTCGAGCGAGAGCCGCTGGATCACCCCGGGCAGGCCGAGGCTGTGGTCGCCGTGGAAGTGCGTGACGCAGATGCGCGTGATGTCCGTGGCGGCGACGCCGGCCCGCAGCATCTGGCGCTGGGTGCCTTCGCCGGGGTCGAAGAGGATGCCCTCGCCGTCCCAGCGCAGGAGGTAGCCGTTCTGGTTGCGGTGGCGCGTGGGCACCTGGGAAGCAGTGCCCAGCACCACCAGTTCACGGGTCGACACCCCCGCACGGTACTCAGCCGGCGAGTTTTCGGAGCCGGAACGCCAGGACGAGCAGCACGATCCCGTACAGCAGCGCGTAGATCCCGACGAGCAGCGCGATGCCGTACGCGCCGGCGATCGGGTTGATCACGATGAGGACGCCGGCGAGCACGGAGATCGCGCCGGCCAGGATGAGGAAGGCCTCGCCCTGGATCTGCTTGCGCAGGCGGACCGCCGCGGCGATCTCGGCGATGCCGGTGATGATCGCCCAGAACCCGACCAGCAGGGCCAGCAGCAGGACGGTGATGCCGGGCCAGACCAGGACGAGGATCCCGGCGACGATGCCGAGCGCGCCGAGGACGCCGTAGGCCACCCGGTGCCCGGTGTCACCTGGGCGGAACGCCTGCATCAGGCCGCCGATGCCGTCGACGATCGCGTACACGCCGTACAGGATCGCCAGGACGAGCACGGTGGCGCCGGGCCAGATCAGCGCGAAGAGCCCGAAGAGCACGGCGAGCACCCCGCGAACGGCCACCAGCGGCCAGGCTTTGCGGGGTTCGACGACGGTGAACGCTGCGAACGAGGTCATCTGCCGCTCCCGAATCGATTGGGGACCTCAATAGTGCGACGGTTACCCCTGTCCGGCTCCCGGAACACCCCGTTCGGGCGTATCCACAAAGGACCGGCGTGCGCCGCGGCCGCCACCGCGGCGCACGCCGGTGACTCAGGGGTAACTCACCAGGTTGACGGCCTTGGTCCCCGGCGGCGTCGCCGGGCCGGTGGTGTTGATCACGTGCGTGATCGTGCCCTGGTAGTTGAGCGAGACGGTCACCATGTCGTGGAACCGGACACCCGGCGTGTTCGGCGCCTCGTACGCGTGCGCGCTGGCCACGGACGGGTTGGTGCTGAAGTAGCAGTAGCTGCCCAGGCCCCACGCTTCGTGACTGGTGACGTTCGGGCTCACCTTGTAGGCGGAGAAGCCCTGGGTCGAGCCGTTCATCCAGCTCGCCTGGTTCGGGACGTCGTAGGGCATCTCGTTCTGGAAGAAGTAGGTCCGGCCGCCGTTGCCGTTCCAGACCACCTGCGTCTTCTGGTAGTGCTCGACGAAGAGGCCGTACATCGTGACGTCGTTGCCGTTGACGATCAGCCCGGTGTCGGCGGTGTTGGTCGTCCAGCCGACGTATTCGTTGCGTTCGGCGTGGTCGGCGCGCCAGATCCACAGGTGGTCGCCGATGACGTTGCCGCTGTTGACGACCAGGCTGTTCACCGCCTTGCCGACGGCGGCGCCGCCGATGCGGAAGAAGACGTCGTGCAGCGACGTCGGGTTCGCCGCGTGGTTCGCGGCCGAGCCGGCCGGACCGACCTGCATGAGCGTGTTCGAGCTGGTCGTGCCGGCGTCGATCAGCAGGCCGGCGACCTTGACGCCGTCGACGTCGTCGACGGACATGGCGGTGATGCCGTTGTCCGGGATCAGCGTGGCGATGCCGAGGCCGAGCACGACGGTGTCCGGCCGGGTGACGCGCAGGGTCTGGTTCAGGTGGTAGACACCCGGCGTCACCAGCAGGTTCTTGCCCGCGGCGAGCGCGGCGTTCATGTCCGCGGCGGTGGCGCCGGGCTTGGCGATGTAGAACTGGTCGATCGGGATCGAGGAGCCGGGTGCGGCGCCGCCGGCCCAGCTCGTGCCGGACGCGTTGGTCTTGGTTGCGGGCACGAACACCTGGTACTTGCCGGCGCCGTCGATGTAGAGGAACGGCTTCTCGCGCACGACCGGCGTCTGGGCGACGGTCGTGTACGGCGGCGTCGGGAAGGTGTTGGCGGGCGCGCCCTGGACGCCGGCGAAGACCATGTTCCAGTTCGAGCCGTTCCAGCTGCCGAACTGCGAGTTGCGCGAGATCCACTGCTGCTGCGAGCCGGAGCGGACCTGGCCGTCGATCTTCGAGTCGGAGATCCAGCCGCCGCTGGCCCAGCCGCCGTCGTCGAGCTGCAGGTCGCCGCGGACGTGCATGCGGCGGTAGGGCGCGGCCTGGCTGACGGCCCACCGGTCGGCGCCGCCGTTCGGCGTCACGGACAGGTTCTCGGCGCCCCGCCAGAAGTTCTGGGTGGCGTTCTGCGGCGGGAACCAGTCGGCCTCGACGTGCACGGCGCCGTTGACGGTGACGGCGTCGGGGCTGAGGCCGAGGCCCAGCACCTGCGTGTAGAAGCCGACGTTGACGTCGTTGGCGTAGGTGCCGGGCTTGAACATCACGGCGTAGCGCTGGCTGCCGAACTGGTTGCGTTCCTGCTGCGCGAAGATGCTGTTGAGCCGGCTTTGGATGGTCGAGCTCGGCATGGACGGGTCGAAGATCACGACGTTCGGCCCGAAGTCCGGCTGCCCCGGCTGGCTCGTGTTCACGGGGGTCAGCATGAACGACTGGGCGGCGGTGCCGTTGCAGGTGTACTGCTGCAGCTGGACATCGGCGGTGGAGGCACCGGGAACGTCGAGGCACTTCCCGCTGTTGCGGCTGACGAGGTGGTAGCGCCCGTTCCCTTCGTCGACGGCCTGCCACTGCTGGTTGGCGCCGCCGCCGTAGGTCCAGAGCTGGAGCAGGCCACCGTCGGCGGTCGAGACGTCCTTGACGTCCCAGGCCGCGGCCGGGTTGGTCCGGGCGTTCACCCGGAAGTAGCCGTCCCCGGTGGACTGGAACTGCCACTGCTGCGAAGTGGTCTGGTTGCAGGCGTACTGCTGGACAACGGTGCCATCGGAGCCCCCGGCACCCCGCGCGTCGACGCACTTCCCACTGTTCGCGGCGGCGACGGTGTACCACCCGTCCGGGGTAATGGCGGCTTCCGCCGCTGTCGTCGTCGTCATGCTTCCGACCAGGACGGACGCTGCCGCGAGCAGCGTGAACACCCGCCGTCTCGTCTTCATTCGAGACCTCCTCTGCCGCACGAGGGCGGCGTTCATCGAGAGGTGTGCCCGGTTCTGGAGACGCGGCGTAACGGGCGGGGACCTCGGCGTCACAACCGCGCAAAATGTAACGGCGGCCACAGTCGTGCGTCAATACAGGACTAAAAATAAGGTGTGAACGTGCTGGTCAAGGCGATGTGGATCGAGCGGCGGGGTTGTGGGGACCCCCGTGCGGAGGGGGTCTGGGCGGGGTGTACTGTATGGGCATACGAGATGCGGAGTTCACCTTCGCCTCGGGGCTATGGCGCAGCTGGTAGCGCACCTCACTGGCAGTGAGGGGGTCAGGGGTTCGAGTCCCCTTAGCTCCACTCTCTCGAAGAACCCCTTCGGTCACGCCGTTCCGGCAGGCCGGAGGGGTTACTGCGTTCTCGGCGATCGCCTACAGCCAGTCGTGCTCGCGGGCGTATCGGGCCGCTTCGTGGCGGGTGCGGGTTTGGGTTTTCTGCATCGCGTTGGACAGGTAGTTGCGGACCGTGCCCTCCGCCAGGTGCAACTGGCCGGCGATGTCCGCCACCGAAAAGCCCTCGCGGGTTGCGCGCAGGACGTCCAGCTCGCGGTCGGTCAGGGGGCAGTCGTCGACGACGGCCAGTGCTGAGACGTCCGGGTCGATCCAGCGCTTGCCCGCGTGCAGGGTCTTGATCACCGACGTGATGTGGGCCGGCTCCGCCGCCTTGCTGACGAAGCCCTGGACGCCGAGCTTCAGCGCCTTGCGGAGCACGCCGGGGCGGGCGTGGCGGGTCAGCATCAGGATCACCTGCTCCGGCCGGGCGCGGCGGATCTCCTCCACCGCGCCTAGTCCGTCCACGCGGGGCATCTCGAGGTCGATGACCAGCACGTCCGGCCGGTGTTCGAGGGTGGCCGCGATCGCCGTCTCGCCGTCGTCGGCTTCGGCCAGCACCGTGATCTCGCCTTCCAGCGGCAGCAGCGCCGCCAAAGCCTTGCGGAGCAGAGCTTCGTCGTCGGCGAGCACCACCGTTGTCATCGTCGGGCCTCCTTCGGCGCGGGGAAGGCCGCCGCGGTGCGGAAGCGGCCGCCGGCGTGGGAGACCTCCAGCTCGGCGCCGTGCTCCGCCAAGCGCTGCCGGAGCACCGCGAGGCCGCCGAGCTCGAGCGGGCCGGTTTCCGGGGCGCCGTCGTTGACGATCGTGATTCCGCGCCTGGTGAGCGTGATTCCCACCTGGCGAGCCTCGGCGTGCCGCAGGATGTTGGTCGTCGTCTCGCGCAGGACCTGGCCGAGCAGTTCGCTCGCCGTGGCGTCCACTTCGGACTCGCGGGTGACGCGGACGTGGATCCCCGCGGCCTCGAAGAGGTTCTTGGCGTTCTCGAGCTCGGCGGACAGGTTCAGCCGCCGCTGGGCGTAGGCGAGTTCCTTGGTACGGACGATGGTCTCCCCGACCAGGTCGTGCACCTCACGCAGTTCCTCGCGCGCCCGCTCCGGTTCGCGGTCCAGCAGCTTCTCGGCCAGCGCCACCTTCAGCTTCACCACGTGCAGGGTGTGCCCCTGGATGTCGTGCAGGTCGGACGCGAAACGCACCCGCTCCCGGGTGACGGCGAGGTCCGCTTCGCGCTCGCGAGACTGCTCGAGCTCCGCGATCAGGTCGAAGAAGCGCTGGCTGACGAACATGAACCCGGTCGAGACCAGCATGGCGACCGCGGGCACGGCGACGAACTGGAACAGCCGCCAGCCGATCCGGTCGTCGTGCACGAGGACGTTCGCCGCGCCCAGCGCCGCGATCAGCACCGTCAGCCCGGCCAGCGCGGCGAGCCGGTGGCGGGGCAGCGGCGGGATGAGGTACGACCCCACCACGGACAGGCTGAAGAACGCGGCGGTGTCGTCGGTCAGCGACCCGGCCAGCGACACCACGGCGGTGACGGCCAGGCTCGGCCGCGCGACGCGCAGGTAGTCGCCCGCGGTCCAGCGTTCGGCGGTCGCCAGCGCCGCGACCAGCCCGACGACCTGGAGCACGACGTGCCACCAGGACCGGGCGGTCAGCAGCAGCAACAGCACCCCGACGAGCGCCAGCGGCGGGACGGTCGTGATCAGGTTCAGCCGGCGCAGCCGCTCCTGGACCTTCCCGCCGGTCCAGGACGTCCTGCGCGCGATCGTCGGCACCTCCACCCAGCCGAGCGTATCCGGCTGAGCGGGCACCACCAGTGACACCACGTCATGTATCCGGGTGACGCCGCCGCACTGCCGGGCCGCGCCGATCCACGCTGGAATCCGGGGCATGTCCACGACACCGGTCATCGACGTCGATCGCCTCACCCTCACCTACGGCGGCTTCCCCGCCGTGAAAGACCTTTCGTTCCAGGTCGATCGCGGGGAGCTGTACGCCCTGCTCGGCACGAACGGCGCCGGCAAGACCTCGACCCTGGAGACGGTCGAAGGCCACCGCGCGCCCAGCTCGGGTGCGGTCCGGGTGTTCGGGAAGGACCCCCGCGACCGCGCCGCCGTCCGCCCGCGGCTGGGGATCATGCTGCAGGAGAGCGGGTTTTCCGCCGACCTGACCGTGCGCGAGACCGTCGGGCTGGTCGGGCGGCTCACCGGACGGCACGACGACGTCGGGCGCCTGCTCGACGTGGCCGGCCTCACCCGCAAGGCGGGCACCAGGGTCGGGCAGCTCTCGGGCGGGGAAAAGCGGCGGCTCGACTTCGCCACCGCCGTCTACGGCACGCCCGAGCTGGTCTTCCTCGACGAGCCCACCACCGGCCTCGACATCCAGTCGCGGGACGCGCTGTGGGACGCCGTCGACCGGCTGCGCGAGGACGGCTCCACGGTCGTGCTCACCACGCACTACCTCGAGGAAGCCCAGCAGCGCGCCGACCGCATCGGGCTCATGCACCAGGGCGTCCTCCACCGCGAGGGCACCGTCGCCGAGCTGACCCGGACGCTGCCCTCGACCATCCACTTCGGACTCCCGGCCGACGCGCCGTCGCCGCCGCTGCTCGCCACGCGGGGGGTGGACGGCAAGTTCCTCGTGGAGACCTTCGGCCTGCAGAAGGACCTGCACACGCTGCTCGCCTGGGCGCAGGACCAGGCCGTGGAGCTGCTCGACCTGCAGGCCGGGCCGACGCGGCTCGACGACGTCTTCCGCGCCATCGAAAACTCCTGAGAGAGGGAACCATGTTGACGATCGCCCGCGGCGAGCTGATCCAGCTCTTCCGGAACCGGCTCGTGCTGGTCACCGCACTGGTGCTGCCGGCCGCGCTCAGCGCGTTCTTCATCGCCCGGCACGACGTCTTCGCCGAGATGGGGAGCCTCGGCTACATCGCGACGCTGACGTTGTTCTTCGTGCTGGGCATCGGCCTCTACACCACGACGGTGACGACGCTGGCCGCCCGCCGCCAGAACCTGTTCCTCAAGCGGCTGCGCTCGACCGCGGCCGGGGACGCCGGCATCCTCGGCGGGCTCCTGCTGCCGGTCACCGCGATCGCGGTGGTGCAGATCGCCGTGCTGCTCGCGGTGCTGGCCGTGATCACCGGGAAGCCGGCGAACCCGCTGCTGCTGGCCGCCGCCGTCGTGGCCACCGTGGTGATGATGCTCGCGCTGGGCCTGGCCACGGCCGGGCTGACGAACTCGCCGGAACACGCGCAGGTGACCACGCTGCCGATCAGCGTCGGCGTGATCGCGGTGGCCGGCTGGGTCGGCCTCACCGGCACCGGCGAGCTCACGCTGCTCAAGCGCCTGCTGCCCGGCGGTTCGGCGGCCGAGCTGGTGCTCGACGCGTGGAACGGCGGGAAACCGGCCGCCGACTCCCTGCTCCTCTTCGCCCCGACCCTGGCCTGGGTCTTCGTCGCGGTCGTGCTGGCGACCCGGCTCTTCCGCTGGGAACCGCGCCGCTGAGCGCGGTGCGAACGAAAGGAACTCCGATGCGCAAAACCCTGCTGGTGGCCGCGATCGCCGTGCTCGGCGCGACGATCGCCGTCCCCGCGGCCTCGGCCGCACCGAACGACCTGGACTGGGGACCGTGTCCCGCCGGGGCGTTCCCGGCGCCGGACCTGCAGTGCACGACGATGAAGGTCCCGCTGGACTACCGGGAGCCGGGCGGGCGGACGATCGACGTCGCCGTGTCGCGCCTGCCGAGCAAGAACCCGGCGAAGCGGCGGGGCGTGCTGCTGACCAACCCGGGCGGTCCGGGCGGTGGCGGTCTCGACTACCCGCAGCTGCTGAAGCTCGTGAAGCTGCCGCAAGACGTGCTCGACGCCTACGACATCATCGGGTTCGACCCGCGCGGGGTCGCGCACAGCACGCCGGTGACGTGCGACCTGACGCCGGAGCAGATCGCGGTCGGCAACCTGCCGTACCCGAAGGGCCCGGCCGACGTCGTCAAGCAGGCCGCGCTCGCGAAGCGGGAAGCCGAGCAGTGCGCCGGGTCGAAGACCGGATCGCTGCTGCCGTACGTCACCACGGCGAACACCGCACGGGACATGGACCGCATCCGGACGGCGCTCGGCGAGCCGAAGGTGTCGTTCCTGGGCGCGTCCTACGGGACTTACCTCGGCGCGGTCTACACGACGCTGTTCCCCGAGCGCAGCGACCGGATCGTCCTGGACAGCAGCCTCGGGCCGGGCGGGTACGACATCGACGCGATGCGCGGCTTCGGGCGGGGCATGGAGGACCGGTTCCCCGACTTCGCGGCCTTCGCGGCGAAGCACCCGGAGTACGGGCTCGGCACGACGCCCGCGCAGGTGACGGCCAAGTTCCACGAGCTGGCCGCGCGGCTGGACCGCACCCCGGTCGGGGGCATCACGGGCTCGTTCTTCCGCGGCTTGACGTTCGAAGGCCTGTACTCGACGGACCTGACGCAGCTGGCCGAGGACTGGCAGGGGCTCGATCAGGGCCGGGCCCCGAAGCCGCCGGCGGAACCGGTGACCGGGGTCGAAAACCTGCTGGCGTCCCGGTTCGCGGTGATCTGCGGCGACTCGGCGTGGCCGCGCTCGATCGCGAGCTACCAGCTGGACGTCGCGGTCGACCGCATCCGGTACCCGCTGCTCGGCGCGGCGAGCGCGAACATCGCGGCGTGCGCGTACTGGGCGCCGCCCGCCGAGCCGCGGGTGCGGATCACCGGCCACGGCCCGGCGAACGTGCTGATGGTGCAGAACCAGCGTGACCCGGGCACGCCGTTGTCCGGTGCCCGCAAGCTGCGCGCGGCGTTCGGCGAGCGCGCCCGCATGATCACGATCGACCAGGGCGGGCACGGGGCCTACCTGTTCACGCCCAGCAAGTGCGGGAACTCGCTGGTGACCGAGTACCTGGTGAGCGGGAAGCGGCCGGTCGACACCTTCTGCGCCGCGGGAAGCTGACCGTGGGCGGCGGTGCCACCTGCGGTGGCACCGCCGCCAACGGCAGGTCACGATCGAACAACGGTCATTCACTGGCGTATCACGCCGCGAAACAGCCGGCTCCCCCTTTCGCGACACCTTTGCCGGGTCGAAGGGAAGGGGGTTCTCCTCTTGGACATCAGGCATCCGCTGCTGCCCGTCATGCGCGACGGGCTCGATCCGCACGAGGACCTCGTCCGCCTGCGCCGCGAACGTCCCGTTGCCGCCTTTTCCATGCTGGGCCTGCGCGAAGCGTGGCTCGTGACTCGGCACGACGACGTGCGGACCGTGCTCGGGGATGCCGGCACCTTCGGCAACGACCTCTCCTTGGCCCGGGACGGGGCGCCGGTGGCCGGGCAGTGGCAGCCCGGCGGCCTCGGCTTCCACGACTCCCCCGTGCACACCCGACGGCGGCGGTTGCTCGCCCCCGCCTTCCGGGCCCACGTCGTCCGGGGCATGGCTCCCCGGATCGAGGACATCGTTGCCGCGCAGCTCGATCGGCTGGCGCGAGCCGGGCCGCCGGTCGACCTGGTGCGTGCGCTCGCCGAACCCGTCGCGTCGGGCGTGATGAGCGCGCTGGTCGGTGTTCCCCGTGCCTGCCGGCGGGGCCGTGGCACCAGCCGGTTCGAGCTGTCCGGGGATCTCGGTACCTCCGTGGCCGCCGTCGGGCGGTCGTTGGACGACGTTCGCCGGCTCGTCGGGCGGCAGCGGGCGGGGCCGCGCGCCGGGCTGCTCGGGCGGCTGCTCGACGAACACGGCGACCAGCTGGACGACCAGGAGCTGGCCGGCCTGATCGACGGGCTGCTGACCGGCGGGCTCGACACCACCGCGAGCATGATCGCCACCGGCTGCCTGGTGCTCCTGCAGGACGATCGGCTCGCCGCGTCGGTCCGGGGCGGGGCCGCACCGATCGACCGGGTGGTGGACGAGCTGCTGCGCTACGTGTGCGTGGCCCAGCTCGCCTTTCCCCGGTTCGCCCGGCGCGACACCTCGCTCAAGGGCCAACGCATCGCGGCGGGTGACGTCGTGCTCTGCTCGCTGCCCACGGCCAGCCGCGATCCGGCGCTCGGCGCCGCGATGGACACGGTGGATCCCCGCCGGCGGACCACGCCGCACCTCGCGTTCGGGTTCGGCGTGCACCGCTGCCTCGGGGCGCCGCTCGCCCGGCTGGAGCTGCGCGTCGTGTTTTCCGCGTTGCTGCGCCGGTTTCCCGGGCTGCGGCTCGCGGTGCCCGCCGAGCGCGTCGGGTTCAAGCGCTTCTCCGTCATCCACGGCGTCGAGTCCTTGCCGGTCACATGGTGACGGGCGGGGGCGCGATGAGCAGGCGGGCCGAGCTCCGGGGCGGCGTGCACGTCGTCGACCTGGGGCCGGGCCAGGGCGGGGACACGACGTTCCTCCTGCTGCACGGACTGGGCGGAACGCTGAGGTTCTGGAGCGGGGTGGCACCGGCGCTGGGCGCCGTCGGACGGACGCTGGCGATCGACGTGCCGGGGTTCGGGCGCAGCGCGCTGCCCGGCGGCCAGGTGACCCTGGACGGGGTGGCCGACGCGATCATCGAGTTCTGCCGGCGGGAAGGCGCCACGGGCTGCACGGTCGTCGCCCACTCGCTGAGCGGCCTCATCGCCCTCCGGGTGGCCGCGAAGGACCCCGCCGTGTGCCGTCGGCTCGTGCTGGTCGACGCGACTCCGGTGGCCGGCATCGAAATGCTGCTGCACCCGGCGCGCGCGCTGCGGGCACCGGCGCTCGCCGCCACGCTCGCCGCCCAGTTCGTCGGCGGCCTGGTGCCGCTGCGGCCCTGGTCGGCCGGGCTGATCGCCCGGTCGAAGGTGCTGCGCTCGCTCGCGCTCGGGGTGTTCGTCGCGGAGCCGGCGCTGCTCGACCCCGGGCTCACCGCGGAGGCCCTCTCCTACACCGGTGGCGCCCGCACCGTGCTGCGGGCCCTGCGGCAGGCGCGCAGCATCGACCTGCCCGCGTTGCTCGACGCCGCGCGCGTTCCGGTCGACGTCGTGCGCGGTGAGCGCGACACGATGAACACGGCCGCCGATTTCGCCATCGTGCGCCGGCACGCCGACGTGCGGCGCGAACTGGTCATCCGCCACTGCCGCCACTGGCCCCTCATCGAGGATCCCCAGGCCCTCATCGACTTCATCCTGGCGAAGGAGTGACACATGCCGGACAGCCCCGTCCGCTCGTCGGCGGTCGACGTCGCCGAATTCGATCCCTACGCCGCCGCGATCCCCCTGCGGTGGCTGCGGAAGGTGCCGGGCGGTGCGCTGCTGCTCCTGGCGCCGGCGGTGGCCCTGGTGCTCGTGCTGAGCGCCGCCGCGGGCGGGATGCTGGGTGACGCCCACGAATTCCAGCCTGTCGAGGACTTCTGGCGGGCGGTCGGCCGCAACAACCTGACGGTCGCCGTCGGGCTGCGGTACCCGCTCGTGCGCGACACTCTGGTGTGGCTGTTCGCGGCCATCATGATCGTCGAGGTGATGATCATGCACCGGCAGTGGCGGCTGTTCAAGGCGTGCCTGCCGAAGCTGATCGCCAACAAGGTCATCAAACCGCGGCACGGCCTCACCGCGGAGAACGCGGACGACCCGCCGATCCTGCGCTGGGCGGCGCGGTTCCCGCCCGAGCAGCGGCTGGCCAGGTACCTCGAGCGGACGAACGAACGCAACCGACGGCACGCCGCGGTGTTCACGACCGCGTTCGTCGTGTCCGCGTTCGTGCTGGCCCTGCTGCTGTCGCTGGGCCAGTACTACGGGTTGTTCCGCATCTTCATGCCCACCGACGGCAGCGCGGCGGCGCGGGAGCAGTGGCGGCGCGACGCGTACGCGCACTGGTGGGCGGGCATCGATCACCCCATCGGGGCGATCACGTACTTCCTGCTGACGGCACTCGCCATCTACATGATCCTCGCCCAGACGCACGTCGGGGTGAGCATCGCGCGCATCGCGGCCGCGCTGCCCCGCCTGGTGCAGCTCGACGCCAACTGGATCAACCCGGACGGCCACTACGGCTGGGATCCGGTCCGGCAGATCTTCCGCAGTGTGTGGCTCTCCATGGCCCTGTACGGGATCATGGTCTCCGGGCTGGCCGTCGTCCTCGGCCTCGGCGGCGGCGGGTGGATCCCGGCCGCGTTCTGGTTCATCCTGCTGTGGATCTACGTCGGCCTGCCGTGGCTCGGCATCCGCAGGATCGAAACCGCCGCCCGGGAGCGCCACATCGCGATCGCCGAGGCCGAGGCGGAAGGCGCCTCGACGAGAGAACTGGACGAGCTCGAAGCGCGCGTGCAGCGCTACCGCAAGGCACGGATCCGGCCGATGCGGCTGGGGAGCTTCGCGCGCATCCCGGTGCTGTTCTCCGTCGCGCTGCCGGTGTTGCTGAATCTGTTCCAGCCGTACGTGGAGAAGTGGCTCGGCAATTGAATTGCCGTGGTCCTGGTGCGCTGGGACCATGGCACGTATGGCACAGAACGCGGCAGCGCGGGAGTGCGTTTTCTGTGCCATCGTGGCGCGCCGGGCCGAGGCCAGCGTGGTGCACGAGGACGAGACCGTCGTCGTCTTCATGGACTTGCACCCCGTGACGCCCGGCCACCTCCTCGTCGTGCCCCGCGGGCACGCCGTCGGCCTCGAGGACCTCGACGACGCCACGGGCAGGCACGTCTGGTCGGTCGGGCACGACATGGCGCGGGCGTTGCGCCGTTCACGCCTGCGCTGCGCGGGAATCAACGTCCTCGTCTGCGACGGCGAGGTCGCGTTCCAGACCGTCTTCCACTTCCACCTGCACGTCATCCCCCGCCACGCCGGGGACGGCTGGACCCTCAAGGCCGAGCCGCCGGCCCGCGAGCGGTCGCTTCTCGACCGTGACGCGGGAGCGATCAGGGACGCCATCGCGTCGTGATCGCGGGCCTGGGGCACTCGCTCCGGCGTCTCGACCGCGTAGTAGAACCAGGCCGTTCCGTAGTCGTTGGTGGTCTTGACGTACGTGTACGGATCGCGGTCCTCGAGCGGCCCCGCCGGGGCCAGCCCGGGGAGCAGCCGGAGGGCGTGTTCCCCGGCGATCGGGACGTTCACGAACCAGTCGCGGCACACGCGGATCCAGAACTCGCAGGACCGGCGGAGAGCGCGAAAGACGTCGTCATCGCGCCACCCGGTGCCTGAAAGCCGCCGATCTCCTGCTCCAGCAGTTCGGCCAGCCGCAGCGGGGTGCGGTCCTCGTACATCGGGCCGATGAGCTGCACCCCGACCGGCAGGCCCTCCGGAGAGCGGCCCGCCGGGATCGCCGTGGACGGCAAGCCGGGCATCGTCGCCAGACCCGCCCACACGAGCTGGTCGAAGTACGGGTGCGAGGCGCCGTCGATGTCGATGCGCCGCTCCATCGGGTTCGGGGTGTGGTCGTGGGGGAACGCCGGGGTCGGCGTGATCGGGCACACCACCGCGTCGAACTCGGTGAACAGCCGGCGCCAGCCTTGGCGGTGGCGTTCGCGGCCGTGGTCTGCCGCCAGCCAGTCGCGGTGGCTGAACTGCAGGGCGCGCAGCCGGACCGCGTCCAGGCTTCGATCTTCCGCGCTCAGTTCCGCCGCCTGGGTGCGCAGCTGCTCGTCCGAATCGATGGGGAACCGGGCCACCGAACCCGAAATCAGCAGCTGCATGTACAGCGTCGCCGCTTCGGTCAGGTCGGGCAGCAGCGGGCTGTGCCGCGCGACGCGGGCGCCGCCGTCGGCGAGTGCGGTGGCCACTCGGTGCACTCCCGCCCGCACCGCCGACGACGTCGGGATGAGCGGGTGCTCCTCGACGACCAGGACGCGGAAATCGCCGAGCCGCTCGCGGCGGGCGGGTGGCAGTTGCAACCGGTGCGCCACGCCGTACGTCAACGGGTCCGGCCCGGCCATGACGTCGAGCAGGAGCGTCAGGTCGCGGGCGCTGCGGGCCATCGGGCCGACGACGGCCAGGTCCGGCTCGACCGGCCACGCCGGGTCGGCCGGCGGGACCATGCCGCGGCCGGCCGCCAGCCCCAGCGTCGGCTTGTGCGCGTGGACGCCGCAGAAATGCGCGGGAGTGCGCAACGAACCGGCGATGTCGGAGGCGATGGACAGCGCGCCGAACCCGGCTGCCAGTGCCGCCGCCGATCCGCCGGACGACCCGCCCGGCGTGCGACCGTGCGCCCACGGGTTCTCGGTGGTGCCGTAGATCTCGTTGAACGTCTGGATGTCCTGCAGCCCCAGCGGCACGTTGGTCTTGCCGAGCACCACCGCGCCCGCGGCCTTGAGCCGCGTCACCTGGACCGCGTCCCCGGCCGGCACGTGGTCCCGGTGCGGCGGCATGCCCCACGTCGTGGGGAGCCCGGCCATGTCGTAGGACTCCTTGACCGTCACCGGAACCCCGAGCAGCGGCCGGTCCGCACCCCGCGCGCGGGCCTCGTCGGCGCGGCGCGCGGCGGCCCGCGCCCGGTCGAAGTCCGGTACGCAGATGGCGTTGATCGACGGGTCGTCACGCTCGATGCGGGCGATCGCCTCGTCGGTCAGTTCCGCCGATGTCACCGCGCCGGCCCGCATCGCGGAAAGCAGCTCTCCTGCGGTTTTGAAACTCCATTCCATGAATCCGACGCTATCCGCACGCCGATGGGGGCACAAAATTTCTTTTCGGGCAAATCAATCCCGCGCGGGGCACACGAATTCGCGGATGTCCAGCACCGGTTTCGATCCAGGGCCACCAACGGGCCCCGGAGGCAGCCGCCGGGCCGCCACTGTCCGAAAAGGACGGCGCCGGTCAGGCCGGTTCGAGCGCTTCGGCGAACCGCAGCGGCAGCAGGCGGATGACGCGCAGCGCGCGGCCGGTGGCGTCGACGCGGACGGTGCAGGCGATCCCCCGCTCGGTGGCGAGCAGGTAGCCGTGTTCGACGGCCGCGAAGCCCGTGGCGCTGAGGAAGCGCACGCCGCACAGGTCGATCACGAGGTGGGTGAGCGTGCTGGTCGCTCTGGCGGTGATCAGCTCGCGCAATCGCGGGGCCGTGGCGAGGTCGAGGTCGCCGGCGACCTCGACGACCGCGGTGCCCGGTGCGGGCCGGTGGGTGGTGAGCCGGAGGGCGTCGGGCAGTTCGACGGGCGAGAGGCTCGTGGACAGCGTGTGCCGGCTGGTGGTCATGGTGGCCTGCTTCCCTGGGCCACACCCTAGGTACAGCGCTGAAGTGAGATCGCGGCGAGGGCCGCGCGACAACGGATGCCCCGAGCGCGGGGGTATCTCGTGCCGGCCGTTGTCTCGACCGCTTCACCCAGCATAGGACATCCGCGCCCGAGGTGCGGGCTGATCCCACGACATGCTTGAACAAGCAACTAGATGGGGGTAGTAGTGGCATCAGGACCAGTAGGGTCCGTTCACACTTCAGGGGAGAAGCAATGTCACTTGGTTTCAGCCTTCCGGTGTTCGGCAAGGCGGCGGCCACCCCGGGCGGGATCGCGCGGTACGCGCGCGAGGCGGAGCGGGCGGGCGCGGGCGGCCTCTGGGTCGGTGACCGGCTGTTGTCGCCGGTCGCCCCGGTGGTGTCCTACCCGGGTTACGACACGATGCCCGAGGAGTTCCACACCGCGTACGACCCGTTCACCGCGCTGGCGATCGCCGCGGCCGTCACCGAGACCGCGGTCCTCGGCTCCAGCACCATCAACGCGACGCAGTACCAGCCCGCGAACTTCGCCCGGCTGCTGACCAGCATCGACGTCGCGAGCAACGGCAGGCTGCTGCCCGGCCTCGGCATCGGCTGGTCGCCCGACGAGTACGCGGCGGTCGGCGTGCCGATGTCCGAGCGCGGCAAGCGGCTCGATGACCTGCTCGACCTCCTCGAGTCGTGGTGGACGAAGGACACCGTGGCGCACGAAGGCGTCGGCTACGCGATCGCCGAGTCGCACGTCGCCCTGAAGCCGGTGCGCAAGCCTCCGATCCACCTGGCCGGCTTCGGCGAGAAGTCGCTGCGCCGGGTCGCCGAGCGGGCGGACGGCTGGCTCCCGGTCTGGTCGGTGCCCGAGCAGTTCCCCGCGGACGTCATCACCTCGACGCTGGCGAAGCTCCGCGCCGACGCCGAGCAGGCCGGCCGCGACCCGCAGGCGCTCGGCGTCGCCCTGCGGGTGAACGCCGCCCCGGGCACGGACGCGGAGACCATCGCCGCGTCGGTCACGAAGATCGTGGAACTCGTCGCCCCGGACCACACGTTCGTCGACCTCACCTACCTGACGAGCAGCGTGGACGAGCACCTCGACCTCACCGGACGGCTGCTGGAGCTGACCGCCAAGGGCTGACGCGCGGCGCGGGAGCCCTTCCCGGACCACGGAGGGCTCCCGGTTCGCCGGAGAACGCTAGGAAAGCTCGACCAGGTCCAGCAACGTCCGCGCGTAACCGGTGATCGCGGCCTCCGCCTGGTCCGTTCCTTCGCCCGGCGCGGACGTGCGGTCCAGCACCAGGACTACATTGGACTTCCGGGCGACGAGCACGACCAGGCTGCCGTGCGCGCTGATCCTCGCCTCGTCGCCGACCCCGCTCACCGGCGTGTCCGCGCCGAGCCGGTACCCGGCGGACGGCCCGTCGTACCGGGTGACGCGGGACGCCGCCTCCTGCTCGGCTTTCCCGGTGCCGCTTTGGTTTCCCGTTCGCCGGTACAGCGAATACCGCGCCTCGACCTCGGGCGGTCCGGCCCAGGCGCAGTCGGCGCCCTGGACGTCGCCGGGGCCGGTGAGGCGCGCCGGGCTTCCCGGGGGCAGGCCGGGCAGCCGCGGGCAGGTGCCCGGCAGCGTCGCCGCCTCGTGCCGGCCCGGCCACCACGCTTCGAGCCAGGGCCGGGAGACCACCGCGAGCGCGGTCACGAGGACCACGGCGGCCAGCGCCGCGCCCCGCACGAACCACCGCCGCCGGCTCGGCCCGGCTGCTGTCATCGGCCCCTCCCGATGTCCTCGTCACCGGCAGCCTAGCCGAACGGGGCAGCGACGCTGGTCCATCCGGGTTGAACGGACGAAACGGAGTTGACCGCCGGCACACTCGCGCGTTGCCTGGTGTGGCCGGACGAGGGGCCCGGCAGGGGGCGCATGGGGGATCGAGCACGCATTCTGTCGTGCGCTAACTGAATAGCAGCCACTAGGGGGTAGTGGAATTGTTCCATCGGAAACGCTTTTCCGTGGCCATCGTCATGGCCGCATTACTGGCATTGTCCGGACTCACGGTGCAACCGGCCGCGGCCGCCGACTTCGGCACCAAAGCGATCGGGGACGCGGTGGTCGCCACCATCGTGAACCGCGAAAACCACAACTGCCTCGACAGCGACTACAACGGCAACGTCTACCTCAACCCGTGCGGCGCGCGGAACTACTTCCAGCACTGGCAGGCGGTGGGCCACACGCTGGTGAACGTGCAGACCGGCCGCTGCCTCGACAGCAACAACGCCGGTGACGTCTACACCCTGATCTGCAACAACGGCGAGTACCAGCAGTGGGGCGGCGGCGGCGAGCACGTCGTCGGCAACCGGAAGACGCTGCTGGCCGTGACCGCCCTCGACGAGCACGGGGTGCACGCCTACGCCCCGATCGGACTGGAATCGCAGCTCTGGGACACGCACCTGACCGAAGGCCTCTGCGACCCCGACCCGCTGACGATGGTGGTCGACGAGATCCTCGAAGACGACTGGACGAAGATCCAGGACACGCAGCAGAGCACCGAAGGCATCGCCGGGCCGTGGGACTGGAAGGTGACGACGGGCGTCGGCACGCACATCACGGCGACGACGTCCGCCTCGGTCGGCGCGGAATTCGCCGTCGGGCAGTTCAAGGCGACGGCGTCGGGCACCGTCACCGAAGGCGTCACGCACGACATGACCTACACCGTCGAACGGCCCTTCCACGCCATCATTCCGCAGGGCCAGGTCATGTACGCCAACTACGGCGCGCACCGGCACAACATCCTGTTCCACTGGCACCGCAGCGCGAAGGACTGCACGGACCTGGAAAGCGGCCAGTACAAACTCACCGTGCCGTTCGCGCAGGGTTTCTACTGGCGTTGTGAAACGCGCCTGGATCCCGACTGCAGGCGGAAGATCGAAGCGGCGAACAGCGGGACGCCCAACGCGGCACGGCTCGCGGAGTCGTTCTACCCGTATTACGCCCTGCTCGAACTGGGCCCGCCGACCGAGCCCCCGCCGCCGGTCCGGAAAGCGACCAGCGTCGCCTACACCGGCCCGACGACCGCGGCCTACCACGACTCCGTCGTCGCGTCGGCGAAGGTCACCAGCGAAGGCAGGCCGGTGGGCGCCGGCCTGGTCACCTTCACCCTCGGCCGCGGCAGCTGCGTCGCCGGGGTGGGCCCGTCCGGCACCGCGTCCTGCTCGATCGACATCACGGACACGCCGGGCGCGGCGACGATGCGCGTCAGCTACGGGGGCACGGCCGACTTCTTCCCCAGCAGCACGAGCGCGGCCTTCACCATCACCAAGGCACCGACGAAGCTGGCTTACACGGGCACCAAGCACATCGCCAACGGCGAGCCCGCCCGCCTGGCCGCCGTGCTGACCGAGAACGGGCGCCTCACCGGTCCGCTCGCGGGCCGCACGGTGCACCTCACCATGGGCCAGGGCGCGACGCAGCAAGCCTGCGACGCGACGACGGACGCCGCCGGGGCCGCGCAGTGCGAGATCGCGTCGCCGGACCAGCCGCTGAACGACACCGCGACCGTGCCGGTCGGGGCGAGTTTCGCGGGCGACGAGTTCTACCTGCCGTCCAGCGACGCGGCGCAGGCCCGG
Organism: Amycolatopsis tolypomycina; assembly: GCF_900105945.1. NCBI lineage: Bacteria > Bacillati > Actinomycetota > Actinomycetes > Pseudonocardiales > Pseudonocardiaceae > Amycolatopsis > Amycolatopsis tolypomycina. Next base: position 8,285 of record NZ_FNSO01000004.1, on the reverse strand, counting down.
CTGCAGTACTACACCGGGCGGGCCGTCGGGCTCGAGGCCGCGGTGAACCTGCCGCTCCTGCCGCTGAAACTGGGTCCGGCGCCGGACACCGGGCCGGTCCGCACGGCCACGGCGTCGCGGACCAGCACGCCGTGCACCGCGTCGCTCGGCGTCCTGGTGCTCAACGCCCGCGCGCTGTGCCCGCAGGTCACGACCAGCCTGAAGCCGGGCACGATCACGTCCACCGTGCACGTCGACGACGTCCACGTCGGACTGCCGGGCCTGCCGGTGATCGACATCGCCGGGCTGACCGCGACGTCCACCAGCACCTGCACCGGGACGAGCGGCTCGGCGACGATGACGCTGAAGATCGCCGGCGTCCAGGTGACGGTACCGACCCAGCCGAACAGCACGATCCCCCTCGCCGGCGGCGGCCGGATCGTCGTCAACGAGCAGAAACCGGTGCCGGGCAGCGACTTCGGGCTGGCCGAAACCGCCGTGCACATCGTGCAGCCGGGGTTGACGGGCAACCTGGTCGACATCACCGTCGGCACCGCGGTGAGCGCGTCGCACCACTGCACGTAGCCGGATCGCCCCTCGGACCTGTCCGGTCCGAGGGGCGCCACCCGGCCCGTCCCTGGTGGGCGTAGGACGACGCTTCGGTGAGCACCAGGCCGGGACCCGTGGGGGTGTAACGCGGGCTGACCCGTTCGACGACTCCCCGCGGTGACGGGTCCTCGAAGGGTTGTGGCTTGCTGACCGAAGACGCACACCGGCGGATGACCGAGACGCTGCGCCGGGTGGAAGGCGAACCCGCGCCGGACTCGTTCCCCGTGCAGGTGCGGTGGGACCCGGCCGCACGCCGGCTGCGTTGGGTGTGCCGGCGGCACTTCGCGGGGGAGCTGAGGTCGGCGCTCGCCGTGCGGCCCCTGTTCGCCGCCGGATCCCGCATCGGGGCCGCGCCCGGCGACGAACGCTCCGCCTTGCTCGGGCGGTACGCCCGGTGGTGCGGGCGCGGAGCCCGGCTGAAGTCGCACCTCGACCTTTTCGACGAGGCCGTACCCGCGGTGCTGGCGGCAGTCTTCGTGGTTTCAGCCGTCGTGGCGCCCCTGTGTCTGTGGGGTCCGGGGAATCTCGGCCGGGTCCTGCTCGCCGGCGAGCTGGTGATGGTCTTCGCCACCGTGATCATCTCGTCCGCCGGCGTCGAGGAAACCCGTGCCGACCGCGCCGCGACCCTCTTCACCCTGGCGCTCATCGCCGGTGGCGAGGCAGCCACCCTGACCCTCGCGGGTCGTGGACCATTTCGGTGGGAGACACCTCCGTCGAGTGGTCGCGGCCCCTCGGCCTGCTGCTCCTGCTCGGCTCGTGTCTCCTGCCGATCTTCTTCTTCGCCCTCTTGGCCTTCGCCGGCTCGTGGCGCCTCGAGTCTGTTCGGCAGGTACGCCGGCCGCGAGGGGCCGGCCGAGCTGGCTCTCTTTTCCCTCGCACTCGCGCTGGCGCAGCTGGTCGACCGCGCACCCGGCGAACGGCGGCTGCCGTCGGCCGCGCAGCTGCGGTCCGTGGCCACCTGCATCGAGGGCTTGGGCCGGGACGTCGACCTCCCGGACGCCCGGCACCGGCGCGTGTTCCGCGGCCGGATCCGGTCGGCGGCGGAGGCCGTGCGAGAGAAGGCTCTTTGGGTGGCGCTGCCGGAAGGCGACACGCAGGCCGCGTTGCGCAGCTTCGTCGTCGGCTGATGACGACCGTCCTCGACGCACCACGACGCGCTCCGGATTCACGCCGCACAAGATGGCACAGGGTGCCGGGCGATCCTGTGCCACTTCGTGCGCGGTGAATCCGGTAGCTCGCGTGTCCCGATCGAGGACGGTCGTCATCAGCTCGATCGACGAAGCTGCGCAACGCGCTGCAGTGTCGGCCCTGTCCGGCTGGGCGCCACCCAAAGAGCCTTCTCTCGCACGGGCCTCCGCCGCCGACCGGATCCGGCCGCGGAACACGCGCCGGTGCCGGGCGTCCGGGAGGTCGACGTCCCGGCCCAAGCCCTCGATGCAGGTGGCCACGGACCGCAGCTGCGCGGCCGACGGCAGCCGCCGTTCGCCCGGGTGCGCGGTCGACCAGCTGCGCCAGCGCGAGTGCGAGGGAAAGAGAGCCAGCTCGGCCGGCCCCTCGCGGCCGGCGTACCTGCCGAACAGACTCGAGGCGCACGAGCCGGCGAAGGCCAAGAGGGCGAAGAAGAAGATCGGCAGGAGACACGAGCCGAGCAGGAGCAGCAGGCCGAGGGGCCGCGACCACTCGACGGAGGTGTCTCCCACCGAAATGGTCCACGACCCGCCGAGGGTCAGGGTGGCTGCCTCGCCACCGGCGATGAGCGCCAGGGTGAAGAGGGTCGCGGCGCGGTCGGCACGGGTTTCCTCGACGCCGGCGGACGAGATGATCACGGTGGCGAAGACCATCACCAGCTCGCCGGCGAGCAGGACCCGGCCGAGATTCCCCGGACCCCACAGACACAGGGGCGCCACGACGGCTGAAACCACGAAGACTGCCGCCAGCACCGCGGGTACGGCCTCGTCGAAAAGGTCGAGGTGCGACTTCAGCCGGGCTCCGCGCCCGCACCACCGGGCGTACCGCCCGAGCAAGGCGGAGCGTTCGTCGCCGGGCGCGGCCCCGATGCGGGATCCGGCGGCGAACAGGGGCCGCACGGCGAGCGCCGACCTCAGCTCCCCGCGAAGTGCCGCCGGCACACCCAACGCAGCCGGCGTGCGGCCGGGTCCCACCGCACCTGCACGGGGAACGAGTCCGGCGCGGGTTCGCCTTCCACCCGGCGCAGCGTCTCGGTCATCCGCCGGTGTGCGTCTTCGGTCAGCAAGCCACAACCCTTCGAGGACCCGTCACCGCGGGGAGTCGTCGAACGGGTCAGCCGCGTTACACCCCCACGGGTCCGGCCTGGTGCTCACCGAAGCGTCGTCCTACGCCCACCAGGGACGGGCCGGGTGGCGCCCCTCGGACCGGACAGGTCCGAGGGGCGATCCGGCTACGTGCAGTGGTGCGACGCGCTCACCGCGGTGCCGACGGTGATGTCGACCAGGTTGCCCGTCAACCCGGCTGCACGATGTGCACGGCGGTTTCGGCCAGCCCGAAGTCGCTGCCCGGCACCGGTTTCTGCTCGTTGACGACGATCCGGCCGCCGCCGGCGAGGGGGATCGTGCTGTTCGGCTGGGTCGGTACCGTCACCTGGACGCCGGCGATCTTCAGCGTCATCGTCGCCGAGCCGCTCGTCCCGGTGCAGGTGCTGGTGGACGTCGCGGTCAGCCCGGCGATGTCGATCACCGGCAGGCCCGGCAGTCCGACGTGGACGTCGTCGACGTGCACGGTGGACGTGATCGTGCCCGGCTTCAGGCTGGTCGTGACCTGCGGGCACAGCGCGCGGGCGTTGAGCACCAGGACGCCGAGCGACGCGGTGCACGGCGTGCTGGTCCGCGACGCCGTGGCCGTGGCGGACCGGCCCGGTGTCCGGCGCCGGACCCAGTTTCAGCGGCAGGAGCGGCAGGTTCACCGCGGCCTCGAGCCCGACGGCCCGCCCGGTGTAGTACTGCAGCCGGGCCTGCGCCGCGTCGCTGGACGGCAGGTAGAACTCGTCGCCCGCGAAACTCGCCCCGACCGGCACGGTCGCGGTGTCGTTCCAGCGGCTGGTCCGGCGACGCGATCTCGCACTGCGCGGCCCCGGCGGCGTCCGTCGTCGCGTCGCAGGCTTGCTGCGTCGCGCCCTGGCCCATGGTGAGGTGCACCGTGCGGCCCGCGAGCGGACCGGTGAGGCGCCCGTTCTCGGTCAGCACGGCGGCCAGGCGGGCGGGCTCGCCGTTGGCGATGTGCTTGGTGCCCGTGTAAGCCAGCTTCGTCGGTGCCTTGGTGATGGTGAAGGCCGCGCTCGTGCTGCTGGGGAAGAAGTCGGCCGTGCCCCCGTAGCTGACGCGCATCGTCGCCGCGCCCGGCGTGTCCGTGATGTCGATCGAGCAGGACGCGGTGCCGGACGGGCCCACCCCGGCGACGCAGCTGCCGCGGCCGAGGGTGAAGGTGACCAGGCCGGCGCCCACCGGCCTGCCTTCGCTGGTGACCTTCGCCGACGCGACGACGGAGTCGTGGTAGGCCGCGGTCGTCGGGCCGGTGTAGGCGACGCTGGTCGCTTTCCGGACCGGCGGCGGGGGCTCGGTCGGCGGGCCCAGTTCGAGCAGGGCGTAATACGGGTAGAACGACTCCGCGAGCCGTGCCGCGTTGGGCGTCCCGCTGTTCGCCGCTTCGATCTTCCGCCTGCAGTCGGGATCCAGGCGCGTTTCACAACGCCAGTAGAAACCCTGCGCGAACGGCACGGTGAGTTTGTACTGGCCGCTTTCCAGGTCCGTGCAGTCCTTCGCGCTGCGGTGCCAGTGGAACAGGATGTTGTGCCGGTGCGCGCCGTAGTTGGCGTACATGACCTGGCCCTGCGGAATGATGGCGTGGAAGGGCCGTTCGACGGTGTAGGTCATGTCGTGCGTGACGCCTTCGGTGACGGTGCCCGACGCCGTCGCCTTGAACTGCCCGACGGCGAATTCCGCGCCGACCGAGGCGGACGTCGTCGCCGTGATGTGCGTGCCGACGCCCGTCGTCACCTTCCAGTCCCACGGCCCGGCGATGCCTTCGGTGCTCTGCTGCGTGTCCTGGATCTTCGTCCAGTCGTCTTCGAGGATCTCGTCGACCACCATCGTCAGCGGGTCGGGGTCGCAGAGGCCTTCGGTCAGGTGCGTGTCCAGAGCTGCGATTCCAGTCCGATCGGGGCGTAGGCGTGCACCCCGTGCTCGTCGAGGGCGGTCACGGCCAGCAGCGTCTTCCGGTTGCCGACGACGTGCTCGCCGCCGCCGCCCCACTGCTGGTACTCGCCGTTGTTGCAGATCAGGGTGTAGACGTCACCGGCGTTGTTGCTGTCGAGGCAGCGGCCGGTCTGCACGTTCACCAGCGTGTGGCCCACCGCCTGCCAGTGCTGGAAGTAGTTCCGCGCGCCGCACGGGTTGAGGTAGACGTTGCCGTTGTAGTCGCTGTCGAGGCAGTTGTGGTTTTCGCGGTTCACGATGGTGGCGACCACCGCGTCCCCGATCGCTTTGGTGCCGAAGTCGGCGGCCGCGGCCGGTTGCACCGTGAGTCCGGACAATGCCAGTAATGCGGCCATGACGATGGCCACGGAAAAGCGTTTCCGATGGAACAATTCCACTACCCCCTAGTGGCTGCTATTCAGTTAGCGCACGACAGAATGCGTGCTCGATCCCCATGCGCCCCCTGCCGGGCCCTCGTCCGGCCACACCAGGCAACGCGCGAGTGTGCCGGCGGTCAACTCCGTTTCGTCCGTTCAACCCGGATGGACCAGCGTCGCTGCCCCGTTCGGCTAGGCTGCCGGTGACGAGGACATCGGGAGGGGCCGATGACAGCAGCCGGGCCGAGCCGGCGGTGGTTCGTGCGGGGCGCGGCGCTGGCCGCCGTGGTCCTCGTGACCGCGCTCGCGGTGGTCTCCCGGCCCTGGCTCGAAGCGTGGTGGCCGGGCCGGCACGAGGCGGCGACGCTGCCGGGCACTGCCCGCGGCTGCCCGGCCTGCCCCGGGAAGCCCGGCGCGCCTCACCGGCCCCGGCGACGTCCAGGGCGCCGACTGCGCCTGGGCCGGACCGCCCGAGGTCGAGGCGCGGTATTCGCTGTACCGGCGAACGGGAAACCAAAGCGGCACCGGGAAAGCCGAGCAGGAGGCGGCGTCCCGCGTCACCCGGTACGACGGGCCGTCCGCCGGGTACCGGCTCGGCGCGGACACGCCGGTGAGCGGGGTCGGCGACGAGGCGAGGATCAGCGCGCACGGCAGCCTGGTCGTGCTCGTCGCCCGGAAGTCCAATGTAGTCCTGGTGCTGGACCGCACGTCCGCGCCGGGCGAAGGAACGGACCAGGCGGAGGCCGCGATCACCGGTTACGCGCGGACGTTGCTGGACCTGGTCGAGCTTTCCTAGCGTTCTCCGGCGAACCGGGAGCCCTCCGTGGTCCGGGAAGGGCTCCCGCGCCGCGCGTCAGCCCTTGGCGGTCAGCTCCAGCAGCCGTCCGGTGAGGTCGAGGTGCTCGTCCACGCTGCTCGTCAGGTAGGTGAGGTCGACGAACGTGTGGTCCGGGGCGACGAGTTCCACGATCTTCGTGACCGACGCGGCGATGGTCTCCGCGTCCGTGCCCGGGGCGGCGTTCACCCGCAGGGCGACGCCGAGCGCCTGCGGGTCGGGCCGGCCTGCTCGGCGTCGGCGCGGAGCTTCGCCAGCGTCGAGGTGATGACGTCCGCGGGAACTGCTCGGGCACCGACCAGACCGGGAGCCAGCCGTCCGCCGCTCGGCGACCCGGCGCAGCGACTTCTCGCCGAAGCCGGCCAGGTGGATCGGAGGCTTGCGCACCGGCTTCAGGGCGACGTGCGACTCGGCGATCGCGTAGCCGACGCCTTCGTGCGCCACGGTGTCCTTCGTCCACCACGACTCGAGGAGGTCGAGCAGGTCATCGAGCCGCTTGCCGCGCTCGGACATCGGCACGCCGACCGCCGCGTACTCGTCGGGCGACCAGCCGATGCCGAGGCCGGGCAGCAGCCTGCCGTTGCTCGCGACGTCGATGCTGGTCAGCAGCCGGGCGAAGTTCGCGGGCTGGTACTGCGTCGCGTTGATGGTGCTGGAGCCGAGGACCGCGGTCTCGGTGACGGCCGCGGCGATCGCCAGCGCGGTGAACGGGTCGTACGCGGTGTGGAACTCCTCGGGCATCGTGTCGTAACCCGGGTAGGACACCACCGGGGCGACCGGCGACAACAGCCGGTCACCGACCCAGAGGCCGCCCGCGCCCGCCCGCTCCGCCTCGCGCGCGTACCGCGCGATCCCGCCGGGGTGGCCGCCGCCTTGCCGAACACCGGAAGGCTGAAACAAGTGACATTGCTTCTCCCTGAAGTGTGAACGGACCCTACTGGTCCTGATGCCACTACTACCCCCATCTAGTTGCTTGTTCAAGCATGTCGTGGGATCAGCCCGCACCTCGGGCGCGGATGTCCTATGCTGGGTGAAGCGGTCGAGACAACGGCCGGCACGAGATACCCCGCGCTCGGGGCATCCGTTGTCGCGCGGCCCTCGCCGCGATCTCACTTCAGCGCTGTACCTAGGGTGTGGCCCAGGGAAGCAGGCCACCATGACCACAGCCGGCACACGCTGTCCACGAGCCTCTCGCCCGTCGAACTGCCCGACGCCCTCCGGCTCACCACCCACCGGCCGCACCGGGCACCGCGGTCGTCGAGGTCGCCGGCGACCTCGACCTCGCCACGGCCCCGCGATTGCGCGAGCTGATCACCGCCAGAGCGACCAGCACGCTCACCCACCTCGTGATCGACCTGTGCGGCGTGCGCTTCCTCAGCGCCACGGGCTTCGCGGCCGTCGAACACGGCTACCTGCTCGCCACCGAGCGGGGATCGCCTGCACCGTCCGCGTCGACGCCACCGGCCGCGCGCTGCGCGTCATCCGCCTGCTGCCGCTGCGGTTCGCCGAAGCGCTCGAACCGGCCTGACCGGCGCCGTCCTTTTCGGACAGTGGCGGCCCGGCGGCTGCCTCCGGGGCCCGTTGGTGGCCCTGGATCGAAACCGGTGCTGGACATCCGCGAATTCGTGTGCCCCGCGCGGGATTGATTTGCCCGAAAAGAAATTTTGTGCCCCATCGGCGTGCGGATAGCGTCGGATTCATGGAATGGAGTTTCAAAACCGCAGGAGAGCTGCTTTCCGCGATGCGGGCCGGCGCGGTGACATCGGCGGAACTGACCGACGAGGCGATCGCCCGCATCGAGCGTGACGACCGTCGATCAACGCCATCTGCGTACCGGACTTCGACCGGGCGCGGGCCGCCGCGCGCCGCGCCGACGAGGCCCGCGCGCGGGGTGCGGACCGGCCGCTGCTCGGGGTTCCGGTGACGGTCAAGGAGTCCTACGACATGGCCGGGCTCCCACGACGTGGGGCATGCCGCCGCACCGGGACCACGTGCCGGCCGGGGACGCGGTCCAGGTGACGCGGCTCAAGGCCGCGGGCGCGGTGGTGCTCGGCAAGACCAACGTGCCGCTGGGGCTGCAGGACATCCAGACGTTCAACGAGATCTACGGCACCACCGAGAACCCGTGGGCGCACGGTCGCACGCCGGGCGGGTCGTCCGGCGGATCGGCGGCGGCACTGGCAGCCGGGTTCGGCGCTGTCCATCGCCTCCGACATCGCCGGTTCGTTGCGCACTCCCGCGCATTTCTGCGGCGTC